>BBMW01000030.1 GCA_000759755.1 Citrobacter werkmanii NBRC 105721
CGTTGGGTTAATAGTAATTCCAGCGGTATCAAAGCGCCTCCACCGCAAGAAATAGGGTGCAGAATGCTCGGTGGTTCATATGCATATGCCCGAGTTGACAATGAAGGACAGTTTTGGACTCGTTGGAATTCTACCTCGTGGATCAAAGGTTCGAGTGAAATAACAAGCAAACGTTTTATTAGAGTTTATGCCGGCGGCATGTCTGCCGGAACACCGGGAGGAAGTACAAGTGCTTCAAAGGAAGATTATGAATGCACTGCAGCCTGGTCCTGGTAATTGCCTGGTACAGATACAGTCTTATTTGAAACAAACAGCATCACAGTAGTTAAAAGCAATGCCCTGGCTCATAGTCAAGAACCACTCTCCGGTGGACAAGTTTCTGGTTACATTACAACGTAAATTAACGCGGGAAGTAGTATCTGTTTCATAAACTCTGCTAATTGAGCAGAACGCTTGTTTCCCCATATTTAAGGACTTGCGCCAGTCTCCCTGAAAGATGGTGACGGTAGGATAAAAGTCGCTTTTTCTCCAGAC
>BBMW01000029.1 GCA_000759755.1 Citrobacter werkmanii NBRC 105721
GGGAATCCAGGAGAGTTCATGTACTACCCCTTCGTTCGTAAAGCCCTTTTCCAGCTCGATCCTGAGCGCGCTCATGAATTGACATTCCAGCAGTTACGTCGCATTACCGGCACGCCGCTCGAAGCGCTTGTCCGCCAGAAAGTACCCGCAAAACCGGTTACCTGTATGGGGCTGACGTTTAAAAATCCGCTCGGGCTTGCTGCCGGACTGGATAAAGACGGGGAGTGCATTGATGCGCTCGGTGCGATGGGATTCGGTTCAATTGAGATTGGTACCGTGACGCCACGTCCCCAGCCCGGGAACGATAAACCACGTCTGTTCCGTCTGGTGGATGCGGAAGGTTTGATCAACCGCATGGGATTCAATAACCTGGGTGTTGATAACCTGGTAGAGAACGTTAAGAAATCACATTTTGACGGCATTCTCGGCATTAATATTGGTAAGAATAAAGATACTCCGGTAGAAAACGGCAAAGATGACTATCTGATTTGTATGGAAAAAGTCTATGCTTATGCCGGTTATATCGCGATTAATATCTCTTCACCGAATACGCCGGGATTACGCACGCTGCAATACGGTGAAGCGCTGGACGATCTGCTAACGGCAATTAAAAATAAGCAAAACGATCTGCAAGC
>BBMW01000028.1 GCA_000759755.1 Citrobacter werkmanii NBRC 105721
GTGCCAATCCGGTCTGTGGCGCTCAGGCGGTAAGGTATCAGCATTCGAAATGGTTCAAGGAAATGATGCTTGTGGCAAATACGTCTACTCAAAAGCCTACTGTCCTGCAGGAAAACAACTGATTTCGGGTGGCTTTGTTCTCTCAAACTGGACAGGTGGTAACGGGTGGAACGCCCCTGATGCTTCAATGCCATCACCATCAGACAATGGCTGGCAGATTGTTACCGGAGGTGGTGTTACCGGTGGTACATGTATGCGCGCAATTGCGTGGTGCGCCAAAAATTAACCATGCTAAAATTGTGGGAAATTATACCTACAAACCAGTCATGGAAGCTGCTGACAATGTTCAATTATCTCTTCAGTACACTCAGGAACAAACTAAAAGTACCGGCTGCAAGAACGCTATTCAATACGCAGAATCTGAGAAGAAAATCTCGTAATAAATTACTCGTGAAATCCGGGGTTGTCATAGAAGGTGAAAGTGCCGTTACCCCACCTTTTTATTGGGAGCATGGCCAAATAACCATCGGTAACAGTGTGTTTATAAACGCAGGGTGCGTGTTTCTCGACAATGCACAAATATCTATAGGCAGCGACACCCTGATAGGACCACACGTAACACTGGCGACTGCCGATCATGCTGTCTCGCCGGAATTGAGAGGTAATGGTGTAACTCAGGCACCAATAAGTATTGGTCACAACGTCTGGTTAGGTGCAGGCGTCGTTGTTCTGCCGGGCGTTAATATCGGTGATAACAGCGTTATTGCCGCGAATAGTGTTGTATGTTCAGATGTACCGGAAAATGTACTGTATGCGGGTACGCCAGCTGTTTTTAAACGCAGCATTTGACATTAAGCTACAGCAAAATATCAGGTGCTGTAGCCATTGCCCCCTACAGAGGTTTTCAGACAGGTTCTGACCGTTCCCGTAACCTGCTTAGATCTGCCTGGTGCAGGGGGTAATTCACAATCCGACTGCTTGCTTCTGAGCAGTTAACGAATGTCAAAACACACTGCAGTACATTCCGCATCATCCGCTGTAAGTATCCATTTCTTAGAATTTAAAGGTGATTCTCTAAGATTACAAAACTGACCATTGTTTTTCTTAAAATAAGTATAAGTCAGTGCACAATAGTCATGATTCCCTGTTGTTGTGGGGCTCGTTCCACCGAATACAGAACTATACATAGTTGATTTAACCAGCTTAATTGCTGATGTTCTCCAGATACCGGATTGGCACGTTTGCCCCTGTGCCAATCCGGT
>BBMW01000027.1 GCA_000759755.1 Citrobacter werkmanii NBRC 105721
TGGAGCTGAAATCAGTCGAAGATACCAGCTGGCTGCAACTGTTTATTAAAAACACAGCACTGTGCAAACACGAAAGTGGACGTATACGGTGTGACGCCTGCCCGGTGCCGGAAGGTTAATTGATGGGGTTATCCGTAAGGAGAAGCTCTTGATCGAAGCCCCGGTAAACGGCGGCCGTAACTATAACGGTCCTAAGGTAGCGAAATTCCTTGTCGGGTAAGTTCCGACCTGCACGAATGGCGTAATGATGGCCAGGCTGTCTCCACCCGAGACTCAGTGAAATTGAACTCGCTGTGAAGATGCAGTGTACCCGCGGCAAGACGGAAAGACCCCGTGAACCTTTACTATAGCTTGACACTGAACACTGGTCCTTGATGTGTAGGATAGGTGGGAGGCTTTGAAGTGTGGACGCCAGTCTGCATGGAGCCATCCTTGAAATACCACCCTTTAATGGCTGGTGTTCTAACGTGGGCCCCTAATCGGGGTTGCGGACAGTGTCTGGTGGGTAGTTTGACTGGGGCGGTCTCCTCCCAAAGAGTAACGGAGGAGCACGAAGGTTAGCTAATCCTGGTCGGACATCAGGAGGTTAGTGCAAAGGCATAAGCTAGCTTGACTGCGAGAGTGACGGCTCGAGCAGGTGCGAAAGCAGGTCTTAGTGATCCGGTGGTTCTGAATGGAAGGGCCATCGCTCAACGGATAAAAGGTACTCCGGGGATAACAGGCTGATACCGCCCAAGAGTTCATATCGACGGCGGTGTTTGGCACCTCGATGTCGGCTCATCACATCCTGGGGCTGAAGTAGGTCCCAAGGGTATGGCTGTTCGCCATTTAAAGTGGTACGCGAGCTGGGTTTAGAACGTCGTGAGACAGTTCGGTCCCTATCTGCCGTGGGCGCTGGAGAATTGAGGGGGGCTGCTCCTAGTACGAGAGGACCGGAGTGGACGCATCACTGGTGTTCGGGTTGTCATGCCAATGGCACTGCCCGGTAGCTAAATGCGGAAAAGATAAGTGCTGAAAGCATCTAAGCACGAAACTTGCCCCGAGATGAGTTCTCCCTGAGACTTTAAGTCTCCTGAAGGAACGTTGAAGACGACGACGTTGATAGGTCGGGTGTGTAAGTGTAGCGATACATTGAGCTAACCGATACTAATGAACCGTGAGGCTTAACCTTACAACGCCGAAGATGTTTTGGCGAAGAGACAGATTTTCAGCCTGATACAGATGACATCGACATGCTAAAGGCGTGTTGATAACAGAATTTGCCTGGCGGCTGTAGCGCGGTGGTCCCACCTGACCCCATGCCGAACTCAGAAGTGAAACGCCGTAGCGCCGATGGTAGTGTGGGGTCTCCCCATGCGAGAGTAGGGAACTGCCAGGCAT
>BBMW01000026.1 GCA_000759755.1 Citrobacter werkmanii NBRC 105721
GAGATAGCTGGTTCTCCCCGAAAGCTATTTAGGTAGCGCCTCGTGAATTCATCTTCGGGGGTAGAGCACTGTTTCGGCTAGGGGGTCATCCCGACTTACCAACCCGATGCAAACTGCGAATACCGAAGAATGTTATCACGGGAGACACACGGCGGGTGCTAACGTCCGTCGTGAAGAGGGAAACAACCCAGACCGCCAGCTAAGGTCCCAAAGTCATGGTTAAGTGGGAAACGATGTGGGAAGGCACAGACAGCCAGGATGTTGGCTTAGAAGCAGCCATCATTTAAAGAAAGCGTAATAGCTCACTGGTCGAGTCGGCCTGCGCGGAAGATGTAACGGGGCTAAACCATGCACCGAAGCTGCGGCAGCGACACTATGTGTTGTTGGGTAGGGGAGCGTTCTGTAAGCCGTTGAAGGTGTCCTGTGAGGGATGCTGGAGGTATCAGAAGTGCGAATGCTGACATAAGTAACGATAATGCGGGTGAAAAACCCGCACGCCGGAAGACCAAGGGTTCCTGTCCAACGTTAATCGGGGCAGGGTGAGTCGACCCCTAAGGCGAGGCCGAAAGGCGTAGTCGATGGGAAACAGGTTAATATTCCTGTACTTGGTGTTACTGCGAAGGGGGGACGGAGAAGGCTATGTT
>BBMW01000025.1 GCA_000759755.1 Citrobacter werkmanii NBRC 105721
GCAACTGCTCTTTAACAATTTATCAGACAATCTGTGTGGGCACTCGAAGATACGGATTCTTAACGTCGCAAGACGAAAAATGAATACCAAGTCTCTGAGTGAACACGTAATTCATTACGAAGTTTAATTCACGAGCATCAAACTTAAATTGAAGAGTTTGATCATGGCTCAGATTGAACGCTGGCGGCAGGCCTAACACATGCAAGTCGAACGGTAGCACAGAGAGCTTGCTCTCGGGTGACGAGTGGCGGACGGGTGAGTAATGTCTGGGAAACTGCCCGATGGAGGGGGATAACTACTGGAAACGGTAGCTAATACCGCATAATGTCGCAAGACCAAAGAGGGGGACCTTCGGGCCTCTTGCCATCGGATGTGCCCAGATGGGATTAGCTTGTAGGTGGGGTAACGGCTCACCTAGGCGACGATCCCTAGCTGGTCTGAGAGGATGACCAGCCACACTGGAACTGAGACACGGTCCAGACTCCTACGGGAGGCAGCAGTGGGGAATATTGCACAATGGGCGCAAGCCTGATGCAGCCATGCCGCGTGTATGAAGAAGGCCTTCGGGTTGTAAAGTACTTTCAGCGAGGAGGAAGGTGTTGTGGTTAATAACCACAGCAATTGACGTTACTCGCAGAAGAAGCACCGGCTAACTCCGTGCCAGCAGCCGCGGTAATACGGAGGGTGCAAGCGTTAATCGGAATTACTGGGCGTAAAGCGCACGCAGGCGGTCTGTCAAGTCGGATGTGAAATCCCCGGGCTCAACCTGGGAACTGCATCCGAAACTGGCAGGCTAGAGTCTTGTAGAGGGGGGTAGAATTCCAGGTGTAGCGGTGAAATGCGTAGAGATCTGGAGGAATACCGGTGGCGAAGGCGGCCCCCTGGACAAAGACTGACGCTCAGGTGCGAAAGCGTGGGGAGCAAACAGGATTAGATACCCTGGTAGTCCACGCCGTAAACGATGTCGACTTGGAGGTTGTGCCCTTGAGGCGTGGCTTCCGGAGCTAACGCGTTAAGTCGACCGCCTGGGGAGTACGGCCGCAAGGTTAAAACTCAAATGAATTGACGGGGGCCCGCACAAGCGGTGGAGCATGTGGTTTAATTCGATGCAACGCGAAGAACCTTACCTACTCTTGACATCCAGAGAACTTAGCAGAGATGCTTTGGTGCCTTCGGGAACTCTGAGACAGGTGCTGCATGGCTGTCGTCAGCTCGTGTTGTGAAATGTTGGGTTAAGTCCCGCAACGAGCGCAACCCTTATCCTTTGTTGCCAGCGGTTAGGCCGGGAACTCAAAGGAGACTGCCAGTGATAAACTGGAGGAAGGTGGGGATGACGTCAAGTCATCATGGCCCTTACGAGTAGGGCTACACACGTGCTACAATGGCATATACAAAGAGAAGCGACCTCGCGAGAGCAAGCGGACCTCATAAAGTATGTCGTAGTCCGGATTGGAGTCTGCAACTCGACTCCATGAAGTCGGAATCGCTAGTAATCGTGGATCAGAATGCCACGGTGAATACGTTCCCGGGCCTTGTACACACCGCCCGTCACACCATGGGAGTGGGTTGCAAAAGAAGTAGGTAGCTTAACCTTCGGGAGGGCGCTTACCACTTTGTGATTCATGACTGGGGTGAAGTCGTAACAAGGTAACCGTAGGGGAACCTGCGGTTGGATCACCTCCTTACCTTAAAGAAACGTTCTTTGTAGTGCTCACACAGATTGTCTGATGAAAA
>BBMW01000024.1 GCA_000759755.1 Citrobacter werkmanii NBRC 105721
TTCCACAGCAGAACCCGGCTTTATACCCATTTACACACAGAGTTATCCACAAAAATAAGGATCTCTTGCGATCATCACTTCGTTTTACCCCTCGTCTATAAAGCTGAAATTATCGAATTAAGGGAAAGAGAAAAATTCGCGAGCGTTGCGCAAACGTTTTCGTTACAATGCCCCCGCACAATAAGGATGCCCCGTAAGGGGCGTTAGCTGAGTTTTTACGCAAGAATTCACCTAACGCTCTCTGTAATAGTCAAATCCAGGGGATTTACCATGCAACAACGTCGTCCAGTCCGCCGCGCTCTGCTCAGTGTTTCTGACAAGGCCGGTATCATCGAATTCGCCCAGGCACTTTCCGCACGCGGTGTGGAGCTGCTGTCTACGGGGGGCACCGCCCGCCTGTTAGCAGAAAAAGGTCTGGCGGTGACCGAAGTTTCCGATTACACCGGTTTCCCGGAAATGATGGATGGACGCGTAAAGACCCTGCATCCAAAAGTACACGGCGGCATCCTCGGTCGTCGCGGCCAGGACGATGCGATCATGGAGCAGCATCACATCGCCCCTATCGATATGGTTGTCGTTAACCTGTATCCGTTCGCCGAAACCGTGGCCCGTGAAGGCTGCTCGCTGGAAGATGCGGTAGAAAACATCGATATCGGCGGCCCAACGATGGTCCGCTCTGCCGCGAAGAACCATAAAGACGTCGCCATCGTGGTGAAGAGCAGTGACTACGACGCCATTATTGAAGAGATGGATGCTAACGAAGGTTCTTTGACCCTCGACACCCGTTTCGATCTCGCGATTAAAGCCTTCGAACACACCGCCGCCTACGACAGCATGATTGCCAACTACTTCGGCAGCATGGTTCCGGCTTATCACAGTGAGAGCAAAGAAGCCGCCGGTCGCTTCCCGCGTACGCTGAACCTGAACTTCATTAAGAAGCAGGATATGCGCTACGGCGAGAACAGCCACCAGCAGGCTGCCTTCTATATAGAAGAGAATGTGAAAGAAGCATCCGTTGCCACTGCACAACAGGTGCAGGGCAAAGCCCTCTCTTATAACAACATCGCTGATACCGACGCAGCGCTGGAGTGCGTGAAAGAGTTCAACGAGCCGGCCTGCGTGATCGTCAAGCACGCCAACCCGTGCGGCGTGGCGGTAAGCACCTCGATTCTCGATGCTTATGACCGTGCGTATAAAACCGACCCGACCTCCGCGTTCGGCGGCATTATCGCCTTCAACCGCGAGTTAGATGCCGAAACCGCGCAGGCGATTATCTCCCGCCAGTTCGTGGAAGTGATCATCGCCCCGTCCGCGACCGAAGACGCACTGAAAATCACTGCCACCAAGCAGAACGTGCGCGTATTGACCTGCGGTCAATGGGCACAGCGCGTACCTGGTCTGGACTTCAAACGCGTTAACGGCGGCCTGCTGGTTCAGGATCGTGACCTGGGTATGGTGAGCGAAGCTGAACTGCGCGTGGTTTCCAAACGCCAACCTACCGAACAGGAACTGCGCGATGCGCTGTTCTGCTGGAAAGTGGCGAAGTTCGTGAAATCCAACGCCATTGTTTATGCCAAAGAGAATATGACCATCGGCATCGGTGCAGGCCAGATGAGCCGTGTCTACTCCGCGAAAATCGCCGGGATTAAAGCGGCTGACGAAGGTCTGGAAGTGAAAGGTTCCGCGATGGCCTCCGATGCCTTCTTCCCGTTCCGCGATGGTATTGATGCCGCTGCCGCCGTGGGCGTGAGCTGCGTGATCCAGCCTGGCGGTTCTATCCGTGATGATGAAGTCATTGCCGCTGCCGATGAACACGGTATCGCGATGATCTTTACCGACATGCGCCATTTCCGCCATTAATCCACGGAGCAGACGATGAAAGTATTAGTGATTGGCAACGGCGGGCGTGAGCACGCGCTGGCGTGGAAAGCGGCGCAGTCGCCGCTGGTTGATACCGTTTTTGTCGCACCGGGCAACGCGGGCACCGCGCTGGAACCAGCGCTGCAAAACGTGGCTATCGGCGTAACCGATATCCCGGCGTTGCTGAGCTTTGCCCAGAACGAGAAAATTGACCTGACCATCGTTGGCCCGGAAGCGCCGCTGGTGATTGGCGTGGTCGATGCGTTCCGCGCCGCAGGTCTGAAGATCTTTGGCCCAACCGAAGGCGCCGCACAGTTGGAAGGCTCCAAAGCCTTCACCAAAGATTTCCTCGCCCGTCATCACATCCCGACGGCGGAGTATCAGAACTTTACCGAGGTTGAGCCAGCCCTGGCTTACCTGCGCGAGAAAGGCGCACCGATCGTCATCAAAGCCGACGGTCTGGCCGCCGGTAAAGGCGTTATCGTCGCGATGACGCTCGAAGAAGCGGAAGCCGCCGTGCAGGACATGCTGGCGGGTAACGCCTTTGGCGATGCGGGCCACCGCATCGTGATTGAAGAGTTCCTCGACGGTGAAGAAGCGAGCTTTATCGTGATGGTCGACGGCGAGCACGTGCTGCCGATGGCCACCAGCCAGGACCACAAACGCGTGGGCAACGGTGATACCGGTCCGAACACTGGCGGGATGGGTGCTTACTCCCCGGCGCCGGTGGTGACTGATGAAGTGCACCAGCGCACCATGGAACGCATCATCTGGCCAACCGTAAAAGGCATGGCGGCGGAAGGGAATACCTACACCGGCTTCCTGTATGCGGGCCTGATGATCGACAAGCAGGGCAACCCGAAGGTAATCGAGTTCAACTGTCGCTTTGGCGATCCGGAAACCCAGCCGATCATGCTGCGCATGAAGTCGGACCTGGTGGATCTGTGCCTGGCCGCCTGCGACGGCAAGCTGGATGAGAAAACCTCCGAGTGGGACGAGCGCGCTTCATTAGGCGTGGTGATCGCCGCGGGCGGTTATCCAGGCAGCTACAGCACCGGCGATGAGATCCACGGCCTGCCGCTGGAATCCTCAACTGACGGCAAAGTCTTCCACGCTGGCACTAAGCTCGCCGACGACGACCGCGTGCTCACCAGCGGCGGACGCGTCCTATGCGCCACCGCGCTGGGCCACACCGTCGCCGAAGCGCAGAAACGCGCTTACGCCCTGATGACCGACATCCGCTGGGACGGCAGCTTCAGCCGTAACGACATCGGCTGGCGCGCCATCGAACGCGAACAGCGCTAACGCGAAATTTTCGCCAGCAGCGTTTTACGCGTAATGCCTAACTGACGGGCGGCTTCCGTTTTGTTGCCGCCCGTTTTTTCCAGCGCCGCCAGAATCACCTCTTTCTCCACTTCCACCAGCGGCTGGATCTCGCCACTGCATTCTGTTTTTATTGGCGTCGCGGCAATAGCCAGCGGCAGCTCGCGCTCGGTAATATACTCGCCCGTCAGCAGCACCACCGCCCGCTCCACCGCGTTCTCCAGCTCGCGGATATTCCCCGGCCAGCCGTAGTGAATCAGCAGATCCATCGCCTGCGGAGTAAAACCTTTCACCGCTTTACGGTTACGCGCGGCAAAACGCTGCAGAAAATGTTCCGCCAGTAGCGGAATATCTTCCCGACGTTGACATAATGCGGGCATTTCTATAGTGACCACGTTCAGACGGTAGTAGAGATCCTGGCGAAAACGCCCGGCACTGACCTCCTCGGCCAGATTACGATGCGTGGCGGCGATCAGCCGTACATCAACCGTCAGCGTCTGATTACCGCCAACGCGTTGCACCTCTCGCTCCTGGATAGCCCGCAGCAGGCGCACCTGCATCAGTGGTGAGATATCGCCAATTTCGTCCAGAAACAGCGTGCCGCCGTCCGCTTCGACAAAACGCCCTTCCCGACGTTTATCCGCCCCGGTAAACGCACCTTTTTCGTGACCGAACAGCTCGGACTCCAGCAGAGACTCATTCAGCGCCGCACAGTTTAGCGTCACCAGCGGCTTATCGCTGCGCGCGCTGCTGGCGTGTAGCGCGCGGGCAACCAGCTCTTTCCCTGTCCCGGAGTCTCCGTGGATAAGCACCGTAGCATCCGAGGGCGCAACCATCGCGATTTCATTGAGCAATTTCTGCATCGCCGGACTGCTGCCAATCATGCCAAACTGCGCAGCCGACGCCGATGGCAGTTCAGCGCCCGTTTCCCGCGTATGCGCCAACGCTTTTTCCAGCGTCTCCTGCAGGCGGTCAAAATCCAACGGCTTGATTAAGTAGTCCAGCGCCCCGGTTTTAAGCGCCTCAACGGCGGTCTCCACGCTGGAGAAAGCCGTCATAATCAGTACCGGAATCGCCGGATTCAGCGCTTTAATCTCTTTCAGCGTTGCGATGCCGTCCATCTCCGCCATGCGAACATCACACAGCACTAAATCAAATACGCGTTCGCGCACCTGTTCCAGAGCCGCTCGCCCGCTATAGGCCAGCGCAACCTCATAACCCCAGCCGCGCAGCAGCGCCTGTAAAATGGTGCAGTGGCTGATATCGTCATCTACCACCAGAATATTGATGTTTCCGCGCGTCATCCTTGTTAATCCTGTCGTTTCACTTTGGTCGGCAGCCAAAGGGTAAAGGTCGCACCTTTGCCCTCAACGCTTGCCACCTGAATGGTACCACCGTGCTGTTCGACTATGTTCTGCACTACTGCCAGCCCGAGACCGGTTCCGTCAGCTTTAGTCGTGAAGTAAGGCGTAAAAATGGCCTCCAGTTGTTCCGGCGCAATCCCCTTCCCGCTATCGGTCACCACGATTTTAACGCGATCAGCGCTGCTTTCACTCGCTTCAACCGTAATTGTGCCCTGGCGGCCTATCGCATGAATGGCGTTCAGATACAGATTCAGCAGAACCTGAGTGAGCCGATCGGGATCGGCCTCGATGGCAGGCAGCGTGGCATTGGCTGCAAATCGTAGCTGGATTTCCCGGCTTGCCGCATCCTGACTCACCAGGTGGAGTGAGTGAGTGATGACCTGGTTGAGATCCACGTGTTGTAGCGTCAGGTGCGCGGGTTTCACCAGCTCCAGCAGCTCACTCACCACCCGATTTAAGCGGTCCGCCTCTTTCGCCATCACCTGCGCCAGCTCGTGGGACTCACCGCCAGCCGGTGTTCGTTCGGCAAAATATTTTGCCAAACCTTTGATGGATGAAAGCGGGTTACGAATCTCATGTGCAACGCCAGCCGCCAGATGCCCGAGCGCCATCAGTTTTTCTTTGCGCTTCATCGCATCCTGTAGTTCTTTATACGAGCGCTGATAGCGCTGATACCAGAAGTACGTCAGCACGGTTGCCAGCAGCACAGCCGCCAGCGCAGACAAAACAATCAGCGTATTTCGCCACTCTCTGGCCTGAGTCGCGGCCAGGTCGCTGGCATCAAAAGCGATAAATATGGTCTGCGTTGGGGTGATAAGCTGCCCGTCATTGCTGGCGCAACGCGCCATGCCATGGCGTCCTGGGCCATACATCGGCTGGAACTGGCGATAAATTTCCAGTGCCGGCGTTATTTCACCCTCCCCCATTGGAATCTCAATTTTACGCCAGCGTTCTTGTTCCCCGGGGTGTAGCTGCTGCAGGATATCGGGCGAATAAAGTGATTTACCCACCATCGCGGAATTGCTGTGGGTAATAATGACGCCATGCTCATCGACGACGGCAAACCATAGCACCCCTGGTTGTACGGCCATTTCCTCCAGCAGCGTCTGCTGCTGGGCATGATGCATGCGCATCCCCATGCCTACACGGGTGCCGGACTCCAGAGCGCGAATCAACACACTGCCTTTTTCCAGGAGCGTTTGTCGGGCGGCATCACTTTCCCGGCCATAGTCCCGTATGGTCATAATCGAAAACCAGCCGACCAACATCAGGATTGCCGCCAGCAAGAGTCTGCTCAACCACTTTGCCACCGTGTCCTTATAAAGACGCATACGTTCTCCCTTTACCCACCGTTTCCTTTCATCGTTGCCGGTATACAGCAGAAATCATGCCATTTTTTCTCTCTGATAACCCTGCCCTCAGACACAAACTGCTGCAAGTAGCGAGTAAAAATGACCCGCAGGCGAATTCTGGCGAGTCATTTTTACTCGCTTCCCTACCGAGAGGACGAGAACAACGCCCGCACGGCCTGGATTGCCGCTTTGGCACGGAAGATGCAAAAGGGAAGGTAAGCTAACCAACAGGAGAACGGACAATGAAACGGAACAACAAACTGGCGCTGATTGCACTCTCTCTTATCGCTCTGGGCTCCACCCCAGCGCTGGCGCAACATCACTGGGGATATGGGGATGGTATGCAGCAACGGGGCGGCATACCAATGACCACCGAGCAGCAGGCTACAGCGCAGAAAATTTATGATGATTACTACTCACAGACCAGCGCGTTACGCCAACAGTTGGTCTCCAAACGTTATGAGTACAACGCCTTGTTAACAGCCAGTTCGCCAGACACGGCAAAAATTAATGCCGTGGCAAAAGAGATGGAGGCTCTGAATCAGTCTCTGGATGAGCAACGCGTTAAGCGTGATGTCGCGCTGGCTGAGGCAGGTGTGCCACGTGGTGCAGGAATGGGCTACGGCGGATGCGGCGGTAATTATCGCGGTGGCGGTCATATGGGAATGGGACACTGGTAAATGACTTAATGCCTGATGGCGCTACGCTAATCGGACTACTGAGGATGGATAAGACGCATGTGCGTCGCCATCCGGCGTTAAAATGTTTTCTCTTTCGGCTGCCAGTGACAAAAATCTTCATTGGCGACCAGCAACAGTTGCGATCCTTCGGGCGCTTCCAGCCATGCCACGCTCACCTCTACGGATGAATGGCGCTGGCGGCGCTCAATATGGTTAATCGCCCACGATTCCAGATCGGGCTTCACTGTTTCACCTTCACAGGTCGTCACCGTGTTATTCACATGCCAGCGTCCCTGACGCAATATCACCCGTCCCTGACGCAGCGCATCGCTGGTCTGGCGGATTTGATCGGCGCGATAGCGGTAAAGTGCGATTTGATCGCTGGAAAGCTGTTGTTTTTGCCCGTCGACTTCACGTTGCATGAAACTCAGTTCGCCCCGGTCATCAAAGCGTATCCGAACATGTTCCGACGGTTTACTGTATACGTTGAGTTCTATCAGAGAGAGCGAATCACCCTGCCAGCGGTATTCACTGGTGGTAGTATCGCCTTTACGCCACGGACTAAATACCGAGAGCAAGTGAACATCGTCGCTGGAATCTTTACGCCAGATGCGTACTGCCCCCTGGTCGCCAACATAGCCGCTGGCCGTGAACGGAGGAAGCTCAGAATGGCTACCACAGGCTGACAGTAACAGAACACCTGAAAGCCAAAGCGAATGACGCCAGATGGACAAAAGGGGCGAAACCGCCCCTTCGATAAAACTGTTCACTGCCACGCGAATTACTTAACCGCGTCTTTCAGTGCTTTACCAGAAACAAATGCCGGTACGTTAGCTGCGGCGATTTTGATTTCTTTACCGGTCTGCGGGTTGCGGCCAGTGCGCTCAGCACGGTGGTTCACTTTGAAGGTACCGAAACCAACCAGTTGTACAGCATCGCCTTCTTTCAGAGACTCAGTAATAGCAGCCAGAGTGGATTCCAGAGCAGCTTTAGCCTGTGTTTTAGACAGTTCTGCTTTGTCTGCAATTACATCAATCAGTTGAGTCTTGTTCATAAGTTATCCTTACAATGTGTTTATCGCTTGCTAAGCATCGAGTGCGACGGAAATGCCAGAAAAGCACTCTCCTGCATACACGCACCGATAGCCACTTTTTTTCGCCCCCCAAATGTAGACCAGACCGGGGGCGGATGGGAAGCCTTCAGGCACGACAAATCAGGCGTTAAATCACGTTTTATGGTGTCATTGCTGAAAATTTATACCAATATTGCTCTCACCAGCCTCGCGCAGGTCTGCACGAAGCCCTTTTATCAGCTCAATATCGCGTTCTTCACAGTCGGCTAAAAGTCGGAAAATTTCCCACTGAATATCCCATTCTTGCTCAACGGCAGGGTTCTCTTTCAACTCTTCATCGGTCATTTCGCGACCAGCCTGGGTCATTTCCAGCATCGCAACCGTCGTAATCGATGCCTTGCTGACCTCAATCGCATGCTCCAGAGTTTCACCGCTAAGACGTGAATGCATCAGTTCGCTTAATGCCACGCAGGCATCAATCGCCGGGTAAACGCCGTACAGATCGTAATCATCCGCAGAAGGAATGGCCTCTTCAAACTTTTCCAACTGGCTGTCGAAATTGATTTTCGCGTCTTTTACCGTCAGCGTTTCCCAAATTAAATCTAAAATTCGGCGGTAAATTTGCCCATCGCCAAATTCCGTTTGCTTGCAGAACATGGCGTAGTTTGGGTACATGCGCTCACAGAGGCAGGCCATAAACGTGACGTGCTGCCAGCTTTCCAGCTTCTCCAGGCGCAGGTGAATAGGGTTTTGTAACATGATGAGTTCTCAAATACGGAAATTAGCCGCAGTTTACCCGATATGGGGCGTTTTTGCTGCAAGCCGCGTAAAAGACGGACGTTCTGATGCCACCGCATCCGCCCAGCGGGTCGGTTCCGGTAAGCGATAACCGTTCATACAGCGCTGCACCCACGCCAGCGCGCTGTCCATGCCCACGCGGTGACCCGTGGATATAAACAACGGATTGCAGCGCGCTTTGCTGCGCCAGACCCATGCCAGCTGTTCGCCTTTATCCAGCAGCGGCGCGAGCGCACCGGGTTCGGCAGAGAGCGGCTCAAACTTGCCGCACAAACGTTTTTTCGCCACGCCAATGGTCGGGACATCCACCAACAGACCAAAATGGCTGGCGACCCCCAGGCGACGTGGGTGGGAAATACCATGCCCGTCGACGAACAGCAGATCCGGTTTTTGCGACAGCTGTTGCCAGGCGGCCATCAGCGCGGGGGTTTCACGAAAGGAGAGAAAGCCGGGAATATACGGCATGGTGGTGGCGACACGCGCCACCGTATATTCAACCAGTTCCAGAGAGGGATACTTCAGCAGAACCATCGCGGCCCGCGTCACTTCGCCACCCTGCTCAAACCCGACATCCGCTCCCCCGATCAGATCCGGCGGATCCTTGTCGAGGCGATCCTCGCGGATCACTGAAGAGGCCAGTTCAAGCTGCTGAGCGCGTAGCGACGCGAGATCCATAATGACTCCTTAGCGGTGGTATTGTTCGGACAGGCGATGCACCGCCTCCACAAACACCCCTGCATGTTCCGGCGGTACATCCTGATGGATGCCGTGACCGAGGTTGAAGACGTGGCCTTCACCCTGGCCGAAACCTGCAAGTATAGTCGCTACCTCGTCTTCGATCCGTGCCGGCGGCGCATACAGCATGGACGGATCCATATTGCCCTGCAGCGCCACCTTATGGCCAACGCGACGGCGCGCATCGGCGATATCTGTTGTCCAGTCGAGACCTAACGCATCACAGCCGGTTTCCGCCATCGCTTCCAGCCACTGACCGCCGCCTTTGGTAAACAGCGTCACCGGTACGCGACGGCCTTCGTTTTCGCGCAGCAAACCGTCAACGATTTTATGCATGTAGTACAACGAGAACTGCTGATAGTCGCGCCCGGTCAGCACGCCACCCCAGGTGTCGAAAATCATTACCGATTGCGCGCCCGCTTTAATCTGCGCGTTCAGGTACAGCGTGACGCTCTGCGCCAGCTTATCGAGCAGCAGATGCAGCGCTTTAGGGTCGGCATACATCATCTTTTTAATCACGGTGAAGGCTTTACTGCTGCCGCCTTCCACCATGTAGGTCGCCAGCGTCCACGGGCTGCCGGAGAAACCTATCAGCGGCACCTCGCCCTTCAGCTCACGGCGAATGGTGCGCACCGCATTCATCACGTAGCCCAGCTCGCCTTCCGGGTCCGGAATCGGCAGTTTTTCAACGTCGGCCTTGCTGGTAATCGGTGAGGTGAAGCGCGGGCCTTCCCCGGCCTCAAAGTACAGCCCAAGCCCCATTGCATCCGGAATAGTCAAAATATCCGAGAAGAGGATCGCCGCATCGAGCTTGTAGCGACGCAGCGGCTGCAGCGTCACTTCGCAGGCCAGCTCGGCGTTTTTGCACAGCGCCATAAAATCGCCCGCCTCGGCGCGCGTGGCTTTATATTCCGGTAGATAGCGACCCGCCTGGCGCATCATCCATACCGGGGTGACATCAACGGGCTGGCGCAGCAGCGCACGCAGATAACGATCGTTCTTCAGTTCGGTCATTTTTGCAGTTCCTTATTGCGTCAGTCCCACAGTGTATCACCACTCGTTCTTTACTCGTACTCAGCCCGACACATTGCCACCGTATCTTCGATCAAACGACGCGCGACGGTGCCAGGTGGGGGTAAGAGCGGTAAATCGTCGTAGCGATACCAGTTGGCATTGAGCAGCTCTTTCGGGTCGATGACAATGTCGCCGCTGTCGTACTCTGCCATAAACGCCGTCATCAGCGATTGTGGGAACGGCCACGGCTGCGAGGTCACGTAGCGCAGGTTTTTCACCTTGATACCACTTTCTTCCATGACTTCACGCGCCACCGCCTGCTCCAGGGTTTCACCTACTTCGACAAAACCGGCCAGCACGGTATGCACACCGTTACGATGGCGAACATGCTGGGCAAGGAGGATCGAATCATCACGGCGAATGGCGACGATAATGCAGGGAGCGATTTGCGGGTAATAGCGCTCGCGGCAGTGGCTACACAGCATCGCCCATTCGGTTTTGCTCGGGTGCATCGTGTGCCCGCAGTAGCCGCAGAATTTATGCGAGCGGTAGAACTCGGCCAGTTGTACGCCGCGCCCCGCCAACTGAAACAGGCCCACATCCTGGTCGATGACCTGGCGCACCGAACCCATGTCGTGGCGACGCGGCTGCTGCACCAGCCAGACCGGATCGCCTTCCCACTCACCTATCTGAAGTGCGCGCTGGCCCGCAAGATCGAAATTTATCGCCTCGCCATAGGGTAATTCCCCAGCAGGCAACCATAATTTTTGTTCGTGGCTCACAATCCACCAGCCGCGATCCCATTTTTCAATTATTCGATCCATATCTCTTGCGCTACCTTTGCTTCACAGGCATGTTATTAACATTATTTTTACAAGATTGACATGAGCAGATTTTAAACTTATCGATACGAGGGTCAACGTATGTTAAACCAGTTAGAACACCTGAAAGAGCGTGTCCATGGGCATCATAAACTGGTCGACCGTTGGCTGAATATTCGTAAGCACCTGCTCGTGGCTTACTACGATCTGGTTGGCCTGAAACCGGGCAAAGAGTCGTTTATGCGCCTCAATGAGAAAGCGCTCGATAATTTTTGCCAGCGTCTGGTCGACTATCTGTCTGCCGGACACTTCAGTATTTATGAACGCATTATCCATAAAATGGAAGGTGAGAGTCCGCTTTTAAACGCCAGTAAAATCTGGCCACAGCTGGATGCCAATACCCAGCTGATAATGGATTACTATGACTCAACGCTGGAAAACGCTATCGATGAGGATAACGTTCACCAGCTCCAGCAGGCGCTTTCCGATATTGGCGAAGCGCTGGAGGCTCGTTTCCGGCTGGAAGATCAGCTGATCATGCTGGCCTTTAAAACGCTTAGCGAATTCAAACGCCCGGCTTGAGATTTTCCGCATTAACGCGTAGTTTACATTCATTACCTCTATCAACAGAGGTTGCTTCTTGTCGGAGTGCCTTACGTGAAAGCGTAGGCTGAGACCGTTAATTCGGGATCCGCGGAACCTGATCAGGCTAATACCTGCGAAGGGAACAAGAGTAATTCAGCTTTATGTTGCTGCCTTTACGGGCGGCGCACATCCATTACTCAATCCGTCGTCTGACAAGCCACGTCCTTACTTTTTTGGAATGAGCTATGTCTGTCACTACTAAACCATCACGCCGCGAACAACGCGCCCAGGCGCAACACTTTATCAATACGCTGGAAGGGACCGCCTTTCCTGAGTCAAAACGCATCTATATCACCGGTTCACAGCCGGATATCCGCATTCCGATGCGTGAGATCCAGCTGAGCCCAACGCTCATCGGCGGCAGCAAAGACAACCCGCAGTTTGAGGCGAACGAAGCCGTGCCGGTGTACGACACCTCCGGCCCGTATGGCGATCCTGAGGTGGCGATTAACGTCCAGCAGGGTCTGGCGAAACTGCGCCAGCCGTGGATTGACGCACGTAACGATAGCGAAGAATTAGACGACCGTAGCTCGGCTTACACCAAAGAACGTCTGGCCGACGATGGCCTGGACGATCTGCGTTTTACCGGCCTGCTGACGCCGAAACGCGCCAAAGCGGGCAAGCGCGTCACCCAGTTACACTACGCCCGCAAGGGGATCGTCACTCCCGAAATGGAGTTCATCGCCATCCGTGAAAACATGGGCCGCGAGCGCATTCGCAGTGAAGTGCTGCGCCACCAGCATCCGGGCATGAACTTTGGCGCGCGCCTGCCGGAAAACATTACGCCGGAATTCGTGCGTGATGAAGTCGCCGCGGGCCGCGCGATTATTCCCGCCAACATCAACCACCCGGAATCGGAGCCGATGATTATCGGCCGCAACTTCCTGGTCAAAGTGAATGCCAACATCGGCAACTCGGCGGTCACCTCCTCCATCGAAGAAGAGGTGGAAAAACTGGTCTGGTCGACCCGCTGGGGCGCGGATACGGTGATGGACCTCTCCACCGGCCGCTATATTCACGAAACCCGCGAATGGATCCTGCGTAACAGCCCGGTACCGATCGGTACCGTCCCGATCTACCAGGCGCTGGAGAAGGTCAACGGGATCGCCGAAGATCTCACCTGGGAAGCGTTCCGCGACACGCTGCTGGAGCAGGCAGAACAGGGCGTCGACTACTTCACCATTCACGCGGGCGTGCTGCTGCGCTACGTGCCGATGACCGCCAAACGCCTGACCGGCATTGTCTCACGCGGCGGTTCGATCATGGCGAAGTGGTGCCTCTCGCATCACAAAGAGAACTTCCTGTTCGAACATTTCCGCGAGATTTGTGAAATCTGCGCCGCCTACGACGTTTCCCTGTCGCTGGGCGACGGCCTGCGTCCCGGCTCCATTCAGGACGCCAACGATGAAGCGCAGTTCTCCGAGCTGCATACGCTGGGCGAATTGACCAAAATAGCCTGGGAATACGACGTGCAGGTGATGATTGAAGGCCCGGGCCACGTGCCGATGCATATGATTCAGCGCAACATGACCGAAGAGCTGGAGAGCTGCCACGAAGCGCCGTTCTACACTTTGGGGCCGTTGACCACCGACATCGCGCCGGGCTATGACCACTTCACCTCCGGCATAGGCGCCGCAATGATCGGCTGGTTCGGCTGCGCGATGCTGTGTTATGTGACGCCGAAAGAACACCTCGGCCTGCCGAACAAAGAAGATGTGAAGCAGGGGCTAATCACCTACAAAATCGCCGCCCACGCCGCGGATTTAGCCAAAGGCCATCCGGGCGCGCAGATCCGCGATAACGCGATGTCGAAAGCGCGCTTCGAATTCCGCTGGGAAGATCAGTTTAACCTCGCGCTCGACCCGTTCACCGCCCGCGCTTATCACGATGAAACCCTGCCGCAGGAGTCCGGTAAGGTCGCTCACTTCTGTTCCATGTGCGGGCCGAAGTTCTGCTCGATGAAAATCAGCCAGGAAGTACGTGACTACGCCGCCGCACAAACCATTGAAGTCGGCATGGCGGGTATGTCGGAGAACTTCCGCGCCAAAGGCGGCGAAATTTATCTCAAACGGGAGGAAGCCTGATGTATCAGCCTGATTTCCCAACCGTGCCGTTCCGCCTCGGGCTTTACCCGGTGGTAGACAGCGTTGAATGGATTGAACGCCTGCTGGAGGCGGGCGTACGCACGATCCAGTTGCGTATCAAAGATAAGCGCGATGAAGAGGTGGAAGCCGACGTTATCGCCGCCATCGCACTGGGGCGTCGTTATAACGCCCGTCTGTTTATCAACGATTACTGGCGTCTGGCAATTAAGCACCGCGCTTACGGCGTGCATCTGGGCCAGGAAGACCTTGAAACCACCGACCTGAAGGCCATTCAGGCGGCGGGCTTACGCCTCGGCGTATCGACTCACGATGATATGGAGATTGACGTCGCACTCGCCGCTAAGCCTTCTTATATCGCGCTCGGCCACGTCTTCCCGACGCAAACCAAGCAGATGCCTTCCGCCCCACAGGGGCTGGCGCAGTTGGCCAGTCATATTGAACGACTGGCGGATTACCCGACCGTGGCCATTGGCGGCATCAACCTTGAACGCGCCGCGTCAGTACTGGCGACCGGCGTCGGTAGCGTGGCTGTGGTTAGCGCCATTACTCAGGCCGCCGACTGGCGCGCCGCTACCGCGCAGTTACTGGATATTGCGGGAGTTGGCGATGAATGACCGCGATTTTATGCGCTACAGCCGGCAAATCCTGCTCGGCGATATCGCCATTGAAGGCCAGCAAAAGCTGCTCGCGAGTCATGTACTGATCGTAGGTTTAGGCGGGTTAGGCTCGCCTGCCGCGCTGTATCTGGCAGGAGCAGGCATCGGCAAACTGACTCTGGTAGACGATGACGACATTCATCTGAGCAATTTGCAGCGCCAGATTCTATTTACCACTGATGATATCGCGCGTTCAAAATCTCAGGTTGCCCAGCAGCGCCTGACACGGCTCAACCCGGATATCGAACTGGTCTCGCTCCAGCAGCGACTAAAAGGCGATGCGCTCCGGCATGCGGTCTCGCGAGCCGACGTGGTGCTCGACTGTACCGATAACATGGCCACGCGCCAGGAGATTAACGCCGCCTGTGTGGCGCTCAACACTCCGTTAATTTCCGCCAGCGCCGTCGGCTTTGGCGGCCAACTGATGGTCCTCACGCCGCCGTGGGAACAAGGCTGTTACCGCTGCCTGTGGCCAGATGATGTGGAGCCGGAACGCAACTGCCGCACCGCTGGGGTGCTCGGTCCGGTGGTGGGCGTGATGGGTACCTTGCAGGCGCTGGAGGCGATTAAATTACTCAGCGGTATTGAAACACCGAACGGGCAGCTACGTCTGTTTGACGGCAAAACCAGCCAGTGGCGCAGCCTCGCGCTGCGTCGCGCCAGCGGCTGTCCGGTATGCGGAGGGCTGCATGCAAATTCAATTCAATGATGAGCCGATGCAGTGCGCCGCAGGGCAAACCGTCAGCGGGCTGCTTATCCAGCTCAACCAGCTCAAACCAGGCGCAGCGTTGGCGCTCAATCAGCAGATCCTGCCGCGCGAGCAGTGGGAACAGCAAATCGTGCAGGAAGGCGACCAGATCCTGCTTTTTCAGGTTATTGCAGGGGGTTGAGATGTTACGTATTGCCGACAAAACGTTTGATTCACATCTGTTCACCGGTACCGGGAAATTTGCCTCATCGCAACTGATGGTCGAGGCAATTCGCGCTTCCGGCAGCCAACTGGTGACGCTGGCGATGAAGCGCGTGGACCTGCGCCAGCACAACGATGCGATTCTGGCGCCGCTGATTGAAGCGGGCGTCACGCTGCTGCCCAATACCTCTGGGGCGAAAACTGCCGAAGAGGCGATCTTCGCCGCCCAACTGGCGCGTGAAGCGCTGGGCACCCACTGGCTGAAATTAGAAATCCACCCGGATGCCCGCTGGCTATTGCCGGACCCGATCGAAACGCTAAAAGCTGCCGAGGCGCTGGTGAAGCAGGGCTTCGTGGTGCTGCCCTACTGCGGCGCGGATCCGGTTTTGTGCAAGCGGCTGGAAGAGGTCGGCTGCGCGGCGGTGATGCCGCTTGGCGCGCCTATCGGTTCGAATCAGGGGCTGGAAACCAAAGCGATGCTGGAGATTATTATCCAGCAGGCGACCGTGCCGGTGGTGGTCGACGCCGGGATCGGCGTGCCCAGCCACGCGGCGCAGGCGCTGGAAATAGGCGCCGACGCGGTGCTGGTCAATACGGCGATCGCCGTGGCGGACGATCCGGTGATGATGGCGACAGCGTTCCGTCTGGCTGTTGAAGCAGGCTTGCTGGCTCGCCAGGCGGTACCCGGAAGCAAAAGTTCACACGCAAGCGCCACCAGCCCATTAACCGGATTCCTGGAGGCTTTCTCATGAAAACGTTCAGCGACCGCTGGCGACAGTTGGACTGGGACGACATCCGCCTGCGCATCAATGGTAAAACCGCCGCTGACGTGGAACGCGCGCTTAACGCTCCACAGCTAAGTCGTGACGACCTGATGGCACTGCTCTCCCCCGCCGCCGCCGATTACCTTGAACCGCTGGCGCAGCGGGCGCAAAGGCTGACTCGCCAGCGCTTCGGCAACACCGTCAGTTTTTACGTGCCGCTTTATCTCTCAAACCTCTGCGCCAATGACTGCACCTACTGCGGTTTTTCTATGAGCAACCGCATCAAACGTAAGACGCTGGACGAGGCAGAAATCGCCCGCGAGTGCGCCGCCATCCGCGAGTTGGGTTTTGAACACCTGTTGCTGGTTACCGGCGAGCATCAGAGCAAAGTGGGTATGGACTACTTTCGCCGCCATCTCCCGGCCATTCGCCAGCAGTTCTCATCGCTGCATATGGAAGTGCAGCCGCTGGCAATTGAGGAGTATGCCGAGCTGAAGACGCTGGGGCTGGACGGAGTGATGGTGTATCAGGAGAGCTATCATGAAGCGACTTATGCCCATCATCATTTAAAGGGGAAAAAGCAGGATTTCTTCTGGCGGCTGGAAACACCGGACAGGCTGGGCCGTGCGGGAATCGATAAAATCGGTCTTGGCGCGCTGATTGGTTTGTCTGACAGCTGGCGGGTGGATTGTTATATGGTCGCCGAACATCTGCTGTGGATGCAGCAGCATTACTGGCAGAGCCGCTACTCCATCTCCTTTCCTCGTCTGCGCCCATGCACCGGGGGCGTTGAACCCGCATCCATCATGGACGAGCGACAGTTGCTCCAGACCATTTGCGCGTTTCGTTTACTGGCACCGGAAATTGAGCTGTCGCTCTCCACCCGCGAATCCCCCTGGTTTCGTGACCATGTGATCCCGCTGGCGATCAACAATGTCAGCGCCTTCTCGAAAACCCAGCCCGGCGGTTATGCCGATAACCATCCAGAGCTGGAACAGTTCGCCCCGCACGATGACCGTCGCCCCGAAGCCGTTGCTGAAGCACTCATGGCGCAGGGATTACAGCCCGTGTGGAAAGACTGGGACAGCTATCTGGGGCGCGCTGCGCAGATACCGTAAACCCGGAGCGATCGCATTAAACAAAAGCCCTGACTATTGCAGTCAGGGCTTTAAGTTACTACAAACTTCAGATTTAACATTAATAAACTTAACGATTTAGTACTGCTGATGGTACTACTTTAAAATGTACAGGTTTACCACAGATAATATTGGATATTGATGCTAACTAAAACTTTCCTCTATTTACCGTTAAACACATTCCACCGGCTTGATAATAGAACTCAAGGCTGGTGACCTAAACAAGTACACTTCCCCTCGCGACATATACTCTTTGATGCGTTGCCTTATTTCCCTTGCGATAAACAGAAAACATGAATCGCAAATATTTACGTTTAAATCATGGCGTTACATCGTCGCGTTTTACTAACTTTTTGCGATTAGATAAATCAACTACGTGGCCTGAAAGCATTGTCGAAGTGAAAAAATAGCGTTTTCAGCATCGACTATCCCAAACAAAAAATACTTCGTGGCCTTTATCGCAACCCCCAATAAAGCTTTACTAACACTTACTACGTTAACAGCAAACTACTATTTCCCTGCTGTTAAGCATTAACATACGGGTTTAAAAAACGCTGTCAATACTGTTTTTTATAACATGTTTTTATTGACAGTAATTATATACTCCTGCATGTGATAAGCGAGCCAAAAGCCGCCAACCTCGGTACTGATCGTTGAGTTTTGCCTCTTTTTGTAACCGGTTTCAGAAAAAGTGGTTTTCTTTGTGATGCCTTACACACAATCGTTGCAAAGCAGTTGTTGCTACAGCTGGCTCGCGATAATTATCAACCCACACATGTTGAGCGAGACTGCTTATGAAAAACATCGTTTTATGCTGTGCCGCCGGAATGTCCACCAGCATGCTGGTACAAAAGATGAAAGATGCCGCCCAGAAAAAAGGTGTCGACGTCACGATCAAAGCTGTCCCGGTGGCTGAGTTTGAAGATAATATCGCCACTGCAGATATCGTGTTGCTTGGTCCACAGGTTAAATATGAGCAGGCCAAGCTGCAGGCGCTCGCCGACCCGCTAGGCAAAAAAGTTGCCGTTATCGATATGATGGATTACGGCATGATGAAAGGTGATGCCGTACTGGAAAAAGCGCTGAAACTACTGGAGTGATGATATGGAAGAGTTAGAAACGATCATCATGGAATTATTGGTCAACGCCGGAGCCGCTCGCAGTCAGGCACTGACAGCGCTACAACTGGCGCGTAAAGGTGACTTTACTGGTGCGGAACAAGCAATGGTGGAATCACGCGAGTACGTCAAACAGGCACATAAAATCCAGACCCAACTGATCGGGATCGACGAAGGCACAGGCAAACTACCGGTCAACCTCATTACCGTACATTCGCAGGACCATCTGATGAACGCGATGGTGATTCAGGATTTGGCGGGCGACATGATTGAGCTTTATCGGCGGTTACCACCGTTAAATTAATGACACTGCCGGATGGCGGCTTTGTAACCGCACAGGCCGGATAAGATCAGCGCCATCAGGCATAACATAGACATAAAAAAACCCGCCGAAGCGGGTTTTTTAGTATGGTCAGCAACGATTAATCGTTGTCAGAGCCGCCCAGGCCTGCGTTCAGCAGTTCTGCCAGGCTGGCAGACGCATCTTCAGCAGTCACCTGCGGAGCAGCTGGCAGTTCGCCCGCTGCGCGACGGCGCATACGATCCTGGTGGTACGCGTAACCGGTACCGGCCGGGATCAAACGACCCACGATGACGTTCTCTTTCAGACCGCGCAGTTCGTCGCGTTTGCCCGCAACGGCTGCTTCGGTCAGCACGCGAGTGGTCTCCTGGAACGATGCCGCGGAGATGAACGACTCAGTTGCCAGAGACGCTTTGGTGATACCCAGCAGATCGCGGGAGAAGGTTGCGCCCACTTTGCCGTTCGCTTCCAGCTCGCGGTTAGCGATCTTGACGCGGGAGTATTCAACCTGCTCGCCTTCCAGGAAGTCGGAGCTACCAGCGCTTTCGATGGTGGCTTTACGCAGCATCTGACGAACGATAACTTCGATGTGTTTATCGTTAATCTTAACACCCTGCAGACGGTATACGTCCTGAACTTCGTTAACGATGTAACGAGTTACAGCATGCACACCACGCAAACGCAGGATGTCGTGCGGCGCTTCCGGACCGTCGGAAACCACGTCACCACGTTCTACACGTTCACCTTCGAACACGTTAAGCTGACGCCATTTCGGAATCATCTCTTCGTAAGGTTCGCTACCGTCTACCGGGGTGATAACCAGACGACGCTTACCTTTGGTTTCTTTACCGAAGGAAATGATGCCGCTGATTTCAGCCAGGATTGCCGGCTCTTTCGGACGACGTGCTTCGAACAGGTCCGCAACGCGCGGCAGACCACCGGTGATGTCCTTGGTACCGCCGGATTCCTGCGGAACACGGGCCAGGGTGTCACCAGAGCTGATCTGTACGCCATCTTCCAACTGAACAATCGCTTTACCCGGCAGGAAGTACTGAGCCGGCATATCGGTGCCTGGGATCAGAACGTCGTTGCCCTGAGCATCAACAATTTTCAGTGCCGGACGCAGGTCTTTACCACCCGACGTACGCTCTGCAGAATCCAGAACGACCAGAGAAGACAGACCGGTCAGCTCGTCGGTCTGACGAGTAATGGTCTGGCCGTCGATCATGTCAGTGAAGCGGACAAAACCACTCACTTCGGTGATAACCGGCATGGTGTGCGGATCCCAGTTCGCTACGGTTTCGCCGCCAGCAACCTGTTCGCCATCACCTTTCGCCATAACGGAGCCGTAAGGCACTTTATAGCTTTCTTTGGTACGACCGAATTCGTCGATCAGTTTCAGTTCGGTGTTACGTGAGGTGATAACCAGTTTACCGCTGGAGTTAACAACCGACTTCGCGTTGCTCAGACGGATGCTACCTTTGTTTTTCACCTGGATGCTGGATTCAGCAGCCGCACGAGATGCCGCACCACCGATGTGGAACGTACGCATCGTCAGCTGTGTACCTGGTTCACCGATGGACTGTGCCGCGATAACGCCGATTGCTTCACCTTTGTTGATGATGTGGCCACGCGCCAGGTCACGACCGTAGCAGTGCGCACATACACCAAAGTCGGTGTCACAGGATACAACGGAACGAACTTTCACGGAGTCAACAGAGTTCTCTTCCAGCAGGTCACACCACTGTTCGTGCAGCAGCGTGTTGCGTGGAACCAGAATATCCGCGGTACCCGGCTTCAGGACGTCTTCAGCAGTCACACGACCCAGAACGCGATCGCGCAGCGGCTCTTTAACGTCACCACCCTCGATAACCGGGGTCATGGTGATGCCTTCCAGAGTGCCGCAATCGTCCTCAGTAACAACCAGGTCCTGCGCAACGTCAACCAGACGACGCGTCAGATAACCGGAGTTCGCTGTTTTCAGTGCGGTATCTGCCAGACCTTTACGCGCACCGTGAGTAGAGATGAAGTACTGGAGTACGTTCAGACCTTCACGGAAGTTCGCGGTGATTGGCGTTTCGATGATGGAGCCATCTGGCTTCGCCATCAGACCACGCATACCAGCCAACTGACGAATCTGTGCTGCAGAACCACGCGCACCGGAGTCGGCCATCATGTAAATGCTGTTGAAGGAAACCTGCTGCTCTTCTACGCCGTCACGGTTAATAACGGTTTCAGTTTGCAGGTTATCCATCATCGCTTTGGATACACGATCGTTCGCCGCAGCCCAGATATCGATAACTTTGTTATAGCGTTCGCCAGCGGTTACCAGACCAGACTGGAACTGCTCCTGGATCTCAGCAACTTCAGCTTCCGCTTCAGAGATGATCTCGTGTTTCTTCTCTGGGATGACCATGTCATCAATACCAACAGATGCACCTGAACGCGCTGCATAAGCAAAGCCGGTGTACATTGTCTGGTCAGCGAAGATAACGGTCGGCTTCAGGCCCAGAATGCGGTAACAGGTGTTCAGCATTTTGGAGATGGCTTTCTTGCCCAGCGCCTGGTTGACGATGGAGAAAGGCAGGCCTTTCGGTACGATCATCCACAGAATGGCGCGACCAATGGTCGTGTCTTTCAGGCTGGTGTGCGCAACGAATTCGCCGTTTTCATCTTTTTCATATTCAGTGATACGCACTTTAACGCGCGCATGCAGAGAGGCCAGGCCAGCGCGATAGATACGCTCTGCTTCTTTCGGGCCAGTCAGCACCATGCCTTCGCCTTTGGCGTTAACACAGTCACGGGTCATGTAATACAGACCCAATACAACGTCCTGAGACGGAACGATGATAGGTTCGCCGTTCGCCGGAGACAGGATGTTGTTGGTAGACATCATCAGCGCACGCGCTTCGAGCTGGGCTTCCAGCGTCAGCGGTACGTGAACAGCCATCTGGTCACCATCGAAGTCGGCGTTATATGCCGCACAAACCAGCGGATGCAGCTGGATAGCTTTACCTTCGATCAGTACCGGTTCAAATGCCTGGATACCCAGACGGTGCAGGGTTGGTGCACGGTTCAGCAGTACCGGGTGTTCGCGGATAACTTCGTCCAGGATATCCCAAACGACAGCTTCTTCACGCTCAACCATTTTCTTAGCGGCTTTGATGGTGGTGGCGAGGCCACGCAGTTCCAGCTTGCCGTAGATGAACGGTTTGAACAGTTCCAGTGCCATTTTCTTCGGCAGACCGCACTGATGCAGACGCAGGTATGGACCTACGGTGATTACAGAACGACCGGAGTAGTCAACACGCTTACCGAGCAGGTTCTGACGGAAACGACCCTGTTTACCTTTGATCATGTCAGCCAAAGATTTCAGAGGACGTTTGTTAGAACCGGTGATCGCACGACCGCGACGACCGTTATCCAGCAGGGCGTCAACCGCTTCCTGCAGCATACGTTTTTCGTTGCGTACGATGATGTCCGGCGCAGCCAGATCCAGCAGACGTTTCAGACGGTTGTTACGGTTGATCACGCGACGGTACAGATCGTTCAGATCTGACGTTGCGAAACGACCACCATCGAGCGGAACCAGCGGACGCAGATCTGGCGGCAGAACCGGCAGAACGGTCAGGATCATCCACTCTGGCTTGTTGCCAGACTGTACGAAAGCTTCCAGCAGTTTGATACGCTTGGTCAGCTTCTTACGCTTGGTTTCGGAGTTGGTTTCGTTCAGCTCTTCGCGCAGAGTTTCACACTCTTGCTCCAGATCCATGCTCTTCAGCAGGGCCTGAATAGCTTCCGCACCCATCTTCGCGTCGAATTCGTCACCGAACTCTTCCAGCGCGTCCAGATACTGCTCTTCAGTCAGGATCTGTTGACGTTCCAGGTTGGTCATACCGCCTTCGATAACGACATAAGATTCGAAGTACAGTACGCGTTCGATATCGCGCAGCGGCATATCGAGCAGCAAACCGATACGGGACGGCAGCGATTTCAGGAACCAGATATGCGCGGTCGGAGACGCCAGCTCGATGTGGCCCATACGCTCACGGCGTACTTTGGTCTGGGTCACTTCAACGCCGCACTTCTCACAGATCACACCACGATGTTTCAGGCGCTTGTACTTACCGCACAGGCACTCGTAGTCTTTTACCGGCCCAAAGATACGGGCGCAGAAAAGGCCGTCACGCTCAGGTTTGAACGTACGGTAGTTGATGGTTTCCGGCTTCTTAACTTCACCGAAAGACCATGAACGGATCATGTCTGGCGAGGCCAGAGCAATTTTGATCGCATCAAACTCTTCGGTTTTAGTCTGCGCTTTCAGAAACTTTAATAAATCTTTCACGGATTTGCTCCCGTCGGAGTTAGCACAATCTGGCGCTGGCTGTTACGCCAGCACCAGTGACCTGTTTGATCGAGAGTTACTCGTCTTCCAGCTCGATGTTGATACCCAGCGAACGAATCTCTTTCAACAGTACGTTGAAGGATTCCGGCATGCCTGGTTCCATCTGATGGTTGCCGTCCACGATGTTTTTATACATCTTAGTACGACCGTTCACGTCATCAGACTTAACGGTGAGCATTTCCTGCAGGGTGTATGCCGCGCCATATGCTTCCAGCGCCCACACTTCCATCTCCCCGAAGCGCTGACCACCGAACTGAGCCTTACCACCCAGCGGCTGCTGAGTAACCAGGCTGTAAGAACCGGTAGAACGCGCGTGCATCTTGTCATCAACCAGGTGGTTCAGTTTCAGCATGTACATGTAGCCAACGGTAACCTGGCGCTCGAACTGCTCACCGGTACGACCGTCGAACAGGGTAATCTGACCGGAAGTCGGCAGGCCACCCAGCTGTAACAGTTCCTTGATTTCAGACTCTTTCGCACCGTCGAAGACCGGCGTTGCGATCGGCATACCTTTTTTCAGGTTTTCAGCCAGACGCAGAACTTCTTCATCGCTGAAGGTATTCAGGTCAACTTTCTGACGAACATCTGAACCCAGATCGTAAGCACGCTGGATGAATTCGCGCAGTTTGGCGACTTCCTGCTGCTGTTTCAGCATGGCGTTGATCTTATCGCCGATACCTTTCGCAGCCATACCCAGGTGGGTTTCAAGGATCTGACCGATGTTCATACGCGATGGTACGCCCAGCGGGTTCAGTACGATATCTACCGGCGTACCGTTAGCATCGTGTGGCATATCTTCGATCGGGTTGATCTTAGAGATTACACCCTTGTTACCGTGACGACCTGCCATCTTATCACCAGGCTGGATCCGACGTTTAACCGCCAGATAAACCTTAACAATCTTCAGCACGCCCGGTGCAAGATCGTCGCCCTGAGTAATTTTACGGCGTTTCGCTTCGAGTTTTTTCTCGAACTCGTGTTTCAGTTCGTCGTACTGCTCAGCCAGTTGTTCCAGCTGATTCTGTTTCTCTTCGTCGGTCAGGCCGAGTTCTAACCAGCGGTCACGCGGCAGTTTGTCGAGCTTCTCAGCTTCAACGCCACCGGAAACCAGCACAGCGTAGATACGGCTGAACAGACCAGCTTCGAGGATCTGCAGTTCTTCAGACAGGTCTTTCTTAGCCTGCTTCAGCTGCATCTCTTCGATTTCCAGCGCACGTTTGTCTTTTTCTACGCCATCGCGAGTAAAGACCTGAACGTCGATAATCGTACCGGAAACACCGTTTGGCACGCGCAGAGAAGAGTCTTTAACGTCAGACGCTTTCTCACCGAAGATCGCACGCAGCAGCTTCTCTTCTGGGGTCAGCTGGGTTTCACCTTTCGGCGTTACCTTACCAACCAGAATGTCGCCACCGGTCACTTCCGCACCGATATAAACGATACCGGATTCATCCAGTTTGGAGAGCGCAGCTTCACCCACGTTCGGGATGTCAGCGGTGATCTCTTCCGGCCCCAGCTTGGTGTCACGGGACACACATGCCAGTTCCTGAATGTGGATGGTGGTGAAACGGTCTTCCTGGACAACACGCTCGGAGACGAGGATGGAGTCTTCGAAGTTGTAACCATTCCATGGCATGAACGCCACGCGCATGTTCTGACCCAGCGCCAGTTCACCGAGGTCGGTGGACGGACCGTCTGCCAGCACATCACCACGTTCAACCGGCTCGCCCAGAGATACGCAAGGCATCTGGTTGATACAGGTGTTCTGGTTTGAACGGGTGTATTTAGTCAGGTTATAAATGTCGATACCTGCTTCGCCCGGGTACATCTCGTCTTCGTTAACTTTGATAACGATACGGGAAGCATCCACGTACTGAACAGTACCGCCACGTTTAGCAACTGCAGTAACACCGGAGTCAACGGCAACAGCACGTTCCATACCGGTACCAACCAGCGGCTTATCAGCACGCAGAGTCGGAACCGCCTGACGTTGCATGTTCGCACCCATCAATGCACGGTTGGCGTCATCGTGTTCCAGGAACGGGATCAGGGACGCACCGACGGATACCACCTGCTGGGTGGATACGTCCATGTAGTCAACCTGGTCGCGGCTGAACAAGCTGGATTCGCCTTTACTACGGCAGGTAACCAGATCTTCTACAAAGTGGCCTTCGTCATCCAGGTTGGAGTTCGCCTGAGCGATAACGTAGTTGCCTTCTTCGATAGCAGACAGGTAATGAATTTCGTCAGTAACAACACCGTCGGTCACTTTACGGTACGGAGTCTCGAGGAAGCCGTATTCGTTAGTCTGTGCATACACGGACAGGGAGTTGATCAGACCGATGTTCGGACCTTCAGGCGTTTCGATTGGACATACGCGACCGTAGTGAGTCGGGTGTACGTCTCGAACTTCGAAGCCTGCGCGTTCACGGGTCAGACCGCCCGGGCCGAGTGCGGAGATACGACGTTTGTGCGTAATCTCAGACAGCGGGTTGTTCTGGTCCATAAACTGAGACAGCTGGCTGGAACCGAAGAACTCTTTCACTGCTGCGGAAATCGGCTTGGCGTTGATCATATCCTGAGGCATCAGGGTATCCAGATCGCCCAGAGACAGACGCTCTTTCACCGCACGCTCAACACGCACCAGGCCAACGCGGAATTGGTTTTCCGCCATTTCGCCTACGGAACGGATACGACGGTTGCCAAGGTGGTCGATATCATCGACTTCGCCTTTACCGTTACGGATATCGATGAGCTTCTTCATCACTTCAATGATGTCGTCTTTGCTCAGGATACCGGAACCTTCGATTTCGTCGCGCAGCAGAGAACGGTTGAACTTCATACGACCAACCGCAGACAGGTCATAGCGGTCTTCGGAGAAGAACAGGTTCTCGAACAGGCTTTCAGCAGCTTCACGAGTCGGCGGCTCACCAGGGCGCATCATGCGGTAGATTTCTACCAGCGCGCTCAGACGATCGTTGGTTGGGTCGACGCGTACAGTTTCAGAAATGTACGGACCGTGGTCCAGATCGTTAGTGAACAGCGTTTCGATACGCTTGTGGCCAGACTGGCTCAGCTTAGCCAGCAGATCCAGGCTCAGCTCCATGTTAGCTGCGCAGATCAGCTCGCCAGTAGATTCGTCAACGTAGTCTTTAGCCGCAACTTTACCAGCAATGTATTCAACCGGAACTTCGATATGCTTGATATCGTCTTTTTCCAGCTGGCGAATATGGCGCGCAGTGATGCGACGGCCTTTTTCAACGTAGACTTTGCCGTTAGCTTCGATGTCAAAGGAGGCGGTTTCACCACGCAGGCGTTCCGGCACCAGTTCCATCTGCAGCTTGTTGTCACGAATTTCGAAAACAACTTTTTCAAAGAACAGGTCAAGGATCTGCTCAGTGGTGTAGTTCAGTGCACGCAGAATGATGGTCGCAGGCAGTTTACGGCGACGGTCAATACGTACGAACAGGTTGTCCTTCGGATCGAATTCGAAGTCCAGCCAGGAACCACGGTAAGGAATGATACGCGCGTTATACAGCACTTTACCCGAAGAGTGGGTTTTACCTTTGTCGGAGTCAAAGAAGACGCCAGGACTACGGTGCAGCTGAGAAACGATAACACGCTCAGTACCGTTGATAACAAAGGTACCGTTGTCGGTCATGAGCGGAATTTCGCCCATGTAGACTTCTTGTTCTTTAATGTCTTTTACGGTGCCTTCCGGCGCTTCGCGCTCGTAGATCACCAGACGCAGTTTTACGCGCAGCGGTGCGGAATAGGTCACGCCACGGATCTGACATTCCTGAACGTCAAACACCGGTTCGCCAAGACGGTAGCTGACGTATTGCAGCTCGGAATTACCGCTGTAGCTCTGAATCGGGAAAACGGAACGGAAAGCTGCTTCCAGACCATACTGCCCTTCAGGATCTTGCTCGATGAACTTCTGAAACGAGTCAAGCTGGATAGAAAGGAGATAAGGTATGTCCAACACTTGCGGACGTTTACCAAAATCCTTACGAATACGTTTTTTCTCGGTATAGGAGTAAACCATTAGGGTTCCTCAGCTCGCTGACAAGTCGACCCATCTGTCCATTGAGCGGACAGTTTGTGCAACACTATTTTGTTGACCGGAAAATCGAATACTTTCCGCAATGCCTGTTGCTATCACGCTTAAACCATTTCATTGCGATTTACACAGAACTGACGCTCTGTCGCAGTATATTAAGACGTCGATAGAAACAAGCATTGAAAGGCACAGCAGTAGTCAAACAGTGTGAAACGCTACTGGCGCCTTACAGCGCAAAAAGGCTGGTGACTAAAAAGTCACCAGCCATCAGCCTAATTTCTTAGGCTGCAACCAGAAAAGTTGGCTTATTTAACTTCAACTTCAGCGCCAGCTTCTTCCAGAGATTTTTTCAGTGCTTCTGCGTCGTCTTTGCTCACGCCTTCTTTCAGCGCAGCCGGTGCAGATTCTACCAGGTCTTTAGCTTCTTTCAGACCCAGGCCAGTTGCGCCACGTACTGCTTTGATAACAGCAACTTTGTTAGCGCCAGCAGCTTTCAGAATTACGTCGAATTCAGTTTTTTCTTCAGCAGCTTCAGCCGGGCCAGCAGCTACAGCTACAGCAGCAGCAGCGGAAACACCGAATTTTTCTTCCATTGCAGAAATCAGTTCTACAACGTCCATTACGGACATAGCGGATACTGCTTCAATGATTTGATCTTTAGTGATAGACATTTAAATTGTTCCTGAAAATCAGAATAAGTTTATACGTAAGCAGATGCTTGAGAAAGGTAACTGCAATTAAGCAGCTTCTTTCGCATCGCGTACAGCAGCCAGAGTACGAACCAGTTTGCCAGCCGAAGCTTCTTTCATGGTTGCCATCAGGCGTGCAATTGCTTCTTCGTAGGTCGGCAGAGTTGCCAGGCGATCGATATTCGATGCGGTAATCAACTCACCTTCAAAGGCTGCGGCTTTGACCTCAAATTTTGCATTCGCTTTCGCGAACTCTTTGAACAGACGAGCAGCAGCGCCCGGGTGTTCCATAGAGTATGCAATCAGGGTCGGACCAACAAACGTGTCTTTCAGGCACTCGAACTGAGTACCTTCAACGACGCGGCGCAGCAGGGTGTTACGAACAACACGCATGTATACGCCAGCTTCACGACCTGCTTTACGCAGTTCAGTCATTTTATCTACAGTTACGCCACGGGAATCCGCAACTACTGCAGACAGCGCGCCTTTGGCTACTTCGCTGACTTCAGCAACAATCGCTTGTTTGTCTTGAAGATTTAAAGCCATTAGCTTTGCTCCTGGATGTTTGCCGGAACTCATGTTCCGGAACTCACTTCACTCCCCCCAACGGAGAGAGCGTCTAAATACGGTGAGCAGAAACAAGCCAGAGTATCAGAAATAATCTTAGCGTTCTGTCACCGTCTACGCAGGGCATTAAGTTTCTTGCGAAACACCTGCGGTCTTCGACGGAGGCCTGGATAGGCCAGGCTCCAACGAACAAATCTGTTGTCTATCGGCCGAAGCTAATAGAATCGTGGGCGAAGATTGTAGACAAATTCGCCGCCCACGTAAAGCTAATCTTAGACGTTCGCAGACGCGCTCAGACCAGCCTGATCAACGGCAACACCAGCACCCATGGTGGTGGAGATGCTAACTTTCTTGATGTACACGCCTTTTGCCTGAGTCGGTTTTGCTTTTTTCAGCGCAACCAGCAGAGCTTCCAGGTTTTCTTTCAGTTTGTCAGCGTCAAAATCCACTTTACCGATGGTAGTGTGGATGATGCCGTTTTTGTCGTTACGGTAACGAACCTGACCAGCTTTAGCGTTCTTAACAGCTTCAGCAACGTTAGGAGTTACAGTACCAACTTTCGGGTTTGGCATCAGGCCGCGCGGACCCAGAACCTGACCCAGCTGGCCAACAACGCGCATTGCATCCGGGGAAGCAATAACAACGTCAAAGTTCATTTCGCCTTTCTTGATCTGTTCAGCCAGATCTTCCATACCTACCAGCTCAGCGCCTGCAGCTTTAGCAGCTTCAGCGTTTGCGCCCTGGGTAAATACAGCTACGCGAACGGAACGGCCAGTACCGTGCGGCAGTACAGTTGCACCACGTACGTTCTGGTCAGATTTACGAGCGTCGATGCCGAGGTTAACGGCAACGTCCACGCTTTCTACGAATTTAGCAGTGGCCAGCTCTTTCAGCAGAGCAATAGCTTCGTTGATGTCGTACTGTTTAGTTGCATCAACTTTGTCACGGATCACGCGCATACGCTTGGTCAGTTTAGCCATTTCTTAGTCCTCCACTACCAGGCCCATGGAACGTGCAGTACCTTCAATGGAGCGAGTCATCGCTTCAATGTCGGAACCAGTCATGTCGGCAGCTTTGGTCTGCGCGATTTCCTGCAGCTGAGCGCGGGAAATTTTACCCACTTTGTCTTTGTTCGGCTTGCCGGAACCAGACTTGATACCAGCCGCTTTCTTCAGCAGTACTGCTGCCGGAGGCGTTTTGGTAACGAAAGTGAAAGAACGGTCAGCGTAAACGGTGATAACAACCGGGATCGGCAGACCTTTTTCAATGGAATCAGTTTTTGCGTTGAACGCTTTGCAGAATTCCATGATGTTCACGCCTTGTTGACCCAGTGCTGGACCTACTGGCGGACTCGGGTTAGCCATACCAGCTGCAACCTGCAGCTTGACATAGGCTTGGACTTTCTTAGCCATTCTAAATTCCTCTAGTTGGGTTATAGCGCCTCAAAGAGGCTCCCCGTGTTTGTAAATTCGTTTTACGGACAGGGTCCATAAAAACAAAAGGCGCGAAATTGTATTCCAATCTCGCGCCTTGTGCAACGATTAAATCGCCGCTTTTTTGATCGACGTGTTAGGCTTTTTCAACCTGGGCGAAGTCCAGTTCAACCGGAGTCGCACGACCGAAAATAGATACAGAAACTTTCAGACGAGACTTCTCGTAGTCCACTTCTTCAACTACGCCGTTAAAGTCAGCAAACGGACCGTCGCTAACGCGAACCATTTCGCCCGGCTCAAACATCGTTTTCGGACGCGGCTTATCACCAACCTGCTGCAGACGGTTCATGATCGCATCAACTTCTTTGTCGCTGATTGGCGCCGGACGGTCAGAAGTACCGCCGATAAAGCCCATCACACGCGGAACGCTGCGCACCAGGTGCCAGCTCGCATCATTCATGACCATCTGGACCAGTACATAGCCCGGGAAGAATTTACGTTCGCTCTTGCGACGCTGGCCACCACGGATCTCGACCACTTCTTCGGTCGGCACCATGACTTCGCCAAACAACTCTTCCATATTTTGTAACTTGATATATTCGCGCAGCGACGTGGCAACGCGGCCTTCAAAACCGGAAAACGCCTGAACGACGTACCAGCGCTTTTTAGGGGCTTCAGACATCTTAGAACCTCAGGCCAGTGATAAAGGATACCAGGCGAACCAGAATACCATCCAGTCCCCACAGGATCAGTGACATTACTGCGGTAACCGCAGCCACAATTAATGTGGTGTGCAATGTTTCCTGGCGAGTTGGCCAAATGACCTTACGGACTTCGGTTCTCGCTTCACGGGCAAAAGCAACGGTCGCTTTACCTTTTGTTGTCAACAGCGCGACACCACCCGCTGCGGCAATCAGAATCACTACGGCCAGCGCACGCAGCGGCAGCATCATGTCACGATAAAGGTAGTTGCCAACGATAGCTACAAGCAGCAATACAGCGACAACAACCCACTTCATCGCTTCCAGGCCGCGCCCGCTTCCTTGAGCTTCGGTATTCGCACTCATAAACCAACCTGTCAGAAGTATTCTACAAACATTTTCACCCCGCGTAAGCGAGGCGATCCAAACCGAAATGCTCTGGTGCGTTTCGGACTAAACGCCCTCTTCAGAGCCTGTCTCAGCAATGATTATGACAAAAAAAATCACTGATGAGCCAGGTTCTGGTGTGAAAGCGTGCAAAAAGGGCATCAAATGATGCCCTTTTATTGCGCATTGCGTCAAATGTTATTCGGCAATTAGCTCATTACTTTGGCAACAACGCCCGCACCTACAGTACGGCCGCCTTCACGGATTGCGAAACGCAGACCGTCGTCCATCGCGATCGGGTGGATCAGAGTAACAACCATTTTAATGTTGTCGCCCGGCATTACCATCTCTACGCCTTCCGGCAGTTCGATGGTACCAGTCACGTCAGTAGTACGGAAGTAGAACTGCGGACGGTAGCCTTTGAAGAACGGAGTATGACGGCCGCCTTCGTCTTTGGACAGGATGTACACTTCAGATTCGAACTTGGTGTGCGGCTTGATAGAGCCCGGCTTAGCCAGTACCTGACCACGTTCGATTTCTTCACGTTTGATACCACGCAGCAGAACACCAACGTTCTCACCAGCACGGCCTTCGTCCAGCAGTTTGCGGAACATTTCAACGCCGGTACAGGTAGACTTAGCGGTGTCTTTGATACCAACGATTTCAACTTCTTCACCAACTTTGATGATACCGCGCTCTACACGACCGGTAACAACGGTACCACGACCGGAGATGGAGAATACGTCTTCGATAGGTAGCAGGAACGGCTTGTCAATCGCACGCTCTGGTTCCGGGATGTAAGAATCCAGGAAGCCAGCCAGTTCGATGATTTTCGCTTCCCACTCTGCTTCGCCTTCCAGCGCTTTCAGAGCAGAACCACGAACGATCGGCGTGTCGTCGCCCGGGAAATCGTACTGAGACAGAAGTTCACGAACTTCCATTTCTACCAGTTCCAGCAGCTCTTCGTCATCAACCATGTCGCATTTGTTCAGGAACACGATGATGTACGGAACGCCTACCTGACGACCCAGCAGGATGTGCTCACGAGTCTGCGGCATCGGGCCGTCAGTCGCAGCAACAACCAGGATCGCACCGTCCATCTGCGCAGCACCGGTGATCATGTTTTTAACATAGTCGGCGTGGCCCGGGCAGTCTACGTGTGCGTAGTGGCGAGTCGGGGTGTCATATTCAACGTGAGAAGTGTTGATGGTGATACCACGAGCTTTTTCTTCCGGCGCGTTATCGATCTGGTCGAATGCACGAGCAGCACCGCCGTAGGTTTTAGCCAGTACGGTAGTGATTGCAGCGGTCAGCGTTGTTTTACCATGGTCAACGTGGCCGATAGTACCGACGTTAACGTGCGGTTTAGTACGTTCAAATTTTTCTTTAGACATCGATTGTCCCTCTAAGACACGGATAAATCGGTGATATCACCACATCAACCAGGCAATATACCTGAGCTGTTGAATGCTTTTAAAAGTAAACAGAGAGAAACGGGAAGGAGAAGTGAAGTGGTGCTGATACCCAGAGTCGAACTGGGGACCTCACCCTTACCAAGGGTGCGCTCTACCAACTGAGCCATATCAGCACGTCTGGAGCGGGCAGCGGGAATCGAACCCGCATCATCAGCTTGGAAGGCTGAGGTAATAGCCATTATACGATGCCCGCATCCTGAAACTCGGCTACCCAGTTCTTTCTGTAACAAAAAAGAGATTTCTCTCTTTTATGTTCGAGCTGATTAATTTTTTAACCAACTCAGGCGGCGATAACGCTGCCAGAAAGTGGTGGTGGGGGAAGGATTCGAACCTTCGAAGTCTGTGACGGCAGATTTACAGTCTGCTCCCTTTGGCCGCTCGGGAACCCCACCGGACTTGATGGTGCCGACTACCGGAATCGAACTGGTGACCTACTGATTACAAGTCAGTTGCTCTACCTACTGAGCTAAGTCGGCATCAAGTAGCGCGCATTTTATGGAGACCTGCGCACTCATGCAACTAAAAAATTGCATAAAATGTTCTATCGCTCACATTTTGCACTATACGTCCGATAAATAATCTATTTCTTCGTATGATTGGACAAATTTCCAACGGCGCGCGCCCTTCCAAAGGCAAGTTTTGCGCCGCCATGCGCTCATCCATAGAGAGAAAGTACCTCTTTATACATCTGGAATAGCCGTCACATTGCTTTTCAGGGGATGATTTTTTCTTATTATTCCCCCTCATCTGGTGTTACCCTCCTGCCCATTGTCCAAATTAACTGAAATGTGCGTGCCATTGCGTGCCGGGGATGATTTCGTTTTTTTACCGCAGACCTGATATAGCAATGACAGCCAGACCATGCGTATGAGTATAAAAGAGCAAGCGTTAACGTCGCCTTACCTACAGTTTGATCGCAACCAGTGGGCTGCGCTTCGTGATTCCGTGCCAATGACTCTGACCGAGGAAGAGATTGCTCGTCTGAAAGGCATTAACGAAGACTTGTCGCTGGAAGAAGTTGCCGAAATTTATTTGCCTCTATCGCGTTTGCTAAATTTTTACATCAGTTCGAACCTGCGACGTCAGGCGGTGCTGGAGCAATTTTTAGGCACTAACGGCGAGCGTATTCCTTATATTATTAGCATTGCTGGCAGCGTCGCCGTTGGCAAAAGCACCACAGCTCGTGTTTTACAGGCACTATTGAGTCGCTGGCCTGAGCATCGTAAGGTTGAGTTGATTACGACCGACGGTTTTCTTCATCCTAATCAGGTATTGAAAGATCGTGGACTCATGAAGAAGAAAGGCTTCCCTCAGTCCTATGATATGCACCGCCTGGTTAAATTCGTTTCCGATTTGAAGTCAGGCGTACCTAACGTCACGGCGCCGGTCTACTCTCATCTTATCTATGATGTGATCCCTGATGGCGACAAAACCGTTGCCCAGCCTGACATATTAATACTCGAAGGGCTTAATGTATTACAGAGCGGGATGGATTATCCTCACGATCCACATCATGTATTTGTTTCTGATTTTGTCGACTTTTCTATTTATGTTGATGCGCCAGAAGAATTACTCCAGACGTGGTATATCAACCGCTTCCTGAAATTCCGCGAAGGGGCATTTACCAACCCAGACTCTTATTTCCATAATTATGCGAAATTGTCGGAAGATGAGGCAATCAACACGGCTACATCGTTATGGAAAGAGATTAACTGGCTGAATTTAAAACAAAATATTTTACCAACGCGTGAGCGAGCCAGCTTGATTATGACCAAAAGCGCCAATCATGCCGTTGAAGAGGTCAGGCTACGTAAATAAATTAATAAGGGGAGCTACAGCTCCCCTTATTATTATTCAGCACTTCTGAGCGATATTTCTCCGCCCATCCAGGGTTTTATCACGCCATTTTGTTCAAGCAATAATGCGCCTTGTGCATCTATTCCACGCGATACCCCAAATATTTCTTTATCGCCAATAATGAGTTTTACCGGACGGTCGATAAAGTTGTCCAACTTCTTCCAGCGGGACAGATAAGGTGCCAGGCCCTCATGCTCAAACAGTACCAGCGCAGCGCGCAGCTCGCGGATCAGTCGGGCAGCAAGGGTATTGCGGTCAATATTAATTCCCGCTTCCTGGAGATTAATCCAGCCCTGATTAACGACATTCTCTTCTACCCGGCGCATGGCCATGTTAATACCCGCACCGATAACAATTTGCGCGGCATCGCCCGTCTTACCCGTGAGTTCAACCAAAATTCCGGCCAGTTTACGATCGAGCAGATAGAGATCGTTCGGCCATTTCACGCGAACTTTATCCGCACCCAGATCGCGTAAAACCTCCGCCATGACAATACCAATCACCAGACTCAAACCAATTGCGGCTGCCGGTCCTTGCTCTAGTCGCCAGAACATTGAGAGATACAGATTGGCGCCAAACGGTGAGAACCACTTACGTCCGCGACGACCACGACCGGCCTGCTGATACTCAGCGACGCAGGCATCCCCTGACTCCAGTTGACCAATGCGGTCCATCAGGTACTGGTTGGTTGAGTCGATAACCGGCAGAACCGTGACATTCCCCCTATCCAACTGAGAATGAATCAGTGATGAGTCTAATAACTGGATAGGCTCAGGTAAGCTGTATCCTTTACCGGGAACAGTAAATACATCAACGCCCCAGTCGCGTAGCGTCTGAACATGCTTGTTGATTGCCGCGCGGCTCATTCCCAGCTGTTCACCAAGCTGCTCACCGGAATGAAATTCACCATCGGCTAACAAGGAAATAAGCGTCAGGGGGACGGTATTATCTTTCATGCGATGATCTCCACAGCATTCACTTCACCCTGTGGGCCAATAAATCTGACCTCAGGTTCAAGCCAGACATTGAATTTCTCACCGACGTTTTGGCGTACATGATGCGCTAGTTGCACCACATCCTGACTGGTCGCACGGTCTGCATTGATCAGTACCAGTGCTTGCTGCTGATGTACCGCTGCACCACCAATACGCATGCCTTTTAGCTGGCATTGATCGATAAGCCAGCCGGCAGCCAGTTTCACTGAACCATCAACCTGTGGGTAATGAGGCGCGGTCGGGAATTTAGCCAGCAGTTCCTGCGCAACGTGCGCTGTAACAACCGGGTTTTTAAAGAAACTACCCGCATTACCGTTAACTTTCGGGTCGGGCAGCTTTGTTGTGCGCATATGACAGACAGAATCAAAAACCTGCTGAGGCGTCACGGTTGCGGGATCCAGACGAGTCAGGTCACCATAAGTGAGAACGGGCTGCCACTGTTTAGGCAAGCGCAGACCAACGGCAACAATTGCGAAACGATCCTGGTATTCATGCTTGAAGATGCTGTCACGGTAACCAAAACGGCATTCCGCGGCGCTGACGCGCAGATGTTTGCCGGTTGACAGTTCAACGCAGTCCACATATTCACAGACACGCTGCAGCTCCACACCATAAGCACCAATATTCTGAATGGGAGATGAACCGACGCATCCGGGAATGAGTGCCAGATTTTCCAGCCCTGGCATACCTTCTTGCAGCGTGTGCTGTACCAGATGATGCCAGTTCTCACCGGCACCTACGTGCAGATGCCACGCCTCAGGTTGTTCTGTGATCTCAATGCCCTTGATTCGATTGACGATCACCGTTCCATGGAAGGTATCGAGAAACAGGACGTTACTCCCCTCGCCCAGGATCAGTACTGGATGATGTGATGCATTCGCTGATTGCCAGGCATTCAGCAGTTGTTGCTCATTTTCGGCGCAGACAAACTCATTAGCTTGTTGATCGATACCGAAGGTGTTCCAGGCTTTAAGGGAGTGATTCATAGACGCTTTCCTGATGCAAAATCGCACTTAGTTTACCGCATATGCCGCAGGATGGCTTGTGTTATGGAGGCGAGGGGGTTGCTTTGGTAGGCCGGATAAGGCGTTTACGCCGCATCCGGCAGGTTTCATTTCGCACAGACGC
>BBMW01000023.1 GCA_000759755.1 Citrobacter werkmanii NBRC 105721
GAATCGCGCAGCGACGATTTTCCCGCCGGGAGCCTGGGATGCAAGGGAGGCGGCGGTGAGCCTCCCTTGCACGTTCACAGGTATAGCGATATCAGAGAAGCAATGCACATAAGGTGAACGGAAACTAATTCAGGGTAAAACGTTCTCCATACATGCCTAACCGAACGGTATTGCGCACACAGCGGGCCTGAGGACAAAGGCAGATTATTCTGCCTGTAAACGAGACGGCGGCGCGGAGTGATAATGCGCGTCAGCCTCGGCAAAACGTTGCTGCATTGCGGTTGAAGGCGCTTTACCCAACAGACTAAAGACGACAATACCGATGCTGCCGAAAATAAAGCCAGGGATGATTTCATACAGACCCAGCCAGGCAAACTGCTTCCAGACGATTACCGTCACCGCGCCGATGATCATCCCTGCCAGCGCGCCGTTGCGGGTCATGCGCGACCACATTACCGAGAACAGAACCACCGGACCAAACGCCGCGCCAAAGCCAGCCCAGGCGTAGCTTACCAGACCCAGCACACGGTTCTCCGGGTTTGCCGCCAGCGCGATGGACACCAGGGCCACAACCAGCACCATGATACGACCAATCCACACCAGCTCTTTCTGGCTGGCATTTTTACGCAGGAACGCTTTGTACAAATCTTCGGTGATTGCGCTGGAACACACCAGCAACTGGCAGCTCAGGGTCGACATCACCGCCGCGAGAATCGCAGACAGCAGAATACCGGCAATCCACGGGTTGAACAGGATTTGCGCCAGTTCAATAAACACACGCTCAGCGTTCTGATTAACAGCACCTGCCAGCGACGGGTTGTTATTAAAGTAAGCGATACCGAAGAAACCAACGGCAACTGCGCCGCCCAAACACAGGATCATCCAGGTCATGCTAATGCGACGTGCATGCACAATGCTATGGTGAGAATCTGCCGCCATAAAGCGCGCCAGAATATGCGGCTGGCCAAAGTAGCCCAGGCCCCAGCCCATCAGAGAAATGATGGCAACAAAATTCAGCCCTTTGAACATGTCTACGTTCTCAATGCTCTTTTGTTTAATCACTTCCAGCGAATCATCGAATCCACCCACGCCAATAATGACCATGACCGGCGTCAGGATCAGAGCAAAAATCATCAGGCTGGCCTGAACGGTATCAGTCCAGCTTACCGCCAGGAAACCACCAATAAAGGTGTAAATGATCGTCGCGGCCGCTCCCGCCCACAGCGCTGTTTCATAGCTCATGCCAAAGGTGCTTTCAAACAGACGCGCCCCTGCCACAATTCCTGAAGCACAATAGATGGTGAAAAACAGCAGAATAACCAGCGCGGAGATAATCCGCAGAATGCGGCTTTTATCTTCAAAGCGACCGGTAAAGTAATCCGGTAACGTCAGGGCATTATTATTGTATTCGGTGTGTACGCGTAAACGTCCGGCCACCAGCTTCCAGTTGATCCAGGCGCCCAAAATAAGGCCGATGGCGATCCAGCTTTCTGAAATCCCCGACAGGAAAATCGCGCCAGGCAGACCCATCAGCAACCAGCCACTCATATCGGATGCGCCAGCAGATAACGCGGTCACGAATGGACCCAGGCTGCGTCCACCCAGAATGTAATCGTCAAAGTTTTTGGTTGAACGCCATGCAATAAACCCTATCAATATCATGCCGAAAATATAGACACAGAATGTCACTAACATCGGTGTGCTAATAGCCATCAAAACTCTCCAAAATTATGTATCAGCAATGCCGTGGCTTGCCGTTTTATTACCCTGCCGGAACGTGGCAAAGATATCTATGTTTACCAGGCGACCGTATCCTGCCGGAAGCGATGGTCATTCACAATCGATTTAACACACCATTTACATCAAAATTGATCCAGAGTAGATAGCATTTTTCTGTAGGTTGCACTCTCTCACATTTTTTTTGGTTGCACCTTTGAAAAGTGTTAACTACCGCAGAGAAAAAGATTCCGTAATTTTTATTCTCCCTGTCACGAACCCCAACTTTATTAACATTTCATTCATTTTCAAGCTTGCAAACCACGTCACATTTAACACGGTTGCACAAAGTTGCAACATAGTGGATATTTCTCGGTAACTATCAGACCCGTATTTCAGTACAACAGGAGTAAACGGCATGGGAACCACCACGATGGGGGTTAAGCTGGATGACGCCACTCGCGAGCGTATTAAAACAGCCGCATCACGAATCGATCGCACACCGCATTGGCTGATCAAGCAAGCCATCTTTAATTATCTCGAAAGACTGGAAAATGACGATGCACTTCCTGAACTGCCGGCCCTGCTGGCGGGCGCGGCGAATGAGGGTGAAGAGTCAACCACGCCGCAGAATGAAACGCATCAGCCTTTCCTGGAATTTGCCGAACAAATTCTGCCGCAGTCTGTTTCCCGTGCGGCAATCACCGCCGCGTACCGCCGCGCCGAAACCGACGCCGTGCCGATGTTGATGGAGCAGGCACGTCTGCCGCACCCCATCGCCGAGCAGGCACATAAGCTGGCGTACGATCTGGCCGACAAATTGCGTAACCAGAAGACCGCCAGCGGTCGCGCCGGAATGGTACAAGGTTTATTGCAGGAGTTCTCCCTTTCTTCGCAGGAAGGCGTGGCGCTGATGTGTCTGGCGGAAGCCCTGCTGCGTATTCCCGATAAGGCAACCCGCGATGCGTTGATCCGCGACAAAATCAGCAACGGTAACTGGCAGTCGCACATTGGGCGTAGCCCGTCTCTGTTCGTTAACGCGGCGACCTGGGGACTGTTGTTTACCGGTCGTCTGGTTTCTACGCATAACGAAGCCAGCCTCTCCCGCTCGCTCAACCGTATTATCGGCAAGAGCGGCGAACCTTTAGTACGTAAAGGCGTCGACATGGCGATGCGCTTGATGGGCGAACAGTTCGTCACCGGGGAAACCATCGCCGAAGCGCTGGCTAACGCACGTAAACTGGAAGAAAAAGGTTTCCGCTACTCCTACGACATGCTAGGCGAAGCGGCGCTAACCGCCGCCGATGCCCAGGCTTATCTGGTTTCTTACCAGCAGGCGATCCACGCCATTGGTAAAGCGTCTAACGGACGCGGCATTTATGAAGGGCCTGGCATTTCGATCAAGCTGTCGGCGCTGCACCCGCGCTATAGTCGCGCGCAATATGACCGCGTGATGGATGAACTCTATCCGCGCCTGAAATCGTTGACACTGCTGGCCCGTCAGTACGACATCGGTATTAATATCGACGCCGAAGAGGCTGACCGACTGGAGATCTCCCTCGATCTGTTGGAAAAACTGTGCTTCGAACCCGAACTGGCGGGCTGGAACGGTATCGGCTTTGTTATCCAGGCCTACCAGAAGCGCTGCCCATTTGTTATCGACTATCTGATCGATCTCGCCACCCGCAGTCGCCGCCGCCTGATGATCCGTCTGGTTAAAGGCGCATACTGGGATAGCGAAATCAAACGTGCGCAAATGGACGGTCTGGAAGGCTATCCGGTTTATACCCGTAAGGTGTATACCGACGTTTCCTATCTGGCCTGTGCGAAAAAACTGCTGGCCGTACCGAATCTGATCTACCCGCAGTTCGCCACCCATAACGCCCACACGCTGGCGGCGATTTATCAGTTAGCAGGGCAAAACTATTATCCTGGTCAGTATGAGTTCCAGTGCCTGCACGGCATGGGTGAACCCCTGTACGAGCAGGTTACAGGCAAAGTCGCGGATGGCAAACTGAACCGTCCATGCCGTATTTATGCGCCAGTAGGTACGCACGAAACCCTGCTGGCGTACCTGGTGCGTCGTCTGCTGGAAAACGGTGCCAACACCTCGTTCGTCAACCGCATTGCTGACACCACTTTGCCGCTGGACGAACTGGTTGCTGATCCGGTCGAAGCCGTGGAAAAACTGGCGCAACAGGAAGGCCAGACAGGTTTACCGCATCCGAAGATTCCCCTGCCGCGCGACCTGTACGGTAAAGGCCGGGAAAACTCAGGCGGACTGGATTTGGCTAACGAACATCGTCTGGCCTCGCTGTCCTCTGCCCTGCTCAATAGCGCGTTGCAAAAATGGCATGCCAAACCGATTCTCGAGCAGCCGGTTGCTGACGGTGAAATGACCCCGGTGGTTAACCCGGCCGAGCCAAAAGACATTGTCGGCTACGTGCGTGAAGCGACTCACAGCGAAGTGGAACAGGCATTACAAAACGCCGTCAATAATGCGCCAATCTGGTTTGCGACGCCGCCACAAGAGCGCGCCGCTATTTTGCATCGCGCCGCCGTTCTGATGGAAGGCCAGATGCAGCAATTGATTGGCATTCTGGTGCGCGAAGCGGGTAAAACCTTCAGCAACGCCATTGCAGAAGTGCGCGAAGCGGTTGACTTCTTGCACTACTATGCAGGCCAGGTGCGCGATGACTTCGATAATGAAACCCATCGTCCGTTAGGCCCGGTGGTTTGTATCAGCCCGTGGAACTTCCCGCTGGCCATTTTCAGCGGACAGATTGCCGCCGCGCTGGCCGCAGGCAACAGCGTACTGGCAAAACCAGCGGAACAAACCCCGCTGATTGCCGCCCAGGGTATCGCTATTTTACTCGAAGCAGGCGTACCGCCGGGCGTGGTTCAACTGTTGCCAGGCCAGGGCGAAACCGTCGGGGCGCAACTCACTTCCGATGAGCGCGTACGCGGCGTGATGTTTACCGGCTCGACGGAAGTCGCCACGCTGTTACAACGCAATATCGCGACCCGCCTTGATGCTCAGGGCCGTCCAATCCCACTTATCGCCGAAACCGGTGGCATGAATGCGATGATCGTCGACTCCTCAGCGCTGACGGAACAGGTGGTGGTCGACGTGTTGGCTTCTGCTTTTGACAGTGCCGGACAACGCTGCTCCGCGCTGCGCGTCCTGTGTCTGCAGGACGATATTGCCGACCACACGCTGAAAATGCTGCGCGGGGCGATGGCGGAATGCCGCATGGGTAATCCGGGTCGCCTGACTACCGATATTGGGCCGGTTATCGATGAAGAAGCCAAAGCCAATATTGAGCGCCATATTCAGGCCATGCGCGCCAAAGGACGTCCGGTATTCCAGGCCGTGCGTGAGAACAGTGACGATGCGCGGGAATGGCAAACCGGCACCTTTATCGCTCCGACGCTTATTGAGCTGGAAAGCTTCGATGAATTACAAAAAGAGGTGTTTGGTCCGGTACTGCACGTCGTGCGTTACACCCGTAACAATCTGGGCAGCCTGATTGAACAAATTAATGCCTCCGGCTACGGCCTGACGCTTGGCGTCCACACCCGTATCGATGAAACCATCGCTCAGGTCACCGGTTCAGCACATGTGGGGAACCTGTACGTTAACCGTAATATGGTTGGCGCCGTCGTCGGGGTGCAACCATTCGGTGGCGAAGGCTTGTCAGGAACCGGACCAAAAGCAGGTGGACCGCTGTACCTGTACCGCCTGCTGGCTAACCGCCCGGAGAATGCGCTGGGCATTACGCTTGCCCGTCAGGATGCAGACTATCCTGTCGATGCGCAGCTCAAAGCGGCTCTCGTGCAACCGCTGGAAGCACTCACCGAATGGGCCGCCGATCGTCCGTCGCTGCGTGCGCTTTGCCAGCAGTTTGGTGAACTGGCGCAGGCCGGAACGCAACGTCTGCTGCCAGGACCAACCGGAGAGCGCAATACCTGGACGCTGTTACCGCGCGAGCGCGTACTGTGTATCGCCGATGACGAGCAGGATGCGCTGGTACAGGTTGCCGCCGTGACTTCGGTGGGAAGCTTAATTCTGTGGCCGGATGATGCGTTCCATCGCGAACTGGCAAAACGTCTGCCAGTTGCAGTCTCCGGGCGGATTCAGTTTGCCAAAGCGGACAACATCACCACGCAGCCGTTCGATGCCGTTATTTTCCATGGTGATTCCGATCAGCTTCGCGCGCTGTGTGAAGCGGTGGCGGCCCGTGAAGGGGCGATTGTGTCGGTTCAGGGCTTTGCCCGCGGCGAAAGCAATATCCTGCTTGAGAGGCTGTATATTGAACGCTCCCTGAGCGTCAATACCGCCGCCGCCGGAGGCAACGCCAGCCTGATGACAATCGGCTAAGGTTGTGGTTAATTAAGGCTCCGGTAACGGGGCCTTTTTTATAAAGTCAGAGGGAAACATGAAACGAATTTTACTGACATGTGCAGCGCTGCTGCTGGGCGGCCAGGCACTGGCAGATGACTGCGCCAACGCGAATAATCAAGCTGAAATGAACACCTGTGCGGCAGAGCAGTTTAAAGCGGCAGACGCCAAACTTAATGAAACGTATCAGAATGCGCTGAAGCGCGCCGCCCCGACCCAGCGCGATTTACTGAAAAAAGCGCAAACTTCGTGGATAACCCTGCGCGATGCAGACTGTGCGTTAATCAGTTCCGGTACCGAAGGCGGAAGCGTCCAGGCGATGATTTCCAGCCAGTGTTTAACGGATAAGACCAACGAGCGCGAAGCGTTTCTCGCCTCGCTTTTACAGTGTGAAGAAGGCGATTTAAGCTGTCCGCTACCGCCTGCCAGCTAACGCACGCGGATCCCTTCGATAATCATCCGCTGTACGCTCTCAACGGTCTGGTTAAAAAAGGCTTCATCACGCAGCGTTGCGCCCGTTACCGCCTCTACCTGTGGGGCAAAGTCTGCATAATGTTGTGTTGAAGCCCAAATCATGAAAATCAGATGGTGCGGATCGACAGGAGCCAGTTTCCCACTGCTGACCCATCCGGCAATCAACGCCGATTTATCATCAATCAGCGTTTTAAGATCACCCGTTAATTCAGCCATCAACAATGGCGCGCCCGCCAGCATCTCCATGCAGAATAACCGGGAAGCCTGCGGGTAATCGCGCGACACTTCCAGCTTAAGGCGAATGTATTCTTTAATGGCCACCAGCGGCGCAAAGTCTTCGCGAAACGCCTTCAGCGGTGCCAGCCAGATATCAAGAATTTGCCGTAAAACGGCAATATAAAGCACCTCTTTTGACGGGTAATAATAGAGCAGATTAGTTTTTGACACCCCCGCCTGCTCTGCCACCTGTTCCAGACGCGTACCGTGGATCCCATATTGGGAGAAGATATTTAATGCCGCGGTTAAAATAGCCTGACGTTTAGCATTGACGGCCTGCGAGCGTTTACCGTTTTTTTTCTCTGCGCGTTGGACCATGCGCCCTCTCCTTCTTGTGAGGGCGTCAGCATACCAAATCACACGGTGAATGGTTAAATTAAAGCGATTCAGGAGGCGCCGTCTGCGGCTGCGATTTTTTCTTCTTGAACTTCAGTTCGCTGACCAGCACGCCAACAATAATGAATGCTGCGCCTAACAAAGCCAGGAGCGGTAGGCGTTCACCCGCCAGACGACCAAAGATCCCCGCCCACACCGGCTCTCCGGTATAGATGACCGTCGCCCGCGTCGGCGAAACGCTGCGCTGCGCCCAGTTCATGGTGACCTGAATAATCGCGCTAAAAATGCCTAATCCCAGCGCGACCACCAGCAATCCTGTCGACATCGGCGGTACAGACTCGCCTGCCGGGGCCATGGCAATAAACGCCACCACAGAAGCGGTTGCCAGTTGCACCACCGTTACCCGACGCACATCTACTTTTCCCGCCCACGCGCTAATCAGAATAATTTCTGCCGCAATTGCCACCGCGCCCGCAAGCGTGATCCACTCACCTTCACCCAGCGCCAGTAAATTCCCCCCCGGCCCGGCAAGAAAAATCAACCCGATAAAGGCCAGTACAATCCCGACACACGGCATTAAACCTGGCATACGCCCCAGACACAGCCATTGCAACAGCGGCACCAGCGGTACATACATCGCGGTAATAAACGCCGATTTACTGCTGGGAATAAACTGCAAACCCCAGGTTTGCAGGCTATAGCCCAGCGCTATCGCAATGCCGATCGCCACGCCGGCTTTAACCTCCAGCCAGGTCAGCTTATGCAACGTTCGCCACGACAGAAGCGCAACGGCCAGCGCAGCAGTCGCAAAACGCACACCGACAAAGAAAAAGGGTCCGCTCAGAGTAACGGCATATTGCACCGCCAAAAACGTTCCACCCCAGAACATGGTGATCACAATGAGGATCGCCTCCTGAGGTTTAACAGAAAAGGAATAACGAGAAAGTAAAGACATGAGACACCCGATTAACAGAATGTCATTAGTCTGCGTTGCGTTTTGTTACAGTTCAACCTTGCAGACAAAAAAAACCGCCGGAAGATCCCGGCGGCGGTGGCTTCGTGGCGGCTAATAAGATGAAACACGAGACCGTCACGACATAACTAACAGGCAATGCAATAATTACGATTTATTGTTGCCGTGGCTATTTTTGCCCCCTTTCTTGCCTGCTTCTGAAGCGCGTTGCGGGTCATTCTTAAAGTTGCCCCCGCTGTGCTGGCCACCTTTTCGACCTGCTTCTGATGCTCTTTCGCGGTCTTCCGCAAAGTTACCGGAACCGCCTCGATGGTTTGCCATTACTGACCTCCGTCATTGATTAGACATCATATTGCATAGGTACTGAGGAGTGATACCTCAACGCAGCGTCTGGGCGATGCCCTTGTTTTCGCTACGTGGAATTAAGCTTAGTGAAGACCGGCCTGTTGACCAGCAAACTGTAATATCCTGCAACAGGATCCGCCGCATAACCAAAATAATAACATCAAGAAATCAATAAGCCTTTCTTATGACTACCGAATTTCTCCCGGTTAAATATGTATCATTTTGCAACAAAAGAGGATGTTATAAAAATTGTTATAAATCAAAGAAGTGTTTGTGAAATTTGCACTCCTGACAGTACGTCATATCTTTATAGGTAGGTAGCGAATCGCTACGGACACGGTTAACTCGAGGAGTAGTGTAAAATGGCAAAAGTTCTGGTGCTTTATTATTCCATGTACGGACACATTGAAACTATGGCCCATGCAGTTGCAGAAGGCGCGAATAAGGTAGACGGCGCGGAAGTCATCATTAAGCGTGTACCGGAAACCATGCAGCCTGAGATTTTCCTCAAGGCGGGCGGTAAAACACAAAATGCACCAGTCGCCACCCCGCAAGAACTGGCTGATTACGACGCCATCATTTTTGGTACCCCGACACGCTTTGGCAATATGTCCGGCCAGATGCGTACCTTTCTCGACCAGACTGGCGGGCTGTGGGCTTCCGGCGCGCTGTACGGCAAACTCGCCAGCGTATTCAGCTCAACGGGGACCGGCGGCGGTCAGGAACAAACCATTACCTCAACCTGGACGACGCTTGCCCACCATGGGATGGTGATTGTGCCTATCGGCTACGCAGCGCAAGAGCTGTTTGATGTCTCACAGGTTCGCGGCGGTACGCCTTACGGCGCAACCACTATCGCCGGAGGCGACGGCTCCCGTCAGCCAAGTCAGGAAGAGTTGTCTATTGCCCGCTATCAGGGTGAATATGTCGCAGGTCTGGCAGTAAAACTCAACGGCTAATCTTCAACAGGAGGATTCGAATGCCAACTCAAGAAGCGAAAGCCCATCACGTCGGTGAATGGGCAAGTCTGCGCAATACATCGCCGGAAATAGCCGAAGCCATTTTTGAAGTCGCGCATTATGACGAGAAACTGGCGGAAAAAATTTGGGAAGAAGGTAGCGATGAGGTGCTCATCAAAGCCTTTGAGAAAACAGACAAAGATTCGCTCTTTTGGGGTGAACAGACTATCGAACGCAAAAACGTCTAGCGCTCTGACTCCCCCGCTCGCACGGGGGAGTTTTTCTTTTACTTCGCCGCCTCATTCAACACGCTATCGAACTTATCGATCGGGCAAAAGCCGTTCGCATCTATCGGACACCCTTTCAGCTCCAGGGTCACGCGCTGCGCCGGGGATTTCAGCGTCAGGACATCCGCATTACGCAGTTGCTGCGAGCTTTGATAGACATATTCGATTTTCATCAGATCACGATTCGCCTTGCTGTCATGCCAGCGCTGGAAGACAATCTTCCCGCCGATCGGCGTACGCTCGTTCTGATCGTGAAGCTGGTACGGTTTGAAATCCAGCGCGGTGAGCAGCGAAGCAATGTTTGAGTCATGCCCCACCAGCACGGTTATTTTCGGCGCTTTCGCGCGTTCGGTAACCAGCGCATTATCAATATATTTCACCAGCGGTTTGGCGACGTTCTGCGCAACTTCCGGCGAGGTGAACAGGCTGTCCTGATAGCCATTTTTCAGCTTCGACAGCACCTTCCACTGTTGATCGGACTTAATTTCCCCCCAGGCGACCTGGTCCATCGGGAAACCTTCGTAATATTGCAGCGTAAAAGCATCGACCAGCGAGTTCCCCACCTTTAATGGTCCTGACACCCCCGGCTCCTGCTGGTATTTGGCGCTGAACGTATCTTTGGCGTCGGTCAGGGAACACTGCTGTTTTTCTTTGCAGGACGGCGAGTCTTTGTAGTCGGTCATTTGCTCAAGCAATTGATAGCTGTCGCTGAGCTGCATTTTGCTGCGCTCTTTTTCCATCGCCTGGACGGCCTGCTGGCTGAAGGCGGCAGAATCATCGGTGATCACCGGGTTAAAGGTGGGATCCATGGTACCCATTTTTTCCTGATGATGAACTGGAACGTCACACCCCGGGAATGCGCCAGTGACAAAGAACTGCGCCGTAGCAACCGTACGCTGCAGGCTATTCGCATAGGTATAGACCGTGTCCGGAGCCGGACATTCGCCCGTTTTCACCATCCCTTGCTCTGCCAGCCACTCACGCATGTAGTGACCCATATAGACTTCCAGCACGCCGCCTTTGGTGGTGAGTTGCCCGCCTGGAACATCCCATTCCGGCCATTGTTTAGGCGTGGACTGCTCAAGAACGCTGCCGTTATTGGCTAAAGGTGCACGTAAGTTATGCCGACTCATCATCAATACTTGCTGAAGCTGATAGCCTTCCGGCGCGGTCTGCGCGTACGCGGCGCCTGACACTAATACAGCCCCTGCCACGGCTGCGGCGATTAACGATTTATTCATCCCTACGACCTCTTGTTGTTATCAATCACAACAGAGTGTGACAGAAACAGGACATTTTTCCGGGAACGCTTTCGCAAAACAGGGCATCTACCGTGTTGTTTTAATACCGAACTCGCTATTGAGTTTGCGGATCCCTAGCGGGGTAAAGGTGACGTGGCGACTACCAGTCTGCGTTTTAATCCACTTTTGTTCGGTAAACCAACGTAGCAGCGTTGCGCCAAGCACGCCGCCAGGATGGTAACGTCGCTCACTCCAGTCCAGACAACCGCAGGCTAATTTCCGCCGTGCTGAGCCAGTAAAGAGGACGATCCCCATTTCCGTCAGTTTTTCCTGCCCGAGTTCAGTTAGCGTTTCACCATCCGGCGTTAACCACTGGCGGGAAACGAACGTATCAAACAGTCTCACCGCCACTTCTCCAGCGAGATGGTCGTAGCAGGTGCGGGCATGCCGCAAGCTCAGGGGCGTGGTGATTTTTCGAGGAGGAGATGTCGCCCACGCCACCCCCATCAGTCGTTCCAGCAGCTCAGCAATCTCTGCGCCTGCGAGGCGAAAATAACGATGCCTTCCCTGAGCGAGCGCCACCACAAAATGTTGCTCGCACAAACGCGCCAGATGCGCGCTGGCGGTTGAAGCGGATACATCCGCGACAGCGCTGAGTTCGGTCGCGGTCCAGGCGCGGCCATCCATCAGCGCGCACAGCATACGCGAGCGCGATTTATCGGCCATGACTGCTGCAGTGAGCGCCATGCGCGACTCCAGTTCGCCCTCTTCTTCCTTTAACATCACCGATGCCATAGTGACCTCGTTGGCCCTGAATATCTGAATTAACGATGCCATGAAAGCGCGCTTAAGTCACCGAAGGGTCACACCGCACGCACCATCATCTCCGCACCCAGTCCGAGCAGACACAACAGAAAACAGCGTTTAAACACCAGCGGTGAAATAACCCGACGTACGCGGGTCCCCATCCACTGACCAATCAGCGCGGGAACAATGGCCAACGCCGATAAGCTCAGCGACTGTGCAGGCAGCGCGTTGTGCCACCACAGTCCAAGCGCCAGTGCCAGCGTTGAAAATGTGAAAGAGATCCCCAGCGCCTGCACCAGTTCATCTTTCTCAAAACCCAGGGATTGGATCCAGGGCACCGCAGGCATCACAAATACGCCGGTTCCGCCGGTCAGCAAGCCGGTAACGAATCCAATAACGAGGGAGTACGGTTTTTCACGGTGCGCGGCCACCGCGATCTTCTTACCCGCCAACGTCCAGATGGCGTAAGCCACCAGCGCTACGCCGAGCGCAAACTGGGTACGGGCCGTGTCGCCGCCGGTAATCCAGGCACTGGCAAGCAGGGTCGCTACCACCACCATCAACAGCATTGGCCACAGCCGCTTGAGTAATCTGCGCGTATTACCACCGCCGCCAAACTGGAACAAATTACTTATAAGTGAGGGTAATAGCAGCATTGCCGCTGCGGCAACCGGCGAAATAAGCGATCCGAGGATTCCCATCGCCACGGTGGGTAACCCCATACCGGTGACGCCTTTCACCATGCCTGCGAGGACAAATGTCGCGGCAATCATCATTACCAGAGAAGGTCCAAACGCTACAGAACTCGTCATGTTGCATTTTCCTGCAAAGAGAAGGTGACCTATTCTGAACACCAATCACCCTGCTTGCTTCGCCAGACAACGAAATATGTCCTCCCGTTTTAGCGACGGCAGCATAAAAAATGCCGGGTTTCCCCGGCACGATTATCAGAACGTTTTCGCCCACCACAGCCGAAGCTTCATGCCCCAGTAGCTGGTCCAGCCGCTGGTTGTAGACATCACCCGGCCTTGCGACATCACCACCAGCGTGGGCGTGACGCTGACTGCCCAACTGTGGGAAATGGCCCCGTTTGCATCATTGATGACCGGAAAGTCCACGCCTTTTCGCGACAGCCAGCGGGATACCTCGGCTTCATTACCGGAGCGTAGCGCAATGGTCATCACGTTTTCCCCTTCCGAACGTAGCCTGGCGACTTCCGGCGTCGTGAAGCGACACACGCCGCACCAGCTTGCCCAGAAATAGAGCAATACCGGCTCGTTTTGACTCAGCGCCGCCAGCGTGACGGTTTCACCATCCAGCGTTTGTAAAGGCGTACTGTCAAACGAGGCGGGGAGCTGTGGCGCACGCCAGGCATCCATCAGCAGCATCACACCGGCTAACAACGCCAGTAAGATCACCCCTTCGCGCAGCCAGCGGCGCAGCTTACTGACCATTGGCTGCCGCCAGTTTTTCTTTTACGACTTCCTCAAGCGTTTCCCACGGTACCGCGCCGGGAATGAGTTCATCGCCAATAATCGTTGCAGGAGTACCTTGCACCCCGACCAGTCGCGCCAGTTGCAGATTCGTGCTCAGCGTTTCAGCACTTTGCGCGTCCAGCGTCACCGGAGTGGCGCCCGCTTTTTCCTGGGCCTGCTTGATACTCACGTCAGTATGATAGCCCTTCTTCTGCATCAGCTTTTCATGCAGCGCCAGAAACTGCTGCGGATACTGATGCCAGGTGGTCAGCACGGTCCGCGCCGCCAGTTCCGAACTTTCCCCTTTAAATGGCAGGGGTTTAATGACCACCGCCACGTCAGGATATTTCTGCACAATTTTCTCCAGCATCGGATCGAGCTGTTTACAGTATGGACAGTTGTAATCGGTAAAGTTTATCAGCGTCAGTTTCGCCTGCTTTGCACCAATACGTGGACTGTTGGGATCGTTAAACAGGGCTTCCTGGATAAGCGCTTCGATTTGCTTTTCCTGTTCCGGGGTAAATGGCGCAGGCTCTTTCGCCACGCTGACGACGGAAAACAGGGTTAACAGCAGAACAATCATCATCTTCATGGGGTGACTCCTTTGGCATCATTCAACGTTTGCAGTACCGCATCGCGGGTTAACAACGTTGGCAACGCCTGACCTTCCGGCAGACCGGGGCCATAAATTTGGTTATACGGCACAGCAACCTGGCCGCGTTTTTTCAGAAATTCGGTGATGGCTTCAGAAGGGAGCGTCCAGTCGCCGCGCAGCGCCACCACATCCGGCTGTTGCAACGCGGCCTGGACGTCATCTTTATGCAAAACGTTGTATTTATTTACCTTACAGGTAATGCACCAGTCCGCTGTGACGTCAATAAACACACGTTTGTGTTGCGCCAACGCCTCTTCAATTGCCTGCTCGCTAAGCGGCTGCCAGTTGACGCTCTCTTTAGCGCTACTTTGCCCTGCCAGCCCTAAATGCGGGAGCAGCAATGTCGCAAGCCAGATAGCCGAACCCAGCATCATCACGCCGAGCAGACGCCGCAGGATATTCATCCAGCGCCCCGGCCGCGGCAGGCGCAGCGCCAGACCGGGACGTAGGGCCACCAGCAGCCACGGTAGGCTCATCCCGAGACCCAGCGCGATAAACAGCCCCCACAGCGTCGGTAATGAGGCCGTCAGCGCCACCGCCACCGCCGTTCCCAGAAACGGGGCACTGCACGGCGTGGCGAGCAGGGTCGCAAATGCGCCTTGCCAGAAATGCCCCGACAGACCGTTGCCGCCGTGAGTCGCCAGCGTGGTGGTCATCGCCGAAGGCAAGCGGAATTCAAACCACCCGAACAGGCTGGCGCTAAACGTCAGCATCACCAACACCATAACGCCAATGAACCACGGATTCTGGAACTGGATCCCCCAGCCAAGCGCCTGATTGGTTAACCGCAGTACCGTCATCAATAGCGCCAGAGCCATAAAGGAGACCAGTATTCCGGCTACCGATGCGAGGAACTGACGACGAATCTGGCGGCGGCTTTTTTCCTCGACCAGTAAAATCGAACCCAGCTTCATGCCCAGCACCGGTAACACGCAGGGCATCAGGTTGAGAATCAACCCGCCCAATAGCGCCATTAGCGCCACCTGCCACAGCGGGAGTGAGGCGTTATCACTGGCTGGCGCTTCACCAATAGCAAGACGGCTTTCCTGCGCCACGCCGTTATCAGCCAGAACCAGCGTGACCGACTTACCGCGCAGATCCGGCGCACCTTCCCCCCAGCCATCATGTACAGGTACCGTGGCGCGTAGCGTTTCCCCGTCAACCTGGATTTGCGGCATACCAAAATCCGCATCATCTACGGCATCCAGATACAACCCAGGCGCAGTCCAGCCTCCGGCGCGCTGCGCCTCAACGACCAGCTCTCCGGCACGCGCTCCGGCATGAAGAGAATCAGTCAGGCCACTGGCGAGCGGGATCTGCCCCATCGCCTGAGCGTAGTCATGCGCAAAAGTCGGATCCCCGGCGGTGGGCGTTACGGAAAAAGGGAAATCCGTCAACAGGCAAACGTTGCTACAGGTGGATAGCGTCAACACGCCGCTAAGCGTGGCGGGCGATCTGCCGCGCACCATCATCGGGAACGTCACCCGATCGTGATACCCCTGGGTGGTGATATTGGCGACCTCAAAACGCGCAGGGGTTGGCCAGAACCAGTCAACCGTGGGCATTTCGCTCTTCCAGGCGATAGACGGCGCGACGCCCCCCTCCCCCGGTGAACGCCAGTAGGTTTTCCAGCCATCTTCCAGTTTAACATCCAGCAGCAGACGGGTTTCACCGGCGACTGACGTATCGGCACGTAATCGCACACTGGCGTGATCGTTATCGGGTGAACGTAGCCAGCCGGGTTCAGCCGCCCAGGATACGGGCAGCCAGAGTAATAACAGACAGAGCAGCGCCTGCCTGAAAACAGTCATCATAGTTTTTCTCCGTGAATAATTATCTAACAGTCAGCAACGGCTGTTCTATTCATTCACGGAAGACGCAAAATCGGAGATGTACCCTAAGAGTGGGCGGCGAGATGGCTCGCGGTGGGAAAAAAGGTAAACGAAACGCCCGCACTGGTGCCAGCAGCGACAGCAGCAGACACAGCGCCAGAATAATGCCCTCAAACAGTACCGGTGGCGCAGCCAGTAACGACTTCGCACTCAGTTCACATGGCGTAACCGGGGCAGCCTCATCAGGTTGCGCTTGTTCGCTTGTGACAACGTTTGGAGCAACGGTGTTCATCTGCAACGCATGCAGGCCCGCCATGCGCTGCGCGGTGCAAACCATCACCACAACACATGCCAGACAGAGGAACCACCATCCCAGCCGTTGACGTTTCGCCATTCTACCCTCACTGATTGATGCGGGTTATCTTAACCACTCGCCAGGTTTTAGCAACCTTTGCGCTGTAAAGTTATGTCCTGCTATTTGAAGGTTATACACACCCTCGCGCAATAAACACGCTATACGTGAAATGATTACCAATCATATTTTCAGCATTATTTATTACAGTATAACATTGCGAATCAAATACCCATTAAAATGTCACGCTAGTTATTATTCATTATTTATAAAGGATACCCGGTAATATTTCACATCAGCAGAAAACAAGACACCTCGAATGTACCGCCATGTATTGATGCGTAAATGAAAGTAAGGGCCAGCACATTTGCAATGTGAATATCGTATTATAGCGAAACGCAATGGACACCGGTTCATTTCAAGAACAACTTGTTTAATAAATGTTATTTAGAGTATATGGAAATGAAAAAATATTTATTACCCCTGATTGGATTACTTTTCACAGTTAGCGCTCAGGCCGCAACATTTACCGACGGCAAAGAATTTATCTCACTTGAGAAACCTGTCGCTACAGCACCGGCGGCGCTGAAGTTTTTCTCGTTTTACTGCCCTTCATGCTATCAATATGATGAAGTGTTTAAAGTGACTGATAACGTGAAAAAAGTTCTGCCTGCTGATGTCAAACTCACCGAGTATCACGTCGACTTTTTAGGCCCTTTGGGGCAAGACATGACGCATGCCTGGTCCGTCGCCATTCTCCTGAACGTGCAGGACAAAGTGAAACCATTGTTGTTTGATGCCGTGCAGAAAAAACAAACGATTAAGACAGCAGACGATATTCGTAACGTATTTATCAACGCCGGTGTTAGCGCCAGCGATTATGATGCCGCGTGGAATAGCTTTGCTGTGAAATCGCTCACCGCCAAACAACAGGAAATGGCTAAAGCTGTAGATTTAAAAGGTGTGCCTGCCATTTTTATTAACGGTAAATATATGATCAATCCGAAGGGGCTGAAATCAGATGACCTTAATTCTTTCGTACAGAACTATGCAGATACGGTCCGCTTCCTGATCACCAAATCCTGATATTTCGCTAACCCGACTATTCGCACCACACAACAGACGCCACAACCTTGTAAAGCGCTGTTGGTGGTGCGACTCCATTGTTTATAACGATATCCTTTCTTCCCGGTTGGCATTCGCCGTTATCAGGATTACCCTAAACTTAGCGGTGACACCTTTTGTCAGGGTTCACCTTCTGCAAGTGTTGATTTACACGAGAGAACGCTATGGAATTAAAGGATTATTACGCCATTATGGGCGTGAAACCGACAGACGATCTCAAGACAATCAAGACCGCCTATCGTCGACTCGCCCGTAAATACCATCCTGATGTCAGCAAAGAGCCTGACGCAGAAGCCCGGTTCAAAGAGGTCGCTGAAGCCTGGGAAGTACTGAGTGATGAACAGCGACGCGCCGAGTACGACCAGTTGTGGCAGCACCGCAACGACCCTCAGTTCAACCGTCAATTCCAGCAAGGAGAGAACAAAAACTACAGCGCCGAAAATTTCGACGATATTTTCTCCTCCATTTTTGGTCAGCATGCACACCACACGCGACAGCGCCATGCCAGCCGCGGACACGATATTGAAATTGAAGTTGCCGTATTCCTCGAAGAAACGCTCACTGAGCATAGCCGCACTATCAGTTACAACCTGCCGGTTTACAATGCCTTCGGTATGGTTGAACGGGAAATTCCCAAAACGCTGAACGTCAAAATCCCGGCAGGCGTGGGCAACGGTCAGCGTATCCGTTTGAAAGGCCAGGGTACCCCTGGTGAAAACGGAGGACCGAACGGTGATTTGTGGTTGGTGATTCATATCGCACCGCACCCACTGTTTGATATCGTCAATCAGGATCTGGAAGTTGTCGTTCCCGTTGCACCGTGGGAAGCCGCTTTGGGCGCGAAAGTGACCGTACCTACGCTGAAAGAAAGCATCCTGTTAACCATCCCTGCGGGCAGTCAGGCCGGGCAGCGGTTACGCATTAAGGGCAAAGGTCTGGTGAGTAAAAAACATACCGGCGATTTGTACGCGGTGATCAAAATCGTGATGCCGCCGAAACCTGACGACGCCAGCGCCGCTCTGTGGCAACAGCTGGCAGATGCACAAAAGACCTTTGATCCGCGCAAAGAGTGGGGGAAAGCATAATGGCTAATGTCACCGTCACCTTTACCATTACCGAATTTTGCCTGTACACCGGTGTATCAGAAGAGGAACTGCATGAGATTGTCGGCTTAGGGGTGATTGAACCCCATGAAGACGAGACCTTTGACGATCATGCCCTGACCGTAATGCGACGCGCAATGCGCCTGCGCCAGGAGCTGGAGCTTGACTGGCCGGGAATCGCCGTTGCGCTGACGTTGTTAGAAGAGAACGCGCAGTTGCGTCAGGAAAACCGCGTGTTGCGCCAGCGCCTGTCTCGCTTTATCAGCCATCCGTAGTACGTTGGGGTCAGCATCGCGCTGGCCCTTTTATGATCCAGTGTCCACGCTTAATGACATTGCTCAGCGAATGGCATACAGTCAGAATAAGAAATATCTCAAACCATAAGACGTTAGGCCATGCAGCTTAAACCCCTCACTAAAGGTCGTTTTCACAATATCTGGCAGCAGGATGATGCCTTAATCGAGAAAATATTCCAGGAGTTGCTCTCTGAAACTCAGATTATCCTGGAAGATGAATATCTCTATCGCCAGGGACAAATTGTTGATCGACTGATTATGGTGCAGTCGGGCAGAATTTCTTTGCGCTACAGCGCTGAGAATGGGCGTCGTTTTCAACTGGGCGCAATGGAATGTGATGAACAACTGTTTGGAGAAATGGAGTTTTTTACCGGTTACCGCTGCCAACTGGATATCGTAGCCGAAGAGCCGCTGACCGTAGCAGTGTGCAGCTGTGAACGCCTGGAAGAGGCGCTGAACCAACACCCCAGACTGGCGATATTTTTCGCCAGCGCGATGGCCGTTGACTATCAGGATATGTTAGAAATTTTCCTGCACCGGATGCTCTACCCAATCGTACACAACGTAGCGTACGACCTGTATCGCCAGCATCAGAACAAGCAACCGATGGATGGTTTTCATAAAAAATATCAGGAAGCGGAGCGATTCGGCACGACCGACAGGGTATATCGACGGGCGGTAAAAGCGTTGACGGATGCCGGGCTGGTAACGCGTACGAAACAAGGTCTGGAGATTAAGGATCTGGAAGGTTTACGCCAATTTCTCGGTAACGACATCATTGACTGACACACCAACCATTCTGAGTGTTGGTGTGCCGTCGGGTCGCTATCAGAACTTATAGGTGAGGTTGAAGTAGTGCCCAAGACCGGTGGTGCGCCCTGCTCCACCGTGATTTTCCATCAATGCCATATTGCGGAAATACTTCAATCCATAACCTACCGCATAGTGCTCTGAATGCCAGTAAATTCCGTTATACCATTCAATCGCGTTATTGCTATACAGCGGCTGGTTAGCAATCTTGTTAGCGGCAAACTGATAGTCAAAATATCCCTGATAGTTGAGATAGCTGCCGTTAGCGAAGGTATAGAACGGCGTCGACCAGTTGGTCGAGAACATGTAACCATCCCACTTGCCTTCGTTATCCGCGCCATAGTTTTCACGAACATAGTGGGCATAGATGTTCATTCCCACCATACCAAACCATGGGACCTTAACATCCGTACCTAAACCGACATAATGTTCAAACAATTCTCGATCGCCGATGTTATTCACCGTCGCGATATAAAATTCGTTAAATGGACCAACGGATAAATCTTTATTGAAAATAGCATCCAGGGAAAACCGCGGAGATATCTTGGCGAAGAAGTTATCACCACCGTGACGATCGTCCTGCTTGCTGTCTAAAATATCGAAGAAATCGACATAACCATACAAATCGATAATTCCGGAACGTGCACCGAACTCCAGTTCCAGATAGGTGTCATTACGAATACCATACGGTACTTTCGCATCCACACTTTGCATTAAATTCAATTGCATCCAGTTAAAATCATTTTTACGAATATTGCCATCGGTATAATCAGCCGCAAGAGCTTGCGTACAGCTGATAGCAATTACAGTGCCCAGAACTGTTTTTTTAAGCATTGATATTTTTTTCTTCAGCATTTTCAATTCCTTTGAGTAAGGTTGTGTGTCGCCCCACCCGATAAAGGGTGTGGCGGCTGGCTATCTAATTAAGGAGGTAAGCGTTATTACTGTATTTATTTACGTTTGAGTTTGAGTGTCCCCATCAGCATGACGAAGATAATTAAATACAACACCGGTATTGCATACATTATTTTCTGCAATCCCATCGTTTTTTCCATCAGAGCACTGATCGCAGGACTAAACATAGCCCCGGCGCTACCACTAATTAAAATATAAGAAACGTTCTGACTACTCGCACGCTTAACAAACGAAACGCCATAAGCAATAAAGGAGTTATACAACGCCGCACAGACAAACCCATAACTGTAAGCGAGATAATCAAGCCCAGAGATCTGTTCTTTCGTAACGATAATAGTAGTAATCACACACGCCAGAAGAATAATACTGAGCAGGAAATAATGGATCTTCACCCGGGAAACAATCACGGTAGATACTAACGCCCCGACCAGCGCAGCCCCCCAGTATTGGGTAATAATATTCCCGGCCTCTTCAAATGGAATACCAAACTTGTTCTTCACAAATAACGGTGCCCAGGTGAGGAAGGTATACAGCGCCAGCATGCCTAAAAACAGACCTATACCGCCGCTGATAATCCCAGGATTCCACTCTGATTTCACTGCATCTGTGCGATCCGCCGCAGGAGCCGTTTCGCAGGCATTGAAGCGGGTTAGTATCACAACTCCCAGCGTGAGTAAGGCCACTATGCCAACGCTAAGGTAGCTATAACTCCACGACATATTATGCGTCAGGGCAAAGGTAGTGATCAGCGGAAAAACCACGCCCGCAACGTTAAAGGTGGCATCCTGAACCACCAGCATCGTGCTCTGTATACGATCCTGCCAAACCGAAACCACGATTGTTCCCGCCACGCACAGACCAATACCGCCGCAGAATCCCACTAAGGTCATGGCGACCATCACCGGCCATAAGCCGGGGCTTAAGTGCATTGCCAGCGCGCAGAGGAACACTATCGAATAGATAATCAGCGTCATACGCTTCACACCGATTTTTTCTATCAGGAAAAAGGCGGCGATGGTCCCAGCTAGTGCTCCGCCATTGAGTAACGAAAATATTGAGGCGACAGTATTTACATCGGCACTGTAGCGTACTGCAATCGGTTCAATCAGCATGCCGAATTGGCTGGCAAACCCTGCCATAATAAAATTTGCCAGAAAACTAATCAGCGTAAGTGCTATTTTATTCTTCATATAATGCCATCTCTGATTGGTTCAATTAAAAGACGGGGCTAAGCCGTAACGGCCGTATTTAGCGCCAGCTCTATCATATTTTTAAAGGTTAACTGTCGTTCCTCTGCCGTCGTTTCTTCTCCTGTCAGGCAATGATCGGATACGGTTAAAATAGCCAGTGCTTCAATACTAAACTGATGCGCTAGTGCATACAGTCCAGCTACTTCCATATCCACCCCCAGCACACCGAATTTTTCCAGTGCCGGAATTAAATTTTCGTCAGGGTCGTAATAAAGGTCGCCACTGAAGACGTTACCGACCTTAATATCGATTCCGGCCTTTTGTGCCAACGTCCACGCCTGCTGTAATAATGGAAAATGCGCAGACGCCGCCATTGCGTAGCCCGCGCTACGTTTTAAATTAGTAACGGAATCCGTTCCGGCAGCGACGGCAAGGATAATATCGCGCATTTTGACATGATGTTGAGTTGCCCCCAGGCTACCGACGCGAATAATTCTCTGCACGCCAAAATCATGTACCAGCTCATGGGCATAAAGCGTCATTGAAGGAATGCCCATGCCGTGTCCCATTACCGAAACAGGTTGTCCAAAATAAAGACCGGTATAGCCCAACATATTGCGCACATTGGTAACTTCGCGGCAATCCATTAAATAGTTTTCGGCAATAAACTTCGCGCGTAGAGGATCGCCCGGCATAATCACAGTTGGCGCAAAATCACCCGGTTTAGCATTAATATGTGCAGTCATAACAATTCCTGAATTATGGGTATTGAAGATATGCAGGGATTGTAACCAGACGTTTGCAGGGGATTGAGGACAAAAGTCCTGCTCAGAGGCTCGGCCTCTCATTTCTGAGAGTTAGTGTTGCAGTCTTGTGGCTCAGCGGAAAACCGCGCTCCCGGCACAGTCGCTCGGAGGTATCGCAAAACAAGCCTCTGCGAAAGGTCAAAGTCGAGGTGTCGATCTCGTTTTGCATCAATGTTAAACTCGCACACTTTCTATTAGACCTTTCTTAATTATGATAAAGCTACTTTCACGCTACATTTCCGTAGGGATTGTAAACACGGCATTACATTGGGCGGTGTTCGGCATCATGGTATACATCATGAAAAATGACCAGGCCGTGAGCAACGTGGTGGCGTTTTTGATAGCTGTGACATTTTCATTTTTTGCCAACGCAAAATTTACATTTAGTGCAAAAGCCACCAGCCGGGGGTATGTGCTATTTGTTGGATTTATGGGGCTACTGAGCTTTATCTCTGGTCAGGTATCCGATCACTACAACATTTCCCCTCTCATAACGCTGATAGAGTTCTCCTCTATCAGCCTGGTATGTGGCTTCTTATACTCAAGGTTCATTGTTTTTAGGGATCCGAAATGAAAATTTCTCTGATTGTTCCGGTGTTCAATGAAGAAGATACAATACCTATTTTCTACAACACGGTGCGTAGGCATGAAGAACTAAAAAAATATGATGTCGAAATTGTGTTTATCAACGACGGTAGCAAAGACGCTACAGAATCAATCATTAATGCTCTCGCCGTATCTGATAAGCTCGTCGTCCCCATTTCATTTACACGCAACTTTGGCAAAGAACCAGCAATTTTTGCAGGCCTTGAGCGTTCCTCTGGTGAGGCAGTTATTCCTATCGATGTTGACCTACAGGATCCAATCGACATAATTCCATTGATGGTCGAAAAGTGGCTTGCGGGTGCAGATATTGTGCTGGCAAAGCGTGCAGACCGCTCCACGGATGGAAAACTGAAGCGCAAAACCGCTGAGTGGTTCTATAAATTACACAATAAAATAAGCGATCCGAAGATCGAAGAAAACGTTGGTGACTTTAGACTTATGTCCCGCGATGTAGTTGATAACATCAAACTCATGCCGGAACGTAATCTCTTTATGAAAGGTGTTCTTAGCTGGGTAGGTGGTAGTACTGATGTTGTTGAGTACACACGAGCAGGACGTATTGCTGGTAAATCAAAATTTAATGGCTGGAAATTGTGGAATCTTGCTCTGGAGGGTATTACCAGTTTTTCAACGTTCCCATTGCGAATATGGACCTACATTGGTTTTTTTGTAGCCGCTGTATCCTTCTTGTTCGGTGCATGGATGATTATAGACAAGATTTTTTGGGGAAATCCGGTTGCGGGATATCCATCTATCATTGTTTCAATCCTTTTCCTTGGTGGGATTCAGTTAATTGGTATCGGTGTGCTTGGTGAGTACATAGGTAGAATCTACATCGAAACCAAACAACGACCGCGCTATATAGTTAAAAAACAAGATGAGATTTAAAATGTTCTCTAGATACGATAAAAAAGCATTGTTTATTTACTCAGGATTAGCCCTGTTGTTTATTTACCCCTTAATCCAGGCAGGCATCTATTATAGAGACGACTTAGATAGATCTATAACTGGATATTACGGCTGGCGTGGTTTAGGTCGCCCTTTTGCAGATATTTTAGCAAGATTTTTTTCTGCCAGCGGGCACTATAATCTGGACCTATTTCCTTATACAATGCTCGCATCATGTATTTTCTTAGGCGCATCTGCGCTTGCGCTCAGTAAGCACCTGATTAGATCAGACATTCCGAACGCAAATATGGTTGCTGCACTTTTAATATTCAACCCATTCATTTTGCAAAATATTGCGTACAGATATGATAGTCTCGGAATGTCGATTGCCTTTTTCCTTGCGGTGATTGCATATACCTATAAAAATAAAAAACTGACGATAGAGATTGCGACAAAATTAGTAGCTGGCGTATTATCTTTAACCTTATATCAACCATGTGCCAATATTTTTATTGGTTTGCTTGCAATTGATATGATCATCATTGCAACAAAAAATAATATAAAATTTCAAGAGTCAATAACTTTCTTATTCAAAAGAACGATTTTATTCGTATCGTTTTTTCTTATCTACATGCTTTTCTTCTCGCCAAAAAATAACTCTCGAGCAGAATTGATACATTTAGATCAGGGGGGGTTAGAGCATCTGGCCAAAACATTAACTGCCCTAAAAGAAATGGTTCTTTCTTATCTATACCACCCAGTTTATATTTACTTCGCAATCCCAATACTAATAAGTTGCGTGTTTATGCTCATTGCTTACCGTACTAATATAAAGCAAATAGCATCATTTATTTTGTATGGAGCCATCTCCTTTTTAATATTCATTATTTCACTTATGGGGCCAACATTATTACTTCAGGACGCACCAGTCCTTCCCCGTACTTTAGTCTCGTTTTCAGTTATACTGGTTATAATTGCTATACCGGTTATGCGTTTCGCTCCTCGTTTTAAATACGCGGCACTGATTCCAGTCATTGCCTCGCTTGCTTTTAGTGCTCAACTAAGCAACGCTATGAAGTCACAACAACAATACGAAGATTTTGTTTTTAGCATGATTGCGCAGGACATTGCCACTCATAAAGACATCACATCCATTGGTACTGTAGGTCAATTGAATAAAAATGAAAGAGCAAAATTATTAATAGATAATAAACCACTTATAGGCTATTTCGTTTATCCGGCCACCCAATTCTTAGCATCCTTTCAATTAATTAATAAAGGATTACCTCAAACCAGGCATGGTTATACTGATGTGGATGAAAGCAAAAACCAACTTGCTAACATGATTAATAAAGGAATTCAACCCGTATCATCTAATGAATATTATTCATTATTCATCGAGAACAACGCGGCTATAATCTATTTAGGTAAATTTAACAATTGATTATTAACAGCCCTCACACTTAATGTTGAGGGCTTTATTTTTGAAGAGTCAGAACCAATTATATCCAGCGAAAAAGAAGTTACCTATAGCCCGCCCGGGTTGAAGTGGGGAGTATGATGGTTGCTCGATTATGCCCTTCACTTACCAATTTTAGGCAACGTAACACCACCAACTCTTACAGTGACAGGTTTCGAATTTTCCCTATAAGCAAAAAGGGGTTACCTTTCGGTAACCCCTTTTTCATGTTTGGCGGAAGCGTAGAGATTCGAACTCTAGAACCCTTTCGGGTCGCCGGTTTTCAAGACCGGTGCCTTCAACCGCTCGGCCACGCTTCCAATGAGGCGCACTATAAACATCCCGAACGGACCTGTAAAGTACCAATGTGTTCGTTTGCCTGAAAAACAGCCAAAATAGTGTTAATCGACTGAAATAAAAACAAATTGGCCATTTATTCAGCACAAATAGCGGCTGCCAGGCTTAATGTTTTTTGATGTACATATCTTTGGTGTAGTAATTTCCGCGGTTATCCGGCGCAAATCCTCCTACCCACGGCTTCACCAGATGCGTGCGAACATAGTGATAAATCGGAATAGCAGGTACATCCTCACCTAACAGATCTTCAGCCTGCTGGTAGTCTTTACCTCGCTCTTCCAGTGAACTTGCTTTCGCTGCCTTATGCATCGCTTCATCAAAGGCAGGGTTACTGTACCCGGTGGTATTCTCACTGTCGCCGGTGCGGAAAATATTGAGGAAACTTGAGGCATCGTCATAGTCGGCTATCCACGCATAGCGCACAACGTCAAAATTACCGGTGTGCATGGTATCCAGCATGGTTTTCCATTCCTGATTTTGCAGCTTCGCCTCAACACCAAGATTTTTCTTCCACATCGACGATGCGGCAATCGCAATACGCTGATGCGTTTCGAAGGTGTTGTAGAGCAGATTTAAGCTCAGTGGATGGTCAGGACCATACCCGGCCTCCGTGAGCAGTTTTTTAGCTTCAGCAATGCGTTTGTCGAGTGGCCACGACGCATACTCTGGCGCATGCAGTTGTACCCCACCGATTTCAGGCTGGCTGATAACCCACGCCGCACGTTGCCCCTGCCCCATCACCTTTTGCGCAATGATGTCTTTATCCAACGCCATATTCAGCGCCCGACGCACGCGCGGGTCATTAAAGGGCGCTCTGGTCGTATTGAACTGATAGTAATAGGTTGAAAGCTGAGGCGAGACATGGAGTTCATCGCCCATGGTCTTTTTCAACTGCGCAAACTGATTGACCGGTACGCTATACACAATGTCAATTTCCCCCGCCTTATAGCGGTTCACGTCAGCAGATTCTGAACTAATGGGCAGGTAAGTGACTTTATTAATGACCGTGTGCCGATCGTCCCAGTAATGCGGGTTACGCTCGGCAACGATGCGCTCATTGACCACCCACTGCGATAATTTGTACGCTCCGCTGCTAACAATATGCTCTGGGCGGGTCCACTTATCGCCAAAACGGCCAATCAGCACTTTATCGAGCGGGACCAACGACGGGTGTGCCAGCATCGCCAGAAATGCCGCCGTCGGTTGCGTCAGGGTAATTTCCAGCGTGGTATCATCCAGGGCTTTAACCCCCAGCGTGGCGGGATCTTTGTTACCCTGAGCAATATCGACCGCGTTCACCACGTGCATATTGCCCAGATACGAGGCATATGGTGAAGCCGTTTGCGGTGAGACCAGCCGCTGCCAGCTCCAGACCACATCCTGTGCGGTGATAGCCGAACCATCTGACCAGGTTATGCCCGGACGTAAATGAAAGGTCCAGACGGTGTTACCTTTATTCTCCCAGGAGGCGGCAAGACGGGGTTCAATAGACCCATCCGGCTTAACTGCCACCAGTCCGTCGAACATATCGCTGATTAAATTAAACTCCACGTTGCTTTCGACTTTATGCGGATCCAACGACGCTGGCTCGCTACCGTTGTTTCTCACCAGCTCCTGTTTTTCTGCAAGTACTGTTCCTGCCGGAACATTTGCCGCCCTCGCAGCGCCGTATACCAACATCAAACAGGCAGCCAGCAACGCAAATGTAAATACTTTCGATTTATCTTGAGTCATTCCCTTTACCTTATTGCTCTGTTTATGATGACACCACTGTCACTGTCAGAGAGAAACGGGAATAAGGCAATATTTTTCAGTTACCTGGCTGATATCTGACAGGCATTTTTGCACATACAGTGCTAACATCTGATTCGGGAGCTTTTGCTGAAATAATATGCTTAAGCCTGGCGGCTTAAAATGCGTAAAGATGGGTAAAACCGCTGTGTCATTCCCCTTGATTTCATTATCCTTCATCATTAATTACATCTGTCATAAGAGAGTGACTCATGGATCGTATTATTAGTTCTTCACGCGATCGTACATCGCTACTCAGCACACATAAGGTGCTGCGCAACACCTATTTCCTGCTCAGCCTGACGCTGGCGTTTTCGGCGATCACCGCAACGGCGAGTACTGTGCTGATGCTGCCTTCACCGGGACTTATCCTGACGCTGGTGGGTATGTATGGTCTGATGTTCCTGACCTATAAAACGGCGGATAAACCGGTTGGCATTTTGTCAGCGTTCGCCTTTACCGGTTTCCTGGGCTACATTCTGGGGCCAATTCTGAATACCTACCTGTCTGCGGGCATGGGTGATGTTATCGGCATGGCGCTGGGCGGTACAGCACTGGTCTTCTTCAGCTGCTCTGCGTATGTGCTGACCACGCGTAAAGATATGTCCTTCCTCGGCGGTATGCTGATGGCAGGTATCGTGGTTGTGCTTATCGGTATGGTTGCGAATATCTTCCTGCAACTGCCGGCACTGCATCTGGCGATCAGCGCGGTGTTTATTCTGATTTCTTCAGGCGCAATCCTGTTTGAAACCAGCAATATCATCCGTGGCGGTGAAACAAACTACATCCGCGCCACTGTTAGCCTGTACGTTTCGCTGTACAACATCTTCGTCAGCCTGCTGAGCATTCTGGGCTTCGCCAGCCGCGATTAAGCAGCATCACTGATACGAAAAAAGAGAATGCCTTTGGCATTCTCTTTTTTATACCTTATTCACCCCGGCAGATATAGGTAGGATAACGCCGGTCCTGAATCAGCCACACGGCAGGTGAAAGTTCAGAAATCGTCAGGTAGTAGCGAGCGGTCGGCCAGGCGAAGCTTCCCCACTGGGCATCAGGGGTGTTGTCATTGTGTCGACGCCAGGTTTTGGTGTAACTCAATACAATGACGTTGTCATCGTCCCGCCGCTCCCACGTAAAGTCCACATCCCTGTCAATAATCAAATTTTGCCCCCCAGCTCTTGCCGCACCTTTATAGGTGGTCAACCCTGTACCGTCCCGATGAAAATAGAACTGCGCAATGGTATTGACCTTCACTTCACTTGCTTTTCCCTCATTACGCGTAAAATTAAATTCAGTGCTGCAGGCCAGCACATCGCTTTTGCCGACCGCGCCGCAATAGTAAAACAGCGCCAGTGCACCGCCAACCACGGCACCGCCCAATCCAAAAAGAAGCCTTATTTTCATTTTTCGGCCCCACTTTTATAGCGAATAGTCTTGCACAGGCTGGTTTTACTGACCGGGCAGGCACCGATGAACATTTCATCGGCAGCGGCGAGCGAAAAACGAGCACTGAAATAATAAATATCGTACTCCTCGCGCTCACAAGCCACGTTATTGGCCTCCAGTCGCTCGGCTAATTTCGAGAGCACTAACGGTCGTCCATGATCGTTGATAATCCAGACACTACAACGTGCGATTTTTTCCTCGACCGGCTTTAATTTCGCCGGAACAGTTATCTCCTGCGGGCGGCTAATGTAAATGCCCGCCCCCAACGCTGCGACGATCAATGCCGCTATAATCAACCACCTTTTCAGGTAAGTACGCCGGGGCTGTATGTCTGGTTGCGTGGAAGGGGATTGTGGCTCAGCGGCTTGAATGTTCTCACCAGGCTGAAAAATCACATCGGCATCAAAACGGAATCCATAGCGTGGGACTGTGACGATAAATTCGTATCCCTCGCCCAGAGACTGGAAGCTTTTACGCAGTTCGCTTACCGCTTTATTGAGATTATTTCCGGATGGCGTAAAGCCAAACTCTTCCCATACGCGAGTGATCAATTCCTCCCGGCTCAGGTCGCGTCCTCGGTGTTTAATAAATTCCTGTAAAAGACGAACGGCTGGCGCCGAAAGTGATAATACAGACTCAGGTTGTCCAACAAGACTTATTGCATGTGCTTCAGGATCAAATAACAACGAATTATTGCATATAAAAAACATCTTTTATTCTCGGCTGTAACCGCATGCTTTTTATTCCCTGGTACATCGACATGAAAACCGCCTCCTGATCTGCTTATTTTTTCATCAGAAGGAATTTTCTTCCCATCCTTGGCCGCGGTATTTTCGCTTAACTATACAACCTTAAAGCCAGAAAAGCAGGATAAAAAACTGTATATAGCGAGTTAACTAATACAAATTTTCACAAACCGCTGTTCTGGTTAAAGTTTCCCTGCCCTGAAGCGATACGAAAGCAGACGGTGTCCTGGTGTTAACGCGCCGCCTTTAAACTCAGAGCAGGCAGACTGATTGTGAAACAGAAAAAAAGAGTGAGCATGACAACAGCCTTTTATGTCGCCGCGCTGTCATTGCCATTTTTCTCAGAAATGACAATGGCCAATATGAGCGTGTATCCCATGGAACTGAATGTAGACAGTTCCGGTGCGGCGCAAATTAAGGTGGCGTCAAAAACGGATGATATTCAGTTCATTCGGGTGAGGCAAAAGAAAATTCTTAATCCCGGCACGGCCGAGGAAAAAGAAATTGACGTGGCGGCATGGAAAGAAGATGGCGTGGTGGTTACGCCCGAAAAATTTGCCCTCGCGGCCGGCGCGATGCGCGTAGTTCGGTTGATATCGCTTATGCCTCCGAAAAAAGAGACCACCTGGCGCGTCTATTTTGAAGGGGTAAAACAACCTGACAGCATTATTCCGGGCAAGGCAGAAAGCCCTGCCGCGATGGCGACATTGGGCGTCAACGTGATTTGGGGCGCACTGGTCCATATTGCCCCAGAAGAAAACGTAATTTCACTGTCGTTCGACCCTCGCCGCGGAACGTTAAAAAACAATGGCACGCTGCGTGTACCGCTCAGAGAGATTGGTATTTGTGATGCAAATTCATCGTGTAAATGGATAAAAGAAGACGCGACGATTTATCCGGACACTGAACGGAAATTAAAAACACTCACAATGAGCCGTGGCCAGAAATATAAATTCCGCTACTTCAACTGGGTGAATAAAACCGCTGAAGAAGCTGACTTACCCGTCGTGCAATAACACGACATCACTGTAAAACCCACGTAGTTCGTTTAAAGAGCCAAGGTGCTCATTTGTAAATATGGAGATATCAATGCGTAAGTATATTAAACCTCTGATGATTGTTGCCGCGATGGCCTCGTCCTTTAGCGCGCTGGCGATTCAAAAAGATATTACCGTTAACGCCAGCGTTGACTCACAGTTGGATATGACCCAGGCCGATAACACGCCGCTGCCGGCCAGCATCGACATGCAGTACCTGCCTGGCCGTGGTCTGGAAAGCTACCGTCTTAACACCAAGGTGTGGTCTAACTCCGCCACCAGCAACGTCAAAGTGCGCCTCGTTAGTGCGGCAAAACTCACCAACACGGATGGTGACCAGATTGTACCGATGACGGTCATTCTGGGTGATAAAACACTGTCCACCACCGATGCTGAATTTACCGGAACTGAACTGTTCCCTGGCAGCATTGAAAACGGTTCTGCAGTACTGCCGCTGACCATTTCTCAAACCACCAAAGGCATTCTGAAAACCGGTCAGTACAGCGGCGTTGTCAGCCTGATGCTGACGCAGGCGACAACCACGGAAGGCGGTGCGTAACACCACAGTACCTAAGGAATAACGTCAGAGGGTGCCCACCCTCTGACGTCAGGATGATGTCGAGGCTCGGTCATGGCGTTTCACAGAAATACTTTCCTCTTAGTTGCTTTGTTACCCGCATCCATCCAACTCGCCTGCGCAGAGATGGCCGTCCCGGCAGGTTTTGAAGATCTGGCGAAAACGCAGCGCCTGTGGACAGAAGTAAACCTTTATGGCGAGTCGCTTGGCCTTTTTGAAACGGATATCACGCTTGAAACGGTAAGTTTTGTCGCGCCTGAAACCGTGGTCACGGCCATCAAACGGCAGTTTAATGATGATCCTGCCCTCGTCGCCACCGTGTCTGCAGCCCTGGCCGTTCCTCTGGCCCGTAACGGCAACCTGGCATGCAGCAGCAATGGCTCCGCAACGGGATGCGATTACCTTGATACCCAGCGCGCAGCCATTATCTATGATGAGAATAACGCCCGCATTAATCTGTTTTTTGACAAGAAATTTCTGCCTAAACAAACCACAGAAAGCCAGTGGTATCAGCCCACGCAGGACACCGAGAATGCGTTAATCCATCAGCAGAATATCAATTTTGTTGCCGACAGGGATTACCAGTCAGCCACCGTTCAGGGCAATGGCGCGCTGGCACTCACCCAGGACGGCTACTTTAACCTCGACTGGACCTGGATGGGGCAACGTTCGAAGCACCAGCAGCAACAGGAAATAAACGTCAACAATGCCTGGTTTCGTCAGGATATCTGGCGCCAATACTATGTTCAGTTGGGCGAGATGGACACTCGCGATCTGTTCAGCAATGCCGGCGGGAATATCAATCTCAGCCAACTACCGCTGGGTAAAATTCGCGGCTTGCGCACAGGCTCAACAAGGGCATGGATCAATCCGGTTCAGCAGTCAAAGGGTACGCCTATCACCGTATTGCTTTCTCATGATGCGCGTATTGACGCCCGCCGGGGTAATCAACTGCTGGCCAGTTTTTATCTGAATGCCGGGGCGCAAACCCTGGACACCCGTTCGTTCCCGGACGGGAGCTATACCGTGACGTTGTCCGTCTATGAAAATAACCGGCTGACGCGCACCGAGCAGGTTCCGTTTACCCGAACTGGCATTACACCTTTCGATCGCGTCGAATGGTTCCTGCAGGCAGGCGAAACTGACAATAACGATCAAAACGACGAACGCAGCGCGGTCGCGCAGGCGGGCGTCCGTCTGCCCGTCACTCCGACGCTGGCGCTGACCAGCGGCGCAACAATAAAAAAAAACCAGCGTTTTCTGGAAAATGCGCTCGACTGGAGCCGTGGTTTCAACACCGGCCCGATCGATGGCGTGCTAAGTACCCGCTTTAGCTACCTATACGGCAGCGAAGGTCAGCGCGGCAACATTCAGCAAATCAGCTATAACGACGGTTTTTCACTGAGCTTCTATCGCAACGCGTTATCAGCAGAAAACTGCAATACCCGAAGCGCAGGGTTTGACGCCGTGAATGGCTGTTACCGAAGCCTGTCGGTAATGTTCTCCGTCCCTGTCGGCACCTGGTACGCGAGTCTGGGGTATTCAGATAACCGCAACGAAGGACGTTATGTTGCTCGTCGGGAACTCCCGGACAGTGATGATCGCCACGATGCGGGCTTGCCATGGGAGTCGGTTTATATGACCCGCTCGCGCACGCGGGCCTGGCAGGGCGGCTTGAGTACGGCTTTCAGCGCTCGCGGCCTGAACATCAACAGCAGCATTAACCTTTTCATGAGAAACGATGACTCCCGCGAAGGTAGGGATAAAGGCGGCTACCTGAGCGTAAGCCTGTCAATGGCGCATAACCGTCAGGGCGATGCGACGAGTTATACCTCTCTGGGCGCGACGTGGCAGCACCAGCAGCGTGAAAAAAACCAACTGAGTTACAACGTGGCGCACAACTGGTATGCCGATGCACGTGGTGAAAATGAGTATGGACTGAGCGCGTCAGGCATTAACAGCGATTCGCTCAATGCCTCTGCCTATACGCGCCAGGGCGGACGCTATGGCAACGGTAGTCTGACCGTCAGCGACGCCTGGGATCGTCAGGATGGGCGTCATACCCTGAGCAGCAGCGGCAATTACAGCTCAACGTTCGCGCTATCTCGCTCTGGCCTGTGGCTGGGTCGCTGGAGCGACGGGCGTCCTGCTTCAGCTATCGCGGTTAACGTTGCCACGCCGGAAGATTCCCAGGATCCACGCGTCGCTGTGTCGCTCGATAATGGCGGCAGCGCAGACATCCCAGGCAATAGCCGCGCCCTCTTCGCCGTGCCGGGCTATCAGCAGACGACGTTGACGATTAACGAATCGCTGGATGTCTCGCGGGGTGCCAGCAGTGAAATCACACAAGGTTCCGGCAGTAGAACGTTGTTTATGGTGCCAGGCAAACTGCTCCGTCGGCATGTGCAAACCACCGCAAGCTACACATGGCTCGGCCAGTTAACTGACGAACAACATTTGCCGTTTATTGGCGGCGTGCCACTGAACGTAAACGGCTGGAACGACCTAGGGAACGGCGGGTTTAGCGCCCAAAGCGATGCTTTGCTGCATAACCTCTACCTGGTGCGTCAGCAGCAGTTTTATCAGTGCGCGCTAAACGTGAAAAGTATGCGCGACGTCGTACGTTACGTCGGGTCGATCCCTTGTCGGGAATTAACCTTCTCTGCCCTGCCGGATGCGGTCCAGCAACAGGCCCAACTGATGCTCGCCGGACGTAACGTGCCGACTGGCCCGACTGCCATGAACGCAGGCAACCTCACTAAAGGGAAATGATGTGAACAAAAGCCTTATTATTTTACTTTTCCTGCTCCTATGGGCTGGCCAGACGCTGGCGGGTGCCCCGGCCGGAAGAAACTCCAGCGTTGGTATAAGCTACGATCGCATGGCACCGCCTGCACGGTTTGATATCTGGCTTCATGAATCAGGCGGCTATGATGCCGCCGATCCGCAAAAGTGGGGACGCAATACCCTGACCTGCTTATCCCGTACCGATACCACCTATGGCGCATGCATGACCGCCCCGGTGTGGTTCTCGGGGAATCCGGCCGCGCCCTATGCCATCAATTTACGTTTTACGCATGCTCTTACCCGCAAGACGGTGGATATCAAGGTGCATGGCGAACACTATATGTTTATCAACAATAGAGTCTTTACCTTTGCCAGTTTTGTCACGGGAGGGACAGTCGATATTGCAGCCTGGAACCGAGAACCCTACTTCGATTTCTATATTGTGAATAGCGAACTGGATAAGCTCACCCTGCCAGGGATCTGGACCGCCACGCTGAAGCAAAATCTGCGTGAGTGGGGGAGCGCCGACTGTGGCGGGAACTTCAATGACGTAAATGTCGGATGTCCGGGCTATCTCAGCATCGCTAACTGGCAGGCAAATATTCGCATTGAAGTGGTTGATCCAAGTAATCAGCAAATTTATCTGCCCGCATTTCCACACTCAACGCCTATCGTAAACCTCAACCTCACCAACTTCCCGGGGCGGCCCGGTGGCAGTGAGATCCAGGGGGAAAACACGCTGGATATGTGCTTGTACGACGGAAAAAACAGTACCAGCACCCGCACTTATCTGCGGTTTGAGGACGACGAGCTCAACGCTTCAGGCCGTGCCGAAGGCGCGTTTTCAATCCGGCGACGTGGCGGAAGTCAGACCGATGCGCGGGATCGTCTCGACTATCAGGTCTTTGTCACCAACCCCATTACTGGCGCAACCGAAACTGTCGCCAACGGTAAAACCGTGGTCTGGCAAGGCACCAACGATCCACAGTATCTGCGTCAGGTCGTGCTGCCCGGCGGGCGCGAGGGCGTACTGTGCGTACCTGCCCCTATTATCCTGAAAACCCCTGCGTTTGCTGCCAGCAGTAAAAATGCAGGGGATTACACCGGCACGCTACGCGTTATCTACACCCCCAGTACGTTATAAAGAGGCCGCCGTGAATTACGTCATTCTTGATAATAATCGTTTTTATGCCGAAGGGTTGCGCTATGCCCTTCTGCGCCGTAACGCTCCGACTCAGGTCAAGTGCGGCACGGTAGAGTGGCGTCGTTCGCTGCTGGCCTGCGACACCCTCGTTGTACGTTGCCGCTTTTCCGTCGCGAGGACGCATCTGGCGCTGGTCGACATTCTGCTGCAACTGGAGGCCAGACGCTGGGAGGGAACCGTTTATCTGGTGTGCAATGAAAAAGGCTGGGCACTGGCAACGCATTTGCGAAAGCGTTTTACCACGCTGACCTTGCATATCATTGATGACAGACTTGCCGTCGTGGATGCGCCGTATATGTTTGCTAAAGAGCCGCGTCGGGTACGCAGCCTGAACTGTTGTCTGACAGGCATGGAGTTCAATGTTCTCGACAGGCTGGTTAACGGACAATCGGTAAAACATGTTGCACATATGACGCAGATTAGCGAAAAGCAGGTATCGACGTATAAATGTAATGCGCTGAAGAAGCTTAATGCCAACAATCTGCTACAGCTTCTTCTGTAGGGCAAGGTTTCTCACGCCGCTCCTTATTTGCTAGACTAGGAGCGGTTTTTACTTTATCGACAGAGCACTATGTTCATTTTTGCAGGCCAGGAAATTGAGACCGATAGCGAAGGCTATCTGAAAGATACCACGCTGTGGAACGAGCCGCTGGCGGAGAAAATCGCCGAAAACGAAGGTATCGACCTCTCCCCCGAACACTGGGAAGTGGTGCGTTTCGTACGCGAGTTTTATCTGGAGTTTAATACTTCCCCCGCTATCCGAATGCTGGTAAAAGCGATGGCCAACAAGTTTGGCGAAGAGAAAGGCAACAGCCGTTATCTTTACCGTCTGTTCCCAAAAGGTCCGGCCAAGCAGGCGACTAAAATTGCCGGCCTGCCGAAACCGGTCAAATGTATTTAATAGCGGATACTAAATCCCTTTAGCTCGTCGCCAGGGCGGTGTGGTTCACTGAGAACCCGTTCTACCCTGGCGCTGCTCGGCCCCCCGGCTTTTAACCACTTCATTAGCTGTTCCACCCGCTCGCTTTCACCGCAGGCGACAACCTCTACGCTGCCGTCATCCATATTTTTAGCGTATCCGGTCAATCCCAGTCGTTGCGCTTCATGTTGCGTGGTGTAGCGAAATCCTACCCCCTGAACCCGACCATAGACCCAGGCGATTATGCAGACTTGTGACATTGCGGTTCTCCTTATCAACATAAATGAAGGAACAGTTACAAGGCCTCAGCGCACCTGCTTCGGCAGGCATCCGTAATGCTGGCGGAATCTTGCGGTAAATCGTGAGCCTGACAGATAGCCACAGCGTAACGCAATTTCGCCAATCGGCAGCGTGGTCGATTGTAGTTGAGAGAGCGCACAGGACATACGCACCTCTTCGACTATCTGCCGGTAACTCTGCGATTCCATCTGTAATCGTCTGCGTAACGTCGAGGTACCGATAGACAGGCGACCAGCAATCTCCTGAGCTGTCCATAGCTTAGCAGGGGATAACATAATTAGTTGCCGCACCTGTTCAGTAAGATTAAACCGTCGCTCGATAAGCAGAGGCCCTGCCACACCATCATGCAGTAGCGCCAGCAATAATCCCATCGCCTGATGCTCCTGCAATTTTGCAGGTAAGTCCTGGCGTACTGCATCCAGCAGGCTTTCCCACATAAAAGCCAGTCCGTTACTCATGGGCGTGCATAGCGACGTCAATTTTGCCGGAGGGAAATCCTTGACCCAGTTATTTTTAAACGTGGTAAGGATGCTCGTCGACAGCAATAGCAAATCCGAGCGAAATGCTCCCTGCTCCGGCTGATTAATAATCTCCAGAGGCGTATTCGCCGGGATGATAATCAGCTCACCCGGCCCTGCAACCAGACGATTGTCATCCTGAATAATGACCTTACTTCCCTGCGTAATATGGCAAATAGCAGCAGAAAACAGTTTAACCCGATGCAGGCGGTGCAGATGGCCGGAACGCACCTCAGCGGTGGTAAGGTTGTTATGGCGAAAATTTACATCCTGCACCAATGTATCCTCTTTATTTTGTTGCGTAAGTGGCGGTTAATTCAGCTTTTGCAATCACGTGCCTGTTCAGCATAAAACCGACCAGCGCACCGCTGGCGTTACTGTCAATTGGCAACGCGTCGGTATTTAACGCCCACACGGTAAACTGATAGCGATGAGGTTTATCGCCCGGTGGTGGACAAGCGCCGCCGAATCCAGCATAACCGAAATCATTGCGTCCCTGAACTGCTCCAGCGGGTAACTTATCCATGCTGGCTCCGCCAGGAAGCGTGTGGACCTGAGCCGGAATATTTACGATGGTCCAGTGCCACCAGCCGCTTCCCGTTGGCGCATCAGGATCAAACAGCGTAATGGCAAAACTTTTGGCATCAGTTGGCGGATTTTGCCAGCTCAGTTGCGGGGAAATATTGTCGCCACTGCAGCCAAACCCTTTAAACACTTGTTTTTGAGTTAATTGCAGGTTAGCGGGTATATCGGCGCTGGTGAGGCGAAATGTCGAGGCGGCAGAGGCATCAAAACTCAACGCGACAATAGCGGCGGTAGCCAGAGAGTAGAGAGCTTTCATTACATTTCCTTTTTCTGATTAAGAAATAGCAATGTAAACGGTGGGTATAAAAGAAACTGTGCCTCTGTGATAACGTTTTGTGCCGAAACGCCCAGCGCCATACGCTGATGATTGACCTCATCATCTGTGCTACTCTACGCGCCATTTTATTTTAATGGTTTCAGGTTGGTACTTTACTCCAGCCCGCGTCACTGTTTGTGAGAGGTTGCTCCGCATGACTGAATCTACAATTCCACATTATCCTCGTTTAGTGTTAGCCAAAGGGCGCGATAAATCATTACTGCGCCGCCATCCGTGGGTATTTTCCGGTGCTGTCGCACGTATGGAAGGCAAAGCCAACCTCGGTGAAACCATCGATATTGTTGACCATCAGGGTAAATGGTTAGCACGCGGCGCGTACTCGCCTGCGTCGCAGATCCGTGCCCGCGTCTGGACATTCGACAAGTCAGAATCCATCGATATTGATTTCTTCACCCGTCGTCTGCAACAGGCGCAAACATGGCGCGACTGGCTGGCGAAAAAAGATGGGCTGGACAGCTATCGTCTGATCGCAGGAGAATCCGATGGTCTGCCGGGCATCACCATTGACCGCTTCGGCAACTTTCTGGTATTGCAACTGCTCAGCGCTGGTGCTGAATATCAACGCGCCGCGCTGATTAGCGCCCTGCAAATTGTGTTCCCGGACTGCGCTATTTATGACCGCAGCGACGTGGCCGTGCGTAAAAAAGAAGGAATGGAGCTGACCCAAGGGCCGGTAACGGGCGAAGTGCCGCCAGCCCTGCTGCCTATCGAAGAACACGGGATGAAGCTGCTGGTTGATATTCAGCACGGTCACAAAACCGGTTATTACCTCGATCAACGCGACAGCCGTCTGGCCACGCGTCGTTATGTAGAAAATCAACGTGTTTTGAACTGTTTCTCTTATACCGGCGGCTTTGCGGTCTCAGCATTAATGGGCGGATGCCGCCAGGTGGTCAGCGTCGACACTTCTCAGGAAGCGCTCGATATTGCCCGCCAGAACGTGGAACTGAACAAGCTGGATCTGAGCAAAGCTGAATTTGTGCGTGATGACGTATTCAAACTGCTGCGCGCTTACCGCGATCGCGGTGAGAAATTTGATGTCATTGTGATGGATCCACCGAAGTTCGTCGAAAACAAAAGCCAGTTGATGGGGGCCTGCCGCGGCTATAAGGACATCAATATGCTGGCTATTCAGTTGCTCAATCCCGGCGGCGTATTGCTGACCTTCTCCTGCTCCGGACTGATGACCACCGATTTATTTCAGAAAATCATCGCTGATGCCGCAATAGATGCTGGTCGTGATGTACAATTTATAGAGCAGTTCCGTCAGGCCGCCGATCACCCGGTGATCGCTACCTACCCGGAAGGGCTGTATCTGAAAGGGTTTGCCTGTCGCATCATGTAACTTGAAAAGTGGAATATTACCCTTACATAGAGGGTATCTATTTCCCGGGAGGTGACTATGATTGCCAGCAAATTCGGTATCGGCCAGCAGGTCCGCCATTCCCTGTTAGGTTACCTCGGAGTGGTCGTGGATATCGACCCGGAATATTCGCTTGATGAACCGTCAGCCGATGAGCTGGCGGTTAACGACGAACTTCGCGCCGCTCCCTGGTATCACGTGGTGATGGAAGACGATAATGGTCTGCCGGTGCATACGTATCTGGCCGAAGCACAGCTGAGTGGCGAGCTACAGGAAGAACATCCAGAGCAACCGTCGATGGATGAACTGGCGCGAACAATCCGTAAACAGCTTCAGGCTCCGCGTCTGCGTAATTGATGCGAACAAAAGCCCGATGGCAATTCGCTTATCGGGTTTATGCTGCTAATCCGGCCAGCAACGCGGGCCGGATTATCGACGTGCCTTAAGGCAACAACACAACCTTACTTCGCCAGTCCCAGGCGCGGGATCTCAATCGCTGGGCAGCGATCCATGACCACCGCCAGCCCCGCGTCACGCGCCAGTACGGCTGCCTGCTCGTTAATCACACCAAGCTGCATCCATAAGGTCTTCGCACCGATGGCGATAGCCTCCTGAGCAACGCCCCACGCCGCTTCTGAATTGCGGAAGACATCCACCATATCCACTTTCTCCGGCACATCCGCCAGCGTCGCGTACCCCTGTTGCCCCAACAGCGTTTTCCCGGCAACTTTTGGCGAAACGGGAATAACGTGATAGCCCTGATCGAGTAAATACTTCATTACCCGATAGCTTGGACGATCGGGTTTATCGCTTGCACCAACCAGTGCAATCGTACGGGTAGATGTCAAAATGCCAGCAATATCGGTCTCTTTCATCGTCTTCCTCCAGGCTGTTTAACAAAGTGTACGACAAACCTGGCCTTGCAACCATTCATCCCATACTGGCGCATGAGAGCTAAACTCAAAAATATGTCTATATGTTAGTAAACATGATCACCGAAAAATTTAGATACATCTGATGCAGATATTTTCTGGACAGGAGAGACCTATGAAAGCCGGCATTGTGACAGCCTTGATTGCTCTGTGTTTGCCGGTAACCGTTTTTGCTACCTCTTTACGTCTGTCGAGTGAAATTGACCTTCTGGTGCTGGACGGAAAAAAAGTCTCCAGCTCATTACTGCGTGGTGCCGACAGTATTGAGCTGGAAAATGGTCGGCACCAGCTTGTATTTCGCGTAGAAAAAACCCTTCGCCTGTCCAGCCACGAAGAACGTCTGTATATTTCTCCTCCGTTGGTTATCAGCTTTGATACTCAGCTCGTCAGCCAGGTTAATTTTCATCTTCCTCGTCTCAACAATGAGCGGGATGCCTCACATTTCGATGATGCACCTCGTGTGGAACTGCTGGATGGGGACGCCATGCCTATCCCCGTTAAGCTGGATATTCTGTCAATCACCTCGACGGCGAAAATCGTGGATTATGAAATGGAAACTGAGCGCTATAACAAAGCGGCTAAACATGCGTCATTGCCACAATTCGCCACCATGATGGCCGACGACAGCTCGCTGCTTTCTGGGGTGTCTGAACTGGATCGGGTGCCGCCTCAGTCGCAAACGCTGACCGAGCAACGATTAAAATTTTGGTTTGAGCAGGCCGACGCCCAAACGCGAAGTAACTTTCTGCAGTGGGCCCAGAAACAGCCTTCTTCATGACATTTATGTTCCCATACGCATTTTTTTTGTCTTTCTCTTGCAGCGTCAAGTGCTTCCAGTACTCTGTAACAAGGTTAACTTGGGAGCTGTACTATGGAATTAACGACTCGCACATTGCCAGCGCGTAAGCATATTGCGCTGGTGGCACACGATCACTGTAAAAAGATGTTGATGAGCTGGGTGGAACGCCACCAGCCGTTGCTGGAAAAACACGTTCTGTATGCCACGGGAACAACAGGCAACTTAATTCAACGCGCGACAGGAATGGACGTCAACGCGATGCTGAGCGGTCCAATGGGGGGGGACCAGCAGGTGGGTGCGCTGATTTCAGAAGGGAAAATAGATGTGCTGATCTTCTTCTGGGATCCGCTCAACGCCGTTCCCCACGATCCTGATGTCAAAGCCCTGCTGCGCCTGGCTACAGTCTGGAACATTCCGGTCGCCACCAACGTGTCGACCGCCGATTTTATTATCCAGTCGCCAAACTTCAACGATGCGACGGACATACTAATTCCGGATTACGCCCGTTATCTGGCAGAACGCCTCAAATAATGCCCAGGCAGGCGGCAACTACCGCCTGCGTTTCAGGGTTTCCTCGTTACCGGGACATCCAGTCGCTTAAGCTCGTCAACAAAACACGATGGTGTTTCTTTATTGAACAGCAACCACACCCGGTGACGTGCGCGCGTGAGTGCCACATACAGCAACCTTCGCTCTTCGGCATCCGGAAAATCTTCAACCGGCGGGAGCAACGCCTCTTCCATAATCGACTCGCGGGCTGGCGCAGGAAAGCCATCATTACCCTCATGAAGACCGACGACAATAACGTAGTCCGCTTGCTGCCCTTTACTGGCATGGATAGTCATAAAATCCAGCTGTAGCTTAGGCCAGCGGGTAGACGCTTTCTCCAGACTGGTCGGTTTCAGATGATGGTATCGCGCCAGGACCAGAATTCTCTCTTCTGTTTTCACAAAACCCGACAGTTTATCCAACAGCAGATCCAACTGGTTTTCATCAAGCAAGGTGACGGCTTTTTTATCCCCTGTCATCAGGCTGTTGAGCGGTTTCGTAAGCTGATGAGGATTCTGCTGGATAAACTGATTTGCGACCTCGCCAATACGGCTATTGAAACGGTAAGTCGTATCCAGATTACAGCGATCGCCCTCGCCAAAGTTTTGCTGGAACGCGGTGGTCAGAGATAGTTGCGCCCCGCTAAACCGATAAATGGCCTGCCAGTCATCGCCTACGGCAAACAGCGTAGTCTGCGAGTTTTGCTTACGTAGCGCGGCCAACAAGGCGGCACGCTGAGGAGAAATATCCTGAAATTCATCGACCAGAATATGCTTCCAGGGACTAATAAACCGCCCTTTTTCCAGAATAACAATGGCCTGATGGATTAACCCGGAAAAATCGACGGCATTCTCGTCCTTCAGGGCGCTCTTCCAGGCTTTGAGCAGGGGCGCCATGAGCTTTATGCGTTTACTGAACAGGTCGCGGATCTCCTCCGGGGCATTGGCAATCATCTCCGCCTGCGCTCCGCCATGCATACGCATCAGGCTAACCCAGCGATCGAGACGGGAGGCCAAACGCCGCTGTAATTTTTCGTCGTCCCAGAAGTTACCTTCGGGTACAGACCACTGCATCTCTTCTTCTAACCACTGTCGCCAACCTTTTGCCTGCGCTTTTTTCTCGCTGCACTGCTGACGCCAGGTAGTAATGAAGAGTTTGCTGCGCGCAACGGCGTCATTTTCAAGCTTGCTAACTGTCGGGACTTTTTTGCTGCCCTGTGAAATGATATGCAGCGCCAGTGAATGAAACGTCCGCGCGGTGACCTCGTCCGTATGCAGACGTTCACGGATGCGATCGTCCATCTCCTGGGCTGCTTTGCGTCCAAACGCCAGCAACAGAATTTGTTCAGCCGCCGCCTCGCCTCGCGCTAACAACCAACCCGCACGAGCGACAAGAACCGATGTTTTGCCGCTTCCCGCCCCTGCAAGCACCAATAATGCTTGCTCACCATTCACCACCGCGCGTGCCTGGGCAGGGTTCAGCGGCGAAGATTCAATGTGCTGGAAAAACTCGGCATGCTCTGCCAGCATCGCATCGGTATAGGCCTGATTGTGCTGTAAACGACAGGCCTCAATATCCTGCAACCATGCCTGGCATTGGCGTAACGCCTCCCGGCAATTTTCAAATTCTTCCAGCCGCTTCACCGGTAGCGGCAATGCGGCAAAGGCTCGGAGGATCTGCTGTTGCAATCCTGAGATTTGGCTACGCGTCAGCCATTTATTTTCACTTGTCCGGGATGCAATCGCATCCAACTGCTGCTGTAAAACCCCCGCAGCAACGTCACTCATTTCCTGGCTCCACTGCTGCCAGAGCGCATTTAAATGATGATGGAAGCGTTGGGTTTCCGCCCACTCTGTACCGTGAAGGCGAACCACCTTCTCATCCGGGAGTACAAACTCCAGCTCTCCCCATACCAGGCCGCGTTTGCAATGAATAGCCAGCAACTGATTGAAGGGAATAAGATACTCGTGACGATCGCCGGAAACTTTAATCCCGGCATTGAGAATAACGGCCCGATCGTAAGGGTGTTGTGCCAGACGTTTTCCAAGAGAAGTTGCTTTCAGTTCCATAAGACTCAAGCGGATCCACACGAAGAGGTTTGCTTATCAGTGTAACCGCCAGAGAAAACGTGCTCCAGCCCAAAAAAACGTTACAATTGCCGAATTCACAGAAAACCAGAGTTAACCGAGGGTTTATGCGTACTGTTCTGAATATTTTAAATTTTGTGCTGGGTGGGTTCGCCACCACCCTGGCCTGGTTATTGGCTACGCTGGTCAGTATTGTGCTTATTTTTACATTACCCTTGACCCGTTCGTGCTGGGAAATAACCCGACTCTCGCTGTTTCCCTATGGCAACGAAGCGATTCATGTCGATGAACTTAATCCGGCAGGGAAAAACGTGCTTCTTAATACCGGTGGCACATTGCTCAATATTTTCTGGCTGATTTTCTTCGGTTGGTGGCTGTGCCTGATGCACATTGTCTCCGGTATTGCCCAGTGCATTTCGATTATTGGTATTCCGGTGGGCATTGCGAACTTTAAAATCGCTGCTATTGCGCACTGGCCGGTGGGTCGCCGGGTGGTTTCAGTCGAAGTTGCCCGCGCTGCGCGTGAAGCCAATGCGCGCCGTCGCTTTGAATAATCAGGACTGATGGCCTTTATGTTAAGTCCACTGCTTAAACGCTATACCTGGAACAGCACCTGGCTGTACTACGTGAGAATTTTTATCGCGCTTTGTGGCACCACAGCGCTGCCCTGGTGGCTGGGCGATGTTAAGCTGACCATCCCGCTCACGCTGGGTATGGTCGCTGCCGCGCTGACCGATCTGGACGATCGTCTCGCTGGCCGGCTACGCAATTTGATCATCACGCTGATCTGCTTTTTTATTGCCTCGGCCTCTGTCGAACTGCTCTTCCCATGGCCATGGCTGTTTGCCATTGGGTTAACGCTTTCCACCAGCGGCTTCATTCTGCTGGGGGGGTTAGGCCAGCGCTATGCAACCATCGCTTTTGGTGCGTTGTTGATTGCCATTTATACCATGCTGGGAACGTCGCTTTACGATCAGTGGTATCAGCAGCCGATCCTGTTGCTCGCTGGTGCTATCTGGTACAACCTTCTGACGCTGACCGGGCATCTCCTGTTCCCCATCCGCCCACTACAGGACAACCTTGCGCGTAGCTACGAACAGTTAGCGCACTACCTGGAACTGAAATCACGCCTTTTTGATCCCGACATTGAAGATGAAAGCCAGGCACCGTTATATGATTTGGCCCTCGCTAATGGGCAATTGATGGCGACGCTAAACCAGACCAAAGTATCGTTACTGACTCGCCTGCGCGGTGACCGCGGACAGCGCGGAACGCGTCGAACGCTACATTACTATTTTGTAGCGCAGGATATTCACGAACGCGCCAGCTCCTCACATATTCAGTATCAAACGCTACGCGACCATTTCCGTCACAGCGACGTGATGTTTCGCTTCCAGCGCTTGATGTCGATGCAGGGGCAAGCCTGCACCCAGTTGTCCCGCTGTATTTTATTACGCACGCCTTACCAGCACGATCCGCACTTTGAGCGCGTCTTCACGCATATAGATGCCGCCCTGGAGCGTATGCGTGCGAGCGGTGCGCCTGCAGACCTGCTCAACACGCTGGGATTTTTGCTCTCAAACCTGCGAGCTATCGACGCCCAACTGGCCACCATCGAGTCAGAACAGGCTCAGGTACTCTCGCGTAATGAGTCTGAAAATCAGCTTGCCGATGACAGTCCGCATGGGTTCAGCGATATCTGGTTACGTCTGAGCCGTAATTTTACGCCTGAGTCAGCCCTGTTTCGCCATGCAGTACGCATGTCGCTGGTGCTTTGTGTCGGCTATGCCATTATCCAGATTACCGGGATGAACCACGGATACTGGATCCTGCTGACCAGTCTGTTTGTCTGTCAGCCAAACTACAACGCTACCCGACATCGCCTGGCGCTAAGGATTATCGGTACATTGGTAGGAATCGCCATTGGTTTACCTATCCTGTGGTTCGTTCCCTCTCTGGAAGGTCAGTTGATACTTTTGGTGATCACTGGCGTACTGTTTTTTGCCTTTCGCAACGTCCAGTATGCACACGCCACGATGTTTATCACGCTGCTGGTATTGCTGTGCTTTAATCTGCTCGGTGAAGGTTTCGAAGTGGCGCTGCCGCGCGTCATCGATACGCTGATTGGGTGTGCCATCGCTTGGGCAGCCGTCAGTTTTATCTGGCCAGACTGGCGTTTTCGTAACCTGCCGCGTGTCATTGAGCGGGCCACTGACGCAAACTGTCGTTACCTCGATGCTATTCTCGAACAATATCATCAGGGTCGTGATAATCGTATGGCATACCGTATCGCCCGTCGTGACGCGCACAATCGTGATGCAGAGCTTGCCTCCGTGGTGTCGAACATGTCGAGTGAACCGGATGTCACGGCCCAAACGCGAGAAACAGCGTTTCGCTTATTGTGCCTCAATCATACGTTTACCAGCTACATTTCCGCCCTTGGCGCACACCGCGAACAGTTAACCAACCCGGAAGTTCTGGCATTACTGGATGATGCCGTCTGCTACGTTGATGACGCGCTTCACTATCAACCCGCAGACGAACAGCGCGTCTACCAGGCGCTGGAGGGGCTAAAGCATCGAATTCAGCATCTTGAGCCACGTCCGGATAGTAAAGAACCGCTTGTTATACAGCAGGTTGGGTTATTGATCGCCCTGCTACCGGAAATCCGGCGCTTACAACAGCAAATTGCCGTGCTGCCTTCTAATACCCCGGCTTCGGCGTCAGGGAACTGACCCACTCCACCAGCTCCTGGCGACGGACCGCCGGGAGCGCTGCTTCATGCACGCCACCGACCGCGCCTTCAAGGGCATAAAGTATTTTTACCGTCAGGGCTGGATTATTTTGCCGCAGTTTCAGCCAGCACATTTGGGCGCCCAACGTTCGCAATGTTCCCTCATCTTTAATTCCTGCTTCATTTAGCAGGGTCTCCAGATGAAACGTCATATTTGGTAGTTCCCGCAGACGATGTTGAGCAAAGCGACTCTGTTTTTCCTTAACAGCAGCATCCAATGAGTACCGCGATAACGACACTAACTGCTGCTGGTTTTGCCACAGCGCATCATTCACCTGATAGTAGTTGAGTACCACCGGACGCCCGCGCTTTATAAATGTCAGCCAGACAGGCGAATTTTTTGCACAGTACTGTACGCTCTGTTCGCAGGCCCGAAGATATAACTCACCGCTGGCGACCATAGCAAAGACCGTATCCCCAACCGTCAAACTGTAGCTGCCAAACAGTGAGCGATAATGAATGGTTCCCAGAGACGCCAGATATTCTTGTGATTTATAGATCTTTGCATAAGAAAGTTCTTTCATAAAAATCCTTTTAAATCATAACGTAAGCAAATGATTTTCAGTAGCAGATCCGTTAATGACGAAAATAGGCAACTTATTCGCATGGGGCAAGATGAATTTTATTTTTCCCGTAACTACGACTAAAAATTGCGAACCTGTTTCCGAAAATAAGGTTGATCTTTGTTGATAGCAGGGTTACTGTATATCCATACAGTAACTCACAGGGCTGGATTGATTATGTACACTTCAGGCTATGCAAATCGTTCTTCGTCGTTCTCTTCCGCATCAAGCAACATTGCGCGCGTTTCATCAGAGAACGCAACCGCTGGGCTTATCAGTGAAGTAGTCTATCGCGAGGACCAGCCCATGATGACGCAACTACTGCTGCTTCCCCTCCTGCAACAGTTAGGGCAGCAATCACGCTGGCAGCTGTGGCTGACGCCTCAGCAAAAATTAAGTCGGGAGTGGGTGCAGTCGGCCGGACTTCCATTGACAAAAGTAATGCAGATTAGCCAACTCTCCCCCTGCAATACGCTGGAATCGATGATTCGAGCGCTGCGCACAGGTAATTACAGCGTCGTTATCGGCTGGCTGGCAGAAGAATTGACGGAAGATGAACATGCCGAACTGGTAAAAGCGGCTGATGTAGGAAATGCTATGGGATTTATCATGCGTCCTGTTCGCGCACAGTCACTTGCGGGGAGACAGCATTCCGGGCTAAAAATTCACTCGAATTTGTATCATTGAGTAAAATTAGGATTTATCCTGGAATTTTTTTTCATGCTTCAATTTGCCTTTGAGCTTTAACGCGTTTTTCGTCCGAACGCCTGTCTCAAGCGGTTTTCAGGAAATCCTCAGTGCATTTAGTCATCAATAAATGTTAAATATTATGTATACAAGCCTTTTTTTTTCATATGCCTGACGGACTTCACACTTGTAAGTTTTCAACTACGTTGTAGACTTTACATCGCCAGGGGTGCTCGGCGTAAGCCGCAGATATCGGTAGAGTAACTATTGAACTGGTCCCCGGGTGAAGGATTTAACCGTGTTATCTCTCTTCGGAGATATTCATGGCGAATTTTGGATGATAACGAGGCGCAAAAAATGAAAAAGACAGCTATCGCAATTGCAGTGGCACTGGCTGGTTTCGCTACCGTGGCGCAGGCCGCTCCGAAAGATAACACCTGGTACGCTGGTGCTAAACTGGGCTGGTCTCAGTACCATGATGTTGGCAACAACCAGATCAACAACGCCGGTCCTACCCACGAAAGCCAACTGGGTGCTGGTGCGTTCGGTGGTTATCAGGTTAACCCGTACGTAGGTTTTGAAATGGGTTACGACTGGTTAGGCCGTATGCCGTACAAAGGCTACACCGACCAGACTCATCAAAACGGCGCTTTCAAAGCTCAGGGCGTTCAGCTGACCGCTAAACTGGGTTACCCAATCACTGACGATCTGGACGTTTATACCCGTCTGGGTGGTATGGTTTGGCGTGCAGACGCTAAAAACAACGAAGGCTTCAAAGACCACGACACTGGTGTATCCCCAGTATTCGCTGGTGGTGTAGAGTATGCAATTACTCCTGAAATCGCTACCCGTCTGGAATACCAGTGGACCAACAACATCGGTGACGCGAACACCGTTGGCGGTCGTCCGGATAACGGTCTGTTAAGCGTTGGTGTTTCTTACCGTTTCGGCCAGCAGGAAGAAGCAGCTCCAGTAGTTGTTGCTCCGGCTCCGGCTCCAGAAGTACAGACCAAGCACTTCACTCTGAAGTCTGACGTTCTGTTCAACTTCAACAAAGCAACTCTGAAACCAGAAGGCCAGCAGGCTCTGGACCAGATGTACAGCCAGCTGAGCAACCTGGATCCGAAAGACGGTTCCGTAGTGGTTCTGGGCTTCACTGACCGCATCGGTTCTGACGCTTACAACCAGGGTCTGTCTGAGAAACGTGCTCAGTCCGTTGTTGATTACCTGATCTCTAAAGGTATTCCTTCTGACAAAATCTCTGCACGTGGCATGGGCGAATCTAACCCGGTTACTGGCAACACCTGTGACAACGTGAAAGCTCGCGCTGCACTGATCGACTGCCTGGCTCCGGATCGTCGTGTTGAGATCGAAGTTAAAGGTATCAAAGACGTTGTAACTCAGCCTCAGGCTTAAGTTATCGTCTTATAAAAAAACCCCGCATCGCGGGGTTTTTTTTCATCTGTGTTTTAATCAAAGCACACTACTACGTCACCCATTAAACCATCCTGCCACTACTCTTTTCCGAGTAGTGCCTGTAAATCCTGTTTTAAGGTCGACATTTTATTCGCGTACTTCTCTTTATGCTCCGCATCTTCAATCAGTTGCACAATGGTTTCAGAAAGCGTTTTACCCCGCCGCTGCGCAAGGCCAGCTAAGCGTTGCCAAACCATAAACTCCAGATCGATAGATTTCTTTCGCGTATGCTGATGCTCAGCATTAAAGTGCCGCTTGCGCCTCGCCCGTATGGTCTGTTTCATACGATTGAGTAGCGCAGGGTTCATGTGTTCTTCAATCCAGGTATTGACCCGAACCGGTTCATTTTCGAGGGTTAGCAATAAATCAACGGCTTCTTTGGCAGCGCTGGCCTCCACGTAACGGGTTATTAATTCCCCCTCACGATGCTTCTTCACCAGATACTTCCACTTCCAGCCGCTTTCAAGATTTTCAAGTTGTTGATATTTCATTGCGATCTCAATGTTACCGTGTAACTCTTATCAGAATATCAGCTTTTTGAGCAACTGAAGAAAAGAATATCCAGCCTGTGAACTGCCGCGCGTCATCACAACCGTTTCGCAGTGCTTTCCAGGTGTGTAGTGATGAGGGTTACGGTATAATCTCGTTTTTAACAACAGACTAAAAAACATCAACTTTGACCATTACGAAACTTGCATGGCGTGATCTGGTTCCTGATACCGACAGTTATCAGGAAGTATTTGCACAGCCGCACGTCACTGACGACACCGATACCTTACTTAGTGATACTCAGCCACGTTTACAATTCGCGCTAGAGCAGCTTCTGCAGCACTGGACGACGTCCTCGTTCATGCTGGTAAAAGCGCCAGAAGAGCTTGAATACCTTAACCTTATTGCGACAGCCGCACGTACACTGCACACGGATGCAGGGCGCCTGACTGGAGGTCATTATGATATCTCTGGTCACACTATTCGGTATCGTACAGCAGAAAAAGCAGAAGACAATTTTGCGACGTTAACTCAGGTGGTCAACGCTGACTGGATTGAAGCCGAACAACTGTTTGGCTGTCTGCGTCAGTTCAATGGCGACATTACACTGCAGCCAGGTCTGGTACATCAGGCGAATGGCGGGGTGTTGGTTATCTCATTACGCACGCTGCTGGCCCAGCCACTGCTGTGGATGCGCCTGAAAGCCATCGTCAGCCACGAGCGTTTTGACTGGGTAGCTTTTGATGAGTCTCGCCCATTACCCGTTTCCGTTCCGCCTATGCCGCTTAAACTGAAAGTGATTTTAGTCGGTGAACGCGAATCACTGGCGGATTTTCAGGACATGGAGCCAGAACTGGCTGAGCAGGCCATTTACAGCGAATTTGAAGACAACCTGCAGATAGTCGATGCCGAAACCATGACACAGTGGTGCCAGTGGGTAATGCATACCGCCACGCGCAACAATTTGCCCTACCCCGCGCCTGATGCCTGGCAGGTTCTGATCCGCGAAGCGGTGCGCTATACCGGCGAACAGGATACGTTGCCGCTTAACCCCTTGTGGATCATCCGACAGTTCAAAGAAGTGGCCCCGCTATGCGAGAGCGAAACCTGCACAGCGGAACAGTTCAGCCTGATGCTGGCGCAGCGCGAATGGCGGGAAGGATTCCTGGCCGAACGTATGCAGGATGAGATCCTGCAAGAGCAAATCCTTATTGAAACGGAAGGCGAGCGAATTGGTCAGATCAACGCCCTGTCGGTCATTGAGTTTCCGGGTCATCCTCGCGCGTTTGGGGAACCATCACGCATCAGCTGCGTGGTGCATATTGGCGATGGTGAATTCACGGATATTGAGCGCAAAGCCGAGCTGGGAGGAAATATTCATGCCAAAGGCATGATGATTATGCAGGCGTTCCTGATGTCTGAACTCCAGCTGGAACAGCAAATTCCTTTCTCAGCCTCGCTGACCTTTGAGCAATCATACAGCGAAGTAGACGGTGACAGCGCGTCGATGGCGGAATTGTGCGCATTGATTAGCGCCCTCGCCGACGTCCCTGTGAATCAAAGCATCGCCATTACTGGTTCCGTCGATCAATTTGGTCGGGCGCAACCTGTCGGCGGTCTGAACGAGAAAATTGAAGGTTTCTTCGCCATCTGTCAGCAGCGTGAGCTGACAGGCACGCAGGGCGTTATCATTCCATCAGCTAACGTCAGGCATCTGAGCCTGCAACCAGCGCTGCTACAGGCGATAGAAGAAGAAAAATTCACTATATGGGCGGTGGACGACGTGACCGATGCGTTGCCGCTGTTATTAAATCTGGTGTGGGATGGCGAAGGCCAGACAACGCTGATGCAAACCATCCAGGAGCGCATTGCGACAGCAACGCAGCAGGAAGGCCGTCATCGTTTTCCATGGCCGCTACGTTGGTTGAACTGGATTATTCCGAACTGATCGGACTTGTTCAGCGTACACGTGTTAGCTATCCTGCGTGCTTCAATAAAATAAGGCTTACAGAGAACATGGTAGATAAACGCGAATCCTATACAAAAGAAGACCTTCTTGCCTCTGGTCGCGGTGAGCTGTTTGGCGCAAAAGGCCCACAACTGCCAGCACCAAGCATGCTGATGATGGACCGTGTCATTAAGATGACCGAAACCGGTGGCAACTTTGACAAAGGTTATGTTGAAGCTGAACTGGATATCAACCCGGACCTGTGGTTCTTCGGATGCCACTTCATCGGCGATCCGGTAATGCCAGGCTGCCTGGGTCTGGATGCCATGTGGCAGTTAGTTGGATTCTATCTCGGCTGGCTGGGCGGCGAAGGTAAAGGCCGCGCGCTGGGTGTAGGCGAAGTGAAATTCACCGGTCAGGTTCTGCCGACCGCGAAGAAAGTCACTTACCGCATTCACTTCAAACGCATCGTTAACCGTCGCCTGATCATGGGCCTGGCTGATGGTGAAGTGCTGGTTGATGGTCGTCTAATCTACACCGCAAACGATCTGAAAGTAGGCCTCTTCCAGGATACTTCCGCGTTCTAATCGCAGAGATCAGGCATTGCGTCGTTGTCGGATGACAGCATAAACGCCTTATCCGGTCTGCAAAAAGGCGAAACCTCCGCTCTGCGGAGGTTTCTTTTATCTAAAGAGACAGAATCAGGCCATTAAAACCCTATCCCCCATGGCTTCTCGCCAGCCTCCCAGCCAGTATGATCTCTGATTCAGCGTCTGATAGGGACACATTTCTTTTGAGCGTCCGGCAATGCCGGCCTGATATCCACGTTGATGTGCCCGTTCCAGGCGATCTCGTTTTTGTCTCTTCATGCCTCGTTTCCCTCATCTTTAGTTCTGGTGGAAAAGAAAACAGTGATTACTAAGTGTGCAATCACACTAAACGAATACCCCTAAACATCAGGCTCGTCAATGCGCAAAATTCACGCCAGTGTCATATTTGTGAGCTACCCGCAAAATCATTTGTACAAAAATAATCAGTCAGAACAGTTATCTTCACGCAAAAAAAACCGCCCCGGGCAACGAACCAGGGGCGGTATAATTTACAATTATTTAAGCTTAAGGAATGCGTTTTAGCTCTTGAGCAATTGCCGTCGCTTCCTGGCTCCAGGCGTTGGCGAGAACCTTCACCATCTCATCGTAGCCGTCCTTAGTCTGCACAGCTTCGATGTGGAATGGGCGTTTAATCAACTGTTCCTGGTGATTCAGTAGCCATTCGCCGCTTACGATAACCTTCCCATCGTACCTGCCGTGGAAGCCGGTTACAGTGACGTTCAACGTATCCTGCGTGCTCCCCAGCGGCTGCGAAGCAACAACCCAGCCAGGTAATTGCATACTGAGGTTCGTCACCAGCGTATTGCGCAATTGCTGATCTAAGGGGCTGGCCCAGAGATTGTTATTCGCTATCACATATTGCACATCGCTGGTCTGGTAAACCACCCCATTACCCGCCAGATAGTCCGGCACCGCAATCTGCTCAACCCACAGCAGACGGTTACCCTGGTTGGCGGAGCTCTGGACGCCACCTTGCGCGATAGGAAGCTGATAATAGCTTTTATTTTCTCCGCTGGAGCTGCATGACGTCAGCCAGACCGCCATCATCACCACTAGCCACTTTTTCATTGTTTCGCCCTCTTCGGCTCTGGATCTTTTTTGTCCTTCGCTTCAAATACCAGCGCATTGCTCTTATCGTTCAACGTTTTCAGTACTGGTTGCAGTTCGCGCAGTACCTGATCAAGACGCTGCATATCCGCCACCATCTTGTTGTAGGCGGCAGATCCTGGCTGGAAGCCCTGCATGCTACGATTAAGTTCACGCAACGTATTTTGCATATCTGCCGGAAGATCCTGCATTGACTGACTGGACGTGATCTTATTCATGTTATCCAGCGTAGTTTGCAAATGCTTCATCGTACGCTGGCTTTCTGACAACGTATTGGTCGCCTGCTCAATCATCGGGTTCAACGGCAGATTATTAATCTTATCCAGCGCTTCCATCAGACGTTGCTGGATCTGCGCCAAACCGCCACTAACCGTCGGGATAATCTGGTAACCATTAAATTCGCGCACGCCGGTAATCGGCGGTTCTTTCGGGTAGAAGTCGAGATCAACATACAGCGCGCCGGTCACCAGGTTCCCGGTTTTCAGCGATGCGCGTAATCCACGTTTGAGCAATTGCTCCAGATGAGCGCCAACATCAGTGTCCTCGCCCAGCTGTGCTTTCAGGCGTTCAGGTTCGATACGTACCAGTACTGGAATACGATAATCATTGTTAAATACCTGACGCATATTCGGTGAGAAGAAAGGTACTTTACTTACCGTCCCCAAACGAATACCGCGGAACTCCAGCGGTGCGCCTGGCTGCAAACCACGAATCGAATCCTTAAAGAACATCAGGTAATCAATATGATCCGTATACAGGGAATCCTGAATACTTTTTTGATCGTCATAAAGATTAAACGCGGACTGTTGCCCAACCGGTTCACCTTGTTCTAAGCCTTCTGGCACATCAAAACTTACGCCACCACCAAACAGCGTGGAGAGCGATCCCATTTCTACGCGCATACCTGCAGAGGTAAGATCCACGGCGATCCCGCTGTCTTTCCAGAAACGTACATTGCTGGTCACCAGACGATCATTAGGCGCATTGATGAAGAGCTGGTAACTGATAGTACGTTTTTGCGCATCAAAGGTACTGGTCTCAACCGAACCCACGCGATAACCACGGAACAATACCGGATCGCCCGGGCTTAACTGCCCGGCTTTTTTACTGTCCAGTATCACGCGGATCCCTTTCGCATCTGGCGGTGCCAGCGGCGGTGAGTCCAGTAGTTGGTAATTTTCTAGCTTATTCCCTTTATTGCCGGGCTGCAGTTCAATATATGCCCCGGACAATAGCGTGCCCAGGCCGCTGATACCTTCACGTCCAACCTGCGGCTTAACAACCCAAAAAACAGAGTCTTTATGCAGCAGCTTTTCCATTCCGGAGTTAAGGCGAGCTTTAATCTCCACATGGGTCAAATCATCCGTCAGAGTGGCGCTCTCGACGATACCGACATCGACGCTGCGGCTTTTAATTGTCGTTTTGCCCCCTTCAATCCCTTCGGCATTGGTGGTAATCAGCGTGACTTCCGGCCCTTGATGGCTGTAGTGATAAAACAGGACCCACGCGCCAATGAGCGCAGTAACGATTGGGAATATCCACACGGGCGACCAGTTTTTCACCTTCTGCACTTTGGCTTCCCCACTTTTAGATTCCATGCTGTCAGGACTCCTCATGATCTGGTTCTGGTTCACGGTCCCACGACAGACGCGGATCAAATGTCATCGCAGAAAACATTGTCATAATGACGACTAAAGCAAACATCAAAGCACCCATTGCAGGATAAATGTTCATTAACCCCCCCATACGCACCAGCGCAGAGAGTACCGCAATCACAAAAACGTCGATCATTGACCAGCGACCGACAAATTCCACCACTTCATAAATCAAGTGCATACGTTCACTGTCACGTTTGCCGTGCCCCTTGGCATCCCAACATAGCCAGGCAATGGCAATCATTTTCAACGTCGGCACCATAATACTGGCGATAAAGATAACCGCCGCCACTGGATAAGAACCCTCGCTCCAGATCAAAACTACGCCTTCAAGAATCGTTGACGGCAACTTGGATCCGAGCAAATCGGTGATCATGATCGGCAGGATGTTGGCAGGAAGATAAAGCATGATTGACGTGAACAATAACGCCAGCGTCCATTGCAAACTGTTTTTACGACGCACGTAGCCTTTGGTCTCGCAGCGTGGGCACACCCGTTCGTCAGCGGGAAGAATCGCGGTGCAGCAGGAACAAGAACGCAGCCCCTGCCGGATACCGGGCACGCCTGGCTTTAATTCCTGCTTAATGACAGGCATTGGCGCAATATCATCCCACAGCCAACGGCGGTCAACGCACTGGAACGCCCGTAGCTGTAGAACACAAAAGAAACACCATGGGATGAAACTGCTGCCCACGCCGATATCACCATACGCCATCAGCTTAACGAAACTGACCAGCACTCCGGCGAGGAAGATTTCCGCCATCCCCCAGCTTTTCAACTGAAACAGGACGCGCGCCAGCCGGGCCTTTAGCCAGCCGGGCATTTCGGCCCGGTTCACCAGCAGCAGAATAGTCAGTAAACAAAACGCGGGAACCAACTGGACAAATAATAAAAAAAACGTGCCGAGGCTGGCGTAATCTTCTGAGAAAAGCACGCTGGGGATTTCCAGCAACGTCACTTCGCTGCTTACCCCTGCGACGTTCATATTCACAAAAGGGAAGAGGTTTGATAAAAGCAGCATGAAAAGCGCTGCTAAAACATAGGCAGTAGGACGCTGCCTTGGCGCGTCCCACTCAACCGTTAACGTAGTGCCACATCGTGGACATGCCGCTTTCTGACCATGCTCCAGGCGCGGTAACGCCACCAGCATGTCACACTGCGAGCACAAAATATGCTTCGCGGCATGGTGATGTTCGCACATATGTGCTCCTTTAAATTATGCGCCATTCTTCAAAGATTCAAGATACTCCCAGCGCTCAAAGGCTTGCTCAAGTTCTTGTTCCGCTTCGTTCAGATTAGCTAAAACCTGTTGCGTTTGCTCGTGCGGCTGACTGAAAAAAGTGGCGTCAGCAACCTGAGCTTGTAATGTTTCCAGCTTAGCTTCCAGTTCTTCAAGCAATGCGGGGAGCTGCTCCAGTTCGCGCTGCAGTTTATAGCTTAGTTTGCTCGTGCCACGTTTGACAATTTCTGCTTTAGGAGCAACAGCTTCCTCTGTTTTTTTCACAACGGGCTGTTTAAACGCCACATGCTGCGATTGCTGGCTGCGCGCGTCATGGTAACCGCCGACATAACGACCAATTTTACCACCGCCTTCGAAGATCCAGCATTCCGTAACGGTATTATCCACAAACTGACGGTCATGGCTCACCAGCAGTACGGTGCCCTGATAGCTGTCAATCAGCTCTTCAAGCAGTTCCAGCGTTTCGACGTCAAGATCGTTCGTTGGTTCATCGAGAATTAAAAGATTACTGGGTTTCAGGAACAAACGCGCCAACAACAGGCGGTTTCGTTCTCCGCCGGAGAGCGCGCGTACTGGCGTCATCGCCCGTTTTGGATGGAACAGGAAGTCCTGCAGGTAGCCCAACACATGGCGGGGTTTACCGTTAACCATCACCTCTTGCTTACCTTCGGCCAGATTGTCCATCACGGTTTTATCCGGATCCAGTTCAGCACGGTGCTGATCGAAATAAGCCACTTCCAGCTTGGTCCCAACATGAATGCGTCCACTGTCTGCCTGCAGTTGGCCTAGCATCAGTTTGAGCAGCGTCGTCTTACCGCAACCGTTAGGGCCAATTAACGCAATTTTGTCGCTGCGCTGCACCTGCGCGGAGAAATCTTTTACCAGTTGCTTACCATCAACCTGATAATCCACATTCTCCATTTCGAAGACAATCTTGCCCGAACGGCTCGCCTCTTCAACCTGCATCTTCGCCGTGCCCATCACTTCGCGACGCTCCCCGCGCTCGCGACGCATCGCTTTCAGGGCGCGAACACGGCCTTCGTTACGGGTACGACGTGCTTTGATACCCTGGCGGATCCAAACTTCTTCCTGCGCCAGCTTGCGATCAAACTCCGCGTTTTGTAACTCTTCTACCCGCAGCGCTTCTTCTTTCTCCAGCAGATACTGATCGTAGTTCCCCGGATAGGTCACCAACTTTCCGCGGTCAAGATCGACAATACGCGTCGCCATATTGCGAATAAACGAACGGTCGTGGGAAATGAAAATAATTGTCCCGTTGAAGGATTTCAGGAACCCTTCCAGCCAGTCGATTGTTTCAATGTCCAGGTGGTTCGTCGGTTCATCCAGCAGCAGTACGCGCGGATTACTCACCAACGCACGGCCCAGCGCCGCTTTACGCAGCCAACCACCAGACAGCGACGAAAGCGCGGCGTTAGGATCCAGCCCCAGTTGCGCCAACACTTCATTAATGCGACTTTCGAGCTGCCACAGATTGTGGTGATCGAGCATTTCCTGAACCCGCGCCATCTCATTCAGATTTCTGTCGCTCGGATCGGTCATTACCAGGCGCGAAATATCGTGGTAACGCTTCAGGTATTCAGCCTGTTCCTCAATACCTTCGGCAACGAAGTCATACACGCTGCCCTCGACGTTACGCGGCGGATCCTGTTGCAGACGCGCGACGACCAGATCCTGCTCATAAATAATACGCCCGTCGTCAAGACCCTGTTCACGGTTCAGGATCTTCATCAGCGTCGATTTACCCGCGCCGTTACGGCCTACCAGACAGACGCGTTCGTTATCCTCGATATGCAGTTCCGCATTATCAAGAAGTGGCGCATCGCTGAACGACAGCCATGCACCATGCATACTGATCAATGACATTTACTTATCCTTTCAGGCTGCGGTAATCAGCCAGCAATTGTGGATCTGACGGTTACGGGCAAAGTCCTGGGAAAGCGTTTTTTGGGTAATTTCTTGTGCTTTTAATCCCAGTTCAGCCACCCCCTCGAGATCCATACGGAATCCACGTTTGTTGTTGGAGAACATGATCGTCCCGTCTTTACGTAACAGACGTTTTAGATCTTTCATCAGCGCCAGATGATCGCGCTGCACATCAAACGAGTCTTCCATGCGTTTAGAGTTAGAGAACGTTGGCGGATCGATGAATATCAGATCGAACTGTTCATTGGCATCGCGCAGCCAGCCGAGACAATCGGCCTGAATTAAACGGTGAGCGCGACCGCTCAGGCCGTTAAGACGCAGGTTGCGTTCAGCCCATTCCAGGTAGGTACGCGACATATCAACCGTCGTGGTGCTCCGCGCGCCGCCCAGTCCGGCATGAACGCTGGCGCTGCCGGTGTAGGAGAACAGATTAAGGAAATCCTTACCTTTACTCATCTGACCCAGCATGCGACGCGCAATGCGGTGATCGAGGAACAAACCGGTATCAAGATAGTCAGTCAGGTTCACCCACAGACGCGCGTTGTACTCACTTACCTCAATGAATTCACCCTTCTCATTCATCTTCTGATACTGGTTTTTCCCTTTTTGACGCTCACGGGTTTTCAGCACCAGTTTATTCGGGGCAATCTCCAGTACCGAGAGCGTAGCGGCAATGATATCGAACAGGCGTTGACGCGCTTTCTGCGCATCGACCGTTTTCGGCGGCGCGTATTCCTGCACCACGACCCAGTCACCGTAACGGTCCACTGCTACGTTGTATTCCGGCAGGTCGGCATCGTACAGGCGGTAGCATTCAATACCTTCCTGACGCGCCCATTTTTCCAGCTTCTTAATATTCTTACGCAGGCGGTTGGCATAATCTTCTGCGACCGTAGCAGGCTTACTGTCGGTGCTAGTTTCTGCAACGTGATAGTTCTTCTGTACGCAATCCAGCGGACCATTTTTCGCTTTAAACTGCTTATCGGCACGTAATTGCAGGCTGCTGAGCAAATCCGGCGAGGCGCTAAACAGGGACAGATTCCAGCCGCCAAACTGGTTTTTCATTGTGCGCCCCAGCAGGCTGTGCAAGGCAATCAGCGCCGGTTCGCTATCCAGGCGTTCGCCGTATGGCGGGTTGCTGATAACCGTCCCGTACGGTCCTTTCGGTAACGGGTTGCTCAGTTTGGCCACATCTTTGACTTCAAACGTCATCAGATCGGCAATTCCGGCGCGACGGGCGTTACTGCGAGCTTTTTCAATTACGCGAGCATCGCTGTCAGATCCATAGAAGTGCGAGGTGTAGTCTGCGAGACCCTTACGCGCGCGCACCTGCGCTTCGGCTTTAACCTCTTGCCACACAGCGTCATCGTGCTGCGCCCAACCGCTGAACCCCCAATATCCACGGTGCAGACCTGGCGCACGATCGGTTGCCCACATTGCCGCTTCAATCAGCAGCGTACCGGAGCCACACATCGGATCGAGTAACGGCGTGCCCGGTTGCCAGCCTGAACGCATCACAATGGCGGCAGCCAGCGTTTCTTTAATCGGCGCCTGACCTGCGCGATCGCGATACCCACGCTGATGCAGGCCATCACCGCTCAGATCGAGCGCAATACTGGCGGTATCTTTATTCAGCCACACGTTGATGCGCAGATCCGGAGATTCCCGATCCACATTCGGACGCGGCAGATTTTTACGGGTAAAGGCGTCGACAATCGCATCCTTCACCTTCAGCGCCCCGTACTGGCTATTACGAATAGTTTCGTTCAGGCCACTAAAATGCACCGCAAATGTAGCGCCCGGATTAAATATCTCTGTCCAGTCGATTGCCTGAACACCGAGGTACAGATCAAGATCGCTGTAGACCTTGCACTCTCCCATCGGCAGGATAATGCGCGAGGCCAGGCGGCTCCACATCAGGCTCTGGTAAACAAGCCGCGTGTCGCCCTTAAAATGGACCCCACCCTGAACGACCTGACACTCCAGCGCGCCGAGGTTTTCCAGTTCAGTTTTTAACAGCTCTTCCAGCCCGCGGGCCGTACTGGCAAACAGAGAATTCATAATGTCACTTTTACTCCGAGAAAATTGCTGCGCATTATAGCTAATATGGGCGGTATGTCATAAAGTTGAAGGCTTATTTTCGCTCGAGGGGCTGTACAGTGGTCACGTTAACCCGACTTTTTATTCATCCGGTTAAATCAATGCGCGGTATTGGGCTTACCCATGCTCTGGCAGACGTTAGTGGTCTCGCCTTTGATCGCATTTTTATGATTACCGAACCCGACGGGACGTTCATTACCGCCCGACAGTTCCCACAGATGGTGCGTTTTACCCCTTCCCCTTTCTACGATGGATTGCATCTTACGGCGCCAGACGGCAGCAGCGCGCTTGTGCGATTTGCCGACTTCGCCCTGCAGGATGCGCCGACAGAAGTGTGGGGCAACCATTTTACCGCGCGTATTGCGCCAGCGGCTATCAACCAGTGGCTGAGCGGTTTTTTCTCCCGTGACGTACAGCTTCGCTGGGTTGGTCCGCAGCTGACGCGCCGGGTGAAGCGCCGCGATGATGTTCCTTTGTCCTTTGCCGATGGTTATCCCTACCTTTTAACTAACGAAGCGTCATTGCGCGATTTGCAGCAGCGCTGCCCGGCAAGCGTAAAAATGGAACAGTTCCGCCCCAATCTGGTGGTTTCAGGCGCTGCCGCCTGGGAAGAAGATACCTGGAAAGTGATCCGCATTGGCGAGGTTATTTTTGACGTGGCTAAACCTTGTAGCCGCTGCATTTTCACTACCGTCAGCCCTGAGAAAGGTCAGAAGCATCCGTCCGGCGAACCGCTGGCCACGCTGCAAAGCTTTCGCACTGCAACGGATAACGGCGATGTCGATTTCGGTCAGAATCTCATTGCGCGTAACAGTGGCGTGATTCGCGTTGGCGACGAGGTTGAAATTCTGTCCACCGGTCCGGCCAGAGTATATGGCGCGGCAGAAACCGATGATACTGCCCCGGTGCAACAACCCGATGCCACGGTGCTTATCGAGTGGCAGGGACAGACCTTTCGCGGAAATAATCAGCAGGTATTGCTTGAACAGCTGGAAAACCAGGGTATCCGGGTTCCCTACTCATGTCGGGCGGGAATTTGCGGATGCTGTCGAATTCGGCTGGTAGAAGGCGAAGTGAGCCCGCTGAAAAAATCAGCGATGGGAGATGACGGGACGATTCTGTGCTGTAGTTGTGTGCCCAAAACGGCAATCAGGCTGGAAAGTTAAACCGCCTGCTCAAGGCTGAAACTGTCAACCATTGTCTGCGGTTTCAGTCTGTCATTCATGATTTTAATTGCGTCGCCAAGCTGCATGGTGCGCCCGGCAATCACCACGCCCGGTTGTGCCAGCAGACAAAGCGCGGCGTTTTCACCCGGTTCAACCACTAACAGGTTTACCTGCTCATCGGTATCGCTTAAATCGACACAGGCAGCGTCCCCTACCACTGGCGTCCAGTTAATGCCGTGGGCGACAAAGTGCCAGCTTTTTGGCATCTGCGGCTTAAGATAACGAATAGCCACCAGCGCATTGAGCACCAGTTCCGCTTTTTGTTCTTTCGCTAAATCCAGGTAGCGGCATTTTTCTTCAAAGGAAAAATAAAGCGCGGCGTCATCAACGCAAAATCCGGAAGGAGAAAATGCATCAGGAGTGAGCATTTTACGAGCAAAACGCGAACGGAATAACATACCATTGGCTAAATCGAGCATCATACGATCGTGCTCTTCATCATAATACCAGCGCCAGTTATCGTCGGGTTTAATTCGCATCAGTTTCTCTCCTTTCCTTAATCATCGCCATTACGACAGTATCCTTTTGCCGCTTCGTTTATTGCCCTAATAATAAAAGCTCAGAATGCTTAAATAAGCAACAGTAAAGGAATATAAAACAACCAGGGCTAGAAATAAAGCCCTGGATTGTGATTAAGGTAGCATTCAGATATTGCTGACGATTTCTTTAATCAATGGTGGACCTTTAAAAATAAAGCCCGAATAAATCTGTACCAGGGTAGCGCCAGCGGCTATTTTCTCACGCGCGGCGATGACCGAGTCGATACCGCCAACGCCAATAATCGGCAACTGACCATTTAATTCCTGAGACAACTGGCGAATAATTTCTGTACTTTTTAATTGTAACGGACGACCGCTCAACCCACCCATTTGATCGCAATTTTTCATTCCCTGTACGAGAGAACGATCGAGAGTGGTGTTAGTTGCAATTACGCCATCAATATTATGACGAACTAAACTGTCGGCGACCTGGATCAGTTCTTCGACGGAAAGATCCGGCGCGATCTTTACGGCCACCGGAACATATTTATGGTGGATC
>BBMW01000022.1 GCA_000759755.1 Citrobacter werkmanii NBRC 105721
GGAAATTTAAAATAATTTTCCGAGTGATTATTTTTTATTCTTTACGCTTATTTTGGCAACGTTTTGTGGGTTAATTGGGCAATTTCCCGCGCAAAACCCGCGACCTGCTCCCAATCGGTATACACCACTTCTTTATGCGTATCCGTTTCACCGCCAGACATCTTCATTATCAGTTGGATCATCACGCGGTCATACCAGCGATAGCGGGGATACAGCAAAGCGCCGGCAATAACCGCACTGCGATCCGGCCGCCACGGCGAACTCATCAGGAACTTACGCGCATAGCTGTTGGTTTGCGGCGTACGCTTCTCCGGTTTACGGGCAACCAGGTTAACGGAGTAGAACGCACTCGGCATCGCGTTCAGCCGCGTGGCATGCTTTTTCACAAACTCCTGAAAAGCGGCATGGTAATGACCATAGCGAATCGAGGCGCCAATCACCACGCTGTCATAATTTTGCCAGTCAGGCTCCGCGGTACGATGCAAATTAACAACATCCGTCCAAACGCCCAGCTCTTTGAGTTCAGAAGCCAGATACTCGGCGATTTCACGCGTTTGCCCGTCCCGGGAAGAAAAAAGAATCAGTGTTTTCACGTGTTACTCCATTATTCACGCCAGAAAGTAGGGGTAAAGAGTACCAGCAGAGTAAAGACCTCCAGACGACCAAACAGCATATTGGCAATCAGGATCCACTTCGCCACGGGATTCATACTGGCAAAGTTGTCGGCGACAACGCCCAGCCCTGGCCCGAGGTTATTCAGCGTCGCCACCACGGAGGCAAACGCGGAGAAGTCATCAACACCGGTCGCAATAATCGCCAGCATACTGATAATAAAGACCAGTGCATAGGCAGAAAAGAACCCCCATACGGCTTCAAGAATTCGCTCCGGCAGCGCACGGTTACCCAGTTTGATACTGTAAACAGCATTCGGGTGAACCAGACGTTTCAACTCGCGGTTACCTTGCTTAAACAGCAACAGGATACGAATCACCTTCAAGCCACCGCCCGTAGACCCGGCACAGCCGCCGATAAAGGCAGAACACAACAACAGCACTGGCAGGAACAGCGGCCAGCGGGCAATGCTGTCGGTGGTAAATCCGGCGGTCGTCGCCATTGATACCACCTGGAAAAAGGCCTGGTTGATGGTCGTGAGCGCTGAACCGTAGGTATTGTGTATCCACAGCACCAGCGTACAGACAGCCACCAGCGTCAACTGCACACCGATGAACATGCGAAATTCCGGATCTCGCCAGTAGACCTTCAGACTACGGCCGCTTAATAAAGAGAAGTGCAGGCCATAGTTACAGCCGGAGATCAGTAAGAAGATAGCAATGATGGTGTTGATCGTGGGACTGTCGAAATATCCCACGCTGGCATCGTGCGTGGAAAAGCCGCCAATCGCAATCGTGGCAAAGCTGTGCCCAATGGCGTCAAACGCTGGCATCCCGGCAAACCATAGCGCCAGTGCACATGCCACCGTCAGCAATACATAGATAAGCCACAGGGTTTTCGCCGTTTCGGCAATACGCGGGCGCATTTTATTATCTTTCAGCGGCCCGGGCATTTCTGCCCGGTAGAGCTGCATCCCGCCGACGCCAAGAATAGGCAGAATAGCCACCGCCAGCACGATGATCCCCATCCCGCCGAACCATTGCAGCATCTGTCGATAAAAGAGGATAGCGTGTGGCAATGAATCCAGCCCCACCAGCGTTGTTGCCCCGGTGGTGGTCAATCCGGAAAAGGATTCAAAAAATGCATCGGTAATCGTCAGGTTAGGGCTTTCCGCAAAGATGAACGGCAGCGCACCCACGCTACCCAGCACGGTCCAGAACAAGACGACAATCAGAAAACCTTCACGAGATTTCAGCTCGCCTTTCTCTTTGCGGTTCGGCCACCACAGTATGGAGCCGATCGCCAGAGCGACAAAGAAAGTTTGGGTAAATGCACGCCCTGCCCCATCGCGATAGATGAGCGCCACCAGTCCGGGGATAATCATTGTCCCCGAGAATAAGATGACCAGTAGTCCAACGATTCGGGTAATGGCGCGAAAATGCATCTCTACCGCTTCCTTAGTTCTTTAAAATGAGGTGGGGATTATTCTTCAATCGCTAACAATTGCAATGAACCACGACTAAAATCCGCCAGTTTTGCCGAAAATTCATCCACTTTGGCATAAGGAAGCGCCACCCTGAGCCGAACAAAAGCCTGGTAATCACTGGCAACGACTTTACCGTCAAACTGACCCAGCAAAGCTTCTATGCCTGCCAGCTGACCGTACTCACACTGCAAAGTATATTCGGTTAATGGCGTCTTGCGCTGTGTCGTTAACTGACGCAACGCCTGATTCACACCGCCACCGTAGGCTTTTACCAGCCCACCCGTACCGAGAAGGATACCGCCGTAGTAGCGCACCACCACCGCGGTAATCTCACCGACACCGCTGCCCATCAACTGCGCGAGCATCGGTTTGCCGGCCGTTCCCGCCGGTTCGCCATCGTCTGAAAAGCCCAACTGCTGCGAGTCATTCGGCGCACCCGCAACCCATGCCACACAATGGTGGCGGGCGTCCGGGTGTTCCGCTTTGACGGACTCAACGAATGCTTTCGCCGCTTCTACGCCGTCCGTATGAGCGAGCAGCGTAATGAAGCGGCTTTTTTTGATCTCTTCAACGACGCTAACCGGCGCCGCAGGGATTAACCAACTGTCCATTACGCCAGTTTTAAATCCCGCGTCATGTTCTCGATATTGTTCTCGTGGACCACCACATTGTCTTCAATACGAATACCGCCGAACGGTTTCAGAGCTTCAATTTTCTGCCAGTTGAAGTGTTTGCTGAACTGCCCTTCACGCCACGGCGCCAGCAGTGATTCAATAAAGTAGATGCCCGGTTCGATGGTCAGAACCATACCCGGCTGCAGAACACGGGTGCAGCGCAGGTAAGGATACTTCGACGGGGCAGCAAGGTGGGTACCGCTGTCATCCTGCATAAAGCCAGCGACATCATGCACCTGCAGACCCAACGGGTGACCAATACCATGCGGCATAAACGGTCCAGTAAGATCGTTTTCCACCATCGCCTCTTCACTCATATCGGTGATGATTTGATGCTTACGCAGCAGCTTCGCGATGCGCTGATGGAACTGAATGTGGTAATCCACGTAGCTGGTGCCCGCTTTCATGGTAGCGATAAGCGCCAGCTCTTCGTCGTTAACATCTTTCACCAGATGTGCATAGTCATTGTCGCTTTTCGCCGACCAGGTACGCGTCAGATCTGCCGCATAGCCGTTATATTCCGCACCAGCGTCCAGCAGGAAGCTACGGATTTCAGACGGGGCCTGATGATCCAGTTTGGTGTAATGAAGAACCGACGCATGCTCATTAAGCGCAACAATGTTGCTGTATGGCACGTCGGTATCGCGGTGACCGGTTGCGGTCAGATATGCCAGGTTGATGTCAAACTCGCTCATCCCGGAACGGAATGCTTCTTCCGCGGCACGGTGTCCATTCACCGCCATTTTCTGCGCTTCGCGCATACAGGCCAGTTCGTAATCCGTTTTAAAGGCGCGGTAATAATGCAGGTAGTCGATCACCCCTTTCGGGTTGATGTTGCTGGCCGCGATGTCCAGTTGCAGCGCACGTTCCGGAACCGGACCGATATAACCGATATTGCTGCGAGCAGCAGGCAGCTGGCTACCGATACCGTCCGCTTTTGGCAGCGCGATGATCTCGATTTCTTCCGTCCAGAATGAGGTCGGCAGCGGCTCAACGTTATGCCAGTAATCGACTGGCAGATAGAACCACAATTTTGGCTTATTCACACCATCCACCAGCAACCAACAGTTAGGAACCTGCGTCACAGGTACCCAGGCTTTGAATTGCGGATTGACCTTAAACGGGTACGGATGGTCGTCAAGAAAGACGTTAACAAGTTCGCCAGAGTGAATAAGTAACGCATCCAGCTTGAAGCGTTCCAGCGCGTCGCGCGCCCGCTCTTGTAAGGTAACAATATGATTTTTATAGAGTGCGGCCAGTGATTCCATTTTCTATCCTTCTGTTTTTGACCTCAAGACTTCGCATCTTAGCACATCGCTTTGTGAGTGCGTGATTTCTGCCGAGCGTGATCGAATCGTCATTTCTTTAATCATTCATTTGCATTTTTTTAACATAAAACACACACTTCGATTCATCTGGTATGACCAGATCACCTTGCGGATTCAGGAGACTGACATGCTTTACAAAGGCGACACCCTGTACCTCGACTGGCTGGAAGATGGCATCGCCGAACTGGTGTTCGATGCCCCTGGTTCGGTCAATAAACTCGACACGGCCACCGTTGCCAGCCTGGGCCATGCGCTTGACGTGCTGGAAAAACAACCGAATTTAAAAGGGTTGCTGCTGCGCTCTAACAAAGCAGCCTTTATTGTCGGTGCCGATATCACCGAATTCCTTTCACTGTTCCTCGTGCCTGAAGAACAGTTGAGCCAGTGGCTGCACTTTGCCAATAGCGTCTTTAATCGTCTGGAAGATCTGCCTGTTCCGACCCTCTCAGCGGTAAATGGCTATGCGCTGGGCGGCGGCTGCGAGTGTGTGCTGGCGACCGATTACCGTCTGGCAACGCCGGACCTGCGCATCGGTCTGCCGGAAACTAAGCTGGGCATTATGCCAGGCTTTGGCGGATCCGTGCGTATGCCACGTATGCTGGGTGCGGACAGCGCGCTGGAAATCATTGCTGCAGGTAAAGATGTTAGTGCTGAGCAGGCGCTGAAAATCGGCCTGGTCGATGGCGTAGTGAAACACGAGAAACTGCTTGATGGCGCGATCGCGGTATTACGTCAGGCGATTAACGGCGATCTCGACTGGAGAGCCAAACGCAAGCCGAAACTGGAACCGTTGAAACTCAGCAAAATTGAAGCGGCGATGAGCTTTACTATCGCCAAAGGAATGGTGGCGCAGACGGCCGGGAAGCATTATCCCGCACCAATCACTGCCGTGAAAACGATTGAGGCGGCAGCCCGCTTTGGCCGTGAAGAAGCGCTGAACCTGGAAAACAAAAGTTTTGTTCCACTGGCGCACACCAGTGAAGCTCGCGCATTGGTTGGGATCTTCCTTAACGATCAGTTCGTGAAAGCCAAAGCCAAAAAGCTCACCAAAAATATTGAGACGCCAAAGCAAGCGGCGGTGCTGGGCGCGGGCATTATGGGCGGCGGTATCGCTTACCAGTCGGCCTGGAAAGGCGTGCCGGTTGTCATGAAAGATATCAACGACAAATCATTAACGCTGGGCATGACCGAGGCCGCCAAGCTGCTGAACAAACAGCTTGAGCGCGGCAAAATTGACGGGCTGAAAATGGCGGGCGTGATTTCCACTATTCATCCAACCCTCGACTATAGCGGTTTCGAGCGTGTGGACGTGGTGGTCGAAGCGGTCGTGGAAAACCCGAAAGTGAAAAAAGCGGTACTGGCGGAAACCGAAGATAAGGTCCGCCCGGACACCGTACTGGCTTCGAATACCTCAACCATTCCAATCAACGAACTGGCCAGCGTGCTCAAACGCCCGGAAAACTTCTGTGGCATGCACTTCTTTAACCCGGTGCACCGCATGCCGTTGGTTGAGATCATTCGCGGCGAGAAAAGCTCAGATGAAACCATCGCTAAGGTTGTCGCCTGGGCAAGCCAGATGGGCAAAACGCCAATTGTGGTCAATGACTGCCCTGGCTTCTTCGTCAACCGCGTGCTGTTCCCCTATTTTGCCGGTTTCAGCCAGTTGCTGCGCGACGGAGCGGATTTCCGCAAAGTCGACAAAGTGATGGAAAAACAGTTTGGCTGGCCGATGGGCCCGGCTTATCTGCTGGACGTGGTGGGGATTGATACCGCGCATCACGCACAGGCGGTGATGTCTGCGGGCTTCCCACAGCGTATGCAGAAAGATTATCGCGATGCGATAGACGCCCTGTTTGATGCTAACCGTTTCGGACAGAAAAATGGTCTCGGGTTCTGGCGCTATAAAGAAGATAACAAGGGCAAGCCGAAGAAAGAAGAAGATGCCGCCGTTGATGGTCTGCTGGCAGAGGTCAGCCAGCCGAAACGCGACTTCAGCGATGAAGAGATTATCGCCCGCATGATGATCCCAATGGTCAACGAAGTGGTGCGTTGTCTGGAAGAAGGCATTATCGCCAGCCCGGCAGAAGCCGATATGGCGCTGGTGTATGGCCTGGGCTTCCCTCCGTTCCACGGCGGCGCGTTCCGCTGGCTGGATACGCTCGGCAGCGCGAAGTATCTCGATATGGCTCAGCAGTACCAGCACCTTGGCCCACTGTATGAAGTTCCGGCCGGTCTGCGTGATAAAGCGCGCCATAACGAACCGTATTATCCCCAGGTTGAGCCTGCCCGCCCGGTTGGCAGCCTGAAAACGGCTTAAGGAGTCACAATGGAACAGGTTGTAATTGTTGATGCGATCCGTACCCCGATGGGCCGTTCGAAAGGGGGCGCGTTTCGTAACGTGCGGGCAGAAGATCTCTCCGCACATTTAATGCGTAGCCTGCTGGCGCGTAATCCAGCGCTGGAGCCATCCGCACTTGATGATATTTACTGGGGCTGTGTGCAGCAAACGCTGGAGCAGGGCTTCAACATCGCTCGTAACGCGTCACTACTGGCGGAAATCCCGCATTCAGTACCGGCAGTGACCGTTAACCGTCTGTGTGGTTCATCCATGCAGGCGCTGCACGATGCGGCACGGATGATCATGACCGGTGATGCTCAGGCGTGTCTGATTGGCGGCGTAGAACATATGGGCCATGTGCCGATGAGTCACGGCGTTGATTTCCACCCGGGTATGAGCCGCAACGTGGCGAAAGCCGCGGGGATGATGGGCCTGACGGCGGAAATGCTCTCCCGCATGCACGGTATTAGCCGTGAAATGCAGGACGCCTTCGCCGCACGTTCACACGCTCGCGCCTGGGCCGCGACCCAGTCTGGCGCATTTAAAAATGAAATCATCCCGACTGGCGGTCATGATGCAGACGGCGTGCTGAAGCAGTTTAACTACGATGAAGTTATCCGCCCGGAGACCACGGTTGAAGCGCTTTCTACTTTGCGCCCGGCATTCGATCCGGTTAGCGGCACAGTGACGGCCGGTACCTCCTCCGCGCTTTCCGATGGTGCTGCCGCGATGCTGGTCATGAGCGAAAGCCGTGCCCGTGAGCTGGGTCTGACGCCACGTGCCCGAATTCGTTCAATGGCCGTTGTCGGCTGTGACCCTTCCATCATGGGCTACGGTCCGGTTCCGGCTTCAAAGCTGGCACTGAAAAAAGCGGGACTCTCCACCAGCGACATCGGCTTGTTTGAAATGAATGAAGCTTTTGCCGCCCAGATCCTGCCGTGTATTAAAGATCTGGGGCTGATGGAGCAGATCGACGAGAAGATCAACCTCAACGGCGGGGCGATCGCATTGGGTCACCCGCTGGGCTGTTCCGGTGCGCGTATCAGCACTACCCTGCTCAACCTGATGGAACGCAAAGACGTACAGTTTGGTCTGGCGACGATGTGTATCGGGTTAGGTCAGGGTATCGCGACGGTATTTGAGCGAGTTTAATCAAAGATAAATTCCCCTAAATAATTCGCGCTGCATCGCGGCGGCAACTGAGCGAATCCCCGGGAGCATAGATAACTATGTGACCGGGGTGAGCAAAGGCAGCCAACAAAGAAGCAGTGTGAATTATGACGGGGAAAGGTTTAGTTGCCGTTCTTCCCGCCTGTCAGGGGCGGGTTTTTTATTTCCCTGAACTACCTCGTACCACTAACTGCACCGGCAGCAGCAGATTCTCTTCCTGCTTCTCTTCCAGCAGTAAACGCAGCGCTTCCCGACCCAGTTGTTGCTTATCAACCGCGATAGTGCTCAGCGGCGGATGTGACCAGGCTGCGGCATCGATATCATCAAACCCTACCAGCGCAAGATCTTCCGGGATACGTATACCCTGCTGCGCACACACTCTTTGAACAACCATCGCTGCCGCATCGTTATAGGCAAAAATGGCGTCGGGTGGCTCCGGCAACTTGAGCAGCTCATTAACCGCCTCTACCAAAGATTGCTCGGTATCCAGCAACGGCGGCGCGATGGCTTCGTACTCTGGTGGCATCAGCAACCGGGCTTCATACAATGCCTGACGATAGCCCTTCTCACGCTGGCGAATACTGTAGTGAGAAAGTGTACTGGCAAGAAAAGCGATGCGGTTGCGACCTTGTGCAATCAGGTGTTGCGTGGCCAGATAGCCGCCCTGGGTGTTGTCCGGATTGACGCAGGGCAGGCCAGGCGCCCAGAGATCCACCAGCACCAACGGCAGTTTCATCTGTTGCAGCAGCCCAAGCAATTCAGGCTCAAAAAATCCGGCGCAGATCAGCGCATCCGGCTGGTGCAGCAGCACCTGCTCACTCACTGCATCACCCGGACCAATAGACAGAAAGCTCAGCGCAATGCCGTTCTCACGACAAAGATCTTCTATGCCTAACAGCAACTGAGAGTAAAACGGCAATGCGTGGCTGATATTGTGCTGACGATGCAGCAAAAACAGGACACGTTTGATCTTGTCGCTGCGCAGGCGGGAAAAATCATAACCTTGCTGCTGAGCCACAGAAATAATGCGCAACCGGGTATCTTCACGCAGCCCCGGCTGCCCTTTTAACGCACGGGAAACAGCGCCAACTGAGACCCCACACGCTTCGGCAATGTCTCTGATACGTACAGGTTTCGTCATTTCACTCTCATTGATTCTACGCTGGCTTGTTGTGCCCCCAGCCAGGCGGCACCGCGAACGCCGCTACTGTCACCGTGTCGGGCCTGAACAATCGGTGTACGGCACTGCTTACCAAATACGTACTGCGCTACTCGCGCCTGCAAGCCAGAATACAGTAAATCGATATTAGATACCCCGCCCCCCAACACAATGACATCGGGATCGAGCGTATTCACCACGCTTGCCAACGCACGCGCCAGTTGATCGCAATAGCGTTCCCATAACAAACAGGCATCTGCATCACCCGATGCTACCTGTCGCATAATTTGTGGCACCCCCGCATGTTGCGCGGTGTGGTTCAAATACTGGCGTTCCAGGCCGCTGCCGGAAATAAAGCTCTCGATGCAGTTCAACTGCCCACAATAGCATGTCACTGCGGCCCCATCCCGGGATTCATGATAACGCGGCAAGGCATTATGCCCCCACTCGCCTGCGCAGGCGTTAGGACCGGAAATCAGACGGTTATCGATACACACACCGCCGCCACAACCGGTACCGAGGATGACGCCAAAAACGACGCTGTGTCCATATCCGCTGCCGTCCATCGCCTCTGACAGCGTAAAGCAGTTAGCATCGTTGGTGACGGGCACAGCCATCCCTAACGCTTGCTCAAGATCTTGCGCAAAGGTCTGCTGATTCAGCACCAGAATGTTGGAGTTTTTGATTAACCCTTCGCTATCCACCGCACCGGGCACCCCAACGCCAACCGAGAAAGGCTGATTAACGGCCTGCCTGGCCTTGGCAATCATCTCCGTTACGGCCTGGAAAAAATCACCATAGCTCTGCTTTGGGGTTGCGCATCGCTCGCGATAAACAATTTCACCCGTATTATCAATCACTACCGCTTCGATTTTAGTCCCGCCAATATCCAGGCCAAGTCTCATGGTTTTCCCTCGTTTGCGCCTTGTAATGTGATGCTGCATAGCTTGCCCATTTTGTTTACTAAACAAAAAGAGTTCCGTCACAAAAGCTAATTTTTATGATTAATAGATAGACAAAAAAAGTTTACTAAAAAACTGGTGAGATAAGAGAGGCAACGGGACCGGGCTTGCACCCTGTAAGTAGAAGTAAGGTGAGTGATGAATGCGCCGGAAGGGCTCCGGCGCACAGCGGTTAAATAAATGCGAACGCGTCACCAAACAGGCGATCTTCACGCGCACTGCGTTCATTGCAGAACAGATCGCGCGCGATTTTGGCCATTTCAAAACGTCCGGCAATGTAGATATCGTGTTCCGCCAGGGTACCGTAATCCTGTAATACTGCCGTTAATACGGTGCCCGTACGGCCACGCCAGCCTTCTTCAGGCTGTTCCACCACTGGCTCAACGCGCAGGTTCGGGTGATTTACTGACAGTGCTTCCAGCTCAGAGAGATCGTAGAGATGCTTCTCTTCGCGCCCGCCCCAGTAAATGGTGATATCGCGGTTTGGATTACGCGCCAGCGCGGTAAGCAGAATCGAACGCGCGTAAGAGAATCCCGTCCCGCCGGCAATCAGGATCAGCGGGCGATCGTCCTCATCACGCAGCCAGGCTTCGCCATGCGGAATGTCGACCTTAATTTCCCGGTCTTTCAGAATGCGATCCATTACGGCCATGGCATACAGATTTAGCTCAGAAGCGCCAACGTGCAGTTCAATGAACCCCTGCTCGTCCGGCGTAGATGCCATGGAGAACGGACGCTTATCTCGTTCGTCCATTACGACCATTAAATACTGGCCGGCACGAAAGGAAAACGCCGCGTCTGGCACTAAACGAACGCGATATACGGTGTCAGTGATAGCTTCTACCGAGGTCACTTTACAGCTTAAGGTTGTCATGCGCTCTCTCTGTCGGATCAATAGGCAAAACGATCGCGCCTCAGGCGCTTTTGCCGTCATTAAAGATGGCCAGTTCATCCCAAATTGCGTCAATGCGCGCAGTGACTTCAGGATCTTTTTTTATCGGACGTCCCCATTCGCGCTGGGTTTCGCCCGGCCATTTATTGGTGGCATCCAGCCCCATTTTTGAACCAAGACCGGAAACCGGCGAGGCAAAGTCCAGGTAATCAATGGGTGTATTCTCTACCAGTACAGTATCCCGGGCCGGGTCCATACGAGTCGTAATCGCCCAAATCACATCATTCCAGTCGCGTGCGTTGACGTCATCATCACAGACAATAACAAATTTGGTGTACATAAACTGACGCAAAAACGACCAGACACCCATCATGACGCGTTTGGCATGACCGGCGTACTGTTTTTTTATCGTCACTACGGCCAGACGATATGAACAGCCTTCCGGCGGCAGGTAAAAGTCGACGATTTCCGGAAACTGCTTTTGCAGAATAGGCACGAAGACTTCATTCAGCGCTACGCCAAGCACTGCGGGCTCATCCGGTGGGCGTCCGGTATAAGTAGAGTGATAAATTGCATCTTCGCGCTGGGTAATGTGCGTGACGGTAAAGACCGGGAAGCTATCTACTTCATTGTAATAACCGGTATGATCGCCATACGGTCCTTCCGGGGCCATTTCACCCGGTTCGATATAGCCTTCCAGCACAATTTCAGCACTGGCAGGCACTTCCAGGTCGTTGGAAATACATTTGACCACTTCAGTTTTGGTGCCACGCAACAGCCCGGCAAATGCGTATTCAGATAACGTATCCGGGACAGGGGTAACAGCACCCAGAATTGTCGCCGGGTCAGCTCCCAAGGCCACAGAAACCGGGAACCGTTCACCAGGATGCGCCGCGCGCCACTCCTGGTAATCAAGCGCGCCGCCTCGATGGGAAAGCCAGCGCATAATAAGCTTGTTTTTGCCAATCAGTTGCTGACGATAGATACCGAGATTCTGCCGCTCTTTGTGCGGGCCGCGCGTAACGGTCAGCCCCCAGGTAATCAGCGGCGCAGCATCCTCTGGCCAGCAGGTCATAATCGGAATACGGTTTAAGTCGACTTCATCACCTGAATAGATTTTTTGCTGGCAAGGTGCACCGCGTAACCGCTTAGTCGGCATGTTCAACACCTGCTTAAACTGCGGCAGCTTATCAAACAGATCGCGAAATCCTTTCGGTGGCTCAGGCTCTTTCAAAAACGCCAACAGCTTACCGACTTCCCGTAGCGCCGAGACATCTTCTTGCCCCATCCCCATCGCCACACGCTTCGGTGTGCCAAACAGGTTACACAGCACCGGCATTGAATAGCCTTTAGGATTTTCAAACAGTAACGCAGGCCCACCAGCACGCAGAGTGCGATCGGCAATTTCAGTGATCTCCAGGTGGGGATCCACCTCAAGCGAAATGCGTTTGAGCTCGCCTTGCTGTTCAAGCAGCGTCAGGAAGTCGCGTAAATCGTGATATTTCATGGCGTCCATTGTGGCCTCTTCGTAAGCGCTTCATTATACGGCGTTCATCATTGTGATGCTGTATTTTTGTTAAATTAGCGTGAACTCTGGCGATACATATAAGCCCCAGGAGTATATACCCATTGGGTTTCAGCCTGCTTTGCGGCGGGTATAATTAACTTAACTCATGGCTTTTGCTATGCTGGCGCTCAGAACAAGCGGATAAGAGTTATTATGCAAGCCTGGTATTTACTGTACTGCAAACGTGGGCAACTTCAGCGAGCCCAGGAACACCTGGAAAGACAGGCGGTGAACTGCCTGACACCTATGATCACCCTGGAAAAAATGGTGCGCGGTAAACGTACCACAGTCAGTGAACCCCTATTCCCTAATTACATGTTTGTCGAGTTCGACCCGGAAGTGATCCACACCACCACCATCAATGCCACGCGTGGTGTCAGCCATTTCGTCCGTTTCGGTGCGACGCCGGCGACCGTTCCTTCTCCCGTCATTCATCAACTTTCTGTCTACAAACCTGAAGGTATTGTTGACCCTGAAACCCCTCATCCGGGGGACAGTGTAATTATTACTGAAGGTGCGTTTGAGGGGTTGAAAGCGATCTTTACCGAACCCGATGGCGAAGCGCGTTCCATGCTGCTGCTTAACCTGTTGAATAAAGAGGTTAAGCAGAGCGTGAAAAATACCGGCTTTCGAAAAATTTAAATAGCCTTAGAAGGTCACTTCAAACAGCGTTCTGACGTTAGCATCAATGGTTGCTGACAACCATTGAGGATCCTCGCCGCGCCAGTGGGCAATACGCTCAAGAATATGGGGAAGGTGCGCAGGTTCATTGCGCCGTGACGCTGGCTTAGGCGTTAAATCCCGGGGAAGTAAGTAAGGCGCATCGGTTTCGATCAGCAATCTCTCAACCGGGATAAAGGGCAGCAGCTCACGCAGCTCCATGCCCCGGCGCTCATCACAGACCCACCCGGTGATACCAATATAAAGCCCGCGGTCTACACAGTCCTGCATCTCCTGCCGCGAGCCAGTAAAGCAGTGCAGCACCGCACCGGGCAGGCTATCCAGCCACGGATCCAGCAACGTCAGAAAACGCTCATGGGCATCCCGACAATGCATGAAAACCGGCATCTGCAGTTCAGCAGCAATGCGCAGTTGCGCCTCAAAAGCACGCTCCTGCTCCTGCGGCGTGGAGAAATTGCGATTGAAATCCAGGCCGCACTCACCAATAGCGACCACCTGCGAATGATTTGCCAGTGCGATAATCTCTGCTTCTGTTGAGGACTGCCATTGGCTGCTGTCATGCGGGTGCACGCCAGCCGTGGACCAGCAATGTGGATAATGCTGCGCCAACGTTAAAGCCTGCTGGCTTTCGTGCAGGTTTGTTCCGGTCAGAAGCATACCGTTTACGCCCGCAGCAAAGGCGCGCGCCACGACCTCATCCCGGTCTTTCGTAAATTGTGAACTGGTTAAATTAACGCCAATATCAAACATGCTTCCTCCCATATGACAACCGCCCTGACGGGCGGTTGCGTTTATTCTTCAGTTTTCTCGGCGGCTTCGGCTTCTTTTGCTTCTTCAGCCTCGTTATCCTCATCTCGCGTACGTCGCTTACCGACATAGAATCGAGAGAAGAACACACCCACCTCGAACAGGCAGTACATCGGTATCGCCAACAGCGTTTGCGAGAAGACATCTGGTGGGGTCAATAGCATCCCGACGACAAATGCGCCGACTACAACGTAAGGACGTTTCTTACGTAAGTCTTCAGGCGTCGTAATGCCCATCCAGCATAGCAGCACAATGGCGACAGGAACCTCAAAAGAGACACCGAAAGCCATAAACAACGCCATTACGAAGCTGAGATAGCTGGCAATGTCTGTCGATACCTGTACGCCTTGCGGAGCTGTGTTGGCAAGGAAACCAAACGCCAGCGGGAAGACGACAAAATAGGCGAATGCCATACCGATGTAGAACAATAACGAACTGGAGACCAGCAGCGGCACAACCAGGCGACGTTCATGTTTGTACAAAGCAGGCGCAATGAATGCCCAGACCTGGTAGAGGATCACTGGCGCTGACAGAATCAGCGACACCATGAAGGTTAACTTTATCGGGGTAAAGAACGGCGAGGCCACATCGGTGGCGATCATCGTTGCGCCCTGCGGCATCTGTTTGATCAACGGCGCCGCAACCATATGGTAAATGTCGTTGGCAAAGTACACCAATGCCAGAAAGATCACGAATACCGCAATAATGCAGTTCAGGAGTCGCTTACGCAGCTCAATAAGATGCGTGATGAGCGGTTGGGTATCTTCTACAGCCATGTTTACGGTTTATCACTCGACGAGGGGGAGGATTCGACAACAGGTGCGGCAGCTTTCTTTTCTGCATCCATCAACGTGGCGGAAGCGTTTTCCGTCGGCTCTGGCTTTTTAGCACCCGTGGATTCCGGTTTTTGCTCCGGCGAACTGGCCTGGTTTTCAGCGGCAGCTGGGGTGACCCCTTCTCGCTGTGCTTCACCGTCTTTCACCACCGGATTATGGATAGTGTGCGCTTCATCGCTGGCTTTCTCAGGATCGTGCACGCTATAAGAACGCTTCATCGACTCCGCCGCTTCACGCAGCTCATCCATTGATGCTTTCAGCTCCGGGGTCAGATTTGTCAGGCTCGCTTTTTCTACTTTCTTCAGGCTGTCCTGGAATTCCTGAAGCTTAAGCTCCTGGGTCAGTTCGTTCTGAACAGTAGTCGCAAGGGAACGCAAAGCGCGAACCCAGCCAGCAACCGTTTTTACCGCTACGGGTAAACGCTGCGGCCCCAGGACAATGAGGCCGATAACGAACACCAATAACAGCTCGCTAAAACCGATATCAAACACGGATTATACCTGCTCTTTATCTTGGCTTTTGGCGTCTTCCTTTTTCACTTCGCCCTGCTTATCGGTGATGGATTTAGCAGTAAAATCAGCATCCTGGCTGGTTTTATCTTGCTTAGGTTCATCATCACCCATCGCTTTTTTGAAGCCTTTAATAGACGCGCCAAGATCGGAACCGATGGAGCCGAGTTTCTTGGTGCCAAATAGCAGTACAACGATGACGGCAATGATCAACAACTGCCAAATACTGATACCACCCATACATGTTCCTCTGTCATAGATGATGAATTAATAAGGCCGTAGTATACGTTACACGGCCTGCCTTGGGCGATGAAAAATTCAGCGCATTTTGCGCCAGCCGATTAGCCAGGCTATGACGCCTCCCGCCATTAACCAGCCTGGCATAAGCCCCCACTCAGGACGGCTTACCAGCAGGAATGTTCCACTTAGCAACAATGTTGCGCCAATGCCCAATAAATAACGGGATTGTCCCTGACGCACATGATTAGCGTGAAGCTCGCGGGCAATCTTATCAACACTGTGCTGTAAATATTTGCCCTGGCGCAAACTGTCATACACCAGTTCAGGTATTTCTGGCATTTTTTCGACCCAGAACGGGGCTTTTTCTTTAAATGCCCTGACGAGCGCCGGAATACCGACCTGATCTTTAATCCAGGATTCGAGAAACGGCTTAGCCGTTTTCCACAAATCTAACTGTGGGTAGAGCTGTCGTCCGACACCTTCAACATACAGCAGCGTCTTCTGGAGCAAAACCAGCTGGGGCTGGACTTCCATGTTGAATCGACGCGCGGTGTTAAACAGATTCAACAGCACGTGACCAAAGGAAATCTCCGCCAGCGGTTTTTCGAATATCGGTTCGCACACGGTACGAATGGCGAATTCAAACTCTTCAACGTTGGTATCGGGCGGAACCCAACCTGAATCCACGTGCAATTCGGCAACTTTGCGGTAGTCTCGGTTAAAGAACGCGATGAAGTTTTCAGCCAGATAGCGCTTATCTTCTTTATTTAAAGAACCCACAATCCCGCAATCAATACCAATGTACTTCGGGTTTTCAGGGTGCTCATAACTGACGAAAATATTCCCAGGATGCATGTCCGCATGGAAAAAACTATCGCGAAAGACCTGAGTAAAGAAGACCTGCACACCGCGTTCAGCCAACAACTTCATGTTGGTGCCATTCTTCTCAAGCGTTGCGACATCCGATACGGGGATACCATATATGCGCTCCATCACCATCATGTTCTGACTGCAATAGTCGGAATACACTTCCGGGATGTACAGCATCGGGCTATCTTCAAAATTACGTCGCAGCTGAATTGCGTTCGCCGATTCGCGCAGCAGGTTCAGCTCATCAATCAACGTTTTTTCATACTCGCGGACCACTTCTGTTGGTCGCAGGCGACGGCCATCCGGTAGCAGGCGAGGAACCCAGCGCGCAAGGCGGTAGATCAGTTTTAAATCCGCTTTAATCACCGGAAGTATGTCCGGGCGGATAACTTTGATCACCACCTCTTTACCATTGGATTTCAATCGCGCGGTATGGACCTGGGCAATAGACGCAGATGCCAGCGGCGTGATCTCAAAATCATCAAACCACTCCTCGACGGACAGCCCGCCCATGGCTTCTTCGATTTGTTCTTTCGCTCGCTGCCCATCGAATGGGGCAACGCGATCCTGCAATAGCGCAAGCTGATCGGCGATGTGCGGTGGGAAAAGGTCACGGCGAGTGGAGAGCATTTGCCCAAATTTAATCCACACCGGGCCGAGTTCCTGTAAAGCCAGTCTCAGCCTTTCTCCCAGCGGTTTGTCTTTATGCTGATTGGGCATCCAGAACAACGAGTAACGCCACAACCGAAGCGGCAGCGTAATACGCATTTTGGGGATGAGTTCATCAAGACCGTAGCTTAAAAAAGTGCGAATGATGAAATAAAGGCGCCGTACTTCACCTGGCGTCATTTGGCCTCCAGTTTTTCCAGCCGTTTGGCCAGAGATTCGACCGCGCGTTCAATGGCTGCCGTTTCTTCTGCAAACCATGCAACCTCAAGCGGACCGGGAGCCATACGCCACTCTTCGGTGATCGCTTCGGCTACATAGCGCTGCTGGCGCTGAATGTTATGGCGCAAGAACTTCGCGCCACCACGCAAGACTTTGCTGACCCCCTCCGCGACGATATCGCCGGTATAGGGCGCTAACAATTCTGCGGGATCAAACTCAGCCAGATCGGCCAGAGCAACAAAATGCTGCACCACCTGGATATCACCCTGAACTTCCAGCTCACCGCTGCGAATAAGCGTGGTAAGTTGCTGGCGGTCGCGTAATTTCGGCAACACGCTGGCATGTGTGATTACTGTGCAATCGGCTTCGCCTTCCCATGCCCCCAGCACATCGACCTGGCGTTCACTAAACACCAGGACTAAAGGTGTTGAAAATCCTTTAAGATCAACACGCAGCACCTTGCTCTGTAAACGTGTTCTGGCTGACTTCAGCGCAGGAGAACGATACAGAAAGGTATTGAGCAGATTTTCAACGCCTGCGGTCACTAAGGGTTTTAAAGGCATCCCCAATCTCCTGTCAGAACTTGTAACCACGATGCAGCGCAACGACACCAGCCGTCAGGTTGTAGTAATCAACGCTTTCGAACCCGGCATCTTGCATCATTGCTTTTAGCGTGTCCTGATCGGGATGCATGCGAATGGACTCCGCCAAATAGCGGTAACTGTCCGCATCGCTTGCGACCATGGAACCTATGCGCGGCAGAACATGGAAAGAATAAGCATCGTAGGCCTTGCTCAGCGGTTCGATAATCGGTTTGGAGAACTCCAGCACCAGTAAACGTCCGCCCGGCTTCAACACGCGATACATGGATCGTAAAGCTTTGTCTTTATCCGTTACGTTGCGCAGACCGAAAGAAATGGTAATGCAGTCAAACGTGTTGTCAGGGAAAGGCAGTGCTTCCGCGTTCGCCTGAACGTACTCAACGTTACCCACTACGCCGATATTACGCAGCTTTTCGCGACCCATTTTGAGCATTGAGTCATTGATATCCGCCAGTACGACTTTACCGGTTTCACCCACCATGCGAGAGAATTTCGCCGTCAGGTCGCCCGTACCGCCCGCCAAATCCAGAACGGTTTGACCGCGACGCACGCCACTGCAATCAATGGTGAAGCGCTTCCACAAACGATGAATGCCAAATGACATTAAGTCATTCATAACGTCATATTTCGAGGCCACAGAATGAAAAACGTGGGCCACCATGTCAGCTTTCTGCTCTTTAGCGACGGTCTGAAAGCCAAAGTGCGTCGTTTCTTGTGAATTATCCACCATCTCAGTGCCTGCTCATTCAAAAAATGTTCAAGAAGTGTAACAGATTGGGCCAATTTGCCCTACCCTTCTACTGGGTTCAACTACCCCAAACGGACTAGTTTGATTGCTGATTTACTGCTTCATCATCAGGGTAAGGCTCATCCTGTTGCGTCTCAGGGACCGCGCGCAACCGGTACTCTTCATCCTGCGTAGTGGCTTGTTCAGCCAGCTCAGGATTTATCTCACGCTTAATTTCCACACCTAAACTGCGAAACGCTTCTGCCTGTGACAGGACGTTTCCACGGCCCGAAGAGAGCTTTTTCATCGCTTGTCGGTAGTTGTCCTGGGCTTTATCCAGACTTTGGCCAATCGCCGACATATCATCCACAAACAAGCGCATCTTGTCATAAAGTTTGCTGGCCCGATCGGCAATTTGTTGCGCATTACGGCTCTGATGCTCGTAGCGCCACAGGTTGGCGATCGTGCGCAATGCCACTAACAACGTAGTAGGACTGACCAGCATAATGTTATTTTTAAGCGCCTCGGTTATCAGTTCGGGTTGTCTGTCCAGCGCCAGCAAAAAAGCGGGCTCGACGGGAATAAACATCAGCACATAGTCAAGCGAACGCAGCCCGGGAAGCTGTTGATAATCTTTACGACCCAACAGACGAATATGGTTTCGCACCGAGGCGATATGTTCCTGCAACGCAGTCTCGCGGGTATATTCATCTTCCGCGTTAAAATAGCGCTCATAGGCAACCAACGTCATTTTTGCGTCGATTACCACATCTTTACCCTGCGGTAGCCGGACAATGACATCGGGTTGCATTCGCGAACGGGCATCGTTTTCAATGCTAACCTGGGTTTCGTATTCATAACCTTCACGCAGACCGGAGGCTTCAAGTACCCGCGTCAGTACCACCTCACCCCAGTTACCCTGCGTTTTATTATCGCCTTTTAAGGCCCGCGTCAGGTTTACCGCTTCCTGCGCCATCTGCGCGTTAAGTTGCTGGAGATTACGAATTTCGTGCGCCAGGGTATGGCGCTCTTGCGCCTCTTTACCGAAGCTATCCTGAACCTGACGTCGAAAACCGTCCAGTTGTTCGCGAAGCGGTGTCAGCAGGCTGTTCAGACTTTGACGGTTTTGCTCATCTACGCGGCGGTTGCTGTGCTCAAAAATGCGATTCGCCAGGTTTTCAAACTGTTCACTCAGGCGTTGTTCGCTGTTGATCATCTGGCGGATTTTATCTTCCGCATGCTGCTGCGTCGCTTCCAGCCGGGTAGTGACTTCACGGAGATCGGCTTCCAGAGAGGTGTTGATGCTGTGCAGGCTGCGTAATTCGTTATTGAGTAGTTCGCACTCGTCGCGCCAATGGGCTTCCTGCGAGAGCTGTTGACGGGCTGCGCTTAACGCAATATCCAGTTCACGTCGCTCTTCGATGAGGTCGGCACGGATCTGATCGGCCCGCGCTTTTGTCGCCAGCCACCCCACCAGCAGCCCTGCGGCTAATGCCAACACGGCACTCATCATAATTGTAATATCCACAACGCCCCCTTACAGCCACGGCTTACCCGCACAAAATAGAATTGTGCTGTATAAACGTCCAGTTTAAAAGGAATTTCCTGCGAGGCACTACGCAAAATAAAAAGGCCGAACGCGTCGGCCTTTTTGAACAGACGGGAGAATTACAGTAAACGGCGGGCAGCTTCCACCACGATTTTCACCGCGTGGCTTTCCGTTTGTTTCATCGTTTCCGCATTAGGAATCTCTTGCTGAGTACGGTTCACGATAACGCCAGCAACCATACCTGCACGCAGGCCCTGGCTTGCGCACATGGTCAGCAACGTTGCGGATTCCATTTCGTAGTTCATGACGCCCATGGACTGCCACTCTTCCATTGAGCCTTTGAAACGGCTCACTACGCGACCAGAGAAGGTGTCATAACGCTCCTGGCCCGGGTAGAAGGTGTCAGAAGACGCGGTGACACCCACGTGGGTAGTCGCACCGATAGATTTCGCCGCTTCCACCAGCGCAGTGGTGCACTCGAAGTCAGCAACGGCCGGGAATTCCATTGGCGCGAAGTGCAGGCTTGCGCCATCCAAACGGACAGACGCAGTGGTGACCAGCACATCACCCACATTGATATGCGGCTGAATAGCGCCAGTCGTACCGATACGCAGGAAGGTACGAATGCCCAATTGCGCCAGTTCTTCTACGGCAATAGAGGTGGACGGGCCGCCGATACCGGTAGAGCAAACGATCACGGCTTTACCATCCAGCTCAGCACGCCAGGTCGTGAACTCGCGATGGGATGCCAGCTTAACCGGCTTATCCATCAGCGCGGCGATCTTTTCCACACGCTCCGGGTCGCCAGGGACGATAGCAAGCGTAGCCCCTTGTAAATCGTTCTTAGTGAGGCCGAGATGAAAAACATCAGACTTAGACATAAAAACTCCTCTGTGAATCGGTTTTGTCAGAAGAAGCAAAAACACACTTTACCGAAGGCATAAACAAATTTTCGTGACAGACATCACCATGATGTAAATCAATTGCATTCGATTGCCATTAAACAGTGACGGATGTCACATAAGCAGCGTGATGTAAGGACTCCTTGCACAAAAGATAGACCGTTTAAGGCAATGTGGTACGTTGCATATGTCTATAGTTAATAATGCGCTTTTTGGCTGAATATTTAAGGGTACGGAGAATACCATGACGACACGACAATCTGGCTTTGCACCTGCTGTATCTCCACCGACGCCTACCACGGTTCACACACCGGATAACGCAATTATCGCCGGTGTAACGTCCATACCTTCACAGGGCGATGATATGCCAGCGTATCACGCACGACCAAAACAGACCGATGGCCCCCTGCCCGTGGTTATTGTCGTGCAGGAGATTTTTGGTATTCATGAACACATTCGTGATGTTTGCCGCCGTCTGGCCCTGGAAGGATATCTGGCTATTGCACCAGAGCTCTACTTCCGCGAAGGCGATCCCAATGACTTTGCCGATATCCCCACGCTGCTCAGCGGCCTTGTCGCCAAAGTGCCTGACTCTCAGGTACTGGCCGACCTGGACCACGTCGCCAGTTGGGCCTCCCGCAACGGTGGGGATGCTCATCGATTAATGATCACTGGTTTTTGTTGGGGTGGACGCATCACCTGGCTGTATGCCGCACACAATCCGCAGTTAAAAGCAGCGGTAGCATGGTATGGCAAACTGGTGGGTGATAAGACCCTCAACTCGCCGAAACATCCCGTTGATATCGCCACCGATCTTAACGCCCCCGTCCTGGGACTTTATGGTGGTCAGGACACCAGTATCCCACAGGATACCGTCGAAACGATGCGTCAGGCGCTACGCGCCGCCAATGCTAAAGCGGAAATTGTGGTTTATCCCGATGCCGGGCATGCATTTAATGCCGATTACCGCCCGAGCTACCACGAAGAGTCGGCCAAAGACGGCTGGCAGAGAATGCTGGAGTGGTTCGCGCAATACGGCGAGAAGAAGTAAGTATCGCCAGGCAAACCGATCATCAAAACGGAGGCTAACGCCTCCGTTTTATTTTTACGCCTGACGCAGATTCTGCGCTGCTTTGACCATGTTAGCCAGCGCGGCACGGGTTTCCGGCCAGCCGCGGGTTTTCAAGCCGCAGTCCGGGTTCACCCACAAACGTTCCGCCGGAATACGCTGCTCGGCCTTCTTCAGCAGAGCCTCAATCCACTCCACGCTCGGGACGTTCGGCGAGTGTATGTCGTAGACGCCCGGTCCGATTTCATTCGGATAGTCGAACTCTTCAAACGATTCCAGCAGTTCCATATCAGAGCGAGAGGTCTCAATGGTGATCACGTCCGCGTCCAGCGCCGCAATGGAATCCATGATGTCATTGAACTCGCAGTAACACATGTGGGTATGGATCTGGGTTTCATCCTTCGCCACTGCCGCGTTAATGCGGAAGGCTTCTACCCCCCACGCCAGATACGCAGCCCAATCACTGCGGCGTAGCGGCAGACCTTCGCGCAGCGCCGGTTCGTCAATCTGAATAATACCGATACCCGCCGCTTCCAGATCCGCCACTTCGTCACGCAACGCCAACGCAATCTGCTTCGCGATGGTTTCACGCGTCACGTCTTCACGCGGGAACGACCAGCAGAGAATGGTCACCGGACCGGTCAACATGCCTTTTACCGGCTTGTCGGTCAGCGACTGCGCGTACTTCGCCCACTCCACGGTGATCGCTTCCGGGCGGCTGACGTCGCCAATCACCACCGGCGGCTTCACGCAGCGAGAGCCATAGCTCTGCACCCAACCGTTCTGGGTAAAGACGAAACCGTCCAGGTGTTCGCCAAAATATTCCACCATGTCATTACGCTCGGCTTCACCGTGTACCAGCACGTCAAGCCCCAGACGTTCCTGCTCAACAATCGCCTGTTTGATATGCTCCGCAATACCGGTGCGATAGTGGGCAGCATCAAGATTGCCTTTTTTGAAGTCCAGACGCAGACCGCGAATTTCGGTGGTTTGCGGGAATGATCCGATAGTCGTGGTCGGCCATGCCGGCAGATTAAAACGGGCACGCTGTGCTTCAGCGCGAACCGGGTAAGCGTTGGCGCGCTGGCTGTCCTGGGCGGTGATCGCCGCCAGACGTTTTTCCACTGCGGCGTTATGTACGCGGGTAGAGTGACGACGCGCCTGGATCGGTGCGCTCCATTCCACAATTGCCGCCGTATCGCCGCTGTTCAACGCATCGCGCAACAGCGCCAGCTCGCCGCATTTTTGCAGCGCGAAGGCAAACCAGCTCTTCACTTCCGCATCAAGCCGGGTTTCCACGCTCAAATCAATCGGGCTGTGCAGCAGAGAGCAGGAAGAAGCCACCCACAGATCACGTTTGCCGACGATATCTTTCATTTGCGCATATTTTTCGCTGAGATCGGCGCGCCAGACGTTACGACCGTTTACCAAACCGGCTGACAGCAGCCAGTCGGCAGGCAGACGTTGGTGCAGCTCGGCAACGTCATCTTTGCCATGAACGAAATCAACGTGCAGACCCTGCACTGGCAGCGCGGTAATGATATCCAGGTTTGGCGTTACGCCTTCAAAATAAGTGGTCAGCAGTAATTTTACCTGCCCTGCCAGCGCATCATACGCGGGTTTGAAGGCGTTCAGCCAAACCTGCGGCAGCTCCAGTACCAGCGCGGGTTCATCAATCTGTACCCACTCAATACCGCGTTTCGCCAGCTCAGCCAGCACCTGCTGGTAAACCGGCAGAATGTCATTCAGCAGGGTCAGACGGTCAAACTGTTCGCCCTTCACTTTACCCAGCCACAGGTAAGTTACCGGCCCAAGCAGCACAGGCTTCACCTTGTGGCCGAGCGCCAGCGCTTCGTCCACTTCATCCAGCAGTTGGGTCCAGGTCAGTTTGAACTGCTGACCTTTGGTGAATTCCGGCACCATGTAGTGATAGTTGGTATTAAACCATTTGGTCATTTCTGCCGCCGCCGCGGGCTCACCCGTCGGGGCGCGGCCACGGCCAATGCGGAATAAAGTATCGATATCAACCGAGCCGTCTTTATTTTGATGACGCGCCGGAACGTTGCCGAGCAGCAGGCTGGTGGTTAGCACGTGATCGTACCAGGCAAAATCGCCCACCGGCAGCAGGTCAATGCCCGCCTGCTTCTGCTGATCCCAGTGGCGGGCGCGCAGCTCGCGGCCAACGGCCAGCAATTCTTCACGGGAAGAATTTCCCGCCCAGTAGCTTTCTTGCGCTTTCTTCAACTCGCGACGCAGGCCAACGCGAGGGAAACCGAGGGTGTGATTCAATATTGTCATTTTTCTTCCTCTCTTATTTTATTGAATCTGAAGCAAAAACTCTAAATAGTTCGGTTTGCAGGAAGGCGGCGACACAGCGCATCCCCAGGAGCTTACTGAAGTAAGTGACTGGGGTAAGCGAGGAAGCCAACGCATCTGCAAGCCGAAATATGACAAGTTTTGGACGTCCAGATGTTTACACATCCATAATTGGCGGTTACTGTATATTCCTCAAGCGCAATTTGTTCATGCCGAAGTGAAGGACTTTCATGATCGAGATTAAACACCTGAAAACGCTCCAGGCGTTGCGGAATAGTGGTTCGCTGGCAGCCGCAGCGGCGACGTTGCATCAGACCCAATCCGCCCTTTCTCACCAGTTCAGCGATCTGGAGCAACGCCTCGGCTTTCGTCTTTTTATCCGTAAAAGTCAGCCTCTGCGCTTTACGCCGCAGGGCGAAATTTTGCTGCAGCTGGCAAACCAGGTGTTGCCGCAAATCGGTCGCGCGCTACAGGCCTGCAACGAACCGCAGCAAACCCGGCTACGCATCGCGATTGAATGCCACAGCTGTATCCAATGGCTGACGCCCGCGCTGGAGAATTTTCGTGCCAACTGGCCGCAGGTGGAAATGGACTTTAAATCCGGCGTGACGTTCGATCCGCAACCTGCGCTACAGCAGGATGAATTGGATCTGGTGCTGACCTCCGACATTCTGCCGCGCAGCGGATTGCACTACTCGCCGATGTTTGATTTTGAAGTACGCCTGGTCCTGGCGCCGGACCATCCGCTGGCCAGCAAAACCCAAATCACCCCGGAGGATTTAGCCAGCGAGACGCTGCTTATTTATCCGGTACAACGGAGTCGGCTGGATGTCTGGCGGCATTTCCTGCAACCTGCGGGCGTTAGCCCGTCGCTGAAGAGTGTGGATAACACCTTGCTGCTGATTCAGATGGTTGCAGCTAAAATGGGTATCGCGGCTTTACCACACTGGGTAGTGGAGAGTTTTGAGCGCCAGGGCCTGGTGGTAACCAAAACCCTGGGTGATGGATTGTGGAGCCGACTGTACGCCGCCGTGCGCGATGGCGAGCAGCGACAACCGGTCACGGAAGCGTTTATTCGCTCAGCGCGGAATCACGCCTGCGATCACCTGCCGTTTGTACGGAGTGCGGAACGACCCACTTTCGATGTACCCACAGTGAGGCCACTATCACAGCCGCACCAATGATGAAGCTCGGCCAGTGAGGCTGTTGATGCCAGATAGCCAGGTTAACCAACAGCCCGGCCGGCACATGCATATTGTTCATGATGCCCAGCGTACCCGCATCCACCTGAGTCGCGCCGTAGTTCCACATAAAGTAACCAATGCCGGACGCCGCCACGCCAAGAAACACCAGGATGCCCCACTGTAGCGTGGTTGCAGGTATTTTCTGCGCATTACCCAGCATGAACCAGGCCACTATCGCCACCATAAATGCCCCCATGTAAAACCAGGCAAAGGCGTTGTGCTGCGGCATTGGCCGTGTTTCCATTAGACGCTTGTAGCCCACCATACCAATGGCAAAGCTGATATTGGATAGCTGTACCAACAGCAGGCCGGTCCAGAAGTGGCTGGTCACCTGGTCGTAACGAATGATCCCCGCACCGATCACCGCCAGCAATGCACTGAAGGCGTAGCTCCAGCGCAGACGACGTCCGCTCATCAGGTCATAAATTAGCGTAATGTAGAGCGGCGTTAGTACGGTAAAGAGCAGCAGCTCTGAAACCGTCAGGTACAGATAGGCGTGAAAACTCAGCATATACATAATGCCAAGCTGCATGGCCCCTACCAGCATATACAGCGCGATCGTTTTTACGCTGTGCCCACGGGTACGTAAAAATGGCAGGAACACCAGCGCCGCCAACCCAACGCGCACCAGCACCGCAAAATAGCTATCGACATGACCGGCAAGGTACTCGCCAAACAGGCTAAAGGAAAAGGCCCACAGAATTGTGGTAATGATGAGTAACGCCACAATGGATGTCTCTTAACAAAAGGTACACCCATTGTAGCGAAGTTTTTAGTTGACAACTGGTCAACTAACGAACGATGGCGTTACTGCAAAAAGAGCTTACGCAGATAGTGCGGCACGGCATCATCGGCGTTGAGTCCAATCACGTCCAGTTCCGGATGAAGATCTTTCAGGCGCTGGTGCGCGTTGCCCATGATGCAGCCTTTGCCAGCCATGGAGAGCATTTCCGCATCGTTCATGCCATCACCGAAAGCGATACAGTCCTTCAGGTTGTAGCCCATCGCTTTCGCCACCGCTTCCAGCGCATGACCTTTCGACACGCCGCCAGCCATCACTTCCAGACAGGTAAGCGTAGAGAAGCTGACGTTGACGCGATCGCCCCAGCGAGCGTTAATCGCCTGCTCCAGCGGCAGCAGCCTTTCATGAGAATCGGTGGTAAAAAACACTTTGCTGACGCCTTCAGGCTCCAGTAGCGCAGGTTCAAACAGAGAATAGTTAAATACCGCTTCTTTAAAGAAGCGCATTTCGTCCGGGCGATGGCGATTCATAAACCATTCATCATCACGATAAACGTTGGTCACGATGTCCGGGTTTGCATTCACCACGCCAAACAGGTCGCTGGCAATGTCGCGATCCAGGTTATGGGTAAACACCAGATTCCCGGCAGAATCGTGCACGCGCGCACCGTTGGATGTGATCATGTAGGTTTTAATGCCGAGGTTATCGCGAATTTGCCCCACATCAACATGATGACGGCCAGTCGCAAACACGAAGTTAACGCCACGTGCGGTCAATAATTTCAGTGTCTCTTTGGCATAAGGGGACAACGTATGGTCGGGGGAAAGCAGCGTACCGTCTAAATCAGACGCAACAACCTGATACATAAGAAAATTAAACCTCTAGGCAAAGCGGGTTCCGCTGGATGAGTTATGCTTGTCGAAAAATTCGACAATAGCGTTAAGCGCGACTGAGCGCATTGCGTCCTTTTCAAAAAGGATCTCATGGTACGCGCCTTTAATGACAAGCGGCTGACCTCCCTCTACAGGATGGCCCGCTGCGGCGCGGAGTTCACAAAAGCGATCGTGCATACGGTTATCCACCAAACGCTCTTCTTCAGCCTGAATCAGTAATGTTGGCGTCGCGTCATCCCCCGCCCCGGCCAGGACCTGTTCACCCGCCAGAATCCCTTCACGTACCCAGTGGTAGGTGGGACCGCCCACGCGCAGCCGAGGTTCATCGGCATAGAAGCGTAGATTGCGCCGATAGCGCTGTCGACTGTGGGTTACCGCATTCATCCCGAATGGCAGCGCCCGCCAGCGCCCGGTCCCCATGGCATAGCCCTCGCGGATCCGTGGATGCCCTTCAGCCCAGTCCAGAATTTGACGCACCATCCAGTCGGGAAAGCGCATCACAATACCAAACATCGGCGCGCAAAGCGCAATGGCATCACACTGATTCGGATGACGCTGCAGGAACAACGTGGCAATCGCCCCGCCCATAGAATGCGCCAGTATATAGCGTTTTATCCACGGACCGGGTAACACTTCCTGCTGCCAGAAAGCGGTTAAATCGTCGACATAGTCATTAAAGTTATCCACATGACCGCGATGCGGGTCCGAAAGCATACGCCCGGAACGCCCTTGGCCACGGTGATCGATAATGAGAACGTCAAAACCAGAATGAAACAGGTCATACGCCAGTTCAGCGTATTTCACATAGCTTTCAATGCGTCCAGGACAGACGACGATGACACGATCGTTTTTCTCTGCGTGAAAACGCACAAAGCGTACGGGAACATTATCTACGCCCGTAAATTCCGCCTCTTCCCGCTGACGCCAGAAATCTGTCAGTGGTCCCATGGAAAAAGCAGCAAACGCGTTTTCTCTTGTTTCCCAGTCTTTTTGCTGCTGAAACATCGGGTATCCAGCCTCGTTGACCAAGTAAAATCGTTTTTTTTGCCATGTCTGATACAACGTACCGACAGTAGCGTATTGTGGCATAAAAATAGACAATCCGGGAGTTTCTCATGACCTTTGAATGGTGGTTCGCCTACCTGCTGACCTCTATTATTTTGAGCTTGTCTCCAGGCTCTGGCGCAATCAACACCATGACCACCGCCATCAGCCACGGTTATCGTGGTGCCAGCGCGTCGATTGCAGGTCTACAGACCGGGCTGGGCATTCATATCGTTTTGGTTGGCGTAGGGCTGGGAACGCTATTTTCACGTTCAGCGATCGCGTTTGAAGTGCTGAAGTGGGCGGGTGCGGCGTACCTGATTTGGCTGGGGATCCAACAATGGCGCGCGGCGGGCGCTATCGATCTGAACACCATGGCGAATACGCAATCGCGCAGCCGACTGTTCAAACGCGCGGTCTTTGTAAATCTGACCAACCCCAAGAGCATTGTTTTTCTTGCCGCCCTGTTCCCGCAGTTTATCCTGCCACAGGAACCGCAGGTAATGCAGTATGTGGTGCTTGGCGTCACGACCATCGTGGTCGATATTATTGTGATGATCGGTTACGCGACGCTGGCTACGCGCATTGCTGGCTGGATTAAGGGGCCAAAGCAAATGAAAGCGCTGAACAAAGTGTTTGGTTCACTGTTTATGCTGATAGGCGCCCTGCTGGCGTCGGCAAGGCATGCCTGATAACGGTGCCGGATGGCGTTAGCGCTTATCCGGCATGAAGGGAGCTTAGCGCGAAATAATCAGGTGGATACCGAAGCCCGCGAACAGCGCGCCGGCAAAGCCATCAATCCACTTCGCCAGACGCTGATAGCCGCGACGCATCTTCGGAAGTGCAAACAGGCTGGCGACCACGGTGAACCACGCCAGCGTTTCCACGATGATCAGCGCGAAAATGCCCCATCGAGCGCCTGTTCCTACGCTATCGCCAACAAACAATGAAAACACGGAGCCAAAATAGATAATGGCTTTCGGGTTGGCGAGGTTGGTCAACAGACCTTTTAAAAAGCTGCGTCCGCTCTGTGCCAGCTCAACCTGTGGGGCAGGGGCCGCTACGTCCTGTTTTTTAAACGCGCCGCGCAGCATCTGGTAACCCATCCAGCACAGATACAGGCCGCCGCCCACCATGATAATGGTGTGCAGCCAGGCCATTTTTTCGATAATCAGATGCAGGCCAAGCAGCGCCACGCCAGCCCAGACCATGACGCCACAGGTAATACCCAGCACGCCCATCATGGCTTCTTTGCGCGAACGGCTAACGGCCGTTTGAGAAACAAAGAAAAAATCGGGACCGGGACTCATCAGCGCAACGATATGCACCAACGCAACGGTGAAAAATAGCGTTAACATAAAAATGACTCGCGGGGGAATAGTTCAGTGAGTCACCATCCTGGCACTTTTTTGCCTCGCTGACTACTCTTCGTCGTCACCATCAACGTGCGCGCGAATAAGTGCCATAAACTCTTTGCCAAAACGCTCAAGTTTACGCATTCCCACGCCGTTGACGCTCAGCATTTCGCTCGGCGAAACCGGCATCTGCTCGGCCATTTCAATCAACGTGGCATCGTTAAAGACGACATACGGCGGGATATTCTCTTCATCGGCAATCGCTTTACGCAGCTTACGCAATTTGGCAAACAGTTTGCGATCGTAATTGCCGCCGAAGGATTTCTGCATAGCGCGCGGTTTCAGCGCCACGATTCGCGGTACCGCAAGCTGCAACGGGACTTCGCCGCGCAGCACCGGACGCGCAGCTTCAGTGAGCTGTAACGCGGAGTGTTGGGCAATATTCTGTGTTACCAGGCCCAAATGAATCAGTTGACGAATCACACTCACCCAATGCTCGTGGCTTTGCTCACGGCCAATACCATAGACCGGCAGTTTGTCATGGGCCAGCTCACGAATGCGCTGGTTATTCGCCCCGCGTAGAACTTCCACGACGTAACCCATACCAAAGCGTTGGTTAACGCGGTAGATCGTCGACAGCGCTTTGCGCGCATCCATTAACCCGTCGTACTGTTTTGGCGGGTCGAGACAGATATCGCAGTTACCACACGGCTCCTGACGCCCTTCGCCAAAATAATTCAGCAGAACCAGACGACGACAGGTTTGCGCCTCGGCAAACGCCCCCATCGCATTGAGCTTATGACGTTCGATATCCAGCAGCTGTCCGGCAGGTTTCTCTTCGAGGCAACGGCGGAGCCACGCCATATCAGCCGGATCGTAAAACAGCATCGCTTCCGCCGGCAGGCCGTCACGTCCGGCACGGCCGGTTTCCTGATAGTAGGACTCAATGTTACGCGGGATATCAAAATGCACCACGAAGCGCACGTTGGGTTTGTTGATCCCCATGCCGAACGCCACGGTCGCCACCACAATTTGCAGGTCATCGCGCTGGAATTTTTCCTGCACTTCAGCGCGCACGCTGTTTTCCAGCCCGGCATGATAAGCCCCGGCGCTGATGCCACGACTTTGCAGACGCGCGGCGGTGTCTTCGACTTTGGCGCGGCTGTTACAGTAAATAATGCCGGACTTACCACGCTGTTCCTGCACATAGCGCATCAGCTGATCGAGCGGCTTAAATTTCTCCATCAGCATGTAGCGAATATTCGGGCGGTCAAAGCTGCTGATCTGAATTAACGGATCGTTGAGGCCCAGCAGACGCACAATGTCCAGCCGGGTGGTTTCATCCGCGGTCGCGGTCAGTGCCACAAACGGCAGGGTTGGGAAACGCTGACGCAACTGGCCCAGCGCAGCGTATTCCGGGCGGAAGTCATGTCCCCACTGCGAAATACAGTGCGCTTCATCAACTGCCAGCAGCACCGGATTCCAGTGTCCAAGATGCTCAAGGAAGTTATCCAGCATCAGGCGCTCAGGGGCAATATAAAGCAAGCGAACCTGCCCGCTGCGACAGCCGGCCATCACCTCAAGCTGCTGTTCACGACTTTGGGTGGAGTTCAGGCACGCCGCCGCCACGCCGTTGGCCAGCAGTTGATCGACCTGGTCTTTCATCAGGGAAATCAGCGGCGAAACAACAACGGTGAGTCCGTTGAGTAATAATGCGGGAATTTGATAGCACAGGGATTTGCCGCCACCGGTGGGCATAACGACCAGACAGTCGCGACCAGAGAGCACGGTGTCGATGATTTCTTCCTGGCCTGGGCGAAACTGTTGGTAGCCAAAGGTTTCCTGTAAAACCTGTTTAGCGCCCATTTCCAGATTCAACACTTCCGCCTGCGCCACATTAACCCCATTAACCTGAAATAAAAACAGGCGCTATTTTCAGCGCCTGAGAGAGAAACTGCAATGATTAAAATACTCTCAATATCTGTCAGAAGATATCGTTAAGCATTACGCCGACGCCAACACGGGTTTGATTGAAGTTGTAGTCAATCAGCGATTCGCCGTAACCACTGTAGACCTGGGTGTAGAGACGAACATGCTTCGTAATAGGATAGCTTGCCCCTAACTCTGCGCCGCCGTAGCCGGTGTTCCAGTTGTACTGCCCTTTCACGCTGATAACGGCGTCGCCCAGGTGATACCCCATTTTCAGCTGATAATAGCCCATGTATTTGGTGATGTCGGGGTTATCATCGGTACTGCCAATGACGTACCACGGCTTTACTTCCACCAGCCAGTTGCCGTTTTCTGCCATCAGGCGGGTATACAGGCGGTTCCAGCTACGTGAAGTGGGGTCGGAGCGCCCGTTGGAATCATGGTTGTAACCCATTTCGACATCACGTAGCGTCCACCCGGCAAAGCGATAGTCGGTGGCGAAACCAAGGAACAACTGCGGCTCGTAGTTGGTTTCGCGAAACGGTGAAGATTCTTCACTGTTAGAAAGCTGCCACCAGGATTTCTGCGTATAGGAGCCGCCGAGCACCGAGTTCGGACCAAATATTCCGCGCCAAAGTGGAAATGCCAGGCTTAGCTGAAACTTCACCTCATCTTTGCGCGCATTGTCCGACCAGCTATAGCTGCTGATCGCCTCTTTGTTCATGTCGCTGGTATTAGTGTAGATAAGGTAGTTGGTGTCATAAGGGTAAAGCGTGAAAGGGTTGTCATGCTCTTGCAGCATATTAGCGATAATACTGCCCCGAACTGCTGGTGCGTCATGAATCTCTTTTACTGTCGCTTCCTGCGCATACGCGGTCAACGGCAGCATGACTGCTGGTAGTAACCATCCCAGAATCGCCCGCATCGGTAATGTTCTCCTGAACCAAAATATTGATGAATTGTATAATTTTCTGACAAGCATTCTACATACTTAGCTCGTTCCTCGTTAGTTATCCCGTCCTAAAGTAGAAAACAACAAATAATAAGCATAATATCAACATTTCATTAACCAATAAGGTATTAAGATCGTATGTCTGCTGTACTGACCGCTGAAGAAGCCCTGAAGTTAGTGGGTGAAATGTTTGTTTATCATATGCCGTTTAACCGTGCGCTGGGGCTGGAACTGGAACGCTATGAAAAAGAATTTGCGCAATTAGCGTTTAATAATCAACCGATGATGGTCGGGAACTGGGCGCAAAGCATTCTGCATGGCGGGGTGATCGCCTCAGCACTCGACGTCGCCGCCGGACTGGTGTGTGTAGGCAGCACGTTGACCCGTCACGAAACGATCAGTGAGGACGAACTGCGTCAGCGCATGTCACGTATGGGCACCATCGATTTACGCGTTGATTATCTGCGCCCGGGGAGAGGAAATCGCTTTACCGCTACCAGCAGCCTGCTGCGGGCGGGTAATAAAGTAGCCGTTGCGCGCGTGGAACTGCATAACGAAGAACAGCGCTATATCGCCAGCGCAACCGCCACTTATATGGTGGGGTAAGCGCTTAAAAAAAGGTAAACTGCTGTTACATTTCTGCAATGAGTTTTCCCGATGGATGCTAAACAAACGCGGCAGGGCGTGTTACTCGCTCTGGCTGCCTATTTTATTTGGGGTATCGCTCCCGCCTACTTCAAGCTGATTTACTATGTCCCGGCAGATGAGATCCTGACGCACCGCGTCATCTGGTCATTTTTCTTTATGGTGGTGCTGATGAGCATCAGCCGCCAGTGGTCGGGTGTTAAAACGCTGCTACAAACGCCAAAGAAGATCTTCCTGCTGGCGCTCTCTGCGGTGCTCATTGGCGGAAACTGGCTGCTGTTCATTTGGGCGGTCAATAATCACCATATGCTGGAAGCCAGTCTCGGCTATTTTATTAACCCGCTGGTGAATATCGTGCTGGGGATGCTTTTCCTCGGCGAGCGCTTTCGTCGCATGCAGTGGCTGGCGGTACTGTTAGCCGCCTGCGGCGTACTGGTACAGCTGTGGACCTTCGGCTCGTTGCCGATAATCGCGCTGGGACTGGCGTTCAGCTTTGCTTTTTATGGTCTGGTGCGTAAGAAGATTGCCGTTGAAGCACAAACAGGTATGTTGATTGAAACCCTGTGGCTCTTACCCGTGGCTGCAATCTATCTGTTTGGCATTGCGGATAGCCCAACCAGCCATATCGGGCAAAACCCGATGTCGCTCAATCTGCTGCTGATTGCCGCGGGTGTCGTGACCACTATTCCGCTGCTGTGCTTTACCGGCGCAGCGACCCGCCTGCGTCTTTCCACGCTGGGCTTCTTCCAGTATATCGGACCCACGTTGATGTTCCTGCTGGCGATCACCTTTTACGGTGAAGTGCCGGGAGCGGATAAAATGATCACGTTTGCGTTTATCTGGGTGGCGCTGGCGATTTTCGTGATGGATGCGATTTATACCCAACGCAGAACGCGTATGGGGATGTGAATGCTTTTTGCCTGATGGCGCTACGCTTATCAGGCCTACGGGTTCTGTAGGCCTGGTAAGACACCGCCATTAAAGCCAGTTCTTACGTTTGAAGTACAGATACGGCGCCAGACCTGCGAGCATCATGAAGACAATCGCGCCAGGATAACCGAAGCTCCAGTGCAGTTCCGGCATAAATTCAAAGTTCATCCCGTAGCTGGAAGCCACCAGCGTCGGCGGCAGAAACACCACCGAGACCACCGAGAAGATCTTGATAATGCGGTTCTGCTCAATATTGATAAAGCCCATCGCCGCCTGCATCAGGAAGTTAACCTTCTGGAACAGCGATTCGTTATGCGGCAGCAGAGACTCGATATCGCGCAGGATCTCACGCGCCTGCTCCAGTTGACCACCCGGCAGACGCGCTTTACGCACCAGGAAATTCAGTGCGCGCTGGGTATCCATCAGACACAGGCGTACCTTCCAGCCGATATCTTCCTGTTCCGCCAGCGTGGAAAGCGCTTCGTCATATTCGTCGCCCTGGCGCCCTTCCATGATCACACGGCTGAGTTTTTCCAGGTCGCTATAGATATTTTCAATCTCATCCGCCAGCTGTTCAATTTTGGTTTCGAACAGGTCGAGCAGCAGCTCGTAAGCGTTGCCATCCACCATCGCCTGGTTACGTGCGCGCATGCGATACAGACGAAACGCCGGCAGTTCGCGTTCGCGCAGGGTAAACAAGCGACCTTCACGAATGGTAAATGCAACGGTTGAGTTACCCGCGTGATCGTCGGCGTCTTCATAGAAGAAGAAGGAGTGAATGTGCAGGCCATCTTCGTCTTCAAAAAAACGTGCGGATGCTTCGATATCTTCCAGTTCAGGGCGCGTGGCCAGGTTCTGGCCCAAGTCCTTTTGCACACGGTTTCGTTCTTCGTCATCCGGCTCGACTAAATCGACCCAAACCGAACTGGCCAGGTGCTCGATCTCGTCTGCCTCAAGGCGAGTTAACCGATTGTTTTCCAGTTGAAATGCGCTCAGCATGACCGGGACTCCCAATGCAAAAAATTATCGGACAGTTCGGAGGGCACACAGAAACAAATTGGGTTTCAGACCATTAAACAGCCTGACTCAGCGCGACGGGAAAAAAACAGAAGGTCGCTGACAACCGCGAAGGCTATCAGCAAAAAGGGATAGCCTTAGGAGTTGATCCTGGATGACAGGATAATGAGCCAGTATCTACTGGGTGTGTCCAAGGCGAATGTCCTCTTAGCGTAATCGTGCGCGCATGTTACGCCAGCAAAATTTTGACGTCAACACGCAACGGATGGCGAAAAAGTAATAATTTCCCCTTATACAGAAAGGTTAGCAGAGGGGAATTATTTATCTATGATTTCAGAATATTAACCGGCAGATAGCCGAATGGCGGCTTCGCCTTATCCGGCCTACAAATCAAAATGTTACCTGGTCACCAGGCCCGATAAGCGCAGCGACATCAGGCGATCACACCGTTTCCAGTCTTGCGTAAGCCGCCACCAGCCATTTGATCCCCTGCCCCTGGAACGCGACCTGCAAACGACTGTGCTCGCCGCTTCCTTCGAGGTTGACGATGGTGCCCTCGCCGAACTTCGCGTGGCGTACCCGCTGGCCAAGTTTGTAGCCGGTATCGTTTTCCGCCATTGGCGTGCCCATCCGCTGATGGCTCACCGGACGGCTAACCGTGGCGCGCAGACGCACCTCTTCAACGCACGCTTCCGGCAGTTCGCCAATAAAGCGCGACGGACGATGGTAAACCTCTTTGCCGTACAGACGGCGCGTTTCGGCGTAGGTAAGCGTCAGCTTTTGCATCGCGCGGGTCACGCCGACATAGGCCAGGCGACGTTCTTCTTCGAGACGTCCGCCTTCATCCAGCGACATCTGGCTCGGGAACATGCCTTCTTCCATCCCCACGATAAACACCTGCGGAAACTCCAGCCCTTTCGCCGAGTGCAGGGTCATCAGCTGTACCGCGTCCTGCCAGGTATCCGCCTGTCCTTCGCCCGCTTCCAGCGCCGCATGAGACAGGAACGCCTGCAGCGGCATTAAGTCTTCGTCTTCTTCGTTGTAGCTGAACTGGCGCGTTGCCGTCACCAGTTCATCTAAGTTTTCGATACGCGTCTGACCCTTCTCGCCTTTTTCCTGTTCGTACATCATGCGCAGGCCGGAATCTTTAATCACCCGGTCAGTCTGCACGTGCAGCGGCATATCGGCAGTCTCTTGTGCCAGCGCGTCAATCAATTCCATAAAGCGCTGTAAGGCGCTGGCGGCGCGACCGGCCAGGGCTTTTTCCTGCAGCAGTTCACGACAGGCCTGCCACAGCGTTAGCTGGCGGTCACGCGAGGTCTGGCGCACCACATCTAAAGTACGATCGCCAATCCCGCGGGTTGGCGTATTCACCACACGCTCAAACGCGGCGTCGTCATTGCGGTTAGCGATCAGGCGCAGGTAGGAGAGCGCGTCTTTGATTTCCTGGCGTTCGAAGAAGCGCATCCCGCCATAGATACGATACGGCATGCTAGCCTGTAGTAAGGCTTCTTCCAGCACGCGCGACTGGGCGTTGCTGCGATACAGAATGGCGCATTGTTCCAGCGCACCGCCGTTGTCCTGCCAGGTTTTGATGCGATTGACCACAAAGCGCGCTTCATCAAGCTCATTGAACGCGCAATACAGCGAGATCGGCTCGCCGTCGACGCCGTCGGTCCACAGTTTTTTACCCAGGCGCCCGTTGTTATTTTCAATCAGGGCGTTAGCTGCGCTCAGAATATTATTAGTCGAGCGATAGTTCTGCTCCAGACGAATGGTTTCTGCGCCCGGGAAATCGTTGAGGAAGCGCTGAATGTTCTCCACCTGCGCCCCACGCCAGCCGTAGATCGACTGATCATCATCGCCCACGATCATCACCTTGCCGGTGTCGCCCGCCAGCAGGCGGATCCAGGCGTACTGAATGTTGTTGGTATCCTGGAATTCGTCCACCAGGATATTGGTAAAGCGTTCGCGGTAGTGCTGCAGAATGTGCGGCTTGTTGAGCCACAGTTCATGGGCGCGCAGTAGCAGTTCGGCGAAATCCACCAGCCCCGCGCGATCGCACGCTTCCTGATAAGCCTGATAGACCTTCTGCCAGGTCTGTTCGACCGGGTTGCCGTAGCTTTGCAGATGGTGCGGGCGCAGCCCTTCGTCTTTCTGGCTGTTGATAAACCACATAGCCTGACGCGGCGGCCACTGCTTTTCGTCCAGGTTCATCGCCTTGATCAGGCGCTTGAGCAGACGCAGTTGGTCCTCGCTGTCGAGGATCTGGAAGTCCTGCGGCAGGTTGGCATCCATATGGTGCGCGCGTAACAGACGGTGCGCCAGACCGTGGAAGGTCCCCACCCACATTCCGCCCTGGCTGGTTCCCATGATCTGACCAATACGGTGGCGCATTTCCGCTGCCGCTTTGTTGGTAAAGGTCACCGCCATAATAGAGTACGGCGAGTTGTTCTCTACCGTCAGTAACCAGGCGATACGGTGCACCAGTACGCGAGTTTTACCACTCCCCGCTCCTGCCAGAACCAGCATGTTGCTGCGTGGCGCGGCCACCGCTTCACGCTGTTTATCATTAAGGCTGTCGAGCAGGTAAGAAACGTCCATTGGCACCGCCGCGTAAAAGTAGGTAAGGCGGAGAAGCGTAGCGCCATCCGCCAAAAAGCTGGGTATATATACAGAGTTCTGCTGGTGATTATATCAGCGAGGTCAGAGATGCCAACTGTGAAATTTCGATATGCGGCAGCAAACGGCTGTCTGCAGTTTGCATCAGGTCGGCATTTTCCGGTTTGATCCAGCAAGCTTGCATACCACAACGAATAGCGCCTGCAACGTCTGTCGTCAGGTCATCGCCCACATGCAGAATCTCACCCACTGGCATTTTCAGTTTATCCGCCGCCAGCGCGTACATGTCGCTGAACGGTTTCGATCGCCCATCGGGACCGGCGCGCAGCACAAATTCAAAGTAATCGCCCAGACCAAACAGCTCCGGCTGCGCGTTACCGTTGGTGATCGCCACCAGCGGCCATTTGCGGGCCAGCGCCTTCAGTGTGTCATGCGTCGATTGCGGAACATCAATGCGGCTACGCCATTTGGCAAAATTCATCATCGCCGCATTCGCCCCCATCAAGGCTTCTGCCGCTGACAGACCAGCCTCCAGCATAGCGCGCTCTACGGCGCGGTGACGCCATTGGGTAACGTCGTGATAGATTTCCGGCTCGGCGTCGCGAACAGCCTGACGTAAGCGCTGTAGGTCGCTATTTTGCAGCGAATTCAACGCCGGGTGGTAATTCTGTACAAACGCGAGCGCTTCCTGCTCGGTGCGTTTGATAACGGGACGGTTATCGTAAAGGGTGTCATCAAGGTCAAAGGTGAGCGCAGAAATACGCCCCAAAGGCCGGTAAAAACGCATTATTTCCCCCGTTTGGCGCGCGGATGCGCCGCATCGTACACTGAAGCCAGGTGTTGAAAATCAAGATGGGTATAGATTTGGGTGGTCGAAAGATTGGCATGCCCCAATAACTCCTGCACCCCGCGCAGATCGCCGCTAGACTCCAGCATATGCGTCGCAAAAGAGTGGCGCAATTTGTGGGGATGGACGTGGCTGTTCAGCCCCTGTTTGATACCCCATTCCGCAAAGCGTTTCTGCACGTTACGCGCAGAGATGCGCTTGCCCAGTTTTGACAGGAACAACGCATCGTCATCCCCGCCAAATAAGCCGCGCAGATCCAGCCAGTGCTCAATCCACGCCACCGCATTGCGGCCAATCGGCAGACGACGTTCTTTACTACCCTTGCCCATCACCCACACTTCGCCGGTGTCGAGATCGAGATGTTTAATATCCAGCCCAACCAGTTCAGATAAACGCAGCCCCGCGCCGTACATCACTTCCAGCATAGCCCGGTCGCGCACGGCAAGGGGATCGTTGAGATCGATATCCAGCAGACGATTAACGTCATCGACGTCGATATTTTTAGGTAAGTGACGTGGCGCTTTCGGCGCGGAAACGCTTTTTGCCGGATTGGCTTTCAGCTCGCCCTGATTGACCAGCCAGTCGAAGAAACTGCGTAGTGCGGAGAGACGCAATGCCAAGCTCGCCGGTCCCAACCCTTTACGACGGCTGCGCACGGCAAAACTGCGTACCATTGCAGCATCACATTGTTGCCAGCTTTGCAGACCGGTTTCTCCGGCTAACGCAATGATGGCATCAAGCTGACGCTGATAATTAAGCAATGTGATCGGGCTAAGCTGGCGCTCAACGCCCAGATAGCGCAAAAAGCGCGCCACATCCTGAGAAAGGGGTGAATCGGTCATACGCGTTCAATCCAGCGCTCCAGCAGCTCCGGCAACATCAGCGAGATTTCCTGCAATAGCTGCGTACCCTGTCCCTGCTGATAATGATTAACGTCACGACTGCTGAATAACATCACGCCCAAGGAACCATCTTGCCCCAGCATCGACATCGCCACCGAACCTATCGCTTTCGCCTCCGGCATCATGACCAACAGTTCCGGTCCATTGAGTGGGCCAAGATAGTGCTGCGACTGGCCCAGACGCTGAATACGCAACGGTTCAAAGGCCTGGCGGCTTAATGCCAGATGCGTAAATTTTGATGGCGCACCGAGTCGCCACCGGTCCGGAAACAGACGAACCGTCGCGCCGGCCAGCCCCAGCTCACGCGCCCAGCGATGAAATCGCATCAGCATATCGTCAAGACTGCTGGCCGACACTAGGCGGCTTTGCAGATTTAGCAGACGATAGAACAGGCTTTCATTGGCGTTGGCTTGTTCCATCAATAACGCCATGTTCTCTTCAAGCACATTAATATGATTACGTGCCCGCGCCATATGCCATTCAACTAAAGAGATCGTGCCCCGCACCGGGTGTGGGACGCGCATCGCTTCAACTGCCCGGGCATTACGGATAAAAAACTCAGGATTACGTTGCAGGTAATCGACGACCGCTCGATCGTCGAGCTCCATGAGCGTTTCCTGTAGTTCTTCCCCTGGTTGCTTCATAAGTGAATAAATCCGTCGTAGACATGTGCCGCCGGGCCAGTCATATACAGCGGATGACCCGGACCTTTCCAGGCGATATCAAGTCGACCGCCAGGTAACTCCACCCTCACCTCTTCTGCCAGCAGGCCCTGCTGAATACCTACCGCAACAGCGGCGCACGCACCGCTGCCGCAGGCCTGAGTTTCGCCCGCCCCGCGCTCGTAGACGCGCAGCCGGATATGCTCGCGCTTTACCACCTGCATAAAGCCGATGTTGGCGCGTTCTGGAAAGCGTTCGTGGTTTTCCAGCACCGGTCCCAGCGTTTCCACAGTGGCCGTATCAACATCATCAACCTGAATCACGCAGTGCGGATTCCCCATTGAAACCACGCCGCACAATACTGTCTGTTCGGCCGCGCGCATAATATAGGTCTTCTCTGCTTTGTTGGCGCGAAACGGAACCTGCGAAGGCTCAAAGTTGGGTTCCCCCATATTCACCCGCACCAGCTCGTCGTCGGTTACGGTTAATACCATACGACCATTCGCGGTACTGACGCGAATATCACGCTTATTGGTCAGCCCTTTCAGGCGAACAAAACGGGCAAAACAACGGGCGCCATTGCCACACTGTGACACTTCACTGCCGTCGGCATTAAAAATACGGTAGTGGAAATCCAGCTCCGGATCATACGGAGGTTCAACCACCAGCAACTGATCAAACCCAACGCCGAGATGCCTGTCGGACAGGCGGCGGATCAGCTCTGGTGAGAAAAAGACATTCTGCGTTACCGCGTCGACGACCATAAAATCGTTGCCAAGGCCATGCATTTTAGAGAATTGCATCATTCACTCCGTTCACGCGGGTACAGAAATGTAAATCTATTCCTGCCGTCAGTAATTCACCTGAGAAGGGCCGTCGCTAATCCCACGATCGTTTTTCTCGGGCGTGGTGGATTGCGATTGCGGCTGAACGCTCTTGGTCGGAGGCGGCGCGGTTTTATCTGCTGGCGGGAAATAGAGCGGGCCTTTTAGCCCACAGCCCGTCAGGCTGAACAGAGTTAAAATGACAGCGAGTGGCTTTAACACGTTTTTCATTATGGATTGCCTGTAAAGTTCATGCTTTCTGTTTTCTATCATCGCAGGAGAAGGCGTAAAAGCAAGAGTTAGCCTGTAATCTGCAACGCGTTTTGTTTCAGGTTATACTGCCCTCATCACGAAAAACAGGATAAGAAAATGAACGACAGTGAATTTCATCGCCTTGCTGACACCCTGTGGATGACCATTGAGGAGCGTCTGGACGACTGGGATGGCGACAGCGATATCGATTGTGAGATCAATGGCGGCGTGCTGACTATCAGCTTCGAAAACGGCAGCAAAATCATTATTAACCGTCAGGAGCCGCTGCACCAGGTGTGGCTGGCGACCAAACAGGGCGGCTACCACTTTGACCTGAAAGGCGACGAGTGGATCTGCGACCGTAGCGGCGAAACGTTCTGGGATTTGCTGGAGCAGGCAGCAACGCAGCAGTCGGGAGAAAAGGTGGGCTTCCGTTGATTTATTTGCCGGATGAGATGTGCTTATCCGGCCTACTGTAGGCCCGGTAAGGCGTAGCCGCCACCGGGCGAAAAGCCTCAGGAGAAATACTGCTGCAACATCGGCGTGTCGTTATCCTGATTAGCTGGCGGGACTGGGTTGAGCGGCTGGGTACGGAACGGAATCACCTGCGCACGTCCGTCGGTTTTCACAATCTGATAGAACTGCGGCAGGTTAAAGTTGATGAAGCTGGAGCCGTAGGTGAAGCGATCGTGCGACGATGAATAGAAGCGGCTGACATCACGTACCAGCTCTTCTTTGCTTCCCTCGCAGTGGTGATACACCTCCACACGGTTACTCTCATCCAGTATATAAATATTAAAGCCCTGCTCATCGCCCGTTTCTTCGAAAAAGAACTGAATGATCCCTTCACTGGCAAAGCCGTCCACCACAGAAGGGAGTTTCACATGGTTCGTTTCAACCTGGACGGAAAGGCCGTGCAGTTTGTTGTGTGAAATCGCACCGTAGAATTCGATGGCGTTTTCCAGTTTCTGTACCGATACGTTCAGACGCTCGAAGAACAGTCCCCACGTCTGACCAGACACGCGCAGCGCTTTGAAGCGCCCGGTTTCCTGGCGGGTGCTGGAAAGGCGCAGCTCGATACACTCAGAGACCAGTTGCTGCACGCGGGTACGGATTAATCCACGCAGATGCTGGCTATAGCAGAACACTTCGACGCTATCCGGCGGCGCGGCATCCTGGTGCATTTTGCCCAGAATTGTTTTTAACGCTTCAATCATCGCCTGCTCGCCGTTGAAGTGCAGCGTACGGACTTCATTCCACGAGTTGCGATACAGCAGGTCGACGCTTCCTACCAGGCAATTTTGCTCTTCGCCAAAGCTGAAGACGTCCAGCTTGCGGAAATCAAAATGCACCACCTGATTACGGAATGCGGCCGTTGGGTCATATTCAAGGTTAACGATAATCGCCAGATGGCGAATTTCACACGGGCTGTAGAGCGCTTTCGGCGTGGGTGCCGGCAGGCGCAGCGGGAAGTGGTGCGATACATCGGCGACCATCTCCTGCAACTTCGGCAAATCGACAATGCCGTTGCCCTTAATAAACAAATGCGTACGCGATGTCAGCAGACCGTTGAACCAGGCCCACGCCACCAGCTTATTGAGATAGCGGTTATATTCCAGCGGCTGATGGCTGATGATAGAATCCATATTTGGTGCGCGGTTGTAGAGATACCAACCCGAACGGTTGGCGCGGCCCGGCGGCACATGGATAAAGGTCAGGTTCGGTTCTGAGAGGTCTGGAGATATCTGCGGGTTCACCAGCGTTACCTTGCCCGGCAACGCTTCAAACGCGGCATACAGCTTACGGGTCAGCACACCGATATCCTGCGGACTGGCGCTAACGCTGAGGTTATTGCGCCGCGCAAAGCGGATCAGATTACGATAGCTCTGCATCATCGCATCAAGCAGTTCGTTATGCGCTTCACGTACCTGATCAATCTTCCAGTTAGCGCGGTTATCCAGCATTGTCAGACGAGCTTCGTCCCAGCCCCATTCCTGCACTAACTGACTTAATACTTCACGACGCCAGCCCACGCAGGCGCGCTCGCGGCTCAGTTTCTCACACACTTTTAAGTAGAAACATCGACGCACTAAATCCAGACGCGTCGGGTCTTCGATCGCCGTGAGATATTCGGTAACACGCTCCAGCATCATGCAGTAGGGATCGAGACCAAAAGAGACGATCTCGCCATCGTGCAGGCGCTGTTTAATGTCTTTCGCCAACAGGCGAGGATTGGGATATTCCCAGGAATAGGCTTCCAGCAGCAGCGTCTTTAGCACTGCTTTGTACGGGGAATCGATACTTTTGTACAGCTGCCAGAGGCTGGCGCCAAAGTACTCTTCGGCGGAGAGCGAACTGAGTCCGCCGAGATCCAGCCATTCGTTTGGCGTTAACACCCCCTGTGCGTAGAGCTTCATGACGTAATCGTCGTAATGCTCTTCTTCGTCGCCCGGCACCATATTCCACAGAATACGTTTGCCCGCGAGGCGCACAGCGGTGCGATAGAATTCATCAAGCAACAGGATATGCTGCGTCGAGCCACAGTCTTCACCACCGAGACTTCCGCTTTCATTGTGACGGAAACGGTTTTCATCAATCAGGAAGAAACTGACTTCCACGCCCAGCGAAGCGGCCCAGCTTTCGAGCAGGCTACATTTACGCTGCAACAGCTGGCGCTCTTCGCTATCCAGCCAGGATTGGTGGCAGACCCAGATATCAAGGTCGGAAGAACAGCTTTGCCCTACCGAAGAGGTACTGCCCATTGAGTAAACACCAGTGATCGGCAGTTCGCCCTTGGGAGGTTCCTGCGGTGACATGCCGCGGTACAGTTCCAGTTCGTTGAGGTAGTGGCGTTGGGTTTCATCAGGCGTGTAAAAGCATATGCCTTTGGGAACGTTACCATCGAGGTAACCCGGCATCAGAGGGTGGTGGTAGTGCAATAATGTCGGCAGCAGACTGTATACCTGCTGGAAAGCAGGCCCCATGGCAGCAAGCGCGCGATCCACACGCAGTTGATTTATGGCATCCAGTCTCTGTTTCAGAGTCTCAATATAGAGGTACAAGACGTATCGCCTGATGTTGCTATCCGTCATGTTGTCGATTACTGCGGCGCAAGCGCTCACAATTAATCGTCATCAATTCGGATAAACCGTATGTCAAAAATAACCGTTACCTGTTTTTCGCCCGTATTTTTTTGTGCGGTACAGCCGAAAAAATGGTCTAAAACGTGATCAATTTAACACCTTGCTCATTGACCGTAAAGAAAGATGCGCTACATACAAGTGTAGCACCGTTCGTTACGTGTAAATTCCTTCATACGGTCGGAAGGTTTCTCGTCATTATTCACTGCCACTGATGATGCAGCAGCTTTTCCTCTCACTTACGTTTGAGCGTAACGCTGACATCCCTTTGATAAGGATGTTAGGATGGTCAATGATTGATAATGACGGTAACAAGCATGTTAGACAATGTTTTGAGAATTGCCACACGCCAAAGCCCCCTTGCGCTCTGGCAGGCACATTATGTCAAAGACGCTTTAATGGCAAATCACCCCGGTCTGATCGTGGAACTGGTTCCTATGGTAACCCGTGGCGATGTGATCCTTGATACCCCGCTGGCGAAGGTCGGAGGGAAAGGGTTGTTTGTTAAAGAGCTGGAAGTCGCGCTGCTGGAAAAACGCGCCGATATCGCCGTGCATTCCATGAAGGATGTGCCGGTTGAATTCCCTGACGGTCTTGGACTGGTCACCATTTGCGAGCGAGAGGATCCGCGTGATGCTTTCGTCTCAAATAAGTACAACACGTTGGATGACCTTCCCGCGGGTAGTATTGTCGGGACATCCAGTTTGCGTCGCCAGTGCCAGTTGGCAAAGCGTCGCCCGGATCTCGTCATCCGTTCGCTGCGCGGTAACGTTGGTACGCGCCTCGGCAAACTCGATAACGGCGATTATGACGCCATTATCCTGGCGGTGGCCGGGTTAAAACGTTTAGGGCTTGAGTCGCGAGTCCGTACCGCACTGCCGCCGGAAGTATCCTTGCCCGCAGTCGGGCAAGGCGCTGTTGGCATAGAGTGCCGACTGGACGATATGCGCACTCAGGCGCTGTTAGCGCCGCTCAATCATGAAGAGACCGCACTACGCGTAACAGCCGAACGCGCCATGAACACCCGCCTCGAAGGGGGATGTCAGGTACCTATCGGCAGCTATGCCGAACTCATCAACGGTGAGATTTGGCTACGCGCGCTGGTCGGCGCGCCTGACGGATCGCAGATGGTATGCGGAGAACGTCGCGGCGCCCCGCAGGATGCAGAAAAGATGGGCATCTCTCTGGCAGAAGAGCTACTGGAAAACGGTGCGCGCGCCATTCTGGCTGAAGTTTATAACGGAGAAGCACCCGCATGAGTATTCTGGTCACCCGCCCGTCTCCCGCAGGGGAAGAGTTAGTGAGCCGTCTGCGCACACTGGGGCAGGTGGCCTGGAGTTTTCCGCTCATCGAGTTTTCCCCGGGTCGGGAACTGGCAACACTCGCCTCCCGACTGTCGGCGTTGACGGATAACGATCTGGTTTTTGCCCTCTCGCAGCACGCTGTCACCTTTGCCGATGCCGAACTTCAGCAACAAGGGAAAAGCTGGCCTTCCCTTCCGCATTATTTTGCCATTGGCCGCACAACGGCGCTGGCGCTGCATACTGTTAGCGGCTGCAATATTCACTATCCTCTGGATCGGGAAATCAGCGAAGTCTTGCTACAATTACCTGAATTACAAAATATTGCGGGAAAACGCGCGCTTATTTTACGCGGCAACGGCGGTCGGGAACTGATAGGTGAAACCCTGACGGCGCGCGGAGCCGATGTTGATTTTTGTGAATGTTATCAACGCAGTGCAAAAAATTACGATGGTGCGGAAGAAGCAATGCGCTGGCAATCTCGCGGCGTGACCACGGTGGTGGTCACCAGCGGAGAGATGTTACAACAGCTCTGGTCGCTCATTCCGCAGTGGTATCGTGAGCACTGGTTACTACGCTGTCGGCTGCTGGTCGTCAGTGAGCGTCTGGCGCACCTCGCCCGGGAACTGGGCTGGCAAGATATTAAGGTCGCTGATAACGCCGACAACGATGCGCTACTACGCGCATTACAATAACTCTCATAATGGGATGCCATAATGACGGAACAAGAAAAATCCTCCGCCGTGGTTGAAGAGACCAGGGAGGCCGTGGAAACCACAGCACAGCCAGTCAATACTGAAAAAAAGGCTAACAACAGCACGGCGCTGATTCTGAGCGCGGTGGCGATTGCTATTGCGCTGGCAGCAGGTGTGGGGCTGTATGGCTGGGGGAAACAGCAGGCAACAACGCAGACGGCAACCAGCGATGCGCTGGCGAACCAGCTGACGGCGCTGCAAAAAGCGCAAGAAAACCAAAAAGCTGAGCTGGAAGGCATTATTAAACAGCAGGCAACGCAGCTTGATGAAGCCACTCGCCAGCAGGCCGCACTGGTCAAACAGCTTGATGAAGTTCAGCAAAAAGTCGCCACTATTTCCGGCAGCGATGCCGGGACATGGCTGCTGGCGCAGGCTGATTTTCTGGTAAAACTGGCCGGTCGTAAATTATGGAGCGATCAGGACGTTACCACCGCAGCGGCGTTGCTGAAAAGCGCCGACGCCAGTCTGGCTGATATGAACGACCCGAGCTTAATTTCCGCCCGTCGCGCGATTACTGACGATATCGCGAGCCTCTCGGCGGTAACTCAGGTCGACTATGACGGCATTATCCTGAAAGTGAATCAGCTCGCTAACCAGATAGATAACCTGCGTCTGGCCGACAACGACACCGACGATTCACCGATGGACTCCGACAGCAGCGAGCTGTCCAGCTCAATTAGTGAATGGCGCGTCAACTTGCAAAAAAGCTGGCAGAATTTTATGGACAGCTTTATCACTGTTCGCCGTCGAGATGAAACCGCCGTCCCGCTGCTGGCGCCGAACCAGGACGTTTACTTACGTGAGAACATTCGTTCTCGCCTGTTAGTAGCCGCCCAGGCCGTACCGCGTCATCAGGAAGAGACATACCGCCAGGCGCTGGAAAATGTCTCCACCTGGGTACGCGCCTACTACGACACCGACGATGCAACCACCAAAGCCTTCCTGGAAGAGGTAGACCAGCTGAGCCAACAAAGCATCAGTATGGATGTGCCAGAAACGCTGCAGAGCCAGGCTATTCTCGACAAATTAATGCAGACCCGTGTTCGTAATTTACTGGCGCAGCCTGTCACAGCGCCGGTTGCCGCCGCTCCTGCTCCTTCGGCAGACAATCCGGCAACCGCGCCGCAAGGAGAATAATGATGCTAAAAGTATTATTGCTCTTTGTTCTGTTGATCGCCGGGATCGTCGTTGGTCCAATGATTGCCGGTCATCAGGGCTACGTGCTGATCCAAACCGATAATTACAACATTGAAACCAGCGTGACGGGCCTGGTGATCATCCTGATCGTCGCGATGGTCGTTCTGTTTGCGATTGAATGGTTGCTGCGCCGAATTTTCCGCACAGGTGCGCATACCCGCGGATGGTTTGTCGGCCGTAAGCGTCGCCGCGCCCGCAAACAGACCGAACAAGCGCTGCTCAAGCTGGCAGAAGGCGATTATCAGCAGGTTGAAAAGCTGATGTCGAAAAACGCCGATCATGCTGAACAACCGGTAGTGAATTACCTGCTGGCGGCAGAAGCGGCCCAGCAACGTGGCGATGAAGCGCGCGCGAATCAACACCTTGAGCGTGCCGCTGAACTGGCCGGGAATGATACGATCCCGGTAGAAATCGCTCGCGTTCGTCTGCAACTGGCGCGTAATGAAAATCACGCCGCGCGCCACAGCGTAGATAAGCTGCTGGAGGTGACGCCGCGTCATCCGGAAGTGCTGCGTCTGGCTGAGCAAGCCTACATTCGCACCGGCGCATGGAGTTCGTTACTGGATATCATTCCATCTATGGCTAAAGCGCATGTAGGTGATGAAGAGCACCGCGCAATGCTGGAACAACAGGCATGGGTGGGTCTGATGGATCAGGTCCGCGCCGATCAGGGCAGTGAGGGGCTACGTACGTGGTGGAAAAACCAGAACCGTAAAACCCGTCATCAGGTTGCCCTGCAGGTCGCGATGGCTGAACATCTGATTGAGTGCGACGATCACGATACGGCGCAGCAGGTCATCATTGACGGTCTGAAACGTCAGTATGACGACCGTCTGGTGCTGCCGATCCCGCGCCTGAAAACCAACAACCCGGAACAGATAGAAAAAGTGTTGCGCCAGCAGATTAAGGCCGTTGGCGATCGCCCATTGCTGTGGAGCACGCTGGGGCAATCGTTAATGAAGCATGGCGAATGGCAGGAAGCCACGCTCGCCTTCCGTGCAGCGCTCAAACAGCGCCCGGACGCATACGACTACGCCTGGCTTGCTGACGCGCTGGACAGACTGCATCAGCCGGAAGAAGCCGCCACCATGCGCCGTGATGGCCTGATGTTGACGCTGCAGAACAACAATCCCCCGCAGTAATTCCCTCTTGCCCGGTGGCGCTTCGCTTACCGGGCCTACCGTCTACACAAAATCATTCAAGATGCATAAAAAAACGCCCGCTCGGTAAGGAGCAGGCGTTAAACAGGTCTGTATGACAACATAATGGGTGCTTCACTCAACGTTATGTCCATGGTGTTTGATGAGGCCTGAGCGACATCTGTCTGTGGACGATAAGCACCGTAAACGGCTCTGCATCATTCCTGAGTTTATGAGGCCTGATGGCGAACATAAGAGATGGAATGAGCATCTACCCGTATATTATCGCACAACGCATGCCACGATTGCACTGCAAAAACCAGGTATTCGAACTTTTTAAGACATCAGGTAATTCGCGGGAATAAGGGCTGTGAAGGGAAATCAGAAAACAAAAAACCCCGCCGAAGCGGGGTTCAAAATTGGTCGGCGAGAGAGGATTCGAACCTCCGACCCACTGGTCCCAAACCAGTTGCGCTACCAAGCTGCGCTACTCGCCGTTTTACTGCTTTTTGAATTTTTAGTTCAATTCTTTAAGTCGTGGTGCGAGGGGGGGGACTCGAACCCCCACATCCTAAGGACACTAACACCTGAAGCTAGCGCGTCTACCAATTCCGCCACCTTCGCATTTCACAACTTTAAATTAATGGGGTGGCTAATGGGATTCGAACCCACGACAACTGGAATCACAATCCAGGGCTCTACCAACTGAGCTATAGCCACCACTGCAAATCTTTTACGCGGTATTAAAACCACCGCAGCTCCGGCACCTAACTAAATGGTGCGCCCGACAGGATTCGAACCTGAGACCTCTGCCTCCGGAGGGCAGCGCTCTATCCAGCTGAGCTACGGGCGCTTAGCGCCGTTGCGGGGCTGGATATTACGGAGGTCTCGGTCTTCTGTCTAGTGCTTTTTTAAAATAAATTATCGTTTGGTCATGGTTTGTGCGTTTTGTCGCTTATTCCCGCAATTTATGGGCTGTGCCATGACGATTCAGGCCAAAAGCCTTATAAATGAGCGTCACGCCCAGTAAGAAGATAATGCCAACAAATAGCGACATTCGGGTATCTTCATTGAAGTACATGCCGATTAATACGCAAATCAGGAACGCCATCGTCAAATAATTTGCCCACGGGAACAAAATCGAGCGGAAAGGATGACTGGCGATCGCCGCTTTATGCGCCTGACGGAAACGCAGCTGGCTTATCAGGATCACAAACCACGGCACCATCCCCGGCAGCACGCTGGCGCTATAAACATACACGAACACACGCTGCGGGTTGGGAATGATGTAGTTCAGGCACGAACCAATCAGCAAGATCGCGATAGAAATCGCCACACCAGCAACTGGCACGCCATGGCGAGATACTTTTCCAACAACAGCAGGTAGCTGGCGATTCTTTGCCAACGCGTAGAGCATACGCCCACAGCTGTACATGCCGCTGTTACAGCCTGACAGCGCCGCCGTCAGGACCACAAAGTTAATAATCCCTGCCGCGGCGGTAATACCAATCTTGGCAAAAGTGAGCACAAATGGGCTGCCGTTGCTGCCAATCTCGTTCCACGGGAAAATAGTGACGATAACAAAGATCGCGCCGACGTAGAAAATCAGGATACGCCACAGCACCTTCCCCACCGCGCTACGCAGCGTGACCTGGGGGTTCTTCGCCTCACCCGCAGTAATGCCGATCAGCTCCACGCCCTGGTAGGACGCCACAACAATACACAATGCCGTCAGGAAGCCCTTCCAGCCGCCGGCAAAGAAGCCGCCATGCTCGGTCAGGTTGCCAAAGCCAATCGCCTGGCCGCCATTGCCAAAGCCGAAGAAAATCACTCCTAACCCAATGACGATCATCACAATGATGGTGGTCACTTTGATCATGGCAAACCAGAATTCAATTTCACCATACAGGCGAACCGCGGCGAGGTTTGCCAGCGCAACCAGCCCGACAGCAATCAGGGCGGGTATCCATTGCGCCATTTCCGGGAACCAGAACTGTACGTACACCCCGATAGCGGTAATCTCTGATATCCCTACCGCCATCCACATAAACCAGTATGACCAGGCGGTGAGATAGCCAAAGAAAGGACTCATGTAACGGTGCGCGTAAACAGCGAATGAACCGGCAACCGGCTCGAGGAATAACATCTCCCCCATGGAACGCATAATGAAAAAAACAAACAGCCCTGCGACGATATACGCCAGCAGGACCGAAGGCCCCGCCCATTTCAGGGTACTGGCGGCGCCCATAAACAGTCCGACGCCAATAGTGCCTCCAAGGGCAATTAATTCGATGTGACGAGCCTCCAGCCCACGCTGTAGCTCAGGTTTGTTCTCGGCCATAAATCCTCTTGATGTGTTTGCATGCTGTCCGGTATTACCGGTTCTCGTTATGGGTACATCTTGTTATTCCATAACAGGCCATACGGCACCGACCGCTTAACGGTTGGCGCCAAAACACCACGGCACTGTAATGATTGTTGCGAATGGTTTCCTAAAATCGCTTAAATGGCAATTAAAGCATTCAAAAAATGAATAGATTGTGCGAGAAAGCAGCGATTATGTTGTGAATAAGTAGCGTGATTAGCAGATCACGCTACTTATCAGAGGAGAGAGCGTCAGAGGTTGCCGGTATAGTGCCAGCGGAGATAGCGCAACAAACGAAGTTGACGGGTGATACGGCTCGGCTGTGACAGTAAGCGATACAGCCACTCCAGCCCCAGATTTTGCCAGAGTTTAGGCGCCCGCTTAACGTGACCGGTAAAGACATCGTAGGTACCACCCACCCCCATATACAGCGCTTCAGGGTGGATCTTCCGGCAATCACGCATAAAAATTTCTTGTTTCGGCGACCCCATCGCCACCGTCACAATTTGCGCACCGCTGGCGTGGATACGCTCAAACAATTCCTGACGCTGCTCCGGCGTAAAATAACCGTCCTGGCTACCCACAATGTTCACATGCCACTGCGCACGCAATTTGGCTTCGGTTTGCGCCAGAACCTCAGGCTTGCCGCCAATCAGGAAAACCGGCGTTCCCTCCTGCCCGGCTCTCGCCATTAGCGCTTCCCAGAGATCGGCCCCCGCTACGCGTGAAACCTGCGCCTGCGGGAATTTTTTACGCACCGAACGCACCACGCTAATGCCATCCGCATATTTGAACTCAGCGGCGTTAATCAGATCCCGCACTTCAGGGTTATCTTCTGCCGTCAGCATTTTCTCGGCATTGATAGCCACCAGCGTCCCAGGCCTGAGGCGTCCTTCGGCAAACAGGTAATTTAGCGCGTGTTGCATATCGCGCCAGCCAATCAGTTGTAACCCGCGCAGCGAATAGAGTGGCGCAGTTGTGTTATCTGTCATTACGATCCTTCAATCTGTGTCCGGGGCAGCGATTTAATTCGTTTATGGATAAGTCCCGCGCTATCGAATAGCCAGAACAGCAATTTTGCCGCCAGCAGACAAACGCCGAAAATCACGAGGAAAAAGACCACTCGCGAGACAAACGAATCCAGTCCTTCACGTGCCAAAACGATCATATTGAAAATGGCGCCAAAACAGAAACTGTGCAAAATGGCCGCCTTGTAGCGATTGGTTTCGCGGTTACCTAATTCATATAGCCAGTCGAACCATTTAATGATTAACCCGACGACAATCGCACCTAACGGTATAAACAGCGCCCCGCCCATCACCACCAGCGAACCAATTAACGTTGGCGAAATCGCCAGCCCCGAGTGGTTGTTCAACACCTCCCAGGTAAAGTAGTTCGCGGAGTTGAGTACGATACTCGGGCGCCCAGGCCACAGCCAGGAGGGGATAAAGACATAGAAATCACGGACGATCGGCGCCAACCCCTGGAACTCAATATTGTGGTAGTTCTGCAGCAACAGCGCCAGATTTTCCCATGGCGAGAAGGTATCACGAGTCAGGTACAGGAACGTATAGAACGCCTCGTCACCGCTCACGTTCATCCCGTAGCGTTTCAGCGCCAGCCAGAACATACCGACGATGCCCAACACGCCTGCGGCGGCGAGCATCCACAGCGAAATCCAACCGCGAATAATGCCGATAAACAGGAAGATGGCAAACGCGATAATAATATTGGCGCGCGTTCCCCCCACAATCATATAGGTCAACAAGCCAAACGCGACGGTGCTTACCAGGAAGAACAGCCACGCTTTGCTGTCCTGGCGCAGGAAGTAGACCACCAACATTGCCGGAATGAAGAAGTAGAAGAAGCGCTTCAACGCCACTCCAGAGACTTCACTGGAAAAAATCTGGCTGTAGGATTGCAGTCTGAACAGCAGGAACCCATTGTGCATAAAGAAGACGCCCACGCTCACCAACGCAATCGCCATCAGGATAACCCAGGTCAAATGGGCCTCCACGCGATTGATAGTAAATAGCGGCCTGCGCGGCTTATTCTCTACGCGCTTACGTAAGCGCGTTTTATACGTCACGTAGTAAACGGCATAGAAACAGGCGGCTGACAGCAAAGCCTGCAGCAGGATCTCCGGTGGTGCTACCGCCACATCAAAACGGAACACCAGGATGCTGGTCAGCGGGAATCCGAAGAAGAACGTCAGCAAAAACAGCAACGAGAAAAAGACGTTGAAGTTAAAACGCACGCGGCGGAATTCAAACCAGGTCAGCGTGGCGATAAACAAAGTGGAGAGCAGCCAGACCACCAGCAGACCGCTGAATTGCATCAGGCTCATTTGGTTTCTCCTGAAGCAATGCGCAGCGCGTGATGCCACGGCTGCAGATAATTCGGGCTAAAGAAGGTGATCGTATTTTTATCTACCAACGCCAGTTGGCGCTGCGCTTCGCGTACGAGACCTTCATTGAGTTGATCTGTCGTAAACAGAACTGGGATATTTTGCTCTGCCATATCCTGCCAGAAAGGATTTTCACGGTTGAGCACGCACGGGATACCGGCCTGGATTAACAAACACAGGGTGCCGATCCCTTGCTGACGGGCAAAAATAAAGTAGCCCAGATCGCACTGACGCAGTAGTGCCAGATAGGCATCAAACTCCAGTTTTTCACTCAATATTTGCAAATTATCAGCGCTAAATAGTGCCAGACCCGCCTGACGAACCTCATCGATATAGGTCGTATTATTCGCAGGATACCCCATCGGCACTATCACATTCACCGTATCACCAAACTGCTGGTGAACAGCATGTAGCGCGGCAATATGCTCATTGCTGCGATCGCCAGAGTTGCCAACCAACACCGTCATCTTACCGCTGCGCTGACTTTCACTGCTCAGATTATTGAGCGAGGGATCCATCCGCGTTGGGAAATAGAGCAGCTCGCTACGAACGTGCGGATGCTGCCCAGCGAAATAACGTAAATCGCCGCGCGTAGCAAACACGCAGCCCACGCGATTCTGCGCCATGCGACGAATCGGGTAAAACAGGCGGAATTTCAGCCCACTGGAAACTTCATATAAATCCGCGCCCCAGATGTGCCAGTAAAACTGCTCCGGTTTAATTCCCCCGCTCAGCAGCGCCAGCCACAGGCTGGTGTTGAACTGACCATGAAAGAAGAAGCGCTGCTGGCGATTCGCTTTCGCCTTCGCAATAACCGCCTGGGCCAGCGCCTTTTTCCCGTCGTAGAAACTCAGCGATAACGCCGGGCAGCTCTCACTGAATCCAGCATCCTGGCCTGCAACCATAAACGTGCGCGCGTGCTCGCTCGTCGCAGCCAGCGAATCGTTAAAAAACCGCAGCACGGTTTGGTTATGGTGAGGGATATCCGATCCCAGAACGTGAATCAGTACAGTCATGCCCGCCTACGCCAGAGTAAAAACACGCCACAACAAAGAGAAAAATAGACGATGTATGTTGCCATATACGCCTGCGCAGCTCCCAGAGCACCGTGTGCCGGGATCAGCCAGTGGGCAAACGCCGTCAATAACATGAACTGGCTAATTTCAGCCAAAATATAAAACCGCAGCGACGCTTTCGCGATCACCAGATAACCAAAAACGTAGGCGCCAACTTTCAGTACATCACCGACCAGTTGCCAGGCAAACAGGTCGCGCATGGCGGTAAATTTTGCGGAAAAGAGCAGCCAGATCGCAAAATCACGCAATAGCCAGACGGTAAAGCTCGCGGCGGCAACCGCCGGCAGTACAAACTTCAACGACTTAATAATCTCGCGGGTAATGTCACGCTTTTCGGTCAGCCGCGACAACGTCGGCAGCAAGTAAACGCTGAATGAGGCGGTAATAAATTGCAGATAGGCATCGGAGATACTGCTGACTCCCTGCCAGATCCCCACATCATCCCAACTGTACTGCGCCGCCAGCAGGTTTCGCATCATCACGTATGCCACAGGCAGCGTCACAGAGGTAATCAGCGCCATCAGCGTAAACTTGCTTAGCTGCCCGGCCAGACCATGGTCCCACGAGGGCTTCAGGTAATGCAGCGGAATAGTTCCACGCTTAAGCAGCATAATGATGGCAGGGATAACGACCAGCGCTGGCACCAGAGCCAGCCCCAGCAAGGCGCCTTCATAGCCCCCCAGGCGATAGCAGCCATAGTAAGCCACTACGCCCACCAGGCTACCCACAATCAGCGACAGCGCGTTGCCTGCCGCATCGCGGAAGCCTTTCATCAGCGCCAGCAGCAGGTTAGCCCAGGCGATGCCCATCTGCACCAGCGCAACCAGTCGAACCAGCCCCTGATAATGCGTATGGCCAAACAACCCCTGACTGATCGGCGCGGCCGCCAGCAGAAAAACCGCCGCCATCAGCGTAGAAAATCCCATTACCATTGCGGAAGATGTACCGACCACCTTACGGAGCCGGGCCGGATCGTCATGGTGCTGCGCAACGTATTTCGTGACGCCGTTGAAAATGCCGGCCCCCGCCAATACGCCCAGCACAGTGACCATTTGGCGAAAATTACCCGCCTGACCCACACCTGCCGGGCCAAAGGAGACGGCCAATAACTTCACCACCAGCAAACCCGCACCAATTTTTACCAGCGTACTGGCCGCCGTCCATAAGGACGCTTTAGCAAGCGACATATCAGGCGAAGTAATTGAGTAATGTCGAAATTACCGTTCGCTGGTTAACCGGCGACAGGTTATAGAACAGCGGTAAACGTAGCAGACGCTCGCTCTCTTTGGTGGTGTAACGATCCACACCGGCATACACGCCAAATTTATCGCCAGCCGGGCAATCATGCAGCGGAATATAGTGGAACACTGCCATAATTTCGGCTTCTTTGAGGAAGTTAATTAATGCAGTGCGATCGTCGATATCGCGCAGCTTGATATAAAACATATGCGCGTTCTGCACACAACCCTCCGGTATAGAGGGCAGGTCAATACGTCCGGCACGCGCCAGCGGTTCGAGGGCATCATAGTAATGATGCCACAGCGCCAGACGTTGCTGGTTAATACGGTCGGCCGCTTCCAGTTGCGCCCACAGATAGGCAGCCTGCAGATCGGACATCAGATAGCTGGAGCCGATATCGCGCCAGGTATACTTATCAACCTGACCACGGAAAAATTGACTACGGTTCGTCCCTTTTTCCCGAATAATCTCGGCACGTTCGACTAATTTTTTATCATTGATCAGCGTCGCGCCACCTTCACCGCCTGCGGTGTAGTTTTTAGTCTCATGGAAGCTAAAGCAGCCGATGTGACCAATCGTCCCCAGCGCCCGACCTTTATAAGTCGACATCACGCCCTGAGCCGCATCTTCGACCACATACAGGTTATATTTAGCGGCCAGCGCCATAATGGTATCCATTTCACAGGCCACGCCCGCGTAATGTACTGGCACAATAGCGCGGGTTTTGTCGGTAATAGCCGCTTCAATCAGCGTTTCGTCAATGTTCATGGTATCCGGACGGATATCAACAAAGACGATTTTCGCCCCGCGCAAAACGAATGCGTTAGCCGTGGAAACAAATGTGTAGCTCGGCATGATGACTTCATCGCCAGGCTGAATGTCCAACAGCAATGCCGCCATCTCAAGCGATGCGGTACAAGATGGCGTCAACAGAACTTTCTCGCTGCCAAAATGCTGCTCCAGCCACTGCTGACAGCGGCGGGTAAAGCCGCCGTCGCCACACAGTTTGCCGCTGTTCATCGCAGACTGCATGTAATCGAGTTCAGTTCCCACCACCGGCGGTGCATTAAATGGAATCATCGTGTCACCTGTATAACCAATACGCGGTGCTTTCCACATTCGCACCACTGTGTATGTAACGTTTAAGCGCGGCGGTGTTACCCATTTGGGTTGCCACGCGCAATGTTGTTTTACCGCGGGCCTGCGCCCAGCAAAGCGCAGCCAGCATTAGTTCTTCGCCCGCGCCACGCCCAGCCAGTAGGCCAATTCGCGCCTCGGTCGCATTCAGTTCGCGCAGCGAGACATAACCACGAATTTCACCTGTCGGCGTGCGTAAAACGAGGCATTGATGATCGAACGTCCCCAGCACCGCATTTTCAATCCACTGTGCATAAAAACGCGAACTGGCATCTGCGGCATACCACGGGGCGCGAAAACGGCTTTGCGCGAACGCTTGTTTCGCCAGGCGGCGTAACGCCGGAATATCCGTAATTTGAGCAATCTGCGCGTCAGTGTTGCCACTGGTACACGCCACTGGCAGCACAAAATCCACTTCGCCTTCGACCAGTGAGAAACCTAACTGCTGCAAAGCATCTAATTCATGGGTATTTGCGGCAGGAATTTTTGCCTGTACCCGCGACCAGGGACGTAACGCATCCTCCGTCAGAACCGGCGCGTGTTGGTCAAAACGTATAATGGCGCTATTCACGCCAAAAAACGTATTTTCCCAGCTAAGCGGCTCAATACTGGCGCGGACGAGCACGAAGCAGCTCCAGCAAATATTGGCCGTACCCCGTTTTAGCCAGCGAACTGGCGGCACGTTTCACGCCTTCATCATCCAGCCAACCGTTACGCCAGGCGATCTCTTCCAGACAGGCTATTTTAAAGCCCTGACGTTTTTCTACCGTCTGCACAAACGTGCTCGCTTCGATCAAACTGTCATGCGTCCCGGTATCCAGCCAGGCAAAGCCACGTCCAAGCAATTCTACCGTCAGATGCCCGTCATCAAGATACATCTGATTGATTGACGTAATCTCCAGTTCTCCACGCTCAGAAGGTTTCACGCGTTTTGCGTATTCCACCACTTTACTGTCATAGAAATAAAGGCCGGTTACCGCCCAGTTAGATTTCGGTGCTTTCGGCTTCTCTTCCAGAGAGATAGCGCGAAAACTGTCGTCAAACTCCACAACACCAAAACGTTCAGGATCCATCACCTGGTAACCAAACACCGTCGCACCTTCTGTGCGGGCGGCTACATGACGTAGTTTTGGACTGAAGCCCTGACCAAAGAAGATATTATCCCCTAATACCAGACATGACGGTTCACCGTTAAGGAACGTTTCACCAATGATAAAAGCCTGCGCTAATCCATCCGGGCTGGGTTGCTCAGCATAGTGCAGTTCAATGCCGAACTCAGAGCCATCGCCTAACAAACGCTGGAAATAACCTTTATCTTCCGGCGTGGTAATAATCAGAATTTCGCGAATTCCCGCCAGCATTAGCACTGAAAGCGGGTAGTAAATCATCGGCTTATCGTAAATGGGCAATAGCTGCTTCGATACGCCACGCGTAATGGGATACAGGCGAGTACCTGAGCCACCCGCCAGAATGATACCTTTCATGCGTTGTCTCCTCCGGGAGCCAAAACCAGGCTGTTAGCCCTTCAGACCTAAACGTTCGCCCTGATAGCTGCCATCCTGCACGGGTTTCCACCATGCCTGATTATCCAGATACCACTGCACGGTTTTGCGCATTCCGCTTTCAAACGTTTCCTGCGGTATCCAGCCTAATTCACGTGCAATTTTCGACGCGTCAATGGCATACCGCACATCATGACCCGGGCGATCGTCAACAAAAGTGATCAAGTCTCGGTACTGTGCAATACCCTGCGGTTTTTGCGGTGCCAGCTCTTCCAAAAGGCTACAAACCGTTTCGACAACGTCCAGGTTTTTACGCTCATTGTGGCCACCAATATTATAGGTTTCCCCAATCGCGCCCGTTGTCGCCACGCAATAGAGCGCCCTGGCATGATCTTCTACGTACAACCAGTCGCGGATCTGTTGCCCATTGCCGTATACCGGCAGCGGTTTCCCAGCCAATGCATTGAGGATCATCAGCGGGATGAGTTTTTCCGGGAAATGATAGGGGCCATAGTTGTTAGAGCAGTTAGTAATGAGCGTTGGCAGGCCATAGGTTCGCAACCACGCGCGTACCAGATGATCGCTGCTGGCTTTCGACGCGGAATAAGGACTACTCGGCGCATACGGTGTGCTTTCAGTAAAGAAATCATCCGTCGAATGGAGATCGCCATACACCTCATCAGTTGAGATATGGTGGAAGCGAAACGCCGATTTTTTCTCGCTGGCCAATGCACTCCAGTAAGCGCGCGCCGCTTCCAACAGCGTGTAGGTTCCCACAATGTTGGTTTCGATAAAGGCAGCCGGACCATCAATGGAGCGATCGACATGGCTTTCTGCCGCCAGATGCATCACGCAGTCTGGCTGGTATTGTTGAAACACCTTGTCGAGCGATGCCCGATCGCAGATATCAACTTTCTCAAAGGCAAAACGGTCATTCTGTGCAACCGGCGCCAGCGACATCAGATTCCCGGCATAGGTCAGCTTATCGACCACAACCACCGCATCCTGGGTCTCATGAATAATATGCCGTACAACCGCCGAGCCGATAAACCCCGCGCCACCGGTAACCAGAATTCGTTTCATTAGCGCCAGACCCCTTTGGTATCAACGATGTATTGCTGAAGAACCGCATCGCCTTTAATGGCTTTAAATTCATTATGGTCGACCAGCATGACCAGCACATCGGCGCTTTCCAGCGCATCGTCCAGCGTCGCCAGTTGGCAAATGCCGTCCAGTTTTTTCGGCAATTGATGGATATTCGGTTCCACCACCAATGTTTCGCCTTTGTGCCAATGCGCGATGCTTTGCGCAATTCCCATCGCCGGACTTTCACGCAAATCATCAATATTCGGTTTAAAAGCCAAACCAAAGCAGGCGATTTTCACTTCGCTGGCCCGTTTGTTGGTATCTGCCAGACAGTCGGCTACAGCTGCTTTTACCCGATCGACGACCCAATGAGGCTTACCATCATTAACCTCGCGTGCGGTACGGATCAGTTTCGCCTGCTGCGGGTTCTGCGCCACAATAAACCACGGATCGACCGCGATACAGTGCCCACCAACGCCCGGTCCTGGTTGCAGAATATTTACACGCGGATGACGGTTTGCCAGGCGAATCAGTTCCCAGACATTAATCCCCTGATCGGCGCAAATTAACGATAATTCATTAGCGAAGGCGATATTGACGTCGCGGAAGCTATTCTCAGTCAGCTTGCACATTTCCGCGGTGCGGGCGTTGGTTACGACACATTCGCCCTCAAGGAAGATGTTATACAGCTCACTGGCGCGCGCGGAACAGACGGAAGTCATCCCGCCGATCACGCGGTCGTTTTTAATCAGTTCAACCATGACCTGGCCTGGCAACACGCGCTCCGGGCAATAAGCAATATTCACATCGGCCTGTTCACCGACCTGCTGCGGGAACGTCAGGTCAGGCCGCATTTCTGCAAGCCATGCGGCCATCTGTTCAGTTGCCCCGACAGGTGACGTCGATTCAAGTATCACTAATGCGCCTTTTTTCAGCACCGGCGCGACAGACTTAGCCGCAGCTTCAACGTAGACCATATCGGGTTCATGCTCTCCCTTGAATGGGGTAGGCACAGCAATCAGATATGCATCAGCTTCTACGGGAGTGATGGTTGCACGAAGAAATCCGTTTTCGACCGCCGTTTTCACCACGGCGCCCAGATCGGGCTCAACAATGTGAATTTCGCCGCGATTAATGGTATCCACCGCATGTTGATTTACATCTACGCCAATTACATGTTTTTGACGGGAAGCAAAGGCAGCCGCCGTTGGCAGTCCGATATAACCCAGCCCAATGACAGAAATGGTCGTAAAACTCATAGCGATACCCGATTATTTTTTAACGCGTGTAAAATACGGCCACACGCCTGCCCGTCACCATATGGGTTATGGGCACGGCTCATGGTCTGATATTCATTGTCGTCATGCAGCAAACGCGTGACTTCTTCTACGATACGCTGTGGGTCAGTTCCCACCAGACGTACAGTGCCTGCGGTAATGGCTTCAGGCCGTTCCGTTGTTTCGCGCATCACCAGCACAGGTTTCCCCAGAGACGGAGCTTCTTCCTGAATTCCGCCGGAATCGGTCAGGATCAGCCAGGCGTGATTCATCAGCCAGACAAATGGCATGTAGTCCTGCGGTTCAATCAGAATCACGTTTTCAACGTGACCCAGGATGCGGTTGACCGGCTCGCTGACGTTAGGATTCAGGTGTACCGGGTAGACAATCTGCACATTCTGATTAGCCGCGGCAATTTCCGCCAGCGCGTGGCAAATTTGCTCAAAGCCGCGACCGAAGCTTTCCCGACGATGACCGGTCACCAGGATCATCTTTTTGTCAGCGCTCAGGAAAGGGTAATTTTCTGCCAGTTCCGCCCGCAATGCATCACTCGCCAGTACGCGGTCGCGTACCCAGATCAACGCATCAATAACCGTATTGCCAGTGACGAAAATACGATTATCAGGAATAGCTTCCCGTAACAAATTTTGGCGCGAGTTTTCTGTTGGCGCAAAATGATACATAGCCAGACGCCCGGTCAGCGTACGGTTCGCCTCTTCCGGCCAGGGAGAGTAAAGATCGCCGGTACGTAAACCCGCCTCAACATGCCCCACCGGGATGCGCTGATAAAACGCAGCCAAACTGGTGGCAATCGTAGTCGTGGTATCACCGTGAACCAGCACCACATCAGGTTTGAAATCAGCCAGAATTGGCTTTAATCCTTCAAGGATTCGGCAGGTAATTTCTGTTAGCCCCTGACCTGGCTGCATAATATTGAGATCGTAATCAGGTACTATGGAAAAGAGGTTCAACACCTGATCGAGCATCTCCCGATGCTGCGCCGTGACGCAAACTTTCGCCTCAAAATCAGGATCTTTTGCCAACGCATGAACCAGAGGAGCCATTTTTATAGCCTCCGGTCGCGTGCCAAATACAGTCAGTACTTTCACATCGATTCTCTTCGGATTGGCAGTGAGGGCCCAGCCCCTCACTGCAACGGTATTGCTAAATCGTGCGGCGACGGGTTAATGCGACACCAGCACCAATCAGAGCCCCAACGATGCCCCACATAATCATCAGGAAGGCACGGCGAGGGCTGTCACGTTTTACTGGCTCTTCCGGCGTACGCAAATAACGATATGTCTGAAAGCGAGGATCCAGAGTTGGCCCAACGTTCAGTGTGTTAAGCATGGCTCGGTTTTGGAAGTAGTCCAGATCAAAATCCGGACCAACGGACTGTAGGTTTTCGAGTCGCGCCTGCAGCATAGGGCGTCCAAGCAAGAACAGTTCAGAATCCGGCAACTCATCAGCAGGAACATCGGTGGAAGTACGAGAAATGTTATGCTGTTCGGCAATTTTGAGTGCCTGCTCAATATTGTGAACACGGCGGGAGAATATCGATTTCGCCACTTCTTCCTGGCGCTTAACCTGCGCCTTCATCTGCACGGTGCGTGCAGCCCAGGCCCCTTTTAACTCTTCGTTCAGATGACGCGCCGCACGCTGGCTGGCAAAGGCGACGTACTGACGCAGCAGATTGTTGGCATCAGGAGCCGTCTCCGCAATCAGTTTCACACTGTCATTGGTATTACGCATCGCATCGCCAGGCATAAACTGAATGTTATTGATCAGTTCGTCCAGCATCGCCGCATCGGCTTTACTGTTACCCACCATACGCTGCTTATAGTAATCAGTCTGCTGCCAGAATTCACGGCGCGTATCCCAGGAGGCAAGCTGCATGATGAATTCTTTGTAGGCTTCGTCCATCACCGACGGCTGGTCCGCAGATGCGAGACTGGCCTTAATATCCAGGTTACGCAAAAACTGCTGTTGAGAATAGTAACCCCCCAACATATTGACCGTTGGCCTATCTGAAATCGCCGTAGCACTCCACTCCTGACGAGCAAAAAAAGTATAGGCAAGAGCGGCTAGCGCAAAGGCGAGCGCTATACCGACGATCCACGCCTTCCCTGCCCACAAGGTACGAAACAACCCACGGATATCCAGTTCATTTTCAGCGCTCACGGCGTGTTCTCCCGGTAATGGTTGTGTCATCGTACCCTCAATTTATTTGGTTAAGTTTGGTTTACTTTCACGGTTTCTACGCAGCTTGCGCTTCAAGCGTTTGATAAATCTCGCTACCTTCCAGGCACGTTTAATACAAAAGTCGTATAAAACAAATGCCAGTAAAAAGAGCACCAGCATCACCCATTCCGGAACAACCCGGGAATATTCGGCCAGTACGCCGATAGCAGCCAGAATCGCTGCAGCCAACGTAATCAGGACAAAAGCCTGTCGGGAGGTAAACCCAGCGCGCATGATTAAGTGATGAATATGTTGGCGATCCGGGGAGAAAGGACTCATACCTTTACGTAAGCGACGATACATAATCGCCACCATATCCATTAGCGGAATGGCGATAATCCACAGTGCGGTGACAGGGCTAATAGGATGCGTTTTCCCTTGTGTGGTCTCCAGCAGGATCCAAATTACCGTGAAGCCAATCAGTGTACTGCCTGCATCGCCCATAAAGACTTTATAGCGACGTCCGAGTATCCCCAGGTTCAGCATGATATAAGGCAAAATGGCGGCGATCATGGCAAAACACCAGATAGCCAGGCTCGTCTGGCCATCAAACCACAGGATAAGTCCCATCGCGGCAAATGAAACACTGGATAACCCGCCTAACAGGCCATCAATGCCATCCACCATATTAAAGGCGTTAATCGCCGCCCAGACGGCAAAAAGGGTAAGGAAATAACCAAAAGGACCGAGCACCATCTCCCAGGGACCAAAAATATACCCCAAGCTTAAAAGATAGAGCTTACCAACCGCCATCATAATGATGCCGATAATGGCCTGGACGGTCGCGCGAATTTTTACACTGATATCAAAACGGTCATCCAGGGCACCGATAAATACCAGTACCCCGGCACAGGCCAGGTAGAGAGTAGCATGCGGGATGTAATAATCGGCGATGAGGAATGTAAAGCAAATGCCTGCGTAAACCGAGATCCCTCCAACCAGCGGAATCAGTCCCTGATGACGTTTGCGGAAGTTGGGTTTATCCACCAATCCTATCTTTTTCGCAACCTTGCGGGCAAAGAAAAGAAACAGCGTTGTGAATAAAAAAATACTGATGAGATCAGTACTTGCTGTCAGTAAATTCACTATACATGCTCTCAAAGAATATCAATATATGAAGTATAACCATCGAGGCGCATATTCAGAAGAGAAACCCGATTCCATATCAGGTGGTTCTGTATGATTATTAACCACAAAATACGAATTATAACACTTCTTCGCCTGGCGGTATGTCATACCGGATTATTGTTATTGTGTCGTTAAGATTACATCTACAAAAGCAAAACGCCACGTAAAAACGTGGCGTTTTCAGATGATGCCAGGATCAGGAACGCTTCATCATGTCGAAGAAGTCGTCGTTGGTCTTGGTCATCGCCAGCTTATTAATGAGGAATTCCATGGCGTCGATTTCACCCATCGGATGGATGATTTTGCGCAGGATCCACATTTTCTGCAGCTCTTCCTGGGTGGTGAGCAGCTCTTCTTTACGGGTACCGGAACGGTTGTAGTCGATAGCCGGGAAGACGCGTTTTTCCGCAATCTTACGAGAGAGGTGCAGTTCCATGTTGCCGGTACCTTTAAACTCTTCGTAGATAACTTCATCCATTTTAGAGCCGGTATCGATCAGCGCAGTCGCGATGATGGTCAGGCTGCCGCCCTCTTCCACGTTACGCGCAGCACCAAAGAAACGCTTCGGACGGTGCAGGGCGTTAGCGTCCACACCACCGGTCAGCACTTTACCGGAAGCCGGAACCACGGTGTTATAAGCACGCGCCAGACGGGTGATGGAGTCGAGCAGAATGATAACGTCTTTCTTGTGTTCAACCAGGCGTTTTGCCTTCTCGATGACCATTTCCGCAACCTGAACGTGACGGGATGCTGGTTCGTCAAAAGTAGACGCAACCACTTCACCTTTCACCAGACGCTGCATCTCGGTTACTTCTTCCGGACGTTCGTCAATCAGCAGCACCATCAGCACACAGTCTGGATGGTTGTATGCAATGCTCTGCGCGATATTCTGCAGCAGCATGGTTTTACCCGCTTTCGGCGGAGCAACAATCAGACCACGCTGGCCACGACCGATCGGCGATGCCAGATCCAGTACGCGCGCCGTTAAGTCTTCAGTAGAACCGTTACCACGTTCCATACGCAGACGAGAGTTTGCGTGCAGCGGGGTTAAGTTCTCAAAGAGGATTTTGTTACGGGCGTTTTCCGGTTTGTCGTAGTTGACTTCATTAACTTTCAACAGCGCAAAGTAGCGTTCACCTTCTTTCGGCGGGCGAATCTTACCAGAAATGGTATCACCAGTGCGGAGGTTGAAACGGCGGATTTGGCTGGGAGAAACGTAGATGTCATCAGGACCGGCGAGGTAGGAGCTGTCTGCAGAGCGGAGGAAACCAAATCCGTCCTGCAATATCTCCAGCACACCGTCACCAAAGATATCCTCGCCACTCTTTGCGTGCTGCTTCAGGATGGCAAAAATAATGTCCTGCTTGCGCATACGAGCCAGGTTTTCAAGGCCCATATTTTCGCCGAGAGTGATCAGCTCAGAAACCGGCGTATTCTTTAATTCGGTAAGATTCATAATGGTGTGAGTTCTTAAACTTGGGGTAAATCTCGAACTTAATGTTGTGAATGGTATGGCAGGGTCATCCATGCCTGTTTACGGCCATCGACTCATGTCTGTTCGCTGTCTGGTCACAGGAAAGTACGCAGAACTGAAACGACAAGACGGATTGAGTGATAAGGCCCTGAATCTGTCCACTTCTCGCGCGAGAAACAACGGGAAGTATGGGATGTAACCAGATTCAAACTTAATAAGGTATGTTTAATACGAAGTCAACACTAACTTAGCACGACTCAAGTCGGGCGTCCAGTCATCCGAATCAATTCGAAGTATGGTCGCCCGATCATGAGACTTCCTTACGCCAAATTCGCGTCGAGGAATTCTTTCAACTGACCTTTGGACAGTGCGCCGACTTTAGTCGCCGCTACTTCGCCGTTTTTAAACAGCAGCAGGGTCGGGATACCACGAATACCATACTTCGGCGCGGTGCCTGGGTTTTGGTCAATGTTCAGTTTAGCAACCGTCAGTTTGCCCTGATATTCGTCAGCGATTTCATCCAGAATCGGAGCGATCATTTTGCACGGACCGCACCACTCTGCCCAGAAATCAACAAGGATCGCTCCGTCCGCTTTGAGTACATCCGTGTCAAAACTGTCGTCAGTCAGGTGAATAATTTTATCGCTCATATATAACTCCACAGGAATAAGCCTGGCGTGTTGGTGTAGGCTGTTGGTGTAGCATTAACCAACTAAAGGTTGACTTTATTTCACCGGATACGCTTTCGTAAAGCAATAGTAAGCTGATATTCTACCACACTATGAGCAAAACACATTTAACAGAACAGAAGTTTTCCGACTTCGCCCTGCACCCAAAGGTGATAGAAGCCCTTGAAAATAAAGGGTTTCATAACTGCACGCCCATTCAGGCCCTCGCGCTGCCGCTAACGCTGGCAGGTCGTGATGTTGCAGGGCAGGCGCAAACCGGTACCGGAAAAACGATGGCGTTCCTGACGTCAACGTTTCATTATCTTCTCTCTCATCCCGCGATTGCCGATCGCAAGGTGAACCAACCGCGTGCGTTAATTATGGCGCCAACGCGTGAGTTAGCCGTGCAGATCCACGCCGATGCCGAGCCGCTGGCACAGACCACCGGTCTGAAATTAGGCCTGGCTTATGGCGGCGACGGTTACGACAAACAGCTGAAAGTGCTGGAAAGCGGCGTCGATATTCTTATCGGCACGACCGGTCGTCTCATTGACTATGCAAAGCAGAACCACATTAACCTGGGCGCGATTCAGGTCGTGGTGCTGGATGAAGCCGATCGTATGTACGATCTGGGCTTTATTAAAGATATCCGTTGGCTGTTCCGTCGTATGCCGCCAACCACCCAACGTCTGAACATGCTGTTTTCTGCAACCCTCTCTTATCGCGTCCGCGAACTGGCGTTCGAACAGATGAATAACGCTGAGTACGTTGAAGTCGAACCGGAGCAGAAAACAGGTCACCGCATTAAAGAGGAACTCTTCTATCCTTCCAACGAAGAAAAAATGCGTTTATTGCAAACGCTGATTGAAGAAGAGTGGCCAGATCGCGCCATCGTCTTTGCTAACACCAAGCACCGTTGTGAAGATATTTGGGGCAGCCTCGCTGCGGACGGTCATCGCGTCGGCCTGTTGACCGGTGACGTGGCGCAGAAAAAACGCCTGCGTATCCTGGATGAGTTCACCCGTGGCGATCTCGACATTCTTGTTGCGACTGACGTTGCCGCGCGTGGCCTGCATATCCCAGCCGTAACGCACGTCTTTAACTATGACCTGCCGGATGACTGTGAAGATTACGTTCACCGTATCGGTCGTACGGGTCGTGCTGGCGCAAGCGGTCACTCTATCAGCCTGGCCTGCGAAGAATACGCGCTGAATTTACCTGCAATCGAGACCTATATCGGCCACTCAATTCCGGTCAGCAAGTACAACCCGGATGCGCTAATGACCGATCTGCCGAAGCCGCTGCGCCTGACGCGCCCGCGCACAGGTAATGGCCCGCGTCGTACCGGTGGCGCTCCGCGTAATCGTCGTCGTTCAGGTTAAGAAAAGCTATGCCATACACAAAATCATTCAGCCTTTATCAAGGCGGCAAGAAAACGAATCCCGATGAGCTTACAAAAGTAAGTGATTCGGGTGAGAGAACGCAGCCAACACAGATACAGGTTGAAGGATGAAGTGTATGAACTCTACCTCGTTGTATGCAGCAATCGATCTCGGCTCCAATAGTTTTCATATGCTGGTCGTACGCGAGGTGGCGGGAAGCATCCAGACGCTCACGCGTATAAAACGCAAAGTGCGTCTGGCCGCTGGACTCAACAGCGATTACGTTCTCTCCACAGAGGCGATGGAGCGCGGTTGGCAATGTCTGCGCCTGTTTGCTGAACGCCTGCAGGATATTCCTCAACCACAAATCCGCGTGGTCGCCACGGCAACATTACGCATCGCCGTAAATGCCGATGTGTTTATCGCCAAAGCGCAAGAAATCCTTGGCTGTCCTGTCCAGGTCATTAGCGGCGAAGAAGAAGCACGACTGATTTATCAGGGTGTTGCCCACACTACCGGCGGGGCCGATCAGCGTCTGGTCGTTGATATTGGCGGCGCCAGCACTGAACTGGTTACCGGCTCCGGCGCACAAACGACTTCCTTGTTTAGCCTGTCAATGGGCTGCGTCACCTGGCTCGAACGGTATTTTACCGATCGTAATCTGGCGCAGGAAAACTTCGACCAGGCCGAGAAGGCTGCGCGCGAAGTACTGCGTCCGGTCGCTGACAAACTGCGTTTTCATGGCTGGAAAGTCTGCGTTGGTGCTTCTGGTACCGTCCAGGCGTTGCAGGAAATCATGATGGCGCAAGGCATGGATGAACGTATCACGCTGGCGAAACTTCAGCAGCTAAAGCAGCGAGCCATTCATTGTGGTCGTCTGGAAGAGCTGGAAATTGAAGGCTTAACGCTGGAACGTGCGCTGGTTTTCCCCAGCGGGCTGGCGATCCTGATTGCCATTTTCACCGAACTGAATATTCAGTGCATGACCCTTGCTGGCGGCGCATTACGCGAAGGGCTGGTCTATGGCATGCTACATCTGGCAGTGGATCAGGATATTCGCAGCCGCACGTTACGTAATATTCAGCGTCGATTTATGGTCGATACAGAGCAAGCGCATCGCGTTGCCATGTTAGCCACTAAATTCCTCGATCAAGTGGAAAATAAGTGGCATCTGGAAGCAATTAGTCGCGAACTGCTGATTAGCGCCTGCCAGCTGCATGAAATTGGGCTGAGCGTTGATTTTAAACAGGCGCCACAGCATGCGGCTTATCTGGTGCGCAATCTCGATCTTCCGGGTTTTACGCCGGCGCAGAAAAAACTGTTAGCCACGCTGTTACTCAACCAGACCAATCCGGTCGATCTCTCTTCGCTCCATCAGCAAAACGCCGTGCCACCCCGCATCGCGGAGCACCTTTGCCGTTTGCTACGACTGGCGATCATTTTCGCCAGCCGTCGTCGCGATGATTTGGTGCCGGAAATTCAGCTGGATGCAAGAGATGAGCACCTGACGGTCATACTACCTGAAGGCTGGCTGGAACATCACCCGCTAGGTAAAGAGCTCATCGATCAGGAAAGTGAGTGGCAAAGCTATGTCCACTGGCCGCTGGAAGTACGTTAACCGTTGATTTGCCGGAAGGCGCTCGCGCTTATCCGGCCTACGGCTTCGCTTTTGCCTTTGCCATCATTGCCCGAATATTAGCGATGCTGGCCTGCCCTTTTTGCATCCGTTCCTCAGCACTTACCACTTTACGCTCCTGTTCCCAGATAACGTCATCCTGCGGCAGTTCTAACAGGAAACGGCTCGGTTCCGGGCGTATCAGCTCACCGTACTGACGGCGTTCTTTGCACAGGGTAAAGATGAGTTCTTTCTGTGCGCGGGTAATCCCTACATAAGCCAGACGACGCTCTTCATCGATATTGTCTTCATCAATGCTGCTCTGGTGCGGCAAAAATCCTTCTTCCATTCCCACCATAAATACGTAAGGAAACTCCAGCCCTTTTGAAGCGTGCAATGTCATCAACTGTACCTGATCCAGTTCTTCTTCGCTCTCTCCACGTTCCATCATGTCACGCAGGGTAAAACGAGTAACCACCTGGGTCAGGGTCATTGGCTCTTCCAGCTCGCTGCCTTCCAGCATCTCTGTCATCCAGCTAAACAGCGTGTTGACGTTCTTCATGCGCATTTCTGCTGCTTTCGGGCTCGGCGAGGTTTCATACAGCCAGGACTCGTAATCAATGCCGTGGATGAGATCGCGCACGGCCGCAACGGGCTCACGCTCTGCCAGGCGCTGAATTTCACCCAACCAGTGCGTAAAGCGGGTCAGTGAATCATATCCGCGTCCGGTCAACGTCTGGCTCAGCCCCATGTCAAAGCTGGCGGTAAACAGGCTTTTATTACGCGTCATCGCCCATTCACCCAATTTCTGCAGCGTCGCTGGGCCAATCTCGCGCTTCGGTGTATTAACGATGCGCAGGAACGCGCTGTCGTCATCCGGGTTGCTGAGTACGCGTAGATAGGCCAGCAAGTCTTTAATCTCCGGACGGGAGAAGAACGATGTCCCACCAGAAATCTTGTACGGGATACGGTTCTGCATCAGGAATTTTTCGAACACCCGCGACTGGTGGTTGCCGCGATACAGAATCGCGTAGTCCTTATACTGCGTCTTATTGACGAAGTGATGGGCGATCAGTTCACCGATGACGCGCTCCGCTTCATGCTCTTCGTTATTGGCGCTCAATACTTTAAGCTCCGCACCATAGCCCAGCTCGGAAAAAAGCCGCTTTTCAAACACATGTGGGTTATTAGCGATGAGAATATTCGCCGCCTTCAGGATGCGCCCGGAGGAGCGGTAGTTCTGCTCCAGTTTAATCACCTGCAAGGCTGGGAAATCTTTGCTCAACAGCACCAGGTTCTGCGGACGCGCGCCGCGCCAGGAGTAGATCGACTGATCGTCATCGCCCACGACGGTGAAACGCGCCCGTTTCCCCACCAGCAACTTCACCAGCTCGTACTGGCTGGTGTTGGTATCCTGATATTCATCCACCAGCAGGTAACGAATTTTGTTCTGCCAGCGCTCGCGCACTTCTTCATTGCGCTGAAGCAGCAGCGTGGGGAGCAGGATCAGATCGTCAAAATCGAGAACGTTACACGCCTTCATATGGGCGTCATACAAACCGTAGCAGTGAGCAAAAATACGATCGCGCTCGCCCTTTGCGCTGGCTGCCGCCTGCGCCGGGGTCATCAGATCGTTTTTCCAGTTGGAGATCGTCGAGATCAGCTGTTGGAGAATAAGCTTATCGTCTTCAATTAGCCCTTCGGTCAGCTCCTTAAGCAGGGCCACCTGGTCGGTATCGTCAAACAGCGAGAAGTTCGACTTCATCCCCAGCGCCGCATATTCACGCTTAATGACATCCAGTCCCAGAGTGTGGAAAGTGGAGATCATCAACCCGCGTGCTTCTTTACGCCCCAGCGTTTGCGCCACGCGCTCTTTCATCTCGCGCGCAGCCTTGTTGGTAAAGGTCACGGCCGCAATATGTCGAGCCTGGTAGCCGCATTCACGAATCAGATGCGCGATTTTATTGGTGATAACACGCGTCTTACCGGAACCTGCGCCCGCCAGCACCAGGCAAGGTCCGGTGACGAATTCGACGGCTTGTTGTTGTCCGGGGTTCAAACGCATAGAGGATTGCTCAATCTGTAAACACGGGGAGGTGGATTGTAGCAGAAAGAGGGGGAGAAAGAGTAACTGGCTACCTCTGCGGGTAGCCAGAAAATCGGGTCAATCAGGAAGCCGTCGCGGCTAGTGGCGTATAGCCGTTGCGCTGCGCGCTCTTGATCCAGCTGTAGGATCCCATCACCGCGATTGCCGTCAGCAGGACATACTCAAGCGACATGGCGTAAACGCCCTGCACCGCGTAAATAACCACACTAATCACGTCGATAAGTACCCACAGCAGCCAGTTTTCGACGAACTTGCGCGTCATCAGTACCATGGCCGCAATCGACAATACCAGCATGGTGGAATCCCAGAACGGGAAGGCATCGGGCTGGAGGTCAGGCATAGCGACCTGCATACCAAATGTTTGCAGCAGGGCAATCATGATGCGGGTGAGCGCCGCAAACACCGGGTCGATAAATAGCGTCATCAGAACTATCGCCACCGCACAAACGCCGCCTAATGCCAGGGTTTGCTGGCGTGAAAGCCAACGTACTTTGAGCGCTGCTTCCTGCGCCTCATTTTGCCGGCTCCACGCATACCAACCGTAAATGTTAGCGGCGAAGAAAAACACCTGCAGCAACAGACTGGCATAAAGCTGAATCTGGAAAAAGATTGCTGCAAACAGCGTGACGTTAATCAAGCCAAACAGGTAATTGATGATTTTTTCCCGGCTGGCACACCAGATACATAACAGACCAAATACGGTACCAATGGCTTCAATCCACGATAGCGCATATCCGCCTTCGCCGAGAGGAATGTTGACCATCACATTGTTAATGCTAAAAAAGTCCATTACTGACCTCCTGACTGGCTGACGGAATAAATGGCGCGGAGCGCCAGGGCAATTTGCCGTTCTTCACCCTGCTGGCACAACGCGTCCTGCTGGACATAATCATTGATGCTGCTATCCAGACAACCGTTGTGGGCAACCACCACGTTGAGTAATGACGCCGTACGTAACCCTCGCAGCGCGCCGATAGTCATCAGAGCGGCGCTCTCCATATCCGCGCCCAGAACGCCGAGCGCCGACCACCGCGCGTCCAGTTCTGCTTCCCGATCGGTATAAAAACTGTCGTGGCTACGCACCAGGCCACACGCGGCGGGGATATTCATCTGGCGCGCCTGCGCCATCAGTTCCCAGGTTAACTGCGGGTCGGCGCAGGCCGGATAGCCCGTTGGCGCATAGGTACGGCTGGTCCCGTCATCCGTTACTGCGGCATGAGCGATAATCACGTCACCGAGCGCAAGATTATCCTGCAACGCCCCACAGCTACCGATACGAATCAGGGTTGTTATGCCGATCTGGCGCAGTTCTTCAATGGCAATCGCCGTAGACGGCCCACCGATCCCGGTAGAGAGCACCAAAATCTCGATGCCCTGATACCAACCTCGCGCGGCGCGAAACTCCCGGTTTTGACCAAGCTGTTCTGGGTTATCAAGAAAATTGACAATGCGGTCGACTCGCAACGGGTCTCCCGGCAGCAGCGCATAGCGTGCGCCGGTCATCTCCTTGCTTAACTGGATATGGGGTTGCAGCGACATTCTCGCGCCTCCTTCACTCTTACGGTTATCCGATATCAGCCTCCTGCTTTAACTTTTCAGGGACTAACAACACAATGCTTTCACCATCGGTATCAATAATCTGTAACGTTTTCAGATCATGTAAAATACGATTAATACTACGGGTCGTCGCCGCCAGCTCCTCGCTGAGGTTTAGCTTATCCAGCAAAATTGCGTTGGTGCCATCTTGTTGATAACGCAGCCATAACGCCTGACACACTCGCTGATGCAGCGAGTAAAGATTGTCGCTGCTGGCCTTTTTTGACAGCTGATAATATTGCTGACTAAAGAAGCGCAGCATCCGCTGGTTAAAATGGTTATCTAAGGCCAGCCAGCGGCAAAAATATTCCTGCGACAAACTCAGGAGCTGCACATGCCCTACTGCCACCACCGAACAGATGTAATGACGCGACTCAAAGATCTCGAGTTCACCCAGCATGTCGCTTTTCCGGTAGCGGGCCTGACGATAACGACGTCCATCTTCAGCCTCATAGAACACATCCACTTCACCGGCAATAATTAGTGAAAAGCGCTGACATATTTCCCCCTGCCGGCAAATAAAGTCTCCGCGCGGGATCTCTTCAAAACACCATTGCTGCATGATTTCCAGAGGGCAATATTTCAGTAATTCGTAAAGCTGTGGATCGCGAACAATATCACTAAGCCCGGAAAGCCAGCCGACTGAAAATTCAGGTTTTTTCATTGTATCCATGTTATCTCGCTCCACAGCGGTAGGGACAGGACGGCTGTCCCCGACAAGAAGGAATAGGGCAGATAAAAATGTCGCTCATCTCTCGCTTCCATACATCAGGCGAGACATCTGTCCCGTGATGGCGAAGAGTATATGTTCACGGCGAAGGTGGGTGATAAAGTAACGAGATATCTTTGAGACATGAGAACAAAATAATGGCTAAGAGCGCGGCAGCCCTGCACATCCTGGTAAAAGAAGAAAAACTGGCGCTGGAGATCCTCAGCAAGCTGGAGCGCGGTATTAGCTTCGATCACCTGGCAAAACGCTACTCTCGCTGTCCATCCGGGCGCAACGGCGGCGATTTGGGTGAATTCAAACAGGGGATGATGGTGGGGACATTTGATGCCGCCGTGTTTAGCTGTCCATTGCTTAAACCTTACGGGCCGGTCAAAACCAAATTCGGCTATCACATCATCAAGGTGCTGTATCGCCGATAAGCCATGCTAAAATCGCCAGCCTTATATATTCCCTTTTGAAGGCACGATCATGGCAAAAACAGCAGCAGCAGTGCATATCCTTGTAAAAGAAGAGAAACTGGCACTGGATCTTCTGGAGCAGATTAAAAACGGTGCCGACTTCGGCAAACTGGCTAAGAAGCATTCCATCTGCCCATCGGGCAAACGCGGCGGCGATTTAGGTGAATTCCCTCAGGGCCAGATGGTGCCGGCGTTCGACAAAGTGGTCTTCTCTTGCCCGGTGCTGGAGCCAACCGGCCCGCTGCACACCCAGTTCGGTTACCACATAATTAAAGTGCTGTACCGCAACTAATAAAAAGCCCGGTGTTTAAACACCGGGCTTTTTTATCGGATGGCGCTACGCTTATCCGGCGACTGCAATACGTTTCATATCAGTCATATAGCCACGCAGTTTCTGGCCCACTTTCTCGATAGCATGACCGCGAATGGCGTCGTTAACGTCGCGCAGTTGCGCGTTATCTACCGCGCCTTCGGCAATCGCTTTGCCCAAGTCGCCAGTCTGCAGGGTAGTCATGAACTCTTTCAGCAGCGGTACGCAAGCGTAAGAGAACAGGTAGTTACCGTATTCTGCGGTATCGGAGATAACCACGTTCATTTCGTACAGACGCTTACGGGCGATGGTGTTCGCGATCAGCGGCAGTTCGTGCAGTGATTCATAGTAAGCGGACTCTTCGATGATGCCGGAATCGACCATGGTTTCGAACGCCAGCTCAACACCCGCTTTCACCATCGCAATCATCAGCACGCCTTTATCGAAGTACTCCTGCTCGCCGATTTTACCTTCAAACTGCGGCGCGGTTTCGAACGCGGTTTTACCGGTCTCTTCACGCCAGGTCAGCAGTTTCTTATCGTCGTTGGCCCAGTCTGCCATCATGCCGGAAGAGAATTCGCCGGAGATGATGTCATCCATGTGTTTCTGGAACAGCGGCGCCATAATCTCTTTCAGCTGTTCGGACAGCGCGTAAGCACGCAGTTTCGCCGGGTTAGACAGACGGTCCATCATCAGGGTGATGCCGCCCTGCTTCAGCGCTTCGGTAATGGTTTCCCAGCCGAACTGAATCAGTTTTTCCGCGTATGCCGGGTCGGTGCCTTCTGCCACCAGCTTGTCGAAGCACAGCAGAGAACCGGCCTGCAGCATACCGCACAGAATAGTCTGCTCGCCCATCAGGTCAGATTTCACTTCCGCCACGAAAGAAGATTCCAGTACGCCCGCACGGTGACCGCCGGTGGCCGCTGCCCAGGCTTTAGCAATCGCCATGCCTTCGCCTTTCGGATCGTTTTCCGGGTGAACGGCGATCAGCGTCGGTACACCGAAACCACGTTTATACTCTTCACGCACTTCGGTACCCGGGCATTTCGGCGCCACCATCACCACGGTGATGTCTTTACGGATCTGCTCGCCCACTTCGACGATGTTGAAGCCGTGGGAGTAGCCCAGCGCCGCACCGTCTTTCATCAGCGGCTGTACGGAACGCACCACGTCGGAGTGCTGTTTGTCCGGCGTCAGGTTAACTACCAGGTCAGCCTGCGGGATCAGCTCTTCATAGGTGCCTACTTTGAAGCCGTTTTCGGTCGCTTTACGCCAGGAAGCACGCTTCTCAGCAATCGCTTCTTTACGCAGGGCGTAGGCGATATCCAGACCGGAGTCACGCATGTTCAGGCCCTGGTTCAGACCCTGAGCGCCACAGCCGACGATGACCACTTTTTTACCCTGAAGGTAGCTCGCGCCGTCGGCGAATTCGTCGCGGCCCATAAAGCGGCATTTACCCAGCTGCGCCAGCTGCTGGCGCAGGTTCAGTGTATTAAAGTAGTTAGCCATGATGGTGTACTCCGTGATGTTGTGTTGTCGTGCTTATTGTTCGGTTCGCAGACATTCTGTTTGCGAGAATAGACTCACATTACAACAGGAAATTTATTGCGGAAATTGATATATTCACAACGTCACGTTGCAATTTCTGCAACGTAAAACCGTGAGGTGAAATCGGTGGATTTACGCGATCTGAAAACCTTCCTGCATCTGGCAGAAAGCCGCCACTTTGGCCGCAGCGCGCGGGCGATGCACGTCAGCCCCTCCACGCTTTCCCGGCAAATTCAGCGGCTGGAAGAGGACCTCGGTCAGGCGCTGTTTGTGCGTGATAACCGCACGGTCACACTGACCGAAGCAGGGGAAGAACTGCGGGTATTTGCCCAGCAAACGTTGTTGCAGTATCAGCAACTGCGCCACACCCTCGATCAGCAAGGACCATCACTTTCTGGTGAACTGCACATTTTCTGCTCGGTGACCGCGGCGTACAGCCACCTGCCGCCGATCCTCGACCGCTTCCGCGCCGAGCATCCCTCCGTCGAAATTAAGCTCACCACCGGCGACGCCGCCGATGCGATGGACAAAGTGGTCACCGGCGAGGCCGATCTGGCGATTGCCGGTAAGCCGGAAACGCTGCCCGGTGCGGTGGCGTTTTCCATGCTGGAGAATCTGGCAGTGGTGCTGATCGCCCCGGCGCTGCCCTGCCCGGTGCGCAATCAGGTGTCGGTCGATAAGCCCGACTGGTCGACGGTGCCGTTTATCATGGCCGACCAGGGGCCGGTACGCCGTCGCATTGAGCTGTGGTTCCGTCGCCACAAAATCAGTAACCCGCAGATTTACGCCACCGTCGGCGGTCATGAGGCGATGGTCTCAATGGTGGCGCTCGGCTGCGGCGTGGCGCTGCTGCCGGAAGTTGTGCTGGAAAACAGCCCGGAACCGGTGCGCAATCGCGTGATGATTTTAGAGCGTAGCGACGAAAAAACGCCGTTTGAACTGGGCGTCTGCGCGCCGAAAAAGCGGCTGCATGAGCCGCTGATCGATGCCTTCTGGAAGATTGTGCTGGAACGCAAAATCGCCGAGTAGCGCCAGCGTCTGGCCTAAAATCAGTGGTAGATTCAGTATTGGCACTCCTTTTCTGTATAATGTCCCGTGCCATAATAGATGTGGGGGGCTTGTTAACCATGCCGTTAAGCAAGCCAGAACAGACGGTGTCATTGCGCACTTGACAGCGAAAATACAAACTTAATTAGCCATCATTATGATAATCAAACCAAAAATTCGTGGATTCATCTGTACAACGACCCATCCGACTGGCTGCAAAGTCAATGTGGAAAAACAGATCGAGTACGTTAAGCAAAACGGGAAAATTGAGAACGGCCCTTCCCGCGTGCTGGTGATCGGTGCTTCCACCGGTTACGGCCTGGCATCCAGAATTTCCGCCGCCTTTGGCAGCGGTGCCGCCACTATCGGCGTATTTTTCGAAAAACCGGGCACGGAAACCAAACCTGGTTCCGCGGGCTGGTATAACTCTGCCGCCTTCGATGAAGCTGCTAAGCGTGAAGGCCTGTACTCCAAAAGCATCAACGGCGACGCGTTCTCCGATGAGTGCCGCGACGAAGTGATCAAACTGATCAAAGAAGACCTGGGTCAGATTGATTTAGTGGTTTACTCACTGGCGTCCCCGGTGCGTAAAATGCCGAAAACCGGCGAAATCGTCCGTTCTGCGCTGAAGCCAATCGGCGAGGTTTATACCTCTAAAGCGATTGATACCAACAAAGATCAGATCATCACCGCCAGCATTGAGCCGGCCACCGAAGAAGAAGTTCAGAACACCGTTACCGTTATGGGCGGCGAAGACTGGGAACTGTGGATGGGCGCGCTGAGCGAAGCGGGCGTGCTGGCTGACGGCGTGAAAACCGTGGCTTACTCCTACATCGGTACCGACCTGACCTGGCCAATCTACTGGCACGGCGCGCTGGGCAAAGCGAAAGAAGACCTCGACCGCGCGGCAGGTGAACTGCGTAAGCAGCTGGCACCGCTCAACGGCTCCGCGAACGTTGCCGTCCTGAAATCCGTTATCACCCAGGCCTCTTCTGCTATTCCGGTGATGCCGCTGTACATTTCCATGGTCTTCAAGCTGATGAAAGAACAGGGAATTCACGAAGGTTGTATCGAGCAGATCAACCGTCTGATGACCACCAGCCTGTACGGCGATAAAGTGGCGCTGGATGACAACCAGCGTATCCGTATGGATGACTGGGAACTGCGTGACGATATTCAGCAGGCGTGCCGTGACCTGTGGCCGCTGATCACCACCGAAAACCTGGCGCAAGAAACTGACTATGCAGGTTACAAGCAGGAATTCCTGAACCTGTTCGGTTTTGCCCTCGACGGTGTGGATTACGACGCGGACGTGAACACTGAAGTCGAATTCGAAGTCATCACGCTGTAACCATCTGATTCAGATGTAAAAAAGGGTTCATATCTCCATGAACCCTTTTTTTATGGCCGCCGTTAGCCCGCCAGGAAGAACCTGAACGCCGGGTTATTGGTCTCGTCGTGGCACTCATACCCCAATTCGTTGAGCCGGGTTTCGAAGTCCGGTTCGTTATCGCCCAGCTCAAACGCCGCCAGTACACGGCCATAGTCGGTACCGTGGCTACGGTAGTGGAACAGGGAAATATTCCAGTGCGTACCCAGGGTGTAGAGGAACTTCAGCAGCGCACCCGGCGATTCCGGGAACTCAAAGCTGTAGAGGCGCTCTTGCAACGGCTTAGACGGACGGCCGCCGACCATATAGCGCACGTGCAGCTTGGCCATTTCATCGTCTGACAGATCCACCACGCTGTAACCGCCGTCTTTGAGTAGGCTAAGGATTTCCTTACGCTCCTCGACGCCGCGGCTCAGCCGCACGCCCACGAAGATGCAGGCATCTTTGGCGTCAGCAAAGCGATAGTTGAACTCGGTCACCGAACGCCCGCCCAGCAGCTGGCAGAACTTCAGGAAGCTGCCCTTCTCTTCCGGGATCGTCACCGCCAGCAACGCTTCGCGTTGTTCGCCCAGCTCGCAGCGTTCGGAAACGTAGCGCAGGCCGTGGAAGTTCACGTTAGCACCGGACAGCACATGCGCCAGACGTTCGCCGCGAATGTTGTGCTGGGCGATATATTTTTTCATCCCCGCCAGCGCCAGCGCCCCGGAAGGCTCCGCCACCGCGCGTACATCTTCAAACAGGTCTTTCATCGCCGCACAGATAGCGTCGCTATCGACGGTAATAATGTCATCGAGATATTCCTGGCACAGGCGGAAGGTTTCATCGCCGATGCGTTTTACCGCGACACCTTCAGCAAAGAGACCGACGCGTGGCAGATCCACCGGATGACCGGCATCCAGCGCCGCTTTCAGGCAGGCTGAATCTTCCGCTTCGACGGCGATCACTTTGATCTGCGGCATCAGCTGTTTAATCAGCACCGCCACGCCCGCCGCTAACCCGCCACCGCCCACCGGCACAAAGACGCGGTCAAGGTGAGCATCCTGCTGAAGTAACTCCAGCGCCAGCGTGCCCTGCCCGGCAATCACCATCGGATGATCAAACGGCGGTACCCAAGTAAAGCCCTGCTGCTGGGAAAGCTCAATCGCTTTGGCTTTGGCTTCATCAAAATTCGCGCCGTGCAACAGCACTTCACCGCCGAAACCGCGAACGGCGTCGACTTTGATATCAGCGGTCGCCACCGGCATCACAATCAGTGCCTTCACGCCTAATCGCGCAGAGGAGAAAGCCACGCCCTGGGCGTGATTACCTGCAGATGCGGTAATGACGCCATGCGCTTTTTGCTCTTCAGTCAGGCCCGCCATCATGGCGTAGGCCCCGCGCAGCTTAAAGCTGTGAACAGGTTGCCTGTCTTCGCGCTTCACCAGAATCACGTTGTCGAGGCGCGAAGAGAGTTTTTCCATTTTTTGTAGCGGCGTTACCTGCGCCGCTTCGTAAACCGGCGCACGCAGCACCGCTCTGAGATACTCGGCTCCCTCAGGGGCGCCGGACAAGGGTTGTGAATCCGCCATGGTCATTAACCCCCCAGTTTCGATTTATCGCGCACCGCGCCTTTGTCGGCGCTGGTTGCCAGACTGGCATAGGCACGAAGGGCAAAGGAGACCTGACGCTCGCGGTTTTTCGGCGTCCACGCCTGGTCGCCGCGGGCTTCCTGGGCTTCACGACGGGCGGCGATTTCCGCCTCGCTCAGCTGAAGCTGAATACCGCGATTCGGGATATCGATAGCGATCATGTCACCGTCTTCGATGATCGCGATGTTGCCGCCGCTCGCCGCTTCCGGGGAAACGTGGCCGATAGACAGGCCGGAGGTACCGCCGGAGAAGCGACCATCGGTGATCAGCGCACAGGCTTTACCCAGCCCCATCGATTTCAGGAAGGTGGTTGGGTAGAGCATTTCCTGCATGCCCGGCCCGCCTTTCGGCCCTTCGTAGCGAATCACCACCACGTCGCCTTCGACCACTTTACCGCCGAGGATCGCTTCAACCGCTTCGTCCTGGCTTTCGTAGACTTTCGCCGGGCCGGTAAATTTGAGAATGCTGTCGTCAACGCCGGCGGTTTTCACGATGCAGCCGTTTTCCGCGAAGTTGCCGTACAGTACCGCCAGACCGCCATCCTTGCTGTAAGCGTGCTCCAGCGAGCGAATACAGCCTTCGGCGCGATCGTCATCCAGCGTATCCCAACGACAATCCTGCGAGAACGCCTGGGTGGTGCGGATGCCCGCCGGACCAGCACGGAACATTTTTTTGACCGCTTCATCCTGAGTGACAGCGATGTCGTACTGTTCCAGCGTCTGCGGCAGAGAGAGACCAAGGACGTTTTTCACGTTGCGGTTCAGCAGCCCAGCACGATCCAGCTCGCCTAAAATACCCAAGACGCCGCCGGCGCGGTGAACGTCTTCCATATGGTATTTCTGCGTGCTTGGCGCCACTTTACACAGCTGCGGCACCTTGCGGGACAACTTGTCGATATCACTCATTGTGAAGTCGATTTCTGCTTCCTGCGCCGCCGCCAGCAGATGCAGAACGGTGTTAGTGGAACCGCCCATGGCGATATCCAGCGTCATGGCGTTCTCAAACGCCGCTTTACTGGCAATGTTACGCGGCAGCGCGGAAGCATCATCCTGCTCGTAATAACGTTTGGTCAGCTCAACGATGCGTTGACCAGCGGTGAGGAACAGCTCTTTACGGTCAGCGTGGGTCGCCAGCAGCGAGCCGTTGCCCGGCTGCGACAGGCCCAGCGCTTCGGTCAGACAGTTCATCGAGTTGGCGGTGAACATCCCGGAGCAGGAGCCGCAGGTTGGGCAGGCGGAACGTTCAACCTGCTCACTCTGCGAGTCGGAGACTTTCGGGTCCGCGCCCTGAATCATCGCGTCAACCAGGTCGAGCTTGATGATCTTGTCGGAAAGTTTGGTTTTCCCGGCTTCCATCGGGCCACCGGAAACGAAGATCACCGGAATATTCAGGCGCAGCGAGGCCATTAACATCCCGGGGGTGATTTTGTCACAGTTGGAGATGCAGACCATCGCGTCGGCACAGTGGGCGTTGACCATGTACTCAACGGAGTCAGCGATCAGCTCGCGGGACGGCAGTGAATAAAGCATGCCCCCGTGGCCCATAGCGATACCGTCATCCACCGCGATGGTGTTGAACTCTTTCGCCACGCCGCCTGAGGCTTCGATTTGTTCGGCAACCAGCTTACCAAGATCGCGCAGGTGGACGTGACCCGGCACGAACTGGGTAAAGGAGTTCACGACAGCGATAATCGGCTTGCCGAAATCGGCGTCGGTCATCCCGGTGGCGCGCCACAGTGCGCGGGCGCCCGCCATATTGCGGCCGTGAGTGGTGGTGGCTGAACGATACTTAGGCATGCTTGATTAACTCCCGTCTGTCTTTCCCCTGCATACTTCACGCCGCAGGTGCGTTGGCTGCCTCGCTCACCCCAGCCACTTACTACAGTAAGCTCCTGGGACTTGCTGCGTTGCCGTCTTCCTGCAACGTGAATTATTTTAGGGAAATATTAATATTGTTATTGGTTTACTGAATCCAACCAGCCGTATTTGTCTTCCGTTTCACCGGTGAAGAGGCCAAAGAAGGCCTGCTGGATGCGTTTGGTGACCGGGCCGCAGCGGCCTTCGCCCACCTGAATACCATCGACGCTGCGTACTGGCGTGATTTCCGCCGCGGTACCGGACATAAACACTTCGTCGGCCAGGTACAGCGATTCACGGGACAGCACCTGCTCACGTACTTCGATATCAAGATCTTTCGCCAGTTTAATGATGGCATCACGGGTGATACCCGGCAGCGCGGAAGAGGTAAATGGCGGGGTAAACAGAATGCCATCTTTGACTTCAAACAGGTTTTCACCCGCACCTTCGGAGATGTAGCCATTCACGTCCAGCGCAATACCTTCCTGATAACCATGACGACGCGCTTCGCTACCCACCAGCAGCGAAGACAGATAGTTACCGCCCGCTTTAGCAGCAGTAGGGATGGTGTTCGGCGCCACGCGGTTCCAGGAAGAAACCATCGCATCGATCCCTTGTTCCAGCGCTTCTGCGCCGAGGTATGCCCCCCACGGGAACGCGGCGATGATCACATCAGTGGTGTAGCCCGCTGGCGGGTTAACACCCATCCCGACATCGCCCACAAATACCAGCGGACGAATATAGGCGCTGGTCAGGTTGTTTTTGCGGATCACTTCGCGGCAGGCTTCCATCAGTTCATCAACGCTCTGAGAGACCGGAAAACGGTAGATCTTGGCTGAATCACGCAGACGCTGCATATGTTCACGATGACGGAACACCACCGGCCCTTTGTGAGAATCGTAGCAACGGATACCTTCAAATACAGAAGTACCGTAGTGCAGAGCGTGGGACATCACGTGGACCTTCGCGTCTTCCCAACGAATCATCTCGCCATTAGACCAAATGTAATCAGCTTTTTTCGTCGTCATTTTTCTTCCTTTTGCGCTCAGGCGCGGATTTGTTGTGATGTGGTTGTGCTCTGGCAGATAGCAACATGTGCAACGTCTACCAGCTTAATTAACTGACTAAACAGTAAGTCGACCGACCGGGGGCTGGCAACGGTCAATTCGATATTTATATTCTGCGCATCGCTGGCGGCTGCCATGTTCATGGAGCACACCTGAAAACCACGATGGCGTACCACGCGTAAAACACGTTCTAAGGTTTCCGGATTGAAACGAGCCTCAACGGCGACCTGATGATGCATCATGATAATTTCTCCAGCATTTCTGAGTTGCTGGCGCCAGGCGGCACCAGAGGCCAGACATTCTCAAGTTCGTCGATTGAGACATGAAGCAGGTATGGCCCCTCGCTGTTCAGCATGGTGTCGAGTGCCGCTTCAACCTGGTCTTTACGGGTGATGTGCTGGCCAGGTATGCCGAAGGCGCTGGCCAACATGAGGAAATCGGGGTTATCGGTAAGGGTGGTTTCGCTATAACGTTCCTGGAAAAACAGTTGCTGCCATTGTCGCACCATGCCTAAGCGCTGGTTGTCGAGTAAGACTATCTTCAGCGGTAACTGCTTACGCTTCACGGTGCCCAGCTCTTGCACATTCATCATGAAAGAGCCGTCACCGGAGATACAGATAACCGTATCGTTCGGGCGCGCGACCTGGGCACCCACGGCGGCAGGCAGGCCAAAGCCCATCGTACCCAAACCGCTGGAGGTGATGAAATTTTCCGGGCGGGTATAGGTCATATGCTGTGCTGACCACATCTGATGCTGACCAACATCAGTCGTCACCACGCTATCTGCAGGTTTGCGTTCTGACAGCTGTTTTAACAACAGCGGCGCGTAGATAGCGTCACCCGGATGATCATAACGCCAGGCATGTTCTGCGCGCAGCTCTGCACAGGACTGACGCCATGCGTCAATCTTCAGCGGTTGTTGTAATGCCGGCAACAGCGAATTTAAATCGCCCTGCAACGCGACGTGTGCCTGACGTAGTTTGTTCATTTCCGCCGGGTCGATATCCATATGGATAACGCTGGCGTTAGGAGCGAAAGTATTCAGCTTACCGGTTACCCGGTCATCAAAACGTGCGCCCACTGCGATCAGTAAATCACTTTCTTGCACCGCGAAATTCGCCGCTTTAGTACCGTGCATTCCCAGCATGCCCAAATAGTACGGGTAGTCAGCGTTTACTGCGCCCAGGCCTTTCAGCGTGCAGGCAACTGGCATTTGGGTAAGCGCAATAAACTCACGCAGGGCAGAGACCGCCTGCGCCATACCCACGCCACCACCTACGTACAGGATGGGTTTTTGCGCCTGAGCCAGCATTTTACGCGCCTGCTCAACGTCAGCATGCGGGATAGTCTCTACGTTTCCGACGGTCGTGAAATACGGTTCCAGCGTACCGCTGGCTAACTGGATGTCTTTCGGGATATCGACCAGAACGGGGCCCGGACGACCAGAGTTCGCCACGTCGAAAGCTTCTGCCATGATGCGCGGCAGTTCCTCCAGTGACTGCACCAGGAAACTGTGTTTGGTGCAAGACAGAGACATACCGAGAACGTCCACTTCCTGGAACGCATCCGTTCCGATGAAAGGTGATGCAACCTGGCCGGTGATCGCCACAACGGGAACAGAATCTAACAGGGCATCGGCAAGGCCGGTGATCAGGTTGGTAGCACCAGGGCCTGAAGTGGCGATACACACGCCGGTTTTACCGGTCGCACGGGCATAGCCAATCGCCGCCATCGCTGCGCCCTGCTCGTGTCGACACAAAAGGTGTTCTACGCCGCCGTCATATAACGCATCATAAACCGGCATGATTGCGCCACCGGGATAACCAAAGACGGTTTGAACCCCTTGTGCACGCAACGCATGTACCACCCACTGTGCCCCATTCATAGTTACATCCCCGCCGTAAATCTTGAGAAACAGAATTTTATGCTGATATTCACTTTCTGCTCCTCGTGTATGTTTTTAAGGTCAAAAAAAACCCCCGGACCTTTCGGTGCGGGGGTCTTAGTTCGTTAAGGCTTGTTTTCTAAGCCTTTCCTCGTCCAAGTGCAGCCCCGCACGGTGGGATAATAATCACCACCACGCTAATCACGACCAGGCTAATCACTCGTAGAAGGGCTGTCATTTTTATATTTTCTTGCATCTTGTTCGAAGGAATACCTAAAGAGTTACCATAGAATTTGCAAATAACACAAGAATTTTTTTTATTCGTTTTTCTGACTCCGGTAACGGTTTTGATAAATCGCCTTGTTTTCTATATAAAAAATTAAAAAATGAAAATATTTCACGTTTCAGGTCACTCTTGAGCACACACTCCCCCCCAGCGACACCTTACAAATACGTTTGCGAGCGTTATTCCTGGTTTCATGCAAAAGATTTAATTTGCAAAAAAATACGTGAATCAGCATCTAAAAGCCGCAATCAAGTTAAATCTTGCCGCGATACATTGCCGCATAATGCCTTCATCAGGAGGGGTTATGTCACTATCGATTGTTCACACCCGCGCTGCGCTTGGCGTGAATGCGCCAGCCATTACCATTGAGGTACATATCAGCAATGGTCTGCCTGGTTTAACCATGGTGGGATTGCCAGAAACTACGGTGAAAGAGGCTCGCGATCGGGTTCGTAGTGCGATTATTAATAGTGGTTATGAATTCCCGGCCAAGAAGATAACCATTAACCTCGCTCCTGCCGATCTTCCCAAAGAAGGAGGACGATATGATTTACCTATCGCAGTGGCGCTTCTGGCCGCTTCTGAGCAGCTTACAGCCCATAATCTCGATACCTACGAGCTGGTAGGTGAATTAGCGCTTACAGGCACGCTACGCGGCGTTCCAGGAGCGATTTCAAGCGCAACCGAAGCAATACGCGCAGGCAGGAGAATTATTCTCGCAAAAGAGAATGCCGCTGAAGTCGGACTAATACATGGTGAAGGGTGTCTGATTGCCGATCACCTACAGTCCGTATGCGCATTTCTCGAAGGGAAGCATGATTTAGACAGACCGTTATCTGCAGACTTCACGCCAGAGCCATTAGCCGATGATCTGAGCGATGTCATCGGTCAGGAACAAGGCAAACGCGGGCTGGAGCTCACTGCGGCTGGCGGTCACAACCTGCTGCTTATCGGCCCTCCGGGGACGGGAAAGACCATGCTGGCCAGTCGCCTCAGAGGGCTGCTTCCGCCTCTTAGCAACGATGAGGCACTGGAAAGTGCTGCGATACTCAGCCTGGTCAATTCCGCTACGATACAAAAACAGTGGAAGCAGCGCCCTTTTCGCTCACCGCATCACAGTGCCTCGTTAACCGCTATGGTAGGCGGTGGGTCTATTCCTGCGCCGGGAGAGATCTCTCTGGCGCATAACGGCATACTATTTCTGGACGAATTACCTGAGTTTGAGCGGCGCACGTTGGATGCCCTGCGTGAACCTATCGAGTCCGGGCAAATCCATTTATCCCGCACTCGGGCTAAAATAACCTACCCTGCGCGCTTTCAACTCATTGCTGCAATGAATCCCAGCCCAACGGGTCATTATCAGGGGAACCATAACCGCTGCACCCCAGAACAAACGCTGCGTTACCTCAACCGATTATCAGGACCGTTTCTTGACCGTTTCGATCTCTCCCTCGAAATCCCTTTGCCTCCGCCCGGCATACTCAGCCAGAGCGCAGTGAAAGGGGAAGATAGCGCCACGGTGAAGCAACGCGTTATCGCCGCACAAGAGCGTCAGTATCGGCGACAAAATAAGTTAAACGCGCATCTGGGCAGTCAGGATATACATGAATATTGCCAACTTCGCAGTGATGATGCGCAGTGGCTTGAAGAGGCATTGGCACATCTCGGATTATCTATCCGCGCGTGGCTGCGATTGATAAAGGTCGCCCGAACCATTGCGGATCTCGAGCAATGTGACCATATTACCCGTCAGCATTTGCAGGAGGCCATTGGGTATAGGGCGATCGACAGGTTACTCATTCATTTGCAGAAACTACTGACATAAAAAAAGGGCTTTCGCCCTTTTTTATTAATCATCAGATTCGGTGTAGTCTTCTGCACCTTCCACCTGAGGTTTCCCACCAGACAGCGTGTGGAAACGTTTTGGACGCTTAATACGCGTCATATACTTAGACCACACGCGTTCAGCTTCGGTAACCGGTTCACGTTCACCACGGCATACCGCAACAAACAGTTTTTCTTCTTCCGTTACCGGCTCACGTTTGCCCAGATCCAGCTCGTTGAAAGCATAACCGTGACGCTCAAGCAGTTGTGCTTCTTTAATGGTGAAATCACCATGACGGGAGAATCCACGGGGATAATATTTATTGTCGAAATATCGATTAGTCGTCGTAAAGCTTTCCGCCATCCTGCACGCTCCTAATTCTTTGGCCGAGCTATTTATGGCGCGGAGTATTAGTTACGCTTGACAGAGCGTCAAACAAAAGATTTAAATCATCACGACAAATAATTTTATGGAGCGAGTTGTGGATACGGAATTGTTAAAAACTTTCCTGGAGGTTAGCCGGACACGCCACTTTGGCAGGGCTGCTGAAGCGCTCTATCTGACCCAATCAGCGGTTAGTTTTCGGATCAGACAACTGGAAAATCAATTGGGTGTAAATCTGTTCACCCGACACAGAAACAATATCCGTTTAACCGCGGCGGGTGAGAAATTATTACCTTACGCTGAAACGCTGATGAATACGTGGCAAGCAGCACGCAAGGAGGTTGCGAATACCTCGCGGCATAACGAGTTTTCAATTGGTGCCAGCGCATCCCTTTGGGAATGTATGCTTAATGACTGGTTGAGGCGTTTGTATCAGTCACAGGAGCCACAAACCAGCCTGCAGTTTGAAGCGAGAATCGCTCAACGACAGTCGTTAGTAAAGCAGCTACATGAACGACAGCTTGATCTACTGATCACCACCGAAACGCCCAAAATGGACGAATTTAGCAGCCAACTGTTGGGATATTTCACGCTGGCGCTCTATTGCAGTTCACCTTCGCAAACCAAAGATGAACTGAATTACCTACGCCTGGAATGGGGACCCGATTTTCAACAACACGAAGCGGGACTGATCGCGGGAGATGAAGTGCCGGTACTGACCACCAGTTCAGCAGAACTGGCCAGGCAGCAACTTTCTGTCCTTAAGGGCTTTAGTTGGTTGCCCGTTAACTGGGCTAAAACAAAAAACGATCTACACACGGTTACCGACAGCATAACGCTGTCACGCCCTTTATATGCAGTCTGGCTGCAAAACAGCGACAAGCATGCACTTATTTGCGATCTGCTAAGAACAAGTATTCTGGAAGATTAGAAAGCACTGGCAAGGATGCCAGAAGTAATACAGCAGAAAGGAATAGCTCAAATTGCAGATAAAAAAAATCCTTAGCAAGAATGCTAAGGATTGTTTCTGGCAGGGGCGGAGAGACTCGAACTCGCGACACCCGGTTTTGGAGACCGGTGCTCTACCAACTGAGCTACGCCCCTAAATTTTTTTATCATTAAGCCTGCTTAGTAGCAGGCTTAATTTTCT
>BBMW01000021.1 GCA_000759755.1 Citrobacter werkmanii NBRC 105721
TAGCTGTTAAATTTTCAATCAATTCCTCATTAATTAATTTGAGGGGGGTCAGCCATGTCATCCAGTGATAAACTAATGAACAGAAAAAGTAGGGCGAGGATACACTAACGACCTCTCCCTTGCGTTCCGGTCACCGGATGAGATTGTCAGCCTTGATGTTCAGTGGCCAGCCGACCTGACACCGACTCGTCCGGGTCAAAACGGAGAACAATGACTAAATGAGTTTTATCAACAGATACATCTGCTTTAGCAACGAGTCCCTTAAAGAAATGTCCTGGATCAGCACCTTCTTATCAGGATGCAGTCTCATTATATCCGGTATCTCCCTGATACTGTGTAATGTGGTCTTTCTGGCGATTCTGTCATTTGCGAGCGGCGTTATGGTCTGCGCGTTATCTGGAGCGGTGTATTACGCTCGCAAGATGACAGAAGAGCATGAGAAGAGTCGATGAAGATGACGCCCGAAGGGACAATTTCAGAGTACTCATAAGGCCAAAAATGACGGTGATCCGCGTCTGCCGCCGTTCTGTTGGTAGTGGATTGGGCCAGCCTGGTATAATCGCATAAATGCCATATTGAGGGATTGTTTTGTCGTTACGCCACTCAAATTCTTGTGCTGGCAGTGTTAGTTGGCCTCAGTGCCTGGGCGATGATTCTCAGGTATAAGATCGGGATGCCGTGTGGTTTGCCGTTTGAAAAAACATACAATGAAGGTTCACTTTCCACACAGCTTTGCCCCACCCCCTCAGATAGTTCGTCACTTCGATGATAAAAGTCGCTCTCGCGGCTTTTTTTACGCCCCGCTTTTAACATTCTGCGCATCTGGTGTCTGAGAACAGGCCTGCAGCCCACCTGTGCCCGGCCCCGGCTCACTTTTAGTGGAGGCCTGTTTTTGAGAAAACCATCACATTCATATGCCTATCGTCGGATGATTATAAAAGAACCCCTGGAGGTTGTTCCCTTCAGGCCGATGGAGTGGAGAAAATGAAAAAGGTTGAAGATATTTATGCAATGCGTAATTTTGAATTTCTGGCCATCACATTTGCACAAATGGCGGCGCAGGGAAGAACCGTGGATATTGATTCTTTGACCGGGAATATGGATGAAACACACCGGGAATGGTTCACGAAACGTTACCGGCACTGGCTGGCGATATCCCGCCAGGAACTGCAGTGATAACGGGTCGAGAAGGCAACATGAAGATGTACTCACGACGCCAGCGGGCGCGCCGACATGCCCTTTTTCGCCATCGTCTGTGCTGTGTGAATTTTCTGCTGCTGACGTTGTTAGTTACAGCTGCACTGCTCGTTTTTAGCGGCAGGTTTTCACCGTTACTATGAGAGCGGGAAAATAAGAGACATCCGTCATCACTTTATCACCAGCCAGATACCTGCAGGGTTTACCGAATAGTGACGGATTTAACCCCTTCAATGTCCAGCAGGACTGGAGCAATCTCATCGATTGAACGTCCGGGACGCAGCGTCAACACCAGAAACAGCGCCCACATTTTTTCCTCAGAGGCATTTTCTTTCAGGGAACGAAACGCAAAGCGAACGGACATCGACTGAAGGGTTGTAAACACCCGACAAACGCTTTCTGGCCGGAGTTTTACTTCTAATCCACAGTGACGACTCAGCAGCCGGTTACTGAGCTGGCGGAAAACCTCCAGCACAATAAGCGTCAGAAAGGCCCCGTAGATCCCAATCTCATACAGGCCGCTACCAATCACCAGACCGATGGCAGCGGTGACCCACATTCCAGCTGCTGTTGTCAGCCCCTTGACGATTTGCTTCTGAATAATGATAGTTCCGGCGCCCAGAAATCCCATACCGCTTACCACCTGAGCAGCAATCCTACTCGGATCAAGGGCCACATGATTTTCCCTGAGAATATCTTCGAATCCATATTTGGATACGATCATAAACATAGCGCTGCCCATACCAACCAGGATGTGCGTCCTCAGACCAGCTTCCTTAGCGCGTAACTGACGTTCGAGTCCAATAAGTCCCCCGAGAAAACCGGCGAGGGCAATTCTGATTAGCAGGTCCGTAATGATGGCAGAATCCATATTATGCAGCTCCTCTGGCAGACCGTGAGTGAATATGATGCAACAGGCTAAAACTGAAGAAAGACGATAAAAGTGATACAACTCGCGTAAAGCGGCAGTGTAGTGACATTTATTGCTTTTCAGTTTTAGTCAGTTTCTGCGTCCAAACGGGATGTTCAGGGTGGACCACTGCACAAAAGAGTAGGGCGGCACCATCGAAAAATCAGCCCGCATCAGGAGCTGATGCTTAAGCTCTCTTTCAATAGAATGCAGCAATCTTGCAGCCAGATTGCTGCATTCTTTAACTTGTAATAACCTCATCAAATATCAGGATTTTACATCTTCATTATGCCCCTCAGCCTGGTCTGAGGATGACAGATATTACTGGCGGTAGCACAGTCCTGTCTCTTCTGCGCCACGACAAATTCACCTTGCAGGGGTCTGACAGAAACGTCAGACCTGAAATTACAGAAAGCCACTTTTCAGAATATCTGTGAGGTTGACTCTCCCGGTCACCTTCCGGTCCTTGTTCAGGACGGGTATCCATTTCAGATATATTTTAACTTTGCTGACAGTTCCTGACAGGCTTCCAGGACCAGGGAGGAATAGTACGGAATTCTTTCCTTAGGCAACTGAACCTCAACACCACTAACGCTGATTGCGGCTACAGCCTCCTGCGCCCGATTGAAGACTGGCGCAGCAATGCAGTAAATTCCCGGTGAGTCCTCCGCATTATCAAAAGCCCATCCCTGCTCACGAATATGCGCAAATTCCTGCATCAGCTCAGATTTACGGGTAATAGTAGTATCCGTATAGCGCGGCAGGGTTTCATCCGGTAACAGCGTATCAATGGTCTCCGGCGGCAGCCACGCGCACAGAGCCTTACCTACCCCAGAACTATGAAGTGGCAGTTTCTTGCCCACCCATGTCTTTATCCCTATTGGCTGGGCGCTTTCAAGCTTCAGGATATAAATGGGCGCAACTTCTTCAAGGATCCCCAGGTGGCAAATAAGGTCTGTACTGTCCCTCAGTTTCTCCAGCACCGGCCTGGCAACCTTACTGATGTCGAACTGTTCCAGGGAACGGTTCCCCCATTCGTACAGCTTCAGTCCCAGGAAAAATCGCCCTCTGTCCTGGCGTAAAAAGTGATGCTCAACCAGTGCTGTCAGTAAAGATGAAGTACTGCTTTTGGGCAGCCCCAAATCCTGCTGGATCTGACTGAAGGTGGCACCAGGGGAGATAAAAAGATAATTGCAAATCCGGACAGTTTTATCGAGTGCAGGTACGGATGTTTTACTGGTTTGATTATTCATAGAGGAAAATGTTCTTTAATTCATAGCCATAAGTAGTGTACTCCGGTCAATTCCGGAGCACAGAACCGCCTTCTTCTGGTGTTATACATCATTTCCGATTACGGGTATCCCGCTATAAATCTGACATAACTCACAGATATCAGCTCGCGTTGTAAAACCCTTTGACTCCCGGAACCGAATTCTGCTGTACTAATTTCAACAAACGGAACTCGAGTTCCATATATTGAACTAAATGAGGATGGTATGTCAACGAAATTCAGGGGTATCTTCCCTCCCGTTCCCTCCATTGTCGATGAAAAGGGGGAACTGGATAAAGCAGGCATGGCCCGTATGCTTGATCATGTTATTGAAAGTGGCGCAGACGGAATGCTGATCCTGGGCAGTGGAGGCGAGTTCTCACAGTTTTCTTCACGGCAGCGAAAAGAAATAGCGGCATTCTGCCTGCATCATGTGGACAGCAGAGTACCGGTTCTGGTGGGTATTGCCTGTACAGGGACTGCAGAGACCATTGAACTGGGCCGTCATGCGCAGGAGAACGGTGCGGATGGCGTGCTGGTTGTAAACCCGTTCTATGCAAAACTCAGCGATGACGCCAGGTTCATGCATTACAAAAATATTGCTGATGCGCTCGATACGCCGGTATTTCTCTATAACTTCCCTGACCTGACAGGCCAGGATATTGGCCTGGATGTCATTACCCGGTTGGCCAGAGAAGTACCGAACATAGTGGGCATCAAGGACACGATCGACAATATCAGCCATACACGGGAGATCATCAACCGTGTGCATACTTTTCGCCCGGATTTCATTGTCTTCAGCGGATATGACGAATATATGCTGGATACCCTGCTGCTGGGTGGCCACGGCGGCATTCCGGCCACCTTCAACTTTGCGCCGGATATCACCAGAGGTATTTATCAGGCTTTTCAGGATAACGACCTGGAGCAGGCCCGTTATTTTCAGCAGCAGCTGGCAAAACTTTCTCCACTGTACGCGCTGGAGCAGCCTTTCTTTGGTGTGATAAAGACCGCCATCAGGCTGTGTGGGCTGGACATATCCACCGCCGTTGTGGCGCCAGCACTGCCGCTCAGTGATGAAAAAACTGCTCAGGTGAAAGCCATTCTGGCAAGTATTCACCAGTAATCATGGGGGTCGAGAGATGAATAACAGTCCGGTACTCAAACTAAACGCAGCGGATGATGTTGTGATTGCCCGACAGGAACTTCCGGCAGGAAGCTGGCTGGAAGCTGAGGGTCTGGAAACATGTGATCTCATTCCGGCTGGCCACAAAATTGCACTTCATGATATAGCAGCCGGTAGCGTGGTAAAGCGCTATGGACAGATTATTGGCTTTGCCACTCGTGACATCCGGCAGGGTGAACATATTCATGTGCACAATCTCGGTATGGGCAATTTTGAGCGGGACTATGCCTGGGGAGCGGACAGTCGTCTTCCGGAACGGGATGCGCATCAGGATACCTTTATGGGGATCCGCAGAGCGGACGGTCGGGTGGCAACCCGCAATTTTATCGGTGTACTCAGTTCGGTGAACTGCAGCGCGACGGTCGTCAGGGCAATTGAAGATCATTTCCGTGCCCGTGGTCTCAGTGATTTCCCGAATGTGGATGGCATTGTGGCCCTGCCACAAAGTTTTGGCTGTGCCTTCGGATCTGACAGCGAAATGATGACAGTCATGCGCCGGACGATTGCGGGCTATGCCACCCACGTAAACTTTGCCGGGATAGTGATCGTGGGCCTGGGGTGCGAATCCTTCCAGATAAAGGACATGATGAATATCCATAAACTGCACGAAGGCGCGATGTTCCATACCCTGACCATTCAGGAGAGCGGCGGGACACGTAATGCAATTGAGAAAGGCATTTCCCTTATTCTCGACATGCTGCCGGAAGCCAACCGGGTTAAACGTGAGCCGGTGCCGGTATCGGAAATCATTCTTGCCCTCGAATGTGGTGGCTCTGACAGCTACTCCGGGATCTCTGCAAATCCGGCCTTAGGATACGCTGTGGATCGACTGGTTCGCCAGGGGGGAACCGCAATACTGTCAGAGACCTCTGAAATTTACGGCGCTGAACATCTCCTGACGCGCCGGGCCATCAGCCGTGAAGTGGGGGAAAAACTGATCCGCCGGATTAAGTGGTGGGAGGACTACTGTGAAAGAACGGGGAGTGAAATGAATAACAACCCGTCAGCAGGGAACAAAGCGGGCGGTCTGACCACGGTACTGGAGAAATCACTGGGGGGTATCGCTAAAGCCGGTACGACCAGCCTGATGGAAGTCTACGAGTATGCCGAACCGGTCACTGCGAAAGGCGTTGTCTTTATGGATACCCCCGGGTACGACCCGATGGCTGTCACCGGGCAAATCGCCGGCGGGGCAAATCTTGTGTGTTTTACCACCGGCCGGGGATCAGCCTTCGGCTCTAAACCGACACCCTGTCTGAAAATTGCGACCAACAATACTCTGTGGCGCCGTCAGCAGGATGATATGGATGTGAACTGCGGCACCATTGTGGAAGGCGAGGAAACAATTGAACAGGCCGGGGAGCGTATTTATCAGAGACTTATCGGGATGGCCTCGGGTACCCGGACGCGAAGTGAAGAACTCGGTTATGGCAGCCAGGAATTTGTCCCCTGGATAATGAACGCAATTATGTAATAACCGTGACCTGGCATGTCAGGAAACGCAACTCGAAATTTTGGAAAACACAGAGGTGAATAATGGAACGTAAACCTGTTCTGGGGATATTTCTGGGTGAAGCTGCCGGGATCGGTCCTGAGCTGATTGCTAAAGTGGTGGCAGATGGTACCGTTTATAAGTACTGCCGACCTATCCTGATTGGCGATGCACGGGTTATGGCGCTTGGTCAAAAAATTGCCGGCGTGGAATTTCAGTGGGATGTAATCAGCGACCCGTCTGATGCAGACTGGAATACCGGGAATATTCCGCTGCTGGATTTGAAAAACTTTAATCCTGAAAACCTGGTCATGGGCACCATTGATACCCGCTCCGGGCACGCAACGGGCGAGTCACTGGTGACCTGCATGTCATTACTTAAAACCGGAAAGATTGACGGTTTTGTCTTCGCCCCACTGAATAAAGAAGCGTTCAAGAAAGGCGGCTGGGATATTGAGGATGAACATTATCTCTTTGCTGAACAACTGGGATGTCTGGACAGACCGCGTGGATTGCTGAACGTGCTCGATGACCTCTGGGTATTTCGTGTGACCGGGCACATCCCATTTAAAGATATTGCCAGCCATATTACACCTGAAAATGTAAGCCGTTCGGTCCAGTTATGCTATGACACATTACGTATGGCGGCCATTGAAAACCCACGAATTGCAGTAGCTGCCCTGAATCCCCATGCCGGCGATGGTGGCACCTGCGGCAAGGAAGAAATTGACGTTCTTATCCCGGTCATTGAAAGCTTCCGCGAGAAAGGGATGGATATGTACGGCCCGGTACCGGGTGATACCGTTTTTATTCATGCGTTTAATCATGAATACGATGCGGTTGTGACCCTGTTCCATGACCAGGGGCAGATTGCCACCAAGCTCCATGCTTTTGACGTGGGGATCACCGTGGCAGCAGGATTACCGTATGCAATCACAACTCCGGAACACGGTACTGCTTTTGATATTGCAGGCAAGGGCGTGGCCAAAACACTGGCAACAGAACGCGCTATTGCTGTTGCAGCCAGAATGGCGTCCACAACACATAAATAACAATCGGTGATAATTTCTGTGAGCTGAAAAAGGAATATAAGAAATCATCATTGAATATAAATATATCATGCATAACTAAATACCCATTAAAAGTTGAAATTAATTAAAATCTCATTAGTTAATTTGAGGGGGCCAGCCATGTCATCCAGTGATAAATTAATAAACTCTGTTTCTTCGAGCAAGATCCAAAAGCCAACCAATATCCGATGGCGAATATTTTTCGTTCTTTTCCTTCTTGTTGTTGTCAGTATGATTGATCGTGCTTCAATATCAATTGCGATGCCGACGATTGCTAAAGACCTGGGTCTGAGTGATACCATGCAGGGACTGATCCTGAGTGGTTTTTTCTGGACTTATGCTTGTATGCAGATCCCTGGAGGATTCCTGGCGGATAAGTTTGGCGCAAGGGTTATACTGACTTTATCTGCAGTCCTCTGGGGTATTGCAGAAGCCCTGTTAGGGCTTTGTCCAACAGGCTTTGCTTTACTTGCTGCTAACCTGTTACTCGGTGCAAGTGAAGCGCCTGTGTTTCCCTCCGGCGCCAGACTGAATGCTATCTGGTTAAACAAGAATGAGAGAGCGCGTGGGGCCACGCTAATGGACGCCGGTGGTCCGTTTGGTGCCGCAATTGGTGGAATATTAGTAGCCGAAATGATTCTGTATTTTTCATCATGGCGGATTACTTTTATTATCTGTGGTGTAGCTGCAGTTATTCTTGGACTGATAGCCTACTGGATTATTCGTGACAAACCCGAAGACTCACCTAAAGTAAATGACGGTGAACTGGAAATTATTAATCTTGATCGAACTGAAAATGAAGTTGTTGAAGAAAATAAGGAACCATTGCTAAAAATTATTCCGCTGCGTTCTTTCGCAGGTATGCTTCTGGGTCGTTGTTCATGGGCAATGTGTTTCTTTGGGTTGTTAACATGGGGGCCTGGATATCTGACACGAGCATTAAATCTGGATTTGAAATCCGTTGGGTTCGCTACGATGATAATTTTCTGTGCAGGGGGATGTGGTAGCCTTTGTGGTGGCTGGCTTGCGGATAAATTATCAAGCAAAGGTTTAGGTCGGGGTCGGTCCTGCAAATTATTACTGACAATCTCGGGCGTTTGTACACTCTTTGCATTTGCGGTATTACCAAGCATCCCGGACGTCAAAACATCCATTATTCTTCTGTCCTGCGCTGCATTTGTATTAATGTGGGGAAGTATGTACTGGACATTTCCTCCATTGCTGGCTCCACGCTCCCGGGTAGCAACAGTGGGCGGTATGATGAATATGGCTGGTAGCGTTGGTGGGATCTGTATTCCATTAATAGTTGGTCTTATTTTAGACCTGACAGGTTCATTTGACCCGGTGCTCTACTTCTTCGCAGGTTGTGCTGTAATATTCATTATTATGACAAATATTATTGACTTACGTCATGTACGCTAGGAGATAAAGATGAATACTGAAAAATTGAAATTATATGATGGTCCGGTTATTGACGCCCATCATCATTTCTGGGACCCAATTAAAAATGATCATCCGTGGCTGAAGCCAGATGTGTTGATTCCTTTTCGATATGGTGATTATACTGCTATTAAGAAAAAGTATTACCCGGAAGATTATTTCCTTGATGTCGGGAATATTAATGTTGTGGAAACCTGCTATATGGAAACAGAGTGGGACCCAACAGACCCCTGTGGTGAAAGCGATTTTATTACCTCGGTGGCCAAAAAGACGGGGTATCCGAATGCTGTTGTCGGTCAGGCCTGGTTACACCATGATGACATAGAGTCCGTATTGAAAATGCAAAGTACATACGAACTCATGCGCAGCATCCGGCATAAACCGGAGGGACCTGACAAACCTGAAGATGTAGGGCAGTACACCACCCTGATGAGTAATGAAAAATGGCGATATGGTTATTCATTACTTGCAAAATATAATCTGATGTTTGATCTACAGACTCCGTGGTGGAATCTACATGAAGCGGTTAAACTGGCCAATGATTTCCCGGATACGATGATAATCCTGAACCATACGGGACTACCCGCCCAACGTTCTGTTGAAGGACTTGCCGGATGGCATTCAGCAATGGCAGCTTTAGCCGAATGCGAAAATGTTGTGGTGAAAGTATCAGGTATTGGTTTAAATGGTATTCCCTGGTCGGTGGAAAACAACCTGTGGATTATCTCTGAAGTTATATCAATGTTTGGTCCAGACAGAATCATGTTTGCAAGTAATTTCCCTGTGGACAGTCTTTGCGGTAGTTTCAGTGACATTTTTCATGGATTCATGACGGTATGCGAAATGAAAGGATATTCTCATGCCGCACAACGGAAAATGTTTCATGATAACTGTAAACGAATTTACAGGACCATACCGCCACATGAGATAAAAGAAAAAAATAGTTAACTACAATATAATTATACGACACATCAACGAAACCATAAATACAGAGACAGTATATCGCTGGTCTGTGATGTCTTTTTCTGTTTTCCGGTTATTCTCAGGAACAGAGAGTATCCGAAAGCGATTTATGACAGTAATTGTCTGCGCCAGGTTCAATTATTGAGTATATTGATGTAAATAATTTATACAGCCACAGATATTATCTGTGGCTTTTTTATATAGATTACTTTTGAATGACTATTACAGACAGAAACATGTCGTTATTGGAACAGTGTCAGATATTCTTCTTCAACATTGCCACCGCATCAGCCTCTGGCATCTGGAACTGCACCCTGTGGCGAGCAGCCACATCGAGTGCAAAAACCTTCGTGTACACTTCCGTCGAGCTTATCGATTTATGGCCCATCAGGCTCTGCAGCACCTTCAGCGGAATACCGTTATACAGCATATGCATGGCATAGGAATGCCGGAAAGTATGCGGCGTCACCGGGACTGAGAACGTCACGCCGTCGGCCGCAGCGGCATCTACCGCTTCATTCAGCCAGGTACGCACTGTGCGGTCGGTAATTTCCCAGATACGTGCCTTCTCCATTCTGCCGGTACGTTTATTGCGGCGCTCGAGCGGGATGCGCAACGTGGCCACCATCATCTCCAGCTGGCTGACGTACTGTTTATCTGACAGCGGTACCAGACGATGTGCCTGACTGCCGGCAGGTGTTCTCCCGGCCGTTCTTGCCGCTTTTTCCGCGCGCTGTTTGAGGGTGGCCAGTTGCACAAACGGGTAGGGCGGCGCCAGCGAAAAATCAGTCCGCGTCAGGGCCAGCGCTTCATTGATCCGTGCGCCGGTATTCCACAAAGTGGCCAGCAGCATCTTACGGTGCAGATCGGGGACATAATGCAGCAGGGCGCTCACTTCCGGGGCCAGCAGATATTTAGGCAGTTCATCCTGGACGATTGCCATCTGACGCAGGGCCAGCGCAGCCGGGTAGTCAATGGTCACAGGTAGCTGTGCAGCCGGAACGCTGATTTGAGGGATCGTCATCAGTTGACTCATTGGCTTAACACTCCGGGAAAAGGGAAATCTGGAGGCCCGATGATAAACAGCACCAGGCCGTTGCGGCAACTTTCGGGCTCACCCTCAACAGCAGAAGATGACAGCCTGTGCAGGTTCGCAGGCGTGGCGTCCAGGGGATATAAGTCCTGGCTGAACAGCGACAGATTTTCTTCACTGCATGTGAGACCTGCCGCTCCAAGATACCGGGAATAATCAGACAGTATGGACCGGCGTTCTGCTTCAGGCAGTGACTCAAAATACCCCAGATACTCATCAGTAAAAGCAGAACCGGCGATCCCTCTGACCACCTCCGCCATATCCTGACGGATATCCAGCTGCAGCACGGCAGCAGGGAAGATATCCTCCCGGTGTCCGCCACAGGATGCGGAGGCCAGCCGCCACTGACCGTGGGGACTGACCGGTACTGTCCGGGTCGAGGCAAGAACCAGGGCCGGCAGTTTACCCGTCCACGTTTCAAAAGGTTCGTCAAAATACTCCGCAGGAATATCGGCAAGAGCCATTCCACTCCATGTTGACACTGTCATGCAGCCCCTCGTTATAGCTTATATGCGGCGGGTAACCAGCCGGGAGCAGGCGGCAGCGGAGAGCAGTTCCAGGGATGCTGCACTGCCAGTTCCTGAATATCCTCGTCATACAGCCCTGTCCCGCCAAAATCAAACGCAGGCCAGCGCTGACTGACATAACAGTACGCCAGAAATCCCTCGTCCCGGTGTCCGGTCATCCAGTCCACCCAGCTGATGGCATAAATATCCTGCGAGTACGCGCCCCAGGCCACAAAAAACGCAAACTTGCTCCAGTGCCCCAGCTCAGGGTAAAGCGGACGCATGGACATCAGTTCGCTCTGTGTCTGCGGGCAGAGATCGGTATCCTGCTCTTCCGTGGTGGTGACAAACGTCCCCATATCAAACTCAAACTTTTCCATTCCCGGTGTTCCTTAATTGTTGAGATATTCCTTCTGACTTCTGCTGTAACCTTCTGTCCCCCCGAAGAGCAGGGTTTCCGACATAAACTGTACCAGGCTTACCCTCCAGACATCAGAGTCTTAACAATGGCCAGTACCAGCAGGAGAAAAACCAGCGTCAGTACCTGAGTCATTTTGGAGGCATTCACAAACAGCACAACAGCTTTAAAAATTGAATCCATTTTCACTCCAGGGTCTATTTCTCTATGCCCCGATCTTATTGAAAGTTACATCTGGATTTTCTGGCCGCTGAAAATTTTTCCTCAACTGGCGGACGCTCAGTAACGCCATGCGACCTGATACCGGCTGAAACAGTCACTCAGAGTAATCACACTCTCCCGCATAATATTTTGCCGCAGGCATCCTTTCCGCACGATGCCATCTTCGCGTGGAGATTTCTGCATCAATTTTGTCCGTGATTATCACGCATGATGACAGTCCCGGACGCATTCAGAATTTTCCCCACACTGCTTAGGAATTTTCTCGCATCACTCACGCAGGTGATGATAACGCCGGATGTAATTCCTTACTGACAGCATCACTAAAGTAATAATAAGCAGTGATATAACCACGCTATTAAATTACCGGACGGCTGTTTTCGTGTGATCCGATTTTTTGGCTATTCACAACTTTCCGGAAGTGTACCACGGTCAGGGAATAAGCGAAGCGCTGTTTTCTGCTGCAGCGCGCCGGGTCACGGCATGAGGGACAGACACAATATATAGCGTCAATTGCAGCTGATGGGGACTCTACATATTGTGTCAGGGGACCGCAGCGCGCGGGTGCGGTTCGCGGAGATCCTACTCTGGCTTTTTTCGGATCTCAGCGACGACGGAAAGCAACGCCGTTTACACCTGATTAAAATATGCCATCAACAGCACCACAACATTAAAACTGCAAACAATGTTGATATCTGCAATGATATGAAATAGTTTAAATGCAAAAGAATAAATCTGTGGTGATTACTGTCGATTTCGGTAAATTTTTCCCCTCTGGAGACACACATGGCTGAACAGAACGAAAATACTGAAAAAGGATTCACCCGCACACTGACCGTGCGGAACATGCCTCTTGATGTGGATATTGAGATCACGGAACAGGCGAAGGCGGCCGGCAAGTCAAAAAGCGATTTTGTTAAAGAATTCCTTTCAGCATCCTTCGGAGATCTGATCGGTAACTTTATGCGCGGGAATGGCCTGGTGGCGCTGATGGACAAAGACGTGGCCACAATGATGAACGCAGGCCTCGCCGATTACTGGTATGACAGTGCCCAGACGCTGGCCGAGAACCGGACCTGGTGTCGCTTGCTGGGCATTTATAAAGAAGAAGATCTGCAGCAGATCATGCGTAACGGCGTTCCCCTGCTTGAACTGCGCGCCGCGCAGCTGCCTGACATCACGCATATCCCGCATGGCACCTCACTGGCGTTTGCCCTCTTCATCGAGGCCGCGCGTCGTGATTTGCCGACATTAATCAAGGTGCATAAAGAACTGTTCTTCCTGCAGAAAGAAGGGGATTTTCTGGACATGGTCGATCAGATACGGCAAGCGCTGCGCCTGCCGCCCACGGAACGGCCGGTTTTCTGACGTTCTGGAACGAGAAAAGCCACCGCGAGGGTGGCTTTTCCGAACTACTTTTTCCGCGAGAGACCTCCTGAGGAGGCGACTCCGCCTTGATGGAACTATTAAGCCAGATACACGCCACGTATGTCAAACATTTTCAGAACCTGATTCATGACGGCACAACATTACATCACCACAGCAAGGCTGGATATCTACAGAAAGCACCTTAAGGTTAAACCCGCTCAGGTTATGGCAGCATATCACTGGAACAAAGCACTGGCTGGCGCATTGCTTCCTGCTATGCAGTGTCTTGAAGTCACTCTTCGCAATGCCATCAACACAGCCATACAGTCTTTTCCACCTGCTGGGGCCAAAGGCCTCTGGGATACCAACACTAACTGGGTGACCAGCCTACCGAAATACATGGGCGATAACCGAGTCAAGCCTTCCGAACGCTACAAGCGAGCACGAAATCCTAAAGATCGTCAGGATGCGGCAGGCTATTTACTGGATAAGTGGGGGAACAGACTCCTGGCAAGAACACTGATTGAAGAAAATTTAGTAGACCAGGCCAAAAGCCAGATAAGTAAGGAAGGAAAAAAACCTACACCTGACCGGATCATAGCCGGACTGACGTTTGGATTCTGGACCACCCTTTTGACGGACCCATATGAAGATCCCCACGGGGACCGGTTGCTCTGGCCGACTCTGACCTCGCAGGTATTTCCGAATGCCCCCGCAGGGTATTCACGACGTGATATCTGCGCTGCCTTCTTTCAGATAAAAGAACTGAGAAACCGTCTGTCACATCATGAGGCCGTATGGAAATTTCATCAAAAAAATCCGGCCACCGGTAAGACAGACTACTCCAAACCGGTATACGGAACACAGGCAAGCTGCAGCTTGTTGAGGAAACATTATGACGACATCATTGAGATGGTTGGCTGGATGAGCACTGAACGAAAAGACAATTTCCTGAATCATTCTGCCAATCTGCGATTCTATGCCCTGTGCTCTGTGGACGGGCTGAACAGCTATATTGCCCCGGAAAAAATCAAGGAACAAATTGAGATTTCAAACGATGATAATGAAGACATTAACAGATTAATCAACGTCCTCGGAAAAAATGAATTCATACGGCTTGTGAAGGAGGAGCAAACGATACTCACCATCGGCACTGACAACTCCTTTTCCCTTATCTGATCGCTGCGTTCTCTTTCCCCTACAAACCCGGAGTCCTTCCGGGTTTAGCTTTTTTCGGATCTCCGCAGAAAAAGAAGAGGCAACAGGGGGGACAGACTCGCTCTGATCACAGAACGATTACGGAGAATGATGATGAACACTAGTAATGATATTCCGGCACATTTATTCAGTGTCTGTCATGCAAATGATACCTGGAGCATGACCCCAGCAACCTACGCCAGCCAATTCATCAAGGAAATGGAGAAACGCTATGGCAGCCGTGATCGCAGCTGGACATATGTGGGTTTTGAGTTCAGGGAGGGTGGTCCGCACATTTGGTTCCCGGGAAGTCATGACAGCCCACCCCGAAAACATATTGCCATCAGCCTGAGTAAGGAGACCTTTTCCGACAGGCAGCGCACGGTGTATCAGCTGGCCCACGAATGTGTCCACCTGCTGGCTCCGGTTGTGGGCGGCGGTGCACCGGTGATTGAAGAGGGGCTGGCCACCGCGTTCTCGGAAGACATGATTGAATACTGGTGTGGTAACACCAACAAACAGGCTTATACATCCACTCAGAAGTACATCGATGCAGCGGCCCGCGTCCGGGAACTGCTGGCTCTGGAGCCGGATGCGATCCCGCGGCTTCGTGCGGTAGAGCCTGCGTTTAACCAGATGACGGCGGACACCTTCACAAGGGCCGGGCTTAATGTTCCTCCGGCCCTTGTGGCCGCGCTGCTGGCCAGCTTTCCGAAGGATTAATTTTCAGGGTGTGACGTGATTCAAAAAAAGTGTCCGGATGACATCCTGCTCAGTCGGACACGCTGTTGGGATCACAGCGCTCGCGTTGCAGCTGCCGCCAGTATTCAGCAACGTCGCAGACTACTCCCGCCGTCATAACCGCGTCTGCAAGGGCAGAATGAGCCAGGCCATTCCAGCTCAGACCCGCCTGGCTGGCAGCACTGGCCAGCGATATCGTTCCGTAACGGTTGGTGGCGCCGTAATACCGCGCAGAGAGTCGCATGGCGCAGTACACCTTCAGCGCATTCAGCCAGTCAGCCTGGTCGCTATGCGCAGCCGCCGTCTGCTTCAGAATGCGCATGTCAAAATCCATGTTAAATATGACCAGCGGTCGGGACCCGATGTGCTGCCGCAGCTGCGTCGCAATATCAGGCCAGGACGGCGCATCAGCAAGTTCCGCCTCACTGATGCCGTGTACGGCAGCCGCCCCCGGCTCGATACTGACTGTCGGTTTCAGCCGGGTATGGTAAACCGTCTCGCCCTGGGAATTCACCAGTCCGATTTCCAGTGCCTGCGCGGTATTACCCAGGCCGGTGGTTTCAGTATCGAGGAAAAGCGGGTCCTGACTCAGCCAGGAATGTGCCAGCATGGCGCTCCGGCCGCGTTCACTTTTCATCTTCGCCTGCAGACCGAGGCGGGCACTGGCCAGCTGCTGCTTTTCGGTCTGCGGACGTTTATCCCGCATCGGGATGCAGTCCGCCAGTCGCCAGACACCGTATTTACCACCATACGGATTTTTATACATTTTCACCGGCTCTGCGCCCGGGGCTGGTTTCATCCGGAATTCATCCCGGAGCCGCCCTCTGGTGTAGCATTTATCCTCCGCCCGGGGCGCTTCATCACAGGCGTCTGAATTGTCATCATCACGCATTCTGGCCTCCCGTCTGTTTGTTGCCTGAAAGCGCCGCCATCAGTGACTGATTCTGACTCCGCAGGGCTTCAGCTTCCCCGCGCAGTGCCGCGACCGTTTCTTTTTCTCCCATCGTCTCCAGACGGGCATCATCACGCTGGTTTTCAAGCTGTGTGCAGCGATCTGTCAGACTGGCTATTTCCCTGCCCATCCGCACCAGTTGCTCCGAGGAGGCCTTTTCCTGCGATTCCAGCCTTGCTGTGAGACTGCTGACTCTGTCACGTTCAAGCGCAAGCTCACCGGCGCGTTCCTGAGCATCAGCGACGGCCTGATCGAGACGCTGCTGCAGTGTCTCGCGGGTGGCCTGATGCTGCTGACGCTCTGAGACCAGTGCATTTTCCTGCGACTCCAGGCGGGTAAGGAGAGTGTTGACTTTATCGCGTTCTGACTTCAGTTCTTCTGTGCGCGCATCAGCTTCGGCAGAAATTTGCTCCAGTCGTTTCTGCAGGTCTTCCCGCGTGGCTTTGTGTTGTGCCTGCTCCTTGCTCAGTGCATCCTGCAGGGTTGTCTTCTGCTCCTGGTGACGTTCCTCGCGCAGCCGGGCATTCTCTTCAGCGGCCGCAAGACGTTCTTTAAGCTGGGCCATCTCCACGTCCTGTTGCTGACGCATTGAGCGCTCTGATTCCAGTGCCTGCGTCAGTCGCTCATTTTCGTCCTGCAGCTCATCCAGTTTTTCTTCCAGGTCGTCAACCGTAAGCGCGGCGTCGGCCAGCTCCCGTTCAGCCTGCGCAGTCTGCTCGCCGGCAGCCCGCGTGACTTCCGCAACCCGGCGTTCTGCTGCCCGGACCGCCTTGTCATTAAGCTCAGTGGCCAGCTGGGAGATGCGATCGGCCAGAGCGGTGGAGACAGCCTTCACCTCTTCAGCCACTTCCACGGGCAGTTCAGCAACTGGTTCTGCCACGGCAGTGCTCTGAGACGCCAGATAATCGTCCCATATCTGACGCAGACGTCCTGGATTGCCCCCGCCAGTGCGGCTGCGCAGCGCAAACCCGGTGATATTCCGTCCTTCCGCCTGCAGGGCCAGGCCTGCTTCAATGATCTGTTCTGGTTCGTATGTTGCCGGTCGCATCAGCCAGCCTCCGCAAAGTGGGTGTGTTCATATTATATACTAACAAACTAACTAATAAACAAACAAATAAACAAATTAATTAAGTGACACCGTAACGTAAAAAATATGCACATCAAGGTGCCAGGGGCTGTGCAGGATTTGGGCTGTCAGAGAGAGTGATCATGAATGAGGTGGGTTCAGGTGCTGATGCAGGGGGGGGGAAAATCAAGTCAGTATGATTTTACTCATATCTAAAAATATAATATTCAGTATGATATTTTCAATATGGCATAAATACACATCTCATATGATTATACGAGTTGTTGTATATAAGTATATGGAGCTTACAGATGGATGATGAGCAGACATTTTCCCTCGGCTATGCGCAGATGACCGCCATAACCGAACAGTATATTCGAGAATGTATCCAGAACGCTGGCAATGCTGGCAGCAGGGAGGAAGCGATAACAGAAACAGACTGGGCCAGGGCCAGTCTCGATCACTGGCATCTGCTTGCCAGAGCCTGCGGGGCACCAGAAAGTACCGTCGCAGATGATCGCCAGCGCCTGACAGACCTTATCTGGTGTTATCCTTCAGAAGAAGAACAAAGATGACAGCCAAAAAAATTCGTCGACCATCGCCATTACAACGGCGGGTCCTCATTGTGCTGGCCGCCCTCGATGCGAAAAATCCGGGACCGGTTCCCACGCGAAATATTGAGCGTGTGCTGGAGCTGAGCGGAGATGCACCTGTCTACGGGCCAAACCTGCGTGCCTCCTGCCGTCGCATGGAGGCTGCTGGCTGGCTGCGCACGTTACGTGCACCGAATCTGCAGCTGGCCGTTGAGCTGACATCTGCTGGCCGCGAGGTGGCCACTCCGCTGCTGATTTCTGAGCAGGAACGCCAACAGGCAGAACAGCGATCGGCTGCGGTGATGGTTCTGCCTCTGGTCCGGAAAGAGTCGTCAGTTGACATCAACACCGGGGCTGGCGACCTTCCTGTGCAGCTGGACAACGTCTGGTATATGTCGTGTCGGGGGGATTACGTGATCCGCCTTGACGGTACTACCTGCCTGCAGTTGTGGAATTCAGCAGGACACCTGAAACGACTGTCAGGCGATCCCCTGCAGGTGGCCATCTGGCTACAGGCCTGCCACGCTGCGGGCATCGACATCAGGATGCAAATTAATCAGAGCACCACACCAGATGAAGGCATGGTTGTCGATATCACTCCGGTCGACCAGACAGACATCTGGTACCGTCAGCTGGAGGCGTCACTACTGGCAATGGGGATTTCCGGGCTGACAGACAATATACGTCAGTCTGTTGTGATGCCAGGAGAAACGACAGGCTGTCTGTCCCCACCGGAACGGCTGCTGCATGAGCTACGGGAAAGCCCGGAGGCGTTTCCTCTCTCAGCTTCCTCATATCAAGATGATACCTCTGCCGCGCTGGCTGACCTGCTGTCACGCTCGGGATTCACCGACGCTCAGACGAATGAGTTGCAGCTGCACCGCATACGCTGGCAACTAATGGACGAGGAAGAGTTCGAACGCAGGTTAAACAGTTCACAGGACAACCGGGAGGAATGATATGCCTTACTACAATGGACGCTGGCATCTCTATGACGAAAGGGAACGCCGGGAATACGGTGAACGAAAACGACAGGAACGAAGCCAGGACTGGCATGCTCGCTGGATCAGCAAACAGGGGCTGAAGAACAGACTCTGGACAGATAAGGCAATAGGATCGTTCCTGAGTAAGCCTAAAAAAGCTGGCAAGATCATGGCATGGCCCCGAACTGAAGTCCTGATGGCAGAGAAAACCCCGGAGTTTATGACATGGATGGAAAAACGACGGGAATGGCTGGATGCGCGCTGCAGGCTTCCGGATATAGCCTACGCCACTTACGGACTGGTAGTCATCGGCTGGGACATTGCCTCCCCTGACAAGCCAGTACGTTTTCAGGAACTGGTCTGGAATGAAGACCGGCAGGAGCTGGTTGACTTACCCCATAAGTGGGCTGATTCCCCTTACACGGGAGCGGAATTTGATGGCTGGAGTCCTGATGAAGTGGCCTGCGCTATTTGTGAATGGTTTATCCGCAGAAAACCGGGCTGAGCTGTTAACAAGTGTCCGTAGCTTCTTAATGCGGTTTTCTTTTCTCAATTTTCCGTCGTATGCTGATGCAGCAGTGAGAGGGGAACCCATCCGCTTTGCCCGTCAGAAAGACGTTCACACCACATCCACCCATTCAGTGATTTCAGGCCAACCAGCTCATCACCTTTCTTTACCTCCAGTTCCCGGGCGGTGTAATCCTCCAGTGCAAGGCCCCGGTAAGTTCCCTCATCTCTGGTGAGAATCTGTCCGGGAACCCAGCCACCGGTATGGCCAGGTATGGTGCAGTAAAACCAGTTATCCCACTCTTCCACCCCCTCGTACTTCTCGTGAATAATTAGACTGGTACCACGGGTAAAAGATATAGGGTCAGGATATTCGCTGAGATGGGAGTCTCTGGCAGTAAACCGCAATGGTGCTGTCATGTATACCTTCTGTTCACAAGTGAGTCTGATGATATAAAAATGCCTCGCGGCTCGGAACACGAGGCATTTAGTTATGGAAGGCGTCAATCATGATAATCGTTCACTTCTATTGATAATATTCTTCTCCTTCTGGTCTGGGGTCGAACTTATCCTTCTCTTTACGGAAGGTTTTACATACGCAGAAATATCAACGGTGCGCTTTTCAGTGCTTCTTGCAGTTCCTGTCCAAAGAACATTTTATAGCTGTACAGAGTCTTTGTTAGAACAACGTGTAAACGTGTTTGTTAACTACTGACTCCTGTTTTTTTCCTTGCTCATTCAAGAAATAATAAATTCAGGATAAGAGCAAATAATCCAGTCACTATAAAAATAACGTTTAACTTTTTATTTTCTATGACAAATATCACAGTTCTATAAAGTCATCACAGCGACACTCGCATCGTCAGAAACAGAACATAAGCAATACTTAATAATTAAGCGTAACGTTCACAATGCAAAGCAAACTCAGATATATAGTATCCATCTGTATATTGGCAACAATTTAGAAAAACTCGATAAAAATATAGCAATTAAAAAAGAAATATCGAAGATTCAGATTATCGGCAATGATTACCACTGTTAAAGTCACACTAACGAATTCGCATAACAACATAGAGTCTGTTAAGGATGGTCTATGTTGTTACTCCGTTACAGTGATACCTAAAAATGCCATCAAGGAGGATGCCTGCTCGTAATCAATTTTAACGCCCTCAAGATTGGTGCGACGGATATCAAGTTCACCCGTGACAGCTCTCCTGAGATCACAGTTTGTGACATCGGCAGCACGCCAGTTGAAGCCCGAAAAATCTCCTCCGGAAAGATCTGACCCACTGAAATTAGCACCGGTCACAGTGGTCTCGTTCCAGAGGTTTTCCCAAAGTTCACACTCTTCCAGTATAACGCCTGAAAAATCAGCGTAGCTCAGGTTACTTTTGGTTATGTAAGCATTGCACAACCAGAGTCGGGGACTAATTTTTTTCATAAACCTTGCCTGACGGAAATTACATCCCATCGCGCGGCATTCCCTGATTTCAATACCGAACAGATCTGCATTCTTAAATATACTCATTGTCAGATCACAGTTCACAAAGCTGGCCTCCTTCAGAATGGCTCCACTAAAGTCGCATCCAACCTGTTTATCCGGGTGCCAGAAATGGCAATTAACAAAGTGCGTTTCTGTCAGGTCAGTTTCTGAGAAATCACAAGCGTAAAATTTCGAACCTGAAATTATCTTACCTGTAAACTGATCAAGCGTGAATTTTTGTTCAGCATAATCCGGCATATTCATTAGACCACCTGTCATGTAAGAGTGACATGATGATAATTATGAATTCTTTCTGAAGTTCATAAGTTATCAAATGTCAAAAGAAATGCGGCAGGATAGTTAATCTGATCACTTAGTCATGAAATAGAGCCGGATATAATATCCTGATAAAAATGGATTAACTTAATTTATCAATATAAGCAAGGAGAAAACTATGAATTCAAACGTTTATGATTCTCTGGAAGGAGGATGCACTTGTGGTGCGGTACGTTATGTTGTGACAGCGTCTCCTTTGATTGTTCATTGTTGTCATTGCCACTGGTGTCAGCGTGAAACGGGGTCTGCATTTGTGATAAATGCGGTGATTGAAAATATGCATGTTCACCTGATAAAAGGCAAGATCACTGTTATAGATACGCCTTCTTTAAGCGGGAAAGGTCAGAAGATCGCCCGTTGCCCGAAATGTCAGATCGCATTATGGAGCCACTATTCTGGTAGCAGTAAACTCACTTTTTTACGGGTTGGTACCCTTGATCATCCTGAACGCATGCCACCTGATATTCATATTTATACAGAAAGTAAGCAACCCTGGGTGGCATTGCCTGAAGATGCTGTTACTCGCCCTCAGTTCTATGACCCTGATACTGTTCTTTCCAGTGACAGCCTGCGCCGTTTTGCTGCTCTTGAGACTGATTGACTGCTCCCCGCCCGATTGGGCGAGGTCTCCAGGGGGAAATTTGATGATGGACAGCGTTTACAGCGCAGAAATGGTATGGAGTTAGTGCTCGCCGCAGCCTCACGTCCCGAGCGTAGCGAGTTAGTGAGCGAGGAAGCGCAATGGCTTAACACTTTCATGTCACACTGCACGCTCCAGTGCTACAGAGGGCAACCTGACTATTTTATTACCGTTATCCACAGGCCAGATCTAATTATTTGGATCTAATGAGGATCTTATAGAGGATCTAAATACGGAACTGAACGGATCTAAACGGATCTAGCTACTGTTTTTACGTTTTAAATCAATAAATTAGGAGAATAAAAGTTCCTGCTATCATGTGAGAAGTTCTTTCTAACATGCAAAAGGTTCCTGCCGTTATGTAAAAAGTTCTCACTCACATGCGAAAGGTGCTTGCTATCATGCTCTAAGGTTCCTACTATCATGCAGTGAAAGTTCCTGCTTGCATGCTTTTCTCTCTGGAAGAGTGCACAACTTACTGGATGTGGATAAATTAAAAATGTCTAATTATGACAGCGACTTAAATCTACATATTGAGAAAATTAATCAGTCTTCTGGTGATATTGAGCACATCATATCCTCCTCTACAAAGAGTATTCAGCCTCTGTCTCTTCTCCGGTTGAGTGTGTTTACTCCTGTACAGGCCGTTGAAAAAGGAAAAGTGCAAGGAAGTGATCCACGGACGCCTATCGATGCTATCAACGACTTTAGACAGTTAGAGATCGTCGAGCGAGAAGGTTATACCTCTGCCGTTATTACTGGTCCTAAGCTGGACCTTGATACGGACTTTAAAGTCTGGGTGGGTGTCGTTTCGGCTTTCACTCACTATCCTTCTGTTAATGGCGTGATAACTATGAGTTTTGCAGAACTGGCAAGGTTCTGTGATATAGACTCGCGTCAGGTAAATAAGCGGTTGAAGGAACGTCTTTCTCGTTCTATCTCAAAGCTAAGTTCAACGTCTATCCGGTTTACCAAACAAACCCCTGAAGGTGATGCGATCGCAACGACTCACCTGATAGGTTCGTCTATTGCGGACCCTGAAACAAACACCGTAAAGCTGGCTTTTGATAATCTGCTCTCTGACTTCTATAAGCTTGATATCAAAAGGATTTTGAAGTTAAAGGTACTTAACAGCTTAAAACGTAATGAAGTTGCAAAAGCGATTTACACTTTCCTCGAAGGATTGCCGAACAAACCCGGGGAGATACAAATCGTTTCTGCCTCAAGATTAATGGTACGTCTTGACCTCAAATCAGAGCAGAAAAAGCAGATTTTCATAATACGTAAAGCTCTTAAGACACTGACAGAGATAGGTTATTTGACCTACGAAGAAAAGTTTAAGCGTGTTAACGGTAAAAGAGAATTCTATTTCCACATCCTTAAGCGCGACCCGGATCTCGGTGAACCAGTCAGAAGGTCCTTGCCATCTGAATGAAAAGTTCCTGCTAACATGCACTGTGACATGTTAGCAGGAACCTTTTAGCTGCACAGAGAACGCTATCATATTCATAGACTGCTGCTACCCCATCTTCCACGCTCTCCGGATCACCAAAGGCAGAAAAAAAAGTGCTTTCACAGCCTTAATTTTACCTACTCACATACCAGCAGGAACTTTTATCAGGTCGTTTTTGATGAGAACTGCATTACAGTAAGAACTTTTTTATAGAGCATCACAGCAGGAACTTTTGTTCCCATGTGGATTGACGCTGTTAGTTGTCGGTGAATTACCTGGCTGCTTTGACAGATTTTTCAATTCAGAAGCGAAATCTGCGAAACCAGCACGTAACAGAACGGAGGCTACGGCATCAGGTTTTGCCAGGCCACGCTCAAGCCATATCACCTGCAGAGGGACAGATCCCCCCCATCCGTTATGCATATTGCCCGGCAGAGATGAATTGCCAAACGGACATTCAAAGGCATTCATTGCGTCGTAGAAACTCCCAAAGACTTCAGTTTTAGGAATCATAAACATATGCCACTTTCGACACAGTGCATCTATCATCTGCACATTTACGCGATAACGATACAGTTTTCCATGTAATGGAACAGGGATATTCAGCCGATGAGCCTGGAAACGGGCCGCAGCAAAGTGATGTGAGCCACCACTGTTATGCCAGTAATAACGGCGTTTAGTCCACGGATAGTCAGCGAAAAGCATTTGGTCCAGCCTCAACTCACTGTGTTGCATATTTTCCAGCAAGTGATCTTCCGTTACCGGTTCTACATAGTTGGGGCAACTTATGAGAGGAAACTCATCGATATCAGCAATGTCCTTATCCAGGGACTTTGATGCGGATATCCCCCTGATAGCAGTTATATCGCATGTAAAATCTGGAATAATTTCTTCACTGATAAGGTGCTCAACTTCCTGAACTGGCATGTCATGGCAACTGAGATGTCGGTCATAGCCTGGCTTGCGGTAATCCAGTGTATAAGGACCCGAATATCCGGACTCGGAAAACTCCATCCATGTGTGCCACTGAATAACTGATCGCATCCAGAAGGTATCCGCGGGGGGATTAAGGGGGACAGGAACCAGACGTCCGGTGGTTATAGCGTGCTCCAGTCTGGCCGGATATCCCAGACGATGCCTTATGTCTTCCCTGATACTGCCTGCCACTTTTCGCCAGATAGATATTTCCTTCTCTACAGATTCTTCGCTTAATGCCTTATTTCCTTGTTTTTCAGACATAGTTTCCTCACTTGGCTGGTAAAAGTTGGCAATATATTATTCCCTCTCGGCCGACCGTTTTTATCCGCGCTAACTGAAATCTGGACCAAAAACGTCTGTTTAGTAGTACAGAGTTGTGAACAACATTTCAGCGCCTTCGAAAGATAAGGGTGAATCCATAATGAGCTTATGTACACCGGCATTGATGAACCAGTAACCATCGTTCTGGCCTGGTGTCCCCGCTTGCCACGACAATTCCCCACAACCATAGGTGGTTACATCTGGATCGTATTTTTCAAATGTATATGAGACTGCGCCGTTGCCATTAACTGTGGGTTTAAAGGAAAGACGTACCTGTTTCGTTTGTTCAAATCTGTTCAGAGAGTGATGCTTACGCACAATTGAAAAGGCTGGGAGTGGAAATAAAAACGTATCTTTTTCTGGTTCTGGTGTGCAGCAGCGCAGCTCATGTTCGCCAGTGAAAACAATACTGAAGCCCATACGTTCATATTTTTTTAGTGCCTCAGTAAGCACTTTAAAAAGCTGGTTCTGACGGTGCTGAAGTTCATTTCTGCGGAGTTCACAGCGTACACTCCGCTCATTACAGGTGACCAGTTCATTCCTCATCATTGAAACAAGGTGATTCACCTGTGTGTTTGTAGCCATCGTTTACGCCTTTTATCTGAATTTGAGTCCTGAATTATGGTACAGGCAATTCGCTGAGAATGCGCTTAAGCGCATAAAAGGCGCTCTCTGAAGGTAAATATTTCGGAGGGAGAGGTACAGTGAACATCAACTTTCTGTTAACTTAACTTGGTAGCATACGCGAGATCGATTTTTGTTAAGGAAGAATTATGAGCGAAAAAACATTAAACGGACTTCCCCGATACCGGCTCTTAACCGGTCCTGACGATGCCTCATTTTGCCAGCGCGTGTCTGAAATGCTGGATAAGGGATACGAACTGTATGGGTCTCCTTCGATCTCTTGGGATCCCGAGAAAAAAAGCATCATTGCGGCACAGGCAGTCATACAAAAAACATTATCGGATTGACGTTTGCAAAGGTGATACCGCATGCACGCCAGCCAGGCTGGCGCTGTTTCTGGCTTCAGTATCCAGGGACGATCACAAATATTGTCCCTGAACATAACATTATCCAGTTATCCGAAACAGAATGGGCTTGCAAAGGCACTGAGGGAAATCAGCTGCATTGAGCTAACACTGTGTATGCCTGACTGGCTCCGCGATCCTGCGCTGCGTCGCAGGGTTCAGCCTGGCCTGAACAAAGGGGAATCCCCGAATGCCCTTGCCAGAGCTGTCTTCATGCATCGTCTGGGCATCAAGGCCTGGGAGACCAGAGTTACCGTTCCAGCTGGCTTACACTGATCACCGCCGCAATTACATTGTTGAATACCGGATATCCAGAAAACGCCATTAATATGCTGAAAATACTCAGCATCACAGCAGTAACTTTATATCCTGTACGTATTGGTCCGTTGCTTGCCTGTGAATCTCCCCGAATGCCGCCATGAGAGTACCTGATACCCTTCATCACAAGTTCTGCTTGTACTCATCGTTTAACAGGACCCATAACGCGCTGTTCGGGGGCTATTATGGCTATAAAAAAGCCCCGCAGCTGACATCCAGGCGTTGAGGCAAATGGAGAGTTTTGAAGATGATTATTATTGTTACCCTGTTTTTACTGATTACCTCCTCTCCTCCTGGGAGGATAAATCCCTGCCGTCATTAATTAATTCAATCATAATAAATTAAATATTTATCAGTATGCTTTTATTGCATCAGGCTGATATACCAACGACATCAGAAATAAAGCTATGGGACAATGCCAGAGCTTCATCAGAAGCTGTCTGGTCAAATGCCTTACTGAAGGCATCACAAAAACCATGACGGCAGTCGAATAAATGAAATGATACCATCGGGTATTTACTCAGTTTATGCTCTAACAGAACGGGATTGTAAGCTTCTTCATATCTAGCCTGGATAACAAGAACAGGACAGTCCGGAACATGATCAGTATAATCGCGAATGCGACTTCCGTAAAAACTGACTACACCATCACATATCGCCTTACTCGAAGATAACCAGGCCAGAGTCCCCCCCACACTGAAGCCAACTATAATCACCTTTTTGTAGGATGCCCTTAATCTGGCGGTCAGCGCTGTTATTTCAGAAGTGCTGAAGCCACAAACTTCATTAAAGTAGTTATAAGCGTCTTGATGCTGTTCGTATGTAAATGGCGAAGAACGATTAATAAGGTTCGGACAATAAATATCAAATCCTGCCTGATGATAAATATCACATATTCGTTGAATGTGCGCATTAATACCATAAATCTCATGTAAAACCACTACTGCATTTTCATTGTGAGATATTCGCTCGTACATTTCCCATGAATCCTCAGGTTAATGATTTAACTGATATTTATTGCAGTTCTGGTCCATATTAGATAGAAAGCTGAACTCAATATTTATCAGCACAAAAATACCATCCCGCAAGGCATGGTAACAGACCATTATCAAAGGTGGCTATGATTTTTTAAACAGTTTTCTTTATCGATTTAAAGTGGTTACTAGATTAAGAAAATATAATAACCATTATGTATTAATCGAAAAATCATTACTGGTTTAGTGAGGTTTAGCGTGCCATTAACATTATAATGTACCCATATGTCAATGAGGGCTCAATAATTGATCTTCATCAATCATAAATGGTACTTAACATGGGGAGAACCTAAATCGTATCTAAAATATAGAACATAGCGGTAGTATTGCCCGGTCATTGTCACCATTGATTTTTATCATAATTCAATCTGTATTAGTTATGTTAAAATTTGCTCTGCGTCAGAGTTTCTGCCTGATGTAAGTATCTGTTTACGCCTGGCTGATATCTCAAGGAAGTACTGACAACGATTCCCGGAACGGTGTGGTGGCCCCAGCAAACTAAGGATATATAAATGGTAAAGTATCTGCGAAACGGACCCGCAGTTGTTGTTCTGGCATTTGTATTATGGGGCTTGATCCCATTATTTTATCAATACCTGTCCGGCGGAGCACTGGCTGAGATCTTGTTGTACAGAGTGGTCTGTTCTATTCCGCTGTTACTGCCAATACGACTGTTATTTCGTAAGAGAACGTTGTTCCGTGATTTGCTGAAAGATAAAACATCCTTCATATCCTGCATGATCGCAGGATTATTAATGGTAGTGTCATGGTCAGCTTTTATTTATGCACTGACAAATCATAAGGTGCTTGATGCCAGCCTGGGATATTTTATCAATCCACTTTTTGTTATTTGTCTTGGCTGTATTTTCCTTAAAGAAAAATTGTCATTCTTTCAGATCATAGCGGTTTTATCCGGTGTATGTGGTCTCGCCTATCAGATTTTTTCCGCGAACAGTTTCCCTGTACTGGCGCTGGTAATGGGGTTTTCATTTGCATTGTACGGCCTGGCTCGTAAATTTATCCATTACGATGCCATAACATCCATTACACTCGAGACATTCTGGGCTTTACCTGTTGCTCTTTTCATTTTTATATATACTGACTCGAATATATTGACATCTTCTGACATACCTCTTTTATTTTATATTTTGACTGCACCCGTAACAGTTATCCCGTTAGTGTTATTCGCGGTGGCGCTCAATCATACGTCTCTTATTGTGACAGGTCTTGCTCAGTATATAGAGCCATCCTTACAATTTATTATTGCCATACTTATTTTTAGAGAGAGTGTTAATTACCCAGAATTATTTTGTTTTTCAGCGGTGTGGTTTGGACTGTTGTTATGTATAATCGAGAGTCTTTACTATCACTGTCGTTATAATGTTCCATACTCAGAAGTTAATAAAACTACGCGTTCTATACGGTAATATGATTTTTAATTTATAATATTGTTCTTAACTTACTCAATCTTTGATGAATTTAAGAAAGCTTTTTCTGGTAATCCCGAGCATTCATATCGTTCTGCCGGGTTCTGAGTAAGTTAATCTCCAGCTCAAGTCTGAGAATCGCCAGGTTAATTTTTTGTCTTTTTAATATATGCGAGTTAATTTTTATTATATGGTTTCCTCTTTTTCCTGAATCTGTCTTTTTTTCAGAAAATTGTCCTTTCAGCTCATCCCTGTCTGAGTCAAAACTGCCGGCAGTTGAAAAGAAGTAACCCCACGTAAAAAAGCTGGAGCGTAAGAATGTGATCAAGAAGGTAGTTATGTCGAAATATCTTTCAGGCCATTGCCAGTATCGTACCGACTGACAGGTCGGTACGATACTGGCTATTGGTATATGCCTGTGCATCGCCAGGTAGTCATTTAACGGGGATCAGTTCCTATCCCTTAAGGCTGGAACATAGGCTGACATCAACCTGCATCGGATCATCGGTCATGCTGTGATAGAGCTCGAAGCAGGGACCGTCGCCAAACTCCAGCCCGGCAGCAACAATATCACCGATATGCTCCTGCCAGCGCGAACCATACTGACTGAGATCGGTAATAAGGTAACGGGACTGAGCGTAACGACCGGCAGGAATAAGCTGGATCTCGACCGCCCCTGTCCCCTCCGTATCTGCAGGTACCGTCACTCCGATGTCAGTACGGCACTGGGCTGGCGGGGTCACTTCGGGGTTATCGAGATAGATTGAGATCCACTCCCCACCTTCCAGGCCGCGGGCACGTGCCCACTGATAAAGTTGATCGTAGACCGGACCATATCCTTCGCCATAGGGACCGGTGACACGGATGTAGGCCAGAGTACGGGCTTCCATATCGATGGTTTTCATGGTATTGCTCCTTGCTGATAAGTGACTCTCAGTATATGGATTCGCCCGTGTAATGGCGTGTCCATCTTTGCTAATCTGGTGTCCAATCTTGCTCTTGTCGCGGCGAAACTCTCCCGGCGTGCAGTCATAGTAACGACGAAATATCTTGGCTAACGCCTGCGAGCTGGCGAGCCCCGCCTCCATCGCTATGTCCGTGATACTGGCATCGGTATAACGCAGCTGCCATGCAGCCCGCTGAATACGCAGACGACGACACATCTTCCCGGGCGTCTCTCCTGTCACGGCCGTAAACACTCGGTGAAAATGGTAGAAAGACAGGCAGGCACTGCTTGCCAGCATTTCGATGGAGAGATCTGGATTCTGTTCCAGCGCACGAATTACGGGGCGCAATCTGGCCTGATAATCGACCATGCCGCCGTTACCGACTCTGGCCATACAGAGCGCACCAACTATTCAGCCAGATGGTAGTACAGTGTTGTCGCCCGTAGATAAAATCTCTGGGCACTGAAAGATGGTGAAGGGCAATATCTTCATCGTGTGTAAGCCAGTTAATAACGTCCCCTCGCGAATTTTTTCTTCTGACCAGTTCCATAGCCATAAATAGCGAACTCCTTTTCAGAACAAAAGGTAACTGAAACTATACAGGGGATTATATCCATAAAAATCGTATGGGATAAGTGGGGGCATTCACCGCTGCATATCCCAGATCGATATTTACACTGACTCGTAACACGACCATTTGTGTTCCAGACTGGCGAGCAGTGCGCAGTCAGTCTTCAGTATGCGCGCAGCGCATAAAGGCGCCAGCTGATGTTGGTAGTGGTGCTGTAGCTAAATGGCGCCGTAGCCCGGCGTAGCCGGTTGATCGATAGAAGATCGCTATTAACCCCCCCTTCCCTGCAAAGCCATAACCCGTTGTCAATCGACTCAGAAGTTGATGTGCGCCGTCGGAGTGGTCACGACAAGGCGAATAGCCGCAGTCGGGGCGTATCTCCGCGTTATGCGGGCCGAAGGGCCGCTTACGGGCGTGTTATATAAAATTTCCAGCCAGTATTACTGACAGCGACTAAAAAGTTTAGTTACATCATCCAGCATTAAAAGCGATGTTGTTCCCGGCCTTCGGCCGGGGCGGCGGCGCTTTTCAGTGTTGGGGAGGGGCTGGATGGTTGGGTGGGCACTGATTTTTGGATAAATAAATTGGATGTTGTAACTATTAATGCTGTTTTTTTGCCCGTCACAACGTGACGGGAGGTACATCTGCTCTTTCCGAACCGGCGCGGACGTGAGTCCGCTGCAAGGGCGGGCCTTATATCAGGATATCCACAAGGTTTCAGAAGACAAAAGATATCCCTGCGGGTTTGTGAGGCAGGGGATTAATGACTGGTGTTGGATTATTTTCCGGCTTTGCTGATATCTGTTTGTGAAAAGCTGATGTTATCTGTTTGCGGGAATTGGTGGATAACTCTGTCGCACTATCAATATGAACGCTCCAGCGACCGCTAGCATGAGTGAAAACTGCCAAATTATGGGGAGAACGCTGTAACAGGGAGAAAAATTGATGAAAGGAACCAGCACCTCTGGCCCCATAAGGGGCTTGTGACAGAAGATTTACGAGTGCAGATATCGCTAGTGTGGTGGCGGAGCCGCCAGCGACAGCTCCAGCTGGTACAGATTCTGGATGGCCATCTGTTCAAGCCGTTCAGCAGTGCACCAGTACGCCTCATCGGGAGACAGGGTTTTCATGATATGCCGCGACATCTCGTGAATCTGGCGGTCCCGGGGAAGTTTAGCCAGGCGATTTGCACGTTTACGCGCAGCACCCTTTTCCCTGCGGTATTTAAGCGCTTCCTGGCTGCGCTGCAGGTACCAGCGCTTTCTGGCCGCGTGAACAGAAATCTCTTCATCTTCACCCAGAATGCCCTCCTCGATGAGCCGGCGACGTTCTTCACTTTCATGCAGCCGCTTCATCTGCTGCGCCTGTAGCTTCATCAGGTCAACGCCAAGCATCTGCCAGCCAGTGGTGGTTATCCAGACATATTTGGGCAGTCGCTTACGGGACTCACGATCCCAGCTGGTTTCAGCTGACACACCCAGTGTGCCAAAGCGCACCTGTTCTGCGATGAGATTAGAAATTCGGGAGACGGTGACTTCAGTGTCAGGTATGACATTCCCTTTTGCGTCCTTTGGGCTGATTTCTCTGGCCAGCCGGGACATGCACATACCCACAGTATGTTTACCGGCATCACAGAAACTAATCAGCACCGGCCACAGGGCATCGAGCAGACGTCGTTTCTCCGGACGAAAGGCATATTTACGCCCGGCACGCTGCCGCTCGCGAACATAAAAGGGATGCAGGGACATGTGCATACGCAAACGATACTGGCCTGTTTCCGGGTCCTTTTTCACCAGACGGTTATAGGCATGACCGAGCTGGCCACCCAGGGCTTTATAGTGCGCAGGACGAAACCAGGATGGGTTTTCGCATTTGGGTTTGGTGGAGTGCTCACCACGACGGCGACATGTACGTTTCTTTTCTGGTGGAACCAGAAAAGATGCCATTTCCCCTTCGTCGACGTTTTGCCAGAAATTTATCTGGTCCTCGGCCGTCAGCTCACTCCAGTGTAGCGAGTTGCGTCTGCTAGTCACACCCGCCGACACTTATGGCGGTCTTTGGGTATTGTTTTATGAAATGCATGCGTTATAATCTCTCTCAGGCCAGCGCCTGCTTTGTGACCCCCTGATATCTGAAGTGTCCGCCAAGATTCGACAGATTTCGGGGGGTTTTTGCATTCAGGCCCCGTTGTTCCGGTGCCTTGTCCCTTGAGCATTTCAGGATATGCCCTATCCCTTCACGAAGCGCGGTTGATAACCGCTCCCCGTATTCATTCCTTTCTGCGCTTATAACAGTTATTTAACCGTAAACTCAGCACAAAGTGCGTAAATCTTACCGTATTTTTTGGTGCTTGCAACTAAAGGATCTCCAGGCTCACGTTTGGATCTCCTTTTATTTTCCCTGCCACACAACCATTTACCGCGTGAATATCGACAAAAACCATAATTTCAATGTGGTAATATTAGAGTATTGTAGTATTTCCATTTACAACAATAAGTTACGTATCTAATCACTCACGAAGTGTGACGCAAATCAAATTACTGTGATTTATCCTTAGCAGAATAATTAACCGATAAAGGGCTAACTTCCGATCGAAAAGATCACGTTTAGTTAATTTTCTGGTCGAACGATCTAATAAGCAGATCTACAACAGAATATTATTCTACAAAATACACTCATTAATAATATTTAAGATCGACATTTCTTGTTTTCATAGTTCTTCCGATCGTTTTTAATATCATCAGTAGTCAAAAACACTTTATAAATAAGAATACTCCGCCTTGTTCTTTTTATGTGTGTTTGTGCCTGCTGAGACAAGAAAGTGTTGAGTGATGACGCTGTCAGAACTGCAGCTAACTTGCTTAAGTGTGCGTCCATAAGCCTGCTTCAGCGTTATCGTTTAGTACCTTCGCCTCCTGAATGACAGAATGATTCCTGCGGGGATCGGTTCGTGCGGAGCCTTCATGAATATTGAACAACTTGAACAATATCAGTGGTTTTTAGCCCGATATATCACGGGAGGCCGCAACAGAGAACTTCTGTTTAGCTGGCTGTCGGAGCAACACATCGTACCGTGGACACCGTTGAAGATATCGCATTTTCGTCGTAGCGATAAAAGGAATTGTTATCGTAAACGGATAACCCCTGTATTCCCCGGGTACTTTTTTCTTAAAGCAAATTTTGAAGTCCACAGTATCGCCAGCATTCGTTGCCATACTGCGTTTTGTGACTTTGTCCATTTCGGAGGCACTATCCGCCCGGTGCGTCCGATGGTGGTTGAAGCACTGATGAGTACCTGGGTTGACCCAACGCTTAACAGGGCAGCCCAGGCTGAACTGGAAGCCGCATCGCATCTGCAGCTGACCCAAAAACAATACGACTATCTGCTTGACCTGGATATGACGACAGAACCCGTGTCGCGCATCTCCATGTTGTATGACCTGGCGTTTAACACCGCGGATACCCTTTTTTCTGATTTACCTTCACCAGAAGAGCTGGAGCCATGTAGCAACAGGTTCCTTTAGCCCCTGTTACAGGGGCTTTTTTTCGTTTCCGGACTGATGCCTGACCGGCACCCTTCATGAACAGCCCTGTTCTCCTGCCGTGTACTGTCATCCACCTCCCCCTGACCCTGACAGCGGGTAAACAGGCATCAGTCCCGAACCGTTTCCTCTGTAAATCTGGTATCGCTTATGCCCCAACAAGAAAATCCCGTATCGCATCTGCTGTGGTGCATGTTACTGGCCCTGCGTTGCGCCCATAACGACACCCCTTTCACGTCTGAACCTGCAAGGAGAAAATTTCTGTCACAGTGGCTGACAGGTGCACGCAAGGTACCGGCCTTTTCAGGTATGGCCCGGGAGTTCACCTCGCTTCGTGAACTGCTTGTCAAAGATAAAAAACAACCGATAGACGGAATTCTAACTGCCCTCTGGCAACAGTCAGTTCTGAGTGAGCAGTGTGATTTCATCCGGCTGCGGAATGCCAAGAACGCGCTGTACAGCAGCAGCTGGCGCTGCTGTCTGTGCCGTTTCCCTGAACAAACCGTTTCGGAAACCTTCACCAGGCTGAAAACCCGGCATAATCACTATCTTCAGCTGACGCGAACAGAAGATACATTTTTGTCGACCGGCCAGATGAATGCCCCGCTGACATTCCAGCTCGTTCTGAACAAACCGTCCCACCAGTTCGAAGAGATTTTTCATCTGCATGGCTTTTCAGTAAAACCAGGCGCTGAAATCCAGACAGGAAAATCCATACTGCGCACGGTATATATCGGTATGCCAGCGTTGCCCGAAAACGTCTGGGGCGCGACCCCGGACGATCTGTGGAAACCCCGGTATCACTGATACACGATTCCCTGCACTTAACCCACTCACTGTATTTTCCGCAAGTTTCATTCTGATGGAGAGCGTCATGCCTGATATTTGTGATCATGCCAATGATGAAATGGAGTTTTTAAACCAGATTCAACTCTCGCGTATTTCCTCTGCCACACATCAGCCTTCAGCGACACATTGCTGCGACTGCAGGGCCCCCATTCCTGAGCCTCGCCGCGAGGCATTACCGGGCGTCAGCCGATGTGTGGATTGCCAGTCCATCCTGGAATATTTCCCACCACTTACATAAGGAATTTAAAAATGCAGCGTAGCTTTTCACTAAAAAAACAACATGCTCAGACTCTGGAGTACCAGGCAATTCGTTCAACAAATGACTGTAACACCCCGGTCAGCGCCCGCCAGGTGCTGAGCGCCCTGGTGGAGTTACTACCATCGATCGACAAAACACAGCTCAATGACACCATCACAAGATTAAATCAGAGAAAAAGCTCATGAAGCCCTCGATTCTGGCCGCGTCAAATTCTTTACTCAGACCTGCGTGATGAAGTTTTGAAAAGCATCACCACATGGAGCCCCCATGAAACAACACACTGTAACTGCCGCTTTAGGGCTGTTGCTCAGTGGCTGCGCGGCGAAGGGAAATTCCCAACCGGAAATACCTGCCGATAATGTTGTCGACCAGATGATAGCGGTCAATACGCAGAAGGTCAGTTTCGTACAGCAGCAACTGATGGCAGCACTGACGCCCGTTTTACCTGCCCCTCCCCGGCCATCACGCACATCTTCTTCGCCCCCCTCTCAGAACGTGCCGTTGCAGACACCACCCCGGGCGATTGCTTCAGCGCCTCGCGTGGCAACATCATCCCGCTGGCCGGCGTTGACCAGTACAGGTCAGCGCCCGGCCATACCGGCACTCGCCCACGCCGGTACAGCTCCGACACTGCGCCAGGCGCTGGCGAAGATAGTGCCTTCCGGCTGGACTGTCCACTACGACATGGGCCTGAAGCCGGAGGTAAGACGTCCTCTCAAATGGCCGGGTAACGATCAGTGGCCCTATGTACTTAACCGGCTGCTGGCGCAGGAAAAAATGCGCGCCGAAGTCAACTGGACGACACAAAAAGTCTCTGTATCGCAGGCCGGGACATCGGGCGTTCCTGCTGTATCCCCTCCGGCAGCTAAAGTAAAAACCACGCCGGGTAAAACCACGGGGAAAAATCCCTTTACCGGGAGCGGTGTCAAAACCAGCACGGCGCCTGTGGCAAGTCACGTCAGTGTGGCGAAACCTGCGGTCGCCAGACCGGTTATCTGGCAGGCCAGCGTGGGTACCACTCTCAAGGATACACTTCTGGAGTGGACGACCCGGGAAAAATGTACGACAGGCAGCTCCTGGAAACTGGCCTGGAATACGACGGTCAATTACCGCATTGATGCCCCTCTGTCGTTCAGTGGTTCATTCCGCCATGCTGTCAACGACCTGTTTATTCTGTACGGCACCGCATCCACCCCGCTCTACGCCGCAACACAGAGCGCGCAGTGCGTACTGCTGGTCGATGATAAGGAGCCCCGCTGATGCCCCTGATATTTTATCTGCTGGGGATATTTGCTGTGGTGATTTATGGCGGCCACCCGCCGCCGGCGGGACAGGCGCGGGTACAGCAGAATATTCAGAACCAGTTGCCACAACTGGCCCGCCAGACGCTCTCCTACCTCAGTGCGCTGAACGACTGGCGATATGACCATCCTCTCCAGGACGGCACGATCACGGCCAGCCAGCTGGGCATTCCGTTTTCCGGCCACCTTAAAAATCAGGTTGTCAGCAACCGTCTGTGGGTATGGCAACCGGCAAAGCCGGGTCTGTTCAACGCCCTGCTTGCCGAAAGCGGCCATTCAGCGCTGATTGGCCAGGTTCGGGGCCGCCGTCTGTTTGATGCCACCAACACTGATATGCAGGTCACCGTGCCCGACTCCGTTCCGGACGGCAGCCTGGTCTGCCTCAATTAAACAAGAGAACTCCAATGATGAGAAAAACGCTTTCTGCGTTGGCGATACTGTGCCTGTTATCCGGCTGCAGCACGCTTGACCGCATTGACGCCGTGGGCAAACAGGCCCGTGACGATGAGAAAATCACCAGCCAGCATCTGCAGAAGATGAAAAGTGGTGAAGTCGTTCGTGAACTCCCCAGCCAGTGGATAAACCCGATCCCACTGAATGCCCGGGGCAATGACCGGGAACGCCTCCCGTCATGCCTGATTCAGATTAACCGTCCTGGTGCGATATCCGTCAATGACATCAGTGCGCTTATCACCCGTACCTGTCATCTTACTGTTGTACTCACCCCGGACGCCCGTCAGGTTACGCAGGTCAGCGGGCCGACTGAACAGATCAAAGGTCCCCTTCCCGCCCCGGACGCTAACGGCATGCTGCCGCTGGCACAGATGGGGAATACCGTGGCGACACCCGTTTCCCGGGCAGGCAGCGAGGCCACCCTGCGCGGGGTGTACTGGAAAGGGGCACTCGACGGCTTTCTGGACAATATAACCACCCGTCTCGGCCTGTCATGGCGTTATGAAGAAGGCCGGATCGTCATTTATTACCTGGATACACGAAATTTCCCCGTGTTATTCATGGATTCACAGGCAGGATTCACGTCAAAAACTGTCAGCGGCACCACCTCATCAACAGGCAGCAGCGGTGGCGGGAGCAGCGGGGGAATCAGCGGGGACAACAATACGTCACAGTCCACAGATATGGCCATCAAGTCCAATCTGTATGGTGATGTCTCCGCGACAGTGAAGGCCATGCTCACCCCTGGCGTGGGTCGCATGAATCTGTCTGCCGGCGTCCTGACCGTCACTGACACCTCCCGCGTACTCTCGCAGATAGGACGGTATATTGACGACCGTAACCGTGAGTTAAACCGGCAGGTTGTGCTTAATGTTCAGATTTACAGCGTGGAAAGCCGGCGCTCAGACCAGCTCGGCATCGACTGGGATGCGGTGTTAAGCCTCGGCAGTGTGAAAGCCACGTTCACCAACGCGTTCACTAACGCCAACGACGCGATTGCCAGCGGTGGTGCGATGATTGTCGACGGCAAAGGAGCCGGAACAAAAGCGCTGGTCAAAGCGTTATCCGAACAGGGTAATGTCAGCGTGGCCACGCAGTCCTCAAGTCTCACCACCAACCTGAGTGCCGTGCCCATTCAGGTCGCGCTGCAGCAGGACTATATCTCCGACGTCACCAGTGAGCAGACCGCCAACGTCGGCAGCAGCGTGTCCTCAACCCGCTCCACCATCACGACCGGCTTCAATATGACGGTCCTGCCGTATCTGATGCCGGCCAGCAGCAGTATGCAGCTGCAGTTCAGCGTCAATATGTCTGATGACCCGACCATGCGTACCGTTCCCCAGGGTGAAAAAAGCTCCGTGGAACTGATGAAAACCCGGCTGAAGACGTTCACACAGCGCGTCAATATGAAGTCCGGGCAGACGCTGATATTAAGCGGATATGAGCAGCTCAATAACACGGCGGACCATCAGGGTGTTGGCTCCCCCCGCTTCTTTGGTATGGGCGGCGGCGCAAGCGGTGCCAAAAACCGCACGCAGCTGGTCATGTTCGTCACGCCGATAATTCTGGGATAGCCTCATGGAAAGACTGCATAACATCCACGTTATTGACCATGAGAAAGTGCACTATGTCGCCGGGCTGAACTGGCAGGTTATTGAACCTCAGTCGGCAGGACGTTCCCGAAAGCAGGCTAAGGCGGAAGGGGCCGAACATTATCTGGTGTGGCGCCAGCCGGACAGGGTGCTGCTGGGCATGACGGTACTGTCGGCCGTCCAGGAAGTACGTGATCGACAGGCTTACCGCTCCCTTGCCCTGCATGTGCTTCCCCTGTTGCCGGAGGACGGATATGCCGTCATTCCGCTGTCGGAAACATCCCTGTGGTTTGTGGCCACACTCGGCGGCCAGCTTTCTCCCCTCAGTGATATTGTCGGTTCAACGGAGCAGATAAAGAAAGCCATCGATGTCTTTGTCACGATGAATCCCCTGCCTGCTGCGGGCTGGCAGATCATCGCCCCTGACGGCTTCGTGCAGGGAGAAACGCAGCCGCCCCCGGCCCTCACGGACTGGCTGTCCCGGGATAAAACGCGCAGGACACCACGTCTGTCTCCGACCAGTGTCAAAGCCGCGGCGGGGTTATGGATTGCCCTTCTGGTGCTGCTCATCGCCGGACATTTTGGCTGGCAGTATCTGCAGGAGCGCAGAGAAAATGCAGAAATCGCTGCCGCACAGGCGGCGCTGGCGGCAAAGCGCGCCGCGGCCAAAAGTGGCAGTCAGCCCCGACCGTGGGCCAGTCAGCCCCGGTTTAACACCGTGCTGCGTACCTGCCATAACCACTGGAAAACGCTGCCGCTCTCCATAGCTGGCTGGACGTTTGCCCAGGCTCAGTGTTCACCGGCAGGCAGCCTGTCGGCGAATTACGCGCTTCCGGAAGGCGGTACGGTGGCGGATTTCGCCAGGCGTCTGCCTTACTGGTATCCGGGCATACCGGCGGGCTTTAACATTCCAGGTGCAGCCAACATGGCCAGCTTCACGCTGACATTTGCGCCCCCCGCCAGTACCGGAGCCGAAACGCTTCCGGATAATGCGACACAGACACAGCGATTCACCAGCTTCGCCCAGCGCCTGAATGCCGCGCTGCAGCTCATTAAACAGGACAATGCGCTTCGTGATGATGCCGGCAATATCATTCCCGTCCCGTGGCTCACCTACACATTTACCTTTGTGACCGACATACCTCCTGACCGCCTGTTTCTGGCCCAGCACTTTGATGATACCGGGCTGCGCTTACAACAGGTTTCGCTCACCCAACGCGACGGTCAGCTGACTTATACCCTGGAGGGTTATCTCTATGCTGCGAACTAGGCTGATTGCTTCGCTTTTTTTATTCCCTGTGCTGGTCCATGCGGAGCCTCCTTCCGCGGGTCCGGACACCACAGTAAGGGTACCGCCTCCGTCAGATGAGGTGACAGTCTCAGCCCCGCCCACGGGCAAAAATGTCATCCATATGGAGGAGATACAGGCACAGACCATGTTGTACAAAGCCCAGCTCCTGCGGGATAAGGCGCTGACAGAACTCCAGAAACTGAGCAGTGGCGGTGACAGTCTGTCAATGGCCAGCGCGCCCCTGCCGTATGACACCTCAGCCACGCAATCCCCACCGGCAGCGTCTGCCCGGGACGAACCGCCTCCGCAGGTGATTCAGATAACAGGTACGGGTAAAACACTCTCCGCGTTAATCCGCCTGAGTGGCGGTAACCAGCTGATGGTTCAGGCCGGAAACACCATTCCTGGTGCAAATCTGAAAGTGGAAAAAATCACCTTTGATGCGGTGACCGTAAGTAAGCCAGGTAAGCAACCCTGGATGCTGGCGTTTGCTGAGGATTAATGATGAACGAGACGACTGACGGGGCAACACCATGAGTGAAGCCGCTGAACGTTATGTATGGCTGGGATCTGACCGGATCTTTGTCTCTGCTGACCATGCCGCCCTGGCGGATGTTCAGAGCATTGTGGCCCGGCTGTTGCGACAGAAACCCGGTTTTTCGCTGGAAACCTGTACCCTGCAGCAACTGAGGGAATACCAGGACGGGCAGAAAACCAGCAATGAGACTACGGTTCACAACGCCGCCAACTCTGCTGAACAAAACCGTGTGCTGGGGTATTTCCGGGAGGCGCTGTTACAGCATTCCTCGGATATCCATTTTCGCATTGGCGAAAAAGGACTGACCCGCATTCTGTACCGCATTCACGGCGAACTCGGTGAAGCGGGCCACCTTGAAACCGCCGAAGGGTACGTGCTTGCCTCGACCATCATCCAGTCGATGTGCGACGATGCTGAGCCCAGCTTCCATGCCAACCGGCCGCAGAGTGCGCGGCTGCGCAAGGAATATCTGCAGCAGGTGGGTCTGTTCGGTGCGCGATATGAACACTATCCCACGGAATTTGGTCTGTTGGTGGTGATGCGGCTTATCCCCGATGACGGTGACAAACCGCCCTCACTGCCAGAACTGGGATTTCTTCCGGAACAGACAGACCAGTTTGAACAGATGCTGATGACCCCGGAAGGGAAGATGCTGATCTCAGGCCCCACCGGTTCAGGAAAATCCACCACACTGCGTACGCTGTGCTGGATGTACATGGCACTGACCAACGGCACCCGTCATCTGTTAACGTTTGAAGATCCGGTGGAGGGCGGCATACCCGGCGCGGTTCAGTGCGGTATTAAAGCAGATCGCAGCAATCCTGAAGCGCTGAGTCAGGCGTGGAGCAGTGCCTTATCCAGCGGTATGCGGCTTGATCCGGATGCCATTCTGGTGGGAGAGCAGCGGGACCGGAACTCTGCGATGGCCAGTATCGTTGCCGCCCTCACCGGCCATATCGTGCTGAGTACGGTACACACCCCGGACGCCATTCGTATCCTCGACCGTCTGATTGAAACCTTCGGTGTCAGCGCCTCACTGGTTATTGACCCGCAGGTCATGATGGGGCTGGTGTCACAGCGACTGATACAGCAGCTCTGCCCGCACTGCAAGCTGGACTATGCAGAGCGGCTCAGAGCGAAGTCGTTGCCGGACCTGACCGGAACCCAGAGAAATCTGCTGGCGGGACACACCGACACGCAGCGTATCGCTTTCCGTCATCCGGACGGCTGCCCTCATTGCTGGAAAGGTTTCACCGGACGTCTGGTTATCGCCGAGGTTATCCGGCCTGACGCCATGTTCATGGAGATGTACCAGCGCCACGGCAAGCTTCAGACCCGCAGTTACTGGGTGCATTACATGCAGGGGATCACCCGTCGCGCCCATTTGCAGCACTACCTTGATGCCGGCACGGTTGATCCGCTGAACGCGCACTTCATCTGTCCGCTGGATGAGGACAAACGCCTGTTATTACCTAAGGAGGCGGTCCATGTTTGATATCAGTTCGGTTCTGGCCCCACTGAGAAGCCTGCTTACCCCCGTCAGTATCGGGTGGTCGCGGGCTGAAGTGTGGCTGGGACGTAAAACGTTTAATGCCAGCGACCGTTTAATGATTTATGAAGATCTGGCTTTTCTGCTGGATAACAACGTTAAACTGGAGGATGCGGTCAACGGCATGATGGCGAACCGGCGGGAAGGCACATTACGCCCCCGGGCCAGTGTCTACTGTCTGCAGGAGGTGGCTCAGGCACTGAAACAGGGGAAACCACTTGATGTGGGGCTTCGCCGCTGGATCCCCCGCAATGAAGCGGCGATCATTCAGTCCGGTGTCAAGGAGAAACGACTGGCGGATTCTCTGCGACGGGCCATTTACCTGGTTCTGGCGGTACGCGATATCCGGTCAACTATGCTGGAGCGGCTAATCCAGCCGCTGGTTCTGTTTTTCAGCCTGGTGGCCCTGGCATGCATGATGTCCTGGAATTTTCTCCCTCAACTGGAAACCCTGAAGCCGCGTGATCAGTGGCAGGGCAGTCTGGTGTGGATGGCCGTGATTTCCGACGCCTTCGGCCAGCACCTGAGTTTATGGATTATCGGTACCCTGTTTATCTTTGCCTGGGTGTACTGGTCCTTCGGGAATCTGACCAGCCGTGCCCGCCTTTTCATGGATGTTCTTCCCCCCTGGTCCATCTACCGTGAAGTCCAGGGTGCCACGTTCCTGCTCAACTTCGCTGCCCTCTCCCGCGCGCAGGTCAAAAACGAAGATGCGCTGAGTCAGCTGAGTCTGCATGGTTCCCCCTGGTTACGCCAGCGACTCAATGCTGCTCACCGGCTGATGAAAAGCGGGTGTTCCCTGGGGCAATCGTTAGCGGACAGCGGTTACCGGTTTCCTTCCAGAGATGCCATCAACCGGTTGAAACTCCTGACGCAGGGGGATGGCGGGGAAACCATTATCGACAGCTTTGCCCGCAACCAGCTCGAGCGCACGCTGGCCGGGATTAAGAGTCTTGCGGGCTGGTTAAATCTGCTGATTTACGCCCTGTCAGGGCTGTATATGGCGCTCGTCGCCTTTTCCACTCAAAACCTCAGCGCTGTTACCGGCGCATAGTTTATCCCCATCAAAAGGAAACCTTTATGGACAACAACATGTTATCCCGACGCCCCACGTCCGTTCACCGTGGAGAAGCTAACCTGCTGGCGCTGGTTCTCGTCATTGGTATCGTGGCCATCATGGTCGTGGGTGTGATGTCATTTGCCTCCAGTATTTCTGACTCCAACAGCATTCAGGCTGAGTACAGCAACGGCAGCACCATCATCACCAACGCGCGCGCCCGACTGAAAACAGACGGCATTTATGATTTCAGTGGTGCTGCTGACATGACCGGCACGTTCGTTCAGTTAGGTGGAGCACCGAAAGGAATGATTGTGGGCAATAAATCTTCAGGTTCAGCCACACTGAAAAACCAGTTTGGCGGCTCAGTCACCCTCGCGCCGGCAACCAGCAACGGTGCGGCAAAGGCGGCATTTACGGTGACTTATAACGCCTATCCCTACGAAGCCTGCACGCAGCTGGCGACCCAGATGAGCGGCGCACCCGGTGTGGTGACCACCGCCATTAACGGCACGTCCAACAGTGGTGTGGTGTCTGCGGCCAACGCAGGAAGGCAGTGTGTGGCTGACAGCGGCAGTACGGGGACAAACACACTGGCGTTTACCACCAACAGCTAAGACAGGAGGAGGCATGGCTGTCTTTCGCAACGCGTTCCTCCTGCTGGCGCTGAGTCTGGGCCTGACGGCTCAGGCTCATGCCTGGTGTTTTACCGAAGCGGGACAGCGCTACCACATTGATCCCCTTCTGCTGAAGGCGATCGCCATCAAAGAGACGAACCTCAACCCGAAGGCTATTGGTAAAAACCGGGACAAAAAAGGGAACGTCACCAGTCGCGACTACGGCCTGATGCAGATTAATGACGACAATGTCAGACGGCTTATCAGCATGGGCGTCATCAGCAGCCACCAGGATTTGCTGTCGAACACCTGCCTGAACATTCAGGCAGGTGCCTGGGTGCTGGCACGGCATTTTCAGGTCTGTGGTATCACCTGGGATTGTCTTGGCTCCTATAACGCAGGATTCAGGGACAAAAACGCGCCCATCCGGCAGAGATATGCCCGGGATATTTACAGCATTTACCAGCGTTTAAGGGGGAGCTGATGAGCCTCTGGACAGGCATTCTCACGTTCTCGTTACTGTGCTTATGTCTTTTCCTGCAACTTCGGCAGGTCAATGTATTTCTGCGTGAACACAACACCCCTGCGTTACCCACCCGGTTGTCCGACAGCGTGTCACTGCTGTTTCTGCTTCTCGGGATGTTTCTTGTTTATCAGGGCAATATGCCTGCCCTGCTTATGTTCACCGCCCTGCTGCCGCTGCTGTGGCTGGATGCCTGGCAGCACTGGCTGCCGCTTCGTTTTACCAACGCATTCTGGTGTGCCGGCCTCCTGGTCCGGTTGCTGCCCGACGGGCAGTTTCTGTCGCTGCAGCAGGCGCTGTTCAACAGCGCAGTGATGTTCTGTCTGATGTGGGGCGTGTGGTGGAGCGTGAAAAGACTTTGCGGACGTGAAGCGCTGGGACGGGGTGATGTTCACCTGATCGCAGGGCTGTTTGCCTGGCTTCCGGCGACCACCGCGCTCTACAGTTGCGGTTTTGCATTTTTAATGATGCTCATGGCTGTTATCAGAAAACCCCAGCCGCTGGCTCCCTGGTTATGTCTGTCCTTACTGGCAGGTCAGTTTACCGGGGACGTCCCTCTTCTCCGGAGTTAATACCCGACAGCGTATCCCGGCGCTGACATGTGAACAAAGCTGCCTGATGACCGGGCAAAGTATTAATACGCTGCGAATAAATTCAGCAGGAGGAATCGATGAATAAAATCAACCAGGGTAACGCACAACTGATGTCTCTGGTGCTGGTACTGGGTCTCGCCATGATGGCAGCGCCAAGAGGAATAGAAATGATGGCGCAGCAACAGTCAGAGCGGGTCTGGGATGTGACCGCCAGTCAGTTCAATACCGTGCAGATGGCCGCCCGCCAGTATATCAGTGACAACATCGATACACTGGCCACGCAGGTGAAACCTGCCCGCCCGGTCTATGTCTCGGTAAACACCCTCAAGACGACCGGGCACCTTCCCGCAGGCTTTGGTGCGAATGACCATAATCAAAACTATCTCATCGCAGTGGTCAGTAACCCCAAAATGACAGGCCAGTTGCAGGCTTTTGTTATGACGACTGGCGGACAGCCCTGGGATTTTGGCGCGCTCCGTCATATTTCCAGCAATATATCGGGCCTCGGAGGCTATGTCTGGCCTGACAATCAGGCGGTTGGTGCCGGCGGTGGCTGGAAAATGAAACTGTCAGACTACGGTCTGAGCAGTAAACAGGGTTCACTGGTTACCTTTATTCCTTCCGACCAGTTGGGAACCAGCGGACAGGGGAATGATCGCCTGTATCGCTACGCCGTAAATGGCCACCCCGACTTCAACCGCATGCATACCGCTATTGATATGAACGGGAATAATCTGGACAACGCCGGTGATATTAAGGGCAAGCAGGCTATTATCAGTGGTGGAATTAGCGGCCAGAGTGCAACCATCAGTGGTGAAATTAAAGGTCAGCAGGCCACGATAAGTGGCGATATTAAAAGTACGGGCGGATGGATCACCACGCAGGGTAACAAGGGATGGTTGAATGAAACCTACGGCGGTGGTTTTTATATGTCAGACAGTAGCTGGATGCGGAGTCTGAATAACAAAGGGATCTATACTGCGGGAGAGATCAGAGGGGGTCAGTTACGTTCTGATGGTGACGTTTCTGTTGCAGGGATACTCAAGCTTGATCAAATCAATGTTGAAGGCACTTCATGTCCCACAAACGGGGCTGTAAGCCGCACAGTAACAGGCGCCCCACTTTC
>BBMW01000020.1 GCA_000759755.1 Citrobacter werkmanii NBRC 105721
AGGGGCAAACGTGCCAATCCGGTGTCTGGACTTCTTCAAAGCTACAACTCAATGTCCAGAGATTTAATGTGGGCAAAAATGTACGAGACCAGTATCTCGGTATACATGCCTATTGTGCCTGGACAAATCTCAACGGCTCACCTTTGGGCGGTTTCCAGGAAATATACTCGAATGGTTCCAACGGCTGGTATGTATCTAACTTTAGATGGGGGAGCTACGAATCCGGAGGGACTATTTCTGTAACCTGTTTGAACTTACCTGGCGCCGGATTATGAATTAAAGCCCTGCACCCGGCAGATTCAGGCATGTTACGGACACGGTCGCTCCTGTTTGAAAACCTCCGTAAGGGGTGTTCGTAACATACCAGGTGTTCCCAACATTGTAGACCCTCTGGCGCCCCCCTAGAGGAGCAGAAAATAGATGTGTCCAACTGCAATAAGCATGAATGCCTAGGTACTGTGCATTAACATTCTGCCCTATGTCGTAGACCTGAGTGGTGAACCTGGTTTGCCCCGAAATCCAGCGACCGGATTGGCACAGGGGCAAACGTGCCAATCCGGTATCTGGCGTTCGTCAGCCCCATACCACGGGGTTTACTCGTATGTGGGCAATTTTAAAGGGGCGTATAACGGAAGAAACACGTCCGGGAAGCAATACCGGATTTTTGTTTCTGGAGGGAATCCACCTTCCAAAAAAATCAATTTTGGCAACTCAGATAACTGCATTAATACATTCTCACTTGTCGCCAGTGTGGATGGGTACACAGTTGCTAATTCCGTTGATGGAAACTCACAATGGAATAAATCTGGCAGTATTTCATTTGATGTTCCTGACGGTTCGGCATTTTCTGTTATATCAAATGGAATGATGGCCTATGGCTGTGATTTCGGTAGTTTCACTCTCCTTCGTTATCAATAATATTCAAAGGCATAAAGCATGCACGATTATCGATGCATTCTTGTCTTTCGTGGTATCGCAAGTCGCAACCCAGCCGTTATCACCAGCAGGTGCTGAATGAACCAGCCAAATACTACCGCCTGGAGTAAAGCAGTTTGCACCGCCACCTGTAATTTTTTTACCTGCAGGACACCATGCCGTTGTGGATGGAAAACGCCATGCTTCAGCTGTAACACTGACCACCTGAATATCGCCTTTTTCAACATGTTTCCAGACACCGGATTGGCACGTTTGCCCCTGTGCCAATCCGGTGTCTGGCGTGAGCTGGAAGGTTACCCCATCGGTAGCCCTATCCCTTGGCCCTCTGTAACACCTCCCCCTGGATATTTTTTAATGGCTGGACAACGCTTTCCATGCGGCTCATATCCCGGACTTGCTCGTGTTTACCCAGGGTGCGTTTTACCTGATCTGCGGGGGACTTTTATCCGGGGATGGGATAATGGACGAGGTTTTGATAACGGTAGAACTATTTTAAGTTATCAGGCTGATCAGAGCGATATGATCTATAACCCGGGTGGGCACCTTCAGGGACATCACAGTGGAATGGCCCATTATTATCGTACTGACACTCGTGAAGTCAGGCCCAAAAATATCGCCTTTAATTACATTGTAAAGGCCGGTTGATCGGGCTAAGAAAGCTGAGTCTCGTCTGTGTCAGTGGCAACTTATGTCCATGCTGCCTACGCTATGAGTTCTCGAGGAGTACATCAGATAAAGCAGTGAATACCCATATAGTAAGGTGAATATTGAGTGGCGTTTGTTGCTCGCCAGTTCATATACCCCTTCTCGTCGGGGCCATCGGTGGGGATTAATTCAGTAATGGCCAACTCGCGGCCATCAATACGGTATGAATTAATACATAGTTTAAACCGCCCAAGATTTACTGTTTGCCCAGGCCAGACCTGGAACGTAGCCCCAACGCGGAACGAAAAATTTATGTCTTTCCAGCGACCGGATTGGCACGTATGTGTCTGTATAGATTGAGTTCATCCTGAATAATCGTTTACGGTTAAGAACTTTCTTAAGAATCGATTATCAAGGAACCAGTCATGTCCCGGCCATTGCGTATCAAGAAAATGTCTCTGTATAACGCGCTCTCCAGATATTACGCCACCACCTCTGTGCATAAACGGGGGCATCAGCAGGAGTTTTACCGCGTGTGCGTGATACAGCGTCACCCTGTGGCCCAGAAAATGATGGATGAAATCACCACGGTGGATATTGCCGCATATCGTGATTTCCGGCTTTCACAGATTAATGTCCGCACCGGACGAAACATCTCGGGCAACACGGTTCGGCTGGAACTGGCCCTGCTTTCATCACTCTATAATCTGGCCCGGGTCGAATGGGGAACCTGCAGAACCAACCCGGTTGAACTGGTGCGCAAACCTAAAGTCGCAGGCGGCCGTGACCGGCGACTGACATCCCAGGAAGAACGTCGGTTATCCCGCTATTTCAGGGAGCAGAACCCGGCGTTATACACCATCTTCCATCTGGCCCTTGAAACGGCCATGCGCCAGGGCGAAATATTGTCCCTGCAATGGGAGCATATCGATATCCAGCACGGTGTTGCGCATCTGCCACACACCAAAAACGGCAGCACGCGTGATGTCCCTCTGTCGCGTAAGGCACGCCGTCTTCTTCAGGATTTGGGCATCGCCATGACGGGTCCGGTCTTTAATTACACATCAGCAGGCGTCAAAAGTGCCTGGCGGACAGCGCTTCAGCGACTCAATATTCAGAACCTGCACTTTCACGATCTGCGCCATGAAGCTATCAGCAGATTATTTGAACTGGGCACGCTGAACGTGATGGAAGTGTCGGCCATCTCCGGTCACCGTTCGCTTAACATGCTCAAGAGATATACCCATCTCAGGGCATACCAGCTCGTCAGCAAACTGGATGCCCGACGTCGACAGACACAGAAAATTGCACCCTATTTTGTACCCTATCCGGCCTGTATTGAACCTGTCGATGATGAAGGACAGACCGTTTTTCAGATCCGCCTGCACGACTTCGATGATCTTGCTGTTTCGGGGCATACGCGCGAGAGTGCGATGGAGGCGGCATCCGTCGCGCTACTCCGGACTCTGGCGCTGGCCGCTCAGCGCGGTGAACGTGTGCCACAGCCGGGGGAGCTGCCTGACGGTATGGCGGAAAGAGTCATGATCAACCCGCTTATCAGCACCACAGTCAACGCATAGCCCATTTTCATACGGGGAAAGGCTGCCTGGTTTTTCCCTGACTGATTAAGGATGCCCGTCATCCTTCTTTCCCACACGCCCCGTTTTCCATCCTTAAAACCTGACCGAGACTAACTTATGAAATTACCAACCCTCATCGGGGTCCTGGTGCCATTCCTGCTGTCTGGTTGCCAACAGGCCCCTGCATCCACATCGACGTCGACATCATCCAGGCTGTCCCCGACAGCGGCACAGATTGCGTATAAACAGGAACAACAACGCCTTGCCCTGACCCTGACGGAAGACGGCTGGCTATTACCGGGCCGTATTACGTCCAACTCACAACGCGTTTCGGTGGACTGGGACGGGGATGCGATTGAACTGCTCTCAAAACTGGCGCATCAGCGGGGGATCACCCTGCGCTATTCCGGTGTCCGTCTGCCGCTGCCTGTCACCATTCACGAACGGGACGTCACTTTTGAAACCCTGCTGCGCCTTATCCGCACACAAATCAGCTGGCGCGCGACAGTGACACAGCAATCCGACGCGCTGGAAGTCGGCTTCATGCCACCACTCAAAGGGAAATTGTCATGAAAACACGTCCCCTTTACGCTCATGGCCTCATCATTTTTGCTCTTGTCTCCCCGCTGTCCGGGGTAACGGCGGCGGCCACGACCATCACTCCGACCCCGCCGCCTCCTGCTATGTCGGCTTATCTCAGTCCTGAAGCAGACGACCACAATGGTGTTAATGACACGGTGTATCAGATGCTGACCGAGGCCGGGAAAACCGAAGGGTTTCGTGGAGGGAAAGCGCAGCGGGCATGGGAACTTCGCCAGTCTCTGGAGCAGCGCGCCCGCCAGCTCGACAGTATCTATCTGTTCTCACCGTTGATTAACCGCCAGGGTTGGCTCCCGCCGGTGATTGCCGAGGCGACATCGCTGGCCACTATCACTGACAAGCAAATGCGCACGGCCAGCCATGTTTACAACATTCTGGTACCGGAACGTTTTGTCAGTAACCCGCCCGGCTGGCGCCAGTATCTTTTCGCCGGGTTATCCATCCGGTCAGCGCCCACCGATACGGTCATTCCGCGCAACCGGGCAGAACGCACGGTCTGGCAGAACGCCATCCGGAAGGGCTGGCAGGAGGGCCGCCAGAGCGCCGACGACACACTGGCGGCTAACTTCAACAGGCTGACCCGGGATTACACCGGGATGATGCGCTATTCAATACTGGTGAAACAGAACATGATCACCCCGCCCGTCATTGCCGAACAACATCAAAGCGTCAGCGGTAATCGCGACGAGCTGATGCTCGGCGATAAGGTTCGCGACCTGAAGCAACGCGCCGGCTTTGATCTGGACAAGAAGAAGTGGCAGCCACTGATTCAGACAAGGGCACCTCAATGACAGAACTGGATAAATTTGATTTCTCCGCAGGTCTGACGCCCGATGTGTTCCGCGGCTTCTTTGTCCACTGCTACCGGCATGGTGTGTCGGACATCCATTTACAGTCCAATGGGCCCCTGGTACTGGGCCATCACGGACGAAAGATCCGGGCCTCCGCGTTCACGCTGGACCATTCGACACTACTCCTGATCATCGACTCTCTCTTCAGCCCGCTCGTCAAGGCACGGATTCAGGGGGGTAAAGGCGATGATGCCGCCCTGCAGCTGGAAGGTGACAGTCAGCAGCGCTATGGTCTTGAAAGGGGGGAACGCATTCGTTTTCGCGCCAACTTCACTCAGGCCACCATCCGGGGCATCAATACCGCCATCGCGGTGACCCTGCGTGTGATTAACAACCATATCCCTGCGCTGAACAGTCTGGGTCTCCCCGGCCCGTTGTACCAGACGCTGGCACATCTCCCGGTTGAAGGTATCGGTCTGGTTGTCGGCCCTACGGGTTCAGGAAAAACAACGCTGCTGTCGTCGGTATACCAGCATCACGGTGAAACAGACCTCAACAGCAAGGTCACCACCTATGAAGATCCTGTCGAGACCCTGCTCGGTGGTCCGAACTGGCTGCTGCAGCCCCAGCAGTGCGAAATCGGACGCGACGTACCCAGTTATGCCGAAGGCCTGCGCCTGTCCATGCGCCAGGCACCCACCATTATCGGCATAGGCGAAGTTCGCGACGGGGAAACAACGGAAGGCATGGTCAGCAGCGCGCTCTCCGGCCACCTTTGTCTGGGGACCGAGCATGCATTTTCCGCAGGACACGCCTTTGCGCGCAGCATTCGTATGCTGCCGCCTGAAAACCGCGAGCCGCTGGCCCATGACATGCTGGAACTGATGCGCTTCATCGTGATGCAGCGTCTGGTCCCCACCACCGATGGCAGGCGGCGCGCCATACAGGAATATGTGCTGTTTGATGATGAGTTGCGGGAGTCCTTACGCCAGCATGAGTACACGCAGTGGGCCTCGCTGCTCACGCGTGACCTGGCCTGCCGTGAAGCCCGTATCAGTGACCATGTCTGGAAAATGTACCGTGAAGAGTCAGTGACCGAAGATATTGCGCGCAGCTATATCGGTGCCAGTGAATTCATCAAAAGGAGTCAGCGTCATGTCCGGTGATTATCACCCTGGCCGGGATGCCTCCCCGCCGGTTCGCATTGTTGGGATTCCGGCGCTGGCCTGGCTTGTTTTTGCGCTCTGGTTTAAGTGGCCATCCGTGAAGATGTTTCTGTTCTGTACCGGACTCATCATCTTCTATGCCGTTCTGGCCCACTTTGGTTTCACAGTGACGGTACTCAGCCAGCGTATCTTCCACCTCCTCCGGGGTAAGCGCCTGACCGGTCGCCCCTGGTGGTACCGAAAATTCTTTGAATAAAGGAGAGAGCGATGGAGTCGACGCAAACCCGCACCTATCTGGCGGTACCCCACGACGAAAAAGATGAAGCCCGTAAGGCCGCAGGAAAACTTGAAAATAACAAATCCGCACTCCGTTTTGATGACGAACGCAAGGTCTGGTATGCCCTTCCCGGTGCCGACATGGAGGCGCTCAAACGGTGGAAACCTGATCCGCTGCTCACCGGCGTATCGGCAGGAGATGCGCTGACACAGTTTGCTGACTTCCTGCGGGCTAACGGCGCCGATCTGACTGAAAAAGTCGTCATGGACGGTACCCGGCAACGTATTCGTATGCAGGATGACAAACCCGGTAAAAAATCCTGTACCTATGTCGGGCACCTCGATGGCCTGCCCAATGGCTGGTTCAACGACTTCCGGGACGGTGGAAAAGATGAACTGAGTACCTGGTATTTCAGCGGTGAAGAAGGCGATCCCGTCGCGGCACTGCATATGAAAGCCGTGACGGCACAGAGCCAGTGGGACCGGGCGGAAGCTAAACGTATCCTGCAGGACAAAAAAGCAGGCAATGTTCGCTACGTCCACGGCAAATTTGGCCAGGCCGGGCATCAGCACCCCTACCTGGTCAAAAAAGGCGTTCAGGCGGCCAGAGGTGTACATATTGACGACAAGCAAAGGCTGCTTATCCCCCTGCAGAACGTGGAGGGCGTCATTCGCTCGATGCAGACCATCGACCCCGAGGGTAACAAGCGTCTGACCAAAGACGCGGAAAAAAGCGGCAATTTTTTTGTTGTCGGCGGCACGCTGAAAAACGGCCGGCCCATAGTCTGCGCCGAAGGTTACGCCACAGCCGCCAGTGGCGCGATGGCGCTACGCATGCCGGTCGTCATGGCCATTGACTCCGGCAATCTGGTTAAAGTGGCGGAAAACCTCCATAAAAAATTCCCCGACAGCCCGATGCTGTTTCTGGGGGACGATGACCCGCCCAAACCCCACAGACCAGGTAACCCGGGTAAAGAAGCGGCGGAGAAAGCGGCCCGGTTAACAGGGGGGATTGCCGTGTTGCCGGCGCTCACCCCGGAAGAAAAAGCACAGGGAATGACAGATTTTAACGACCTGCATCAGTCCCGCGGCCTGGCAGCACTGACCGAAGAACTGGCTCCCCTGCGTCAGAGATTGTTACCCGAGCCCACACCTGGCGCCTCCCCCGAATTACAACCGACTGAGACTGTTATCATGAACGAACCGGATAATGTGAATAATGACCCTGCTGCGCGGGATGATGAAATAAGCCAGATGGCAGCGTATGAGGACTGGATGGCATCCGGACAGGATACCCCGGCAGACCCCGTCCTGCCGGAGCCGGTCCCGGCCGTTGACGCAGCAGCGGAGACGGCAGCGCCCGCTAATGCCGTGCCGGAAACACCTTCACCGGACACGGCTGCGGGGGCCAGTCCTGCTGCCCCGGCGAAAAAAGCCCGCAGGGCCAAAAAAACGGAGCCGACCACTGCAACAGGAAAAGGCAGCGCCAGACCAGCAGCGCCCCCCAAAAAAACCCGCCAGAAAAAAACCACGACGGAAGATAAGCAGGAAAAACCACAACAGACCGCGCCTGCTGAGTCAGAAAGCCAGAACACCTCCGGGGCAGACCCGACGCCGTCACTGTCATCACTGCTGAAACAGGAATCTCCGGCTGTATCAACGCCCCCCACCCCGGAAGACGAGGACGTTCAGACAGTTATACCGCCCGTGAACGATGATGTGCCGCCGTTACGCAAAGCGTCGCCTTCCGGGACAGACGAACAGGGCACACCGGACAGTGATGCACCGGACAGTGACGCCATGCCTGAGCCGGATGGTATCCGGTTCGAACGTAGCCTCCAGGCCCGTGAACGCATTGATTTAGTCGCCCTGGAAGGGGCGTTACTGCACAAACCCGGCAATGAACGCGGTACCCAGCAATATTTGCTGGACGGTGAACGCGCGTTTACACGGTACCTGCAGCAGGGGCGCATCATTATGGCCACACCACAGGCCAGCCAGAACGACCGTATGATCCTCGGTGCCCTTCTGGTAGCCAAGCAGGACATGGTACTGCAGGGAAACATTGAGCTGACCGGCAGTCCGGCGTTTAAACAGCGCGCCATCAACCTGATCGCGGAGTATGACCTGCCACTTAAACTCACCAGTCCGGAGCAGATTAAAATGCTCGAAGAAGCCCGGGAGAAATTACGGTCCGAGCCAGCGCTTCCGGATGAGCCAACCCCCCTGGGCAGCGAGGCCTCCGAAATTCTGGTACATCCGGCCGCAACACACGCGTCACCGCAGCCCGGCGAAGTACCCGCTTCTGCGGCCCCGGCGTCGGCTGCCACGGCCCGTAACACGGCCACCGCGCCGCTGCCGCCTGATATTCTGCCGCAAAGGGCCCCCGCGCCCGTTCCCATGAATGCCAGTCATGATGAGGCATCTGCAGGGCTGACGGGAACGCTGCTGGAACATGGTGCCGCACCGTATAACTTCCAGAAGGATGAGAGCCACAGCTATTACGCCCGGCTGCGTACTGCCGAGGGAGAACGTGTGGTCTGGGGGATCGCGCTGCGCGCCGCCATTGCTGACGCCGGACTGCAGAACAACGATCTGGTCACGCTACAGATGACGGGCAAAGAGACCGTCACCGTGGATGTTAAACAGAAAGGTCCGGACGGAAAACCGATGGTTGATGAGAAAGGCCGTCCTGTTTACCGCAAAGAAGAGCGGGAGCGGAATAAATGGACCGCCCGGCAGGCCATTGACCCTGGCGTCGTCAATGCCGACACCCGGACGATGACCCCGCCAGGGGAGTTACTGGCATACTCACTGAAAGACTGGCACAACCTGCAGGCCGGGGTGGAAGAACTGGCCACCAAAGCCGGGGTATCGTTGCCGGACTGGCCAGGACTGCCCGATGCGTTGTGGATGGAGCAGGCGGGGAAAGGCGTCCCCACGCCAGACAGAAAGCCGGACAACCCCATGCCGCCATCCCCGTCCCGCGATGCAGGGAAGGCGCTGTTTCAGGCGATGGATGCTGAGGGGCAGCTCAAACTGTTGCTGGTCAAAGCCCACGGCGACTTTATTCAGGGGGTCGTCCTGCATGAAGGCCGCTATAAACCAGTGCTCGGGAGACTGTGTAAAAACGCCCGCGGCGCACCGCATATGACGCTCAACGAAATCACCCCTGACGGACTGAAACCCCTGGGCTACGGTAACCCGATTAACAACGAGACGGGCAGCTTTAACGACTATGTGTTCCGCCTGAATAATGAACCCCAGCGTTTGTATGCTCAGGGCCTTGAGCCGGAAAAGCGCCCGGCGGCACTACAGCAGCAGCTGGGATTTGACAGTGCACCGGTGGCACCTGACCAGCTGGTAGTCCGCCGTGAACAGGAATCCACCCACCGGCACACACCCACCATGCCACGCCCCGGCCGTTGACGGAGGTCAGAAAATATGAAGAAGTTATCACTCACCTGTCTGTTGCTGTACGCCTCGCTGTCAGGCCCTGCGGCGAATGCCGCCAGCTGTGCCGCTGCCTCGGCGGCACTTGCCGGCGCGCAAGCCGGTTATGAGCAGAACAGGAAAGCCGCAGAGTCATGGTCGCAACGGGAAAAGCAGGCCAGCAACGAATTTCAGCAATGCCTCGGAGACATCAGTACCAGCATCACGGTGCCGACATTTCCGGATTTCAGTCAGATATTTGACCAGATCAAGGACAAAATCTGTTCTGCTGCCCGGGATAAAGTCTCATCACTGTTGCCAGGCAATATCGACCCGTGGGGGGATTTGGGCGGCGATTACATTCCGACGACCGACATTCCTGTCGGTACCCGGAGTGTAAAAAACGTCGTCACCCGACAGACGTCACCGGCCCCTGCATCCGGCACACCGTCAGCCAGCTCCGCCTACCCCTTCTCACTGTAATTTCAACTGTCCCTGGCTGCCCGTACGGTTTTCCGGCCGGGCAGCACCTTATGGATATTTTTATGAAGAAGAAGACTGTCTCCCCCCCGGCGACGGATAAAAACCCATACGAAAATGCTTTCGCGCGGCATCAGCATGCCCAGCTGAATGTGAGCTTTACGCGTAAAAGCTTACAGGCCAACGTATGGCAGTCCGTCGCGATCGTCATTCTGCTGTGCAGTACCATTCTGTTCGCCTGGAAAGCAGCCAACCCGCCCCTGAGTGTCATCGCCAGTGACAACGGCCGCATCATCCCGCTGCCAACCATCAACGATCCCGTATACAGCGACGCGGACATCATCGACTACGGTGCCAGACATATCCGGGAGGACTTCACGCTGGATTTTGTTCACTACCGTGAGCAGATCAATGCCCGCCGGGATAGTTTTTCCACTGAAGGTTTTACCAGCTATTACAACTCGCTGGTTAGTTCAAACATACTGTCCAATATCCGGGATAAGAAAATGAACCTGTCGGTACTGACCTCCACAGGCGTGGTTAACAGCAAGGGGGTTCTCGACAACGGCGCCTATGCCTGGCGCCTGCAATACCCTATTACGCTACGACTCGACGGACAGACCTCGTCCCTTCCTCCGCAAAACTTCACGCTCGTCCAGATTGTCACCCGCGCCGATCCCCGACTCAAAAAAGACGGTCTGGAAGTCATTCAGCAGATCACACGGGAGGCTGCAGCACAATGAACAAGACACTGATAGTTATCGCCAGTCTGGTTAGCAGTATATCCGTAATGGCGGCGGAAACACCGCAGGCACAGTGGCAACCGGCGCAGACATTATCCGCTAACCCCACCACGGCACTGCCCCCTGCGCCGGCTCCGACACAACCGGCAGCAGTCCAGCCCGCTCAGCCTGTTACGCCGGCACCGCAAAGTGCCGGGACCGCTTCTGCGCCGCCGGTCCCGATGCCACCTGATGCGGCGCTGCAGTACGCCGAAAATGTGGTTGCGCCGTTATCTCCGGACGCCATTAAGGAATTGCGCGCCGGACTCGATGGCGTCCAGCGAAGTACCGGCACCGCCCCGGTCACGGCGGTCCCCCGGATACGCTCGCTGACCGTAAAGCTTGAGCCCGGATCATCACTGCCCATGATACAGGTCCTGCCCAATTACCCCGGTACGGTGAATTTTACCGACCAGACCGGCGCACCGTGGCCGATTGCCGCCCCGCCCGTGAATGGAAATCCGGGCGGCTTCCAGGTGAATTATCTGCCTGACACGCCGTCGATGGCCATTCAGGCACGTCGCGCTTATGACACAGGCAGCGTGACGGTTTATCTCAAAGGGCTTGCGGTGCCGGTCGTCATCAGTATGACCAGCGGGGAACCCGGTAACCCGGACACCTCACAACCCACAGACAGCCGGGTCGATTTACGTATCCCGCAGCGGGGTCCCGCAGCACGCGGTGCCGCGGCTCCCCGGCAGAAAGTCGGGCTGTATGACAACACCCTGCAGGCCTTTCTGGATGGTGTTCCCCCGAAAGAAGCACAGCGTATCAAAACGCAGGGGGGCGTGCCGGATGTTCAGGCCTGGCAGTTGGGCGATGATGTGTATCTGCGCTCACGCGCCGATTTACGCGATGCCTTTGACAGCACGCTGTCCTCCGCTGACGGCACCCATGTCTGGAAAATGCCGGTGACGCCGTATGTCACCTTCTCGGTGCAGGGACATAACGTCCCACTGACTCTGGAGTTGCAATAATGTCGATAGAACAGGATGCGGCCAGTGATGGCAAGAAAACGCTGGCGCTGGCTGGCGTCGCCGTCATCATTGTTGCCGCCGCAGGTTATCTGGGCTGGGGATGGATGCAGCAGTCAGCCGTCCCCGAGTCGCAGTACAACCTCAGTCGCGTGGCCAACAATGCGCCGCTCTCTGCACAGGAGAGCCGGCAGTACCGTGAATTACTGAAGCTGTCCAACCAGCAGGGCGCACAGGCGGCCGAGAGAGAGGGTAACAGTTTTGTGGCTTCCCTCAGTGAAAGCCAGCAGACAGACGACGCGCCGGTCATTCCACGCGTGGCACCCGTGCCGGTGACACTGAATACGCAAGTGGACCCATCGCAGTACGAAACCGGTCAACAGGGCGGTCTGAACGACGAGCAAAAGCAGCAGGTGACTAATCTGCTGACGCAACTGAATGCCCGCTGGCAGACCAGTGATATGCAGCTCGCCGCCGCATTTGGCAGTGAGGGACAGGACGGGCAGTCGCCCTTCAGTCAGTGGGCGCAGAGCGTCCCGGGTCTGGTTTCTTCGCCACCGCAACCGGCACCGCAGGGTACGGCAGGCACACCAACGGCAGCGGCGACACCCCTTATCAACATACCGGGTTTAACGCGTTATCCCGGCACGATCGATACCGCCATTGACTCCGATAATCCTGAGTCAAAAGTGATAGCTGTCATCCCGGCGGGCAAACTGCAGGGCGCGCAACTGGCGGCACCCAATGTCCAGCTGGCTGGCGACGGGGTGATTGTGAATTTCAAAACCCTGGCGTTCAAAGGCATGACCTGCACCATTGATGCGTATGCTCAGGATGATGAAACCCAGCGTTCGTCCATCGCCAGTGACGTGAATCACCGGTACGTCACCCGCATCATATTACCCGCGCTCGCCAACGGCATAGGCAAAGTCGGGCAGCTGTACGAGGACAGCAACACGCAAATCCTGACGACCAACAGCGGGACCGTCACCGGCCGGACAGGTAGCCCGGACAGTAAAGCCGTTGCCGGCGTCATCGCAGGCGGTATCGGGCAGCAAACTGCCCAGGTTATGACGCAGGATGCGTCCCGGCTGCCGGTGACCCAGGTCAACGTGGACCGCCGTCAGGTTGTCTCCATTCTGTTTATGAAACCCGTCACTGACAAAGACTGCACCCCCATGCCCGCAGGAGAAAACTCGTAATGAAATCACACTTCGATCCTCAGATAACCGCCCCACTCCCGCTCGAGGATGACGAATCAGAGGCTGAAGCAACGGTAACGTCTGCAGATAAACCCGTGAAACGTCCTCTGTGGGATCAACCTAGAATTCAAATCGCCGCCCTGGCGATTTTTGCGATTCTGGGGTTAACGTGGAAAATGAGCGGCAGCAGCAACCCGCCCTCATCACAGCCACAGTTTACCGTCACGGAACCGGTGAACTCTCCGGCCCCCGTTACGGTGAATTCGTCAGCCAGTCCCGAACCGTCTCCCGCCCCGCAGCAGGTCGCGCCTGTCACAGAGACGCTGCCGCCAGCAACCCCGTCCACTGAGACAGACTCTCTGGCCGGTGAAGTCTCACGGGCACTGAATTCGCAGCAGGTCTACAGCGAAAAAACCCGGGAGGGATTAGCGGCTCTGGCCCGCCGCGTGGGTAATCTCGAACAACAGATCACTGAGCTGAAAAAGCAGCGTCAGGAAACGCCGGTCGCGGTCAGACAGCCCACGGTGGCCAGCACAGTGGCGAAGCCGAAAACATCCGGGAGTACATCCACTAAGGGCTGGTCAGGTCATCGGGCAACGATAAACAGCCTCTACCCCGGCCTTGCATGGGTGACCTGGCAGGGCAGCAGCTGGGCATTGCGTCCGGGAGACCGGTTCGCAGGTGCCACGGTACTGCGTATCGATGAACGTAAGCGGGAAGTGGTGACGTCATCGGGTGTCATCCGGTAAGGAGCTGATATGGACTTTGTCCAGATGCTGGCAAATGCGGCCAACAATTTGTCAGCCATCTCCACGCAACTGGTTCTGGCCATCGCCGGCGTGGGGGGGATAGCCCTCATTATCCTGTATCTGTCCGGGCAGGCTGGCCGGACGCGGCGGGGTCAGCAGACCGACTCTGCCGGTACCTTCCTCGCCGTTCTGCTGCTGGGCTGTTGCATTATCAGCATCCAGAGCGTCGTGAATGCCGGTTCAAACCAGTTCGCCCTCGGGGCGGTCACTTTCGATGCCATCTCTTATGTGCCCGAAGCCCGGTATGGTCCGGCCGCCGTGGCGGTGAATGCCGGTCTGACGGTTCTCCAGACGGTCGGATGGGTCTATGTCCTCAACGGCCTGTTACGTCTGCGCCGTTCCCAGAAGGATGGACACACTGGGTTAACCCGCGGGGATGACATTTCTTCAGGCATTAAACGTTTTATCTGCGGTGTTCTGCTTATCTGCAATCCCGCAGTCCTCAACGCCCTTCAGAACACAATCAACATTCACTGGTAACAACTAAGGAACATTATGGAAATCCTGAAAAATATGATGCTGCGGACCGCAGTAGAACTTTCCCTGCGCACCTGGCAGCTGCGCCGCCGCACATCGCTGTGGCTGAGTGGATTGCTGTTGAGTGCCCTGGCCAGTCAGCCAGCACAAGCAGCCGGTGATGATCTCGGCGGTATGGTAAAGAGCGGGCTTGGATTTTTCACCGATATCAAACAACCCCTCCTGGATGCTGCGCCGGTGATTGGCCTCATTTTTATCATTCTGGCCTTACTGATGATGCGCTGGAAAAAGAACAACCCCAATATCAAACCGTGGGAGATTGCCGTGATGTTTGGGATTGGATTGTTTTTACTGGCACTGAGTCAGATTGTAAGTCGCGGACAGAAACAGATGGGACTGAACCCGGTTGGATTCTGATAACGATAACTCCCCGGTTCTGCCGGGGAGTTTTACTGTTTACGTTCAAAGTCGCGAAGCATTTGCAGGTTTTTTTGACTGAAATGTATTTTTTGCTCAGGACACAGTTTTAAAAACTCGTCAATCGAACTCAGACACCGGTTCTTTCTTTTAGGTGCCTCTATAATTACTGATGCCAGCGAGAATTCATTATAAAAAGCGGAGTACATTGCACTAACAAACCCGGTGCTCAAATGTGAAGCATCATTAAGATGCTGAACTCCACACTTAATCCTCAAGCTATCTTTCACCTTTTCAAAACGTGCATTGTCATTTCCCTGTAACTGGCCGCAGTCCTTAATACTAGCGCCCCCTTGGACAACTGCTGTTGTATAAATATCAGTTGAGCCATAAACATCATAGCCAGAACACTTATAGATTCCCGTTGCAATGGTAAAAACAAAAGAAACAACCATCACTACAGCGTTTATAAATCCATAATCATGCCTGATGGCTAATTTAATAAGAGCAATGCTCATTACCATACTCAACACAGCCATTACCCCGTTCACAAAAAACACATAAACAGAAAATATCAGCAGGGGAACAAAAATGTATAACCTCATAAAACCCTACTCTTCAGTCTGGAGTAAAACTATCGATTATACCTATCTGTTTGATAACAGAAAGATGTCGATTAGTGAAGCTGTGATAAGCATCATATGGAACGTTCTATACGCATTACCACTACTACCTTATGTGATTTTCCTGCTAAATCCCTTCCCTGCAATCAATGAGTTTAGAGAACTCTCTCTTTTAGCTGCGTGGGGATCTATGCTTGTCATATCCATCTACGGGGTTCTTTTAAGTACAATTGTCATTAAATTATTTTCAGAGAAACTTCCCTGCATACCTTCTGACGCTTACAAAGAGCATCCTTTTATAGCAACCGTTGTTTTTTATGTTATAGGTGTTTTATTTATCCTTGCATTCAAAGAAGTTTTTATGCCTTTATTTATAAATATAATATCAATAGTTCTCAATTTAATTTTACCCTGATACAACCCCAATTAATGGGAGGGAGTGAATAGCATAATGTCAAATACATTAAAGAGCATAATAAAACAATACTCCCTGTGGTGGAAATCAAATGCAGATTACACACTGTCGCCAGGAACAGGAAGATTTGCTTTCAATACCGTGGCTAAACGCATATGCAACGGACTACTCCTGTCTCTGGCTATACTTCCCGCCGCCTGTGTAATGCTTAGGCCGATGTACGGCAGTAGTGTTGGCTATGCTGCAGTCATGATGGCCATATCAGGTTGTGCTTTAGGTGACAGGTTATTTTTTACAATCATGAAACGAGCGATAAATAACCCCTCAAAATTCTGTTATCGATATCCGTTTATTACAACAGCACTTTATTATTTCACCTGCCACTGCGTATTAAGCGCGCTGATTATTTATGTAGCCATACTCAACTATATTATGAGCACTCTCCGTTAACAAAACATCACGGACGGATATATGAAAATATTATTCATTTACCCACCAAAACCAGAATATATATTTCTCAACACGCAAGCCAACTTCTTTTTTTATAACCCCGATATGTCATACACGGGCCACACGCTATTTTACGGCCCATCCTGTACAAGGTGTGAACATGCCTGAATTAGATCTTAAACATACCATTGCCGGTGAAAGCCCTGAAACAGACTGCGCAGAACGAAGCACCTATGCGCAGTCACTCGGGTGTGAATGCGAATACTGTGGCTATCCTTCCCCTAATAATACGGCGATACACCGGGACGGGAATCCACTCAATTGCGATGACAGTAACCTGACGGTCGTTGATCCCTTCTGTCGCGCATGGCGGGAGTTAAACACACTCAATGCCGACAATGCGGTGATGACCATCCTCCCCGGTATTTCATCGGAAGATATCAGTCATTTACAACGCACCATCCACATCGCTCTCCATAGTGACGATCCGTCCACGCGGGAGGATGCCCGCCAGTTACTGGACTGGATCACAGAACATAAATCACTCGCAGAGAAGCGTTTCGACACGTCGCATCCAGGCGCGTTTGCGCAGGCATTACACCGGACCGCCCCGTCGCAACGTCATGAGACCCGGGTTGCCTGGCGTCATGTCGCGCCGGTACTGAATCCGTCCCGGCTGCCTGACCCCACGGAGTTAACTCCACTGGAATCCACACCGGCCTGGTGGCCAATGATGTACCAACATTACCGCACGCAGGGTGGCGCATGATCATTGATAAAATTGAAGACGTATTTGCCTGGCTTTCACGCTATACGCTGGGCGAGAACTTCGCAGACTACTGTGACCTGCGCACAGTGATTGGCTTAACCGCCGATGACAAAATCCGCCATCCCTCGATGGATGCCCCGTATATTCAGGTCACCAAAAATAACGACTATGTCAGCTGCCTTGAAATAAAAGGGGCATTCCGTGAGTTCAGTTTTGAGGAGGTTGCGGAAGGACTCCCCCCGAAATCAGGCACCTTTCAGTTCTTCTACACGAATCTGGCCGACAAGCTCACCGGCGATTTTAAAGAACTGGGCCATAAACTCAGTATTGTCTTTGAGCATGACCCCGATCGCGGCCGGGAGGAAATGACCGAACTGATGAAGCCGCTGCGTCGCGGATGGAAGCGCCTTCATCTGGACATGGATGATCTGGCGCTGGAGCGTATCGATAAAATGACGCCCTGGCTGGCGAGAGAGCGTGTTTTTCTCGTTATCTACACCGCCATTGGCGCCCTGCCCGCTGATGAACTTAAAGACGAGATCCGCCGCCAGAATGCCGTGGGTGAATTACCAGAATCCCGCTTCTCACAAAACCCGCTTTATGCCGAATTTGAGGGGCTGAAGCTCCGCCATGACGCGTTTATGGATAAGCTCATCTTTGATATGAACGCCGGAAACAATGGTGTCTCTGTTCGTCTGATGGATGCACATGAAACGGGCCGCGTGATCCGCGACGAGATTGAAAAAAGCAGCACATCACCGTACTGGCAACCGCTTCTTCCCGGTGACCGGGTCATGCCTCATGGCCGCTTAAGAGGTGACGGGAAAGACATCAGCGCCTGCCTGGCGCCCCATCTCAACTATCAGTATTGCGACACGAAAATCGACACCGACGGACCGTTTGTGAATGTGGATGACTTTTTCCACGGGCAGCTGGCCATGACACTGTTCCCCCAGCGGCCACAAACCTTCCCGGAGTTGTTTGCCAACGTTCCCCGGCAGGTTCCGTGGCGTGTACGCTTCGACCTGATACCCGGTGGAGCTTCGCAACTGGGGTACAAAAATTTCCTGCTGACGTTTCTGGCCATCATTCCGGCCCTGCGCCAGCAGTATGAATCCGTGCAGTGGCTGCTCAATCGTGACAAGAAAGATCCGGTTGTCGTCCTGAGCATCACAGCCAGCACCTGGCATCGCGATAAGAAGACCATGCAACGGAATCTCACGTTGCTGAAAAAATCCCTTCAGGGCTGGGGGATATGTAATGTCACCGGCACATTCGGTGATCCAGTCCGGGCATGGGTATCCACGCTACCGGCCGCCTCCAGCTACAGCGGCCCGAACCTCATGTTCTCGCCCTTGTCCGATGCCCTGCGCCTGCTTCCCCTGCAGCAGCCGTGCAGTCCCTGGTCGGAAGGGAATGTGATTTACCTGACGCCCGGGCGAAAACCCTTTGTCATGAAACTGGCCAGCCCCCTGCAGGAAAAACACACGGAACTCGTTATGGGGCCGCCCGGCTCAGGTAAATCGGTGCTCTGTAACAGCAGCCATCTTTCGTTCCTGGCCAACAGCAATACCGATCTGCCCTTTATGCTGCTCATCGATAAAGGGTATACCGCGCAGGGATTCCACGACATCGTCTACGACGCCCTGCCGGACGATGCGAAGCACAAAATTGCCAGTATCGTGCTGAAAAATACGGCAGAACACTGTCGTAACCCGATGGATATTCAGCTGGGCCTGAAAGCCCCGCTGAGCACCGAGCGTGAGTATATTCTGAGTCTGCTCAAAAGCCTGTGTGCAGACCCCGCGACCGGGATGCCTCCGGACCCGACCAGCTGCGCAGATATCCTGGGCAGGATCGTCGACAGTGCGTTCAAAGAAAAAGGCATGATAAACCCGTCACGCTATGGTGCAGGGATTGTTCCTGAAGTGGATCGTGCCCTGGAGGAAAGCGGCATCCGGCATGGTCATCCTCCGGAATGGTGGGAATCGGCTACATGGTACGAAGTTCGCGACATGCTCTTTGATAAGGGGTATGTCTCCGAAGCCACACGTGCCCAGGCTCAGGCAGTACCGCTGCTTAACGACCTGCAGAATGAGCTCAACAGTAAAGAGATGGCCGACGCATTTAAGGGGGTGACGCGCCCGGGAACACAGGAGTCTTTACTGCAGTATGTTTCCCGTTGTCTGGCCAAAGCGCTGACTGATTATCCCGTACTGTCAGGCAGAACACGCCTCGTGTTCAGTCCGGAAACAAGGATCGTGATTGTCGATGTCAACAACGTCGCCGGCAAGCCGACTCCGGAAGGTAAACTGAAGACCGGTATCATGTATCAGTTTGCGCGCCAGATTGGCGGCGGGAATGACTTCTATCTCCCGCAGATTCAGGATGAACTCTACGCCAGCCTGGACCCGCGTTACATCCCTCTGCACAGGAAACGTATAGAGCAACTGGATCAGGAAACCAAACTGATCTTCATCGATGAGATGCACAATATCAAAGGGGTGCCGGTGCTGTGGGATGCGCTCCAGACTGAGGACCGTGAGCAGCGTAAATTCGGGATACGCACCGTTTTTGCCTCCCAGTACCCGGACGACTATCCGCCTGACCTGCTGGAATCCGCTAACTCCATCTACCTGATGCGCGTCCGTGAGAAGGATTTCGGGCTGCTCAGTAAATCCTGTCAGATCCCTGAGATAACCCTCCGGCGTCTGTTGATGACACCGCCTGGTGCGGCTCCCGATGGTTCAGGCACCACCTTCCTGGGCATATTCAAAACCTCACGCGGTAACGTGGCACAGTTACTGAAGCATGCCGTGGGACCACGGGAACTGTGGGCGCTGAACTCCACGCCGGAAAACCGGGCCCTGAGAAAGCAACTCACTGCCAGCCTGGGGTCGCGCACCGCCCGCGAACTGTTGTCGTCAAAATTTCCGCACGGCAGCGCCCTGGCACAAATCAACTACATGAAAGACAAGACGAATGGCGATGACGGGACCAGCACAGTAAACCGTCTTGCCGATCGACTCCTCAACGAATACGGCTACCTGCAAGGCTAAACTCACAGAGAGCAAAACATGGACAAACACCTTCGCCGGCATTCCCGGCCAGCTGTCTTTACGCTATCCCTGATTTCATTATTTATCGCCACGTCAACACATGCAAAGGCTATGACGGTTAACGTCAACAGCAGCATCCCGGTGACGACACAGATTGTTCCCCAGCTCAGTGCAGCCAACGGTACGCTGACCGAGATTGCAACCACCCAGCACCAGGTGGGTGCAGCCATCAATGCCAGCGCCAACAAGATTTCATCCTCAATTGAACAGGCAGAGCAGTCCAGGGCCACACAGGAAAGCTTTGCGCGCCAGTCTGAACGGCTGGAACAGTCGCGGCGCAGTTTCGCCGTACCTGAAACCATCTGCACAGAGTCAACGTCAGGCTCTGCTGCCCGGGTCAGCAATCAGGCCCGCGCGACGCAGAGCAGCTACTCCAGAGGCGGTGGCGTCAGTAACAAAACCATCAGGGGTGCGCTGACCGACGCCACCCCGGCGCCGGAGCAGGTTCAGTACCAGAGTGCCGCTATTCACGGTCAGTGGTGTGATGAAACAGACTACGCTGCGTATGGCGGAACCGACCTCTGCCCGTCTGTATCGCAATATCCGGGCGGGGATAAACAACTGGCCTCCCTGCTGGACGGGGCCGGTAAGCCAGGTAAAACCCCCGACTTAACGTTCACGCAGAAGCAGATTGATGCCGCCGTCGCGTACACCCTCAATACCACAGCCCCCGCAGCAGGTCGCCAGCTGGGGAAAGGCGAAGTCAAAACCGCCTCGGGCAAGCAGTATGCCGGTCTTATGACGCAGTACGAAGGCATCATGGATGCAGCCCGGGAGCCGCAGATGGCCATGATTGCGGCAAGTACCCCCAATAAAGCCACAAAGGACGCCCTGAAAGACGCGCTCAAAGTGCCCTCAGCGCAAAGCTACTTTGACGACACCGCATCAGAACAGGCACGTTCATCGGGTGAGATGTCACAGAGGGAGTTTGAGTCGTTTGAAGTGGGCAGACGCTATGCGAACACCGCCTACTTATCTGACCTGCAGCAGATGGAAGGTGACAATCTCATCCGGGAGCAGATCCGCGTCCAGAACCTGGGGAACTGGCTGGCACTGGCCTCGAAGCGTGAACTGGAAAAGAGCAACATCCTCACCGGGCAGGTACTCGCCCTGTTAGCCACAGAACAATACCGGCCGCAGCTGGCTGACAAAATGGAGCAGGTTAAAGCAGGAGTCGCGAGATGAAAATGAAAACCGGCCTTTACTGGCTGGCCAATATCTTCCTCCCTCTTTCTGAAACTCGCTATACCAAAAATAAAATCATACCGTCCTTTGCGAAACAGCTGCAGCGCATGCGCGTGGCGAAAAAACTGATCGCCCGGCAACGCCGGCAACGCCCACTGACCTGGGAGGAAGCCGTGGCGGCAAGTGGCATGGATACGGCAGGTATCGAGCGGCGGCAACTGCGGCGCAAAAAGCTGTATCTGGCGATGGCTGCTGTCCCTGTTCTTATGGCTCTCGGCCTGTTTCTTGCCGTGCTGGCCAGCGGGATTTACGTCGCGCCTTTGCTGATCCGCCTGGGCGTCATGACCGTTGTCCTGGTGGGGCTGGGGTGTGTTCCCCTGCTGCAGGCGGTGGTCTGCACCTGGCGACTGTGGCAGTTACGCGAACGCCGGGTCAGCGTGGAGGAAAAAGGCACGTTTACTGACTTCCGGCGTGAAACCGCGTGGATACGCCTGACTCTGTACCCCTGGCGTTAACACCTCTCTCATCCATCGTGCATCAACGGCCGTTCAGGCCGGAGTAAAATTATGAAATGGATACGAACCTTATATGCCAGTGTTCTGGTTAATTTGCTGTGGGCGTCATCTGCCCTCGCTGATACAGCAGTAAGCTTTGACAGCATTGAAGCGGCAGCCAAACGCTCGACCGACCTGTCACGTCAGCTACTGGTGATGATATTCGGCGACGTTGTCACCAATCCGCTGTCCACCAATGCGACAATGGTTGGCCAGCTGTTCTTTATCTTTAACGGGATTGTGTTCGTCCTCGCCGTCATCTGGTTCCTGCTGATAAGCCTCAAGCACATCACCAAAGCGGGTCACACGGGGAAAGTGTTTGGCAGTGGTGCCACGCCAATGGCGGTGGTCACCACTGTCGCCGGCTTTTTATTTCTGGTGCCGACCGTATCCGGATGGTCCCTCGCCCAGCTGGTATTCCTGTGGGCGGTGTCCGTGATGGGGATTGGCAGCGCCAACCTGATGACCGACAAAATCGCGGACCTGATGAAAAGTGGCTATTCACTGGTGATGCAGCCGGTGGCTCCGCAGACTGTCAGTTCTGCGCGCGCCATCTATGAAATGAACCTCTGTATGTACGCGACGAACGCGGAACTCAGCGGCATGTACAGCCAGTACGGCAAAAGCGACACGCCCCTGATGGCCATCAAAACCACCACAGAGGGTTTTGAAATCACCAACGGCAGCGCCAGCTGCGGTTCGGCCCGACTGCCGGCACCGAGTAAAAACAGCCTCACCGGATGGCTGTTCGCGCCAGATGTGAACACGGATGCCATTGAGTCGGCTCAGCGTAACGCCATGAATCAGATGCAGAACACGCTGAACCAGAATGCCTCGTCGTTTGTCACTGCCCTGCTGAACAAGCAGAAGAACGGCGGTGGCACCCTTCCGGATGCAGAAACGGCGATTCAGCAGGCCGCCCGGACCTATGAGGACTCGATCAATGCAGTCGTCAACGCACAGGGGAACGGCGATGAGCTGGCCACCGTAATGACAACAGAACTCAAGAGAAGTGGCTGGCTCTCTCTGGGGGCGTGGTATCAGACATTCGCGACAGCGAACCAGAAAGTCAATGATGCTGTGGCGTTGAAACCTGTAGTCAGCGGCCAGTCTTCTCTGGGAGATATCGGCGTCAGTGATACTTTAAATAACGTCATGACGGCTTATCAGGCACAGATTCAGAATTCACCTTACACACCACCACTAGGAACACAAACAACCTCAAAGGAAACAGCTCAAGCACAAGATTCTTCGGACCCTAATGCTGTATTTGTTGGGATATTCAACTCTCCGGGTCAACGGCTAACCAACAAAATCGCCCAACTTCAAATTGGACAGGACAATGTTAATAGCCTTCAAATGAACCCATTATTAAAAATGAAAGCTATTGGTGATATAACACTTGTAACAACAGAATCTGTATTTATCACATTCACGGCAGTTAGTGCAGCAATGAAAGCATATAATGAAGGAGTCTCAGGGTTTATTATTTCCGTTTTATCCTTCAAGGGAAGCAAAGTCGCAAAATACATTGTGGAGGGTATTTCCCCAATAATGTACTTTATACTTATTAGCTTATTTTGCGTCGGATTTAGCTTGTCATTATATCTCCCCATGATACCTTTTATTTTCTGGCTGGCTGCTGCAGCAAACTGGATAGTTAGTGTTCTAGTGGGGGCAACAGGAGGCTCACTATGGGCAGCTACACATATAGGTACCGAAGAAGAAAAAGGTAGCAGATCTGCTTATGGATATATTTTTCTGATTGATGCACAAATTAGGCCAATGCTGATGGTTTTAGGTTTTGCATTTGCCAGCTTGGTCACTGTAGCAATAGGTACTTTATTAAATATGTTGTTTGGCCCTGTAATCGCTAATGTTCAGTCAAACTCAATTACTGGGATTGCCTCTATTATAGGATTGCTAATGATTTATGCTCGCATTTGCACCACCACCGTATCTCGAGTATTTGCCCTTCAAGTTACAATGCCAGATTATGTAATTTCTTGGCTAGGTGGGCGTGAAGCTGCAAGTATTCTTGGCGGAATGGTTGAGTCAACTAAAAACATGTTTGCTGGTTTTTCTCATGGACTTCAACGTGCACCTGGTATAAAATCAGATAGTAATACTAGCATCCCCAATAATGGGCAGGATGGTATAAAATGAAAAAAAATCATATCTACAGAGAATTAGTTATATTCCTCTCGGGAATAGTTTCAATTGGTTGTGCCTTTCTAGCCTTAATGTTTCTTTTGCTTGCCTTACTTGAAGGCCAGTTTAACCGTGATGGTGCATTCGGACTTACCTTTCTTATAATTTCATTAGCAATAATTCTATTCATAAGAAGTTTAAGAAAATCCGAAGCAAAACGTAACATGGCGATATTGGCATCACTGAAAAATAAATTATTTCAACCTGAAGAACACCTAGAGTTGTTTAGATGGAAAAGAGGTAAGTACATCGGTTTTGATGACATCAACAAAACGATACTGGCACTTGACCTTTATGAAAAAAAACCCCTTATAAAAGCCATTGATTTCAACGCATGGTCTGGTTATGAGTGTAGAGGGAACGTTGTAACCTTTAAGTTTCATGATATTAAATTCCCCACATTTGTTATGGGATTCAGAAGTGAAGGAGAAAGTATGGCTTTTTGTCACAAGCTCGATGTTCTTCTGACACCTGAATACAAACCAGCATCAAATGTTGGCCATGAGTTTTCTGAATATATCAAAGCTAAAAATCTTACCTTCCAGATAGCCTAGTATAACCATACCATCCCACCACTCCATCAAGGGCACCTATACAGGTGCTCTTTTTTCTGCCTGGTGCAAATCGATAGTTTGGGTATGAGGTGTAAGTATCCCGCATAATCGTGCCATTCACATTTAGAGATCATCCGGCATACTCAATCTGCCAACGAAGAAGATCGCTATGCGTAAAGCCCGTTTTACTGAGCATCAGATCATCGCCGTGATTAAATCGGTTGAAGCCGGACGAACTGTTAAAGATCTCTTACTTTAGACCTGATATCAAAAATTGAACACCTGGCAAATTTAGAAAAATCTCCTTTTGTTACCATTAACTGCTTACTCGAGGGGGATTCCCCTCCTGATGTTTACTAAAGAGTCGGGGTTATAGCATGGCAAGGATAGACATTAACGTACCCTACGCTGAAAAAGATGAAGCAAAAATGTTAGGGGCCAGATGGGACGCAGCGAACAAAACCTGGTATGTGCCTGATGGCGTATCCGTTGACCATTTCTTGAAATGGTTATCAGATTGTAATGTCATCGCCCCTTACTGGTATATCGCTCAGGCATACGATTATTGCTGGAAGTGCGGATGTGGAACTGTAATGACCTCAGTTCTTCTTCCAGAAGGACATCAAACACTTGAACAAGATGATGATGGTCTCATTTACTGGGAAAAGCATGAAACCCCTGCTTTTATATTCTACATATATGATATTCCAGACCATATACTGAAAAACTTTGAACGCGTAACGCACTATTTATCAAAGGATTATAGTAAGACCGTAGATGCCAAATACTGGATGAACCACTGTCAGCACTGTCATATGAAGCAAGGGGATTTTCAGTTGCATTGTGAGGATGATGGTGCATTTACACCATCGAGTCGGGAACAAGCCTCTGGAATCTATCTCACCAGAATCGAACAAAGCTTTTCTGCATCATGTGGCAGCATTTCGCACGAACACCTGCATTTCAGGTTTGGCTCGGAAGAGGAGTTCTTAACTTCCGGGGAGTGGTTTCCGTATATGGACAAAATATAGAAAGAGCATATGGATTAATACCGACGTAAAAAAACCGACTGGTGAAGTCGGCTTTTTTACTGCTCCGGTACTGAGTAGGTGGCTCTGACTGGAGTGAGGCAAACCTTATCTAACGCCAACACTATACGCCAAAATCCAGACGTAAAAAAACCGACTGGTGAGGTCGGCTTTTTTACTGTTCCGGTGCTGAGTTGGTGCTCTGACCGGAGGAAGTCTTTCTACACCTAACGCGTATATTTTATGCACTCAGCCGCAGCAATGCAACTATCTGTGGTTAAGGCACCACATTTAGTGGTGTATTGGATGTTTAGTATACCGTATAATCAGCGAGTTAGCCGTGTGGAGTGACCTTCTCCCCTGCCTTCCCGTTTCTGCGGGTATGAACAGTTTAAAAGCCCTGGCTGAACAAACAGGTGGTGCTGTGTTTAGTGCTCTGGCAGGAGGAAGTCTTTCTACACCTAACAATGTGAGAAAGCCGTTGTGACAGGCAATGTATGAGTAAACAACGGTGATTTCCTCCAGTTTATCTGGAGAAACGGATGGTTAACCTGTTAATCATCGTTCTGAGAGCGGTAGCGGCGCTTGCAAACGCGCTGATTGCCATTCTCGAACTGATCCGCCAGTTCATGGACTGATGACAGCGGAAACGTAGCTAAGGGCGGGGAGATAACCACTTCCCGCCCTTTAATAAATCTTTATATGCCTGAGCAGCCTTCAGTAATTTGTCGTTCACTATTGGCGAACTTTCCAGTGCCGATATTAAGTCTTCTGCCCCTACAACTGACAAATTCAGCGGTTTAACGGATAAGCTGTCCTTCCTGGGTATTCTATGTTCTACATAACTCATAATCCCGAGTTCTCCGCCAGGATTCTGATGTAAAAAGGCCGACTGGTGAAGTCGGCTTTCTTACTGTTCCGGTGCTGAGTTGGTGGCTCTGACCGGAGGAAATCTTTCTACACCTAACATCAGCACTATACACCAGAATCCAGACGTAAAAAAACCAACTGGTGAGGCCGGCTTTTTACTGCTCCGGTGATGAGTTGGTGGCTCTGCCTGGAAGAAATCACTATACGTTTAACAATGGGGAAATCGTTGTGACAGACAGTGTAAGAGCAAGCAACGGTGAATATCCTCTTTACACTGCTCAGTATCGTTGAACAGCCCAAACTGGTGCTTCCTTCTCTCCCGGGTATTAAGGGTATTCACACAAGTATGAGAAGTGATTAAAAACAATAAATTATTGTGGGATCACATTTTTAAATGATCACCATACCCATACAATAAACGCGTGTTATCATTATCCACGCAAATTCTCTCCCACTCAATCCGAGGTTTCGATATTGGAAAATATAATCATCTCTTAATCAGGTTCACCGGCCTTACCAGGACGGACTGATTATCAATGCGACAAAATTGACTGTGAACACTGCACCGTGTTTGCTCTTTTTGCACATGATGATTGCACAGGTTTTCCAGTATGAATTTTCCTTGTCAGGAACAACGTAACCCACTCGTTCTCGCTAACAGCAGCATTTTTGCGCTTTTTTGGGGTGCGTCAGACTGCGTCATCACTGAAATGCTACAACCGCAAAGAGCAGCAACTCACAGGCCGCACAGTTAGATATCGTGCAAGGGCAGAATGTATCTATCCGTAGCCCTTACGCGAAGAATGAACTGCTCCGTTCTCCTGGCCTCAACCGCAGGTTGCAGATCAGGAGGAAGGACAGGTAAGGAATGAACAGAGGAATATCATGGATATCAATACGTTAATCTTTTCTCAGGAACGAGTATCTCTCTCTGCGGATGAAAGTAAAATCCCCTGGGATGAACCAGCTTTTAGTCAGCGCATGCTTGAAAATCATTTATCTCAGGATCACGACTGGGCCAGCCGAAGGCTGACCGTTATCGAGCAGCAGGTTGACTGGATTACCCGGCAGTTACCCACTGGTGCACGAATTCTGGATCTTGGCTGTGGTCCCGGCTTTTATACCCGTTTACTGGCAGAAAACGGATTTTCCTGCACCGGAGTGGATTTTTCCCCGGCGTCAATCGAATGGGCCAGCCAGCAGGCACAAGCAGCTGGACTGAATGTTAAATACATCCAGCAGGATATTCGGACCTACACTCCGGAGGAGCAGTTTGATTTCATCATGATGACATTTGGGGAACTGAATGTTTTCAGTTCTGCTGACGCATGTAACCTGATGGGCCAGTGCGCGCGCTGGCTGGTTCCGGGCGGTAAGTTACTTATCGAAGTTCATACCTTTGAAGAGATCAAACGCCAGGGAATGGCGCCGTCAGGCTGGCAACGTTGTCCGCAAGGACTATTCCTTGCAACGCCTCACCTGCTGTTAACTGAAAATAGTTGGGATGATGAAACGCAAATCAGTTCAACGCAATTCTGGGCGATTGAGGAGAACGGACATGTCACGCGTTTTGGCAGTCAAATGACAGCGTGGCATGATGAAGAGTATGTTCGCCTGCTCAGTAACGCAGGCCTCTCCGTGCAACAACGTCTCGAATGCTCAGTATGGCCCGTCAGTGAGACCTTTGAAGACAAGCTGTTTGCTCTGCTGGCTCAGAAACCTCACGCTTCATAAATGCCGTCAGATTAAGCAGAGAAACATAGAGGTAGTTAACTTATACGGACGTAAAAAAGCCGACTGGTGAGGTCGGCTTTCTTACTGTTCCGGTACTGAGTTGGTGACTCTGACCGGAGGAAATCCCTATTCATCTAACATCAGCACTATACACCAGAATCAAGACGTAAAAAAACCGACTGGTGAGGTCGGCTTTTTTACTGTTCCGGTACTGAGTTGGTAGCTCTGGCCGGAATGAGGTTCTCTACATCCAACATCAGCACTATACACCAGAATCAAGACGTAAAAAAACCGACTGGTGAGGTCGGCTTTTTACTGTTCCGGTGCTGAGTTGGTGGCTCTGACCGGAGGGGACATTCAACATCTGACTAAACAATTATAAGCCGCAATAATTTTGAGTCAACCATCATACTGTGATAGTCGTGGCCACCGTGTCCATTGTATAATCATTAAGTTAGCTCTGTTTTATGCTTCATCCAGCCTTTTCTCCCGGTATATCCGGGATTAACGATTTAGTAAGTCCTGGCTGAAATTACGCGTGGTGGCGGTTTTAGTGCTCTGGCTGGAGGGGAACATTCAACATCTGACCATGTAGAAACTACTGTAGCAGGCAGTGTAAGAGCAAGCAGTGGTGTTCTCTCTCCATATTCTGGAGAAACGGATGATTAACCTGTTAATCATCGTTCTGAGAGCGGTAGCGGCGCTTGCAAACGCGCTGATTGCCATTCTCGAACTGATCCGCAATCTCATCGACTGATGACCGCGGAAACGTAGCTAAGGGCGGGGAGATAACCACTTCCCGCCCTTTAACAAATCTTCCTTTCTAAAACACCCGGACCATCGCGTTCAACAAACCACATCCCGACTTCAACTTCACTATCCTTAACCGGAGACTTTGTCATGTCTGCCTACCAACCCGCCCCGTCACCCAACAATGACCAGGGGACAATGATGTTGATGGCGCTGGCCCTGATACTGATAGCCATCGCCATATTTCACTCGGTTTTTTACTACGCCTGCTGCGCGATGCTTTATTACCTCTGGTGCCTCGCGGACTTTTCATCGATACACACCTACGTGGCCGGGAAAATTAACCTTCTGTCCTGGGCCAGCAGAAGAGTGGAAGAACTGAGTCTGGGGGAGTTCCTGGACGTGATGAACCAGACTGCCGGCATTCTGTATGTCTTTTTACTTCCCGTCACGGTGTACGGCCTCGTGGCCACACGAAACCATCCATTAAGTCTGACCCGTCGCCGGATTGATATTCATACGCTGCCAAAGATTATGTCCAGCTTTTCCCCGGCCATCATCCCCGCTCTGCAGTATGGCGACCCGAAAACCCAGTTACTTAATGTGGACCCGCCAGAGCACCGTAGCGCCCTGACGCCGGAAGAGTTCGCCATCGAGCATAAACTGGTGATCGGACAGCGCCTCGACCACGAACGGGCGAAGCAGGCTTTTGACGCACAGCTGGGAACCCCGCTGCACAGCGAATCCAGTTTCAGCGCACATGAACGCGCCCTGGTGGCCATCATTGGGTTACAGGTATTTTGCGACGATCGACCTGCTGCTCTCGCACTCCGTGACGATTTGAACCGCTCCTGCGGGAACCGCCAGCGCGAGCACGGCAATAAACGTGGTTATCCGCAGTTTAGTCTGGCAGATAAGGCATTTAAACAGGTGATGGACACGCCGAAGGCTAAAGCCTGGATACGCCGCCACAGTACAACGCGCACTGCTCTGTCAGCGCTGCATGCGCAGGATCTGCGGCTGCCGGCTGGTCAGTTTCGGTGGCTGAAAGGCCTCGACCGGACATTGTGGTATGTATTGTCATCATCAGACCGCAGTAAATCTTTTGTCGAGGGAGCCGGTGTGGTGACGGCTGCACAGTGGGAGTTGCTCGTATCCCGGATGTCGAAAAAATTAAAAGTGGTGATCCCTGTACCTGAAGATCTCACCGTTTATGCGGTACGCGGCCTGGAAGAAGACCTGCGTAGTATCGGCATGATCATCGATGACCACGAACGCAACACCCATATCGATGAGGAAGACGACACAACCACATTCGACGATCTGGTGTTTCTGCATAACGTTCCGGATACATCAGCTACGACTTCTTCGGTAACACCAGAAACAGATATTCAGCAGGAAAAGCCTGATACGGTCAAAGCCTGTTCCTCTTCGGTGAGGACGCCTGTTCGTTTCTCACCACACTGATCTCCATCCCTTTTACTCTCTCCCGTAAATATTTTTATAAGGATTTCATTATCATGTCTGACACATTTTCCGTTCTTTATAAAAACGGGATGCTGGCAGCTTACGCCGGTCATTCAAAGAACCCGTTATTTCTGATCATGCCCGGTCCCTTAAGTCGCTTTTATCTCCGTGGGAACGTGCTGATGCATGACAGTAAAACACAGTTACCCCAGGAGATTTACCAGGCTGAAACACCTGAAAAAGCGGCCATGCTGCTAAAGGCGATACAGGATGAAAGACAGAACAATCGTAAGGAGCAGAATAAATTTTTACTGATATTCCTGGGGGTGATGTTGGGACTGGTGCTGGCTGCATTATTACTTACCGCCGTAGCCCGGGAGATGTACCGACCCGATGAACGCAGAATACATCCACCGGTACCTCCCCTGTCTCTTTCGGAGCCGGCAATAAATGAGCCCGTTTCCGTGGACATCGCTGCAACACCTCCTGTTGCAGCCGTTCCACAAAAGTCAGCCCCTGTGGCGCAGGCCATCCCGTCAGGACCAGAAGACTCACGAGCCATCCGGGCTGCCAGTCTTAAAAAAGCAACCGACAGTGGTCGTTACACCATAAATTTATCCGGCGGTCGCGCACGGACGATTTATGTCTTTTCCGATCCGTTCTGCCCTGGCTGCCGTCAAATCGAACCCACGCTTGAAGCACTGACGCGTGATTACAACGTGGTCATCTTCCCTGTGACGCTGGTTGGAAAGCGAAAGACCACTGAAGCCGTGGCACCGGTACTTTGCGCTGCGCCGCAAAAGCGTGCGCAGTTGTGGCAGTCACTCTTTAAGCCGGATGGCGTGATGCCTCTATCCCCCACTGCGTCTGACACACCGACCAGCTGCACTGACGGCGAGCACGCTGTCGCGATCAATGACCGTGCCTTTGACTATTACCAGCTCCCGGGTACGCCGCAGCTAATTGCAGATGATGGCCGTGATATCCCCTTCAGCGCCCTCACCAGTGATGATGCGCTGGCCCGCTTCATGAATACACCCATAAAGGGGACAGGCAATGACAACCGGTAATACCCAGCCCGTTGACAAGGACAGAGTCCGACAGATAACCCGTTCCACCTGGATGGACGATTACCTGCTGGCGCCGGCCACCGTTCAGGCAGGCCTGGTCGTCATTTTAGTGCTGACATTCCTGCGTACCTGGATACTTATCCCCGGCGTATTCGCAACCGCCATCTGGTTGCTGACATTCTTCGGGCAGCTGTTCCGGATGCCGCTGCGGATGCCAAAGGATATTGGTGGTATTGATATGACCACCGAACGTGAAAACGCACTGGAATTTAAAGGCCCGATGGGCCTTTTTCGTTTCACCCGGCGCAGGCTGACGTGGGATAAGTCAGCCGGTATTATGTGTCTTGGGCATGCCAGACGGCGGTTCCTCGGCCGGGAACTGTGGCTGACGCGTGATGATTGTCTCCGGCACATGCAGCTGCTGGCCACCACCGGCTCGGGAAAAACCGAGGCCCTGCTCTCCCTGCAGCTCAACAGTCTCTGCATGGGCCGGGGCATGATGTTCTCCGATGGCAAGGCGGAAACGAGACTGGCCTATGCCATCTGGTCGCTGATGCGTCGTTATGGGCAGGAAGATAATTACTATGTTCTCAACTTTCTCAACGGCGGTCGTGACCGGTTCGATGAACTTCTGGGAAACGACCGGACACGTCCTCAGTCCAACACGATAAACTTCTTCGGAGATACCACCGCCACCTTCATCATCCAGCTGATGGAATCGCTGTTGCCGCAGGTCGGGTCAAACGAAGCCGGCTGGCAGGATAAAGCCAAGCCCATGCTATATGGGCTGGTCTACGCGCTGTATTACAAGTGCAGGAAAGATAACATCCGGCTCTCACAGTCGATAATACAGAAGCACCTGCCGCTGAAAGAAATGGCGGACCTGTATATTGAAGCTAAGCAAAACGGCTGGCACGACGAAGCCGTCAATGCGCTGGAGGCGTATCTCAGTAATCTGGCAGGCTTTCGCATGGAACTGGTCAGCAAGTCATCTGAGTGGGACCAGGGCGTTTATGATCAGCATGGCTTCCTGACACAACAGTTCTCCCGCATGCTGGCCATGTTCAACGACGTCTATGGCCACATTTTTTCTTCCGATGCCGGCGACATCGATATCAGCGATGTGCTGCATAACGATCGCACTCTGGTCGTGCTCATTCCCGCCCTGGAATTATCCAAAAGTGAATCCGCAAACCTGGGGAAATTATACATTTCAGCGAAACGCATGGTTATTGCCCGTGACCTCGGCTATCAGCTGGAGGGGAAAAGCAGGGATGTGCTGACCAGTAAGAAATTCCAGAACCCATTCCCCTTCCCTGATGTTCACGATGAGCTGGGAAGTTACTTTGCACCAGGAATGGATGATCTCGCCGCTCAGATGCGCAGTCTGGGCATCATGCTGGTCATTTCAGCCCAGGATATCCAGCGCTTTGTGGCGCAGTTCAAAGGAGAGTACCAGACCGTCAACGCCAACACCCTCGTGAAGTGGTTTATGGCCATGCAGGATGAAAAGGACACGTTTGAACTGGCGACAGCCACGGCCGGGAAAGATTACTTTGCCGAACTCGGTGAGATGAAACGCACACCGGGTACGGTCAGCAGCAGCTATGAAGAGGCCAACACCACCTATATTCGTGAAAAAAACCGGATAACACTGGATGAACTGAAGGATCTTAACCCGGGTGAAGGCTTTATCTCCTTCAAAAGCGCCCTGGTACCCAGCAGTGCCATCTACATCCCTGATGATGAGAAGATATCGTCAAAACTGTCACTGAAGATCAACCGGTTCATCGATACAGGAACACCGACCGAGGCGGACCTGGTCGCACAGAATCCCTATCTTAAACGCCTGCTCCCGCCTTCAGAACTGGAAGTCAGCATGCTGTTACAGAGAACAGATGAAATCATCGCCGGCAGTGAAACACACACATTACCGCCCCTCATGGACCCGATACTGGCCAGACTGATGAAGGTCGCTCTGGACCTCGATAACCGCTGCGATATCAGCTACACCCCGACGCAGCGCGGTATTCTGCTCTTTGAGGCCGCGCGGGACGTCCTGAAAAAACGCGGGAAAAAATGGTTTACCGTCAAGACACAGCCGAACCCGCTCAGGGTGTCTGACGCAATGGCGCATCGTCTGGCCAGAAAGTCGACGGCATTTATGCCCCAGGAGCAGTAACCCCGACCATTCAGCATAAGGAAATAACAATGTTCAGACTCAGTTCCGCGCATGTCATGCGCGCATCACGCCTGTCACTGGCACTGGTTCTTCTGGCTGGTATCCCGGTTTCTACCGTGACAGCCGCATCCATCCAGGTGGGTTTCTCTCCGGAAGGCACCGCACAGCAGGTCGTACTTAATACCATCAACCAGTCACAGAAGTCTGTTCGCCTGATGGCGTATTCATTTACGTCCCCGGAAGTCGTCAGGGCCTTGATCAACGCCAGAAAGCGTGGCGTGGACGTCCGGGTCGTTATCGATGAAAAAGGGAATACCTGCGATAAATGCAAAGCCAGCAAGGCTGCAATGAACCTGCTGGTTAACGCGGGCATTCCGCTGCGCACCGTCAGCAAGTATAAAATCATGCACGACAAGGTCATTATTACGGATAGTGCCAACGTTGAAACAGGCTCTTATAACTTCAGTACCGCAGCAAATAAATCCAATTCAGAGAACGCTATTCTTATCCAGGATGTACCGGAGTTAGCACAGCAATATCTTCAGCACTGGCAATCCCGATGGCAAGTGGGACGCGACTGGAAATCAACGTATTAATCCCCGTATTCATCTGGCGTTATCCCCTCGCAGATTTTCTTCCTGACCGTACACCTTAGTACGCTCAGTTCTCAAAACCGTATCCGGAAACAAACATGACCACAGACACTACCGATTTACTCGGCCATTTCGCATGGTGCGCGCAAGTTGCGCTTGGCATTGCCCGCCGTGACAAAACCGTCACTACCCCGGTTCAGGAACATATCTTCTTAATGAACTGGCTGACAACGGCACAAAAAAGAAAAATATTCCCCCGGGAGATTGCGGGTGAAATTGATTATCTGATTCGCACCGGAAAGCAACAGGGAATAATAGCGGGACTGAAACGTAAGCTGACTTTTATCTACAAATCCTGTTGTGAAGATATCAGTGGGCAAAGTGATTTATTTCGACTGACGTATGCGCTGGAAGAACTCAAAAACAATGGCTGGGCAAGCCATACCCTCTCGGCAGCCGACTGGAAAAAAGGATGGGAAGGCCCTTTCAGTCCCGCCATCTACATTGAGTTACCGGCACTGCAGGAAGCCTTCAGTGACGAAGGCGAACAATTAAAACCCTTACACATTCGTATCAGAGGAGACAGTGAATACGTCAGTGAAGTATTCAGACGTTACCAGGCTAACCTTACAATAAACTTCCAGGTACTTCCCTGCCCCTGAGATTTCAAGCCCCCCTTATCAACGACTACCCCCGGCCTGTAGAGATACAGGCCAGATTACAGTCTTATAAGAGCATCCACATGAAAACCATCAGCATTTTAAAAGACGATTACGATTATCCATTTGCCAGAATGAGTTTTTACATAAACAAACAAGTCAATAAAATAACCTGCCTGTATTACTGGACCAGCAATAATTCACTGACCCATCACTTGTATGTAAAAGGTGAAGATCGCCATTTATCTGTCACAATTCATCTCACAGGAAATTTTCTCATTCCTGATGACAGAACATTACGCTACGGGAGAAGATGGTTTATCAGACTGCCCCGTGGATATGATATAAACACATTTATTCATGAAATATTTTTCAGACAAAATGAAAAAAAACCGTTCTGTCCTGTGAAAACATTTTTCGGTATAACCCCCGTAATGGAAAAGAAAAGATGCCATGAATACCGAAAAAGAATCAAGAGGTTAATTCAGTCACTTGACAGTGAAATAAAAAGTGGCACGCTGGATTATCATACAGCAGCCACTCATTTTTCAGCAAGCACAGGCCTGACTCTCCAGGCGTCTTTACGTTATTTCAGAAAATGTTAAACCTTTATTTGAACGTGATTTACGAATGCCAGAACATGCTGCTTTCAGTGTATAGTATACGCCCGTACTCTTTTCCGGGGCAAACCAGAATGTCCGGACTTTGTAGCGTACCCGATAAGCTTAATTTATAGATGATAAACGCTTCAACTTAGCTCTCTGACTTGTCAGTTCACTCATTTGTCTTTGGTATTCAGATTCCTGCATATTTCCTTTTCTTGCCCTGAGCAAACTGAGCTTCAGTTCTATTTGCATTATTTGCTGGTTTATTTTTTGTTTTTCTGCAACAGAGTCTGTGATTCTTTCACTTACTGATTTCCGTGAATTTGAATCAATTTCATTACAATCTCTGTTTCTTGAGAGCTTAGAGCTTTTTTGTGTGTCTTTCGTCACAGAACCATTACTGAAGCAAGGACTGGCTGCGAGATCAAAAGCCACGATACAAAGTATCAAAGAGTAAATAACTCTGAACCTGAAAATACTTCCATACATAGCTTTCCCTTAAGATTCTCTTATGTATATAGTAGTGATTACAATTTCAGACGGTAACTATACCACACCCGATAAAATTGATATTACAATATATCAAAAATACCCCTTACAAAATCAATCTACACGCTGGAAACGTAGAGTCCCTTTAACATTCCATTTTCGGGGCTCAGATCAAATATAAAGAAGAAATCACATCTTATTATTGTCATCCAGCCAACAATTGAGTTAATTCTTGGCATTAGGATTTTTTTAACATAACAAGGAAATGGTTTTCAGGCACTTATGTCTGACGACGCCATTATGGAACGTAATCGAATACAGAAGATAAAAACCGGTGAAGATGTACTTTCTGCGGTCGAAAGTCGCGTGGAGTGGATATTTGATACCTTTTCTCAGGTTTGCCTGTCTTTTTCAGGTGGAAAAGATTCCACCGTTTTGTTTCATATCGTCGCCACCATAGCCCGCAGGAAACACCGGCGTTTCTCTGTCCTCTTCATTGACTGGGAAGCGCAGTACCAGTGCACGATTGAACATGTGCAAAAAATGAAGGTTCTCTACAGTGATGTGACGGAGACATTTTTCTGGGTGGCTCTTCCGCTGACGACGGTAAATGGTGTTTCACAGTTTCAGCCGGAATGGGTCTGTTGGGAGCCCGATGTGGAGTGGGTTCGTCAGCCACCGGCTGATGCCATTACTGATATGGCGTATTTTCCCTTTTACCGTTACGCCATGACGTTTGAAGAGTTTGTCCCGGCATTTTCGACATGGTTCACGGGCAATCAGTGTGGAGTGGCCATACTGACCGGCGTTCGTGCTGATGAATCCCTGAACCGGTTTATAGGCCTTACCAGCCAGCGAAAGCTCCGTTATGCCGATGACAAACCCTGGACCACCGCCTCTCCCGAGGGGTTCTATTACACGATGTGCCCACTGTATGACTGGAAAGCCCGGGACATCTGGATTTACCACGCCCGCACGGGGGCCATTTACAACCCGTTGTATGACCTGATGTACAGAGCCGGCGTCCCCCTGCGGAATATGCGTGTTTGTGAGCCTTTTGGCCCCGAACAGCGCCGCGGTCTGTGGCTTTATCATGTACTGGAGCCTGAGACCTGGGCGCGAATGTGTGCCCGTGTCTCCGGTGCGGCAAGCGGGGCCATTTATGCTAATGAAAGTGGGGCTTATTTTGCTCTGCGCAAACGCATCTCCAGACCAGCACATCATACCTGGCGCAGCTATGCCATGTTTCTTCTCGATGTCATGCCACAAAAAACAGCCGAGCATTACCGGAACAAGATAGCGGTATACCTGCGCTGGTATCAGACGCACGGTTACCCGGAGGATATTCCGGATGAACAGGACAATGACCTGGGCAGCAGGGATATTCCCTCCTGGCGTCGGATATGCAAGACACTGATTAAAAATGATTTCTGGTGCCGGACATTATCTTTCAGCCCGAACAAGCCCCGGCATTACGAACGTTACCAGGAGCGTATGAAACAAAGGAGGAAGGAATGGGGGATATTGTAACCAGGGAACAGGTGGCCAGTCTCATTACCCGGTATTTCAGTCAGCAGATTTCAGATGACGAAAAAGTGGCAGCCCTTAATCATTTTCGCCAGACACTTCATGAACTCAGTCCCTTTTCCCGGGAGCCTGTGGACCTGGTGCTGTGGGTGAAAGCCAGCGAAGTGGTGGCCAACGATTACAACCCCAATGTTATGGCCGCCGGAGAGAAAAAATTGCTGCAGCACTCACTGCAGGAGGACGGTTTTACCCAGCCCGTCGTGGTATCTGAAGATAAAGGGCAGTACCTGGTCGTGGATGGTTTTCACCGGCAGCTGCTGGGCAGACGCGAGTCAGGAGCAGGAAAACGCCTGAAAGGCTGGCTGCCCGTCACCTGTATTAATCCCGAACGAAAGGGGCAGGCTGAACGAATCGCCTCGACGATCAGGCATAACCGCGCCCGGGGGAAGCATCAGATAGCGTCGATGTCAGATATCGTCAGAGATCTGGCCCGTCTTGGATGGGCAGATGAACGTATTGGCAAGGAGCTGGGAATGGACAGGGATGAAGTTCTTCGTCTGAAGCAGATAAGTGGACTGACTGAATTATTTGAAGAAGAAGATTTCAGTCCGGCCTGGACGGTTCGATAAAGCGGACAGCATCTTATCGCAAATAAAACTATTCCGGGCGGTAACTTGTCGTCCGTTAATTCTGTAATTAAGGATGATGTATTATGTATAAAATCAATACATTAACAGCACTCTTGTTGATTTCAGTTTCTTCTGGCGTGGTGCAGGCTGAGAGTAAATTTACGCTCGGCGCTGGCGTGGGTGTGGTTGAACACCCTTACAAAGATTACGATACCGATATTTATCCTGTTCCGGTTATCGACTATGAGAGTGCACATTTCTGGTTCAGTGGATTAGAAGGCGGTTATTACCTGTGGAACGACGAAACCGATAAACTGTCGATCACAGCGTACTGGTCTCCGGTTTATTTTAAGCCTGGTGACAGTAATGATCGCCATCTGCGCCGTCTCGACAAACGAAACAGTACTATGATGGCCGGGATGACTTACGTTCATAATACCCAGTCAGGTTTTCTGCGTACTACCCTGGCGGGTGATACGCTGGATAAAAGTAATGGTATCGTCTGGGATCTGGCGTGGCTTTATAGCTACTCCACAGGGAGACTAACCTTAACTCCGGGAATCGGGGTTGAGTGGAACAGCAAGAACCAGAATAAATATTATTATGGTATTTCCCATAAGGAATCCACTCATAGCGGGCTTCGTAACTACAACCCTAATGACAGCTGGAGTCCATATCTGGAAATGAGTGCAAACTATAACTTTCTGGGAAACTGGAATGTATATGGTTTGGCACGCTATACACGTCTGTCTGACGAAATTACCGACAGCCCGATGGTAGATAAATCATGGAGTGGTCTGCTTTCTGCCGGGATAACCTATACGTTCTGAACGCATATTTCCATACAGATATCCCCCGCTCTGAAGATCGGGGGTTAAGGAATATCGGGAAATAATGCAAAATCAGCGCACCTCTCTCATACAGACCGTTAAAAACCAGCACCCGATGAAACAAATTCGCTGCATCCTGTCTGTGATACCATAGAGAAATCAACTTTCAGAGCCAGCTCCGATGAAGAAGAAAAACACCACGCCAACGCCGCATGATGCGGCCTTCAGGCAGTTTCTGACACAGCCAGAGATAGCCCGCGATTTCATGGAGCTACATCTCCCGGCAGAACTGCGCGCTATCTGCGACCTCAGTACACTGAAGCTCGAATCAGGTTCTTTTGTTGAAGATGATCTTCGCCAGTATTTCAGCGACGTACTTTACAGCCTGGAAACGACTGAAGGGACCGGATATGTGCATGTTTTGATTGAACATCAGAGCTCTCCGGATGTTCACATGGCCTTTCGCATGACCAGGTACGCAGTTGCCGCGATGCAACGCCATCTTGATGCTGGTCATAAAAAACTGCCGCTGGTAATACCTGTCCTGTTTTATGTGGGTAAACGCAGTCCGTATCCCTACTCTACCCGATGGCTGGATGAATTTGATAACCCCGAACTGGCAGGTAAAGTCTACGGCGGGGCTTATCCGCTTGTTGATGTGACCGTTATTCCGGATGATGAAATAATGGGTCACCGCAGCATGGCCGCGCTGACGTTACTGCAGAAGCATATCCATCAGCGTGACATCGCAACACTGACCGATCAACTGGCCACACTGTTGATGGCGGATTACCTCTCTTCACCCCAGGTGATTGCGCTGATACACTATCTACTGCAGGCAGGTGAGTCAGCTGACTCTGAAGCCTTTGTTCGCGAACTGGCACAGCGTGTGCCGCAACACGGAGACGCACTCATGACCATCGCACAACAATTGGAACAGAAAGGCTTGGAAAAAGGCATTGAGAAGGGACGTATAGAAGGTATCCAAATCGGCGAAGAGAAAGGCCGCAATGAAGGCAAACTCGAGGGCAAGCTCGAAGTAGCCCGCACGATGCTGCAAAACGGTCTCGACCGCAGCACCATCATGAAAATGACCGGTTTAGCTGCTGAAGACCTGGACCAAATCCGCCATTAATAAGCCTGTTCCCCCGGCATACAGCCCCGCCAGTTCAGTACTGACGGGGTTTTCTTTAGCGTGTGTCACACGCATTCATGTGTATTAGCTCAAACTTGACCTGACAGTTTTCACTGGTGTCGGGCATTTCCCCTCACCGCTCGTCAAACAGACGCAACGCGGTATTTTAATATTAAAATTCAGGCATCGAAATTAGTAACCTGTTATAGCCAATGTTAAAGTTCATTCGACGACATACAGCATTCAGGGAAAGAAAATGAAGAAAATTTTGAAACCTTTTTTTCTGATCTCCGCATTGGCACTGGCAGTCATCCCTCTGGCTCACTCCAGCGAAAATGGTGCGGATACGATAATGAAGACTCACAGTGCGTTTGATTACCAACAGACCCGAGAACGTCTGCTTCAGGCTGTTTCAAAGAATGGTCTGGTATTATTTGGTGAATTTGATCATGCAAAAGCAGCGCGTGATGCAGGTCTTAGCATGCCGCCAACCACCGTTCTGGTATTTGGTAACCCCAGGGGGGGAACCCCTTTAAAGCTGGCTCACCCTGACCTCGCTCTGGATTTACCGTTTCGGGTGCTTATCAGTCAGCTTCCTGATGGGCAGGTTAATGTCAGTTATCATCCGGCGGAAGAGCTCCAGCGTTATGGCCTCAATGCAACCTCAGTACAAGCGCTGAAAAAACTTGAACAGCTCGTCCAGAAAAGTATTCAACCATAGACTGTCACAGGCTTCAGATTCAGCTGACTCCGAAGCCTTTGTTCGCGAACTGGCACAGCGTGTGCCGCAACACGGAGACGCACTCATGACCATCGCACAACTGCCCGAACAGAAATGTATACCGGGAAATGATGCTAATCTAGCGTAGCAGATGAATGAAATCCAACGCGACACATGGGGTGTCACCCACAACCCATGCGTCATGATTTTCAGCCACTTCAAATGCTTCACCTGCATGAACCAGATTTTCATTTCCATCGCTGTCACGAACCATCATTTCGCCTGAAATGATATAGCCAATATGACGTTCTGACGGTTTTCCTGTCATGGCCCCTGCGTGAAGAGACCAGCGCCAGCCGGGATTGTATGTACCAATACCAATAGCGGAAGACTGCAGTATCACAGCTTTTCTGAAACTACCTTCCAGAAAAGTGGTTTCTAAATCTGGGTATTCTGTGCTCTTTCGTGTGAACAACTGAACATTGCTATTCATAAATACTCCTGAAATGACATTGGATGGAATTCAAAACTCTCATCCCTTGAGATAAAAAATGATAGTAAGAACCGGCCATGACGTATCATCGCAGACGATGAGTATTCTTTCCGGGCTTCAGCTCATCAATTTCACGCTCATCACCAGTTCTGGCTACCTGGCGGGATGCCAGATACGTTTCTTCATCCACAATACGATGCGTCATCACAGGCCTGTCAGGGTGCGTTTCAGGCTTATCGTAACCTGCCATAACCCGCTGTTGTGGGTCTGTCAGCGGAAGCGGTTTTTCACCTCCGTCATTAAACCACTGAACCACATCACAGGCTGAATTAACAAACCGTCCTTCTCCGCTAAACTGCAGACTCTCACCCGATTTTTCCTCAGCAATAAGCATCGCATCAGAGATATGAATCCCCTCTTCCCGATAAGGATCTGCGATCTCGATACGCTCCCCCGAATCCTGGATAACAACGTGGCCATCCTGCAGATACTGGATAACTCCGTCCCTGTTAACCCGTGATTCAAATCCATCAATGTTAACAGCCGCAATATCATCAGCAACCGCACAGACAATGGCATTCTCGGACAAACCAGGTGTACGTTGCTTCTGTTTGAGTTTATAAGCACGTCCGCGAAGTCGGGATATTGCCGCCTGATCCTGAGCGGCTGCCTGACGTTCCACCCACTGCCAGTAGCTCAGTCGCCTGTTCTCTGGCCGGGAATAGAACTGTGATTTCTCCGCTTTGACTTTATCGCGCAGCATCTCAAACTCTTTCTGTCTCTCCAGCTCAAGAGTGCGGTAGATAAGCTTACGAATCAGAGGATCGTCAAAAACATACCGGACCTGCTCTTTCTTCCAGGCATAACGATTCGACAAGGCTTTGAACTGAATGCCCGAATCTGTATCTGGCATCTTTGGTCGAACCCATGCGTTTTTGTATGCCTTATACCGGGCATCCAAATCTTCCCGCGCAACAGCACGGGCCAGTCGACGTTCGCTGCGGGCACCCTGATCCCGGACATGTGCACGCGCGTCGTAGACAAATTCCTGCGGATAGTTACTGCCGAGATAGACACCATCTTCATCAAAGTGATTAACGACCTCTGGTGAAGGTTCAAAATCACCCAGCCATTTCTCAAGGCACTGGCGCGTCAAATCGGGGTGCAGTGTACTCGCCTTAATTGGCGTCACACTCTCATCATGCCGTGAGTAAATGGCAAGCCCCTCTCCTTTTTCCCGCATCTCCAGACCTGCACGAATAAGCTCAGCATGTAGCGTTTCCCAGCTGGCTTCACCGCTTCCTAAAATTTCACCGATTCGTTCACGACACTCATTCACTGCGTAAGAATAAAGACTCTCCTTATCGCTGTGATACTCCAGCTGCCTTGCTTTCCGGGGGATGGATTTTACGTCATTCTTACTTCTGACAACGGCCCCGTTCTCATTAACCCAGACACCGTTATCGGGGGTGTAGTCATACTTTAGTTCAAGGAAACGACACACTTTATGCAGGGTATCAATGTCATTATAGAGGTTTGCTGCCCTGTAAGAGATGGGGTTAATTCGGTTTACAGCGACATGACAATGAACGTGGTCAGTATCCCGATGAATGGCAGTGACAAACTGATGTTCTTTCATGCCAAGAGCCTGGATTGCGGAACGGGCACAGTCGAAGATATCGGCATCAACAGGATTGTCCTGTGCCGGCCAGGAAAGAATAAAATGATAAACAGGATCGACACAGCGTGTGTTTTGCGCGGCAACCATATTCATTTCCGCCGAAGCCGTATCCAGACTGAAGCAGTTTGTTTCACAGGCAACATTCCCTGAAAGAACCTGCGACCGTCCGTCAGCAAACTCCTTAACCGGTGTCTGCATCACCGCATCCTGACTCCTGTCAATATAGTCAACCAGTCTGTCAAAGATGGCCTCTTTAGAGCGTGACATACGCATGACTGGCGCATCCGGAGACACAGGCTCAGCGAGTCTGACATCCTCACGCAGGGTCAGGTAAGAGAGCAACTGCAGAAAGCTGCTCTTTCCATCACGACGTTTCTCCGGAACGATGGCAATCATTTTTCAGCCCGCTCTGAGGGATTTATACCAATATCAAGTGCGACAACAGCCTTTCTTAGCTCCACAAGAACATCAGAAAACTGGCGGCTGAGTTCCGGGGTCATCTGTGCTTTCATTTCGTTGTAGAGATGTTTTTGCAGACCGCCCAGGCGCAGAAGTTCCTTCATCAGTTTAACGTCAGTTCTTACTGCTATCTTTCTGTCCAGCGCGCAGCGACGCAGAAACTCACCCACACTGAGGCCAGCCAGTCTGGCTTTCTCCTGAATGGCTTCCTTCTCTTCCGGAAGGCAGCGAACACTGGGAAGAAGTGCTGTTCTGTTTCGCTTCTCGCTCTTGCTCATCTGTGCCTGTCTGGCGACCTTTACTCGGTGTTGTCTGGGGTTTAACTGACTCGGGGTGTCGGGGCTTCGCCCTGACCAGGATGTTTTGTAGGGACCGACTGCGTGCAGGCGGTGCTACAAAACATATCCTGTCCCTTCTTTGTGTTCCGATTCGTTTATTATGCCTTGCGTTGACTGGATTGTCATTACACCATGAAGAAGTGATTTTGGTAGCGGGGCTGTCTAAAAAATCGGTATAATTTTTGGCACAAAATGATGCCTGAAATTTCATGGAGATCGCCCGGATGACGGATAAAAAGTGGTACAGCGTGGAAGACATTGAACTGGCTAAATCAGCCCTGAGTGAGATGCCCGATTTGACGCCAACCCGCCTGACTAAGTCGGATGTTCTTGAACAGCTTAAAGAGCAGATTGTTGAACTGTCACTCAAAAAGGGTTACAGCGTTGAAGACATTCGAAGCGCGCTGGATAGTGCAGGAATTAAAGCAAGTGCCAAGTCTGTACGTGACATTCTGAATTCCACTAAGAAATCACCATCACGGACATCAAGAACCAGAAAAGCCATCAAAGAAACAACCGATAAATCTGCTTAAAATTATCGCCTGCTGACTTATTCGGGAGCCCCTTTGGGGCGGATGGGTGAAAGAGAATCGTCACACTGGTGGCGGTTCTCTTTCGGCGGGCGGGGATCATTTTGAACCGGTTCAATACCGGTGAAAAATGACAGGGCGTAAAAAAAGGCGGAGGTCAGCCCCCGCCATTATGATTATGATTTCAGTGCTTTCATTTTCTCCGCCATTTCCCACAATGCCCGGTTAAGTTTGACATCACCATCGATGCCATTAACGGCTCGGGTCCGTTGACGTTTCCCTTTCGCGTTCTTACCCCACAGGCCACCTTTCGTCATGTTTTCCTGAACGCGCTGGTAGGTTGTCCAGAGATCGTCCTTATTATCTTCGTGGCGGCGAACCTGCAAAATATCATCTGGATCAAGAGGAATATGCTTTCCCTCTCCTTTGTCGTCATATTTCCAGTTGAGGGCAATCTCCGCAAAAATGCGCTGTTCGTCTTTGCTGAGGCCAATCTCTTTCATCTCACCGCGTGATTCTTTGACGCCATCGAAAATATCCAGGACTTCGAAAGCCCCTTCAATGACCTGTCCGACAACATCGCCCTTATGCGGCACGCGGATTTCACCGAAGGTCTGCCCGCAGACCATGCCGTTCATGCACACAAAGCGGAACATGCCGGGGATCATCTGATAGCTGCTGCTGCCGTCGTGACTGTTAAGGAGAATGATTTCCGGCACTTCCTCTCCGGCAATTTCCCCTTCACGGCGAAGGCGCAGCATATGCTTCGTATGCTCACGCTTTCCGGCATCGCGTGTTCTGGTCTGGCAGGCGAAAAACGGCTGGAACCCTTCTTTGCGCAGATTATCCAGCAGGGTGATTGTCGGGATATAGGTGTAGCGATCACTGCGGGATTCATGTTTTTCCCCTGAAAATACGCTGGGTACACAGCGCATAAGTTCGTCATTTGTCAGCGCACGTTCTTTACGGATGACATTTGCAGAACGGAAAACAGATGATAAACGGGCCATGATTGATCTCCTTGAGAGTTGCGCCTTACGGCTTCTTACTGGTGTCCCCTTTTCCGTTTCCGGATGGCGGGGAGCACGTTGCTGTGACACATGACCGCCCCGTTCCATCGGGGACGTAAACAAGGGCGATGACAAAGCCGCAGCGCAAGCGGCTGACCGGAGGGAAGACGCGCGAACGGGTGCAGGCAGCGGGCTTCAGCCTTACCTTGTTTCAGGACCGGAACGGGGTAGCGTCAGTCACAGCAAAAGTGAACACCGCTGACGACGGCAGGGAGGAAACACCAGGAGAAGCCGGTTTACCGGCTTTCATCAGCGGCCGCACAGCGGCCAGTGAGAGCCGCGTTGCCGGAACGGCAACCGAAGGCGTGTTGACCACGCTCGGAGAGTGGAATACAGAAAGCAAATAAAGTGCAAAAATTGCACTTTTTAGTGCATATTTTTGTTCATTTTTTCAGTTAAAATATGTGCAATATTTGCACTTATTGGGATAGCGTAAATGACCGGATATGAACTGAGGCTGTGGCGGAAAGGTCTTGGCTGGAGTCGTGACAGGGCTGCTGAAGAACTGGGCGTTTGCCTGCGTTCATACAAGGCATACGAGAACGCGGATTTGATCAAGCGTAACATTGCTTTAGCCACCGTGTCCCTCACCCTGCGGAATCTGATCCCGGAATTTGACAGGAAACGACTGAGCGGCGAAAAAATGCGGCAGTTACTGGATGTGATGATCCGGGACGCAACGCACAACGCCTGACCCTGTCAGTCACACCCTTCTGACAATGGCCTCCAGTGCGCCACGGATAAAGTACACGCAGGCGTCAGTTCGGGTGAACCTGAACCCATAATGTGCATGAGCTTCCTGCGAACAGGCCAGATGGTAATGTGCTCTGTCGATGATACGGGCGAGGGTTTTCTGTCCTCTTTCAGACAGTGCGGTGATGTTGATGCTCATCCTGTTCATGATGTCCTTACCCGCTTTTACTCCCATTCCTGGGGAAAAAGGGATTGCCAGCGAACCGGCAATCCCTTCATAAAGGCGCTTCAGGTACAAAATGCAACACTGTCAGCCTGAAAAGCGGGGGTTTCCCCCCGCTTCAGGTTCCTACTTACCAGATTCGTAAGCCAGAGTTGCAGCAACCTCCCGGTTTCCGTCCTTTAGCCGGACTTCGCACAGGCGAGACCGGGTCAGGTAAGTGAATATCAGCAGTGTGAGACACACTATCAGTACACACCAGATAACGGGTTGTTGCGGCAGTTTCATGGCTTACTTCTCCTTGCGCGTAGCGCAGTAAGAGGCTATCCTGATGGTGTCGAATCATGCAGGGGCCTCGTGGGTTAATGAAAATTAACTACGGGGCTTTTGTCTTTCTACCGCACGAAATCCAAACCACTGAAACATCATGAGGCAGAAAGCCTCAAGCGCCACCGCCATTATACCGCACACCGTCACTGCCTGACCAGGATTCCTGCTTTTATCGTGCTGATTTTCCGAGAAAATACGCCGGTCGGGTTTCCAGTTCCCGCTCGATAAGTTCATCGGCAAACAACGGCGCGATCCGGTTTATGCGGCGCTCCAGATTTCGTCTGCGGGCAGCCGCTTTCCGTTCATCGCTCCAGCGCCTGATCTGCCTCTCATCCAGGAAATCCACACACACCGCATACCCGGCCCCTGCCACCCAGCGGGCCATCACCGATTCCGGGGCGGGCTGCCCGGCCTCCACCACTGCCGATACCAGTTCATGCGGCCCCGGACACGGTCTGTGCGGCAGCTTCCAGCGCAGTGAATAGCGCCACTTCATCCCCAGCTCCGGTCCGTCAGCTTGTTGGGCACCTGCCAGCGTTCGGCCTCGCGCACATGTGCCGGGGTTTCCCGGACGATAAACCGGATTTCATACATCACGTTGTACAGCGGCTCATCACTGTCGCGCAGCCAGTCCAGCGGCTTCAGAGAGGCAAACCGCGTCCGCCACTGCCAGAACCCCGGCGCCAGCTCCCGCGCGTCAAACTCGTCAGCCCAGCGCGTATACCAGGCACTGATGGTTTCCGGCGACTGAAAGTTAAGCTCCGTCATGGCCTGCCCCAGCAGGTTCTGGCGCAGCAGCCAGGTATGCTCGAGCGCTTTTTCCTCCCGGCGCATTTTGCGGTTGAAGGCGATTTTCTCACGCTGCATCCGGCGATCTGTGCGCGTGTGCATCACCTCCGGGAACAGTTCGGCCTGCACATCCGGGGAGAGCGGCAGCGGGCAATGCTCCCCGTGGCTGGAGATGAGGCGGTCCAGCGCCTCTTCCACCTGTTTCAGGCTGGTCAGCCGGTTCTTCGGCTCCCAGTTCAGGCCGGGAATACGCTGTGCCACTGTCGTGTTAATCCGGCTGCTGCCGGTCAGCACCCGCAAAAAAGTACGCGCATGTGGCAGCGCGGGCAGACGTGCTCCACGGCGGCGGGATTCTTCCACCTTCAGAATGGCCTGTAATGCCGCCTGACGGGCGGGCTTCAGGGTGACGAGGGCATGTGAGGAGTGGATCATGCTGCACCCTCCATCGCCAGAACGCTGATGATGCTGGCCTGACTGTAACCATCGGCATCGAGGTGAGCCACCAGGCTGAGTGTATGCGTGATAACCTCCGGCGACCAGGCTGGCAGCGTGCGGATAACGGAGAACGGGCGACCGCTGACCGGAATAAAGACCACCATCCAGGACGGGCTGATATCGCCGGGGCTGCATACCGCCAGGCTGAAATTGCCGTGGGCTGGCGTGAAACGGATCTGCACCGGGAAAAAACCACCAAACTCGCTACGGTACTCACCGTTCATGTCCCAGCCTGCGGGACATGTCAGGTCACGCATCACGGCGTGGGTCAGTTCGCGGCGCAGATCTTCGCCACCGTCGCGCCAGTCTTCAAATTCCTGGGGGATCATGGTGTTCAGTACAGCGGGGGTAATAATGTTACGCATCATTTTCTCCTTACTGCCGCCCCCGAAGGGGCGGCTTCCGTTATCAGGCTGCATCAGGCAGGGTGTGGTGGCTGTCTGCATCAAAAGCCGCATCGGGTGCATCAGCACTGCCGTTTTCGGTATCAGATACGTCGTTTTTGGCATCAGACAGGGATTTTTCTGCATCAGGGGCGCGCATCCAGACAGGCACCCAGCGGGTGTCCCGCATTTTGTCCTCTGCCAGTTCAGCCGCATCGCCTTTCTTCATCTTCTCCGCATCCCGCGCAGCACCTGACAGTCCGGCCTCGTTCAGTGCGGCAATGATTTGTGGCTTTCTGAGGCCAGTGAAGAAATCGGCCTTCGTCGGTTGCCACCAGTCGCGCAGATGGAAAGCGAGAGCGGTTTCCAGCTTATCGAGCGGGCTGCGGGTGGTGCCTCCGGTGCCACGCGTCTGCATACCATCGAGACTGCATGCCGTGCAGAAACTGAGCAGAGCCAGAAGATCGGCGGTGCTGAGGGTAAAAAAGGTGGTGAAGTCCTGTTTCCACCCTTCCGGCAGCAGTTTTTCAAGGCGTTGTCCTTCCTGCATCAGGGTCAGAAATGCCATGCCCTCTTTACCGGACGGGGCGGTATTCGTCAGGGAGTAATGCTTACAGTCCAGGGAGATTTGCGCGGGTCGGTTATACGCGCCGCTGCCGAACACGTTCAGGCACAGCGTCCATGCCAGCAGGGCGACGGATTTTTCCGGCTGCTGCATCAGTGCAGCCTGGACTGCCAGCGTCCGCTCCGCACACATTCGGGTCAGCAGGGGAACACTGATATCGTCCACAGGCTCTGGCTGGCGCTCATATGTTTTAACCTGGGCAGGTTCATCTTCCGTTTCAGACTGCTCGCGCAGGATCACTCCGCGCTGGACATAAACGTCACCCTGACGCCATGACACCACCACGCCGGACTGTGCGCGCATTTCCGGCGTCCATGCCCGGAGCTGTGCCGCACATTCGATGGCCTCCATCTCTGACTCCATCGAGTCGGTTTCATCGCTGGCGGTCTGATTCTCGTCATACTGGTCCTGCAATTCATCCATGCGCTGCTGTTCCTGCTCCGTGTAAACCGCGTCAGGCTCATCCTCAAGACGGTACACCGTGCCGTCTTCGCCGTGAGAACTGACGGCGTCCATGCGTCCGGTGGCCCATGCCCAGCCCTCAGCCTCTTTCAGGCACTCCGCAACCACCTGGAGTTTTTCCAGCAGGGCCGTATCCAGCGCCAGTTTGTCCACATAACCGCCCTGTTCGTCACTGAACAGGTCAGCGCGGATTTCTGTGTCGGAAAAGGCGCATTCGCCTACAAACGCATATTTGCTGTTGTTGAGGGTGGGCACCTGACTGTCGGTGATCAGATTACGGATCACGCGCACTTCCGGTTTATTGTTCCAGCCCTCCCGACACGCCGCCTCGTACACCTGCACCTGACGATCAGGATTATCTTCCAGTGCCAGCGCCTGACAGTGTTCGGTGGTGATCCTGTCCTCTGCCAGTGCCTGAAGAATAACCGGAGCCAGCCCTGCCAGCTTGAGCATGCGCTGGACGTGTTTCACGCCGTAGCCCAGCAGGTCCCCGATTTGCGCGGGCGTTTTCCCTTCTTCAGCCAGGGCACGGAATCCGGCAATCTGCTCGGCAGGGTGCATGGTGCGGTGTCTGCCGTTTTCAGTAAGGGAGACAGCCCGTGCCAGTTCACGCGGCACCGCTTTATAAGAAATCCATTCGTGATCCGGGTTGACCTTCCCTTCTTCAACGAGCAGACCGATCGCTTTTGTCCGTCCCCCGCCGCAAACCACTTCCAGCCGACCATCGTCACATTCCACCACCACAATGTTATGGATCTGCCCGACCGCGTGGATACTGTCGGCATACCCCCTGATTTCTTCCTGAGTATGCGGGACGATACGGCAGTTCAGATCCCCGATAAACAGGCGGGACCAGGCGGCGTAACGGATGGGGGCGTTGTCCAGTGCGGCAACCAGAACGTCTGACTGTGCGCTCGCTTTATGCGCTGCCGCTTTGGGGCTGGCTTTTTTTGCCTTTTTTGCTTTAGACTCGGTGACTGACATAGTTAATACCTCTCTGATATTGATGATTGTCCGGCCCTGCGGAGTGAGCGCTCCGGCAGGGCATCTTTCCTGCTGCTTACTGCGTTTTACGGATGCCGTAGCTCTGGATATTTCTGTTCATCCAGTACTCGCCGCCCGGTTCAAAATTCCAGACCCGCCAGACCATTTCGCCATCCTTGCGAACGACCAGGCGAAAGTGCGTCCCCTGATCGTCCTCGATGGTCACATTCTGATACTGTGCCGCCACCACTTCGGCCTGTTCGCGGGTGAAAGTCCCGTCAGGCAGGGATTTCAGTGGGGGTATGGTGTTGTCTGTCATACTGTTCTCCTGGGTAAGCCCCGTCAGACGGGGCATCAGTGAAAATGAGCCTAAAAGGGAATGCTGTCGTCGAAGTCATACGCCGGATCGGGCTGCGCTGGCGGCTGCTGCGGTGCTGCGGCGTTTTTCCCTTTGGCTGCTTTCCCCGCCCCTTTTGACGCTTTGCCTTCTCCCTTTGCTGCCGGAGGTGGGGTCTGAGGTTGCGGCTGACCGCTGAACGGCTGACCGTCCTGCTGTGGCTGGCTGTCACGGCGACCGAGCATCTGCATGGTGCCGTTCTGACCGACAACCACTTCGGTGGTGTATTTGTCCTGACCGGACTGATCGGTCCATTTGCGGGTGCGTAACTGGCCCTCGATGTAGACCTGAGCGCCTTTACGCAGGTATTCACTGGCAATTTCAGCGAGCTTGCCAAACACGACAACACGGTGCCATTCGGTGTGTTCACGGATCTCCCCGTCATGCTTGTCACGCCAGCTTTCTGACGTGGCCAGGGTAAGATTTGCCACCGCGCCCCCGTTGGGCATGTAACGCACTTCGGGGTCCTGCCCCAGATTTCCGACCAGGATTACTTTGTTAACGCCGCGTGTTGCCATCATGTTGCTCCCTGAAGCCTCTGGCTTCTTTCTGGTGTATTTCCCTCTGCCGGTTTTCTCCGGGGTGAGGGGCTTTTCGTGGGAAGACGTAAGCGGCAGGCGCGGCGGTAAAGTCCACAGGGGACGCGTTCATTTTTTTCGCCATCCCTTTGAGGCGAAAAAAATTAATGCGGCCAGCGTTCACGCGGCCTGTTGACTTTTCCGTCCCCTGACGCAGGCTGACCCGCGAAAAACACAGCACCCGGGACCTGGAGCAAAGGAAGGACACCAGGAAAAAAGCCAGATTCATCTGGCCTCCTTAGCGCCGGCAGCTCCATCGCCGGCAGTGAGAGCGGCGTGACCGGAACGGTCGCAGCAAGCGTGGGTTTGACGTTGCGACAGCCTGGGATGGAAACCCGCTGCCCGAAGGGCCGGGCAGAGACAGCGTAGCTGGCTCGGTGCGAAGCATGACAGCCCCGGTTCCCGCCAGGGAAGTCGCCCGTAGTCAGCAAAATCCGTCAGGGAATATCGGCAGCAGCATGAAAGGGAACAGGAACAGGAAACATCACCCTGTGAAACAGCAGAGAAAGAACTCCCCCGACAGACAGTCCAGCCAAAGAGACCATGAACAGACGCGGATGGAGGGCGGCGGCGCGAAGTGCGCCCCCCCTTCAGCGCCGCAGGCGCGCGGCCTTTTCCGGCGCGGACAGACGGGGGCGTCCTCCCCCGCCCGGCTCACAGTGCCCGTCAGTTCTGAATTCTGAGAAGGACGGTTGATACATCGGTATACGTGAATGTGCCACGCGGCAGCGGCTCCCAGACATCAGCCAGGGGTTTCAGGATTTTCTGCTGGCGTGGCCCGTTCAGACAAACCGCCGTCAGTATTCCGCCTGTTTCGAGCAGCGTTAAGGCGTGCTGTATATGGCGGATATCCTGCGCATGCTGAAACGGCGGATTCATCAGGATCTTGCTGTAGAGGTTTTCCGGCTGGTATTCCAGAAAATCCCCGCACCAGACGTTAACGCCCGGAAATTCCGCCCGCAGATGTGCGGCTAACGCGGCGTTAAGCTCCACGGCGTCACACCGTGCCAGCGGGGCCACCTCCCGGATGGCCCGTAAAATGGCCCCCGTTCCGGCCTCCGGCTCCAGAATACGATCAGAATCGGTAATCTCTGCGAGATCAATCATCTGATGACAGACTGGATCGGGGGTAACGAAAAGTTGCGAGCTGGCCCGGATTTCGGCCACGGGGGTGCGCCCGTCAAGTCTGGCCCGCATTGCCTGAATGCGGTCCCTGAGTTCACTATGCATATGGCTGGCCCTTACCTCCCCGGCGTAACGCCGGGGAGTCTGTCGGTTATTTTTGCGGGATTTCGACGGTTTTCATGTCGGTGATGTACACGTTATCGAGCGTGTAACCGCTGGTCATGATGCGGCGGAAGCGGTACGCGCCATGCTCATCATTTTCAGCGACACCCCGGACCGACTTATAATCAGCCGGGGTTTTCGACCATTCGGATTTGGTCATTTCGCGGAAACCCTCCCCCGGATAATTGACGATCGGCGGGCGTTTCGCGGCCTGTTTTGCGGCGCGGGCTTCTTCCGCAGACGGGGCTTTATAGTCCGTGATGCGGTCGGGGGTCAGTGTCATGGTCCCGTTGCAGCGCATAAAGCTGTAATACGGGGTGACAACCGAACTGACCGCGCCGTTACTTTTATTGATGCGGATGATGGTCAGCCATTCGCCCCGGCTCTGGACCTGCCCGCCCGGCTCAAAATCCTGGGTACGGGTGACCACGCCGCCGCTTTCGTCCAGCATGGCGCGTTCATAGGCCAGGCGGTTCTGGTAATGATTCAGCCAGCGCTGCTGATGGCGGATCGTGCGTTCATGATAAGGGGCGGCAATATCGCGGGCCTGTTCAAAGGTAATAATCTCATTCTCAAGCGCCGAATGCAGGGACATCTGGCCTTCGTACTGGCTTTTCTCCGGCGGGCGCGGGTATTTTTCCAGCGTGAAACAGGTGTAAATATGATCGTAATTACTGATAAGCCGCGCCATTTTCAGATCCAGCGTCTGCGCCCGCCACATCGTCAGATATTTCTGCGCCTGTGCAATATTCCGCTCCGCCTTGCGCTTGTCCGCCTCGATCTTTCTGATACGGCGGTAACGCACATCCGGGCGCTCCTTGTATTTCGCCAGACGCAGGGATGCATGCGCCCGTTCCTCCCAGTATTCCGCACGTTCAAAGAGCATCACGGCGCGTTTCATACCGTTCTCAATACGCTGCGCATCCCGTCGCGCGCGGCGTTCGCTGTGATGGCCTACCAGGATCGGCTGTCCGAACGGGATAACCGACGCCAGCGCATCCACCTGCGCGAGCGTCTGCTCTGACTCCCCGGCGCGTTTTTCGCTGTAGCCGCTGAAACGGTCGGCGCGTTGCTCCTGACGGTCAAACAGGGTGTTGTCATCGTCTTCAATATCTCCGGCAAGAGACAGAAGCGCGTCCTCACGGGCTGGCGTCCAGGCTGGCGCGACAAACAGTTTCTGTTTCGGCGCCCAGCGAAAACCCACGGCGTGGATCTTCTGATACGTTTCATCATCCAGACGCAGCGCGGCATACAGGCGCAATTTGTTGTCATCCGGGGAGTATGTCGCCCGGTACGACTGCGCGGGGCTGTTTTCATACGCGGGCGGCGGGGTGATGCTGGCAGTCAGTGTCTGTGCGGTATTCTGTGTCATGTGAGTTTCTCCTTCCTGTGGTTGCCGCCCCTCGCGGGGCGGCTCACCTGATTAGTTACAGTCCGCGTTTCAGTTTCAGGGTGCGAAGCACCTGGCCTAACGCATCATTTTTCATCGCGGGAATGTGCACCCCGCGCCCCTTGCAGACGCGCCTGGCAATATGTCGCCCGAACGCTTTTAATTCGGGTTCAATCTCTGATGCGGACAGCTCGGCGCGACTGATGCGCTTATGTTTGTGGGGCTTTACAGCTCCGGCGGAAGGTGAAACAATGGTTACTGGCATTTGATTAACTCCTTATGCTGGTTAATAAAGCTGTAAAAACCGTTCGAGCGATTTTTACAGCGTGGATAAAGCAGGGTTTACCCTGCTTTTTTCATGTCTGCGGGTTGCTGCCCGTTCCTTCTGCCTCCTTCTGTACTTTGTCGGTAATGTCTTCTGGGTCGCCTAAAAACCAGCCGCTGACGGGTTTATAACGTTCAACAAACGCTCTCACCGCCTTTTTACCGGTCATAGCTTTTACGCGGGTAAACATCGGTATAACGCCCTGTGCATCGCGTCCGCTGAACGCAATCTGATAAACACGCATCGCCTGAGCCTGCATTTTTCTTTCTCCTGGTTTTTAAAGAACATCACCCGTTGAGTTTCGGGAGCCGCGGTGTTGACGTTTGCGGGAACCTGCTGCGCTGTTCCCTCTGGTATTTAACTTCACCCGTTTGAGAACCTTCGCCGCAGGGGCGTAAACGAGCACGGGCGATGGCAGCTGTCCTGGGCGCGGTTTACCGCGTGCCATTTACCCTGGACGGCTGACAGCGTTTGTGCTTGTCTCAGCCCGGGCGAAAGGGGCTTAAACGGTGAAAAGGCACCAGAAGTGGATGAGAGCAGGGGCCCGCCGCAACGTCGGGGCGCGGCACGCGAAACGGCGTTGCGCCTTACAGCCCGGCAGCCTTACCGCCGGGGTGCGAAAAGCGCCGGAAACGGCGCGCCAGGGGCGGCGTGACCGGAACGGTCGCAGCAAGCCTGCCGTTGACGTTGCGACAGCCTGGGATGGAAACCCGCTGCCCGAAGGGCCGGGCAGAGACAGCGCAGCTGGCTCGGTGCGAAGCATGACAGCCCCGGTTCCCGTCAGGGAAGTCGCCCGTCGTCAGCGAAATCCGTCAGGAAATATCGGCAGCAGCATGAAAGGAAACAGGAACAGGAACAGGAACAGGAACAGGAACAGGAACAGGCAACGTATTATCACCGGCAGAAAAAAATCCTCACACACTGGCCAGACAAAACTATCACCCGGCATGAGAAAAATCCGGCCAGCGACAGGCAGAAGGCATCAGGAATGGCGCTATTTTTTAGTCTCATCCTCTTTTCTGGCATATTCCGGGGCATTTTTGTCCGGGAGCTGCTCACTGAACTGACGATAATAGTGCAACCGCCCCCAAAAATACGCTCTGAGATGTTCAGGCAGTTCTCTGACCACCAGTTCAGCGACCACCGGCATAGCCAGCCTTTCTTTATACGCCACACCTGAAGCGACCAGGTCAATGGCCACTTTATCCTGCTCTTCTTTTGATGTTGCGGCGAGATTAAATCCGGACATCATATGCTCCGACAGAAAGGGAAACCGGAAGTCAGTGTACGTCATCTGAGTCATAGGGGGAAAAGGACGTGGAGCGGCGCGAAGCGCGGCGCGTGTCCTTCTTCCCGCAGGCGCCAGCCTGCATGGTTTTTCGCGCGGGCTGACAGGCGGCCTCCCCCGCCTGCCATCATGCTTACCTGCCCTTTCCTCCCCGTAAGATGAAGTGACCGCCGATGTACACGGAATACTGACAGTTCATGTACTCGCAGATTTCATCCACGACCTGCGCGGTTGTCAGTTCGCGCTGGCCTGCATCACGGCGGCGGGCATTAATCAGTGCTTTGTACTGGCGAAGAATTTCGCGGGTTTCCGGTTTAATATTCACGGGGTACTCTCCTCCTTATGCGTCGATCGCGGTCTGTAACTGGCGCATGGCGTCCATTTCTTCAGCAATGAAGGCGTCGGCATTACCACCCCCTTCTTCTGCCACGGCGTACAACCGATTTAGTTCACTGCCTGCCAGTAACATGATTTTTTGCAATGCACTGGCCGGAACGCTGACATCACGTATTGCGCGGCGTTCGTCCATCAGTTCTTCAGTAATGCCACGGATCATGCTCACATCGGCTCCCTGATCATACGTCACATCCAGTCGCTGCATGACGCACGTAATATCCTCCTCGGACAAAGGCCACTCACTGGTCAACATGCGGATGTCCTCCCGCGTAATACACAGAACCAGCAACGCTTCATCGGATGAAAGGTCATATTTCAGGAGATCGGTCATGATTTCTTTCACGGGTGCGTACATTTTTTGTTCCTTTTTAAAAGGGGCGGCATCGCCGCCCCGTCTGTTATTCAGCCGGACGCGGCGTAAACGACACTGCCAGCAGGGTTTTGAGCATATCCAGCGCGGCGCATTCCTCGGCGGCCGTGTCCGGCATCTGATAACGCGGAATGTTCATTCCGGCTTCCATCAGGGGTAACAGGACACGCAGCGCATCTTCGGGTACAGCAATCTGGCGCGATGCCCGCGCAGCGGAAATTTTGCTGAGTTCATCGGCGATAAATTCCAGTCCCAGCCCGTACCGCCACACTCCGGCACTGCCTGCTTTGCCAATGACGCGGAGCACATAAGACACATCGTCGTCCGTGGGGCTGTACTCCGCGCCCGCTTCCCGCACGTCCTCCGGCGTCCAGGTAATAACGGCGATTTTTTTGTTGTTTTCATGCTGTTTCAGCAAGGCGATACAGATTTCACTGACGGTTCCATACATGGCATGTTTCTCTTTAATTGATGAATGGCGGTTACAGTGGGGCGGCATCGCCGCCCCGTTGGTTAATCAGTCAAGCGCGGCGTAAATGGCGTTACATTCAGGGTGAAAAACGATGTGATTCCAGAGCTGGGTATCACGCAGCATATACAGGTGTGTGAGTGCAACGTTGCCGCAGTCGTGATGCGTCCAGCAACGGCGGTTAATGGCAAGCGAGGTGAGAATAATTCCGGCGGCGTCGGCGCTGACGGTACGATCAAACCAGTTTTCACCGTTGATCATGTGTACCTGATCGCAGTCAGGCATCATGTACCCGCCGCCTTCCGGCAGACGAATGAAATGCCAGGTAACGCCGTTGTATTCCGGCATCCACTGTTTTGCCAGGGCATACACCTGTAATTCAGCCAGCATGAAATCGGTGCCGAACATGTACGGCAGGAAAGAAAGGCGGTCGGATTCTTCGACGTTAAGGGTGTGCTGACGTGTAGCTAACTGCATGGTAAACCTCCGTAATCACATGGTCTGCGACACCGGGCGGTGCCGTGCATCCATAACAGTCGGGCGATCGGGCGGGGATACCAGGGCGCAAGGGAAGCCGCAGCCTGACGCGCACGGCAGACGGGAGCTGAAGGGTGAGACCGTGAAACCTGAGCGGGCGAACGACCGGAAGATAACGGCTGACGTGAAGGAAGGACCGGGTGACCGCAGCGGCGCCAGCGAACCCTTGTATCCCCGACAGCCCGACTACGATGGATGCACGGCAACGCCCGCACACGTCACCGGACTGACAGAGTGGAAAACCACCAGGCCACGTCACACAGGGACGGGGCCGCCATAAAAGCGGAGCCGGCGACATCCTTTTCAGCTTCTGAGTCACCGGCGGATAAAAGAAGGGGTTTCCCCCTTCCTTCCCTGACTTAACCCCCGATGGGGTCAGTGTTGCGCACCTCATTAATGACATCCCGCAACACGCGGCGGTCAAACCAGCGGCGGACCGGTTCCCCCGGGAAACGCAGGAGATCGGTCATCACCCCGGCCGCTTCGATTTCTTCCCTGGACTCATTCACCAGGGTGAGCAGGACCGGACAAAACCGCGCATCCCGGACCAGTATGCCGTCCAGCACCTGATCCAGCCGTTCCCCGTCCTCACTGTCCAGCCAGTTGTCATGTTCGTATTCGTCCGCAACCAGTCGCCAGTCTCCGAATCGTTTTTCCATCAGCCGCGGCGCGGCAGATGGCTCCAGTGCCGCCGCGATGCGCTGCGCGTCCTGGCGAACGATTTCACACACCCGATCAGTGAAGTCTTTCAGGAAGGCCAGCAGGTCTGCGCACTCGGCTTTTGTCAGCCATTCCCGGGCATACGGCAGACTGATACACGTACAGTCAGGCAGTGCTTCGGGCCGGGGATAAGACTGAGCCGGGTACAGATGCAGCCGGGCGGGCGTACCTGCCAGCCGTTGCGCGCTGGCGGTCAGCAGTTTCGCCCGTCCGTCATTCAGGGCCTGGCACAGCCGGGTTGTCAGTGCGAGGATCTCGTCTGCATCGAGCACGCCACTGACTGACAGCCAGCCGGGAACTTCGCCCGGGGCAACCTGCATTACCCCCACACATTCAGGCCAGCCGGACCGGCGCAGCAGATTGTCACCGTGGCGCAGAATGAGGGCGTTCAGGGTATCGTTATTCATGGTTATTCTCTCTGTATGCTGTACGGGAAGTGTCGCCCCGTCAGAACGGGCGGGGCGATCAGTCAAATCAGGCGGCCAGGAGCTGCCTGAGCCACGTGATATCTGCCTGGGCATCAGCCACGGACGGGTAATGCTGGCAAACAAGCGGCCAGGCCCGGGCGTCTTCTGTGTCCAGCGCCAGCCCCGCGACGTCAGTCAGGCGGGCCAGCAGATCGGCGGGAACGATGACGGTCGGGATGTCGGCCCGTAATCCGGCATACATCTCCTGGACCGTGCGAAATGAAATGCCCTCTTCGGTATGCCCGGCAACGCTGCCGATTTCCTGCAAAATGGCACTGGCCTCGCTTTCCGTCATGTTTTCCACCTGGGCCATCACGTCCTGCTTCGTCCAGACCAGCAGGGCAAAGTGTTCATCGTTACCAAACATACGTTTCAGCTTTTTATTCAGTTCCTTACGGGTGCCGTACATCATGATCTTATGTTCCTCTGAGCATATTCAGTTCACGCCGCCGGAGCGGCGTGGGGATTCAGTTTTTCAGTAAGGCGCGCACTTTCGCCGTATCAGCCAGGCGGCGGGTCACGCTTTCCGGCACCGGATGATTTCCGTCGCGGGCGGTCCATTCCCTGTGCCACAACGCCTGTTCGGCGGTCGTCAGCAGGGTTTCAAGCAGGTCAGCCGGCACCATCACCGCCGGAACGGCCTGTTTCACCTGATCAATCAAATCCATGACCGCACTGGCAGACACGCCCGACTCAAGCCGTTGTTCTTCCGGTATGGCGTCCAGACGCGCCAGAACGTCCTTTATGTCCTGTTCAGAAACGGCACATTCCATTCCGTCAGCCAGCGCTTCGATATCCGCCGGGGACCAGACAACCAGGTTCAGCGGGGTTTCTGCGGGATACTGCTCACTCAACAACCGGCAGAGGGTTTCACAGGTTCCGTACATGTTTTTCTCCTTAGTCCTTAAAGCAGGTATCCAGCTCAAGCATTTCGTTGTACGCCGCCATAAACAGGGCATTGATGCGGAAAAGCGTCTGACGGGCCAGGCGTTCGGTCAGCACGTCGGAATCAAAGCGATAACGGTGCTCCATGCCGTTCAGCGCGTCCCGCAGGTCACTCATGTTGTTGGCCAGTTCCGCCACTTCTGCGCGGAGTTTTTCGTGTCCGGAATAGTTCATTACGCGGCCTCCGGATAAAAGACGTCGTTGGCGGCCGGGCGCTGCATGGCGCGCTGCACCGCTGACAGGCGCTCAATTCCGGCTTTGTGGTACTGCTCCATCAGCTCAATGCCGATATAACGGCGCCCTGCCTGGACGGCGGCCACACAGGTGGAGCCGGAACCGGCAAACGGATCGAGAACAATGGCGTTCGGGTGTGTGAAGCTCTCGATCAGCGGTTGCAGGCTGGTCACGGGTTTTTCGGTCGGGTGGTGGCGGTTGCCGCTGTATTTCCAGCCCAGGACGTCCGGTAACGGGTCCGGCGGCAGGGCCGGGCGGCCTTTCGCAAGGATATAGGCGCATTCATGGCGGTAGCCGACATAGGCCGATTTGGACGAGTAGGTTTTGGTGAAAACCAGATGCCCGACCACACTGAACCCGGCACTTTTCCACGCGGCCATGAAGCGATCGACGCGGTTCCAGCCGTAGAAGCTCACCATCAGAGCGTCTTTTTTGAGGATGCGGTACATCTCATTGCAGGCAGGCTGGAGCCATTCGTCGGTTTTGTCACCGGCAATACTGCGGCCGGAACGGTCACGAAACCCGACCAGATACGGGGGATCGGTGAGGATGAAATCAACGGCGCGATCCGGAAAGGAGGCCATAATATTGACGCAGTTACCCAGGATAAAACGGGACATAGGGACACCTCGTGGTTACAGGGGGCACCCAGGAGGACGTCGGTACGACGTCCGTTCCCTGCTGCCCGGAGCCTGTACGCCGCGACCGGTAACGGGTCAGGCTGACCGTGGAATAACGAGCCGACAGTCCCCATCGTCGGCGAGCTTATGCCGCGAAAGCGGCTTGAAGGGCGCTCCTTAAAATGCGAGTGGATGGCGTAAAATCACAGCAACGCCGGACAGGAGCGGAAAAGCCGCCCGTCCCGTGTCCGTCCGGGCGCGGCACACTGGCTCCGGGCAGTGGATATCCCCGCGCCACGCGCGGCATGGATGCGGAGCAGCGCGACATCCTTTTTCCTGCCTGAAGTACCGGGCAGTCGCCCTGCCCGGCATTCCGTCAGCGGGTGATATCCCGCCAGTCATTGCCCCACTCGTCGCGCAGTACCGGCATATCCGTTGAGCCGGTCACTGTCCACGCATCGAGGAACTTCAGCCCGCGCAGAATGCTGTTTTCCACGTCATCGAGCAGAATGATGCTGTTGAACCAGACCACGCCTGCTGCATATTCCCACCGATGCCGGTCATCCTCGCGTTGCAGCGCTGGCCACCAGGTGCGCCCCATTTCCAGAACGCCCGCTTCGGCATGCTCCAGGTCAGTCGCGCTAATCAGGTAATACACCATCATTTCAGTGCCACCGACGTCGACACTCAGGCCAGCCAGCCAGGTATTCAGATTTCTTTCCATGTTATTCCGGGCGGTTTCCCGCCCGCCTCCGGTCAGCCGCCAAAATGCGCCACGTTGTTGATAATCCACTCCGGGCCGGTTACGTCCGGGAAACTGTCCTCATCGTCCGGGTCAGCCTCGCCCCACTCCAGCTCGTCCGTGATGTACACGTCTGTTTCGCCGCTGACGTACCGGGCATAACCGCAGTAATTACAGCCCTGCTCCGCAAACCAGTGTTCCACCTCCCCGCCATACCGCAGACTGAGTTCAGCCATAACGTCTTCGCCAACCGGACTCCAGGGGGTGTCAAAATCCACCGTCAGCGTGTTCTCTCCGGCGAAACAGATATTTGCCTCATAACCGACCGGCCACTTGCAACCGTACTGCTTCAGATAGTGGTCATATGACGAGGGGACACCCGTCAGCAGGCCTCCGTTGAAGGCGTTCACCTCAATATCCAGACGCGTCGGCAGCACGTCGCGGAAATCCATTGGCTCAGCAGCAGGTACGGCAGAACCGACGTCGCACAGGCTGTCCCACCATTCATCCACCGGCGCAGGCCGGAAACTGTCCCCCCAGTCGAAAGACTTTTGCTGGTACAGCTGACGGATGACGGACTGTTCCGGCTCGCTGAGGGTGTCCCAGCGGGCACAGGCAATATGGCTGTCCAGCCAGCACTGATGCAGCGTCTGGCAGGTTTCAACATTCAGCACAGCTCCGGCCATAAACATCGCCAGCCAGTCGCTGTATGCCTGCGCTGAAGGCCGGTTGTCTGCGGCCGCCCCGTAAGAAACCAGCTGCGGGTATGGCGAGTAATGCTGCTCTGTCAGGGGGCGCAGTATCCCCGCGCAGCCCGCCAGGAAAAGCTGGATACCTTCTTTTCTGGCGCGGCGATGCAGGGACAACTCACCTCCGGCAATCCACGTTTTGAGGGCATCACTGTTTTTAATACCGTTGAACATCAGTCGGTTGGCACACCAGTTCGGCATGGGAAGCTCCTTAGTCAGGGTGGGCAGGAGGCATCACCGCGATACCGTTCCCTGCCGCACGCTGCCTGTTCGTCGCGGCCGGTAGCGGGTCAACGCCGACCGTGGAATAACGAGCCGACAATTCTCATCGTCGGCGAGCTTATGCCGCGAAAGCGGCTTGAAGGGCGCCCTTAAACTGGCGAGGGTATGGCGTAAAATCACAGCGACGCCGGACAGGAGCGGAAAAGCCGCCCGTCCCGTGTCCGTCCGGGCGCGGCACACTGGCAGCGGGTGGCAGTCAGCAGCGTGTGTACAGGAATGGCCGGGGTGATAACAGGTGCAGTGGGAAGGAGAACACCAGAGGCAGATGACATAATCCTTGTGACGAATAATATGCAGGAGTTCAGGCGGGTACCGGGACTGTTGCGGGAAGACCGGTTAAGATGAAGGACTTAGTCGCCATCCGGCGGCCTGTATTACTCACTTCAGAACTCGGTAAGACTGAGTTTGTAGATCCAGAAAGGACATAGCGATGCGCTTAATGACAGAGGGAATTAACTGGTTTTACACGCTGACAGGACAGGGGGAACCGGTCCTGTTCTTACACGGCGGGCTGGATACCTGCGTCAATTACACACATTTACTGAAAGAACTGGCGGACGGCTTCAGCGTCATTGCCGTGGATCGCCGTGGCCACGGCAGAACTGCAGACACAGATGCGCCTTTTGACTGTGCCCTGATGGCAAGAGAACTGGCAGCGTTCCTCCGTGAACTGAAACTGCCTCCGGTTCATATCATCGGCTGCAGCGATGGGGCAAACATCGGTCTGCATATGGCTGGCTGTTTTCCGGAGCAGGTAAAAAGTCTTATCGCTGTCTCGGGAAATTATAAAGGGCGATCCGGCATGTCAGACGGATGCCTTGCGATGTTTGACGCGCTGTCAGTGGAGTTTGTTCAGGAAACGATGCCGGACGTTCTCAGACAGTACAGCGAACTCAATCCCTCCCCCGCGCCGGAAAGCTATATCGCAAAAACCAAACAAATGTGGAACCAGGAGATTGTCATCAGCCGGGAATGCCTTGCTGGTATACGTGTGCCTGTACTTATAGTCGGCGGAGACAGAGATATGGTACTGCCGGAACAGCTTCTGGAAATGAAAACGCTTATTCCGGATGCATCCTTACTGATATTGCCGTATTGCGGGCATTATATTTTTCAGGATTTCGCATGGAGTTCCACTGCTGTATCCGCCGTACAACTGTTCAGGAAGTTTATAACAACGCGTTTTTCCGGAAATAACGCGATCTTTATTTAAAAGTTCTCCATGAGCTGACACTACCAGCCCGATAACGTTGATGTTACGGGCCGCATTAATATCCCAATCATGGCCTGCGCTGCTTTCAGGGCAGTGCCATTTACGAACATAAAGAGGCATTTCCCACATAAGAGAGAAAGTCAGTTTGAGATCAACGCGCGGCGAAGCCAGCTGCGTAACCTCTCTAACTCAACTGGTTTATGAAAGTAGTGTTCTGCTCCTTCCACCACTTCCATAGCACTACCGTCAACAGAGAAATGGGTTTTGAGCATAAGGTCCGATCCTTATTAATTTATAATCCCCGCAGCTTACATCGAAGCCTTGTCAGGGGGCTTGATACCCCCTGTTCCTCATTACTACCGGTTAACCAGAGAGAAGAACTATCCGGTTCCCCGGGCTAAAAAAGCAGATTAAAAGTTTTTAAGCGCGAATCAGCTTAATCCTGCGCTCTGCATAGAAAGTTTTCGCAGCTATCTCAAGACGATATTCTTCCTTACTTAACTTTCTCGATTTAAGCATTTTCGCCGAAACCCCCGTTATCTCTCCGGAGTCTATTCGCCTCCTGATATCTGTAGCACTCAGCATAAGCTGTTTTTTCAGAATGGAAAGCAGGCTGACCCGGAATGGATGGGTTAACCTGATACGAACACATATATGATGCTTCCTTGTAATACTAAACTGACAGTGCTCCTGAATACGGAAATCTGGCTGACCTGACAGTTCAGCATTATTTTGCTTCAGAACAGCAGTGTCATAGGCAAAATGCCGAATGGTGGATTCATCATTGGTCATCAGCCGGTGATGAAGCGACTGATTTATTTTGCTGACAGGCAGGCGGGAATACACAGCGATATTCCACGTGTAATCGCAGTGAGTACACTTGTAGATACTCCAGACATCCAACATTTTCTTTTGCGAATTAACCCTGAATGCACCTGAAGGCGTGAAATCCCGCTTTACATTGCATGACGGGCAGCGTTTAGCGATGTGCTGATACCCCACAGGAGTGACAGTCCATGTTACTTTCATAATTAACCTTTTTTTACCCATACAAAACCGGATCCGTACGGAACGGACCATAGATATTTGTGTATGAAAAATAATCAGAAGATATTTTTCAGCGGGTTAAAAAAAGATTTCCAACACGACCATCCTGTCAACAAATGAAGTTATGCGTTAAGGCTATCAAAGCGCTCATCTGCAGATATATGCGTTTAATCAATATTGATCACCTTCAAAAAAAAATTGACAGCTTTGTATATTTATCAGCCAACACAAGAACGGGCGCACCTTAAACTGGCGAGGGCATGGCGTAAAATCACAACGACGCCGGGCCTGAGCGATAAAGACGCCCGTCCCGTGTCCGTCCGGGCGCGGCACACTGGCAGCGGGTGGCAGCCAGCTGCAGGCGGGCAGGAGTGGCCAGGATGAAAACAGGAATTGGGGAAAAAAACACCAGAGGGGGGACAGATGACATACCAACAGTTCTGCGTCGATCCTCCACAAGGTTATTAACCGATTCTGTGGATAACCTGACATCTGTTTTTCCAGGCAGAACAGTTACCTGACGGGAAACAGCAAAATTTCACTTGCAGGACAGAAAATATCTTAAATAATACTGTATATAAAAACAGGTATTTTAAGAGGTATGCCATGTTACTTTTTGTCGCTCCCGAACAGGAGCCGGTGCCGTCCACTGCCCCGCTGTTCACCGAACGTTGCCCGGCGGGTTTTCCGTCGCCGGCCGCCGATTACACGGAGGAGGAACTTGACCTGAATGCCTACTGTATCCGTCGCCCCAGCGCGACCTACTTTGTCCGGGCCATTGGCGACTCGATGAAAGATATAGGTCTGCATTCCGGCGACCTGATGGTGGTCGACAAAGCCGAAAAACCGCTGCAGGGTGACATTGTCATCGCGGAGACGGATGGTGAATTCACGGTTAAGCGCCTGCAGCTTAAGCCCCGAATCGCCCTGCTGCCGATGAATCCCGCCTACCCTACCCTCTACCCGGAGGAACTGCAGATATTCGGCGTTGTGACAGCCTTCATACACAAAACACGGGGCATGGACTGATGTACGCGCTTGCTGACGTGAATTCGTTCTATGCCAGCTGCGAAAAGGTTTTTCGCCCTGACCTGCGAAACAAACCTGTCGTCGTTCTCTCAAATAACGATGGCTGCGTCATTGCGAGAAGTCCTGAAGCGAAGCGGCTGGGCATCAAAATGGGGGTACCGTGGTTTCAGTTGAGGTCGATGAAATTTCCGGAGCCGGTTAACGCGTTCTCCAGTAATTACGCCCTCTACGCATCGATGTCGAACAGGGTCATGGTTCACCTGGAAGAGCTGGCGCCACGCGTTGAGCAGTACTCCATTGATGAGATGTTTCTCGACGTGCGGGGTATTGACAGCTGCATCGATTTCGAGGATTTCGGCCGGCAGCTACGTGAGCACGTTCGTTCCGGCACAGGGCTGACCATCGGCGTCGGAATGGGACCGACCAAAACGCTGGCTAAAAGCGCGCAATGGGCGTCGAAAGAATGGTCACAGTTCGGAGGCGTGCTTGCCCTGACGTTACACAATCAGAAACGAACGGAGAAACTGCTGTCGCTGCAGCCGGTGGAGGAAATCTGGGGTGTGGGCCGCAGGATCTCAAAGAAGCTGAACACAATGGGGATCACCACAGCACTGCAGCTGGCCCGCGCGAATCCAACGTTCATCAGGAAAAACTTCAATGTGGTTCTGGAGAGAACGGTCCGGGAACTCAATGGGGAAAGCTGTATTTCCCTGGAGGAAGCACCGCCCCCCAAACAGCAGATAGTCTGCAGCAGAAGCTTTGGAGAACGGGTCACGACTTATGAAGCGATGCGGCAGGCAGTCTGTCAGCACGCAGAACGTGCCGCCGAAAAGCTACGCGGCGAGCGTCAGTTCTGCAGGCATATTGCCGTGTTTGTGAAAACATCGCCGTTCGCCGTAACTGAGCCCTACTACGGTAATATGGCCAGTGAAAAACTGCTCATCCCCACGCAGGATACACGGGACATCATTGCCGCTGCCGTCAGAGCTCTGGACAGGATCTGGGTGGATGGTCACCGTTACGCAAAGGCAGGCTGTATGCTGAATGATTTCACACCAACCGGGGTATCGCAGCTTAATTTGTTTGATGAAGTACAACCGCGGGAACGGAGCGAGCAGCTGATGCAAGTCCTGGATGGAATAAACCATTCAGGACTTGGGAAAGTATGGTTTGCGGGACGCGGGATTGCACCAGAATGGCAGATGAAGAGAGAAATGCTTTCGCCGGCATATACGACCCGTTGGTCGGATATTCCCTGCGCATCACTCTGAGTGTCAGATAAATTTCTTCATTTTTTCCCGTGCCAGCTCGAGGCGCTGCTTTTCCTCATCCTCTATAACTTCCGACTGGGGAGTTTGTATGACCTGACCCGTTCCTATTTCAGCGAGAATATCCCGAATGTCGGCACGGGATGGTTTCCACCCCGTAGTCTGGCTAAGTAACCCGACCAGCTGGTCCGCACTGAAATCCCTGTCCAGCAACACAGCAAGTAAACCAGGAAGTCGCGGATCAAGCTGATGCAGAGCCAGCCCGGAGATAAATGCCCTCCGGTATAACTCCCCTCTCTCATTCCGCGGTACAGACTCAATTATGTCCAGGGACATATTGTCTGCCGTCTGATCCGGATGAAGATAGACAGTAAACTTCTTCCGCTCATCGCCCACAGAATTACTCCCCTTTAAATGCCGCGATAGCTTCCACAAGTGCTGTTTGTGGTGAATCCATCATCACGACTTTCGGGCCCAGGTGATGCCATGCGGCCTTAACCGCGCCTTCGATCAACGGTGCACCACCGCCAATAATGTATACCCGGTTAACATGGCGGAATCCGGCAAGGTCATCAACTACACGCTCACCCAGACTGGCGATTGCACTTTCGATAGTATCCAGCACAAGGGGTATTTTGCTTTCGTCATTCACAACCTGACGTACAAAATCAGGGTCTTTACGCTGTTTGATTAACTCATTAGCAACCATCGAACTGGTATCACTGGAGGCCATTTTAAGCGCAGTCAGTGCTGCACTGGTTACCATAGACACACCAATTTCTGCATTTCCGTGAATTGCACTGACTGAGTCGAACTGACCAACGATAAGTCCGACGTCAAGACTGGTGCCCCCCAGATCAATCACGAGAGATTTTTCAAAGGGTCCTACATTGTCTTTTACCAGTTGGGCAAAAACGGCAGGCAGTGACTCAGGCATAACTTCAACATGTTCTATGGTAAACACTTCGCCCTTGTTGAGTTTTACTGGTCGCATCAGGTTGTCAATTTTACGCTGAATATTCAGTTCATTTTTCTGGCACTCTTTTGTATAGAACTCGCTGATAGGCAAGGTCACTGTTAAAGATACCGGCTGCGGTTTTAATCCGCTGTTCAGAAGACCATGATGCACAGCGAGGACATTCACATCGGTATACTGATACTCAATATGAGTAGTCAGGATAGATTCGTTACTGACCTCATCATAAGTGTACTTTTTGCCTTCCAGTTCATAGTTAAAGGTCTGGCGTGCGCCCATCCCTTCTACTTTCCAGCCCTGACGGAATGAGTTGGAAGACAAACCTGTCTTCAATTTACCTTTATCTGTGAACCATGCGAGCTTTACTGTGGTAGAGCCATCATCACAAGCAATATTCATACTATCTCCATTGATACTCAAATTGAGTATTTATACCTAACCCATGTCATTCAGGTGCGAGCGGAAGGCCCTCAAATAGAGTGTTAATACTCAATCTGAGCATTTGCCGCACATCCAGTGATACTCATTTTGAGTATCATAACGCATTTTCATAGCTGCAATCTAGCATAAAGATAGCTTTCAGATAGCAGCAATCAAAATTCTAGATTGCATTATGATTGCTGCAATATTGCAGCAAGATTCTATAATTAAAAAGATAGCAGCAATCATGCTGCTATCCGGATTAATACCCCTTCTGTGCCTTATAAGCGATAAGTGCGTTCTCAAGAACTTCGACCAGTTTGATACCTTCGCGCTCGGCAATGTCACGAATTTCATTATCAAATTCAGGGGTTACCCTGGTCGCAAAAGGAATAATACGATATGTTTTTCTAGCTGAACGGCCATCACGACGGATGTACGGCGCGGAATTGTTCACCTGAGTCGTCGCCGGTGTCGTTGTTTCAGGTACAGAGGAAGCCGGTGGCACGGGTACACTTTGCTCAGCAGCATCAGGAACGACAGCTACAGGAGCCACTTCCGGTGAATTAAGGCTGGTTGCGACTTCTTCAGGCCCCGGAGGATTCCCCAAATTTTTGCGCGTCCTATTTTTTAGCTTAGATGCATCAGCCATTACTATTCTCCAATCTTGTCTATAAGCGACTGTATAACTTCATCAGCATTCTGTTTAAGCCGCTTATAACGCGTCTCCGTCACAGCTAAACCCGCATTCATGGCCTGCCGATAGGCAGGAAACTCATACAAACAACCGGCTAATGTTTCATAGCCAGCTTCACTTATATATGCCCTGGCTTCAGCCTCTTCTGCCTCGGTGCCAACACGGCTTAACGAAAAGACTAACTTGGAGCGAGGGATGCCATCTTTAACGAGAGCATTGAAAACCTTAATTGCAGGTATTAAATCATCGAGCGAAGCCCCTGTCGGTTGAACAACGAGATCAGCGACTTTAGCAATTTCCAGGGTTCCCTTACTTGCTCGTGCGGGCCCATCAAGGATCAGAAGGTCGACATCACCTGCTGACTCGATAGCCTGCTTTGCTGTCCCAAACAACTCAACTGAAGCAGCAGGAGGTAAGCCGGCCGCCAGACGACGGCGATGCCAGTCCGAACTGGTTGCCTGCTCAAGGTCCAAGTCTGCGAGCTTAGTTTTAATACCGCTGTTGGTAGCTTCCCGGGCCAGTGCTCTGGCCTTTGTGCTTTTACCAATCCCGCCTTTCTGCGATATAAATCCAACTATCCAGGCCATAAAGCCCTCCGGTATTGCTGCAAGATTGCAGCATACTTGATTTAGGACCTCCACAGCAGAGGTCAATATCTGAGCATCAATCTAGCATCTTGCAGCTAGATTGCAACATAAAAAATCATGCTGCAAGATTGCTACTTGATTGAAGCATCATAGAAGCAATCCAGACAGTACGAAACTGAGGAAAAATTCAGTCACGAGGGTCTGGTGCGTTAAAACT
>BBMW01000019.1 GCA_000759755.1 Citrobacter werkmanii NBRC 105721
TTCCCGAGTGCGTATTTTTTCACCAAAAATAACTAAAGTGCCAGTTTTTCGAGCGTTTTGAAGCCATAACGTTGCAGCACGGGCAATAATTGTTCGGCTTCTGTCGTCATTGCCATACAGAATGCGACATTCTCATCGGTTGATTTCGCGTCCGGTGCTTCATGCTCTAATAACCAGGCCGTGCGACGTGCAATCGCGGCACCCGAATCCACCAGTCGCGTTCCCTCGGGCAGGACCTGTAAAAGCTCTTCCTGTAATAGAGGAAAATGGGTGCAGCCCAGCACCACCGTGTCGGGTGGTTCCGACATCCGCAGCCACGGACGTAGAATGCGACGCAACTCCTCCAGAGAGACCTTTTCGCCGTGCAGCTTCGCTTCCGCCAGTTCCACCAGCTCGGCGGAACCCAACATCGCAATCTGACATTCGTTAGCAAACCGTGCAATCAACTCATGGGTATACGAGCGCTTCACCGTCGCACGTGTAGCCAGCAGTCCCACAACGCCATTCGCCGTGAGTCGCGCCGCCGGTTTAATAGCAGGAACGACGCCCACAACCGGGAAGGCAAATTTCTCTCGTAACGCAGGAAGCGACACGGTGCTTGCAGTATTACACGCGATGACCGCAAGAGAGAGGGGATAGCGCTGCTGGACCGCAGTCACAATCTCAACAACACGCTCGACGATAAATTCCTCGCTCTTCTCACCATAAGGAAAGGCGACGTTATCAAAAGCGTATATATAGTGGAGATCCGGCAGGAGACTGCGGATCTCATTGTAGACCGACAACCCACCGACGCCGGAATCAAACACCAGCACGGTGGGACGTGGATCAGAAGGTGTAGCTGCCAGACAAGGTGTATTCCCGCCCTGCAGTTGCGTAGCCATAAACTGTCTCGTAATCTTTATCGAACAGGTTGGCGATTTTACCACGAACAGTCAGCTGTGAGGTGATTGGATATGCCACTGTCAGATCCCACAAGCTTACTCCACCCATTTTTACCGGTTGATTGGTGACGAAGTCCTTGTCGTATCGCGTTCCTAAATACTGATACGTTAAACCCCAGTCAAAATCGTAAACCTGCCAGTCAAGCTGATACTTCACCTGCTGCTTTGAACGACGCGCCAGCGGTTTATCGGTAATCGCATTACGTGCATCAACGTAATCGTAGCTCAGCGTGTGCGCCAACGGCCCAGTGTCGAAGTTCGCTGTAGCCTCAACACCTTTAATACGTACTTTGCCTTCGTTATAGTATTTTTTGGTGTGGGGGTTGTAATCGATCATGTTATCGATATCGTTGCGATACCCTGACAAACGCCAGTTCACATCCGCCGTTAGCCCTTCAAATGCCCCTTCCCACTGTTTGCTCTCTTCAGGATCCAGATGGGAATTTCCGTACATGCCATACAGTTGTCCCAGATTAGGTGCCTTGTAAGAGGTGCCGTAGGAGGCAATAAAACGATAGCCTTCGACAAACTCCCAGCCAGCGCTGGTTTGCCATGTGCCATGACGACCAAATTGGGAATTGTCATCACTGCGCGCCGCGCCTTCGAAAGTGAAATCACCCAATTGCTGTAATCCCGTCAAGTAGAGACCGGTATTCCGCTGGTCGTAACCGTCCGTGACATACCCGGTGCCAGGCTCCGTAGTTTGCTTTTGCCAGTCTACGCCAGCGCCCACGTTACCGTGACCAACCACCATGCTGTTTGACCACTGCACATTATATTGCTTCATCTCATCCAGCGTGGCCGAGGAGTCATAGCGGCCATAATCCGGATCATAGTTGTAGTCTTTACTGTGGCTATAGCTGGAAACCAGCTGCGACTGGATCAACTCACCATTGAATCGCAGTCCGGCATCCCAGCTTTGGCTATAGAGTTTCCGGGTATCCACTAACGGCGTCCCCGGATAATAACCCGAGTCATAATCTGTTCGGTTATCATAACCGTAACCGCGAACAAACCCGCTCCAGGTGTCAGAGAAGTTGTGTTCCAGCGCGCCATACAGCGTCTTACTTAAGAAGCCGTCTTTGTCGGGCTGGGCCTGCGTACCGGTACTACCGTAAGCCACGACATCAAAGCCTTTGGTATAGGCATAATCGCCCATCAACGTGACGCGCGTATTTTCGCCAAGCTGTTGTTGGGTTGAGACATCGTAATTCTGGTAGCCATTGCTTCCCACGCCAGCGGTCAGTTCCGTCCCCGGCTTTTCGCGCGTGGTAATGATATTCACCACGCCGCCAATCGCATCAGAACCATAAATAGCCGAACGCGGTCCACGAATGTACTCAATACGTTGTACCAACGATACCGGGAACTGGCTAAGATCGGCTGCGCCGCTAACCCCTGCCAGGTTAAGCCGCACACCGTCAATCAGCACCAGAACATGGCTGGCGTTGGTGCCGCGAATAGAAATAGACGAATTTTGTCCCATACCACCGTATTGGGCGATATCCACGCCTGGCAGGCGACGAAGCACATCATTCACGGAGGTGGATTGCCAGCGATCGATATCCTGACGCGTAACAACGGTGATAGGAGCAAGTACTGCGCTACGAGGCTGCTGAAAACGGTTGGCAGTGACGACGAGAGTATCTGGGCTAGCATCCTGCGCCCAACCAGAAAATGCCGTGACGGAAAGTGCCGTCCACAGCAACGATTTTTTAATCATTGTAAAGCATCCACAATATAAGAAGGATGCCGCAGGTCCCACCGATAGTACGCGATGATGAAAACCAGATGCGACGTTAGCCGGCAGGTCTTCGGGCTTGGAGGCGACTTAAAGAGACGATGACTTCCCACGGCAAGCCGCAGTGTCTGCACCAGGTGCGCTCATCTCCCACCTTCCTTACCGCTGCGCGTCAGCTCCAGATTCACACTGGATTCCCTTTTAACTCACAGGACCGGAAAACGGATGCTACAGTTTGTTACAACCGACTGTCCAGACCACGCATCACAATATCGGAAATCATCAATGACTGGACATCTGTTGAGCAATCCCTACAATCCCCGCGTACTTTTATTTTTCAGGACGCATCATGACCCCCGAACATCTTCCGACAGAACAGTACGACGCGCAGTTAGCTGAAAAAGTGGTGCGTCTGCAGAGCTTAATGACACCGTTTTATGCACAGGCTCCGGAAGTGTTTCGCTCACCGGTCAGTCACTACCGTATGCGCGCCGAATTCCGGCTGTGGCATGACGGTGATGACCTGTACCACATCATGTTCGATCAACAGACGAAAAGCCGTATTCGCGTCGACAGCTTCCCGGCGGCCAGCGAGCTTATCAACACGCTGATGACGGCAATGATTGAAGGGGTACGCGATAACCATGTCCTACGCCACAAACTGTTCCAGATTGATTACCTCACCACCCTGAGCGATCAAGCGGTGGTCTCGATGCTGTACCATAAAAAGCTGGATGACGAATGGCGTCAGGAAGCCGAAGCGCTACGGGACGCGCTGCGTGCGCAAAACCTGAACGTGCATCTGATTGGCCGGGCCACCAAAACCAAAATCGAGCTGGACCAGGACTATATTGACGAACGCTTGCCAGTCGCGGGGAAAGAGATCATCTATCGCCAGGTTGAGAACAGCTTCACCCAGCCGAATGCCGCGATGAATATTCAGATGCTGGAATGGGCGATTGATGTCACCAAAGGTTCTAAGGGCGACCTGCTTGAGCTGTACTGCGGTAATGGCAACTTCTCATTAGCCCTCGCGCAAAACTTCAACCGCGTGCTGGCGACTGAAATCGCCAAACCATCCGTGGCGGCTGCCCAGTACAACATTGCGGCTAACCATATTGATAACGTACAAATTATCCGCATGGCGGCAGAAGAGTTTACTCAGGCGATGAATGGGGTTCGCGAGTTCAACCGTTTGCAGGGGATCGATCTGAAGAGCTACCAGTGTGAAACCATTTTCGTTGACCCGCCGCGTAGCGGTCTGGACAGCGAAACGGAGAAAATGGTACAGGCGTATCCGCGGATTCTGTACATATCCTGCAACCCGGAAACGCTGTGTAAGAATCTGGAAACGTTAAGCCAGACGCACAATGTTTCACGTCTGGCTCTGTTCGATCAGTTCCCGTATACGCACCATATGGAGTGTGGCGTGTTACTGACCGCGAAGTAAGTGATGTCCTGGCCGGGCTTGCCCGGCCTACAAATATTATTCCGCAATTTCCTGCTTACGGTTACGCACTTTAAAGCCGATCCAGAACACCAGAATCACCGACAGTACCGCCGGGAAGAAGTTAGAACCAATATCCGGATATTCAGCGCGTACCACGGTGCTGTACAACAGAACGCCGAGAATAAAACAGGCGGCGGCCAGGCCTGGTAGCCCCACAGGCATGGTGCGGTTCTGATAGCGTTGATGCAGACAATAAACCGTCAGCACCAACGAAATAATCGGGAATACTGAGAATGGCACAATGGAGCTAAACAGCGCCGCAAATGTACCATTGATCGATAAGCCAGCAACCAGCGCCAGCAGCAGCGTACCTTTATCTTGACCTGACTGTTTCATTGCTCGTCCTTCTCGTTACTCGGAGTGGTGCGTCATCTTCTCTTGTTCACGGCGGTACCAATAAAATGCGCCTTTCGCGATCATGCGTAGTTGCAATACCAGCCGCTCTTCCAGTTGTCGACGCTGTTCAGCGCCAACATCCAGTGCTTCTGCCCCGGCGCTGAACACAATCGTTACCATGGCTTCGGCCTGCGCTTCAGTAAACGCACGAGGCATATGGTTTTCGAGTTCCAGATAGTCCGCAAGTTCCGCAATGAAGTGCTGAATTTCACGTGCGACCGCTGCACGAAACGCTGCGGAGGTTCCCGAACGCTCGCGCAATAATAAACGGAAGGCGTTGGGATTGTTGCCGATGAACTCCATAAATGTTGAGACCGAGGTACGGATCACACTCCCGCCTTTGGCGATACGCTGACGCGCCTGACGCATCAACTGACGCAGCATCAGACCACTTTCGTCCACCATCGTCAGCCCGAGCTCATCCACATCGCGGAAATGGCGATAAAACGAGGTTGGCGCAATGCCCGCTTCACGAGCAACTTCTCGTAAACTGAGACTGGCAAAACTACGCTCAGCACTGAGTTGACTAAATGCAGCCTCTACCAGCGAACGCCGGGTTTTCTCTTTTTGTTGCGCTCTAACGCCCATCACGATGTCTGAATCCTTCCACATACCTTGCTGGCACTATACCAGAGATTAGGCTGTTGGCATGGCTTTGTTAATGATTGTTTACGCGCAGTTTGTGCTTCGACTTCGCAAAAAAGCACAACGATAATTGGGTTATCCCGACAACGATGTTACTATTCTGTTGCTTTTATGTATAAGAACAGGTAAGCCTGACCATGTCACATTCCTACGATTACGATGCAATAGTAATAGGTTCCGGTCCCGGCGGCGAAGGCGCTGCAATGGGTCTGGTTAAACAGGGAGCGCGCGTCGCGGTGATTGAGCGCTATCATAACGTCGGCGGAGGCTGTACCCACTGGGGCACCATCCCGTCGAAAGCACTCCGCCACGCCGTCAGCCGCATTATTGAATTCAATCAGAACCCACTTTACAGCGACCATTCCCGACTTCTCCGTTCTTCCTTCGCCGATATTCTCAATCATGCTGATAACGTGATTAATCAGCAAACGCGCATGCGGCAAGGTTTTTACGAGCGTAATCACTGCGAGATTTTGCAGGGAAATGCCCGTTTTGTTGACGAACACACTATCGCCCTGGAATGCCACGACGGCACGGTGGAAACGCTGACCGCGGATAAATTTGTGATCGCCTGCGGTTCACGCCCTTATCGCCCTGTTGACGTCGACTTTTCGCATCCCCGGGTTTATGACAGCGACTCCATCCTGAGCCTACACCACGAACCTCGCCACGTTCTGATTTACGGCGCGGGGGTGATTGGCTGTGAATATGCGTCGATCTTCCGTGGAATGGACGTCAAAGTTGATTTAATCAACACCCGCGATCGTCTGCTGGCGTTCCTTGATCAAGAGATGTCCGACTCGCTCTCTTACCACTTCTGGAATAGCGGTGTGGTTATTCGCCACAATGAAGAGTATGAGAAGATTGAAGGTTGCGATGACGGCGTCATCATGCACCTGAAATCTGGTAAAAAACTGAAGGCTGACTGTCTGCTGTACGCCAATGGCCGCACCGGTAATACCGATTCGCTGGCGCTGGAAAATATTGGTCTGAAAACCGACAGCCGTGGACAGCTCAAAGTAAATAGCATGTACCAGACGGCGCTGCCGCATGTATATGCTGTAGGGGATGTGATCGGCTATCCGAGTCTGGCATCGGCGGCCTACGATCAGGGACGTATTGCCGCCCTGGCACTGGTGAAAGGCGAAGCCACCGCGCATCTGATCGAAGATATCCCAACCGGGATTTATACCATTCCTGAAATCAGCTCCGTTGGTAAAACCGAACAGCAGCTTACGGCGATGAAAGTCCCATACGAAGTCGGCCGCGCCCAGTTTAAACATCTGGCACGTGCGCAAATCGTGGGCATGAGTGTCGGCACGTTGAAGATTCTGTTCCATCGCGAAACCAAAGAGATTCTGGGGATCCACTGCTTTGGGGAACGTGCAGCCGAAATTATTCACATCGGTCAGGCGATAATGGAGCAAAAAGGTGGTGGTAACACCATCGAGTACTTCGTTAACACCACCTTTAACTACCCAACCATGGCGGAAGCCTATCGGGTAGCGGCGCTAAATGGCTTAAACCGCCTGTTTTAACACACTGTCGAAATGGCCATCCATTGATCCACGGATGGCCTCTGCCAGCTGTTCATAACGGCTGCGCAGCGGCGAACCTGGACGATACACCAGGCCAATCGTACGGCGCGGTTCTGGCTTAATGCATGGCAGATAGACAACACCATCACGCTTACGCTCCGACGGAACAGCCAGCGCAGGCAGTAACGTAATACCGCTACCTGCCGCCACCATATTGCGCAGCGTTTCCAGACTGGTTGCCCGGAAATGGGTATCTTCATCCGCACCGGCTTCAAAGCAGAAGCCCATGGCCTGATCGCGCAGGCAGTGGCCATCTTCCAGCATCAACAGTTTTTCACCCGCCAGATCGGACATCGGTACACAGTCACGGTTTGCCCACGGATGATCTTCATAGATCGCCAGCATCATAGGCTCATCAAATAACGGAACTTCGATGAATGCCTCACTCTCTTTCACCAGCGCCAGAATGACGCAGTCGAGCTTACCGCTATCCAGTTGCGCCAACAGCTGATGCGTCTGCGCCTCATGCAGATACATTTCCAGTTTTGGGAAGGTCTGGTGCAACATAGGAATGATATGCGGCAGTAGGTATGGCCCCACCGTTGGGATCAAACCAATATGCAGCGGGCCAGACATCGTCTCGCCTTGTTGGCTTGCCATCTCCTTGAGCACTTTGACCTCGCGCAGCACGGTGCGCGCCTGATCCACCAGCAGCAGACCTGCCTGAGTGAACAGCACCTTACGACTCGTACGCTCCAGCAGCATGACGCCCAGCTCATCTTCCAGCTTACGGATCTGTCCGCTCAGCGTTGGCTGGCTCACGTGGCAGGAGTCTGCCGCCCGTCGGAAGTGACGATGTTCGGCAAGCGCCACCAGGTATTCAAGATCACGAATATTCATTATTCATCCTCCATCGCCACGATAGTTCGTAGCGATAGGTAGCATAGCAACGAACGATTATCCCTATCAAGCTTTCTGTTTAATAATGCACCACAGAAACGGAACGGTACCCCTTTAACCCTTGAAGCTACTGTCCGTTTAGAGAGTTTCTCTCATACTCGAAATAACTAAAGCCAACGTGAACTTTTGCGGACCTTGCGTCCGCATTTTTTTTGCATAAAAAAGCCCGGCGTGATGCCAGGCTCTGATCACTGTTTGCCTGATGGCGCTATGCTTATCAGGCCTACAAAGACAAAAGTTACGCCAGACGCGCCTTCGCGTAATCAATCGCTTGCGCAACCTGCTGCGGCGACACGCCGCCTTTCGCCGCACGTTTGTCCAGACACGATTGTAGAGAAAGGATCGGATAAACGTCATCGCCAATAACCGGACTGAACTTCTGTAAGTCGGTCAACGACAACGCTTCCAGAGGTTTGCCCTGGCGAATCGCCTCAACCACCGTCTCGCCCACAATGTGGTGCGCTTCGCGGAACGGAACACCTTTCGCTACCAGATAATCCGCCAACTCAGTGGCGTTGGCATAACCCTGCTGCGCCGCTTCCTGACAACGCGGACGTTTCACCTGAATGCCATCCAGCACCAGCGCGGCCATATGCAGACAATCCAGCCAAGTGTCGAGCGCATCGAACAGCCCTTCTTTGTCTTCCTGCATATCTTTGTTATACGCCAGCGGTAGGCCTTTTAAGGTCATCATCATCCCGGTCAACGCTCCCTGCACGCGACCGCATTTACCACGGATTAATTCCAACGCATCCGGGTTTTTCTTCTGCGGCATCAGGGATGAACCAGAGGTCACTCGATCGGACAGCTCGACAAAGCCCGCTTCACCGGTATTAAAGAAAATCAGGTCTTCAGCAAAACGCGACAGGTGCACCATGCCGATAGAGGCGTCGGAGAGTAACTCCAGCACGTGGTCACGATCGGAAACGCTGTCCAGACTGTTGCGCGTTGCCGAAGCAAAGCCCAGCCAGCCAGCCAGTTGTTCGCGATCGATTTCATATGCCGTACCCGCCAGCGCGCCGCAGCCCAGAGGACTGACGTCCAGACGCTTAAGCGCATCCTGCAGACGGCTCTCATCACGCGCCAGCATTTCCACATAGGCCAGGCACCAGTGGGCAAACGTCACCGGCTGCGCACGTTGCAGGTGGGTGTAACCCGGCATCACGGCGTCCTGGTTATTCTCCGCCGTCACCACCAGCGCACTTTGCAACTGACGGTTGGCAGAGAGTAATTCAATAACCGTGTCTTTACACCACAGTTTAAGGTCGGTCGCGACCTGATCATTACGGCTACGCCCGGTATGCAGTTTTTTACCAAGCTGGCCGACTTTATCAATCAGCTTACCTTCCACCCAACTGTGAATATCTTCGGCATCGCTTTGCAGGATCTGTTGCGGATTGGCACGAACCTCTTCCAGCAGCGTGTTCAGCGCCTCTTCCAGTTGCAGCTGTTCATCGGCAGTCAGTACGCCGACCGTTACCAACGCTTTGGACCAGGCCACAGAGCCGACAATATCCTGTTCTGCCAGGCGGTAGTCAAAACGCAACGAGTCGTTGAACTGTTTGAACCGCTGATCTGCTGCCTGTGTAAAACGCCCACCCCAAAGTGCCATAACATGCTTCCTTAAATTCTTTTAATTTCAATGCCGGATGGCGCTACGCTTATCCGGCCTACAGGTTCTGTTCACGTAGGCCCGATAAGGCGTAGCCGCCATCGGGCATACAAATACTTAAGCCAGAATACGGGTACCGATAGGCGTGCCGTTAAACAACGCCGGGAGTTGCTCAGCATGACGCCAGGAGGCGATATCCACCGGGCGGCCCAGCGTGCGTGCGGCATCCAGCGCCGCATTGACCTTCACGATCATGCCATCGGTAATAATCCCCTGGTCGATCAACTGCTCCGCTTTCGCGGCGGTCATTTCGGCAATGCGCTGACCTTTACCATCCAGAATACCACTCACATCAGAGAGCAGGATCAGATCCGCACCCAACGTTGCCGCCAGCGCTGTTGCCGCCTGATCGGCGTTAACGTTCATCAGCAGTCCATCTTCAGTGACGCCAATGGAGCTGACTACCGGCAGAAAGCCGCTTTCCAGCAGCGTGTTAATTAGCTTAGGCGAACCCGGTTGCGCGAGTCCAACATGACCTAGCTCTTTATCGAGCGGCGTCACTTTTACGCTGTCGCCATCGCCAAGATACAGGCCCACAGAGGCGATTTGATGTTTTTTCGCCCAGGCCAGTAAGGTTTTATTCGCCGTACCCGCCAGGGCGCCAGTGATAATGTCTATCTGATCGGCAGGGGTGACGCGCAGACCGTTTTTCTTTTTCACCGGCAGATTCAACTGCTTCATTAGTTCATCAACCACGCAGCCGCCGCCGTGCACAATAATCAGCGGACGCTGATGCGACTCACGATAATTCACCAGGGCGGTAAACAGTCGCTCCAGCGCCTCTTCGCTATCAAGTAAAACACCGCCCAGCTTGATAATTAATGGATTCATTGTTGCACCCTTAAATAAGAGACTGCGTTTCAGCAAAGCCGAAACGGATATTTGCGCACTGCATCGCCTGTGCCGCCGCGCCTTTTAATAAGTTATCTTCGGTCGCCACCACGATCAGGTGCTCTCCCTGCACGGCGAACCCAATATCACAAAACGGTAAGCCCACCACATTCTTCAGGGCCGGAACGCCTTTATCGTACAGGCGTACCAGTGGTTTATCACCATACGCTTGTTGCAGTGTCTGGGCCACCTGCGCATGGGTTACGCCCGCTTTCAGACGGCAGGTGATCGTTTCCAGAATTCCGCGCGGGAAGTTCCCCAGATGCGGGGTGAAGATCACTTCCGCGCCGAGGTGAGTTGCGATTTCCGGCTGATGACGATGGGTAAACACGCCATAGGGCTGCAGGCTCACTTCGCAAAAGCTGTTCGAGATAGCCGCTTTACGGCCTGCCCCGCTGACGCCGCTGGTAGCGTTAATCACCGGCCACTGGCTGAGATCCAGCAGCCCAGCGTCAATCAGAGGTTTCAGCGACAATTGCGCCGCCGTCGGATAACAACCTGGTACGGCAACCAGATTTGCTTCTTTCAGTTGCTCTGCGTTCCACTCCGCCAGCCCGTACACCGCCTGCTCCAGCAGGTCGGGGTGCTGATGGGTAAAGCCATAATATTTTTCATAGAACGCGCCATCGTTAACACGAAACGCGCCTGAAAGATCAAACACCACACATCCGGCCTGCAGAAACTGCGGGGCCAGATCATGACTGACCTCATGCGCTGTGGCGAGGAACACAACGTCCACCCCTGCGCTAAACTCGCTGATATCCGACATTGGCTGCAACGGTAAATCAACAATGCCTTTCAACTGCGGATGCAAATCGGAGATGAGTTTTCCTGCATCATTGCTTTGCGCTGAGACGGTCAAAGCGGTTATGTTCATATCAGGATGGCGATTTACATAGGTCACAAGCTCTGCGCCGGCATAGCCACTGGCGCCCACAATCAGCGTATTCAACATCGGGGCTGCTCACCTTCTTAGATTCTGTTGCCAGGTATAAGCCTTTATCACCTCACCTTACACTTGGTGGGTTTTATTACGCTCAACGTTAATGTATTTTTATTCATAAATACTGCATGAATATTGATACTATCATGACCCGAGGTGTGTCAACAATGAAAAACAATTTACCGCCATTTATCGAGATTTACCGCGCTCTGATTGCCACGCCATCGATTAGCGCCACCGAAGAAGCACTGGATCAAAGCAATGCAGGTTTAATCACTCTGCTGGCGGACTGGTTCAAAGATTTAGGCTTCAATGTAGAGGTTCAGCCGGTTCCCGACACGCGAAATAAATTCAATATGCTGGCGAGCATTGGACAAGGGGCTGGCGGTCTGTTGTTAGCGGGTCATACCGATACCGTGCCGTTTGACGACGGACGCTGGACGCGCGATCCGTTCACCCTGACCGAGCATGATAATAAGCTCTACGGTTTGGGTACGGCAGATATGAAGGGCTTCTTCGCGTTTATCCTCGACGCGCTGCGTGACGTGGACGTAACGAAGCTGAAAAAGCCCCTCTACATTTTGGCCACTGCCGACGAAGAGACCAGCATGGCGGGAGCGCGCTACTTCTCTGAGACCACCGCTCTGCGCCCGGACTGCGCGATCATTGGCGAACCTACCTCCCTACAACCGGTGCGTGCGCACAAAGGGCATATCTCTAATGCAATTCGCATTTTGGGGCAGTCGGGTCACTCAAGCGATCCAGCGCGTGGCGTCAATGCGATTGAACTGATGCATGATGCCATCGGCCATATCATGACTCTGCGCGATGACCTGAAAGAACGCTATCACCATGACGCTTTTACCGTTCCGTACCCGACGTTAAATTTGGGTCATATCCACGGTGGCGACGCCGCCAACCGAATCTGCGCCTGCTGCGAGCTGCATATGGATATTCGCCCGCTGCCCGGCATGACGCTCAACGATCTTAATGGTTTACTTAACGATGCGCTGGCCCCTGTCAGCGAGCGTTGGCCGGGTCGCCTGACGGTGTCGGAACTGCATCCGCCTATTCCTGGCTATGAGTGTCCGCCAGACCATCAGTTGGTTGAAGTCGTCGAAAAACTGCTGGGAGCGCAAACGGAAGTGGTGAACTACTGCACTGAAGCGCCGTTTATCCAGATGCTTTGCCCGACGCTGGTGTTGGGCCCAGGCTCCATTAATCAGGCACATCAGCCAGATGAATACCTGGAAACACGCTTCATTAAGCCAACTCGCGAATTGATCACCCAGGTTGTGCATCATTTCTGCTGGCATTAATCGTTTATAACCTTGCTCATCCTTCAGCGGCGAGCAAGGTCATTTATTAACATTTTCATAAGCACAGCTTATTTGATTCGATGTGAATTAAATAACGTAAATTCCCGCCATTTTTTCGTTTGCTGAACCGATTTCGCAGCAATTGACGTCACGAGTTTTACGTGGCTTTATAAAAGACGGCAAAAAAATTAAGTCCGAAAAATTTCACGTTGCAGCAGTGTTGACGGCGGCGCGAAAGATACAGGACATTTACAAAAGAGATGGGGTGTCTGGGTAAATATGAACGAACAATATTCCGCGTTGCGTAGTAATGTCAGTATGCTCGGCAAAGTGCTGGGAGAGACCATTAAGGATGCGCTGGGAGAGCACATTCTTGATCGCGTAGAAACAATCCGTAAGCTGTCCAAATCATCCCGCGCTGGCAATGAAGTCAATCGCCAGGAGCTACTTACGACGCTGCAAAACCTGTCTAACGACGAACTGCTGCCGGTTGCCCGTGCGTTTAGCCAGTTCCTGAACCTGGCCAACACCGCCGAGCAATACCACAGCATTTCGCCCAAAGGCGAAGCAGCCAGCAACCCGGAAGTGATTGCTCGCACTCTGCGTAAACTGAAAGACCAGCCCAACCTCGATGAAGCCACCATCAAAAAAGCCGTGGAGTCACTCTCCCTGGAGCTGGTTCTGACTGCCCACCCGACAGAAATCACCCGTCGTACGTTGATCCATAAAATGGGTGAAGTTAACGCCTGTCTCAAACAGCTTGATAACAAAGATCTCGTCGATTATGAACGCCATCAACTGATGCGCCGTCTGCGCCAGTTGATTGCCCAGTCCTGGCATACGGATGAGATCCGCAAGATACGCCCAAGCCCGGTCGATGAAGCCAAATGGGGCTTCGCCGTGGTCGAAAACAGCCTGTGGGAAGGCGTGCCGAACTATCTGCGCGAACTGAACGAACAGTTAGAAGAGAATCTGGGTTATAAGCTGCCCGTTGATTTTGTTCCGGTTCGCTTTACCTCCTGGATGGGCGGCGACCGTGACGGCAACCCGAACGTGACGGCGGATATCACCCGTCACGTGCTATTGCTCAGCCGTTGGAAAGCCACCGACCTGTTCCTGAAAGACATTCAGTTTCTGATCTCTGAACTGTCGATGGTGGATGCCACGCCGGAACTGCTGGCGCTGGTAGGTGAAGAAGGCGCAGCAGAACCATACCGTTATCTGATGAAAACCCTGCGTTCACGTCTGATGGCAACTCAAGCCTGGCTGGAAGCCCGTCTGAAAGGCGAGAAATTACCGAAACCTGCCGGCCTTCTCACCCAAAACGAACAGCTCTGGGATCCGCTGTACGCGTGTTATCAGTCTCTGCAAGCCTGTGGCATGGGCATCATCGCCAATGGCGAACTGCTCGACACCTTGCGCCGCGTGAAATGTTTCGGCGTGCCGCTGGTACGTATTGATATTCGTCAGGAAAGTACCCGTCACACTGAAGCGCTGGGCGAACTGACCCGGTATCTGGGCATTGGCGACTACGAAAACTGGTCAGAAGCGGATAAACAGGCTTTCTTGATCCGCGAACTGAACTCCAAGCGTCCGCTTCTGCCACGTAACTGGGAACCAAGCAATGATACCCGCGAAGTGCTCGACACCTGCCGCGTCATTGCCGAAGCTCCGTATGGCTCCATTGCCGCCTATGTTATCTCGATGGCGAAAACGCCGTCCGATGTATTGGCCGTACATCTGCTGTTGAAAGAAGCCGGGATCGGTTTTGCTATGCCGGTTGCGCCGCTGTTTGAAACGCTGGACGACCTCAACAATGCTGATGACGTCATGTCCCAGCTCTTGAATATCGACTGGTACCGCGGCTTTATTCAGGGCAAACAAATGGTCATGATTGGCTACTCTGATTCCGCAAAAGACGCGGGCGTGATGGCGGCCTCCTGGGCGCAATATCAGGCCCAGGACGCGCTGATCAAAACCTGCGAAAAAGCCGGCATCGAGCTGACGCTGTTCCACGGTCGCGGTGGTTCCATTGGCCGCGGCGGCGCGCCTGCGCATGCCGCACTGCTTTCTCAACCGCCAGGCAGCCTGAAAGGTGGCCTACGCGTGACGGAACAAGGGGAGATGATCCGCTTTAAGTACGGCCTGCCGGAAGTCACCATCAGCAGCCTGTCGCTTTATACCGCAGCCATCCTGGAGGCCAACCTGTTACCGCCACCAGAGCCGAAAGATAACTGGCGCCATATCATGGATGAGCTTTCTGATATCTCGTGTGAGCTCTACCGTGGATATGTACGTGAAAACAAAGACTTCGTCCCTTACTTCCGCTCCGCAACACCAGAGCAGGAACTGGGTAAATTGCCGCTCGGCTCACGTCCGGCAAAACGCCGCCCGACTGGTGGGGTAGAGTCTCTGCGCGCCATTCCGTGGATCTTTGCCTGGACGCAAAACCGCCTGATGCTCCCGGCATGGCTGGGTGCTGGCACCGCGCTGCAAAAAGTGGTGGAAGACGGTAAGCAAAGCGAACTCGAAGCAATGTGCCGCGACTGGCCATTCTTCTCCACACGCCTTGGCATGCTGGAAATGGTTTTCGCTAAAGCAGACCTGTGGCTGGCTGAATACTACGATCAACGTCTGGTCAAAAAAGAGTTGTGGCCGCTCGGCGAAGAACTGCGTCAGCGCCTGGAAGCAGATATCGACGTCGTGCTGGCGATTGCCAATGATTCACATCTGATGGCCGACCTGCCGTGGATTGCCGAATCTATCCAGTTAAGGAATGTTTATACCGATCCGCTGAACGTTTTACAGGCAGAGCTGTTACATCGCTCGCGCCTGGCGGAAGAGCAAGGCAATGCGCCAGATCCACGCGTTGAACAAGCGCTGATGGTAACTATCGCTGGTGTTGCCGCCGGTATGCGTAACACAGGCTAACGTCCCCTCCCGTCGCCTTCGTGCTATTGCGTGAAGGCGACATCAAAAATCGCTGTTATAACTGCTTCATTTTCAATATATTCCCGCCTGTATATATTCACTCAATGAATATATAAACAACAGAACACGATACTAACATCGTGATGCTTCACTTCCTCTTAAGGTTTAGCCGCTACTCTTGGCGCTACGATTAAAGACAGGCTCACACTATGCAATCCTTACAACCCCAGTCTAAACCTGCATTTAGCTGGAAAGCCCTGGGTTGGGCGCTCCTCTATTTTTGGTTTTTTTCCTCATTACTGCAGGCCGTTATCTATTTTAGCGGCTACAGCGGATCTACCGGTTTACGCGACTCCTTGCTATTCAGTTCGCTATGGCTGATCCCTGTATTCCTGTTTCCAAACCGTATCCGCGCGATCGCTGCCGTTATTGGCGTCATGCTATGGGCGGCCTCGCTGGCGGCTCTGAGCTATTACGTCATTTATGGACAAGAGTTCTCGCAAAGCGTTCTGTACGTAATGTTTGAAACCAATGCGAACGAAGCCAGCGAATATCTGAGCCAATATTTCAGCCTGAAAATTGTGTTAATCGCGCTGGCGTATACGGCAATGGCGATTCTGCTGTGGACGCGTCTGCGCCCTGTTCATATTCCATCGCCCTGGCGCTATCTGGTGTCTTTCGCACTGTTATATGGCTTGATTCTGCACCCAATGGCGGTTAACACGTTCATCAAACATAAACCGTTTGAAAAAACGCTGGATGGTCTCGCTTCGCGGATGGAGCCCGCCGCACCGTGGCAATTTATCTCCGGTTATTATCAGTATCGCCAGCAGTTAACCGCACTGAATAGCCTGCTGAATGAAAACAATGCCCTGCCGCCGCTGGCCAACTTTAAGGACCATTCCGGTGACGCACCACGTACATTAGTGCTGGTAATTGGTGAGTCAACGCAGCGTGGTCGAATGAGCCTGTACGGTTACCCACGCGAAACAACGCCGGAACTGGATGCGCTGCATAAAACCGATCCTAACTTCACCGTTTTCAATAATGTCGTGACCTCACGTCCGTATACCATTGAAATCCTGCAGCAGGCGCTGACCTTTGCCAACGAGAAGAACCCGGATCTGTATCTGACCCAGCCATCCCTGATGAACATGATGAAACAGGCGGGTTATAAAACATTCTGGATCACCAATCAGCAGACAATGACTGCCCGCAACACCATGCTGACGGTGTTCTCTAAGCAGACAGATAAGCAGTTCTATATGAACCAGCAGCGTACGCAAAGTGCGCGCGAATATGACAGCAATGTGCTGGCGCCATTTAAAGAAGTCCTGGCCGACCCGGCACCGAAAAAATTCATCATCGTTCACCTGCTGGGTACCCATATTAAGTACAAATTCCGTTATCCGGATGGTCAGGGCAAGTTCGACAACAATATCGACAACGTTCCCGCTGGTTTGGGTAATGATGAGCTGGAAGCCTACAACGATTACGACAGCGCGAATGTCTACAATGACCACATCATTGCCAGCCTGATCAAAGACTACAAAGCGACCGATCCGAACGGTTTCCTGCTGTACTTCTCCGATCATGGTGAAGAGGTGTACGACACGCCACCGCATAAAACGCAGGGCCGTAATGAAGACAATCCGACACGCCATATGTATACGGTGCCGTTCTTATTATGGACCTCGGAAAAATGGCAGGCCGCGCATCCTCGGGACTTCTCGCAGGATGTGAATCGTAAATACAGCAGCTCAGAGCTAATCCATACCTGGTCTGATTTAGCAGGCTTCACTTACGATGGCTTCGATCCAACGCGTTCCATTACCAGCCCGCAGTTCAAAGAGACGACTCGCTGGATTGGCAATCCATACAAGAAGAATGCCCTGATTGATTACGATACCTTGCCTTACGGCGATCAAATCGGTAATCAATAATCCCACACAGGCCACTCTTTAAGAGTGGCCTTTTTTTATAATGGCGGTTACTGTTCTCCCTGTCTGCTGCCTGCAAGGGATTAACATGTATCACGACATCAGCCATCTTCTCGCCCGCCTGATTAACGGCCCCACACCGCTGCGCCAGATTTATTTTGCCAGTACCAGTAGCTCAACGCCGGAACTGGCATATCAGGTTGATTTTCCCCGGCTGGAGATTGTGCTGGAAGGTGAGTTCACCGATAACGGCGTTGCAGGTGCTCCCGCGACGTTACTCCCTTGCGATGTGCTGTTCGTGCCGGCTAGCGGCTGGAACTTCCCCCAGTGGCGCACACCGGTGACCACACTCAGCATCCTGTTTGGCAAACAGCAATTGGGTTTCAGCATCGTCCAGTGGGACGGTAAGCAATATCAAAATGTTACCCGCCAGCACGTCGCGCGGCGTGGGCCACGCATTGGCTCTTTCCTGCTGCAAACGCTCAATGAAATGCAGATGCAACCACAGGAGCAGCAAACCGCCAGGTTAATCGTCGCGAGTTTACTCAGCCACTGCCGCGATCTGCTCGGCAGCCAGATCCAGACCGCGTCACGCAGTCAGGCGCTGTTCGAAGCCATTCGCGACTATATTGATGAACGCTACGCTTCGCCGCTCACCCGAGAGTCCGTCGCGCAGGCGTTTTACATTTCTCCCAATTACCTCTCCCATCTGTTTCAAAAAACGGGCGCCATCGGGTTTAACGAATACCTGAACCACACACGTCTGGAACACGCGAAGACGTTACTGAAAGGTTATGAGCTGAAGATTAAAGAAGTGGCGCACACCTGCGGGTTTGTTGACAGCAATTACTTCTGCCGCCTGTTTCGCAAGAATACCGAACGTTCGCCCTCAGAATATCGCCGGCAATATCACAGCCAGTTGACGGAGAAAGCGATCCGCCAGCAATAAAGAAGATAAAAACAACATTAACTGGATTTTTGTAATATCAAAAGCTAACTCACCATCCCCATCACCGCAACAAACCCTATCCGTAGCTGACATGTGAAGTAAATCTCACTTTTATAGATACATTACATTTATCCAGCTTTTGACAGATTTGTCAGATAGCGCGATGCGGCAAAACGCTCTTATCCTGTGCACAACAACGCATTCCGGCAACGGGCTGCTCACGCAAAATTAAGAGGGTGTTTTGTATGGAACTTTACCTTGATACCGCCAACGTCGCGGAAGTTGAACGTCTGGCCCGCATCTTCCCTATCGCGGGTGTCACCACCAACCCAAGCATTGTTGCGGCAAGCAAAGAATCCATCTGGGATGTGCTGCCGCGCCTGCAAAACGCCATTGGCGAAGAGGGCATTCTTTTTGCCCAAACCATGAGCCGCGACGCGCAGGGCATGGTGGAAGAAGCTAAACGTCTGAGCAATGCCGTACCGGGTATCGTGGTGAAAATTCCCGTTACTGCTGAAGGTCTGGCCGCCATCAAGTTACTGAAAAAAGAGGGTATCACCACCCTGGGAACCGCCGTGTACAGTGCTTCGCAAGGTCTACTGGCCGCGCTGGCTGGCGCAAAATATATCGCGCCTTACGTTAACCGCATTGACGCTCAGGGCGGCGACGGGATCCGCACGGTACAGGAACTGCAAACGCTACTGGAGCTACATGCGCCAAACAGCATGGTACTGGCGGCCAGCTTTAAAACCCCGCGTCAGGCGCTGGATTGCTTACTGGCAGGATGTGAAGCAATCACCCTGCCCTTAGACGTAGCGCAACAAATGCTCAATACCCCTGCGGTAAAGTCAGCAATAGAGAAGTTTGAGCAGGACTGGAACAACGCATTTGGTCACATCAACCTGTGAGGGAAATAAAGTATGGATCGCATTATTCAATCACCTGGTAAGTACATCCAGGGTGCCGATGTTATTACCCGTCTTGGCAGCTACCTCAAACCACTGGCAGAACGCTGGCTGGTCGTTGGGGACAAGTTTGTCTTAGGCTTCGCACAATCCGCGCTGGAAAAAAGCTTCCAGGATGCCGGACTGGCGCTGGAGATCGCGCCTTTTGGCGGTGAATGTTCGCAAAACGAAATCGACCGTTTGCGCGGCGTGGCGGAAAAAGCGCAGTGTGGCGCAGTACTTGGTATTGGCGGCGGGAAAACGCTGGATACCGCCAAAGCGCTGGCGCATTTTATGGGCGTGCCTGTCGCCATTGCGCCAACCATCGCCTCTACCGATGCACCGTGCAGCGCCCTGTCCGTCATTTACACCGATGCGGGTGAATTCGATCGCTATCTGCTACTGCCGAACAACCCGGACAGGGTCATTGTTGATACTAAAATTGTTGCGGGCGCACCGGCACGTCTGTTAGCCGCAGGCATCGGCGATGCGTTGGCGACCTGGTTCGAAGCGCGTGCCTGTTCACGCAGCGGCGCAACCACCATGGCGGGTGGTCAGTGCACCCAGGCGGCGCTGGCACTGGCTGAGCTGTGCTTTAATACACTGATAGAAGAAGGTGAAAAAGCGATGCTGGCAGCCGAGCAGCGCGTGGTTACACCTGCGCTGGAGCGCGTTATTGAGGCCAATACCTATCTGAGCGGCGTCGGTTTTGAAAGCGGTGGTCTGGCAGCGGCTCACGCCATTCATAACGGCCTGACGGCGATCCCGGATGCGCATCATTACTACCACGGCGAGAAAGTGGCGTTTGGTACGCTAACGCAGTTGGTGCTGGAAAACGCGCCGGTCGATGAAATCGAAACCGTGGCGGCACTCTGTCATTCCGTTGGGTTGCCGATTACCCTGGCGCAACTGGATATCAAACAGGATATCCCGGCGAAAATGCGCATTGTGGCAGAGGCTGCCTGTGCTGAAGGCGAAACCATCCACAACATGCCTGGCGGCGCAACGCCGGATCAGGTGTATGCCGCATTGCTGGTCGCTGACCAGTATGGGCAGCGTTATCTGCAAGAGTGGGAATAACCTGCCAATAAAAAATCCCCGCAATCACGGGGATTTTTTATTCATACCATGCCGGATACGCGCAAGCGCCATCCGGCGTTTTTGTTTACAGCAGATCGAAACGATCCAGGTTCATCACTTTCACCCATGCCGCCACAAAGTCCTTCACGAACTTCTCGTGCGCATCGCTGCAGGCATAAACTTCAGCCACTGCACGCAGTACAGAGTTAGAACCAAACACCAGATCGGCGCGAGTTGCGGTGTATTTTACTTCGCCACTCAGACGGTCACGACCTTCAAACAGCTCTTGTGACTCATCAACCGCTTTCCATTCGTAACGCATATCCAGCAAATTGACGAAGAAGTCAGTGCTGAGTACGCCAGGACGATCGGTAAAGACACCGTGCTGGCTGCCATCGAAGTTGGTGCCCAGTACGCGCATACCGCCCACCAGCACAGTCATTTCCGGTGCGGTCAGCGTCAGCTGCTGTGCTTTATCGATCAGCAGTGACTCAGTGGTTGATACGTCAGGGCGAGAACGATAGTTACGGAACCCGTCCGCAATTGGCTTGAGCAGTTCAAACATCTCAATATCCGTTTGATCCTGACGCGCATCCACGCGGCCCGGCGCAAAAGGAACATTGATGCTGACACCCGCAGCGCTTGCAGCCTGCTCCACGCCTACGACACCAGCCAGCACGATAATATCGGCCAACGACGCGGTATGGGCTGATTTATAGATGCCCTCTAACACGGGCAGTACGCGTGCTGCGGTAGCATTCACATCCCAACCACGCTGTGGGTCGAGCGCCAGACGAGCGCCATTCGCGCCGCCACGTTTATCCCCACCGCGGAAGGTTGATGCCGAAGCCCACGCTACCGATACCAATTCGCCCACAGACAACCCGGAAGCAGCAATGGTCGCCTTCAGGTTAAGAATATCCTCTTCGCTTGGGTTGAAGAACGCATGCGGCAACGGATCCTGCCAAATCAGATCTTCTTTTGGCACTTCCGGTCCGATGTAACGCGCTTTCGGCCCCATATCGCGGTGCGTCAGTTTAAACCACGCACGGGCAAAGGCTTCGTTGAACGCCTGCGGATCATTGAGGAAACGACGAGAGATCTTCTCGAACTCAGGATCGAAACGCAGCGTCAGGTCGGTGACCAGCATCGTCGGCTTGCGTTTTTTCTCAGGATCAAACGGATCGGGGATAATCTCCGGCGCATCCACCGCTTCGAACTGGATAGCACCAGCCGGACTGCGAGTCTGGACCCACTCATATTTGAACAGGTTCTCGAAGAAATAGTTGCTCCACTGAGTCGGCGTTTGCGTCCAGACCACTTCCAGGCCGGAAGTAATCGCGTCTGCACCCGCGCCGCTACCATAGCTGCTGGCCCAGCCTAAGCCTTGCGCTTCAATCGGCGCAGATTCAGGATCGGCCCCAACGTGGGAAGCTGCTGCTGCGCCGTGGGTTTTACCTAACGTATGACCGCCGCCAATCAGCGCCACGGTTTCTTCGTCGTTCATTCCCATGTTACCGAAGGTCGCGCGAATCGCCGCGGCCGCAGAAAGCGGTTCGCCGCTATGATCCGGCCCTTCCGGGTTCACATAGATAAGACCCATTTCGGTTGCGCCCAGCGGCGCTTTTGCCAGTTCTTCCGGGTGACGGTGGGTCAGCCAGGCTTTTTCATCACCCCAGTTTACGTCGAGATCCGGTTCCCAGACATCTTCACGACCCGCGCCAAAACCGAAGGTACGGAAGCCGGAGTTTTCCAGCGCCACGTTGCCCGCGAGGATAAACAGGTCGGCCCAGGAGATTTTCTGGCCATATTTCTGCTTGATTGGCCACAGCAGACGACGCGCTTTATCCAGGCTGACGTTGTCCGGCCAGGAGTTCAGTGGTGCAAAACGCTGTTGTCCGCGACCCGCGCCACCGCGTCCATCGATGGAACGATAGGTCCCTGCCCCGTGCCATGCCATACGGATAAACAAACCGGCATAAGAGCCCCAGTCAGCAGGCCACCACGGTTGAGATTCGGACAGAAGGGCTCTGAGATCCCCTTTCAGGGCAGAGTAATCAAGTTTGCTAAATTCTTTGCGGTAGTCGAAGTCCTCACCCAGCGGGTTCGAACGATTGGAATGTTGGTTCAAAAGATCAACGCGGAGTTGATTAGGCCACCAGTCGCGGTTACTTCTTCCAGCTCCCGCGCTGTGATCCGGCCCGCCCTGATGGAAAGGACACTTACCGGCAGTTGATGCGTTCTGGCTATCGTCGGACATGCTCATCTATATGCTCCCTTTACAGTGTTATGACTACGATATACACCACCAAAGATTAGATATAGTCGAAATAACCCACAGATTCGATAGCCAGATCCTTTTATATTTTTAGTTACAGAGATGTAGATCAAAATGATCAATAAAAAACCCTCCGCAGAGGGCTGACGTACTGATTATGCCGGTCTTACTCCCAGCGTGTGACAAATTGCGTAGCTCATTTCGGCGCGATTGAGAGTATAGAAATGGAAATCTTTCACCCCTTCGCGGCTGAGAATTTTCACCATATCCATGGCGATGTTTGCGCCCACCAGCTTGCGGGTTTCCGCATCGTCATCCAGGCCAGCAAACATAGTCGACATCCATGCCGGAATGCGGACGTTGGTCATGTCGGCAAATTTTTTCGCCTGTTTAAAGTTAGATACCGGCAGGATGCCCGGAATAATTTCCACATCGATACCCGCTGACACGCAGCGATCGCGAAAACGCAGATAGCTTTCTACATCGAAGAAAAATTGGGTGATCGCGCGATTCGCACCGGCATCAACCTTACGCTTCAGGTTCAGCAGATCGGCCTGAGCACTCTTCGCTTCCGGGTGTACTTCCGGGTAAGCCGCAACGGAGATATCAAAGTCCGCAACGTCTTTTAGCAGAGTCACCAGGTCAGAGGCATACATATCCGGTTTACCGCTTCCCGGCGGCAGGTCACCGCGCAGGGCAACAATATGACGAATACCGTTATTCCAGTAGTCCTGAGCAATAGTGCGCAGCTCATCGCGGGTCGCATCAATACAGGTCAGGTGCGGCGCCGCTTCAAGCCCGGTGCGATCCTTAATCCCTTTAATAATGCTATGCGTGCGGTCGCGCTCACCAGAGTTTGCACCGTAAGTGACTGAAACAAACTTCGGCTTCAGGCTGCTCAGGCGATCGATAGAGTTCCACAGGGTTTGCTCCATTTCACTGGTGCGCGGCGGGAAAAATTCGAAAGAAACGTTAATCTGCCCCTGTACTTCGGCCAGACTCTGATTCAGCGCTTCCCGCTGGTTGGCGTGAAAAAAGCTCATACCTTACCTCATCAATCTTTTGTCGTTATATGTTGTGTTGTGAACTGCTATACGTTTAGACGTCTAGATGTAAAAATGACGGAAAAGCACGCTGGCGTCAACACAAAAATCATCGTTAAAGGTGAGGAATACTCAGTCAACGTGAAAAAAATTCACATCAACCTGAAAGACCGAGGGATTGGTTCGCAACCGTCTGCAACCACTGCAACGTTGCTTCGCTCTCAGGCAGCATTACCAATCCCACGTGGATACGTAATGCGGAATCGGTAAGCGGCAGAAATATCACGCCCTGACGCTGGATAGCGGAAAAGGAGGCCGGGAGTAAACTCAGACCGTCGCCATGCGCGATCCGCGCCAGCAGCACGTCATGTTCCAGCGGCTCTTCAATACAGGCGGGAGAGTAACCGGCGCGACGAAAAATATGTCGGGTGTAATCAAAAAAGGCTGGGTTCCGTTCGCGTTTAAACCAGAACAGTGGCCGGTGGTTCAGCGTCGTTAATGAGAGTGACGGCAGGCTCGCCTCTGGCCAGATCGCGGGTAATGCGGCAATCATCGGCTCTTGCCAGCCAAGTTGCATAGCGGTAAGCCCAGGAGTCTCAAGCGGTAACGCCACCAGCGCTGCATCCAGTTTTCCCCGACGAACCTGCCGCACCAGCTCAGGCGAACCATGACGAACAATATGTAGTTTCTCCGTACACCCGTGTAGCTGCGATTCAAGCGAAGCAAAAACACCTTGTTCAAACGCCGTACTTAGCCCCAGGCGCAAAGAGTGCTCCCCAGCTTGCGCTAACTGACTCAACGTCGCGCAGGTTTCTTCGTACATCGTCAGCAGCGGACGCACTATTTCCAGTACGCGCAGACCATCTTCCGTCAGCGTCAAACCACGGGTATGACGGACAAAAAGCGTCATCCCCAGACGTTCTTCAAGCTGGCGAATATGGCGACTCAGCGGCGGCTGCGACATAAATAAACGCTGCGCCGCCCGGCTCATATTGTTCTCTTCCGCCACTACGGAAAAGTAACGCAGCAGGCGAATATCCAGAGTGTGCAAAGGCGATGTTGTCATACCGAAAAGGTATCACGGAAACGGTATTATCCCAATCATTCTGCACGCTCTATCCTCAGACCATATACCAGACAAATGAGGAAGAGATTATGCATTCAGAACGCTTTATTACCGGTCAGAAGATGCTGCAAAAAGTGGATGGTAAAGGGGGCGATGCGGTCGTCGAAAGTCTGCAAGATATTGCGCCAGACTTCGCCCGCTACCTGCTCGAATTTCCTTTTGGCGACATCTATTCAAGACCGGGTCTGGATTTACGCAGTAGAGAGATTGCTACCGTCGCGGCGTTAACGGCGCTGGGTAATGCCGCCCCGCAATTGAAGGAGCATATTGGCGCAGCATTACACGTAGGCTTAACGCAGGATGAGATCGTCGAAGTGATTATGCAGATGGCCGTATACGCTGGCTTCCCCGCGGCACTCAACGGCTTGTTCGCCGCAAAAGAGGTATTTGCCTCCCACAGAGGCTAAAACAACAGGCCAGCGGATTGTCTGCTGGCCTGAACGTGTTACTTTTTCACATCTTCCACGCGCATGCCTTTCAGTTGCTCATCCGTCAGCGTATTTCCCGCTTTGAAATAATCAACCACGGCATTAGAGACATAGTAACCGCCGGATGTATTACGCGCGGTGCCTTCGGTGAATGCCGTAAAACCATCACCGCCGTCTGCCAGGAAACTATTGGTGGCAATGTGATAAACCACAGCGTCCTCAATTGGCTTGCCGTTTAGCGTCAATACGGTGACCCGCTGGCCAACCGGTTTGCTGCTGTCGTACTTCATCTCAAACCCTTTGGATACCTGCAGTACGCCGTTGCTTAAACCTGCGCCGTGCTCCATCAAACTACGCAGTTGCTTACCGGTAAGATCCATCGTAGACAGCTCGTTCGGGAACGGGAAGGTACTAATAACTGCGCCCATCGTAATAGCACCTGACGGGATTTCATTACGAATGCCGCCTGAGTTGGTAAGCGCTAACTGGGTATCTTTACCCGCCGCAGCCAGTAATGCATCCGCCGCCAGATTCCCCAACGAAGAGGATTCCCCGTAAGCACGCGTCAGCTCAACCGGCGAGTTGGCAACCGTCTGTTGTACCACTTGATCAAGCTTTTTATTCCAGCCATCAATCACCTGTTTCGTCTGCGGATCGGGTTTCCACTCATCGGCGTAGATCGTCTTCAGCTCGAAATTCTTCACGGTATATTGATGCGATTTTTGCTGGTAATCCAACACCAGTTTACCGACATCAATACCGCCGCTGTCGGTGGAGAGAATTAAGGTATTACCGACTTTAATCGGCTCTGGCGTGCCCACATGCGCATGGCCGGTGATCAGGATATCCAGGCCATGCACCTGACCTGCAGTCTGGATATCTTTATCCAGCGCACGACGCACATCTGTACTTCCCTGGCTGGACTGACGCGCCGGCGTACCTTCGTGGATCAACGCCACCGTCAGATCGACCTTACCTTTTAATTCATCGATATAACGTTGCAGCCACTTCACCTCATCCCGCGCCTCAATGCCAACGCGCGTCGCAGCCGAAACCGTATCATCAAAAGCAAACACACCGTGCAGACCTATGACGCCAATCTTTACGCCATCTTTTTCAATAATGGTCCAGGGCTTATCCCAAAACATTTTGCTGCTGTTCTGGTAAAAGATATTGCCCTGCACAATGGGGAATTTCGCCTGGCTCAGTTGCAACAACGTATTATCCCAGCCGTGATCGAACTCATGATTCCCCATAGTGACGGCATCGAAATTCATCGTATTCATGATATCGATAATCGCCTTGCCCTTTGTCAGGCTGCTGATGTACGGCCCGGTGAAGTAATCACCCGCGTCAAAGAACCAGGTCGCGCTATTTTTCGCTTTTTCCTGCTTCACCATCGTCGTGATATTGGCCCAACCGCCAATATCGCGTGTGCCATTAGCAATCCACGGGACTTTATAAGGTTCGACGTGGGCATGGAGATCGTTGGTATAGATAATCGTGACGTCTTTCGCTGACGCCCATAACGGCAGCGATACCAGAACACCGACAGCAAGCATTTTTAACTTCATAATCAATCCCTTTCAGTCATATAAAGAATCGCTACGTTACGTTCTGAAAGGTTTTTTTATGTGAGAAGACTCACACCCATCGGTAATAGTTGCAGGGCAAAATCAACGACCATTAAAAATCGTTGGTAATGCGATGACTTCTCTGTTCACCATCAACTGCTGCAAGTCTTTTGGCTGCAAAAATCTGGGGCTGGCAAACTCAGTTGATTACAGCTGGCCCGATTACCGACTGGGCTACGCCGCCCTGCACTGCCGGGCATGCGGAAGTTATCCCCCGCTGTTTAACGCTGAACATTTCCGCGAGTGGTTGGCCGCCTGTTTTACACATTTTGCAATTAACAGCGGTCTTTTTTGCCCAAATTGCTATCAGCGGGAACCGATCCGTTATGGACATAACCCACAGGGAACCCAGCGCCTACAGTGCCGGAGCTGTAGAAAAGTCTGGACCCCCAGACAACCGCCATCGACGACTATTGATCCGCCAGAACAAATAGTGACGGTGCCGCTTATCGTCCCTTTTCAGGGCGCAAGTGCAGATCAGAAACTGTATGTATTACTCAGTTTTGATGCTATTCGCGGCAATATTTTGCATATTTCCAGCAACTTTTCCCCTCATTCTGTTGGCAAGTCATTAGTTTACCGCTGGCGCGGGATGGTCGAGGCCACAGCGAATCATGACGATGTTATCCAACGTGTAAATCAGCGAGAAACGCAGTTTTTACGTCGCAGCCAGTTTGACGAAATTCAGTACGGCAGCGCGATGCTCAAACGTAACGCCAGCGGTAAGATTTTACGCCCGGTCATTACCACGCATGGGCATTTCCGCGTTCTGAGCCATCTCTGGCCAACGGTTAAAATGCACATCATCGCCCACGAATGCTTTCTGCGCGGCGCTGTGATTACCGCATGGGCGGAACAATTTCGCGAACATCACGCCTCGCTTTGGTTTGTGGATGAAGAAATGGGCGACGACCAACGCACCATGCCCTGGCAATTACTGGGCAAAAGTTATCAGGGATGGTGGCAAAACCAGTGGCAGATTTGGCAACAGAACAACAGGCGTAAAATGGTGTGTTTGTTAACGGAGGGACAGGTTGAAAAAGGGGCCTCGATAACGCTGAGGGCAAGTCATCATTTTATCGCCTGGCTGCAGCAACAGCCGGAATTTCGGGATAGCGCCCGTTACTCGGCCCATGCGGTGTTTCAGACGATAAGGACGCTGACGGAGAAATACAACATCCTGATCACCCAGAGTGATTTGCCCGGTGGCGCTGCCGCTTCCCGGGCCTATGGTTCGTGTCATAGCCAGGCCGGATAAGCGTAAGCGCCATCCGGCAACGCAAACTACAGCAACTGCGCCAGGCGGTTGATATCCGATTGAATGGCTCCGGCGGTCACATCGCGGCCTGCGCCAGGTCCGCGAATCACCAGCGGGTTATCGCGATACCAGCGGCTTTCAATGGCGAACACATTATCGCACGGCAACAATGCCGCCAGCGGGTGCTCAGAACGTACCGCTTCAACACCCACACGTGCTTTACCGTTAGCGTCAAAACGCGCCACATAGCGCAGCACCAGCCCCATTTCACGCGCCGCTTCCAGACGCTGCACCATCTGCTCGTTCAGTTCATCGCCATTTTCAAAGAAATGGTCAATAGAGCCTTCTTCACAATGCGCAGGCACCAGCGACTCCACGCGAACCTGATCCGGCTCGATGTCGTAACCCGCTTCACGCGCCAGAATCACCAGCTTACGCATCACATCCTTGCCGGAAAGATCCACGCGCGGGTCTGGTTCGGTCAGCCCCTGCTGCCACGCCTGATCCACCAGATCGGTGAATGGCACCGTGCCATCAAATTGCAGGAACAGCCACGACAACGTGCCAGAGAAGATCCCGCTGATCGACAGAATGGTATCTCCACTATCAATCAGATCGCGCACGGTATGGTTGATCGGCAAACCTGCACCCACGGTGGCGTTATACAGCCAGTGACGACCGGTTTTTTCAAACGCATCATGAATTTGGCGATACTTATTACTGCTGCTCGCACCTGCCAGTTTGTTGGCGCTGATAACATGGAAACCGTGGCTGGCGAAATCCAGATATTGATCCGCCAACTGCTCGCTGGCGGTTACGTCCAGCACCACTAAGTCATCATACGGGTGGGCGCGCATCCACAGGAACAACGACTCTTCATCCTGTTCCACTGCCTCATCATCAAAGAAAGCCAACGCGCGGCTGGCATCCAGCCCTTCATAATTCAGCAAGCTACGGCGGCTATCAACCACGCCTGCCAGCACAAACTCTAATCCGGTACGCGCCGAGAGCGTACTTTGCTCACGGGCGAATAGCTCCAGCCAACGTGATCCAATATTCCCCTTCCCGAACAACACCAGGCCAATACGTTTTTCCGCGCGGAAAATTGACTGATGCAGACCTTGGATCAGGCTCTCCGTCGGTCCAGTACGCAGTACGGCGACCAGGCTGATGCCCTCCTCCGACTGCCAGGTGAACTCAACCGGCTGACCTTTCAGTTGCTGCCAGAAGCGGTGGCAGTGCAACGGGTTACGGGTGACGCCCGCCCCGACCATCGCCACCAGCGCCAGCCCTTGACGCAGACGCAGCTCTCCCGGCAATCCGGCCTCATCAAGAATTCTCAACGCGCCGTCAGCGACTTCGGAGGTATAGCAAAATTGCAGCAGTTGGCGATCGGGATGTACACCCACCGCCAGCGGACGCACCTGGGTGCGTTTTAAAATCTGGTCGACCTCTTTGTGGGCCAGCTTAAAGTCCTGACCGGTGGGAACCTGAAACTCAATCAGGCAGACGTCGTCATGACTGGTCACGATACGCGCCCCGGTCCCGGAAGCCAGCACGCGTTCAATACGCGTTGAACCTTGCTCCGGCGTATAGCTACAACGCAACTGGAGATCAATATCACTGCCGGAAACCGGCTGTAAGGTACGGGCATGGAGGACCGGAGCCGCCAGACGCGCCAGTTCGCTGGCTTCATCCAGACGCAGCAGCGGTAGCAGGCAGGCATCTTTCACTTTACGCGGATCCGCACTGTAAACCCCGGCGACATCGCTCCAGATAGTTACGCGAGAAACCCCAGCCAACGCGCCAACCTGCGTCGCCGAGTAGTCAGAACCATTACGCCCCAGCAGTACCGTTTCACCGGCGTTGCTACGGCTAATAAAACCGGTAACGACCAGGCGTTTACCCGGATGTTGCGCCAGCAGTTGCTGCAGCAAAGGGTAAGAGAGACCTTCATCCACCTGCGGCTGAGCGCTACGCTCCGCACGTAAAAAATCGCGCGCATCCAGCCAGGCCGATTCCATACCTTGTTGGTTAAGGACGGCGGACATCAAACGCGCCGACCATACCTCACCGTGTCCGACAACTTCAGCATAAACGGCATCGTTCACGCCGCTGTCGAGTAATCCGGCCAGACGCTCCAGGTCGTGAATAAACGCACCGATCAGGCCGTCGGCCACTTCTGGTGGTAACAAACCGCTAATCAGCTCGCTCTGATAGCGACGTAACGTCTGCTGAACCTGATGCGCAGAAAGACGATCGGTCTGGCTTAACTTCAGCCAGCTAATCAACTGGTTAGTGGTACTGCCTGCGGCTGAAACAACCATCATGTCATCAGGCTGCGAGTACTCCGCCATAATGCCTGCGACACGCAGATAACATTTCACATCAGCCAGACTACTACCACCAAATTTGTGCAGTTGACGACCCTTCGCCCCTGCCTGCGCAATCACACTCATGTTTACCCCTTGTTTGCAGCCCGGAAGCCATTTTCCAGGTCGGCAATTAAATCTTCGCCATCTTCAATACCGGTGGAGATACGCAGCAGCGTTTCCGAAATCCCTGCCGCCGCGCGCGCTTCTGGCGCCATTCCCGCATGTGTCATGGTTGCAGCGTGGGAGATCAGACTTTCAACACCTCCTAACGATTCCGCCAGCGTAAACAATGACAGCCCGCCAAGGAAGCGACGCAGCGTTTGCTCATCGCCATCCAGTTCAAAACTCAGCATCGCGCCAAAGCCTTTTTGCTGACGCGCGGCAATCTCATGCCCCTGATTATCCGGCAATGACGGGTGATACAATTTTTTCACCAGCGGCTGCGTTTGCAGATAATCAACAATCGCCTGAGCATTACGTTGCGCCACCTCCATACGCGGTGACAGAGTACGTAGGCCGCGCAACAGCAGATAACTATCAAACGCGCCGCCGGTCACGCCAATATTGTTCGCCCACCACGCCAGTTCAGTGACCGTTTCCGGATCTTTCGCTATCACCACGCCAGCCACCACGTCTGAGTGACCGTTTAAATATTTCGTGCATGAATGCAACACCAGATCGGCGCCCAATGCCAGTGGATTTTGCAGTGCCGGGCTTAAAAAAGTGTTGTCTACCACGCTGACTGCACCAGCTTCACGCGCCAATTGACAGATTTTCGCAATATCCACCACGCGTAGTAGCGGGTTGCTGGGGCTTTCTACCAGCACCAGCTTCGGTTTTTCCGCCAGCGCCGCCTGCAACGCCCGCTCATCGCCTTGATCGACAAACAGTACGCGATAACAGCCACGCTTTGCCAGACTGTCAAACAGGCGATAGCTGCCACCGTAACAGTCGTGCGGCGCGACCAGCAGATCGCCAGGTTTCAGGAATACCGTCGTCACCAGATGAATCGCCGACATACCGGTATTGGTTAGTACCGCGCCCGCGCCACCTTCCAGTTCTGCCAACGCGCGCTGAACCACATCGCGCGTCGGGTTACCGCGGCGTGAATAGTCATGGGCGCGAGGTTCATTAAAACCGGTAAAGTTATAGGTACTGGAGAGGTGAATCGGCGGGACAACGCAACCGTACTGTTCGTCGTCATTTAATCCGCTACGCACTGCGATGGTGGCCTGTTTACGCGTCATATTGAGGAGATCCTGGCTGAGTCGGTGAAAAGTCAGGCACCAGATTAATCATAGTTACAATAGACGTCAATACATCTGGACATCTAAACTTCTTTGCGTATAGATTGAGCAAACCGCAAATAGCCGTTAAAATTATATGCATTAGCGTACATCCGCGTCGGCTTACTTCGTGTCAGGGCCGCGCCACTACGATAAACTACGCGCAATTATGGTCCGGGCTCAGGTTCTGGCCTCAATATTAATGACGAAGAGGATTAGGTATCTCATGGCTGAATGGAGCGGCGAATATATCAGCCCATACGCTGAGCACGGTAAGAAGAGTGAGCAAGTAAAAAAAATTACGGTTTCCATTCCTCTGAAGGTGTTAAAAATCCTTACCGATGAACGCACGCGTCGTCAGGTGAACAACCTGCGCCACGCCACCAACAGCGAACTGCTGTGTGAAGCGTTTCTGCATGCTTTTACCGGGCAACCACTACCCAACGATGACGACCTGCGTAAAGAGCGCAGTGATGAAATCCCGGAAGAAGCAAAGGTAATCATGCGTGAACTGGGTATCAACCCGGAAACGTGGGAATACTAATTGTTGAAGAAAGATGAAAGAAGGCGGGATTGCTCCCGCCATCTTTCACAACGCTACTTACTAATTCCATTGAGTTTATTCAATGTTTCTTCCATTTTGAGCGTTTCTTTACGGTTCAATGGATAGCAATAAATCAGAATGACCGCCGCCAAAAACAGGCACAAAGCCGGCAGGAGATTCGCCATCGTATAAATATTTTCCTGCACGATGCTGGTTTGCACAGCCCCACCCGTTGAGGAAGATTGATAACCAATGATGGCCAGCATAAAGCCGCCAATAGCCCCGGCGCACGCCTGACCAACCTTGCGGGCGAAGAAGTTCACGCCATAAACGGTACCATCCTCACGATCGCCAGTGACATACTGGTGATAATCACAAACATCAGTCATAAACGCCCATATCATCAGGTTGAATAACCCCGCACCCAGCGTCGCCAGAAACAGGAAAACCAAATAGACTTTCGCGTCGGTAATGTGGACGAAGTACATAATCAGATACATCGCTACCGCAAAGAGCAACGCGCCTACACTCGCTTCTTTTTTACCAAACCGCTTCGTGAGCCAGGATGCCGATGGCGCCAGCAAAACCAGAGAGCCAAAGGTAAACAGCAATGCAACGGACATGGCCTCTTTGTTATGGAAATAGTCATTAAACAGGTAGGTCATATTGGTCCCGGACAACCCCTGATTAATCACAATCAGCAGATCCACCACAACCAGAACAATCAGTGCCTTGTTGCGTAACAACCCCTTCAGTAATACCGACACGGGCATGCTCTCTTTTCTCTCCACACGCACGCGTTCCGTCGTTAGTTGACAGGTTAGGGTTAAAAAGATAAAGCCCAGCACTGCGCAACCAATGGCAATCCAAAAGAAATGCTGCCCGGAAATCACCTGGCTTCCGTCCACCAGGGTGGTGTACATCAGAATTGGAATAAAAAAGCCGGTTGCCCCGCCGCCGATGGCAGACCCAACGCTGCGCCAGGTTGAGAGCGAAACACGATCTTCCGGGTTCGAGCTGATCGCCGCAGACATGGCACCATACGGGATACTGACCGTCGATAACAACGAACCGTAGATAAAATAGGAGCAGCAGATGTAGATAATTTTCGCCGTATAAGAGAAATCATTCACAAATGGCAGGAACAGGACGACCGCAATGATGCAGAAAGGATACTTCATACGGCGCACCCACGGGTTAAACCGTCCATGTACCGTTAGTTTAGAGGTATCACATAAACGCCCTACGCCAACGTCGACAAACGCATCAAAGAGTTTGGTTACAAAATAGAGCGAGCCTACAATAACGCCGGAAATACCGAGTACGTTAGTGTAATAAATCATTAGAAAACTGTTCACCAACCCAAGAATAAAACAGGTTCCGAGGTCACCACACAAATAACCAAATTTATCTCTTAATCCGAAAGGCCTGAAAGCAATACTTTGATTACTTCCGATTGTAGTTCCATCATTAGACATGATGTCAACTCCTTAGACTCATTATTCACGCAAACTATATGTATATACCGATGCTCAGCGTAATAAACCGCTATGAAGAGTATTAATGGTCAGAAGTTATAACCGAGACCGACACGATAACGAGTCTGACGATCGTCTGTGGTGGTGGTGTTGTAACCGGAGGAAACGTTACCCACCTCAACAAATGGAATCCAGGAACCTATTTTATAAGCCACACGGAAGTTATATTCATAATCGTCTTTGCGGTTGTTATATAAATCTTCGCTATCGGCAATTTTATAAATACCGTTAAGCTCAAACATCCAGTCATGAATGTTATAACCGAGCCATGCTTCCGGACGATAGACCATGCGGTCATCCTTGCCGTCAGTGTTTCTGCGCATGTACTCCTGACGATAGCGGAACGCAGTCCACCAGCAGTCATTGATATTGTACTGTACGCGGATATAAGGTTTATAAATCGTGATGTTATCGCCCGTTTCAATCGCAATACCCGGCTGCCAGATAAGATCCCGCCAGGTAAACTGGTAGCTTGCCGTATACTCGTTGCCATTACTTTCCATATTATTCCACGCATCATTAGATTGCGTATCTTCGGAACGTGAAATAGCTTCAACTGCAACACCAAAACCAGTCGCAAAACGATGAGACATATAAACACGATCGTAATTACGCCCATCGTCATAATATTCATGACGATAATCAACATAACCCGCTTGCGCGGCCACAGAGAATAATGGAATCAGTAATAACGCAGATTTAAATTTCATGACCATCCCTCTTCACACTAAATCAAGGAAATTACCCATCTCGTTCCGTCCATTAATGGGAAACGATGAAGGATTAAGAATAATTTTATATTTCGACGAAAGTGTATTTTAGAAAGAAAGCAGAAACCTTTGGTATTTTGCCAACAATTAGCATGAGTGGCAAAAACCAGAAGATAAAAAGGACGCAGATCACCAGTAGAAACATTTTACCTAAAAAATAAAAACACTGTTTTATTTATTAAATAAAAGACACTATTCAACACATCAATATAAATTTCAGTCTTCAGGCGCAGATACAAAAAAAGCGCCGTAAGGCGCTTTTTTCTGACAGCTGAAACTTACTTGCTGCCTGGGATGCTGAAACGCTTGTTGAAGCGATCAACACGGCCACCGGTAGCAACATCACGCTGCTTGCCAGTATAGAACGGGTGGCACTTGCTGCACACGTCAAGGTTCAGATCGTGACCGACAGTAGAGCGGATTTTAATGACGTTACCGCAAGAGCAGTTTGCAGTAATTTCTTCGTATTTCGGGTGAATATCTTTTTTCATGGGAAAACCTCGGTTTAAGGCCGCGTCGCTCTTCCAGCCCTAACGCCAGACACCACGCGATGTTAATTATTCCCCGTCACCTTTCACACTGCATCAACAGCTTGAAATTCTCGGGTAATGGTCATTGTTTGACGCAATCAATTTGCATCAAAGGCGGCGAATCATACAGAAATTAACCTGCTCATGCAAACTGATCCGCATTCTACCCTTCACTAATGTGTATACTAACCCGCCAGATTTCAAGTCAGGATGATTCAATGCCCGTTGCGCACGTTGCCTTACCCGTTCCGCTACCTCGCACCTTTGACTACCTCCTGCCGGAAGGCATGAGCGCCAAAGCCGGGTGTCGTGTACGCGTGCCTTTTGGCAAGCAGCAGGAGCGCGTGGGCATCGTCCTTTCCGTCAGCGAGCACAGCGAACTGCCGCGGAGCGAATTAAAAGCCGTTCTCGAAGTGCTGGACAGCGAACCGGTCTATTCGACCTCCGTCTGGCGTCTGCTGTTATGGGCAGCTGACTATTATCATCATCCTATTGGCGACGTGCTGTTTCATGCCCTGCCGATTCTGCTACGCCAGGGACGCCCGGCTACCAACGCGCCCATGTGGTACTGGTTTGCCACTGAAGAGGGCCAGGTTATTGATCTCAACGGCCTGAAGCGCTCTCCCAAGCAGCAGCAGGCGCTGGCAGCATTACGCCAGGGAAAAATCTGGCGCGACCAGGTGGCAGAGCTGGAATTTAATGACGCCGCCTTGCAGGCGCTGCGTAAAAAAGGCCTGTGCGATCTGGCAAGCGAAACGCCAGGATTTAGCGACTGGCGTACGCACTACGCGGTTTCCGGTGAGCGTCTGCGGCTGAATACCGAACAGGCTACCGCTGTCGGGGCGATCCACAGCGCTTCTGACAGTTTTAGCGCCTGGCTATTAGCGGGCGTGACGGGATCGGGTAAAACAGAGGTCTATTTAAGCGTACTGGAAAATGTGCTCGCCCAGGGCAAACAAGCACTGGTAATGGTGCCGGAGATTGGCCTGACGCCGCAAACTATTGCCCGGTTTCGCGAGCGCTTCAATGCGCCGGTCGAAGTCCTGCACTCGGGTTTAAATGACAGTGAACGTCTTTCGGCATGGCTGAAGGCGAAAAATGGCGAAGCGGCGATTGTTATCGGCACTCGCTCGTCGCTGTTTACGCCGTTTAAAAATCTGGGCGTGATTGTCATCGACGAAGAGCACGACAGCTCTTATAAACAGCAGGAAGGCTGGCGCTATCATGCGCGCGACCTCGCGGTTTATCGCGCCCATAGCGAACAAATTCCCATCATTCTCGGCTCAGCCACCCCAGCACTGGAAACGCTGTGCAACGTGCGGCAGAAAAAATACCGCATGCTGCGCCTGACGCGCCGCGCCGGGAATGCCCGCCCAGCCACTCAGCACGTACTGGATCTGAAAGGTCAGCAGGTGCAGGCCGGACTCGCCCCTGCGCTTATCGCCCGTATGCGTCAGCACCTGCAGGCGGATAATCAGGTGATCCTGTTTTTGAATCGCCGGGGCTTTGCTCCTGCCCTGCTGTGTCACGATTGTGGCTGGATTGCTGAATGCCCGCGCTGCGATCACTACTACACGCTGCATCAGGCGCAGCACCATCTGCGCTGCCACCACTGCGACAGTCAGCGTCCGATACCGCGTCAGTGCCCTTCCTGCGGCTCAACGCATATGGTTCCGGTAGGACTCGGCACCGAACAGCTTGAGCAGGCTCTGGCGCCTTTTTTCCCCGGCGTGCCAATCTCACGCATCGATCGCGACACGACCAGCCGTAAAGGCTCGCTGGAGCAGCATCTGGCGGAAGTACACCGCGGCGGCGCGCGGATCCTGATCGGCACGCAAATGCTGGCAAAAGGCCACCATTTCCCGGACGTCACCCTGGTGGCGCTGCTGGACGTTGACGGCGCGCTGTTCTCCGCAGATTTCCGGTCGGCAGAACGCTTCGCCCAGCTTTATACGCAGGTTTCCGGGCGTGCCGGGCGCGCCGGGAAACAGGGCGAAGTGGTGCTGCAAACGCACCACCCTGAACATCCGCTGCTGCAAACCTTGCTGTATAAAGGTTATGACGCCTTTGCCGAACAGGCGCTGGCCGAGCGACAAACGCTCCAGCTTCCCCCATGGACCAGCCATGTCATCGTGCGGGCAGAAGATCACAACAACCAGCATGCGCCGATGTTCTTGCAGCAGTTACGAAATCTGATTCAGGCCAGTCCGCTGGCCGATGAAAAACTGTGGGTGTTAGGCCCGGTTCCTGCCCTGGCACCCAAACGTGGCGGTCGCTATCGCTGGCAAATTTTGTTGCAGCACCCGTCGCGAATTCGCCTGCAGCATATCGTCAGCGGCACGCTGGCGCTGATTAATACATTACCCGATGCACGTAAGGTTAAATGGGTGCTGGATGTCGATCCCATCGAGGGATAATCCCTCACGATGCGAGGCGGATCGTAAAATTAAATATCCATCACACTTTTTATGAAAATTCTGTAACCGCTTCCATTCACTATCTGATAAAAATGTTTCAGATGAAGGTTATCCAGGGACGAGTCTGTGCCAGCCGCCCTGGCGAGGAGAAAGAGTGAAACCGAATAAGCAGGTTGCCGCCGCTACGATGAAAGATGTTGCTCTGAAGGCGAAAGTCTCAACGGCAACCGTATCCCGCGCATTAATGAACCCAGACAAAGTTTCGCAGTCAACCCGTAACAAGGTTGAGCAGGCTGCTCTGGAAGTGGGATATCTACCTCAATCGATGGGACGCAACGTAAAGCGTAATGAGTCACGTACCATTCTGGTGATTGTGCCTGATATCTGCGATCCGTTTTTTAGCGAAGTCATTCGTGGCATAGAAGTCACCGCCGCAGAACAGGGATATCTGGTGCTTATCGGCGATTGCGCGCACCAGAATCAGCAGGAAAAGACCTTTCTTAACCTCATTATCACCAAGCAGATCGATGGTATGGTGCTGCTCAGCTCGCGCCTGCCGTTTGATGCCAGCGTGGAAGAGCAGCGTAATTTACCGCCGATGGTTATGTCCAACGAGTTCGCGCCAGAGCTGGAACTTCCCACCGTGCACATTGATAACCTCACCGCCGCCTTTAACGCGATGAACTATCTGCTGGAACTGGGACATAAACGCATTGGCTGTATCGCCGGACCAGAGGATATGCCGCTGTGCCATTACCGTCTGCAAGGTTACGTTCAGGCACTGCGCCGCAACGGAATTACGGTCGATCCGCATTTCATCGCGCGCGGGGATTTTACCTATGAAGCGGGAGCCAATGCGCTTAAACAGCTCCTGGCGCTACCACAGCCGCCTACTGCGGTCTTTTGCCACAGCGATGTCATGGCCCTTGGCGCCCTCTCTTACGCCAAACGTCAGGGCCTGAAGGTGCCCGACGATTTATCGATCATTGGCTTTGATAACATTTCGCTCGCGGAATTTTGTGATCCACCCCTGACAACCGTCGCACAGCCGCGTTTCGATATCGGACGTGAAGCTATGCTGTTACTGCTCGATCAATTACAAGGCCAGAACGTCAGCAGTGGCTCACGTTTACTGGACTGCGAGCTTATTATTCGGGGTACAACCCGGGCACTGACGTAAAGTAAAGTGCTTTCGGACTCCCCTGTCTGGTCAAAGGCCCGCCGCTTAAGTAACATGGCGGGCTGACGAACGAATAAATACAGCGAAACGATAGTGGCACAACGAGATTATGTACGTCGCGGCCAACCGGCACCTTCGCGGCGCAAAAAGAGCACATCACGGAAAAAACAACGCAATACGCCTGCGGTATCGCCCACTATGGTTGCTATTGCTGCAGCCGTACTTGTGACCTTTATCGGTGGTCTGTACTTCATTACGCATCACAAGAAAGAAGAGTCCGAAACGCTGCAAAACCAGAAAGTCACCGGCAATGGCATTCCACCAAAACCGGAAGAGCGCTGGCGATACATCAAAGAGCTGGAAAGCCGTCAGCCTGGCGTACGCGCTCCTACCGAACCGTCCGCCGGCGGCGAGGTGCTGAACGCCGACCAGTTAACCAATGAGCAACGCCAGTTATTGGCGCAGATGCAGGCTGACATGCGTCAACAGCCAACGCAGCTCAACGAAGTACCGTGGAACGAACAAACGCCTGAGCAACGCCAGCAAACGCTGCAGCGTCAACGTCAGGTGCAACAGCAGCAGTGGAACACTACGCAGCAGCAGGCTCAACAGCCACGCCAACGGGCAACGGAACAGCCTTACCAGCAGCCGCAAACGCGTACGGCGCAAACCGCACCGGTACAACAGCCGAAACCGCAGCCAAAACCGGCGGCGCAACAGCCTTATCAGGATCTGCTGCAAACGCCTGCGCATACCACCGCCGCTCAGCCGAAAACGCAACCGGCCGCGCCAATAACGAATGAAACGCAACCGCCAAAACAGACGGCGGAGAAAAAAGATGAACGCCGCTGGATGGTTCAGTGCGGGTCATTTAAAGGCGCTGAGCAGGCAGAAACCGTGCGCGCGCAGCTGGCCTTTGAAGGGTTCAACTCGCGTATTACCACCAATAACGGCTGGAATCGCGTGGTCATTGGTCCGGTCAAAGGCAAAGAGAATGCCGACAACACCATCAGCCGCCTGAAGGTTGCTGGTCACACAAACTGCATTCGACTCGCCACTGGGGGTTGAAACCCCCAAAATCCCCCCCATCTATACTTGCATTACGCCCCGCATCCTGTGCGGGGCCTGTATTCTGCATTTGTAACCAAGGGGTCTGCTCGTGACAACAATAGTAAGCGTACGCCGTAACGGCCATGTGGTAATCGCCGGTGATGGTCAGGCCACACTGGGTAACACCGTAATGAAAGGCAACGTGAAGAAAGTCCGCCGTCTGTATAACGACAAAGTCATTGCGGGCTTTGCGGGCGGTACTGCGGATGCATTCACGCTGTTCGAACTGTTCGAACGCAAGCTGGAAATGCACCAGGGTCACCTGGTGAAAGCGGCCGTTGAACTGGCAAAAGACTGGCGTACCGACCGTATGCTGCGCAAACTCGAAGCGCTGCTGGCCGTCGCAGATGAAACGGCATCACTCATCATCACCGGTAACGGCGACGTCATCCAGCCAGAAAACGATCTGATTGCCATCGGCTCCGGCGGTCCCTACGCCCAGGCTGCTGCACGCGCTCTGCTGGAAAACACCGAGCTTGGCGCGCGCGAGATTGCTGAGAAAGCGTTGGATATTGCAGGGGATATCTGCATTTATACCAACCACTTCCATACCATCGAAGAATTGAACTCCAAAGCGTAAGGATCCCCCATGTCTGAAATGACCCCACGCGAAATTGTCAGCGAACTGAACAAACACATCATCGGCCAGGATAACGCTAAGCGTTCCGTGGCGATTGCCCTGCGTAACCGCTGGCGCCGTATGCAGCTCAACGAAGAGCTGCGCCATGAAGTGACGCCGAAAAATATTCTGATGATTGGCCCGACCGGCGTCGGTAAAACCGAAATCGCCCGTCGCCTGGCAAAACTGGCCAACGCGCCGTTCATCAAAGTTGAAGCAACCAAATTCACCGAAGTTGGCTATGTTGGTAAAGAAGTTGACTCCATCATCCGCGATCTGACCGACGCTGCCATTAAGATGGTTCGCGTTCAGGCAATTGAGAAAAACCGCTTCCGCGCTGAAGAGATGGCGGAAGAGCGCATTCTCGACGTGCTGATCCCACCAGCTAAAAATAACTGGGGGCAGTCTGAACAACCGCAGGAACCTTCTGCTGCGCGTCAGGCGTTCCGTAAAAAACTGCGCGAAGGCCAGCTCGACGATAAAGAGATCGAAATCGATCTCGCCGCCGCACCGATGGGCGTTGAAATCATGGCGCCTCCGGGCATGGAAGAGATGACCAGCCAACTGCAGTCCATGTTCCAGAACCTGGGCGGTCAGAAGCAAAAACCGCGTAAGCTGAAAATCAAAGACGCGATGAAGCTGCTGATTGAAGAAGAAGCGGCCAAACTGGTGAACCCGGAAGAGCTGAAACAGGAAGCTATCGACGCCGTTGAGCAGCACGGGATCGTGTTTATCGACGAAATCGACAAAATCTGTAAGCGCGGCGAATCCTCTGGTCCGGACGTGTCCCGTGAAGGCGTACAGCGCGACCTGCTGCCGCTGGTTGAAGGCTGCACGGTCTCCACCAAGCACGGCATGGTGAAAACCGATCACATTCTGTTTATCGCTTCTGGCGCATTCCAGGTAGCCAAACCGTCGGACCTGATCCCGGAACTGCAGGGTCGTCTGCCGATTCGCGTTGAACTACAGGCGCTGACCACCAGCGATTTTGAGCGTATCCTGACCGAACCGAATGCCTCCATCACCGTTCAGTACAAAGCGCTGATGGCGACCGAAGGTGTGGACATTAACTTCACCGAATCGGGCATTAAACGCATTGCCGAAGCGGCCTGGCAGGTTAACGAAACCACCGAAAACATCGGCGCGCGTCGTCTGCACACCGTTCTTGAGCGTCTGATGGAAGATATTTCCTATGATGCGAGCGATTTGAACGGCCAAAGCATCACAATTGATGCCGAATATGTGAGCAAACATCTGGATGCGCTGGTCGCAGATGAAGATCTGAGCCGTTTTATCCTATAATCGCGTTCAATGCATTTTCATCACTGTTGATGGGGCTGATAAAGCCCCATTTTTATTGGCGCTAAATATGACTGAACAACAACAAATTAGCCGCTCACAAGCCTGGCTGGAAAGTTTACGACCTAAGACCTTACCGCTCGCCTTCGCGGCGATCATCGTCGGTACGGCATTAGCATGGTGGCAAGGATACTTCGATCCGCTGGTTGCTCTGCTGGCATTAATTACGGCGGGACTGCTGCAAATTCTGTCCAATCTCGCTAACGACTATGGCGATGCCGTCAAAGGCAGCGACAAGCCCGATCGCATTGGACCGCTGCGCGGGATGCAAAAAGGGGTTATCACCCAAGAGCAGATGAAGCGCGCGCTGATCGTCACCGTAGTGTTGATCTGTCTGTCTGGTCTGGCCCTGGTTGCCGTGGCCTGTCACACGCTGGCGGATTTTGTCGGTTTCCTGGTGCTCGGGGGCCTGTCGATTATCGCCGCGATCACTTACACCGTGGGTAATCGCCCTTACGGATATATCGGTCTGGGCGATATTTCCGTGCTGGTATTCTTCGGCTGGCTCAGCGTGATGGGAAGCTGGTATTTACAGGCCCATACGCTGATTCCGGCGCTGATTCTGCCTGCCACCGCCTGCGGCCTGCTGGCAACCGCTGTGCTCAACGTCAACAATCTGCGCGATATCAACAGCGACAGAGAGAATGGCAAGAACACGCTGGTCGTGCGTTTAGGCGCCGTGAATGCCCGCCGCTACCATGCCTGCCTGCTGATGGGTACGCTGGTCTGTCTGGCGCTGTTTAACCTGTTCTCGCTGCAAAGCCTGTGGGGATGGCTGTTTATTCTTGCCGCTCCGCTGCTTTTCAAACAGGCGCGTTACGTGATGCGTGAGATGAACCCTGAGGCAATGCGCCCGATGCTGGAACGCACCGTAAAAGCGGCACTATTAACTAACCTGCTGTTTGTCGTTGGAATTTTCTTAAGTCAGTGGTCTCTTTAACTGACAAATATCAATTAACAATTGATGATTTTGCCAACAGTACACATAGCGCGATATACTAAAAATTCTCGCAGCAACTAAACGTTAAGCCTATGAAATACGATACATCCGAGCTTTGTGACATCTATCAGGAAGATGTCAACGTCGTGGAACCGCTGTTCTCTAACTTTGGGGGACGGTCGTCGTTTGGCGGACAAATCATCACGGTAAAATGTTTCGAGGACAACGGGTTGCTGTACGATCTGCTCGAACAAAACGGCCGTGGTCGCATTCTGCTGGTCGATGGCGGCGGTTCTGTCCGTCGCGCGCTGGTCGATGCCGAACTGGCGCGGCTGGCCGTACAGAATGAATGGGAAGGTCTGGTCATCTACGGCTCAGTACGCCAGGTAGACGATCTGGAAGAACTGGATATTGGCATTCAGGCGATTGCCGCAATTCCGGTAGGCGCTTCAGGTGAGGGCATTGGGGAAAGCGATGTGCGCGTCAACTTTGGCGGCGTGACGTTCTTCTCCGGCGACCACCTGTACGCCGACAACACCGGGATAATTCTCTCCGAAGACCCGCTCGATATCGAGTGATCAAAAAGGCACCGCAAGGTGCCTTTTTTTATGCGTTGTCGCTGATTGCCGGATGTCGGCTCACGCCTTATCCGGCCTACAAACAGGGGCGATTACGCGAAAGATAAAGCGTAATTAGACTTCTTCCATACGGCCTAAAAGGGCATGCAGACGATCCTGCCAGCCGTTCTGCTGTTCTTTCAGGTTGTTGTTCTCACGCTCCAGTTCTTCACGCTGCTGCTGTGCAGACTGAACTTCCTGCGACAGTGAGTTGTTCTTTTCTTTCAGCTCTTCGATTTCCATCTGCAACAGCGTGATGGTATCAATCGCCTGCTGTACTTTTGCTTCCAGTTTCTCAAACACTTCTAATGACATCGTCATACCTCTCCTGAATTGCAAGGCGTTGATGGATAAAAATCCTCGTCCCGATAACCGGCGACGCCTTAATAAAAACGAGCGCACTCTACTTAACACCGATTGTATGAAGCCGCGTCATCCCTGTCCAGCGGCATCCCGCGCAGATTGCGGTTTGCAACACTTTTAGTCTTTCTCCTGGTGACATGACTGTCATAACGCTTAAGTGTTAAGAGATTGATCGGTGAAATGATTCAGCTCACACTATTTTTGTATAACAAATACCGCGCAATGGCGCGAAAACGCTCATTTTGTTGATGCAGTACACACATTTTAATTTCGATATTTCTCGTTTTTGAGCGTTAACGATAAATTAACAGTGTGCCTACCGGCTCCGGGGATGTCAGTGACCTTCTCGCACACAATAAACATTAAACTCTCTTCAGGATCCGATTATGAGTCAAACATCAACCTTAAAAGGCCAGTGCATTGCTGAATTCCTCGGTACCGGGTTGTTGATTTTCTTCGGTGTGGGCTGTGTCGCTGCACTCAAAGTGGCCGGGGCTACTTTTGGTCAGTGGGAAATCAGCATCATCTGGGGTCTGGGGGTAGCGATGGCTATCTATCTGACCGCAGGCGTTTCTGGCGCACACCTGAATCCAGCGGTCACCATCGCACTCTGGCTGTTCGCCTGTTTTGATAAACGCAAAGTCATCCCTTTTATTATTTCACAAATTGCCGGCGCCTTTTGCGCAGCGGCATTGGTTTACGGGCTTTATTACAATCTTTTCCTCGATTTCGAACAAACCAACCATATCGTGCGCGGCAGTACGGAAAGCCTGGGTCTGGCAGGTACTTTCTCCACCTATCCGAACCCGCATATCAATTTTGTGCAGGCCTTCGCGGTTGAAATGGTCATTACCGCTATTCTAATGGGGCTGATTCTGGCCCTGACCGACGATGGTAACGGTGTACCTCGTGGTCCTCTGGCACCACTGCTGATCGGCTTACTGATTGCCGTTATTGGTGCTTCCATGGGGCCGCTAACCGGTTTTGCGATGAACCCGGCGCGTGACTTCGGACCGAAACTGTTCGCCGGACTGGCCGGGTGGGGTGAGATTGCCTTCACGGGTGGTCGTGATATCCCTTACTTCCTGGTACCAGTGTTTGGCCCAATTACTGGCGCAATTTTGGGCGCATGGGCCTATCGCAAACTGATTGGTCGTCATTTACCGTGCGATGTCTGCGCGATTGAAGAGAAAGACGTTGCGGCCAACACTCAACAAAAAGCTTCGCAGTAATGTGACTACGGGACAAAAAATTATGACTGAAAAAAAATATATCGTTGCGCTCGACCAGGGCACCACCAGCTCCCGCGCGGTCGTAATGGACCACGATGCGAATATCGTTGCCGTTTCACAGCGCGAATTCGAGCAAATCTACCCGAAAGCAGGTTGGGTAGAACACGACCCAATGGAAATTTGGGCGACCCAAAGCTCCACGCTGGTAGAAGTGCTGGCGAAAGCCGATATCAGTTCCGATGAAATTGCCGCGATCGGTATTACCAACCAGCGTGAAACCACCATCGTCTGGGAACGTGAGACCGGTAAACCTATCTATAACGCCATTGTGTGGCAGTGTCGTCGTACCGCGGATATCTGCGAGAAGCTCAAGCGCGACGGTATGGAAGAGTACATTCGTAGCAACACCGGCCTGGTGATTGACCCGTACTTCTCCGGTACCAAAGTGAAGTGGATCCTCGACCACGTAGAAGGCTCGCGTGAGCGCGCTCGTCGCGGTGAACTGCTGTTTGGTACCGTAGACACCTGGCTTATCTGGAAAATGACGCAGGGGCGTGTACACGTCACCGATTACACCAACGCCTCACGTACCATGCTGTTCAACATTCACTCCCTGGACTGGGACGACAAGATGCTGGATGCGCTGGATATTCCGCGCGCCATGCTGCCGGAAGTACGTCGTTCTTCTGAAGTGTACGGTCAGACCAACATCGGTGGTAAAGGCGGCATTCGTATTCCTATCTCCGGTATCGCCGGTGACCAGCAGGCGGCGCTGTTCGGCCAACTGTGCGTGAAGGAAGGGATGGCGAAAAACACCTACGGTACCGGCTGCTTCATGCTGATGAACACCGGCGAGAAAGCCGTTAAGTCCGAAAACGGGCTGCTGACCACCATCGCCTGCGGACCGACCGGGGAAGTGAACTACGCCCTGGAAGGCGCGGTGTTTATGGCGGGTGCCTCTATCCAGTGGCTGCGTGATGAAATGAAACTCATCAGCGATGCATTCGACTCTGAGTATTTCGCCACCAAAGTGAAAGACACCAACGGCGTGTACGTCGTTCCGGCATTCACCGGTCTGGGCGCACCGTACTGGGACCCGTATGCGCGTGGCGCCATCTTCGGTCTGACCCGTGGCGTAAACTCCAACCACATCATTCGCGCAACGCTTGAGTCTATCGCTTACCAGACTCGTGACGTACTGGAAGCGATGCAGGCTGACTCCGGCATTCGCCTGCACGCCCTGCGCGTCGATGGCGGTGCGGTCGCCAACAACTTCCTGATGCAGTTCCAGTCGGATATTCTCGGCACGCGCGTTGAGCGTCCGGAAGTCCGCGAAGTCACTGCGCTGGGTGCGGCGTACCTGGCCGGTCTGGCGGTCGGCTTCTGGCAAAACCTGGATGAGCTGCAGGAAAAAGCGGTCATCGAGCGTGAATTCCGTCCCGGCATCGAAACTACCGAACGTAACTTCCGTTACAGCGGCTGGAAAAAAGCAGTCAAACGCGCCATGGCGTGGGAAGATCACGACGAGTAATACGTCATTGCCGGATGGCGACGCTAAGGTGTCTTATCCGGCAATATCTTCGTGCGGGGACAACCCGCACACACATCAATAATCTCGCCCCCTCCCCTGTGCTACACTTCGCGCCATTCCTTTCAGCTACGAGTTTGCAATGAGACGAGAACTTGCCATTGAATTTTCACGCGTGACCGAAGCGGCCGCGCTGGCTGGCTACAAATGGCTGGGCCGCGGCGATAAAAATACCGCTGACGGCGCGGCGGTGAACGCCATGCGTATTATGCTCAACCAGGTCAACATCGACGGCACCATCGTGATTGGCGAAGGTGAAATCGATGAAGCGCCGATGCTGTTTATCGGTGAGAAAGTCGGTACGGGTCTTGGTGATGCGGTAGACATCGCCGTCGATCCTATCGAAGGCACGCGTATGACGGCAATGGGCCAGGCAAATGCGCTGGCGGTACTGGCCGTGGGCGACAAAGGCTGCTTCCTGAACGCGCCGGACATGTATATGGAAAAGCTGATTGTCGGCCCAGGCGCAAAAGGGTCCATTGACCTGAACCTATCGCTGGAAGCTAACCTGCGTAACATTGCCGCCGCGCTGAACAAACCCCTGAGTGACCTGACCGTCACTATCCTGGCAAAACCTCGCCATGATGACGTTATTGCAGAGATGACGAAACTGGGCGTGCGCGTATTCGCTATTCCCGACGGCGACGTTGCGGCTTCAATTCTGACCTGCATGCCTGACAGTGAAGTTGACGTGCTGTACGGCATTGGCGGCGCACCGGAAGGCGTGGTCTCCGCCGCCGTTATCCGCGCGCTGGATGGCGATATGCAGGGCCGTCTGTTGGCGCGTCATGACGTCAAAGGCGACAGCGAAGAAAACCGCCGCATTGGCGAACAGGAACTGGCCCGCTGCACTGCGATGGGCATTGAGGCGGGCAAAGCACTGCGTCTGGACGAAATGGCGCGCAGCGACAACGTTATTTTCTCTGCCACCGGCATCACCAAAGGCGATCTACTGGAAGGCATTAGCCGCAAAGGTAATATCGCGACCACAGAAACACTGTTGATCCGCGGCAAATCACGCACAATCCGCCGCATTCAGTCGATTCACTATCTCGATCGCAAAGATCCCGATGTGCAGGCGCACATCCTGTAATTGATTTGATCAATAGAGCCTTCCAGCCCATCCGGGCTGGAAATCTTTCGTCCAACGAACGAAGATAAGGCAATCAAAGCAGACAGGAGAAAACCATGGCAGATTGGGTAACAGGCAAAGTCACAAAGGTGCAGAACTGGACCGATGCCTTATTTAGTTTGACCGTGCGAGCTCCGGTTCTTCCTTTCACTGCTGGCCAGTTTACCAAGCTTGGCCTGGAAATCGACGGCGAGCGCGTCCAGCGCGCCTATTCCTACGTCAATGCGCCCGACAATCCCGATTTAGAGTTTTATCTGGTGACGGTTCCCGACGGCAAACTCAGCCCTCGTTTGGCCGCGCTGAAACCTGGCGATGACGTTCAGGTGGTCAGTGAAGCCGCTGGCTTCTTCGTCCTGGATGAGATCCCCGATTGCGATACGCTATGGATGCTGGCGACCGGCACGGCTATCGGCCCGTATTTGTCGATTTTGCAGTTAGGCAAAGATCTGGATCGCTTTAAAAATCTGGTGCTGGTCCACGCCGCGCGCTATGCCGCCGATTTAAGCTACCTGCCATTGATGCAGGCGCTGGAAAAGCGCTACGAAGGTAAATTACGTATCCAGACCGTTGTTAGCCGTGAAACTGCGGCAAATTCGTTGACCGGGCGAGTGCCGGCGCTGATTGAAAGCGGTGAGCTGGAAAAAGCGGTAGGTCTGCCAATGGATAAAGAAACCAGCCACGTAATGCTATGTGGAAATCCACAAATGGTACGCGACACGCAGCAACTGTTGAAAGAGACCCGGCAGATGACCAAACACCTGCGCCGTCGACCAGGCCATATGACCGCTGAACACTACTGGTAAGGGCTTGCCGGATGGCGACGCTAACGCGCCTTATCCGCCCTACGAGTCAGCTCTGTACTTTACGTCCTGCGTATCTTTACCATATTTATTTTCGTCCTGGGTGCCGACAAACGCGCCCAGATCGATAAGCATGCCGACCAGAATCAGCGTCGGAAGAAAACGGCCTACCGCCCATTGCCAGACGCCAGGTAACATCGCCCAGTTTCCGGCCAGCAGCATCCACGCCAGAATCATCAGCAACGCCCACGCCCCTGAACGTCCCCGATCGTGCAGACGCTTTACCGTCACCGCCGCCGTCGGCCATAGCAGACACACCAGACAAAATGCCGCGGTTTGAATATCGAGTAATTGCTTACTCGCCAGGGAGAACAACGCCAACATACTGACGAGCCACAGACCTATCCAAATCCAGAAATCACGGCGTCCAATACGCCCTTTAAATGAGAATAACCACTGCTGTATGGTCATGTAGGTTCCTTTATTATTACCTTCCAGGACAGTTTACCCTTTTGACAAGCCGGACGGTTACCGTTTTAATCGTGAGCAGTGAGAATGAAAGGTACAATTGATGAAGCAAGGATTTACACTGTTTTTATTACTGTTTTCAGCCTTAACCGTAAGCACTACGGCGCAGGCGGAAGAGCCATCGACGGCAATCACGGCCCCCTATTTGTTGGCGGGCGCGCCAACTTTTGATCTATCGATTAGCCAGTTTCGTGAAAACTTTAATACACAGAATCCGAAGCTTATCCTCAATGAGTTCCGCGCCATCGACAGCAGTCGCGACCGAGCGAATCTCACCCGCGCCGCCAGTAAAATCAACGAAAACCTGTATGCGTCCTCCGCCCTTGAGCGCGGCACCTTAAAAATCAAAAGCATGCAGATAACCTGGCTGCCGATTCAGGGGCCAGAACAAAAGGCGGCGAAAGCGAAAGCGCTGGAATATATGAGCGCCGTCATCCGCACCGTCGCGCCGCTGCTGACGAAAGAACAGAGCCAGAAAAAGCTGCAAAAACTTCTCGCAGCGGGCAAAGGTAAGCACTATTACGCCGAAACAGAAGGCGCTATTCGCTATGTCATAGCAGATAACGGTGAAAAGGGGCTGACCTTCGCTGTTGAACCGATTAAGCTGGCTCTATCTGAAAACCTCGAAGGGTCGAATAAGTGACAAAAAGCAAAGCCTTTCTGGGGATGAATCTCTATACTGTTTCACAGACCATGCTGCCCTGACGGGCGGCCATATTCCTTAATTCGCTGACAAGCGTGGAGAAATGAAATGCGACATCCTTTAGTGATGGGTAACTGGAAACTGAACGGCAGCCGCCATATGGTAAACGAACTGGTTGCTAATCTGCGTAAAGAACTGGCTGGCGTTGCTGGCTGTGCAGTAGCGATTGCTCCGCCGGAAATGTATATCGACCTGGCGAAACACGCCGCTGCCGGTAGCCACATCATCCTGGGCGCGCAGAACGTTGACCTGAACCTGTCTGGCGCATTCACCGGTGAAACAAGCGCTGAAATGCTGAAAGATATCGGCGCGCAGTACATCATTATCGGTCACTCTGAGCGTCGTACTTATCACAAAGAGTCTGACGAGCTGATCGCGAAGAAATTCGCTGTGCTGAAAGAGCAGGGTCTGACTCCAGTTCTGTGCATCGGTGAAACCGAAGCAGAAAACGAAGCGGGCAAAACTGAAGAAGTCTGCGCACGTCAGATCGACGCCGTTCTGAAAACTCAGGGCGCTGCGGCATTCGAAGGCGTAGTCATCGCTTACGAACCAGTATGGGCTATCGGTACCGGTAAATCTGCAACTCCGGCTCAGGCTCAGGCTGTTCACAAATTCATTCGTGATCACATTGCTAAAGCTGACGCGAAAATCGCTGAACAGGTTATTATCCAGTACGGCGGTTCCGTAAACGCGGGCAACGCGGCAGAACTGTTCGCTCAGCCGGACATCGACGGCGCGCTGGTTGGCGGTGCTTCTCTGAAAGCAGATGCTTTCGCAGTCATCGTTAAAGCAGCAGAAGCCGCTAAACAGGCTTAAGTTGTTAAGGCGGGAGGGGCACTCCTCCCGCTGTATTAACTACCAGTATCCCAACCAGTGCCACCAGAAGGCGCCGGTCACACCCCAAATGGTCAGGTTGACCACACTCATTACCAGCCCCGTTTTCCACCACTCCGCCAGCGTGACATAGCCCGAACCAAAGATAATAGGCGCAGTACCCGTGCCATAGTGCGTGAGCGACATCATCAAGGAGGAGGAGAAACCGAGCATTAAACCAAGCAGCGCTGGCGGCGCGCCGAGGCCTAAACCTGCAGCGAAGAACGCAGCGAACATCGCCGTAATATGCGCAGTTGTACTGGCGAAAAAGTAGTGCGAATAGACGTAAAGCAGAATCAACAACAGCGTCGCAATGCTCCAGTGCACACCCAGATGGTCGATTGCACTACCCACGCTGGTCGCCAGCCAACCAACCAACCCAAGCTTGCTGAGAAAATCCGCCATCATTACCAGCGCCGCGAACCAGACTATGGTATCCCACGCTCCACGGCATTTAAGAATGTCTTCCCAGCTTAATACTCCCGCCATCAACAGAATCGACAAACCAATTAACGCGGCGCTTGTGGGGTTTACGCTCCAGGCGCTGCCCATCAACATCGCGGGCACTCCCGCCCACAGGCAGAGCAGCAAAATGAAGACGGCCAGGGTAATTTTCTCTGCCAGTGAAAGCGGACCTAGCGCCTCCAGTTTTTGTCGTGCGAACTGCGGCGCATTTGGCGTGCGTGTGATGGCTGGCGGGTAGAGCCACCAGATTACAATCGGCATGACGACCAGCGAGACCACAGCGGGAAGCAGCGCCGCAATAGCCCACATTCCCCAGGTCATGTTCAGCACGCCATCCGTCCCCTTCGTTAAAAAGCTAACGATTAAGGGGTTAGGTGCGGTCGCGGTGATGAACATTGCCGAGCTGATGGGGTTAATGTTGTAATTCACCAGCGCCAGATAGCGACCCGTTGAACCATTCTCGTTGTTTCCCGGTTGCGATCCGAGGCTTTCCGCAATCGCCCGCATTACTGGGTGGATAATACCACCGCCACGCGCCGTGTTGCTGGGCGTAACCGGCGCAATCAGCGTTTCCGCAAGGGTTAATGCCCACGCAATACCCAGCGTTCTTTTACCAAACAGCGCAATAAACCCGTAGCCAATTCGCGCCCCCAGGCCGGTCTTTAACAGACTTTGCGACAGCATAATGGATAAACCAATCAGCCAGATTAACTGGTTAGAAAAGCCACTCAACGCATCGTTCAGTGCGGCCGAGGGTTTACCGGGGTTAGTGACGCCGGTCATCGCCACCAGCATAATCGCCACAACCGCGATGGCGCCAATGGGCATGGCTTTACCGATAATCGCTGCGATCGTACCTATGAACAACGCCAGCAGATGCCACGCTTGCGGAGTGACATCAGGCGGACACGGGATAACAAACCAGATGGTCAGCGTGATCGCGAGCGAAATGATGGCAGGCCAACAGCGGATAGGGGTCAAACTGTCCATGAATCAATCCTTGAGTTTCCAGTGCACAAATCTGCGCCCCGGTATTAACCGCCATCAGCCCAAATAAAACAATTCATCATCTCACAAAACAAAAAATTAACATTTAGATACAGTTATAATTTACCCAGCATACTGAACCAGAGGTAATCCAACGGCAGAAGCACCAGATACGTTGCCACCGCCAGCGCAATACACAGCAGCATCCCCGCCCTCGCAGGCACTTTCCCAAGCGCCATCGCCACAACAATGGGTGAAGCCTGATACGGAAGTAGCGGTGTGGAATATCCCAGTACCTGAATCATAATCACCGACAGCAGCGGGAATCCCGTCGCATCGGCAAAGCTTTGCGCCAGCGTGGTATATAGCGCCGGAACGCCGTTTGCCGTCATAATAAAATTGAGTGCGGTGGTAATGCCAGTCAGCGCGAGGAAGCTGGTAAACGGTTTTTCCGCGTCCAGCGGCATCACCTGTAACAGCGCCTCGCCCACCGCACTGCCAATACCGGTCTGCGTGACGGTGATCGCCAGCCCCAGAATACCCGCCACATAGATACAGGTACGGATATTGACCCCACTGGAAAACTCCTCGCCATTAATAAAGCCAACCCGAGGTAGCAGCGTGATAACCGCCGCCGCCAGTCCGGTCCACGCTGGACCAATGCCGTGCCAGCTTTCGCTTACCCACAAAAACAACACCACCGCTAACATCCATGCCAGACGTTTTTCATCCCGGCTCATCGGCTCAGGCGGCGTCAGATCGCGCGGCGCATGGGGCTTACCAGGAAACAGCCAGCAGATAAGTACGATGAGTACCGCGCCCTTGAGCCAGCCCAGAACCGGCGTATGTAACAGTAAATAGGGCAGATAATTCAGGTGGATACCGTAAGAACCTTCCGCTGCGCCGCTCATCACCAGATTCGGCACGTTAGCGGGTAAAATCGTCGCGGAAAGCTGGAACGTCCCAAACCCGACGGCCAGCGCCAGACCATACCAGGCTCGCGTGCCGTCGTTAATTCCCGCCCGTTTCGCCATCGCCGCGACAATCGGCATCAGCAGCGCAATGCGCCCCATATTGGACGGCATTACAAACGCCAGCGCATAACTTAGCAGTACCACACTCGCTACCATTAACGGCCAGGAGTCGGTCAATCGCGATGACAGCGCCCTCGCCGCCCTGTCCGCCAATCCCGTTTTACGAATCGCGATACCCAGCACGAAGCCACTGAAGACCAGCCAGAATGCCGATGACGCAAAGCCGCCAAAAATCACATCCGGTGGCGCGATTTTGGCCACCATCGCCACGGCAAAGAACAGCAGCGCCGTTATAAATTCCGGTAGTAGCGATGTCGCCCAGAGAATAATGGTGATGCCAACCACCAGAGAAGGAATAAACAGAGGGTGTGAAAGCCAGAGCGACATGCCTGTCTCCTGTTGTTTTTTTCAACAAGAATACGGGGACAGGCATGCGGAGTAAACGCCAGATTAGGTAGGGTTAGCGCAGAATATCACATTGATGATCCTGAATTTCCTCAGCAGAGGCGAGATTCAGCGACAGCAAGTTACGCTGAGTCGCCAGCAGGACAAAAGACTCATCGCTTTGGCGCACCATCGCCAGCGCATAGCGGCCCATATGTTCTCGCGCATTCGGTACTTCTTCCGCCAGCATAATAAACGGGCTGCGTTGCGCCAGTTCGTTTTCCGTGACGCGACGCGCCAGATATTCATGCCCGCGTAATCCACCCGGCAAAGGCAACCAGCGGGTGCTGATTTTCGCCATGTTGTCATCCAGCTGCTTTCTGACATCGGTTCGCAGGCAGGAGATATGAATGTGCAGGTGATTTTGCGTACGCCCGCTACGCGAGTTAATGGTCAGCGATACCGCTTTGTCAGGGATCTCCTGACCGTATTTTTGGCTCATAAAGCTACGCGCCTGCCAGGCCAGCCAGAAAAAGTTCGGCGTGCCTGATTCCAACAGCAACGGGCTTTCCGTACCATTGATACGGTAACCAGGCATCAACAGATATTGCAGCGGACCATTACGATCTTTGAACACCACATATCCGGCGTCTGGTTTCACTTCCACGCACGGTGCGGGATCCTGCTGCTGCAACTGGTGCGGCAAGCATTGCTGAAGAACAATCTGGCGTAACGCGTCCGGGTTGCCGGTGAATTTCCAGTAACCAATGCCAGCAGCGGCAGCCACCACAATCACCGCCAGTAAAAGATAGCCTGCTTTTTTCATTACGCGTTCCCTGTATCCTATTGAGGGGCAAGAGTAACGCAAAACCATGACAAATAAAAAACCCGGTCGCGTTATGCCACCGGGTTGGTAACTCACAGATTTATTTAGCGCTTGCTGATTTGGTCGAACGTACCGCCGTTAGAGAAGTGCTCTTTCTGTGCTTTCGTCCAGCCGCCAAACTCTTCGTCAATGGTGAACAGCTTCAGCTTCGGAAAGGCATTTTCGTATTTCTTCGCCACTTCAGCATCACGCGGACGGTAGAAGTTTTTCGCTGCTATCTCCTGACCTTCCGGCGAGTAGAGATACTTCAGGTAGGCTTCCGCTACCGCTTTGGTGTCTTTCTTTTCCACCACTTTGTCGACCACGGAAACGGTCGGCTCCGCGAGAATAGATTCACTCGGAGTGACTATCTCGAATTTATCTTTACCCAGTTCGTTCGTCGCCAGTAGCGCTTCGTTTTCCCAGGCAATCAGCACATCACCGATACCGCGTTCAACGAAGGTATTGGTTGAGCCACGCGCACCGGAGTCCAGCACTTCAACGTTTTTAAACAGGGCTTTGACGAAGTCCTGGGCTTTGGCCTGATCGTTATTGTTGTGGTGCAGGGCGTAGCCCCATGCTGCCAGATAGTTCCAGCGTGCGCCGCCTGAGCTTTTCGGGTTTGGCGTAATGACAGACACACCCGGTTTGACAAGATCGTTCCAGTCATGAATTTGTTTTGGATTGCCCTTGCGGACCAGGAAAACGATGGTGGAAGTGTAAGGTGCTGAGTTATCCGGCAGACGCTTGATCCAGTTTTTATCGATACGACCACGTTCAGCAATAGCGTCCACATCGTAAGCCAGCGCCAGCGTCACGACATCGGCTTCAATGCCGTTAATGACGGAAGTCGCCTGTTTACCCGAACCGCCGTGTGATTGGCGGATCACGACGTTGTCGCCGGTTTCCTGCTTCCAGTGCGCGCTAAAAGCTTTGTTGTACTGCTCGTACAGCTCACGCGTTGGATCGTACGATACGTTAAGTAACTGAATATCCTTTGCCAGAACGCTGGTCGATGCCAGCAATAATGTTAACCCTACGCCCCATTTGTTCATCGCCCAGCTCTCTTATGTGGTGTTGTGATGAGCAAAGCGTGCCAGAAAGCGATCCAAACATTAAAGAATAAAAAAAGATTTGCTATAACTTCGAGGAATAAATCTGAGGGATTGCCGGATGGCGGCTAGCGCCTAATCAGGCCTACACGTTTCTGCAACCTGTAGGCCTGATAAGCGTAGCGCCATCAGGCGCGCAAAAAACAATCAGTACAGTTTTTTCGCGCAGTCCAGCCAGTCACCTTTGAAAGGACGCTTCATGTTTTCGATAGCGTCGATGATGTCATGGTGAACCAGTTTTTCGTTCTGAATACCTACGCAACGGCCACCGTGACCTTCGAGCAGCAGTTCAATGGCATACGCGCCCATACGGGACGCCAGAATACGGTCATAAGGAACCGGAGAACCACCACGCTGGATGTGACCCAGTACGGTTGAACGCGTTTCACGGCCCGTTTCTTTCTCGATGTAATGCGCCAGTTCGTCAACGTCACACATGTGTTCAGTGATCGCTACAATCGCGTGTTTTTTACCTTTCGCGATACCGGCTTTGATTTCAGCAACCAGATCGTCACGGCTGAATTCTACTTCCGGAACCACCACGAACTCACAACCGCCGGCAATCGCTGCCGCCAGAGTCAGATCACCACAGTAGCGGCCCATCACTTCAACGATGGAAATACGCTGGTGAGAAGAAGAGGTATCACGCAGACGGTCAATCGCTTCGACTACAGTACCCAGCGCGGTGAAATAACCGATGGTGTAGTCGGTGCCCTTGATATCGTTGTCGATAGTGCCCGGCAGACCGATGCACGGGAAGCCCATTTCAGTCAGGCGTTTCGCACCCATGTAAGAACCGTCACCACCGATAACAACCAGGGCGTCGATGCCACGCTTCTTCAGGTTTTCGATAGCCACCGCACGCACGTTTTCGTCGCGGAATTCCGGGAAGCGGGCAGAACCGAGGAAGGTACCGCCACGGTTGATCATGTCGGACACGCTATAGCGGTCAAGCTGGACCATACGGTCTTCATACAAACCCAGGTAGCCATCATGGATCCCCATGACTTCCAGCCCTTCCGTCAACGCTGCACGTACAACACCACGGATTGCTGCGTTCATGCCCGGCGCATCACCGCCGCTTGTCAACACACCGATTTTCTTAATCATGACTACCTCTGAACTTTGGAATGCAAAATGAAATCTGCTGCCGGAAGTCGATTCCGCATATCGAAACGATCCAACGAATATGCAGATAGTATAACAATCACTTCCTGCTGAATTGATTCAGGTCAGGCCAAATGGTGGTAATTTATACACAAAATGCTGGCCTGGTTCACTTTTTTTACAACGAATTATGAAAGCTCAAACATCTTGCCTTCCTTGGGTACGACGGAACAGGGATCCTGATGAATAATGACATCCGATCCCGGGAAACGTCGCAAAATTGCCTGCTCGACCTGCTCAGCCACTACATGCGCCTGAACGAGCGGCAGATTATCTTCCATTTCCAAATGAATCTGAATAAAGCGGGTCGGCCCTGACTGCCGCGTGCGAAGATCGTGAGCGCCGCTGACTCCCGGCCATGACGTCACGATATCAATAATTTCCTGACGTTCTTCATCGGGTAAAGCGCGATCCAGCAATGACTGCACCGCCTCATACCCCATGCGTAATGCGCTATATAAAATATAGATGCCAATCCCGAGCGCAAACAAGGCATCTGCGCGATGCCAGCCGTACCATGCCAGCCCAAGCGCAATGAGAATCGCACCGTTCATCATAACATCAGACTGATAATGAAGCATATCCGCCCTAACAGCCTGACTTTGCGTACGCTTCACCACCCAGCGCTGAAACGAGACCAGTATGATGGTGCACACTAACGCAATGATGGTAACAATCACCCCGACGCCGGGATCTTTCATCGGCGTGGGTTGGATAAGATGCTGAATCCCGGTCAGGAATAAAAACAGCGCTGAGCCGGAAATAAACATACTTTGCGCCAACGCCGCCAATGATTCCGCTTTACCGTGTCCAAACGTGTGTTCATCATCGGCCGGTTGCAATGAATAACGCACCACCAACAGGTTGGTTAACGACGCCGCGATATCCACCAAAGAATCCACCAGTGCAGCCAGAATACTGACCGATCCGGTGTACCACCACGCAAAAATTTTGATCAAAAGTAACAGCGATGCCATCACGGTCGCCGCGATTGCCGCCCGGCTAACCAGCCGCCCATAGGTTTGATTCATAAACACTCCTGCCAGGATATGCCGCTAGTATAACGGATGAAGTAAAACAGTCAGGCAATTACCGAGTGACAAATTTTGGGCAAAAAAAAACCCCACATCATGTGGGGGAAGACAGGGATGGTGTCTATGGCAAGGAAAACAGGGTTACTACTGGGAACGTGAGTTGCTACTACTCAATAAATTCAACGATGAGCTTTTTTGCCAGTGCGCGACGTCGCGCAGTTGCTCCATTCGTTGTTCATGTTTCTCATTTAAAACCGCTTGCTGCTCGGGCGTTAACAGGCGATACATCTGGTTGCGAACCTTGGCTATTTCAACCTGGCGGGCAACCTGTTCCTGCGCCATTCTTTCTGCCTGAGCGCGCACAGCGCTTTCATCAAATTTCTCTGCGGTGACAAGGCGATGCATTGTCTCCATTTCGCTAACATTAACAGGAGGCTGTTCGTGTCTTGCCTGCTGCATTAAATCTCGCATCTGTTGACGTTGATGTTCGGTTAAACTGATACCGTCAAACATGTGGCTCTGTACGCTGCGTTGCGAGGAGCCTTCACCCAGGTGCCAGTGATCGCCTGTGACGACTTCAGCTGCATGGCTTAAAGTACTGAGTGCCAGCGTTGAGGCCATGACGGCAGCGGTTACTTTGCCCATCACTTGCTCCCAAAATCTTTTCTGTCGCGATTCAACGAGAGACAGTTTACGATTCGGGCTGCAAACATGCGTCAGGGGGTGTAAAACAACGTAAAGTCATAGATTAGCGACGCCTGATGACGTAATTTCTGCCTCGGAGGTACGTAAACAATGAATAAAATCCTGTTAGTTGATGATGACCGAGAGCTGACTTCCCTGTTAAAGGAGTTGCTCGAAATGGAAGGTTTCGATGTGCTGGTTGCCCATGATGGGGAACAGGCGCTCGAGCTTCTGGATGACAGCATCGATTTACTTTTGCTCGACGTCATGATGCCAAAGAAAAACGGCATCGATACACTGAAAGCGCTTCGCCAGACACACCAGACCCCCGTAATCATGCTGACCGCTCGCGGCAGCGAATTGGATCGCGTTCTCGGCCTTGAACTGGGCGCGGACGACTATTTACCTAAACCGTTTAACGACCGCGAACTGGTCGCACGTATCCGCGCTATTCTGCGTCGCTCGCACTGGAGCGAACAGCAGCAGAGCAGCGACAACGGCTCACCGACTCTGGAAGTGGATGCGTTAAGCCTCAACCCGGGTCGCCAGGAAGCCAGCTTCGACGGGCAAACGCTGGAGCTAACCGGCACCGAATTCACCCTGCTCTATTTGCTGGCGCAGCATCTCGGCCAGGTGGTTTCGCGTGAACATCTGAGCCAGGAAGTGCTGGGCAAACGCCTGACGCCTTTCGATCGCGCGATCGACATGCATATCTCGAACCTGCGTCGTAAGCTGCCAGAGCGTAAAGATGGGCATCCGTGGTTTAAAACGCTACGTGGTCGCGGCTACCTGATGGTCTCCGCTTCATGATAGGGAGTTTAACCGCACGCATCTTTGCCATCTTCTGGTTGACGCTGGCACTGGTGTTGATGTTGGTACTGATGTTACCCAAGCTCGACTCACGTCAGATGACCGAGCTACTGGACAGCGAGCAGCGCCAGGGGTTGATGATTGAGCAACACGTTGAAGCTGAACTGGCGAACGATCCACCCAACGATTTGATGTGGTGGCGTCGCTTGTTTCGGGCGATAGACAAGTGGGCGCCGCCAGGACAGCGGTTATTGCTTGTTACCACGGAAGGACGCGTGATCGGCGCAGAACGCAACGAAATGCAGATCATTCGTAACTTTATTGGTCAGGCCGATAACGCCGACCATCCGCAAAAGAAAAAATACGGTCGCGTGGAGATGGTCGGGCCTTTTTCCGTCAGAGACGGTGAAGATAACTACCAGCTGTATCTCATTCGACCTGCCAGCAGCTCGCAATCTGACTTTATCAACCTGCTGTTCGACCGACCGCTGTTGTTGCTGATCGTCACCATGTTAGTCAGCTCTCCGTTATTGCTCTGGCTTGCCTGGAGCCTGGCGAAACCGGCGCGTAAGCTGAAAAATGCAGCGGATGAAGTGGCCCAGGGCAACCTGCGTCAGCATCCGGAACTGGAAGCCGGTCCGCAGGAGTTTCTGGCGGCGGGCGCCAGCTTTAACCAGATGGTGACGGCTCTGGAGCGGATGATGACCACGCAGCAGCGCCTGCTGTCGGACATCTCTCACGAGTTGAGAACGCCGTTGACACGTCTGCAACTGGGAACCGCTCTGCTGCGCCGTCGTAGCGGTGAGAGCAAAGAGCTGGAGCGCATTGAAACAGAAGCGCATCGGCTGGACAGCATGATCAACGACCTGCTGGTGATGTCACGTAATCAGCAGAAAAACGCGCTGGTCAGTGAAACGGTGAAAGCCAATCAGCTATGGGGCGAAGTACTGGATAACGCCGCCTTTGAAGCCGAGCAGATGGGTAAATCGCTCACGGTGAATTTCCCGCCGGGTCCGTGGCCGCTGTACGGCAACCCAAATGCGCTGGAAAGCGCGCTGGAAAACATTGTGCGCAACGCCCTACGCTATTCACACACGCAGATTGAAGTGGGCTTCGCGGTGGATAAAGACGGGATCACCATCACCGTTGACGACGATGGTCCGGGCGTCAGCCCTGAGGACCGGGAGCAGATTTTCCGTCCGTTCTATCGTACCGATGAGGCGCGCGATCGCGAGTCTGGCGGAACGGGGCTGGGTCTGGCGATTGTGGAAACCGCGATCCAGCAGCATCGTGGCTGGGTGAAGGCCGAAGACAGCCCGCTGGGTGGTTTACGGCTGGTGATTTGGTTACCGCTGTATAAACGCGCTTAACAGGCTTCCCCGGTCACGTATCGCCGGGGAAGCACTCACATTATGCAGTTGCGGTCGCAGCCGCTAGCTTTTGCTTTTTGATCCGCTTCACCAGAATTGTCGAACAGATAAAGCCCATTAAGCTGAACGCAATCATCACGCTAAAAACATAGTTGTAGCCTGTGATGCCGCTATTGGTATCCAGCAAATATCCGTATAACGTGTACGCAAACATGGCGGGCATATAACCGATGATGCAACCAAACGCCATTGCCGAACCGGCATACTCACGTGGCGTACCAATCTCATCCATCGGCGCGAAGAAAATCGCACGCTGTGAGAAGATAATCGCCCCGAATCCTAATGTCGCGGCCATACCGATATACACGTTCATTGTTTGATGCGGCAACTGCATGAAAACAAGCATCGCAACGGCAGAGATCAGAAAGGTCCATTTCAGGTACACCGTAGGCGATTTAGCAACCTTATCCGCCAGCAGCCCACCAATCGGCCCTCCTACCATTTTTAACGCATACTGGTTAATGATGCCGTACGCGCCGACCAGTGCTACCGGCAACATGTAGATGTCTTTTAAGAAGGGGATAAAGTAAGTCAGCCCACAATATGCGGCGTAAACGAAGAAAATCCCTAAAGAAGCCAACCAGACGTTAGGACAGGACAAAACATGTTTAATCCCCTTTAACACTTCCATATTGGCACTGGTATTCTCGCCGCCTTTCACTTTGTCGTCATCGACAATAAAGTACGTCACAATACCTGCCGCAAGCGTAATGACCGTATAAAACAACAGACCCGCCTGCATTCCCGCTTTGCCTTCACCAAACTGAACAAAAACAAACAGGGCACCAGAAGCGACGATGACATCCACCACGCCACGTCCGGCTTCTAAAAAGCCAAACATGCGGCCTTGTTCTTCTTTCGTACCCAGCAGACGTACGGCTTTCAGCAATACCGGCCAATACACCACATCGGCAAAAAACGCCATTGCGGCAAAGCAAATGAGATAACCGGTAAATGACGGTAGCGTTGCCAGATATAAACCGCAAAGCCCAACACCGATCAGACCAAAGGGTAATAATATTTTCTTAGAATAACGGTCTGCAATATAGAGCGAAAGAAACAGGCCGGTTGTCTGAACAATCGTATAAACCGTAAAACTCAAGCCAATCTGCGTATTGGTTAAACCCCAGTCATTTTGCATTGGCACATAGAAAACATCTTTCATACTTGAAAGTTTGAATATTGTGCCGCCGCCTAAAATCAAAAAACAAAGCCTTGCCCATTTATTCATGAACATGAGTAAACCCTCATTGCTTGTTGAGAGAAATATTTAGATTAATTTATATAATTAATAAAATTGTAGAGTTATTTTCATAACCCTGTTCGCATTTAGTAAGATTTTAAAAAGTTATTGATTACCTATAAATTTATTACACAAGTCACGAATATATTTTATTTGAGCCAGCGCATGTTCTTTTTCCTGCGCCAGTCGCGCATCAATCATGTCAGCGTCGGGTAGCGGCGTATAACTTGCATCGCGCCATGGGATCCAGGGATTATCACCTTCATCATCGAAACGAAATGCCGGAGCATAATATTCAACTTCTTCTTCCAGACCAAAAGCATGTACTTGTGGTTTATCTTCACCTAAGAGTAATAATGCCTTGAGCATCTCCTCCATGGGTAAGTCGCCGTATCCTGAACGACAAGCCTCATGCCCCCAGCCTTTACCTTCTTTAATAATTTTAGCGTCTTTAATATGTACCTGAGTGATCCAAGGAGACATGACCTCTAACGCAGAAAGCGGCTGCTCATTAGCGTTAATCATGTTGCCAAAATCAAACAGAATAGAGAGATTCTTCATCCCACTATTCTTAACCAGCGTCACCAGTTCATGACCTTGCAGATCTTCATGCTGTTCGATGGTAAAGCTTAGGCCGCAGTCATCATGCTGAGACAACCACGCAATATCATTAGCGATCTTCGCCATAACATCGTTGAGATGCCCTTCATAGCGCGGGTAGAAACGAACTGACGTTGCGCCAGTTGCCATGGCAATACGGATCGCATCCGTCAATGTCGCCTGGTCCGATGCGCTGGTTTCAATATGCACATCCAAATTATATTTTTTGGCCTTTTCTTTAAAATCGTGTAACTGCCGATCGTTTAGTTTCTGCAGTGACTGGGACTCGCCATCCTCAACATGTATTTTTACACCTTTTAATTTTTGCTGATATGCAATATCCAGAAGATCGCCAGGGAGGACTCTCTCATAGCGCATATTCAGATGAAAGGCATAAGCATGTAGGTACAGCGGTATATTTCTCGCGCGTTCAGCGAGAAGTTCCTGGTTATATTTTCCCATAGTTTTCTCATTCATCACGAATAACAAGTTCCACTGATTCAAGTCGCCAGTATTCAAAATCAACCTGAACCACTTTTTTGTCTCGGGTTGCCCGATGTTTTTCTACTAAAATTCCATAAGTATTTGGCGCAACGCCCAGTTCTTTGCAGGCCACTTCCGGCATATTGACCGGTTTAAAAATCATCTCTTTGATATTTAAAACATGACCGAACGCATCTTCCCAGACGCTGGCAAAAGACTGATTGCCAAGTTTGTTTATGAATCCCGGTGCAACATCGGCATCAATATAGGATTCATGGTAAAACACTTTATGTGAATCAAGACCACACCAGCCGGTAACTAAATAACGATCGCCGGAGGAGAGAAAAACATCATCAACATGGTGCGGAACCGTCTCAATCGTTTCCTTGGTCAAATAATCCCAAAAAGGTTTACGCCCTTGGGCACAGGCCTCGGCATTGAAGCTGGAAAGTGATTTCGGGTTATAAATGAATCGCTTCGATGAAATAAACCACCCGCTACGGTTCTTGCGGAAAATACGTGCATCAATCTCCAGCTCGATCAGAACCTGACGTAAGGTCATGCGCTTTGCATCCAGCAGCTCACATAGCTCTCTCTCCGAAGGCAATTTGGAGCCCGCTGGCAAATTATTCTCGTTTAACCAGCTTTCAAAGCGCTCTCTGAGCACATCAACATTGTTTTTCTTTTTCATCTCATTCAATCTGGTTTAAACCAATTTGAAGCTAAGATATTTGAGTGCACGAAATACTCAAGTTTTTTTTCAACGCAGCGTTTCTTTTTGTGGGCCAGGTATCAAGAATGGCCTGGACACATGGCGCGACAGGCAGGTTTTAGTACGTGAGGAGATGAACCATGAGGAAGATAAATCAGGTGTCGCCACCTGATTTAATGGCAAGCTAAAGGTGAGAGTTATTTGCCCCACAAACGGCGGGAATTATCTTCGATCTTACCGCTTAAACGGCGCTTTTGCATCGTTCTGGTCCAGCTCTTCGATAACCCGGCAGCCGACAGTAAACGGTGATACTGCGAGTCATCAAACGGCATATGCCAGGCAATGGCAATCGCCTCGCGCACGCTGACATCGCTCACGCGTGACGCCAGGATCAACGGCGCGTCTGCCGACACCTGACCGGGAGCGATGACGCTACACAGCCAGCCCGTCTTGCCCGCATCCTGCATCTGGCTGGCCATATCGCTGATGCCAAAATGGAAATTCAGCTTAAAGCACGGCGAGCGCGGCTGTGTGACCTGAATCAGCGCGTCTCCCCACTGGAAAATGTCGCCAATATACACATTCTCTTCTGTCAGCCCCTCAGTGGAGAGGTTTTCGCCAAAAGCGGGGGCAACAAATAACTCCGCCTGCTCCGGAAACTCTTGTCTCCAGTGCTGATAGTGTTCACGCGGATAATGGCACAGCGCGCGATCCGGCCCGCCATGAATTTTCGTTTCCGCCTGTTCATCCCCCGTCAGGCCAAGCTCGGTCAGCATCAGCTCACCATCGACCTGAACTTTAGCAATCGCGCTGGGACGACTTCCCGTATAGTCCCGAATCTTGCCTGTAAAAACATCGACCGGATATCGCATCTGTTCCCTCTCCCGATAAATTTCCCCCATTACACCATATTTATTTTATCCCAGTCGCTCAAAATGAGAGCACGGTTCACATGAAACTTAAGGACACATGCTATCAATGTAATCTGGTTTTGAAACATCATTTCAAATAAGGAGTCGACTACGTGACTGGTCAATCGCAATTTGCTGGCGTCTGGTGCCCTTCCATTACGCCAATGGACAATGACGGCAAGATCGATCTCAACGGTCTGAGCCAGCATCTTAAACGCCTTACCGAGGCCAAAATCGACGTGATTTTGCTGATGGGCAGCATCGGGGAGTTTGCTTCCTTTACGCTCGAAGAACGACTGCTGCTGATCCGTGAAGCCCGGGCCATGAGCTCGCTGAAGATGGTCGCCAACGTCTCATCCACCTGCCAGAATGATGTTCTGTTGATGGCGCAGGAAGCGTATCGCGCAGGTTATGATGCCGTGATGATCCTGCCGCCTTATTACTACGGACAAACGGCGAAACAGCTGCTGAGTTACTTCCGCCAGTTGGGACAGAAACTCAGCGGTAAATGGTTTGCCTATAATTTCCCGGCGCGTACCGGCTGTGATTTAACGCCGGAGCTGGTTGCCACTCTCGCTGCCGAGTTCCCAAATTTCGCAGGCATCAAAGATACCGTCGACTGTCAGTCACATACCCGCAGCATGATTCAGACAACGCGCGCCGTGCGGGAAGATTTTGCCGTACTGTCCGGTTATGACGAATACTACATTCCTAACCTGCTGGCAGGCGGGGCGGGGATTATTTCAGGGTTGAACAACGTTATGCCGGAACTGTTTGTCAGTGCGCGGGAGGCGTTTAAGCAGGGCGATCTGGCGACGCTTCGCGATATTCAGGACCAGATTGGCACCTACATGTCCATCTACGCCATTGGCGAAGATTTTGTCACCACCATCAAAACCGTGGTATCGCGTAAGTTTGGCTACTGCACCGGTGTGTCACGTAATGCTGGCGGAGAGTTGAATGAGGGGGAATGTCGGACTATTGATGAGGTGTTCGTCGTCAAAGGTTAACTGACTAAGCCGGATGGCGCAGACCATCCGGCAAAAGAGGCTTACTTCACGGTACCACGAAGATCAATTTCCGCGGCCCTGGCTTTGACCTTTTTCGACCAGATGGACGTGATAATCGGTACCAGAATGGAGGTCACAATCACCGAGGTCGCCACCAGAGAGGTTGCCGCTGGCGCCATCGGTTTAAATGCCGGAACCATTTCAGCAATCAGTACCGGCGTGGCAACCGCCGCACCCGCTGAGCTGGAAGCGGCAATCCCCGCTGTTCCATCGCCGCCGCCAATCAGTTTATCAGCGATAATCAATGGGATCCCGGTGATGATAATCACCGCCACGCCCAACAGAATCCCCAGCACGCCGGTCTGCGCAATCACGCTCAAATCAATGGTGTTACCCAGCGCGAAGGCGAAGAACGGGATCAGAGTCTGCACAGCTTTGCTGAAGAACTCCCGCAGTTCAGGGTCCAGATTACCCAGCGCAAAACCAATCAGGAAGGGTAATACGGCCCCCACAAACACGTGTGGTTCAAACGAAGCAATCCCCGCGGTACCCAGAATCACCATGGTCATCAGCGGGCCTGATTCCAGAGACATCAGGACAAATGCCCCGGCCTCTTCTTTGGTGCCATACTGCTGCATAATCGAGGCGTACAGCCCACCGTTGGTCATATCCATGGCGGCCACCAGCGCCAACGTGGACAACCCGGCGAAGAACCCGACTTCCACACCGTGTTCCGGCAGGATGCGTGAGGCAATCGCCGCTACCACCCACGCCACCAGAATTTTGGTGATGACCAGCGTGCCTGATTTACGCAGCACGGTGCCGGTTGCGCTTAGCTTAATCGACGCGCCCATACAAAAGAACCAGACCGCCAGAATAGGCACCGTACCGGTGATCATACCGTTGGTAAATGAGCCGAAATATTTCCCGGCGCCGGGTGAAAAGGTGTGACATAACGCGCCGAGGAAAAGCGGCACCAGCATCATCCCGCCAGGGATTCTCTCTATCGTTCGTTTGATCTGCATTTCCATCACCTGTAGACATAAAAATGGGGCAATTTTTATGGGCGATTGCATCTTACTTTTGAGATGCGCCCGTCTTGATGAACAGAAGATAGACATTCAGAGGAATTATAAAAGTGATCCCACCCGCACAATAAAACATTGTTTCAATTTAAATGGATCAATGTTCCCATGTTGATTTTGATCACAAAAAAGCCCCCACAAGCAGCGCTTGCAGGGGCATTATTTAAGCGTAGAACTTATTTTTTAGCGGCGAAACGCGCAGCAGCTTCATCCCAGTTCACCACGTTCCAGAACTCTTTAATGTAGTCCGGACGGCGGTTCTGGAATTTCAGGTAGTAAGCGTGTTCCCACACATCCAGACCGATGATCGGGAAGCCGGAAGCGCCAGAAATTGCTTCACCCATCAACGGGGAATCCTGGTTAGCGGTGGAAACGACAGCCAGTTTGTCACCTTGCAGCACCAGCCACGCCCAGCCGGAACCAAAGCGGGTGGCTGCTGCTTTTTCGAATTCAGCTTTGAAGTTGTCAACAGAGCCGAAGTCGCGTTCGATAGCCGCTTTCAGCTCGCCCTGCAGCGTAGTGCCGGTTTTCAGGCCTTTCCAGAACAGGCTGTGGTTAGCGTGGCCGCCTGCGTTGTTGCGCAGTACGGTTTTCTTGTCCGCTGGCAGTTGATCCAGTTTGGTGATCAGCTCTTCAGCCGACAGGCTGGCGAATTCAGGCAGACTTTCCAGCGCAGCGTTGGCGTTGTTTACGTAAGTCTGGTGGTGTTTGGTATGGTGAATTTCCATCGTCTGCTTATCGAAGTGCGGTTCAAGGGCATCATAAGCGTACGGCAGGGATGGCAGTGTATAACTCATAATCATCTCCAGTGTTGTCGGGCGGCCAGTGTTAACGCCGCGTAAGCAGTTGGGTCATTATAGTTAATTAAATGATATTGAAAATGATTATCAATGCCGTACTTTTTACAAGGTTTTAATCATTCAGTCTATTGCAAAAGTTGTGAACCGAATCACCCACTTAACGTGATGATTGCCAACATGCGTAAAATGGCGGCAAGCGTTAAAAGGTTAACACCTTGCGTAATTTTTAAACTCGTTAGGTCGGAGGGGTCATTACCGACGATAAAAAATAACGAGGATTAAGTCATGAGTAACGCGATTACGATGGGTATCTTTTGGCATTTGATAGGCGCAGCCAGTGCCGCCTGTTTCTATGCCCCGTTCAAGCAGGTCAAACATTGGTCATGGGAAACGATGTGGTCGGTGGGCGGGATCGTCTCCTGGCTTATCCTTCCGTGGACTATCAGCGCTATGTTACTTCCCAATTTCTGGGCCTATTTCAGCTCCTTCAGCCTTTCCACACTGGCCCCGGTATTTCTTTTCGGTGCGATGTGGGGGATTGGCAACATTAACTATGGCCTGACTATGCGTTATCTCGGTATGTCGATGGGTATCGGCATTGCGATAGGTATTACGCTGATTGTCGGCACACTGATGACCCCGATTATCAACGGCAACTTTGACGTGCTGATCAACACCTCCGGCGGACGCATGACGCTGCTTGGCGTACTGGTCGCACTGATTGGCGTGGGCATTGTTACCCGTGCGGGTCAATTAAAAGAACGCAAAATGGGCATAAAAGCCGAAGAGTTTAATCTGAAAAAAGGGTTAGTTCTGGCGGTCATGTGCGGCATTTTCTCTGCAGGGATGTCATTTGCGATGAACGCCGCGAAACCGATGCACGATGCCGCCGCCGCATTGGGTGTGGACCCGCTGTATGTCGCCCTGCCCAGCTATGTGGTTATCATGGGCGGTGGTGCGCTGGTCAACCTGGGTTTTTGCTTCATTCGTCTGGCAAAAGTGAAGAACTTGTCGATAAAAGCCGACTTCTCGCTAGCTAAACCGCTGATCATCAGCAACGTGCTGCTCTCCGCGCTCGGTGGCTTGATGTGGTATCTGCAATTTTTCTTCTACGCCTGGGGCCACGCGCGTATTCCGGCACAGTATGACTATGTAAGCTGGATGCTGCACATGAGTTTTTATGTCCTGTGCGGTGGGATTGTTGGTCTGGTATTGAAAGAGTGGAAGAATGCGGGTCGCCGTCCGGTCAGCGTACTGAGCCTCGGCTGCGTGGTGATTATCGTCGCGGCAAACATTGTTGGTCTGGGAATGGCCAGCTAAGCATGCTGGGTACTGAGATGACGCCACTGGCTCGGCGTCATCCCGGTTTCCCGCGTAAACACCACCGAAAAGTAGTTACTGTCCTCAAAGCCGCAGCGCATGGAAATCTCACTAATCATTAACCGGCTATGCTTGAGCAGATATTGAGCATGGCAGACCCGTACCTGGCGGAGATACTGATTGATGGTCATCCCGGTCTGGCTACGAAACTGCTGGCGCAAAACGCGCTCGCTGCACTGTTCGCGCTCGCAAAATTTATCCAGTTCGAAAGCATGCTCATGGCTCCCGGCTAACGCGGTAATGAGTTTATCCAACAGCGTTTCACTCGACGTTGCCGGGAGCGTATCTGTGGCATAACGATGGCGTTTAAGGAGTGTCACCAGTTGCCCGAATAGCAGTTCCGCCATGCTAAAAGCCTGCGCATCGCGTTGATTACTTTCATGCTCAAGCTGGCTTATCACCTGCCGGGCCTGCGTCATGCCAACGCTGCCGAGTCGCCAGTGCGGCTGCCGCGGCGTACCGTTAAATCCGGGGATCGCCCCTTCCCAGTCAACATTCAGCGTCAACCGCTCCGGGCAGTAGATGATATTTTGCAACACAAGGTCGTTTACGGAAGTGTAGGAATGTTTGTCTTCGGCGCGAATGTAAAACAGATCGCCACGGGTTATTCGGTATGGACGATCGTTAAGGACATGCAGACCATTGCCGCGCCAGACCAGGACCAGCTCGCAAAATTCATGGGTATGCTCCGCAAAGACATCCTGCGGATAGCGGTCAGCCACGGCAACAGCCTGCTGCTCATGCGCAAAAAAATCTGATTTCAGAAGGATTAGCTGATTCGCCACCGCATTACCTCAACCTGGACACTTGCCGGATAAGGCGCAGCCGCCATCCGGCATGAAAGGGTATGATTATCAGCAAACGGGCGGTAAAAAACGTTGATAGCTTTCGCGTTACTGCAGGCTGCTTCCCGCCATGAGATCGCGCCCCTGGCGAATATCGCGTGGCGACCACTCGAACTCACGGCGAAAAAGCGTCGAAAAGTGATTACTGTCGCCGAAACCGCAGAGATACGCGATATCGGTCACGCTGTCATCACTGTGGCGAAGCAGATGTCTCGCTTTAATAAGCCGCAGACGGTTAAGGTAGCGCTGGGGCGTCAATCCCGTTTGTTGTTTAAGCTGGCGGTGCAGTGTGCGCAAAGAGAGCGAAAACTTCTCGGCCAGCGCCTCCCAACACACCTCGTCAGCAAAGTTATCTTCCAGCCACGCCATCAGAAGGTTAAGCCGCGCGTCGTTATCGGTTGCCGCTGCCATCAGGCTGCTTTTACGCAACACGACCAGTAGCTGCATAAACAGAATTTCACGATTTGCTGCCGTTGGCGTATCCATCCCGTCACCAAGCGCTTCCATTTGCCCCACCAACTGTCGGACCTGCTGTAATACCCCCTGGTTTACCCGCCAATGGGATGGATACTGCCCATTCTGTTCCTGAGGTAAAAGCTGATTCAGCCCGGCTAAAAATTGAAACGCATCCGGGGATCGATACAAGACATTGGTCAGACACAAATTGTCCGTATGCTCATATAAATGCCGGTCATGATCGCGGACGAAACACACCGTACCACCGCTGATGGTGTAAGGCTGTCCGTTGAACACATGGATTCCCGTACCATGCTCAACCACCACAATTTCATGAAAATCATGATGATGTTCAGGAAATGCGGGTTGAGGAAGCCGTGGTTCAATAGCCACTGGCGCTTTACCTGTCGGAAAAAAGTCTACGCAATGCAGTACAGTCATGACGGCTCCCCCTGTTTAGCGAATATGGCTGAATAGTAATTAAGGGTTACTACCCTCACCTTAAATTTTTGACGCCAAAGTGCGTAAACACGGTCAATTCTTCAAGATACGGCGGGAAAGATCGGGAATTGCGGAAGGCGTCACATCTGCCCGAATCCGCCCGATTAGTAAAAACTGTGAACATCATCACGTTCACCTTTGCCATGTTGCCAGCCGCTAATTGTGCCTGTCACTGTTGAGAAGGTAGGCCTTATTCGGGGTTCTTAGACTGAGTGCAATAAAACTCAGAAGGACCTCGCTATGACTTTTCGCCATTGTGTCGCTGTCGATCTCGGCGCATCCAGCGGGCGCGTAATGCTGGCGCGTTACGACAGTGAACACCGCACCCTGACGCTGCGTGAAATCCACCGCTTCACTAACTGCCTGCAAAAAACGGACGGTTTTGATACCTGGGACATCGACAGCCTGGAAAACGACATTCGTCTGGGTCTGAAGAAAGTCTGCGATGAAGGCATTCGGATAGACAGCATCGGCATTGATACCTGGGGGGTGGATTACGTGCTGGTCGATAACGCCGGTCAGCGCGTCGGTCTACCGGTTTCTTACCGTGACAACCGCACGACGGGCATTATGTCGCAGGCGATGAAGCAGCCGGGTAAAAACGAGATTTACCGTCGGAGCGGTATTCAGTTTCTGCCCTTTAACACCTTGTATCAGTTGCGCGCGCTGGTTGAACAGCAACCAGAACTGATTCCGCAGGTAGCGCATGCCCTGCTGATCCCCGACTACTTCAGCTTTCGCCTGACCGGTGAAATGAACTGGGAATACACCAATGCCACCACCACCCAGTTAGTCAATATCAATACCGACGACTGGGATGACACGCTGCTGGCGTGGACCGGGGCAGACAAAGCCTGGTTTGGTCGCCCGACGCATCCGGGGAACGTCATTGGCCACTGGATTTGCCCGCAGAAAAATCAAATTCCGGTCGTGGCGGTTGCCAGTCACGACACGGCCAGCGCGGTCATTGCTTCGCCGCTCGCCGATAAAAACAGCGCGTATCTCTCTTCCGGCACCTGGTCGCTGATGGGGTTTGAAAGCAGAACACCGTATACCAACGATGCGGCGTTGGCGGCGAATATCACCAACGAAGGCGGCGCGGAAGGGCGCTACCGGGTACTGAAAAATATCATGGGACTATGGCTGCTCCAGCGCGTATTAAAAGAGCGCCAGATCGACGATCTGCCAACGCTTATCGCCGAAACGCAAGCGCTGCCAGCCTGCCAGTTCCTGATAAACCCGAACGACGATCGCTTTATCAACCCCGACGATATGAGTGCGGAAATTCAGGCGGCCTGTCGTGAATCTGGCCAACCTGTTCCACTGCAAAACGCCGAACTGGCGCGCTGCATCTTCGACAGCCTGGCGCTGCTGTATGCCGACATTCTGCAAGAGTTGGCAGACCTGCGTGGCGCAGCGTTTAGCCAGTTGCACATTGTTGGTGGCGGTTGCCAGAACGCGTTACTGAATCAGCTGTGCGCGGATGCCTGCGGTATTCGCGTTATGTCCGGGCCGATTGAAGCCTCCACGCTCGGCAACATCGGCATCCAGTTGATGACGCTGGACGAGCTTAACAACGTCGATGATTTCCGTCAGGTAGTGCGCGCCAACTACGACCTGACCACCTTCATTCCCAATCCGGAAAGTGAAATTGCCCGCTACCAGGCGCAGTTTCAATCACTACGACAGACAAAGGAGCTTTGCGCATGACCACTCAACTTGAACAAGCCTGGGAACTGGCAAAACTGCGTTTCGCCGCGGTAGGTATTGATGTCGAGGCGGCCTTACGCCAGCTCGATCGTCTGCCGGTCTCCATGCACTGCTGGCAAGGCGATGACGTCGCCGGTTTCGAAAACCCGGAAGGCTCGCTCACTGGCGGAATTCAGGCTACCGGTAATTATCCGGGCAAAGCGCGCAACGCGACCGAACTGCGTGCCGATCTGGAGCAGGCGCTGAGCCTGATACCGGGACCAAAACGTCTGAACCTGCATGCGATCTATCTGGAATCCGATACGCCGGTTGCCCGCGACCAAATCAAACCGGAACACTTCAAAAACTGGGTTGAATGGGCGAAAGCAAACCAGTTAGGGTTGGATTTCAATCCGTCCTGCTTCTCTCACCCACTGAGCGCCGACGGCTTCACGCTGGCCCACGCCGATGACCACATTCGCCAGTTCTGGATCGATCACTGCAAAGCCAGCCGTCGCGTCTCGGCGTATTTTGGCGAGCAGTTGGGTACACCGTCGGTGATGAACATCTGGATCCCGGACGGTATGAAAGATATCACCGTTGACCGTTTAGCGCCGCGCCAGCGCCTGCTGGAAGCACTGGACGAAGTGATCAGCGAGAAACTCGACCCGGCGCACCATATCGATGCCGTTGAGAGCAAGCTGTTTGGCATCGGTGCCGAAAGCTACACCGTCGGCTCCAACGAGTTCTATATGGGCTACGCCACCAGCCGCCAGACCGCGCTGTGCCTGGATGCGGGTCACTTCCATCCGACTGAAGTGATTTCCGACAAAATCTCCGCCGCCATGCTGTATGTACCGCGCCTGCTGCTGCACGTCAGCCGTCCGGTGCGCTGGGACAGCGATCACGTGGTGCTGCTGGATGATGAAACTCAGGCGATTGCCAGCGAGATCGTCCGCCACAACCTGTTTGACCGCGTACACATCGGTCTCGACTTCTTCGACGCCTCTATTAACCGCATCGCCGCGTGGGTTATCGGCACCCGCAATATGAAAAAAGCCCTGCTGCGCGCGTTGTTAGAACCAACCGAGCAACTACGTCAGCTCGAAGCCAGCGGCGACTACACCGCACGTCTGGCGCTGCTGGAAGAGCAAAAATCACTGCCATGGCAGGCCGTTTGGGAAATGTATTGCCAGCGCCACGACACGCCAGCGGGCAGCCAGTGGCTGGACAGCGTTCGCGCTTATGAAAAAGAGATCCTGAGCAAACGTAGCTGATTGCGACACCTGATCTGTAGGCCGGATACGACGCCTCGCGTCGCCATCCGGCAGTAAATGAAACATGATTGCCGGATGGCGCTGCGCTTATCCGGCCTACGTAAGACCCGATAACGTTCGGGCAATAAACAGGAACACCGAAGATGCAAAACATTACTACTTCCTGGTTCGTCCAGGGGATGATCAAAGCCACTTCTGATGCGTGGCTAAAAGGCTGGGACGAGCGTAACGGCGGCAACCTGACGCTGCGCCTGGATGAAGCAGACATCGCACCATTTAGCGCCGACTTTCACGAAAAACCGCGCTATATTGCGCTGAGTCAGCCTATGCCGTTGCTGGCGAATACGTCCTTTATCGTCACCGGCTCGGGTAAATTTTTCCGTAACGTTCAGCTCGATCCGGCGGCAAATTTAGGCGTAGTGAAAGTGGACAGCGACGGCGCGGGCTATCACATCCTTTGGGGCCTGACCCACGAAGCGGTACCAACCTCCGAATTGCCGGCTCACTTCCTCTCTCACTGCGAACGTATTAAAGCGACGAACGGCAAAGATCGCGTGATCATGCACTGTCACGCCACCAACCTGATCGCCCTGACCTATGTGCTGGAAAACGACACCGCGCTAATGACGCGCAAACTGTGGGAAGGCAGCACCGAGTGCCTGGTGGTGTTCCCGGATGGCGTCGGCATTTTGCCGTGGATGGTGCCGGGTACGGATGAAATCGGCCAGGCGACCGCGCAGGAAATGCAGAAGTATTCGCTTGTTCTTTGGCCGTTCCATGGCGTGTTCGGCAGCGGCCCCTCCCTCGATGAAGCATTCGGTCTGATCGACACCGCAGAGAAATCAGCAGAAGTTTTAGTCAAAATCTATTCGATGGGCGGTATGAAGCAGACCATCACGCGTGAAGAACTGGTCGCACTCGGCAAACGTTTTGGTGTGACTCCACTGGCAAGCGCACTAGCATTATAAGGAGAATAGTGATGAGCTTTATGTTGGCACTACCCAAAATTAGCCTGCATGGCGCTGGAGCGATTGCCGATATGGTGAACCTCGTGGCGAATAAGCAATGGGGCAAAGCGCTGATCGTTACCGATGGTCAACTGGTAAAGCTGGGCCTACTGGATAGCCTGTTTAGCGCGCTGGATGAACATCAAATGTCTTACCACCTGTTTGATGAGGTGTTTCCAAACCCGACAGAAGAGCTGGTGCAGAAAGGTTTTGCGGCGTATCAGAGCGCAGAATGTGACTACATTATCGCCTTCGGTGGCGGCAGCCCGATCGATACCGCTAAAGCGGTGAAAATCCTGACCGCCAACCCAGGTCCTTCTACCGCATACTCCGGCGTGGGCAAAGTGAAAAATGCCGGCGTTCCGCTGGTCGCCATCAATACCACCGCCGGTACAGCTGCAGAAATGACCAGCAATGCGGTGATTATAGACTCTGCTCGCAAGGTTAAAGAGGTGATCATCGACCCGAACATCATCCCGGATATCGCCGTGGATGATGCCAGCGTGATGCTGGAAATCCCGGCTTCCGTTACCGCCGCAACCGGTATGGACGCCCTGACGCACGCGGTGGAAGCCTATGTTTCCGTCGGCGCGCATCCACTCACTGACGCCAACGCGCTGGAAGCGATTCGCTTAATCAATCTGTGGCTACCGAAAGCGGTTGACGATGGTCATAACCTCGAAGCCCGTGAACAAATGGCATTTGGTCAGTATCTGGCGGGTATGGCATTTAACAGCGCCGGTCTTGGTCTGGTACATGCGCTGGCGCACCAGCCGGGCGCAACCCACAACCTGCCGCACGGCGTCTGCAATGCCATCCTGCTGCCAGTAATCGAAAACTTTAACCGCCCAAACGCCGAGGCTCGCTTTGCCCGCGTGGCGCAGGCGATGGGCGTCGATACCCGCGGCATGAGCGATAAAGCGGCAAGCATGGAAGCCATTAACGCCATTCGCGCCCTGAGCAAGCGGGTAGGTATTCCAGCCGGTTTCAGCCAGCTTGGCGTGACCAAAGAAGATATTGAAGGCTGGTTGGATAAAGCATTGGCCGATCCGTGTGCGCCATGTAACCCACGCACCGCCAGTCGCGATGAAGTCCGCGAGCTGTATCTGGAGGCGTTATGATCCGCAAAGCGTTTGTGATGCAGGTGAATGCCGACGCGCACGTTGAGTACCAGCGTCGTCATAATCCCATTTGGCCTGAGCTGGCAGCCGTATTAAAAGAGCACGGCGCACATCACTACGCGATTTATCTTGATCAGGAGCGTAATCTGCTGTTCGCCACCGTTGAGATTGAGTCCGAGGAGCGCTGGAATGCCGTTGCCAGCACCGACGTTTGCCAGCGTTGGTGGAAACATATGCGTGACGTAATGTCAGCCAACCCGGACAACAGCCCGCTCAGCGCAGAGCTAAAAGAGGTGTTCTATCTGCAGTAAGTCGTGTGCCCGGTGGCGCAAGCTTACCGGGCACACGGTTTTATTTTTTGTAGGCCGGATAAGCGATAGCGCCATCCGGCAATTTCAATTCTGCTCAGAAACCAGAATCGCCTGGGTGTCAGGCTCCAGTGCTTTAAAGATATGCGCCCGATCGGCGGGGTAACAAATGTAGTCGCCCTCACCTAACTCTTCCGGCGCTTCCGTCAATCCCACCATCGCCTTACCTTGCGTCACGATAATATGTTCAACCGATCCCGGTGGATGCGGCTGTGAAATACGATCCGCGCCCGGTTGCGTCAGCAGCAGATAGATATCCCGCCGCGCGCCCGGTGGGCAGGCGGCCAGTAAAATGGCCTGATAGTGGGCCTGTTCCGCCACGACTTTTGTCCCTTCGCCGCGGCGAATCACCTGCGTTTTTTGCTCTTGCGGCTCCAGCAGGCGCGCAAAAGGGATATCCAACGCCACACACAGCGACCACAGCGTTTCCAGGCTAGGGTTGCCATTACCCGCTTCCAACTGTGAGAGCGTCGATTTTGCAATCCCCGCGCGGCGGGCAATCTCTGCCAGTGACAAACCAGTGCGCTGACGTTCACGCACCAGGCTTTTCGCGATCATACTGATGGGCTGGGTCATTCACGACTCCATGTTTTTTATATCGAACGAATCGTTCGACTTGTAAAGCTAAATGGTTGCGTTCATTATAATGGAAATTCGTTCGATATGGCTAAAATGGTATGAAACATTATTTTTCCTGTCTCAAAGGCGACACGCTGAAAGCAATATTTCTCGTCTGTCTGGCCGTCGGCGTTGTCGGCATGTCATATGGCTCGCTGGCGATGGCCTATGGCTTCCCGCTGTGGGTACCGTTTGTGCTTTCTATTACGGTGCTGGCGGGCGCATCCGAGTTTATGTTTATCGGCATCGTCGCCAGCGGCGGTAACCCACTGGCGGCTGCGGCTGCCGGTTTACTGGTGAACGCCCGACACGTACCTTTTGGCGTTACGGTGCGTGACCTGGTGGGCTCTCGTGCCGCCAGCCTCCTCGGCTGCCATATCATGAACGACGAAAGCGTGGTGTTTGGCCTGTCGCAAAAAACGCCGGAACAGCGTAAAGCCGCCTACTGGCTATGCGGTCTGGGCGTCGCCCTATTCTGGCCGATTGGCACGCTGATTGGCGCAGGTGTCGGCAAACTGCTCCCGGCCCCAGAAACCATCGGTCTGGATGCCGTTTTCCCTGCCATTTTGTTGGCCTTAGTGGTCCCGGCCTTTAAAAACCGCACCACGCTAATCCGCGCCTGTAGCGGTGCCGCGCTGTCGCTTGCCGCCATTCCCTTTGCGCCGGTGGGTTTACCGGTTCTGCTCTCACTGTTTGGCTTACTGACGAGGAAAAAATAATGGGCAACATGACGCTGTTTATCGTTGGTATCGCCATGTTATCTCTGGGAACGTATTTAATGCGTTTAGGGGGAGCGAAGCTTGGGAGCCGTTTAGCGTTTTCAGAACGCTCGCAGGCGCTGCTTTCTGATGCCGCAACGGTATTGCTGTTCTCCGTCGCGCTGGCGACTACTTTTTATGAAGGTGAACACTTTGCTGGAATGGCGCGCGTTCTTGGGGTTGGCTTCGCGGTCTTTCTCGCCTGGCGTAAAATGCCGTTGATCGTGGTAATCATTGCCGCGGCCGTGGTGACGGCGCTGTTGAGGATGGCGGGAATACACTAATAATATAACTACCCTGACGAAATATTCATCAGGGTAATCGCCTGTAGCATTGTGTGTTTTACCCCACAAAACCACGCGCTAACTCGGCCTCAAAATGTCACTGCACGCTGACATATTGCCGCTCATCTCTTCATCGCCTCACCGTTAAAATCGTATGAAACAGGTTTTAACGGAGTCTCACCATGGCAGCCCTTACAGCTAACTGCATTGACCTGAATATTCAGGGAAATAGCGTTTATTCCATCCTCAAACAGCTGGCGAATATCGCTTTTGATAACGGCTACGTCAGCGATCGTCATCAGTTTTTGCAAACGCTGCTACTGCGCGAAAAACTGCACTCCACCGGCTTTGGTTCGGGCATTGCCGTCCCGCACGGCAAAAGCGCCTGTGTTAAGCAGCCTTTCGTCCTGTTCGCGCGTAAATCAGAAAACGTCGACTGGAAAGCCAGCGACGGCGAAGACGTCAACTGCTGGATTTGCCTCGGCGTGCCGCAAACCGGTGAGGATGATCAGGTCAAAATCATCGGTACCCTGTGCCGCAAAATTATCCATCAGGATTTCATCAACCAGCTGAAACAGGGCGACGTCGGTCAGGTGCTTGCCCTGCTCAATCAGACCTTAACCTCATAAGGAAGCGGCTATGGAGTCATCCTTGCGTTTAGTGGCGATCACCAACTGTCCTGCGGGAATCGCCCACACCTATATGGTGGCGGAAGCACTGGAGCAAAAAGCGCGTTCGCTCGGCCATACCATTAAAGTCGAAACCCAGGGTTCAAGCGGCGTGGAAAACCGTCTGACCAGTGAAGAGATTGCCGCCGCGGATTACGTGATTCTGGCAACAGGACGCGGCTTAAGCGGTGAAGACCGCGCGCGCTTCGCCGGGAAAAAGGTCTATGAAATCGCCATTTCTCAGGCGCTGAAAAATATCGACCAGATTTTTACGCAGTTGCCTTCACATTCGCAGCTGTTTACCGCCGATAGCGGCGTAAAGCTGGGCAAACAGGATGTGCAGCAGGGTAGCGTGATGAGTCACCTGATGGCGGGCGTCTCCGCCGCGCTGCCGTTTGTTATCGGCGGCGGTATTCTGGTCGCCATCGCCAATATGCTAGTGCAGTTCGGTTTGCCCTATACCGACATGTCAAAGGGCGCGCCGTCGTTTACCTGGATCGTCGAATCCATCGGCTATCTGGGCTTCACCTTTATGATCCCCATAATGGGCGCGTACATCGCCTGGTCTATTGCCGATAAACCGGCGTTCGCCCCGGCGTTCCTCGTGTGCTATCTGGCGAACGATAAAGGGCTACTGGGGACGCAATCCGGCGCGGGATTTCTCGGCGCGGTCGTGCTGGGGCTGGCAATCGGCTACTTCGTCTTGTGGTTTCGCAAGGTGCGCCTCGGCAAAGCGCTCCAGCCGCTACTCGGCTCGATGCTGATCCCGTTTGTCACACTGCTGGTGTTTGGCGTACTGACTTATTACGTCATCGGCCCGGTGATGTCCGATATCATGGGCGGTCTGCTGCATTTCCTGAACACCATTCCGCCATCAATGAAAATGGGCGCAGCCTTTCTCGTCGGCGCGATGCTGGCGTTCGATATGGGCGGGCCAATCAACAAAACCGCGTGGTTCTTCTGTTTCTCGCTGCTGGAAAAACATATCTATGACTGGTACGCCATCGTCGGCGTGGTGGCGCTGATGCCGCCCGTCGCAGCAGGTATCGCTACCTATTTAGCGCCAAAACTGTTTACCCAGCAGGAGAAGGCAGCCGCCAGCAGCGCGATTGTGGTGGGGGCAACCGTCGCCACCGAACCGGCTATTCCTTACGCGCTGGCCGCGCCGCTGCCGATGATTACCGCCAATACGCTCTCCGGCGGTATTACCGGCATGCTGGTGATCGCCTTCGGAATCAAACGGCTCGCGCCGGGGTTAGGTATCTTTGATCCACTGATTGGCCTGATGTCGCCAGTGGGGTCATTTTATCTGGTGCTGGCTATCGGTCTGGCGCTGAACATTTCGTTAATTATCATCCTGAAAGGGTTGTGGCTGAAACGTAAAGCCGCGCAGCAGGAGCTTGCCCATGAACATTGAGTTACTACAGCAGTTATGCGAAGCCAGCGCCGTCAGCGGCGATGAGCAGGAAGTTCGCTCCGTTCTCATTAATGCGCTGGAATCCGGCGTCGATGAAATCACCTTTGACGGCCTCGGCAGTTTTGTCGCCCGCAAAGGTGAGCGCGGGCCGAAAGTGGCCATCGTCGGGCACATGGATGAAGTCGGCTTTATGGTGACGCATATCGACGAGGGCGGTTTTATCCGCTTTACCACCATCGGCGGCTGGTGGAACCAGTCGATGCTTAACCATCGGGTCACTGTTCGCACTCGCGCGGGGGCTAAAATACCCGGCGTGATCGGCTCCGTTGCGCCACATGCCCTCACGGAGAAACAAAAACAGCAGCCGTTCTCTTTTGATGAGATGTTCATTGATATTGGCGCGAACAGCCGTGAAGAGGTAGAAAAACAGGGAGTTGCGGTCGGCGATTTCATCAGTCCGGAGGCCAATTTCGCCCGCTGGGGCGATGATAAAATCGTCGGCAAAGCGCTGGATAACCGCGTCGGCTGCGCCCTGATGGCGGAGCTATTACAGGCAGTGGATAACCCGGAGATCATCCTGTACGGCGTCGGCAGCGTGGAAGAAGAGGTCGGGCTGCGCGGGGCGCAAACCTCGGCGGAGCATATCAAACCCGACGTGGTTATCGTGCTGGATACGGCGGTGGCGGGCGACGTTCCCGGCATTGATAGCATCAAATATCCGCTGAAGCTCGGCGATGGTCCGGGGCTGATGCTGTTTGATAAGCGCTACTTTCCCAATCAGCGACTGGTTGCCGCGTTGAAAGAGAGCGCTAAGCTCAGCGGGGCTCCTTTACAGTTCTGCACCATGAAAACCGGTGCGACGGACGGCGGACGCTATAATGTGATGGGCGGCGGTCGTCCGGTGGCTGCGCTGTGCCTGCCGACCCGCTATCTGCACGCCAATAGCGGTATGATTTCGGCGAAAGATTATGACGCGCTGTTCACTCTGGTCCGCGAGCTGCTGGTCTCGCTGACGGCGGATAACGTTAAAGCCTTCACCGATTTTCGCGAGTCAATCTGATGCTCAGTGAACGCCAGTTGAAAATTGTCGATCTCCTCGAACAGCAGCCGTATTCGTTGGGCGAGTTGGCGCGGCAAACTGGCGTTTCGGGCAGAACCATCCTGCGCGATCTTGACTACCTCAATTTTACGCTCAGCGGTAAGGCCCGCATCCAGCCAGGGGGCAGTGCGGGATATCAGTTGGATATCGTCGACAGGCGCGGTTATTTTCAGCTTCTGCAACGCCATGATAATGATGACCGACTGCTGGCGATATTATTGCTGAACCCTTTTACCCCCCGCCTTCAGCTCGCCTCGACGCTGAATTTACCCGAAACCTGGGTTGCCGACAGGCTGCCGCGTCTCAAACAACGCTATGAGCGCGCCTTTTGTCTTGCCAGCCGCCCAGGCGTCGGTCATTTCATTGATGAACCGGAAGAAAAGCGCATTATCTTGCTGGCGAATCTGCTGAAAAAAGATCCGCTGTTGATTCCGCTGCCGGGTATTACCCGCGACAATATCGACAGGCTCAATGCAGCATGTGAAAACCTTAATGAATTTCCGCTCATCTCGGGAGAGTACCTGGCAAGCCTGGTGCTGGCAGTCTACGCCCTGCGTAATCAGCTCTGCGGATCATGGCCAGAATGTCGGTATGCATCACTGAAAAACGCAGTGGAACAAGGAGGTGTTTACCTGGGTGAGAACGCCTTCAGAACACTGATCGGCCTTCTGGAAATCAGACAACGGCAGGCCATGACCATCTCGACCGGGACGGTGACTTCGTTATTAAAAAGTGTTCCCGGCATCGCCGCGCTGAACGTTATCGATAGCCAACTGGTTGATAATATTACCGGCCACCTGCTGAGATGCGTCTCTGCCCCAGTCTGGGTACCGGAACATCGCCAGAGCAGTATGCATAACCTGAAGTCTACCTGGCCTGCCGCCTTCGATTTAAGTCTGCGTTTTATTGCCCTGTTGCGCGAAAAACTGGATATTCCGCTGTTCGATAGCGATCTCATCGGACTTTACTTCGCCTGTGCGCTGGAGCGGCACCAAAACGAGCGTCAGCCGATCATTTTGTTATCCGACCAGAATGCTATCGCCACTGTTAACCAACAGGCCATTGAGAGAGACGTACTGAATTGTCGGGTGATCATTGCGCGAAATACGAGTGAGGTCAGCGCCATCAGTGAAGAAATCACCCCGCTGTTAATCATCAATAATAGCCACTATCTGCTTGATGAATCTCTAAAAAATACATTAACTATCAAAAACATTATCACCGCGGCGGGTACCGAGCAGATAAAACACTTCCTCGCAACGGCCTTTATACGCCAGCAGCCCGAACGATTCTTTTTACAGCAGGGCAGTTTTCATTACGCCAATACGAGTGGCGAAAGCTGGCAGAGCATCATTGGCCGGATCTGCGGCCAGCTTGTGGCACAGGGCCACATCACCGAGGACGAAGCGCTACGCATTTGCGCCCGGGAACATGAAGGTGAAAACCTGATAGTGAATCGTCTGGCGATTCCTCACTGCTGGAGTGAACAGGAGCGTCGCTTTCGTGGTTTCTTTATCACCCTCGCGCAACCTATTTTGGTGAATAACGAACCGGTCAGCCATGTGCTGATCGCCTGTGCCGCTGCCGAAGCGCGACATGAACTAAAAATCTTCAGTTATTTATCCAGCGTGTTGAGCAGCCACCCGGCAGAGATTATTGCAGGGTTGAAAGACTATAAAGCGTTTATCGCATTGCTCGGGCAGTGAATGCCGGAAATGAAAAAAGCGCCTCAAAGGCGCTCTTTCTACAGTACTGAGGTATCTTATTTCAGCAGTTCAGCGGTCATGTGCACGCGGTTACCGGTGTAAGCCTGGGTGATTTTATAATCGCTGGCGCCTGCACGTTCAGCCTGAGCGGCAATGTTTGCTTCAGCGCTTTCCAGCGTAGAACCGGTTGCGGTAACTGTCTGAGCAGCGAAAGAACCGAAAGAAGTAGCCAGAGCGATAACTGCGACAAAAGTTTTGATGCTTTTCATGATATAAACCCTTTAACTTAGTTGTTTGAGTAAGGCACCGTGCCTTGATGTGATAAATAATAGGCTGATACTCGAACAACTAAAAGCGGAAGGATTTGCCTGTCTTATTCAAATTATTTGAGAAATAAAATGGCGCTTAATCACGAACAACACTGGTTCGCAGGTAGCAGAAGAAAAGCGCAACCGACGGGAAGTTGGTTACTGCGTCAGGGTGAACCACAAAGTAAAATTCATCTTTTACATCATGGCGTTGCACGTGCGGTGTATCACGCAGACAGTGGCGTTGAAAGGGTTAAAGAGTTCTACTTTGCCGGGGAATACTGCTTTTTGTACCTGAACTGGCTAACCAACACGCCTGCTGATTACAGTCTGCAAATGATCGCCGCTGGCGAAACCAGTGAAATACCGCTGGCGTTGCTGGATGCGCCGGAAAATCAGGATATTAAGACCCAGCTACTGGTCCAGCAGTTGATCTATAAAGAGAAAAAAGAACAAATGCTGCTGTTCAATACCCCAGAGCAACGCTACCGGTATGTACAAACGCACTTCCCGGACTGGGAGTCACAGCTCACTCAGCGCGATCTCGCCAACTATATCGGCATTACTCCCGTTAGCCTGTCGCGTATTCGCCAGCGTCTTAACAAAGGTTAACGCCATACGTTGATGCGTCGATTATTGTCCCGTCACTCTTCAATTGTTGGCGCACATTATGAACGCATTTCTCCTCTCTCAGATTCTGGCTGGTATCAGCTTTTTGCTGGATATTTCCGCTTTTCATTTTCAACGCCGGGCCATCACCTTATCTCTGCTCACCACCTCCACTTCCCTGCTCGCTATCCATTTCTCCCTTTTGGATCAAGATGCTGCCGCAGGGCTAATGATCATCGCCGCGTGCCGCTATGCGACGGCCATCGTCACGTTTCATCGCTGGGCTATGTGGGGATTTATGCTGGGGTCGCTGATGTGTAGCGTTTATCTTTGGCAAAATCTGTCGAGTATTTTGCCGCTGATGGGAAGCCTGCTGATGACCTTTGCGTCGTTTCAAAAACGCAGCGGGAAATTACGCGGATACACATTGTGCGGCAGCCTGTGTTGGCTACTGAACAATGTGATTGTCGGCTCGCCCGTTGCCGTAATAATGGAACTGGCATTTTCAGGCAGTATCCTGGCCGCCTGGTGGCGTCACTTCGCGATCAGACGCTCCGGATGCGTATAGATCGTCGCCCTGCCTGGTTTGCAAAAACCCACCAGCGTCAGGTTACAGCGCTCGGCAACTTCCACAGCGAGCGTTGTCGCCGCAGAAACAGCAAACAGGATCTCCACGCCGCACATTGCCGACTTCTGCACCATCTCATAGCTGGCGCGGCTGGAGACTAATACCGCACCCTGTTGCCAGGTTTCCCCTTCGAGCGCCCGACGCCCCAGCAGTTTATCCAGCGCGACATGACGCCCAACGTCTTCATGTCCGCCCGCCAGATGACCTGCAGGCTGCACCCATGCCGCCGCGTGCGTGCAGCCTGTCAGTTGACCCACGGGTTGAAAATCATTGAGATGTCGTAAAGCGTTATCAAGATTCGCCAGATCGAATGTCTGGGTAAACGGCAGCGGCTGGACCGGCTTGCCAATATCATTGAGCTGCTCCACGCCGCAAACACCACAACCGGTGCGCCCGGCCAACGCGCGACGACGTTCCTTCAATCCCATAAAACGACGGCTGGACAGCTCAACCTGAACTTCTAATCCGTTGCAGGAAGGAACCACGTCCATCCCGTAAATATCCTGCGGGGACTCAATAATGCCTTCAGAAAGTGAAAAACCCATCGCGAAATGCTCAAGATCTTTCGGTGACGCCATCATCACCACGTGTGAAATTCCGTTATAGACCAGCGCAACAGGCACTTCTTCAGCGACTTCATCAGGCTGAGGATGTTGTAAATCCTCGCGCTTCCAGAGAGTCAATTGGCGCGATCCTGTCATAGATGTCACATTCTTAATGTTTTCTTGAATAATCTTATTCACTTTCTTTTAACCATATTGGAACACGCGTACCAACATTGTGGTATTCTTTACAAATCCCTCCTGGACGGAGGGAAATTCACCCAATTCTGGACCTTTGCGGTCCCGTCCGCAAAGAAAAATAACAACCACTTCCCACGCGTTGGCATGGCAGAAATGCGAAGGGAACGTGACAATGTCGAAACAAGGAGCAAACCATGCAGGTCAGCAGAAGGCAGTTCTTTAAGATCTGCGCTGGCGGTATGGCAGGCACCACGGCAGCGGCACTGGGCTTTGCACCCGGCGTAGCGCTCGCGGAAACACGGCAATATAAACTGCTGCGCACCCGCGAAACCCGTAACACCTGCACCTACTGTTCCGTTGGCTGTGGACTGTTGATGTACAGCCTCGGTGACGGAGCAAAAAACGCCAAAGCATCCATCTTCCATATTGAAGGGGACCCGGATCACCCGGTGAACCGCGGCGCGCTGTGCCCGAAAGGCGCAGGTCTTGTGGACTTCATCCACTCTGAAAGCCGTTTGAAATTCCCGGAATACCGCGCACCAGGCTCAGATAAGTGGCAGCAAATTAGCTGGGATGAGGCATTCGACCGCATCGCTAAGCTGATGAAAGAGGACCGCGACGCTAACTACGTTGCACAAAACGCCGACGGCGTAACCGTTAACCGCTGGCTTTCCACCGGGATGCTGTGTGCATCCGCTTCCAGTAACGAAACCGGCTATTTGACGCAAAAATTCTCCCGCGCGCTGGGTATGCTCGCGGTCGACAACCAGGCGCGTGTCTGACACGGACCAACGGTAGCAAGTCTTGCTCCAACATTTGGTCGCGGTGCGATGACCAACCACTGGGTCGACATTAAAAACGCCAACCTCGTTGTGGTGATGGGCGGTAACGCCGCTGAAGCTCACCCGGTCGGGTTCCGCTGGGCGATGGAAGCGAAAATTCACAACGGCGCTAAGCTGATTGTCATCGATCCTCGCTTTACGCGAACCGCAGCGGTGGCTGATTTCTATGCCCCAATTCGTTCCGGTACTGACATTGCCTTCCTGTCAGGCGTCATGCTGTACCTGCTGAATAACGAAAAATTCAACCGCGAATATACCGAGGCCTATACCAACGCCAGCCTGATCGTGCGCGAGGATTTTGGCTTCGAAGATGGCCTGTTTACCGGCTACGACGCGGACAAACGCAAGTATGACAAAACCAGTTGGAACTATGAGCTGGATGAAAACGGCTTCGCCAAACGCGATGTGACTCTGCAACATCCACGCTGTGTATGGAACCTGCTCAAACAGCACGTCTCCCGCTATACACCGGAGGTCGTAGAGAATATCTGCGGTACGCCGAAGGCCGATTTCCTGAAGGTCTGTGAATACATCGCAGAAACCAGCGCGAAAGACAAAACCGCATCATTCCTGTACGCGCTGGGCTGGACGCAGCACTCCGTTGGTGCGCAGAACATCCGTACGATGGCGATGATCCAGTTGCTCCTCGGCAACATGGGCATGGCCGGCGGCGGTGTTAACGCCCTGCGTGGTCACTCCAACATTCAGGGACTGACCGACCTTGGTCTGCTGTCACAGAGTCTGCCGGGTTATCTGACGCTGCCAAGCGAAAAACAGACCGACCTGCAAACCTACCTTGCCACCAACACGCCAAAACCATTGCTGGAAGGTCAGGTAAACTACTGGGGCAACTACCCGAAATTCTTCGTTTCGATGATGAAAGCCTTCTTTGGCGATAAAGCGACAGCAGAAAATAGCTGGGGCTTCGACTGGCTGCCGAAGTGGGATAAAGGGTACGACGTCCTGCAGTACTTCGAGATGATGAACCAGGGCAAAGTGAATGGCTATATCTGCCAGGGCTTTAACCCGGTCGCCTCATTCCCGAACAAAAACAAGGTTGTGGCTTCACTGTCCAAACTGAAGTATCTGATCACTATCGACCCGCTCAACACAGAGACCTCCACCTTCTGGCAGAACCATGGTGAGTCGAACGATGTTGATCCGTCAAAAATCCAGACCGAAGTATTCCGTCTGCCGTCCACCTGCTTCGCCGAGGAGAACGGTTCGATCGTCAACTCTGGTCGCTGGCTGCAGTGGCACTGGAAAGGCGCGGATGCCCCAGGGATTGCCGCAACCGATGGCGAAATCCTCGCCGGTATCTTCCTGCGCCTGCGCAAGATGTATGCCGAACAAGGTGGTGCAAACCCGGAACAGGTGCTGAGCATGACCTGGAACTACTCCACACCGCATGAGCCGGCTTCGGAAGAAGTGGCGATGGAGAGTAACGGTAAAGCGCTGGCTGATATTACCGACCCGGCAACCGGCGCGGTAATCGTCAAGAAAGGCCAACAGCTCAGCTCGTTCGCCCAACTGCGCGATGACGGCACGACCTCCAGCGGCTGCTGGATTTTTGCCGGTAGCTGGACGCCGGAAGGCAACATGATGGCGCGTCGCGATAACGCCGACCCGTCGGGCCTTGGCAATACGCTGGGTTGGGCCTGGGCGTGGCCGCTTAACCGCCGCATTCTTTATAACCGTGCTTCCGCAGACCCGCAGGGGAATCCGTGGGATCCGAAACGTCAGATCCTGAAATGGGATGGCGCGAAATGGAGCGGGATGGATATTCCAGACTACAGCGCCGCCGCACCGGGTACTGACGTCGGGCCGTTCATCATGCAGCCGGAAGGGATGGGACGCTTGTTTGCTATCGATAAGATGGCGGAAGGGCCGTTCCCGGAACACTACGAGCCGTTTGAAACGCCGCTCGGCACTAACCCGCTGCACCCGAACGTTATCTCTAACCCTGCCGCGCGTATCTTTAAAGGTGACGCGGAGGCGCTGGGTAAAGCGGATAAATTCCCGTATGTCGGTACAACTTATCGTCTGACCGAGCACTTCCACTACTGGACCAAGCATGCGCTGCTAAACGCCATCGCCCAGCCGGAACAGTTTGTGGAAATTGGCGAGAAGCTGGCGAATAAGCTCGGTATCTCTCATGGTGATACCGTCAAAGTCTCCTCTAACCGCGGCTATATTAAAGCCAAAGCAGTGGTGACCAAACGTATTCGCACGTTGAAGGCCAACGGTAAGGATATCGACACTATCGGTATTCCGATTCACTGGGGCTACGAAGGTGTGGCGAAAAAAGGCTTTATCGCTAACACGTTAACGCCATTCGTTGGTGATGCGAATACGCAGACGCCGGAATTTAAGTCCTTCCTCGTGAACGTGGAAAAGGTGTAACGGAGACGACCTATGGCTTATCAATCGCAAGACATCATTCGTCGATCCGCCACTAACGGTTTCACCCCCGCGCCTCAGGCGCGGGATCACCAGGAAGAGGTGGCGAAACTTATCGACGTCACTACCTGTATCGGCTGTAAAGCCTGTCAGGTGGCGTGTTCCGAGTGGAACGACATCCGTGATGAAGTGGGCAACAACGTTGGGGTGTATGACAACCCGGCTGATTTGACCGCGAAATCCTGGACGGTGATGCGCTTCTCGGAAGTGGAACAGAACGACAAACTTGAGTGGCTGATCCGTAAGGATGGCTGTATGCACTGCGCCGATCCGGGCTGCCTGAAGGCGTGCCCGGCTGAAGGCGCAATCATTCAGTATGCCAACGGTATCGTCGACTTCCAGTCCGAGCAGTGCATCGGCTGCGGCTACTGCATTGCTGGCTGCCCGTTCGATGTGCCGCGCCTCAACCCGGAAGACAACCGCGTGTACAAATGTACGCTGTGCGTCGACCGTGTGGTGGTCGGGCAAGAACCGGCCTGCGTGAAAACCTGCCCAACCGGGGCGATTCATTTCGGCACGAAAGAGTCGATGAAAACCCTGGCCGGTGAGCGCGTGGCGGAGCTGAAAACGCGTGGTTACGATAACGCGGGTCTGTACGATCCGGCAGGCGTTGGCGGTACGCACGTAATGTACGTATTGCACCATGCCGACAAGCCGAATCTGTACCACGGTCTGCCGGAGAACCCGGAAATCAGCGCCACCGTGAAGTTCTGGAAAGGCATCTGGAAACCGTTGGCAGCGGTCGGCTTCGCAGCGACGTTTGCGGCCAGTATCTTCCACTACGTCGGTGTGGGTCCAAACCGTGCGGAAGAGGAAGAAGACAATCTGCATGAAGAGAAAGACGAGGTGCGCAAATGAAACGACGTGACACCATCGTGCGCTACACGGCGCCGGAACGCATCAACCACTGGATAACCGCCTTCTGCTTTATTCTGGCGGCAGTGAGCGGGATGGGTTTTCTCTTCCCGTCTTTTAACTGGCTGATGCACATCATGGGCACGCCGCAACTGGCGCGAATTGTGCACCCGTTTGTCGGCGTGATCATGTTTGCCTCTTTTATCATCATGTTTTTCCGTTACTGGCACCACAATCTAATCAATCGGGATGATATCTTTTGGGCGAAGAATATTCGTAAGATTGTCGTCAACGAGGAAGTAGGTGACACGGGACGTTATAACTTCGGCCAGAAATGCGTATTCTGGGCGGCGATTATCTTCCTGGTGCTGTTACTGGTGAGCGGAGTGATCATCTGGCGTCCGTATTTTGCGCCTGCTTTCTCAATCCCGGTGATCCGATTCGCGTTAATGCTGCATTCATTTGCCGCAGTAGCGTTAATTGTGGTTATCATGGTGCACATTTACGCCGCCCTTTGGGTGAAAGGCACCATTACCGCGATGGTGGAAGGATGGGTTACTAAATCGTGGGCGAAGAAACATCACCCGCGCTGGTACCGTGAAGTCCGCCAGAAACAGGAAAAGTCATCTGAATGAGTATTCGCATAATCCCGCAAGATGAGCTGGGTTCGAGCGAGAAACGCACGGCGGATATGATTCCGCCGTTATTGTTCCCCAGACTCAAAAATTTGTATAACCGCCGCGCTGAACGTCTGCGCGAGCTGGCCGAAAACAACCCGCTGGGCGATTATCTGCGCTTTGCCGCGCTGATCGCCCACGCACAGGAAGTGGTACTGTACGATCATCCGCTGCAGATGGATCTGACCGCTCGTATCAAAGAAGCGAACGATCAGGGCAAGCCGCCGCTGGATATCCACGTCCTGCCACGTGACAAGCACTGGCAAAAACTGCTGCAATCGTTAATTGCTGAGCTGAAGCCAGAAATGAGCGGCCCTGCGCTGGCGGTGATCGAGAATCTGGAAAAAGCCTCAGAGCAGGAGCTGGAGCTGATGGCCAGCGCGCTGTTTGCCTCTGATTTTGCCTCCGTCAGTAGCGATAAAGCCCCGTTCATTTGGGCCGCACTGTCGCTCTACTGGGCGCAGATGGCAAGTCTGATCCCCGGCAAAGCGCGCGCTGAGTACGGTGAACAGCGTCAGTTCTGCCCGGTATGTGGTTCGATGCCGGTCTCCAGCATAGTGCAAATCGGTACGACTCAGGGGCTGCGTTATTTGCACTGCAACCTGTGCGAAACCGAGTGGCACGTGGTGCGCGTGAAGTGCAGCAACTGCGAACAGAGCCGTGACTTGAACTACTGGTCGCTGGATAACGAGCAGGCGGCAATTAAAGCCGAAAGCTGCGGCGACTGCGGGACTTACCTGAAGATTCTCTACCAGGAAAAAGACCCGAAAGTCGAGGCCGTGGCCGACGACCTCGCGTCACTGATGCTGGACGCCCACATGGAGCAAGAAGGCTTTGCCCGCAGCTCCATCAACCCGTTCTTATTCCCGGGTGAAGGGGAGTAAGTTGTAAGATCTTCCCCCGGCAAGTGAACCAGACTGCCGGGGATTATCTTAGCGCCTGAATGACATGTTTTGGATCGTTGGCAATGGCACGTAACAACGCTTTTGCTGGACCGGTCGGTGAACGACGCCCCTGCTCCCAATTTCGCAACGTATTCACGCTTACCGATATCAAATCTGCGAAACGAGTCTGTGATAATCCTGAAGACTGACGGATTTCCTTTATTTTCATGGCGTCAATATGAAAGGTACGAGAAGGCTGCCGCGTTCCTTCAGCGATCTCATTCATCTGAATCATACTTTGAGTTAATCGCTCAAATAGTGCCTTATCCATTTACCCCCCCTCATTCAACATACGCAGCAGTACTTTTTCCTGTGGAGTCAGATCATCCTTGATCCCTTTCTGATAAATCAGCAACAAACGAATTTATGATTTCCTGATTTGATGAAAGTAGATAATCCTTACACCGCCACGTTTTCCTTTCCCTCGCGCTCTCCAGCGAACCTTTCTCAGGCCCCCTGTATCTTGTATCAGATCGCCACAATCGGGCTGAATCGTAAGGAATATCTGTAGTCTACGGTATTCATCATCATCCAGTAATTTTTTGACGTCTTCAGTAAAGATTTCCGTTTCTATGAATAGCATTTTGAGTACGCCATTGGACTATATTAATAGAAATCAACTATACGTCAATGGCGTATAGTGTATTTTTCTCACAATACCGAATTCAAACCGCAGAAACCAATGACGGTATTTAATCTGCGAGCTGCTTTCCAGAATCATACCCGCCCCCTTTTTTCCCATTTTCATTCGTGAGTATCCAGGTTATAAAACTGTATATATATACAGGCAAGGAGAATAATGAATGGCACTGGAAAGCGGGATTGCGCAGTTAGTGGAGGCATTTATCGCGGCGGGACGCCCTTCTTCACGCGAGCAGAATATTGATGACCGGAGAGCAGGCTACATCGCCAGTACTGCACTGGCAGGAGAAACTGAAACACGCGTACAAGTTGAAGATATTGAACTCGATGCCATGACGTTTCGCGTTGTTTCGCCGCGGGGCTGCACAGGAAATCTCCCCTGCGTTATCTATTATCACGGCGGCTGCTTTGTCAGCGGTGGTTTTGCCACCCACGATAACCAGTTAAGGCAGTTAGCTTTTTACAGCCGTTGTCGCGTGATTGCGGCGCAGTACCGACTTGCACCAGAGCACACCTTCCCGGCCGCACATAACGATGCCGAAACTGGAGCCAATACTATCTGGAAATATGCCCAGAAACTGGGGATAGATCGCGAGAACATTACGCTTGCCGGTGACAGCGCGGGTGGGCATCTGGCGCTGGTCACCGCGCTACGCCTGAAAGCCGCCCGTCAATGGCAACCTGCGCAGCTTATGTTGATCTACCCGATGCTGGACGCAACCGCCAGGTTTGCGAGCTATGACCATAATGGACAGGATTACATTATCACCCGCGACACGCTGCTGTCGGGCTACGAGATGTATATGCCGCGAACCAATCCACTGCATCCTGAAGCCAGTCCGCTCTGGCGTGAGGACTTCGCCGGTCTGCCATCCACGCACATCATTACAGCTGAATTCGACCCACTGCGAGATGAAGGCGAGGCCCTGTATCAACGGTTCCAGGAGCAGGGTGTGGAATGCACTTGCCAGCGCTATCTCGGTGTCATTCATGGCTTTTTCCAGCTCGGAGGTGTGAGCCAGGCGGCACGAAGCGCCATACGAGATGTGGCCTGGCGTGTTGTAAGTCCATCAACAGGCAAAATGACCTAAAATTCAATTTTGTTTTCAACTTGAAAACTGGATAACGTTGCGCTAAATTGTTTTCAGGTTGAAAACTTTGTAATGGAACTACATTGTGCATGTTATCAGCCGAAAACCGTTCAATGAAGCGATGCTCATGTATCCAAACCATGAGCTTGCTCTCACTGAGTTGCTGAATGTTCTGGAGAAAAAAACATTCACTCAGCCTGAAGAGATGAAGCTGTATATTCCTTCACTGGATAATTTTAAGTACAGAGATAAATGGTGGGTGATTGATGTTTCTGGTAATAGCCTAAGACTCATCTCCTACATAGATTTCAGGTCACATAAGATATTTGTCAAACATATCGTTTCCCATGCCGAATATGACAAACTGACAGCATATTATCGGGGTAATAAAGAATGAGAACGCATCGTCAGATGGATGCCGCCAGCGCAAAAAAGATCGTTGATACTTTCAGCGATGCGGTAAAAAACCTCCCACTGTTGGGGGAAGAACGAAATGACACTGAGTATCGCAGGGCACTAGCGCTAGTGGAGTTTCTGGTCGACCACGACGATCTTGAAAACCCCCTATTCGAATTACTCAGTGCCCGAATCAGTGAATACGAAAAACATGCGCCGCAATTCAAAGCACTCACCCAACACCTGGAGAAAACGCCCCCTGGCGTTTCAGTATTGCGAACGCTCATGGATCAATACGGTCTCAAAGCAGCAGATCTTGCCAACGAACTTGGTTCTAAATCGAACGTCAGCAACATCTTAAATGGCCGCAGAGCACTAACGGTTAATCATATTAAAGCGCTTACACAACGCTTTAAACTACCAGCGGATGCCTTCATCGAGTAGTTGGATATGTCCAGCTACTCTTCCTCATTTCCGCCCTCTTCATACGCGCCAAACGGTTTCGCGGGTAGCACAATATACGTGCCTTCAAACACGACGCCAGGCGAGTCATCGCCAAATACCTCGACCTGCATCTTCACACGCGCCTTGCGGCCTCTCGCCAGACGGTCGAGGTCACCACTCAGCGAGCCCAGGTCGGCGATGGCGGTCGGTTTCCCGGTGATCGGCCTGCTGTAGCGGATATGCGCATCGGCAAGGATAATGGTTCCCCCCAAATGACGTTCACGCAGCATCAGCCAGATCAGCCCCCAACCCGTTAACGTGGCCAGAGAAAACAGGCTCCCGGCAAACAGAGTATGGTGCGGATTCTGATTACCCGTCTCGGGCATCGTCGTAATAAATTTCTGCCCGGTATACTGTTGAATACGCACGCCCATTTTCTCACTCAAGGGAATATGTTCGTACCAGGCTTGCTGTAACTGTCCGCACCAGTCGCCGCGATGGAGAATATCGTCCAACGTCGCGATGGGCTTAATCATCAAAAAGTGGCGCACTGGCGTGGTTTGCGGTGTGGTGATCTCTCCCTGGCTCACAAACCCCAGTTTGGCGAAAAATTCGACCGCATCTTCACGGGCGCTACAGGTTACGCGCTTTACCCCTTCCTGACGCGCGACAGACTCCAGGGTCATCGCCATCAATGTTCCCAGCCCTTTCTCCTGCACGGAGGGGTCAACAGCCATAAAGCGTATGGAGGCTTCGTTATCCGCATTGATATACAGACGCCCTACCGCGACCAGATTACCCTCTTCGTCCACCACCATCTGGTGATGCGCCATTGCGTCCCAGGCATCCCGTTCAGAGCCTTTAGGCTGGTGCAATGGTTTACGCAGCATCTCCCAGCGAAACTGGTAGTAACGCTCCAACTCTTCTTCTGTTTGCGGTACTCGAAGGTGATACATAGCTGTACTCTCTCTTGTTGCCCGCGGCCACACCGGTAGCTGGTTCATACTTGTAACCAGAACGTCACGGGGCCATCATTAACCAGCGAAACCTGCATATCCGCAGCGAATCGACCGGTTTGCGTATTCATTTCCTGTTGGCGGCAACGCTCAATAAAGTACTCATACAGTGCTTCTGCCCGATCGGGCGCGGCGCCTTTTGAAAAGCCTGGGCGCATGCCGCGCTCAGTATCTGCCGCCAACGTAAATTGCGAGACCACCAGCACGCTGCCGCCTGATTGCTGCACATTCAGGTTCATTTTGCCTTCGGCATCGCTAAAGATTCGATAGCCGAGTACGCGTTCGCACAGGCGGTTCGCTTTTTGTTCGTCATCATCCCTTTCGACACCTAACAGGACCAAAAGTCCTGGGCCAATTTCACCCGTCACCTCGCCCTCCACGGTGACGCTGGCACGGGTTACGCGCTGAATTAATGCAATCATGGTTGCTCTGCTTCTTCTTGTTCTGCGGCTTGTTTAAGTTTGCGGTATTCCCCGAGAGTGACAGTTATTTCCGCGCCTAGCAAGACGATACACCACGTCCAGTATACCCAGACAAATAAAATGGGGATCACCGCCAGGACACCGTAAATGAGCTGATACGACGGGAACATCGTGATGTAGAGCGCAAATCCTTTCTTTCCGGCTTCGAACAACACGGCGGCCACAAAAGCGCCAATAACTGCATCACGGTTGGGCACACGGGTTGTCGGTACAATGCTATAAAGCAGCCAGAATGAGAGCCAGGAAAGCACCAGCGGGAAAATACGCAGAATGTTATCAATCACCGTGTTGAGATCGCTGGCCCAGCGCAATGACAACAGATAAGAGCTGATCGCCAGACTGGCCCCCGCCAGTAGAGGACCTAGCGTTAAAATCATCCAGTAAACGGCAAAAGAGTAAACTTTAGGGCGAGTGCGCTTACTGCGCCAGATAGTATTCAGCGCGTTATCAATGGAATACATCAGCAATAACGCCGTAACAATCAGCCCACATGCTCCAACGGCGGTCATTTTGTTCGAGTTGGCGACAAACTGTTCGATATAACGCTGGATAACGTCACCCGTCGCCGGGATAAAGTTCGCAAAAATAAAATGCCGTAACTGGACACTAACGTCAGAAAACATCGGAAAGGCGGCAAAAAGAGCAAACACAACGGCAATAAGCGGCACTAATGAGAGCAATGAAACGTAGGCAAGATTCCCTGCCAGCGTCGTCATGTTGTCTTCATCAATCCGCTGCCATAGTAGCTTCAGCCAGGCCCGTACAGGACGCGTATGGTGCCTGGCTTGTTGCTGAACATTTTTTAGCATAACAACTTCGCGAAATAGTCAGGAATGGTCGCTTTATCGATGACCTGGATACTGGTAATACCTAACCGGTTAGCCCCTTCAATATTATCGGCGTTATCGTCAAAAAAGACCGCATCGTGCGCAGAAAAACCTTCAGCCTGCAGGACATGCTGGTAAATCCGCGCTTCCGGTTTACGCATGCCCAGATCCTGGGAAAGATAAATATGGTCCGCGGCCTGACGGATCTCGGGGTATTCATCCGGCCAAAACGTTGTGTGCAGACGGTTGGTATTCGACAAAACGACCACCCGATGCCCCTGCTCACGCAGTTTGTGCATGATATCGATAACCTCTGGGCGTAACGCGACAAAAACCGCCTGCCAGCCGTGGGAAAATTGCTCGTAGCTTAGCGGCAGCGCCATCTCATGGCATAGCGCCTCCGCAAACGCTTCATCCGTTATTTCACCTCGCTCATGCTGGTGAAAAGCCTCGCCCATGCTGAAACTTTGCTTTAGCGAAGCTAGCGGTACACGGCTCAGATCGCTCCATGTGCCTAACACGCGATTGAAGTCGATATCGACAATCACATTACCCAAATCAAAGATATAGAGCATGCCCTTCTCCTTATTCGCCGTGGATGAATAACTGTAGCGGGAAAGAAGAAGTTTGACTATGCGCGAATGATGGCTGCGAATTTATCGAGCCATCATTGGGAGAATTACCCGACCTGAGCATCATCCTGTGACGGACTCACCTGCACAATTTCCACCTGCTGAGACTGGAGTAAATTATGCAATGCGGGACCAGGGTATTCATCGGTAAACAGCGCGGTCACCTGAGACACATTGCCAATCTCTACCGCGGCAGAAGCCGTGTATTTCGTATGATCCGCAGCCAATAGAATATGCCTTGAATGGGCCATCATCGTTTTCACGACGCTGGCCTCGTTGACATCAAACTCCAGCAAAGCGCCATCACTTTCGATCGCGCCGACGCTGGTCACCAGGTAATCAGCCCGAAAATCAGCGACAAATGCCGTAGCGGAAGGACCGATAATGCCACTGTTATGCGGACGTAACGTTCCACCTGGCACCATAACTTCAAAACGTGGATTGTTATAAAGAATATGTGCCACGCGCAGGCTGTTAGTGATAATGCGTAAATGATTATGGTTCAATAGCGCCCGCGCCACCTGCTCAACGGTGGTGCCAATAGTAATAAACACCGTTGATCCATCAGGAATATAGTCAGCCACCGCTTCCGCGATGGCTTTTTTCTCTTCCGTCCACGAGACTTCACGCTGCTCGAACGCCGTATTCACCACGCTGGAGGCTCTGCCCGCGCCACCATGATGACGCGTAATTAATCCCTGCTCGCTGAGTTTACGAATATCACGACGCACGGTCTGCGTGGACACGTCCAGCAAGTTGGCAAGCTCATCAATATTCATATAACCGCGCTCGCTAATCAGCATCAGTAGCTGATCGTGTCGCGGATTACCGGTCAGTTCGGTAAGACTCATGAAATTTCCTCGAAAAACCATTGCCCTGGCATTTTATACAAAAAGTGACAGAAAAGATCGGGTTTGATCACAGTCAGGGATTCCGGCTCGTCCTCCCGGGCGCGTGCATTTTAGCGCCGCAACGCCACTGGCGAACCTGACAGCGTCTTGTGGGTTATTTCCGTTAGCCAGACTGAACGCGAGCGCGCCGTGAAAAACATCCCCGGCCCCGGTGGTGTCAACAACGTCGACGGTAAAACCAGATTGATGCTGCAAAGTATTATTTTCTATCCAGTCGCAACCTTCACGCCCTCGCGTCACATAAACATGTCCATTTGTGAGCGTTTTTGCTTTTTTCAGTCCGACCTGCGGATCGTTTATCCCGGTCATACGCGCCAGACCCGGTTCAGAGAACGCGGCATGATCGCTTAGCGCTACCAGCTCACGGATATCCTGCGGCGTTACGTCACCATCCAGTACCGTCATGACTCCCGCCCGGCGTGCCAGCGTGAACGCCTGTTTGGTCCCCTCGTGCCAGCGAACATCCGCTAACACCACATCCCACTGGGAAAAATCAATCTCATTGAGCCAGCCAGCGTCATGCAGTAAATCCGGGCTGGGATAGTTAACGATAATTCGTTCCCCTTGTGCATCAACCAGAATTGCCGATTGGGAGGATTGCGCCCCCACGTAGCGTCGGGTGTAGCGTGTATTCACCCCCAAGGATTCCAGCTCCGCCAGCAGGCTATTTCCGGTGTCATCGTCGCCCACACGACCAATAAAATCCACCTGCGCGCCCAACTTCGCTGCAGCCACCGCGGCCGTTGCCGCAGGCCCGCCGCCCACTTCCGTATAACGCTTCGCCACATATTTACCTCCTTCAGTCGGTAACTCCTCCACGTAATAGATGCGATCCATCACGGCAATACCTACACAAGCAATACGAATCATGGTCATTCCTTAGGCGTTTCAAGATGGGATCATTTTAATTTCACAAAATGTTTAAAAAGTGACGGCTGTCAATTTTTTGACCATAAATTACAAATACGATCAAAAACAGACAAAACAAGCGACCTTAAATGACAAAAAATGACATCCACGTCTCAGGAGAACGTTATGGCAGTTATAGCATTTATCGGATTAGGTCAGATGGGTTCACCCATGGCGAGCAACTTGCTGAAGCAGGGTCATCAACTCAGCGTCTTTGACGTTAACCCGGATGCCGTTCAGCGCCTGGTGGAAAAAGGAGCACAGCCTGCCAGCAGCCCGGCCCAGGCAGCAAAAGAGGCGGAATTTGTCATCACTATGCTCCCCAATGGCGATCTGGTGCGCAGCGTACTGTTCGGTGAACAGGGAATCTGCGAAAGCCTCTCCCCGCAGGCGTTGGTGATTGATATGTCCACCATTCACCCGCTGCAAACCGACAAACTGATTACCGATATGCGTGCCAAAGGCTTCGACATGATGGATTGCCCGGTTGGACGCACCTCCGATCACGCCGTCGCGGGAACGTTGTTGCTACTGGCGGGCGGAACGCCAGAGCAGGTGCAGCGCGCCACTCCAGTACTGATGGCGATGGGAAATGAGCTGATCAACGCAGGGGGTCCCGGCATGGGGATCCGCGTGAAGCTCATCAACAATTACATGAGTATCGCGCTGAACGCCCTCTCAGCCGAAGCTGCCGTGTTATGCGAAGCGCTCGGCCTCTCCTTCGATGTGGCTCTGAAGGTAATGAGCGGTACCCCTGCCGGAAAAGGCCATTTCACTACCTCCTGGCCGAACAAAGTGCTGAAAGGCGATCTTTCTCCCGCTTTCATGATCGATTTAGCTCACAAAGATCTTGGCATCGCGCTGGATGTCGCAAACCTTCTGCATGTGCCGATGCCGCTCGGCGCCGCCTCCCGCGAAGTTTATAACCAGGCCCGTGCCGCTGGCCGTGGCCGGGAAGACTGGACCGCAATTCTTGAGCAGGTTCGCGCATCCGCCGGGCTAAATAAACACACAGATAAGTAAGGACTGAACAATGACGAAGTACACCCTGAAAGATATCACCCGAGCTTCCGGCGGTTTTGCCATGCTGGCGGTCGATCAGCGCGAAGCCATGCGCTTAATGTTTGCCGCAGCGGGTGCAAAATCCCCGGTCAATGACAGCGTGCTGACCGATTTCAAGGTCAATGCGGCAAAGATCCTGTCCCCCTATGCCTCCGCCATTTTAGTCGATCAGCAGTTCTGCTACCGCCAGGTTGTAGAGCAAAACGCGGTTGCCAAAAGCTGCGCCATGATTGTTGCCGCTGATGACTTTATTCCGGGTAACGGCATTCCGGTCGATAGCGTGGTGATTGATAAAAAAATCAACCCGCAGGCCGTGAAGCAAGATGGCGCCAAGGCTCTCAAACTGCTGGTGCTGTGGCGTAGCGATGAGGATGCCCAGCAGCGTCTGGATATGGTTAAAGAATTCAATGCGCTATGCCACTCCAATGGCCTGCTGAGCATCATCGAGCCGGTTGTCCGTCCACCGCGCCGCGGCGATAAGTTCGATCGCGAGCAGGCCATTATCGATGCCGCAAAAGAGCTGGGCGATAGCGGCGCCGATCTCTACAAGGTCGAAATGCCGCTGTATGGCAAAGGGACCCAACAGGAATTGCTCAGCGCCTCTCAGCGTCTGCATGAAAACATCAACATGCCGTGGGTCATTCTCTCTTCCGGCGTGGATGAAAAACTGTTCCCACGCGCGGTCAGTGTGGCGATGACCGCTGGCGCATCCGGCTTCCTGGCCGGGCGTGCTGTCTGGTCATCAGTTATTGGCCTGCCGGACACCGAACTGATGCTGCGCGACGTTTCCGCACCGAAGTTGCAGCGTCTGGGCGATATCGTCGACGAAATGATGGCCCGCCGTTAATCGAGGATCAAAGCATGAAATGGTTTAACACCTTAAGCCACAACCGCTGGCTGGAGCAGGAAACTGACCGCATCTTTAACTTTGGTAAAAATGCTGCTGTCCCGACCGGTTTTGGCTGGCTGGGAAATAGTGGTCAGGTCAGAGCGGATATGGGTACGCATCTGTGGATCACCGCCCGCATGCTGCACGTTTACTCCGTTGCGGCATCCATGGGTCGCCCCGGCGCATATCAGCTAGTCGATCACGGAATTAAGGCGCTGAACGGCGCGCTACGCGACACACGTTACGGCGGCTGGTACGCCTGCGTAAATGACGAAGGCGTGATGGATGCCTCCAAACAGGGCTATCAGCATTTCTTCGTCTTGCTTGGTGCAGCCAGCGCGGTCACTACCGGGCATCCGCAGGCCAGACAATTGCTGGATGACGCTATCGAAGTGATTGAGAAGTACTTCTGGAGCGAAGATGAGCAGATGTGTCTGGAGTCCTGGGACGAAGCCTTCAGCCAGACGGAAGATTACCGCGGCGGCAATGCCAACATGCACGCGGTTGAAGCCTTCCTGATCGTTTATGACGTTACCCATGATCGCAAATGGCTCGATCGCGCACTGCGTATCGCATCGGTAATTATTCACGACGTGGCTCGCAGCGGGGAGTATCGCGTCAACGAACACTTCGATTCACAGTGGAACCCAATCCGCGATTACAACAAAGAGAATCCAGCGCATCGTTTCCGTGCCTACGGCGGCACGCCGGGCCACTGGATCGAGTGGGGCCGTCTGATGCTGCATCTGCATGCCGCGCTGGAGGCCCGCTTTGAAACACCTCCCGCCTGGTTGCTGGAAGATGCCAAAGGCTTGTTCCACGCCACCATCCGTGATGCCTGGGCACCGGACGGTGCGGATGGTTTTGTCTATTCGGTGGACTGGGACGGAAAACCCATCGTGCGCGAAAGAGTGCGCTGGCCAATAGTCGAAGCAATGGGTACCGCCTATGCCTTGTATACCCTTACCGGCGACAGCCAGTACGAAGCCTGGTACCAGAAGTGGTGGGACTACTGCATCACGTATCTGATGGACTACGAGACCGGTTCATGGTGGCAAGAGCTGGACACCAATAACAAGGTGACCACCAAAGTCTGGGACGGTAAGCAGGACATTTATCACCTGCTGCACTGCCTCGTGATCCCACGTTTACCGCTGGCTCCGGGTCTTGCACCGGCAGTTGCAGCCGGTCTGCTGGATATCAACGCCAAATAAGTCACGAGGTGAGCTGTCATGCATAGCGGTGGAAAAACCCTTCATCTTCAGGCTGGTCATTACCAGGCGAAAATCGTCACGGTTGGCGCTGGGTTAGCAGAATTGACGCACTTTGGGCGTCACGTCGTTATTCCACATAAGCCGGAAGAGATGCCGCTGGCACATTTGGGAAAAGTGTTAATTCCCTGGCCAAACCGTATTGCAGACGGCTGCTATCAACATAACGGCAAGGCCTTTCAGCTTGCCGTTAACGACCCTGTTTCGCATACCGCCATTCATGGATTACTGGCCTGGCGCGACTGGCAGATTAACCAACTGTCAAACACGGAAGTGTCGCTGACGATTTTTCTACCGCCTTCTTATGGTTATCCCTTCGCGCTGTATTCAGAGGTGATTTACCGGTTGGATGCTGCCCGCGGACTGCACGTCTTTATTCGTACCCAGAATGTGGGTGACGAAATCGCACCGTATGGCGCGGGAGCACATCCCTACCTGACCTGCAATTTGCAATCCATTGATAGCTGCGAATTAACGCTCCCGGCGAGTGATGTCACCCACGGTGAATGGGATTTCACAACGCCGCGTGTTATCGCTCAGACCACTATCGATCACACGTTCAGGATCTTGCTGCCTGAGGCTGAGTGGGAGGTCAGACTGACCTGCCCAACACAAAAGATATCCACATACCTGCGCAGCCACCAGCCCTGGCTGCAGGTGTATACCGGCGAAAAATTAGCACGCCGCGGCCTGGCAGTAGAACCGATGACCTGCCCGCCCGACGCCTTTAACTCCGGGATTAGCCTGATTCATCTCGCGCCCGGAGAAACGCATCAAATGCATTTTTTAATCGGCAGTGAATAACAGATTTCCGACAAATTACCGAAATACCCTATTTTTACGGAGACGAAAATGAATTCGCTACAACAACGGTCCACCGCATTAGAACTGATGACGTTACAAAATGGATTTACGCTGACGTACCACCAGCGCCCGATCTTACGTCACAGCGCAGAAACCCCTTGCCTGTGGATTGGCGCTGGCGTTGCCGACATTGATATGTTCCGCGGCAACTTCAGCATTAAAGACAAGCTCAACGAGAAGATTGCCCTGACCGACGCCACAGTAAGCGAGTCGCCTGAGGGCTGGCGGGTAGATTTCAGCCGCGGTAATACCATCAACGCCACGCTGCACATTTCTACCGACGAACAGGGTCGTTTGAAGCTCGACCTCCATAACGAGGAACGCAGCCATAACCGTATCTGGCTGCGTCTGGCCGCTAACCCAGACGATCATATTTACGGCTGTGGCGAACAGTTCTCTTACTTCGATTTGCGCGGTAAGCCATTCCCACTGTGGACCAGCGAACAGGGCGTGGGCCGCAACAAAAACAGCTATGTCACGTGGCAGGCCGACTGCAAAGAAAATGCCGGCGGTGACTACTACTGGACCTTCTTCCCACAGCCAACCTTTGTCAGTACGCAGAAGTATTATTGCCACGTTGATAACAGCTGCTATATGAATTTCGACTTCAGCGCACCGGAGTATCACGAACTCGCTCTGTGGGAAGACAAAACCACTCTGCGTATTGAGTGCGCCGAAACCTACATCTCTCTTTTGGAAAAACTGACCGCGCTGTTAGGTCGCCAGCCGGAGCTGCCGGACTGGATTTACGACGGCGTCACGCTCGGTATTCAGGGCGGGACTGAGATTTGCCAGAACAAACTGGACACCATGCGTAACGCTGGCGTGAAAGTAAACGGCATCTGGGCGCAGGACTGGTCCGGGATCCGCATGACTTCTTTTGGCAAGCGCGTGATGTGGAACTGGAAGTGGAACAGCGACAACTATTCGCAACTGGACAGTCGTATTAAGCAGTGGAAAGAAGAAGGCGTGCAGTTTCTCTCCTACATCAACCCGTACGTCGCCAGCGATAAAGATCTCTGCGCCGAAGCCGCTGCACATGGCTATCTGGCGAAAGACGCCTCTGGCGCTGACTATCTGGTTGAGTTTGGTGAATTTTACGGCGGCGTGGTCGATCTGACCAACCCCGAAGCCTACACCTGGTTCAAAGAAGTCATCAAAAAGAACATGATTGAACTGGGCTGCGGCGGTTGGATGGCCGACTTTGGCGAATACCTGCCAACCGACACTTACCTGCACAACGGCGTCAGTGCCGAAATTATGCATAACGCGTGGCCCGCACTGTGGGCGAAATGTAACTACGAAGCGCTGCAGGAGACCGGCAAGCTCGGCGAGATCCTGTTCTTTATGCGTGCGGGCTACACCGGCAGTCAGAAGTACTCCACCATGATGTGGGCAGGCGATCAAAACGTTGACTGGAGCCTTGATGATGGACTGGCCTCGGTCGTTCCTGCCGCACTGTCGCTGGCAATGACCGGTCACGGTCTGCACCACAGCGATATCGGCGGTTACACCACGTTGTTTGACATGAAACGCAGCAAAGAGCTGTTGCTGCGCTGGTGTGATTTCAGCGCCTTCACCCCAATGATGCGCACCCATGAAGGCAACCGCCCTGGCGATAACTGGCAGTTTGATGGCGATGAGGAAACCATTGCCCACTTTGCCCGTATGACCACCGTCTTCACCACCCTGAAACCGTATCTCAAACAGGCCGTCGCGCAAAACAGCGCCACCGGTCTGCCGGTAATGCGCCCGCTGTTCCTGCATTACGAAGACGATGCGCGCACCTACACCCTGAAGTATCAGTACCTGCTGGGACAAGATTTGCTGGTAGCGCCGGTTCACGAACAGGGACGCAACGACTGGACGCTGTATCTGCCGGAGGATAGCTGGGTCAATGTCTGGACCGGGGAAACTTACCAGGGGGGTGAAATTACCGTGGACGCGCCGATTGGCCAGCCTCCGGTGTTTTATCGGGCGAAGAGTGAATGGGCGTCACTGTTTGCCACTTTACGCAACATCTAACACGGCTCGCCCGCGGGGCAACTCGCGGGCACATGGAGAATAATAATGAGTCAGACTTCCTCTAATCCGGCAACCCTACGCTTGCCGTTCAAAGAAAAACTCGCCTATGGGATGGGTGATTTAGGCTCCAATATCCTGTTGGACATTGGTACGCTCTATTTACTCAAGTTTTATACCGATGTCCTTGGTTTACCGGGAACTTATGGCGGTATCATTTTCCTTATCGCCAAGTTTTTTACCGCGTTTACCGATATGGGCACCGGGATTATGCTCGATTCGCGCCGCAAAATCGGCCCGAAAGGAAAATTCCGTCCATTCGTCCTTTATGCCGCATTTCCGGTTACCTTGCTGGCGATTGCCAACTTTGTCGGTACACCGTTTGAAGTCACCGGTAAAACGGTCATGGCAACGGTGCTGTTTATGCTGTACGGACTGTTCTTCAGCATGATGAACTGCTCTTACGGCGCGATGGTGCCTGCAATCACAAAAAACCCGGACGAACGCGCGTCATTGGCTGCCTGGCGACAAGGAGGCGCTACTCTCGGCCTGCTGCTGTGCACCGTCGGCTTTGTTCCAGTGATGAACCTGATCGAAGGCAATTCACAGCTGGCTTATATTTTCGCCGCCACGCTGTTTTCGCTGTTTGGTCTGTTATTCATGTGGCTGTGCTATGCCGGGGTAAAAGAACGCTACGTGGAAGTGAAACCCGTGGATGCCGCGCAAAAACCGGGATTACTGCAATCCTTCCGCGCCATCGCCGGTAACCGCCCGCTATTTATTCTGTGTGTTGCCAACCTTTGCACGCTGGGCGCATTCAACGTCAAGCTGGCGATTCAGGTGTATTACACCCAGTACGTACTGAACGATCCGATCCTCCTTTCCTGGATGGGCTTTTTCAGCATGGGCTGTATCTTCATTGGCGTCTTCCTGATGCCTGGGATGGTCAGACGTTTTGGTAAGAAGAAGGTTTATATTGGCGGGCTGCTGATTTGGGTCGCGGGCGATCTGCTTAACTACTTCTTTGGCGGCGGCTCAGTCAGCTTTGTCGCCTTCTCCTGTCTGGCGTTCTTCGGCTCAGCCTTCGTCAACAGCCTGAACTGGGCGCTGGTTTCCGATACGGTGGAATATGGCGAATGGCGTACCGGCGTACGTTCTGAAGGCACGGTATACACTGGCTTCACCTTCTTCCGTAAAGTTTCACAGGCGCTGGCAGGCTTCTTCCCTGGCTGGATGCTGACGCAAATCGGCTACGTCCCCAACGTGGTGCAATCTGCGAGCACGGTCGAAGGTTTGCGGCAGCTGATCTTTATTTATCCGTGTGCCCTGGCAGTCATCACCATCGTCGCAATGGGCTGTTTCTACAATCTCAACGAAAAGATGTATGTCCGCATCGTTGAAGAGATAGAAGCACGTAAACAACCCGTTTGATAATAATAATGAATAGCGCCCTGCGGGGCGCTATTGAGGAGCGATTATGTCTTTTCATGATCCGCTAACGCTAAAACTGAGCCTGCGTGAAAAATTCGCCTACGGAGTGGGTGACTTCGGCTCAAATTTGATGCTGTGTATCGGCACGCTGTATCTGCTTAAATTTTATACCGATGAACTAGGGATGCCCGCATATTACGGTGGGATTATCTTTCTGGTGGCGAAATTCTTCACCGCCTTTACCGATATGCTGACCGGTGTATTGCTGGATTCAAGGCGAAATATTGGCGCAAAAGGGAAATTCAGACCCTTTATTTTGTATGCATCATTTCCTGTCGCAGTCGTTGCCAGCGCCCAGTTTTTAGCGACTGATTTTACGCTCACGGTGAAAACCGGGCTGGCGACGGTGTTGTTTATGCTGTTCGGTCTGTTCTATAGCCTGATGAACTGCTCCTACGGCGCGATGGTGCCTGCAATCACGAAAAACCCACAGGAACGCGCTCAGCTCGCCGCCTGGCGTCAGGGTGGTGCCACCATTGGCCTGTTATTGTGTACCGTTGGTTTTATGCCAATTCAGGCGCTATTTGTCAGTTCCCCCTCATTGGGTTATCTGATTGCCGCACTGATCTTTTCGGTCTGCGGGCTGTTCAGCATGTGGTGGTGCTTTAGCGGTGTGAAAGAACGCTATATCGAAATCGTGCCGGATCACCATAAGCCCAGCATTCTCAAATCGTTCTGTGCCATTTTCCGTAACCCTCCGCTGCTGGTGCTGTGTGTTGCCAACCTGTGCACACTGGCCGCATTCAACATCAAACTGGCCATCCAGGTGTATTACACCCAGTACGTGCTCAACGATATTCATCTGCTGTCGTGGATGGGTTTTTTCAGTATGGGATGCATTCTGGTCGGCGTGCTGCTGGTTCCCGCAGCCGTGAAACGCTTCGGTAAAAAGCAGGTTTATCTCGGCGGTCTGGCATTATGGGCTGTCGGTGATGTTCTGAACTTTTTCTGGGGCAGTACGTCATTTTTGTTCGTAACGTTCTCCTGTATGGCCTTCTTCGGGACAGCATTCGTCAACAGCCTGAACTGGGCGCTGGTTCCGGATACGGTTGATTATGGCGAATGGAAAACGGGGATCCGCGCGGAAGGCTCGGTGTATACGGGTTATACCTTTTCTCGCAAAATTTCCGCTGCGCTCGCAGGCTTCCTGCCAGGCATCATGCTGACGCAAATCGGTTATATTCCCAACATAACCCAGAGCGATGCGACCCTGCTTGGCCTGCGTCAGCTTATTTTTCTGTGGCCTTGCGGGCTGGCTATTATCGCTGCAATCACGATGGGTTTATTTTATAAACTCAATGAAACGCGTTTTGCTTTTATTATTGAGGAAATCAGCCAACGGAAGAAAAACAACACTCAACCGGATCCTGTTACCGCTAAAAATAATACCTCTGCTGTAAACGTATAAAAATAATTGCCGCTTATTCCATCTTAATGGATGGCGGCTTCCCTACGCTTAAAAAATGGATTTATTATGAAAAAGTTAACGACAATAATGCTCTTATCCTCTGTTGTGTCCACTTCTGTTTTTGCCGGCGCCTATGTCGAGAACCGCGAGGCATATAATCTGGCATCCGATCAGATAGAAGTGATGATGCGCGTTGGCTATAACTCCGATATGGGCGCAGGTATCATGCTCACCAACACCTACACCATGCAACGTAAGGATGAGTTAAAACACGGCTATAACGAAATAGAAGGTTGGTATCCTTTATTTAAACCAACGGATAAATTAACTATCCAGCCCGGTGGATTGATAAACGATAAGAGTACGGGTTCTGGTGGCGCGGCTTATCTGGATGTTAACTATAAATTTACCCCGTGGTTTAATCTTACCGTGCGTAACCGTTATAACCATAATAACTATAGTTCAACCGATCTAAACGGTGATCAGGATAATAACGATACCTATGAAATAGGTAATTACTGGAACTTTACCATCACCGATAAATTTTCCTATACCTTTGAGCCGCACTATTTTATACGAGTCAATGACTTCAACAGCAGTAACGGAAAAGATCATCACTGGGAAATTACGAATACCTTTAAGTATCGTATCAATGAACACTGGTTGCCCTACCTGGAATTACGCTGGTTAGATCGTAATGTGGAACCCTATCATCGCGAACAAAATCAGATTCGTGTTGGGGCAAAGTATTTCTTCTGATACTCCCGAGATAAAAAAAGCCGCTGATAATCAGCGGCTTTTTTATGCTTACCTGAGAAAGAGCGTTAATTACTCTTCTTTCGCGCCACGCATTGCACGGCGACGATCGTTTTCAGTCAGGTGACGCTTACGAATACGGATAGAGGTTGGAGTCACTTCTACCAGTTCGTCGTCATCGATGAATTCCAGAGCCTGCTCCAGAGTCATCTTAACCGGCGGAACCAGAACCGTTGCTTCGTCAGTACCAGACGCACGCATGTTGGTCAGTTTCTTACCAGTCAGGCAGTTTACGGTCAGGTCGTTAGAGCGGCTGTGAATACCGATGATCTGGCCTTCGTAAACTTCTGCACCGTGACCCAGGAACAGCTTACCGCGGTCCTGCAGGCTGAACAGTGCGAACGCAACTGCTTTACCCTGGCCGTTGGAGATCAGTACGCCGTTCTGACGCTGACCCACATCACCCGCACGAACGTCGTCGTAGTGGCTGAAGGTGGAATACAGCAGACCGGTACCGGAGGTCATGGTCATGAATTCTGAACGGAAGCCGATCAGACCACGGCTTGGGATCACGTAGTCAAGACGTACGCGGCCTTTGCCATCTGGATTCATGTTTTTCAGATCGCCTTTACGCTCACCCAGCGCCTGCATCACAGAACCCTGATGCTGCTCTTCAACGTCCAGCGTTACGTTTTCGAACGGCTCTTGTTTACGGCCATCGATTTCGCGGAAGATAACTTTCGGACGGGAAACCGCCATTTCGAAACCTTCACGACGCATGTTTTCGATCAGAACAGACAGGTGCAGCTCACCACGACCGGATACACGGAACGCATCCGCATCTTCGGTTTCTTCAACGCGCAACGCAACGTTGTGCACCAGCTCTTTGTTCAGGCGGTCAAGGATCTGACGAGAGGTAACATATTTACCTTCTTTACCACAGAACGGAGAGGTGTTTACGCAGAAGAACATGGTTACGGTCGGTTCATCAACGGACAGAGCCGGCAGCGCTTCGACATTCTGCGGGTCGCAGATGGTGTCGGAGATGTTCAGTTCGCCCAGACCGGTGATCGCGATGATATCGCCTGCTTCGGCAATATCACTCTCGATACGTTCCAGACCCAGGTGGGTCAGAACTTTACCGACTTTACCGTTGCGGGTTTTGCCTTCGCTATCAATGATAGTGATCTGCTGGTTCGGTTTAACTTTACCGCGTTTGATGCGGCCGATACCGATAACGCCAACGTAGTTGTTGTAGTCCAGCTGAGAGATTTGCATCTGCAGCGGGCCGTCAAGGTCTACGTTCGGAGCTGGTACGCGATCAACGATGGTCTGATACAGCGGGGTCATGTCTTCCGCCATATCTTCGTGATCCAGACCTGCGATACCGTTCAGCGCGGAAGCGTAAACGATCGGGAAGTCCAGCTGCTCGTCGGTAGCGTCGAGGTTAACGAACAGGTCGAATACCTGATCAACAACCCAGTCAGGACGCGCGCCAGGACGGTCAACTTTGTTGATAACAACAATTGGCTTCAGGCCATGGGCAAAGGCTTTTTTGGTCACGAAGCGCGTCTGCGGCATCGGACCATCCATTGCATCCACCACCAGCAGCACGGAGTCGACCATGGACATTACACGCTCAACTTCACCACCGAAGTCGGCGTGCCCCGGGGTGTCAACGATGTTGATACGGTAGTCATTCCATTTGATAGCGGTGTTTTTAGCGAGGATGGTAATCCCACGCTCTTTCTCCAAATCGTTGGAGTCCATCACGCGCTCTTGGGTTTCAGCACGTGCATCGAACGTACCGGATTGTTGGAGCAGCTTGTCTACCAGGGTCGTTTTACCATGGTCTACGTGCGCGATGATGGCGATGTTACGCAAATTTTCGATCACAACTTTGCCTCAGGCATTTTAGAAATAGCGCGTTATTGTACACGGATTAATCGCAGTACAAAACAGGATCACAAACATCCTCCGCAAACAAGTATTGCAGAGTTTCTTTGTGATCACATTCACGGAGCGTTAAAAGGGGTAATCTGGGGTGCTTTGCACCAATATGGTGCTTAATGTTCACATTAAAGCACTATAATGGTGCAATACATCCTTCATGGTGCAGCCCCTTTGCACGATAGTGCGCATGATAACGCCTTTTAGGGGCAATTTAAAAGTTGGCACAGATTTCGCTTTATCTTTTTTACGGCGACACGGCCAATTTTTTGCAGAATTGAAGACTTCGTTACCACGACGACCATGACCAATCCGGGAGAGTAAGTATGTCCGCTGAACACGTTTTGACGATGCTGAACGAACACGAAGTGAAGTTTGTTGATTTGCGCTTCACTGATACCAAAGGTAAAGAACAGCACGTCACTATTCCTGCTCATCAGGTAAATGCCGAATTCTTTGAAGAAGGCAAAATGTTTGACGGCTCCTCAATCGGTGGCTGGAAAGGCATTAACGAATCAGACATGGTTCTGATGCCAGATGCGTCTACTGCACTCATCGACCCGTTCTATGAAGAGTCTACCCTGATCATCCGTTGCGATATCCTCGAACCCGGTACGCTGCAGGGCTACGACCGCGACCCGCGCTCCATCGCTAAACGCGCTGAAGAGTACCTGCGTTCTACCGGCATCGCAGATACCGTTCTGTTCGGGCCAGAGCCAGAGTTCTTCCTGTTTGACGACATCCGTTTCGGCGCATCCATTTCCGGTTCCCACGTGGCTATCGATGATATCGAAGGCGCATGGAACTCCTCCACCAAATACGAAGGTGGTAACAAAGGTCACCGTCCAGGCGTGAAAGGTGGTTACTTCCCGGTTCCTCCGGTAGATTCTTCTCAGGACATCCGTTCTACCATGTGTCTGATCATGGAAGAAATGGGCCTGGTCGTTGAAGCGCATCACCACGAAGTAGCGACTGCTGGTCAGAACGAAATCGCAACCCGCTTTAACACCATGACTAAAAAAGCGGACGAAATTCAGATCTACAAATATGTGGTTCACAACGTCGCTCACCGTTTCGGTAAAACCGCGACCTTTATGCCAAAACCAATGTTTGGCGATAACGGTTCCGGCATGCACTGCCACATGTCCCTGTCCAAGAATGGCGTAAACCTGTTCTCCGGTGACAAATATGCGGGTCTGTCTGAGCAGGCGCTGTACTACATCGGCGGCGTTATCAAACACGCTAAAGCGATCAACGCCCTGGCGAACCCGACCACCAACTCCTACAAGCGTCTGGTCCCGGGCTACGAAGCGCCGGTCATGCTGGCTTACTCTGCCCGTAACCGTTCTGCCTCCATCCGTATTCCGGTGGTAGCTTCTCCGAAAGCGCGTCGTATCGAAGTGCGTTTCCCGGACCCGGCTGCTAACCCGTACCTGTGCTTTGCCGCGCTGCTGATGGCGGGTCTTGACGGTATTAAGAACAAGATCCACCCGGGCGAAGCGATGGACAAAAACCTGTACGACCTGCCGCCTGAAGAAGCGAAAGAGATCCCACAGGTTGCGGGTTCTCTGGAAGAAGCACTGAAAGAACTGGATCTGGACCGCGAGTTCCTGACTGCAGGCGGCGTGTTCACCAATGAAGCTATCGATGCGTACATTGCGCTGCGTCGCGAAGAAGATGACCGCGTGCGCATGACGCCGCACCCGGTAGAGTTTGAGCTGTACTACAGCGTTTAATTTAACTTTTACACTCTCACATAAAAACGTGCAGAGGATGTAATAACCAATGGATTTCTTGCTACAGAAAGGCGGCAATTGAGTGAATCCCCGGGAGCTTACATAAGTAAGTGACTGGGGTGAGCGAAAGCAGCCAACACAGCTGTAGGGAGAAAGACGAAGGTTTTAGTTGCCGTGGAAACTTTCAGCCCATCACACGATGGGCTTTTTTCTCCACTAACAACCTGCTTTTTCGCGCTTTTTATCCATAAAAAGCTATAATGCACTAAAATGGTGCAACACTTTTCAGGAGACTGCTGAATGGCAACCGGCACGCTGCCCGATGCTGGGCAGATCCTCAATTCTTTAATCAATAGCATCTTACTCGTCGACGATGAGCTGTCGATACATTACGCCAACCCGGCGGCACAACAGCTGCTCGCTCAAAGCTCCCGCAAACTGTTTGGTACACCGCTGCCCGATCTGTTGAGTTATTTCTCGTTAAACATCGGACTGCTGCGTGAGAGCCTGGAAGCCGGCCAGGGCTTTACGGATAACGAAGTGACGCTGGTGATAGACAGCCACTCACATATCCTCTCTGTGACCGCCCAGAGGCTGCCTGATGGCTTGATCCTGCTGGAGATGGCGCCAATGGATAACCAGCGCCGTCTGAGTCAGGAACAACTCCAGCATGCCCAGCAAATTGCCGCCCGCGATCTGGTACGCGGGCTGGCGCATGAAATCAAAAACCCGCTGGGCGGGTTACGCGGCGCGGCACAGCTTCTCAGTAAAGCGCTCCCGGACCCGGCGCTGACCGAATATACCAAAGTCATTATTGAGCAGGCCGACCGCCTGCGTAATCTGGTCGACCGTCTGTTAGGACCGCAACAACCGGGCATGCACGTCACGGAAAGTATTCACAAAGTAGCGGAGCGTGTGGTCGCGCTGGTTTCGATGGAAGTACCAGAAAACGTTACGCTAATTCGTGATTACGATCCGAGCCTGCCTGAGTTATTGCACGACCCGGACCAGATAGAACAGGTTTTGCTGAATATCGTGCGCAATGCCCTGCAAGCCTTAGGGCCGGAAGGTGGCGAGATCGTACTGCGTACCCGCACTGCGTTTCAGCTCACGCTGCACGGCGTGCGTTACCGTCTGGCGGCGCGGATCGATGTTGAGGATAACGGCCCGGGTATTCCCTCTCATTTGCAGGACACGCTGTTCTACCCAATGGTCAGCGGTCGCGAGGGCGGTACCGGCCTTGGGTTATCCATCGCCCGTAATTTAATTGATCAGCATTCCGGCAAAATTGAATTTACCAGTTGGCCGGGTCATACCGAGTTCTCGGTTTACCTGCCTATCAGGAAATAAAGGTGACGTTTATGCAACGAGGAATAGTCTGGGTCGTTGATGACGATAGTTCCATCCGTTGGGTGCTAGAACGTGCGCTCGCAGGGGCTGGTCTGAGCTGTACCGCATTTGAAAGCGGTAAAGAGGTGCTGGACGCACTGGCCAGCAAAACACCGGACGTATTGTTGTCAGACATTCGCATGCCGGGTATGGATGGTCTGACGCTGTTAAAACAGATCAAACAGCGTCATCCAATGCTTCCGGTCATCATAATGACGGCGCATTCCGATCTGGATGCCGCCGTCAGCGCCTACCAGCAAGGGGCGTTTGATTATCTGCCCAAACCTTTTGATATTGACGAAGCCGTGGCGCTGGTCGAACGTGCCATCAGTCATTATCAGGAACAGCAGCAGCCGCGTAATGTACAAATCCACGGACCAACGACCGATATTATTGGCGAAGCGCCAGCGATGCAGGATGTTTTTCGCATTATTGGCCGACTTTCCCGTTCTTCAATCAGCGTATTGATTAATGGCGAGTCCGGGACCGGTAAAGAGCTGGTCGCTCATGCCCTACACCGTCACAGCCCACGCGTCAAAGCGCCGTTTATCGCGCTGAACATGGCGGCGATCCCGAAAGATTTGATCGAGTCTGAACTGTTCGGTCATGAGAAAGGGGCGTTTACCGGGGCAAATACCATTCGTCAGGGGCGTTTTGAGCAGGCCGACGGTGGGACGCTGTTCCTCGATGAAATCGGCGATATGCCGCTGGACGTGCAAACGCGTTTACTGCGCGTATTAGCCGATGGACAGTTTTACCGGGTGGGTGGTTATGCGCCGGTGAAAGTGGATGTTCGCATCATCGCCGCCACGCATCAGAATCTGGAACTGCGCGTACAGGAAGGTAAATTCCGTGAGGATTTATTCCACCGTCTGAACGTCATTCGCGTTCATTTGCCCCCGCTGCGTGAACGTCGGGAAGACATCCCTCGCCTGGCACGTCATTTCCTGCAGGAAGCCGCCCGCGAACTGGGGGTGGAAGCCAAACAATTACATCCCGAAACCGAGGCAGCGCTTACGCGTCTGGCCTGGCCGGGCAACGTACGCCAGCTTGAAAACACCTGCCGCTGGTTAACCGTTATGGCTGCCGGACAGGAAGTATTGATTCAGGACTTGCCGGCCGAGCTTTTTGAAACCAGCGTGCCAGACGCGCCGTCCCCTATGCAGCCGGACAGTTGGGCAACGCTGTTAGCGCAGTGGGCAGACCGGGCATTACGTTCCGGTCATCAAAATTTGCTTTCTGAAGCTCAACCAGAGATGGAGCGCACGCTATTGACCACCGCGCTACGTCATACCCAGGGGCATAAACAGGAAGCAGCGCGCTTGCTCGGCTGGGGCCGTAATACCTTGACGCGTAAGTTAAAAGAACTCGGAATGGAGTGACGCTCGGTCACAGTGTAAAGTTTGATAATTGAGCGCAAATTGCTGCTATTTTGCGCTTTACTGTTCCGATGAGTTAAGTATGATCGTGCCCGGCTAACGGGGGGAAGTCATCATGCTGGAATCAATGATTAATCTGCTGTCGAGCGGTGCGGTCGAAAGCCATACGCCACAAACTGCGGTTGCCGCAGTGCTGTGCGCGGCGCTGGTTGGACTGTTCAGCTAACGATGTGCCGAATGGCGCTAACGCTTATCGGGCCTACAGGTTGTCGCAACGTGTAGGCCCGGTAAGCGCAGCGCCACCGGGCAACTCGGCTAAATGACGCGTGAGAACTGCTGCATCCGCGCTTTCTGGCGCAGATAGGCATCAAAGCACATGCAAATATTCCGAATCAGCAGGCGGCCCTTAGGCGTAACCTGAATTCCCTTCTCATTCACATCCACCAGCCCATCTTTCGCCAGCGGCGCCAGCAGTTTCAGGTCTTCGGCAAAATAGTCAGCAAAATTCAGATCCCATTGCTGTTCCACGGCGGCGTAGTCGAGGCGGAAATTGCAGATCAAAAGCTTAATCACATCCCGACGAATACAGTCATCGCGGGTCAGCGCAATTCCTCGCCATAACGCGTTCCCCTGCTCGTCTACCTGCTGATAATAGCGCTTCAGCTCTTTTTGGTTCTGCGCGTAGTTGTCGCCAATCATACTGATTGCCGATACGCCCATCCCCAGAAGATCGGTATCCCCCTGGGTGGTATACCCCTGGAAATTACGATGCAGCACACCTTTGCGTTGAGCAATCGCCAGTTCGTCATCCGGGCGAGCAAAGTGATCCATGCCAATGAACTGATAACCGGTTTCGGTCAGTGAAGAGATGGTCTCCTGCAGGATATCCAACTTCTGTTGCGCGCTGGGCAGGTCGGCATCTTTGATTTTGCGCTGAGCAGCAAACAGCGTCGGCAGGTGAGCGTAGTTGAAGACGCTCAGTCGGTCTGGATTCAGCTCAGCAACGCGTTTCAGGGTGAAGGCGAAACTTTCCGGCGTCTGTTTTGGCAAACCATAAATCAGATCGATGTTCGTCGAGGTAAAACCAATCTCCCGCGCATGATTCAGCAGCGCAAAGATAAATTCTTCATCCTGCTCACGGTTAACCAGACGCTGAACTTCTTTATTGAAGTCCTGCACCCCCATGCTCAGGCGGTTAAAACCTTCAGCGCGTAAATGATCGAGCACATCCAGCTCAATTTCACGCGGATCCACTTCGATCGAGATTTCGGCGTCATCGTTAAAGTTAAAGTTGCCACGCAGCAGCGACATCAAACGGCTGATTTGCGCTTTATTCAGATACGTTGGCGTGCCACCGCCCCAGTGCAGCTGACTGACATGACGTCCGGCAAACAACGGTGCGCGATGAATAATTTCTTGTTCTAAGACATCGAGGTATTGATCGGCTTTATGCTGCTGACGCGTCACAACCTTGTTGCAGCCGCAGAAGTAACACAGTTTGTGGCAGAACGGGATGTGAACGTACAACGAGAGCGGACGCTCAGGGTAACGCGCCACAGCGTTTAAAAACGCCTCGGCGCCGTAGTCTTCAGAAAACTCCAGCGCGGTTGGGTACGAGGTATATCGTGGCCCGGAATAGTTATATTTCTGGATCAGGGCCAGGTCCCAGTCTATTAGCTGCTCTGACATGCTCACTCCTTCCGATGGCGTCTCTGGCGGGTACGGCGTACCGGCTTAACCCCTGTGCGGGTAATAAGCCGGTTGCGCAGCCACTTCTGTCGCCGCGACAACCGCTGTAGTTTAACGAATAACCACACCAGATAACATATAACCGGAAGGGTTATAAGCAGGACGGGAAGACCCACGGTGTAAAACCGTTAGTTGCCGCCTTTCAGCAGGCGCATCATATCTTCCTGCTTTTCTTCTTCTTCCTCTTCTTCCTCGTCATCGTAAGAGAGACCCAGCTTTTGCATCAGCTCATCAATGCGATCCAGCTTGGCATCAACCCAGGTTTGATCTTCCGCACTCAGGGTTTCTCCTGCTTCAAGACGCTCCAGCAGCGCATCCAGGCGCTCATCCGTTTCCAGTAAATCCAACTCAGCCTGTGGTGAAAGCATAGGTTTCTCACTCTTCGGTTTGTGCTGTTTGGTGACTTTTTCGGTCACGCCCAATGGAATGGGGGTTTTGCTGCCAATACGAGGATCTTGTTGCTTATTTTGCTTTCCGCCACCAGATGCGCCATCGCTACCGGACGCACGGCTACCCGCCGCATGGCCACGGTGTTTTTTCTGGCGCTTACGGTCGCGAGCTTCCTGGTTAATTTCTTCGCGTGTTTTACGACGCGCTTTTGCAGGACCTTTACCGCGTGGTGTAGAAGTTGGTTTCATCATGATTCGTCTTTGGCTGTTTTAATTCAGTATATATTTGCGCCGGAATCTAGCAGAAATAAAGAAAAAAGGCGACAGAGTAATCTGTCGCCTTTTTTCCTGACTCTCAACCCTTACGGGCTCTACTATCCCTGTTGGCTATCAACACACCCTGTTTTTCCCTTAGCCTGAAACATTCCGTGTTGTTTCCATTTCCTTTTACTAACGTCTCCGGACGTTTGTCTTCCTGACAATCCTGTGTCTTCGCCTCCTGGCGCTCCTGACCCTCATCCTGAGTCGTCTATCCTGTCAGCTTCCTCGCTATGGGCACTACTTTACCGTTTTGGTTTAAACGTACAAGTAACCAAGGTAACAATTTCGGATTTTAAGAATAGTGCCTAACCGTAACGCTATGATTTATTTAGGCCATGTCATTTTTTACACTGTCATCTCGTATAGATACTATAGGCAATGTCTCACAAAGTGCGAGGTTTTTACTTACACAGGCCACGCGTCGAAAAACCAGCCTTTTGCTGGTGTTCAGGTATAATCGCTGCAAAGCCTTGATTGATGGAGAGGACCGCTTTGACTAACTTGAATTATCAACAGACGCATTTTGTGATGAGTGCGCCTGATATTCGCCACTTACCTTCCGATACCGGAATCGAAGTGGCTTTTGCTGGCCGTTCCAACGCAGGCAAATCCAGTGCGCTAAATACCCTGACTAATCAAAAGAGTCTGGCGCGTACATCTAAAACACCGGGCCGTACTCAGCTCATCAACCTGTTTGAAGTCGTTGACGGTAAACGCCTGGTTGACCTGCCGGGGTATGGTTACGCCGAAGTGCCGGAAGAGATGAAGCGCAAATGGCAGCGCGCACTGGCTGAATATCTGGAAAAACGTCAGAGCCTGCAAGGTCTGGTGGTACTGATGGATATTCGTCATCCGCTTAAGGATCTGGATCAGCAGATGATCCTGTGGGCGGTAGAGAGCAACGTTCAGGTTCTGGTGCTACTGACTAAAGCAGACAAGCTGGCCAGCGGCGCGCGCAAAGCTCAACTGAATATGGTACGTGAAGCCGTGCTGGCGTTTAATGGTGATGTGCAGGTAGAAGCCTTTTCATCACTGAAAAAGCTGGGCGTGGACAAACTGCGGCAGAAGCTGGATAGCTGGTTTAGTGAACTGGCACCGGTCGAAGAGATTCAGGACGGGGAATAATCCCCCGCTATGCCGGATGGCGCCGCTGCGCGTCTTATCCGGCCTACGGCGTGAGCGAAACTTTTCTTGCGCACAATAAAAAACGCCCCAGTCATTACTGACTGGGGCGGCTAAAATATTCAGCCAAATCCGATTACGTGAAGTAAAAGGTCTGAAAGATAGAACATCTTACCTCTGTACCCTACGTGAATAACTTTACTCTTTTTTGAGCAGCTCAGAAAGCACTTTTTGTAATTTTTTTTCATTCCTTACATAGGGAATTCTAATGGACATCACAAAAAGTTCTATCTTATGTTGCTTAGTTACGAAAAAAGGCCGTTATTCAGTAAACCCTTAGTGCGCTTGATCCCAGTTTTCACCACTACCGACTTCCACTAATAACGGCACGTCAATCTGGGTCTCGTTTTCCATCAGTTGATGGATCTTTTTAGACACACTTTCCAGGTCATCTTTGTGCACTTCAAACACCAGTTCATCGTGAACTTGCATGATCATGCGCACGCGCGGTTTCTCGGTTTGCAGCCATCCGTCTACGGCTATCATGGCTCGCTTAATAATATCTGCGGCAGTACCTTGCATCGGGGCGTTGATTGCGGCGCGTTCAGCACCCGCACGACGAGCGCCATTACTGGATTTAATATCCGGCAAATAGAGGCGACGCCCTTCCAGCGTTTCAACGTAACCCTGCTCTTTTGCCTGTGCACGCGTGCGTTCCATATATTCCAGCACGCCAGGGTAGCGTTCGAAGTAGAGATCCATGTACTTCTGAGCTTCTTTGCGCGGAATATTTAACTGGCGAGCAAGACCAAAGGCGCTCATCCCGTAGATTAAACCGAAGTTGATAGCTTTCGCGCTGCGGCGTTGTTCGTTAGTTACTGAATCCAGCGGTAAGCCAAAGACTTCAGAGGCGGTTGCGCGGTGAATATCTTTCCCTTCGGCAAATGCGGTAAGCAAACCTTTATCACGCGAGAGATGCGCCATGATACGCAGTTCAATCTGCGAGTAGTCCGCGGAAACAATCACGTAGTCTTCCGGTGCAATAAACGCCTGGCGAATACGACGACCTTCGTCATTACGTACCGGGATGTTTTGCAGGTTCGGATCCGTTGAAGACAAGCGCCCGGTCGCGGTAACCGCCTGATGATAAGAGGTATGTACGCGCCCGGTTTTCTTGTTAATCATCAACGGAAGCTTATCCGTATAGGTCGACTTCAGTTTTGCTAACCCACGATATTCCAGGATCACTTTCGGCAACGGGTAGTCCAGCGCCAGCTCTTCCAGTACCTCTTCCGAGGTTGATGGCGCGCCGCCAGGTGTTTTCTTCAGCGGCTTAATGCCCTGCTTTTCAAACAGGATGGTTTGTAGCTGCTTGGTGGAAGAGAGGTTAAAAGCTTCTCCGGCGATCTCGTGCGCTTTTTGCTCCAGCTCGTTCAAACGCAGCGTCAGCTCTTCTGAATGCTTGTGCAGAACAGCCGGATCGATTTTCACACCGTTGCGCTCAACGCGAGACAAAACCGGCACCAGCGGCATATCGATATTTTCAAAGACGTTCAGTGGCCCTTTATGCTGCTGCAATTCCGGCCACATCTTCAGATGCAGTTGTAGCGTAACGTCGGCATCTTCCGCAGCGTAACGACCAGCTTCTTCCAGCGCTATCTGGTTAAAGGTCAGCTGGTTTTTGCCCTTTCCGGCAATCTCTTCAAAGGTAATGGTTTTATGTTTCAGCCAGCGATCGGACAGGCTGTCCATATCGTGTCGACCAGCAACACTGTTAAGAATGTAGGACTCGAGCATGGTGTCAAAGACGATGCCGCGCAGTTCGATATCGTAATTCGCCAGAATGCCGCGATCGTACTTCAGGTTTTGCCCGACTTTATGCGCGTTTTCGTCTTCCAACAGCGGCTTCAGCAGCGCCAGCGCACGGTCGCGAGTGATCTGATCGGGGGCGTCCAGGTAGTCATGGGCAACAGGAACATAGGCAGCTACGCCCGGTTCAATGGCAAAAGACAGTCCAACCAGATTCGCAGAGATATTGTCCAGGCTGTCAGTTTCTGTATCAAAGGCGAAGACGGGCGCTTTTTTCAGCTTCGCGATCCACTCTTCCAGCGTCGCTTCATCCAGAATCGTCACGTAGTTATCGTACGAAAGAGCCGTCGCAGGTTCTTCCGGCGTAGCCTCGACGACGATTGTTTCCTGCGGTTTAGCCGCCGGCTTCGTTCCTTTCGCCTGCAGCCATTTACCGGCTTCTACGTCTGCAACCCAACGCTTAAACTCATACTGTTTAAACAGGCCAAGCAGTTCATCTGCGGCGGGCTGCTTCACTTGCAGTTGCTCGCAGGTTAACTCCAGCTCAACATCTGTTTTAATGGTCGCTAATTGATAAGAGAGGTACGCCACCTCTTTATTTTGCTCAAGCTTGCCTGCCATGGTTTTCGCACCACGGAAAGTCAGCCCCGCAATTTTGTCAGATTCGGCATAAAGGGTATCCAGCCCCCCCAAGCCCTGTAGCAGGGCCTGAGCCGTTTTTTCACCCACGCCAGGTACGCCAGGAATGTTATCGGAGGAGTCGCCCATCAGCGCCAGGAAATCAATAATCAGCTCAGGTGGCACACCGTACTTATTTACCACTTCATCCGGGCCGAGGATAGTATTGGTCATGGTGTTGATCAGGGTGATGTTCGGTGTCACCAGCTGAGCCATGTCTTTATCACCGGTACTGATCAGCACCGGACGACCAACCTTTTCCGCTTCACGCGCCAGCGTACCGATAACATCATCCGCTTCCACGCCTGAAACAGCGAGTAATGGCAACCCCATCGCTTTTACCATCGCATGTAGAGGTTCAATCTGCGCGCGCAGATCGTCAGGCATTGGCGGGCGGTGTGACTTGTAATGCTCGAATAATTCATCACGGAAGGTTTTACCCTTAGCGTCAAATACCACAGCAGCATGGGTCGGCTGATATTGTAGAATCAAGCTACGCAGCATGTTGAGAACACCGTACATCGCACCAGTAGGTTCTCCTGCGCTGTTAGTCAGCGGCGGAAACGCGTGATATGCGCGATAAAGGTAAGATGAGCCATCTACAAGGATAAGTGGGTTTTCTGGGATCTGAACCATAATGTCCGTGCCTGTTTATCAGATTATGGGTAAAGGATGCCACAGACGGGATGAAAACATGAGTTTTTCGCCGTTTTTGTCGAAAAACTTTTGCAGTTCTTCTGCTTTGCTCGCAAATAAAACTGTGGATAACTTTGTGAATAAATAATTTTCAGCTCTTTAAATATAGCAAGATAATTATTGATTCATTGTATTTTTTCATATATTTCAGTTAATTAAATAAATCCACAGCATTTTATTCCATTTTTATCGCTTGTATCCTGATGTGGATAGATATTCCTTTTTTTTCTATTCAGGGAAGATCCATCATTTGGTTCGTTTTCTGATAAAATCAGCCCCTTGCGCCTTTTTAGCGCACTATCTATGGCTAACTTATTGAATAATTTAATTATGACAAGAATACTCGCTGCGATAACGCTGTTGCTGAGTATCGTATTGACCATATTGGTTACGATTTTTTGTTCTGTGCCAATCATCCTTGCCGGGGTGGTAAAACTCCTTTTGCCTGTTCCTGTCGTCTGGCGCAAGGTTTCCATCTTCTGTAATTTCATGATGTATTGCTGGTGTGAAGGTCTGGCTATACTGCTGCACCTCAATCCACGATTGAAGTGGGACGTCGAAGGGCTGGAAGGTCTTAGCAAAAAAAACTGGTATCTGCTCATTTGTAATCATTACAGCTGGGCCGATATCGTCGTGCTTTGCGTTCTGTTTCGTAAGCACATCCCGATGAATAAATATTTTCTCAAACAACAACTCGCCTGGGTGCCGTTTATTGGCCTGGCCTGCTGGGCGCTGGATATGCCGTTTATGAAACGTTATTCACGCGGCTACCTGCTCCGTCACCCGGAACGGCGCGGTAAAGACGTGGAAACAACGCGTCGCTCCTGCGAGAAATTTCGCGTACACCCGACAACTATCGTCAATTTTGTCGAAGGTTCACGCTTTACTAATGAGAAACGTGAGCAAACCCGCTCCCCCTATCAAAACCTGCTCCCACCTAAGGCGGCCGGTATCGCTATGGCATTGAATGTGCTGGGGGCGCAGTTTGATAAGTTGCTGAACGTCACGCTGTGCTACCCGGAAAATAGCAGCCGCCCTTTCTACGATATGCTGAGCGGCAAATTAACGCGTATTGTCGTGCGGGTGAACCTGGAGCAAATTCAAGAAGAGTTGCACGGTGATTACGTGAACGATAAAGGTTTCAAGCGTCGGTTTCAGCTATGGTTGAATACGCTCTGGAGCGAGAAAGACGCGCAAATAGATGCGATTAAAGCCACAAACAAAAAAGCCGGTCAATGACCGGCTTTCGCTTTTATTTCTGACTAACCAGGAATTTCACGGTATCCGCATACTGCTGTACAAAGATATCCATGCTGCTGGTATCCATGCCCTGCGGGTTTACCTGGTATTTACCATTCACGAACATCGCCGGAACGCCCTGCAGCTGTAAATCAGCTGCCGCTTTTTCCTGCTGCGCCACGAGTGATTTCACCACAAAGCTATTCCATGCCGCATCGTAGTCTTCACCTTTAATACCCGCGTCGACAAACACTTTACGGATATCTGCAACAGACTGAACGGTCTGGGTTTTCTGAACCCCTTCAAACAGCGGAACAGTGACCTTATCTTCAACGCCAAGTGCCATAGCAACAGCCCAGGCCTGCGTCAGATCTTTACCCAAAGGCCCAAGAAACTCGACGTGGTATTTGGTCATCTTGGTGCCTTCCGGCAGTTTTTTCTTCACGTTATCAGACACATGAAGCACTTCTTCAAACTGATAGCAGTGCGGGCAGTAGAAGGAGAAGAACTCCAACACTTGCGGTTCACCCGCAACAGGCTTTTCCAGAGTGATGTATTGTTTGCCATCCTGGAACTGCGCCGCAGATGCGCTAAAAGCTAAAACCATACCAGCCAGCGCCAGCCATATTTTTTTCATGTTCAAGTTTCTCCGATTAATACATTGGCGTTAATTGTAAGGGGGGCTCTTGCAGAATTTTTGCCTGCTCAATAAAAGTTGCGGTCTGACGATGCCAGTAATCTTCCCCAGTTAACCACGGGAAGTTTTTTGGAAACGCAGGGTCACCCCAACGTCGGATCAGCCATGCAAGATAATAAACTAAACGCATAGCACGTAAAGGTTCGATCAGTCCGATTTCTGTCGTGTCGAACTCACTAAACTCTTCATAAGCCTCGATAATGGTTTCAAGCTGCATGCGTTGTTCAGCTTTATCGCCGTTAAGAAGCATCCATAAATCCTGAACAGCCGGGCCATTGCGGGCATCATCTAAATCGACAAACATTGGACCGTCACGCCACAGAATATTGCCGGCATGACAATCACCATGCAGCCGTAACGTGGCAAAACGCGTATGCCAGCATTCGGAAACTATTGTAATAAGTGAATCCGTTGCTTTCAGGAAAGCTGCTTTTTGCCCTGAAGGAATAAGTTGGGCCTGTTCAAACAGTTTACGCGGTTCGGTCAGATACTCTTCAAGGCCAATCGTGGGACGGAAAGCGAAATTACGCTTGCCGCCAGTCTGATGCATACGCCCCAGATAGCGCCCAACCGCCTCCATCTGATCGATGTTATCGGCCTCAAACTGGCGTCCGCCGACGCTTGGGAAGATCGCATAATGAAAACCCTGATGGCTTAACAGTGTTTGGCCGTTCAGTACCAGCGGTGCAGCAACCGGCACTTCATCGCTCACCAGTTCCAGAGCAAACTGGTGCTCTTCCTGGATCTGATCAACGGACCAACGCTCAGGGCGATAAAACTTAACGACAAAGCGTCGGCGGTCTTCGTCCTGAAACTGATAGACACGGTTTTCATAGCTGTTAAGCGGGGTTAGCCCGGAGTCCACCCGGATCCCCTGCTCAAACAGTGCATCCATGATGGTATCCGGGTGTAGCGTCTGGAAAGTAAAAGCGTTGTCGTTCATCCCATCATCCGGAAAATACTACGAATGATTCAGGATATCATTTCGCAGCGCTTTCGGTGGCGGCGATTACAAGCTTTTACTCTTTAATTACGCCACGTGCGCGGAGAAGGGCTGTTTTAAAATCTTCTTCATAATCTTTCTGAATACCTGGGATGACGGCGTCTTTCGCCGAGTCACGCATTTTCAGGTGATAGATCAGAATGTCATCAGTTAAATCCGCCAGTTCACCGTCAAAACCTGACTCTTGCGCCAGTTTCTGTAAAAATTGCATCAGGTTAAGATCAGGTTCTTTCTGCCAGGCTGGCTGGAGGAGTTCAATAACTTCATTAAGGCGTTTACATTTCATGGTTGTGCTCCTTAGGCTTAATACGGATACGTTAGCAGGGTCAATCCCACATTAAAAGAGGCGATATCAGTGATTCTGGATAGTGCAATAACAGGGGTTGTGCTGGCGGGCGGTAAGGCCAGACGGATGGGCGGAACCGATAAAGGCCTGCTTGAACTCGACGGTAAACCGCTTTGGCGACATGTGGCCGATACTCTCGCTTTGCAGGTCGATACCGTAGTCGTTAATGCCAATCGCCACCGGGATATCTACCAACAAAGCGGCCTGAAAGTTATTCCCGATACCTTGGCCGATTTCCCTGGCCCACTGGCTGGGATGCTGTCGGTATTCCTGCAGCAAGCGGGGGACTGGTTTTTGTTCTGCCCGTGCGATATGCCCTATATTCCTCACGATCTGGCCTCCCGTTTAAAAGAGCAGCGCAAAGCTGCACCAATCGTCTGGGTGCATGATGGGGAAAGAGATCACCCGACAATTGCCCTGATGCACCGCTCCTTGCAGCCCTTGCTACAGGATTATCTTCAGTCAGGTGAACGACGCGTCATGGTCTTTATGCGTCAGGCTGGCGGTCATGCCGTCGATTTCAGCGATCATAAAGATGCATTCGTAAACGTGAACACACCTGAAGAACTTGCAAAATGGCAGGAAAAATCATGATCCCATTACTTGCCATTGCGGCATGGAGCGGTACGGGAAAAACCACGCTGCTAAAGAAACTGATCCCTGAGCTGCGTGTCAGAGGTATTAGACCCGGATTGATTAAGCATACTCATCACAATATGGATGTCGACAAGCCCGGTAAAGACAGCTATGAGCTGCGCAAAGCAGGGGCGGCACAAACACTGGTCGCCAGCCAGCAACGTTGGGCGTTAATGGTAGAAACACCGGAAGAACCCGAACTGGATTTAGCGTATCTGGTAAGCAGGATGGATGCTTCGACGTTAGATATGGTACTGGTCGAGGGATTTAAGCATGAACCTGTTGCGAAGATCCTGCTTTTTCGTGAGGGCTGCGGACATACTCCTGAAGAGTTGGCGATGGATGAGTTTGTTATCGCGGTTGCCAGTGATGTTCCGTTACCTGTGGATGTTCCATTATTAGATATCAATGACATACAGCAAATTGCAGAATTTGTTACGCAATGGGCAAGACGATAACTGCGGTGTGGTGATGCGCTTTGTTAA
>BBMW01000018.1 GCA_000759755.1 Citrobacter werkmanii NBRC 105721
TTCTCCTAAATAATAGCGAAACTGTTATTTCACGGTCTGCGAGATAATCGCCAGCACCAGGGAGGATAACGTTGCTTCAGCAACGGCCCGTAGGGCGAACACTAGTGAGTAATCCTCCCGGATGCACCATCTCCCACTTGAATTATTTCCACATACTCTCTGAACATCCCTCAATTCGCTGTCAGCGACAAAATCAATCAATTACGATAAAATAACGTCTGGTCATTCGGCTTGTGAGAAGACGATGTACGAACGTTATGCGGGTTTGATTTTTGATATGGATGGCACCATCCTGGATACCGAACCTACGCACCGTAAGGCGTGGCATGAGGTATTGGGCCATTATGGGCTAAGGTTTGATGAACAAGCCATGGTCGCCCTCAATGGTTCCCCAACGTGGCGTATTGCCCAGTCGGTTATTGAATTGAATCATGCCGATCTTGACCCTCATGTTTTGGCACGAGAAAAAACGGACAAGGTAAAAAGCATGCTGCTGGATAGCGTCCAGCCTTTACCGTTGGTTGAAGTGGTGAAAGACTGGTATGGTCGCCGTCCTATGTCGGTAGGGACGGGGAGTGAAAGCGCAATTGCAGAGGCTCTGCTCGCTCACCTTGGTCTGCGTCGCTATTTTGATGCTGTGGTTGCTGCCGATCACGTACAACGCCATAAGCCTGCTCCTGATACGTTCTTGCTCTGTGCTGAGCGAATGGGGGTTGTTCCGGCGCGCTGCGTCGTGTTTGAAGATGCCGATTTTGGACTGCAGGCGGCGAACGCAGCGGGGATGGACGCCGTGGATGTTCGGTTATTGTGAGTGATGGACTATCGCTCCTGTCACTGTTTGCCAGCAGTTTTCTCAGCGCCACGCTATTACCCGGCAATTCTGAAGTTGTTCTGGTTGCCTTGCTGGTTTCTGGGGCCAGTCATCCCTGGGTCTTAGTCTTAACAGCAACAATGGGTAATAGCCTTGGAGGGTTAACTAACGTTATCCTTGGGCGTTTCTTTCCATTGCGTAAAACATCGCGCTGGCAAGAGAAAGCCACTGGTTGGCTGCGGCGCTATGGCGCTGTCACACTATTATTAAGCTGGATGCCGGTTGTGGGTGATTTACTGTGCCTGTTAGCTGGATGGATGCGCATCTCGTGGGGCCCAGTTCTCTTTTTCTTATGCCTTGGCAAGGCGTTGCGCTATGTTGTTGTCGCAGCGGTTACGACGCAAGGCATTATGTGGTGGCACTAATTGTGTTGTGAGATAGCCTTCAGGGTAACCAATACCATTATGCTAATTAAAACGATTTTGACAGGCGGGAGGTCAATTTGATCCCGAACGTATCACAGGCGCTGGCCTGGCTGGAAAACCATCCTCAGGCGTTAAAGGGGATTCAACGTGGGCTGGAGCGTGAAACGCTGCGCGTTAATGCTGATGGGTCATTGGCAACGACAGGCCATCCTGAGGTGTTAGGCTCAGCGCTAACACATAAGTGGATAACCACGGACTTTGCCGAAGCGCTGCTGGAGTTTATTACTCCACCTGGCGACGATATTCATAAAATGCTGACGTTCATGCGCGACCTGCATCGTTATACCGCCAGAAACCTGGGTGACGAGCGTATGTGGCCGTTGAGCATGCCTTGCTATATTGCCGAAGGTCAGGATATTGAGTTGGCTCAGTACGGTACGTCGAATACCGGTCGTTTGAAAACTCTTTATCGTGAAGGCCTCAAAAACCGTTACGGCGCGTTGATGCAGACCATCTCCGGCGTACACTACAACTTCTCGCTGCCGATGGCTTTCTGGCAGGCGAAATGCGGCGTAACGGACGGCGAAGATGCTAAAGAGAAGATCTCTGCGGGTTACTTCCGCCTGATCCGCAACTATTACCGTTTTGGTTGGGTGATCCCGTATCTGTTTGGCGCCTCTCCGGCTATTTGTTCTTCCTTCCTGCAAGGAAAACCGACCACCCTGCCGTTTGAAAAAACCGACTGTGGGATGTATTACCTGCCGTACGCGACGTCGCTGCGTTTGAGCGATTTGGGCTATACCAATAAGTCGCAAAGTAATCTCGGAATTACGTTTAACGATTTGCATGAGTATGTGGCAGGATTAAAGCGCGCGATCAAAACCCCTTCCGAGGAGTACGCGGCGATCGGTCTGGAGAAGGACGGTAAGCGTCTGCAAATTAACAGCAACGTTTTGCAGATTGAAAATGAACTGTATGCGCCTATTCGTCCAAAACGCGTTACTCGTCGTGGTGAAACACCTTCTGACGCGCTTCTGCGTGGCGGTATTGAGTACATCGAAGTACGTTCACTGGATATTAACCCGTTCTCACCAATCGGCGTAGACGAGCAACAGGTGCGCTTCCTCGATCTGTTTATGGTCTGGTGCGCATTGGCCGATGCGCCGGAAATGAGTAGCGATGAGCTGTTATGTACGCGTACTAACTGGAATCGCGTTATTCTGGAAGGGCGTAAGCCTGGCCTGACCTTAGGCATTGGCTGTGAGGCAGCGCAGTTCCCGCTGCCGAAGGTAGGTAAAGATCTGTTCCGCGATCTGAAACGCGTGGCACAAACGCTGGACAGCATCGATGGGGGAGAGGAGTATCAGAAGGTCTGTGATGAACTGGTTGCCTGTTTTGACAATCCTGAACTGACTTTCTCTGCCCGGATCCTACGGTCTATGATTGATGAAGGCATTGGCGGTACGGGGAAAGCGTTGGGTGAGGCTTACCGCAATCTGCTGCGCGAAGAGCCGTTGCAGATCGTGCAGGAAGAAGAGTTTATTGCTGAAACCGAAGCTTCAAAGCGTCGTCAGCAGGAGATCGAAGCGGCTGATACCGAGCCGTTTAGCGTGTGGCTGGAAAAGCACGCTTGATACAAAAGAAAAAGGCCACTCGGGAGTGGCCAAAATTTCATCTCTGAAAACAGGGATGATGATAACAAATGCGCGTCTTTCATATACTCAGACTCGCCCCGGAACAAAGAGTTCAGATTATTTTTAAAAAATTTATCGGAGGTGGCTAAATGCCGTTGTTAGATAGTTTTACTGTCGATCACACCCGGATGGAAGCTCCCGCGGTCCGGGTTGCAAAAACGATGAACACCCCGCATGGCGACGCAATCACCGTGTTTGATCTGCGTTTCTGCATTCCGAACAAAGAAGTGATGCCTGAGAAAGGTATCCACACGCTGGAACACCTGTTTGCAGGTTTTATGCGTAACCACCTCAACGGTAACGGCGTTGAGATTATTGATATCTCTCCGATGGGATGCCGCACTGGCTTCTACATGAGTCTGATTGGTACCCCGGACGAGCAGCGTGTTGCCGACGCGTGGAAAGCGGCGATGGCTGACGTACTGAAAGTGCAGGATCAAAACCAGATCCCTGAGCTGAACATTTACCAGTGCGGCACGTATCAGATGCACTCGCTCAGTGAAGCGCAGGACATTGCCCGTCATATCCTTGAGCACGATGTGCGCGTGAACAGCAATGAAGAGCTGGCGCTGCCGAAAGAGAAGTTGCAGGAGCTGCATATTTAGTTGTCATGCAGGAACGCATCTAATCTGGCTGACAAATAATAGGTGCCAGCCGGTATAAAAAAGCCAGTTCATTTGAACTGGCTTTTTTGATCAATGCGCGCCGCCGCCACCGCCGCCTGCACCAAACGGTGGTTTAGCGAACCAGACAAGACCAAGCAGCACCAGGAAGATCCCCGCCGACATCCAGAAGATTTCGTTTGCGGAAATGATCAGCCCTTGATTGGTTATCTGTTGGGCCAGCCAGCCAGAGGCTTGCTCCTTGCTCATCCCTAATCCCTGCAGCTGGTTATACATAGCCTGTGCATTTGGGTTGTAGGGGTTAACAGACTCCGTTAACTGCGCATGGTGTAGCGACTCACGGTTAGTCCACATTGTCGTGGTAATGGAAGTCCCGATAGAACCTGCCAGCGTTCGCGTAAAGTTAGACAAGCTGGACGCCGCCGCCAGACGTTCAGGCGGTAAACCGGACAGCGTAATGGTTGTCAGCGGCATAAAGAAGCAGGCTACCGCGAAGCCCTGAATAAACTGCGGCCAGGCCGATGCGCCAAAGTCCATACCCGGCTCGAACGTCCACGCACGCCAGTAGAAACAGACGGCGTACATAATAAAACTGAACGTGACCAGCCGACGCATATCCAGCTTATGCGCGAAGCGACCGATTATCGGCGACAGGATCACCGGGATCACCCCAACCGGCGCGGAGGCCAGACCGGCCCAGGTTGCCGTATATCCGTAAACCTCCTGCAATAGCTGCGGCAGCAGGACGATTGCGCCGAAGTAGAGCATATAGGCCAGACTGATACACAAGCAGCCGATGGTAAAGTTTCGCGACTTAAACAGCGAGAGGTCGACAATCGGATGCTCGTCGGTAAGCTCCCAGACGATCAGGAAGCTGATAGCGACAACGGCGACCACCGTCAGGATGATAATCTCCTGTGAGGCAAACCAGTCCAGCTCTTTGCCGCGGTCGAGCATAATCTGCAAGCTACCGATACCAATGACCAGCAATGCCAGACCAATGGCGTCAATGCGTCGCTGCTCGGTTTTGGTTTCTCGTCCGCGTAGAGTTTGCAGGGTCATCAATACCACCGCCGCGCCGATTGGCACGTTGATGAAGAATATCCAACCCCAGTGATAGTTGTCGCTAATATAGCCCCCAAGAATCGGGCCGCATATTGGGGCGACAATCACCGTCATCGACCATAGCGCGAGGGCGATGGAACGCTTGGCGGGAGGATAATTATTCAGCAACAGGCTTTGCGAAAGCGGAATTAATGGACCGGCGACAATCCCTTGTACCACGCGGAAGAAAATCAGCATGTTCAGGCTGTTGGACATACCGCACGCCCACGACGCAATGGCGAAAGCGATAGTCGACCACATAAATAGCTTCACTTCGCCAACGCGCTTTGCCAGCCAGCCGGTGATCGGAATAGAGATAGCGTTCGCCACCCCAAAAGAGGTGATCACCCAGGTCCCCTGGCTCAGCGAAGAGCCCAGGTTCCCGGCGATAGTGGGGATCGCCACGTTAGCAATGGTGGAGTCCAGCACCTGCATGAATGTCGCCATAGACAGCGCGATCGTCATAATGACGAGCTGCGCGCCTTCCAGCGGTTTTTGCTGTTGCATCACACGCACCTTTGAATTAGCCCGCGTTGGCCCGCACGATCTCTTCGATCATCTTATTGACCGGATCAAGGTTGATTTCACGTGCATTACTTTCTGATACCGGTGTGGTACGGACCTGGCTTGCCAGAATTTGTCCGTCGCGATTTGAGGTATCTACCGTAACCAGCGTGGACAAACCGATCCGCAGCGGATGCTGCGCCAGTTGCTGCGCATCCAGTTCGATACGTACCGGCAGACGCTGGACGACTTTGATCCAGTTACCGGTTGCGTTTTGCGCAGGCAGGAGAGAAAAGGCGCTGCCCGTACCCATATCCAGGCCAACAATTTTACCGGTGTATTTCACGTCATCGCCGTAAATATCACTGATAACCGTCGCAGGCTGGCCGATACGCATGTGCGCAAGCTGCGTTTCTTTAAAGTTGGCATCGACCCACAGGTTGGTGGCCGGAACAACCGCCATCAGCGGCGTGGTTGGGCTGATTTGCGCGCCAGGCTGGACGGAACGACGGGAAACATAGCCGGTCATTGGACTGACGATTCTGGTACGTTCCAGGGCCAGCCAGGCGTTGCGCACTTCGGTAGCGGCCTGTTGTACAGCAGGCTGATCTTCCAGCTTGCTGCCGAGAATCATCGCCTGGTTAGCATTATATTGTTGGATTGCGACATCAAGCTGCGCCTGAGCGCTGGCAACGGCATCACGCGCATGTTGCAGTTCTTCGCGGCCAATCAGGTTCGCATTGCCCAGCGGTACGCGACGATTAAAATCGCTTTGCGCCTGTGCCAGAGCGGTTTTCTGCACTTCAATGCTTGCCTGTAACTGCTTGCTGTTGATCATCAGCTGGTGCGTCTGACGCACGCTGGAAGCCAATGCCGTTTTGGCTTTTTCAAATGCCTGCTTAGCATCCGTCTGATCGAGGGTAACCAGCACATCGCCTTGTTTAACAAAGTCAGTGTTATCAGCCCAGACTTTCGTCACGCTGCCTGATACCTGCGCCATGATTTGAACCTGGTTCCCTGCCACGTACGCATCGTCCGTCTCTTCGACATGACGCAGTACTAAAAACCAATAAATCCCATATGCCACGGCAATGATAATAAAGAGCAAGGTCAGAAGGAGCAGCGCATTTTTACGTTTGCCATTCTTCTTAACCGGTTGCTGCGGGGTTTGAGTCTCCGCATTTGCGCTCATGTTGTTCTCCACGATCTTATTTTTTTCACATCGGCTGAGCCGACCTGTTCATCAGAAAGGCCAGCAGTATGCGTGCTGGCCTGTCGGTTTTCATTTATAAATCTGGATTTCTGAGCGAGTCGGCGCGTTAGCGCAGCGCTTCTAATACCGTGCCATCCTGCTCCATCTGATCAAGACGGGTCAGAAGTTTACGGGTGATTTGCTCAAGCTGATCTTTTTCGGTGGTGCTGAGAGATGACCAGAGTTGATGCAGGCAGTTGTGCTGAGGTGGTAAAACCTCTTGCAAAAAAGCATGGCCTTTTTCGGTCAATTGCAGATGCAGACAGCGGCGATCGTTATCGCTTTCGCGACGTTCAATCCAGCCACGTTTTTCTAACTCATCCGCAATGCGGGTAGCGTTAGTCCGTGACGAGCCAAGCGCGCAACTCAGTTCAGAAGGCTGAATACTGTGGTTTTCCTGAGACTCCAGCGTAATCAACGCCATAAACAATGTCTCGTTAATCCCTTGAGCTTTCAGCATCTTATTGCGATTTTCCAGCAGCTTGCCTTGCATGTGCATGCAAAGACGAGTCAGAAGCACTTCCTGATAAGGGAACTCTTCGTAGCGGCTGGCGCGAAATTTTAGCATTTGTTCAATGGGCGTAAACGAACTATCCATTTGGGTATAACCTCATTAATTTCAGCCGATATAGTAACGACAGTGACAAATAAAGTAAATGTATTATTTATTTAAAATGATTGTTTTTATCTATAAGCCAACCAGCATTTTCCAGGCTAATCCGTAGCCCAGAGCACTCAGTAAGGTCGGAATGATGATGCTGCGGGTCTTATAGAAGCTTGCGCCCAGTATGACAAACCCCACCAGCGTAGGCACGAACCGGCGAGCATCGTGCATCACTTCTGGCGCGGTAGACACCACCAACAGGGCGCAAATTGATGCAATGCCAATGGTGTCGAGTAATATGCCCGTCGCGCCGCGTCTTGTCGGGCGAACATTCCCCACCCCAAGACGGAGCGGTAAATAGCGAAAGCAGTAATTCACGCAGCCGACCAGCAGGCCGAGCAGTAAAACTTCATAGCTCATCCGGTCCTCCCTGCCAAAATGACTGGAGCAACGCGGTCAGGCATCCGCAGACGATGCCCAAAAGGATGGCGGCAGGGATAGAAAAGAGTATTACCCCCGCCAGCGCGCCAGCCAGTGCGGCAGTCACGCAGAGCGCCTGTTGACGCTGGAAAGAGGCGAGCAGGAAACTCATAAATAGCGCCGGAAGCATGAAGCCCAGTGCCGCTTCAACCGCGGGATAATCTTTGAGTAAACCACTACCGGAAAACGCGCCGACCACCGTGCCGAATACCCAGGAAGCCCAGGAACATAGCGCAATGCCAATCATCCAGTTTTCACTCCAGCGCCGATTATCCCGTACCAGTTTAGCCGTTGCGGCGGCAAAGACTTCATCGGTGAGGCCAAAGGCCCACAGCGCGCTTTTGGGTTTGTTCAGTCGCTGTGTGATACGGCTGCGCAGGGAGGGACCGTATAAAACATGGCGGACATCCATAGCCATAACGGTCAGTGCGGCGACCCACAGAGAACTGCCTGCGGCAAGCATGGTGGTAATGACAAACTGGCTGGCCCCCGCATAAATAATGCAGGAGAAAAAGACGCTTTCGACCGGCGTAAAGCCAAGGCGAGTAGCATTGAGACCAAATGCAAAAGCGACCGGAATATAGCTGATAACTATCGGTAGACTGTCTTTGCATCCTTCCGTTAACGTCGCCGAACGGGATCCGGACTGGGGTATAGGGCTTTCCATAGGGTTATAGGTTTCATTACCGAAATTAATATAACTTGGTTCAATGAGTTATAACCTTAGCAGACTGATGGGCTCCTTAACACCCTGTGGAGCCCAATCAGCGGTAAACAAGCGCTATACGCTTAATTTACGGCTTCCTGACGGTGAAAACCTCGCCACCAGACCAACAGGTTGAGTACGGCAACGGTCGTACCCGCCAGACAAACGCCAGCCCAACCGGCATGCTGCCAGGCGGAAGCGGAAATCAACGAACCAGCGGCACCGCCAATAAAATAGCTGGTCATGTAGCCGGCGGTCAGACGGTTACGTGCATCCGGATGAATACGATAGATAACCGTCTGGTTCGTGATATGCACCCCCTGAACGGTGAGATCCAGAATCAGGATGCCGATAATCAGCATCGGCACCGAAGTATGCCCGAGCCAGATAGCCAGCCACGAGAGCAACAGTAACAACAGGCCAACGGTAGTGGTGAGATGTGATTTTCCTTTATCGGCAAAGCCACCCGCCGGGCGCGCGCCTAACGCACCAGCCGCCCCCGCCAGACCGAACAGACCGATCATCCCCTCTGAATAGTTAAACGGCGGCGCGGCGAGCAAAAATGCCATTGAGGTCCACAGAATGCTGAAGTTGGCAAAGGTCAGACAGCCCAGCATCGCGCGGGTACGCAGCAGTTTATCGTGGATAAACAGGCTGAATACGGAGCCTAACAGTTGCGGATAGTTAAGATGGGTATCTGATTTCATCTTCGGCAGACCGCGCCACAGCGCAATTGCCATCAACGCCATCAGTATCGATGCCACCCAAAATACGGTGCGCCAACCGCCAAGGTTCGCCAGTAATCCCGCTACGGTACGCGCCAGCAGAATCCCCAGCAACAGACCGCTCATAATCGTCCCGACGACTTTCCCGCGCTTGTCCGGGGTGGCAAGCGTTGCCGCCAGTGGAACCAGGATCTGCGCCACTACCGAGAACAGTCCGGTCAGGGCGGTGCCGAGGATCAGCATGCCCAACGACTGGCTACTGGCGGTAATCAGCATGCCGCCAGCCGCCAGCAGCGTCATGGAAACAATCAACATCCGGCGTTCAAACATGTCGCCAAGCGGTACCAGGAATAGCAGACCTGCGGCATAGCCGAGCTGGGCCGCGGTGACGATAAATCCCGCTGTACTGGCTGACAGTGAGAAGTTGCGGGCGATGGTGTCGAGCAGTGGTTGCGCGTAATAGTTACTGGCGACGGCAAGGCCGGTGGCGATAGACATTAACAGGATCAGCGAAGGGCTAAGTCCCTGAGTGGTTTTCGTCATGGTTTTCAACTGAATAATGGGTTGCAGAAAACAATCATAACGGAAGTGATTAACTGTTGCTGATTTGTTGGGTGATGGATTGTGCGGTTTAGGGGGATAGAGGGAAACTGGCCGGATAAGCGTTAGCGTATCCGGCATTCAGTCGATGTTATTTCTGCGCAGCCAGCGCTTCGTTTACCCAGCCGTCGAACTGCTGCTGGTGGGCTTTGATCCAGCCGTCTACGTGACCCTGAACATCGGCTTCAGACGCTTTACCGTCATGCATCATCGCGTTCTGTGCGTTGATATCCGCCAACGGTAATTTCATGATAGCGAACAGTTTCGCTGCCGCTGGGTTTTTCTCCGCCCAGGCTTTGTTGGCGACGATGTGCATGGTGTTCACCGGGAAACCGTAGTTTGCACCGTTTGGCAGTTTGGTATCGATATCTTTCTGCTCACCCGGCAGGGAAGAGAATGGTACCTGCAACCAGACCACATCTTTGCCCGGCTTCATCACGTCGCTGACCCAGTACGGAGTCCAGGTGTAGTAGAGGATCGGTTTGCCTTCTTTAAAGCGGGTGATGGTGTCTGCCATCATCGCCGCATAGTTACCGTGGCTGACCTCGACCGTTTTTTCCAGATCGAAGGCTTTGTTCTGGTGGTTGATCACCGCTTCACAACCCCAGCCAGGAGAACAGCCCATCATATCGGCTTTTCCGTCACCGTTGGTGTCAAAAATTTTGGCAATCTTGGGATCTTTTAACTGGGCGATGTTGGTGATTTTGTACTGCTCAGCGGTTTTTTTGTCGATCAGATAACCCTGTGCAGCACCCGTAACGAATACCCCCTCGCGATAAAACTTTTTGTCTCCGCCTGCCGCGGCGTACATATCATCATGCAGCGGCTGCCAGTTCACGGCGGTAAAAGTTGCATCGCCAGAGGCAATGGAGGTATAGCCGACGTTGTAGTCAACTTCGCTGGTTTTGTTAACGGTGTAACCCAGTTTCTCCAGCGCGCGGGCGACCAGTTGCGTCTGGAAGGATTCTTCAGAGATAGTGCTCTGGATTGGCTGTACGGTGATGCCTTTGCCCGGCAGGTCGGCAGCGAAAGCGCTGGTGGAGACAAGGGTAGCAAACGCTGTGGCAAAAAGTACGATATGTCGCATCGTTGTTCCTTATTACACTTCATCCTGAATGATTTTGTGCAAGTTAATGAATTGTAGGCCCGGTAAGCAATGCGCTACCGGGCAACGGGTGTATTACTTCGTGAAAGGGCGAGTGATAAGCCCAACGGGACCGGTGGTGTACCAGCGACGGTTACCCCGGCTACGCGAATCGCGACCAACGGCCTGCGTCAGGCGATCCAGGATGATGGCGAGGATCACAATCCCAACGCCACCAACCGTGGCTAATCCCATATCCAGACGACCAATTCCTCGCAGAACCATCTGACCCAATCCGCCAACGGCAATCATCGAGGCGATGACCACCATCGAGAGCGCCAGCATCAGCGTTTGGTTAACCCCGGCCATAATGGTGGGCATCGCCAGCGGGAGCTGCACTTTAAACAGCATTTGACGTGGGCTGGCGCCAAACGAGCGCGAGGCTTCAATCAGGTCGGCCGGCACCTGGTTAATCCCCAGAATGGTCAGACGGACGATTGGCGGCAGGGCGAAGATAATCGTCACCACTACGCCAGGGACGTTACCAATACCGAACAGCATGACAATCGGCACCAAATACACGAAGGCGGGGGTGGTTTGCATCGCATCCAGCAGCGGACGAACAATCTTTGCCGCCCGAGGGCTGCGCGCCAACCAGATGCCCATCGGCAGACCGATTACCACACAGAACAGTAATGCGGTCAGCACCAGCGCCAGCGTGATCATCGCTTGCGACCACGCGCCAATGGCGCCGATAGCAATCAACGAAATCAGCGTCGCGACCCCCATTCCAACGCCGGAAATCTGCCAGGCGATCAGGGCGAACAGAATAATCGCCACGGGGGCAGGCATACCCAACAGCATTTGCTGGAAGCCGTTGAGAATGTAATCCACCGGTACACGGATGCCCTGGAAGACCGGACGAAAATGGGTAACCACCCAGTCGATCCCCTCGGTGACCCAACTGTCCAATGGGATCAGCGTCTTATGGAACGGATCCATAATGTTGAAATGCTCTGGTGCCGGCGTGGGCGCGCTGGTCAGCCAGTCTGCGCTACCGCCGTCAGTAGGCGCGGCGGATGGTGTGCTCCACGCATCGGCGGTTTGGGCGGCGCTATCGGCCGCTGGTGTGGTATCCCACGGATTAGTTTGATCAGCCATTGTTTGCCCCCTCACGATCTAAAGCCTGTAACAGCATGCGTTTTGAAATGACGCCCACATACTGCTGTTCCTCGTCAACAACCGGTACCGCACACGGTGCCTGGCCGACATGAGAAAGCAACTCGCTGAGAGGAGTTTGTGCATCGACAGCCAGCGGTTCATTGATCAACGCCGCTTCAATACCTTGCGCCTGACTAAGCGCGGTTTTTAGTGAGTCGATCGAGACGACGCCGACGAATTTATTGCCACGTTCGATCACGTAGCCATATTCGCGATCTTTGTCCTGCAATAATTGCAGCGCCGAACGAGGGCCTACGCCTGGTGTTTTACGAATTAAACCTTCGGGGCTACGGCGGGAAATATCTTTTGCGCTGAACACCTGGCTAATATCAACGCCGCGGAAGAAGGTGCGTACATAATCATTCGCCGGATTATTTAGGATTTCATCCGGTGTACCGACCTGTACCACTTCACCGTTTTGCATAATGGCAATTCTGTCGCCAATACGCATAGCTTCGTCGAGATCATGGGAAATAAAGACCACCGTACGTTGATGCTTCGCCTGGAGTTTTACCAGTTCATCCTGCATCTCGGTGCGAATTAATGGATCGAGGGCTGAGAAGGCCTCATCCATTAATAAGATGTCAGGGTTAATGGCTAATGCGCGGGCGAGACCTACACGCTGACGCATCCCCCCGGAAAGTTCATCCGGGTAAGCGTGAGCGTAATTCTCCAGACCAACCTGACGTAGAGCATCCAGCGCCTTTTCGCGACGTTCATCCGCGGCGACGCCGGCTAATTCCATGCCGAATGCCGTATTGTCCAGCACAGTCATATGCGGCATCAGGGCAAAGGACTGAAAGACCATCGCAATCTTTTTTCTGCGCACCTCGCGGAGTTCGGCATCGGAGATCCGGGCGATATCTACGCCGTCGATCAGTACCTGTCCGCGGGTGGGTTCAATCAGGCGATTGAGAAGGCGTACCATTGTGGATTTACCCGAGCCGGATAATCCCATGATGACAAATATCTCGCCTTCTTCAATGGCCAGACTGGCGTCTTTAACGCCAAGCGATAGCCCTGTTTTATCCAGAATTTGCTCTTTGGTAAGTCCTTTTTCAATATATTTGAACGCTCTCTGAGGATGCTCGCCAAATATCTTATAGAGGTTCTTCACTTCTAATTTAATTGCCATGCAATAGAATGATTCCTGTTATTTGTTTATATCGATATATTACCTGATGGAAATAGTGACCTTTTTCTACCCTAACATACTGAGAATCTGAGACAACCCTGAATTTAGTTGTGGCATGAATATTGCCGAAGCTGAGGTGGCGGGACTTCCCGTGATATAAGGGCTGAGCGCGAATACGAGTAGACTGATATTTTTTGTAAATGCCAATGAAAAGGCGCCTGAATTGATGGAATGCAGGCGAATAATGCGGCTGATATTGAGTGTAGATCACACAATTATATTTGCACGATAAAAGTGTGATCCTGTTAAAATATTTCCGCGAAAAATGTACGGTATTTCCCGTGAAAATGAGAGTTAAAAATTCCAGTCGTCGTCTTCAGTTTCGACCGCTTTGCCCATTACATAAGATGAGCCAGAACCTGAGAAGAAATCGTGGTTTTCGTCTGCGTTGGGCGACAGCGCGGCAAGGATTGCCGGGTTAACCTCCGCCATCTCTGGCGGGAATAACGCCTCATAACCCAAATTCATTAATGCCTTATTGGCGTTGTAACAGAGGAAGGCTTTGACGTCATCCACCCAACCGGTTTCTGCATACAATTCTTCCGTATAACGCGCTTCGTTATCATACAGTTCCATGAGCAGGTCGAGGGCAAAATTCTTTAACTCCTCGCGTGCGGATTCAGAAATATACTCCAGGCCTTTTTGAAATTTATAACCAATGTAATACCCGTGGACCGCTTCATCACGAATGATCAGACGAATGAGATCGGCGGTATTCGTCAGTTTGCCGCGGCTGGAGAAATACATCGGCAACCAGAAGCCGGAATAGAACAGGAAGGATTCCAGAAACACGCTGGCAATTTTCTTCCGCAACGGATTATCGCTGGCGTAATGGGCCAGAATAATCTGCGCCTTACGTTGGAGCGGATTATTTTCCTCACTCCAGGCGTAAGCTGCATCCACATCTTTGGTCTGGCAAAGCGTGGAGAAAATAGAGCTGTATGAGCGGGCGTGAACGGCTTCCATAAAGCTGATATTCGACAGCACCGCTTCTTCGTGTGGTGTTAATGAATCCGCCATTAGCGCTGGCGCACCGGCAACATTCTGAATGGTGTCGAGTAGCGTTAGCCCGGTAAAAACGCGGATAGTTAACTGCTGCTCGGCAGCGTTCAACGTTTGCCAGGACGGGACGTCGTTAGAGAGCGGGACTTTTTCCGGTAGCCAGAAGTTACTGGTCAGGCGATTCCATACTTCAAGGTCTTTATCATCTTCAATCTTGTTCCAGTTGATGGCGCTCACGCGGGATAATGTCATGATCTCCTCCTTACAGCGCGCATGACACGCAACCTTCGATTTCGGTCCCTTCCAGCGCCAACTGACGCAGTCGGATGTAGTACAGCGATTTGATGCCCTTACGCCAGGCGTAGATCTGCGCTTTGTTGATATCGCGGGTAGTGGCGGTATCGGGGAAAAAGAGCGTCAGCGACAGTCCCTGATCGACATGGCGCGTCGCTTCTGCATAGGTATCAATGATCTTTTGTGGGCCAATCTCGTAGGCATCCTGATACAAGGCCAGATTGTCATTGGTCATAAAAGGAGCAGGGTAGTAAACGCGCCCGGTTTTGCCCTCTTTGCGAATTTCCACTTTTGACACGATTGGGTGAATACTGGACGTCGCATGGTTGATGTAGGAAATAGAGCCGGTTGGCGGAACTGCCTGTAAATTCTGGTTATAAATGCCGTAGCGCATCACATCTTCACGCAGTTGCGACCACATCTCACGCGTCGGCAGCGTAATGCCGTTGGCGGCAAACAGCGCGCGAACTTTGTCGGTTTTTGGCTGCCAGTCACCCTGCAGATACTGGCTAAAATACTCGCCGCTGGCATAGCGAGACTGCCTGAATCCGGCAAAGGCTTTACCACGCTCGCGGGCGAGCTTCATTGACGTATTCAGCGCATGCCAGGTGATGGTGTAAAAGTAGATATTGGTGAAATCCAGCCCTTCCGGCGAGCCGTAGGCGATGCCTTCCCGCGCCAGATATCCGTGCAGGTTCATCTGACCAAGACCAATCGCGTGCGATGCGCTGTTTCCGGCTGCAATCGAGGGTACGCTGCGAATATGACTCATGTCCGAAACGGCGGTTAAGCCGCGAACCGCCGTTTCCACGGTACGACCAAAATCCGGGGAATCCATGGTATGGGCGATATTCAGCGAGCCGAGGTTGCAGGAGATATCGTGTCCGGTCTGCGCGTAGTTGAGATTTTCATCGTAGGTGGAGGCGCTGTTAACCTGCAAAATTTCGGAGCACAGATTGCTCATGTTAATACGACCGGCAATCGGATTGGCGCGATTCACCGTATCTTCAAACATGATGTAAGGGTAGCCGGACTCAAACTGGATCTCAGCCAGCCGCTGGAAGAAATCGCGGGCGTTAATGTATTTTTTACGCACACGTTCATCGGCAAGCAGTTCGTCATAGCGTTCACTGACGGCGATATCGCCGAACGCTTTGCCGTAAATGCGTTCCACGTCATAGGGTGAGAACAGCGCCATGTCGGCATTCTCTTTGGCCAGTTTAAAGGTGATATCCGGGATCACCACGCCAAGCGACAGGGTTTTGATACGGATTTTCTCGTCGGCGTTTTCACGTTTGGTATCCAGAAAACGTAAAATATCCGGATGGTGTGCGTGCAGGTACACTGCGCCCGCACCCTGACGCGCGCCGAGTTGATTGGCATAAGAAAACGCATCTTCCAGCATTTTCATTACCGGGATTACGCCGGAGGACTGATTCTCAATGCGTTTAATCGGCGCACCTGCTTCGCGCAGGTTAGAGAGCAAAAACGCCACGCCGCCACCGCGCTTGGAAAGTTGCAGCGCAGAGTTAACCGCCCGGCCAATGGACTCCATGTTGTCTTCAATGCGTAACAGGAAGCAGGAAACCAGCTCCCCGCGCTGCTGTTTGCCGCAGTTTAAGAAGGTTGGCGTGGCGGGCTGAAAGCGCCCGGAGAGCATTTCATCGGTAAGCTGCATGGCGAGCGTTTCATCTCCCTGCGCCAGCGTGAGCGCCACCATCGTTACCCGATCCTCAAAATCTTCGAGATAACGCTTACCATCAAATGTTTTCAGCGTATAGCTGGTATAGAACTTCCACGCACCGAGGAACGTCTGGAACCGGAATCCGCTGGCGTGAGCGTGGGCAAAGAGCTTTATCACAAACGCGCGATCGTAACGAGCTAACACGCTGGCATCGTAATAGCCTTCATCTATCAATGTTTCCAGGCGCTTCTGCGGGCTGGCAAACGCTACCGAGTTGGGGCGGACATGCGTGGCCAAAAAAACCTCTACCGCCTGGTGGTCTTTGTCGAACTGAATACGCCCGGCCTGATCGTACAGATTCAGCATGGCGTTCAGGGCGTGATAATCCAGCGTGGGCTGGGTTATGCGTTCTGCGGTTGTCGTTGCCAAAATTCACTCACTCCTTGTCGAACGTTGTCGATATCGCTTTGGGTGCCCATCAGCTCGAAGCGGTAGAGCCACGGCACGCCGCATTTTTGTGAGATGACCTCACCCGCGCGACCATAGGCGTCACCGAAATTGCGATTGCCGGAGGCAATCACCCCACGGATTAACGCGCGGTTGTGCGGATCGTTTAAAAAGCGGATCACCTGTCTCGGAACCGCACCCGCCGTTCCGCCGCCACCGTAGGACGGCACGATTAAAATGTAAGGTTCGTCTACCCGCATCCGCTCGCGTTCGTTAAGCGGAATGCGGATGGCAGGCAGCCCCAGACGCTGGATAAAGCGGTGTGTATTTTCGGAGCTGCTGGAGAAGTAGACGAGCTGGCTCATGCGCTGACCATATGGGGTTGTGGACGCAGACGGTTGATCATGTCCGGGCGAAACCCGGACCAACTGGTTTCCCCGGCGACGACGACCGGTAACTGACGAAAGCCTTGATCGCGCAGGCTGTCAGCCATATCGGGCTGCAAATCAATATTTACCATCTCAAAGTCAAACCCACGGCTTTCCATTGCCCGCTTAGTGGCGTGGCACTGAACACAGTTATTACGAGTGTAAATAACAATACGCATGATTCGTATTTCCATTTATGGGTAAAAGATCGACGCGATTGATAGCGTCGGATTGTAGGTGTCTTGATAGAAATGATACTAGATGTAGTTTTAAAAAGATTCAACCATACAAGATATGGGAATTTTAGATTGATGAAGGGGAAAGTGATGAGCGTGACGGGGGAAGGGATATGTAGCATGACGGGGTGTCGGAGGACGACGCGTCGCGTCTTATCCGGCCTACAGGGGAACACATCGTAGGTCGGATAAGGCATTTATACTGCCATCCGGCAGGGCAGAATTACATGCGCATCCCAACCGCCAGGCGGTTGAAGCAATTCATTAGGCTGATGGCAAACGTCAGATCGCTGATTTCTTTGGCGCTAAAATGGTCAAGCAACGGCAGATAAACATCATCTTCCGCGTGGGTGCTGGCGATATGAGTGACTGATTCGGCCCACGCCAGCGCCGCACGTTCCTGCTCACTGAAATGGTGGCTCACTCGCCAACCTGCCAGCGCGTCAAGTTTGGCCTGCGCAACGCCTGCTTTGCGCAGCGCCTTACTGTGCATTTCCAGGCAAAATGCGCAGCCGTTGATTTGCGAGACCCGCAGGTACAGCAGTTCCGTCAGCGTAGGTTCCAGCGCGCAATTTTCCAGCGCTTTGCTGGCCTGAACCAGAGCGTTATAAATTTCAGGACTGAGTTCATAATAGGGCTGGCGTAACATTGTCATGGTATCTCTCCTCGTTTGGATAACCCGCAATGTAGCACTATAATGGACTGCTACAGAGAGCCATATTGTTGCAAAAAAAGCAGACCATAAATGCCGCGCTATCAACAAATCGCCCGCCAGTTAAAAAATGCCATTGAGACCGGTGAACTCAAACCAGGCACAAGATTGCCCTCAAGCCGGACGTGGTCCCAGGAACTTGGGGTTTCGCGTTCGACGGTGGAACATGCCTATTCCGAGCTGGTGGCGCAGGGCTGGCTGGCTCGACGTGGGCAGGCGGGAACTTTTGTCAGCGAGCAATTGCGACCAGAGACCGCGCCTACGGCTCCCACTATCTTCGCAGGAGAAAATCCCAGACCACAACCTTTTCAGATGGGGTTACCCGCACTCGATCTCTTCCCGCGTGAAGTCTGGGCGCGGGTGATGGGCCGACGTTTGCGCACCCAAACGCGTTTTGATCTGGCTGTGGGGGATGTTTGCGGCGAAAGGGGGCTGCGTCAGGCGATTGTTGATTACCTGCGCGTTTCGCGCAGCATTGAGTGCCAGCCGGAGCAGGTTTTTATCACTTCTGGCTATGCGGCATCGATGACGCTAATCCTGCGCGCGCTGTCTCAACCCGGTGAAGGGATGTGGGTCGAAGATCCCGGCTTTCCGTTGATCAGACCGGTGGTGGCTCAGGAGCGAATTGCGCTGATGCCGGTTCCTGTTGATGCCAATGGTTTGGATGTTTGCGCTGGGATCCGAGATTACCCGCAGGCGCGCTTTGTTTTGCTTACACCCGCGCATCAAAGCCCGCTGGGAGTGGCCCTTTCATTGGAGCGTCGTCATCAGTTGCTGGAGTGGGCGGCCCGCACGCAGGCATGGATTATCGAAGATGACTATGACAGTGAATTTCGCTACCACGGTAAACCGTTGCCGCCGTTAAAAAGTCTGGATGCGCCGCAGCGGGTGATTTATGCCGGAACGTTCAGTAAATCAATGTTTCCTGCTCTGCGCACGGCATGGCTGGTGGTGCCCATGACTCAGGTCGAACATTTTCGCCAGCAGGTGGCGCTAGCGGCCTGTAGCGTTCCGGTTTTATGGCAACAAACGTTGGCGGATTTTATGCGTGAGGGGCACTTCTGGCGGCACTTAAAACGCATGCGTCAACATTATGCCCAGCGACGTCAGTGGATGGAAAGTGCCCTGACCGAACACGGTTTTAGCGTGCTCCCGCAAGAGGGTGGGATTCAACTGGTGATGAGTGTAGACGCAGACGATGTTGCGTTAGTCCGTAAAGCGAATCGGGCAGGTCTGGCTGTACAAGCCTTGAGCCAGTGGCGTATAACGCCGAACGGACAAGGGGGAATATTATTGTCATTTACCAATATTAGCTCAGCGGAAATGGCGCTGCAGGCGGCATATCAATTGCGGCAGGCGCTGACGTAAATCTGCACGGTTCTTAAGATATTCGTCCCACCGTCTTCACTCGTTTATGGACTTTTCTGAAAGCGTTGCTAATGCTGAATCAGGTAAGGTAAGCCCGCAGTAAAAGATAACGAGGAAAATAATATGTATTTACGACCTGATGAGGTGGCGCGCGTACTTGAAAAAGTGGGCTTTACCGTTGATGTAGTGACGCCGAAAACGTACGGCTATCGACGTGGTGAAAATTATGTGTACGTTAACCGGGAAGCACGTATGGGACGTACCGCCTTAGTCATCCATCCCACGCTTAAAGAGCGCAGCTCTTCACTGGCGGAACCTGCGACAGACATTAAAACCTGCGATCACTACCAGCAATTCCCGTTGTATTTAGCCGGAGAGAACCATGAGCATTATGGTATTCCTCACGGCTTTAGTTCACGTATTGCACTTGAGCGTTATCTGAGTGGGTTATTTGGCGACGTTAACGCTAACTAATAACGCGACTGGCAGGGCCAGTCGCGAGAGGCGTGTCAGGCTTTAGCCTGGTGATAGCTGCTGACCTTAAACAGGCGGCGGCAATAATCAAGGAAGTAGCCGTATACTGCGCCCATCAGCATCGATACCACGATGTTCGAACTTACCGCAGCCGTAATCTGGTGCCAGTCCGCGCCAACCGTCAACAGAATAATCACGTAAACCGGCGACTGGAAGGTGACATAAGCCAGCACGTCCGCCAGGTTTTTTGCCCATCCAGCCTGCGTGGCTTTACGTGCCGCGCGCATAAACAAATCACGGTACATGCCGTATGGCCAGGCGATCAGAATATTGACAGGGATGGCCACCAGTCTGGAGTACAGTGACTGTTCAAAGCTCATTCCAGAAAGGAATATCTCGATCAACATGTTCACGACAGAACAATAAACAACCATCGCGAACGTGTCTGCTACAGCATGACGCAAGCGTGACTGCGGAGAGAACATGTTAATGCTCCTTGTAAAAAGGGGAAAAAAGGTTTTGAATACCTTTGATGATAGTGATTTGTCTTGCTGCTTTCGCGTTTCAATAGGATATCTGCCTGGATAATAACTAGCAACTAGCTTAAAATTTTTATTTATTGTCTTTTTGTCGATAAAATGCTCTGTATTGGTTTGATTTTTGTTCGTTTTGGTGTTTTCGTTGTTTAGCTAATTAAAAGTATTTTATATCAATAAGTTATGGAGACTTGTTTTTCTGAATTTTTTGCGCTCCTTTTCTGAAAGTTGACTGATGTTCAGAATGTGCGCGTGCCGGTCCCGGACAATAAAGTGATGTGTTTATCAGACGATGTGCTGAGACGTTATGCGAGTATATTTACAGTGACTATCCAGGGAATATAAAATATTTGATGTCAGGTTTCAGGATAGCCATTTAAATAACGGGAATGGCTATTTGTTTAATAATCTGTGAAAAAATTAGACTGGAAAAATAATAATCAGTTGCATACAATATTTGGCGTGATACCATTTTTACGTTAAAGAGGTTTTGTTAATATGAGTTCAATGTTAAAAAACTTAAATAATATCCGCTCGCTGCGTGTAATGGCGCGTGAATTTTCCGTTGATGTACTCGAAGATATGCTCGAAAAATTCAGAGTAGTAACCAAAGAACGCCGCGATGAAGAAGAACAGATTCAGCGCCAACGTGCAGAACAGCAGGAAAAAATTAATAATTTGCTGGCCCTGATGCAGGCAGATGGGATCAATCCGGAAGAGTTGCTGAGTATGACGCCAGCGACGTCGCGGGCAGCCAAAAAACGTCAACCACGCCCGGCGAAATATCGTTTTATCGATTTCAACGGTGAAACAAAAACATGGACCGGCCAAGGCCGTACACCAAAGCCAATTGCCCAAGCGCTGGCTGCCGGTAAATCTCTTGATGACTTTTTAATCTAATTATAAATGCGGTGAGGGTGTCCTCACCGCCTGTTTTCAGCAGACGCCGAAATCACCGTCTTCGGTATATCGCGTCACGTCAGCTGCTTTCAGTGTGAATTTTTCACCGCTTTCATTACTGGCTTGTACCGCCACAATTTGATCTTCGTTGACTTCGACAACTTTCAGTTTAGGCCCGCCCATGCGTGGTTGAACCAGATCGCCAGGTTTAAACATATTGCGCTCCTTTATTTATTGCACAACTCACCATAGATCACGTCAATCGACGGGTACAGCGCTGTTTCAGGTATTACCGCTTAATGAGTACGACGATTCCAGGGCATTTTGTCCAGCAACCGCGCCATGCCGCAAAAGCCGGTCACGCCAGCGAGTATCAGCCCGGCACCCACAAAACCGCTCAGCAGGAAGAAGGCGCTGCTGACGGCGTAACCCAGAATGACGCCAAGTAAGGCAAGACTACCTGCGGCTATTTGCACCTGACGCATCAGCGGCAACGGTTGGGAACTGTCTTTTGCCACCGGTAAACCTGCGGCTTTCCAGCCATCAATTCCACCTTCAAGCAACCAGACTTGTGCTGGCGCGGCAATGGCGCTGAGCCTGTTCGCTGCATTTTGTGTGCGTTTGCCTGACTGGCAGTGAAAAATCACCTGCTCGGCGCGTAAATTCGCAGGCAACGATCCCTGCTCAAGTGTGGGTAACGGTGCCAGATGCGCCTCAGGAATATGCTCGTGCAGGTACTCGTCGGCATCGCGGATATCAATCAGTTTTGCGCCTTGCGCGACCAGCGTCTGCGCCTCGCGCGGGGAAATCGTCCCAATGGTCATGATGGTTCCTTATGGGCAATACAGTGTTTTTAATGTGGCGATCAGCGAATTCACAGCCGCATTTTTAATGGAATAAAGGATGCGCTGGGCATCGCGCTGGCTGTCTATCAGACCTTCTTCGCGCATACGCGCCAGATGCTGTGAAGTAGCGGAAGGACTCAGGCCGGTAGCGCGTGCTAACTCGCCTGCGCTGGTACCGGGCGAACCGCAGAGCATGCACAAAATCAGCAACCGCTTCGGGTTACTCATCGCTTTGAGCAGAGCGGCCGCCTGTTCAGCGCTGGCCTGGAGTTGTTCAAGTTCTGTCATATGTATTTAAGTATATTCTAAATTAAGTAAATTCTAAAATAAAAAACCAACGTACGCCAGCGTAAAGAGCGTAAAAGAGGGTAAAACAACAGGGGAAGGCTGGCAGATTTGAGTAGAATGACTACTCTTAGAGATAAAATCTCTTTTTAAACAATGATTAACTTTTTTGCTTGTAGGGAGTTTGTATGGGTTTCTGGAGAATCGTTTTCACTATTATTCTGCCCCCGCTTGGCGTACTGCTGGGAAAAGGATTCGGCTGGGCGTTTATCCTTAATATCGTTCTGACGCTGCTGGGCTACATTCCAGGTTTGATCCACGCCTTCTGGGTACAAACGCGTAATTAAGATTTCCTTTCATAAACGGCGCATTTGCGCCGTTTTCTTTGCCGGCCTCTCTCCTCTGCTACACTTCCTGGTGTTGCTTGTTAATAACCGAGGTGGATATGGGACTCTTCAATTTTGTGAAAGATGCAGGTGAAAAACTTTGGGATGCGGTCACCGGAAATCATGACACGGCCGATCTGGCGAAGAAGGTGCAGGAACACCTGAATAAAACCGGCATCCCCGATGCAGATAAGGTGAACGTCCAAATTAACGAAGGCAAGGCCACCGTTTCTGGTGATGGATTAAGCCAGGAGGCGAAAGAGAAAATCCTGATTGCGATTGGTAATATCTCCGGTATCGCCAGCGTAGACGATCAGGTCAAAACCTCTGCACCCGCGAGCGAAAGTCAGTTTTATACCGTGAAAGCGGGCGATACCCTGAGCGCTATTGCCAAACAGGTTTACGGTAACGCTAACCTGTACAATAAAATCTTCGAAGCGAATAAACCGATGCTGAAAAGCCCGGATAAAATTTATCCCGGGCAGGTGTTACGTATTCCGGAAGAATGATGAAGTGCAGGCTTATTCCGTCAGCAGCTTGCCGGACATCGCCTGTTGAATAATTGGAATCGGCGTCAGCAGGTGCTGGCGCATTAATTCGCTAGCGCGCACGGCATCGCGTGCAAGAATCGCTTCGGTCAGCGTTTGATGCTGATCGTGTTTATCTTCCAGCATCTCAACTGACAGCACCGTTTTACGTAGCCAGATAAACCGGTAACGCGCCGCTAAATCAAACAATCGTTCACGCATTTGCAGCAGATATTGGGAACCGCAGCCGGCGACAATCGCCGAGTGAAACGCCTGATGGCGCAGATCCCATTCATCAAGCATCTGTTCACTGGCGTCCACGGCTTCAAGCTTACTGAGCATATGCGCCCGGGCTAAAATCTCCGCTTCCCAGGCGTCGTCGCCGCGTTCGATGGCCAGCGCGACCAGCATGGCCTCCATATTGGCGCGGGCATCGAAAATATCGAGCAATTCCTGCTCGGACATCGGGGCGACACGATACCCCTTCTGATTGACTACCGTGACCAGTCGCTCCGCCACCAGCTGTGAAAGCGCTTCGCGCAGCGGTCCTACGCCAAGCTCGTAGCGCGAGGTCAGCAGGCTCATACGCAGTTTCTCATCAGGCTGATAAATACCGCGGATGATGTCGTTCTTTAGCCAGCGGTATCCATCAATGGCCGTCGGTTGGGGAATGGCGGTCATGGTCTTACTCCTGAATAAATGTCCCGGCGTGCGCCGGGAACAGATTTAATGCGTATTTTGCAAGGGTGCTTTTTGCCACGATAGCAGTTTTTTCCAGCGTGCCATAATGGGCACCGTGCAAATAATTCCTATGGCTAATAACCCGGTAGAGATGACTTCCAGCTGTTGCGTCGGGCGAAAGAGCATGACCACCAGCACAAAGATAATAAAGGCGATGACCAGCCAGGTAAGCCACGGATAAAGCCACATTTTCAGTTTAATTTCACCACCTCGCGCTAGCAGAATTTTGCGCATCCGCAGTTGGGAAATAGCGATTACCAGATAAACCAACAGAGCGATAGCGCCAGAGCTGTCGATCAGGAATTTAAACACTTTGGCCGGGGCGTAATAGTTGACCACCACGGTGAGGAACGCCGCCCCCGTAGACAGTAACACCGCCACGTAAGGCGTTTTACTGCGGTTAGTTTTCCCCATAAAGGCGGGGGCATCGCCACGACGGCTCAGGGAATAGAGCATACGGGATGAGGTATACAGCGCGGAGTTCAGACAGCTGGTCACCGACAACAAAATGACGCAGTCCATGATCAACTTCGCGTGTGGGATATGCAATAACTCCAGGACCGAGCGGTAAGAACCCACTTCTTTTAGCCCCGGCATGTTCCATGGGATCAGCGCCACCACCACGAAAATGGAGCACAGATAGAAGATGGATATACGCCAGATAACCGAGTTGGTAGCGCGGACGATGTGTTTATCCGGGGTGTCGGACTCGGCGGCGGCGATGGTGACAATCTCTGCGCCCATGAAGGAGAACATGGTGATCAGCATCGCGCTGAGTACGGCGCCAAAACCGTTCGGCATAAAGCCGCCCTGATCCCACAGGCGTGAAACGCCGCTAACCTCGGCATAAGGATAGAAACCGCTAATCGCCACCGCGCCGAGGACAATAAACGCCAGAATGGCAATCACTTTGCACAGCGCCAGCCAGAATTCGAATTCACCGTAATTTTTGACGCTCAGCAAATTACTGCCAGTTAATGCCAGCGTGATAACCAGAGAAAATAACCAGACAGGTATGCCAGGGATCCAGGAATGCAGAATGATGGCGGCAATATTGGCCTCCAATGGGATAACCAACACCCAGAACCACCAGTACAACCAGCCGATGGTATAACCTGCCCATGGGCCGATGGCTTTATCGGCGTAGGTGGAAAAGGAGCCGGTATCCGGGGTGGCGACGGCCATTTCGGCCAGCATGCGCATAATCATCACCACCAAAAGTCCGGCAAACAGATAAGCTAATAATACGGCGGGACCGGCTTCTGCAATCGCCACGCTTGAACCTACGAATAAACTCGCGCCGATAACCCCGGCAATAGACAGCATGGTGACGTGGCGTGATTTCAGCCCGCCCCCTAAATCATGTGATTGTGACACTTGCCCCATCTTTTAAACCTCTCGAAAGTATTTCACTTGGGAGAGCACCCCGGCATTCCCGCGCCGGGGCACGCGTATTATTGTTATTGACCCTATGTGCCGGATGGCGGCTCCGCCTTATCCGGCCTATGGATTGCGTTTTTTATAGGGTTAGCCCTGCTTCGCCTCAGCAAAACACTGGGCGATGATGTCCAGCCCCTGGCGGATTTGCGCATCTTCAATGGTCAGCGGGACAAGGATGCGCAGTACGTTGTAGTAAGGTCCGCAGGAGAGCAGGATCAGCCCTTTATCACGCGCGCGGGCCACCACTTCCGCGGTCAGTTTGGCGTCTGGCTTCGTATGGTCGCCGTCTTCGAACAGTTCGATGGCGATCATCGCCCCCAGCCCACGCACGTCGCCAATTTCGCGATGCGTTTCGGCGATAGCAAGCAGGCCTTCGCGCAAGGTTTGCCCCAGTTCGTTGGCCTTTTGCAGCAGATTTTCCTGTTCAAAAATGTTCAGCACCGCCAGCGCGGCGGCACAGGCAATCGGGTTACCGGCATAGGTACCGCCCAGGCCACCCGGCGGGATGGCGTCCATGACTTCGGCGCGACCGGTTACCCCTGCCAGCGGGAAGCCGCCAGCGATAGATTTGGCGAAAGTGGTAAGATCGGGCGCAACGCCCATCTGCTCCATGGCGAACAGCGTACCGGTGCGGCCTGCGCCGCTCTGCACTTCATCGGCAATCAGCATGATCCCGTGTTCGTCACAAATGGCGCGCAGACGCTGCATAAATGCCGGGGTGGCCGCGTAAAAACCGCCTTCGCCCTGGACGGGTTCAATTACGATGGCGGCAACGTCTTCCGGCGCGGCATCATTTTTGAAAATACGGTGAATGCTGGCGATAGCATCGTCTTCGCTGATGCCATGCAGCGGGCAAGGATACAGCGCGCGATAGACGTGACCCGGCATCAGTCCCATTCCGGCAGAGTACGGATTTACTTTTCCGGTCAGAGACAGGGTGTAGTGGGTACGACCATGATAAGCGCCGCTGAAGGCGATCGTACCTGTACGTTTGGTGGCGGCGCGGGCAATTTTCACCGCGTTTTCCACGGCTTCAGAACCGGTGGTCACCAGCAGAGTTTTCTTGGCGAAATCGCCCGGCACTTTCTTGTTCATGATTTCGCACAGCTCCAGGTATGGCTCATAGGCCAGCACCTGGAAGCAGGTATGCGACAGTTTTTTCAACTGCGCTTCTACCGCAGAAACAATCTGCGGGTGCAGGTGACCGGTATTCAGCACCGCAATACCGCCAGCAAAATCGAGGAATTCGCGGCCTTCAACGTCCCAGACCCGGCAATTTTCTGCCCGCTCGGCAAAAATAGGGTGGATCTGTCCTACGCCACGGGGAACGGCGTTGCTGCGACGTTGCATAAGTTCTTTGTTGGTGCTCATCAGGTGTTCTCCAGTATTTGTTTTATTAAAGGCCGATGCACATATATTTGATTTCTAAGTAGTCTTCGATGCCGTATTTCGATCCTTCACGGCCAAGACCGGAGGCTTTTATCCCCCCAAATGGGGCGACTTCGTTGGAGATGATGCCGGTGTTAATCCCGACGATGCCGTACTCCAGCGCTTCGCCAACGCGGAAGACGCGGCTTAAATCAAGGGCGTAGAAATAGGCTGCCAGGCCAAACTCGGTGTCATTGGCCTGTGCGATGACGTCAGCTTCGTCTTTAAAGCGAAACAGCGGCGCCAGCGGGCCAAATGTCTCTTCTTTGGCGACCTTCGCGTTGTCCGGCACATCGACCAGAATGGTGGGCTGGAAGAAGTTCCCGCCCAGCGCATGAGGTTTACCGCCAGCGATAATGCGTGCGCCTTTATCCAGGGCATCGGCGATGTGCTCCTGCACTTTGGCGACCGCTTTTTCGTCGATCAGCGGCCCGGTAGTGACATCTGGTTGCAGACCATCACCGAGGCGCAGCTTGCTCACCGCCTGTTCGAGTTTTTCGGCAAACTGGTCATACACACCGGCCTGAACGTACAGACGGTTGGCGCAGACGCAGGTTTGCCCGGCGTTACGGAACTTCGACGCCAGCGCGCCTTCCACGGCTTTGTCGAGATCGGCATCGTCAAAGACGATAAACGGCGCATTGCCGCCCAGCTCCAGTGACACCTTCTTGATGTCTTTGGCACACTGTTCCATCAGCTGACGGCCAATTTCGGTGGAGCCGGTAAATGACAGTTTGCGCACTAGCGGGTTGCCGGTCAGTTCGTTGCCGACCGCGCTTGCTGAACCGGTCACCACGCTGAATACGCCAGCCGGGATCCCCGCGCGATTAGCCAGCTCTGCCAGCGCGAGTGCGGAGTAGGGGGTTTGGCTGGCCGGTTTAAGCACCATGGTGCAACCCGCCGCCAGTGCCGGACCGGCTTTGCGGGTGATCATCGCCGCCGGGAAGTTCCACGGCGTAATCGCGGCGGTCACGCCGATTGGTTGCTTGATGACGATCAGACGCTTATCTGCCTGATGGCCGGGGATCGTATCGCCATAAATGCGTTTGCCCTCTTCGGCAAACCACTCAATAAATGAGGCGGCATAGGTGATTTCGCCTTTGGCTTCCGCCAGCGGCTTACCCTGTTCCAGGGTCATCAGACGAGCAAGATCGTCCTGATGTTCAATCATCAGGTTGAACCAGCGACGCAGAATATTGGCCCGCTCTTTGGCGGTGAGTGCACGCCAGGCGGGTAGAGCGCGGTTCGCGGCGTTAATGGCTTCACGGGTTTCATCCGCCCCCATTTTCGGTACGCTACCCAATTGCTGACCGTTGGCGGGATTCGTTACTGCGATGGTCTCGCCGTTGTTGGCGTCACGCCAGTTGCCGTCAATCAACGCCTGTTGGCGAAATAAGGTTGGATCGTTCAGTTGCATAATTGCTTCCTGTCTTAATCATGTTAACGGGTGAATGCGGCGTGTAATGTCTCCACGCTACGTGCCGCACGCAGCGTGCGTCCGGGATTACTCTGGCTCTCCAGCAGTGCATGAACTTTGCCGACAATATGCGCGCCGATAGGGATCGCTGACGTCGCCGCCGGAGAAGGGGCGTTGCAGGTATGAATGGAGCGTGGCGTAGTGACAAACAAGAAATCGTCGATCAGCTTGCCGTCCGGAGACACAGCCTGCGCCCGCACGCCTGCAGGCCACAGTTGCAGATCTTTCTGCGTCAGACTCGGACAATACTTTTGCACCAGCCGCAGGTAGCCGCTTTTGCACAGTGAATTCTTCATTTCGCCAAGCCCGGAGCGCAGGTTGTTTTGCAGTACGCGGCGGATGCCGGAAGAGCCGAAGATCTCCAGCGTATCGCTGAGTGAGAAATCGCGTTTGCGGTAGCCTTCGCGTTTAAATGCCAGTACCGCGTTGGGTCCCACCGTGACGCTGCCATCAATCATGCGGGTGAGATGTACACCGAGAAACGGCATCGCCGGGTCGGGGATCGGGTAGATCAGATGATTGACTATCTGATTATGTTCTGACGCCAGACGGAAGTATTCGCCACGGAACGGACAGATGATAAAGCCGGGTTCAACGCCGAGCATTTTCACCAGTCGGTCCGCCATCAGGCCAGAACAGCTAATCAGCGTTGACCCTTCATACTCCTGACCCTGACGCGTATGGACGATCACGCCCGCGGCATGCTCTTTCAGCGCGCTGACCTCGGCGTTATAAACAATCTCACCGCCCTTGGCCTGGAAAATCTTTGCCATCGCGGCGGTTACTTCGCGGTAGCTGACGATCCCGCTCGACGGGACGAAAATGCCGCCCAGCCCGGTGATATTGGGTTCACGCTCGCGTAGCTCCTGCGCATTCAGCCATTCGCGTTCCAGGCCGTTAGCGGCGGTGCGATCCCATAGCGCGCGCATGCGTTCCATTTCCAGAGCGGAAGTGGCAACCAGCATTTTCCCGCAGACGTCGTAGCGGATGCCGTTTTGATCACAAAAGGCTTTGGTGGCGCGATTTCCGGCCAGGCAAAACTGCGCCTTCAGGCTGCCAGGCGTGTAATAAACCCCGGCATGAATCACGCCGCTGTTATGGCCCGTCTGGTGACAGGCCGGGCCGGACTCTTTTTCCAGCAGCGCGATTCTGGCGTCCGGATAGACATCAATCAGTTGCATGGCGGTCGACATGCCGATAATACCGCCGCCAATAATCACAAAATCATACATCCGCTTTTTTCCTTCGCGCTTACTGATGGGTCTGGTAGTGGTTGGTCGCGTAAGCGAAATAACCACGCTGGCGCATCAGTTCGCGGCGCAGGTCAGGGTGCGAGGTGAAGCGGTCGCGACCGTGCAGCCAGAACAGGTTGTTAATCAGCAGGAATTTACCCACGGGAACCGGAACGGAAATAATGTTCTTGCTGGTTTCCAGCGCATCGGACAAGTCGCTCAGCCAGACGCCTTCTTCATAGTCTTTTGGCTGGACGAACTGGTCGATGTAGCGCATTACCGGGCGGCCCAACAGGTCAACGTCAAACACCGGATGGAACACATCCTTGCTGACGTTTTTGCTTGGCGGGGCGGCAAAGCGCATCGCACGACGCGCCAACGGATGGGTAAAGTACTGATCCAGATGCTCCCAGTCGTCGAGGTGCAGCAGCAGCGAGTTACCGCCGGTCATGTTCTGCTCGTCGATCTTCATCATCAGTACGTAATCGGTGATTTCTTCGAGGTAGGTTCCGTCGTTATGCAGCTCCATAACACGGTGCGGCTGGCGCAGATAGCTGTCTGAGTTATCGACGTTTTTCACCACAAAACGGGCATAGTATTGACCGCTCATCGCATCAAAATTGGAGCGTCCGATCAGATGCGCGACCGCCGTTGCCAGCTTGACCATCTCTTCAGCCTGCGCCACGTCATCCACGCCGACGGCGTTGATCAGCAGCGCCCCTTCGGCACGATCGAGCAGCGTTTTCAGCAGCAGGGGCTGTAACTGGTTGCCGCACAAATCATCGAGGATCTTGCCCACTTTGAAACGCAAGAAAGATTTGTATTCCAGGGCCTGCACCGGCCACTGCGCGACGGCCTGTAGAAATTGCTCAGTGGTCTCGGCAGAAAAAGTCAGCTCCAGCAGACGTGGAGACTGGACTGATGGTTTCAGTGTGAAACCGCTGTAGTGCTGGGCTGGATCTTCAGCGTTCGGTTGTACGGCAGTCAGTGCGTTCATCAAATCGATCCTCTCAGTAGATTGTCAGGGAGATATGGCGCAGCTCGTTTCGTAGCCATAAATTAAAAATATCTACATTTTTGAAAAACGCGCACAGAATGAACTTGTTTGTTTCTTATTTGTGATCAAAAGCAACAATTATTTAACATTATAAAAGGTGAGGATATCTGCGAGCAGAGGGAAGATTGGCAAGAAAATGTATTTTAAAACATAGGGTTAATTATTCTGTCGCTGGCGATAAACCAGCGACAGCGGCAAGTCAGTAACCGACTTGATAAATGCGACCCGTTTGGATGCCTTCCACACTGCGGCGATAGGCGTTGGCTACGGTGGCGGCCGGGACGCTTTCGAAGCCCGGGAAGAAATCGTCATAGGCTGCGGCGGATTCACTGAGTACGGTTGGGCTAATCAGGTTGATGCGCAGTCCACGACCCAATTCACAGGCTGCTGCGCGAACAAACCCTTCCAGACCGGCATTGATTGTTGCCGCATTTGTGCCTTGCGCGATGGGTTCATGAGCGATAATACCGCTAATGAGCGTAATCGAGCCGCCATCATTGAGGTAATGCTGCCCGGTTAAGGCCAGTCGTATTTGCCCTAACAGCTTATCCTGTAAACCCTGATTAAAATCCCGATCGGTCATGGTGGATAACGGCCCAAAGAACAAATTGCCGGTGGCGGAAACGATCGCGTCTACCCGACCGACTTTTTCAAACAATGCCTCGACACTCTTCTGGGAGGTGATATCGACCTGGTAATCACCCTGGCTGCGACCCACACGGATCACTTCATGTTTACGGCTTAATGTTTCTGTAACCGCACGACCCACCGTACCGCTGGCACCAACAATAACAATTTTCATAACCACCTCCGCAATAGTGTGAGCCGCTATTCTTTAATGAAAATGAAATCGGATAAACTGGCTAAAAGTTAGATGATTACTAACCAGAGGTTTGCAATATGGATAAGCTGCGCGGCATGGAAACGTTTATCGCGGTGGTGGAGAGCGGGAGCTTTACCACCGCGGCAACGCGACTGGGGATGTCTGCGGTGATGGTGGGGAAATATATCACCCACCTTGAAGCGCAACTCGGTACGCGCCTGCTGGAGCGCAACACTCGCCGCCAGAGCCTGACCGATGCCGGACGAGTCTATTTTGAAGAGGGCCGGCGTGTGCTGGAACAGGTGACGATAGCCGAACGTTCAGTGGAGCGTCTGCGGCTGGCGCCTGCGGGGACGCTGCGCATCAGCGCGCCAACCTCCTTTGGCGCCTGCGTGATCTCGCCGTTGGCCGCCTCGTTTTTACAGGCCTGGCCGGAAGTGCGAATTGAACTGGATCTGACCAATCGGATGGTCGATCTGGTGAATGAAGGGGTTGACCTGGCGATCCGCATTGGCGATATCCATCAGACTGATGTGGTGGCGAAATATCTGTGTCCGTACCGTATGGCGATTTGCGCTTCGCCGGATTATCTCGCTCGTCATGGCACCCCCTTCACGCCCGCGGATCTGGTGGATCATTTGTGCCTGTCCCACACCGTCTGGACGGCCCGCAACGAATGGATGCTACCGGGCGCAGGGGGCGAAGTCAGATGGAAACGCGATGCGATCCTGCGCTGTAACGATGGTCATGGCCTGCGTATGGCGGCAGTGGCGGGGGCGGGGCTGCTGTTACAACCGGAGGTGCTGCTGGCGGAAGAGTTAGCTACTGGCAGACTGGTGCGGGTGCTGGAGGCGTTTACGCCGCAGCCGCGACCCATTCATTTGCTGTGGCGGCAAGATTTGCGTGCGTTGCCGAAACTGACGCGGTTTGTCGAGCACGTTCTTAGTGCAGTTCAGGAATTAAGATGAAAATGCCGGATGGCGATGCCCATCCGGCATATTACTAGCCGATATCCACCTGCGGTTTGCTGTTACGCTTACGGATCAGGCGCAGCACCGGCGGGATCACGATAACCAGTACCGCCATCACCAGCAGCACTTTTGCTACGCCGCTGGCCCACAGAATATCCATGCTGCCGTTACTGATAGACAGCGCCCGACGCAGGTTTTGCTCCAGCATTTCGCCCAGCACGAAGCCTAAAATCAATGGCGACATCGGGAAGTGCATCTTACGCAGAATGTAGCCCAGTACGCCAAGGGCGACCATCAACACCAGATCAAAGGTAGTGCTGTGAACGGCGTACACGCCTACCGCTGAGACTGCTGCGATAGCGGGCACCAAAAACCACAGTGGGATGGTCAGCATACGGGTAAACAGACCGATCAGCGGGATGTTCATCACCAGCAGCATCACGTTGGCAATCAGCAGCGCCGCAATCAGTCCCCAAACGATATCCGGTTGTTCGGTGAACATCGCCGGGCCAGGAGTGATGTTGTACAGGGTCAGCGCGCCCATCATCACTGCCGTGGTGCCGGAGCCTGGAACGCCGAGCGTCAGCATCGGAATAAAAGAGCCACAGGCCGAGGCATTGTTCGCGGCCTCAGGTGCCGCCACACCGCGAATATCCCCCTTGCCGAAGCTGTCGCTGTTGCCGCTGAGCTTTTTCTCGGTCATGTAAGTGATAGCGCTGGCAATGGTTGCCCCTGCGCCAGGCAGGACGCCGACGAAAAAGCCGATCACCGATGAACGCAGGGTGGCGCCCACGCACTGCGCGCCTTCTTTGGCATTGAACAACATGCGGCCCGTTTTACGCACCAGCGTCTGGCCACTGCTGGTATGTTCCAGCATTAACAGTATTTCTGAGACAGAGAACAACCCAATCACTACCACGATAAACTGCACGCCGTCGGAGAGATGAACACTGTCAAAGGTAAAGCGATAAACCCCGGTGTTGGCGTCCACGCCGACGGTCGCAAGGCCGAGACCGATAAGCGCTGCCAGAAATGATTTCAGTGGATTTTGCGCCATCATGCTGCCGAGACAGGCAATGGCGAAAACCATTAAGGCAAAGTATTCCGCCGGACCGAAGGCCAGCGACCATTGGGCTAACGCTGGGGCAAACAGAATGATGCCGCCGATAGCGATAAGCGAACCAAAGAATGAGCTGACCGCCGAGATAGAGAGCGCGACGCCGCCGCGCCCTTGCTGCGCCATCGGGTAGCCATCCAGCGCAGTCATAATCGCTGCCGCATCGCCGGGCACGTTCAGCAGGATGGAGGAGATACGCCCGCCGTATTCACAACCAATGTAGACCGTCGCCAGCAGGATCAGCGCAGATTCAGCCGGCAGGTGCAAAGCGAAAGCCAGCGGCAGCAGGATCGCCACGCCGTTGATAGGCCCGAGGCCGGGCAGCAGCCCGACGATGGTGCCGACAAAGCAGCCAATCAAGGCGATAACCAGGTTTTCCGGCGTCATCGCCACCGCGAAACCCTGAGAAAGATAAATCCAGGTATCCATCGTTTCTCCGTTAACCCAGCCAGGCGCCGAGTGGTAAGGTGACGTCAAGCAGCCGGTCGAAGGCATACCACAACAGAATACCGAGGACCGCGCCGGAAATACCCGCAGCCGGAATGGTTGCGCCGAACAGCATGCCAATCACCACGGTAAGAATGGCGGTGGCGATGGGAAAACCGAGCCATTCAAAACCCCAGGCGTACATCAACAGAACAATCACCATCGTCAGCAGCTTTTGCAGCACATGACGGCGAGGCCAACTGATGGTGTCCGGGTGGCGCAACAGCAGCGCCACGGCGCATAACAGCATCAGGCTGATAATGCCCAGCGGAAAGGGACGCGGGCCAACCGGCTCATAGCTGTATTCGCTGCTGATTTGCCAGGCCACGAACAGCCCGGCTATACAGAGCAACAGCCAGATACCTGCAAAAATACGATCGCTCATCATCTTTGCCTCTGCGTTTATTTCGCCAGACCGAAGGCTTTCGCCTGCTCACGATAATCCGTGACCTGCTTCTTCACGTACTCGTCGAGCTGCTTACCGCTCATGTTGAACTCGAACAGGCCGCGGAGATCGCGCTGCTTTTTAAATTCCTCGGTTTGCTGGAGTTTGTTAAAGGCATCGACCCACCACTGGTATTCGGCATCACTGACTTTTGGTCCAACGTAGAAGCCACGAATGATCGGCCACACCAGGTCGTAACCCTGCTCTTTGGCGGTTGGCACATTGGCTAACTGACCCGGCAGGCGTTCTTCCGAGAACACCGCGAGCACGCGGATTTTGTCGCCGCTGAGATAAGGCACCATCTCGCTGAGATCGCCGGAAACTACCTGTACGTGATTGCCCATCAACGCGGTAACCGGTTCGCCGCCGCCTTCAAAGGCTACATAGCGCATCTTGTGCGGATCGACGTTGGCTTTTTGCGCCAGCAGAGCCGACTTCATCCAGTCCTGACTACCGATTGAGGCACCCGCGCCAATAACTACGCTGTTAGGATCTTTTTCCATTGCCGTCAGCAGATCTTTCAGCGTCTTCCATGGTGAGTCCTGGCGTACGGCGATCATGCCGTAATCCGTGCCCACGCTTGCCAACCAGCGCACGTCATCCACGCCATAGCGACCAAATTTACCTTGTGACAGGTTCAACAGGGAGCCGCCGGAGAAAGCCACCACGGTACCTGCTTCAGCCGGGCGTTGAGCGACGATTGCGTTATAGGCCACAGCGCCAACGCCGCCGGGCATGTAGGTTACGCGCATCGGTTTTTCGATAGCGCCGGTTTCCATCATGCTCACCTGAATCAGCTTGCAGGTGAGATCGAAGCCACCGCCGGGTTTCGCCGGGGCGATACATTCGGTGCGCGATGGCGCTTGTTCTGCCAGAACAGAGGTACTCATCAGTAAAATGCTTGCAGTAAGGGTACGAAGTAATTGTTTTTTCATTGTTTATCCTCACACCGGAAAACCGGATTTTCAGGTACGAAAGAAGATTTTTGTGATTATGTGAGCCGATGTGTAGCAGTTCGGTTGCGTGATTGTTAAAACATTAACCTTTCAATTCCCTTTCAATGCGGCAGAAACTTTACAGGATGTGATATGCGTCTCTTATTAGCGGAAGATAACCGTGAGTTAGCTCACTGGCTGGAGAAAGCGCTGGTGCAAAACGGTTTTGCCGTTGACTGCGTTTTTGATGGTCAGGCGGCCGATCATCTTTTACATAGCGAAACGTACGCGCTGGCGGTGCTGGACATCAATATGCCGGGGCTGGACGGTCTTGAAGTCGTCCAGCGGCTGCGCAAGCGTGGCCAGACGCTCCCCGTTCTGCTGTTGACGGCGCGCAGCGCGGTGGCCGACAGGGTGAAAGGGTTAAACGTCGGGGCTGATGATTATCTGGCAAAGCCGTTTGAAATTGAGGAACTGGATGCCCGGCTGCGGGCTTTGCTTCGTCGCAGCGCGGGGCAGGTACAAGGCATACAGCAACTGGGCGAACTGGCGTTTCATGATGAAGGCTACTTTCTGTTGCAGGGGCAACCGTTGGCGCTTACGCCGCGTGAGCAGGCCCTGCTGACGGTGCTGATGTACCGTCGGTTGCGCCCGGTTTCGCGCCAGCAGTTGTTTGAGCAGGTCTTTAGTTTGAGCGATGAGGTCAGCCCAGAAAGTATCGAACTGTACATCCATCGTCTGCGTAAAAAACTTCAGGGAAGCGATGTACGTATCGCCACGCTACGTGGTCTGGGTTATGTGCTGGAGCGTAGCGATGAGGTGGGTTAAGCCTCAGTCATTGTATCTGCAACTGCTGATGTTTCTGGGATTACCGCTGCTGTTGCTGTGGGGACTGTCGGCGTTTAACAGCTATGTCAGCGCGTTACAGGCGGCGACGCAGGCGTATGATCGGACGCTGCTCTCGTCCGCCAGAACCGTCTCTGAGCGGTTAGTGGTGCGTAATAAACGGCTGGAAGTGAATGTGCCGTGGGTGGTGTTGGACAGCTTTGAACTGAATATGAACGACAGGCTGTATTACAAAGTGGTCGACCCGGCGGGGAAGGTGATATCAGGTTATGACGATTTACCTGCGATGCCGCCTGCCACCTCGCGCACACGACTTTATCCGGCGCTGGCGTGGTTTTATCACACTGAATATCGCGGCGAAGCAATCCGTGTGGCGCGTTTGCTACAGCCCGTCAACGAGGGCGGTATTATCGGCATGGCAGAGATTTATGTCGCTGAAACGCTGCAATCACGGCGTTATCTGGCGCGACAGTTGCTATTCTCCTCGTGGGTTTCGCAAGGACTGCTGGTAATGCTCACGCTGGTGCTGGTTGGCTGGCTGCTGCGCCGGGTGCTACGTCCGATGCGCCAGTTGTCATCGCTGATGGTACGTCGCGAACCTGGGCTGCTGACGCCGTTGCCGGAGCTGTTGCCGTGGTCGGAAACCCGTCTGCTGATTGTGGCGTTTAACCGCTATCTGGACCGACTGCGCGGCCTTATCTCTCGTCAGGAACGCTTCAGCGCTGACGCGTCCCATCAGCTTAAAACGCCATTAGCGGTACTGAAAACTCAGGCGGCGGTAGCCCTCGCCAGCCCGCAGCCTCAGCAGTGGTACGAGAGTTTACAGGCCATGAGCGTGACTCTGGATAACACGATTCAACTGACGGAAAGGCTGCTTCAGCTGTCGGCTGTGAAGCGCAAAGAGCAGGGAGAAAAGCACTTCTCACCGGTTAATTTGTATGAGGTGGTGCAAAGCAGCTGTTTTACCCGGCTGGCGCAGGCACGCAGTAAAGCTATCGATCTGGGTTATGAGGGGGAACAGGGCGCGGTGTGGATTGAGGGCGATGAAGTCCTGCTCGGCGAACTGTGTGGGAATCTACTTGATAACGCCCTGAAATATACGCCGCCGCATGGTGTGGTGACAGCCCGACTGCAGCGTGAAGGCGAAGCCGTGGTGCTGATGATCGAGGATAGCGGGCCAGGTATAGATGATCAGATGGTTCATCAGGCGATGCTACCGTTTCATCGACTCGATAACGTTGGCAATGTCCCAGGCGCAGGAATTGGTCTGGCGCTGGTTAACGACATTGCGCGTTTACATCGTACACATCCGCAGCTGACACGTAGCGAAATCTTAGGTGGGTTAAGCGTGCGGGTGCGCTTTTTAAGCGTTGCTGGCTGAGATATTTTTATTGTGGTGTTTAGCCGCAATGGAAGGGTGATTCAAAATAAATCAAATAACACCATTGTGAAATTTGTCATACCTAAAATGTTTTCGCGTAGACCATAAATTGTTAACTGTCAATGATGGTTTTGTTGTAAGAAAATTGTCTTTTTTGATTTTGCGGTCAATGCTTTGATTGTATTAATTCCTTTTAAAATCATATTGATAAAATCACTCAATGGCGAATTTTCACACATGCAAACATTGTTTTTTACATTTACTGACAATGGAGCATTGCGTTTTTTAGACTTGTGATATAATTAGCATCATGAAATGAGAAAAAATAATTAAATATCAATAGATAATGGGCTGAGATATGCTTAAAAAATCGCTAAAGATTAGCAGTCAAGGATATCCAGTCTTTTTAAAACTGGTTGATTTTATCGTTATTAATGTGACGTTAATTTTTAGTGCTCATCTGCTGGGGTTGATGCCATTTAACACCATTGCTATTCTGAGTATTCTGTTCTCCGTCTTTTTTTTATTGTTTGCTGAATATATCAAAATTTATCAGCAAAAGATTAAAACGATTGGTTTGCGTAATCAAAAGCGGTTACTTTTTTGTACGCTGTTGGCTATATTTTTTAACGAGCTGGTGAGTATGACGGTGGCAGAGCCGGAGTCCCTCGGTTACTTAGACAGGCTACCTTCGCCTTTTTATTCTGCCATTATTTACTGGTACTTTATTCCATTACCTTTTCTTTATTACATTCGCTTTTTTATTTTTAAATATTCAACGAAAAAGAGTATGCGCGTGGCGATTATTGGTTTGACCGACAATGGTCTGGCCGCGGAAAGCGCATTACTGAATGAGTACGCCGATATCAAATTGGATTTGGCTTTTTATGATGAGCGTGCGTTATCGCGCTGTGGCGACATCGTGGATAAGGTCAAAAGCCCATTTCGTGGCCCGGTGATTAATCTGGTTGAGGAAGCCCGACTGGGAAATATAGACGAAATCTATATCGCTTTACCGATGGTGGCGCTGCATCGCATCCGCCATTTCTTGACCATGATGTCAGACACCACCGTAGATACCTATATTGTTCCTGACTTTTATACCTACAGCAACAATATGTCCAAGCTACGTTCTATCCACAACCTGCAAACCATCGGTATCTTTAGCTCGCCGTTTGAAGGGGCGGGTTCGTTTATTAAGCGGGCAGAGGATTTGGTGCTTGGCAGTATCATTATGCTGATGATTTCGTCGCTGATGTTGGTTATTGGTATTGGTATCAAACTCACTTCTCGTGGGCCGGTTTTTTTCAAACAAGACAGGTATGGCCTGAGTGGGCAAAAAATTAAGGTCTGGAAATTTCGCACTATGCGCGTTATGGAGAATTCCGATACGGTAATTCAGGCCACGAAAAACGATCCGCGGGTGACGAAATTCGGTAGCTTCTTACGCCGTACGTCGCTGGATGAACTTCCGCAATTTATTAACGTATTGCAGGGAAGTATGTCGATTGTGGGTCCCAGACCCCATGCGGTTACGCATAATGAGCAGTACCGCAAACAGGTCGAAAATTACATGATCCGCCATAAGGTAAAGCCTGGCATCACCGGACTTGCGCAGATTAATGGTTTTCGTGGGGAAATCGATGCGCTTTATAAGATGGAAAAACGGGTTCAGTACGATATTGAGTACATTCAAAACTGGTCACTATGGCTGGATATAAAAATTATCATTAAAACTATTTTCAAAGGATTTGTCGGTAAGAATGCATACTAAATTAATCGTTATTACCGGAATCGTGATATCGCAGCCCGCATGGGCTGATTTAACACCGAAATCACACATCGGCTTGGCGGGGATCGACTTCCAGGGCAAGGTCGCTGTGGATTATGGTTATAATGATAACGTGACTTATCAGCCACATAACAGCGATGCTGTCGGTTCCTCGTTTCAGAGCGCAGCGCCAGTGCTGAGTATGATCGGCGAGCGCGGTCAGGATAAGTATTTACTGATGTACTCTGGGGATTACCGTAACTACTCAAGCGATTCTGCTGATAACTACACCGATCATTTTTTCCGTTTTAATGGGGCCTGGCGTTATGGACTCATGCATGGCTTAACCCTCAATCTGGAGGATTCACTTGGACATGAATCCCGTGGCCGCGGAATTACTGAGGGTTTTTTACCCAGTCAGTTTCAGCAATATGGGATTACCTCACCGCTGACGACAAATTTCATCAACAGTGAACTGCGCTACAGCTATGGCGCGCCTGATGGGCGTGGCAAAGCGGAACTGGCGTTGTTATACAAAAAACTGACTTTCGGTAATACTTCTGATGTACAGGATACCAGTGAGGATTTTTACCATTACATTCAGGAACAGAAATGGCATGAAAATAGCCTGGTCGCGGAAATTTTTGACCAATACACATCCAGAACACGCTTTCGCTATAGCTTTATTACTAACCAGCGTCGCTATGACAACAACTCAGAAAAAGATACTAATGAATACTATTTGCTGTACGGCATGAAATCGCAGTTGACTGGAAAAACCAACGTCGACATGAATATTTCATGGTTGTACAAAACATTTGAAAACAGCGCAAACTCGCATGATTTTAATGGTCTGAACTGGGACATAAAAGCAGAGTGGAAGCCGCTACAACAGTCGGTTTTCACGGCCCACTCGGCGCAAAGCATTAAAGACCCGTCGGAAGTTGGGGGATATATTTTAGTGACCCAGTATGGCATTTCTTACCAGCATTTCTGGTTAGGTAATCGTTTTTCGACTTTGCTGGATTATTCATACACTGCGGAAGACTATAAAAAACAGAACAAGGACCGGCATGATAAAGATGGGGTGTTTAGCGTCACAATGAGCTACGACTATACGCCATCGGTTAATTTTGAGATTAAATATCAATTAGATACATTGAATTCGAATAAGGATACTGACTCGTTTTATATCGGTCCCAACGACAACCAGGAAGTTATTAGAACGTTGGGTTATGATAATTCTATGATTATGCTTAAAGCTAAGGTTCAGATCTAAAATGAAAATAATAGAACTGTGCGCGTTTTTGCTATTCAGTATCCTGGTGGTCGGGTGCTCAGCGTCCGGCCCAAGATTAATGGACGATCCTGCTACAGTTCAGCAGGATTACCGGCTTGGGGCGGGGGATACTGTCAATATCGCTGTTCACGGTCAACCCGATATGACGATGCGGTTTATTTTGGATAAGAGCGGGGAGATTAATTTTCCGTTTGTGGGCGCTCTTAAATTAAAAGATAAAACTGTCGATCAAGTGACCAACGAATTAACTCAACGGTTGACGGGAGATTACTTTACCACGCCGATGGTGACGGTGAGCATTGCCGAGTTCCGTAAATACTATGTTTCAGGTGAGGTGAAAAGTCCGAACGGATTTGCCTGGGAGCCAGGTCTTACCGTCGAGAAATCTATTGCGCAGGCGGGGGGATTTACAGATCGTGCTGACCGACAAGATATCAACATTCGCCTGTCTGGCAGCAATCAGCTGCTTGAGAATGTCGATTTAACGCACTCTGTTCATCCTGGGGATGTCGTGATTATTGGCATGGGGTTCTTCTGACGATGAAACTATCTATAGTGGAAAACGGCAAAAAACGAGAAAACACGGTCGAATTCTCCCGCTTTGCCAAAGAGCTGAAAAAGAACGCCTGGAAAATCGTGCTGGCCGGTATCGTTGCCGGGGTAGTGGCATATCCAATAATCAGCATGATGTCCTCAAAGTATGTCTCAACGGCGACGGTACTGATTAAAGCCCAGGCCGATAACGTTTCTCCGTTCCCACAGGTTGATGGTTTCGATTCAACGCGCAGTGGTTACTACGAAACGCAATATGCGTTGATGCATTCACGTATTGTGCTTGAGCAAGCCGTTCGCGATATGAAGCTGGATGAAAACCCGGAATTTATTGGGGAAAAAACCGGTGGACAGGGGGCGGAAAGCAGTGAAAACCGACAGTTGAGGATGGAGCAAGCGCTGAAAACGTTGTCGAAAAACCTGAATGTTATCGGTATTCGTACAACGAACCTGGCATCTATCACCTATGAATCCCCCTCACCGCTGGTGGCTGCTGACGTTGCGAATGGCGTCGCGCAGGCTTTCATCAACTATACGGTGGAGCAAAAGCGCCTGAAAGTAGAGAAAGCCCGCGAACTGAATTTTGAAAAAATGGAAGAGATTCAGAAGTCGATAGCGAAACAAAAAGAGGAGATGGACAGCTATCTGAAAAACGCCGGGCTGCTGACCTTTCGCGGTATCGATGGTTTTGAAACCGAGCAGTTAAGTATCGTCACCAATCGCCTGGCTGATGCGACCCAGCGTCGCGTTGCCGCTGAATCTGTCTATAACGAGGTGAACAGCGGAGGGCGGTCGGCGGAGAGCGTTATCTCTCAACCTTCGATCTCTAACCACGCCCAGATTCAGGATTTACGTATCGCGTTAATTCAGGCGCAGCGCACGTTGTCTGAACTGCGCAAAGTATACGGGCCAAAAAATCCCGCAATTTTAAAAGCAGAAGCTGATGTCAAGTCGATCCAAAGTCAAACCGGACGGGTACTGGGTGAGCTGAAAGAGGGGTTACGTCAGCAATATCTGGCGGCACTGGCGGATGAAAAGAACTATCAGCAGCAGGTGGCGCAGCAGAAAGAGATCTTCCAGAAAATGGCCTCAAAACGCGATGCCTGGAACAGCCAAAAGCTGTCGTTAGATAAAATGGAAGATCTGTATAAATCGCTGTATCAACGTACTCAGGAACTGTCGCTGTCCGGCGTGAATGCTGACGCGGTGTTATATGATCCTGCCGTACCCGCGCTAAAACCCGCGAAACCGAATAAATCCCTCTTGTTGGTGATGGTGGTTCTGCTGGTGGTGGTGTTCAGTATCATGTATTTCATTGTCAAAGCGGCGATGGACAACTCAATCCGTACGTTGAGTCGTATGAAAAAACGCCTGAACGTTACTCCGCTGGGCGAAATCCGTCGTTTTAGCGGAACCTCAGGGCGCGCACAGGTTCGCGACATGATCCTCAAGAATCCACTGAATGCCGATATTGTGCACGGTATCCGTACCCGGATTATATTGGATAATCGACCATTGCAGACGCTCGCCGTGGCGTCGACGGAGCACCGTGAAGGGCGCTCATTGCTGGCGAGTCTGTTAGCAAACTCCTTTAGTTTCGACCAGAAAACGCTGCTTATCGATGCGGATTTCTTTAATACTGACGGACTCTCATCCGAGCTGGCATCGGCAACGTCCGCAGGCGTAGCGGAACTGCTGCGTGGGGAGACCCAGCTTGAACAGGCGCGGATCAAGCTCAGTGATAATCTCGATTTTATCCCGCACGGGAAGACCACCCTTTCTTCTCTACTTATGTTGTCGTCCGGGCATCTTGAGCCCTTAATGCACGAGCTGAAATCCCACTATCAACGCATCATTATTGATGTGGCTGCCGTGAATCAGAGTCAGGATGTGCAATTGATTAAACGTGCCGTTGATGGCGTTATTTTCATCGTGAAAGCCGGCTCGGGTTCGGCGGGGCATATAGCCAACGCGCTGGATAAGATCGAGGAAAATAACGGCGTTGTGATTGGCGCTGTGCTGAATGCGGTTGAAGAAAAGGACCTTGAAACGCAAGAGGGTCTGCGCTCACTGAACTTCAGTACCGATCAACTGATGACGACGCCAGGCCGCGTATGAGTCTACTGAAGAGCGCCTCCACGATAGCCGGTTCATCAGTCATCTCACAGTTGATTGGTGCGCTGTCTATCTGGTTGATCTCACATAAGTACGATATGGCTGAAGTGGGGCTTTATGCGCTCAACTACAGTATTGCCGTGGTGGGCGCTCAGGTCTGTACCTTTGCATCACAGCTTTTAATTCCTAAACAGCAGGATGATGAACTGGTACAGAATGTCGTGTTTTGTCTGATACAAAGCACGATTATTGCCTTACCCTACGCCGTATTGACCGCGTGGTTGTTCCACCAGAGCATATTGTTCCTCTATTTACTGACGCTTGCTACGGCGTGGGTTCTCATCTCGGAAAACCTGTCGCTGCGCACAGCTAACTTTCGTTTTCTGATCTTCCAGCGCATTTCTGTTTCTGTGGTGGTATTACTTTCGATACTGGTTACGCATCATGTGCAGCTGTTTTATTGGTCGTGGGCCTGTGCGACGATGGTACTGACGGTAAGCTGTATATTGCATTCGTTTGATATTCGTTCGGTGGCGGTCCAGCATTTACGACCCGCCAGCAACTGGCATTTTTTTAAACAGAATATTCATCACATTACTAAAGTCGGCAGCGCTGAGGTGTTGGCAATGGCCAGCAGCAATTTGCCGATTATGCTGATTAACTTCTGGTTTTCGGCGCTGACAGCCGGTTATTTTTCCGTGGTCAGCCGCTTCTGCCTGGCGCCGGTGGTGATCATCGGGAACGCGGTACGTAATACTATTTTTTCCAAGTGGTCTATCGATTTTAGAAATAACACCTTTAATTATCAGGAATATACCCGGGTACGGATGCTGCTGCTGGTGCTGGGAGTTATCTGTACTCTTGGCGTGTTTATTTTCTATCCGATTGTGATGCGTCTCGGTTTTAGCGAAGACTGGATTAACTCCATTGAAACGTCTCGCTACATGCTACCCTACCTGTTCCCGGCGCTGGCGATAAGCCCCCTGACGGTAATAGAGCTTATTTTTGGTTCCCACCGCTATTTTCTGCGCATCCAGTTGGAGCAACTGGCGATTGTGCTATTCGCTTTTGTCGTGACGCCCTATTTTTATAAAGACTATGCAACGTCGGTGATTTTGTTTTCTTCACTGACATTTATTCGCTACGCCTTTATTTATTTGAAAATGAACAAGCGGGCTAATCTGCTGAAAGACAGGCCGGTGATACTATGACGCTGAATACCGGATATTATTTACAAGGTTATACCTTCGTTACGCTGATCCTGTGTGGCCTGGTGCAATACTTTACCGGCATACAGTCGGTGCTATGGATCCCCTTTTTTCTGACCCTGTTGATGGTGGGATTATTGGCGATGCAGACGCGGGATGGCTCGCTGCGTCTGGATGCGCAGGAGACGATAGTGCTGGCGCTGTATTTCTCGTTCCTGATACTGGCCGGGGCCTCAACTCTGATTCAGGGCGGGATCACCGTCGCGATTGTGGCCTTTAAAAATGAAATTGCGCTGTCGCTGGTGATGATCTGCTTGCTGCTGGGATTTTGCCGGGAGTCGCAGATTTATCGCGTGACTCGCTATTTATACTGGGTGTTTTACGCGCAGATCCCGGTCATGATTTATCAGGTTTTACTGGTTGTTCCCCAGCGTGTCGCGGTGCGTGGTGAAGATGAAAAATGGGATTCCGTGGTGGGTACCTTTGGCGGCGACCCGATGGGGGGAGGTAACACTGCCGCGATGGGCCTGTTTTGCCTGCTGATTATGCTGTTAAAGGTCTCTGAGTATAAGCACGGACTGACCACGTTTAAATCCATGGCGTTGCACATTGTGCTCGGGATCGGGCTGTGCATTATTGGTGAAGTAAAGTTCGTTATCCTGCTATCGCCTCTATTCCTGGCGTGGGTGTGGATCTCACCGAGCTACGTTAAAGATGTTAGTAAGGTTAATCTGAAGACGTTGTTGGTTATTGTGGCGGGGATGTTGCTGCTGATTAGCCTGTCGATAGTTATCCTTGCATATTATTATTCTACTGCGTTTGGCGGCGATCCGTCGAAAAGCGCGTTGAGTATTTTTATCGACTCTTTGAGCTATATTTTTGACCCGAACTACATTATGTCTACCGGGGAGTTAGGGCGCTTTACGACTTTCCTGTTCTGGCTAAAAAATAATGATCTGTGGGGACTGTCAGGAACGTTATTTGGCTATGGACTCAACGCCACTAACAGCGGGAGTACGGTATCGCCGGGCTTTCTGAATATTATTTATAACTTAATCCTCGACTCGACTTCTCTGAGTATGCTGCTGTGGGAAGTGGGTGTGATTGGCACGTTAATCTTCATTAGCTTATTTATTTATATCCTGAAAATATGTCAGCCCAAGCCTTTACTGATGCTTGAACAACTGGACCCGCAGGATCTTCAGTTGTTGAGCTTTGCTCCGGCATTTAATGCTTTTGCGATTGCTTGCTTAATTAGCTTACCTTACAGCCAGATACTGATGATTACACCGATGTTACAATTCCTGTTCTATTTATCACTAGGATCAAGTTTAGTGATTCGTCGAACCGTCCTTCGCTGCGTAGGGTAATTGTATGGACAATAAACCGTTTATTTCAGTGAGTATCAAAACGCTCAATGAATCTGAATGTATTGAGAAAACAATTGATAGTATCCGTAAACAGCTTGTTGATTATCCACATAAAATTATTGTGGCAGATAGTCTGTCAACGGATAACACCCAGCAGTTGGCGATCGATAAAGGGGTGACTGTGGTGTCATTAACCGATCCAGGCGATCGTTGCTGTGGTGTCGGACATCAGTTGGGTTACCTTTATAGTGAAGGGGAATATCTGTTGCTGATGGACGGCGACATGGAGCTGGAAGAAGGATTTGTGGATCAGGCTGTCGCGTTTTTGCAGGCGGAACCGGAATACGCTGGCGTAGCGGGAACCGTCGAAATGGACGATGCCGTTAACTATGAATTTAAATCGCGTAAGCAACGCATTAATAAAATCTATCCCGTAGGGGACAGCGACCATTTAGGCGGCGGGGGGCTATATCGCCGCTCCGCCATTGAGAAAATTGGTTATCTCACCAACCGTAATCTGCATGCTTATGAAGAAGCTGAACTCGGCCTGCGTTTACTTGACGCGGGTTATAAATTACGTCGTCTGAATATTCCGTATTTTATTCATACTTCGCATACCATGCCGACCTTTCAGATGCTGAAGCATCGCTGGAAAAGCGGATACTATCAGGCTCCGGGCGAATTTTTACGTTGCGCCTGGGGAAAGCCTTATTTCATTAAAGCGTTAAAAATGGTTAAAAACGAGGCGATTTTTGCTGTTTACCTGGTTGCCTTGTTCATTGCGGCGGTGACCTTTAATCTCGAAATTTTCGATATCGCATTTCTGCCATTGCTTGCCTTTGTGATACTGAAAACCGTACAGAATCGGTCGTTACTGAATGGCCTGCAAAGCGTGATGAACTTAGCTGTGCTTTCCGCGGGACTTGTTAAAGGGTTAACACATCCGCTACGCGATCCGTTGACTCCGCCTGACAGTAAAATCATTCATGAATAACTAAGGCAGACGCCATGAAAGTTTTATTAGTAAATAAGTTTTTTTTCATCAAAGGCGGCGCGGAAACGGTTTATTTTCAAGAGCGCGATATGCTGAAACAGGCCGGAGTGCAGGTGATTGATTTCTCGATGCAGCATGAGAAAAATTTCCCTTCGGACTATGCGGATTATTTTGTCAGCAATGTGGACTACCACCAGGAAAGTAATTTGTTGGGTGGGCTCAAAACGGCGGTTAACTTTATTCATAATTCGCAGGCCTGCAAAAAGATGCTGGCGTTATTGCAAAAAGAGCGCCCGGATATCGTTCATTTTCATAATATCTATCACCAATTAACGCCGGCGCTGATAAAAGTTGCGCGCAATTTTGGCTGCAAAACGGTACTGACTGCGCATGACTATAAGATTGTCTGCCCTACGTATTCCATGTTGCGCGACGGCAAAGTGTGTGACTCCTGTATCACCGGCACGGTTTTTAATGCTTTCAGGTATCGTTGCCAGGAAGGTTCCGCCTCAAAAAGCTTATTGCTCTCTCTGGAGGCAACCTGGCAATACATTGCGCAAAATTACCAGGCGCTGGATGTGATCGTTTCGCCGAGCGTTTTTTTACGCGGGGTGCTGCTGCGTACGCTGCCGAAGTCGCGCATTGATGTGATCGTCAATGGCGTAGATGACAGTCGTCCTCTGGATGAGGCAAGCGATGAAGGCTATATGCTGTTCTTTGGTCGCCTGAGCCGTGAAAAAGGGGTGGCAACGCTGTTGGCGGCACATGAGAAAATGCAGAACAAAGCGCCGTTGAAAATTGTGGGCCACGGCCCGCTACATGACGAGTTAGTCGCCAAATACCCGGATGTTGAATTTTTAGGTTATGTGCAGCAAGGGGAAGCCCTTGATAAGCTTATTAAGCATGCACGGGCGGTAATCCTTCCTTCTGAATGTTATGAAAACTGTTCCATGGCGATATTAGAGGCGATGTCCCTGGGCAAGCCGGTGATTGGATCGCGCATTGGCGGGATCCCGGAACAAATTCGTGACGGTAGCGAAGGGATTTTATTCGAGCCGGGCAACGTGCAAGCGTTGGCGAATGCGATGGATACGCTGGCCGACTCGCCAGAGAAAGCACGGGTTATGGGGTTACATGGTCGGGCGCGATTAAGTGAAAAATATGCGCTAAGCAAACATATGGACACCTTGCTGGCGCTGTATAAAGAACTGCTGAGCAGGCCCTAGTATGAAAAAAATAACGGTTTTTGGCACACGAGGTATTCCGGATGTGTTGGGCGGCGTGGAGACTCACTGCCAGAATCTTTATCCTGCTATTAAGCAGCAGCTCGATGTTGATATTTGTGTTATCGCTCGCTCACCGTATGTGAATTACAAACGGTCAACGTATAAGAAAGTCGAAACCTATGCGCTGTGGGCGCCCAAAAAACGCTCGCTGGAAGCGATTGTGCATTCCGTTTTAGCGGCATTGAGGACAGTTTTCGACCATTCGGATATTGTGCATGTGCATGCTATCGGACCGGGCCTTGTGATTCCATTATTACGCGTCCTGGGCAAAAAGGTCGTTTTTACCCACCATGGGCCTGACTACGATCGTCAGAAATGGGGATTCATTGCCAAAAAAATACTGTTGCTGGGTGAGCGCTGGGCGGTGAGATACGCCCACGAGGTGATTGTGATTTCTGAGGTGATTAATCAACTGATCCAGAAAAAACATGGTCGCTATGACGCGCATTTAATTCACAACGGCGTGAACGAGCCGCGGTTGTTATCTGAGCTGACTATCGAAAATACGCTCTCCCGCTTTGGGCTACAGCCGAAAAATTATCTTGTGGTGGTTGGACGATTTGTAGAAGAAAAAGGGATGCATGACGCCATCGCCGCTTATCAACATAGCGGTTTGACCCTGCCGCTGGTGTTAATTGGCGATGCAGATCATCCGACCGAATACAGCATTCGCCTCAAAAAGCTGGCCGCCGACACGCCTGGTGTGGTGATGACCGGATTTTTACGCGGTGATGAACTGCAGGCGGTATTTTCACAGGCGAAACTGTTTGTGATGCCTTCATATCACGAAGGTCTGCCTATTGCGTTGCTGGAAGCGATGTCCTTCTCTCTTCCCGCTGTGGTCAGTGATATTCCGGCTAACCTTGAAGTTCAGCTACCTGTCGCAGCCTATTTTAAGGTCGGGGACGTGAACAGTCTGGCCGGGAAATTAACCCAGTGGGTGACAGCCAATCGCATGGACTATCGTGTATATTTGCAAAACTATAATTGGCATGAAATCGCCAAAAAGACAGTCAACGTCTACCACTCAATTGATAAAGATATAGGTTAATTTTGACCAGTCCTCAAAATCGTCCCCCCGTCATCGAACGGTTCTATGCTCACCTTGATGAGCAAATAGCGGAGGAGTTGACCCCGGAACAAAAAGCAGGGGTGGAAAACGCGATCCTGGCCTCGACATTGGCTGCACGGCATCAGATTGATATTCGCCGGAGTTTTCCTTTTTTCAGTAAACGTTTTTATCTGGTTTTTTTGTTTGGCAGAGATTTACGTCGCCAGCATCGCCAGGAATCGACCTTGTCGCGGATCTTGCTCACTTTTTTGCTGTTGATCGCCGTGCTGTTCGTCACCTGCTGCATATTGCTGACGCTGTATATGATCAAATCAGCGCTAGGTATTGATGTATTCCAAAATTTTCACGTCGGTATTTGGGACTGGTGGTTAAACCTGAAAAAACACTAGTGTTATTAAACCTGCGAGGGCGTTACTGCGATGAAGTGTCAATGGGTTTCTGCGCTGTTGGGTATGTTCCTCCCGCTGTCGGTGATGGCCGCATTAACGACCGTAACCCCCAAAGCATTGACGGGGCCGTTGACCAACCCGGGGATTGGCGTTGCCAGTTTTCATCAGGGATACGGTGAAACGCTGAGCCTGGCGGATTATCCCAATACCGGGTTCGAGTATGAGCGATTTTATTGGCGAGATCTGGAACCTGTTGAAGGGCAGTACAATTTTGCGCTGGTGGATGATGCCTTTAGATACGCTGCGGCGCACCGTCCCGCGATGAATGTCGGGCTACGATTTATGGCGCTTGCCGACCCGGCGGATGGCACTAAAATTCCCGACTGGCTGATTAAAAAAGGCGTAAAAGGAACCTGGACGTCTGATAATAAGACGTTTGTACCGGATTTAGATGACCCACTGTTTATCGAATACAGCCAGCGTCTGCTCAACACATTGGGTCAGCGCTACGATGGTAATGAGAATCTCGCTTTTGTTGATATCGGCATGGTGGGTTCGTGGGGCGAGTGGCATAACAGCAACTTCCCCGATCTGAAGCCACTCCTGGAGCGATACACCACCGGACAGTTGGATCGCTACGTTGCGATGCACTTTTCTGCCTTTCCCAAAACGCCCAAAATTATGCTGATAAGCGGTGGGCAAAGCCTGGCAAATGCGGTGGCGCGTGGGGCCGGGTGGCGAGCGGACTGTTGGGGTGACCTGCGCGTGTTTTCAGACGCCTGGAATCATATGCAAGATGATTACCCGCAGCGATTACTGGCAGCGCAGCAAAGTTATGCAGGGTTTAACGATGCCTGGAAACGCGCGCCAGTGAGTCTGGAAATCTGTTCGTATATGCAGGACTGGAAGAATTCTTTTCATTATACGCGCGCCGAAGTGCAGGGGATTTTTGACTGGGCGTTCAAACAGCATGCCAGTACTATCAACCTGAAATCGAGAGCGATACCCAGCGATTATCGACCGATTGTCGATGATGCGCTGACCAAACTGGGCTATCGATTTCGCTTAGCATCTCTGAGCCATGAGGCCGTGTGGAGCGGTGGACAAACGCTGACGTTGAACAGTACCTGGTATAACGATGGAGTGGCACCGATCTACCTGCCCTATACGCTGGCATTTCGTGTGGTGGATAATGCTAATAAAGTGGTGGCGCAGGGTAATGCGGCGGATGATATACGACGTTGGCTCCCGGGAATTCATCAGGTCAGTTATGCGCTGCCTATGCCAGGTCGACTGGCGAAAGGGCAATATGCGATTGAGGTTGCGATGCTGGATAAATCCGGTGCGGCGAGAATTAACTTTGCCAATGAAGGGAAGCAGAGCAGCGGCTGGTATCGTGTATCAACCATAACGTCACGCTAGCCCGGTAAAGCAACGAGCCTGGTGACCAGGCTCGTTGCTGAGAACATCACAGGTTATAACCATTCGGGTTATTTTTTTGCCAGTTCCACGTGTCGCGCATCATGTCATCAAGGCTATAGATAGCCTGCCAGCCTAACTCTTTTCGCGCCAGAGAAGGGTCTGACCAACACTCGGCAATGTCCCCAGGCCTTCTGGCGACAAACTGATAATTAATTTTTGTTTGCGCTGCTTTTTCAAACGCCTCAATAAGGTTAAGCACGGAATACCCGACTCCGGTACCGAGATTAATCACTTTGTATGCAGCGCCTTTGTTCTGGCAATCCAACGCGGCTAAGTGGCCGGTCGCCAGGTCCATAACGTGTATGTAATCACGAACGCCGGTACCGTCGGAGGTTGGATAGTCATTGCCGTATACCGACACGGTTTCAAGTTTACCAATTGCGACCTGGGAGATATACGGGACCAGATTATTAGGAACACCGTTAGGATCTTCGCCAATTCGACCCGATGGATGGGCACCGGCCGGGTTAAAATAGCGCAGGCAGGTGATGCGAAAATCGGGCTGTGCGCGTGAAAAATCGGCCAGAATCTGTTCGACCATTAATTTAGACGTGCCGTACGGATTGGTCGTACCGCCCGTGCGTGATTGCTCGCTTAGCGGCACGCTTTCCGGATTACCGTATACTGTGGCCGATGAGCTAAAAATAAAACGATTAACGCCTGCGGCCTGCATCTCATCCAGTAATACTAGCGTACCAGTGACGTTGTTTTCATAGTAGGCGAGGGGTTCTTTTATCGACTCTGAAACCGATTTTAGTCCCGCAAAATGAATGACGTCAGTGATATTATGGCGGGTGAAAATGTTCTTTAAGGCCTGCCGATTCCGAACGTCGGCGATATAGACAGTCGGTTCCCTGCCGGCAAGTTCCGCGACTCTGTCCAGCGAGACTCGAGAAGAGTTCGACAGATTATCAACGACAACGACATCATCGCCTCTTTCCAGTAGTGTTAAAACAGTATGTGAACCAATATAACCTGCGCCACCAGTGACAAAAATTGCCATACAGACTCCAGATTTATGCTATCAAAACGGGCATTGATTCACGCCACTACCATAGAAAACTTGCTATTGGTGAAGTCTGGTAAGGTTGTAGTTACGATATCTCACCATACATTTGTAAGATATTTTTTTAAGTATAGATAAAAAACTGAACTTGTTTATTTTAGTGTCATAAACAATATAATTATTTGAGAAGTTTAGTGTATGGACACCATCACTGTGGTTGATCGAGGAATTGATTTTCTCGATCAGGCTTTCATCAAATACAGTATTGCTTAGCGTGACTAATTCTTTGATGTAGATGGATTTTCCGTAGGTTTCAGGTGTGCATTCTTGGGTGAGGAAGTACATTTTGTTATCGACAAGGTAGGGCGCACCCGCTCCCCGATGGTGATGGTTGCTCACCTTCAATGAGGGGGCAATCCGCTGCCACTGCCCATAGATATTCTCAGCAGAGTGAATAATAATTTCATTATCCATTGTGGTGGATAAAAGATAACAGGTTTCATTAATTGTGAGAAACACATTATCTGTTACTTCAGTATCCGATATTAAGACTTTGATTTTCTTCCAGCGTACCGGAAACTCTACCGACTGAAACAGTATGACTTCTTTTCTTTCTGAAGACTCGGGGATCATGAATAGCTGATCGTTGATATGAATCAGGAAAGGGAATGACAAATGACACTTTAAGTCGTCAAAGCCCTCAAGTTTAACATCATCGATTTCAGTCAGTTCACGATCCAGAATACGGCATCTTAGCGTACCTTTCGAGTTTCGAAAGCTAAAAGCTTCATAAAAAACATACAGTTTATCGGCCTTTTCAATAATAAAAGGGTCGGCCTGAAACGTATATTTCTTTTTTAACTGCTGGGCAGCAGTTTTACTCAGTATTTCCAGAGTATTATCGGGGAATAAGTGTGAGCCATGATCTTTCAGAATCATGATGTCCCATGACTCATGATAGAATAACATTTTTATCATTCGTTTTATTTTCGCTAGCATTTGCGCATACTCCTTGTTATCGCCTGCAACTTGAAAAAATGCCTATAGGGACAGCCGTTTTGCAGGTCACTACATGTCATTTGCCGCAATGTTGAATGAATGCGCGATGACTGATGTAGAAATATCTACGCCTATCTTAAAAACTAGTTGCAGATGTTTTTTTGTCGGTAGCACAAAAGTAGGAAAAATGTCCAGAGCATCCTTGCTCCAGTGGAGGGGTTACTCGAAATGCACCTGCGGGTTGTCAGCAAGGGAAACGTAGGTTTTGCTGTTTTTATCCAGGGTACGAATTTCACCACTTTCGATGTCATACACCCAGCCATGCAGACGCAGCGCATTATTTCGCAGTCCAACAGCTACTGAAGGATGCGTTTTAATATTGTTCAACTGCGCAATAACGTTCTCTTCCACCATGGCGTTAACTTTATCGATGGGGTTATCCCAGGTTTTTTTCTCAACCACGGCTTTAGCGGCATCGGCATAGTGCAGCCAGTGAGCCACTGCGGGCATCGGATCCAGAGGCTGGCTATCAGCAATGGCTTTCATCGCGCCACAGTTGGAATGACCACAGATGACGATATCCGTCACGCCAAGTGCAACTACCGCATATTCGATAGTGGCGGAGACACCACCAGGTTCGGGACCGAAAGACGGTACGATATTGCCGGCGTTGCGAATAACGAAAAGCTGTCCCGGCTCTTGCTGGGTCACCAGTTCCGGCACCAGACGGCTATCGGAACAGGAAATGAAAAGCGCTTTTGGATTCTGGCTGGATGCCAGGCTGCGAAAGAGTTCCTTACGTTGAGGGAAAATCTCTTTTTGGAAGTTGAGGAAGCCCTCAATGATATGTTGCATAGCAGTGTCTCTTTTTTCTGTTTGAACAGGTTATGATGAAGATCACACTTTCCAGTTTAACACCAGCCGACAGAAGGGAAAGACTTTATAGCAGTTTTGCAACATTTCTGGCTAATTTTGCCCCACCATGGCAGGGCAAGTATCGTGATGTACGCTACGCGTTTTGCCGTTTCTGGTAGGCCGCTTTTAGGCGGCTCATGGCTTCTACCAGGACAGAACGCGGACAGCCCACGTTGAGTCTCATGTGACCCTCTCCGCCAGGACCATATTGTGCGCCTGGCGACAGACCAAGCTTCGCTTCATGCACAAAAAAATCGCTTAGTTGTGCATCGTTGAGACCCATTTTTTCCGCATTCAGAAACAGAAGATAAGATGCGCCGCCATATACGACAGATATCAAGGGACAGTGCTTTTCAATGTCGCGTTTAACAAACGCGACATTGTCAGCCAGATAGGCCAGTAGTTTCTGGTGCCAATCGCCACAATGAGTAAACGCGCTGTAAATGGCCGCTTGCTGTAATGAATGCGTCTCGGCAAGGTAGCAGTTATCAAGAAAGTGATAGAACTGATGGCGTAACTCATCGTTTTTAATAATGGCTATTCCGCCCTGGAGTGCTGCCGTATTGAAGGTTTTACTGATTGAGGTCAGTACAATTGACTTGCAGCCTGACGTTTCATTGAGCGTAAAAAATGGCAAATGGCGCTTACCTGGCAGGGTTAAATCGCTATGCACTTCATCAGACAGAATGATGACGCCAGCCTGCTGGCAATAATGGCTAACTTGTTCCAGCGTTTCCCGCGACCACACCATTCCCCCCGGATTATGCGGTGACGGGAAAAGAAACATTTTGCACTGCTTGAGCTTCTCGCTGAAATCATGCCAGTCAAATTCATAATACCCGTCTTTTTCAATAAGGCGCGTTTGGATTAAATTCCTGCCGCTGGTTTTCACCAGGTTAGGGTAGGGATCATATATTGGCGTACAGGTCAATATATTATCGCCCGGTCGGGTAAGCGCCATTAAAGAAAGTACGATGGTTTTTATAACCCCAGGAATAAAATGCAACCAGTGCGGCCTGACGTCGGCATCATACTGTTGTGCATACCAATGGATCACGGATTCTTTCCATTGCGGATAATCCAGGTTATATCCTTGTACAGGCTGCGCGACTACTGAACGCAGCGTGTTCATTACAGGTTCCGGCGTCACAAAATCCATATCTGCAATCCATAATGGCAATACATCGGTGGTGCCGTACATTTGTTGTAATTGACCGTATTTGCGGCAATTAGCATCCCTTATGACAATTTCATCAAACAAAGACATTGCTGACTCCTGGAAAGCCTCTGAAAAATAGGTTTAGCAACGCAAACAGCGAAGAATATCTATTTTATTGATATATTAAATTTACCCTGGTGATAGCTGTTATTAGCCTATGATTTTTGCTCAACCATATTTTCAGCAGCTTCATTTGGCTCATATTTCGCAATGCCAATACCCGTTGCCGCCCACAGCAAGGCAAAGATGACGCCGCTATAACACAGAATTGCCCATGGTAAATAATCAAGCGTTGCCACGCCCAGCATCGTGGCGCAATAAACGCCTGAAGCAGACCAGGGAATAATCGGCTCAACCACGGTTCCGGCATCTTCGGTGGTTCGCGAAAGATTTTTTGCTGCCAACCCCCGTTTTTTATACTCATCTTTAAAGGCGTCGCCACACAGCAGCAGTGGCAGAGTCCCGTTTGCCGTACAGGCACAGATGGTGAAGGTCGTAACAATCGTGGTGGCCACCAGGCGGAATGTGGATTGAACCCCTTTGGTCAGCGCGTTAATTACGGTGTGTAAAGAGCCTGTCGCGCTCATTGCACCGGCAAAACTGAAGGCGCTGAAGACGGTGACAAAACTGCTGAACATAGATATTGCGCCACCTCTTTCCAGCAAGCGGGAGACATCGGAGGACAGTGCGGGCAGGTTATCCCCGGTAAGCATCGCGAGTTTAAAACCGCTGACTACGGATTCGCCAACGGACGAAGCGGTGAATTGCTGGAAGACTAATGCCAGAATCATCGACACTATCGTAGACAAAAAGAGCATCGGAATTGGTGGTCTTTTTGACAGTGAGCCATATAAAACGATGATCGGCGGTAACAACAACAGAATGTTAAAATCATAAATCTGGCCGATAGAGTTCATTAAGCTGGTGATATTTTCAGGAGCACTGGATGAGGCATCAATACCCATACCCATATAGCTATAAATAATGCAGCAAATTATAAACCCCGGGCCGGTGGTCCACAGCAGATGACCGATATGCGAGTACAGATTTACACCGGCAGCCAGCGCCGCCATGTTGGTTGAATCAGAAACCGGTGAGAGCTTATCACCAAACCAGCAGCCTGAGACAATGGCGCCTGCGGCAATAGGCAGCGAAACATTAAGACCAATTGCCACGCCAATCATGGCTATCCCCACGGTCCCGATAGAGCCCCAGGAAGTACCGGTACAAACTGAGATCAGCGCACCCAGCATAAATGCTGAAATATAGAAATACTGCGGGTTAATCCATTTTAAACCATAATAAATCATCATCGGGATAGTGCCTGACACCATCCATGCGCCAATTAAGAAACCGATACTGGCGACAATTAATATGACTGGCAGCGCTTCAGATATTTTATTGCAAATAGCTTGTAGAATATCATCCCACGTGTAGCCATGAGCGACGGCGATAAATGAGGCGGTTGCTGTGCCCATCAGGATCATGGGTTCGGCACGAATATTGAATATAAAATATCCGATGCTAATCCCGCCCAGCATGACTATCATAGGTAAAACTGACCAACAGAAAGACAATTTCTTTCTGTTGTTGGAGGTGCAGCTATTTAATTGCATAATTCCATCCCAATCATTAATGGTTGAACACGTCAAATAACTACCCGCTACAGGTTACTCAGCATTGAGCAACATAGTTGCCAGAGCTCTGCTGAACTCTATTTTATTAACTGTGTCAGGTTATCTATTTTGACCTGCAGTTCTGGTATTTCTTTTTTGTAGTAGGATAAGAGAATATTTGGCGAATGAATTACCCCTCGGCATAAGGTGAGTGATTTCGTCGTTGTTGGCTCAGTTTGCGATACTGTTGCGGTGGCATGCCGACATATTTATGGAACGAGCTATAAAAGCGGCTACTGGAGCGAAAACCAGCAATCGTGGCGATATCCAAAATTGTTTTATCCGTATCGCTGAGTAACGCTCGCACATGGTTGATACGCATCGCCGTAATGTACTGTTTCATCGTCAGTTGCATCACCCGGTGAAAAATACCCATCGCATAATTTGGATTGAGCTTAACGTGCTCGGCAATGGCATCGACCGTGAGCTGTTTGTCGCAGTTAGCGGCGATAAACTCCAACATTTGGCTGACGTAAAACTGTGAATGCCGTGAAATACTGTTTTTCTGCGTCCGTGGTGTTTTATTACCCAGCACTGGCCGCCAACCTGAGAGGCTAAAACGCTTGAGCATCAAGGCGATTTCATCGATAGCTAACTGGCGAATCTGCTCGTTGTCGCTGCTAAGTTCACTTTGCCAGCGCTGTACTTCAAAAGCGCTCAGTTGCTGCGAGGCAAGCGAAGTAACCACCATCCCGTGCGTCACGTGGTTGATCAAATCCCTGTCCAGCGGCCAGGATAAAAACAAATGCATCGGCAAATTGAAGATAGCCATTTGTTTACAATGCCCGGCATCGATGAGCTGATGGGGAGTACAGGCCCAGAACAAGGTGATAAAACCCTGTTTGCTTTTCACCACTTCGTCGTTAAAAAGGTACTCCACATCACCATCGAACGGTACATTCACCTCAACCTGACCATGCCAGTGGCTGTAGGTCATGGCCAGCGGCGCCCGCAGTTCGACGTCCATACGCTGATACTCTGAATAGAGCGCCAACGGACTTCTCGTCTTTTTTTCATAGCTGCGGCACATATGTGGGTCGAGTGGCAGCTGCGGGGTACTTTTTGCCATTATGGAGGGTTCCTGGATAGTGAATCTGACCATGGTGTAGCGTCAAAGCATGAACATAGCTTAACCGAAAAAAAGCGCCGTTTTCTCTCCATTTTCGCCAAATTATTCCCAAAAACTCAGATCCTGTGCCTCTCGCTTGCCAATCTGAGTTATCGGGAGTGGTGAGCTTTAATCACAAAAATACGTATTCGGAGGTGTTCGCTTTGCAAAATGTCATCGCTTTTTTTGCCAATAAATCGGAGTTATAGCGATAGCCAGTCATCATGGAATACCTTACATTTTTATATGTATCCACACCTCAAGGAATCATCATGTCCAGACTCCGTACTTTAGCAACGGCTTTAGTCGCCGTTGCCGCGATGACGATGTGCGCCACCCCTGTATTCGCTAACCCCGGTAACGGTAACGGCAATGGTAATAGTGGCAACCATGGTAATAGCGGAAACAAGGGTAATAGTGGTAACAGCCAGAAAGGAAACGCTGGCCAAAAAAATAATTCACATACAGAACAGCGTAAAAATTATGGCAAGCCGGATCATGTGGATAGTGACATCAGCTATAACGTGGCCAGGCAGTATGCTGTCAGATACGGTTTGACGGGGTATAAATCACTGCCGCCAGGCATTGCCAAAAATCTGGCGCGAGGAAAACCGCTTCCTCCGGGGATCGCTAAAAAAAGTGTCCCACCCTCTATGTTGAATCAACTGCCGTATTACCCTGGCTATGAATGGCAGGTCGTTGGCGACAATTTGGTGTTGATTGCACTGAGCACGGCGATTGTCACTGCTGTTATTAATGGTGTGTTTGATTAAGTCGCCACGGAATTAATTGGCTCTGTTGTTCCTGCCGAAAGCCCGCGTTACGCGGGCTTTTACGTTAAGTAAGATGGGGTTCATAACCCGTATAGCTTTATTTTTCGATAAAGCGTGGCAATGCTGATCCCCAGTTCAGTCGCTGCCTGTTTTTTTCCCTCCACGCTTGCGCCAAATCGCTGGATGACATTTTCAATGGTCTCCCTTTCCGCTTGCTTTCCCTTATTAGCAAGCTGCTGAGGCTGGGCTGTCATCGACGTTTTTCTGCCGTCAGCTGCGGTGAGCAGGTAAGGAGGCAGATGGCTGGCGTTGATCCCAGCGGCTTCCCCGCGCATCACGAAAATATATTCGATGACGTTACGTAATTCACGAATGTTGCCAGGCCAGTGCCAGGCATAGAGGCGGTTGATGACGTCATCGGGGAGTTTTTGCGACGGTCGCTGATAACTGACCGAAAACTCATCGGCAAAATATTGCGCGAGAACGGCAATATCTGCTCGTCGTTCGCGTAGAGAGGGAAGAACCAACGGGACCACGTTCAGGCGATAGAAAAGATCTTCGCGAAACTGATTATTCTCCACCATGGCGTTAATATTTTTGTTGGTCGCGGCAATAATTCGTACATCAATATTGATGGTGTTGTTAGACCCGACGCGAGTGATCGCCTTTTCCTGCAGAACCCTGAGCAGTTTAGCCTGCAGATGAAGCGGCATATCGCCGATCTCATCCAGAAACAGACTGCCGCCGTTGGCCAGCTCAAATTTTCCCACTCGACCTTTGGGATCGGCCCCGCTGAATGCGCCGCGCACATAGCCAAACAGTTCGCTTTCCAACAACTGTTCGGGAATGGCTGCACAGTTGATTGTTACGAAGGGGGCGGCTTTACGGGGGCTGCTCTGGTGAATGGCAAATGCCACGACCTCTTTTCCTGAGCCACTTTCGCCGGTAATAAGCACACTGGCATAGCTGTTGGCGATTTTACCGATGGTGCTTCTGAGCTGTTCCATCAAGGGGGAGTGACCAATCAACCGCACCTGGGTGTCGGCCTCATAAGGCGATGGAAGTAGGGTACTCAGGTAGTCGTGCGCGTCACGAAAGATAATCATGGTCAAGCGATCGTTATCCAAAGACGAGAGCGAAATTTGCTTGCACAGCACATGGTATTTCTGACCTTCGAGCGTCAGCCAGGCTTCCTCATCGCCATACAAACTGTCCCCGGTTGTTTCAATGGTCAACGGTAATCCCTGAACCTCGCGATTGAGAATGCGATCGGCTGAATGGTTGGCATGCCAGACAAGACCATGACCATCGATTGCCACGACGCCGCGGTCCATGGCGTCGATCAGACGGCGAAAAGCGCCCAGCGTTTCCTGCGCGCGTAAACGTTCCAGACATTCAAAAACCTTACTGGAAATCATCACGGCTATTTGCTCAATGAAAGTAACAAATTTCTCAATCTGGCTCAGGAGGGGGTCTCGCTGCGCCTGGGTTGAGCAAATAATCCCGATCACCCCAATGACGCGATTGTTGAGAAAAATTGGTGCGTTCAAATCCAGCATTTCAGAACAATAGTGGTGTTTTTCACATAACTGACACAGCGGATGTTCGCCAGGATTTTTGATCAGTACCGTTTCCCGCACCTGCAAAACGTGGCGGTAGATGTAGCCATTTTTTGCCACGTTTTCATTGAGCATATGCCGGTATTTACCGGTGCCAGCGATGCGCATTAAGGATTCATCAATGATCTCAACATCCGTTCCGGTGATGCCAGAAATAGCGTCGGCATAATTGCATATATCATCCTGAATATTGCTGAGTACTGAAATCATGCTACTTCTCCGGGGCGTGTCGCATTTATCATGAAAAGTGATAAATAGGCGAACTAATCCCAAAATGATTTGCGAAAAATCAATCTACTTCTCTGTTTTAGTATGTTTTTTTTATTTTATCTTCCGCGATCACACTATTTATCAATTGTGAGAATTTATCAAAATGAAACGATAAACTAACACGATGATATTTTTGGCTGCAAATCTTGTTTTCTGTCTATTTAATTGAAATTTAAGCATTTATTAAATTATTTATAAGATTTTACTCAATTAATAAAAAGCTGGTAAGCATTTTGCTCTATTGGCATTACCGATAGCGGAAATATCTCTGTATGACATCAATTGCAGGGAATGGATTACCAGCACAATGAGGTTTTATGATGCAGGAAAACTTATCATTTTTTATCAACCAGACACCGTTTACCGAACATCCGAACGCGCCGTTGGCTCCGTTTAGCCGCCAGGAGTTGGTCAAAGCGTTGAATTTTCATCGGTCTGTTCCGGGATATTCCCCAACGCCGTTGTATACGCTGCCGGCACTTTCACAAAAACTGGGCGTAAAAAATATCTACCTCAAAGATGAGTCGCAGCGTTTTGGCCTGAAAGCCTTTAAAGCGCTGGGCGGTTCCTATGCGATGGCGTGCCATATCGCAGAATTAGTCGGTAAAGATATCAGCGAATTACCGTTTGATGTAATGACCAGCGAAGAGGTGCGCCGCGATCTGCAAACCGTCACGTTTGCTACCACCACCGATGGCAATCACGGTCGCGGCGTTGCCTGGATGGCGCGACAGCTGAAGCAAAATGCCGTGGTTTACATGCCAAAAGGCTCTTCGCTGCAACGTCTGACGTCTATCCGTAACGAAGGCGCTACCGCTGAAATCGTCGATATGAACTATGACGATGCGGTTCGCATGACTGCAGAACAGGCGGAAAAGCATGGCTGGATTGTGGTGCAGGATACCGCCTGGGAAGGGTATGAAAAAATCCCGCAGTGGATTATGCAGGGCTACGGCACGCTGATGCTGGAGGCGATCGACCAGCTGCATCAGGTTGCGCCGACGCATATTTTTGTTCAGGCAGGTGTTGGCTCGTTTGCCGGCATGGTTCAGGGAATGGTGACAGCGGCATGGGGAGAAAATCGCCCGAAAGTGATCGTCGCCGAGGCGTTAATTGCCGATTGTCTCTACCGCTCAGCCCGCTCGAAAGAGGGTGATGCCATAGCGGTGGGCGGAGATTTGCAAACCGTGATGGCTGGTCTCGCCTGCGGTGAGGCAAATAGCATCGGCTGGAAGCTGTTGCGTGATTATGCCACCGCATTTGCCTCCTGCCCGGATGAGGTTGCGGCGCTTGGCATGCGCATGTTGGGTAATCCGCTGGCAGGCGATCCGCAGATCGTTTCCGGTGAGTCCGGGGCGGTGACGACCGGCCTGCTGTCACTGTTGATGACCTCGCCTGAACTGGCGCAAACGCGTGCGCAACTGGGACTGGATGAGCATTCCCGCGTGTTGTTGATAAGTACTGAGGGTGACACTGACCCACAACAGTATCTGGATATTGTCTGGGGCGGTCAGTACCCTGGCATCAACAAATAATTTCCTGATTGAGAATAAGAACGGAGAAACCCATGTTATCTGCAAACCGTATTGAAGAAGTGATTAAAAACTGTCAGGCGTTAATCCAACAAAAAAGTTATTCCGGTCAGGAAGGGGACGTGGTTAATGCCATAAAAACAATGATGCAGCATTACCAGTTCGATGACATCCACGTTGATAAGTACGGCAACATTGTTGGCGGTATCGTGGGTAATCAGCCTGGGAAAACGCTGGTCCTTGATGGACATATTGACACCGTGCCGGTGAACGAAGAGAAGTGGACCCGCAACCCGTACGGCGGTGATATCGAAGATGGCAAAATTTATGGTCGCGGTACGACCGACATGAAAGGCGCCGTGGCGGCAATGATCTCCGCCGTGGGTTTTTTCGGTCAGGACAATCAGCGCAATTTTGCCGGGAAAATCTACGTTGCCTGCATCGTGCATGAAGAGTGCTTTGAAGGTATTGCCGCTCGCCTGGTCAGCGAGCGCTATAAGCCAGACTACGTAATCATCGGTGAAGCTTCCGAGCTAAACCTGAAAATTGGCCAGCGTGGCCGTGCTGAAATTGTGGTTGAAACGTTTGGTAAACCTGCGCACTCCGCCAACCCGCAGGCAGGGATTAACGCGGTGTATAAAATGGCGCAATTGATCGACAAAATTCGCACCATTACCCCGCCAACGCACCCGGTACTCGGGCCAGGCATTCTCGAACTGACCGACATTAAATCTTCGCCGTACCCGGGTGCCTCGGTCGTGCCGGATTACTGCCGCGCAACCTACGATCGCCGTTTGCTGGTGGGCGAAACCAAAGAAAGCGTGATTGCCCCGCTGGAAAATGCCCTTGCAGAATTCATCGCGCAGGATCCGCAATTTAAGGCCCGTGTCTCCTACGCGGTGGGTCAGGAGTCTTGTTATACAGGTGCCACTATTGAGGGAGAGCGCTTCTTCCCGGGCTGGGTGTATGACGAGTCGGACGAATTCGTGCAGGCCGCTCTGGCTGGCGTTCGTGAGGCCGGGTTTAATCCGAGCATCACGCAATACTCATTTTGCACCAACGGTAGCCACTATGCGGGCGAAGCGGGAATTAAAACTATCGGCTTCGGACCTTCGCGTGAAAATCTTGCGCACACTATTGATGAGTATATCGAGATCGATCAGTTAACCGGTTCGGCCAGCGGCTATTACAGCATCATCCAGACACTCTATCGCCAATAAAAAGAACGATAAAAATCCTCTTACCTTACAGGCGGTGCCGCGCAGCGCCGCCGCAATGGAGAATAACGATGAAAACCATTTTCAAAAACGGAAATGTGATCGATGGGACGGGCAGTGAAGGCAGAATTGCCGATGTGGTCGTTGATGAAGGACGTATTGTCGCAATCGGTCAAATAGACGTTGGCGTCAATGAACAGGTCATTGATGCGACGGGAAAAATTATTTGTCCTGGCTTTATTGATACCCATACACACTCTGACTTGTCGGCGATTATTAACCCCGCGCTGTCGGCGAAAATTCGTCAGGGAATTACCACTGAATTGCTGGGGCAGGATGGCGTCGCGTTAGCGCCGTTGCCGGAAGAATATATTCCAGCGTGGCGTAAAAATATCGCCGGCCTTGACGGCGATACCGACAAAATAGACTGGAAATATAAGAATACGGACGGTTATCTCAATCTGCTGGCATCACGACATCCGGCGACAAACCTTGCCTATTTAGTTCCGCATGGCAACGTGCGCATGGAGGCTATGGGGCTGGATGGACGGCCTTCCACCCGTGAAGATGTGGCGAAGATGTGCGAAGTCCTTGAGCGGGAATTAAGAGCGGGAGCGTTTGGTCTTTCCACCGGGCTTATCTATATGCCTTGCGCCTTTGGCGATACTGCCGAAATGATTGAACTGTGCAAGGTCACGGCGAAATATAACGGGATCTTTGTGGTACATCAGCGCAGTGAAGCTGACGATATTATCAACTCAACGCAGGAACTGATTGATATCGCCAAAGCCACTGGCGTCTGGCTACATATTTCACATATGAAGGTTTGCGGAAAGAAAAACTGGGGGCTGATCGACCAGATGCTGGGGATGCTGGAGCAGGCGCAGGAAGAGGGGATCCGTATCTCTTTCGACCAGTATCCATATGTGGCGGGTAGCACGATGCTTGGGGTGATCCTGCCGCCATGGGTCCACTCAGGTGGAACAGACAAATTGCTGGAACGCCTGGCCTCGCCTGAACTGCGCGCCAAAATGATCGAGGATATTCAGCAGGGTATTCCCGGCTGGGATAACTTTATCGATTTTGCCGGTCTGGACCAGATTTTTGTTACCAGCGTGAAAACGGCCAAAAATCAGGATGCCGTTGGTCTGAACCTCGTCCAGTTGGGGGAATTGCGCGGGAAAGACCCCTACAACGCCACCTTCGACCTGCTTTTTGAAGAAGAAAACGCCGTTGGAATGGTCGACTTCTACGGCACTGAAGAGCATGTGATTAAGTTTCTCTGTCGACCTGAGCAAAACGTTTGTACCGACGGTTTAATGGGGGCCGGAAAACCGCACCCTCGCGTGTTCGGCGCATTCCCACGTGTGCTCGGTAAATACGTACGTGAAGAGGAATGTCTGAGCTGGGAAGCGGCAATTCGCAAAATGACGGGTAAACCTGCTGAGGTGCTGGGCCTGCAGGATCGTGGGCTGCTGAAGGTGGGTTACGCGGCGGATATCGTGATGTTCGATCCGAACACTATCGCTGATAGGGGCACGTTTGTTGAACCTAATCAGTATCCGCAAGGGATTGAAATTGTCATGGTTAATGGGCGCATTGCCTTAATTAATGGCACGGAAAGTTATGCCTGTAGCGGTACGGTTATAAGAAAAGAATATTAATAAATAACGCTAAACACGCATTGATCTATCGCGACTATTTATAGCCGCGGTAGATCACTACACCCTAAGGACATCACAATGAACTTACAAACATCTTTACCTTCAGGTAAACCGAAAACCTGGAAAGCAAGATATACCGTCCTGACATTGATCTGGCTGGCGTGGCTCCTCTCTTTTCTCGACAGAATGGTCATGAGCGTTTCGCTCCCTTATATCGGCAAAGATTTAAATCTGGATACGACCCAACAAGGTTTAATTATTAGCGCCTTTTTTATTGGTTATGCGGCGTTTCAAATTCCTGGTGGTTTACTGGCGGATAAGTTTGGCTCACGCAAAATTATGGCCATTGGTATTGCCTGGTGGTCTGTTTTCACCAGCTTAACCGGGGCTGTGCTGACGCTACCGCTGATGCTGGCCGTACGCTTCTTCTTTGGTATCGGCGAAGGGTGCTTCCCGTCGGCCTCCTGGAAAATGATTTCGACCTATTTCCCGTCGAAAGAACGCGGACGTGCGACGGCGATTCAATCAACGGTGAATACCTTAGGCCCGGCACTGGCGGTCGTGGTCGCAGCCAGCATTATCGGGGCATTTGGCTGGCATATGGTTTTTATCGTGCTGGGTATTCCCGGCTTGTTTATCGCCGCAGGGATCTACTTATTTACGCGTGACAACCCGAAAGATCACCCCGCCATTACGCAGCAGGATCTGGCGGAACTGGCCGTTGACGATCAGGGTGGTCTGCAAAACACCAGCGCTATCGCGTTTAAAGACGTACTCAAAATGCCGGTGCTGTGGCAAATGGCAAGTATCTGGTTTTTGTTTGATATCACCTTCTGGGGTTTTTCAACCTGGTTACCCAGTTACCTGATCACTGTACGTGAGTTTTCTCTGGCCAAGACCGGCGTAATGGCGGCAATTCCGTTCCTGTTTGGTGCAGGAGGGACTTTGTTAGGCGGATACTGTTCAGATAAATTCAAACCGATGCGTAAAACGTTGTACGTCGTAACCTCTGTCATTGCCGCAGGCTTCCTGTACCTGACCTTCAGCGTGAGCAGCGCAGATATGGCGGTGGTTTATCAGTGTATTTCAGCCCTGTTCATGTTCTTCGCTATGGCGACGTTCTGGGGAATTTTGATGGATACCATCCCCAGCAACATTATGGGACGGGCGTCGGGGATCGTTAACTTTGGCGGTCAGATGGCGGGCGTTGTTTCCGCACCTATCATCGGCTGGCTGATCCAAAGCAGCGCAGGAAGCTATAACAGCGCCTTTATCTTTATGATTGCCGCACTGTTATGTTCTGCCGTCGTTACGCTGACCGTGAAAAACTCGCGCGCGGTTGGAGCATTACCCAGTCAGGCTTGATTAATGTCTGTCTCCTGTGGCTCTGCTGTTTCAGGGCCACAGGGATTGACGGGTATTAGCGTTTAAGTACTCGCAATAACTGAATTTCCCGCCAGATGTACAGTTACCACGGCAATTCTATTTCTCTCCTTTTATTAAGAATTAAGCATAATAAATGAAAGACCAGTCCTACATGTGTAGGAATATTCTCTCTATTATGTGTTAATGATTTGATCTACAGAAAGGCTCAAGGTTTAATTCTTGTAAATCTAAATGTTATTTTTATGGTTTATTCATCTTGGTTATGAAAAAATCATAAAATATACACGTGACTATGTTAGAATTTGCGTCCTGGGTCTGGCGCTTATAAATTAATAATATCGAAGACTCACCTGCACTATAGCCATCGCCTCTCTTTATTTATCGGGATTCTTATACGCAATGAACGCGATAATCGTTGATGATCACCCTTTGGCCCGCATTGCCATTCGCAACTTACTCGATACTAATGGTATCACTGTGACCACTGAGCTCGACAGTGGCGAGCAAGTCGTGCAGGTGGTTGAAAAAAACAAACCTGAGCTGCTAATTATCGATGTGGACATTCCTGGCATCAGTGGCATCGAGGTGCTGGAACAATTACGCAAGCGGCACTATGCTGGCGTGATCATTATCATTTCAGCAAAAAATGAATATTTTTATGGTAAACGCAGTGCTGAATACGGTGCCAACGGATTTGTGAGTAAAAAAGAAGGCATGAATAATATTCTTGCCGCTATCGAAGCCGCCAAAAATGGTTATAGTTATTTCCCCTTCTCCCTTGAGCACTTTACTGGCTCATCGGTCAGCGAGCAGGATAAACTTGATACATTATCGACACAGGAAATGAGAGTGTTGCGTTATATCCTTAATGGCATGGATTACAGCACTATTGCCAGTAAAATGAATATCAGTAATAAAACGGTGAGTACCTATAAAAGTCGTTTAATGGAAAAGTTAGATTGTTCTTCATTAATGGAAATTTATGATTACGCGCAAAGAAATAAAATAGGGTAGAGTAATGCTGGAACGCTTATTTATTTTTTTGATGGTCATATTTACCATCGGATTGTCTACGGGTGTGAGTTCAGCGCGTCAGGTTGAGCTAAAAAGTAACTATAATACTGCGGTGCAAAATATCAGTTTAAACAAGGAAGAAACAAACTGGCTGGCGCATAAAAAAACATTAGTGGTTGGCACCTGGTTACCGGAAGTCTCCCCTATTGTCTATCAAAACAGCGGGGAAAATTATCGGGGCGTTAACGCGGACTATCTTGCGCTAATGCAAAAAAGTCTCAAAGTAAAAATTGTTATAAAGCAATATGATAACGAGCAGCAGGCGCTTGCCGCACTTGCCAGTAATAATGTTGATACGTTGATAACCCAGCTTTCCCGGCGGCAGGATGTCGGCGGGGATTTACTGCGCACTTCAGCATTACTCACAACGTGGCCGACGCTTGTGACGTCATTAAAAAACACCATGCTACCGCTGACGACGAACCATAAGGTCAGCGTCGCATGTGTGCGAGATTGCCCTTTTCTTAACGTTATCCAGGACGCTTTTCCTGATGCTAAAGTCTCATTTTATGACGACGAGTATCAGGCAATGGCGTCGGTAGTGAACGATGATAACCAATATTATATTGGTAACAATATTACCAGCAGTCATTGTATTTCGCGGTATTTTTCGCAATCCCTGGTTATTACGCATTATTTTGACAAGCAAGAACAATATAATTATTTTGTGGTTAATGAAAATCAACCGCTATTAAGAAATATCCTTGATGGTTTTATTACGTCAATAAGTAATGAAATCCATATGCAGGTGATGCAGAACTGGTTAAATCGCGGTAATCTTGCTTATCTTAATGCGCCCATTCCTTTCAGTCGTCAGGAAAAAGAATGGCTGAAGAATAAGCATACCATCCGCATTTTGATCAACCCGGATTATCCGCCCTATACGCTGGTAGATAGCAGCGGCGAGTTACGCGGTATTCTTGGCGATTTGCTGAATATTATTCATCTGCAAACGGGTCTTGATTTTGAACCTGTTTTAGCCACGTCCAGAAGTGAACAGACCAAACTCATCAGTGGTGGGCAGTGGGATATGTATCCGACGATCGCCCCGACTAACCAAAACCAGGACGATTCGGCATTTAGCGATCCGCTGATGAATGTTGCATTCGTGGTTATCACATCGCGCCAGGAAACAGCCGACTCGCTGCTGGAAAAACCGATACGCGTTGCTCTGCCTGCCGGACATATTCTGGAGCGTGGCCTCAAACAACGTTATCCGCAGGTGACATGGGTGAATGCGGATACCGGTAGCGCTGCCATGGCTATGGTCAAGGAGGGCGACGTTGATGCGGCAATTGCGACTGAATTGTCGGCAAAGTTCATTACCGATCATTACTACCAGAATAATATGCACTTCTTCCGGCTTCCTGATATGCCAGGTGCATCGGTGAGTTTTGCTATTTCTTCTCATGAGCCCATGCTGAAGTCTGTCATTGATAAGGCCCTGCAAGCCATACCTCCGCGTGAAATTTTACAGATGACGGAGAAGTGGTCGAAGATTTCCAATACCCAGGTTGATATCTGGAGCCGATATAGCAAACAGTTCTATCAACTGGTGGTGTTTGCGCTGGTACTTATTGCTATTAGTCTGATCTGGGGGATATCACTCTCCCGTGAAGTCCGTAAAAGAAAGCAATCGCAGCGGTTACTGGAAGAACAGTTGCATCTCAAAGAGGTCTTATCTCAAGAGCTGGAGAGCGAAAAGAATAAAGCGATTGCCGCTACAAAAGCCAAAAGCCGTTTTCTTGCGAGCATGAGTCATGAGTTACGTACCCCGGTAAGCTCGATTGTTGGTTTTGTGGAATTACTCTCAAGCTCAGAGCTCAGTCCGGCACAACGCAAAGAGGCCATTGCTTTGACCGGGGCGACGGCCCAATCATTGCTGGGTCTGATTGGTAAGATTCTGGACGTTGATAAGATTGAATCCGGAAAATATGAGGTTGTTCCCCAGTGGACCGATCTCTCGCAGCTTATTGAATTGCAGTGTCACTCTTTCGATGCTCTGGCCAGGCAGAAAGGTATATCGCTTGCCTGCGTCAGCCAGTTGCCAGTAAACGAGCGGGTATTTGTCGATCAGCAGGCTTTGCGGCAAATTCTCACCAATCTGGTGGGCAATGCGCTGAAATTTACGGTGCAAGGTAGTATTCATGTTACGGCCCGTCTGGCTCCGGACACAGATAATCACGGCACCCTGACAATCGTCATCAGTGATACCGGTTGCGGCATTAGCGAAGAAGAGCAGGCTGGACTGTTCCATCGTTATGCTCAGGGGCGTTGCGGGCGTCAACAAACGGGGTCAGGCCTGGGGTTATTTATCTGCAAAGAACTGGTAACGCTAATGGGCGGTACGCTGGAGCTGAGGAGTATTCTGTCGCAGGGAACCACGTTCACAATTACGCTTCCGGTTGAAACTGCCCGACAATCGATAGTACCGGATGGAGATACCCCTGGCGCTGTGTTGCCGTTACCGTGTCTGTCGATTCTGATTGCAGACGATAATCCTACTAACCGGCTGCTGCTTAAACGCCAGTTGAATACCATTGGCTATAGCGTGGATGAGGCCTGTGATGGCGAGGAAGCCGAAGCTAAACTGGCCAAAAAATCATACGACCTGTTGATAACCGATGTGAATATGCCGAAGAAAGACGGGTTTGATCTCGCGGCTTCGCTACGTCGTCAACAACCTCACTTGCAAATATGGGGGCTGACGGCCAGTGCGCTCCCGCAGTCACGCGATCGATGTCTGCAAAACGGTATGAATTTGTGTCTGTTTAAGCCGGTCTCAATCCAGACGCTGACGCATGAATTGAGCAAAATCGACACGGGCTATGCGTCTCCTTGTGCAATCCGGCATTTAAAATTCAATGTACTGACTGAAAATACCGGTGGCGATCGCGCATTAATGAACGAGATACTCGAAACATTCCGTGAGGCAACGCTGAATGATTTACAAGCGGCTGAGAAAGCCGTTGCGCAAGATGAGCCGCAGATGTTTTTACGGGCGCTTCATCGGTTGCATGGTTCGGCGCAAATTCTGGGTATCACCGCGCTTCAGACGCTGTGCGAACCTTTTGAGTCTATGCGACATGACGATCTTCCGCTGGCTGTACGGCAACAGGCATTACAGAAAATTGTTGCTGTCATGCGGGAAATTGAAATTGAGATCGACAGTCTGATGAGCCATTAATCCCCCCTGATCGGGTAGCCGTAGCTGCCCGATCAGGAGAGAAATGTCTTGATTCATCACTCGTTAGTACAGAGTATTACTGGCCTGCACCCACCATTTCGCTATCAATAACAATGCCTTCTTCAGCACCTTTTAACACAAGGTTAGCCTCATAAAATTTACCCGTGGACAGCAGTTTTTGGGCGCTGGCAACGGCTTTACGCGTCTGATTCAAAGGCATCAGGTATTGGGTCTGAAGCACGCTGATCCCTGCCAGTTGCAAGGTATCCACTGCACCTTTCCAGTCACCTTTGGCCATTTTGCCGTTCGCGGTTTTGATAGCAGATTCTTTTTCCGGCGTAGCAATATAGTCTTCTGATAATGCGATTGTAGCGTTAATAATTACGTACTGATCGTCAATCATCTTCGCCTTAGGCGCTGCTTTGACAAATTTTGCCCAGTCGCTGCTGTCGCCTGCCAGCAGGGAAGCGGCGTCATTGGTTAATTTTTTTGCGCTGTCAGGTTGTCCGTGAAACAGAGCCAGGCGAGCAAGTTGAATATCACGCATCGCATTGGCGCCTTTTACTGCGACCTGCATAATATCGGCTGCTTCTTTTTGTACATTTGCTGTGGCTGTTTGTGCCGCAGTGGTGGTAGTGGCAGAAGCCATTACTGGGGCTGAACCCATCATAGTTGCAAGCAGACCTGCAAGAATAATCTTTTTCATTACGTTCTCCTGAATAAAGTTGGTATTGTTCACCAAACGCAATAATCATATTAAATAAGTTTAAAGAGCGGAATCAGAGCCAGGATATAATAATGAGCGTTTAATCCTACAGGTGTCAGACGTCTGACATGTGTAGGATTAAACGTATAGCGACATTCCTTTATTCTTATATACGTATCCTTATCTGAAGCTTTATTATTTCATTGTAAGTGATATGTATTTTGTGAGTGTTAACTCTTTTATTAGTAGGTTACATTACGTTTACATGTAACGGAGGATGTATGTTCATTTTTAATCAGCAAGCTCTGAGAACGTTTAATGAAAAAACACTTTCTCATTATAAAAGACACGCAACAATTATGGCGGTGCTGTTGTTGATATGTGGTATTTGCTGCTTAATCTATCCTATCGCTGCTGGCGTTTATTTAAGCTATGCGACAGGTTTTATGTTCCTGGTATGCGGTTTTTATTCTATCTATAGCCTGTTTAGCGCTGGGAAGAAGCAGTTGAAAGCCAAATTTACCTATGCATTTTTTGCTATCGCATGGTTACTGCTGGGGTACTGTTTCCTTGTTAACCCTGTGATCGGCATGAATTCGTTAGCTATGGTTTTTTGCTGCTTGTTTATTCTTGGTGGTATTTTTCGTGTGGCTTCCGGAGTTCAAATGTTCCGCAGTCCGGGCTATGTCTGGAACATTTTTATCGGCATTTTAGATCTGCTTATTGCTGGCGTATGGCTGAATATGGATCCCGATAAGTCTTACGTGTTTACTTCGATTTTTATTGGAGTCGAGATGATCTTCAGTTCTTTGGCTTTTATCAGCCTGCGTAGAAATACGAAGTTGGCATCAACAGATAAACTAGCCAATAACAACTAATCCTGTCTCTGGAGTGTATCGTGAATATTAAAATGATGGTTTCAGCTGTTGTGATTATGACCTCTGTTTTGGCACCGATGAGCTGTGCGTTTGCTACTCAGGCAACCGAAGCTGCGCCACAAGATATGACCTGTAAAGAATTTGCTGATATGAGTCGGCAATACATGACGGCAATTGCCTTTGTGATTGTTAATAAAAATTCTGACTTTAAAGGCGATGATTATGTTCCGCTGCATGAGGTGGAAACTGTCGCTGTTCCGAAAATGATTAACATGTGTCATCAGCACCCGAATACGAAATTGGGCGAATTGGCCGTAAATCTGCACACGATTGATTAACCGTTTTGATAGCCTGGCTTTAGTTAGAATTGACAACCTCTGTCCCTACACCCGCATTTCCCCTCACAATAAAATAACTCACCCTGCTATCCACGAGGAAACTCGCTGGATAGCTGTGTCCGCTAACAACCGTAGGTCTGATAAGCGAAGCGCCATTCCTGGGATCTTATTACCCGATCCCAGGGATAAGCATCTACAAGGGCAGGGAATTAATGCCGGGTTTTAAATCGCGCCAGCATGTTTTCGACAAGAACAAAGAAGACCGGAACAAAGTAGATCGCCAGCACGGTCGCGGCCAGCATCCCACCGATAACGCCCGTACCGACGGCGTTTTGCGCGCCAGAGCCTGCGCCTTCACTTATTGCCAGTGGGATAACCCCCAGAATGAAGGCCAATGACGTCATCAAAATAGGACGTAAACGCATTTGCGCAGCTTCCACCGCAGCTTCAAGCGGCGTTTTTCCTTCTTTTTGCATAATCTCGACGGCAAACTCGACGATCAGAATAGCGTTTTTAGCTGAGAGTCCCATGGTGGTGAGCAGGCCAACCTGGAAGTAAACATCATTGCTCAGGCCACGCAGATCGGTCGCCAGCAAAGCCCCGACCACACCGATTGGTACAACCAGCATCACAGAAAACGGTATTGACCAGCTTTCATAGAGTGCTGCCAGCGCCAGAAATACGACGATAAGAGAAATGCCGTACAGCATTGGCGCCTGGTGGGTAGACAGCGCCTCCTGATACGACAGCCCCGTCCAGGCATAACCGACGCCCGCGGGCAGTTTATTAATCAGTGATGCCATAAATTTCATCGCATCGCCGCTGCTTTTCCCTGTGACCGGTTGGCCGAGAATTTCCATTGCAGGCTGTCCGTTGTAGCGTTCAAGACGGGGAGAGCCGTAGGTCCATTCGGTTGATGAGCAGGCCGAAAGCGGCGTCATCGCGCCGGAGGCGTTACGTACGTACCAGTGATTGATATTGTCCGGCAGCATACGGAACGGCGTATCGGCCTGCACATACACTTTTTTAACGCGTCCCTGGTTAAGGAAATCATTGACGTAGCGGCTACCAAACGCCGTAGAGATGGTCTGATTGATATCCGACAATGCCACACCCATCGCCTCTGCTTTTGTCGCGTTGACGTGGATACGAAACATCGGCGTATCTTCCAGCCCATTTGGGCGCACTCCGTTAACTTCATCGGGTGACTGGCTGGCCAAAGCCAGGAGCTGGTTGCGGGCCTGCATCATTTTTTCATGCCCAAGGTTGCCGTTATCCAGCAACTCCATATCAAAACCTGAAGCGGTGCCCAATTCCGCGACTGCGGGTAAATTGAACGGATAAACGACGGCATTATTAATGGTGCTTAAAGCCATCATTGCCCGGCGAATGATGGCAGTAACCGAGTTTTCTTCGCCAACACGTTCTGACCACGGTTTCAGGCTGATAAACGCCAGACCGTTATTTTGCCCCTGTCCGCTGAAGCCAAATCCGCCAACGGTAAAAACAGACGCGACATTTTTCTGTTCTTTTGTCAGATAGTAATCCGTTATTTCCCCAAGCACTTTGCTGGTATTTACCATCGTTGAACCGGAAGGTAATTGCGCCGTGGTCATGAATACGCCCTGATCTTCTTCAGGCAAAAAGGAGGTAGGAGTACGGAGAAACAGTACCATCATGCCAGCACCAATCACTAAATAGACCACCATATAACGGCCGGTGCAACGTAACAGCCTACGGGTGCTGTCCGTGTAGTGATGGGTGCATTTCTCCATGAAGTGATTGAAACGGGTAAACAGAAAATGGGTGTTTTCTTTTTCTCCCTCGTGGGATTTTAACAGCATGGCGCAGAGTGCGGGCGTCAGGCTCATCGCCACGAACACCGACAGCAGCATGGAGGAAATTAAGGTAATGGAAAACTGACGGAAAATCTCACCCGTTGCCCCGCTCATAAATGCCATTGGCATAAACACGGCGGATAAGACGACGGCAATACCGACCAGTGCTCTCTGGAGCTGACCCATCGCTTTATGCGTCGCCGCTTTTGGTGACAAGTGCTCTTCGGCAATAATACGTTCTACGTTCTCAACCACCACGATGGCATCATCAACTAACAATCCTATTGCCAGCACCATGCCAAACATCGTGAGCGTATTGATCGAAAAACCGGCGACGTCGAGTATCGCAAAGGTTCCGAGAATAACAACCGGAACCGCGATAGTGGGGATAAGCGTCGCGCGGAAACTTTGCAAAAACAGGTACATGACGAGGAATACCAGGATGATTGCCTCGATCAATGTATGAAAAACACCCTGAATTGAAATCTCGATAAAGGGGGTAGTGTCATAGGGATAAACGGTTTTCATGCTGGCCGGAAACCAGGCTGATAACCTGTTCAGCTCTTGTTTAACGGCCTGGGATGTTTCAAGGGCATTGGCGCCAGCGGCAAGTTTAATTGCAATCCCTGCGGCGGGTTTTCCGTTGTAACGTGCCACCGTGGCATAATTTTCCGCACCCAGTTCAATGCGTGCGACATCGCGCAGCAGAACCTGGGAGCCGTCCTGCTGAACTTTAAGAAAGATCTTGCCGAATTCATCGGTAGTTTGCAGGCGTGTCTGAACAATGATCGACGCATTTAACTGCTGGTCGGCTGATTGCGGCATTCCTCCCAGCTGTCCGCCCGATATCTGGTTATTCTGTACTTTGAGTTGGGTAATAACGTCCTGCGGCGTAAGGTTATATTTGTCGAGCTTTTGCGGATCCAGCCAGATACGCATGGCGTATTGCGAACCGAATAACTGTACGCTCCCGACCCCGGGGGTGCGGCTTAGTGGATCTTTAATATTTGACGCCACATAGTCAGCAATATCATATTGGCTCAAACTGTTATTATCAGAGATAAAACCGGCGACCATTAAGATATTGCTGCTGGATTTATCAACGCTGATCCCTTGCTGCTGGACTTCCTGTGGCAAGGAAGGCATCGCCAACTGCAGTTTATTCTGTACCTGAACCTGCGCTATATCAGGTGAAGTCCCCGTTTTAAAGGTCAGGATAATCGACGCATTACCGGCCGCATCGCTGGTGGATGACATATACATCAGGCCATCAAGCCCGTTCATATTCTGTTCAATCACCTGAGTCACCGAGTCTTCAACGGTCTTAGCGTCTGCACCGGGGTAGGCTGCGCTGATGGTAATAGTGGGGGGAGCAATTTGCGGATATTGCGCGATAGGCAAGTTCATTATCGCGATACCGCCGGTAAACATCATGATAATAGCGAGCACCCAGGCGAAAACCGGGCGCTCAATAAAAAAGTTAGCCATGAAGAAGGTGTCCTTAATACCTGAAATATTACTGTTCAGTTACCGTGTCAGGTGTGTTTGGTTTTGCTGCGAGGATTTTGGCTTTAATTCCCGGACGGATTCTTTGTAATCCGGATACAATGACCCGATCGCCAGGATGTAATCCCGTAGTCACCAACCATTGATTGCCTACAGCCTTCACCGCATTTATTTCGCGTAGTTGCACCACGTTTTCTTGATCGAGGATTAACGCAGTGGCCTTTCCCTGGTCGTTATGCGTAATCCCTTGCTGTGGGACCATTAAAACATTCTGTTGGCTGCCCTCATCCAGCAATGCTGTGACGTACATACCGGGTAAAATTTCACCCTCAGGATTGGGGAACACGGCGCGCAAGGTCACGGAGCCGGTAGTCTCATCGACGGCAGGATCGGAAAACTCAAGCGTGCCGGTATAGCGATAGGGCTTGCCATTTTCCAGCATCAGCTCAACCGGAATTTTGCCCTTTTGCTGGGCAATTTTCCCACTGGCTTTTTCTTCTTTCAGGCGTAAGAAGTCTTGTACTGACTGCGTTAAATCAACATAAATTGGATCCAGTCTTTGCACGGTAACCAGCGCGTTTCCCTGATTCGCGGTGACCAGAGCACCCACGGTTACGGAGGATTTACCGCTAATGCCCTCAATCGGCGAGGTGACATTGGCGTAACGCAGGTTGATGGTGGCCTGCTCAAGATCCGCTTTGGCGACGGCGACATTGGCTTCTGCTTCATTAAGCTGCGAGCGCGTCGTGTCGTAGTCCTGGCGGCTGACGTAATTGGACTTTATTAATGCTGACTGCCGATTTAATGTCAGTCGCACATTATTGGCCGTCGCCTGTGCCTTTGCCAGTGCGCCTCTGGCTGCATCCAGCCTGGCCTGCAACGGGGCGGGATCAATTTGATACAGTGACTCTCCTTTGCTGACTTTGTCACCTTCAATAAAATTACGTTTGATGATGATCCCCCCAACCTGAGGGCGGATTTCGGCGATCTCAAATGAAACCGCGCGGCCAGGAAGCTCGCTTTTAATATTCACTGAGGAAGGCGCTAAGGTAACAACGCCGACCTCGGGCTCCATGGCGGTTTTTACTGCAGGTTTATTATCGCAGGCGGTAATAATGACGCTGCTAAAAAATAATGGTATCAACAGTAAGCATTTTCTGTTCATAGTAATCCCTGAAGAATTCGTAAGCACAAATGTTTTTTATGGCATGCAGGGTGGGGGAGTTATCGGTAAATAACAGAAGATGGTCAGGCATGAGAAAAGTAACGCCCATTTTTGCGCTAAAAGTTAGCGGTTAAATTATATGCAGCAGAAATAATGAATATTTAGCGAAGGATCACATGGAGCACGATGACGCAATAAGCGAAACGCGGAGTGATTAAAATGCGTGTTGGCAAACACTCGACTCCGGAGTCTATTCGCATCATCGTACTACAGGGATTATTTCACTAGCTCTGGCGTAACCTCGGTTACGGTACTTGCGGAGTAGGGCATTCCCCACATCGGTCCGGGCCAGAACGCGCCATAACCGTAATCCCACATATTATAGGTCGTGTTTACGGACTCAGTTAAATGCCAAACCTGAATGCCTTGTAAATCAACTTTAACAAAGTTGTACGGGATTTTGTTGATGAATCCTTGTTCATCTCCTTGAATTGTCCCTAAAATAGTCACGAAGTGGTTTCTGTAGTTTACCGGGTCGAGAAAACCTTTCTGTTGGGCAATAATACGTCCCTGATAGCTGGCGTCTATTTGTGGTTTAGCGTCGTTGTTCAGCGGCAGAACGGCGATTTCCAGTAACGTATCCGTTTTGGTGTTAATTACATTGATGACTTTACCCCCAAATCGGGCCTGCTGGCCTGTATATAACCCCGGTTGGTTATGCACGGAGATAAAGTTCTTTTGTATATCTGGTTGATTATTACCTTTGATATTTTCAGGAATTGAAGCACATGATGCCAGAGTGAAAGCAAGGGCAATAATCAGCAACCCTTTTTGTTTTTTCATTTTACTTTCCTGCTAAAAAAGACATGCCTATAGTAAACCTTTACTCATTAATGTCAGCAGGCGCGAGGCTGATTATCTAAAATTAATATAATTGTAGCTTATGGTAATAACAGACAGTATTTTAGCGGGGCGCCAGGTGAGTGGATGACGGTCAACAACTGTGAGGTGCTGATGATACCACAAGGTTATTACTCGGTGGCGACCGAGCAGGTAATCACGTTGGGTGCGTTTGAACTCATTCATCATCACATTCTGCGGATTTAAGTCAGGAACGTGTCAACGCTGTGCAGGACGGATCATGCTAATAATAAAAAGCCGCTTTCGCGGCTTTTTATTATTGAATGGCTGGAGGATTATTCGCTGATTTTTTTCTCAACGGAGGCTGCACCTTCTTTGGTCTTATTCCAGCCTTTCTCTGCACCTTCTTTTGTTGCATTCCAGCCTTTTTCAGCGCCTTCCTTGGTTGTATTCCAGGCTTTTTGTGAGCCCTCACTCACCTTGCTGCTCAGGTCATCTTGCTTACCTTCAGCAGCATGTTTTGCTTTTAATTTTTGCTCTTCACCCTGATTCTGCGCCTGATGCAGTTTCTCTTTTGCAGTATTCGCGTTTTCGTGCGCGGCAGCGACATCATTATCGGTTGCGTGTGTTGTTGCGGCAATAACAGGAGAAGCCAGCAGAATTGCAGATAATGCGATAATTGTCTTTTTCATAATATCCTCGCTTAGCGTTATAAGTTATTAGCGTGATGAAGCATGACATACAAACGAAGCGCTGACTTTAGGAAAAAACTGTAAGTGCTGCTAACGTTATTTATCCATTTTGTGCAGCTTTGAGCAATTAATACGGTTATTTTTATGGCGGGTATTGTTTTTTTGCGCGAAAGGGAAGGTGTAAAAATTGTAGTGATAATGTTGATATGAAAAGTTTTATCTGTTTGATTTTTATGTGATTGATTGGGGCGTTATAGGCTGGTCGTTCGTTTCCGAAGGTGAGCGTTTCTATCAAATAATTCACTCTCTTGATTTTTCCGGCCTGTAGACCATGCTTATTTCATACGGGCATAAACAATAACGTCGTTTATCGCAAAAGTGATACCGATAGAGGGCTTTTGGTATGTCCAATGATGTGCCTTTAACAATAAGAGAGCACCATGCTTGAACTCCGTCCTAATTGCGAATGCTGTGATAAAGATCTGCCACCTGAATCAAAAGGGGCCTACATCTGTTCATTCGAATGCACATTTTGTGTAGATTGCGTGACCCAACGACTTAATGGCCAGTGCCCGAACTGCGGAGGGGAGCTGGTGCGACGTCCAATACGCCCCGAAGCATCCCTCCTGCGACACCCTGCATCCACTCAGCGTCACTATCAACAATAGAGATGCAAACGATGTTCGCTCGTTGCTTGTAACGGTCTCCGTGATCCTGCTGCTCGTCAGTTTAGTGCCAGGAACGGAAGTTGCTATCATCAGCTTGTGTTGATTTACGAGGAACATGTCACCCGCATTGCAGTTATTCATTTCTGTTGCTAAGCCTTTCCCTTCAGATCAAGGGGCAAACGCGTTAATTTAATAGACTCTTTAGATTTCAGCCAAGCAGAGGACAGTATGAGTCGTGCGAGAAGAAACCGCATTCAGCCATCCGATATCATTGCAATTTTTGCAATAATTATTTCACTCGTTGGCACCTTTTTTTCTTACACGGCAAATAAACGTGCTGAAAAGCTGGATAACGATGCCGCGGCAGTTGCCATTCAGTCAATTGGAGGTAGCATCAGGGCGCTTGCAATACACTCCAGAATGTCTTACTTGCTCCTGAATGGACTGAATGAATACATTAAAGGCAATCCGGAAGACAACCGTGAGGCCCGGTGGGTAAGGCTCACTACTTTGATGGATGATGACACACCAAAGCTGTCAGTCTCTCAGGATTCTATAATGTTAATATCAAGAAGCGATGTCGATGCTGCGAATAAAATCGAAAAATGCTGGAGGCTTTACTTGTCCCTCAAGTCTGATCTGGAAGGATATGCAAATGCGTCAGTGGAAACGTTATCCACTGAACAGAGTATTGCCATAAATATTATCCCTTATCGTTTCTTTAAATTAAGCGAAGCGTGTGACGATGCGGATAAAAGCTTAGTAAAATATCTTATTGATGGTGAACCAGTAAAAGGCACAATTGGGGAAATGGAAGCTGCACAAATACTTGAGTATGAGAGAAAAAATGATAAAAATGCCGAAAAAGTTGCATTCAGCTTTGGTGCAAAAGCATCGCAGCCATAGCATAAATTCCTTAATAACAAGGCATCACCATTGTTCCCCTTTCCGCGGGAGTAGATAAGCACCGGCGGGCTGGGGTAAGGTGTGTGCCGTACAGATCGGTCGGAAAAGGGCCTATGAGAACGTCCGTTTCTCGCTCCCAGCAGACTTTAAACTCTCCCAGTACGCCCGCTCTGTGTCAAAAGCGGACATTACTGATATTACAATGTGTTAATCAATGGGGTTCAGGTCAGTCTTCCTGTAGATTATGTTTCAGCTCTTAGGGAAGATTTTTACTCTTTGTCTGGAGTTGCAAAAAGGCTTCCAGCATGTCGCCAAGATTCAGACTACTTTGCATGGTGTTTAACATAATTCTGTTGATTTTTAATAATCCTATGGAAATTAGCTTTGAATCCTAAAAATACATCTACGACATTATGGTTGTGTATAACTACATCGTTATTTTTGAATGTATTATTCTTCTTATAAAAAGAAAGTATATTTGGCGAAAGGGGATAAGATGAATACGACTCGTAATGCAGTGAGGAATGTTTTATTGAGTTGGAAAGATTATTTATAATAACTAAGTATTCACTATCATCTTTAATATAGACATCGTTATCACCAAAAAATACATTATAACATTCTCTATTTTTATTTTGATCACGAATTAGCGAGCCAATGCTGTCGATTAAATTGTCGCTCACTTCGTTAATCAATAGATATGTCAGTTGGACCATTTCGTCAAAAAATGATCTTATCATCGCAACAAAAAATTCAGATTCTACCTTGTAATCGAAAATTCTCTCTTGGAGTGTGAATGGATTATGTGTTGATGTTGCTAAGTTAAATAATTCAATAATATGCAAATATTTTTTCTGAATGCGAACATAATTGAATGATAGATGCAGTGTTTTTAAATTTGATGATATATAATCTACAACATCATTGTATTGTGGAAAATACGTAAATGGGAAATCTATCCTTTCGATTACCGTCTCTAATGGTCTTTCCCCTGTGTACGTATAGTTAACTTCCTCAATGTTAGGACGTGGAAATGTGTCCTGTACCAAATCCCATGTATTATCATTAAATATATACACCATACCATTGGGAGCATTTTCATCTGGTGGGGGGGCTTCCGTTGAATTTGCAGGCAATCCGGTACCTTTCATTTGTCGATAGATACTACTGGATATATAGTATTTGCTTACCTGGTGGTATTCATGAATTACTACGTCCCTATCAAAATCAAAATAAACGGTCATTTACTTATCCTAATAATCCATATCGATTTTAATAATCCCCTCTCTAAAGAAAGTGGAGTGTTTTTTGCGGGGCATGCCCTCCATTTTGATGGAACTCACCCTGTAAGCATTATACTGTATTATGTCCGTTTTATCAGTTGACAGCGGAGGTTCATCACAAATGGATTCATCGTATTACCACGATTTGGCATCCTCCTCGTCCTAAATGAACTGCACCCAAAAGCTGGCCACGATGCAGATTGCAATCGATGACATCTTGTATAATTTTTAGGTTTGTCCACTTCGTGCCAGAAGTGGACATCTAAGCCGTTTCAGAGAGTTAAGTGCAGGGGAAGCCTTCAAGTATGTTAATTATCAAATCGAGTGGGAAGATGATTTCTTTAGTTTGTTTGAGCTCTTCTAAGCTCCACCAGTAGTGCTCGCGAATGACTTCTTTTTCGTTGTTACTCCAACCTGATCGGTCAATATCTGGTTTTTCTGCAGTAATAATAAAGAAATGTTCTTCAGCGAGAACGTTCTCACCACTTGGCAACATCATAGGAAAGGTTCTGGAGGCTATTTGTGGTCCCGCCGTTTTTCTTATCAGGCCCGTTTCTTCAAATAATTCACGTAGCGCCGCCTGCTCAAAAGACTCGTTGTGCTCAAGTCCTCCCCCTGGCGTTGCCCAGTAAGTTTTTCCATCCAGAGCATCATCTTTATGGCAGAACCTAAAGGGCAGAACGTGATTTTCAGGTGAAAGAACTATCAATCGAGAGGATGGACGAGTACGCATTTATTCCCTCTTAAATAAAATTTAAACCCTCATTGCGGATTTTCATATAAACATAAATTGCAGTCTGCAAGCGCGCATAGAGAATGTATTTTCTTGCCACGATGGCCGATTCAGGCAGAGTGATTCACCATTACGCGTAGTTGCTGTTTTATCAGCGTACTATCCTGGAAAGGATAAAATCCACACGCTCCTCAACCGAAACGCATGGCAATTCAATCAACTGATAATCATACATACGGTATGTTTGCACCATTGCGTGATATGTCGCGACGGCGACATCGAAAGATTGCTTGCGCTCGGTATCCTGTACATATATGTCACGCCAGGGGGGGGCAATAAATACTGTTCGGTTATAGCGAAATCTCTCGATGGCGTTTTCCAGATGCTTCGGTATGGTAAGCTCTGAAAGACGTAAATAACCTACAACATCAGGAACACCACGGTCGAAGAAGCAGGGTCTTGTTTGCCCTTCTGCTTCGTGCCATGAACGCATTTCCCAGGATAGCATGAGCTCTGCGAACGCAGTTTGATTGGCCCATGGCAATGCATCACCGCCGATGTTAACCTGGTCTTGTATAACATCTCGTCCAGCTTCTTTAGAACACCAAAAACCTCTTTTTATAATGGTATCAATTATCGTGCTTTTGCCTGACCCTGGGCCACCTGTGAGAATGAAACGATGTTGAAAAGATGAAGACATTGAACCCTCCTGAACATTTATAGACGCGATGAAGTAGCAATTCTTATGGCGTATTTTCCCGTGTCGGCAGATTACTTGTTGATGGTGTGACTAACTACATTTTATCCTGGCTTGCATATCCGCTACTCGTTCTGACAGGATGTTCTAAAACTGTGCTAGCAATACGACTGATAGGTGGGCAGGATTTCACCATTCGATGGAATCTGAGGACGCTGCCAATGCGGATGATCAAACGTTCCCCCAACTAAACGCCGCACTTCGCTCTCTGGTCTTACCCACCAATAGTGGGCATGCGGCTAAGTGAGCGTCTTCGAAGGACATGACTGTTCCTGCAAAAATATCTGGCCTGAATATAAACTACTCGATATTCTGAAATGCTTTGTATTTTTTGTGAACAGGAAAAAGTATGCTTAGTACATTACCCGATTTACACAGAAGTTTTGCAGAGCAACTCAAGCTTAAATTCCAGTCTGATTCGCGAATTCATTCCCTTCTTGCTGGCGGCTCGATTATCCATGGCGGATTTGATAAATACTCCGATCTGGATTTTGTCGTTGTTGTAGACCCTCTCCACTATGACGAAATTATGGCTCAGCGTATTGTGTTCGCCGGAACACTGGGTCACCTGCTCCATGCTTTCACCGGGGAACATGTGGGAGAGCCTCGTCTGCTTATCTGCCTGTATGGCCCAGAACTCCTTCATGTCGATCTGAAATTCGTCACCCTGGAAATGCTCACTAAACGCGTTGAGGAGCCAGCAGTGTTATTTACCCGTGATAGCACTGCTCTGGAGCGCCAACTGGCAAAATTTAGTGCTCAGTGGCCCAACATGACGCCGGAGTGGTTTGAGTCCCGAGCCTGGATCTGGCTTCATTATGCAGTGGTTAAGCTGGGAAGAGGCGAACTCTTTGAAGCGATAGGCATGCTGGCATTCTTCCGCGAGCAAGTGCTGGGACCTATGCTGTACCGTCGTGCCAATCTACCGCAACGTGGGGTTCGTCGCATCGAATTCCTCAGCATTGATCCTGATGACTTGCTGACTTCCACGCTGGCAACACACGATCGTGACTCCGTCAGCATGGCCATCAGAATGGCTGTTGATGCTTATATCACGCTGCGGGCTGATGCGCTGCCGGAAAATATCGCAGACGATGCGGCACGTTGGGCTGTTCTTGCCATGCTCGAAGCCAGAACCTGACCTTAAAAGGTTTGGTCTGTTCCGCATCCATGTTCAGACGATGTTTGCTAAAAAAATGGTCGTCTGAATTTCGGTTGTGAGGTTCTTCCTGAGTGCTTAGATTCATTTTCAATCTATCGAGAGGATATGAATATGAACTTTGCAGAACGCCACTATCAGCATGAGCCTCTTCTTATCGCCAACGTCTGGGATGCCGCCAGTGCTGTCGCAGCGCAAAAAGCAGGCTACCAGGTTCTGGGAACGTCCAGTGCAGCTATAGCGTCCACATTGGGATATGACGATGGGCAGGGAATTCCGTTTGATGAGTTATTTTATATGGTCACCCGGATCCGGGCTGTCAGTAACCTGCCATTGAGCGTTGACATGGAAGCAGGGTATGGTGATTCAGCCGAACAGATAGCAGCCAATCTCAGGCGCCTTGCTCAGACAGGCGTCGCAGGCGTTAACCTCGAAGACAGCCGAGTCATAAACGGGGTTCGTCAGCTTGACGATGTCTCTGATTTTTCCCGTAACCTGAGAACAGTGTGCGATACGCTGAGAAGCGAAAATTACAGCCTGTTTATGAATATCCGGACTGATACTTACCTGCTCGGGCATGAAGACGCGTTGCAGGAGACGATATCACGGGGTCAACGCTATAAAGCTGCAGGTGCCGACGGCCTTTTTGTTCCCTGCCTGACGTCAGAGAAAGACATCAGCCTCATTGCAGAGGCAATGGGATTGCCTCTGAATGTCATGTGTATGCCCGATCTTCCCTCATTCGACAGGCTGAAACGGGCCGGGGTAAGCCGCATTTCAATGGGCAATTTTGTTCATTCAACGATGCAGTCAACGCTGACTGATGTCATGCATGCGATCCGAGCGCGTCAGACGTTTGAAGGACTTTTTGGTGATGAAAATAACCGATAAGAATTTGTGTGATATCTGGTATCAGGCATTACTTGAACGAGCTCCAGAATATACTGGCGTGTTTTTTGTTGGCGTCAAAACCACTGGCGTATTCTGTATTTCTGTATGCCGGGCACGAAAGCCCAAACGCGAAAATGTCGAATTTTATAAAGATGCTAAATCGGCCCTGGCGGCCGGGTTTCGTCCCTGTAAAGTCTGCAGACCCGCAGAAAATGCGCACAGCGCGCCATTATTTGTTGAACAGGCGCTTGCGCTTGTCAGGCGCGATATAAAATCCCGTGTAGCTGACGCGCAGCTTCGCCAGCATGGCATCAGCCCGGAGCGGGTAAGACGCTGGTTCCTGCAACACCATGGCATCACTTTTCAGGCTTTCCAGCGAATGCAGCGGGTGAATATTGCCCTGCAGGAGCTGAAAAGCGGACGAGCGGCGACTGACGTTGCGCTGGACAATGGCTATGAATCCTTGAGCGGCTTTGGTTATACCTACAAGCGTCTTACTGGCGCAGCGCCGACTCAGGCAATCCAGGTGATTGTCATTCACCGGTTTACCACTATGCTTGGACCGATGTTTGTCTGTGCTACAGAGAGGGGGGTCTGTCTGCTGGAGTTTACCGATCGCCGGATGTTAGAAACAGAATTTCGCGATATCCAGCGTTTATTTAACGCCAGAATTGTCACCGGAGAAAACAGCCATACCCGGCAGACAGTAAAAGAAATCAGCGAGTATTTTGCCGGAACTCGCCGACAGTTTGAGCTCTCTGTCGATACTCCGGGCAGTGATTTTCAACAATCTGTCTGGCATGAGCTGCGTGCAGTTCCATATGGCCAGACCTCACACTATCAGGCGATTTCAATTCGGCTTAATAAGCCCAATGCTGTGCGCGCCGTCGCTGCAGCTAATGGCGCAAACCGAATTGCGATAGTGATCCCTTGTCACCGGATAATTGGAAAAGATGGCAAAATGACTGGTTATGGTGGTGGTATTTCGCGCAAAGAATGGCTCATTGAGCATGAGAGAAACAACGCTTAATGGCTTGATGTTCTATGCAGCCGGAAAATTTCAGCTCTGTATAAGTGCCTTGAGTTTGTAATCTATGAAGTTTTTCGCAAGTAAAGGTTAGTATATCGTTCAAAACTGACCATGCCTTCTTTTTCTTGGGGCTTAGCTTTAAGGATCTCGTTGTTAGTGAGGGGGCGTGTGATACGCGCCATGTCTGGAATCTTTCCATAGTTAGTACACGTTTAATGGACCACAATATAGCGTGTACCTAAACGTGTACCAATTTTCTCTGGATTTAGCCGGATGCCCTCGGGCAACAACAGACACAAAAAAGCCCGCAGGGCTTGCGCCGTGCGGGCTCTTAGGACTTCATCGGATGACTCTGGTAATCACCGATGGAGAATTTTGGTGGAGCTGGCGGGAGTTGAACCCGCGTCCGAAATTCCTACATCCTCGGTACTACATGCTTAGTTCGTCTTTACATTCGCCTGGCACCTGCGGACGGACACGCCACTACCAGACTAGCCTGATTAGTTTTAACGCTTCAACCCCAGGCAGGGCATCCACGCGATCTCTTTTGGGTTTGACCTCTCTTTGATCCCCGTCTTAAGAGCGGAAGCTAGGGAGAGAGGGCTCAGAGCAGGTTATTAAGCTGCTAAAGCGTAGTTTTCGTCGTTTGCGACTATTTTTTTGCGGCTTTTTACGAGGCCAACCGCCCCTCGGCATGCACCTTGGGTTTCGCGAATCCCGTCGAATCCAGAATCAGCCCCAATGTGTTAGAGCAAGTATAACAGACTTGTGACACGCGTGACCAGCCCCCGCAACCCCTTATCCTCAAGGATTTACCGCTCGCGCAGCGCTTCTTTAGCCCGATTAAATGGTTTGATTAAATAGTCGGCGATGGTTTTTTCACCTGTTTTTATATCCACTGTGGCAATCATGCCCGGTACGATGGAGAAATGGCGTCCCAGTTTGTTCTCCAGGTAGTCCTGATGGGTACGGATAAACACGCGGTAGTAGAAGATTTCCGGTTTCGCTTTATCCTGGATGGTGTCCGGAGAGATGGTTTCAACTACGCCTTCCAGACCGCCATAAATGGCGTAGTCATAAGCGGTTATCTTGACCAGCGCTCGCTGGCCTGGGTGAATAAATGCGATATCACGTGGCGACAGACGGGTTTCAATCAGTAGATGATCGTCTATTGGCACTATTTCCATCATTTCGCCATTGGGGGGGATAACCCCACCGATGGTGGTGACCTGGATATTTTTCACAATACCGCGCATGGGCGCGCGCACGGTCAGCCGGGTGACGGAATCCTCACGTCCTTTCAAAATAGCTGCCAGCATATCCACTTCGGCGTTGGCTTTAGACAGCGCTTCACGCGCCTGCACGAAGTATTGGGAACGCAGGTCGGTAATTTTTAATCCCAGATCGCTTTTTTGTCGTTGCAGGCGCAGCACTTCCACATGGCTGGCGGCGCCGCTTTTCTCCAGGCGCTGGGTAATGGCCAGCTCTTTGTTAACTGAGACCAGCGCGTCCTGCAGTTCCGCCATAGAATCAGCAAGCTGCGCGCGGCGGCTTTTATACAGACGCGTTTCGGAGGCGATGAGATCCGGCCAGGCGCGCAGTGAATCGGGAAAGGTCAGCGGCAGATCGTTAACTTCAGCATTAAGCCGCGCGCTGGAAGCCAGCGAGGCGCGATAGCGGGCGGCGCTTTCCCCAACGTTGGACTCAGACCGGGTAGGATCGAGGCGCGCCACGATTTGATTGGCCTGCACCTTATCGCCCTCGCGTACCGTCAGCTCGGCGAGGATCCCGCCATCCAGCGACTGCAATACCTGCTCACGTGAGCTGGGGATCACTTTCCCGCTGCCGGTTGAGACTTCATCCAGTTTACCGAAATATGCCCAGATACCCAGCACAGCAAACAACAGCGTGCTGAGCAGAATAATGCGGCTGGCCCCGGAAAAACGGTGTTCGCGGCGGATATCGAGATCGTCCATGGCGGCGTCATGCGGATTGGTTTTCATTTTTCCACTCCCGACCGTGAGTAGGTACAGGTGCCCGACTCGCATTCAACGCCTGCGCTTTCGGGGCATCCATCACCAGTTGACCTTCTTTCAACACCACCACGCGCTCAACCAGCTCCAGAACCGGCACTCGATGGGTGGCGACAATCAATGTGCGGTTGCCCAGCCACAGGTTCAGCCGCTGAATAAACTCCCGCTCGGTATGTTCATCCAGTGAAGCACTGGGTTCGTCGAGTAGTACGATATTGGGCGAGCGCAGCAGCATTCTTGCCAGCAAAATCGACTGCCTCTGTCCCCCGGACAGACCGTTGCCGCCCTCCATAATCGGATGCGCCAGCCCTTTGGCGAGTTGTTTAACAAAAGCCGCTGCGCCGCTAACCTCCAGCGCTTCGAATATCTGCGCGTCGCTGGCATGCGGCGCGCCGAGAGTCAGGTTCTCACGCAGGGTGCCGAAAAACAGGCGCGCATTCTGGCTGAGAAAACCGATGTTGCGGCGTAAATCGGCCATATCGATTTGCGCCAGGCTCAGGTTATCGAGTCGGACCTCGCCCTGAATAATCTCCACGCCGCCCGCCATGGCCTGCAGCAGCGTTGATTTCCCCGCGCCGTTACGACCGAGGATCGCTATTCGTTCCCCGGGCATGATCTCCAGACGGGAGATACGCAGCGGAACGCGCTGATCGTCGCTGTGGTAGCGAAAGTGCGCGTTTTCAAAGAGATAATGACCGTGAAGAATCTCCTGATGTACCCGATCTTCATCGTACTGCGTTTCGGTAGGGAGCTGCATGATGCTATCCAACCCCATCTTTGCTGCTTTGACCTGCTGCCAGCGGGCCAGCACGCCGCACAGGTTAGCCATTGGGGCAATCATTCTGGAACCGAGCATGGAGGCGGCCACCACGGCCCCGGTGGTCATCGTGCCTTCAATGACCATCGGCGCGCCGAACATAATAATGGCGGCGTAGACCAGACTCTGTACCGACATGCCCCAGCCAATCAGCCCCTGAGTCAGCTTGCGCGTGCGCAGCCCGGACTCTCCGGTAATGCGGATGTAGCTGTTCCACTGCTGTAAAAAGCGGTTTTCCGCCTGCATCAGCTTGATGTCCTCCAGCCCCTGAACGCTTTCAACCAGTACCGCATTACGCAGGGTGGATTCATGTGCGGCCTGGTTGGCGAGCACCGCCAGCTTCTTCTGTAACAGTAAACCTGGCAGGATCATCAGCAGGGCGGCGACGGGCGCTATCCATGCCAGCGGCGGGGCAATGCAGGCCAGCACCACGATAAACAGAAAGAAAAAAGGCAGATCGACAATAGTCGACATGGTCGAGGAGGTGATCATCTCGCGAACCTGCTCCAGCTCGCGGAGTTGAGAAATAAAGCTCCCTGTCGAGCGAGGTACGGCGCTATTACGCAGCCGCAGGGCATGGCTGAATACCCGATCGGAAATGCGCATATCGGCGCGTTTACCCAGCAGATCCATTATGTGGGTACGTGCTTCGCGCAGCAAAAAGCCAAACAGCACCGCGACCAGAACGCCGGTGGAGAGAACATACAGCGTTGGATAAGACTGGGCAGGGATCACCCGGTCATAGACCTGCATGGAGAAGATAATCCCGGCGAGCGACAGAACGTTAATCAGAAAAGCGGCAACCATTACTGGCAGGTAAGGGCGGATATCCTGTAAAACCAGTTCGCGCATCCAGTCGGGTTTAAAGCGAGAAATATAGCGGTCTACCCGACTGTCTTTTAGCGCCGAAAGCGGGCGCAGCGCGGTAATGCTTACGATCTCTGGCACAAGCTCTGCGACCGTCACCCGGTTACGTTGCCCCTCTTCGGCGATGATAAAAACATCCAGTGCATCGTCACCGTTGAAATGCTCTATCACCATGATTTGGCCGTCGCGCAGTTCCGCCACTACCGGTAAACGCCACTGGCTGAACGCCTGCTTTGTGGTGTTCAGCGCGTGAAATGACAGGCCCGCCTGGCGCGCCAGTTGTGTCAGCGCGAGGGTGCGGTTTTTCCCTGCAAACCACGGGGCGTTGGCCTGGATTGCGCCGGGGGAGCAGGCAACGCGATAGTGGCTGGCAATATACGTCATCGCCTGCGCCCATTGGCTTAGGGGCTGTTCGCCAATGGCCTCTTCCGCATGTGAATCGACGTCGCTCATAGCTGTATCTCCACCGATTGAATGCTGCGGTTATTTAAGGCGAACGCCTGGCGTAGCGATCCGGTATTGTAGAGGCAGTTAAGCTGTAACTGGCGCAGCTGGTTTTGGGTCTGGAGTTCAGCAAAGCGCGCCTGATACACCTCCTGCTCGGCGTTAAGCACATCGAGCAACGGGCGTGAACCAAGATCCAGATACTGCTGTTGATACAGCTCGCGCGTTTGTTCACTCAGTCGCTGCTGGCGTCGCAGAATTTGCAGGGCGGTGGCGAGACTCATCGCCTGGCTGCGGGATTCCAGTAATTTCTGCCGTACCTCAAGCCGGGTTCGTTGAATAGAATACTGGGCTGACTCAACCGCATGACTGGCGGCGTTGCGTCTGGCGGTAAGTCCACCCCCCTGATACAGCGGCATTTCAACTTTTACCCATGCGGAGTACTGGGTTTTGTCGAGTACCTCATGGCTGGGGTATTTGTCGTTGAGATAGTGCTGAACCGACGGCTCCAGAGAAATAGTTGGCGTCATTTGCGCGTTGGCGTAGTCGAGGTTGGCTTGCGCCACATTTGCCTGCGCCCACGCCGCCAGCACGGCAGGAACCAGCTTATCGTCGGGTTTAACGACATCACAACTGCTGTCCAGTTTGCCGGGGAATTCATTGCTGATGCCGTTGAGCGAGTTCCAGCCGAGATAGCTCATCAGAGTTGCCTTGCTGCTGTCGAGATTGGCCTGGTACTGCGCCAGTTGCGAACGAGCGGACTCTATACGCGCATCGGTTTGCACCACGTCTGATAGCGAGGTTGCGCCTTCATCATTGCGTTGCCGGGTCAGTCGGCCAATGCCGTTCAGAGCGGCGAGTTGCTCCTCGGCGGCATCCACCATTTGCTGCCACGTCTGCACCTGGACTATCGCGTTGGCGGTCGCGTGCGCGATGGTATCAATACTGAGTAACACATTAGCCTGCTGCTGCGCGGAACCTGCGGTTTCAGCGCGGACCTGGCTGGCCACTTTGCCGAAGTCATACAGCATTTGTGACACCGAAATAACCAGGGCTGGGCTAAGGCCGTGGTCGGTGTAAGTATTGCTGTAGCCGTTGTTCATTCCGGCAGTTACCTGCGGGTAATATTTCGATTTCGCCACGTCTATCTGCTCATTCTGTGTGAGTAATTTGCCGATAGATTCACGAATGGATGGGTGCCAGCTCACGGCACGACTCACGGCATCGTTCAGCGTCAGAGTACCGGGGGCGGCGGAGCTTAGCGGCAGATCGGCAACGGAGCCGTCAAGGTTTGGAAGCATCTGGCTGTTTGCCAACCCTTCCGGCGTAATAATTTGCGGTTCATCCTCGGCATTCACCTGCATGGAACACAGCGTTAATGCCAGCAGTAATGCCACGGGCATGACTTTTCCCATATCTCATCCCTTTCAAATACAACCGTTACGGCAGTTGCTCCGGGCGTCGTGGCGCCCGGAGCTTTATGTATTAACCACCCGTGATGAGATGGTTGTTCTGTAGCAGTTCATTCAGCGTGGTGTTGACGTTCTCCAGGGTGATGAGGTTGGTGGATTGATAAGTTCCACCCGTACCATCGCGGTCGATGGCGATCACGGTGTTGGATCCGTTGGTGGTGACCTGCACGTAGTTCCCAAGCGTTGAGGCCTGATGGTTCCATCCGCTCAGCAGTTCGTGGATATCGATCTTGTCGCCCTGGGCCATAGAGAAATTGGTCCAGTTGTCGCTGTTGTTCCCTCCGGTTGCGTTGTTGGCATTAAGCAGATGATAGATAAGCGTATCGCCGTAGACCGACCCGGTGATCACATCATGTTGTGAGGAGCTTGCCAGCTGCGGATTCATATTGATGGTGAGCGTGGCGGTGTCCGTATGTCCGTTTTGGTCATTAAGCGTATAGGTGAAGGTCTCTTTGGTGGTCATCGATGCCACGGTCGTACCCGGCTTCAGCGTGTAGGTGTAGGAGCCATCCAGATTCATGGTCAGTGAACCATAATGGCCCTGAACGGTGGCGCTACTGGTACTGCTGGTCGGATTGAGCGTGGCGGTACTGCCGTTATAGCCATTGACGGTAAGCAGGGTATGGACGGTTGACAGCTGATCGTGGGCGCCTGCCGCATCACTACCATCAAAAATATTGCCATTTACCGTGGTGGTGTTGACGTCAAAGGTATTAAGGTGCCAGGTGGTGCCGGTGATGTTCGGCGTAATGCTGACGTCGCCCACGGCCAGCCCTCCCATCGTTCCTGTGAAGCTGACGCTGTAATGACCTGCGGTCAGTTCGGCATTCCCCAGCGAGACCGCGATTGAACTGCCTAACAGACTGATGGCGCTGGCAGGTACCGTACCTGAAAGTGTGTATCCGCCAGGGCCGGTTATCGTCCAGCTCACACCGAGCGTACCGACGGTGATTAGCGTGTTGATATCGAAGTTAAGCGTAGCGTTTTTCAGGACGTCATTTGTCGCGATGTCAAACGAACCTGTCGCGGTTGCCTTGCTCCCCAGTGTCGGAATTGTCGCTGTTCCCAGCACGCCGCTGCCATATGCAGCCGAGTCCTGAACGGTATTTACCGCCATGATGCTGCTGACGTCATCGACGGCATTCAACGCCTGCGGGGTTGGCGTGATATTCAGTGAGGCGGTATCCGTATCACCATTCTGCGCGCGAACGGTATAGACGAAGCTGTCCGGGGATTTGATGCTGTCCGCACCAACGCCGTTTTTCAGGGTATAGGTGTAATTTCCTTTTGCATCAATGGATAACGTACCGTAGAGTCCGTTTATGGTGGTGCTTCCCGATGCCGGGACAGCCACGCCGTTGACTTCAGTGATCACCGCATCTGGCGGCACAATATCGTTAGTTAACACATTGCCGGTGGTATTGGCGGTAGTGCTATCTACGGCATAGGTATGATCCTGCGAGATATTGAGCGTGTAACCGGTGAGGGCGCTGATCCCGCTGGCGGTATTCAGTACAAACAGGTATTCACCGCCTGGCAGCGTTACCGTCAACGGCTGTGAATTGCCATTCAGCAGCAGGGTGTTGATCCAGCCTTTTTGCACCCGGTATTGTTCAAACTGCTGGATCGCATCATTGAAGCGGTAGATATAAAGATCGAACGTTGAGGCCAGCGTTACGCCGCCAACGGTCCCTTGAATGGTCATCGTACGGGTTGAGCCATCCTCTACATCAAAGATAATCGGATTGCTCATGTCATCAAGCAGGTTGGCGTTAAGTACGGTACCAACTCCGACGCTTAATACCGTCAGACCGCTTTGTACTGATGGCCCATTGTTGACATAGCTGACGCTGGTATCAAAGACCATGGCAGCATTGTTGTCGGCCGCAATAACGGTGGTGGCCGCCGGGGCTGGCCCCAGGTTGATCACCAGATGTGCCGAGCTGCTGTTGCTACCCTGTGTGATGGTATAGGTGAAGCTCTCTTTTTGACCGTAAACCGCGGCGCTGGTGTTAGTTAATGTGTAGGTATAGCTGCCGTCCTGGTTGATGTGCAGGGTGCCGTACTGACCTGTGATATCGACCCCACCCGCGCCAACGACGGTGGTTTTCCCGCTGGCATCAGTGACTGATGTTAGTGTTGTCCCGGTTGGCGTAACGTCGTCTGCCATCACGTTGCCAGTATTGACGGTCGGCCCGCTGACAACGCCTGCGCTGGTCTGATGTACGTCTACGTCCAGGCTGGTATATGAACCTGTCGCCAGCAGGCTGGTGTTATACGTCAGCACGCGATACTGCCCGCCGGCCAGGCCGGTCAGATTCAGGGTGACGCCGCTACCAGTTAACGTCAGTAGGTTTGCGAAGTCGCCATTTGCAGTGTTGATGAAGGTGCTCCAGGTGCCGAGAGTGGCATCAAAGCGCTGCACCACAATCTCCTGGGTACTGAGCAATGACAGAACAATGCCTGTCGCTGCCGCATCGATCGTAACATTGCCGGAGCCACCGGCGGCAATGGTGAACTGTACCTGTGCGGTGTCATTACCCAGAACGGAGGCGACATTCCCCAAAGCACCTACCAACAGCAGACCGTAGTCAGAGTAGCTTTGTGAGCTGGTGGTTGCGGTGGTCGTCAGCGCGAGACTGGTGACGTTATCGTTAGCCGAGAGTGGGAGGATTGGGGCGGTAATGGAGAGCGACCCCGACGTATTGCCCGCCGCATCGGTTGCGGTTATGCCCAGCTTCTGCCCTTCAATTTGTTTGGTCGGCAAGGTCAATGACCAGGCGCCGTTGCTTCCTGCCGTCGTGGTGTAGGTACCCGCGCCAGGGATTGTCACCGTCACCGTGCTGTTTGCTTCTGCCTGACCTGTTAGCGAACCGCCATCCGTACTCAGTATGCCGGTTGGCGTATTGGGAGCCAGTGTATCGACCACCACTGTGGCGGGACCTGATGCGGCTCCTGTGCCATTAGCGTTGGTTGCCGTTGCGGTAAAGGCGTGCGAGCCCTCGGTCAAATTGCTGCCAGGCGTGAAGGACCAGACGCCGCTGGCGTTTGCCGTTGTGAAGCCAAGCAGCGCCCCGTTGTTGTAAATATTGATGACGGCATTGGCCTGTGCCGTTCCGTTTAGCGTAGGTAAGGCATCGTTGGTTACCTGGCCATTGGCGATAATCCCGGTATAAATGCCGAAATCATCCACAACACTGACGATGGTTGGGGCATCGGGTACGCGGGTATCTGGGGCAGTGAACCCGGCAGAAACACCGATATTGCCCGCTTTATCCTGAGCAAATGCCAGCAGCGCCTGGCCGCTGGTTTGCGCCGGGGAAAGCGTCACCACAAAGCTGCCTGCACCATCCGCAGTGGCGGTTCCCAGTACGGTTCCTGTACTGGACGTAATGGTCACGGTGCTCCCTGCTTCAGCTGTACCGGTGACGCGGTTTCCGGTGGCATTGATAGTAAGGCCCGTTGGCGCGCCGGGCGCGAGGGTATCCACTACAATCGACGAGCCAGGGGAGGTGGGGCTCACGTTACCCGCCGTATCAGTGGCATTCACCGTATAAGCATGCGTGCCCTGGCCCAACGCTGAGGTGGGAGTCCAGGTCCAGTTTCCGCTGGCGTTCGCCGTTACGGAGGCCACCAGCGCGCCGTTGTCAAAGATATTGACCGTGCTGTTGGCTTCCGCCGTGCCGTTGAGCGTGGGGAGGGTATCATTGGTGGACTGACCATTACCCACTGCACCAGTGATGTTAGGCACATCATCAATAATGCTGACAATAACTGGCACGCCTGGCGCGGTGGTATCAACGACTATCACAAAACTGTTGGTCGCCGGGCTGTTATTACCCGCCGCATCGGTGGCGGTGACGGTTAGCGTGTGCGAGCCTTCGCTGAGCGGGGTTCCCGGCGTGAAGCTCCAGGCGCCACCTGCTCCAGCCGTGGTTGTTCCCAACAATGTGTTGCCGTCATAAACACTTACCGTACTTCCCACCTCAGCAGTCCCGTTTAGTGTTGGCCGGCTGTCATTACTGATCTGACCGTTATTCAGGTTGCCGAATACACCGCCAGCAACGTCATCCACGACGGTAGTCAGGGTTGGCGTAGCGGGGGCCGATGTGTCGACAGTCAGCGTAAAACCGCCTGTTGGTTGGCTGGCGTTGCCTGCTGCATCTGTAGCGACAGCGGTAATGGTATGTGTACCGCTTCCCAACGTGGAGGTGGTGACGCTCCAGGTACCGTTGGCTAACACGGTGGTGGTTCCCAGGACGGTATTATTCTCATACAGGGTGATTGTGGCTCCGGCCTCCGCTGTTCCGCTAAACGTCGGCGTTGGATCGTTGGTACTTTGTCCGTTAGTAATCGCCCCGGTGCCAGGGGGCATATCATCGGTCACCAGGGTAATAACCGGTAGTAATGGCGCGGTGGTATCCACCACGAATGTGAAGCTGTCCGATGCAGGACTCACATTACCCGCCGCATCGATGGCCGTTACGGTGATGACATGGTTTCCCGTGGCCATTGCAGGCGCTGTTGGTTGCGTAGGCGTATAGCTCCAGTTACCGCTGCTGTTAGCGGTTATCTCCGTTAACAAAGAGCCGTTGTCAAAGATACGGATTATGGCGTTGGGTTCGCTGGTACCGCTGAATGTCGGGCGGGCATCATCAGTAATTTGTCCATTGCTGAGATTGCCGGTGAGTGGCCCTTGATCGTCAAAGACGGTGGTTATGACAGGTGCAACGGGGGCGGTAGTATCAATAGTGAATGAGCGAACATCCGATGCCGGCCCAGTATTACCCGCGGTGTCAGTTGCCTTCGCGGTAAGATTCCATGTGCCTGCAGCAAGCGCATTTGTTGGTGTAAAGCTCCAGTTGCCGTTGGCCTGGACAAGGGCTGTGCCCACGAGAGAAGCGCCGTTATAAATAGAGATTGTCGAGCCTGCTTCACCGGTTCCGGTAATTGTCGGCCTTGTCTCGTTGGTGCTTCCACCATTCGGTACGACGCCTATCACGGGGGCCGTATTATCCGCGATGCTGGTAATGACTGGCGCTATAGGTGGAGTGGCGTCAACATTCAGCGTAAATCCACCGGACAGGGCGCTGGTGTTGCCGGCTGGGTCAGTCGCGCTGAGGGTAAAGGTATGGTTACCATTAGTGAGTGGCGTTCCAGGCGTGAAGCTCCACGACCCGGTTCCATCAACAATGGCTGTGCCAATCGGTGTTGTTCCGCCATCCAGCCAGATATTAATTGTAGCTCCGATTTCTCCGCGACCGTTGAGCGTCGGAGTCGCGTCGTTGGTGAGTTGACCGCTGACCAGATTGCCGGTTAAACCGGGCTGATCGTCTACCACGGAAGTGAGCGTTGGTACGGCGGGGGGCGTCACATCCACGACGATATTCCACCCAGAGGAGGCTGCGCTGGTGTTACCTGCCGGGTCGGTGGCGCTGACGGTCAGGGTGTGGCTGCCTTCCGTTAGCGCGCTGTCAACCGTCCAGGACCAGGCTCCTCCTGCACCTACTACGGTCGTACCAAGGAGTACGCCGTTATCAAAGATATTAATTGTCGCACCGGTTTCGCCCGTACCGTTCAGCACGGGCTGGCGATCGTCAGTTACCTGGCCTGGTAAGACGGAAACGTTCGGTAGGTTGTTATCGTCAATCACCGATGTAATTGTCGGGACGGTGGGCGCTTGTGCGTCAATGGTCAGGGTGAAATCGCCCGAAATAGCCCCGGTATTACCTGCACTATCCGTTGCGCGGGCGGTGAACACATGCTGGCTGTTACTGAGATTACTTCCCGGCGTGAAGCTCCAGCTACCGTTTTGAGCGACGGTGGTAGTGCCGATCGCATTGCCATTATCAAAGATGGTTATAGTGGCACCTGCTTCGCCGGTACCGTTGAGCGTGGGGCGCGCATCGTTTGTTAGCGCGGCGTTAGCCAGTGAGCCGGTGTAGCCGGGAACGTCATCCGTCGCGTTAACAATCACCGGCTGGAGCGGTGCGGTTAAATCTACCGTTACTGCAACGGGGGCGGACAGACCGCCCTTGCCGTTACCGTTGGTGGCCTGAACGGTAAAATTGTAGTTCCCTTCGCCCGGCAGGGTGGGAACCGCAAATGTCCAATTGCCGCTGGTATCAACGATGGCCTGGCCAGCGCTGGTGCCGTTAATAAAGACTTCGACCGTCGACCCCACTTCCGTTGTGCCACGAAGCGTGGGGGTGGTGTCGTCTGTTCTACCGCCAGCAGTGAGAATATTTCCCTGTACGCTACCGACATCGTCGTCAATCGCGATAATGAACGGCACATCAGGCAGGCCGCTGTCAGAGGCGGGAAAGGTCGCGTTGGGGCTTTCGTTACCCGCGCGATCAATTGCTTTCGCCGTGAGTTCACCGCCGTTGGTCTGCGCCGGGCTTAAGGTTACGGCGAATTCGCCGGTATTATTTGCGGTTGCGGTACCGATTAGCGTGCCGGAAGCATCGCGAATTTCAACCGTGGCGAAAGGATCTGCCAGACCAGCAACCCGGGTGCCATCCGGTGAGACAGTCTGGATCGTCGGGGCTGGCGGCGGTGTAATATCTACGGTGATATTAATGGCCGGCGTTTGAACCGTCGTGTTTCCGGCTCCGTCATCTGCACTGAAGGTCAGCGCGTGAGGATCTTCTGAAAGTGCAGGCGTGGTGAATGTCCATTTTCCATCAATGACGTTTGCGGTCCCTATAGCTGTGCCATTGTCATAAATCGTTATTGTGCTGCCCGTCTCTCCGGTGCCGTTGATGGTTAACGTCTGGTCGTTAGTGAAGGAGCCATCGCTCAGAGTGCCAGTGACCGGGTTGACGTTATCAAGGATTTCCGTCACTACCGGTGCCTGCAGAGGAATGGTATCAACGGTAAAGGTAAAGCTGTTCGATGTCCCGCTGGGATTACCGGCGGCGTCTTTTGCGCTGGCGGTCAGGGTATAGGTTCCATCGAGCAGGGCGCTGGTAATGGGGAATTCCCAGTTGCCAAAACTGTCGACAGTGGCCACGCCCAGAACGGTAGTGCCATTGAATACAGTAATAATGCTGCCAGCTTCACCCGTACCATGAATAACCGGCGTATTGTCATCGGTGGTGGCGTTGTTGTTAAAGTTTGAGTCAGGTACGCCGTCATCATCCGTCGCAAATTCAATAGTGGGAGTGGTTGGGACCGTTGTGTCAATGGTTAGGGGGACGGGATCCGACGGATCGCTGGTATTGCCCGCAATGTCGGTTTCAGTTGTGGTGATGACGTAAGTCGTGTCTGGGTCTAATGGGCTAGGGGTAAAGGTCCATCTCCCGTTATCACCTACAGTTGTTTGACCAATTTCGCTGCCGTTATTGTAGATAGTGATAGTGCTACCCGGCTCTCCCTTCCCGCTGAAGGTGGGCGTGGTGTCATTGGTTGTGCCACCACTGGCAACGTTTCCGACAACGGGTAGAGCGTTATCGGTGATTAGCGGTACGTCAGGTTTCGCAGGTGGAATGGTATCAATTGTGATCGAGTAGACGCCGGATACCGGGCTGACGTTGCCTGCCGCATCGGTAGCCGTCGCGGTAATGACGTTTAACCCTTCAGATAAATTGGCGGTTGGCTGGTAGGTCCATTTCCCTTGTGCATTGACCTTTACCGTGTCCACCTCAGTGCCATTATTATAGAGCGTAATCGTGGCGCCTGGCTCGCCGGTACCGCTCAGAAGCGGAGTTTCCTGGTTCGTTGTGCTGCCATTAGCCAGAACGACATTTTCGGTACCCACAACAATGGTTGCTGACAGGATTTGTGGTGCATTTGGCGCATTTGTATCGACCTGTAGCGTGAAGCTGGTGGATTTCGGGCCTTCATTGCCTGCCGGATCGCTGGCGGTTGCCGTCAGAACATATGTGCCGTCACCCAGAACCACTGGCGGCGTGAATTGCCAGCTTCCATCCGTGCCAACCTTTGTTTCGCCAATCGGCTTGCCATTGTCATAAATGGTGATGGTGTCGCCAGCGGTGCCACTACCGGTTAACTGTGGCTGAGAAGAGTTGGTCGGTTGACTGGTATCGATAGGATTTTTATCAGGATCAAGGATCGCAGAAAATCCCGGGGCGAGAGGTGCCGTGCTGTCAATGGTAATGGTGAACCCTGCGGAGAGAGGTGTCGTGTTTCCATTGTTGTCGCTGGCTGTCACCGTAAATTCATATTTATTATCGGGCAACGTTTGCGGCGGGGTGTAGCTCCATATTCCGCTAGTATCGACGGTAATATCTGCAATCAGTTGCCCGTCACGCATCAGATGAACTATTGAGCCGGGTTCGCCGGTTCCGTTGATGGTTGGCGTGTTATCGTTGGTCAGACCGTTATTGGCGATGGAACCGACAATGCCCGGCTTGTCATCCGTTACATGGCTAATGGCAGGCATTTGCGGTGACTGCGTATCAACAATCAGTTCAAACGCGGTCGCTGGGCTGGCGTTGCCTTTGGTATCTGTAGCGACAGCCGTAAGCTGGTGTTTCCCTTCACCGAGGTCGGTCTGAGGGGTGAAGCTCCAGCTACCGTCAGGCTGCATTACGGCCACACCTAGAGATGTCCCGTTATCAAATATCTCTACCGTTGAGCCAGCTTCTGCTGTGCCGCTCAGCGTCGGACGGTTATCGTTGGTTGTTTGTCCACTGGTGAGTGGCCCGGTATCGCCTGCGACGTCATCAAATACCTGCAAAATAATGGGCTTATCTGGGGCGGTAGTATCCGGCGCAACTGCGGTTTTCGCCGGGCTTTCATTTTTAGCACTGTCAGTGGCGGTGACGCTGACGGTTTCGCCATTCGTCTGCGCAGGTGAAAGCGGTACGCTAAAGTTGCCATCGCTTCCCGTTTTTCCAGTACCGATGGTGCTGCCGTCCGGTGCGGTAATGGTTATTGTACTGCCTGGTTCAGCCGTCCCCGTTACGCTGGTGCCTTCCGGGCTCACCTTCACATCTTCTGGTGCGCGTGGTGCGGTCGTATCCGGTGCGAGCACGGTAGACGGTAGACTCTCATTTTGTGCAGCGTCTTTGGCTGTTGCCGTTAACGCTTCGCCATTGGTTTGTGGTGAATTTAGCGGGGCGATGAATTGCCCGCTGCCGTTGGCGATCCCGGTACCCAGTACGTTACCCGCGACGTCTCTGATGATAACCGTAGAACCGGGTTCCGCCTGACCACTAACGGATTCACCGTCGGCAGCGACAGTTAGTCCGGAAGGGGAGGCTGGCGGCGAAATATCCGGTACTTTCAGGCTCTCTACAGGACCCGTATTTGAGGCTCTATCAGTGACCGAAATGGTCAGCGTTTCACCATTGGTTTTGGCGGGATTAATGCCTATTGAGAATGAGCCATCATTACCTGCCTTACCGCTTCCCAAAACATTTCCCTGACTGTCTTTAATCACCACCGTGCTGCCTGCTTCGGTGGAGCCTGTCAGCGTGGTTCCCTGATTAATGACTTCCAAATCTTCCAGCACCGGAGGTTGGGTGTCGATATCAACCGCAAAGCTGATGGACTGTCCGCTGGTGCCGAAGTTATTTGTCGCCGTTGCGGTAAAAAGATGATCGCCATCAGGAAGTGGTTGAGAGGGCGTAAAGCTCCACTTCCCATCGTTGTCAGCAATCACCGGCGGGATTGTTGGCATTGGCACGCCATTGTCATTAATTGTGATAACACTTCCCGGTTCAGCTGTACCGCTGATGGTCGGGCGATTGTCATCTGTAGCATCGCCGTTTTTCAGAGCACCGGTCATGCTCCCAATGTCATCTGACACGGTGATGATGATCGGTTGAGAAGGATATTGAGAGTTTGATGCAGTAAATTGGCCTGCCGGTCCGTTATTACCTACCTCGTCCCGGATACGTGTTTCCAGCGTTTCGCCATGCGTTTTCGCTGGATTCAGCGTAATACTGAATAAGCCATCCTGGCCTACTACAGCTGAACCGAGGAGATTGTTATCGGCATCATAGATGGAGACGGTACTGCCGATTTCAGCATGACCTGTTACGGTGGTGCCATCCACGGAGACTGAGTCAACCACCGCAGCAGGTGGGGGAGTCGTATCAACAATAATCGTTGGGGTTGTCGTTATTTCGCTGACGTTTCCTGCTTTATCCGTCTGTTGGATCGTGAACGTATGTGCGCCGTCGCTTAACGCTGTTGTCGGGGTGAAGCTCCACTGGCCGCTGGCATCAACGACAGTCGTCCCCAGAATGATGTTCCCTTCACGGATGGTAATGGTATTTCCTGCTTCACCTTTACCGGATAGGGTTGGTTTTGCTTCATCAGTGTGTGCGTTATTGATGAGTAGACCAGTAATGTAACCTGTTTTATCCGTTAGGGCTTCAAGTACAGGGGCTTCTGGGGTGTGAGTATCAATGTTGAGTGTGAATTGGGTAGATTCTCCGCTGCTGCCTTTAAGGTTGGTAGCAATGGCTGTAAAGCTGTGTTCACCATCTGCCAGCGGTGTGGCAATAGCAAAGCTCCATTTTCCATTCGATCCCACCACGGCGGTACCTGTCTCTTTGCCATCAACATAAATATGGATAGTTGAGCCGGGGGTGCCGGTTCCCTGTAGCGTCGGGGTATTGTCATTGGTAAATTGCTTGTTAGCGACAGTCCCGGTTTCCGGAGCCTGATCGTCTATAGCAGCAGAAAATACCGGTGTGGAAGGCAGAGGAATATCGGGCGCGTTAACGCTCGCGGCGGGGCTGGTATTACCTGCCGCATCGGTTGCGGTAACGGTCAGGTGTTCTCCGCTGAGTTTAGGGGGATTAAGATCGATCGCAAATTTGCCGTCACTGTCTGCTTTACCCTGACCAACAATGTTGCCCTGCGCATCTTTAATGATGACTGTACTGCCCGGTTCTGCCTGCCCGGTCAACGACTTGCCATCAGGGGAGACCACCAGTGCAGTTGGAGATGTTGGTGGAGTAGTATCTCCGCTATTATTACCGCCTGGATTGGTGCCACCATCTGGATTTGTTCCAACGCCAGGACCCGTACTACCACCGGGATTACCATTTCCTGAGCCGTTGTCGTTATTGTGATGTCCGCCACCGCCGCCAGAAGAGGCTATAGCTGCAATCCCACCTGCGGCAACGACCCCGCCGAGAACCCAGGGCCAGACTGCGCCACCGTCATGACTGCCTTCGGCCGTCATCAGCGGCGTGAGATCGTCCAGGTGCTGAAAATGGAAAGCGCCATCCGTATCCTGAACCCACCACAGCGCGCCATTGCTGTCTTCCAGAACCAGCTGGTTTTGCGCATCACCTTTTCCGACGTAAAAATTTTTAATGGTGATGGTTTCACCTGAACGGAGTGTGACAACCAGATCCTGATTAACGCGAGTCAACTGGCTGACCTCCTCACGCGAAACGGACAGTTTCACAATAGAAGGTGAGTTGAGCGTAATTTCAGAGGCTTCAACATTGGTAGAAACACCAGTCAACTTCGATACAACGGCGAGTAGACGCATATGTTCACTCCTGATGGCAGGTCGGGAGTATTAATCCGCAACGGCGTGCCGGGAAAATGAGCAGACAGGTGCCTCGTTCATCATAATGATGAACTTGCACATGTAATTTCATGGATGAGATTTACAGATATCAGTTTCTGAACAAATAAAGTCGTAGTCTGAGCACCAAAAATAGTTCTTTCGTATTAGATGATATAGTCAGAAAGAAACTTTTCTGCAATGTCCAGATATTAAAAATATATGATGACATTTTTCATCGAAATGAGTTAAACGTTTCGATAAATAGGTTTTATTTATAACTTGCTGTAATCATTGATTTTATTATTTATTGTTAATAATAAACAACAGTAATAATAATGCTATTTCGTAGAGTGGAAAATATAGGGCGGGAGTACTTGAAGTTTTATTCTATTAGGCTACTCCTTGACTGCGGATTGGAGGTTGTATTTTTAGCTGAACGATTCAGCAATGGAATCTATAATTACTATGAATGTATAATGCGACTTTCAATAACTAAAAAATAAAGGCCAGTCATCATGGTGATAGACTGGCCACAAAGAAAAGAAGGTTATCGCCCGGCATTTTTCATAATACGTGCTTTATCCACCTGCCATTCACGTTCTTTCACATCGGAGCGCTTGTCGTGTTGTTTCTTACCTTTTGCGACGCCGATTTTCACTTTACACCAGGCGTTCTTCCAGTACAGCGAAAGTGCTACCACGGTATAACCATCCCGATTAATGCGACCATACAAAGAGTCGAGTTCGCGCTGGTTTAACAGTAGTTTACGGGTACGGGTGGGATCGCATACCACGTGTGTTGAAGCAACGGCCATCGGTGTGAAGTTGGCGCCAAACAGGAACGCTTCGCCGTCTTTGAGTATAACGTAGCTATCGCCGATGTTGGCTTTACCTGCGCGCAAGGATTTGACTTCCCAGCCCTGCAGAGCGAGTCCTGCTTCGAACTCTTCTTCGATAAAGTATTCGTGTCGTGCGCGTTTGTTAAGCGCGATTGTGGCTGAGCCAGGTTTGTGTGCTTTTTTCTTCGTCATAATGCCGCTCAGTATAGGTAATCTGGAATCGAAAAACACCCCATTTCATCCAGCGGGGCGCAAGGCGCTATCTTAGCACGAGTTGGGCTATAGCGTTTTTTTTAGCGAGTGATAAATGGTATTATTTGTGTGATTGATATTGATGGAAATTGTTATGCCTCAGATTAGCCGGACCGCTTTAGTACCTTACAGTGCGGAGCAGATGTATCAGTTAGTGAATGATGTTAAATCCTATCCCCAGTTTTTACCGGGGTGCACCGGTAGCCGCGTACTGGAGTCGACTCCGGGACAAATGACGGCCGCTGTGGACGTCTCTAAAGCAGGGATTAGCAAAACGTTCACCACGCGTAACCAACTGACCAGTAATCAGAGCATCCTGATGCATCTGGTCGATGGACCGTTTAAAAAACTGATTGGCGGCTGGAAATTTACGCCGTTAAGCCAGGACGCGTGCCGCATTGAGTTTCATCTCGATTTTGAGTTCACGAATAAACTCATCGAGCTGGCGTTTGGCCGCATCTTTAAAGAGCTGGCTTCGAATATGGTGCAGGCTTTCACCGTTCGCGCGAAAGAGGTTTACAGTGTCAGCGTCGGCTAAAATTGTCGTTGAAGTGGCATACGCGCTGCCTGAAAAACAGTATTTACAGCGCGTAACGCTGCAGCAGGGCGCTACGGTGGAAGAGGCTATCCGCGCTTCCGGGTTGCTGGAATTACGTAATGATATCGATCTCAGCAAAAATAAAGTGGGCATCTACAGCCGTCCGGTAAAGCTTGCTGATGTTCTGCATGACGGCGATCGGGTGGAAATTTATCGGCCGTTGATTGCCGATCCCAAAGAGCTGCGCAGGCAGCGAGCAGAGAAATCCGCTAAAAAATAACAGACAATAAAAAAGGTGCTCATTGAGCACCTTTTTTTGATCTCTCAAACCTACTTGTTGTCGGTCAGGGCAGGTTTGTTATCAATGTTGGTCAATACGCCGCTGCTGTTAAAGGTCAGCGTCAGCGTTTGCTGAGTTACGCCTTCGTGTCCAGGTTGCTGACGGAACACATAGAACCAGGTGTTAGTGCCAAAAGGATCGGACATCATCGGGGTACCCAGAGCATAAGCAACCTGCTGTTGCGTCATGCCTGTACGCACTTTGGCGACATCGGTCGGTGTCAGATAATTTCCCTGGTTGATGTCAGGGCGGTAAACCACTCGCTCCAGAGTGGAACAGCCTGCAGTCAACATCAGTAGTACTGCTGCAGCAGCAGTCAGCGTTTTACAGCGCATAGTGATTTGATTCCTTTTCGGGCCCGAGCAGTACGCGGCTCATATGTAATATGCCGATGATAATAGACCTTTCACCACTTTAAAACCTTTTGCTGTCGGGTCGGTCGGCGATTTTATGTTGAACTCAGACCTTCACAAGGGAAAAAAGTTTATGCTGCTAGCAGTTCTTTTGCGTTTGCGAGGGTATTGCGTGTGACTTCGCTTCCGCCAAGTAAGCGGGCTAACTCCTGCAGACGTGCGCGTTTATCAAGCGGCTGCATGTGTGTTTCCGTCATTGCGCCGTCAGTTTCTTTGCTGACATAGAAATGTTGATGACCACAACCAGCAACCTGCGGCAGGTGCGTTACGCACATTACCTGGGTTGATTCTCCCAACTGCCGCAGCATTTTGCCCACGACCGCTGCCGTCGGGCCGCTGATGCCGACATCAACCTCATCGAAAATCAGCGCCGGGGTTTCCATTTTACGTGCGGTAATAACCTGAATAGCCAGAGCGATGCGCGACAGCTCGCCGCCGGAAGCAACTTTCGCGATCGGTTGTAACGGCTGACCCGGGTTAGTGGTAACTTTAAACTCCACGCGGTCAGCACCGTCTGCGCTCAGATGATGCTCCTCAAATTTTACATCAATGCAAAAGAGACCATGCGGCATCGAAAGGGTATGCATACTCTCGGTAATGAGTTGCCCCAGTTCCTGGGCGTAATGCTGGCGCTGTTGGTGCAACCTTTTTGCTGTTTCCAGCGCCTGCTGGTGGTGATTGTTCACCGCCAGGGTTAAGGTTTCGAGCGAGTCGGCCTGATCGTCAAGTTGCTGCTGTTCATCTAACAAAGACTGATAGAACTGCGGCAGCGCTTCCGGAGAGACGTGATGCTTACGTGCCAACGAGATTTGCTTTGAAATACGCTGCTCAAGTTCGAACAAACGGTTAGGGTCTAAATCCAGACGATCGCAATAGTGGCGCAGTTCATCGCTGGCTTCGCTGAGCTGAATGGTTGCCTCTTCCAGCATATCGAGGATACCGGAAAGTTTGCCGTCCATGCCTGCCAGTTCGGTGACCAGGTGCTTTGCGGTGTACAGCTGGCTCTGCAGATTGATGTCTTCGCCATCCGCGAGGATAGCCAGAGCCTGCTGACTGGTGGTGAGCAATTGCCCGCTGTTAGCCAGACGCTTGTACTCTTCATCAATTTGCTCAAACTCGCCCGGCTGTGGGTTGAATTCGTTCAATTCTTTTAGCTGATATTGCAACAGTTCCGCCCGTGCTGCGCGCTCCTGGCTTTGTTGCTGATGATGCGCCAGATCGCGGCAGCTTTGGTGCCATAGCTGATAGCGCGCGGTCATTTCCTGGGTCAGGGACGCTTCATTGGCGTAACCATCAAGCAGGAATTTTTGGTGTTCGGATTTTGTCAGAAGCTGGTGTGCGTGCTGGCCGTGGATTTGAATCAGCAACTGGCCCAGCTCACGAAGCTGTGATAGCGGAACGGCGGTACCGTTAATAAAGCCACGGGAGCGGCCGTCGCTGCTGATAACGCGACGCAGCAAGCACTCACGGCCATCTTCAAGCTGGTTCTCTTCCAGCCAGCGCAGGGCTGCTGGGGTGTCTTTTAAGGCGAAACGGGCACAGAGGTCGGCTCGCGCAGCGCCTGCGCGCACCATGTCGGCTTCTGCGCGCCCGCCCAGGCACAAACCGAGAGCATCAATGGCAATGGACTTACCCGCACCTGTCTCACCGGTGATGACGGTCATGCCGTTCTGGAAATCGATCTCAAGTTCACGAACGATAGCAAAATTGCTGATGATCAGTTGTGCCAACATAGCTGTTTTCCTGTATGAAAAACCATAACTGTAATTACATACAGTATAAACTGGTTTTTTATACAGTAAAGAGGTTGGCGTTAAATTAGAATAATTTTTTTGACCAGCCCAGCTTGGTACTTAATGTATTGAAATAGCTGTAATCTTTTGGATGTATCAGGTTCAGATGATAATCACAGCGGCGGATCAATACGTCTTCACCTTCCTGTATCGGCAGGGCGATTTGGCTGTCGCAGCTGATCTCCAGATCGCTACGGCGATGAGAAAAGCGCAGGCGAATTGTGCTGCTACTGTTGATCACCAGCGGGCGCGCAGAAAGCGTATGCGGGAACATCGGCACCAGCGTAATGGCATCCAGGGAAGGTGTCAGAATTGGGCCTCCGGCAGAGAGCGAGTAGGCGGTAGAGCCGGTAGGCGTAGAGATAATTAGCCCGTCGGAACGCTGAGAGAAGGCAAAGATTTCATCGATATACACTTCGAACTCAATCATATGCGCCACTTTGCCTGGATGCAGCACCACTTCGTTGATCGCGGTGCTGATGCGCTTTTGGCAATCCTGTTGGCATACCTGGGCTTCGAGTAAAAAGCGTTTTTCGCTGATGTAGTGGCCTTCCAGTACGTCAGCTAACTGTTGGTGGGCATTGTCTGGATCAAGGTCGGTGAGGAAACCGAGGTTACCGCGGTTAATTCCGATAACCTTGATGTCATAACGTGCCAGGGTGCGCGCAGCGCCCAGCATATTGCCGTCGCCGCCGACGACTACGGCGAGGTCTGCCTGCTGGCCAATCTCCGCGAGCGTACCGGTTTTCACATTTTTCAGCTGTAGCTCGTGCGCGATTTGTTGCTCCACGATAACCTCATAACCTTTGGCGCACAGCCAGCGGTAGAGCATTTCATGTGTTGTCAGTGCAGTGGGGTGACGTGGATGCCCCACAATGCCAATACACTTGAAATGATTGTTCATTTTCTCGAGGTCCTTGTAACGAAGATTAGTGACAATGTGAGTACTTCCCTTGAAACCCTGAATCTTATCCCCATAATAATCCAGGTTAGCGAGATGAATGCGAAAAAAACGCGGAGAAATTCATGAGTAGTAAAGAACAGAAAACGCCTGAGGGGCAAGCCCCGGAAGAAATTATCATGGATCAGCACGAAGAAGTTGAGGCGGTTGAACCAGACGCTTCTGCTGAGCAGGTGGATCCGCGCGATGAAAAAATTGCGAATCTGGAAGCTCAGCTTGCTGAAGCCGAAACTCGCGAGCGCGACAGCGTGTTGCGTATCAAAGCGGAAATGGAAAACCTGCGTCGTCGTACCGAACTGGATGTAGAAAAAGCGCATAAATTTGCGCTGGAAAAATTCGTCAACGAGCTGCTGCCGGTGCTGGACAGTCTGGATCGTGCGCTGGAAGTGGCGGACAAAGACAATGATGCGATGGCACCAATGATTGAAGGTATTGAGCTGACGCGTAAGTCAATGCTGGATGTGGTGGCGAAGTTTGGTGTGCAGGTGGTTGCGGATATAGATGTGCCGATGGACCCTAACGTGCATCAGGCCATTGCAATGGTAGAGTCTGACGACGTTGCCGCCGGTAATGTGCTGATGGTAATGCAGAAAGGCTATACCCTGAACGGACGTACCATCCGTGCGGCGATGGTCTCCGTGGCGAAAGCCAAAGGCTAATCAGCCCTGGGCCGGGTAATGCTGATGCGCTACCCGGCCCGGACTATGCTCACTGGTCCGCTACACTCTCGCGCAGTGGTGTAACCGGCAACACCTGTACCTGTTTAATCATATTGTCCTGCACGTCGAGAATATCGATATCGTACTGCCCAATACGCACTCGTGTGCCAGCTACCGGGATCTCTTCCAGCGCTTCAAGAATAATACCGTTCACGGTACGTGCGTCATCCTCCGGCAGGTGCCAGTTAAACGCCTTATTGATTTCACGAACGTTGGCGCTGCCGTCAATGATCACTGAGCCATCATTCTGCGGCGTCACCTCTTCAGCAAGCGTCGGTGACATTGATGTGGTGAAATCGCCGACAATCTCTTCCAGAATATCTTCGACCGTGACCAGCCCCTGAATATCGCCATATTCATTGACCACCAGACCCACTTTCTTCTTATTGCGCTGAAATTTAATGAGCTGGGTGCTGAGGGGCGTACCTTCCGGGACGTAATAAATTTCGTCGGCCGCGCGTAACATGGTCTCTTTGGTGAACTCTTTTTTCTCCGCCATTAATCGCCAGGCTTCGCGTACGCGCAGCATACTGATGGCATCGTCGAGTGAGTCGCGGTACAGCACAATGCGACCGTGAGGGGAGTGCGAAAGCTGGCGCACGATTGATTTCCAGTCGTCGTTAATATCAATGCCGATGATTTCACTGCGCGGCACCATGATGTCATCGACGCTGACTTTTTCCAGATCCAGCACGGACAGCAGCATATCCTGATTACGACGCGAGATTTGGGAGCGCGATTCATTGACCAGCGTTCGCAGTTCATCTTTACTCAGCGAACCGCTCACCACGATATCTGTTTTGATACCCATCATGCGCATCAGCAGGCGGGTAATGGTATTAAGCAACCACACCAGCGGCATCATGATGATTTGTAGGGGAGCCAGCAAAAAACTGCTCGGGTAGGCGACTTTTTCTGGATACAGCGCGGCAATGGTCTTTGGCAGTACTTCGGCAAAAACCAGCACCACAAACGTTAGCACCCCGGTGGCGATGGCGACGCCGGCATCGCCATACAGGCGCATACCGACAATAGTGCCAAGCGCGGAGGCCAGAATATTCACCAGGTTATTACCGATCAGTACCAGACTTATCAGGCGATCCGGTTTGCGAAGTAACTTTTCAACGCGTTTTGCCTGACGATTACCCTGCTTGGCCCGATGCCGCAGACGATAGCGATTCAGGGTCATCATTCCGGTTTCAGAACCGGAAAAATAGGCGGAAATGACCACCATGATGAGAAGCGTGACAATGAGCGTGGTGGTGGAGATGTGTTCCACGTAGGGTTCCTTAAAGATTTAACTCACGAACTGCTGCAGTATACGGCTGCCGAAATAGGCCAGCGTCAGAATGACTGCGCCTGCGACGTTAAACCATACGACGCGACGTCCGCGCCAGCCTTCATGGTAATGCCCCCACAACAGAACGATATAGACAAACCATGCCACGATAGAAAGAACGGCTTTATCAATATTCTCAGTACTGAACAGGTTATGCATGTAAAACAGGCCAGTACACAGAGTGAGCGTCAGCAGAACCACACCGATCTGGGTGATATGAAACATTTTCCGCTCAATGCTCATCAGTGGCGGCATTTCATTACTGAACGCCAGTTTTTTGTTTTTCAGCTGATAGTCGATCCACGCCAGTTGTAACGCATAGAGCGCGGCAATAATCAGCGTGGCATAAGCAAACAGCGATAACCCGATGTGAATCATCATGCCCGGTGTCGCTTCGAGATGGGTGATGAACTCGTTAGGCATAAACGTCGCGAACGCGAGGTTGATCAGGGCAAAGGCGTAGACAATGGGCAGTAATAGCCAGCCACGATTGCGGGAAGCGACGATAGTCATTACCGTGCAGATCATCAGGCTAACCAGTGAGCCTACGTTCAACAGGCTCAGGTTTTGTCCGCTTTCACCGCCGGGCAGGATACGCGCTTCCAGGGCAATAGCATGGCTTACCAGCGCGACGACCGCAGAAAGAATAGCCATACGCCGCCAGCCGCTGTTTTTTTGCAGCAGGGCGGGAATAATCAGCGCAAGGCTGACTGAGTAGGCGACAAGGGCGAGCAGAGCAAAAACGGGCATATTAGGTGTCGACAGTTGGCCAGTGATAAAGAAAAGCAGTATAGCGTTACGTGACCGCTGCTCCAACCGTTGCATAACAACAAAGGCGGCTTCATGTTATACTGCGACAAATTTCTGTTGATGTGTCGCTGTCGCGACCGACCGTTTCCACCCCAGGCGAGAGACAATGTTTGATAATTTAACCGATCGTTTGTCGCGCACGCTGCGCAATATCAGTGGCCGTGGACGCCTTACTGAAGACAACGTTAAAGAGACGCTGCGCGAAGTGCGCATGGCGCTGCTGGAGGCTGATGTAGCGCTGCCGGTAGTGCGTGAGTTTATCAATCGCGTAAAAGAGAAAGCGGTTGGTCATGAAGTTAACAAAAGCCTGACGCCGGGTCAGGAGTTCGTCAAGATTGTCCGTAACGAGCTGGTTGCGGCAATGGGCGAAGAAAACCAGACCCTGAATCTGGCTGCTCAGCCGCCTGCCGTCGTACTGATGGCGGGCTTGCAGGGTGCGGGTAAAACGACCAGCGTTGGTAAGCTGGGGAAATTCCTGCGTGAGAAGCACAAGAAGAAAGTGCTGGTGGTCTCCGCGGACGTTTATCGCCCGGCGGCGATTAAACAGCTGGAAACGCTGGCCGAGCAGGTCGGTGTGGACTTCTTCCCGTCGGATGTCGGTCAAAAACCGGTCGATATCGTCAACGCCGCGCTGAAAGAAGCCAAACTCAAATTCTACGACGTGCTGCTGGTGGATACCGCCGGTCGTCTGCACGTTGACGAAGCGATGATGGACGAAATCAAACAGGTCCACGCTTCTATCAAGCCGGTAGAAACGCTGTTTGTCGTCGATGCGATGACCGGCCAGGATGCTGCGAATACCGCAAAAGCCTTTAACGAAGCGTTGCCGTTAACCGGCGTGGTGCTGACCAAAGTTGATGGTGATGCTCGTGGCGGTGCGGCGCTCTCTATTCGTCATATCACCGGCAAGCCGATTAAATTCCTCGGTGTCGGCGAGAAAACCGAAGCGCTGGAGCCTTTCCACCCGGATCGTATTGCTTCACGTATTCTCGGCATGGGCGACGTGCTGTCGCTGATCGAAGATATCGAAAGCAAAGTTGACCGCGCGCAGGCAGAGAAATTAGCCAGCAAGCTGAAAAAAGGCGACGGCTTCGATCTCAACGATTTCCTTGAGCAGCTCAAGCAGATGAAAAACATGGGCGGTATGGCAAGCCTGATGGGCAAACTGCCGGGCATGGGTCAGATCCCTGACAATGTGAAATCGCAGATGGACGATAAAGTACTGGTGCGTATGGAAGCCATCATCAACTCGATGACGATGAAAGAACGCGCTAAGCCGGAAATCATCAAAGGTTCCCGTAAACGCCGCATTGCCACCGGTTGCGGCATGCAGGTACAGGACGTTAACCGCCTTCTGAAACAGTTCGACGACATGCAGCGCATGATGAAGAAAATGAAGAAAGGCGGGATGGCGAAGATGATGCGGAGTATGAAGGGGATGATGCCGCCAGGCTTCCCGGGTCGCTAATTTCCCGGCCTGGCTTACTTGCTACTTCGGCACCGGGGTGTGCTCGCCATCCTCACGTACTGTGTGTACGCTGCGGTGGCTGCGCGCACGCCGGCACCGAACTCGCTGCGCCGCCGACGGCCTTCTACAGCAGAGTTATTAACTGTTGATTGCTTTTTTCCCAGAAATCAGTAAAATTTTCGGGCTTTTAATATGACACCGGGTCCCTTCCCTCGATGGGGCCCGGTGTTTTATTCACACAAGAGGATGTTATGGTTACTATTCGTTTAGCTCGTCACGGCGCTAAAAAGCGTCCGTTCTACCAGGTTGTTGTTACCGACAGCCGTAATGCACGCAACGGTCGCTTCATCGAGCGCGTTGGCTTCTTTAACCCAATCGCTAGCGAAAAAGAAGAAGGCACTCGCCTGGATCTGGATCGCATCGCTCACTGGGTTGGCCAGGGCGCGACTATTTCTGATCGCGTAGCTACGCTGATCAAAGCAGCAAACAAAGCAGCTTAATCTGTCACGGTGGTCATGATGAGCAAGCAACTCGCCGCGCAGGCTCCTGTGGAACCCATCGTTTTGGGGAAAATGGGGTCTTCTTACGGTATTCGTGGTTGGCTCAGAGTGTTTTCTTCCACTGAAGACGCCGAAAGCATTTTTGACTATCAGCCTTGGTTTATCCAGAAGGCGGGTCAGTGGCAGCAAGTACAGCTGGAAAGCTGGAAGCACCACAATCAGGATCTGATCATCAAGCTGAAAGGCGTTGACGATCGTGATTCGGCGAATCTACTGACCAATTGCGAAATTGTCGTGGATTCCTCGCAGTTGCCAGCGCTGGAAGATGGTTCCTACTACTGGAAAGACCTTATGGGCTGCCAGGTAGTGACCACCGAAGGCTACGATCTCGGTAAAGTCGTCGATATGATGGAAACCGGTTCGAATGACGTCATCGTCATCAAGGCAAACCTGAAAGATGCGTTTGGTATCAAGGAACGTCTTGTACCGTTCCTCGATGGGCAGGTTATCAAGAAAGTCGATCTCGCTACTCGTACTATCGAAGTAGATTGGGATCCTGGTTTTTAAACCACCGGATAAACGGTAAAAGTCGGCGTTATGGGGATTGGCTTGTGTTTATAGGTATCGTTAGCCTGTTTCCTGAAATGTTCCGCGCAATTACCGATTACGGGGTAACTGGCCGGGCAGTAAAAAATGGCCTGCTGAACATCCAGAGCTGGAGTCCTCGAGACTTTACTCATGACCGGCACCGTACCGTGGACGATCGTCCTTACGGCGGCGGACCGGGGATGTTAATGATGGTGCAACCCTTACGGGACGCCATTCATGCAGCAAAAGCTGCGGCTGGTGAAGGCGCAAAGGTGATTTATCTGTCACCTCAGGGACGCAAGCTTGATCAAGCGGGCGTCAGCGAACTGGCCACGAATCAAAAGCTGATTCTGGTGTGTGGTCGCTATGAAGGTATCGATGAGCGCGTGATTCAAACCGAAATTGATGAAGAATGGTCAATCGGCGATTACGTCCTCAGCGGTGGTGAGTTACCGGCAATGACGCTGATCGACTCCGTTTCCCGGTTTATTCCGGGGGTTCTGGGTCATGAAGCATCAGCAATCGAAGATTCGTTTGCTGACGGGTTGCTGGACTGTCCACACTATACCCGACCTGAAGTGTTAGAGCAGATGGAAGTACCGGCAGTATTACTGTCGGGGAACCACGCTGAGATACGTCGCTGGCGTTTGAAACAGTCGCTGGGCCGGACCTGGCTTAGAAGACCTGAACTTCTGGAAAACCTGGCTCTGACTGAAGAGCAAGCAAGGTTGCTGGCGGAGTTCAAAAAGGAACACGCACAACAGCAACATAAACATGATGGGCAGGCGTAAGCCCCCAATATCAGTTTACCCAGGATAAGAGATTAAATTATGAGCAACATTATTAAGCAACTTGAACAAGAACAGATGAAGCAGGACGTACCTTCCTTCCGTCCGGGTGATACCGTGGAAGTGAAAGTATGGGTTGTTGAAGGTTCCAAAAAACGTCTGCAGGCATTTGAGGGCGTGGTTATCGCTATTCGTAGCCGCGGTCTGCACTCTGCATTCACTGTTCGTAAAATTTCCAACGGCGAAGGCGTTGAGCGTGTCTTCCAGACTCACTCTCCGGTAGTTGACAGCATTGCTGTTAAACGTCGTGGTGCTGTTCGTAAAGCTAAACTGTACTACCTGCGTGAGCGCACTGGTAAGTCTGCTCGTATCAAAGAGCGTCTTAACTAAGATTCGCGCAAGCGACATCCTGTTAGAAAAGGGCTGGCCGAAAGGCTGGCCCTTTTTTTATCGCGATATTTACTGATGGGAACAGACTGACTGCCGGGGGACTTTACATACTCTCTGGATACAGTCAGCCGGGGATGATTACGGTGTGGCGATCACTACCGCGACACGGCGGTTTTCAGCGCGACCTTTAGAGGTCTGGTTACTGGCGATAGGGTATTTCTTCCCGAGTCCCTGGGTGGTCAGATTGGTACGGGGAATATTAGCGCCTTGTGCCCAGGCATCGGCCACGACATTTGCGCGTTTGAGCGACAGAGCTTCGTTGTAGCTGTCTTCGCCGTAGTTATCCGTATGACCGTCCAGACGTGCATGGTTTAGCCCGGTAGCAGCCAGTTTGGATGCCATTTCCTGAATCTGCTTTTCACTTTCCGGACGGAGCTTATAGTCGTTTTTATCAAACAGGATATTGTCAGACAGGCCAAGAGACCAGTCTCCTGAAACTTCGCTAAATCCGTACGATTTCATAGCTGCAATTTGCTCTGGGGTAAATTTTCCCTGAGGTGCCTGACAGCCTGCCACGATCAGTAAAAGCAGAAAAAACGGTGAAAATAGACGTTTTAACATGTGTGTAATTCCTTATTTAATAATGCGTTCAGAACGCAAATGTTTGGCCTGATACATATTTTGATCGGCAAGTTCTTGTAATTTCTCGGCAGAGGCATGTTCCCACGTCAGCGCAAAGCCAATGCTGAGTGTCATGCTTGCCAGATGACCATTGTGCAGGTCAAAAGGTCGGTTAAACGCTTGCGACAGTGCGGCACAGATACGCTGAACTTCGTATTCTGAGTGAACGCTATACAGCACCATGGCAAACTCATCGCCGCCAAGCCTGTAGGGGTGATGTCGATCACCTCCAAACTCGGCCAGCCTTTTTGCAACTTCAATCAGGACACGGTCGCCCGCTGCGTGGCCCCAGGTATCGTTAATAAATTTAAAATTATCACCATCAAGGAATAGCAATGCAGAACTGCTGCGGGCAGCATCGTCGTTCATCAGGGCGTTAATGCTGCTGCGAAATGCGGCGCGATTTGCCAGTCCTGTCAGAGGATCATGTAACGCGGTACGCAAAAGCTGAGCGTTCTTTGCCTGCAACCGAAGTTGCCATTCCTCCATTTCGTCCAGTAGGCTATTGAAATCCTGGGCAAAAAGATGAAATTCTTCGATACGTTCTTCTGAAACACGTCGTGAAAAGTTACGGTTGGTACGGACATCATGTACCACCTCGGTTATATTTTGCAGGGCTTCTACTACGCCATTGTGCAAATAGCGAGTGAGCATTAATGCAATGCCTGATGCCAGCAGAATGCATCCGGTAAGAACGGCCAGCGACAGATAAATGAAATGGCTGATCACGCTATCGCGTGCCGTCAGGCGCACTTCACCAATCACGCTGCCATTGTGCAAAATGGGCTGTGTGACCGGTTGCGGAAACAGCCAGTGGCTGATCAGACCGCTGATCTTTTCAGTGGTGTCCTGCGCGTCATAGCGCCAGGTGGCAATCACGTTCTGATTTTTATTACGCACTTCCGCTACGGAAAACTGCCCTTGTTGCCCTAGCGCCGCCAGTGTTTCTGTGGCCGCAACACTGTCAGAAAAGACTAATGCAGCTTCAAGTGTCCGAGTCATAGTGGCTGCGGTCAGGTCCAGGTTCTTTTGCGCATACTGTCTTAATGCCAGCACGGAGGAAATGCTAAGCAGTAGCCAGATCAACGTCATGGTGACCAGGACGCTGATTATGCTGATACGCCGTAATGTCCGCTTAAACGTCGGGCGTGTTATGGGAGAATGGCCCTTATCCATGCTTTTTATTCCGTGCAAGCATCAATACGTCTGGACTGACCCTTACGCCACTGCGTGAAAGGGAATCCATATTTACGGAAAATCTCACATCTTCATCTTTAATTATGAGGCAAAAGGCACTGCCAATAACGCATTCGGGATTCTGTTCAGCGATTAATAACAGTGCCTTTGTCGGATATTTATTCTTTAATTCCACCTGATAACCAGGGGATTCTTTTCCAAAATAAAAACCATCACACTGCGCAACTAATATTTCTTGTTCCGTACGAATGATGACGGGAAGATAGGGTAAAGCACCAGTACTGGTATCTACCAGTACACTGGAAAAACGCGATGAAGAGAAAATACACAGTTTTGGTGGCCCGGAAAGTGAAGGCCAGTGTGTATAACTGACGATGCCGGAAACCATCGCGCGTACAGATTTTGCTTCTTCCGTAACGCTCTGGGCGTACAGCGGTAATCCGGTCAGGAGCAGTGCCAGTAGAAGTATGAGTCGGTAAGAATAGCTCATGAATAGTTACCTACCAGCGGTTGCCGTAAAGCGTCGAAATACACTCAAGATTGTTTGAGACAAAATAACATTATTTTCCTAAGTCGTCATTATTCCGGGTATAAAGCTATTGATAATTTAAGTTAAATCTTATGTGCTTATAAAATATAAGCTATTGTTTAATTTAATCTTATAGAGGCATTAGCTTCGTTTTCCCCTTTTTGCCAGGCGTTGTGTAACTGGTCAACATTTTCGACCGTATCGCAACTTGGGGGAAAGGTTTTCCCGGCCAGACCCCTGGCGTAAACAAAATCCTGCTGGCAGGTTTTACGTTGTCCCTCGGCGTAACCCTTAAGATATTCCGTACGATCGACTTCTGGATCATTGTAATTGTCGGCAAGAATTTCATTATCTTTAACCGCATAGCCTGAAATGGCATCGCGTATCCCGGCATCGTACCAGTCGGTTCCTGTCCAGGTAGGAGCGTGAGTGTAGGGATCTATCTGACAGCCGCTCAGAAGTAGTATCAATAAGGTGCTGATGAGTTGCTTCATTGCCTGTTCTCCCGCGTTTTTTTAAGCATAGTGGATCTGATATTGGGCGGGTGTAAATTTAAATATACATACAGATGGGCTTTATTTAGTACTTAATAGCATGATGTAAAGTAAAATTTACGGATTATGGATTGAAATCTTTACCTGTTGTGATATCGTTATTTCCTCCTCGCTGAGGATCAACTATCGCAAACGAGCTAAACAGGATCACCATCATGCAAAAAGACGCGCTGAACAACGTACATATTACCGACGAACAGGTTCTGATGACTCCGGAGCAGCTGAAAGCTGAATTTCCGCTGAGCCAGGCGCAAGAGGCGCAAATCGCCCAGTCGCGTAAAACCATTTCAGATATTATCTCCGGTCGCGATCCGCGCCTGCTGGTGGTATGTGGTCCGTGCTCCATTCACGATCCTGAAATGGCAATTGAGTACGCTCGTCGATTTAAAGCCCTTGCCGCAGAGGTCAGCGATAACCTCTACCTGGTGATGCGCGTCTATTTTGAAAAACCCCGTACTACCGTTGGTTGGAAAGGGTTAATTAACGATCCTCATATGGATGGCTCTTTTGATGTTGAAGCAGGACTGAAAATTGCGCGTCAGCTGCTGCTTGAACTGGTAAATATGGGACTTCCGCTGGCAACTGAAGCTCTGGATCCTAATAGCCCGCAGTACCTGGGCGATCTGTTTAGCTGGTCAGCAATCGGTGCGCGTACCACGGAATCACAGACTCACCGTGAAATGGCTTCTGGTCTTTCGATGCCGGTTGGCTTTAAGAACGGCACTGACGGCAGCCTGGCCACCGCTATCAATGCCATGCGTGCCGCGGCGCAGTCACACCGTTTTGTCGGTATTAACCAGGCAGGGCAGGTAGCGCTGCTGCAAACTCAGGGCAATCCGGACGGTCATGTGATCCTGCGTGGCGGCAAAGCGCCGAACTACAGCCCGGCAGATGTTGCCCAATGCGAAAAAGAGATGGAGCAGGCGGGACTAAGACCTTCCCTGATGGTAGATTGCAGTCATGGTAACTCCAATAAAGATTACCGCCGTCAGCCTGCCGTGGCTGAATCCGTGATTGCGCAAATCAAAGATGGCAATCGCTCGATCATTGGTTTGATGATTGAAAGTAATATTCATGAAGGCAACCAGTCTTCCGAACAGCCGCGCAGCGCAATGAAATACGGTGTGTCCGTAACCGATGCGTGCATTAGCTGGGAAATGACGGATGCGCTGCTGCGTGAAATTAGCCAGGATTTAAACGGCCAGCTGTCGGCGCGTGTAGCATAAGAGGTTGGTTATGGTTGCTGAATTGACCGCATTACGCGATCAAATTGATGAAGTCGACAAGGCGCTGCTGGATTTGCTGGCACGCCGCCTGGAGCTGGTTGCTGAAGTCGGTGAAGTAAAAAGCCGCTTTGGGCTGCCGATTTACGTGCCGGAGCGGGAGGCCTCTATGTTGGCTTCACGCCGCGCGGAAGCGGAAGCCCTTGGCGTACCGCCGGATCTGATTGAAGATGTGCTGCGCCGGGTTATGCGCGAGTCCTACTCCAGTGAAAATGACAAAGGATTTAAAACGCTTTGTCCTTCTCTGCGACCGGTGGTGATCGTCGGCGGCGGTGGTCAGATGGGGCGTCTTTTCGAAAAAATGCTCACTCTGTCAGGTTATCAGGTGCGGATCCTGGAACAGCAGGACTGGGATCGCGCGCCGGAGATCGTCTCTGATGCAGGCATGGTGATCGTCAGCGTGCCGATCCACGTCACCGAGCAGGTGATCGCCAAATTACCGCGTCTGCCGTCTGACTGTATTCTGGTCGATTTGGCATCGGTGAAAAATGGTCCTTTACAGGCGATGCTGGCAGCGCACGATGGTCCGGTGGTGGGGTTACATCCCATGTTTGGTCCGGACAGCGGCAGTCTGGCAAAACAGGTGGTTGTCTGGTGTGATGGACGTCAGCCGGAAGCCTATCAGTGGTTTCTGGAACAGATTCAGGTCTGGGGCGCGCGGCTGCATCGGATCAGCGCCGTTGAACACGACCAGAATATGGCGTTTATTCAGGCCTTGCGGCACTTTGCGACCTTTGCCTATGGTCTGCATCTGGCGGAAGAAAACGTGCAACTGGAACAATTGCTGGCGCTCTCTTCGCCGATTTACCGCCTTGAGCTGGCGATGGTTGGACGCCTGTTTGCCCAGGATCCGCAGCTTTATGCCGATATCATTATGTCGTCTGAGAGCAACCTTGCGCTGATCAAACGCTACTATCAACGTTTTGGTGAGGCGATTGGTTTACTGGAGCAGGGCGATAAGCAAGCGTTTATCGACAGCTTCCGTAAGGTGGAACACTGGTTTGGCGATTATGCGAAACGCTTCCAGAGCGAAAGCCGTACGCTGTTGCGTCAGGCGAATGACAGCCGTCCTTAAGTAAGATGCCGGATAAGCCTGGCGCCATCCGGCATTGTCACGTTAACTCGGATCGACCGGCACCACGTTCTCACTCGGGTAACATCCCAGCACCTTCATCGAACGCGTAATCTCCCCCAATTCCTTTAACGCCTTTTGCATTTGGGGGGATTCCAGATTGGCCTGGATATCAAGATAAAACATCTCTTCCCATGGATTGCCGTGAATCGGGCGTGACTCCAGTTTAGTCATAATCAGATTATGGTTGCGCAGTACCAGCAGCGCTTCAACCAGCGCACCGGCCTGTTGGCCTGTTGCCATCAGCAGTGTGGTTTTCGCCGGAACCTGGTCGGAAACATTGATAGCCTTGCGTGCCAGTACAACAAAGCGGGTGATGTTTTGTGTCTGGTTAGCTTCGATATGCTCGAGAACCTGCAAACCATACAGTACGCCTCCGGCTTCGCTCCCCAGTGCGGCTACGCGCGGTGAGTTAGCTTGTGCAACTTTTTCCATCGCCGCTGAGGTGCTTTCGGTGTACTCAATCTTCCAGTGTGGGTAACGGCTCAGGAACTTGCTGCACTGTTGGAACGGCTGCGGGTGGCTGTATACCGTATCAATAGTCTCGAGATCGGTTGTGCCGGATACCAGTACGCAGTGGTCAATCGTAATAGTCATCTCGCCAACGATAGACAGACTGGTGTGCTGCAGCAGGTCGTAGACGTCGTTAATCCCACCGGAGCTGGTGTTTTCAATCGGGACGACTGCATAGTCAGCTTGTCCGGTTTCGACCTGATTAAAGATATCGGCAAATTTCGCGCAACCGCTTTCAATGAATTGTTCAAAATGACGGGCAGCATACTGACGTGCGGCGAGGTGTGAGTATGAGCCTTTTGGTCCAAGGAAGGCGACGCGCGCGGAATGCGGGTTAATTTTGTTCAGGTGTTGCTGGAGCAGTGCCTGCTGAGTCAGGACGGAGTCTTCGATAATCAGTTGGAACAGGCGGGTGATATAGTGCGCGTCGAGATGATGCGCTTTGCCAAGCTGAATCAGTCGGTCTAACAGATCGCGTTCGCGGTCGATATCACGTACCGGACGATGTGAAAGCAGTTTAGCTTTACCGACTTCTACGGCCAGCCCACGCCGTTCAGCCAGCAGGGCCAGTAATTTTTCATCCAGCGAACTGATTTTATCGCGCAGCGCCAGCAATGGGTTTTCCGATGTCATAGTGTTGCCTTTCTTGTTATCAATAAAAAAGGCCCCCCGTTGTGGGAGGCCTTATTGTTCGTCTTCGCATTCTTTATCACACGACGAAACGCCTCCCATTCAGGGGAAGGTAAAAAAGAATGCGAAGAAGAACGGGACAAGTTTCATGTAATTTTCCTTTGGCTACGTCAGTAAAGTACCCGTACTGTTTTCACCCTGTCAACAAAAAACGCGCCCGAAGGCGCGTTGGCGATACACTCAATGTAAGGGACTACTCTTCTTCTGCTTCGACGAAGTTGGCGTCTTTGACTGAAGTTGTTGCACGACGGGCTTCGCCTTTGTGCTGCACTTTATTGAGCTGCCGTTCCAGCTTGTTGATCAAATCGTTAATTGCGGTGTACATATCCTCGTGTTTTGCGCTGGCGACCAGATGTCCGTTCGGTGTATTGATGGTGGCATCAGCAATGAAACCCTGTGGCTCCTTAGACAGAATGATATGTGGATTAATCAGATGAGTTTGCCATTTTTCAAGTTTGGCGAGACGGTCTGCGACATGCTGGCGAATTGCCGGAGTAATTTCCATTTGTTTACTGGTAATGTTCATTGTCATAAATTTTACCTCTTGTCTTTCCCGTCTTGGTGATTCCAGCATACCGTTCTTAATGTCAAAATGCGTGATTTAAATCACATTATTTTGTCGCTTTTTGTCAAGAAAACCTTTTTGTGAGGCACCGCAGGAACAAGCGATTTTTTACTTGAGGAATAGCAGAAAGCAGGCCATATTTGATGAGATGCGTCGGAGCTAAACCGCTTCAGTTATGGCGTAAACGGATAAAAAAACGGCAGCCCTTGGGGCTGCCGTTTTGCATTCTGAGGTAAATCAGGTATTACTGCTGTTGGCGGCAATGATTTTCGCTACTTTTTCTGCCTGCGCATTCATTTGCATCTGGCGATAAGCGTTTTCCATCAACGGTAGAGCATCACGTGTTGCCTGGGTATCCGGGTAGTCGCGCAGCATGCCTTCCACACGGTTTACCACCGCCACCCATGCGCCACGGGCAGTGTAATATTCCGCAACGGAGTATTCATACTTCGCCAGACGATCTTTCAGGAACACCAGACGTTTAGTGGCGTCAGTGGTGTACTGGCTGTTCGGATAGCCACGTACCAGTTTGGAAAAGTCATTAAACGCAGCTCGGGCATGTTGTGGATCGCGATCGCTGCGATCAACCCCAAAGAATCCTTGCAGTGCGCTATCATCCAACGCCATATTGGTCAGGCCACGCATATACATGACATAATCAATGTTAGGGTGTGTCGGATTAAGACGAATAAAACGATCGATGGCAGCCTGAGCAAGTGGCAGATCGGCGTTTTTGTAGTAGGCGTAGATGAGATCTAATTGCACCTGCTGAGAATACGGTCCAAATGGATAACGGTTATCCAACGCTTCCAATTGCGTTATTGCCTGTTTCCAGTTACCGTCCTGCAGCTTTTGCTGAGCAGTCGCGTAGATTTCATTTGGCGGATTATCGGGCACCTCTTCCTTTGAACCAGAGCAACCCGCCAAAAACAGGCTCAACGTGGCTGCTGCCACCAGATATTTCATGCGCGTCATGACGTTTTGACTTTCCTCAAAATGTTTTACGGGAGATTCTCTGTTCCTGCTCCCGGTTAAGACCAGCTACAATAGCACACTATATTAAACGGCAAAGCCGTAAAACCCAACGTTAAACAAAGAAGCAGTTTATGGCACAACGAGTAGAACTCACCGCAACAGTCTCCGAAAATCAGCTCGGTCAACGCTTAGATCAGGCTTTGGCCGAATTGTTCCCTGATTATTCGCGATCGCGCATAAAAGAATGGATCCTCGACCAGCGCGTGCTGGTAAATGGCAATCTTTGCGATAAACCGAAAGAAAAAGTGTTGGGTGGAGAGCAGGTCTCCATCAATGCAGAAATTGACGAAGAGGTTCGTTTTGAGCCTCAGGATATCCCGCTGGATATCGTGTATGAAGATGACGATATTCTTGTTATCAACAAACCGCGTGACCTCGTGGTGCATCCGGGTGCAGGCAATCCTGATGGCACGGTATTGAATGCGTTGCTACATTACTACCCGCCAATTGCGGATGTTCCTCGTGCGGGTATCGTCCATCGTCTGGACAAAGACACGACCGGATTAATGGTGGTGGCAAAAACCGTTCCGGCGCAAACGCGTCTGGTGGAGTCATTACAGCTGCGCGAAATTACCCGTGAGTACGAAGCCGTGGCGATTGGTCATATGACAGCGGGCGGAACCGTTGAAGAGCCGATTAGCCGTCACCCGACCAAGCGTACACACATGGCGGTACACCCGATGGGTAAACCGGCGGTGACGCACTATCGCATTATGGAACACTTCCGTGTGCACACGCGTCTGCGGTTGCGTCTGGAAACCGGACGAACGCACCAGATCCGCGTGCACATGGCGCATATTACCCATCCGCTGGTGGGCGATCAGGTCTACGGCGGCCGTCCGCGTCCACCGAAAGGCGCTTCTGACGAATTTATTTCCGTATTGCGTAAGTTCGACCGTCAGGCGCTGCACGCGACCATGCTGCGTCTGTATCACCCGATTTCCGGTATCGAAATGGAATGGCACGCGCCAATTCCGCAAGATATGGTGGAACTGATTGAAGTGATGCGCGCTGATTTCGAAGAACATAAGGATGATATTGCCTGGTTATGAGTAAGCTAATTGTCCCGCAGTGGCCGCTACCGCAAGGTGTTGCGGCATGTAGTTCTACCCGTATTGGCGGTATCAGTATGCCGCCTTATGATTCGCTGAATCTGGGCGCCCATTGCGGCGATAACCCGGAGCATGTCGAAGAGAACCGCAAACGACTGTTTGCTGCGGGCAATCTGCCTTCAAAGCCAGTCTGGCTGGAACAGGTCCACGGTAAGGACGTCCTGAAACTGACGGGCGAGCCGTACTCATCCAAACGTGCGGATGCGTCATACAGCAATACGCCGGGCACGGTGTGTGCGGTGATGACGGCGGACTGTCTGCCCGTATTATTTTGTAATCGTGCAGGTACGGAAGTTGCGGCGGCTCATGCGGGTTGGCGTGGATTATGCGCCGGCGTGCTGGAAGAGACGGTGGCGTGTTTTGCCGACAAACCTGAAAATATTATTGCCTGGCTAGGCCCGGCGATTGGCCCGAACGCGTTCGAAGTGGGGCCAGAAGTCCGCACAGCGTTTATGGCGAAAGATTCGCAGGCGGACCTCGCATTTGTACCGCGCGCAGACAAATATCTGGCGGATATCTACCAGCTTGCGCGCCAGCGTCTGGCAAATGTTGGTGTGACGAACCTCTATGGCGGTGACCGTTGCACCTTCAGCGAAAGTGAGACTTTCTTCTCTTATCGTCGCGACAATACCACGGGGCGTATGGCAAGTTTTATTTGGCTGATATAACCTAAAGAATCAAGACGATCCGGTACGTGTAATTTTCTTTTCACATAATTCAGGTCATTCACCTTGAATAATTGAGGGATGACCTCATTTAATCTCCAGTAGCAATTTTGACCTGTTATGGGAGGAGTTATGCGTCTGGATCGTCTTACTAATAAATTCCAGCTTGCTCTTGCCGATGCCCAGTCACTTGCATTGGGGCACGACAATCAATTCATCGAACCACTTCATCTAATGAGCGCCTTGCTGAATCAGGAAGGGGGATCGGTACGTCCTTTATTAACCTCTGCTGGCATTAATGCCGGCCAGTTACGTACAGCCATTGACCAGGCGCTGAGCCGCTTGCCGCAGGTAGAAGGCACCGGCGGTGATGTGCAGCCTTCTCAGGATCTGGTGCGCGTACTGAATCTTTGCGACAAGCTGGCGCAAAAACGAGGGGACAACTTTATTTCGTCAGAACTGTTCGTTCTGGCGGCGCTTGAGTCACGCGGTACGCTGACCGATTTATTAAAATCAGCAGGGGTGACGACCGCCAATATCACTCAGGCAATTGAACAAATGCGTGGAGGTGAAAGCGTGAATGATCAGGGAGCTGAAGACCAACGTCAGGCCTTGAAAAAATATACCGTCGATCTGACCGAACGCGCCGAACAGGGCAAACTCGATCCGGTTATCGGTCGTGATGAAGAAATTCGCCGCACCATTCAGGTGCTGCAACGTCGTACTAAAAATAACCCGGTGTTGATTGGTGAACCTGGCGTCGGTAAAACTGCCATCGTTGAAGGGCTGGCGCAGCGTATTATCAACGGCGAAGTGCCGGAAGGCTTAAAAGGCCGCCGCGTACTGGCGCTGGATATGGGCGCGCTGGTGGCCGGGGCGAAATATCGTGGCGAGTTTGAAGAACGTTTAAAAGGTGTGCTGAACGATCTCTCTAAACAAGAAGGCAACGTCATTTTGTTTATTGATGAGCTGCACACCATGGTTGGCGCGGGTAAAGCCGATGGCGCCATGGACGCCGGGAACATGCTGAAACCGGCGCTGGCGCGTGGGGAACTGCACTGCGTAGGCGCAACCACGCTCGATGAATATCGTCAGTACATCGAAAAAGATGCGGCGCTGGAACGTCGTTTCCAGAAAGTGTTTGTGGCTGAACCTTCAGTAGAAGACACCATCGCCATTTTACGTGGTCTGAAAGAGCGTTATGAGCTGCACCACCATGTGCAGATCACTGACCCGGCAATTGTGGCGGCAGCGACGCTGTCTCACCGCTATATTGCCGACCGTCAGTTGCCGGATAAAGCTATCGACCTAATCGATGAAGCGGCATCCAGCATTCGTATGCAGATTGACTCCAAGCCGGAAGAACTGGACAGACTCGACCGCCGTATTATCCAGCTCAAACTGGAACAGCAGGCATTAATGAAAGAGTCTGATGAGGCGAGTAAAAAGCGTCTCGATATGCTCAACGAAGAACTGGACGACAAAGAGCGCCAGTATTCTGAGTTGGAAGAAGAGTGGAAAGCGGAAAAAGCCTCGCTATCTGGTACTCAGACGATTAAGGCTGAGCTGGAGCAGGCGAAGATTGCCATTGAGCAGGCGCGTCGTGTGGGCGATCTGGCGCGGATGTCCGAGCTGCAGTACGGTAAAATTCCGGAGCTGGAAAAACAGCTGGAAGCCGCTACCCAGTCGGAAGGTAAAACTATGCGTCTGTTGCGTAACAAAGTGACCGATGCAGAAATTGCTGAAGTGCTGGCGCGTTGGACGGGGATCCCGGTTGCCCGCATGCTGGAAGGCGAACGGGAAAAACTGTTGCGTATGGAGCAGGAGTTGCACAGCCGTGTGATTGGCCAGAACGAAGCGGTTGAAGCGGTATCTAACGCGATTCGCCGTAGCCGTGCTGGGCTGTCTGACCCGAACCGTCCGATTGGTTCATTCCTGTTCCTTGGGCCGACCGGTGTCGGTAAAACTGAACTGTGTAAAGCGCTGGCAAACTTTATGTTCGACAGTGACGATGCAATGGTGCGTATCGATATGTCCGAGTTTATGGAGAAACACTCGGTGTCTCGTCTGGTCGGTGCGCCTCCGGGATATGTCGGCTACGAAGAGGGCGGTTATCTCACTGAAGCAGTGCGCCGTCGTCCTTACTCTGTCATCCTGCTGGATGAAGTGGAGAAAGCGCATCCGGATGTGTTCAACATTCTGCTGCAAGTGCTTGACGATGGTCGTCTGACTGACGGGCAAGGGAGAACGGTCGACTTCCGTAATACGGTGGTCATCATGACTTCGAACCTGGGGTCCGATCTGATCCAGGAACGTTTTGGCGAGCTTGATTACAGCCACATGAAGGATATGGTGCTGGGCGTTGTGAGCCATAACTTCCGTCCGGAATTTATCAACCGTATAGATGAGGTTGTGGTATTCCATCCGTTGGGTGAGCAGCACATTGCTTCTATTGCTCAGATCCAACTGCAGCGTCTGTATAAACGTCTGGAAGAGCGTGGCTATGAAATCCATATCTCTGACGAAGCGCTCAAACTGCTGAGCGCGAATGGTTACGATCCGGTATATGGCGCGCGTCCATTGAAACGCGCTATCCAGCAACAGATCGAAAACCCGCTGGCGCAGCAAATTTTGTCTGGGGAGCTGATTCCTGGCAAAGCCATTCGCCTGGAAGTGAACGACGACCGTATCGTGGCAGTGCAGTAAGTCACAAAACGACAATAAACGAGCCCTGCGGGGCTCGTTTTTGTTTAAAAACCAGGCAAAAATAGAAGGGTTGAGTAAAAAGTAATCGTTTGATAAGTTTTTTGTATTTTTAA
>BBMW01000017.1 GCA_000759755.1 Citrobacter werkmanii NBRC 105721
TTCCACAGCAAAACCCCGCCTTATACCCATTTACACACAGAGTTATCCACAATCGTCGAAAAATTACTGATGCGCATTGCTGAAAAGTGGAGAGAACCGGTACAGAGATCTCTATATAGAAAGCAATTCACACTACATATATAGAAGAAGGACTGACAACTTAAGCCCCATAATCCCTACCACCTTTGAATTACGCATCCCATCAGGCAATAATACCCGCACAAACCGTGATTCCAGGACCGTGATGAGATACTCACTGCAACGTACAGCTATACGCAAACGCCCGATGAAGCTCGGCACTACCGTGATCCTCATGGTCAGTGCAGTACTCTTCTCAGTGCTGCTTGTTGTTCATCTGATTTACTTTTCGCAAATCAGCAACATGACGCGCGATGCGTTAGCGGATAAAGCGCTTGCGGTCGCGCGGACGCTGGCAAACTCGCCGGAGATCCGTCAGGGATTAATGAAAAAACCTGAGGAAAGCGGCATTCAGGCTATTGCCCAGGCGGTGAATAAGAGCAACGATTTTTTGTTCATTGTCGTCACCGATATGCAAAGCATTCGTTACTCCCATCCCGAAGCGCAACGAATCGGTCAGCCATTTAAAGGCGATGACATTTTGCTGGCTTTGCAGGGCAAAGAGAATGTTGCCATTAATCGCGGGTTTCTGGCTAAAGCTCTGCGCGTGTTTACTCCTATCTATGATGAGCATCACCGACAGATTGGCGTGGTGGCGATCGGCCTTGAGCTAAGCAGAGTGACTGAGCAGATCAATAACAGTCGCGGCAGCATCTTCTGGTCCATCTTGTTTGGCGTTCTGGTTGGGTTACTCGGCACATGGGTATTCGTCAAAGTCCTTAAGCGCATTCTGTTTGGCCTGGAGCCGTATGAAATCTCCAATCTGTTCGAACAACGCCAGGCGATGCTGCACTCTATAAAGGAAGGTGTCATTGCTGTTGACGAGTGTGGTGAAGTCACGCTGATAAACCAGGCGGCGCAGGAACTGCTTGATTACCACAAATCACAAGACGATGCTCAACTCTCAACGCTCAGCCACGCGTGGTCACAGGTGGTCGATTTTTCGCAGGTGCTACGCGATGGAACGCCACGCCGCGATGAAGAGATCACGGTGAAAGATCGGCTACTCTTAATTAATACTGTTCCGGTACTCAGCAACGGAAAAATCATCGGGGCCATTTCAACGTTCCGCGATAAAACTGAAGTTCGGAAATTGATGCAACGCCTGGACGGCATGGTTAACTATGCCGACGCACTTCGTGAACGATCCCACGAATTCATGAACAAATTGCACGTGATTCTGGGATTATTGCACCTGAAAAGTTATAAGCAGCTTGAAAATTACATCCTGAAGACCGCGAACAATTATCAGGAAGAGATTGGCTCACTGTTAGGAAAAATAAAATCTCCGGTGATCGCTGGATTTTTACTCAGCAAGATTAATCGCACATCTGATTTAGGCCATAGTCTGGTCATTAGCAATGAAAGCCAATTGCCGGAGAACAGCAATGAAGATCAGGTAGCGGTGCTGATTACCGTTTTGGGGAATTTGATTGAAAACGCCCTGGAGGCGCTAGGTCAAGAACCGGGTGGCGAGATCAGCGTATCCTTGCACTATCGACACGGCTGGTTGCATTGCGAAGTGAATGACGATGGTCCAGGGATCGTCCCTGAACACATTGAGCACATCTTTGAAAAGGGCGTCTCGTCAAAAGGAACCGAACGAGGCGTCGGTTTAGCACTTGTGAAACAGCAGGTTGAAAGTGTTGGCGGCAATATTTCCGTCGAGTCTGAACCTGGGGTCTTCACCCAATTTTTTGTACAGTTACCGTGGAATGGTGAGAGGGCCAGCAGATGATCAATGTCTTAATTGTCGATGACGATGCAATGGTAGCGGAATTAAATCGTCGTTATGTCGCACAACTCTCCGGTTTTCATTGCTGCGGAACAGCCTCTACGCTGGAGAAAGCCAAAGAGATCATCTTTCATAGCGGTCATCATATCGATTTGATTTTGCTGGATATTTATATGCAAAAAGAAAATGGTCTGGATCTGCTACCCGTTCTGCACAGCGAAGGCTGCAAGTGTGATGTTATTGTCATCTCTTCCGCCGCTGACGCCACCACCATCAAAGACTCGCTTCACTATGGTGTCGTTGACTACCTGATCAAACCTTTCCAGGCCTCCCGTTTTGAAGAAGCGCTAACCGGCTGGCTACATAAGAAAACAGAGATGGAAAAGCATCAGTACTATGAACAGTCTGAGCTTGACCAACTGATTCACGGCAGCTCCTCCAGTGAACAGGAAGTACGTCGCTTACCGAAAGGATTAACGCCACAAACATTACGCACGCTGTGCCAGTGGATTGATGAGCACCAGGATCAGGAGTTCTCTACGGATGAGTTGGCCAATGAGGTCAATATCTCTCGTGTTTCTTGCCGAAAATACCTTATCTGGCTGGTTAATTGTCACATCTTATTTACCAGCATCCACTATGGCGTGACCGGTAGACCTGTTTATCGTTACCGCGTTCAGGCTGAGCAATACTCATTGCTTAAACAATATTGCCAATAAATACATTTTTGGGATTATTTGTTATTTGAAAGTAACAATTATTAAAATAATGAAAAATCCCTATTTTACTGGCTGAAGCAGACGCTTTATTAATTTGCGTTAGATCAAATATATTTGTACACAACATGTCAAACGCTATATTTCAATATTGATAAACATCACACTGTTTTTAATTTCAAAATCGCTAACAAAAGTTAATTAAGTATTATCTAACTCGCAGAGTGTGTATTTTTACCCATAAAGGATTAGTCTGCAATTAACCAGACATACAAAATCTAGACTGGTAGCAATGGAGACCATGCTACGTACCATGGACACCGTACATTTTTGTGAGCAAATAAAAGCATCCGCATGCCAATCTCATTACATCATGAAATGGCGTGACCGTGATCACATAAATAACCCACTCACTCATTCTGTCGGTGGTTCATACCATAGCGGAAAACGCAAAACAGATAAATTACAGCGTCAACCGCAGCTCTCTATGCCCAGTTATGCTTCCCATCGCCTGAGGATTCTCTCCTCTGTTCAACGCCACAGAAAAAAGCTAAATATCGCCATAACTTTAAAAAAACATTCTAGCAAGACATTTGAACATTAATCGCAAATACGGACATATCGAATACTGACCATTTTTTGATGCCTATTCTGGCAAAAAAGAATGTGGCACAGATCCATTTTTCAAAAAATTGACTGGGTTTTTCGCGAGGGTAAATAAAATGTTATTTAGTATACAACTTCTCATAATATTAATATGTTTGTTCTATGGTGCCAGAAAAGGTGGTATCGCACTGGGCTTATTAGGCGGTATCGGCCTGGTCATTCTGGTTTTCGTTTTCCATCTCCAGCCGGGTAAACCACCTGTAGACGTTATGCTGGTTATTATTGCCGTGGTGGCCGCATCGGCAACTTTGCAAGCATCCGGCGGCCTTGACGTTATGCTGCAAATTGCTGAAAAGCTGTTGCGCCGTAACCCAAAATACGTTTCCATCGTCGCGCCGTTTGTTACCTGCACTCTGACAATTCTCTGTGGTACAGGCCACGTGGTATACACCATCCTGCCAATCATTTATGACGTTGCCATTAAGAACAATATTCGCCCGGAACGTCCGATGGCGGCGAGTTCTATCGGTGCGCAGATGGGTATTATCGCCAGCCCGGTTTCCGTTGCCGTTGTGTCACTGGTCGCCATGCTGGGTAACGTGACGTTTGAAGGCAAACATCTCGAATTCCTCGACCTGCTCAGCATCACCATCCCATCTACCCTGCTGGGTATACTGGCTATCGGTATTTTCAGTTGGTTCCGTGGTAAAGATCTGGATAAAGATGAAGAATTCCAGAAGTTTATTTCCGTACCTGAAAACCACAACTATGTTTATGGCGACACCGCCACGCTGTTAGACAAAAAACTGCCGAAAAGCAACTGGCTGGCTATGTGGATCTTCCTTGCCGCTATCGCCGTTGTTGCCGTGCTCGGCGCATTCTCTGAGCTGCGCCCTACCTTCAGCGGCAAACCGCTGTCCATGGTGCTGGTTATCCAGATGTTCATGCTGCTGACCGGTGCGCTGATTATTATCCTGACGAAGACCAATCCCGCTTCAATATCTAAAAACGAAGTCTTCCGTTCCGGTATGATCGCGATTGTGGCGGTGTACGGTATTGCCTGGATGGCCGAAACAATGTTCGGCGCGCATATGACGGAAATCGAAGGTGTGCTGGGCAATATGGTGAAAGAGTACCCGTGGGCCTATGCAATTGTTCTGCTGCTGGTATCCAAGTTTGTAAACTCCCAGGCAGCGGCGCTGGCGGCGATTGTTCCAGTCGCGCTGGCAATCGGGGTTGATCCAGCGTACATCGTTGCTTCGGCGCCGGCATGTTACGGTTACTACATTCTGCCGACCTACCCGAGCGATCTGGCTGCTATTCAGTTTGACCGTTCCGGTACCACCCACATCGGCCGCTTCGTTATCAACCACAGCTTCATTCTGCCTGGTTTGATCGGCGTAAGCGTATCCTGTGTCTTTGGTTGGATCTTCGCCGCAATGTACGGTTTCTTGTAATTACAGTTCGCGTGCCGTCCACGTTGGTACGGCACGCCACCGTTAAGACACAGAGAATTTTAAAATTCCTGAGAAAAATGAAAAGGCTGGAAGCAAATGTCAAAAGTTGAATTCACTTACCAGGCGGCTTTCCCACTGGGGGAAGACAAAACTGAGTACTACCTGCTGACATCCGATCACGTCAGCGTCGGCGAGTTTGAAGGCGAGACAATCCTGAAAGTAGCCCCTGAAGCACTTACGCTACTGGCCCAGCAAGCCTTCCACGATGCCTCCTTCATGCTCCGCCCAGAACACCAACAGCAAGTCGCCTCAATTCTCCATGATCCCGAAGCCAGCGAAAACGATAAGTACGTAGCGCTGCAGTTCCTGAGAAACTCTGAAATCGCCGCCAAAGGCGTATTGCCAACCTGCCAGGACACCGGTACGGCCATTATCATGGGTAAAAAAGGCCAACGCGTATGGACCGGCGGCGGCGATGAAGCAGCGCTCTCCAAAGGCGTATTTAATACCTATATTGAAGATAACCTGCGCTACTCGCAAAACGCGGCGCTGGATATGTACAAAGAAGTGAATACCGGCACCAACCTGCCTGCGCAAATCGATCTGTACAGCGTGGACGGTGACGAATACAAATTCCTGTGCGTGGCCAAAGGCGGTGGCTCAGCCAACAAAACCTATCTGTATCAGGAAACTAAAGCGCTGCTGACTCCCGGAAAACTGAAAAACTTCCTGGTGGAAAAAATGCGCACGCTGGGTACCGCAGCTTGCCCGCCGTACCATATTGCATTCGTCATTGGCGGCACGTCAGCGGAAAGCACCCTTAAAACGGTGAAGCTGGCCAGCACACACTACTATGATGCACTGCCGACTGAAGGCAATGCCCACGGCCAGGCGTTCCGCGATCTGCAACTGGAACAGGAACTGCTGATCGAGGCACAGAAACTCGGCCTCGGCGCTCAGTTTGGCGGGAAATACTTCGCGCACGACATCCGCGTGATCCGCCTGCCTCGCCACGGCGCGTCCTGCCCGGTAGGTATGGGCGTTTCCTGCTCCGCGGACCGTAACATTAAAGCCAAAATTAACCGCGAAGGGATCTGGATTGAAAAACTGGAACATAATCCAGGCCAATACATCCCAGAATCTCTGCGCCAGGCTGGCGAAGGCGAAGTGGTTAAAGTCGACCTTAACCGCCCGATGAAAGAAATCCTCGCCCAGCTTTCGCAGTATCCGGTTTCTACCCGTCTGTCACTGAGCGGCACGATTATTGTTGGTCGTGACATCGCCCACGCGAAGCTAAAAGAGCGTATTGAGTCCGGCGAAGGTCTACCGCAGTACGTGAAAGATCATCCGATCTACTACGCGGGCCCGGCAAAAACGCCAGCAGGTTATCCGTCCGGCTCTTTAGGCCCGACTACCGCAGGTCGTATGGACTCCTATGTTGACCTGTTGCAGTCACACGGCGGCAGCATGATCATGCTGGCAAAAGGTAACCGTAGCCAGCAGGTGACAGACGCTTGCCACAAACACGGCGGTTTCTACTTAGGCAGCATCGGTGGACCGGCAGCGGTACTGGCGCAGCAGAGCATTAAGCATCTGGAATGCGTGGAATACCCGGAGCTGGGTATGGAAGCTATCTGGAAAATCGAAGTAGAAGATTTCCCGGCGTTCATCCTGGTCGATGATAAAGGCAACGATTTCTTCCAGCAAATCGTCAGCAAACAATGCGCTAACTGCGCGAAGTAACCTATTCGGCCCGGCACTGGACTGACACTAAAACTTTTGGCGTCAGTCCAGCGATCCCCCCGGGCCACCTTAATCCCCCCATTTACTGGCGTTGAATTTTTCCTGCTCACAGGGAATAGTAATCTTTTCCATTACGTGTGAATTCATAATGCTCCGCACACTGAACCCCATGATTTTGCAGTCTGGCGCGCTGATTCTGGCGCTGATCCTTATCTACACCGGCATCTGTGCCACTGAGAAAATCACCTGGCTGATGGAAGTCACGCCGGTCATTATCGTCGTACCGTTGTTGTTGACTACCGTAAAGCGCTACCCGTTGACGCCTCTGCTCTACACGCTAATTTTCTTTCACGCCATCATTCTGATGGTCGGCGGTATGTATACCTATGCCAAAGTCCCCGTCGGTTTTCAGGTTCAGGAATGGCTGGATCTTAGTCGCAATCCCTATGACAAGCTGGGTCATTTCTTTCAGGGGCTGGTGCCAGCACTGACGGCAAGAGAGATTTTAGTGCGCGGTAATATTGTCCGTGGCCGAAAAATGCTGGCATTTTTAGTCTGCTGCGTGGCATTGGCGATTAGCGCGACCTATGAGCTGATCGAATGGTGGGCGGCGCTGGCAATGGGTCAAGGAGCTGATGATTTTCTCGGCACGCAGGGCGACCCATGGGATACCCAATCCGATATGTTTTGCGCCCTGCTTGGGGCCTTAACCACCGTGATTTTACTGGCGAGGACGCATTGCAAGCAACTGCGCCATTATGGGTTAGTCACCGCCAACTGAATGAAATCATTACCGGATGTCGCTGATGCGCATCCGGCCTGCGCGCTTGCCATTCAGCAATATCAGTATCAGCCAAAAAAATAGTCCCCCTGTCGATAAACGGCGGTTAAAATCCGCCATCAATATAGAATAACTCATTGTTTAAAAACATATAAAATACAAATCAGTCTGTTTTTCACCCGCTTTACAGCCCATTTTCTCAGGATAATACTTGCCTGCGTCACATTCATACGGTGTGTCTGCAATCCATAAATTGCAACCTTTCCACAACCGGGTAAAAGATGATGAAAGTATTAATTGTTGAAAGTGAGTTTCTGCATCAGGACACCTGGGTCGGTAGCGCTGTCGAACGCCTGGCTGACGCATTAAGCCGCCAGAATGTTACCGTCATTAAGTCCACCTCATTCGACGATGGTTACGCCATCCTCGCCGCAAATGAAGCCATTGATTGCCTGATGTTCAGCTATCAAATGGAACAACAAGATGAGCACCTGAATGTCAGGCAATTGATCGGCAAGCTCCACGAGCGCCAGCAAAACGTTCCCGTTTTCCTGTTGGGCGATCGCGAAAAAGCCACTGCATCGTTGGATCGCGACCTGCTGGAGCTTGTCGATGAATTCGCCTGGATTCTGGAAGATACCGCAGACTTTATCGCCGGGCGCGCCGTGGCGGCAATGACCCGTTACCGCCAGCAGCTTCTGCCGCCGCTGTTCAGCGCGCTGATGAAATACGGCGACATCCATGAATATTCCTGGGCAGCGCCTGGCCACCAGGGCGGCGTCGGTTTTACCAAAACCCCAGCCGGTCGTTTCTATCATGACTACTACGGTGAAAACTTATTCCGTACCGACATGGGTATCGAACGCACCTCCCTGGGTTCACTGCTGGATCATACTGGCGCATTTGGCGAGAGCGAAAAATATGCCGCCCGGGTGTTTGGGGCTGACCGCTCCTGGTCCGTGGTGGTCGGGACTTCCGGCTCTAACCGCACCATCATGCAAGCCTGTATGACCGACAACGACGTCGTGGTGCTGGATCGCAACTGCCATAAATCGATTGAACAGGGGCTGATCCTTACCGGGGCAAAACCGGTATACATGGTGCCTAGTCGCAACCGCTACGGCATTATCGGGCCTATCTACCCGCAGGAAATGCAGCCTGAAACATTGCAGAAAAAAATCAGTGAAAGCCCACTGACAAAAGGCAAAGCCGGACAAAAACCGTCATACAGCGTCGTGACTAACTGTACCTATGACGGCGTTTGCTACAACGCAAAAGAGGCGCAGGATCTGCTCGCGCAAACCAGCGATCGCATCCACTTCGATGAAGCCTGGTACGGCTATGCCCGCTTTAACCCAATTTATGCCGATCACTACGCCATGCGTGGCGCGCCGGGCGATCATAACGGCCCTACCGTTTTTGCCACCCACTCGACTCACAAACTGCTGAATGCGCTTTCACAAGCTTCCTACATTCACGTCCGTGAAGGCCGTGGCGCGGTGAATTTCTCCCGCTTCAACCAGGCATATATGATGCATGCCACCACCTCTCCGTTATATGCCATCTGCGCCTCAAACGATGTGGCGGTATCGATGATGGACGGTAACAGCGGCCTGTCGCTCACCCAGGAAGTGATCGACGAAGCGGTCGATTTCCGCCAGGCCATGGCGCGGCTGTACAAAGAATTCACCGCCGAAGGCGACTGGTTCTTCAAACCATGGAACAAAGAGGTGGTAACCGATCCGCAGACCGGCAAAACCTATGACTTTGCCGATGCGCCAACCCAACTCCTGACCACTGACCAGAACTGCTGGGTAATGCGTCCGGGCGAATCCTGGCACGGGTTTAAAGATCTGCCGGATAACTGGAGCATGCTGGACCCGATTAAAGTCAGCATTCTGGCGCCGGGTATGGGCGACGATGGCGAACTGGAAGAGACTGGTGTTCCTGCTGCTCTGGTCACCGCCTGGCTTGGCCGTCACGGTATCGTGCCGACGCGTACCACCGACTTCCAGATTATGTTCCTGTTCTCAATGGGGATTACCCGTGGGAAATGGGGCACACTGATCAACACGTTGTGCTCTTTCAAACATCACTACGATGCGAATACTCCGCTTGCACAGGTAATGCCTGAACTGGTGGAGGAACATCCAGACACTTACGCAAACATGGGCATTCACGATCTTGGCGACACCATGTTTGCCTGGCTGAAAGAGAACAACCCTGGCAGCCGTCTCAATGCAGCCTACTCCGGCCTGCCTGTTGCTGAAATTACACCGCGTGAAGCCTATAACGCGATAGTCAGCGATAACGTTGAGATGGTGGCCATTGAAAATCTGCAGGGCCGTATAGCAGCGAACTCCGTGATTCCTTACCCACCGGGAATTCCGATGCTGTTGTCCGGGGAAAACTTTGGCGATGCTAACAGCCCGCAGATTAGTTATCTACGTTCGTTGCAGTCCTGGGACCACCACTTCCCTGGATTTGAACATGAAACCGAAGGAACGGAAATTATTGACGGTGTGTATCACGTCATGTGCGTGAAAGCATAATGTCTTTTTTAGATAGTCCGATTTGAAGGATGACATGTCATGCTTGAGTAATTCCTGAGTATTGCTGCAAAACAATAACATTGTCATACCTTTTTGCGCGGGACCACCCCGCGCTTTTTTTATACGAAAATTGTACGTTGCCACTTGCGTAAAAATTTATGTACACGGCAATAATCCCTACAGATATTGTAATTAATCAAAATGTCGCTATTTTATCGCTTGTCTTGATTCATCACACAATTTCATTTGCCGGTTATTTCTTGCCCAATGGTGAGTTACGGTAGTTTATGTCATATTCCTGGAGTTTGGGTATGAGACTTTGCAGCAAAGAAGCGTGTGTTGTGGTATTAACAGAGAAGGATGTTTGGTTAAGGATTAACGGTAAAGAAGCCATCAGTTTAAAAGCTAATCATATGGCATTAGTGGCATGTGATAACAATATTATCGATTTCTCATCACTTAATAACGCACAGGTCGTACATATCAGCCGAGATATCATTAAAGACTATCTGCGTTTTTTAAATAAGGACCTTTCACAGATCCCATTCTGGCAGCGGAGTGCTAACCCAGTGATCACCGCTACCTGCCTGACGCCGGATGTCTTCCGGGTGGCCGCTCAACATAGCGTAATGGAAACAGGGGACGAAGGTGAAAGAGAGCGCACACGCTCACTACTATTCACGGTGCTATCCCGCTTTCTTGACAGCAAAAAATTTATCTCTTTGCTCATGCATATGCTGCGTAGTCGTATCAGCGACAGCGTTTATCACATTATTGAGAGCGACATACACAAAGACTGGAATTTAAGCATGGTCGCCAGTTGCTTATGCCTGAGTCCCAGTTTGTTAAAGAAAAAACTCAAAAGTGAAAATACAAGTTATAGCCAAATAATTACCACATGTCGCATGCGTTATGCCGTCAATCAACTCCTGATGGACGAGAAAAACATTTCCCAGGTCTCTCAACTGTGTGGATATAACAGTACCTCATACTTTATTTCCGTATTCAAAGAGTTTTATGGGATGACGCCACTGCATTATGTTAGTCAATATCGGGAGCCATCCGCTGCCTGAGTTTTAATCAGTTAGCGATAAGCCATAATAATATCAGCATTAGCGATACCCCAGCTCCGTCATCATAAAATAGTCTTTTGAAGAGGTATGATAAGTACGTCATTTATCCTTATCAGGAGTTAAAAAATATGTCGACGGATGCTGATGCTCACAAAGTGGGCTTAATCCCCGTCACCCTTATGGTGTCGGGGAATATTATGGGTTCCGGTGTATTCCTGCTGCCCGCAAACCTTGCGTCAACTGGCGGGATTGCAATCTACGGATGGTTGGTCACGATTATCGGTGCTCTGGCACTGTCGATGGTGTACGCAAAAATGTCGTCCTTAGACTCCAGTCCCGGTGGTTCTTATGCTTATGCCCGCCGCTGCTTCGGTCCATTTTTAGGCTACCAGACTAACGTCCTGTACTGGCTGGCCTGCTGGATTGGTAACATCGCCATGGTGGTCATTGGCGTCGGTTACCTGAGCTACTTCTTCCCCATCTTAAAAGATCCGCTGGTCCTGACGCTGACCTGTGTCGTGGTACTGTGGATCTTCGTATTGCTGAACATTGTCGGCCCGAAAATGATCACCCGTGTACAGGCCGTCGCAACGGTGCTGGCGCTGGTGCCGATTGTTGGGATTGCCGTCTTCGGCTGGTTCTGGTTCCGCGGTGAAACCTATATGGCGGCCTGGAACGTCAGCGGTATGAATACCTTCGGTGCAATTCAAAGCACCCTGAACGTGACCTTATGGTCATTTATCGGGGTGGAAAGTGCCTCCGTCGCGGCAGGCGTGGTTAAAAATCCTAAACGTAATGTGCCTATCGCCACCATTGGCGGGGTGCTGATTGCTGCCGTTTGCTACGTGCTCTCCACAACGGCGATTATGGGGATGATCCCTAACGCTGCGCTACGTGTTTCGGCCTCGCCGTTCGGTGATGCCGCAAGAATGGCGCTGGGCGACACCGCAGGCGCTATCGTCTCCTTCTGCGCTGCTGCCGGGTGTCTTGGTTCACTGGGCGGATGGACGCTGCTGGCCGGACAAACCGCCAAAGCGGCGGCCGATGACGGTCTGTTCCCGCCGATTTTTGCCCGCGTTAACAAAGCCGGTACCCCGGTGGCCGGGTTAATTATCGTCGGCATCCTGATGACCATTTTCCAGTTCAGCAGCATGTCGCCGAACGCCGCAAAAGAGTTTGGTCTGGTCTCTTCAGTATCGGTCATCTTCACGCTGGTGCCATATCTGTACACCTGCGCTGCGCTGCTGCTGCTCGGTCATGGTCACTTCGGCAAAGCGCGCCCGCTGTATCTGGCGGTAACCTTTATCGCCTTTGTCTACTGCATCTGGGCAGTTATCGGTTCTGGCGCCAAAGAGGTGATGTGGTCGTTCGTCACGCTGATGATTATTACCGCGCTGTACGCACTTAACTACAACCGGATCCATAAAAACCCCTATCCATTGGATGCCCCGGTAAAAAATAGTTAACGCAAGCGGCACTGGTGAATAGCCGACATCCAACAAAAAGCCAATCTTAAGAACTTAAGGTTGGCTTAATTTTACTTTGAGAGGATCTGCCCCACTTAGTCGATGGAATCCCTTTCATGTTAAAGCACCTGTTTAAAAGGCCCGCTCTCGGGTTAATCAGCTGGCTTCTGCTGCTCTCATTTTATCTTGCGACCTTTCTGAACATTGCGTTCTATAAACAAGTGCTGCAAGACCTGCCTCTGGATTCTGTGCGCAACGTGTTGGTGTTTTTATCGATGCCGGTCGTCGCTTTCAGCGTTATGAATATCGTGCTGACGCTGGCCTCCTTCCTGTGGCTTAACCGTCTGGTGGCGTGCATTTTCATTCTGGTTGGCGCATCGGCTCAATATTTCATCATGACCTACGGCATCATCATCGACCGCTCGATGATCGCCAATATGATGGACACCACGCCCGCCGAAACCTTCGCCCTGATGACGCCACGAATGGTAATTACGCTCGGGGTGAGCGGTATTCTGGCCGCGCTCATTGCCTGCTGGGTAAGAATCAAGCCTATTACTCCAGCGCTGCGTAGCGTGTTGTTCCGTGGCGCGAACATTCTGATTTCCGCGCTGCTGATCGTACTGGTCGCCGCGTTCTTCTATAAAGATTACGCCTCACTGTTTCGCAACAACAAAGAACTGGTGAAATCCCTCAGCCCATCCAACAGCATTGTGGCGACGTCATCATGGTATTCGCACCAGAGGCTGGCCCACCTGCCATTGGTACGCATTGGCGAAGATGCGCATCGCAATCCGTTGATGGTAAAAGAAAAGCGTAAAAACCTGACAATTGTGGTTCTCGGCGAGACCTCCCGCGGCGACAACTTCTCCCTGTCCGGCTATGCGCGCCAGACCAACCCGCTACTGGAAAAAGATAATGTGGTCTATTTCCCGCGCACGACGTCCTGCGGTACGGCCACAGCGGTATCTGTGCCCTGCATGTTCTCCGATATGCCGCGCGCGCATTACGATGAAGAACTGGCTCAGCATCAGGAAGGCGTACTCGACATCATCCAGCGGGCGGGAATTAACGTGCTGTGGAATGATAACGACGGTGGATGTAAAGGAGCCTGCGATCGGGTGCCGCACCAGAATATGACTAAGCTGAACCTGCCAGGACAGTGTATTGATGGTGAATGCTATGATGACGTCCTGTTCCACGGGCTGGAAGAGTACATTAATAATCTGCAAAGCGACGGCGTGATTGTGCTGCACACCATCGGCAGCCACGGTCCGACCTATTACAACCGCTATCCTGCGCAGTTCAAGAAATTTACGCCAACCTGCGACACCAACGAGATCCAGACCTGTTCCCAGCAACAGCTGGTCAATACGTACGACAACACGATTCTATATGTTGACTATATTGTTGATAAAGCAATCAATATACTGAAAGAGCATCAGGATAATTTTACCACCAGCCTGGTCTATCTTTCCGATCACGGCGAATCCTTAGGGGAAAATGGCGTCTATTTGCACGGCCTGCCGTATTCGATTGCACCAGATACACAAAAACATGTGCCGATGCTGCTGTGGCTCTCAGAAGATTATCAGCAACGCTATCAGGTCTCTCAGACATGTTTGCAAAAACGAGCAAGCTCAGAGAACTTCTCACAGGATAATCTGTTCTCGACCCTGCTGGGATTAACGGGCGTGCAAACACAGAAATATCAGGCGGCAGATGATATTCTGCAACCCTGCCGGGGAGGCTAAGCGAATGAAAATTCTGATTGTTGAAGACGATACGTTGTTATTACAGGGACTGATACTCGCCGCGCAAACGGAAGGCTATGCCTGCGACGGTGTATCAACGGCCCGGGCAGCGGAGCAATGTCTGGAGACCGGACATTACAGTCTGGTGGTTCTGGATCTGGGTTTACCGGATGAAGACGGTCTGCACTTCCTGAACAGGATCAGGCAGAAAAAATACACCGTACCGGTGCTTATCCTCACCGCCCGCGATACGGTAAAAGACCGGGTCAGCGGGCTGGACGTGGGCGCCGATGACTATCTGGTCAAACCGTTCGCGCTGGAAGAACTGCACGCCCGCATCCGGGCGCTGCTGCGTCGTCATAACAATCAGGGTGAAAGCGAATTAATTGTCAGTAACCTGACGCTGAATATCGGTCGTCGCCAGGTGTGGATGGACGGGCAAGAGATTATCTTAACGCCGAAAGAATACGCGCTCCTGTCGCGTCTGATGCTCAAGGCAGGCAGTCCGGTTCACCGGGAAATTCTGTATAACGACATCTACAGTTGGGATAACGAACCGTCGACCAATACGCTGGAAGTCCACATCCATAATCTGCGCGATAAAGTGGGGAAATCACGTATCCGCACGGTCAGGGGATTTGGCTATATGCTGGTCGCCACTGAGGAAAGCTAAGTGAAGCTGCTGCAATATCTAAAACGACCTCTCCCTCTTCGCCAACGGTTAATACTGACGATCGGTCTAATTCTGCTGGTCTTTCAGCTCATTAGCACCTTCTGGTTGTGGCACGAAAGTACCGAGCAAATACAGTTATTCGAACAGGCGCTGCGCGATAACCGTAACAACGATCGCCACATCATGCATGAGATCCGCGAGGCTATCGCCAGCCTGATCGTCCCCGGCATCTTTATGGTCAGCCTGACGCTGCTGATTTGCTACCAGGCGGTGCGACGTATTACCCGTCCCCTTGCCGATCTGCAAAAAGAGTTAGAAGCGCGGGCAGCCGATAACCTGGCCCCCATTGAAATTCACAGTTCAACCGTTGAGATACAGGCGGTCGTCTCAGCGCTCAACGAGCTGGTGACGCGGCTGACCACCACTATCGAAAACGAACGCTTATTTACCGCCGATGTCGCCCACGAACTGCGCACACCGCTGTCAGGCGTTCGCCTGCATCTGGAATTATTATCCAAAACCCATAAAGTCGATGTTTCGCCGTTAATTGCGCGCCTTGACCAAATGATGGACAGCGTGTCGCAACTGTTGCAACTCGCCCGCGTCGGGCAGTCGTTTTCGGCCGGAAGCTACCAACATGTCAAACTGCTGGAGGACGTGATTCTGCCTTCCTATGACGAACTCAGCACCATGCTGGACCAGCGCCAGCAGACGCTGCTCCTCCCGCAAAGCGCGGCGGACGTTGTCGTACGTGGCGACGCAACGCTATTACGCATGCTGCTGCGCAATCTGGTAGAGAACGCGCACCGTTACAGCCCGGAAGGCACTACTATTACGATCGGCCTGAATACCGAGCATGACGCCGTCATGGCCGTCGAAGATGAAGGTCCAGGCATTGATGAAAGTAAATGCGGGGAGTTAAGCAAAGCGTTTGTGCGGATGGACAGCCGTTTTGGCGGAATTGGGCTGGGGCTGAGCATTGTCAGTCGGATCACCCAGCTACATCACGGGCATTTCTATTTGCAGAATCGTCAGGGAACGAGCGGCACTCGCGCATGGGTGGAATTAGCGAAAGCTCAGTAAGAACTCACCCATACGTACAAAAAGCTGCTGACGATCAGTACGCTACACAGGGCAGTCAAACTTTCATAAATGCGGGTTTTCATGACACTCTCCTCCGAAACTATGAAGGAGAGTTTGCCTGAAAGATATTAAGCCAACCTTAAGTCGCTGTGATAGATCACCATAATGCGCCGGACGGCAGTTGACGCCTTATCCGGCCTACTGAGTACAACGCTACCTGTAGGCCTGAGAGCTGATTACTCATCAATACGCGGATGCTGCTGCACCAGGCGCGAACGCTTAAGCTGCAATTCCGCAATTTCCTGATCAATATCTTCGATTTTATGCTCGATGTTATCGTAGTGCTCACCGAGGATCTCTTTCGCTTCCTGAATATCCGAAGCGGCAGGCGTCGCTCCTTTCAGTGGCTTATTCGCGGTCTCTTTCATGGTGATACCGGTAATTAAACCAACCACCGCAATCACCATCAGGTAATAAGCAGGCATCATCAGATTCTGCGAACTTTCCACCAGCCAGGCAGCCAGGGTTGGCGTCAGACCCGCAACCAGGACCGAGATATTAAACGCCGCCGCCAACGCGCTATAACGAATATGCGTCGGGAACATCGCCGGTAACGTTGAAGCCATCACCCCGGTAAAGCAGTTGAGGATCACCGCCAGCATCAGCAGCCCGGCAAAAATCAGGCCGATGACATTACTGTTAATCAGAATAAATGCCGGAATGGCCAGCACAAATAGCGCAATACTGCCCATAATCACAAACGGGCGACGACCGAAGCGGTCGCTGAGCAGACCCATCACCGGCTGCACAAACAACATACCAATCATAATGGCGATAATAATCAGCACGCCGTGATCTTCAGAGTAATGCAGGTTATGCGACAGGTAGCTCGGCATATAGGTGAGCAGCATGTAATAGGTAACGTTGGTGGCAATCACCAGGCCGATACATGCCAACAGGCTGCGCCAGTGTTTGGTAGCAATCTCTTTAAAGGAAACCTTCGGACCTTCCTGCAGACCCTCACGGTCGCCCTGTTCCAGTTTATCAACGTGCTGCTGGAACGCCGGCGTCTCTTCCAGCGCATGACGCAGGTACAGACCAATCAGCCCTAACGGCAGCGCCAGGAAGAACGGAATACGCCAGCCCCACTCAAGGAAATTTTCCTCGCCGACAATGGTTGAAATCAGAACCACCACGCCCGCGCCCAACACAAACCCGGCGATCGAGCCGAAGTCCAGCCAGCTCCCCATAAATCCACGCTTACGGTCAGGCGAATATTCCGCGACAAAAATCGACGCCCCGGTGTACTCTCCGCCGACCGAGAATCCCTGTGCCATCTTACATACAAGCAGCAGAATCGGCGCCCAGATACCAATCGAGGCATACGAGGGAATAAGACCGATACAGAAGGTACTGATCGACATAATCACAATGGTGATAGCGAGGATCTTCTGACGACCGTATTTATCGCCGAGCATACCGAAGAACAATCCGCCAAGCGGTCGAATCAGAAAGGGAACAGAGAAGGTGGCGAGCGCGGCAACCATCTGCACGCTGGGGTCAGCCCCCGGGAAGAACACTTTACCTAATGCGTAAGCAACAAACCCATAAACACCAAAATCGAACCACTCCATCGCATTACCTAACGACGCCGCGGTAATGGCTTTTCGCAACTTTCCGTCATCAATGATGGTGACGTCGCGCAGCGTAATGGGTTTTATTTTTTTCCTTTTTAGCATACCAGTCCTCTTAGACTTAGCCCTGTCGCGCACAGTTCGACGCTCCTAACGCAACATGCGCTAAGGTCATCGCCGAGCGGGGAATGCACAGACGCAATCCCTGTAACAAGCGTAGCAGGTTTACTTACACTGGCTGGAAACGAGCAGTACAACCGAACCTGTTGACGCCTGATTGGGCGGTTAATGACCTCTTTACCCTAACAGTGTTTAAATTTGTGATCAACTTCACACATGGTATTTCATTTCGTCAACCTGCGTAAATAAGGTCATTCTGAGTCAACTTTTTTACATGTCATGCTTGCGATTTACTGACAATTAAATACAAGAATAAATCGCTTTATTGCACCAACAATCACAGCGGTCACTATTATTCTGCTAGCAAAAAAACCACCTAATCACTTCACAAAAAGATCACAGCTTTTTTAATAATCAGAGCGCTTGAGAACTTTTGCGCGGAATATGTGATGAAGATAACTAAAACATCGTTTTATTTTGATTGAATCAATGTTCCCATGAATGCAAACTAATTCCAGACGCAATATCCCTGGGAGCAGTAACACGCTCAACGTATGCCGCGTTAGATTCTATAAAACAAAGAGATAGCGATTACCTTTGTTAAGAAATTTTAGTAACCATTTGATTTTATTAATTTTTAACTCCTTGCGCATATAGTGCCTGCGACAAGATATGAGGACGTTTATGAAAATTAAAGCCACGATTGAACGCATCCCCGGCGGAATGATGTTGATTCCCCTGTTATTAGGCGCAGTGTTAAATACCTTGGCTCCCGATACTGGCGCGTATTTCGGATCGTTTACCAAAGGCATGATCAGCGGAACGGTGCCTATCCTGGCGGTGTGGTTTTTTTGTATTGGCGCATCTATTGATTTACGGGCAACCGGTACAGTATTACGTAAGTCCGGTACGTTGGTCATCACCAAAATAGCCGTGGCGTGGGTAGTGGCAATGATAGCCGCGTCATTTATTCCTGATACCGGAATTCAAACCGGGTTCTTTGCGGGACTTTCGGTGCTGGCAATTGTTTCTGCGATGGATATGACCAACGGTGGTCTGTACGCCAGCCTGATGAACCAGTACGGAACGAAAGAAGAGTCCGGCGCATTTGTATTAATGTCTCTGGAATCCGGTCCGTTGATGACGATGGTGATCCTTGGTTCAGCGGGCCTGGCCTCCTTCGAGCCACACCATTTTATCGGCGCGGTATTACCGTTCCTGATTGGCTTTACGCTGGGTAACCTGGATCACGATCTACGTTCTTTCTTCAGCAAAGCCACGCCGGTACTAATCCCGTTCTTCGGCTTTGCGCTGGGCAATACCATTAACCTGAGCGTCATCGTTGATACCGGTCTGTTGGGTATTCTGCTGGGCGTCGCGGTAATCGTTATCACCGGTATCCCGCTGATTATTGCTGACCGCGTTATCGGTGGCGGGAACGGTACGGCAGGTGTGGCAGCCTCTTCTGCGGCAGGCGCTGCGGTGGCAAACCCGGTGATTATCGCCCAGATTAACCCGGCATTTGAACCGGTTGCCGCCTCCGCCACGGCGCTGGTTGCTGCCAGCGTGATTGTCACCGCCATTTTGGTGCCGATTATCACCGCGCTGTATGCCAAACGCTTTAATAAAAACCTGGTCGCCAACGAGACGGCGGCAACCCCGGCAGACACTCTGCACCACTAACTCTGCCTTAGCCTTACTGACCGTCCCTGCTCAATTGATGAGTGGGGGCGGTGCAAAAATCTCCTCAACCATCGCATCAACCAGACGTTTTGCCGAACATAATCGCGGCATTCCCAACGCCACATTTTGCCAACGCTGCGTCACAGACCAGCTCACCGGATGGCGCTGCGCATCACACCAGTCGCCTAACCAACTCAACATATCGTTGTGCTCGCCCGAGCCGCCGACCGTCGGCGCGCTGAGCCAATGATGATAATAATGACGCGTAGCGGGCGCCGCATTTACGCTGTCTGCCAGCGTCTGCGCAGCCATGATGCGCAGGTTGTCTTTAAGCATTGAGACCACATCGGCATTCGCTAACCGGCAGGCGTCACCGAACGCTCCCCAGCGTAGTTCTTCCAGCGCAACAAAGCAGCGACCGGGTAACGACCAACCGTCATACGCCCCAGCCCGCCAACGGGTAAAAATTTGCTCGCTGTGTTCGCCCGCCTGAACCGTCAGGCCACGTTGCGTCAACGCCTTCTCTTTATACGCGCCGCGTTGAGTGAACCAGTCCGTAAGCGAATTTATCTGCTGTATGAGACCGGGGGTGGACAGCCCCCGCGGATGTTCGGTCTGTTGCAAAAACAGTAGCCGTTCGGCAATGCGCACCAGCGCCAGGTGGCCCGGATCGATCATGCCCGCCAGCTTCTCCACCAGCTTCAGACGCATCACCAGGTGCTCGCTGGACACTCCCGCCATCACCCACGCTCGGAGTTGCGTCTGGGATAGCACCTCCTGCGTCAGGCGCGCACGCAGCCGCTGCTGCTGTTGCAGAAAACCGCCGGAACGTTTGGTTTCATCTCCCTGAACCAGATCGACCATAAACTTCGGGTAGACACACTCCAGCGTCCGCCCGGGGCCTTCCAGTAACACGTTAGTCATGTGTGCTCAGTTGCAAAAAGGGTGTTGATATCGTCGCGCAGCAAGCGGGAATCTTCATAAAGCCATGCCGCCATCGTAATGCGATGCTGCAATTGTTCATTCAACGCATTCACCGCAGACTCATTTTGCTGGCGCAGAGTCAGGCTCTCACGCAGGCTCGCCTGTAATTGCGCCAGACACAGTGAAAAATCAGCAAAAAACGTGGCCATGCCTGCCGTAACGGAAATATCGACCTGAGCAACTAAAGCTTTACGAATTTGTTGGCAAAACTGGGTAACGTAATGCACAAGACTCTTGTGCAGCGCGCCCATATCAATGAGATAACGCGTTTTTGTTTCGACGTAATCATTCCACCCCCAGTTGGGTTGGTTCAGCCAACGGGAGAAAGTGTCACGCACCACACCGCCAGTAGTCGACGCATTTTCCGCCGGAATATCCTGCTCAATGGCCTCATTGAACAACTGGCGGGTATTGAAGTTAAACATCGCCGCATGAAACGCAGGAAAACGGATCCGCGCACGAAATCCGGCGTGATTCAGCTCCTCTTTCACCCGCAATTCAATGGGGTGCATAGCGTCATTGAGAGCCCGGGACAGGGTCGACTCAAGCTGCTCAAAACGTAGCGCTAAATCCCGGCTAATACTCTCCTGCGCTGCCAGCAATACCCCTTCACAGGACGAGCGCATTTTATCTAAGACAATTTTTGCCTGCCCTTCATCATGCAGCACCAGCATTTCACCCGCCATTTCAGCCGTTATAGCGCCTGCTCCCTGACCGTGCGGTGACATCATCAGGACGTTTTCTTTGACAAAAAACGTATTGATGCCACACAGAATCTCAGTCTGTTGCTCATTGAGATAGGCCGCGGCAGACGCCAACGCCAGTTCTACCTCATGGTTAACTTCATCGCTCACTCGCCCCTGGCTCACCTGTAACTGCTGCATATCCTCTTCAATATGCGTAATGTTCAGCCGCAGTTTTTCATAGGCCACCGTTAATCCATGGGCGCGAAACTCCAGATATTCGTGCGCGCTTTGCGCATAGTTTAATAACTTATGCGACGCGGAACGTAGCGCATATAGCGAGGCATTGGCGTGAGCGGCATGAATCACTTTCTGGATCGGCTGCTCAAACAGCGAATCTTCCCACAGTAAATCGGCGGCATGACGGATATGCTCCGTATCCTCAAGATCGGTGGTACGCCAGCGTCTGCCAAGCGCCGCTTCGGCAAAATCCTGTACCCAGCGTTGCACCTGATGATCCGGCAACCGCCCACGGGTGGTTAGCTCATGACGCGCTCTGTTCGCCAGATAGCCCCACATCGAAGAAACCGGATAGATCCGCTCAGGGGTGATTCCGCCTTGCATTAGCGTGCCAGATATCAAGGCCCGCACCTGCTCTTCATCATCACTGTTGCGGTCTTTCTGATCGAATTTGTTGACCAGCGCGTACAGCGGCACTGATTTCCCGACCGCCATAATCGACCGCCGGACTTCTTCATCGGAAATCGACTTCAGTTGGGTGTAATCCATCACCGCCAGGACCGCAGAAGCCCGCGCCAGCTGTTCATTCAGCATTTTTTGTAAGTGCGGTTGCCCGGCCTCGTTTGGCCCCGGCGTATCCAGCAGCGTTAATTGCCCCGGATAGCTTGCCTGTCCGGCCAAATGGACAAATTCGACCTCGATAACCGGAATATGCTCAATCGCGGCATAGGCGGCAAAAGGAAAATCAGCCTCCAGCGCTTTTGACAAACGCACCAGGTCATTCAGGCTTTTAAGACAATGGAAAATAGGCTGGGCGCCAAGATAATACCGTTCAAATGCCACGCCGTTTTCAATATGCTGCAGCAGGACGTTCATATCCTTATCAATTTCCAGCGTCTGCGTAAGACGCTGGCGATCGCATGCCCGCATACGCTGCTGTAAAACCTTCATTAAGGCGTCGATCGGCGCGACATGTGAAAAATGCAACACCGGCTCTTTCTGCCCCGGCGTATGGCGAATAAGCGTCGGTAACGCGGTCATCGGGCGATTGCGATTAGGTAAAACTTCTGTGCCGACAATCGCGTTAATCGTCGTCGATTTTCCCGCTTTCATAGTGCCAACGATGGCCAGCACCATTTCCAGACGCGTAATCTTGCGCAGTTCATTATTGAGCGTTGCTTGCTGGACATCCATGCCACGCACGCTGAAATGCAGGGGCTGAACAACCTGTCTGCTATGCTCCCCATGTTGCAGCGCGACATCATCCAACGACGTGATGGGCAATTTTTGTAATTGCCGGAGATGTTCAAGAGAGAGCATCAGCAAGCGTTCAGCTTCCTGACTTAATTCATATATTGTCTGTGTGTGCATGGAAAATTTTTCCTTAACGCAAATGGCATTGCTTTTATTTAGCCTAATCGTTTTATTTATAGATTTTCGGCTTTTATAATTACGTGTAGAAATAATTAAAATCGAAACAACCAATTGATATTATTAAAATAAATTTGGCATATAACCGCTGGCCTGATGCCTCTCACTTATGTAATAAGTAAGAAAGATAAACAGCGTAGTTCAGTTTTATAAAATCCCCGCTGAATTCCCCTACTAAAATTAAGGGGGCAGGAGATATTCAATCATCAGGACGTAGACACCCGTAAGCGGTGTTACCTATGAATATCAGTTATTTCGCCTCACCTTATCTTAAATAACCTGGGGTAGCAATTTCCCTTAAAAAATATTGCGCCATACTTCATTGATGTGAAAGCAAAGGATCTTTACAGCAGATCATTTTGCTTTATCGCGCAGTAGTCCCGACAAAAGCAGGGATTTTATGTATAATTGCGGCCTTTTTCGGCAATCTGCCATTTTTTGGGCGCATTTGCCCCTGCTGACTTTTGAGGAAATCGACATGTCATTACCACACTGCCCACAATGCAACTCCGAATACACTTACGAAGATAACGGCATGTTCATCTGCCCGGAATGCGCTCACGAATGGAACGATGCTGAACCGGCTCAGGACAGCGACGAGCTCATCGTTAAAGATGCTAACGGCAACCTGCTGGCCGACGGCGACAGCGTTACCGTAGTGAAAGACCTGAAGGTAAAAGGTAGCTCTTCAATGCTGAAGATCGGTACCAAAGTAAAAAACATTCGTCTGGTGGAAGGCGACCACAACATCGATTGCAAAATCGATGGCTTTGGCCCAATGAAACTGAAATCAGAGTTTGTGAAAAAGAACTGATGCAAATTGCCTGATGGCGCTGCGCTAATCAGGCCTGCGCCAGCTCATCTGCCAGGCGGGAAGCTCATACTTCCCGCCTGGTTTATTTGTGCAGACGCTAACTACACTTAACTGGTTTCTTTTACCTGAGGTAAAGATCATGCCGTTAAGTCCCTATATCTCATTTGCAGGCAACTGCGCAGACGCCATCGCCTACTACCAACAAACATTAGGCGCCGAGCTGCTCTACAAAATCAACTTCGGTGAAATGCCCAAATCGGCGCAGGACAGTGAAGAAGGTTGCCCTTCAGGAATGAAATTCCCCGATACCGCCATCGCCCACGCCAACCTACGCGTTGCGGGCAGCGACATCATGATGAGCGATAGCGCCCCCGATGGAAATGCCCACTACTCTGGCTTCACGCTGGTGCTCGACACGCAAAATGTCGACGAAGGAAAGCGCTGGTTTGATAACCTCGCGGCAAACGGAAAAATCGAAATGGACTGGCAGGAAACCTTCTGGGCCCACGGTTTTGGTAAAGTGAGCGACCAGTATGGCGTGCCGTGGATGATCAACGTCGTCAAACAGCAGCAACCTACCGAGTAATCCGACGGGAGGCTTGCCCTCCCGTACTGTCATTAAAAATCGCTCAACTCTTCATCGTCAAGTAACGATCCCTTAACGAAAGCGTCACATTGATCCGCCACGATGGGGCCACTTTTTTAGGGAGGCCGCATCATGCAAACGATTATCCGCGTCGAGAAACTCTCCAAATCTTTCAACCAGCATCAGGCGCTCAATGCGGTTGATCTAAGCATCTGTTCCGGTGAGATGGTGGCTCTGCTTGGGCCGTCTGGCTCCGGCAAATCCACCCTTTTACGTCATTTAAGCGGTTTGATCACAGGTGATAAATCGCCCGGTAGCCACGTCGAGCTGCTGGGTCGCACCGTTCAACACGAAGGTCGGCTGGCGCGCGATATCCGCCAAAGCCGCGCCCACACCGGCTACATCTTCCAGCAGTTCAATCTGGTGAACCGTCTGACGGTGCTGGAGAACGTGCTGATTGGCGCTCTCGGCAGCACGCCATTCTGGCGCACCTGTTTTAGCTGGTTCAGTCAGGAGCAGAAACAACGCGCGCTCCAGGCGCTGACCCGCGTTGGCATGGCGCACTTTGCGTATCAGCGCGTTTCTACGCTTTCGGGCGGGCAACAGCAACGCGTCGCTATCGCCCGGGCGCTGATGCAGCAGGCCAAAGTGATCCTGGCCGATGAGCCAATTGCCTCGCTGGACCCGGAATCCGCACGCATCGTAATGGATACCCTGCGCGACATTAACCAGACCGACGGCATCACCGTGGTCGTCACGCTGCACCAGGTGGATTACGCCCTGCGCTATTGCGAACGCATCGTCGCGCTGCGCCAGGGCAACGTCTTCTTTGATGGCAGCAGCCAGCATTTTGATAACGATCGTTTTGACCATCTCTACCGCAGCATGAACCGCGTCGAACAGAACGCGCAGGCTGCCTGACATCCCCACAATGAGGAATGGAAATGAGTTATAGAACAATTGCCGCGCTGGCTTTCACCAGCATGTTTAGTCTCAGCACCCTGCTCAGCCCGGCCCATGCCGAAGAGCAGGAAAAAGCGCTGAACTTCGGCATTATTTCGACCGAATCACAGCAAAACCTGAAGCCGCAGTGGGAACCGTTCCTGAAGGACATGGAAAAGTCACTGGGCGTGAAGGTGAACGCCTTCTTCGCCCCGGACTACGCCGGGATCATCCAGGGAATGCGCTTTAACAAAGTCGATATCGCCTGGTACGGCAACCTCTCGGCAATGGAAGCGGTGGATCGCGCTAACGGACAAGTGTTTGCCCAGACCGTCGCCGCCGACGGATCCCCGGGTTACTGGAGCGTGTTGATCGTTAACAAAGACAGTCCGATCAACAACCTGAACGATCTGATCGCCAAACGTAAGGATCTGACCTTCGGCAACGGCGATCCCAACTCCACGTCAGGCTTCCTCGTCCCCGGCTACTACGTCTTCGCCAAAAACAACATCTCCGCCAGCGACTTCAAACGCACCGTTAACGCCGGACACGAAACCAATGCGCTGGCCGTCGCCAACAAGCAGGTCGATGTCGCCACCAACAACACCGAAAACCTCGACAAACTGAAAACTTCCGCACCGGAAAAACTGAAAGAGCTGAAGGTGATCTGGAAGTCACCGCTGATCCCGGGCGATCCGATCGTCTGGCGTAAAAACCTCTCCGAAACCACCAAGGACAAGGTGTACGACTTCTTTATGAATTACGGCAAAACGCCGGAGCAGAAAACCGTACTGGAGCGTCTGGGCTGGGCGCCGTTCCGTGCCTCCAGCGACCTGCAACTGGTGCCGATTCGTCAACTGGCGCTGTTTAAAGAGATGCAGGGCGTGAAGGACAACAAAGGGCTGAACGAGGAAGAGAAAGCCAGCAAAACCTCGGTGCTGAAAGCGCAGCTCGACGACCTTGACCGTCTGACCGCCGCACTGGGTGCTATGACCAGCGTCACTAAAGCTGTGCAGTGATTTGTAGGCCGGATAAGCACAGCGCCATCCGGCCTACAACGCAAACACACGTACCAACGGAGCTAAACATGCAAACCATCACCGTCGCCCCGCCCAAACGTAGCTGGTTCTCGCTGCTGAGCTGGGCCATTCTTCTCGCCGTGCTGGTGGTCTCGTGGAAAGGTGCCGAAATGGCGCCGCTCACGCTGATCCAGGATTCTGGCAATATGGCGACCTTCGCCGCCGACTTCTTCCCGCCGGACTTCAGCCAGTGGCAGGACTATCTCGGTGAAATGGCCGTCACCCTGCAAATCGCCGTCTGGGGGACCGCCCTCGCCGTTGTACTGTCGATCCCCTTCGGCCTGATGTGCGCCGATAACCTCGTGCCATGGTGGATTTACCAGCCGATGCGCAGAGCGATGGACGCCTGCCGCGCCATCAACGAAATGGTCTTCGCGATGCTGTTCGTGGTCGCCGTCGGCTTAGGTCCATTCGCCGGGGTGATGGCGCTGTTTATCCACACTACCGGGGTGCTCTCCAAACTGCTTTCCGAAGCGGTAGAAGCCATTGAGCCAGGTCCGGTAGAAGGCATTCGCGCCACCGGGGCCAACAAAATTGAAGAGATCCTCTACGGCGTTTTGCCGCAGGTGATGCCGTTGCTGATCTCCTACTCGCTGTACCGTTTTGAGTCCAACGTTCGCTCGGCCACGGTGGTCGGCATGGTGGGCGCGGGCGGTATCGGCGTGACCTTATGGGAGGCGATTCGCGGCTTCCAGTTCCAGCAAACCTGCGCCCTGATGGTGTTAATCATCGTCACCGTCAGTCTACTGGATTTCCTTTCCCAGCGTTTGCGTAAGCACTTTATCTGATTAGCGAGGCATTGATTGCTATGCACTTGTCTACACATCCGACCAGTTATCCAACGCGTTATCAGGAAATTGCCGCAAGACTTGAGCAGGAGCTTCGTCAACATTATCGCTGTGGGGACTATCTCCCCGCCGAGCAGCAGCTTGCCGCACGCTACGAGGTGAATCGCCATACCCTACGCCGCGCTATTGACCAGTTGGTTGAGCGTGGTTGGGTTCAACGTCGCCAGGGCGTCGGCGTGCTGGTGCTGATGCGCCCGTTTGATTACCCGCTCAATGCCCAGGCGCGTTTTAGTCAGAACCTGCTGGACCAGGGTAGCCACCCCACCAGTGAAAAACTGCTGGCGGTGCTGCGCCCGGCCTCCAGCCATATTGCCGACGCGCTCAGCATTAATGAAGGCGACAACGTTATTCACCTGCGTACTCTGCGCCGGGTCAACGGCATCGCCTTGTGCCAAATCGACCACTATTTTTCCGACCTCACGCTGTGGCCGCTTATGCAGGGCTTTAACAGCGGTTCGCTGCATGACTACTTACGCGAAGAGTCCGGTCTGACACTCCTGCGCACGCAAACGCGCATCAGCGCCCGCCGGGCCCAGGCCAAAGAGAGCAAGGTGTTGGAAATCCCCAATATGGCGCCGCTGCTGTGCGTGCGCACCCTGAACCACCGTGAAGGCGAAAAGCAGGCAGCGGAATACTCCGTCAGCCTGACCCGCGCCGACATGATCGAATTCACTATGGAGCACTGAATGCATTTCGATACCGCCACCCGCCAGCGCTGGATGCGCGCGCTGGCTTATAGCAATGCCGATGCCCTGAGTGCCCGCATCAACGCGCTCAAACTGACGCCGGACTATGAACTTATCCGCGCACCGGAATGCGGACTGCTGCAAATCCAGGCCCGCATGGGCGGCACCGGCAATCGCTTCTTTGCTGGCGACACCACGCTCACCCGCGCGGTGGTGCGCCTGAAGAGCGGCACGCTGGGTTACAGCTACCTGCTGGGACGTAACAAACACCATGCCGAGCAGTGCGCGGTAATTGACGCACTGCTGCAGGAACAAACGCATTTCCAAAGCTTAATGGAAACCTTGATTGCCCCGCTGGAAGCGGAACGCGATGCGCTGATTAGCGCACGCCGTGCCGAAATCAACGCCAGCCGGGTCGACTTCTTCACGCTGGTACGCGGAGATAACGCATGACCTTACAAACCGCTTTTAATTTACCCGTTCAGGATGCGCAGCAGAGCTTTCGTCGCCTGTTGAAGGCCATGAGCGAGCCGGGCGTGATCGTCGCCCTGCATCAACTGAAACACGGCTGGCAGCCGCTGGGTCTGGCAACCACCAGCGTGCTGCTGACTCTGGTTGATGGCGACACGCCGGTCTGGCTGGCGCCGTCGATGGATAACGATATTGCCCGGCAGAATCTGCGTTTTCATACCAACGCGCCGCTGGTGGATCAGCCGCAGCTGGCGGCATTTGCCGTCGCCGACGAACACATTAGCAGCGAACAGCTAAACGCCCTCTCCGCCGGTTCCGCCGTCGCGCCAGAGACCAGCGCCACGCTGATTGTTCAGGTCTCTGGCTTAAGCGGCGGACGCATGCTGCGTCTGACCGGCGCCGGTATCGCCGAGGAACGCATGATCGCGCCGCAGCTGCCGGAATGCCTGATTCACGAACTCACCGAACGCCCGCATCCGTTCCCGCTGGGAGTCGATCTGATCCTCACCTGCGGCGAACGCCTGCTGGCTATTCCGCGAACGACTCATGTGGAGGTGTGCTGATGTACGTCGCCGTCAAAGGGGGCGAAAAGGCGATAGCCAACGCCCACGCCCTACAGGAAAACCGACGCCGGGGCGAGGAGACCATTGCCGAACTGAGCGTCGCACAAATCGAACAGCAGATGAACCTGGCTGTCGACCGGGTGATGACCGAAGGCGGCATCGCCGACCGTGAACTGGCGGCGCTGGCGCTAAAGCAGGCCAGCGGCGATAACGTCGAAGCCATCTTTTTGCTGCGTGCCTACCGCACGACGCTGGCAAAAGTGGCGGTCAGCGAGCCGCTTAACAGTGCAGAAATGCGCCTTGAGCGCCGAATCTCGGCGGTCTACAAGGACATCCCCGGCGGGCAGTTGTTAGGTCCTACCTACGACTACACCCATCGCCTGCTGGATTTTACCCTGCTGGCCAATGGTGAAACGCCGCCGCTGCGCTGCGCGGATAGCACGCAGGATGCCTCCCCGCACGTCTTTTCCCTGCTGGCAAAGCAGGGGCTGGCAAAACGCGAAGAAGACAACGGCGACGCACCCGACGACATCACCCGCACGCCGCCGGTTTACCCGTGCTCACGTGCTTCACGTCTGCAACAGCTGATGCGCGGCGACGAAGGCTATCTGCTGGCGTTGGCCTACTCCACCCAGCGCGGTTACGGACGCAACCACCCGTTTGCCGCCGAGATCCGCAGCGGTTACGTAGCACTGGAAACCGTACCGGAAGAGCTGGGATTCGCGGTAAACGTCGGCGAACTGCTGATGACTGAGTGTGAAATGGTCAACGGCTTTGTCGCGCCAGAGAACGAATCTCCCCATTTTACCCGCGGCTACGGGCTGGTGTTCGGCATGAGCGAACGTAAAGCAATGGCGATGGCGCTGGTGGACCGCGCCCTACAGGCAGCCGAATACGATGAAACGGTCACAGGACCGGCGCAGGACGAAGAGTTCGTGCTGGCGCATGCGGATAACGTCGAGGCGGCGGGTTTTGTATCGCACCTCAAGCTCCCCCATTACGTCGATTTCCAGGCCGAACTGGAACTGCTCAAACGCCTGCAACAGGAGGCCGCCCGTGACCGCTAACCTCTCCGGCTACAACTTTGCGTATCTTGATGAACAGACCAAACGCATGATCCGCCGCGCCATTTTAAAAGCGGTAGCCATCCCCGGCTATCAGGTGCCGTTCGGCGGACGCGAAATGCCGATGCCCTACGGCTGGGGCACAGGCGGCATTCAACTTACCGCCAGCGTGATTGGCGAACCGGACGTGCTGAAGGTGATTGACCAGGGCGCGGACGACACCACCAACGCGGTGTCGATCCGCAACTTCTTCAAATGCGTGACGGGCGTGGTGACGACGGAGTGTACCGAAGACGCCACGCTGATCCAGACCCGCCATCGCATCCCGGAAACCCCCTTGGTGGAAGATCAGATAATCATCTTCCAGGTGCCAATCCCTGAGCCGCTGCGCTTTATTGAACCGCGCGAAACGGAAACCCGCACCATGCACGCGCTGGAAGAGTACGGCATCATGCAGGTGAAACTGTATGAAGATATTGCCCGCTTCGGCCATATCGCCACTACCTACGCCTATCCGGTGAAGGTCAATAACCGCTACGTCATGGACCCGTCGCCCATCCCGAAATTCGATAATCCGAAGATGGACATGATGCCGGCCCTGCAACTGTTTGGCGCTGGTCGCGAAAAGCGCATCTATGCCGTTCCTCCTTATACCCGCGTGGAGAGCCTCGATTTCGACGATCACCCGTTTACCGTGCAGAGCTGGGATGAGCCTTGCGCCATCTGCGGCTCTACCCACAGCTATCTCGATGAAGTAGTGCTCGATGACACCGGCAAACGCATGTTTGTCTGCTCCGACACCGACTACTGCCGCCAACAGAGCGAGGCTCTCAGCAAATGACGCAACCGCTGCTTTCAGTCAACAACCTGACTCACCTCTACGCGCCGGGCAAAGGCTTCAGCGACGTCTCGTTTGACCTGTGGCCTGGCGAAGTGCTGGGTATCGTCGGCGAGTCCGGTTCCGGCAAAACCACCCTGCTGAAATCAATCTCTTCACGGCTGACGCCGCAGAACGGTGACATTTTGTATCAGAACCGTTCGTTGTACGGTATGAACGAGGCCGACCGCCGCCGTCTGCTGCGCACCGAGTGGGGCGTGGTGCATCAGCATCCGCTGGATGGCCTGCGCCGTCAGGTTTCCGCAGGCGGCAATATCGGCGAACGCCTGATGGCCACCGGCGCGCGCCACTATGGCGACATCCGTGCCACCGCACAGCGTTGGCTGGAGGAGGTGGAGATCCCTGCCTCACGTATCGACGACCTGCCGACCACCTTCTCCGGCGGGATGCAGCAACGCCTGCAGATCGCCCGCAACCTCGTCACCCACCCAAAGCTAGTGTTTATGGATGAACCCACCGGCGGGCTGGACGTATCGGTACAGGCCAAACTGCTGGATCTGCTGCGCGGCCTGGTGGTGGAACTGGATCTGGCGGTGGTGATTGTCACCCACGATCTGGGCGTGGCGCGTCTGCTGGCGGACCGTTTGCTGGTGATGAAACAGGGTCAGGTGGTGGAAAGTGGGTTAACCGACCGCGTGCTCGACGACCCGCATCATCCGTATACCCAGCTGCTGGTGTCGTCCGTATTGCAGAACTGATTTTTTGTTGTGCCCGATGGCGCTGCGCTGATCGGGCCTACCTGGATCGCACTTTTGTAGGCCGGATAAGGCGCAGCCGCCATCCGGCAAAAAATCTCGAGGCAAAAATGATTCGCGTTGAAAACGTCAGTAAAACCTTCGTGCTCCACCAGCAAAACGGCGTACGTCTGCCGGTGCTGCAAAACGCCACTCTGGCAGTGAAAAGCGGCGAATGCGTGGTGCTGCACGGCCACTCCGGCAGCGGAAAATCCACGCTGCTACGTTCGCTGTACGCCAACTACCTGCCAGATGAAGGACACATCCACATTCGCCACAGCGATGAATGGGTCGATCTGGTGCAGGCCCCGGCGCGCAAAGTGCTGGAAGTTCGCCGTTCAACCATCGGCTGGGTGAGCCAGTTTCTACGCGTGATCCCAAGGATTTCCGCGCTGGATGTGGTGATGCAGCCGCTGCTGGATCTCGGCGTATCCCGTGAAGAATGCGCCGCGAAAGCCGCCAGCCTGTTAACGCGTCTCAACGTGCCGGAACGCCTGTGGCACCTTGCGCCATCGACCTTTTCCGGCGGCGAACAGCAGCGCGTCAACATCGCCCGTGGGTTTATCGTCGATTACCCTATTCTGCTGCTCGATGAGCCGACCGCCTCACTGGACGCCAAAAACAGCGCCGCCGTCGTCGCTTTAATTGAAGAAGCGAAAGCCCGCGGCGCGGCCATTGTCGGTATTTTTCACGATCAAACCGTGCGCGACCGCGTAGCGGACCGCCTGCACCTGATGGGAACAACCGCATGATTATCAACAATGTAAAGCTGGTTCTGGAAGATGAAGTGGTGCAAGGATCGCTGGAAATTGCGGGCGGGTTTATTCGCGCCTTTGCCGAAACCCAGAGCCGTCTGCCGGAGGCTTTAGACGGCGAAGGCGGCTGGCTGCTGCCAGGATTAATTGAGCTGCATACCGATAATCTGGATAAATTCTTCACCCCGCGTCCGAAGGTCGACTGGCCTGCCCACTCGGCGATGAGTAGCCATGACGCGCTAATGGTCGCCAGCGGTATTACTACCGTGCTGGATGCGGTGGCGATTGGCGACGTGCGCGACGGCGGCGATCGGCTGGAAAATCTGGAGAAGATGATCAACGCCGTGGAAGAGACGCAAAAACGCGGGGTCAATCGCGCCGAACACCGCCTGCATCTGCGCTGCGAATTGCCGCACCACACTACACTGCCGCTGTTTGAAAAACTGGTCGGGCGCGAGCCGGTGACGCTGGTTTCACTGATGGATCATTCGCCGGGCCAGCGCCAGTTCGCCAATCGAGAAAAGTACCGCGAGTATTATCAGGGCAAATATTCGCTCACCGACGAGCAGATGGCCCGCTATGAAGAAGAACAGTTAGCGCTGGCGGCGCGTTGGTCACAGCCCAATCGCACGGCGATTGCCCAGATGTGTCGTGAGCGCCAGATTGCGCTGGCGAGCCATGATGATGCCACCCATGATCATGTGCTGGAATCGCACCAGCTTGGCAGCGTGATCGCCGAATTTCCCACCACCTTCGAAGCGGCTGAAGCCTCGCGTCAGCATGGTATGAACGTACTGATGGGGGCGCCCAACATCGTGCGCGGCGGTTCTCACTCCGGCAACGTGGCGGCGCATAAGCTGGCTGAACTGGGGCTGCTGGATATTCTCTCTTCCGACTACTACCCCGCCAGCCTGCTCGACGCGGCATTTCGCGTAGCGGATGACGACACCAACCGCTTTACGCTGCCGCAGGCGATTCGTCTGGTGACCCGCAATCCGGCGCGGGCATTGAATCTCGACGATCGCGGCGTTGTTGCCGAAGGTAAACGGGCGGATCTGGTGCTGGCACATCGCAAAGGCGGCAACATCCATATCGACCACGTCTGGCGTCAGGGCAAAAGGGTATTCTGACTATGGGGAAACTGATCTGGCTGATGGGCCCATCCGGCTCTGGTAAGGACAGTCTGCTGGCAGAACTCCGCCTGCAGGAACCCGCGCAACTGCTGGTGGCGCATCGATACATCACCCGTGCCGCTAACGCCGGGAATGAAAATCATATTGCGCTGAGTGAACAAGAATTTTTTACCCGCGCCGGGCAGAATCTGCTGGCGCTGAGCTGGCACGCGAACGGCTTCTACTACGGCGTGGGCGTGGAGATTGACCTCTGGCTGCACGCCGGTTTTGATGTGGTGGTCAACGGATCGCGCGCCCATCTGCCCCAGGCGCAGGCTCGTTACGGCGCGTCGTTACTTCCTATTTGCTTACAGGTCTCCCCAGCGATTCTACGGCAGCGTCTGCAGGCGCGTGGGCGGGAGAGTGAAACGGAAATCGCCGCCCGCCTTGAACGCGCGGCCCGCTACGCGCCGTATGACTGCCACGTCCTCAACAATGATGGCAGTTTGCTACAGTCTGTCGATACACTGCTCGCACTGATGGGACGCAAGGAGAAGAAACATGTCTGTCTGTGAATTACGCCGCGCCACGCTCTACGATACCGATGTGGTTTACGCGCTTATCTGTGAACTCAAGCAGGGACAATTCGATCACCAGGCCTTTAACGCCGGATACGCCGCGAATCTGCAAGATCCTAATATGCACTACCAGCTGGCGCTGCTCGACGGGCAGGTCGTCGGCTTGATCGGTCTGCACCTGCAGTTTCATCTGCACCACGCCAACTGGATTGGCGAGATTCAGGAACTGGTGGTGATGCCACAGGCGCGAGGATTAACGGTAGGCAGCCAGCTACTGGCCTGGGCCGAAGCCACCGCGCGCGAAGCAGGCGCAGAAATGACCGAGCTTTCCACCAGCACCCAACGCCTTAACGCGCATCGTTTTTACCAGCGCGAAGGCTATACCCAGAGCCATTTTCGCTTCACCAAACCGTTGTAGGAGGAGCCATGAGTCTGACCATTACGCTGACGGGAACCGGCGGCGCGCAGCTGGTGCCGGCATTTGGCTGCGACTGCGCGGCCTGTCAGCGGGCGCGCTTACAGGCGCAATACCGTCGACGCCCCTGTAGCGGGGTGGTCAAATTCAATCATGCGGTGACCCTGCTGGATGCGGGGATCCCGCATCTGATGGACGACTGGCCAGCAGGCAGCTTTCAGCAGTTTCTGCTGACCCACTATCATATGGATCATGTGCAGGGGTTGTTCCCGTTGCGCTGGGGCGTAGGGGCGAATATCCCGGTGTACGGTCCGCCGGATGAACAGGGTTGCGACGATCTGTTTAAGCATCCCGGTATTCTCGATTTTAGCCATACCGTTGCGCCGTTCGTGGTATTTGACCTGCAAGGGTTGCAGGTGACGCCGCTGCCGCTCAACCATTCAAAGCTAACGTTTGGCTATCTGTTCGAGACCGCGCACAGCCGCGTGGCGTGGCTCTCCGACACCGCCGGGCTTCCCGATAAGACGCTGAAGTTTCTCCACAATAACCCACCGCAGGTGATTATCATCGACTGCAGCCATGCCCCGCGAGCCGAGCCGCCGCGCAATCATTGCGATCTCAATACCGTCATCGCGCTGAACGAGGTTATGCGCTGTCCAAGGGTGATCCTGACGCATATCAGCCACCAGTTCGACCAGTGGTTAATGGAAAATCCGCTGCCGGCAGGCATCGAAGCAGGATATGATGGGATGGAGATTGTGCTGGAGTAACAGCTAACGATCATAATCCTCTTCCATTCTGCGTTCTTCGTCTTCTAACTGACGCCGTTCCTGATCGAGCTGGCGCTGGCGGTCATCCAGTTGGCGACGTCGGTCTTCAAACTGACGGCGGCGATTATCATACTGTCTGCGTCGATCGTCACTCATCTGACGCTGCCAGCTTTCATCACGAGAGTCATCATAATCCCGCCCGTTGTCCGGTTTGTATGCGTCGTTAATCGCCTGCTGAATATTGCCGATGGCGTCATCGATAATATCCGCCTGCGCCGAAACGGTGGTCATCATCAGCAGAGTGAAAAGTAAGAATGTCGTGGAGCGTTGCATAAAACCAGCCTCATCAAGAAACTCGCCCCACGGTAATCAAAGCGAATTTGCGCGGGTAGCGGAGGAATCTCAATTACGCGAATGTCGCAGCGCTTGCGCCAGTTCTGTGCGGGTAAAGGGTTTACGCAATAACGCCACATCCGGCAGCGCTGGGTTATGGGCCGGACGTAAATCCTGACCGCTCATCAGCAGGATGTTCAGCTGCGGATAATGTACCTGAGCATGATTAACCACATCCACGCCGCTTAAACTACCGGGCAGCATGACGTCGCTGATAAAAATATCAATCTCGGATGAAGCCGCCAGCATATGCATCGCCTGTTCCCCGTTGGCGGCCTCTAACGTCAGGTAGCCCAGCAGGTGTAATTGCTCGCACAACGTCTGGCGTACATCGTCCTCATCCTCGAGCACCAACACCAGTTTTTCACCGCTGTTCGCCGCATGTACCGCCACCGGTTCTGCCTGAGCCTGCACCGGCACTACGGCGCGAGGAAGCTGCAACCTGACCGTCGTTCCCTGCCCCGGCGCGCTTTCAATCTCCACGCGCCCGCCGGACTGGCGTACAAAGCCGTAGACCATTGATAACCCCAGCCCGCTGCCGCTGCCGGTCTGTTTGGTGGTGAAAAACGGCTCAAAGACCTGAGCTTTCACCTCCTGCGACATCCCGCAGCCCTGGTCGGCGACCTCCAGCATCACCATATCCTGCTTACGCCCATCGCTGCGCGTGACCCGCTGGTTCCAGGTACGGATTTTAATCGTGCCCGCCTGCCCGTCCATGGCGTCACGGGCGTTCATCACCAGATTGATAATGGCGTTTTCCAGTTGGCTGACGTCAATCCACGCAGGCCAGGCGGGAGACTGGGCTTCAATTTCCAGCGTCAGCGTGGCCGGAAGAGAGTGGCGCATCAGTTCGCCCAGATTTTCCAGCAGCGTTTTCAGCTCCACCGCATGAGGGTGCAACGACTGTTTGCGCGAAAAGGCCAGCAGCCGCTGGGTAAGCAGCGCCCCGCGCTCGGCGGCTTTTAGCGCCCGATTGACCCGCGGCGCATCGGGTGAGTCTGGGTTCACCAGATCCAGACTGCCAATAATCACCGCCAGCAGGTTATTGAAATCATGCGCTAATCCACCCGTCAGTTGCCCCACCGCCTTCAGCTTTTGGCTGTGCAGCAGCGCCTCTTCCAGTTCCTGGCGCTCGGTGCGGTCGATTTCCATTTGGCTGGTTTTTTCTTTAAGTAATCGGGTGGTGTGCTCCAGCGAAGCGGTGTTACGGGCAAAGACACTAAAAGCGCGGGCCAGTTCGCCCAGCTCATCGCGCCGCTGCAGGGCAGGAACGCTGACGTCCGATTCACCGTGCGCCAGCCGGGTCATCGCCTGCGAAATTGCCGTCAGGTTAGAGCCGAGATTACGATAGATATACCAACCGGCAAAACCGGTAATCACTACGGCCAGCAACGCAAACACCATAATAAACAACGCGCCGGATTGCAGTTCCTGATGGCTTTGCGCCACCCGCTGCTCAGAAATCAGCGCCACCTGCGAGGCATATTGATTGATATCGCTATTAAGGATCGCCACCAGCGCTTTGATATGAAACATATACCAGTTGATCGCCAGATCGCTCTGCTCCAGCGCGGAAGAAAGCGGCTCCAGCTTATGCAGTTCCTGATTGAAATCGTTGAGGATTCTGCTTATCAACGGGCTGGAGTGATGTAAAGGCAGCGCGGTCATCACGCTGTCGAGTTGTTTCACTACCGATCGCGGCGTGGGAGTCTCAATGGCGGCAACGATCAAGCGGTCTATTTGCCCCAGCAGCATGTCATCCTGCGCGCCGGTAAGCGTTTGCAGATGGCGCAAATAGCTTTGATTCTGATACAGCGAACTGAGCAGCGCGTTACGTTCCAGATGCCGCAGCTGTCCGCGCTGCAACATCCCTTCTACGCTACTTTGTAACTCATTGCTGCGCTGGATAATACGCTCGACCAGCACCGGCTCCTGCTGAGCCAGCGGCGCGGTAGCCAGTTGTTGCAGCGAATGCTTCAGCGCCCGCTGGGTCTCCTGCAACCGCTCCGCTTCACCTTTGTATTCCAGCGCACCGACCACCTGCGAGAGCCGCACCGCCGCCGTCGCCACATTGGCCGTATCGCGCGCCAGGTTCATGCTGCCGGTCATGTCATCGACAGTTTGCTGCTGTACCTGCTCCTGAATTTGACTGGCATGCTGAAACCCCAGCACCGCCACGCCGCTCACCATCAGCGTGACCGCCACCACCAGCAGATTGAAGAACAGTAATCGTCCGCGCGCACTGGCGAAAAAGTGACGTCCCGATTGCGGCATATCACGCTCCGTGAAGAAAAATCGCAATATGACAAATATGAACGGCTTCTGACATTTTGCATTTACATTCCTGTGATGGACTGCTGATATCGGCCACCCCACAGGAGATCCGCTATGAGCAGGACACCGGTTCTGGAGATGCGCAACATTGCCAAAGCGTTTGGCAAATTTTATGCGCTGAAAGGGGTCGATTTAACCGTCTGGCCGGGTGAGATTCATGCCCTGATGGGCGAGAATGGCGCGGGGAAAAGCACGCTGATGAAAATCCTCGCGGGCGCCTACACCGCCACCAGCGGCGAGATCCTGATTGATGGCCAGCCGTTCCACATTCGTGGGCCAAAAGATGCGCTCAGCGCGGGCATCACGCTGATTTACCAGGAGATGCAGCTGGCGCCCAACCTGACGGTGGCGGAAAATATCTTTCTTGGCAGCGAGCTGTCGCGCGGCGGTCTGGTCCAGCGTAAAGAGATGGTGCTGCAGTCGCAGAAAGTCATCGACCGACTCGGCGCCCAGTTTAAGGCCAGCGATCGCGTGATGACGTTGACCATCGCCGAACAGCAGCAGGTGGAAATCGCCCGCGCTCTGCACCGTAACAGCCGCATTCTGGTGATGGATGAGCCCACCGCCGCCCTCTCCTCACGTGAAACCCACCGCCTGTTCGAACTGATCATGCGCCTGCGCGATGAAGGGATGGCGATTATTTACATCAGCCACCGCATGGCGGAAGTGTACGAACTTTCCGATCGCGTCAGCGTCCTGCGCGACGGGCAATACGTCGGCAGCCTGACCCGCGACAAGCTCAACGCCGCGGAGCTGGTGCGCATGATGGTGGGCCGTCCGCTAAGCGATCTGTTCAACAAAGAGCGCGATATTCCCTTAGGTAAAGCACGCCTCAACGTCCACCACCTGACCGACGGCCATAAAGTCCAGCCGTGCAGCTTGTTGGTGCGCTCCGGGGAGATCGTCGGCCTCGCCGGGTTAGTTGGCGCCGGGCGTTCTGAACTGGCGCAGCTGATTTTTGGCGTGCGTAAAGCCATCGGCGGCATGATTGAAGTAGACGGTGAACCGGTGGTGATCCACTCCCCGCGCGAAGCGATTGATCACGGCATCGGCTTTCTGACCGAGAACCGCAAAGAACAGGGGCTGTTTTTAGAACTGGCGGCAGCAGAGAACATCACCATGGCGACGCTGGAACGCGATGCCAACTGGGGCATGCTCGATCGCAAAAAGGCGCAGGCCATTTCCGATGACGCAATCAAACTGCTCAACATTCGCGTGCCGCACGCGCAGGTACGCGCAGGTGGGCTGTCCGGCGGCAATCAGCAAAAATTGTTGATCTCGCGCTGGGTGGCGATCGGCCCACGCATTTTGATCCTCGATGAACCCACGCGCGGAGTAGACGTTGGCGCGAAAAGCGAGATCTACCGGATCATGAACGACATGGCGCGCAAAGGCGTGGCGATCCTGATGATCTCCAGCGAATTGCCGGAAGTCGTTGGCATGAGCGATCGCGTGTACGTCATGCGCGAAGGCAGCATTGCCGGCGAGCTGAACGGACAAAGTATTACCCAGGAAAATATTATGACGCTGGCGACCGGCGTGAACGACTCCCATCATCAGGCGGTGCCCCATGAATAATCCAACCACTCCCCAGCAGGTGGCGAAATCCACCACCGCAAAAAAGATGCTGATGAGCGATCTGATGCAAACGGTCGGCATCTTACCGATTTTGATCCTGATTGTGGCGGTGTTTGGCTTTATTGCGCCCAATTTTTTCACCGAGAGCAACCTGCTGAATATTACCCGCCAGGCCTCGATCAATATCGTGCTGGCGGCTGGCATGACCTTTATCATTTTGACCGGCGGGATCGATCTCTCAGTTGGCTCGATTCTCGGCACCACCGCCGTAGCGGCGATGGTCGTTTCTCTTATTCCTGAGTTTGCCATGCTGTCAATTCCGGCGGCGCTGATGCTCGGCCTGGTGCTGGGGCTGTTTAACGGTGCGCTGGTGGCTTTTGCCGGGCTGCCGCCGTTTATCGTCACGCTTGGAACCTATACAGCTCTGCGCGGCGCGGCCTATCTGTTGGCCGATGGCACCACGGTGATTAACTCCAACATCAGCTTTGAGTGGATCGGCAACAACTATCTCGGCCCGGTTCCGTGGCTGGTAGTCATTGCGCTGGCGGTGGTGGTGGTGTGCTGGTTTATTCTGCGCCGCACTACGCTCGGCGTTCATATCTACGCGGTCGGCGGCAACATGCAGGCCGCACGCTTAACCGGGATCAAAGTGTGGCTGGTGCTGCTGTTCGTTTACGGCATCAGCGGTTTGCTTTCAGGTCTGGGCGGGGTGATGAGCGCCTCGCGGCTATACAGCGCCAACGGTAACTTAGGTATGGGTTACGAGCTGGACGCCATCGCGGCGGTGATCCTCGGCGGCACCAGCTTTGTCGGCGGGATCGGCACCATCACCGGCACGCTGGTGGGGGCGCTGATCATCGCCACGCTCAATAACGGCATGACGCTAATGGGCGTCTCCTATTTCTGGCAACTGGTGATCAAAGGGGCGGTGATCATCATAGCGGTGCTGATCGACAAATACCGTACCCGACACCATCAAAGTGCATAGACAAGCTTGCCGGATGGCGGCGTAATCGCTTTGTCCGGCCGATAACAACAATACCCTACGTGAGGAAACGAGTATGCGTTTGAAGCCATTAGTGACCGCGCTCTGTGCTGGCGCACTGCTTGCTGCAGCTCCGTTTGTGCAGGCAAAAGAACTGAAATCGATCGGCGTTACGGTGGGCGACCTGGCGAACCCATTCTTCGTGCAAATAACCAAAGGCGCGGAGCTGGAGGCACGTAAACTGGCGGGTGATAGCGTCAAAGTGACGCTGGTCTCCAGCGGCTACGATCTGGGGCAACAGGTGTCGCAAATCGACAACTTTATTGCCGCCAAAGTCGACATGATTATCCTTAACGCCGCGGACTCCAAAGGCATCGGTCCGGCGGTAAAACGCGCGAAAGACGCCGGGATTGTGGTGGTGGCCGTTGACGTGGCGGCGGAAGGCGCAGACGCGACCATCACCTCCGATAACACTCAGGCGGGTGAAATGGCCTGCAAATACATTACCGACCGTCTGAAAGGGAAAGGCAACGTCGTCATCATCAACGGACCGCCGGTTTCCGCCGTCCAGAACCGTGTGGAAGGCTGCCAGACCGAGTTCAAACGCCATCCGGACATCAAGGTGCTGTCGTATAACCAAAACGCCAAAGGCAGCCGCGAGGGCGGGCTGGAGATCATGACCGCGCTGCTGGCGGCAAATCCGAAGATCGACGGTGTATTCGCCATTAACGATCCCACGGCGATCGGTGCCGATCTGGCGGCAAAACAGGCGCAGCGTAACGAATTCTTTATTGTCGGCGTCGACGGATCGCCAGACGGTGAAGAGGCGCTGAAGCGCGAAAACTCATTATTTGTGGCGACGCCGGCACAAGATCCGCAGGTGATGGCTGCCAAAGCGGTCGAAATCGGCTATGACATACTGCAGGGGAAACCCGCCCCAAAAGAGCCCGTGCTGATCCCGGTGACAATGATCGATAAAAACAACGTTGCCAATTATAAAGGTTGGACGGTGAAATAACCCGCCACAGCAACGTCGGATAGCGGCAAAAATGCCTTCTCCGGCCTACAAGATCGGTATGAATTTGTAGGCCGGAGAAGCGCAGCGCCATCCGGCATTATTCTAAGGAGAATTCTGCGATGAAACGCTCCGCAATAAACGAAATCCTTGGCCACACGCGCCAGTTTTTTTCTCTGCACGACGTGCACCTCCCCCCTTTCGCCAGTTTCCCGCCGACCCAATGGCGCAAGCTTGATGCTTCTGCCTGGAGCGAAGTTTTCGACCTTAAGCTCGGTTGGGATGTCACCGCCTTTGGCGGCAACAATTTCGCCGCGCAAGGGTTAACGCTGTTCACCCTGCGTAATGGCTCGCCGAAAGGTATGCCTTACGAGAAATGCTACGCCGAGAAAATCATGCATGTTCGCGAGGCGCAGGTCACGCCGATGCATTTTCACTGGCGCAAACGCGAAGACATTATCAATCGTGGCGGCGGTAATTTAATAGTGGAACTGTGGAATGCGGGGCTGCGGGAGCAAACGGAGGACAGCGACGTGAACGTGGTGATTGACGGCTGTCGGCAAACCCATGCCGCGGGCAGCCAACTGCGCCTGACGCCGGGTGAGAGCATCTGCCTGCCGCCGGGCCTGTATCACAGCTTCTGGGCGGAAAAAGGTTTTGGCGACGTGCTGGTTGGCGAGGTCTCATCTATTAATGACGACGACCACGATAACCATTTTCTGCAACCTATCACCCGCTATAACGACATTGAAGAAGATGAACCGGCGCAGCTGGTGCTGTGTAACGAATATCGCCTGTTCCGCTAACCAAGGAGCGCATTATGCCGTTGATATCTCTCGCCGATGGCCTCGCCCATGCCCGTGAGCACCGCTATGCATTAGGCGCATTTAACGTTCTGGACTCGCATTTCCTGCGCGCCCTGTTTGCCGCGGCTAAACAGGAACGTTCGCCGTTTATCATCAACATCGCCGAGGTGCATTTTAAATATATCTCGCTGGATTCTCTGGTCGAAGCGGTCAAATTCGAAGCCGCCAGGCACGACATTCCGGTGGTGCTGAACCTTGACCACGGCCTGCACTTTGAGTCAGTGGTGCGGGCGCTACGCTTAGGTTTCAGTTCAGTGATGTTCGATGGCTCCACGCTGGAGTATGAAGAAAATATCCGCCAGACCCGCGAAGTGGTGAAGATGTGTCATGCCGTCGGCGTCTCGGTGGAAGCCGAACTGGGTGCGGTGGGCGGTGATGAGGGCGGCGCGCTGTACGGTCATGCTGACGAGTCGTTGTTTACCGACCCGATGATGGCGCGTGATTTCGTCGACAGAACCGGGATTGACGCGCTGGCGGTCGCCATTGGCAATGCGCACGGCAAATATAAAGGCGAACCGGAACTCGACTTCCCGCGTCTGGACGCTATTCGCCAGCAGGCGGCGATCCCGCTGGTACTGCACGGCGGTTCAGGCATCAGCGATAACGATTTCAAGCGCGTAATTGAACTCGGTATTCACAAAATCAACTTCTATACCGGCATGTCGCAGGCGGCGCTGACAGCGGTAGAGTCGCGGATGGCCAATCGCCAGTCGCTGTACGACGAGTTTGCCGAACTGCTGCTGGCCATTGAAGAGGCCATTACCGATACCGTTTCTGAACAAATGCGCATTTTTGGCAGTGCGGGGCAGGTCTGATGGAACGCAAAGGCGTTATCGCCGCAGGCAACATGCTGGTCGATCATGTCCATCAAATTGTGCAGTGGCCGGAACGCGGCTGGCTGGCAGAAATCACTCGTAGCGAACGCGCCACGGGCGGTGCGCCGCTGAACGTGCTGCTGACGCTGGCAAAAATGCACACTGGGCTGCCGTTGCAGGCGGTGGGGTTAATCGGTCAGGACAGCGACGGCGACTACATCATGGCGATGCTGGAGCAGTATCACGTTAATCGCCAACATGTGCAGCGCACCACATTCGCCCCCACATCGATGTCGCAGGTGATGACCGATCCCAGCGGTCAGCGCACTTTTTTTCATTCGCCCGGTGCCAATCGACTACTGGATTTACCCGCCTTTGAGCAACTGGATACCTCGATGAAAATCTTCCATCTTGGCTATCTGCTGCTGCTCGACAGTCTGGACATGCCGGATGAGGAGTACGGGACGCGTAGCGCACGGCTGCTGGCGCAAATGCGCGACAACGGCTTTGAAACGTCGTTGGATCTGGTCTCGCGTAAGGGCGATCCGCGCTACCAACTACTGGTGATGCCGGCCCTGCGCCATCTCGACTATCTGGTGATTAACGAGCTGGAGGCCGGGGAGTTCAGCGGGCTGGAGATTCGCCAGCCCAACGGCGAGCTGCATATTCCCCATATCGCTACCGCCGCGCGCGAACTGCTGGATGCAGGCGTGCGCCAGCGGGTGGTGATCCACTGCCCGGAAGGTGCCTGGGGTGAAACGCCGGATCTGCCGGGCGTCTGGATACCGTCACAGTTACTGGCGCAAGAAGAGATTGTCGGTAGCGTCGGCGCAGGAGATGCGTTTTGCGCCGGATTTCTGTATGGCTGTCATGAGCGCTGGTCGCTGGCAGACAGCATCAGACTGGCGCACGCCTGTGCGCGGGCAAGCTTGCTGTGCGCTAACGCGATAGATGGCGCGAAAACGCTGGCAGAGTTAAAAGCGACTATGGCTGATGCCTGACGATCACGCCGCTTTATCGTGATGCTGCACATCGGCGGCAAACACATAGCCCAGCCCGCGCAGGGTTTTGATCAGCATTGGCTGGTGCGGGTTGTTCTCTATTTTGCGCCGCAGCCGCATGATTAACACGTCAATAGTGCGGTCAAACACCTCAACGCTGTCGCTGCGCGTCAGTTCCAGCAATTGCTCACGGCTGAGCACCCGACGAGCGTTTTGCGCCAGCGCCAGCAGCAGGCTGTATTCGCCCTGCGTCAGCTCCACCTTCAGTTGTTGAGGGTTATGTAACTGGCAACCGGCGGTATCCAGATGCCAGCCATTAAAGGAAAGTCCCGTGGTTTGCGGGCTGCCGCTTTCAGGCGTCAACACGCCAACGCGTCTGAGCACCGCCTTTACCCGCGCCACCAGCACCCGCGCATTGAACGGTTTCCCGATATAGTCGTCAGCGCCCATTTCCAGTCCGACCACCACATCCGACTCGCTGCCTAAGCCCGTCAGCATGACTACCGGTAATCCGGGCCTCATCTTTTGCACCTGCTGCAACACCATCAGACCGTTGATATCGGGCAACATCATGTCCAGCAATACCAGAGCGATATCCGGCTGAGTCTCAATGCAGCGCAGCGCCTCCTGTCCGCTATGGCACGCGCTCACTGCAAAGACGTGCTCGCTCAGCACGTCCTGTAATAGCGTGCAAACAGCCTCGTCATCATCCACAACCAGTATGGCTGGCTTCATTGTTTTTCCCCATTTCAGGCCAACTTAAATGAGTGTGATTGATTCTGCACAGAGTGACAGCGATAAGGCACAAGGTTGTGCGGGAAACATAACCTCGGTCACACTGCCGGACCGTCACGTATTGGAGATTCGTCACGTCAAATATGACGACAGCCTGTTTTTCGTCAGAGTTTTGACCAAAAATCGCCCGTAATATTGACTAATGCCCCTGAAAAAAACATGGCATAAAAGATGCATAAGCAAAGCGACAAGCGCGTATGCGCGATTTGATTAACTGGAGCGAGACCGATGAAAAAAGTCGTCACGGTTTGCCCATATTGCGCATCAGGTTGCAAAATCAACCTGGTGGTCGATAACGGCAAAATCGTCCGGGCTGAGGCGGCGCAGGGGAAAACCAACCAGGGTACCCTGTGTCTGAAGGGCTACTATGGCTGGGATTTTATTAATGATACCCAGATCCTGACCCCTCGCCTGAAAACCCCAATGATCCGTCGCCAGCGTGGCGGCAAACTGGAATCTGTTTCCTGGGATGAAGCGCTGAATTACGTCGCCGATCGCCTGAGCGCCATCAAAGCGAAATACGGCCCGGACGCTATTCAGACGACCGGGTCATCTCGCGGTACAGGTAACGAAACCAACTATGTAATGCAAAAATTCGCGCGCGCCGTTATTGGTACCAATAACGTTGACTGCTGCGCTCGCGTCTGACACGGCCCATCGGTTGCAGGTCTGCACCAATCGGTCGGTAACGGCGCAATGAGTAATGCTATCAATGAAATTGATAACACGGATTTAGTGTTCATCTTCGGGTATAACCCGGCGGATTCCCACCCGATCGTGGCGAATCACGTGATTAACGCTAAACGTAACGGGGCGAAAATTATCGTCTGCGATCCGCGCAAAATTGAAACCGCGCGTATTGCCGACATGCACATCGCGTTGAAAAACGGCTCGAATATCGCGCTGCTCAACGCCATGGGGCATGTCATCATCGAAGAAAAACTGTACGACCAGGCGTTCGTCGCCTCCCGTACGGAAGGATTCGAAGAGTACAGCAAGATTGTCGAAGGCTATACGCCGGAGTCTGTCGAAGATATCACGGGCGTTAGCGCGCACGATATTCGTCAGGCTGCGCGTATGTACGCCACGGCGAAAAGCGCGGCGATTCTGTGGGGCATGGGTGTGACCCAGTTCTATCAGGGTGTGGAAACCGTGCGTTCACTGACCAGCCTCGCGATGCTGACCGGTAACCTCGGTAAGCCAAGCGTGGGCGTTAACCCGGTTCGTGGCCAGAACAACGTTCAGGGTGCCTGCGACATGGGCGCGCTGCCGGATACCTATCCGGGCTATCAGTACGTTAAATTCCCGGAAAACCGCGAGAAGTTCGCTAAAGCCTGGGGCGTGGAAAGCCTGCCTGCACATACCGGCTATCGCATCAGCGAACTGCCGCACCGTGCGGCGCATGGCGAAGTGCGCGCGGCGTACATTATGGGTGAAGATCCATTACAGACCGATGCTGAGCTCTCCGCAGTGCGCAAAGGCTTTGAGGATCTGGAACTGGTCATCGTGCAGGATATCTTCATGACCAAAACCGCCGCTGCCGCAGACGTTATTTTACCGTCTACGTCATGGGGCGAGCATGAAGGCGTCTTCTCTGCGGCTGACCGTGGCTTCCAGCGCTTCTTTAAAGCCGTTGAGCCGAAGTGGGATCTGAAAACGGACTGGCAGATTATCAGTGAAATCGCCACCCGTATGGGCTACCCGATGCACTACAACAACACCCAGGAAATCTGGGACGAGTTGCGTCATCTGTGCCCGGATTTCTACGGCGCCACTTACGAGAAAATGGGCGAACTGGGCTATATCCAGTGGCCTTGCCGCGACACCTCAGATGCCGACCAGGGTACGTCTTACCTCTTCAAAGAGAAGTTTGACACCCCGAACGGCCTGGCGCAGTTCTTCACCTGCGACTGGGTAGCGCCAATCGACAAACTCACCCCAGAGTACCCGATGGTACTGTCGACGGTGCGTGAAGTCGGCCACTACTCTTGCCGTTCGATGACCGGTAACTGTGCGGCGCTGGCCGCGCTGGCGGATGAGCCTGGTTATGCCCAGATCAACACCGCTGACGCAGAGCGTCTGGGTATTCAGGATGAAGATCTGGTGTGGGTTAACTCACGTAAAGGCCGGGTTATTACCCGCGCGGCAGTCAGCGATCGTCCAAACAAAGGTGCGATTTACATGACCTACCAGTGGTGGATTGGGGCATGTAATGAACTGGTAACCGAGAACTTAAGCCCGATTACCAAAACGCCGGAGTACAAATACTGTGCCGTTAACGTTGAACGCATTGCCGATCAGCGCGCTGCCGAGCAGTATGTTATTGATGAGTACACCAAGCTGAAAGCCAGCCTGCGCGAAAGCGCGATGGGTTAGTCCGTTTACGTACCTGTTCTGCAACAGCCTCCGCCCGGAGGCTGTTTTTTTATCCATACGATCTCTTTATACTGTTCATTCCGTACCCTAAATAAAACTCAAAATGAAACAACTTTTTGCATTGATGTTCCTCGTGACATTCTTTGCCCATGCCAGTGATACTGAGCCAGGAAGCCAGTATTTACAGGCAGCAGAGGCAGGTGACCGACGCGCACAGTATTTCCTCGCCGATACCTGGTTCAGTTCAGGCGATTTGAGTAAAGCCGAATACTGGGCGCAAAAAGCCGCCGACAACGGTGATGCGGATGCATATGCTTTGTTGGCGCAGATTAAGATAACCAACCCGGTCAGTCTGGATTACCCTCAGGCCAAAACGCTGGCGGAAAAAGCGACGCAGGCGGGCAGTAAGGCTGGGGAAATTACGCTGGCGCGTATTCTGGTGAACACCCAGGCAGGCCGCACCGATTACCCCAAAGCCATTACCTTGCTGCAAAACGCCTCCGAGGATCTGGAGAATGACTCCGCCGTCGACGCGCAAATGCTGCTCGGGCTGATTTACGCCAACGGCGTAGGCATTCCTGCTGACGATGAGAAAGCGACGTGGTATTTCAAGCGTAGTTCAGCCATTTCCCGCACCGGTTATTCCGAATACTGGGCCGGGATGATGTTCTTAAACGGCGAGCAGGGTTTTATCGAGAAGAATAAACAGAAAGCGCTGCACTGGTTGAATCTGAGCTGTATGGAAGGATTCGATACCGGCTGCGAAGAGTTTGATAAGTTAACCAACGGGTAATAGTTTGCATTGCCGGATGGCGGCGCAAGCGCCATCCGGCAATCTGTCATTAATTACTGATTAGCGGTCTTATCAAATTTACCCAGCACATCGCGCTCATAGGCCAGCGCTTTCTTGCGGTCAAATTTATGTTCCCACTTGGCGATAACCAGCACGGCCAGCGCATTACCCACCACGTTCAGCGCAGTACGCGCCATATCGAGGATACGGTCAACACCGGCAATAAACGCCAGACCTTCCAGCGGGATCCCAACGCTGCCGAGCGTTGCCAGCAGCACCACAAAAGATACGCCCGGCACGCCCGCAATCCCTTTCGAGGTCACCATCAGCGTCAGCACCAGCACGATTTCCTGCCACAGCGACAGATCGATACCGTACAACTGAGCAATAAAGATAGCGGCGATACTCTGGTACAGCGTTGAACCATCAAGGTTGAATGAGTAACCGGTCGGCACCACAAAGCTGGTGATTGACGCCGGTGCGCCGTAGGCTTCCATCTTCTCGATAATACGCGGCAGCACGCTCTCGGAACTGGCGGTCGAGTAGGCCAGAATCAGCTCGTCTTTCAGAATGCGGATCAGGATCCAGATGCTCAAGCCGCAGATACGCGCCACGATCCCCAACACCACCAGCGCGAAGAACAGGATGGCGAAATGCACCAACAGCACCAGCTTCGCCAGCGGCCACAGGGAGGCAAAACCGAAGTTCGCGACGGTAACAGCGATCAGCGCAAAAACGCCGACTGGCGCGTAACGCATCACCATGTGCGTCACTTTAAACATGGTTTCGGAGATAGAGCGGAATACCGTTACCAGCGGCTCGCGGTGAGTTGCCGGCAGAGAAGACAGACCTAAACCGAACAGTACCGAGAAGAAGATAATCGGCAGCATGTCGCCTTTTGCCATCGACGCGACGATGTTGGTCGGCACCAGTGACAAAATCGTGCCCATCAGTCCATGCGCGTGGCTCTGTACTTCCGCGGTGGTGCTCTGATATTTCGAAATATCGACGGTTGCCAGTTGCGACATATCTACCCCGGTACCGGGCTGGAACACGTTCGCCAGCGTGATACCAAGGATAATCGCCACGGTGGTGATCACTTCGAAATAGATAATCGTTTTGGCGCCAATACGACCCAACTGTTTGGCATCACCTACCCCGGCGATACCGACAATCAATGTAGAGATAACAATTGGTACGACGATCATTTTGATCAGGTGGATAAAGATATCGCCCGCCGGAGACAGCAGGTTTACAATCAGCCATTCACGGCTGTCACTATGGTAATGCAGGTAACTCCCTAGCAGAATGCCCAGCACCATAGCGATTAGAATCTGCCATGCCAGGCTGACTTTCAAATTTTTCATAACAACGGACTTCCTCGATGGAGCGCTATTCCACATGCAGCGCGTGGGAATAGTACATACTGAAAGGGTATGATTTGTGTTGCGTTCGTTTATGGAGTTTTTTAACGCTTATTATCATTATCATCTGCATGGCATTCAGCGCAACCCTCTGAGAACAGGGCCTTTCGCTGATTATTTGCATAAAAATGCAATTTTATCGGGGTAATGATGAATAACTTTTTGTTATAAAAGAATTTTAATATGATCAAAAATGAAGAAGTCAGGATATGAGTTTTTTTTGCTCGCTTGTTCGTTCGCCTGTTTTTTAAACAGGCAAAATGATACAAATCACAAATAAAACAAATTTATTTTTGCCGATTCTGCAACAACTTCGCCATATTAATAGAGTCAATGAGCTGTGCCCGGTTCACCCTCGGCGAGTTTAAATCCATAACCTTTTGCCACACTGAAATAGCCTGGGCGTAGTCTGCCTGCATAAACGCATCGGAAGCTAACAGCATCAGCGCAGTGACCTCTGCCGGGTCAAGCGCCAGAGCCTTATCAATCATCTCGCGAGTGGGCGGCGTCATATGTTGTCCGGCCTGGTAATACAATACCGTTGCCATCGCTGAATAGATCTCAGCATTTTCACCGCCGACACGCAGCGCCTGTTCGTAGGCCAGCAGCGCATTATGATACGCGTTTTGCCACAGATAGTACTCACCCAGTTGCGCCCATTTCACGGCGTCCTGTGGATTAGCGCGAATTTGCGATTGCAGAGATAGCAGCCGTTTTTCCTGAATATTTTCATCAGAAAAAGCATGTAAAGGGTCTGCCAGACGCGCCTGCTCCTGACGTGCCGCCTGCCATTTTGGCGTTAACAGGTAACCGCCGATGCAGGCCACAACCATCAGCCCCACCGCAACAGCCAGCCGCTTCACGGGCATTGGACGTAACGGCGCAGTGGAATGTTCGGCCTGGCTCATTGTTCATCCTCCTGCGCACGCTGACGCTTTCTCACCCGCCAGACCACCACGCCCAACAGCAATAACAGCAGGCACGGCAGCGCCCACAATAGCAGCGTTTGCTCATTCAGCGGCGGGTTGTAGCGCACGAAATCACCATAGCGGTCGGTCATCCAGGCGGTGATTTCCGCTTCGCTTTTACCTTCGGCAACCATGCTGTAAACCTGATGGCGCATACTGACCGCCACGGGCGCATTGGATTCCAGCAAGTTCTGGTTCTGACACTGCGGACAGCGCAGCTGACTGGCAATAGACAGCGCTTTCTCCTGCTGCTGCGGATTGTCAAAGCGCCAGGTATCCACAACCTGGGCGTGGGTGGCAAAAGGCAGAAAAATCAGTAAAGCCACAAGTAACATCGTTTTGCCGGATGGCGGCGTGAACGCCTTATCCGGCCTACCCTGCTTTTCACTCGTAGGCCTGATAAGCGCAGCGCCATCAGGCAATAACTCAGGATGCTTCCTCCCTCGCCATGCGCTCAGCAACGCGCCAAACACCATCAACAATCCCCCTCCCCAGATCCAGCGCACGCCGGTCTGCACGTATAAGCGCATGGCGTAACGGTCCGGTCCGGTTTTTTCTCCCATCACTGCGTACCAGTCATGCATCAGATTCCAGCGGATACCCGGCTCCATCATCTGTTGACGACGCGCGGCATAGAAGCGCCTTTCAGGCTGCAGGCTACCGATACTCTGCTCATTTTGCCACAACGTGATCAGCGCTTTTTCACTGGTGTAGTTACCTTTGGCTTCCAGGTCGAGACGCTCAAAACGGAAAATGTAGCCCGCCAGATCCACCTGCTGCCCGGGGCTCAGATTCAGGCTTATCTCCTGACGACTACCGCTGGAAAAGACGATCCCTGCCGCAAACACCAGTACCCCGGCATGCGCCAGCAGTGCGGGAAGCTGACAACGCAAAGAGACTTTGCGGCTTCTGATTGTCGCCAGTACGATAACCAACAGCATCAGCAGGCCAAAGGGCAGCGTGGCGCGGTTAAAGTACGGTGCGCCCACGGAGAGCCTCCCCCAGCCAAACAACCCGTAAATCATCGGATAGAGGGTGCCAATAAGCACAATCAGCAGCACCGCGCAAAAAAGTAATAGCGCGACCAGAATCAGCATCTCGCGCGACCAGCCGCCAAAACGCGCACTCTGGCGGACTTGCTGGCCTCGCCAGGCGTATAGCCCCAGCGACGCCAGGCTCAATACGCTAAACAGCGCAAACAGCGGCGCGGCACGCACGTTATCCAGCGCGAAAGCATGCACCGAAACGAGAATGCCGGAACGCACAATCAGCGTCCCCAGCAGCGATAAGATCAGCGTGACAATCGCCAGCAACAGCGACCAATGGCGGAAGATCCCCCGCTGGCGCGTGACATACAGGCTATGCAGCAGCGCGCTGGCGGAGAGCCAGGGTAATAAGGAGGCATTTTCGACCGGGTCCCAGAACCACCAGCCGCCCCAGCCCAGCTCGCAGTAGGCCCACCAGGAACCGAGGATTATCCCCAGCGTCAGCGCGCACCAGCCGGGCAGCGCCCAGCGCCAACACACCCAGGCGCTCTGCGCGTTAAAGTCACCGCGCAGCAGTGAGGCCAGCGCCACGCCCGCGGCTACCATCAAACCACCGTAACCCAGGTACAGCAGCGGCGGGTGGAGGATTAACCCAAGATGTTGCAGCATCGGGTTAAGGTCCCGTCCTTCTATAGCAGGCGGGAAAATACGCACGAAGGGATCGGACCAGACCACCACAAACAGCAGCAACAGCGCCGTCACCATTGACAGGACGCTGAGCGTCAGCGGAAACAGTGGGTCAGAATCACGCCGATAGCAAAGAGCGAACAGCGCGCTCCAGCCGGAAAGAAACAGAACCCACAACAGCAGCGACCCTTCATGGCCGCCCCACACCGCCGCCAGTTTTAATCCCCACGGCAGCAGGCTGTAGCTGTGCTGAGCAACATAGACCACCGAAAAGTCGCTGGTCAGAAAACAGAATACCAGAATGGCAAAAGCCAGCAGCAGCAGCGCAAACTGCGTCCATACGCCGACGCTTGCCAGGCGCATCACGCCCTGCCAGCGCTGGCGGACACCCACCAACACGGCAAGTGGGGTCAACACGTTGACCCCGAGGCTTAATAACAGTGCCAGAAAACCGGCTTCAGGAAGGAGAACGTCCAGATATCACCTTACGCAACGGTTAGCTGACCCGCATAGAGAATGAAAAAGCGCAGCAGCAGTACGCCGGTCAGGCTGGCGCCGCATACTGCCAGCACGCCATGAAACGTCGAACTGCGGTTGGCCCAGGGTTTTAGCAACATCGGCAGTATCAGCCCAAGCCCAGCCACGCCAAGCCAGAACCACCAGGTCCAGAATCCGCCGCCCAGCGCCGCCGCCAGCGCGCGCATTTTGCCGTCATCGCCCAGCGCCAGGCCGACGAAGAACGCCGCCAGCAGGAAGATCTCCAGCCATACCACCGGGACCTCCACGCGATGCACAAAGTGCGCTTCAGTGCTGTGCGGGTTGCTACGATGGCGTAACGCCATGGCGATCAGCGCCACCGCCGCGCCGGAGGAAATCCCGGAGAACAGGAATAGTACCGGCAGAATCGGGTTATTCAGGAACGGGTAGGACTTCAGCGCCGACAGCAGAAACCCGGTGTACGCCCCGAGCAGAACCGCCAGCACCAGCATTAACGTCTCCAGCGCACGATGAAACGGCGTTATCAGCGTCAGCGCTTTCTGCACGATCCCTAACCGCGGCAGCCAGCGTTGTTGCAGGGCAATCACCTCTTTTTCAAAGATTTTTGCCAGCCACAGCACCAGTACCACCATATACAACTGGAACAGCATGACCCCCATCGACATCACCGAAGTGAAGCTGTAGTGGAACATCAGTTTCCAGAAGGTCCACGGCCGCGTCAGGTGGAATACCAGAATCAGCAAACCGAAGATAATCGCCCCCGGCCCTAACACCAGCGTAGTGCGCAGCAGCGTGCTGTCCGAACCGCCCGCCTCCGGATGGAAGCGGCGCAGCAGAATCGCCAACGTCACCAGTCCGGCGGAGATGCCAATCAGGAACAGATAGATGGCGATGGGCCAGTCCCACACCAGTGATTCAAAATGAAATGCAGAAGCGGGTGTCATTGGCTCACCTCCCCATATTTAAAGGGAACGCGGTAGACCTTCGGCTTTGTGCCCAGCGCCAGCTTGTAACGGTAGGTGGTTTTCTGCTGCAACAAACGGGAGATATCGCTGTTGGGATCGTCCAGATTACCAAACGTCAGCGCCTTCGTCGGACATGACTCAACGCAGGCGGGCTGTTTGCCCGCTTTCAGGTTAGTTTTCCGGCAGAAATCGCATTTATCCGCCGTTTTGCTCACCGGATGGATAAAGCGCACGCGATAAGGACACGCGGCGATGCAGTACTGACAGCCAACGCAAAGGTCAGAGTTCACATCCACAATACCGTTGGCGGCATCGCGATACGATGCCCCTGTCGGGCAGACGTCAACGCAGGGGGCATGGTCGCACTGCTGGCACGAGTGGCGGAAAAAGCGATACTTCACATCAGGAAACGTCCCATGCGGCTCGCTGCGAATAATCGTCAGGCGCGATACGCCGTCCGGCACGCTGTTGACTTCCCGACAAGCATCCATGCAGGCCGTACAGCCGATGCATAATGACTCATCGTGTACCATACCGTAACGCACGCCGTTGATGTTCAACGTCTTTGCCACAACGCGTCCCGCCGTCCCGCTCACTGCCACCAGCGCGCCGACGCCGGTGATAAACTGGCGACGAGAGCAACTCATGGATGCTCCTTAAGCAACGGAACCGACGCCGGGTTAAAGTTCGGATTGTTACGCTGATCGCTGTGGCAATCGACGCAAATCTTGATCCGTCCTTTATCGCTTAGCGTCTGCATCGTGTCTTGCTTCGGATGCAGTGAGTGACAGCTGGCGCACGCTACTTTTGTGACGTGGACATCGTGCGGCCAGAACGCTTTTTGCAACTGCTCAGGCAGGTGACAGGACATACAGACGCTGTTCTGCTGCTCCACGTTGTACATTGGCTCATTAAAGCGCATCACATCCTTCACCCCTTCGCGGTGGTTCGGTGACGGCTGGCCGTGACAGTTAGTGCAGGTGACCGGCAGTTTGTTGTTCGGGTTAATGACTTCCGCATGTTTACCATGCATACCTTCGGTATCCGGCTTGTGACAATCCAGACAGGCAGCATCCGGATTACGCTGCTGAGTAACCGTCCAGCGTTGATCCGACTCCTGCGGCGTTGGCGTGGCAGTGATTCCACTCAGGCTCCAGAACAGGCCTGACGCCAGCACCCCAGCAGTTAATAACGAACGTAATACGCTCATATTCACTCCGTTGAGTTATCCGCCCCTTACGGGGCGGAATGGGGTTATTGGCTTAACAGACCGTTTTTACGCGCCTGCTCTTCCCACTGCGGAATCACCGTTTTGATGAAGTCCTGCTTCTCAGCATTAATTTGCTGCATGTTCAGACCAATCGCCGCCTGGGCTTTCTCTTTGGTAGAGATATCCGGTAACGGGATTTCATGCGTGATACCTTTGGTCGCCAGCAGACGAACCAGTTTGGTACGTGCGTCGGCGGCTTTATCCATTGCGCTACCCAGCATCCGCAGACCTTCTTCCGGCGCGTGCATATGGATGCCGTGTGAGGCGATAGACAGATCCCAGCGCCATTGCGCGTGACGGATATCTTCCAGAATCGGCTTCATTTCCGCTTCGGTCGCACCCGCATCCCATGCGGCTTTCGCTTCGAAATGCGCATGTACCAGTTGATCTTCAACCTTGATTTTCAGGTCATGAATGGCCTGTTTACGCTCGGCGACCACTTTTTGCAGGGACGCTTTGTCCTGGGTGTGGCAGTTCGCACAGGTTTGGGCGAAGTTATCGAACGGGTTGCCAATCTTGTGATCGGTATAGATCTTACCTTCCGCGTTTTGCACTTTCGGCATGTGGCAGTCAATACAGGTCACGTTGTTCTTACCGTGAATGCCCGCGCTCCAGGTCTCATATTCCGGGTGCTGCGCTTTCAGCATCGGGGTTTTGGACAGAGAGTTAGTCCAGTCAGAGAAGGCGATGGTGTCGTAGTATTTCTCCATGTTCTCGACTTTCATGCCCTCATCCCACGGGAACTTAACGGCTTTGTTCTTACCGTCGAAGTAGTACTCCACGTGGCACTGGCCGCAGACCATGGATTGCTGATCAAAGCGACCAGCTTTCTCAAATGGTTTGCCGATGGCTTCCATCGCGCGCTCAGCGTAAGGACGCGACAGTGTCAGTTCTGGCTTGCCTTTGGCGAAGTCCGGCGACGCGGTGTTATGGCAATCGGCACAACCGAGGTTGTTAACAATTTCCGGACCGCCGCGCGCCCATTTACCGTGGAAGTAACCATCTTCACCGTCTTTCTGGATCAGACGCGCCACATCCGGGCTTTTGCAGCTCCAGCAGGCCATCGGCAGCGGGCCGTCTTCGGCCGTTTTTGGTGCGCCGGTACGTAAAGTTTCACGTACATCGGTCACCGCATACGCGTGCCCGCGCGGTTTGTTGTAATCGCGCGAGAATGGATATCCCGCCCACAGGATCACCAGACGCGGATCTTCTGCCAGCGCATCTTCACGGGCTGATTGCTCAGACGTGGCTTTCCAGGAGAGATATTGATCGGGATGCTGAGGGGCGAAGGTTTCATTCTTCGCTTCAACGGTGACGGTCTTTGCGGGTACAGGAGTTTGTTCAGCGTGAACAGCAGAGATAAATAATAAAGGTAATAACAGGCTGAAGAAACGGCGTACGCGTGATTTTGTCCTTGCCATAGGGGTCTCATCCAGATGACGCCATTATCTGCAATGGCGGTTCTTTTATTGTTTTCCATAACAGCAACCACACGAATACTGTCATGACATTGCTCCCCCCAATTTGTAACAAGAAACCACACTGAAAATGTTGTCTTTAATCAATTGTAAGTGTATGTAAAATACCACTTTAGAGTTAGTTACCCCCTCAAACCCCTCACTCTTTTGTTTAATTCTGAGGCAGATCACCTTTTCAACAATTCTCAGATAACCTCATGTTATCGCGAGAATTAATCAATTTTTGCTAGTTCTCTTCAAAATTCAGTTTGTCGCTAATTTGCACAATTCGTTTATTGCGTGATCTGCCGCCCAAATACTAAACAAAACTCGCAAAGCCCCTACATTTAACGTTTATGCGACATATTATTAACATCCTACAAGGAGAACAAAAGCCATGAGCCAAATACATAAACACGCTATTCCCGCAAACATTGCGGATCGTTGCCTGATAAATCCGGAGCAGTACGAAGCGAAGTACCAGCAGTCTGTTAACGAACCCGACACATTTTGGGGCGAGCAGGGAAAAATTCTTGATTGGATCAAGCCGTACAGCCAGGTGAAGAACACCTCGTTTGCGCCAGGCAACGTCTCTATTAAATGGTATGAAGATGGCACGTTAAACCTGGCAGCGAACTGCCTTGACCGTCACCTGCAGGCAAATGGCGATCGTACCGCCATCATCTGGGAAGGCGACGACGCCAGCCAAAGCAAACATATTACCTACCGCGAGCTGCATCGCGATGTCTGTCGTTTTGCCAATACGTTACTGGATTTAGGCATTAAAAAAGGTGATGTGGTGGCCATATATATGCCGATGGTGCCGGAAGCGGCGGTCGCCATGCTGGCCTGTGCCCGTATTGGCGCGGTGCATTCGGTCATCTTCGGTGGTTTCTCACCGGAAGCCGTCGCCGGACGTATCATCGACTCTAATTCTCGCTTGGTGATCACCGCCGATGAAGGCGTACGCGCCGGACGCGCTATCCCGTTGAAAAAGAACGTCGATGATGCGTTGAAAAACCCGAACGTGAAAAGCGTCGAACACGTTATCGTTCTCAAACGTACCGGTGGAAAAACAGAATGGCAGGAAGGTCGTGACCTGTGGTGGTCCGATCTTATCGAGAAAGCCAGCCCGGAACATCAGCCGGAAGAGATGAATGCCGAAGATCCGCTGTTTATCCTGTACACCTCCGGGTCAACCGGCAAGCCGAAGGGCGTGCTGCACACCACCGGCGGATATCTGGTCTACGCCGCAACCACCTTTAAGTACGTGTTTGACTACCATCAGGGCGATATCTATTGGTGTACCGCTGACGTGGGTTGGGTAACCGGGCACAGCTACCTGCTGTACGGTCCGCTGGCCTGCGGCGCAACCACGCTGATGTTCGAAGGCGTGCCCAACTGGCCTACCCCGGCACGTATGTCGCAGGTTGTAGACAAGCACCAGGTCAATATTCTGTATACCGCGCCGACCGCCATCCGCGCTCTGATGGCCGAAGGCGATAAAGCGATTGAAGGTACTGACCGTTCGTCGCTGCGCATCCTGGGTTCCGTTGGCGAGCCAATCAACCCGGAAGCGTGGGAGTGGTACTGGAAGAAGATCGGCAACGAAAAATGTCCGGTCGTTGATACCTGGTGGCAGACCGAAACCGGTGGATTCATGATCACCCCGCTGCCGGGCGCCACTGAGCTGAAAGCCGGTTCCGCAACCCGTCCGTTCTTTGGCGTGCAGCCTGCGATTGTCGATAACGAAGGTAATCCGCTGGAAGGCGCGACCGAAGGCAACCTGGTGATTATTGATTCGTGGCCAGGCCAGGCGAGAACGCTGTTTGGCGATCATGAACGTTTTGAACAGACCTATTTCTCCACCTTCAAGAATATGTACTTCAGCGGCGACGGCGCACGCCGTGATGAAGATGGTTATTACTGGATCACCGGACGCGTGGACGATGTGCTAAACGTCTCTGGTCACCGTCTGGGCACGGCAGAAATCGAATCGGCGTTGGTGTCGCATCCGAAGATTGCCGAAGCCGCGGTGGTCGGTATTCCGCATAATATTAAAGGCCAGGCGATCTACGCCTACGTCACGCTGAATCACGGTGAAGAGCCGTCGCCTGAGTTGTATGCAGAAGTTCGCAACTGGGTACGCAAAGAAATTGGCCCGCTGGCAACGCCAGATGTGCTGCACTGGACCGATTCACTGCCGAAAACCCGCTCCGGCAAAATTATGCGCCGCATTCTGCGCAAAATCGCGGCGGGCGATACCAGCAATCTGGGCGATACCTCAACCCTCGCCGATCCAGGCGTCGTTGAGAAACTGCTCGAAGAGAAGCAGGCCATCGCGATGCCATCATAACCATAACCGTGAAATGCCCGATGGCGCGCTGCTTATCGGGCCTACAAATCCTATCCCTACCCCTCCCCTGAGCGGGAGGGAAATATAAAAACCCTCCCCCAAAGGATTTCGTGTTACAGGAAGGCGGCAAGCGAGCACATCCTCAGGAGCATAGTTCACTATGTGACTGGGGTGGGCGAGTGCGGCCAACGAACCTGTAGCGCGAAAGACGCAGGGGACCTCTGGAGAGCTCTGTGATGAATGACAATATTTATCAGCGGATAGAAGACAGTGCGCGTTTCAGGGAGTTAGTTGAAAAAAGGCAACGGTTTGCCACCATTCTGTCCATCATCATGCTGGCAGTTTACATCAGCTTTATTTTACTGATTGCCTTTGCGCCTGGTTGGCTGGGTACTCCGCTGCACGCGGGAACCAGCGTCACCCGGGGTATTCCGATTGGGGTCGGCGTGATCCTTATCTCCTTCATCCTGACCGGGATCTATATCTGGCGGGCAAACGGTGAATTCGATCGCCTGAACAATGCGGTTCTGCACGAGGTTAAAGCATCATGAAGAGAGTCCTGACGGCGCTTGCCGCCACGCTGCCCTTCGCCGCAAACGCGGCGGATGCTATAAGCGGAGCAGTCCAACGCCAGCCAACCAACTGGCAGGCGATTATCATGTTCCTGATTTTCGTCATCTTTACGCTTGGTATTACCTACTGGGCGTCTAAGCGCGTACGTTCGCGCAATGACTATTACACCGCTGGCGGTAACATCACCGGTTTCCAGAACGGGCTGGCGATTGCGGGCGACTATATGTCTGCTGCATCGTTCCTCGGGATTTCCGCGCTGGTCTTTACCTCCGGTTATGACGGACTGATTTACTCGCTCGGCTTCCTGGTCGGCTGGCCAATTATCCTGTTCCTGATTGCTGAACGTCTGCGTAACCTTGGTCGCTACACCTTTGCCGACGTGGCCTCTTATCGCCTGAAACAAGGTCCAATTCGTATTCTCTCGGCCTGTGGTTCCCTGGTGGTAGTCGCGCTGTATCTGATCGCGCAGATGGTCGGCGCGGGTAAGCTGATTGAGTTGCTGTTTGGCCTAAACTACCACATTGCCGTCGTACTGGTTGGCGTATTGATGATGATGTACGTCCTGTTTGGCGGCATGCTGGCAACCACCTGGGTACAGATCATCAAAGCCGTTCTGTTGCTGTTCGGTGCCAGCTTTATGGCCTTTATGGTGATGAAGCACGTCGGCTTTAGCTTCAACAATCTGTTCACCGAAGCGATGGCGGTACACCCGAAAGGTTCAGCCATTATGAGTCCGGGCGGGCTGGTGAAAGATCCGATCTCCGCGCTGTCGTTAGGTCTCGGCCTGATGTTTGGTACGGCGGGCTTGCCGCACATCCTGATGCGTTTCTTCACGGTCAGCGATGCCCGAGAAGCGCGTAAGAGCGTGTTCTATGCCACCGGTTTTATGGGTTATTTCTACATCCTGACCTTTATCATCGGCTTTGGCGCGATCATGCTGGTTGGTGCCAACCCTGTGTATAAAGACGCTGCTGGCGCGCTTATCGGCGGTAACAACATGGCGGCGGTACATCTGGCGAATGCGGTGGGCGGGAACCTGTTCCTCGGCTTCATCTCGGCAGTGGCGTTTGCCACCATTCTGGCAGTGGTTGCTGGTTTGACGCTGGCGGGGGCATCGGCAGTTTCTCACGACCTGTACGCCAACGTATTCCGCAAAGGCGCAACCGAGCGCGAAGAGCTGAAGGTATCGAAAATTACCGTACTGGTGCTGGGTGTGATTGCCATCGTGCTCGGCGTGCTGTTCGAAAACCAGAACATCGCCTTCATGGTGGGACTGGCATTTGCTATCGCAGCCAGCTGTAACTTCCCTATCATTCTGCTCTCCATGTACTGGTCAAAACTGACCACGCGTGGCGCAATGATGGGCGGCTGGTTAGGTCTGCTGACGGCCGTCGTGCTGATGGTGCTTGGCCCAACAATTTGGGTACAAATCCTGGGTCACGAAAAAGCCATTTTCCCGTATGAATATCCGGCGCTGTTCTCCATCAGCGTAGCGTTCCTCGGGATCTGGTTCTTCTCTGCTACCGATAACTCAGAAGAAGGTAACCGCGAACGCGAGCAGTTCCGTGCTCAGTTCATCCGTTCCCAGACCGGGTATGGCGTAGAACAAGGTCGCGCGCACTAATCTTCCCTCTCCTCCGGCTTCCGGGCCGGAGGATTACTGCCTCTCTCAGAACATCAGCCTTGCAACCAGCGGCGCTACCAGCACCATCACCACGCCAGAAAGCATCATCACCAGGCTAGCCACTACGCCCTCCTGTTGGCCAAGCTCATATGAGCGAGCCGTGCCTGCGCCGTGCGATGCAGCGCCAAAACCTGCGCCTTTCGCCATCCCTTCGCGAATAGAGAGCCGCAAAAACAGCACATCGCCGACCGCCATCCCGAATACGCCAGTCACGACCACGAACAATGCCACCAGATCCGGTTGACCACCCAATGGCTCTGCCGCCGCCAGCGCAAATGGCGTAGTGACGGACCGCACCGCCAGACTGCGCTGAATTTCATCAGGCAGCATAAACAGGCGCGCCAACCAGACGGAACTGGTGACCGCCACCAGAGTCGCCGTAACCACACCCGCCGTCAGCGACATCCAGTGACGTTTAATCACGGCGAGGTTGTCATAGACCGGAACGGCGAAGGCAATGGTTGCGGGACCTAGCAGCCATAGCAGCCAGTGCGATTCACCAATATAGTTTTGCCAGGAGATATGTCCAAAGACCAACATCAGCACCAACAGCGCCGGAGTAAGCACTAACGGCATCAGCGGTAATTTACGAAAGCGGCGATACAGGCGCTTGTTGGCAAAATAGATGCCCAGCGTAATCACCAGACACAGCACGCTTAACTGGAAATTACTCACGATTTAACCTGCTCATTTCATAGCGATACACTTTATCCACGACCCATGCCGTTGCGCCAAGCACCATCATCGTACTTAGCGCAATAACGGCAAAAATACGCCAGCCATCAACCAGTAGCAGTTGCGTATAGTTAACGACGGCGACCACCGCCGGGACAAAAAACAACAGCATTTCAGCCAGTAACCAGCGAGCACCCGCGCGGATCCAGTTCAGCGGGATAACCCGGCAGACAATCAACGCCAGCATCAGCACCATCCCAACCAGGTTGGCAGGAAGCGGCAGATGCAGCCAGGAGACAAGGTATTGAGCAAAAACAAAGAGACCTGCGTACAACAGAACCTGAACGGGGATCTGGAGTCGATGAATAACGGCAGGCGTCACGCGGCTTATCGCCACAGCCATGAGGGTATGTCCTTAAAAAATAGAGAGCGCCAGTATAGAGAGCCCCCGTCCAGGACTGAAATGAATTAAAATCATTGCAGGCATAGTCTTAAGGAATAATCATGGATATCAGAACGCTGCGATATTTTGTTGAGGTGGTGCGTCAGCAGAGCTTTACCCGCGCAGCGGAGAAGCTCTTTGTCACCCAGCCCACCATCAGCAAAATGTTGAAGAACCTTGAAGACGAGCTTAATTGCACGTTGCTCATCCGCGACGGGCGGCGGTTGTTGTTAACCGATACTGGACAGGTCGTGTTCGAACGCGGCCTGGCGATCCTCGCCGAGTTTCGCCAACTCGAAGCAGAACTCAGCGACATTAATCACCTCAACAAAGGAATACTGCGCCTCGGTATCCCGCCCATGGTTGGTATGTTGATGGCTGGCCCCATCAGCCTTTTTCGCCAGCGTTATCCCGGCGTGGAACTGAAGGTGTCTGAATTTGGCGGTTTAACCGTCCAACAGGCGGTGATGAACGGCGATCTGGATGTTGCAATGACCGCGCTACCGGTTGAAGAAGAGAGCGGTCTGGCGACCTTACCGCTTTTCAGTCATCCGCTCTGCGTGCTGGTCCCCCGCTCCGGTCAATGGACAACGTGCGACTCCATTTCCCCCGAAGCGCTGGCGGAGCATCCGCTGCTTATATACAACGAAGATTTCGCGTTGAGCCGTCAACTGCTTGAGTTGTTTAACCAGCACAACGTAAAACCGCGTATCGCTGTGCGTAGCGGACAGTGGGATTTTCTGGCGGCAATGGTCCAGGCCGGCGTCGGGATCGCCATTTTACCGGAGCCGATTTGCCAGCGGTTGGATAAGCAAACGCTACGCTGGATCCCTCTGGAAAGCGACTTACGCTGGCAGTTGGGTATGATTTGGCGCGAAGGTGTGTATCTGTCGCACAGCGCTCAGGCGTGGCTGAAATGCTGCGAAGGGTTTTGGTTAACGCAGGAGTCGTAAAATGCCGGATGCGGCGCAAACGCCTTATCCGGCCTACATCGTGCGACCCCGTAGGTCTGATAAGCGTAGCGCCATCAGGCACGTTCACCCGCATTAAAATCCATTATTTCACCTGCCCAATTTTGCGGGAACAAACCACGCCTCACATCGCGATGAAATGTTGAAAAAGGCCATGTCTGTACCTGTTTTACCCACCCGTGCTTCACTGGGTTAATGTAAATATAATCAACATGCTGGCGATAATCGTGCTCATCGCGGAGAGTGTGTTCCCAAAAGCGAGGTTGCCAAATATGTCGGGCAGACAATGATCGGGTGAAATGCTTCTTAATTTCCCGCCAGCGGGATGAAAAATCAGCGTCATTTTCAGGCAACGTCCAGATGCAATGCATATGCTCAGGCAATACGACCCAGGCATTGATCCGAAATGGTCTGGCCGTTTTGACCGCAGCGATTGCACACCGAAGCGCGTGAATGTTGGCTGTCAGAAGCTGGCTTCGACGGTCCTGCAGATTCACCGTAAAAAACCAGGTTCCTCCGTTGATGTAATTTCGTCGATAGTTGGACATGTTTCCCCCTTTTCTCAACCGTATGGAGAAAAGAGGGAATCGACAAGACAAGCAGATCAGTTCAGGAAAGCGGCTCGCAAATTACATGATGGATAATTTTTTGTAGGCCTGATAAGCGCAGCGCCATCAGGCACATCTTTCGCCGGATGCGGCGCGAACGCCTTATCCGGCCTACATCGTGCTACCGTTTATTGGTTCTCGATCAACAGCGCTTCCAGCAAATCCAGATCGTGCAATAGCTTTTGCAGCGTTTCATTGCTGATTTCACGCGTGGCGCGCAGATGATAAAGCTCGGCGCGTTCTGAACGCAGCGCCGCCAGACGGAACCGTCGCTCCAGGTTCTCTTCCTGCATTGAGCTTTCTACATCGTTGCGCCCATCGGCGCGACGACGCAGGTTACCAATGACACGGGAACTCACCTCGGTCAGCAGCTGATTATCAATGTTCTCTTCGCTATCCGCAGCCAGACGCTCCTCCATTTTCTGGATCGCGACAATCGCTACTTCCGCCGTGGCAGCGCGGGCAATGCGCTCCTCTTTTTGCTGTTGCGAATGGTCCGCTACTTCCAGATGTTGCAGCAGAATCGGCAGCATCACCACGCCGACAAACAGCGAGAACAGAATCACGCCCGCGGCGAGGAAGATCAGTTCATAACGCGCCGGGAAGCCGCTACCATCCGGTAACAACAGCGGAATGGAGAGCACACCGGCGAGGGTAATAGCCCCGCGAACCCCCGCAAAGGAGGCAATTAGGATTTCACGCGTCGTCCAGGAGCCAAACTCCATCGGCTTTCTCTTCAGGAAGCGCAGGCTGAACTTCTTCATGGTCCACAGCCAGCCAAAACGTACCAGCATCAGCGCGGCGTAAATCAGCACGATATCGGTAAACAGCATCCAGATTTCAACGTTCGGATCGACTTCTGCCGCCGCCAAAGATGACTCCAGAATGCCCGGCAACTGCAGTCCTAACAACAAGAAGACCATGCCGTTAAACACAAACTCCAGCATCGCCCAGGTGCTGTTAGCACGTAAACGCATCGCCAACGGCGCGCGGCGCATCACGCCAGAGCGGGTAATCGTCATCCCGGCAGCAACCGCCGCGAGAATGCCTGAAACACCGATGTGTTCCGCAATCAGATAAGACGCAAACGGCAGCAGGAACAGCAGGACGATTTGCGTTGCTGGCTCATCACCGCCCCAGCGGCTAAGAAAACGCAGGGAGCGTCCGTATAACCAGCTGACGACAAAACCGGCCAGGATGCCGCCAATCGCCACTTTGAAGAACTCAACCGTCGCGCCGCCGACGGTAAATACCATCGTGCCCATCGCCACGGCCACGGCAAATTTCAGCGAGACCAGGCCGGACGCGTCGTTCATCAACGCTTCGCCCTGCAGGATGCCCATGATTTTCTTCGGGATACGCCCCTCACCTACAATACCGGAAAGGGCGACGGCATCGGTTGGCGACAGCACGGCCGCCAGCGCAAAAGCCGGGATGAGAGGGATCCCCGGCACCAGCCAGTAAATCATAAAGCCAATTCCGACCACCGTGACCAGAACCAGCGCCAGCGCAAGGCCGAAAATCTCTCGCCCGTGCTCCAGAAACTCACGCGTTGGCGTCTTCCAGCCATCGGCAAACAGCAGCGGCGGGATAAACAGCACCAGAAACAGCTCAGGATCGAATTCCACATGCAAACCAAACGTCGGCCACGCCAGCAAGGCGCCGATGGCGATCTGCATAAGGGGTAATGGGAGTTGGAAGGGCAATACGCGAGTAAATACCCCCGACAGCGAGACCACAAGGGTCATGATGAGTATGGTGAAAAAGATTTCCATGCGTTCCCTGTTTGCGATGTTTCTTATGATTGGTGATAAAGGCGTCGTGCCTTAATTCTATCTACTTGAGAGTAACGCAAAAGACAACGAGTGTGTTCTGAAAATAAAAACGGGCGGCCTGAGCCACCCGTTTTCAGGAGCGTCATCGAAGCAAAATCAAATAGCCCAACCGCCCGCGTAGAAGGCCACCAGCGCGATAGCAATCACCACCGTACCGATGTTCAGTTTGCGCCATTCGCCAGAGACAATGCGACCAATGACCAGGGTAGCAAAACCAATCATAATGCCGGTAACAATGTTACAGGTCAGGACGATAAATACAGCAGTGACCAGACCCGCCATCGCGTCAACAAAGTCAGCAAAGTCGATTTTCGCCACGTTGCTCAGCATCAGCAGCCCCACATACATCAACGCAGGCGCCGTTGCGTAAACAGGAACAAGATAAGAGAGCGGAGAAAGGAACAGGATCAGCAGGAACAATACGCCAACGGTGATCGCCGTCAGGCCGGTTTTGCCACCTGCCGCCGTACCCGCTGCGGATTCAATGTAAACCGCCGCTGGTGCGGCCCCTACCAGACCAGAGAACACGCTGCTCAGGGAGTCGGTGGTCAGCGCTTTGCCGCCATCGATAATTTGTCCGTCTTTATCCAGCAGATTCGCCTGTCCGGCCACCGCACGGATGGTTCCGGTCGCATCGAAGACAGCGGTCATGACCAGCGCCAGCACGCTCGGCAGTACGATCGGGTTCAGTGCGCCCATAATATCCAGGCTGCCAATCAGCGAGTTGCCGTTTTCATCGCTCAGAGACGGCATGGCAAAAATACCGGAGAAATGCACGGCCGGATCGAAAATCAGGCCGACGATGGAGATACCGATAATGGTCAGCAGGATGCCGCCCGGTACTTTCAGTTTTTCAAGACCAATAATCACCGCCAGACCAACCAGCGACATAATCACCGGGAAGGTATCGAAGTCGCCCAGCGCAACCGGCAGGCCATCCAGCGGGTTCTTAATAACCAGACCAACGCCATTGGCCGCAATCAATAGCAGGAACAGGCCGATACCAATCCCCGTACCGTGCGCAACGCCCTGCGGCAGATTGCGCAGGATCCAGCTACGGATACCGGTCGCAGAAATGATGGTAAACAGAACCCCCATCAGGAACACCGCGCCCAGCGCCACAGGCACGCTAATATGTTGTCCCAGCACCAGGCTGAATGCGGTAAACGCGGTCAGCGAAATGGCGCAGCCAATCGCCAACGGCAGGTTCGCCCACAGGCCCATCACAATAGAACCGACGCCCGCAACCAGACAGGTTGCCACAAACACAGCGGCAGGCGGGAATCCGGCTTTACCCAGCATCCCCGGAACGACGATAACGGAGTAGACCATGGCCAGGAACGTCGTTAATCCGGCAACGACTTCTTGACGAACGGTACTGCCGCGATGCGAAATTTTAAACCAGGCGTCGAGTGAGCCGCCGGTACGCGCTGAAGGCGTAGACATAGAAAACATCCCCTGAGAGTTTATTTTTTCGTCATTATGCGTGGTGGACAATCCACTGCCTGCTAAACGATTTCTCCATGTGCCAGCTTTGCGTCAATAGGGGTGTCGCAAAAAAGCAAACGTTTAGCTCCGCGCATAAAAAACGGGTGATAAAAAAAAGCAAACGATTATCCAGCGATCATACGTTGGTTTTCAACTGAACTTTGCCGCTTTTTACTCATTTCTTCTTATAATGCGCAAGAAATAGCCAGACGATGCGCAAACGTTATCGTCAATGCGCAATCTGGCAACAAATTTCGCTGAGTTATTACAAGATTTGCATTTATTTTTCACGTCTGCTCGCGCAAAAAAATGCATGAAGATGCAGAAAATTTTTTGGCTAAAAAGCAATCAATTCACTGGCAAATAGAACGGGGTGGCTTACACTTACTTTATCAACACAGACCGGAACCTCCCCAAACGTGCTCGACTGAGGGGTGTTGATGTCGGGGGAAACCCTCCCGTGAACCAGCGGGATAGAGTGAAAGACAAAGACCGGAACCAAACTAAAGCGCCCTCTGTGGCGCTTTAGTTTTATACCAATCAATCGTCTTCCAGCAGGCGCGCCCCGGTCCCCTGCTCGCCAAGCTGATCGCCGGGGTTACGCAACGGGCAATCACTGCGGGATAAACAGCCGCAGCCAATACACCCATCCAGTTCATCGCGTAACGCCACCAGAGTATGAATGCGTCGGTCTAACTCCTCGCGCCATTGCGAAGAGAGTTGCTTCCACTCTTTGGCGCTGAGCGAATGCCCTTCAGGTAATACGCCTAACGCGTCGCCGATGGTGGCCAGTGGAATGCCGATACGTTGGGCAATCTTGATAATCGCTACATAACGCAACACATCGCGTTTGTATCGACGCTGATTGCCGCTGTTGCGCATACTGCTGATTAATCCTTTGCTTTCATAGAAATGCAGGGTCGATACCGCCACACCGCTACGCTTTGCAACTTCACCTGGCGTGAGCAGCGCTTTTATCCGGGATAATTTCTTTTCCATAAATCGCTTTACCTCAAGTTAACTTGAGGAATTATACTCGCCCACAGACAAAACGACGAATCGAACACTGAGAAAGAGGCAACTCTATGTCCCATCAGCAGATTATTCAGACCCTTATTGAATGGATTGATGAACATATCGATCAACCGCTGAACATTGAGGCGGTTGCGAAAAAATCAGGTTACTCAAAGTGGTATTTGCAGAGAATGTTCCGCACGGTGATGCGCCAGACGCTGGGTGACTACATCCGCCAACGTCGGCTTCTGCTGGCCGCCGTTGAACTACGGACGACCGAACGGCCTATTTTCGATATTGCGATGGATCTTGGCTATGTATCGCAGCAAACCTTCTCGCGCGTATTTCGCCGAGAGTTTGATCGTACTCCCAGCGATTACCGCCACCGCCTGTAAAATTATTGCCCGCTCTGCGTCAGTATGGCGGGCGAGCGTTTTATCCAATCCATGAACTCCTGCGGCGGCAGCGCCTTCGCAAAATACCAGCCCTGGCAATACTGTACGCCGCGTTCAAGCAACCACGCGATTTGCTCCGCCGTTTCCACCCCTTCCGCAACCGTCTTCAGGTTTAAGCTTTGCGCCATCTCGATGATATGTTCGGCAATCAAGTGACTGGTGCTGTTAGTGGCCAGCGTGCTAATAAACGATTTGTCGATCTTCAGGATATCGATATTCAATGCTGACAAATTATGGAGGTTGGAATATCCCGTGCCAAAATCGTCAAACGCCACTTCAAAACCGGCCTGGCGGAACGCCTGGATGATGGGCGTCATTTTATGTACATCGATAAAGCCACGTTCTGTCACCTCAACTTTAATTTGCTGGGCCGCGACGGAGTACTCATGATTTTTTTCAGCAATCAGGGCAATCAGTCGTGATGAATGAAAGTCAGAAGCAGAGAGGTTAATCGAGATAGACAACTGAGGATTCGCCGAAAGAAAATACCCCAAATCGTTGAAGACTTCCTCAACAACGTAATCCGTGATCTGCTCAATCATTCCCTCTTTTTCCGCCAGCGGAATAAACTCCGTTGGGCTCATCACCTCACCTTTACAGCCTGGCCAGCGTAGCAAAGCCTCCGCCCCGACACATTGTCCATTTTTGATGTCAATGATCGGCTGGTAGTACAGGCAAAGCTGACGTTTCTTGATCGCACGTTTTAATAAGCGGCGGGGAGAGAGGTATTCCTGACGCGTGCGCCACCACATGAGCAGTATCAGGATGCTGCAGATAATCCCAAAGGGGATCGTTAACGCCGCCTCATGATAGAAAATCTGATTCACACGAGCGTCAGAGGTCGAAACAATAATCGCGATGGGTCGTTTTTCTGAATGTACGATGGTATAGAAGCGCTCGCCCTGCTGGAATGTTGAGGCCTCACCGCGTATCAGCGGCGAGAATTGCGCAATATTCGCCCCTTCGCTGGAAGAGAAAAAGGTATCCGTTACCGTGTCATACACCCCCCATGACAGATCCGGATCATCTGACATGACTTCGCTGTAAGATAATGGATTGATGACGACAACGTAGTTTCCCCGTTGCATGTACGTCATTTTGTAGCCAGCGAAAAAGGGGGTATCGCGGTAGTAATAGATGGAGACGTCCGGCGCGCGTTTATAGTCGGCTGTCGCCATAATATATGGGACTCGCGGCATCATTGACGTAGAGCACAAAAAATGATCGCCCTGCGCATAAATTAGCTCACTGATATATAAACGACCACGAATAATATTCAGCATACTTTTCTGATGGGCAGGAGTACACATCTTACCCTGGTACAACTGGGCCATATCACGCGCTAAATCGGCCTGGAAGATCACCAATTCCGTTTTATTTAACACCAGTTGAGCAAAAGAGCTGAGTTGATTACGGGTTTCGGACATCGCCCGGATGTGAGCAAACCATAACGCCAGTACCACGGGGAGCAATACCACCATGAATGTTCCGAAGAACTTCAGCATCTTGCGTCGCGCACTGTGATTCATGTCAGCCCTATTTCCCTGTTTCGTATATGCCAGAACCCATTAGGCGGGATGCTATAAACACTGACTGATTAAGTTGCATGAATCTATCATTATTAGCAACAGACTTCTCTATGTAAAAATCTGATAATAGTTGATGATGATATTATTTTTCCGTAAGGCAAACTTAAAGTTATGCTTATTTCATAACATTATTATCAACAAGTAGTAATTTTTTATGAGCATTATCCTGGTCGCGTTTAAGAAATTCATTAAATTTTTTAACGAATAATTTAGGATAAACATAACAGGTAATTCATATGCATCTTTTTATTAGATTATTTGTTATCGGTTTTTTTATTAAACATAACCATATAGAAAGCATGGCTATTACCTTGCAAAAATAACCTCTAACACTGGTGAACAAACGAGCAAATGTGATATAGTTCACACAATTCATGTAACAGAAACAATGTTTCATTCGTGTTATTGCCCGTCGAGAGCCAGAGTACTACACCCTCGGTGAACACCCCCGCGCTGTCATGGGCATCAAGACTTTCTGAGGACGTTTTTTCATGGCAACGATAACAACTGGCGTGGTTCTTCTGCGATGGCAGCTACTCAGCGCGGTGCTGATGTTTTTAGCCAGTACGCTCAATATCCGTTTTCGTAAATCAGATTATATTGGCCTGGCCGTCATTAGTAGCGGTTTGGGACTGGTTTTCGCCTGCTGGTTTGCAACCGGGCTGCTCGGCATAACCCTGGTGGATATGTCCGCAATCTGGAAAAACATTGAAAACGTGATGGTTGAAGTGATGAGCCACACACCGCCAGACTGGCCGATGGTGTTGAACTGATAAAAAATCACATATGGCTACCCCAGTTTTGAGGTAGCCATAATTTTTCGTATAAAGCAGAAAAATTAGAACGGAATATCGTCGTCGAAATCCATCGACGGCTCGTTAGACGGCGCTGCCGGAGCTGACTGCTGCGGGCGAGACTGCGCGCCGCCGCTGAACTGATTGCCGCCCTGCGGCTGCTGAGGCTGGCCCCAACCGCCCTGCTGCTGACCGCCGCCTGCCGGAGCGCCACCACCCTGACGGCCGCCCAACATTTGCATGGTGCCGCCAACGTTAACCACAACTTCAGTGGTGTACTTTTCTACGCCGGACTGATCGGTCCATTTGCGGGTACGCAGTTGGCCTTCAATATAGACCTGAGAACCTTTACGCAGATATTCGCTGGCTACTTCTGCCAGTTTGCCGAACAGCACAACACGGTGCCATTCAGTCTGCTCTTTCATTTCGCCGGTCGCTTTATCACGCCAGGATTCGGAAGTAGCCAGCGTAATGTTGGCAACTGCGCCACCATTCGGCATATAGCGTACTTCCGGGTCCTGGCCCAGATTACCGACGAGAATCACCTTGTTTACGCCTCTGCTGGCCATGATCGTGTCTCCTGAAAAACGTTACTGAATAAGTGTAAGCGCGGGATTGTAGCATTTCCAATAGCGCTTTTACTACGTTGCGAGATCGATTCCAGTAAACAACCCCCGGATAGACATTGTTGCACAGACACCTGCGTTTTGCATTCCAATACTGTATATCCATTCAGGTCAGGTTGTGTCATAATTAACCGTTTGTGATCGCCGGTAGCACCATGCAGCCAGGCCAAAAAGCGTTTAATCCGGGAAAGATGAATGGATAAGATCGAAGTTCGGGGCGCCCGCACCCATAATCTCAAAAACATCAACCTCGTCATCCCGCGCGACAAGCTGATTGTCGTCACCGGGCTTTCGGGCTCAGGCAAATCTTCGCTCGCTTTCGACACCTTGTATGCCGAAGGACAACGTCGTTACGTTGAATCCCTTTCCGCGTACGCGCGTCAGTTTCTGTCACTGATGGAAAAGCCGGATGTCGACCACATTGAGGGGCTGTCTCCCGCCATCTCAATCGAGCAAAAATCGACATCCCATAACCCGCGATCCACGGTAGGTACGATTACCGAAATTCACGACTATCTGCGCCTGCTGTTTGCCCGCGTTGGCGAACCGCGCTGTCCGGATCACGACGTTCCCCTGGCGGCGCAGACCGTGAGTCAAATGGTGGACAACGTCCTGTCGCAGCCGGAAGGCAAGCGTCTGATGCTGCTGGCGCCGATAATTAAAGAGCGTAAAGGGGAGCACACCAAAACGCTGGAAAACCTGGCAGGCCAGGGCTATATCCGTGCCCGTATCGACGGGGAAGTGTGCGACCTGTCCGATCCGCCCAAGCTTGAGCTGCAAAAGAAACACACCATCGAAGTGGTGATTGACCGCTTTAAAGTACGTGACGATCTTACCCAGCGCCTGGCGGAATCGTTTGAAACCGCGCTGGAACTGTCCGGTGGTACGGCGGTGGTTGCCGATATGGACGACCCGAAAGCGGAAGAGCTGCTGTTCTCCGCCAACTTCGCCTGCCCGATCTGCGGTTACAGCATGCGCGAACTGGAACCGCGTCTGTTTTCATTCAACAACCCGGCGGGCGCATGCCCGACCTGTGACGGCCTCGGCGTACAACAGTATTTCGATCCTGACCGGGTGATTCAAAACCCGGAACTGTCGCTGGCCGGCGGCGCTATCCGCGGCTGGGATCGCCGCAACTTCTACTACTTCCAGATGCTTAAGTCACTGGCGGAACACTATAAATTCGACGTCGAAGCCCCATGGGCAAGCCTGACCCCCACCGTGCATAAAGTGGTGCTGTACGGTTCCGGTAAAGAGAATATCGAATTTAAATACATGAACGATCGCGGCGATACGTCCGTACGTCGCCATCCGTTCGAAGGCGTATTGCACAATATGGAGCGCCGTTATAAAGAGACGGAATCCAGCGCAGTACGTGAGGAATTAGCCAAATTCATCAGCAACCGCCCGTGCGCCCGCTGTGAAGGGACGCGTTTGCGCCGGGAAGCCCGTCACGTATTTGTCGAGAATACGCCGCTGCCCGCCATTTCCGACATGAGCATCGGCCATGCGATGGATTTCTTCAACAACCTGAAGCTTGCCGGCCAGCGAGCGAAGATTGCAGAGAAAATCCTGAAAGAGATTGGCGATCGTCTGAAGTTTCTGGTTAACGTCGGCCTCAACTACCTGACGCTGTCGCGTTCAGCGGAAACACTCTCCGGCGGCGAAGCCCAACGTATTCGCCTGGCGAGCCAGATCGGCGCGGGTCTGGTCGGCGTGATGTACGTGCTGGATGAACCGTCTATTGGTCTGCATCAGCGCGATAACGAACGTCTGTTGGGCACGCTCATCCATCTGCGTAATCTGGGTAATACCGTGATTGTGGTCGAGCACGATGAAGATGCGATTCGCGCCGCTGACCACGTTATCGATATCGGCCCGGGCGCTGGCGTTCACGGCGGCCAGGTGGTTGCCGAAGGGACGCTCGACGACATCATGGCGGTGCCTGAGTCGCTGACCGGCCAGTACATGAGCGGTAAGCGTAAAATTGAAGTACCAAAACAGCGCGTGGCAGCCGATCCGGAAAAAGTGCTGAAGCTAACCGGCGCACGCGGCAACAACCTGAAAGATGTCACCCTGACGCTGCCGGTTGGCCTGTTCACCTGCATTACCGGGGTTTCTGGTTCAGGTAAATCGACGCTGATCAACGACACGCTGTTCCCGATTGCGCAGACGGCGCTGAACGGCGCCACGCTGGCTGAACCTGCGCCGTACCGTGACGTTCAGGGCCTGGAACATTTCGACAAAGTGATCGACATTGACCAAAGCCCGATTGGTCGTACTCCGCGCTCTAACCCGGCAACCTACACCGGTGTGTTTACGCCGGTGCGCGAACTGTTCGCTGGCGTACCAGAATCCCGCGCGCGCGGTTACACGCCGGGTCGTTTCAGCTTTAACGTTCGCGGCGGACGCTGTGAAGCCTGTCAGGGCGACGGCGTGATCAAAGTTGAAATGCACTTCCTGCCGGATATCTACGTGCCGTGCGACCAGTGTAAAGGCAAGCGCTATAACCGCGAAACGCTGGAGATTAAGTACAAGGGCAAGACCATCCACGAAGTGCTGGATATGACCATTGAAGAAGCACGCGAGTTCTTCGATGCCGTCCCGGCGCTGGCGCGTAAGCTACAAACGCTGATGGATGTGGGCCTGACGTATATCCGTCTCGGCCAGTCGGCCACTACGCTCTCCGGCGGTGAAGCGCAGCGCGTGAAGCTGGCGCGCGAACTGTCAAAACGCGGCACCGGGCAGACGTTGTATATCCTTGATGAGCCGACCACCGGTCTGCATTTTGCGGATATTCAGCAGTTGCTGGACGTGCTGCATCAGTTGCGCGATCAGGGCAACACCATCGTGGTGATTGAGCACAATCTGGACGTGATTAAAACGGCGGACTGGATTGTCGATCTCGGTCCGGAAGGCGGTAGCGGCGGCGGGGAAATTCTGGTCTCCGGCACACCAGAAACTGTCGCCGAGTGTGAAGCTTCACACACGGCACGCTTCCTCAAACCGTTGTTGTAATCATGCCCAATGGCGCAGCGCTTATCAGGGCTGCGCCAGTATCCGGCGTTTATCTTCCGGCAGCGTGTTCACCGCCAGCTGATAAGAGGCATCAACCAGATAATAAATCTGCGAATCCGGCAGCGAGCCGTCCAGATACACCGTGCTCCAGTGCGCTTTATTCAGATGCCTGCTTGGTCGTACATCGCTATGCTGCTGACGCAGTAATTCCGCCAGTTCAGGGCTGGTTTTCAGAGAGACCGCCGGGCGTTCTTCTACCTCTTTTACCATGGCAAAGAGTACATCTTCGACTTTGATTTGTGTGGCTTTCCAGTCACTGTGCACGCTCTGCTCCGCGCCCGTTTTTGCCATGCAGTATTGCAGCAACTCCGAATTCGTCATCTTTATTCCCCTTACCAGCACTCGCCTAATGAGAACATCTTTTATTCAGTGTGCAGCAAGTCCGCAAAAGGTAAAAGCCAGTAACGCAAATTTGTTTAAAAAACCACCAAATAGCAGCCTACGCCTTTAATACTCAGAATTAACGATCACCTCTTCACCAAACGCGCCAGCCTGGGGTAGCGGTTTATAGGTGGAGTTGGAGGCACGTAAAATACGAATACCGCGAATACCCACGTCGAGAGCGGCGGTGATGTCATTGTCAGAATCGCCGTAGAACATGCGCACGTTTTTATCCTGTAACCACTGCGTTTTGGTGTTCTGGCCCGGCTTGTCGCCGGCAAAAATAACCGGATTCATATTGGCGGCTGGGATGTGAAAGTTATCAGCCAGCGTTTTCGATACCGTTTCAGTCTTCGTCGGGCTACGTCCGGTGACGAAGAAAATACTATCGCCACGACGCACGTGCATATCAATCAACTGACGCGCCACTTCTTTTGGAATACTGAACTCGTCCCAGCCGTTGTTCATTTTTTCCCAGAAAGCCGGATTCTTCAGGTAATCTTCACTGTCCGGAGAGTACGTTTTCTTACCGCGCCAGAAGCCCGGGCTGGAAAAAAGGACGGTGTCATCGATATCAAACCCGACGGCCATCGGCGGGCGGCCTGTCAGACTGTTTTCAATTTGCGCCACGGAAACCCAGTGAATGGGAGCCTGCTCGGCGAGTTTTGCAACGTTGGTGCCTGGATTGAGCTGCGAGGGAGAAGAAACTAATGCCTGAGCAGGCTGATTTAACGTGAACAATAAACAAACGGCACTCAGTGCCAACGTAAGCTTGCGCATATTTTTCCCTAAGTAGTCAGTTAGTTATCATTTTTTTATTAACAACTGGTCAAAAAACTATCTGACCTTACCCCCTGAGGGAAGGGAAAGGAAGGATTTTCTCTGGTTTTGTTACAGAAAAAGAGCACGATCACACAGAAAAGCGTGCCTGATAGCGCAACGCTCATCAGGCCTACAAACGAAAAATCCACTGCCTTTGTAGGCCGGATAAGGCGTTACGCCGCCATCCGGCAACACTGTGCGAGAAATAACAAACCTGGTTAAATAACGGCAGCAAATGCCTTCGCCACGCGCTGCACGTTAGCGTGATTCAATCCGGCCACGCACATACGACCGCTGGCAATCAGGTACACGCCAAACTCATCACGCAGGCGATCGACCTGAGCGGCGCTAAGCCCGGTATAGCTGAACATTCCGCGCTGTTGCAGCAGGTAATCAAAGTTACGGTCAGGGATTTCAGCACTCAGCACGTTAACCAGCTCCTGGCGCATTGCCAGGATGCGGGTCCGCATCTCTTCGACTTCTGCAAGCCAGCTGGCTTTCAGCGCGTCGTCACCCAGTACCGTAGCGACCACCTGCGCACCAAAGTTCGGCGGGCTGGAGTAGTTACGACGTACGGTCGCTTTTAATTGCCCCAGAACGCGGCTTGCCGCATCGGCGTCTTCACATACCACAGACAACCCACCGACGCGCTCGCCGTATAAAGAGAAGATTTTCGAGAATGAGTTACTGACCAGAGCCGGTAACCCGGCGCTGGCAATGGCGCGGATCGCGTAAGCATCGTCTTGCATTCCGCCACCAAAGCCCTGATAAGCAATGTCGAGGAACGGGATCAGATCGCGCGATTTCAGAATCTCAATAACCGCATCCCATTGCGCAGGGGTTAAATCTGCACCGGTCGGGTTATGGCAGCACGGATGCAGCAGCACGATGCTGCGCGCCGGTAAGGTATTCAGCGTGGCCAGCAGGTCATTGAAACGTACCCCGTTGGTTTCGTTGTCATACCAGGGGTAAGTACTCACTTCGAATCCAGCCCCTTCAAAAATCGCGATATGGTTTTCCCATGTCGGATCGCTAACCCACACACCAGAGTCAGGGAAATAGCGTTTCAGGAAGTCTGCGCCAATTTTTAGCGCCCCGGAACCACCCAGCGTCTGAATGGTTGCGACACGCTGTTGCTGGAGAACCGGATGATCCGCGCCAAACAACAGCGGCGCAATGGTATGGCGATACGTGTTCAGACCTTCCATCGGTAGATACAACGAAGCGCCATGCGGTTTGGCATTGAGTCGGGCTTCCGCCTCCGCCACCGCTTTAAGCTGAGGAATAATGCCGTCTTCGTTGTAGTACAGGCCAATGCTGAGGTTCACTTTGTCGCTACGTGAATCTTCTTTGAATCGCTCCATGAGCGATAAAATCGGGTCGCCAGCGTAGGCGTCAACTTTTTGAAACACGAGGTGGTTCTCCAGGTTTACAGGCAGAGGATAAGAACACAATAAACCGGAAGCGGAAGAAGATCGAGAGGATGTTGCAGTTGGCGAGCATATTGCCGGATGGCGGGGTTCCCGCCTGTCCGGCATATCATGAACTTAGTCGATATACTTCATCGCCACCCTTGAGGTCAGGCGTGTGATAAGTTCGTAAGCACTAACTTTCGTCATTTCAGCAATGCGTTCAACGGGCAAACCTTCACCCCAAAGAATCACAGAATCACCAGCCTTATCCTGCGCCTCGGGACCTAAATCGACGCAGATCATATCCATCGCGACGCGACCCACGATCGGCACTTCACGGCCATTGACCAGCACCGGTGTCCCAGACGGCGCCGCACGCGGGTAACCATCGCCATAACCCATCGCCACCACGCCTAAACGCGTGTCGCGCTCGCTCTGCCAGGTACCACCATAACCAACCGGCTCGCCCGCTTTGTGCTCACGCACCGCAATCAGGCTGGAGGTTAGCGACATCACCGGCTGGCAGCCAAAATCGGCGCCGATAGAGTGGTTTTCCAGCGGTGATACGCCGTACAGAATCAGCCCCGGACGCGCCCAGTCGAAGTGAGACTGCGGCCACAGCAGAATACCACCGGATGCGGCAATCGAACGCTGCCCCGGTTTGCCTTCACAGAAGCGATTAAAGATATCGAGCTGCTTTTCAGTCGCGCCACACTCAGGCTCGTCCGCGCGTGCAAAGTGGCTGACGATATTGACCGGCTGGCGCACATTTTCACATTGCGTCAGGCGCTGATAAAACGCCTCGGCCTGCTCAGGGCGTACGCCCAGGCGGTGCATACCGGTGTCGAGCTTCATCCAGACGGTAACGGGTTCAGCCAGTTTTGCGGCCTCCAGGGCCTCGAGCTGCTCCAGGTTGTGGACGGCAGTATGCAGACGCTGCGCGGAAATAGTCGGTAGATCGGAGGCATCAAAAAACCCCTCCAGCAGCAGGATGGGCTGCGTGATGCCCCCCGCGCGCAGCCGCAGGGCTTCTTCAAGACGAGCGACACCAAAAGCGTCCGCATCGGGGAGCGTTCGCGCGGTCTCTAACAGACCATGGCCGTAGGCGTTCGCTTTCACGACCGCAACCAGTTTACTGGCAGGAGCCAGTTCACGCAGACGTTGCAGGTTGTGTCGCAGAGCGCGGCGGTTAATAACTACAGTTGCCGCTTGCATTTGTATTCCTTAGAAATTACTCATCGTCATATTGAGGACCGGCATAGTTGTCGAATCGCGACCACTGTCCGTTAAACGTCAGGCGAACCGTTCCGATCGGACCGTTACGTTGCTTACCAATAATGATTTCTGCGATCCCTTTCAGGTCGCTGTTTTCGTGATAAACCTCATCACGATAGATAAACATGATTAAGTCGGCATCCTGCTCGATGGAACCGGATTCACGCAGATCTGAGTTGACCGGACGCTTGTCGGCGCGTTGTTCCAGAGAGCGGTTAAGCTGCGACAGCGCCACCACCGGTACATGCAGTTCTTTCGCTAACGCTTTCAGCGAGCGGGAAATTTCAGCAATTTCCAGCGTACGGTTGTCGGAAAGCGACGGCACGCGCATCAGCTGCAGGTAGTCGATCATGATAAGTCCGATACCGCCGTGTTCACGGGCGATACGACGGGCACGCGAACGCACTTCCGTTGGCGTCAGGCCGGAAGAGTCATCAATATAGATGTTTCGTTTCTCCAGCAAAATACCCATTGTTCCGGAAATTCGCGCCCAGTCTTCGTCATCCAGTTGACCGGTACGGATTTTGGTCTGGTCTACGCGTGAGAGCGAGGCCAGGGAACGCATCATGATCTGTTCTGAGGGCATTTCCAGACTAAAGATAAGAACTGGCTTATCCTGCAACATCGCCGCATTTTCGACGAGGTTCATTGCAAATGTCGTTTTACCCATCGACGGACGCGCAGCGACGATGATGAGGTCTGACGGCTGCAAACCAGCGGTTTTTTTGTTGAGGTCGTCATAACCGGTGTTCACCCCGGTAACGCCGTCGTGCGGCTGCTGGAATAGCTGCTCGATACGCGCGACGGTGGCGTCGAGCACATCGGTAATGTTTTTCGGGCCTTCGTCTTTGTTGGCGCGACTTTCAGCGATTTTAAAGACGCGAGACTCCGCGAGATCCAGCAGGTCTTCACTGGAACGTCCTTGCGGATCGAATCCGGCTTCCGCAATTTCGTTCGCGACCGAAATCATGTCACGGACAACGGCACGTTCGCGAACGATATCCGCATAAGCGCTAATGTTGGCCGCACTTGGCGTATTTTTCGATAACTCAGCCAGGTACGCAAAACCGCCGACGCTGTCCAGTTGGCCCTGAACCTCCAGCGACTCTGCCAGGGTAATCAGATCGATGGGTTTTCCCATCTCCTGCAGGCGATGCATTTCCGTGAAGATATGCCGGTGCGGGCGGGTATAAAAATCTTCCGCCACCACGCGTTCGGCCACGTCATCCCAGCGTTCGTTATCCAGCATTAAACCGCCCAACACCGACTGTTCCGCTTCAATCGAGTGCGGCGGTACTTTCAGCCCGGCGACCTGGGGATCGCGCTCACGAGCATCAGTCTGTTGTTTGTTGAAGGGTTTATTTCCTGCCATAGTGAATGGAGTTACCGAGATAATGATTGGGTCGAAAGATTACCACATTTCTTTTGGAGGAAGCATGGCAACACGTATTGAATTTCACAAGCATGGTGGGCCTGATGTACTCAAGGCTGTGGAGTTTACGCCAGTTGACCCGGCGGAAAACGAAATCCAGGTCGAGAATAAAGCGATTGGGATCAACTACATCGACACCTACATCCGCAGTGGTCTTTATCCACCACCTTCTCTGCCCAGCGGTCTGGGTACCGAAGCCGCGGGCGTGGTCAGCAAAGTTGGCAACAAAGTGACGCACATTAAAGCTGGCGATCGCGTGGTGTATGCTCAGTCTGCGCTTGGCGCTTACAGCTCAGTGCATAACGTGCCGGCTGATAAAGCCGCTATTCTGCCTAACGCTATCTCATTTGAACAGGCAGCCGCCTCGTTTCTGAAGGGGCTGACCGTTTTTTACCTGTTACGCAAAACCTATGAAATCCAGCCTGACGAACCGTTTTTATTCCACGCAGCCGCAGGTGGCGTCGGTCTGATCGCTTGTCAGTGGGCGAAAGCGTTGGGAGCGAAACTGATTGGCACCGTCGGCAATGCGCAAAAAGCGCAAATTGCGCAGCAGGCCGGGGCGTGGCAGGTAATTAACTATCGTGAAGAAAGCATTATTGAGCGGGTAAAAGAGATCACCGGCGGTAAAAAAGTGCGGGTGGTGTACGACTCGGTGGGGAAAGATACCTGGGAGGCCTCTCTCGATTGTCTGCAGCGCCGCGGACTGATGGTCAGTTTTGGCAACGCGTCCGGACCAGTGACCGGTGTAAATTTAGGGATTCTGAATCAGAAAGGTTCGCTATACGTGACCCGTCCCTCTCTGCAGGGTTACATCACCAACCACCATGAATTAACCGAAGCCAGCAATGAGCTGTTCTCGCTGATTGCCAGCGGGGTGATCAAAGTGGATGTCGCACCTGGTCAGGCATTTGCGCTGCACGACGCGCAGCGTGCTCATGAAGTGCTGGAAAGTCGCGCCACGCAGGGATCGAGTCTGCTGATCCCGTAAAGAATTAGGGCTTCCCGCAGGAAGCCCTTTCTTTTTTTAGTTCGGCTGTATGTAGGGTACAGCTCGATGAATTCGTTAACCAGGCAATAGTGACAGATTTGATAATCAATTCCTATTTGGTTCTAAAGGCAATGTTTCAGGTTGTGACGGACCACTCAATACCTTAGTAAAATCGGCGGTTATTGCGCTGATACTGTGGGACTTTTGGCGCTTTTATCGCCTTGATCACCCACACCACGGCAACGGCCAGTAACAGCCAGGGCAACAGTTTAATCATCAAGGCAAATAGCCCGCCCAAAAACATGACGACGGTGGCTACGACCAGCGCGGCCAGCACCCCCAGCAACGAGACGCCGGTGACCATCAGCATGATAAAAAATCCAATCACAAAAAGTAGTTCCAGCATGACTCTCTCCCGAAATAAAATACTCTCCATTCCTTTACAAGAAACATGACAAAGTTAATCCACTGATTTATAAAACAAAAAACCCTGTGACAACGCACAGGGCGTGGTGAAATTAACTAACTTTTAGTGAGAAACTAACGCTTATCGGCCACCAGCTTCAAAGCATGTTCCAGGACGTTAATATCGGCTCCGGCTTTATGCGCGTTCTCACTCAGGTAACGACGCCACTGACGTGCGCCGGGGATCCCCTGAAACAGTCCCAGCATATGGCGCGTCACATGCCCCAGATAAGTGCCCTGACTCAGTTCACGCTCAATATATGGGTACATGGCACGCACCACGGCGACCGGATCGGCATCATGGGTAGCGGCAGCAAAAATTTCGCGGTCGACCGACGCCAGAATTCCGGGATTTTGATAGGCTTCACGCCCCACCATCACGCCATCCATATGTTGCAGATGCTTTTTCGCTTCTTCCAGCGATTTAATACCGCCGTTGATCGACATCGTCAGATGCGGGAAATCACGCTTTAACTGATAAACACGGTCATAATCCAACGGTGGGATCTCGCGGTTTTCTTTCGGGCTTAACCCGGACAGCCAGGCCTTGCGGGCGTGGATGATAAACATCTCGCATTCGCCGTTGCCAGACACCGTGTTGATGAAGTCGCACAGGAATTCGTAGCTGTCCTGATCATCAATGCCGATTCGGGTCTTCACCGTCACAGGAATCGACACCACATCGCGCATAGCCTTGACGCAATCAGCGACCAGTTGCGCATTCCCCATTAGACAGGCGCCAAACATGCCATTCTGTACGCGGTCGGAAGGACAACCCACGTTGAGGTTAATTTCGTCATAACCCCGCTGTTCAGCGAGCTTCGCACACTGCGCCAGTGCAGCCGGATCGCTCCCGCCCAGTTGCAACGCGACCGGATGTTCTTCTTCGCTATACGCCAGATAATCGCCTTTACCATGAATGATCGCTCCGGTGGTCACCATCTCCGTATACAGCAGCGTCTGGCGGGACAGTAAGCGCAAAAAGTAGCGGCAATGTCTGTCCGTCCAGTCGAGCATCGGCGCGATAGAAAAACGATGAGCGGGAAAAGCGGTAGACTGAGATTCAGGCAGCATGGCGAATATTCAAGCATCCGGTTAAAAAAGGGGCGCTACTATAGCATAGACCGGTGCGATAGTGCGCCCCATCATCGTGGCTACCGCAGCATATTCTCACAGTGCGTTATTTGCGCCCCGGCTTGCCGTCATGTGGGCCAAAAAACTGCGGCGGATGGTCCACCCAGCGATCCTCGCGCGTGGCGGCATAGACCGGGTTAAGCGGGTAGTAAATGCGATTATATTTTTTGTTTGCCTCACCCACGACCAGCAGGCGCACCTCTTCACTGGTGTTATTGATAAAGGTGTGACACACCCCGGTTCCAGCCGGAAAACCGACGCTGTCGCCAGGCTCGAGCTTCCATAAATAACCGTTGATCCAGGCTTCCGGATAGCCTTCCAGCACATAGATAAACTCTTCTTCATCGCTTTCCGCATGAGGATAAGATGTGCGACGCCCCGGCGGCAGGCGTTCATGATGAATACCCAGTCTTCCTAACCCCAGTTTACGGGCAAGCGGCGCGCCAATAGCAAAAAGTTCATTGCTGTCGGGGTAGGTGGAGTCATCAGCCCCCTCCACCTCTCGCCAGTGGCGAATACAGTCGGGTCTTTTCATGTTGATTCTCCAGAATACGATGCGTCAGGTATAGCACACAGCGGCGGATCTCGGCGTTTTAAGCAGAACATGATAAAGTAAGGGATTAACCTTTCACACAAATCGAGGCGCCAAATGGACAAAACCACCACGCAGGAGTTATTGGCTCAAGCTGAAAAACTCTGTGCGCAACGCAACGTGCGGCTAACGCCACAGCGCCTCGAAGTGCTGCGCCTGATGAGCCTGCAGGAAGGCGCCATTAGCGCTTACGACCTGCTCGACCTGCTACGGGAAACCGAGCCGCAGGCCAAGCCGCCAACCGTTTATCGTGCGCTCGATTTTCTGCTGGAACAAGGTTTTGTACATAAAGTGGAATCGACCAACAGCTACGTGCTGTGTCACCTGTTCGATCAACCGACCCACAGTTCTGCGATGTTTATTTGCGATCGCTGTGGCGTGGTAAAAGAAGAGTGTGCGGAAGGTGTGGAAGACATCATGCATATGCTGGCGGCAAAAATGGGCTTTGCTCTGCGGCATAACGTGATTGAAGCTCACGGACTCTGCCCGGCATGCGTGGAGGTTGAAGCCTGTCGGCATCCAGGCGAATGCCAGCATGACCACTCAATTCTGGTGAAAAAGAAAGTCGGTCGCTAAGCAAGAGAGCGTACATCCCTGTACTCTCAGGAGGGGACTAATTACCAGCGGTAATCGTTGCGGGTTTCCCAGTCAGTGACTTCTTTCTCCGCCTGATCTTTTGCATAACCGTAACGCTCCTGGACTTTACCGACCAGTTGGTCACGTTTGCCTTCAATGACCGTCATATCATCGTCGGTCAGTTTGCCCCATTGCTCTTTCACTTTACCTTTGAACTGTTTCCAGTTGCCGCCGACTTCGTCTTTATTCATCATCAAATCCTCATCGTTAGGTTGTGAATAGCCAGAGTATCTCGTCCAACTCTGCTATCTTTTCTGCTGGACGTGAGAATAAGTGTAGTCACTGATTCGGCATTCGATTCACTATTCAGAATTTTTAACCGTCAGGCTTCAACGAACCACGTCCCGTTGCGCCAGTGACGTCGCCAGATAAAGGCCAGCGAAAGCCCGCGCAGGGCAAGAAATACGGTGAGCGCCAGCCACAAGCCGTGGTTACCCAGCAGCGGTAGAGCCAGCAACGTTAATGCGAATCCCGCGGCGGCAACGGCCATGCTGTTGCGCATTTCTGCAGCCCGTGTTGCGCCGATAAACATACCGTCCAGCAAATAACACCAGACGCCAACCAGCGGCAAAATCACCTGCCAGATAAGATAGCGATCGGCCAGCAGTTGAATCTGCGGGAGCGAGGTTAGCAACGCTATAATGTGCTCGCCAAACAGGGCATAAACCAGCGAAAACAGAATCGCCACAAGACCGGACTGTCGACAGGCTGCGCGCCAGACATCCAGTAACTGGCTGCCATCTCTTGCGCCATAGGCCTGACCAGAATGCGCTTCTACGGCGTAGGCAAACCCGTCCAGCGCGTAGGCGGTAAAAGTCAGTAGAGTCATCAGAACAGCATTTACCGCAATGATATCGCTCCCCAGACGCGCGCCCAGCACCGTAATGGCACCAAAACAGAGCTGCAGCAACAGCGAGCGCAGCATGATGTCGCGGTTAAGCGCCAGTAACCGGCGGAAATTGCCACGCCACGCCTGTTTCAACATTGCCAGCGAAATTTCGCGCATATGCAGGACTTTACGTACCATCATCAGGCCAATCAGCAGGGTGGTATATTCGGCGGTGACCGTCGCCAGCGCCGCTCCCTGCACGTTCATATGCAGGCCCATTACCAGCCATAAATCGAGCACAATGTTGAGAACATTACCGACTATCAGCAGGATAACCGGCGCCCGCGCATACTGAACGCCAAGCAGCCAGCCGAGCAGCACCAGATTCGCCAGAGACGCGGGTGCGCTTAACCAACGGATTTCCAGGAAACGTCGGGCCTGCTCCAGTACCGCTTCACTTCCCCCGACAATATGCAGAGCCAGATCGATAATCGGCGTACGAAACAGTGCGATAAGCAGCCCCGCACCCAGCGCCAGCATTAGCGGCTGCACCAGCGCACGCGCCAGTGCCTGCGGATTTTTCGCGCCAAATGCCTGGGCGGTAAGGCCCGTGGTGCTCATGCGTAAAAAAAGCAGCAGCATAAAGAGAAAACTGGTCGCGGTGGCGCCAACGGCAACGCCGCCAAGATAAATCGGGCTATCCAGATGACCAATGACCGCAGTATCGACCAATCCCAGCAAGGGAACGGTGATATTGGAGAAGATCATCGGTAAGGCTAGACGCCAGAGTGCTTTGTCGGAGGAGGTAAAGAAAGGCATGAAATAGCGCCTGAAAAGAAGTTAGACGTACTGGAAGATGTTGTTCAGGCCCGGTAAGCACAGCACCACCGGGCTAGTTGCCGGATGGCGACGCAAACGTCTTATCCGGCTGTCGGGAAAGCAACCTGTGATTACAGCCATTCACCGTTACGAATGACGCCTACCGCCAGCCCTTCAATAGTGAAGTTTTGCTCGCGCAGGTCGACCACAATCGGTTTGAATTCGCTGTTTTCTGGCAGAAGCTCAACCTTGTTGCCCTGTTTTTTCAGGCGTTTCACCGTCACTTCGTCGTCAATGCGCGCGACAACAACCTGACCGTTACGCACATCCTGTGTTTTATGCACAGCCAGCAAATCACCGTCCATAATCCCGATGTCTTTCATCGACATACCGCTGACACGCAGCAGAAAATCGGCGTTCGGTTTGAACAGTGAAGGATCGACCTGATAATGGCCTTCAATGTGTTGCTGCGCCAGAAGTGGCTCACCTGCCGCAACGCGACCTACAAGCGGTAAACCTTCTTCTTCTTCCTGCAACAGACGAATACCACGCGATGCGCCGGATACAATTTCCAGCACGCCTTTACGCGCCAACGCTTTCAGATGTTCTTCAGCAGCGTTTGGGGAACGGAACCCCAAACGCTGCGCGATCTCCGCACGCGTCGGTGGCATACCTGTCTGGCTGATGTGATCTCTAATAAGATCAAACACCTCTTGCTGCCTGGCCGTTAACGCTTTCATTCCGCCCCCTGGGTGTATATACAGTTATGCTGTGAGTATATACAGCTAAAGGTGATTTTGGAACCGCAAACTGCACAAAAAACAGGAGAATGATGAAGTTGTGGAATCTTTATCGCAAATGCGACCACAACAGGATGCCCCAGGTGATCAGGGCGACAAAAATTGACAGCAATACCGCCGCCGACCCCATATCTTTCGCACGACCAGACAGTTCGTGGTACTCGGAACCGATACGATCAACCACCGCCTCTATCGCACTGTTAAGAATTTCAACGATCATCACCAGCATCACGGAACCAATCAGCAACACGCGCGTAATGGCGTCGACGTCCAGCCAGCAGGCGATGGCAACGCCTAGCAGAACGGCAACGCTTTCCTGGCGAAATGCCGCTTCATTAATCCATGCGGCGCGAAAACCTTTCCAGGAATAGCCTGCAGCTTTGATAATTCGGGTGAATCCAGTGGTATTATTGGCCATCAAAAAGAACCTTTTTACATTATTAGCGTCAATGTCATTGTAACGTTACCCCGTTTGTTTCAGGGTGTGGCAAAGCAGCGCGAAGTATGACCGGATACACCAGAAATTCACTAAACTTTCTGATATCCTTGCAGCGCATTTGCATTATTAACCAGAGGCTTTACATCGTTTATGTCCGGCTGGCCACGAATTTACTACAAATTACTGAATTTACCATTAAGCGTGCTGGTAAAAAGCAAGTCTATTCCGGCGGAACCTGCACCGGAATTGGGGCTCGATACTTCTCGCCCCATTATGTACGTCCTACCGTACAACTCCAAAGCAGACTTGCTGACGCTGCGCGCCCAATGTCTGGCGCACGATCTCCCGGATCCCCTGGAACCGCTGGAGATAGACGGAACTCTACTGCCGCGCTACGTGTTTATTCACGGCGGCCCACGTGTCTTCACCTATTACACGCCAAAAGAAGAGTCTATTAAGCTGTTCCATAACTATCTCGACTTGCATCGCAGCAATCCAGACCTGGATGTGCAGATGGTGCCGGTTTCGGTGATGTTTGGCCGTGCGCCTGGACGCGAAAAAGGCGAGGTCAACCCGCCGCTGCGTATGCTGAACGGCGTACAAAAATTCTTTGCTGTGTCCTGGCTGGGTCGCGACAGCTTTGTCCGCTTCTCCCCGTCGGTTTCCCTGCGTCGCATGGCGGATGAACACGGTACAGATAAAATTATCGCCCAGAAGCTGGCGCGCGTAGCGCGTATGCACTTTGCTCGCCAGCGCCTGGCCGCAGTCGGTCCGCGCCTCCCTGCCCGTCAGGATCTGTTCAACAAGCTGTTGGCCTCAAAAGCTATCGCGCGCGCGGTAGAAGATGAAGCGCGCAGTAAAAAAATCTCCCACGAAAAAGCGCAGCAAAATGCGATAGCGTTGATGGAAGAGATTGCCGCCAACTTCTCCTACGAGATGATCCGTCTGACAGACCGTATTCTGGGTTTTACCTGGAACCGTCTGTATCAGGGGATTAACGTTCATAATGCAGAGCGTGTACGCCAGTTGGCGCACGATGGACACGAAATCGTCTATGTTCCGTGCCATCGCAGCCATATGGACTATATGCTGCTGTCGTACGTTCTGTATCATCAGGGTCTGGTTCCGCCGCATATCGCGGCAGGCATCAACCTGAATTTCTGGCCGGCGGGTCCGATTTTCCGCCGCCTGGGCGCATTCTTTATTCGTCGTACCTTCAAGGGCAACAAGCTTTATTCCACTGTTTTCCGCGAATACCTGGGCGAGTTGTTCAGCCGCGGCTACTCGGTTGAGTACTTTGTCGAAGGCGGCCGTTCACGTACTGGTCGTTTGCTCGACCCGAAAACCGGCACGCTGTCGATGACCATTCAGGCGATGCTGCGCGGCGGTACGCGTCCGATTACCCTCGTACCGATCTACATCGGCTACGAGCACGTAATGGAAGTGGGCACGTATGCGAAAGAACTGCGGGGCGCGACGAAAGAGAAAGAGAGCCTGCCGCAAATGCTGCGTGGCTTAAGCAAGCTGCGTAATCTGGGTCAGGGTTACGTTAACTTTGGCGAGCCGATGCCGTTGATGACTTACCTCAACCAGCATGTGCCGGAGTGGCGTGAATCTATCGATCCTATCGAGTCTATTCGTCCTGCCTGGCTGACGCCGACGGTAAATAACATTGCCGCCGATCTGATGGTACGCATTAACAACGCAGGCGCAGCCAACGCCATGAACCTGTGCTGTACCGCGTTACTGGCTTCCCGCCAGCGCTCTCTGACCCGTGAGCAGTTGACTGAACAACTCGATTGCTATCTGAGTCTGCTGCGCAACGTACCGTATGCCCCGGATGCGACGGTTCCTGCGCAGAGCGCCAGTGAACTGATTGACCATGCCTTGCAGATGAACAAGTTTGAGGTCGAGAAAGACACCATCGGCGACATCATCATTCTGCCGCGCGAGCAGGCGGTATTGATGACGTACTACCGCAACAACATTGCGCATATGCTGGTACTGCCTTCGTTAATGGCGGCCATCGTAACTCAGCATCGTCATATTTCACGCGCCGCGCTGCTGCAGCATATTGAAGCGCTATACCCGATGCTGAAAGCGGAGCTGTTCCTGCGCTGGGAGCGTGACGAACTCGCTGGCGTGATCGACGAACTGGCCAGCGAAATGCAGCGCCAGGGACTCATCACCCTGGACGATGGCGAACTGCATATCAATCCGGCACGCTCCCGTACACTACAGTTGCTGGCGGCGGGTGCTCGTGAGACGTTGCAGCGCTATGCTATTACCTTCTGGCTGCTGAGCGCTAATCCGTCTATCAACCGTGGTACGCTGGAGAAAGAGAGCCGCACCGTGGCTCAGCGTCTTTCCGTCCTGCACGGCATTAACGCGCCAGAATTCTTCGACAAGGCCGTGTTCAGTTCTCTGGTGCTGACGCTGCGTGACGAGGGATATATCAGCGATACCGGAGATGCCGAACCGGAAGAGACGATGAAGATCTATCAGATGCTGGCCGAACTGGTCACGTCGGATGTGCGTCTGACCATCGAGAGCGCCACACAAGGCGAGTAAGCATAAAAAAACCGGTCATAATGACCGGTTTTTATTTTGCAGGCTAAGCCAAACTCAAAAATGCCAGTAGCTCATTGCCAGGCCTAAGAACAGCACCAGACCAACATAGTTATTGTTCATAAACGCTTTAAAGCAGGCGTCACGTTCACGGTTGACGATCAGTTTCTGCTGATACACAAACAGCGCCCCAGCCACTAACAGAGACCAGTAATAGCCCAGTCCCAACCCGTTTAACCAGCCCACCAGCGCCATCAGCGCCAGCACGCCCACCTGCAGGATACCAATAATCAGCTTGTCGTTCTGGCCGAACAGAATCGCGGTCGATTTAATACCGATCTTCAGGTCATCATCGCGGTCAACCATTGCATACTGCGTATCATAGGCCACAGCCCAGAGGATGTTGGCAAGGAACATCAGCCAGCAGCTCAGCGGTACGGACTCGCTCACGGCGGCGAACGCCATCGGGATCGACCAGCCAAACGCCGCCCCCAGCACCACCTGCGGCAGATGCGTATAGCGCTTCATAAACGGGTAAACCCACGCCAGCGCTAATGCCGCAACGGACAACAAAATGGTCATCGTATTAAGGGTCAGGACCAGCAGGAAGGCCAGTAATACCAATACGACAAACAGCGTTCGGGCTTCTTTCTCGGTGACTGCGCCGCTCGGCAGCGGTCGATTCGCGGTACGTTTAACATGGCCGTCAAACTTCCTGTCGGCATAGTCATTCACCACGCATCCGGCAGCGCGCATTAACCATACGCCGGCGACAAAAACCGCCAGGATCCACAGTTGCGGCATACCAGGGGTTGCTACCCATAATGCCCACAGCGTAGGCCAGAGCAGCAGTAAGGCGCCGATTGGCTTATCCGTACGCATCAAGCGGTGAAACGCCAGCAGCTTATTCTGCGTCAGACTCCACTCCATCTTTATCTTCCTCTCAGTACAACGGCGATGCAGGCAGAAAAAGCTCAGTAAGCATCAACGGCTTACCGCTCAGCCGCAGGCGGGAACGACGCCCCCACAGCGCTGCATCTTGGCCAATCTCAATAAAATCTCGGGTCAATGTCGATGACGTAAACAGGTAGCGTCCGAGCGGGGTTTTCCCCAGGTTTTGTAAGGCCAGTTCAGGGCCACACAGGGTGGATTCAGGCACCACTGTACGTCCGGCAAGCCAGGGTTCACCATCCGCGCATAAAAGGATTTCGCGTAACCAATAGCGGGACTCTTTGGGCAGCAGCGTCAGTTCTTCAGCCACCTCATTTTGCCCAACGAACGCTTCGCGAATCAACGTGACGGTGACTTCTTTGCCCTGCTGCTCAAAACGTTTGGTCATGGAATCTTCCAGTAACAACCAGTCGAGCAGTTGCGGGTCCAGCGCCGGGATCGCATCAAAATAACGCAGCGCACGCAGTTGCGTTAACGCAGGGTGTGGCATGCCTTACTCTCCGATTTATAACCTAAAGGCATTGTATCGCAGAAAAGGCATTACGGGGTGAGCAAACACAATTAAGTGATCGGCAGAGCAACATAAGCGTAACAATTCGCACTGAAGGATAAAAAAAGGTGCGCCAGGAGACGCACCAGTTGTTGCAAAATCAACAATGTGGGGTGATGTTTACCCCTTGCCTTTTACACTGCTGATAAAGGTGGATCGGGCTGATTTGGATCCCAGACGTTCAGCTTCATCAAGCAGCTTCAGCGCTTTATCAACATCGCCTTTCGCCACGGCATCCTTAATCGCCTGATTAAAATAGCTTTCGGTGTCGTTCAGCATCGGCTCACTTTTCTTCACCGGCTGCGGCGCTGGAGCGGCAACCGCAGCTGCCGGAGCCGCATAAGTCACTGCAGGCGCTGCGGTATTGCCGACAGTGACAGGGCCAGGGCCGGAAGAACCGAACAGCGGCCCCACCAACACACTGGAGGACGAGCTGGTTTTGACTTTTAATTTCAACAGACCATCGGTCGTATGACGCGCGATCGGGTCCGGAATATCTGGAACAGCGTTACCGACGCCCTTGGCATAAGCTTTCGCCGGATCAAGCAGGGTCGTGGTCTGTTGGAGGTCTTTATCCGTCGTAAAGACCAGAACATACAGTTTTTGCTGGCCCAGCGCTGGCGTCAGACGCATTACGCCTTCCAGACGATCGGCACTCATCACGCCGGGCTCCTGGTAGGTGAAATAGCTGCTGGGGAAGAACGCAGATGGCGTCATGTTCTGATCAAGAATTAAGACGTTTGGCGCAAATACGCTGGTTTGTTTGTTTACTTCACTGGTTAGCGTCAGGGTCAACTCACCAATATTGGCCGGTACGCTCCAGGCCGCGACCGGACCGGTAATACCAGCAACATCCAAACGCTGGCCCGCGCTCGCAAGCTGCGTGGACTGAGTTTTGGATTGATCAACGGGCGTCCAGGTTAGCTGTTGCAACGCAGCTGTAGGAATAACAGGCGCCGCGGTAGTGTTCTGCGGAACAATATTCACATCAGCCAGGCTGATGCCAGGCGCGCTGGCAAATAACCCTGCAGATAAACAAAGGGCAACGAGACTTTTCTTCATTTTCATTGTTATCACCTCAGATAGCATGGGTTCAGCGGTGGCCAGGCAATAGCGCGCTAAACCGTAATCAAGAGGGGCTTACGCCCCTCTTTCGGTCTTTACGTCAGGTTAGTGCTGAATTACCACCAGATTTCCATCTGAGCACCGAAGGACCACTCATCGCTGTCACCACGGCTGGTGGTGCTGATACCAGAGTTCGTTGCAGCTGCGTATTTGGTTACGTCGTTACCATTTTTGACGTAGCCCCACTCCTCATCCCACTTGGCATAGGTTGCGAAGACACGAATTGCCGGGCGGGACCAGATGCTGTCGCCAGCCTGCCACTGTTGCGCGAGGGTGATTTTGTACTGGCTGTTGCGATCGCCAGTCTGCTGAGATTTGACGTTGTCGTAACCGACTTCCATCAGGGTGCTCATGATTGGCGTCCATTTGTACATTGGGCGGATACCGACGGTGTACCATTCGGTACCCAGATCGTTATCCATATCGAGGTTCTGATACATACCGACGTACATCAGATCCCATTTGTCGCCCAGGGAGATGGCGCCGTGGTCAAGAATACGAACCAGGCTACCGTTGTTATTAATAAAGTTATTGGCGACTTTGTTACCGTTGTTATCAACACCGGTAGAAGAACCGTAAGAACCCTGGTTCAAACCTTTACCCTGCGTGGTCATGGAGTCTGTCGCGTACTGAACAACAAACTTGTTGTAGCCCTTCAGCATGCTCTGGGTATGTTCAGCGGTGAACATCCAGCCATCTTTTGATGCGCCGTCTGCCAGGCTGTAATCATCTGTCGTATTCGCACGACCGTAGTCAACACCCAGTTCCAACATACCATCAGTGTTCGTTGCCAACTGCGCTAAACGAACGTCAAATACGTCGTTAGCGGTGTCTTTGGTACGATCATAGATATTCTGGCTGCTGAACGCGTATGAACCACCCGCTTCCTGAGAACGGCTCGCGGCCAGAGACAGTTTACCGAAGCCCAGATCGATGTTTTCAATACCGGCACCAGGACCTGAAATATCCCAGTAGTAGAAGTCGATCATGTGCACGTCATGACGTTGGTAGAAGCGCTTACCGGCCCAGATAGTAGAGCCTGGCAGCCATTCAATCAGGTTTTTACCCTGCACGTTGGCTTCACGGAAGGCTGGGTCAGTCCCTTCCCAGTCATTCTGCTGTGCTACGGAGTAGGCGACGTTGGTGTCGAAGTAGAAGCTCTTATCGCCTTCTTTCCACACTTCCTGGCCTAATTTGATTTCCGCATAGGTTTCACATTCGTTACCGAGACGGTATTTACTTTGTGCACCTGTTGCCTGGAAACATTGTTGTTCGCCGCCACTACCCGTCCAGCCGATACCGGAACGAGCATAACCATGGAAATCCACAGCCATTGCCTGAACAGACATAATGCCTGCTGCCACAGCAACCGCCAGAGGAAGTTTGCGCAGAGTAATCATCGTTCTATCTCCTGAGATCATTGCTTTTCTTTAAACGCTGCCACCTTCTAAAACTGCGAATGGTTTTGCGTTTCGTTTTTTATGGGGACCTTAAACGCCCGGCTCCTGGTGCAACCGACGACATGCAGTGCCATCCTCACGGAACAGATGGCAACGCTCTGGCGGCAGGCCGATAGCGAATGTGGCACCCTCTTCTACCAACACCACGTCGTTCTGGCGGTAAACCAGGTTTTGACGGATGGCGGGGATCTGGATATGAATTTGTGTTTCGTGACCAAGTTGTTCGACCACCTGGACTTCACCTTCGAGGGTGACATCGGCGATTTCGCTGGGCAGCAGATGTTCCGGGCGGATACCTAAAGACATATTGGCGCCAACCTGAACGCGGGCACTGTCGACGGGTAACCAGACTTGCTGGCGGTTTGGTAATTCAACCTGCACCTGATCAATCGCCGTTGCGGTAACTTTCACCGGCAGGAAGTTCATTTTTGGCGAACCGATAAAGCCCGCGACAAAGCGGTCGGCAGGATAGTGGTACAGCTCCAGGGGTTTACCGACCTGCGCCACACGACCGGCATCCAACACCACAATTTTGTCTGCCAGGGTCATCGCTTCGACCTGATCGTGGGTGACGTAAATCATCGTGCGGCCAAGACGTTTATGCAGGCGGGAGATTTCAATACGCATCTGGACGCGCAACGCGGCGTCAAGGTTCGACAACGGTTCGTCCAGCAGAAATACTCGCGGCTCAGCAACCAACGTACGGCCAATCGCCACACGCTGACGTTGGCCGCCGGAAAGCGCTTTCGGTTTACGGTCCAGCAGGTGCGCCAGTTGCAGAACTTCAGCTACCTGATTAACACGCTGGTTCATTACCTCTTTTTTCGCACCGGCCAGTTTGAGGCCAAACGACATGTTTTCCGCGACAGATAAATGGGGATATAACGCATAGGACTGGAAGACCATACCCACACCGCGTTCGGCGGGCGGAATGTCGTTCATCCGGGTCTCCCCGATAAACAGGTCGCCACTGGTGATGGTTTCAAGTCCGGCGATCATACGCAGCAAGGTCGACTTACCACAGCCTGATGGTCCGACAAACACCACGAATTCCCCTTCGTGAATGTCGAGATTGATATCCTTCGATACCACCACGTCACCCCAGGCTTTCGTTACATTTCGCAGCTGTACGCTCGCCATGCCCTTCTCCCTTCGTTACAACCTGTCATCGACAGCAACATTCATGATGGACTGACTATGCGTTATCCCTCACGGGCGTGAATCCTCCACCCCCCAGCTTTTTTATGGGGGAGGAGGCGGGAGGATGAGAGCGCAGCGTCTGAGACCCGGACCACCAGCCTCAGAGGAATTTCGTGATGCAGCTTGCAAAAATGGGTGGGGTTTTATGTGCGCCAGTGCGCAATACTCACATTTATGTAACACAGATCACATAAAGAGCGGGTGGGGCGTAGGAGTAAGGAGGATGGAAAGAGGTTGCCGTATAAAGAAACTAGTACCCGTTAAGCCACCTCTGCAAAATCACCAAACAGGATGGGAACTATGAATATCAAAACTGGCGCACGCATCCTCGCATTGTCTGCATTAACGACGATGATGTTTTCCGCCTCGGCTCTCGCCAAGATTGAAGAAGGTAAGTTGGTCATCTGGATTAACGGCGACAAAGGCTATAACGGCCTCGCTGAAGTGGGTAAAAAATTCGAGAAAGACACGGGTATCAAAGTTACCATTGAGCACCCGGATAAGCTGGAAGAGAAGTTCCCGCAGGTTGCCGCGACTGGCGACGGCCCGGACATCATCTTCTGGGCGCATGACCGTTTTGGCGGCTACGCACAATCTGGCCTGCTGGCTGAAATCACCCCAGACAAAGCGTTCCAGGACAAGCTCTATCCGTTCACCTGGGATGCCGTACGCTATAACGGCAAACTGATTGCGTACCCGATCGCCGTGGAAGCGCTGTCGCTGATTTACAACAAAGACCTCGTTCCAAATCCACCGAAAACCTGGGAAGAAATTCCTGCACTGGATAAAGAGCTGAAGGCGAAAGGTAAATCCGCGCTGATGTTTAACCTGCAAGAACCGTACTTCACCTGGCCGCTGATTGCCGCCGACGGCGGTTACGCGTTCAAGTTTGAAAACGGCAAGTACGACGTGAAAGACGTTGGCGTGGATAGCGCTGGCGCGAAAGCGGGCCTGACCTTCCTGGTTTCTCTTATCAAAAACAAACACATGAACGCGGATACCGACTACTCCATCGCAGAAGCGGCCTTTAACAAAGGCGATACCGCGATGACCATCAACGGTCCGTGGGCGTGGTCCAACATCGATAAGAGCAAGGTGAACTACGGCGTCACGCTGCTGCCAACCTTCAAAGGCAAGCCGTCTAAACCGTTCGTTGGCGTACTGAGTGCGGGTATCAACGCCGCCAGCCCGAACAAAGAACTGGCGAAAGAATTCCTCGAAAACTACCTGCTGACCGACCAGGGCCTGGATGAAGTGAACAAGGACAAACCGCTGGGCGCGGTTGCGCTGAAATCCTTCCAGGAACAGTTAGCGAAAGATCCGCGTATCGCGGCCACCATGGATAACGCCCAGAAAGGCGAAATCATGCCGAACATCCCGCAGATGTCCGCATTCTGGTATGCCGTGCGTACTGCAGTGATCAACGCCGCCAGCGGTCGTCAGACCGTCGATGCCGCGCTGAAAGACGCGCAGGGTCGTATCACCAAGTAATACAGTTGTGAACGTGCCGGATGGCGGCATACATGCCTTATCCGGCCTACAACGTATGTAGGCCGGATAAGCGCAGCGCCATCAGGCACGCTGACCAACAGGTTTTCATTGTTGTTGAGGATTGAACCCCATGGATGTCATTAAAAAGAAACACTGGTGGCAAAGCGACATGCTGAAATGGTCAGTAATGGGTCTGCTTGGTCTGCTGGTCGGTTACCTTGTTGTTTTGATGTACGCTCAGGGGGAGTATCTGTTTGCCATCATGACGCTAATTTTAAGCTCTGTTGGCCTGTATATTTTCGCTAACCGTAAAGCCTATGCCTGGCGCTATGTTTATCCTGGCGTGGCCGGTATGGGGCTGTTTGTCCTGTTTCCGCTCATTTGTACCATCGCCATTGCTTTTACCAACTACAGCAGCACCAACCAGCTGACCTTTGAACGTGCTCAACAAGTCCTGATGGATCGTTCTTATCAGGCAGGTAAAACTTACAACTTTGGCCTGTATCCGGCGGGTGATGAGTGGCAACTGGCCCTCACCGACGGTGAAACGGGAAAAAATTATGTTTCCGACGCCTTTAAATTTGGCGGCGAACAGAAGCTGCAGTTAAAAGAAACCGAGGCGCTGCCAGCGGGCGAACGTGCGACGCTGCGCATCATCACCCAGAATCGTCAGGCGCTGACTCAGCTAACAGCCATTCTGCCGGACGAAAGCAAAGTCATCATGAGTTCATTGCGTCAGTTCTCAGGTACGCAGCCGCTCTACTCCCTGGCCGATGATGGGACGCTCACCAACAATCAAAGCGGCGTGAAGTACCGCGCTAATAACGATATTGGTTATTATCAGGCCATTAACGCAGACGGTAGCTGGGGTACTGAAAAACTCAGCCCGGGCTATACCGTCACCATCGGCTGGGACAATTTCACCCGCGTATTTACCGACGAGGGCATCCAGAAACCGTTCTTCGCCATCTTTGTCTGGACGGTCGTGTTCTCAGTCATGACGGTGATTCTGACCGTGGCTGTGGGTATGGTGCTGGCCTGTCTGGTGCAGTGGGAATCTCTGAAGGGCAAAGCGATTTACCGCGTCCTGCTGATTCTGCCCTACGCCGTACCGTCGTTTATCTCGATTCTGATTTTCAAAGGACTGTTCAACCAGAGTTTTGGTGAAATTAACATGATGCTCAGCGCGCTGTTTGGTATCAAGCCGGCCTGGTTTAGCGATCCAACCACCGCGCGTTCGATGATTATCATCGTTAACACCTGGCTGGGTTATCCGTACATGATGATCCTGTGCATGGGGCTGCTGAAAGCGATTCCTGACGATCTATATGAAGCCTCGGCAATGGACGGCGCGGGTCCGTTCCAGAACTTCTTTAAAATTACATTACCGCTGCTGATTAAGCCGCTGACGCCGCTGATGATCGCCAGCTTCGCCTTTAACTTTAATAACTTCGTGCTGATTCAACTGTTGACCAACGGCGGCCCGGATCGCCTCGGCACCACCACGCCTGCCGGTTACACCGACCTGCTCGTGAGCTACACCTACCGTATCGCCTTTGAAGGCGGCGGCGGTCAGGACTTCGGTCTGGCGGCAGCGATTGCTACGCTGATCTTCCTGCTGGTAGGCGCGCTGGCCATCGTGAACCTGAAAGCCACGCGTATGAAGTTTGATTAAGGGAGATAACGACAATGGCTATGGTCCAACCGAAATCACAAAAGTTACGTTTATTCGCAACGCACTTAGGGCTGCTGATTTTTATCGCGGCGATCATGTTCCCGCTGCTGATGGTTATCGCCATTTCGCTGCGTGAAGGTAACTTCGCTACCGGCAGCCTGATCCCAGATAATATTTCCTGGGAACACTGGAAACTGGCGCTGGGCTTTAGCGTAGAACACGCGGATGGCCGCGTCACTCCGCCGCCATTCCCGGTGCTGCTGTGGCTGTGGAACTCGGTGAAAGTCGCCACCATTACCGCGATTGGTATTGTGACGCTTTCCACCACCTGTGCTTACGCCTTTGCCCGTATGCGCTTCCCGGGTAAAGCGACCCTGCTGAAAGGGATGCTGATTTTCCAGATGTTCCCGGCGGTGCTGTCTCTGGTTGCGTTGTATGCCTTGTTTGACCGCCTGGGCCAGTACATTCCTTTTATCGGCCTGAACACTCACGGCGGCGTGATCTTCGCCTATCTCGGCGGTATCGCACTGCATGTCTGGACGATTAAGGGCTATTTTGAAACCATCGACGGTTCGCTGGAAGAAGCGGCCGCGCTGGATGGCGCCACACCGTGGCAGGCATTTCGCCTGGTACTGCTGCCGCTTTCCGTACCGATTCTGGCGGTCGTGTTTATTCTGTCATTCATTGCCGCTATTACCGAAGTACCGGTCGCGTCACTGCTGCTGCGTGATGTGAACAGCTACACCCTTGCGGTTGGTATGCAGCAGTACCTCAATCCACAGAACTACTTGTGGGGCGACTTTGCCGCCGCAGCTGTACTTTCCGCTATTCCGATTACTCTGGTGTTCCTGCTGGCACAGCGCTGGCTGGTCAACGGCCTGACGGCGGGTGGTGTGAAAGGTTAAGTTTTATCGAAGTACCTGCCCGGCAACGGGCAATGCCACTGCAACCCTCAACTTATGTTATCCCAACCTGTGACTGTTATTCGGCGCTCTACGGAGCGCCCTTTTTTATGTTATTTTGCATTGCTGTTACGATTATTTCCTTTCGTGGCCCCCATCACTGCAATTATATTTACCGCCTGAAAACAGACAAATTAAACAGAATTAAGATCACAGAAAAGACAAAACATAATTGCAATGTAAAAAATGATAATTGTCTTCCCTGCCTGTTAAATCCACCATCACGACACTGATCAAAAGAGCTGTATCCTCTAAGGCAGGTCTGAATGAACACCCAATATAATTCCAGTTATATTTTTTCGATTACATTAGTAGCAACATTAGGAGGGCTATTATTCGGCTATGACACCGCCGTCATATCCGGAACGGTAGAGTCCTTAAATACCGTGTTTGTCGCCCCGCAACATTTAAGTGAATCCGCCGCTAACTCGCTATTGGGCTTTTGCGTCGCCAGCGCGTTGATTGGCTGCATCATCGGCGGTGCGCTGGGCGGTTATTGCAGTAACCGCTTTGGTCGTCGGGACTCGCTGAAAATCGCCGCCCTGCTGTTCTTTATTTCCGGTATTGGTTCTGCGTGGCCAGAATTAGGATTTACCACGATTAACCCAGATAATGCCGTGCCTGTTTATTTGGCCGGATACGTCCCCGAATTTGTTATTTATCGCATCATTGGTGGTATTGGCGTTGGTTTAGCCTCAATGCTCTCACCGATGTATATTGCAGAACTGGCTCCAGCGCATATTCGTGGAAAACTGGTTTCCTTTAACCAGTTCGCCATTATTTTTGGCCAACTGTTGGTGTATTGCGTTAACTATTTCATTGCCCGTTCCGGTGACGCTAACTGGCTGAATACCGATGGCTGGCGATATATGTTTGCTTCCGAAAGCATTCCCGCCCTGCTGTTTTTACTGTTGCTGTACACCGTACCGGAAAGCCCGCGCTGGCTGATGGCGCGTGGCAGACACGAGCAGGCGGAGGGCATTCTGCGCAAAATTATGGGCAACAACCTTGCCACCCAGGCCATGCAGGAGATCAATCAGTCACTGGAGCATGGCCGTAAAACCGGCGGACGTCTGTTGATGTTTGGTGTGGGCGTTATCGTCATCGGCGTGATGCTCTCCATCTTTCAGCAGTTTGTCGGTATTAACGTCGTGCTGTACTACGCGCCGGAAGTGTTTAAAACGTTAGGGGCCAGCACCGACGTGGCGCTCTTGCAGACTATTATTGTCGGTGTAATCAACCTGAGCTTCACCGTGCTGGCAATCATGACGGTGGACAAATTTGGTCGCAAACCACTGCAAATAATTGGCGCATTGGGTATGGCTCTTGGGATGTTCAGCCTTGGCACCGCGTTTTACACCCAGGCTTCCGGGCTGATAGCGCTGCTGTCGATGCTGTTTTACGTCGCCGCATTCGCTATGTCCTGGGGACCGGTTTGTTGGGTGCTGTTGGCAGAAATCTTCCCGAACGCGATTCGTGGCAAAGCGCTCGCCATTGCCGTCGCCGCTCAGTGGCTGGCGAACTACTTCGTCTCCTGGACCTTCCCGATGATGGACAAAAATTCGTGGCTGGTTTCCCATTTCCACAACGGTTTCTCCTACTGGATTTACGGTTGTATGGGTATTCTGGCGGCGCTGTTTATGTGGAAGTTCGTGCCGGAAACCAAAGGCAAAACGCTGGAAGAACTTGAAGAGCTGTGGGAACCCGCAGCAGAGAAAACCCAGCCAGCCTCTGCGCAGTAACCCTGACATACAATACGCCGCAGCCCGATTGCGGCGTGTTGTCTTTTACTCTCGCTTCAGCCGTTTAGAATTACACAGCCACAGAGTGATCACCAACAGCAGGATCGCTGCAGAATAGATCAGCACATCCATCGGCGCTTTATGATCGACGATGATCAACCGCACAATCGCGGTGATCCCGATATAGACAAAGTAGCGCAGCGGAAAGTGAAACCCTGACTGAAAGTATTTCACAATCAAGGCGATAAATTCAAAGTAGAGGAAGTAAACCACCAGCCCTTCCACCAGCTCATACTTGCTGGTTTGTTCCGGCGCGAACAGCACATCTGCCAGATGCAGCGTTTCTTTCCCCAGGAATACGACCAGGATCAGGCCCAGACTCAACAACCCCAGATTCAACACGGTCTGTAAGATGGTGGAGATAAACTCCACGCGCGGACGAGATAGCGACGTCATAACGGCCCCTCCTGTTCAGTAACAAGGTTCCTGTATAACGCAGAAATGTGACAGAGATCTACATTTTTTGTTTATGTTTTGTGCAGCTCAATAATAGTGCAACAATGCTTCTGACTCTAACATCTTGAACGGAATAGAAATGCTTAAGATTCAAATGGCAACCGTCGACGATGCCAGCTTGCTAAGCTCAATGGGCTATACCAGCTATCGACATCACTTTGCGCCTTTGTGGAAAAACCCGAGCGAGCTCGACGCTTATCTTGAGCAGGAATATTCCTTACCAGCGATATCCAGCAGTTTGGCCGAGCCAGGAACCTTCTGGCTTATCGCCTTTGCCGATGCACCGGTTGGCTTTGCCAAATACAGTCTCCGCCACTCTGTTGATCCAGAAGGGCGTTCAGGGGCATTACTACATAAGATCTACCTGATGCCAGATGAAACGGGCAAGCAGTACGGTGAGCAGCTTTTTGCCGAAGTTGTCCGCCAGGCCAAAGTGCAAAATGAGCAACGGCTCTGGCTTGAGGTACTGGCTGATAATCCTAAGGCACGGCAGTTCTATGAACGGCAAGGGATGACGTTTGTAAAGGAAATTGCTTTCACTACCGCCTCCCAGACCAGCATTTTGTACGTTATGGAAAAGCAGATTTAAGAGGATATAAATGGTGAATATTCGTCAATCCGCTGTTCGCAACGTCACGTGCGGTGAGAATGTAGTGGTTTATGAACCGGCGAACCTGTACGACTGCATACTGGAAGACAACGTTTTTGTCGGACCGTTTGTTGAAATCCAGGGCAACACGCAAATTGGCGCAGACAGCAAAATTCAGTCTCACACCTTCATCTGCGAATATGTCACCATCGGTTCCCGCTGTTTTATTGGGCATGGGGTGATGTTCGCCAATGATATGTTTCGGCAAGGAAAACCCAATGCCGACCGCACCAGTTGGGGAAGAATTACGATTGGCAATGATGTCTCGATCGGCAGTGGGGCGACCATTCTGGCAGTCACAATCTGCGATGGCGCAGTCATCGGCGCGGGAAGCGTGGTGACAAAATCGATTACCGAGAAAGGCGTGTACGCGGGCAACCCGGCAAAATTATTGCGTCGTTTGTAAATCGCCGGATGGCGGCATAAATGCCTTATCCGACCGGCAATGTAGGCCGGATAAGCGCACCGGGCGATCAAGCATTAACGGAAGTTCTCGCTTCTGTCGCTGGTCATATCATACAGACCAAACTTACGTCCAAGCTGCTGCCCACCGTCACGCGTCAACGGCGTCCAGCCAATCGCCGCACGGCTGCGGGTTGGGCCTGAAGAGAAGAGATCCAGCGGCACGGAAACGTACACCCCTTTGGTAAAATCACCCTCGCCATATTCATCCGGCGAGGCGTCGGTGATGGTCGCATAGCCTCCTACCACCACACCGCTGTCGAAGCGTTTGGCAATTTCCAGCGTTCCCCCCTTATCTCCCGCCAGATACTGGCCGACGCTGGCTTTTACCAGTACATCCTGAGCGAATGAAGGATTCCAGTAAGCCGTCAAATGCCCGGTCTTCACGCTGTAGTCGGTGAATTTCATCATATCCTGCGCGCTACGCCAGTCGCGCTGTTTCACATAGTTAGCGTCAATGCCAAACGCCCAGTTGCTGTCTAACGGACGATACAACACTTCTGCCCCCGCCCCGCCGTACATGGTCTCCAGATAACCAGCGTAAACCTGTCCGTAGAACCCGTTTCCGAGTGACTGGAAGTAGTTGGCCTGCAGGTTATTCACGTAGACATCGTTTTGTACATACTCACGCACGTGAGTACGAACGCGTGGTAAATGCGAATCCTGTGGCGGGTTGGTGTAGTTAAATTTGTCATAGTTATTGGCGAGGTTGGCGAACAAACTCCCGGTAGTCAGCAGATGATCGGTCACCCACCAATCCGCAGTTCCCATTACACCCAACTGGTACATATAGAAGTTTTCCGGGCCGCCCACCGACTGATTGAGCACCGGATCGATATGAAAATCAAAGCGAGACTTATCAATATACCAACCCTGCTCAGTCGTTTTCGGCACCACAGGCTCAACGCGTTTTTGCGCCAGTTGTGTTTCATGACCCAACGGCTCACCTTCCAGGTGTCGCTTAAGGCTGGAAACCTCCGTTTCGGTCGTCACCTGCGGCAAGTTAAGGCGATTTTCGGTAATACGGATCGTGCGGATCCCGTCGGGAAGATCGTTCATCACGATCCGGTTGGCGCGTTCGATCCCTTCACGCGAATCACGGTATTTCACCTGTTCGCCGGTCACATACAGCGTATCGCCCTGCACCTGAATTTTAGGATCCGCCAGCCCGGCGTTATATTTCAGCAGCGTTAGCTGATTCGCCACTACCGAATGTTGCAGAATCGCATCCTGCGGCTGTGGCTGATACTTCGGACGGGCGTTATCGTTATAGTTTGGTCGCAAGTCGTTGAAGTTAGTCCGCAGCGTGAACCCAAACATAAAGGTGTTCCCGCGCTCATAGCTGAGGTTAACGTCGGCCCAATCGGTGACGCGATAGATAGCGCCGACGTTAAACTTGCTCTTTTGATCCAGCTTGCCCGCAAAATCCTGCTGGTAATTATTGCCTTCATACTCCAGTTTCAGGCGCAGCGGCTGCCAGGGTGTCTGATATTCCACGCCGCCAAATAACGATGCCGGACCATGAAACATCTGACTGCCGTCAATAGAACCAGCCTGCTTGTAGCTGTTATCGCGATGACAGAATTTATCGCTGTATGAGCAAAACGGATTGCTGACGTTGCCGCTGGTGCCAAGATATCCCCAGCCCAGACCGAGCGAGAAATCAAACGGGCCCCAGGCTTTGTTCGCCACGATATACTCCGCATCAAACAGACCCGTCCCGCCGATATCCCGCGCGCCAACGGCCACCTGCGGCATCCAGTAGCTCTCTTCCCACAGCCGAAGTTTGAGATCAAACGCTTTATCCTTGTATGTCTGATCGCCAGAAAATGACTCTACGCTGCTGTATTTTTTGGTACGCACATCGGTATAGCGCAGCGTGGTTTCCAGCCAGGGGAACAGTTGCACCGACGCAGAGTAGTAGCGGTACTGATCGTTGTCCCGGTAGTTGAGGCTCATTTCCCCTTCACGCGCCATCCGTGCAGTCGGGGTTTGCAGCAGACCTACGCCGCCAAAATCGGACTGGGATGGACCAATGGGCGCAGGCCATGTTTCACCGTGACAGGCAACGCTTACGCCCAGCGCCAGTAAGCTGAGCAGATAAGTTTTTCTCATTATTCAGGTATCCGCTGGGTCAGGGTGTGAAGAATATCGGCATTGATTTCATCCGGGGTACTGCTCCAGAAGGCATCAGAGAGTCCGACAAAAATGATGCTGCCGGGCATCGGCTCAACGTGACGTTTGTTCCAGTAAGCGATAGGGACTTTTAGCGAGCGCCCATCGGGATAGATGACCCACGCGTAGCTGCGATCCGCATCGCTGAGCCGACTTTGCCCATCGAGATAGCTGGCGACATCACGCCCGGGCACAAACGGTTGTTTACCCGGACGGCTTAGCAAACCAAACAATGTGATATCCGTTGGCTGGGATCCAACCCATAGCGTGTAGTTGCCCTGCAACGGTGGGTTGCCTCGCTCGCTGACGCGCACCACATCCGGGTCAAGGTTAATTTTCTGTCTGCCGGTCACCTTCAGCGCCTGAATTTGCTGGCGTAAGGTGTTGATAGCCTCGGCATCGTCACCGCTTTCTTCAGCACTCAGCGCTGCCAGACGAGCCAGTAATGTCTGCTGTTGGCGTTCTGCCGCCGCCGTTGCCCGCTCTTCGCTGATGACCGCTCCGGGCCACCAGCTATTACTCAACCGCGGCTGTCCAACCAGATCGATCAGATGCTCCGCACCGGTCAATATTTTGGGTTCAGCGCTGCCTGCAATCATTACTTTGACATTGCCCGCAGCAAAAACAGAGGGTGCGCTCAGGCTAAAAATCAGCGCCATTACGGCTCGTTTCATCATGATTTTGCCGCCTTAATCAGCGTGGTTTTCACCGGGAAGAAGTTAGCTCCCAGATACTGTTCCGACTGACGGATTTGCCCTTCGCTATCGACCCAGTAGCGGTTATGCCAGCGCGTTTGATCGGTAGTTATCTCTTCATCAAGGATGCGCACTGGCGTTTCATCACTGCCGACCTGAATGCTGTCAGTGCCATCCCATGTGAAAACAGAGCGGGCGGTGGCATAGCGCACCTGCTGATGTTCAGTCCAGCCCATCGTGCGGGTCCATGTTGCGCCATCGGTTATCTGATTGGGTTTGATGAGCGGGTCTGCTGCCAGATTATTCACCTCAATCAGGTTGTCCCCGCCGAGCTGCGTTTTCACAATGCGCCCATGCTGCGTCACGAGAATAGCCTGATCCTGAGTCACCCACTTCTGCTGTCCGTTTTCTGCAAACGCGAGTACGACAAACAGCTGTGGACCACCATTGAGCTGCATATACTGGCTGGCGTAGGGCATGTTTTGGATTTCATCATCCGTCATCTGAACGCCGGGAGTACCAAACACACTATCCCACAGCGAATGGCCCAGCCCTTCGGTGGTGGCCGAGCACGCCTGTAGTAACAGGCAAACCAATATGAGCGCTGGTCGCTTCACGACACTTCTCCGCATTATTGCCGGGTGCGCAACGCTTACCCGGCCTACAAATCCCGCAGGCTTTTGGTAATTCAAAATAACCACACCGAAGTGTGGTTAGAATTAAACGTACCGGTATTACTGGGTACTGGTGGTTGTCGTGGTTGTGGTTCCGGTATTAGAACCATCACCACCACCGGTCGCCGCAAGGGCCACCCCCACCGCAGAACTTACGGTGCTCACGCTGGTAGCGGAGGAACTTCCTGCCGAAACCGACGCGGCAGCCGACCCTGCAGCTTCACCCACCTGAACGGGGGCAGCATAGACAGAGGTCGCCGCAAGCGCAGATATAGCCCAAAGGCCATACAGAACTTTTTTCATCACAAATTCCCTTCATTTAATGAATGGAGATTTACCCAAAAGAATTTCGGGCGAGATCGAGTATACACAAGCCAAAGTGTGCAAATTACGTCAGGCGGGAATTTAGGATAATTAGAAAAGAAAGCAAATCGTCATTATTAATTAATAATATTAAACATTAAAATCAATCAGTTAAAATATAAACATCAGATATGCAATATCCGTAAATTCCGAAAATAACAGAGATGGAATTCCGGTAAGTTAATTACTTTAGGATTAAGCTCAATTAGGGAGTGAAGTAACAACGTAAATATCCTGGAGCAATCTTATAAAAAAAGCCGATATTAATATCGGCTTTTATATTTCATTAATGCCGGATGGCGGCTAAACGCCTTATCCGGCCTACAAATGTGTGCCTGTAGGCCGGATAAGCGCAGCGTCATCAGGCGCGCCAGGACTTATAACGGTTAATCAAACCGTTAGTCGAGCAATCATGGCTGGTGATCTCTTTATCATCATTCAGCTCAGGCAGGATGCGATTTGCCAGCTGTTTGCCCAGCTCCACGCCCCACTGGTCAAAGGTGAAGATGTTCAGGATCGCGCCCTGAGTAAAGATTTTGTGCTCATACAGTGCAATTAGCGCCCCCAGGCTGAACGGCGTGATTTCACGCAGCAGGATGGAGTTGGTCGGGCGGTTGCCTTCGAACACTTTGAACGGCACCACGTGGTCCAGCGTTGCCGGATCTTTACCCTGGTCGCGGTATTCCTGCTCTACCACCTCGCGGGATTTACCGAACGCCAGCGCTTCGGTCTGAGCGAAGAAGTTGGACAGCAGCTTCGGATGGTGGTCGGACAGCGGGTTATGGGTGATAGCCGGCGCGATGAAATCGCACGGTACCATTTTGGTGCCCTGGTGAATCAGCTGGTAGAACGCATGCTGGCCGTTAGTCCCCGGCTCACCCCAGATAATTGGGCCCGTCTGGTAGTCCACCGCGTTGCCGTTACGGTCAACGTATTTACCGTTGGATTCCATATTGCCCTGCTGGAAGTAGGCCGCGAAACGGTGCATATACTGGTCGTACGGCAGGATCGCTTCGGTTTCAGCGCCGAAGAAGTTGTTGTACCAGATCCCGATCAGCGCCAGCAGCACCGGCAGGTTTTTCTCCGCCGGGGTAGTGGAGAAGTGTTTGTCCATCGCATGCGCGCCGGACAGCAGCTCAACGAAGTTATCGAAACCAACGGACAGGATGATCGACAGACCAATTGCTGACCACAGAGAGTAACGACCGCCAACCCAGTCCCAGAACTCAAACATGTTGGCGGTATCAATACCGAATTCGCCGACCGCTTTCGCGTTAGTGGAGAGGGCTGCGAAGTGCTTGGCAACGTGTTTTTCATCACCGGCGGTTTTCAGGAACCAGTCGCGCGCGCTATGGGCGTTGGTCATGGTTTCCTGGGTGGTGAAGGTTTTCGAAGCGACCAGGAACAGCGTGGTTTCCGGGTTCACTTTCTTCAGCACTTCAGCGATGTGCGTCCCATCGACGTTAGACACAAAGTGCATGTTCAGATGGTTTTTATACGGACGCAGCGCTTCGGTCACCATGAACGGACCAAGGTCGGAACCGCCGATACCGATGTTCACCACATCAGTAATAGCTTTGCCGGTATAGCCTTTCCAGCTTCCGGAAATGATCGCTTCCGAGAAGGATTTCATCTTCTCCAGCACCGCGTTCACTTCCGGCATCACATCTTTGCCGTCAACGATGATTGGGGTATTGCTACGGTTACGCAGCGCCACGTGCAGCACGGCACGGTCTTCGGTACGGTTGATTTTCTCACCGGAGAACATGGACTTGATGGCGCCTGCCAAATCGGTCTCTTTCGCCAGATCCTGCAGTTTGGCCAGCGTCTCTTCAGTGATGCGGTTTTTGGAGAAATCCACCAGCATCAGATCGTCAAACGTCGCGGAAAATTTGGTGAAACGATCGCTATCTTTCGCGAACAGATCGGCGATAGTAACGTCTTTCATCTCTTCAAAGTGTTTTTGTAGTGCCTGCCAGGCTGAGGTCTGCGTTGGATTGATGTTTTTCATTAGCAATACTCTTCTGATTTTGAGAATTGTGACTGAGATCGATTGTAACGCCAGTCACAGAAAAGTGTGATTGTTTTAATGCCATTGCCAGGGCATCCGCCAAACGAGGTTAAAAAGTATAGCCGTTATCAGCGTTGTTATTAGTACCGTTACTCAACGCAGTTGCAGCATGAAAAATCCGCATAATCCCAGCGTTGACAGTGCAAGCTACACATTTTATTTATAAATACGGTATTTGCATTTGCGCCTGCACCGGTTTCCGTTCTGCCTTATGTGCCATGGTCGCTCTATTCACTCCCTGACACGAGGTAGTTATGACTGATGTAGTTGTCTCCAAGTTTGGCGGTACCAGCGTGGCGGATTTTGATGCCATGAATCGCAGCGCCGATGTGGTGCTTTCTGATGCGAACGTCCGATTAGTGGTGCTTTCCGCGTCGGCAGGCATTACTAACCTGCTGGTCGCGCTGGCCGAAGGGCTGGAGCCAACCGAGCGCTTCGAAAAACTCGACGCCATTCGTCAAATTCAGTTCAATATTCTGGAACGCCTGCGTTATCCAAACGTGATTCGTGAAGAGATCGAACGCCTGCTGGAAAACATCACCACGCTGGCAGAAGCGGCGTCACTGGCGACCTCAACCGCGCTGACCGACGAACTGGTCAGCCACGGTGAGCTGATGTCTACTCTCCTGTTTGTTGAGATCCTGCGTGAGCGCAACGTCCAAGCGCAGTGGTTTGATGTGCGTAAAGTGATGCGCACTAACGATCGTTTCGGTCGTGCAGAACCCGACGTCGCAGCGCTGGCCGAACTGACCACGCTCCAGTTAGCCCCGCGTCTGAGCGAAGGCCTGGTGATTACCCAAGGCTTTATCGGCAGCGAAAGCAAGGGCCGCACCACCACGCTGGGACGCGGCGGCAGTGATTATACGGCCGCCCTGCTGGCTGAAGCGCTGCACGCAACGCGCGTCGATATCTGGACCGATGTTCCCGGCATTTACACCACCGATCCGCGCGTCGTTCCAGCCGCTAAACGTATTGATGAAATCGCCTTCGAAGAAGCCGCGGAAATGGCGACCTTCGGCGCGAAAGTGCTGCACCCGGCAACCCTGTTACCTGCTGTACGTAGCGATATCCCGGTGTTTGTTGGCTCCAGTAAGGATCCAAAAGCAGGCGGTACGCTGGTATGCAATAAAACCCAAAATCCACCGTTATTCCGTGCCCTGGCGCTACGCCGTAAGCAAACGCTGCTAACGCTGCATAGCCTGAATATGCTGCACTCTCGCGGCTTTTTAGCGGAAGTGTTCGGCATCCTGGCGCGCCACAACATCTCGGTAGATTTAATTACTACATCGGAAGTCAGCGTGGCGCTGACGCTGGATACCACCGGTTCAACGTCTACCGGCGATACGCTGTTAACACAGTCTCTGCTGATGGAACTTTCTGCCCTGTGTCGGGTTGAAGTGGAAGAAGACCTGGCGCTGGTGGCGCTGATTGGCAACGACCTGTCCAAAGCCTGTGGCGTGGGTAAAGAGGTGTTCGGCGTACTGGAGCCGTTCAACATCCGCATGATTTGCTACGGCGCGTCCAGCCATAACCTGTGCTTCCTGGTGCCCGGAACCGAAGCCGAACAGGTGGTACAGAAGCTGCACCATAATTTGTTTGAATAATATTTCATCACGCGATAAATAATAACTATAGCCGGGCTCGAACCCGGCTTTTTTATAACAACACAACACATTTCAATCGCAAGGAATATAACATGCTCGCTACTCTGACGCGGCTGTTCCCATTATGGGCGCTGCTGCTCTCTGTTATTGCGTATTACACGCCCTCCACCTTTACGCCTGTCGGGCCATTCGTGCCGTCGTTACTGATGCTGATTATGTTCGGCATGGGCGTCCATTTGAAAGTGGATGACTTTAAACGCGTACTCTCACGTCCTGCGCCGGTCGCCGCGGGTATTTTCCTGCACTATCTGGTGATGCCGCTCGCCGCATGGATTTTGGCGCTGGCTTTTAATATGCCGCCGGAACTGTCCGCAGGCATGGTGCTGGTCGGGAGTGTCGCCAGCGGAACAGCGTCTAACGTCATGATCTATCTGGCCAAAGGCGATGTAGCGCTCTCCGTGACTATTTCATCCGTTTCAACGTTGGTCGGCGTTGTCGCCACACCGCTGCTGACACGGCTGTATGTCGATGCGCATATTCAGGTGGATGTGATGGGTATGCTACTGAGTATTCTGCAGATCGTGGTCATTCCGATTGCCCTGGGACTGGTCATTCACCATTTGTTCCCACGCATCGTAAAAGCCGTCGAGCCGTATCTGCCCGCGTTTTCTATGGTGTGCATCCTGGCGATCATCAGCGCCGTCGTGGCAGGCTCCGCTTCGCACATTGCGTCCGTCGGCTTTGTGGTGATTATCGCCGTTATCCTGCATAACACCATTGGCCTGCTCGGCGGTTACTGGGGCGGAAAACTGTTTGGTTTCGACGAGTCGACCTGCCGTACGTTAGCTATCGAAGTCGGCATGCAGAATTCAGGGCTGGCCGCTGCGCTGGGCAAAATCTACTTTGGCCCGCTCGCCGCCCTGCCCGGTGCGCTGTTCTCCGTCTGGCACAACCTTTCTGGTTCGCTGCTGGCGGGTTACTGGTCCGGTAAACCGATTGATGAGAAAAAACGCCGCTAATTGTCGGCTGTAGGCCCGATAAGCGTAACGCTATCAGGCACAATGCGTGCAAATCGCCGGATGGTGGCTAACGCCTTATCCGGCCTACCCAGCCTCTGCACTTTGCCGTACACTGAGGACATCGGCTAACAGAGGGCACCCCTATGGCACTCCCCCGCATTACCCAAAAAGAGATGACCGAGCGCGAGCAGCGTGAACTGAAAACGCTGCTCGACCGCGCGCGCATCGCGCATGGTCGGCTGCTGACCAACGCAGAGACCAACAGCATCAAGAAAGAGTACATCGATAAACTGATGGCCTTGCGCGAAGCGGAAGCAAAAAAAGCCCGCCAGTTAAAGAAAAAGCAGGCTTATAAACCGGATGCGGAAGCATCGTTTTCCTGGTCAGCGAATACGCCCACGCGCGGCAGACGTTAACGCCCTTTCTTCTTACGCCCCGGTGAGGTAAAGCGTTTACCGTTTGCTGCCGGGCGCGATTTCTCTTTCTCCGCAGATTTTTCGATTTTCACTACCGGGCGCTTAATGCCTGCGGTTTTTGGCTTCGCTTTCGCCTTCGGTTTGGCTTCTGAGGACGAGTTCTCAATCAGCTTGAACAGATCAATCAGTTCGTCATCCGTCAGGTCGCGCCATTCACCAAGCGGCAGGCCAGACAAGCCAACGTTCATGATACGTGTACGCTCAAGTTTGGTAACTTCATAGCCAAAGTGCTCGCACATACGACGGATCTGACGGTTCAGCCCCTGAATCAGCGTGATGCGAAACACAAACGGCGCTTCTTTTTTCACCTTACATTTCTTGGTGACGGTGCCGAGGATTGGCACACCGGCCCCCATCCCACGGATAAAGTCATCAGTGACCGGCTTATCTACCGTCACCAGATACTCTTTTTCATGATCGTTACCGGCACGCAAGATTTTATTCACCAGGTCGCCGTGGTTGGTCAGAAAGATAAGTCCCTGGGAATCTTTGTCCAGACGACCGATTGGGAACACACGCTTGCTGTGATTCACGAAATCAACAATGTTGTCGCGCTCGCTGTCTTCGGTGGTGCTGACAATCCCTACTGGCTTGTTCAGCGCGATAAAGACCAGATCTTCCGCTTCACGCGGCTCAATCAACCGACCATTCACTTTTACGACGTCGCCAGGCTTTACCTGATCGCCAATGGTGGCGCGTTTACCATTCAGGAAGACATTCCCTTGTTCGATAAAGCGATCCGCCTCGCGACGCGAGCAGATTCCGCTTTCACTGATGTATTTATTTAATCGGATGGATGAGTCGGGCAGCATAGTTTCTCCTTTGACAGCGAAATATACCCTACCTTGTGGGCGATAAAAAATAATCGTGTTCGACTGCCTACGCACTATTTGTGATCTGTCCCAGCTTTTGACACAAAAGTGTTAGCAATGCATACCTGCAATTTTGCTGAGTGAAAACAAGCAGAATCAATACATTAGAGCAACATGCACATCTGTGCCGACAACGCGCAATCTCCACATCAAATGTGCAACACAATCGTTCAGTTCTTAACGCTGAAATAAGTGAAAATAGCTTTGAGATGTGAAACAGATGGGGTTATATCAGATCAAGAAGGCAATTTCGTGATTTGCACAAATGTGCAGGAGTCCAAAAATGGCGATGGAAAACAGCGATGATATCCGCCTGATCGTAAAAATAGCGCAGCTGTATTACGAACAGGATATGACACAAGCGCAAATCGCCCGCGAGCTGGGTATTTATCGCACCACGATCAGCCGGTTACTAAAACGTGGACGCGAGCAGGGTATCGTCACCATCGCCATTAATTACGACTACAACGAAAATCTGTGGCTGGAACAGCAGCTAAAACAGAAATTTGGCCTGAAAGAGGCGGTCGTAGTCTCCTGCGATAGCGAGCAGGAAGATGAACAACTTAATATGATGGGCGTACATGGCGCACAGTTGCTGGAACGCTTACTGGAACCCGGCGACATTATCGGGTTCTCATGGGGCCGCGCGGTACGGGGACTGGTGGAAGGATTATCTCCTGCCAGCCAGTCGCGCCAGCTGATCTGTGTGCCGATTATCGGCGGACCATCCGGCAAGCTTGAAAGCCGCTACCACGTCAATACGCTGACCTACGGCGCTGCGGCAAAGCTCAAAGGGGAATCACACCTGGCAGATTTCCCGGCACTGCTGGAAAACCCGCTGATCCGTAACGGCATTATGCAGTCCCGGCACTTCAAATCGATTTCCGCTTACTGGGATAATCTGGATGTCGCGCTGGTCGGTATTGGGTCTCCGGCAATACGCGATGGTGCCAACTGGCACGCTTTTTACGGCAGTGAAGAGAGTGATGACCTGCATGCCCGCCATGTTGCCGGAGACATTTGCTCGCGCTTTTACGATATCAACGGTGTGACCGTAGAGACCAGGATGAGTGAAAAGACGCTCGCCATCGAAACAGATAAATTAAAACAGGCACGTTACTCCATTGGTATTGCAATGGGTGAAGAAAAATACAGTGGGATATTAGGCGCATTACGTGGGAATTATATTAACTGTTTAGTCACCAACAGTCATACCGCTGAATTATTGTTGAAGTAAATAAATTCTAATTGGTCCTGCCATAATTAATTTTATGTGGGATCCCATTATCTGAAATCGGGAGTTTATTATGCAAACGTGGTTAAACTTGCAGGGAAAAGTCATTATTGTTACCGGTGGTGCATCCGGAATTGGCCTGGCCATTGTCGAGGAGCTATTAGCGCAAGGCGCTAATGTACAAATGGCGGATATTCATGGCGGAGAAGGTAAATATGACAGCCATAGCGGATATCATTTCTGGCCAACGGATATTTCCAGTGCCAAAGAGGTTAATCATACTGTTGCTGAAATTATCCAACGCTACGGACGTATTGATGGACTGGTAAATAATGCTGGCGTTAACTTCCCACGGCTATTGGTTGATGAAAAAGCACCCGCCGGGCAATACGAACTCAACGAAGCTGCTTTTGAAAAAATGGTTAATATCAACCAGAAAGGTGTGTTCTTAATGTCGCAAGCAACGGCACGCCAAATGGTAAAACAGCATAACGGCGTGATCGTGAATGTCTCTTCCGAAAGCGGGCTGGAAGGTTCAGAGGGCCAAAGCTGCTATGCCGCCACCAAAGCCGCGTTGAATAGCTTTACCCGCTCCTGGTCGAAAGAGTTGGGCAAACACGGCATTCGTGTGGTGGGAATTGCGCCTGGCATTCTGGAAAAAACCGGTCTGCGCACCCCCGAGTATGAAGAAGCGCTGGCCTGGACCCGCAACATCACCGTCGAACAGTTGCGTGAGGGTTATACCAAGAACGCGATCCCGATTGGTCGATCAGGGCGCTTAAGCGAAGTCGCTGATTTTATTTGTTATCTTTTATCTGAGCGCGCCAGTTACATCACCGGAGTAACCACTAACATTGCGGGCGGAAAAACGCGCGGCTAAGGAGGTTTTATGGTCAATGCAATCTTCTGTGCTCACGGCAAACTGGCCTGCGCCATGCTGGAATCGGTACAGATGGTCTACGGCGATGTCAACGTCGAAGCGGTGGCATTTGTCCCTGGGGAGAACGCCAGCAACATCGTGGAAAAGCTGGAAAAGTTAGTAAGTATTCACACTAGTGATGAATGGCTGATTGCCGTCGATCTGCAGTGTGGCAGTCCCTGGAATGCTGCCGCTTCGCTGGCAATGCAAAACCCCACCATTCGCGTCATTAGCGGGTTGTCGCTGCCATTAGCTCTGGAACTGGTAGACAACCAAAGCTGTATGAATGTGGATGAACTGTGCGAACACCTGACGACCATTGCTCAACAAACCTGTGTCGTCTGGCAACATCTGGAAACGACCGAAGAGGATTTCTGATGAACATTACCCTTGCTCGTATCGATGACCGCTTGATTCACGGTCAGGTCACCACCGTCTGGTCGAAGGTGGCGAATGCCCAACGAATTATTATCTGCAATGACGACGTTTATAACGATGAAGTACGTCGAACATTATTACGTCAGGCAGCCCCGCCAGGAATGAAGGTTAACGTCGTTAATATCGAAAAGGCGGTCGCTGTTTACCATAACCCGCAATATCAGAGCGAAACCGTTTTTTATTTGTTTACCCGCCCACAGGATGCATTAGCAATGGTAAAACAAGGGGTAAAAATTTCCACGTTAAATATTGGCGGCATGGCCTGGCGACCGGGTAAAAAACAATTAACCAAAGCCGTTTCTTTAGACAGCGACGACATTAATGCGTTTCGTGAGTTAGATAAACTAGGCGTCACGCTGGATTTACGCGTCGTCGCATCCGATCCATCGATTAATATTCTCGAAAAAATAGAAGAACAATCTTTCGCTGAATAAATAAAAATGCCTGTGTACTTATGCTTTAACAGGCAGGGATGTTCACATTCACAAGGTGACATATTATGGAAATAAGTACCCTACAAATTATCGCCATATTCCTATTTTCCTGTATTGCCGGAATGGGCAGCGTGCTGGATGAGTTCCAGACCCACCGTCCGCTGATCGCTTGTACCGTTATCGGACTGATTCTTGGTGATTTAAAAACCGGGATTATGCTCGGCGGCACGCTGGAGTTAATTGCTCTTGGCTGGATGAACGTCGGCGCAGCGCAGTCTCCCGATTCGGCGCTCGCCAGTATTATCTCCGCCATTCTGGTTATCGTCGGTCAGCAAAGCATTGCGACCGGTATCGCCATCGCCCTGCCCGTCGCGGCGGCAGGTCAGGTACTAACCGTCTTTGCCCGTACCATCACCGTGGTGTTCCAGCACGCGGCGGATAAAGCAGCCGAAGAGGCCCGCTTTCGCACCATCGACATGCTGCACGTTTCCGCTCTCGGCGTACAGGCGCTGCGCGTTGCCATCCCTGCATTAATCGTCTCGCTGTTTGTCAGCGCCGATATGGTCAGCAATATGCTCAACGCCATTCCAGAATTCGTCACCCGCGGATTGCAGATTGCCGGTGGCTTTATCGTGGTGGTCGGTTACGCCATGGTGCTGCGCATGATGGGCGTGAAGTACCTGATGCCCTTCTTCTTCCTCGGATTTATTGCCGGAGGGTATCTCGATTTGAGCCTGCTGGCTTTCGGTGGGGTTGGCGTGATTATCGCGCTGGTCTACATCCAGTTGAACCCACAGTGGCGTAAAGCCGAACCGCAGGCGCAACCCGCCTCTTCTCAAGCTCTCGATCAGCTTGATGACTAATGGAGCCCACCATGGAACAGAAAAAACTGACCAAATCCGACCTGTTTAGCATGTTTGTTCGCTCCAACCTCCAGCAAGCGTCATTCAACTTTGAACGCATTCATGGGCTGGGCTTTTGCTACGACATGATCCCGGCTATTAAGCGCCTGTATCCACTGAAAGAGGACCAGGTTGCGGCCCTCAAGCGCCACCTGGTGTTCTTCAATACCACACCTGCCGTTTGCGGCCCGGTAATTGGCGTGACCGCCGCGATGGAAGAAGCCCGCGCGAACGGTGCGGAAATTGACGACGGGGCCATCAACGGCATCAAAGTTGGGCTGATGGGTCCGCTGGCCGGTGTTGGCGACCCGCTGGTATGGGGAACGCTGCGCCCGATTACCGCCGCGCTCGGCGCCTCGCTGGCGCTCTCCGGAAACATTCTCGGGCCACTATTGTTCTTCTTTCTTTTCAATGCAGTACGTCTTGCCATGAAGTGGTACGGCTTACAGCTTGGCTTTCGTAAAGGGGTCAATATCGTCAGCGACATGGGCGGCAACCTGCTGCAAAAACTGACCGAAGGCGCATCAATTCTTGGCCTGTTTGTGATGGGGGTACTGGTCACCAAATGGACCAGCATCAACGTGCCGCTGGTGGTATCGCAAACGCCTGGCGCAGACGGCGCCACCGTCACCATGACCGTGCAGAACATCCTCGACCAACTCTGTCCTGGCCTGCTGGCGCTGGGTCTGACGCTGCTGATGGTACGGCTGCTCAACAAGAAAATTAATCCGGTATGGCTGATCTTCGCCCTGTTTGCGCTGGGGATTATCGGCAACGCGCTGGGCTTCCTGTCCTGATTTTTCCGCCCCGGCGATGCTGGGGCTACTTCAACAAATTGTCCTCGAAAGAGGAAGAGGTGGTAACAATGCAAACAACAACAGCTTTACGCCTTTATGGTAAACGCGATCTGCGCCTGGAAACCTTCGACCTTCCCGAAATGCAGGACGATGAAATTCTGGCCTCGGTCGTGACCGACAGCCTGTGCCTTTCTTCCTGGAAAGAGGCTAACCAGGGCGAGAACCACAAAAAAGTGCCGGATGATGTGGCCACCAACCCGATCATCATTGGCCACGAGTTCTGCGGCGATATTATTGCCGTGGGGAAAAAATGGCAGCATAAGTTTCAGCCCGGCCAACGCTATGTCATTCAGGCTAACCTGCAACTGCCGGATCGCCCGGACTGTCCCGGCTACTCCTTCCCGTGGGTAGGCGGTGAAGCCACGCACGTCATCATTCCTGATGAAGTCATGGAGCAGGACTGCTTGTTGGCCTACGAAGGCGAAACCTATTTTGAAGGCTCGCTGGTTGAGCCACTATCCTGCGTGATTGGCGCATTCAACGCCAACTATCACCTGCAGGAAGGCACTTATAACCATAAGATGGGCATTCGTCCGCAGGGGCGCACGTTAATCCTCGGCGGTACCGGACCAATGGGACTACTGGCGATCGACTATGCACTGCATGGCCCGGTTAACCCTGCGCTGCTTGTGGTAACCGACACCAATAACGACAAGTTGAGCTACGCCCGCAAGCACTATCCATCAGAACCACAAACGTTAATCCACTATCTCCACGCCCAGGATGCGGCTTATGATACCTTGATGGCGTTGAGCGGCGGGCATGGATTTGATGACATCTTTGTGTTTGTGCCCAACGAAGGGCTGGTCACGCTGGCCTCTTCCCTGCTGGCTGCCGATGGCTGCATGAACTTCTTTGCCGGTCCGCAGGATAAGCAGTTTAGCGCGCCGATTAACTTCTACGACGTGCACTACGCCTTCACCCATTATGTTGGGACATCTGGCGGCAATACCGACGATATGCGCACAGCGGTAAAACTGATCGAAGAGAAGAAAGTTCAGGCAGCAAAAGTGGTGACGCACATTCTGGGGCTGAATGCGGCTGGTGAAACAACGCTGGAATTGCCGCAAGTCGGTGGCGGTAAAAAACTGGTTTACACCGGCAAAGCCTTACCATTAACCGCGCTCACCCAGATTGATGATCCAGCCTTGCGCGATATCCTGGAGCGTCATCAGGGGATTTGGTCGCAGGAAGCCGAACAGTACATATTGTCTCACGCCGAGGAGATTTAACATGATTAACCGCGACACCCAGTTGTGCATGTCGCTTGCCGGTCGGCCCGGTAACTTTGGCACGCGCTTTCACAACTATCTGTATGAAAAATTAGGGTTAAATTTTATCTATAAAGCCTTTACTACGCAGGATATTGAGGCCGCAGTGAAAGGCGTTCGCGCACTCGAAATTCGCGGCTGTGCGGTTTCTATGCCGTTTAAAGAGAGCTGCATGCCGTTTCTGGATGTCATCGATCCTTCCGCAAAAGTCATTGATTCCGTCAACACCATCGTCAATGACAACGGTACGCTGGCAGGATTTAACACCGACTACATTGCGGTAAAAAGCCTGATTGCCAGCCACCAGCTCAATAGCAGCGCACGCGTCATAATTCGCGGCAGCGGTGGAATGGGTAAAGCGGTTATCGCCGCGTTTCGCGATGCCGGTTTTCACGATGTGATCGTCGCCGCCCGCAATCGTGAGAGCGGCCCGGCGCTGGCAAAACAGTACGGTTTCCAGTGGCAGCCTCAGCCGGAAGGGATTGCCTGCGATATTCTGGTCAACGTGACGCCCGTCGGTATGGCTGGCGGTAAAGAGAGCGATGAACTGGCCTACAGCGAAGCGATGGTCGCTGCCGCCAGCGTGGTATTTGACGTGGTCGCCCTGCCGCCGGAAACACCGGTAATCAAACTGGCACAACAATTAGGTAAAAAGACCATCAGCGGTGCAGAGGTGATTGCCTTACAGGCCGTAGAGCAGTTCGCCTTGTATACCGGCGTACGCCCGGATGACGCGCTAATCGCCGAAGCAGCAGAATTTGCGCGGGCGGGGTAAAGAAGCAGGAACTGAGCGCCAGGGATGGGCGCTCTAAAATAGCCATTAAGCAGGAAATCAATCGCATCTCGAAGTTCTGCCCTGTTTGCGGTCAGGTCTCTCACACAGTTACCCATATTCTTCACAGGTATGCCTGTCATCATGTGTCATCACCAAGCAGGATGACGATGGATCGTTGGCAGCCTGGATTAAACGCGTGGTTAGAAAAGAGCTGAAGCAGAAAGAGATTGAAGTCTGGTGGCCGGAATTCTGTATCGTTTTCTGAAGATCTGTTTAGAGCGGGGAGCTGACATTGTGCTTAAATAATGATGACTCTGGCAGGATGGGTTTTCAATGATTGAAAGGTAGCCACTAATTCAGGTGACGTAAATGTGTAGCAATCCCCCACTTTAGGCCGATACATTTTCCATTAATCAGGTCGATAACAGAATAACTTGCATTGGGGTGAGCATAGCGAGGGAAACTATTGACAGTCCCTTCTTTAAGAATTGCCAGAGTGCCCTGACTGACATGCCCGTGAGACACAATACATATTGTTTGTTGATGTGATGAGGTATCTTCCAGGTTTTGTAAAAAACGCATAACTCGCTGAGAAGCATGCGCCAGTGACTCCCCCCCAGGTGGACAATACTCTGCATCAAGCCTGAATAACGCATTTGCATCGTTCGGATGTTTTTGTCTGAGTAGTTCTAACGGCATACCTTCAAACTGACCAAAGGCCTGCTCTTTAAGGGCCGGTTCAGCCGTCAATGAACAGCGAAAGTGTTCAGCCAGGCTTTGCCCCATTTGCCAGGCACGTCCAAGCGGAGAAGCGTAAACACGCTCTATTTGATACTCACTTGCACTAAACGCTGCTAGTAGGACGGATGTTTCACGCAAACCCCGACAGGTCAAGGAGCTATCGCTGTGCCCCTGAATAATTCCTTCCAAATTCCACTCTGTTTCTGCGTGTCGAACAAGTATCAATTTCATCGTTAGCGGGCCATGCTCGTTGTTGATCAAAATGCCCCAACTGCGCGATGTCAAACACATACCGTTGAAGCAGCGGAAGGCTTTCCTGCTTTGGAAATAATGAACAAGTGTAGCTTATTGCCGTTATGCAGCGCCTCTGGGTGTGAGGCGCTGAATTTTATCCGTAGTTAACTTCCGCTTATGGCACAGAGCGGACGTACTGGGTGAGTCGGACGCCCGCATAACGTTAACAGGCGTCCAATATTTTGAAGTGGGCCGATTACTTAACCCGCTTCCCCGTTTCGTCAATGACCTTCTCGCCATCCTCTTTGGTAAACGTTCCTTTCTGACCTTCCGGCAGAATATCCAACACTCTTTCTGAAGGGCGACAAAGACGAGTGCCGAGCGGCGTAACGACTACCGGCCGATTAATCAGGATCGGATGTTGAAGCATGAAATCAATCAACTGCTCATCACTAAATTTCTCTTCATCAAGACCCAGGTGTTCGTAAGGCTCAACATTCTTACGCAGTAATGCACGCACCGTAATTCCCATTTCTGAAATAAGTTTAATCAGCTCATCACGGGTCGGTGGCGTATCGAGATAATAAATTATCGTCGGTTCGTTGCCGCTGTTACGGATCATCTCCAGCGTGTTACGAGAAGTGCCGCAGGCAGGGTTGTGATAGATGGTAATGTTGCTCATATCTGTATCTCATTACAAAGTGAGGGAGAGCCGTAACGCCAGCGCGGCCAAAGTGACAAACAGCACGGGCAGAGTCATGATAATGCCGGTGCGGAAGTAATATCCCCAGGTAATCGTTATATTTTTCTGGGCAAGCACATGCAGCCAAAGCAGGGTTGCCAGACTGCCAATGGGAGTGATTTTCGGACCTAAATCGCAGCCAATCACATTGGCATAAATCATTGCCTCTTTGACGATGCCAGTCGCCGTACTCCCGTCAATCGACAGCGCGCCAATCAGTACCGTCGGCATATTATTCATCACCGATGACAGGAACGCGGTCAGGAAACCGGTGCCGAACGTTGCTGCCCATAACCCCTTTTCTGCCAGCAGGTTCAGCACGTCAGACAGATACTCCGTGAGCCCTGCATTGCGCAGGCCATAGACTACCAGGTACATGCCCAGCGAAAAAATAACGATCTGCCATGGCGCACCGCGCAGGACTTTTCCGGTGTTGATGGCATGACCTCTTTTCGCCACTATAAACAGTACTGCTGCGCCAGTAGCCGCTATCGCACTGACCGGGATCCCCAGAGGCTCCAGCACAAAGAAACCGACAAGCAGCAATAACAGGACAATCCAGCCCGCCTTGAACGTTGCCGGATCCTTTATCACACTGGCGGGCGTCTTCAGCAGAGAAACGTCATACGTCGCCGGAATGTCCCTGCGGAAGAAGAGATGCAGCATGACCAGCGTGGCCGCAATCGCTGCCACATCTACGGGGATCATAACGGAGGCATACTGCGTAAAGCCCAGACCGAAAAAGTCCGCCGAGACGATGTTCACCAGGTTAGAAACAATGAGCGGCAGGCTGGCCGTATCTGCAATAAACCCTGCAGCCATGACAAAGGCCAATGTCGTGCCCTGGCTGAATCCCAGTGCGAGCAGCATCGCAATTACAATCGGCGTCAGGATCAGTGCGGCGCCGTCATTGGCAAACAACGCAGCAACAGCGGCCCCAAGCAAGACTATCCACGTAAACAAAAGGCGGCCACGTCCGTTACCCCAGCGGGAGACGTGCAGTGCGGCCCATTCAAAGAAACCGGACTCATCGAGCAGCAGGCTGATGATGATGACCGCAATAAATGCCGCTGTCGCGTTCCAGACGATATTCCAGACAACGGGAATATCAGCGATATGGATGACTCCGGTTCCCAGCGCCAACGCAGCTCCGATACTCGCGCTCCAGCCAATACTCAGGCCTCTGGGTTGCCAGATCACCAGTACCAGCGTCAGTAAAAATATACTCCCTGCCAAAAACATTTCAAACTCCGTTATATATGATTATATGAATATGTTTTTCTGCCTCAACAGGAGGTACAGGCCGACTTTGCCAACCATTCCCGCACATCCTTCCGAAGGCACTGCCAGGACGTCGTGATTGTCTCAGCGGCCCACGCAGGAATATGAGGAGACAGACGATAGTGAATCCATTTGCCTTCCCGACGATCCAGAACTAGCCCAGACTCGCGAAGGATAGCCATATGGCGTGATATTTTTGGCTGTGATTCGGCGGTAGCTGCACAGATATCGCACACGCACAGTTCTCCGGACTCCCGCAGAAGCATGACAATGGCGAGCCGTGTTTCATCCGACAGGATTTTGAAAAGCTGAACAGGTTGTAGCATTTTCCTCTCCGTTCCTTTTAGAGAACACATATGATAAATCATATATATTAATTTTGAAATCATCTGCGCTCTCGGGAGGAGAAAAATAATTGACACTTAAAAAATAGTCTCAGCTTCTATCTCCTCCCTTCCAACATCGTGAGCCATATCAGGAAGGAGTTAGATCGATAGTGGTAGCATTACCGCGGTTTGTAATTTTCTGATTACATGGAGAAATGATGGAACTGCTTTTATTGAGTAACTCGACGCTGCCGGGCAAAGGCTGGATGGAACATGCGCTGCCGCTGATCGCAGAGCAACTGAACGGTCGCCGCACTGCGGTGTTTATTCCATTTGCCGGCGTGACGCAAACCTGGGATGAGTACACGGCGAAAACGGCAGCCATCTTTGCGCCAATGGGCGTTAACGTTACTGGCATTCATACCGTTGCCGATCCGATTGCAGCCATTGAAAACGCCGAACTGGTGATTGTCGGCGGGGGTAACACCTTCCAGTTGCTGAAAGAGAGCCGCGAGCGCGGCCTGCTGGCGCCGATTGTCGATGTCGTCAAACGCGGTGCGCTGTACATCGGCTGGAGCGCGGGTTCCAACCTTGCCTGCCAGACCATCCGCACCACCAACGACATGCCGATTGTCGATCCAAAAGGCTTTGATGCGCTGGGTCTTTTCCCGCTGCAGATTAACCCGCACTTCACCAACGCGCTGCCGGAAGGCCATAAAGGCGAAACGCGTGAACAGCGTATTCGCGAGCTGTTGGTTGTGGCACCGGAACTGACGGTGATTGGTCTGCCGGAAGGGAACTGGATCAAAGTGAGCAACGGTCAATCCGTGCTTGGCGGCCCAAACACCACCTATATCTTTAAAGCGGGCGAAGAAGCGGTTTCCGTTGAGGCGGGTCACTGCTTTTAGTTGGTTTGTTGTCTGATGCCGGATGGTGGCTTCGCCTTATCCGGCATCAAAGTAGACGACAACATTGACGGTTATCCGTAGGCCCGGTAAGCATCAGCGCCACCGGGCAACATTTCACCTGTCCTCGTTAGTACTCGCGCTCGTCGTCTTCATCCGGCTGTTCCAGCACACTGTAAGCCACAGAGCAAAATAGCGAGTTCAGACGCTGCATATCACCCAGCAACGCCAGGTGCAGGGAACTGGTCTCAATGCTCTGCACGTTCTGCTGATGCAGACGATCCACGTGCGCATGCGAATAACGACGGTTAAGGATGCGGAAACGGTGCTTGCTGCGGCGCAGACGACGGGCGCTGGTCACGTCGCCAGAGAAGAATACCGACATCGCCAGTTGCAGATTACTGAGCAGTTGATCGTACAGTGCATCAAGTTCTTTCAGCCCTTCGACAGAGAATGCCCGACGCGCTGCCAGCGACTTGTCGGCAATCTCGCTGCCCATACGCTCAACAATATCCGAAGCCTGTTCAAGGTTGAGCGACATTTCGATAATCTCAGCCCAACGGCGCGACTCTTCTTCTGCCAGTTCATCCTTTGGCATCCTCGCCAGATAGAGCTTAATCGCCGTGTACAGTACGTTGATATCGTCCGCCATCCTGCGCAACTCTTTCTCTTCACGCGGCTCGCCGTGCATCACCTTCTTTAGCCCGTCCATCATCTGCTCCATCGCATCGCCAATACGCAGGGCTTCACGGGCGGCATTGGCCAGGGCCAGAGTTGGGGTATCCAGTGCGCTGATGTCCAGATGCTTAGGCTTCAGGTGGGCGTCCAGTTCCGGCTCATCACGGATAATACGTTTACAAAAACGTGCCATCGGTTCGGCGAACGGCACCATAGCTATGCAACGTACCAGGTTGTAGAAGACATGGAAATAAATGACCAGCTCAGATTTCGGCAGCGGCAGTTCATCCATAAGATTCGCCAACGGATGAACAAACGGCAGGATAATCAGACTCCCCACCAGCTTAAACAGCAGGCTGCCAAGCGCCACGCGACGGGCAGCTGCATTAGCCGCGCTATTGTTGAGCATCGCCAGCAGGCCGGAGCCAAGGTTGGCGCCAATCACCAGGCACAACGCCACCGGGAACGAGATAATGCTGGCAGCGGTCAGGGTTGCCGTCAGCAAAACCGCCGCCAGGCTGGAGTAACTGATAACCGCGAACATGGCGCCAATCAGCGCATCCAGCATAATATCGCCGGTCAGCGAGGCGAAAATAACCTGGACGCCATTAGCCTGAGTTATCGGCGTGACCGCCTGCACAATCAGCTCCAGCGCCAGTAAAATCAACCCCAGCCCGATGCCAACCCGCCCCAGTTGCCCCACGCGGGACTGCTTACGCCCGAGAAAAAAGATCACGCCGATGAAAATCAGCAGTGGCGATAGCCATGAGAGATCGAAAGTCAGGATACGCGCCATCAGCGCGGTCCCCACGTCGGCGCCCAGCACAATGACCAGCGCCGGGGTAAGCGCCACGAGATCCTGGGCGACAAATGAGGTCACCAGCATGGTGGTGGCGTTGCTGCTTTGTACCAGCGCCGTCACGCCGATACCCGCACAAAAGGCGAGCGGCTTCTTTTCAACGCTACGGCTGAGTACGGTACGCAAACGGGCGCCAAAGACGCGCATCACGCCGGTACGCACAATATGTGTGCCCCAAACCAGCATAGAGACAGCAGAAAGCAGGTGTAACAGAGTTAGCACGGAATCAGGTTCTCCTTATCGTTATATGTTCCTGAAGTTCATCGCAATGACATACCGCCTGAGGACGCTACGCTTATCAGGCCTACAAAAATGAGCCATCCGGCAAGCAGTGCCGATGAACGTTCTTTCAGTATAAGGGTTTAAACGTAAGAAAGAGACAGGGCACTCATTGAGTGCCCTGTTTGTTGTAAAGAAAGATGACAGTTTTGTGAATCAGTCAGCGTCGTAGCCGAGGTTTGGCGCTAACCAACGTTCAACTTCTGCCACGCTCATGCCTTTACGGAAGGCATAATCTTCAACCTGATCGCGCTGAATTTGCGCCACGGCGTAATACTTGCTGTCAGGATGGCTGAAATACCAGCCGGAAACCGAGGCGCCAGGCCACATGGCGAAGGATTCGGTGAGCTTCATCCCGGTATGTGCTTCGACGTCCAGCAGCTCCCAGATGGTGGCCTTTTCGGTATGTTCCGGGCACGCCGGGTAGCCCGGTGCCGGACGAATGCCCTGGTAGTTTTCGCGGATCAGCTCTTCGTTACTGAGGTTCTCGTTCGCCGCATAACCCCAGTAGACTTTACGCACGCGCTCATGCAGATATTCCGCGAACGCTTCCGCCAGACGGTCAGCGATGGCTTTCACCATGATCTTGTTGTAGTCGTCATGCTGCGCTTCGAAGGCGTCTGCCAGCGCATCCTCCTCCAGACCGCCGGTCACCGCGAAAGCACCGATGTAATCCGCTTTGCCGCTCAGTTTCGGCGCGACAAAGTCAGACAGGCAGTAGTTGGCGAAGCCGACTTTTTCCGTCTGCTGGCGCAGGTGATGACTCACGCTGATAACGTGCGTACGCGTCTCGTCACGGTAAATCTCGATATCGTCACCCACGCGGTTAGCCGGGAACAACCCCACCACGCCGCGCGGGTTCAGGGTCTTCTCAGCGCTGAGTTTATCCAGCATGTCGTTGGCGTCTTTGAACAGGCGCTTCGCCTCTTCGCCCACTACTTCATCTTCGAGGATGCGCGGATACTTCCCGGCCAGCGACCAGGTCATAAAGAACGGCGTCCAGTCGATGTAATTGCGCAGCGTTTCGATGCTGGCCTCGACTTCCTGCACGCCTAAACGATGCGCGACCGGCGGCGTGTAGCTTTCCCAGTCGAAGGCAAGATCGTTATCACGTGCGGCCTGTAACGTTACCGGCGGCGTGCGAGGTTTCTTACGCGCATGCTGGATGCGCACGGTTTCATACTCTTTACGGGTACGGGCGACAAAGTCATCGCGCTGGGTGTCGGAGAGCAGCGCGGCGACTACGCCGACGGTCCGCGAGGCGTTCTGCACATAAACCGTCGGGCCGCTGTAGTTCTGCTCAATTTTCACCGCAGTGTGCGCTTTTGAGGTGGTCGCGCCGCCAATCAGCAATGGGATGGTGAAGCCCTGACGCTCCATCTCTTTCGCCACGTTGACCATTTCGTCCAGCGACGGGGTGATAAGCCCGGAAAGGCCAATCAGATCGGCATTCACTTCACGCGCCGTTCTGAGGATTTTCTCCGCGGGCACCATCACGCCAAGATCGACGATTTCGTAGTTGTTACACTGCAGCACCACGCCGACGATGTTCTTGCCAATGTCGTGCACATCGCCCTTCACGGTGGCGATGACCATCTTGCCGTTGCTGGAGCCTTTCTCTTTACTGGCTTCGATATACGGTTCGAGGTAAGCCACTGCCTGCTTCATCACGCGGGCGGATTTCACCACCTGCGGCAGGAACATTTTGCCCTCGCCGAACAAGTCGCCGACCACGTTCATGCCGTCCATCAGCGGCCCTTCGATCACCTCAATCGGGCGTTCGGCCTGCTGGCGCGCCTCTTCTGTGTCGAGCTCGATAAATTCGGTAATGCCTTTCACCAGCGAGTATTCAAGGCGCTTTTTCACGTCCCAACTACGCCACTCCGCCATCTGGGCATTCGCGGTGTCGTCGGTTTTACTGCCGCGATATTTCTCCGCCAGCTCCAGCAGACGCTCGGTACCATCTTCACGTCGGTTGAGGATCACATCTTCAACCGCGTCGCGCAGTTCGGTCGGGAGATCGTCATAAATCGCCAGCTGTCCGGCGTTGACGATGCCCATGTCCATCCCGTTGCGAATCGCATAGTAGAGGAATACCGCGTGGATAGCTTCACGTACCGGGTCGTTGCCGCGGAACGAGAAGGAAACGTTAGACACGCCGCCGGAAATCAGCGCGTGCGGCAGCTCGCGTTTGATGTCCTCACAGGCGCCGATAAAGTCCTGCGCGTAGTTGTTGTGCTCTTCAATACCGGTGGCGACGGCGAAAATATTCGGGTCGAAGATGATGTCTTCCGGCGGAAAACCCACCTCTTCGGTGAGAATTTTGTACGCCCGGCGGCAAATCTCGATTTTACGCGCGCGGGTATCGGCCTGGCCCTGCTCGTCAAAAGCCATCACCACCACCGCAGCACCGTAGCGACGCAGCAGCTTCGCGTGATGGATAAAGGTCTCCACCCCCTCTTTCATCGAGATGGAGTTAACGATGCCTTTACCCTGAATGCACTTCAGCCCTTTTTCGATGACTTCCCATTTGGAGGAGTCGATCATAATCGGCACGCGGGCAATGTCCGGCTCGCCAGCAATCAGGTTGAGGAAGCGCACCATCGCCGCTTCGGCGTCGAGCATCCCCTCATCCATGTTGATGTCGATAATCTGCGCGCCGCTTTCCACCTGCTGGCGGGCGACGTCCAGCGCTTCGCTGTATTTCTCTTCTTTGATCAGACGCTTAAATTTCGCTGAGCCGGTGACGTTGGTACGTTCGCCGACGTTAACAAACAGGCTGTCGTCGCCAATGTTCAGCGGTTCAAGGCCGGACAGCCGGCAGGCCACCGGGATTTCAGGCAACTTGCGCGGCGGTAAACCTTCTACCGCCCGGCTCATCGCGGCGATATGTTCCGGCGTGGTGCCGCAACAGCCGCCAACCACGTTGAGAAAACCCGCCTGCGCCCACTCGCGGATTTGCGCCGCCATGGTGTCGGCGTCAAGGTCGTACTCGCCGAAAGCGTTCGGCAGGCCGGCGTTCGGGTGCGCGGTGACATAGCATTCGGCAATGCGTGACAGCTCCTGCACGTACTGGCGCAGCTCGTCCGGGCCTAAGGCGCAGTTCAGACCGAAGGTCAGCGCATCGGCGTGGCGCAATGAGTTATAGAACGCTTCGGTGGTCTGGCCGGAAAGCGTACGCCCGGAGGCGTCGGTAATGGTGCCGGAAAGCATTATCGGCAGCTCAATGCCCAGCGCTTCGAACTCTGTTTTTACCGCGAAAATAGCGGCTTTAGCATTGAGGGTATCGAAGACGGTTTCAATCAGAATCAGGTCACTGCCGCCTTCCACCAGCGCTTTGGTGGATTCGCGATAGGCAGCCACCAGCTGGTCAAAGGTAATGTTGCGGTATGCCGGGTCGTTGACGTCGGGTGAGATAGAGGCCGTACGGTTGGTTGGACCAAGCACGCCCGCGACATAGCGCGGTTTTTCCGGCGTGCGTGCCGTCCACTCATCTGCGCAAGCGCGCGCCAGTTTAGCTGCCGCAAAGTTGATTTCCGCCGACAGGGATTCCATCTGGTAATCCGCCATGGCGATAGTCGTGGAGTTAAAGGTGTTGGTTTCGATGATATCCGCGCCCGCCTCAAAGTAGGCGTTATGGATCGCGGCAATCACCTCCGGCTTGCTGAGCACCAGCAGGTCGTTGTTGCCCTTCAGGTCGCAGGGCCAGTCGGCGAAGCGCTCGCCGCGGAAATCCTCTTCGCTCAGACGATATCCCTGGATCATGGTGCCCATCCCGCCGTCCAGCACCAGAATACGTTCATTTAACTGCTGACGTAATTGTTCTACTTTGCTGCTCACACTCGCTCCCGACAACGCTCAACCAGACCGAAAAAAACTCAACAGGTCATACTGGCACAAACCTGAGAGGCGGAAAAGAGAACAACGGCCAACATGAGACATGTTCAGCTTCACTCATCCGATCAGTACAGGAATTCTTGCATTATAATCGAATAAAACGAAAATGATTTCCACGATACAGAAAAGGAGTCCGCCATGGTTGCCCCTGTCCCCGCTAAACGCGGTAGAAAACCCGCCGCTGCCACTACGCCTGCAACCGGACAGGTTCAGTCTTTGACCCGGGGTCTGAAGCTACTGGAGTGGATTGCGGAATCCAACGGCAGCGTGGCGCTAACCGAGCTGGCGCAGCAGGCCGGTCTGCCCAACTCCACGACTCATCGTCTGCTGACCACCATGCAGCAGCAGGGTTTTGTCCGCCAGGTGGGCGAATTAGGCCACTGGGCCGTGGGCGCGCATGCGTTTATTGTCGGCAGCAGCTTTTTGCAAAGCCGCAATCTGCTGGCGATTGTGCACCCTATTCTGCGCAAACTAATGGAAGATTCGGGTGAGACGGTAAACCTCGCCGTACTGGATCAAAGCGACCATCAGGCCATTATTATCGACCAGGTGCAGTGCACCCAGTTGATGCGCATGTCTGCGCCTATCGGCGGCAAGCTGCCGATGCACGCCTCCGGCGCGGGCAAGGCATTTTTATCTCAATTGAGTGAAGAACAGGTTACCGGCCTGCTGCACCGCAAAGGGCTGCACGCGTATACCCATGCCACGCTGGTGTCGCCGGTCCATCTGAAAGAGGATTTGGCGCAGACGCGTAAGCGCGGCTATTCCTTTGATGATGAAGAACACGCGCTGGGCCTGCGCTGCGTGGCGTCGTGCATTTATGATGAACACCGTGAGCCGTTCGCCGCCATCTCCATTTCCGGGCCAATTTCACGTATTACCGATGACCGCGTGACCGAGTTTGGCGCAATGGCGATCAAAGCAGCGAAAGAAGTCACGCTGGCGTACGGCGGGTTTAGATAAGCAAGGGTTGGGACTGATTTGTTAACATGATAAGCGCAGCGCCATCAGGCGCGGCGTACATTGTCGGATGGCGGCGCAAAGGCCTTATCTGGCCGACGGTCGGTTTCATAACGTACGCTAAACCGCTGCCGACGACGGTAAGCGTAAACATCTTCCACGTGCCCTTCACGGATCCGCGTTTGCAGCCCTCGCCAGTAGTCGGCGCTGAACAGGTCGGCGTGCATCTCCTCAAACAGCGGCCCGATGCGCGGGTCGGCACATAGCCAGTGACGAAACTCTTCCGGGAAGACATCCCCCGGCGACACGCTGTACCACGGTTCAGCGCTCATCTCATCCTCTGAGTAGCGCGGCGGTGGGATATGGCGGAAATTCACCTCCGTCATATAGCAAATTTCATCGTAGTCGTAGAACACCACGCGCCCGTGGCGGGTAACGCCAAAGTTCTTAAACAGCATATCTCCCGGGAAAATATTGGCGGCGGCCAGCTGACGAATGGCGTTGCCGTACTCTTCTATCGCGTCGCGCAGCTGCTGGCCTTCGACCTGCTCCAGCCAGATATTCAGCGGCACCATGCGCCGTTCGATATACAGATGGCGAATAGCAATCTGATCGCCGAGATCGGTAATTTTTTCCGGCGCTTCCTGTAGCAGCAGGGCCATCAGCGCCGGGTCGATTTGCCGTTTATCCAGTACAAAGTTTTCAAACTCCTGGGTATCGGCCATGCGCCCGACGCGGTCGTGCTCTTTCACCAGCTGGTAGCAGGCGCGGACGTGCGCGGCGGACATCTCCTTTTGCGGCGCAAATTTGTCTTTGATGATTTTAAACACCCGGTCGAAGCCCGGTAGGGTAAACACCAGCATCACCATGCCGCGGATCCCCGGCGCTTCGATAAATTGCTCATCGCAATCAGCGAGATAGAGCAGATACTCGCGGTAGCTTTCAGTCTTCGCATGTTTCTGACAGCCAATCGCCATATACAATTCAGCGGTGGTTTTACCGGGCAGGATCTCGCGCAGCCACTCCACTAACGCCGCGGGCAGTGGGGCATAAACCATAAAATAGGAACGGGCAAAGCCAAACACAATGCTCGCTTCCGCCGTCGTGGTCAGACAGGTATCGACAAACAGTTCGCCTTCGTCAGTCCGGTGGATTGGCAATAAAAACGGCAGCGTCCCGGAAGGGGTAATCAGCTTACCGACCAGCCAGGCGGCCTTATTGCGATAAAACAGTTCGTTCGCCACCTGTAAATGACAGCGCGGCAACACATCCGCACCCAGCGTTTCGGTCAGGTGTTCGATGATGTAGTGGATATCACGATGTTTATTCTGCCACGGTAGACGCAGAGGCAGATCGCTGAGGACGCGGGTGAGCAGCCACTCCCAGCCGGTATCAGGAAAAAAGTCTTTCGCCAGCGGGCGGGGGATCGTGCGAAAACGGCGCTCTGGCTGAGAGCTAAAAATAAACAGCCGCTCGGGAGTCAGCGAGCGGTGGTCAAATAACCGGCAGTAAACGGAGTTAAAGAAGCTCTCCGCAATCTCGAAGCGCGGATAATCCGGCAAGAGCCGGGTGTAATGATCTTTCACGCGGAGCAAAAAACCCGCGTCGGTACTTTTGCCGTCAGTAATGCAGCGCAGCTGTTCCACCACCAGACCCACATGGTGATCGTAAAGGTGAATACGGCTTTTCATCGCCTGCTGAACCGCATGCCAGTCGGCATGTTCAAAACGCTGCTGCGCGCCGGAGGTGACTTCCAGAAAACGCCCGTACTGGGCGTCGAAACCTTGCAAGATAGTCTGAGCAATCAGTAATTCCAGGCCACGCGTCATCGATTTCTCCCATCCGGCACAACGTCATGCCGGATGGCGCATGCGCTTTTCCGGCCTACATCCCTTCGTAGGCCCGGCAAGCGCAGCGCTACCGGGCATTGATCAGAACTGCGATTCTTCGGTGGAACCCGTTAACGCGGTAACGGAAGAGGCGCCGCCCTGAATGATGGTGGTAACTTTATCGAAGTACCCGGTACCCACTTCCTGCTGGTGGGACACGAAGGTATAACCGTCTTTTGCCGCCGCAAATTCTGGCTGCTGAACCTTCTCAACATAGTGGCGCATGCCTTCACCCTGCGCATAGGAGTGCGCGAGGTCGAACATGTTGAACCACATGCTGTGAATACCCGCCAGGGTAATGAACTGGTATTTATAGCCCATGTCCGACAACTGCTGCTGGAAGCTGGCAATGGTTTTATCATCCAGATTTTTCTGCCAGTTAAACGACGGCGAACAGTTGTAGGCCAGCAGTTTACCCGGGAATTTCGCATGAATAGCATCGGCAAAGCGCTTCGCCAGTTCGAGGTCTGGTGTGGAAGTTTCACACCACACCAGATCCGCATACGGCGCGTAGGCCAGACCGCGGCTGATCGCCTGCTCAATACCAGCATGTGTACGGAAGAAGCCTTCGCAGGTACGTTCGCCAGTAATGAACTCGCTGTCGTAGGCATCGCAGTCAGAGGTAATCAAATCAGCTGCGTCAGCATCGGTACGCGCAATCACCAGCGTCGGCACGCCCATGACGTCGGCAGCCAGACGGGCAGCCACCAGTTTCTGGATAGCTTCCTGAGTCGGCACCAGCACCTTACCGCCCATGTGACCGCATTTTTTCACTGATGCGAGCTGATCTTCGAAGTGAACGGCTGCTGCACCAGCCTCAATCATCGATTTCATCAGTTCAAACGCGTTCAGAACCCCGCCAAAGCCCGCTTCCGCATCAGCAACGATCGGCAGGAAGTAATCCACGTAGCGCGGATCGTTCGGCTCAATACCACTTGACCATTGGATCTGATCCGCACGACGGAAAGTGTTGTTGATCCGATCCACCACTGCCGGGACGGAGTTCGCCGGATACAGCGATTGATCCGGATACATGCTGGAGGCCAGGTTAGCATCTGCCGCTACCTGCCAGCCTGAAAGGTAGACCGCTTCAATACCGGCTTTAGCCTGTTGCAGCGCCTGGCCGCCGGTCAGCGCGCCGAGGCTGTTGATATACCCTTTCTTCGACTCACCGTGCAGCAGACGCCACATTTTCGCCGCGCCAAGCTGCGCCAGCGTGCATTCCGGGTTGACCGAGCCACGTAATTTCACCACATCCTCCGCGCTATACGGACGGGTGATGCCTTCCCAGCGCGGTTGAGTCCACTCTTTCTGTAATTCTTCGATTTGTTGAGTACGGGTTTTCATGTGCAGATGCTCCATATTGTTATGTGGTGAGTTAAGCCAGCAGGCGGTAACCTGGCAGGGTCAAGAAATCGATCAGTTCATCAGAGGTCGTGATTTGCTCCATCAGGCGCGCGGCATCGTCAAAACGCCCGCTGCTGTAGCGGTGCTCGCCCAGTTCGTCCTGAATCACCAACATCTCTTCGGCCAGCATCTGGCGGAACAGCGGTTTGGTCACCGGCTTGCCGTTGCTGAGCGTCTTCTGGTGGTGGATCCACTGCCAGATGGAGGTGCGGGAGATTTCGGCGGTGGCCGCATCTTCCATCAGACCGTAAATCGGTACGCAGCCGTTACCGGAGATCCACGCCTCGATGTACTGCACCGCGACACGGATGTTGGCTCGCATACCCTCTTCGGTACGCTCACCGTCACAAGGCGCCAACAGCTGTTCAGCGGTAATTGGCGCATCTTCTTCACGCGTCACAAACAGCTGATTTTTGTTTTCTCCGAGCACGTCGTTGAATACCGTCATTGCGGTATCTGCCAGGCCCGGATGGGCAATCCATGTACCGTCATGACCGTTATTCGCTTCCAGCGCTTTATCCGCTTTTACCTTGGTCAGAACCTGGTTGTTACGCTCGGCATCTTTACTGGGAATGAACGCAGCCATGCCGCCCATCGCAAACGCGCCGCGTTTGTGACAGGTTTTAATCAACAGACGCGAGTAGGCGCTGAGGAATGGCTTATCCATCGTCACTACCTGACGGTCCGGCAGCACGCGATCCGGGTGGTTCTTCAGGGTTTTGATATAGCTGAAAATGTAATCCCAGCGGCCACAGTTCAGGCCCACAATATGGTCACGCAACGCGTGCAGAATTTCGTCCATCTGGAAAACAGCGGGCAACGTTTCAATCAGCAGGGTCGCTTTGATAGTGCCGCGCGGCAGATTAAAGCGGTCCTCTGCATAGCTGAACACCTCACTCCACCAGGCAGCTTCTTGCCAGGCCTGCGTTTTTGGCAGATAGAAATACGGGCCACTGCCTTTTGCCAGCAACGCTTTATAGTTGTGGAAGAAGTAGAGTGCAAAATCGAACAGGCTGCCCGGGATGGATTCGCCACGCCAGGTGACGTGTTTTTCCGGCAGATGCAGACCGCGCACACGACACACCAATAAAGCTGGATTGGGTTTAAGTTGATAAATTTTACCCGCTTCGTTGGTGTAACTAATGGTGCCATTGACCGCATCGCGCAGGTTGATCTGCCCGTCGATAACTTTGCTCCACTCAGGGGCCAGCGAATCTTCAAAGTCAGCCATAAAGACTTTGACGTTCGCGTTCAGCGCGTTGATGACCATCTTGCGCTCAACCGGTCCGGTAATCTCTACGCGGCGATCCAGTAAATCATCAGGAATACCGCGAATTTTCCAGTCGCCCTCACGAATGGAAGCTGTTTCCGAAATAAAATCAGGCAACTTACCGTTATCAATATCCTGCTGCTGCTGGATCCGCGCAGCCAGAAGCTTATTCCGCTTAGGCGTAAATCTTGTCACCAGTTCAGTCAGAAACTCCACCGCTTCTCCGGTCAGAATTTGCTGTTCTTGTTCGCCGCGCGGCCTGGTAAAGACCAGTTCATCGGTTGTCGTTGCCTGTTGATTCATTGCGTAGTTCCTCGTCAGTGATCCAAACACATCCCCAATGCGAACGAAGGATCGTTGTGCGGTTTTCGTTCAGCACAACTAAGACTACTCATTTAAATCTCAAAATCAAAAACAATTTCCATTTTTAATTTAATTATCAATTAACCTATTGATAACAATATAAATAAAATTTAATTACACATTGAGGTGCGTTTCGGAAATAAAAAAGGCACCCGAAGGTGCCTGATTCAACATGCTGAAACGCTTAAGGATCGTCTGCTACAGAAGATTAATCCAGCGTTGGATTCATGTGACGCAGATCATATGGCGTGATCTGGTAGACGTAATAGTTGAGCCAGTTGGTAAACAACAGATTGCCATGGCTACGCCAGGTTGCCCGCGGTTTGTTTTGCGGGTCATCTTTCGGGAAGTAGTTATAGGGTACTTCCGGGGATAAGCCCGCTTCAACGTCACGAAAATATTCGCTACCAAGCGTGTGCGCGTCATACTCCGGATGACCCGTCACAAAGGCAATGCGTTTATCTTTACTGGCGAACAGATAGGCATCGCCCTCTTCCGTTTCGGCAAAAATCTCGAGATCGGTATAGTCGCGGATAAGTGCGGCAGGGAAATCGGCATAGCGCGAATGAGGGGCCAAAAATGCGTCATCAAATCCGCGCGTCAGCAACGCATGAGGATGCAGAATATGATGCTCATACACGCCGGAGAGTTTGTCCGTGCGGGTTTGTTTGGGAATGCCATAAAGGATATTCAATGCGGCTTGCACCGCCCAACAGACAAACAGCGTCGAGGTAACGTGATCTTTTGCCCATTCAAGCACTTGCTTAATCTGCGGCCAGTAAGCCACGTCATTAAACTCAACCAGACCCAGCGGTGCCCCTGTAACAATCAGTCCATCAAAGTTCTGATCGCAGATATCCTCGAAATTACAGTAAAAGTTATTCAGATGCTCCGTTGGGGTGTTGCGTGACTCGCGGGCATCGATGCGCAATAGCTGAACATCTACCTGTAGCGGTGAGTTAGACAATAAACGCAGGAACTGGTTTTCCGTTTCAATCTTCTTCGGCATCAGGTTAAGGATGAGCACTTTCAGTGGACGAATTTCCTGACCGGAAGCGCGGGAGGTCGTCATGACAAAGACGTTTTCCTCACGCAAGAAATTGACGGCGGGTAGCTCGTCCTGCACGCGAATTGGCATAACCTGATAACCTCACAACATACGTTTAAACGTTTAGACATCCAGACAGCTGAAGATACCCAGGAATCATGCGAATGTCGAGCCTGCATCCTCAAGTTGAGAAAGTTTCACGGCTCCTTGCTGTAGAATAGTGCAGTAAAGAAAAAAGGAGAATGCTATGACCATTACCATTCGTCGTTCGCGCCAGGACGAAGGAGACAAGTTAGTTTCTATTTGGTGTCGCTCAGTGGATGCCACGCACCATTTCCTCTCTGCGGATTATCGAATTGAGCTGGAGGAGTTGGTACGTTCATTTTTACCAGAAGCCCCTCTATGGGTTGCAGTAACAGGGCAGGATGAGCCAGTCGCCTTTATGCTTCTGACCGATCAGCATATAGATGCCTTATTTGTCGATCCGGATGTGCGTGGTAGTGGCGTTGGTAAGCTGCTGATTGAACATGCTTTATCAATGAGTTCCACGTTAACAACTAACGTTAATGAACAGAATGAGCAAGCGGTTGGATTCTATAAGAAGATGGGATTCAGCGTGACGGGACGTACAGAGGTGGACGATCTTGGGCGACCGTACCCGTTGCTCAGTCTCGTGCGCGGGTAGCAGGACAAGCTTTTGCGTGGTGCGGAATTGCCTGATGCGCTGCGCTTATCAGGCCTGCAAAATACGTTCAGCCCAGCGCA
>BBMW01000016.1 GCA_000759755.1 Citrobacter werkmanii NBRC 105721
AGTGTGCAAACCGGGGGCGTATTATGTGCGATCGCGAGCAAAAAGGGAATTGACCTGCGGCAATAAATAGCAATCGTTTTCCTACATACAAATTTGGCAGTTATTGTAGAGGGCATTTATACCTCGACTGCGAGATTCAGGAGAATGGTACCTGAGGACCTTTTTTTGGCTGTCCAGATTCAGCAGCTACTCTACTTTTTCAATATTGAATCCGTCACGACGAACAAAATCGACTAAACGCTCAATATTTCCGAGTCCCCATTGGTTTGAAATGGCCACAAGCTCGCCTGATGGTAACTCAATCAGCGCATCATCATTCATATGAAACCTGTTCTTGCGCCCTTCAGGGATATGATCTGCTAATGCTATTGTTCTGCTTTTTAATATTTCACTTAATTTTGCTTTCAGCTCACTAAAATCGCTCGGGTTATGCTTCGCGATCCAGTCGGTAAAGAGCTCAAGAGCAAGTTTTCTTTTATTAAAAACCAGTCCCTTATACTTATATTCAGAGTAATCTCGATCTGATTTTTGGCTACTTGCGATTTGCTCTACGCGCTTTTCTCTGAACTTCACCTGATACTCTTCAAGCTCCGGAACAGGGATTATCTGCTCCGCATTGATTAAAACTTCACCGTTGAAGTTATACGGCGTCAAGCGGACACAACGAATATCTACTCCCTTATCTCTCAACCAGATAGCTGTTGTCGTCAATTCTTTACCAAAATCGGCTGAAGCCAGAATAATTCTGATATCTTTGCCAAAATCCACAAGTTCAGTATCTTCCAGTTCAACAAAATCAAGTATCTTTGCTTTAGCATCTATATCTAAGCCGTGCTTTTGCAGATAAGCTTGATAATACTCACATGCTTTCGCAAAACTCATTGTAGAAATCATCGCGGCATATCTTAATGCCTGCAATTCCATATGTGCACCGACTTCATCACGTTTTAATTCAATGACAACTAAATTAGCTTGTTTATCAATGGCTAATAGGTCTATTCTTCGTCGACTGTCTTCCCAGTCTGAAAACTCTTCCGATATAACGAGACAGTCTGGTGCGACAATATCGATATTTTTCTTGATAGCCTCCTGCAAGTCGTAACGTTCTTGCAAGCCTTCAATAGTAAATGTCGTTTTTGTTAATGCAGTAAGGTTTTTATCAGAGATGCAGTACAGTGCCACGTTGAAATCCTTTTATCTAAAATATTGGAATTGTATATTTTTCAGTACATACCTTCTCAACCAATTGATTTGTAAAACACCTTACAATTAATTTTTACGCATAAACAGCAAGGTGTTTTCGTTCCTCTACATACTTAACCAACAGTTTTTTTCATTTTTATATTACTGACTCTAACTTTTTCTGCTTCAGATATTGTGCTGACCAGTTCTTTCGCAACAGCATCAATCACATTAATACATACCGAATTGCCAAATTGTTTATAAATCTGACCTTGTGAAACAGCATCAACAATATAATTATCAGGAAACCCTTGGAGCCGAGCACACTCACGCGGGGTTAGCTTTCTCGGATTTTTATTAAGATGAGACTGATCAATTAATATCTCCGAACCATCTTTATAGTAACGTGCACTTATTGTATTCGTGTATTCACTATTTTCATTAAAAAGTGAATAACCGAAACCATTTCCTTTCTTTTCATGCTCTAGTTTTCGTTTCTGATGACCGTTCCATAGTTTGTCAGATATAGTATATCTATCATCAAACTCAGAAATATTGCTCAAATCCTCTAAAATATCACCAACTTTTGTTGGTGTCATCGGAGGTTTTGGCCAATTAAAGATATTATCAAAATCAACTCCATCAAAATAATCCTTATCAAAGCCGACAATAAATATACGCTCACGATTTTGTGGTGCACCGAAATCGCCTGCACGAAGTACTTTATAATCAACCCAATAATTGAGCTTCTCCGACAATGCAGTCCTAGCATCTTCACTGATTGGAATATCATCAGGTATTGAATGGGCGCTTTGTCCTCTGAGAATATCCAGAATTGTCTTTAGCGTTCGACCTTTGTCATGACCTTGGAGTTGTTTAACATTTTCGAGCATAAATGATTTTGGACGTTTAGTTGCAAGAATCCGTTGAATCTCGAAGAACATAGTCCCGCGAGTATCACTAAATCCTTTTTTAAGTCCAGCCTGGGAAAATGCTTGGCATGGGAAACCACCGAGAAGGATATCGTGATCAGGAATATCCGTTGCTTTAATCTTAGTGATGTCTCCATGCGGCATCTCACCGAAGTTAGTCAGGTATGTCTTCTGCGAGAACTTATCCCATTCAGAAGAAAAGACGCACTGTCCCCCCAATCGCTGGTAAGGTAGTCGAATCCCACCGATACCAGCAAACAGATCAATAAATGTGAATTTTGATTCACATGCTGGTTGTTGCCGGAAAGGGGCATTCTGTAAGTATTCCGTCATTTGTTTTTCAACAGCAAGAATAGCCTGCCATTTCGCGGATGAAGGGGTATGTTCTCCTTCTTCCCAACCACGGACTGTCCTTTCGCCAGCAGAACCAAGCCCTAGTAGGTTGGCGAACTCTGTGCGTCCAAGGCCTAATCTTTTTCTCAGTTCTTTGATATGATGCGATTTATTCTGATTGTTCATGATAGGTCATTTTTATCCGGTTTTTGTCCTGGTAATCGTAACACTGTACAAATGATCAATCAATACAGCTAATGGAGGATGGCTATGTCACAGTCTCAATTGCAGCAATTGTATGACAAAAATGTTCAGTGGAATGCTAGCTCAGTTTTTAATGTAAACTTCCTTGGAACTGGCTCTTTTTTTGAAGTGAGTAATTCATCAGGGAAAGTACATGACATCTCTTTCCAATGCATCCTTCAGTCTCTGAAAGACATCCAAGCTAGTGATAAAGCTAAGCAATTTATAAATTATACTGTACAAACATCAACTCCGTTAAGAAATGATCTAAACGCAGATCAACAGACATTTGACAGTATTTCCCCTATAGGCCACATTCAATGTACTGAATGGAAATATTTTGAAAAAATGGTTCGAGTGCTAGGCCTAAATGTTTTTACCCATCCTCGAGCCAAAGTTGCGGCACAAGAACAATCCAAACTTTTTTTTAATGTTGTATCCAGATTTATACATATTGCTACTAACAAAATTCCACAGGAGCTTGATGAAAGAACATCGTTCAGTGAACAAGATATCGTCATCACAATAGAGTATCTTGAACAAGTAATATCTGATTGTACTATATTCACATTTAGGCCATTAACAAGTACAACCATCACATCCAGCGTAATATCTAAAAGAATAAAGAATACTATTTATCTTGGTGCTCCTGGCACTGGGAAAAGTTATTCAATTGAACAGTTGACTGCTGAATCGCAAAAATTCCGTACAGTATTCCATCCTGACACACAGTATAGTGATTTAGTCGGAAGCTTAAAGCCAAGGATGAGAAGTAATGGTTCATCACAAACTATAAGTTATGAATTCCGTCCAGGAGCTTTCACAAATGCGTTTATCCAAGCGAAAAACAATCCAAATCAGAGAGTTTTTTTAATTATTGAGGAAATCAATAGAGCACCTGCGGCAGCAGTATTCGGCGATTTATTTCAATTGCTCGACCCAGACTGTAACTATGAAATAGATATCGATCCAGATATGTTAGATTACATAAATAATCATCTTACACAAAGCATCGATAAATTATCGTTACCTGTAAATTTAACTATCTTGGCAACTATGAATAGCAGCGATCAAGGAGTTAATTTCTTAGATACTGCATTTAAACGTCGCTGGGCTATTCGATATATCCCGATTGACTATTCAAAAGCTACCCCAGGGGTACTTTACCTTCCTTTACAGGGCGATATTTATCAGGTCGAATGGAGTGATTTTTCAAAAATAATCAATGAAAGGCTAACAGTGTTGGGTATCCCCGAAGATCGTCTGCTTGGTCATCGCTTTTTATCATTGGGAGACCTTAGCGATCCAAGCTCTGCAAATGATTCACTTCGTTACAAACTCTTCGTCTATCTATGGGACGATATTTTACGGCACGGTAAAAGATCTAGTATCTTCGCAACAGAAGTTGGAGGTATTAGCATCGTAAGTTTCGGGCAACTGGTTACCGCATTCTCGGAGGGTAAATCTGTTTTCGAAAGTAGCCTAGAGGAAACTCTTATATCTGTTGGCGCTATTCAACCAAAAGAGGTCGAATAATAATGGATATAGTTCTAAATGAGGATAAGTGTATAGTTAATAGTTTACCTAAACATGTCCGTAACATATTAGATTCAGAAAAACTAATTTACAAGGATCAAGACAGACTAGATTTTTGTGGCATTGTATTACAAAAAAACAGAGTCGATATATTTTTACCAAGAAATAGCGGGACTATAAGAGATAAGGACCCACTAAAACTCGGTGCATCTCTTATCCGCGCAATCTATAAATACACCTTAAATAGGAATCGTACCTCATTTTCAGATGGCACCTCTGAAAACGTTGTAGGGGATTCATTAATCAGTTTAGCATTTACACTCCTCGATGACTATATCAAGAATGGTATTTATATAAGAAGGGAATCATCCATCAAAAAAAACATAGGAAAAACAGATTGGAAGCGAACTATTCTTAGAATTCAAAATTATCCTGCTTCAAACTCTTTTATATATTTGGATACTCTTGGTAGGAAAAGAACTATCCATTATAATGATGAAGTATCTCGTATTCACGCCGAAGTCATTCGTGAGTTAAACGATCTCGTTGGGTGGATTTTCTTCGACACAACTTCAACTATCTCCTCTGAACTTGTCGATATACCCCAACCCACTGGAGATATCAAATCAAAGTTACAAACATTAGAAAAAGAAATGGGATTAATCTATGCAGATAAAGATCTAAAACTCATGAAAGATTTATCAATGTATTTATCAAATAAGAATAAATCTTCGAAAAACAATATTGTTATTGGTATAAATAAATTTCACGCAATGTGGGAACATATGATTGATTCCTGTATGCTTTGGAAATTTGATATCAATCGTAAGTTGGCTAAGCCTAGTTATAAAATTGATGGTGAATTCAAAATTGCATTCCAAAAAGGAGGTCGTACTGACACTGTTTTGAGGAGTGTTGATGAAAATGTATTCGCCATTATTGATGCAAAATACTATGGCGCAAATAGTGTAGCAAACCTGCCTGGTTGGCCAGACCTCATCAAACAGTTTTTCTACGCCTCGGCATTAAAAGATATCTACCCAGAAGCTACAATCTATAACTATTTCATATTTCCAGGAACATCTGGGACCGTAGAATCAGCACATATTGAAGATCCAATCACAAGAGAGCGACAGGATATTCAGTATCCCCCCATCAAATGTGAATATCTCAATCCAATGATGCTCGTTGAATTCTATGAGTCTGGGAAAAAACTTGTAGACCTATCTGAAAGACTTCTTCACATGTCATAACCCGATAATTAATTAAAGCTACGTAAATTTATAAAGGTTCTGCTTTGGTTCAATCAAAATAATATTATCTGGTATAGTTATCTTTACTCATATACCTCTATTATCAATAGTTAATTCAACAATATCTTTTAACTCACATATTTTATATAGATTATTACTTCACTCTATAATTGAATGGGATTAATAAAAACACATTTTTTATTACTTCATAATATTTATTATGAGGTTTATGTTTTGATTAAAAATAATACGTTCATTGATCTAGGTCATAAGTTTTATCCGCTGGATACCAGATCTATATGATAGTATATAATTCAAGTTTATCATATAGTTAATATAATTATTTATTAATCAGAGGTTAATTATGGCTACATCCCCGATTTATCTTAAGCAATCGTGTATTAAAACTTTAACCGCAGTTGAAGCCAATCGAGATGCCTCAAACCAGCACGAATTTAACGGAGTTTCTCAATTAAAACAGATATTTGGCACCGTCAGATTCACCAAGGAAGCACTATTTTCGATTAGAGGAACGGAGGCATTCTGCAAGGATGCTATCACTTGGTATGATGCTAGAGAGAATTCGCCTGACAGAAGCGAGTTTCGCCTTTATTTTCGAGATAATTACGTTATGGAACAGGCTTGTGAAGGTGACAATATTATTGTAGGCATTGATAGAAGTAACCAGATCCATATTATTTTAATCAAGCAAAACAATGCTAACTATCAAGGACGCATACCTAGCTGGAGTTAATTTTTGTATTCTTTCTAAAGTATAAATGAAATTATACCCTCTTGCCTCAGAGTCAATCTGCTGGGGCACTATTTATTTTCTAACTGTGTTCTTTAATAAAATTCGGCCGCATCCCCTGATTTATTCGCCGCCTGCCGTAATTCATTCCGTACTCTTTCAGAGAAGAAAAGACAATGGCACGAGCACTACTGAAACAGGCCTTTGAAACCTGTCAGAAGATTAAATCGGACTGGATGAGCAGCAAGTCAGCACTGCCGCGGGCTGAAATGGTGCTGAAAGAACGGGAGCTGATCTGCACCCGTTCTGAACCGGAGGCCGCACGGTAGCACGCGAAAAAATCCCCGAAAATTCCGCTATTTTTCCCGAAAAAAGCCATGCATTCATAAGGTGCATGGTTTTGCATGCAAATCCCCGTATTTTATTTTCCCCACCACGCCAGTACCGGCGCGGCCTGAGCCGGTTCATGCACCTGCATTAAAAGCGACCTCTTAAGCGGGCAGGCGTGGCGGGGAGAGCATTGTGCGCAAATATTAATTACCAATATATTTACGTAAGCGACTAAAATTAATGCAGCCAAAGATATTTAGCCTCTGTACATGCCAAGCGGGTTATCATCTTCAAATGAACCACCATTAGGATGATAATAATCACTATGATAATGAAAGAATATGGGGAGCTCACATAAAACTGTAAGCCCCCCCTAATTTCTCACCCTAGTAATATGCAATAGCAGTAAATACTCATGATTTACTATATGCTCACTGCTTACGAATAATGTTATTGTCAAAGTGTAATAAATTGACATTCAGACCATTTAGCATGGCCATCAAGTCATCATATTTCTCACTAGTCCCCATAATTATTTGTTTTTTATGTAGGTAAGAACCTGAAGCTTTCTTAATAAATATTTTGAAGCTAACATCTTTAGTTTCTTGTTGTCTTGGTTCATCCATAATTAGCAGCCCCAAATGATTGGTCGATATGCCATTTGAATTAACATCCAGCATCAGCAGTGAATACAAATATGACCAAATTACCCTAATGTTATCACTAGCAGATGCTTCTGAGCCAATATCTATGCTGTCAACGGTAGGTTTATAAGTATTAAATGACAAATCAAAATCATCTATTGGTGTACTTTTGTACCCAAAATCATGTAAGTTTGACTTAAACGAATCTCTCAAGAGTCTTATCTTGGCTTTGTCATTATATGTAAAACCATCATAAGGAAGTGCTGCCAATTTGTTATTACATTCTCTCCAATCTGAAAGAACCGCACGAAGGGTGTCTTTTTTATTTAGCTCAAAACTAGAAAGAGCATGTAAACTGTCAATATCCTTTTCTAGCTTCACTTCTTTTCTTATCAACTCCCGAAGCTCTGCATCTACCGGCGCTGATATACTGCGCTGAATATCTTTAATTTGAGAACGTAAATCCCTGACTTTAGCATTAGCAAAATTTAAAGCCACTTCTTTTCGTTCAAACTTCAACTTTTCACTTTTAGCTAGACTTTCAAACACAGCTAAAGTTTTTTCTAGGTATTTTACATTATCTTCAATAGTTAATATTTTCCCATCTAATGTAGCTGGCAATAGCGTATCTTCTATAAGTTGACCGCATGTTGGGCAATTACCTTCAACAAAAGAAATTTTTTCTTGGGAACCTAACAATTTCAGTTTTTCGATATCCCTATATTTTCTCAAGCTTTCCTTAGTATCATTCAAACTTTTATTAATTGAATTAATGTATGTTTTATTTGCTTCAATATCGGATATCAGTAATGAAAGAGCATTTTCATGATTGACCAAATTTGCTTTTAGGTTATCTAGAACCGCATCCAATGATTCATCATTAAAGCTATATCCGTATTTTAATGTTTCTCTGACAGTTTCTAATTCAGCTTCATGCGTGAGTATATGCTGAGGCAATGGTATATCATGATTTTTTTCGTCTAGTGTGTAAAGATCGCTATCTTGATACACTTCTGATTTTGTAGTAATTTTCTCCGGTATTCTTGATGAAACAAAGAATCCATAAGCCTTCGCATTAGACTCTAAATCAGTAAGAGTATTAAACCATTTTGTTTCTTGATTTTTCTTGTCATCCAAACAAACTTCTCTCTTCCTTCTAATTTCACGAACATCCAGATCAAGAGTATACTCAAGGATATTTTGCGACAAATCCTTTATGCCAAGGTAAGTAGGAGTGATATTTAATATACCTCCCCACCCTCTTGTCTGTTCAACATAATTCACAGTAAATATTGACTCAATATATAATGGGCACTTCGTCCCATCATACTTGATAACTTGAGGTAACTTAACATTAAGATAATTGCATAAAAAATAATGAAACCCTTTCTCACGCTGAGCAGAGCCAGGATCTTTCAAAAAATAATCAGTAAATTTCTGGTCATTTATTTCGTCAAATTTATCTTCAAATACTGTAACTATCTTGGAAGCTTCACTATCGCTTTTTCTTAAAATAGTTATAGTCTTTTCACTTTCATTAGAAATTTGGAGATAGATTTTCGATTCGCTTACTGGTATTTCATTATCATGATAATCTCTCAATTTAGTTGTTAACGCAGATTTTAATGGATTGCTCCTTGATGGACCTAAAATCCCTTCCAAACCTAAAGCGAAGATTATAGACTGTATACACGTTGACTTACCTGAAGAGTTTTCAGCACTAATGATGTTTAAACCATAATCAAATGTGAGATCTGCTCCGTATACACCATCATTTGTTTTCGTTCTAATTATCAAGCGTTCAATTTTAAGCTTGCTCATATTATTCCCTTATATAATATTTGATCGATATTTTTATCTGAAAACTCGGATTTATTATAGTGTTCAATGAATTCCTTCTCATAAACAAACAATGTTGCATCTTTATAAATCATGTTAGATAACAACAGCCCTTTTTGAGTCAGTACAACACTCTTTGCTGAATCTAGAGAAAATAATCCTTCTGCTAATCCAAGCGATATAGCCTTATCTAAAAGCGGGTCAAAACGGATGTTAATATCCGCATTAGCTCCTTCAGAAAGATAGCGAGTTCTTTTGTCATTCGATGCTATTAAAGAATATATAACCTGAATTTTTTTTAAACTTGCAGAGGAGCCACGACATAATTTATTTAAAATAATGGCGAGTAACGATATTCGCCAAATAGGTCTTAATTCCGGTTCAACTGGAGACCCTGAGGAATTAAAAGTCATTTTACTAGGGGTTTCTTTTAAAATATCCATAGTTAGAAATCCAAATTGCAACGCATTATCCAATCACCAACAACTCCAGTGGAAATACATTTTAGATTATCTTGATGAAGTCGGCTAGATTCTTTAAGCTTATTATTTAAAATTTCTATTTGTTGATTAGGAGTAAGCGTTTCATTATCAAAAAAAGCCAGTGATAAATCCTGCTCACGATCAAGAATCCCATTTGTTATTTTCTCATGTAACGTAGGATAGTTGTCCTTAAGATCGGTCATGGCATTTTTATACATTACAATATTTTTTAATAGCATGGTTGATGCGACTTGAACTTGTTTATCATCATCCCTAATCTTTCTAAGCTTACGAGAGATATTATCGACAAACTCACTGCTATTATCCTTTAAGTCATCGATATCAGACATTTCAACCACTGGCAGGTCTAATTTTAAAAGTCGTAAGCCACTAGAGATCAGCTCGTTTTCTTCTTTTTTAAAATTATCACGATCCCAAATTAATATTTTAAAATCTTCATTATCGACATAGGGCAAATTAGCAGTCAGAACCTCACTTTCTTTTTTTGTAGCATGTACATTTAAATGTTTTGACTGATGTCTAGGAACAACTAAAATCCAGCGTCTTATTTTGGTATTATGTAAAATGTTTTTTAAATATCCTTTTTTATCTAAGATAAACTTCCCGATATCGGCCGTCATTTTATCCCTTTGTTTTTCATACAACTTATCAACTGTACATGCTTCATCAGGACAATAAGACTGAAATGCAAAACCCTGAGTGCAATATCCCTCAATGCCTGCATCACCATTATGATAATCAGGTATTGGAATGTAATTTTCCTCTCCAACCTTAAGTCGTAAAAGATCATTTACATGGCCTTCCCACTCTTTAGCTTCCCATACTTTATTTCTTGATATTTCCATAAAAGCGCCAATCTGAATTGAATTAAAGACTTAATTTAAAAAAATCATTAGCACAATACAAAAAACAAATTAATAAAACACTCTTAAATCATCACGTTAGAGCACATTATATTTTGTTCCAACATATGTAAAACTTAATGCTTTTTTAACTTTGCAAAATCAAAAGGTGTAACAGGCATCAATTTATTGGTATCAAGATAATCAGCCCACCACTGCACCATCAATCGACGCTCATCCAAATGCTCGGAGGTATGGATATATGCCGCACGTACATTATTACGCTCTGAGTGGCTCAGTTGCCTCTCTATCGCGTCATCACTCCATAACCCCGACTCCCCCAACGCACCACGCGCCATAGTCCTAAACCCATGCCCACACACCTCGGTTTTCGTATCATAGCCCATCGCACGCAATGCGCTGTTTACCGTGTTTTCACTCATAACCTTAGTTGCGTCATGATCCCCCGGAAAAAGCAGCTCTTTATCACCACTAATCTGCTTTAACTGGTTTAATAAAATCATCGCCTGCCGACTAAGCGGAACAATATGTTCCTCTTTCATCTTCATGCCTCGGTACGAATAACGCACGCCTTTAATTTCTTCTCGCTTTGCAGGTATACGCCAAAGAGATTTATCGAAGTCGAATTCATCCCAACGCGCGAAACGTAATTCACTGGAACGCACAAAAGTTAGCAAGGAAAGCTCGACCGCAATCCGTGTCATTACACGGCCATGATATGCAGCAAGACGTGCAAGAAACTCAGGGAACCGGCTAGAAGGTAAAGCAGGGTAATGTCGCGCTTTGGTTGTCGATAGCGCACCGGCCATATCGCTGGCTGGATTTGAGTAGATGTAATCGTTCTGTACGGCATAACGCATAATGGCCGTGACACGCTGTTGCAGGCGCTGAGCGACATCGTGTTTGCCACTAGCATCAACTTTTTTAATCGGGGCTAACAGGTGGCTGGTTTTAAGCTGCCGAATGTCAGACGAACCGATATGAGGGAAGATATAAAGCTCAAGATAGCGAAGAACGCGCGATCGATGGTCTTCACTCCAGCGCTTGTTACTGGCATGCCATTCTCGGGCGATAGTTTCAAAAGTATATGCCCCCGAATTCTCGGCCTGAGCTTCTTTCTGTTCGACTTTTGGGTCTATGCCCTGTACTAAAAGCTTTTTAGCTTCATCGCGTTTTGCTCTTGCCTGAGCAAGCGTCACAGCAGGCCAAACACCAAAAGCGAGGCGATCCTCTTTTTTGTCAGAGGGACGTCTGTATTTCATGCGCCAATATTTGGAACCTTTGGCCGAAACCTCAAGATACAAACCGCCACCATCGGCCATTTTGTAGGTTTTGTCTTTTGGCTTTGCGGTCTCGACCTGTCTGGCGTTGAGCTTCATTTGGGGGCACATTTCTAATCGAAGTTAAGATGCCCCCAATTATGCCCCCAATGACATCCGGATTTCAACGGACAACCTCGGACGACGCAGGACGTAAAAACCGCTGCAAGCATTGATTTTAAAGGGATATTTGGACTTTCTCGGATGGTCTTGGAAGTACTAATGGTGCCGAAGGCCGGACTCGAACCGGCACGTATTTCTACGGTTGATTTTGAATCAACTGCGTCTACCGATTTCGCCACTCCGGCACGGAAGGGATGCGGAAAACGTTTTGGATTATACCTGTCATGCGCCACCATGCAAGCGCCAGCACGCGATAGTCTCGCTAAGTGTTGAAAAAAACAGCGTCATTGCGCTTCGATCGCCCACGCTCCCTCCTTGCTCCAGCTATTCTCATCTCTTACCTGAATTTTTCCGGAATTTACCTCGCAAAAAAATGCAACGTGACCCGCTCGGTTTACATTTGCTGCCGTTTACTATGAGATATCGTTACTGAATCACGTAATAGCGGTTACTCACCGCGCTCAGGACACCGTTATGCGTTTCTATCAGGTTGAACCCACGCTGGAGAACTACTGGCGCGGGATTATCCTTTTCGGCAAAAATGTGGCTTCCTACAAGTTTGCCCTCGCCCACGCGTTGTACGATCTCAAACCTGACGGCAGCGATCTGATCGCGCTTGAGGATCTGGCCATACCATTCAGCGGCCATTTATGCCGTCATCTAAAACACGCACCAAAGCAGATCACTTCACGCAGCAGCCAATTTATTGCCGCCTGTACGCAATTTAATAACGGTGAAATTACACGCGATGAACTCACCGCCATCACCGTCCGCCAGGGGTTTAACAACGTGCTCGATGCCTTTCACAATGTGAATCAGGGTGAGATTGAGAAACGCTTTTTTATCGATGAGCGCAAAACGCATAAAGGCATCCGGATGACGGATAACTTTTACAACCTGGGTGAACGCCTGCAATACCGAAACTTCAGTTTTGAAACTGACGCACGCTGGAACCTGGTCGAGCAGGGCTGGGCAATGAATATCTCCAGCCACCTGATTAACATTGAATATGACGACGATGACCAAATGTTGTTTAGCAGGAACAGCTATCGACGGGTGGCGATCTCCAGTTGTCGGGATAGCCTGAATGGTTATCAGAAGGGGCGCTGCTTCTACTGTTTTGCCCCCATCAGCCTGCAAGCTGGCGATGACACTTTCGCTGATGTTGATCATTTTATTCCGTGGAAAGCACGGGGACAGGTGGCGAATATCGATGGCGTCTGGAATCTGGTCCTCGCCTGCAAGGAGTGTAACCGTGGTGGGAAAGGTAAATTTGCCCAACTTCCTTCGACCAGGCTACTCCAGCGCCTACGGGACCGAAATGAATACTTCATTAACAGCCATTTTCCGCTGCGCGAAACGTTGATTCGCCAGACCGGTGCAACCCAGGCGCAGAGAAACACATTTTTGAACGACAGCTGGAACGAGGCGATTAAAATACTCTTTCACCAGTGGGAACCCATTGCACAAGGAACGGATACATTCTGATGACCCTTGAATATTACCAGCGCCATGCGCAAGATTTTTTCAGCTCGACGGTTAATGTCGATATGGAGTCGCTTTATCAACCTTTTCTGCAACGCATCGCAGAAGGCGGGCGTATTCTGGATGCGGGTTGCGGCTCGGGGCGCGACAGCAAAGCATTTCTTGAGAAGGGGTATAGGGTCGAGGCTTTCGACGCCTCATCGGAAATGGTTAACCTTGCCAGCCAGCATGCTGGGCTGCGCGTCAGACAGATGACATTCAACGATATCGCCGATATTGAACACTATGATGGTATCTGGTGCTGCGCGTCGTTGCTGCATGTAAGTGCCGAAGAGTTACCGAGCGTAATGAGCAAACTCGCCCATGCGCTTAAAAAGGGCGGTACCTGGTATGTGTCGTTCAAATACGGTGAAACTGAACGAGTGAAAGACGGCCGCCACTTTACCGATCTCACCGAGCAAAGGCTGGAAAAGCTGATTGCACCGCTGACGGATATCACGCTACTCAGCAGTTGGACAACGCGCGATAAGCGTCCCGACCGTGACGAAATGTGGCTCAATGCGCTGCTGCAGAAAAAGCCTTAATCCCCCCTTCTGCGAAGCGTCCCGTTTCCCCATACTCTACACTTCCAGTTCAACACCACACTGAGGGAAACACGATGTCGATGATAAAAAGCTACGCCGCAAAAGCGGCGGGCAGCGAACTCGAACTCTATGAATATGATGCGGGTGAGCTTAAGCCGGAAGATGTCGAAGTGCAGGTCGATTACTGCGGTATCTGCCATTCTGATTTGTCGATGATCGACAACGAATGGGGATTCTCTCAGTATCCGCTGGTTGCCGGGCATGAGGTGATTGGTCGCGTGACGGCGCTCGGCAGCGGGGCGCAGGATAAGGGTCTGAAAGTTGGTCAGCGCGTCGGCGTTGGCTGGACGGCACGCAGTTGCGGGCATTGCGACGCCTGTATCAGCGGTAATCAGATTAACTGCCTGGCAGGTTCCGTTCCCACGATTCTTAATCGCGGTGGCTTTGCCGAGAAGCTGCGGGCCGACTGGCAGTGGGTGATCCCGCTGCCGGAGAGCATCGATCTGGCGGCAGCGGGCCCATTGCTGTGCGGCGGTATCACGGTGTTCAAACCGCTACTGATGCACCACATCACTGCCACCAGCCGCGTCGGCGTGATCGGCATCGGCGGCCTGGGGCATATCGCCATTAAGCTGTTACACGCGATGGGTTGCGAGGTGACCGCGTTCAGCTCCAATCCAGCGAAAGAGCAGGAGGTGCTGGCGATGGGAGCGGATAAGGTGGTCAACAGCCGCGATCCGGATGCGCTAAAAGCGCTGGCAGGCCAGTTCGATCTCATCATTAACACGGTTAACGTCGACCTCGACTGGCAGCCCTATTTTGAAGCGCTGGCCTACGGCGGTAACTTCCATACCGTCGGCGCGGTGCTGAAGCCGCTGCCGGTGCCGGCGTTCACTTTGATAGCCGGCGATCGCAGCATCTCTGGTTCGGCGACAGGTACGCCGTTCGAACTGCGCAAGCTGATGAAGTTCGCCGGGCGCAGCAAGGTATCGCCGACCACCGAACTGTACCCAATGTCGAAAATTAACGAAGCTATCCAGCACGTGCGCGACGGCAAGGCCCGCTACCGCGTGGTGCTGAAAGCCGACTTCTGATTATCTCTGCCGGGGGGAGTAAACCTCCCGGTTATTCCCGCCACTTTGGAATTCTCCTCGCAATCTCCGCAATTTAGCGGTGAAGAGTGCGTCACGGTTGCCTATACTCCAGGCAGGATAAATGGAGGAAATCTCAATGAGCGCACCCCTGCTAATCGCCCGCACGCCGGACACCGAACTGTTATTACTCCCAGGCATGGCCAACCGTCACGGGCTGATTACCGGCGCGACCGGGACCGGTAAAACCGTCACGCTACAGAAACTGGCCGAATCGCTGTCTGAGATTGGCGTGCCGGTATTTATGGCTGACGTAAAAGGTGACTTAACCGGCGTAGCGCAGGAAGGACAAGCCTCTGAAAAGCTGCTCGCCCGCCTGAAAAACATCGGCATTACCGACTGGCAACCGCATGCTAATCCGGTCACGGTGTGGGATATCTTCGGCGAAAAAGGCCACCCGGTGCGGGCCACGGTGTCTGACCTCGGGCCGCTGCTGCTGGCGCGTCTGCTGAACCTCAACGATGTGCAGTCCGGCGTGCTGGATATTATCTTCCGTATTGCCGATGACCAGGGTCTGTTGCTGCTGGATTTCAAAGATCTGCGGGCCATTACGCAGTACATCGGCGATAACGCTAAATCGTTCCAGAACCAGTACGGCAACATCAGTAGCGCCTCGGTGGGCGCTATCCAGCGCGGACTGTTGTCACTGGAACAACAGGGAGCGGCGCACTTCTTTGGCGAGCCGATGCTGGATATCAAAGACTGGATGCGAACCGATGCCAGCGGTAAAGGGATGATCAACATCCTCAGCGCCGAAAAGCTGTACCAGATGCCCAAACTGTACGCCGCCAGCCTGTTGTGGATGCTCTCCGAGCTGTATGAACAATTACCGGAAGCCGGCGATCTGGAAAAACCGAAGCTGGTGTTCTTCTTCGATGAAGCCCACCTGCTGTTCAACGACGCTCCGCAGGTGCTGCTGGATAAAATTGAACAGGTGATCCGCCTGATCCGCTCGAAAGGGGTCGGCGTGTGGTTCGTTTCGCAAAACCCGTCCGATATTCCGGACAACGTACTCGGCCAGTTGGGGAACCGCGTGCAACATGCCCTGCGCGCCTTCACGCCGAAAGATCAGAAAGCGGTGAAAACCGCAGCGCAAACTATGCGCGCCAACCCAGCCTTTGATACTGAAAAAGCCATTCAGGAGCTGGGCACCGGCGAAGCGCTAATTTCCTTCCTTGATGCCAAAGGTAGCCCGTCAGTGGTGGAACGGGCGATGGTGATTGCGCCGTGCTCGCGCATGGGACCGGTAACCGACGACGAGCGCAACGGGCTGATTAATCACTCCTCGTTGTACGGAAAATATGAGGAAGAGGTCGACCGTGAGTCCGCCTATGAGCGTTTACAGCAAGGCGTACAGGCCAGCACCGAGCAGCAAAATACGCCTCCCGCCAACGGTAAAGCGATCGACGTGGATGGCGGTATTCTCGGGGGGTTGAAAGATATTCTGTTTGGCAGCACCGGACCACGCGGCGGTAAGCGCGATGGCGTAGTACAGAGCGTGGCGAAAAGCGCGGCGCGACAGGTCACTAATCAGATAATTCGCGGCATGTTGGGAAGTTTGATGGGCGGCAGAAAACGCTAGCAGTGAAATGCCCCTCCCGCACTACGGGAGGGGCGGATATTATGACTTACGCAGCATCAGCCACAGGCTTATCAGGAAGAAGCTGGCGCTAGGCAGCAGCGCGCCGATAATCGGCGGAATGCCGTACACCAGCGTTAATGGGCCAAAGATTTGGTCCAGCACATAGAACACAAAACCGAAGCTAATCCCTGTCACCACGCGCACGCCCATCGGGACGCTACGCAGCGGGCCAAAGATAAACGACAGCGCCATCAGCATCATGACCGCCACTGACAGCGGCTGGAAGACTTTGCTCCACATATTGAGCTGGTAACGTCCGGCGTCCTGGCCGCTCGACTTCAGGTACTTCACGTAGTTATGCAGACCGCTAATCGAGAGCGCATCAGGGTCCAGCGCGACAACGCCGAGCTTGTCCGGCGTAAGGTTGGTTTTCCAGGTCCCGCTAACCATCTGCGAACCGGTGATTTGCTTTGGATTGGTCAGGTTAGATTCATCCACCTGCGACAGACGCCAGACCTTCTGCTCCGGGTCAAACGTCGCGCTCGCAGCATAGCGAACGGACTGCAAACGACGCTTATCGTTAAAGGAGTAGATGCTAATCCCGCCTAATTCGGCGTCGCCTTTCACCCGCTCGATGTAGACAAAGCTGTCACCATCTTTCGCCCACAGACCCTGCTGGGTAGAGAGCAGCGAGCCACCGTACATCTGCTGCGCACGGTAGTTACGCGCCATCTGTTCGCCCTGCGGCGCCACCCATTCACCGATGGCCATCGTCAACAGCACCAGCGGAATCGCGGTTTTCATCACCGACAGCGCCACCTGCATACGGGTAAAGCCGGAAGCCTGCATCACCACCAGTTCACTGCGCTGAGCCAACATGCCCAGCCCCAACAACGCGCCGAGCAGCGCCGCCATCGGGAAGAAAATCTGGATATCTTTTGGTGCGCTGAGCAGGGTATACAGCCCGGCGCCCATCGCATCGTAGCTCCCCTGCCCGGCTTTTTTCAGCTGGTCGACAAACTTGATGATCCCGGAGAGCGACACCAGCATGAACAACGTCATCATGATGGTGGTGAAAATGGTTTTACCGATATAGCGGTCAAGTACACCAAAGGGCTGCATTATACCGCTCCTTTACGCATAAAACGGGCACGCAAGCGGCGCATCGGCACCGTATCCCAAAGGTTAAGTACAATCGCCAGCGCCAGATACGCCAGGTTAACCGCCCACATCCAGAACACCGGATCCAGCTTACCTTTGCCGCCGTTCGACTTCAGCGATGTCTGGACCAGGAAGAACAGCAAATAGAGCAGCATTGCGGGCAGCATCGACAGTACGCGCCCCTGACGCGGGTTCACCACGCTCAGCGGTACGACCATCAGCGCCATCATAAATACAGTGAATACTAACGTGATACGCCAGGTCAACTCCGCGCGGGCACGATCGTTGTCGGTCGTCCACAGCGTACGCATATCCATCTGGTCGGTATCGTTTGGATCCAGCGCCACGGCCTGATGGCCAATAATCGCCTGATAATCCTGGAAGTCAGTGATGCGGAAATCACGCAGCAGCGCGGTCCCTTCAAAGCGCGTACCCTGGTTCAGCGTCACGACCTGGGAGCCATCGCGCATCTGGGTAAGATGTCCGGAATCAGCCACCACCACCGAAGGACGGGCATTACCTTTCGGGCGGATTTGCGCGAGGAACACATCTTTGAAGTTGCTGCCGTCAACGCTTTCGATAAACAGCACCGAACCGCCGTTAGTCGCCTGCTGGAATTGCCCCTGAGCAAGCGCGGCCATGCCGGGGTTAGCTTTCGCTTCCGCCAGCACTTCGTCCTGATGCCTGGAGGACCATGGTCCGGCCCACATCACGTTAACCGCCGCAATAATACTGGTAAACAACGCCAGCACCATCGCCGCTTTCACGAGCACAGCCTTGCTCAGCCCACAGGCGTGCATGACCGTAATTTCACTTTCGGTATACAGTTTGCCCAGCGTCATCAGCAGCCCGAGGAACAGGCTTAAGGGCAAGATAAGTTGCGCCATTTCTGGCACGCCCAGCCCCAGCAGCGAGAGCACCAGATTCGCCGGGATATCACCGTCAACCGCCGCACCAAGGATCCTGACTAACTTTTGACAAAAGAAGATCAAAAGCAGGATGAATAGGATCGCAAGTTGGCTTTTGAGCGTTTCCCGAACCAGATATCTTATGATTATCACTTTAAATACGCCCGTAAAAACCCGTCTTTTGCCGGAATTTAGCTTGTTTCATGGCTTAAACGTCATTTATTCTCTTGAGTCGTCGAAATCGTCGCTAAGATCATTATACTCAACGGATCCACCTCTCAGAAATTGTTCTGACGTGCCAATGCCGTAATAACGTTAAGATTAACACGAAGTCACCGCAACAGCGGGAATGAGTTACGAAAGCTTGCAATTCTATCCGTAGCCACCGCCGTTGTCTTTAAGATTCAGGAGCGTAGTGCATGGAGTTCAGTGTAAAAAGCGGTAGCCCGGAGAAACAGCGGAGTGCCTGCATCGTCGTGGGCGTCTTTGAACCACGCCGCCTCTCTCCGATTGCAGAGCAGCTCGACAAGATCAGCGATGGGTACATCAGCGCACTGCTGCGTCGTGGCGAACTGGAAGGCAAACCAGGTCAAACCCTGTTGCTGCACCATGTTCCTAACGTCCTGTCTGAGCGAATTCTCCTCATCGGTTGTGGTAAAGAGCGTGAGCTTGATGAACGTCAGTATAAGCAGGTCATTCAGAAAACTATAAATACCCTGAATGATACAGGCTCAATGGAAGCCGTCTGCTTCCTGACTGAGCTACACGTTAAAGGTCGCAATAACTACTGGAAAGTACGTCAAGCCGTTGAGACGGCACAGGAAACGCTGTACAGCTTTGATCAGTTGAAGACTAACAAAAGCGAACCACGTCGTCCGCTGCGTAAAATGGTCTTTAACGTACCGACCCGCCGCGAATTGACCAGCGGTGAACGTGCCATTCAGCACGGCCTGGCGATTGCCGCCGGGATCAAAGCGGCAAAAGATCTCGGCAACATGCCGCCGAATATCTGTAACGCCGCCTACCTGGCCTCTCAGGCGCGTCAGTTGGCTGATAGCTATAGCAAAAATGTTGTCACCCGCGTCATAGGTGAGCAGCAGATGAAAGAGCTGGGCATGCACTCCTATCTTGCGGTCGGCAATGGTTCGCAAAACGAGTCGCTGATGTCGGTGATTGAGTATAAAGGTGTCGAATCCGAAGACGTACGCCCGATCGTGTTGGTGGGTAAAGGGTTAACCTTTGACTCCGGCGGTATCTCCATCAAACCTGCCGAAGGCATGGATGAGATGAAATACGATATGTGCGGCGCGGCAGCTGTGTATGGCGTGATGCGCATGGTGGCAGAGCTACAGTTGCCAATCAACGTCGTCGGCGTACTGGCGGGCTGTGAAAACATGCCGGGTGGTCGCGCGTATCGCCCGGGCGATGTGCTGACGACCATGTCTGGTCAAACCGTTGAAGTGCTGAACACCGATGCAGAAGGCCGTCTGGTGCTGTGCGACGTGTTAACCTACGTCGAGCGTTTTGAACCGGAAGCGGTCATTGACGTGGCAACGCTGACTGGCGCGTGCGTGATTGCCTTGGGCCATCACATCACCGGCCTGATGTCGAACCACAATCCGCTGGCGCACGAGCTTATTGGCGCGTCTGAGCAGGCGGGCGACCGCGCGTGGCGTCTGCCGTTGGGTGATGAATTCCAGGAACAACTGGAGTCCAACTTTGCGGATATGGCTAACATCGGCGGCCGTCCTGGTGGGGCTATCACCGCGGGCTGCTTCCTGTCGCGCTTTACCCGTAAATATAACTGGGCGCACCTGGACATCGCGGGTACCGCATGGCGTTCCGGTAAAGCCAAAGGCGCCACCGGTCGTCCGGTAGCGCTGCTGTCGCAGTTCCTGCTTAATCGAGCCGGATTTAACGGCGACGAGTAATGTGTAAATGCCGGATGGCTCTACGCTTATCCGGCCTACAAAACAACACGCTGTAGGCCTGATAAGACGCGCAAGCGTCGCCATCAGGCGATAAGGCCGGGTCACCCGGCCTTGTATTTAAATTCACCACAAGAAGCCCCATATATGAAGAATGCGACGTTCTATCTTCTGGATAATGACACTACCGTTGATGGCTTAAGCGCCGTCGAGCAATTGGTGTGTGAAATTGCCGCAGAACGTTGGCGTGCTGGCAAGCGCGTGCTGATCGCCTGCGAAAACGAAAAGCAGGCCTTTCGCCTTGATGAAGCCCTGTGGGCAAGACCGGCAGAAAGCTTCGTGCCGCATAATCTGGCGGGTGAAGGTCCCAGAGGCGGCGCACCGGTAGAGATTGCCTGGCCGGAAAAACGCAACAGCAGCCCGCGCGACCTGCTCATCAGTTTGCGCGTTGGCTTTGCAGATTTTGCCACCGCTTTCACAGAAGTGATAGACTTCGTCCCTTACGAAGATTCTTTGAAACAATCGGCACGCGATCGCTACAAAGCTTACCGCGTGGCTGGTTTTAACCTGAATACGGCAACCTGGAAATAATGGAAAAGACATATAACCCACAAGATATCGAACAGCCGCTTTACGAGCACTGGGAAAAGCAGGGCTATTTCAAACCTAACGGCGATGAAAGCAAAGAGTCCTTCTGCATCATGATCCCGCCGCCGAACGTCACCGGCAGTTTGCATATGGGTCATGCTTTCCAGCAAACCATCATGGACACCATGATTCGCTACCAGCGCATGCAGGGCAAAAACACTCTGTGGCAGGCCGGTACCGACCACGCGGGTATCGCTACCCAGATGGTGGTTGAGCGTAAGATTGCCGCTGAAGAAGGTAAAACTCGTCACGACTACGGTCGCGATGCGTTCATCGACAAAATCTGGCAGTGGAAAGCGGAATCCGGCGGCACCATTACCCGTCAGATGCGCCGTCTCGGCAACTCCGTTGACTGGGAGCGCGAGCGCTTCACCATGGACGAAGGTCTTTCCAATGCCGTGAAAGAAGTCTTCGTTCGCCTGTACAAAGAAGACCTGATTTACCGCGGCAAGCGCCTGGTGAACTGGGACCCGAAACTGCGCACCGCCATCTCTGACCTGGAAGTGGAAAACCGCGAGTCCAAAGGCTCGATGTGGCACATCCGCTACCCGCTGGCCGACGGCGCGAAAACCGCAGATGGTAAAGATTATCTGGTCGTCGCCACTACCCGTCCGGAAACCATTCTCGGCGATACCGGCGTGGCCGTGAACCCGGAAGATCCGCGTTATAAAGATCTGATCGGTAAATTCGTTATTCTGCCGCTGGTTGACCGCCGTATTCCAATCGTTGGCGATGAACACGCCGATATGGAAAAAGGCACCGGCTGCGTGAAAATCACCCCGGCACACGACTTTAACGACTACGAAGTCGGGAAACGTCACGCCCTGCCGATGATCAATATTCTGACCTTTGACGGCGACATCCGCGAAACCGCGGAAGTGTACGACACCAAAGGCGAAGAGTCTGACGTTTACTCCAACGCGATCCCGGCAGAGTTCCAGAAGCTGGAACGTTTTGCTGCCCGTAAAGCTATCGTCGCTGCCGTTGACGCGCTGGGCCTGCTGGAAGAAATTAAACCGCATGACCTGACCGTTCCTTACGGCGACCGTGGCGGCGTGGTTATCGAACCGATGCTGACCGACCAGTGGTACGTGCGTGCCGACGTGCTGGCGAAACCGGCGGTTGAAGCCGTTGAAAACGGCAGCATTCAGTTCGTGCCGAAGCAGTACGAAAATATGTACTTCTCCTGGATGCGCGATATTCAGGACTGGTGTATCTCTCGTCAGTTGTGGTGGGGTCACCGTATCCCGGCATGGTACGACAACGACGGCAACGTCTACGTTGGCCGTACCGAAGACGAAGTGCGTCAGGAAAATAACCTCGGCGCCGACGTTGCGCTTCGTCAGGACGAAGACGTTCTCGATACCTGGTTCTCCTCCGCGCTGTGGACCTTCTCCACCCTCGGCTGGCCGGAAAATACCGACGCCCTGCGTCAGTTCCACCCAACCAGCGTGATGGTTTCCGGCTTCGACATCATCTTCTTCTGGATTGCCCGCATGATCATGATGACCATGCACTTCATCAAAGATGAAAACGGCAAGCCGCAGGTTCCGTTCCATACCGTCTACATGACCGGTCTGATTCGCGACGACGAAGGCCAGAAGATGTCCAAGTCCAAGGGTAACGTTATTGACCCGCTGGATATGGTCGACGGCATCTCCCTGCCGGAGCTGCTGGAAAAACGTACCGGCAACATGATGCAGCCGCAGCTGGCTGAGAAGATTGCCAAGCGTACCGAGAAGCAGTTCCCGAACGGTATCGAGCCGCACGGCACCGACGCCCTGCGCTTTACCCTGGCGGCGCTGGCTTCGACCGGCCGCGATATCAACTGGGATATGAAGCGTCTGGAAGGTTACCGTAACTTCTGTAACAAGCTGTGGAACGCCAGCCGCTTCGTGCTGATGAACACTGAAGATCAGGATTGCGGCTTCAACGGCGGTGAAATGACGCTGTCGCTGGCTGACCGCTGGATCCTGGCTGAATTCAACCAGACCGTGAAAGCGTACCGCGAAGCGCTGGATAACTTCCGCTTCGATATCGCCGCGGGCATTCTGTACGAGTTCACCTGGAACCAGTTCTGCGACTGGTATCTGGAGCTGACCAAGCCGGTAATGACCGGGGGTTCCGAATCTGAACTGCGCGGCACCCGCAATACGCTGGTCACCGTGCTGGAAGGTCTGCTGCGCCTGGCGCACCCAATCATCCCGTTCATCACTGAAACCATCTGGCAGCGCGTGAAGGTCATTTGCGGTATTACCGCCGATACCATTATGCTGCAGCCGTTCCCGGAATATAACGCCGCGCAGGTTGATGAAGCCGCGTTGGCCGATACCGAATGGCTGAAGCAGGCGATCGTTGCCGTGCGTAACATTCGTGCGGAAATGAACATCGCCCCGGGTAAACCGCTGGAGCTGCTGCTGCGTGGTTGCAGCGCTGACGCGATGCGTCGTGTGAACGACAACCGCAGCTTCCTGCTGAACCTGGCGCGTCTGGAAAGCATCACCGTGCTGCCTGCCAATGACAAAGGTCCGGTTTCCGTGACCAAAATCATCGACGGAGCTGAACTGCTGATCCCGATGGCTGGCCTCATCAACAAAGAAGATGAGCTGGCGCGTCTGGCGAAAGAAGTGGCGAAAATCGAAGGTGAGATTGCCCGTATCGAAGGCAAACTCTCCAACGAAGGTTTCGTCGCTCGCGCACCGGAAGCGGTGATCGCCAAAGAGCGTGAGAAGTTGGACGGTTACGCAGAAGCGAAAGCGAAGCTGATTGAGCAGCAGGCGGTCATCGCCGCGCTGTAATCATCGAGCCCGTAGGTCGGATAAGCGTAGCGCATCCGACACTACTGACGATTAAAAAGCCTCTGGCGTCCTCGCTCAGAGGCTTTTTATTGAATTATCCTCGCTTGCGCTTCCCCTCACCGCAGTGGTATTAACTGCATATGTTCCACATTTATGTCATGAGTTCGCTATGAGTGTCACTACCCCTGCCTTTGCGACGCTGCGTCGTCTTACCGCCGACGATAACGCCGCCATCGCCCGCGTTATTCGCCAGGTTTCCGCCGAATACGGGCTTACCGCTGATAAAGGCTATACCGTCGCCGACCCTAATCTGGATGAGCTGTTCCAGGTTTACAGCCAGCCGGGCGCGGCCTATTGGGTCGTTGAGCAGAATGGTCAGGTAGTGGGCGGCGGCGGCGTCGCGCCGTTAGGCTGTAGCGAGCCGGACATTTGCGAGCTGCAGAAGATGTATTTCCTGTCGAGCGTACGCGGCCAGGGGCTGGCGAAAAAGTTGGCGCTGATGGCGCTGGATCACGCCCGTGAGCAGGGTTTTAAGCAGTGCTATCTGGAAACGACCGCGTTTCTGACCGAGGCTATTCGCCTGTATGAACATTTAGGCTTTGAGCATATCAGCGAAGCGCTGGGCTGCACCGGGCACGTGGATTGTGAAGTACGGATGTTAAAGCCCCTCTGACCTTACGCTGAGGGGCTATGGCAACCTTACTGCATCTCAGCTGAAAGCATCAGACGAATCACGCCGGCCGAACGCGCGGTCGGCAGCTTCAACACCTGTGACCAGAGATCCTGCACTATCTCACAGGCAATCTTCTCTTTGCCGACAGCTTTAGTCGGATCGGCCATGATTTGAATATCCGGTCCATAGCGCTGTACTAGTCCAGGACTTATTGCTTGCAGATCCTGCAACGCCAGCTGTTTCTCTTCTGCCGTGACCGTATGTTTGTTCGGACCATAGGCAGCACGCATCATACTCATATCACTCGCCATACGACGGTTCATGATCTCATGCGGAACCAGACGTGCCGGGTTAATCCCCCCTTTCACTGCCGGAAACAGAAAGCGGAAGCATTCGTCATCACCTATTTTGGCCACGGCGGCGATCTGCTCAAGATTAATTTTCATATATTCAATGACATTGGCATCAGGAGCTTGCTGCAATCGTGCCATCTGCAACTGAAGAATCTGCGGCTGTATCGCGTCGATAACCTGCTGTTCGCTGCTCCCCGCTTTCTTCATCTGCGCTGCCTGGCTGATAATTTTTTGTGTCAGCGCGGGCTCCTGTTCCTTAATCACCTGAAACGCCGGATTAGAGAGCATCGCCTTTTCAAACTGCTGCTCTTCGGTCAGACCATAATCCGGATTTTCACGTGGGATCAGGTAGTGCACATCAAACAGATTCCACGCAATAATCGCCACCACAAAGACCACCGCGCCTGAGATCTTGCCCAGCCAGCCTTTTTTACGAAACATGCCAACGACGATGGCAATCACCACCCCGATATAGCCCGCTAACCATACGTGTGCCCAGTTCATTAACCATCCTTATGCAAAACAATCTCTGGTAAGGGGATATATTTCCCCCTTCGTGTGTTTTGATTATTACGGCAGCGGCGAGCGATTTCCAGCCACCAGATTTTGCTAGCGGAAATGGGGGAAGAGGTAATACGCGCGATGATTGAACACCGCACGTCACGGAAAGAATCAAGCCGGTACGCCGCTGTGAAAGCGGAACTCGTCGTCAGGAGAGGTAATCAGCGCGGCTTCGACTTCGCCAAAAAATCGCACCCGGTCGCTGATATCATCAGCAGAAACCTGCTGCGCCAGCGCCAGATAATCCTGATAGTGCCGCGCCTCGGATCGCAGCAGCGACAGATAAAACGCCTGCAAATCAGCCTCCAGATACGGTGCCAGCGCGGCAAAACGTTCACAGGAGCGGGCTTCGATATACGCCCCGCAAATCAGCTTGTCGATCAGCGTCAGCGGCTCGTGGGTGCGTACCTCTTTGAGCATGCCTTTGGCGTAACGGCTGGCGGTAATTTTGATGTAAGGAATATTGCGGCTCATCATCGCCTCGCGTACCTGCGAGAAGTGATGTAGCTCTTCTTTAATCAGCAACACCATGCTGTCGATAAGCTTTCGTCCCCACGGGTCGTCGGTCTGCGGCATGACGCTTTTGCTTATCTGTTTATTCAGCGCGATAAAATCCGGCTCATCCCCTTCTCTGAAAGCAAACGCTTCATAGGGTTTCAGCCAGTCCAACAGCGCCTGCGATCCCTGTTTATCCGCGACATACTTACGCACCAGCAGCATTGCCGTTTGCGCCGCTTTCAGTTCGCAGACGAGGTGATCGGTCAATAACAGCGGCAGATTCGCCGGGTCTCGCGCTTTATCAAGCCAGGCCTGGGGCGTTTTGCATTTCAGGAAGTTGTGGATCGGGGAGAGTATTTGCGGGTAATCCATACGTTGTCCTTGACCTGCGGCAGCCTGTGCTACCGCAGGTCAGCAGATGACTTAGTGACGCACGCCGTCATCATCTTCGTCGACGAGGTCTTCATCGTCGCCGTCTTCACCTTCTTCGCCGTTCGGGTCTTCAAAATAAGTGCCCCAACCGTCGTATTCCACTTCAAATTTTTCAGCCAGGTTCATCAGTTGCTCAACCTGCGCGTCAATCAGTTCGGCATTCAGGGCGCATTCGCTGAGGATGTCACAGCAAATAACCGTGTCGCCTTCTTCCACTTCCAGCTCTTCCGGCTCGGTCACTTCATAACCCAGTTTGAAGGCTTCTACTGCCGCTTTTTCCAGGGTTTCAAAGTCGTCCGCGGAAAGGTGATGCTCAATGGTGTACAGCGCGTCTGGATCGCTGCCATCTTCGAGTAACTCTTCAATAATCAAGCGTGTTTCTTCACGCTGCTCTTCCAGTAGTTCCGGGTTTGCCATGGCTCGTTCCTCATAATGTCCTGCCGATACTCTTATTGTCACATACCGCTGTCATTGCCTCCACCTTTCCAGGAAAGATTTGTTAAACAAGGTTGCAAATGAATAAACATACATATAAATTGAATTTTAATTCAATAAATGGCTTAAGCCATGTGAGGAAACCATGTCTACGTTTTATCAGAAGCACTTTTTGAAATTGCTCGATTTCACCTCTGCTGAACTCACGTCACTGCTCAAGCTCGCCGCACAGCTCAAGGCAGATAAGAAAAACGGCACAGAGGTGGCTCAACTCACCGGTAAAAATATCGCGCTCATCTTCGAAAAAGACTCGACTCGTACTCGTTGCTCTTTCGAAGTTGCCGCATACGATCAGGGCGCTCGAGTGACATATCTCGGGCCAAGCGGCAGCCAGATTGGACATAAAGAGTCGATTAAAGATACTGCCCGCGTGCTTGGCCGTATGTACGACGGTATTCAGTATCGGGGTCACGGTCAGGAAGTGGTGGAAACGCTGGCGGAATATGCCGGTGTGCCGGTGTGGAATGGATTAACTAACGAGTTTCATCCCACCCAGTTACTGGCGGATCTGTTAACTATGCAGGAACACCTGCCGGGTAAAGCGTTTAATGAGATGACGCTGGTCTATACCGGCGATGCCCGTAACAATATGGGCAATTCAATGCTGGAAGCCGCCGCGTTAACCGGGTTAGATCTGCGTCTGGTTGCACCGCAGGCCTGCTGGCCGGAAGAGAGTCTGGTGGCAGAATGCAAAGCGCTGGCACAGAAAAACGGTGGCAATATTACGCTGACGGAAGATGTCGCCACGGGCGTAAAAGGTGCGGACTTCATCTACACCGACGTATGGGTGTCAATGGGCGAAGCGAAAGAGAAGTGGGCCGAGCGTATTGCGCTGCTGCGCAAATATCAGGTAAACAGCGCGATGATGGCGTTCACCGGCAATCCGCAGGTGAAATTTCTGCACTGCCTGCCCGCGTTCCATGATGATCAAACCACGCTTGGCAAACAAATGGCGCAACAGTACGGTTTGCACGGCGGGATGGAAGTGACCGACGAAGTCTTTGAGTCACCCGCCAGCATCGTATTTGATCAGGCGGAAAACCGGATGCACACTATTAAAGCGGTAATGGTGGCGACGCTTTCCAAAAAATAACGTTGCATGATTGATTTGCCGGATGGCGATGCTAAGCATCTTATCCGGCAATCTGCACCGTTGTGCCTGATGGCGCTGCGCTTATCAGGCCTACGGTCCGTCACTCAACCAACAGCTTAACCACCGCTTTGCGTACCAGCGCCGGAGCACCGACTGCGCACAGCGGTTTGTGCACTTCCCCCGGATAGAACACCACAAAGTCACCCTCGTTCAGCACCACCGTTTTCTCCTGTGCCCCTTCCGGCAGGAAGGCAATATCTTTATCCGCCAGCCAGTCAGTTTCCGGCGCGCCCGCAGGCTGCGTACTAAAGGCCATGCCTTCCTGCCCTTTGAGCAGGATCTGAATATCCAGATAGCGGGCATGATATTCGGCACGGCGCTGTGCAAACGGCTCCGTCATATCTTCGGCAATCAGATAAAACAGGCGATCGCCATCGATGTCGTGCTTACCCTTTTCCGTCGCATCCGTAACATGCGTTTTAATGTGCTCAATCGCCTGACGCAGCTCTTCCGGCAGCCAGGCACCCAGGTTGTGAATATTGCCGACAATCATCTCAAACCCCTTAATTAAAACATCGTTTCATTTTTGTTGTTATACGAAAAAACGGCCTGCCATACCACTCCTAATTACCGATATTTTGCGGCAACGCATGTTTATCGCTGATGATGTTAGATAGTTGTTAACCTAACGCATCAGGTTATGCATAAACACTGCATAACTCTTACCCTCTCATTTTTCTCTTTGCTGGTAACTTGCTGGTTTTGAAAGTGTTATGATAAAACCCAGCCGTCGATCACAATTCACACCTCCCCCACTCGCTTTGTTCGCCACCATATTTATTTGGCAATAAACTGTCCCGTACAAATAATAGAATCACAGAACCGCATAAACATTCACCTCATAATAAAAAACACATAAAAATCAATTGATTATTAAGTGTATATATTTTTAAAAATGTACATAAAATTAACATAAATAAATAACAAGACATATTCATGCGTAGCAATTCAGTTATTGTATTTATTATTTTTTAAAATCTCAGAGCCATCTCATATATTAGGAAAGCAAATTCAAATATCGAACCGACTGTGAAACAAATCACGTTTCCGTATCAAATAAGATCTAAATATAGATTCTGAAATCAGCTGAAAAATCATGACTGCAATAAATTGCATTTGCAGCCATCTCCTCTTTATTTTTTAAAATCGTATTAAAGGAATAATGATGGAAAAGCATTATGTCGGTTCTGAAATCGGTCAATTACGTAGCGTGATGCTGCATCGCCCTAATCTCAGCTTAAAAAGGCTGACGCCATCCAACTGTCAGGAGCTGCTTTTTGATGATGTGCTTTCGGTAGAACGTGCAGGTGAAGAGCACGACATTTTCGCCAACACGCTGCGTCAGGAGGGAATTGAGGTTCTGTTACTCACTGATTTATTGACACAAACTCTGGATATTCCAGACGCTAAAAGCTGGCTGCTGGATACGCAAATTTCTGATTATCGCCTTGGCCCCACTTTCGCCGCCGATGTCCGCGCCTGGCTTGCGGACATGCAGCACCGGGAACTGGCACGGCATTTAAGCGGCGGGCTGACCTATGGCGAAATCCCAGCGTCAATCAAAAATATGGTGGTTGATACTCATGATATTAATGATTTTATTATGAAGCCATTGCCCAACCATTTATTTACGCGTGACACCTCCTGCTGGATATATAACGGCGTATCGATTAATCCGATGGCTAAAACCGCCCGGCAACGAGAAACTAATAATCTGCGGGCGATTTACCGTTGGCACCCGCAATTCGCCGATGGTGAATTTATTAAATACTTCGGTGATGAAAATATTAATTATGACCACGCCACATTAGAAGGTGGAGATGTGCTGGTCATTGGTCGCGGTGCGGTACTTATTGGCATGTCTGAGCGTACCACGCCACAGGGAATCGAGTTCCTTGCCCAGTCACTCTTCAAGCATCGCCAGGCAGAGCGCGTCATCGCGGTCGAACTGCCTAAGCATCGTTCCTGTATGCATCTCGACACCGTTATGACCCACATCGATATCGACACCTTCTCTGTCTACCCGGAAGTGGTGCGCCCGGACGTGCAGTGTTGGACTCTGACGCCGGACGGGCGCGGCGGCCTGAAACGGACGCAGGAAAGTACGCTGGTTCATGCCCTGGAAAAAGCGCTGGGGCTCGATCAAATTCGCCTGATTACCACCGGCGGTGACGCCTTCGAAGCCGAACGTGAACAGTGGAATGACGCCAACAACGTCCTGACGCTACGTCCCGGTGTGGTTGTGGGTTACGAGCGCAATATCTGGACCAACGAGAAATACGACAAAGCCGGCATCACCGTTTTACCCATTCCTGGCGACGAACTTGGACGCGGACGCGGCGGCGCGCGCTGCATGAGCTGCCCGCTGGAACGCGACGGTATTTAAGGAGACGTCATGGAAAATAAACCGACCCTGGTTGTGGCTCTGGGCGGCAACGCGCTGCTCAAACGCGGCGAGCCGCTGGAAGCTGACATCCAACGTAAGAACATTGAGCTGGCGGCAAAAACCATCGCCCGGCTTACGCAACAGTGGCGTGTGATTCTGGTACACGGCAATGGCCCACAGGTTGGACTGCTGGCGTTACAAAATAGCGCTTACGCCAGCGTCACCCCCTATCCGCTCGACATTCTCGGCGCGGAAAGTCAGGGAATGATTGGCTATATGTTGCAACAGGCGCTGAAAAACCAGCTTCCACAGCGGGAAATTAGCGTCCTGCTGACTCAGGTTGAAGTCGATGCCCACGATCCGGCCTTCAGCAATCCCACCAAATATATCGGCCCCATTTACGACCAAACCCAGGCCAATGCATTGCAGGTGGAAAAAGGCTGGGTTTTCAAAGCTGATGGTAAAGCGTTCCGTCGCGTTGTGCCCTCTCCGCAGCCCAAACGCATTGTTGAAAGTGACGCGATCCAGGCGTTGATCGCCCGCGATCATCTGGTCATTTGCAACGGCGGTGGCGGTGTGCCGGTCGTGGAAAAGGCCGATGGCTACCACGGTATTGAAGCCGTGATCGACAAAGATCTCTCCGCCGCCCTACTCGCCAGCCAGCTTCATGCTGATGCGTTGCTCATCCTGACCGACGCCGACGCGGTGTACCTCGACTGGGGCAAACCCACCCAACGGCCTTTGGCTCAGGTCACCCCCGAGATACTCGGCGAGATGCAGTTCGACGCCGGTTCTATGGGTCCAAAAGTTACCGCCTGCGCGAATTTTGTCTCTCAATGCCATGGGATAGCAGGCATCGGCTCGTTGGCCGACGGTCCGGCCATTCTCTCGGGAGAGAAAGGCACATTGATTCGGCCCGAAACCATTGCTTACGACGCGTGACCCATTTTGCCGGATGGCGCCTGCGCCTTATCCGGCCTACATAAGGACATTCTGATGACTGTTAACTTAAAAAATCGCAATTTTCTTAAACTGCTCGACTACACCCCGGTAGAGATCCAGTACCTGATCGATCTGGCTATCGAATTAAAAACGGCGAAAAAGGCCGGACGCGAAAGACAGACGCTGGTCGGTAAAAATATCGCGCTAATCTTCGAAAAAACCTCAACCCGCACCCGCTGCGCCTTTGAAGTTGGCGCTTTTGATCAGGGCGCACAGGTGACCTACCTCGGCCCAAGCGGCTCACAGATTGGTCACAAAGAATCGATGAAAGATACCGCCCGCGTGTTAGGCCGTATGTACGACGGCATCGAATATCGCGGATATGGCCAGGAGATCGTGGAAGAGCTGGGGCAGTTTGCCGGTGTTCCGGTATGGAACGGGCTGACCAACGAATTTCACCCTACGCAGATCCTCGCGGATCTGATGACCATGCTGGAACACGCGCCGGGCAAAACCTTACCTGAACTGAGCTTCGCCTACCTCGGTGACGCCCGCAATAACATGGGTAATTCACTGATGGTTGGCGCGGCGAAAATGGGGATGGACATCCGCCTCGTCGCCCCTAAATCCTTCTGGCCGGATGAAAAACTGGTTGCCGAATGCCGTGAGATCGCCGGCGTGACGGGCGCGCGCATTACGCTCACGGAGGACGTTGAGGAAGGCGTTTACGACGTGGATTTCCTCTATACCGATGTCTGGGTCTCCATGGGTGAACCCAAAGAGGCATGGGCAGAACGCGTAAGCCTGATGACGCCTTATCAGATTAACCAGCGAGTCATCAACGCAACCGGCAACCCCAATGTGAAATTTATGCACTGTCTGCCCGCCTTCCATAACGAACACACCAAAGTTGGACGTGAAATCGAAGCGGCTTACGGCCTGAAAGGGCTTGAGGTCACGGAGGAGGTGTTCGAGTCAGCACACTCCATCGTCTTCGACGAAGCAGAAAACCGGATGCATACCATTAAAGCGGTCATGGTAGCGACACTCGGCGACTAACCCCTGCGGGCATATGTCGCCTGACGGCATATGCCCGAGTTATCCGGAGAACATCATGGGCAAATTCAAATTTCCCAGCGCGTATACCATCCTGTTTATTCTTATTGCACTCGTCGCTGTTATGACCTGGATTGTCCCGGCAGGGAAATATCAGATGGCGATGAATGCGACCCTGGGCAAAGAAGTGCCGGTTGCCGGGACTTATGCCCCCACCGAGGCGCATCCCCAAGGTATTACCGCTGTACTGCTGGCACCGATTGACGGTCTTTATAATCACGAGACCTACACCGCTGGCGCCATTGATGTGGCGCTGTTTGTCCTGATCATCGGCGGGTTTCTCGGCGTAGTAAACAAAACGGGGGCCATCGACGCCGGTATCGAACGCGTGACGGTCAGGCTTAACGGCAAAGAAGAGTGGATGATCCCCATCCTGATGGGACTTTTCGCCGCCGGAGGTACGATTTACGGGATGGCGGAAGAATCGCTTCCTTTTTACACGCTGCTCGTCCCGGTGATGATGGCGGCCCGCTTTGATCCACTGGTTGCTGCTGCGACCGTTTTGCTCGGCGCAGGTATCGGCACACTCGGTTCGACAATTAACCCTTTCGCAACGGTTATCGCTGCCAATGCTGCCGGGATCCCCTTCACTCAGGGAATGCTGATGCGCATTCTGCTGCTGGTCATCGGCTATGTGATCTGTGTGGTGTGGGTCATGCGCTATGCCCGGAAAGTTCGCAGCCATCCTGAGCTGTCTATCGTGGCGGATAAAATGGAGGAAAACCGCGCCCATTTTCTCGGTAGTCGCGCCAATACCAATCTGGAATTCACGGCAACGCGGAAATGGATCCTGCTGATTTTCGCCGCCGCCTTTGCGGTAATGATCTATGGAGTAGCGGTACTCGGGTGGTGGATGGCAGAAATATCCGGTGTTTTTCTGGCTGCTGCGATTATCGTCGGCGTAATCGCCCGCATGAGTGAAGAGGCATTTACCAGTACGTTCATTGACGGTGCGCGGGATCTGCTTGGCGTGGCGCTGATTATCGGTATTGCGCGCGGCATCGTCGTGGTGATGGATAACGGCATGATCACTCACACCATTCTGCACAGCGCTGAAAATTTAGTCTCCGGCCTTTCCACCACCATTTTCATCAATGTGACCTATTGGCTGGAAGTTTTGCTCTCCTTCCTGGTCCCATCGTCCTCTGGGCTGGCGGTCCTCACCATGCCCATTATGGCCCCGCTGGCCGACTTCGCGCATGTACAGAGGGATCTGGTCGTCACCGCGTATCAATCCGCTTCCGGCATTGTGAATCTGATTACACCCACATCTGCGGTTGTGATGGGTGGGCTGGCCATCGCGCGCGTTCCCTATGTGCGTTACCTGAAATGGGTCGCTCCGTTACTGCTCATTTTGACGTTACTGAACATGGTCGTCCTGAGTATCGGCGCGATGCTGTAACCCTTTTAGCCGTCGGATACCGGCGGCTTTTTTGATCGTTCTCTCGTTTTTCTGCACAACCGCCCGTTTGAGCCGTTATTGATACTGCAAATGTGGTGAATTTCGCCATCGCATTGATACAGATAAGAAATATAAGGTGATTTTATGAAGGAATTCGATGATTACTCTGCCAAAGAGCAAAAACAGCTGGCGATGTGTCAGCGCCTGATTAGCGAAAAAAGCTACCTGTCTCAAGAAGCGCTGCGTCGCGACCTGCAAAGCCACGGCTTTACCAGTATTAGTCAGTCGACGGTGTCTCGTTTGCTGAAGTTGCTCGGGGCCATAAAAATAAGAAACACAAAAGGGCAAAAAATTTATTCTGTGAATCCTCAGTCACGACCCGCTCCTGATGCCGCGCGATCGATCGCTGAAATGGTGGTCAGCATAGAACACAATAGCGAGTTTATCCTCATTCACACCGCAGCAGGATATGGTCGCGCGGTTGCCAGAATCCTCGATTATCACGCCTTGCCGGAAGTTCTGGGCGTCATTGCCGGTAGCAGTATCGTCTGGGTCGCGCCGCGCGTCGTGCAGCGAACGGGCCTGGTTCACAAGCAGATTAATTATCTCTTTAAAATGAATTAAAATTCAGAAGAACCGTTTGCGATGAATAAATCGTGCATTTTTCGCTTGATCCCATAACGTAGCTGAGTATAATCGCGGACAATTTGCCGGGAGGATGTATGGTTCAGTGTGTACGACATTTTGTCTTACCGCGTCTGAAAAAGGACGCTGGCCTGCCGTTTTTCTTTCCGTTGATCACCCATTCCGAGCCCCTCAATTGAGGGGCTTTTTTTTTGCCCAGGCGTCAGGAGATAAACATGGCTAACCCGCTCTATCAAAAACACATCATTTCCATAAACGACCTCAGCCGCGATGACCTCAATCTGGTCCTCGCAACGGCGGCGAAATTAAAAGCGAACCCACAGCCGGAGCTGTTAAAGCATAAGGTCATCGCCAGCTGTTTCTTTGAGGCGTCCACCCGCACCCGTCTATCCTTTGAAACTTCTATGCACCGTCTGGGCGCCAGCGTGGTAGGTTTCTCTGACAGCAGCAACACGTCTCTGGGCAAAAAAGGCGAAACGCTGGCTGACACCATTTCCGTCATCAGCACCTATGTCGACGCCATCGTCATGCGTCATCCGCAGGAAGGCGCCGCGCGTCTGGCAACAGAATTCTCTGGTAACGTTCCGGTTCTTAACGCGGGCGACGGCTCTAACCAGCATCCAACCCAAACGCTGCTGGATCTGTTTACCATCCAGGAAACACAGGGCCGCCTGGACAATCTGCAAATCGCCATGGTGGGTGATCTGAAATATGGCCGCACTGTCCACTCCTTAACTCAGGCGCTGGCGAAATTTGAAGGCAACCGCTTCTACTTCATTGCCCCGGATGCGCTGGCCATGCCGCAATACATTCTGGATATGCTGACTGAAAAGGGCATCGCCTGGAGCCTGCATGGCACTATCGAAGAGGTAATGGCGGAGGTCGATATCCTCTATATGACCCGCGTACAAAAAGAGCGTCTGGACCCATCCGAATACGCCAACGTGAAAGCACAGTTTGTCCTGCGCGCCAGCGACCTGAACGGCGCCAGAGCCAACATGAAGGTACTACATCCGCTGCCGCGTATTGATGAAATCACCACCGACGTCGATAAGACGCCGCACGCCTGGTATTTCCAGCAGGCTGGCAACGGCATCTTCGCCCGCCAGGCGTTACTGGCACTGGTACTGAATAGCGAACTGGCACTGTAAGGGAGAAAAAGAGATGACACACGATAACAAACTGCAGGTTGAAGCCATCAAACGTGGCACCGTGATTGACCATATTCCCGCACAGGTTGGTTTTAAATTGCTGACGCTGTTCAAGCTGACAGAAACCGACCAGCGAATCACCATCGGTCTGAACCTGCCGTCCGGTGAGATGGGTCGTAAAGACTTGATTAAAATTGAAAATACCTTCCTGACCGACGAGCAGGTTAACCAGCTCTCTCTGTATGCCCCGCAGGCAACGGTGAACCGCATTGACGATTACGATGTTGTGGGTAAATCACGTCCGAGTCTGCCAGAGCGCATCGACAACGTGCTGGTGTGCCCGAACAGCAACTGTATCAGTCATGCTGAGCCGGTTTCTTCCAGTTTTGCAGTGAAAAAGCGTGCTGATGACATCGCACTCAAATGCAAATACTGTGAAAAAGAGTTTTCGCATTATGTGGTGCTGGCCAACTAATTTGGGTTGGTTATGAAATGTGGCCTCTCTATAATGGCCGGGAACATTCTATTACCGCTGTAATTCAGGAGAAATCATGAGCAAGACTATCGCGACGGAAAATGCACCAGCAGCAATCGGCCCATACGTACAGGGTGTTGACCTGGGTAGCATGGTAATCACTTCCGGTCAGATCCCGGTCGATCCGAAAACCGGCGCCGTAGCGGAAGACGTGTCCGCTCAGGCGCGTCAGTCGCTGGAAAACGTAAAAGCTATCGTTGAAGCAGCAGGTCTGAAAGTGGGCGACATCGTAAAAACGACCGTCTTCGTGAAAGACCTGAACGATTTCGCTACCGTCAACGCCACCTACGAAGCGTTCTTCACTGAGCACAACGCGACCTTCCCGGCGCGTTCTTGCGTGGAAGTTGCCCGTCTGCCGAAAGACGTGAAAATCGAGATTGAAGCGATCGCCGTTCGTCGCTAAATATGCTTGTGCCGGATGGCGGCTTCGCGTAATCCGGCCTATGCAAGCGTAGTTTGTAGGCCCGGTAAGCGCGAGCGCCACCGGGCATTTATCACATCACGCCAAACAGTTTCGGCAGAAACAGCGAAATCGCCGGAATGTACGTCACCAGCATCAGCACCAGGAACAGCACCAGGTAGAATGGCAGCATCGCCTTCACCACCTGCTCGATTTTCTGCTTACTCACCGCACTGGCCACAAACAGCACCGACCCCACCGGCGGCGTAATCAGGCCGATCCCTAAGTTCACCAGCATGATCATGCCAAAATGGACCGGATCAATACCGAGCGCGTTGGTCACCGGTAGTAGCACCGGCGTCAGGATCAGGATCAGCGGCGCCATGTCCATCAGCGTACCGATCAGCAGCAGCATGATGTTAATGCACATCAGGATGACGTATTTGTTATCCGAGATGCTGGTGAAGGCTTCGGTAATCCGCATCGGCAACTGCATATAGGTCATGACGGCCCCAAACGCGGCGGCAAAGCCTATCAGGATCATCACGATAGTGACCGTTTTCACCGTGCGGAACATCAGCTTCGGCAGTTCAGACCATTTATAGTCACGATAGATAAACATGGTGACAAAGAAGGCCCAAAGACAGGCTATCGCCGCGGATTCCGTTGCGGTAAAGATACCTGACAGGATCCCGCCCATGATGATCACCACCGTCATTAATCCCCACAGTGTATCGACGAAAATCTTCAGTGCCTGGCGAAACGGTACGCGCTCCCCTTTTGGATAACCGCGTTTATGGGCAAAAGCCACGCACATCACCATCAGGCTAAAGCTCAGCAACAGGCCCGGCAGGATCCCGGCGATGAACAGCGCGGCAATCGACACCGTCCCGCCCGTTGCCAGCGAGTAGATAACCGAATTATGGCTGGGCGGCGTGAGGATCGCCTGCACCGAGCCGCTGGCCGTTACCGCCGCGGCAAAGTCGCGCGGGTAGCCTTTTTTGTCCATCTCCGGGATCATCACTGAACCGATAGAAGCGGTATCGGCCACCGACGATCCTGAAATTGCGCCAAAAAAGGTCGAGGCGACGATGTTTACCAGTGACAGCCCACCGCGGATAAAGCCAACAAAAATATAGGCAAAATTCACCAGTCGCCGCGCGATTCCCCCTTCCGCCATGATTGCCCCGGCCAGAATAAAGAATGGGATCGCCAGTAGCGAAAACTTGTTTACTCCGCTGGTCAGTTGGATCATTACGGCTTCCAGCGGAATATCAATATACCAGGCTCCAATGATGGCGCTAATGCCAACCGCGTACGCTACCGGTACCCCAATCGCCAGCATAATGCCAAGCGTAAAGACGAGAATAAATGCATCCATCTGCTTTCCTTAATGAAATGGGGGCGGTAACTAGCTGGTTGAACCCAGCATGACAACGGGACGTTGATATTGCGGGCCGCGGAATATCTTTTCTGCGATAAACAGCAGCGTTATGGCAGAGCCAATCGGCAACGGAAGATAGTTTTGCCCGGAGCTTAAAAGCGGGAATTCCGCTACGGGCTGGTCCCACAGCTCAAGACACAGATTGGTTCCATACCAGAGAATAAACAGGCTGATCGCCACCAACATGATATCTGCGATAATCGAGCAGTAACGACGGGCGGACTCCTCCAGACGGTCAATGACCATGCTCACCGCGATATGTGAACCTGCGCGATAGCTCACCGCCGCGCCAATAAAGGTGAACGTCACCATACAAAGAATGGCGACCGGTTCAGGCCATGACAGGGCATTGTTCAGGACATAGCGTGCAAATATGCCAATGGGGATAATAGCGACCATAACCAATAATGCGACACCGGCAATCCACATAGAGACCCGATAAAGAAAATCCATTACCGATGAATAGCATTCACCCATAATTATCACCTCGAATTAATCAAAAGACTCAGGCAGAGGATTGCTTCCCTCCGCCTGATGAATTACTTCACATCCTGAATACGTTTGATCAAATCCTGGTGGTCTTTACCGTAATTATCCCGCACTGACTGCGTGGCTTTATAGAAATAGTCAGTATCAATATCGTGGAACTGAACGCCATTGGCTTTCATGGTCTCCAAAGATTTCGCATTATATTCTTGCCAAAGTTTGCGTTGTTCTATCTGCGCTTCTTTGGCGAGCTTAATAATGAGTTCCTGGTCTTCTTTTTTCAATTTATCCCATTTGGCTTTGGAGAACAGAAAAAGCTCAGGAATAATAAAGTGTTTGCTCCAGGTATAGTTTTTAACGACCGGTAAATAGTTGTGCGCAACAAATGTTGGCGGGTTATTCTCTGTGCCATCAATAACGCCGGTTTGCATACCGCTAAACACTTCACTGACGCCCATCACGATGGCGTTAGCTCCCATCGCTTTTAAGGTATCCAGCGCTATCGGACTCCCTTGAACGCGGATTTTCATACCGTGTAAATCTTCCGGTTTCACCACCGGATTTTTGGTAATCAGGTTGCGCGTCCCGGCATCCATCCAACCAAGAAATACCAACCGCGATTTCGTATTAGCCGTCAGACGGTCGCCAATCTCTTGACCGATCATGCCGTCAAGGACCTTATGCAGATGGTCTTCATCGCGAAAGATATACGGCAGGGTAAACACGTTAATTTCAGGAAGAATGGCGGCAACAGGCGTCATTGAGACGCGAATAATATCGATAGCGCCTAATTGCGCCTGCTCAATCATCTGTTTTTCATCACCTAACACGCCACCTGGAAATGTTTTAATCTCCAGACGGCCATCGGTCGCAGCGCTGAGTTTCTCCCCCATATGTTTCACTGCGACAACGTTCGGGTAATCAGCCGGATGCACATCCGCGGCGCGAAAAGTTTGTGCCAGCGTTGCATGACTCGCCAGTAATACGGACGCGCCAATACACAGACTTAACAGTTTTTTTGTCAGTTTCATTTGTCCTTCTCCAGAAGTTCATAATATCCATTAACAGGAATAGCTTGCAGAGCAAATGACTGCCGGAATTAAAACGGGCAGCGAGAAACTTTCTTAACGACGTTACCTGTGCAGACTAGCTGGTGTAACAATTTATTTCGATGACTGTGTTCACAAAAAATCGCAGATGCTAATAATTTTTAGCACAGTGTTTCATTTTTGCAACGCAGATCGTTTTCTTGATAAAAAAACAACGCAAGGAAGGCGATTTGATACTAATTCCCTCCGCTAGTATTTCAATAAAAATAAAACACTAATATTTCGTGGGAATATCTTTCGAATGAAAAAGAGAAATGCAGGATGGTATTTACACCATCCTGCTGAGAAGTTTGATGTTTACTGCCAACCGTAGCGACGGCTATAAAAACCTTTCACTAATTGGGTCAATGTCATGTAGCCCGCCAGAATCACAATCAGCCACGGGAAGTAGCTCAGCGGCAGCGCCTGCAATTGCAGATAGCTGGCCAGCGGCGAGAACGGTAATGCAATGCCCACCACCATCACGACCAGCGTCATTAGCATCAGCGGCCATGCGGCGCGACTTTGGATGAACGGCACACGACGGGTACGGATCATATGCACAATCAGCGTTTGCGACAGCAGGCCCACCACGAACCAGCCCGACTGGAACAATGTCTGATGCTCTGGCGTATTGGCATGGAAGACAAACCACATCAGGCAAAAGGTCAGAATATCAAAGATCGAGCTGATCGGCCCAAAGAAGATCATAAAGCGGCCCAGTTCGGCGGGATTCCAGCGCTGTGGCTTTTTGATCTGCTCTTCGTCGACGTTATCAAACGGAATCGCCACCTGGGATACATCGTACAGCAGGTTCTGGATCAATAAGTGCAACGGCAACATCGGCAGGAACGGCAAAAAGGCGCTCGCCACAAGTACGCTAAACACGTTACCGAAGTTAGAACTGGCGGTCATTTTGATGTACTTCAACATGTTAGAAAAAGTACGGCGTCCTTCGATCACCCCTTCTTCCAGCACCATCAGGCTCTTTTCCAGCAGAATAATATCCGCCGCTTCACGCGCAATATCGACCGCGCCATCAACAGAGATACCGATGTCCGCCGCGCGCAGCGCAGGAGCGTCATTGATGCCATCGCCCATAAAGCCAACCACGTGGCCTTCACGCTTGAGCAGCGTAACAATGCGCTCTTTGTGCATCGGCGTCAGGCGGGCAAACAGCGTGGTGCGCTGGGCCAGTTTTGCCAGTTCGTCATCGCTTAACCCTTCAATGCTGCTGCCAATCACCACATCGCCCGCATCCAGCCCCACTTCATGGCACACTTTTGCCGCCACCAGCTCGCTATCACCGGTGAGAATTTTCACCGTAATACCGCTGGCTTTCAGCGCTTTCAGCGCCGGAGCGGTGGTCTCTTTCGGTGGATCGAGGAACGCGATATAGCCTTCGAGGATCAGATCCGACTCATCAATACGCTGGTAATCACCTTCGCGCGCGGGCAGGTACTTGGTGGCCACCGCCACTACGCGCAGCCCCTGACGGTTCAGCGTATCGGTGACGCGTTTTACCCGACGCAGCATGCCCTCATCCAGGGGGACAATCTCGCCGTTGTGGCGCACCTGGGTGCAGACGCTGAGGATCTCCTGCAGCGCGCCTTTGCACACCAGCTGATGCACATCAGTTTCTTCCGCAACCACCACCGACATGCGGCGACGTTCGAAATCAAACGGGATCTCATCGATTTTTTGCCAGCGGGTAGAGAGCTGGCGGGCAGATTCTTCATCCACGCCTTCCAGCACCGCCGTATCCAGCAGATTCTTCAGCCCGGTCTGGTAATGGCTGTTCAGCCACGCAGAATGCAGAACGTGCTCGCTGGGTTTGCCGGAAATATCAGTATGATTCTCCAGCACAATTTTATCCTGGGTCAGGGTCCCGGTTTTATCGGTGCACAGGATATCCATCGCGCCAAAGTTCTGGATGGCATCAAGGTGCTTGACGATGACCTTTTGTTTAGACAGCTTCACCGCCCCGCGCGCCAGCGTCGAGGTGACGATCATCGGCAGCATTTCCGGGGTCAGCCCCACCGCAACAGACAGCGCAAACAGCGCCGCCTCCCACCAGTCGCCTTTGGTATAGCCGTTAATGATGAGCACAATGGGCGCCATCACCAGCATAAAGCGGATCAGCAACATGCTGACGCGGCTGATCCCTTTCTGGAAGGCATTCTGCTCGCTTTCCTGCTCGCTGACGCGGCCCGCCAGTTGTCCGAACCAGGTATTGGCTCCGGTCGCAATCACGATAGCCTGCGCTGTACCGCTCACCACGTTGGTGCCCATAAAGCACAGGGTATCGCACTCCAGCGGGTTGCTTTGCTGCGGGTCGCGGCTGGTTGCGACCTTCTCCACGGGTAGCGATTCACCGGTCAGCGAAGCCTGCGCCACAAACAGATCGCGCGCCTGGACGATACGTAAATCCGCCGGGATCATATCCCCTGCCGCGAGCTTAATAACATCACCGGGTACCAACTGGTCGATCGGCAGTTCAACCCAACCGTTCTCCCCTTTTTCGTTGATCACACGCAGCACCGTGGCGGTGTTGCTGACCATCGCTTTCAGCGCGTCTGCTGCTTTGGTGGAACGCGCCTCCTGCACAAAATTCAGCAGCGTCGAGATGGCGACCATCAGCGCGATGACGCCAGCAGCGAACAGATCCTCAGTGGCATAGGAAATGGCGCCAAGAATGGTCAACAGAATATTAAACGGATTGCGGTAGCAGACCCACAGATGCACCCACCACGGCGACGGCTTCTGCGCCGGCAACTGGTTTTCGCCATGGATTTCACGAGCGTTCTCGACCTCTGTAGCGTTTAATCCTTCCGGGTGCGCGCCAAACGTTTTCCACAGCGCGGCTTCGTCCATCAACGCCATTTTCAGGCAATGTTCGCTCAGCGAGGGCGGGATCGGCGTGCTGGCAACGGTTTGCGCATTGGGCAACGGATCGCGATGTACCAGACGATGCGGTAAATGGCGGTTAAGCCGGGCAAACAGCTGGCGAGTCATATTTTTGAACATAGGCAGTCCCCCTGCGCCAGTCTTAACGGGCGCAGTAAATCCTTCAGGCGTGGCAAAGCCTTGCCTGATGGCAATTTTCAAATCACAACAGGGACGTCAGAACGTCACTGTCTTACGCATCCGGTAAGACAGTGAAAGACAGGCTTACCGGAAAGTTTTGTTTCTCCGTCTCGGGAGAGGGGTGGGATCGGGATCCATATAGCCTCCGGTAAGTGAAAGATAAGCGCTGCGGATTATACGCAGAAAACCATAAGGTTTGTGGCAATTATGGCGGTATGATAAACCATGGAAACTAAACCAAACGTATACCAGACTTTGCCCATTGCGCTGTGCTTGAGTAAAGTTATTCTCTTTTGGCATAACTTCACACGCGACACGGGAAAACAGGATGCAAAATCGGCTGACCATTAAAGACATCGCCCGCTTAAGCGGTGTGGGGAAATCCACGGTTTCCCGCGTTCTCAACAACGAAAGTGGCGTCAGCGAACGTACTCGTGAACGCGTCGAAGCGGTGATGAATCAGCACGGTTTTTCCCCTTCCCGCTCCGCACGCGCCATGCGTGGGCAAAGCGACAAGGTGGTGGCGATTATTGTCACGCGCCTGGATTCGCTTTCAGAAAATCTCGCCGTACAGACCATGCTGCCCGCTTTTTATGAGCAGGGTTACGATCCGATCATGATGGAAAGCCAGTTCTCGCCTGAACTGGTCGAAGAACATCTGGGCATGCTCAGACGCCGCAATATTGACGGTGTGGTGCTGTTTGGTTTTACCGGCATTACCGAAACGATGCTCACCTCCTGGCAGGATTCTCTGGTACTGCTGGCCAGAGATGCCAAAGGCTTTGCCTCCGTCTGCTATGACGATGAGGGTGCTATTCATAACCTGATGCAGCGTTTATACGATCGCGACCACCGCCATATTAGCTTTCTTGGTGTTCCCCATAGCGACGTGACCACTGGTAAGCGCCGTCATGAAGCCTACCTGGCATTCTGTAAGAAACACAAACTGCATCCGGTTGCCGCACTGCCGGGTCTGGCCATGAAGCAGGGTTATGAGCAGGCCGCCAGTGTCATCACCCCGGAAACCACCGCCTTAGTCTGTGCGACGGATACCCTTGCCCTTGGGGTCAGCAAATATCTGCAGGAGCAGCGGATTGAAAATCTGCAGTTGGCGAGTGTGGGCAGCACACCGCTGATGAAATTCCTCCATCCGGAAATTATCACCGTCGATCCAGGCTACGCTGAGGCCGGACGACAAGCGGCCTCACAGCTGATCGAGCAGATCAACGGCCGTAGCGAACTGCGACAAATCGTTATTCCCTCCACCCTCGCCTGATCGCTTTCTGAGCGCTAATTTGTGATCTTCGCTGCGTTTCGGGAACGTTCCCATTTTTAAATATTCATCGAAGAGATACTCTGGCGGCAGGTCAACAACAGGGCTTAATAATGAGCAAAGTAAAACAAGCAGACATCGACCGGCTGATTGAGCTGGTAGGCGGGCGCGACAATATCGCTACGGTGAGTCACTGCATCACTCGCCTGCGTTTTGTACTGAATCAGCCTGCGAATGCCAGGCCAAAAGAGATCGAGCAGTTGCCGATGGTCAAAGGCTGCTTCACCAACGCCGGGCAGTTTCAGGTAGTGATTGGCACCGAGGTGGGCGATTACTACAAAGCACTGCTGGCGACCACCGGCCAGGCCAGTGCCGACAAAGAGCAGGCGAAAAAAGCCGCGCGGCAGAACATGAAGTGGCATGAACAGCTGATTTCCCATTTTGCAGAGATCTTCTTCCCTCTGCTGCCAGCGCTGATTAGCGGCGGCTTGATCTTGGGTTTTCGCAATGTGATCGGCGATCTGCCAATGAGTAACGGGCAGACGCTGGCGCAGATGCATCCGTCGCTGAAAACCCTCTACGACTTCCTGTGGCTAATTGGCGAAGCGATCTTCTTCTATCTGCCTGTCGGGATCTGCTGGTCAGCAGTGAAGAAAATGGGCGGCACGCCGATCCTCGGTATTGTGCTGGGTGTGACCCTGGTTTCGCCGCAGCTGATGAACGCCTATCTGCTCGGTCAACAGGTGCCGGAAGTGTGGAACTTCGGCCTGTTCAGCATTGAGAAAGTGGGCTACCAGGCGCAGGTTATTCCGGCCCTGCTGGCCGGTCTGGCGCTTGGATTTATTGAAACGCGCCTGAAACGCATCGTCCCGGATTATCTGTATCTGGTGATCGTCCCGGTGTGCTCGCTGATCCTCGCGGTGTTCCTTGCGCACGCCTTTATCGGTCCGTTTGGCCGCATGATCGGCGACGGCGTGGCGTTCGCGGTCCGTCATCTGATGACCGGCAGCTTTGCGCCGATTGGCGCGGCGCTGTTCGGCTTCCTGTACGCCCCGCTGGTGATCACCGGCGTACACCAGACCACGCTGGCTATCGACATGCAGATGATCCAGAGCATGGGCGGTACGCCGGTATGGCCACTGATTGCGTTGTCAAACATCGCTCAGGCTTCCGCGGTGGTCGGCATCATTATCTCCAGCCGCAAACACAATGAACGCGAAATATCAGTACCTGCGGCGATCTCGGCTTATCTCGGGGTAACGGAACCGGCGATGTACGGCATCAACCTGAAATACCGCTTCCCGATGCTGTGCGCGATGATCGGCTCCGGTCTCGCCGGTCTGCTGTGCGGCCTGAACGGCGTGATGGCGAACGGCATTGGCGTCGGCGGCCTGCCGGGTATCCTCTCCATTCAGCCAACTTACTGGCAGGTATTTGGCATGGCGATGGTCATCGCGATTGTTATCCCGATGGTACTGACCTCATTCGTCTACCAGCGTAAATACCGTCAGGGCACATTACAGATTGTTTAACTTTTCTTCGGGGCGCAGTTGCGCCCCATCGTATCTCCAGGAAACAGCAATGAATATTCCACACTGGTGGCAAAACGGCGTTATCTATCAGGTGTACCCCAAGAGCTTTCAGGACACCACCGGCAGCGGCACGGGTGATTTACGCGGCGTAACGCAGCGTCTCGACTATCTGCAAAAACTGGGCGTTGATGCTATCTGGTTGACACCCTTCTACATTTCGCCGCAGGTTGATAACGGCTACGACGTCGCCGACTACATGTCTGTCGATCCGGCTTACGGCACGCTTGCAGACTTTGACGAACTGGTAGCAGCGGCGAAAGCGCGCGGCATACGCATTATTCTGGATATGGTGTTTAACCACACCTCAACCCAGCATTCCTGGTTTCGTGAGGCGCTGGATAAAGACAGCCCGTATCGTCAGTTTTATTTCTGGCGTGACGGCGAACCGACCACCCCGCCGAACAACTGGCAGTCAAAATTTGGCGGCAGCGCCTGGGGCTGGCACGCCGAAAGCGAGCAGTATTATCTGCATCTCTTTGCCCCGGAGCAGGCCGACCTGAACTGGGAAAACCCGGCGGTACGCGCCGAGCTGAAAAAAGTCTGCGAGTTCTGGGCCGATCGCGGCGTGGACGGCCTGCGCCTCGACGTAGTCAATCTTATCTCCAAAGATCAGGACTTCCCGAACGATCCCGACGGCGATGGCCGCCGTTTTTATACCGACGGCCCGCGCGCGCATGAGTTTTTACGCGAGATGAACCGCGACGTCTTCACCCCACGTAGCCTGATGACGGTCGGCGAAATGTCTTCCACCACGCTGGAAAACTGCCAGCAATACGCCGCGCTGGACGGCAGCGAACTGTCGATGACCTTTAACTTCCACCACCTGAAGGTGGATTATCCCAACGGTGAAAAATGGACGTTAGCCAAACCGGACTACGTGGCGCTCAAAACTCTGTTCCGCCACTGGCAGCAAGGGATGCACAATCAGGCATGGAACGCGCTTTTCTGGTGTAACCACGACCAGCCGCGCATCGTGTCGCGTTTTGGCGAGGAAGGGAAATACCGTGTGCCAGCCGCCAAAATGCTGGCGATGGTGCTGCACGGCATGCAGGGCACGCCCTATATCTACCAGGGGGAAGAGATTGGCATGACCAACCCGCACTTCCGCCAGATTACCGATTACCGCGACGTAGAAAGCCTTAACATGTTCGCGGAACTGAACGGCCAGGGACGCGATGCCGAAGAGCTGCTGGCAATCCTCGCCAGTAAATCCCGCGATAACAGCCGCACGCCGATGCAATGGGACGGCAGCAAACATGCCGGATTTACCCAGGGCGAGCCGTGGATCGCACTGTGCGACAATGCGACGGATATTAACGTGGCAGCCGCGCTTGATGATGCCGATTCCGTGTTTTACACCTATCAGAAGCTGATCGCCTTGCGCAAAACGGAGCCGGTTATTACCTGGGGCGACTACCAGGATCTGTTACCAGACAGCCCACTCGTATGGTGTTATCAGCGCGAATGGCAAGGACAGCGGCTGCTGGTCATTGCCAACCTGAGTGATACCTTCCAGAACTGGCAACCGACTCATACCGACGGAAACTGGCAAGTGCTTATGCACAACTATGCCGAGGTCGCCAGCCAACCCGTTGACATGACGCTGCGTCCTTTTGAAGCCGTCTGGTGGGTGCAAAAATAATGGCGCAAAGATACGGATAAGCGTCATTATCCGTATCTTCAATTACGCAGTTCGTATGGGATGTATAGCGATACCTGAAATGTACCATGATAAAATTTACAAGCACTGGGGAATAAAATAAAAATACACCTGCCTCTTATTATATTGCCCGGCAGGATATTATGAAAAATCTTATTAGAACATGTACTATTTCAGCATTACTGATTAGCAGCCAAGGATGGTGTGGGAATACTGCAGTTGATTTACGCTTTGGTCATAACACAAACTCTGAAGCAAATGACTCAAGAATTAAAGTCATGCATCAGGCTGACAACGGTTTTTATTTTTCCGTTGAGGCTGCACAAAATCACAATGACACGTTTTTTGGCGATACCGATAGAAATGATCCCGATGATAAAGGTGTGACTGAAGCAGCTCAAGAAATAGAAACGCGCTGGCGTTTTGACTTAGGTAATGGTTATGCAATTGCACCAGGTTTAGTTACTGTATTTACTTCCAGCAACACGCACTATCGACCTTTTATTCAGGGTTGGAAATCTTTTGATAATGGACTTAATCTCTCAGCGCGCTATCGCTATAACACAGTAAACGACTCCCACAGTGACAGAAAATTAGACGGTAGCGGTTACACTCGCCGCGAGTCACACCAGTTCGATCTCTGGTTTGCCTATAATATTGGTAATTTTGGTATGTCTTATAATCCTCGTTTCCGCTGGCAGGATGGTGTCGACCAGGGAACAGGTGATGATACATACTGGGAGCATACCGTGGCGTTCAATTATAAACTGGACGATGGCTGGACCCCGTATGTTGAGTTAGTATCTCTTGATAAAACCTACATCAATGACCACGGGGATCATGAAAATGATTACGCCGTGCGTCTGGGGATTGTTAAGCAGCTCTGATGTTTCACGCCGCATCGTGTTGCAGCAAATAGCAACCGATGCGGTCAACCACAGTAAGCAGTTCAAGCTGGCCTTCCCGTTGGTATAAAGAAATCGCATCAATATCAATGTCCAGAGGCCAGCACAGTGTTGCCAGCGTCGCTAATGTTGATCCTCTCTTGGTAATCGCAATTATTTTTAGCCCTTTACGCAACGCATTTCTTGCCATTTCAACTAACGAGGCAGTTTCACCTGATTTACTGATGAGCACCAGCGTTCCTTGGGAAACCCGTGTGAGCTGGTGAATGTCATTGAGAATTAAATGGGGCAAACTCGCCAGCGAAAGAAAACGAGAAAGATAATTCAAACTGGTCAGCGATGCCCCGCGTGAATATAAAAATATATGACTTGAATTAATCAATTGGTTACATAGTTGTATTATCAGCTCTTCTTTTTCGTTTCCTATGCTAAATTTCACCGGCTCCGCGACACGTCTGTCTCGTGAAAACTGATACCGCAATTCGGTATAGCTTTGATACCCCATTTTTTTACACACTCGATTCACGGACGTGGTGGTGGTGAACGTCTCGGTAGCAATCACTTTGGCGGAAATACCAGAGATTTCATGTGCATGACACTGTATATATTCAAATATTAACCTTTCATTACCTTGAAAAGAATTCATAAAACAGCACTCTTTAACTAAAGATAGATTGATCATACCCGTATCTTATACCAGACACTGCAATGTGAATCACACTATCATGTTTCAGGTATCCCCATACGCAATAAGTATCACCAAACGTTTATTGGACTTTTTATTTCTCTTTATAATTCCTGTAGTTCTATTTTCAGAGATTTGACAATGACACCACAAAAAATAGTTGCAGTAACAGCATGCCCTACAGGTATTGCGCATACATTTATGGCGGCCAACAAAATTGTCGCCTGGGGAAAAGAAAACGGCTTTAACGTTAAGGTCGAAACACAAGGAAGCGACGGAGTTAAAAATAAGCTCTCCCGTCAAGATATCGCCAGTGCTGATGCTATCATCCTGGCGGTTGATGTCCCTGTCCAGGATGCCGAACGTTTTGAGAACGTACCTCATCTCAAAATACGTACGCAGGAACTAATCAAGAATACCGACCACTCTATTCATCGGGCGCTGGCTTTGGATAAAGATACGACTACCGCCAATGACGAACCAGAAGAACGCCGTTCCGCCTGGCAGATCTTTATCGGACATATTATGGCGGCAATTAGCTATATGTTGCCTGTCGTGGTGCTCGGTGGATTACTCATGGCGGTAGCGAAAATAACCGGGCAATTCATTCCCATCAACGGAACACCGTTTGAGGTGCTGGATAAACTGGGCTTTATGGTCATCAAGTTTATGTACCCGGTATTCGCCATGTATCTCGCCTTTTCTATCGCTGGAAAACCGGCGTTAATACCTGGCCTTATCGGCGGTATTATGTCTGACGAAGTCTATAAGCGCTTTTTTGATCTCGAAGGTTTTATGCCCTCGGGATTTTTTGGCGCTATCGCAATCGGCTTTTTTGTCGGTCATCTGGTGCAGTGGCTCAACGATACGATAAAAGTACGTCCGCAAATTACCACTATAAAAACCATGCTGATTGTGCCTATATGCACCGGTATCACGCTGGTGATTGTCATGCAGTACCTGATTAACCCAATTTTTGGCGCACTAAACCAGGCGATGGTGACCTTTTTTACCTCTGCTGGCGACTCTGGACGCAATTTTTACTCGCTGATGATTGCAGCAGGTACTGCTTTTGACCTCGGCGGGCCGATTAACAAAGCGGCGGGTTCAGTGGCTCTGGGACTTAACGGCGTGAGTGAGACCTTCGATTTAACCGCCAGAGAGCTGGCCATTGTCATCCCTTCAATCGGCGTCGGCATTGCTGCATTGCTCAATAACCGCTTCGGCCTTCCTAACGTATTTAACAGCGAAGAAAAAACTATCGGCAGCACTTCGCTGCTACTGGGTTTCATTGGGATTTCTGAAGGCGCGATCCCATTTATTCTGAAGAATCCCCGTCTGATCCCGGTATTTATGGTCGGGGCAATGGCAGGCGCACTCATTGCCACAACGTTAGGTGTCAAACAATCTTTACCGCTGCCTGCCGTTTGGGGATGGCCGCTTGCCACCAACGTTACGGGTTATCTAATCAGTGTTTTCGCAGGCTCTCTGGTGTGCGCGTTAGGCGTGCTTTTCTTCAGCCCGAAACTGGCAACAAATTCAGGAAAGTAAAATGAGTCATATCCATGTCATCGCGCACACGCACTGGGATCAAGAGTGGTATTTCACCCTACAGGACAGCAATATTCTGGCATCGCGAAACTTTGCCGATGTTATCGACACTTTAGAAATTCACCCCGATTACACCTGTTACCATTTCGATGGACAAACCGCTGTTGTTGAGGATTTTCTGGCCGTCAATCCGCAGTATGCTAACCGTCTGAAAAAACTCGTCAAACACAAACGGCTTTTTATAGGCCCCTGGTATACCCAAACGGATACTTTCAACGTTCACGGCGAATCGATTATCCGCAACCTGAAATACGGCATTCTTTCTGCGCGAAAACTGGGTCATGCTATGATGGTGGGCTATCTGCCCGATACATTTGGTCATAACAGCCAACTCCCTACACTGCTCCGCGGATGCAACCTGGATAACATCGTTTTCTGGCGGGGCATTAATCATGATACTCAGGCTGAGCAGAGCCAGTTTATCTGGCGTGCGCCGTCAGGCTCGGAAGTGATTGCCTGCGTAATGCCGTTCGGCTATGGCGCGGCCAAAAACATTCAGCCAGACGATGCGCACCTGCAAGAAAAAATCTTTCCGATGGTTAATCTCATCCGTCAACGTTCTGGCCTGAATGACCTGCTCCTGCCCTGCGGCGGCGATCAGGTCAACATCGATCCCAACTTGCCGAAAATTCTGCAGACAGTCAGTAAAAAATCATCAGAAGGTGATCGGTTCCTGCTCTCATCGCTGGAAACGTATATCGATACGCTTCGTCAGCAAGCCAAAGGATTTACCTGCTGGCAAGGAGAGTTGAAGTCACCGCGCTATACCCGGATCCACAAAACCATCGGCTCCGTCCGCTACGACATTAAAAAGAAAAATTACGATGTCGAGCAATTTTTACTGGGTAAACTGGAGCCAACGATCGCGCTGGCTCGCCAGCATGGCATTGATGTCAACCTCCAGTGGGTTGATCAAATCTGGAAAAACCTGTTACGCAATCATGCCCATGACTCCATAGGCGGATGCAACAGTGATGCGACTAATCGGGACATTCTTCACCGCCTGGAACAGACCGAACAACTCAGCCATAGCCTGTGGAATCTGGTGATGAAAGAGTTGGCGATGGCCAGTAGCCAGGAGAACGATCTCGTTGTGGTAAACCCCGGCGCTACGTCCTGGTCCGGGATCATCAACGCCACACTGTACAGCCGCACGCCCTCCCTGAAGCTCTTCATTGATGAGCAGCCTCTCTCATTTAGCATGATAGAACAAACGGAACTCCCCGGCGGACGCATGATTCAGGTTACGCCGCAGGGTGAAAAAGAAGTTGAGCTTGCGCCTTATTACCGCTCGCAAGTCGCCATCGACGTAGCACAGTTGCCCGCGCTGGGTTACATCAATATTGCCGTTCGCGAGAGTGAGCACGCAGTCTCTACGCTCCGCTCTTGTGCTGAAAGCCATATTGAGAATGAGCATTATCGGCTAACCCTGGGTGGTGGAACGCTGACGTTTGAGGATAAACGCAGCGGTAGGGTAATTGCTGATCTGCTGGCGTTTGAAGACTGTGCAGATGCTGGCGACAGTTATGATTTTTCGCCACTGGAGGGCGATATCCCCAACCAGTTCAATAATTTTTCGCTCCTCGCTTGTGAAAAAAGTCAGCATGTCGAGCGTTTAACGCTAGGAATCACTCTCAGTCTGCCTTCTTCATTAAGCCAACGTGCAACACAAGATTGTCCGGTACAGATTGTATGCGAGCTACGCCAAGGTGAAGCCCAACTTTTCATTGATGCTCATGTGGAAAACAAGGTTTGCGACCACCGTCTGCGTCTGCTGATCAACAGCGATATTCACACCCGTGAATCAATAGCCTCACAGCCTTTCGGCATTATTCACCGACCCGTGGCCGATGCCCCCGCTGACTGGCGGCAACATTATCGCGAGAAGCCCGTCGATATTGAAACCAGTGAGGGAATTATTGCCATTGCGGAAAACAACAAGGCGCTGATCGTTAACAGCCTGGGCATGAAGGAATTTCAGATCCTGCAAAACGGGACCTCGCAGCTTGCGCTGACGCTCTTCAAATCGACAGGCGTTTTAGGGCGTGACGATCTGGCCTGGCGTCCTGGGCGCGCTTCCGGAATCAATAACACCGTCATTTACACGCCAGAAGCTCAGTTACACAAGCCTCTGCATTTTAGCCTGACGTTGTCTCTCGCCGAACGCGCCGACCATTTGACATTACGTCGCCTGGAAACCCGAGTGCTACGCCAGCCATTCAATTGGCAGAATCAGAAATTGAACACACTGGATAACCGCCTGGAACGCTTCACGCTCAATTTTACACCGCGTTCACTTCCAGAAACCTTCAGCCTGCTGTCGCTTCCAGAGCCGCTCATTCTTTCGGCGCTCCCCCACGCCCAGACGGTAAATGGCACGATCCTACGTGTTTTCAATGCCGGAGAGCATCCGGTTGAGCTTCCGCCATTTCTGCAAGAGATGTCACAGATTAACTATCTGGAAGAACCCGTTGAACACTGCCATGAAATTGCACCGTTCGCCACCTGCGATTTCCTTCTCCCACAACCGGAGCGTCACGTAAAAGTATGAATAATTCCCCGCGTGAAACATTTATCCGCGAGACGCTGGCGCAGCTCTATCCGCAAGCTGATCATCAGGCAATCGCGGCAAAAATTGAGCAACTTATCCAATACTGGAAACCCAAAACACAAACGGCAGTACCGTTAGATCAGAGCCGCATCTGGATGATCGCCTATGGTGATAGCATCTGCGCGCAAGGGGAAAATCCTCTGTCGATTCTCCACCAGTTTGCAAAACTGTGGTTAAAAGGGACGATCAGCGATATCCATCTGTTACCTATGTTCCCCTGGTCCTCCGATGATGGTTTCAGCGTGGTGGATTACCGGCAGATTGATCCCAATCTTGGGCAATGGTCAGATATTGCGGCACTGGCTGGCGATTTTAATTTGATGTTCGATTTTGTGATTAACCATATTTCACAGCAAAGCCGTTGGTTTCAGGGCTATCTTCGCGGCGAGCCTCGCTACCAGAACTACTTTATCAACGCCGATCCGGATGAGGATTATCATCTGGTAACCCGCCCACGGACGCTGCCGTTGCTTACCCCCTTCAAGCGATCGACAGGGGAAACGTCACACATCTGGACGACATTCAGCGCCGATCAGATCGATCTCAATTTTCGTGAATCTGACGTTTTATTGGAAAGCATTGATATTATGCTGGAGTATGCCTCACGCGGCGCCCAGGCGATTCGACTCGATGCCGTAGGCTTCCTGTGGAAGGAAAGCAACAGCAGCTGTATTCACCTGCCGCAGACCCATCTGATCATAAAACTCTGGCGAGCGATTCTGGAAGAGAACTGGCCTGACTGCCTGTTGATTACCGAAACCAATGTGCCACATCAGGAAAATATCAGCTATCTGGGTTCAGGGGATGAGGCTCACATGGTGTATCAGTTCCCGTTACCCCCTCTGACGTTACACGCTTTCCTGCGCGGCAATGCGCGTTGGCTACGTCAGTGGGCGCAAAGCCTGGAACAGGAAACGTTTCCAGACAACACCACCTTTTTCAATTTTCTCGCCAGCCACGACGGCATTGGATTGAGACCCGTTGAAAATATCCTCTCTACGGAAGAAAAAACGTTTCTGGTCAATGAAGTAGAACGCAAGCAAGGGCGTATTTCCTGGCGTACCAATCCTGACGGCAGCCAGTCACCTTATGAAATGAATATAAACTTCCTGAGTGCATTAAGCGAACCGGGGGAGGCTACTGACAGACAGGTCGCCAGGTTCGCCGCCGCTCACGCCATCCTCTTTATGCTGCGGGGCGTACCTGCAATTTACTACCACAGTCTTCTTGGTAGTGAAAACGATCTGCACGGGCTTAATACATCAGGGCTAAATCGTCGCATTAACCGTGAAAAGCTGGATTTCGCCGCCACGCATCAGGCATTAGTCACCCCTGAATCCCGACAAGCGAAGATCTATGCTGCGCTGTCGAGATTACTTCGGGTACGTAAACAGCATCCCGCTTTCTCACCATCATCGTCTCAGCAAGTCCTTGAACTGCCAGACGCACTGTTTGGTGTCAAACGCCAGATGGGGGGAGAAACCCTGTACTGTGTTGTCAATCTCACTGCAATCACACAACCACTTTCTTTGCCCACCGAAGGAACAGATCTTCTGATGGGGACACCCTTTAACGGCGCTTGCCTGCTAACCGGCTGGCAAACAGTATGGATCCGTACCGCGACGCAACCGGAGGAATAATATGGAACTGTCGGCACTTACTCGCTCTGAATTAATTTTTATCGATCCACCGCACACTTCTCCCGATGCAGTTATTCGGCATATGTCTTCGGCACTGTTTGAATGCGGACTGATTACTAATAACGAGGATTTTATTGACAGCGTTCTCCGCCGAGAAAAGGAAGGACCAACGGCACTGGGCGAAGAGCTGGCCGTCCCTCATGGAAAATGTGACTCTGTCGTAAAGGCATCGTTTTGTGTCGCCCTCTTTCCCGAGCCGATATTGTGGCCGGGTCTTGAAGGGCCTGAACCTGTACGGTTGGTGTTCCTGCTTGCGATTCCGCCAAATGAAGCCGGCACCACGCATATGCAATTGCTGACCCAGCTTACCTCGTCGCTGGTTGAGGATGAGATGCGAAACGCCATTCTTAATGCCACGTCCGTAGAACAGGTGTTAACGCTGCTCTCACCCAGCACTGCCCCTGCTCAGGAAGCGCCAGAACGTCGCGTGAAAGGTCAGCGCCTTGTCCCTCTTATTCTGGGTCTGGTTGCCCTTGCGGCCTTCATTAACGCGGGTATCCATTGGATGCAGTCGTTATCATCATAACCCTTACTGGGCAGTGTGATACCTGCCCAGCTTTACCTTCCTGTTTTTGCTGAATAAATAATCAGAATTTTCCAAGGGTAATTTACAATCGGCTGTAGCGCCCGTCATCTGTACGCTCCGATTTTTACTTTGCGCTACATCAAAAAAATCGTAAACATCCTTGATGCAAATCACTACATATAGAACTTAAAATGCACGCCGACCCAATATGTTGTATTAATCGCCTATAATTGCTACAACTACAATGCACCGCTTCACGGTGGAATTGTGGATAACGTGGGTCAGGATTGCGGGAAGTCATTGGCAATAGAGATGAATAAAGCCATGGCCGCTTCCCCAACCTCTGTGGATAACCTGTTCTTATAAATATGGAGTGATCATGACACCGCATGTGATGAAACGAGATGGCTGTAAAGTGCCGTTTAAATCAGAGCGCATCAAAGAAGCCATTCTGCGTGCAGCTAAAGCAGCGGGAGTCGATGACGCAGATTACTGTGCCACCGTCGCAGAAGTCGTTAGTAGTCTGATGAATGAGCGCAGCCAGGTCGATATCAACGAGATCCAGACAGCGGTAGAAAACCAGCTGATGTCTGGCCCGTACAAACAACTCGCCCGTGCGTACATCGAATATCGCCACGACCGTGATATCCAGCGTGAAAAACGTGGCCGTCTGAACCAGGAAATTCGTGGTCTGGTTGAGCAAACCAATTCTGCTCTGCTGAACGAAAACGCCAACAAAGACAGTAAAGTGATCCCGACCCAGCGCGACCTGCTGGCCGGTATCGTCGCCAAACACTATGCGCGCCAACACCTGCTGCCGCGTGATGTAGTCCAGGCGCACGAGCGTGGTGATATTCACTATCACGATCTCGACTACTCGCCGTTCTTCCCGATGTTCAACTGCATGCTGATCGACCTGAAAGGCATGCTGACGCAGGGCTTTAAGATGGGTAACGCGGAGATTGAACCGCCAAAATCCATCTCTACCGCGACCGCCGTGACCGCGCAAATTATCGCGCAAGTTGCCAGCCATATTTATGGCGGTACCACCATTAACCGTATTGACGAGGTTCTCGCGCCGTTCGTGACCGAGAGCTTTAATAAACATCGTAAAACCGCTGAAGAATGGCAGATCCCGGACGCCGACGGTTATGCCCATTCCCGTACCGAGAAAGAGTGCTACGACGCATTCCAGTCCCTCGAATATGAAGTGAACACCCTGCATACCGCCAACGGTCAGACGCCGTTCGTCACCTTTGGTTTTGGCCTGGGAACCAGTTGGGAATCGCGTTTGATTCAGCAGTCTATTCTGCGTAACCGCATTGCTGGCCTGGGTAAAAACCGTAAAACCGCGGTGTTCCCGAAACTGGTGTTCGCGATTCGCGATGGTCTGAACCACAAGTTTGGCGATCCGAACTACGATATCAAGCAGCTGGCGCTGGAGTGCGCGAGCAAGCGTATGTATCCGGACATCCTGAACTACGATCAGGTGGTCAAAGTCACCGGTTCGTTCAAAACACCAATGGGCTGCCGCAGCTTCCTCGGCGTGTGGGAAAACGAGAACGGTGAACAGGTTCACGATGGTCGCAACAACCTCGGCGTTATCAGCCTCAACCTGCCGCGTATCGCGCTGGAAGCCCATGGCGATGAAGCCACCTTCTGGAAACTGCTCGACGACCGTCTGGTACTGGCGCGTAAAGCACTGATGACCCGTATCGCGCGTCTGGAAGGCGTAAAAGCCCGCGTTGCACCCATTCTGTATATGGAAGGTGCCTGCGGCGTGCGTCTGAAAGCGGACGATGACGTGTCTGAAATCTTTAAAAACGGTCGCGCATCTATCTCTCTGGGCTACATCGGTATTCACGAAACCATCAACGCGCTGTTTGGCGACAAGCATGTGTATGACAGCGAGCAACTGCGCGCCAAAGGTATCGCCATTGTGAAACGTCTGCGTCAGGCGGTCGATCAATGGAAAGATGAGACTGGCTACGGCTTTAGCCTGTACAGCACGCCGAGTGAAAACCTGTGTGACCGCTTCTGCCGTCTGGATACCGCCGAGTTTGGCGTGGTGCCGGGCGTAACCGACAAAGGTTACTACACCAACAGCTTCCACCTCGACGTGGAGAAGAAGGTGAACCCGTACGATAAGATCGATTTCGAAGCGCCATATCCGCCGCTGGCGAGCGGGGGCTTCATTTGCTACGGCGAATACCCGAATATTCAGCACAACCTGAAAGCCCTGGAAGATGTTTGGGATTACAGCTATCAGCACGTGCCGTATTACGGAACCAACACGCCAATCGATGAATGCTACGAGTGCGGCTTTACCGGTGAGTTCGAGTGCACCAGCAAAGGCTTCACCTGCCCGAAATGTGGTAACCACGACGCCGCGCGCGTGTCGGTCACCCGCCGCGTGTGCGGTTATTTAGGCAGCCCGGACGCACGTCCGTTTAACGCCGGCAAACAGGAAGAAGTGAAGCGCCGCGTTAAGCATTTAGGCAATGGGCAGATCGGTTAATATCCGTTTGCAAAGGCCGTAGGCCTGATAAGACGCAATCGCGTCGTTATCAGGCATCACAATGTTGCCGGATGCGGTGCAAGCACCTTATCCGGCCTACATGCTTTCTGGACACCCGCTATGCGCTACCATCAATACTATCCCGTCGATATCGTCAATGGCCCCGGAACCCGCTGCACCCTGTTTGTCTCCGGGTGCGTGCACGAATGCCCCGGTTGCTATAACAAAAGCACCTGGCGGCTCAATTCCGGCAAACCGTTTACCAAAGAGATGGAAGATAAGATCATTGCCGATCTGAACGACACGCGTATTCACCGTCAGGGAATTTCGCTGTCGGGCGGCGATCCGCTGCATCCGCAAAACGTGCCGGATATTCTGCAACTGGTACAGCGTATTCACGCTGAGTGTCCCGGGAAAGATATCTGGGTGTGGACCGGCTACAAGCTTGATGAACTCAACGCCGCGCAAATGCAGGTGGTCGATCTCATCAACGTGCTGGTCGATGGTAAATTTGTGCAGGACCTGAAAGACCCGGCGCTCATCTGGCGCGGTAGCAGCAACCAGGTCGTGCATCATTTGCGTTGATCTCCAGGCGGTTAATATTCTGTTTTCCGCCTTTAAAAGCGACTCACGCACTCCATCGCGACCGTTTTGAACTCGGTGAAATTCCGGCACGCGCAGAGCCGCGTCATGGCGCGTTCGCGCAGGAAAGTGACGAAAATATCGTAGATAGCCATCGCTTCTTCGTATTCGCTTTTGCTGATGGCGAGCAGGAAGATCACGTGCGCCGTTTCATCGCCCCAGGCAATTCCCTGCGGGGCGAGGATGGTGTAGACCACCGTTTTCTTTGCCAACAGACCGAGGGAGTGCGGCAGGGCGATGCCGTCACCCAGCATAGTGCTGACGATGGCCTCACGCTCGACAACCGAATCAAGAAACTCCGCATCGACAAAGCCTTCATCCTGCAACTGACGGCATAATGTATTGAACAACGTTTGTTGATCCATTGGGCCATCGATAACGCGGAAATGGGTGGCATCGAAAAATTTATTCAGCATCCACGGACGGGTTCTGTCGACCAGCACCAGTTTGCCAATCTGCTCCAGTTGATAATCGGTAGGGAACGGCGCAATCATCACCACAGGCTTATCTTTTTCTCCGATTCGCGCGGTCGAAATCACGAAGTCTTCGCTGATGCTTTCCCGCTGTTCGTAGTCGCGCAGCGTCACGGTATCGACGATTTCTATCTGCGGATATTTACGCGCCAGCACCGCTTCAATCATCCGCGCCATCGCATTTCCGGCATCGCATACCAGCAGAACTTTCGGTTGCCTTTGATAACCAATGTTGTAACTACGCTCCAGCCCAACACCGATATGCAGGACGAGGAAACCAATCTCATTTTCACTGATGGTGTACGGCGTATATTTGCCCCATCCCGAGACGGCGGCCAGCGTCATATCCCATGCCATCGGATAGTGCTGTTTAATATTTTCCAGCAGCGGATTAGGGATCATTATCTGGTAGCGCACCCGGGTGATCATCGTTTTAATATGCGTCAGCAGGTCGGCATGTAACTGTTTGTCATTCAACAGGTTGTAGTTGTACTGGCTATTGATAAAACGCAGGATGTAATTGACCAACGCTTCATCATCATCCGCATTAATAGCACTGGGGGCGATCTCCTGAACCTGACGGGCGGCAATATGCACCTGCAGCCAGTTCTCTTCAGAAATGGAGAGCGGTTTATCCGCCAACCGATGCAATACCGCCGCGATTTCCCGCGTGGCCAGGCATACAGATTGATCGGCTTCCTCTGCGGCAAATTCCGGTAGCGGATACCCTTCGCTAATCCGCCGTACTGCCACCGCGCAGTACAAGCGCAAAAACAGCTCGCCCTCATCGGTCAGGCGGATATGGAAACGGGAAAAAATGTCCTGCAAAACGGGTTGCAGTTGCTCAGGGATCCCGGCGTTCAATGCTTCTTCGGTCACCAATGGGTGCTGCGGATCCTGCTGTGCCAGCATCCACAGCAGATCGGTCAAACAGGCGCGGATCGCCATCTCGCTGCCGAACAGCTTCATGCCATGACGGGGGCGCGTTTCCAGCGTCAGGTGATAACGTTGCAGATGCTCGCGCACCTCAGCCATATCGTTTTGCAGCGTCGCGCGGCTGATAAACCATTCATCAGCCAAATCTTCCAGCTTCAGCGAAAAGGCCGACGTCAGAAAGCGAGCTATCAGCCAGTGAACCCGTTCCTGGCTGGTGCGTGGGATACGCAGCAACGTGTCGGGCTGCTGCGTCTGCAGGGCATGAAAACTTGCCGGATCGTCAATTTTGAGCTGATAACCGTTACCCCGGCAGAGGACAAACTGCGCGCCATACTGGGTGAGCAGTGCGTTTAACGCGGTGATGTCCGCCCGTACGGTGCGTGTGGAAACCGACAACCGCTGCGCCAGCTCGTCCTGTGGAAGCGCTTCGTTTTGCAACATGCCAAATAGCTGCGCTAAACGTTGGTTGGGGAATCGCACGTCAGTTTCCTCATCAGTCAATTAGCCTACGCAGGCCCGGGTCATCGCCATCAGTTGGCGTACGTCGTCCGGACGGGTATTACCACTCACCTTATCAATAATCGAACTATAGATGTGAGGAATGATTTTGCTCACTCCGGCATCGAGGGCGATCTGCAGGATTTCACTGAAATTATCCAGATCGATCCCGCCCGTTGGCTCCAGCCAGAAGTCATGACGCGCGCAGGCCTGGGCGACCGCGATGTATTCGTCACGGCATTGCAGGCCGCCCATCGGGAAGTATTTAATTGAGCTGCCGCCCATATCTTTGAGCAGCGCAATGGCGGTTTCTACCGGCACAATGCCGTCCGGTGCTTTGCTGCTTAGCGGACCGGTGGAAATCTTTACCAGCCCCGGCGTACCGGTTGGTGAAACCAGACCGTTGACCACCGTGTCCTGCTGGCCCAGCAGCGCACGACTGGTCGCCACGCCGGTAAAGACCTGATTGACATGCTGGGGCTGCACCTGACGGGAAATTTCACTGACCATCGCCGACTGGTTAGGATCGCCCGCCCCCAGCCCCACGGAGAGCGCATTGTCGATAAGCGCCGCGTATTCACGCATATCCGTTACCGCGCTTGCGACATCCGGGTAATTTTTTGACAATACGCCAACCAGCACGTGCCCTTCCGCCGCCTCGTAAATCTCCTGGGCATTTTCTTTGGAGCCTGCCAGTACGTTCAGGCAGACGCGGTCGCGATAAAAGTTAGGGATCAGTTTCATGCTTTTTTCTCCTGCGAAATCACTTCACCAATTCGACGGGCCACAATCTCCAGCTGCGCGCGATCGACGCTGCGCACATCGGCTTCGATAATGCCTTCGTTGGCTTTGTAACCACGGAAGTAAATCGCGTACTCCCCTTGCTTCAGCGCGTCGACCAGTTCGCCAGTGGCGATCCCGGTTACCGCTTCGTCAAACTTAATTTCCGTACGCGCGATGTCGCGCCCTGCACTGTCCCACACCACGCGGGCGCTTACGCCGTGAAGCTGATTCAAGTTATTAATAAACGGCGTCATTTTCTCGACCATTTCCGCACCGCTCTCTTTCTGCGCGTTGAGGTACAGTTCAATAGCGCAGGTCAGGCCAAGTATTCCCTCTTTACCCACTTTCATTGCCCGGCCAATACCCGCCGTTTGACGTTTTACCCACTCAACGTATTGAGTTTTACCGATCACCAGACCGCTGGTTGGCCCTTCAATTGCCTTCGCACCGCTATAGATAACGAGATCTGCGCCCACGCGGTAGTAGCACTGCAAATCTTCTTCCGCCGCCGCGTCCACAATCAGCGGTAGATTATGCGTGCGCGCCACCACCGCAGCCTGCTCCACGCTGAGCATACTTTTCTGTACGCAGTGGTGAGATTTGATATACAGAATGGCCGCGGTGCGCGGTGTGATGGCTGCCGCTAACTGCGCTGCGGAACATTCGTTGGCATAACCGGCTTCTACGACCTTGCCGCCGCCAAGCGCTACCATGGTGCCCACCGGCGCGCCAAAGTTGACGTTGTGACCTCTGGGCAACACGATTTCGTTGTTGTCGATGGGCGTAACGTGCAGGTTCTCCAGCAGCCAGTCGCTGTCTTTAACCAGCACAGCCGCGACCGACTGGGCGATCCCGGCTGAAGCGCAGGAGACAACTGTTGCCCCTTCCACTTCCAGCAATTTCGCGATGTAGTCACCGGTTTTATTCACCAGGTCTTTCATCTCAAAGTATTGGTTCATCCCGGCTATTGCGGCCTCAACCACTTCGGGTCGCGGCGTAGACACACCGAGTGCCGTCATGCGACCTGATGTGTTAATCACCTGTTTTAATTTGTATTTCTCAAAAATCGAAGGCATGTTCCGCGCTCCCTTGTTCGGTCATATAGCCCTTGCCCGCACGTATTGCGGCAAGCGGCACCAGCAGTTGTTCAGCCTGCAGGCTGTCGTTTTCTGCATCTACCAGCACGGTTGGCTGGCGCTTAAGCGTAAAGAGGGTTAAATCGGCATCCAGACCGACCTGCAGTCGCCCCTTCTGTTTCAGGCGCAGACCATTGGCAGCATTGGCGGTAACGCATTCAATGACCTGCGGAAGCGACATGCCAATGGCAAGAAATTTCGACATCACATTCGCCAGGGAATACACCGGGCCGCTAATACGGTTGCGACAATAAATATCGGAGCTGATGGTGTGCGGCAAAATACCCAGGCTGATGGCGCGTTTCGCCACTGCAAAGCTCAGGCTGGCGGTGCCATGCCCAACGTCCAGACGCACGCCGCGTGAAATCGCCCGCGTCACTGATGCCCGCAACTCACCTTGCGGCGTCAGAATGCGGTTCGGCTTACCGTTGTAGCAGTGGGTAATGATGTCGCCTGCGCTCAGGCGCTCGGCGATCTCATCCAGATCCGGCGGGTTGTTGCCGATATGCACCATCAGCGGCAGGCCACCGTTCTGCGCCTGCATCGCTTTGGCGCGCTCCAGCGGCGTGATGCCGTTAACCCCTACCACGCTGCTGCTCATGCGCGCCTTCAGGCCGACGATAAAGTCCGGGTGACGTTTCACCGCCTGCCGCACCGCATCGGCGTCAATATTGGCCATGTTAGCCAGCTCGTTTTGGGCGATCAGCCCAACGCGTGAAACATTCAGCAGCGCATAAACCTCGGTGGCCGCATCACGAGTCAGCGTATAAAAATCGTCAATATCATCAGCGCCTGTGCTACCGGCATCCACCACGGTGGTAACGCCAGTGGCAACACCCACACTGTCCGGTTCGTCATGGTAAATCGGCGATTTCGGGTAGCAGTGAACGTGAGAATCAATCCAGCCCGCGCTAACGTAACATTCGCCGCGCAGGTCAATGGTTTTCAGCGCCGGACCATCAACGTCACCCAACGCCGCGATTTTGCCACCCTGAAGGGCAATATTAGTCAGCGTGTCATCGACCAGACGCGCATGGCGCAGGAGTAAGTCAAACATCGTTCTCTCCTTTGCCGGATGGCGGCGTAACCGCTTTATCCGGCCTACAAATCAACCGTTAGCTAATGGCAATCGGGAAGATGGAACCGAGGATCATCGCGCCGAGAATCGCCCCGCCGGTGATCGGTTTTTGCCAGATATAAAACAGCAGCGCACCCAGCAGTGAACCGACGCCAATCGGAATGGAGGCCGTCATCGCACTGAGGATAATCAAGGGACCGAGGAAGCGGCCAGAAGCGTTACCGGCCCCCATCATCACGTCCGCTCCGTAGGTTGAGTCGCTCTGATTGATGGTGAACTTACGCGCCAGAATGATGATGTAGCCAATCGCCAGACCAATCACCAGGCCGGTGACCAGCGAGGCAGCGAAGTTGGCGACCGGGAAGATAATGCCCGCGCCCAACAGCAGCGCCGGAACGCCTAACCCGACCCCGGTCTGGATCGCCCCGCCGATATCCAGAATCCCCACCAGCGAACCTTCAATGATGCGGGCAAACAGGAAGCTGGCGCCAAATGCCGCTACCGCCCCGTAGGAGCCGGTGTCCATTCCCGCTTTCAACATCGCCACGAACGCCACTTCGTTGAATGCGCCGATACCGTACAGGTAGTACATGTGCGTTCCGGCAAACACGCCGGATGAGAGCAGGCCAACGAAGATCGGGAACGACCAGTCAGCGAACCAAAAACCTTTATTCTGTTCCATGATGGCCTCCGTTATTTACCGCTGAGCGAGTTGTGGATAAGTTCCAACCAGTCAGGCACGGTCAGATGGAAGGATTCGATCATCTTCATGTCGAAGCCGCGGAAGAAGCCGCTCAGGACGAACAGCGCGACGATAGCCACCATCATCACTTTCGTCACGTGGTTCCAGCCGCTCTCTTCAACACCTTTGCCGATCAAAATGCCAAGCACCAGACCCGGGACGGCGTTGCCCATAATTAACTGCGCCGCGCCGCCAAAAACGGTAGCCCAGAAGCCGGATTTCTTGCCGGCATCAATCGCCGCCAGCCAGAAAATCACTGGCATCACGGTGTTGACCAGCAGGTTTGCCGCGGGCACCAGCACCTTAACGGCAGTAACCTGTAGCGCTTCCGGTACGGATGACGCGGTGAGGTTCAGGAAGGTCACGACAATCATGCCGATAACACCGCAGGCAATCGCCATGCGCTTAGGATCATGCAGCGTTTCACCAACGTTGCGATTTTTAATCATCAGCGCGGCGGCGCCCCAGTTGGGGATGATGCGATGGTCGACGTCCTGCGTGAACGCCCCTGCGGCAACGGAAGAAGCCCAGGCGTTAAAGAAAAAGCCCAGGCCGAACGAGAAGTGAGAAGCCGGATCCCCTTCACAGGAATTCAGTTCTCCCAGAGTACGAAACGCGCCCATCCCTTGAGTGGTCGGCGCATGAAACATGCGTGCAGCCCCAGCGCCGACCCCGACGCCAACCAGGCCGCCGATGATGAGCGATTTTATTAATATTATCAGGAACATAATTATGCCTTTTAATAAAGAATCAGCGTTGCGTAACGAAATCCACCTTGTCGAGATTGATGGCAGTCACGTTGACGGTCACGTCCAGCTCCACGCTGAAGGTGCGTCTTTCCCGGCGCAGGAAGAGGAACAAAAACGCCTCTTTGCGCACCGTTTCACGCGCTTGAACAACCTGCACATCCTGTGGCTCAATACGCAGTAAGATATGCGGGGACGCTTTCATCACCGCAGCCTGAACGTGGTTCAGAGCATCGGCAAAGGCGCGCGCTTTGGCCTCCCCCTTGCCCGTGACTCTCACCGTGGTGGTGAATTGCTCTTTCATGCTTAAGCGCCGTATTTCTTTTGCCACGCCTGTACCAGGCGCTCACCGAGTTCTTCTTTGTCCATAAAACCGAACCCCAGCACGTTGCAGCCTTCATTGATGGCGGTTACCCCTTCATCGACCGAGCGCATACCATATTTCGCCTTGTAGCCATATTTGGTTTGCGCGGTAATCGCGCCCGCCCCGCCGCTGCCGCAAAACGAGATGCCAAAGGTGGCGTTTTCCGCTTTCATCACATCGCCCAGCTTCATATCTGCCGCCACACCCGGCACCACGACCGCTCGGCCACCCGCTTTCTCAACGCCTGCCGCCACTTTCTGGCCTTTACCCAGACGATCGCCAATCACTACGGTAATTTGTTCCATCTTTTGCTCCTTACAGGTTGTCTTTCGCGACTTCGAAGTGCACCGACAGCAGCCAGGCCTCTTCCTCAGGAAGATTGCCAAACTCAGCGACCACGTCGCGGGCAAGCGCCATTGATTCGGCAGATATTTCATCGAACAAGCTGGCATCGACTTCTGGTAAGGGTTCACCCGTTACCGAGCGGTGCGCCATGGCGCGAACATGCGACGTCAGCATCTGTTCCTGTACGGCGTTGGGAATAATGTGGCGTTCACGCAGCAAGGCATACACCTGCGCCAGCATGCGGTCGGCCAGTTCAACCGATTCCCCCATGTCATTCATTACAGCTCCGTTATTCACTCGTCTTACCCCACTAATGGCTCTGAGGGTAAATTAGCGGTGGGGGTTAAAAGTTTGTAGCGAGTTGTTTTCCACTTCGAAGTGGAAAGAGGCGCAGCGATAGTGATCTATGCCGCAGAAAAGGCGATATTTGCGCTTTAGTGGCGGGAAATTGTGACGGGTATCGCAAGAAATGAGCAGAAAACAGCCGGTTCGGCGAATGATTTCCCTAACTCTAAAGTTGAAAAAATGTGACGGGGATAGCCTTTGGCGTCTTATCCGGCCTACGATTATGCAGGCCGGATAGAGCAGATTAACGGAACTTCTTGTGGTTTTCGTTGCGTGTTTTTTTCAGGTCTTCCGCAACGGCTTTCGCCTCTTTGACTTTACCTTCGTTCGCCAGCTTCAACGCGCCGTCGATCTGACCGATCAGCGTGTCAAAGCCGTGGCGGAAATCCTTCATCTCCGGGCTGTCCGGGGATTTGTTTTCCAGCTTCGGCGGCGTTCCCTTTTGCGCGTCCAGCGCGGCTGCACGCATTTTGGTTAACGCGTCTTTCAGCTCAGTCGCATTATCCGTTTTTTCGACGATTTTCAGGTTGTCGTTGAGGATCCCCATATCGTCATCAAGATCGGCCGCAAACGCAGAAGAACCAAGAACCAGCGTTGAAGCTGCGACGATCGCTAACAGGTGTTTACGCATTGCTCACTTCCTTTTTTATTATTCAAAAATAAACAAACGCCAGATACCCTCAATGATTCACGCCACAGCTTGAAGTATGACGGGTATTATTGCCCGGCGATCTTCATCTCCGGCAACAGGACTGAACCACACTGAATATTACTGCGCGTTTCAATATCGTTGCCGACGGTGACGATATTACGCCACATCTCTTTTAAGTTACCGGCGATGGTAATTTCACTCACCGGGTACTGAATTTCGCCGTTTCCGACCCAGAAGCCCGCCGCGCCGCGCGAGTAATCGCCGGTAATGCCGCTTACGCCCTGCCCCATCAGCTCAGTCACCACCAGACCCGTGCCCATCTCTTTGAGCATCTGCTCGAAGCTTAGACCTTGTCCAGGAATACGCCAGTTGTGAATCCCGCCCGCATGACCGGTGCTCTTCAGCCCCAGCTTACGGGCAGAGTAGTTGGTCAGCAGCCACTGGGTCAAAATGCCGTCTTTAATAATGTCACGGCGCTCTGTGCGTACGCCTTCGCTGTCAAATGGCGAGGAGGCCAGTCCTTTCAGCAGATGTGGATGCTCTTCAATGGTCAACCATTCCGGCAGAATTTGTTTGCCCAGCGAGTCCAGCAGGAAGGTGGATTTGCGATATACGGAGCCACCAGCAATCGCGCCGACCAGGTGTCCGAACAGTCCGGTCGCCACTTCATTGGCGAAAATGACCGGCGCTTTCATGGTGGAAAGCTTACGCGGAGACAGGCGAGATAAGGTACGGCGCGCGCAGTCTGCCCCTACCCATTCCGGCGTTTGCAGATCGCCCATCGCCCGGCCAATGGTGTAAGCGTAATCACGCTCCATATCGCCATTTTCTTCCGCGATCACGCAGCTGGAAAGGGAATGACGCGTGGAGCAGTAGCCCTGCAGCATGCCATGGCTGTTGCCAAACACTTTGATGCCATAGTGGCTGTTAAAACTGCCGCCTTCGGTATTGGTGATACGCTTATCAGCCTGCAGCGCCGCTTGTTCAGCACGAGCAGCCAGTTCGATGGCTTCGTCAGGGGAAACGTCCGCGGGGTGGAACAGGTCTAAATCAGGCGCATCGAAGGCCAGCAGTTCTTTATCTGCCACGCCCGCGCACGGATCCGGCGAAGTGTAGCGTGCAATGTCCAGCGCGGCCTGTACGGTACGGGCAATCGCCTGCGGACTTAAATCGGTGGAGGATGCGCTGCCCTTACGGTTCTGGTGATAAACCGTAATCCCCAGCGCGCCATCGCTATTGAATTCTACGTTCTCCACTTCGCCATAACGGGTGCTGACGCTAATACCCGTGGTCTTGCTAACAGCGACTTCCGCGCCATCCGACTTACCTGACGCTAATTCCAGAGCCGTCGAGACCGCTTCTTCCAGAATCTTACGCTGCGCTTCAACTTGTGAGATTACTTTCATCGCAAATGCCATAATGTAGAGAGAGTTTCTCTGAAGTCTAACAGAGAACCGTTTTTCAGTGCGCATCTTAACTGGTAACATTAGCCTCTTTTTTTAAGGAGCCTGACATGACTAAGCAGCCCGAAGACTGGCTCGACGACGTTCCCGGTGATGACATCGAAGACGAAGACGATGAAATTATCTGGGTCAGTAAAAGTGAAATAAAACGTGACGCCGAGGAGTTAAAACGCCTGGGTGTGGAACTGGTAGAACTGGGGAAAAACGCGCTGGATAAAATCCCGCTCGACGCGGATTTACGTGCCGCCATTGAGCTGGCCCAGCGCATTAAGATGGAAGGTCGCCGCCGCCAGCTGCAGCTGATTGGCAAAATGTTGCGCCAGCGCGATGTTGATCCTATCCGTCAGGCGCTGGACAAGCTGAAAAACCGCCACAACCAGCAGGTCGTTGTCTTCCATAAGCTGGAGCAACTGCGTGACCGTATGGTTGACGGTAGCGATGAAGCCATCGAAGAAGTGATGAACCTGTGGCCTGATGCCGATCGTCAGCAACTGCGTTCGCTGGTGCGTAACGCCAGGAAAGAAAAAGCGGGCAACAAGCCGCCGAAATCAGCGCGTCAGATTTTCCAGTACCTGCGTGAACTGGCGGAAAACGAGGCGTAACCTCTTCGTCTGCCGAAAGTGCCGGATGGCGGTACAAACACCTTATCCGGCCTACAACGCATCGTAGGCCCGGTAAGCATAGCGCCACCGGGCATTTTTTTACTCTTCTTCTGCCTGAGCTTTCTTCGCCAGGCCATCCAGCAGTTTCTGATGAATGCCGCCAAACCCGCCGTTGCTCATCACCAGGATGTGATCGCCTGGCTGTGCGGTTTTCACCACCATATCTGCCAGCGCATCCACATCGCCGCTCCAGTGCGCAGGCTGTACGCAGGCTTCAGCGACTTCTGCTACCTGCCACGGAATGTGCGGCGGTTGCAGCAGGAACACTTCGTCCGCACGACCTAACGATGGCGCCAGGTCATCTTTGCACAGGCCCATTTTCATGGTGTTCGAGCGAGGTTCCAGGACCGCGATAATGCGCGCAGTGCCGCCCACTTTACCGCGCAGTGCAGCAAGCGTTGCCAGAATCGCCGTCGGGTGATGAGCAAAATCGTCATACACCGTCACGCCGTTCGCTTCGCCGCGCAGTTCAAGACGACGACGGGCGTTGATGAATGAGCCCAGCGCATTCGCCGCGTCGGCAGGCACTACGCCAACATGACGGGCAGCCGCAATCGCCATCAGACCGTTGTGCATGTTATGTTCGCCAACCAGCCCCCACTTCACTACGCCAACGTTTTCACCGTCCAGCCACACTTCCCACTCGGAGGCATCGGTAGTGAGTTTTTTCGCCTGCCAGTGGCCTTGTTCGCCCACCAGCTCTTGTTCGCTCCAGCAGCCCATCGCCATCGTCTGTTTCAGATTGATGTCGTTTTCCGGGTAGATGATGCGTCCCTGGCCCGGCACGATACGCACCAGGTGATGGAACTGTTTCTGAATAGCTTTCAGATCGTCAAAGATGTCCGCGTGATCGAACTCAAGATTGTTGAGGATCAGCGTACGCGGGCAGTAATGCACGAATTTAGAACGCTTATCGAAGAAGGCGCAGTCGTACTCATCCGCCTCAATCACGAAGAAGTCGCTTTCGCCCAGACGCGCAGAAACCTCAAAGTTGCCCGGAACGCCACCGATCACAAAGCCTGGCTTATAGCCGCAGGCTTCGAGGATCCAGGTCGCCATTCCGGCAGTGGTGGTTTTGCCGTGCGTCCCCGCAACCGCCAGCACCCAGCGATCGCGCAGCACAAAGTCATGCAGCCATTGCGGGCCGGACATGTATGGAATGTTCTTCTCAAGCACCGCTTCCACGCAGGGATTACCACGGGTCATGGCGTTACCGATGATCACCAGGTCCGGCTGCGGGTCGAGCTGGCTGGCATCGTACCCCTGAATCAAATCAATGCCTTGCTTCTCAAGTAAGGTACTCATCGGCGGATACACATTGGCGTCCGAACCGGTTACTTCATGACCAAGCGAGCGCGCGAGCATCGCCAGACCGCCCATGAAAGTGCCACAAATTCCCAAAATATGAATGCGCATACGTCACTATCCTTTTTTAATCTGGGGGCCATTTTACGCACATGTCCGGCAAGTGAGAAACGCATTTCAGGATATTCCGTAGTTTGCTGGCGCGATTCACCTAAGCGCAACAATGGAAATATTTGTTAATATTGTTGCGGTCGCTTTACTCCACATAAATTGCAGGGAAAGTGTTATGAAAACGTTAGGTGAATTTATTGTCGAAAAGCAGCACGAGTTTTCTCATGCTACCGGTGAACTCACTGCTTTGTTGTCGGCAATAAAGCTGGGCGCCAAGATCATCCACCGCGATATCAACAAGGCCGGTCTGGTCGATATCCTGGGTGCCAGCGGTGCTGAGAACGTGCAGGGAGAGGTTCAGCAAAAACTCGATCTGTTCGCGAACGAAAAACTGAAAGCTGCACTGAAGGCGCGCGACATTGTGGCGGGCATTGCCTCGGAAGAAGAAGATGAAATCGTCGTCTTCGAAGGCTGTGAACACGCAAAATATGTTGTGCTGATGGATCCGCTGGATGGCTCATCCAACATCGATGTTAACGTCTCTGTCGGTACGATTTTCTCTATTTATCGCCGCGTAACCCCTGTCGGCACACCGGTTACGGAAGAGGATTTCCTGCAGCCGGGCAACAAGCAGGTTGCTGCGGGCTACGTTGTTTATGGTTCTTCCACCATGCTGGTATATACCACCGGCTGTGGCGTACACGCCTTTACCTACGATCCTTCTCTGGGCGTATTCTGCCTCAGCCAGGAACGTATGCGCTTCCCGGCGAAAGGCAGCACGTACTCCATTAACGAAGGCAACTACATCAAATTCCCGAATGGCGTGAAGAAGTACATTAAATTCTGTCAGGAAGAAGATAAGTCAACCCAGCGCCCGTACACCTCGCGCTACATTGGCTCTCTGGTTGCGGATTTCCATCGCAATCTGCTGAAGGGCGGAATCTACTTGTACCCAAGCACCGCCAGCCACCCGCAAGGGAAACTGCGTCTGCTGTACGAATGCAACCCGATGGCCTTCCTGGCTGAGCAGGCGGGCGGCAAAGCCAGCGATGGTAAAGAGCGTATTCTGGATATCATTCCGGAAAGCCTGCACCAGCGCCGCTCCTTCTTCGTGGGCAATGACCATATGGTTGAAGATGTAGAACGCTTTATCCGCGAGTTCCCGGACGCGTAATTGTCTTGATCGTACGGACGTAGGCCGGATAAAACGCGCAGCGTTGCCATCCGGCAATTCATTGACTGATGGCGGCTTCGCCTTATCAGGCCTACGTTCGGTTACACTGTCTGTAGCTTAAACGCCGCCATCGCCTCCAGCAGCGCATGTGACTGCTCTTCCAACGAGCGGGTAGCCGCTGAAGACTGCTGTACCAGTGCCGCATTTTGCTGCGCCGTTTCATCCATCTGCATCACCGCGATATTCACCTGCTCTATGCCGCGACTCTGTTCCTGGGACGCGCTGGCAATTTCACGCATCAGCTTAGTCATGCGCATCACTTCAGTGGCAATTTCATCCATGGTTTCACCCGCCTGCTGCGCCAGCTCGCTGCCTTCACCGACGTGGGTGTGCGAATCGCTGATTAACGCGCGGATCTCTTTTGCCGCTTCGGCGCTGCGGCTGGCCAGATTACGTACTTCACCTGCAACAACCGCAAAACCCCGTCCTTGCTCACCGGCCCGCGCCGCTTCAACGGAGGCATTGAGCGCCAGAATATTGGTCTGAAATGCGATGCCGTCAATCACGCTAAGAATGTCGGCAATGCGGCTGGAACTGCCGGCAATATCGCGCATTTTCTCGATCACATAGCACACCATCTCGCTGCCGCGATCGGCGGTATCCGATACCGATTTTGCCAACTGGTGCGCCTGTTCGGCGTTGTCCGCATTCTGTTTCACAGTCGCCGTTAACTCTTCCATGCTGGCGGCGGTCTGTTCCAGCGACGTGGCTGTCGATTCAGTGCGCTGCGCCAGATGCTGGTTCCCGGCCGTCAGTTCACGACTGCCAATATCAATTTGCGAGCTGGCATCACGCACGCGTTGCACCGAGTCGCCCAGCGCATGACGCATGTCATCCATCGCTGCGTTCAGGCGGTTGAATTCGGCGCTGGCCGACAGCGCAGCAACCGACGATAAATCTCCCGTCGCCAGACGTTCCAGCTGTTCAACAATGTTATCCAGCGGTTTGAGAAACTTATTTCGCAGCATAAACCAAATAACCGCCAACAATGCGATGGCCGCCAGCATCGCTGCACTCATAATACCGTGATAAATCAATGAAGTAATAATGCGGGTAGAGGCGTATAGCCCCATTCCGCCGGTCAGCAAAAGAAGAAACGCCAGCAGAGACAATAACACCAACAAACTTGATCGAATTGAAAGGGATTTTGGCATTGTTATATTTCCGGTTGTAGGGTTAAAACAGACCTGTACAGAACCTATCGACTACAACCGGAAAAAGTTTAGCTATTTAAATGTCTTGTGAAAAATCATGATGTTACTTTGGTGTTGTCGCCGTGCTTACGCGGGTGACCGGCGAGCTTTGACGATTTTCCCAAAGCACCGTGAGACCGCGTTGTAAGGCAATAAAAATAAACAATAAAATACCAATCGCGATCTTGGTCCACCAGGAACTTAATGTGCCGTCAAAATTAATATAGGTCTGGATCAGCCCCTGAATAGCCACGCCAAACAAGGCGCCTAAAACCGTACCCACTCCGCCGCTCAACAGCGTACCGCCAATCACGACTGAGGCAATCGCATCCAGCTCGACACCGACGCCCGCCAACGCATAACCGGCCTGGGTGTAAATTGAAAAGACAATGCCAGCCAGCGTAGCCAAACCGGTAGACAACATATAAATACGGATGGTGGTGCTGCGGGTGGAGATCCCCATCAGGTTAGCAGAGGTGGCGTTGCCGCCAATCGCATAAACCTGATTACCGAACCGCGTACGATGCGCCAGAAAGATGCCAATCACCACCACTGCCAGCATCAGCAATCCCATCGCGCTCAGACGGCCGCCGCCGGGGATTTTCCATGCCAGGCTGGAGAGCATGTCATAAACCGGATGGTTAATTGGGATCGACTCTTCAGAAACCAGATAGCTAACGCCGCGCAAAAAGAACATTCCCGCCAGGGTAATGATAAACGCCGGGATCTTCAGCGCATCAATCAGCAATCCCATAAACGCGCCAAACGCGCAGCCCATCAGCAAAATCAGCGGGAACGCCAGTAACGGAGAAATCCCCCAGTAGCCAATCGCCTTGGCCAGAAATACGCCGGTAAAGGCGATTACCGAGCCAACGGAAAGGTCGATCCCGCCAGAGAGGATCACGAAGGTCATGCCGACGGCAATAATTCCTAAAAAAGCGTTATCGGTCAGGATATTGCAAATCACCCGGGTGGAAGCAAAAGCCGGAAATTGCGTCAAGCAGTAGAGGTAGCCCAGCGCAAACACGCCGAGGGTGATCATCAGCGGTAAATTACGTTTTATCATGACCACGCACTCCTTTTATCAGGCTGATAAAGCGTTGTGACTGCACAACCAGCACACACAACACCACGACGGCTTTGACCACCTGATTCAGTTCCGGCTGGAAGCCCGACAGTAAAATCCCGGTGTTCATTCCCTGAATAATTAACGCGCCGATCACCGACAGCAGCAGGTTAAAACGCCCGCCCATCAACGAGCCGCCGCCAATGACCACCGCCAGAATAGCGTCCAGCTCCAGCCATAATCCGGCGTTATTCGCATCCGCGCCGCGAATATCCGCCGTGACAATGATCCCGGCGATAGCGGCACACAGGCCGCTCAGTACATAGGTGAGCATCACAATAATGCGGGTGTTGACCCCGGCGTTTTTCGCCGCACGAATGTTGATACCCACCGCTTCAATAAACATGCCCAGCGCCGTTTTACGTGTCAGCAGCCAGAACACCACCAGCGTCAGTAGCGCAATAATCACCGGCGTGGGGAACAGTAACAGCGAGCCGCTGCCAAGCCAGGAAAGCTCAGGTGAGTTGAAGGTGACGATCTGCCCGGAGGTGATCAACTGCGCCACTCCGCGCCCGGCGACCATCAGGATCAGCGTGGCGACGAACGGTTGGATCTTGAGGATGGCCACCAGAATTCCGTTCCACAATCCCGCCAGAATGCCAGAGCCTAAGGCGGCAAGCAGCACCACCGGCAGGCTGTGCCCGGCCACCGTCATCGCAGCGGTCGTCGCCCCGGCAATGGCCATCACGGCGCCAACGGAAAGATCAATGCCACCAGTGGCAATCACCAGCGTCATACCAATCGCCAACAGCGCCACGGGTGCAGCGCGGTTGAGAATATCAATCGGGCTACCGAACAGCCGACCATCCTGCAAAATCACCTGATAGAAGTGCGGCGCAACCAGACTGTCCACCAGCAGTACCAGCAACAAGGCTACCAGCTGTGGCATCCCCTTGGGCCAATGAAACCGTCGTTTAGGCGGATTGGATTGAGGGAGAGATTGAGGCATCACCATAGTCTCCTTAGGCCGCAATGGCGTTCATGATCGCCGGGACGGACAATTCAGCCAGTGGGATCTCGGCCACCTGTTTGCGATCGCGCATAATAATGACCCGATCGGCATAGCCCACCAGTTCTTCCAGTTCCGATGAGATAACCAGCAGGGCCAAACCATCGGCGCACAACGTTTCGATCAGGCGGATGATCTCGGCATGCGCGCCGACATCGATCCCGCGCGTGGGTTCATCGAGGATCAGAAACTGCGGTTTGGTCAGTAACCAGCGCGACAACAAGACTTTTTGCTGATTGCCGCCGGAGAGAAATTCGATCGGCTGTTCAGCGTTAGGGGTGCGAATACCAAGCTGGCGAATAAAGCGCTCGGCAATCTCGTTTTGTTCTTTACGGGGAATTGGGCGCAACCAGCCGCGCTGCGCCTGCAACGCCAGAATGATGTTTTCGCGTACCGAGGCGGCGGCGATTATGCCATCCGTTTTGCGATCCTCCGGGCAAAAACCGAGCCCCAGGCACGAAGCCTGATGCGGCGATCGCAAGGTCTGCGGTTTACCTTTGATCAGTGCGCTGCCGCTGTCGGCGGGTTTAATGCCAAAGATCACTTCCGCGGTTTCCGTTCGCCCGGATCCCAGCAGCCCGGCAAGACCGACGATCTCACCTGGACGCACCTGCAGATCGAACGGGGCGATAGTGCCTTTCTTGCCAAAGCCGCTAAACGCCGCCACCGGTTTATCGCTCAGCAACGTGCGGCCCGCACGTTGTAGCGCATGGGTATCCAGTTCGCGACCCAGCATCATTTTGACCAGTTCGATCTGTGGCAGCTCGCGAGTTTCACGACAGCCCACAAAGCCACCGTTACGCAGGACGGTGATGCGATCGCTGACCTGATAAACCTGATCGAGGAAATGGGTGACGAAGATCAGACTGACGCCGCGATCGCGCAGATGCCGCATCAGGCCGAACAGCATTTCAACTTCCTGGGTATCGAGGCTGGCGGTAGGTTCATCGAGGATCAGCACCTTCGCAGAGAGATCGATCGCCCGGCAAATGGCGACGATCTGCTGCATTGCCACGGAAAAGCGGTTCAGAGGCTCGCGCACATCAAGAGAAAAACCGTACGACGCCATCAGCTCCGTCGCGCGCTTTTCCATCTGTTTACGCTGCAACAGGCCAAAGCGTCGCGGTTCGCGGCCAATAAACAAATTATCCGCTACCGACATATTGGGCAGCAGGTTCACTTCCTGGTACACGGTGCCAATCCCCAGTTGCTGGGCATGGGCAGTATTTTTGGGGGAGACTGGTTGGCCTTCGAGCCAAATCGTGCCGCGATCGGCATGATAAACACCGGTCAACGCTTTGATCAGCGTCGATTTCCCCGCCCCGTTTTCGCCGAGCAATGCCATGATCTCGCCGCGTCGCAGGCTGAAATCCACGTTATCCAGCGCTTTGACGCCGGGAAAGAATTTGCTTAAGCCCTCTGTGCGGAGGATTTCCTGATAGTGGTCGGTGGTCATGGTTCCCCCTGCATCACGCCGGATGGCGCTACGCTTATCCGGCCTACAAAAGAGCTTAATGTAGGCCGGGCAAACGCAGCGCCTTCGGCAGTTTCATGAAGGCTTAGTAGCCCATGTTTTTCTTCTTCTCTAGCTCTTCTTTCGCGGTATCCGGCAGATAGAGGATCGATTTGGTAATGGTCAGCTTCTCAGGCATCGTGCCGTCTTTTTTGAATTTCTCCAGCGCGTCAAATGCCGGGCCTGCCATATTCGGCGTCAGCTCGACGCTGGCATTGGCTTCACCATCAATCATCGCTTTGTAGATATCCGGTACGCCGTCAATAGAACCCGTCAGAATGTCTTTGCCTGGTTTCAGGCCAGCCTCTTTGATCGCCTGAATAGCGCCGATCGCCATGTCATCGTTGTGGGCGTAAACCATGCAGATGTTCTTGCCGTTGTTTTCCGCTTTGATAAAGCTCTCCATCACTTCTTTCCCTTTACTGCGGGTGAAATCGCCGGACTGAGAGCGGATAATTTTGATGTTTGGCGCGTTAGCGATGGCTTCAGCGAACCCTTTCTTACGATCGATCGCCACGCTGGCACCAACGGTCCCTTGTAACTCAACGACGTTACACGGCTTGCCGTTCACCTCTTTAATTAGCCAGTCGCCGATCAATTTGCCTTCCAGCACGTTATCGGCGGTGACGGTAGTCATATAGAGAGATTTGTCTTTTACATCGATGGAACGATCAAGCAAAAAGACCGGAATATCGGCATCTTTGGCCTCTTTTAACACCGGCTCCCAACCTGTTGCCACGACCGGCGCAATAAAGATGGCATCGACGCCCTGGGCAACAAATGAACGGACTGCTTTAATCTGGTTTTCCTGCTTTTGCTGGCCGTCAGCGATTTTCAGCGTAATTCCGCGTTTTTCGGCCTCGCTTTTCGCCACGTTGGTTTCTGCGGCGCGCCAGCCGGATTCAGAGCCAACCTGCGAAAATCCTACGGTTAAAGGGGCTGCTATTGCCATAGACGACATGGCTGCCGAAACTGCTGTGACTATAAGTAAGCGCTTCCACATAAGTGCGTCCTCGTAGGGTGATTATTGTTGGTTAATAAACCGTCGCGAAAAAACTATAGACAATTGAGCATGTAACGGATTGCGTTACATCACACTTCAAAAAAGTAAATAAAACGTTAATCACAAGTTTGTAATCGCTTTCATATCACTATGAAAAATGCGGCTGAAGATATGGATTTTTCTGTCACCAGAGAGGAGCAAAAAGAAGAAAATGGGAGTAGATAAAGCGAAAACAAGCGGAGACATTCCGCGCGAGTTGGCTATAATACCCGCCACTTGTTTGCCATAGCTTATTTAAAGGAAACAGACATGAGCTTACTCAACGTCCCTGCCGGTAAAGACCTGCCGGAAGATATCTACGTTGTTATCGAGATCCCTGCCAACGCAGATCCGATCAAATACGAAGTTGACAAAGAGAGCGGCGCCCTGTTCGTTGACCGCTTCATGTCCACCGCGATGTTCTATCCGTGCAACTACGGTTACATCAACCACACCCTGTCTCTGGATGGCGATCCGGTTGACGTTCTGGTCCCGACTCCGTACCCGCTGGAGCCAGGTTCAGTGATCCGCTGCCGTCCGGTAGGCGTTCTGAAAATGACCGACGAATCCGGTGAAGATGCGAAACTGGTTGCGGTACCGCACACCAAGCTGAGCAAAGAATACGATCACATCAAAGATGTGTCCGACCTGCCGGAACTGCTGAAAGCGCAGATCACCCACTTCTTCGAGCATTACAAGGATCTCGAAGCAGGCAAATGGGTAAAAGTTGACGGTTGGGACAACGCCGAAGCGGCTAAAGCTGAAATCGTTGCTTCCTTCGAGCGCGCGAAGAAGTAATTCTTACTTATGATGCTTAGCCCCGCATGTCGGGGCTTTTTTGTGCCCAAATGCGAGTGCAACGGGCACATAAAACAACGCCACCCGAGGGTGGCGTGTTCATATCAGTACTGGTCTCTGTCTAACCAGTTACCGCTTTCAATCAGCGTTAAGCCATCAACCGGACGTTGGTACACGTACATCCATGCACTTCCGTACGGCGTTTGAATTAGCTGGCGTGCGTATTCACCACCACGGGTACGCAGAGCGTCAAGCTCTGCCAGCGTGGCGTTATCAATACGATAAACTTCCCCGTGTACTGTTCCATTTCCCGGAACGGCGCCTGGATAGTGGCCCAGGCTGTACAACTGGTAGTTGTCGATACTGAAATTTCCCAGCAACAGGGCATTGGTCATCCAGTGGCTGTTGCCTTGTTTGGTTCGTAAACTGCCGTAGACAAATATTCGCATTGCTAAAACTCGAACTGATAGAGCAAATCAAGTGCCTGATCTACGCCAGACACTGCTTCCAGATATAGCTTAGGCATCAGACGATAACGTAGCGTGAGTGTCGCTAAGGAGTCAAATATACCCACACCATATTTCACCTGCAGACCTGGCAGTACGTATCCGCTGACAACGACCTGAGATGAGTCACCCACCCCTTGCGTGTCCAGTGCCAGATTGCTTACGCCAAATGTCTCCCCGATTTTACCCACAACCTGACCACTTTGTGCAACCCCCAGGCCAATAAGCATTGAAGTCATCGCCGCGCTGTCGCTCTGTTCACTATCCAGTCCTTGCCCACGAAGCAGGTAGGACAGCGCCATTTGCTGCGACATCGCCGGGTCGGAGAAGATCTCCGCTTTCGGTTCATCAGCCGTGCCCGTGACGCGAACGCCGGCGATCACGTCATCTTCGGTAGCATCCGGGTTACGAATCGCTTCAATATTGAGCAACGGCTGATCCGGCGGACCGGAGAATAACAGCTCGCCCTTACGCACAATCAGATCCTGACCATAGGCATGGAAGCGACCGCTCGGGATATTAATCTGTCCGTTAAGCCCGAGTCCCTGTTTATCCTGCACCACCTTCAGATCGCCCGTCAGCCGCGCTTTCAGACCAAAGGCATCAAGACGCACGTTATTACCGACGTGGATGTTCAGGTTGCTGTTGATCGGGATCCCGGCGGTCTGCGGTTTCTCAGGCTGGAGATCGTTATTAAGCATCACCATATCGCTGGACACCCCTACCGCGCTTTCCGGCAGATCGTGGACCACGATACGCGCCCACGGCACATCGACATTGCCGTTCAGGGTAAACAGGCTCGGTGTCGCTTCAAATTCCACATCCGGCGAGACATCCAGACGCACCATCGGCGGCACGGTGATCCGCACCCGACTGCCTTTCGCCGCAACGCGCGCCCGCCAGTTGTCGATCTGACTCCAGTCAGCGTCGCCGCTCAGGTTGATTTCCCCCTGCTGCGTACGCACCACACCCGCCAACGTTGAGCGTGTTCCGGTGAAGTTAACGGCTAACTGGCTTGGCTGCATGTCAAACGGCATAAAGTTACCGTCTATATCCAGTCCGCTCAGTTGCAATTGTCCAAGCAGCTGTGGGCTTTGCACATCGCCGCCCAGACGCAGGTTGGCGTTGATCGTCCCCGCGGCCTTTTCACCACGTGAGAAGATAGGGTTCACCATCGCCAGATTGAAGTTGCGGATATTGACGTTGCCGCCCAGGTTACGGCGCCCTTGTGGATCGGTTACCTGCACCTTTCCGTCAAACTGTCCGTTATTGGTCAGGCGAATCAGCCAGCCCAGTTCGGCACGGTTGTCGTGCAGGTCGGCGGTCAGATTCAACGTTTCAAATGCCACTGGCAGCGGCGCATCGTTCACGCTTTGCGTGACCTTCACGTTGCGTCCGGAAAGCATGACCTGCCCCTGCGGCAGCCCATCTTTGGTCGTGTCCCAACTGACATCGGCTTTGCCGGTGAACACCCCGCTGGCCTGAGTCGTATCCGGCATAAACGGTTTCAGCATCGCCAGGTCGAAACGGTTGAGATTCACCACCGCGCGTCCTTCTGCACCGGCATCAATGGTTTGCGGTACGCATAGCTCCGCATTCGGGTTGTTCCAGCAGTGCGGCCCAATGCTGATTTTTTGCTCCTGATTGCGGTAATCCAACGCGATAGCACGATTGAGCGCCCACGGACCAACCGGTGTCTGGAAACGGGTATTGCTTAATTCCCCTTTCCAGCGCTGCTCTTTGCGATCAAAGCTGCCTGCCAGGGAGAGCTGTCCGGAGACCGGCTCCCCCTGAATGCGCAACTGTAGCTCATGCTGCTTCTCACTGCCTTTGGCGTTAAGCGTCACCAGGCCGATATTCACGTCAGGTTGTACAATCCGTTCTACGCGAACGTTGAGATTACCGGCGATTTGCTCCGCCGATTTCACGTCGCCTTCGACGCGAACCTGAGCAACGGAAAGCTCCTGCCAGCGCAGGCCGCGAGCGGTGATGTCCGCCAACAGCTGTGGCGCTTCTACCGTCCCGCGAACTTTTACCAACCCTTTCGCCGTACCGCCTAATCCCGGCAGCGCGTTATCCAGGCTTGGGGCATCAATCGTCGCGTCGAGATTAAGGTCTTTGACCCCCAGTTCCCCTTTCACGTCCGCACTGTTGCGTCCCAGTTCCAGATGCAGGCCAGGGATCGTCCACTGCAGGTAGCTGTTCCCCTTCAGCGAGCCATTCACATTAACCTTGTTCTGCTTCACGTTACCGGTCAGCTTCAGCTCAGGAATCTCCATCTGCCAGCTTCCGCCGTACAGACTCCCGCGCGTTTTCACCAGACCATTCAGCTTTGACGGCCAGTCCGGGATTGTTTTCGCAGTGTCGATGCCGTCCAGCGTTAACTCCCCGCGCCAACTGATCGCCTGCTGCCAGTCCACCAGCGCTTTCAGCTCGGTTTTCCCTTCCAGCGCCGCAATGCTCAGTTTATCGAGATTGATCTGCTGTTCGTTGCCTTTGGCATCCAGTGTGATGGTAGCCGGAGGAATATCCTGCCCTTTCACCGCGGTACGCATCGACAACGTATAGTCGGTCATTTTGCCGGTCAGCTTGAGCTTAATGTCATCGGCCTGGAACTGCTTGTCGCCGGTAAACGGCCAGTAAACCTGCTTACTCACCACTTCCAGATTGAGCGGTAATCCGGCTTCTGCCAGACGCGTTTGCGCGCGCAGGTCCATATCAACCGGGCCAGACAGATTGACGCCGACTTCCAGCTGTTCACGCAGCGCGCCACCGACCTTCAGCTTCACCTTTTCGCCTTTTAATGGATCGACGTTCAGCGTGCTGTTGAGGGTAATATCCACCGGCCATGTGTTGGTGAGCTGCGCCGTACCGCTGGCGTTTACCGTACCCTGATTAGAGTCGATATCCAGCGCGTCGAGCTTCATGTTGCCGTCAATGCTGCTCACTTTGAGCAGCATGTTATGCACCGTTAAATCCGTATCCCCGGTCACGCGCAGTTGCTCGCCGCGAAACTCTTCAATATTGAGGTTGAGCGGCAGATGGACATCGGTCATTTCCGGTAGCACCGGCTTTGAGAACAGATCTTTTAGCGTTTCACCGAGCGGTTTTTCATCCGGCTGCGGGTTTTGAATCTTCGGTTCAACGACCTCTTCCTGCGCCACTTCCGCCACTTTAGGCAGGGCAATCAGCAGGCCCTGTAATGACGTTGGCTTCAGGGTCAGCGTTTTTTCCTGCCAGTTCAGGCCGGAGGTAAAATCGAGCACTGAAACTGTGGTGTCGTCAATTTTGATATTGATGTTATTCAGCGCCACGCGCGAAAGCGTGATCGGATAAGGTGTGGAAAGGTTAAGCGGGCCGCTATCCTCCTCCTCAACCGGTGCTGAAGGCGGCATCTTTTTGCTGTCGATCGCCACGTTGATATTTTTCAGCGACAGATCGTTGACGCACAGGCTACTATCCCAAAGACACTCCAGCCCGACGGCCAGATGCACTTCACCGGCATTCACCGCCACGCCAGGCTGGTCATAACGAATATTTTTGAGCGATAAATCCCGCCAGCCGCCGCTGACCTGACCAATTTCCAGCCCCGGAACCCAGCGATTAGCTGCCTTGAAGATCAGGTGCAGGCCCGAGGTAGTACCGACAAGGAACGCCACCGTGCCTAACAACAGCAGGATAAAAATTAGCACGCCGAGGCTTATCTTCTTCCATAAACTCATAATTCAGGCCCCAGACCGATGTAAAACTGTAAACCATGTTCATCTTTGTCGCCGACAGGGACGGCAAAGTCGAGCTTGATAGGTCCGACCGGCGACTGCCAGCGCACACCGACCCCGGCGCCGGTTTTGAAATCGCTTTTGCGAATATCGCTGACCGCTTCGCCGCTATCGACAAACATTGCGCCCCACCATTTCCCGGTCACGTTGTACTGGTATTCCAGCGAGCCGGTTGCCAGCTTCGAGGCCCCTTTCAGCTTACCGTCGCTGCCTTCGGGCGAAATAGATTTGTATTTGTAACCGCGAATACTGCGATCGCCCCCGGCGAAGAAACGCAGATCCGGTGGCACTTTGTCGAAGTCCCCGGTTTCAATCCAGCCGAGGTTACCGCGCATCACAAAGCGATGCCTGTCGTACAGCGTACGGATCCAGACGTTTTGCGCCTGGAAGACAGAGAAATCAACGTCTGAACCCCAGGCCGTATTGGAATAATCAATGGAATAGCGCTGAGAATCGCCCCAGACGGGCATCAGACCGCCGCGCGAACGCGTCCGGCTAATCATCACGCCCGGATAGAGCAGCATGGTGGTATTGGTGACGTTACCCTGCGTAAAGTGGTCGAGGCTCCAGCGCAGGTTAATCGCGCGCTGCCAGCCGCTGGAAAGGTCCCAGTAACGGGAAACCGCAAGCGTCGTGGAGTCCTGCTCGGTGTCGTTTAAATCAGTACGCTTAAAGCCCCCCTGCACCAGGTAATACTGCTCCAGTGGGTTCTTTAACAGCGGCATTTTATAACTAAAATCAAGGACCTGCTCTGGCGCAGAGATACTGGCGCTAGTGGTCAGGCTGTGGCCATAGGAGTTCATCCACGGCTTTTTCCACGAGGTCTTTACCCGTGGCCCGACGTCAGTTGAATAACCAACCCCGGTTTCGATGGTGTTTTCGGTTCGCGGCGAGACCACGCCTTTAAGCGGCAACACTTTGGTTTTGCGGGCTTTATCAAATTCTGGCGCGACAACCACAGAATTAAACCATCCGGTCGCCGACAGACGACGGTTAAGTTCCCCCAGATCTTTCGACTCGTACTCTTCACCTTCTTTAAATGGCACCAGGTTTTGCAGGTACTCATCGCGAATTTGCGAGCCTTCAAAGGTGACATGCCCAAAGCGATAGCGTTCACCGCTGTTGTAATCGATATCCCAGAACGCCTGACGGCGCTCAAGCGCTATTCCAAGCTGGCTTTTATTAAATTCACTGTCGAAATAGCCTTTGCGCAGCGCCACGCTGGTGAGGGATTTTTTGAAGTTGTCATAATCACCCTGATTCAACACGGTGCCGATTGCCGGGCGCGTTTTCAGCAGATCCAGATAATCTTTATCCGTACGCGCGCCACCGCGCAAAATCACTTCGGTGCCGCCAATCAGCACCGGCTCGCCGGGGGTTACTTTGGCAATCAGCACCTGGCGTCCTTTTGCCGGTGGCGGGCGCAGCTCAAAATCGATGGTCGGCTCAAAGTAGCCCAGCGCTTTTAGCCCTTCGCGGATGGCATCATCAACGCGCGCACGAAAGCGTCGGTCTGGAGTGACTTCATCACTTTGAATCGTGGACAACTGCGCACGAACGTTTTTCTCCAGCGGTCCTGATAATCCTTCGACCTGTAAGCGAACATTCGCGGCGGCGGCGGAGCCACTTAAGCACAGTAATCCCACCCAACATAACTGACGGATATGTGGCACATTTTCTCCTGAATATCCTTTTTTCCCACCCCTGGAAAAAAATACTATGCCGTTCCTCGGCTTAACAAAAAATCAACAATAAGAGTTGAAAAACAGACGACAACCCAAATATTTCTTATGTTTAACTCTAGACGTATTCATGCCGTTTATTGTGGGCAAAGACGCGTCTCGTTACAACCTTAACCCAAATGACTGATTTCGGGAGAACGGCCATGAGTTTATTTGATAGAAAGCATCTCGTTACTCAAGCAGATGCGCTACCTGGACGCAACACCCCGATGCCAGTGGCAACGCTGCATGCGGTTAACCAACATTCGATGACCAACGTGCCCGACGGTATGGAAATCGCCCTTTTCGCCATGGGATGTTTCTGGGGCGTGGAGCGTTTATTCTGGTCATTACCCGGCGTGTACAGCACCGCAGCCGGATACACCGGCGGCTATACCCCTAACCCGACCTATCGGGAAGTCTGTTCTGGCGATACCGGGCATGCCGAAGCGGTGCGCGTCGTCTATGACCCGCATGTTATCAGCTACGAGCAACTGCTGCAGGTGTTCTGGGAAAATCACGACCCGGCGCAAGGTATGCGCCAGGGGAACGACCACGGTACGCAGTATCGTTCCGCTATTTATCCCTTAACGCCAGAGCAAACCGCCGCGGCACAGGCCAGCCTTGAGCGTTTTCAGGCGGCGATGACCGCCGCTGGCGACGAGCGCACCATTACAACGGAAATCAGTACGGCAACCCCGTTCTATTATGCCGAAGACGATCACCAACAATATCTGCACAAAAATCCTTACGGCTACTGTGGAATTGGCGGGATTGGCGTGTGTTTGCCACCACAAGGATAAATTTCCCCCTCTGGCGACGTTACAGTACCTTACGCTATACTAGCTCCTGAATTTACCGGCTCACTTCCACGAGCCGGTTTTCAATGTGTATTTCACACGGATTTATCAACTTCTCCCTTCCGAGGATCTGACCCGAACGGTCGGATAAGATATGTTAAACAGTATTTTAGTCATTCTCTGCCTGATCGCCGTGAGTGCGTTTTTCTCGATATCCGAGATCTCGCTTGCCGCATCACGCAAAATCAAACTTAAGCTGCTTGCCGATGAAGGCAATGTGAACGCACAGCGTGTTTTGAAGATGCAGGAAAACCCCGGCATGTTTTTTACCGTGGTGCAGATTGGCCTAAACGCGGTCGCCATTCTCGGCGGTATCGTTGGTGATGCGGCCTTTTCCCCGGCGTTTTACAGCCTGTTCTCAAAGTACTTCGCTCCAGAGCTGTCCGAACAGTTAAGTTTTATTCTGTCCTTCTCACTGGTTACTGGCCTGTTCATCCTGTTCGCGGATTTAACCCCGAAACGCATCGGTATGATTGCGCCAGAAGCTGTGGCTTTGCGTATCATCAACCCGATGCGCTTCTGTCTGCTGGTCTTCCGCCCATTGGTATGGTTCTTTAACGGTCTGGCAAATAACATTTTCCGCCTGTTTAAAATTCCGATGGTGCGTAAAGATGACATCACGTCAGACGACATTTACGCCGTGGTCGAAGCAGGTGCGCTGGCGGGTGTTCTGCGCAAGCAGGAACATGAGCTGATTGAAAATGTGTTCGAACTGGAATCCCGCACCGTACCGTCTTCAATGACCTCGCGCGAGAATATTATCTGGTTCGATCTTCACGAAGACGAGCAGAGCCTGAAGAACAAAGTGGCGGAACATCCGCACTCCAAATTTCTGGTGTGTAACGAAGATATCGATCACATCATTGGCTATGTCGATTCAAAGGATCTCCTCAACCGCGTGCTGGCCAACCAGAGTATGGCGCTGAACAGCGGCGTGCAGATCCGCAATACGCTGATTGTCCCGGATACGCTGACGCTCTCTGAAGCGCTGGAAAGCTTCAAAACCGCAGGCGAAGATTTTGCCGTCATCATGAACGAGTATGCATTGGTGGTGGGGATTATCACGCTCAACGATGTGATGACGACGCTGATGGGCGATTTAGTCGGTCAGGGCCTGGAAGAGCAGATCGTGGCGCGTGATGAAAACTCATGGTTAGTCGACGGCGGTACGCCGATTGATGACGTCATGCGCGTCCTGGATATCGACGAATTCCCGCAGTCCGGCAACTATGAAACCATCGGCGGCTTTATGATGTTCATGTTGCGTAAAATCCCGAAACGCACCGACTCGGTGAAGTATTCAGGCTACAAATTTGAAGTAGTGGATATCGATAACTACAAGATCGATCAGCTGCTGGTGACGCGTCTGGACAGTAAACCTACCGTTCTGGTACCGAAACTGCCGGATGCGAAGGAAGAGGCAAAGGCGTCATAGCGCCTTGCAGAAACATCAACGGCTCCTGTCCTGGAGCCGTTTTTTTAACTACCGCATAGCACTTTGATCAAGCCATCTCAGTTTGCAGACGCAAGACCTGACGGTTAACTTCGGACATCACGGAAAAATGCAGCTTGTCCTTCACTTTTGGGATAAGAATCTTACCCTTATCAAATTCAAAAGCGCCTACATCCTTGATATATAACCGTCCACGAAACAGGATCTTCACGTACTTCGCCACCTGCAGCGGGTTGTATCGTTGGAAAATTTTCATTGTTGTCTCCTGCTGAGCATTACGCCTTTGCGGTACCACAATCGGTCCGACAATCCTCAGGCGCAAATTTTAATGCCCTATGACTATAGACTATCTCGTTGATGTTTCCAGCGTGTATAAGTTTATTTACCTTCCAGTTACAATTATTCAGAATTATCTTTTCAACGCTTCGCTGTCTTCAGTATAAGCCTTCGATTTTCGCAGGATTTGTGCGCCCGTCCGCAAACTGGCATCGCGCTTGCGGGAAAAAGCATCAATCGCACATATGATTAAATTCCAGGCCCAAGTGGTCGGATCACCTGCAAAATAAAGAAAGAAGGAAAACCTATGACCTTACGAAAACTGCTGGCGCTGTCGTGCCTGCTGCTGCCGATGATTGCCTCCGCCCATAAGTTTGAGACTGACCAGCGCGTACCGCCGGTGGGGATCGCCGATCGCGGCGAACTGATTCTCGATAACGATAAGTTTAGCTACAAAAGCTGGAATAGCGCGCAACTGCCCGGCAAAGTACGCATTGTGCAACACATTGCCGGACGCACCTCCGCCAAAGAGAAAAACGCGAACCTGATTGAAGCCATCAAAGCGGCGAACCTGCCGCACGACAAATACCAGACCACCACTATCGTCAACACGGATGACGCCATTCCTGGCTCCGGTATGTTTGTGCGCAGCAGTCTGGAGAGCAATAAGAAGCTCTACCCATGGTCACAATTTATCGTCGACAGCAACGGCATTGCGCGTAAAGCCTGGCAACTGGATGAAGAAAGCTCAGCTATTGCGGTACTCGATAAGGACGGACGCGTACAGTGGGCAAAAGATGGCGCATTAACGCAGGAAGAGGTGCAGCAGGTGATTACCCTGCTGCACAAATTGCTCAGTAAATAGAGACGCGGAAGCCGGGGTTGAGGAACGATTCACGTGGGGTATAGTCCAGAGGTTTCCCCTGCCAGTCGTGAACGTGCGCTCCGGCTGCGGCGGCAACGGCGTGGCCAGCGGCAGTGTCCCAGACGTTAGTTGGCCCAAAACGCGGATACAGCTGCGCGCGCCCTTCCGCCACCAGGCAGAATTTCAGCGACGATCCAATCGACGTGGTCTGGTGCTCGCCCAGTTGTTGCAGATACTCTTTTAACTCATTGTCGGCATGCGAACGGCTAATCACCACCAGCGGTGGACGCGCGTCACGTACCTGGATTTGTTTGCGCACACCGCACTCTTCTTTCCACGCTTTACTTTCTGCCGCACTGTACATGACCTTCATTACTGGCGCGTAAACCACACCAAGCACCGGCTTTCCCTGCTCAATCAGCGCAATATTGACGGTAAATTCACCGTTACGTTTAATAAACTCTTTGGTACCGTCCAACGGATCGACCAGCCAGTAGCGCTGCCAGTGCTGGCGAACATCCCAGCCAGGAGGGGCTTCTTCAGACAGAACCGGAATATCCGGCGTCAGCGCCTGTAATCCTTCGAGGATCACCGTATGCGCAGCGATATCCGCCGCCGTGACCGGAGAATCATCCTGCTTGCTGGTAATCTCCATCGGTTTGATTCCATCGTAGACCTGCATAATGGCATCGCCCGCGTTCCGTGCAAGCTGGCATACATGTTCTAACATTCTCCACCTCGTTTGTCAGTGGTGTTAACTCGTTGTTTTACTTATACCCGATCGTCAGGGGATCCGCCAACTGTGATAGCGTCTGCGGTTTTAAACGCTATATTCATGTCATGATTCACAGTTCTGTAAGCAAGAAGATTTATATACATTTTCTTTTGTGGCTTAGATCTTAAAAGGATGCCCCTGATGATTAAGTTTAGTGCAACGCTTCTGGCAACGCTGATTGCAGCCAGCGTGAATGCCGCGACCGTCGATCTGCGAATAATGGAAACCACTGATTTACATAGCAATATGATGGATTTCGATTATTACAAAGACACGCCGACTGAAAAATTTGGCCTGGTGCGTACGGCAAGTCTGATCAACGCCGCGCGTGGTGAAGTCAAAAACAGCGTGCTGGTTGATAATGGCGATCTGATTCAGGGCAGCCCGCTCGGGGATTACATGGCGGCCAAAGGGCTGAAAGCGGGCGAAACTCACCCGGTATATAAGGCGCTGAATACTCTGGATTACGCGGTAGGTAACCTCGGCAATCATGAATTCAACTACGGTCTGGAGTATCTGCACAACGCGCTGGCCGGAGCGAAGTTCCCCTACGTTAACGCCAATATCATCGACGTTAAGACCAAAAAGCCGCTGTTTACGCCTTATCTGATCAAAGACACTGAGGTAATTGACCAGGAAGGTAACAAGCAGACGCTGAAGATTGGCTATATCGGCTTCGTGCCACCACAAATCATGACCTGGGATAAAGCCAACCTCAGCGGCAAAGTGACGGTAAATGACATCACCGAAACCGCACGTAAGTATGTGCCGGAAATGCGGAAAAAAGGCGCTGATGTCGTGGTGGTGGTTGCTCACTCCGGGCTTTCTGCCGACCCGTATCAGACGATGGCGGAAAACTCCGTTTATTACCTCAGCGAAGTACCGGGCGTGGATGCCATTATGTTTGGTCACGCTCACGCCGTCTTCCCAGGTAAAGACTTTGCCAATATAAAAGGCGCAGATATCACAAAAGGTACGCTGAATGGGGTTCCTGCGGTGATGCCGGGTATGTGGGGCGATCACCTGGGCGTGGTGGATTTAGTGCTGAATAACGACAGCGGTAAATGGCAGGTCACTCAGGCGAAAGCCGAGGCGCGCCCGATCTATGACGCCGCAGCCAAAAAATCACTGGCAGCAGAAGACAAAAAAATCGTTGAGATCCTGAAAGCCGATCACGACGCCACGCGTGAGTTTGTCAGCAAACCGATCGGTAAATCCGCCGACAACATGTACAGCTATCTGGCGCTGGTACAGGATGACCCGACCGTACAGGTGGTGAACAACGCGCAGAAAGCCTATGTGGAACACTTTATTCAGGGCGATCCGGATCTGGCAAAACTGCCGGTACTTTCCGCCGCCGCGCCGTTTAAGGTCGGTGGACGCAAGAACGATCCGGCCAGCTTCGTAGAAGTCGAAAAAGGCCAGTTAACCTTCCGTAACGCCGCTGATTTGTATCTCTATCCCAACACTCTGGTGGTGGTGAAAGCCAGCGGTAAAGAGGTGAAAGAGTGGCTGGAATGTTCCGCCGGGCAGTTCAATCAGATTGATATCCACAGCAGCAAACCACAGTCGTTGATTAACTGGGATGGCTTCCGTACCTATAATTTCGACGTGATTGACGGCGTGAATTATCAGATTGATGTTTCACAACCCGCCCGCTACGACGGCGAGTGCCAGACCATCAACCCAAAAGCAGAGCGGATTAAGAATCTGACCTTTAACGGTAAGCCTGTCGACCCTAACGCCATCTTCCTCGTCGCGACCAACAACTACCGCGCCTACGGCGGTAAGTTTGCCGGAACCGGCGACAGCCACATCGCGTTTGCTTCTCCGGATGAAAACCGCTCGGTGCTGGCCGCGTGGATTGGTGCTGAGACGAAGCGTGCCGGTGAAATTCACCCGGCGGCAGATAACAACTGGCGTCTGGCGCCAATTCATAGCGACACACCACTGGATATTCGCTTTGAAACATCACCGTCTGATAAAGCCGCTGCATTTATTAAAGAGAAAGGCCAGTATCCGCTGAAGAAAGTCGCGACCGATGATATCGGCTTTGCGATTTATCAGCTGGATTTGAGTAAGTAACTTTCGTGCCGGATGCGACGCAACAGCGTCTTATCCGGCCTACAAAACTACGCAGCCCGCTCATCTCGCTGCGCCAAAACCTGCGGCAAATTCAGTTCTATCCAGTCCGCCAGCGCGGCAACTTTATCGCTCACCTGCTCACCCAACGGCGTCAGGCTATATTCCACATGCGGCGGCACCACCGGATAAGAGACTCGATTGATAAACCCGTCCTGCTCAAGCGCCTGAAGCGATTGCGCCAGCATCTTTTCGCTGACGCCGCCCATCTTACGGCGCAAATCGCTAAAGCGGTGCGTACCGTCGCGCAGCGCCACCAGAATTAACACGCCCCAGCGGCTGGTGACGTGTTTTAACACCTCGCGGGAGGGACACTGTTCGGCAAACAAATTGCCATCGCGTAATTGCTGGGAGAGCGTCGACGCTGTCATTTTCATACTAACCTTTTTGTGCGTACTTACTAAAAGTTAGTTTAAGTGTTAGCGTGATTAAACACAAGACCAATACCAAGGAGTTACCCCATGATCGCAATTACCGGTGCCACCGGCCAACTGGGCCAACACGTTATTGAATCGCTACTGAAAACCGTTCCTGCCAGCCAGATTGTGGCAATTGTGCGTAATCCCTCTAAAGCGACGGCGCTTAGCCAGCAGGGCATTACCGTTCGCCAGGCGGATTACAGCGATGAAGCCGCCTTGACGGCTGCCTTACAGGGTATTGACAAGCTACTGCTAATCTCGTCGAGCGAAGTGGGACAACGTGCCCCGCAGCATCGCAACGTGATTAATGCAGCAAAGGCTGCCCACGTGAAATTTATCGCCTACACCAGCCTGCTGCACGCCGACACCTCCCCGCTGGGGCTGGCTGATGAGCATGTGGCAACCGAGAAGATGCTGGCTGAATCCGGTATCGCCTACGCGCTGCTGCGTAACGGCTGGTACACCGAAAACTATCTCGCCAGCGCACCGGCTGCACTGGAACACGGTGTGTTTATCGGGGCTGCAGGTGAAGGCAAAATCGCCTCAGCGACCCGCGCCGACTATGCCGCTGCCGCCGCGCGCGTCATCAGTGAAGACGGTCATTCCGGTAAAACCTATGAGCTGGCGGGCGACGCAGGCTGGACCCTGAGCCAGTTGGCTGCCGAGCTGGCAAAACAGAGTGGTAAAAAAGTGGGGTATCAGAACCTGAGCGAAGCTGATTTTGCCGCAGCGCTGAAAGGCTTTGGTCTGCCTGCCGGGCTGGCGGAGATGCTGGCTGATTCTGACGTTGGTGCCTCTAAAGGCGGTCTGTTCGATGACAGCCATACGCTGAGCAAACTGATTGGTCGCCCAACCACATCATTGGCTGACAGCGTCAAAAGCATCGTATAAGTGTTAAAAATTAGTTAATTGTGGTGGCATCCCCGCGCATCCTCTCTGATAATGACAGGATGATGCGTGGGGAGAGAAAACGTGCAAGGTGTACCTGAGCAGTTTATTGATGAAAAAGACAGCGCCCGCTTTCGCCATCTGCCGCAGGTGCCGGGCGTTGAGCTGTATCATGCGCACATCTCACGTTACGCCTTTGAACCACATACCCATGAAGCGTTTGGCATTGGCGCGATAGAAGCCGGAGCCGAACGTTTTCGCTATCGTGGTACGCAGTACGTCGCGCCCGCCCATTCTGTCGTCACCATGAATCCCGATGAGTTGCATACCGGCGAAGCCGAAACCGCCGATGGCTGGCGCTATCGGATGATCTATCTTGAGCCCGATCTTCTGGAAGAGGTCACCGGAATCCGCCACTGGTGGTTTCATGACGTAACGCGCCACGATCCGCTGCGCTCGCGGCAGATCTGCTCGCTGATCCACGGCCTGTGGAACACGGAGGATGCGCTGGCGCAAAAAGGGTTATTGCTCGATCTGATCGACACCTTCCAGCCGCTGGCCCGCCATGCGCCAACATCTGCAGAAGGGGCGCATCGCTTTGAACGGGTACGCGAGTATCTGCATGATAATTACATGCACCCGATAACGCTCGACGAACTGGCGCGGGTTGCCTCACTGAGTCCCTGGCATTTTCAACGCCAGTTTAAATCTCATTTCCACGTTACGCCGCACCAAATGCTGATGGCCATTCGCCTGTGGCGCGCCAAAGGTTTTCTCACTCACGGAATGCCCGCCGCAGAGGTCGCTGCCGCAACCGGTTTGACCGACCAGTCGCATCTCACCCGCGCATTTACTCATCGCTACGGCATTACGCCGGTACGTTATCAGAAGCAGGTTTATTCGCGCTAATGCGCAATCTCATACAATACGGCTGCACTCTCCCTGCCTACACTCAACGCAATGTTTAATGATGTGGATGTTAACAATGATTAGCGGCGTGCTGTACGCCCTGCTGGCAGGGCTGATGTGGGGATTAATTTTTGTCGGGCCGCTGATCGTGCCGGAATACCCAGCGGTGTTACAGTCGATGGGACGCTATCTGGCGCTGGGGCTGATCGCTGTGCCGATCGCCTGGCTGGGACGCGCGCGTCTGCGCCAGCTGACGGATAAAGACTGGATAACAGCGCTGGCGCTAACGATGATGGGTAACCTGATTTATTACGTTTGCCTGGCCAGCGCCATCCAGCGTACCGGCGCGCCGGTATCAACGATGATTATTGGTACATTACCGGTGGTGATCCCGGTCTTCGCCAACCTGCTCTATAGCCAGCGTGACGGTAAATTATCCTGGTGGCGTCTGTCACCTGCGCTGATATTGATTGCTATTGGCCTGCTGTGCGTGAATATCTCGGAGCTGAACCAGGGATTACCCGATTTCAGCGGATGGCGTTATGGCTCTGGTATCGTGCTGGCGCTTGTCTCAGTGGTGTGCTGGGCGTGGTATGCACTGCGTAATGCCCGCTGGCTGCGCGAGAATCCAGATAAGCATCCGATGATGTGGGCGACGGCTCAGGCGCTGGTGACGCTGCCCGTTTCTCTGCTGGGGTACATTGCAGCATGTCTGTGGCTGCATGGGCAAACGCCAGGTTTCGCCCTGCCCTTCGGCCCGCGTCCGGATGTGTTTATCGGCCTGATGATAGCTATTGCGGTATTGTGTTCGTGGGTGGGCGCGCTGTGCTGGAACGTCGCCAGCCAGAAGCTGCCGACGGTGATCCTCGGCCCGCTGATTGTCTTCGAAACGCTGGCTGGCCTGCTGTATACCTTTATGCTGCGCCAGGATTTTCCGCCGCTGCTGACGCTAAGCGGTATTGCGCTACTGGTAACAGGCGTGGTAATTGCGGTGCGGTCAAAACCGCAGAAACCGGCGGTAGTGCCGGTTTCAGGGGATGCCTGATGGCGCTGCGCTTATCAGGCCTACAAGGACTGTACGATCTCATGTAGGCCGGATAAGGCGTTTACGCCGTCATCCGGCGCGACACTTTAAATACCGCCACGGTCTGGTTCAGTCGTGCTGCCTGCTCTTCAAGCGCGGCGGCAGCGGAAGCGGACTCCTCCACCAGCGAAGCATTTTGCTGCGTCACGCGATCCATCTCGGCAACGGCCTGGCCTACCTGATCGATACCCCGGCTCTGTTCATCAGAAGCAGAGGCAATTTCGCCCATAATGTCGGTCACGCGGGTCACGGCGCTGACAATCTCCGCCATCGTTTCGCCTGCTTCATGCACCAGCGCCGCACCGGCATTGACCCGATTGCCCGAGTCATCAATCAGCGCCTTAATCTCTTTTGCCGCCTGAGCGCTACGCTGCGCCAGAGTACGAACTTCGCCAGCGACCACGGCAAAACCACGGCCCTGTTCGCCCGCACGCGCCGCTTCTACCGCCGCGTTCAGCGCCAGAATATTGGTCTGGAAGGCAATACCGTCGATAACAGTGGTAATTTGCGCGATTTTGCTGGAACTGGTGGCGATTTCGTCCATAGTACGCACCACGCCATCAACCACGGTTCCACCTTTCAACGCCGTCTGTGAGGCATTTTTTGCCAGACTGGTCGCCTGACGCGCGTTATCTGCGTTCTGCTTCACGGTGGCGGTGAGTTGTTCCATGCTGGCAGCGGTCTCTTCCAGAGAGGCAGCCTGCTGCTCGGTACGTGAAGAGAGATCGTTACTGCCTGCGGCAATTTCACCCGCGCCGGTGTAGATAGTGTCAGCCCCGTCACGCACCACGCTGACCGTATTCGCCAGCGCCTGTTGCATGTCACGCACATTACTTGCCAGCAGCGCCATTTCATTGCTGCCATCGGCGTTGATGCTATGCGTCAGGTCACCCGCAGCGATGTGGCGAATATGTCCCATCACCTCGTGGAGCGGCTTGAGCAACACGCGCTGCATCGCCAGCCAACTGGCGACAATCACAGTGACGACAGTCAACATCACGGCAGACAACAGCCAGATTATCTTGCGGTAATCACTCTCATTGTCCTGCACGCCGGCCGTGGCCAACGCCGTTTGCGCGGTACGCCATTCCCGATACACTTCCTGCATGGCAGTCTGCTTCTGCTCAGCATTCTGCTTGAACATCTCTTCCAGCTTACCTTCAGCCAGCAGCGCGTTCATTTTAGCCAGCGTCGCAGAATAGATGCCGTACTGTTCTTCCAGTCGATCGGCCAGACGCTCATCCAGCCCCGGCGTTTCTGGCAGGGCGTAGTATTTATCGTAATGCTCTTTCGACTCGGCCAGCAGACGATTCGCCGTGTTCACCAGCTCTTTCAACTGACCGCCGTTGATCTTGCTGGCCATCGTTCCCTGTAAACGCAGCATACCCCGGTTGAGCGTGACGCGAGCCTGGTTCAGGCTAATCCACGCATCGGTAAATTCAGCCACGTTCTGACTGGAAAGCTGAGAGATATTAAAGTTCTGTTTATCGTTATTGAGTGCGCCAATAAAGACGCCTGCGGAGATGAGCTGCATCGCGCCCAGCGCGAGTAGCACGGTGATAAGTAAGGTTATCACTTTAATTCGTTTGAACATCTGTTGCCTTTTATTATGCAGGTATTGTCTGAGGTCTAACTATCGGCAGCGGCGTGCGCTTATTTAATTCTCTGGCGCAGCTTTTTTCGCCGTATCTCTCCTTTCCAATAAGATTCAGCACCTTAACGAAATAAGAAATTTTTGTGATGCTCATCACAAAACACCCCACCCCGAAAGGGTTATAGCCTTCCTTATAAGATGCATTTAAAATACATCTTATATTATTGAGAATGAGGTAACGGCAATGTCTTATCGCGATCAACCTTTAGGTGAACTGGCGCTCTCTATTCCTCGCGCTTCGGCCCTGTTTCGTAAATACGATATGGATTACTGCTGTGGCGGTAAGCAAACGCTGGCACGCGCTGCTGCGCGTAAAGAGCTGGATTTAGACGTTATTGAGGCGCAGCTCGCGCAGCTGGCTGAACAGCCGCTGGAGAAAGACTGGCGTACCGTGGCGCTGGCTGAAATCATCGACCATATCATCGTGCGTTATCACGACAGACATCGCGAACAGCTGCCGGAACTGATCCTGCAGGCCACGAAAGTTGAACGCGTTCACGCAGACAAACCGAACGTACCGCGCGGTCTGGCGAAGAACCTGAGCATGCTGCATGAAGAGCTGTCCAGCCACATGATGAAGGAAGAGCAAATCCTGTTCCCGATGATTAAACAGGGCATGGGTAGCCAGGCGACGGGACCAATCAGCGTCATGGAAAGCGAGCATGACGATGCCGGTGAACTGGTCGAAGTGATCAAACACATCACCCACAACGTGACGCCGCCGCCAGAAGCCTGCACTACCTGGAAAGCCATGTATAACGGCATTAACGAGATGATCGACGACCTGATGGAACACATCAGTCTGGAAAATAATGTGTTGTTCCCGCGTGCCCTCGCTGGTGAATAAAAAAAGGCGCCCGAGAGCGCCTTCCTGAAGTCCGAATTCGGCCACTGCTTATGTGGCCTTTTTTGTGTCCGATATGGCTACGCTTAACGCACGCCTGCCATACGTTTCTTACCGATAAACAACCAGCCCAGACCCAGCGCGATGAACCACAGCGGCGTCACGATCAGCGCCTGGCGGGTATCTTCTTCCAGCGTCAGCAGTACCAGTACGAAAACAAAGAACGCCATACATACCCAGCACATCAGCTTACCGAGCGGCATCTTGTAGATTGATTTTTCATGCAGGTGCGGACGCTGCTTACGGTACACCAGGTACGAGCAAAGAATGATGGTCCAGACGAACATGAACAAAATCGCCGACACGGTGGTGATCATGGTGAACGCGCCAATCACGCTCGGATTCACATACAGCATCACCACGCCGCCCAACAGGCAGATGCAGGAGAAGGTTAAACCTTTCGCCGGAACCGCGCGTTTAGACAGCTTGGCAAACGCTTTAGGCGCCACGCCTTCCTGCGCCAGACCAAACAGCATGCGGCTGGTAGAGAACACGCCGCTGTTTGCAGAAGAGGCCGCAGAAGTTAGCACCACAAAGTTGATCAGGCTCGCCGCCGCGGGCAGACCGACCAGGACAAACAGTTCAACGAATGGGCTCTTGGATGGCACCACCGAGCTCCACGGCGTGACGGACATAATCACAATCAGCGCAAAAACGTAGAACATGATGATACGGATCGGGATCGAGTTAATGGCGCGCGGCAGAGATTTCTCCGGATCTTTGGTTTCCGCAGCGGTTGTCCCCACCAGTTCAATGCCCACAAACGCGAACACCGCAATCTGGAAGCCGGCAAAGAAGCCGCTCAGCCCTTTCGGGAACCAGCCACCGTCATTCCACAGATGCGTGAACGATGCCTGAACGCCGGTTGGCGACTGAAAGTGCGTCAGTACCATCACCAGGCCAACGACAATCAGACCGATAATGGCAACAATTTTGATCATCGCGAACCAGAACTCCATCTCACCGAACATTTTTACCGTGGCGAGGTTAAGGCTCAGCAGTAGCACGATCACCGCCAGCGAGGCGACCCAGTCTGAGAGTTCGGGGAACCAGAATTGCGCATACGCGGTAATGGCGACAACGTCTGCCATCCCGGTAACAACCCAACAGAACCAGTAAGTCCAACCGGTAAAATACCCGGCCCATGGCCCGAGCAGGTCGGAGGCAAAATCACTAAAGGATTTGTACTCCAGATTCGAGAGCAACAACTCTCCCATTGCGCGCATCACGAAAAACAGCATAAAACCGATGATCATATACACAAAGATGATCGACGGTCCGGCGAGACTAATGGTTTTACCGGAACCCATAAACAGGCCGGTACCGATAGCGCCGCCAATGGCAATAAGTTGAATATGACGGTTTGTGAGATTGCGCCGTAGCGACTGTTCAGACGAAGCCTCTTCTGCGGCTTCGACTTTTACCTGATCTACCATGTTTTTTCTTCCTGTACCTGTCTGTGTTGTTCAGGCTCTACGGCCTTTAATGTGTCTATGATACGACGATCCTGTTATCAGGACTCATCGATATTAGGTAAGAATTGGCGGGATGAATACTAAGATTTAGATATAATGTTAATTTAATGTTTAAAGTGAGTGTCATATCACTCTGATAGCGCGAATCAGTTCACAAAAATACACGCTGGTGAAGCATTTGCAATATAAAATATCGACAACAGCGTAACTATAGCTTTTCACGCTATTTCTTTGCTCCCCCCGGCCTCGGGGGGAACAGAAGTCACTGCTTACAGAATCTCAAGCAGTTCAACGTCGAATACCAGCGTGCTGAACGGAGGAATGGACGCGCCAGCGCCACGCTCGCCGTAAGCCAGTTCCTGAGGAATAGTCAGTTCCCATTTGGAACCCACCGGCATCAGAGTCAGCGCTTCAATCCAGCCTGGGATGACGCCGTTAACCGGGAATTCAGCCGGTTCGCCACGTGCGACAGAGCTGTCAAACACGGTACCGTCGATCAGTTTACCGGTGTAGTGCACGCGAACACGGTCAGTGCGTGCCGGGATAGCACCTTCGCCCTGGGTCAGAACACGGAACTGCAAACCGGATTCAGTGCTGTTCACACCCTCTTTCTCACGGTTTTCTTCCAGATATTTAACGCCATCAGCGGCCATAGCCTGGAAACGCTCGCGACGAACTGCATCTGCACGTTCATGGATTTCACGCAGTGCGCGATGCACAACATCAACAGGCACTGCCGGATGCTTGCCTTCCAGCGCGTCAGCGATACCCGCTACCAGCGCTTCAGGCAACAGCCCTTCCAGTCCGGATTCGCTCAGCTGCTGTCCTACCTGCAAACCAATGCCGTAGCTTGCTTGCGCTTCGATAGTGTCAAAAGTCGGGGTAGCCATCATATTTCCTTTCATCGGATGTAAAGTAGCGGGCAGCATATCAGCCATGCCGCATCCGGTAAAACTTTGTCTCGGGAACTGATGACAAATCGCGAGGAAAAAGAAACAATGACTATTGTCCGCATGAATGTCACGAAAGCGGGTACCCGAACAAGTATCATAGAGTTAGCGATCTATACTCTATGACTGAGGAACGAGACGCGGAGCAGGAGGAAAGCCATGCCCGGGCGCTTTGAATTAAAACCAACCCTGGCGAAAATCTGGCATGCACCGGACAATTTTCGCATTATGGACCCGCTGCCGCCGATGCACCGCCGCGGCATTATTGCTGCTGCTATCGTGCTGGTGATCGGTTTCCTGCTCCCTTCCAGCGACACCAGCGATGCGCCAGTGGTCACGCGTACTGCCCAGTTGGATTTGCAGTCGCAGTCACAGCCGCCGACAGAGGCTCAACTTCAGGCACAACTGGTCGCCCCGCAAAACGATCCTGGCCAGGTCGCGCCGGTTGCGCCGGAACCCATCCAGGAGGGGGAACCAGACGCACAGCCGCAGGCCCAGCAATCCCAGACACAACCTTTCCAGCCGGATAGCGGGATTGACCAGCAGTGGCGTTCCTACCGCGTAGATTCGGGTAAAACGCTGGCCCAGGTATTCCGTGACCATAATCTCCCGCCAACCGATGTGTACGCCATGGCGCAGGTAGAAGGTGCCGGAAAACCGCTGAGCAATTTGAAAGACGGACAGATGGTGCAGATCAGGCAGAATGCCAGTGGCGTAGTGACAGGGTTAACCATCGATACGGGTAATGGCCAGCAGGTCCTGTTTACCCGCCAGCCTAACGGCAGTTTTATTCGCGCCCGATAGCCAGCACACCTGATAAGCGCAGTGCCATCAGGCAGCAAGGTGAAGCGTTAGCGTTTCACCTTGTTCACCCACCAGATCCCCGAACAGACCAGCACCAACGCTACTGCATATTTCCATTCGAGAATATTTTCGCCGAGGAAAATCGCCGACAGCACCGCCCCCGACACCGGGATCAGGAAGTTAAACGGCGCAATCATCCCCACGCGGTTGTGCTTAAGCAAAATACTCCACAAGGCAAATGCCACCGAAGAGAGCAACGTCAGGTAGCCCAGAATCGCCAACGAAGACGCGCCGTGTACGGTCAGCGTGCCACCAAAAGCGTAACCGCCGATCACCAGCGCCAGACCGCCACCGCCCAGCTGATACCCCGTCATTACCGTCGGGTCCACCGTCTGAGAAATACGTTTACCGTATAACGTAGCAGCGGAGAGAATAAAGGCCGCCATCACTACCGAGCCGTCTCCTAACAGGCTGAAGCTAAAATCCAGCCCGCTGTTAAAGTTCACCACCATCACGCCGAGAAAGCCCAGGATACAACCCAGCGCCTTGTTGTAACTGAGTTTATCGTTCTGATAGATAAAATGCGCCAGCAGCACGCTGAAGAACGTGCCTGTCGCGTTCATGATGGACCCTTTCACCCCCGTGGTGAACGCCAGGCCAATATAAAAGAAAATATATTGCAGCGAAGTCTGCGTCAGCCCCAACAGCGTGAGCTGACCATATTGACGCGGGCTTAACCGGCCAATCGGTTTACGTTGCGCCATCGCCAGCAGGAGCAGCAATAATCCCGCAAACAGAAAGCGATAGCCGGCAAAGACAATTTTCGAGGGGATGTCATCCGTGGCAATCTGGAAGATTTCATATCCGCTTTTGATCGCCGGATAGGCGCTTCCCCACAGCAAGCAGCAGAACGCCGCGCTCAGATAGACAACATTTTTACGCGCAAACAGAGGTTGGTGCGTTGGTTCCATTCCATCACCACTTTGAAATAATGTTTTATTTTTGTAATTATCCCGAAAAGGACAAAGAATAGCCAGAGAGAAAAGCGGGGAACAGAAAAGCAAAACGCCGGCACAGGGCCGGCGCTTTTACGCGGTTATCAGAATAAAAACTTATTCTGCAACTACGTTTACAGTCAGCTTAGCAAACACTTCGCTGTGAACCTGGAAGCTCACTTCGTGCTCGCCAGTGGTACGCAGAACGCCGTTCGGCAGACGAACTTCGCTCTTAGCTACTTCAACGCCAGCTGCAGTTACAGCGTCAGCGATGTCGCGAGTACCGATGGAACCGAACAGTTTACCTTCGTCGCCTGCTTTAGACGCGATGGTTACGGTTTCCAGTGCGTTGATTTTCTCAGCACGAGCTTCAGCAGCGGACAGTACGTCAGCCAGTTTAGCTTCCAGCTCAGCGCGACGCGCTTCGAAAAATTCAACGTTTTTCTTGGTAGCAGGAACAGCTTTACCCTGTGGTACCAGGAAGTTACGAGCATAGCCCGCTTTAACGTTAACCTGATCACCCAGGCTACCCAGGTTTGCTACTTTATCAAGCAGAATAACTTGCATTACCTTATCCTCTCAAAGTCGTATTAATGGACCGTGACCGATTACTGATGACGATCAGTGTACGGCAGCAGGGACAGGTAGCGAGCGCGTTTGATAGCGCGAGCCAGCTGGCGCTGGTATTTTGCACGGGTACCGGTGATACGGCTTGGGACAATCTTACCGCTTTCGGTGATGTAGTTTTTCAGCGTAGCGATATCTTTATAGTCGATCTCTTGAACGCCTTCCGCGGTGAAACGGCAGAACTTGCGACGACGGAAATAACGTGCCATATGGCTAGTCTCCAGAATCTATCAATTCAATCTGCTCGGCATGCAGAACCATTTTGCTCAGGCCGTTCTTTGCCTTATGGCAAGAGATGAACCCCTGAACGGTTACTGCGCTACCGACCGTTATACTGTGAGTAATGGCCTGGTTTTCGTGTCCGCTAACAATAACGGGCATTTGGCACCACGCCTGCCGGTGAAACCCGGCTTCCTCCTGCACAGAACGATGCTCAAGCACGAACTGGCAATGAGGAATTCCTGATGGACTGACCTTTCGAAGGGGGGCCCTGCACACGGTGCCGGACAACGCCAGACGGTTGGTCATCAGAAATTACTCTTCAGAATCCCCAGCTTCAGCATCATCTGCGGTTTCGTTTGCGAAATCATCGCGACGCTCACGGCGCTCGTCTTTCGCTTTAACCATCGGAGATGCTTCGGTAACAGCGTGTTTAGTACGCATAACCATGCTGCGGATAACGGCATCGTTGAAGCGGAAGGTAGTTTCCAGCTCATCGATCACTTCCTGCGGCGCTTCAACGTTCATCAGAACGTAGTGAGCTTTGTGCAGTTTGTTGATCGGGTAAGCCAGCTGACGGCGGCCCCAGTCTTCCAGACGGTGGATCGTGCCTTCTGCACCAGTGATGGCAGCAGTGTAGCGTTCGATCATACCCGGAACCTGTTCGCTCTGGTCAGGATGGACCATAAAAACGATTTCGTAATGACGCATCGAATTGCTCCTTACGGATTATTCAGCCTCCTGTCTGGGTCAGCCGAGGCCCATGGAGGCAAGGAACGTGTTAAAGGTCGGCTGAAAAATGACGCGTCATAATACTGGGGTCAGCCGGTAAACTCAAGGTGCTTGTACGATTATTTACCATGCCGCGATTAATACATATCCAGCAGCATCTTGACGCTGATGCAAATAGAGACAATGACAATCATCGGCCGGATAACTTTCTTCCCGCGCGTCAGTACCACCGTTGCGCCAAGGCGCGCGCCGAGGGACTGCCCGGCAAACATCACCAGTCCCAGCGACCAGATCATTTTGCCGCCGAAAATGAAGAACAAAATCGAGGCGATGTTCGATGCAAGGTTAATAAAATTCGAGTGAATTTGCGCCTTATCGATGCTGTATCCCCACAACAGGATATAGCAGAGCGTATAAAAGGAGCCAGCACCAGCGCCAAGAAATCCATCATAAAAGCCTATGCAGCCGCCGCAGATCAGGGAAAAGAAAAACAGGGATACCTGCTGCTTTCTCTTCGGTTCGCTGAGGTTGGGAGCAGAAATAAAGTAGATGGCGACGGCGATAATCAGTACCGGAAGCAGTTTTTTCAACACTTCCGGTTCAATGAACTGAATGAGCGTCGTGCCTAACGCTGAGCCGATAAAAGCAGACAGGAAGACGTACTTGTGCTCCTGCACATTGATATGTCCCCGGCGTAAAAAGTAAATACCGGAGGTCAGCGAACTGCCCAGCGCCTGAATTTTATTGGTTGCCAGCGCGTTCGCCGGGGGTAAACCAGAAATTAACAGTGCGCCAATAGAGAGAAACCCGCCGCCGCCCGACACCACGTTAATAAAGCCAGCCACCAGCGCGACCATAAACATAATCACGAAGTAGCTGAAATCCATGAATGAAGTATCCATAAGTTTTTGCCTTATTATCATAAAGTTATATTACTTATCCGGTCCACTATAGACGGGGTACCCATCCGTTTAAATTGACTATTTGGTAAGAGCTTGTGCGCGAAAGACAGGTATTTTTTAACGCAGCGGTATCTATCAGTTACCTGTAAATAAAAGAAAAGGTGGGCATGCGGTAATTTTTTGAACAACTGCATCAGAAATGGTCGCTAACGCCTGCGCCGGTAGCGGTTAAAATTACATCAGAAGCTCATCACTCACAGGAGAGAGGCAACCAGAGACCGCAGTCGAGGAGGTACATATGCGAGCCCGTGTTTTGACCCTTCTGGCTGTGCTTTTGCTCAGTGCAAATGCAACGGCAGCCATCAAAATTGACAATCATCAGGCCAGGAATATGGATGATGTGCAGAGCTTAGGCGTTATTTACATAAATCATAACTTCGCCACTGAAAGTGAAGCCACTCAGGCCCTGAATGAAGAGACCGATGCGCAAGGCGCAACATACTACCACGTGATCCTCACCAGGGAGCCCGGTAGTAACGGAAATATGCACGCCAGTGCAGACATTTATCGCTAGCTACCCGCAAATAACCAACGAGAACATTGCCACAGTTTGACTTGCCCCCTTCACCGGGGGCTTTTTTTTTGCGCATCAGGTAAATGAGAATTATTTTTCTTTGTATCTTATCCTGGTCATCATTTACTGATTAAATAAAGCATTACCGAACTGATTCTCTGGAGCGAAACCATGTTTGCACGCTATGCGACGCTGAATCGCATACCAAAAGGCGTTTGGGTGCTGGGCGGCGTGAGTCTGCTCATGGATGTCTCCTCCGAAATGATCCATAGCCTGCTGCCGTTGTTTATGGCAACCACGCTGGGAGCCAGCGTCATTATCATTGGCCTGATTGAAGGATTAGCTGAAGCCACCGCGCTCATCATTAAGGTTTTTTCCGGCGTCCTCAGTGATTATCTGGGAAAGCGCAAAGGGCTGGCGATGCTCGGTTATGGTTTGGGGGCACTAAGTAAGCCCCTGTTCGCGATGGCGGGCTCATCAGGCATGGTATTCAGCGCTCGCATGATTGATCGTGTGGGTAAAGGTGTTCGCGGCGCCCCCAGGGATGCGTTAGTCGCAGATGTCACCCCGTCCGAGATCCGCGGTGCCGCCTATGGTCTGCGCCAGTCTTTGGATACCATTGGCGCATTTCTGGGCCCCCTGCTCGCCGTCGGGCTAATGCTGCTCTGGAACAACGATTTTCACACTATCTTCTGGGTTGCCGTCATCCCAGGGGTGCTCTCTATCACCCTGCTATGGTTTGGCCTGAGTGAACCGAAAACCCCCGTCACTAATAAACGCACCAATCCGTTACGACGGGAAAACCTGAAAAAGTTGAGTGCAGCCTACTGGTGGGTCGTGGGACTGGGCGCGCTCTTTACGCTCGCCCGCTTTAGCGAGGCGTTTCTCGTGTTACGCGCATATCAAATGGATATCCCGCTGTTTGCCATTCCGCTGGTGATGGTCGCCATGAATCTGGTCTACAGTCTGTCGGCTTATCCTTTTGGTAAAATGTCTGACAGCATGAACCACACCCGCATGTTACAGGCGGGCCTGCTGGTCCTGATCGCGGCGGATATCACTCTGGCGCTGAGTCACCACTGGAGCACGTTACTGATAGGCGTGGGACTGTGGGGGATTCATATGGGCATGACGCAAGGTTTGCTGGCTGCCATGATTGCGCATACCGCGCCAGCAGAGCTACGCGGTACAGCCTTCGGTATGTTTAATCTGATCAGTGGCATCGCCCTACTGTTAGCCAGTACCGGCGCGGGCATTCTGTGGGAAACGATGGGCGCAGCCTCGACGTTTTACGCTGGTGCTGTCATTTGTGCGATAGTTTTAGCAGGAATGCGATTTACACCAGCGGCTTACCAGCAACGCTGAAGATTGCCCCGAACAGATCGGTGACGCACATCCGTAGATGCACGTTGTCCGGGGCAAAGACGTTACTTCTGCCCGTAGTAGGCGTTTGGGCCGTGCTTACGCATGAAGTGTTTATTCATCAGATAACTGTCGATGGGGCTAAGAGCCGGATTAATGCCACGCGCAATCCATGCCATTTTTGCGACCTCTTCCATCACCACAGCGTTGTGTACCGCGTCGTGAGCATCTTTACCCCAGGCAAACGGGCCATGCTGATACACCACCACGCCGGGCGTATGGAGAGGCTCCACGTTCCCCAGCGTTTCGATAATCACCTTGCCGGTATTCAGCTCATACTCGCCCTGAACCTCTGCTTCAGTTAATGCCCTCGTGCAGGGGATATCACCAAAGAAGTAATCCGCATGCGTCGTGCCGAGTGCCGGAATTGCCCGCCCTGCCTGCGCCCACGCCGTCGCGTGGGTTGAGTGGGTGTGCACCACGCCGCCGAGAGAGGAATAGCGATGATACAGCGCCAGATGAGTGGCGGTGTCGGAAGAAGGACGATAGCGTCCTTCCACCACATTACCACCCAAATCCACGATCACCATGTCGTCAACCTGCATCGTTTGATAGTCGACGCCGCTGGGCTTAATCACCACCAGCCCCCGTTCGCGGTCGATGGCGCTGACGTTACCCCAAGTAAACGTCACCAGCCCATAACGCGGCAGATCCATGTTGGCTTCAAAAACCTGCTGTTTAAGTTTTTGCATTACACCGCCTCCACCAGACCTGCGCTGGCCATCCGCGCTTTCACCCAATCGCGCGCCTTCGCCACCTCATGCGCCGGATCGTCCGTCGTTTCACTCCACATCTCAATCAGGTATGGCCCGCAATACCCACTCTGTTTGAGCGTCGTAAAACAACGTTCAAAATCGACAACGCCTTCACCAAACGGCACATTTTTGAACACGCCGGGTTTGGTGTCCTTCACGTGGACAGCCACGATATGGCCTATTCCAGCCTGTAGCTCCATCTGTACGTCGTTATCCCACGCTGACAAATTGCCAATATCGGGATACAGCTGGAACCACGGATTATTGAGATAGTGGGCATAACCCAGCGCCTTACTGATCGAATTCATCAACGGATAATCCATGATTTCCATCGCCAGCGTCACCTGCGCGCGACTCGCCATCTCAACGCTCTCTTTTAGCCCCTCGCGAAATCGACGACGCGTTTCGTTATTGGCCTGCTGGTAATAGACGTCATAACCCGCCAGTTGAATCACGCGAATACCAATATCCTGCGCAAACTGAATGGCTTTCCGCATGATCGCCAGTCCCTGATCGCGCACCGCATCATCTTCGCTCCCCAGCGGGAAACGGCGGTGAGCGCTCAGGCACATAGAAGGGACGCGTACTCCCGTTTCGGCGATGGCGGCCACCAGCGCCAGACGCTGCTCGCGGCCCCAGTCAAGGCGCGCAAGGCGGGCGTCGGTTTCATCAACCGAAATTTCGACAAAGTCAAAACCTAACTCTTTCGCCAGCCGCAAGCGATCCAGCCAGCACTTCCCTCCGGGGAGCGCTTTTTCATAAATACCGAGCGGGACCTGTTTCGACAACATAGTCGCTCCTTAGCCCCACAACTGGGCGATGGAACGTTTGAACTGACGCGCAGCCTCAACCGGAGAAGCGGCATCACGAATACTGCGACCAGCTATAAACACGTGAATCGGGATCCCCTGGAACAGCGGCAGATCCTCCAACGCCAGGCCGCCGGTTACGGTGACTTTAAAGCCCATATCAGACAGGCGTTTGATGGCACTGATATCCGCTTCTCCCCACGCCACACCTGCGGCCTGCGCATCACGACTACGATGATATACAACCTGCCCGATACCCGCGTCACGCCACTCCTGAGCCTGTTCCCAGGTCCAGTAACCTGTCAGTTCAATCTGTACGTCGCCGTTAAATTCTTTCGCCACCTCGAGCGCACCTTTGGTGGTATTGATATCCGCACAGCAGATGACAGTGACCCAATCAGCGTTAGCTTCGAAACACATGCGGGAGAGGATTTTACCCGCATCGGCGATTTTGGCGTCCGCCAGCACAATTTTATGTGGGTAAAGCGCCTTCAGGTCACGTACGGCACGTACGCCCTCGGCAACACAAAGAATGGTGCCCACCTCAATAATATCGACCTCTTCGGCGATCAGACGCGTCGTTTCATACGCAGAAGACATTGATTGGTTATCCAGCGCAACCTGCAACATAGGTAATGGCATTTCGGTATCCTTTTAAACAGCCGCCGCAGTGGCGTTATCAATTAAATCCAGCACTTCCTGCGCGGTGCGGCAGGCACGTAAACGGTCGAAATTGGCTTCATCGTCAAACAGATTCACGATCTGCATGATGCCAACTTCCTGATGCGTGTTGGCGTCGACCGCCGCCATCGTGATCAGAATGTCCACCGGGTCGTTATCTTCGTGGTTAAACACCAGCGGGGTTTTCAGCGTCACCAGCGCAAAGCCGGTCTTCTTCACACCTTCTTCCGGGCGACCGTGCGGCATCGCCAGTCCTGGGGCAATCACAAAGTACGGACCGAACTGTTCTACCCCATCAAGAATGGCCTGGTAGTAGCGCGGTTCAACCACGTCAGCCTTAACCAGCAAATCGACGCCCAGCTTTACCGCTTCCTGCCAGGTGTTGGCCTCAACCTGTAGAAGGATGGCGTTATTGTCTGCCAGCGAATCACGTAATTTCATATGCCGTGTCCTTACTTCACGTCCTGAGGGAAATGCGCTTTGATCACTTCCAGCAGTTTTGGGCCAAAATCGGCGGGCGACAGCATGTTGCGTACGCCAACAACATATTTATTGCCGGTTACGGTAATTTCACCGGCAATATGGGTAGAGGCGATGATGATATCCGCGCCGTTCAGTTCACTTTTGTACTCACCCACTGCGCAGCTGTTCACGGTATGGTCAATATTTGACTGGGTTAAAAACTGGTCCACTTTCATCTTCATGATCATGGAACTGCCCTGCCCATTGCCACACACAGCCAGAATACGTACGGTCATAATCGGAACTCCTTATTAAGCAGAGTGTTCTGCCAGTTGTTTTTCTGCGTCTTCCTCAGCGCGCAACGTGCGTCCTGCGAAAAACATATAAGCCAGTGCAATCAGAATAATGACGGCCATAAACACGATGCCGATGGAGGCAAAGCCCTGCATCATCGGCGGCGCCAGAATTGACCAGTCCGCCATCCCCATCCAGGCGCTCATACCGGTGAGTTTCACCGCCCAGACGCAGCCAAAGATTTCAATCATCCCCATCACCAGACAAATCTTGAGCGCCGCGCGCCAGCCGCCAAAGTGATTAGCAAACACGCCGATAGTGGCATTAGAGAAAAACATCGGGATAAAGCCGGGGATTATCAGGATGGAAGAGCCGCAGCCCACGAGGATGCCGACCGCAATCAGTTGTCCGATGGTGCCCCACATGAAGCCCCACACCACCGCGTTGGGAGCAAAGCTGTATATCGCCGCACAGTCAATCGCCAATACCGCACCGGGAATCAGACGCTGTGAGATACCGTTGAATGCTTCTGAAAGTTCGGCGACGAACATACGTACGCCCTGGGTGATGATGAAGATCGCGACGGCAAACGAAAAACCGGTCTGCAGGATGTACACCGTCCAGTGCGTTTTCCCTGCCATCGCCTGAACCACATCAATGCCGAAAGAGAGCAGGATCGCCCCGAAGAAAATGGTCATGACAATCGCGGTCGAAACGATGTTGTCATGGAAGATATTCAGCCAGCCAGGCAGTTTGAGATCTTCTACGCTCTCCTCTTTTTTACCCAGATAAGGCGCGACCTTGTAGGCAATCCATGAAGCGAACTGCTGCTGGTGGCCGATGGAAAAACCGCAGCCGTCGGTCACTTCCTGCGTCGGCTTGTACATCATATTGGAGGTAATCCCCCAGTAGAGCGACACCAGCACCGCCGTGCAAATAATGGTTGTCCACATGGAATAGCCGAAGATATAGAAAGAGACCGCAATCAAGCCCGCCTGCTGGAACATGATGTGCCCGGTGAGCATGATGGTGCGAATGCCGGTAATACGCCGTAGCAGTACGTAACAAATGTTCAGCGCCAGCGCCAACAATACGGCATACCCTACCCAACTGTAGGCATCCCCCATTCGTTCGATGGTTGCCATCATGGAGGCATAGGTATCGGAAATCGCACCATTGATACCGTAAACCTCGGACATCTTCGCCACTACCGGTTTAAACGTGCTGGTCAGAATGCCCGATCCCGCCTGCAGCAGCATAAAACCGATAATCGTTTTGATCGTGCCTTTGATAATAACGCTGACGCTTTTGCGCAACAGGATGTAGCCGAGGCAGGTCACAATACCCAACAGCAACGGCGCGTTGGTCATGACCTGATTAAAAAAGACGGTAAAGATGTTGTAGAGGATCTCCATAACGATCTCCAGTAGACGAAGTTGCTGAACATTCATTACAGATGCTCAGGATGTTGTGCCTCCACTCTAATTTTCAAAAGTAATCACAACAAGATTGAATTTGATTAAATGTGATGGAGTACGCAAATAAATCTCTTACCCGAGACAGGGTTTTATTGAGCATTCATAGAGCAAAAAATAAAACTCATAAAAACAATAAAATACAGAAATAGATTCCTGCAAAGCATCCCGTTACGTTGTGAGTTATAGACGCTTTACGACGGAATCAGAAAAATCCACGCATTGCCTTCTTGATAAATTGATGTCAGTATCAATCAAAACAAATCATAATTTGATTCAACTTGAACCAACATGAAGGTAAATGCGATGAGTAAAGTAAAAAGCATCACGCGCGAATCATGGATTCTGAGCACATTCCCGGAGTGGGGAAGCTGGCTGAATGAAGAGATCGAACAGGAACAGGTCGCACCTGGCACCTTTGCTATGTGGTGGCTTGGCTGTACCGGAATTTGGCTAAAGTCAGAAGGCGGGACTAACGTCTGCGTCGATTTCTGGTGCGGAACAGGTAAGCAAAGTCACGGTAATCCGCTGATGAAAACCGGTCACCAGATGCAACGCATGGCGGGCGTGAAGAAACTGCAGCCAAACCTGCGTACCACGCCGTTTGTACTTGATCCGTTTGCGATTCGTCAGATCGATGCGGTGCTGGCTACGCACGATCATAACGATCACATCGACGTCAATGTCGCGGCTGCGGTCATGCAGAACTGCGCGGACGACGTGCCGTTTATTGGGCCACAAACCTGTGTGGATCTGTGGGTCGGCTGGGGCGTGCCGAAAGATCGCTGCATCGTGGTAAAACCCGGCGATGTGGTTAAAGTGAAAGATATTGAAATTCACGCGCTTGATGCGTTTGATCGTACCGCGTTGATTACTCTTCCCGCCGATCAGAAAGCGGCGGGCGTGCTGCCGGACGGCATGGACGCGCGCGCCGTTAACTATCTGTTCAAAACACCGGGCGGCACGCTGTATCACAGCGGCGACTCACACTACTCCAACTATTATGCAAAACACGGCAATGAGCATCAGATCGACGTCGCGCTCGGATCCTATGGCGAAAACCCGCGTGGCATTACCGACAAGATGACCAGCTCCGACATGCTGCGTATGGCGGAAGCGTTGAATACAAAAGTCGTCATCCCCTTCCATCATGACATCTGGTCAAATTTCCAGGCCGATCCTCAGGAGATTCGCGTATTGTGGGAGATGAAAAAAGATCGTCTGAAGTATGGCTTTAAGCCATTTATCTGGCAGGTCGGTGGCAAATTCACCTGGCCGCTGGATAAAGATAACTTTGAATACCACTATCCACGCGGCTTTGATGATTGTTTCACGATTGAACCGGATCTACCGTTTAAATCCTTCTTGTGATCCACACCAAATGCCGGGCCTAACCCGGCATTTTTTCCCATTTACTTTAGTATTTCCAGGCTATTTCAAATATCATCTTTTCAAATCAATTTGTATCGGAATAGCTCATGACTGAAGCACAAAGACATCAAATATTGCTGGATATGCTGGCGCAGTTGGGCTTTGTTACCGTTGAGAACGTAATTGAGCGCCTGGGTATTTCACCCGCCACAGCCCGCCGGGATATCAACAAACTCGACGAAAGCGGCAAACTCAAGAAAGTTCGCAACGGCGCAGAAGCCATCACTCAGCAGCGCCCGCGCTGGACGCCAATGAATCTGCACCAGGCACAGAACCACGATGAAAAAGTTCGTATTGCCAAGGCCGCATCCCAACTGGTGAATGCGGGTGAAAGCGTGGTGATCAACTGCGGCTCGACCGCCTTCCTGCTCGGACGTGAAATGTGCGGCAAGCCAGTGCAGATCATCACTAATTATCTGCCGCTGGCGAACTATTTGATCGACCAGGAGCATGAGAGCGTGATCATCATGGGAGGGCAATACAACAAAAGCCAATCCATCACGCTTAGCCCGCAAGGTAGTGAAAATAGCCTGTATGCCGGGCACTGGATGTTCACCAGCGGCAAAGGGTTGACCGCAGATGGACTGTATAAAACCGATATGCTGACCGCGATGGCGGAGCAGAAGATGCTTAACGTGGTGGGCAAACTGGTGGTGTTGGTCGATAGCAGTAAGGTCGGTGAACGCGCGGGGATGCTGTTCAGCCGCGCCGATCAAATCGATATGCTGATTACCGGCAAAAATGCGAACCCTGAGATCCTGCAACAGCTCGAAGCTCAGGGCGTGAGCATTATGCGCGTTTAAAGGTGCTGGCGGAAAAACGTCACCGTCGCAGCCAGCGCTTCTGGCGTAATGCGGTGGCGTACGCCTGCTTCCCACAGGCAGGTCAAATTATTGTCCAGACCGGCCTGAATCAGCGCCTGCTGTAAGCGGAAGGTTTCAACGGCCGGTACCACATCATCTTCCTGCCCGTGCCATAGCAGCAACGGCCTGTCGGCCAGGCGTGGCAACTGGTGCGTCACTTCCCATTCGGCCAGCGGCGCGATGAGGGCATCAAACTCAGCCTGCTGTTCTGGCGTCTGGACCAATAAAGGCGGAAAAAGCGTCTGCGCAAGCCGGGTAAAGTAGCCCGAACCCATCAGGCTGGCTACACATTTAACCTCGGGATAGCGGGCCATAATGCCCAGGGCCGTCATTCCCCCCATTGACGCCCCGCCTACGGCAAGCCGTTCATCTGACAACCACTTTTCTGCTACCAGCGCCGCACGTAACGTCGAAAACTCCTGCATGTTTTGCTGCAATATGTGCCAAAAGCGGTATATCCGCCCCTGTGCGTCACCCTTGAAGCGGGCACCATGGTCTGGCGCATCTGGCATCACTACCCGGAATCCGGCCTGAACCAGAGCAACGGCAAAATAGCTGTAGACCAGGCTGGAAGATGTAAATCCGTGATAAAAAATAATACAGGGGAGTGAACAGTCGCGTTTGCCAGCCGGAACGGCGTGCAGAACAGGGATACCCGCCAACTGTCGTGTTTCAATTTCGATCATTTGTCGCCTCTTTCTTTCTGGTATGCCATGCAGCAATACTTAACGCAAGCGAATGTGTTCGACAATGATTCATAATGTTGAGAACTGGGTTACGCTTTCGCAACATTTTCATTCGAAAATCGCGTGAGAGATAACAATTCGGGAACATTCCCCTAAAGGGAAATTAATAAGGCACTACACTATGGCTATCAGGAAACGAGATAGAGTTATGCGTCGGTTTGCCTCTTTGTTGCTGGTTTTATTTTTAAGCGCCTGTAGCGTGCTACAGGGAACGCCGCAACCCGCACCGCCCGTTGCCGACCACCCGCAGGAGATCCGCCGTAACCAGAGTAATGGGTTACAGCGAATAGGGACGGTCAGCGCGCTGGTAAGAGGCTCACCGGATGATGCGCTGGCTGAAATCCGCGACAAAGCCGTCGCGGCAAAAGCTGATTATTATGTGGTCTTATTAGTCGATGAGACCATTGTGACTGGTCAATGGTATTCACAAGCGATTTTGTATCGTAAATAACATTGGCTTGAAATTTAGTCAGCTTTACATTGCTTTGCGCCCCTATGCGTTTACCTGTGCACAATAAACCAACAGCAGGAAGCTTGAGGTTTATTATCGCGATGGAATGCCCTGCCGTGTGTAGGGGTACGAATAATGGAGCTGACGATGAAACAATCACTAGCCTTATCCTCACTGCTGCTTTCTACCGGACTGGTAGGTACTACGGCGCAGTCTGCCGAGTTCGCCAGTGCTGACTGTGTTACCGGCCTGAACGAAATAGGGCTGATATCCGTCAGTAACATTGCAGGAAATCCGCAGGATGTAGAACGCGTCGTGGCGTTAAAAGCGGATGAACAAGGCGCCTCATGGTATCGGATCATTCAAATGTATGAAGATCAGCACCCCGATAACTGGCGCGTCCAGGCCATACTCTATGCGTAACAGATTGCCGGATGAGGTAAACTTATCCGGCCTGTTTTAACCCAGGCATTATGATAAGACGCGCCAGCGTCGCCATCAGGCATATTATTACCGTAATCCTCCCGTTGCCCGTAGCAGCAGATCATTCTGTACCTGTTCAGACAATCGTCGTCCACCACGTGTATCCAACATCATCTGACACCAGGCCTGCGCCACTGGCGGAGAGGCATAGCGCAACATTTGCGCCCCGCAACCGAGCAGGAAAAGCAGCTGCGTAATCTCCCGGCCCAATTCTTCACTGGGTTTTCGCAGGTGTTGCTGCAATTGACGAACCATCCGATCGTAATGACGATCCTGCCCTTTGACCTCGGCAAAGGCTTCGCTGAGCATATCGTAGATACCGGGTTGTTTTGTCAGCACCCGCAATACATCAAGGCACATAATGTTGCCGGAGCCTTCCCAGATACTGTTTACCGGCATCTCACGGTACAGACGTGGCAACTCACTCTCCTCGCAGTAGCCAATCCCACCCAATACTTCCATCGCCTCAGCGACAAACGGCATCCCACTTTTGCAGACAGAATATTTCGCCGCTGGCGTGAACAACCGAGCCCACAGCGCTTCTTTGGCCTCAGCGCGGCGGTCCCAGGCCCTCGCCAGTCGAAACAGTAACGCGGTCTGACCTTCCAGCTGTAGCGCCATTCGGCTTAAGACCTGACGCATCATCGGCTGTTCAATCAATGGCTTGCCAAATACCTGTCGTTGGTGCGCATGATAAATCGCCACGGAAAAGGCACGTCGCATCATGCTATGGCTGCCGAGCGCACAATCAAAACGCGTCATCCCGCCCATTTTCAGGATATGGCGTATACCTTCCCCTTCATCACCCAGCAGCCAGCCAATCGCATCGTGGAATTCAACCTCGCAGCTGGCGTTGGAGCGGTTGCCTAACTTATCTTTAAGCCGTTCAAGACGGATGGCATTACGCCGCCCATCGGGTAAAAATCGCGGTACAAAAAAGCAGGATAATCCTCCCTTTGCCTGCGCCAGCACCAAATGAGCATCACTTTGCGGCACGGAGAAAAACCACTTATGTCCCACCAACCGATACGAGCCGTCTGCGAGGCGTTCCGCCTGAGTAGTATTGCTCAGCACATCTGAGCCACCCTGTTTCTCGGTCATTCCCATGCCAATCAGCAGCCCACGCTTTTGCCCACCCGGCAGTAAATGCGAGTCATAGCGGTCGCTTAGCAGCGGCGTAAACCAGTCGTGAGATTGTGAAGGTAGCATCTGCAGTAACAGCGGCGTGGCGGCAAAGGTCATGGTCACCGGACACAAAGTGCCTGCTTCCACCTGCGCATGCAGCATGAAACGCGCCGCACGGGCAACAAATGTTCCCTGCCGCGCTTCGTCTTCCCAGGCAAGGTTATGCACACGGTTAGCGCACAGTCCCTGCATCAGCAAATGCCAGGCAGGATGGAAACGCACATCGTCCAGTCGCTGCCCCTGCGGGTCGTAACGCAAAAGTTCGGGTGGAAAAGCATTCGCCAGGCGCCCCAGTTCAAGCGATTCCGCGGTGCCTAGCTGCTGGCCAATACTCGCCAACAGATCGCTATCCCAGCCCGCCCCTTCGCGGATAACCGCTTCACACAGGGCGCCATCAGACAGGTATAAGTTACTGTTATTGAGCGGTACAGGTTGGTTAAAAACGGTATGCGTTTGCCAGTGCATTGTGTCTCCCTCCTTCAACGGCTGCGCCATTAAGTATGGTCAGCCAGACAAGAGAGTGCCTGGGATTCAGGTCACAAAAAAGCCATCCCGAGGGATGGCTTAAGAGACATAGAGAAGGAATTAGCCGCGCTGGCGAACAGCTTCAAACAGGCAGATGCCGGTCGCGACTGAAACGTTTAGCGACGAAACGCTCCCTGCCATCGGGATACTGATCAGTTCGTCACAATGCTCACGAGTCAGACGACGCATACCTTCGCCTTCAGCCCCCATGACCAGCGCCATACGTCCGGTCATTTTGCTCTGATAGAGAGTATGGTCGGCTTCACCAGCGGTGCCCACAATCCAGATATTCTCTTCCTGCAGCATACGCATCGTGCGCGCCAGGTTAGTTACGCGGATCAGCGGTACGCTTTCAGCCGCGCCACAGGCCACTTTTTTCGCCGTCGCATTCAACTGTGCGGAGCGATCTTTCGGTACGATAACCGCATGTACACCAGCAGCATCCGCGCTACGCAGGCATGCGCCCAGGTTATGCGGATCGGTGACGCCATCAAGGATCAAAAAGAACGGCTGATCGAGCGCGGCAATCAGATCCGGCAGATCGTTCTCCTGATACTGACGACCCGGCTTCACGCGCGCAATAATCCCCTGATGTACCGCACCCTCGCTTTTCTCATCCAGGAACTGGCGGTTAGCCAGCTGAATGACAACACCCTGCGCTTCCAGGGCATGGATCAACGGCAGCAGGCGTTTATCTTCACGGCCTTTGAGAATAAAGACGTCCTGGAAGCGCTCAGGCGCACGTTCCAGCAGAGCCTGCACCGCGTGGATGCCGTAAATCATTTCACTCATGAATGTACTCGTTAATAGTTTGTGCGTAACGCCGGGCAACATGACAGTTGCCCGGCTTACAGTTTATGGCTGTTATTGTGCGACGTTCTTTTTCGCCGCGCGTTTAGCTTTGGTGGCGGCAGCGATTTTAAGCGTTTTTGCCGATGGCTTTTTCGCTTTTTTATCGCCTTTCTTCTCAGACGTTTTTTTATCCGCCTGAGGTTTGGCTCTGCCTTTCTTCTCGCCGCGGAAAGCGCTATCCGGCTCGAAATTCACCTTTTTACCCATTTGACGACGTTTACCGGTATTTTTACCTGCATCGCCTTTTTTGGCTTTTTCACGTGCGGTTTTGCCCTCATTGCGCGGCGCACGTTCGCTGGAGATCAAACTGAAATCGATTTTACGCTCGTCCATGTTGACCGCTTCCACGCGAACTTCCACGCGATCGCCCAGGCGATACATCTGACCGCTTGATTCACCTGTCAGGCGCTGCCCAACCTGGTCAAAGCGATAGTAGTCGTTATCCAGGGAGGAGACATGCACCAGACCGTCGATAAACAGTTCGTCAAGACGGACAAAGAAGCCAAACCCGGTCACGCTGGCAATTACGCCTTTAAAGACATTCCCTACCTGATCCAGCATGAAGTCGCACTTCAGCCAGTCAGAGACGTCGCGCGTAGCTTCGTCCGCACGGCGTTCGGCCATCGAACAGTGCTGGCCCAGTTGCAGCATCTCTTCCATCGAATAATGGTAACCACCGGTTTCCGTGGTGTTGCCTTTATGGCCCTGCTCCTGCGCCAACAAATATTTAATTGCACGGTGCAAAGAGAGATCCGGGTAACGACGGATCGGCGAGGTAAAGTGCGCATAAGATTGCAGCGCCAGGCCGAAGTGACCACGGTTTTCCGGATCGTAAATCGCCTGCTTCATCGAGCGCAGCAGCATAGTTTGCAGCATTTCCGCATCAGGACGGTCAGCAATCGACTCCAGCAGTTCAGCGTAATCGCGCGGCTCAGGTTTGTTGCCGCCAGGCAGTTCCAGACCCAGTTCAGCCAGTACGGAACGGAAGGAGGTAATCGCTTCGGTCGTCGGCTTATCGTGAATACGGAACAAGGCTGGCTCTTTGGCTTTCTCAACGAATCGCGCCGCTGAGATATTCGCCATGATCATGCACTCTTCAATCAGTTTGTGCGCGTCGTTACGTTGCGTCTGCTCAATACGTTCGATACGACGTTCAGCGTTGAAGATAAACTTCGCTTCTTCACTTTCAAATGAGATACCGCCGCGCTCTTCACGGGCTTTATCCAGCACTTTGTAGAGATTATGCAGCTCTTCAATGTGTTTCACTAACGGCGCGTACTGCTCGCGCAATTCCTGATCGCCTTGCAGCATGTGCCAGACTTTGGTGTAGGTCAGACGCGCATGGGAGCTCATTACCGCTTCGTAGAATTTAAAGCCGGTTAACCGACCTTTCGACGAAATGGTCATTTCGCACACCATACACAGACGGTCTACCTGCGGGTTCAGCGAACACAATCCGTTAGACAGCACTTCCGGTAGCATCGGGACAACCTGCGACGGGAAGTAGACAGACGTGCCACGGCTGCGCGCTTCCTGATCCAGCGGAGTCGGCGGACGAACGTAATAGCTTACATCAGCAATCGCCACCCATAAACGCCAGCCACCGCCGCGTTTCTTCTCGCAGTAAACCGCATCGTCGAAGTCACGCGCATCTTCGCCATCAATAGTGACCAACGGGAGATCGCGTAGATCGACACGTCCCACTTTCGCTTCTTCCGGCACTTCTTCTTTCAGTCCGGCAACCTGATTTTCAACTGCCTGCGGCCAGATATACGGGATTTCATGGGTACGCAGGGCCATATCAACAGCCATGCTGGTGCCCATGTTGTCGCCCAATACTTCAACGATTTTACCCACCGCTTTGGTGCGACGGGTTGGACGCTGGGTCAGCTCAACCACGACCACAAAGCCCATACGAGCCCCCATCACCTGTTCCGGCGGAATAAGGATATCGAAGCTCAGGCGGCTGTCGTCCGGGACGACAAACCCGACCCCAGCGTCGGTGAAGTAGCGGCCGACAATCTGGCTGGTTTTCGGCACCAGTACGCGCACAATACGCGCTTCGCGACGACCTTTACGGTCCGCGCCCAGCGGCTGCGCCAGCACCTGATCGCCATGAATGCAGGTTTTCATCTGCTCGCTGGACAGGTACAGGTCATCTTTGCGGCCTTCGACGCGCAGAAAGCCGTAGCCATCACGGTGGCCAATAACGGTACCTTTCAGCAGGTCAAGACGTTCCGGCAGCGCGTAGCACTGACGACGAGTGAAGACCAGTTGCCCGTCACGCTCCATCGCGCGCAGGCGACGACGCAGCGCTTCTTGCTGTTCTTCACCTTCAATGTTGAGTTCAGCGGCCAGCTCATCGCGGTTGGCCGGTTTTTCACGTTTAGTTAAATGTTCGAGGATAAATTCCCGGCTCGGGATAGGGTTCGCGTATTTTTCAGCTTCGCGTTCCTGGAAAGGATCTTGTGACATCTCGGTTCCTCCGTTGTCATCTCTGATGAAGATTTTCGTCACTCCACCAGCAATAATTTATAAAGCGGTTGATTTTCTTCAACCAAATCAGCAAGTGTGTAGTTGTCCAGTTCCGTGAGAAAACTTTGCACTGCTTTAGAAAGCGCCTGTTTGAGTCGGCAGGCAGGGGTTATGTGGCAAAACTCGCTGCTACAGTTGACCAGCGATAAGGGTTCCAGCTCGCGAACCACATCACCAATACAAATATCCTTAGCGGGTTTACCCAGGCGGATACCGCCATTTTTTCCTCGAATAGCAGTAACAAAGCCCGCCCGGCTAAGTTGATTGATTATTTTGACCATATGATTACGGGACACGCCGTAGACTTCTGTCACCTCAGAAATACTGGTCATACGTCCTTCGGGAAGTGACGCCATGTAGATTAGCGCACGTAATCCGTAATCGGTGAAACTTGTTAACTGCACATCAACCTCAGGAAAAGGGATAAAACGGATAAACCTGGTGGTATTAATTATATTGATGATAAACCAGCCACCAGCCAGGTCGCTAATTTATTTCAGTTCGGGAAGGAAAAAAGCGAGGAACTTACGTGATTTTAAGCCGGATTCTGATGCAAAACGCCTCATCCGGCCTAAGATAGTGCAAGCGCAGCGCCATCCGACGCTACGCCATAACCAGAATTATGCGTCGAACGGGTCGCGCAGGATCATGGTTTCAGTACGGTCTGGGCCAGTTGAGATAATATCAATCGGCACACCGGTCAGTTCTTCAATACGCTTGATGTAGTTCAGTGCTGCCTGCGGCAGACCGCTACGTTCCTTCACGCCAAAGGTGGATTCAGACCAGCCCGGCATGGTTTCGTAAATCGGCTCGATACCTTTCCAGTCGTCAGCCGCCAGCGGAGTCGTTGTAACTTCACGGCCATCCGGCATACGGTAAGCGACACAGATTTTCACCTCTTTCAAACCGTCCAGCACGTCCAGTTTGGTCAGGCAGAAGCCAGACAGGGAGTTAATCTGTACTGCACGACGTACGGCAACGGAGTCCAGCCAACCGGTACGACGACGACGGCCGGTGGTTGCGCCATACTCGTTACCTTGTTTGCACAGGAACTCACCAACGTCATCAAACAGCTCAGTCGGGAACGGACCTGCGCCGACACGAGTAGAGTAAGCTTTGATGATGCCCAGAACGTAATCCACATAACGTGGACCCAGGCCGGAGCCGGTCGCCACGCCACCCGCAGTGGTGTTGGAGGAGGTTACGTACGGATAGGTACCGTGATCGATATCCAGCAGCGTACCCTGCGCGCCTTCGAACATGACGAAATCGCCACGCTTACGCGCCTGGTCCAGCAGATCGGAAACATCAACAACCATAGAGGTCAGGATGTCGGCAATCGCCATCACATCATCCAGCACTTTCTGGTAGTCAACGGCTTCGACTTTATAGAAATTCACCAACTGGAAGTTGTGATATTCCATCACTTCTTTCAGTTTTTCAGCGAAGGTTGCTTTATCAAACAGATCGCCAACGCGCAGACCGCGACGAGCCACTTTGTCTTCATAAGCCGGACCGATACCACGACCGGTAGTACCGATCGCTTTCTCGCCACGCGCTTTCTCACGAGCGTTATCCAACGCAACGTGATAATCAAGGATCAGCGGACACGCTTCAGACAGCAGCAGGCGCTCGCGAACCGGGATACCACGATCTTCCAGCCCTTTCATTTCTTTCATCAGCGCGGACGGAGACAGTACAACACCGTTACCGATGATGCTGATGACATTCTCGCGAAGAATACCTGATGGAATAAGATGGAGGACGGTTTTTTCACCGTTGATTACGAGAGTATGGCCTGCGTTGTGACCACCCTGGTAGCGCACAACATATTTAGCCCGTTCAGTCAGAAGATCGACGATCTTCCCTTTACCTTCGTCACCCCATTGGGTGCCCAGTACGACGACGTTGTTACCCATTTTTCAAAATCACCGTTTGCTTAAAAATGGATTCTACCACCGCTTTTTCAGATATACAGCACTTTTTGCATGCTAAAATCCGCAAATTAGGCTACTTATTGATCAGCCAATCGTTTTCCTCAACATGTAGTAGACCACAACGCCCGCGACCACAAGACCTCCACCAAAACGACGCAAAGTATTTTCGGGAAGTTGCGCCATCGCGGAGATCATTTTCTTCCATGCGCTGGGATAAAGCATAGGACCCAGGCCTTCCAGCACCAAAACCAGCGCGAGCGCCAGTAAGATTGTTGAATTCATTCATCGACCTTATATAAAAAGAAAACCACCGCATCCCTGGGGACGCCGGTGGTTTTGCTGGTTTAAAACCGCTGAAACTATTTTAGCGTGTCGCGGTATTCGGTGTCTTCATGTAGCGGAAGAAATCGCTGTCCGGGCTCATGACCATCACGTCCTGGTTACCTTCGAAGCTCTTCTCGTAAGCGCGCAGGCTACGGATGAAAGCGTAGAAGTCAGGATCCTGGCTGAACGCATCGGCAAACAGCTTAGCCGCTTCCGCATCGCCTTCACCACGCATGATGCGGCCCTGACGTTCAGCTTCTGCCAGCGTTTTCGTTACTTCATAATCCGCCGTTGCACGCAGTTTTTCCGCTTCTTCCTGACCTTGTGAACGATGGCGACGAGCTACCGCTTCACGCTCAGCGCGCATACGGTTGTAGATGGCCTCAGACACTTCAGCAGGCAGGTTGATTTGCTTAATACGCACGTCAACCACTTCAATGCCCAATGCCGCCATACTGTTCGGGTTGATGACCGGTACTTTACCGTTCGTTTCAGCCTGAACACGTTCAGCCGCTTCGGCAATCGCGCTATCCGCCGCCGGTGTCGCGACTTCATCTTCCGTGCCAGCAGAACCGGAGTTCAGCGCGTCACGGACTTCCAGAGTCAGGCGACCACGGGAATCGGTAACGATGTCTTTCACGTCGAGACGACCAATTTCAGAACGCAGACGGTCAGAGAACTTACGTTTCAGCAGAACTTCCGCCTGAGAAACGTCGCCACCGCCCGTTGCCAGGTAGTAACGGCTAAAGTCACTGATGCGCCACTTGATATAGGAGTCAACGATTAGGTCTTTCTTCTCTTTGGTGACAAAGCGATCGGCCTGGTTGTCCATGGTTTGGATACGCGCATCCAGCATTTTCACGGATTCAATAAACGGAATCTTGAAGTGCAGGCCTGGTGCAACGACCAACGGCTTGTTGTCATCGTCACGCAGAACTTTACCAAAGCGCAGCGTAATACCGCGCTCGCCTTCTTTGACCACAAAGACAGACATGAACAGAACTACCAGAACGATGATGATAATCGCAATAACTGACTTACGCATCGTTATTCCCCCTGACGCTGGTAGTCGTTACGCTGCGCGTTGGCGCGGCGTTGGTCCATAATATCGCCCTGACTGGTGGACGAGGTGTTGCTTGCTCCAGTGCTGGAGGTCGTCGCTGGCGGCAGACGCAGCAGGTTTGAACTGCTGTCGCTCTTGGCTGCTGGCGCACTACCGCCTTTCAGCATTTGATCCAGCGGCAGAACCATCAGATTGCTGCCCTTATCGTTAACCAGAACTTTGCGAGTATGACTCAGCACTTTTTCCATGGTCTCGATATACAGACGCTCGCGAGTAATTTGCGGTGCGGCTTTATATTCCGGCAGAATTTTAGCGAAGCGAGCCACTTCACCCTGTGCTTCCAGGATGGTTTGCGTTTTGTAAGCACGCGCTTCTTCCAGAATACGCTGCGCCTGACCATTCGCACGAGGTTGCACTTCGTTGGTGTACGCTTCCGCTTCACGGATGTATTGCTGTTCGTTTTCACGCGCGGCAATCGCATCGTCAAACGCGGCTTTAACCTCTTCCGGCGGACGTGCTGCCTGGAAGTTGACGTCCAGCAGGGTGATACCCATGTTGTACGGACGGATCGTTTCTTCCAGTTCACGCTGGGTATCGCTACGAATAACGGTACGCCCTTCGGTCAGGATACGGTCCATAGTGTATTTACCGATAACGCCACGCAGTGCGCTGTCGGTTGCCTGACGCAGACTGTCATCCGCGCTGGTTACGCTAAACAGGTAACGCTGCGGATCGGTTACGCGGTACTGCACGTTCATTTCAACGCGCACGACGTTTTCGTCAGATGTCAGCATGACGCCGGATGCGGCAAGTTCACGCACGGCTTCAACGTTGACCGGGGTCACTTCGTCGATAAAGGTCGGTTTCCAGTTCAGACCCGGCTCAACCAAATGGCTGAATTTACCGAAGCGTGTCACCACGCCGCGTTCCGCTTCTTTAATGGTATAGAAACCGCTGGCCGCCCAGATAATGACGATAGCGGCCGCTGCGATAGTAAAGACCCGACCGCCCAGTTGCGGACGCGGACCTTGCGATGAACTACCGCCGCCAGAACCAGTACCTTTACCACCGCCCAGACCACCGAGCTTTTTGCTCAGTTTGCGGAAGATATCATCCAGATCGGGAGGTCCCTGATCGCGACCACCTTTGTTTCCATTTCCCTCAGGGTTGCCGCCAGGTTTGCTGCTTCCCCACGGGTCGCGGTCTTGTCCGTTATTACCGGGCTGATTCCACGCCATGTTTGTGCTCCATATTTGTTATGCGGTGATATACCCCGTTTTTTGCACTACAGGGGCGTTACCGCCGACCTGCAACCCAAAATTCGATGAGTATTGGGCAAAAAATCCCCAGGCATTTCCTCCCGGTCAGATAATGTAATCTGCCAGGGTCGGTTCTTGTTTACAGAGGCGACGCCAGTCTACGATCGGCATACGAACCTGCAGACCTACGCTGCCGTCCTCCTCCATCCACTCTTTTTCTATTGCCTGAAGTTGGTAAAACCGGCTTCTCAGACGCCCTTCCTGCGGCGGCAAACGCAACGTATGCTGCGCTACCTCACCGGAAAGCCGCTCAGTCAAAGCCTGAAAAAGCTGTGGTATTCCTATTCCCGTTTGCGCTGAAACCCAAACGCGAATGGGTTTATTCTCTTCATCTCTGTCGATACGCGGTTCAAAGTCATCCAGCATATCGATTTTATTCATCACCAGCAGGGTCGGGATCTCATGCGCATCGATCTCCTCAAGCACCGTATCAACGGCCTCGATGTTTTCTTGCACACGAAAATCTGCTGCATCAATAACGTGCAGCAGCAATGTCGCCTGACGTGTTTCCTGCAAGGTGGCTTTAAACGCCGCCACCAGGTCGTGCGGTAAGTGGCGGATAAACCCTACGGTATCCGCCAGCACGGTTTCACCGACATCCGCAACGTCGATCCGGCGCAGGGTCGGGTCCAGGGTCGCAAACAGCTGATCCGCTGCGTAGACCCGGGCTTCAGTTATCTGATTGAACAGGGTGGATTTTCCGGCGTTGGTATATCCCACCAGTGATACGGTCGGGACATCCGCTTTCTTACGCGACTGTCGCCCCTGCTCACGTTGCTTTTCAACTTTTTCCAGGCGCGACTGTATCTGCAAAATGCGATTACGCAGCAAACGACGGTCGGTTTCGAGCTGGGTTTCACCCGGACCGCGCAAACCAATCCCGCCCTTTTGCCTTTCAAGGTGGGTCCAGCCACGGACCAGACGCGTAGCCATATGGCGCAGCTGCGCCAGCTCAACCTGCAACTTACCCTCATGGGTTCGCGCACGCTGGGCAAAAATATCCAGAATAAGACCAGTCCTGTCGATAACCAGACACTGGCACAATTGTTCCAGGTTACGTTCCTGGGCAGGGCTTAGAGCATGATCAAAAATCACCACCGCAGCGCCAGTCGCTTTTACGGCTTCGGCAATTTCGATTGCCTTACCTTCACCAACAAAATACTTCGGGTGCGGTGCTTTACGGCTCCCGGTAATCACCTGCATTGCTTCGACACCGGCGGAAGAAACCAGAGATTCAAACTCCTGGAGGTCTTCCATATCTTTGTCTTGCGAAAAATAGATGTGTACCAGTACCGCCTGCTCACCGGCATCATAACGGTCAAACAAGCGTCAACCCCTTAATATGTATCAACGGGGAACGCAGGTTCGCTGGCTCCCCGTATGTAAAACAGCGATCAACCTTATTCGGTTTCTTCGCTGTCCTGTTGCGCAGATGAACCTTGCGCGTTGCTACCGTGATGGTAGTTGCTGCCAGTGCCGCCGGTGGCATTATTGCTGTGATGAGAAACCGGGCGAGACGGGACAACAGTAGAAATCGCGTGCTTATAAACCATCTGGCTGACCGTGTTCTTCAACAGGATCACGAACTGATCAAAAGACTCGATTTGACCTTGCAGCTTAATACCATTCACCAAATAAATAGAAACTGGAACACGTTCCCGACGCAGTGCGTTCAGGAACGGATCTTGTAAAGATTGCCCCTTAGCCATTCTCTCTTTTCCTTATATGCTTATTTGTACTTTGAACCTTTCGATTCTGAAAAATTGCGCACGATACGTTTCAATTGTACACATTCAGTTCGCGATAGCACCAACAACCTGTAATACTTCGTTTCGCGCCTGGTCAGGCTTTTCACTGTCAAGCCAGTGCACCCCTTCCCAACCACGCAACCAGGTTACCTGCCGCTTCGCCAACTGCCTCGTGGCGCAAACACCTCTATAAACCATTTCATCGTATGAAATTTCGCCTTCAATGTATGACCACATCTGGCGATACCCCACACAACGAATGGAAGGCAAATCCGTATGCAAATCTCCACGGGCAAAAAGCGCCCGGACTTCTGCTTCAAAACCTGAAGCTAACATCTGATGAAAACGCTGCTCAATTCGCTGATGGAGCAGTTCACGGCTCGCCGGGGCGATTGCAAACTGATGCACCTCATACGGCAAAGCATCTCCTGACGTTTGCGTCAGCTCCGTTAAAGTTTTACCCGAAATGAAAAAAACTTCCAGTGCCCGGGAAAGTCTTTGCGGATCATTTGGATGAATACGCGCGGCAGCCACGGGATCGATCTCCTGAAGCTGTCGGTGCAATGCGTCCCACCCGTGCTCTGCCGCCTGCTGCTCAATTCTGGCCCTGACGTCCGGGTCTGCCGACGGTAACGGCGACAGCCCTTCAAGCAAGGCTTTGAAATATAACATTGTGCCGCCCACCAGCAGCGGGATACGCCCCGCGGCGGTGATATCGGCCATCTCGGCTAACGCATCGCGGCGAAAATCCGCAGCAGAGTACGCCTGCGACGGATCGCGAATATCCAGCAATCGGTGCGGCGCGGCCTGTAATTCATCTGCATCAGGCTTGGCTGTACCGATATCCATCCCTTTGTAAATAAGGGCGGAATCAACGCTTATCAACTCTACAGGCAAAACTTTACGCAATTCAATTGCTAATGCCGTTTTACCGGAGGCCGTTGGCCCCATTAAAAAAATCGCCTTTGGCAGGCTCGCCTTACGGGTATCACTCATGTTTCAGGGCATTCATTACCGAATGTAAATCAACAGGTTGTAACAGACCACCCGGCGGTGCCTTCACGAGTTGTGGGCAAAGCCGCTCAACATCCGCTAGCAGCGTAATCGCCTGGGCCATGCTCCACTGCGGATGCTCGCTCATCAGGTTACGTGCAATCCACTGTGCAATATTGCCCGGTTCAAATACGGACTGCTGCGCCAGGTAGCCTATCAGTTCAGGAATCAAGATTTGTAAATTTTGTTGGCGTAAGGGTAAAGGCACTGCCCGGATGGTCACATGCTGCGCATCCAGTTGAAATTCAATGCCCAGATCGGCCAGTTGGCTCTGCCCTTTCTGCAGCGCCGCTTTTTCATCGGCGGTCACTTTTAGACGTAAAGGAATCAGCAACGGCTGGGCGCAAACAGTACCCTCTCCCGGCGTTAACTGCGCCTGACGCAGCCAACGTTCCGCCACCGGTAATGCCAGTAACCGAATATGACCATCACATTCGAGTAAGGCACAGTCCGCACCGACAATCGTTAGCACCCGACCAAAACCTTGACTATTGCCGGTCAGCGGTGCTGATGGCGCTTCAGATTCCGGCGCTTTACGCGTTGGAACTGGCGTCTGCAGCAGTTGCTGATAAATCTCACCCTGCTGCTTTTGATATCCAGGCTGGGCATGAGGCCAGCTGGCGCCCGCCTGACGACCACCACCGCCAGCGGGGGCAGAGTAGCGAGGTGCAGCAGCTTCACGCGCCGGAGCGGGCTCAGCAAAATGGTTACGTCCGGCTGCAATGCGGTTTTCCGGGATGTGCCGGGGGGCGGGCTCGTCGTCATCAGCCAACGGCAGCGGCGTTTCAAGCTGCTGTTGCAGGACGCTCAATACGCCCTGGTAGATAAAATCATGCACCAGACGCGACTGATGGAAACGGACCTCATGTTTGGCGGGATGCACGTTGACATCCACCTGATGCGGATCGATTTCCAGGTATAAAACAAATGCAGGCTGCTGATCGGCGCCCAGCTTATCTTCACAGGCCTGGCGGATAGCGTGGTTGATCAGGCGGTCACGCATCATCCGGCCATTCACGTAGCAGTACTGGATTTCCGCCAGCGCCGTCGTCGTGTGGTGCGGATCGGCTACCCAGCCCCGCAGCGTCAAATCGCCATGCTGCCATTCAATCGCCAGCGCATGTTCCAGAAACGGCATACCGCAAATCGCGCCCAGTCGGCGCTCTTTTTGCCCATCTGCTGCCACTGCACGGTACTGACGCACCACTTTGCCGTTGTGCGACAGATTAATCGTCACATCGAACCGCGCCAGCGCAATGCGGCGGATAATCTCGTCGATATGATTAAATTCGGTTTTCTCGGTGCGCATAAACTTGCGCCGCGCCGGGGTGTTGTAGAACAGATCCAACACCTCCAGCGTGGTGCCCACCGGATGCGCGGCGGGTTTCACTGTGACATCCATGTCGCGCCCTTCGGCATAGGCTTGCCAGGCTTCAGATTGCTCTTGCGTGCGCGACGTCAGGGTTAAACGAGAGACTGAGCTAATGCTGGCTAACGCTTCGCCGCGAAACCCGAGGCTCACGATGGCTTCGAGATCGTCAAGCGAGGCAATTTTACTGGTGGCGTGACGCGCCAGCGCCAGCGCCAGCTCGTCTTTTTTAATCCCGCAGCCGTTGTCACGAATACGGATAAGCTTCGCGCCGCCGCGTTCGATATCAATATCAATACGCGTCGCGCCGGCATCGATACTGTTTTCCACCAGCTCTTTCACCACTGACGCAGGCCGTTCTACCACCTCGCCCGCGGCAATCTGGTTCGCCAACTGTGGCGGTAGAACCTGAATCGGCATGGCTAATCCTTAATTTGTTAACGTGTTGCCAGGCGACACGGCACTGGCGGTTTGCGCCGGCGCTCCCTGCGGCCCGGTTTGCATCGGGTGCGCCTGGAAATAGTTACGCAATCCTTTGTAAATCGCCTCGGCCAGTTGCTGCTGGTAATCATCGCTCGCCAACAGACGCTCTTCGCTGTTGTTACTGATAAAGCCGGTTTCAACCAGCACTGACGGGATATCAGGCGAACGTAATACGCCCAGGCTGGCATGTTCCGGCCGACGTTTATGCATTGAGCCAATACGTTCTAACTGACCGATCATGCTGGTCGCCACATCATACCCGACGCGTTGCGAATGACCGAACTGCAGATCCAGCACGGCCTGACTGAGGTAAGGATCGGCCTGGCTGTTGGCCAGCACATCACCCGCACCGCCTAACAGTTCCGATTGCTTCTCGTGCTGCTCCAACCAGCCGGCCATTTCACTGTTCGCCCGGCGGTTTGACAGTACCCAGACGGAAGCGCCAGTGGCATCCCGGTTTGGCGCGGCATCCGCATGAATCGAAACCAGGAAGTTGGCGTTTTGTTTACGCGCAACGTCGGAACGCCCCATCACCGAGATGAAGTAATCGCCATCGCGGGTGAGAACACCTTTAAACATCGGGTCATCATTCAGCAAACTGCGTAGTTTACGCGCCACGGCAATCGTGACATTTTTCTCACGCGTACCGCCGGGGCCAATTGCGCCGGGATCCTGTCCACCGTGCCCGGCATCAATGGCGATAACCACTTTGTCGCCGCTGTTGGTGCTGGCGCGCGCCGCAGGTCGCGTGGACGTATTACTGCTGGTAACCGCCGTGGTGCGGTCGTTTTCCGCTTTAAACGGGTTACGTGCAGGCTCGACAGGACGCGGGGCGACAACCGGCGCCTCGACACGCTTCGCGACCACCGGAGGCGGTGGCGGCGGCGTATCCGCTTTGATGGTAAACACGACGGTATAATTGCCGCCGTTTTGTCGTTTAACGGCTTCTGCTTTACCGTTCTCGGTTAAATCCACCAGCAGGCGCAGAGACTGCGCGTCTTTTGGCGTACCGGAACGAATAGATTTGACCAGATTATTACCGCTAAACAGCAGCGGTAATCCCTGAATCACACCGGTTTGTTTAATATCCAGCGCGACGGTTCGTTTCCCATCCTGCGAAACGGCGTATTCAGGATCGCCAATAAAGCTCAGCGTAATCCGCGCCTGTTGATCACCATTGGAAACCTGAAGATCGGAGAGGCTGGCGGCCCCTGCCTGCGCGCACAGCAGGACCAGGGTTGCCATCAGCCAGTTTCTGATGCGATAAATCATCCCGCCACCCTTAAGGTTAATCGGCTAAACGCGCCAGCAATAAATCACCCGATGAGGAGACTGCGCTTACGCGCGCCTCTCGACCTTGTGCCTGGTATTCAATGTGTATTTCGACGTCCGGGTCTGGCAGTACACCTTTACCTTGTTGTGGCCATTCCACCAGGCAGATGGCATCATTGGCAAAATAATCACGGATCCCCATAAATTCCAGCTCCTCCGGGTCCGCAAGTCGATACAGATCGAAGTGATAAACCATCAAATTATCGAGCGAATAGGGTTCAACCAGCGTGTAAGTCGGGCTTTTTACATTACCTTTGTGGCCTAACGCCTGCAGGAATCCACGGCTGAAAGTGGTTTTGCCCGCACCCAGGTCGCCGTACAAATAAATTACCGTCGCGCCGTCACAGGCTTTGGCTACCCGCAATCCAAAGTCTAAAGTCGCCTGTTCATCAGGTAGTGGAATTACTCGATTCATCATGATAAACGTCAATCACATCAGGGTTAACAATACGCTGTAGCGTAGTAAAGAGATCGGTCGCCAGCATGCCGCGCGTACCAAAACGCGCCGCCAGCACATCCGCCGCCGCACCGTGCGCAACACATCCCGCACATGCTGCATCATACGGGGTAAGCTTCTGTCCGAGCAATGCGCCAATAATACCGGAAAGCACATCACCCATTCCGCCGCTGGCCATGCCTGCATTGCCGGTATCAATAATACCCAACTCAGCCTGTTCAGCAGCAACAACCGTACCCGCGCCTTTCAGCACTACCACGCCTCCGTACCGTTTTACCAGACGTTGTGCACAAAGTAAGCGATCGTCTTCAATTTCTGCAATGGAACAGCCCAGCAGTCGCGCGGCTTCTCCCGGATGCGGCGTGATCACGCGATTGTGACGTTTATCGGGGTTGATTGCCAGCAGGTTCAGCGCATCGGCATCCCAGAGCATCGGTTTGCGAAAATTCTCGACCTTTTGCAGCGCTTTTTTGCCCCACTCCTGCTGACCAAGCCCGGGGCCAATCACAACAACATCCGCCCACGCCAGGCTTTCATCCAGAGTTTGCGGCGTTAGCATATCAACCATCAGTTCGGGCCTGGCGGTCAGAATCGGCGCGATGTTTTCACTGCGGGTCAGCATTTTGACCAGCCCGGCGCCTGCACGCAGCGCCGCTTCACCGGCCATACGTATTGCGCCTGCCGTCCCGTGGTCACCGCCGATAATCACCAGCCGACCGTGGGAACCTTTGTGCGAGGTAGGTCGGCGTGGCGTTAGCCAGTGCGCAAGCTGTTGAGCATCAAAACGTTGAATTGGCGCATTCTGCCCAACCAGCCAGTCGTCCAACCCAAGCGCGTTAACATGCAGGCGTCCGGTGACATCGCGCGCTTTACCCGTTAACAGGCCTGGTTTGAGTGCAATAAAGGTGACGGTATGCGCCGCATTGATGACTGATCCCGGTGTCGCTCCGGTTTGTGCCAGCAGGCCGGAAGGAATATCGATCGCCACGATGGGAGCTGGGTAAGTATTGGCACGTTCAATCAATACCGAGAGAGAGTCACGCGGCGCGTACTTTAAGCCAGTCCCTGACAGCGCGTCGATGATGACGTCCACGCTACCAGGCCAGGTGATATCCGCAGCATGAATGACGCCACCGGCGTTAAGCCAGGCATCGCGCGCCTGCTGTGCTTCCTTCGGGAGCGGTTTGTCACTCTCTTGCGCCAGCAGCGTGACCTTAAGTCCCTGCGCTTTGGCAAGCCTTGCCACTACGTAGCCATCGCCGCCGTTGTTGCCATGACCGCACAGCACCAGCCAGTGTTGAGCGTGCGGATAGGCTTCGCGGGCGACCTGAAACGCGGCCTCTCCCGCCCGTTGCATCAGTTCGTACAACGTCAGCCCTAAGCTGTCTGCCGCCTCTCGCTCCATCCGCCTGATGTCATCGGCGTACCAGATGGAGTGTGGTATACTTGCGGGGTTTTTCTTCATTGTATGGTCCGTCATGTCAGAGCCCCTCGATCTCAATCAGTTAGCGCAAAATATTAAGCAGTGGGGGCTGGAGCTTGGCTTTCAGCAGGTCGGTATTGCCGATACCGACCTCAGCGAAGCGGAGCCCAAACTGCAGGCCTGGCTGGATCAACACTATCACGGCGAGATGGACTGGATGGCCCGTCACGGCATGATGCGCGCCCGACCTCACGAATTATTGCCTGGTACGCTACGTGTCATCAGCGTACGTATGAACTATCTCCCTGCCAAGGCGGCCTTTGCCAGCACGTTGAAAAACCCCTCTCTGGGTTACGTCAGTCGCTACGCGCTTGGGCGCGACTACCATAAGCTGCTGCGTAACCGCTTAAAAAAGCTGGGCGAGATGATTCAACAACACTGCGTTTCGCTGAATTTTAGACCTTTTGTCGATTCCGCGCCCATTCTTGAGCGTCCGCTGGCGGAAAAAGCCGGGCTTGGCTGGACAGGTAAGCACTCACTTATCCTCAATCGCGAAGCCGGTTCATTTTTCTTCCTCGGTGAATTGCTGGTCAACCTGCCCTTGCCGGTCGATAAGCCAGTAGAAGAAGGATGCGGGAAATGCGTCGCCTGTATGACCATCTGTCCCACCGGGGCCATCGTTGAACCCTACACCGTAGATGCGCGCCGTTGTATCTCTTATCTCACTATCGAACTGGAAGGCGCTATCCCTGAAGCGTTTCGACCCTTGTTGGGGAATCGCATTTACGGCTGCGATGATTGTCAGCTCATTTGTCCCTGGAACCGCTATTCGCAGTTGACGGTCGAGGATGACTTTAGCCCACGCAAGCAGCTGCATGCTCCGGAGTTAATAGAGCTGTTTAGCTGGAGCGAAGCGTGGTTTTTAAAAGTCACTGAGGGGTCTGCCATTCGTCGTATCGGTCATCTGCGCTGGCTGCGAAATATCGCTGTTGCGTTGGGCAATGCACCCTGGGATGAAGCCGTAATTAACGCCCTGGAAAACCGTAGAGGTGAGCACCCACTTCTCGACGAACACATAGAGTGGGCGGTTGCTCAGCAAATTGAGAAGCGAAACGCCTGCGTAGTTGAGGTGCAGTTGCCGAAGAAACAACGTTTAGTCAGGGTCATCGAAAAGGGTCTACCGCGCGACGCTTAAGTCATCCACAGCTTGTGTATAAAAATAAAAACACATTGATATTCAAGAGGGAAAAAATCGTCAAGTGATCGCATTAACAATTTGAAATGATAATTAATCCAATAATTTCAATGTGTTAAAATGATACTATTAACTAGGCGAAGTTTTTTGCATTCCAGGAATAATACCCGGGCCTGTGGATAAGTCTGTTTACAAGAGTATGTCAACGACGAAACAAAACGTCCCCAACGCGATTCTTCGTTGTGGATATTTTTTTGAGATAAGAATTTGGAGCGGGAAACGAGACTCGAACTCGCGACCCCGACCTTGGCAAGGTCGTGCTCTACCAACTGAGCTATTCCCGCTTGGGTGTGTCTGTGCTGAACAAGCACTTTCAAATTTTGGAGCGGGAAACGAGACTCGAACTCGCGACCCCGACCTTGGCAAGGTCGTGCTCTACCAACTGAGCTATTCCCGCATAATCTTCGTCTTTCGAACCGCTACTGCGTTGGCTGCCTTCACTCGCCTAAGTCACTTACTTCAGTAAGCTCCTAAGGACTCATTCAGTTGCCGCCTTGTCGCAATTCGAAATCCTGCGATTGGTGGTCTGTGCTTAACAAGCACTTTCAAATTTTGGAGCGGGAAACGAGACTCGAACTCGCGACCCCGACCTTGGCAAGGTCGTGCTCTACCAACTGAGCTATTCCCGCAAATTTGTTGCTGTCGTAATTCGCATTTCTGCGTCGTTACGGGAGGCGCATTATACGAGAAATCCGTTTAGCTGCAACCCCCCTGAATACGTTTTTTTTGAAAATCCGTTCAAGTGATTACTTTACAATCAAGCTGAACAATTTAGCGTCAAAACCCCGGTGACGCAAGTCACCGGAGAATAAAATCAAAGCTTAATAAAATGTTCGCGATAGTAAGCAAGCTCAGCAACCGACTCACGGATGTCATCCATCGCCTGATGCGTTCCTTGCTTGGTGAAGCCAGCAAGGATCTCCGGCTTCCAACGACGCGCCAGCTCTTTCAGCGTGCTGACGTCGAGATAGCGGTAATGGAAATACGCCTCCAGCTCCGGCATGTATTTAAACAGGAAACGACGATCCTGCCCGATGCTGTTGCCGCAGATAGGTGATTTTCCTGCCGGAACCCATTCTTGCAAAAATGCCAGCGTAGCCAGTTCTGCTTCGCGATCGCCCATGGTGCTCGCCTTTACCCGTTCCACCAGCCCGCTACCGGTATGCGTACGTACGTTCCAGTCATCCATTAATGCCAGTTGTTCGTCAGACTGGTGCACCGCAATCGTCGGTCCTTCAGCCAGAATATTTAAGTTGGCATCCGTCACCAGTGTGGCGATCTCAATAATGCGATCGCGCTCGGGATCCAGACCTGTCATCTCCAGATCGATCCAAATCAGGTTGTTTTCATTGGCACTCATGCTATTTTCCACCCTTCAGCGTCACATTCAGTGTGACTATATTCATCTAAAATTGCGTGTATCATAAATGTTTTGCCCATCATGGGCGACCAGGAGCCAGTCCGATTGAGTAAGAATAAACTCTCCAAAGGCCAACAGCGCCGTGTGAACGCCAATCACCAGCGTCGTCTTAAAACGTCCGCGGAGAAGCCCGACTATGACGACAACCTGTTTGGCGAAACTGCTGAAGGCATCGTGATCAGCCGTTTTGGCATGCATGCCGACGTGGAATCTGCTGACGGCGACATTCACCGCTGCAACATCCGCCGCACAATTCGTTCGCTGGTTACCGGCGATCGCGTCGTCTGGCGTCCAGGTAAAGCGGCCGCAGAAGGCGTAAATGTCAAAGGCATCGTAGAGGCGGTACACGAGCGCACCTCGGTACTGACACGTCCCGACTTTTACGACGGGGTAAAGCCGATTGCTGCCAACATCGACCAAATTGTTATTGTCTCAGCCATCTTACCCGAGCTGTCACTCAATATTATCGACCGCTATCTGGTTGCCTGCGAAACGCTACACGTCGAACCGATTATCGTACTGAATAAGATCGATCTGCTGGATGCCGAGGGCATGGCCTTTGTTAACGAACAGATGGATATCTATCGCAGCATTGGCTATCGCGTGTTGATGGTATCAAGCCGCACTAAAGACGGTCTGAAACCGCTTGAAGAAGCATTAACCGATCGCATCAGCATTTTTGCTGGCCAGTCGGGTGTAGGTAAATCCAGCCTGCTCAATAATCTTCTCGGCCTGCAGGAAGCGATCCTGACCAACGATGTCTCCGATAACTCCGGTCTTGGGCAGCACACCACTACCGCTTCTCGCCTGTATCACTTCCCACATGGCGGCGACGTTATCGACTCCCCGGGCGTACGCGAGTTCGGACTGTGGCATCTGGAACCGGAACAAATCACCCATGGTTTTGTCGAATTCCATGACTACCTGGGTCATTGTAAATACCGCGACTGCAAGCATGATACCGATCCAGGCTGTGCTATCCGTGAGGCTGTAGAAAAAGGGGAAATAGCCGAAACTCGGTTTGAAAATTATCACCGCATCCTGGAAAGCATGGCGCAGGTAAAAACGCGTAAAAACTTTTCTGATACAGACAACTGACAACTAAGCTAAGCATCGCTAGAATCGTCCCCCTTTTTCAGGATCCGGCCCGTATGCCGGATCGGGAACAAATTATGGCCTGGAGGCTACCTTGTTAAACTCATTTAAGCTTTCGCTACAATACATTCTGCCGAAACTATGGCTCACTCGCCTGGCGGGTTGGGGTGCGAGCAAACGAGCGGGATGGCTGACCAAACTGGTAATCGATCTGTTCGTGAAATATTACAAGGTCGATATGAAAGAGGCGCAAAAGCCGGATACAGCCAGCTATCGCACCTTTAACGACTTCTTTGTTCGTCCCCTGCGCGACGAAGCTCGTCCAATTAACACCGATCCTAATGTACTGGTCATGCCTGCTGACGGTGTGATTAACCAATTAGGTAACATCGAAGAAGACAAGCTGTTACAGGCCAAAGGGCACAGCTATACGCTTGAAGCGCTGTTGGCCGGCAACTACCAGATGGCGGACAAATTCCGCAACGGTACGTTTGTTACCACGTACTTATCACCACGCGATTACCACCGCGTACATATGCCCTGTAACGGTATCCTGCGCGAAATGATGTACGTGCCGGGTGACCTCTTCTCTGTAAACATCCTGACGGCGCAAAACGTACCGAACCTGTTTGCCCGTAACGAACGCGTTATTTGCCTGTTTGATACCGAGTTTGGCCCGATGGTGCAAATTCTGGTCGGGGCAACTATCGTTGGCAGCATTGAAACCGTCTGGGCTGGTACCATTACCCCGCCGCGTGAAGGCGTAATTAAACGCTGGACCTGGCCGGAAGGCGAAAGCGAAGGGTCAGTGGCACTGCTCAAAGGTCAGGAAATGGGCCGCTTTAAGCTCGGTTCTACTGTCATCAACCTGTTTGCACCGGGCAAAGTTAACCTGGTTGAGCAATTGCAGGACCTTTCAGTCACGAAAATCGGTCTGCCAATGGCCATCTCAACAGAGACTTTCGTGACGCCAGAGGCAGAACCTGCCCCACTGCCGAAAGAAGAGATCGAAGCAGAACACGACGCCAGCCCGCTGGTTGACGACAAAAAAGACGAAACTTAAACATAGGAATCGCTGCTGTGCGCCTGATTATCACTTTTCTGATGGCCTGGTGCCTCAGCCTGGGGGCGTACGCTGCGACGGCCCCCGACGCCAAACAACTCACCCAGGAACTGGAGCAGGCCAAGGCGGCGAAACCCGCTCAGCCAGAAACCGTTGAGGCGCTCCAGTCCGCACTGAATGCCCTTGAGGAGCGTAAAGGCTCTCTTGAGCGCGCTGCGCAATATCAGCAGGTTATTGATAACTTCCCCAAGCTCTCCGCAACGCTACGCGCACAGCTTAGCAATCTGCGTGACGAACCGCGCAACGTACCAAGCGGACTGACAACTGATGCGTTAAACCAGGAGATCCTCCAGGTCAGCAGTCAGTTGCTGGAAAAGAGTCGTCAGGCCCAGCAGGAGCAGGATCGCGCCCGGGAAATCGCCGACTCGTTAAGCCAGCTCCCTCAACAGCAAACCGATGCCCGCCGCCAGCTAAATGAGCTTGAGCGGCGTATTGGTACCGCCAACGCCAATCCCGCGCAGAATCAGGCGATGCAGGCTGAATCAGCCAAACTCAAAGCCCTGGTCGATGAACTGGAGCTGGCGCAGCTTTCCGCCAACAACCGTCAGGAACTGGCGCGTATGCGCTCAGAACTGGCAGAAAAACAGAGCCAGCAGCTCGACGCCTATCTGCAGGCATTACGTAATCAACTCAACAGTCAGCGGCAGCGTGAAGCTGAGCGAGCGCTGGAGAGCACCGAACTGCTGGCGGAAAACAGTGCGGGATTGCCCGAAGGCATTGTTGACCAGTTCAAGGTTAACCGCGAACTGTCCCAGGCCTTAAACCAACAGGCACAGCGAATGGACCTGGTCGCATCGCAACAGCGTCAGGCCACCAGCCAAACGCTGCAGGTGCGTCAGGCGTTGAATACGCTGCGCGAACAGTCCCAGTGGCTTGGGGTCTCGAATATGCTGGGGGAAGCACTACGCGCGCAGGTATCTCGTCTGCCCGAAATGCCCAAACCTCAGCAGTTAGATACCGAAATGGCGCAGCTACGCGTGCATCGTATGCGCTATGAAGATCTACTCAATAAACAGCCGCAACTGCGCCAGATCCATCAGGCCGATGGGCAACCGCTGACCGCGGAACAGAGCAGCATCCTCAACGCCCAGTTGCGCACTCAGCGTGAATTGCTGAACTCACTGTTACAGGGTGGCGATACGCTGATCCTTGAACTGACCAAGCTAAAAGTCTCCAATAGCCAACTGGAAGATGCGCTAAAAGAGGTCAACGAAGCGACGCACCGCTATCTGTTCTGGACGTCTGACGTCAGCCCTATCTCACTCTCCTGGCCTGTTGACATTGTTCAGGATCTGCGGCGTCTGATCTCATTAGATACCTTTAATCAGTTAGGTAAAGCCAGCATCATGATGCTGACCAGCAAGGAAACGCTGCTACCACTGTTCGGTGCGCTGGTGCTGGTTGGATTTAGCCTCTATTCTCGCAAACACTTTACCCGTTTTCTTGAACGCTCGTCCGCGCGAGTGGGTAAAGTGACCCAGGACCACTTCTGGCTGACGATACGCACGGTATTCTGGTCGATACTCGTCGCCTCACCGCTACCGGTGCTGTGGGCCACCCTGGGTTACGGCTTGCAGGAAGCCTGGCCTTATCCGTTGGCTGTCGCTATCGGCGATGGCGTAACCGCCACGGTGCCCATGCTGTGGGCGGTGATGATTTGCGCCACCTTTGCACGCCCTAACGGTCTGTTCATTGCCCACTTTGGCTGGCCGCGTAATCGCGTCGCGAAGGCCATGCACTATTACCTGATGAGTATCGGGCTGATTGTCCCGCTGATCATGGCGGTAATCATGTTTGATAACCTCAATGACCGGGAATTCTCCGCCTCATTGGGACGCTTGTGCTTTATCTTGATTTGCGGCGCGCTGGCGGTCGTGACTCTGAGCCTGAAGCGCGCCGGGATACCGCTGTACCTCGATAAAGAGGGCAACAGCGATAACATGGTCAACAGCATGCTGTGGAATATGTTGATGGGCGCTCCGCTGATTGCCATCCTCGCGGCCGCAGTCGGCTATCTCGCCACATCACAAGCTCTACTGGCACGTCTGGAAACGTCCGTGGCTATCTGGTTCTTGTTACTGGTGGTGTATCACGTTATTCGCCGTTGGATGCTGATCCAGCGCCGCCGCCTGGCGTTCGACCGCGCCAAGCATCGACGCGCCGAAATGCTGGCACAGCGCGCGCGGGGTGAAGAAGAACCGCCGCACTCCACCAGTCTTGAAGGCGCAATTGACGTTGATGAAAGCGAAGTGGATCTCGACGCGATCAGCGCACAATCGCTACGTCTGGTGCGCTCAATCCTGATGCTTATCGCCCTGCTTTCAGTCATTGTACTGTGGTCAGAAATTCATTCCGCATTTGGCTTCCTGGAAAACATCTCGTTGTGGGATGTCACCTCTACGGTGCAAGGCGTGGAAAGCTTAGAGCCGATCACGCTGGGCGCGGTGCTCATCGCGATACTGGTATTTATCATCACCACCCAGTTAGTGCGCAACCTCCCCGCGTTGCTGGAGCTGGCGCTGCTGCAACATCTGGATTTAACCCCCGGCACCGGTTACGCCATTACCACCATTACCAAGTATTTGCTGATGCTGATTGGCGGTCTGGTTGGCTTCTCGATGATCGGCATTGAGTGGTCCAAACTGCAATGGCTGGTGGCTGCTCTCGGTGTTGGTCTGGGCTTTGGTTTGCAGGAAATCTTCGCCAACTTTATTTCCGGCCTGATTATCCTGTTTGAGAAACCGATTCGCATTGGCGACACGGTGACCATTCGCGATCTTACCGGTAGCGTGACGAAGATTAACACTCGCGCCACCACCATCAGCGACTGGGACCGCAAAGAGATCATCGTGCCCAATAAGGCCTTTATCACCGAGCAGTTTATCAACTGGTCGTTGTCAGATTCGGTCACCCGTGTGGTGTTAACTATCCCGGCGCCGTCAGAGGCTAACAGCGAGGAGGTCACGCAGATTTTGCTGACTGCCGCGCAGCGCTGTTCGCTGGTTATCGATAACCCGGCGCCAGAAGTCTTTCTGGTAGATCTGCAGCAGGGGATTCAAATCTTCGAACTGCGTATTTATGCCGCAGAGATGGGACACCGTATGCCGCTGCGTCATGAGATCCACCAGCTGATTCTGGCAGGCTTCCGCGAACACGGTATTGATATGCCATTCCCGCCGTTCCAGATGCGTCTGGAGAGCCTTGGCGGTAAACAAACGGGAAGAACGTTAAGTTCTGCGGGCAGAGGCAACCGCCCGGCGGGGAGTTTGTAAATCGTGTCACAATAAGATGAACGTTGGGTGTGTTGAGCACTACCCAACGTCTTATTTACCAACATAATTGGTATCGTATAACAAAGCGCCATAACCAAAAGAACAGGAGAGCCGCTATAACAGAATATTGCCAGATACTACGTTGCCTTCTCCATACAGTTGCATAGATAAAAGGAATAAACAGAGGTAGAGTTAAAGCTATACCCACAGTTCGAATATCATCATTCTCAATATATTTCATGACATCACAGATATCATTGATTCCCCTGCCATCGATAAACCATTCCTTGTCCTGCGTTGAAAATATAATTATCGATATAATACTTACTATACCCCAGATAAAATTCAACGTAAAAGACTTCCAACTCATTAACCGCCTCGCATAATTTTAAGTATTATATCTTTCTTTTCTATAATTCGACGACCATATTCACTATATTCACGCCCCGGAGAACCGGGCAACTCACTAATTGATTGAACAATATCATCTTTACTTCTCATTATTCCACGATTATATCTGGAACCTGCCAATATTATCTGCTCGTCAGTCAAGTACAAAGTATCAGCGTCTGGATTATCATATAAAATAAGATCATGTAAATGGAATGCTACAACCCGAATGTTAAAGCTGTTATCAAGTAAACACTGCGACAGGCGAAATTGCTGAAAATGAGTCAATTTATCAGGGTGGATACCTATAGTTTTGGCTGCAACACCTATCTGGATAGCAATTGAACCGACCGATGTAGCATTAGACGATTCATTACTGTTCTTTCCCAATATTTCTTCAATTATCTGTCTAAATTGCAGAACACCAACACCTTTAAATCTCTCTGGAGTTCCGCCTACTTCAGCAACAGCAACACCTGCAAGGAGTAATTCAGGGATTCTTGCTTCAAAAGCGTATTGTTTTATAATTGCCCTATGGTGAACTAACCAAGCTGTTTTATAATACCAGAGATATGCTTTCCCAGTCATAAAACGCCAATTAGTAGGTAAGGCATACCATCGAAAAAAATCTAACCCATTCCAATGAGGAAAACCATATTCATCGATCTCACAAAAAGGTGGAGAGCTAATCATCATGAAAATTCATCACCAAAGTTAATTTAGCATTGACCCGACAATAGCTATGGTTCTCAATTAGTAATGAGATAGACATCACATGTATAGAAAAAGCAATCAAAAATTATATTTACAAATAGATTCATAGTAGCAATGATTTTCACCATAAGAAATCACTTCCCTGGATGGGATATGTAAACAATCATAAAATATATATGCAAATATCATTCTGATAAAAATCTCGAAATTATTTTATATGAAAAAGCCCGGAGGGTGTTCCATTCGGGCTTTGGGAAAATTCAATATGTACCTTTCCTCAGTCTGTCACCCAGCGAAACTGTTTCGCCATGCGGCGGCTGTAGTTCTGATAAATCGCCATCGCCAGCAGCGAGAAGAAGATCGGGCCGCCGGTCATCCACAATGCGCTGTTCCAGTCCCCGGCTTCAATCACCGGCTGGATGATGGTGAACACGTTGGCAAACGTCACCACCAATACCACCACGCCTGTTGTCAATAACGTCGCCGCTCGCGTTTTAAAAATCACAAACGGTCTTTCCAGATCCGTACGCGCTTTAAAGAATGGGAAAGCCAGTGCGAGGAACAGATACGGCAGCGTCATTGAGACGTTCGCCATCAGGGTCAGTTTGTTATAAAACGCGGAAGCCGTGTCGCCGCCAAACGAAACCAGCAGGATAAACAGGCTCACCAACAGACACTGCAACCACATTGCCGTCGTCGGCATCCCCACCGCATTCAGCCGGGTCATCGGCGCAGGCCACAATGCCTTCGGCGTTCCCTGAATAATCGCTTTCAGCGGCGAGTAGCTGAGCGTGAAAAAAGCGCCAGTATAGGCGAGGAACATAGAAAGGCCGGTGATACGCGCGAACCATACGCCCAACGCCATCGCGCTTTCTGGGGAAAGGTGCAGCGCATTACCCAACGTCATCCCGAGGCTTTTCATCAGGATATAGGTGATGTTGCCGAGGTTGACCGAGCCATCACTTAATACCTGTTGCCAGTTGGTGCTAACGCCCCATAAAAATATGGCCAGTGAATAACCGACAGAAATGACAATAGCGGCAAAGACGATCCCTTTCGCGAAGTTCTTTTCTGGCTTTTCTGTTTTATCTACCAGTCCACCCACGGCCTCAATTCCGCCGTAAGCAAAAATAGCAAATACAACAAATGACAACATTGCCAGACCGGACTGATATCCCGGATTAGGCGAGGAGATAAAATTAATATCCTGCGCAAAGTGGCCACCCGTTAATAACAAAATAGCGACACTCACTAACAACAAAACTAAATTAAGACACATTACGGCAATTCCACCTACAGCCGTAATACGGGCAATCTTATTAATCCCCCGTGAGGCCACGCAGGTCACCAGAATCATCCAGCCGACGGCGAGCAGACCGACAACCTGCGTAGGCTCAAGCCCCGCAATACGCCAGTGCTGCGTCATGTCTGCGCCAAATAAGAAGGTCGAAAAAGGTACCCAGACTTTTGCCGCCGTGCTTACCATCCATATCACATAGGAAGAAAACCACATAAACGTGCCGATAAACGCATAGCGTGGGCCAACGCTATTATTCATCCACGAATAGATTCCCCCCTCTTCTTTCCGATAGGCAGAACCCATTTCCGCCATCATTAAAGCAAATGGAATAAAAAATAATAATGCGGAAAATATATACCATGGAATCGCGCTATACCCCATTAAATAGAACGCGGAGGGGCTGTTAGCAAAACCAAAAACAGACGTAAATATCATAAGGATGAGACCAATCAGGCTCATCTTTTTTATTGTTTGGGTCATTAAACCATCCCTTACTCTGGCAAGCGTTTAACAAACGCCGCTCACCGATTGGCACTGCTCTCATTGCGGAGTTCAGCGATAAAAAATTAACACAGAATTGATACCTGAAAGATACCAAACATCCAGATGTAAATTGTGGCTATTAGAGGGTAATTGAAAAAATATGCTACAAAGTGGCGGTTTATCCGCCACTTTGTATGGAGAGAGCGTGAATTACGCGCGATCGACGGTAAATGCGATAACCTCAGCCAGGCTTTCCGCGCCCAATGCCAGCATCACCAGACGGTCAACGCCGAGCGCCACGCCAGAGCAATCCGGCATGCCCACTTTTAACGCTTCAAGCAGGTTGGTATCGATAGGTTGCTGTGGCAGGCCGCGTGCGGCACGTTTGCGGTTATCCTGTTCAAACCGTTGCTGCTGCTCGCGCGCGTCGGTCAACTCATGGAAACCATTCGCCAGCTCAATACCTTTGTAATACACCTCGAAACGCTCAGCCACGCGGTGATCTTCGGTACTGATTTGCGCCAATGATGCCTGGCTGGCGGGGAAATGATAAACAAACGTCGGTTTGTCTTTGCCGATATGCGGCTCAACGCCCATCGTGAACAGCAGTTGCAGTAAGGTGTCCCGGTCTTCTTCGGTATCGGCGATGTTGCTGAGATCCAGCTTAGCCGCCACTTCCCGCAGTTGGGTTTTGTCTGCAGACAGTGGATCTATCTCCAGATGACGCTGGAAGGCCTGCTGATAAGAAAGGCTTTCCGCGGGAGAGCAGTCCAGCACCTGCTGGAGCAAATCATCCACTTCATTCATCAGGCGATACATATCGTAGTGGGGACGATACCACTCGAGCATGGTGAACTCAGGGTTATGATGACGCCCCATCTCTTCATTACGAAAGCTGCGACACAGTTGATATACCGGGCCACATCCTGCCACCAGCAGGCGCTTCATATGATATTCCGGACTGGTCATTAAATAGAGATTCATTCCCTGGGAATGTCCAGGGCCGACGAAACGTGTTTCGAACGGGAACAGATGGATGTCCGTTACCGTTGCCTGACTCATACAAGGGGTCTCAACCTCAAGCACGCCACGATCGGCAAAAAAGCGGCGAATCTCCGCTATAATTGCTGCACGTTTTAACAGATTGGGGATGGACGCGCTCGGCTGCCAGGTTGCCGTTTCGCTCATGGTTGTTTCTCCGATTTAAGACAAGGGCACGAAGTCTACTCGTATCGCGCTAACGAGACAAATTTCACGCGGTAGTAATCAGCACAGGCAATCGGGTAAAAAAAGCGACATGGGGTGGTTTAGTAATTAAATTAATCAAATTCAATGATAATTCCCCCCTTTGACACGCTAAAAAAATCGAACACGTCAAATTTCCCGCACATCCCTAAGACTATACTATTGTACCTATAAAGGAGCAGTGGAAACGCGTTCATAACCTGTTTGAAGCCGATGAAGCATCTGAGTTCAGGCGGGGATGAAATAACAACAATCTGGAGGAATGTCGTGCAAACCTTTCAAGCCGATCTTGCCATTATAGGCGCCGGTGGCGCGGGATTACGTGCTGCAATTGCTGCCGCACAAGCAAATCCCAACGCTAAAATCGCACTGATCTCAAAAGTGTACCCAATGCGCAGCCATACCGTTGCTGCCGAAGGCGGCTCTGCTGCTGTCGCGCAGGATCATGACAGCTTTGACTACCATTTTCACGATACGGTAGCAGGCGGAGACTGGCTGTGTGAGCAGGATGTCGTGGATTACTTTGTCCACCACTGCCCAACTGAAATGACGCAACTGGAACAATGGGGCTGCCCATGGAGCCGTCGTGAAGACGGTAGCGTCAACGTACGTCGCTTCGGCGGCATGAAAATCGAGCGTACCTGGTTTGCCGCGGATAAAACCGGCTTCCACATGCTGCATACGCTGTTCCAAACGTCTTTACAGTTCCCACAGATTCAACGCTTTGACGAACACTTCGTTCTGGATATCCTGGTTGACGACGGTCATGCTCGCGGCGTCGTCGCGATGAACATGATGGAAGGCACGCTGGTGCAGATCCGTGCTAACGCAGTGGTAATGGCAACGGGCGGCGCAGGTCGCGTTTACCGTTACAACACCAACGGCGGCATCGTAACCGGCGACGGTATGGGCATGGCGCTGAGCCACGGCGTTCCGCTGCGTGATATGGAATTCGTTCAGTATCACCCGACGGGTCTGCCAGGCTCCGGTATCCTGATGACTGAAGGCTGCCGTGGTGAAGGCGGTATTCTGGTCAACAAAAATGGCTACCGTTATCTGCAAGACTACGGCATGGGTCCGGAAACCCCACTGGGCGAGCCGAAAAACAAATATATGGAACTCGGTCCGCGCGACAAAGTTTCTCAGGCTTTCTGGCACGAATGGCGCAAAGGCAACACCATTTCCACTCCGCGTGGCGATGTGGTTCACCTCGACCTGCGTCACCTCGGCGAGAAAAAACTGCTCGAACGTTTACCGTTCATTTGCGAGCTGGCGAAAGCCTACGTGGGTGTCGATCCGGTTAAAGAGCCGATCCCGGTACGTCCGACCGCACACTACACCATGGGCGGTATCGAAACCGATCAGCACTGTGAAACCCGCATTAAAGGTCTGTTCGCTGTCGGCGAATGTTCCTCTGTTGGTCTGCATGGCGCTAACCGTCTGGGCTCTAACTCCCTGGCGGAACTCGTAGTCTTCGGTCGTATGGCCGGCGAGCAGGCTGCGGAACGTGCTGCAACGGCTGGCGCTGCAAACAGTGCCGCGCTTGATGCACAGGTTGCCGGTATTGAAAAACGTCTGAAAGATCTGGTTAACCAGGAAGGTAACGAAAACTGGTCTAAGATCCGTGACGAAATGGGGATCTCCATGGAAGAAGGTTGCGGTATCTACCGTACGCCGGAACTCATGCAGAAAACCGTTGATAAGCTGGCTGAGCTGCAGGAGCGCTTCAAGCGCGTGCGTATCACTGATACCTCCAGCGTCTTCAACACCGACCTGCTGTACACCATCGAACTGGGTCACGGTCTGAACGTTGCTGAATGTATGGCGCACTCCGCTCTGGCGCGTAAAGAATCCCGCGGCGCGCATCAGCGTCTGGATGAAGGCTGCACCGAGCGTGACGACGTGAACTTCCTCAAACACACCCTCGCCTTCCGCGATGCTGACGGCACGACTCGCCTGGAATACAGCGACGTGAAAATCACCACTCTGCCACCGGCTAAACGTGTTTACGGTGGCGAAGCGGAAGCAGCCGATAAGAAGGAGAAGGCGAATGGCTGAGATGAAAAACCTGAAAGTTGAGGTGGTGCGCTATAACCCGGAAACCGATACCGCGCCACACAGTGCTTTCTACGAAGTTCCTTACGATGAAACCACGTCTCTGCTCGATGCGTTGGGATACATCAAGGATAACCTGGCGCCGGACCTGAGCTATCGCTGGTCCTGCCGTATGGCAATCTGCGGCTCCTGCGGCATGATGGTCAACAACGTGCCGAAGCTGGCGTGCAAAACCTTCCTGCGTGATTACACCAACGGTATGAAGGTTGAAGCGCTGGGCAACTTCCCGATTGAGCGCGATCTGGTCGTCGACATGACGCACTTTATCGAAAGCCTGGAAGCGATCAAACCTTACATCATCGGTAACCCGCGTACACCGGATCAGGGTCCAAACACCCAGACTCCGGCGCAGATGGCGAAGTATCATCAGTTCTCCGGTTGCATCAACTGTGGTCTGTGCTATGCCGCGTGCCCGCAGTTCGGCCTGAACCCTGAGTTCATTGGACCGGCTGCGATTACGCTGGCGCATCGTTACAACGAAGATAGCCGCGACCACGGTAAGAAAGAGCGTATGGCTCAATTGAACAGCCCGAACGGCGTCTGGAGTTGTACTTTCGTGGGCTACTGCTCCGAAGTCTGCCCGAAACACGTCGATCCGGCTGCGGCCATTCAGCAGGGTAAAGTTGAAAGTTCAAAAGACTTTCTTATCGCAACCCTGAAACCACGCTAAGGAGTGCAACATGACGACTAAACGCAACGCCTATGTGCGGCCAATGACGTCCACCTGGTGGAAAAAACTGCCGTTTTATCGCTTTTACATGCTGCGTGAAGGCACAGCCGTTCCGGCTGTCTGGTTCAGTATTGAACTGATCTTCGGCCTGTTTGCGCTTAAGCACGGTGTGGAATCCTGGGCTGGCTTTGTCGGGTTCCTGCAGAACCCGGTGGTGGTGATCCTTAACATCATCGCCCTGGCAGCCGCGCTGCTGCATACCAAGACCTGGTTTGAGCTGGCGCCGAAAGCGGCCAACATCATCGTAAAAGACGAAAAAATGGGGCCAGAGCCAATCATCAAAGGGCTTTGGGCGGTTACTGTGGTTGCGACAGTAGTAATACTGTTTGTTGCCCTGTTCTGGTAAGGAGTCCGGAATGATTAATCCAAATCCAAAACGCTCTGACGAACCCGTATTCTGGGGCCTGTTTGGTGCAGGCGGTATGTGGAGCGCAATCATTGCGCCGGTAATGATCCTGCTGGTAGGCATTATGCTGCCGCTGGGCTTTGTTCCTGATGCCTTCAGCTATGAACGCGTCCTGGCATTCGCGCAGAGCTTTATCGGTCGCGCATTCCTGTTCCTGATGATTGTCCTGCCGCTGTGGTGCGGTTTACACCGTATGCACCACGCGATGCATGACCTGAAAATCCACGTGCCTGCTGGCAAATGGGTATTCTATGGACTGGCAGCTATCCTGACCGTTGTAACGGCCATTGGTATCCTGACCATCTAATCGCATGCGTTAACTATCAGGCCCGCCATTGGCGGGCCTTTTTATTTGTGCAGAGCACCAGCCAGCCAACGGGAAAACTCACGCATTGCAGATGTCTCAGGTCGGGATTGCAAACGCGTTATCCAATAGCTCCCCAGATCAATCTGCGTTAGAAACGGCTGAACGACACGTTCACTACCAAGCAAATGTGTGAACATTCTTACCGGGGCAATCGCCACTCCGATCCCTGCCTGCGCGGCCTCCAGCATTGTGACGGAAGAATCAAACACCACCACGTTGTGCGTCGGTGACGGAGGCGCTTCTCCGGCGGCCTGCATCCAAAGCGTCCATTCATCTCGCCGATAAGATCGTAATAGCGGGAATTTCAGGAGGTCTGCAGGTACCTTGATCTGTGCGGCTAATTCTGGCGAGCAAAGCGGGGACATCAGCGCGCTACACAAATATTGTGCGTCGGTATCATGCCAGGCTCCTCCCCCGTAACGAATGGTATAGTCCAGTCCCTCAGCGGCGGGATCCACGCGGTTATTGTGGGTGGAAATATGCAAATCAATATGCGGATAGTTACGCTTAAAGTCGCTGAGTAGAGGAAAAAGACAACCGATCGCAAAGGTCCCCACTACCCCGATTTTAAGTTTTTCCTGGGTTTGTTTAGTGGCAAAACGATCTAGCATCCCCGCCATACGATCGAAAGAATCATTAAGTACAGGTAACAGACTTTCCCCTTCCGTCGTCAGCATCAACCCACGAGAGCCGCGCACAAAAAGCTGACAATTTAGCTGCTGTTCCAGCGCTTTGACATGCTGGCTGATGGCAGAGTGCGTTACGTTGAGCTCAATTGCAGCGCGGGTAAAGCTAAGGTGTCTGGCCGCGGCTTCAAAAGCCCGCAGCGAGTTAAGAGGGATATAGCTACGCGTCATCATCTGGCCTGTTAGAAAAACTTATATCTGCTGCTAAATTTAACCGTTTGTCAACACACTGCAAATCAAACAAACTGATTGCGTCTGACGGGCCCGGACACCCTTTTGCTTTTTATTACGGAACTGATTTCATGATGAAAAAATCGTTATGCTGCGCGTTGCTGCTGACAGCCTCTGTCTCAACGTTTGCCGCCGAAAAAACAGAACAACAGATTGCCGATATCGTAAACCGCACCATCACACCGCTGATGCAAGAACAGGCTATTCCGGGTATGGCCGTGGCAATTATTTACCAGGGAAAACCTTATTACTTTACCTGGGGTAAAGCCGATATCGCCAAAAACCGTCCTGTCACCCAGCAAACGCTGTTTGAACTAGGCTCAGTCAGTAAGACGTTCAACGGTGTGCTGGGCGGCGATGCTATCGCCCGTGGTGAAATTAAGCTCAGCGATCCGGTCACCCAATACTGGCCCGAATTAACTGGCAAACAATGGCAGGGTATCAGCCTGCTGCACCTGGCCACCTATACGGCGGGTGGTCTGCCGCTTCAGGTACCTGACGATGTTACAGATAAAGCGGCATTACTGCGCTTTTATCAAAACTGGCAGCCGCAATGGGCCGCGGGTGCTAAACGTCTCTATGCTAACTCCAGTATTGGTCTGTTTGGCGCATTGGCGGTGAAACCTTCAGGAATGCGCTATGAAGAGGCGATGACCAAACGCGTCCTGCAACCATTAAAACTGACGCATACCTGGATTACGGTTCCGCAGAGCGAACAAAAGGATTATGCCTGGGGCTATCGCGAAGGAAGGCCCGTGCATGTATCTCCGGGGCAGCTTGATGCCGAAGCCTATGGGGTAAAATCCAGTCTTGTCGATATGACCCGCTGGGTTCAGGCCAACATGGACGCCAGCCAGGTACAAGAGAAAACGCTCCGACAGGGAATTGAAATCGCGCAGGCTCGTTACTGGCGTATTGGCGATATGTACCAGGGATTAGGCTGGGAGATGCTGAACTGGCCGGTGAATGCCGACTCGATAATCAACGGTAGCGACAGTAAAGTCGCGTTAGCGGCGCTTCCCGCCGTTGAGGTCAATCCGCCAGCCCCGGCCGTGAAGGCCTCATGGGTGCATAAAACCGGCTCCACTGGCGGATTTGGCAGCTACGTTGCTTTCGTTCCAGAAAAAAATCTTGGCATCGTGATGCTGGCAAACAAAAGCTATCCAAATCCTGCTCGCGTCGATGCAGCCTGGCGCATTCTTGAAAAATTACAGTAACTGACGACGAGGTCCGCTATAGCGGACCTCGTTTCTTCCTCTTCTTTTTCCTGCTGTCATCTACACTTAACAAAAAAACAGCAAGGAAAATCTTATGCGTATTCTGCCCGTCGTTGCTGCAGTTACCGCTGCATTTCTGGTTGTCGCCTGCAGTACCCCTACACCGCCAAAAGGCGTTACCGTTGTGAATAACTTTGACGCTAAACGCTATCTTGGTACCTGGTATGAAATTGCACGTTTAGACCATCGCTTCGAACGTGGACTGGAAAAAGTGACCGCAACGTATAGCTTGCGCGACGACGGCGGTATCAACGTGATCAATAAGGGCTATAACCCGGACAGAGAGATGTGGCAAAAAACGGAGGGTAAAGCCTATTTCACTGGCGACCCAAATCGGGCTGCGCTCAAGGTGTCATTCTTCGGCCCCTTTTACGGCGGGTATAACGTGATTGCGCTCGACCGGGAATATCGCCACGCGCTGGTTTGCGGTCCGGATCGCGATTACCTGTGGATCCTTTCACGGACCCCCACCATTTCAGATGAAATGAAGCAGCAAATGTTGGCTATCGCGACCCGGGAAGGGTTTGACGTCAATAAACTGATTTGGGTAAAACAGCCTGGTACTTAGTGAGTGCTAAGCTTCAGACCAATAATACCAGCCACAATCAGCCCCAGACTCAGCAAACGCGCCGGACTGGCGGATTCACCCAACAGCAGAATCCCGGTAATGGCCGCCCCGACGGCGCCAATACCGGTCCAGACGGCATAGGCGGTCCCAACTGGCAAGGTGCGCATCGCCCAGGAGAGCATGGCGATACTGACGATCATCGCGACAATGGTGATAATGCTTGGCGTCAGACGAGTGAAGCCGTGGGTGTATTTCAGGCCAATCGCCCAAACAACTTCGAGCAAACCGGCAATTAATAAAATGATCCAGGACATATGAGGCTCCAGAACAATGGGGCCGTCCCCGGTGAAAGAAGCGTTTGCAGGTCGTCCTGCAAAGCTGGTGTGTGAAATGGCATTTTTGCCCGACAGAAAATGAATTTCAACCTTTTTATTCACCGTCTGTTAAAAGCAAGAATTAAGCATAATTAGCGGCGTAGTTCCCGCATTTGGCACTCATCGGAGTTCTCTATGATGAAGGGCTTTCTGAAATCAGGAAGTCGATTGCCCCTCTTTTGAATGCGAAAAGTTTATGCTTAAAATTTTAGTGATTGACCGATGCCACTTTACCCGCACAGGGATAGAGGCATTGCTTAATCATTCTGGCAGGTTCAACTCCTCATTTCTGGTATCAGGAATTAATAATCTTCTGTTGGCAAAAGAGCATATTTTGCAGTGGAAACCGCATCTGGTCATTGCGGATTTATACAGTTTTATTAGCGAGGCGCATTCCACTCCGCCAGTTAAGCCCTTTTTCATGAGCTGTGGCGTCATACCTCTGATCTTACTGCAATCAGCGGACAGACAACACGCGTCCATCCCGGCTTCTCAAGCCACCGCCTATTCGGTATTAACCAAACACACCTCGCTAAACGCACTTACACACACGATTCAGGAAGCGCTACAAGATCGCCCCACATTAGCATTAGCCGAAAATGCGACGCCACTGCTTACGCCGCAGGAGGAGAAAGTATTGTCAATGTGGATGGATGGCGTGAGTAACCAGGTTATAGCCGCCACGCTCAGCATTCATGGCAAAACGGTGTATACCTATAAACGAAATATTCGTCTGAAGCTTCATCTGGGGAACCGCTTCTCACCGTTCCTCTCACTCCCACACAGGGAGAGTTAACGGTACGACCCAGCGTCGTACCGTTGAGCATTATTGCTGAGCTTTTGTCGCCGCACCAGAGATAGCATTACCGCCGTCAGAAATATCCTCCCCTACGCCTCGCGTGGTATTACACGCGGTTAATACGGAAGAAAGTACCAACACAGAAAAGATCGCAGCAATTGTCTTCTTAATCATAACGTCTTCCTTTTCTAGCCAATATTGTTTGTGAATAGCTACTTAATAATAGACAAGATCCGGAAGTGTGATGGATAAACAACCGTTTTTCAGATTATGTGAGAAGTTTAACTGGCGGCGTGAGAGATTGAATTGCCGAGATGTTTGATGTCTTCACCGAAGCCGCGTGCGGTATTACAGCCCGCCAGTAGAGTGCTGGTGAAAAGGATTAGCATTACAAGACTGAGAAGACGTTTCATCATTCCTGCCCTGGAAAAAGTATGGCGCAGCAACCTGCGCCACAAGATCAAATAAGTGTCTTATTTTACGCGGGAAACGTATTCGCCTGAGCGAGTATCCACTTTGATCACTTCACCGATCTGTACGAACAGCGGAACTTTAACGACTGCGCCGGTAGACAGGGTAGCCGGTTTGCCGCCAGTACCAGCCGTATCGCCTTTCAGACCCGGGTCAGTATCAACGATTTCCAGCTCAACGAAGTTCGGCGGCGTCACGGAGATCGGCTGACCGTTCCACAGGGTCACGATGCATTCAGCCTGGTCCAGCAGCCATTTAGCGTTATCGCCTACCGCTTTCTCGTCTGCAGCCAGCTGTTCGAAAGTGGTGTTGTTCATGAAGTGCCAGAATTCACCGTCGCTATACAGGAAGGTCAGGTTCATGTCGGCTACATCTGCGCCTTCGGCAGAGTCGGTAGACTTGAAGGTTTTCTCTACGCGAGTACCGGTCAGCAGGCGACGCAGCTTAACGCGCGCAAACGCCTGGCCTTTACCTGGTTTAACGAATTCGCTGGCTTCAACCGCATAAGGTTCGCCGTCCAACATGATTTTAAGACCAGCACGAAAATCGTTGCTATAGTACGTTGCCATAAGGCCCTCTGAAAATTGTTAACTGGTAGCTAAGCCACAAAATGGCGCATATTGTAACCCTAAATACCCCATCCAGAGAAGATTGGTTATCGCAACTTGCCGATGTTGTGACCGATCCCGATGAACTTCTGCATCTTTTGAATATAGACGCAGATGAAAAACTGTTGGCCGGACGCGACGCGAGACGACTTTTCGCCCTGCGCGTGCCGCGCGCGTTTATTGCGCGCATGGAGAAAGGCAATCCAAACGATCCGCTTCTGCGTCAGGTACTTACCGCCGAGGAAGAGTTTGTTGCCGCCCCCGGTTACTCGACCGATCCGCTGGAGGAACAGCACAGTGTGGTTCCCGGCCTGCTGCACAAATATCGCAACCGGGCGCTGCTGCTGGTCAAAGGCGGCTGCGCGGTAAATTGTCGTTATTGCTTCCGCCGACACTTCCCGTACGCCGAAAATCAGGGCAACAAGCGCAACTGGCAAGTCGCTCTGGACTATATTACCGCCCATCCAGAACTGGATGAAATCATCTTCTCCGGCGGCGATCCGTTGATGGCCAAGGATCACGAACTGGACTGGCTGCTCACGCAGCTGGAAACCATTCCACACATTAAGCGTCTGCGCATTCACAGCCGTTTACCAATTGTGATCCCGGCGCGTATTACCGAAGGGCTGACCGAACGTTTTGCTCACTCTTCACTGCAAATTCTGCTGGTCAATCATATTAACCATGCCAATGAAGTTGATGAGACATTTCGTCAGGCGATGCTCAGACTGCGCAAAGCAGGCGTTACACTACTCAATCAAAGCGTATTGCTACGTGGTGTTAACGATAACGCCCAAACCCTGGCCGACCTTAGCAACGCATTGTTTGATGCGGGTGTTATGCCCTATTACCTGCATGTACTGGATAAAGTGCAGGGTGCCGCCCACTTTATGGTCAGCGACGAGGAAGCGCGTCAGATTATGCGTGAACTGCTGACGCTGGTTTCCGGTTACATGGTCCCTAAACTGGCGCGAGAAATTGGCGGAGAACCTAGTAAAACGCCGTTGGACCTGCAATTACGCCAGCAATAATTCTTAGTGAGTGTCCGATTATGGACACTCACTACCAATCCCGAGTATTTAATATCCGAGCAGGTAGAGTCGCACTTTTAATATGTGCTATTTTAACTAGCACTGTGCAACAACTCATTTGCAAATTTTATAAATTAATACAAATGTAGATTTCCAATAAATATATGGTTAGGGAGAACCCTGGATGGTTATTAGTATTAAGGGTATTAATACCAGTGTTATTCGTCAGAAGAATGAATTTGTTGCTCTGGCACTTAAGATCAAAGAACCAAGAAATAAAGAGTCGCTGTTTTTTCTCTCACCGTTGGGGCTAAGAGATTTGCTTATCGCCCTGGAGAGCAGACTCCATGCGAAGCACCAGCTTAGCGAAGAAGCGCGTTTGCAATATGAAAAAGAACGCGACAAAGCCAGTAAAAAGATGCACGAGAATATCCCGTTAATTCAGGAAGATGAGTTAAAAAATGCGGATATAAACCGTCGCATCAATTCGCTGATGTTAGTGGATGACAAAGGAGAAAGCTTAGCATTTTCTCTGACGCTACATGACGGACAAACCCACCAATTACTGATTAATGAACTGCAGATCCAGGTATTAGCCCATGCAATCATTCATGCAATAAATAATGCTGGCATGCAGGAATTAGCGTTAAGAATTACATCGCTGCTGGATTTCTTACCGCTGTACGATGTTGATTGCCAGCAAAACGACAATCTTGAATATGATTCATATACACAACCAGAATGGAAACTTAACCTGTTTAACCATTACCTGGCGATTATCTACCGCTATAAGGATGAAAAGGGTAAAGCTCAATTCTGTGGCTCAGTAGTAAAAACTCGCGCCCTTTCCGGCAGTAAAGAAGCTGAGGCCATTACCCGACGCCTTCTGGACTTCAGCCCACGACTGAAAAAACTTGCCGGTGTACCGTGCCAGGTGTTTGTCAGAACATTGACGGGTGATAAAACCCAAAAGCTCAATCAGGATCAGTGTTTGCGCGCGCTACATCATTTACGCGTTCAGTCTGCGCATAAAGCTCAGAATGCCTGATGGCGCTGCGCTTATCAGGCCTACGATCATGTGTACCGTAGGCCGGATAAGACGCTTTAGCGTCGCCATCCGGCATCAACCGCGTTTATCAATTTGGGCACTTATAAACCTGACCATTCATCTCGCTGGCGGTAGGCACAAAGCTGGACAGCATTCCCTGTGATGGGCTGCTGACGCCATAAATCACGTTACCACCCATTGCTGCGGCCTGGTTACGCAGATCGTTCGCTGCACCACGCATAGACCCACCCTCTTCGCCATGCTGACCAGAAAGCCAGTTGCTCTGCGTACCGGTTGCGGTGCCAATCAGCTGGCACTCTGCGCCTGGCTTGTCTTCGACAAAGCGTACGCTTTGTCCGGCTGAACTCAGTTCGTTGCTGGAGCTACAACCCGCCATCAGTAGCGCGGCACCAACGATCCCTGCTAAATATTTCACGTGCATGTCATTCCCCATAATCAATTAGTTGGACGTTATGTCCGTAGCTGAATCATATACTAAAAAGATGACCAAAAGAAAAACCCCCGGACAATTCTGCCCGGGGGTTTTCAATTCTGAGAGGTTCAGAACAACATGATTACATCATGCCGCCCATTCCACCCATACCGCCCATACCACCAGCAGCACCTAAGTCAGGCGCATCGCCTTTCGGCAGGTCGGTAACCATGCACTCGGTGGTGATCATCAGACCCGCAACAGAAGCTGCATACTGCAGAGCAGAACGCGTTACTTTGGTTGGATCCAGGATACCCATGTCGATCATGTTGCCGTATTCTTCAGTTGCAGCGTTGTAACCGTAGTTACCGTCACCCGCTTTCACGGTGTTAGCCACTACAGACGGCTCTTCGCCGCAGTTCAGAACGATTTGACGCAGCGGAGCTTCCATTGCGCGCAGCGCAACTTTGATACCGACGTTCTGGTCTTCGTTCTGACCTTTCAGGCCGGCAATTTTGGACGCTACGCGAATCAGCGCAACACCACCACCAGCAACCACGCCTTCTTCTACCGCAGCACGGGTTGCGTGCAGGGCATCTTCAACGCGAGCTTTCTTCTCTTTCATTTCAACTTCAGTCGCAGCACCAACTTTGATTACCGCAACGCCGCCTGCCAGTTTCGCTACGCGCTCCTGCAGTTTTTCACGGTCGTAGTCAGAAGTTGCTTCTTCGATCTGCTGACGAATCTGAGTTACGCGACCCTGGATTGCAGCTTCATCGCCTACGCCATCAATGATGGTGGTGGTGTCTTTGTTGATAACAACGCGTTTTGCCTGACCCAGATCTTCCAGAGTTGCTTTTTCCAGCTCCATACCGATCTCTTCAGAGATAACGGTACCACCGGTCAGGGTAGCGATATCTTGCAGCATCGCTTTACGACGATCGCCGAAGCCAGGTGCCTTAACAGCAGCGACTTTCACGATACCGCGCATGGTGTTAACAACCAGAGTTGCCAGCGCTTCGCCTTCAACATCTTCAGCGATGATCAGCAGCGGTTTGCCTGCTTTCGCTACGGCTTCCAGAACCGGCAGCATTTCACGGATGTTGGAGATTTTCTTATCAGCCAGCAGAATGAACGGGCTTTCCAGTTCTACAGCGCCAGTTTCCGGCTTGTTGATAAAGTAAGGAGACAGGTAGCCACGGTCGAACTGCATACCTTCAACCACGTCCAGTTCGTCCTGCAGACCGGTACCGTCTTCAACGGTAATCACGCCTTCTTTACCGACTTTGTCCATCGCTTCAGCGATCAGTTTACCTACGGTTTCGTCGGAGTTAGCGGAGATGGTACCAACCTGAGCAATAGCTTTGGAGTCAGAGCACGGTACGGACAGCGCTTTCAGTTCTTCAACGGCAGCAGCGACCGCTTTGTCGATACCGCGTTTCAGATCCATCGGGTTCATACCCGCAGCAACAGCTTTCAGACCTTCAGTGATGATGGACTGAGCCAGTACGGTTGCGGTGGTGGTACCGTCGCCTGCAGCATCGTTCGCTTTAGAGGCAACTTCTTTCACCATCTGCGCACCCATGTTTTCGAACTTGTCTTCCAGTTCGATTTCACGTGCTACGGAAACACCATCTTTAGTGATGGTCGGTGCACCGAAAGATTTATCCAGAACTACGTTACGGCCTTTTGGACCGAGGGTAACTTTCACTGCATCTGCCAGTACGTTGACGCCGCGCAGCATTTTCACACGAGCGTCGTTACCGAATTTTACGTCTTTAGCTGCCATTTTCTCTTTCCCTTAAATTCGTATGTTCAGTGTCGTTCGCGGATTAGGCTTCAACAATTGCCAGGATGTCACTTTCAGACATGATCAACACTTCTTCATTGTCGATCTTCTCAGATTTAACACCGTAGCCATCGTTGAAAATAACGATATCGCCGACTTTCACGTCCAGCGGCTGTACGGTACCGTTGTCCAAGATGCGACCCTTACCGACAGCGATGATTTCGCCACGAGTTGATTTACCTGCTGCAGAACCGGTCAGTACGATGCCGCCAGCAGATTTGGATTCAACTTCTTTACGTTTGACGATCACACGATCATGTAACGGACGAATACTCATTGATAGCTCTCCTTTGAGAAAGTCTTTATCAGTTATGGGTGACGCCGGCCCGTAAACGGTTTCCCGGCTAGTGACCAGAGAGATGGGGATGGGGTTTTGTGCCTTCAAGGGGGCAAGCGAAAAAAAATTTTTATCAGCAGAAAATCCCGTCAAAACACCGACGCACCTCACATTCCATAACGATTTCAGTCACGTCGTCATAAGCAAATCCGATTGTGATACCATCAAAAATCTGCGCTGTAGCCCAGTCAACGGGCATAACCGGATAACAACTTATGAGCGGACTGAAACAAGAGCTGGGACTGGCTCAGGGCGTTGGCCTGTTGTCGACATCATTGTTAGGTACAGGCGTTTTTGCCGTCCCCGCGCTGGCTGCGCTGGTGGCTGGCAACAATAGCTTGTGGGCCTGGCCGGTGCTAATTGTTTTAGTCTTTCCCGTGGCGATTGTCTTCGCCGTGCTCGGCCGCCATTTCCCCAGCGCGGGCGGCGTGGCGCATTTTGTCGGTATGGCCTTTGGCTCGCGCCTGGAGCGCGTCACCGGATGGTTGTTTTTATCAGTAATCCCCGTGGGCTTACCTGCGGCATTACATATTGCCGCAGGATTCGGCCAGGCGATGTTTGGCTGGCATGACGAGCAGCTTCTGCTGGCAGAACTCGGTACACTGGCGTTGGTCTGGTACATAGGCTCCCGCGGCGCCAGCTCCAGCGCTAACCTACAAACGGTCATTGCCGGGCTGATCGTTGCTCTCATTGTCGCCATCTGGTGGGCGGGCGATCTAAAACCCAATGAAATCCCTTTCCCTACGGTTAGCGAAATTGAACTTCCCGGACTGTTCGCCGCGCTGTCGGTGATGTTCTGGTGCTTTGTCGGCCTTGAAGCATTTGCCCACCTGGCCTCTGAATTTAAAAATCCGGAGCGAGACTTCCCGCGCGCGCTGATGATCGGTCTACTGCTGGCAGGTTCTGTCTACTGGGCATGCACCGTCGTCGTCCTTCATTTTGACGCTTACGGCGAGCAAATGGCAGCGGCGGCATCACTGCCCGAAATTGTTGTACAGCTGTTTGGCGTACAGGCACTGTGGGTCGCCTGCATTATTGGTTATCTGGCCTGCTTTGCCAGTCTCAACATTTATATTCAAAGTTTCGCCCGGCTGGTCTGGTCGCAAGCGCAATACAAGCCGGAGAGTTATCTGGCGCGTCTGTCCCCTCGTCATCTTCCGCGCAATGCGCTGAACGCCGTGCTAGGTTGCTGCGTGGTCAGTACCTTGTGCATCTATATGCTGCAAATCAATCTCGATGCGTTAATCGTCTACGCTAACGGCATCTTTATTATGATTTATCTGCTGTGCATGCTGGCAGGTTGTCGATTACTGAAAGGACACTATCGCGCATTGGCGATCGTTGGCGGTTTGCTATGTCTGCTATTGCTGGCGATGGTCGGTTGGAAGAGTCTCTATGCGCTGATTATGCTGGCGGCGCTGTGGCTGTTTTTACCCCGCAGGCCGGATAAGTCGACGCTGACGCCATCATCCGGCATATAAACATGTTTGCCGGATAGCGCTAACGCTTATCCGGCCTACAAACTGATACTTAATCCCGACGATCGTCTTTATGTTCAATACTGTCGCGATGCTCGTCTTTACGCTGAAACTCACCGTCAAAGGTCTCGCCCCCACCCGTTCCGGCGCTAAAACCACCGCCGGGCATACGAGAAAAACGCAAATGTGGCAGCAGTTTCATCGTCAGATGCTTCTGCACCGGGGGTAGTAAAAGAAGAAGACCAAGGAAATCGGTAAAAAAACCAGGCAGCACTAATAGCAGACCGGCAATAATCAGCGAAACGCTCTTGATCATTTCTGCAGCCGGGCTTTCACCTGCCGCCATTTTTTGTTGCATCAGTAAAAAGTTCTTAAATCCCTGGTTACGAACCAGAGACATCCCGATAACCGACGTAAAAATAACCAAAATCAGGGTCATCAGAACACCCAACACATGGGCAACCTGAATAAAAATAGATATCTCTATGTAAACATAGAGAAAAATGGCAAGTAATGGTATCCAGCGCAAAGGGGACTCCTGTTAATAACAGGCGTTTTGTACAACGTCTGTCCAAAAATTATGTTAATCGCATCGATTTGATATTGAGGTGGTTAGCAAAATTTCAAGCCGCTTGTACACTAATATTTAGTGTTAATCCTAAAGGGGTGATCTATTTCACAGAATAATAAATAAGGGGTAAATTCCACGTTTTAAGTGATCCAGATTACGGTAGAAATCCTGAACCAGCATATGATCTCGGGTATCAGACCGATGCAGGGGATAATCGTCGGTCGAGAAACAATCGAAATCACATATATCCTGTGTGTTTAGTCAAATCATTGGCAGCTTGAAAAAGAAGGTTCACATGTTAAACAACATTCGTATCGAAGAAGACTTGTTGGGTACCAGGGAAGTTCCAGCGGACGCTTACTATGGTGTTCACACTCTGAGAGCGATTGAAAACTTCTACATTAGCAACAACAAAATCAGCGACATTCCTGAATTTGTTCGCGGCATGGTAATGGTGAAAAAGGCAGCGGCTATGGCCAACAAAGAGCTGCAAACCATTCCTAAGAGTGTGGCAAATGCCATCATCGCGGCGTGTGATGAAGTCCTGAATAACGGAAAATGCATGGATCAGTTCCCGGTAGACGTTTACCAGGGTGGTGCGGGTACCTCCGTCAACATGAACACCAACGAAGTGCTGGCCAATATCGGTCTGGAACTGATGGGTCACCAGAAAGGTGAATATCAGTACCTGAACCCGAACGACCACGTTAACAAATGTCAGTCTACCAACGACGCATACCCAACTGGCTTCCGTATCGCGGTATACGCATCCATCATCAAACTGATTGATGCTCTGAACCAGCTGCGTGAAGGCTTCGAGAAAAAAGCCGATGAATTCCAGGACATCCTGAAAATGGGTCGTACCCAGTTGCAGGATGCTGTGCCGATGACCCTCGGTCAGGAATTCCGTGCTTTCAGCATCCTGCTGAAAGAAGAAGTGAAAAACATTGGGCGTACTGCAGAGCTGCTGCTGGAAGTTAACCTCGGCGCAACGGCAATCGGTACGGGTCTGAACACACCGAAAGAATACTCTCCGCTGGCAGTGAAAAAACTGGCTGAAGTAACCGGTTTTGCCTGTGTTCCTGCAGAAGACCTGATTGAAGCTACTTCTGACTGCGGCGCATACGTTATGGTGCACGGCGCACTGAAACGTCTGGCTGTGAAGATGTCCAAAATCTGTAACGACCTGCGTTTGCTCTCCTCTGGTCCACGTGCCGGCCTGAACGAGATCAACCTGCCGGAACTGCAGGCTGGCTCTTCCATCATGCCAGCTAAAGTGAACCCGGTTGTTCCGGAAGTCGTAAATCAGGTGTGCTTTAAAGTCATCGGTAACGACATCACTGTCACTATGGCGTCTGAAGCAGGTCAGCTGCAGCTGAACGTTATGGAGCCAGTAATCGGCCAGGCAATGTTCGAATCCATTCACATTCTGAGCAACGCTTGCTACAACCTGTTGGAAAAATGCGTTAGCGGCATTACTGCTAACAAAGAAGTGTGCGAAGCATTCGTTTACAACTCTATCGGTATCGTTACTTACCTTAACCCGTTCATCGGCCACCACAACGGCGACATCGTTGGTAAAATTTGTGCCGAAACCGGTAAGAGCGTACGTGAAGTTGTCCTGGAGCGCGGCCTGTTGACCGAAGCCGAGCTGGACGATATCTTCTCAGTACAGAACCTGATGCACCCGGCTTATAAAGCAAAACGTTATACTGATGAAAGCGAACAGTAATCGTGTAGGGTAGTACCAGAGAAGGCACGTCAGATGACGTGCCTTTTTTCTTGCACGAAGTTACTTAAAAACAACAATTTAATATCAACTTGTTAAACAACAAGGAAGGCTAATATGATAGTTTTAGAACTTATCATCGTTTTGCTGGCAATCTTTTTAGGTGCCAGACTTGGGGGTATCGGTATTGGATTTGCAGGTGGGCTGGGTGTCCTGGTTCTCGCCGCTATCGGCGTAAAACCCGGTAATATCCCGTTCGATGTCATTTCCATTATCATGGCGGTTATCGCTGCCATCTCAGCTATGCAGATTGCAGGTGGTCTGGACTATCTGGTTCATCAAACTGAAAAACTGCTGCGTAAGAACCCGAAATACATCACGATCCTTGCACCCATCGTGACCTATTTCCTGACCATCTTTGCGGGTACGGGTAACATCTCTCTGGCAACTCTGCCGGTTATCGCTGAAGTTGCGAAGGAACAAGGGATCAAACCTTGCCGTCCGCTCTCAACTGCGGTGGTTTCTGCTCAGATTGCGATCACAGCATCACCAATCTCTGCAGCCGTGGTTTACATGTCTTCCGTAATGGAAGGTCATGGCATCAGCTATATTCACCTGCTGTCCGTGGTTATTCCGTCCACCCTGCTGGCCGTTCTGGTAATGTCCTTCCTGGTGACTATGCTGTTCAACTCTAAACTGTCTGACGATCCGATTTATCGTAAACGTCTGGAAGAAGGTTTGGTTGAACTGCGTGGTGAAAGACAAGTTGAAATCAAAGCAGGCGCAAAAACTTCCGTTTGGCTGTTCCTGCTGGGCGTAATTTGCGTTGTTGTCTATGCGATCGTCAACAGCCCAAGCCTGGGTCTGGTCGCTAAACCGCTGATGAATACCACCAATGCTATCCTGATCATCATGCTGAGCATCGCGACGCTGACCACCATCATCTGCCGCGTTGAAACGGATTCCATCCTCAACTCCAGTACCTTCAAAGCCGGTATGAGCGCCTGTATTTGTATCCTGGGCGTTGCGTGGTTGGGTGATACCTTCGTATCTCACAACATTGACTGGATCAAAGATACTGCAGGTAGCGTAATTCAGGGCCATCCGTGGCTGCTGGCTGTCATCTTCTTCTTTGCTTCTGCGCTGCTGTACTCTCAGGCAGCAACCGCTAAAGCACTGATGCCGATGGCTCTGGCGCTGAACGTTTCCCCGCTGACCGCTGTTGCCTCTTTCGCAGCTGTTTCCGGCCTGTTCATTCTGCCAACCTACCCAACTCTGGTTGCGGCGGTTCAGATGGATGACACCGGTACAACCCGTATCGGTAAATTCGTCTTTAACCATCCGTTCTTCATCCCAGGTACTCTGGGTGTGGTTCTGGCTGTCTGCTTCGGCTTCTTGCTGGGCAGCTTCATGCTGTAAAATTTTCCTGCAGGGTGCCTCTGCACCCTGCAGTTCCTCCGCTTCATCACCCCGCTTTAGCTAACATCCTTCCCTCGTCCGTTGTATAGTGACCACTCTTTAGCTGGTTACTCTGTTCTTTCGAGGTGTTTATGCTTGATGTAAAGAGTCAGGATATTTCCATCCCCGATACCGTTGTGGTGCTCTGTACTGCTCCGGATGAAGCAACCGCCCAGGATCTGGCTGCAAAAGTGCTGGCGGAAAAGCTGGCAGCCTGCGTGACACTTCTGCCCGGAGCAACCTCCCTCTATTATTGGGAAGGTAAACTGGAGCAGGAATATGAAGTCCAGATGATTTTAAAAACCACCGTCACGCACCAGCAAGCCCTTCTCGATTGCCTGAAGTCACATCACCCGTATCAAACACCTGAACTTCTGGTTTTACCCGTCACTCACGGAGACTTTGATTACCGCTCATGGCTCAACGCATCCTTACGCTGATCCTGCTGCTGTGCAGCACATCTACCTTTGCCGGATTATTTGACGCGCCCGGCCGCTCGCAGTTTGTTCCTGCCGATCGGGCGTTTGTTTTTGATTTTCAGCAAAACCAACACGATCTGAACCTCTCATGGCAGGTAAAAGATGGCTACTATCTCTATCGCAAACAGATAAGCATTACGCCATCTCAGGCCGATATTGCCGAGGTAAAACTGCCGCCAGGCGTCTGGCATGAAGATGAGTTTTACGGCAAAAGTGAGATTTACCGTAAACAGTTGAATATTCCGGTCACGGTTAATCAGGCCGCATCTGGCGCAACATTAACCGTCACTTATCAAGGGTGTGCCGACGCCGGTTTTTGCTATCCGCCGGAAACGAAAACAGTACCCTTAAGTGAAGTGTCAGTTGCTGCCGGGGGTGCTCCAGCTCCTGTCACTGAAGCCCCGGAAGAGAAACCACAGCCCGCAGCCCAACTTCCCTTTTCCGCACTGTGGGCATTGCTAATCGGCATTGGCATCGCTTTCACGCCCTGCGTACTGCCGATGTATCCGCTGATTTCCGGCATCGTGCTGGGCGGCAAGCAACGGTTATCAACCGGGCGAGCGCTGCTGCTGACGTTTATCTACGTCCAGGGAATGGCGCTCACCTATACTGCGCTGGGTCTGGTTGTTGCCGCCGCCGGATTACAGTTTCAGGCGGCGTTACAGCATCCTTATGTTCTGATCGGTCTTGCCATCATCTTTACGCTGCTGGCTCTGTCTATGTTCGGCCTGTTCACGCTGCAACTCCCTTCCTCATTGCAAACGCGCCTCACGTTGCTGAGTAACCGCCAGCAAGGCGGCTCTCCCGGTAGCGTCTTTACGATGGGGGCGATTGCGGGTCTCATCTGTTCTCCTTGCACAACAGCGCCGCTAAGCGCGATTTTGCTGTATATCGCTCAGAGCGGAAATATGTGGCTGGGAGGCGGTACGCTGTATCTGTACGCGCTGGGGATGGGCTTACCACTGATGTTGATTACCGTCTTTGGCAACCGCCTGCTGCCTAAGAGCGGTCCATGGATGGAACAGGTTAAAACCGCTTTCGGCTTTGTCATTCTGGCGCTTCCCGTCTTCTTGCTTGAACGCATCATTGGCGACGTATGGGGCGTGCGCCTGTGGTCGCTGTTGGGCGTCGCGTTCTTTAGCTGGGCATTCATTACCAGCCTGCAGACAAAGCACGCCTGGATGCGCATCGTGCAGATTGTCCTGTTAGCCGCAGCGCTTGTCAGTGTACGTCCATTGCAGGACTGGGCGTTTGGCACGCCGCATGCTCAAACCCAGACACACCTTAACTTCACGCCGGTGGCCTCGGTGGAGGCGTTAAATCAGGCGCTGGCACAAGCTAAAGGCAGGCCCGTCATGTTGGATCTGTATGCCGACTGGTGCGTGGCCTGTAAGGAGTTTGAGAAGTACACCTTCAGCGATCCGCAGGTTCAGCAAGCGCTAGGCGACACAGTGCTTTTACAGGCGGACGTAACTGCAAACAATGCCAAGGATGTCGCTCTCCTGAAACATCTACAGGTTTTAGGTTTGCCCACTATCCTGTTTTTTGATGCCGAGGGTAAAGAGCATCCGGAGGCTCGGGTAACGGGCTTTATGGATGCAGCGGCCTTCAGCGCACATTTGCGCGATCGTCAACCGTGAGCGACACTTGCAAAAGGAAATACGGAGGAGAATACCGTGCAACGTGAAGATGTCCTGGGAGAAGCCCTGAAATTACTTGAGGTTCAAGGGATAGCCAATACCACGCTGGAAATGGTGGCCGAACGTATCGATTATCCGCTTGATGAACTACAGCGCTTTTGGCCAGATAAAGAGGCCATCCTGTATGATGCGTTACGTTACCTCAGCCAGCGGGTGGATATCTGGCGGCGTCAGCTTTTGCTGGATGAGACCCTGAGCGCTGAACAGAAATTACTGGCACGCTACAGCGCGCTATCCGAATGCGTGAGCAATAATCGCTATCCCGGCTGCCTGTTCATTGCCGCCTGCACGTTTTATCCCGATCCTGGACATCCAATCCACCAGTTAGCCGACCAACAAAAAAAAGCAGCGCATGACTTCACTCATGAGCTACTGACTACGCTGGAAGTTGACGACCCGGCCATGGTCGCCAAACAGATGGAACTGGTGCTGGAGGGATGTCTGAGCCGCATGCTGGTGAATCGTAGCCATGCTGATGTCGAAACGGCACACCGTCTGGCGGAAGATATTCTGCGCTTTGCCCAGTGCCGTATGGGTGGCGCGCTAACCTAAGCGAACAGGCCCGTCCAGGCCGAAGTGAGTGAGCATCAGTCGCTGAAAACGCACCATCGCCACGGTGGTGCGAAATAATCTGTTAACCGCCCTGGTCAGCGTTTTATTAAAATGCAGCGAATTACTCTTTTGCTATATAGCCCTCTTCTTTCGCTCAGCATTCCCTGTCGACATCATGACGGTCTGGAAGATTTGTGCAAACTTCAGGCACAAACGCACAGATTGCCGCAATATTAAGCGGTTGAACCGTTTTTCCTGAAATTTGATTGACTGACAGACGTGAATACGGTTTAATGCGCCCCGTTGCCCGGATAGCTCAGTCGGTAGAGCAGGGGATTGAAAATCCCCGTGTCCTTGGTTCGATTCCGAGTCTGGGCACCACTATTTAAAGAACCCGCCCACAAGGCGGGTTTTTGCTTTTGTAGTTTCTGATAGCTTCCAGCCGATCGTTTTACTCTATTTCTGACCCACCACCTCTCACCAACTCCACACGCAAACTCAATCTCGCAGTTAGCAGCCAACTTCAGTAAGCAGACACCAGGGATACTATATAAAAATGGGATTCAGCGTGACGGGACGTACAGAGGTGGACGATCTTGGGCGACCGTACCCGTTGCTCAGTCTCGTGCGCGGGTAGCAGGACAAGCTTTTGCGTGGTGCGGAATTGCCTGATGCGCTGCGCTTATCAGGCCTGCAAAATACGTTCAGTCCAGCGCAGGCCGGATAAGGCGTTTACGCCGCATCCGGCAGGTTTCATTTCGTACAGACGT
>BBMW01000015.1 GCA_000759755.1 Citrobacter werkmanii NBRC 105721
TCGACTCAGGAAGACAAGCGGAAAAATGCATTTTTGTTTCAACCGCTCACCTTTTACCCACAACGCTTACTTTTGCTGCTTTTTTATCGCCATTGGCAGGTCTGCCAGACTATTTATAACCAAATCTGCCGCATTTTCTGCTTCCGGCGTGACGGGTTTGCCCGTGCGCACCAGTACCTTGGTTCCAACATTCGCAGCAGCTGCCGCCTGCATATCTTCTATTTTGTCGCCTACCATATAAGAAGCAGCCATATCGATGTGCAGGAAGTCGCGGGCGGAAATCAGCATCCCGGGATGCGGTTTACGGCAATCGCAGACCTGACGATACTCTTCTACGGTACCCTGCGGATGATGCGGGCAATAGTAGATACCATCCAGATCAACGTCGCGATCGGCCAGCGACCAGTCCATCCATTCGGTCAACGTTTCAAACTGAGCCTCGGTAAATTTACCGCGCGCGATACCAGACTGGTTCGTCACCACAATTAGCGCGTAACCCATATTTTTAAGTTCACGCATGGCATCAATAACACCGTCGATAAACTCGAACTCGTCAATCTCATGTACGTAACCGTGGTCCACATTAATGGTGCCGTCACGGTCGAGAAAAATTGCGGGTACAGACTTTGCCACCTTTTATAGCTCCTGAATAAGGCATGTGGCTCTAGTATCGCATGTTTCGGCGGGCAAGAAAGTGCTCATCGTGCAAAGCTAGATTGATTTAGACGTCTGGATGCCTTAACATCCATCTTGTTGACGGCCTTGACCGTCCCAGACAGACGAAAATGCCACGGCTAACTTAATTACGATAATAAATAACCAATGATTAAACTTTCGAATATCACCAAAGTGTTCCAGCAGGGGACTCGCACCATTCAGGCGCTAAATAATGTCAGCCTGCACGTTCCTGCCGGGCAGATTTACGGCGTAATTGGCGCCTCAGGTGCCGGTAAAAGTACACTTATCCGCTGCGTTAACTTACTCGAGCGCCCAACCGAAGGCAGCGTTCAGGTTGGCGGTCAGGAACTGACCACGCTTTCAGAGTCCGAGTTGACCAAAGCTCGCCGTCAAATCGGCATGATTTTCCAGCACTTTAACCTGCTCTCTTCCCGTACCGTATTTGGCAACGTCGCGCTGCCGCTGGAACTGGATAACACACCAAAAGAAGAGATCAAACGCCGTGTAACAGAACTGCTGGATTTAGTCGGTCTTGGCGACAAGCATGATAGCTATCCGGCCAACCTTTCCGGTGGACAAAAACAACGAGTGGCGATCGCTCGTGCGCTGGCAAGTAATCCCAAAGTGTTGCTGTGCGATGAAGCCACCAGCGCACTCGACCCGGCAACCACGCGTTCGATTCTGGAGCTGCTGAAAGACATTAACCGTCGTCTGGGTCTCACCATTCTGCTAATTACCCATGAGATGGACGTAGTAAAACGCATTTGTGACTGCGTGGCGGTCATCAGTAATGGTGAACTGATTGAGCAAGACACCGTCAGCGAAGTTTTCTCTCATCCGAAAACGCCGCTGGCACAGAAGTTTATCCAGTCCACTCTGCATCTGGATATCCCGGAAGATTATCTGGAACGTTTAAAAGCAGAGCCGCAGGCCGACAGCGTGCCAATGCTGCGCATGGAGTTCACCGGTCATTCGGTCGATGCGCCATTACTCTCTGAGACGGCCCGTCGCTTTAATGTAAATAACAACATTATTAGCGCGCAGATGGATTACGCCGGCGGCGTGAAGTTCGGCATCATGCTGACTGAAATGCACGGCACACAGGAAGATACACAAGCAGCCATTAATTGGCTGCAGGAACACCATGTAAAAGTAGAGGTACTGGGTTATGTCTGAGCCGATGATGTGGCTGCTGGTTCGCGGCGTATGGGAAACGCTGGCAATGACCTTTGTGTCCGGTTTTTTTGGTTTTGTCATTGGCCTGCCGGTTGGCGTATTGCTGTACGTTACGCGTCCTGGGCAAATCATTGAGAACGCTAAGCTTTACCGTACGCTCTCTGCACTGGTAAATATTTTCCGTTCCATCCCATTCATTATTTTGCTGGTGTGGATGATTCCTTTCACCCGCATGATTGTGGGTACTTCTATCGGGCTGCAGGCCGCTATCGTCCCGCTGACCGTCGGCGCCGCGCCGTTTATCGCCCGTATGGTGGAAAATGCGCTGCTGGAAATCCCTACCGGGCTGATTGAAGCCTCCCGTGCGATGGGCGCTACACCGTTACAGATCGTGCGTAAAGTCCTGCTGCCAGAAGCGCTGCCGGGCCTGGTCAATGCTGCCACCATCACGCTCATCACGCTGGTTGGCTATTCCGCGATGGGCGGTGCCGTCGGCGCAGGTGGTCTGGGACAGATTGGCTACCAGTACGGTTATATTGGCTACAACGCCACCGTGATGAATACAGTACTGGTATTGCTCGTCGTTCTGGTTTATTTAATTCAGTTATCCGGCGATCGCATCGTCCGGATTGTCACGCACAAATAACATTGCACACAACACTAAAAACTCATTAAGAAAAGGAAATAAGCATGGCGTTCAAATTCAAAACCTTTGCGGCAGTTGGAGCCTTGATCGGTTCTCTGGCACTTGTGGGTTGCGGTCAGGATGAAAAAGATCCTAACCACATCAAAGTGGGCGTTATTGTTGGCGCAGAGCAGCAGGTTGCAGAAGTCGCGCAGAAAGTGGCAAAAGAAAAATACGGTCTGGACGTTGAGCTGGTCACGTTTAACGATTACGTCCTGCCTAACGAAGCGCTGAGCAAAGGCGACATTGATGCCAACGCCTTCCAGCACAAACCGTACCTGGATCAGCAGATTAAAGATCGTGGTTACAAGCTGGTTGCCGCAGGCAATACTTTTGTTTATCCGATTGCGGGCTATTCCAAAAAAATCAAATCACTGGATGAGCTGCAGGAAGGTTCTCAGGTCGCTATTCCAAACGACCCGACTAACCTCGGTCGCTCGCTGCTGCTGCTGCAAAAAGTGGGCTTAATCAAACTGAAAGACGGTGTTGGCCTGCTGCCGACCGCGCTGGACGTGATTGAAAACCCGAAAAACCTGAAGCTGGTTGAACTGGAAGCGCCGCAGCTGCCGCGTTCCCTGGACGATGCGCAAATCGCCCTGGCGGTCATCAACACCACCTACGCCAGCCAGATTGGCCTGACCCCGGCAAAAGACGGTATCTTTGTTGAAGATAAAGATTCTCCGTACGTAAACCTGATCGTGACCCGTGAAGACAACAAAGATGCTGAGAACGTGAAGAAATTCGTGCAGGCCTACCAGTCTGACGAAGTGTACGAAGCGGCAAACAAAGTCTTCAACGGCGGTGCGGTTAAGGGCTGGTAATTTTAGGCTGTTTCCAGAATCTGTAATATCATCAGGACGGGCGCTTGCCCGTCTTGTCATTTATGCAAGCACCTGATTCAATATCTGACGTTTAGATCATTCATTGAGGAAATATTATGCGTGCTTTACCGATCTGTTTAGTAGCACTCATGCTGAGCGGCTGTTCTATGTTAAGCAGATCCCCTGTTGAACCCGTTCAAAGCACCGCTACCCCGCCAAAAGCGGAGCCGGAAAAACCAAAAGCACCGCGCGCGGCGCCGGTAAAAATCATTACTAACGCCGAAGATTTAGTGGGTAAACCGTTCCGCGATCTCGGCGAAGTCAGCGGCGAATCCTGTCAGGCATCAAACCAGGATTCCCCTCCTAGCATCCCAACCGCACGTAAACGCATGCAGATTAACGCCTCTAAAATGAAAGCGAATGCGGTATTGCTGCACAGTTGCGAAGTAACCAGCGGGACCCCAGGTTGCTATCGTCAGGCGGTTTGCATTGGTTCTGCACTGAACATTTCGGCGAAATGAGCCATTTTCAGTTCGAGCAAATAGGCGTTATCCGCTCACCTTATAAAGAAAAGTTCGCTGTTCCACGCCAGCCAGGTCTGGTGAAAAGCGCCAGCGGCGAACTGCATTTGCTCGCTCCCTATAACCAGGCCGATGCCGTTCGCGGCCTGGAAGCCTTCAGCCATTTGTGGGTGATTTTTGTTTTTCATCAGACAATGGAAGGAGGATGGCGTCCAACCGTGCGCCCTCCCCGTCTTGGCGGCAACGCCAGAATGGGCGTCTTCGCCACGCGTTCAACGTTTCGTCCTAACCCTGTTGGCATGTCTTTGGTTGAGCTACGGGGCATCCGCTGCCATAAAGAGCACGTTATCCTTGAGCTCGGCGGGCTGGATCTTGTCGATGGTACGCCGGTAGTGGATATTAAGCCGTATCTGCCATTTGCCGAATCGCTGCCCGCTGCTCGCGCCAGCTATGCTCAGGATGCACCGCAGGCCAGCGTAGCTGTGACGTTCAGTGAAGAGATCGCCGGGCAACTGGCTGGGCTGGAAAAACGTTATCCGCATCTTCGCCAGTTTATTGCCGAAGTGCTGGCGCAGGATCCCCGTCCTGCCTACCGTAAAAACGAGGAAGAAGGCAAAACCTATGCCGTTTGGCTGCTGGACTTTAACGTCCGCTGGCGCGTAACGCCGTCAGGATTTGAGGTCTTTGCTCTGGAAGCCCGCTAATTTGCGTCGCGTACTCTTTTGACATCCCTTTCTCGCTGGTAAACTAAACCACTTTTGTTTTGTGCCAGGCTCGTTTTGAGCCTGTTCGATCGTTCAACTGGAACCGTAACAACATGCGTACTAGCCAATATCTGCTCTCCACTCTGAAGGAGACACCTGCCGACGCCGAAGTCATCAGCCACCAGCTGATGCTGCGCGCCGGGATGATCCGCAAGCTGGCCTCCGGGTTATATACCTGGCTGCCGACCGGCGTGCGCGTCCTGAAAAAAGTCGAAAACATCGTGCGTGAAGAGATGAACAACGCCGGTGCGATCGAGGTGTTGATGCCGGTCGTTCAGCCCTCTGAGCTGTGGCAAGAGAGTGGCCGTTGGGAACAATACGGCCCGGAACTGCTGCGTATTGCTGACCGTGGCGATCGCCCGTTCGTCCTTGGCCCAACGCATGAAGAAGTGATCACCGACCTGATTCGTAACGAGCTGAGCTCTTACAAACAGCTGCCGCTGAACTTTTACCAGATCCAGACTAAATTCCGTGACGAAGTCCGTCCGCGCTTCGGCGTGATGCGTTCCCGCGAATTCCTGATGAAAGATGCTTATTCTTTCCATACTTCTCAGGAATCCCTGCAGGAGACCTACGACGCGATGTATGCGGCGTACAGCAAGATCTTCAGCCGTATGGGTCTCGATTTCCGTGCGGTCCAGGCGGACACCGGTTCAATCGGCGGTAGCGCCTCTCACGAATTCCAGGTGCTGGCGCAGAGCGGCGAAGACGATGTGATCTTCTCCGACTCCTCCGACTATGCAGCAAACATCGAATTCGCCGAAGCCGTGGCCCCGAAAGAGCCGCGTGCGGCAGCAACGCAGGAGATGACGCTGGTTGATACGCCGAACGCGAAAACCATCGCCGAGCTGGTTGAACAGTTCAACCTGCCGATCGAAAAAACCGTAAAAACCCTGCTGGTGAAAGCGGTTGAAGGCAGCAAGTCTCGGCTGATTGCGCTGCTGGTTCGCGGCGATCACGAGCTGAACGAAGTCAAAGCGGAAAAACTGCCGCAGGTTGCCAGCCCGCTGACCTTCGCCACTGAAGAAGAAATTCGCGCGTTGGTGAAAGCGGGTCCGGGTTCTCTCGGTCCGGTGAACATGCCAATTCCGGTTGTTATCGACCGTACCGTTGCCGTGATGAGCGATTTCGCCGCGGGCGCGAACATCGACGGTAAGCACTATTTCGGTATCAACTGGGATCGCGACGTTGCCACCCCGGAAGTTGCGGACATCCGTAACGTGGTCGCTGGCGATCCGAGTCCGGATGGCAAGGGTACGTTGCTGATTAAACGCGGCATCGAAGTGGGTCACATCTTCCAGTTGGGCACCAAGTACTCTGAAGCGATGAAAGCCGCCGTTCAGGGCGAAGACGGTCGTAACCAGATCCTGACCATGGGTTGCTACGGTATCGGGGTAACTCGCGTGGTTGCTGCCGCTATCGAACAGAACTATGACGATCGCGGTATCGTCTGGCCAGACGCCATTGCCCCGTTCCAGGTGGCAATTCTGCCGATGAACATGCATAAGTCCTATCGCGTGCAGGAACTGGCTGAAAAACTGTACGCTGAGTTGCGCGCGCAGGGCATTGAAGTGCTGATGGACGACCGTAAAGAGCGTCCGGGCGTGATGTTTGCCGATATGGAACTGATCGGTATTCCGCACACCATCGTGCTGGGCGACCGTAACCTCGACAACGACGATATCGAATACAAATACCGTCGTAACGGCGAGAAGCAGTTGATTAAAACAGGCGACATCGTCGACTACCTGGTAAAAGCCATTAAAGGCTAATACCAGCAAAAGGCCCTGATTATCAGGGCCTTTTTTATCGATTAATTACACGCTTTACCAGGGATAAACTTCGCATCTTTATCCGCCATCAGCGTTTTCACTTTTTCGCCGGTGTCCGGGTTCGCCTCCAGCGTGAAATGCGCTTCCAGCGTCAGCAGTACGGACTGCCCGTTTTCCGCGCGAGCGGCTAAATAGTCACGCTCAAGCTGGGCGTTATTCGCCACCGGCATCCGTTTACCCGTTGCGCAGTCGGTAAAGATAGCTGCATCAGCCATATAGAAGTACATCCCCCGCATCGGCATTGGCGTCACTGGTAAGCTGGCGGAAACCGGCTGGAGCGTGTAGTTGAACTGCGACTCAATCGGATTACCTTCACGATCGAGCATTTCCAGCGCTTCACCTTTTACCCGGTAGTACGACTTTTCACCTTTGCTGTCGGTCAGCACCAGCTTGTCAGCAGTGCGCGCCCATGTACCATAAGAGGCAAAGGACGACGGTTCATCCCTCACCCCCTGATAGCGTTCGTTCATCACCCATGTTCCGTCTTTTTCAAGGAACAGAGAAGTTTCAATCCCTTCGCAGTCTGCGCAAGGCAGGATGCCACGCCAGCTCTGCTGCATCGGTTTTAATTCTGCCGCCCGTGTCGGCTGTAGTACTTCGACTTCAGTACGGTTGTTACAGCCGATCAAGGAAAAAAGCGTGCATGCAGCGACTACGGACAATATTGCTGTTTTCACTATCAATTCCTTATAAATTTTTATTCCTGCTCGTCAGTCTTGCGTTCGACGAACTCTCCCGCGCAGTGCTTTCACTGTGGATTTTTGCGCCTTCGACGACAACCTACGCTCTTTCGAAGCGCGCGTAGGACGCGTTGCCTGTCGGCTTTTTTGCACTGCGGTTAATTCTTTGATCACCGCCACCAGCCGCGAGATTGCCGCTTCCCGATTAAGCTCCTGGCTACGGTATTCCTGCGCCTTAATGATAATAATGCCATCGCTGCTAATCAGATGATGGCTGGCGGCAAGCAGTCGTTCCTTATAATACTCTGGCAGGCCAGAGGCCCGAATGTCAAAGCGCAAATGGATAGCCGTCGAGGTCTTGTTAACGTGCTGACCGCCCGCGCCCTGCGCCCGAATCGCCGTGATTTCCAGCTCATTGTCAGGGATAGAGACGTTTCGGGAGATAACAATCATGAACGCGGCTGCCACGCGGTCAGATGAATTTCCAGATTGTTCTGAGAATCGGACAACCAGATCGCGCCATCCTGGATCGTCGCCTGCAGCGCCATGGTGCGACCAGCAAATTCACTCAGTTGTGCCAGCTGTTCGTCATCCAGATACCACACGGTAAGATTTTTAAACTGCGCGCACTTACTCTGGTTTTGTTGCCACCAGATCTGGGCCGCACGGCTGTTGTAGGTAAACAGGGCCACCTCAGCAGACTGAGTGCAGGCTTTCTTAATACGGCGCTCATCCGGCAGGCCGAGTTCAATCCATAAATCAATGCCCAGATGGTCGTTTCGCAGCCATGCTTCCGGTTCATCTTCCGCACTCAGGCCCCGCGTAAACTGCAGGCGCTCATCGGCATATTTAATCCACGCCAGCAGACGCAGCATCATGCGCTCCTGGGTTTCTGAAGGGTGACGCGCCAGCGTCAAGGCTGCGTCAAGGAATTGGTTGCGGTCAAGATCCGCCACATTGACTACAGCTTTATAGATTGTCGCTTTAAGCGCCATTTGAGAACTCCTTTCGAATCAGGCGCACATTGTAGCGAAAACCACGGCAAAAGGCTGCTAACAGCGCCTCTATCAAGGCGCTGATATTGCCTGAATGAGTATGGTATAGTCACCTTGCTAAACAGAGTTTATCTTCGTAGGCTTAGACTTGCATCCACGGTTAAGTCAGAGTGCTGACAGGAGGGCATGTGGAAAAATATTGTGAGTTAATACGCAAGCGGTACGCGGAAATCGCCAGCGGAGACTTAGGGTATGTCCCGGATGCGCTGGGCTGCGTATTGAAGGTGCTTAATGAAGTGGCGGCAGACAGCGCCCTTTCAGAGTCGGTCAGGGAAAAAGCGGCCTATGCTGCCGCGAACTTACTGGTGAGCGATTATGTCAATGAATGAAACGTATCAACCCATCAACTGTGATGATTACGACAATCTTGAACTCGCCTGCCAGCACCATTTGTTACTGACGTTGGCGTTAAAAGATGGCGAAGTTTTGCAGGCGAAGGCAAACGATCTGGTTTCCCGCAAAAACGTGGAATATCTGGTCGCAGAGGTCGCAGGTGAAACCCGTGAGCTTCGCCTCGACAAAATTGCCAGCTTCAGCCACCCACAAATCGGTACCGTGGTAGTCAGCGAATCCTGATTATTTTGTTGCCGGATGGCGGTGCAAGCACCTTATCCGGCCTACGGTCCATGCGATACGTAGGCCGGATAAGCGCAGCGCCATCAGGCATGCCAAATCAGACTCACACCTTCTTCATCTTCTGCTATTCCCTCACGCGTCACAAAAACACCCGCAGCCGCAATCAACGTTTCACCATAAAAAAGCAGCGGCGTGGTATCTCGTCGCCAGGGTGGAATCCCCTGCTCCTGCCAGATTTTCTTTAATTTACGTCCACCGTTACGCCCGACAATATGTAATACGCCTGGCGCTTTAAAACGAATACTGACCAGCTCGTCCGCTTTAGGCACGCGCAATTCGCCTGCGGAGATTAACTGCACCGATCCCAGCCCAACGGGCAGCGTCAGCGGCGTTTGCCAGCATGGCCAAGGAATGACGGTTTCGCTGTGCCCGTCGACCGGTTTCACCCACCACAGTTGCGACTGGTAGCGACGAATGTCGAACCCTCCAAGGCGAAAACAGGGGGAAGCATCCTCTCGTGCCAGCGCGACTTCCTGCCAGATACGTTCCAGAGCGTCACGGGAAGGCATTGGCGCATGTAATCCCGCCAGCCAGCGGCGAAGCAGCGCAGCGCGCCGCACATCGCTCATCATCATAAGCGGCGCCAGCAACAGTGTGCCTTGGGCCGTGACACAGTCGGCTAGATCGCTGGCAAGCAATTCATCCAGCAAGCTCTCCTGCTCGGCGCACAGCGCTGCGCTGCGGGCTGTAGCTTGCGCGAAGTGTGGCCAACGCTGTTGCAGCAAGGGAGTAACGCGCAATCTGAGGAAATTGCGATCGTAGGTATCATCCTGATTACTTTCATCTTCGATCCAGCATAATTGGTGCTGTCGCGCCCACCCTTCCAGCGCCTCTCGTGTTTGCGCCAGCAGCGGTCGGATCAGTTGGGTTCCGGCGAACGGTGAGCTTTCCCCCATGGCGGAAAGCCCGGCAGGACCACTGCCGCGCTTAAGTGCCAGCAGAAAGGTTTCGCACTGGTCATCCAAATGCTGGGCGGTCATCAGTACCTCGCCCGGCAGTAACGTCTGTGCAAATGCGTGATAGCGCGCCCGCCTCGCCTGAGCTTCTATACCCAGGCCATCATCCTCCAGACGGACCCGTTCAACCACCAACGGCACCTGCCACTGCGCGCATATCGATTCACAGTGCTGCACCCAACTGTCCGCATGGGGACTTAGTCCATGATGAATATGGATTGCGCGCAACGTAACGTCAGGGTGCTGTGCTCGCCACAGCACTAACTGATGCAGCAGCACGGTGGAGTCCAGCCCGCCGCTAAAGGCGACCAGAATCGATTGAGAATTCAGCAGTGAAGTATTCAGCGTGAGTGTTGTCATGATGGTTACTTACAATGGCATTGCCCGGCACGTTACCGGGCTAACGCCACAATAACAAGCCTTACAGCTCATACAGTTCGAGCGGTAATCCGTCGGGATCGTTAAAAAACGTAAAGCGTTTGCCGGTAAAAGGATCGATGCGTACCGCCTCACACTTCACATCGCGAGCCTCCAGATGCGCGATCGCTTTCTCTACATCATCCACACTGAACGCCAGATGACGTAAACCACAGGCTTCCGGTCGACTCGGGCGGCAAGGTGGAAATGGGAAAGAAAAGAGCTCAATCACATACTGACCGTTCAATGCCAGATCGCCTTTCCAGGAGTCACGCTCTTCCCGGTAGGCTTCGCTCATCAGGGTGAAGCCCAGCACATCGCAGTAAAATGCCTTACTCACCACGTAGTCCGTCGCAATAATGGCAATATGGTGAACCTGTTTTAATCCCAGCATAGCGTCATCGCCTCTTTCGTTTGTTCTTTCAGCACGTTACTCGTGCGTAATGGGTTCAGGCAAGTCGTTATGCCATTTTTAAGACTCTCACACGATACACGCCATCCTCACCCAGTTTAGCGCCATGGATATCGGTTTCAAATCCAGGATAATGATGGCCCACTGAACACAGCATCAGCAGGAAATCGAGTACAGCCCGGCTTTTTTCCGTGATCATTTCACCAGGCATCAAGAGCGGTACTCCGGGCGGATAAGGCAGGATCATATTGGCGGAAACGCGCCCCACCAGTTGATCAAGCGCCACCGTTTCAACCTCACCTTTGATCTGCCGCTGCCAGGCCTGATGCGGCGTCATTTTCATTTCCGGTAAGGTATCAAATGCCCGCAGCATCAGCCCGGAGAGATCGTGCTGGCGAATAAGCCTATGGATCCCCTGCGCCAGATCCTGAATACGCATATTGCGATAAAAGTCGGGATCCTCGGCATAGAGATCCGGCAGCATGTTTTTCACGCGTAAATTCAGATCGTACGAACGCTTAAATTCCGTCAGGCCGCGCAGCAGGCCCATCGCCCGGGTTTTATCAATACCGATGCTGAACAGGAACAACAGATTATACGGTCCCGTTTTTTCGACAACCACGCCGCGTTCATCAAGGAATTTCGCCACCAACGCGGCGGGGATCCCCTCTTCACTCATATTTCCTTGTTCATCCATCCCCGGCGTCAGAATAGTGACTTTCACCGGGTCGAGGAACATGTGGTCGGCGTCAGCATCGACAAATCCGTGCCAGTCTTCACCAGGCGCTACCGGCCAGCATTCTGCTTCATCCACCCTTTCCGGCTGCCAGATATCAAAAAACCAGCCATCCGACTCTTCACGCAACCGCTGCACTTCTTTACGAAAATGCAGCGCCCGCTCCACCGAACGATTGATTAACCGCTTGCCTGAATTGCCTCGCAGCATGGCCGCTGCGGTTTCTATCGAGGCAACAATCGGGTAACTCGGCGAAGTGGATGTGTGCATCATAAAGGCTTCGTTGAAGGTGTCTTCGTCGTAGTCACCCTTAATGTGGATCAGAGAAGCCTGTGACAACGCCGCCAGCATCTTGTGGGTAGACTGGGTTTCAAAAATCACCTTCCCCGGCACGCGCTCACCGCTCATCCCGCTTTTCCCCTGATAGATCGGATGAAAATGGGTATATGGCACCCAGGCTGAATCAAAATGGATAGAGGGCACATCCAGCGTTTGCTTGATCCAGTTGGTGTTATACAGCAGGCCGTCATAGGTAGAGTTGGTGATCACCGCATGCACAGGCCATTGCGCCTGGGGGGTCTCCTCTATCTTGCTTTCAATGCTTGCACGGGTAAATTCCCTTCGGGGGATACCACCCAGAATACCCAACGCATTACGCGTCGGCTTCAACCAGATTGGCACCACATCGCTCATCATCAGCAAATGCGCCAACGACTTATGACAGTTGCGGTCAATCAACAGCGTACTGCCGGTTGGTGCGGCATACATACCAACAATTTTATTGGAGGTGGACGTGCCGTTGGTCACCATATAGCTCTGCTCGGCGCCAAAAGTGCGCGCGATATACTCCTCCGCTTCCAGGTGCGGGCCGGTATGATCCAGCAGCGAACCCAGCTCGGTCACAGAAATGGACACATCGGCTTTCAGCGTATTGCCGCCAAAGAAATCATAGAACAAGCAGCCGACCGGGCTTTTCTGGTATGCCGTTCCCGCCATATGACCGGGCGTGCAGAAGGTATACTTTCCTTCCTTCACATAGGTAAATAGCGCTTTGGTAAAAGGCGGCGTGATGTTATCCAGATATTCACTGGTGTACTGGCGGATGCGGGTGGCAATGTCTTCAGACTGGCCCAGCGCATACTCAAAAAACCACAGCGCCATGCGCAGATCATGGGCGCTGACATCCATAGTCGAATGGGTATTAATAAAGGCGTAGAGCGGAAGATATTCGTTTAGCTGGTTGATCTCACTGCACAGATCGAGACTGTATTCATCCCAGTCAAAAATGACGCCGCAAATTCGCGGGTTATGTTCGATAAACTTCAGCAGGTCAACGCTATTCTGCGGCCAGATAATCTGAAAACCCTGCTGTTGTAGCGCACGCTCAAGTTCCTTGATGGGCTCATCTTTATAAAAGACGCCATGCGGTCCCATGATGGCAATGATATTCATGCGTTCCTCCTGGAAAAACCTTAGTTAAGCATAGCCTGGTCAAACAACAGGTAAAAAAAGGGCCACAGCATTGTGGCCCTTTTCAGAATGAATGCAGTTTACGCGTAGCCGTAGCTCATCAGACGCTGGTAACGACGGTTTTTCAGATCTTCTTTACCTAACACATCAAGATCGGCGAGATCGGTCAGCAGTTGCGCTTTCAGTGACGCCGCCATGGCTTCCGGGTTGCGGTGCGCGCCACCCAGCGGTTCAGGAATGATAGAGTCGATAAGCTTCAGCTCTTTCAGACGCGGCGCGATAATGCCCATCGCTTCAGCGGCCAGCGGCGCTTTATCCGCGCTTTTCCACAGAATGGAAGCACAACCTTCCGGGGAGATAACGGAATAGGTGCTGTATTGCAGCATGTTCACTTTATCGCCTACGCCGATCGCCAGCGCGCCGCCGGAACCACCTTCACCGATAACGGTGCAGATGACCGGTACGCTCAGACGCGACATTTCACGCAGGTTACGCGCGATGGCTTCAGACTGACCACGTTCTTCAGCGCCCACGCCCGGGTAAGCCCCAGGGGTGTCGATGAAGGTAATGATCGGCATGTTGAAACGTTCAGCCATTTCCATCAGACGCAGCGCTTTGCGATAGCCTTCCGGCGCTGGCATGCCGAAATTACGACGAATTTTTTCTTTGGTCTCACGGCCTTTCTGATGACCAATGATCATCACCGGACGGCCATCCAGACGCGCGATACCGCCGACGATAGCTTTGTCATCCGCATAGGCACGATCGCCCGCCAGCTCATCAAATTCATCAAACGCCAGGCGGACATAATCCAGGGTGTACGGACGCTGTGGATGGCGCGCCAGTTGGGCTACCTGCCATGCGCCAAGATCGGCGAAGATTTTACGCGTCAGTTCTACGCTTTTTTCACGCAGGCGATGCACTTCTTCATCGATGTTAATATCCAGTTTCTCATCCTGACGGCTAACCGCAGTCAGAGAATCGATTTTTGCTTCCAGCTCTGCAATCGGCTGTTCAAAATCAAGGAAATTCAGACTCATAGTATTCCTGTATTAGTCAAACTCCAGTTCCACCTGCTCCGAACCAATAAGGCCGCGGAGATCGTTTAGCAAACGATCGCTCGGAGAGACACGCCACGTCGCGCCAAAACGCAACCGCGCACGTGCATCCGCCCTCTGATAGTAGAGATGTACTGGAATTGTCCCCGAGCGGTGGGGTTCCAGAGACTGACGGAGTCGGTTTAAAAGCTGGTCATCAATTTGCCTGTCCGTCAGCGAGATAGCAAGCCCGCGAGCATATTTTTCCCGGGCTTCGTCAATATCCATGACTTCACGGGCCATCATTTTAAGCCCGCCGCTGAAGTCATCAAAGCTGACCTGTCCGCTGACGATAAGTATGCGGTCTTTTTCCAGCAATTGCTGGTATTTATCCAGGGCATCGGTAAACAACATAACTTCCAGACGCCCGGAACGGTCATCCAGTGTACAGATGCCGATACGATTACCGCGCTTGGTGACCATTACCCGCGCGGCAATGACGAGCCCCGCAGCCGTGGTGACTTTACCACGTTCTGTCGGATGCATGTCTTTCAGCCTGTGGCCTCCAACATAGCGCTCAATTTCTTTTAAATACTGGTTGATGGGGTGTCCCGTCAGGTAAAGCCCTAACGTTTCACGCTCACCGTCTAATACTACCTGCTCAGGCCACGGTGTACAGTTGGCATAAGACTGTTCAATTTGTTCCGGCTCTTCCGCCAGCACGCCAAACATATCAGCCTGGCCAATAGCCTCGGCCTTCGCATGCTGATCGGCGGCTTTTAGCGCATCATTCAGCGAATTCATCAACGCCGCGCGGTGTGGGCCAAGGCGGTCAAACGCCCCGGACATAATCAGTTTTTCCAGCACCCGGCGATTGAGTTTTTTGATATCCGTACGCGCACAGAGATCAAACAGCTCGCGGAAGTAACCGCCTTCGTTGCGCGCCTCAATAATAGCTTCAATTGGCCCTTCACCCACGCCTTTTATCGCGCCGATGCCGTAAACAATCTCGCCATCATCGTTAACGTGGAAATGGTAAAGCCCGGAGTTAATGTCTGGCGGCAGGATTTTTAACCCCATGCGCCAGCATTCATCCACCAGCCCGACCACTTTCTCGGTGTTATCCATATCGGCCGTCATTACCGCCGCCATAAACTCGGCAGGGTAATGTGCCTTCAGCCACAGCGTCTGGTAAGAGACCAGCGCATAGGCAGCGGAGTGTGATTTGTTAAATCCGTAACCGGCGAATTTCTCCACCAGGTCAAAGATTTTCATCGCCAGTTCGCCGTCGACGCCGCGCTTTTTCGCCCCTTCTTCAAAGGTGCCGCGCTGCTTGGCCATCTCTTCCGGCTTTTTCTTACCCATCGCACGACGCAGCATATCCGCGCCGCCAAGCGTATAACCGGATAGCTCCTGGGCAATCTGCATAACCTGTTCCTGATACAGGATAATGCCGTAGGTCGGCTCCAGTACCGGCTTCAGACACTCATGCTGCCATTGTACGTCCGGGTAGGAAATCTCTTCGCGGCCATGCTTACGGTCGATAAAGTTATCTACCATCCCCGACTGTAGCGGGCCTGGGCGGAACAGGGCCACTAGTGCGATCATATCTTCGAAGCAGTCAGGCTGCAGACGTTTGATCAGATCCTTCATGCCGCGGGATTCAAGCTGGAATACCGCGGTGGTCTCCGAGCGTTGCAGCATGTCGAAGCTTTTCTTATCGTCAAGCGGAATGGCCGCGATATCCAGCGGCGGCTCGCCGTTCTTTTCACGGCGGGCGTTGATCATCTCCAGCGCCCAGTTGATGATGGTCAGCGTGCGCAGACCCAGGAAGTCGAACTTCACCAGGCCGGCGTATTCCACGTCGTTCTTATCAAACTGAGTAACCGGGTGTAGCCCCTGTTCATCGCAGTATAGCGGCGCAAAATCGGTAATTTTGGTCGGGGCGATAACCACACCACCGGCGTGCTTACCGGCGTTACGCGTGACGCCTTCCAGCTTACGCGCCATATCGATCAGCGCTTTAACCTCTTCATCCGCCTCATAGATTTCCGGCAGTTGGGGTTCAGCTTCGAAGGCTTTCGCCAACGTCATGCCCGGATCGGGCGGCACCAGTTTCGAAATACGATCCACGAAGCCGTACGGGTGCCCCAGCACGCGGCCCACGTCACGGATAACCGCTTTTGCCGCCATCGTACCGAAAGTAATAATCTGCGAAACCGCGTCACGACCGTACATTTCCGCCACGTGTTCAATAACCTGGTCGCGTTTCTCCATACAGAAGTCAACGTCGAAGTCGGGCATTGATACACGTTCCGGGTTGAGGAAACGTTCGAACAGCAGGTCAAATTCCAGCGGATCCAGGTCGGTAATTTTTAGCGCATAGGCCACCAGCGAACCTGCGCCGGAACCACGTCCCGGGCCGACTGGTACACCGTTATCCTTCGACCACTGGATAAATTCCATAACGATCAGGAAGTAGCCTGGGAATCCCATCTGGTTGATAACCTGTAGCTCAACATCCAGACGTTCATCATATTCCGGACGGCGCCTGGCGCGCTCTTCCGGATCCGGGAAGAGGAACTCCAGTCGCTCTTCCAGACCCTCTTTCGACTTGGCCACGAGGAAGTCCTCGGTGGTCATATCGCCGGTCGGGAACTGCGGCAGGAAATATTCGCCAAGGCGCACCGTGACGTTACAGCGTTTGGCGATTTCGACGGTGTTTTGCAGCGCCTCCGGGATATCGGAGAACAGTTCGCACATCTCGTCTTCGCTGCGCATATACTGCTGCGCGGAGTAGTTACGCGGACGTTTGGGATCGTCAAGGGTGAATCCGTCGTGGATCGCCACACGGATTTCATGCGCGTCGAAATCACCGGTTTCCAGGAAGCGAACATCGTTGGTCGCCACCACCGGCAAACCACGCCTTTCGGCCAGTTCTACCGCGGCATGCAGATAGTTTTCTTCATCTTGTCTGCCGGTACGGATCAGCTCAAGGAAGTAGCTATCCGGAAAATGCGCTTCGTAAAACGCCACGCATTCGTCAACCAGGGCGCTATTACCGCGCAACAAGCTACGTCCGACGTCGCCCATGCGACCGCCGGAGAGCAAAATCAAACCTTCTTTTAGCTCGACCAGCCAGTCCCTGTCGATGACCGGCCCTTCTGCGCCATAACCGCGCTGATAGGCTTTTGATATCAACAACGTCAGATTCTGATAGCCGGTATTGTTAGCGGCCAGCACGGTGAGTTGCGTGAGTTCATCACCCAATAGCTCACTGCGGACATGAAAATCTGCACCAACAATCGGTTTAATACCGGCGCCGTGACCCGCTCCGTAAAACTTCACCAGACCACAGAGGTTGGTAAAATCGGTAATCGCCAGCGCGGGCATGCCTAACGCGGCCGCCTTCTTCACCAGCGGCCCGGTTTTCGCCAGCCCATCGATCATGGAGTAGTCGCTGTGCACCCGGAGGTGGACGAAACGTGGTTCAGACATCTTCAGATTCCTTCGACACAAGAATCAGGACGTGAGTCCCAGTGCGCGTTTGACGGGGCCAAAACTGCGGCGATGGTGCTCTGTCGCGCCATACAGTGCCAATTTTTCCAGATGAAAAGCAGTTGGATAGCCTTTGTGCTGTGCAAAACCATACTGCGGAAAAACCGTATCCAGCGCAGCCATTTCAGCATCGCGGGTCACTTTTGCCAGTATTGACGCTGCGCTAATCTCCGCAACGCGGCTATCACCTTTGACTACCGCCATCGACGGTACCGGTAATGCCGGGCAACGATTGCCGTCAATCAGTACGTATTCTGGCGCAATATGCAGACCCGCGACCGCACGCTGCATCGCCAGCATGGTGGCATGCAAAATATTCAGATCGTCGATTTCATGCGGTTCTGCACGGCCTACGCTCCAGCTTAACGCTTTTTCTTTGATTTCATCAAACAGCGCCAGGCGACGTTTTTCTGACAGTTTTTTTGAGTCGTTAAGACCGATAATCGGGCGAGCCGGATCCAGAATAACGGCAGCAGTAACAACCGCACCGACCAAAGGACCACGCCCGACTTCATCCACACCCGCCACTAAATGCGTATGCGGATAAACAAATTCAATCATTGCGCTAACTCCAGGACTGCATCCGCTGCCTGCTCATCGGCATTGCAACGGATCTGCTGGTGCAGTTCACGGAATGTGTCGTGCATCGCATGGCTGGTTTTGCCATTCGCCAGTAACGGCAACAGCGCTTGCGCCAGCGCATGCGGCTCACACTCTTCCTGCAACAGCTCTTTAACCAGTTCTCTTCCCGCTAACAGGTTAGGTAGCGAAACGTAATCCGTTTTCACCAGACGCTTCGCCAGCCAGAAGGTGAAGGGTTTCATGCGGTAGCCGACCACCATCGGACACTTTGCCAGCATACACTCCAGCGCAGCGGTGCCTGAAGCCAGCAGTGCGGCGTCGCTGGCCACCATCGCTTCACGTCCCATGCCATTAAGCAGATGCACGGAAAGCTCCGGCGCAACCTCAGCCTTGATACGCTCAAACTGCTCCCGGCGTTTGGCATTGACCAGCGGCACCACCACTTCGAGATCCGGGTAATGCTGACGTAACAGCTGCGCCGTTTTCAGAAAATCGGCGCTGAGCATCTCCACTTCAGCGCCACGGCTTCCAGGCAGCAGCGCCAGGCAGTGAGCATCGTGGGGAATACCCAGAATATCACGTGCCGCGTTTTTATCCGGATCCAACGGCATGGCATCCGCCATGGTGTGGCCGATAAAGCGGCACGGGACGTTAAATTTGTCATAAAACGCTTTTTCGAAAGGCAGAAAGGCCAGCACCATATTGGTGGATCTGCCTATTTTGAAAACGCGTTTCTGTCGCCACGCCCAGACGGACGGACTGACATAATGAATGGTTTTTATGCCCTGCTTTTTCAAGTTCCCTTCAAGGGTAATATTGAAATCAGGCGCATCAATACCAACGAATACATCCGGCTTGAGATCGGTGAATCGACGAGTGAGATCGGCACGAATATGCAGTAAACGGCGCAGACGTCCGAGCACTTCAACAATGCCCATAACCGCCAGTTCTTCCATTTCGTACCAGGCTTCACAGCCTTCGGCCTGCATTAGCGGCCCCGCCACGCCAACAAAACGCGCATTGGGAACACGAGCTTTGAGTGCGCGAATTAGCCCTGCACCAAGAATATCGCCGGAGGTTTCTCCGGCGACGAGGGCAATCGTTAAAGGACGCTGCTCAGTCATTAACGAATCAGACCACGCGTTGAGCGCTCAAAGAAGTCGCTGAAAGCCTGGACATCGGGGTACTGTTTCGCCAGTTCGGCGATTTCCGGCTTCACTTCTTCCAGCGTTTTACCGCTACGGTACAACGCTTTGTAGGCATTACGAATCGCGGTAATCGCTTCGCGGGTGAACCCACGACGCTTCAGACCTTCGATGTTGACGCCAAACGGCGTCGCGTGGTTGCCCTGGGCGATAACGTACGGTGGCACATCCTGAGCAACGCCAGAACAGCCGCCAACCATCACATGCGCGCCGATGATGCAGAATTGATGCACCGCAGTCATACCGCCGATGATAACAAAATCATCCAGCGAAACATGTCCGGCAAGCGTGGCGTTATTCGCCAGAATACAGCGGTTGCCTACCGTACAATCATGCGCGACGTGCGCATTAATCATCAGTAAGTTATCGCTGCCCACCTTAGTCACTCCACCGCCCTGCACTGTGCCACGATGAATGGTGACGCTTTCGCGGATGCGGTTGCGATCGCCAATTTCCACGCGGGTCGGTTCGCCAGCATATTTAAGATCCTGGTTAACTTCGCCGATGGAGGCAAACTGATAGATCTCGTTATCGCGACCAATTTTTGTATGGCCATTCACGACAACGTGAGACTTCAGTACGGTACCCTCACCAATTTCAACATGGGGTCCAACAATACAAAATGGGCCAATGTGAGCGTTAGCGCCAATACTGGCGCCCTCTTCCACAATGGCGGTAGGGTGAATAAAGGCGGATTTATCAATCACGTATCAGGCCTCCCGGCTACGGGCACACATCATCGTTGCTTCGCACACAACTTTACCGTCGACCAGCGCAACCCCTTTAAAACGGGTCAGGCCACGGCGCGTTTTCTCGAAAGTCACTTCCATGATCATCTGATCGCCCGGCACGACAGGACGCTTAAAGCGTGCTTCGTCAATACCCGCGAAATAGTACAGTTCGCCTGGTTCCAGTTTTCCTACGCTTTTAAACGCAAGGATACCAGTGGCCTGCGCCATCGCTTCCAGAATCAGTACGCCAGGGAAAATAGGTTTGCCCGGGAAGTGGCCCTGGAAGAAAGGCTCATTAACGGATACATTTTTCACTGCGCGCAGAAAACGACCTTCTTCAAAATCCAGCACACGGTCAACCAGCAGAAACGGAAAACGGTGCGGCAGAAGTTCTAAAATCTCTTCAATATGCAGAGTATGAGTGTTAGTAGTCAAAATACTCTTCCTGTCAAAATATACTAAAAGGCAATAATAACACGGCCTGTCGCAATCGTATGAATGGGACAGGCCGAAAAGTCAGACATGCAAAAAAGGTGCTTTAGTCTTGTTGATTAACCTTGCGCTCAATCGCTTTGAGGCGCTTGCTCATATCATCAATATTCATCACCAGTGCAGCTGTTTTACGCCATACCTTATTGGGTTGTAGCGGAATGCCTGAGGAGTAGACGCCAGGTTCAGTGATAGGACGCATCACCATACCCATGCCAGTTACCGTGACTTTGTCGCATATTTCCATATGCCCATTGATCACGCTGGCGCCGCCAATCATGCAGTAACGGCCAATCTTCAGGCTACCCGCCATAATGACGCCACCGGCTACCGCCGTATTGTCGCCAATCACAACGTTATGTGCAATCTGGCATTGATTATCAATGATAACACCATTACCGATCACAGTATCGTCCAGAGCACCACGGTCAATGGTGGTACAAGCGCCGATCTCGACGCGATCGCCGATAATCACCCGACCAAGCTGCGGGATCTTCACCCAGTTACCACGATCGTTCGCGTAACCAAATCCATCCGATCCGACGACAGTGCTGGACTGGATCAGGCAGTTCTCACCGATCTGAATGTCGTGGTAAATCGTCACATTCGCCCACAAACGCGAACCTGCACCGATTTTTGTATTTTTTCCGACGAAGCAGCCTGCGCCGATAACAACGTTATCGCCCAGCTCTACGCCAGACTCAATGACCGCATTTGCGCCCACAGAGACATTTTTACCCAGCTTCGCCGTCGCATCGATCGCTGCACTCGGTGCAATGTTCTGTGCGGGCTGCGGCGTGGTATCTAAAATTTGCGCCATACGAGCATAGGTCAGGTAGGGATTCTTCACTACCAGCGCCGCACTCTTAGCAAAAGGAAGATCGTCCTGCGTCATCACAACGGCAGAAGCCTGGCATACGCCTAAGTGTTCACGGTACTTAGGATTCACCATAAATGTGATATTGCCAGTTTGTGCAGATTGCATGGACGCTACGCCGGTGATGACGATATCGCCATCACCGTGTAATTCTGCATCCAACTGCTCTGCTAAATCAGCCAGTCGAATTGAAGGCATTACTTATTTAACCTGTTTCAGTACGTCAGCGGTGATGTCTTTTACATCGCTGCTATTGTATGCAACGGTGTTTGCGTCAACGACCAGATCGATGCTCTGGCTGTTAGCAACAGATTTCACAGCTGTCTGGATACGAGTAACCAGTTTGCCACGTTCTTCGTTGGAACGACGCGCACGATCCTGCTCAAAAGCCTGAGCTTTCTGAGAGAAAGTCTGGCGCTGAGCCATAACGTCTTTTTCCAGCTTGGTACGATCGCTACCCGCTTTCATAGATTGCAGACGCTGCATTTTAGATTGCAGATCGGATTCCATGCGCTGCAGTTCGCTGGCACGGCCTTTGAACTCGTTTTCCAGCGTAGCGGAAACACCTGTCTTCTGTGCAACCTGTTGGAACAGGCTACCCATGTTGACGATTGCAATTTTGTCAGCGGCCTGTGCGGACGTTGCCATCGCTAAACCGAGACCTGCAGCTAATAACCACTTTTTCACAATTAACTCCTTACCATCCCATTTGCACCCGTAGGTACAGTTCTTTGCGTGGCCAGGCGATCCCATGCAAGATCGCCTAAAGTCAGCGCTACACTACCACTACATTCCTTTGCGAAGAACAATTACCAGGTTTTACCAATGTTAAACTGGAACTGTTCCGCTTTGTCTCCATCGTACTTCTTGAACGGCTGGGCGTAGGAGAAAACCAACGGCCCCAATGGGGACATCCATTGTAAAGCGATACCTGCTGACATACGGATATTGCTCGGATCGCTATAGTCCGGTACATCCGACGGCGCAGATGACGGATCCCAGTTTGTATCCCAAACGGTACCCATATCCCAGAAGAAGGAGGTACGAACCGAGTTGGCATACTTGTCGCTGATGAACGGCGTTGGGGTAATAAATTCCAGGCTGGCTACAGCCATGGCGTTACCACCTACCGCATCATCAGATTTACAGCCAGCTTCCTTGGTACAGTCTTCGTAATCATTATTATCGTCCCAGCTAGTGTGGGCGCCATTTTTATAAACCGCTTTCGGGCCGATAGTATTCGACTGGAAACCACGCACGGTACTGGAACCACCAGCATAGAAGTTCTCGTAGAACGGCATCTCTTTGCTACCGATGCCATCACCATAACCCCACTTGGTACGGCCCAGGACAACCCATTTGTGATCGTCATCAATCGGCACGTAGGTCGCGGTATCCATCGACAATTTGTAGTATTCGTTATCAGAACCCGGAATGGTCACTTTACCATTCAGGTTGACGCGCGTACCGTCTGTCGGGAAGTAGCCACGGTCAAGCTTGTTATATGTCCAACCGTAGTTAAAGGTGAAGTCATCAGCGGCAAAACTGCTGGTATCAGCAGGTTGTCCCATCGACTCAAGATAACGATCCATCGCAATCTGCGGCTGCATGTTGGACAGTTTGTTATGTACATAACCCAGACCAGCACGCAGCGTATTGTATTCGTTAACCGGGAAGCCGAGCGTTACGTCAGTACCATAACTTTTGTTGGTATAGTCGGACAGATCTGCATCATCCGCTTCAAAGTCGTTATAGAAGACGCGGCCGCCAAGGCTCACACCGTCAACGGTGAAGTACGGGTTGGTGACAGATAGCTCAGTATAGGTCTGGTAGTCGTTTTTGGTGCCGTTAATACCGACGGAATAACCGGTACCTAACCAGTTATCCTGCTGAACGCCAGCCTGGAAGCTCACGCCGCTCTCGGTACCGTAACCGACGCCGAAGTTAAAGCTACCGGTGTTACGCTCTTTCACCTTATAGACCACATCAACCTGATCCGGACGGCCCGGAACACGCTGAGTATCAGTATCGACGGTTTCAAAGTAACCCAGACGGTTCAGACGTTCTTTACCCTGGTCGACCAGATCGCTGCCCAACCATGCGCCTTCCATCTGACGCATTTCGCGACGCAAAACGGAATCTTTAGACGTGTCGTTACCTTCAAAGCGAATCTTACGCACATAGAAACGGTTACCCGCATCCACATTTACGCGTAATTTAACGGTTTTGTCGGCATCGTTGATTTCAGGCTGCGACTGAACGCGCGGATAGGCATAGCCATAGCGCCCCAGAAGCTTCTTGATATCATCTTCCATTTTGGTCACTTTGGTGCCGTTATAGAGTTCGCCTGGCTCGATTTTGGTCAGGCTCTCAATTTCGGCGGAGTGTCCGGCCAGGTTACCGCTCACCTCGACTCCAGAAAGCTTGTACTGATCGCCTTCAGTGATGTTAACGGTGATGTAGATACCTTTTTTATCCGGCGTCAGGCTGACCTGGGTAGAATCGATATTGAAACGAGCATAACCGCGATCCAGATAGTAGCTGCGCAGGGTTTCAAGATCGCCCGCGAGTTTCTGTTTCTGGTATTTACGATCGCCCACCACGTTCCACCACGGCACTTCATCACGCAGTTGGAAGTGAGAGATAAGTTCGTCAGTCGAGAAAGCATGGTTGCCGACGATATTGATCTGTTGGATCTTCGCCGAAACACCTTCCTGGAAGACCAGTTTGAGGTCAACGCGGTTACGCGGCAACGGCGTTACCACCGCTTTCACACTGGCGCTGTACTTACCGACGCTATAGTAGAAATCTTCCAGGCCTTTTTCGATATCGGCAAGCGTGGTGCGATCCAGAGACTCGCCAACACGTACGCCAGACGCCTCGAGGTTTTGCTTCAGCATGTCGTCTTTCACCGATTTGTTACCGGAGAAAGTGATGCTGGCAATCGTCGGACGTTCTTTTACCTGAACCAGAAGGGTATCACCATCGCGCAGGACGCGGACATCCTCAAAGTTACCGGTGGCGAACAGAGCACGAATGGTATTACTGATGTCTTCATCATTAACCGTGTCGCCTGTGCGCACCGGCATACTGAGGAGAGCCGCACCAACGGCGACTCGCTGCAGGCCTTCGAAATGAATGTCCTTCACTACGAACCCTTCAGCACCGTATACGGTGGCGCTGCTAAACAGCAGCGACGCTATGAGCAACTTTTTCATCGCCATCGTTATTATGCGTTCTTCCTAACACTCTCTTACAACCGAGAGAAATCATTGAAAAGTGCAAGCCCCATTAACAACACCAGCAAGATAGAGCCAATGCGATAACTAAAGTCTTGAACCCGCTCGGATACCGGACCGCCCTTCAGCTTTTCAATCGCCAGGAACAGCAGATGCCCCCCGTCAAGAACGGGCAACGGAAACAGGTTAATTATCCCTAAGTTCACGCTGATAAGCGCAAGGAACATCAGGTAATAAATCACCCCGAACTCCGCTGACATCCCAGCCCCCTGGGCGATAGAAATCGGCCCACTGAGGTTGTTCAGTTTTACATCACCGGTAATCAATTTTCCCAGCATACTGACCGTCAGCTTCATCAACTGCCACGTTTTATCCGAGGCTTCGAGGATGGCGCTGAAGGGCCCATACTGGCGTACAGTCTTATACTCATCAGGCAGAGGAATAATTTTAGGCACCACGCCCGCAAAACCTTCTGCCTTCCCGTTAACCTGTTTTGAATCTGGGGTTAACGTTAAAGACAAGGAACTTCCTTGTCTTTCAATATCTAGCGCTAACGGCTCATCCGGATTATCGCGCACCAGCGTCACGAACGTCATCCATTGCGTCAGCGGCTGACCATTGACTTTAACGATCCTGTCGCCAGCTTGCAAACCCGCCTTACTTGCAGCCGAGTTAACCTGCACTTCTGACAGCACTGGTTCAATCTGTGGACCGCGTGGGCGAATCCCTAAACTGGAGACGGGATCCTGTTTGTCTGGCTCAAATGCCCAATGGCGTAAATCCAGCGTTTTGTCCTGCCGCTGGTCACTGCCAAACTGCGCCACGCTGAGCGTCGTATGCTCATCGCCAATTTTGGCAACCAACTGCAGTCTCACGGCATCCCAATCAGGGGTTTCGATACCATCAACCGCTTTTAGTTCCGTACCTGGTTGAATTTGCGCCTGCGCAGCAATCGAGTTGGGCGTTATTTCACCAACAACCGGACGAACGCCAGGGACACCGATGATAAACACCAGCCAGTAAGCGAAAATAGCAAAAAGGAAGTTTGCAATCGGACCTGCGGCAATAATGGCTGCGCGTTGCCCAACCGTTTTATTGTTGAAAGCGTAATGGCGCTGCTCCGGTACCACCGGTTCAGCGCGCTCATCCAGCATTTTGACGTAACCGCCGAGGGGGATTAGAGCGATGACGTATTCTGTACCCAATTTATCAGTACGACGCCAAAGCGCTTTTCCAAAGCCAATGGAAAAGCGCTCAACGCGGACTCCGCAGCGCCGTGCAACCCAGAAATGACCAAATTCATGCACGGTGATAAGCACACCGAGTGCGACGATGAATGCAGCCAGATTCCAGAGAATACTCAGCATAAGACCATCCGTTAGAGCGTCCTGAATACCAGTAACAACAGGCAAGCAAAGACCGGTACCGCAGCCGTCAGGCTATCAATACGATCCAGAATACCGCCGTGTCCTGGAATTAAGTGACCACTGTCCTTAATACCTGCTTCACGCTTAAACATACTCTCAGTCAGGTCACCCAGCACGGAGGCCAGGGCTGCAACGATGGAGCAAATAAGCAAGGTGACAGGCGCAACTTCAAGATTCGCCCACATGCCATAACCCCATGAGATCACGGCCGCAGTAGCGAGTCCGCCAATAAAACCCTGCCAGGTTTTACCAGGAGAAACCTTCGGCGCCAGTTTGTGTTTGCCAAACAGCTTACCAAACATATACGCGCCAGAGTCCGCTCCCCAGACGAGGATCATGACATACAGCAGCCATAGCGCGCCACTATAATGATTCTCATCATAGTGCCATGCCCGTAGCGCCAGCATTCCCCAAAAGAAAGGAACAATGGTTAGTACGCCGAAAATTATGCGTAATGTTTTGGAATTACGCCAGACCGACGCCGAACCTGGGTAAAACAGTACCAGTAACAGCGCGACGATCCACCAGCCCAGCGACGCCCATAGCGATACTTCAACCAGCGGCTGATGAATATTGCGATGGTATTCTGGCAGTAAAAATAGCATTAGCGCCAGCAATAGCCCGCACAAAACCGCCAGCCAGACTCGCTGTGTACGCGTGGTAAAACCGCTTAACTGTCCCCATTCCCAGGCGGCCAGCATACAGACGACCAGCGTAACAATGGCGAACCCCACCGGCGGCAGCAAAAACAGCGCCGCGATGACAACGGGTATTAAAACAAAAGCAGAAATCAGGCGATACTTCAGCAAAAGCGACCCCCATCAAGCTTTTTCATCACCGGGCTCGGTGCCGCCGAAACGACGCTCACGATTAGCAAAGGCATGCAGCGCACCTTCAAAGTCTTGTTCATCGAAATCGGGCCAGAGAACATCCGTAAAGTAAAGTTCGGCATAGGCAATTTGCCATAACAGAAAATTACTAATTCGATGCTCTCCCCCAGTCCTTATCACTAAATCCACAGGGGCCAGTTCATGCATACAAATTTGCTGCCCAAGCATCTCTTCATCGATTTGCTCTGGACGCAGCAGACCTTCCTGCACCTGTTGTGCCAGTTGCCTGACTCCCTGGACAATATCCCACCGTCCACCGTAATTCGCTGCAATATTCAGCGTCAACCCGGTATTCTGGGCGGTAAGCGCTTCTGATTTGCGAATCCGTTCTTGCAAACGTGAGTTAAATCGACTGATATCCCCGATAATACGCAGACGTACGTTATGGCGATGCAGGTTTTTCACTTCGCTATCAAGCGCCCACACAAACAGTTCCATTAACGCGCTCACTTCCTGCGCAGGTCGGTTCCAGTTCTCACTGCTAAAGGCATACAGCGTTAACGCATCAATACCGTTATTGGCAGCAAAAGAGACAGCCCGGCGGACGGATTTTGCTCCGGCCTTATGCCCAAAGGCGCGAATCTTCCCTTGCTTTTTCGCCCAGCGGCCATTGCCATCCATGATGATTGCTACATGGCGGCAACCATGTGCTGGCAAATTTTCGCTTAATGGTTTAGTTGCAGACAACATAACGCGTTTTTAGTCCCTGAAAGGATTTACGGTACTCAGGAATACTGAAGCCCTCACACAAAAAAGCCGTGTCAAACCACGGCTTACCCGACCGACAAAAAGCAACTACCCGCGATCGAGTGGCGCAGACTATATCACTGAAGCCCAACGCTAACAAATAGCACGATCTTCCGTAGAGGGATTATCATCAGCTTGAGAGTCGCATCACTGCTTTTCTGGCAACTTCCCGCGCGATGGCATCAACCTTCAGTACGTCATCAACGCTCTGCGGCTCCTGCAAATCCATCTTATCCAGTACGGATAAATTAAGATCGGCAATATCGGTAAATCGAATCTGCTGCGCCAGAAATGCGGCAACGGTAATTTCATTCGCGGCGTTCAGGGCGGTCGTCGCCGCCTGCCCTTGCTCAAACGCGTCCATCGCCAGTTTCAGGCACGGATAGCGCTGGTAGTCAGGTGCGGAAAACGTCAACGCACTGAGTTGGCAAAAGTTGACAGGCTTAACGCCAGACTTCACACGTTCCGGCCATGCCATCGTATGGGCAATAGGTGTACGCATGTCAGGTTCCCCTAACTGCGCCAGAACGCTGCCATCCTGATAACGAACCATCGAATGAATAACCGACTGCGGATGAATCAGCACTTCCATCTGGCTTGCGCTGGCATTAAATAACCAACGCGCTTCAATGTATTCCAGACCTTTATTCATCATGGTGGCTGAATCGACAGAAATTTTTCGTCCCATCGACCAATTCGGATGACGACATGCCTGATCGGGGGTCATAGCAACCAGATCGCGCAATGGCGTTTCACGGAAAGGGCCACCAGACCCGGTAAGCAGCACGGACACGACGCCGTTTTGCTCAAGGTCAGCGTATCCCAGATTGAGTTGGATCGGTTGCGGTAAACTCTGAAAAATCGCGTTATGCTCGCTATCAACCGGCAATAGCTGCGCTTTGTGGCGTTTCACGTCGTCCATAAACAGACGTCCGCAGGTTACCAGAGACTCTTTGTTCGCCAGCAAAATGCTTTTGCCCGCGCGGATCGCCGAAAGCGTCGGCAGCAAGCCCGCTGCGCCGACAATCGCCGCCATAACCTGATCAACATCATCCAGCGCGGCCATATCACAGGCAGCCTGCTGTCCACTCATAACTTCAGTGCGGCTACCCTGCTCCAGCAGAGCCGATTTTAGCAATGCCGCGCTTTTTTCATCGTCCATTACCGCATAGCGAGGAGAAAATTCCAGGCATTGCTCCACCATACGGGCAACATTCTTACCCGCAACCAACGCAGCAACACGAAATTTTTCCGGGTTATGGCGTACTACATCCAGCGTACTGCAACCAATGGAACCGGTTGATCCCAGGATGGTTAATTGCTTCATGAGACATCCAGAAAAATAGGGTATAGGCAGAAAAAGCAAAACGCCGCCATCCAGCCCTTGCAGGCCTTCTAAGCGGCGTTTTTAGCGTACAGATGAATCAGAACTGCATCAGTTCCGTTTCTTTCTCTGCCAGCGCCGCATCAACTTTCTTGATCGCTGCGTCAGTCAGTTTCTGTACTTCGTCCTGAGAACGGCGATCGTCATCTTCGCTGATCTCTTTATCTTTCAACAGCGCTTTCACTTTGTCGTTTGCATCGCGGCGTACGTTACGTACCGCAACACGCGCGCCTTCCGCTTCGCCACGCACGATCTTGGTCAGATCTTTACGACGTTCTTCGGTCAGCGGAGGCAGCGGAACGCGGATGTCGGAACCCGCTGAACTTGGATTCAGACCAAGGTCGGAAGCCATAATTGCTTTTTCAACGGCAGGTCCCATGGAGCGGTCAAACACGTTGATTTTCAGGGTACGGGAATCTTCAACCGTTACGCTTGCCAGTTGGCGCAGCGGAGTCGGCGTGCCGTAATATTCCACGACAATACCATCCAGCAGGCTAGGAGAAGCACGGCCCGTACGAATTTTGCTGATTTGATTTTTGAACGCTTCGACGCATTTGTCCATGCGTACTTCAGCATCTTTTCTGATATCGTTGATCACGTTACGAATCCTTGAAAGCTCGTTTCAGTCAGACCATACCCACCACGCAAGGTGTGACAAGTATAGTCTTGATTAATTTTGAGGGACGTATCCCGCGACATTAAAGCGGAATATTACCTGCATTTAGCCGCAACGGGAATTATTCCGTGATTAACGTGCCTTCTTTTTCACCCATAACAACACGGCGCAGCGCACCCGGTTTGTTCATGTTAAAGACACGAATCGGCAATTTGTGGTCACGAGCCAGCGTGAACGCTGCCAGATCCATCACTTTCAGCTCTTTATCCAGTACTTCAGTGTAGGTCAACTGTTCGTACATGGTCGCCGTAGGATCTTTAGCCGGGTCGGCAGTAAATACGCCGTCCACTTTGGTGGCTTTCAGTACTACATCCGCTTCAATTTCAATACCGCGCAGACAGGCTGCTGAATCGGTAGTGAAGAACGGATTGCCGGTACCTGCAGACAAAATAACAACGCGGTTGTTACGCAGCAGGCTGATAGCTTCCGCCCAGCTGTAGTTATCACACACGCCGTTCAGAGGAATGGCGGACATCAAGCGAGCGTTCACATAGGCGCGGTGAAGCGCATCGCGCATCGCCAGACCGTTCATTACGGTGGCTAACATGCCCATGTGGTCGCCCACAACGCGGTTCATCCCTGCTTTCGCCAGACCAGCGCCACGGAACAGGTTACCGCCACCAATCACTACGCCAACCTGAATACCCAGCTCAACCAGCTCTTTGATTTCCTGAGCCATACGGTCAAGTATGCTTGCATCAATACCGAAGCCTTCTGAACCTTGCAGAGCTTCGCCACTTAACTTAAGCAGAATACGTTTGTAGACGGGTTTTGCATTGGTAGCCATGTTTCTTTCCTGAGACTGTCAACGAATGAGATGAGTTAATTCCGGCGACATTGTATGTCGCTTTTCAGCATGACCACTATAGCGGTTCGCTGAATTTACAAGCCAGACACAAAAAGAAGCCGCCCTCAGGCGGCTCCATTAAAAATTAAGACTGCTTGGACATCGCAGCAACTTCTGCTGCAAAGTCAGTCTCAACTTTCTCGATGCCTTCACCCACTTCGAAGCGGATGAAACCAGTTACGTCAGCATTGTGCTCTTTCAGCAGCTGACCAACAGATTTGCTCGGTTCCATAACGAAAGGCTGGCCAGTCAGAGAAACTTCGCCGGTGAATTTCTTCATGCGGCCTTCAACCATTTTCTCTGCGATTTCTTTCGGCTTGCCAGACTGCATGGCGATGTCCAGCTGAACCTGGTATTCTTTCTCTACCACTTCAGCAGAAACGTCTTCCGGCTTAACGAATTCTGGTTTGCTTGCAGCAACGTGCATTGCCAGCTGTTTAACCAGTTCTTCGTCAGCGCCAGTTGCAGCAACCAGAACACCGATACGCGCACCGTGCTGGTAGTTACCCAGAACTTCGCCTTCCAGGGAAGCCACGCGACGAATGTTGATGTTCTCACCGATTTTAGCAACCAACGCAACACGTTCTTCTTCGAACTGTGCTTTCAGAACTTCAACGTCAGTGATTTTGCCAGCAACGGCAGCGTCCAGTACTTTGTCAGCAAATGCCTGGAAACCAGCATCTTTAGCAACGAAGTCAGTCTGGCAGTTAACTTCCAGAATGAAAGCGATGTTGCCGTCGATTTTGGTTTTGATTACGCCGTCAGCAGCAACGTTGCCTGCTTTTTTCGCCGCTTTGATTGCGCCGGACTTACGCATGTTTTCGATTGCCAGCTCGATGTCGCCATTAGCTTCAGTCAGTGCTTTTTTGCAATCCATCATGCCTGCGCCAGTACGCTCACGCAGCTCTTTTACCAGGGATGCGGTAATTTCAGCCATTCTAAAATCCTCGGAAGATTTGATCTGCCCGGCATGAAACCGCACAGATTTAAAAGTGAAAAAGGGGGCCATATACAGGCCCCCTAACCAAACGTGATACTACCTGGTCTATAAGGGCTCTAACGAGCGTGCCTTATTATTCAGCTTCTACGAAGCTTTCTTCCGCCTGGGAAGCCAGATCCTGAGAACGGCCTTCACGAACGGTAGTAGCTACAGCGCCCAGGTACAGGGTCACAGCACGGATTGCGTCGTCGTTACCCGGGATAACGAAGTCAACACCGTCCGGATCAGAGTTGGTATCAACGATAGCAAATACCGGGATACCCAGGTTGTTTGCTTCTTTGATAGCAATGTGCTCGTGGTCAGCATCGATTACGAACAGAGCGTCCGGCAGACCGCCCATGTCTTTGATACCGCCCAGGCTGTTTTCCAGTTTCTCAAGCTCACGAGTACGCATCAGCGCTTCTTTCTTGGTCAGCTTTTCGAAAGTACCGTCCTGAGACTGAGTTTCCAGATCTTTCAGACGTTTGATGGACTGACGAACGGTTTTCCAGTTAGTCAGCATACCGCCCAGCCAGCGATGGTTCACGAAGAACTGGTCGCAGCTGTTAGCAGCTTCTTTCACCGCTTCGCTTGCAGCGCGTTTAGTACCAACGAAAAGGATTTTACCTTTACGAGCAGAGATCTTGTTCAGTTCAGCCAGAGCTTCGTTGAACATCGGTACAGTTTTCTCAAGGTTGATGATGTGAACTTTGTTACGCGCACCGAAGATGAACGGCTTCATTTTCGGGTTCCAGTAACGGGTCTGGTGACCAAAGTGAACACCAGCCTTGAGCATGTCGCGCATGGAAACAGTTGCCATGATTAAAACCTCTATATATAAAAGTTGGGGTTAAGCCTCCACGCATCCCATATTACCGACCCCAAAGGGCACCCCGGAATATGTGCCGATACGTGTGTGTTGTTACACAAAGTGAGATTTGTCGCTCCCGTCCATCGTGTGTAGTCTTCGAATGGATCGGAAGTCCGGCGCGCTTTATACCACAAATACGCCACCGACACCAATAATTGTTGGCACTCAGTGCTGAATTGAACGATGAATTTCGTGTTACAGGCAGACGGCAAATTTTTGAATCCCCGGGAGCTTACGGCCAGTAAGTGACCGGGGTGAAAAAATGTAGCCAACGCACCTGTGGCACGAAAGGCGAAGTTCAGAATGATTCTCAATTTGGCAGGGTACACCCCTGACTGATACCATTGTCAGCACTTACACAATTATTGCCGAAAATAATCGGCACTGATGGACAGAATTCATGGCTATCTCAATCAAGACCCCTGAAGAAATCGAAAAAATGCGCGTCGCTGGCCGTCTGGCGGCGGAAGTACTGGAGATGATCGAACCGTTCATTAAACCGGGCGTCAGCACCGGCGAACTGGATCGCATCTGTAATGACTACATCGTTAATGAGCAGCAGGCCATTTCCGCGTGCCTGGGCTACCACGGTTACCCTAAATCCGTGTGTATCTCGATTAACGAAGTGGTGTGCCACGGGATCCCGGACGACGCGAAGCACCTGAAAGATGGTGATATCGTTAACATCGACGTGACCGTGATTAAAGACGAATTCCACGGCGATACCTCTAAAATGTTTATCGTCGGCAAGCCCACCATTCTTGGCGAACGTCTGTGCCGTGTAACGCAGGAAAGCCTGTATCTGGCGCTGCGGATGGTTAAACCGGGCATTCGCCTGCGCACGTTGGGTGCAGCGATTCAGAAATACGCGGAAGGCGAAGGCTTCTCTGTAGTACGTGAATACTGCGGTCACGGTATCGGTCGAGGCTTCCACGAGGAGCCTCAGGTTCTGCACTACGATGCAGACGACGGCGGCGTGGTACTGCAGCCGGGCATGACCTTCACCGTAGAACCGATGCTGAATGCCGGTGATTACCGCATCCGCACCATGAAAGACGGCTGGACGGTGAAAACCAAAGACCGCAGCTTGTCTGCTCAGTATGAGCATACTATTGTGGTGACGGAAAACGGCTGTGAGATCCTGACGTTACGCAAGGATGACACCATCCCGGCGATCATCACACACGACGAATAATGTTTTGCCTGATGGCGATGCCTCCGCATCTTATCAGGCCTACAAATTGTACTACTTCGTAGGCCGGATAAGGCGTTCACGCCATCATCCGGCTTTTTAATGGGTGGCGCATAATGAATACTCTTCCTGAACAGCACGCAAATACAGCCCTCCCCACCCTGCCTGGCCAACCGCAAAACCCCGGAACCTGGCCACAGAATGATCTCAACTGCGCCGGCATTAAAGCGCATATCGACACGTTCCAGCGCTGGTTAGGCGAAGCGTTTGACAGCGGAATTTCCGCTGAACAGCTCATTGAGGCCCGTACCGAATTTATTGACCAGTTGCTACAACGCCTGTGGATTGAAGCCGGTTTTGGCCAAATTGCCGACCTGGCGCTGGTTGCCGTTGGGGGTTACGGGCGCGGCGAACTGCACCCGCTTTCCGACATTGACCTGTTGATCCTCAGCCGTAAAAAGCTCCCTGACGCGCAGGCCGAAAAAGTCGGTGAGCTGTTAACGCTGTTGTGGGACGTGAGGCTGGAAGTGGGCCACAGCGTGCGTACGCTGGAAGAGTGTCTGCTGGAAGGTTTATCAGATTTAACCGTCGCCACTAATCTGATAGAAACACGCCTGCTGATTGGCGACGTGGCGCTGTTTCTTGAGCTACAAAAGCATATTTTTAGCGAAGGTTTCTGGCCGTCCGATAAGTTTTACGCCGCCAAAGTGGAAGAGCAAAACCAACGCCACCAGCGTTATCACGGCACCAGCTACAATCTGGAACCCGATATCAAAAGCAGCCCCGGCGGCCTGCGCGACATCCACACTCTACAATGGGTCGCCCGCCGCCATTTTGGCGCAACCTCACTGGATGAGATGGTTGGTTTCGGCTTTTTGACGCTGGCGGAGCGTGCCGAGCTGAATGAATGCTTGCATATCCTGTGGCGCATACGCTTTGCTCTGCACCTGATCGTGAGTCGTTACGATAACCGCCTGCTGTTTGATCGTCAGCTCAGCGTAGCCCAACGGCTAAACTACGGCGGCGAGGGCAATGAGCCTATCGAGCGGATGATGAAAGACTACTTCCGCGTCACACGACGGGTCAGCGAACTGAACCACATGCTGTTGCAGCTGTTCGACGAGGCGATCCTCGCTATGCCCGCCGACGAAAAGCCGCGTCCGATTGATGACGACTTTCAACTGCGCGGCTCCTTGATTGATCTGCGCAGCGATGACCTGTTTATCCGCAAACCCGAAGCGATATTGCGGATGTTTTACATCATGGTGCGTAACAGCGCAATCAGCGGGATTTACTCCACCACGCTGCGCCATCTGCGCCATGCCCGTCGTCATTTAACGCAGCCGTTATGCTATATCCCGGAAGCGCGCTCGCTGTTTCTCAGCATGTTACGCCATCCGGGCGCGGTGAGCCGCGGCCTGCTGCCGATGCATCGCCACAGCGTATTGTGGGCCTATATGCCGCAATGGTCGCATATAGTCGGCCAAATGCAGTTTGACCTGTTTCATGCCTATACGGTGGACGAACACACCATTCGCGTAATGCTCAAGCTGGAAAGTTTTGCCAACGAAGATACCCGCCAGCGCCATCCACTGTGTGTGGATCTGTGGCCGCGCCTGCGGCAGCCGGAGCTAATTCTGATTGCCGCTTTGTTCCATGATATCGCCAAAGGCCGCGGTGGCGATCATTCGGTTCTCGGTGCTCAGGACGTACTCAAATTCGCCGAGCTGCACGGCCTGAACTCCCGCGAAACACAGCTGATCGTGTGGCTGGTGCGCCAGCATTTACTGATGTCAGTCACCGCTCAACGTCGCGATATTCAGGATCCCGAAGTGATTAAGCAATTCGCCGAAGAAGTGCAAACGGAACACCGCCTGCGCTTTTTAGTGTGCCTGACCGTTGCGGATATTTGCGCCACCAACGAAACGCTGTGGAATAGCTGGAAGCAAAGCCTGCTGCGCGAGCTGTACTTTGCCACGGAAAAACAGCTACGGCGTGGGATGCAAAACACGCCGGATATGCGCGAGCGCGTGCGTCACCATCAGCTTCAGGCGTTGGCGTTATTGAGGATGGATAACATTGATGAAGAAGCGCTGCACCATATCTGGTCACGCTGTCGGGCGAACTATTTCGTGCGCCACAGTCCAAATCAACTGGCCTGGCATGCGCGTCATCTCTTACAACATGACCTCAAAGAGCCGCTCATTCTGCTTAGCCCGCAGGCAACGCGTGGAGGAACGGAAATCTTTATCTGGAGTCCGGATCGCCCGTATCTGTTTGCCGCCGTTTGCGCCGAACTGGACCGGCGTAATCTGAGCGTCCACGATGCGCAGATTTTCACCACCCGTGATGGGATGGCGATGGATACGTTCATTGTGCTGGAGCCGGACGGCAGCCCGCTGTCGTCAGACCGACACGAAGCGATCCGTTTTGGGCTGGAACAGGCGATCACTCAGCGTAGCTGGCAGCCGCCGCAACCGCGTCGCCAGCCGGCAAAATTACGTCATTTCACCGTCGATACCGAAGTGACTTTTCTACCAACTCATACCGACCGAAAATCATTCCTCGAGCTTATTGCTCTCGACCAGCCAGGACTGCTGGCGAGGGTCGGGCAGATTTTTGCCGATCTGGGAATTTCGCTGCATGGCGCCCGAATTACAACTATTGGCGAGCGAGTAGAAGATTTATTCATAATCGCCACCGCCGACCGGCGCGCCCTTAATAATGAGCTGCAGCAGGAAGTGCATCAACGGTTGACAGAGGCCCTCAATCCAAACGATAAAGGGTGATGTTTTTATTTATTATGGAAAGAGTTTAACAATGCAGCAGTTACAGAACGTTATTGAATCCGCTTTCGAGCGCCGTGCCGACATTACTCCGGCAAATGTGGATACCGTAACCCGCGAAGCGGTGAATCAGGTTATTTCTTTACTGGATTCCGGTGCTCTGCGCGTCGCAGAAAAGATTGAGGGTCAGTGGGTCACGCATCAGTGGCTGAAAAAAGCGGTCCTGCTCTCTTTTCGTATTAACGATAATCAGGTTATCGATGGTGCGGAAAGCCGTTACTTCGATAAAGTGCCGATGAAATTCGCCGACTATGACGAAGCGCGCTTCCAGAAGGAAGGTTTCCGCGTGGTTCCGCCTGCGGCCGTGCGTCAGGGCGCGTTTATCGCCCGTAACACCGTGCTGATGCCATCTTACGTAAACATCGGCGCTTATGTTGATGAAGGTACGATGGTTGATACCTGGGCGACTGTCGGGTCCTGTGCGCAAATCGGTAAAAACGTACACCTGTCCGGCGGCGTTGGCATTGGCGGCGTACTGGAGCCGTTACAGGCTAACCCGACCATCATTGAAGATAACTGCTTCATCGGTGCGCGTTCTGAAGTAGTAGAAGGCGTGATCGTCGAAGAAGGCTCCGTTATCTCCATGGGCGTATACATCGGCCAGAGCACCCGTATTTATGATCGCGAAACTGGCGAAGTGCATTATGGCCGCGTTCCGGCGGGCTCCGTTGTCGTTTCCGGCAACCTGCCGTCGAAAGATGGCAAATACAGCCTGTACTGCGCGGTGATAGTGAAAAAGGTTGATGCCAAAACGCGTGGCAAAGTGGGAATCAACGAACTGTTACGCACCATCGACTAACAGCAATTTGAAAAAGCGGGCTTAGCCCGCTTTTTTTACATCTGCGAGTGGCGTAAACAAGGCTTTTCGTTAATTATTCAATGGTTATAGTGAGCTTAAGGGTACCGCTATGTATGACAATCTGAAAAGTCTGGGCATTACTAATCCTGAAGAGATCGATCGTTACAGCCTGCGGCAAGAAGCCAACAACGATATCCTGAAAATCTATTTCCAGAAGGATAAAGGCGAGTTTTTTGCCAAGAGCGTGAAGTTCAAATATCCCCGCCAGCGTAAAACGGTTGTCGCCGATGGCGTCGGCCAGGGTTATAAAGAAGTGCAGGAGATCAGCCCCAACCTGCGCTATGTGATCGATGAACTGGATCAGATCTGCCAGCGCGATCGCAGCGAAGTCGATCTTAAACGTAAGATCCTCGATGATTTACGTCATCTGGAAAGCGTCGTGACCAACAAGATCAGCGAAATTGAAGCCGATCTGGAAAAACTGACGCGTAAATAACCGCGAGTGGATGTATTCGTAGGCCGGGTAAGGCGAAGCCGCCACCCGGCATTTTGCCTGATAAGCGTAGCGCCATCAGGCAATCAATGCTGCTCATCTAACTGCAACGCCACATACAGTAGCAGTCTGTCGTCAAAATTCCCCAAATCCAGCCCGGTCAGTTCTGAAATACGATTCAGGCGATATTCCAGCGTATTACGATGAATAAACAATGCCTTTGAGGTCGCCAGCGGCTGAACGTTATGCCGAAACCATGCCGCCAATGTCCGACGCAGCAAGCCGTTATTATCCATTGCTTTTAACCGTACCAACGGACGCGCCAACTCATTGGCCTGCCAGCCGCCGCGCAGGCTGTCCAGCAGTACCGGCAGCATCAGATCCTGATAGAAATAGCTTCGGCTTTCCGGCATCCGCTGCTTACCGACCATCATGGTGGTACGCGCCGTACGATACGAACGGGCAATGCTGCCAGGCCCGGTAAAATAGTTGCCGAGCGAGACGCGAAAACGCAGCTGTCCGTTCTCTTTCATCCGGGTAATAAGCTGTTCAACGCGCTTGCGATGATCTTCGGCATCCCAGCGGCCAAACTGATTGAGCGCGGGTTTCAGCACCACCATCTCAGTCAGGGAAACAATCGCAATCAGATTATTACGCTCTGGCGTGGTCAACGCATTCTGTAATTGCTGTAGCTCAGCCATCGCGCTGTCAACGCCAAGCTGACCGCTGTCGACTTCAACTACCGCTGCCACGCGCGGCTGGTTCAAATCGATGCCTAAACGCTGCGCCCATTCCATTAGCGCCGGGGTATTTTCTTCCGCCTGAATCAGGTTCATCACCAGTTCTTCGCGCAGACGGCTGTCCTGGGCTAAAAGATGCATCAGACGTGACTGTTCCAGCATCATTTCGGCGGTCATACACACCAATTCACCGTATTTACGCAGATGTTCCGGTTCGCCGGTAAGACCGATAACGCCAACGATTTCGCCTTCAAGACGCAGCGGCAGATTGATCCCCTGTCGCACACCGTGTAAATGCCGTGCGACCGCATCGTCAATATCGACCACCCGCCCCTGAGAAAGCACCAGCAGCGCGCCTTCGTGCAATTCACCAATTCGTTCGCGATCGCCGCTGCCGATTATCCGCCCACGGGCATCCATTACGTTGATATTGGTATCAATGATGCGCATGGTACGCGCCACGATATCCTGCGCCATTTTGGTATCAAGATGCCAGCCAGCCATAAACCCTCCTGTGTGCAGAGCTCAAGCATAAGGAAGATAACAAACGACAACATTGTGCAAATGCACAAAGCGCAAGAGAGAAGTATGGAGTTGTGGGAGGTATCACAAAAAGAAACCCCTTCCTGTGCAGGAAGGGGTGAGGGAGATTACTGCATCAATAGATAGATGGAGCTGTCGCCACGCTGAATGTTCAGCGCCAGTACAGCGGGTTTGCTGTCGAGAATTTTGCGCAGTTCGGCGATATTTTTCACCGGTTGCTGGTTAGCACCGATAATCACATCCCCTTTCTTCAGGCCAATCTGTGCCGCCGGAGAATTCGGTTTCACTTCGCTTACCACGACCCCTTTGTCCTGACCCTTGTTGCTCATATCGGCACCTTCAATGCCTTTGAAGATAGAGCTGGAATCAACCTGGGTCTGGCTGCTCTGCTGCAGTTCCAGATTCACTGTAACAGGCTTCCCGTCGCGCAGCAGGCCAAGGTTAATTTTGCTGCCTACCGGCATAGTTCCCACCTGCGCACGCAGGGCGGCAAAGCTGCTGATAGGTTTACCGTTCAGGGAGGTAATCACATCCCCGGCTTTAATACCCGCTTTCGCTGCGGAAGAGTTCGGCATGACCTGGCTGACGAATGCGCCACGCTGGGCGTCAACTTTCATCGCTTTCGCCAGCTCAGAGCTCAGCTCGGTACCCATAATGCCCAGCTCGCCACGTTTAACCTGGCCGAACTCAACCATCTGCGAGGTCAGGTTTTTCACCATGTTGCTTGGGATTGCAAAGCCGATCCCGATATTACCGCCGTCCGGCGCGAGGATCGCGGTATTAATCCCGATCAGCTCACCGTTCAGGTTGACCAGGGCGCCACCGGAGTTACCCCGGTTGATCGCAGCATCGGTCTGGATAAAGTTCTCGTAGTTTTCCGCATTCAGGCCGCTACGGCCCAGCGCAGAAACGATACCGGAGGTAACGGTCTCGCCGAGGCCAAACGGGTTACCAATTGCCACGGTGTAATCACCCACGCGCAGCGCGTCAGAATCTGCCAGCTTAATTGCTGTCAGGTTTTTCGGATCCTGAATCTGGATCAGCGCGATATCGGAGCGCGGATCTTTACCCACGATCTTCGCGTCAAACTTACGGCCATCGCTTAGTTGAACCTTAATTACCGTGGCGTTATCCACCACGTGGTTGTTGGTCACAACATACCCTTTCGCAGCATCAATAATTACGCCGGAGCCCAGCGCCATAAATTTTTGCTGCTGGCCGCCGCCGTTGTCAGCGCCCGGTGCGCCGCCCTGGCAGAACGGGGAACTCTGGAACGGAGAACCGTCCTGGCAGAACGGGGAATTATCACCGAAGAACTGCTGGAAATTACGCGGCATGCGCGGCGTATTCACCGTCGTGCTCCCCTCGACGTTAATACTCACCACCGATGGCATCACTTTTTCAAGCATCGGGGCCAGGCTTGGCATCTGTTGGGCGGTCGTTGCTGAAGACGCCGTTTCAGCCGCTGTTGCAGACAAGGGGGACAACGCCAAACCTAAACTCAGAGCCAGTGCACTCATTGCTAATGTGGTTTTTTTCATGTGTTTCGTTCTCGATTAACAGGTAACGCAAAATTGCTGTATACGTCAGAGTCGTTTTATAGCGCTAAGTTCCAGATTTAAGTTTAAGGAAAAAGTAAAATTTTATTGTCGGCCTTTACAAATGATTATTTATTGTTCTACTGCCATTAACCGGCGATATTCATCCCAGGCGTATAAATCTGTCATCCCGCTGATATAATCCTGAATCAAACGACAGCGATAATAATATTCCAGAACAGAAAACTCAGCGCAGCCAACCGATATTTTACTGACCGCCTCAACATAAGCAAGGCGATGGCGAGTGGACAGCTTCTGAAATAACCGGGACTCGATAGGAAAACGTTTTACTCTTTCATTTTCGACCAGTTCAGTAAAATCTGACTGAGTCATTTTTAATAACGGTTGATAGATTTCCAGCAGCCCGCTGATCACCCGATAGCCCTGTAACTCCAGTTGCTCAACGTCTGGGTGACTAAACACATGTTTTATCGCCACATTTTTATAGACCCCCAGCAACTGGCTGAAGCTACTGGCATCTTCTAACAGCGCGTGATTAAAACATCCCTCAAAAATCTGCGGCAAGTTATCGATAAATCGCTGAGCAGCGTACGGCACCAGTTTATTCAATGTATTAACGCGTAAATACATAAAGAACTGATCTTCGGTACTCCGGCTTAATGTATTTGAACGTGATTTCTCCCAGGCGTTCTCTACCACCAGACTGAACAGGGAACCTTTTTCGTGGTGTCCCCACGCCTCATGCAGATGGTGATAAAGTTGCTCGACGCTAAAGATTCTTTTCTCAACGGCATCTTCCAGATCGGCCACGCAATAAGAGATATCATCGGCAGCTTCCATAATCCAGGTTAATGGAAAGCGACTGTAAGGCGCTAATGATAATTCTTTACGTAACCTCTCAATATACAGTTCTTCAGAAAGATAATAGCCTGGTTTCTTCATTAAATAGTTGTGTGTTGCAGGCGCATTACCACGCCACCACGCCGGACGGGTATATTTCAAAATACCGCCAACCTGCGCCCAGGTAAGATTCATGCGCATCAGGGTATGTACCAGACGAATCCCTTGCGCATTACCTTCAAAATGACATAAATCTTGTCGCACCTTACGGCGAATATCATTCAGCGACTCTTCGCCTTCGCGCAAACGTAATGCCGCCACCAGACAGCGGTCATCGCTGAGTGGCTGACTTTCCGCATCTGCGGGATACAGTCGCTGGCGGAACCAGTCATTAATTGCCGCTTCACCAAAGTGACCAAACGGCGGATTGCCAATGTCGTGCATCAGGCAGGACATTTCGACAATACTTTCAAACGGTCCCGTCAGTTCATCCAGGCCATACTGCTCCAGCAACTTTTGCTCTTTTAGTCGGCTGAGGATCTCTTTCGCGATATAGCGGCCAACCTGCTGAACTTCCATTGAGTGCGTTAAACGCGTGCGCACAGCCGCATTACGTTCCAGCGGAAAGACCTGGGTCTTTTGTTGCAGTCGGCGAATTGCCGGAGAATTGATAATACGTCCACGATCGCTTTCGAAAATACGCAGGATCTCATGCTCAGTCTTCACGCCCTGCGGCGAACGGTAACGACGATGCCAGTTTATTTTTTTTCGGAAATCGATCTGTGCCATGTCCTCTCCCGCCTGAGAAATGCGCTACCCCTTAAGCGCATGATAGACTATGCCCTCAAATCTGGCTTATCGCGAGTAAATCTATGAAAATCGGCATCATTGGTGCAATGGAAGAAGAAGTTACGCTACTGCGTGACAAAATCGAAAACCGTCAGACCATCGCTCTCGGCGGTTGTGAAATTTACACCGGCCAACTGAACGGTACTGAGGTTGCGCTACTGAAATCAGGCATCGGTAAAGTCGCTGCTGCACTGGGCGCTACGTTGCTGCTTGAACGCTGCAAGCCGGACGCCATCATTAATACCGGTTCAGCGGGCGGCCTGGCCTCTACGCTGAAAGTTGGCGATATCGTGGTTTCTGATGAAGCGCGCTATCACGATGCCGACGTCACGGCATTTGGCTATGAATTTGGTCAGCTACCGGGTTGCCCGGCGGGTTTCAAAGCCGATCCTGCACTGATTGCTGCGGCAGAAGCCTGCATTGCAGAACTGAATCTGAATGCTGTCCGTGGGCTTATCGTCAGCGGCGATGCCTTCATTAATGGCTCTGTTGGCCTGGCAAAAATTCAACATAACTTCCCACAGGCGATTGCCGTTGAGATGGAAGCAACCGCGATTGCGCATGTTTGCCACAATTTTAACGTGCCGTTCGTCGTGGTTCGCGCCATTTCTGACGTCGCCGATCAGCAGTCCCATCTCAGCTTTGACGAGTTCCTGGTGGTCGCCGCGAAGCAGTCAAGCCTGATGGTTGAAACGCTGGTACAGAAACTGGCGCATGGCTAAATTACTCTCCAGGGCGCTGGTCGCCCTGCTTTTCACTCTCCCGGCGTTCCTTTACGCCGCACCGCGTGTTGTTACGCTTTCTCCCGCCAATACTGAACTCGCCTTTGCCGCCGGCATTACCCCCGTTGGCGTCAGTAGCTACTCAAATTACCCGCCCGAGGCCAAAAATATTGAAGAGGTCTCAACCTGGCAAGGCATGAATCTGGAGCGCATTGTGGCGCTGAAACCGGATTTGGTCGTCGCCTGGCGCGGGGGAAATGCTGAGCGGCAGGTAAATCAACTGACCGCGCTGGGTGTTAAGGTTATCTGGGTGGATGCTGTTACCATTGAGCAGGTCGCCGATGCGCTACGCCAGTTGGCGCCATGGAGCCCCAGACCAGAGCAGGCCAAACAGGCAGCAAAAACGTTGCTTGATGAATATGCTTTACTAAAATCTCAGTATGCCAACAAACCGAAAAAACGCGTGTTTCTGCAGTTTGGGGCGAATCCTCTGTTTACCAGTGGAAAAGGCTCCATTCAGCATGAGGTTCTTGAGGTATGCGGTGGAGAAAACATCTTTGCCGGCAGTCGGGTTCCATGGCCGCAGGTTAGCCGTGAACAGGTCCTGGCAAGAGCGCCGCAGGCTATCGTTGCCACCGGTGGTTCGGGCGAAACGCTGAAAATTGAGCAATACTGGGGAAACCAGCTAAAAATACCCATTATTACACTTAATAGTGACTGGTTCGAACGCGCGAGCCCGCGTATTATCCTCGCCGCAAAACAACTCTGCAATGCGCTTTCACAGGTAAATTAGCGCCTGCCCCCACCAGGTTTGTTGTGAGGATTTAAACATGCTCGTCTATTGGCTGGATATTGTCGGTACCGCGGTATTTGCTATCTCTGGCGTATTGCTTGCCGGTAAACTGCGTATGGATCCCTTCGGCGTTCTGGTCTTAGGCGTGGTAACAGCCGTCGGTGGCGGGACGATCCGCGATATGGCGCTGGATAACGGACCGGTTTTTTGGGTTAAGGATCCTACCGATCTGGTGGTGGCGATGATCACCAGCATGCTGACGATCCTGCTGGTGCGTCAGCCCCGACGGTTGCCGAAGTGGATCCTGCCGGTGCTGGATGCCGTTGGTCTGGCGGTATTCGTGGGCATTGGCGTCAACAAAGCTTTTATAGCCGGAACAGGGCCTCTGGTGGCGATTTGTATGGGAGTGATTACCGGCGTTGGCGGTGGGATCATTCGTGACGTATTAGCCCGTGAAGTACCGATGATTTTGCGCACCGAAATCTACGCGACAGCCTGTATTATCGGCGGGATCGTACATGCGACCGCGTTTTATACCTTTGATGTTTCACTGGAAAACGCCAGTATGATGGGGATGATTGTCACCCTGCTGATTCGGCTGGCCGCCATTCGCTGGCATTTGAAATTGCCGACGTTTGCGCTGGATGATAACGGGCGTTGATATTGTTTTGCCCGATGGCGCTACGCTTATCGGGCCTGGAACATCTTTCCTGTAGGCCGGATAACACGCTCGCGTCGCCATCCGGCATAACGAACAGCAATCAGATGCTGAAAGAAGAACCACACCCGCAGGTGCTTTTAGCATTCGGGTTAGTCACAACGAAGCGGGAACCTTCCAGACCTTCGGTATAGTCAACCGAACCACCCACCAGATATTGCAGGCTCATCGGATCAACCACCAGACCAACACCTTGTTTCTCAATGGTCATGTCACCATCGTTCACCTGATCATCAAAGGTGAAACCATACTGAAAACCACTGCAACCACCGCCGGTGATATACACGCGTAATTTCAGGTTCGGGTTATCTTCGTCAGCGATCAGGCTTTTTACTTTATTGGCTGCTGCTTCAGTAAATTGCAGTGGCAGCGCTACGTCATCACTCATATTTTGCTCCAAACGACATTGGCAATTGGGCAAATTATAACCCAATGGTTAAAGCCATTATCTAATACCCTGGTATTTCGTTCAAGTATTCTCGCCAGCGGCGGTACCCTGGCTTTTTGCCGCCTGCTCCGCTTCCTGTTTTGCCAGCGTGCGGGCAAGGATAGTCGAGTATAGCGGCTTTCCGCCCATAAATTGGGCTAATAGTGTTGCGCCAAGACAGGTAATAATCATTGGCAAAATGAGCTGATAGTTATCGGTCATCTCCAGCACCAGCACAATACCGGTGAGCGGCGCCCTTACCGACGCCGCCAACAAAGCCCCCATTCCGGCGATGGCGAAGGTCCCGGCCTCGAGGTGATAATGCGGAAAGGAGGCCGCTGCGGCCATACCGAACGCGGTACCAAGCAGCGTGCCCAACGCCAGCATCGGGGCAAAAATCCCACCAGGCGCACCGGACGAGAAGCACAGCAGCGTGGTAATAACCCGGGTAATAAAGATAAACAGCAGCAGACCGACGCTAAAATTGCCTGCCGCAGCAATCGGGATCAGGTTAAACCCGCCACCTGCCGCTTCAGGTTTAATTAATCCAAGGATCCCGCACAGGCCGCCAATCGCACCGCCCATGAGCACCCATTTTTTAATCTCGCCACCGTGGAAACGCTGGAACATGTCCTGGGTACGCAACACCATGGTATTAAACAATGGTCCGACGCAGCCAAAAATAATCCCCAGCACCAGATACAGCCACAGCGTATTCACCGGCGCATTGGAGAGCTTGCCAACTTCAATAATCGGGGCTTCACCGTTGAAAACGCGAAACACAATGCTCGACATGATGACGCCGGTAAACACGGCTTTGATCGACACGAGGTTATAGCGAAACTGTGGACGCATCTCTTCAATAATGAACAGGATCCCCGCCAGAGGAGCATTAAACGCCGCCGACAAGCCCGCTGCGGCACCGGTAGCCAGCAGGGTATGCCGCGCTTCGGCGCTGCGCATACGGAAAATATCCAGCACCATGCGTCCAATGTTGCCGCCAATCTGCACGGTCGGCCCTTCTCGCCCGAGCACCATCCCAGCGCCCAGTGTGCCCATACCGCCGATAAATTTCACCGGCAGAACGCGCCACCAGCGCACGGGTCGTAACTCTTCCAAAGCGCCTTCAATCTCTGGGATCCCCGAACCGCCCGCTTCCGGTGCAAATTTACGCACCAGAAAATAGCCGACCATCGCCAGCAATGCAGAGAGGATAAACGCCAGCGGCCACAGCAGAATGGCATGGTCCGCAACCTGAGCCAGCGCGCCTATGCGCTGATTCTGCACCCAGGTCACCGCTTTCTCAAAGGCTACGCCCACAAGTCCCGTCACGGTACCCACTACCGCGGCCATTAAGAGGATCGCCAACGGCGTTTTATCTCGTTCCAGGAGTCGACGGATTTGATCCCTGCGGCGTAAACGCACAATTTGCTGTGCTTCAAAAGAGGGAGTGTCTGTCTTCATCAGATGATCATTAATTGGTAATACAAATACGGAATCGGCATTCTACTCGCACATTTCACGAAAATCCCCTGCAAATCGCATTGTTTCAATTGCGTAAAACTTTCATAACCTTCTCTGAATAACTAGAATAGCGGGCATTTACTTTTTCTACGAACCAGGACCCCATCCATGAGTAAGTCTGAAAATCTCTACAGCGCAGCACGCGAACTTATCCCTGGCGGCGTTAACTCCCCCGTTCGCGCCTTTACTGGCGTGGGTGGTACTCCGCTGTTTATCGAAAAAGCGGACGGCGCGTATCTGTACGATGTCGATGGTAAAGCCTATGTCGACTACGTCGGTTCCTGGGGACCGATGGTACTGGGTCACAACCATCCGGCAATCCGTAATGCGGTGATTGAAGCCGCAGAACGCGGTTTAAGCTTCGGCGCGCCAACCGAGATGGAAGTGAAAATGGCGGAGCTGGTCACTGAACTCGTGCCGACCATGGACATGGTGCGCATGGTGAACTCCGGTACGGAAGCGACAATGAGCGCCATCCGTCTGGCGCGCGGTTTTACCGGTCGCGATAAGATCATCAAATTTGAAGGCTGCTACCACGGCCATGCTGACTGCCTGCTGGTCAAAGCCGGTTCCGGCGCGTTAACGCTGGGCCAGCCGAACTCCCCTGGCGTTCCAGCTGATTTCGCGAAACACACCCTGACCTGCACCTATAACGATCTCTCTTCAGTGCGTGCAGCGTTTGAACAGTACCCGCAGGAGATCGCCTGTATCATTGTTGAGCCGGTCGCCGGCAACATGAACTGCATCCCGCCGCTGCCAGAATTCCTGCCAGGCCTGCGTGCATTGTGCGATGAGTTTGGCGCGCTGTTGATTATCGATGAAGTGATGACCGGTTTCCGCGTGGCACTGGCCGGTGCGCAGGATTATTACGGCGTTGTTCCGGACCTGACCTGCCTGGGTAAAATCATCGGTGGCGGGATGCCCGTTGGCGCATTCGGTGGCCGTCGTGATGTGATGGACGCGCTGGCGCCGACCGGTCCGGTTTACCAGGCGGGTACGCTGTCCGGTAACCCGATTGCAATGGCGGCGGGCTTTGCTTGTCTGACCGAAGTGGCCCAACCGGGTATTCATGAAACGCTGAACGAACTGACAACGCGTCTGGCGGAAGGTCTGCTGGAAGCGGCCAAAGACGCTAATATTCCGCTGGTGGTTAACCATGTGGGCGGGATGTTCGGGATTTTCTTCACCGATGCAGAAACCGTGACCTGCTATCAGGATGTGATGGCATGCGACGTTGAACGCTTTAAGCGTTTCTTCCACATGATGCTGGATGAAGGGGTTTACCTGGCGCCTTCTGCCTTCGAAGCGGGCTTTATGTCTGTGGCGCACAGCGAAGAAGATATCAATAACACCATCGACGCCGCGCGTCGGGTGTTTGCGAAACTGTAAAAGAGAACGTACAGAAACAACGTAGGCCGGGTAAGGCGAAGCCGCCACCCGGCTTTTTTATTGCCGGATGGCGACGCGAGCGTCTTATCCGGCCTACATGAAAAGAATCAGCCTCAGCGGCTCTGCTTTCTCAGCAGATAGATAAAGTACGGCGCGCCGATAAACGTCGACAGTAATCCCGCCGGGATCTGATACGGAAACAGCACCATTCTGCCGCACCAGTCGGCAAAGACCAACAGCACGCCTCCCGCCAGCGCCGAAATCAGCATATGCGGCATCGCCCGGCGAAAACCCATCATGCGAGCAATATGCGGCGCCATCAGCCCGACAAAGCTCAACGGCCCAATCGTCATGGTTGCTGTCGCCGTTAATCCCGCCGCCAACAGCAGTAATCCCACGCGTGACGGCGTCAACGCCATACCGACCGCCCGCGCCGTATCGCCGCCGAGCGGTAAAATCGTCAACCAACGACGGCACAGCGGCGTCAGCACCAGCAAGAAAACCATCACTATCCCGGTACGCAATACCTGCTCGCCTGTCGCGTTATAGGTTGAGCCAGAGATCCAGGTCAACACGCCCGCCATGCGCGGGTCGCCGCTGGCCTGCAGCATCATCAGCAGCATTGTAAACGCCGTGCTGAGCGCCATCCCTGCCAGCAGCATACGGTGCGGCGAAAAACCGCCGCGCCCGGCGGCAACCATGATGATAAGCAGAGTGACCGCCGCTCCGAGGCTCCCGGCGGGGAGTAGCCAGCCAAAGGCATTGCCGGGCACCAGAAACAGCATGAGCACTACGCCAAATGCCGCGCCGGAGCTAATACCCAGGACTTCCGGGCTGGCCATTGGATTTCCGGTCAGACGCTGAATAATACAGCCCGCAACCGCCAGCATCACTCCGGCAATCAGCGCCGCCAGAATACGTGGCCAGCGCCAGGGCATCAGTTCATCAAGCATCGCGCCGCTGGCCCATGTCCAGCCGTGTGCATCACGTCCGAACGACAACGCCACGACAACCGCCAGCAGTAAAATCGCACCGCCCGCCAGCGCAAACATCAGTACATTTTGACGCTCAGCGGCGATGCGGTTGCTGGCATTCATATCCGGTGCGCTCATGCTTTTAAGGCGCGGCAGCAGCCACAGCAGCAGCGGCGCGCCAACCAGCGCCGTCACCGAACCGGTGGAGACTTCCATCCAGATGCGGGTTAGCCACAGAATGATTTGATCGGAGAGCCAGAGGATCAGCGCGCCAATCAACGGGGCCAGCAACAGACGCGCCAGTAAGCGCCGGGCACCGAGCATTTTTGCCAGCAGCGGCGCAAACAGACCGATAAAACCGATAATTCCGACTGCGTTAACCAGCAAGGCGCTGATGACAATCGCCAGCGTCAGTGCCGCCAGGCGCGCCAGCGATAGCGCCAGCCCAAGGTTGCGCGCCACGCCGTCATCCAGTCCCATCAGCGTCATTGGGCGTAATAACAGCAGCGTCAACATCACGCCGCCCAGCAGTTGCGGCCACAAACGCTGAACGCCACTCCAGTCGGTTTGCGTCAGCGAGCCACTGCTCCATAAAAACATGCTTTGCAGCTGATCGTGATGGAAGAGCACCATCAACTGGTTAATCGCCCCGCAGTACAGGCTGACCACCAGACCGGCAAGGATTAGCGTCACCGGAGAAAGACGTTTGCCCCAGGCGACGCCAAACACCAGCGCCCCAACGATACAGGCCCCTGCCAGCGCTGCAAATTGCGCGGTCAGCGCCCCCGGAATCGCCCACAGCGTCGTGACCGTAATACCTAACTGCGCCCCGGTTGCGACACCTAACGTAGTGGGTTCTGCCAGTGGGTTACGCAGCACCTGCTGGAACAACACGCCGACCAGGCCCAGCCCGGCACCGACCAACAGCGAAATTGCCAACCTCGGCAGCAAGCTGTAGTGGAAAACCATCTGCTCAATGGCATCGATATCCGGTGACCAGATGGCCTGTTGCCACTGACTGCGCGGTAGCGAAACAGAGAAGTTAACCCAGGTGAGCCAGCAGGCAGCGACAAACAGAACCGCCAGAAGAAGCGCTGGGAACAGCGCAATTCGTTTACTCACGCTTTGCCTCCCAGCGCATTATCCAGAATGCGGGCAAAATGCATCGCGGACAGCGTTGCGCCATAAAACCAGACGGCGGGCACGCGCTGAAAACGTCCGTCACGGACAAACGGCATCGCCTGCCATAATGGCGTAGACATCAGCGCAGCCATCTCTTTATCGTTGCCGTGATCAAAGCACAGCACATCAACATCCTTATAAGCAGCCAGACGGTCAATACTCACAGCAGTGCTGCCCCAGAAGTTGGTTTCTCCCTGCCAGCCGTTGGGGATCCCATATTCGTCCAGCACCTCCTGAAACAGGCTGTTCGGCCCAAACACCAGCATATGCCGCGAATCAAGCAGGGATGTCAGGAGCACGGGGCGCGCGCCACGTTGCATAAAGCGCGGTTTCAGGCTGGCGATAAAACGATCGTACTCGGCCAGATGGCGTTCAGCGGAGGCTGACAGATTCAGCAATTGCGCCATTTCCTGCAGCGATTTTCGCGCAACGGCCAGCGGCTTTTTGCCATCACTGAAATTAAATCCCTGCCCGGGGGCAATCCGCGCGAGCTTTTCGGGGGCGGGGCCATAACCAGCCGACCACACCAGAAACGAGGGCTTCATTTCGGTCAGCAGTTCGAGATTGGGTTCCGTACGTAGCCCGACGTCAATCACCGACTCCGGCAATGGAGGCTCATTGACCCACAGCTTGTAGTTAGGGATATCTGCAATGCCATACGGCGTAATACCCAGCGCCAGCAACAGCTCTACCGGTAACCATTCCAGCGCCACAATACGCTGTGGATCAATCGCCGCCGCGTGCGCCGTATTCATCCGCCACAGCAGCGGCGACAGCGCCATCGCCGTCAGCAGCCGCCGACGGGTAATATGAGGTAATCCGATCATTAATAGACAAAACTCACGGGTGCGGCACCGGCCGGATGCGGCAAGATGCCCATCGGGATACCGTAAATTTGTTCCAGAGTTTCACTGCGCATCAGTTCAGCCGGCGTTCCTTGCGCAATCATTTCACCGCCGCGCAGCGCAACTAAGTAATCGCAGTAGCGGGCCGCCATATTGATATCGTGCAGTACGGCAATCACCGTCAAGCCGCGCTGCTGGCTTAAGCGATGCACCAGCGCCAGCACGTCAACCTGATGGGCGATATCCAGCGCGGAGGTCGGTTCGTCAAGTAGCAGACAGCGGCTGTCCTGCGCCACCAGCATGGCGATCCACGCACGCTGGCGTTCCCCACCGGACAGGCTATCGACCAGACGATGCGCTAAAGGTTTTAAGCCCACCAACGAAATGGCTTCTTCTACTTTCTCCCGGTCAGCCACACCAAACCGTCCCAGCGCGCCATGCCACGGGTAGCGGCCAATGGCCACCAGCTCGCGGACGGTCATCCCTTCAGCCTGCGGCAGTTGCTGCGGCAGGTAAGCAACCTTGCGGGCAAACGCTTTACTGCTCCAGCTCTCCAGCGGCTGGTCGTCTAGCAGGATTTCGCCTTCTGACGGCGGCTGATGACGTCCCAGCATTTTCAGTAACGTCGATTTTCCGGAACCGTTGTGACCGATAAGTCCTGTCACTTTTCCCACAGGAAACGTTAACGAGAGGGGATGCAAAAGCGTGCGGCCAGGCACACGAAAGGAGACATTACGCAACGCAAAAGTGGTGTCGGGATGGGATCTGTTTTCCTGCATAGCAGCCAACTTGTAAAACGGGCACGCAAAGCGTGCCCAAAGAGAAATTAGAAACGGAAGGTTGCGGTTGCAACGACCTGACGTTCTGCGCCCCAGAAGCAGCCATAGGTATCAAAGCAGCTGGCAACGTATTCACGGTCAAACAGATTAGTAACGTTAACTGCAACGCTGGAACCTGCCATACCGAGACGAGCGAGATCGTATTTAACGACGGCATCCATCACGGTTGAGCTACCCACCTTGAAAGTATTTCCAGGATCACCATAGCTAGAACCGACATAACGGCCACCAGTTCCCAGCGTTAACCCAGATAACGGGCCTTCGTAGAAGGTGTAATCCCCCCACAGAGAGGCCATGTTTTTTGGTACCTGAACAGGTGTTTTACCTTTAAGCGTCGTGTCTTCTGTATATTCCGCATCGGTATACGTGTAAGACGCAGTCAGGTTAATGTTCGCATTCACTGCGGCTTTTGCTTCTAATTCAACGCCACGAGAACGTATTTCACCCGCCGGAACCTGCGCAAACGGATTAAGCGGGTCGGTGGTCAGGTTATTCGTTTTCGTTAGCTCATATACCGCGGCAGTAACAACAACGGGCAGATCTTTTGGAACATATTTCACGCCAGCTTCATATTGCTTACCTTTTGACGGCGCATAAGCAACGTTATCAGCAGGTGTTGCCGCCCATGCTTTTGAAGGGTTCGGCTCGAATGATTCGCTGTAGCTAAAGTATGGCGTAATACCATTGTCGAAGAGATAGTTAATCCCGCCGCGCCAGGTGAACTGCTCATCGTTACGCTCAACTTTCTGATTACTGGAACGAATAGTGGTTGCCTGCTGAGACCAGTCATAGCGGCCTCCCAGTGTTGCAACCCATTTATTCCATTCCAGTTGGTCCTGTACATACACGCCAGTTTGGTGCTGCGTGTTAAGCTGGAACGGTTTCGCGTCAGGGAAATCAACATCTTCATACACCGGATTATTCATATCTAAAGGCGGTGCACTTCCGTAGGCGTTATCAATATCGTTTCGCAGACGCGAATAGTCGACGCCGGTGAGCAGAGTGTGTCCAACATCTCCCGTCGCGAACTTGCTTTCCAATTGAGTATCTACGCCAAAATCATTATAGCGTTCATCGGCGACGATAATCTGACGGGTCAGCTGATTACCCACTGCGCCGAAACCGTACACACTCTGTTGAGAGGTTTTGATTTGGCTATAACGTAAATTTTGACGCACAGTGAAGGTATCATCAAAACTGTGTTCAAAGCTGTAACCAACCATTCGCTCATAACGCGAATAGGTATTGTTCGGCGCATAATCCGTAAAGCTCACTGGCAAACGGGAACCATCAGGTAACGGATCGACCGTACCTTGTTTCGGCAACCAGCCGTAATAGCCCGTTGACGGTTCATTCTGAATGTTTGCTCGCAGAGTCAGGTTGGTTCGGTCATCAGGCTTCCAGCTAAACACTGGAGCAATGGCATAACGCTTCTGCTTCGCGAAATCCTGTTGTTCGTCATTAGAACGAGCCAACCCTGTCAGGCGGTATGAGTACACGCCGTCGTCATCCAGGGAATCGCTGAAATCAAAACCGGTTTGGAACAGATTATCCGAACCCATTTTGAATTGAATTTCTTTTAGCGGCTCTGATGTCGGGCTTTTGCTAACCATGGAGATCAAGCCGCCCGGATTACTTTTCCCGTAAAGGACAGATGTTGGCCCGCGCATAAGCTCGACGCGTTCAAGCATGTAAGGATCAACAACGGCAGAGCTGTAGTAATCCCCCTGTAGCTTGACGCCATCAAGGTAATTGTTTGGTGTTGGGCCAGGCGTATAGAAGCCACGAATAATAACGAAATCATAAGTGCTGGAAGCGCCACGCGTAGAAACGGCAGCACCAGGGGTATAGGCTAAAGCCTCTTTTACCGACCCTGGCTGATGCATATCCATCTCTTCACGCGTCACAACCGAAACAGACTGCGGGGTCTTTTCGATAGGCGTATCAGTCTTGGTGGCAGTGGCAGAGCGTTTCGCGGCGATGGTTGCTGCAGGTCCCCATGCACTTTCCTGCGGAGCAGGCGCTGCAGTTACGGTGATGGTTTCTTCTTTCGGGTCAACCGCCGCCTGTGCATAGACAGACATGCCGCTAACCGCTGTGGCTACCACTACTGCGATTTTACGCAGTGATGAACTTGGCTGAGCAGTTTTAAGACGCGCCATTGGTATTTCTCTGATGAAAGTAAATGATAACGTAAACGAGAATTATTATTATAACGGCAGCATAATATTCGAAACTCTGACGAGATAGCAAGCAATACACGTCCCTACTAAAACTGAGGGGTTAAGAAATAACCAGATGAAAAGAAAGGGTTAATAAATTAGGCTGAAAGGTGGCGTTACGCCCTTGCACTGTACGGCTGATAAGCGTAGCGCCATCAGGCAAAACAATGGCGGATAGTTGAATAGCAGCGTGAGTATCTTGCGCGAATAAAGAAAAACCCGCCGAAGCGGGTTTTTAGGCAGGCGTTAGTTACCGCCAAACATCTCTTTAATCCAACCGGCCACGCCATCGCCGTCCTTCTTCTCTTGCTGCGGCGGTTGCTGCTGTTGAGGCTGCTGTTGAGGCTGCTGTTGCTGCGGCTGCTGAGAAGATTGATCGAACGGATTACCCGACTGCTGCATCATCTCACCTTGTTGACACAGTGAATCCGGATCGGTGGTCCATACCGGAAGCGTACGCATCCCGCCGCTGCAAACGAAGTTACCGTCGTAGTCTACGCCCATATCCACCACATCCTCCGGCGGCGTCAGCACCAGCGGTGTCGGGGTCTGGTTGGCCAGGTAACGCTGGTAAATCGACATCGCGCCACTGGCACCGTACAGCTTGGTTGGCTGGTTGTTATCGCGGCCCACCCAGGTGATGGTCACCTGGCTGCCGTCGATCCCGGCGAACCAGGTATCGACGTTGTTGTTGGTGGTACCGGTTTTACCTGCCAGATGCAACCCTGGATACTTCGCGCCAAGCTGGCGGCCCGTACCACGCTGAACCACCTGCTGCATGGTCCACAGCGTCATATACGCCGCCTGCGCCGGAACGGCACGCTCAGCCTGCGGGAAGCTCTGGTACAACACCGTGCCATCTTCGGCAATCACCGAACGCAGCGCCGACAGCGGCGCGCGGTTCCCGCCGCTGGCGATAGTCTGGAACGCCTGCGCCACTTCGATTGGCGTCAGGTTCAGCGCCCCCAGCAGCATAGCCGGAACCGGGTTAAGCTGATCTTTCGGAGCACCCAGCTTCAGCCAGGTATCGGTTACAGCGGGCAGGCCCAGCGCCATCCCCAGATTTACCGTGGGTACGTTCATTGAGCGCGTTAACGCGTCCACCAGCATCACTTTACCGCTTTCGCTATAGCGACGGTCATCGTTCTGCGGTGACCACACCTGGCCGTTCGGCTGACGCAGCGCAATTGGCGCATCGGCAATCCAGGTATTCAGGCGGTACAGCTTCGGCTGGCTAAGTGCCGTCAGATAGGTCGCCGGCTTCGCCAGAGAACCAATTGAACGACGCGCCTGCATCGCACGGTTATAGCCCGCAAACTGAGGCTCTGCCCCGCCGACCATGGCGCGAACTTCGCCGCTAAAGCGGTCAACCACCACAATCGCCGTTTCCAGATCGCTCAACTTACGTTGTTTCTTCAGCACCGGAATGCCTTCCACCGCCGCTTTTTCTGCGGCGTCCTGCGCCACGGAATCAAAGGTGGTGAAAATTTTCACACCGGAGAGATCTTTAACTTTATCGCCCAGCTTCGCCTGTAGCTCCTGACGCACCATCTGCATAAACGCTGGCTGTGGTGAAATCACCCCGCCGCGCGGTTGCACGCCTAACGGACGCGCGCTCAGCATGTCATACAGATCCTGGTCGATAATCTGCTGCTGTTGCAGCAGACGCAGCACCAGGTTACGACGCTCCAGCGCCAGCTTCGGGTTACGCCACGGATTATAAATCGACGCCCCTTTCACCATCCCAACCAGCAGGGCCTGTTGGTCGAGACTTAACTCTTCAACCGGACGTCCGAAGTAATACAGGCTCGCCAGCGGGAAGCCACGGATCTCATTGTCACCGCTTTGACCGAGATAGACTTCGTTCATGTACAGCTCAAGAATACGGTCTTTGCTGTAACGCGCGTCCATGATCAGCGCCATATAGGCTTCGTTGGCTTTACGCCAGTAGGAGCGCTCGCTGGAGAGGAACAGGTTCTTCACCAACTGCTGGGTCAGCGTACTGGCCCCTTGTACCGTACGACCTGCCGTCAGGTTCGCCAGCACTGCACGGCCAATGGAATAGAGACTGATCCCGTCGTGTTCATAGAAGTGACGGTCTTCTGTCGCTAACAGCGTGTCCACCAGCAGATCCGGGAAGCCGCTACGCGGGACAAACAGGCGCTGCTCGCCGTTAGGCGAAGAGAGCATGGTGATCAGACGCGGATCGAGACGGAAGAAACCGAACTGGCGGTTGTTATCCATATTCTCGATGGTGTCCAGATGATCGCCGTCAAAGGTCAGACGCGCGCGCACCTGCCCTTCTTTGCTGTCCGGGAAGTCAAACGGGCGACGAATCATCTCAATGCTCTTCGCCTGTACGGTGAATTCGCCCGGACGCGTCATCTTCGTCACCTGACGATACTGCGTGGCCTCCAGCAGCTTCACCATCTCATTCTTGCCGATGGGCATTTCTGGCTCAAGGTTAACCATGCGGCCATACACCGCCGCCGGAAGTTGCCAGACTTTGCCATCAATACGGCTACGAATTTTTTGGTCCAGATACACGCCGTAAATGGCGATCAGCACCAAAAAGACAATCGACAGTTTTACCAGCAGCCAGAACCAGCCGCGCTTACCACGAGGCTTACGCCCTTTGCCCTTACCCTTACGCGGCATCGGTTCTTCATCCTCATAGTCATCATCATCATCATCATAATCGTCGTCATACTCTTCATCTCTGAGTTGACGACGGCTCACCTTTTGTTTTACCGGACGCGATGGTTTCCCTTTACGTCCAATTGGCTCGCGGTCATTCCCCGCCATGCTTTTTCTCCGCAACATTCAGGCGCAAAGGCCCGATTCTCTGTTCTTCCGTCCTGCGACAGAAGAAGAAATCTCTCAATTATTACCGCTCTTTCGCCGGATGCGGCATACAAGCCTTATCCGGCCTACCGTTTCATTACGAATACTTTTTGGTGCGCCGCGTTGGCGCGGTATTCGCCGGATCGTCCGGCCAGACGTGTTTCGGATAACGTCCTTTCATCTCTTTTTGCACCTCGCGGTACGATCCCTGCCAGAACGCGCTCAGATCGCTGGTCACCTGTAGCGGTCGTTGGGCCGGAGACAGCAACTCCAGCACCAGCGGCACGCGGCCCTGAGCGATGGTTGGGGTCTTCGCTTCGCCAAACATTTCCTGCATCCGCACCGCCAGTGCCGGAGGATTATCTTCATGATAGCGAATGGCAATCCTACTCCCCGTCGGCACAGTGTAATGCGCCGGCAGTTCACTATCCAGACGTTGCAGCATTGACCAGTCCAGCAAACCGCGCAACGCCTGACCCACATTTAATGCTTTTAACGCGCGTAAAGAGTGCACACCGCTCATGTGCGGCAACAGCCAGGTCTCCAGCGTCGCCAGCAGAGAATCCTCATCTACCGCAGGCCAGTCGTATTCTGGCAGCCAGTTCGCCGCACATTGCAAACGCAGCCGAAACTGCTCGGCTTCCGGCGTCCAGTTGAGCACACTTAGCCCTTTATCGCGAATGCCATTCAACATCGCCTGGTGCAACTCCTCTTCCGAGGGTTTAGCCAGCGGCTGGACTTTTACCGTGAGCTGGCCAATGCGCGAGCGACGCAATGCCTTTAACGTTCCCTGAGCCTCATCCCATTCGATGGTGTCGGACTGTTGCAGCAGCTCAGGACATGCCTGCATTAGCGCCTCAATATCCAGTGGCAGAGCCAGCAAAATACGTGCATCCGGCGAAGCGCTGCCCTGTAGCAACAGGGGGGCGATCAGCCATTCATGGCGTCCGGAAGCGTCATCAGCATCCAGCATTGCGCCCATACCATTAGCCAACTGATAACGCCCTTCCTGCCCGCGTCTACGCGCGATCCGGTCAGCAAACGCCCGCGCCAGCAACGGGGGGAGTTGTGTGCTGTCGGGCTGTCCGCTGCGAACGTTAAGCCGTTTCAGCAACTGTTGACTGCGCTGCTGCCAGGCAGGCTGATTTCGTGAAAACGCCACAGCCAGATCGGTACTGCCGCCGCGCGGCGGCTCTTCCAGAATCGCAGCCAGTTTCGCCGCCGTTGCCGCTTCATCGTCATCGTTGGCGCTAACCAGCATAGCTGCTAATCGCGGGTCGTTACCCAACGCCGCCATTTTCTGCCCTGTGGCGCTGAGCCTGTCGTCCTCAAGCGCGCCCAGCATCTGCAACAGTCGTTTTGCCGCCTGCAGGTTGATGGCGGGCGGCGTATCCAGCCAGTTTAGTTGCTCAGGGTTGGTGCATCCCCATTGCAGCAACTCCATTAGCAGCCCGGACAGATCGCTCTGTAATATCTCCGGTTCCCCTTGCGAAGCCGCTCTTTCCGCCTGCTCTTTGGCAAGCAGATGCAGACAAATTCCGGGTTCAAGACGCCCTGCGCGTCCCGCTCGCTGCGTCATCGAGGCCTGACTGATGCGCTGGGTAATCAGTCGCGTCAGTCCAGTGCGCGCATCATAGCGCGCCACGCGCTCCTGAGCGCAGTCTACCACCAGCCGAATACCTTCAATCGTTAAGCTGGTTTCGGCAATATTGGTGGCCAGCACCACTTTGCGCTTACCTTGCGGCGCGGGCAAAATCGCCTGACGCTGCTCGGCAAGCGTCAGCGCGCCATACAGTGGGCACAGCACAACATCGCGGCCCACACGCATTGCCAGTTGCTCCTGCACGCGCTGGATTTCTCCAACGCCCGGTAAAAACAGCAGCAGCGACCCGCTTTCATGGCGCAGTAGCTCCGCCGTGGCTATGGCCACCGCTTCGTCAAAACGCAGATGTGCCGCCAGCGGCTGATACCGTCGCTCGACCGGAAATGTGCGGCCTTCAGAGATAATCATGGGCGCATCAGGCAATAACTGCTGCAAGCGCCCGTTATCGAGCGTTGCGGACATGATCAACAGTTTCAGATCGTCACGCAGTCCCTGCTGTACATCCAGCAACAGCGCCAGCGCCAGGTCGGCCTGCAGGCTCCGCTCGTGAAATTCGTCGAGGATCACTAACCCGACGCCCGTCAGTTCGGGATCGCGCTGGATCATGCGCGTCAGGACGCCTTCCGTCACCACTTCCAGCCGGGTCTGCGGCCCCACGCAGTTCTGTGCGCGCATGCGATAACCCACGGTCTCACCGGGCTTTTCGTTCAGCAACTCCGCCAACCGCTGCGCGACATTGCGTGCCGCCAGACGACGCGGCTCCAGCAAAATAATCCGCCCCTTGATGCCACCATGCTCAAGCAGTCGCAACGGCAACCAGGTCGATTTCCCGGCACCGGTCGGCGCGGTCAGCAGCACCTGCGACGAGTTATCAAGGGCGGTAAGCAGTTCAGGCACTACGGCGGCAACGGGCAACGACGTCACAAATGGCTCCAGAGGGTTAACATTCTTCGCGCTGCATTGTAGCATCGCGTTAATTCATAACCGAGTATCCATCATGTCTGAGCCAAAAAGGCTGTTCTTTGCGATTGAATTGCCAGGCGGGGTTCGGGAGCAGTTAATCCACTGGCGAGCTACGCAGTTCCCTCCTGAAGCAGGCCGTCCCGTCGCCGCCGAGAATCTGCATCTGACGTTGGCCTTTTTAGGTGATGTCAGCGCAGAGAAGCAACAGGCGTTGTCGCAGCTAGCCGGACGCATTCGCCAGCCAGGTTTTACGCTCAAACTGGATGATGCCGGGCAATGGCTGCGTTCGCGAGTGGTATGGCTGGGGATGCGTCAGCCGCCGCGCGGACTGTTACAACTGGCGAATATGCTGCGGGCACAGGCCGCGCGCAGCGGATGCTACCAAAGCCCACAGCCGTTTCACCCGCATATCACGCTGCTGCGCGATGCCGGCCACGCGGTTCCCATCCCCCCACCGGGCTTTGGCTGGTCGTTTCCGGTCACGGAATTTGCGCTTTACTCCTCCTCATTTGCACGAGGACGCACGCGTTACGCACAGATGCAACGCTGGACGCTGACTGAATAATCAAAGGGACTGCTGATGCAATTTTCTCCACCTTTACAACCGTCTACGCTCATCCAGCGCTACAAGCGCTTTTTAGCGGATGTGATCACACCGGATGGCACAACGTTAACGTTACACTGCCCAAATACCGGCGCGATGACCGGATGCGCAACACCAGGTGATACCGTCTGGTATTCGACATCAGAAAATACCAAACGGAAATATCCGCATACCTGGGAATTAACGCAAACGCAATCCGGGGCATTTATTTGTGTTAACACGCTGTGGGCGAACAGATTAGCGAAAGAGGCGATTCAGCAGTCGCTAATTTCAGAAGTTTCAGGCTATAGCATATTGAAAAGTGAAGTAAAATACGGTGCCGAAGGGAGTCGTATAGACTTTTTGTTACAGGCGGATTCCCGACCTGACTGCTATATTGAAGTGAAATCAGTCACGTTGGCGGAAAAAGATCAGGGTTATTTTCCCGATGCCATCACTGAACGAGGTCAGAAACATCTTCGGGAATTGATGAGCGTAGCGGCTGAAGGTAAGCGGGCGGTGATATTTTTCGCTGTGCTACATTCAGCCATTACACGGTTTTCACCCGCGCGCCATATTGATACGAAATATGCGCAATTATTGGTCGAAGCTCGGCAAAAGGGGGTCGAAATTCTGGTTTATAAAGCGGAACTTTCTGCCCATGGTATGACTCTTAAAGAGCCGTTGCCCATTACCTTGTAATGGTGTAAACATCTGGTTAATTAATATTCTGGGCGCGTGTGCAAATACGCTTTTCCTCACAGGGTTGTCAAGTGTTACGTTTAGATAATTGCTATCCGGAAAAGCATCTGCTATTTATAGCGACCTGATTTTTCCCCCGAACATGGGGATCGATAGTGCGTGTTAAGGAGAAGCAACATGCAAGAAGGGCAAAACCGTAAAACATCGTCCCTGAGTATTCTCGCCATCGCTGGGGTGGAGCCGTACCAGGAGAAACCGGGCGAAGAGTATATGAACGAAGCCCAGCTGTCGCACTTCAGGCGTATTCTTGAGGCATGGCGTAATCAACTTAGGGATGAAGTCGATCGCACCGTATCTCATATGCAAGACGAAGCGGCTAACTTCCCTGATCCGGTGGACCGCGCCGCGCAGGAAGAAGAATTCAGCCTTGAGCTGCGTAACCGTGACCGTGAGCGCAAACTGATCAAAAAGATCGAGAAGACGCTGAAGAAGGTAGAAGACGAAGATTTCGGCTACTGCGAATCATGCGGCGTAGAAATTGGTATTCGCCGTCTGGAAGCACGTCCGACAGCCGATCTGTGTATCGACTGCAAAACGCTGGCAGAAATCCGCGAAAAACAAATGGCAGGTTAATTCCGGTCATTTTTACCACGTTTACTACAGGCGGGAGTTTCTCCCGCCTTATTATTTGTTAGTCCGCAAAATGAGCGATTCACACTATATTGGCCGCTTCGCCCCCTCCCCTTCCGGCGAACTGCACTTCGGTTCACTGATTGCCGCCCTCGGCAGTTACCTGCAGGCTCGTGCCCGGCGTGGAATCTGGCGAGTACGCATTGAAGATATTGACCCCCCTCGTGAAGTTCCCGGTGCTGCAGATACGATTCTGCGTCAGCTGGAACATTACGGCCTGCACTGGGATGGCGACATTTTGTGGCAATCCCAGCGCCATGACGCCTACCGCGAGGCGCTCGCCTGGCTGCATCAGCAGGATCTGAGCTATTACTGCACCTGTACGCGGGCGCGTATTCAAAGCGTCGGCGGCATTTACGATGGTCGCTGCCGTGAGCTGTGCCTCGGGCCAGAGCAGGCGGCAGTCCGCATTAAACAACGCCACCCCGTGATGCAGTTTACTGACCGGCTACGCGGTGTGATTCAGGCTGACCCGCAACTTGCTGGTGAAGATTTTATTATTCACCGCCGCGACGGGCTGTTTGCCTATAACCTCGCGGTAGTGGTAGATGACCACTTCCAGGGCGTGACGGAAATTGTGCGCGGCGCCGATCTCATAGAACCGACGGTGCGGCAAATTTCGTTGTATCAGCAGTTTGGCTGGCAGGCGCCAGACTATATTCATCTGCCGCTGGCGCTTAACAAACAAGGCGCTAAACTTTCCAAACAAAATCATGCACCTGCCCTGCCGCAAGGCGATCCACGTCCGGTGATTATTGCCGCGCTGCGCTTTCTCGGCCAGCGTGTGGATATCGCGTGGCAGGAGATGCAGGTCGATCAGATCCTTCAGTTTGCAGTGGAAAACTGGAGTCTGACAACGGTGCCAGAATCAGCGATCGTAAATACGCCATTCTCAAATGCGCCATGCTGAGCTATGATTAGCCGCTATTTTTACACAGCAACACTTGTTCTGATTGAAGTTTGACACTACCGAGGTGCACTATTTTTACCCGAGTCGCTAATTTTTGCCGCAAGGTGCTAAGCCGCGAGGAGCGCGAGGCCGAGCTTGCCGTCGCCCGTCCACATATGACGGTAATCCCGCGTGAGCAGCACTCTATCTCCCGCAAAGATATCAGTGAAAATGCCCTGAAGGTAATGTACAGGCTCAATAAGGCCGGATACGAGGCATGGCTGGTTGGCGGGGGCGTGCGCGATCTTTTGCTGGGCAAAAAGCCAAAAGATTTTGATGTCACCACTAACGCAACGCCGGATCAGGTGCGAAAACTGTTTCGTAACTGCCGCCTGGTCGGTCGCCGTTTCCGTCTGGCCCATGTCATGTTTGGCCCGGAAATTATCGAAGTGGCAACGTTCCGCGGTCATCATGAAGGCAGCGAGTCCGATCGCACAACCTCACAGCGCGGGCAAAACGGTATGCTGCTGCGCGATAACATCTTTGGCTCCATTGAAGAAGATGCCCAGCGTCGCGATTTCACGATCAACAGCCTGTATTACAGCGTGGCCGATTTCACCGTGCGAGATTACGTCGGTGGCATGCAGGATCTCGAAGAAGGCATCATTCGCCTGATTGGTAATCCGGAAACGCGCTATCGCGAAGATCCCGTACGTATGCTCCGCGCCGTGCGCTTTGCCGCCAAGCTCGACATGCGTATCAGCCCGGAAACCGCGGAGCCGATCCCGCGTCTGGCAACGCTGTTGAACGACATTCCTCCCGCACGCCTGTTTGAAGAAGCGCTTAAGCTATTACAGGCGGGCTATGGGTATGAAACCTATAAAAAACTGCGTGAGTACAGCCTGTTCCAGCCGCTGTTCCCAACCATTACGCGCTACTTCACCGAAGACGGTGATAGCCCGATGGAGCGCATTATCGCGCAGGTGCTGAAGAATACCGATAACCGCATTAACAATGATATGCGCGTTAACCCGGCGTTCTTGTTCGCTGCCATGTTCTGGTATCCGTTACTGGAAGCCGCGCAGAAAATTGCGCAAGAAAGCGGTCTGGCCTATTACGACGCTTTCGCACTGGCAATGAATGACGTACTCGACGAAGCCTGTCGCTCGCTGGCAATCCCGAAACGATTAACCTCGCTGACCCGTGATATCTGGCAGTTGCAGTTACGCATGTCCCGTCGTCAGGGCAAACGCGCCTGGAAGCTGATGGAACATCCGAAGTTCCGCGCCGCCTACGACCTGCTGGCCCTGCGTGCAGAAGTGGAAAACAACGCCGAGCTGCAGCGTCTGGCTCAATGGTGGGGTGAATTCCAGGTTTCAGCGCCGCCGGAGCAAAAAGGCATGCTGAACGAGCTGGATGAAGAGCCTGAACGTCGTCGTCATCGTCGCCCACGTAAACGCGCGCCACGCCGCGAGGGAAGTGCGTGACTGTCGTTTATATCGCTATTGGCAGCAACCTCGCCTCCCCGCTGGAGCAGGTGAATGCTGCCATACAGGCGATCGGTGAAATTCCCGACAGCCGCATTATGGCCGTCTCTTCATTTTACCGCACACCGCCATTAGGCCCACAGGATCAGCCCGATTACCTGAACGCCGCCGTGGCGCTGGATACCGCTCTCACCCCAGAAGAATTGCTTAACCATACTCAGCGCATTGAGCTGCAACAGGGGCGTGTGCGCAAGGCCGAACGCTGGGGTCCGCGAACGCTGGATCTCGACATTATGCTGTTTGGCGATGAAGTGATTAACACCGAGCGCCTGACCGTGCCGCACTACGACATGAAAAACCGGGGCTTTATGCTATGGCCGCTGTTTGAGATCGCTCCTGATTTACATTTTCCTGATGACAATCAATCGTTGGCTGAATGCCTGAGCTATATGTCACCCCGCCCTGACCGCTGGTAGATCTTTTTGCTCAAACACAGGAATATAAACAGGACAGATTGATTTATACCCGCTCACTTAAGGCACATGTTGGAATTACAATGATTTGATTTAAAATTATATTAAATAATATTAGATGCTTTTAATTTACATTTTGCGCTATCATTTAATTATTGCCGACTTATATTTTTTAAAATCAAAATTTAAAAAATCTAAATTAAGTCAACTCATAAATATTATGTATTATCAAGATAAAGACTTCCTCTATATTTCGCTCTCTACTAAGACTCAATTATACAAACATTCTATTTTGTTTTCTATTTAATTTACACCATCAATTTATCACCCCCTCAAATCATCAATTTACAGCATGACGCGATAAAAATTAATAACCTCATAAAATAATATATCAATAAGCCCTCAACATCACAAATAAAACCATCATATAATATATATAATAAAAATAAATGGACGAATAATCATATCCGCTATGAATTTTACAAAAGCTGAATATTTAAGGTCTAATAACCCGGAATTAATATATGGTTCACCCCATATTTAACTGCCGTAACTTGATATAAGGGTATTCTCATGAAGAAAAAAATCATCGCCTTGTCGACCGTTTTTTCTGCCGTACTACTCTCAACATCCGCATTCGCCCTTGATGGCGGGCAAGTAGATTTTGCCGGTCTGGTGAGCGACAACACCTGTACGCCACATGTTAACGGCGGCAGCCAGGATGGGCAGGTTCAACTGAACACCGCCCAGACGTCAGCCATCGCAGCTGATCCTGGCGTACAGAGCAGTGCCGTCGGTATTCAGCCAGAACCGTTCTATATTACCGTAGACTGTGGCACAACCAACGAAAACACCAAAGCGCACCTGAGTATGGCCTCAACGTTCTTCAGCAATAGCAACGGGACACTGAACAACGATGACTCCATCACCAACCCGGCAACTGGCGTTAACCTGGCGATCCACCAGGTCGATAGCTCCGGCAGCGCGCTGACCTATACCCAGGTCAAAGTAAACGACGCCAGCGACATTCACGATACAACTTTTGATGCTGACGGCGTGGCGACGTTCAACTTCGTCGTCTCTTACGTCAAACAGTCTGGCGCGGTACCAGTAACAGCGGGCTACGTGAAATCCAACACCGCGTATACCCTTACCTATAACTGATCATCAGTCCCCAGAGAGTTATCTTTTTCAACAAGATAACTCCTTTACAGAATTATCAAGGATAGAAGAACACCCTTACCTCTTGTAAACATAATAGTAGTCACTTCAGTTAAAATTAAAATCATTTTCATTATTTATAATGATAAAAAATACAAATACACACCAATCAACTCAAATACAATACATATATATATTGATAATAAAAACCATCAACACATAACAGCAAGAGATAAATAAATACTATGTTTGCAAAAAAAAGCACAATATGTACAAAATCGTTAAAAACAATGCACAAATAAATTATTACAAGAAATTGTAGTATAGATAAAAAACAAATTAAATATTTTGTTTGTGAATATAAAAAAAGGAAATATCCGCATATGATATTTTTATAGATGCAGAGTACTCCCTATAATAAATATTGTCTTAAGTGACATCTATTTTTAACAAGGATATTTCAAGATGAAATTAAAGTTAATAGCTTTATCACTGGTTCTGTCTGCTGCCTCCACTACTTCAGCCTTTGCCCTAGATGGCGGCCAGGTAGATTTTGCTGGTCTGGTGAGCGATAACACCTGCACCCCGCACGTTAACGGCGGCAGTCAGGATGGACAGGTTCAACTGAACACCGCCCAGGCATCCGCTATAACTGCCGATCCAGGTGTACAGAGCAGTGCCGTCGGTATTCAGCCAGAACCGTTTTATATTACCGTTGACTGCGGAAAAACTAACACAAATACGAATGCGCACCTGAGCATGGCCTCGACGTTCTTCAGCAACAGCAATGGAACGCTCAACAACGATGACTCCATCACCAACCCGGCAACTGGCGTTAACCTGGCGATCCACCAGGTCGATAACTCCGGCGCCGCGCTGGCCTATACCCAGGTCAAAGTAAATGACGCTGCCGACATTCACAATACAACTTTTAATACTGACGGCGTGGCGAAATTTAACTTTGTCGTTTCTTACGTTAAGCAGTCTGGTGCTGTCCCTGTAACCGCAGGCTACGTCAAATCTAACACAGCATATACCGTTACCTACGACTAATCATTCGTGTTTCACAGGAGGAAGAGCGTGTGCTTCAACATGATCCTCCTCCTTATTTACCCTCATGGAGGAACAATTATGACCAGGACGTGTCGCTCTCTTTTTTGTGTCATCTTTACCATTACTTCACTATCAGCTATTCAACCCGTGTTCGCAGATATTGTCCTTTCCGGCACTCGTATTGTTTATAAAGAGTCACAAAAGGACACCACCATCCGTCTGGAGAATAAAGGTTCAACTCCAGCGCTGGTACAAAACTGGCTGGATGACGGCGACTCAAATGCAGACCCCAGCACCATTAATGTGCCTTTTAACGCAACTCCACCGGTGTCCCGCATCGAACCAGGACGCGGACAGACGGTAAAATTAACCTACACTGGCAGTCGTGCATTACCGAAAGATCGCGAAAGCATCTACTGGTTTAACGTGCTTGAAGTGCCGCCCAAAATGAAAGACGCTGACGTGAATGAAAAAAACGTCCTGCAATTAGCTTTTCGTACACGTATTAAACTGTTTTATCGCCCGGAAGGACTGGAGGGTGCCGCGTCAGAAGCGCCGCAGAAATTACAGTGGCGTATACAACAGAATGCGGGGAAAACGGTACTTCACGTCACAAATCCCACTGGTTATTACATTTCGTTTAATAAAGTCGAAGCCGTTGTCAGCGGGCGAAAATATGCCGTTTCCTCTTCAATGGTTGCTCCCAAAGGAGAAGCCGACTTCATCATTCCTGGCTTAACAGGCGCGCCCGCCAAATCAAGTATTAACTATATCGCGATTAGTGATTTCGGCGGTGCAATCAACGGCAAGGTGGATATTTAACGCTTACCTATACCTATAAACTTTCGGATGCGCCAATGAAACAGCTGTCAAAAAATTTCAGGGTCACTTTCCTGGCTCGCTTTATTGTCTTTACGCTATTATCCGGCAGCGTCTGTGCCTGGGCCGAAAACGAAACGATTGAATTTGACAGCTCCTTTTTAATGGGCCCAGGTTCCAGTAAAGTCGACCTTAGTCGTTATTCCGACGGTAATACCATTGCCCCCGGCTTCTATGATGTCAGCGGCTATGTCAATAACGATCTGGTGACCACACTAAAGGTCGAATTTATTGATATTGCGAATAATGGCAAAACGCAGGCGTGTATTACACCCAAAATATTAAGCCAGTTGCATATCCGCATACCTGACGATCTGCCCGAAAAGGCGCTACTGTTGAAACGCGAAGAAAGCGTTAACAACTGCCTTGACCTGGCAAAAGCGATTCCTCTGTCGAAAAGCCATTACGACGGCGGCGACCAGCGACTGGATATTGGCGTCCCGCAAATGTGGGTACAAAAAGGCTTCGCCAACTATGTCGATCCCTCTCTATGGGATGATGGCATCCCTGCTGCAATGCTGTCCTACAACATCAGCGCCTGGAAAAATGAAAACAACTATGGTACTGAAGACAGCGTTTACGCTGGTTTTAACAGTGGCATTAACCTTGGCGCATGGCATTTTCGCGCCCAAGGCAACTACTCCTGGCAAAAAGACGGCGACAGCAATATTGAGTATCAGAACCGCTATGTTCAGCGGGATATCGCCGCACTGCGTTCCCAACTGGTCATCGGTGAATCCGGTACCAGCGGCGAAGCTTTCGACACTGTCAATATACGCGGTGTTCGCCTGTATAGTGAATCACAGATGCTGCCACCACAGCTTGCCAGCTATGCGCCAACAATCCGTGGCGTAGCCAACAGTAACGCCAAAGTTACCATCACGCAGAACGGCTATAAAATTTACGAAACCACAGTACCACCAGGACCATTTGTCATTGATGACCTTTCGCCATCCGGGTATGGCGCCGATTTAGAAGTCACCATTACTGAAGCCGACGGCTCGAAACACAGCTTTAGCCAGGCGTTTTCATCGCTGGTGCAAATGATGCATCCCGGAGTCGGCAAATGGGACCTCAGTGTAGGCCAGGTCAATGACGACAGCCTGCATGATGAGCCGGGTCTGGCTCAGGGCACCTTCTATTACGGTTTTAACAGTACCTTCACCGGTTTTAGCGGTATTCAGGCCACAGATAATGGCTATTTTGCCGGGTTACTGGGACTTGGAATGAACACTCTAATCGGCGCCGTATCTTTTGACATAACCCAATCTCAGACCGACATTCCTGACGATAAAACCTATCGCGGTCAGAGCTATCGCGTATCGTGGAATAAATTCTTCGCGCCGACGGACACCTCGTTAAACATCGCCGCTTATCGCTATTCGACAAAAGACTATCTCGGTCTGAACGATGCGCTAAGCATTATTGATGATGTCAAACACAGTAACGATAACACTGATCACGGCATGAACAGCTATTCGCGAATGAAAAATCAGTTCACGATCAGCCTCAATCAAAGTCTGCAAAGCGAAGACACAAACTACGGCTCACTCTATCTGAATGGCAGTTGGGCCGACTACTGGGTGACCAATGATTCCCGCAGCAGTTTCTCAGCGGGCTACAGCAACAGCCTGGGCTGGGCCAGCTATAGCATCAACCTGCAACGGACATATGATGAAAACGATAAACGTGATGACTCCATCTATCTGAGCGTGACTATCCCCCTGGATAAATTGCTCGGTACTGACAGAGACAAGGGCGGCTTTCACACCCTAAACAGCAGCATCAGCAGTGATTTCGATGGCAGTAATCAGTTCAATACCAGCGCCAATGGTTACAGCGCCGATAACCGATGGAGCTACAGCGTCAGTACCGCCTACGACATGGAGAAAGAGGAGAAAGATCTCTCCACCATCAGCTCCTACGTCAGCTACGACTCCGACTATGGCAGTATCGCCGCGTCAGCTTCCGCCAGCAACGACAGCTCGCGTCAGTATTCCTTAAATACCGACGGGGGCTTTGTGCTGCACAGCGGAGGACTCACCTTCAGCAACCAGAGCTTTGGCGATAGCGATACGCTGGTCCTTATTGATGCACCAGGCGCGGAGGGTGCGCGCATCGATTATGGTAACAGCACTATCGACCGTTTCGGTTACGGTATTGGCAGTTCGTTAACACCGTACAGGGAAAATCTCGTCTCGCTCGATATTAACGAGCTGGATAATGATATTGAAATGAAAAGCACCAGTGCGACCGTGATTCCACGGCGTGGTGCGGTGGTGGTGAGTCAGTTCGAAACTGACCAGGGGCGCTCTGCAATTATTAACCTTATCCGTAGTGATAGCCAGCCGGTTCCTTTTACCGCCGAAGTCTTCGATATGAACAATACTCTGCTGGGAACCGTTGGTCAGGGTAGCCAGGCATTTGTTCGTGGAATCAATGAGAGCGGCGAGCTGGAGGTGCGCTGGAATCAGCAGAATAAAATGCAGAGCTGCCGATTGCACTACCAGACCACATCAGGCAATGAAAAGGTGGTGGGTAAAACCACCATTTTCAACGCCGTCCCTTGCAAGATGCAATAGATTACGAGGACACAGGATGAGAACACACCACGTAGTCAACTCACTGGCACTCACCAGCGCGCTGCTGACGCAGTCAGCCTTTAGCAGTACTCAGGGATTGAGTCTTAACTTCACCGCCGTCATTGAAGAAACGACCTGTCTCATGAAGGTCAGCCCCCTTAGTAATGCATCGCTCAGCGGTAGCGACGCACAGTATGCGCTCACTATTCCCAATATCGGGATCGCCGAACTGCTTAAGGCCACCGCCAGCACCGAGGGCAGCTTTAAGCTCAAGCCGGAGGAGTGCAACAACGCAATCGCTTCAATCGCGATGACCATCAAAGGCGTCACGCTGTCGACGACCAACTTCATGATAAAAAACGACCTGACCGAGGGAAACGCTGAAAACGTTGGGCTAGGCTTTAAGCCCGCCGGCAGTGACGACAGCAGCCGCCTGAGACTCGATGGCACGCAACAAACCGACTGGAGCCAGAGCCAAATTGCCGACGGTATGGGGCTAAGCGCCTTTTTCCGCCGCGCAAGTACCTCAGTGACACCGACAACCGGTGATTTTCAGGCTAAGGCCATTTTTACCTTTACTTATAAATAAGCGGGAGGCTGCGTTGATGCGATATCTCATTCGGCTATGTAGCACACTGTCTGTTCTCCTTGCCGCCGCACCGGGCTACGCGGGCACAAACTCACTGGAAATGACGGTATCCACTACCATTACGCCGTCAACCTGCCAGGCCACGCTGCACGACGACAGCGGCAAAGCGAACGGGATTGTTGATATTGGCGACGTTTATATTCCGCAGGTTGTGAATAAAACCAACTCACGCGCCTTTTCGCTGGTATTCAGCGACTGCGTAGGTCTGGCTAAAAAGCAGGCGAATGTCACCCTGACGGCAAAAACCGGCTGCGATGGCGCTTCCGGCGGCGGCAATGGATTCCGCAATGCCTTAAACGGTAGCAACGACGCGGCAAACGTCTCTGCCGAGGTGTGGACCACCTCAACGCCGGGTAGCAGCGGCAGCAAACAGCTAAGCTGCGCCAACCCGGCGCAGCAACTGATCGATCTGGCGCAGGCCAGCGATGAAACCACGGTCGTCATGCCGCTCAGCGCCCGCATCGTGCTCGCCTCCGGCAGCACCGTCGCGGATTTACACACCGGCTCCTTCTCTACCCAGGGCCTGTTCACCATTACCTATGAGTAACATGTGATGAGCAAATTATTGTATGGCGCTGTCGGCATCGGCTTATCGTTGCTGGCCTCGCTAAGTCAGGCTGATACCGATGTGGAAATCAAAGCCAATATTGTCAATACCAGCTGTGAAGTCTCGCTTGACAATAATGGGCTCGTTGAGTTGGGCACCAAAGGCTATGACTACTTCGCCAGCGGCATCACCGCCGAAGACCTATACGATGGCGGCAGCACCTTCTATGTGCACGTGAAAGACTGCATGCCGGTCAGCGGCAAAGATCCGTCGAAAATTATCCTGCATTTCTCCCCATTGTCCGGCAGCTTTGCCCCCGGCTCTATGCAAATTTTCGCCAACGATGAAAGTAATGGAGCAAAAAATGTGGGGGTGGTGATTTTCTCCATTAACGATGCCAACAATATCTATAACGTGATGAACACCGACGGCACGCCGCGCAGCCAATATGACGTCACTGCCGCCGACTACGCCGATAGCCGCTATTCGTTTTACGCCCGGATGCAGAAGGTGCAGCCAGGGCAGTCAATTGTCAGCGGCCCGGTGAAATCCAGCGTGCTGGTGTCTGTTTATTATGAGTAAAAATTCACCGGTTTGAGAAGGAGATTTCAATGAGAAGGAGCGCGCCGATGCAATATGATAAAAACAGAGGATGGCAGAGGTCATTTCCCTTCATTTTATCAATGTATTTAATAATACAGATATTTTTTTCTGCCACAGCCTGTGCCCAGACGGATACTTTCGTATTAGGCAACGGTAAGCAGAACTATGAATATGATGGCCCATCAAGAGATGGTACCTATAAGCTCATCTATCCTGCTGGACGCACCGTCTACTTCAGCCGGACAAACGAGCTGGCGCCTGCTAACGTCACCATCAACTGGAACGACTCTCATGGCTCAGCATCAGCAGATAATAGCCTTTTCTGCTACGTTTCAGAGCAGGGCCAAAGCACTACGGGTGCCCTGTCCATCGAGTCTGGCCTCGTTTCCGCAGGAAGCTACGGCGGAGTCGATATTTTTAAGACGAACATTACGGGTCTCTATTTCTCACTCACGCTACGCAGCTTCCATTCGTACGTTCTGCAGGTAAGCGGTCCATCAACGGCAATGCAAAACGGCATCATGCACAACCTGATTTCAGTCAGTGCGGGTAACGGAAGGGGATGTACAGGGCCAGATTTATCAGGACCAGGGCATTACTATACCTGGGGTGGGTTGTCGTTTTATGCCGCAATCACCTTTTATACCGATCAAACCTATACACCAGGCAATTCAAAGATCACCTTGCTCAAAAACGGCGACTATCATCTCCGCATCTGGAATGAAAACCCAGCGGCAGGCGTTAATAGTTTTTATCAGAATGTAACCTTTGATATTAGCTCAGTAACCATCGCGGAGCCCACCTGCACCACACAGCCCGTCGCCAGCGGTAGCACCGTTAGCGGCACCACTGTCGATCTGGGCCGCTACAGTCCGAACGACATTATCAACGGTGCCACTGCTGTTCCATTTTCCATCCAGTTGGCAGGTTGCAAGGGTCTGCGCAATATTAACGTGACGCTCACCACCACCACGATGGCCAAAACGCCTACCCTGCTTGGCAATATTCTCACGATGAATAACGCCACCGGCGTGGGGCTGGAGATCAGCGGCGCGGCCAATAACTATAGCTCGCAAATGGTAATGATTCCAAACGACCCAACATCAGTCTATAACGATCAGCGCGATACTTCCGGCGATGATAATATCTACGGCAGCAGCGAAAACGGGAAGGTCCAGTCTCAAACTCTCAACTTCCTGGCCACGCTTAAACGTGATGGAACCCAGTCAATTGGGTCTGGAAATTTCAAAGCGAACGGTGTTTTTACCATCGACTATCCCTGATGACTGTTTAAGTGGTGGTCGATAAGATTCCCACAAAGGGCTAACGCTATTCCGCTTCATTCCCCTACAATGCGGCCATTCTATTCATCAATATTATGGCCGGAGAGGTTATGAGCAAACCCACTACTATCGCTGTGCTGCAGAAATGCAAACAAGAGAAAAAGCGCTTCGCGACGATTACCGCCTACGACTATAGCTTTGCCAAACTGTTCGCCGATGTTGGCATCAACGTGATGCTGGTGGGCGACTCCCTGGGCATGACAATTCAGGGGCACGACTCTACCCTGCCGGTCACCGTGGAGGATATCGCCTATCACACCCGCGCCGTACGCCGTGGCGCGCCCAACTGTCTGTTGCTCGCCGACCTACCGTTTATGGCTTATGCCACGCCGCAACAAGCGTTTGAAAACGCGGCCACGGTTATGCGAGCAGGCGCTAATATGGTCAAAATCGAAGGCGGCGCATGGCTTACGGATACGGTGAAAATGCTCACCGAACGCGCGGTGCCGGTTTGCGGTCATCTGGGATTAACACCCCAGTCGGTGAATATCTTCGGCGGCTATAAAATTCAAGGCCGCGGCGACGCCGGACAGATACTACTGGATGATGCGCTGGCCTTAGAAGCCGCGGGCGCTCAGTTGCTGGTACTCGAGTGCGTGCCGGTTGAACTGGCGAAGCGCGTCACTGAGGCTCTGTCGATTCCGGTAATCGGCATTGGCGCGGGCAACGTCACCGACGGTCAGATCCTGGTGATGCACGATGCGTTTGGCATCACCGGCGGTCATATTCCAAAATTCGCGAAAAATTTCCTTGCCGAAGCGGGCGACATGCGCACCGCCGTACGGCAGTATATGGCTGAAGTGGAGTCCGGCGTTTATCCGGGCGAAGAACACAGTTTCCATTAAGGAGTCTCGTTGTGTTAATTATCGAAACCCTGCCGCTGCTGCGCCAGCATATTCGCCGTCTGCGTCAGGAAGGCAAACGCGTCGCCCTGGTTCCCACCATGGGCAACCTGCACGACGGCCATATGAAGCTGGTCGATGAGGCAAAAGCCCGGGCCGATGTGGTCATCGTCAGCATTTTCGTCAATCCGATGCAGTTTGACCGGCCGGACGATCTGGTGCGTTATCCGCGCACGCTGCAGGAAGACTGCGAAAAGCTGAACAAGCGCAAAGTCGATTATGTATTTGCCCCAGCCGTGGAAGAAATTTATCCGCAGGGTCTGGAAGGCCAGACTTTCGTTGATGTTCCCGGTCTCTCCACCATGCTGGAAGGCGCCAGCCGCCCAGGCCACTTCCGTGGCGTTTCCACGATCGTCAGCAAGCTGTTTAACCTGATCCAGCCAGATATCGCCTGCTTCGGTGAGAAAGATTTCCAACAACTTGCGCTGATCCGCAAAATGGTGGCGGATATGGGTTATGACATTGAGATCGTTGGCGTGCCAATTATCCGCGCCAAAGATGGTCTGGCGCTTAGCTCACGTAACGGTTATCTGACCGCAGAGCAGCGCAAAATTGCGCCAGGTCTGCACAAAGTGATGAACGGCATCGCTGAAAAACTGATTGCGGGTAATCGTGAGCTGCAAGAGATTATTGCCATTGCCGAGCAGGAATTGAATGAAAAAGGCTTCCGTGCCGACGACATTCAAATCCGTGATGCCGACACGCTGCAGGAACTGACGGAAACCAGTAAACGAGCGGTAATTCTGGCCGCCGCCTGGCTGGGTCAGGCGCGTCTGATCGATAATCAAAGCGTTACATTAGCCCAGTAGACAGGGGTTAAAAATCAGGCAATACTGCCTGAGAATTTCTCAAAGCAGGCCATTCGCGCCTGCTTAGCCAAGGTAAACGACAGGGTATAGAAGTTATGATTCGCACCATGCTGCAAGGCAAGCTCCACCGCGTAAAAGTCACGCAGGCGGACCTGCACTACGAAGGCTCCTGCGCCATCGACCAGGATTTCCTCGATGCCTCTGGTATTCTGGAAAACGAAGCTATTGATATCTGGAACGTGACCAACGGGAAACGTTTTTCAACCTATGCTATTGCGGCTGAACGCGGCTCCAGAATCATCTCGGTGAACGGTGCGGCGGCGCACTGTGCTGAAGTCGGCGACATTGTGATTATCGCCAGCTTCGTCACTATGTCTGATGAAGAAGCCCGTACCTGGCGGCCGAAAGTGGCCTACTTTGAAGGCGACAACGAAATGAAGCGCACCGCGAAAGCTATTCCGGTCCAGGTTGCCTGATATTCTTACACTTCTCATTTAAGTCATCGATAGCCTCCAATGTATTATGGATGGAGGCTATTTAAGATGGTTCAATCTGGCTTACCCACTTTATTGCTTTACTTTTATTGCTGACAGACCATAAAGGTGACGCAAGCAAAAGATAAGTTAATACGTTTAGTTTTACATAAAGCACAAGCAGATTAATGGCTTTCACTTCTTTTATATTTATTACTCGGACCTTTAATACCAAAACCAATTTCCCGCCTGCTAATGATATTAGAAGAAACTGTATCTAGAATATAATATTAATTTTTTAAAATTTATTTTTACATCATATCAAAATAGATGAACCCCCTCAATTAAAACATAAAAATCCAGTTGTTTCATAAATACAGAAAGCAGAAAAAGGCACGACAACCCATTGAAAACAAATAACATTATTTTTCATTAAAAATTATTTAAGCAATTCTAATTATTAGAAAGGGAAAGTATTACTATATACTAAAAAAGTTAATATTATTAATGGCTAACGCTATGTAAATTAACCTCATTCTCGAGACGAGAAATATTTTTTTATATGGATATTAATCATGGCTTTTAAAAAATATACCTTAGCTGCATTCGTTTTGGCTGCATTCTCTGGTTCTGCGCTAGCCGCTAACACCGATGCAGGTACGATTACTTTCCACGGTCTGGTTTCTGGCAACACCTGCCAAATCTCACTGAAAGATGATCCAATCAATACTCAGGCAGCAACTAACGATTTCAACGTTACTCTGCCAACGGTATTTGTGAAAGACTTCGTGACCGGCTCGACTGACAGCGTTGATAGCGCGCTGGGGAAAACGCCGTTTACCCTGGTACTCTCGAACTGTGATGCCAGCGCAAAAGGCGCCAGCGCCCAATTTGACTCCTGGTCAGGCTCAAGCGCAAGCACCGCTGGTGCACTGGTCCCTCAAAGCGGCCTGCAAGGCGCCGCCTCCAACGTTAACCTGGTTCTGCACAACGCCGGTAACGGTGCAAGTGATCTGATCAAAATCGATCAGACCAACAACACTCAGCACGTCACCTGGGATCCAGATAATAATGAAAGCGGCGGTGAACTGATTTACAACGTAGCGTATATGAACACTGGCGCAGTCAGCAGTGGCGTTGTGCAGGCGCAGGTTGCTTTCACCATGCAGTACGAATAAGTCTCATCATTATGCTTCACTCCTCTGGCGTCAGGTCAGAGGAGTTTTTGCCAGATCCAACAGAGAGTGGATATTTCCATGCGTAATTTGACCTTCAGTACCGGCTTAAAAAGCTTTATTGTAGCAATGACTTGTGTCGCAGCCTTTCAGGCAAGCGCTGATATTGTCATTTCCGGCACTCGTATTATTTATCCGCAGTCTGTAAAAGATGTCGTTATTTCATTAGAAAATCGTGGGCAACGGCCGCTGCTGGTTCAAACCTGGTTGGATGACGGCCGTGATACAACCAACCCACAAGAACTCAAGCTGCCTTTCGTTATTACCCCCCCTGTTTCGCGCGTCGATCCACACAAAGGACAGTCAATACGTATTACCTATCTCGGGCAACCTTTGCCACAAGATAAAGAATCCATGTTCTGGTTTAACGCCCTGGAAATTCCCCCCAAAGCTAAACTAAAAGAAGGGGAATCCCCCAATCAGCTACAGTTGGCATTTCGTACCCGGATTAAACTTTTCTTCCGTCCTGATGGTTTAAAAGGAACGCCGGGACAGGCGGTCAAAGATCTGAAATGGTCGCTGCAAAAACAAAACGGTAATTATGCACTGGTCGCTCAAAATAACTCACCGTGGAACGTCTCTCTTTCCGCGGTCACCTTTAAGGTCGGTACCAGAGAGTTCCCGGTGAGCAGTAAATCTATTTTACCCTTTTCCAGTAGCGAAATGCCGGTTACCGACCTAAACAGCCAAACCTCAGGCACTGTGAAATATATGTCAATAAACGATAATGGTGGTGTGGAAGAGAATAACGCCTCAATATAACTCGGCGATAATCACCCTTATTACATAATAATATTATGCCGGTAGTGAGTACTGGCGTTGACGATTTGGGCTCATCATGCAGTTTCGATTTTCATTATTATCTCTGGCTATCTTTGTCTCGTTGCCACAATATGTTCTGGCAGATGGCAAAATTGCGCCATCTTCAAAATCAGATACCGTAGACGTAGAAGAAGCCATCGAATTTAATGAGCAATTCTTGCTTAATAGTGGTGGCGCCATTGATGTTAGCCGTTATACCTTAGGCAACCCAATCCCTGCAGGAAAATACCGTGCGACCGTCAATTTAAACGGTAAAATAAAAACTACAGTTGATATTGAATTTAAAGATAATGGCACGCCGCGCGCATCCCCTTGCCTGACGCCTCTATTATTAGCGCAGGCAGGTATTGATACCAGTAAATTAAACGAATCACATGATGATACGGTGACGTGTATTGATATCAAAGCGCAATATCCAGGCGCCAGCGTGAGTTACGATACGGGAAAACAATCCCTTGATCTGAACTTTCCGCAACTGTATGTACTTAAACTCCCGCAAGGATATGTTGACCCTTCACTTTGGGACAACGGTATCCCGGCGGCGCTATTATCTTATGATCTCAACGCGTGGCACAACGAAAGCAGTAGCAGTACTTCGGATACGGCGTATATGGGGCTGCATTATGGCCTGAATATGGGGCCGTGGCGCTTACGCTCACGCGGAAATATTGACTGGAACAGCGATAATGGCAGCCATTATTCCAGTCAGGATATCTATCTACAGCGTGATATTGCTCCGCTACGCGCGCAAATGGTCGCTGGCGACTCCTACACGCGCGGCGATACATTTGACTCTGTCAGCCTACGCGGTCTGCGCATGTACAACGATGACCGCATGTTGCCCGGCGCCAGTTCCACCTTCGCCCCAGTGGTTCGCGGAGTCGCTAACAGCAACGCCAAAGTCACCATTACTCAGAGCGGGAACAAGATTTATGAAACCACGGTTCCGCCTGGCGCATTTGAAATCAGCGATATCAGCACCACGGGGTATGGTAACGATCTGAACGTCACCATCGAAGAGTCCGACGGTAGCAAGCGAACGTTTTCGATCCCTTTTTCCTCCGTCACCCAGATGCTTCGTCCGGGCTCGGTTCGCTGGGATATCGGCGCCGGCGAACTCAATGACGATAGCCTGAGCGACAGGCCGAATGTGGCTTACGGTACACTGTATTATGGGATTAATAACACCTTTACTGGTTATCTCGGCGCTCAAGCAACGGATGACCACTTCTTTGCCGGACTGTTAGGGATTGCCATTAATACGTCCGTCGGCGCCTTCGCCTTTGACGTTACCCAATCGCAAGCCAAAATCGACGAAATTGGCACGTTAACCGGCCAGAGCTATCGCCTGAACTACAGCAAAATGGTCGAGATGACGAAAACCTCGTTTAACGTTGCCGCCTACCGTTTCTCTACTGAAGACTATTTGAGCCTGCACGATGCGGCTTCGCTGGCTAACGACGTCAAACATGGCGAATACCGGAATCAGTCCTACACTTCCGGCGAAGAGCTGTATAACCACTTTCAGCGGATGAAAAACCAGGTACAGATCAGCGTGAATCAACCGTTATCCACGGTCGATAGCGCATACGGCTCACTGTATATCAGCGGTAGCTGGCAGGATTACTGGAACGAAAGCGATGCCACCTCAAACTACAGCATCGGTTATAACAACAGTTTCCGCTACGGCAGCTATAGCTTGTCCGTGCAACGAACCTATGATGACAATGGCAACAAGGACGACAGCGTCTATTTAAGCCTCAATATCCCCTTTAACACCCTATTTGGCCAGGACAGCGCGACCGCCGGATTCTCCAGTCTCAACGTCGGCATGCGCTCCGACCTCAGCGGGAGCAACAGCATAAACACCACTGCCAGCGGCAGCACAAAGGACACCAGCCTGAGCTACTCCGTGACTGCCTCATCCAGCGGCGGAGATTATGGCGACATTAACCAAATTGGCGGTTATGCGACCTGGAACAGCCCATATGGGCCTCTGGGGACATCGATCTCCGCCGGCGACGACGGCAGCAAACAATATTCCGCAAGCTACAACGGCGGCATGGTTATCCATTCCGGCGGTATCACGCTGGCGCCGGGTAGTATCGGTGATAACGACGCGCTGGCGCTAATCAATGCCAACGGAGCCAAAGGGGCGCGGCTGAACTATGGCCATGGTGAGATTGGCAGTTCCGGCTACGGCATTTTGCCTTATATGTCGCCTTACCGTGAAAACCGCGTGGGTATTGATATTACCACCCTGGAAAACGACGTTGAACTTAAGAGTACCAGCACGGTTGTCGTGCCACGCGATGGATCCGTAGTCCGTGTCGATTTTAAGACTGACGAAGGTAAGTCGCTGATTCTGGAGCTATCACGTAACGATGGGGGCTTTATTCCTCTGGGCGCAGACGTACTCAATAGCAAAGGCGAGCTGGTCGGTAACGTCGGTCAGGCAGGCCAGGCCTATGTTCGCGGGATAGAACAACAAGGAACACTACGAGTTGTCTGGGGTAATGCCAATGATAACGCCTGCGTAGTTCATTACCGGATCGCTGCAAACGCACCGAAAGCAGGGCTCACCACCGTTCTGGATAACCAAACATGTCAGATGCAATAAGCCATTTTATACAGGGAGTTCCCTTTATGACTTTTAACACATCCAAGTACCTCGCCCGCTTCTCCGCAGCGGCATTAGCGCTGGCGATATCCCAGCCCGTGTGGGCAAATGGTGATAGTTTGCAAGTCACCTTTAAAGCGACGATCCGCGAAACCACCTGCGATATGACCATTGACGGCGCCAGCGGCGCTGACAATACGATCACCCTTGGCGATAGCGGCCAGACGCGTCTGGATAATATTCTCTCAGGCACAGGCAATATTAGCGCGCCATTTACGCTTAAAATCGTCGAATGCCCGGATTCGCTGAACGCCATCAAAACCACAATTAAAGGTACCGGTTCAACAAGAATATCTACCGCCCTGATAAATACCTACACCGGCACCTCTCCAGCACCGACGTCTTATGTTGGCTTAACGATTGCCCGCGCCAGCGCGCTGAATGCCCCTTTCGTCATCAACAGTACAACCGACAGCGAAAGATTGGTATGGACAACCAATGAAATCAAAACGGCAAAAGCCGTCCCACTGGTCGCCACAATGGTGGCAACAGGTACCTCTACGCAGGTTAAAGCGGGCCGATTTGAATCCACCGCAACATTTGAATTTACTTACGAATAATTTCCCCAGCGCAATGGAGTCATTAAGATGAAACATACCCCCTTTTTTCTTGCACTGGCCCTCTGCGGTGGATTATTCACCCATACAGCGCATGCAGATATCGTCGGTACCCCCAGTCTGTCGGCTAAATTTGTCACAACAGTGGTTGCAGGCACCTGCTCCGCCACGGTGAAACAGGGCTCAACCACCACGGACACCATCAATTTTGGCGATGTCTTTAAGTCTGATATTGGCACCCGTACCGAACCTTTTAAGATTGCTTTCACCGGTTGCGCAGGCGTCGATTCGGCAAAAATCGCCGCCCAGGCCGGCAGCGGGAATACATGCGATAGCAATAGCGCCTCATTCGCCACCACCGGTACTGTCAATACCCATACGGCTGTTGAAATCTGGGGCGGCGCGGCCGGGAGCGGTACGCAACTGGCATGCACCAGCGGTACGCCTTCAAATACGGTCACAACCGCAATTAAAGGCGCTTCAACAGCGGAATACGCGATGAACGCGCGTTGGGTAGCGGCCAGCGGTTATACCGCCGCGCAGGCCGTTGCTGGCGACGCCTCGTCGGCAATTACCTTTGTTGTAACTTACGAATAAACCAGAACGGCAGGTGACGATGCGATATTTATTATTTTCTGTTCGCCCCACGACACTGGCTCTGTTCATGGGGTTGGCTACCGGGCAGTGGTCAGCGGCCAGCTATGCGGGCGATGGCCTGGATGTTAATTTCTCGGCAAGGATCGTCAATAACACCTGTCAAATCAGCCTGGACAATGGCGGAGACATTACGCTACCTACCGTCATGCGCAGTTGGTTTTATAATAGCGACGGCAGCGACCGCCTTCAGCCCACCACGGATGCAGGCGGCACACCTTTTACCATTCGGGTGGAGCAATGTGATGCCGTCGGTTCCGGCGGGAATACACTCCAGTCGCTGCATTTCCAGTTTAGTCCCCAGTCCGGCATCACCGCCGGAAATAAACAAGTCTTTATAAATGAAGCGAGAAATGGCGCAGCAACTAACGTCGGGGTAGTCATTTTCTCCGCAACTTACCACACCAACGTACTGAATAACGATGGCGAATCAGATGTCGAATATGACGTAAAAGGGAAATCAGCCGATGACTATTTGACTGAATATGCCTTTTACGCCCGCTATCAAAATACCGGCGCGGTGAGCAGCGGGAAGGTGCTCAGCAACGTCGTCGTCAACGTGACTTACGAATAATAAAAGAACTTATTATGCAAAAGCGCTATTTATTTCCTCTCCTGGGCTGTGCCTCGTTAGCTTTTTCCGGCAGCGTGATGGCATCAAGCGAATGTTATATTACTACTGGTGCAGCGGGTGATTACCACGTCATTATCGAACCAACCATCATTCAGCTACCTGTTACCTATATGGGCGCCATCGTGACTAACATGAACATTCCCGCCAGTTACACAATCCCCTTACGAGGAGGGATGGATTGCAATAACAGCAGGAGCAATAGCAACCAAATAACCTTAGGTGAGGCCGATGCGGGCCTGATGGATGTTTATACGGTTCCAGGAACAGGGGGGGGATTACTCAAAACCGATATTGAGGGCATCAGCTATACTTATATGCTGCGTTGCGTTAAAGGCAGCGGGTGCAACCACTCATCGGACGTTGGCGATGTTTATCTCAATTTCCCCGCCAGTGGATTAGCCACTATACCGTCACAAACCGGTGCCCCATGGAAGAATGCCGACAGCAACTGGGATCTGTTTTTCGATGTTTATCAGACCCCGAATTATCAACCCAGAGCTGGCCAAACCGATGGCTATGCCAAACCGGGTAAAATTGGTACTTTCCGTATGGGTTCAGTGGACCAGCCAAATACAATCACCTTCTCTGTTGACGCCTCCTCTTTGCATTTCAAGGTGATGGAGCCAACCTGCCAATGGGCCTCAGTCAACGATGCGTATTCAACGACGGTGGATCTTGGGCATTTCTTCGTTTCTGATATTAATAAAAATACCGCTCGCGAGATCCCTTTCACCTTTGAATTAACCAACTGCCTGATGACCAAGGTGACCGTCAAAATGAGTGGCAATTACCTGGCTGGCGACCCTACGATTCTGACGCAAAGCGGCGGTAATGCGAGCGGCGTCGGCGTAAAAGTTTACTCCGTGAAAGATGGCTACAAACAGATGAAAGCCGATGGCTCCAATTCATCAGGCACCGCCTTTTCTACCTGGGGCAACAATAGCGTCAGCCTTGATTATGCCGCGAAACTGGTCCCTACCGGAGCGACCGTCAAAGCCGGTGATTTCGAATCCGTCGCCACGTTTACTTTTACCTACGAATAAGCTTACCCCTGCGGCTGATTGACTATCAGCCGCGACATCGTCTCCAGCGAATCCGTTCTTAAAATATAAAGTCTTTTCAATAAGAACGGATTATCCCCCGGCTTCACCTTCCCTCTCACCGTGGTTACCGCCAGATGGAAACCGGCGTCGTTCGCCGCTTTTACCGCCGTGGCGTTATAACCGCCAAACGGATACGAAAGATACAGGACGTGGGGATTGAACTGGGACAGCGCCCGACGCGAACGAGCAAAATCGAACAGAATGTTGTGATAGTTGCGGCTCAGCAGGATCGGCCGATGATGAGCGTCCACTCGATGTAAAAAATGGGTATGCGACTGAAAGTCAAACACGTCCCTGATCGCATTCAGTTCAGAGACACTCATAAACTGTAGCGATTTCGGATCCCACTTCTGCGGATGGCGCTTAATGCGTGACGAGATGATAAACGCCGTTGCCTTCATGCCGTTCTGTTTCAACACCGGATAAGCATAACGACTCACCGACTTCAGACCATCGTCGAACGTCAGCACCACCGCCCGCGCCGGGAGGTTCATATTGTTGCGTACATAGCCTTCCAGTTGATACATCGTCAGCGTCGTGTAGCCGCGGTCGTGTAGCCAGGCCATCTGGTTGCTAAACGCGCGTACAGAGGTTGTCGTGGAGGTGTGGCGAAAGCGGGTATTCTCTTCATCGCGCAGAATATGATGATAGGTTAACACCGGTATACCGTTGTCTTCCTGCGCATCCAGAGCACTGATATAGGCCAGTCTGCCGCCAATGCGGATCTGGTACCACGTCTGGTTGAGTCGGTCTTTAAGCTTACTGATAATGGGATAGCGCAGATTATCCGCCAGCACGCCAAACGGGGCGCTACCGACATCCGGAGCATTATAAACCGGGGTATCTTTCCAGGTAATCAAGCTTTGATTGCTGAGCGGTTTATTGAGATCGCCCAGACCATCGTCAACTTTCTGCCGCCCCTGCACAGGCTCCAGATGTCCCTTATCAATAAACCCGGTCCCCAAGCCAAAGGTGAATTCGTAATAGTCTGCCGCAATCGGCTCTACGGCAAGGATCTGCCCGGCGCGAATATTTCCCACCGTCACCATTTTATCACCTATCTGCGCCCACACGGCAGCCGCTTCGGTAGTTTGCATGTAGCGAGCAGGCAAAGCCGCAGCTACGCTGCCAGAAGACAGGAGCAACAAAATAAGCACAACGCGCATAACCATATGAGATAACCGAACCGAGGCGAGAAACCTCGGCTATTGTAGCAAAAGCACCATCAATACCAACGATTAATACTCATACAAATCATGCTTCAATACGAAGGGGGGATTTTTTTGTTGTTGATGCCATAGACTTGAGACTTCCGGCCCGCCAAGCGTAACAATGCAATCGCGAAACGCAGAGCTGCTCATTGATTCCCGCGACGAAAGCATTCTCTCAAGCAATGAATAGCTGATACCTGAAATCACTTCACACTGGGGGTGTTTGTGGCTCATTAACGAGGCCACGCGGTATGGTGCGGCCCCCGCGGTATCCGTCAGGAAGATCACGCCCTCGCCTGAGTCAGTAGCATGCAGAGCGTGGCACATCATGCGGCTCAACATATTTGAGCTGAGTCCACGCCAAAAACTTACCGCCTGGCATTGGGCCAACGGGCCGTGCTTCTGCTCCAGACGATGCAGCATATCCTGTGCCTTATCGTCATGACAGGTAATTACCCAACCTAACATTGCCTACCTCCTTAGCAGGCAAGTAGTTTATCAGTGTGATAAATCCATAATGGTGATAAGCGTCAAAAGTCTTCCTCTCCCGAGCAGAGAGAGGAAGAAAGAATTAACTGCGCAAACCGCGCCCACGCTGGATCAGGTACCAGCACAGCAAATAAAACACCGCGATGAACACCACCAGCACGCCAAACGTGGTGACCAGCGGAACATCATGGATACCCAGGAAGCCGTAGCGGAACCCGCTGATCATGTAGACAATTGGGTTCAGGTGCGACAGTCCCTGCCAGAACGGCGGCAGCAGCGTTAACGAATAGAAAACGCCCCCCAAATAGGTCAGCGGCGTCAGCACAAAGGTTGGGATCAGGCTGATATCGTCAAAGGTTTTGGCGAAAACCGCGTTCAGCAGCCCGGCCAGTGAAAACAGTACCGCCGTTAACACTAGCGTGAGCGCAACAAAGACCCAGGAGTGCACCTGGAACGGCACGAAGAACAGTGAAATAGCCGTTACAAGGATCCCTACGCACAGGCCACGCGCCACGCCACCGCCGACAAAACCCGCGATAATGACGTGCGTCGGTACCGGAGCGACCAGCAGTTCTTCAATATTGCGTTGAAACTTGGCGCTAAAGAATGACGATGCCACGTTAGCGTACGAGTTGGTGATCACCGCCATCATAATCAGCCCCGGCACAATAAATTGCATGTAGCTAAAACCATGCATTTCGCCGATACGCGAGCCAATCAAATTACCAAAAATAATAAAATAGAGCGTCATGGTGATGACGGGAGGAACCAGAGTCTGGACCCAGATACGCATAAAGCGGTGGATCTCTTTCGCCCAGATGCTTTTTAGCGCAACCCAATAAAGCTGCATCATGCGCGATCTCCTTGTTTTTCATGCACCAGAGAAACAAACAGTTCTTCCAGTCGGTTCGCTTTGTTACGCATACTTAATACCTGAATACCCTGGGCGCTCAGTTGTGAGAACACGCTGTTAACCCCTTGCTCACGCAGAACTTCCACTTCCAGCGTCGAGGTATCAACCAGACGATACTGATACCCTTCCAGTTTTGGCAGCGGGCTTTTTGGCGCCAGATCGAGGATAAAAGTTTCAGATTTCAGTTTAGAGAGCAGACTCTTCATTGAGGTATTTTCCACCAGCTCACCGTGCTGAATAATACCGATATTACGACACAGCATTTCCGCTTCTTCGAGATAGTGGGTAGTCAGAATAATCGTGGTGCCTTTGTCGTTTAAATCTTTTAAAAAGCCCCACATTGAACGACGTAGCTCAATGTCGACGCCCGCCGTCGGTTCATCGAGAATCAACAGCTTTGGCTGATGCATCAGCGCCCGCGCGATCATCAGACGACGTTTCATCCCACCGGAAAGCATACGCGCACGTTCGTTACGTTTTTCCCACAAGTCGAGCTGTTTTAGATATATTTCGCTACGCTTAACGGCTTCTTTATGCTCAACGCCATAGTAGCCTGCCTGGTTGACCACGATCTGCTGCACGGTTTCAAACGGGTTAAAGTTAAACTCCTGTGGCACCAGACCAAGCTGACGTTTAGCGTTAACCGTATCTTTATCGAGATCGTATCCGAAGACGCTTACCCGTCCGGAAGTTTTATTCACCAGCGAACTGATAATGCCGATGGTGGTAGATTTACCTGCGCCATTCGGTCCCAAAAGCGCATAAAAATCACCCGCTTCGACTTGCAAATCTATGCCGCGTAGCGCCTGCACGCCACCGGGATAGGTTTTCTTAAGTTCTTGAAGTTCCAGAGCAATGGTCATGGTTTTTTACTTACCTTACGTTCTGACATTTCATATATAGTTTAATTAATGCTGGAGTTACCCTATATTAGCCCATCGAATTTATCTGGTTTCGGGTCGTACAACTCCATGAAAGACATAGATACACTCATCAGCAACAATGCACTATGGTCAAAGATGCTGGTAGAAGAGGATCCCGGATTTTTTGAAACGCTGACACATGCGCAGAATCCACGTTTTCTATGGATTGGATGTTCCGATAGCCGCGTTCCCGCTGAACGATTGACCGGTCTGGAACCGGGCGAATTATTCGTCCACCGTAATGTTGCCAATCTGGTTATTCACACCGACCTGAACTGCCTCTCAGTGGTTCAGTATGCGGTGGATGTGCTGGAAGTGGAACATATTATTATTTGCGGCCACTACGGATGCGGCGGCGTCCAGGCAGCGATTGAAAATAAAGAACAGGGGCTGATTGATAACTGGTTACTGCATATTCGCGATATCTGGTTTAAACACAGCTCACTGCTTGGCGAAATGCCGCAGGAACGCCGCATGGACACCCTGTGCGAACTGAATGTCATGGAGCAGGTCTATAACCTGGGTCATTCAACGATTATGCGATCCGCCTGGAAGCGCGGTCAGAAAGTCACCATTCACGGCTGGGCCTACGGTATTCATGATGGCCTGCTGCGCGATCTCGACGTCACCGCCACCAGCCGCGAAACGCTGGAGCAGCGCTATCGCCAGGGCTTATCTAACCTCAGCCAGAAACACTGCAACCATAAATAATGAGACATTGCCGGGAGGCGGCTATGCCTTACCCGGCCTACAAACCTGCGCCGTAGGCCTGATAAGTGAAGCGCCATCAGGCACTCCAGCCAATTACTCGTCCAGCAGCACCACTTTGCCAACGTACGGCAGATGGCGATAACGCTGAGCATAGTCAATGCCGTAGCCGACCACAAACTCATCTGGAATAGAGAATCCGATAAACTCAACCGGGACATCCACTTCACGACGGGAAGGTTTATCCAGCAGCGTACAGATAGCCAGGGATTTTGGCTCGCGCAGGCTCAGAATCTCACGCACTTTAGACAGCGTGTTGCCGGAGTCGATGATGTCTTCGACAATCAGCACGTCCTTGCCACGAATGTCTTCATCCAGGTCTTTCAGGATTTTAACATCACGCGTGGTAGACATTCCGCTGCCATAACTGGATGCAGTCATGAAATCGACTTCGTGGGAGACATGCACTTCACGGCACAGGTCCGCCATAAACATAAATGAACCGCGTAACAGACCAACCAGCACCATATCGCTGCCGCTGTCCTTATAACGTTCGTTAATCTGACGTCCCAGTTCAGCAATACGCGCTTTGATCTCCGCTTCCGGGATCATGACTTCAACAGTATGTTTCATATCTCTAACCATATGATTTAAAAACAAATCACTCAATGCTTACTTTTAATAAGCGAGCATCTAAGCGCAAGGCACGCAGTATACCAGCAAAAGCATTCATCCGCGGCATCTGTTGATAAAGTTCATAATGTGACAATCGTCACGCGTTTTAACTCCTATAATTAACTGCTATTAAAGAAATAACACCTGTGATGGTATTTTTTATGGCAAATAACAACGTACGATCCCAACGACTTATCGTGACACTGAGTGCTCTGTTCGCCGCACTTTGTGGACTCTATCTTCTGATTGGCGGAGGCTGGCTGGTCGCCATCGGTGGCTCCTGGTATTACCCGATAGCGGGTCTGGCCATGCTCGGCGTGGCCTTCCTGCTATGGCGTAGTCAACGCTCCGCGCTTTGGCTGTATGCCGTCCTGCTTCTCGCCACCATGATTTGGGGCGTATGGGAAGTCGGCTTTGATTTCTGGGCATTAACACCGCGTAGCGACATCCTGGTCTTCTTCGGTATCTGGCTGATTCTGCCGTTCGTCTGGCGTCACCTGCTCATCCCTTCCAGCGGCGCGGTAACGGCGCTGGTCGTCGCACTACTGATTAGCGGCGCGATCCTGACTTGGGCGGGTTTCAACGATCCGCAGGAAGTACACGGCACGCTGAGCGCGAATACCACCCCGGCTGAAGCAATTTCACCGGTGGCCGACGAGGACTGGCCCGCTTACGGGCGCAATCAGGAAGGTCAACGCTACTCACCGTTAAAACAAATTAACGCCGACAATGTACATCAATTGAAAGAAGCCTGGGTATTTCGCACCGGTGATTTAAAACAGCCAAACGATCCGGGTGAAATCACCAATGAAGTCACGCCGATCAAAGTTGGTGATACGCTCTATCTGTGTACCGCCCACCAGCGTCTGTTTGCGCTCGATGCGGCGAGTGGTAAAGAGAAGTGGCATTTCGATCCCCAACTCAATACCAACACCTCTTTCCAGCACGTAACCTGTCGCGGCGTTTCTTATCATGAAGCACGTGCCGATAACGCCAGCCCGGAAGTGGTGGCTGACTGTCCGCGCCGCATCATCCTGCCGGTGAACGATGGCCGTCTGTTTGCCCTGAACGCGGAAACCGGCAAGCTGTGCGCAACCTTCGCCAATCAAGGCATCCTCAACTTACAAACCAACATGCCGGATACCACGCCGGGTCTGTATGAGCCGACGTCACCGCCCATCATCACTGATAAAACCATTGTGATTGCCGGGTCGGTGACCGATAACTTCTCCACCCGCGAAACTTCCGGCGTTATCCGTGGCTTCGATGTGAATACCGGTAAGCTGCTGTGGGCATTCGACCCAGGTGCCAAAGATCCCAATTTCATCCCGTCAGATGAACATACGTTCACCTTTAACTCACCAAACTCCTGGGCCCCTGCGGCCTATGACGCGAAGCTGGATCTGGTGTATCTGCCCATGGGCGTCACCACACCGGACATCTGGGGCGGTAACCGCACGCCGGAACAGGAACGTTATGCCAGCGCCATCCTGGCGTTAAATGCCACTACCGGGAAGCTGGCCTGGAGCTATCAAACCGTTCATCACGATCTATGGGATATGGACTTACCGGCGCAGCCAACGCTGGCGGATATCACCGTTAAAGGCCAGAAAGTCCCGGTCATTTACGCCCCGGCGAAAACCGGTAACATCTTCGTGCTCGACCGCCGTAATGGTGAACTGGTGGTACCTGCCCCGGAAAAACCGGTGCCGCAGGGTGCAGCCAAAGGTGATTACGTCAGCAAAACCCAGCCGTTCTCCGACCTTACCTTCCGTCCGCAGAAAGATTTGAGCGGCGCGGACATGTGGGGTGCCACCATGTTCGACCAGTTGGTGTGTCGCGTAATGTTCCACCAACTGCGTTATGAGGGCATCTTCACCCCACCTTCAGAGCAGGGCACGCTGGTGTTCCCTGGCAACCTGGGGATGTTCGAATGGGGCGGAATCTCCGTTGATCCCAACCGTCAGGTGGCGATAGCCAACCCGATGGCGCTGCCGTTTGTATCGAAGCTGATCCCACGCGGCCCAGGTAATCCGATGGAGCCGCCGAAAGATGCCAAAGGCACCGGCACAGAATCAGGAATTCAGCCACAGTACGGCGTGCCGTTCGGCGTCACGCTGAATCCGTTCCTGTCGCCATTTGGCCTGCCGTGTAAGCAGCCAGCCTGGGGCTACATCTCCGCCGTGGATCTGAAGACCAATGAAGTGGTGTGGAAAAAACGTATTGGCACCCCGCAGGACAGCATGCCGTTCCCAATGCCGGTTCAGGTACCGTTCAATATGGGAATGCCAATGCTGGGAGGGCCTATCTCCACAGCCGGTAACGTGCTGTTCATTGCCGCAACCGCCGACAACTATCTGCGCGCCTACAATATGAGTAACGGTGAAAAACTGTGGCAGGGCCGTCTACCGGCAGGTGGACAGGCGACACCGATGACCTATGAAGTGAATGGCAAGCAGTATGTGGTGATCTCCGCCGGAGGCCACGGGTCGTTTGGCACGAAGATGGGCGATTATATCGTGGCGTATGCATTGCCGGACGACGCTAAATAACTGAAAAGCGCGGTGGCGCTAAGCTTACCGGGCCTACGGATGCGACATGTCGGCCGGGCAAGGCGAAGCCGCCCCCGGCTTTTTTATACCGTGAATCCGAGCATCATGCCGGTATCTTCATGCTCTAACAGATGACAGTGCGCCATATAGGCATGCTCTTTCGGCGCGTCGTGGTCAAACTTCACCAGCACCTCGCTGACGCCGCCTTCTACCCGCACCGTATCCTTCCATCCCGCGCGGTGCGCGGCAGGCACTTTGCCATTCTCAGACAAAATGCGGAACTGGGTGCCGTGAATATGGAACGGATGCAGCATCATGTCGCCCTGACCGGAAATTACCCAGCGCTCATGCTGACCTTTCGCCGCGGCGAACATGGGTTTATTCATATCAAACGCCAGACCGTTAATCCGGTTGGCATTATGGAAATCAAATGATCCCGCCTGCTTCATGTTGCCATGCTGCATATTCCCCATGTTGCCATGGTTCATATTGCCATGATTCATCTTCCCGTGGCCCATATTGTCATTATTCATATGGTCCATCATCTTCCCATGATCCATACCCGCCATCGCCTGACCGCCGTATTTCTTCATCAGCATTTGCATGCCCATCATGTCGAGCATCGGATCCATAGACAGCTGTAGTTTGCGTACCGTCAGGCCATCCAGTGACGGCAATGACGGCATGGATGTCAGCGAATCAGGCAGCGTTGCGGAAGCGGTAATCAGCAACGGCTGAACGCGCATCACCGGGTGCGGCTTATCAAATGGCGCAACCGCCATCCCCATCTGGCTGACAGGCAGAGTGACCAGATCAAACGCCTTACCGTCGCTCACATCCACCAGCACTTCAAAGCGCTCGCCCATCAGCATAGGAAGTTCAGTTACTTTGACCGGTTCCGCCAACAGTCCACCATCGCTGGCAATAACGTACAGAGGACGATTGTCGCTGGCGGCAATATTCAGCGAGCGAGCGTTACACCCGTTCAGCAGGCGCAAACGCAGCCAACCGCGCGGCGCGGCATGTTGAGGATAAATCGCGCCGTTGGTCAGCAGCGTATCGCCAAACCAGCCGACGGCAGCGGTCATCATGTCCAGTTGATAGTTGATCTGTCCATCGGCGGAAAACTGCTTGTCCTGAATAATCACCGGCACATCATCAATGCCCCACTGCTTCGGCAGCAGCAGTTTGTGGATCTCTTCATCTTCAATCAGCACCAGTCCGGCCAGCCCCATCGCCACCTGGCGACCGGTTTTACCATGCTGATGTGGATGGAACCAACAGGTTGCTGCCCGTTGATCCGGTGTGAAAGTGACGGAACGTTTCCCGCCTGCCGGGATAATACCTTGCGGCCCACCATCAACTTCACCAGGAATTTCCAGCCCGTGCCAGTGCAACGTCGTCTCTTCGGCAAGCTGGTTGTGGATATCCACCGTCACCGATTGCCCTTTGTTTAGCTTTAGCGCCGGTCCGAGCAAATTGCCGTTATATCCCCACGTCGTGGCGGTTTTACCTGCAAAGTTCGACTGCCCGGCTTGTGCAATCAACTGAATGCGATTAGAAGCATCGGCGGTTAACAGGTCTGGAATGGGTAATGCCGGACGGTCGGCGGCAAATACGCTACGGCTCCACAGAGGTAATGCTGACGCGACGCCCAGCGCCACGGAGTACTTTAAAAAGTCACGACGTTGCATAATCACTTCCTTATATTCAGCAGCTTAAGCAGGCTATCTTTTAAGCATAAGCCTTCCCCTTACGGGAAGGTCAAGTAAACGGCTAATAATAAAGGTCGTCGCTTCGCTCGCAGTGTGCTAACGTTTAAATTCCGTGATGCAGTGGTAGAAGCAATGAAGACGTTTTTCAGAACAGTTTTGTTCGGCAGCCTGATGGCCGTATGCGCAAATAGCTACGCGCTGAGCGAGTCCGAAGCCGAAGATATGGCCGATTTAACGGCAGTTTTTGTTTTTCTGAAAAATGACTGTGGATACCAGAATTTGCCAAATGGGCAGATCCGTCGCGCACTGGTCTTTTTTGCCCAGCAAAACCAGTGGGACCTGAGCAATTACGACACCTTCAACATGAAGGCACTGGGTGAGGACAGCTATCGCGATCTCAGCGGTATCGGCATCCCAACGGCAAAAAAATGCAAAGCGCTGGCGCGTGACTCGTTAAGCCTGCTGGCGTACGTGAAGTAACAGACATAGCGGAGCCCGCTGGCTCCGCATGGATTAACGCTGTTGCACAAATTCGCGGTACGCCGCGACCACTTGCAGAAAATCCTCTACGCCGCAGAGCGAAAAGCTTTCTTCGTCGTAGTAGCTCATCCCCTCTTCCATTTCATCGCCCGAGAACTCGAGCTGATTGGCGCGAACCATCACCTCTTCGCCATCCAGCCAGAGCGTGTATTCATGCCCTGCTCGCTGCCAGGAGCGCTCACTGCCCTTCACCGCACGCGCCGCCTGTTCCACTTCATCAAGTAAGGCCAGGTTCTCTTTCACTTCCTCATTAAACCAGTGCCCCACCACCTCATGGCCCATGGACATACGCACTTTTACCACTCCGGTAATATCGCGCAGAAATTCGTAATCCATAATGTCTTCCTCTGCTCCCGGCAATGCGCCAATACCGCATTGCGCCTTGCTGTAATTATCGCAGCAGCGCGGCAGAAAAAAAGCGTAGCGGGTATAAGGAATAGAAATAAAAATGCCCGGAGAAGCTGACTTCTCCGGGCATTGATGCGTTTTTACACAAAACGCGTTAACGCATTAGACTGCGGTCTGGAAAATCACGCCGTCCGCTTTCTCAGTGTACTGAGAGAGCTGGTCGAAGTTCAGGTAACGGTAGGTATCCACCGCCGTCTTATCCACCTGCGCTACGTAGGTCTGGTACTCTTCCGGCGTCGGCAGTTTGCCGATCAGCGCCGCAACCGCCGCCAGCTCCGCAGAAGCCAGGAAGACGTTCGCACCGGTACCTAAACGGTTCGGGAAGTTACGGGTGGAAGTCGAAACCACCGTCGCGCCGTCAGCCACACGCGCCTGGTTACCCATACACAGGGAACAGCCAGGGATCTCAATACGCGCACCGCTCTTACCGAACACGCTGTAGTAACCTTCTTCCGTCAGCTGCGCGGCGTCCATACGGGTTGGCGGCGCCACCCACAGGCGCGTCGGCAGCTGGCCTTTGTGCGCATCCAGCAGCTTACCAGCAGCGCGGAAGTGGCCGATGTTGGTCATGCAGGAGCCGATGAACACTTCGTCGATCTTCTCGCCCTGCACGTCAGACAGCAGACGCGCGTCGTCCGGATCGTTCGGCGCACACAGGATTGGCTCTTTGATATCCGCCAGATCGATGTCGATCACCGCCGCGTATTCCGCATCAGCATCGGCTTCCAGCAACTGCGGATCCGCCAGCCATTTTTCCATGCCCTGCACGCGACGTTCCAGCGTACGACGGTCGCCGTAGCCTTCTGCAATCATCCACTTCAGCAGCACGATGTTGGAGGTCAGGTACTCGATAATCGGTTCTTTGTTCAGCTTGATGGTACAACCGGCAGCGGAACGCTCGGCGGAAGCATCGGTCAATTCGAACGCCTGCTCGACTTTCAGATCCGGTAGACCTTCAATTTCCAGAATGCGGCCAGAGAAGATGTTTTTCTTCCCTTTTTTCTCAACGGTCAGCAGACCCTGTTTGATCGCGTACAGCGGGATCGCGTGTACCAGATCGCGCAGCGTGATACCCGGCTGCATTTTGCCTTTGAAGCGCACCAGAACGGATTCCGGCATATCCAGCGGCATCACGCCGGTCGCGGCAGCAAACGCCACCAGACCAGAGCCAGCCGGGAAGGAAATACCAATCGGGAAACGGGTATGGGAGTCACCGCCGGTACCCACAGTATCCGGCAGCAGCATGCGGTTCAGCCAGGAGTGGATAACGCCGTCGCCAGGACGCAGGGAGACACCGCCACGGTTCATAATGAAGTCTGGCAGCGTGTGGTGCGTGGTCACGTCAACCGGCTTCGGATATGCGGCAGTGTGACAGAAGGACTGCATTACCAGGTCAGAAGAGAAGCCCAGGCACGCCAGGTCTTTCAGTTCGTCACGGGTCATCGGGCCAGTGGTATCCTGGGAACCCACGGAAGTCATCTTCGGTTCGCAGTACGCGCCCGGTCGGATGCCTTTCACGCCGCAGGCACGGCCAACCATTTTTTGTGCCAGAGAGAAGCCACGGCTGCTTTCTGCCACGTCTTTCGCCTGACGGAAAACGTCTGAGTGCGGCAGACCCAGCGCTTCACGCGCTTTGGTGGTCAGGCCACGGCCGATAATCAGCGGGATACGGCCACCGGCGCGGACTTCGTCGAGCAGCACGTCGGTTTTCAGTTCGAAGGTTGCCAGCAGCTCACCGGTTTCGTGGTTGCGCACTTCACCACTGTAAGGGTAAACGTCAATCACGTCGCCCATGTTCATGTTCGACACGTCGACTTCAATCGGCAGCGCGCCCGCATCTTCCATGGTGTTGAAGAAGATAGGCGCAATTTTGCCGCCGAGGCACAGACCGCCGCCGCGCTTGTTCGGCACATGCGGGATATCATCGCCCATAAACCACAGTACGGAGTTGGTCGCCGATTTACGGGAGGAACCTGTGCCGACAACGTCACCGACGTAGGCCAGCGGGTAGCCTTTTTTCTGTAATGCTTCGATTTGTTTGATCGGGCCAACTACGCCCGGCTGATCCGGGTCAATGCCTTCACGGGCGTTTTTCAGCATCGCCAGCGCGTGCAAAGGAATATCCGGGCGGGACCAGGCATCCGGGGCCGGAGAAAGGTCATCGGTGTTGGTTTCACCCGTCACTTTAAAGACGGTAACGGTAATTTTTTCAGCAAGCTGAGGACGGTTCAGGAACCATTCGGCATCAGCCCAGGACTGCATTACCTGCTTCGCATATTCGTTGCCCGCTTTGGCTTTTTCTTCTACATCGTAGAAGTTATCGAACATCAGCAGCGTTGAAGAGAGCGCTTTGGCGGCAATCGGCGCCAGTTTTGCGTCGTCCAGCGCATCGATCAGCGGATGAATGTTGTAACCACCCTGCATGGTGCCCAGCAATTCAATGGCTTTTTCTGGCGTGACCAGTGGGGAGGTGGTGTCGCCTTTCGCGACAGCAGCGAGAAAACCGGCTTTAACATATGCGGCTTCATCTACGCCAGGAGGAACGCGGTTGATCAACAGGTCTAACAGGAATTCTTCTTCGCCCACAGGCGGGGTCTTCAGCAGCTCGACAAGTGCGGCCATTTGGGTTGCGTCTAAAGGTTTTGGCACAATCCCCTGGGCAGCACGCTCAGCTACGTGCTTACGGTATTCTTCTAGCACGACGATATCTCCTCGCTCTCATTGTCATAATGCGGCGCTTTTGTTGATGGGCGATTCTCTTCACGCTCCTGTGAGACAGTAGTTAGTAGGGTAAATGCCCGGTACCGCATAAGGCACAATAACAGGATTTTCTTTAAGTGTTAATCCGTTTACAAAAAAGCAACATAAAAAATTGGCTGAATCGTTAAGAATGGTGTAGCGGCGAGGCGAGGCGCATTTCAGAGGGATTAAGATTGCCGTAAAGCGGTTGATTTTCAAGCGCGACATGCTGAATTTTCCAGCGTTTTTTAAGCCATCAGATATAATTGTGTAATAAATACTCACACTCTTTTTCCGGACCTGCCGGCTGAATCCCCAATAAAAGTCAAAACTGTCAAACACGGGTGCATGATACTCGCGACAACAGGAACGCCTCACGGCACAGCACTTGTCTCGTTGGAGTCATTTTATGAAGTTGCCATTTAAGCCACACCTGCTTGTTCTTCTGTGCAGTGCCGGGTTGTTTGCCGCCTCTGGCGTGATGTTCGTTAAAAGTCGCGTAACGGAGCCCGCTGCTCCGGCCCCCGTCGCACAACAACCTTCAGCGCCGGCTCCCGCCCCCGTAGCGGCCCCTGCTCCAGTTGACCAACCTGCGCCTGCTGCTGCGCCGACATACTCGGCTGCGCAAATCGATCAGTGGGTGGCACCTATCGCGCTCTATCCGGACTCACTGCTGTCACAAATTTTGATGGCCTCAACCTATCCGGCTAACGTCATCCAGGCCGCGCAGTGGTCAAAAGATAATCCCAAAATGCAGGGCGATGCCGCCATTCAGGCCGTTGCTGGTCAACCCTGGGATCCCAGCGTGAAATCACTGGTCGCCTTCCCACAACTGATGTCGCTGATGGGCGAAAATCCGCCGTGGGTACAAAGCCTGGGTGACGCTTTCCTCGCGCAACCGAAAGATGTCATGGACTCTGTGCAACGTCTGCGCGCGCTGGCGCAACAAACCGGGGCGTTGCAATCAACACCGCAACAGACCGTCACTACTGTGACAAAAGCAGCACCGGCTAAAACCGTCACCAGCGAGTCAACAACCAGTTCTACTACCACGACCGCCACGACAAGCCCAACGGTTATCAAAATTGAATCCGCCGATCCGCAGGTGGTGTACGTCCCCACCTATAATCCGAACACGGTTTACGGTACCTGGCCCAATACCGCCTATCCGCCAACCTATCTACCGCCAACGCCCGGCGAGCAGTTTGGCAACAGCTTCGTGAACGGTTTAGGCTTCAGTCTCGGTGTTGCCACAACCTATGCCATCTTCAGCAATATCGACTGGGATGATGACGATGACTGGGACCACCATCATCACGATGACTGGGATAACCATGGCGGGTATAACCGCAACGGCGATAACAACATCAATATAAACGTTGATAACTTCAATAAAATCAGCGGGCAACGGCTGACGGACGCCAACCGTACCTGGCAGCACAACCCGGCCTATCGCGAGGGGGTGCCGTACCCTAATAGCCAGCTTAATAACCGCTTTCACCCCACTAACACGGCAACGGGCTTAAGCTCAACCCAGCAACGACCAGTCAACCGTGATAGCCAGCGTCAGGCAGCCCTGAGCCAGATGGAAAAATCAACGGGGAAAACATTCCCGCAAACGGCGCGTACGGGCACGAGAGACGCCCAGCGTCAGGCATCCAGCCAACAGCTGAAGCAAATTTCTCAGCGTAATAACTACCGTGGTTACGATACCAAGCCGCAAACGGCGCAGCGGGCAAACACTCAGCAGCGTGAAAATCGCCAGGCTGCCGCCCAGCGCCAGGAGAAACGGATCACGCAACCGGCGCAGCAACGCAATGTGCAGCAGCGTAATCTTCAACAGTTCCAGCCGCGCGCCAATGCGCTGAGCGGTAATGACAGTCGCTCCGCCAACTGGCAGGCACAGCAGCAGCGAGGGGCCCAAAGCAGGCAGTTCGCCCGCAACCAACCATCTCGCCAGCTATCCGGCGGTCGTGCTGAACACCGTGAATTCCGTCATCGTTAAGGGAACCGACATGAAAAATAAACTACTCAGTGGAATGGTGTTGTTCATGGTTTCGGCCACCGCGATGGCACAGCAATCCTTCAGCACGCCGGACCAGGCCACCGATGCGCTGGCAAACGCTATCAGTGAGCAAAATGAAAGTGCGATGAACAACCTGCTTGGGGAAAACTGGCGCGAGTTTCTGCCGCCGGAAGGCGTCGACCCCGATGCGGTAGACCGCTTCCTGCGCGACTGGAAGGTTCGCCATAACACCGTTGTCGACGGTAATACCGCGCACCTGGTGGTCGGGGACAGCGACTGGCAACTGCCGATCCCGGTGGTTAAAACCACTTCTGGCTGGCAATTTGATATTAAGGAAGCGGCCGAAGAGATCCTGACCCGTGAGATTGGGCGCAACGAACTCGCTGCCATCGAGGCATTACATGCCTATGTCGATGCTCAGCAAAGCTACTTTGCGATGAACCAGACGTACGCACAAAAGATTGTCAGCTCTGAAGGGAAAAAAGATGGTCTGTACTGGCCCGTTTCACCCGGTGAAGCGCCAAGCCCGCTGGGGCCAGCCTTCAGTCCGCAGGAACCCGGCACAGGCTATCACGGTTATCATTTCCGTATTCTTCCCGACAAAGCCAGCGGCTTTGCGATGGTAGCCTGGCCCGTCAGCTACGATCATACTGGCGTGATGAGCTTTATGGTCAACGGTGATGACAAGGTCTATCAGGCGGATCTTGGAGAGGAGTCGCAGCGAAAAGCACAGGCGTTAACCGCCTACCACCTGGATAAAACCTGGCAGCCTGTCGCGCCCTGAATCCCCAGAATCGAAGGATGAGTTGCCGGGTAAGCGTAGCCACCCGGCAACTCGCAACAAATTACAGGATGTTAGCGACAGATTTCGCCAGTTGAGCTTCCAGAACCGGCTTCGCTTCTTCGAACTTCAGGTTCACTTTATTGGCATTAGATACTACTCGGGTCTGATATTTGGCGCGATCGCCTTGCGCAGTGCTGGTTTGCAGCTTGATGCCGGACGTCCCCTGACGCAGCGCGGCAACGTTATCTGTTGTCACTTTCGCTTTGCTGCGCTCGGAGATTTGCAGGTCAGTGACCATGGTGTAGTTTACGTCTTCCACCATCGCATCAGCAGCCATACCGATCAGTCCCGCTGCCAGGCCAACGCCCAGCGCCGCACCGGAGGAGTTGCTGTTATAAGCGGTAATCCCCGCGCCTAAAGCAGCCCCCATCGCCGCCCCTTCATAACCGGTCTTCAGGAAGCCCTGAGCTTCGCGCAGATCCATTTTGTCCGCTTTCAGTACGTTCGCCTGCACCCAGTAGTAAGCGCTGTCCGGTGAACTGGTCACTTTATAGCCCTTCGCGGACAGGTCATTTGCCAGCAGGGTTTGCAGGTTGCTCATGTCTTTATCGGAAGTGTTTTTCACCTGAATGTAGACGGTCTTCTCGCTGGAAGGCTCCAGCCAGATGGTCTCACTCATCTGCGTTTTCACTTCAAGATTACGTTTTTTAACGGCGGTGGTCATGGCGCCACACCCGGCCAGCGTCATTGTCGCGACAACCATGCCAACAACCGCGATTTTTTTTAAAGACATGTTTTTTCCTTTTTTCGTGTAATAGAGAGTCCAGAGCCTCTTAACCGCGCGGCCAGTAGCCACACAATGGCGAAAAAAGTATCGGCAGTTGCGCAATTTTTTTTAGCGGAAATATCAATAAGATGACTACCAGAACTGGTAGTTTGGAATTGGCGACGCTCACGTCAGCGTGAATTTGTCTGACGTGAGCGGGAGAGTTAATTCTGATGCGGCATTAATTCAGGATAACCTTTAAACGCCGGCTTCGTGCTGGTAAGTGCTACTTCATCAGCTCGAATGCTGCCAGAGTTTGTGGCCCACACACCTTCCTGTGTCTGGCTAATCTGCTGATGCTGCGCATTCAAATTTTGTCCCATTGCTGCAATATGCGTGCTTTCGGTACCACCGCTGTTGATAGCCCATGGGATGACGGCGTCCTGCGCCAGCGCCATGCCGGAAATAAACACGGTAGTCATTACTGCTGCTTTTAAAAAACGTTTCATCATTTCCCCTCTCAATTTGTTATCACGCTATTAGTTTAGAGGGTTATTAGTTTCATCTAATGACAAGATAAGGTGATTTATTTCTTGTGAAACAGTACGTTGACTTGGAATGGAGATTTCATGCGGTTCGGGCGTATCGTGCGGTACGGGAAAAAACATTTTCTGGCAATTCGGCGACTTACCTTAATTTTTGCCAGATTTTGACACTATTGTGTAACAAACACATAAAAAAAAGCGGCCATTCAGCCGCTTTTTATCATTTTGGAAAAATTACTTTTTCTTCGCTTTCGGGTTCGGCAGGTCGGTGATGCTACCTTCGAACACTTCAGCTGCCAGGCCAACGGACTCGTGCAGAGTCGGGTGAGCGTGGATGGTCAGCGCGATGTCTTCAGCGTCACAACCCATTTCGATCGCCAGACCGATTTCACCCAGCAGCTCGCCGCCGTTGGTACCGACAATCGCCCCACCGATCACACGGTGAGATTCTTTGTCGAAAATCAGTTTGGTCATACCGTCTGCGCAGTCAGAAGCGATAGCACGGCCAGAAGCAGCCCACGGGAAAGTGGCGGTTTCGTAGCTGATGCCTTTTTCTTTCGCTTCTTTCTCAGTCAGACCAACCCATGCAACTTCTGGTTCAGTGTACGCGATGGATGGGATAACTTTCGGATCGAAGTAGTGTTTCTTACCGGCGATAACTTCAGCGGCAACGTGACCTTCGTGAACACCTTTATGCGCCAGCATCGGCTGACCGACGATATCGCCGATAGCAAAGATGTGCGGCACGTTGGTGCGCAGCTGCTTGTCAACGCGGATGAAGCCACGGTCGTCAACTTCCACGCCAGCTTTGCCCGCATCGAGTTTTTTGCCGTTCGGTACACGACCGATAGCCACCAGCACGGCATCGTAACGCTGTGCTTCAGCAGGCGCTTTTTTGCCTTCCATGGAAACGTAGATACCGTCTTCTTTCGCTTCAACGGCGGTCACTTTGGTTTCCAGCATCAGGTTGAATTTCTTGCTGATGCGCTTGGTGAAGACTTTAACCACGTCTTTATCGGCAGCCGGGATAACCTGATCGAACATTTCAACCACGTCGATCTCTGAACCCAGCGCATGGTACACGGTACCCATTTCCAGACCGATGATACCACCGCCCATAACCAGCAGGCGCTTAGGAACAGTTTTCAGTTCCAGCGCGTCAGTGGAATCCCACACACGCGGATCTTCATGCGGAATAAACGGCAGTTCGATCGGACGGGAACCCGCCGCGATGATCGCGTTGTCGAAGTTGATCACGGTTTTGCCGTTTTCGCCTTCAACTTCCAGGGTGTTCGCCCCGGTAAATTTACCCAGACCGTTAACCACTTTCACTTTACGGCCTTTAGCCATACCAGCCAGACCGCCGGTCAGTTGAGTGATAACTTTTTCTTTCCAGGTACGAATCTTGTCGATATCGGTTTTCGGCTCGCCAAAAACGATACCGTGTTCAGCCAGCGCTTTGGCTTCTTCGATAACTTTTGCTACGTGCAGCAGCGCTTTAGAAGGGATACAGCCGACGTTAAGACAAACACCACCGAGGGTGCTGTAACGTTCTACGATGACGGTCTCCAGACCTAAATCTGCGCAACGGAAGGCAGCAGAGTAACCTGCAGGGCCTGCCCCAAGTACCACGACCTGAGTTTTGATTTCAGTGCTCATCATGACCTCTTAATTTATACCCGTCGTCCACCGGGTCGTTCTATCCGCCCGTATTTTACAAAATTGTTAACAATTTTGAAACAACAAACGGCAACCGATTTGTCTTTCGCACAATAACCTCACTGACTTCATGAGATTACCAGAAAAAAGCCGGCCGTCGGGCCGGCTTTTTCGCTTACATCACCAGGCGGCGAATGTCAGACAGCATGTTGTTGATGATGGTGATAAAGCGCGCACCATCCGCACCGTCAATTACGCGGTGGTCGAAGGAGAGCGAAATCGGCATCATCAGACGCGGCATAAACTCTTTACCGTTCCACACTGGCTCCATAGAGGACTTGGAGACACCGAGGATCGCCACTTCCGGCGCGTTAACAATCGGCGCGAAGTGGGTGGTACCCAGGCCGCCGATGCTGGAGATGGTGAAGCAACCGCCCTGCATTTCGCCAGCGGTCAGCTTGCCATCACGCGCTTTCTTGGAGATGGTGGTCAGTTCGCGAGACAGCTCAGTAATGCTCTTCTTGTTCACGTCTTTGAAGACCGGAACAACCAGACCATTCGGGGTATCTACCGCAACGCCGATGTTGATGTATTTCTTCAGGGTCAGACGCTGACCGTCTTCGGACAGAGAGCTGTTGAAGCGCGGCATCTGTTCCAGAGCGGCGGCAACGGCTTTCATGATGAAGACTACTGGGGTGAATTTCACGTCCAGTTTACGTTTTTCAGCTTCGGCGTTCTGTTGTTTACGGAACGCTTCCAGATCGGTGATATCGGTCTTGTCGAAGTGAGTAACGTGCGGGATCATCACCCAGTTACGGCTCAGGTTAGCACCAGAGATTTTCTGGATACGGCCCAGTTCCACTTCTTCGATTTCACCAAACTTGCTGAAGTCCACTTTCGGCCAGGGCAGCATGCCCGGAATACCGCCGCCTGCTGCTGCAGCCGGAGCCGCTTCAGCACGCTTGATAGCGTCTTTCACGTAAGCCTGAACGTCTTCGCGCAGGATACGACCTTTACGGCCAGACCCTTTCACTTTCGCCAGGTTCACGCCGAATTCGCGCGCCAGGCGACGAATCAGCGGAGTAGCGTGGACGTAAGCGTCGTTCTCAGCAAACTCAGATTTGCCTTCCGCTTTTGCGGCCGGAGCAGGCGCTGCTGCTTGTGCAGGCGCGGCGGCCGGAGCCGGAGCTGCTGCCTGAGCCGGCGCGGCAGCAGGTGCTGCGCCTTCAACTTCGAAGACCATAATCAGAGAACCGGTTTTCACTTTGTCGCCGGTGCTGATTTTGATTTCTTTCACGGTACCCGCGAACGGAGCCGGAACTTCCATAGAGGCTTTGTCGCCTTCTACGGTGATCAGTGATTGTTCAGCAGCAATTTTATCGCCCACTTTAACCATCACTTCAGTGACTTCAACTTCATCACCGCCGATGTCCGGTACGTTAACTTCTTTGGAGCCAGAGGCTGCCGGAGCCGGAGCTGCTGCTGGGGCCGCTTCAGCTTTCGCCGGGGCAGCCGCGCCAACTTCGCCCGCCACTTCAAAGATCATAATCAGGGAGCCGGTAGACACTTTGTCGCCGGTGCTGATTTTGATTTCTTTCACGGTGCCTGCGAACGGCGCCGGAACTTCCATAGAGGCTTTGTCGCCTTCTACGGTGATCAGCGACTGCTCAGCCGCAACGGTGTCGCCCACTTTAACCATGACTTCGGTAACTTCAACTTCGTCGCCGCCGATGTCCGGTACGTGTACTTCTTTCGCCGCTGCCGCAGCAGGTGCTGCTGCCGGAGCCGCTTCTTTCTTCTCTTCTGCCGGAGCAGGTGCAGCGGCTGCTGCACCTTCGGCGGAATCGAAAATCATGATCAGTTTGCCGGTTTCAGTTTTATCGCCAACAGAGACTTTGATCTCTTTAACGATACCAGCCTGAGGAGACGGAACTTCCATAGAGGCTTTGTCGCCTTCTACGGTGATCAGCGACTGTTCAGCTTCAACTTTGTCGCCCACTTTGACCAGGATCTCGGTGATTTCAACTTCATCAGCCCCGATGTCCGGTACATTGATTTCGATAGCCATTATTCTTTTACCTCTTACGCCAGACGCGGGTTAACTTTATCTGCATCGATGTTGAATTTGGTGATTGCGTCAGCAACCACTTTCTTATCGATTTCGCCACGTTTAGCCAGTTCGCCCAGGGCCGCTACAACCACGTAGGAAGCGTCAACTTCGAAGTGGTGACGCAGGTTTTCACGGCTGTCAGAGCGACCGAAGCCGTCAGTACCCAGTACGCGGTAATCATCAGCCGGTACATAAGTACGAACCTGTTCGGCAAACAGTTTCATATAGTCAGTAGATGCTACTGCCGGTGCGTCGTTCATCACCTGAGCGATGTACGGAACGCGCGGCGTTTCCATCGGGTGCAGCATGTTCCAGCGCTCACAATCCTGGCCATCACGCGCCAGTTCAGTGAAGGAGGTTACGCTGTACACGTCAGAACCCACACCGTAGTCGTTCGCCAGGATCTGTGCTGCTTCACGCACGTGACGCAGGATAGAACCGGAGCCCAGCAGCTGAACTTTACCTTTGCTACCTTCGAGGGTTTCGAGTTTGTAGATACCTTTACGGATACCTTCCTCGGCGCCTGCTGGCATTGCCGGCATGTGGTAGTTTTCGTTCAGGGTGGTGATGTAGTAGTAAACGTTCTCTTGTTTCTCACCGTACATACGCTCCAGACCATCGTGCATGATGACCGCAACTTCGTACGCGTAAGACGGATCGTAAGAGATACAGTTCGGGATAGTCAGAGACTGAATATGGCTGTGACCATCTTCGTGCTGCAGACCTTCGCCGTTCAGCGTAGTACGACCGGAAGTACCACCAATCAGGAAGCCGCGCGCCTGCTGGTCACCAGCCTGCCAGCACAGGTCGCCGATACGCTGGAACCCGAACATGGAGTAGTAGATGTAGAACGGGATCATCGGCAGATCGTTGGTGCTGTAAGAAGTCGCAGCAGCCAGCCAGGATGCGCCGGCACCCAATTCGTTGATACCTTCCTGCAGGATCTGACCTTTCTCGTCTTCTTTATAGTAAGCAACCTGCTCACGGTCCTGCGGGGTGTACTGCTGGCCGTTCGGGCTATAGATACCGATCTGACGGAACAGACCTTCCATACCGAAAGTACGCGCTTCGTCAGCGATGATCGGAACCAGACGATCTTTGATCGACTTGTTCTTCAGCATCACGTTCAGGGCACGAACGAACGCGATAGTGGTGGAGATTTCTTTGTTCTGCTCTTCCAGCAGCGCACCGAAGTCTTCCAGAGCCGGCAGTTCCAGCTTCTCGGTGAAGTTCGGCTGACGAGCAGGCAGGTAACCGTGCAGTTTCTGACGCTGAGCGTGCAGATAGGTATGCTCTTCAGAACCTTCCGGGAAGGTGATGTAAGACAGGTTTTCAACCTGCTCATCGGTCACTGGAACGTTGAAACGGTCGCGGATATAACGCACGCCGTCCATGTTCATTTTCTTAACCTGGTGAGCGATGTTTTTACCTTCAGCGGTGTCACCCATGCCGTAACCTTTAATGGTATGGGCGAGGATTACAGTTGCTTTGCCTTTGGTTTCCTGCGCTTTTTTCAGTGCAGCGTAGACTTTCTTCGGATCGTGACCACCACGGTTCAGAGCCCAAATCTGCTCATCGGTCCAGTCAGCAACCAGCGCTGCGGTTTCCGGGTATTTACCGAAGAAGTGCTCACGTACGTATGCGCCATCTTTGGATTTGAAGGTCTGGTAGTCGCCGTCAACGGTTTCGTTCATCAGTTGGATCAGTTTACCGCTGGTGTCTTTACGCAGCAGCTCATCCCAACGACCGCCCCACATGACTTTGATAACGTTCCAGCCAGCACCTGCAAAGATGCCTTCCAGTTCGTTAACAATCTTGCCGTTACCGGTGACCGGGCCGTCAAGACGCTGCAGGTTACAGTTGATAACAAAGACCAGGTTGTCCAGTTTTTCACGGGTCGCGATAGTGATCGCACCTTTAGATTCTGGCTCATCCATCTCGCCGTCGCCGAGGAAAGCGTAAACGGTTTGTTTAGAGGTATCTTTCAGGCCACGGTGTTCCAGATATTTCAGGAATTTAGCCTGGTAGATAGCACCGATTGGGCCCAGACCCATAGAGACGGTCGGGAACTGCCAGAATTCCGGCATCAGTTTCGGGTGCGGGTAGGAAGACAGGCCTTTACCATGTACTTCCTGGCGGAAGTTGTTCATCTGCTCTTCGGTCAGACGACCTTCCAGGAATGCGCGTGCGTAGATACCCGGAGAGATGTGACCCTGGAAGTATACCAGGTCGCCGCCATCCTGCTCGTTGCGTGCACGGAAGAAGTGGTTGAAGCAAACATCATATACCGTTGCGGAGGACTGGAAGGATGCCATGTGGCCACCCAGCTCAAGGTCCTTTTTAGACGCGCGCAGTACGGTCATGATGGCGTTCCAGCGGATAGCAGAACGGATACGACGTTCCAGATCCAGATTACCCGGGTATTCCGGTTCATCTTCAACGGCAATAGTGTTTACATAATTGCTGGCCCCTGCACCTGCCGCTACTTTCACGCCGCCTTTGCGCGCTTCTGAAAGCAGTTGGTCGATCAGATACTGAGCACGCTCAACACCTTCTTCACGGATGACCGATTCGATCGCCTGTAGCCAGTCGCGAGTTTCGATCGGATCCACGTCATTTGGGAAACGTTCTGACATGGGGGTATTCCTTATCTATCTAATACGTTGAGTTATCTGGAACCTGTCCCATTACGTTCTCGTCAGAGAGCGTAATAAGACAGGTTCTGCGTTTAGTTGCCGCGCTTTTAGTTCGCGCTTGATTTACAACATCTTCTGGTTAACGTTCTGCCAGAAAAATCACTAATTCTTTCGTTGCTCCAGACGGCGTAAGGCGCGTTCACGACGGCTTTCCTCACGGCTTCTGTCCAGTAAAATCTCTTCGATAAACGCCAGGTGACGGTGAGACGCTTCACGCGCCTCTTCAGGCTTCCCGGCGATGATTGCTTCAAAGATACGGGTACGGTGACTGCTTACCAGCGGCAGCATCTCGCGACGCGCGTACAGCAATTCGAAGTTTTGCCGAACATTCTGGGCCAACATCGGCTCCATACACCTTAGCAGATGGAGCAGTACCACATTGTGTGCGGCTTCGGTGACAGCAATTTGATACTGGAGTACCGCATCGGATTCGCCGTCCAGATCGCCGGACTGTTGCGCAAGCTCGATCGCATGGTGGAGTTCACGGATACGCGTTTTGTCTTCATCCGTGCTGCGTAATGCAGCGTAATAGGCTGCAATACCTTCCAACGCATGGCGCGTCTCAAGCAGGTCAAACTGGGATTCAGGATGGTCAGAGAGCAGCTCTACCAGTGGGTCGCTAAAGCTCTGCCACAGGCTGCTCTGAACAAAAGTGCCACCGCCCTGACGACGAAGCAGTAACCCCTTCGCTTCAAGGCGTTGGATCGCCTCGCGTAAGGAGGGGCGGGAGACGTCAAACTGTTTTGCCAGCTCGCGTTCCGGTGGGAGTTTTTCTCCGGGGCGAAGTGTCCCCTCAAGAATTAAAAACTCCAGCTGCTGCTCAATCACATCGGAGAGTTTTGGTTGGCGGATTTTGCTGTAGGCCATGATTTCCTGTCTTAAGCCATTTGCCCGGAGTCAATTGGTCTTACCAATTTCATGTTCTTGACGCTAAAGTAACAAAGTATTCACCTTCTGTCCATACAGGTTTTGATTGAAATCAGTAAAGGGGGCATATTTTAACAACATTACAGAAATAACGTTTCAAACATGTAACTATGCACAAATGTTAAATTTACCCACCATGGGGTAGTTTTAACCGAATTGAAACGAAAAAATATATTATCTGAACCGATTCACCTACCTAATTATCGACTTTTAAAGCGAAATTAATGAATAAAAATTCAAAATGGAAATTTTGAGGTAGATAAACTCGCATTTACAAATGGTTTCTTTTTATTCAACTCGTCAACACCCTCGCATAAAGCAGGTGCATTCGCGCTCGCATAACATTATTCTGATCAAGACAAAAGTATTGAGGCAACATTTCCTTATTGGCATCTGTAAACAAATTAATACAACAAACGGAATTGCAAACTTACACACGCATTGCTGCGTAGTTCAAAAAATAAGTACTCGAAATATGAAGAGTAAAACCACACACGAGGTTTAATGATGGAAAGTCAACCGCATGGCGATCAGCTCAAGCGCGGCCTTAAAAACCGCCATATACAGCTAATCGCGCTGGGTGGCGCGATTGGTACCGGGTTATTCCTTGGTAGCGCATCCGTTATCCAGTCTGCAGGACCGGGGATTATTCTCGGTTACGCTATTGCCGGCTTTATCGCCTTTTTGATTATGCGTCAGTTAGGTGAAATGGTGGTTGAAGAGCCGGTTGCAGGCTCCTTTAGCCACTTTGCTTATAAATACTGGGGCGTTTTCGCGGGTTTCTCTTCCGGCTGGAACTATTGGGTACTGTACGTTTTGGTTGCCATGGCAGAGCTGACTGCCGTAGGTAAATACATTCAGTTCTGGTATCCGGAGATCCCAACCTGGGTTTCTGCGGCGGCCTTCTTCGTGCTGATCAACGCCATCAACCTGACCAACGTGAAGGTGTTTGGCGAGATGGAGTTCTGGTTTGCCATTATTAAAGTCATTGCCGTAGTTGCGATGATCCTGTTCGGCGGCTGGTTGCTGTTTAGCGGTAACGGCGGCCCACAGGCCAGCGTCAGCAACTTGTGGAGCCAGGGGGGCTTCCTGCCACACGGCTTCACCGGTCTGGTGATGATGATGGCGATTATCATGTTCTCCTTTGGTGGGCTGGAACTGGTCGGCATCACCGCAGCAGAAGCCGATAACCCGGAGCAAAGCATTCCGAAAGCGACTAACCAGGTTATCTACCGCATCCTGATTTTCTATGTCGGTTCGCTGGCGGTTCTGCTTTCCCTGATGCCGTGGACACGCGTCACGGCTGATACCAGCCCGTTTGTCCTTATTTTCCACGAGCTGGGCGACACCTTTGTTGCCAATGCGCTGAACATCGTGGTGTTGACCGCCGCCCTTTCTGTCTATAACAGCTGTGTATACTGCAATAGCCGCATGCTGTTCGGTCTGGCGCAGCAGGGCAACGCGCCGAAAGCGCTGATGAACGTCGACAAGCGCGGCGTACCGGTAAACACCATTCTGGTCTCCGCGCTGGTAACGGCTCTGTGTGTGTTGATCAACTATCTGGCGCCGGAATCCGCCTTTGGCCTGCTGATGGCATTGGTGGTTTCCGCCCTGGTGATCAACTGGGCGATGATCAGCCTGGCGCACATGAAGTTCCGCAAAGCCAAACAGCAGCAGGGCGTAACCACCCGCTTCCCGGCTCTGCTCTACCCGCTTGGTAACTGGGTGTGCCTGCTGTTCATGGCCGCAGTGCTGGTGATTATGCTGATGACGCCGGGCATGGCGATCTCAGTGTACTTAATCCCGGTATGGATTGGTATTCTTGGCATCGGCTATCTGTGCAAGCAGAAAACGGCCCGCGCGGTTAAAGCGCATTAAACTTCCCTCCCCCACCTGGACCGGGTGGGGGTTGTTACCTGCCTCACACTTTCCCATTCACGACTGTTTCGTCCATATCAGCGGCGTTATCCTGCAACGTAAAAACACCGGTACCAGACAATAATTCTCTCCATATCTCATTAATGGAGTGCAGTTGATGGAAACCAGTAAGCTCACGGTGAAAGAAAAGATCGGCTATGGAATGGGCGACGCCGGATGCAACATCATCTTTGGCGCCATCATGTTGTTTGTTAACTACTTTTACACAGATATTTTTGGTCTGGCGCCTGCCCTGGTCGGCGTATTACTACTCTCAGTACGCGTTATCGATGCCGTTACCGACCCTATAATGGGCGCGATGGCCGACCGCACACGCAGTAAATATGGTCGATTTCGTCCATGGCTTTTGTGGATGGCTTTCCCTTACGCATTATTCAGCGTGCTTATGTTTACCACCCCTGAGTGGACGTATAACAGCAAAGTTATCTATGCCTTCGTCACCTACTTCCTGCTCTCTATTACCTATACGGCGATCAACATTCCCTACTGTTCGCTCGGCAGCGTTATCACCAACGATCCCAAGGAACGCGTCGCCTGTCAGTCATATCGCTTTGTATTGGTAGGGATTGCAACCCTGCTACTCTCCCTCACCCTGCTGCCGATGGCTGACTGGTTTGGCGGGGAAGACAAAGCTAAAGGGTATCAGATGGCGATGGCGGTGCTCGCCTTCATCGGCATGTGTATGTTCCTGTTTTGCTTTGCATCAGTCCGTGAACGCGTTCGCCCCGCCGTGCAGACTAACGACGATTTAAAAGCCGACCTGAAAGATGTGTGGAAGAACGATCAGTGGGTAAAAATCCTGCTGTTAACCCTGTGCAACGTCTGCCCGGGCTTTATTCGCATGGCCGCCACCATGTACTACGTTACGTGGGTTATGCAACAAAGCACGCAGTTCGCCACGTTGTTTATCAGCCTCGGCGTCGTCGGCATGATGATCGGCAGCATGCTGGCGAAGGTATTAACCGATCGCTGGTGCAAACTGAAGGTGTTCTTCTGGACCAACATCATCCTGGCGATTTTCTCCGCTGCATTTTATTTCTTCGACCCGAAAGCCACCATGATGATCATGGTGCTCTACTTCCTGCTCAACATCCTGCATCAGATCCCTTCCCCGCTGCACTGGTCGTTGATGGCGGATGTCGATGACTACGGTGAGTGGAAAACCGGTAAGCGCATCACCGGGATCAGTTTCTCCGGTAACCTGTTCTTCCTCAAGCTGGGCCTGGCGATTGCCGGGGCGATGGTTGGCTTCCTGCTCTCCTGGTACGGCTACGACGCAGGGGCGAAAGCGCAAAGCGACTCTGCCATCAACGGTATTATGCTGCTGTTTACCATCATACCCGGCGTAGGCTACCTGATTACCGCAGGCGTGGTTCGCCTGCTAAAAGTTGACCGCGAGTTTATGCAGCAAATCCAGACCGATCTGGAAAAACGCCGTACCAACTACCGTGAACTGAATGAATACCACGATATAAAAACGACTGAACCCGTAAGGAAAGCCTAATGAATCAGTGGCCAAATCCCTTTATCGAACAACGCGCCGATCCGTTTATCTTACGCGACGGTAGCCACTACTATTTCATTGCGTCAGTACCAGAATATGACCGACTGGAGATTCGCCGGGCCGACTCTCTGGAGGGTTTGCGCTCCGCCACTCCCGTTGTCGTCTGGCGTAAGCCGGAAAGTGGTCCTATGAGCCAACTCATCTGGGCGCCAGAACTTCATCATCTGGCAGGCAAGTGGTACATCTATTTTGCCGCTACCCATACTCAGGCGCTTGATAAGCTGGGGATGTTCCAGCACCGCATGTTTGCTTTGGAGTGCGCAGACGCCGATCCGTTGACCGGCAAGTGGACAGAGAAAGGCCAGATTAAAACGCAGTTTGATACCTTCGCCCTGGATGCCACCACCTTTAATCATCAGGGAAAACAGTGGTATCTATGGGCACAAAAATCGCCCGATATCGCCGGCAATTCCAATATTTATCTCGCAGAGCTGGAAAACCCATGGACGATTAAAGGCGAGCCGGTCATGCTCAGCCATCCTGAGTATGACTGGGAATGCCGGGGTTTCTGGGTCAACGAAGGTCCGGCCGTCATGGTGCATGGCGACAAGCTGTTTATCAGCTATTCGGCCAGCGCCACCGATGAGAATTACTGTATGGGGTTACTGTGGATTGACCTCAACGACGATCCGCTCACCCCGCAGAACTGGCAAAAATCACCGCGCCCGGTCTTTACCACCAGCTATGAAAATCGCCAGTATGGACCGGGACACAACAGTTTTACGCAAACGCCGGATGGTGAAGATGTACTGGTGTACCATGCGAGAAATTACACCGAAATTGAAGGCGATCCGTTGTACGATCCAAACCGCCATACGCGTCTGAAACTGGTGCGCTGGGACGAAAACGGAATGCCTGATTTTGGCGTGCCGCCTGCTGATACGATCTAAGCCGTTGTACTGCCCGGTGGCGCTAATGCTTACCGGGCCTACACGTTTTACATTACAGGCCGGATAAGCGTTAGCGCCATCCGGCACAACGCTACACTAATGTGCCATAAATGGTGAGCAATGCGATAATCACCACCACCACAAAAGAGGTCTTCTTCGCCATTGAAACAGCCGCTTTTGGCGTTTCGACTTTATCAGTATGCGGTTCACGCGCCAGAGAGAACTGCGCCAGACGCGTTAACACCTGATATTGCGAAGTATGTAGATCGGCAAGCGATGCAAACCAGGCTGGCAGCGCCTTCTCGCCGTGTCCTAACAGCGCATAGACCACGCCCGCCAGACGCACAGGGATCCAGTCCAGCACATGCAGGATCGCATCAATACCCGATTGCAGACGCTGATGCGGGGTCTGATAGCGCGCCAGCCAGGACTGCCAGGCACGTAAAAAGGCATAACCCACCAGCGTCACCGGTCCCCACGGACCACCAACAATCAACCAGAATAACGGCGCCAGATAAAAGCGGAAGTTGTTCCATAACAACGCGTTCTGCAACTCGCGCAAGAACTCTCGCTCATCGCAATCCGGCGGAACCCCATGTATAAGCGTCAGCTCGCTGGCCATCGCTTCACGAGCATGTACATCATCACGAGATGCCGCCTGTAAATAGGCGTGATAATGAAGACGCGCCTTGCCTGCGCCAATGCACAGCAAGCCAATTAAGATCCACGCCACCAGTAACGGAACGTTAAACAGCAGCCCATGAACCGCGCGCAGCAGCAGGAATGTCAGCCCCATTGCAATCAGGGTCATGCCCACCGTACGCATCATCGAGAAGTGCTTAATTCGGCGGAAAAAAGCTTCCACCCGATGATCAAGCTGCCAGTGCTCACCCAGCTTAAACAGGCGTTCAACAATCAACACCAGTAATGTTGTAAACAACGTCATGTCATCTCCTTGTGCGACGAGGGGGTGACCAGGGCGCGAAATTTTGCCCAGTCAAAAGACGGCCCGGGATCGGTCTTACGTTCGGGGGCAATATTACAGTGTCCAGTCATATTGTTGGCAATGGCCGGATAACGCGTAATCAGTGCATTCGTCACGGCGGCCAGCTGCTTATACTGTGCATCGGTATAGGCCAGCGTATCCGTTCCTTCCAGCTCAATACCAATTGAAAAATCATTACAGCGCTCACGCCCCTGATAATTTGACACGCCCGCATGCCAGGCTCGTTTATCAAAAGGGACGTACTGCACAATCTCACCATCACGGCGGATCAAACAATGGGCCGAGACGCGCAAATGGGCAATCTCAGCAAAAAAAGGATGGGCCTTGGGATCAATCGTGCCGGTAAACAACGCGTCTATCCACGGGCCGCCAAATTCGCCGGGCGGCAGGCTGATATTATGCACCACCAGCAGAGAAGGGTTTTCGTCATCCGGGCGGCAATCGTAATGAGGAGAGGGAACGCGTCGCGCCTCTGCCAGCCAACCCTCATCTAACAACATGCAGAATCTCCTTATTGGTGGTGCTCATATCAGGTTCAGGGTAGCATGTTTCTACCTTATGATTCGTTAGCAATTTGGAGTTTTATCATGCCGCCTCGCCGCTATAACCCTGACTACCGACGTGACGCGCTGTTGGAACGCATAAATCTGGATATCCCTGCCGCTGTAGCCCAGGCACTGCGCGAAGATTTAGGCGGAGAAGTTGATGCCAATAACGATATCACCGCGCAGCTTTTACCCGAAGACATGCGCTCCCACGCCACCGTGATCACCCGAGAAAATGGCGTTTTTTGCGGGAAACGTTGGGTGGAAGAGGTCTTTATTCAATTGGCTGGCGATGATGTCAACATCACCTGGCATGTCGAGGATGGCGACAGCATTAAAGCTAATCAACCGCTGTTTGAGCTGGACGGACCTTCCCGCGTACTGCTGACCGGCGAACGTACCGCGCTTAATTTTGTGCAGACGCTTTCGGGTGTGGCGAGCGAGGTGCGTAAATACGTCGATCTGCTGGCGGGGACAAAAACCCAACTACTGGATACACGTAAAACGCTGCCAGGGCTGCGTACTGCCCTGAAATACGCCGTGTTATGCGGCGGCGGCGCGAATCATCGTCTGGGGCTTTCTGACGCCTTCCTGATTAAAGAAAACCATATTATTGCTTCTGGTTCGGTACGCCAGGCCGTTGAAAAAGCCTTCTGGTTGCATCCGGATGTACCCGTTGAAGTTGAAGTTGAAAGCCTGGAAGAACTGGACGACGCGCTGAAAGCCGGGGCGGACATCATCATGCTCGATAACTTCGAAACTGAGCAAATGCGCGAAGCGGTAAAACGCACCAACGGCCAGGCGCGTCTGGAAGTCTCGGGTAACGTCACCCATGAAACACTGCGAGAATTTGCCGAAACCGGTGTGGACTTTATCTCCGTTGGCGCACTGACCAAGCACGTCCGCGCGCTCGATCTCTCCATGCGTTTTCGTTAATTTCTAATAGCAAGGCCCGATGGCGCTTCGCTTATCGGGCATCCCCCAGCCGGATAAGGCATTTACGCCGTCATCCGGCAGTTTCTTCGAGCCCCTTCGCAAATACGTTGTCTGATGCTGTAATTTCGTAAATATCCTCTGAACCCGCCTTCCCGTTCTGTTTTTTGTCTCTCGCCAAAGATCCGTTCGATTTGCCAAAGTAGCGCCAGCTAACTCCAGGAGCGAATCAACAATGGATAAACAACGAGGCTTCACGCTTATCGAACTGATGGTGGTCATTGGCATCATTGCCATTCTTAGCGCCATCGGTATTCCGGCTTATCAAAACTATCTACGCAAAGCCGCCCTGACAGACATGCTGCAAACCTTTGTCCCCTATCGCACCGCGGTCGAACTCTGTGCGCTGGAGCATGGTGGAACTGAGACTTGCGATGCCGGGACCAATGGCATCCCCTCCCCCACAACCACCCGTTATGTCTCAGGCATGAGTGTTGAAAAAGGCGTTGTCAGTCTCACAGGCCAGGAAAGCCTGAACGGGCTAAGCATCACGATGACGCCGGGTTGGGATAATGCCAACGGTATTACCGGCTGGAGCCGTAACTGCGCCATTCAAAATGACAGCGCACTGCAACAGGCTTGCGAAGACGTTTTCCGCTTCGATACCTACTAAGGAAAAGAGATGAATACCACGCAACTTAAGGCGCTATGCCAACGTTATCAGGGAATATTACTCGATGCAGACAATGAAGTAGTACACATCGCCGTGGTGGATGCACCGTCCCATGAGCTGCTGGATGCCCTGCATTTTGCCACCACCCGACGTATCGACATTGTTTGCTGGACGCGCCAGCAAATGGAAGGGCACACGCATACGCCACAGAAAATGTTACCGGTCGTAGTGTCTGAAAGCAGCGCTACCGCAGCCGGGTTGCTGAATCAGACGTTTCAATCCGCCCTGGCTCAACGGGCTTCTGATATTCACTTTGAACCCGCGGAACATCGCTATCGGATCAGATTACGCGTGGATGGCGTATTACACGCTTTGCCGGAAGTCACAACTGAGATGGGCATCGCTATCACTGCGAGATTAAAAGTATTAGGCAGTCTGGATATCGCCGAGCACCGGCTGCCACAAGACGGACAATTTACCGTTGAGATTTCAGGGCAGCCCATTTCGTTTCGTATCTCCACCCTGCCCTGTCGCTGGGGTGAAAAGGTAGTGCTGCGGCTACTTCAACAGGTCGATCAGACGCTGGATATCACTACGCTGGGAATGCAGGACGAACAGCTGGCAGCATTTTCGCAAGCGTTGCAGCTGCCTCAAGGGCTGATTCTGGTTACCGGGCCTACCGGGAGCGGTAAAACGGTCACCCTGTACAGCGCGCTACAAACCCGAAATACATCAGATGTGAATCTTTGTAGCGTAGAGGACCCGGTAGAGATCCCGATCGCAGGCCTTAACCAGACACAAATTCACCCACGCGCAGGTCTTACTTTTCAGGGAGTATTGCGCGCTCTGCTGCGCCAGGATCCCGACATCATTATGGTCGGCGAAATCCGCGATGGCGAAACGGCTGAAATAGCGCTTAAGGCAGCACAAACCGGCCATCTGGTTCTGTCAACACTGCATACAAATTCCACCAGTGAAACCCTGGTGCGCCTGCAGCAAATGGGGGTTGCGCGTTGGATGATCGCCTCCGCGCTGACGCTCGTCATTGCCCAACGGCTGGTCAGAAAGCTATGCCCCCATTGCCGACAACGCCTGGAGACATCCATCACGCTCCCCAAAGCAATCTGGCCCATGCCACTGCCACGTTGGCATGCGTCTGGTTGCGAACATTGTTATCACGGGTTTTATGGCCGTACCGCATTGTTTGAAGTGCTGCCCGTTACTCCTGCATTACGCCAGAATATCGCCAGCGGCACATCCACAGACGGGGTCGAGTCAGATGCTCAGCTATCAGGGCGTACGCTTTTCGAGAATGGCTGTCAGGCTGTCGAACAAGGCTTAACGACATATGAAGAACTTATTCGCGTACTGGGCATGCCGCATGTCAGCTAAACAGCTTTGGCGCTGGCAAGGCATTAACAACGAAGGTGAGCCGTCGGAAGGCGTATTATGGGCTGAAACCCGACTCTCGCTGATACAAGCACTGGAGCAGCGGCATATCACGCCGTTACGTATTAAACGTATCCGTGTCAAAAACTCTCACTGGAGCCGTGAAAGAAGCGCCGAAACCATACATCAGTTGGCAACCTTACTGAAAGCAGGGCTAACACTCTCGGCAGCGCTAACCCTGCTGGCTGAACAGCATCCCAGCAGCCAGTGGCAGGCGCTACTGCGCACACTGGCTCACGATATGGAGCAGGGCATTTCCCTCTCCACCTCACTCGCAACATGGCAACACGTTTTTCCGCCACTTTATCAGGCAATGATCCGTACCGGAGAGCTTACAGGTAAGCTGGATGATTGCTGTTTTGAACTCGCCAGACAGCAAAAAAACCAGCAGCAACTCGCTGATAAAGTTAAAAAAGCCCTGCGCTATCCGATTATCATCATCACGATGGCGGTAATGGTCGTATTTGCGATGCTGCAGTTTGTGCTCCCTGAGTTTGCCGCCATCTACCAAACGTTCAACACCCCACTACCGGCGCTCACTCGGGGGATTATTGCCATCGCCGACTATAGCAGCCAATGGGGGTGGCTGGCGGTAGCATTCACTATGCTCTCGGTTATGACATATCACGTGATCAAACAAAAACCGTATTGGCTCATTCTGAGTCAGAAATGGTTGCTTGGGCTCCCTGTTACAGGAGCAATGGTCAGAGGGCAAAAACTCGCACAGATTTTTACCGTTCTGGCGTTAACACAAAACGCTGGCATTCCCTTTTTACAGAGTCTTGAGAGTGTTAGTGAAACGCTTGCCAGCCCTTTCTGGTCTCAACGTTTAGCGCAGGTTCATCACGATATCAGCGCCGGGAAACCTGTCTGGTTGGCGCTGAAAAATTGCGGTGAATTCAGTCCATTATGTATACAGCTGGTAAGAACGGGGGAAGCATCAGGTTCGCTGGATGCAATGCTGCGTAATCTCGCCCACCATCACGGAGAGAAAACGCTGTCTCAGGCGGAAAATCTGGCTGCGCTACTTGAGCCCGCGTTACTGGTCATTACGGGTTTGATCATCGGTACGCTGGTTGTCGCGATGTATTTACCGATTTTCCATTTGGGAGATGCAATGAGCGGCGTGGGATAAAGCTGGCGCATTACCACACGCCAGCTTGATCATGTTACAGACTATTGAAAACGCGGTTTTCTTGTTCCTGTACACGAATAAACGTTGTACGTTTGGTCAGCTCTTTCAGACGAGATGCACCGACATAAGTACAGGCTGAACGCAGGCCGCCGAGGATATCGCGAGCGGTATTATCAACCGGACCACGCAGCGGCAGCTTAACGGTTTTACCTTCTGCGGCGCGGTACTGTGCAACACCACCTACGTGACGCGTCATGGCAGATTCAGAGCTCATACCGTAGAACAGCATGAATTTCTCACCGTTTTCTTCAACAATTTTGCCGCCACTTTCTTCATGACCGGCCAGCATCCCGCCGAGCATAACGAAGTCCGCACCGCCGCCGAACGCTTTTGCCACGTCACCCGGCATTGTGCAGCCACCGTCGCTGACAATCATACCGCCCAGACCGTGGGCTGCATCGGCACATTCAATCACTGCTGAAAGCTGCGGATAGCCAACGCCGGTTTTTACACGCGTGGTACATACAGAACCTGGCCCAATACCGACTTTGACAATGTCCGCACCGGAAAGCACCAGCTCTTCACACATTTCGCCGGTAACTACATTGCCCGCACAGATCGTTTTCGTCGGCCATGCTTCACGCGCTTTTGAGACAAACTGAACAAAATGCTCTGAGTAGCCATTTGCCACATCAATGCAGATAAAGTTCAGCGCCGGGTTGAGCGCCAGAATCTGTTTGGTTTTTTCGAAATCAGCGTCAGAGGTGCCGGTTGAAACCATCACATGCTTGAGCACATCGGTAGAAGTCTCTGCGATAAAGGCAGACCAGTCTTCAACAGAATAGTGTTTGTGCACAGCCGTCAGGATGTCGAAAGATGCCAGAGCCTTTGCCATGGCAAACGTCCCGACAGTGTCCATGTTCGCAGCGATAATCGGTACGCCGGACCAGGTCTGGCCTGAATGCTTAAAGGTAAATTGACGTTCCAGCTCAACATCGGAACGGCTTTTGAGAGTAGAACGCTTAGGGCGGATAAGAACGTCTTTGAAACCTAACTTCAGATCTTCTTCGATACGCATGTGCGGATTCCTGGGGTTAATGGCGAAAAATCGAAACTCACAACTCCAGTGACGCTATCATACGCACTAATCAATGCCGCGCAAGACTGCGAAATTCTCTTTTTTTACGCTACAATCCCATAAATTTACCTGGCGAATAGTAGGTTAATCCTGCAGCAGCCTCGCCTTCACGCGCTTAACTTTTAACTGTTTGATAATCAAACTTAAACTCCAGGATCTGCATCTATGAGGTATACAGTAGCCTTAACCGGCGGCATTGGCAGTGGTAAAAGCACCGTTGCAAATGCGTTCGCTGACCTCGGAATAAACGTGATTGATGCAGATATCATTGCGCGTCAGGTGGTTGAACCAGGTAAGCCTGCCCTCGTGGCGATTAAAGAACATTTTGGTTCCGACGTGATAGCCGCTGACGGGTCGCTACAGCGACGCATTTTACGCGAACGTATTTTTTCCAATCCTGAGGAAAAAAGCTGGCTAAATGCGCTGCTCCATCCGCTTATTCAGCAGGAAACACAGCGTCAGTTTGATCAAGCGACCTCGCCCTATCTGTTATGGGTTGTCCCGTTGCTGGTAGAGAATTCGCTGTATAAAAAAGCCAACCGCGTGCTGGTGGTGGATGTCACCCCTGAGACCCAGCTCAGACGAACCATGCAGCGTGATGATGTGACACGCGAGCATGTTGAACAAATTCTTGCTGCCCAGGCAACGCGTGAAGCGCGTCTGGCCGTGGCAGACGATGTTATTGATAATAATGGCGCACCGGAAGCCATCGCCTCGGATGTCGCCCGCCTGCACGCGCTCTATTTGCAATGCGCGTTGCAGTTTGTCTCACAGGAAAAACCGTAATGCACACCCAGGTCCTTTTTGAACACCCTCTCAATGAGAAGATGCGTACATGGCTGCGCATAGAGTTTTTGATCCAACAGCTCTCCGTTAATTTACCTATTGCAGACCATGCAGGGGCGCTGCATTTTTTCCGTAATATCGGCGACTTACTGGATGTCTTTGAACGCGGTGAAGTCCGAACCGAACTCCTGAAAGAACTTGAACGACAACAGCGTAAACTCCAGGCCTGGGTTGAAGTTCCCGGCGTCGATCAAAGCAGAATCGACGCATTGCGCCAACAGTTAAAAAGCGCGGGCAGCATTCTGATTTCGGCCCCACGCATTGGACAAACGCTGCGTGAAGATCGTCTGATTGGCCTCGTGCGTCAGCGTTTAAGCATTCCTGGCGGATGCTGCAGTTTCGATCTTCCCACCCTGCATATCTGGTTACATTTACCGCAGCCGCAACGCGACGCGCAGGTTGAAACCTGGCTTGCCAGCCTGAATCCGCTCAACCAGGCGTTGTCGCTGGTGCTGGATTTAATTCGTAACTCGGCGCCGTTTCGTAAACAAACCAGCCTGAATGGTTTTTACCAGGATAACGGCGAAGATGCCGATTTGCTGCGCTTGCAGCTGCCGCTGGATTCGCAGCTTTATCCGCAAATTTCTGGTCATAAGAGCCGTTTTGCCATTCGTTTTATGCCGCTGGATAGCGAGAATGGCCAGGTGCCTGAGCGTCTCGATTTTGATCTGGCGTGCTGTTAAGGAGTCAACATGTCTGAACAAACCATCGTCAACTGCCCAACCTGCGGTAAACCCGTAGTGTGGGCTGAAGTCAGTCCGTTTCGCCCATTCTGCAGCAAACGCTGCCAGTTAATCGATCTGGGAGAGTGGGCCGCAGAAGAGAAACGTATCCCAAGCTCTGGCGATCTGTCGGAAAGCGACGACTGGAGTGAAGAGCAGAAATAACTCTGCCAAAACGGGAGAAGGCAACGCCGCATCCGGCGTTGTATGTTGTTTTGCCTGATGGCGCTGCGCTTATCAGGCCTACGAACACCCTTAGCCCGCAATCAGCTTTTCAATTACCGGGGCATTCGCGGGCGGGAAGTCCTCCACATTCAGAGCATCTTGCACAATCCACTGCGCCGGTTGTCCCTCTTTGCCCCACGGTTCGCCTTCCCAGCTCTCAACCAGCCAGAACCATAGAGTGATGTGCCGGTCCGGAAACTGATACTCCAGCTTTTCGAACAGTGAATTCTGAGTCGGTGTGATCCCGACTTCTTCCTGTAGTTCGCGAATCAGCGCCTGCTCTGGCGTTTCACCCGCTTCAATTTTCCCGCCGGGGAATTCCAGCTTATTTGCCATATGGGCATCCGCCGCACGCTGGGTGATAAAAATTTCATTGTGCTGGTTACGAATAATCCCGACGGCGATCTGTAGTATTTTCATTTTCATCGTCCATAAAAAAGGCGCAGAAGTCTGCGCCTTTTCAATAAGTTATTTTCTTAGCTCAGACGGCCATGACACTGTTTGTATTTCTTGCCGGAACCGCAAGGGCACGGATCGTTACGACCCACTTTACGATCGCCGGTTTGTGCTGCCAGCTCTTCTGCTGCGGCGGAATCGTCACCTTTATGGCTCAACTGCTGCATCTGCGCTAAACGCTCAGCTTCTTCACGACGCTGCTGCTCCATCGCTTCTACTTCTTCTGGCATACGTACCTGAACTTTGCTCAGGGTACTGATCACTTCATACTTCAGTGATTCCAGCATTGATGCAAACATAGAGAAGGATTCGCGCTTATATTCCTGCTTCGGATCTTTTTGCGCATAACCACGCAGATGGATACCCTGACGCAGGTAATCCATTGCCGCAAGGTGCTCTTTCCACAGCGAGTCGAGCGTTTGCAGCATCACGCCTTTTTCGAAGTGACGCATCATCTCTGCGCCCACAACTTCTTCTTTGCGCTGATAAACTTCTACCGCGTTTGCCAGAATACGTTCGCGCAGCGTTTCTTCGTGCAGCTCAGGTTCTTTATCCAGCCACTCTGAAATCGGCATATCCAGATCGAAGTCGTTTTTCAGGCGCTCCTGCAGACCCGGAATATCCCACATTTCTTCCAGAGACTGCGGCGGAATATAGGCATCAATCGTCGCTTTGAAGACGTCTTCGCGGATACTGTTAATGGTTTCGCTAACGTCAGAGACGTCCAGCAGTTCGTTACGCTGGGTGTAGATTGCACGGCGCTGGTCGTTTGCAACGTCATCATATTCCAGCAGTTGCTTACGAATATCGAAGTTGCGGCTTTCCACTTTACGCTGCGCGTTTGCAATCGCTTTCGTCACCCATGGGTGTTCAATCGCTTCACCCGGCTTCATACCCAGTTTACGCATCATGCCGGACACGCGGTCAGAGGCAAAAATACGCATCAGCGCATCTTCCATCGACAGGTAGAAACGAGACGAACCCGCATCCCCCTGACGACCGGAACGGCCGCGCAGCTGGTTATCGATACGACGAGATTCATGGCGCTCAGTACCGATAATATGTAAACCACCGGCCGCTAACACCGCGTCATGACGAACCTGCCAGTCAGCTTTGATCTGGGCAATCTGTTCCGGAGTTGGGTCTTCCAGCTCGGCAACTTCCGCCTGCCAGCTACCACCCAACACGATATCGGTACCACGACCCGCCATGTTTGTCGCAATAGTTACGGCTGACGGATAACCCGCCTGAGCAACGATATCCGCTTCGCTGGCGTGGAACTTGGCGTTCAGTACGTTGTGCTTGATCCCCGCTTTGGTCAGCTCGTTAGAGACCACTTCCGATTTTTCAATGGAGATAGTACCCACCAGCACCGGCTGGCCATTTGCGGTACGCTCTTTAATATCTTCAATAATCGCCTGAATTTTTTCCGCTTCGGTCATGTACACCAGATCCGGTAAATCCTTACGGATCATCGGACGGTTGGTCGGAACGACCACGGTATCCAGTTTGTAGATGGAGCTGAATTCAAACGCTTCAGTGTCTGCAGTACCGGTCATACCGGCCAGTTTTTCGTACAAACGGAAGTAGTTCTGGAAGGTAATGGATGCCAGCGTCTGGTTTTCGTTCTGGATCTCCACGCCTTCTTTCGCTTCAACAGCCTGGTGCAGGCCATCGGACCAGCGACGCCCCTGCATCGTACGACCAGTGTGTTCGTCGACGATGATAACTTCGCCGTCTTTCACGATGTAGTCGACGTCACGGGTAAACAGCACGTGCGCGCGCAGTGCGGCAGTCACGTGGTGCATCAGCATAATGTTGCCCGGAGAGTACAGCGACTCGCCCTCATCCATAATGCCTTCGTTCACCAGCAGTTCTTCAATCAGCACCAGACCACGTTCGGTCAGGTTAACCTGGCGCGCTTTCTCATCAACGGAGAAGTGGCCTTCACCCTGGAACGTGTCGGAATCTTCCTTCTCCTGACGGATCAGGTGCGGAATGATTTTGTTCACTTTTTTATACATTTCCGAGCTATCTTCAGCCGGACCGGAAATGATCAGCGGCGTACGCGCTTCATCGATCAAGATGGAGTCGACTTCATCGACCAACGCATAGTGCAGTTTACGCTGAACGCGCTCTTCCGGGCTAAACGCCATGTTGTCACGCAGGTAGTCAAAACCGTATTCGTTGTTGGTACCGTAAGTAATATCAGCGTTGTAGGCTTCACGCTTGGCTGGTGCTGGCAGGCCAGACATGTTGATACCAACGGTCATGCCGAGGAATTCAAACAGTGGGCGGTTATTTTCAGCGTCACGCTGAGCCAGGTAGTCGTTCACGGTAACCACGTGTACGCCTTTGCCACTTAACGCGTTCAGGTACGCCGGCAGCGTTGCGGTCAGGGTTTTACCTTCACCTGTACGCATTTCCGCGATGCAACGGTCGTTCAGGACCATACCGCCCAGCAGCTGAACATCGAAGTGGCGCATGCCGAACACACGCTTACTCGCTTCGCGGACCACCGCGAACGCTTCCGGGATCAGGCTCTCAACGCTGGCGCCTTTTTCCAGACGGGCGCGGAATTCAGCGGTCTTCGCTTTCAGCTCATCATCGGAGAGTTTTTCCATCTCCGGTTCCATTGCGTTGATGACATTGACCACTTTACGCATACGACGCAGCGTACGTTCGTTACGGCTACCGAATACTTTTGTTAATAATTTGATTAGCATAATAAAATCTCAAACGCCCCGCGGTGCGGAGTCAAAAATTATAAGTTGGAAGGTTCTTTTTTAGCTGAGGCGTTGAGGGCCAGCGCGGATACCCTGCAGCTGGCTGATCCAGACCGGAACGCTAAACGCGGCCTGAGAGGTAAAGTGTGCGTATGTCACGCGACTTACTGTCGCGGGCGGAGTGCCTTCTTGCGTCAGCATCGCGCTGAGCGTATTCAGTAACGCAAGATGGTGCGCCTGGATTGGCAACGGCTCTTCGGCAACGGGCAGCGCCTGAGGAGCCATGGCAAAAGAAAGATGGCGAATGACCGTACGAATAGCATGCTGATGCCAGTAGTCGACGGTAAAATTCGGGCGGCGGTTGGTCGCTTCCAGCAAAGCAAGCTGGTTAAAGTTAACTTTAGCGCCTTGATCGTGATTGCTGGCGGTCGCCTTCGCGGGGGTATTAGGTTCAGCAGCATTACCGAGCGCGGGCAGGCCAAAACTAGCCGCGACCATCCCCAACAGGAGATGCGGCCAGAAGTACCGTCTGCCTAACTGTCGCCAGCGCGTCAGTATTCCACTCACGTTATTGCCACCTGATATACCCTGCGTTTGGGGTTACATATGCAAAACCATTTTTTGCGCACAAATATTACCATTAATGCGTTCGCACCACAGCAGTAATGACGCAAGTCGCGGGTAAATATGCTTAAGAAAGCAGCGATCGAACGCTATTTTACTCTGCCGGTGGGGAGAAAGTCGCTTCAGGGAAGGTGGTTTGCAATCGGAAAATAAAAAAACGACTGGTTCACCTGGCCGGAGAGAGTGCCAGATTAACCAGTCGAATTTATGCGACAGCGTATGTCGTTATGCCAGTACGGTCGAAGGTGCTTTGAACGCCAACGGCAGTTCTGCATCGTCCTGGAAGGTCACATATTCCCAGGCTTCCTGTTTCGCCAGGACCGCCTGCAACAGTTTGTTATTCAATGCATGACCGGATTTATACGCGGTGAATGCACCAATAATGTTGTGACCACACATGAACAAGTCACCAATCGCGTCGAGCATTTTGTGACGAACGAATTCGTCTTCAAAACGCAGGCCGTCTTCGTTCAATACGCGATAATCGTCAACAACGATGGCACAATCGAAGCTGCCGCCCAGGCACAGGCCGCGGGACTGCAGATATTCGATATCACGCATGAAGCCGAAAGTACGCGCGCGGCTGATCTGGCGCATGAACGCATCCGCAGAAAAGTTCATCGCGTAGCGCTGCGTGCTGGAGTCGATTGCCGGATGGTTAAAGTCGATGGTGAAATCCAACGTAAAACCATTATACGGCTTAAACTCAGCCCACTTATCGCCATCTTCGACACGAACGGTCTCTTTGATGCGAACAAATTTTTTGGCGCTGCTCAGTTCTTCAATACCTGCATCAAGCAGCAGATAAACGAACGGAGCGGCACTGCCATCCATGATCGGGATTTCCGGGGCGTTAACTTCAATAACGATGTTATCGATACCTAAGCCCGCCAGAGCAGCGTTAAGGTGCTCAACGGTTGAAATCCGTACATCATGCTCATTGACCAGACACGTACAGAGCATGGTATCACGCACAGATTTGGCATCGGCCGGGAAATCTACCGGAGGATTCAAGTCGGTGCGACGATAGATGACCCCGGTGTTGGCCGGCGCAGGGCGTAATGTCAGGGTGACTTTTTTGCCGGTATGCAAACCGACGCCAGTCGCCTGAACGATACGTTTAAGAGTCCTTTGTTTGATCATCGTATAATCTCGCCAAATTACCTATCCAACCGAAGTGTACTATACATTCGGTGGGCCAGTTTAGCACAAAGAGCCACAATTCCCAAATTCCAGCTAATTCTTAATCAGCTTGCTTACGCAGGAACGCAGGGATATCCAGATAATCCGGCTCTTTAGTGGTTTGCGGCGTATTGTCGTTCACCACTTTCGCAACCGGTTTTTGCTCTTGCGTCAACGGCGCCATACCGTGTTGCTGGTAACGATCCATTACCGGTTGCTGAACCTGCTTGTTGGTTACCAGAGTGATTTCAGGACGCTTGTCCATACCAATTCCAGTGGCAACAACGGTCACGCGCAGTTCGTCGTTCATATCCGGGTCCAGAGAGGTACCGATAACCACGGTCGCGTTATCCGATGCAAAGGCACGGATGGTGTTACCGACGGTTTCGAACTCATCCAGACGCAGGTCGAAGCCCGCAGTAATGTTGACCAACACGCCGCGCGCGCCGGACAGATCGATATCTTCCAGCAGCGGGGAAGAGATTGCCATTTCAGCCGCTTCTTCCGCACGGTCTTCACCGCTTGCCACGCCGGAGCCCATCATCGCGTAGCCCATTTCGGACATCACGGTGCGCACGTCTGCAAAGTCGACGTTCATCAGGCCCGGACGCGTAATCAGTTCAGCGATACCCTGGACTGCACCTTTCAGCACATCGTTCGCTGCGCCAAACGCATCCAGCAGGGAGATACCACGGCCCAGCACTTTCAGCAGTTTGTCGTTCGGGATAGTGATCAGAGAGTCCACGTGTTTGGACAGCTCGGTGATACCCTGCTCAGCGAATGCCATACGCTTCTTGCCTTCAAAGTTGAAAGGCTTAGTCACGACAGCAACGGTCAGGATACCTAAATCTTTTGCTACTTCAGCAACCACTGGCGCTGCACCGGTTCCGGTACCGCCGCCCATACCTGCTGCAATAAACACCATGTCTGCGCCGTCAAGCGCTGCACGCAGAGCTTCACGATCTTCGTCTGCCGCATTACGACCGACTTCCGGGTTTGCACCCGCGCCCAGACCTTTGGTGATGCCGCTACCAATCTGAATGGTCTGTCCAACCGCCGTTTTACGCAACGCCTGAGCGTCGGTATTCACCGCAAAGAATTCAACACCTTCGATGCGCTCGCGCACCATGTGTTCAACGGCATTACCGCCGCCGCCGCCGACGCCGATGACTTTAATCACCGCGTCATTGGTTAGTTCCATAGGTTCAAACATAGTTTCTCTCTCCGTTGTGCCTGTCGCCTGAGACCTTTAATGTGCGTCGGTCTCTTTAAAAATTAAAACTCTTTTCGCAGCCAGCTATTGAGTCGTTTAATCCACGAGCCAACTGACGCCGTTACGCGTTTTTCAACTTCAGCCTCACCACTTAAATGGGATTCTTTCCCGTAGTGAAGCAGCCCCACCGCCGTGGAATAGTACGGCTCCTGGGCATAATCCGTCAGACCGGTAATATTCAGCGGTGCGCCAATACGGACTTGCGTATGGAACACGCGCTGTGCGCAGGCCGCAAGACCTTCAATTTGCGCTGCGCCACCGGTTAACACAATCCCCGCCGCCAGATGATGTTTCACACCCTGCTGGCGAAGCTGTTCTTGTAATTGCAAAATTTCTTCGTTGACCAGGTTGAGCAGCTCGGTATAACGCGGCTCAATGACCTCTGCCAAAGTCTGACGCTGCAGGCTACGTGGCGGACGGCCGCCCACGCTTGGCACCTCAACGCTCTCGTCTTTACCGACGATGGAGCCCAGCGCGCAGCCATGACGAACTTTGATGGCTTCGGCATCGCTCGGCGGCGTACCGAAGGCATACGCGATATCGCTGGTCACCACATTCCCTGCATAAGGGATCACTTTGGTATGGCGCAACGCCCCGCCAGTATAAACGGCGATGTCCATTGTACCACCACCAATATCTACCACGCAGACACCCAGTTCACGTTCATCTTCCGTCAACACGGAATAACTGGCTGCCAGTCCGGCGAAAATCAGTTGGTCAACTTTCAGACCACAACGTTCAACGGCTTTGACAATATTCTTCGCCATGTCGTTATGGCAGGTAATAAGATGCACTTTTGCCTGCATGCGTACGCCGGAAAGACCGACCGGATTTTTAATACCTTCCTGGTAGTCAATGGCGTATTCCTGCGGAATAACGTGCAGAACACGATGTTCATCGCGCACGCGTACGGATTTTGCCGTATGTACGACGTTTTCCACATCTTCCTGTGTCACTTCCTCTTCGGAAATGGGCACCATACCAATTTCATTCTGACAGCTAATATGTTTGCCGGAAAGCGCCAGATATACCGAGGATATCTGGCAATCTGCCATCAGCTCAGCCTGGTCAATGGCGCGCTGTACGCATTTCACCACTGACTCAAGGTCATTCACCCCGCCTTTATCCATACCTCGCGATGGGCAACTGCCCACGCCAATGATATTGACCATACCGTCGGGCAGAACTTCCCCTACTAAAGCGGCTACCTTCGCGGTGCCAATCTCCAGTCCAACTACCAGTTTTCTGTCCGTCGCCTTGATCATTGTTGTTCTGCCTGTGCCTGATTCTGTTGCTGATTAGATTCCTCAGGAGGCAAGGGAACCCAGCCTACTGCCGCTCCTGAGTCATAACGCAAATCAACGTAGCTAATCCGTTTGCCATCGGTTTGCGCCTGCTGCTGTAAAACCGGGTAGAGTTCCACAAAGCGAGCCAAACGTTTTATCGTATCGCCCCTGCCCAGATTGAGCTTAATATCGTTATTCAGCGTCAACTGCCAGGAACGACGCGCGGTCATCGCCGCTTCCTTCAGGGTGAATCTATCCTTAGCCAGCACCTGCCCCATATCGCGGAACCCTTGCAGCACTTCACTTGCGCTGCCTTCCGGTCCGTACAACATGGGTAATACCTGCTTATTGGCCCGACCGGTTGGGACGCTGAACGTATTGCCTTCGGCATCCACCATATGCTGGTCATTCCAACGCGCAATTGGCACATATTCAACCAGATGAATCTTCAATTCATCAGGCCATTGCTTTCTGACGCTCGCCTGTTTAATCCACGGGAGGCGTTCAATCTGACTCTGGATGATGTTTACATCCTGCGTCATAAAGGTTCCCGGCGCGCCCAGCGCCAGAATGGACTGACGGATATCATCATTGCGCGTGTAATGCCGTTCGCCGGTTAACACCAGTTTTGACAACGGCAAACGCTGCGCATCTTCCATCCATCCCAACACTACCCAGCCGCTGACAAACACGGTGCACAGCACTGTCAGCAGGAACAGTATTCCTGCAAGACGCGTTCCATTATTGCGGCGTGAGGAGTTTACTTCTTCTTCATCACCGTTTCGCGTGTTCAGCGCAGCCTGCGACATATCAGTCCGCCAACTCCAGAATTCTTACCACCAACTGCGAGAAGCTCAGACCCGCCTGACGCGCCGCCATCGGCACCAGGCTGTGGCTGGTCATACCCGGAGAGGTATTGGCTTCCAGCAGATAAAACTGGCCATCGCTGTCCAGCATGACGTCAATGCGCCCCCAACCTTTACAGCCCAGGGCGGTCCACGCTTTCAGGACTAAATCCTGTAATCTGGCCTCTTGCTCGACTTCCAGACCTGCAGGGCAGAAATATTGTGTCTCATCAGAGAGATACTTCGCCTCATAATCATAGAAGGTTCCCGCGGGTTGGATACGTATTGACGGTAAAATTTCTTCGCCGAGTATCGCAACGGTAAATTCCGGGCCACTGAGCCATTTTTCAATCAGTACTTCTTCATCATGCTGAAAAGCCAATGCTAATGCACCCTGCAAAGCATTTTCTTCTTCAACTTTTGACATCCCTACGCTGGAGCCTTCACGGCTTGGCTTCACAATCAGCGGCAAACCTAACGCAGAGATTTTTGCAACCATCTCATTGCTAAGACCTTTTTCGAACTCAGCGCGGGTCAACGCAACCCATGGCGCGACGGGTAAACCTGCGCCCTGCCACAGCAGCTTGCTGCGCAGTTTGTCCATTGAGATCGCGGAAGCCATGACGCCGCTGCCGGTATACGGCAGGCCGATCTGCTCCAGCATGCCCTGCAACGTGCCATCTTCCCCGCCACGACCATGCAACGCAATAAACACCTTCTGAAAACCCATAGATTTCAGAAGAGTGACATCAACCTCTTTCGGGTCAACCGGATGGGCATCGACACCACCTTCGCGTAACCCTGCCAATACGGCCGCGCCGGAATTCAGCGACACTTCTCGCTCTGCGGAGGTACCTCCTGACAGGACCGCGATTTTATCAGCCATGTTGTTCTTCCTCCGGATTTTGCGGCTTCAGTTTGATTTCAGCTAAGGAACGCGCAATTTTGCCGATATTTCCAGCGCCTTGCACCAAAATCAGATCGTTGCCGGTTAATACCGGTGCCAACATTTCTGCCACCAGGGCCGGATCGGATACCAGAATAGGATCGATCTTACCGCGACCACGAATAGTACGGCACAGCGAGCGGCTGTCAGCGCCCGGAATGGCGGCTTCGCCCGCGGCGTATACATCCAGCATCAACAGCGTATCAACCTGAGTCAGCACGTTGGCAAAGTCGTCATACAAATCGCGAGTGCGCGTATACCGATGCGGCTGGAACAGCATCACCAGATTTTTGTCCGGCCAGCCTGCGCGTGCAGCTTTAATTGTGGCGTCCACTTCCGTTGGGTGATGGCCGTAATCATCAACCAGCATCGCGGTCCCGGCTTTACCGTTAACCGGCTCAAGTGGGAATTCGCCGAGGAAGTCAAAACGACGTCCGGTACCCTGGAAACTTTCCAGCGCGCGCAGGATCGCGTCGTCTTCAATACCTTCTTCCGTTGCGACAGCCACCGCAGCCGCGGCGTTCAGCGCATTGTGGCGGCCCGGCGCGTTTAACGTCACGCGTAGATCGGCCATCCCCTGACGCACCAGCGTGAAGTGCCCCTGCGGGCCGATCTGCTGGTAATCCTCAACGCGCACATCGGCATCATCACTGAAACCATAGGTTGTGGTTTGGCGGCCAACTCGCGGTAACAGTTCGCGGATCACCGGATCGTCAACGCACATCACCGCACGACCATAAAACGGCAAGTTATGCAGGAAATTAATAAACGTCTGCTTTAAATTTTCGAAGTCGCCATGGTAGGTATCCATATGGTCGGCTTCGATATTGGTGACAATCGCCACCATCGGCTGCAAATGCAGGAACGACGCGTCGCTCTCGTCCGCTTCGGCAATCAAATAACGGCTATGACCCAGGCGCGCATGGACGCCAGCAGCCTTCACCAGACCACCGTTAACAAAAGTCGGATCCAGCCCCGCTTCCGCGTAAATACTGGAGACCATCGCTGTGGTCGTGGTTTTACCGTGCGTCCCGGCAATGGCGATGCCGTGACGAAAACGCATTAACTCCGCCAGCATCTCAGCACGGCGGATCACTGGAATACGCGCTTCATGCGCCGCAACAATTTCCGGGTTATCCGCAGAAATAGCGCTGGAGACCACCACCACGCTCGCATCGCGCACGTTTTCAGGGCGATGGTTGAAGAAAATCGTGGCGCCGAGATTCGTCAACTGCTGCGTCACCGGATTTGGCGCTAAGTCAGAACCGCTGATCTGATAACCTTCATTGGCCAAAACTTCGGCAATACCGCCCATACCAGCACCACCGATGCCGACAAAGTGAATGTGCCGAACGCGACGCATTTCGGGCACGATGGAACGCAGTTTTGCCAGTTGTTGTGTATTCATTCTTTAGCCATTAACTTCTTAGTTCATGCGATGCAAAAGGCATCACCACAATTACGCCCGGGCAGCCCGGCTCACTTCATTTGCAACGCGTTCGGTGGCATCCGGTATGGATGCGGCGCGCGCACGTTCTGCCATGGTTAATAAAGTTTCTCGCGACCACCCGGCAAGGGTGCTGGCGACGGCGTCCACAGTAAACTGTGGTTGCTCTAAAATTTTGGCGGCGCCCGCTTTTTCCAGCGGCAACGCATTCCAGTACTGCTGTCTGTCTTTGTGCTGGAACGGCACAAACAGCGCAGGCAAGCCTGCGGCGGCAATCTCACTCACCGTCAGCGCGCCGGAACGGCACACGACAACATCCGCCCACGCATAAGCGGCGGCCATATCATCAATAAACTCAGTGACCTTATGCTGCGGTTGTCCCGCCTCGGCATAAGCGTGTTCAACGGTCTGCTGCGCGCCCTTACCGCTCTGGTGCCAGATAGTCACCGCCTCGCCAAGCTTTGCGGCAACCTGCGGCATCGTCTGGTTGAGGACGCGTGCGCCCTGAGAACCACCAACCACCAGCACACGAACCGGGCCTTCACGTCCAGCCAGACGCGCTTCGGGTAATGGCAGTGCCAGCACGTCCGTGCGTACTGGGTTCCCGACCACGTCCGCATTCGGGAAAGCGCCAGGGAAAGCCTGCATAACCTTCGTTGCAATCTTTGCCAGCCATTTATTGGTTAATCCCGCAATGCCGTTCTGTTCATGCAGTACGACCGGAATACCTAATGACCATGCAGCTAAACCGCCAGGACCTGACACGTAGCCGCCCATACCGAGCACCACATCAGGCTTGAATTGCTTCATGATGGCGCGCGCCTGACGCCAGGCGTTAAAAATACGCACGGGTGCGGCAAGTAGTGCGTTAACGCCTTTGCCACGCAGACCGGAGATGCGAATAAAGTCAATTTCAATGCCATGCTTCGGCACTAAATCCGCTTCCATACGATCGGCGGTGCCCAGCCAACGAACCTGCCAGCCCTGGGCCATTAAATGGTGCGCGACCGCCAGCCCCGGGAACACATGCCCGCCGGTACCGCCTGCCATCACCATTAACCGCTTCGGTTGACCACTCATCGTGCACCTCGTGTAAACGCCTGGGCTTTTTCCAGACGCGTTTCATAATCAATACGTAACAAAAACATGATGGCCGTCGACATAATCAACAAACTGGAACCACCATAACTGATCAGCGGCAACGTCAGACCTTTGGTTGGCAGCATACCTGCCGCCGCGCCGACGTTTACCAGCGCCTGGAAGCTAAACCAGATCCCGATGGAACAGGCTAAAAAGCCTGAAAAACGGTGGTCAATTTCCAGCGCTTTACGGCCAATCGACATCGCGCGAAAAGCGACGAAGAATACCATTAAAAGTGCCAATACCACACCGATATAACCCAGCTCTTCCCCAATGATGGCGAAGATGAAGTCGGTGTGCGCTTCCGGCAAATACTCCAGCTTTTGGACTGAGTTGCCTAACCCCTGCCCCCAAACCTCACCGCGGCCAAAAGCCATTAGCGATTGCGTCAGCTGGTATCCGCTGCCGAACGGATCTTCCCATGGATTCCAGAAAGAAGTTACGCGGCGAATACGATACGGTTCGGCAAGGATCAGCAGCACGACCGCCGATATCCCCATGCCGATAATCGCAATGAACTGCCATAATTTAGCGCCGGCAAGAAACAGCATCGCCAGCGTGGTGACAAACAGCACCACCACCGTACCGAGGTCAGGCTGCGCCAGCAGCAGCACAGCTAGCACCAGGATCACGCCCATCGGTTTCAGGAAGCCGCGCAGGTTGTTTCGCACTTCATCCACCTTGCGTACCAGGTAGTTGGCGAGATAACAGAACAGCGACAGCTTGGTAAATTCCGCAGGCTGAATACGCAGCGGCCCCAGAGCAATCCAGCGCGACGCCCCGTTAACGGAGCTCCCCACCACCAGCACGATCAACAGCATGATGATCGAGGCGATGAGCATCGTCGTACTGTATTTTTGCCAGAACTCCATCGGCAGACGCAGCGTGACCATCGCCAGACAGAACGCCAGGAAGATGTACAGCGCGTCACGTTTGGCAAACAGGAAGGGGTCGCCCGCCAGACGTTGTCCTACCGGCATCGATGCCGATGTCACCATGATGAAACCAATTGCCGCCAGACCAAAGGTCAGCCACAGCAGCATGCGGTCATACATGATTAGGCTGTCCGCGTCTTTATCGCGCGAAGCCATCACCCAGCCTTTAAGTGCCGCGAAGATCCACGCCAGGATACCCAGTCCCGGTAAGCGAGGCATTCTCAGACGAGGGAGAGATAAACGCATCAACCCAACTCCTTCGCCAGGCGCGTAAAGACGTCACCGCGTTGCTCAAAATTCTTGAACTGATCGAGGCTGGCACAGGCGGGCGACAGCAGCACCATATCACCGGGCTTCACGCGCGGCGCGAGCAGACGCATTGCCTGCTCCATGGTTTCAGTTTGTTCCGCAACCTCAGGTCGCAGCGCGGCAAGCTGCGCGCCATCGCGGCCAAAGCAGTACAGACGAATGTTGTCGCCGTTCAGATAACGTTGCAGCGGCATAAAGTCAGCGGATTTCCCGTCGCCGCCCAACAACAGGTGCAGCGTACCGTCAACGTGCAGGCCATTCAGCGCCGCTTCGGTACTGCCGACATTGGTCGCTTTTGAATCGTTGATCCAACGCACACCATTATGATTCAGTACCAGTTGGAAACGATGCGCCAGTCCGGTAAAGGTGGTCAGCGCTTTCAGGCTTGACGCCCGCGGCAGACCCGCAGCATCAGCCAGCGCCAGCGCTGCCAGAGCGTTGGTATAGTTATGCTGGCCGGTAAGCGTCATCTCTTTCACGTTGAGAACTTTTTCACCCTTCACCCGCAGCCAGGTTTCGCCCTGCTGACGATTAAGATGATAGTCACCCATGTTGACGCCAAAGCTCACGCAACGCTCATCGGCACCACGAACCGGCATGGTCAGCGCATCATCCGCATTGACCACGCAGACTTTCGCATTCTCATAAACGCGCAGTTTGGCCGCACGATACTGCTGCAAGCCAAACGGATACCTGTCCATATGATCTTCGGTGACGTTCAAAATAGTGGCGGCTACGGCCTGTAAGCTGGAGGTTGTTTCCAGTTGGAAGCTCGACAGTTCCAGAACATACAGCTCACGCTCATCATCCAGCAGCATCAGCACGGGCAGGCCAATGTTACCGCCCACCCCCACGTTCACACCGGCCGCTTTCGCCATTTCGCCAACCAACGTCGTAACGGTGCTTTTACCGTTAGAACCGGTGATCGCAACGATCGGCGCCTGCGCTTCGCGACAGAACAGCTCGATGTCACCGACAATTTCAATCCCCGCATCGGCGGCAGCGCTCAGCGAAGGGTGCGCCAGGGCAATACCAGGGCTGGCGACGATAAGATCGGCGTCCAGCAGCCAGTCATCATTCAGACTGCCAACATGACGCTCAACCGCTTCCGGTAATTTATCCAGGCCCGGCGGCGTCGCGCGGGTATCCATCACGCGCGGCGTTACGCCACGCGCCAGGAAGAAATCCACGCAGGACAGTCCGGTCAAACCCAGACCGATAATGACGACTTTTTTACCCTGGTAATCAGCCATGATTAACGTACCTTCAGCGTTGCCAGGCCAATCAGCACCAGCATCAGCGAAATAATCCAGAAGCGCACAATCACGCGCGGTTCCGGCCAGCCTTTCAGTTCATAGTGATGGTGGATCGGCGCCATACGGAAGATGCGCTGTCCGCGCAACTTAAAGGAACCGACCTGCAGAATGACCGACAGCGTTTCTACGACAAATACGCCGCCCATGATCACCAGCAGGAACTCCTGACGCAGCAGCACAGCAATAATGCCCAGTGCGCCGCCCAGCGCCAACGATCCGACGTCGCCCATGAAGACCTGCGCCGGATAGGTGTTAAACCACAGGAAGCCTAACCCTGCACCGACAATCGCCGTACAGACGATCACCAGTTCACCGGCATGGCGTAAATACGGAATGTGCAGATAGTTGGCAAAGTTCATGTTACCGGTCGCCCATGCCACCAGCGCAAAACCCGCAGCCACGAACACGGTCGGCATAATCGCCAGACCATCCAGACCATCGGTGAGGTTGACCGCGTTACCAGTACCCACAATCACAAAGTACGCCAGCAGGACGTAGAACAGTCCCAGTTGCGGCATCACGTCTTTGAAGAAGGGCACGACCAGTTCTGTCGCTGGGGTATCTTTGCCCGCGAGGTACAGCGCAAAGGCTACGCCCAGAGCAATCACCGACATCCAGAAATATTTCCAGCGCGCAATCAGGCCTTTGGTGTCTTTGCGTACCACTTTGCGGTAGTCATCGACAAAACCGATGATGCCGTAACCGACCAATACCACCAGCACGCACCAAACGTACGGGTTCGACGGGTATGCCCACAGCAGCACGGAGATAACAATCGCGGTGAGGATCATAATCCCGCCCATGGTCGGCGTACCGCGTTTACTGAAGTGTGATTCCGGACCGTCGTTACGTACGACCTGTCCAAAGGACATTTTTTGCAGGCGGGCGATCATGCGCGGGCCCATCCACAAAGAGATGAACAGCGCGGTCAGCAGGCTGACGATGGCGCGAAACGTCAGATAAGAAAAGACGTTAAAGCCGGAATAATATTTGACCAAATGTTCGGCCAGCCAAACTAACATGTCCCATTCTCCTGTAATGCGCGTACTACCTCTTCCATGGCGGCACTACGTGAACCCTTCACTAAAATCGTCATGATCTGATGTTCTGCAATCAGCGCCTTGAGATGCGCGACCAGCGCGGTTTTATCCGCAAAATGCTCGCCCACGCCGCTGGCGCCGCTAATTGCCTGACTCAGTTTCCCTGTACTCAGTACACGGTCGATGCCCGCGGTTTTCGCAGCAACACCTACCTGTACGTGACATGCTTCGCTTTCCGCGCCAAGCTCTGCCATATCGCCCACCACCAGCACGCGGTAGCCCGGCATTTCGGACAGCACCTGTACCGCTGCGGTCATCGAACCAACGTTAGCGTTGTAGGAGTCGTCCAACAGCAGCTGATTTTCTGCGAGTTGAATAGGGAACAGACGCCCCGGTACCGCTTGCAGATCCTTCAGGCCCGCTTTGATCGCCTCAGGCGTCGCGCCTACCGCCATAGAGAGCGCAGCCGCTGCCAGGGCGTTAGCTATGTTGTGACGACCCGGCAACGGCAGCAGAACATCAATGCTTCCGGTTGGCGTTTGCAATGAAAACTCCGTGCCGTGTGAAGTCACGTGAACGTTGGTCGCCGAAAAGTCGCTGTTGGCCGCATTCGGGGAGAAGCGCCAGACTTTGCGATCGCCAATGATGCTCTGCCAGTTCAGCCAGTCGTTGTTATCAGCATTCATGATGGCGATACCATTCGCCGACAGACCGCTAAAGATCTCACCTTTAGCCTTCGCAACGCCCGCCAGAGAGCCGAAACCTTCCAAATGCGCGGCGGCAAGATTGTTCACCAGCGCCGCTTCCGGGCGCGTCAGGCTAACGGTCCAGGCGATTTCGCCCTGATGATTGGCGCCGAGCTCAATCACGGCATAGTCGTAATCGTTATTTAAGCGCAACAGCGTCATCGGTACACCGATGTCGTTGTTCAGATTGCCTGCGGTATATAACGTTTTGCCGCACTGGCTGAGAATCGCGGCGGTCATCTCTTTAACAGACGTTTTGCCGGATGAGCCGGTCAGCGCGACAACGCGCGCCGGAACCTGGGCGCGAACCCACGCTGCCAGTTCGCCGAAAGCCAGACGGGTGTCTTTGACAATGACCTGTGGTAAATCAATATTGAGCGGACGGCTGACTAACAGCGCGCCTGCTCCCCCGTCTTTCGCCTTGTCGGCAAAATCGTGAGCATCAAAACGTTCGCCTTTCAGCGCCACAAACAGGCAGCCCGGCGTCACTTGACGCGTATCGGTTGTCACTGCATCGAGGGTCAGATCGGCCCCTTTTAGTTCGCCACGGAGGATTTCCGCCAGCTGGCTGAGCGTTACGCTAATCATGCGATCACCCCTAGCAGGCGCGCAGCCGTGACACGGTCAGAATAGTCGAGGCGCTGTGAGCCAACGATCTGGTAGTCTTCGTGACCTTTACCAGCCACCAGCACCACGTCGTTTTCTTTCGCCTGCATGATGGCGTTAGTCACTGCTTCTGCGCGACCCTCCATCACCCTCGCCTGTCCGGCATCCAGCATCCCCGCCAGAATGTCGTTGATGATGGCGCGCGGCTCTTCGGTACGTGGGTTGTCATCGGTCACCACGACAACATCAGCAAATTGTTCGGCAATCGCGCCCATCAGCGGACGTTTGCCTTTATCGCGATCGCCGCCGCAGCCAAAGACGCACCACAGTTTGCCAGTACAGTGCAGACGCGCCGCCTGCAGCGCTTTTTCCAGCGCATCCGGCGTATGAGCATAATCAACGACAACAGTGGTTTTACCCGGCGCGCTGAACACTTCCATGCGCCCGCAAACCGGCTGTAATTGCGCCGCCGTTTTCAGTAAATCGGCTAACGGATAACCCAGCGCCAGCAGCGTTGCCAGCGCCAGCAGCAGATTGCTGACGTTAAACGCCCCCATCAGGCGACTTTCTATTTCGCCCTCACCCCATGAAGAGGTAAAGCGAATCGTTGCCCCACTGTCGTGATACTTCACCTCAACCGCTTTTAACCAGCGACCATGACAGTTCGGGTTGATGTGGTCTTCCATCGAAACGGCCACCGCATCCGGGAGTTTAGCCAGCCAGCGACGGCCGACCTCATCATCCGCATTGACGATGGCCTGACCGCAATGGTGCGTGGAATACAGCAGCCATTTCGCAGCTTCGTAATGTTCCATGTCACCGTGGTAGTCGAGATGGTCACGGCTTAAGTTAGTAAATACCGATGCGGCAAACTTCAGCGCCGCAACGCGATGCTGAACCAGACCGTGGGAAGAAACTTCCATCGCGCCAACCGTTGCGCCCTGCGCAACCAGCCCCGCCAGCACATGCTGGACATCAACGGCTGAACCGGTGGTATTTTCCGTCGGGATCACTTTGCCCAACAGGCCATTGCCAACGGTTCCCATAACCGCGCTGGTTTCACCCAGCAGTTGGCTCCACTGCGCCAGCAATTGGGTCGTAGTAGTTTTACCGTTGGTCCCGGTCACGCCGACCAGACGCATTTTTTCAGAAGGCTCGTGGTAAAAACGGCCCGCCAGTGCAGATAAACGTTCGTTAAGCTGGCTGAGATAGATAACCGGAACGCCGTGCATTTCACGGATTTCACCGTCAGTCGCTTCATCTTTTGCTTCTGCAATAATGGCAGCCACACCTTGCGCTATCGCCTGCGGGATATACCGACGCCCGTCCGCCTGATGACCCAATACTGCTACAAAGAGATCGCCCGATGCAGCCACACGGCTGTCGAGCGTCATCTCCCGCAGTGCTCGCTCCGGTGCACCCGGCACCCATGGAGCAAGAAGGTCGCGCAAATTACGATCTGCCACCTGTTGCCTCGCCTTGATTATTCACAAATTCACTTTTATCGCTCGTTGCCAGCGCATCCGGCTCGATGTTCATGGTGCGCAATACGCCGCCCATGATGGCACCGAAGACCGGCGCGGAAACGGCGCCACCGTAGTATTTACCCGCCTGCGGATCGTTGATAACAACAACCAGCGCGAAGCGCGGCTGACTCGCAGGCGCAACGCCTGCGGTATAAGCAATGTATTTGTTGATGTAGCGACCATCCGGCCCTACTTTTTTCGCCGTACCGGTTTTGATAGCGATGCGATAGCCTTTAATCGCCGCCTTCACGCCGCCGCCACCGGGCAGCGCCACGCTTTCCATCATGTGCACCACGGTACGAACGGTCGCTTCCGGGAAAATACGTTCGCCCGGTACAGGAGGGTCAACTTTGGTAATCGACAGCGGGCGATAAACGCCATAGCTGCCGATCGTTGCGTAGACTCGCGCTAACTGTAACGGGGTTACCATTAGCCCATAGCCGAAAGAGAAGGTGGCCCTCTCTATGTCAGACCACCGTTGTTTTTGAGGATATAAGCCACTGCGTTCTCCGACCAACCCCAAATTGGTCGCTTTTCCCAGCCCAAAACGTGAGTAAGTATCTACTAACGCTGAGGACGGCATCGCTAACGCCAGCTTAGAAACACCGACGTTACTCGACTTCTGCAAAACCCCGGTAAGGGTCAATTCGCTATAACGCGCCACGTCTTTGATTTCGTGGCCATTAATTCGGTAAGGAATCGTATTAAGTACGGTATTTTCGCGTACCACTCCACGCTGCAGCGCCGTCATTACCACCATTGGTTTGACGGTAGAACCCGGTTCAAACACGTCGGTAATGGTACGGTTACGCATGACATCTTTTTGCGTACCGGAGAGATTATTGGGGTTGTAGGACGGGCTGTTGGCCATCGCCAGCACTTCACCGGTGTTGACATCCACCAGCACGGCGCTGCCGGATTCCGCTTTGTTGAACGCGACGGCATTATTCAGTTCACGGTAGACCAGCGCCTGTAAACGCTCATCAATACTCAGCGCGAGGTTATGCGCCGCCTGGCTGTCAGTAGAGGAAATATCTTCAATTACGCGACCATAGCGGTCTTTACGCACGATACGTTCGCCCGGCTGTCCGGTGAGCCACTTATCGAAGCTCTTCTCAACGCCTTCAATCCCCTGGCTGTCAACGTTAGTAAAGCCAATGAGGTGAGCGGTCACTTCTCCGGAAGGATAGTAACGACGGGATTCTTCACGCAGGTGAATACCCGGCAGCTTGAGTTTTTTGATGTAGTCGGCCATGTCAGGGTTAACCTGACGCGCCAGATAGATAAAGCGTCCTTTCGGGTTGGCGTTAATGCGGGAAGCCAGCTGGTCGAGCGGTAGATTCAGCGCAGTCGACAGCGCTCTCCAGCGTTCACCAACGCTCACGCCGCCTGCGTCATGCACCTCTTTCGGGTCGGCCCAAATCGCTTTCACCGGAACGCTCACCGCCAGCGGACGACCGGAACGGTCGGTAATCATCCCGCGCGATGTGGAGACTTCCTGGACGCGCAGGGAACGCATGTCACCCTGACGCACCAGCATATCCGGCGCAATGATTTGCAGCCAGGCAACGCGCCCCAGCAGGAAACCTAATGCCAGCAAAATACAGCCGCACAGTAACGCAAAACGCCAACTGACAAAGTTGGCTTGTTCTTCCTGGCGTTTTGGTTTGTGCGTTTTTGCCGCTGCTTTCATGCGTCGCGTTTATCCTTATTTTTGTACTACGATATTTTCTTGTGAGGGATCAACATGCTGCATTTGCAGCTTTTCCGTTGCGATCCGTTCAACACGGCTATGGTCGCCGAGCGCGTTCTCCTCAAGGATCAAGTTGCGCCATTCGATATCCAGCGCATCTCGCTCCAGAACCAGTTGCTCACGCTGCGCGGTCAGTAACCGCGTATGGTGGGCTGTTGTCACGACGGTAACCGCCGTCAAAATAATGCAAATGAACAGGCAGAGTGGCAGCTTCCCATACCGCAAAAGATCGTCACCGATCACGCCAGGCAAGGCATGGCGCTCGTTGCTTCCTATCGATCCTTTAACTTTGCTGAGGGCTTCTGTCACTCTGCTGATCATGCGTTCGTCCTCTCTGCAATACGCAGAACTGAACTACGGGCACGAGGATTTTCAGCTACCTCTTCTTCACCCGGCATCATCTTGCCTAGTGCTCTTAACTCACGGCCGCCCAGCTTTTTGATCTGCGCTTCCGTCATCGGTATTCCAGCCGGAACCTGAGGACCACGGCTTTGTTCGCGCATAAAGCGTTTCACAATGCGGTCTTCAAGCGAATGGAAACTGATAATCGAAAGGCGACCACCTGGTGCCAGCACGCTGAGCGAGCTTTTTAGCGCCTGCTCTATCTCCTCCAGTTCACTGTTCACCCAGATGCGCACCGCCTGGAAGGTACGGGTCGCGGGATGTTTGAATTTGTCTTTCACCGGCATTGCCGCCGCAATCACTTCCGCCAGCTCTTTGGTGCGGGTCATCGGTTCGATGCGATTGCGCTCTACGATGGCGCGAGCAATGCGTTTACCAAAGCGCTCCTCGCCAAAGGTTTTAATCACCCAGGCAATGTCCGCTTCATCAGCGGTTTGCAGCCATTCGGCCGCGGACTGACCGCGTGTTGGATCCATACGCATATCCAACGGACCATCACGCATAAACGAAAAACCGCGCTCCGCGTCATCAAGCTGCGGTGAAGACACGCCAAGATCGAGGAGAATCCCGTCGATCTTACCGGTAAGCCCACGCTCGGCGACATAGTCAGCCAGCGCAGAGAAAGGTCCATGGACGATGGAGAAACGGGGATCGGTAATCGTCTGTGCAACGGCAATAGCCTGCGGATCGCGATCGATAGCCAGTAAACGTCCCTCTTCGCCAAGCTGGGAGAGGATCAGACGTGAATGACCACCGCGACCAAATGTCCCGTCTATGTAGATGCCGTCTGGACGAATATTCAGGCCGTTGACGGCCTCATCCAGCAACACCGTTGTATGTTTATAATTTTCCATCATTTTATAGAGACAAATCCTGCAATCGTTCCGACAGCGCGCCGGTAACAGACTGCTCAGCGTCGATATCTTCCTTGACCTGTTGATACCAGGTCGTTTCATCCCACAGCTCAAACTTATTGAACTGCCCAACCAGCATCACTTCTTTCGTTAGCCCCGCATGTTGCCGCAGAATGGGCGCTATCAATAATCGGCCAGCGCTATCCATCTGACATTCGCTGGCATGCCCCAACAACAGGCGCTGTACGCGACGCTCAACTGGATTCATGCTCGACAGACGCGATAACTTCTGCTCGATAATTTCCCATTCAGGCAGGGGGTACAGCAGCAGGCACGGGTGATGGATGTCAATGGTGCAAACCATTTGACCGGTAGCGCACTCGAGCAGTTGATCCCGATAACGGGTGGGCACCGATAAGCGCCCTTTACTGTCGAGATTAACTAACGTTGCTCCCCGGAACATGCCAGTCTCACCCCCGATTACCACTTTATCCCACAAAATCCCACTTAAAGGAGTTTACGGAGCGGAGGAAAACCTTGTCAAGCAAGTCACGGCGCTAAGCGGAGCAAAAAACACATTGTTTACGGCTAATATCAGCGTTGAACAAATTCCGTACAGCAAACGAAGCAAATTAACGTCATGAATATTTGTAAGAAAAAAATCCAACAACTCATGATTGTTTAAAACAACTGAATATCATCCAAAGAAAATATAAAGTGTCAGTTTGCGACGCGAGCGGCATTTTAGGACAATATGCAGCGAGATAACAGTACCAGTTAATCAGTCTGTATGCCGTGCAGGAGCGAGGTCAGCGTGAGGTTGTCGCCATAGGGCAGCAAAGTGTTTGTTAATTCGGCAAATCCCCACAAGCATGTAACAAAATAATACAACCGTAACGCATCTTTACGCTTCAATAACCCAAAAATGGCGAGTTGCATTTTTAATTCGGCATATTTCAAGAATCAATTTCAGATAATTCTAAAGAATATTCTTAATTATAATGAGGTTATTTCTGAGAATAGAATATTTGATGACGTCAGAGGCTTATGCCGTTGACGTCATCAAATGAGGCAACTTAGTTACGGCTCAGAATACCGCGACGGTACAGATTACGCCGTATACGCGTTAATCCTGGTTTGGGTTTACGCGGCTCATCCAGACTTGCCAGCACAATCTCCAGCACGCGTTCCGCTACATCACGATGGCGTTGAGCCACCGCAAGAACCGGACACTGCAGGAAGTCGAGCAGTTCGTGATCGCCAAAAGTCGCTATCGCCAAATCAGACGGCAACTGCCCATCGCGACGCAGGGTCACATCCATCACCCCCTGCAACAGAGCAAACGACGTGGTAAACAGCGCCTGAGGCATTGGATGCGTTTCCAGCCATTTATCAAACAGCTGCGCTGCCGCTTCGCGTTCATAGCTGTTGGCGTAGAGGAAATGCACCTCACGCGGATCATCTTTCCACGCGGTACGGAAGCCCTGCTCACGCAGGAAGCTGACAGATAATTCAGGGAGCGCGCCCAGATAAAGTACGGTTTCTGCAGGGAATTTACGTAACTCCTGCGCCAGCATTTCCGCATCATCCTGGTCCGCGCCCACGACGCTGGTGAAATGTTCGCGATCCAGCGCACGGTCCAGCGCCACAATCGGGAATGAACTGTTTGCCCAGCGCTGATAGAACGGATGTTCTGGCGGCAAGGAAGTCGACACAATGATGGCATCAACCTGGCGCTGTAAAAGATGCTCAATACAGCGCATTTCGTTATCTGGCTGATCTTCAGAGCAGGCAATCAACAGTTGATACCCGCGCTGACGCGCCTGGCGCTCCAGATAGTTTGCGATCCGGGTATAGCTTGTGTTTTCAAGATCCGGGATCACCAGCCCGATAGAACGTGTGCGTCCAGCACGCAGCCCGGCCGCCACGGCATTCGGGTGGTAATTATGCTCACGCACCACCGCCATGACTTTTTCAACCGTTTTGTCGCTTACGCGATATTGCTTTGCTTTGCCATTAATAACGTAGCTTGCAGTCGTTCGCGAAACGCCGGCCAACCGAGCGATTTCATCCAGTTTCACAATTGCCCCTTGCGTAAAATGTACAAACCATAACCTTTGTGATGGCATGGGTTAAGTTTCTTAACATCTAAGCGCAGAATAATGACTGCGGCAACCGCTTTTGTCTCTGGTTACTGCTGATTTCGCAAAAAAAAAAGCGCAACAGGAAGCATCAGCGAAAACGGGTACGTTACCTGTAGGCCGGATAAGGCGTTTACACCGCCATCCGGCATGACCTCCACGAGGATGCCTGATGACGCTGTGCTTGTCAGGCCTACAGTCGACTATTAGCGCATGATTTTATCGCCGCGAGAAAGCCCCACCACGCCGGAACGAGCTACCTCTACAATTTTGGCAACTTCCCGTAATGTTGCCAGGAACGCATCCAGCTTATCACTGGTGCCCGCCAACTGTACGGTGTAGATGGACGGCGTGACGTCGATGATTTGCCCGCGGAAAATCTCCGTGTTGCGTTTCACCTCTTCCCGACCATAGCCGCTGGCCTGAATTTTCACCAACATGATCTCGCGTTCAACATGGGCACCCTGCCCCAGTTCGCTCACGCGCAGAACATCCACCAGTTTGTGTAGCTGCTTTTCGATCTGCTCCAGGACTTTCTCATCCCCTACCGTCTGAATCGTCATCCGCGACAAGGTTGGATCGTCAGTGGGGGCGACGGTCAGGCTTTCAATATTGTATCCACGCTGGGCGAAAAGGCCTATCACACGCGACAAGGCACCCGACTCGTTTTCCAGCAATACCGATAATATCCGGCGCATAATCAGGTCCTCTCCGTTTTGCTTAACCACATTTCATCCATACCGCCCCCACGAATCTGCATCGGGTAGACATGCTCGCTGCCATCAACGGTGACATCGACAAACACCAGACGACGATTGCGCACATGCTCCAGCGCTTCACTCAGTTTGCTTTCCAGTTCTTCTGGATGGTTAATTTGGATACCAATATGCCCATAAGCCTCGGCAAGGCGCACAAAATCGGGCAGCGACTGCATATAAGATTGTGAGTGACGTCCGGAGTAGATCATGTCCTGCCACTGCTTGACCATGCCGAGATAACGGTTGTTCAGGTTGAGCACCAGTACCGGCAACTCATATTGCAGCGCCGTAGACAGTTCCTGGATGTTCATCTGAATACTGCCATCCCCGGTAACACACACTACCGTTTCATCCGGCAGCGCCATTTTCACGCCTAACGCCGCAGGTAATCCAAATCCCATGGTGCCGAGGCCGCCTGAGTTAATCCAACGGCGTGGTTTATCGAATGGGTAGTAGAGTGCGGCAAACATCTGATGCTGGCCAACGTCAGAGGTGACATACGCATCCCCTTTCGTCAGACGCCAGATGGTTTCAATCACCGCCTGTGGCTTAATGCTTTCACTTTGCGTGTCATATTTCAGGCACTGACGGGCGCGCCAGTGTTCAATCTGTTGCCACCAGTCACGGTTATCATCCAGCGGCTGCTGAGATTTCTCCTGATCCAGCAGTTCGAGCATCTGATCAAGTACCAGACGAGCATCGCCGACAATCGGAATATCCGCAGTGACGGTTTTCGAAATAGAGGTCGGATCGATGTCGATATGCAGCACGGTCGCATTTGGGCAATATTTTGCCAGGTTATTGGTCGTTCGATCATCAAAGCGCACGCCGACGGCGAAGATCACATCGGAATGATGCATGGTCATGTTTGCTTCGTAAGTTCCATGCATGCCCAGCATCCCAAGCGCCTGCCGATGTGTTGCCGGAAACGCGCCTAACCCCATCAGCGAGGAAACAACCGGCAGATTAAGTGCTTCAGCGATCTGGCCTAACTGCGCATGGCAGGCGGCATTAACGGCGCCACCACCCACGTACACAACCGGTTTTTTAGCCGCGACTAACGTCTGCAGAGCGCGTTTTATCTGCCCTTTATGTCCGGTCGTCGTCGGATTATACGAACGCATGCTCACCGACTCCGGCCAGCTATAAGGCAGTTTCTTAGCTGGATTCAGAATATCCTTCGGTAAGTCCACCACCACTGGCCCGGGACGACCGCTTGCCGCCAGCCAGAAGGCTTTTTTTAGCACCTGTGGGATGTCTTCCGTTTGTTTGACCAGGAAACTGTGCTTCACTACCGGGCGGGATATACCTACCATGTCGCACTCCTGGAAGGCATCGTAGCCAATCAGCGACGTTGCGACCTGTCCGGAGAGGATCACCAGCGGAATGGAATCCATGTAAGCCGTTGCGATTCCGGTAATCGCGTTGGTAGCGCCGGGTCCTGAAGTGACTAATACGACGCCCACCTTCCCCGTAGCGCGCGCAAGGCCATCAGCCATGTGTACCGCAGCCTGCTCATGGCGGACCAGCACATGATCAATACCACCGACTGTATGCAGCGCATCATAAATATCGAGGACGGCCCCCCCGGGATAACCGAATACCTGCTTTACACCCTGATCGATGAGCGATCGGACGACCATCTCGGCTCCAGACAACATCTCCATGGCTTGCCTCACTCTTATAATGAAAAACGGTTTAACAACACATTAACCGCTGACGATGACGCATGGCAATTGACTCCGCAGGGGTAGCCTCAGAGCAAATAAGAATAAAACGGAGGAAAGCGTCGATTTAATGGAGAATTAAACCAGGATAAGTAAATGATATGATAAATAATCGCTTAAAAAGGGGTACTTACAGCTATTACTCTATTTTTTTACACTTTTGGCTAAACCTGAAAAGTGGATTTCAGCATAAAATTTCATATACAAAGAAAAAAGCAGAACAAACAGGTTGCATTAACCGATTTGTTCTGCTGAATGCTATTGCTTACAGACGGAGACCAACAGCTCTTCCATCCATTGATGTCCTTTATCCCGGCCAGCAGCTTCATGCCAGGAAAGATAACATGTCCGACTATTCAATTTTAAAGGTAAAGGCAATATCTGAAGTTCTAACGAATCTGCGAACTCTTCTGCCAACCAACGTGGCGCAATCGAAACCAGATGCGTTTGCGATACAATATTAAGAACGCTAATTAATGCCATGCCCTGGTAAGCGACGCAAGATTGTTTATCCGGCGTGTCATACCACGGCTGACTGAAAGATGCGAAGCGGTCCAACGAAACCACCGCGTGCTGCTCATTATAAAGGTCGCTTTCCAATAATGGACCACTAATGCGCGGATGCTTTTTGCTCGCGACTAATACCATTTCATCATTGAATAACGGAATACTTGAGAATTCTGGACGGCGGAATTCTTCATAGCTAATAACAAACTCAGTTTCCTGGTAACGCAACTGATGCTCGGTATTTTGATTGAGTGAAGATTTAAATACGACATTAATGTTTGGCGCGACTTGTTCAACCCGATTATAAATCAATGATGTCAGGATATTATCTAATGGGCTGCATACGCAAAGATTGAATACACGTTCGCTGCTGGTTGGCTCAAAACCCGATCCAGGCAGCTCGTTTTGCACTAATTGCAATGCCTGACGAATGGAACCAAATAGCTGGAAAGCTCTTGCTGTCGGCTGGATCCCACGGCCGTAACGAACAAAAAGCTCATCATTAAACATGACCTTCAGGCGCGCTACCGCATTACTGACTGCTGGTTGCGACATTCCTAAGGTATGCGCTGCGCGGGTAATATTCTGTTCCTGCATCACCGCATCAAAAACAGTTAAAAGATTAAGGTCAACCATGCGAAGCTGCGGTTTTCCTGGCTCTAAAAGATTGGGTTTATCTATTATTTTTACTTCTGGCATAGTTAACTCCACTGTCACTCTAAACTCCCTTTTTCCAGACGGAGTGAAGAAATAACCTCCGTTAATATGATTTACCATGCATATAAAATGAGAAAAAGGAAAAACATTAAAATTAGGAAAACATAAAGGTACAAACCTAAATGAACAAAAGAGCAATGCGAGCGCAGTGTGGCAGAGGTCACTGCACGATGATTCATATGTTTAAATTTCAAAAACAATATAACCATAAGCACGGCGAATACACAATCATACATATTATGAATGTATATTTAAGTTTTAATTAAATGTTTATATTATTAATACATTAAAAGTTAACATTAATTTATCAATTATGAGCTTTTGCTCTCTTCCTATCTATTCAAAATTAGTATAAAAACAGGTAAATCATACAGATATAAAATCTCAAACAGGTCAACTACTTCAACCGATGGTTACAGTAAGTGCAAACAAATATGCTTAAATATGTCTAATCATGAAAAACATGTACAAGCATCAGCGGATTAATTTTATATACGGTAAAAAATTCAGCACAATTCGCTTAAGTTTTGCCTAAACTTTCCTCTGCTACAGGGGCATTTACAGAGGATGGGGTTGACATCGAAGTTCATATCCAGTACCACTAAAAGCATATCGCATTCGCCTGGAGCTTAATTGATGACTTACATTGCTCGTTTCAACGGTCTACTACTACTAAACGCATCTTCGTTGCGCGGTAGACTGGTGGACGACATTCAGCATTAAGTCAGCTCCAGTTAAGACAGAAACCCGCGCCGTTGCGCGGGTTTTTTTATGCTCGAAGCAAGGCGCCCTAAAGACCAAGGACCTAAACCATGAGCCAGCAAGTCATTATTTTCGATACCACCTTACGCGACGGAGAACAGGCGTTACAGGCAAGCCTGAGTGTGAAAGAAAAACTGCAGATTGCGCTGGCCCTCGAGCGTATGGGCGTTGACGTGATGGAAGTGGGTTTCCCGGTTTCTTCACCCGGTGACTTTGAGTCGGTTCAAACCATTGCTCGTCAGGTTAAGAACAGCCGCGTTTGCGCCTTAGCGCGCTGCGTTGAAAAAGATATCGATGTTGCCGCTGAATCCCTGAAGGTCGCTGAAGCTTTCCGCATTCATACGTTTATCGCCACCTCGCCGATGCATATCGCAACAAAATTACGCAGCACGCTGGATGAGGTTATCGAGCGAGCTATCTATATGGTTAAGCGAGCGCGTAATTATACGGATGACGTGGAATTCTCCTGCGAAGACGCGGGTCGTACTCCTATCGCAGACCTGGCTCGCGTGGTAGAAGCCGCCATTAATGCGGGTGCCAAAACCATCAATATCCCCGATACCGTCGGTTACACCATGCCTTTCGAATTTGGCGCAATCATTTCCGGTCTGTATGAACGCGTACCGAATATCGATAAAGCCATCATCTCCGTGCACACCCATGATGATTTAGGTCTGGGCGTCGGCAACGCGCTGGCGGCCGTTCATGCCGGTGCGCGTCAGGTGGAAGGCGCAATGAATGGTATCGGCGAACGTGCTGGTAACTGCTCACTGGAAGAAGTGATTATGGCGATCAAAGTGCGCAAAGATATCCTGAACGTACAGACCCGCATTAATCACCAGGAGATCTGGCGTACCAGCCAGTTAGTCAGCCAAATCTGTAACATGCCCATTCCGGCAAACAAAGCGATTGTCGGTAGCGGTGCCTTTGCGCACTCCTCCGGCATCCATCAGGACGGCGTACTGAAAAATCGTGAAAACTACGAAATCATGTCGCCTGAATCCATCGGCTTGAATCAGGTGCAGTTGAACCTGACCTCCCGTTCCGGACGCGCCGCGGTGAAACACCGTATGGACGAGATGGGCTATAAAGAAAATGAATACAATCTGGACAACCTGTATGACGCTTTCCTGAAACTGGCAGATAAAAAAGGTCAGGTATTCGATTACGACCTGGAAGCGCTGGCTTTTATTAACAAACAGCAGGAAGAACCAGAACACTTCCGTCTGGACTATTTCAGCGTGCAGTCTGGTTCTAATGATATTGCCACCGCCTCCGTCAAGTTGGCCTGTGGTGAAGACGTCAAAGCCGAAGCGGCGAACGGTAACGGCCCGGTCGATGCCATTTATCAGGCCATTAACCGCGTGACGGAATACAACATCGAACTGGTGAAATACAGCCTGACCGCCAAGGGGCACGGTAAAGATGCGCTGGGTCAGGTGGATATCGTCGCCAACTATAACGGTCGCCGCTTCCACGGCGTCGGTCTGGCAACAGATATCGTCGAGTCTTCCGCTAAAGCGATGGTGCATGTGCTGAACAATATCTGGCGCGCCGAGGAAGTCGAAAAAGAATTGCAACGCAAAGCTCAGAACAACGAGAACAACAAGGAAACCGTGTGATGTCGAAGAATTACCATATTGCTGTTTTGCCGGGTGATGGTATTGGCCCGGAAGTGATGGCGCAAGCCTTGAAAGTACTGGACGCAATTCGCCACCGTTTTAACCTGCGCATTACCACCAGCCACTACGATGTGGGTGGCGCCGCCATCGATAACCACGGTCATCCGCTGCCACCGGCAACAGTTGAAGGCTGTGAGCAAGCTGACGCCATTCTGTTTGGCTCCGTTGGCGGCCCGAAATGGGAAAACCTGCCGCCAAACCAGCAGCCTGAACGCGGTGCGCTGCTGCCATTGCGTAAGCATTTCAAATTATTCAGCAACCTGCGCCCGGCAAAGCTGTACCAGGGGCTGGAAGAGTTCTGCCCGCTGCGCGCCGACATCGCGGCTAACGGCTTCGATATCCTGTGCGTCCGCGAACTGACCGGCGGCATCTACTTCGGCCAGCCGAAGGGCCGCGAAGGCAGCGGCCAGCACGAGAAAGCGTTTGATACCGAGGTGTATCACCGTTTTGAAATCGAGCGTATCGCCCGCATCGCGTTTGAATCCGCACGTAAGCGTCGTCACAAAGTGACCTCGATTGATAAATCCAACGTGCTGCAATCGTCCATTCTGTGGCGTGAAATCGTCAGCGAAATCGGTAAAGAGTATGCGGACGTTGAGCTGGCGCATATGTACATCGACAACGCTACCATGCAGCTGATCAAAGATCCTTCCCAGTTCGACGTACTGCTGTGCTCCAACCTGTTTGGCGACATTCTGTCTGACGAGTGCGCCATGATCACCGGTTCAATGGGGATGTTGCCATCCGCCAGCCTGAACGAGCAGGGTTTTGGTCTGTACGAGCCTGCTGGCGGCTCCGCCCCGGATATCGCCGGGAAAAACATTGCTAACCCTATCGCCCAGATCCTGTCGCTGGCGCTGCTGCTGCGCTACAGCCTGGATGCCAACGATGCGGCAACCGCAATTGAGAGCGCCATTAACCGCGCATTAGAAGAAGGCATTCGCACTGGTGATTTGGCCCGTGGCGCTGCCGCAGTCGGTACCGATGAAATGGGCGACATCATTGCCCGTTACGTCGCAGAAGGGGTGTAATCATGGCCAAAACGTTATACGAAAAATTATTTGATGCGCACGTAGTCTTTGAGGCGCAAAACGAAACCCCGCTGCTGTATATCGACCGCCATCTGGTGCATGAAGTCACCTCTCCGCAGGCGTTTGATGGTCTGCGCGCACATGGCCGTCAGGTGCGCCAGCCGGGTAAAACCTTCGCCACCATGGACCACAACGTCTCCACGCAGACCAAAGACATTAACGCCTCCGGCGAAATGGCGCGTATTCAGATGCAGGAATTGATCAAAAACTGCAATGAATTTGGCGTCGAACTGTACGACCTGAACCACCCGTACCAGGGTATCGTGCATGTGATGGGGCCTGAACAAGGCGTAACGTTGCCGGGAATGACCATCGTCTGTGGTGACTCCCACACAGCCACCCACGGCGCGTTCGGCGCGCTGGCGTTCGGTATCGGCACGTCAGAAGTTGAACACGTGCTGGCAACGCAAACCCTGAAACAGGGCCGCGCCAAAACCATGAAGATTGAAGTCAACGGCAAAGCAGCGCCGGGCATCACAGCGAAAGATATCGTGCTGGCGATTATCGGTAAAACCGGCAGCGCGGGCGGTACCGGGCACGTGGTTGAATTTTGCGGCGAAGCCATCCGTGCGCTGAGCATGGAAGGCCGCATGACCCTGTGTAACATGGCCATTGAAATGGGGGCCAAAGCGGGTCTGGTCGCACCGGATGAAACCACGTTCAACTATGTGCAAGGTCGTTTACACGCACCGAAGGGCGAGGATTTTGCCCACGCGGTTGAGTACTGGAAAACGCTGCAAACCGACGACGGCGCAACGTTTGATACCGTCGTCACCCTGCAAGCAGAAGAGATCGCGCCGCAGGTGACCTGGGGAACGAATCCGGGTCAAGTGATCTCGGTGAACGATACTATTCCCGATCCGGCGTCATTTACTGATCCCGTTGAGCGCGCATCGGCAGAAAAAGCGCTGGCGTATATGGGGCTGAAACCGGGCATTCCGTTAACAGAAGTGGCTATCGATAAAGTGTTTATCGGTTCCTGCACCAACTCGCGCATTGAAGATTTACGCGCTGCGGCGGAAATCGCCAAAGGCCGCAAAGTCGCGCCGGGCGTACAGGCACTGGTGGTACCGGGTTCTGGTCCGGTGAAAGCGCAGGCGGAAGCGGAAGGTCTGGACAAGATCTTTATCGAAGCAGGATTTGAATGGCGCTTACCGGGCTGTTCCATGTGTCTGGCCATGAATAATGACCGCCTGAACCCAGGCGAGCGCTGCGCATCCACCAGCAACCGTAACTTTGAAGGTCGTCAGGGCCGCGGTGGTCGTACGCACTTAGTCAGTCCGGCCATGGCTGCCGCTGCCGCCGTCACCGGACATTTTGCCGATATTCGCAGCATCAAATAAGGAAACTACCATGGCAGAGAAATTTACCCAGCATACCGGCCTGGTTGTCCCACTGGATGCCGCCAACGTTGATACCGACGCAATTATTCCTAAACAGTTTTTGCAGAAGGTTACGCGCACCGGTTTTGGCGCTCATCTGTTTAACGACTGGCGTTTCCTGGACGAAAAGGGGCAACAGCCTAATCCAGAGTTTGTGCTGAACTTTCCGGAATATAAAGGCGCGTCGATTCTGCTGGCGCGGGAAAACTTTGGCTGCGGCTCTTCACGCGAACATGCGCCGTGGGCGCTGACCGATTACGGCTTTAAAGTGGTGATCGCGCCAAGCTTCGCCGACATCTTCTACGGCAACAGTTTCAACAACCAACTGCTGCCGGTGAAATTAAGCGACGAACAGGTCGATGAGCTGTTCAACCTGGTCAAAGCCAATCCGGGGATTACATTTGAAGTGGATCTGGTCGCGCAAGTAGTGAAAGCGGGCGATAAGTCCTACAGCTTTAAGATCGACGGCTTCCGTCGCCACTGCATGCTGAACGGTCTGGACAGCATCGGGCTGACGCTGCAGCACGAATCGGCCATCACCGAGTACGAAGACAAGCAGCCCGCGTTTATGCGCTAGTCATTGTTGTGCCGGATGCGCTGCGCATCCGGCAACATGATTAAACGTCCTTCACCCGCCCGGTCATCCACAGCGTGACCACCGAAATCGCCGCAATCACCCAGTAAACGGCAAAATGCCCGTAGCTTTGGGCAACCGCCCCCTGAATCACTCCCGCCAGAATCACGCCCGTTGAAATACTGTTGGTGAATAATGTGGTCGCAGAACCCGCGCGCCCCGGCATCAGATCCTGAAACCACAGCATTCCTATTCCGGCGATAATGCCGATAAACACCGCGTTAAACAGTTGCAGAACCAGCAGCGCCGTGCGGCTGTGAAAGAAGATCAAACCGAGATAAAACAGTACGCCCGCCGCTACGGCCGCAATCATCATGCGCCGCTTGCCAAAGCGTTTCACATAGTAGCCCGCCAGAATCATCGCCGGAATTTCCAGCCCGGCCGCGGTGCCCATCAGGATCCCGGCCAGCTTGTCCGGTAAACCCAGTTCAAGGCTGATCCACAGCGGCATATCGATGATGTACATGGTGTTGCAGGTCCACATCAGCGTGGAGGCAATAAACAGCATGCGTACATTTTTGTCCTGCCAACCGCCAGCCTGTTCCAGCGGCACATCGACAGGTTGTTCCACCCGCGCCACAGACGGCAGTATCAGCGCGATTAGCACGAGGCTAATAGCAAAAATGCCTGCGGCAATGGAAAACATCGCCGTGAAGCCGTAATTCAGCGCCAGCATAAAGGCCAGCGGCGGCCCAATCACCCAGGCCAGCGAAAGCTGCGCACGCATCACCGAGCTAAACATCACTACTTCACGCGCCGAGCTATCGGCATATTCCCGCGCCAGCGCAAACAGCTGCGGCATGGCGGTATTCGCCAGCGAAGCCAGCAGCACACCGCAGGTGATCAGAGTGAGATAGTGGCGATTAAAGGCAAACAGCAGCGCGTTGCCGATTGCCATCAAACAACAGAACATGATCAGTTTGCGCCGATCGCCCTGACTGTCGGATCGTTTCGCCAGACCAAGGCTGACTCCGATCCCGGCAATGGCGTTGACGGTGTAAAACAGCCCGACCCAAAATGGCTGCGCCCCGACTTCACGGCTCAGAAACAGGCTCAGCGTGGGAGCCTGCAACGCCCCGGCCACGCCCATCATAAAAGCGACCAGCATAAATGCCGCGTAAACGCCGTTGAGGCGCCGTCCCATGGTCATAATCCAGAGCATATCTTTCCTTTTAAGCGCAGCTGAAACGAAAAAAGCCAGCAGATAATACCTGCTGGCGCGGCGATTAACACCAATACTCAGTCACACATGATGTCTGCAACTCGCAATTCGGAGGTCAGGCTGTCACCTCCCACTGCATCAGTTCTTCAAGCATCTTTAAGCGCTGCGGTGCGCTCAGGCAAGCCAACCAGGACGATTTTTCCGTCGCAGTAAAGTACTTCAACCAGAACTGACGCATAGATGACCCCTTCGTTGTCTCATCGCTTCATCGGAATCTATTATTGGCTTAATATAGGGATAATAAAATTGCTGAGTTTTCCGCAGGAGTTCCCCTTTTATGTCTTCTGGTCGTTTGCAACAACAGTTCATCCGTCTGTGGCAATGCTGTGACGGCAAAACGCAAGACACGACGCTGAACGAACTGGCGGAGCTGCTGAGCTGCTCGCGCCGTCATATGCGCACCCTGCTTAATACCATGCAGGATCGCGGCTGGTTAACGTGGGAAGCCGAAGTTGGGCGGGGTAAACGCTCGCGCCTGACATTCCTCTATACCGGGCTGGCGCTCCAGCAGCAGCGAGCAGAAGACCTGCTGGAACAGGATCGTATCGATCAACTGGTACAACTGGTCGGTGATAAAACGGCCGTCAGACAAATGCTGGTTTCCCACCTGGGACGCAGTTTTCGCCAGGGGCGGCACATCATGCGCGTCCTCTATTATCGTCCTATGCGCAATCTGCTCCCCGGCACGGCGTTACGCCGCTCCGAAACCCATATTGCCCGGCAAATCTTCAGTTCCTTAATTCTGGTAAATGAGGAAAATGGGGAACTGGAAGCCGACATCGCCCATCATTGGCAACAGATTTCGCCTTTACACTGGCGATTCTTCCTGCGCCCGGGGATCCATTTCCACCATGGCCGCGAGCTGGAAATGGAGGATGTCATTACCTCGCTACAGCGTATCAACACGCTGCCGTTGTACTCGCACATTACGCAAATCGTCTCCCCCACCGCCTGGACGCTGGATATCCATCTTGCCCAACCGGACCGCTGGCTTCCCTGGCTACTGGGGCAAGTCCCCGCCATGATCCTGCCACGAGAATGGGAAACGCTAAGTAACTTCTCCAGCCATCCGATTGGCACCGGCCCATATGCCGTGATGCGCAATACTAATAACCAACTAAAAATTCGCGCATTTGATGATTACTTCGGCTACCGGGCGCTGATCGATGAAGTTAACGTTTGGGTATTACCTGACATCGGCGAAGAGCCGGGCGGCGGCTTGACGCTAAAAGGTCCCACGGAAGATGAAAAAGCGATCGAAAGCCGCCTCGAAGAAGGCTGCTATTACCTGTTGTTTGATGCGCGAACCCATCGTGGCGCGAACCAGGAGGTTCGCGAGTGGGCAAGCCGCGTTCTTTCACCGACAAATTTAATCTGTCACGCCGACGAACAGTACCAACGACTGTGGTTTCCCGCCTATGGGTTACTCCCCCGCTGGCACCACGCCAAACCCGGACATGGCGAAAAACCGGCCGGGCTGGAAACGCTAACGCTCACTTACTATCGCGATCACATCGAACACCGAATTATCGCGCAGATCATGAAAACGCTGCTGGCGGAACATCAGGTACAGTTAAATATTCAGGAGATCGACTACGATCAGTGGCATGCAGGTGAAATAGTCAGTGATATCTGGCTCAACAGCGCCAACTTTACCCTCCCGCTGGATTTCTCATTGTTCGCGCATCTCTGCGAAGTCCCATTACTGCAAAACTGTATCTCGCGTGACTGGGAAAACGATGCCGCCCGTTGGCGAACCGGTGAAATGAGCCTGGCGGCATGGTGCCAACAGTTGCTCGCCACAAAGGCCATTGTGCCGTTGATCCACCACTGGCTGATCATTCAGGGCCAGCGCAGTATGCGCGGGCTACGCATGAATACCCTCGGCTGGTTTGATTTTAAATCGGCATGGTTTGCGCCGCCGGATCCATAAGAGCCAGCTCTTAATTGCTGCCCGGCAACAAAATCACTACACTAACGCCGTTCTCAACGGGGTGCTAAATAAAAAACATACACAAAATCATTCATGATGCCTCAAGGCGGCAAGCGAGTGAATCCCCAGGAGCATAGATAACTATGTGACTGGGGTAAGCGAGCGCAGCCAACACAGAGGCAGCGTGAATGATGAAGTGTATGGGCTGAGAGATACCCGTCGAACCTGATCCGGATAATGCCGGCGAAGGGATTTGAGGCTTATCTCAAGTCCTTTGCCACCCAACTCTTGAGGTGCAAAGTGTTTAAAAAATGTCTTCCGCTTTTACTGCTGTGCGCAGCGCCTGCCTTCGCCAAACCGGTACTGACCGTCTATACCTACGATTCGTTCGCCGCGGACTGGGGCCCTGGCCCGACAATCAAAAAAGCCTTTGAAGCTGACTGCAACTGCGAACTGAAGCTGGTCGCGCTGGAAGATGGCGTCTCGCTGCTTAACCGCCTGCGCATGGAAGGAAAAAACAGCAAAGCCGACGTCGTACTGGGACTGGATAACAACCTGCTGGACGCCGCCACGCAAACCAAACTGTTCGCCAAAAGCGGTGTACCAGGTGACGCCATTAACGTGCCCGGCGGCTGGAAAAACGATACCTTCGTTCCGTTTGACTACGGCTATTTCGCCTTCGTTTACGATAAGAACAAGCTGAAGAATCCGCCCAAAAGTCTGAAAGAACTGGTCGAAAGCGATCAGAAATGGCGCGTCATTTATCAGGATCCACGCACCAGCACGCCAGGGCTGGGCCTGCTGTTATGGATGCAGAAAGTTTATGGCGACAAAGCGCCGGAGGCGTGGCAGAAACTGGCGGCCAAAACCGTCACCGTCACCAAGGGCTGGAGCGAAGCCTACGGCCTGTTCCTGAAAGGTGAAAGCGATCTGGTACTGAGCTACACCACCTCTCCGGCTTATCACATCATTGACGAGAAAAAAGATAACTACGCCGCCGCCAACTTTAGTGAAGGTCACTATTTGCAGGTGGAAGTTGCCGCCCGCACCGCGGCCAGCAAGCAGCCGGAACTGGCTGAGAAATTCCTGAAATTTATGGTGTCACCGGCATTCCAGAATGCCATTCCGACCGGCAACTGGATGTATCCGGTGACGCAGGTTGCTCTTCCGCCAGGATTTGAGCAACTGAATAAACCGGCCACCGCGCTGGAATTTACCCCGCAGCAGGTTGCGGCCCAGCGTCAGACATGGATCAGCGAATGGCAACGCGCCGTCAGCCGTTAATTCCCGGCTGGCTGGTTCCCGGGCTTTCTGCCGCCACGCTGATGGTCGCAGTTGCCCTGGCCGCGTTCCTGGCGCTATGGTTTAACGCCCCACAAGGTGACTGGCTCTCGCTGTGGCGAGACGACTACCTGTGGCACGTGGTGCGTTTTTCTTTCTGGCAGGCTTTTTTATCCGCAGTGTTGTCGGTTGTCCCGGCAATTTTCCTTGCCAGAGCACTTTATCGCCGCCGTTTCCCTGGACGTCTGGCGCTGCTACGCCTGTGCGCGATGACGCTAATCCTGCCGGTGTTGGTCGCGGTCTTTGGCATCCTGAGCGTGTATGGCCGTCAGGGTTGGTTAGCCTCGCTCTGGCAGACATTCGGGCTGGAGTGGACGTTTTCGCCGTACGGTTTGCAGGGCATCCTGCTGGCGCACGTTTTTTTCAATCTGCCGATGGCCAGCCGTCTGCTGTTGCAGTCGCTGGAAAATATTCCCGGCGAACAGCGACAGTTAGCCGCTCAGTTGGGTATCCGCGGCTGGCATTTCTTCCGCTTTGTCGAATGGCCATGGTTACGCCGTCAAATCCTTCCCGTCGCGGCGCTCATCTTTATGCTGTGCTTCGCCAGCTTTGCCACCGTTTTGTCGCTGGGTGGCGGGCCGCAGGCCACTACCATTGAGTTGGCTATCTATCAGGCGCTGAACTTTGATTACGATCCCGCCCGTGCCGCGATGCTGGCGTTGATCCAGATGCTGTGTTGTTTAGCGCTGGTGCTCCTCAGCCAACGCCTGAGCCGCGCCATTGCGCCGGGCACCACGCTGGTTCAGGGCTGGCGCGATCCCGACGATCGTTTGCACAGCCGTCTGGCCGACTCGCTGCTGATTATTCTGGCCCTGCTGCTGTTGCTGCCGCCGCTGCTGGCAGTGCTTGTCGATGGTCTTAACAGCCAGGTACTGGAAGTGCTTATGCAGCCGGTTCTGTGGCAGGCATTGGGAACCTCACTGCGCATCGCGCTGGCGGCAGGGGCATTGTGCGTGATACTCACCATGATGCTGTTATGGAGCAGTCGCGAACTGCGCGCCCGACAGCAGATTCTGGCAGGCCAGATGCTGGAGCTTAGCGGCATGATGATCCTCGCCATGCCGGGCATCGTGTTAGCTACCGGCTTCTTTCTGCTGCTCAATAACACCGTTGGACTCCCCGAATCTGCCGACGGCATTGTGATTTTCACCAACGCGCTGATGGCGATCCCTTACGCGCTGAAGGTACTGGAAAACCCAATGCGTGACGTGACCGCACGCTACAGTATGCTGTGCCAGTCGTTGGGAATTGAGGGATGGTCGCGCCTGAAAGTGGTTGAACTGCGGGCACTAAAACGTCCGCTGGCGCAGGCGATGGCGTTTGCCTGTGTATTGTCGATTGGCGACTTTGGCGTGGTGGCGTTATTTGGCAATGAGGATTTCCGCACCCTGCCGTTTTATTTATATCAGCAGATTGGATCTTATCGCAGTCAGGATGGCGCGGTTACGGCGCTCTTGCTGCTGATCCTGTGTTTTACGCTGTTTACCGTTATTGAGAAATTGCCGGGTCGAAATGTTAAAACTGATTGATATCACATGGCTTTACCACCATTTGCCCATGCGCTTTACGCTGTCAGTCTCGCGCGGTGAGCAGGTAGCAATACTCGGGCCCAGCGGTGCCGGGAAAAGTACGTTGCTGAATCTGATTGCCGGCTTTCTCACGCCTGCCAGCGGCACAATGATGATTGAAGGTGAAGATCACACCGCAACGCCTCCTTCGCGTCGTCCCGTCTCCATGCTGTTTCAGGAAAACAATCTGTTCAGCCATCTGAGCGTGTGGCAAAACATCGGCCTGGGTCTTGATCCGGGTTTAAAACTGAACGCGCTTCAGCGGGAGAAAATGCACAACATCGCCCGGCAAATGGGGCTCGATTCATTGCTGGAGCGACTCCCCGGTGAGCTTTCCGGCGGGCAGCGACAACGCGTGGCGCTGGCGCGTTGTCTGGTGCGGGAGCAACCCATATTGCTGCTCGATGAACCGTTCTCTGCGCTCGATCCCGCCCTGCGTCAGGAGATGTTAACCCTGGTCGCCGAGGTCTGCCGTGATAAGCAGCTTACGCTGCTGATGGTTTCCCACAGCGTAGAAGATGCGGCGCGAATTGCGCCCCGGTCAATCGTCGTCGCCGACGGACGCATTGCATGGCAAGGCAAAACAGACGAGCTACTAAGCGGTCAAGCCAGTGCCTCAGCGCTGTTAGGCATCAACCCTCATATTTCGTAGGCCGGATAAGGCGAAGCCGCCATCCGGCAAAGGAATCGCTAGTAACCCACAACTTTGCGCAGAATATCGATATACACCGGCATCAGCGGGTGACGCAACAGCGCCACCAGCGCGACCACGCCGATCCCGAGCGTTAACGGTGCCAGATACAGCAAACGACTGCGGGGGAAATACGCGGTTAAACGATCGACTGCCGCTTTGCCGCTACGCCACAGCCGCCAGCATAGCCAGCCCCCGACCCACAGCAGCAACGCCGTCGCCAGCAGCAGCCATTTGAAGTCTCCGCTCTGCATATCGGAAGGAATATCGATTGCCGCTCCCGCCAAAATACCCGGCAGGAAATAGAACGGCGGCCACAGCACGCAGCCTATAATATTCGGCACAATAAATTTTGCGACAGGCAGATCCAGCATGCCCGCCACCATCGGCACCAGCGGACGCGTTGGGCCGACAAAACGGCCCACCAGAATGGTAAACATGCTGTGCTGATGCAGCGCATGCTCGGTTTTATCCAGCAGCGCCTTGTTCTTTTTCATGAACGACCAACGGTGCAGCGGCTTTTTAAAGCGCCAGCCCAACCAAAAGGAGATCCAATCCCCCAACAGGCAACCGACGATGCCCGCAAGCCAGGCATGCCAGAAATTCAGTTCGCCACTGCCAATCAGCGCCCCCAGCCCCGCCATCATCACGGTGCCGGGCAGAATCAGACCAACCAGCGCCAGCGACTCCAAAAAAGCCACCAAAAGTACGGCGATCAGAGAGTACAGGGCGGACTGGAGAATAAAGTGTTCCAGCAATGCTTGCATAATGTGTCCGTCAGATTTACGAAGCAGGGATTTTGATAACCCTTCTCAACTTCGTCAAGCCATCAATTGTCTGAATAGATTGCCAGTTATGACAACTTTCAGGACACATCATTCACTTTTTATTCACATCCAGCACGGAACTCGCTCGGACTGGCGCCGGTACATTTTTTGAAAACGCGAGAGAAATAGAGCTGGTCATCAAAGCCGACGTTGCGACCCACCGTGGCGATAGGCATACGTGTGGTACTCAGCAGTAGCTTCGCCTGACTGATACGCTGATCCTCACGCCAGCTTAATACGCTGATGCCCAATTGCTGGCGGAACAGGTGTGACAAACGGGAAGGCGACAGGCAGACATGCTGTGCGACGCTGGCAATATCAAAATTGCTGTCCGCCAGATGATCGCTAATGTACTGGCAGGCATCGCGAACGCGGTTGTCCATTGGCGGATGCAGCGACTCATTAATGGCTTCCATACGTCGGAGTAACAATTGCTCCAGCAGATTAATCGCCAGCAGTTCGGAATAGCGCCCCTCCCCTTGCCCGGCATTAATGATCTGTCCAAACAGTTCATTAAAATGCGGTTGGTGCGCTTCATCAGGGCGAAAGAAACCGGTCTGGGCAAAAATGGCCGGCCAGGTCAGCCACTCCTGCCAGTAAGCGCGTGGCCGAAAGTAGACCCACTGGTGATACCACTCGCTGGCATCCGGGTGGCGTCCGTAGTGGTGAATTTCTCCGGGCGGAAACAGCAAAATATCGCCAGGTCGACAGACAAACTGCTTGCCCTGATTATTAATGACCCCTTCCCCACGGATAGTGAGATTAAGGATATAGCCCTTCATCCCCAGCGGCCTGTCGATAAAAAAGTCCAGGTATCCGTTCGCCTCAATGGGGGTTAATCCAGCCACCAAATGTGCGTTAAACGAATAGCCCGGCAGTAGGGGATCGTTTTGCGTTTCAGCCATAATTTCAATACTCCCTGGGTTCTGCTAAGAAACAATTTGTCCATATTACGCCAGACATCATCGCCGTCGCCCCTGCGGGTCACAGTGTTTGCAGTAATGGACCATCAACCCCGCTTGTGAAAAGCAATTTGTAAAAAACATGTACTACGCCAACGTCAAAATCGGCTAACGAAAGTGTCTATAACTACGGCAGAAATGTCCACATTGATTATTTGCACGGCGTCACACTTTGTGATACCACAGCATTTTAGTCCATAAGATTAGCGGATCCTGCCTGACGGTTTTTATCCCTTCTCACTACTGTTTATCCATACCCGTATTTTTGGATGGAGTAAGACGATGGCGATTGCAATTGGCCTCGATTTTGGTAGTGATTCGGTACGCGCTTTGGCGGTGGAATGTGCCACTGGTGAAGAAATCGCCACCAGCGTTGAGTGGTACCCACGTTGGCAGGAAGGGCAGTATTGCGACGGCCCAAACAACCAGTTTCGCCATCATCCGCGCGACTACATTGAGTCCATGGAAGCGGCGCTGAAAACCGTCCTGGCCGAGCTGAGCGCGGAACAACGCGCGGAAGTGGTCGGGATTGGCGTTGACAGTACCGGTTCAACCCCGGCGCCCATCGATGCCGACGGCAACGTACTGGCGCTGCGCCCGGAGTTCGCGGAAAACCCGAATGCGATGTTTGTTCTGTGGAAAGATCACACCGCGGTCGAAGAAGCCGAAGAAATTACTCGCCTGTGCCACACGCCGGGCAAGATCGATTACTCCCGCTATATTGGCGGTATTTATTCCAGCGAATGGTTCTGGGCAAAAATCCTGCACGTAACTCGCCAGGACCACGCGGTCGCCGAGGCAGCGGTCTCATGGATTGAGCTATGCGACTGGGTTCCGGCCCTGCTCTCCAACACCGTACGCCCGCAGGATATTCGTCGCGGTCGCTGCAGCGCCGGGCATAAATCCCTGTGGCATGAAAGCTGGGGGGGGCTGCCGCCAGCCAGTTTCTTTGACGAACTCGACCCCATCCTCAACCGCCATCTGCAATACCCAATGTTTAGCGACACCTTCACGGCGGACCTGCCGGTTGGCACCCTGTGTGCCGTGTGGGCGCAGCGCCTGGGGCTACCAGAAACCGTGGTGATTTCAGGCGGAGCTTTTGACTGCCATATGGGCGCGGTCGGCGCAGGCGCACAGCCCAATACGCTGGTGAAAGTCATCGGCACGTCTACCTGCGACATTCTGATTGCCGACAAACAAAACGTTGGCGAACGCGCGGTGAAAGGCATTTGCGGCCAGGTTGATGGCAGCGTGGTGCCGCATTTTATCGGTTTGGAAGCGGGGCAATCTGCTTTTGGCGATATCTATGCCTGGTTTAGCCGTGTGTTGAGCTGGCCGCTGGAACAGCTTGCCGCGCAGCACCCGGAACTGAAAACACAGATTAAAGCCAGCCAAAAACAGCTGCTGCCTGCGCTCACCGAAGCCTGGGCGAAAAATCCGTCGCTGGATCACCTGCCGGTGGTGCTCGACTGGTTCAATGGTCGTCGTACGCCGAATGCCAACCAGCGTCTGAAAGGCGTCATTACCGACCTGAATCTGGCAACCGATGCGCCAGCGCTGTTTGGTGGTCTGATTGCCGCCACGGCCTTTGGCGCGCGCGCCATCATGGAATGCTTCACCGAACAAGGCATTGCGGTTAACAACGTCATGGCGCTCGGCGGTATCGCGCGTAAAAACCCGGTCATCATGCAGGCCTGCTGCGACGTGCTAAACCGTCCGCTACAGATTGTCGCTTCAGACCAGTGCTGCGCGCTCGGTGCGGCTATCTTCGCCGCCGTTGCCGCGCAGGTCCATGCAGACATTCCAGCCGCCCAGCAACACATGGCGAGCGCAGTAGAAAAGACGATGCAACCTCGTCCAGAACAGGCTCAACGCTTTGAACAGCTTTACCGCCGCTACCAGCTGTGGGCGGTAAGCGCTGAACAACAGTACCTTCCGACTGCCGCACCGGCGCAGCAAGCCCCGGTAGACCTGGCAACCCTGACTCATTAAGGACACGACAATGACAATTTTTGATAACTATGAAGTGTGGTTTGTGATTGGTAGCCAGCATCTGTATGGCCCGGAAACACTGCGTCAGGTAACCCAACATGCCGAGCACGTTGTTAACGCACTGAATACGGAAGCTAACCTGCCCTGCAAACTGGTATTAAAACCGCTGGGTACTTCTCCTGACGAAATTACCGCTATCTGTCGTGATGCCAACTATGACGATCGCTGCGCAGGTCTGGTGGTCTGGCTGCACACCTTCTCTCCAGCCAAAATGTGGATTAACGGTCTGACTATTCTCAACAAACCGCTGATGCAGTTCCACACCCAGTTCAACGCCGCCCTGCCGTGGGACAGCATTGATATGGACTTTATGAACCTGAACCAGACCGCACACGGCGGTCGCGAGTTCGGCTTCATCGGTGCGCGTATGCGTCAGCAGCACGCCGTGGTCACCGGCCATTGGCAGGATAAGCAAGCGCACGAGCGTATTGGCTCCTGGATGCGCCAGGCGGTGTCCAAGCAGGATACCCGCCATCTGAAAGTCTGCCGTTTTGGCGACAACATGCGCGAAGTGGCGGTCACTGACGGCGATAAAGTTGCCGCACAGATCAAATTCGGTTTCTCGGTAAATACCTGGGCCGTGGGCGATCTGGTGCAGGTAGTGAACGCAATTAGTGACGGCGAAATCAACGCATTGATCGACGAGTACGAAAGCACCTACACCATGACGGCGGCCACGCAAGTCCATGGTGAAAAACGTCAGAACGTACTGGAAGCCGCCCGTATTGAACTGGGGATGAAACGCTTCCTGGAACAGGGCGGATTCCACGCCTTTACGACGACATTTGAAGATTTGCACGGCCTGAAACAACTCCCGGGTCTGGCCGTACAGCGTCTGATGCAGCAAGGCTACGGCTTTGCGGGCGAAGGCGACTGGAAAACCGCCGCTCTGCTTCGCATCATGAAGGTGATGTCAACCGGTCTGCAGGGCGGCACCTCATTTATGGAGGATTACACCTACCACTTCGAGAAAGGCAACGATCTGGTGCTCGGCTCGCACATGCTGGAAGTGTGCCCGTCAATCGCTGTGGAAGAGAAACCGATCCTCGACGTTCAGCACCTTGGTATTGGCGGTAAAGACGATCCTGCCCGTCTGATCTTCAACACTAAAACTGGCCCGGCAGTGGTTGCCAGCCTGATCGATCTCGGCGATCGCTATCGCCTGCTGGTTAACTGCATCGACACGGTGCAAACGCCGCATGACCTGCCGAAACTGCCGGTGGCTAACGCATTGTGGAAGGCCCAGCCGGATCTGCCAACCGCATCTGAGGCCTGGATCCTTGCCGGTGGCGCGCACCACACCGTCTTCAGCCATGCGCTGGATCTGAACGATATGCGCCAGTTCGCTGAAATGCATGATATCGAGATCGCAGTGATCGATAACGATACCCGTCTGCCGGCCTTTAAGGACGCGCTGCGCTGGAACGAAGTGTATTACGGGTTCAAACGTTAATTGGTGAAACGGATTGCCCGGTGGCATTTCATTTACCGGGCCTACAAATTACGTAGGCCGGATAAGCGAAGCGCCATCCGGCATTCAGGAGTTAACATGCTAGAAGATCTTAAACGTCAGGTACTGGAAGCGAATCTGGCGCTGCCAAAGCACAACCTGGTGACGCTGACCTGGGGAAACGTTAGCGCCGTCGATCGCGAACGCGGCGTGTTTGTGATTAAACCTTCCGGTGTCGATTACAGCGTCATGACCGCAGACGATATGGTTGTTGTCAGTATCGCCACTGGGGAAGTCGTTGAAGGCACGAAAAAGCCCTCCTCCGATACTCCAACACACCGTTTGTTATATCAGGCATTCCCGAGCATTGGCGGTATTGTTCATACCCACTCGCGCCACGCGACAATCTGGGCGCAGGCGGGTCAGTCGATTCCAGCGACAGGCACCACCCACGCGGACTATTTCTACGGCACGATTCCCTGTACACGGAAAATGACCGACAGCGAGATTAACGGTGAATACGAGTGGGAAACCGGAAATGTAATCGTTGAAACCTTCGAGAAACAAGGCATTGACGCAGCGCAGATGCCTGGCGTACTGGTGCACTCTCACGGTCCGTTCGCCTGGGGAAAAAATGCCGAAGATGCGGTGCATAACGCCATCGTGCTGGAAGAAGTCGCCTATATGGGGATTTTCTGCCGCCAGCTCGCGCCGCAACTGCCGGATATGCAACAAACCCTACTGGATAAGCACTACCTACGTAAACACGGTGCTAAAGCGTATTACGGACAGTAGTCTCTGCGGGTACAGGATAACTGTATAAAACCACAGCAAATCTATCAGAACCAGGCTATAATCATGCCTGGTTTTTTAATGGATACACAGCGTGGCGCAGGCAGGCTTTATTTTAACCCGGCACTGGCGGGACACCCCGCAGGGAACTGAGGTCTCATTCTGGCTGGCTACAGACGACGGGCCGCTGCTGGTTACGCTCGCGCCGCAGGAATCCGTCGCGTTTATACCAGGCAGTCAGGTTCCGCGCGTTACATCATTATTACGTACAGAGAACGGCTATCGCCTGACGCCGCTTCAACTACAAGATTTCCACCGCCAGCCCGTTTCGGGTCTGTATTGCCGCTCCCATCGCCAGCTCATGCGGCTGGAAAAACTCCTGCGCGAAAACGGCGTCACTGTCTACGAGGCGGATATCCGCCCGCCGGAGCGCTACCTGATGGAGCGCTTCATCACGTCCCCGGTCTGGGCCGAAGGCGACAAACAGCACGGCACGCTGATTAATACCCGTCTGAAGCCAAACCCGGGCTATCGTCCACCGCTAAAATGGGTATCGCTGGATATCGAAACCACGCGGCATGGTGAACTCTACTGCATTGGCCTTGAAGGTTGCGGGCAGCGTATTGTCTACATGCTCGGCCCGGCAAACGGCGATGCCTCGGCGCTGGATTTTGAACTTGAGTACGTGGCAAGCCGCCCGCAGTTGCTGGAAAAGCTCAACGACTGGATTGCCCGTCACGATCCCGATGTCATCATCGGCTGGAACGTGGTGCAATTCGATTTACGCGTCCTGCAAAAGCATGCCGAACGTTATCGCATCCCCCTGCGTTTTGGTCGTGATAATAGCGAACTGGAGTGGCGCGAGCATGGCTTCAAAAACGGCGTGTTCTTCGCGCAGGCCAAAGGTCGTCTGATCATTGACGGCATTGAAGCACTCAAATCCGCCTTCTGGAATTTCTCGTCATTCTCGCTGGAAACGGTGTCGCAAGAATTGCTAGGTGAAGGCAAGTCGATTGATAACCCGTGGGACCGAATGGACGAAATTGACCGTCGGTTTGCCCAGAATAAACCCGCGCTCGCCACCTACAATCTCAAAGACTGTGAGCTGGTCACGCGTATTTTTCATAAAACCGAGATCATGCCTTTTCTGCTGGAGCGCTCGACGGTCAACGGTCTACCGGTCGACCGTCACGGTGGTTCGGTTGCCGCCTTCGGCCACCTCTACCTTCCGCGCATGCACCGGGCGGGTTACGTGGCGCCAAATCTGGGGGAAGTTCCCGCGCACGCCAGCCCCGGCGGCTACGTGATGGACTCGCGCCCGGGATTGTACGACTCCGTGCTGGTACTGGATTACAAAAGCCTGTACCCCTCAATTATTCGTACATTTTTGATCGATCCGGTGGGGCTTATCGAAGGGATGGCGCAACCGGATCGGGAGCACAGCACCGAAGGTTTCCTTGACGCCTGGTTCTCACGCGAAAAACATTGCCTGCCGGAGATCGTTACTCAGATCTGGCACGGGCGTGAAGAAGCAAAACGCCACGGAAATAAACCGCTCTCGCAGGCGCTGAAAATTATCATGAACGCGTTTTACGGTGTGCTTGGCACGACCGCCTGTCGCTTTTTCGACCCAAGACTGGCCTCATCAATCACGATGCGCGGTCATGCGATCATGCGCCAGACCAAAGCGTTAATTGAGGCTCAGGGTTACGACGTCATCTATGGTGATACCGACTCGACCTTTGTCTGGCTTAAAAAGGCGCACTCAGAAGATGATGCCGCTCGGATTGGCCGGGAGCTGGTGAGCCATGTCAACTCGTGGTGGGCGCAATCGCTAAAGCAACAAAATCTGACCAGCGCGCTGGAGCTGGAGTTTGAAACCCACTTTTGTCGCTTTCTGATGCCGACTATTCGCGGTGCAGATACCGGTAGTAAAAAACGTTATGCCGGAATGATTCAGGAAGGGGCTGAACAACGCATGGTGTTTAAGGGGCTGGAAACGGTTCGCACCGACTGGACACCGCTGGCGCAACAATTCCAGCAGGAGCTGTACCTGCGAATTTTTCGTAACGAGCCGTATCAGGAGTTTGTCCGCGAGACCATCGACCGTCTGATGGCGGGTGAACTGGATGCGCAACTGGTGTACCGCAAACGTCTGCGCCGCCCGTTAAGTGAATACCAGCGTAATGTTCCGCCACATGTCCGCGCGGCACGACTGGCTGATGAACAGAATATAAATCGAGGTCGTGCGCCACAGTACCAAAACCGTGGCACCATTAAATATGTCTGGACAGTAAACGGCCCTGAACCTGTGGATTATCAGCAATCTGCTCTCGATTATGAGCACTATCTGACCCGTCAGATACAACCAGTTGCCGAGGGAATACTTCCCTTTATCGATGATAACTTTGCTACACTACTCACAGGGCAACTGGGGTTATTTTGACGCGTGACGAAACCGCCGCCATCCAGTACCATAGCGCCCTTTCCATTCCTGGACCCATTTAACACCACTACCACTGATTTATTAGCCTGGTAGCGGGGTCGTATGCTCTCAAAAACCGGGTTAGCCCGGAAAATGACGAGTATTGCCTGCAATTAAAGATATAGAGCCGAACATATATGCCTTTTACACTTGGTCAACGCTGGATCAGCGATACAGAAAGCGAACTGGGACTTGGTACTGTTGTCGCCATGGATGCGCGAACCGTCACTTTACTTTTCTCATCGACGGGCGAAAACCGTCTGTATGCGCGCAGTGATTCTCCCGTGACCCGCGTGATGTTCAATCCTGGCGATACGATAACGAGCCATGAAGGCTGGCAGCTGCATGTCGATGAAGTAAAAGAAGAAAACGGCCTGCTTGCCTATATCGGAACCCGCCTTGATACCGAAGAAACCGGTGTAACGCTGCGTGAAGTGCTCCTCGACAGTAAACTGGTATTCAGCAAACCACAGGATCGCCTGTTTGCTGGCCAAATTGATCGTATGGACCGCTTTGCGCTGCGCTATCGCGCGCGTAAATTTCAGAGCGAACAGTACCGTATGCCGTGGAGTGGTTTGCGCGGCCAGCGTACCAGCCTGATCCCCCACCAGCTCAACATTGCTCATGATGTTGGTCGTCGTCACGCCCCACGCGTTTTGCTGGCTGACGAAGTGGGTTTAGGTAAAACCATTGAGGCTGGGATGATCCTGCATCAGCAACTGCTTTCCGGCGCCGCTGAACGCGTACTGATCATCGTCCCGGAGACGCTACAGCACCAGTGGCTGGTCGAAATGCTGCGCCGTTTCAACCTGCGTTTTGCGCTGTTTGATGATGAGCGTTATGCAGAAGCGCAGCATGACGCCTACAACCCGTTTGAAACCGAACAATTAGTTATCTGTTCGCTGGACTTTGCCCGTCGCAGTAAACAGCGTCTGGAGCACTTGTGTGACGCCGAATGGGATTTGCTGATTGTCGATGAAGCCCATCACCTGGTGTGGAGCGAAGATGCGCCCAGCCGTGAATATATGGCCATTGAACAGCTGGCTGAACGCGTGCCAGGTATCCTGCTGCTGACCGCTACGCCAGAACAGCTGGGTATGGAAAGCCACTTTGCGCGTCTGCGTCTGCTGGATCCAAGCCGTTTCCACGATTTCGCCCAGTTTGTTGAAGAGCAAAAAAATTACCGTCCGGTCGCTGATGCCGTCGCCATGCTGCTGGCTGGCAACAAGCTGAGTAACGATGAGCTGAACATGTTAGGCGACATGATTGGCGAGCAGGACATTGAGCCGTTATTGCAGGCGGCAAACAGCGACAGCGAGGACGCCCAGAGCGCGCGCCAGGAGCTGGTTTCGATGCTGATGGACCGCCATGGCACCAGTCGCGTGCTGTTCCGCAACACCCGTAACGGTGTGAAAGGCTTCCCGAAACGCGAACTGCATACCATCAAATTACCGTTGCCAACCCAATACCAGACGGCGATTAAAGTCTCCGGCATTATGGGCGCGCGTAAGAGTGCGGAAGACCGGGCTCGCGACATGCTCTACCCGGAACAGATTTATCAGGAATTCGAAGGTGACACCGGCACCTGGTGGAACTTTGACCCGCGCGTGGAATGGCTGATGGGCTACCTGACCAGCCACCGCTCACAAAAAGTGCTGGTTATCTGCGCGAAAGCGACCACCGCACTGCAACTGGAGCAGGTCTTGCGCGAGCGTGAAGGGATCCGCGCCGCCGTGTTCCATGAAGGAATGTCGATCATTGAACGTGACCGCGCGGCAGCCTGGTTTAGCGAAGAAGATAGCGGCGCCCAGGTGATGCTGTGTTCTGAAATCGGCTCCGAGGGGCGTAACTTCCAGTTCGCCAGCAACCTGGTGATGTTCGACCTGCCGTTCAACCCGGACCTGCTGGAACAGCGTATTGGTCGTCTGGACCGTATCGGTCAGGCGCATGATATTCAGATCCACGTGCCGTTCCTGGAAAAAACAGCGCAATCCGTGCTGGTGCGCTGGTACCACGAAGGTCTGGATGCGTTCGAACATACTTGCCCAACCGGACGTACTATCTATGACACGGTATACAACAATCTGATCGGCTTCCTGGCTGAGCCGGAAAATACCGATGGCTTTGATGACCTGATCAAAACCTGCCGTGAGCAGCATGACGCGCTGAAAGCCCAGCTGGAGCAAGGCCGCGATCGCCTGCTGGAAATTCACTCCAATGGCGGCGAAAAAGCTCAACAGCTTACCGAAAGTATTGAAGAGCAGGATGACGACACCAGTCTGATCGCCTTTGCCATGAACCTGTTTGATATCGTCGGTATTAATCAAGATGACCGTGGCGACAATTTGATCGTGCTGACGCCGTCCGACCACATGCTGGTACCGGATTTCCCTGGCCTGCCGGAAGATGGCTGCACCATTACATTTGAACGTGATGTCGCCCTGTCGCGTGAAGACGCTCAGTTTATTACCTGGGAGCATCCGCTGATCCGCAATGGTTTGGATCTGATCCTTTCCGGCGATACCGGAAGCAGCACTATTTCTTTATTGAAAAACAAGGCATTACCAGTCGGCACTCTGCTGGTTGAACTGGTCTACGTTGTAGAGGCGCAAGCGCCGAAACAGCTGCAGTTGAACCGCTTCCTGCCACCAACGCCGGTACGCATGCTGCTGGATAAAAACGGTAATAACCTTGCCGCGCAGGTTGAATTCGAAACCTTTAACCGTCAGCTCAGCGCCGTTAACCGCCACACCGGCAGCAAACTGGTCAACGCCGTGCAGCAGGATGTTCATGCTATCCTGCAACTGGGTGAAGCGCAGGTGGAAAAATCCGCCCGCGCGCTGATCGACGCGGCGCGTAAGGAAGCGGACGAGAAGCTGACAGCAGAACTGTCGCGTCTGGAAGCCCTGCGTGCAGTTAACCCGAACATCCGTGATGACGAACTCAGCGCCATTGAAAGCAACCGCCAGCAGGTGTTGGAAAGCCTGGATCAGGCGGGCTGGCGTCTGGATGCCCTGCGTCTGATCGTTGTGACGCACCAGTAACGGAGCCATACATGGGGATGGAAAACTACAATCCGCCGCAGGAGCCCTGGCTGGTTATCCTGTATCAGGATGAGCACATTATGGTGGTCAATAAGCCGAGCGGCTTGTTGTCCGTGCCGGGCCGTCTGGATGAGCACAAAGACAGCGTGATGACGCGCATTCAGCGCGATTATCCGCAGGCTGAATCCGTGCATCGTCTGGATATGGCAACCAGCGGCGTGATTGTAGTCGCGCTAACCAAAGCGGCAGAGCGTGAACTAAAACGCCAGTTTCGCGAGCGCGAACCGAAAAAGCAGTATGTCGCACGCGTATGGGGACATCCCGCTCCGGCCGAGGGACTGGTTGATTTACCGCTGATTTGCGACTGGCCGAACCGGCCAAAGCAGAAAGTGTGTTATGAGACCGGGAAATCCGCGCAGACCGAGTATGAAGTGGTAGAGTTCGCGGCGGATAACACCGCCCGGGTGGTGCTCAAACCTATTACCGGACGCTCCCACCAGCTGCGAGTGCATATGCTGGCATTAGGGCATCCGATTCTGGGTGACCGCTTCTACGCCCCGCCACAGGCCCTGGCGTTAGCGCCGCGCCTGCTGCTGCACGCAGAGATGTTAACCATCACCCATCCCGAATACGGCAACAGCATGACGTTTAAAGTCCCGGCAGATTTTTAAAACGTTGCTGGGGACGCATTTCGTTTTTGCTTTGTGTCTCTATTTATAGACACAAATCATTCGAGATGCATCGAGGCGGCAAACGAAGAAATCCCCAGGAGCATAGATAACTATGTGACTGGGGTTTCACAGTGCAGCCAACAAAGAGGCAGCTTGAAGGATGCCGTGTATATTTACTTGAAGCCTTTCTGTTCTTTGATTAGCTCGTACGCCTTTTGAATTTCCTGCGCCTTCTGCTTAGCCATCTCCATCATCTCCGGCGGCAGCCCTTTCGCCACCAGTTTGTCCGGATGGTGTTCGCTCATCAGTTTACGATAAGCGCGTTTAATGGTGGTCGCATCGTCGGTTGTTTTAACACCGAGAACATTGCAGGCGTCTTCCAGCGTCGGGCCTCGTTGCGCTTGCTGCCAGCCGCCACCACCGGACTGCTGCTGATATCCGCCGCCGAACTGTGCCCCGCCCTGCATCATGCGCAGAAACTGATCAAACTGGGTGCGCGAAATCCCCAACTCTTCAGCGATCACATACAACACTTCGCGCTCGTTAGGATGCAATGACCCATCGGCAAATGCTGCCTGGATCTGGATCTCCAGAAACATGCGGATCAGATCGAATCGACCAAAACAGACGCTGCGAAACTGACGCATCTTTTCACGTAATGGGTAATTGTCTGATTTTCCCACCCGGAAGGCGTGTTGCGCGGCAGTACGGGAATCACCGTGCAAATTCATCCGATCCATCAACTGGCTGGCGATATGAATATCGGCTTCCGTGACGCGACCTTTGGATTTGGTCAGATGTCCCATCACCTCAAAAGTGGTGGCAAAAAAAAGCGCCTGGCGTTCACGTTGGTTGGCAAACCACGCCATTTTGCGCATGCGGGCTTTGTCGAACATGTGGCCGACTAACAGGCCCAGAACCACACCCCAGAAGCCGCCGCCCATCATTAAAGCCACGGCTACACCAATTATCTTTCCCCAATACTGCATAGACTCCCCAAATCTTTATGCTCTCAGCCAGACTATGTCCCACAATATAAGCTGCTTTTACCGTTTGACGGCTGCGGTCAATTGTGGGACATCGCCTATAATTTGCATTATCATACCTGTCATTCAATGCCGTGCCTAACACCACGGATGCCTAAATGGGCAGGATTAACACTAGCGCAGTGAAGATGAGATAAGTTAGGCTGTGACCGTTTGTCACGCGCGACGCTACCGATGATGGAACAATAAATACAACGTATGAAAAAACGTATTCCCACTCTTCTGGCCACCATGATTGCCAGCGCCCTTTATAGTCAACAGGGTCTGGCAGCCGATCTCGCCTCACAGTGTATGCTGGGCGTGCCGAGCTATAACCGTCCTCTGGTGAAGGGCGAAACCAATGAATTACCCGTCACCATCAATGCCGACAACGCGAAAGGGAATTACCCGGATGACGCAGTGTTTACCGGCAACGTGGATATTGCGCAGGGTAATAGCCGCCTGCAAGCCGACGAAGTTCAGCTTCATCAGAAGCAGGCAGAAGGCCAGCCGGAGCCAGTACGTACCGTCGATGCGTTGGGTAATGTCCATTACGATGACAATCAGGTTATTCTGAAGGGACCGAAGGGCTGGTCTAATCTGAATACCAAAGATACCAACATCTGGGAAGGTGATTACCAGATGGTGGGCCGTCAGGGACGCGGGAAAGCCGACTTGATGAAACAGCGTGGGGAAAACCGTTATACCATTCTGGAAAACGGTAGCTTTACCTCCTGTCTGCCCGGTTCCGATACCTGGAGCGTCGTCGGTAGCGAAGTCATCCACGATCGTGAAGAACAGGTCGCAGAGATCTGGAACGCCCGTTTTAAACTGGGTCCGGTTCCGGTCTTTTACAGTCCTTATTTACAGTTACCCGTCGGCGATAAGCGCCGTTCCGGTTTCCTGATCCCGAACGCAAAATACTCGACTAATAACTATTTTGAGTTCTATCTTCCGTACTACTGGAACATTGCGCCCAATATGGACGCCACCATCACGCCGCATTATATGCACCGTCGTGGCGGCATCATGTGGGAGAACGAATTCCGCTACCTCACCCAGGCGGGTGCAGGCCTGATGGAGTTCGACTATCTGAACTCCGATAAAGTATACGAAGATGATCACCCGAAGGATGACAATTCACGCCGCTGGCTGTTTTACTGGCGGCACGCTGGCGTAATGGACCAGGTGTGGCGTTTCAACGTCGACTACACCAAGGTCAGCGACACCAGCTACTTCAATGATTTCGATAATAAATACGGCTCCAGTACCGACGGCTATGCCACGCAAAAATTCAGCGTTGGCTATGCGGTACAGAACTTTGACGCCACGGTCTCGACCAAGCAGTTCCAGGTCTTCGATGCCGCAAACAGTAACAGCTACTCTGCGCAGCCGCAGTTAGACGTCAACTATTACCAGAATGACGTCGGTCCGTTTGATACCCGTATTTATGGCCAGGCGGTCCATTTCGTGAACACCAATGACAACATGCCGGAAGCCACGCGTGTTCACCTGGAACCGACCATTAATCTGCCGTTGTCAAATAACTGGGGCAGTGTCAATACGGAAGCGAAACTGCTGGCAACGCACTATCAGCAGACCAACCTGGATTGGTACAACAGTAACCCGAAAAATACCAAGCTGGATGATTCCGCCAACCGCGTCATGCCGCAGTTTAAAGTCGACGGCAAGATGGTCTTCGAGCGCGATATGAACATGCTGGCGCCGGGATATACCCAGACGCTGGAGCCGCGCGCGCAGTACCTGTACGTCCCATACCGCGACCAAAGTCATATCTATAACTATGACTCATCCCTGCTGCAATCTGACTACAGTGGCCTGTTCCGTGACCGCTCTTATGGCGGCCTGGACCGTATTGCTTCCGCCAATCAGGTAACGACCGGGGTCACATCTCGCGTTTATGATGACGCGGCCGTTGAACGTTTTAATATTTCTGTGGGTCAAATCTACTATTTCACCGAGTCTCGCACTGGCGATGACCATACAGAATGGGAGAATGACGACAAAACGGGCTCACTGGTATGGGCTGGCGATACCTACTGGCGCATCTCCGATCGCTGGGGTTTACGCAGTGGGATCCAGTACGACACGCGCCTGGATAGCATCGCAACCAGCAATAGCAGTATCGAATACCGCCGTGACGAAAACCGTATGCTGCAATTGAACTACCGTTATGCCAGCCCAGAGTATATTAAGGCCGCGGTACCTTCACGCGATGTAACTAACGCCCAATATGAAAATGGGATTTCACAGGTGGGTGCGGTGGCGAGCTTCCCGATTGCCGACCGCTGGTCGATTGTCGGTGCTTACTACTTCGATACCAATGTGAACAAAGAAGCAGATTCAATGCTGGGCTTACAGTACAACTCCTGCTGTTACGCTATTCGCTTCGGCTACGAACGTAAGCTGAACGGTTGGGATAACAAAATGCAGCACGCGATTTATGACAACACGATCGGCTTTAATATCGAACTGCGTGGCCTGAGCTCTAACTACGGTCTCGGCACCAACCAAATGTTGCGTTCGAACATTTTGCCGTATCAAAGCGCTTTATGATCTGATTGATTTACAACGTAATCCGCATTGCGGTTAATTGAAATGGAAAAAGTATGAAGAACTGGAAAACGCTGCTTCTCGGTATCGCCATGATCGCGAATACCAGTTTCGCTGCCCCACAGGTAGTCGATAAAGTCGCAGCCGTCGTCAATAACGGCGTCGTTCTCGAAAGCGACGTCGATGGCTTAATGCAGTCAGTAAAACTTAATGCGGGTCAGGCTGGTCAGCAGTTACCGGATGACGCCACGCTGCGTCATCAGATCCTGGAACGTTTGATCATGGATCAAATCCTCCTGCAAATGGGTCAGAAGATGGGGGTTAAAATCTCTGACGAGCAGTTGGATCAGGCTATCGCCAACATCGCCAAGCAGAACAACATGACGCTGGATCAGATGCGCAGCCGTCTGGCACAGGATGGCTTAAGCTATTCGACCTATCGTAGCCAGATCCGCAAAGAGATGACCATCTCCGAAGTGCGTAACAACGAAGTCCGCCGTCGCGTCACCATTCTGCCGCAGGAAGTGGATGCCCTGGCGCAGCAGGTTGGCAACCAAAACGATGCCAGCACCGAGCTGAACCTGAGCCACATTTTGATCCCATTACCGGAAAACCCAACTTCAGATCAGGTAAACGCGGCTGAAAGCCAGGCGCGTTCCGTTGTTGATGAAGCGCGTAACGGTAGCGATTTCGGCAAACTGGCTATCACTTACTCCGCAGACCAGCAGGCGCTGAAAGGCGGCCAGATGGGTTGGGGACGTATTCAGGAACTACCGGGCATCTTCGCTCAGGCGTTAAGCACCGCGAAGAAAGGCGATATCATCGGCCCTATTCGTTCAGGTGTAGGTTTCCACATCCTGAAAGTCAACGATATGCGTGGTCAAAGTCAGAGCATCTCCGTGACTGAAGTGCACGCCCGCCATATTCTGCTGAAGCCATCGCCGATCATGACCGATCAACAGGCGCGTCTGAAGCTGGAACAAATCGCGGCAGATATTAAGAGCGGTAAAACCACCTTCGCGGCAGCAGCGAAAGAGTTTTCTCAGGATCCCGGTTCTGCCAACCAGGGCGGCGATCTGGGCTGGGCTGCAGCGGATATTTTCGATCCCGCTTTCCGCGATGCGCTGACCAAACTTAACAAAGGCCAGATGAGCGCCCCGGTGCATTCCTCTTTCGGTTGGCATCTGATCGAACTGCTGGACACGCGTAATGTGGATAAAACTGACGCAGCGCAGAAAGACCGTGCCTACCGTATGCTGATGAACCGTAAATTCTCGGAAGAAGCAGCGACCTGGATGCAGGAACAGCGCGCCAGCGCATACGTTAAAATTCTGAGCAACTAATGACTCGTATTCAACGCGTTGTCATCACTCCCGGCGAACCCGCCGGGATTGGCCCAGACCTCGTGGTTCAGCTCGCACAGCGTGAGTGGCCCGTAGAACTCGTCGTCTGTGCGGATGCCGCTCTTCTCAGTGACCGGGCAGCGATGCTCGGTTTACCGCTTTCACTCCTCCCCTACTCTTCAGATACTCCAGCCAGACCGCAATCAGCAGGTACGTTGACGCTGTTACCGATTGCGCTACGAGCACCTGTAGTCGCAGGTCAATTGGCGGTAGAAAATGGGCAATATGTCGTGGATACGCTGGCTCGCGCCTGCGATGGTTGTCTGCAAGGTGAATTTGCGGCGCTGATTACCGGCCCTGTCCACAAGGGCGTAATCAATGACGCTGGGGTGCCGTTTACCGGGCATACCGAGTTTTTTGAAGAGCGTTCACAGGCGAAGAAAGTGGTGATGATGCTGGCGACGGAGGAACTGCGCGTAGCGCTGGCCACCACGCATTTGCCGCTCAGAGCCGTTGCCGACGCTATTACACCCGCACTGTTGCAGGAAGTGATCGGCATTCTGCATCATGATTTGCGCACCAAGTTTGGCATTGCCGATCCGCATATTCTGGTGTGTGGCCTTAACCCGCATGCTGGTGAAGGCGGACATATGGGGACGGAAGAGTTAGACACCATCATTCCGGTCCTCGATGCCCTGCGTACGCAGGGGATGAAATTAAACGGCCCACTGCCTGCAGATACGCTGTTTCAGCCCAAATATCTCGACCACGCGGATGCCGTATTGGCAATGTACCACGATCAGGGTCTCCCCGTGCTAAAATACCAGGGATTTGGTCGCGGTGTGAATATCACGCTGGGCCTGCCCTTTATTCGCACATCTGTCGATCACGGTACCGCACTTGAACTTGCGGGTCGTGGGCAAGCAGATGTCGGCAGTTTTATTACGGCGCTTAACCTCGCCATCAAAATGATTGTTAATACTAATGAATAATCGAGTCCATCAGGGCCACTTAGCCCGTAAACGTTTCGGGCAAAACTTCCTTAACGATCAGTTTGTGATCGAAAGTATTGTCTCTGCTATCAATCCGCAGAAGGGTCAGGCAATGGTCGAAATCGGCCCGGGCCTGGCAGCATTGACCGAGCCAGTAGGTGAACGACTGGATAAGCTCACGGTCATTGAACTGGACCGCGACCTTGCCGCGCGCCTGCAAACTCACCCGTTTTTAGGGCCAAAGCTGACGATTTATCAGCAAGATGCCATGACGATGAACTTCGGCGAACTCGCACAAACGATGGGCCAGCCGCTGCGCGTTTTCGGCAACCTGCCGTACAACATCTCCACGCCGCTGATGTTCCATCTTTTTACCTATACTGATGCCATTGCCGACATGCATTTCATGTTGCAAAAAGAGGTAGTCAATCGTCTGGTTGCAGGGCCAAACAGTAAAGCGTATGGTCGATTAAGCGTCATGGCGCAATATTATTGCAATGTGATCCCGGTACTCGAAGTACCGCCATCCGCATTCACGCCTGCGCCTAAAGTCGATTCCGCCGTTGTGCGTCTGGTTCCACATGCGACGATGCCGTACCCGGTTAAAGATGTCCGCGTGCTGAGCCGTATTACCACCGAAGCGTTTAACCAGCGCCGTAAAACGGTACGTAACAGCCTCGGTAACCTGTTTAGCGTTGAGGTCCTGACCGAGCTGGGTATTGATCCGGCGATGCGAGCGGAAAATATCTCTGTCGCGCAATACTGCCGGATGGCTAACTATCTGTCAGAAAACGCGCCATCGAAGGAGAGTTAAAGATGATCAATTCGCCCCGAGTGTGCATTCAGGTACAAAGCGTCTACATTGAGGCGCAATCCTCACCTGATGATGAACGTTACGTTTTTGCTTATACCGTGACTATCCGCAATTTGGGGCGAGCGCCTGTGCAGCTGTTGGGGCGTTACTGGTTGATCACTAATGGTCATGGCCGCGAAACCGAAGTTCAGGGCGAAGGTGTGGTTGGCGTTCAGCCCCATATCGAACCTGGCGAAGAGTATCAGTACACCAGCGGAGCGGTAATTGAAACACCGCTGGGCACCATGCAGGGTCATTACGAAATGATCGATGAACAAGGCATTGCCTTTACCATCGACATTCCCGTGTTTCGGCTCGCCGTTCCAACACTCATTCACTAAAACAATAACTATGGCGACATACCTTATTGGCGACGTTCACGGTTGTTACGATGAACTGATCGCCTTGCTGCACCAGGTAGACTTTAACCCCGAACAAGACACCCTCTGGCTCACCGGCGATCTGGTCGCGCGTGGGCCAGGCTCTCTGGACGTTTTACGCTACGTGAAATCGCTGGGTGATAGCGTGCGGTTAGTCCTTGGCAATCACGATCTGCACCTGCTGGCCGTGTTTGCTGGTATCAGCCGTAACAAACCGAAAGACCGGCTCACACCGCTGCTCGAAGCAGCGGATGCGGATGAGTTACTTAATTGGTTACGCCGCCAGCCACTCTTGCAGATTGATGAAGAGAAGAAGCTGGTGATGGCGCATGCCGGCATTACCCCACAATGGGATCTGCAGACAGCGAGGAATTGTGCCCGCGATGTTGAAGCCGTATTGTCGAGCGACTCGTATCCCTTCTTCCTCGATGCCATGTATGGCGACATGCCAAACAACTGGACACCAGAACTCACGGGACTGGCGCGCCTGCGTTTTATTACCAACGCATTTACCCGTATGCGCTACTGCTTCCCCAACGGTCAGTTGGATATGTACAGCAAAGAGTCGCCAGAAGATGCGCCAGCCCCGCTGAAGCCCTGGTTTGCCATTCCTGGGCCTGTCAGTGAAGCCTATAGCATTGCTTTCGGGCACTGGGCATCGCTGGAGGGGAAAGGCACGCCTGAAGGTATCTACGCGCTGGATACGGGATGTTGCTGGGGGGGAGACCTCACCTGTCTGCGCTGGGAAGACAAACAGTACTTTGTGCAGCCATCAAATCGCCATCTGAATCTGGATCCCGGCGAAGCGGTCAACGCCTGATAGTCGTTTGCCGGATGCGGTGCTCGCACCTTATCCGGCCTACATTAGCTGGATGATAAGGCATTTCGCCGCCATCCGGCATTTACAGTATTAACGACGTTCAAGAATCTCGAAGCAGTAGCTGTGGGAGTTTTGCGCGTCGGCATCATGAAATTCGCTAAACACTGATTCCCAGTCGTCCGGTTCGTAGTCCGGGAAATGCGTATCCCCTTCAACTTCCGCATCAATGTGTGTCAGATACAGTTTTTGCGCTTTCGGCAGGAACTGCTCATACACGCGTCCACCGCCAATCACCATAATTTCAGGTTCATCGCCGCAGGCCGCTATTGCTTCATCAACAGACTTCACCCACTGCACACGATCGTCGGTGCCTGGCTTGCTGCTGATGACAATATTTTTACGCCCTGGCAACGGTCGCCCGATGGATTCCCAGGTATGGCGTCCCATGACAACCGGCTTGTTTAAGGTATTACGTTTAAACCAGGCGAGATCGGCAGGTAGGTTCCATGGCATGGCGTTTTCCATACCGATGACGCGATCTACCGCTAACGCCGCAATCAGACTGATCATTGAATGTTTCCCGGATACAAAAAAATTGTCGCCACTATACGGAAAGCGCAATCTTTCGTCGACTGGCGGAAAGAGGATGAGCATGAAAATTTTCCGTTCTGCTGGCGAACCGACCTATTTAAGGTGGTACGCCAGCATTACAGTAGTTCAAAAACAGTCAATTAGCAGTAAAGTTTGCAGAACATCACATTTTTTACTCTATGCTGACGGTTTCACTTCCGGCTCATCGGCGACGTCGCCCGTATGTTTACCTTCATCCGTGCCTTGCCAGCCATGGCGTTGAATTAACGATAAGTGTTGGCGATCTTCCGCAATAATTTCACTCAGCATTGCGCTGGTGCGTTTATAAACCGCTGCACGGGAAATCGCGTCATTTTCCCCTTTCACCATCTCCTCAACCATAAGCATATTGAAACGACGGAATACGTCGGCCCGCTCACGCGCTTCATAGCGCCCCAGCCCAAGCCCTTCCAGCGCCAGACGCCCGGTCTTCAGCGCGCCTTCAAAGGTTTCACGTTCCGGCATTTCCACCCCCGCCTGGCGCAGGCGAATGTAATGATCCACATCGCGCGCGCGGGCAATAATTTGCAGATGAGGGAAATGCTCCTTCACCATTTCGGTTAATTGCAGGCTGGTTTGCGGATCGTCAATGGCGTTAATAATGACTTCAGCTTTAGCCGCCCCGGCAGACTCCAGCAGATCCATCCGGGTCGCATCGCCATAGAAAACCTTCATGCCAAATTTACGTAGCGTTTCGATATGGTCCGGGTCATGATCAAGAACCACCATTTTGACGCCGCTCGACAACAGCAAACGACCGGTAATCTGACCAAATCGCCCAAACCCGGCGATGATCACTCGCGGTTGTTCTTCGTCGATTTCATCCGCTTCCCGCTCTTCACCGGTCGCTGATTTTTCCAGTCGCGTCAAAATCACCAGTAAAATTGGCGTCGCCGCCATCGACAGCGCCACCGCCAGGGTCAACGATTTCGCCCAATCAGGATCAAGCACGTCTGCCATTTGCGCCGCGCCAAACACCACGAAGGCAAATTCACTGCCCTGCCCTAATAATACGGCAAACCAGCGACGTTGCTTATTCGGCACCTGCAACGGTTTCGCTATCAGCCACAGCATGACGGTTTTGATAACCAGGAAACCAACCAGCAAGATGATAATGCGCAAAGGGTTATCAATCAGCGTGCCAAAATCGATAGACATCCCCACGCCGATGAAGAACAGACCCAACAACAGCCCTTTGAACGGTTCAATATCGCTTTCCAGCGCGTGGCGATACTCAGAGCTGGCCAGCAGCACACCGGCCAGGAACGCCCCCATCGCCATCGACAGTCCAACCTCTTCCAACAGCAGACCGAAGCCAAAAACGAGGAACAGCGCGACGGCGCTAAACACTTCCCGCAAGCCTGAACGGGCGACAAAACGTAAGGCCGGACGCGTCACATAGCGGCCTAACAACACCACCAGCACCAGTGCGCCCGCAACCTTTAGCGCAGAGAGCGCAAACGCCCCAAGCGTTGTCGATGCGCCGCTCGCCGCGAGTAATGGGATCATCGCCACCAGTGGAATAGCGGCGATATCCTGGAACAGCAGCACGGCAAATGTGCTACGTCCGAGTTGCGACACCATCAGGTTACGTTCATTCATCGCCTGCATAGCGATGGCCGTGGAGGAAAGCGCCAGCGTCATGCCGATAAGTTCCGCTACCTGCCAGCGCAGGCCGAGGAACATACAGAACAGACCGATCAGCCCACCGCAAACCACCATTTGTAATGCACCACCGCCAAACACCGAGGCTCGCAGCTTCCACAAACGTTGCGGATCCAGTTCCAGGCCGATGACAAACAGCATCAGCACCACGCCGATCTCGGCAAAATGGAGGATTGATTCGGCATCGGTCACCAGCCTCAAACCCCAGGGTCCGATAATACATCCGGCGATAAGATACCCCAGCACCGATCCCAGCCCCAGCCGTACGGCGATGGGGACAATCAGCGCCGCCGAACCGAGGTAAATCAGCGCCTGTATTAGCGTATGACTATCCATGATGCACCTCCTGCCACTCCAGCAGACGCTGTTTATAGTGGCGCGCCTGCGCCTGCAGCGTTTCATCATCACAAATAAACGTACAGTGCATCGCAAACGGCGGCAGCCATTTGAGGCCGCAATATAAAGCCGTTGCCTGTAAGGGCTGGGAAAGTACATCAAAGCCAGGATGGGATCCGATATCAAAGTGGTTTTCACCGCCGCCAGTCGTCACAGCCCACAGCAGATGTTTACCGTGCAGCGCTGTTCCGCCATGGCCATAGGCCCAGCCGTGAGAGAGGACTTTATCCATCCACAATTTGAGTAACGGAGGCGTGCTATACCACTGCATAGGATGCTGCCAGATAATTAAATCAGCGCGTGCCAACGCATCCTGTTCAGCGGCAATATCGATATTGAAATCGGGGTAGAGCTGGTAGAGCGAGCGGATCTCCACGCCCTCCAGCGTCCTTGCCTGATCAAGCATCCGCTTATTCGCATGCGAATGCTGCGGATAGGGATGCGCATAAATGATGAGAATCATGATTAGCCTGTGTCACTGCATTATTGTAATAACAGTGAGTTTAGTCAGTTAATCCACAGGCTAACAGTCAATATTATTGAGTAGATAAATGGAAAAATCTGAGTTAGTTGTCCAGCTCACTCATATCTTTAACCTGGTCGCGGTTAATCTGCTCCGTCTTACCTGTTTGCGCATTTTTATATGACACCAGGCCAGTATCATCATCCACTTGCGGTTTGCCGTCGGTAACGATGGTTTTGCCATCGGTGGTTTTCACCGCCTGGTTTGAGGAACAACCAGCGACGGTAAACAGTGCTGCTGCGGTAAAAATAGAGGTGATCAGGATATGTTTTTGCATGGTGTTCTCCCTGCTTTTCAGTCGTTTTCAGTGATATATACATTAACTGTAGGCTAACTGACTGAGTTACAGGGAAAATACAGAACACTCCTAATAGCCTGCCCTGGTCACGGGCTTACTGCGAATCGTCATCTGACTGGTTTGAGACAACGTCAGACCGCGTGTTTCTGGTGCAAAAGCAATGGACACGAGCAGGCCAATCAGCGAAATTCCTGCCCCCATCAGCATGACATTACTGATGCCGTATTTGCTAATGAACACCGGTAGCGCCCAGGTGGAAACAATGGTCCCGATGCGGCTTAACGACATAATCACCCCGACGGCAGACGCGCGAATATCGGTAGGAAACAGTTCGTTAGGATATAGCCACTGCAGATTCCCCGGACCACCAGAGAAAAATGCGTATACGGCAAAGGCCAGCACCACCAGCCACGCCCCCATATCAGGAATTAACCCCAGTACGGCCAGCGCCAGCGTCATCATAATAAAGCTGCCAATCAACAGCGGTCGCCGCCCCGCGCTGTTGAGCCAGAACATCGGCGGAATACACCCCAGCATAAAGCACAAGCTAATCACCACGTTGCCCAACGCGGCGCTTTTCCCGGCGCCCAGTCCCAGTAGTCCAACAATCTGCGGACCAAAGGTGTAAATGGCGAACATCGGGATCACCTGACAGGTCCAGATGGCGGCAACAAACAGCACAAATGGGAAATGGCGGCGGTTAAACAGCTGGAGAAAACGCGTCTCCTGCGGCGCTTCTTCGTCGAACACCACCGGTTCGCCGAACAGCTTGATCATCATCGCCTCGCACTCTTTCACCCGCCCCTTACGCAGCAGCCAGCGCGGCGATTCAGGCAGGTCGAAGCGTCCAATCAGGATCAAAATACAGGGGATCACCGCGCTACCTAGCATCCAGCGCCATCCGCCCTCAACATCATACAAACAGTAACCGACCAGATCGGCACAGGTTGCGCCGACATACCACATAGCCGCGATAAAACCGATAGAGAAGGCACGCTGGCGGGTATTGGAAAATTCGGTAATCATCGAGGTGGCGATCGGGTAATCGGCGCCAATCACAATGCCGATCAGCACGCGCATCACCAACAGTTCAACGGGCGAGGTAACGAACATCGTCGCCGCCGATATCACGCCAATGGCGATGATATCGATAATAAACATTTTGCGCCGCCCGACCTTATCGGAAATGTAGCCAAACAGCGATGTACCAATAAACAGGCCAGCCAGTGTACCGGCCCCCAGCAGACCAATCCAGTCAGCATCCAGTTTCAATGCTGGCGTGAGCTGTTCCAGCGCCACGCCAATCATTACCAGCACATAACCATCCAGAAACGGCCCACCGCTTCCCCATAGCATTATCCGGCGATGAATAGAGGTAAATTTGATATCATCAAAGTTCCTGGGCTGCTGCATGGTGATGTCCTGTTTTATTTAACTTAATGCCTGATGGCGCGTAGCTTTAAGGCCTACGTACTATGCCTGTAGGCCGGATAAGGCGAAGCCACCATCCGGCACCAGGTTTAGCCGTAGCGGAACTCCACACCAAACGTCCCGCGTGGGTATTCCCATTTTTCCAGCGCCGTATCAAGGCCGAGGATCCGGCACGTTCCGCACTCCAGGCACCCGGCGTAATCAAAACGAACGCTGCCGTCGTCCTGCTTTTTATACAGTCCCGCCGGACAGGCCTTAATCAGCACCTCCAGCGCCTGTTTATCAGGATCGGTTTTGAGAATGATGTGCGGGCTGTCTTCATCCACATTGAACTTATTGACGCCCAGTTTGACGTCCACATTGACGGGAGATGTCATAATACGGTCACTCCTTTCAGGCCATCTTTCATCAGGTTGATGAAGCCCACTTTCTTCGCATGGCGCAGGATTTTTTTACGCATTGGCACCGGAGCGGAGCCATCCACGGTGAACAGGTCGCGCGCGATACTGACCGCCATTTCGGGATAAGCGGTAAACATGCGGGGATTATCAAGAAAAGCTGGCAGTTTCTGATACATGCGCATATCGCGCATCGGACCTTCGTCCAGATGCTGACGGTATTCCCCCAACGACTGCTTGCTAAAATCGTCACGCTTCATCGCCGAAAGCACCGTCTTCGCCGCCGCTTCGCCTGCGGATATGGCGAGATCCATACCACGGATGGTAAAGCCGAGGTTCATACACATGCCGGCAGCGTCTCCGGCAATCAGTACGCCATCGCCCACCAGTTCAGGCTGCATATTCATTCCCGCCTCGGGTACAACGTGTGCGGCATATTCCACCAGCTTGCCACCGGCGATCAACGGCGCAACTGCCGGATGCTGTTTGAAATCTTCCAGCATTTGCGGGACCGATTTTTTCGCGTCTTTCAGATGATGAAGTCCACAGACCAGCCCCAGGGAAAGGGTTGTTTCATTCGTATACAGGAAGCCACCGCCCATCAGACCATCGGTTGGCGCCCCGGCAAACAGACAGGCGGCACCTTCGTTGCCCTGTAACTGGAAACGATCTTCAATTACCGACTTAGGCAATTCGATCAGTTCCTTCACGCCGACAGCAACATGCGATGCCTCAACACGCTTTGCCATGCCCAGCTTTTCAGCCAGCAGAGAATTCACCCCATCAGCGAGAATTACGACTTTGGCTTCCAGAATATCGCCATCGGCTTCCACGCCCACGACTTTGCCATCACGCTGAACGACATTATCCACGCGAATACCGGTGATCAGTTGCGCCCCCGCCTCTTCGGCCTGCTCCATCAGCCAGGCGTCAAATTTACTGCGCAAAACGGAATAAGAAACTTGCGACGATGCGGCGTCCTCGCCGTTGCAATAATCCATCGTCATCGCCCCTTTTTCGGTCATAAAGGCGAGTTTTTCGTGGGTGATCATGCGTTCAATGGGGGCCTGATCCGCAAAGCCGGGAATGATGCGTTCCAGGCTATGTGCATACAAACGCCCACCGGTGACATTCTTCGCGCCAGCAGAATTGCCACGCTCGATAACCAGCACCTGTGCACCTTCGCGAGCAAGCACCAGCGCCGCAACCGAACCGGCCAGACCTGCACCCACGATGATGGCATCAAAGATATCTTCGGACATACGTACTCCTGTCAGCGGCAGGATACCTTCGTATCCTGCCCGAAATGGTTTATCGCGCTAAGGCAGCCGTCAGCGCAGGCAGGATCTTCAGCGCATCGCCAACGATGCCAAAATCCGCATACTGGAAGATTGGCGCGTTTTTATCTTTGTTGATGGCGAAAATCGTCTGCGCGCCGTTGGCACCAACCATATGTTGGATCTGCCCGGAGATCCCCACCGCCAGATACAGTTCAGGCTTGAGCATCAGGTTGGAGATACCGACGTAGAGCTCGTGCTCCATCCACTTCTCGTTTTCCGCCACCGGGCGAGAGCAGGCCAGCTCGGCGCCAATCGTCTGGCACAGCGCTTCGGCCAGCGAGATATTCTCTTTGCTGCCGATGCCACGTCCCACGCTGACCACCAGACGCGCTTTGTCGAGGTCAACGCTGTTGCTCTGACGCGCCTGGGTTGCGGTGCGGGTCACGTTAATGGCCGGAGCCTGCCACTGCACGGTATGCATCTCGCCGCTGCGAGAAGTGTCCGGGTCTTGTGCGTCAAACGTTCCGCTGCTAAGCGTGATCACGGCAAACGGCGAAGCGATGGTTTCCGCTCCTATTGCCAGACCGCCGTAGACCATATGTTTAACCGCCGCTTTTCCATCCTGCAGGGCGACTTCGCTGGCGTCGTTGGAAACCGCAGCCGACAAGCGAAAGCCCAGTTTTGCTGCCAAAAGCTTGCCTCGACGCGTATTCGGCAGCAGCACCGCGCCGCCCTCGCTATGCTGACGAATAGTCTCAGCCATCGCATCAGCGTAGTCTTCGATCATGCGGTCTTCTGGTTTGCCGCTGAGCAGCCAGACATGATCCGCGCCCAAATGACATGCTGTCGCGCTGTCCGCTTCGTTCAGTACGAACGCGTTAACTTTTTCACCTACAGCCTGCGCGCCACTCATCAGTTCGGGCAGACGAGAAGGGGTATCGCTGAATACCCAGACACTGGAAAATTTGTTCATAACATCCCCTGATAATTAAATGATTTTGCGCAGATTCTCGACAAACGCGGCGATTTGTTCTTCCCCGTCACCTTCAATCACCACACGCTGACGCTCGCGCTGCTTCGGTGCGGCAACCTGTTGTGCGGAATACGCAGGTACGCTGTTCAGCCCGATATCCGCAGGCGACCAGACCTGAACCGGTTTTTTCGCCGCGCCAAGAATGGCTTTCATCGAAGGGATTTGTGGGGTGTTGATGTCGGTGGAAACCGCGATCACCGCCGGGAGCGGGATGCTCAGCGTTTCAACTTCATCTTCCAGTTCGCGTTCTACCGTCAATGTGCTGTCGGTAAGAGAGAGGATCTTACTCACGCCGTTAATCGCCGGAACGTTCAGCGCTTCGCCCACCAGCAGACCAACCTGCTGAGCATAAAGATCGGAAGAACCGTCACCGCAAATAAGCAGATCGAAACCTGATTTTTGCGCGGCGGCAGCCAGCGCGCTGGCGGTTTGTTGCGGCAGCGCCTGCTCAAATTGATCGTCAATCACAACAATCAGTTCATCAGGGCCACGAGAGAGGACATCTTTGCGCCCTTTTGCATTGGTCAGCGCTTTGCCGCCAACGCTCATGGCGACAACCTGAGCGTCTCCCAACTGCTGTTTTAACTGGCAAGCAGCTTCAATTGCATTCAGATCATATTGGCTGATTTTGCCATCCGCTTTGCTGAAATCGAGTGTTCCATCAGCATTATTAATCGCAATATCCTGTTCATCAGGTACGCATTTGTAGCAAGTAATTATCTTCATTGCATCTCCAGAAATCATGAAGGAAACGTATTTATATCGGCGGTGTTAAATACAGATATCACGCTCTTTAATTCGGAAATAAAACATTAATCACCAATATTGAAAATGTCACACATTGATATTCGTAACTTTCAATAGTGTTACGCACCTCACCAATATTGAAAGAAATATGCCAAATATGAAAATTTTCAATATTGTTTGCTGGCTCAACAATATTGAACGCCAGACACTTAAAAAAGTTAAAAAATCAGCATCAACTAAATGATTTACAAAACAAAAATAAGAATTTAAACACAAAATAACCAGCACAAAAAAGTGTGACGAAGATAACAGAATCACCCGAAATGAATACCCATTATGAGTTACTCATTGAGGCGTCCCAGAGGTTAAAAACTTATCAACAAATCATTAATAATAAATAAACAAACGTTCATGGACTGGCACGCTAAATAAATTTCGTTTTCACACTGGAATTCACTTATGAAAAATGAAAAGAGAAAATCGGGAATTGAACCGAAGGTTTTTTTCCCGCCATTAATAATTGTCGGGATACTTTGCTGGCTAACAGTAAGAGATCTTGATGCCGCTAACGTCGTTATTAATGCGGTATTCAGTTATGTCACCAATGTCTGGGGTTGGGCATTTGAATGGTATATGGTCGTCATGCTCTTCGGCTGGTTCTGGCTGGTTTTTGGCCCCTATGCTAAAAAGAGATTAGGCGACGAAAAACCGGAGTTTAGTACCGCCAGCTGGATTTTCATGATGTTCGCCTCCTGTACATCCGCTGCAGTTCTGTTCTGGGGCTCTATTGAGATCTACTACTATATCTCCACCCCGCCGTTCGGTCTGGAACCAAATTCCACAGGCGCGAAAGAGATAGGTCTGGCGTACAGCCTGTTCCACTGGGGGCCATTGCCGTGGGCAACCTATAGCTTCCTTTCCGTGGCCTTCGCCTACTTCTTCTTTGTACGCAAGATGGATGTCATCCGCCCCAGCTCCACGCTGGTACCGTTAGTGGGCGAAAAACATGCAAAAGGGCTGTTCGGCACCATCGTCGATAACTTCTACCTGGTGGCGCTGATCTTCGCAATGGGCACCAGCCTCGGTCTGGCTACCCCGCTGGTCACCGAGTGTATGCAATGGCTGTTCGGTATTCCGCATACGCTGCAATTGGATGCCATCATCATCACCTGCTGGATCATATTGAACGCTATTTGCGTGGCCTGCGGCTTGCAAAAAGGGGTCAGAATCGCCAGCGATGTGCGTAGCTACCTGAGCTTCCTGATGCTCGGCTGGGTGTTTATCGTCAGCGGCGCCAGCTTCATCATGAACTACTTCACCGATTCTGTAGGGATGCTGCTGATGCATCTGCCACGGATGCTGTTCTATACCGATGCCATCGGTAAAGGCGGCTTCCCGCAGGGCTGGACCGTTTTCTACTGGGCGTGGTGGGTTATTTACGCCATCCAGATGAGTATCTTCCTGGCTCGTATTTCTCGGGGTCGTACCGTACGTGAACTGTGCTTCGGGATGGTACTGGGCCTGACCGCGTCTACCTGGATCCTGTGGACTGTCCTTGGCAGTAACACGCTGCTGCTGATGGATAAAAACATCCTCAACATTCCGCAGTTGATTGAACAACACGGCGTGGCGCGCGCCATTATCGAAACCTGGGCCGCCTTGCCGCTCAGCACCGCCACCATGTGGGGTTTCTTTATCCTCTGCTTTATCGCCACCGTCACGCTGATTAACGCCTGCTCTTACACCCTGGCGATGTCGACCTGTCGCGAAGTTCGCGATGGTGAAGAGCCGCCGCTGCTGGTACGCATCGGCTGGTCCATTCTGGTCGGCATCATCGGTATCGTTCTGCTGGCGCTGGGCGGGCTGAAGCCCATTCAGACCGCGATTATCGCCGGAGGATGCCCGCTGTTCTTCGTCAACATTATGGTGACGCTGTCCTTTATTAAAGACGCCAAAGTGCACTGGAAAGACAAGTAATTCTAATTAACCCAATTGATCAAGAGGCTGAAAGATGGATTTCAACTTAAATGACGAGCAGGAACTGTTTGTCGCCGGTATTCGTGAACTGATGGCCAGTGAGAACTGGGAAGCTTATTTTGCCGAGTGCGATCGTGACAGCGTCTACCCTGAGCGTTTTGTAAAAGCGCTGGCGGATATGGGCATTGATAGCCTGCTGATCCCGGAGGAACACGGCGGTCTGGAAGCGGGTTTTGTCACCGTCGCCGCCGTCTGGATGGAGCTGGGACGTCTTGGCGCGCCAACTTACGTGTTGTACCAATTGCCGGGAGGTTTTAACACTTTCCTGCGTGAAGGGACTCAGGAGCAAATTGATAAAATCATGGCGTTCCAGGGCACCGGTAAGCAGATGTGGAACTCTGCTATCACCGAACCGGGAGCGGGATCGGATGTTGGTAGTCTTAAAACCACTTATACACGCAAAAATGGTAAGGTTTATCTTAATGGCAGTAAGTGCTTTATCACCAGTAGCGCCTATACCCCGTACATCGTGGTCATGGCGAGAGACGGTGCATCGCCGGATAAACCTGTTTACACCGAGTGGTTTGTTGACATGAGCAAAGCGGGTATCAAGGTCAACAAACTGGAGAAACTTGGTCTGCGCATGGATAGCTGCTGTGAAATCACCTTTGACGACGTTGAACTGGACGAAAAAGACATGTTCGGTCGGGAAGGTAATGGCTTCAACCGCGTGAAAGAAGAGTTTGACCATGAACGCTTCCTCGTCGCGCTGACCAACTACGGTACGGCAATGTGCGCTTTTGAAGACGCTGCGCGTTACGCTAATCAGCGCGTGCAGTTTGGTGAAACTATTGGCCGTTTCCAGCTGATTCAGGAGAAGTTTGCGCATATGGCGATCAAACTGAACTCCATGAAAAACATGCTGCTGGAAGCCGCGTGGAAAGCGGATAACGGCACTATTACCTCCGGCGACGCGGCAATGTGCAAATACTTCTGCGCCAACGCCGCGTTTGAAGTGGTAGACACCGCCATGCAGGTACTGGGAGGTGTTGGTATCGCGGGCAACCACCGCATCACGCGTTTCTGGCGTGACCTGCGCGTTGACCGTGTTTCTGGTGGTTCTGACGAAATGCAGATCCTGACGTTGGGTCGTGCGGTACTCAAGCAATACCGCTAATTCAGCACGATTCGTAGGCCGGATAAGGCGTTTACGCCGCCATCCGGCAACATGCCCGGTGGCGCCGTAGTTGCCGGGCCTACAAAAAATGCCAGGAGAAAAATGATGAATCATTTACCAATGCCAACCTTTGGTCCTCTTGCTGGGGTACGCGTTGTTTTTTCAGGGATCGAAATCGCCGGTCCGTTCGCCGGACAGATGTTCGCCGAATGGGGCGCCGAGGTTATCTGGATTGAAAACGTCGCATGGGCTGATACCATCCGCGTACAGCCTAACTACCCGCAGCTCTCACGCCGCAACCTGCACGCCCTGTCACTGAATATTTTCAAAGATGAAGGTCGGGAAGCGTTTCTGAAACTCATGGAAACCACCGATATTTTCATTGAAGCCAGTAAAGGCCCTGCCTTTGCGCGCCGCGGTATTACTGATGAAGTGCTGTGGGAACATAACCCGAAACTGGTCATTGCCCACCTTTCTGGCTTCGGCCAGTTTGGTACCGAGGAGTACACCAATCTTCCGGCGTATAACACCATCGCGCAGGCGTTCAGTGGTTATCTGATCCAAAACGGCGACGTTGACCAACCGATGCCAGCCTTCCCGTATACCGCCGATTACTTCTCCGGGATGACCGCGACAACAGCGGCGCTGGCTGCCCTGCACAAAGTGCGCGAAACGGGTAAAGGTGAAAGCATCGATATCGCCATGTACGAAGTGATGCTGCGCATGGGTCAGTATTTCATGATGGACTACTTCAACGGCGGCGAAATCTGTCCACGTATGACGAAAGGGAAAGACCCCTACTACGCCGGTTGCGGCCTGTATAAATGCGCCGATGGTTACATCGTCATGGAGTTGGTCGGCATCACGCAAATCAACGAGTGCTTTAAAGATATTGGCCTTGCCCACATTCTCGGTACGCCGGAAGTTCCGGAAGGCACGCAGCTAATTCATCGCGTGGAATGCCCTTACGGCCCGCTCGTCGAAGAGAAACTGGACGCCTGGCTGGCAACACACACTATCGCCGAAGTTCAGGCGCGCTTTGCTGAGCTGAATATCGCCTGTGCAAAGGTGCTAACCATTCCAGAACTGGAAGGTAATCCGCAGTACGTTGCCCGCGAATCCATTACTCAGTGGCAAACAATGGACGGCCGCACCTGTAAAGGGCCGAACATCATGCCGAAATTTAAAAACAACCCGGGGAAAATCTGGCGTGGCATGCCCTCACACGGCATGGATACCGCCGCCATTCTGAAAAACATTGGTTATAGCGAAGCAGACATAAATGAGCTGGTCGGCAAAGGCCTGGCCAGGGTTGAGGAATAAACGCGACGCGCTAACCTGCTCGTTGGTTAGCGCTCACGCCTGATTTCAGTGGATAAAGCAATATGGATATCGTTGGCGGACAAAACTTACGTCAGATGTGGGACGACCTGGCCGAAGTGTACGGAGATAAAACGGCGTTAATTTTCGAATCCTGTGAGGGAATCGTTCGGCAGTTTAGCTATGCCTCGCTAAATGAAGAGATTAACCGCACGGCGAACCTTTTTCATTCCTTAGGGATCCGCAAGGGCGATAGAGTCGCACTGCATCTGGATAACTGTCCGGAATTCATCTTTTGCTGGTTTGGACTGGCAAAAATCGGCGCCATTATGGTGCCGATTAATGCCCGCTTACTGGGCGAAGAAAGTGCCTGGATCCTGCAAAACAGCCAGGTGAGCCTGCTGGTTACCAGCGTCCAGTTTTATCCTATGTACCGTGAAATACGCCAGGAAAATAGCACTCCGCTTAATCATATCTGTCTGATTGGCGAGCAGCTTCCGGCTGACGATGGCGTGAGCCACTTTTCCCAACTGCAAGCACGTCAGTCGGCCACGCTGTGCTATACGCCAGCGTTATCCACTGACGATACGGCGGAAATTTTGTTTACCTCCGGTACCACCTCGCGTCCAAAAGGGGTGGTTATTACCCACTATAATCTGCGTTTTGCGGGCTACTACTCTGCCTGGCAAATCGCCCTGCGCGATGATGACGTGTACATGACGGTGATGCCCGCTTTTCATATCGACTGTCAGTGTACCGCGGCAATGCCAGCCTTTTCCGCCGGCAGTACCTTTGTGCTGCTGGAAAAGTACAGCGCCCGAGCATTCTGGGGTCAGGTACGTAAATATCAGGCGACGGTGACCGAGTGCATCCCGATGATGATCCGCACGCTGATGGTGCAGCCCGCCGCGCCAACGGACAGGCAACATCATCTGCGTGAAGTGATGTTCTATCTCAATCTATCGGCGCAGGAAAAAGACGCCTTTACCGAACGCTTTGGCGTCAGGCTGCTGACCTCTTATGGTATGACTGAAACCATTGTCGGAATTATTGGCGACCCTCCAGGAGACAAACGACGCTGGCCTTCCATTGGTCGCGTGGGTTTTAGCTATGAAGCTGAAATTCGCGACGATCAAAATCGCCCGCTGCCCGCCGGAGAAATTGGCGAAATCTGTATTAAAGGCATCCCCGGCAAGACTATCTTCAAAGAGTATTACATGCAGCCGGAGGCAACCGCCAGGGCGCTGGAACCAGAGGGCTGGTTACATACCGGTGATTCGGGTTACCAGGATGAGGATGGCTATTTCTATTTTGTCGACAGACGCTGCAACATGATTAAACGCGGCGGGGAAAATGTCTCCTGCGTCGAGCTGGAAAATATTATTTCTGCACATCCGAAAATTCAGGACATTGTAGTGGTTGGTATTAAAGATGCGATCCGTGATGAAGCCATTAAAGCATTTATTGTCCTTAATGAAGGTGAAACATTAAGCGAGGCCGAGTTTTTCAGCTTCTGCGAAAACAATATGGCGAAATTCAAGGTTCCCTCTTTTATGGAGATCAGAACCGACCTGCCGCGCAATTGTTCAGGAAAAATAATCAAAAAAAATCTGAAATAAACCTTCCGGCAGGAATCCCTCCCGCCGGGAAACTATTTATCTGGAGATGAACTATGAGTGAATCATTACATCTGACCCGTAACGGCCCGATCCTGGAAATTACCCTCGACCGACCTAAAGCGAATGCCATTGATGCCAAAACCAGTTTTGCGATGGGTGAAGCTTTTCTTAATTTCCGTGACGACCCGGAATTACGCGTAGCAATCATTACCGGCGGCGGTGAGAAATTCTTTTCTGCTGGCTGGGACTTAAAAGCGGCAGCGGAAGGTGAAGCGCCGGATGCCGATTTTGGTCCCGGCGGCTTTGCCGGTTTAACCGAAATATTTGACCTCGATAAGCCGGTCATCGCCGCGGTGAACGGCTATGCGTTTGGCGGCGGTTTCGAACTGGCGCTGGCGGCAGACTTTATTGTCTGCGCCGAAAACGCCAGCTTCGCGCTGCCGGAAGCAAAGCTCGGCATCGTGCCTGACAGCGGCGGCGTTTTGCGCCTGCCTAAGCTGTTGCCACCAGCTATCGTCAACGAAATGGTAATGACCGGCAGACGAATGAGCGCCGAAGAAGCGCTGCGTTGGGGGATCGTGAACCGCGTTGTCAGCCAGAGCGAACTGATGGATAGCGCGCGCGAACTGGCGCAACAACTGGTCAATAGCGCTCCGCTGGCTATCGCGGCGCTGAAAGAGATTTATCGCGCGACCAGTGAAATGCCGGTTGAAGAAGGCTACCGCTACATCCGCAGCGGCGTGCTGAAGCATTATCCTTCGGTACTGCATTCAGAAGATGCGCTCGAAGGACCGCTGGCATTTGCCGAAAAACGCGATCCGGTGTGGAAAGGTCGTTAATGTGACTATGCCGGATGGCGTTTCGCTTATCCGGCCTACAACACATGCACAACCGTAGGCCGGATAAGGTGTTTACGCCGCCATCCGACAAAAAAAACCGAGGTAAAACCATGAGCTATTACGCCTTTGAAGGACTGATCCCGGTGGTGCACCCGGACGCGTTTGTCCATCCCAGCGCCGTGCTGATTGGCGATGTCATCGTGGGTGCTGGTGTTTATATTGGCCCACTCGCGTCATTGCGTGGGGATTATGGTCGCCTGATCCTGGAGGCAGGATCTAATCTGCAGGATGGCTGCATTATGCATGGCTACTGCGATACCGATACCATCGTGCATGAAAACGGCCATATCGGCCACGGCGCTATTTTACATGGGTGCGTGGTGGGACGGGACGCCCTGGTCGGCATGAACAGCGTCATTATGGACGGCGCAGTGATTGGCGAAGAGAGCATTGTCGCCGCCATGAGTTTTGTCAAAGCCGGATTTCAGGGTGAGGCAAGGCAACTGCTGGTGGGTTCACCTGCGCGCGTACTACGCCAGGTCACAGACCAGGAGCTGCACTGGAAACGCCTCAACACCAAAGAATATCAGGATCTTGCGGTCCGCTGTCGAACAGGGTTATCTGAAACGAAGCCGTTAACGCAGGTCGAAGAAAACCGGCCGCGCCTGAAAGGCACGACGGACGTAAAGCCAAAATCAGCACAGTAATTGATGCCGGATGCGCTCACGCTTATCCGGCCTACGCGTCAATCACCGTTTATACAGCCATCAGGTAAACAGACAATTAGCGACGCATACTTTTTGACAGCATCATCTGCCATTTCTGCTCACGGTTCAGCTCTGTTGGAGGAACCGCTGACAGGCGCGGTGTTTTCGCCACGCTCACTTTTCTTTCCTGCAAATTATGATTCAATCGGCGATAGAGATGAGAATCAATACTCACGACTTTCACCAGACGCTGGCACTGACAGCCTCGTCCTGCAATCTGGTTAGGGATCATCTTCACTTCACAAACAATTTCCCCCACTTCTGACAGAATATAGGAGAGCGTATTAATTGCTTTGCAGTGTTCAATATCAAATTGACGGGAAATCTCCTTGGCAGTAATCCATCGGTCCTCTGCCATCATCCAGTCAGCAATTAACAAATAAAGCGGTCTTTCAACATATTTTTCACACATAAGCACACCATTTCACAAATTAAAAATCTGGCTACGGCCTGTCCAAATTAATAAAAACTAAGCCATATTAAAATTGTGGATATAAAGATAGTATGCGACTTGAATGTTGATTAGTGTGAGCAATATCGTGCTTATTACATTGAAAATGTGGTTACGTAAACGGACTTCTCCAGGAATGACCTGAAAGAGTAAAAAAAAACGGTTCCTATACAGGAACCGTTTGTAATTTATATTGCAGATCCAATTAACGGCAATATCACCGATATCTTCAGTTTATTACTTTTTGATCTGCGCGTGCATTTCCTGCACCGAGGTTACTTTCTCGGTAGCGTCCGCGTTCAGCGCCATCGCGGTGGCGAAACCGCCGTTCAGGGTAGTGTCGTAGTGCACTTTGTACTGCAGCGCGCTGCGGCGAATCAGCTTGGAGTCTTCAATCGCCTGACGACCTGCGGTGGTGTTGATGATGTAGGTGTATTCGCCATTCTTGATACGGTCCTGAATGTGCGGACGACCTTCATGCACCTTGTTCACCAGACGCGGGTTGATACCGGCTTCGCCCAGCACAATCGCGGTACCGTGGGTGGCATCCAGCTCGAAGCCCTGTTTCAGCAGCTTAGCGGCCAGGTCAACCACGCGCTCTTTGTCACCTTCGCGAACGGAGAGCAGCGCACGGCCCTGTTTCTTCATGGTGGAGTTACTGCCCAGCTGTGCCTTGGCGAACGCTTCCGCGAAGGTACGGCCCACGCCCATCACTTCCCCGGTAGAGCGCATTTCTGGCCCTAACAGCGGGTCAACGCCCGGGAATTTGTTGAACGGCAGCACCACTTCTTTCACCGAGTAGTACGGTGGAATAATTTCTTTGGTCACGCCCTGCTCGGTCAGCGATTTGCCGGCCATCACGCGCGCCGCCACTTTCGCCAGCGGTACGCCGGTGGCTTTGGAGACGAACGGTACGGTACGAGCCGCACGCGGGTTAACTTCAATCAGGTAGACTTCGTTGTCTTTCACCGCAAACTGCACGTTCATCAGGCCGCGCACCTGCAACTCGAAGGCCAGCTTCTGCACCTGCTGGCGCATCACATCCTGAATCTCCTGGCTCAGCGTGTAGGCTGGCAGGGAACAGGCGGAGTCACCGGAGTGTACGCCCGCCTGCTCGATGTGTTCCATGATGCCGCCAATCAGCACCATTTCGCCGTCGCAGATGGCGTCAACGTCGACTTCAATCGCATCATCAAGGAAGCGGTCCAGCAGCACCGGCGCATCGTTAGACACGCTGACCGCAGTCTGGAAGTAGCGACGCAGGTCGGCTTCGTCATAGACGATTTCCATCGCGCGGCCGCCCAGTACGTAGGATGGGCGCACCACCAGCGGGTAACCAATCTCTTTCGCCTTCTCAACCGCTTGTTCAATGGCGGTGACGGTGGCGTTCGCCGGCTGCTTCAGCTTCAGACGGTCAACCGCGTGCTGGAAGCGTTCACGGTCTTCCGCGCGGTCGATGGCGTCCGGACTAGTGCCGATAACCGGTACGCCTGCGGCTTCCAGTTCACGCGCCAGCTTCAGCGGGGTCTGGCCGCCGTACTGCACGATGACGCCCTTCGGCTTCTCGATGCGCACGATTTCCAGCACGTCTTCCAGCGTGACCGGCTCGAAGTACAGACGGTCGGAAGTGTCGTAGTCGGTGGAGACGGTTTCCGGGTTACAGTTGACCATGATGGTCTCGTAGCCGTCTTCGCGCAGCGCCAGCGAGGCGTGTACGCAGCAGTAGTCAAATTCGATACCCTGGCCGATACGGTTCGGGCCGCCGCCGAGGACCATGATTTTATCGCGGTCAACGGACGGGTTAGATTCGCACTCTTCTTCATAGGTGGAGTACATGTAGGCGGTATCGGTGGCGAATTCCGCCGCGCAGGTATCCACGCGCTTGTAGACCGGGTGCAGGTTGTACTGGTCGCGCAGCTTGCGGATTTCCGCTTCGCGCACGCCTGCCAGCTTCGCCAGGCGCGCATCGGCAAAACCTTTACGCTTCAGGTGGAACAGGAAGTCAGCGTTGAGGCCGTTAATGCCCACTTCCGCCACTTTCTCTTCCAGACGCACCAGCTCTTCAATCTGCACCAGGAACCAGCGGTCGATGTTGGTCAGGTTGAACACGCCGTCGACGGAGAGGCCCGCGCGGAACGCATCGGCGATGTACCAGATACGCTCAGCGCCCGCATCTTTCAGCTCGCGGCGGATTTTGGTCAGCGCTTCCGGGTCGTCGAGGCTCACTTTCGGGTCGAAACCGGTGGCGCCCACTTCCAGGCCGCGCAGCGCTTTTTGCAGGGATTCCTGCTGCGTGCGGCCAATCGCCATCACTTCGCCGACAGATTTCATCTGGGTGGTCAGACGGTCGTTAGCGCCAGCGAATTTCTCGAAGTTGAAGCGTGGAATCTTGGTGACAACGTAGTCGATAGACGGCTCGAAGGAGGCCGGCGTACGGCCGCCGGTGATGTCGTTCATCAGTTCGTCGAGGGTGTAACCCACCGCCAGTTTCGCTGCCACTTTGGCAATCGGGAAGCCGGTAGCTTTCGAGGCTAGCGCCGAGGAGCGGGAGACGCGCGGGTTCATTTCGATAACAATCAGGCGACCGTCTTTCGGGTTCACCGAGAACTGGACGTTAGAACCACCGGTTTCGACGCCGATTTCACGCAGTACCGCCATCGAGGCGTTACGCATGATTTGGTATTCTTTGTCGGTCAGAGTCTGCGCTGGCGCTACGGTGATGGAGTCACCAGTGTGGATACCCATTGCATCGAAGTTTTCGATAGAGCAGACGATGATGCAGTTGTCGTTCTTATCACGCACCACTTCCATCTCGTACTCTTTCCAGCCGATCAGCGATTCATCAATCAGCAGCTCGTTGGTTGGCGAGAGATCCAGACCGCGTTCGCAGATTTCTTCGAACTCTTCGCGGTTGTAGGCGATACCGCCGCCGGTGCCGCCCATGGTAAAGCTAGGCCGGATGATGCACGGGAAGCCGACGTCAGCGGCAACCGCCAGCGCTTCTTCCATAGTGTGCGCGATACCGGAACGCGCGGTGTCGAGGCCGATTTTCTTCATTGCCACATCGAAGCGACGACGGTCTTCTGCTTTATCAATCGCGTCGGCGGTGGCGCCAATCATGGTTACGCCGAACTCTTCCAGCACGCCCTGACGCTCCAGCTCCAGCGCACAGTTCAGCGCCGTCTGGCCGCCCATGGTCGGCAGCACCGCATCCGGACGCTCTTTTTCGATGATTTTGCGTACCACTTCCCAGTTAATCGGCTCGATGTAGGTCGCATCGGCCATTTCCGGGTCGGTCATGATGGTTGCCGGGTTAGAGTTCACCAGAATAACGCGGTAACCCTCTTCGCGCAGCGCTTTACACGCCTGGGCACCGGAGTAGTCAAACTCACACGCCTGACCGATAACAATCGGGCCCGCGCCCAGAATCAGGATACTTTTTATGTCTGTACGTTTTGGCATGGCTCTTATTACTCCTGATTATTTCGCGGACTGACGGTATTGCTCAATAAGTTCGATAAAGTGGTCGAACAGCGGCGCCGCATCGTGCGGGCCTGGGCTCGCCTCTGGGTGGCCCTGGAAGCTGAACGCCGGTTTATCGGTACGGTGAATCCCTTGCAGGGTACCGTCGAACAGGGATTTATGGGTTACGCGCAGGTTGGCTGGCAGCGAGTCTTCATCAACCGCAAAGCCGTGGTTCTGCGCGGTGATCATTACCACATTCTTATCCATGTCTTTCACTGGGTGGTTACCACCGTGGTGACCAAATTTCATCTTGATGGTCTTCGCACCGCTCGCCAGCGCCAGCAGCTGATGGCCGAGGCAGATGCCAAATACCGGAATGTCGGTCTGGAGGAATTTCTCAATCGCGTCGATGGCGTAGTCGCACGGGGCCGGGTCGCCAGGGCCGTTTGACAGGAACACGCCGTCCGGATTCATCGCCAGCACTTCTTCCGCGGAAGTTTTCGCCGGTACCACTGTCAGGCGGCAGCCGCGGTCCACCAGCATGCGCAGGATGTTGCGCTTGGCACCAAAATCGTAGGCCACCACGTGGAACGGCAACTCTTCTGCGGACTTGGCTTCCGGCAGGTCCCCCGAAATCGTCCAGCTACCCTGCGTCCAGCTGTAGGATTCAGCGGTAGTCACTTCTTTTGCCAGGTCCATCCCATTTAAGCCCGGGAACGCTTTGGCCTTTTCTAAGGCCAACGTAGCATCCAGATTATCGCCTGCAATGATGCAGCCGTTCTGAGCGCCCTTCTCACGTAGCAGACGCGTCAGCTTACGGGTATCGATATCGGCAATCGCCACGATGTTATGGCGTTTCAGGTAAGAAGAGAGGTCTTCGGTGTTGCGGAAGTTGCTGGCAATCAGCGGCAGGTCGCGAATAACCAGACCTTGAGCGTGAACCTGAGAAGACTCTTCATCGGCGGCATTGGTGCCGACATTACCAATATGGGGATAAGTAAGAGTGACGATTTGGCGAGAATAGGAAGGATCAGTGAGGATTTCTTGATAACCGGTCATTGAAGTATTGAAAACGACTTCCCCAACCGCCGAACCTGTTGCCCCTATGGCCCGACCGTGAAACTGGGTTCCGTCTTCCAGAACCAATAGCGCTGACTTAATCAAAACACCCTCCAGAGAATATTCACTCACTTTATTTGCATATTAATTCATTAACACCTCATGAATCAATGCAAATTTGCTTACCTATGGATTTCTGGCAAACGGCGGCATTCTAGAGATAGCCCACGTAAAAGTCTACCCAAAAGGGTAATTTTTATTATTATTTTACGCCACTGGAATAAATCATTCGATTTAACAGGCAAAAAGATCATCTAACTCAGGGTGGAAAACGCTTGCGGTAGGTAAAGAGTGTAAAAACCGGAAGAGTGATAGAAAAAAGTGGACCATTTGGTCAAAATTTACATTGAGATAACAGAATAAAGCATAAAGACATAAACAAATACGTCCTTAAATAAAAAACCAAGCCAAAATGCAAAAAAATAAAGGGCAATAAAATATTGCCCTATGTAATCAAATAATTATGATTACAATAACCACATCACGAAGGGTAACAAAATCTATAAACTGCGTAAATCAAGCACATCTTTCATATCAAAAAGACCGTTTGACTTAGATTTCAGCCAAACAGCCGATCTAACTGCGCCATTGGCAAACGTCATGCGACTGGATGCTTTATGGGTGATTTCAATACGCTCGCCAATATCAGCAAACATTGCGGTATGTTCGCCGACAATGTCACCGGCGCGTACGGTCGCAAAACCAATAGTGCCCGGCACACGCTCGCCGGTATAACCTTCGCGCGTGTAGACCGCGCAGTCTTTCAGATCTTTATCCAACGCCCCGGCGATCGCCTCGCCCATTGCCAGCGCCGTCCCCGATGGGGCATCCACTTTGTGGCGGTGATGCGCTTCGATAATCTCAATATCGGTATAGTCCCCCATCACTTTTGCCGCTTTCTCCAGCAGCTTGAGCATGACGTTAACGCCGACGCTAAAGTTCGCAGCGAAAACGATAGCAATCTCCTGCGCAGCATCGCGAATAGCCTGCTTACCAGCATCATCAAACCCGGTGGTGCCAATCACCATCCCTTTACTGTGCTGGCGGCAAAACGCCAGATGTGCCAGCGTGCCTTCCGGGCGCGTGAAATCGATGAAAACATCGAAATCATCTTTCACCGCCTCAAGGCTGCTTTGTACGGTAACGCCTGTTTTCCCGGCTCCCGCTAACTCTCCGGCATCGCTTCCCAGTAAGGAAGAGCCTTCGCGCTCCAGCGCCGCGCCAAGCTGTACGCCATCCATGCCAAGTGTGGCCTGAATCAACTGACGCCCCATGCGTCCTCCGGCTCCCGCGATGGCAACGCGGATTTGTGCATCATGCATAGCTATTCTCTTTTGTTAATTTTGCGTAAATCGTTTTCAGAGTAACCAGCGCATCGCTGCGCCGCCAGCCGAAAACGTCGATAATTAGAATTTAATGATAAACAGCCAGAGATATCAGTAAAAGGCATGACGATCAGCAAAAACCACATGATTCTCTGACTACCAGCGCCGGCGGCAGGATAATACGTTTCGGCGGTTCGTCATTTCCCTGAATACGGCTATAAAGCAGCTCTCCGGCCTTACGACCTATCTCTTTTGCCGCCACCGACACGGTGGTAAGCGCAGGTTGTACCAGCGCCGCTTCGGTGATGTCATCAAACCCCACCAGCGCAAAATCCCGCCCAGGTTCCCGCCCCATTTTACGTAGCGCCTGCATAACCCCAAGCGCCACAATATCCTGATAACATACGGCGGCGGTAATTTGCGGGTAACGCAGAAGAAGAGACTCCGCTACTTTTGCGCCGTCAATTTGGCTGGCCTGCGTAGCCACGATCCATTCTGGATTCGGCGATATTCCGTGCTCCAGCAATGTGCTGGTGAAGCCACCGATACGCTGTGTCCGACTGCCGGAACCAGGCGTCCCCCCAATAAACGCAATATTCTTGTGCCCCATTTTAACTAAATGGGTGGTGGCCATTTGCGTACCGAGAAAGTTATCGGTTCCGACAAAATCAAAATCAGGATCGCTAAGGGGACGGACGACCATAATGGCGGGGATATTGCGCCTTTTCAGCGCCTCGAAGAAGGATGTCGGCGTCTCGCGCGCCGCGCAGAGCACCATGCCGCAGGCATTATTGCGCATCAAAGAATCGACAAATTTTTGCTGCCGTTCCCCTGACTCTTCGCTATTTGCCAGAAACAACAACAGATCATGTCGTTCCATCTCATGGCTTAGCCCTGCAGTCATCTCGCCGTAAAAAGGGTTAGTGATATCGTGGAGCAACAATCCAACCTGATTACTGCTCCGGTTACGCAGGTTAGCGGCGGTTTGATTATACACATAGCCAGCATCATCCAGCGCTTTAAGCACCCGGTCGCGTGTAGCCTGAGAAATTCGCCCCCGGTTACGCAATACCATCGACACGGTCGCCGTGGAGACTCCCGCGCGCTCAGCTACCTGCGCCAAAGTGACTGTGGTCATACCTGCTCCTGATTTTTTATCGAAGGTTAATCGAATAACCGAAATATCGCTTTTTTACGTGTGATTCACATCACGCTAATGCGCTTTTCACCGCTCTTGATTCTGAATATGGCGGGTTAATCGCGTTAACCACACTATGAAAATAAGGTTAATCGATTAATCTTAAATAAGCCAACACGGAGAAAGAAAATGACGACAACCTATAATAAATTCCCTGAGGTTAACGTTCAGGGATATGACGATCACGCCTGGCAGGGTTGGGCGGAGATCCATTCTGTGCTTAACACCAGGGTTTCTGCTGCAGCCAAAACCGTATTGATCGTGGATTGCTATCCGGGCGTGCGGCTTGAAGAACTGGAACAACAGCTTGTCACGACGTTAGATACCGCGCTGGTGCTGAATATTGAATCCGCCCGCCGAGATGAGCAGGCCCTGCATGAGTTACTGGCGCGTAACCTTACCGACGATCGCGTATTCGGCGTCCTTTCCTGCCATCACCTGGATGAGTTTTTTGATAGCGACAAGCTCAGTCAGCTCCGCCAACAGATTGATGCCGTTGCCGAAGGTCTGGTCGTGGTATACGGACCCGGCGCGACGCTGGCGCACCCGGGTGACGTACTGGTTTATGCCGATCTTCCGCGCTGGGAAATTCAGCAACGCATGCGCCATAACGGGCTGGGGAACTGGGGGGCGGAAAACCAGGATGAAGATATTCTTCGTCGGTACAAACGAGCCTTCTTCATTGAGTGGCGGGTATTCGACCGACACAAAACGCCGTTACTCAAACGCGTCGATTATTTGCTTGATACCACGATAGAAAATAGTCCCGCGATGGTCAGCGGCGACGCGTTGCGCGCCGGTCTGCAACAAACAACTCAACAACCGTTTCGCGTTGCCCCGTTCTTCGACCCAGGCGTTTGGGGTGGGCAATGGATGAAACAACACTTCGATCTCGATCCCTCAGCCCCCAATTACGCGTGGTGTTTTGATTGCGTGCCCGAGGAAAACAGCCTGTTACTGCGTTTTGGCAACGTGCGGATCGAGATCCCCTCTCAGGATCTGGTGCTAACCTGTCCCCGCCCCCTGTTGGGCGAGAAAGTTCACGCACGTTTTGGTGCAGAATTCCCGATTCGTTTTGATTTCCTCGACACCATTGGCGGCCAGAATTTGAGCTTTCAGGTTCATCCGCTCACTGAGTACATTCAGCAGCAGTTTGGTATGCACTATACCCAGGATGAGAGCTATTACATTCTCGAAGCCGAGCCGAACGCCGTGGTGTATCTCGGCACCAAAACCGGGATCGCGCCGCAGGACATGCTCGACGATCTCCGAGCCGCGGGTCGTGGTGAAAAAGCCTTTGATGATGCGCGATTCGTTAATCAGATCCCTGCGCATAAACACGATCACTTCCTGATCCCCGCCGGAACCGTTCACTGCTCGGGTGCAGGAACCATGGTGCTGGAGATCAGCGCAACGCCATATATCTTCACCTTTAAACTGTGGGATTGGGGGCGTTTAGGGTTAGACGGCTTACCGCGCCCGGTCCATCTGGATCACGGTCAGCAGGTGATTGACTGGCAGCGCGACACGCAATGGGTACACGACAACCTGGTCAACCGTATCGAGCCTCTCGCTGAAGGAGAAGGTTGGCGGGAAGAAAGAACCGGAATGCACGAACGCGAGTTTATTGAAACGCGACGCCATTGGTTTACGGCACCGGTCACGCACCATACCCATGGCGGCGTAAACGTCCTGAACCTGGTCGAAGGTGCGCAGGCCGTTGTTGAAAGCCCGAGCGGCGCATTTGCCCCGTTTGTCGTCAACTATGCAGAGACCTTTATTATCCCGGCCGCCGTTGGAGAATACCGTATTTCGCCGTTTGGCAAGGGTATCAGCCAGCAGCTCGCTACGATTAAAGCCTGGGTCAGAGGATAAACGCATGATTAACGTTATTGTTGCCACCCATGGTCCCCTGGCGGAAGCGCTTCTCGCCAGCGGTCGTATGGTTTACGGAGAATTACCGCATGTTTACCCCGTCACGCTGAGTGAACAGGCGGGTATTGAAGGGTTTAAACAGACGTTTGCTCAGGTTCTCGCGAGCGCCGGGAAAGATGCTGACGGCGTACTGGTACTTTGTGACATGCAAAGCGGTACGCCGTGGAATGTCGCCTGCCATCATGCGTTTTCTGCACAAACGGTTCCCCCCGTTGCCGTCGTCGCGGGGGTCAATTTCCCGATGCTGTTACAAAGCGAGGAGATCTGTCAATTAACGGATGTTCACGCCGCAGCCGTCAAGCTGTTGGCGTTGACGGTACCCACGTTGATTAAAGCCGCCCCGGTTTTATCCGTTCAGTCCGACGATTTTTAAAGGAAACCACTATGAGTATTTCTTTTGTACGTATCGATGACCGCGTAATCCATGGGCAGCTCGTGACACGTTGGGCCAAAGAGCTGCCCTGTGACGGGATTGTCGCGATAGACGACGCCGTCGCGGCCGACCCTCTGCTCTCTTCGGTGATGAAAGGCGCCGTGCAGGACACCAAAGTCTGGTTGTTTGATACGGCCACCGCGATTGAAAAACTGCCGAAAGTCATTGCCAGCGAGAAGCGTTATTTCGTCATTGGTAAATCACCCGTCACGCTGAAGCGCATTGAAGAAGCAGGTATTAGCCTAAAAAATGCCAACGGCAAAATTAATGTAGGCCCAATGAGCGCCCGTGCCGATACCACCACCATCGGCCCAAACCAGTCGGTGAATGGCGAGGAAATCGCCGCCTTTGACTGGCTGACGCAGCATGGGCACCTGGTTGAGTTTCGCCTGGTCCCTGACGCCAGTTGCTACAGCTGGCAGGACGCACGTCAGAAGCTGAAATAAGGAGCGCACGATGATTATCGAAGCTACGTTGATTGGCATACTTTGCTACCTCGGCGCGCTCAGCAGCCCCTGGCTGCTGGGACTGACTGGCGGCTGGTATCTGATCACCCGTCCGCTGATTTCCGGAATGTTGGTCGGGATTATCCTTGGCGATATTAAAACGGGGATCATGATTGGCGTCGCGGTTCAGGCAGTGTATATCGCGATGGTTACACCTGGCGGTTCGATGCCCGCCGACCTCAACTTTGTTGCTTACCCGGCTATTGCTTTAGGGATCCTTTCCGGAAAGGGCCCCGAGGTCGCGGTCGCGCTGGCAGCCACCATCGGTATCGCCGGCACCATTTTGTTTAACGCAATGATGGTACTGAACTCCTTCTGGAATCACCGGGCAGATGTGGCGCTGGAGCGGGGCGACGAACGCGGTATTTACCTGAACAGCGCCATCTGGCCACAGGTGACAAACTTTGTCCTGCGTTTTGTACCGACCTTTATTGCGGTCTACTTCGGGGCGCAATACATCAGCGGTTTTATGGACAGTTTACCGAAAATTGTTCTGTCGACGATGAACGTACTGGGAGGCATTTTACCCGCCGTCGGGATCGCGATTTTGCTTAAGCAGATTATCAAAAATTACACCATGCTGATCTACTTCCTCGTCGGTTTTGTCTGCATCGTCTTTTTAAAACTCAACATGGTCGCGCTAGTGATCGTCGGTTCGCTGTTGGCGTTGATCCATTACAACTACAAACCAGAACCGCCACAGACTACGCATGCAAAGTCGGTCGTTGATGATGAGGATGAATTCTGATGGAAGAACGTACACTTACGCGTAAAGATCTTCGCCGCTGCTGGCGCGCATGGATGATGCACAACTTGTCATCCATGAGCTTTGAACGTCTGGAATCTTTTGGCTTTTGCCTGAGTATGCTCCCGGTGGCGAAAAAGCTCTATCCCGACGCCGCCCAACGTACTGAAATGCTGCGCCGTCACGCCTCGTTTTATAATACGGAGCCGCAGATAGGCGCGATCGTTAATGGCATGGTACTGGGGCTGGAAGAGAAAAAAGCGAACGGTGAGCCGATCGATGGGGAAACGATCAATACCCTGAAGGTTGGACTGATGGGCCCTATAGCCGGGATTGGCGATTCGATGATCCCGGGCATGCTGATCCCAATCCTGCTCAGTATCGGTATGGCCCTGGCGGCTGGTGGTAACATTCTGGGACCGCTGTTTTATACCGTCGCCTGGCTGGCAATCATTATTCCCGGCTCATGGTTTTTGTTCCTCAAAGGCTACAAAATGGGATCCGGCTCGGTGGAAATGCTGGTGAGCAGCAAATCTGCCCGCCTGCGTGAAGCGTTATCGCTGCTGGGGGTGTTTGTTATGGGGGGCGTAGCGGCGAGCTACGTTAAACTGGGCACCGGGCTGGAATTTATCACCAAGGATGGGGTAAATATTCATGTGCAACAGATGCTGGACGGAATTTTCCCGCAGCTATTGCCGCTGATTGTTGTATTGGGCACGTGGTATCTGATGGCCAAGCGTGGCGTGTCGCCAGTAAAAGCGATGATTTTATTGTTGATACTGGCTGCGCTCGGCGTTGCGACAGGCCTGTTTGCAGGGTAGTGCCTGTCATTTGCCGGATGGCGCATACGCTTATCCGGCCTACTCTACTGTACCGCGTTTTTCTGTTTGAAGGCCAGGCAAAATCAGAACCGGGGCTATGCCCCGGTTATTTTATGGATGGAAGTTTTGCCACAGCTCGGGGTGCCTGTCCGGGCGTGATATAAATTGAAAGCGCGCCGGGTCCTCGATGAATTGCTGGTAAACAGGCGCGGAAGTAATCGAGAATTCCGTATATTGTCGGGGCGTAACGGCGTGTAATCTCCCGGGTATGTACCGCGAATTATGCTGCCAGATAACATGGTCGCCCTGCAATAACGGGTACCACGCCAACCCTTTATGCGCGCGCACAGCCTCGTACTCAAAACCATATTCACGATCGCACCACGCACCAAAAGTTAACGGTATATTCGGATCTGCGGATATGGTCGCATGCCCCCAACCGGGCGGAACCAGCACTTTTTCACCGGGTCCGGCAATCACAGCAAAACAACGCCCAGGGTCGTCCTCGACATACTCCTGCATATAGATTATCGCTTTTCCCTGCCAGATTTCGTAAAGCTCCGGCGGGGACCAGCCGCTGTGCTGGCTGATACGATGAATATGCCCCTGGCTACGCACCGGCTCTTCCCCCAGCCGTCCCGCTGCATAAGTCACCACGCCAAACAACAGCATCCGCTTTTTCAGCTCTTCGCGATCCTGCATTCGTGCCACATCCATCGCAATGGCATACACCTCTTCCGGCCCCTCACAATGCGGATCGCGCAGTGAGGCGCGAATGTGATCGAGTCGGCGAATCTCCGGCATCGGCCCAGTGACTTCATCCCCATAGCTAAAGCCAAGCGGATGGTGATGAACCCTCATATCCAGGCCATAAGAATGCGCTAAGTCAGCCATTCTGTACCTCCTTCGCCTGAATCGTCTTATTTTCCTCAAAGACTCTTATTCTGAAGCCCCTGGTCAGCGCCGCATAATCATGGCCTGCAATCCCTGGCCATACGGCGAGCGCCGACAGAATCTCTTCCCCTGTGTTGATCAACCGGTGTGCGGTAAAACCGGGGATGATGTGGACGGATCCGGCGAATACCTTTTCCAGCCTCGCCTCACCCTGTTCAGTTTGCAACAGCAGCAACCCCGTGCCACGCAGACCAAAATAGACCTCACCCTGTTCGCGACGCGCATGGAAATGCCCACGGGTCATAAAATACTCGCGGCCGATCCGGCCAGGATAAAGATGGGTAACACCGGTGTAAAGTTCGCCTTCTGCGGGGGACGTATGCAACATCTCAACGTCATATACGACCTGCTCGCCTGACAGTTGCTGGCGGGCATTTTCATCGGCAAAAACGTCAGTAAGATCCTGAATGCGAGTGGATTTACGCAATAACGGGCCATCGGCTAATGCGCCGCTTGCCCACGCCACCTGCGGTGGCTGGATAAAAGAAAGGTTCATATGTGTCTCCGGCCCGAGGAGAACAACGGGATAAGATTAGCAGATTAATCGATTAACCTGCTAATTCTGTCTGCATATTGCGGGCCGGATCACAGCCTCAAGGTGCCAGCGCCAGCACCTCTGCCACCCACTGCTGGAACCCCTCAACGTCAAGATCCAGTGCAACCTGGGCATTTGCCGGATGCCCCAAACGCCCTTCAATATCCACCACCGTAGTACCCGAGGTATATTCCCCCTGAGTTTCCACCGCCACGAAGCACGGCTGCAGGGTAAACAGTTCCGGGCGCACCAGCCAGGCAATCGCGCACAGGTCGTGCATCCGCAGTCCTGTATTCATACTACCGCTGCGGTAATGGCTAAATAGCGCGTGCAGCATTTTTCCCGTCTGGTTAAGCTGCGGCAAGGTCGCCAGATAGTCCGGGGCGAGCATGGCCTGATTAGTGACATCCAGCCCACACATCACAATCTCCAGCCCGCTGTGGAAAACTTTCGCGGCGGCCTCAGGATCGATAGCAATATTAAACTCGGCGTTTGGCGTGAAGTTCCCGCGCCCGGCAGAACCGCCCATAATCACCAAACGGTGAATATTGAATACGCATTCAGGGTAATGAGTCAGCAGTAGCGCGATGTTGGTCAGCGGGCCAATCGCCACCAACGTCACGGGCTGCGGGGCATGCATCAGCGCGTCACGAATAGCCTGGAAGGCGGGTTTTGCCATCGCCTGGCGGTCATGTTCAACAAATTCATACCCTTCCATACCGGACTCGCCGTGCACGGAAGCGGCATCTCGCAGCGGCCGTACCAGTGGCATTGATGCCCCTTGCGCCAGCGGAATATCCGCATTCCAGAAATGCAGCAACTGCAACGCATTACGGGTAGTTTTTTCCACCGAAACGTTGCCTGCTACCGTGGTCATCAGTTGCAGATCCAGCTCAGGGGCAAACAGCGCGGCGGCAATAGCGGCGGCATCATCAATGCCGGGATCGGTATCAAGAATGATCGGTAAGCGCATGGTTTCTCCATAAAAAATGCCAGACGTTAAGTCTGGCATCTTCTCATAATCGTATCGTGAAAGACTTACTCTACTTCACGAACATCCACACGCAGCTCTTTAGGCACTTCGAAAACAATATTTTCTTCACGGCCTTCCAGGGGGATAGCTTCCCCACCGCCAAGCTCCTGCAGGCGAGCGATCACGTTTTGCACGAGGATATCCGGTGCCGAGGCTCCGGCCGTCACGCCCACACACTTCGCCTCTTTTACCCACGCTTCCTGGATATCGGTCGCATCGTCGATCAGATACGCCGCTTTCCCCATGCGCTGGGCTAGTTCAGCCAGACGGTTGGAGTTAGAGGAGTTTTTCGAGCCGACCACCAGCACCACATCAGCCTGTTCCGCCAGCGCGCGAACCGCTTCCTGACGGTTGGTGGTGGCATAACAGATATCGTCTTTGCGTGGCCCGACAATTTTCGGGAAGCGTTGACGCAGCGCGTCAATAACGTCAGAGGTGTCGTCAACGGAGAGCGTGGTCTGCGTCATGAAGGATAATTTTCCTTCATTTTTCACATTCAGTTTCAGTACATCTTCCGGTGATTCAACCAGATACATTCCCCCTTGCGGGTTGCTGTACTGCCCCATCGTGCCTTCGACTTCCGGGTGCCCGGCGTGTCCAATCAGAATTGACTCTTCACCGCGACGGCTGGCGCGCGCCACTTCCATATGCACTTTGGTGACTAACGGACAAGTGGCATCGAAAACCGTGAGGTCACGGCCTTTGGCTTCGTTACGCACAGCCTGAGAGACGCCATGAGCGGAGAAAATTAGGATCGCGCCGTCCGGCACTTCACTGATTTGTTCAATGAAAATAGCGCCGCGCTCGCGCAGGCTATCCACCACATAGCGGTTATGCACCACCTCATGACGGACATAAATTGGCGCGCCATAAATAGCCAACGCGTTTTCTACAATGCTGATAGCGCGGTCTACGCCAGCGCAAAAACCGCGCGGGTTAGCCAACAGGATCTGCATTTTACGCCTCCAGTGCCGGTTCGACTTCCAGCACTTCAATATCAAAATGAACGGTATGCCCTGCCAGCGGATGGTTGAAATCAACCGTGATCGAGTCACCGTTGATTTCACGAATCACACCTGGCATCTCACTGCCGTCCATTGCGGTAAAGAGCATGATAGCGCCAATTTCTGGCTCGCCCGCGTCCATAAAATCCCGACGCGAGAAATACTGAATTAAGTCCGGGCTTGACACGCCAAAGGCGGCATCCGGCTCCAGAGCAAAAGTGGTTTTATCACCCTCTTTTAGGCCCAGCAGGTGTTGTTCCAGTCCTTCAGACAGAGAACCATCGCCCAGGCGAAACAGCGCAGGCTTGCCGTTATTGCGGGTTGACTCTGCGGTGGAGCCATCGTCGAGCTTAAGGGTGAAGTGCACCAGCACCGCACTGTTACTCTGTACTGATTTAGACATGCAGGTTGCTCTTTAAAATTGCTGCCGCCTGTTTGCCCGGTGGCGCTACGCTTACCGGGCAAACAAGGTTCGCGATAGATTGTAAGCCGGATTAGCATAGCGCCATCCGGCATTTTTTTATGCGGCTTTTTTCTCTTTCGACGGTAAGAAGCCTTCGAGAACAATCAATGCCGCGCCGATACAGATTGCCGTATCAGCCAGGTTGAATGTCGCGAAATGCCAGTCACCGACGTAAAAGTCAATCATATCAACCACGAAGCCATGCCACAGGCGATCGAACAGATTGCCCAGCGCACCGCCAATGATTAACGCATACGCGATGTTGTTCAGCTTCTGCGTCGCCTTCGAGCGATACATCATCACCATCAGGATGACGCAGATACCAATAGCGATACCGGCAAAAAACCAACGTTGCCAGCCGCCGCTGTCGGCTAAGAAGCTAAACGCCGCGCCATAGTTTCGCGCGTAGTGCAGATTAAGCGACGGGAACAGCGATACCGTATCCCCCAGAGCAAAGTTCTGGAGGATCAGGTACTTGCTGCCTAAATCGATAATCAGCACGACTACCACCAGCCATAGCCAGCGTAGTCCTGTTGAACAAAGAGGCTTACTCATCAGGCAAACTTACGTTGTTCGCCATCACCGGCGATGTTGCTGACACAGCGTCCGCAGATATCTGCATGTTCCGCCACCTGGCCGACGTCGGTAGTGTAATGCCAGCAACGCGGGCACTTCTCACCTTCGGCTTTGCTCAGTACGATTTTCAGACCTTTGAGCAATTCGCTCTGCTGAGCATCAGCTGGCGCCGCGGCATAGTCCGCAACGCTCGCGCCGGAGGTCAGCAGCACAAAGCGCAACTCTTCGCCGAGTGCGGTCAGTTTCGCCGCCAGTTCGGGTTCAGCGTACAGGGTGACTGCCGCTTCCAGAGAACCGCCGACTTTCTTATCCGCACGCGCTTGCTCGATAACCTTGTTCACTTCGCCGCGTACTTTCAGCAGCTCGTCCCAGAAGGTATCGTTCATCGCCTCGGTTTCGCCTAAGCCAAACAGGCCTTCGTACCATTCACCGGTAAAGACGTATTTTTCACGATCGCCCGGCAGGTAGCCCCAGATTTCATCAGCGGTGAAGGACATGATCGGCGCCATCCAGCGAACCAGCGCTTCTGCAATGTGGAACAGCGCAGTCTGGCAGCTACGACGCGCCCGGCTTTCCGCTTTCGCGGTGTACTGGCGGTCTTTGATGATGTCGAGATAGAACGAACCCATTTCGACGGAGCAGAAACGCATCAGGCGCTGTACCACTTCGTGGAAGTCATAGGCTTCGTAAGCTTTCAGGATCTCTTCCTGGGCCGCTTGCGCACAACCTACCGCCCACCTGTCCAGCACCACCATCTCTTCCGGTTTCACCATGTCTTTTACTGGATCGAACCCGTTCAGGTTCGCCAGCAGGAAGCGCGCGGTGTTACGGATACGACGATAGCTGTCGGCTGCACGTTTCAGGATTTCGTCAGAAACCGCCATTTCACCGGTGTAATCGGTAGACGCGACCCACAGACGCAGAATATCCGCGCCGAGTTTGTTCATCACGTCCTGCGGAGAAACGGTGTTACCGATAGACTTGGACATCTTACGGCCCTGACCATCCACGGTGAAACCGTGAGTCAGTACCTGGCGATAAGGTGCTTTACCTTTCATGGCGGTGGAGATCATCAGAGAAGACATGAACCAGCCGCGGTGTTGGTCAGAGCCTTCCAGATACATATCCGCTGCGTGGCCAGCAAATTCAGGACGCACGTCCACAACGGATGAGTGGGTGGAACCAGAGTCAAACCATACGTCCAGCGTATCCGGGACTTTGACATACTGGTCTGCTTCATCGCCGAGGATATCTTTCGGATCGAGATCCCACCACGCCTGGATACCGTCAATTTCAACGCGTTTAGCCACTTCTTCCATCAGTTCGATAGCGCGCGGATGCAGCTCTTCGGTGTCTTTGTGAACGAACAGAGACATCGGCACACCCCACGTACGTTGACGGGAGATACACCAGTCAGGACGATTGGCAACCATGGATTCAATACGTGCCTGGCCCCAGTCAGGGATCCACTGCACGCCTTTGATCTCTTTCAGAGACTGCGCGCGCAAGCCTTTCTGATCCATGCTGACGAACCACTGCGGGGTCGCACGGAAGATGATCGGCGTTTTATGGCGCCAGCAGCACGGATAGCTATGCTGCATCTTCTCGACATGCAGCAACGCGCCTTTTTCGCTCAGCAGAGCGACAACAATATCGTTGGCTTTAAAGACGTTTACGCCGTCCAGGGTCGGGTAGGTGCCCGCCAGATAAGCGCCATCCGGACCAACCGGGTTCGCCACTTCCAGACCATATTTTTGACCGATGACATAGTCGTCCGGGCCGTGGCCAGGCGCGGTATGTACCGCCCCGGTACCCGCATCCAGCGTGACGTGATCGCCCAGAATCGCTGGCACGTCAAAACCCATAAACGGGTGGGTAAAGCGCAACAGTTCCAGCTCTGCGCCTTTAACGGTACCCAGAATGGTGTAGTCAGCCGCGCCAATACGCTGCATGACGCTTTCAACCAGATCTTTCGCCAGAATCACGGCCTGGCCATCGATCTGCACCAGCGCATAGTCAAAATCAGGCGCCAGGGAGATCGCGCGGTTCGCCGGCAACGTCCACGGGGTGGTGGTCCAGATAACCAGCGAGATCGGGCCGTTAACGTCAGAAACGGCAAATTTCGCTTTCACCGCGTCCTGATCGGCTGCGTGGAACGCCACGTCGATGGACGGGGAGGTTTTGTCATAATACTCAACTTCCGCTTCCGCCAGCGCGGAACGGCAGTCAACGCACCAGTGCACCGGCTTCGCACCTTTGTGCAGGTGACCGTTGCCGATGATTTTACCCAGCGCGCGAATGATGTTGGCTTCAGTTTTGAAGTCCATTGTCAGGTACGGATGCGACCAGTCGCCCAGCACGCCAAGACGGATAAAGTCTTTACGCTGACCGTCAACCTGTGTAGCAGCGTATTCACGGCATTTAGCGCGGAACTCAGCGGCGGTGAACTTCTCGCCCGGTTTGCCATATTCCTGCTCTACTTTCAGCTCGATCGGCAGACCGTGGCAGTCCCAGCCCGGAACGTAAGGCGAGTCATAGCCCGTGAGTCCTTTGGACTTCACGATAATGTCTTTCAGAATCTTGTTAACCGAGTGACCAATATGAATACTGCCATTCGCATAAGGAGGGCCATCATGCAGAATGAAGGTTTTTTTGCCTTTTTTGGCCGCACGAATGATGCCGTACAGGTCATCATCAGTCCAACGCGCCAGCATTCCCGGTTCGCGCTTGGCGAGATCGCCGCGCATCGGGAACCCTGTTTCCGGCAAATTCAGGGTTGATTTATAGTCACTCATCAGATTCTCGGTTCCGTATTTAAAACTCGTATAGGCATTAAGCCGGTTTTGTTAGCCCAAAAAAATCGCGGGCAGTCAACTCATCACGCGCAATCTGCGCTTTTAGTTCATCCAGCGAGGCAAATCGCTGCTCGCTGCGAATTTTTTTACGCAGCACTACATCTATATGGCGACCGTAGAGGTCCATTACAACGTCCAGTAGATGCACTTCCAACTGCTGACGTACGCCGGCTACCGTCGGGCGGGTGCCGATATTGGCAACGCCGGGAAAAGGTTTGTCACCCAGCCCCATCACTTCAACCGCATAAACCCCTTTCACCGGAGAAACCTGGCGACGAAGCGGTAAGTTTGCCGTCGGAAAACCAATGGTGCGTCCTAACTCGTCACCATGTACCACCCGTCCTGAGATGGTAAAAGGGTGCCCAAGCAGGCTTTCGGCCAACTGCAGGTTATCTTCAGCCAGCGCCTGACGTACCGCGGTGCTACTAATACGCACACCGCCTTCACAGAAGGTCTGGGTACTGGTGATATCAAAGCCATACTCAGCGCCCGCTTCCTGTAATAACAAGAAATCGCCCGCACGGCTAGCGCCAAAGCGGAAATCATCGCCCACGGCAAGGAATTGTACACCAAGGCGCTTAACCAGCAGATCGCTGATAAAATTCTGCGCCGTTAATGCCGCGAAGCGCCTGTCAAAACGCACGCACAGTACGTAATCTACGCCACACTCCGCCAGATAACGCAGTTTTTCTCGCAGGCGAGTAAGGCGCGCAGGCGACTTGTCCGTTGCAAACAGCTCTAATGGCTGTGGCTCGAAAATCATCACCATCACCGGCAAATTGCGTTTGCGCCCTTCTTCCCGTAAGCCCTGCAGCAACGCACGATGACCACGGTGCACGCCGTCGAAATTACCAATAGTCAGCACACACCCATGCGGGGCCTGACTGAGATTATGTATGCCTCGTATCAGCTTCATGTCTGGCTCAAAACAGTGAAAATCGTGAAAGTATACCCTGTACCGCGGTCAAGGTTAACCGGCGATTGTTTCTCCGAAACAGAAAGAGGATGGTTTTCATTGTTATGAAACAAATTGCAGACCTTTACGGGCAATCCAATGCAATTTTTCTCGTGGAAAAGCTGTATTCACGCCACGCAAGCTGGTAGAATCCTGCGCCATCACTACGCAACGAGTGCTGCAATTTAAACGGCGCTTATTTGCACAAATCCATTGACAAAAGAAGGCTAAAAGGGCATATTCCTCGGCCTTTGAATTGTCCATATAGAACACATTTGGGAGTTGGACCTTGGCTAATATCAAATCAGCTAAGAAGCGCGCCGTTCAGTCTGAAAAGGCCCGCAAGCACAACGCTAGCCGTCGCTCTATGATGCGTACTTTCATCAAGAAAGTATACGCAGCTATCGAAGCTGGCGACAAAGCTACTGCACTGAAAGCATTTAACGAAATGCAACCACTCGTGGACCGTCAGGCTGCTAAAGGTCTGATCCACAAAAACAAAGCTGCACGTCATAAAGCAAACCTGACTGCACAGATCAACAAACTGGCTTAATCGCCTGCTTGTTGTCGCTTTGTGAAAAAACCCGCGCAAGCGGGTTTTTTTATGTCTGTCGTTCAAGTCCACACTTTCTCCACAGCGGCCTGCTATCGCACCGTTCGTGCACTAGGCATGTTTAATCCCCTGTCCACCCACATCGCCATCAGGCAGATGAAAGTTATTTTCTTTCACTGTTTACTTTTTTTTATTTCATTACTGTCGAAATTGTGACCACCATAGCAAATAGTATCATTGCTCAACAAAAAACGAATAAACGCAATCCTGATGTGAGATTTGATAATTGATCGCCACGCCGGGGTTAACTACTTTTCATAAAACGTCTTTATCCCTATTTTACCTAAAGGTTAATTTTCCCCGGACAATAAAAAATAACGACAACCCTACTGCTTAGAAAGTAAAAGCTGTTTTTCTGGGCGTATCGCACCAATATCGGAGTTATCATTATGAGTTCTGTTATTGAGGATACCCAGTCTTGCGGGTCAACATCATTATCTTTACTACAGCGAATTAGCTACGGTTCTTTAGATGTAGCGGGAAATCTGCTGTACTGTTTCGGTTCAACATACATTCTATATTTCTACACAGACGTTGCCGGTATCAGCCTCGCCGTAGCGGGTGTCATCCTGCTGTTGGCGCGTATTGTTGATGGCGTAGATGCTCCAATCTGGGGGATCATCATCGACAAGACCCGTTCACGCTACGGTAAATGCCGTCCCTGGTTTTTATGGTTACCGCTGCCTTTTGCCGTATTCAGCGCGCTTTCATTTTGGTCTCCTGATATCAGTATGACCGGAAAAGCCATATATGCAGCAATATCCTACATGATAGCCAGTATTTTATTTACCGGACTTAACACCCCGCTCAGTGCAATATTGCCCTTAATGACCCTATCCCCCAAGGAACGGCTGGTCTTAAATTCCTGGAGAATGACCGGCGGGCAAATAGGGGTTTTATTAATGAACGCAACCGCCTTACCGTTAGTCGCTTTTTTAGGTAACGGTGATGACCATGCGGGTTTTATTTATACGGCAATTACATTTGCCATTATATCTTGCGCGCTAACGCTCTTTGCGTTTAAAAACATTCGTGAAATGGATGCGGATAAAATACAGCAAGAGCCAAGATTGCCGATGAAAAAAAGTTTCGCGGCTATGAAAGGCAACTGGCCATGGATCCTGATGGTGCTGGCTAATCTGATCTTCTGGGTAGCGCTTCAGCAGCGCTCAACGACCATTGTCTACTATCTGACCTACAACCTGGTTCGCAAAGATCTGGTCCCGCTAATCAACAGCCTGGCGACGATTCAGATCCTGTTTATCATCGCCATCCCTTTCTTTAGCAAATACCTCTCTAAAACCTGGATCTGGATCGGCGGTCTGCTGGTCGCTACGTTTGGCGGTGTGATGATGTGGCTGGCTGCGGATAACATTCCAATGCTGATTGCCGCCTGGGTTCTGGGCAATATCGGTAGCGGTATCGCCTGCTCAATGCCCTTCGCCATGCTCGGATTCGCCGTCGACTTTGGCGCATGGAAGACGGGTGTCAAAGCTACCGGCATTCTTATCGCCTTTGGCAGCACCTTCTGCATCAAAATGGGCAGTGGTCTCGGTACCGCTTTTGCCGCCTGGATCATGAAAAGTTTTGGCTACGTCCCTAACCATGCGCAGAGCGCTACAGGCCTGGAAGGGATAACCTGGGCTTTTATCTGGGCGCCCGCCCTCCTCTTCACGCTCGCAGCAATCCCCCTGCTTTTCTTCCGTAAATATGAAGCCATGGAAGACGAGGTTCGCCGCGATCTGGAAACGATCAATCACTAACGTTCTTATCTTTACCAGCCAAATATGGGAGAAACCACCATGCCATTTTTGCAACAAGACCCGCATCGTCTGGTCTGGCAGCAAAACGATCGCTATTTATGGATTGAACCCTGGGGCGAGAACAGCCTGCGCGTGCGTAGCGGCCGTCATCTGCCGGTTATGAGAAATGAAGACTGGGCGCTAACGGAGCCGGTGGCGGAGAGCGCCTGCCATATCGTCTACGACCAAAAGCAGGCCACGCTGACTAACGGCAAGATTATCGCTATCGTCAATCAAAAGGGCCAAATCAGCTTTTACCGCCATCCCCATAAATGTTTACTACAGGAGTTCTGGCGTCTGCGGGGAGAAATCGGCGAGGACGAATCTTCACACGGCCAGTACGTCAGCGCACTTAACCTTGAGGGGCGCGAATTTCGCCCTATTCAGGGTGGAAAATATGCGATTAAAGCCCGTTTCGAAGCCGCCGAAGACGAAAAAATTTATGGCATGGGCCAGTATCAGCAAGCCAATCTGGATCTCAAAGGGTGCGTGCTTGAGCTGGCACAGCGTAATTCCCAGGCCTCAGTACCGTTCATGCTCTCCAGTCTGGGCTACGGTTTTTTATGGAACAACCCGGCCGTAGGCCGCGTAACCTTCGCCCACAACCTTACCGAATGGGAAGCTCAGGTCAGCGAACAACTGGACTACTGGATCACCGCAGGTGATACGCCAGCGGAAATCAGCCAGGCTTACGCGCTCGCAACCGGCACGCCGCCGATGATGCCGGATTACGCCATGGGTTTCTGGCAGTGCAAACTCCGTTATCGTACCCAGGAAGAACTGCTGGCGGTCGCCCGCGAGTATAAACAGCGCAATCTGCCCATTTCGGTTATCGTTATCGACTTCTTCCACTGGCCGAATCAAGGTGACTGGATGTTCGACCCGCGCGACTGGCCCGATCCCGACGCCATGATCGCCGAACTGAAATCACTGGGTATCGAGCTGATGGTGTCCGTCTGGCCAACGGTAGATAACCGCACCGAAAGCTATCGGGAGATGCGTGAAAACGGCTGGCTGGTGCAAACGGAGCGTGGCTTGCCGATCAATATGGATTTCCTCGGGAATACCACTTTCTTTGATGCCACCCATCCGGGCGCTCGCGACTATGTCTGGGGCAAAGCCAAGCGCAATTATTACGATAAAGGCGTGAAGCTGTTCTGGTTAGATGAGGCCGAGCCTGAATTCAGCGTTTACGACTACGACAACTATCGCTACCACGCCGGTCCGGTACTGGAAGTGGGCAATATCTACCCGCGGATGTATGCCAAAACCTTTTTTGACGGCATGAAAGCCGATGGCGAAGACAAGGTTATCAATCTGCTGCGCTGTGCCTGGGCGGGGAGTCAGAAATACGGCGCGCTGGTATGGTCAGGTGATATTCACTCCTCGTTTCGATCGCTGCGCAATCAGTTTGCCGCCGGACTCAATATGGGGATTGCGGGTATCCCGTGGTGGACCACGGATATTGGCGGTTTTCATGGCGGCAATATTCACGATCCACGCTTTCATGAACTGTTGATCCGCTGGTTTCAGTGGGGCGTCTTTAGCCCGGTGATGCGCCTGCACGGCAATCGCGATCCGCAAATTTTGCCTGAACAACCGTATCGGGATGGCATTGCTCAATGCCCGACTGGAGCACCGAATGAAGTCTGGAGCTATGGCGAAGACGTTTACGATCTATTAACGGGTTGCCTGGCCTTGCGTGAAAAGCTGAAACCCTACATCAAGGCGCTGATGGCAGAAACGCATGAGCGCAATGCGCCGGTGATGCGCACCCTGTTTTTTGAATTTCCTGAGCAGGCTAAAAGCTGGGAGATCGCCGACCAATACTGTTTTGGTCCCGATCTGCTGATTGCACCGGTGATGCATGAAGGCATGCGCGAGCGTGATGTCTGGCTACCGGAAGGGGAAAAGTGGACAGATCTTGCGACCGGGGAAAGCTATTCAGGAGGGCAGACGCTGCATTACGCTACGCCACTGAACAGAATTCCGGTATTTATTCGCGAAGGTGGGCAATACCGTAGCCTACTGAGGTTGTAGATTGATTCCGGCTGCGGTAATTGCCCGCAGCCGGAAGTCTTACCGTGTTGATGTCTACTGCAGCTTAAATAACGCCGAGTAGTCCGCATTACAAATACGCTGCACCGCCGGATGCTGGATCATCCTTTCCGCAAATATAGCGTGGTACTCCTCCATCACATTCTCCACGCGCCCAATCTCAACAATCGAATCATCGGCATAGAAGTTGTTCGAATAGAGCGTCGGGGCAACGAATATAGCGTTATGCGTTGCACCAAAAGCTTTCATCAGCGCTGCGTCATCAAACTCGCCGAGGATTTCAACGTTCAAGCCTTGTGAGTTAATCCAGTTCAACAGCTTACGACCGAGCATCGAACGACGTCCAGGAATCAGTAATCGACGCTCTTCCAGGCAGGCCGGAAACGGCTTCTCAGGCAAAGGCTGGGTGCACCAAAAACTCACGCCGCATTCGCCTATGCGCACCGAGAACAACCCTTCCTGTTGCGTAGAATCAATCGGACAGTCAGAGATAATCATATCCAGCTTATGCTGGCTGAGTTGATCCAGCAGCATCTCGTGCGTTGATTCAAAACAACGCAGATGGATTTGTTCATCTTCCACCACCGCGGCATCCAACACACGGCTGACCAGCTGTTTGGATAGTGCATCCGCCACACCGACATCAAACAACAAGTTAGACTCTTTGCGGTAGTTCACGATATCCAGCATTTCCTGGCTTAACGTGAACATTTTATCCGCATAACGAAAGACTAACTCGCCCAACTCGCTTGGCTCCAGCCCACGCCCCTTCCGCTTGAACAACTTTCCCTGTAAACGTTCTTCAAGCGCTTTGATCTGCCCGGTAATGGTCTGCGGTGTCAGATAAAGCGCTTCTGCTGCACCAACCACCGAACCTTCTTTATAAACATGCCAAAAGTAATACAGGTGGTTGTAATTTATATGAGACATACTCTCTCCCTGAAAATTGTCACGAAAGGGTTATCCTGTCAGGCGGATGCGTTTAACCGGGTGCGTAACCAGCAGTAACCAATTACCGCCGACAGCAAGGAGCCAATCAGGATCCCCAGTTTCGCCCAGTTAATCAGCTCAGGATCGACATTACCAAACGCCAGGCTGGCGATGAAAATTGACATCGTAAAGCCAATACCGCACAGAATCCCAACCGCCATGATCTGCTGGAAATTCGTTCCTTCAGGTAATTGCGCCAGCTTTAAGCGTAACGCCAGCCAGCAAAACAGGCTGATACCCAGGGGTTTACCAATCAACAGACCTGCAATAATCCCCAACGGTAATACGGAGGTCAGCCCATCAATGGTGACACCCTGCAGTGAGACACCCGCGTTAGCGAAGGCAAACAGCGGCAGGATCAGGTATGCCACCCACGGATGCAAAACATGCTCCAGACGCTTTGCCGGTGAACGTCCGTGTTTTTCCTTTAACGGAATGAAGAAACCGACGATCACGCCAGCCAGCGTCGCATGCACGCCGGACTTCAGTACCGCAGTCCATAACACCACGCCCACCAGAATATAAATCCCGGTACGTCTCACGCCACATAGATTCAAGGCCGCCAGGACAAGAATGGCGCACGCAGCAACGCCCAGCGACAGCAGCGAGAGATCGCTGGTGTAGAACAGCGCAATGATCACGATAGCGCCAAGATCATCGATAATCGCCAGCGCCATGAGGAAGATTTTCAGCGCCAACGGAACACGACTGCCCAACAGTGCCAGCACGCCTAATGCAAAAGCGATATCCGTTGCAGCCGGGATCGCCCACCCTTCACGAGTGATAGGGTCAGCATAGTTAAATGCCAGATACAGCAGCGCCGGGACAATCATCCCCCCGATAGCGGCAATGATCGGAAATGCAGCCTGACGCAGACTGGCCAGCGACCCCTGCATTAACTCGCGCTTTACCTCCAGACCAATCAACAGGAAGAACACCGCCATCAACGCGTCATTGATCCACAGCAGCATATTTTTGTTGATCTCAAGCGCGCCAACCCGCAGTTGAACGGGCGTTTCCAGAAAGGCGTGGTACCATCCACTGGTGATCCCGATATTTGCCATCAACATAGCGACGACGGCTGCGATGATCAGGATGATGCCCCCCGAGGCGTCACTACTAAAAAAACGATGCAGATGTTTCACTTTTATTCTCTCTATTAGGTGAATACTTCGTAAATACTATCTTACACCCTCAAAAAGCTCGTTAAAATTAGATTATTTATGATGAATGATTCGGTTTTTACGATCCAATAAATTAAAGTCGACAAAGATTTTCCGAACGGAAAACAGAAATAAAAAAGCCTGAAACATTTCAGTCCCAGGCTTTTAATCGAAGATTTCTGAGTCGAGAATTAGCGCGTCAGATCGTCAAAGAATTTCTTCACACCGTCGAAGAAGCTTTTGGAACGCGGGCTGTTGTTTTCTCCGGTGGGACCGCCGAAACTTTCCTGCAGATCTTTCAGCAGTTGCTTCTGCTTGTCATTCAGACCAACCGGGGTTTCAACAACTACACGGCACAGCAGATCGCCCTGAGCGCCACCGCGAACCGACTTCACGCCTTTTCCGCGCATGCGGAACAGTTTGCCGGTCTGCGTTTCGCCCGGAATTTTTAACTTCACGCGACCGTCCAGCGTTGGGACTTCAATCTCGCCGCCCAGCGCTGCCATCGCAAAGTTAATCGGCACTTCACAGTACAGGTTGTTGCCTTCACGCTCAAAAATTGGGTGCTGTTTTACCTGCACCTGAACGTATAAATCGCCTGCTGGCGCGCCATGCTCACCAGCTTCACCTTCGCCAGACAGACGAATACGATCGCCAGTGTCAACGCCTGCCGGGATTTTAACGGACAGCGTTTTGCTTTTCTCAACGCGACCATGACCGTGGCATTTATTGCACGGATCTTTAATCAGCGTACCGCGCCCCTGACAATGTGGACAGGTCTGCTGTACGGCAAAAAAGCCCTGGCGCATCTGCACCTGGCCGGAACCGTGACAGGTTGGACAGGTCTGCGGTTGAGTACCTGCCTTCGCACCGCTGCCATGGCAGACGTCACACTCTTCCAGCGTCGGAATACGGATCTCTTTGGTGACGCCACGCACGGCTTCTTCCAGAGTGAGATCCATGTTGTAACGTAAATCAGCACCACGTGAGGCGCGCTGACGACCACGACCGCCGCCAAAGATATCGCCAAACACGTCACCAAAGATATCGCTGAAGTCAGCCCCGCCGCCAAAACCGCCGCCGCCGCCCATACCGCCTTGCTCAAACGCGGCATGACCGTACTGATCGTAAGCCGCGCGTTTTTGCGCATCGGTCAGGATCTCGTAGGCTTCTTTGATCTCTTTGAACTTGGCTTCGGCCTCTTTATCACCCTGGTTACGGTCCGGGTGATATTTCATGGCCAGGCGCTTGTAGGCCTTTTTGATTTCACGCTCTTCCGCTGATTTGGAAACGCCTAAAATCTCGTAATAGTCTTGCTTAGCCATCTCTTTTTATCTGCCCCTAACATGCGTGCACGGGCGGAGAGGAAACCTCTTCGCCCGTGCCAGTAATTACCCGTTCAAAGGGCGATTATTTTTTGTCTTTCACTTCTTCAAACTCAGCGTCGACAACGTCGTCATCTTTCGCGTTGTTTGCAGAAGCATCAGCGCCTGCTGCACCAGCCTGCTGCTGTGCGTGCTGCTGCTGAGCGATTTCCATCAGTTTCTGGGAAACCTGTGCCAGCGCCTGCATTTTCGCTTCGATATCCGCTTTGTCTTCGCCTTTCAGAGAAGTTTCCAGCGCGGTCAGTGCAGACTCGATGGCAGTTTTGTCGTCAGCCGGCAGTTGGTCGCCTGCTTCTTCAACCTGCTTACGAGTGCTGTGCAGCAGATGGTCACCCTGGTTACGGGTCTGAACCAGCTCTTCAAACTTACGGTCAGATTCTGCGTTCGCTTCTGCTTCGCGAACCATTTTCTGGATTTCTTCTTCGTTCAGACCAGAAGAAGCCTTGATGGTGATCTTCTGCTCTTTACCGCTGTTTTTATCTTTCGCGGAAACGTGCAGGATACCGTCGGCATCGATGTCAAAAGTTACTTCGATCTGCGGCATACCGCGCGGAGCCGGGCTGATACCATCCAGGTTAAACTGACCCAGATCTTTGTTATCGGCAGCACGTTTACGTTCACCCTGCAGCACGTGGATGGTTACCGCAGACTGGTTGTCTTCAGCGGTAGAGAACACCTGGCTGTGCTTGGTCGGTATAGTGGTGTTTTTCGCGATCAGTGGCGTCATCACGCCGCCCATGGTTTCGATACCCAGAGACAGCGGGGTAACGTCCAGCAGCAGCACGTCTTTCACATCACCAGTCAATACACCACCCTGAACGGCAGCACCGATTGCTACAGCTTCGTCCGGGTTAACGTCTTTACGCGGCTCTTTGCCGAAGAACTCAGCAACTTTCTTCTGGACCATCGGCATACGCGTCTGACCACCAACGAGAATAACGTCGTTGATATCAGAAACAGACAGGCCGGCGTCCTGCAGAGCAACTTTCAGCGGCTCGATAGAACGGTTAACCAGGTCTTCAACCAGGCTTTCCAGTTTCGCACGGGTCACTTTGATGTTCATGTGTTTCGGACCAGTCGCGTCTGCAGTGATGTACGGCAGGTTCACGTCGGTCTGCTGAGCGGAAGACAGCTCGATCTTCGCTTTCTCAGCGGCTTCTTTCAGACGCTGCATCGCCAGCGGGTCATTACGCAGGTCGATACCTTGATCTTTCTTAAACTCGTCAACCAGGTAGTTGATCATACGGCTGTCGAAGTCTTCACCACCCAGGTGGGTATCACCGTTGGTTGCCAGAACTTCGAAGGTTTTTTCGCCGTCAACTTCGTCGATTTCGATAATAGAGATATCGAAAGTACCACCACCGAGGTCATACACCGCGATAGTACGGTTGCCGACTTCTTTATCCAGACCGTAAGCCAGCGCAGCTGCGGTTGGTTCGTTGATGATACGTTTTACTTCCAGACCTGCGATACGACCGGCGTCTTTGGTTGCCTGACGCTGAGCATCGTTAAAGTATGCAGGTACGGTGATAACTGCTTCAGTTACCGGTTCACCCAGGTAATCTTCAGCCGTTTTCTTCATTTTTTTCAGCACTTCAGCAGAAATCTGCGGCGGTGCCATTTTCTGACCTTTTACGTCAATCCATGCATCACCGTTGTCAGCACCGATGATTTTGTACGGCATGATCGCTTCATCACGCTGTACTTCTTCGTCCTGGAAGCGGCGGCCAATCAGGCGTTTAATCGCAAACAGGGTGTTTTGCGGGTTTGTCACTGCCTGACGTTTAGCCGGCTGACCAACCAGAGTTTCACCATCCTGGGTATAAGCAATGATAGAAGGCGTGGTGCGATCGCCCTCGGCGTTCTCCAGCACACGTGCAGTAGTGCCATCCATAATCGCTACACAAGAGTTGGTAGTACCCAGGTCGATACCAATAATTTTACCCATCTAAACGTCTCCACTAAAAATTCGGTCATCATGTGGTTGTGAATCTGTAATAAGGGCGAAACGTGCGGTTTCAACTACCCTGAATCGTTTTTTTTCAGACTCACCACTGCGGTTGACTACTAAGTGGGGTCGTAACCCACTTCATCAAGGGGGGCATGAAAATTTTTTTTAGCGCAGAAGCAATAAATTTGCCGAAAAAAGGCACAAAACTACAAAAAATGAATAATCGCCAATCAAAATTAATTCATAAAACCGATTAATACGGTGCTGTCATTCACACAAAAATTGTAATAAAAAGAAAAGATTACGTGAATGAATCGTTTTTATGTCGGCGGTAAAATAGCGCGAAGCCACACACTTTTGCAGCCGTCAAAGAGAAATTCCATGAAATCCGTTTTAACCCTTTCCGCCAGCCTGCTTATGGGTCTGCTGCTGAGCAGCGCCGCGCACGCTAACGATCATAAAGTTCTGGGGATGATTGCTATGCCCCGCAATGCAACCAACGATCTCACGCTCAAAATTCCCGTTTGTCGGGTGGTGAAACGTATTCAACTCACCGCCGATCGAGGCGATATTAACCTTAACGGCGCATCCGTTTACTTCAAAGCTGCGCGCACCTCCAGCCAAAGCCTGAATGTCCCGTCTTCCATTAAAGAGGGACAAACCACCAATTGGATCAACATTAATAGCGACAACGACAACAAACGCTGCGTATCCAAAATTACTTTTTCAGGCCAGTCGGTAAACTCCTCTGACATGGCGACGCTTAAAGTCATCGGCGACGACTAATTCCGCCCTTTTATTCAGAAGCCATAGAAAACATGAATGTCACGTATTTGCATGACGACGACCTCGACTTTCTGCAGCATTGCAGTGAGGAACAACTCGCCACGATTACTCGCCTGTTAACGCATAATGAAAAAGGGAAAGCCCGTCTGTCGAGCGTTCTGAGCCACAACGAATTATTTAAATCGATGGAAGGACACCCGGAACAGCACCGCCGCAACTGGCAACTGATCGCCGGAGAACTTCAGCATTATGGTGGCGACAGCATTGCCAATAAACTTCGTGGCCATGGAAAGCTGTATCGGGCGATTTTGCTGGATGTTTCGAAGCGCTTGAAGCTTAAAGCCGACAAAGCGATGTCCACGTACGAAATTGAACAATATTTGCTGGAACACTTTCTACGGAATGCCTGGCAAAAAATGGATGCCGGGCATAAGCAGGAATTTCTGCAGGCGGTCGATGCAAAAGTCTCTGAACTGGAAGAGTTACTGCCGCTATTGATGAAGGATCGCCATCTGGCGACTGGCATTTCTCACCTGCTCTCCAGCCAACTCACTCAGATCCTGCGTACCCATGCCGCAGTGAGCGTCATTGGGCATGGATTGCTACGCGGTGCTGGGCTTGGCGGCCCGGTCGGCGCGGCTTTAAACGGGGTTAAAGCGGTGAGCGGCAGCGCCTATCGCGTGACGATTCCGGCGGTGCTACAAATCGCCTGTCTGCGCAGAATGATCAACAGCGCACAAGCGTGATGCCCATCACAGGGAAAATAATTCATTTTCCCTTCGTTAGATCATAGACAGTGCCCTCTCCCCTGATTATTATGCCGCGCCCCGAAGACAGTGATCGTTATTTGGGGAAACTATTTCACCATTCAATCAATGATGATTTTGAGGAATTATGGGCAACACTAAGTTGGCTAATCCGGCACCGCTGGGCCTGATGGGCTTTGGCATGACCACCATTCTGCTTAACCTGCATAACGCGGGTTTCTTCGCCTTTGACGTTATTATTCTGGCGATGGGCATTTTCTACGGCGGTATCGCGCAAATTTTTGCCGGGCTGCTGGAATATAAAAAAGGCAACACCTTCGGTTTAACCGCCTTTACCTCCTACGGCTCGTTCTGGCTGACGCTGGTTGCGATCCTGATCATGCCGAAAATGGGCCTGGCGGATGCAACCAACGGCCAGTTCCTGGGCGTATACCTGGGTCTGTGGGGCGTGTTCACACTGTTCATGTTCTTCGGCACGCTGAAAGCTGCTCGTGCGCTACAGTTTGTCTTCCTGAGCCTGACGGTGCTGTTCGCACTGCTGGCCGTGGGCAACATTGCAGGTAACGAAGCGATCATCCACGTTGCTGGCTGGGTTGGCTTAGTGTGTGGCGCAAGCGCCATTTACCTGGCGATGGGCGAAGTGCTGAACGAACAGTTTGGCCGTACCATCCTGCCGATTGGTGAAACACACTAATCTGACGCTATCCCCCCGAACGGGGGGATATTCCTTACAAGCGCTGTAACTCTCCCTGCACGCTGGTATCGCGATGATAAATATCCTGTCGCAGCCAAATCCCCAGTCCTAATCCCACCAGCGATAACGCCAGTACATACCAGGCAGGAGCCATTGGCGACACGCTCATTAACATCGTCACGGCGATTGGCGTCAGACCACCAAAAATGGCGTACGAAACGTTGTAAGAAAACGAGATACCGGTAAAGCGGACTTCCGCTGGAAACGCTCGTACCATGACATAAGGCACTGCCCCCACCACGCCAACGCACAAGCCCACCAGCCCATACAACAGGAACAAATGCTGAGGATGGCTACCGGTCAGATGATAGAAAAACCAGCTCGAACAGGCCAGCAGCAGGCTACCGACAATAAAGGTTTTGCTGGCGCCAACCCGGTCGACAATAAACCCGGCCAGCAGACAACCGACGCACAGCATAATGGTCGCGACGCTGTTGGCTTGTAACGTCAATGCTGGCGCAAAGCCATACTGCTTTTGCAACCAGACTGGCGACATCAGGATCACCACCACAATCCCGGCCGATAACAGCCAGGTCAGCAGCAAGGAAATGACCACCGCTTTTTTATGTTTGCTCACCACCGACTTCACCGGTAGCTCTTGTGCCAACGCTTTACGCTGCTGCATTTCGAGGAAGATAGGCGTTTCCTGCAGCCAGCGGCGCAGATACATCGCCACCAGCCCAAACACGCCGCCCAGCAGGAAAGGAATACGCCAGCCGTAGTCATGCACCGCTTGCTGCGTCAGGCTGGTGTTCACCAGCGTTGCAACCACCGAACCCAGCAGAATCCCCACCGTCAGCCCGGCGGTCAGCGTTCCACAGGCAATGCCGATGCGACGCTCCGGTACGTGTTCCGCCACGAACACCCACGCCCCCGGCACTTCTCCCCCAATGGCAGCCCCCTGCAAAATGCGCATCAGTAATAACAGTAACGGCGCAAGGATCCCCATGGAGGCATAGGTAGGCAACAAACCAATCGCCAGCGTCGGTATCGCCATCAGCAAAATGCTCAGGGTAAACATTTTCTTGCGTCCGACCAGGTCGCCAAAATGCGCCATAATGATGCCGCCCAATGGGCGCGCCAGGTATCCGGCGGCAAAAATGCCGAAGGTTTGTACCTGACGTAGCCATTCAGGGATATCTGCCGGGAAGAAAAGTTCGCCAACAACAGCGGCAAAGAAGACGAAGATAATGAAATCATAAAACTCAAGCGCCCCGCCGAGAGCAGCAAGCGTAAGGGTTTTATAATCCTGGCGATTTAGCGGTCGAGTGTGTTGTGACATAGCAAACCATGAGTCAGTGGAGTAATTGATTATGTCTGTCGATATATGTAAAGCAAAAATTACTATATCGTAAACAATTCAATACTCCACCTTCATTGTTACTTATATCACGAATAGTCTACTTTCAGGCGTTTGTATCGCGTATTGCGCTTTTAGGGCGAAAAGATGCTACAACTGCCGGTGCAGTTTCGACATAAGGCCCATCTAACAGCTGTATACAATACGGTACACTTGCAAAGATACCTGGCACAATTACCTTACCCTCGGCATCTTTCACGCCTTCCAGCGTTTCTTTGATCGACTTCGGCTGCCCAGGCAGATTCAGGATCAGCGCCTGTTTGCGAATCACCCCAACCTGACGGGAAAGGATTGCGGTTGGCACAAAGTGCAGACTTATCTGGCGCATTTGCTCACCAAAACCTGGCATCTGGCGGTCAGCTACGGCCAGCGTAGCGTCTGGCGTTACGTCGCGACGTGCCGGACCCGTTCCGCCGGTCGTCAGCACCAGATGACAGCTCATTTCATCAACCAGCTCGCATAAGGTCTGTTCGATGATCGCCTGTTCATCCGGGATCAACCGCGTTTGCAGCTCAAAAGGGGTCGTAAGGGCTGATGCCAGCCACTCTTCAAGGGCCGGGATACCTTTATCCTGGTAAACGCCGCTGGAAGCACGGTCAGAAATGGACACCAGGCCAATGCGTAAAGTATTCATGATTATTCCATTTAAACAGTCTCGTTAAACAGAATGATACACTGCGAAAGGAAGGACAGACAGGTTTCAGAAGAGGTAGCGTGACCCCAGTCAGGGCCACGCCGAAATGATTACAGCAGATCGCCGATCATTTTTTCCAGTTTACCCTGGTCTACAGCAAACTTACGGATACCGTCCGCCAGTTTGTCTACAGCCATTGGATCCTGGTTGTGCTGCCACAGGAACTCAGCTTCTGTGATACGTGCCGGACGCGCTTTCACTTCGCCAGAGAAGGACAGTTTACGTTCGATAGCGCCTTCGCTTTCCGCCAGCTCTTTCAGCAGAGCCGGTGCAATCGTCAGACGATCGCAGCCCGCCAGCTCGATGATTTCGCCGATGTTACGGAAGCTCGCGCCCATAACTACGGTTTCGTAACCGTGCTGTTTGTAGTACTCGTAGATTTCCGTTACGGAAACCACACCCGGATCTTCTGCCGGTGCATACTCTTTCTTATCGGTATTGGCTTTGTACCAGTCAAGAATACGACCAACGAACGGAGAAATCAGGTATACGCCAGCTTCTGCACATGCACGCGCCTGCGCGAAGGAGAACAGCAGGGTCAGGTTACAGTTGATGCCTTCTTTTTCCAGCTGCTCAGCAGCACGGATGCCCTGCCAGGTTGAAGCCAGTTTGATCAGAATGCGATCGTTGCTGATGCCAGCATCGTTGTACAGTTTAATCAGACGTTTTGCTTTCGCGATGGATGCGTCGGTGTCGTAGGACAGGCGAGCGTCAACTTCTGTGGAAATGCGACCCGGGACCAGTTTCAGGATCTCCAGACCGATGTTTACCGCCAGTTTGTCGGTCGCGTCGACGACCTGCTGCGCGCGGTCGTTGCTCTGCTGCTTAGCCCAGGCTACAGCGTCATCAATCAGCTTGCGGTATTCCGGGATCTGCGCTGCGTTAAGAATGAGAGAAGGGTTAGTTGTGGCATCCTGAGGCTGATACAGCTTCATTGCCGCGATGTCTCCGGTGTCGGCCACTACTGTGGTGAACTGACGAAGGGAGGTCAATTTGTCCGTCATGATAGCGATTCTCTTTAAACAGCTTGTTAGGGGGATGTAACCGATCTTCCCTGATGATAGCACGACGCACTCTCAGCGCAACCGCCTGGATTGTCCTACCTGCCGCCCAGCCCTGATTACGCATCCCAAAGCCTGAGATGCGCAATTAAGGGGGATACCTATTGTTATGATAAACTCCCGCAATCAATCTGCTTATAAGGTATATACTGGTCGATAATTGGTAGCGCTTACATGGGATTATTCGCGCTTACCGGCATCAACAAGAGGGATGTTAATGCCTGATTTTTTCGCATTTATTAATGAAATACTCTGGGGATCGGTGATGATCTACCTCCTGCTTGGCGCAGGATGTTGGTTCACCTGGCGCACGGGGTTCATCCAGTTTCGCTACATTCGCCAGTTTGGCAGAAGTCTTAAAAACAGCATCAACCCGCAACCGGGCGGTTTAACCTCCTTTCAGGCTTTATGCACCAGTCTTGCCGCGCGGATCGGCAGCGGAAATCTGGCGGGCGTGGCGTTGGCAATCGCCGCAGGCGGCGCGGGAGCCGTTTTCTGGATGTGGGTCTCGGCAGTCATTGGTATGGCAACCTCGTTTGCCGAATGCTCACTTGCGCAACTGTATAAAGAACGCGACAGCAAGGGACAGTTTCGCGGCGGTCCTGCGTGGTATATGGCGCGTGGGCTGGGTATGCGCTGGATGGGCGTGCTTTTTGCCATCTTTTTACTCATCGCATATGGGCTGATTTTTAACAGCGTGCAGGCAAACTCGGTCTCGCGCGCACTTGCTTTTGCCTTCGATATCCCTCCCCTCTTCTCCGGTATCGTCCTGGCTATCGCATCATTACTGGTCATCGTCGGCGGTATTAAAGGCGTTGCCCGTCTGATGCAATGGTTTGTTCCGGTAATGGCTCTGTTGTGGGTCGGTTGTAGCCTCGTCATCTGCCTTTGGCATTTCGCTCAGCTTCCCGACATTATCATGACCATCGTTAAAAGCGCCTTTGGCTGGCAGGAAGCCGCCGCCGGCGCCGCCGGATACACGCTAAGCCAGGCCATTGCCAGCGGCTTTCAACGCGGTATGTTCTCGAATGAGGCCGGAATGGGCTCAACCCCGAACGCCGCCGCCTCGGCTGCCTCCTGGCCTCCGCATCCTGCGGCACAAGGCATTGTGCAAATGATTGGTGTTTTAGGCGATACGCTGATTCTCTGTACGGCCAGCGCGATGATCGTTCTGCTGGCGGGTAATGGCACCAGTTCCATGCCCATTGAAGGCATCCAGTTGCTGCAGAGAGCGATGGTCTCGCTGACGGGTGAATGGGGCGCCGGATTCGTCGCCTTTATTGTGATCCTGTTTGCCTTTAGCTCTATCGTCGCCAACTACATCTATGCGGAAAACAACCTTGTTTTCCTGAAGCTGGACAATATCCGGGTAATTTGGCTATTACGTATCGCGACCGTGAGCACCGTTGTCGGCGGCACATTACTCAGCTTCCCGCAGCTCTGGCAACTTGCCGACATCATCATGGCCTGTATGGCTATCACTAACCTGACGGCGATTTTACTGCTCTCGCCGGTTGTCCATACCCTCGCCAGCGACTATCTACGCCAGCGTAAACTCGGAGTGCGCCCGGAATTTGATCCGCGCCGTTATCCTGATATCAGACAGCAGCTTGCGCCTGAAAGCTGGGATGAAACGCCGCGTGATTAGCGCGGCAATCGCAACCATCGATCAATTCTGTCCATTTTTTTGCTAAAGTCGCAGTAAATTTCCTGCAAGGACTGGATATGCTGATTCTGATTTCACCTGCAAAAACGCTCGACTACCAAAGTCCGCTGGCAACCACACGCCACACGCTGCCTGAACTGCTGGATCACTCGCAGCAGCTTATTCACGTGGCGCGCCAACTCTCCGCACCGCAGATTGGCAAGTTGATGGGAATTAGCGACAAGCTGGCTGATCTGAACGCCACCCGTTTCCATGACTGGCAACCCGATTTCACACCGGAGAATGCGCGTCAGGCTATTCTGGCGTTTAAAGGCGACGTCTATACCGGGCTGCAGGCTGAAACCTTCAGCGAAGCGGATTTTGACTTCGCTCAGCAGCATTTACGCATGTTGTCCGGGCTGTACGGCGTGTTGCGTCCGCTGGATTTGATGCAGCCTTACCGTTTGGAGATGGGCATTCGTCTGGCTAATCCAAAGGGTAAAGATCTTTACCAGTTCTGGGGTGATACCATCACCGACAAACTTAACGAAGCACTGGAAGCGCAAGGTGACAGCGTGGTGATTAACCTCGCCTCGGATGAGTATTTTAAATCCGTGAAGCCGAAAAAGCTGAACGCCGAACTTATCAAACCGGTCTTCCTCGATGAGAAGAACGGTAAGTTCAAAGTCATCAGCTTTTATGCCAAAAAAGCGCGTGGCCTGATGAGCCGCTACATCATTGAAAATCGCTTAACGCAGCCAGAGCAACTGACGGCATTTAACAGTGAAGGCTATTTCTTTGATGAAGAAGCGTCAGGGAATGGCGAACTGGTGTTTAAACGCCACGAGCAGTAGTGTACATGCCGGATGGCGGCTAACGCCTTATCCGGCCTACAGGTTTTGTTGGCCCGCTAAGCAAAACGCCAGCGGGCACCACCGTTAACCGCGGGTCATCATCAGCTTACGTAGTGCAGAAAAATCCGCTGGCAGGTGATGAGAGAGCAGCGGCAGGTCCGCGCGCTCCGCCAGCTCTTTTGGCAGAGCCAGCGTAAGCTCAAGAATCTCTTCAACACTTTCCTTAAACTTCGCCGGATGCGCGGTGCCGAGGAACAAGCCATACTCGCCAGGATTCAACTGGTCACGCAGCGCACGGTAAGCCACCGCCGCATGCGGTTCTGAGGTGTACCCCATTTCATGCAGCTCGCGCATCGTATCCTGAGTGGTAGCATCGTCAACGGCGGCATAACCCAGCTCATTCAGACGCCAGATTTTACGGCGGAACAGTTCTTCCACGCGCGGCCAATTGTTCGGCTGGCTGACATCCATCGCGTTGGATAACGTCGCCTGCGTCGCCTTCGGCGCCCACTCGCCTTCTGCAAGGAAGCGTGGAACTGTATCGTTAACGTTGGTCGCCGCGATAAAACGTTTCACCGGCAAGCCCAGCGATTTCGCCAACAATCCGGCGGTCAGATCGCCAAAGTTGCCGCTGGGAACGGAAATAACCAGCTGGTTGCGCGATTCTTGCGGCAGTTGAGCCACAGCTTCAAAGTAGTAACAGATTTGCGCCAGCAGACGGCTGATATTGATTGAGTTAGCCGAGTTCAGCCCCAGCGCTACCTTCAGTTCTTCGTCATCAAACGCCTGTTTCACCAACGCCTGGCAAGCATCAAAATCACCATCAATAGCGACGGTTTCAATGTTACCGCCCAGCGTACAGAACAGTTTTTCCTGTAATGGGCTGATCTTGCCGTTCGGGTAGAGGATCACCACACGAACGTTCGGCAGGCCATAAAACGCATGCGCCACTGCGGCACCGGTATCGCCGGAGGTCGCCGTCAGAATCGTTACCGGTTTGTCGCCGCTGATGTGCGTCAGCATCTGCGCCATAAAGCGTCCGCCAAAGTCTTTAAATGCCAGCGTAGGGCCGTGGAACAGCTCCAGACAGCCAATGTCCGCTGCAACCTGAGCAACCGGCGCCGGGAACGCAAACGCCGCGCGCACGCGCTCTTCCAGAATCTCCTGCGAGATCTCGTCACCAATAAATGCGGAAAGGATCTTAGCGCTGCGGCTAACGAAGTCCTGGTTCAGCATCTCATCCACTTCTGTCAGATTGAATTCCGGCAGATCGTGCGGAAAAAACAACCCCTGATTCTTGCCAAGCCCTTGCGTGACGGCCTGCGCAAAGCTGACCTGTTCGTTATGATCTTTCAGATTATAGAGTTTCATTGATTATCCCAGTACCCGTGCGCCTGCCGTGTCCAACCGGCAAATATGAACAAAGCCTTCCTGATTTTGCAGATAATGTTTAGCCAGCCAGTCTGCGACACGCTGCGCCGTATCCGGCTTATCGCACAAGGCGAACAGCGTCGGCCCTGACCCGGAGATCCCGCTGGCCAGCGCGCCGATTTCCGCTACCGCCTGACGCGCCTGGCTGAAGCCTGGCAGCAAGCGGGTACGATACGGCTCAGCAATGACATCTTTCATCAGCTTCGCGGCCAGAAGAGGCTGACGGGAATAGCAGGCATGGATAAACCCAGCCAGATGCCGCCCGTGGGCGATACAGTCCTGACGGCGATACTGCGCAGGTAAAATGGCCCGCGCTTCCGCCGTCGATACTTTAATCCCCGGATACGCCAGTACCCACAACCACTCATCAAAGCCTGGCACCTGCTGGCTGATAATGCCGTTTTCTTCGATCATTAACTGCATACCGCCCAAAAAGCACGGGGCAACATTATCGTAATGAATACTGCCGGAGATACGTCCTTCCAGCTCACCCATGATCGCCAACAGACGCGTGTCGTTGAGCGGTTTCCCACAATGCTCGTTCATGGCGACCAACGCCGCCACAACGGAACAGGCGCTGGAACCTAATCCGGAGCCAATCGGCATATTTTTTTCCAGCGTCATCGCCACCGGAACGGTTTTACCCAGCTCCTGACAGAATCGCTCCCAGCACTGATAGACGATATTTTCTCGCGGCTCAGAAGGCAGTTTGTCAGCAAAGCGCCCAAGATTATTCAGACTGAACTGGTCGGCTGGCTCAACAGAGACCACATCACCCAATAGCGAACCGTCTACGGGGGTTACCGCCGCCCCAAGCACATCAAACCCGACGCTCATATTGGCACTGGAAGCCGGGGCATAAACTCTCACCATGTCAGACTCCTAACTTCCATGAAAGGGTACGTAGCAGGTCGGCAAATACGCCCGCCGCGGTTACGTCATTCCCCGCGCCGTATCCGCGCAGCACTAACGGTAACGGCTGATAGTAATGGCTATAAAACGCCAACGCGTTTTCACCGTTTTTCACTTTGAACAGCGGATCGTTGCCGTCTACTGCATCAATTTTCACGCGACAGATGCCATCCTCTTCAATATTGCCAACATAGCGCAATACTTTCCCCTCATCACGAGCTTTCGCCACCCGCGCGGCAAAGTCATCATCCAGTTGCGACAACTTCGTCATAAAGGTGGAAACATCGCCGGAATCATCAAATTCTGTTGGCAGAACCGGCTCAATGACAATGTCAGACAGCTCCAGCTCACGCCCGGTTTCACGAGCCAGAATCAGCAGCTTACGCGCCACGTCCGTACCGGAAAGATCGTCACGCGGATCGGGCTCGGTATAACCCAGCTCACGCGCCATGGTGGTCGCCTGGGAGAAGCTCATGCCTTCATCCAGCTTGCCAAAAATAAACGACAGCGAACCGGAAAGAATGCCAGAGAATCGTTGCAGTTCATCGCCTGCACTGAGCAGATTTTGCAGGTTTTCAATAACCGGTAAGCCCGCACCCACGTTGGTGTCATACAGGAATTTACGTCGCGACTTCGCCGCAGCACAACGCAGTTGATGGTAGTAATCCATCGACGACGTATTGGCCTTTTTGTTCGGGGTGACTACATGAAAGCCTTCACGCAGGAAGTCGGCGTACTGATCCGCCACCGCCTGGCTTGAGGTACAGTCGACGATCACCGGATTGAGCAGATGATATTCTTTCACCAGACGAATTAAGCGCCCAAGGTTGAATGGTTCTTTCGCACACTCCAGCTCAGACTGCCAGTTTTCCAGATTCAGACCATGAACGTTGGTCAGCAGGGCCTTCGAGTTCGCCACGCCGCACACGCGCAGATCGATATGCTTGTTTTTCAGCCAGGTTTGCTGACGTTTAAGCTGCTCCAGCAGCGCACCGCCCACGCCACCGACGCCAATCACAAACACTTCAATCACCTGATCGGTATTGAATAGCATCTGATGGGTCACGCGTACGCCGGTGGTTGCGTCGTCGTTGTTCACTACCACCGAAATAGAACGCTCAGAAGACCCCTGGGCGATCGCCACGATGTTGATGTTCGCGCGAGCCAGCGCGGCAAAGAATTTCGCCGAGATACCGCGCAGCGTGCGCATACCATCGCCAACGACCGAGATGATAGCCAGACGCTCAGTCACCGCCAGCGGCTCCAGCAGACCTTCTTTCAGTTCGAGATAGAATTCATCCTGCATGGCGCGTTGCGCACGCGCGCAGTCGCCCTGCGGGACACAGAAGCTGATGCTGTATTCAGAAGAGGATTGGGTAATCAGCACCACCGAGATGCCTGCACGCGACATCGCGGCGAAAACGCGCGCCGCCATGCCCACCATACCTTTCATTCCAGGGCCGGAGACGCTAAACATTGCCATGTTATTGAGGTTAGAAATACCTTTTACCGGCAAGTCGTCGTCATCGCTGCTGGCGCCGATCAGCGTACCGGGCGCTTGCGGATTGCCGGTATTTTTAATCAGGCACGGGATCTGGAACTGGGCAATAGGGGTAATGGTGCGCGGATGTAGTACTTTAGCGCCGAAGTAAGAAAGCTCCATCGCTTCCTGATAAGACATCGACTTCAGCAGTCGGGCGTCGGGTACCTGACGCGGATCGCAGGTATATACGCCGTCGACATCGGTCCAGATCTCGCAACAGTCCGCACGCAAACAGGCGGCCAGTACGGCGGCGGAGTAGTCAGAGCCATTACGCCCCAGCACCACTAACTCACCTTTTTCATTCCCGGCGGTAAATCCGGCCATCAGAATCATATGGTCCGCAGGAATACGGCTGGCGGCAATGCGGCGCGTAGACTCGGCGATATCAACAGTAGATTCGAGGTAATGGCCTACCGCCAGCAGCTTCTCAACCGGGTCGATGACCGTCACGTTGTGCCCGCGCGCTTCCAGCAGGCCAGCCATGATGGCGATCGACATTTTTTCGCCACGGCAGATAAGCGCGGCATTGATGCTGTCCGGGCACTGCCCCAACAGGCTGATACCGTGCAGGACGTGCTTAATCTGAGCAAATTCTTGTTCAACCAAGGCTTTGAGCTGAGCCAGCGGGAAACCCGGCTGTGCAGCGGCAAGACCAGCTAAAAGCTCTGAGAAAATGCGTTCGGCGTCGCTGATATTGGCTAAAGCATCCTGACCACCGATGGTCTTTTCAATCATCGCCACCAGATGGTTGGTAATTTTGGCGGGGGCAGAGAGAACGGTCGCGACCTGCCCCTGTCTGGCATTGCTTTCCAGAATGTCGGCAACCCGCAGAAATCGCTCTGCATTTGCCACTGATGTACCGCCGAACTTCAACACTCGCATGGTTTACCTCATTGCCTTTGGTCGAAAAAAAAGCCCGCACTGTTTAGGTGCGGGCTTTTTCTTGTGTTTCCTGTACGCGTCAGCCCGCACCGTTACCTGTGGTAATGGTGATGGTTGTGGTAATAGTGATGCTGATGCGTTTCATGATGTTGTGTGCTCTGTAATTATTATCTGTCTGTCTTGTATTCTTTTAGGGTTAAAGTATCTGCTGACCTAAGTCAATAAATTTTTAAATTGATCACATTCCGAAACTTGTTCATGAGCCACTGCTTGCCCTTTTACTTTCAACCAATACAGTATGCCTGCCCCACTTGAAACCAAAACAAAAAACCAATGATAAAACATTAACCAGCATTTTATTTTGTTATATTTTTTTCTATATCATGTAAAAAACGGTGCAGCATTGCCGTGTCTCGCTGCCCTAATAAGCCCATTCGCTGTTGCAGCCAGTCGGTGAGTTTGATGTCGTCAGAAACGTTCAGCGTGGCTAATAAACGTAAAACGCGCGCGCGCAATGCCTGCAACTGAAGTTCATCCGTCACCTCACTATTTTTGGCCGGTTGTTGTATTAAACCTGCTAATTGATAGCAATATACCATTACCGCCTGCCCCAGATTGAGTGAAGGGTAGTCAGCCACCATTGGTACCCCGGTAAGGATATCCGCCAGCGCTAATTCTTCGTTGGTCAGCCCGGAATCTTCGCGCCCAAACACCAGCGCGGCGTGATCCATCCACGCGGATTTTTCCTGCAGCAGAGGAACGAGTTCGACCGGTGTGGCGTAATAATGGAACTTCGCCCGGCTACGCGCCGTGGTCGCAACGGTAAAATCAACGTCGTGCAGCGCTTCGGCTAGCGTTGGAAAAACACTAATATTATCAATAATGTCGCCCGATCCATGTGCAACCCATCGCGTTGCAGGTTCCAGATGGGCCTCGCTGTCCACGATCCGCAATTGGGTGAATCCCATGGTCTTCATCGCGCGGGCAGCCGCACCAATATTTTCCGCTCTGGCAGGGGCAACCAGAATAATTGTTAAACGCATTTCGATACTCTTTTAGCCAGTCGGCAGGTAATAATGTGACCCACATCAACATATTACGCAGCGCGAATTTACATATTTTTAACAGAAATCACTGAAAAAGGATTTCGCATCCGATAAAAAATGCTAAACTATTTCCAACCTGTACTATTGCTTTTTATGTTAACAAAAGTTGCATATCCTGCTGTTTATCCATGATAATTTAATTTAAAATGGATAGCATTGGTTGGATTCATTACATTTATTAATTAGCTCGTGCAACTAGTTGTAATATTGCAATTTTGTGATGAAAGCAAACATTTGGATGCGTTGATTTCATCAAACTGTTAACGTGCTACAATTGAACTTGATATATGTCAACGAAGCGTAGTTTTATTGGGTGTCCGGTACGTCTTAGCCTGTTATGTTGCTGTTAAAATGGTTAGGATGACAGCCGTTTTTGACACTGTCGGGTCCAGAGGGAAACTACCCACGACCAAGCTAATGATGTTGTTGACGTTGATGGAAAGTGCATCAAGAACGCAATTACGTACTTTAGTCATGTTACGCCGATCATGTTAATTTACGGCATGCATCAGGCAGGTCAGGGACTTTTGTACTTCCTGTTTCGATTTAGTTGGCAATTTAGGTAGCAAACATGCAGACCCCGCACATTCTTATCGTTGAAGACGAGTTAGTAACACGCAACACGTTGAAAAGCATTTTCGAAGCAGAAGGCTATGATGTATTCGAAGCGACAGATGGCGCGGAAATGCATCAGATTCTCTCTGAATATGACATCAACCTTGTGATTATGGATATCAATCTGCCTGGGAAAAATGGCCTCCTGTTAGCGCGCGAACTCCGCGAACAAGCTAACGTTGCGCTGATGTTCCTGACGGGCCGTGATAACGAAGTCGATAAAATTCTCGGCCTCGAAATCGGCGCCGACGATTACATCACCAAGCCGTTTAACCCGCGCGAACTGACTATCCGTGCTCGTAACCTGCTGTCGCGTACCATGAATCTGGGTACCGTCAGCGAAGAACGCCGTAGCGTCGAGAGCTACAAGTTCAATGGCTGGGAGCTGGACATCAACAGCCGCTCTCTGATTGGTCCTGATGGCGAGCAGTATAAACTGCCACGCAGCGAATTCCGCGCCATGCTTCACTTCTGTGAGAATCCTGGCAAAATCCAGTCTCGCGCAGAACTGCTGAAAAAAATGACCGGTCGCGAACTGAAGCCACATGACCGTACCGTTGACGTGACTATCCGCCGCATTCGTAAACATTTCGAATCAACGCCGGATACGCCAGAAATCATCGCTACCATCCACGGTGAAGGCTACCGTTTCTGCGGCGACCTGCAGGATTAATTCAATTCTGCTGGGTAAAAAAAACGGCGCTTTATGCGCCGTTTTTCATTTCACCTCTCACCTATTTCCATATACGAAACTTGTCACTCTCATCGGGTTGCGGCTCAGGAAGCGCTTTCGACGTTGGTTTTGGCTGCGCCAGCGAGTGCCAGTCAAGATGACGCGTCAGGAACATCACCCCACACAGCGCGAATAACAGCACGCCGGTACCCAGCAGTAAAGAGCTGTCCTGTGAACGCAGCAGCACCCACATCACGCCATCCAGCGCCAGTAGCGCCACGGTGAACAAAATACTCTTGCGCCACCCCTGTAATATCGCCTGCAGATACACACCGTTCATCAATGCGCCCACAAGGCTTGCCGTAATCCACGCGGCGGTAAAACCAATGTGTTCTGACAACGCCAGCAGCAACAGATAAAACATCACCAGCGATAACCCCACCAGCAGGTACTGCATCGGGTGCAGTCGAAGGCTGGTCATGCTTTCAAGGACAAAGAAAGACATAAAGATCAGCACAATCAGCAAAATGGCATATTTTGTCGCCCTGTCCGTCAGTTGATATTGATCCGCTGGCGTGGCGACAGCAACGCTAAATGCAGGCATTCCCTCCCAGCCAATTTTTTCACCATCAAAGCGTTCTCCGAGGTTATTGGCAAACCAACTGCTTTGCCACTGGGCATTGAATCCAGACTCACTGATTTCGCGCTTCGCCGGAAGAAAATCTCCAAGAAAGTTGGGATGCGGCCAATTGCTGGTTAAGGTCATTTCACTGTTTCGGCCAACCGGAACGACGGAAAAGTCGCCGGTGCCGCTCAAATTAAGCGACAGCGTCATGCTGAGATTTTGCGCCGTCCAGCTCGCATCGGGCAGCGGAATATGGATCCCCTGAGCACGACCAGCCAGCCCCGTTCCAGGCTCAACGGCCAGCGACATGCCGTTAACCAGGGGGGCTTTCACCACGCCGATCCCACGCGCATCACCCACGCCCACCACAATAAACGGTTTGCCCAGTCTGACATTGGGATGGTTTAAATCACTCAAACGTTCAGCGTTAAACTCAGCTTTCACCGCCAAATCGTTATGCCAGACCTGGCCTTCATAAATACCAATTTTACGCGCTTCAACGTTTTGGCTTCCCTCAACGACCAACGATTCCGGTAACCAGAAATGGATATAGCTGCGCTTACGCTGGACCTCTTTACCCTCCTCCAGCTCGGTATAAAGTTCCGTCACCGGAATGGCAATCAACGGGCCGACCATCTTTTGCGGTCCGCTGGTGCTCTGGCGGATTGCATCTTCAACATCATTGCGATAGTCCGATCGCTCAACGATTATCTGCCTGACCATTGTCAGGGGAATTAACAACAGCAGCATAGCGCCGCCTAAGGTGACGATTTTCCAGAACAGGGGTGATTTCAACATAGCGTTCTCCTTTGCAATAGCAGCAAGGTAGAACAGCTATGTGCGGGGAATTTGAAGTTATGTGAAGTGACGGTGAAGCGTAAACGAAGCCTGTGCGCCGCCTTCCGGTCGATTGCGTAAGGTCACCGAGCCTGCATGCAGTCGCGCAACCTCACTGACAAACGCCAGTCCCAATCCGCTGCTCTTAAGCCCATTTTCACGGGGCAGCGAGTAGAAGCGTTCAAAAATACGCGGCAACGCAAAATCAGGGATCCCGCTGCCGCTGTCGGTAACCTGCAATATGATCTGCTCTTCGTGCTGATGCGCACTCAGCACAATCGTCCCGTCCTGTGGCGTAAAGTCGATAGCGTTGTCGAGCAAATTCCCCAATGCCTGCTCCAGCAGCGCGGGATCGGCATCGACGCTAAGCGATGAAGGCATAATGGTCAGCGTGATGTTTTTTGCCGCCAGCTGCACGCTCCGGGCCTCTTTGAGCTGGGCAAACAGCGCATCTACCGCTACTGGCGTCAACGTAATGTCCTGTCGATTCTCCAGTCGCGCCTGGCGTAACAAGGTTTCAACCAGCGCCTGCATGCGCGCATTTTGCGTCAGAATATTATCAGTAAAACGCGCAACCACGTTCGGCGGCGGGCCTTCGCGCAAAATTTCCGCCGCGCCGCGAATGGCCGCCAGCGGGCTTTTGAGTTCGTGCGTTAATGCATAAACGTATTGCTCAATATAATTCTTGCCCTCCAGCTTCAGACGCATACTTTCCAGCGCCTGCGCCAGTTTACGTAGCTCGCTGCTGCCTAAATCAGGTAGTGGGACGGGGCGATTCTCAGTAACGGAATCGGCATAGCGCGCCAGTCGGGCAATAGAACGGTTGATCCACCATACCATTCCGGCGCCAATCACTAAGGCGATCCCCAGCAACACCGCGCTGGCCCACAGCATCCGCCGTTCACTGCGTTTAATCACCGGCGCCATCGCCGCATTGGGTTTGCCGACGCTAAGCACGCCAATAATACGCCCGCCGTCAACGATCGGCGCGGCAACGTACATCACCGAACTTTCCGGATCGTTCGGATTCTGCAACGTACTGCGGGCACCATACTGCCCACGCAACGTTAACCACACATCATTCCAACGGGAGTAGTCCTGGCCGACCGCCTGGTTAGCGGAATCAAACAGCACCTTGCCCTGCGCGTCCGTCATGTAGACATGGTATTCATTACGCACTTTGTTAATGCCGCTGATATTGGCACTGAATGGGCGGTTATGCAGTTGGGAAAATGCCTGCGCCAACTTACCGCTGGCGGGAGCGTCAGACAGCAAGTCATCACGCGCCAGCGCAGCCAGCAACGTGGCGGTATCAATCAATGTGCCTTCCGTCGCCCGGCGGACGCCAGGCTTAATTTCCTGCACAAAGATCGACAACACAAACCAGGCGGCAACGGCGACAATCAGGAAATAGCCGAGCAGCAAACGCATACCAATGCGCATCAGACGCTCCTCAGGCTGTATCCCATACCGCGATGCGTATTAATAGGGGAAAACTCGGGGTTGATGGCGCGCAGCTTGGCGCGCAGCGTTTTGATGTGGGTATCGACCGTTCTGTCGAAGGTGTCCTGCGCATCGGCCCAGACTAAATCCATCAATTGCTGGCGAGAGTAAATGCGCCCCGGCGACATCAGCAGTGTTTTCAGCAACAGGAATTCATAGCGCGTCAGAGTTAACGGTATACCGAACCAGGTAATCTGCGCGGCCAGCTCATTAAGCTCAAAATCCCCGCAGCGCGTCGTTGAGGAAGGAGAGGCGAATTTTTGCACCCGCCGCAGCAGGGTACGTACGCGGGCGCACACCTCACGCGGCGAGAAGGGTTTGGCAACATAATCATCCGCGCCGATTTCCAGCCCCAGCAGACGGTCCACTTCATCGCTGCGCGCGGTGAGAAAGAGGATCGGCAATGCCGGATGGCGTTCAAGTAAACGTCGACACAGTTCAAAACCGCTGATATCCGGTAGGCCGACGTCCAGAATTATCGCATCGGGGCATCTCTGGCGCGCATTTTCCAGCACCGGTAGCCCGCGCTCGAACGCTTCTACGCTAAAACCTTCCTGCTGCAGCATATAGATAAGCGTATCGGCGATTCCCTGCTCATCCTCAACCAACCAGATCAACGGCTGTTGCATTTTGCTTCCTTGTTATTGCCGCCACGGCATGATTGGCACAGCGCTGATGGCATTTTTGGGCGATCCATCAACCACTTTATCTGAATAGGCCAGATAGGCCAGCGCATTACGTTTTGCGTCATAAAAACGTACGACCTGTAAGGATTTAAACACCAGCGAGGTCCGTTTTTTAAACACCACTTCGCCTTGCGCTTTACCGTTCTTGATTCTGTCGCTCAGTTCCACCGGTCCTACCTGCTGGCAGGAGATGGCGGCATCAGAGGTATCCTCAGCCAGCCCCAACCCACCTTTGATGCCGCCGGTCTTGGCACGACTCACGTAGCAGGTCACATTGGTTACATCCGGATCGTCAAACGCCTCGACCACAATTTTATGGTCCGGCCCAAACATTTTGAACACCGTATCGACAGATCCAATCTGCTCCGCATGGGCGACCTGCGCCAACATCAGCAAAATTGAGGAAATGGCTAAGCGCTTATATTTCATATTGTTACCATTCTTAAAAGTTACTCTGAGTAATTATTCGACATTCTAAGATAAAACGTATACAGATCACAGGATTACAATAATCACGCTTTCGAATGTCCAAAAAAAGCATTTATGAGCAAAAAAAACACTGAATGCTAAAACAACAAAAAATGCTATTATCCTCATACCTGACGTCAGGTACTCGTTGTTGAAAGGATGAGGATATTTTATGGATCAGGCTGGCATTATTCGCGACCTATTAATCTGGCTGGAAGGTCATCTGGATCAGCCTTTGTCGCTTGACAATGTGGCGGCAAAAGCAGGCTATTCCAAGTGGCACCTGCAGAGAATGTTTAAGGACGTGACGGGCCATGCTATTGGCGCCTATATCCGCGCCCGTCGTTTATCGAAATCCGCAGTGGCGCTTCGCCTGACTGCGCGCCCTATTTTGGATATTGCCCTGCAATACCGCTTCGACTCTCAACAAACCTTTACCCGCGCGTTCAAGAAACAGTTTTCTCAGACGCCTGCGCTGTATCGCCGCTCGCCGGAATGGAGCGCTTTTGGTATTCGCCCGCCAATGCGACTCGGTGAATTTGCTATGCCTGCGCACGAGTTTGTGACGCTGGAAGATACGCAACTGCTGGGCACCACGCAAAGCTATTCCTGCTCGCTGGAACAGATTTCAGATTTCCGTCATGAAATGCGTATTCAGTTCTGGCGCGACTTCCTTGGCCATGCGCCTTCAATCCCGCCGGTGCTGTACGGGCTGAACGAAACGCGTCCGAGCATTGAAAAGGACGACGAACAGGAAGTGTTTTACACCACGGCATTGACGCCGGAACAAGCCAATGGCTATGTACCGTCGGCGCAGCCTATCCTGCTGCAGGGCGGCGAGTACGTGATGTTTACCTATGAAGGGCTGGGGACCGGCGTACAGGAGTTTATCCTGACGGTATACGGCACCTGCATGCCGATGCTAAACCTGACCCGCCGTAAAGGGCAGGATATCGAGCGATACTACCCGGCAGAAGATGCCAAAGCGGGAGATCGCCCGATCAACCTGCGCTGCGAATTCCTGATACCGATTCGCCGCTAACGCTGCAGCTCATCCAACGCAGGGGCGTCCAGATGTGAGATGTCCCCTGCCGTTTCAACCACCCATCCCGGCGCAAGCCATAAACTTTCCTGGTAATCAACGCGGGAAATTGAGCAATTGCGCAGACGCAAGCGACGTTCAGCCCATGCCGGCAATCCCAGAATCGTACTCACCAGGCAGCCCAGCGCGATACCGTGGCTCACCAACAGTGGGCGGCTCCCCTGCGGAAGGTCCAGGCAGGCTGCTAGCGCCGCGTTGACGCGATCGCTCAGCTCCTGCATCGATTCCCCTTCCGGAATACGCCCATCAACCGTACCGTTCACCAACTGGCGACGCCAACCCTCTTCTTCTGGCGTCAGCGTGTCGATATGGCGTTTTTCCAGCACGCCCATATTCAGTTCACGCAGCCGGGAGTCATAAGTGATATCACAACCACAAGCCTGAGCGATGATTTCTGCTGTGCGTCGTGTACGACCTAAATCACTACTGATGACATGCGTAATACCCAACGAGCGGGCGCGTTCACCAACCTGCATGGCCTGCTGCTCACCTTTAGCGGTCAGTGGGCTGTCTGACTGGCCTTGAATACGTCGCTCGGCGTTCCACTGCGTTTCACCATGGCGAACAAGGTATACCTGTAACATGCTTTTTTTCCGTTATACTGCGATGCGATGAATTTTCAAACTGAGCTTTATTATGCACAAGGTTATCTCTGCTACCACCAATCCTGCCAAAATTCAGGCAATTCTCCGGGCATTTGAAGAGATTTTCGGGGAAGGATCCTGCCATATCGAACCCGTCGCCGTCGAGAGCGGCGTACCGGAACAGCCTTTTGGAAGCCAGGAAACGCGCACTGGCGCACGAAATCGCGTGGATAATGCGCGACGCCTGCATCCACAAGCTGATTTCTGGGTAGCCATTGAAGCCGGAATTGACGATGACGCCACCTTCAGTTGGGTGGTGATTGATAACGGCGTTCAGCGCGGTGAAGCGCGATCGGCCACGCTGCCGCTGCCCGCCGTCATTCTCGACAGAGTCCGCCAGGGGGAAGCGCTTGGCCCGGTGATGTCGCAGTACACAGGTATTGATGAGATTGGTCGTAAAGAGGGCGCGATTGGCGTGTTTACCGCGGGTAAGCTGACGCGCTCAAGCGTTTACCATCAGGCGGTGATTCTGGCGTTAAGCCCGTTTCATAACGCGGTGTATCGATAATTATTTGCGCTATGTTGTAGGCCTGATGGCGCTGTGCTTATCAGGCCTACGAGCAAATCAGACGCTTTTCAGCAGTACCTGCTCCAGCCACTGGCGCAGATCCACCGGCGCGGATTTCAGGCTGTTTGAACCGCGCGTAATGGTGGCGATGCCCGCCCCAAGCTCATTTTTCAGCTCGCGCTGGCTCATCTCGCCGCGCAACAGCTCTTCAATGATACGCACGCGCGTGCCCAACGCTTCGCGCTCATCCGGCGTCAACATCAAATTGAGCAGCGGCAGATGTAAATCTTGCTCATAGGCGTGTTTAAGTAAGTCGACAAAACGTAACCACTCCTGGTGACGCTGTTCTGCCATCTCTGCTGAATAGGGTGATTGCTGAGTCATAAGATATCGCCATCGTTGTGGGGGAAGCGTGCTTGCCTCCCCCTTTTGTACTCTTTAACGAGTACGATAGCATAACACAACCGATGCGATCAGTAACGACGTTGCCATTCTGCGTCGCTCATCAGCTCCGGTTTATCGCCAAGGAAATAACGATAGTACGCATCGTAAGCCAGCACGTTCTTCACATAACCTCGCGTCTCTGAGAACGGAATGCTTTCGACAAACGCCACGGCATCAATACGACCTGCGCTATTACCCAGCCAGGTGCGCACGCGCCCCGGTCCGGCATTATAGGCCGCCGATGCAAAGATGCGGTTATTGCCAAATTGCTGATAAACATACTGCAAATAGCTGGTGCCAATGTTGATGTTGGTATCAGGATCCAGCAGTTGACTCGGACTGCTGTAACCCGGAATCGAGAACATTTTCACCGTGTGCGTTGCGGTGCCCGGCATAATCTGCATCAGCCCACTGGCGCCAACCGGCGATTTCACTTTCGGGTTCCAGGCGCTTTCCTGACGCGCGATCGCCATCGCATAACTTGGCGGAATATCTTTCCCACTGGTATAGCGGGTAAACAGATCTTTATAGGCCAGCGGGAAGCGCTCTTCCAGATGATCCCACAGTTTACCGGCGATCGTGGCCTGTACGCTCAGATCCCACCAATGATTGTTAAACGCGTAGCGCGCCAGCTGCGCCTGCTCGGACTTGGTGCGGCTGGTGACCAGATTTGCCCATTCACTGCGCGCGGTATTATCCAGATTCCAGTACATCAGCTCGCGTACGCGCGCCATTTCCGGTCCTTGAGTCAGCGCAGAGTCAACGTTCGCTGGGGCTTTATCCACCTTCAGCTCGTACTCTTCGCCGAGGCGTTGCGCCGCCACCATCGGGTAGAAACCGCGCTGCTGCATGAGTTGATGCAGAATCTCTTTCGCTTCCGCCTCGCGTCCGCGCTCCAGCAGCAGATCCGCTTGCCAGTAGCGCCACTCATCTTTTTCTTTAGCGTCCATCGGCAGACGCGCCAGCCAGGTATTCAGGCCGCGACGATCACCAGTTCCCAGCGCCATCCGCACGCGACGCTCCACAAGCGAGGTAGAATTTGAGCGCATAATCGCATCATCACGCCATTTCGCCTGCTCGTCGGTGACGTCATTGCCCATCAGACGCCAGGCGACGATGTCGCGCAGCTCCTGAGTCTGCTCGTCATTTAGCTGCTGCGCCTGCACCAAAGAGGGGATCATCAGGCGGGCGTTTTCGACATCCTGACGCGCCACGCTGGCAAAAGCCACCGCCGCCATCTGCCGGGTGAAATCCGTTGCGCCAGTGGTGCGCGCAAAGGTCATTACGGTGTTTGGATCGTTAGCCAGCGCGATGATCGCCGACGCAATTGTCTGGTACTCCCCAGGCATTTGCCCGGCCAATGCCGTAACCAGCCCGGTATTACCCGCTTTCATCGCCAGACGAATACGCTCCAGATAAGCCAGCGGATCCTGAGTGCCTGAGGCGCGCCACACGCCGAATAATTTGTCACAGGCGTTCGGCTGACTTTTCCCGGTCAGCCACAGCTCTTTCGCGCCCCGCCAGGCCTCTTCGGTTTGTCCGGTACTCCATTTCGCGAAGTAATAGTTACATTGCGCTTCCGTGGTACCCGGTTTTTCCGGGCTAAACGCCAGCAGTCCACGCCAGTCTTCCCGTCGCGCCAGTTCATTCACAAAACGCGATTGCAGAGTACGCGCCGGGGGCAGCGTCGGGTTGGCGCGCACAAAATTGGTGACGGTAATGGTCGGCTGATTCATCAGATCGTCAGTAATCTGACGATATTCCAGATAGGGATACAGAGGATAGTTCTTCAGGCCGGGCATCATCTGCTCTACGACATCCATCTGTCGGTTGTCCCAGGCCTGCTTAATTTGCGCATAGCGATTGCGCTGCTCATCCAGGGAATCGGCTCGCGCCACTTGACTGACCGTCAGCAGACATACGCTGGCCGCCAGCAGGCGCCAGGTAAATTGTTTGGCTTTGTCCACAAGCTCTTCCTCTTGTCATGTTACGTCTGTGCAGCATCATGCCGCTTAATTCATTCATGCTAACCAGACATTGCAGAATGCGCCACGTCACGGACACTTTTTTACTTTTGTTGCGAGTGAGATCTGCTGGCTGGGATTGGGCAATGAAAAAGGCTACACTTCGCTTTTGATAACTCTATTCATCACTATAAAAGAGGCGAAGTCCACGTGGCTCAATTCGTTTATACCATGCATCGTGTCGGCAAAGTCGTTCCGCCGAAACGTCATATTCTTAAAAACATCTCACTGAGCTTCTTCCCTGGCGCCAAAATCGGTGTACTCGGTCTGAACGGCGCGGGTAAATCTACCCTGCTGCGCATCATGGCCGGCATTGATACCGAAATCGAAGGCGAAGCTCGCCCGCAGCCTGGCATTAAAATCGGTTACCTGCCGCAGGAACCAAAACTGAACCCGGAACACACCGTCCGTGAGTCTGTTGAAGAAGCGGTGGCCGAAGTGGTTAACGCCCTGAAAGGCCTGGATGAAGTGTATGCCAAGTACGCAGAACCGGACGCCGACTTCGATAAACTGGCCGCGCAGCAGGGCAAGTTTGAAGAGATTATTCAGGCGCACGACGGCCATAACCTGAACGTGCAGCTCGAGCGTGCCGCTGACGCCCTGCGTCTGCCGGACTGGGATGCCAAAATCGGGAACCTTTCCGGTGGTGAACGCCGCCGCGTCGCGCTGTGCCGCCTGCTGCTGGAAAAACCAGACATGCTGCTGCTCGACGAACCAACCAACCACCTGGACGCCGAATCCGTCGCCTGGCTGGAACGCTTCCTGCACGACTTCGAAGGGACCGTCGTGGCGATTACCCACGACCGTTACTTCCTCGACAATGTTGCGGGTTGGATTCTGGAGCTGGACCGCGGCGAAGGTATTCCATGGGAAGGCAACTACTCCTCCTGGCTGGAGCAGAAAGATCAGCGTCTGGCGCAGGAAGCTTCTCAGGAAGCCGCTCGTCGTAAATCTATCGAGAAAGAGCTGGAGTGGGTGCGCCAGGGCGCGAAAGGCCGTCAGTCTAAGGGCAAAGCCCGTCTGGCACGCTTTGAAGAGCTGAATAACACCGAATACCAGAAGCGTAACGAAACCAACGAACTGTTTATTCCACCTGGACCTCGTCTGGGCGATAAAGTCGTTGAGGTCAGCAATCTGCGTAAATCCTACGGCGATCGCGTGCTGATCGACGATCTGAGCTTCTCTGTACCGAAAGGCGCTATCGTCGGCATCATCGGTCCGAACGGCGCGGGTAAATCAACCCTGTTCCGTATGATGTCCGGTCAGGAACAGCCCGACAGCGGCACCATCACGCTGGGCGAAACCGTGAAGCTGGCCTCTGTTGACCAGTTCCGTGACGCAATGGATAACAGCAAAACCGTGTGGGAAGAAGTTTCCGGCGGGCTGGATATCATGAAGATCGGCAACACCGAAATGCCAAGCCGTGCTTACGTAGGCCGTTTTAACTTCAAAGGCGTGGATCAGGGGAAACGCGTGGGCGAACTGTCCGGCGGTGAGCGCGGTCGTCTGCACCTGGCCAAGCTGCTGCAGGTTGGCGGCAACATGCTGCTGCTCGATGAACCGACCAACGACCTGGATATCGAAACCCTGCGCGCGCTGGAAAACGCCCTGCTGGAATTCCCGGGCTGCGCGATGGTTATCTCGCACGACCGTTGGTTCCTCGACCGCATCGCGACCCATATTCTGGACTACCAGGATGAAGGTAAAGTGGAGTTCTTCGAAGGTAACTTTACCGAATACGAAGAGTACAAGAAACGCACACTGGGCGCCGATGCTCTGGAGCCGAAGCGTATCAAGTACAAGCGTATTTCTAAGTAATTACCGTTAAGTGCCGTATCCGGTCTACGAGGTTAGTACGACTTGTAGGCCGGATAAGCGCGGCGCCATCCGGCATTAAAACCTAACCCTGCTCACCCATCAATTCTTTCACCAACTCCACGCAGCGCAGGAATCGGCCATCGTAGTCAGGCTCCTGAACGTGCACGAAATTGATATTGTTTTCCTGCAGCATCTCGACCAACAGCGACTGAAACGCTTTTCGGTCAACCGAGCTGCCAAGGCTACGCAAACCATCCGCCACCCATGGAGTGTTGTTTTCCAGCAGGATCACCAGGTCAAAACGGTACTCATCAATCAGCGCCTGCACAAACGGGTGTTCGCGCCCTTCGTACTTTTTACAGAATGCCTGAGTGGTCACGAAATCGGTATCGATAAACGCCACTTTATTGGCATACTTGACAGCAAAATCAATGTATTGCGCTTGTCCGAGGGCAATCTTATCGTAGTCGGAATATTGCAACGCCATCTCGTCGCCGCCCAAATGGGAGAAGACGTAATCACGCCCGTATTCCCACGCACTGGTGGTGTTAAAGATATTGGCGAGCTTGTTCACCAGCGTGGATTTTCCGCTCGACTCCCCGCCAAGGATCGCCACGGTGCGCACGAAAAACGGTTTCACTTCGGTGGGAATATACTCCCAATAGCGAAACGGGTTTTCGCGAATTTGCCCGCCACTGATGTTCATAAACGTTCGTTTCGGATCCACCAGCACCGTTTCGATCCCCAGATGTTTCAGATACTGCGGCGCATCTGACTCTTCAGAGGTGTAGATCCAGTTTGGCTGGATCCCCTTCTCCTGCATAAACGTTTTGATACCGTTGCTCCACACGTCCCAACCGTGCGGATACGGCTCCATACCCTCTTCGTTGAAGGCATGAATTCGGATATTTTTCTGATATTTAAATGTTTGCAGCAGCCAACGTAAACGATCGGGCACCGTCGGCTGTTGCGACATGGCGCTGTCTTCAAACAGGCTGCGATCGCGCGTATCGTCATACCCCATGATGATATGCAGCTCATCGACCTGACTACAGGCGCGCTGGATCAGATAGATGTGGCCGGTGTGCAGCGGATAAAATTTACCGAATACCACACCGATATTTTTCTGCTGGCGCGGAAACTCCAGCCCGAGAAAACGGTGCAACGCCTCCAGCTTTTGCGCGCTGGGGCTTTTGATTTTGGCATTCAGCAGTTGGCTTAAATATCCCTTGGTCATGCCACTGGCATCCGCCACCTGTTGCAGGGTACAGCCCTTTTGCTTTATGGCGGTTTTGAGATAGTCGAACGATGACACAAGAGCCTCCTGCTGGAAAAATCGCGTAACACTGCCTGATGGCGCTTCGCTTATCAGGCCTACAACATCAATCCGTAGGCCGGATAAGACGCATTGCGTCGCCATCCGGCAAATTATACAACATCACTGCATACAGAGGATTATAAGTCGTCAAACACGCTTAACGCATCTGCAAGCTTTTTAACGCCGAAAACCTGCATCCCTTCCGGCACTTTTTTCGGGACGTTGGCGGCAGGCACAATCGCCCGACGGAAGCCATGCTTCGCCGCTTCAGAAATACGCTCCTGGCCGCTCGGCACCGGGCGAATCTCGCCCGCCAGTCCCACTTCGCCAAAGACCACTAAATCCTGCGGCAGCGGTCTGTCACGCAGGCTGGAGACCATTGCCAGCAGCAGCGCCAGATCGGCGCTGGTTTCGGTGACTTTGACACCGCCGACCACGTTGACGAACACGTCCTGATCCGCCATCTGTAAGCCGCCGTGACGATGCAGCACCGCCAGCAGAATCGCCAGACGGTTCTGTTCCAGACCGACCGCCACGCGACGCGGGTTCGCCATCATTGAGTGATCGACCAGCGCCTGAATCTCTACCAGCAGCGGACGCGTACCTTCCCAGACCACCATCACCGAACTACCGGAAGTAACTTCATCGCCACGGCTTAAGAAGATAGCGGAAGGGTTGCTGACTTCACGCAGGCCCTGCTCGGTCATGGCAAAGACGCCAAGCTCATTCACCGCGCCAAAGCGGTTTTTATGGCTACGCAGGGTACGAAAGCGGGAATCGGCGTCACCGTCGAGCAGCACCGAGCAGTCGATACAGTGCTCCAGCACTTTTGGCCCCGCCAGCGATCCGTCTTTAGTCACATGACCTACCATCACAATCGCCACGCCACGCGTTTTGGCAAAGCGCGTCAGGTAAGCGGCAGTTTCGCGCACCTGCGCCACGCTGCCCGGCGAAGACTGAATATCCGCCATGTGCATCACCTGAATGGAGTCGATCACCATCAGTTTCGGCTGTTCTTCTTCGGCAATCAGGCAAATTTGTTCGATGCTGGTTTCCGACAGCATGTTCAGATTCGCCGTCGGCAGGCCAAGCCGATGCGCGCGCATCGCCACCTGCTGTAGCGACTCTTCGCCAGTGACGTACAGCGTTTTCATCTGCTCCGCCAGCCTGCACAGAGTTTGCAGCAACAGGGTCGATTTGCCCGCGCCGGGGTTACCGCCAATCAGAATAGCGCTGCCGGGCACCACACCGCCGCCCAGCACACGGTCAAACTCTTTAAATCCGGTGGAAAAACGCGGCAATTCTTCAAGACTGATGTCAGACAGCTTCTGCACTTTTGCGACACCCGCATTCCCGGCATAGCCGCTGAGCCGCTCGTTACGCGCCACCGTCGGCGACGCGGCAAGGCGCACCTCGGTAATGGTGTTCCAGGCCTGGCAGGCGCTACATTGCCCCTGCCAGCGCGGGTAATCGGCCCCGCATTCATTACAAACAAAGGCGCGTTTTGGAGCTTTTGCCACGTTTTACCTCTTTCGTTAACGCTGTTGCCGGATGACGCTGACGCTTATCAGGCATCAAAACTATTTCTGGTTCATGCTGCCGGAGAGAATGCAGAACACCCCCATCAGATCGGCGTGACGGATAGTAATCTCTGTCTTTTCATTCACTTTGGGTTTGGCATGATACGCAATGCCCAACCCCGCGGTTTTGATCATCGGCAGATCGTTCGCGCCGTCGCCGATCGCCACCGTCTGCGCCATCGGGATCTCATACTCTTGCGCCAGACGGGTCAGCGTATTGGCTTTGTACTGCGCATCGACGATGTCGCCAATCACGTTGCCGGTAAATTTCCCGTCCATGATCTCCAGCTCGTTTGCTACAGCCGCCGTCAGACGTAACTTATTACGCAGATAATCCGCAAAGAAGGTAAACCCACCGGAGGCGATGGCCACTTTCCAACCCAGCGTTTCCAGCTTCAACACCAGTTGAGTCAGGCCAGGCATCAGCGGTAAATTTTCGCGTACCTGATGCAGAATATTGGCATCCGCACCTTTCAGCGTTGCCACACGGCTGCGCAGGCTGGCGGTAAAGTCCAGCTCACCGCGCATCGCACGTTCGGTAACTTCTGCAACCATCTCACCGGTGCCGGCCAGCTTCGCGATTTCATCAATGCACTCGATCTGGATCGCCGTTGAATCCATATCCATCACCAGCAAACCCGGCGTACGCAGATGTGGAATCTTGCCTAGCGGCGCAACATCCAGTTTGGCATCATGCGCCAGTTTTGCCGCACGCGGCGTTAACGAACCTGCCAGGCGAATCACCTGATAATCCTCAACGCACCAGGCGGCCACGATCACCATCGCCGCGCCCAGTTTGCTCTGGTATTGCGTGAGACGTTGTTTATCCAGCCCGCGACCATACAGCAGCCAGCCACTACGGCCCGCGTGGTAATCCAGCGGCATGACTTCATCGCCACTTAAAGAGAGGGGCAGACCTGGCCACAGAGAGACATCTTCGGGTAGATCGCACCAGGTAATGTTAGGCATTAAAGCTCCTGTAAAATCGTTCGGGTCGGAATCATCCAGGGGAAAATAACGCATGAGGCTACCCTGTAACCAGCGCTTCTGGCAACATTAAGTCTCAAATTTTCAGCAGGTGGAATATGGCTCGCACAAAACTGAAATTCCGACTACATCGTGCAGTGATTGTATTGTCCTGCCTGGCGCTGCTCGTCGCCCTGATGCAGGGCGCATCCTGGTTTAGTCAAAGCCACCAGCAACAACGTAACCCGCAACTGGAAGAGCTGGCCCGTACGTTGGCACGTCAGGTTGCATTAAACGTCGCGCCGCTGATGCATACCGAAACACCGGATGAAAAACGCATTAAAGCAGTGCTCACGCAGTTGACGGAAAGTAGCCGTATTCTGGATGCGGGCGTGTACGATGAACAGGGTGACCTGATTACCCGTACCGGTGAGAGCGTTAACGTTCGTGACCGACTGGCGCTGGACGGTAAAAAAGCCGGGGGATATTTCAACCAGCAGATTGTCGAACCCATTCAAGGCAAAAATGGTCCACTGGGCTATCTGCGCCTGACGCTGGATACCCACACGCTCGCCACCGAGGCCAAACAGGTGGATAACACCACCAACATTCTACGCCTTATGCTGCTCCTGTCACTGGCGATTGGCGTGGTGCTGACCCGGACCTTACTGCAAGGTAAACGCACCCGCTGGCAACAATCGCCGTTCCTGCTTACCGCCAACAAACCGGTGCAGGAAGAAGATAAAGATGATTAAGAAAAGGAAATCGCTATGACTACCCTGCGTCTGCTTATCTCAGACTCTTACGATCCGTGGTTTAACCTGGCGGTTGAAGAGTGCATATTTCGCCAGATGCCCGCCACGCAGCGCGTTCTGTTCTTATGGCGTAACGCCGATACGGTGGTGATTGGCCGGGCGCAAAACCCATGGAAAGAGTGCAATACCCGCCGTATGGAAGAGGATAACGTGCGGCTCGCTCGTCGCAGCAGCGGCGGCGGCGCGGTGTTTCATGATTTAGGCAATACCTGCTTTACCTTTATGGCCGGCAAACCGGAATACGACAAAACTATCTCTACCTCTATCGTACTCAACGCATTGAATTCATTGGGCGTTATGGCCGATGCTTCGGGACGCAACGATCTGGTGGTGAAAACGCCGGACGGCGATCGCAAAGTCTCTGGTTCAGCCTATCGCGAAACCAAAGATCGCGGCTTCCATCACGGTACGCTGCTGCTGAATGCTGACCTCAGTCGCCTGGCGAACTATCTGAATCCGGATAAAAAGAAACTCGCGGCGAAAGGGATTACCTCCGTTCGCTCTCGCGTGGCCAATCTTACCGAGCTATTACCGGGCATCACCCATGAACAGGTCTGCCAGGCGGTCACGGACGCCTTTTTCGCCCATTACGGCGAGCGCGTCGAAGCAGAAGTAATATCCCCGGATAAAACGCCGGATCTGCCGAATTTTGCCGAAACCTTTGCGCGCCAGAGCAGTTGGGAGTGGAATTTCGGCCAGGCGCCGGCATTCTCACATTTGCTGGACGAGCGTTTCACCTGGGGCGGCGTCGAGCTACATTTCGACGTCGAAAAAGGTCATATCACCCGTGCACAGGTCTTTACCGACAGCCTCAATCCCGCGCCGCTGGAAGCGCTGGCGGGGCGACTACAAGGGTGTTTGTACCGCGCGGATATGCTACAACAGGAGTGCGAGGCGCTGCTGGTTGATTTCCCGGAGCAGGAAAAAGAACTGCGGGAACTGTCGGCATGGATTGCACTCGCCGTACGTTAATAAAAAAAAGCCGGATGGCGGCTACGCCTTATCCGGCCTACGATCGCGAGGCCCGGTAAGCGCGGCGCCACCGGGCATAACACAGTCTTACTCTTTATCGCCCAGCAGAACGGATTCCAGCGCGATTTTGATCATGTCGTTGAAGGTCGTCTGACGCTCAGCGGCAGTGGTCTGCTCGTGGGTACGGATATGGTCGGACACGGTGCAGATAGTCAGCGCTTTCGCACCAAACTCAGCAGCAACGCCATAGATGCCCGCCGCTTCCATTTCCACGCCCAGTACGCCGTATTTTTCCATCACGTCGAACATTTCGCCGTCCGGAGAGTAGAACAGGTCAGCGGAGAACAGGTTGCCTACGCGCGCGTCAACGCCCAGCGCTTTTGCCGCATCAACTGCGTTACGTACCATGTCAAAGTCAGCGATAGCCGCAAAGTCATGATCTTTAAAGCGGATACGGTTCACTTTAGAGTCGGTGCAGGCGCCCATACCGATCACCACGTCGCGCAGTTTGACGTCCATACGCACAGCGCCGCAGGAGCCAACGCGAATGATTTTCTTCACGCCGAAATCGGTGATCAGCTCTTTGGTGTAGATGGAGCAGGATGGGATACCCATACCGTGGCCCATCACGGAGATCTTACGGCCTTTGTAAGTACCGGTGAAACCTAACATGCCGCGAACGTTGTTCACTTCACGAACATCTTCGAGGAAAGTTTCAGCAATATGTTTTGCACGCAGCGGGTCGCCCGGCATCAATACGACGTCAGCGAAATCACCCATTTCTGCATTAATATGTGGAGTTGCCATTTTTTTATCCTTATCTCGTTGTTATCGCCTGATGGCGGCTACGCCTTATCAGGCCTACAAAACGTGTGCAAAAACAGTGAAATACCCTAAGGATTTCGCGTTGTAGGAAGGCGACGAATTCGTGAATCCCCGGGAGCATAGATAAACTATGTGACCGGGGTGAACGAATGAAGTCAACGCATCTACAACGCGAAAGACAACGGGTATTACAGCATGTTTTTACCGTAGTCCATCGGCGATGTGCCAAAGTAGCTCGCCAGCGTCTGGCCGATATCCGCGAAGGTTTCACGATGACCTAAAGAGCCAGGTTTCACTTTCGGACCGTAGATCAGCACCGGAATGTGCTCACGGGTATGGTCGGTACCGGTCCAGCTCGGGTCGCAGCCGTGGTCGGCGGTGAGGATCAGAATATCATCTTCACCCACCAGCTCCATCAGCTCCGGCAGACGGCGGTCAAACAGTTCCAGACCTGCGGCATAGCCCGCGATGTCGCGGCGGTGGCCCCAGGAAGAGTCGAAGTCCACAAAGTTAGTGAAGACAATGGTCTCGTCACCCGCTTCTTTCATCTCTTTGATGGTGGCGTCGAACAGCGCATCCAGACCGGTCGCTTTCACTTTTTTAGTGATACCGCAGTTGGCGTAAATGTCCGCGATCTTACCGACAGAGACAACATGACCTTTTTTCTCGTCAACCAGTTTCTGCAGCACGGTCGGCGCTGGCGGCTCAACGGCCAGGTCGTGACGGTTACCGGTACGCTGGAAGTTACCGGCTTTATCACCGATAAACGGACGCGCGATAACACGACCGATGTTGTAACCGCCTTCGGTCAGCTCTTCACGGGCGATTTCGCACAGCTCGTAAAGTTTATCCAGGCCAAAAGTCTCTTCGTGGCAGGCAATCTGGAACACGGAGTCAGCGGAGGTATAGAAAATCGGCTTCCCGGTTTTCATATGTTCTTCGCCCAGTTGATCCAGAATCACAGTACCGGAAGAGTGGCAGTTACCGAGGTAACCCGGCAGGTTGGCACGCTTAACCAGTTTGTCCAGTAACTCCTGCGGGAAGCTGTTTTCATGATCGGAGAAATAGCCCCAGTCAAACAGAACCGGAACACCGGCGATTTCCCAGTGGCCAGACGGCGTATCTTTCCCGGAAGAGAGTTCATGCGCCCATGCATAGGCGCCAATGACTTCCGCGTTACCGTCCATACCAGCAGCAATTTTACCGGTAGAACCTTCGTGAGCTTTCACCAGGCCCAGACGGGTCAGGTTAGGCAGATTCAGTGGGCCTTTGCGACCATTATCAGCTTCGCCTTTCGCACAGGCTTCTGCAATGTGTCCCATAGTGTCTGAGCCTACGTCGCCAAAGCGATCCGCATCTTCAGTCGCACCAATACCAAAGGAGTCCAGCACCATAATAAATGCACGTTTCATCTTGTTCTCCATACATCTGCGCCGCAAAAAAGCGATCAGATCAGTATACAGTTATTCGGTTATACGACGATAGACTGTCGGTGTAATTTCTGGCGCTTTATCGTCAAGGCTGATTGCCGCTTTGACCGCTTTCGCCGCTTCCTGCCAGCTGGCTTCATCTTTCGCGTGGATCACTGCCAGCGGACGCTGTCCGTCTACGCTGTCGCCCAAACGGGCCATGTCGCTAAAGCCGACGCTGTAATCAATGGTGTCCGATGCCTGACGGCGTCCGCCGCCCATAGAAACGACTGCCATACCCAGCGCACGGGTATCCATCGCGCTGACGAAACCTTCGGTATCAGCATAGACGGCTTTACTGAGCATCGCCGTCGGCAGATACTTCGCATAGTTTTCGACGAAGTCGGTCGGGCCTTTCTGCGCCGCAACCATACGGCCAAAAATTTCCGCCGCTTTACCGTTGTCCAGCACCGCCTGCAATTTCGCGCGGGCTTCGGCGTCATCTTTCGCCAGATTGCCGGAGATCAGCATTTCCACGCACAGCGCCATGGTGACGTCTAACAGACGCGGATTACGGTATTCACCGGTCAGGAACTGGACGGCCTCGCGGACTTCTACCGCGTTACCTGCGCTGGAAGCCAGCACCTGGTTCATATCGGTTAACAGTGCGGTGGTACGGACACCCGCCCCGTTCGCCACGCCGACAATCGCTTCGGCAAGGGCTTCAGAAAGTTCATAGGTCGGCATAAACGCGCCGCTGCCTACTTTCACATCCATCACCAGCGCATCCAGCCCTTCCGCCAGCTTTTTCGCCAGGATAGAGCCGGTAATCAGCGGGATGGAATCCACCGTCGCGGTAATATCGCGGGTGGCATAAAAACGTTTATCCGCCGGTGCGAGCGAGCTGGTTTGCCCAATAATCGCCACACCCACGTCTTTAATAATTTCACGGAAACGTGCGTCGTCCGGGAAGATGTCAAACCCAGGAATCGCTTCCAGTTTATCGAGCGTACCGCCGGTATGACCCAGGCCGCGCCCGGAAATCATCGGAATATAGCCGCCGCAGGCAGCAACCATCGGGCCTAACATCAGTGACGTTACGTCACCCACGCCGCCGGTAGAGTGTTTATCCACAATCGGGCCGTTCAGTTGCAGGCTTTTCCAGTCCAGCACGGTTCCTGAATCACGCATTGCCATGGTTAGCGACACACGCTCGGGCATTGTCATATCGTGGAAGAAAATGGTCATCGCCAGGGCGGCGATTTGCCCTTCAGAGATGGTGTTGTCACGAATCCCATTGATAAAGAAACGAATTTCTTCATCGCTCAGCGCATGACCATCACGTTTTTTACGAATAATTTCTTGTGCGAGAAACACGTTAACCTCCCGATTATGGGCCGGGTAAGCAGTGCGCTCCCCGGCAAGTCGTATTGATGCCAGATGGCGGCTAGCGCCTTATCCGGCCTACGATGGGCAATTCAAACTTAGTAGCTGCTTGCGCTCTTACCGTCGCCGTGACCCAGCGCTTTGAGCAGGCTCGCCAGCAGGCTGGATGCGCCAAAGCGGTAATGACGGGAATCCGCCCAGTCGGCGCCAAACAGTTCGTCAGCAATCGCCAGGAACTGCTGTGCATCTTCTGCAGTACGTACGCCGCCAGCGGGTTTGAATCCAACGGTTTTAGAAACGCCCATATCACGGATCACTTCCATCATGATGCGTGCGCTTTCTGGCGTCGCATTGACCGGTACTTTACCGGTAGACGTTTTGATGAAATCAGCACCCGCTTTGATAGAAATTTCAGACGCTTTGCGAATCAGGGCTTCTTCTTTCAGCTCCCCAGTTTCGATGATCACTTTCAGCAGCACGTTTGCCGCTGCACAGGCGTCTTTACAGGCTTTAACCAGGTCAAAACCAACCTGCTCGTTACCCGCGATCAGCGCACGATACGGGAACACCACGTCAACTTCGTCAGCACCGTAGGCAATCGCCGCGCGGGTTTCAGCCAGCGCGATCTCGATGTCGTCATTGCCGTGCGGGAAGTTGGTGACGGTGGCAATACGGATGTCCGGCGTGCCCTGCTCTTTCAGAGTCTTACGTGCAACAGGAATGAAACGTGGATAGATGCAAATTGCTGCCGTGTTGCCAACCGGGGTCTTCGCCTGATGACACAGCGCGATCACTTTTTCATTGGTGTCGTCGTCATTCAGGGTGGTCAGGTCCATCAGTTTCAGGGCACGCAGGCTGCTTGCTGTTAAATCGGTCATAACATTCTCCAACGGCTTCGCCGTATAAAATTTCACCTTGCGAGTTTGTTAGTATTCTAACATCCGCTCGCCATTACACTTCGATATACATCACAGTTAATGAAAACCACATACAGATTTGCATTACTCTAATGAGATCTACTTCAAATAATTCATCTTTCCAGACACGATGGGGTGGCATCAGGCGCATCCGGATCAAAGGTTGGGGCGCTGTTGCTTTCTACAATGGCGCGATACCTTCGGCACATAAAGGAACCAACGATGCCCACTTCAAGCGAATTCGCGCTGCAACAGCGGTGCCAACAAATCGTGACCAGCCCGACGCTCAGTCCTGAGCAGAAACGCCACTTTCTGGCGCTGGAGGCTGAAAACGCGCTGCCTTATCCGCAACTGCCCGCTGAAGCCCGCCAGGCGCTGGATGACGGGGTGATCTGCGATATGTACGAAGGTCATGCCCCGTTCAAACCGCGCTATGTCTTACCCGACTATGCGCGTTTTCTGGCCAACGGCTCCTCATGGCTGGAGCTTGAAGGAGCCAGCGACCTTGATGATGCGTTATCCTTGCTCACCATCCTGTACCACCACGTTCCATCAGTGACCTCAATGCCGGTCTACCTCGGTCAGCTCGACGCCCTGTTGCAACCATATGTTAGAATTCTAACACAAGATGAGATCGATATTCGAATAAAACGTTTCTGGCGTTATCTCGACAGAACCCTGCCAGACGCGTTTATGCATGCCAATATCGGCCCCGCCGATACACCAGTTACTCGTGCAATTTTACGCGCAGATGCAGAGTTAAAGCAGGTTTCACCGAATCTGACATTTATTTATGATCCGCAAATCACCCCTGACGATCTGCTGCTCAACGTGGCGCAAAATATCTGCGAGTGCAGTAAGCCACATATATCCAACGGCACCGAAAATGATAAAATTTTCACAAAAGGTCAGTATGGCGTCGTGAGTTGTTACAACTCTTTACCGCTCTCCGGAGGCGGTAGCACGCTGGTCAGGCTTAATCTGAAAGCCATCGCAGAGCGCAGCACCTCTATCGATGACTTCTTTACGCGCACCCTACCGCACTACTGCCAGCAGCAAATCGCTATCATTGATTCACGATGTGAATTCCTCTACGAGAAATCACATTTCTTTGAGAATAGCTTCCTCGTACAGGAAGGGTTGGTTGATCCCGAACGTTTTGTGCCGATGTTCGGGATGTATGGTCTGGCGGAAGCGGTAAACCTGCTATGTGAAAAGGCAGGACAAAGCGCCCGCTATGGGAAAGAGGCGTTCGCCAATCAGCTCGGATACCGCATTAGCGCCCAACTGGCGGAGTTTGTCGAACGCACACCGGTGAAGTATGGCTGGAAGCAGCGCGCAATGCTGCATGCGCAGTCGGGGATCAGTTCTGACATCGGCACCACGCCCGGCGCGCGTCTGCCTTATGGTGATGAACCTGACCCGATCACCCATCTGCAAACCGTCGCGCCGCATCACGCATATTATCACGCCGGGATCAGCGATATCCTGACGCTGGATGAAACCATCAAGCGTAATCCACAGGCGCTGGTGCAACTGTGCCTCGGCGCGTTTAAAGCCGGAATGCGTGAATTCACCGCCAACGTGAGCGGCAACGATCTGGTCCGCGTCACGGGCTATATGGTGCGCCTGTCGGATCTGGAAAAATATCGTGCCGAAGGATCTCGCACTAACACCACCTGGCTTGGTGAAGAGGCCGCACGCAATACGCGTATTCTGGAACGACAACCTCGTGTGATAAGCCATGAACAGCAGATGCGCTTCAGTCAGTAAACTGATCCCTTTCTCCTGCGTCGACGGGCCGGGCAGCCGCCTGGCTCTGTTCCTGCAAGGGTGTAATCTGCGCTGTAAGAACTGCCACAATCCATGGACGATGGGGCGCTGCAACGACTGCGGAGAATGTGTGCTGCATTGCCCGCATGAAGCGCTAAGCCTGAGTGCAGGGAAAGTATGGTGGCAGTCCGATGTGTGTCAGCAGTGCGACACCTGCCTGCACCTGTGCCCGCAGCAGGCGACGCCGATGGCGCAAACCATGAGCGTTGATCAGGTGCTGCAGCATATTCGCAAGGCAGCCCTGTTTATTGAGGGAATTACGGTCAGCGGTGGCGAAGCAACTACCCAGTTACCGTTTATTGTGGCGCTGTTTACCGCGCTCAAAAGCGATCCTCTGCTGCAACATCTGACCTGCATGGTCGACAGTAACGGCATGCTGAGCGAAACCGGCTGGCAAAAACTATTGCCGGTGTGCGACGGCGTAATGCTCGATTTAAAAGCGTGGGATAGCACGTACCATCGCCAGCTTACCGGGAGAGATAATACGCTGATTAAACAAAGCATTACCTTTCTGTCAAGGCAGGGAAAGCTTGCTGAGCTACGCCTGTTAGTGATCCCCGACCATGTGGATTATTTGCAACATATTGATGCGCTGGCAGCGTTCATTAAGCAGTCAGGCGACGTACCGGTGCGGCTGAACGCCTTTCATGCGCATGGGGTGTATGGCGAAGCAAAAGACTGGCCGAGCGCAACGCCAGAGGATGTGGAGCAACTGGCGGCAGGATTGCGCGAACGTGGTGTGGATAACCTGATTTTCCCGGCGCTGTATCTGTGATTGCCGGATGCGACGACATCATTTGTAGGCCGGATAAAGCGCAACCGCCATCCGGCACCCAACAATCACACATTAAACAACGCGGTCGTATTGCGATACAGCGCATCTGCTATCACGTCCGCAGGCTCCGAACGCAGTTCGCATAATGTCCCAAATACTCTGACCGCCTGCTCGGGGCGGTTGGGCTGCCCCTGAAAGCCATTGAGCGGCATGTCCGGCGCGTCGGTTTCCAGCAGGAGTGATTCCAGCGGCAGTTGCGCCATCACCTCACGGGTTTTACTGGCGCGTGGATAGGTAATAGTGCCGCCAACGCCAATTTTGTACCCCAGTTGCACAAAGCGTTGCGCCTGCTGCAAACTCCCGGAAAAACCATGCACCACGCCGGTTCGTGGCAGAGCATGACGTTTCAGAAGCATCGCCAATTTGTCATGAGTCCGTCGCGAATGCAGGATCACCGGCAGTTCGTAACGCTTCGCCAGGTTAAGCTGCGCGTCCAGCACCCGTTCTTGTTTATCAAATTGCGGATCGTCCCGGTAAAGATCCAGTCCAATCTCGCCCACGGCTACCAGCTTTTGCGGGCGCGTATCCAGCGCCTGCTGCAGTTGGTCCAGACTTTCATCGCCGTGTTGTTCAATAACAATGGGATGCAGACCCAAAGCAGCAAACAACGGCGGATACTTTTCCGCTAACGCCAGTACGCGGGAAAAGTTTGCCGCCTGCGTCGCCGGAACAATGATGCAATTCACACCGACCGCCGCAGCACGTTGAATGCTGGCGGGCTCATCGTCAGTAAACGGCGGGAAATCAAAGTGACAATGTGTATCAATGAAGCGAAAACTCACGCCAGATCCTCGTTATCAAACGTTGTATCGTTAGCCTGAGGCGCATTGGTCACCACCGGCGCGTGGGCATCGTTGGCCACCGGTGCGGGAGGAACCACCACCGGTCCCGGCACGACAATCTTCGGCGTCTGACGAGGCAATGGCGCGTTTTTCGCCAACAACTTGCCGACGGTGGCCAGGAAGTAACGACCACACAAACGCCCGGTCTTATAGTCTTCTCGCAGCGCCGGAATACGGCTGCCCAGCGCCATGCTATGGAGCGGTTTTGGCGGATAGATCTCAAAGATTCGCAGCTTACCCGGCGGCTTTTCAATAAAGCTCTGGATCGCGCGATAGCTGGTTTCATGGTGCTGGACCAAATTCAGCAACGGTTGCAGACTGCTTTCGCCCAGCCAGCGCTCCATACGTTTAAACCACTGCGGGGTGTAGTACATTTGCGAAGGCACAGTGCGGATCACCACCAGCGTTTTTGCGCCGCGCTTCGCCGCCTCCTGCACGGGTATGGCATCGCTTACTCCCCCGTCCAGATAGTTCACACCGTCCAGCGCAACACCTGTGCGGTAGAATCCCGGAATAGCGCTGGAGGCGCGAATGAGATCGAGCCAGTTTTGTCGGTTCGGCGAAAAATAACCTGGCGTATAATCATCCCCCCGACAGGCGCACATATAAAACGCTTTCCCTGCGGCAAACAAACGCTCGGCGTTATCCATCGCCAGCGGCATCTGGGATGCGGTCGAATCCACCAGCCAGTCGAGATCGATTAAGTTTCCCCCGCGCACAAAGCGTACCGGGTCAAAAAACTCACGACGGGTGGTGTAACGCATAATGACTTTACGGCCATAACCAGGCTGGTTACACAGATAGGCTGAAAGGTTTTGCGCACCGGCGGACGTCCCGTAGTAAAGGTCAAAGGGATTAAACTGCGCACGCATGAATTCATCCAGTACGCCAGCGGTGAAAATGCCTCTTTGTCCCCCGCCCTCACACACCAGCGCCATACTGCCTGGTTGGAACGGACGTAACGATAACGGCGCAATATTACCGAGCGTGACGGGTATTCTCTGCCCCACCTCTGCCTTCCTGTTGTTTTTGTAATAGAACAACAAAGTAACGCAAATTGCCTGACGCTAAAACCGTAAAAGCCAGTCCACTGGACTGGCTTGGTAGCAAGTTATCTTTACGGTTTACTTACTAGGGTCGTTTACGACCGGTAAACAGGCTGACCAGAAACAGAATGATCCCCACCACGAAAACAATTTTCGCTGCGCCTGCAGCGGTACCTGCCAGTCCACCAAAACCCAGTGCGGCGGCAATTAACGCGATAACCAGAAATATGATGCCCCATCGAAACATGCGCTTCTCCTTTACCATAGTTAATGTCACCGCTTGTTATGAGCGCTCAGGCTGCTCATCGGCGATATTTTTAGTGTGGTGCACAACACGCCTCCCGACAAACGTCAGGAGGACGAATTAAGTCGAATTACTGAGTTTTAAGGTCGTTTTTGACGCTTTTCACGCCATCAACCGCTTTGGCGATGCTCTCAGCACGATCGCTTTGTGCTTTTGAGTCAACGGTGCCGGAAAGTTGAACCACTCCATCAGTGGTCTCTACTTTCACTTTACGGGAAGGGACAATGTCATCAGCCAGCAGTTTTGCTTTAACTTCGCTGGTGGTTGCCGTGTCGCCCGCATAGCCTTTTACGGATGTGCTTTTGCTGTCGCGTACGTGTAGTTTGTCGCTCACTGAGGTTACGCCCTCAACGCCTTTGGCCACTTTCACGGCTTCTTCAGCCTGTGCCTGGCTTTCAACAAACCCGCTTAACGTCACCACTTTCTGGTCTGTTTTCACGGAAATATCGGTGCTCTTGATGCTTTCGTGATCCACCAGCGCAGCTTTTACTTTTGCTGTGATAGTGCTGTCATCCATGAAATTACCGACTTTGTTCATAGAGCTATCGACTTTCTGCCCCGCACTTTCGACACCAGATTGCGCTTTATCCGTCGTGGCGTTTTCTGCAAAAGCAGAACCCGTTGCAACAGCGGAGGTCAGCATCACGGCCAGCAGCGTTTTAGAAATCTTAAGTCCTGTCATTGTCATCGATGTATTCCTGTATGTTTTGCTAAAAGCGATGGTCTGCCGTAAACGGCGTTAACCAGCAACTAATCTTGTAAGTGGAATAAATATCAGCAATAGAAGCTGCAACAGGCAGCCTAAAAAGCATTTAACGCCGATATTTATGTCATCACATTGTTAAATATAGTTCAGAATTTCGTGATCGCAGTCCGGATTGACTAAAAAACAGGCAAACAACAGAAAAACGAGAGGTTTTAAGAACATTCCGCAAGGGATTTAAAAGACAGGAAAAGTTACCGGGCACGGCGGATTCCGTGCCCTGGGAGGCGATTAGTGTTCGCGCGTTTTGCGGAACTGAACGTCAGGGTAACGTTCCTGGGTGAGATTCAGGTTAACCATGGTCGGTGCGATATAGGTGAGGTTATCGCCACCATCCAGCGCCAGCTGAACTTCGTTTTTACGCTTAAATTCTTCGAATTTTTTCACGTCAGAACATTCTACCCAGCGCGCGGTCGCCACGTTGACCGACTCATAAATCGCTTCAACGTTGTACTCGCTCTTCAGGCGTGAAACCACCACGTCGAACTGCAGCACACCGACAGCGCCCACGATGAGATCGTTATTAGCAATTGGACGGAAGACCTGCACCGCACCCTCTTCCGACAGCTGAACCAGCCCTTTCAGCAGTTGCTTCTGCTTCAACGGATCTTTCAGGCGAATACGACGGAACAGCTCCGGCGCGAAGTTCGGAATACCGGTGAACTTCATCATTTCACCCTGGGTGAAGGTATCGCCGATCTGAATAGTGCCATGGTTGTGCAGACCGAGAATATCGCCCGGATACGCTTCTTCCACATGAGAACGGTCACCGGCCATAAAGGTCAGCGCATCAGAGATCACCACGTCTTTACCAATGCGCACCTGGCGCATTTTCATGCCTTTCTCGTACTTACCGGAAACCACACGCATGAACGCCACGCGGTCACGGTGTTTCGGATCCATGTTGGCCTGGATTTTAAACACGAAGCCGGTGAACTTCTCTTCTGAGGCTTCCACGGTGCGGGTATCAGTTTTACGCGGCATCGGCGCAGGCGCCCACTCCACTAAGCCGTCCAGCATATGGTCAACGCCGAAGTTACCCAGCGCGGTACCGAAGAAGACCGGGGTGATTTCGCCCGCGAGGAACAGATCATGGTCGAACTCGTTAGACGCGCCCTGCACCAGCTCCAGCTCGTCGCGCAGCTGCTGCGCCAGATCTTCGCCCACGGCGGCATCGAGTTCCGGGTTATTCAGCCCCTTAACAATGCGCACTTCCTGAATGGTGTGGCCTTTACCCGTCTGGTACAGGTAAGTTTCGTCTTTATAAAGGTGATAAACGCCCTTGAACAGCTTCCCGCAGCCAATCGGCCAGGTGATCGGCGCACAGCCGATTTTCAGCTCGTTCTCGACTTCATCCAGCAGCTCCATCGGGTCACGGATGTCACGGTCGAGTTTGTTCATGAAGGTCAGGATCGGCGTATCGCGCAGACGGGTAACTTCCATCAGCTTGCGGGTACGATCCTCAACGCCTTTCGCGGCGTCGATAACCATCAGACAGCAGTCTACCGCCGTCAGAGTACGGTAAGTATCTTCGGAGAAGTCTTCGTGCCCCGGGGTGTCCAGCAGGTTCACCAGGCAGTCGTGATACGGAAACTGCATCACAGAGGTGGTAATGGAGATACCACGCTGCTTTTCCATCTCCATCCAGTCAGATTTTGCATGCTGGCTGGAGCCACGGCCTTTTACCGTACCGGCGGTCTGAATCGCCTGTCCGAATAACAGGACCTTTTCAGTAATGGTCGTTTTACCGGCATCCGGGTGAGAAATAATGGCAAAAGTGCGGCGCTTGGCCACCTCTTGCAAATAAGGAGACAACGTCATAATTCAATCTTCTTAGTAAACGCGGCAATGCGCCGCGCATGTTGAATACGAAAAAATTGCGGCTATTTTACCCATCAACGGGGGGGAGGCAATCAGTGTTTACACAGGAGCTGCTCCAGTTCGCTTAATGACGCCACCGTCCATGTCGGCTGAATGCCCGCTGGCAGCTCGCGATGGTGCGTATTTAGCCAGCAGGTGGATAGCCCAGCGTTAATGCCGCCCAGAATATCGGACTCTGCGGTATCGCCCACCATCAGCACGCGGGAACGATCAGGATTGCCCGCCTGCTCCAGCGCGTGGTCAAAAATACGGGGATCGGGTTTTGCCACTCCAACCTGCTCAGAAATCACCAGCAGATCGAAATAGTCGCGCAGCCCCGTCCGCTCAAGGCGGATTTGCTGCAACGCCGTAAAGCCGTTAGTAATGATACCGATTTTCGTTTTATCACGAATCGCATTGAGCAGAGAAACCGCCCCAGGCAACGGCGAGCAGATCTCCGCCATCGCATTGATAAATGCGTCATTAAGCTGGCCTGGTTCGACCTTCAGGCGTTCAGCCCAGCTCTGGAAACGGGCGTGCTGCAGTTGCAATGAAGTAATCGCGCCGTTTTGATAATCCACCCATAGCGGTTTATTCACGGCCTGGTAGTCCTGAAAATCTTCAGCGGTAAAGGTAATGCTATAGTCGAGAAACATCCGCTGTAAGCCGGTAAACGAGTCAAATGTAAACAGCGTTTCGTCGGCATCAAAGAAAATCCAGTCCCACTTCTTCATCATTACACCTTGTCTTACATGCTGATTGGCAATGCCATGATAATGGCGTCTTCATGACCATCGGCCGTCGGATAATAATTGCGCCGGATCGTCGCCTCGTTAAAGCCCAGGCTTTCATACAGTGCGATAGCGGCAGCATTTGAGGCGCGCACTTCCAGCCACAGCGTCAAAATGCCACGCTTTTCCAGCTCATCGATCAGGTGCTCCAGCAGCTCGCGCCCCAGGCCCTGGCGCTGAAAGTCAGGATCGACAGCGATATTGAACAGCGTAGCTTCATCCAGCACCACCTGCGTAATCGCAAAGGCGGCCATCACGTCGTCAACCCTCAACTGAAAATTGAGGTAGCGATCGCCCTGGTTGCTGGCAAATGTTTTTTCACTCCACGGAAAAGCGTGGGCGCGTTTTTCAATCTGAAATGCTGCAGGTAAATCAGTCGGTTCGAGGGAAGAAATCGTGTTCATATGCGCAGATTTGTTGCCATAACGCGGCACGGGCCGCTGGGTTTTCCCGTAATTCATTAAACGCAGGACTCTCGACCTGAGCGCCTTCCAGCAGCAGCGGCTCTTCGGTTCCCAGCCGCCAGCTATTACAGCGACTGCCCTGCGGTAGCATGGCGACACGGTCAGGCGTCAACTGTAAAACCTGATCCGGGCTGACGGTTATTGCGCGTAAAATATCGCTCATTAACGGTTCGGTTAGCGCGGGTAGTTGTGCAGCAACCATCACTAAACGGATATGCGCAGGAATGGAGATCGCGATTTCGCCCTGCAGTGCGCCAGGACGACGCAGCGACCACTGCGTAATGCCCAGTTGCTGTAACTGCCAGTCTCGTCGGGATGTCATAGCGAAACACTCCTGTCTATCAGGGGCGCAAATATAGCAAATTTGTCGAATCCGTGCCATCAAACAACTATAATCCCCGGCTGTACAATTTAAGGAGCACTCCATGTCTGCTTTTACCCCGGCAAGTGAAGTCTTGCTGCGCCACAGTGATGATTTCGAACAAAGCCGTATTCTGTTTGCCGGTGATTTGCAGGATGACCTACCTGCCCACTTCGAAAGCGCCGCCAGCCGTGCGCACACTCAACAACTTCATCACTGGCAGGTGCTGAACCGCCAGATGGGTGACAACGTCCGTTTCAGCCTCGTTGCCAGGGCCGATGACGTTGCCGATAGCGATACGCTAATCTACTACTGGCCGAAGAATAAGCCGGAAGCGCAGTTCCAACTGATGAATATTTTGTCGCTGTTACCGGTGGGCAGCGATGTTTTTGTTGTCGGTGAGAACCGCAGTGGCGTACGTAGTGCAGAGCAGATGCTGGCCGAATACGCACCGCTGAATAAAGTCGACAGCGCCCGTCGCTGTGGCCTGTACCACGGCCGTCTGGAAAAACAGCCAGTCTTTGATGCAGAAAAATACTGGGATGAATATCAGGTTGATAATCTGACCATCAAAACGCTGCCGGGCGTATTCAGCCGTGACGGCCTGGATATTGGCAGCCAATTGCTACTCTCCACACTGACGCCGCATACCAAAGGTAAAATTCTGGATGTCGGTTGTGGCGCTGGCGTACTTTCCGTCGCTTTAGCCAGCCACTCGCCAAAAGTTCGCTTAACCCTGTGTGATGTAAGTGCGGCCGCTGTTGAAGCCAGCCGCGCCACGCTTGCCGCCAACGGTATTGAAGGTGATGTGATCGCCAGTAACGTTTTTTCTGACGTGACGGGCCGCTTTGATATGATCATCTCCAACCCACCGTTCCATGATGGGATGCAGACCAGCCTCGATGCCGCGCAAACGCTGATTCGCGGCGCGGTGCGTCATCTCAACAGCGGCGGTGAACTGCGTATCGTGGCGAACGCCTTCCTGCCCTATCCAAAGGTGCTGGATGAGGTATTCGGATTCCATGAAGTTATCGCACAGACCGGACGCTTCAAGGTCTATCGCACCATCATGACGCGTCAGGCGAAAAAAGCGTAATTGTCTCGCAGCGAACGGCCATTCACATGGCCGTTTTTGCATCAATCGGCCCAGCCTGTACAATTAACTATTGACGAAAAGTTGAAAACAACTAGAATGCGCCTCCGTGGTAACGATACTTTTTGAGTGTCGATGGTATGCGAAGGTGGCGGAATTGGTAGACGCGCTAGCTTCAGGTGTTAGTGTCCTTTCGGACGTGGGGGTTCAAGTCCCCCCCCTCGCACCATAATCCACATTGATATTGCTCGCACTGGGCGAAGGTGGCGGAATTGGTAGACGCGCTAGCTTCAGGTGTTAGTGTCCTTTCGGACGTGGGGGTTCAAGTCCCCCCCCTCGCACCAACGAGGCGATATCAAAAAAATAAGATGACTGTGCGAAGGTGGCGGAATTGGTAGACGCGCTAGCTTCAGGTGTTAGTGTCCTTAGGATGTGGGGGTTCGAGTCCCCCCCCTCGCACCAATTATCTTATTTTCCTCTCGCTTTCTTCCCTGTTTCGCTTATCCCTGATTCCAGTTCATCATTACCAGCACAATGCCGCCGATCAACGCCGCGCATGAAGGTAACAGAACAAAATGCCGTAAGCGCTTGTGATATAGCATGAGCGAAGTCAGTAGTAATCCTAATACAATCATTACCTTCCATACATAGACTGACAGATCGGTAAATGCCATTCCGGCAATGAGCATCCCCGGCAACAGAACTCCCCATCCACTGCCCAGCGTACGTTGCAACATGGTTCCACCTACGACATTGATAATGATAACCAATATCATATGATATATTTTCTCATTTGTCAGCTGGAAGGCACTATCAATTATATGAGTTTTACTTAACGATTGATGACATGAATAACCTAAGGTGATAAATTGCTCGCCGATTAACGCTTCAACTAAAAATAAAGACCTCAGCGAATGATGCCCCGTTCGTTATTTGTTTTATTTACCAACACATCTTCGTATATTACAGATAACTAACAATATTTACCTATGACAGTACAATCCTGGCGAACTCTGCGCACTAAAAAATATCAACTCTCGTTGCGTTTGTTTCTGCTTCTCAACGCAGTCTCCGCGCTGTTTACGCTTTTTTTCCCACTTTTTGCCGTCAAAGCCGTATCAGTACCGGCTCTGCTGATACTGATCACCAGCACGCTGCTGCTTATATGGCATGGGAAATATACGGATAAAAAAATTAATCTCCCTTTTATTTCAATAATTTTTGGCTTGTTATGGGCATTTCATATTTTTCAGAAATATTCCACGCTCGGTCATAATGACTATTATTTTCTGTTAATCGCGCTGCTCAGTGTACTGTTTATTGGATCTATTGCTTTTGCCAATAATATCATCGCGTTTACGCTTCACTCATTGCCTTCCGTCGCCGTCTGTTTATGGCTTAGCGGCAACGAGCACGGTTTACGAATTTTCTATTTTATGGCGTTACCGATGGCCGGGATCGCCATCCAGCATGTGATTCAAAAGCGCTACGATGGTTTCGCCCAGCAGTTGATGTACAAACTGCTGGAGGAACGAGAAACGCTCAGCGGACTCAGCATGCTTGATCCGCTTACTGGTTTATATAACCGCCGGGGGCTGCAACACAGACTCGATACACTGTTGGCGCTGAGCAACTCGAAGCACTACGTGTTGTTATTAGATATCGACCACTTCAAAGCCTATAACGATCATTACGGGCATATGATGGGTGACCAGGCGCTGATCCGCGTCTCAGCGGCCATTCGTGATTCCGTACGCTCCCGGGATGTGGTGGCGCGATTCGGCGGCGAAGAATTCATGGTTTTGCTGACCGCGATCGATCCGCAGCAGGCACAGGCTGCCGCCGAGCGTATTCGTCAGAAAGTGTACGACCTTAAAATACCCCACATGTTTAACGAAAGCGTGGCAACCAACGTGACCGTCAGTATTGGCATTGCGCCTCTGGTAGAGCAGGATATTGAGGCCGCTATCGCCAGAGCGGATAAAGCCCTATACGAGGCGAAAAACCTCGGGCGTAACAACACGCTGGTCAGCGATGAGCTACGGGTAAACCGCCCTTCACTCTGAGCTATATGTGCGGTGGCACCCAGCATCGTGACAAAGATCTTGCCATCGTTCATTGTCAACTATAGGATTAGCAATCATTATCATTTAGATTAACATCCGTATATTGCCATGGCTTATCGTTCCGCACCGATCGTTGAAGATGTCATCTGGCGTAGCCACCTCCCAGCAAAGATGCCCTCGCTGGCTGCTGCTGTACGCGAAACGATAGCCAAGACCCGTGAGCACCTACTGGACTTCATTCGTCTTGACGAAATCCCCGTACCGGGCGCGATGACGCTACATGAATGGACGCAACCGGCGACGCTCAGTTCGCTGTTGGCCGTTTATTCAGACCATATCTATCGCAACCAACCTACGCTGACACGCGAAAATAAACCGCTGATTTCTCTCTGGGCCCAGTGGTATATCGGCCTGATGATGCCTCCGCTCATGGTAGCTCTGCTGACGCAAAAAGAGGCTATCGATGTCTCTCCTGAACACATGCACGTAGAATTCCACGAAACGGGCCGTGCAGCCTGCTTCTGGATCGATGTGCATCAGGATCACCAGACCACGGCCCTGTCTCCTCAACAACGTATGGAAACGCTGATTCTCACAGCGCTGACGCCGGTTGTGCAGGCGCTGGAAGCGACAGGCGAGATCAACGCAAAGCTTATCTGGAGTAATACGGGATACTTAATTCACTGGTACTTAACGGAAATGAAGCCGTTGTTAGGTGAAGAACTGTTGAACACGCTGCGCCAGACCTGCTTTTTTGAGAAACAACTCTCCTGCGGCCAGGATAACCCCCTGTGGCGTACCGTTGTTCCACGCGAGGGACTGTTAGTTCGCAGAACCTGCTGCCAGCGCTATCGCCTGCCCGACGTTCAGCAATGCGGTGACTGTACGCTGAAATAAGCGAGGAACCGTAGCCCCTCGCCAATAAATTATGCAACCTGCTGATTTTCCTCTTCTATACGCTGTGCTTCTTCTTTTTCCTGTGCCAGAAGCTGCTTTTCATAAACCTTAAAGAACGGGAAATAGATGATCGCCGACACCAATGCCAGCAGGACAACCAGGATGGCCGCACGATAATCCCAGCCTAACGCCCATGCCGCACCAACCGGAGCCGGGGCCGTCCAGGGAACGACGGAAATCACCCGACCAATTAAATCCAGCTTCATCGCCGCCCATGCCAGCACCGCATTCACCATCGGGGCCAACAGGAACGGGATAAAGAACACCGGGTTCATAACAATCGGCGTACCGAAAATCACCGGTTCGTTAATATTGAAAATGCTGGGGACCACGCTCAAACGCCCAATCGAGCGTAAATGAGCCGAACGGCTGCGCAGATAGCAAATCACCAGCCCCATCGTCGCGCCGGACCCACCAACCACGATGAAAAACGTCCAGAATGCTTCCATAAAGATATGGGGCAAAGGCGCGCCCTGTGCCAGCGCCGACTGGTTCATTCCGAGATTGGTTAGCCAGAACATTTGCAGCATCCCCGATACAATCGCCGCACCATGGATCCCAGCAAACCACAGTAGATGACCAATCAGCACGGCCAGTAGTATCGCCGGGAGAGAATCAGCGGCGGATACCAGTGGTTTAAAGATGGCCATAATGGCCTGCGGGATTAGCATGTCAAACTGCGACTGTATAACCAGGCTCAGAGGGTACAGAGTTAGCACCACCACCAGCACCGGGATCAGCAGATCGAAGGAGTTTTTGATCATTGGCGGCACCTGATCGGGTAAACGGATACCGATGTTGCGCGCCTTCAGGAAACGCATCATTTCAACACAGTAAATCGCCACCAGGATAGCGGTGAAAATCCCCGTCCCACCCAGGCTATCAACGGGCATCGTGCCTTTGGTTTTCGGCGCAGCAATCAGCAAAAAAGCCATAATGGACAACATCGCGCACATAAACGGATCTAATTGATACGACTTCACATAGTGCTTCCCCAGGTTATAAGCGATAGCCGCACATATGTAGACCGACATGATCCCCATCGTCATATCAAACGGAGTGAGGATTTGGCCTTCAAACTGTTTTGCCATGTCCAGCCATGCGCGGGCAAATCCCCATGTTGTATCAGGAGAAAATGGCGGGTAGGCAAAAACCAACAGAAATGAGCCTACGATCATAAATGGCATAGCCGAAATAAAACCATCACGAATTGCCATCACGTGACGTTGCGAAGAGATACGCCCGGCGACAGGGCTGACGTAGTTTTCAACAAAGCGGAAAATCACATTAAACACAGCATGGTTAGTAGACATAGCCGCTCTCCCGTTGCGCAAAACCCTGCAGCCATGCAGTCATCAACACCACCACGTAAAGCCCATTACACTTTTTCGCAACCGTGCCGGGAAGAGCACCAGCGCAACTGCATTTTGAGTTAAGTTTCATAGATGGCTCTTATTATGTGATACAGAGGAAGTGACAACTTCAGTATTAATCGTCATTTCAACAATCTGCAACCGGTTACTGTAACCGGTTTCTTTGATTGTGAAGACGATCGAAAAACTGCCAATGTTGCCATGTTGTTACAATAAAATATTTACAGTGAGGTAAGCCCTATGACAAATTACGCCATGCGGTTTTCTGCTGTGCGGAGCTGCCTGTAGGCACCATGGAGAGAAGAATGAGTTTGCAATCAGTACGCCAATTTTTGGCGCAGCATGCCCCAGATATTGAGATCATCGAATTAGACCAGAGCACGGCAACTGTTGAACTGGCAGCTAAAGCCCATAATGTCGAACCCGGTCAGATCGCGAAAACACTTTCGCTAAAGGTGAAGAACGACATCATCCTGGTTGTCGCCAAAGGCGATGCCCGGCTGGATAATAAAAAGCTAAAGAGCACGTTCGGTGCCAAAGCCCGTATGCTGAGTAGTGATGAGGTAGTGAACGCGACGGGTCATCCCGTTGGCGGCGTTTGTCCTTTCGGGCTGGAAACACCGATCTCGGTTTATTGCGATGTCTCTCTGAAGCACTATGCTGAGGTGCTGCCTGCGGCAGGAGCCATTCACAGCGCGGTTCGCATCACACCGGAACGAATGGCTGAGCTAACTTCAGCCACCTGGGTTGATGTGTGTCAGTGATGTTTCACGCCCCAGCCCGGTGACTGAAACCGACACAAAATAGGTCTACGTTGATCGTTACGACGCCGCTTGTAGAAAAGGTGTCGATTCACCTGCGCGCAGATACAGCAGGATATCGGCGGCATCCAGTAACCCAACATCTGAGCTCACGCCCAGCTTGGACATTACGTTAAATTTATGCGCCCGAATGGTTTTAATATTCCGCTCAAGCTGAACGGCAATCTGCGGCATCGAATAGCCATTCGACATAAAACGCAGAATTTCTCGTTCTGTAGGGCTAAGCACACGGCTTTGATTGATAAACCAATGGTTTTTCGCGCTTTCGGTTACCTGGGTAGGGCAATTCAATGCTGTAAATAACGCGTCCTGCAACACAGTTAACGAAGAAGCTTTGCTAACAACCCCATCCAATGGCAATGGTGACAGAGAGCCAATTAAACGCGCCTCAGCATCGTCATCGGCAATAACTATACGCCTGATGCGAGGGAAATTTATCGCCAGTTCCGTCAAATAGGCGAGCCCTGCTCTGCGATCGGTCCTGATAGCAGAAAGAGAAAAAATAACTGCCGAAAATGACATTTTTAACATCGCCTGACTAAAGGCAAGCTGATTCGAAAAGAGATGAAGTGCGTATTGGTCACCCGGCATGGTATTAAATAAACTCTCAATACCCACGCTACTCATCGCACATTTTTCTATAAGTGCGACGTTTCTTTTAATGCTTCTGCTTTCCATTCCGTGGTCTCTCCATATACTGAAGGTAAATTCAGTTCTCGCGATCCTTGAGAACTGTTTATCCATGCGTACATTTCTGCATTGCTGTGTATTGATAAGCGACGCATGGCGCTGTTCTTTTGGGCGCTGATTGTTTTATTACTTTTCTTAAGCAACGACGCAATCTGGTTAATTCCCCAGCCTTTTCCCAGGAGTCTCAGCACTTTCCTCTCCGAGAGGGTAAGTACAATTGAGCGGACGCTATGGTCAGCCAACTCTGGCATTACGGGCGGAGAGAGCAGCGACTTGCTAATTCTCTCTGCTCGGGTATTTCCCGCATGAATTACATTCACTAAACTTTCAATCGGCTCTGCATCAGATAACAGCGAACTGATCGGGCACATCAGCAGTTCGATGGCGAGAGGGTAAAAAATACGAGATACAAGAAATACCCAATGAATATCACGGTATTGAGATAATAAAGAATAATATTGTTCGCAGACTGAGCGAGGATGATTACAGTCTGCGGGTAAATCAGCAATCACCAAATCAGCGCACCGCAACTGCAACAATGTCAGTTCTTCAACGGAACGACAGTAAGTTAATTCGCAATCAGCGAACTGTCCTTGCATTACACCTTTAAGCCCAGTTTGTACGATCGGTAATTTACTAATAATAATTGCGTTTTTGCAGCGTCCTGGCAACATATCCCCTCCACATTCACCAGTCCGTATTCGCACTTATTAAAAGCTTCCTGATAAATTAAATATATTAATTAACAGAAAAACCTAAACAATAGACGAGGTGAATTGTTTATCCTTGGATTTTATTAAAATATTAAAGTAATGGCGCTATAATCCCAATAGCGTCAAACTATTGAACCGTTATTACAAAATTACGCACAAATACATTCTATGTACAATTAAAAGAACTACAATAGAACATTAGCATTGCTTACGTATTTGCCATCCTTATAAATAACACGACCTTTTCATGTAGCGCTATCTTTATTGATAAGCAGGTAAGGCATGTAAGCGGCTGCGACCTGCGTCTTTTTTCAACGCAAAGATTGATCTTGCCAGAGCCAACGGGCTCGTGCTTCATGATAAAAAGAAAGCATTCACCCTTCAATGAGATCCTTTTCAGTCAGAGCGAGCCATGCAAACAGAGCAGTCGTCACAGCGAACGGTTACACGGTTATGTATACAATGTGGGCTTTTTTTACTCCAGCATGGTGCGGAAAGCGCGCTGGTTGACGAGCTATCCACTCGCCTCGGCCTGGCGCTTGGCATGGATAGCGTAGAAAGCGCCATCTCCTCCAACGCGATTGTCCTGACCACCATTAAAGATGGGCAATGTCTGACGTCGACCCGAAAAAATCATGATCGCGGCATTAACATGCACGTCGTGACGGAAGTGCAGCACATCGTTATTTTAGCGGAACACAAGCTGCTGGATATAAAAGGCGTTGAGAAGCGCTTTAGCCAGATTAAGCCGCTACGCTATCCAAGATGGCTGGTCGCATTGATGGTTGGTTTGTCCTGCGCCTGCTTTTGTAAACTTAATAACGGCGGATGGGATGGCGCAGTGATCACCTTTTTCGCCAGCATGGTAGCAATGTATATCCGCCAGGTCCTGGCGTCCCGGCATTTGCACCCGCAAATCAACTTTTGTATCACCGCCTTTGTGGCAACCACGATATCCGGCCTGTTGCTGACGCTGCCGACCTTTAATCACACCCCAACCATCGCCATGGCGGCCAGCGTGCTGCTGCTGGTTCCGGGTTTTCCGTTGATCAACTCTGTCGCGGATATGTTTAAGGGGCACATTAATACCGGGCTGGCTCGCTGGGCCATTGCCAGTCTGCTAACGTTGGCGACCTGCATTGGGGTGGTTATGTCGATGACCTTATGGGGGCTACGCGGATGGGCGTGATCGATTTCATTCTGGCGCTAATACAGGACATGATCCTGTCGGCGATTCCGGCACTGGGCTTTGCCATGGTATTTAACGTCCCGCATCGCGCGCTTCCCTGGTGTGCGTTACTCGGTGCGCTGGGCCATGGTTCACGAATGGTGATGATGAGCGCAGGATTTAATATTGAATGGTCAACCTTTATGGCGTCGCTGCTGATTGGCTGCATTGGGATCCAGTGGTCGCGCTGGTATCTGGCGCATCCTAAGGTCTTCACCGTCGCGGCTGTGATCCCCATGTTTCCTGGGATCTCCGCCTACACCGCCATGATCTCCGCGGTAAAAATCGGCCATTTCGGCTATAGCGAAGCGCTGATGATCACCCTGTTAACCAATTTCCTGAAAGCCTCATCAATTGTCGGTGCGCTCTCTATCGGCTTATCCGTACCAGGCTTATGGCTGTATCGCAAACGCCCGCGCGTCTAGCGCGATAATTTCTAAGCACATCGCAGAGGGGGAATCTCCCCCTCATCTGCTGCTCTCCTGGTTCTCTGTGTTACTATAAAAGCAGTCCCTTCTCAGTTGTTGTTCAGTTTTGAGAAACATTATGCCCTGCAAAATTTTGACGCCGGACGTCATCAGCATTGACGCCTTACAACACGATCATCACGCGGTACTGGCAAAGTCTGCGGGTGGCGCCGTAGCGGTATTCGCCAACAATGCGCCAGCCTTTTACGCGCTGACGCCTGCGCGACTGGCTCAGTTGTTGGAGCTTGAAGAGAAGCTGTCACGTCCAGGAAGTGATGTGACATTGGATGCGCAATTTTATGAAGAGCCGCAAGCTGCGCCCGTTGCCGTGCCAATGGGGAAATTTGCGATGTACGCTGACTGGCAGCCCGATGCCGACTTTCAGCGCCAGGCCGCTCTGTGGGGCGTGGCGTTAAGAGAACCGGTCACCGCCGAGGAACTGGCCTCATTCGTCGCCTACTGGCAGGCCGAAGGCAAAGTCTTTCACCATATTCAGTGGCAGCAAAAACTGGCGCGTAGCATCCAGATTGGCCGGGCCAGCAATGGCGGAATGCCAAAGCGCGATGTGAACAGTGTCAGCGAACCTGACAGCCATATTCCACCAGGTTTTAGAGGATAACGATGAAAAACGTTGGCGATCTGATGAAACGTCTGCAAAAAATGATGCCGCCCAATGTCGAGCCTGCCTTTAAAACGGGCGAAGAGCTACTGGCATGGCAAAAAGAGCAAGGTGAAATTCGTGCCGCAGCGCTGGCCCGCGAAAACCGGGCCATGAAAATGCAGCGCACATTTAACCGCTCCGGTATCCGTCCGCTGCACCAAAACTGTTCATTCGATAACTATCGGGTGGAATGCGAAGGTCAGATGAACGCCCTGAGCAAAGCCCGCCAGTACGTTGATGAGTTTGACGGCAACATCGCCAGCTTTATTTTCTCGGGCAAACCCGGCACCGGCAAAAATCATCTGGCGGCAGCCATCTGCAACGAACTGCTGCTCCGCGGTAAGTCGGTACTGATCATCACCGTGGCTGATATCATGTCGGCGATGAAAGAAACCTTTAGTAACCGTGAAACCAGCGAAGAACAGTTGCTCAACGATCTTAGCAATGTGGATCTGCTGGTGATCGATGAGATCGGCATGCAGACCGAATCGCGCTATGAAAAAGTGATCATCAATCAGATCGTCGATCGCCGATCGTCCTCAAAACGCCCAACCGGCATGTTAACCAACAGCAATATGGATGAAATGAACAAACTGCTGGGAGAGCGCGTGATGGACCGTATGCGCCTTGGCAACAGCCTGTGGGTGATTTTTAACTGGGACAGCTACCGTAGCCGGGTAACAGGCAAAGAGTATTAAACGTATTAGGACCACTCCTAAAGCTGCCAGCGCTATACTGCGCTGAAAAGGCATAACACGAGTTGCATATAATGATGAAAACAACCAAACGTCTGCTGTGCTGTGCGCTTGCCGCCAGCACGCTCATCTCCACCAGCGTTTTTGCTGCCTCCTGGCAGGATTCGCTCTCCAGCGCGGCCAGCGAACTGAGCAAACAAAGCTCCGGCTCGCAGGGCAGCTCGTCGCTCTCTTCCCTGACCAGCCTGCTGAATGGCAGCAATCAGTCACTGACCTCAAGCAGCATGAATAACGCCGCCGGGATCCTGGAATATTGCGCCAAACAGAAACTGGCCTCGGTTACCGACACGCAAAACGTCAAAAACCAGGTGCTGGATAAACTCGGCCTCAGTGCTCCAGAGCAGAAACAAGATACCAACTACATGGACGGCATTCAGGGCCTGCTCAATGCCAAAGATGGCCAACAGCTGGACCTGAACACGATTGGTAATAGCTCGCTGGCGAAGCAGGTAAAAACCAAGGCCTGCGATCTGGTGTTAAAACAGGGCATGAACTTCATTTCCTGAGGCATTAAATGCCGCGCGTCCCCTGCGCGGCATCCCCCTATTCCTGCCGATACATACCGCCATCACGAAAGCCGTAATTACCCGCAAAAAAACGCGCATATCTAAACCAATTCTGAATAACAACGTAATTTAATGTCACTACAATTGCAGCAATATAACAACGCTATTACATTGTTCTCTCACCGAATGATTAGCCTGCCAGGCATGTGCCCGGTTTACTGAGGATCGACCGTGTCAGAATTAATCTCCATCACTCTGTTTCTCGCTTCAGTGCTGATTTACGCCTGGAAAGCGGGTCGCAATACCTGGTGGTTTGCCGCCACGTTAACGGTGCTGGGGATTTTTATCGTCTTGAATATCACACTGTATGCCAGTGACTATTTCACCGGCGACGGAATCAACGACGCAGTGCTTTACACTCTGACTAACAGCCTGACCGGCGCGGGTATCGGGAAATATATTCTGCCTGGCGTCGGAATTGCGCTGGCGCTGACGACCGTCTTCGTCGCCCTCGGCTGGATCCTTCGCCGCCGTCGCCATCACCCTCATCACGTGGGTTACAGCCTGCTGGCCCTGCTGCTGGCGCTGGCCTCCGTTGACGCCAGCCCGGCGTTTCACCAGATAACTGAACTGGTGAAATCTCAGTCACGCGATGGCGATCCGGATTTCCTGACCTATTATAAAGAGCCGTCGAAAACCATCCCTCATCCGAAGCTGAACCTGGTTTATATCTACGGCGAAAGCCTCGAACGCACCTACTTTAACAACGATGCGTTCCCGGATCTGACCCCGGAACTCGGCGCGTTGAAAAACGAAGGCATGGATTTCAGCAACACCATGCAGCTACCGGGGACGGATTACACCATCGCTGGTATGGTCGCTTCACAATGTGGCATCCCGCTGTTTGCGCCATTTGAAGGCAATGCCTCGGCATCGGTTTCCAGCTTTTTCCCCAACAATATCTGTCTCGGCGACATCCTGAAAAACTCCGGCTACCAAAACTACTTTGTGCAGGGGGCCAACCTGCGCTTTGCCGGGAAGGATGTGTTCCTGAAATCTCACGGATTTGATCATCTGTACGGCGCAGAAGAGTTAAAAAGCGTGGTGGCGGATCCCGCATATCGTAACGACTGGGGTTTTTACGATGACACCGTGCTGGACGAAGCCTGGAAAAAATTTGAAGAGCTATCGCGTTCAGGACAACGTTTTTCGCTGTTTACCCTAACCGTGGATACCCATCATCCGGATGGATTTATCTCACGTAGCTGTAACCGCAAACGTTATGACATCGACGGTAAGGCCAATCAGTCCTTCAGCGCGGTGAGCTGCAGCCAGGAAAACATCGCTGAATTTATCAATAAAATCAAAGCATCCCCGTGGTTTAAAGATACCGTGATCGTGGTTTCTTCCGATCATCTGGCGATGAACAACACCGCATGGAAGTATCTGAACAAGCAGGATCGCAACAACCTGTTCTTCGTGCTGCGCGGCGACCAGCCGCAGCAGGATACGCTGGCGGTGAAACGTAACACGATGGATAACGGCGCAACGGTGCTGGATATCCTGGGCGGTGATAACTTTATCGGCCTTGGCCGCAGCAGTTTGTCGGGCGAATCCGTGTCGGAAGTGTTCCTCAACATCAAAGAAAAAATGCTGGCGTGGAAACCCGACATCATCCGCCTGTGGAATTTCCCCAAAGAGATGAAAGAGTTCACCGTCGACCAGGACAAAAATATGATCGCTTTCTCCGGCAGCCATTTCCGCCTGCCGCTGCTGCTGCGCGTATCGGATAAACGCGTCGAGCCGCTACCAGAAAGCGAATATTCGGCCCCGCTGCGCTTCCAGTTGGCAGATTTCGCGCCGCGCGATAACTTTGTCTGGGTCGATCGCTGCTACAAAATGGCGCAGCTGTGGGCACCGGAGTTGGCGCTTTCCACCGACTGGTGCGTCTCGCAGGGGCAACTGGGCGGGCAACAAATCGTGCAGCACGTTGACAAAGCCAAATGGAAAAGCAAAACCGTCTTTAAAGACACGGTGATCGACATGGAGCGCTACAAAGGCAACGTCGATACGCTGAAAATTGTCGATAACGATATTCGCTACAAGGCAGACAGCTTCGTCTTTAACGTGGCGGGCGCGCCGGAAGAGGTGAAACAATTTAGCGGTATTTCACGCCCTGAATCGTGGGGACGCTGGTCCAATGCGCAGCTCAGTGAAGAGGTAAAAATCGAATACAAAGCGCCATTGCCGAAAAAATTCGATCTGGTCATCACTGCCAAAGCCTATGGCAATAACGCCAATCGCCCAATCCCCGTACGCGTTGGCAAAGAGGAACAGACGCTGGTGCTAAGCCATGATATCAGCACCACTACCTTACATTTTGATAACCCGGCGGATGCCGATACGTTGGTGATTATCCCACCCGATCCGGTCGCTACCAACGAGGGCAATATTCTCGGCCACTCGCCGCGTAAGCTGGGGATCGGGATGGTTGAAATCAAAGTGGTGGCAGCTCAGGGATAAAAAAACAGCGCCCAACACAACTCCGGGCGCTGCATGGCAACCTTATTCCAGACTGTTCACCGCCTGACGCATTCCCTGCACCAGAATCATTTCCAGGTTGGCTGTCACCTGCTCTGCAAGGCCTGGCAGCAACGTCAGATCTTCCCCCCAGTGCGCGGCATCGCCGAGCACGGTATCCACCAATTCACGCAGCGTCAGGTCATTGCCGACTCGCGGCCACAGGCTGGCATACAGATTTATCCACTGCTCGTCGTCCTGCAATGGATAGCTTTCCCCGGCCCGTTCGCCGCGATAAAACGCCAACAGCGCGGCCAGAGCAAAGGTTAAGCGTACAGGCCAACATCCATTTTGCTGGCCCGCCAGCAGCTGCGGCAATATACGGGTGCGGAATTTGGTCATGCCGTTAAGCGCGATGGAAAGTAACTGATGGCGAATGTAGGGGTTCTGAAAACGCCCGCTCACCGCACCGGCAAATTCGCACAGTTCATCGGCATCGAGATCCAATACCGGAATGATTTCTTCACCAATCGCTCGCTCAATATAATGGCGGACATCAGCATCCTGCATCGCTTCGCCAACGGTCTCCAGCCCGCACAGCCAGGCAACCGGCACCAGCGCCGTATGCGCGCCGTTCAGAATCGCGACCTTACGTTCCTTGTACGGCTTGATATCGCTCACCACCCGGATATTCAGCGGGCATTGCGCCAGTTTTAACTCTTCGGCCAACCATGCCGGTCCCTGGATCACGAACAGATAAAAGTGTTCCGCGGTATCGAGAAACGCATCGTGATAGCCAAGCGTAGCTTCCAGCGCGGCGGCTTCTTCACGCGGGTAGCCAGTAACAATGCGGTCGACCAGCGTGGAACAGAAGGTGTTCGCCGTTTCCACCCAGTCGGCAAACGCCGGAGGAAGGTGCCACTCCTGCGCATACCGCAGCACCAGCGTTTTGAGCGACTCACCGTTATAGTCGATTAGCTCGCACGGGATAATTACCCAGCCCTTATCCACCGCCCCCGCAAAATGGTTAAAGCGCTCCAGCAGCAGTCGCGTCAGTTTGGCCGGAAAACTCACCGGCGGGGCATCATCCACACTGTCCCCCGCGTGATAGCTAATCCCGGCTTCAGTGGTGTTCGAAAACACAAAACGGATATCTGCATTGTGCGCCAGCGCCAGATACGCCGCGAAATCCTTGTACGGGTTGATTTCGTTATTCACCGAACGAATCAGCCGCGCCTTGCTTACCGCCTCGCCCTGCTCGTTCAACCCACGAATAAGCGTGGTATATAGCCCATCCTGAGCGTTCAGCGACGGCGGAAAATCGGTATTAATCGGGCGAACAATGGTCACGCCAGCATTGAGATCCGTTTTCTCATTAAGGATATCCAGTTGCCAGTCAACAAACGCCCGCAGAAAATTACCTTCACCAAACTGGATCACGCGCGTAGGGTAGCTGGCACCCGGAAAATCACGTCGATTCAATGTTTTCATCACTCTTATCCTCTCAGAACGTGATCACGCCTTTAATCAGTTCCCGGTTGTTAATCACGTCCCGCTCGTAGATCTCTGCAAGCTGGGCAAACGCGTAACGGTGCGTGAGCATCATGTCGGCGGTCAGTTTGCCTGCCGACATCAGGCGCCCCACCTTGGCGAAATCTTCCGGGGTCGCGTTGCGACTGCCCATCATGGTGGTTTCTTTTTTATGGAACTCAGGATCGGAGAACTGTAAATCGCCTTTGAACAGCCCAACGAAAACGATGCTGCCGCCATGGCGAATCAAATTCACTGTGTTGTTCATCGCATGCTGATTCCCCGTGGCATCAATGACCTTTTGCGCCAACGAGCCGCCAAACTGAGCGCGCAATTGCGCATCAAAATCTTCAGCGGAGGGATCGATAACCGGAAGATCCAGTCGGGAAAGCACATGCTCCCGGCGCGCGGGGCTGGTATCCGCCACCACCACCTGTGCGCCATCGGCTTTGGCAATCGCCGCCGCGCCCAGACCAATCGGACCGGCACCGACCACCAGCACCTGCTCACCCGGCGCTACCGCCGCCCGACGTACCGCATGTGCGCTGATGGCATAAGGCTCAATCAACGCCGCAGCCTGCGGGTCAATGCCCTGCGCATCCAGCAGGTTGGTCACCGGCACGGACAAGTATTCGCTGAAGCCGCCATCCTGGTGCACGCCAATCACTGAAATATTCTCACAACAGTTGGTGCGCCCGCTCAGGCACGCCGGACACTGCTGACAGGCCACGTAAGGAATAACCGCCACCTGCTGGCCATTTTTCAGATTTTGTATATTTTTGCCCAACCCGACAATTTCCCCACATATTTCATGGCCTAATACACGTGGATAGCTGAAAAAAGGCTGATTGCCGCCCCAGGCATGAATATCGGTGCCACAAATACCCACCGACTTAATTTTTATTAATGCCTCGCCCTCACCAGGAATAGGTATTTCACGCTCTTTCCAGACTAATTTTTTAGGTTCCTGGCAAATCAACGTATTCATCGTAGACATGATTCTGCTCTCCTGTTTTTTGTTGCCTCAGATATCAACGAAAATAAAAAAACCGGAGAAAGCGGAAACGTAATCTGTGAATCTCAGCGCATAAAAATGTTTTAAATCGGGTTTTAATAGCCAAAAAGGAGACGCCATGAGCCGTTCACAAAACTTACGCCACAATGTGATTAACCAAATAATCGATGATATGGCGCGGGGTCATATCCCTTCCCCCCTTCCGTCGCAAAGCGCGCTGGCGGAGATGTACAACATCAGCCGCACCACCGTGCGCCATATGCTGAGCCACTTAGGCGAATGCGGCGTACTAACGCAGGTCGGCAGCCACTATGTCATCGTGCGTAAACCTGACCATGACGACGGTTTTGCCTGCACCACCGCCTCCATGACCGAGCAAAACCGGATCTTCGAGCAGGCTTTTTTCACCATGATCAACCAGCGCCAACTGCGCGCAGGCGAGAGTTTCTCCGAACTGCAGCTTGCCAGAGCCGCAGGCGTCAGTCCGGTAGTTGTGCGGGAATATCTTTTAAAATTCGAACGTTACAACCTGATTAAAAACGAAAAACGCGGTCAGTGGAGCATGAAGCAGTTCGATCAGGCCTATGCGGAACAGTTGTTTGAACTCAGAGAAATGCTGGAAACCCATTCTTTGCAGCATTTCCTCAATCTGCCCGATGATGACCCGCGCTGGCTGCAGGCAAAAACGCTGTTGGAGCGCCATCGCATCCTGCGCGACAGCATCGGCAGCAGCTTTCGTATGTTCTCGCAGTTAGACCGTGAGTTTCATGCTTTACTGCTCTCCGCTGCTGATAATATATTTTTTAATCAATCACTTGAAATCATCTCCGTGATTTTCCACTTCCACTATCAATGGGATGAAAGCGATCTTAAACAGCGCAACATCATTGCCATCGATGAGCATATGACCATCCTCAGCGCGCTAATTTGCCGCAGCGATCTGGATGCCACTCTGGCGCTGTGTAACCATTTGAATACAGCCAAACAATCGATGATTCGCTCTATCAATCAAAGTAGCGCTGCCGCGCATTAAGTACCGATAAAAAACAGCAAACCATTACCGGGAGCACGATTTTATAAAAATATAAACCCCTGAAAAATACCTCTTGCCTATGCTCACGCTAAGTCGACTGCATTAAAAACTTTTGTGAGCGGTGATGAGTAAATTGATTCATCACTGGTATTTTTTCAATACTGCACAGCCCACTGCTGTGTAAAAATAAATTATTGAGGTTCAGGAGTCCGGCGTGGAAAAAAATAATATTACCCTCGACCCGAGTTCTTCGTTTGACACGTCGTCATCAGCGGATATTAATGTTCCGCCTGAGGGCATGGTACAACGCAGTAGCCGAATAAAACGCATTCAGACCACAGCAATGATTTTATTATTTTTTGCTGCGGTGATTAATTACCTCGACCGTAGTTCATTATCGGTCGCCAACTTAACGATTCGGGAAGAACTGGGGCTGAGCGCCACGCAAATCGGCGTCCTGCTGTCGGTCTTCTCTCTCGCTTACGGTATTGCACAACTGCCCTGCGGCCCGCTGCTGGATCGCAAGGGTCCGCGCATTATGTTAGGACTCGGGATGTTCTTCTGGTCGCTGTTTCAGGCGCTGTCCGGGATGGTACACAGCTTCACACAGTTTGTGCTGGTGCGTATTGGCATGGGGATCGGCGAAGCGCCCATGAACCCGTGCGGCGTAAAGGTCATCAACGACTGGTTTAACATCAAAGAGCGCGGTCGCCCGATGGGGTTGTTTAACGCCGCCTCGACCATCGGGGTTGCCATTAGCCCGCCGATTCTGGCCGCCATGATGCTGGTAATGGGCTGGCGCTGGATGTTTATTACTATCGGCGTGCTGGGTATTTTTCTCGCCATCGGCTGGTACATGCTGTATCGCAACCGCGAGCAAATTGAGTTGAGCGCCACGGAACAGGCTTACCTGAACGCCGGCAGCGTCAATGCCCGCCGCGATCCGCTGAGCTTTGCCGAATGGCGTAGCCTGTTCCGCAACCGTACCATGTGGGGCATGATGCTGGGCTTCAGCGGCATCAACTACACCGCATGGTTATACCTGGCCTGGCTACCGGGCTACCTGCAGACCTCCTACAACCTGGATTTAAAAAGCACTGGCTTAATGGCGGCCATTCCGTTCCTGTTCGGCGCAGCTGGCATGCTGATTAACGGTTTTGTCACCGACTGGCTGGTGAAAGGCGGTATGGCACCGATTAAGAGCCGTAAGATTTGTATTATCGCCGGGATGTTCTGCTCTGCAGCCTTCACCTTCGTGGTACCGCAGGCGACAACATCAATGGCCGCGGTGTTACTGATCGGTATGGCGCTGTTCTGTATCCACTTCGCCGGAACCTCCTGCTGGGGCTTGATCCACGTCGCCGTCGCCTCACGTATGACCGCCTCCGTAGGCAGTATCCAGAACTTTGCCAGTTTTATCTGCGCGTCCTTCGCGCCGATCGTTACCGGCTTTATTGTGGATACCACCAACTCTTTCCGCCTGGCGCTGATCATCTGCGGCTGCGTCACGATGGCAGGTGCCCTCGCCTACATCATCCTGGTGCGTCAGCCCATTAGCGATCCGCGTAAAGATTAATCCTCCAGATGCCCGATAACACCGTGCTTATCGGGCATGTTATGCTCTCCGTATGAACATCATCTTGCGCGCGACTACTCTGGCAGAAACTGCCGCTCTTCCCGCCATCGAACGATCTGCGGGACAACGTTTTTTACTCATCCCCGACCTGGCGTGGATTGCTGACGACCAGATTATATCTGCTGCTCAGCATCGGGCATTTGCCGCCGCAGGCATGAGCTGGCTGGCGCAGGTCGATGAGCGTCCGGTCGGTTTTTTGGTAGCCGAAACGCTGGGGTCATCGCTGTTTATTGCTGAACTGTCGCTGCATCTGGAGTGGCAGGGAAAAGGAATTGGCCGCAGATTGATTGGCTATGTTGCCGAACAGGCTCGCGAGAAAGGTTATACGTCACTGACGCTGACCACCTTCCGCGATGTGCCGTGGAATGCGCCATTGTATGCGCGACTGGGTTTTGAAATGTTGGCTGACGAGACGCTTTCTCCGGAATTGCGCGAAAAAAGAGCTGAAGAGGTGGCGCACGGGCAGACGTACGAACGACGCTGCGCCATGCGCCTGATGCTGCGTTAATTGCCCGATGGCGGCTACGCCTTATCGGCCCTGGGTAACTTGTCCCCGTAGGCCGGATAAGCGACAGCGCCATCCGGCATCACAGGCTTAGAACGTTTCCCAGTTATCCCCGGCATCGGTTACCGCAGCTTTACGCGGTTGGACCGTTGAAACCGGTTTTGCGGCGGCAACGTCGCGCGCGCGCTGTTGGTCATGCTGAATACGGAACACGGCAACGGCCTGGGTCAGGCGGCTGGCCTGCTCTTCCAGCGCCGCAGCGGCGGCGGCGGATTCTTCCACCAGCGAGGCATTCTGCTGCGTCACGCGATCCATCTCTGCAACGGCCAGACCCACCTGGTCGATGCCACGGCTCTGCTCATCAGAGGCGGAGGCAATTTCACCCATGATATCGGTCACGCGGGTTACCGCATTGACGATCTCATCCATGGTTTCACCGGCGCTTTCCACCAGCGTTGAACCCACATCCACACGGCTGACCGAGTCTTCAATCAGGCTCTTGATCTCGCGCGCGGCCTGCGCACTTCGCTGGGCCAGGTTACGAACCTCACCCGCAACCACCGCAAAACCACGCCCCTGCTCGCCCGCACGCGCGGCTTCTACTGCGGCGTTGAGCGCCAGAATGTTGGTCTGGAAGGCAATCCCGTCGATAACGCTGATAATATCGGCGATTTTCTGCGAACTGGAAGCGATGTCGCGCATGGTTTGCACCACGTTATCAACCACTTTACCGCCTTTCTGCGCGGTTTCCGAAGCGCTCAGCGCCAGATGGCTGGCCTGACGCGCGTTTTCGGCGTTCTGCTTCACGGTCGCCGTCAGCTGTTCCATGCTGGCCGCCGTTTCTTCCAGAGAAGCCGCCTGCTGCTCGGTACGCGAGGAGAGATCGTTGTTGCCCATCGCAATCTCGCTGGCGCCGCTGTAAATCGCGTTGGCACCGTTACGCACGTCACCCACGGTGTTCATCAGTTCACCCTGCATGTGGCGCAGACTTTCCGCCAGCTGTCCAATCTCGTTGGATCCTTCCACCTCAATACGCTTCACCAAATCACCACTGGCGATATGACGAATGCTTTCAATCAGGCGGTTCATCGGAGAGATCAGCGTCAGTTTGATACCAAACCAAACCGCAACGATAGCGGCCAGCACGGTAATCAGTACACATGCCAGCACCCACATTGCCTGGCTATAGGAAGCGTTATTGTCCTCAACCGCGATGTCATACAGGCGATCGTTCTGCTGCATGTAACTCATGTACTGCTTCTCAAAACCGTCCTGATAGCTCTGCGTCGGTTGATCGAAAAACGCGTTGATCTTGCCTTCACCCAGTAACTGGATCAGCTCCGCCAGCGCACCGTGATAGATGTCATAGGTGCGGTTGATCTCCTGGAACGCGGCTTCGCTTTGACGCGGATCCCGCGGGAGCGACTCGTAAATCGCCCAGTTTTTTTCGGTCAGCTTCAGGGCATTGCTCGCCACCTGCATCAGTTCTGCAACGGTCGCGCCGCTGCCGATGTTGCTCTGATCCATCATGTAGCGAATACCCGCCCGGTTCAGAGTATTACGCGTTTGCAGCAGTTCAACCCAGGTAGCGTTCAGCGCAGATTGCTGCTGGCGAATGGTTTGCAGAACGGTAAAGTTCTCTTTGTCATTCTTCAGTGAGTTAAAAAACAAGCCGCCTGAGGCGAGCTGTAAAAGGCCAAATAGCGCCAATACCAGCAGTAAGCTGGTAACAATCTTCATTCGTTTTAACATGTTTTCTCTTTCCGCTAGACAGATGTCAGAATTTTCGGCCTGGAAAGGGAAAACTTTATGGAATTCGTTAGAAAAGCAGATGTTCCGGCGACATATCCCGCAGAAAAAAGCAGCAACACCCAATAGTTCAAGTAACGAACAATAGCATCAACGCCTTCCCCTACCTTTTCAGAGGGCTTTTCATTCATACGCACTTCGACTACCAATGATAGTCTTGTCTCCCATCGCTAAAACAAGGAAGTCCTTCTGTGAAAAAGAAATTTCTCGACTTACTCTCCCATTCGTTTGCCTTCATGATGCTGGGATTCATTTTAGGGTTATTTACCCCTGTCGTGCCGAAGCTATTTATCCCGGAGATTACGGGCATTTTAATGGAAAGTATCGCGCCCAAAAGTATCATGTTACTGTTAATCACTGATGCGTTATTCACCGTCGTTTTACTCAAGTTATGTGGAACATTCGATCCGCAAAAGAAAGTGGCTGCATGCTTCTACAAAATTTTTTCTTTTACACTCAATAAACTTGGAAAATCTATTACCGCGGCCACTTTTGGCGCTCTGTTCGGCCTCACACTGGCAACTTTGATCTACGGTGAGTTTTGCATGACGGGTGTCGGCGTAAAATTTTCTCTAATGTTGATTGTGATATGGGGCACGTTTGACTTCCTTAGTCACATGGGTAAAAACGCGGTCGACAAAATAGAGAGGCGTATGTTTTATTTCGTGGTTATCGGCATTACCGCCTACTACATCTACCTCATTGCCACTCAAACACAGGTATCTCCTCCCTGCGTGTGAACAACAGACCTGAAAATATGTGACTAAAATCACATATTTTCAATCTATTATGCTGAATCAAAACCGCTCACTGACACTTGAGACCGCTTAAGCTGACATACAACCGCTCACTTATTTACCTTACTTTACGCGCGTAATTCTCTGGCAAGATCCCTCCAACATAGCAGTCAATTTACCTCCTCAAACACAAGATCAAACCCACGCGGCTTCGGCCAATTATTAATTAGATACCAGGTTTTACTATGGATACGAAAAAGATATTCAAGCACATACCCTGGGTGATTCTCGGAATCATCGGTGCATTCTGCCTCTCGGTAGTGGCATTACGTCGGGGTGAGCACATTAGTGCCCTGTGGATCGTGGTCGCCTCAGTTTCTGTTTATCTGGTGGCCTATCGTTACTACAGTCTGTACATCGCCCAGAAAGTGATGAAACTTGACCCGACGCGCGCCACGCCGGCGGTCATCAACAATGACGGTCTGAACTACGTTCCAACCAACCGTAACGTATTGTTTGGTCACCACTTTGCTGCTATCGCTGGTGCAGGTCCGCTGGTTGGACCGGTACTGGCCGCGCAGATGGGCTACCTGCCCGGAACGTTATGGCTGCTGGCAGGCGTGGTACTGGCAGGTGCGGTACAGGACTTCATGGTGCTGTTTATCTCTTCCCGCCGTAACGGCGCATCTCTCGGCGAGATGATCAAAGAAGAGATGGGCCCGATCCCAGGAACCATTGCCCTGTTCGGCTGCTTCTTAATCATGATCATCATCCTGGCGGTACTGGCGCTGATCGTGGTGAAAGCGCTGGCGGAAAGCCCATGGGGTGTGTTCACCGTCTGCTCAACCGTACCGATTGCGCTATTCATGGGGATCTACATGCGATTCCTGCGCCCAGGACGTGTGGGTGAAGTGTCGGTAATTGGTATTGTGCTGCTGGTGGCTTCCATCTACTTCGGCGGCGTGATTGCGCACGACCCGTACTGGGGTCCGGCGCTGACCTTTAAAGACACCACCATTACCTTTACCCTGATTGGTTACGCGTTTATCTCTGCGCTGCTGCCGGTATGGCTGATCCTCGCCCCGCGCGACTATCTGGCGACCTTCCTGAAAATCGGCGTTATCGTCGGTCTGGCGGTGGGGATTGTTATCCTCAATCCGGAACTGAAAATGCCGGCGATGACGCAGTACGTTGATGGTACTGGCCCGCTGTGGAAAGGCGCTCTGTTCCCGTTCCTGTTTATTACCATCGCCTGTGGTGCGGTATCTGGCTTCCACGCGTTGATTGCTTCCGGTACCACGCCGAAGCTGCTGGCTTGTGAAACCGATGCGCGCTTTATCGGTTACGGCGCGATGCTGATGGAATCCTTCGTGGCGATTATGGCGCTGGTTGCTGCGTCTATCATCGAACCGGGTCTGTACTTCGCGATGAACACCCCGCCTGCGGGCCTTGGCATCACCATGCCGAACCTGCATGAAATGAGCGGCGAAAACGCACCGCTGATTATGGCGCAGCTGAAAGATGTTACCGCACATGCGGCAGCGACCGTCAGCTCCTGGGGCTTCGTGATTTCGCCTGAGCAGATCCTGCAGACCGCGAAAGACATCGGTGAACCGTCCGTTCTGAACCGCGCAGGTGGCGCACCGACGCTGGCCGTGGGTATCGCTCACGTGTTCCACAAAGTGCTGCCGATGGCTGATATGGGCTTCTGGTATCACTTCGGTATTCTGTTTGAAGCGCTGTTCATCCTGACCGCACTGGATGCCGGTACCCGTTCTGGCCGCTTTATGCTGCAGGATTTACTGGGTAACTTCGTGCCGTTCCTGAAGAAAACCGACTCTCTGGTTGCGGGCATCATCGGTACTGCGGGCTGCGTAGGCCTGTGGGGTTATCTGCTGTATCAAGGCGTGGTTGACCCGCTGGGCGGCGTTAAGAGCCTGTGGCCGCTGTTCGGTATCTCTAACCAGATGCTGGCTGCCGTGGCGCTGGTTCTCGGCACCGTGGTACTGGTTAAAATGCAGCGCACCAAATACATCTGGGTTACCGTGGTTCCGGCAGTCTGGCTGCTTATCTGCACCACCTGGGCGCTGGGTCTGAAACTGTTCAGCACCAACCCGCAGATGGAAGGCTTCTTCTTTATGGCGAATCAGTACAAAGAGAAGATTGCTAACGGCGGCGAACTGACCGCGCTGCAGATTGCCAATATGAACCATATCGTCGTCAACAACTACACCAACGCAGGTCTGAGTATTCTGTTCCTGGTGGTGGTGTACAGCATCATTTTCTACGGGTTCCGTACCTGGCAGAAAGCCCGCGCCATCAACGGTCGCTCTGATAAAGAGACGCCGTATGTACCGGTGCCGGAAGGCGGCGTGAAGACCTCTTCACACCACTAAGATGTATTCAGCCCCGCTTCGGCGGGGCTTTTCGCTTATCAGGATTGTTTATGTTTGGTACTTTAGGGCAAGCTAAAAAATATCTCGGTCAGGCGGCGAAGATGCTGATTGGCATTCCGGACTACGACAACTACGTCGAGCACATGAAGACCAACCATCCCGATAAGCCGTACATGACCTACGAAGAATTCTTCCGCGAGCGCCAGGAAGCCCGCTACGGTAGCGGCGGAAGCAGTTGCTGTTAGAAGGAGAAGTGAATGACCCCGATTGCAGTTACCCTACTCACCGGTTTTCTTGGCGCGGGTAAAACCACCCTGCTACGCCATATTCTCAACGAGCAGCACGGTTACAAGATTGCCGTTATCGAAAACGAATTCGGCGAAGTTTCGGTGGACGATCAACTGATTGGCGACCGCGCCACGCAGATCAAAACCCTGACCAACGGCTGCATTTGCTGTACCCGTTCTAATGAACTGGAAGATGCCTTGTTAGACCTGCTCGACAACCTCGACAAAGGCACCATCAATTTTGACCGTCTGGTGATCGAGTGCACCGGCATGGCCGACCCCGGCCCGATTATCCAGACCTTTTTCTCCCATGAAGTGATTTGCGAACGCTACCTGCTGGACGGCGTAATTGCGCTGGTTGACGCGGTGCATGCCGACGAGCAGATGAACCAGTTTACCATCGCCCAGTCGCAGGTCGGCTATGCTGACCGCATCCTGCTGACCAAAACCGACGTCGCAGGTGAAAGCGAAAAACTGCGTGAGCGCCTGGCGCGCATTAACGCCCGTGCGCCGATTTACACCGTCACGCATGGCGATATCGACCTCTCTCTGCTTTTTGACACCAACGGTTTTATGCTGGAAGAGAACGTGGTCAGCGCCAAACCGCGCTTCCACTTTATCGCCGACAAGCAAAACGATATTTCCTCGATCGTCGTCGAACTGGATTACCCGGTGAACATCAGCGACGTGTCGCGGGTAATGGAAAATCTGCTGCTGGAATCCGCCGAGAAGCTGCTGCGCTATAAAGGCATGCTGTGGATTGAAGGCGAGCCAAACCGCCTGCTGTTCCAGGGCGTACAGCGCCTGTACAGCGCCGACTGGGACCGCCCGTGGGGCGACGAAACGCCGCACAGCCTGCTGGTGTTTATCGGTATTAATCTGCCGGAAGACGAGATCAGAGCCGCGTTTGCGGGGTTGAAGAAGTAGATTTTTGTAGGCCGGATTAGGCGCAGCCGCCATCCGGCACTCACAGCCCCACTTATTCGGTAATCACAAACTGTGTCGCGGCAAAGCAGTTCAAAACCCGGTGTACCAGAAATACCATCGTTAGCGTTGCCACCAGCGCGACGGTGACGGAGGTGATACGGTACAGATCGCTGAATACCAGGTCCTGATCCGGGTGCAGGTTCTGGCCAAACATAATGCCGATGGTGGTGATACTGGCAAACCCCACGCCTGCGCCGACTTTTTCCATTACGTGCAGGCGGGCGCTGAATGCCAGCCCAAGGCCAATCAGCGGCATCATCAGCACCATATGGTTGCTGAAATCATAGATAAGCAGCTGCACCAGCAGAATATACAGACAGGCCAGCACCACGCCAACCACACGCCAGATCGAGCTAATCACCGCCCCGCGATAGTGCATAGGAAACAGAATCAAAATGCCTGCCATCAGCGCTGACAGCGAATCACTCAAATCGCAGATCTGGAAGACCACAAAAATCATCGTCGCCACCGTACCGGAAAGCAGCGACTCGTGACGAACCCGGGCGGCATCTTTTTCAATGCGCGGCGGCGGCTGGCGGGGTTCCATGTCCGGGATCAGATAATGCAGCAGCGCGCTCAGCGCCACCGCCATGACGCAGGCTTCCATATTGGAAAACATCAGCGTATGCCAGTTGGTGGTGGGATAACTCATAAAGTTGAGCATCGTGCTCTGACACACTACGCCCATCGAGCCGAGCAAAAACAGCGGCCCTTTACTCATAAAGCGAAAACGCATCACGTACAGACCAAACACCACCAGCGTCATAATCAGCGGCCATTGTGAGAGATAGCCGACGATTAGCACCATTTCAACGCAGTTCACCGCCGCGCTGAACACAAACTGTTTTGCCACATGGCGGTTGAATACCGGCACCAGCGACTGCAGCATCAGCGGATAAACCACAGAAAATACACCGTACTGCACGTTGTAGAAGGTCGAGATACTCAGCGCGATTGTCCCGGCGACGGAAATCCGCAGGGTCTGGCGAAAGTCATTGGCGGTGTAGACGATATTCCCGTGCGGCGTAAAGACGTGGGCCAGCGTGTTAATAGACATAATGCAGCCAGCTAACGAGGTGGATCTGCGCCCCGGCAAAAGTGCGAGCGAACATCCCCTCGCTGTTATACAGCTGTACCGTGGCGCGCGCCCCGGTCGGTAACGGCGTGTCGAGCGGTTCGTTCAGCGCTACGTGAATGCGCATACGCTGGGCATCGCGCACCCAGCGGGTGGACTGTTCCGGCTGCGACAGCTGGCCGTTAACCTGCTCCTGGCCCGCCAGAATACCGGCATCACTGCTGGTGACGCGGGCAGAGAAAACCTTGCCCGGCATGGCGTCGAACACCACGGCGGCATCGGTATCCACGCGAGTTTGGCGCAGGCTTTTCTCGCGAAAGTCGGCCACGATATCGGTCTGATGGCTGACCAGCGCCAGCAGCGGCGTGGCGGCGGTGGCGTAAAGTCCGGGGCTAAGCTGGAGGTTACTCACTATACCGTCGGTCTGGGCATACACTTTGCTCCAGCTGAGGTTCAGCTGCGCCTCTTCCAGCGCGTTACGGTATTTTTGCAGCGTCACGTTGCGCTTGTCATCGCGCTCGCCGCGCTGGATCAGCAGGTTCTGAATACTGGCGTTGAGCGCCGCCACCGACTGTTCGCTGGTCTGCCAGGCGGTGCGCACCTTATCGAGATCGGATTGCGACACATTCTGCATGGCACTCAGGCGTTGATAGCGGTCAAAGGTAGTCTTATCGTTGCGGGCGTTGAATTGCGCGGTGCGCAGATTAGCGCGCGCGGAGGCGATCTGCGCATCCAGCTGTTGGTTGCTCAGCTTCGCCTGCTCAAGGGCGATTTGCGCCGCTTCGACCTTATTGATAAACGGCGTCGGATCCAGCTCGTACAGCAAATCGCCCTTTTTCACCTGGCTATTGTTATGTACATGCACCTGCGAGACGTAGCCGGATACGCGTGAAGAAACAGGCGTTACCACGCGCATCACCGTGGAGTCCGGCGTCAGCGGGATCCAGATATCAGCAACGATAAACCAAGCGAATATTACCAGGAAAGCGGCAATACTCACCCTTACCCAACGGGCAAATTTTTGTTCTGGGGTCATCATAGTTTTTTAGTGTTGATTATCTTCTTCGCGGATTGTCCGCAAATTGCAGGCGAGTTGATTTAACGTCGTGCTAAAGGCGGCAAGCTCCGCTTCAGAAATAGTACAGGTGACGCGATGTTGGTATGTCTCAATCACCCGGTTAAGTTCTTCAAGCCTTGAGCGGCCTTGCGCGGTCAGCGTTAACAGTCGGATGCGTTTGTCATAAGGCGATGTGGAACGCAGCAGGTAGCCCTGCTTTTCCAGTAGTGTGAGGGTGCGCATCAGCGGCGGCAGTTCAATGCCCTGCACCTCCGCCAGTTCACTGACCGAGACGTTGTCTCCCAGTTGATACAGCTGCATCAATACCGTCCAGCTTGATTGCGTCAGGCCAGTATCGGTGATGGCAGCATCAATAATGGCCCGCCACTGACGCACCACCATTGCCATGCGCATCCCCATCGGACGGCGGGCAAACAGTTCATCTTCAGTCATATATCTTTTTCCTCATCGCTGATGAAGAAAATAATACTTATCATGGTAAGCATCAAGAAACAGACTATCAACAAGCATCAATTGATAAACACAGTGAATATAAAAGAGGCCAGATGCGCTAACACCCGGCCTAGGTCGATAGAAAATAATTACTCCACCTGATCGCGTCGCAGCCCGACGTCACGTAGGCGCTCATCGCTCATCTGGTGCAACAGACGCCGCGTTTGCGCCCGTAGCCGCCATGCTTTGTATGCCCGCCAGATCAGTACAAACCCAATAAACGGCTGCTTTGCTCTATTCTCATGAAATTCCATACCTTGCCTCCCACCTTGCCAGAGGCTTTATATTCACGAATTTGGGTCTGAACAATACAGACTCACAAAGTACTTTTATTTAACATACAGATTGGTTAAAAAGAGTTCTGAATCGCTTTTTTCACGCCAATCTGTACTGGTTTTTTAATCTGTATGGCACCCATGAGGGATACAGCATGACGCGTTACCAACATCTGGCCAATCTTCTGGCCGAACGCATTGAGCAGGGGCTGTATCGCCATGGCGAAAAATTACCTTCGGTGCGTAGCTTGAGTCAGGAACATGGGGTCAGTATCAGCACCGTCCAGCAGGCCTATCAGACGCTGGAACAACTACAGCTGATCACGCCGCAGCCGCGTTCCGGTTATTTTGTCGCGCCACAAAAAGCACAACCGCCGGTGCCGCCAATGTCGCGCCCGGTACAGCGTCCGGTCGAGATAACCCAGTGGGATCAGGTGCTGGACATGCTGGCAGGTCATGCGGATAAATCGGTAATCCCTTTTAGCAGTGGCGTGCCCGATATCAACCAACCCAGCCTGAAGCCACTGTGGCGCGAGCTAAGCCGTGTGGCGCAGCATAATCTCAAGGCGGTGCTGGGTTACGATGAATTACCTGGCTGTCGGGAATTGCGTCAACAGATTGCCCGGCTCATGCTGGACGGCGGTTCGGTCGTCACTGCGGATGATATTGTGATTACTAATGGCAGCCAGAGCGGAATGTCGCTGGCGCTGCTAACGGTCTGCCAGCCTGGCGATATTGTCGCCGTTGAATCTCCCGCCTATTACGGCACCATGCAGCTGCTACGCGGATTAGGGATCAAAGTTATTGAGATCCCGACCGATCCGGATGCCGGGATCAGCATTGAAGCGCTGGAACTGGCGCTGGATCAGTGGCCGATTAAAGGGGTGATCCTGGTTCCTAACTGCAACAACCCGCTCGGCTTTATTATGCCGGATGCGCGTAAACGCGCTGTGCTCGCCCTCGCCCAGCAGCACGATATTGTTATTTTTGAAGATGATGTGTACGGAGAGCTTGCTACAGAATATCCACGTCCGCGCACAATCCATTCCAGGGACAGCGACGGTCGGGTGCTACTGTGCAGCTCATTTACCAAATCCGTGGCGCCGGGATTGCGCGTCGGTTGGGTTATTCCCGGTCGTTATCACGATAAATTTCTGCATATGAAATATGCCGTCATCGGCACTAACGTTCCTGCTACACAGCTGGCGGCCGCCACCTTCGTGCGCGAGGGGCATTATCATCGTCATGTTCGCCGTATGCGTCAGATCTACCAGCGGAATATGGAGATCTATACCTGCTGGGTACGGGAATATTTCCCCTGCGGGATCTGCGTCACCCGACCAAAAGGCGGCTTTATGCTGTGGGTGGAATTACCACAGCAGGTCGATATGGTCTGCGTTGCCAAACAGCTCTGTCGCCTGAAAATCCAGGTCGCGCCTGGCTCACTATTCTCTGCATCCGGTAAATACCGCAACTGCGTACGCATCAATTGTGCATTGCCGCCAAACGAGAAGCATCGGGAAGTCATGCAAAAGCTCGGCGAGGCGGTGAAAACGGCGATGGAGTAACCGGACCATCCGGTGCTTCCGGGCAGGCGATTAAGCGGTTTAAATCATCTCTAATGGCTTAAACCCTGAATATCTTCAGCGGAAAGTCGGGTAATTTTTTGTACCGTGCTGATATCGATACCGTCGGCCAGCATAGTGCGGGCAATACGTAGCGCCTCATCACGTCGCCCCTTTATCAGTCCTTCTTGTTTACCTTCTTGTTTACCTTCAAGCTTGCCTTCAAGCCATCCTTTTTGAAATCCTGCCTCATGTAATCTGTCTGCGATCGTCATCAAATGCTCCTTGTACTGCGGTGAACGTTCGGCAACCCCGCGAATAAACTCACTGAATCGAGGTGCATCGCCAGTTCGTAAAATATAATTAAACAGCGTCTTTATCTGAGTGTCATTAGTCAGTCCGGTAAGTAGCAGGGAAACAATTTGCTCGACCAATCCCATAAGATCGCGTTGACGGATATGTTTTTGGATTAACTCCAACAGCGCCATACGTCGATGCTGCACAATTTCGTCATCCGGTATGACCGTAATATCCACCAGCGGAAACGCCGCTGCATACAGCTGACGAGCCAGCTTCGGGTTGGCAAACTCATCCAGCCAGCACAATGAATAAGGGTACGGGCTTTTAGCGCCGTGATAGAACAGCATCGGCACCACCAGCGGCAACTGCTGATGCCCAGCATCTAAATGTTTCTGCATGGCTGCTACCGCATAGCGCATCAACCGGAATGCCATATGTGCATCCGGTGTGCTCTGGTGTTCAATCACTACATAAATATACCCATCGCCCTCCGTCGTTTTCACCGACCAAAGCACGTCGGAATAGGACGCGCGTAAATTCTCTTCAATGAAACTATCTGACTCGAGTTTCAGCGTCTGAAGATCGCAAAGTTCGCGTAGCGAAGCGGGAAGATGTATTTGCAGAAAATCCCGTGCGGTCTCAGGGTGACGTAAGAACGTTTTAAAGACCGCATCATGCGGTGTGGAAGTGGAAGCTTTGTTCATGGCGATCTTTCACCTGAAAATAAGATGCCATGACTGTAGCGCCGGAAAACTCCCCCCCTCACCTGCAACTTTCTCTCTTTGCGAGGCGATTTCCGGGATAACAACGTCCTTATGTAACGTCTGCATTGGTCTGGAACGCGTCCCGCAGAATCACGACCTCAATGCACATTCCCGCTTTTTCATCGCACGTCCTGTGCTATAACAAATCATCACTTTCATGGAGAGCACGATGTGACGCATACCCGGGATATTCCACAATCGTTCTGGCGTGATGAGCAGTTGCCGTGGCTGGAGCTGCGCAGCACCTGGCAAAGCCAGCAGGCCTATAAACGTCATCATCATTCTCAGCTCTCGATTGGGGCTATTCTTGAGGGTGAGACTTGCTGCCAGTGTGATGGCAAAGAATACCTCCTGAGCTCAGGCGATCTCATTGTGATCCCATCGCTGGCACCTCACAGCTGTAACCCCGTTAATGGGCGGTTTCGCAGTTACCATATGCTCTATCTTGATGCCCAGTGGTGCCTGAACCATCTGCCTGCGCTGAGCAGCAATCAGCAACTTTACCCACGCAATCCCGTTATCCGCGATCCGCAATTATTCCAGCGTTATTTACGCCTCGTGGCGCTCATGCAGCGGCAACAAATGACACAGGTAACCGATGCAGCGCAGGCACTGCTGCGCTCGCTGCCGTTGCAATCGGTAAAAGCGCAAAGCCTAAGCGCTGCCAGCACGTATCTGCGTGAACGGTTGCAGTCCAGTTTGTTTGCGCCCCCCTCGCTGGACGTGCTGGCGTATGAATGCCGCATGCGTAAAGAGACGCTGATCCGTAACTTTAAGCAGGACACCGGCCTGACGCCGGGGAGTTATCTGAATATCCTGAGAGTTAACTATGCCCGCCAGCGGTTGCGTGCAGGGGACGAAATTGCGGATGTCGGCTACCAGAGCGGGTTTGCCGACCAGAGCCATTTCCATCGCACCTTTGTGCGCTACACCGCGGCCACACCGCGTCAATACGCATTAGGACGATCAATATCAGACAATAATTAGCGCGGCGTCAGGCGTAGGGTGAACTCGGATTCCTTCTCTGAGGTCATTATGTCGCTGCTTTCCTTACTTTTCCCTTCTGCTTTTCCCGCGCTGGCGCTGGCGCATTTTGTCGCACTCCTCAGCCCGGGGCCGGACTTCTTTTTACTGGTCGGCTATGCCGTACGTTACCGGATGCGCGGCAGCGCCGGGCTGTGCGTGGGGATCGCCCTCGGCAACGGGCTGTATATCATGCTGGCGATTATCGGTTGGGGGATCCTGCGCCAGCTTCCTCTGCTGTTTACGGTTATTGAGCTGTTGGGCGCACTCTATTTATTGTGGATTGGCAGCCTGTTGATACGCAGCCGCCCACAAACGCTGACCGGAGCAGACGCCCAGTCTACCTGTCCAGGGTTTGGCAAACAGCTGCTGCTGGGGTTAGCATCGTCACTACTCAACCCGAAAAATGCGTTGTTTTATCTGGCGCTAATGACCGCTCTGCTCGGCCCGTCGGTGACGTTGCTACAACAAAGCGTGAGCGGGATATGGATGACCAGCGTGGTGCTGTTCTGGGATTTGCTGATCGTGATGTTCATCGGTTTACCGCAGATCCAGCGACGGTTAACCAGCGGGATAGTGTGGGTAGAACGTATCGCCGGCGGCGTATTGGTCATCTTCGGTTGTGCCATCGCGCTGCGTTTTTTGCAGAGCATCGTACTCTGATTAACGTGGCGATTTTCTGCAAATAAACCGGATAAACTCGTTTAATTAATATCCAATCCGCATTACACTGCGGATGGTCACTACCCGTTCAACTTACTCTTCCTGAGGTGCGATGTGCTGATTGTTACCTGTAATCGTTACGCTTTCTGACCCCGCGTTAGTGAGCGTTTCTCCTGTTTGCGCTTCACGCAGACAGCGTTTTTGATTACATGAAATTCAGTACATTTGCAGTCTGCTTTTATTCTGTTATCGGTCTGACGTCTCAAAGACGGTATTGAATTTCGCTATTCCCGTTGAGGGTTTTCTCCCGACAAGGAGCTGTTTTATGCAACGGATTCTCGCGTTTTTCTCCCAACGCGCTACGACGCTATTTTTTCCTATTACGTTGATTTTGTATGATTTCGCCGCCTATCTGTCGACGGACTTGATCCAGCCCGGCATCATTAATGTCGTCCGCGATTTCAACGCCGACGTCAGCCTGGCACCCGCGGCGGTCAGCCTCTATCTGGCGGGTGGTATGGCGCTGCAATGGCTGTTAGGACCGCTTTCTGACCGGATTGGCCGCCGTCCGGTACTGATTGCGGGAGCGCTAATTTTTACGCTCGCCTGCGCTGCCACATTGTTCACCACCTCGATGACGCAATTTCTGGCCGCCCGTTTTGTGCAAGGCACCAGCATCTGTTTTATCGCCACCGTCGGCTATGTCACGGTGCAGGAGGCATTTGGGCAAACAAAGGCCATCAAGCTAATGGCGGTAATCACCTCTATTGTGCTGGTTGCACCGGTTATCGGCCCGCTCTCAGGAGCGGCGCTGATGCACTTTGTACACTGGAAGATCTTGTTTGCCATTATCGCCGTCATGGGGCTTATCGCACTCATTGGACTCACATTAGCAATGCCAGAAACCGTCCAGCGTGGCGCGGTGCCGTTCAGTGCGCGCAGCGTAGTGCGTGATTTTCGCGACGTTTTCCGCAACCGGGTATTCCTGTTTGGCGCAGCCACGCTGTCGTTGAGCTATATCCCGATGATGAGTTGGGTGGCAGTCTCACCGGTGATCCTCATTGATGCTGGCGGCATGACCACATCCCAGTTTGCCTGGGCGCAGGCACCAGTGTTTGGCGCGGTGATCGTCGCCAATATGGTGGTCGTGCGCTTCGTGAAGGATCCGACCCGGCCACGCTTTATCTGGCGAGCGGTTCCCATTCAGTTGAGCGGGCTGGCGGTATTGATTGCTGGCAATTTACTGTCGCCGCACGTGTGGTTGTGGTCAGTGCTGGGGACCAGCCTGTATGCGTTTGGCATTGGAATGATCTTCCCAACGTTATTCCGCTTTACACTATTTTCCAACAACTTACCGAAGGGTACGGTTTCGGCGTCGTTGAATATGGTGATCCTGACGGTGATGGCGGTTTCTGTCGAAATTGGGCGTTGGTTATGGTTCAACGGCGGCAGGATTTCGTTTCATCTGCTGGCGGTGGTGGCAGGTATTGCCGTCGTGTTCACGCTGGCAGGCTTACTGAAGCGCGTACGTCAGCATGAGGCCACCGCGTTAGTCACAGAGAGTTAACCTCCTATGAACCGCCCCCATTCGCGAACACTGGTTTTGTGTTTAGCGGTCGGGGGCAATCCATCATAGTGCATCAACTTTTAATCATCTGGCGAGAGATAACGAAACTTCCGCATCGGGTTCATGCGTAATCCGATTACGCAGGTCGCGACGAATCATTTCAATGACCCAAAACCAGAAAATATGTCCAATAATTTCCGACACATATTCATCAAATGGTAGCTGAGACAAAGGCGGCGAAAGATGAAGGGCGGGAATGAAGATGCCATGAACTGCCACCGTCACGATTAAACCTGCCAGTACCCCCTGCCAAAGTTTAACTTTTGGAAAAATTTCAGCGGCAACGCAATATCCGACTGCAAACACTAATGAAAATATGATGTGCGTGACCATAACCGGATTAATCACATGTTCAGAAAAGGTATAGACCGTTTGCGTGGGGTCAATCCCTAAATAGTCCCGGAGAAAAAGGTACGGAGGATTAAACTCATTTCTTCCCAGAGAAAATGTCCTGGGTGGAAGCGGAACTTCGGCTCCCCACTTAACAAATGCAGAAAGTACGCCGGAAACGATACCGACTAACACGGCAACGCCATAATGTCGGCGTTCAGTTGGTGTCCGTGAGAATAAATCTTTCAGCTTCATAACTCATCATCCCTTATATGCCATAACACTTAAAACCAGTGGCTATGCTACCCAGGAGGGATGCTGAAAATTGTGACAAAGATTACTTTTGATAAAAAATGATCTTAAATGACTACTTATGAGTTAATTTGATTGTGAATATAGCGTCATCGCGAATGTCGTACAGGCGTTTTATCCGGCCTACTGGGTTACGTAGGCCGGATAAGCATCAGCGCCATCCGGCAGCGAATGTGTTACCTCACGCGATGCGCGCAAACCCCGCTTCCAGATCGGCAATCAGATCGTCAACATCTTCCAGACCAATATGCACCCTGACCAGCGTGCCGCTGAAATCAACCTCTCCGGCCGGGCGAATGCTGTTCAGCTCTTCCGGTTGATTCGCCAGAATGAGTGACTCAAATCCGCCCCACGAATAGGCCATATGGAACAGCGAGAAGTTATCGAGGAAATTCGCCATCTGCTCGTCGGTCAGTCTCTTTTTCAGCACAAACGAGAACAGGCCAGAACTTCCGACAAAATCACGTTGAAAATACTCATGTCCCGGACATTCCGCTAATGCCGGATGATTTACCCGCGCCACTTCCGGCCTTGCCGACAGCCAGCGGGCAATGTGAATACTGCTCTCATGATGCTGCTTCAGACGTACCGCCAGCGTACGTAATCCGCGGCTACCGTTGTAGGCTGTGTCGGCATCCAGCGTTTGCCCCATCAGATAGGAGTTCTCACGCAAACGGTCCCAGCAGCGGGCGTTAGACACCGCCGTTCCCAGCATGCCGTCCGAATGACCTATGGTGTACTTGGTTCCTGCCTGAATGGAAATATCCACCCCGAAATCCAGTGCCTTGAAGAGAACGCCCGCCGCCCAGGTATTATCGATCATAATGACAATCTCCGGGTTCACCGCGCGGATAGCCTGCACCATTCCCGGCACATCCTGGACTTCCATCGTGATAGAACTTGGTGATTCGAGGAACACCACCTTCGTTTCCGGACGCAGAAGATCAACGATCCCAGCCCCAATTAACGGATCGTAATACGTTGTTTCCACATTAAATTTACTCAGGATCTTATTGCAAAAATCCTGGGTTGGCTCGTAGGCCGCACCCGTCATCAAAATATGATCGCCGCTTTGGACGAACGCCAGAATCGCATTGGTCACCGCTGCTGCTCCACACGGATACAGCGCGCAGCCGACACCGCCTTCCAGCTCACTCATGGCTTTCTGGAAGGCAAAATGCGTATAGGTTCCGCGACGACCGTAAAACAGTTCGCCGTTCGCACGGTTGGCGGTGGCAAATTTCTTATCCTTCACGGTATCGAACACCAGCGAAGAGGCGCGTTGGATCACCGGATTCACCGCTCCCTGGGTATAGCGTTTGTCGCGACCAGCAACGACCAGATGCGTTTCAAGCTTCATAGCGTCTTTCATAACTTCTCCTGTTCTTAATCCGTGTGAAAACCTATACCACCGCAGCAGTAGAGTTTATTTCAGTGTTGGTCTGCTTTTTTCCAGCGAACCGTTCGACAATCTGTGCCGCGTTCAAATCATGGATCACGTTAATCAATGTAGCCGGTGCATCAGTGATCGTCCCCAGTACCACCAGCATCGGAATCGCTTCCATCGGCAGACCCAACGTGGTGACGATAAAGATCTCGCCAAGGAACGCCCCACCTGGTACGCCGCCGACGATAATGGCGGAGAGCACCGCAATCAGCATCGTCAGGAAGAAGGTTTCGGTGGTGAACTCCATACCCAGCACGGAATAGATAAAGACAATTTTCAGTGCGGCTATCATCGCCACACCGCCTTTATTCAGGTTTACCAGCAGCGGAATGGAGACATCAACGATTTCCGGGTTGATCCCCATCGCTTTACCGGCGCGCAGCGTCACCGGTAGCGTGCCCAGCGAAGAACAGGTTCCCAGCGCGGTCGCAGAGGGCTCAATCGCATTACGCCAAAAGGCTTTCACCGCCGGAATACCGCCGCCAATGTACGAATAGAGAATAGAGCCAAAAACAAAGTAGACCAGCGTAGCAACCATAAACAGGCCAATGGCGCGGGCAAAGGTTAGCAACAGAGCAGAGTCCTGGCTGGCCATGGTGGCGGCGAAGTAGCAGCCCAGACCAATCGGCGCAACCTTCATGATGATTGAGACGATCTTCATGATCACCGTGTTGGCATCCTCCAGCAGTGAAGCAATGCGTTTCCCTGCCTGATCCGACTGGCCAATCGCCACACCAGCAATGATCGCCATCACGATCAGCGCCAGGATATTGGACTTAGAAAACAGTCCAATAAAGTCGCTGGTGGTAATCATGCTCACAAAATCCATCTTGCCGCTACCCGCCTGTACGGACTGCGAGAGATCGATAGTGACGCCCTGCGCCGGGTTATACCAGAGCGCCAGCGCGACGATCCCGGCAGCCGGAATAAAGGCCATGGCGATCGAAACAATAAAGATTATCGCCATAATGCGCCCTAACCTTTTCAGGTCGGTCATACTGGCGATCGAAGACATAACGCTGATCCCCACCAGCGGCACAATAATCATAAATAACAGGTTTAAGAATATCTGACCTATTGGCTGGAGTTTACTTGCCAACGATGGGGCATAAATACCTAATATGCCGCCAATCACCAGAGCAACTAATAAAATAATCGACGATCTATAGGGTTCGAGTCGTGACCACATAATCGGTACCTTTAGAATAATAATTAATGAGATTAAATTCACAATGTGATGAGTTTCCGTTGCGCCTCCTGTTATTTTGTGACGTAACTCACCTAAGTTGTTATTTTTTCATTTTGCCAGCAACTTGTTGCCTGTGATTCAATAGTTGCATGTTTAAAAGCCGAATGTAACGGCCTGGTCGTACCGTTTTTGCAAATCACTTGTGAATTAAAGGAAATTATGAGTACGCCAATTTCACTCAAGCATCTGGAATTTTTTACGAAAATCGTCGATTGCGGGGGGCTGTCAGAAGCCGCGGCGCAGCTCAACGTCTCGCCGTCTGCGGTCAGTAAAAGCCTGGCCGCGATGGAAGACACGCTGAGGACGACGTTAATTAAACGCACCACCCGCAGTATTACCCTGACCGACGCCGGGCAATATCTCTTCAACCGCGCGAATAAGCTTTTGAAAGAATTCGATGAAACGCTGAATACCACTTCCGGTTATTACCACAGCCCACAGGGTGAATTACGTATAACTTGCTCAATTGCGTTTGGCTATTCCCGACTGGTGAACCTGGTGGATAAATATCGCTCTCAGTTCCCGGATGTGAATTTGTATATCGACCTCAACGATAACTTCGTGAATCTGAACGAAACAGATTTCGACATCGCTCTGCGCATTTCTACCGCACCGCCGCAGAACTATGCCATGCGCAAGCTGGTGCCTGTTCGCTGGGCGTACTGCGCCTCACCTGGCTACCTTGCCAAAAAAGGCATGCCCCAGCGCCGCAGCGATCTGGTCCACCATGATTGCCTGGTGTATCCGGGGCTCACGCCTGTGTTAAAAGTGGCTGATGAACAGGATCGTCTGCATCAGCTCAAACTCCATATGCCGATCCAGGCCAATAGCAGTCTGGTATTACTGAAGTCGGTACTGGAAGATCAGGGCGTGGCGTACTTGCCGACCTACCTGATTGGCGATCATATTCAAAAAGAAGAGATAACGCCGTTGATGCTCGACGGCACGATTACCTGTGAAACTCACGCCCTGTATGCGCTCTATTTTCCCAGTAAGTACAGCAATCCCAAGGTACGATCGTTTATCGATTTTCTGGTAGCGGAACTCGGTCCCTTACCCGCCTGGGACAACTGGATCCCGGAGTAAGATCTGGCCGCCTAAAAATGAGGGCCGCACCACAATTTTTGCGCGATCCTGTCGTCTGGCTCTATTCTTAAGCCTATGAATAAAATTACTGAACTCAAACGCGCCAAGCGACTGGCGCTCTCATTGCTGCTGATTGCCGCCGCCACTTTCGTTATCACGCTGTTTCTGCCGCCTAACTTCTGGGTGCTCGGAATCAAAGCGATCGCTGAAGCGGCGATGGTCGGCGCACTGGCGGACTGGTTTGCCGTGGTGGCACTTTTTCGCCGGGTGCCGATCCCGTTTATCTCGCAACATACTGCAATTATCCCACGCAATAAGGATCGGATCGGGGAAAATCTCGGACAGTTTGTGCAGGAAAAATTTCTCGACACTCAGTCCCTGGTTGCGCTGATCCGCCGCCATGAACCGGCGCTATTGATCGGGAACTGGTTCAGCCAGCCGGAAAACGCCCGGCGTATTGGCCAGCACCTGCTGCAAATTATGAGCGGTTTTCTCGAACTGACCGACGACGCGCGCATTCAGCGGCTGATCAAGCGGGCGGTGCACAAGGCCATCGATAAGGTTGATCTCTCAGAAACCAGCGCATTGATGCTTGAAAGCATGACCAAAAACAATCGCCATCAGGTGCTGCTCGACACGCTGATCGCCCAACTGATCTCTCTGTTACAACGCGACAGCTCGCGAGCGTTTATCGCCCGGCAGATCGTGCACTGGCTGGAGACCGAACATCCGCTGAAAGCGAAGATCCTGCCGACCGAATGGCTGGGCGAGCACAGCGCCGAGCTGGTTTCTGACGCCGTAAACTCCTTGCTGGATGACATCAGCCACGATCGCGCCCATCAGATCCGCCACGCCTTCGATCGCGCGACGTTTAAGCTCATCGATAAGCTCAAACACGATCCGGAAATGGCCGTGCGAGCGGAAAGCCTCAAAAGCTATCTGAAAGAAGACGAAGCCTTCAACCGTTATCTCGGCGAGCTGTGGGCAGACCTGCGTCAGTGGCTGAAAACCGACATTAACGCCGAGGATTCTCGCGTGAAGCAGCGCATTGCTAATGCCGGGCAGTGGTTCGGCGAAACGCTGGTTGCCGACAGCGCCCTGCGCGCTTCATTGAATGGGCATCTGGAGCAGGCCGCACATAAGGTTGCGCCAGAGTTCGCCACCTTCCTGACGCGCCACATTAGCGACACAGTGAAAAGCTGGAATGCACGCGATATGTCACAGCAAATTGAGCTAAACATTGGCAAAGATTTGCAGTTTATTCGCGTCAACGGCACGCTGGTCGGCGGTTCTATTGGCCTGCTGTTATATCTCCTGTCGCAAATTCCTTCCCTGCTGACGCTAGCGAATCTTTAAAGGGACCACCTCGCTGGTGATGCCGCTCGCCCGTCAACTTAGCGTGCCGCGCAATATTAATCTGCTGGGAAGCGGTGCTCAGGCCATAATTAACGCCACGCTGTGTGGTGCCGTTGCGTTGTTTATTGCTGTGATTATTAGCTTCACGCAATTATATAAACAGCGTTTCGGTAACCCTAAATAACGAACAAAATACCCACCAGGAAAATTACAATTCACAACCGTTAATTTATAAACGCACTTTAAAATGCGTAAAAATGGACATTTTGACTCAACATCACCACCGTCTTCAGATAACACATATATGCTGGTTTAAAAAAATCACTCGGGTTACTAATCCTGATCGGTTTAACTTGCTCCTTTAAAAGCAGGTAGATGTAAAAAAGGCGTCTTACAAAAGACGCCTTTTACATATTATCACAACAAATTAGAACTGATAGGTCAGACCCGCAACAACCTGGTTGTCACCGTCAGCACCATCAAGCAGGTTAATTTTATAACCTACATCAGCAACCATATTTTTGTTGAAGTAGTAGTCCGTACCCAGCGCCACATATTCGGTCAGGTCATTATTGTTGTTGTCACGCGTATGGACGTAGGCCACATTCGGACGCAGACCAAAATCAAACACATACGCAGCCATCGCTTCAAAGTGCTTAGCTTTGTCCGCATCCTGAATCAGGTTGTGGGACTCACCGTACATCGTCGCTACATAGATGGCGTTAGCATCATACTTCAGGCCAGCGCCCCAGAATTCTGCGTTTTCGCCATCCCAACCATTCTGTTCCTGCTGAGCAGTCACGGAACTGGTGGTGTAGGCCGCAATCGCAGACACGCCGGAATCGGCGATATTGTCGTAGCCCAGGGAGAAGCCGTAGCCATTGCCGTGCTGTTTCGTCGGATCCTTATCGGTATCATCCTGACCCTGATATTGCGCGCCCAGGCTCAGGCCATCAACGGCACCAAACAGATTTTTGGTGCGGAGTGTTGCAACGCCAGAAGTGCGTGTAGTAAGGAAGCGGTCAGTATTTTCATAGGAGTCACCGCCGAACTCTGAAAGAGTGTCAGTGTAAGCTCCCACGTCGTAAGCGATACCGTAGTTACGACCGTAGTCAAAGCTAACGTCATGGCCATAATCCAGACCAGCAAACGCCAGACGTGTATTAACACCATTCTGAGAACCTTCTGCTTTAGCGGCATCAAACTGACTTTCAAACTGACCATAGCCAGTCAGTTGATCGTTGATTTGAGTCTCACCGCGAAAACCCAGACGTGCGTAGGTGCCGTCAGCATCGGTGCCGTCAGTCCAGGAGTGGACCGCTTTCACTTTGCCGTACAAATCAAGTTTGTTGCCATCTTTATTATAAATTTCCGCTGCATGAGCGGTAGTGATGCCTAATGCCATCACTGCTAATACCACTGCTGACTTTTTCATATTTTTACTCACTTTTAATTGTGAATTTTGCTATCAACTTTGTTATGAAGGCAGAAAGTCCTCATAAAAAAGCCCCCTGAATACCAAGGGGAGAAATCAATAACACACCAATAAAGGCAATAATGAAGTGGCAATAAATAATTCACTACTCAGATTTCATTCAAAATCCGGAATAAGGTCAGCCAGGTTTACTCTTGATTCTCGCCCTGGTTAATAGAGCGATGTAGCATTAACGCCTCAGCGATAATGTCTTGTTTACTTTTTCGCGTTTCAAATGCCAGCGTTCGGACATATTCCCACAGAGAATTATCAACACGGGCACTTAAAAGAACCATATCTTTAGATCGGGTACCCCTGGCTTTTCGGATATCTGGATAATCTCGAGAAGGCATCGTCATCATCTCCTGAACGCAATAAGACGCTTATGGCGATGAAATATGCAGTCAGTGTAAAAACATGTCAACGGTAAAAAACATTCACAATCGTAATAAAACTGTTAATAAAAAGCAGAAAAATGGAACGATATTTCAAGTGAAAGATAACTTGTTTATAGAATAATGTGTAATTTTAACTTTACATATATTCATTTTTATTCATTTGATTAAAAACGCTTAAAGCATTGACAAGAACAATTGCACTTAATCAAAACATCATTACAGCCAATAAGTTACATACCGTTATTAATGTCTACTTTTATGCGAACTGCTTGTTTTTATGTACTGTTATGCAAAGCGGTTCTATCCAAACCACTACCGGAATCACTTTGATTCTCACTTAATGCTGACCTGTTTTGTCTAAAAATACGCACGAAAAGGTAAAAATAAGGTAAATAACCCATTTTTTCGCATGCAAAATTAAGTTATTTTTAATTGATATAAATCAATTTACGTCGTGGAAAGACGACGAAAAAATCTCGGCTGAGGTGTCAGACAAAATTTTTTATGTCCAATTCAGCACGATAAAATGGGAATAATCACGAGGGAAAGTACCACACGGATCGAAGCTGCCCGTGTGGCTGAAGAAAGAAAATCAGGCGTTAACTTTATCCAGCGGCCAGGACTCGAACAGATAGCCATCAAAGTCGATATCATCGACATTTGAAAATTCCAACAGCCGTTGTTTGACGTTTTCCAGATGCTGCCACATTGCCAGCTTGGCCGCGCGGGCGTCCTTTTTAATTAACGCCGCCAGGATCTGCTTGTGGTCGACCATCCACTCTTTACGGTAATGAGTATCATCGAGGTGGCTATGAAGCTGGATCCACATCGGGTTGTTCTCACGCCACTGCCATGACTGGCGAAATAGCTCCACCAGCATGCTGTTATGCGTGGCTTCAGCAATCGCCAGATGAAACTGCATGTCACCGCTTTCGGATCCATTCGGTTCGCTGGAGGCCAGCTCACGCTCTTCCAGTTGCAACGCCTGACGCATTTTAACGATGTCTTCGCGAGTGGCCTGCAGCGCAGCAAATTCAGCGATGTTGCTTTCCAGCAACTGGCGTGCCTGCAGCAGTTCAAACGGACCGGCATCGTTGCAGTGATTTGCATCGGTACTGTCGATACTCTGCGCATCCACACTGTCGAGCACGTAGATTCCGGCACCGCGACGTACGTCCACCAGTCCTTTAATTTCCAGCATGATTAATGCTTCGCGTACCACCGTGCGAGTGACATTGAGCATCTCAGCAATTTCACGCTCCGGGGGCAAACGCTCACCGGGCTGGTACGGCGTCTGGACAATCAGATCGCGGATCATGGCACCCACTTCCTGGTAGGGTCTTTGTTGAGAAGTGTTCGATTTCATCGTGTTATGTCCGTCAGAAGCGTGTAATCAGATACGGTGAATAGGTATCGAACTATAGCATTTGCGGCAAGTCAAAAACAGAAAACGGGTCAACCAAATCAGTATTTTGATTGACCCGTCATAGTTCGGGGAATTAAGCGTCAGCGCTTAGCGCGGCAACACACTCACGCGCGCCCAGCTCGCACAGTTGTTGATAGATGGCGATAACCGTCTCAACAAAGTCGGCGTTTTCCGCTAAATCATGGCCAAAAATACCGCTCAGCCCCAGCAGCGCCGTCACGCGTTCAGCCCCCTGGTATTGTTGGTTAATACGCTGGAATTCAGCCAGCATTGGGTCAACAACATCAATGGCCTGCCCCTGCTCATCCACGCCGTGGGTATAACGCATCCAGCCCGCGACGCCAAGCGCCAGGTGACGCCAGTCGCTGCCGTTTTGCAAATGCATACGTACCGGATCCAGCAGGCGCTGCGGCAGTTTCTGGCTGCCATCCATCGCAATCTGCCAGGTGCGGTGGCGCAGAGACGGGTTGCTAAAACGTTCGATCAGCAGCGTCGCGTAGGCGTTGAGATCGGTGCCTTCCGGCATCGCCAGCGTCGGCGCCTGTTCCTGCATCATCAGTGCAAACGCCGCTTTGCGATACGCGGGATTCGTCATGGTATCGGCGATAGTTTCATACCCGCCAAGATAGCCCAGATACGCGAGGAAAGAGTGGCTACCGTTAAGCATGCGCAATTTCATCATTTCAAACGGCACCACATCGGCAACGAATTGCGCGCCGACTTTATCCCAGTCCGGACGACCGTTGACGAAATTGTCTTCAATCACCCACTGACGGAACGGCTCACAGGCGATAGCACACGGATCGTAAACGCCCAGCTGGTCGGCAATTTCCTGCAACGTTTCTGGCGTCGCTGCCGGCACAATGCGGTCTACCATGGTGCATGGGAAGGTGGCGTTAGCTGCAATCCACTCCGCTAACTGCGGGTCGCGCGCCTGCGCCAGGCCCAGCACCGCGACTTTCGCCACATGACCATTTTCACGCACGTTATCGCAGGACATCACGGTAAAGGCCGCCAGCCCCTGCTCGCGACGCAGATGCAACGCCTGTACGATGTACCCAATCGCCGATTTCGGCGCGGTTGGGTTCGCCAGATCGTGCTTAATCAGTGGATTATTGAGATCTAACTGGCCGCTGGCAGCGTCGGTGCAGTACCCTTTTTCCGTGACCGTCAGCGAGACAATCGCCGTCTGCGGGCGCGCCATGGCCTGTAAAATACCGTCGCAACCGTCAAGATCCGGGTGCAGCGCTTCTTTCATCGAGCCAATCACTTTCAGCACGGTGTTGTCCGCACCCTTTTCCGCCACGGTATACAGCAGTTGCTGCTTGCGCAGATTTTCAATCAGTACGCAGTCGTTACCCGGCATCAGGTTAACTTCACAGATACCCCAATCGCTGTCGGTGGTTTCTAAGAGATGGTGGGTGTACAGCGCCTGATGCGCGCGGTGAAAAGCACCGCATCCCAGGTGAACAATACGGGATTGCAGGCGAGAACTGTCCCAGGCCGGACGCGCAACCGGCAGGTTGCTACTGGCAATTGTCGTTGTCATCGTGAACTCCAGAAGCCGTTGGAATACCAACGGAAGAGAAAAGGAAAAAGCCGGCCAGACAGGTGACCGGCAAATCTGCTTTAACGGCTGAAGAAAGCGCGCTGGATAGCCATTTCAACACCGCGTACTTCCGCCAGCCCCTTCAGGCGACCAATCGCGGAGTAGCCAGGGTTGGTTTTCTTTTTCAGATCGTCAAGCATCTGGTGACCATGATCCGGCCGCATGGGGATCAGATCCTCTTTACCCTCAGCTTTACGACGTTGCTCTTCTTCGACGATCGCTTTCACCACTTCGTACATGTCAACGTCGCCGTTAAGATGCGCCGCTTCATGGAAAGTTTTCGGGTTATCTTCACGTAGCGTGGAGCGCAGATGGGTGAAGTAAATGCGCGGACCAAACTGTTTGATCATGTCAACCAGATCGTTGTCCGCGCGGACGCCGTAGGAGCCAGTGCACATGGTAAAACCGTTCGCCATGCTGCTGACCGTATCTACCATCCACTGCATATCTTCCACGGTGGAAACAATACGCGGCAGGCCGAGGATCGGGCGCGGCGGATCGTCCGGGTGTACCGCCATACGCACACCAGCTTCTTCTGCCACCGGAATGATCGCCTTCAGGAAGACGGCAAAATTCTCGCGCAGCGCAGCTTTATCGATATCTTTGTAACGCTCAAGGTGCTGACGGAACTGATCGAGGGTATAGCCTTCTTCCGCGCCAGGCAGACCGGCGATGATATTGCGGGTCAGACGCGCTTTGTCTTCATCGCTCATGGTGGTGAAGCGTTCATTCGCCTGAGCAATCTCTTCGGCGGTGTAGTCTGCTTCCGCGCCCGGACGTTTGAGGATATGCAGCTCAAAGGCGGCAAATTCAATCTGGTCAAAACGCAACGCTTTGGAGCCGTCCGGCAGGACGTATTCCAGATCGGTACGGGTCCAGTCGAGAACCGGCATAAAGTTGTAGCACACCGTACGAATGCCGCACTGGGCCAGGTTACGCAGGCTCTGCTGGTAATTGGCGATCCACTGCTGATAGTTGCCAGAACGGGTTTTAATGTCTTCGTGGATCGGCACACTTTCGACGACCGACCAGACCAGGCCCGCCTGCTCAACAATCGCTTTGCGCTTTAGGATCTCATCAACCGTCCACACTTCCCCGTTCGGGATATGGTGCAAGGCGGTGACAACGCCCGTGGCACCCGCCTGACGCACATCCGCTAAGGTGACCGGATCGTTAGGGCCATACCAGCGCCATGTCTGTTCCATGTTTTATTCCTCGTTTACGTTATGGACTCGACGATATGGCGCATAAATTCCTCCTTTTGGTATTACATGTCAACCTCAGCGCCAAAATTGGTTAACCAAATCACACTGAAAGGCGTTGAGATCCTATGTATGGCGCAAAAACACACGGTAAATATGTAAACATGTAACGCAATGTGACATCTATCGCATCAATGGTTAACCAATATATGTAACATCTCAACCAAAATCATAATGGTTCAACCAAAAGAAGGTAGACGTTTTATGCACGTTCTCAATATTCTGTGGGTCGTATTCGGCATCGGTCTGATGCTGGTACTTAATCTAAGATTCAAAATAAACTCGATGGTCGCCCTGCTGCTGGCGGCGCTCTCGGTCGGTATGCTGGCGGGTATGGATTTAATGGAGCTGCTGCACACCATGAAATCCGGTTTCGGCAGTACGCTGGGAGAGCTGGCGATTATCGTGGTGTTCGGGGCGGTCATCGGTAAGCTGATGGTTGATTCCGGGGCGGCGCATCAGATTGCCCATACACTGCTGGCGCGCCTCGGCCTGCGCTATGTGCAGCTGTCGGTGATCATTATTGGTCTGATCTTCGGTCTGGCGATGTTCTATGAAGTGGCGTTTATTATGCTGGCGCCGCTGGTGATCGTTATTGCTGCAGAAGCGAAGATCCCCTTCCTCAAGTTGGCGATTCCCGCCGTTGCCGCCGCCACCACCGCTCACTCCCTGTTCCCACCGCAGCCTGGCCCGGTGGCGCTGGTTAACGCCTACGGCGCTGACATGGGCATGGTCTACATCTACGGTATTCTGGTGACCATTCCGAGCGTGATCTGCGCCGGGCTTATCCTGCCGAAGTTTCTCGGCAACCTCGATCGCCCGACGCCTTCATTCATGAAAGCCGACGTCCCGGTTGACCAAAATAATCTGCCGTCATTCGGCGTGTCTATTCTGGTGCCGCTGATCCCGGCGATCATCATGATCTCCACCACCATCGCCAATATCTGGCTGGTAAAAGGGACACAAGCGTGGGAAGTGGTCAACTTCCTCGGCTCTTCACCGATTGCGATGTTCATCGCCATGATTGTTGCCTTCGTGCTGTTTGGTACCGCGCGTGGTCACGATATGCAATGGGTCATGAACGCCTTTGAAAACGCGGTGAAAAGTATCGCTATGGTGATCCTGATCATCGGCGCGGGCGGCGTACTGAAGCAGACCATCATCGATACCGGCATTGGCGACACCATCGGTATGCTGATGTCGCACGGCAATATTTCTCCGTACATCATGGCGTGGTTGATAACCGTGCTGATTCGTCTGGCAACCGGCCAGGGCGTGGTTTCAGCCATGACGGCGGCGGGAATTATCAGCGCAGCCATCCTCGACCCGGCAACCGGTCAACTGGTGGGCGTCGATCCTGCGTTACTGGTGCTGGCAACGGCGGCAGGCTCCAACACCCTAACCCACATCAACGATGCCTCGTTCTGGCTGTTCAAAGGCTACTTTGATCTGTCGGTGAAGGATACGCTGAAAACCTGGGGTCTGCTGGAACTGGTGAACTCCGTGGTGGGCCTGATAATCGTGTTGATCATCAGCATGATTGCATAACGTCTGTCCCGCTCTGGCCAGTCGCGCCAGAGCGGTTTTCCATCCTGTCTTAGCAATCCTCAATAATCAGATACACCGCCTTCACCGGGCCATGCACCCCAACCACCTTGATAAGCTCAATATCCGCTGTCGAACTGGGTCCACTGATAATGTTAATGCACGACGGCATACGCTCACCGGCCTGCGCTTTCTGATGCAGTTTTTCTGCCAGTTGCGCCACGCGTGGCAGGATGGTGCTTTTACGCAGCACGAAAATCGATGACTCCGGCAACAGGCTCAGGGAACGCCCACGCTCCGGCGCAGAAAACAGCACCACGCCGCCGGACTCAGTCAGGCCATACTCGGCATAGACCACGCCGACTTTAGCCTGCTCGGCCTGGGTAATATTTTCGCTACCGCGCGCCGGGTCCCAGACCACGGCGTTGCATGCCTGCTGTAAGCGTTCGGTAATGCCCAGTTCCACCAGCCGACTGTCGCCGCTCAGTACCACCGGTTGCGACCCCAGCTCCTCACACAGACGGAGCGCCGCGTCTGCCGCCTGATCCTCGCGGGTCAGTTCGCAGCGGGCCAGCATCACCTCGCTGGCAAACTGGATAAACGCCTCGCAGCGCTGCTCGGGGCTCAGTTCGGTCAGGCGCTCGTTGGCATAGTTGTTAACCGGCGCGGCATCCGCTTCTGGCTCGAAACGCAGCGGGCGACCCAGCGCCTGGGCGACGGTGTTTAAAAATGCGGTACGGTTATCCATTTTTTTTCTCCTGCGCCTGATGTTTCTTAAACCAGCTGCGGAAACTCTCGCCGTCAGCATCAGGCAGATCGCGCGCCTCCATCCAGTCACCAATCGCGCCAACCTTAAGCGGCGTTTTACCGCCATTGATAAACCAGCTTGCCGCGTGGGCCCCGGCCATCATGCCGACCTTCCACAGCCCTGGATGGCTGTTGGCATAAGCGAACATTTTGATCGCCCGTCGCTCGGCTTTCGGGGTAATGCCCTCCTCGGCCATCACCCGGCGATGACGCAGGATCAGTTTTGACAGCGGGATCCGCACCGGACAGACGCTGTCGCAGGCCGTGCACAGTGAACAGGCGTACGGCAGATCTTTGAAATCTTTATAGCCGCCGAGCAGCGGAGAGATCACCGCACCGATGGGACCTGGATAGATGGAGCCATAGCCGTGACCACCGATATGACGATACGCCGGACAGGTGTTCATACAGGCCCCGCAGCGGATACAGCGCAGCACATCACGAAACGCTGAGCCCAGCACCTGCGAGCGCCCGTTATCGACAATCACCAGATGAAATTCTTCCGGTCCGTCAACGTTATCCGCCTCGCGCGGGCCGGTCAGCCAGGTGTTGTAGCCCGTCAGGCGTGCGCCCACGGCGCTGCGCGCCAGCATAGTGATCAGCACATCCACATCGGCAAACGTCGGTGCGATACGCTCCATACCCATTACCGCAATGTGCGTTTTCGGCAGCGTGGTGCACATGCGCGCGTTACCTTCGTTGGTCACCAGACACACCGAGCCGGTTTCCGCCACGGCAAAGTTGCAACCGGTAATACCGATTTCGGCACTCAGGAAATCCTCACGGATCTTCTGGCGAATGAATAAGGTCATGGCTTCCGGGGTTTCCGGGCCGTCGTAGCCCAGACGCTCGTGCAGCACACGGCGGATCTGGTAGCGATCTTTATGAATAGCCGGGACCACGACGTGCGAAGGCGGATCCTGATCCAACTGCAGGATATATTCGCCGAGATCGGTTTCGATCACCTGAATTCCGGCATCCTGCAGCACATGGTTGACGCCGATCTCTTCGGTCACCATCGACTTGGACTTCACCACCTTCTTCGCATTTTTACTCTGCGCGACCTGCAGAATGTAGCGGGTGGCCTCTTCTTTGGTTTTGGCGAAATAGACGTGCCCGCCGTTTTGCGTCACTTTCTCGGAGAGTTGATACAGGTAAGCGTCGAGATTGCTCAGAACGTGATCGCGGATCTGGCTGGCACGATCGCGCCAGTCTTCCCAGTGACCTAACTCATCGACCATTTTTTGTCGATTCGCGCCGATACGCTCCTGCGCATTGGCCACGGCTTTGCGCATGATCGGGTCTTCAATCTGCTGACGAATGCGCAGTTTAAATTCTACATCGCTGGTTTTTATCGACATTTACTTTCCCTCAGCGGCTCATCAGCACTTCAGCAATATGCATCACTTTGACCGGCTGACCTTCCCGTTGCAGTCGACCGCCAATGTTCAGCAGGCAGCTGACGTCTGCGCCAATCAAATATTCCGGCTTCGCATCCATCAGGTGGAAAACTTTCTCTTTCACCATCTCGCCGGATATTTCAGCCATCTTGACCGAGAACGTCCCGCCAAAGCCGCAGCAGGTGTCCTGATCGGCAAACGTCAGCAGTTCCAGCCCGCGTACGTTTTTCAGCAATGTGAGCGGCTCTTCCTTCACCCCCAGCTTGCGGGTCAGGCTACAGGAGGGGTGATATACGGCACGGCCATGCAGACTGGCGCCGACATCCACCACGCCGAGTTTGTTGACGATAAAAGAGGTAAGATCCTGCATACGCGCGGCAACGTTCTCAGCACGGATCGCCCACTCAGGTTCATCGGCCAGATAGGTCGGGTAGCTTTTTACCGCATAGGTGCAGGAGCCTGCCGGAGAGATAATCGGATCGTCGTTATCTTCCAGCGCGGCGATCAGGTTTTTCATCCCGGGGATCGCTTCTTTGATGTAACCGCTGTTGATGGCTGGCTGACCGCAACACCCTTGCTTCTCGGGGAAATTCACGCGACAACCCAGTTTTTCCAGCAGCAATACGGAGTCTCGTGCCATCCGTGATTTCAGTGCGTCACCAATGCAGGTAACAAAGAAATTTACATTCACAATAACTACTCCATTGCTTCATTTCTGTTTATTGCGCTTGATATTGCTATATCAAGCAAAGGTTCAATCGTCTTTCACACCCAGTTTTTCGGTTTGCTCGTTTTACTAATGCCTGGGTTCATAATGATGCTCAGATCGTTTTCCTTTGATGGCGACTCCCCATTTCTTATATCAGGACAATCGCAAATGTCTGCATTTTCATTTGTATGACAAAACAAAATAATCCCCTAATCGACTCGGACATGCAATACCCAGGTTTATTTATTTCGGCATCGCTCACATTTTTATATTTAAAATCACAGCATTATTAACACCTTAACAATAGTTTCAGGGGATAACTATTCTCGTCACTACCATTATCAAAGAGGTTGTTAAATAACTACTTATGGGTATTCAGCTTGATCTTAAGTATATTTACACGGCGCTAATTCTTAATTAAAAGATTACAATAGTTACAAAACCACAAATCATAATTACTTTATCCACTGAAGCGATTCAGTTTACAGCTTTTATTAATTCAGCAAGGTAGCCTCCCCGCCATAAATATAAATCAGGTTTAATGAACCAATCGGGAATAGCAATGAACGAATATTTTATGTTTGCCCTGGCACTCTCTCCGTTACTACTGATGGTATTTTTAATATTAAAATTGAAAATGCCCATCCATTATTCTGTGCTAATCTCTTTAGTATTCACCGCCGCGCTATCGGCACTATTCTGGGAAATGCCCGTACAGAATTTGAAAGCCGCGATAGGCTATGGCGCACTGAAGGGATTATGGCCGATCGTGATTGTGATCCTCGGCGCTATCTTCAGTTATAACGTCATGCAGGCGACCAAAGCGCTGGATATTCTGCGCGACATTCTCGCCAGCATTAGCGAAGATAAGCGTATTCAGGTGCTGCTGATTTCATGGTGCTTTGGCGGATTTCTTGAAGCCGCGGCAGGTTATGGCACGGCGGTCGCCATCCCGATCGGCATTCTTATTGCGCTCGGATTCAACCCGCTGAAGGCGGCGATCGCCTCTCTGGTGGCAAATACCGTTCCCACCGCATTCGGCGCGGTCGGGATCCCGGTTTCTATTCTGGCGGAACAGGTTAATCTGCCGGTTTATACCTTAGGCGGAACCATTATTTTGCAGCTGGCGCTGTTTAATATCCTGCTGCCGTTTGTCATTGTCTGCATAATTGGCGGTGGCCTGAAAGCCATTCGCGGCGTATTTCTGATCACGCTGATGTGTGGCATCACCACGCTGGTTCCGCAATATTTTGTCGCTATCCATCTTGGCGCGGAATTGCCCGCCTTTGCCGGGAGCCTGGTCAGCCTGCTTGCCGTGGCGATGGTCAGCCGCCTGCGCAAAGGGAAAACCGATCCCGAATGGCGCATTGAGGTCAGCCATACCCGCGAAACCACGCCGCGCTCGGCAAAAGTGTTGTTCCGCATGGGCTCTATCTATCTGTTTATTTTTGTCTTTATCCTGCTGTGTTCGCCGCTGTTCCCGACGATAAAAGCTGCGGCGTCCCAACTGGCCTCGGTACTGCACTTCACGCTCGCCGACGGCAAAACGCTGGCGCTGAAAGTTGAATGGGTGACCACGCCAGGGATGCTGATCATCTTTGCGACCATTATCGGCGGTTTTATTCAGGGAGCATCGACACGTGGGATGCTGGAAGTGTTTATCAAAACTATTTTCCAGCTTAAAAATTCCATTGTGGCGATTATGGCGATCGTCGCGCTGGCCACGGTGATGGATCTCAGTGGGATTATCTCCACGCTGGCCCAGTCGATTGTTGATTTGACCGGCAGCTCATACGTCTTCCTCGCCCCGGTGATTGGCGCGCTGGGCACGTTTGTGACCGGCAGCGATACCAACTCGAACATTCTGTTCGGTAAGCTGCAAACTATTGCCGCCAGTAAGCTGCATATCGATCCTAACTGGCTGGCGGCGGCCAATACCTCCGGCGCAACGGGCGGAAAAATGATTTCACCACAGAGCATCGCCATCGCAGTTTCGGCTACCAAAATGGACGGTCAGGCCAACCAGATAATGTCTGGCACCATGAAATACTGCTGCGCCTACATTGTGATCCTCGGCCTGAAAGTCGGTCTCTTTTATTACTGGTTTATGGCGTAACCCGTTGTCAACCCCGCCAAATTCGCGGCAATCGTATTTGACGAAGCGGTGACCATAAAGGTTTACACCGCCCCGGGATCGGAACGAGGTGACAGGCTTTACGATTTGTCGGCGCTGACTAAAATAGCGCCGATGTTTCAAATCGAGGATTGTTGTTATGTTGTTCTGGAAAAAGATGGTGAAGAAGTTCGACGCCTTTTCTGCGTTGATCCCACCACGCTACTTCCGCGTGTAATGCCTGATGGCGATTCGCTTATCAGGCCTGCGTTTCACGCTCATTTGTCGGCCGGATAAGGCGCAAGCGCCGCATCCGGCAACGAGCCCCCTTTCACTTGCGCAGCCCGCACGCCCTTAACACCCTGACCCGCAGACGAAGCCACGCAAAACGGTAGACCAGCGGATGCTGAAATCGTAGCAATGTCATAAACATAATGCCTCCTGCGCTAGCGAAACGTTGGCAGCAGACCAAATACGTCCAGAACCACCGTCAGATAGACAACCGCCCCACAAATAATCACCAGGTTGAGCACGGTGTTATTACACGGCGCGGTATAGCTGGCGGTCGGAAAACGCTTCCGTGCGGCTTTCACCAGGAACGGCGGCAGGATCACGCTCCAGATGGTAAAGGCCAGACCGGCGTAACCAATCGCGTGCACAAAACCGTTCGGGAAGAAGAAGCACACGGCGGCTGGCGGGAAGTAGGTCACCAGTGCGGTTTTCAGGCGGCCCATGCCGTCATCCGGGAAATGGAAAAGATCGGCGATATAATCAAACAGGCCAAGCGTCGCCGCCAGCAGGGAACTGGCGACCGCGAAGTTGCCGAAGAAGGTCAGGATTAGATCCATATAACGGCTGGTGAACAACCCGCTGATGGCTTCAACAAACACGTCGATATTGCCGCCTTTAGCGATAATCGGCGGGAATGCGGAACGGCTAATGTTGCCCATCGTAACGGCTAACCAGAAGATATACAGCAGCAGGGCAAACAGCGTGCCGATGATAATAGAGCGCGTAATATTCGAAATCCCGCGCGTGCCATACAGCTTGACCAGGCTCGGCACGTTACCGTGAAAACCAAACGAGATAATGCAGAACGGCAGCGTCATCAGGATATACGGCAGATACTGCGAATTAGGCAGCGCCACCGCTACGCTGTCGACAAGTTTTGCCACTTCGATATGGCCTACCAGTCCGGAGAAGGTGGCAAAGAACGCTACAAACTTACCGATAATCAGCACGGTAGTGATGCGTCCAACCAGCAACGAGCTGTACCAGGCAATCGCCCCAACCAGCATACTGACGATAATCACCGAGATATTTGCCGGAAAACGTACGCCACTGTATTTGAATACGGTTTGCGCCATCACTGCCGATGAACCGGAGATATAGGCATAGGTCAGAATATACAGCACAAAACCGAAAGCGATGCCGACCACGATATTCCACTTACGGCCTAATAAATCCTGGGTAAAGGTATTAAAACTGGCACCAGCGCCATAATGCAGGTTAACTTCAACCAGCATCAGGCCGGTTAATAACATCATGATGGCAATAAACAGAAGAATAACCGACGCACCGGGGAACCATACGCCAGCCATCGCAATCGGCAGGGAAAACATTCCGCCACCCACTACGGTCGCGATAACCAACATGGTTCCGCTAATCAGTCCGGGGGTACTACTCTGTCGCTCAATGGCATTAATATCCATGATAAATGTTCCTGTAGACTATTCGTTATAATTACAGCTGTCATTTGTACATCATGCGGATAATAAAAATGTCGGAGTCAGGGTTTACTTTTTATAGTTATGTCACGGTAACGGACACCGTAAAGGCTTCCTGTTCATGGAAAAAGAAGACAAAAAAGCCCCATCGCCAGATGGGGCCATATGATTATTTAGATATAATCAAAGCGTGCAGTAAAGAAACGCAACTGCTTCGGTTCGTAAATAAACTTCAGCCCGCGAATATCTTCTTTGTGCTGGTAAAGTTTAATAATACCGTCAGCCACCACATCCATATGCGCGTAGGTATAAACGCGGCGTGGAATCGTCAGACGCACGGTTTCCAGTTTCGGTCTGTGGTGTTCGCCGGTCACGTTATTACGGCCCGCAGAGATAATACCGCGCTCCATACTACGTACACCAGTTTCCACATAGATGCTGGCAGCCAGGCTTTGCGCCGGGAACTCGTCCTGCGTCAGGTGCTCGCAGAAGCGACGCGCATCGAGGAATACCGCGTGACCACCCACCGGTTCAACAATCGGTACGCCAGCAGCTTTCAGCTTGTCGCCCAGGTAGCGAACCTGCTTCACGCGGTGCTCAATGTACTCATACTGCATGGCTTCGCGCAGACCAATCGCCATGGCTTCCATGTCGCGTCCGGCCAGGCCGCCGTAGGATGGCATCCCTTCGTACACCACGACTAACTCTTTGGCAGCAGAGAACATTTCGTCATCATTCATGCACAGGAAGCCGCCGATGTTTACCAGACAGTCTTTTTTACCACTCATGGTACAACCGTCGGCGTAGCTGAACATCTCATGCACGATCTCTGCAATGCTCTTGTTCTCAAAGCCCTGCTCTTGCTCTTTGATAAAGTAGGCGTTTTCTACGCAGCGGGTAGCGTCGTAGAACACTTTAATGCCGTGTGCTTTTGTCAGTTCACGTACCGCACGCATGTTTGCCATCGATACCGGCTGCCCGCCCGCGAGGTTAACCGTCACCGCCAGGCAGATATAGGCAATATTCTCGGCACCTTTTTCGTCAATCAGCTTTTGTAATTTTTTAAGATCAATATCACCTTTAAACGCAATATTCAGACCGGCATCGTGCGCTTCGTCACGAACAATATCAACAAACACCGCACCATTTTTTTCCTGGTGATAACGGGTAGTGGTGAAATACATATTCCCGGCAACATATTGCCCTGGTTTAATTGCCAACTGCGATAACAGGTTTTCAGCACCGCGTCCCTGGTGAGTCGGAACAATATGTTTAAAGCCAAACAGTTCCTGAACCGTTCTTTCCAGATGATAGAAGTTTTCGCTGCCCGCGTACGCTTCATCACCCATCATCATTCCGGCCCACTGCTTGTCGCTCATTGCGTTGGTGCCACTGTCGGTCAGCAGGTCAATATAAATATCTTTCGAATTTAACAGGAAAGTATTGTAACCCGCTTCCTGCATTTTCTTAAGGCGTTCATCACGCGGGATCATAGATACAGTTTCAACGCTTTTAATACGGAAGGGTTCTGCCGGATAATTCATTTTGTTTCTCCAGTAACAGTGGTCATGTACGTATTAATGTGAAGTAAAGCATACCTGGTTCATCAATAAAGTCTGATGAAATATAACTATTCGCCTCCTGCATCAGGGGGTGAAATAATGTGCAGGCACTATGCAAGATTTAATTGATTATGGAAATAGTCCGAGCAACATTAATCACTGGCAATAATTCAAAAAGCTGTAAATGTGAGTGATGCAAATCACACGTCATTTTTTAACTATTCATATTCAACAAGTTTTTTTTGCATGTTGTTTTGTCGTTCGCTGTTGAGCGTTATCTGCGACCAGAAATACTGAAAACTTTACTTTCCAGGCTGTTCTCATTTTGTATTGGTGAATGAGTACCCCCCATTTTGTGAGAGTCGGATCACTTCGCGGGTTACTATTTGTGATTCACATCACTAAAAGTGTAAAGCAAAGTGTACAAATCAGTGTTATTTCAGAGTTTGCCATTTGCTTCAGTGAGTTAGATCACATTTTTATCCAGATGCCGACAGGCACTGTTTTCTGGAACGAGGGGATATTCAGGCGTGCAAAAGGCAATGAATTTATACGGTGAATAATACCGGATTTATTGGGATGAGGGGGTTTTCTATTTATTCCGAAAGCGTGCTATTCGCGCTTATTTCATTGTATTTACATCTGGACTTAGCCCAAGATACTGGGGTAATTTACAGGGGTTTTATTAGCGCGATGCGAAGGTGCGCCAACACCTGCGCATCGCTAATCACAGTAACTATTAAAGGGAATAGTCACCATGACTGATACGCATAGTATTGCAGTTTCATTTGATCCAGAAGTGCACGCCGCACGCACCGCCGAACCCGAAGAGTCAGAACAGATGAAGTCCCTGAGCGCCGTGGAAAAACTCTCGGTGCGCAAGCAAAAGCAGGTGCTGGAGTTTATCGGAGTGATTGCGGGTAAAGCGTCAAAGGGGTGAGAGCTGGCAGCTGCTAATACCGCTTCAAGGCAGAACCCGATAACAGCAAGGGAATTTAAATTAACCAAGGCTAGAAATAAAGCCCTGGATTGTGATTAAGGTAGCATTCAGATATTGCTGACGATTTCTTTAATCAATGGTGGACCTTTAAAAATAAAGCCCGAATAAATCTGTACCAGGGTAGCGCCAGCGGCTATTTTCTCACGTGCGGCAATGACCGAGTCGATACCGCCAACACCAATAATCGGCAACTGACCATTTAATTCCTGAGACAACTGGCGAATAATTTCTGTACTTTTTAATTGTAACGGACGACCGCTCAACCCACCCATTTGATCGCAATTTTTCATTCCCTGTACGAGAGAACGATCGAGAGTGGTGTTAGTTGCAATTACGCCATCAATATTATGCCGAACTAAACTGTCGGCAACTTGGATCAGTTCTTCGACGGAAAGATCCGGCGCGATCTTTACGGCCACCGGAACATATTTATGGTGGACC
>BBMW01000014.1 GCA_000759755.1 Citrobacter werkmanii NBRC 105721
TCACATTGTCATCGCCGCCATCGTCAGGCGGGGTTACATTGTCATCGCCGCCATCATCGGGCGGGGTCACATCGTCATCGCCGCCATCGTCGGGCGGGGTTACGTCGCCGCCATTGTCGGGCGTAGGGGGCATATAAGAATGAGTGGAATCTCCGCCACTGTTATTTTCAACGCCAATAGCCACGCCCGCGGCCAGCGCAGCAACGCCGCCAGCAACCCAGCCCCAGTGATTATCTTTTTCAGATAATGTAGCAAGGCAGGCCGGTGAGAGTTTTTCGCGCTTTTCTTTAGGCAGGGAGGAGATATTACTGGGACATTCTTTTTCATCATCGTTATTCTCTGCGGCGATGGCCGGAATGTAATAACTTTGCATCGCGAGAGCTATAGCGATAGAAATAAGTTTTTTCTTTTGCATAGGGTTCATCCTTGATTAATATTTTCCTTGCGTACTAAATATATGCAGATAGCGATACAGGCAATGATGAAATGGCCAGAGTAAAATTATCCTTTAGTGTTTATTTTATCACCCGATAACCTGGGTAGGTCAAATTGAATACTTAACGATACTATTTGCGGTATGAATGGATGTGGGGCGAATTTGGCTAATGAAAGAGTTTTTACGCAATATTATTAATAATCAAATTCACTTCATGAATTTAATTTGGGTTGCTTAATTCAATTTTAAGTAAAGTTAATTCGAAGTTACGAGTAGTTGTAAAAAAAAGCCCTGGGGAACAGGGCTTTTTTTAATTAATGGTTAGAGAACCAGTTCAGCTTATCGCGAAGGCCTACCACACGACCAACAATAATTAGCGCTGGGCTTTCAACCTGTTGCGCTAATTCCCCGAGCTGCGTCAGCACACCGTTGACGACGCGTTGTTTCACGGAGGTGCCGTTTTCTACAAGTGCAACCGGCATATCGGGCTGCATGCCAAATTCGATCAGTTTTTCCTGAATCGTGGCCGCCTGGTTCAGCCCCATGTAGAACACCAGCGTCTGTTTCTCTGCCGCCAGATTTTCCCAGTCCAGCTCGCCGCCGGTTTTCAGGTGCCCGGTAACCAGACGAACGCTCTGGGCGTAATCACGATGGGTCAGTGGAATGCCGGAATAGGCGGAACAACCGGAGGCTGCGGTAATACCCGGTACGACAGAGAATGGAATACCGGCGTGGCAAAGCGTTTCCAGCTCTTCGCCACCGCGACCAAAGATGAACGGGTCGCCACCTTTCAGTCTCACGACGCGTTTACCCTGTTGCGCTTCACGCAGCAGGATCTGGTTAATCTCTTCCTGCGGTACGCAGTGGTAACCCGCACGTTTACCGACGAACACCCGGTCGGCATCGCGGCGCACGAGGTTCATAATATCGTCGGAAACCAGACGGTCATAAACCACTACGTCTGCCTGCTGGATCTGCTGCAGCCCTTTCAGCGTCAGCAGCCCGGCATCGCCAGGACCGGCACCAACCAGCACCACTTCTCCACGGTGATCCAGTGGTTCGCTAAGCAACTGCTCGGTGGTTTCTTCGACGGCTTTTGTGTCACTGTTTGCCAGCGACTGCGCCAGGCGGTCATTAATGAACAATTTTTCCCAGAAGCGGCGACGTTCACCCATACTGGCAAACTGTTTTTTAACCCGAGAGCGCAACTTGCCGGCATATTGCGCGACCTGGCCCAGATGCTGAGGCAGCATGGATTCGAGTCTTTCACGCAGCAGACGGGCCAGCACCGGTGAAGTGCCGCCAGAGGAGACCGCCACCATCAGCGGCGAGCGGTCGATAATGGAGGGCATGATAAAACTGGCTGCTTTTGGCGCATCGACCACGTTGCAGAAGATACGCCGTGATTCTGCGGCGGTGCTGACGCTTTGGTTAACGGCATCGTCATCGGTGGCGGCGATAACCAGCCAGCAAGGATCGAGCAGGGACTCATCGAACGGCCCCTCAACCAGTGTCAGCATGCCTTCATTTGCCCATACGGTGAACTGCGGAATAAACGCCAGCGCATTAACCGTTATACGGGCGCCCGCTTCCAGCAGCAACCGCGCTTTGCGTTCTGCGACATCACCACCGCCGACGATCAAGCAGTCGCGGTCACGTAGTTGACAAAATATAGGCAAATGGTCCACGACATTACCCCTTAATTATTGGCAGCAGCCTCTGGCTGATTGATTTTTGCCGGAGCCGGACGCTCCGATTTTGGCGTAGCATACCAATAACCCAATCCCATGAATACGACACCGGACAAAGTATTACCGAGTGTCACCCATAACAGGTTATGACCAATTCCGGCCAGGGTATAGGCTTCGCTATGATGACCGAACCAGGAGAGGGCAAACAGCGTCATGTTGGCAACTGAGTGCTCGTAGCCGGAAGCAATAAATGCCAGCAGACACCACCAGATAGCGAGGAATTTCGCTGCGCCTTCGGTACGAATTGCCATCCAGATTGCCAGACAAACCAACCAGTTACACAGCGCGCCTTTGAAGAACAACACCGTTGCAGGCGCTGTGGTTTTCGCCAGTGCAACCGAATGCACGATGCTGGTATCGACCGGCAACAGGCTGCCGCCGCCCCAGCTATAAAGCAGGGCGACAAACACGGATCCGACCAGATTACCCAGCCAGGTTTGCGGCAAAATGGCCCACATTTGACCGTGGCTGATGGTGCCCGCTTTAACGCCGAGCGTCAGGAACATGGTGTGACCGGTAAACAGTTCAGAACCCGCGATGATGACCAGCGTTAAGGCGATACCAAAGGTTGCACCCATCACCAGAGGACGTACGGATGGGTCGAGCAGATTGCCGAGGGTGAAAATAAGAATGATGCCAAGACCGACATAAGCCCCTGCCATTGCTGAACTGACCCAGAATCCGAGCGGGTTATTAGTCGACAGGCGTGCGATGCGCGCAGCGTTAGCCGCACACTTATTAATAGTGTCAGTAAACATTTGATTATCCTTTTCTCACTTCATCCTTTGCACTGCCTCTTTGTTGGCTGCCCTCGCTCACCCCAGTCACATAGTGAACTATGCTCCTGGGGATTTTCTCGGTTGCCGCCGCGATGCCGTACAAATGATTTTGTGATAACAATTAAAATGAAAAAAATACAAAAAAGGGGAGGCGTTGCGCCTCCCAAAAATTTATTAACCGCGCAACTGCACCGTGCCGTCTTTTACTCGCGCTTCGTAATGTTTTACCGAGAACTGTTCGTCTTCCATGCACAGTCCATCGCTTAAACGAAAGCGTTGTTTCTTCAGCGGGCTGGCGACCCACAGTTCGCCCTGATGTTCAGCGATCAAACCACGAGAAAGCACGCTGGACTCAAAGAACGGATCGATGTTGCTGATCGCAAACACCTGGTCGCTGTGATACGGGCGGAAAATCGCGACTTGTTCAGTACCTAACAGGGCACAGACGCCTGTTGCAGGCAGAATGTCATCGATTTTGCAGATGTTTTGCCACTGGCTCATGCGTTTTCCTCCACCAGAGTCACCGGGATACGCTCATAAGGCGTTGCCGGACGATGTTGTTCACGTTCAGGCACAACCTGGACGTTCGGGTCGCGTTTGTCGCTGTTGATGAAGTGCTTGAAGCGAACCTGCGCGGATGGGGTGTTAACGGTTTCTGTCCACTCGCATACCACCGCTTCACGCAGACGGGCCATCTCTTCTTCCAGATGTTCGTTCAGGCCCAGCTTGTCGTCGATGATGACCGATTTCAGATACTCAATGCCGCCTTCCAGGTTGTCTAACCATGGTGCGGTACGGGTCAGTTTGTCGGCAGTGCGGATGTAGAACATCATGAAGCGGTCGAGATACTTCAGCAGCGTTTCGCGATCGATATCCGCCGCCAGCAGATCCGCATGACGAGGTTTCATCCCGCCGTTACCGCAAACGTACAGGTTCCAGCCTTTTTCCGTGGCGATGACACCCACATCTTTGCCCTGGGCTTCCGCGCATTCACGGGTACAGCCGGAGACACCGAACTTCATCTTGTGCGGCGTACGGATGCCTTTGTAGCGGTTTTCCAGCTCGACGCCGAAACCGACGCTATCGCCCACGCCGTAGCGGCACCAGGTGCTGCCCACGCAGGTTTTCGCCATACGCAACGCTTTAGCATAGGCATGACCGGTTTCGAAACCGGCTTCAATCAACTGGCGCCAGATTTCCGGCAGGTCATCTTTCTGTGCGCCGAACAGGCCAATACGCTGAGAGCCGGTGATTTTGGTATACAGGTTAAATTCACGCGCGATACGCCCCACGGCCACCAGACCTTCAGGGGTGATTTCACCGCCAGCGGAGCGCGGGATTACAGAGTAGGTGCCGTCTTTCTGGATATTCGCCAGGAAGTTGTCGTTGGTGTCTTGTAGCGGCGTGTGCTGAGGTTTGAGAATGTACTCATTCCAGCACGAGGCCAGCAGGGAACCGACGGTCGGTTTACACACTTCACAGCCGTAGCCTTTCCCATGTTTTGCCAGCAACTCTTCGAAGGTTTTAATGCCTTCTACGCGAATGAGATGGAACAGTTCCTGACGCGAGTATGGGAAGTGTTCACACAGGTTGTTGTTAACTTCAATACCCTGTTTCGCCAGTTCAGCGTTCAGGACCTGCGTTACCAGTGGGATACACCCACCGCAACCGGTACCGGCTTTGGTTTCAGCTTTCAGCGCTGCAACGGTGTGGCAACCTTTATTGATAGCAGCAACCAGCATGCCTTTGGTGACGTCGAAGCAGGAACAAATCTGCGCGCTGTCCGGCAGTTTATCGACGCCTATAGACGGTTTGCCGCTGCCCGCGTGCGCAGGCAGGATCAATGAGTCCGGGTTTTCCGGCAGTTCGATAGCGTTCAGCACCAGTTGCAGCAGATTGCCGTAATCGCTGGTGTCGCCTACCAGAACCGCGCCGAGCAGCGTTTTGTTATCTTTGCTGACAATGAGGCGTTTGTAGACTTCTTTGCTCTCGTCGAGGTAAACGTAGCTGCGCGCGCCCGGTGTGCGGCCATGTGCGTCGCCAATCCCGCCAACGTCAACGCCGAGCAGCTTCAGCTTGGCGCTTAAATCTGCGCCTTCGAAGGCGTTTTCGGTTTCGAGGATATGGTCAACGGCAACCTGCGCCATTTTGTAGCCGGGTGCCACCAGACCATACACACGGTTGTTCCAGCTGGCGCATTCGCCGATGGCATAGATGTCCGGGTCAGAAGTCTGGCAGGTGTCGTTAATCACGATCCCACCGCGCGGAGCGACGTCCAGACCGCACTGGGTAGCCAGTTTGTCGCGTGGACGAATACCGGTAGAGAAAACGATAAAATCGACCTCCAGTTCGCTACCATCGGCAAAACGCATGGTTTTGCGCGCTTCGACGCCTTCCTGGACAATCTCTTTCGTATTTTTGCTGGTGTGCACACGCACGCCTATGCTTTCAATTTTGCGACGTAACTGTTCGCCACCCATATGATCCAGCTGTTCAGCCATCAGCATCGGAGCGAATTCAATCACGTGGGTTTCAACGCCGAGGTTTTTCAGCGCACCGGCGGCTTCCAGGCCCAGCAGACCACCGCCTACGACAGCACCGCGTTTGCTACGGCGCGCACAAGACTCAATGGCGTTGAGATCTTCAATGGTGCGGTAAACGAAGCAGTCCTGTGTTTCCGAACCTTTAATCGGCGGGATCCACGGATAAGAGCCAGTCGCCATGATCAGCTTATCGTAATAAACCGTACGCCCCGCGCTGGAGTGGATCACCTTCTCCTGGCGGTTGATGGTAATTGCGCGCTCGCCCACTAATACCTTAACGCCGTGCTTCTCGTAGAATCCTTCGCGCACCAGAGAAAGCTCTTCGGCGGTGTGGTGGGAGAAGTAGGAAGACAGGTGTACGCGGTCGTACGCTTTGCGGGGTTCTTCACAGAAGACGGTAATATCAAAATTGGCAGCGTCGGATTTATCAAGAAGATCCTCAATAAAGCGATGGCCGACCATACCATTACCGATAATAGCGAGTCTGACTTTGCTCATTTTTGCCTCGATTTCTTTTCTATTACCGCCTACCTTAACGATTCAGCAACCCCGCTTATTGATACAAATCAAATTCGCTCTCATATACTCCTTAAGAGGTATATGACTGATTTACCTACATTTTTATAAGTTACGGAATTGACTGGCTTTTCGTGTTTGTATAAATAGCGTACAAATTAAGGGGTTTTTGTATGAATTGGCCTGCATCACCTGGAGAGGTGGGGGATGCGAGGTATATGCCGGATGGCGCGGACACCATCCGGTAGTGTGCAGGCCGGGTAAGCGAAAGCGTCCCCGGCAGTGAGATTAATGCGTGGCTGGAGCGTTATGCTGGCGATGGCGCGTGACAAACCCAAGAACAAAGCACATTACGAACACAACGGAATACAAGCCGTTAGCCGTTTGCAGTGCCGCCATTGGACCGCTATGAGCGACGATCGGGCCAGTGACGACGAAAGTAAGCATGGTACCGATGGTGCCGCAAGTCAGAACGAAGTTAACCAGTTTAGGTGAGGCGACCTTCGTCTGTTGGGAACCGAGGGTAATAATGGTGGTATAAATCGCGCTGGAGAAGAAGCCCAGTGTCAGAATGAACCACGGCATATGCTCTGGCGTACCGGTGATAAACAGATACATCAGGATGGTGGCCAAACCCGCCAGTACGGTCAGGATGCGCTGCAGATCGAAGAAACGCAGAATAAAGCTAAACGCCCACATGCCAACCATGTAAGACATCCAGAAGTCGCTGACCAGTTTACCCGCATCACCCAGGCTCATACCCAGACTTTTGGCATATTCCGGTACCCATGAGATAAAACCAAGCTGGCCGAGGATGTAACATAAAGCCGCAATGGACAGAAACAGTACGCCAATGCCCCATTTTTCTTTTACTACCGGTGCGTCTGACTGCTGCGCGTGTTTGCCCAGCGCAGGGAATTCGCAACCGAAGGTCAGCAGGAAAATAGCGACATAGACCAGGCCGATGCAGGCATAAACCCAGTACCATTCAATGCTGCGCGCTAACAGGAATGCTGCCACCATCGGGAAAATCATGCCAGCCATGCTGAAGAAAGAGTCCGTAAACAGCAGGCGGGAACCGCGCTGGCGACCTTCATACATCTGCGTGACCAGGAATGTACCAATCGACATGGTGATACCGCTCACCAGCCCAAGGACAAACATTGCTGCTGAGAACAAGGCCAGGCTATGGCTGAGCATCAGTCCGGCGACCGCCAGAACCATCAGGATAAAGCCAAAGCGCAACTGGGTTTTCAGGGGCACAATCTCCATCAGCCATGCATTCAGGAAGATAGAGATCAGGATGCCGGCATTCAGGAAAGTGAAGGTGTTACTCATACTGGAAACGGGCAAATGGAAGTAATCTGCGATATTTCCCATCACCATCCCGGTGACAATTACCAACGCGCCTGTCAGGGCGTAGGAGAGAAAGCTAATCCATGTGAGCTTAATGCGGTTGCTGTTAGTCATGACTGGCCTGTATAGAAGTGTAAGGCGCATTGACTGCGCCGTGAGCGGGCAGATTTTAGGCGCTTTAGTGACACATTTAAATATTTAATGGCAATAACTTGCTTCGTTACATTTTTGTATGTGATCTCGATCACAATGAGTATTGCGACTGTGAGGTTACATTTGTTTCAAGTACGTAAAATTAAGTAAAGGGATGGCCTTGTCCTTGAAGGCTCTTTAGAATCAATTCACTTGCTTCATTTCTGCTCTTGTTAAGGAATTCTCATGCTCAAATCGACTCTGGCGGCTGTTGCAGCTGTTCTCGCTCTTTCCGCTCTCTCCCCTGCAGCACTGGCAGCAAAAGGTGACCCACATGTCCTGCTGACCACCTCTGCGGGTAACATTGAGCTGGAGCTGAACAGCCAGAAAGCCCCGGTTTCAGTGCAAAACTTTGTCGATTATGTGAACAGTGGTTTCTATAACAACACCACGTTCCACCGTGTGATCCCGGGCTTTATGGTACAGGGCGGCGGCTTCACCGAGCAGATGCAGCAGAAGAAACCTAACCCGCCAATCAAGAATGAAGCCGATAACGGGCTGCGTAACACCCGTGGCACGATTGCGATGGCGCGTACAGCAGATAAAGACAGCGCGACCAGCCAGTTCTTTATCAACATCGCAGACAACGCTTTCCTCGATCACGGCCAACGCGACTTTGGCTATGCTGTATTCGGTAAAGTTGTGAAAGGTATGGATGTCGCGGATAAGATCTCTCAGGTACAGACCCATGATGTTGGTCCTTACCAGAATGTCCCGTCAAAACCGATTGTTATCCTTTCAGCTAAAGTTCTGCCGTAATCGTATTTTTCGCGGGTAGTTCCTGCCCGCGTTCTCTCCCTTCTCTGCGTAACCCGAAATTGCTGCTTATACTTGTGGCAAGTGCCGCTTACATTCAGGGAGGTCACGTGAAAAAACTCACCGATAAACAAAAGTCCAGACTCTGGGAGCAACGGCGTAATGTCAATTTCCAGGGAAGCCGACGACTGGAAGGCGTGGATATTCCACAGGTTACTCTGAACGCGGAAGACGCCCTGGCGCGTCTGGAAGAGTTGAGGAGGCACTATGAGCGATAAATTCGGTGATGGACGTGACCCTTATCTGTACCCCGGTCTGAATGTGATGCGTAACCGCCTGGGGATTCATCAGGCCCAGCGTCTGGCACAAGCGGCATACGAATTAACAGCACTGCGCGCCGCGACGATTGAGTTGGGGCCTTTAAAGCGTGGCTTGCCACACCTGTGCGCCATTCATCGCCAGTTATACCAGGATATTTTCGACTGGGCGGGGCAGTTGCGGGAAGTTGATATCTACCAGGGCGATACTCGCTTTTGCCATTTTGCCTATATCGAGAAAGAGGGCAATGCGCTGATGCAGGATCTGGAAGAGGAGTCCTGGCTGGTGGGATTGCCGGAAGACAAATTCGTCGATCGCCTCGCGCACTATTATTGCGAAATTAATGTGCTGCATCCGTTTCGTATTGGTAGCGGTCTCGCGCAGCGTATTTTCTTCGAACAGTTAGCGATTCATGCCGGGTATATGCTGAGCTGGGATGACATTCAGGTTGAGGAGTGGAACCAGGCGAACCAGAGCGGGGCAATGGGCGACCTGAGCGCTCTGCGGGCGATATTTCGTAAAGTGGTAAGCGAAGCCCCGGAAACTGAGTAGAATAGCGCGGGTCTTATGTACCGGAGCCGCCATGATCCTGCTTATCGATAACTATGATTCTTTTACCTGGAACCTGTACCAATACTTCTGCGAACTGGGCGCTGATGTTCTCGTCAGGCGTAACGACGAGCTGACGCTGTCGCAAATTGACGCGCTGAATCCGCAAAAAATCGTGATTTCCCCGGGCCCCTGCACGCCGGATGATGCCGGTATCTCGCTGGACGTTATTCGCCATTTCGCGGGCAACATCCCGCTGCTGGGCGTGTGTCTCGGTCACCAGGCGATGGCGCAGGCGTTTGGCGCGACCGTGGTTCGGGCAGCAAAAGTGATGCACGGTAAAACCTCGCCGATTACGCATAACGGGCAGGGCGTTTTTCAGGGACTCGCCAACCCATTAACCGTGACACGCTACCATTCTCTGGTGGTTGCCCCCGAAACGCTTCCTGACTGCTTTGAAGTGACGGCCTGGAGTGAGACACAGGAGATCATGGGTATTCGCCACCGCGAGTGGGATCTGGAAGGTGTGCAGTTTCACCCGGAGAGTATTCTCAGCGAACAGGGGCATCAGCTGCTGGATAATTTCCTCCAACGGTGATTTATGGTTGCTATTCAGTGATTTTTTATTCATATTTTGTGATTATAATTTCACTAGCATTTCTGCTTAACAGGGTGGTAATGACATGGCAACTGAACAAACTGCGATTACGCGCGCGACATTCGATGAAGTAATTCTGCCGATTTATGCACCGGCTGAGTTTATCCCGGTAAAAGGAAAAGGGAGTCGAGTCTGGGATCAACAGGGCAAAGAGTATGTTGATTTTGCGGGCGGCATTGCAGTTACCGCGTTAGGGCATTGCCATCCGGCGCTGGTTGAGGCGTTAAAAACCCAGGGCGAAACCCTGTGGCACACCAGTAACGTTTTCACCAACGAACCAGCGTTGCGCTTAGGTCGTAAAATCATTGATGCGACCTTTGCTGAACGCGTGCTGTTCATGAACTCCGGTACCGAAGCCAACGAAACCGCCTTTAAGCTGGCGCGTCATTATGCCTGCGTGCGCCACAGCCCGTTCAAAACCAAAATCATTGCCTTCCATAATGCGTTTCACGGTCGTTCGCTGTTTACCGTATCTGTCGGTGGGCAACCGAAATATTCCGACGGCTTTGGACCAAAACCGGCGGATATCATCCATGTGCCGTTTAACGATCTGCATGCGGTCAAAGCGGTGATGGACGATCATACCTGCGCGGTGGTGGTTGAGCCTATTCAGGGTGAAGGCGGCGTTACCGCGGCGACACCTGAATTCCTGCACGGTCTGCGTGAACTTTGCGATCAACACCAGGCGCTGCTGGTCTTTGATGAAGTGCAGTGTGGGATGGGGCGTACCGGCGATTTATTTGCCTATATGCACTACGGCGTGACGCCGGATATCCTCACCAGCGCCAAGGCTCTCGGCGGTGGCTTCCCGGTGAGCGCCATGCTGACCACCCAGGAAATTGCCTCCGCGTTCCATGTGGGTTCGCACGGCTCCACTTACGGCGGTAATCCACTGGCCTGTGCAGTTGCAGATGCCGCGTTTGATATCATCAACACCCCGGAAGTGCTGGAAGGTATTCAGGGCAAACGTCAGAAGTTTGTGCAGCATTTGCAGCAGATTAATCAGCAGTTCGATATTTTCAGCGATATTCGCGGCATGGGGCTGCTGATTGGCGCCGAGCTGAAGCCGCAGTTTAAAGGCCGGGCGCGCGATTTCCTCTACGCCGCCGCGCACGAAGGGGTGATGGTGTTGAATGCCGGGCCGGACGTGATGCGTTTCGCGCCGTCGCTGGTGGTGGAAGACGCGGATATCGAGGAAGGGATGCAGCGTTTCGCGCAGGCTGTCGCGAAGGTGGTGGGCTGATTGCCTGATGGCGGCGCGAGCGCCTTATCCGGCCTACAGGGTAAGGTTTGATTCGTAGGCCGGATAAGCGTAGCGCATCCGGCAGTCGATCTTAACCTTTCATATCCCGCAGTCGGCGGCTCAGCCAGATGCCGTGGTGTGGGCGCTGACGCCATGCGACCGACGAAATGGTGTGCATGGTGTTCAGATGCCCCAGAACCCGCTGCAGATGCTGTTCCAGGGTGCTTAACGGACCGTGGGACAGCATCTCTGGTGCCTCGAGAATATTCACATCGCCCGAGCTTCCCGGTCCGTCATATTCCAGCCGCTGCTGACAGCGCTGGAGCGCGATTTCGCAGGACTCCAGATACCGCTGTGCCAAATCCGGCGTCAGCATCGTATGTTCCCTCGCCAGCGTGGTCATCGCGTTGATGTGTTCGACAATAAACTGGCTGTGCGTGACCCACAGTTTCATATCTGCCAGATAGTGCGAGTTAAATCCCGGCTCCTGCATTGCCTGATTCAGTGAGTTAAACAGCGTGTTATGCGCCTGGTTGACCCGCATGCGTTGATACGCCAGCGGCGTGGCCTGCGGATCGTTGCTGAGGATCAGGCGAATGGCTTCCTGATCGGCTTCTAACGCATCGTGGGCGTTCTTACGCAACAGACCACTCTGCCACTGCGGCCACAGCCAGAGCGTGCCGCCAAAGGCGATTAAGCAGCCAATCACCGTGTCGACAAACCGCGGTACGATAAATTGTTCCCCGTTAAGCGTCAGCAGTTGCAGGGTGTATACCGCCGTAACCGTAAAGCCAACGGTGGCCCAGCCGTAGTTTTTGCGAATGATCAGATAGCTGCCTAACGTGATCAGCAACATGCCTGCCAGCGTGAAACCTTCCTGAATATGAAAGTGCAATGTGACGCCCGCAATCACCAGTCCGACGAGCGTCCCCACCGAACGATGCAAAATACGCACCCGGGTCGCCCCATAGCCATTTTGCGTGACGAACAGGATCGTCATCAAAATCCAGTAAGGTTTAGGCAGATGTAAGGCGCTACCCATCAGGCTGGCGATACTCAGCATGACGCTTATGCGCCCGGCGTTACGCAGCGCCGGGGATTTCAACGACAGATAGTTTTTCAGCGCCGGGATCAACGGCAACCGCCGCTGTTTGTCTGCCATTAAATCACGGGCATACAGCGGGCGCTGGGTCCGCAGCACACGAGCAATACGGCTGAAGTGCCAGTAGCAAAATTGCCCCACCGGATTGTCCGGATGCTGGTTGGCGATTTTCTCCAGCGAGCCAATCTGCTTTTCCATTGAGAAACGAGTCGGTAAGCGGTGATACAAGATATCATCGGCCAGTACGCGCAGGCGGGCGGCGACGGTACGCGCGTTCCAGCGAATCACCTGTTCCGCGTGGCTTCGCTCGACCAGCTTTTGCACCTCTTCCGGCTGATGCAAGCTAACTGAAATATGTTCCTGCAAATCGAGCGCTTCCTGAAAGGCACGCAACAGTCGCTTGTATTCATTATTGTGATGCGCCGACAGCATATGCATTTGCTGGTAGCACTGGGTAATCAGATCCACCGCTTTTTGTTGACGAACCAGCAACGGAGGCAGCGCTTTTTCTGGATCGGCATGCTGGGTCAGCAGACTGTACTTGGCCTCACAGTAATCGGCTAATTCGCGGTACAACAGGCTGAGCGATTCACGCAGTGGCTGCTCACGCCACATCCAGAACCAGAACCAGTTGAACAGACCGTACCACAACGTACCCAGTGCATAGATCAGCAATGGCTCCCAGACGGGCATGTTCCCGGCAAGGCTTAACGTGAAAATTGCCGCGATGAGTGAGGCTGGCAGCAGTCGCGCATGCAACGGGCTTAGCTCGGCGGTTACGCCAAGAATTAGCGTCAGGCCGGTGAGGATGAGCGGCAGTGGTATATCTTGCGCCAGCAGTAACTGCATGATCAGGCTGCAACCGGCAAACAGCGATGCGCCAATAACTAAACGTTTAAAAAAGCGTTTATGCGGGGTATCAAGACCGGCAATGTTGCAACAGGCAGGGACGAGGGAAAACAGAAGCCCCAGATGAAGCTGACCAATGATAAGACCGACGGCCACAGGTAAACACAGCACCAGGGTCTGTCGTAGTGCGTAGTTGATCTCGGGGTGATAAATCAGTCTTCGCCACATCGGAGCAAACAAAAATGGCGCGCTACCGGGTAACGCGCCATTTCGATGGGATTAACGTGTGCCGTAAACGACGATGGTCTTACCGTGAGCGGAGATCAGGTTCTGATCTTCCAGCATCTTCAGAATACGACCAACGGTCTCACGGGAGCAGCCAACGATCTGGCCGATTTCCTGGCGGGTGATTTTAATCTGCATACCGTCCGGGTGAGTCATCGCGTCAGGCTGTTTTGCCAGATTCAGCAGAGTCTGAGCAATACGACCGGTGACGTCGAGGAAGGCAAGGTTGCCTACTTTTTCAGACGTGACCTGCAGGCGACGAGCCATCTGAGAAGACAGGCGCATCAGAATATCCGGGTTGACCTGGATTAATTGGCGAAATTTTTTGTAGGAAATTTCAGCGACTTCACATGCGGTTTTGGCCCGTACCCAAGCGCTACGTTCCTGGCCTTCTTCGAAGAGGCCTAATTCACCAATAAAATCGCCCTGATTCAGATAAGAAAGGATCATTTCTTTCCCTTCTTCGTCTTTGATCAGCACTGCCACTGAGCCTTTAACGATGTAATACAACGTTTCCGCTTTTTCACCCTGGTGAATCAGCGTGCTCTTCGATGGGTACTTATGAATATGGCAATGAGACAAGAACCATTCGAGAGTCGGGTCTGTTTGCGGTTTGCCAAGCACCATGCGCGGTTATCCTCTGTTATAAGCTGTCTCCAGAGCCAGAAAACGACGCTGCCTCTGGGTTTGCAAAAATGTGCTTCCCGCTACCTGGGAAGGGGGCTACTAAAAATATACTGCAGCCTGTAATGTGATGTCCTCTGCATACATGCAGTACGTCAATGTATTACTGTAGCATCCCGACTGTTTTAGCATAGCTTTCGCCGTGTGTCTCCTGGTGTCTCGCTTCAGCATGACGCAGGTCGCCTTCCGTTGCGAGAATTGTTATGTACGCGTAATCTGTCAGGAAAATTGAAACATTGGAGTTACGAATTATGCAAGCGCGTGTAAAGTGGGTTGAGGGGTTAACCTTCCTCGGTGAGTCCGCCTCTGGCCACCAAATTTTGATGGACGGTAACTCCGGTGATAAAGCGCCGAGCCCGATGGAAATGGTATTAATGGCTGCAGGTGGTTGTAGCGCCATCGATGTGGTGTCGATCCTGCAAAAAGGGCGTCAGGATGTGACCAACTGCGAAGTGAAACTCACCTCTGAGCGCCGTGAAGAAGCGCCGCGTTTGTTTACCCACATCAATCTGCATTTCATCGTCACCGGCAACGATCTGAAAGAGGCGTCGGTCTCCCGTGCTGTTGATCTCTCGGCGGAAAAATATTGTTCTGTGGCATTGATGCTGGAAAAGGCGGTGAATATTACCCACTCCTATGAAGTGGTTGCTGCGTAATACGTGATGCCCGATAAGCGTAGCGCCATCGGGCACATCCCGTACATCACTCTATCTTTTTACCTTCCATCAATCGCTGGACCAGCGGCAGCATAATCAATTCCATCGCCAGACCCATTTTGCCGCCAGGTACGACTAATGTATTGATGTGGGAAATGAATGAGCCTTGCAGCATGGCCAGAAGCCACGGAAAGTCGATCCCTTCCAGATTACGAAAATGAATGACCACAAAGCTTTCGTCCAGCGACGGAATGCTCTTGGCTGCAAAGGGGTTTGAGGTATCGACGGTGGGTACGCGCTGAAAGTTAATGTGCGTACGGGAAAACTGCGGCGTGATGTAATTGATGTAATCGTCCATTGAGCGCACAACCGAGTCCATCACCGCTTCACGCGAGTGTCCACGCTCGCTGGTATCGCGGGTCAGCTTTTGGATCCATTCCAGGTTAACGATCGGCACCACGCCGACCAGAAGATCGACATGCCGGGCCACATTTTGCTGTGGGGTGACGACGCCGCCGTGTAGCCCTTCATAGAACAGGACATCCGTCGGTTCAGGCAATGGCTGCCAGGGGGTAAACGTTCCCGGAACCTGGTTCCACGGTACGGCTTCATCGTAGGTGTGCAGATATTTACGCGACTGACCTGTTCCCGTCTGGCCGTATTCAATGAAGGTTTGTTCCAGCAGACCAAAGTCATTGGCTTCGGGACCGAAATAGCTGATATGCCGCCCGGCATCGCGCGCTTTGCGAATCGCCATGTCCATTTCTGGACGGGTATAGCGATGAAAACTGTCACCTTCCACCTCGGCGGCGCGCAGATTTAGCTGCGCGAAAATTTTACGAAACGCGAGGCTGGTGGTGGTGGTCCCCGCGCCGCTGGATCCTGTTACCGCAATCACCGGATGTTTGGCAGACATAACAACTCCATGAATAGGTTGATTTTTTATTATAGTCGGCCGTCGGCTACGGATTACTCGTGAATCTGCTTCCTCGGCATGATGTTGACCGTTTCATGCAGTTCGGACCACACCAGGACGGCTTCACCTGATTGTAGTTGGCGTTTGACGTCGGCGACTTTTTGTTCGAGCGAACGTTCATGTTCACCATAATCGGTGCCTTCGCGCAAGACAAAGCTTTCAATCAGATTGTCCAGCGCGTCCGGGGAGATGTCTTGCCAAGGGATAATCATGATGACGCCTCCAGATACGTTGTCAGCCAGTCGGGAATTCTGGATTCCAGCCACATCTCAGGGCGGCGCACCGTGCCGCCAATAAATCCGACGTGTCCACCGTGTTCAGTTAACTGGTACTCCACCTGTGAGGGCAGGTTTTCCGGTTCAGGGATCACGTGATGATCCATAAACGGATCGTCCTTGGCATGGATAATCAGCGTCGGTTTGGCGATCTGATTAAGCAATGGCATGGCGCTACACTGGCGGTAATAGTCTATAGCATCGGCAAAACCGTGGATTTTGGCGGTGATCAGATCGTCAAAATCACGAATGCGACGCAGGGATTTCAACTGGGTCAGACTCACCGGCAGCGAACCCGGATAGGCCTGTAGCTTACGCGAGGCGTTAGCTTTCAACAGATTGAGCAGATAGCGTTGGTAGACGCGTGAGAACCCCTTCTCCATATGGTAGCTACAGGCTTCCAGCACGAAAGGCGCAGAGACAATAACCGCTGCATCAATGGGAATGTCGTTGCCTTCTTTGGCCAGCAGGCAGGCCAGCATGTTCCCGCCGAGTGAATAGCCTACCGCCGCGGTCGGCACACGACCAAACTCGCGCTCCAGCCAATGTAAAAACCAGGTGCCATCTTCTGTTTCACCAGAATGATAAATACGGTTGAGACGATTTGGCTCGCCGCTGCAGCCGCGAAAATGCATCACCACGCCCAGCCAGCCACGCTTTTGCGCTGCTTCAATCAGGCCATGTGCGTACGGGCTGTTCAGACTGCCTTCCAGACCGTGAAAAACGACCAGGCGCGGTTTGTGCTTCGCCTGTTGCGGATCTTCACTCCATGCCAGATCGACAAAGTCACCGTCGGGTAATTCCAGACGCTGCCAATGGGCGTCGAACTTCACCTTGCGGCGAATTAAACGCGGCAGCATTGTCTGCAAATGGCGGTTACTGATACCGCGCATCGGGCGGAATTCTCGCGAATCATCAGTAGGTGGGATCATTTCTGTGGACGTGATTTCAACCATAACACCAGAGCAATTAATAATCGGAAAGAATAACTATACCGCGCGCAGCGCTTGCGGGTTAGCCAATATGTGATTTTGTCGCTAGTCAGTCAGCAGGTTACGCGAGAAAAGATGAAAATCGACGTCGGGCTTTCGTCGCCACAGGCGAGCTTTACGCGTCCCTGTCGCTACGCTTTCTCCGGTATCTTCAAACATTCCTGACGCTTCAAAGCGGCGAATCAGACTTTTACGCTGGATCGACTGACCGAGGATCACCTCGGTGGCTTCGAGCAGTTGCCCATGGGTAAATGTCTCCGGCAAGCAGTATACAGGCAGGAGTGAGTACATCGTTTTTTGCCGTAAGCGATGCAGGGCCGCCGTAATGATATCTCCGTGGTCGAACGCGAGTGAATAATTTTTCAGCTCATCAACCGGGACCCAACAGGCATTGCTGACGCTGGCTATGTGCGGCGCACAGTCTACCCAGGCGATTAGCGCAAACCAGGTAACCGTCAGACTCCAGCCGCGCGGGTCGCGATCCGGGCCGGAAAAGGTATCCAGTTGTTCCAGCCACGAAGGCAAAACACCTGTTTTTTCAGTGAGCTTGCGTAGCGCTGTGGCGCGAGTGGAGTCATCGTGCTCGATATCAATGAAGCCACCTGGTAATCCCCAACGCCCTTTTTGCGGCTGGTTTGCACGTTCAACCAGTAATACGCACAGCGCCTGTTGATGCAGGGTAAACAGCACGCTATCGACCGTCACCAGAGGTGAGGGAAAGCGGCGGGCATCGTATTGATTCAGGTAGTCGGCTTCGGTGGTCATAAAGTACTCACGATGATTTGCAACGCCCACAAGTGTACCAGTCCAATACCGGGGGGCAAGGTTCGTTTTTTCTTATTATTTATCAGTCTATTATGCCGCGGTCTAAAAAAATGCATTTTGTGCTTGCTTAATATGTGTCTTAGGGACATTATTAATTGTGTCTAAGGGACACAATTAAAGGTGAGCGTGATGAGCATAAAACTGACACTAACGTTGGACGACCAGGACTACGGAATGACGCACGGTGTTTTTCCTGATGGCGCCGTCTGGTTGAAGGTTACTGAAGTATTACCTCCCTTTGCTCGTCTGATGCGCATTCGTGCGACGGCAATGCGCGACATGAACGACTTTATGCTGTTGGCGCAACTGGTGGAGGCGGTTCGCCATCAAACGGATGTACTGGTCAGTCATCTCGAGCTTCCCTGGTTGCCGTGGGCACGTCAGGATCGCCATATGGTGGCGGGTGATAGCTTTGCGCTGAAAGTCTTTGCCAGCCAGCTCAATACGCTGCAATTCGATAAGGTGAAGGTGCTCGATCCGCACAGCGACGCGGCGGCGGCAGCTATCAATAATTTTGTGGCGATTTCACAAGAGACTTGCCTGCTGCACTGCGCGACTTTGCAGCGCCAGTTCCAGCAAAAAACGCTAATGCTGGTCGCCCCCGATGCCGGAGCACTGAAGAAAATTGATGCCGTTGCCAGAGCGGTCGGTGTAGCGGAGTACGCCGTCCTGAGCAAAAAGCGCGATGTAGCAAGCGGCAAGCTGACGGGATTTGCTTTAGTGGCTGGAGACGTGAGGGGCAGGGATATGCTGATTGTTGATGACCTGTGTGATGCCGGCGGTACGTTTATTGGTTCTGCGCAGGTACTCCGTGATGCAGGTGCCCGTAGCGTCAGCCTGTATGTCACCCACGGTCTTTTCTCTAAGGGCGTCGAACAGCTGTTTGCGAACGGTATTGATGCCATCTACACCACCACCTCTTTCGCTGCCCCGACGCTGGAACATCCGCAGCTTGAGCTTATCGACATTGACGCGATTTACCGCGCCTGAGGGAGATACTGATTATGAAAATGAACCCGATTCTGGCTATCGACGGCTATAAAGTTTCTCACCGCGTACAGTATCCGCAAGGAACCAGCCGCGTGTATTCCAACTTTACCCCGCGCAGCGATCGCTTTTTCTCCTCGCCGTTGGTGGATGGCAAACTGGTGTTTTTTGGTCTGCAAGGTTTTCTGCAGTGGTTTCTGGTTGATCTGTTTAACGAGGCGTTCTTTGCCCGTTCGGAAGACGAGGTGGTCAGGGAATACAAACAGGTTATGGACAGCTATCTCGGCAAAGATGCGGTAGCGGTTGATCATATCCGCGCCCTGCATCAGTTGGGCTATCTGCCGTTGCACATCAAAGCGCTGGATGAAGGCAGCAAAGTGCCGATGGCGGTGCCCGTTTTAACTATCATCAATACCCAACCTGAGTTTTTCTGGTTGGTGAATTACCTGGAGACCGTGCTGTCGGCAGAACTGTGGAAGGCGTCAACAAATGCCACCATTGCTCATCACTATCGTAAAATCTGCGCGCGCTGGGCACAGAAAACCTGTAGCGACCTGACGCACCTGGACTTCCAGTGCCATGACTTTTCCTTTCGCGGTATGGCCGGATTGCAGGACACCATGCAGGCGGGCAGCGGCCACTTGTTGAGCTTTAAAGGGACCGACAGTATTCCATCTCTGCTGTACGCCCGCGATTATTACACCGACGGCGAGCCCTATTTTATCGGCGCCAGCATTCCGGCGACCGAGCACAGCGTGATGTGTATGGGGGAGCGTGAGCATGAGATTGAAACCTTCCGCCGCCTGATTGCCGATCTCTACCCGCAGGGATTTGTGTCGATTGTCTCTGATACGTGGGATTACTGGCAGGTACTGACGGAGTACACCCGCGAGCTGAAGAACATCATTCTGGCGCGCGAGGGACGGGTGGTTTTCCGCCCGGACAGCGGTAACCCGGTTGAGATCCTGTGCGGTACTGGCGCGGATGAGGATACCCGAGCCGATCGTACGGCACAGGAGAAAGGCTCTGTGGAGGTGCTGTGGGAGATATTTGGCGGCACGGTTAACGCCAAAGGCTACAAGGTGCTCGACCCACATGTGGGGCTGATTTATGGCGATTCCATCACCCTTGAGCGGGCGAATGAGATCCTGCGTCGTCTGGAAGCGAAAGGTTTTGCCAGTTCAAATGTGGTGTTTGGCGTCGGTTCTTTTACCTATCAGTACAACACGCGTGACACCTTCGGTTTTGCGATGAAAGCTACGTGGGGAGAAGTCGACGGTAAAGGGCGGACGATCTTTAAAGAGCCGAAAACCGATAATGGCTTAAAACGCTCTGCCCGTGGTTTGCTGCGTGTGACGAGGAATGAAGCAGGCGATTTATGCCTGCATGACGAACAGACCTGGGAGCAAGAGCAGGAAGGGGAACTGAAAACTCGTTTTCTCAACGGCAAGCTGTTTAACCGTCAGCATTTCGACGATATCCGCCAGCGTCTGGCGGCGCACAGGTAATTTCCCGCAAGCGGGTAGCATTACCCGCTTCCTCCTCCCTCCCGGCGTAAATTGATCATCGTCACAAATGGTTACTTCAATTATTACTCTCAAGCTAATGATTCTTTCCTACGCTTAATTGATGACTTTCTCACCAGGGTGCACACTCTTTCCAGTGTTAAGCAATCAAAATGATTAGCTGAATCAGGAGGTTAATAATGTTATCTGGGCAAACGCCAGCACGAGTCTGGAACACCCGCCGCACGGAAAAACAGCGCCGTCTGGCTTCCGTTCCGGTGCAGGGTAAGGTGCTACCGACCGCAGACCTGACCGCGATGCTGGAAAAACTGATCGCGCCGGGTGACCGCGTGGTATTAGAAGGGAATAACCAAAAGCAGGCAGATTTCTTGTCCCGTATGCTGGCTGAGGTGAACCCGCAGATTGTGCATGACCTGCACATGATCATGCCAAGCGTCGGGCGCAGCGAGCATCTGGATATCTTTGAAAAAGGCATCGCCCGCAAGCTGGACTTCTCCTTCTCCGGCACCCAGAGCCTGCGTATCTCGCAGCTGTTGGAAGATGGTCAGCTGGAAATCGGCGCCATCCATACTTACATCGAACTTTACTCCCGTCTTTACGTCGACCTAGCCCCGAACGTGGCGCTGATTGCCGGTTATAAGGCTGACCGTAAAGGCAACCTCTACACCGGGCCGAGCACCGAAGATACGCCAGCGCTGGTGGAAGCCGCCGCGTTCCACGATGGCATTGTCATCGCGCAGGTGAACGAACTGGTGGATGACGAATGCGACCTCCCGCGCGTGGATATTCCGGGGTCCTGGATTGACTACGTGGTTGTCGCCGACAAGCCGTTCTTTATCGAACCACTGTTTACCCGCGACCCGCGTTTGATCAAACAGGAACACATCCTGATGGCGATGATGGCGATTAAAGGCATCTACGCGGAACACCAGGTGCAGTCGCTGAACCACGGTATCGGCTTCAACACCGCGGCGATTGAACTGCTGCTGCCAACCTACGGCGAACAGCTGGGGCTGAAGGGCAAAATCTGTAAACACTGGACCCTGAACCCGCATCCGACGCTGATCCCGGCGATTGAAAGCGGCTGGGTAGAAAGCGTGCACTGCTTCGGCGGCGAGCTGGGGATGGAAGAGTACATCCGCGCCCGTCCGGATATCTTCTTCACCGGTTCCGACGGCTCCATGCGTTCCAACCGCGCCTTCTGCCAGCTGGCAGGTCAGTACGCGGTGGATATGTTTATCGGCTCCACCTTGCAGGTTGATGGCTACGCCAACTCCTCCACGGTGACCCGCGGTCGTCTCTCCGGCTTCGGCGGCGCGCCGAACATGGGCCACGATCCGCACGGTCGTCGCCACGCGACCCCAGCCTGGCTGAACATGATCACCGAACCAGATCCGATGCAGCGCGGTAAAAAACTGGTCGTGCAGATGGTGGAAACCTTCCAGGCCGGTGTGAAACCAACCTTCGTTGAGAAACTGGATGCGGTAGACGTGGCGAAAGCCTCCGGTATGCCGCTGGCACCGGTAATGATTTACGGCGACGACGTGACCCACGTGCTGACTGAAGAAGGTATCGCCTACCTCTACCGCGCCAAAGATCTGGAAGAACGCCGCGCGATGGTCGCTGCGGTTGCCGGTATCACCGATATCGGTCTGGGCGTTGACGCGAAACGCGTTGCTGAGCTGCGTCAGAGCGGCAAAGTGGTCTACCCGGAAGATATGGGCATTCGTCGTACTGACGCCACCCGTTCGCTGCTGGCAGCCGGTAGCGTCGCTGACCTGGTGGAATGGTCCGGCGGTCTTTACAACCCACCTGCGAAATTCCGGAGCTGGTAATGAAACTTCTGCCCCAGATTCAGGTTGAAGGCGGTGCCGAATGGCTGGCGCGAACCGCCACGCAGTGTCTGATTGACGAAGCACGATTAAGCCCGAAACCCGGTCTGGTGGACAGTCGGGGGAACGGCGCGCACCACGATTTATCGCTTGCGCTAATGGAGCGCTCCGCGCACAGCCTGACCCCCACGTTTCAGGCGCTTGCGCAACAGAGCTGGCAGCGGCCAGCCGATATTGCGCTGAGACAAACCGTAGGGCGACTAGGCCGAGAAGGTGAGAAACAGATGATGGCCGCCACCGACGGCGTGAATACCCACCGCGGCGCGATTTGGGCGCTGGGGCTGCTGGTCAGCGCGGTGGCGATGCACGGCGGCGTGGGCAGTGCGCAGCAGGTAGCGATGACCGCCGCCGAGCTGGCAAAACTGCCGGATGCCGCCGCGCCGAAGGTCTTCAGCAAGGGGCTACGCGCCACCCACCGTTATCAGGTGCCGGGTGCCAGAGAAGAGGCGCAGCAGGCGTTTCCGCACATCATGCAGCGCGCGCTGCCGCAGCTTCGTTTAAGCCGCCTTAACGGCAGCAGCGAAACGCACGCCAGGCTTGATGCGCTGATGGCCATCATGACCTCGCTGACCGATACCTGCGTGCTGTCGCGCGCCGGGATGGCGGGGCTGGACGCTATGCAGGACGGCGCCCGCGCCGTGCTGAGCGCAGGGGGTAGCGCTCATCCGGCAGGCCAGGCGGCCTTAGCGGCGCTCGATAGCCAGATGCTGGCGCTCAACGCTTCGCCGGGTGGGGCAGCCGATTTGCTGGCCGCCACGCTGTTTCTCGATCGCATCGAATCGCCCTATTTAAAGCATTAAGAGGATGTTATGGAACACATTACGTTAACCGTACCGGCCAGCCGCACCTTAAGCGGCAAAGCGCTGGCAGGCGTTGTGGGCTCCGGGGATATGGAGGTGTTATTCACCGCCGACCAGGGCCAGACGTTAACCATTGATATCACCACTTCTGTCGATAACAGCACCCGCCGCTGGGAAGCGCTGTTCAACCGTCTGCAGACGGTCAGCAGCCTGCCGGCAGGCCAACTGACCATCCATGACTTCGGCGCGACGCCGGGCGTGGCGCGCATTCGTATCGAACAGGTTTTTGAAGAGGTGAGCTATGCGTGATGACCGCAGTTTTATCGAATTAAAAGCACGTCAGCGTGCACATGCGCTGCTGGATGAAGGCAGCTACCGTGAACTGCTCGACCCGTTTGAAGGCGTGATGTCCCCGTGGCTCGGCGCGCAGGGCATCGTCCCGCAGGCCGATGACGGCATGGTGGTGGCGAAAGGCACCATTAACGGCAAACCGGCCGTTGTTGTAGCGATTGAAGGCGCGTTCCAGGGCGGCAGTATGGGCGAGGTGTCCGGTGCCAAAATGGCGGCGGCGCTGGAGCTTGCGGCGGAAGATAACCGCAACGGTATTCCGACTCAGGCCGTACTGAGCCTGGAAACCGGCGGCGTGCGTTTGCAGGAAGCCAACCTGGGGCTGGCGGCGATTGCCGATATTCATGCGGCGATTGTTGATCTGCGCCGTTATACCCCGGTGGTTGGCATTGTCGCCGGGACAGTCGGCTGCTTCGGCGGGATGTCTATCGCCGCCGCACTGTGTAGCTATCTGATTGTCACCCGTGAAGCGCGTCTGGGCCTGAACGGCCCGCAGGTTATCGAACAGGAAGCCGGGATTGAAGAGTATGACTCCCGTGACCGTCCGTTTATCTGGAGCATGACCGGTGGTGAAGTTCGCTACCAAAGTGGGCTGGTAGAAGCACTGGTCAACGACGGTGTGAACGCGGTGAAAGCCGCCATGAACGAGGCGCTGGCGAAAGGCGTTCCGGCAAAACATCGCACCGATAACTACGACTGGTATCTCGAACGCCTGACCAACTTCGACACGCGTAAACAGGCCGATACCGAACAGATTCATGCGCTCTTCGCCCGGGAGGTGAAATGATGAGTAACGTAATTAGCCGTGGCGAATTATGGCTGGAAACCCTGGCGCCAGGTGCCAAACGTATTGCAGGGCTGTGCCCGTCCGTCCAGGCTGCCGACGGCGAGCTGAAGGGTGAAAACGTGCGCTTTATCGCCGTGGTTCCGGATGCCCATAACCACTACCCGCGCGCCACTAAAGGTGAAGTGGGCCTGCTGGAAGGCTGGACCCTGGCGAAAGTGGTAAGCGAAACCATCGCCGCCGATGCCGATAAAGCCGTGAAGCGCCCGATAGTGGCGGTGATTGACGTGCCGAGCCAGGCCTACGGTCGTCGTGAAGAGGGCTTTGGGATTCACCAGGCGCTGGCCGGAGCCGCAGCGGCGTATGCCAATGCGCGTCTGGCAGGCCACCCGGTGATCGGCCTTATCGTCGGTAAAGCGATGTCCGGGGCATTTCTGGCGCACGGCTACCAGGCAAACCGCCTGATCGCCTTCAACGATAAAGGCGTACTGATTCACGCGATGGGCAAAGAGTCCGCGGCGCGCATCACCCTGCGTACCGTTGAGGCGCTGGAAAAACTGGCGGCAACTATTCCGCCGATGGCGTATGACATCAGCAATTACGCCACCCTGGGGCTGCTGGAAAATCTGCTGGATATCAGCAATCCGGACGCGCCTTCTGCTAGCGATCTGGCGCTGGTGAAAAACACTCTGCAACAGGCCATCAACGACGCGCGTCAGGACCCGACGCTGAAAAGCCGTCTGGGCGCTGACAATCGCCGCAGCTCTGCCCTCGTACGCGAACGCATGCGAGCAAGCTGGTAAGTAAAAAAGAGACCTGCCGGATGTACGACTCCGTGGGTGCAGTGACAGCACCCGCGTGGGTCGCTGCATCTGAAAAATAACAATCATCGCGTCAGTGCTACTTCTTTTAAGATTACAGGTGAAATATGACTTACGTAATTGTTCATGCTCTTGCTCCGATTTTCGTCATCATGCTGCTAGGATTCTGGGCCGGGAAGGCCAAAATGGTGGACAACAAGAATGTCTCCCTGCTCAATATCTTCGTGATGGACTTTGCGTTACCCGCCGCGCTGTTTAGCGCCACGGTACAAACACCGTGGGCCGGCATCGTTGCGCAGTCGCCGCTGATTGTGGTGCTGACGCTGGCAATGTGGATTACCTATGCCGCCATCTACTTTATGGCGACCAAACTCTTCAAAAAATCACCGCAGGATGCCGCCGTGCTGACCCTGACCGTTGCGCTGCCAAACTACGCCGCGCTGGGTCTGCCGATTCTGGGTAGCGTGCTGGGTGAAACCTCTTCCACCTCGCTGTCCGTTGCCGTTTCCATCGCCTGCGGCTCTGTGCTGATGACGCCGTTCTGCCTGCTGATCCTCGAACGTGAGAAAGCGCGTGCGGAAGGCGGTAACTCCGGCTCTACGCTCTCCATGCTGCCGGTGCTGATGTGGCGTTCGATTAAAAAACCGATCGTGATGGGGCCGCTGTTGGGGGTTATCCTCTCTGCCATTGGTATTAAAATGCCGGAGCTGGTGCTGGCGGCCATTAAACCGCTGGGTCTGTCTGCTACTGCGGCGGCGCTGTTCCTGACTGGTGTGATCCTCTCTGCGCGTAAACTGCAGATCAACACCGTGGTGATCACCTCAACTATCGCTAAACTGTTGATTCAACCGGCGATTGCCTGGGGTATCGTGCTGATTTTCGGCCTGCATGGCTCCGTAGCGATTACCGCTATCCTGATGATTGCGCTGTCCGCGGGCTTCTTCGGTGTGGTATTCGGTAACCGCTTTGGCGTGCAGTCGCCGGATGCAGAAGCCGTGCTGCTGTTGAGCTCGGTACTGTGTATCCTGTCGCTGCCGCTGTTTATCTCGCTGACTTCAGGAATCTAAATCATGAGCACAACATTACGCCCACACGACTTAATCTGGCTGAACGCGCGCGACGCGCTTGAAGATGTCACGGAATCCTGGGTGGATACCGTCTGGCATAGCGGCCTGCCGGTAGTGGTGCGGCGTGATGTTGATGCGCAGGGGCGCATTCCCGTGGGTGTCCGCGGGATGAAACGCGAGCAGCGCGCCGCCGGTTGGGTAAAAGCGGAGGCGGTCGTTCGCGTCTGCTCGCCGGAATCGCTGGTGGATCCGCTGTCGCTGCTGCGTTCGCCCTTTATCTCTCAGCCACCGGTTCAGGTGGCTTTGTTATTGGCGCAGCAGGCGTGGCCGTGGACGTGGGGTATTACCGGGAGTACCGGCTATGCGCTGGCGACCGGGATCCCGGTTATCCACGCGGCAAGCGATTTGGATCTGCTGATCCGCGCGCCGCAGCCGCTCTCCCGTGAGGCGCTGGAGAAGTGGCAGCTGCAGCTGGCGGGCGGGCTGTGCCGGGCAGATACCCAGGTAGATACCCCGCGCGGCGGCTTTGCCCTCAATGAGTGGCTGCGCGATGGAAAAGCGCTGTTAAAAACCTCACAGGGGCCGCAGTTGGTCCGCGACCCGTGGGGCAGGGAGGAGTCATGAAAATTCTGTTTACCTTCCCGGGGCAGGGGACGCAGCACCCAGGGATGCTGCAAAACCTTCCGGGGACGGAGCTGACCCAGGCGCGTGACGTGCTGGGGGCCGAGGTGGATACGCTGGATAGCCCTGAAGCGTTGAAACATACCCGAGCCGTTCAACTGTCTCTGCTGATTGCTGGCGTTGCCTGGGCGCGTGAGCTGGAACGTCGTGGCGTAGCGCCGGATATCGTCAGCGGGCTGTCGATCGGCGCTTATCCGGCAGCGGTTATCGCGGGTGCGCTGGAATTCAGCGATGCGCTGCGGCTGGTGGCGCTGCGCGGTGACTTAATGGAGCAAGCATACCCACATGGTTACGGTCTGACGGCCATTATGGGGCTGACGCTCAATCAGGTGGAAGCGCTGGTAGCTGATAGCGGTACTTACATCGCCAACCTGAATGCGGAAACACAGATTGTGATTGCCGGTACCGATGAAGCGATGGCCGAAGTGGCAAAACGCGCGATGGCAAAAGGGGCAAGTAAAGCGCATCGCCTGGCGGTGAGCGTGCCATCGCATTGTGAATTGCTGGCCGAGCCCGCGCAAAAGCTGGTTGAGGCGTTCAGCCAGGTGACGCTTTCCCGTCCACGCTACGCCTATCTGAGCGGCAGTACCGGGCGCGTGCTGTGGCAGCCGGAACGCATTGCCGACGATCTGGCGATGAATATGGCGCGCACGGTGCGATGGCAGGAGGCGGTTATCTCCGCTAACGAACGTGAAGCGCGGCTGGCGATTGAAATGCCACCCGGTGGCGTGCTGACCTGCCTGACGCGTCAGGCTGCATGGGAAGGGGAGTCTATCGCTCTGGAACGCAGCGGTATGGATGTGGCTGTGCATCTGGCAAAGCGCCTTCGTGCGTGATGTGATGGCCCGATGGCGCTGCGCTTATCGGGCCTACGGCTCGGGCTACGTTGTGATTGTAGGCCGGATAAGACGCAGAGCGTCGCCATCCGGCAAATCAGGCGTTCTGGTTCAGCGTCCTGGCGTACATGCGTCCTTCGGCGGCCAGCGCCAATAGGCTTGGGTCGCGCTCGCGGTTGCGGGCAAAGACGATGGCGATAAGCTGCTGCATCTGATACGGCTCGGCGAGCTTTTGCAGCTTCACGGTATTCTCATACATTTTCTTCATTCGCCCCGGCATCAAACAGAAACCCACTCCTGCCTGTACCAGACTGAGCATGGAGAAGATGTCGTTCACCCGCGTGACGATCTCCGGCTCAAATCCGGCGATATGAAACGCTTCCTGAAAACCGGCGTAGGTGGCAAACCCTTCCGCCAGCGAGACAAATTTCTCATTACGATAGTGACGCAGGTCCGCCTTCGCGGTGGTATCCAGCCCAGCGGTCATCGGCGCGGCAAGGTAGATATCGTCGTGGAACAGGGGCAGCACTTCGAGGCTGTTGCGGTCGATTTCGCTTTCTGAAATGGAGATGAGGATGGCGTCCAGCACGCCATCTTCCAGCATCTTCAGCAGCGCTTCGTTGGATCCCATGGTGAGATCCAGCTCCAGGTCCGGGCGGCGCAGTTTCATGCCCATAATCAGGTGCGGCACCGTCTCCAGCGTCAGCGAGTAGAGCGTGCCCACCCGCAGGCGGCCCTGGCCTACGCCCGCCGTTTTGCGCGTCTCTTCCAGCCCGCGTTCCATCAGTTGGGTGACTTCCTGGCAGTATTCCAGCAACGTCCACGCTGCGGGCTGGGCGATAAGATTACGCCCTTTGTGAACGAACAGCGGGCAACGAACGTTCTCTTCCAGCGTGTGCAGCGCCCGGTGAACGCTAACGCCGCTGATGTTCAGCGCCTCGGCGGTACGGGCGATGTTGCCCTTCTCCATAAAGGTCATGAAGATGCTCAGCTTGCGGAAGGTAATATCGTTGGTCGTCAGCTGATTCATCATCGTCTTCCTATAGTTAGTCGGCCAGCATCTGTTCGAGCTGTTCCTGCGCATCCAGCCAGGCCATTTCACACTCATCCAGCCCGGATTTTGCGTTCGCCTGCTGCTGCAAACAGGCCGTGAGTTCGGCTTTGCGACTTTGATCGTACAGTTCGCTATCACCGAGTTTTTCTTCCGCCTGCGCCAACTGTGCCTGTAGTTTCTCCATCTCTTTTTCCAGACGGGCGATCTCTTTGCGCAGCGGCTGCGTCAGAGTGCGGAGTTCAGCTTCGCGACGCTTCTGATCCTTACGCGCCTGGGCGCTGTTCACGCTCTCCTTCGCCGGTTCGTCGCTCTGGTTTTCCTGTTTCTGCACATCGCTCAGCCACTGTTGATAATCTTCCAGATCGCCGTCAAACGGCTCGACTTTCTTGTCGTGCACCAGATAGAGGTCGTCGGTCGTGGAGCGAATCAGATGACGGTCGTGCGAGACCACGACCAGCGCGCCTTCGAAATCGATCAGCGCTTCGGTCAGCGCCTGACGCATATCCAAATCCAGGTGGTTAGTCGGTTCATCAAGCAGCAGCAGGTTCGGGCGCTGCCAGACGATCAGTGCCAGCACCAGACGCGCTTTTTCACCACCGGAGAAGCGGGCGGTCTGTTCGCTGACTTTATCGCCCTGGAAGCCGAAGCCGCCGAGGTAGTCGCGCAGTTTCTGCTCCAGCTCCTGCGGCGCCATGCGCGCCAGGTGCTGGATGGGCGATTCATCGGCACGTAAAAACTCCAGCTGATGCTGTGCGAAGTAACCCAGTTTAATGCCCTTGGCGAGCCCGATTTCACCGCTGATGGGGGCCAGTTCGCCCGCCAGCAGCTTAATCAGGGTTGATTTACCCGCGCCGTTACGACCGAGCAGGCCGATGCGTGAACCCGGCACCAGATTCAGTTTGATCGAATCGAGAATGACGCGATCGCCATAGCCGGCGCTGACCTTCTCCATCTTCAAGAGCGGGTTTGGCAGGCTTTCCGGTTGACGGAAGCTGAAGTGGAACGGGTTGTCGACATGCGCAGGGGCAATTAGCTCCATGCGTTCCAGCATTTTGATACGGCTCTGCGCCTGTTTTGCTTTCGTTGCTTTAGCGCGGAAACGATCGATGTAGCTTTGCAGATGCGCCACGCGCTCCTGCTGACTTTCGTACATCGCCTGTTGCTGCGCGAGGCGGGTGGCGCGCTGGATTTCAAACGCGCTGTAGTTGCCGGTGTACTCGAACATGGTTTGCTGTTCGATATGAATAATTTTATCTACTACCGGATCGAGGAAATCGCGGTCGTGGGAAATCAAAATCAGCGTACCCTGATAGCTTTTCAGCCATCTTTCCAGCCAGATCACTGCGTCAAGATCGAGGTGGTTGGTCGGTTCATCAAGCAGCAGAAGGTCTGAACGGCAAATCAGCGCCTGGGCCAGGTTAAGACGCATACGCCAGCCGCCGGAAAAATCGCTGACCGGACGTTCAAGCTGTTCATTGGAGAAGCCGAGGCCATGCAGCAGGCTTGCCGCGCGTGAGCGTACGGTCCAGGCGTCAATGGCATCCAGCTTGCCATGGACGGTGGCAATAGCGTGTCCATCGTTACGTTCGTTGGCATCGTTCAACTGCGCTTCCAGTTGACGATACTCGCGGTCGCCGTCAATCACGTACTCCAGCGCGGGCTGTGGCAATGCTGGCGTTTCCTGATTCACCCAGGCGAGTTGCCAGTTTCCCGGATAGGTAAATCCTCCGGCGTCAGCGCTGATTTCATTTTTCAGCAATGCCAGCAGAGTAGATTTACCGCAGCCATTTTTGCCCACCAGACCAACTTTCTGCCCTGGATTAATGGTGGCCGTGGCATTGTCCAGCAAGACGCGCACGCCGCGACGAATTTGTAACGATGAGAAAACAATCATAAGGCGCCGTATGTTCAGACTATGTTAATTTATCATTATGATAATGTAATGTGCGGGCCGTTTGCCGCACCGAGGCGCAATGGTAGCCCAAAACGTCGAAAATAGACAAAAGACAAAACCGGGAGGGGGATGATGTTCCAGCCAGCGAAAGTGTTGCTGCTGTATGCCCATCCGGAATCTCAGGACTCGGTCGCGAACCGGGTACTGCTTAAACCGGCCATGCAGCTCAGTAATGTTACCGTGCACGATCTTTACGCGCACTATCCTGATTTTTTTATCGACATTCCGCATGAGCAGGCGCTGCTGCGTGAGCATGATGTGATTGTTTTTCAACATCCTCTCTACACCTATAGCTGCCCGGCGCTATTAAAGGAGTGGTTTGACCGCGTACTGAGCCGCGGATTTGCCAGCGGTCCCGGAGGGAATCAACTGGCGGGAAAGTACTGGCGAAGCGTCATCACCACCGGTGAACCCGAAAGCGCGTACCGTTATGACGCGCTGAACCGTTATCCGATGAGCGATGTACTGCGTCCTTTTGAGCTAACGGCCGGTATGTGCCGCATGCACTGGATGAGCCCAATCATTGTTTACTGGGCAAGGCGGCAAACGAAGCAGGAGCTGGACAGTCATGCTAAAGCGTACGGTGACTGGCTGGTGAATCCGATTCCTGTGGGAGGCCGCTGATGGAAGGCTCTGATTTATTGACAGCGGGAGTGTTGTTCCTCTTCGCGGCGGTAGCTGCGGTGCCGCTGGCATCGCGGCTGGGTATTGGCCCGGTATTAGGGTACTTGCTGGCGGGGATCGCTATCGGCCCGTGGGGATTAGGATTCATTAGCGATGTGGATGAAATCCTGCACTTTTCCGAACTGGGCGTCGTCTTTTTGATGTTCATCATTGGGCTGGAACTTAACCCGGCCAAGTTATGGCAATTGCGGCGTTCAATTTTTGGTGTCGGTGCCGCGCAGGTGATGCTGAGCGCAGTGGTGCTGGCTGGCTTGCTGATGCTCACTGCGTTCTCCTGGCAAGCGGCAGTGGTCGGCGGCATTGGTCTGGCGATGTCATCGACCGCTATGGCGCTACAGTTGATGCGTGAAAAAGGCATGAACCGTAGCGAATCCGGGCAACTGGGTTTTTCGGTGCTGCTGTTCCAGGATTTGGCAGTGATCCCCGCACTGGCGCTGGTTCCATTGCTGGCGGGGTCTGCCGATGAACATTTTGACTGGATCAAAGTGGGCATGAAGGTGTTGGCTTTCGCCGGCATGTTGATTGGCGGACGCTATTTGCTGCGCCCTGTTTTCCGCTTCATTGCGGGGTCTGGCGTGCGGGAAGTGTTCACCGCCGCTACGCTGCTGTTGGTACTGGGTTCCGCGCTATTTATGGATGCGCTGGGATTGTCGATGGCGCTGGGAACGTTTATCGCGGGCGTGCTGCTGGCGGAAAGCGAATACCGCCATGAGCTGGAAACGGCAATCGATCCTTTTAAAGGCTTGTTGCTCGGACTGTTTTTCATCTCCGTAGGCATGTCGCTCAATCTCGGCGTGCTCTATACCCATATTCTGTGGGTAGCGGCGAGCGTAATCGTGCTGGTGGTCGTAAAAATGCTGGTGCTGTATGTGCTGGCACGACTGAACGGCATGAGAAGCTCTGAACGAATGCAGTTTGCCGGCGTGTTAAGCCAGGGCGGTGAATTCGCTTTCGTGCTGTTTTCAACGGCATCCTCGCAACGATTGTTTCAGGGCGATCAAATGGCGCTACTGCTGGTGACCGTCACGTTGTCGATGATGACCACGCCGCTGGTGATGAAGCTGATTGATAAATGGCTCTCCCGCCAGTTTAACGGCTCGGATGAAGAAGATGAAAAACCCTGGGTGGAGGATGATAAACCGCAGGTCATTGTCGTGGGGTTTGGGCGTTTTGGTCAGGTCATTGGTCGCTTACTGATGGCCAATAAAATGCGTATTACCGTCCTGGAGCGAGATATCAGCGCGGTGAATTTGATGCGCAAATATGGCTATAAGGTCTATTACGGTGATGCCACCCAAGTGGATCTGCTGCGTTCCGCGGGGGCTGAAGCGGCACAATCCATCGTCATTACTTGTAATGAACCCGAAGACACCATGAAACTGGTGGAACTTTGCCAACAGTACTTTCCGCATTTACATATTCTTGCGCGAGCGCGCGGACGTGTAGAGGCACATGAGTTATTACAGGCTGGTGTGACGCAGTTTTCCCGCGAAACGTTCTCCAGTGCGCTGGAGCTGGGGCGTAAAACGCTGGTTACGTTGGGGATGCATCCGCACCAGGCTCAGCGTGCTCAGCTGCATTTTCGGCGGCTCGATATGCGCATGTTGCGGGAACTGATCCCCATACATACCGACACGGTACAAATCTCGCGAGCCAGGGAAGCCCGGCGTGAACTGGAGGAGATCTTCCAGCGTGAGATGCAGCAAGAACGACGTCAGCTGGATGGCTGGGATGAATTTGAGTAGAGGTAATCATGGCAATTCGTAAACGTTTTATTGCAGGCGCAAAATGTCCGTCCTGCCAGGCACAGGATTCGCTGGCGATGTGGCGCGAAAATAATATCGATATTGTTGAGTGTGTTAAGTGTGGTCATCAGATGCGGGAAGCCGATAAAGAGGCGCGCGAACATGTTCGCAAAGAAGAGCAAGTGATCGGGATTTTTCATCCGGACTAGCGATATGGCGCAGCTTTTTTTAAGCTAGAGGGTACACGGGTGCAGAATTCCGCTACAATCTGCGCCACTATTCTTTCCATGCTCAGGAGATATCATGAAAGTAGCAAAGGACCTGGTGGTCAGCCTGGCCTATCAGGTACGTACAGAAGACGGTGTGTTGGTTGATGAGTCTCCGGTGAGTGCACCGCTGGACTACCTGCATGGTCACGGTTCCCTGATTTCTGGCCTGGAAACAGCGCTGGACGGTCATGAAGTTGGCGACAAATTCGACGTTGCTGTTGGCGCAAACGACGCGTACGGTCAGTACGACGAAAACCTGGTGCAGCGCGTTCCTAAAGACGTCTTCATGGGCGTTGACGAACTGCAGGTTGGCATGCGTTTCCTGGCTGAAACTGACCAGGGTCCAGTACCGGTAGAAATTACCGAAGTGGAAGACGACCACGTTGTGGTTGACGGTAACCACATGCTGGCTGGCCAGAACCTGAAATTCAACGTAGAAGTTGTTGCTATCCGCGAAGCGACCGAAGAAGAACTGGCTCATGGCCACGTTCACGGCGCGCACGGTCACGACCACGATCATGACCACGGTCACGATGGTTGCTGCGGTGGTCACGGCCACGACCATGGTCACGAGCACGGTGGCGAAGGCTGCTGCGGCGGTGGCGGTAAAGGTAACGGCGGCGGCTGCGGTTGCCACTAATACCCTTCATCTTTCAACCCACAGCGGTGTTGGCTGCGCTTTCAAATCCCGGTCACATAGTTATCTATGCTCCCGGGACTTCCTCAAGCTTGCCGCCTTGCTGTGATTTGAAATCCTTTGGGTATATGTGAGTAGGCCTGCTAAGCGTTCGCGCTATCGGGCACAAAAAAAGCGGGATATTCCCGCTTTTTTTACGTCTTAATAATGTGGCGGCGGGGTCTCTTCGGACTGAGACGCGATGTGGGACGGCTGCGTGGCTTTCAGCTTCTCAGTCAGCAGACGCAAATGATCGCGTAGTTTGGCCATTTCCAGTTCATGCGCAGTTACCGTCACGTTGAGCTCTTCAATGGTGATTTCCTGAAATGCCAGGCGGCTTTCCAGCTCGGCCAGGCGAGTTTCCAATGTTGTATCCTGCATGATTCACCTCTTTCTTTTTTCTCCGGCAGATCGCGGACTGCGGCGAATTCTACTTAACTTTGCCTGTTTGCACAGCACTCAATCTTCAGCAACGAAACTAATTTAAACAAAAAGAGTCTGAAAAGTGGTGATAATAGGGCGTGCCTGTATGTTGATTTGTTCTGCAACGCTTTATAGTACATTTTTATGTTAGATAACCCTGGGGTGAGATGCCCCGGCCCTGGAGAGATGGATGAAATCACTGTTTAAAGTAACGCTGCTGGCGACCACAATGGCTGTTGCTCTGCATGCCCCGATCACCTTCGCTGCTGATGCTGCGAAACCAGCCGCTACTGCTGACAGCAAAGCAGCATTCAAGAATGACGACCAAAAAGCCGCTTACGCGCTGGGCGCGTCCCTGGGTCGTTATATGGAAAACTCCCTGAAAGAGCAGGAAAAGCTGGGCATCAAACTGGATAAAGATCAGCTGATCGCTGGCGTTCAGGATGCGTTTGCTGACAAGAGCAAACTGTCCGACCAGGAAATCGAACAAACTCTGCAGGCGTTTGAAGCGCGTGTGAAGAGTTCCGCTCAGGCGAAAATGGAAAAAGACGCGGCTGACAATGAAGCCAAAGGTAAAGTTTACCGTGAGAAATTTGCTAAAGAGAAAGGCGTTAAAACCTCTTCCACTGGCTTGATCTACAAAGTAGAGAAAGAAGGTACTGGCGCAGCGCCGAAAGACAGCGATACCGTGGTTGTAAACTACAAAGGTACGCTGATTGATGGTAAAGAGTTTGACAACTCCTACACCCGTGGCGAGCCGCTCTCTTTCCGTCTTGATGGTGTTATCCCTGGCTGGACCGAAGGCCTGAAAAATATCAAGAAAGGCGGTAAAATTCAGCTGGTTATCCCACCGGATCTGGCTTACGGCAAAACCGGCGTTCCGGGTATTCCGGCCAACTCTACGCTGGTATTTGATGTTGAACTGTTAGACATCAAACCGGCACCGAAAGCCGAGGCGCAGCCAGATGCTGCACCGGCCGATAAAGCTGCAGACAGCAGCAAAAAGTAAGCGAACAGTAACCGCCGCCCACAGGGCGGCGGTTTTTTATTATCGACAGGATATAATTAATACTGGAAAGCGCCTTGTGCGCTGTATTACTTTAGATGCCCCTATAATAGTGATGAGCCTGCCCTGACAACATAACGACAGGCTCCTGAAAAGGAGTGCTTTTTTTCATGTCCAGGTCGCTTTTAACCAACGAAACCAGTGAGCTAGATTTACTGGATCAACGTCCTTTCGATCAAACTGACTTCGATATCCTTAAATCCTATGAAGCGGTAGTGGACGGGTTGGCGATGCTCATTGGTTCCCATTGTGAAATCGTATTGCACTCTTTGCAGGATTTGAAATGCTCGGCTATCCGCATTGCGAACGGTGAACACACGGGCCGTAAAATTGGCTCACCGATAACCGACCTTGCATTGCGTATGCTGCATGATATGACGGGTGCGGATAGCAGCGTGTCGAAGTGTTACTTCACGCGCGCGAAAAGCGGTGTCTTGATGAAGTCGGTGACGATTGCCATTCGTAACCGAGAGCATCGCGTGATTGGTCTGCTGTGCATCAATATGAACCTCGATGTGCCATTCTCGCAGATAATGAATACCTTTATCCCACCGGAAACCCCGGAAGTGGGTTCTGCCGTGAACTTTGCTTCTTCTGTAGAAGATTTGGTCACCCAGACGCTGGAATTCACGATCGAAGAAGTGAATGCCGATCGTAATGTTTCCAATAATGCGAAAAACCGCCAGATTGTCCTGAATCTGTATGAGAAAGGTATCTTCGATATTAAAGATGCGATTAACCAGGTCGCCGATCGGTTGAATATCTCCAAGCACACGGTCTACCTCTATATTCGCCAGTTCAAAAGCGGCGATTTCCAGGGGCAAGACAAGTAATGCGCTTTACCATCATGGTGACGGGACCTGCTTATGGCACACAGCAGGCGAGTAGCGCGTTGCAATTTGCCCACGCGCTACTTAAAGAAGGGCATGAGTTATGCAGCGTCTTTTTCTATCGTGAAGGTGTGTATAACGCTAACTTCCTGACTTCGCCCGCCAGCGATGAGTATGATCTGGTACGGGCCTGGCAACAGCTGAATCAACAATATGGCGTGACGCTGAATATCTGCGTTGCAGCGGCGTTGCGTCGTGGTGTTGTTGATGAGGCTGAAGCAAAGCGGCTTGGACTGGCAGGTGCTAATTTACAATCAGGTTTTAATCTCAGCGGGCTGGGTTCGCTGGCTGAGGCGTCCTTGACCTGCGATCGCGTGGTGCAGTTTTAATGAAACGTGTTGCTTTTGTCTTTTCTACCGTGCCGCACGGCAGCGCATCCGGCCGTGAAGGGTTAGATGCATTACTGGCGACATCTGCGCTCACGGAAGATCTCGGCGTGTTTTTTATCGGCGATGGCGTCTTCCAGATCCTCCAGGGTCAACAACCGGACGTCGTTCTGGCACGAGACTATATCGCAACGTTCAAGCTGTTGGGGTTGTACGATATCGATCAATGTTGGCTTTGCGCCGCCTCATTACGTGAGCGGGGGCTTCAGCAGGGTGTTAATTTTGTGGTTGATGCCACGGCGCTGGAACCTGAAGATTTACGCCGTGAGCTAGGCAACTATGACGTCATTTTAAGGTTTTGAGACTCTCATGCTGCACACACTACACCGCTCCGCGTGGCTTACCGATTTCTCCTCTCTTCTTCGCCTGATTGAAAAAGACGATGAACTTTTATTGCTCCAGGATGGCGTGACGGCGGCAATAGAAGGAAGCCGTTTCCTTGAAAGTCTGCAAAACGCCTCCATTAAGGTCTCTGTGCTGGAAGAAGACATTAAAGCTCGCGGGTTAGATGGTCAAATTTCAGACAGTGTCGTCAGGGTTAGCTATACTGACTTCGTCAGACTTACGGTGAAGCATCCCAACCAGATGTCCTGGTAATTGCGGGATCGTTGTATATTTCTTGACACCTTTTCGACACCGACCTAAAATTCTGCGTCCTCATATTGTATGAGGTCGTTTTATTACGTGTTTACGAAGCAAAAGCTAAAACCAGGAGCTATTTAATGGCAACAGTTAACCAGCTGGTACGCAAACCACGTGCACGCAAAGTTGCAAAAAGCAACGTGCCTGCGCTGGAAGCATGCCCGCAGAAACGTGGCGTATGTACTCGTGTATATACTACCACCCCTAAAAAACCGAACTCCGCACTGCGTAAAGTTTGCCGTGTTCGTTTGACTAACGGTTTTGAAGTGACTTCCTACATCGGTGGTGAAGGTCACAACCTGCAGGAGCACTCCGTGATCCTGATCCGTGGCGGTCGTGTAAAAGACCTCCCGGGTGTTCGTTACCACACCGTTCGTGGTGCGCTTGACTGCTCCGGCGTTAAAGACCGTAAGCAATCACGTTCCAAGTATGGCGTGAAACGTCCTAAGGCTTAATGGTTCTCCGTTAAGTAAGGCCAAACGTTTTATATTAATGTCAAACTAAACTCTTAGAGTTTTGGACAATCCTGAATTAACAACGGAGTATTTCCATGCCACGTCGTCGCGTCATTGGTCAGCGTAAAATTCTGCCGGATCCGAAGTTCGGATCAGAACTGCTGGCTAAATTTGTAAATATCCTGATGGTAGATGGTAAAAAATCTACTGCCGAAACTATCGTATACAGCGCGCTGGAGACCCTGGCTCAGCGTTCTGGTAAAAACGAACTGGAAGCTTTCGAAGTAGCTCTCGAAAACGTGCGCCCGACTGTCGAAGTTAAGTCTCGCCGCGTTGGTGGTTCTACTTATCAGGTACCAGTTGAAGTCCGTCCGGTCCGTCGTAATGCCCTGGCAATGCGTTGGATCGTTGAAGCTGCTCGTAAACGCGGTGATAAATCCATGGCTCTGCGCCTGGCGAACGAACTTTCTGATGCTGCAGAAAACAAAGGTACTGCAGTTAAGAAACGTGAAGACGTTCACCGTATGGCAGAAGCCAACAAGGCGTTCGCACACTACCGTTGGTAATCCCTTCGGAGTTTTAGTCACCAGGCGGGCGCTTCTAGTAAGCAGCCCGCTTTGGGCTACTTAAATTGAACGCCTAAAAGATAAACGAGGAATCAAATGGCTCGTACAACACCCATCGCGCGCTACCGTAACATCGGTATCAGTGCGCACATCGACGCCGGTAAAACCACTACTACCGAACGTATTCTGTTCTACACCGGTGTAAACCATAAAATCGGTGAAGTTCATGACGGCGCTGCCACCATGGACTGGATGGAGCAGGAGCAGGAGCGTGGTATTACTATCACCTCCGCAGCGACTACTGCATTCTGGTCTGGTATGGCTAAGCAGTATGAACCGCATCGCGTAAACATCATCGACACCCCGGGGCACGTTGACTTCACTATCGAAGTAGAACGTTCCATGCGTGTGCTTGATGGTGCAGTAATGGTTTACTGCGCAGTTGGTGGTGTTCAGCCTCAGTCTGAAACCGTATGGCGTCAGGCAAACAAATATAAAGTTCCGCGCATTGCGTTCGTTAACAAAATGGACCGTATGGGTGCGAACTTCCTGAAAGTTGTTGGTCAGATCAAAACCCGTCTGGGCGCGAACCCTGTTCCGCTGCAGCTGGCGATTGGCGCTGAAGAAGCGTTCACCGGTGTTGTTGACCTGGTGAAAATGAAAGCCATCAACTGGAACGAAGAAGATGCAGGCGTAACCTTCACTTATGAAGATATCCCGGCTGACATGCAGGAACTGGCTGACGAATGGCACCAGAACCTGATCGAGTCCGCTGCAGAAGCTTCAGAAGAGCTGATGGAGAAATACCTGGGTGGTGAAGAACTGACTGAAGAAGAGATCAAAAAAGCTCTGCGTCAGCGTGTTCTGAACAACGAAATCATCCTGGTAACCTGTGGTTCTGCGTTTAAGAACAAAGGTGTTCAGGCGATGCTGGATGCGGTAATTGATTACCTGCCATCCCCAGTCGACGTACCTGCGATCAACGGTATTCTGGACGACGGTAAAGATACTCCGGCTGAGCGTCACGCTAGCGATGATGAGCCGTTTGCTGCTCTGGCATTCAAAATCGCTACTGACCCGTTCGTGGGTAACCTGACCTTCTTCCGTGTGTACTCTGGTGTGGTTAACTCCGGTGACACCATCCTGAACTCCGTGAAAACTGCACGTGAGCGTTTTGGCCGTATCGTTCAGATGCACGCCAACAAACGTGAAGAGATCAAAGAAGTTCGCGCGGGCGATATCGCTGCTGCAATCGGTCTGAAAGACGTGACCACTGGTGACACTCTGTGTGACCCGGATCACCCGATCATTCTGGAACGTATGGAATTCCCTGAGCCGGTAATCTCCATCGCGGTAGAACCGAAAACCAAAGCTGACCAGGAAAAAATGGGTCTGGCTCTGGGCCGTCTGGCTAAAGAAGACCCGTCTTTCCGCGTATGGACTGACGAAGAATCTAACCAGACTATTATCGCTGGTATGGGTGAACTGCACCTCGACATCATCGTTGACCGTATGAAGCGTGAATTCAACGTTGAAGCGAACGTCGGTAAACCTCAGGTTGCTTACCGCGAAGCGATTCGCGCGAAAGTTACCGATATCGAAGGTAAACACGCCAAGCAGTCTGGTGGTCGCGGTCAGTACGGTCATGTTGTTATCGACATGTACCCGCTGGAGCCGGGTTCAAACCCGAAAGGCTACGAGTTCATCAACGACATCAAAGGTGGTGTAATTCCTGGCGAATACATCCCGGCCGTTGATAAAGGCATCCAGGAACAGCTGAAATCCGGCCCACTGGCTGGTTACCCGGTTGTTGATCTGGGCGTGCGTCTGCACTTCGGTTCTTACCATGACGTTGACTCCTCTGAGCTGGCGTTTAAACTGGCCGCTTCTATCGCCTTCAAAGATGGCTTTAAGAAAGCGAAACCAGTTCTGCTTGAGCCTATCATGAAGGTTGAAGTAGAGACTCCGGAAGAGAACACCGGTGACGTTATCGGTGACTTGAGCCGCCGTCGTGGTATGCTTCGTGGACAGGAATCCAACGTCACTGGCGTTGTTATCCATGCTGAAGTTCCGCTGTCTGAAATGTTCGGATATGCAACCCAGCTGCGTTCTCTGACCAAAGGCCGTGCTTCTTACTCCATGGAGTTCCTGAAGTACGACGATGCGCCGAACAACGTTGCTCAGGCCGTTATTGAAGCCCGTGGTAAATAAGCCACAGGATTAAAACCTAAGTCCCGTGCTCTCTCCATAGGGGAGAGCACTATAGTAAGGAATATAGCCGTGTCTAAAGAAAAATTTGAACGTACAAAACCGCACGTTAACGTCGGCACCATCGGCCACGTTGACCACGGTAAAACTACCCTGACCGCTGCAATCACCACCGTACTGGCTAAAACCTACGGCGGTGCTGCTCGTGCATTCGACCAGATCGATAACGCGCCGGAAGAAAAAGCTCGTGGTATCACCATCAACACTTCTCACGTTGAATATGACACCCCGACTCGCCACTACGCACACGTAGACTGCCCGGGCCACGCCGACTATGTTAAAAACATGATCACCGGTGCTGCGCAGATGGACGGCGCGATCCTGGTTGTTGCTGCGACTGACGGCCCGATGCCGCAGACTCGTGAGCACATCCTGCTGGGTCGTCAGGTAGGCGTTCCGTACATCATCGTGTTCCTGAACAAATGCGACATGGTTGATGACGAAGAGCTGCTGGAACTGGTAGAAATGGAAGTTCGTGAACTTCTGTCTCAGTACGATTTCCCGGGCGACGACACTCCGATCGTTCGTGGTTCTGCTCTGAAAGCGCTGGAAGGCGAAGCAGAGTGGGAAGCGAAAATCATCGAACTGGCTGGCTTTCTGGATTCTTACATCCCGGAACCAGAGCGTGCGATTGACAAGCCGTTCCTGCTGCCTATCGAAGACGTATTCTCCATCTCCGGTCGTGGTACCGTTGTTACCGGTCGTGTAGAGCGCGGTATCATCAAAGTTGGTGAAGAAGTTGAAATCGTTGGTATCAAAGAGACTGCTAAGTCTACCTGTACTGGCGTTGAAATGTTCCGCAAACTGCTGGACGAAGGCCGTGCTGGTGAGAACGTTGGTGTTCTGCTGCGTGGTATCAAACGTGAAGAAATCGAACGTGGTCAGGTACTGGCTAAGCCGGGCTCTATCAAGCCGCACACCAAGTTCGAATCTGAAGTGTACATCCTGTCCAAAGACGAAGGCGGCCGTCATACTCCGTTCTTCAAAGGCTACCGTCCGCAGTTCTACTTCCGTACTACTGACGTGACTGGTACCATCGAACTGCCGGAAGGCGTAGAGATGGTAATGCCGGGCGACAACATCAAAATGGTTGTTACCCTGATCCACCCGATCGCGATGGACGACGGTCTGCGTTTCGCAATCCGTGAAGGCGGCCGTACTGTAGGTGCGGGCGTTGTTGCTAAAGTAATGAGCTAATTATTAATTAATTAGCTTTGAGCTTAAAAAGGGCGCTTCGGCGCCCTTTTTGCTGCTTGCTGTTTAGCTGCTGTCATATTTATTCGCATTTTTTATTCATTCTCCCGCCGCGTAAATAGCGTTGTGCTATTGTAATCATAACTATTCTCATTTACACTTTGCACAGAAATTGAACGGGAGCGATCATGTACGTTTGTTTGTGTAATGCGATAAGTGATAAAAAAATTCGTCAGGCTGTTCGCCAGTTTCAACCTCAGTCCTTTCAGCAATTACGTAAATTTATTCCTGTGGGAAATCAATGTGGTAAGTGCATTCGCGCTGCCCGTGAAGTCATGCAGGATGAATTAACTCAAATGCCAGAATTTAAAGAGATCGCCTAAGTCACACTCTTTTTTTTGACATCCCGGTAGCCCCATCTACGCTCTAAGAGTGGAAGCGGAGGGACTATAAAATGAAAGGTGATGTTAAAATCATAAATTATCTCAATAAACTATTGGGAAATGAGCTTGTCGCAATCAACCAATACTTTCTCCACGCGAGAATGTTCAAAAACTGGGGCCTGATGCGCCTCAATGATGTCGAGTACCATGAGTCTATAGATGAGATGAAACACGCCGATAAATACATCGAGCGTATTTTATTCTTGGAAGGGATCCCAAACCTACAGGATCTTGGCAAGTTAGGCATAGGTGAAGACGTTGAAGAGATGCTGCAATCGGATCTTCGGCTCGAACTGGATGGCGCGAAAGACTTACGTGAAGCCATTGCCTATGCCGATAGCGTTCATGACTACGTCAGCCGGGACATGATGATTGAGATCCTGACTGAAGAAGAAGGGCATATTGACTGGCTCGAAACGGAGCTGGACCTGATTGCAAAACTTGGTTTGCAAAACTATCTGCAATCGCAAATTAAAGTCAGCGACTAACCGCCCTGGATTAGACCAATCCCGCCAATAATAAAACCCGCAGCCGCCAGATAGGGTCCAAAAGGCAGCGGGTTTTTTAATACCTTTCTCCCATGTTTAACCCAGGCAATCCCGGTCATACAGCAGGCCAGGCTGGCGGCAAGCAAGACCAGCAACGGTAATGCGTCCCAGCGATGCCAGGCGCCCAGGGCGGCAAGAAATTTGACATCACCAAAGCCTAATCCTTCCTGACGGCATATCAGACGATACCCCCAATAGAACAAAGCAAATACCCCATAACCCGCTACGGCACCCCAAAGCGCGTCGGATAACTGCGCCGGTCTGCAGCACTGATGATAAATAAGGCCACCCCACAAAAGAGGGCAGGTAAATTTGTCGGGTAATAGGCCAGTGCGTAAATCCTCAAACCAGAGCAATCCCGATAACCCTGCATAAATCAGCACAAAGGGAAGGTCGATATACATAGGTTAGCCTCGTATGAAAAGAGGCCACCCTCCGCTAAACATCAAGGTTGTACAAGACCGAAATTCGAGTTATGTAAACCTTCTTCCAGAGAAATCGCAATCCATAACAGCGCATACAGTGAGAGTGGAAGGGGGCACGCGTTCCATGACGGAGTGATTAATTTCTATGCGGCACTTGCGTCAGGCTGAGATTTACGTATAATGCGCGGGCTTGTCTAATATTGACAGCGGTTCGATATGAGCCACCGGTACTGCGAAAGCAATACCAGACAATGTTCCCAATCGGGGAACTCTGTAAGAACGGTTACACTCTCCCATCAATCGTAATGGGTTTGAGGAGTAACTATTTCGTTTATAAAATAATTGGAGCTCTGGTCTCATGCAGAACCAAAGAATCCGTATCCGTTTGAAAGCGTTTGATCATCGTCTGATCGATCAATCAACCGCGGAAATCGTCGAGACTGCCAAGCGCACTGGTGCGCAGGTTCGTGGTCCGATCCCGCTGCCGACCCGCAAAGAGCGTTTCACCGTTCTGATCTCTCCGCACGTTAACAAAGACGCGCGTGATCAGTACGAGATCCGTACTCACAAGCGTCTGGTTGACATCGTTGAGCCAACTGAAAAAACCGTTGATGCTCTGATGCGTCTGGACCTGGCTGCCGGTGTAGACGTGCAGATCAGCCTGGGTTAATCAGGTCATCGAGCGATTGAGAGGTTGATACAATGATTGGTTTAGTCGGTAAAAAAGTGGGTATGACCCGCATCTTCACTGAAGATGGCGTCTCTATCCCAGTAACCGTTATCGAAGTTGAAGCAAACCGCGTTACTCAGGTTAAAGATCTGGCTAACGACGGCTACCGCGCTGTTCAGGTTACCACCGGTGCTAAAAAAGCTAACCGTGTAACTAAGCCGGAAGCTGGCCACTTTGCTAAAGCTGGCGTAGAAGCTGGCCGCGGCCTGTGGGAGTTCCGTCTGGCAGATGGTGAAGAATACACCGTTGGTCAGAACATTAGCGTTGAACTGTTTGCTGACGTTAAAAAAGTTGACGTAACCGGTACCTCTAAAGGTAAAGGTTTCGCTGGTACCGTTAAGCGCTGGAACTTCCGTACCCAGGACGCTACTCACGGTAACTCCTTGTCTCACCGCGTTCCGGGTTCTATCGGTCAGAACCAGACTCCGGGCAAAGTGTTCAAAGGCAAGAAAATGGCAGGTCAGCTGGGCAACGAACGTGTAACCGTTCAGAGCCTGGACGTAGTACGTGTTGACGCTGAGCGCAACCTGCTGCTGGTTAAAGGTGGTGTTCCGGGTGCGACCGGTTGCGACCTGATCGTTAAACCAGCTGTGAAGGCGTAAGGGGATAGCAATGGAATTAGTATTGAAAGACGCGCAGAGCGCGCTGACTGTTTCCGAAACTACCTTCGGTCGTGATTTCAACGAAGCGCTGGTTCACCAGGTTGTTGTTGCTTATGCAGCTGGTGCTCGTCAGGGTACTCGTGCTCAGAAGACTCGTGCTGAAGTAACTGGTTCAGGCAAAAAGCCGTGGCGCCAGAAAGGTACCGGCCGTGCGCGTTCAGGTTCTATCAAGAGCCCGATCTGGCGTTCAGGTGGCGTAACCTTCGCTGCTCGCCCGCAGGACCACAGTCAAAAAGTTAACAAGAAGATGTACCGCGGCGCGCTGAAAAGCATTCTGTCCGAACTGGTACGTCAGGATCGTCTGATCGTTGTCGAGAAGTTCTCTGTTGAAGCGCCTAAAACTAAGCTGCTGGCACAGAAACTGAAAGACATGGCTCTGGAAGATGTGCTGATCATCACCGGTGAGCTGGACGAAAACCTGTTCCTGGCTGCGCGCAACCTGCACAAGGTTGACGTACGCGATGCAACTGGTATCGACCCGGTTAGCCTGATCGCCTTCGACAAAGTCGTAATGACTGCTGATGCTGTTAAGCAAGTTGAGGAGATGCTGGCATGATTCGTGAAGAACGTCTGCTGAAGGTGCTTCGCGCACCGCACGTTTCTGAAAAAGCGTCTACTGCGATGGAAAAAACTAACACCATCGTTCTCAAAGTTGCTAAAGACGCGACCAAAGCAGAAATCAAAGCTGCTGTGCAGAAACTGTTTGAAGTCGAAGTCGAAGTCGTTAACACCCTGGTAGTTAAAGGGAAAGTTAAACGTCACGGACAGCGTATCGGTCGTCGTAGCGACTGGAAAAAAGCTTACGTCACCCTGAAGGAAGGCCAGAATCTGGACTTCGTCGGCGGCGCTGAGTAAGTCGGAGGAGTAATACAATGGCAGTTGTTAAATGTAAACCGACATCTCCGGGTCGTCGCCACGTTGTTAAAGTGGTCAACCCAGAGCTGCACAAGGGCAAACCTTTTGCTCCGCTGGTTGAAAAAAACAGCAAATCCGGTGGTCGTAACAACAATGGCCGTATCACCACTCGTCACATCGGTGGTGGTCACAAGCAGGCTTATCGTATTGTTGACTTCAAACGCAACAAAGACGGTATCCCAGCAATTGTTGAACGTCTTGAGTACGATCCGAACCGCTCCGCGAACATCGCGCTGGTTCTGTACAAAGACGGTGAACGCCGTTACATCCTGGCCCCTAAAGGCCTGAAAGCTGGCGACCAGATTCAGTCTGGCGTTGATGCTGCAATCAAAGCAGGTAACACCCTGCCGATGCGCAATATCCCGGTTGGTTCTACCGTTCATAACGTAGAAATGAAACCAGGTAAAGGCGGTCAGCTGGCACGTTCCGCTGGTACTTACGTTCAGATCGTTGCTCGTGATGGTGCTTATGTCACCCTGCGTCTGCGTTCTGGTGAAATGCGTAAAGTCGAAGCAGACTGCCGTGCAACTCTGGGCGAAGTTGGCAATGCTGAGCATATGCTGCGCGTTCTGGGTAAAGCAGGTGCTGCACGCTGGCGTGGTGTTCGTCCTACCGTTCGCGGTACTGCGATGAACCCAGTCGATCACCCACATGGTGGTGGTGAAGGTCGTAACTTTGGTAAGCACCCGGTAACTCCGTGGGGCGTTCAGACCAAAGGTAAGAAGACCCGCAGCAACAAGCGTACTGATAAATTCATCGTACGTCGCCGTAGCAAATAATTTTAGAGGATAAGCCATGCCACGTTCTCTCAAGAAAGGTCCTTTTATTGACCTGCACTTGCTGAAGAAGGTAGAGAAAGCGGTGGAAAGCGGAGACAAGAAGCCCCTGCGCACTTGGTCCCGTCGTTCAACGATCTTTCCTAACATGATCGGTTTGACCATCGCTGTCCATAATGGTCGTCAGCACGTTCCGGTATTTGTTTCCGACGAAATGGTCGGCCACAAACTGGGTGAATTCGCACCGACTCGTACTTATCGCGGCCACGCTGCTGATAAAAAAGCGAAGAAGAAATAAGGTAGGAGGAAGAGATGGAAACTTTAGCTCAACATCGCCATGCTCGTTCTTCTGCTCAGAAGGTTCGCCTTGTTGCAGACCTGATTCGCGGTAAGAAAGTGTCGCAGGCTCTGGATATTCTGACCTACACCAATAAGAAAGCGGCTGTATTGGTTAAGAAAGTCCTGGAATCTGCCATTGCTAACGCTGAACACAACGATGGCGCTGACATTGACGATCTGAAAGTTACGAAAATTTTCGTAGACGAAGGCCCGAGCATGAAGCGCATTATGCCGCGTGCAAAAGGTCGTGCAGATCGCATCCTGAAGCGCACCAGCCACATTACTGTGGTTGTGTCCGATCGCTGAGACTCTGGAGACTAGCAATGGGTCAGAAAGTACATCCTAATGGTATTCGCCTGGGTATTGTAAAACCATGGAACTCAACCTGGTTTGCGAACACCAAAGAATTCGCTGACAACCTGGACAGCGATTTTAAAGTACGTCAGTACCTGACTAAGGAACTGGCTAAAGCGTCTGTATCTCGTATCGTTATCGAGCGTCCGGCTAAGAGCATCCGTGTGACCATTCACACCGCTCGCCCGGGTATCGTTATCGGTAAGAAAGGCGAAGACGTAGAAAAACTGCGCAAAGTCGTAGCTGATATTGCTGGCGTTCCTGCCCAGATCAATATCGCCGAAGTGCGTAAGCCTGAACTGGACGCAAAATTGGTTGCTGACAGCATCACTTCTCAGCTGGAACGTCGCGTTATGTTCCGTCGTGCTATGAAGCGTGCTGTACAGAACGCAATGCGTCTGGGCGCTAAAGGTATTAAAGTTGAAGTTAGCGGCCGTCTGGGCGGCGCGGAAATCGCACGTACCGAATGGTACCGCGAAGGTCGCGTACCGCTGCACACTCTGCGTGCTGACATCGACTACAACACCTCTGAAGCGCACACCACTTACGGTGTAATCGGCGTTAAAGTGTGGATCTTCAAAGGCGAGATCCTGGGTGGTATGGCTGCTGTTGAACAACCGGAAAAACCGGCTGCGCAACCTAAAAAGCAGCAGCGTAAAGGCCGTAAATAAGGAGCGTCGCTGATGTTACAACCAAAGCGTACAAAATTCCGTAAAATGCACAAAGGCCGTAACCGCGGTCTGGCTGCTGGCGCGGATGTTAGCTTCGGCAGCTTCGGTCTGAAAGCTGTTGGCCGTGGTCGTCTGACTGCCCGTCAGATCGAAGCAGCACGTCGTGCTATGACCCGTGCAGTTAAGCGTCAAGGTAAGATCTGGATCCGTGTATTCCCGGACAAACCGATCACTGAAAAGCCGCTGGCAGTGCGTATGGGTAAAGGTAAAGGTAACGTAGAGTATTGGGTTGCCTTGATTCAGCCGGGTAAAGTCCTGTATGAAATGGACGGCGTACCGGAAGAGCTGGCCCGTGAAGCATTCAAGCTGGCAGCAGCGAAACTGCCGATTAAAACCACCTTTGTAACTAAGACGGTGATGTAATGAAAGCAAAAGAGCTGCGTGAGAAGAGTGTTGAAGAGCTGAACACCGAGCTGCTGAATCTGCTGCGTGAGCAGTTCAACCTGCGTATGCAGGCTGCAAGTGGCCAGCTGCAACAGTCTCACCTGTTGAAGCAAGTGCGTCGTGATGTCGCACGCGTTAAGACTTTACTGACTGAGAAGGCGGGTGCGTAATGACCGATAAAATCCGTACTCTGCAAGGTCGCGTTGTTAGCGATAAAATGGAGAAATCCATCGTTGTTGCTATCGAACGTTTTGTGAAACACCCGATCTACGGTAAATTCATTAAGCGTACGACCAAACTGCACGTACATGACGAGAACAACGAATGCGGTACTGGTGACGTGGTTGAAATCCGCGAATGCCGTCCGCTGTCCAAGACTAAGTCCTGGACGCTGGTTCGCGTTGTAGAGAAAGCCGTTCTGTAATACAGTAGGCATTCTCAACGAATAAACGGCTCAGCGATGAGCCGTTTATTTTTTCTACCCATATCGTTTGAGCGGTGTTATAATGCCGCGCCCCCGATATGGGGCTTTTTTAACGACCTGATTTTCGGGTCTCAGTAGTAGTTGACATTAGCGGAGCACTAAAATGATCCAAGAACAGACTATGCTGAACGTCGCCGACAACTCCGGTGCACGTCGCGTAATGTGTATCAAGGTTCTGGGTGGCTCGCACCGTCGCTACGCAGGCGTCGGCGATATCATCAAGATCACCATCAAGGAAGCAATTCCGCGTGGTAAGGTCAAAAAAGGTGATGTGCTGAAGGCGGTAGTGGTGCGCACCAAGAAGGGTGTTCGTCGCCCGGACGGTTCTGTCATTCGCTTCGATGGTAATGCATGCGTTATTTTAAACAATAACAGCGAGCAACCTATCGGTACGCGTATTTTTGGGCCGGTAACTCGTGAACTTCGTAACGAGAAGTTCATGAAAATTATCTCTCTGGCACCAGAAGTACTCTAAGGAGCGAATCATGGCAGCGAAGATCCGTCGTGATGACGAAGTTATCGTGTTAACCGGTAAAGATAAAGGTAAACGCGGTAAAGTTAAGAATGTCTTGTCTTCCGGCAAGCTCATTGTTGAAGGTATCAACCTGGTTAAGAAACACCAGAAGCCGGTTCCGGCTCTGAACCAACCAGGCGGCATCGTTGAAAAAGAAGCTGCTATTCAGGTTTCTAACGTTGCAATCTTCAACGCGGCAACCGGCAAGGCTGACCGTGTAGGCTTTAGATTCGAAGACGGCAAAAAAGTCCGTTTCTTCAAATCTAACAGCGAAACTATCAAGTAATTTGGAGTAGTACGATGGCGAAACTGCATGATTACTACAAAGACGAAGTAGTCGCTAAACTCATGACTGAGTTTAACTACAATTCTGTCATGCAAGTCCCTCGGGTCGAGAAGATCACCCTGAACATGGGTGTTGGTGAAGCGATCGCTGACAAGAAACTGCTGGATAACGCAGCAGCTGACCTGACAGCAATCTCCGGTCAAAAACCGCTGATCACCAAAGCACGCAAATCAGTTGCAGGCTTCAAAATCCGTCAGGGCTATCCGATCGGCTGTAAAGTAACTCTGCGTGGCGAACGCATGTGGGAGTTCTTTGAGCGTCTGATCACTATTGCTGTTCCACGTATCCGTGACTTCCGTGGCCTGTCCGCTAAGTCATTCGATGGCCGTGGTAACTACAGCATGGGTGTCCGTGAGCAGATCATCTTCCCAGAAATCGACTACGATAAAGTCGACCGCGTGCGTGGTTTGGATATTACCATTACCACTACTGCGAAATCTGACGAAGAAGGCCGTGCTCTGCTGGCTGCCTTTGACTTCCCGTTCCGCAAGTAAGGTAGGGTTACTGAATGGCTAAGCAATCAATGAAAGCACGCGAAGTAAAGCGCGTAGCTTTAGCTGATAAGTACTTCGCAAAACGCGCTGAACTGAAAGCTATTATCTCTGATGTGAACGCGACCGACGAAGATCGTTGGAACGCAGTTCTGAAGCTGCAGTCTCTGCCGCGTGATTCCAGCCCGTCCCGTCAGCGTAACCGCTGCCGTCAAACAGGTCGTCCGCATGGCTATGTGGGCAAGTTCGGGTTGAGCCGTATCAAACTGCGTGAAGCCGCAATGCGCGGTGAAGTACCAGGCTTGAAAAAGGCTAGCTGGTAATTACCAATTGAATCACGGGAGTAAAGACAGATGAGCATGCAAGATCCGATCGCGGATATGCTGACCCGTATCCGTAACGGTCAGGCCGCGAATAAAGCTGCGGTCACCATGCCTTCCTCCAAGCTGAAAGTGGCAATTGCCAACGTGCTGAAGGAAGAAGGTTTTATTGAAGATTTTAAAGTTGAAGGCGACACCAAGCCGGAACTGGAACTTACTCTTAAGTATTTCCAGGGTAAAGCTGTTGTAGAAAGCATTCAGCGTGTCAGTCGCCCAGGTCTGCGCATTTATAAGCGTAAAGACGAGCTGCCGAAAGTTATGGCTGGCATGGGTATCGCAGTTGTTTCTACCTCTAAAGGTGTTATGACTGATCGTGCAGCGCGCCAGGCTGGTCTTGGTGGCGAAATTATCTGCTACGTAGCCTAATCGGAGGAAAAAATGTCTCGTGTTGCTAAAGCACCGGTCGTTATTCCTGCCGGCGTTGATGTAAAAATCAACGGTCAGGTTATTACGATCAAAGGTAAAAACGGCGAGCTGACTCGTACTCTCAACGATGCTGTTGCAGTAAATCATGCAGATAATGCACTGACCTTCGGTCCGCGTGATGGTTACGCAGATGGATGGGCTCAGGCTGGTACCGCGCGTGCCCTGCTGAATGCAATGGTTGTCGGTGTTACCGAAGGCTTCACTAAGAAGCTGCAGCTGGTTGGTGTAGGTTATCGTGCAGCGGTCAAAGGGAATGTAGTAAACCTGGCTTTAGGTTTCTCTCATCCAGTTGATCATCAGCTGCCGGCAGGTATCACTGCAGAATGTCCGACTCAGACTGAAATCGTGCTGAAAGGCGCTGATAAACAGCTGATCGGTCAGGTTGCGGCAGATCTGCGCGCCTACCGTCGTCCTGAGCCTTACAAAGGCAAGGGTGTTCGTTACGCCGACGAAGTCGTGCGTACCAAAGAGGCTAAGAAGAAGTAAGGTAACACTATGGATAAGAAATCTGCTCGTATCCGTCGTGCGACCCGCGCACGCCGCAAGCTCAAAGAGCTGGGCGCAACTCGCCTGGTGGTACATCGTACCCCGCGTCATATTTACGCACAGGTAATTGCACCGAACGGTTCTGAAGTTCTGGTAGCTGCTTCTACTGTAGAAAAAGCTATCGCTGAACAACTGAAGTACACCGGTAACAAAGACGCTGCAGCAGCTGTGGGTAAAGCTGTCGCCGAACGCGCTCTGGAAAAAGGCATCAAAGATGTGTCCTTTGACCGTTCCGGGTTCCAATATCATGGTCGTGTCCAGGCACTGGCAGATGCTGCCCGTGAAGCTGGCCTTCAGTTCTAAGGTAGAGGTGTAAGATGGCTCACATCGAAAAACAAGCTGGCGAACTGCAGGAAAAGCTGATCGCGGTAAACCGCGTATCTAAAACCGTTAAAGGTGGTCGTATTTTCTCCTTCACAGCTCTGACTGTAGTTGGCGATGGTAACGGTCGCGTTGGTTTTGGTTACGGTAAAGCGCGTGAAGTTCCAGCAGCGATCCAGAAAGCGATGGAAAAAGCCCGTCGCAATATGATTAACGTCGCGCTGAACCACGGCACCCTGCAGCACCCGGTTAAGGGTACTCACACGGGTTCTCGTGTATTCATGCAGCCGGCTTCCGAAGGTACCGGTATCATCGCCGGTGGTGCAATGCGCGCCGTTCTGGAAGTCGCTGGAGTTCGTAACGTTCTGGCTAAAGCGTATGGTTCCACCAACCCGATTAACGTGGTTCGTGCAACTATCGACGGTCTGGAAAATATGAAATCTCCGGAAATGGTCGCTGCCAAGCGTGGTAAATCCGTTGAAGAAATTCTGGGGAAATAAACCATGGCAAAGACTATTAAAATTACTCAAACCCGCAGTGCAATCGGTCGTCTGCCGAAACACAAGGCAACGCTGCTTGGCCTGGGTCTGCGTCGTATTGGTCACACCGTAGAACGCGAGGATACTCCTGCTGTTCGTGGTATGGTCAACGCGGTTTCCTTCATGGTTAAAGTTGAGGAGTAAGAGATGCGTTTAAATACTCTGTCTCCGGCCGAAGGCTCCAAAAAGGCGGGTAAACGCCTGGGTCGTGGTATCGGTTCTGGCCTCGGTAAAACCGGTGGTCGTGGTCACAAAGGTCAGAAGTCTCGTTCTGGCGGTGGCGTACGTCGCGGTTTCGAGGGTGGTCAGATGCCTCTGTACCGTCGTCTGCCGAAATTCGGCTTCACTTCACGTAAAGCAGCGATTACAGCCGAAGTTCGTCTGTCTGACCTGGCTAAAGTTGAAGGCGGTATTGTAGACCTGAACACGCTGAAAGCAGCTAACATTATCGGTATCCAGATCGAGTTCGCGAAAGTGATCCTGGCTGGTGAAGTCACTACTCCGGTAACTGTTCGTGGCCTGCGTGTTACTAAAGGCGCTCGTGCTGCTATCGAAGCTGCTGGCGGTAAAATCGAGGAATAAGTAGCAGATGGCTAAACAACCGGGATTAGATTTTCAAAGTGCCAAAGGTGGCTTAGGCGAGCTGAAACGCAGACTGCTGTTTGTAATCGGTGCGCTTATTGTGTTCCGTATTGGCTCTTTCATTCCGATCCCTGGTATTGATGCCGCTGTACTTGCCAAACTGCTTGAGCAACAGCGAGGCACCATCATTGAAATGTTTAACATGTTCTCTGGTGGTGCTCTCAGCCGTGCTTCTATCTTTGCTCTGGGGATCATGCCGTATATCTCGGCGTCGATCATTATCCAGCTGCTGACGGTGGTTCACCCAACGCTGGCAGAAATTAAGAAAGAAGGGGAGTCTGGTCGTCGTAAGATCAGCCAGTACACCCGCTACGGTACTCTGGTGCTGGCAATATTCCAGTCGATCGGTATTGCTACCGGTCTGCCGAATATGCCTGGTATGCAGGGCCTGGTAATGAATCCAGGCTTTGCATTCTATTTCACCGCTGTTGTAAGTCTGGTTACAGGGACTATGTTCCTGATGTGGTTGGGCGAACAGATTACTGAACGTGGTATCGGCAACGGTATCTCAATCATTATCTTCGCCGGTATCGTTGCGGGACTCCCGCCAGCCATTGCCCATACTATCGAGCAAGCGCGTCAAGGCGACCTGCACTTCCTCGTGTTGCTGTTGGTTGCAGTATTAGTATTTGCAGTGACGTTCTTTGTTGTATTTGTTGAGCGTGGTCAACGCCGTATTGTGGTAAACTACGCGAAACGTCAGCAAGGTCGTCGTGTCTATGCTGCACAGAGCACACATTTACCGCTGAAAGTGAATATGGCGGGGGTAATCCCGGCAATCTTCGCTTCCAGTATTATTCTGTTCCCGGCGACCATCGCGTCATGGTTCGGGGGCGGGACTGGTTGGAACTGGCTGACAACAATTTCGCTGTATTTGCAGCCTGGGCAACCGCTTTATGTGTTACTCTATGCGTCTGCAATCATATTCTTCTGTTTCTTCTACACGGCGTTGGTTTTCAACCCGCGTGAAACAGCAGATAACCTGAAGAAGTCCGGTGCATTTGTACCAGGAATTCGTCCGGGAGAGCAAACGGCGAAGTATATCGATAAAGTAATGACCCGCCTGACTTTGGTTGGTGCGCTCTACATTACCTTTATCTGCCTGATCCCGGAGTTCATGCGTGATGCAATGAAAGTACCGTTCTACTTTGGTGGGACCTCACTGCTTATCGTTGTTGTCGTGATTATGGACTTTATGGCTCAAGTGCAAACTCTGATGATGTCAAGTCAGTACGAGTCTGCATTGAAGAAGGCGAATCTGAAAGGCTACGGCCGTTAACAGTCGCCCGAGAAGTTACGGAGAGTAAAAATGAAAGTTCGTGCTTCCGTCAAGAAATTATGCCGTAACTGCAAAATCGTTAAGCGTGATGGTGTCATCCGTGTGATTTGCAGTGCCGAGCCGAAGCATAAACAGCGCCAAGGCTGATTTATTCGCATATTTTTCTTGCAAAGTTGGGTTGAGCTGGCTAGATTAGCCAGCCAATCTTTTGTATGTCTGTGCGTTTCCATTTGAGTATCCTGAAAACGGGCTTTTCAGCATGGTGCGTACATATTAAATAGTAGGAGTGCATAGTGGCCCGTATAGCAGGCATTAACATTCCTGATCAGAAACATGCTGTGATCGCATTAACTTCGATCTACGGCGTCGGCAAGACCCGTTCTAAAGCCATTCTGGCTGCAGCGGGTATCGCTGAAGATGTTAAGATCAGTGAGCTGTCTGAAGAACAAATCGACACGCTGCGTGACGAAGTTGCCAAATTTGTCGTTGAAGGTGATCTGCGCCGTGAAGTTAGCATGAGCATCAAGCGCCTTATGGACCTTGGTTGCTATCGCGGTTTGCGTCATCGTCGTGGTCTCCCGGTTCGCGGTCAGCGTACCAAGACCAACGCACGTACCCGTAAGGGTCCGCGCAAACCGATCAAGAAATAATCGGGGTGATTGAATAATGGCAAAGGCACCAATTCGTGCACGTAAACGTGTAAGAAAACAAGTCTCTGACGGCGTGGCTCATATCCATGCTTCTTTTAACAACACCATCGTTACCATTACTGATCGTCAGGGTAACGCACTGGGTTGGGCAACAGCCGGTGGTTCCGGTTTCCGTGGTTCTCGCAAATCCACTCCGTTTGCAGCTCAGGTTGCAGCAGAGCGTTGCGCTGAAGCCGTAAAAGAATACGGTATCAAGAATCTGGAAGTTATGGTCAAAGGACCGGGTCCAGGTCGCGAATCTACTGTTCGTGCTCTGAACGCCGCTGGTTTCCGCATCACTAATATTACTGATGTGACTCCGATCCCTCATAACGGTTGTCGTCCGCCGAAAAAACGTCGCGTATAACGCTGTCGTTTCTAGGATTGTTGGAGAAAGAAAATGGCAAGATATTTGGGTCCTAAGCTCAAGCTGAGCCGTCGTGAGGGCACTGACTTATTCCTTAAGTCTGGCGTTCGCGCGATCGATACCAAGTGTAAAATTGAACAAGCTCCTGGCCAGCACGGTGCGCGTAAACCGCGTCTGTCTGACTATGGTGTGCAGTTGCGTGAAAAGCAAAAAGTTCGCCGTATCTATGGTGTGCTGGAGCGTCAGTTCCGTAACTACTACAAAGAAGCAGCACGTCTGAAAGGCAACACCGGTGAAAACCTGTTGGGTCTGCTGGAAGGTCGTCTGGACAACGTTGTATACCGTATGGGCTTCGGTGCCACTCGTGCAGAAGCACGTCAGCTGGTCAGCCATAAAGCAATTATGGTAAACGGTCGTGTTGTTAACATCGCTTCTTATCAGGTTAGTCCGAATGACGTTGTTAGCATTCGTGAGAAAGCGAAGAAGCAGTCTCGCGTGAAAGCCGCTCTGGAGCTGGCTGAGCAGCGTGAAAAGCCAACCTGGCTGGAAGTTGATGCTGGCAAGATGGAAGGTACGTTCAAGCGTAAGCCGGAGCGTTCTGATCTGTCTGCGGACATTAACGAACACCTGATCGTCGAGCTTTACTCCAAGTAAAGCTTAGTACCAAAGAGAGGACACAATGCAGGGTTCTGTGACAGAGTTTCTAAAACCGCGCCTGGTAGATATCGAGCAAGTGAGTTCGACGCACGCCAAGGTGACCCTTGAGCCTTTAGAGCGTGGCTTTGGCCATACTTTGGGTAACGCACTGCGCCGTATTCTGCTCTCATCGATGCCGGGTTGCGCGGTGACCGAGGTTGAGATTGATGGTGTACTACATGAGTACAGCACCAAAGAAGGCGTTCAGGAAGATATCCTGGAAATCCTGCTCAACCTGAAAGGGCTGGCGGTGAGAGTTCAGGGTAAAGATGACGTTATTCTTACCTTGAATAAATCTGGCATTGGCCCTGTGACTGCAGCCGACATTACCCATGATGGTGATGTCGAAATCGTCAAGCCACAGCACGTGATCTGCCACCTGACCGATGAGAACGCATCTATTAGTATGCGCATCAAAGTTCAGCGCGGTCGTGGTTATGTGCCGGCTTCTACCCGAATTCATTCGGAAGAAGATGAGCGCCCAATCGGCCGTCTGCTGGTCGACGCATGCTACAGCCCTGTAGAGCGTATTGCCTACAATGTTGAAGCAGCGCGTGTAGAACAGCGTACCGACCTGGACAAGCTGGTCATCGAAATGGAAACCAACGGCACAATCGATCCTGAAGAGGCGATTCGTCGTGCGGCAACCATTCTGGCTGAACAACTGGAAGCTTTTGTTGACTTACGTGATGTACGTCAGCCGGAAGTTAAAGAAGAGAAACCAGAATTCGATCCGATCCTGCTGCGCCCTGTTGACGATCTGGAATTGACTGTCCGCTCTGCTAACTGCCTCAAAGCAGAAGCTATCCACTATATCGGTGATCTGGTACAGCGTACTGAGGTTGAGCTTCTTAAGACGCCTAACCTTGGTAAAAAATCTCTTACTGAGATTAAAGACGTGCTGGCTTCCCGTGGACTGTCTCTGGGCATGCGCCTGGAAAACTGGCCACCGGCAAGCATCGCTGACGAGTAACCGGATCACAGGTTAAGGTTTTACTGAGAAGGATAAGGTCATGCGCCATCGTAAGAGTGGTCGTCAACTGAACCGCAACAGCAGCCATCGCCAGGCTATGTTCCGCAATATGGCAGGTTCACTGGTTCGTCATGAAATCATCAAGACGACTCTGCCGAAAGCGAAAGAGCTGCGTCGCGTAGTTGAGCCGCTGATTACTCTTGCCAAGACTGATAGCGTAGCTAATCGTCGTCTGGCATTCGCCCGTACTCGTGATAACGAGATCGTGGCAAAACTGTTTAACGAACTGGGCCCGCGTTTCGCGAGCCGCGCCGGTGGTTACACTCGCATTCTGAAGTGTGGTTTCCGTGCAGGCGACAACGCGCCGATGGCATACATCGAGCTGGTTGATCGTTCAGAGAAAACAGAAGCTGCTGCAGAGTAATCTGTAGTAACGTAAAAAAACCCGCCTCGGCGGGTTTTTTTATATCCGCTATATCCCCACTTAACTACAATATCTGTACTTTTTTTGTTCATCCCCTGGAGTGTCATATGTGGTTACTGGACCAGTGGGCGGAGCGCCATATTATTGCTGCACAGTCTAAAGGCGAGTTTGATGATTTACCTGGTACAGGCGAACCGCTTACCCTTGACGATGATTCCCATATTCCGCCTGAACTTCGGGCCGGATACCGTTTATTAAAAAATGCAGGTTGTCTTCCACCTGAGCTTGAGCAGCGCAGAGAGGCAATCCAACTGCTTGAAATACTCGCGGGGATCCGCAAAGATGATCCCAGTTATCAGGAAGTCAGTCGTCGGTTGTCGCTACTGGAGCTAAAACTTCGACAAGCTGGACTTAGCACCGAGTTTTTACACGGCGAATACGCAGATAAGCTGCTACAGAAGATCAACGACAAATAGCGGAGAGAGCATGTACCGAATTGGTGAATTAGCGAAGCTGGCTGACGTGACGCCGGATACTATCCGTTACTATGAAAAGCAGCAGATGATGGAGCATGAAGTACGTACAGAAGGCGGGTTTCGTCTCTACACGGAAAGCGATCTTCAGCGTCTTAAATTTATTCGTTATGCCCGGCAGCTTGGTTTTACACTGGAGTCGATTCGCGAACTGCTTTCGATCCGCATAGATCCAGAGCACCATACCTGCCAGGAATCAAAAGGGATCGTTCAGGAAAGATTACAAGAGGTCGAAGCGCGCATAGCGGAGCTTCAGGCGATGCAACGATCGTTACAACGATTAAATGACGCGTGCTGTGGTAAAGCACATAGCAGTGTGTACTGTTCTATTCTTGAAGCACTTGAACAAGGTGCCAGCGGGACAATATCAGACCGTTGATTTTTTGCACGGTCAGGTCTACACTCCCGGCGTAAATTACCCCCACAAACTGGAGAGAGTATGAGCCGTTATCAGCATACCAAAGGACAGATAAAGGACAACGCCATTGAGGCGCTTCTGCATGATCCACTGTTCAGGCAGCGCATTGAGAAAAATAAAAAAGGGAAGGGAAGTTATCTACGTAAAGGTAAACATGGCAATCGGGGAAACTGGGAGGCCAGTGGCAAGAAAGTGAAGCACTTTTTTACCACTGGCCTTTTTGTTTCAATGAACGCTTAAGAGCGGTTGTTCTGTTCTTTCAGCAGGTCACGAATTTCACTTAGTAATACTTCTTCTTTAGATGGTGCAGGGGGCGCCGCTGGCTCCTCAGCTTTTTTACGATTCAATTTATTGATCAGTTTGATTGCCATAAAGATAGCAAACGCAACAATAATGAAATCGAAGACATTCTGAATGAATACGCCGTAATGCATGACTACCGCCGGGATGTCTCCCTGCGCATCACGTAACGTTAAAGCAAACTGTTTAAAATCAATCCCACCAATTAACAACCCCAGTGGCGGCATGATGATATCGGCAACCAGTGATGAAACGATCTTACCAAATGCCGCACCAATAATGACACCCACTGCCAAATCGACAACATTCCCGCGCATCGCGAATTCGCGAAACTCTTTAATAATGCTCATTTTATTCTCCCTATGCAGCTGACGTTTATAAGTTTAACAAATGTTTAGGCAATTTCCATTTATGTATTGCGGAAAGGAAAAATTATTAGGCCCTGATAAATAAAGGGAAATAAAAAGGGCGCTATATTAGCGCCCAAATTATTACAGGAAGAAGGGGCTTGGCTGGAATAAGCGCTCGACGTCGGTAATAAACTTTTTATCTGTCAGGAACATAATAACGTGATCGCCCTGTTCAATACGCAGGTTGTCATTGGCAATCATCACATCATTACCCCGTACAACGGCGCCAATAATGGTGCCAGGCGGAAGTTTAATTTCATCAATCGAGCGACCTACCACCCGAGATGTTGTCTCATCACCGTGTGCGACGGCTTCAATGGCTTCCGCTACGCCGCGGCGTAGTGATGAAACACCAACAATATCAGCTTTACGCACATGGCTCAGGAGTGCGGAGATGGTCGCCTGCTGCGGTGAAATCGCAATATCGATCACGCTGCCCTGTACCAGATCGACGTACGCTCTGCGTTGGATTAGCACCATCACTTTCTTGGCGCCCATTCGTTTAGCCAGCATCGCCGACATGATGTTAGCTTCATCGTCGTTGGTCACCGCAATGAACAGATCAACCTGATCGATATGTTCTTCCGCCAGCAGCTCTTGATCCGAAGCATCGCCAAAAAAGACGATCGTATTTTGCAATTTCTCTGCAAGCTCCGATGCGCGCTGCTGATTACGCTCGATCAGTTTGACGCTGTAATCTTTTTCCAGACGCCGCGCGAGCCCCGCACCGATATTACCGCCACCGACTAACATAATGCGTTTGTACGGCTTTTCCAGACGCTGTAGCTCGCTCATGACGGCGCGAATGTGCTGTGATGCCGCGATAAAGAAAACCTCATCACCCGCTTCAACGATGGTAGAGCCCTGCGGGCGAATTGGCCTGTCATGACGGAATATTGCCGCAACGCGGGTATCGATATGCGGCATGTGATCGCGCATTGTCGACAACGCATTACCGATTAGCGGTCCGCCGTAATAAGCTTTCACGACCGCCAGACTGACTTTGCCCTCGGCAAAATTCACGACCTGCAATGCGCCCGGATATTCAATCAGGCGATAAATGCTATCGATAACCAGTTGCTCAGGCGCAATCAGATGATCGATAGGGACAGCATCGGATTGGAATAGCTTGTCCGCATCGCGAACATAATCCGGTGAACGAATACGGGCGATACGGTTAGGCGTATTAAACAGGGAATAAGCTACCTGGCAGGCAACCATATTTGTTTCATCTGAGCTGGTTACGGCAACCAGCATATCGGCATCGTCGGCACCAGCCTCACGCAATACACGGGGATGTGAACCATGTCCTTGCACGACGCGGAGATCGAACTTGTCCTGCAAGCTGCGCAGGCGCTCACCATTGGTATCGACTACCGTGATATCGTTGTTCTCTCCGACCAGGTTTTCAGCCAGCGTACCGCCAACTTGCCCTGCGCCAAGAATGATAATTTTCATCAGTCGCGACCCGTTATCTCATCACTTTTTGATTAGCTTAGCGTAAAAGAAGCCGTCGCCATCTTCTGCACCCGGTAAATTCTGACGTCCTGGCTGCTCTGGCGTACCGGTTTCGCTTAACACCGCATCCAGTGTGCGTGCAAGGAACGCGGCGATCTGCTGTTGGTTTTCTTCTGGCAGAATAGAACAGGTTGCATAGACTAGCGTGCCGCCAGGCTTAAGGTGTGTCCAGGTAGCGTTGAGGATCTCCGCCTGCAACTGAGCGAGTTCGGCAATATCCCGATCGCGACGCAGCCATTTGATATCCGGATGGCGACGGATTACACCAGTGGCAGAACATGGGGCGTCCAGCAAAATACGGTCAAACTGTTGCTCACCGCACCACTGCTGCGGATAGCGACCATCACCCTGCTTCACGGTTGCTTTCATACCCAAGCGTTTCAGGTTGTCATACACGCGAGACAGGCGTTTATCGTCGATATCGACTGCCATCACGTTCGCATCTGGCGCGACCTCCAGAATGTGGGTGGTCTTGCCGCCGGGAGCGCAACATAAATCAAGGATCTGCTCTCCGTTTTGTGGCTGCAGATAGCTGACGCAACCCTGGGCAGAGGCATCCTGAACGGTGACCCAACCTTGCTCAAAACCAGGCAGAGCGAGTACGGAGGCAGGTGTCTCCAGACGGACCGCATCCGGGTAATCCGGATGAGGGAAACCGGTCAATCCTGCTTCGGCGAGTAGTTCCAGCCAGGCGTCGCGCGTATGGTGGTTGCGATTAACACGGAGCCACATTGGCGGGCGTTGGTTATTAGCCTCAAGGATGGCTTCCCACTGCTGTGGATAAGCGGCTTTAATACGTTTTACCAGCCAGGAGGGGTGTAAGAAACGTAGATCGCTTTGTGCGAACTCGGCCAGTAGTTCTTCCTGACGGCGCTGGAACTGGCGCAATACGCCATTGATCAGCCCTTTCAACTGCGGACGCTTAATCACCACGGCGCCTTCTACGGTTTCGGCCAGCGCAGCATGGGGTGGGATACGGGTATGCAGCAGTTGGTAGAAGCCCACCATGATCAGGTAGTGAACGGTACGCTGTTTGCCCGTCATCGGACGTTCCATCAGTTGCTGGATCATCCACTCCAGTTGCGAGAGTGTGCGCAATACGCCGAAGCAAAGCTCTTGCAACAGCGCTTTATCTTTATCGGCAACTTTTTGCTGCATGGCGGGCAGCACGTTGCTTAATGATTGCCCCTTTTCGACAACCTGCTCGACGGTCTGGGCCGCCATACTGCGTAAATTAAGATGTTTTTTCATAAGTGCAAAAATAAAAATGCCCGGTAACACCGGGCTTAAAGAGATGAACCGTCAGGCCAGACGGTTTCCGGGCACAAACCACTCCCGGCGCGAATTAAGCAGATCCTGCGCACTCATGGCTTTTTTGCCTGCAGGCTGCAAAGAGACGAGATTCAGGATGCCGTCGCCTGTTGCAACCTGGATACCCTGACGGGTCGCTTCCAGAATTGTGCCTGGTTCAGCGTTAGCGGGCGTATCGATCACCGTCGCCTGCCAAATTTTTACTGGTTGCTCGTCGATGACGATATAGCTCATTGGCCACGGGTTAAAGGCGCGGATGCAGCGCTCCAACTGAGCGGCCGAAAGTGACCAGTCGATACGGGCCTCTTCTTTACTGAGTTTCTCTGCATGCGTAACCAGTGATTCATCTTGTACCACGGGTTTTATCGTGCCAGCAGCCAGCTGTTTTAGCGTTTCAATCAGCCCCTGAGGCCCCAGGTCTGCCAGCTTGTCGTATAACGAACCGCTGGTATCCTCTGCCGTAATCGGGCATGAGAGCTTAAGCAGCATATCACCGGTGTCGAGACCAACATCCATTTGCATGATGGTAACACCCGTTTCGCTATCGCCAGCCCACAGTGAACGTTGAATCGGTGCTGCGCCACGCCAGCGTGGAAGCAGGGAACCGTGAACGTTGATACAACCCAGGCGCGGCATTTCCAGCACGGCTTTTGGCAGAATCAGTCCATATGCCACTACCACCATCACGTCTGCGTGTAAATCAGCAACCAACTGTTGGTTTTCCTGAGGGCGAAGAGAGACGGGCTGGAAAACCGGTATCCCTTTTTCTTCTGCTAACACTTTTACCGGGCTGGGCATCAGCTTTTTACCGCGTCCCGCAGGGCGGTCCGGTTGGGTAAACACGCCAACGACGTTATGTCCAGAAGACAACAGCGCGTCAAGGTGACGCGCTGCAAAGTCAGGTGTACCCGCAAAAATAATACGTAGTGAGTCTGACACGTTGATTCTTGTCCTTAAGCTCGGGCGTTCAGGCGGTCGAGTTTTTCAACTTTCTGACGAATACGTTGTTGCTTCAACGGAGACAGATAATCGATAAACAGTTTACCGACCAGGTGATCCATTTCATGTTGAATGCAGATAGCGAGCAGGCCATCGGCTTCCAGTTCAAAAGATTTACCGTCGCGATTGAGCGCACGAATTTTTACTTTCTCAGCACGTGGTACTAACGCACGCTGTTCGGGGATAGACAGGCAACCTTCTTCAATGCCGGTTTCGCCATCTTTCTCCAGCAGCTCCGGGTTGATTAAAACCAACTGCTCGTCGCGATTTTCAGAGACATCAATAACAATGATGCGCTGATGGATATCGACCTGTGTTGCGGCCAGACCGATACCCTCTTCTGCGTACATCGTTTCGAACATATCATCAACGATACGCTGAATTTCTGCATTCACTTCTTCAACCGGCTTTGCGACTTTGCGAAGACGCTCGTCCGGAATATGTAACACTTGCAAAACTGACATAGTTATCCAGAGTTGTGTTCAGGAGTTGAAAAGATTATTACCTCTATTCTAGACAAAACCCCCTCTGATTGACAGCATCAGTGACCAATCGCAAAGATTGCCAGGACTGCTTGTGGCAGGGGAGCAGGGATGACCCAAATTGAAATTTGGCTACGTTTAGCGCAAGTGAATGAACTGTATGGTGATGAGATGGTGCGCCTTGCCCACTGGCTCAATGCCCAACCCTGTATTAACAACACGATACTCCAGCACGCAGGATTATCTTCCCGCCAGGCCATGCGCTTTTTAACCTTTTCAGAACAGTTACTGGAAAAAACGCTGCGTTGGTTGGAGCAGCCGAACCACCATTTAGTGGTTGCCGACAGCGAGCATTATCCGTCCCAGCTGCGCGTGATTGAAGATTATCCTGGGGTACTTTTCGTTGCCGGTACTCCCGCATGCCTGCATTCATTTCAGGTGGCCGTCGTCGGTAGTCGCCAACATTCATGGTATGGCGAACGTTGGGGGCGATTATTTTGCGAAAAGCTTGCCGCGTCTGGGGTGACGATAACCAGTGGGCTGGCCCGAGGGATTGATGGCGTGGCGCATAATGCGGCGATAAACCGACAAGGCACGAGTATTGCGGTGCTGGGAAATGGGCTTGAGACCATTCATCCACGACAGCATGTCCGTCTCGCTGAACGTCTGATCGAGTCCGGAGGCGCATTGGTGTCTGAGTTCCCATTAGATACGCTCCCGCTGCCGCGCAATTTTCCCCGACGAAATCGCATTATCAGTGGTCTAAGTAAAGGTGTTCTGGTCGTTGAGGCCGCGCAGCGCAGCGGTTCATTGGTCACAGCACGCTGTGCGCTGGAACAAGGACGGGAGGTTTTTGCTTTGCCCGGACCGATTGGGAGTCCAGGAAGTGAAGGTCCACATTGGCTTATTCAGCAGGGAGCCACGCTTGTGACCGCACCAGAGGAAATTCTGGAAAATTTGCAATATGGGCTGCAATGGTTGCCAGATGAACCTGAAAAATCAATTTATTCGCCAGATCACGAAGAGGTGGCATTGCCATTTCCTGAGCTCCTGGCTAACGTAGGAGATGAGGTAACACCTGTTGACGTCGTCGCTGAACGTGCCGGCCAACCTGTGCCAGAGGTAGTGGCTCAACTACTCGAACTGGAGTTAGCAGGATGGATCGCAGCTGTACCCGGCGGCTATGTCCGATTGAGGAGGGCATGCCATGTTCGACGTACTAATGTATTTGTTTGAGACATATATCCATAACGAAGCTGAGCTGCGTGTGGATCAGGACAAACTGGAACGGGATCTTACCGACGCTGGTTTTGATCGTGAAGACATCTACAACGCGTTACTGTGGCTGGAAAAGCTTGCTGATTATCAGGATGGCCTTGCCGAACCTATGCAGCTGGCGTCTGACCCTCTTTCTCTGCGTATTTATACTGCAGAAGAATGTGAACGACTGGATGCGAGCTGTCGCGGATTCTTGCTATTCCTGGAGCAGATTCAGGTGCTAAACCTCGAAACGCGAGAAATGGTAATTGAGCGCGTACTCGCGCTGGATACGGCAGAGTTTGATCTGGAAGACCTGAAGTGGGTAATCCTGATGGTGCTATTCAACATTCCGGGTTGTGAAAATGCCTATCAGCAAATGGAAGAATTACTCTTTGAAGTGAATGAAGGTATGCTGCATTAATCAATCTTCATTCAGTATGAGTTGTTATGGCTAAATCAGCACTGTTTACGGTGCGTAAAAACGAGCCCTGCCCACAATGCGGGGCCGAACTGGTTATTCGCTCCGGGAAACACGGTCCGTTTCTCGGTTGTTCACACTATCCAGATTGCGATTATGTCCGTCCGCTGAAATCATCGGCGGACGGACATATTGTCAAAGTTCTGGAGGGTAAGTTTTGCCCTGCATGTGGCGCTGAGTTGGTGCTGCGACAGGGGCGATTCGGTATGTTTATCGGATGCAGTGACTACCCTGCGTGCGATCACACCGAGCTTATCGACAAGCCTGATGAAACAGCAATAGTCTGTCCTCAATGCCAGACTGGTCACCTGGTCCAGCGGCGTTCACGTTATGGCAAAACTTTTTACTCCTGCGATCGCTATCCGGAGTGCCAGTTTGTCATTAACTTCAAACCGTTAGCCGGAGAATGTCCAGAGTGTCATTATCCGCTACTCATCGAAAAGAAAACCGCGCAGGGTGTGAAGCATTTCTGTGCCAGTAAACAATGTGGAAAGCCGATTTCGGCGGAATAAAAAAGTGAATAATAACCTGCCCACAGGCCCTATCGCTGCTGCAATAGAGGTACTGAACCAAGAGAAAGTCATCGCCTATCCAACAGAAGCTGTATTTGGTGTCGGCTGCGATCCCGACAGCGAAACGGCAGTAAGTCGTTTGTTGGAACTAAAACAACGCCCGGTCGAGAAAGGCCTAATTTTGATTGCGGCTAACTTTGAGCAACTTAAGCCCTATATTGACGATAGCTCGCTTACTGATGCTCAACGCGAGGCTATCTTCGCTCGCTGGCCGGGTCCTGTCACCTTCGTTTTCCCGGCACTTGCGTCTACACCTCGTTGGTTGACCGGTCGTTTTGATTCGCTGGCCGTGCGTGTCACAGATCATCCGCTGGTGGTTGCACTGTGCCAGGCTTATGGCAAACCTATAGTTTCCACCAGTGCAAATTTGAGTGGCTTACCGCCTTGCCGAACGGTAGAGGAAGTCCGCGCGCAGTTTGGTACAGACTTTCCCGTTGTTGAAGGAGAGACCGGAGGGCGTTTGAATCCTTCGGAGATCCGTGATGCACTGACGGGTGAACAGTTTCGACAGGGGTAATATGAAAGAAGTGTATGCTGTTTTTGGTAATCCGATAGCGCACAGTAAATCGCCTTTTATTCATCAGCAATTTGCAGAGCAGCTGAAGATTGATTACTCCTATGGACGTGTATTGGCGCCGATCAATGACTTTGCGAATTCGCTGAACGCCTTTTTTGCTGATGGGGGTAAGGGAGCAAATGTCACCGTTCCTTTTAAAGAAGAGGCGTTTGCGCGTGCCGATGAATTAACAGACCGGGCATCGCTAGCTGGAGCAGTTAACACCCTTAAACGGCTGGAGGATGGACGTTTGCTGGGAGATAACACGGATGGTATCGGTTTATTAAGCGATCTTGAGCGTTTATCTTTTATTCGTCCCGGATCGCGAATTCTGCTGATTGGTGCGGGCGGTGCATCCCGTGGGGTATTGCTACCTCTTCTTTCAATGGATTGTGCGGTAACCATTGTTAATCGTACGGCCTCCCGCGCTGAAGAACTGGCACAGCTCTTCTCTCATACCGGTAGCGTGCAGGCAGTGGAAATGGACGAACTTGATAATCACCGCTTTGATCTGATTATTAACGCGACGTCCAGCGGTATTAGCGGTGAGGTCCCGTCTATTCCGGCATCTCTTATCCATCCCTCCGTCTACTGCTACGACATGTTTTATCAGAAAGGGAGTACGCCGTTCCTTTCCTGGTGTGAAAAGCATGGGGCGAAACAGTATGCCGATGGTCTGGGGATGCTGGTGGGGCAAGCTGCGCATGCTGTTTTGCTCTGGCATGGCGTTTTACCCCAGATTGAGCCGGTCATTAAAAGCATGCAACAGGAATTGTCGGCATGAATCAGGCGATCCAGTTTCCCGATCGAGAAGAATGGCGGACGGATGTGAATGCCATTGTTTTCCCTGCAATGGTTCATGGCATGCAGTTAACATGTGCCATATCGGGAAAGATGTTGGCGTCCCGCTTTGGCGGCGAGACGCCTGAACAGTGGCTGGAAATCTTTCGAGTACATCGCTGGGACCTGGAGGAAGAGGCCGAAGCATTGATCCAGGACCAGCAGGAAGACGCTCAGGGTTGGGTGTGGCTACTCTGACTTAAATACTCATCTTTCCACTTAACATAGTTGTTAGCTGAGTATTGCAAGCCTGCTTTCTCTTCATCGCTTAATGGACGGATCTGCTTAACCGGGCTTCCCAGGTACAGATATCCACTCTCCAGGCGTTTGTTTTGCGGAACCAGGCTTCCCGCCCCAATCATAACGTCGTCTTCAACAACGACACCGTCCAACAGAATCGATCCCATGCCGACTAATACGCGGTTACCAATGGTACAACCGTGCAGCATGACTTTATGACCAACTGTGACATCTTCACCTACGATCAGCGGATTACCCTGCGGATTGGATGTAGATTTATGTGTGACATGTAGAACGCTGCCGTCCTGAATGTTTGTACGCGCACCGATTTGCACGTAGTTCACGTCGCCACGGATCGCGACCAGTGGCCAAATTCCGACATCATCAGCCAAACGGGCATCACCAATGACCACGCTACTGGTGTCGATCATCACGCGTTTTCCGATTTGTGGGAAAAGATCCTTATAAGGGCGCAGTACATCAGACATGTTTACCTCAGCGAAAATAGAGCGGTAATGAAGACTTTGGTTGGATTATCGAGACTGTGCAAGTGATTTATCTATCAAAAATCAGCCAAATTGCGCAGGAATATAGCGAAAGGGGTGAAAAACAAGCATTCAGCAAAAAAGATCCAAAAAACACTTGTGCTAAAAAATGGGATCCCTATAATGCGCCTCCATCGACACGGTGGATGTGAATCACTTCACG
>BBMW01000013.1 GCA_000759755.1 Citrobacter werkmanii NBRC 105721
TTTCCGAGTGCGTATTTTTTCACCAAAAACACCATTAACATGCCATAAAATAAGCAATTTGCCGTTTTTGCAGCCGCAATCACACTTCCTGGTGGCATACTAATGAATAAGAAAAAGAGTAAGGAATAACATTCATGCCTTTAAATGCCCAACAGCTAGCCGCACAGAAGAATCTGTCCTACGTTCTGGCCGAAAAGCTAGCCCAGCGAATATTAAAAGGTGAATACGCACCGGGCGCTATCCTGCCCGGTGAAATAGAGCTGGGCGATCAGTTTGGCGTGAGTCGTACCGCAGTAAGAGAAGCGGTAAAAACGTTAACGGCAAAAGGTATGGTATTACCACGCCCGCGTATTGGCACTCGCGTCATGCCTCAGGCAAACTGGAACTTCCTCGACCAGGAGCTGCTTACCTGGTGGATGACGGAAGATAATTTCCCTCAGGTCATAAAACATTTTCTGGTGATGCGTATCAGCCTGGAGCCACAAGCCTGTTTGCTGGCGGCGACTATCGGGACGGCAGAACAGAAAGCGCATCTCAATACACTGATGGAAGAGATGGTCGAGCTGAAAAGAAATTTCCGGCGCGACCGTTGGATAGAAGTTGATATCGCCTGGCATGAGCACATCTATGAAATGAGTGCGAATCCGTTCCTTATCTCCTTTGCATCACTGTTCCATTCCGTCTACCAGACCTACTTTACCTCTATTACCTATAACGATGTGGTGAAGCTGGATTTGCACCAGGCTATTGTCGATGCAATAGAGGATAGCGATGGCGATCGCGCCTTCACCGCCTGTCAGGCATTGCTGATAGCACCGAACGTGCTACCGGATAAATAATATGTCAGAAAAGAAATCTCGCAGTATGGCCGGGCTGCCATGGATAGCAGCCATGGCCTTTTTTATGCAGGCATTAGACGCCACTATCCTCAATACCGCTTTACCCGCAATAGCGCACAGCCTTAACCGCTCTCCACTCGCCATGCAGTCGGCTATTATCAGTTATACCCTGACGGTCGCCATGCTGATCCCGGTGAGTGGATGGCTGGCAGACAGGTTCGGTACCCGACGCGTCTTTATGATTGCCGTGAGCCTGTTTACGCTGGGATCGCTGGCCTGCGCGCTATCCAGTTCCTTAAGTGAACTGGTAGTTTTCCGCGTCATCCAGGGCATCGGCGGCGCGATGATGATGCCTGTTGCCCGTCTGGCTTTATTGCGAGCTTACCCACGCAGCGAACTACTCCCAGTGCTTAACTTCGTGACCATGCCGGGTCTTGTGGGCCCAATTTTAGGTCCGGTATTGGGCGGTGTTCTGGTGACGTGGGCCAGTTGGCACTGGATCTTCCTGATTAATATTCCCATTGGCGTGGCGGGTATCTTCTATGCACGCAAATATATGCCGAACTTCACCACGCCGCGCCGCGGCTTTGATATGACAGGTTTCTTCCTCTTTGGCCTGAGTCTGGTGTTGTTTTCCAGTGGTGTTGAGCTGTTTGGTGAGAAGCTTGTCGCTACCTGGGTCGCACTCAGCATTATTGTGACCAGTATTCTGTTGCTGCTTGCCTACATTCGTCACGCGCGTCGTCACCCAATGCCGCTTATATCGCTTCCAATATTTAAGACCAGAACCTTTTCCGTCGGGATCGCTGGAAACCTTGCCACGCGTCTGGGTACAGGATGTGTGCCGTTCTTAATGCCGCTGATGCTGCAGGTAGGCTTTGGATATCCGGCGCTAATTGCTGGTTGCATGATGGCGCCAACGGCGCTGGGCTCAATACTGGCAAAATCGATGGTGACACAGGTACTACGCCGACTCGGCTACAGAACGACACTGGTGGGTGTTACGGTGTTTATCGGCCTGATGATTGCGCAATTCGCTTTGCAATCTCCTGCCATGCCGGTCTGGATGTTGATCCTACCGTTGTTTATTTTAGGTATGGCGATGTCCACCCAGTTTACCTCAATGAATACCATCACTCTGGCGGACCTGACCGATGAGAACGCCAGCAGCGGTAACAGCGTGCTGGCCGTTACGCAGCAACTGTCGATCAGTTTAGGGGTCGCTATCAGCGCCGCCGTCCTGCGTATCTATGAAGGCATGGAAGGTACCAATACGGTTGAACAGTTCCATTACACCTTCATAACCATGGGCGCGATCACTATTGTCTCTGCGCTGATGTTTATGCTGCTAAAAGCCAAAGATGGACGTAACCTGATCAAAGATCGGCACAAGCCTAAACCGACCCCCGCGCCATCAAAACAGGAGTAAGTTGCAGGCGTTGCTGCTGCAATGCGGGCTGCGCCATCCGGTGGATTAACACATCGATGGCCAGTTCGCCCAATTCATCTTTGGGTTGATGGATGGTCGTCAGCGGTGGCGTCATATAGCGTGCCAGTTCGATATCATCATAACCCACCACCGCCATATCCTGCGGAATGCGCAATCCTGACTGATACAATGCCTGATACGCGCCGACGGCCATTGCGTCGTTCCCTGTGAAAACGGCCTGCGGTCGCTGTTTATGTGATAACAACGTTTGCATAGCTTCAAAACCACCGCCGAACTCAAAGTCACCAGTGATCTCGTAACCTTCCGGGACCGGCAAGCCCGCTCGCTTCATAGCCGCCCGATATCCTTCCAGACGTAAACGCGCCGGTGTTTTATCCAGCGGCCCGGTAATACAGGCAATGCGGGTAAAACCTTTATCGATAAGATGCTGAGTGGCTAAGTCCCCGCCTAACAGGGAGTTATCCTGAATCAAATCGCTTTCGCCATCAAAGGGCGACCAGTCCATCATCACGGTAGGAATAGAAGGATAGCGTTGCATTATCTCTCTGGAAGGCTGATGTGTTTCCGTGCAGAGCAGCAGCAAGCCATCCACCCGTTTTTGCATCAACGTTTCCAGATTGCGGTTCATGCGCTGTTCATCGCCTTCGGTATTGCATAACACCAGGCTGTAGCCGCGTTCAAAACAGCTACGTTCAACGCCGCGAACCAGCTCGGAATAAAAAGGATTGGTACTGGCAGTGATTAACATGCCGATGGTGCGGGTCTGGTTTAACTTGAGGCTACGCGCCAGCGCGGAAGGCGCGTAGTTAAGCTCTTTAATTGCCGCTTCAACTTTGTCAGTGACAGACTCACTGACAAAGCGATCTTTATTGATGACGTGAGAAACCGTCGACGTAGAAACACCCGCCAGGCGGGCGACGTCCTTCATTGTAGCCAAGCGTTACCTCTGTTGACTTAAAAACGCTTCTATTTCTTCGCGCCATGGAACGGAAGGCTGCGCACCTTTACGGGTGACCGCAATCGCCGCAGCTGCATGGGCAAAACGGATCGCTTCAGGCAGCGGTGTCTCTTCCAGTAACGCTGTAATTAATGCGCCGTTAAAGGTATCCCCGGCAGCGATGGTATCAACGGCGTCCACTTTAAAACCAGGCACTCGATGACCTTCACCATTCACGCTGGCCCACACTCCGCGACTACCTAAAGTAATCAGTACAGTATGGATCCCTTTCGCGTGTAATGCCTGCGCTGCTTTGGCCGCATCTTCATCGTTTTCTACCCGGATCCCCGTCAGCTTCTCAGCCTCGGTTTCATTCGGGGTAATAATATCCACCAGCGCCAACAGCTCGTCAGAAAGTTCACGCGCCGGAGCCGGGTTAAGGGCGACCGTAGTCTTATTTTGCTGGGCAATTTTTGCCGCAGCCAGCACGCTTTCGATCGGCGACTCTAACTGCATCAGTAAGGCGGAGGCCTGCGCAATGCGATCGCGCTGTGCTTCCACCAGCGCAGGAGAAAGGGCTGCGTTTGCACCGGCGTGAATGCCAATGACGTTCTCGCCATCACCATTAACAAAAATCAGTGCCACACCGGTCGATTCCCCCGAAATGACGCTGATCGGCGCAATATCGATATTATCTTTGGCCAACTGTTTACGCACACTTTCGCCAATATCGTCATCCCCCGTACAGGCAATGAACGCGATGTTCGCGCCACTACGACCCGCAGCAACAGCCTGATTAGCGCCTTTTCCGCCAAATGCGACCTGATAATGGCTACCGGTTACGGTTTCACCAGGCGTTGGGAAAGATTTAAGGTTGAGGATGTGATCGGCATTGATGCTGCCAAGAACGACGAGGTTGCCTGCGGTTTTCATGTTCGGAGTGTCCAGTAAAGTGCGCCACCGGGTTAGGGTGGCGCGTGCCCTGCTTTTCTTTTTACGCTTTCATCCTTAGAACCAGGCCCAGGGATGGCGTATTTATGTCTCCATCAGGCCGCGAGCGACCTGAATCGGTATTACTGCTTGATGACCAGCTTCAGATCAACCGGATATTTAGCCTGAACCTTCTCGCCTTTCAGAACCTTATCCGCAGTTTCCACGCCTTTCGCGCCGATCTGATCCGGCAACTGAGCAATGGTCGCAGCCAGTTTGCCATCATTTACTGCTTTTTCGCCATCTGGCGTGCCGTCAAATCCAACCACCATCACATCAGATTTACCTGCGGTTTGCAGTGCGCGCAGCGCACCCAGCGCCATTTCATCGTTCTGGGCAAATACGGCCTGCACGTCAGGATGCGCGGTCAGCAGGTTCTGCATGACGTTCAGACCTTTGGTGCGGTCGAAGTCTGCCGGCTGGCTGGCCAGTACGTTAAATTTGTGTGCCGCAACGGCCTGCTGGAAACCTTCGCCACGCTCACGCGCCGCTGAAGTACCGGCAATCCCCTGCAGTTCGATAACCTTCGCGCCTTCACCTGCTTTCTTCGCGATGTAATCCCCCGCAATTTTACCGCCCAGCACGTTATCAGACGCAATGTGGCTCACCACATCACCTTTTGTAGCCTGACGATCCAGGGTAATAACCGGGATCTTCGCCTGGTTAGCCATCTTCACGGCGTTACCCACGGCATCAGAGTCAGTCGGGTTAATCAGCAGAATTTTAGTTCCACGAACCGTTAAGTCCTGAACGTTAGCCAGCTCTTTCGCCGGGTTGTTCTGTGAATCCAGAATCACCAGGTTATAGCCCAGTTTATCGGCCTCTTTTTGCGCGCCATCCTTCAGCGACACAAAGAACGGGTTATTGAGGGTGGAGACCACCAGCGCAATGGTATCTTTCGCCATCGCATTCGCGCTCACGGTGGCGCTCAGCGCAACAGCAGAAACCAGGGTAGCCAGTTTTTTCATGTTCATATTTAAGATGTCCTGTAATCGTTGTTACTGCTTTTTGTTGTCTACCAGTACCGCCAGCAAAATCACCACCGCTTTGACGATCATCTGGTAATAGGAGGATACACCTAACAAATTCAAACCATTATTGAGGAAACCAAGAATCAATGCGCCGATCAGCGTCCCAACAATACGTCCTTTACCGCCCGCCAGGCTGGTACCGCCTAACACCACCGCAGCGATAGCATCCAGCTCATAGCCAGTACCTGCCGTCGGCTGCGCAGAGGAGAGGCGAGCCACTTCAATGATACCCGCCAGCGATGCCAGCAGACCGCACAGGGAGTAAACGATAATTTTGATTTTACTCACGCTGATACCGGACAAACGCGTCGCCGCTTCGTTACCGCCCAACGCGTAGATATAACGACCCAGACGCGTATGATGCAGCATGTACCACGCCGCCAGGAAGACAATCCCCATGATCCACACAGGCGTAGGGACGCCTAACGGACGACCAATACCAAACCAACCAAACAGATCGGCATTGTCAGTAAACCCGGTATTTACCGGACTGCCGTTGGTGTACACCATGGTCACACCACGCAGTAGCAGCATCATCACCAGCGTGGCGATAAACGCCTGCACGCGGCCTTTCGCGACAATGACCCCGGTTACTGCGCCAATGGCAGCGCCGAGCGCCAGAGCAGCGGCAACGGCTACCAGCGCATTGACTTCAATACCGACAATGGACGCTGCAACCGCACCGGTAAGCGCCAGCAAGGAACCGACGGACAGATCGATACCCGACGTCAGGATGACCAGCGTCATGCCGACGGCCATGATGGCGTTTACCGACGTTTGCTGGAGAATGTTGAACAGGTTATTAACGGTAAAAAAGTTGGGGCTCATGGTGGAAACAATCGCGATCAGCACTAACAGAGCGATGAGCGACTTTTGCTCCAGAAGCCATGCTTTAGTGAAATAACGGCGACCAGAAACAGCCTGGGTAGTCATCTTTTTTACTCCTGATTCACGCGATTAAGCTTGCCCACAGCGGCAGCCATTAATACTTCCTGAGTGGCCTGCTCGCGAGTGAACTCACCGCCGAGATGCCCTTCATGCATAACGATAATACGATCGCTCATGCCCAATACTTCTGGCATCTCAGAGGAGACCAGAATGATGCTCAGCCCATCGGCCTTAAACTGGTTGATAAGCTGATAAATTTCTTTCTTAGCCCCAACGTCGACGCCGCGCGTTGGCTCATCGAGGATCAGGACCTTTGGTCGGGTCATCAGACCGCGCGCAATGGCCACTTTCTGCTGATTACCGCCTGAGAGCAGGCCGATAGCCTGTTCCATCGATGGCGTTTTAACATTGAACAGACGAATAAAATCACCTACCGCCTGCTGCTCATCTTTATGCTTCAGGCTTCCACCGGCGCGGCTGAAATAGCGCAGCGCGGTCAGTGACATATTCTCTTTCACCGACATGCCCAGCACTAAGCCATCACGTTTACGGTCTTCAGAAATATAGACGATGCCGTTTGCAAGGCCATCTTGTGGCGAACGGGTGACAACTTCATGCCCATCAAGCGTGACGTAGCCGCTGGTGCGCGGCAATGCGCCATACAACACTTTCATCAGCTCGGTACGTCCGGCGCCCATCAGCCCCGATACGCCAAGGATCTCGCCTTTACGCAGCGTGAACGAAACATCGTTTACCCCAGGGCCGCACAGATTATCAACCTTCAGACGGATATCACCCGGCGCTTTTTCCAGACGCGGGTACTGATCTTCCAGCTTACGTCCCACCATCATTTCAATCAGCGAGTCTTCGGTCAGCGTTGCGACTTCACGCTCGGCAATAAACTGCCCGTCACGGAAGACGGTCACGTCATCACAGATTTCGAAGATCTCTTTCATACGGTGGGAGATATAGACAATGCCGCGCCCCTGCGATTTCAGCTCGCGGATAACTCGGAACAGAGATTCGGTTTCGGTATCGGTGAGCGCATCCGTCGGCTCATCCATAATGATGACCTTCGATTCAAAGCTCAGCACTTTAGCAATTTCGACCATTTGCTGATCGCCAATCGACAGCTCACCGACCAGCCTGTCGCTTTTAAAGCGTAGATTGAGTTTGGCGAGCAGCAGATCGGCTTCGGCGTACATCTTCTTCCAGTCAATTTTGCCAAAGCGATTCACAAACTCACGGCCAAGAAAAATGTTCTCAGCGATAGTGAGTTGCGGGATCAAGTTAAGTTCCTGGTGGATGATACCAATGCCGGCTTCCTGAGAGGATTTTGGACCGTTAAAGGTGGTCTCTTTCCCCAGCCACAATAAAGAGCCAGCATCACGGGTGTAGATCCCGGTCAGCACTTTCATCATGGTAGATTTGCCCGCGCCGTTTTCGCCCACCAGCGCCATTACGCGGCCTGGATAGACATTCAGCGCAGCGCCGGATAGCGCTTTTACGCCCGGGAACGCTTTATCGATCCCTTTGAGTTGCAGTAATGCGTTCATGATGGCCTCAGAACGTGACGCCAGCACAGAGAATAATATTCGCATACGGAGAACACTCTCCGCTGCGAATTACCGCCTGACTGTCTGCGGTTTGTTTTTTGAATTGTTCATGCGTGGTGTAACGAATTTCTATGGTGTTTCCCTGGTGTTGTTGCAGTTGCTCAATGTGGCTGAGCAACGTTTCGTGGAGTTGCGGATTATGTTGTTTAATTTCCGTCGCGAGAATGGCCGCCTCGACCTGCATTTCACGTGTAACCACATCCAGTACCTGCATAAAAGAAGGTACGCCCTGGGTTAATGCCATATCAATACGCGTTGTGCTGTTCGGGATGGGTAAACCTGCATCACACACCACCAGCGTATCGGTATGCCCCAGACGGGAGATCACCGTTGAAATTTCAGAGTTGAGTACCGTGCCTTTCTTCATTTTCTTTCCCCACTAGCGAAACGTTTCGCTGACGATAAGTGTAGTGCGAAGAGTGGACAGAAAACCACCGCGACGTTACGAAAATGTGATCGCCATCGAAACGTTTCGCAAGGATTATCATTCGATGAAATGAAAACTGGGAGGGACAAAACAAAACGCCCCCTTTCGTGATGAAAGAGGGCGTCGATTACCTTAAATCTCTACCTGAGTACCGAGCTCAATAACCCGATTTGGCGGGATTTCAAACTGGTCCGGCGCGCGCAGCGCATTGCGCTGGAGCAGCAGATATAGCTTGCCGCGCAGACGCAAATACCATGGTCGTTTGCCGACAATCAGCGACTCGTGCGACATAAAGAAAGAGGTTTCCATCATTCGACAGCTTAAGCCTTCCAGACCGCAGCGATGGAACACTTCCTCAACGTTCGGCGTTTCACGCCAGCCGTAGCTGGCCACTACGCGCCAGAAGGTGGGCGATAACTGCTCAATCTGCACCCTACGCACGTTGTGCACGTATGGCGCATCTTCCGTACGCAGCGTCAGCAGAATCACACGTTCATGCAGCACCTTGTTATGCTTGAGGTTATGCAGAAGCGCAAACGGGATGACGTTCAGCGCACGCGACATATATACCGCCGTTCCCGGCACGCGTACCGGTGGGGATTTCTCCAGAGAGGCAATCATCGCCTCCAGAGAGTTGCCGTGCTCATGCATGCGACGCAGCAGACGGAAACGTTCGCTTTTCCACGTGGTCATGATGGTGAACATCACCAGACCCAGCGTCAGCGGCAGCCAACCGCCGGAAATCAGTTTATCGAGGTTCGCGGAGAACAGCGGAACATCGACGCATAAGAACGCCACCAGGATCAGGAAAACGAAATATTTATTCCAGTGCCAGTTTTTGCGCGCCACGGTGGTAGACAGAATAGACGTCAGTACCATTGTTCCCGTTACCGCAATCCCGTACGCCGCGGCCAGATTACTGGAGTGTTCAAAGCTCACAATCACGATAACTACCGCAAAATAGAGCATCCAGTTAACGAAGGGGATGTAGATCTGACCCGATTCCATTTCCGAAGTATGAATGATCCGCATCGGCGACAAATACCCCAGACGCACGGCCTGACGCGTCAGCGAGAAGACACCGGAAATAACCGCCTGCGAAGCGATAACCGTTGCCAGTGCGGCGAGGATCAGGAGTGGAATTAATGCCCAGTCCGGCGCCAGCAGGAAAAACGGGTTTTTGATCGCTTCAGGATGCTTTAACAGCAACGCGCCCTGCCCAAAATAGTTCAGTACCAGCGAAGGCAATACCACGGAGAACCACGCCAGACGAATCGGCAATTTACCGAAGTGGCCCATATCCGCATACAGCGCTTCAACACCGGTAATCGATAGCACCACCGCACCCAGCGCTATAAAGGACAGCGTTTTGAATTCGAGGAAGAAATGCACCGCCCAATACGGATTGAGCGCCTGCAGTACCTCCGGATTACCAATAATACTGCGCACGCCTAATACCGCGAGCGTCAGGAACCACAGCAGCATAATCGGCGCAAACAGTTTACCAACCATGCCGGTACCGTGTTTTTGAATCATAAACAGCAGGGTCAGCACGATAATCGAGAGCGGAACAATCCAGGTATCCAGTTGCGGAGCAACGATCTCCAGACCTTCAATCGCCGACATCACTGAAATGGCTGGCGTAATCACCACTTCACCATAGAAGAAGCTGCCGCCAATCAACCCCATGATAACCAGCATCGAGGTTGTTCGTGCCGAGGTATTGCGCCCGGCCAATGACATCAACGTCAGGATCCCACCTTCCCCGGCGTTATCCGCACGCATGACAAACGTCAGATATTTAATGGAGACAACAAAGATCAGCAGCCAGAAAATCAGCGAGAGAAAACCAAACACAGCATCACGTTCAACGCCAAAACCAAACTGGCCAGACAAACATTCACGAAGCGTATAAAGTGGGCTGGTACCAATATCACCGTAGACAACCCCAATGGCCGCAAGGGTAATCGCAGACAATGATTGTTTATTATCAGTGCTCATAGACTCGTCTTTCGTTTATACACATCATCACTCAAGCCACTCCGTGTGGGCTGCATTCGTTATTCCCCCCATCCCAGAAGAAAACTCCATTGCCGCCTTGGTGCAGTATGATTGATATGGTGTATATATAAGAAATGTGTGCGTCGTCCCTTGGCCCACAAAAAGGCGCACAGTATGCACGATTAATCATAAAATCGTACCCCTAAATGAGACCAGATTAATCTGGCTCAAAGAAAAATAAGCGCACCTTCAGTCTATTACTGCACTGGTGTGAAGCATCTATACTCGCAGTTTACGCAGTACATTTGGCGAAAGGACGCCACTTCATTATGGCTCACCCACATTTATTAGCGGAAAGAATTTCCCGTCTGAGCAATGCGCTGGAAAAGGGACTTTATGAACGTAGCCACGCCATTCGCCTTTGCCTGCTGGCTGCTCTAAGCGGCGAGAGCGTATTCTTATTAGGTCCTCCAGGGATCGCAAAAAGCTTAATCGCCCGTCGACTGAAGTTCGCCTTTCAAAACGCCCGTGCTTTCGAATATCTGATGACGCGCTTCTCTACGCCAGAAGAGGTGTTTGGCCCACTGTCAATCCAGGCGCTGAAAGACGAAGGTCGCTATGAACGCTTAACGGCGGGCTACTTACCCGAAGCTGAAATTGTCTTTCTCGATGAAATCTGGAAAGCAGGCCCGGCCATTCTCAACACCCTGCTGACCGCCATTAACGAACGGCATTTTCGTAACGGCGCGCATGAAGAGAAAATCCCGATGCGTCTGCTGGTGGCCGCCTCCAACGAACTGCCTGAAGCAGACAGCAGTCTGGAAGCCCTGTATGACCGTATGCTCATCCGCCTGTGGCTGGATAAAGTTCAGGACAAGGCCAACTTCCGCTCCATGCTGTTAAGCCAGCAGGATGAAAGTGACAACCCGGTTCCGACGTCGTTACAGGTGACGGATGAAGAGTATTACCAGTGGCAAAAGGACATTGGCGCCATCAAGCTGCCCGATCGCGTCTTTGAGCTTATTTTCACGCTGCGCCAGCAGTTAGACGCATTACCGAATGCCCCTTATGTCTCCGATCGTCGCTGGAAAAAAGCTATCCGCTTACTTCAGGCCAGCGCCTTCTTCAGCGGACGTGATGCGGTTGTGCCTATCGACCTGATCCTGCTGAAAGATTGCTTGTGGTACGACGCGCAAAGCCTGAATCTGATGCAACAGCAGCTCGAAATTTTGATGACCGGACACGCCTGGCAGCAGCAAGCCATGCTGACGCGTCTGGCCAGCATTGTGCAGCGCCGCATCCAGCTCCAGCAGCAGCAAAGCGACAAAACGGCATTCACGGTGATCCGTCAGGGTGGCATGTTCAGCCGTCGTCCTCATTATGATTTACCCCCGGAAGCCACATCTTCAGTCGTAACATTACTGCTGCAAAAGCCTTTAAAGCTGCATGATATGGAAGTTATCCATATTGCTTTTGAACGTAGTGCGCTGGAAATGTGGCTGACCAAAGGCGGTGAGATCCGCGGAAAATTAAACGGGATCGGCTTCGCCCAAACGCTGAACATGGAAGTCGATAGCGCACAGCATCTGGTTGTGCGCGACGTCAGTTTGCAAGGCTCTCGTCTGGCGCTGCCCGGCGCATCGCAAGAGAGTATGCCTGATGAGATAAAACAGCAGCTTGAAGCACTTGATAACGAGTGGCACCAGCAGCACAGCGCATTCAGCGACCAGCAAAAATGTCTGTTTATTCATAGCGACTGGTTAGCCCGCATTGAGGCCAGCCTGCAGGATGTCGGGGCACAAATCCGCCAGGCGCAACAATGCTAACCCTTGATACGCTCAATATCATGCTGGCAGTCAGTGAAGAGGCGATGATCGAAGAGATGATCGTCGCCCTGCTGGCTTCTCCAAAGATGGTGGTGTTTTTTAAAAAGTTTCCTCGCCTTAAAAAAGCGATTACTGACGATATCCCCCGTTGGCGTGAATCATTGCGCAGTCGTCTCAAAGATACCCATGTACCGCCGGAGTTGATGGAAGAGGTCATTTGTTACCAACAAAGCCAGCTCCTCTCACATGCGCAGTTTATAGTCCAGCTCCCGCAAATATTGGCGCTATTACACCGCCTCCATTCGCCGTGGGCCGGGCAAGCTCAGCAACTGGTTGATGACAACAGTACCTTTACGCCCGCCCTGCATACGCTTTTTCTCCAGCGCTGGCGCCTGAGTCTGGTAGTGCAAACCACAACGCTAAATCAGCAACTGCTGGAAGATGAGCGTGAACATTTACTTAGTGAAGTCCAGGAGCGGATGACTCTCAGCGGGCAACTGGAACCCGTTCTGGCAGAAAACGACAACGCCGCAGGCCGGTTATGGGATATGAGCGCAGGTCAAATCAAGCGCGGCGATTATCAACTGATGGTGAAATATGGCGAATTCCTGACGCAACAACCCGAACTCCAGCGTCTGGCTGAACAGTTAGGCCGTTCCAGAGAAGCGAAATCAGTGCCGCGTAAAGATGCGCCCATGGAGACCTTCCGTACCCTTGTGCGGGAACCCGCCACCGTCCCGGAACAGGTGGATGGCATCCAGCAAAGCGATGACATCCTGCGCCTGTTGCCGCCGGAACTGGCCACACTGGGTATTACTGAACTGGAATACGAATTCTACCGACGGCTGGTGGAAAAGCAGCTGTTGACCTATCGTCTGCACGGCGAGGCATGGCGCGAGAAAGTAACGGAACGTCCGGTGGTGCATCAGGATTTTGATGAGCAGCCGCGCGGACCTTTTATTGTTTGCGTAGATACGTCTGGATCAATGGGCGGGTTTAATGAGCAGTGTGCGAAAGCCTTTTGCCTGGCGCTAATGCGCGTCGCCCTGGCCGATAACCGGCGCTGTTTCATTATGCTGTTTTCAACAGAAGTGGTCCGCTATGAGCTGTCTGGCCCGGAAGGTATTGAACAAGCGATCCGTTTTTTAAGCCAGCGTTTTCGCGGCGGTACCGATATTGCCAGCTGCTTTCGCGCCATTATTGAGCGCATGCAGGGCCGGGAATGGTTTGATGCCGATGCGGTGGTGATCTCTGATTTTATCGCTCAGCGATTGCCCGATGAGGTCGTCAATAAAGTGGGGGAATTACAGCGATTGCACCAGCATCGTTTTCATGCGGTGGCGATGTCAGCACACGGCAAACCCGGCATCATGCGCATTTTCGATCATATCTGGCGCTTTGATACCGGGATGCGAAGCCGCCTGCTCAGACGCTGGCGGCGTTAATTCTTACAACAGGGAAGAAACGCTTTCACGTACCTGTGCCGGCCATACACCACACTGAACCTGACCGATATGTGGTAATTGCAACAATAGCATGGTCAGACGCGACTGCCCAATCCCGCCGCCAATTGTCTGTGGCATTTCACCGCGCAGCAGCGCCTGGTGCCATTCCAGACTCAGGCGATCTTCATCACCGGTCAAAGAAAGCTGGTGTTTCAGGGTGTCGGCATCCACACGGATCCCCATAGAAGACAGTTCAAACGCATCTTCCAGAACCGGGTTCCACACCAGAATATCACCGTTCAGCCCGGCATGACCCAGCTCGGAGGACGAACTCCAGTCGTCATAATCCGGTGCGCGTACATCATGACGGTGACCGTCACTGAGCTTGCCGCCGATCCCTACCAGGAATACTGCGCCCAGTTCTTTTGCGATCGCACGTTCACGACCTTTCGCGTCAAGATCTGGATAACGAGATAACAGCTCCTGGCTATGAACAAAGTGGATCTGCTCTGGCAGGAACGGTGCCAGACCAAACTCTTTGCTAACCGCAGCCTCGGTGGCCTTAATTCCCGCCCAGATAGCCTCTACCGTGCTTTTCAGAGTGGAGAATTGACGCTCACCGTCGCCCATCACGCGCTCCCAGTCCCACTGGTCAACATACACTGAGTGCAGTGGGGAGAGGCGATCTTCATCGGGACGCAGGGCCTTCATGTGCGTGTACAGCCCTTCGCCTGCGCTAAAGTCGTGTTGTCCTAACGTTTGACGCTTCCACTTCGCCAGTGAATGAACCACTTCGAATTGAGCGTCTGGCAATGCTTTAACCTTCACCTGCACCGCTTTTTCACAGCCAGACAAGTTATCCTGCGTGCCATCTCCTACGCGGCTGAGGATCGGAGCCTGAACTTCGATCAGACCTAAACGCTCTTCCAGCTGGCGAGAAAAATGAGATTTTACGAAGCTAATTTGACGTTGTTTGGCAATGTAAGCGGTTTTCATTATGTGTACTCCTGTGTCCTGTTGCCTATGATTAAGCAACAGAATGGAGGTAATATTCAATAATCAACAAACAAAAAGCCAACTTCGATTTTGATTCGTTAAAATTAGCGTCTAAAATAGAAGGAATCATTAATCTACATAAGAAAAACCTATGGAAAATTATCAGATCGACAATCTGGACCGCGGCATTCTTGATGCCCTGATGGAAAATGCCCGCACCGCCTACGCCGAATTGGCCAAACAGTTTGGCGTTAGTCCGGGGACAATTCACGTTCGCGTAGAGAAGATGAAGCAGGCCGGGATCATCACCGGTGCGCGTATTGATGTCAGTCCCAAACAATTGGGTTATGACGTCGGCTGCTTTATCGGCATCATCCTGAAAAGCGCGAAGGACTATCCGTCAGCGCTGGCCAGGCTGGAAAGTCTTGATGAAGTGACCGAAGCGTATTACACCACCGGACACTACAGCATCTTTATTAAGGTGATGTGCAAGTCGATCGACGCGCTGCAACAGGTACTTATCAACAAGATCCAAACAATTGATGAAATTCAGTCCACTGAAACCCTGATCGTCCTGCAGAACCCGATCATGCGTACCATCAAGCCGTGATCGTTTTTTTTAATCCCACATTTTTCCACAGGTAGATCCCAGCTCGCTCACAGCGTACAATGCGCCTTCTTTATAAAGGTGGGCGAGCATGGCAGACATCACTCTTATCAGCGGCAGCACGCTTGGCAGTGCGGAATATGTAGCAGAACATCTGGCAGAAAAGCTGGACGACGCCGGTTTTTCCAGCGAAATACTGCACGGCCCAATGCTGGATGAGGTTCCGGCTGAAGGGATCTGGCTGGTGATCAGCTCCACACACGGTGCCGGAGACATTCCTGACAACCTGCAACCTTTATATGAAGCATTACGCGAGCAAAAACCGGACCTGTCACAAGTACACTTCGGCGCAATCGGCATCGGCAGTCGTGAATATGACACCTTTTGCGGCGCAATCGACAAGCTGGAAGCAGAACTGAAAGCCTGTGGGGCAAAACAGATCGGCGAAACGCTGAAGATCAACGTGCTGGAACATGAAATTCCGGAAGATCCGGCTGAAATTTGGTTGGGATCCTGGTATCCATTGCTCAGAGATTTGTAAAGATCGCACTTTTTTATGTGGATAACTCTGGTTAAAAGCTTGGATCAACCGGTAGTTATCCAAAGAATAACGGCTGTTCAGTTTTTGAGTTGTGTATAACCCTTCATTCTGATCCCAGCTTATACGGACCAGGATCACCGATCATTCACAGCTAATGATCCTCAGCAACCTGTTGATCTTATTCAAAGGATCGCTCTTATCCACAGAGAGTGGCGATCCTAATAAGAGATCACAATAAAACAGATCTCTAAGTAAAAAGATCTTCTTTTTAATACCCAGGATCCCAGGTCTTTCTCGATCGACTAAAGTTGAGTAGAATCCACGGCCCGGGCTTCAATCCATTTTCACACCGCGTTATGCGAGGCAATTACCATGTTTTATCAGGATCCTTTTGACGTCATCATCATTGGCGGGGGTCATGCAGGCACCGAAGCCGCAATGGCCGCGGCGCGAATGGGACAACAAACCCTGCTTTTGACACACAATATCGATACTCTGGGGCAGATGAGCTGCAACCCGGCGATTGGCGGTATTGGGAAGGGACACCTGGTAAAAGAAGTGGATGCGCTTGGTGGATTGATGGCAAAAGCGATCGACCATGCCGGCATTCAGTTTAGGATACTAAACGCAAGCAAAGGGCCAGCCGTTCGCGCTACCCGAGCTCAGGCCGATCGTGTGCTTTATCGTCAGGCGGTACGCACCGCGCTGGAGAATCAACCCAACCTGATGATCTTCCAGCAGGCGGTTGAAGATCTGATTGTTGAAAACGATCGTGTTGTGGGTGCGGTAACCCAAATGGGACTGAAGTTCCGTGCCAAAGCGGTCGTATTAACCGTGGGGACTTTCCTCGACGGAAAAATTCATATTGGTCTGGACAACTACAGCGGCGGCCGTGCTGGCGATCCGCCGTCTATTCCGCTGTCACGCCGTCTGCGTGAACTGCCGCTGCGCGTCAGCCGCCTGAAAACCGGTACGCCGCCGCGTATTGATGCACGCACGATTGATTTCAGCGTTCTGGGTCAGCAAAACAGCGACAACCCAATGCCGGTCTTCTCATTCCTGGGCGACGCTTCTCAGCATCCGCGCCAGATGCCGTGCTACATCACGCATACCAATGAGAAAACCCATGACGTGATCCGCAATAACCTCGATCGTAGCCCAATGTACGCTGGCGTGATCGAAGGTATTGGCCCGCGCTACTGCCCGTCGATCGAAGACAAAGTAATGCGCTTTGCCGATCGCAACCAGCATCAGATCTTCCTCGAACCGGAAGGACTAACTTCTAACGAAATTTATCCGAACGGTATATCCACCAGCCTGCCGTTCGATGTGCAGATGCAAATTGTTCGTTCAATGGAAGGGATGGAAAACGCGAAAATCGTCCGTCCTGGCTATGCGATTGAGTACGATTTCTTCGATCCGCGCGACCTGAAACCGACGCTGGAAAGCAAATTCATCCGCGGTCTGTTCTTTGCTGGCCAGATCAACGGTACAACCGGTTACGAAGAAGCCGCCGCGCAAGGCATGCTGGCAGGTCTCAACGCCGCACGCTTGTCTGCTGAGAAAGACGGCTGGGCGCCGCGTCGCGATCAGGCTTACCTTGGCGTGCTGGTTGACGATCTCTGCACCCTGGGAACCAAAGAACCGTACCGCATGTTTACCTCACGCGCTGAATATCGCTTGATGCTGCGTGAAGATAACGCCGACCTGCGTCTGACCGAAATTGGCCGTGAACTCGGTCTGGTGGACGATGAGCGTTGGGCTCGCTTCAACGAGAAGCTGGAGCGCATCGAACAGGAACGCCAGCGTCTCAAATCAACCTGGGTAAACCCATTAGCGGAATCTGCAGCAGAAGTGAACGCTCACCTGGCAACACCTTTATCTCGTGAGGCCAGCGGTGAGGATCTGTTGCGTCGCCCGGATATGACCTATGCTCAGTTGACCTCTTTATCTGCATTCGCACCGGCGCTTGACGATGCTCAGGCCGCAGAACAGGTTGAGATTCAGGTGAAATACGAAGGGTATATCGCTCGTCAGCAGGAAGAAATCGAAAGACAACAGCGTAATGAGAATACCCTGTTGCCTGCAACGCTGGATTATCGCCAGGTCTCGGGCTTGTCGAATGAAGTCATCGCCAAACTGAACGATCACAAACCGGTATCGATCGGCCAGGCATCGCGCATTTCTGGCGTAACGCCTGCCGCCATTTCCATTCTGCTGGTATGGCTGAAAAAACAAGGCATGCTGCGTCGCAGCGCTTGATAACACTAATTTGGCGGGGGCGCTTCGCTTACCCGCCCTACAAATTTGTAGGCCCGATAAGCGAAAGCGCATCGGGCATTTGATTATTAACAGGTAATGACCGTGCTCAACAAACTCTCTCGTCTTCTGGCTGATGCCGGTATTTCTCTTACCGATCACCAGAAAAATCAGCTGATTGCGTATGTCGATATGCTGCATAAATGGAATAAAGCATACAACCTGACGTCGGTGCGGGATCCCAACGAAATGTTGGTGCGCCATATTCTGGACAGCATTGTTGTTGCGCCTTATCTGAAGGGCGAGCGCTTTATTGATGTTGGCACGGGACCGGGTCTGCCGGGAATTCCACTCTCTATCGTGCGGCCTGAAGCGCATTTCACACTGTTGGATAGCCTGGGAAAACGGGTCCGTTTCTTACGTCAGGTGCAGCATGAGCTTGGCCTTACTAACATCACGCCTGTGCAAAGTCGGGTTGAAGAATTTCCTTCAGAGCCGCCATTTGATGGGGTGATTAGCCGTGCTTTCGCGTCCCTCAATGATATGGTGAGCTGGTGTCATCACTTGCCTGGCCAGAACGGACGCTTTTATGCACTCAAAGGGCAGTTGCCTGAAGATGAAATAGCCTCGTTGCCTGCAGAATTTTGCGTCGAGTCAGTTGAAAAATTGCGCGTTCCGCAACTGGATGGCGAACGTCATTTGGTGGTTATTAAGCCAAACAAAATTTAATTTTTATCAAAAAAAATAGAGAAAAAACGTCTATTCAGGTGTTAAAAGTTATAGAGGGTAGTGTGGCGAAATGCTGTCACATTTCACCTCTACCTTACGGTTTTGCATCATAACTATAACGTACCGTTTTTTGTTAAAAGCGAAACAAGTCAACTGTGAAAATATCAGTCTGCTAAAAATAGAACCTAAGAACCACCGCTTGTGTTAATTTTTTATTATAAATGTCAATCAGTGGTTCTTTTGTTGTTAGGCGTTGTTTTTGAAATAGTGTCGCTTTTTACGCTTAAATATCAAAAAGATGAAATGGCACCATTTGCCACGTAAATAAATTATGCGAAGGGGAATATGTTCAATATGTGATCTGGTGCACGCTTTAACGCCAGTGTTTTCGCGGCATTTGCAGTTTTGCATGATCGTTCACAGTTTGCCAAAAAGTAATAAATGTGGCGCAGCGAAAAATATTTAAACATTTATTCACTTTTTAGCTACTTATTGTTTGAAATCACGAAGGCGCACCGTATAATTTGACCGCTTTTTGATGCTTGACTCTAAGCCATAAAGAACGTTTTATACGACACGCGGCATACCTCGAAGGGAGCAGGAGTAAACACGTGATGTCTATGTCGCTCTTGAGTCGAAACGTTGCTCGTAAGCTTTTGCTCACACAGCTTCTGGCGGTAATAGCAAGTGGATTGCTGTTTAGCCTCAAAGACCCCTTCTGGGGCATCTCCGCACTGTGCGGAGGATTGGCAGTGTTACTGCCCAACGTGTTGTTTATGATATTCGCCTGGCGTCACCAGGTGCATACACCAGCGAAAGGTCGGGTAGCCTGGACATTCGCTTTCGGCGAAGCCTTCAAGGTGTTAGCGATGCTGGTGTTGCTGGTGGTGGCGTTGGCTGTTTTGAAAGCGGTATTCGTGCCGCTGATCGTTACGTGGGTTTTGGTGCTGGTGGTTCAGATACTGGCGCCGGCTGTAATTAACAACAAAGGGTAAAGGCATCATGGCTTCAGAAAATATGACGCCGCAGGATTACATAGGACACCATCTGAATAACCTTCAGTTGGACCTACGTACATTCTCGCTGGTGGATCCGCACAACCCCCCAGCCACCTTCTGGACGCTCAATATTGACTCCATTTTCTTCTCGGTGGTTCTGGGTCTGTTGTTCCTGTTAATGTTCCGTAGTGTTGCCAAAAAGGCGACCAGTGGCGTACCAGGTAAATTTCAGACTGCGATTGAGCTGATAATCGGCTTTGTGCATGGTAGCGTGAAAGACATGTACCATGGCAAAAGCAAGCTGATTGCTCCGCTGGCCCTGACGATTTTCGTCTGGGTATTCCTGATGAACTTTATGGATTTGCTGCCTATCGACCTGCTGCCGTACATCGGTGAGCATATCTTTGGCCTGCCGGCTCTGCGTGTGGTTCCGTCCGCTGACGTGAACATCACCCTGTCGATGGCGCTGGGCGTATTTATCCTTATTCTGTTCTACAGCATCAAAATGAAAGGCATCGGTGGCTTCGCGAAAGAGTTGACGCTGCAGCCGTTCAATCACTGGGCGTTCATCCCTATCAACTTAATCCTTGAAGGGGTAAGCCTGCTGTCCAAACCAATCTCTCTTGGTCTGCGACTGTTCGGTAACATGTACGCTGGTGAGCTGATTTTCATTCTGATTGCTGGTCTGTTGCCGTGGTGGTCACAGTGGATTCTGAATGTGCCGTGGGCCATTTTCCACATACTGATTATCACGCTGCAAGCCTTCATATTTATGGTTCTGACGATTGTCTATCTGTCGATGGCATCTGAAGAGCATTAATTTACCAACACTACTACGTTTTAACTGAAACAAACTGGAGACTGTCATGGAAAACCTGAATATGGATCTGCTGTACATTGCTGCCGCTGTGATGATGGGTCTGGCGGCAATCGGTGCTGCGATCGGTATCGGCATCCTCGGGGGTAAATTCCTGGAAGGCGCAGCGCGTCAACCGGATCTGATTCCTCTGCTGCGTACTCAGTTCTTTATCGTTATGGGTCTGGTGGATGCAATCCCAATGATCGCTGTAGGTCTGGGTCTGTACGTGATGTTTGCTGTCGCGTAGTAAGCGTTGCTTGAATTAAGAGCAATATCAGAACGTTAACTAGATAGAGGCATTGTGCTGTGAATCTTAACGCAACAATCCTCGGCCAGGCCATCGCGTTTGTCCTGTTCGTTCTGTTCTGCATGAAGTATGTATGGCCGCCGTTAATGGCTGCCATCGAAAAACGTCAAAAAGAAATTGCTGACGGCCTTGCTTCTGCAGAACGAGCACATAAGGATCTTGACCTTGCAAAGGCCAGCGCGACCGACCAGCTGAAAAAAGCGAAGGCGGAAGCTCAGGTAATCATCGAGCAGGCGAACAAACGCCGTGCTCAGATCCTGGACGAAGCTAAAACTGAAGCAGAGCAGGAACGTACTAAAATCGTGGCACAGGCGCAGGCGGAAATTGAAGCCGAGCGTAAACGTGCTCGCGAAGAGCTGCGTAAGCAAGTTGCTATCCTGGCTGTTGCTGGCGCCGAGAAGATCATCGAACGTTCCGTGGATGAAGCTGCTAATAGCGACATCGTGGACAAACTTGTCGCTGAACTGTAAGGAGGGAGGGGCTGATGTCTGAATTTATTACGGTAGCTCGCCCCTACGCCAAAGCAGCTTTTGACTTTGCCGTTGAGCACCAAAGCGTTGACCGTTGGCAGGATATGCTGACTTTCGCCGCTGAGGTGACGAAAAACGAACAAATGGCAGAGCTTCTCTCTGGCGCGTTGGCGCCAGAAACGCTCGCTGAGTCGTTTATCGCCGTGTGCGGTGAGCAGCTGGACGAAAGCGGCCAAAACCTGATTAGGGTAATGGCTGAAAATAACCGTCTGAATGCGCTCCCGGATGTTCTTGAGCAGTTTATTCATCTGCGTGCAGCCAGTGAGGCTATCTCTGAGGTAGAAGTCACTTCTGCCAATGCACTGAGTGATGAACAGCTTACGAAGATTAGTGCAGCGATGGAAAAACGTCTGTCACGCAAAGTTAAGCTGAATTGCAAAATCGATAAGTCTGTAATGGCAGGCGTAATCATCCGAGCGGGTGATATGGTCATTGATGGCAGCGTACGCGGCCGTCTTGAGCGCCTTGCAGACGTCTTGCAGTCTTAAGGGGACTGGAGCATGCAACTGAATTCCACCGAAATCAGCGAACTGATCAAGCAGCGCATTGCTCAGTTCAGTGTTGTGAGCGAAGCTCACAACGAAGGTACTATTGTTTCTGTAAGTGACGGTGTTATCCGCATTCACGGCCTGGCCGATTGTATGCAGGGTGAGATGATTTCCCTGCCGGGTAACCGTTACGCTATCGCACTGAACCTGGAGCGCGACTCTGTAGGTGCTGTTGTGATGGGTCCATACGCTGACCTCGCCGAAGGCATGAAGGTTAAGTGTACGGGTCGTATTCTGGAAGTTCCGGTTGGCCGTGGCCTGCTGGGTCGTGTGGTGAACACTCTGGGTTCCCCGATTGACGGTAAAGGTCCGGTTGATAACGATGGCTTCTCGCCAATCGAAGTTATCGCACCGGGCGTAATCGAACGTCAGTCCGTCGACCAGCCAGTGCAGACTGGTTATAAATCTGTTGATGCCATGATCCCAATCGGTCGTGGCCAGCGTGAGCTGATCATCGGTGACCGTCAGACAGGTAAAACCGCGATGGCAATCGATGCCATCATCAACCAGCGTGATTCCGGCATCAAATGTGTGTACGTGGCTATCGGCCAGAAAGCGTCCACCATTTCTAACGTAGTTCGTAAACTGGAAGAACACGGCGCACTGTCCAACACCATCGTTGTTGTGGCGACCGCGTCTGAATCTGCTGCACTGCAATACCTGGCGCCATATGCTGGTTGCGCAATGGGCGAATACTTCCGTGACCGCGGTGAAGATGCACTGATCGTTTACGACGACCTGTCTAAACAGGCTGTTGCTTATCGTCAGGTTTCCCTGCTGCTCCGTCGTCCGCCAGGACGTGAAGCATTCCCGGGCGACGTATTTTACCTCCACTCCCGTCTGCTGGAACGCGCATCCCGCGTAAACGCGGAATACGTAGAGAAGTTCACCAACGGTGAAGTTAAAGGTAAAACCGGCTCCCTGACCGCCCTGCCGATTATCGAAACCCAGGCGGGTGACGTTTCTGCGTTCGTTCCGACCAACGTAATCTCCATTACCGATGGTCAGATCTTCCTGGAAACCAACCTGTTCAACTCCGGTATTCGTCCGGCAGTTAACCCGGGTATCTCCGTATCTCGTGTAGGTGGCGCAGCGCAGACCAAGATCATCAAGAAACTGTCCGGTGGTATTCGTACCGCGCTGGCGCAGTATCGTGAACTGGCAGCGTTTTCTCAGTTCGCTTCCGACCTGGATGAAGCTACGCGTAAGCAGCTGAGCCACGGTCAGAAAGTAACTGAACTGCTGAAGCAGAAACAGTATGCGCCAATGTCTGTTGCACAGCAGGGTGTGGTGCTGTTTGCGGCTGAACGCGGTTACCTCGAAGATGTGGAACTGGCGAAAATCGGTAGCTTCGAAGCCGCTCTGCTGGCTTACGTCGACCGTGACCACGCTCCGCTGATGCAAGAGATCAACCAGTCCGGTGGCTATAACGATGAAATCGAAGGCAAGCTGAAAGCTATCCTCGATTCCTTCAAGGCAACCCAGTCCTGGTAACGTCTGGCGGTCTGTCCTAGGGCGGACCGCAAGGCATTGAGGAGAAGCTCATGGCCGGCGCAAAAGAGATACGTAGTAAGATCGCAAGCGTCCAGAACACGCAGAAGATCACTAAAGCGATGGAGATGGTCGCCGCTTCCAAAATGCGTAAATCGCAGGATCGCATGGCGGCCAGCCGTCCTTATGCAGAGACCATGCGCAAAGTGATTGGTCACCTTGCGAACGGTAATCTGGAATATAAGCACCCTTACCTGGAAGAACGCGACGTTAAGCGCGTGGGCTACCTGGTGGTGTCGACCGACCGTGGTCTGTGCGGCGGCTTGAACATTAACCTGTTCAAAAAGCTGCTGGCGGATATGAAAACATGGTCCGATAAAGGCGTTCAGTGCGATATCGCAATGATCGGCTCTAAGGGCGTGTCTTTCTTTAATTCCGTTGGTGGTAACGTGATTGCTCAGGTAACCGGTATGGGGGACAACCCTTCCCTGTCCGAACTGATCGGTCCGGTTAAAGTGATGCTGCAGGCCTACGACGAAGGTCGTCTGGACAAACTGTACGTTGTCAGCAACAAATTTATTAACACCATGTCTCAGACGCCAACCATCACTCAACTGCTGCCTCTGCCGGCATCAGATGATGATGAATTGAAGCGTAAATCCTGGGATTACCTGTATGAGCCAGACCCGAAAGCGCTGCTGGATACCTTGCTGCGTCGTTATGTCGAGTCTCAGGTTTATCAGGGCGTGGTAGAAAACCTGGCCAGCGAGCAGGCCGCACGTATGGTGGCGATGAAAGCCGCGACCGACAATGGCGGCAGCCTGATTAAAGAGCTGCAGTTGGTATACAACAAAGCTCGTCAGGCCAGCATTACTCAGGAACTCACCGAGATCGTCGGTGGTGCATCCGCGGTATAACCAGGTTAATTCGTAGAGGATTCAAGATGGCTACTGGAAAAATTGTCCAGGTAATCGGCGCCGTGGTTGACGTCGAATTCCCTCAGGATGCCGTACCGCGCGTGTACGATGCTCTTGAGGTTATGAATGGTAAAGAGAGCCTGGTGCTGGAAGTTCAGCAGCAGCTCGGCGGCGGTATCGTACGTACCATCGCCATGGGTTCTTCCGACGGTCTGCGTCGTGGTCTGGAAGTTAAAGACCTTGAGCACCCGATCGAAGTCCCGGTAGGTAAAGCAACCCTGGGTCGTATCATGAACGTCCTGGGTCATCCGATCGACATGAAAGGCGATATCGGTGAAGAAGAGCGTTGGGCTATCCACCGCGCAGCACCTACCTATGAAGAACTGTCCAGTTCTCAGGAACTGCTGGAAACCGGCATCAAAGTTATCGACCTGATGTGTCCGTTCGCGAAGGGCGGTAAAGTTGGTCTGTTCGGTGGTGCGGGTGTAGGTAAAACCGTAAACATGATGGAGCTGATCCGTAACATCGCGATCGAACACTCCGGTTACTCAGTGTTTGCGGGCGTTGGTGAACGTACTCGTGAGGGTAACGACTTCTACCACGAAATGACCGACTCCAACGTTCTGGACAAAGTATCCCTGGTATATGGCCAGATGAACGAGCCGCCGGGAAACCGTCTGCGCGTTGCGCTGACCGGTCTGACCATGGCTGAGAAGTTCCGTGACGAAGGTCGTGACGTTCTGCTGTTCGTTGATAACATCTATCGTTACACCCTGGCCGGTACTGAAGTATCTGCACTGCTGGGTCGTATGCCATCAGCGGTAGGCTACCAGCCAACCCTGGCGGAAGAGATGGGTGTTCTGCAGGAACGTATCACCTCTACCAAAACCGGTTCTATCACCTCCGTTCAGGCGGTATACGTACCTGCGGATGACTTGACTGACCCATCTCCAGCAACCACCTTTGCGCACTTAGATGCAACCGTGGTACTGAGCCGTCAGATCGCATCCCTGGGTATCTACCCGGCCGTTGACCCGCTGGATTCCACCAGCCGTCAGCTGGATCCGCTGGTTGTTGGTCAGGAACACTACGACACCGCTCGTGGCGTACAGTCCCTGCTGCAGCGTTATCAGGAACTGAAAGACATCATCGCCATCCTGGGTATGGATGAACTGTCTGAAGAAGATAAACTGGTGGTAGCACGTGCGCGTAAGATCCAGCGCTTCCTGTCCCAGCCGTTCTTCGTTGCGGAAGTATTCACCGGTTCTCCAGGTAAATACGTTTCCCTGAAAGACACCATCCGTGGCTTTAAAGGCATCATGGAAGGCGAATACGACCACCTGCCAGAGCAGGCGTTCTACATGGTTGGTTCCATCGAAGAAGCTGTGGAAAAAGCCAAAAAACTTTAACGCCTTAATCGGAGGGTGATATGGCAATGACTTACCACCTGGACGTCGTCAGCGCAGAGCAACAAATGTTCTCTGGTCTGGTCGAAAAAATCCAGGTAACGGGTAGTGAAGGTGAACTGGGTATTTTCCCGGGTCACGCTCCGCTGCTCACCGCCATTAAGCCTGGTATGATCCGCATCGTTAAACAGTTCGGTCATGAAGAGTTTATCTATCTGTCCGGCGGCATTCTCGAAGTGCAGCCTGGCAGCGTGACCGTACTGGCTGATACCGCGATTCGCGGACAGGATCTCGATGAAGCGAGAGCCCTGGAAGCGAAGCGTAAGGCTGAAGAGCATATCAAGAGCTCTCATGGTGACGTGGATTACGCTCAGGCATCTGCGGAACTGGCCAAAGCGATCGCGAAACTGCGCGTTATCGAGTTGACCAAAAAAGCGATGTAACACCGGCTTGAAAAACACAAGGCCAGTCTGGTTTCCAGGCTGGCTTTTTTTATGGCTTTATTTCAGGAAAAATGAAAATAAAAAGCAGTTTTATTATTTCGTGATTTAGATCAAAAAAATATTGATTGGTTAAAAAATGAGGCGTAGACTCTTTTTTTGTGACGTAAATCACATAATAAAATCAGATAAAAAAGAGATACCAATATGAAATTGATCAACAAAATCATCGCCCTGTTCAGCAATATGAGTTTTTAGTCTTTCCCTGCCTGCTCTGTGGCGCGATGCGAAATGCGGTTTATCAGCTAGCGCCATTTGTTAAATTCCCCCCTGCTCTTTTCTCTCACATCGTTATTGTCGTGTTTGCCTTTTCAGCTTCCCACTGAATCGCATGCCTAAAATCATACCTTCGCTAATGTCATTCTTTATTTATGCGGCAAAAAAATAGCAAAAACATCCACCTAAGGCTTTAATAAGAGCAGACTGCTGGTTTTGGGGAGACAAAATACGTAGATATAGACGAAAATAGACAGTTATCAGATGGGGAATTTCCCCGATTGAACGTTTTATCTTCGGTCCATTTCACGATGAAAAAAATGTAGTATTTTCAATGTGAAACGGTATAAATTCGTTCTCAAATTACAGTCAGGACGTGTATGTTGAATAATGCTATGAGCGTCGTGATCCTTGCCGCAGGCAAAGGCACGCGTATGTATTCCGATCTCCCTAAAGTGCTGCATACCCTCGCAGGAAAACCGATGGTGCAGCATGTCATTGATGCCGCTAATGAATTAGGCGCGACTCACGTACATCTGGTCTACGGACACGGTGGTGATTTGCTTAAGCAGACGCTGAAAGATGGCAACCTGAACTGGGTCCTGCAGGCCGAGCAGTTGGGTACCGGTCATGCTATGCAACAGGCGGCACCATTCTTTAGTGATGACGAAGACATTTTAATGCTCTATGGCGATGTGCCGCTGATCTCCACCGAAACACTACGTCGCCTGCGTGATGCTAAACCGCAGGGGGGCATCGGCTTGTTAACGGTAAAACTGGACGACCCATCCGGTTATGGGCGTATTACCCGTGATAACGGTAAAGTCACAGGCATTGTTGAACATAAAGATGCCACTGACGAGCAGCGTCAAATCCAGGAAATCAACACCGGCATCCTGATTGCCAACGGCGCAGACCTGAAGCGTTGGCTGTCCAAACTGACCAACAACAATGTGCAGGGTGAATACTACATCACCGATATCATTGCGATGGCGTATCAGGAAGGGCGTGAAATTGCTGCGGTACATCCGGCACGAATCAGTGAAACGGAAGGGGTGAACAACCGTCTTCAGCTCTCTCGTCTAGAGCGTGTTTATCAGTCCGAGCAGGCAGAAAAACTGCTGCTGGCGGGCGTGATGCTGCGCGATCCGGCACGTTTTGATCTTCGCGGTACGCTTATTCACGGGCGCGATGTCGAAATTGATACTAACGTTATCATTGAAGGTAACGTAACTGTTGGGGATCGCGTCAAGATTGGCGCTGGCTGCATCATCAAAAACAGCGTGATTGGTGATGGTTGTGAGCTAAGTCCGTACAGCGTGGTGGAAGATGCGCATCTGGAAGCAGCATGCACCATCGGTCCTTTCGCGCGTCTGCGCCCTGGTGCAGAGCTGCAGGAAGGCGCACACGTGGGTAACTTCGTCGAAATGAAAAAAGCGCGTCTGGGTAAAGGCTCTAAAGCAGGTCACCTGACCTATCTGGGCGATGCGGAAATTGGCGATAACGTGAACATCGGCGCGGGTACGATCACCTGCAATTACGATGGCGCGAATAAATTTAAAACCATTATTGGCGATGATGTGTTTGTCGGTTCCGATACTCAGCTGGTGGCACCTGTCACCGTGGGTAAAGGCGCCACCATCGCGGCGGGGACGACCGTAACGCGCGATGTTGCCGATAACGAACTGGTATTAAGCCGTGTGCCTCAGGTTCATAAACAAGGCTGGCAGCGCCCGGTGAAGAAAAAGTAATTCAGTTTTTGCCGGATGGTGGCCTGCGTGCGGTGACGTTCTGTAGGCCTGATAAGCGTGAGCGCCATCAGGCAGACAAGAGACGAGGGGATAACATAATCCTCCGCTCAACAAGCAGTACCATAAAAATAACCCCACTCTCTACAAGGCTCGGGGCGCCCGGAATACGGGTATTACCCAAAGTATTTCGCGCTGTAGCAAGGCGGCAAGCTTGGGAATCTACGGGAGCTTACTAAAGTAAGTGACCTTAGTGAGCAAGCGTAGCCAACGTAGCTACGGAGTGAAAGACGAAGGGGAAACAGGTCAGCGACAACGACAGGCTAATGCCTAAATTCGGAATCAAAAAATATGTGTGGAATTGTTGGCGCTATCGCGCAGCGTGATGTAGCTGAAATCCTTCTCGAAGGTTTACGTCGTCTGGAATATCGTGGTTATGACTCTGCTGGTCTGGCCGTTGTCGATGCTGAAGGCAATATGACTCGCCTGCGTCGTCTGGGTAAAGTGCAGATGCTGACTGCAGCGGCGGAAGAACATCCGCTGCATGGCGGTACCGGTATCGCTCATACCCGTTGGGCGACCCACGGAGAACCTTCAGAAGCGAACGCGCATCCCCATGTTTCTGAACACATTGTCGTGGTGCATAACGGCATCATTGAAAACCATGAACCGCTGCGTGAACTGCTGAAAACGCGTGGTTACACCTTTGTTTCTGAAACCGACACCGAAGTGATTGCTCACCTGGTGCACTGGGAGCTGGAACAGGGTGGTACGCTGCGTGAAGCCGTACTGCGTACTATTCCGCAACTGCGTGGTGCCTACGGCACGGTGATCATGGATACCCGTAACCCGGAAACGCTGCTGGCTGCTCGTTCTGGTAGCCCGCTGGTGATTGGGCTGGGTATGGGTGAGAACTTTATCGCTTCCGATCAGCTGGCGCTGCTGCCGGTAACCCGTCGCTTTATCTTCCTGGAAGAGGGCGACATCGCGGAAGTGACCCGTCGTTCGGTCTCTATTTTCGACAAGTCTGGCGCGGAAGTGAAACGTCAGGATATCGAATCTAATCTGCAATACGATGCGGGCGAAAAAGGTATTTATCGCCACTATATGCAGAAAGAGATCTACGAACAGCCGAACGCGATTAAAAATACGCTGACCGGGCGCATAAGCCACGGTGAAGTGGATTTAAGCGAGCTGGGCTCGCGTGCCAACGAGCTGCTGTCTCAGGTTGAGCATATCCAGATTATCGCCTGTGGTACGTCATACAACTCCGGTATGGTGTCCCGTTACTGGTTTGAATCGCTGGCGGGTATTCCTTGTGATGTCGAAATCGCCTCCGAATTCCGCTATCGCAAATCTGCCGTGCGTCGTAACAGCCTGATGATCACCCTTTCCCAGTCTGGTGAAACGGCGGATACCCTGGCGGGTCTGCGTTTGTCTAAAGAGCTGGGCTATCTGGGCTCGCTGGCAATCTGTAACGTACCGGGATCTTCTCTGGTGCGCGAATCCGACCTGGCGATGATGACCAATGCCGGTACCGAAATCGGTGTGGCCTCCACGAAAGCCTTTACCACTCAGTTGACCGTTCTGCTGATGCTGGTGGCGAAACTGTCTCGTCTGAAAGGCCTGGATGCGTCTATTGAGCAGGAGATCTTTCATGGTCTGCAGGCGCTGCCGAGCCGTATTGAGCAGATGCTCTCCCAGGACAAACGCATTGCCGCTCTGGCGGAAGGTTTCTCTGACAAGCACCATGCGCTGTTCCTGGGCCGTGGCGATCAGTATCCGATTGCGCTGGAAGGCGCGCTGAAGCTGAAAGAGATCTCTTATATTCACGCTGAAGCTTATGCTGCGGGCGAACTGAAGCATGGTCCCCTGGCGCTGATCGATGCCGATATGCCGGTTATCGTGGTCGCACCGAACAACGAACTGCTGGAAAAACTGAAATCCAACATTGAAGAAGTTCGTGCCCGTGGCGGTCAGCTGTACGTCTTTGCCGATCAGGATGCTGGCTTTACCAGTAGCGAAAACATGCACATCATCGAGATGCCGCATGTGGAAGAGGTAATTGCGCCGATCTTCTACACCGTTCCACTGCAACTGCTGGCGTATCACGTGGCGCTGATTAAAGGTACCGACGTGGACCAGCCGCGTAACCTGGCGAAGTCGGTTACCGTAGAGTAATTGTTCACCAACAAAAGCTGCTGAGAAATCAGCAGCTTTTTTTATATCTGTCTGTCATATTTCTTTGTCTCCCCTGTCATTTTTTGTTACAAACATCCTGTTTTTTATATTTATTTGCCTAGATAACTTTATACTTAATTGCGTTTATCTGGTGAATGTATTTTATTTGTTAAAGTGCGCAAGAAATAATCATTTTTAGGTTGTTGCAGAATAATGATATTGATGAATTCTTAATTTTATAGACTGATGTATTTAAAATAGCCATTTTTGTATATCATGAAAAATAATATTTAATAAATGATGTATTGTTTATATTTATTTATTGATTTATAACAGCCCGGATTGATAATAAATTTATTGTAATCCTTATTCTTAAGTGTAATCTTCGCCGCCGTAAGGATGGTGTGTTTTATTATTGAAATATAAGTAAAGCACAGGGATATAATATTATTAATGGGGTTATAATGAAACTTAATTTAATTGCAGGTGCGCTGGTTCTGTCTTCCACAGTATTTGCTGGTAATGTTCTTGCATCTGACGGTACCGTTCACTTCCTTGGCGAAGTAGTTGACAGCACCTGTCAGGTCACGCCACAAACCGCTGATCAAAACGTTAATTTAGGCAAAGTTAACAAAACGGCATTTGCTGGCGTGGGAAGTACCGCTGCACCTACCGAATTCCATATCGATCTGACCGGGTGCCCGGCCACGTATACCAAGGCTGCCGTTCGTTTTGATGGTAATGAAGCTTCTGACGGTAATGGCGACCTGGCTATCGGTAACCCAGCTAATGGCTCTACCCCTGGTGATTACACAGGTACTGGCGCAGCCATCGCGGCATCTGGCGTAGCGATCCGTATTTACAACCGCGCGGATAACTCTCAGGTTAAACTGTACAACGATTCTGCATACAGCACGATTGATACCACAGCGGGTACGGCTTCCATGAAGTTTATCGCTCGTTATATTGCCACTAACGCAACCGTCACAGCGGGTACTGCTAACGCAGATTCTCAGTTTACGGTTGAATATCAAAAATAAGATTCGTTCTTTTTAATCGTCTTTTATTAATTTATTGACGCCTGTCATTATGAACAACTGTGGTTGTATAAATGTCTGGCGTCTTTTTTATCCAGGGATGAGTATGTTTATGTTTGCTCGTGGAATAAAAATATTTATTCTGGCACTCCTGTGCCTTAATCTTCCCTCTGCTTTGGCAGGTATTGTTGTCGGTGGAACTCGCGTCATCTTTCATGGCAGCGAGCCTGACTCTACTATTTCTATTTACAATAAAGAAGTTGATTTGCCTTATCTAATACAAGTATGGGTTGATCCTTTCAGTAAGGATGATAAGAGCAAACCACCTTTTACCGTAATTCCGCCTGTTTCTCGTCTTGAGCCGAGTCAGGAAAAAGTGCTGCGCATTATTAAAACAGCAGGTGAGTTGCCAAAGGATCGTGAATCTGTTTTTTGGTTTAACGTGAAAAACATTCCGCCATCCAGTAAAAATAAAGATAGCAGTACGCTTGAGATCGCAATTAAAACGCGTATCAAGTTATTCTGGCGCCCGGCCTCTATTACGCTTATCCCTGAAAAAGCGGTAGCTAAAGTCAAATGGTATCGGCAGGGAAGTAAACTGGTTGTAGAAAATAATAGTCCTATTCATATGAATATCATGGATGTCTCTGTAGATGGTAAAGATATTCCATTGAATATGATAAAGCCTTTTGAAAAATTAACGCTGGATTTACCTGCTGGTGTTGCGGGTCACTCTTTAGTCTGGCGTTTTATTAATGATTATGGCGCGATTAGTAGCCCTGTTAAGCAAGCGCTTTAGTTTTGCGATAAGGATATCTTGATGATTCACCCTCGTCTTTGCCTCGTCTTGATTTCAGGTGCATATATAAGTATCGCTTTCCCGACAATGGCCAGTGAAACGCTGTTTAACCCTGGTTTGCTGGAAATCGATCACCCCGTGGACGTGGATATTCATCAGTTTAACCGTTCCAACGCGTTGCCGCCGGGCGATTATAAGGTCGATATCGTCATTAACGGGAAACTGTTTGAACGACGGGATGTGACCTTTGTGCAGGATCAACCGGATGCCGACCTGCATCCCTGCTTTGTCGCGGTTAAGGAGGTATTGTCGTCGTATGGTGTCAAGGTAGACGCAGTGAAAGGTTTGCAGGATGTCGATAATACAGCCTGCGTGAATCCCGTTCCGTTAATTGGTGGCTCTACCTGGTTATTAGATGCAAATAAGCTGGCGTTAAATATATCTGTTCCACAGATCTATCTGAACACGGCGGCCTATGACTATATCAGCCCATCACGCTGGGATGAGGGCATCAATGCGATGATGGTCAATTATGATTTTTCCGGATCGCACACGGTAAAGTCTAATTACGACAATGGGAACGATGACTCTTATTATCTGAACCTGCGTAATGGGATTAACCTGGGGGCATGGCGGTTGCGTAACTACAGTACGCTAAGCGCTACTGGCAGCGACACGGAATATCACTCCATCAGTAGCTATGTCCAGCGCGATATCGCCGCGCTGCGCACCCAGATTATGGTCGGCGACACCTGGACGGCGAGTGATGTCTTTGACAGCGCCCAGATCCGCGGGGTCAGACTCTATACCGACGATGACATGCTACCGTCGAGCCAGAACGGGTTTGCGCCAGTGGTTCGCGGGGTGGCGAAAAGTAACGCCACTGTTATCATCCGGCAGAATAAATATGTCATTTATCAGTCAGCCGTGCCGCAGGGCGCTTTCGAGATCACCGACCTGAACACCACCAGCGGCGGCGGCGATCTTGATGTCACCATAAAAGAAGAAGACGGTAGCGAGCAGCACTTTACCCAGCCGTACGCGTCGCTGGCGATACTGAAGCGTGAAGGCCAGACCGATTTTGATATTAGCGTCGGTGAAATGCGCGATGAAAGCGGATTTACCCCTAACGTCGTTCAGGCGCAGGTGTTGCATGGCCTGCCATGGGGATTAACGCTCTATGGCGGCACGCAGGTTGCGGAAGATTATGCTTCCGCCGCGCTTGGTATGGGTAAAGATATGGGGTCGATCGGGGCCGTATCGTTTGATGTGACCCACGCCCGTTCACACTTTGACGATGGTGATAATGAAAGCGGCCAGTCCTGGCGTTTTCTCTACTCCAAACGTTTTGATGATACCGACACCAGTTTCCGTCTGGTGGGGTACCGTTATTCCACGGAAGGCTATTACACTCTCGGCGAGTGGGCATCGCGGCAGGACAACAGCTCTGATTTCTGGGTAACGGGCAACCGCCGTAGCCGCCTGGAAGGAACCTGGACGCAATCATTTGGCCCCGGTTTTGGCAATATTTATCTGACATTAAGCCGTCAGCAATACTGGCAAACGGATGAAGTCGAGCGCCTGGTGCAGTTTGGCTATAGCAACAGCTGGCGGCGAATTTCGTGGAACGCGTCGTGGAACTATACCGACTCTGCGAATCGTTCTTCCGGTAGCAATAATAAAAACGACAACGATGACAGCGATCACGAACAGATATTCATGCTGACGGTTTCCATCCCGCTTTCAGGGGCGATGGAGAGCAGCTACGTTAACTACTCGATGACGCAAAATAATCATAACGACAGCACAATGCAGGCTGGCGTTGGCGGCACGTTGCTGGAGGGCCACAATCTTTCCTATAACGTGCAGGAATCCTGGACCAGCTCACCGGAAGATACCTATAGCGGGAATGCCAGCATGGGATATGACGGTACTTATAGTTCAGTAAACGGCGGTTATGCCTGGAGCCGTGATTCACAGACGCTGAACTATGGTGCGCGCGGCGGCATCCTGGTTCACAGCGGCGGTGTGACCTTCTCGCAGGAGTTGGGGGAAACCGTCGCGCTGGTGGAAGCGCCGGGCGCTGATGGCCTTACCGTAGAAAACACGACTGGGGTTGCTACAGACTGGCGGGGCTATACGGTGAAAACGCAGCTTAACCCGTACGACGAAAACCGCGTGGCAATTGACAGCAACTATTTTGCCAAAGCCAATATTGAGCTGGATAGCACTGTAGTCAATCTGGTGCCAACGCGCGGCGCCGTGGTGAAGGCGGCGTTTGTGACGCATGTCGGTTATCGCGTGTTGTTTAATGTGATGCAGGCGAATGGCAAACCTGCGCCGTTTGGCGCGATGGCGTCGGCGGAGCTGGATTCCGGAACGGTAACCGGGATTGTCGGCGATAATGGCGAACTCTATTTGTCGGGGATGCCGGAAAACGGTCGTTTCACCCTAAGCTGGGGCGGTGATAAAGCAACAACATGTGCCGTTAATTATACGCTGGGTAATAAACCAGAGAATGCTGAACTGGTGCAGCAAGCCGTCACTTGCCAATAAGGAATTTAATTATGCGTTTATGGACAATAATATTATCTTCTTGCTTTATGGTTCTTATTTCGCCTGTTTGCCGGGCTGGCGATGGTATTTGCCATACAAGATATGGTGTTTATACTTATGATCTTAATCTTAATGGTGCCAAGATTCCGGCTGAGGCTAATAAAGCCGGTACTGAAGTCAGAGATCTAAAGGATTTAACATCATCACAAACGTATGAAATTAGTTGTGATTGCTTGACCCACTTTTCATCGACTTTTCGTAATGTCTATTATACCGCCCGTTCGCCTTTGAGCATTGATACTACCAAAAACGGTTACACGTACTATACGCTTAACGATAACCTAAGTATTGCAACCTCGGTTAAGGTTCATGGGCGAGGCCTTATTGCGGTTCCCTTTGAAGCTGAATCTAATGTGGTACAAGTGGGGACCGAATGTTATACCGATACCGTTGAGGGGGGCTTCGCAACGTTAGATACCGGGTCGGAGGTCACTGTCTCTTTCCTTATCAATAAACCGTTTGTCGGTCAGGTCGCCATTCCTGGCTCGATTGTGGCTAATTTATACGGGGGGCTTGATGCCAACTCCTCCGTTGCCAGCACCGACAAACTGGCAGAAATCAGAATTGTTGGCGATATCGTGGCGCCGCAGAGTTGTGAAATTGATTCCGGCCAGGTGATAGAGGTGAATTTCGGTAAGATCCCCGTAGCGGATTTTTCGACAACGCAAGGCACCGCTGCTGCAGGCCATAAAGTGACCAAAACGGTTCAGGTGAAATGTACCGGAATGTTGGATGAGAATATCGTCTATTCAACATTTAATGCGGATCCCGTTGATTCCAGCGCAAATATGATGAAAGTCCTGGGTAATGATGATGTCGGAATTATGATTTATGACAAATGGGATCAGATGGTTAAGGTGACAGGCGGAAAAATGGATATGGATATGGGCGTCAATAATGCCGGCGCCGAGACTAACTCTTTGACTTTTTCTGCCGCGCCTGCCAGCGCGACGGGAGCACGGCCTCAACCTGGTACATTTGAAGCCTACGCAACGATCACGCTGGAAATAACGAACTAATCTAATCCTATTTTATTAATAACGGGAATCAACATGATGAAAGGAATACTAAAAACGACGCTAGTGGTATCTTCATTTTTTATGGCAGGAAATACGCTGGCTTCTGATGGCACCGTACATTTTCTCGGTGAAGTTATTGACAGCGCCTGTGAAGTAACTGCAGATACCGCTAATCAGAATGTGGCATTAGGTAAAGTCAACAGAACCGCATTTTCAGGTATAGGTTCTACCGCGATGCAGACCGAATTTCATATCCGTCTTGAGAAATGCCCTGATACCTATAATAAAGCGGCGGTTCGTTTTGACGGTACAGAAGCGGCTAACGGTAATGGCGATCTGGCGATTGGTACTCCGGTTGCTGGGGCAAGCCCTGGCGATTATACGGGGACTGGCCAGGCCGTTGCCGCGTCGGGGGGGGCTATCCGCATTTATAATCTGGGCGATGGTTCACAGGTGCCATTGTACACAACGTCTAAGAGCGCTGATATTGATCCTGTTGCCGGAACGGCAGATATGCAATTTATGGCTCGCTACATTGCTATCAGCGATACCATCATGCCGGGCACCGCCAACGCTGACTCCGAATTTACGATTGAATATACAAAATAACAATTGCGTTCACACACCGATCTCCTGGCGACTGTTTTGTGACAGTCGCTGTCATACGTCTTTAACATCTCTGTTTTTCATGTTTAAAAATATCTTTAAAATTCAAATAGTTGTAAGTTAATTTTATCTGTCATAAAACTGTCATATTTCGTACATTTAACTGTCACCTGTTTGTCCTATTTTGCTCACAGTAGCAACTCAAACAACAATTTACGAAAACCGTGCAGGAGACATTATGAAAGTTATGCGTACCACTGTCGCAACTGTTGTCGCCGCGACCTTATCCATGAGCGCGTTCTCTGCCTTTGCCGCAGCGAGCCTGACGGGTGCAGGTGCAACTTTTCCTGCGCCAGTGTATGCCAAATGGGCAGATACCTATCAGAAAGAGACCGGTAGCAAAGTAAACTACCAGGGTATCGGCTCCTCCGGTGGTGTAAAACAAATCACTGCGAATACCGTTGATTTTGGTGCCTCAGATGCGCCGCTGTCTGACGAAAAACTCAATCAAGAAGGCCTGTTCCAGTTCCCGACCGTGATCGGCGGTGTAGTGCTGGCGGTGAATATCCCTGGCCTGAAATCCGGCGAGCTGGTGCTTGACGGCAAAACGCTGGGTGACATCTACCTCGGCAAAATTAAGAAGTGGGATGATGAAGCCATCACCAAACTGAACCCGGGTCTGAAGCTGCCTTCGCAGAATATCGCCGTTGTGCGCCGTGCTGACGGTTCAGGTACTTCGTTCGTTTTCACCAGCTACCTGGCAAAAGTGAATGAAGAGTGGAAATCGAAAATTGGTTCCGGTTCTACCGTTAACTGGCCGACCGGCCTGGGCGGTAAAGGGAATGACGGTATCGCCGCATTCGTACAACGTCTGCCTGGCTCTATCGGCTACGTTGAGTACGCTTACGCTAAGCAGAACAACCTGGCTTACACCAAACTGGTTTCTGCCGATGGCAAACCGGTAAGCCCGACCGAAGAGAACTTTGCTAACGCTGCGAAAGGTGCTGACTGGAGCAAAACCTTCGCTCAGGATCTAACCAACCAGAAAGGTGACGATGCGTGGCCAATCACTTCCACCACCTTCATCCTGGTGCATAAAGAGCAGAAGAAACCTGAGCAGGGCGCTGAAGTGCTGAAGTTCTTCGACTGGGCGTACAAAAATGGCGGCAAACAGGCTAATGACCTGGATTATGCCAGCCTGCCGGACAGCGTGGTTGAGCAGGTTCGTGCTGCATGGAAAACCAACGTGAAAGACAGCAGCGGTAAAGCGCTGTACTAAATACCCGTCATACTTCGAGCCGCAGCTGTGTTGGCTGTGCTTGTTCACCCCAGTCACATAGTGAATCTATGCTTCTGGGGATTCACAAGCTTGCCGCCTTGCTGCAACTCGGATTATTTAGGGTATGGCATTACGTTAGCCGGGAAGCACGATAAAATGCTTGCTTCCTGGCCCAAACTTAAAGAGTGATTTATGGCTGCAACAAAGCCTGCTTTTAACCCCCCGGGTAAAAAGGGTGACATGATATTCAGCGCGCTGGTAAAACTGGCTGCGCTGATTGTGCTATTGATGTTGGGTGGCATCATTGTCTCTCTGGTTATCTCCTCCTGGCCAAGCATTCAGAAATTTGGTTTCTCCTTCCTGTGGACCAAAGAATGGGATGCGCCAAACGATATCTACGGTGCATTAGTACCGATTTACGGTACGCTGGTCACCTCGCTTATCGCACTGCTGATTGCCGTTCCGGTGAGTTTCGGCATTGCCTTGTTCCTGACTGAACTTGCGCCCGGCTGGCTGCGTCGCCCGCTGGGGATCGCCATTGAGCTGCTGGCGGCAATTCCAAGTATCGTGTACGGCATGTGGGGCCTGTTTATCTTTGCTCCGTTGTTTGCGACTTATTTCCAGGAACCGGTCGGTAACATCCTTTCCAACATTCCGTTTGTTGGCGCGCTGTTTGCTGGTCCGGCGTTTGGTATTGGGATTCTGGCTGCGGGTGTGATCCTCGCCATCATGATTATTCCTTACATTGCGGCGGTTATGCGCGACGTGTTCGAACAAACGCCAGTGCTGATGAAAGAGTCAGCCTACGGCATCGGTTGTACCACCTGGGAAGTTATCTGGCGCATCGTCCTCCCGTTCACCAAAAATGGCGTGATCGGCGGCGTGATGTTGGGTCTGGGTCGCGCACTTGGTGAGACCATGGCGGTGACCTTTATCATCGGTAACACCTATCAGCTCGACAGTGCATCGCTGTATATGCCGGGCAACAGTATTACCTCTGCGTTGGCGAATGAATTTGCCGAAGCGGAATCAGGGCTGCACGTTGCTGCGTTGATGGAGTTGGGGCTGATTCTGTTTGTGATCACCTTCATCGTACTGGCTGCGTCTAAGTTCATGATCATGCGCCTTGCGAAGAACGAGGGGGCACGCTAATGGCTACGCTTGAAATGCAAAACACCACTGCGCTTGCGGAATCCCGCCGTAAAATGCAGGCGCGCCGCCGCCTGAAGAACCGCATCGCGCTCACGCTCTCTATGGCGACCATGGCGTTTGGTCTGTTTTGGCTGATCTGGATCCTGATGTCCACGATTACCCGTGGTATTGACGGTATGTCTCTGGCGCTGTTCACCGAAATGACGCCGCCGCCGAATACGGCTGGTGGTGGTCTGGCGAACGCTCTGGCCGGTAGCGGACTGTTGATCCTGTGGGCGACCGTGTTTGGCACCCCGCTGGGTATTATGGCGGGCATCTACCTGGCTGAGTACGGGCGTAAGTCCTGGCTGGCTGAGGTCATCCGCTTTATCAATGACATCCTGCTTTCTGCGCCATCAATTGTGGTCGGTCTGTTCGTTTACACCATTGTGGTCGCAAAAATGGAACACTTCTCCGGCTGGGCGGGCGTTATCGCGCTGGCGCTGCTGCAGGTGCCCATTGTGATTCGTACCACGGAGAACATGCTCAAACTGGTGCCGGACAGCCTGCGTGAAGCTGCCTATGCGCTGGGTACACCGAAGTGGAAGATGATTTCTGCGATCACCCTGAAGGCATCTGTCTCGGGCATTATTACAGGTGTCCTGCTGGCCATTGCGCGTATTGCCGGTGAAACTGCTCCGCTGCTGTTTACATCGCTCTCCAATCAGTTCTGGAGCACCGACATGATGCAGCCTATCGCCAACCTGCCGGTCACTATCTTTAAGTTTGCGATGAGCCCGTTTGCTGAGTGGCAGCAACTGGCCTGGGCTGGGGTACTGATTATTACCCTGTGCGTACTGCTGCTGAACATTCTGGCGCGCGTCATTTTCGCGAAGAAGAAACACGGTTAATTTTTACGGCGTGGCTGATGCGGCGCCGGATGAGGAATAGATTGAAATGAGTATGGTTGATACTGCTCCGGGTAAGATTCAGGTTCGTGATTTGAACTTCTACTATGGCAAATTCCATGCCCTGAAGAACATCAACCTGGATATTGCTAAAAACCAGGTTACGGCGTTTATCGGGCCGTCAGGCTGTGGTAAATCGACGCTGCTTCGTACGTTCAACAAAATGTTTGAGCTGTACCCGGAACAGCGTGCGGAAGGTGAAATCCTGCTGGATGGCGACAATATTCTCACCAATACCCAGGATATCGCGCTGCTGCGTGCCAAAGTGGGGATGGTATTCCAGAAGCCGACGCCGTTCCCGATGTCCATCTACGACAACATCGCGTTTGGCGTGCGTCTGTTTGAGAAGCTCTCTCGTGCGGATATGGACGAGCGTGTGCAGTGGGCATTGACCAAGGCCGCATTGTGGAACGAAACCAAAGATAAATTACATCAGAGTGGGTACTCTCTCTCTGGTGGTCAGCAGCAGCGTCTGTGCATTGCGCGTGGCATCGCCATTCGCCCGGAAGTGCTTCTGCTGGATGAGCCATGTTCAGCGCTCGACCCGATCTCTACCGGGCGTATCGAAGAGCTGATCACGGAACTGAAAGAGGATTACACCGTTGTTATCGTGACCCACAACATGCAGCAGGCGGCACGTTGTTCCGATCACACGGCATTTATGTACCTGGGCGAGTTGATTGAGTTCAGCAACACGGACGATCTGTTCACCAAGCCCGCGAAGAAACAAACTGAAGACTACATCACCGGTCGTTACGGCTGATTCAGGAGCTTGTTGTGGATAACCTTAACCTTAATAAACATATTTCCGGCCAGTTCAATGCTGAACTGGAAAGCATCCGTACCCAGGTGATGACCATGGGCGGCATGGTCGAGCAGCAGCTTTCTGATGCGATTACCGCCATGCATAACCAGGACAGCGAACTGGCGAAGCGCGTCATTGAAGGCGATAAGAACGTCAACATGATGGAAGTGGCGATCGACGAAGCCTGTGTGCGTATCATTGCCAAACGTCAGCCGACCGCCAGCGACCTGCGCCTGGTGATGGCGATTATCAAAACCATCGCCGAGCTGGAGCGTATTGGCGACGTGGCGGACAAAATTTGTCGCACCGCGCTGGAGAAATTCTCGCATCAGCATCAGCCGCTGCTGGTCAGCCTGGAATCACTGGGCCGCCACACTGTGCAGATGCTGCATGACGTGCTGGATGCGTTTGCGCGTATGGATCTGGACGAAGCGGTACGTATTTATCGTGAAGATAAGAAAGTTGACCAGGAATATGAAGGCATCGTGCGTCAGCTGATGACTTATATGATGGAAGATCCGCGTACTATCCCAAGCGTGCTGACCGCGCTGTTTTGCGCCCGTTCCATCGAGCGTATCGGTGACCGTTGCCAGAATATCTGCGAATACATCTTCTACTTCGTGAAGGGACAAGATTTCCGTCACGTAGGTGGAGATGAACTGGATAAGCTGCTGGCGGGCAAAGATCCGAAAGAGTAATAAAAACGTAGAAACTAGGCCGGATCAGCGTTAGCGCCATCCGGCATTTCAGTTAACGCGTAATATCCCATCCGCGCGCTTTCCACAATTCCGGCAACTGTGCCAAATCGGTAAAAGTCGTCACTTTTGGATGATCGATCGGTTTGTTGTGCGGATCGGCGCAGAAATAGAATACTTCCATTCCCGCAGCAATCCCCGCCTGCGCGCCGGCACTGGAATCATCGACCAGAATGCAGTTCTCAACGTTGACGTCCATCGCTTTTGCCGCATGGAACATCAGGTCCGGATCGGGCTTCCAGCGTTGAATATCGTAACCGCTGAACAATAAATCAGGAAAATGGTGCAACATGCCCAGCTTACCCAGCGAATGCTGCATTTTACTGACTGGACCGTTGGACACTACACACATGGGCACCGTCATACTGTCCAGTAGCGCATTAGCGCCAGCGATCACTTCCAGTTCCGTATCGAACAGACGTGCGACCTCAGCGCGGTAAACCGGTTCTAAATCGGCTTTTGCCAGTTCGACACCGTGCTCTTCGTTGATAATGTCGATGATCTCGTACAGCTTTACCCCTTTGAAGCGTTTAAAAATTTCTTCAAGATCGAGCGTAATGCCGAACGCCTGGAACATGCTGATATACGCGCGAGAACAAATCACTTCACTGTCTACAAGGGTACCGTCACAGTCAAAAAATACGGCTTCTATCTGGGACATGTCATTTCCATTTTAACAAGTTTAACGTTTTCGTAATGCATTATTGGGCCACGCAATCGTTGCCGTATAAGCAAAATCAATGAAAAAAGTTGCTCATAACCCAACCCTATTGTCGCATTTTGGTATAGGATAGCGACGAATTTTCCCTCCTTGTTCGGAAATTGATAATGAGTCAACAACACACAACCCAGGCTTCTGGCCAGGGGATGCTGGAACGCGTGTTCAAACTGCGCGAACATGGCACGACGGCACGGACCGAAGTGATCGCCGGTTTAACGACCTTCCTGACGATGGTGTATATCGTTTTTGTTAACCCGCAAATTCTTGGCGTAGCTGGCATGGATACCAGCGCCGTCTTTGTTACCACCTGTCTTATTGCTGCTTTTGGTAGCATCCTGATGGGCCTGTTTGCCAACCTGCCGGTCGCACTTGCGCCTGCAATGGGCCTGAACGCATTCTTTGCTTTCGTGGTCGTCGGCGCGATGGGCCTCTCCTGGCAGATTGGTATGGGCGCTATCTTCTGGGGCGCAGTAGGTCTGCTGCTGCTGACGATTTTCCGCGTGCGTTACTGGATGATTGCTAATATCCCGGTTAGCCTGCGCGTGGGGATCACCAGCGGTATTGGTCTGTTCATCGGCATGATGGGGCTGAAAAACGCCGGTGTTATCGTGGCGAACAAAGACACGCTGGTGTCCATCGGCAACCTGACGTCTCACAGCGTGCTGCTCGGTATTCTGGGCTTCTTTATCATCGCGATTCTGGCGTCACGCAACATTCATGCGGCGGTGCTGATCTCCATCATTGTGACCACGCTACTGGGCTGGATGCTGGGCGATGTTCATTACAACGGTATCGTCTCTGCGCCACCGAGCGTGATGTCCGTTATTGGCCATGTCGATCTGGCCGGTTCGTTTAATATTGGCCTGGCGGGGGTGATTTTCTCATTCATGCTGGTCAACCTGTTCGACTCTTCCGGTACGCTGATTGGCGTTACGGATAAAGCCGGTCTGGCGGATGCGAAGGGCAAGTTCCCGCGTATGAAGCAGGCGTTGTATGTAGATAGCGTGTCATCTGTCACTGGCGCGTTTATCGGTACTTCTTCCGTTACCGCGTATATTGAATCTTCTTCCGGGGTTTCTGTCGGCGGACGTACTGGGCTTACCGCCGTGGTTGTCGGCCTGCTGTTCCTGCTGGTTATCTTCCTGTCGCCGCTGGCGGGAATGGTGCCGGGCTATGCCGCGGCCGGTGCGCTGATTTACGTCGGTGTGCTGATGACATCAAGCCTGTCGCGCGTGAAGTGGGATGACCTGACAGAAGCGGTTCCTGCGTTCATTACCGCCGTGATGATGCCGTTTAGCTTCTCGATTACCGAAGGTATCGCGCTGGGCTTTATTTCCTACTGCGTGATGAAAATCGGGACCGGACGTTTGCGCGATCTCAGCCCGTGCGTCATCGTTGTCGCGCTGCTGTTTGTGCTGAAGATTGTGTTTATCGACGCGCACTGATCGCTGTTTATTTGGTTTTAGAAAGACAAGCCCGGCAAATCGCCGGGCTTTTTCGTTTACGCTTTCACGCGCTGAATATACTCGCCAAATGCGGTCAGTTGACCGGTAAGATGGTCCAGCGTGCTTTGGTCGATGACTTCACCCGTCTGCGGGTCCACCTTGTTCTGAATGACGCCGCCCATAAATTCCGGCTTGTTCATCACCATGGCGTCGAGGAACACCAGGATCTGACGCAGATGGTACTGACAGCGCGCGCCGCCAATAGCGCCCATTGAGCTGGTCTGAATCAGTACCGGCTTGCCAGATAATGGCTGATCGGGCAGGCGGGACAGCCAGTCGATGGCGTTTTTCAGTCCGCCAGGAACAGAATAGTTATATTCTGGTGTCACGATAACAACACCATCAGCTTTCCTGATTTGCTCTGCCAGCGCTTCTACGCTGGCCGGGAAACCTTCTTCCTGCTGGAGGTCGGCATCATACAGCGGGATATCACCAATCGACGGTAACGCGCTCACTTCCATTCCTGCGGGCGCAATTTTAGGCAGCGTGCGGGCAACCATGCCGTTAAACGAACCTTTGCGCAGACTTCCCAGTAACGTAACAACATTCAATGTTTCAGACATGGTGACTCCTGTTTCATCATGAAGGTTAAATCAGTTAAGCGTATGGCTTTTCGCTGCGCATAATTGAGAGAACCGGATCAGGCGACCCGTTGGCTCATTGGCGCGAGTCTGGATATCAGGCAAACTTTTCCAGTCCTGTTTACCATCAAACTCCCAAACCTTGAGTTTTTCAATGGTTGGCGTAACCGCAACCGACCACACCAGCACATCTTCCGCATCGCAAATGGCTTCAACCTGTGCAACATGGGCACATTTCAGACGCCCTGCGCCGGGTAAAAGCTGGAGTTCGCGCGGATCGTCATTACACACATCGCCGGTGAGTTTGAGAACGCTCTGGCGCAACGTAATGAGCTGCGCACGCGCTTCGTTAGGGTCGTTTTGGTTATTGATCCACAGATTTTCGTTACTGGAGAAGCGCCAGGTTTGTGTTGAATTCGGATTGTGAAAACCGCGTGTCGCTCGCTGAAGCTCCATATCCAGGCCGCAAACACCTTCTGTTGTCAGTGCAACGCCAACAATATTTCCGGCATAAGAAATCGAAAATCCCGGCAGGTTTTTATCGCGAAAAACGGGCTTACCTTTCGCCTCAGTAACAATCTCAGGCAACGTGCTGGTGCCGTAAAGCATGAACATTAGTTCTGCGAGAAGACTTCGGGAGGCCAGGAAGCGTGTTCGACGGTGAGCGGGTAGATTACTTGCTTCAATGTGATATGGAGTAGGGAGACGAACTGAAACCAGGTGTCCCTCCGTAAGAATCCCTCTGGCAAAATGTGTCGCCATTTTTCGCTCCGTGATTAATGGTCCGTGATTATAACCAGAGTAACATTTACACGGCGTTCAGGCAGGTTTTACCGGCTAAAAAATAAACGGAAATGGAATACATTACGCGACATTTACATTTCTGTTGCCAGAATGGTCATTTAAGCAACACTGTGGCGGCGGATCGTCAGGACATATCGCGATACAGAGCCTTGATCGTTTCTTTCAGCCAGACGATCTTCGGATTATGGCTGTTACGTTTATGCCAAAGGAGGGTGAACGGTACGCGCATTTTCTCTAACTGCGCAGCATCAAATGGCATAGGACGCGCCACTAGCGGAAGCTGGTGGAGTTGGTTATAACGCTGACAATAGACCGGCGCTGTGGCTATCAGCGCATGATCCGGCTGGGCGGCCATAAACAGCGACTGCTCAAAACCTGGCAGGCATAACGCGATATTGCGTGTGCGCCCCATCTCCTGAAGCACATCGTCCAGCGCCCAGGTATCGCTTTGCTCCCAGCTAATACTGATGTGGGGATAGCGCAGAAATGTATCCAGACTCCACTCTTCCTGCAATGCCGGATGATCTTCACGTAGCCAGACGCAAGGGAGATCGGAAAACAACACTTCATGGTCGATCGACAACGGCAGTAGGCTCAGCAGTTCTCGCGAACGCGGATGGCTTTCGCGGCCGGTGAAGCCGATATCCACCTCGCCGCGAATAATCGCATCCAGCGAATCATAGTCCCAGTTGCGTATTTTGATCGTCGCCTGGGGATAACGCTGATAGATCTGCCGGGAGAGGGCGTTAAACATGATCATGACCAACGGCGTTTCGGCCACCAGATCAAACTTCAACCCGCGCGGAGCCTCATGGTGCGGCTTATCCAGCAATTGATTGCTCATCTGCATCCACTCTGCCAGATTCTGCTCCATGCTGACCATTAATGGCGTCGGCGTAAGTCCCAGCGGGGTATTTACAAACAGCGGGTCGTCAAACCAGGTCCGCAGTTTCGACAGCGACTTACTCACCGCCGACGGCGTGACGTTCATCCGTTTGGCGGTTTTGGTAACGCTGCGTTCCTGCATCAATAGTTGCAGGCAGAGCAACAAATTAAGATCGAGACTGCTGAGGGATTTCTTCATGAGTTGGCGCGGACCGGTTAGGGGCAACAATGATAATCAGCATGATACTCACTATGCTACAGCCAATCAGAATCCCGATCAGCATATTCAGCGCATCAAGGCCGAGGACCGCTGCCAGCCAAATCCATAGTGATGAACCGCAAACCTGCGCAATACCTAACGCCGAGCTGGCAACCCCTGCACGCAGCGAGAACGGTCCCAGCGCCTGACTCATGGCGACACCAAAACCAACCGAGAACCCGGCGCAGATTAAAGTCAGCCCAAACAGCGTTACTGCGTGTGAGGCGGCAAGGGTTAACACTACGCCCGCTGCCAGAAATAACGCCTGTGAAGTCAGCATCAGAACGCGAGGCTTGAATACACTGAGGGCGAACGGCGTCGAGAAAGAGACCGCCATACTGATGCCTGCGGTCATAGCCATCGTCGTGGCGTATTCACCACGGTCGAAGCCCATCACTTCCATCAGCAGCACCGGAGAGGTATTCACGAAGGTCAGGATCACCGACACACTGAGGGTGGTTATGGCCAGGCGGCTTAAGAAAAAACGGTTCACCAAAGACTCGTTGGTGTGGTTCTTTGGTGTAGACGTCGTGAGGGTCGCTGGGCGCGATTCTCGCAGGATAAATACCGACAGCAGGCATACGACTACACCCATACCCATCATCGTGTAGAACAGGCTTTGCCACGGATATTTGAGCATAATCAGATGCCCCATGACCGGAGCCAGCACCGGTACGATACAGGTGATTCCGTTCAACAGCGACAGCACTTTTGCCCGGCGGCGATCGTCGAGCGTATCGCGCAGAATAGCGAAAGCCACCACATAGCAGCAGCCAGCGCCCACTCCCTGAATAAAGCGGCCTACCAGGAACGGCGTACCGCTCTCGGCGAAAGAACATAGCGCAGAGGCGAAAATAAAGATGAGTGCGCCGACTATGGCGACCGGTTTGCGGCCTGACTGGTCGGCAATTTTACCGGCGAAAAGCATCGCCGTCGCCATTCCCGCCAGATAAACCGAAAACGCAATATGCAGTTGCGCCTCGCTGGCCTGTAGATCGGCCGCAATGCGGGGCAGCCCCACCAGATACATATCAATACCGGCAGGATAAAGAAGAACCAGGGCGAAACTGCAGATTAGAAAGCGTGTCATAGCGACCTCATGAGGAATGTGGCGCTAAGCATACGGGCAGAGAGTCAACTGCACGAGTTGCCATTTGGACAACAGTGATTTCCACATGGGAAATTGTTGTTGCCGGGTGGCGGCGTAAACGCCTTCTCCGGCCTACGGGGCCTGTAGGCCCGGTTAGCATCGCGCTACCGGGCAACACAAGGTTACTTACCGATACAGAAGCTGGAGAAAATCCGTCCCAGCAGATCGTCGGAGGTAAATTCACCGGTGATCTCACTGAGGTTCTGCTGAGCCAGGCGTAGCTCCTCTGCCAGCAGTTCCCCAGCCCATGCTCCGAGCAATTGAGCTTTGCCCTGCTCGAGATGCTCCGCCGCTTCTGCCAGCGCCTGTAGGTGACGACGACGCGCCAGGAAGCCGCCTTCCATATTGGTTTCAAAGCCCATGCTCTGCTTGAGATGATTGCGCAGCACGTCAACGCCTTCACCGGTACGTGCGGAGAGACGAACCAGTGAGTGGCCATTTACTTCGCTAAGACCCAGCGTTTCACCGGTAATATCCGCTTTGTTACGCACCACGGTAATCGGCAGTTTGGCGGGCAGACGGGCAATAAAGTCGGGCCAGATGTCAGCCGGGTCGGTAGCGTCAGTGGTGGTGCCATCAACCATAAACAGCACGCGGTCGGCCTGCTCAATTTCCTGCCACGCGCGCTCGATCCCAATGCGTTCCACTTCATCGTTAGCGTCGCGCAGACCGGCGGTGTCGATGATGTGCAGCGGCATGCCGTCGATATGGATATGCTCGCGCAGGACGTCGCGGGTGGTACCGGCGATGTCGGTGACAATAGCCGCTTCGCGGCCTGCCAGGGCGTTTAGCAGGCTTGATTTCCCGGCGTTCGGGCGACCAGCAATCACCACCTTCATCCCTTCGCGCAGCAGGCTGCCCTGACGCGCTTCGGCACGTACAGCATCAAGGTTGCTGATAACGCTATTGAGCTGCGCTTCAATCTTGCCGTCAGACAGGAAGTCGATTTCTTCATCCGGGAAATCAATCGCCGCTTCCACGTAGATGCGCAAGTGAGTGAGCGCTTCCACAAGATGATTTACCCGTGCGGAAAAGGCGCCTTGCAACGAGTTCAGCGCTGAGCGAGCCGCTTGCTCCGAGCTGGCATCGATCAGGTCGGCAATCGCCTCGGCCTGGGCTAAATCGAGCTTATCATTGAGAAACGCGCGCTCGGAGAATTCACCGGGTCTGGCAATGCGCAGCCCGGGAATGGTCAGAATACGTTTTAACAGCAGATCGAGAATCACCGGACCGCCGTGACCCTGCAGTTCTAAAACGTCTTCACCGGTAAAGGAGTTTGGACCGGGGAACCACAGGGCAATTCCTTGATCCAGCGCGCTGCCATCCGCGTCTTTAAACGGCAGATAGTCGGCATAACGTGGTTTTGGCAGTTTGCCCAGCACGGTTTCTGCGACCTCACGTGCCTTCAGGCCGGAGATACGCAGGATACCCACGCCACCACGTCCCGGTGGCGTGGCCTGAGCGACGATGGTGTCGTTATGGCTCATGATATGTCTCTTTGTGATGCAATAAAAAAGGCGGTCTAATGACCGCCCTTTACGTTATGTTCCGTTTGCCGGATGGCGGCTTCGCCTAATCCGGCCTACACCGAATCAGGAGTTTTTCTTCTCGCGGCTATGCAGCCCACGCTTCTCCAGACCACGGTAAATCAGCTGCTGCTGAATAATGGTTACCAGGTTGCTGACGATATAGTACAGCACCAGACCTGACGGGAACCACAGGAAGAACACGGTGAAGATGACCGGCATAAAGGTCATGATCTTCTGCTGCATCGGGTCGGTCACGGTGGTCGGAGACATCTTCTGAATGAAGAACATCGTCACGCCCATCAGGATCGGCAGAATGTAGTACGGGTCCTGTGCAGACAGGTCATGGATCCACAGCGCGAACGGCGCATGGCGCAGTTCAATGGAGCCCATCAGCATGTAGTACAACGCCAGGAAGATTGGCATCTGGATGATCAGCGGGAAGCAGCCGCCCAGCGGGTTAACCTTCTCAGCTTTGTACAGGGCCATCATTTCCTGGCTCTGACGCTGTTTGTCATCGCCCAGACGCTCACGCATAGCCTGAATCTTCGGCTGCAGCATACGCATCTTCGCCATGGAGGTGTACTGCGCTTTGGTCAGCGGGTACATGATGCCACGAACGATAAAGGTGATAACGATGATGGAGAAGCCCCAGTTACCCAGGAAGCTATGGATCCATTTCAGCAGTTTAAACAGCGGCTGAGAGATGAACCACAACCAGCCGTAATCCACGGTCAGATCCAGGTGCGGTGCAACGGCCGCCATTTTATCCTGAATTTCCGGGCCGACCCACAGGGTGCTGGTCATCGCACCAGTCTGGCCTGGCTGTACCAGTACCGGCTGTGATTTATAGCCGATAGCGGCAATGCCGTTACCCAGGTTAGCGGTATAGAAGTTGTTGGTACCGTCGTTACGCGGAACCCATGCCGTTGCGAAATACTGTTGCAGCATTGCGACCCAACCGTCTTTAGCGTTGACGTTCAGGTTTTCGTTTTCAGCAATGGTGTCGAATTTGTATTTCTCATACTTCTCATCCGGCGTGGAGTAGGCCGCGCCACGGAAGGTGTGCAGCGCAAAGTTGCTGCTACCGGTGTCGCGATGAGATGGCAGATTGATGGATTGCTTCAGCTGACCAAAGGTGGAGATTTCCAGCGGTTTTTCGCCGGCGTTCTGCACGCTGTAGTTAACGTTGACAGCATATTCACCACGCTTGAGGACAAACGTTTTAGTGAACGTGTTACCCGCTGCGTCAGTATAGGTCATCGGGATCTGCAGTTCGTTCTGACCGTCTGCCAGTACAAATGCGTCTTTTTCGACGTTGTACAGCGGACGTGGGCCGTTAGCCGGGTTATCCGGGCCGTCACGACCGGTCAGGCCACTCTGTGCCTGGTAGATGAACTGTGGCGTAGTTTCCAGTAACTGGAACGGTTCGGTAGAACCAAGTTCTTTCGGGTAAGCTGGCAGCGAAGCCTGTTCCACATCACCACCACGGGTGTTGATGGTCAGATCAAGCACGTCAGTCTTAACCGTAATCAGTTTCCCCTGGCCACTGGCCGGTACGCCCTGGTCTGCGGCGCTACCCGCTGCGGTGGTCGTTGTCTGCGTGGTCTGTTGGGCCTGAGGTTGCGGGTTTTTATCCTGCTCCCAGGCTTGCCAGATCATGAAAGACACGAACAGCAAAGCGATGACTAAAAGATTGCGTTGCGAATCCATCGTTAGTGTTCTCTGGTATCAAATGGTCCGGGCGGGACGGGATCGTCACCACCAGGGTGTAAAGGGTGGCATTTTAATACGCGTTTCACCGTCAACCAACTGCCTTTTATCACTCCAAACCTGCGCAATGCCTCAATTCCGTAGCTCGAACAGGTTGGAGTGAAACGGCAATGCGGCCCAAGCAGCGGACTGATCAGGCGTTGATAGACCCGAATGAGGGCTATCAGGACCCGCGAGCCAGGCGACAATGGCGACGCCATAATTTTTCCAACGCTTCCGAGAGAGCACGGTTATCGAGGTCAGCAACCCCTTTTTTCGCCACCACCACGAAATCCATTGCGGGAAGTTCGTGCTGACGTAAACGGAAGCTTTCACGCGTCAGACGTTTAATCCGATTGCGTTCATGCGCACGTTTAACATTTTTCTTGGCGACGGTAAGACCGATACGGGGATGCCCCAGCGAATTCAGGCGGCCGAGGATGGTGATTTGCGGCGTGCCAGCCCGTTGTGGCTGCTGGAAGACGAATGTGAAATGAGTGGGAGTTAACAAACGTAACTCCCTGGGAAATGCGAGCTTAACCACTCAGGGGCTAGCTTTTATTACTTAGAAACGGTCAGACGAGAACGGCCTTTAGCACGACGACGTGCCAGAACCTGACGACCATTTTTATTAGCCATACGAGCACGGAAGCCGTGAGAACGGTTGCGCTTCAGTACAGACGGTTGAAAAGTGCGTTTCATGGCGATTTCTACCTAAACTTGAATAAATTCACTGACTTTTGCGTATACCCGAACGAGTTTCGAACGACTTACGCCACAGTGTGGGTGATTAAAGAGGCCGGATTGTAATAATTGTACACTCCGGAGTCAATTCTCTTTCCTTATTTCCCGCTTTTTTCCACAAGGTTTTGTGTGAAAAACAGGCAGCGTTGACGCCGTAAGGCGACCGTTACTCGCTGGGGGTAAGAATTATACGGGCTGGTGGATAAAGCGCAAGGATCGCCCGGGATCTTTATTAGATCGTTTAAGCAGTAAAGCATCTTTACTCATTAATTTTTTCAATATGCGCGCTAAAACCTGCAGCACTTCTCCAGGATCGTTTACACTTAGCCGATTCTGGATCATCCTGTGGATAAATCGGGAAGAATCTGTGAGAAACAGAAGATCTCTTTCTCAGTTTACGCTATGATCCGCGGTCCCGATCGTTTCAATGGATCCTGATCGGGGAAAAATTGCAGATAGCAATTCGCACGTCACCCTTTGCATAGGGTCTTGTCGGTGTGCGTCAACAATCATGAATGTTTCAGCCTTTGTCATTTATCGACTTTTGTTCGAGTGGAGTCCGCCGTGTCACTTTCGCTTTGGCAGCAGTGTCTTGCCCGATTGCAGGATGAGTTACCAGCCACAGAATTCAGTATGTGGATACGCCCGTTGCAGGCGGAACTGAGCGATAACACGCTGGCTTTGTATGCGCCAAACCGTTTTGTGCTCGATTGGGTAAGGGACAAATACCTTAATAATATTAATGGATTACTAAATAACTTCTGTGGAGCGGATGCCCCACAGCTGCGTTTTGAGGTCGGAACTAAACCCGTCACGCAAACGCTGAAGACGCCGGTAAATAATGTTGTCGCGCCTGCCCATGTGGCGCAACAGGTACAACCGCAACGTGCTGCTCCTGCGGCGCGCCCTGGTTGGGACAACGTCCCGGCGCCGGCAGAACCTACCTATCGCTCTAACGTCAACGTTAAACATACGTTTGATAACTTCGTTGAAGGTAAATCTAACCAACTGGCGCGCGCGGCGGCACGTCAGGTGGCGGACAACCCTGGCGGCGCCTACAATCCGTTATTCCTTTATGGTGGTACGGGTCTGGGTAAAACCCACCTGTTGCATGCTGTCGGTAACGGCATTATGGCGCGTAAACCGAACGCGAAAGTGGTGTATATGCACTCCGAGCGTTTTGTGCAGGACATGGTTAAAGCTCTGCAAAACAATGCGATCGAAGAGTTTAAACGCTACTACCGCTCCGTCGACGCGCTGCTGATCGATGACATCCAGTTCTTTGCCAACAAAGAGCGCTCACAGGAAGAATTCTTCCACACCTTCAACGCCCTGCTGGAAGGTAATCAGCAGATCATCCTGACGTCGGATCGTTATCCGAAGGAGATCAATGGTGTTGAAGATCGACTGAAATCCCGCTTCGGCTGGGGGCTGACTGTTGCGATCGAACCGCCAGAGCTGGAAACACGCGTGGCGATCCTGATGAAAAAAGCCGACGAAAACGACATTCGTCTGCCGGGGGAAGTGGCGTTCTTTATTGCCAAGCGTCTACGCTCTAACGTGCGTGAACTGGAAGGCGCACTGAACCGCGTGATCGCCAACGCCAATTTTACCGGCCGGGCGATTACCATCGATTTCGTGCGCGAAGCGCTGCGCGATCTGTTGGCTTTGCAGGAAAAGCTGGTCACCATCGACAATATTCAGAAGACGGTGGCGGAGTATTACAAAATCAAAATTGCGGATCTGCTGTCAAAGCGTCGATCTCGCTCGGTAGCTCGTCCGCGCCAGATGGCGATGGCGCTGGCAAAAGAGCTCACCAACCACAGTCTGCCGGAAATTGGCGACGCGTTTGGTGGGCGTGACCATACTACCGTGCTTCATGCCTGCCGCAAGATTGAGCAGTTGCGTGAAGAAAGCCATGATATTAAAGAAGATTTCTCCAATTTAATCAGAACATTATCTTCGTGACGCTATGAAATTTACCGTTGAACGTGAACATTTATTAAAACCGCTTCAGCAGGTCAGCGGCCCGCTGGGTGGACGTCCTACACTGCCGATCCTCGGAAACCTGCTGCTGCAGGTCGCTGACGGTGCGCTTTCTCTGACCGGTACCGATCTCGAAATGGAGATGGTGGCGCGCGTGGCGTTGATCCAGCCCCATGAACCTGGTGCGACCACCGTTCCGGCACGTAAATTCTTCGACATTTGCCGCGGGTTGCCGGAAGGCGCGGAAATAGCCGTTCAACTGGAAGGCGACCGCATGCTGGTACGCTCTGGTCGCAGCCGTTTCTCGCTGTCCACGCTTCCTGCCGCCGACTTCCCTAATCTGGATGACTGGCAGAGCGAAGTCGAATTCACCCTGCCGCAGGCCACAATGAAGCGCCTGATTGAAGCCACGCAGTTTTCGATGGCGCATCAGGATGTGCGTTACTACTTAAACGGCATGCTGTTTGAAACCGAAGGGGAAGAGCTGCGTACTGTGGCGACCGACGGTCACCGTCTGGCGGTTTGTTCAATGCCTGTCGGTCAGCCGTTGCCCAGCCATTCGGTGATCGTACCGCGTAAAGGTGTGATTGAACTGATGCGTATGCTTGACGGCGGTGACAACCCGCTGCGCGTGCAGATTGGCAGCAACAATATTCGTGCGCACGTGGGGGATTTCATCTTCACCTCCAAGCTGGTAGACGGTCGTTTCCCGGATTATCGCCGCGTATTGCCGAAAAATCCGGACAAACATCTGGAAGCCGGTTGCGATATCCTCAAGCAGGCGTTTGCCCGTGCGGCGATCCTCTCGAACGAGAAATTCCGCGGCGTGCGTCTGTATGTCAGCGAAAATCAGCTTAAAATCACCGCCAACAACCCGGAGCAGGAAGAAGCAGAAGAAATTCTGGATGTCTCCTATCCTGGTACGGAACTGGAAATCGGTTTTAACGTTAGCTACGTGCTGGACGTTCTGAACGCGCTGAAGTGCGAGAACGTGCGTATTCTGCTGACTGATTCCGTATCGAGCGTACAGATTGAAGATGCCGCATCACAGTCGGCTGCCTATGTTGTTATGCCAATGAGACTGTAATGTCGCTCACCCGCCTGTTGATCCGCGATTTTCGCAATATCGAAAGCGCGGATCTCGCTTTATCCCCTGGCTTTAACTTCCTGGTTGGCGCGAACGGCAGCGGCAAAACCAGTGTGCTGGAAGCCATCTATACGCTCGGCCATGGCCGGGCGTTTCGCAGTTTGCAGATTGGCCGCGTGATTCGCCACGAGCAGGAGTCGTTTGTTTTACACGGACGTTTGCAGGGAGAAGAGCGTGAGACGTCGATTGGTCTGACGAAAGACAAACTGGGCGACAGCAAAGTGCGCATTGATGGCACTGACGGGCACAAGGTCGCTGAACTGGCGCACCTGATGCCGATGCAGCTGATCACGCCAGAGGGGTTTACTTTACTCAACGGCGGCCCCAAATACAGAAGAGCATTTCTTGACTGGGGATGCTTTCACAATGAAGCCGGATTTTTCACCGCCTGGAGCAACCTGAAGCGACTGCTCAAGCAGCGCAATGCGGCACTGCGTCAGGTGAGTCGTTATGAACAACTGCGCCCGTGGGATAGAGAACTTATCCCGCTGGCGGAACAAATCAGCACCTGGCGCGCGGAGTACAGCGCGGGTATCGCGCAGGATATGGCGGATACCTGCCAGCAGTTTCTTCCCGAGTTTTCTCTCTCGTTTTCTTTCCAGCGTGGTTGGGAGAAGGAGACAGATTATGCCGAGGTGCTGGAACGCAGTTTTGAACGCGATCGCATGTTGACCTACACCGCACACGGCCCGCATAAGGCGGATTTCCGCATTCGTGCCGACGGTGCGCCGGTAGAAGACACGTTGTCGCGTGGGCAGCTAAAACTGCTAATGTGCGCCTTACGTCTGGCGCAAGGGGAGTTCCTGACCCGTGAAAGCGGACGGCGCTGCCTGTACCTGATAGATGATTTTGCCTCTGAACTGGATGATGCGCGTCGCGGGCTGCTGGCCAGCCGCTTAAAAGCCACGCAATCACAGGTCTTTGTCAGCGCAATCAGCGCTGAACACGTTATAGACATGTCCGATGAAAATTCGAAGATGTTTACCGTGGAAAAGGGTAAAATAACGGATTAACCCAAGATAAAATGAGCGAGAAACGTTGATGTCGAATTCTTATGACTCCTCCAGTATCAAAGTCCTGAAAGGGCTGGATGCGGTGCGTAAGCGCCCGGGTATGTATATCGGCGACACGGATGACGGCACCGGTCTGCACCACATGGTATTCGAGGTGGTAGATAACGCTATCGACGAAGCGCTCGCGGGTCACTGTAAAGATATCGTGGTAACGATTCACGCTGATAACTCCGTGTCTGTTACTGACGATGGCCGTGGTATCCCAACCGGTATTCATCCGGAAGAGGGCGTTTCGGCGGCGGAAGTTATCATGACCGTTCTGCACGCAGGCGGTAAATTCGATGATAACTCCTATAAAGTTTCCGGTGGTTTGCACGGCGTAGGTGTCTCCGTCGTTAACGCCCTGTCGCAGAAACTGGAGCTGGTGATTCGTCGTGAAGGCAAAGTGCATCAGCAAACTTATGTGCACGGTGTGCCGCAGGCGCCGCTGGCGGTAACGGGCGAAACAGAGGTTACGGGGACCCAGGTGCGTTTCTGGCCAAGCCACGAAACCTTCACTAACGTGACCGAGTTCGAATACGACATCCTGGCGAAGCGCCTGCGCGAACTGTCGTTCCTGAACTCCGGTGTCTCTATTCGTCTGCGCGACAAGCGTGACGGCAAAGAAGATCATTTCCATTACGAAGGCGGCATCAAGGCGTTTGTTGAATATCTCAACAAAAACAAAACACCGATCCACCCGAATATCTTCTACTTCTCCACCGAAAAAGACGGTATCGGCGTTGAAGTGGCGCTGCAGTGGAACGACGGTTTCCAGGAAAACATCTACTGCTTCACCAACAACATTCCGCAGCGTGACGGCGGGACTCACCTTGCAGGCTTCCGTGCGGCGATGACCCGTACCCTGAACGCCTACATGGACAAAGAAGGTTACAGCAAAAAAGCCAAAGTCAGCGCCACCGGTGACGATGCCCGTGAAGGCCTGATTGCGGTGGTTTCCGTGAAAGTGCCGGACCCAAAATTCTCCTCGCAGACCAAAGACAAACTGGTCTCCTCTGAGGTGAAATCGGCGGTTGAACAGCAGATGAACGAACTGCTGAGCGAATACCTGCTGGAAAACCCGTCTGACGCAAAAATCGTCGTCGGCAAGATTATCGATGCGGCCCGTGCCCGTGAAGCAGCACGTCGCGCGCGTGAAATGACCCGTCGTAAAGGCGCGCTGGACTTAGCCGGTCTGCCGGGCAAGCTGGCGGACTGTCAGGAACGCGACCCGGCGCTGTCTGAACTGTACCTGGTGGAAGGGGACTCCGCGGGCGGCTCTGCGAAGCAGGGGCGTAACCGTAAGAACCAGGCGATTCTGCCGCTGAAGGGTAAAATCCTTAACGTCGAGAAAGCGCGTTTCGACAAAATGCTCTCCTCTCAGGAAGTGGCAACGCTGATCACCGCGCTGGGCTGTGGTATCGGTCGTGACGAGTACAACCCGGACAAACTGCGCTACCACAGCATCATCATCATGACCGATGCTGACGTCGACGGCTCGCACATCCGTACGCTGCTGTTGACCTTCTTCTATCGTCAGATGCCGGAAATTGTTGAACGTGGCCATGTCTACATTGCGCAGCCGCCGCTGTACAAAGTGAAGAAAGGCAAGCAGGAACAGTACATCAAAGACGATGAAGCGATGGATCAATACCAGATCTCTATCGCTCTGGATGGCGCCACGCTGCACACCAACGCTAGCGCACCAGCCCTGGCGGGTGAGGCGTTAGAAAAACTGGTTTCTGAATACAACGCGACGCAGAAAATGATTGGCCGTATGGAACGTCGTTTCCCGAAAGCGCTGCTGAAAGAGCTGGTTTATCAGCCGACGCTGGCTGAAGGCGATCTGGCTGATGAAGCGAAAGTTACGGCCTGGGTTTCCCAGTTGGTGAACGTGCTTAATGAAAACGAAATGCACGGCAGCACCTGGAACAGCTTCGTGCGTAAAGACGCTGAACTGAACCTGTTCGAACCGGTGATCCGAGTGCGTACCCACGGTGTCGATACCGACTATCCATTGGAGCATGAGTTTGTGACCGGTGGCGAGTACCATCGTATTTGTACGCTCGGTGAGAAGCTGCGCGGGCTGATCGAAGATGATGCGTTTATCGAACGTGGCGAGCGCCGCCAACCGGTGGCCAGCTTTGAGCAGGCGCTGGAATGGCTGCAGAAAGAGTCTCGTCGCGGTCTCGCTATCCAGCGTTATAAAGGTCTGGGCGAGATGAACCCGGAACAGCTGTGGGAAACCACCATGGATCCGGAAAGCCGTCGCATGTTGCGCGTTACTGTGAAGGATGCGATTGCCGCCGACCAGTTGTTCACCACCCTGATGGGCGATGCCGTCGAACCACGCCGCGCGTTTATCGAAGAAAACGCCCTGAAAGCGGCGAACATCGATATTTAACCTACACCAAGGCCTGCTTCTGTAGGCCTTTCCGGCCTACAACCGAACCACAAAAGGGGAATCTTGATTCCCCTTTCTATCCCCCTTTTCGTAGCTGTTTTTTGAGCGGAATCGCGTTAGCATGAGGACGGACTCATTTCATCCGGGGAACTCATGGCTATCAAACTTATTGCTATCGACATGGATGGCACACTTCTGCTGCCCGATCACACCATTTCACCTGCGGTCAAAACGGCAATTGCTGCGGCACGCGCGCGTGGCGTGAACGTAGTGCTGACCACGGGACGCCCGTATGCCGGCGTTCACAGCTATCTGAAAGAACTGCATATGGAACAACCCGGTGACTACTGCATTACCTACAACGGTGCGCTGGTGCAGAAAGCAGGCGATGGCAGTACCGTTGCGCAAACCGCGCTGAGCTATGATGATTATCGCTACCTGGAGCAGCTCTCCCGGGAAGTTGGCTCGCATTTCCACGCGCTCGATCGCAACACGCTGTATACCGCGAACCGTGATATCAGTTATTACACGGTGCATGAATCGTTTGTCGCGACGATTCCGCTGGTGTTCTGTGAAGCCGAAAAAATGGATCCTGCGACCCAGTTCCTGAAAGTGATGATGATTGATGAGCCGGAGATCCTCGACAAGGCCATCTCGCGCATTCCGGCGGAAGTGAAAGAAAAATACACCGTGCTGAAAAGTGCGCCGTACTTCCTCGAAATCCTCGATAAACGCGTCAACAAAGGGACTGGCGTAAAATCGCTGGCCGAGGCGTTGGGAATTAAAGCCGAGGAGGTCATGGCGATTGGCGATCAGGAAAACGACATCGCGATGATTGAATACGCCGGCGTGGGCGTTGCGATGGATAACGCCATTCCAACGGTGAAAGAGATCGCCAACTTCGTGACGAAATCTAATCTGGAAGACGGTGTTGCCTGGGCCATTGAGAAGTACGTCCTCTCCTGATGTGCGTTATGCCTGGCTTCGGCCAGGCATAAAACATTAAGAATGTTATAAAAATCACGTTTGTATTATCAGATGTGAAACAGCACATTAATCCCCCCATTTAGTACACAACTTCTATACTCTCCCACCTTCTTTTATATTCAGGCGGTTCCTGCCTGCAACTATGTTTTCTTATGACTAACACAAGCATTCGCCTGGTGTTGATGACGTCTTCCTGTTTGATTTTTCAAGCCTGGGCTGCGACGGATTCTGGCTCAACGTTAACACCGCTGTATGATTATCAGGACGATGGTCAGGCTACTCCTGTGCCGGTAAAACCGGCGGCTAAACCTGCCGCAAGCCACTCTGTTTTGCCCTTTTTAGGTGACGAGGCGCGTAAACGTGGCTACGACCTGCCTGAGCCGTTTGGTGTGAATATTAACTACATGAATATCAGGCAGAATATTAATGTAGACAGTATTAACTTTAATGGCCTTTCTCTGGGCGGCCATTCGCTGGATAACGCGTTCAAAATCAAGGTCGGCAACACGCGCGAGAGCAGCAAAACCGAAACCCTGAAGCTGGATGCCTGGCTGCTGCCCTTTATGAATATCTACGGGCTGGTGGGCTACACCGACGGTCATTCGATTTCGCAGATTGGCGTCGGGGTTAAGGGCGCGCGTAAATATCATTATCCGGCGAATCTGCAAAACCTGGATTTTAAACTCGATTTCAAAGGCACCACCTACGGTATCGGGACAACGCTGGTCGGCGGTGTCGGGAACTGGTTTACCGCTGTTGATGCCAACTATACCCAGACGCAGTTTGACATTCTTGATGGCAGTATCGATGCCTTCACGGTTTCTCCGCGAGTCGGCTACCGTTTTGCGACGCCGGGCGTGGATACGCTGCATCTGCCCTCCGGGAAACTCAACGTTTGGGTGGGGTCTATGTATCAGGATGTGCAGCAAGAGTTTAAGGGAAGCCTGAACGATCTCTCCATGCCCTCCGCTACGCTGCAGAGAATGGTTGATTTGGCGAATAAGGACGGAAATGGCCGTTTCGACGTTAAACAGCATTTGCAATCCCCATGGAACGTCCTGGTCGGCGCGCAGTATGAGCTGACCCGCAACTTTAATATCACCTCTGAAATTGGCTTTGCTGAGCGTAATAGCTTCTTTGTCGCCGGTGAGTATCGCTTTTGAATAGTTTAACTCGTCTGTTTTTGCTCTGTGCATTCAGCCTGTTGGGAACGGCGGTGCAGGCCGCGCTCCCCAGCCGTGAAGAAGTTGACGGCTGGCTGAATACTCTGGGCGCCAGCGATAACTTTAACGCCAGCAAAGGTATCGATTGGGGGGTAATGCCAGGGCCTTTCTACACTCCCGAACTGGGACTGGGGATCGGCACGGCGGTGGTGGGGATGTATCGCCCGGACCCAAACGACACGGTGAGTCAGAATTCGACGCTGACCCTCAGCGGTTACTTTAGCTCAACGGGCGCTTTCGGCGTCACAATGCAAAATTACGCCTTTTTTGCCGACGATCGCTGGCGTTTTTTTATCAATGGCGCATTAACCGATACCCCAACTTATTACTGGGGACAGGGTTTTAGCGCAGGAGATAAAGACAGCCAGAAACAGCAATATACGGCTCAGGTGCTGGATGTACGCCCCACCTTGTATCGACGGTTAGCGCCTAATGTCTATCTGGGACTCGGCTGGTCGTTGAACGCACAGCATGCTGCGCAAATGGATGACAATGATCCCCCCAAAATTGAGAATACCGGGCAGGGCGCGTCGGTGTTGAGTTCCGGCAGCAGTGTAGAACTTAGCTGGGATGACCGTGACTTTGTTCCTAACCCGCGCCAGGGACAATATGCTGACGTACGCTATACCCGCTATACGCCCGATGTGGGGAGCGATACCCGATTTGATGAATACCAGTTGCACTACAGCCGCTACCACTCTCTGGACGAGAAGAATGTGCTTGCCTGGGAGATGGACGGTGCGTTTACTCAGGGTGATGTACCGTGGAGCATGATGCCGTTGCTTGGAAGCAATCAGCGGATGCGTGGCTATTACGAAGGACGCTATCGCGATAAAAACGCCGTCAGCGGGCAGGTAGAGTATCGCCGCAAACTTGACTGGCGGCATGGCGTGGTCGGCTGGCTGGGCGCAGGGACGATGGGGCCATCATTTAGCGCGCTGGATGATGGACGCTGGCTACCCTCGGCGGGGGTGGGGTATCGTTTTGAATTTAAGCCGCGGGTGAATGTGCGTCTGGATTATGGCATTGGAAAAGGGAGCAGCGGTTTTTATTTTCAGGTAGGAGAGGCGTTTTGATCAATAAAGTGCTGCTGATGACGACCTTGTTATTGGCAACGATCGGGGTCCATGCTGCGATACCTGTACCTTTGCAGCTAACGGAAGATGATAAGGCTCAAAGTACCGCCTGGCCGGTAGTTTCGCCGCTCCCCGCGCCTCAAGGGTTACGTCCGTGCTGTGCTTTTGGTTACGACCTGCACGCGCAGGTGCTGGATATGCCGGTACCGTTTTATGAACTTGATAACGTCGTTGCGGCTGACGGTATTGGCGAGCATCGCTATAACGACAGCCTGCTGTTAGGGTTAGTGAATCTGGCCGGTATCGGGCATGAACACAATGGCATTGTGTATACCTCACGCGGCGGTTTTATCGATACCGCGCATGTAAGAGATACCGCAGATATGACGGTCTGGCTTTTTAGCCATCTACTTCCACGGTTAGGCCAGCCTTTTACGCTGCGTCTGGAAGATGAGCTCGCGGAGCGGCATATTGTTTTCAATGCCTTTACGCCACCTGAAACGGCAGGCGATCGTTACGCATTAGCTGCCTGGCTGGCAGCGCATCTGGCCTTTCAGCTCGCGGCCTGGCATGAAATTGCACAATGGTACGGTTTTGAGTCAGTTCCTGGATTTTCTGAGGAAGTTTCCGCATTTTCACCGGAAGATCTCTACTCCAACCTGTTGGGGGCAAGAATTGCGGTGTCGCTGATTCTTGATGGGCAACTGGCAACATCAGAAATGTACGATGCAGCAATGAACAAGGCACTGTATCAGGCGTTGACGCAGTTGGGAGCTAAGCCTGAAACAATAACCCGTTTTCAGTTTGATATGTTGGATGGCAAGTGGTGGAACAGCCAGCGTCGGGTGCCGGAGAAATATCTGGTGCTGCACAGAAACTACGATGTGAGTGATTCGCGTTTGCCAACGCCAGTGCCGGGCGAAAAAGCCGTGCCGCTACGCCTGTCGCTGCCGCATCACTGGCGAAATTACTCCCTTGATACGCTGGCACAACTTCAACTCCGCCCCGGAAACAACATGGCACGGCTACCTTTACCACAATCCTGGTATACCGGGGCTAATTTCCCCATGCTGGCTACGATTGCAAGTGATAGCGATAATCTGTCGAAAGTGGGTGAACATTCATTCCTTTATTAAAAACCTCCACCAGAACTTCATTGGCGGATGTTTTTCTGACCCTGTCAGGGGGATATGCGCAACGCCACTTTGCATTATCCATTTCCGGATACACGCCGCTGTTAATATGCGGCTTTTAAGGATCTTGCCATACAGTTTAAGACGTAGCTTGCGAGTGGCATGCCTGTATGCGAGATTCATATCCTTTCTATCCCGTATTAATACTGATTTGAGGATTTCTGCACTATCAAGCGCGTAACTAATTCCTTCCAGCGAGCTGGCGCTGATAAAACCGGCCGCTTCGCCAATCAAAAACGCATTGTCCTTACCGCAGACGAAGTCTTTCCAGCGCGATGGGAACAGCACCGTACATTTTTCGCTTTTCACGGGGTTGCCGAACTGGAATTGGAACGCTTCCATCTTCTCTTTTAGTTCGTCAAAGCGTGCCTGGCCGTCCTTCATTGGGTAGGCGCCGCCAAAGATAAAATAACCATCCTTGCTGATACTCCATGAATAACAGTCGGTTGTGTCGTTATCAAAAATACAGGAATAGAACGGCACGGGATGTTTTTCTGCAAACCATTGTTGAATTGCCACATATTTACGGATTTGGTGCTGGGGATAGAGATGACGGCGTACCAGTGAATTCGCGCCGTCGGCGCCCACCAGATAACGCGCGGTGATATGCTGCTCCCAACCGTCGGCGCGAAAGATAACATGCCAGTTATCGCCTTCGCGCCAGATCTTGCGACACAGACTATCGTGGTACACCTGCACCTCTTCAGGAATGAGAGATTTCATCCATAAATCAAAAGCATGGCGATTGATGTTAATGTAGCTGCGCTGGTAGTTACGGGTCAGAGAGGCTGCAACATCAACCGTTTTAACGCTAAAAATCTGTGGGTTGGCGATGATATCAACGGGCAAGGTTATCCCGTCGCGGATAAACGAACGCTGAGCATCCGGGGCCAGCAGCCCGCCGCAGGGTTTCGTGAATCCTTCGTTGCCGCACTGGCGCTTTTTATCCAATGCAATCACGCGCATTTTTCCACTCAACTGTCGCGCCAGCGCTGCGCCTGCCGGGCCTAATCCGATAATCGCTACGTCAAAATGTTCCATCTTTCTGTCCGCAAAAAATGAAGATGGACATACGCTAAAGCCTGAAAGTGAAGTGCTTGTGAAGTATGATTGCTTAAATCGTCTTGTATCAGGGCATCCCATGAAGCAAATCACCTTTACGCCGCGTAATCATCAGCTTACTAATATCAACACCTGGACCCCGGACAGTAACTGGCTGGTCTTCGACGTGCGTCCTTCCGGTGCCTCTTTTACGGGAGAAACGATTGAACGTGTCAATGTTCATACTGGCGAACTGGAGGTGATTTACCGGGCCACTCAAGAGGCACATGTTGGCGTGGTGACCGTTCATCCAAAGTTGGAACAGTATGTTTTTATTCATGGTCCAGAAAATCCTGATGAAACATGGGATTACGATTTTCATCATCGCCGTGGAGTGATTGTTTCGCAGACAGATGTGTCTAACCTGGATGCGATGGATATCACCGCGCCGTACACGCCTGGTGCATTACGTGGCGGCAGTCATGTGCATGTCTTTAGCCCGAGCGGTGAGTTTGTCAGTTTCACTTATAACGACCATGTGCTGCATGAACGCTCTCCGGCGCTGGATTTACGTAACGTCGGCGTGGCTGCGCCGTATGGTCCGGTGAACGTATCCGCGCAGCATCCGCGTGAATATAGCGGGAGCCGCTGGTGCGTGCTGGTGAGTCAAACGACGCCTGCGCCAAAACCGGGGAGCGATGAGATAAACCGAGCCTATGAAGAAGGTTGGGTGGGCGAAAGCACACTGGCGTTTATCGGCGATACGTTGTCAGTTACCGGTGAGAAAGTGCCTGAGCTGTTTATCGTTGATTTGCCACAGAATGAAAGCGGCTGGAAACAGCCGGGTGACGCACCGCTGGAGGGCACAGAGGCGACAATGCCTGCGCCGCCATCCGGCATTCACCAACGCCGTCTGACGTTTACTCATGAGCGCGCCTTTCCGGGGCTGGTGAATCAGCCGCGCCACTGGGTGCGCACTAATCCACAGGCGTCTGAAATTGCGTTTTTAATGCGCGATAACCATGGCGTTGTGCAGCTGTGGTTAATTTCACCACAGGGTGGTGAGCCGCGTCAGCTTACCCGCTGCGCCACGGGTATTCAGTCAGCATTCAACTGGCATCCGTCGGGGAAATGGCTGGGGTTTGTGCTGGAAAACAGAATCGCCTGTTGTGATGCTCAGACGGGAGAGATTGATTTTTTAACGGATCGTCACGGCAACCCGCCCTCGGCCGATGCGGTCGTCTTCTCTCCTGATGGGCGACGGGTTGCGTGGATGGAAGACGTCGAAGGTTTTCGCCAATTGTGGATGACTGAAACAGGGCGTTAATTAAGGAGCAGGCATTTTCGCCGGGGGGAGAACGGCGTTCGTGGCCTGCGTTCTCTCCTCGCTCTTTTCTACGCGGGATCTCACCGAGTTATCTTTACGAAAGAGATCCCATGGAAGCAATACGGTATCAAGCACCGCCGTAAAAGGCATATCCAGAATCGCCAGCGACTTCGTTCCCCAATTCGTATCACTTTCGCTTATCATGGTGGCGCTGGCGCGTGTGCCAGGATACGTCCCTTCCTTGCCTCCGGTATGTGACATTATGCTGGAACAGCCGCTCAAAAACGCCATCCCGCTGCACATTGTCAGTGTTACCAACATTTTTTTTATCATCATTTATTCATCTGTTTTCATCGTGTTTGCATGATGAGTTAAAGCGATCCGTTGCGAAAATAACATCACCATTTCGTCGCACTGTGGCGGCTATCGCGATTTATCGATAACAACTGCTCTCCCCAGTGTATGCAATAGACAACAAACTGCAAAAAAAGTCAGATGAATACGCTTGAAAAGTTTGTTTTAAGACCCATTTTTAGGATGTAGACAACAGAAGGGCATGCCTGATGGGTGTCCTGGCTACCTGACCTGTCCATGATGGAAGGTCTCACATTCTCGCTGATTTCAGGAGCTATTGATTATGCGTAACTTTGATTTATCCCCGCTGTACCGTTCTGCTATTGGTTTTGACCGTCTGTTTAACCTGCTGGAAAACAACCAGAGCCAGAGTAATGGCGGCTACCCTCCGTACAACGTTGAGCTGGTAGACGAAAACCATTACCGCATTGCGATTGCCGTTGCCGGTTTCGCTGAAAGCGAGCTGGAAATTACCGCTCAGGACAATCTGCTGGTGGTAAAAGGCGCTCATGCGGATGAGCAAAAAGAACGTACTTACCTGTATCAGGGTATTGCCGAGCGCAACTTCGAACGTAAGTTCCAGTTAGCGGAGAACATTCATGTTCGCGGCGCAAACCTGGTGAATGGTCTGCTGTATATCGATCTTGAGCGCGTTATTCCCGAAGCGAACAAACCGCGCCGCATCGAAATCAACTAATTCTGTGGGCCGCTTCAGGCGGCCCTGCTAAGCAATCGGCTTGCCGTCAGGGAGCCGAAAGGTACCTACTCGCTTCTTAGAAGGAGATTATTATGCGTAACTACGATTTATCCCCACTGCTGCGTCAATGGATCGGTTTTGACAAACTGGCCAATGCCTTACAAAACGCCGGTGAAAGCCAGAGCTTCCCACCCTATAACATCGAAAAGAGCGATGATAACCACTACCGCATTACCCTTGCGTTAGCCGGTTTCCGCCAGGAAGATCTGGATATTCAACTGGAAGGTACGCGCCTGACCGTGAAAGGTACACCGCTGCAGCCGGAAAAAGAGACAAAATGGTTGCACCAGGGGCTGGTTACTCAGCCGTTCAGCCTGAGCTTTACGCTGGCTGAAAATATGGAGGTCTCAGGCGCAAGCTTTACTAACGGCTTGCTGCATATCGATTTGACCCGCAATGAACCTGAAACCATTGCCCCACAACGTATCGCCATCAGCGAACGTCCCGCATTAAATAGCTAAATAGCTCCATGCCTTTGCCCCGCCAGAAATGACGGGGCTTTTTTGTGCGTCAGCACTCATGAAACTGTCTTGTTGTAACGAATGTTTCACTGTAAAAATATCCAGTATCAATACTCTTAACGAAGGAATGTTTTTATGAGTGAACATCAACCATTTGATGCTATGAAACAGTTTGATGATGCCGGGATCGAATATTGGTCTGCCCGGGAATTAGCTAAGGTTCTTGAATATTCAGAGTACCGACATTTTCTACCTGTGATAAAGAAAGCTGCGGAGTCATGTGTAGCCAGTGGTCAATTAGAGAGTGACCATTTCGAGGAGATCCTCGCAATGGTACGAATTGGGTCAGGAGCTAGTCGGGAATTAAAAGACGTAAAACTCTCCCGCTACGCCTGTTATGTGGTCGTGCAAAATGGTGATCCCGCGAAACCTGTTATCGCGGCAGGGTAAACCTACTTTGCCATTCAAACCCGACGTCAGGAGTTGGCCGATGATGCTGCTTTTAAATCTCTGCGTGAGGATGAAAAGCGTTTGTTCTTACGCAATGAACTAAAAGAACACAATAAGCATCTGGTTGAAACCGCACAACTTGCTGGCGTAGAGACCGCTTTCGATTTTGCTATCTTTCAAAACCATGGTTACAAGGGGCTTTATGGCGGTTTAGATCAGCGAGCGATTCATGAACGTAAAGGGTTGAGGAAAAGCCAGAAAATTCTCGATTACATGGGGTCTACAGAGCTGGCGGCAAATCTGTTTCGGGCAACGCAAACGGAAGACAAACTGCGCAGAGACTCTGTTAACACCAAACAGCAAGCTAATCAGACGCATTACGAGGTGGGATGCAAAGTTCGCCAGACTATTCATGAACTGGGTGGCACGATGCCGGAAGCGCTGCCATTGCCAGAATAAAGCATTCAGCAACTACAAATCGACGTGAAGAAAAACGCTAAATAACGCCCTTCTTAAGCGCTTATTGGCGCTCTGTAGCATGATAATGTGCGCCACTCTGCATTCATGCCTGAACGGTTCAGTCATAATCCTCGTTAAATGAAATGTTATTCACAGGGAACAGGATAATGAGTGATATAGCATTGACGGTCAGCGTTCTGGCGTTGGTGGCGGTTGTCGGATTATGGATCGGCAACATAAAAATACGTGGCGTTGGTTTTGGCATTGGAGGGGTGCTGTTCGGCGGTATTATCGTCGGACATTTTGTCGATCAGGCAGGGATGACCTTGAGCGGCGACATGCTGCATTTTATTCAGGAATTTGGCCTGATTCTTTTCGTCTACACCATCGGTATTCAGGTGGGGCCGGGCTTTTTTGCGTCACTGCGCGTTTCCGGACTGCGGCTGAATCTGTTTGCCGTACTGATTGTTATTATGGGTGGCCTGGTCACCGCGATCCTGCATAAGATTTTTGCCATTCCCCTTCCGGTGGTGCTGGGGATATTCTCCGGCGCGGTCACCAATACGCCAGCGCTGGGGGCGGGGCAGCAAATTCTGCGCGATCTGGGGACGCCAGCAGATATTGTAGACCAGATGGGGATGAGCTATGCCATGGCTTATCCTTTTGGTATCTGCGGTATTTTGCTCACGATGTGGCTGATGCGCCTTATTTTCCGCGTTAACGTCGATGCTGAAGCTCAGCAGCATGAATCCACGTTGACCAACGGACACGCGCTGATTCAGACGATGAATATCCGCGTGGAAAACCCGAACCTCAACAATATGGCGATTCAGGATGTCCCAATTCTGAACAGCGATAAAATCATCTGCTCGCGTCTGAAGCGTGAAGAGACATTGATGGTGCCGTCGCCAGGGACGATTATCCAGATGGGCGACCTGTTACACCTGGTCGGTCAGCCTGGCGATCTGCACAACGCGCAGGTAGTGATTGGGCAGGAGGTGGACACATCGCTGTCGACGCGAGGTACCGATTTACGCGTTGAACGCGTGGTGGTGACTAATGAACAGGTGTTGGGTAAACGTATCCGCGACCTGCATTTTAAAGAACGTTATGACGTGGTTATCTCCCGTCTGAACCGTGCGGGCGTTGAGCTGGTGGCCAGCAGCGATGCCAGCCTGCAATTCGGGGATATCCTCAATCTGGTGGGGCGTCCCGCGTCCATTGATGCCGTCGCCAATGTTGTCGGCAACGCCCAGCAAAAACTGCAGCAGGTGCAGATGCTGCCGGTATTTATCGGTATTGGACTGGGTGTCCTATTGGGTTCCATCCCGCTTTTCATCCCGGGTTTCCCGGTAGCGTTAAAATTGGGTTTGGCCGGTGGACCGCTGATCATGGCCTTAATTCTGGGGCGTATTGGCAGCATTGGTAAGCTGTACTGGTTTATGCCTCCCAGCGCTAACCTGGCGCTGCGAGAGTTAGGTATTGTACTGTTTCTGGCGGTGGTTGGCCTGAAATCTGGCGGTGATTTTGTTAACACGCTGACTCAGGGTGATGGGCTGAGCTGGGTCGGGTACGGTATTTTTATTACCGCCATTCCGCTGATTACCGTGGGACTGCTGGCGCGTATCTTCGCCAAAATGAACTATCTGACGCTGTGCGGTATGCTGGCGGGTTCGATGACCGATCCCCCCGCGCTGGCGTTTGCTAACAACCTGCATGCCACCAGCGGGGCGGCGGCGCTCTCCTATGCTACCGTTTATCCGCTGGTGATGTTCCTGAGGATTATCACCCCACAGCTGCTGGCGGTGATCTTCTGGGGAATGGGATAAAGAACGCGTGTCCGGCCTGCATCTTCTGCAGGCCGATTTCACTTCTCATGTTTAAGCACTGCCGAGGGCGCATAGCCAAATTTGTGTTTAAACGCTTTGCTGAAATGAAATGAGTCAAAAAAGTTAAGCATATCTGCCACCTGTCCGACCGTATTCCCTTCCTGCTTTAACAGTGACAGCGCCAGTTCCAGCCGGGCATCGAGATAATATTCCTTTGGTGTTTTACCGGTGTAACGTAAAAAAAGACGACGTAGCCAGGCTTCGCTACAGGGGATGGTGGCCGCCATATCCGCCACGCTCCAGCGCCTTTGCAGGCTGGCATGCAGAGTGGCAATTAGTTTTTCAATTTGTATCCGCTGTGAGTCTTTTTTTCCTTCGGCGTAAATAAGACAAATCCATTGATAAATTATTTTTGTGAGAAAAGCGACGGCCAGGTTATTTTTCATTGAGTCTTGTGACGTAATTAATCGCGAGACCTCGCCCAGCTCCTGATTATAAATATCACCATTATAAATAATACTTTGCTGGCGTAACGGAATATCCATTACGCTGGTTGGCGTGAATTCCATCCAGTATTGTTCCCATACTAATCCTTCACAATGATAAGACTGTATATCTGTTGGTTTTAAAAAGATTATACAATTCCCGGTGAGGGTAATGTGTTCGCCGTCTTTTAGCAGGATTTTCCCACAGCCCTGGACGGTATAGACAGCAACCCATGAATTAGCTATCAGTGGCTTTTTCTTATCGCGTGGCCAAATAACCCTGTAATGTTCGTCGGCATAGGTGTGCCACAGCGAGATCAATGAAATTCCGCTTGAGATCACATTTTCGTTAATTAATAGGGGAATATTGTACGTAGTTTCGTTTTTTACATGCGAACTTTGCATCTTTCCATTCATTTTAATTACCCGCCGGAGAATTATGCCCACAACCTGAACTTAACAGAAAAAATCTGTTCAGGGATATGACGTTTTTATTTTAAGAAATCTGACTGCCTGACCCGGTGCACAATACCTCGCATTCTCCCTACAGCTGCCGGGACATAATGAAAAACAAGGGCTATGAGATGAATACGCTACAAATTCTAAGCTTTGTGGGTTTTACGCTGCTGGTGGCGGTAATCACCTGGTGGAAGTTACGGAAAGCGGATACCGGATCGCAACAAGGATATTTTCTGGCGGGGCGATCGCTAAAAGCGCCGGTTATTGCCGCATCGCTGATGCTAACGAATCTCTCGACGGAGCAACTGGTAGGGTTAACCGGCCAGGCTTATCGCAGTGGGATGTCGGTAATGGCATGGGAAGTTATCTCAGCGATCCCGCTCATTTTTCTGGCGCTGATTTTTTTGCCGCGCTATCTGCAGCGCGGCATTGCCACCATTCCGGACTTTATTGAGGAGCGTTATGACAAAACGACCCGCATTATCATCGACTGCTGTTTTTTAATTGCCACGGGGATTTGTTTTCTGCCGATCATTTTGTATTCCGGCGCACTTGCCTTTAACAGTATGTTTCATGTTACTGAAACCTTTGGTATTTCCCAGCATACGGCAATTTGGTTGATGGCGGTGGTATTGGGGATTAGTGGTATTTTGTACGCCGTGGTCGGCGGGATGCGTGCCATTGCTATTGCTGATGTGATCAATGGTATCGGTCTGGTTATTGGCGGTCTGATGGTGCCACTATTTGGCCTGATGGCAATGGGTAAAGGCAGCCTGAGCGAAGGAATTACGCGCTTAACGCAGGATCACAGCCAGATGTTGAATTCGATTGGCGGGAGCAACGACCCGGTACCGATCGGCGCGGCGCTGACCGGGCTTATTCTGGTGAATACCTTCTACTGGTGTACGAACCAGGGAATTGTTCAACGTACGCTGGCGTCCAAAAGTTTATCGGAGGGACAGAAAGGGGCCTTATTGACGGCGGTGTTGAAGATGCTGGATCCGCTGATTCTGGTATTGCCTGGCGTTATCGCCTTTCACCTTTTCCAGGATCTCCCAAAAGCGGATATGGCTTACCCGGCGCTGGTAAACAAAGTCATGCCATTGCCGCTGATTGGCTTTTTCAGCGCCGTATTGTTCGGCGCGATCATCAGCGCGTTTTGCGGTTTTCTCAACAGCGCCTCGACACTATTCAGCCTCGGTATTTATCGTCGTCTGATTAACGAGCAGGCCAGCCCCGATAAACTGGTCAGCGTGGGGCGTCGTTTTGGTTTTATCGTCGCGGTTATTTCTGTGCTGGTTGCGCCGTGGATTGCGTATGCGCCACAGGGGCTTTACAGCTGGATGAAACAACTCAACGGCATTTACAACGTACCGTTGGTGACCATCGTTATTATGGGCTTCTTTTTCCCCCGCATCCCGGCATTGGCGGCGAAGGTCGCGATGGGGCTGGGTATCGTCAGCTACATCACCATTAACTATCTGGTTAAGTTCGACTTTCACTTCCTTTACGTTTTGGCCTGTACCTTCTGCATTAACGTGGTGGTCATGCTGGTTATCGGTGTTATCAAGCCGCGTGCCACGCCGTTTAAATTCCATAATGCTTTCGCGGTAGATATGAAGCCGTGGAAAAACGCGAAGATCGCCTCTGTTGGCGTCCTGTTTGCGATGATTGGCGTCTATTCAGGTCTGGCGCAGTTTGGTGGCTACAACTCTCGTTGGCTGACAATCTTCAGCTACGCCATCACGGCAGCAGTAGTGATATACCTGATTTTCAGCAGTTGGCAGTCGCGACGTATCTCTACGGCACACAGTGTCTCTGACACTAAGGATAAAGCATGAACCGCCCTAATTTTCTGTTCATCATGACCGATACTCAGGCCACCAATATGGTCGGCTGCTACAGTGGTAAGCCGCTGAATACCAATAATATCGATAGCCTGGCGGCAGAAGGTATTCGCTTTAATTCCGCTTATACCTGCTCACCGGTGTGCACCCCGGCCCGCGCGGGGCTGTTTACCGGTATTTATGCCAACCAGTCCGGTCCGTGGACCAATAACGTCGCACCGGGGAAAAATATTTCCACCATGGGGCGCTACTTCAAGGATGCGGGCTATCACACCTGCTACATCGGCAAGTGGCATCTCGACGGGCATGATTACTTTGGTACCGGCGAGTGTCCCCCCGAGTGGGATGCCGACTACTGGTATGACGGTGCCAATTACCTTGCAGAACTGACGGAAAAAGAGATTGGTTTGTGGCGTAATGGCCTGAACAGCGTGGAGGATTTGCTGGCCAACAATATCGATGAAACCTTCACCTGGGCGCATCGTATCAGCAACCGGGCGGTTGATTTCCTCCACCAGCCTGCTCGTGATGACGAACCCTTCCTGATGGTGGTTTCCTACGATGAGCCGCATCACCCGTTTACCTGTCCGGTGGATTATCTGCAAAAATATCAGGACTTTTACTACGATCTGGGCGCGAAAGCGCAGGATACTCTGTGCGATAAGCCTGAGCATCATCGCCTGTGGTCGCAGGCGATGCCATCTCCAGTGGGTGAAGACGGACGTTATCACCATCCACTCTATTTTGCCTGTAACGACTTTGTTGATGATCAGATTGGCCGGGTGATTGATGCCTTAACGCCAGAACAGCGGGAGAATACCTGGGTTATTTATACCTCCGATCACGGTGAGATGATGGGGGCGCATAAGCTCATCAGTAAGGGGGCGGCGATGTATGACGACATCACGCGAATTCCTCTGATTATGCGCCCGCCGCAGGGAGAACCTATGCAGGTAGACACGCCGGTCAGTCATATCGATCTGCTGCCGACGATGATGGCGCTGGCGGGCATTGAGAAGCCACAAATCCTGCCGGGTGAAAACGTCCTTAACATTGAAAAGCCACGCGGCGTGATGGTGGAGTTCAACCGTTATGAGATTGAACATGACAGTTTTGGCGGATTTATTCCGGTACGCTGCTGGGTGACAGACGACTGGAAGCTGGTGCTGAACCTGTTTACCAGCGATGAGCTTTACGACAGACGAAACGATCCCGATGAGCTACATAACCTGATAGATTCGCCACAATTAGCCGACGTTCGCTCCAAGATGCACGACGCTCTGCTGGACTATATGGATAAAATCCGCGACCCGTTCCGTACCTACCAATGGAGTTTGCGTCCGTGGCGTTCAGATGCCGTACCACGCTGGATGGGCGCTTTCCGCCCACGCCCGCAAGACGGTTATTCGCCGGTGGTTCGCGATTACGACACCGGTTTACCAACCCAGGGCGTAAAAGTGGAGGAGAAAAAGCAGAAGTTCTGACTACAATGCCACCTGATGCAAATACCCACATTTGCACTTACTTGTAGGCCGGATAAGGCGCTAGCCGCCATCCGGCAATGACAGCCAGAGGAGTTTAGATGAAGATTTCCCGCCTTGGAGAAGCCCCGGATTATCGCTTCTCGCTGGCAAATGAGCGTACCTTTCTGGCATGGATCCGCACCGCGTTGGGATTTCTGGCGGCGGGCGTGGGGCTCGACCAGCTGGCTCCGGATTTTGCCACTCCGGTCATTCGTGAGCTTTTGGCGCTGTTACTGTGTCTGTTTGCCGGTGGCCTGGCGATTTATGGTTACCTGCGCTGGCTGCGTAATGAGAGGGCAATGCGTCTGAAAGAGGATTTGCCGTATACCCATAGTCTGTTAATCATCAGCCTGATTTTGATGATCGTCGCGGTGATTGTCATGGGACTGGTACTGTATGCCGGATAGCCGTAAGTCGCGACGTATCGCCGATCCGGGGTTACAACCGGAGCGAACATCGCTGGCCTGGTTTCGTACGCTGCTGGGCTATGGCGCGCTAATGGCGCTGGCGCTGAAGCATAACTGGCATCAGGCGGGTTTTCTGTTTTGGGTTTCAATTGTGGTGCTGGCGATGGCGGCTATCGTACTTTGGCGCTATACCCGTAGTCGTACCCTGATGGACGTTACGCATAGTGATTTTTCTGAATCTCGCGCGGTGCGTGACAAATTTATGATCTCCCTCGCGGTGTTATCCCTCGCAATACTGTTTGCTGTAACGCATGTTCGCCAACTTATTGCATTTATCGGGAATTTAGCATGACAGGATGTCAGGTCATGGCCAAGCCGGCCAGCTCTCGTTGTAACCTTGATTGTCGTTACTGTTTTTACATTGATAAACCCACTCAACCCGAAATGGATGATGCCACCTTAGAGACGTTTATTCGCCAGCACATTGCCGCGCAGCCAGGGTCTGAAGTGATGTTCGCCTGGCAGGGCGGGGAGCCAACCCTTTGTGGTATCGACTTTTTTCGCCGCGTAGTGACCTTACAAAAACAGTACGGGCAAGGGAAGCAAATCCATAATGCTTTCCAGACCAACGGGATTTTGCTCAACGACGAATGGTGTCATTTTTTACGCGATAACGGCTGGCTGGTTGGGATTTCCCTGGATGGCCCTGCCGAGTTGCACGATGCGTATCGCGTTAACCGCAGTGGAAAGCCGACTCACCATAAGGTGGTGGACGCCATTGCCAGGCTGCGTGAGCATCAGGTGGAGTTCAATCTGCTGGTGGTGGTTAATTCTCTGAACAGTCAGCGGCCCGGGCAGATGTATCGCTACCTTCGCCAGCTTGGCACGCCGTTTTTGCAGTTCATTCCGCTGGTTGAATATGATGAAAAAGGCGAGCTTACCGCCGAATCCGTCCCGCCGCAGGCTTGGGGCACTTTCCTGAATTCCATCTTTGATATCTGGGTCAGAGAAGATATTGGTCGCGTATTCGTCCAGTTATTTGATTCAACTCTGGGCGTATGGTGCGGGCATCCGTCGCAGATGTGTTCGCTTAGCTCAACCTGCGGACATGCGTTTGCCCTGGAGGCGAATGGCGATCTGTATCAATGCGATCACTATGTCTACCCTGATTTTCGTCTGGGAAATATTCATCACACGTCGCTGAGTGAGTTCAACGCCAGCCCGCGGGCAGTGGAGTTTGGTCAGTCCAAGAAGACCACGCTGAGTGCGGAATGCCAGGCGTGTTCGCTGTTACGCTTTTGCCATGGCGATTGTCCAAAGCATCGCGACAGCCGTGGAAAGAGTGCGATTTGCAGCGGGTACAGCGCTTTCTTCAACCATACCGCCCCGCATATGCGCGTGATGCGCGATCTGCTTAAGCAGCATCGCTCACCGATGGAACTGATGGCGATGCTGCGTTAAGCTCAGCGGCGTTAGCGCCCTTTGGCCAGATACTGCGCCATTTCGGCTTCTGGTACCATGCCGCCGCCGGTCGCCCACACCAGATGCGTGGCGTTATTGAGCTGGTCGGCGCTGAAGCCGTGCATCTGTTGATAGTCAACTGAGGCGCAAACGTGCTGCGGACCGGCCATTCCTGCCAGCGCCGAAGGCTCAAGGCGAATCCCTTCTTCCTGCGCCAGCCAGCCCAGCATGTCGTACATCGTCTGATCGTCCAGGGTGTACAGACCGTCGAGCAGACGTTCCATCGCCCGGCCAACAAAGCCGGACGCGCGCCCCACCGCCAGCCCATCCGCTGCCGTCAGGTTGTCGATGCCAATATCCTGCACGGAAATGGTATCGTGCAGCCCGGTATAAATCCCCAGCAGCATGCACGGTGAATGGGTTGGCTCGGCGAAGAAGCAGTGCACGTTATCGCCAAATGCCAGCTTCAGACCAAACGCTACCCCGCCAGGGCCGCCGCCGACGCCGCACGGCAGGTAGACAAACAGCGGATGATCGGCATCCACCACGCGACCCTGCTGCGCGAACTGCGCCTTCAGACGCTGACCAGCCACCGCGTAACCTAAAAACAGCGTGCGGGAGTTTTCATCATCGATAAAGAAGCAGTTCGGATCGGACTCTGCCGCTTTGCGGCCCTGTTCAACCGCCACCCCGTAATCCTCTTCATACTCGACGACCGTCACGCCGTGGCTGCGCAGTTTGGCTTTTTTCCATGCGCGCGCGTCGGCAGACATATGCACCGTCACCTTAAAACCGATGCGGGCGCTCATGATGCCAATCGACATCCCGAGGTTGCCGGTAGAGCCTACTGCGATGCTGTACTGGCTGAAAAACTGTTTAAATTCAGGTGAAAGCAGAATGCTGTAATCATCTTCTGTCGTCAGCATTCCGGCTTCCAGCGCCAGTTTTTCCGCGTGGGTCAGGACTTCATAAATGCCGCCACGCGCTTTAATTGAGCCGGAAATCGGCAGGTGGCTGTCTTTCTTCAGCAGGATTTCGCCGCGGATAGGCTGCCCGTACTCTTTTACCAGCCGTTTTTGCATCGCCGGGATTGCGGCCAGCTCGGATTCGATAATGCCGCCAGTAGCTGCGGTTTCCGGGAATGCCTGCGCCAGATATGGCGCGAAGCGCGTCAGCCGGGCATGGGCATCCTGAACATCGTGTTCGGTCAGGCCAACATAGGGTAAACCTTCCGCAAGAGAGGTGGTGCCAGGGTTAAACCAGGCCGTCTCTTTGAGAGCCACCAGATCTTCCACTAAAGGATACTGGGCGATAAGTGTTTGAATGTTTTCCATAGTCAGTCTCTTCGCGCTTAGATAATAAAGGAAAGCAGGAATGTGCAAGCCAGTGCAATAACGGACGCGATAAATGTCGCGGTCGTATAGTATTTAAACGTCTCATTCAGGGTAGCGCCGCAGTATTGCTTGACCAGCCAGAAGAGGGAATCTGTGACGATCGTGCAGCCAATGGCGCCGGAACCAATCGCAATGGCGATGATCTCCGGGCTAACGTTGGGGTAGAGCGGCAGCATCGGCGCTACGATTGCCGTGGCGCCCATCATCGCGACCGTGGCGGAACCCACTGCAGCATGCAGAATTAATGCCACCAGCCACGCCAGCAGAATCGGGTGCATATGCATGTTTGAAAGGATTAGCGCGAGGGTATCCGCCAGCCCGCTGCTCTTGAGGATAGCGTTGAATGCGCCGCCTGCGCCGATAATCAGCAGAATGTTGGCAATCGAACCAAACCCGTTTTCAGTGTGGGTCAGCAGCGTGCCCATGCCGATGTGCTGACGCAGACCGAGAATGTAGTAGGCCACGAAGACGGCAATAAACATCGCGGTGATCGGGTTACCAATAAACTCCAGCAGCGTATACAGCGTGCTGCCTTTCGCCATGTTCAACTCAGCAACGGTTTTGACCAGCATCAGGCCAATCGGCAACAGGACGGTAAACAGCGTTGCGCCCAGCGACGGCAGCGTACTTTCGTCGCGCACTTTCAGGTCGGAAAATTCAGCCGGCACCGGTTTAAACGGCAGACGGTTACCGAGGAATTTCAGGTACAGCGGCCCGCCGACAAGCGAGGCCATTAAGCCCACCAGTAAACCGTAAACAATTACGCTGCCAATATCTGCGCCCAGCTTATTCGCCACGAACAGGGCGGCCGGATGCGGCGGCACCACACAGTGCACCGCCATCAGCGCCGTACACAGTGGGATTGCCAGCTTCAGCAGTGAAGTATTGGTCTTTTTGGCAATCGAAAAAGCCAGCGGAATCAACAGTACCACGCCGACTTCAACAAACAGCGTGATCCCGCAAATCAGCCCGACCAGCACCATAATGACATCAGCGGAAAGCCAGCGGCAGCGCTGTAGCGTCAGGCCAATGCGTTCTGCCGCGCCGGACACTTCCATCATTTTGCCCAGAATGGTCCCGAGGCCGATAACCGCAGCGAGGAAGCCCAGCGTGCCGCCGATGCCGCTCTCAATGGCATTGACCATATCCAGCGGCCCCATACCCATCATCGTACCCACGAAGAAACTGGCCAGCAGCAGCGCCAGAAACGGGTGGAATTTGAACTTCACGATGGTCAAAACGATTAACACGATGCTTATCAGCAGCGTGCTCACAACCCAGATTTGAGAGTGCATAGCTCACCTTGCCCTGTGATTAACCTGGGGTTATTGGACAAAAATAAGGCAGGGTCTGACAAACGATATAAATCCTCTTTCACATGAGCCAGATTGCATCAAGTGAGTGATTTACGTCTAATTACACGTCATCAATGCGATATGGTTCACTCTGAATCATCTTTGTGCTGATTTTTACAGCGGTTTTTTTTACACTCCGATGCATGATTCAGGATAACAGAGATGAATATGGATCCCCTACGCGAAGTCCGAAACCGACTACTTAACGGCTGGCAGTTGTCGAAGCTGTATACCTTTGAAGTGGCGGCCCGCCATCAGTCGTTTGCGCTGGCGGCGGACGAGCTGTCATTAAGCCCCAGCGCCGTCAGCCATCGGATTAATCAGCTGGAAGAGGAGTTAGGCATTCAGCTGTTTGTCCGCTCGCACCGCAAAGTGGAACTCACCCACGAAGGCAAACGCGTGTTCTGGGCGCTGAAATCGTCGCTGGACACGCTCAACCAGGAAATTCTTGATATCAAGAATCAGGAACTGTCGGGGACGCTCACCGTCTACTCGCGGCCCTCTATCGCCCAGTGCTGGCTGGTTCCGGCGCTCGGCGACTTTACCCGCCGCTACCCCTCCATTTCACTGACCATCCTGACCGGGAACGACAACGTCAATTTACAGCGTGCCGGGGTCGATCTGGCGCTCTATTTTGATGATGCGCCGTCCGCGCAGCTCACGCACCATTTTCTGATGGACGAAGAGATTTTGCCGGTATGCAGCCCGGAATACGCTCGTCGCTATGACCTGATGGGATCACTGCTGAACTTGCCGCACTGTACGCTGCTGCACGACAGGCAGGCATGGAGTAACGATTCTGGAACCGATGAGTGGCACAGCTGGGCGCAGCATTATGCGGCAAATTTGCCGACATCGTCGGGCATTGGTTTCGATCGTTCTGATTTAGCGGTGATTGCGGCAATGAACCATATCGGCGTGGCGATGGGGAGAAAGAGGCTGGTGCAAAAACGTCTCGACAGCGGAGAGCTGGTCGCGCCTTTTGGCGATATGGCGCTGAAATGCCATCAGCATTACTACATCACCACGCTGCCCGGCAGGCAGTGGCCGAAAATCGAGGCATTTATTGGCTGGCTACAGGAGCAGGTTAAATAAGCGGGTCATGCATATTTTTTACGCTTTCTCTCTACACGGAAAGTGAAAAAGCATGCTAAATACGTGATATCACTCCTGATGATTTGCGTAAGGACGAGCGTGTTAAAGTCGATTGTTTCCCTGTTACTCTTCGCCAGCGCCACCGTGTGTGCAGCACCACCAGCGCTGACGGCGGCGTCGTATGCGCAGCAGCTTGGGGTCGGGATGGACGTAGATTGGGCGCGAACCGAGCGCGGCATCCGTGAGTTCGATCCGCTGGTGGTGCGGGATTTCAGGGCGAAAGGCATTTCTCATGTGCGTATCCGCGTGGCGGGAGAACCGACAGAAGCCAGACTAATTCATCTGCGCAAGCTGGTCGAAGCCTGCGAGCAGTATGGCGTAATCCCGATTATTGCTTACCAGGCGGATGAATATAAACAAGACCCCAGCGCCGGTAATGAAAAAGAGGTGGTTAACTGGTGGGTGGCGGTGGCGCATTACTTTGGTCAACGTTCGCCGCTACTGGGTTTTAACCTGATTTATGAACCTGCGGATAAGCTCAACCATAATCAGGCATCGCTCAACCGGGTGTATGACAAAACGATTCGCACCATCCACACTATTGACCCGCAACGGATGATCTTCATCGCGCCGCGACTGCGTGCCGCGCCGGAAGAGCTGCCGAACCTGAAGTTACCGCCGCAAAGCCAGAATACCGTGCTGGCCGAATGGCACATCTTCCCGTGGGGGCCGCTGAAAAATAACGGCAAATACCCATGGACGTCCGGGACTGCGGCTGAAAAGACGGCTATTCGCGCCCGTATCAATACCGCCATTCGCTGGCAGCAGAAAACCGGTCACGTGAGTTGGGTAGGCGGCTGGTCGCCGGGAGAAACCATTAAAAATGGGCCATCTGCTGCGCAAATGGCCTTCGCCCGTTTTATGGCGTGTGAGCTGAAGAAAGCGAAGATTCCCTATGCTATCAATGCGGATACGCAGTTCTATGATGGCGAGGAGGGAGCCTGGCGTCCGGCACTGGAGCCGTTGCTGACGACGATGATTGCGCCTGAATGTGACAAGCCCGGCGATAAACCGGGCCATCATGCGCTTAAACCGCCTGCCCCTGATGCGACACGCGTGACGCCAGCGGAAGCCAGCACACAAAAATCAGCAGCCCCATAAGGGTCATCAACAGGCCCAGACTGGCTTGTCCGGTCTGCGGCAGCATCGCAGAGAACCATGCCAGCACGCCGGAACCAATGTTTTGTAATCCTCCGACCAGCGCGCCGGCAGTGCCCGCCAGGAACGGGAAAGGCTCCATTGCGCCGCTGGTTGCCAGCGGAAACAACATCCCGGCGCCGAAGAAAAACAGCGCGGCGGGAACCAGCAGCGTCCAGACGTTCATCACGTCGAACAGGCCAGGGATCCACATCATCAAACCGGCGACCAGACAGCAGATAACCGACTGCCACATCAGCGTTGAGAAACGCTTGTTCGGGCGACCGGCGAACCAGGCACCGAAAAACGCCGCCGGAATAGGCAGAATAAACAGGATACTGACCACCATGCTGCTTAAACCCAGCCTTGCGCCCAATAATACCCCAGAGCAGGCTTCGAAGACCGCAACGCCCGCCAGACCGCCGATCAGCATTAGCACGTAACAGGTGAAAGAGCTGTTGCCAAACAGTGTCTTGTAACTGGCGATAAGCCGTGGACGCGGCGCGCCTGCCGGGCGCGTTTCCGGCATCCAGCGCGCCATGCTAAACGTGACGCCCGCGCACAGAATCAGCAGAAAAATATAGCAAGCGCGCCAGTTCCACACGGTATCCAGCATACCGCCAATCAGCGGTGCCAGCAGCGGACTGACCAGGATCCCCATATTCAGCAAACTGTTGGCGTGACGAAGCTGTGTACCTTCATACAGGTCTCGTGGCAAGGTTCGCGCCATCACACCACCGACGCCCGTCCCCATCCCCTGAATCGCGCTAGCGATAATCAGTACCGTCAGGCTATGGGTGGTAATGGCAACCAGCGTGGCCAGCATAAAAATAGACATCCCGGCGAGGATCACCGGACGGCGGCCAACACGATCGGAAAGTGGGCCGTAAAACAGTTGTGACAGGCCGTAGGTCAGCAGATAGGCGGCCATCACGCTCTGCACTGCCCCTTCGCGAACGTTCAGTTCACGCGCCATATCAGCAATCGCGGGGATATAAATGGTTTGTGCCATCTGTCCAACCGCCACCAGTAATACCAACATCAACAACAAATTGACGCTTCTATGCCTTTTCATTTCGCTGATAACTTTTAAAAAAGTGAAAAAAGAAGAATAAGGTGCTGCACTTTCCCGTAAATGCGCGTGGAATCTACCACAACAGAAAAAGAAGGCCAGATAGTAGGCTGGAATGTTTAAGCGATGAACGGCAGGAAATGTAAACAAAAAACGGCAACAAATGTTGCCGGATTGCATCAGGTCGACCAACAAATCATGACAAGCGTAGCAAAACCGCGCCTATGGCAATACCTGCGGCCGCGACAAGACGCACTCCGGCAACCTTTTCTTTCAGCAACAGCCAGGCGAGCAGCGCGCCAAATAGGATGGAAGTTTCACGCAGCGCAGCGACCACCGCCAACGGTGCCTGGGTCATGGCCCACAGCGCCAGTCCGTAGGAACCCATTGTGCCAATCCCGCCAAGAATGCCTTTCTTCCACTGCTGTACCAGATAGCGTGACGCTTCCCGGCGTCTGGCGATCATCGCCCAGGTGAGCAGGCAAGAACCGTTCAGAAAGAAGGTCCACAGCGTATAACCCAGCGCGGTTTCAGATAAGCGTACCCCGGTGCCGTCGACCAGCGTGTAACCGGCAATAAAGCAGGCGTTAATGAGTGCCAGTACGATCCCGCGTTGCGAGCTGCTGCGCCCGTTAAATGCCATGCCGAGAATAGCCAGGCAGATGGTGGCAATCCCCACCCAGGCAAGCGTAGAGAGACTATCGCCAAGGAACAGGACGCTGATAATCGCAACCAGCAATGGTGCGGTGCCGCGCATCAAAGGGTAGGTCTGACTCATATCCGAAACCTGATAGGTTTTGGCGACAAGAACCGTGTACACCACTTGTAAGGCCGTAGAGACAGCCAAAAACGGCAGGCTGGCGGCAGAAGGTTGAGGCGCAAAGGGTAAGCAGATTAAAGCCATAATCGCAGCTGAGCCGCTGACGCCGATCGCCGAGTACAGTTTATCGTTTCCAGCCTTAACAATGGCATTCCAGCTGGCATGCAGCAGCGCGGCGAACAGCAAAATGCAGAAAACAGAAAGCGTCATGGCGGAATTCTTCCCTGAGAATGTCATAAAAACGTAACATATTGACGCGTGACAAGCACCTGGGAAAAGGTGAAAGGGGAGCGGAGTGTTACCCGCTCCCCTTAGGTGCGACTTGAATCTGAATTACTTAACGTATTTCAGAACGGCATCAAGTAGTTGCAGTGCTGCAACAATGAGTTTGAGGATAAGAATAGCGATATCCACGAGGCTCATACGCTCTCCTTTTGGTACAAGGAGCACGGTGCTGGCGTACCTCGCCGCTGCCTGTTGCCAGCACCTTTGTTGACATAACACAGTGTGCTCGCACGGGGGTTAAGGCGCTGACGGCACCACCCGTTTCAGCCAGGACTTTGATGCGCCGGTTTACGATGCGGCCCCCGCATAACACATTGCGTACTGAAATATTATAGATAAATACTGTATAAATTAACAGTATTTTGTGGACGTAACGTCAACATTAGGCCATACTCAATATCATCAAAATTCGTGCCGAAATTGCGTGTTCTTCGCGGAGCGCGTATACTTTTCTCGTTGACATAACACAGTGTGCTCGGCGGCTACCAACCGCACAACGCTGAAAAGAACCTCGCTCCGGCGGGGTTTTTTGTTTTTCAACACCGTATAGTGAAATGTGATCGTTGACGCATTTTTGTGCAGATGAAAATTTTTCCATTGTCACGCTGAAAAACCTGTGTTTGTATAAATCCAGTTAATCAACAAACAGACAGGTCCCTAATGAACCCTTCCATGCTGACTGCGACCCTACTAAAAACTGCGCCATCTCGCGCAGCGGTCGTCGTGCGTGTGGTGGTGGTCGTCGGCAATGCGCCGTAGGGTCCGGATCAACACACGATTCCAAAACCCCGCCGGCGCAAACCGGGCGGGGTTTTTCGTTTAAGAGACCTGCCCGGAGCAAAGGCCCAGAATAAAAGGACTGGAGCATGGCAAGTTCGGGCATAACATCCAAGCGTACGCGTTTTACGGGCGCAGAATTCATCGTTCATTTCCTGGAACGTCAGGGAATCCAGGTAGTCACCGGTATCCCTGGCGGATCGATCCTTCCCGTCTATGACGCGTTAAGCCAAAGCACGAAAATCCGTCATATCCTGGCGCGCCACGAGCAGGGTGCGGGGTTTATCGCGCAAGGCATGGCACGAACCGATGGTAAACCCGCCGTGTGTATGGCTTGTAGCGGGCCGGGCGCCACCAACCTGGTTACCGCGATTGCCGATGCTCGTCTGGATTCCATCCCGCTGGTGTGTATCACCGGGCAGGTTCCGGCCTCGATGATCGGTACCGATGCCTTCCAGGAAGTCGATACCTACGGTATTTCTATCCCCATCACCAAACACAACTATCTGGTCCGCCATATCAATGAATTACCTCAGGTCATGAGCGATGCATTCCGCATTGCGCAGTCCGGACGTCCAGGCCCGGTGTGGATAGACATTCCTAAGGATATTCAAACCGCCGTATTTGAAATTGAAGAGATGCCGGAACCCGCGCAGAAAATGGCGGCGCCGGCGTTCAGTCAGGACAGCATTCGCGATGCCGCAGCCATGATTAACGCCGCACAGCGTCCGGTACTGTACCTCGGCGGCGGCGTGATTAACGCGCCCGCACGCGTGCGTGAACTGGCCGAAAAAGCCATGCTGCCTACCACCATGACCTTAATGGCGCTTGGCATGCTGCCAAAGGCGCATCCGCTGTCGTTAGGCATGTTGGGTATGCACGGCGCGCGCAGTACCAACTTTATTCTGCAAGAAGCGGATTTATTAATTGTTCTTGGCGCACGTTTTGATGACCGGGCGATTGGTAAAACCGAACAGTTCTGCCCGAACGCCAAAATCATCCATGTGGATATCGACCGTGCGGAGCTGGGTAAAATCAAACAGCCGCACGTAGCGATTCAGGCGGATGTCGATGAGGTACTGGCACAGCTGATCCCATTGGTTGAGGCCCAGCCGCGAGAGGCATGGCATCAGATGGTGGCCGATTTACAACGTGAATTTCCTTGCGCCATTCCGCAGGAAAGCGACCCGCTCAGTCACTATGGGCTGATCAATGCGGTGGCGGCATGCGTGGATGACAGCGCCATTATCACCACCGATGTCGGGCAGCATCAGATGTGGGCGGCGCAGGCCTACCCGCTGAACCGTCCGCGTCAGTGGCTGACCTCTGGCGGTCTTGGTACCATGGGATTTGGTCTGCCGGCGGCCATTGGCGCGGCGCTGGCGAACCCGGATAAAAAAGTGCTGTGCTTCTCCGGCGACGGTAGCCTGATGATGAATATTCAGGAAATGGCGACAGCCAGCGAAAATCAGCTGGATATTAAAATCATCCTGATGAATAACGAAGCGTTGGGTCTGGTATATCAGCAGCAGAGCCTGTTCTATAAGCAGGGTGTTTTTGCTGCGACCTATCCGGGGATGATTAACTTTATGCAGATCGCAGCTGGTTTTGGTCTGGAAACTTGTGATTTGAATAACGAAGCAGACCCACAGGCAGCGTTGCAGGAAATGATTAATCGGCCTGGACCTGCGCTGATCCACGTGCGTATCGACGCCGAAGAAAAAGTGTACCCGATGGTGCCGCCGGGTGCGGCAAACACTGAAATGGTGGGGGAATAAGCCATGCAACAGCAGACTCATGACAACGTAATCCTGGAACTCACCGTACGCAACCATCCGGGCGTAATGACCCACGTCTGCGGGCTGTTTGCCCGCCGCGCGTTCAACGTGGAAGGCATTCTCTGTCTACCGATTCAGGACAGCGATAAGAGCCGCATCTGGCTACTGGTCAACGACGATCAGCGTCTGGAGCAGATGATAAGCCAGATCGACAAACTGGAAGATGTGGTGAAAGTCGCCCGCAACCAATCCGACCCGTCGATGTTTAACAAAATCACCGTCTTCTTTGAGTGAGTTAGTTGCCGTCTGAATCCGGGGTGATCACTTTGACAGAGCCGTTCCGGCAGTGGGTTGCGTAATCTGCCGGTAACGGACGGTCGCTTATCAGTACGTCAAAGGTGGAGAGTGGACCAATGCTGGCGGGGGCGACCTCATCGAACAGGGCGTGGCGCGTCAGCAGAATTTTGCGTAATCCGCGTTCCATCGCTTTGCGTTTTGTGGCCAGATCGTCCGGATTGAACCAGCTAACGCCGAAATGCTCATGGACTCCGCTGGCGGAGATAAAGACTTTTCGTGGGTTGAGTGCATCCAGCGGGGAGGGATTGCTGGTGTCGTAAAAGGCGTCACTTTTCGCCCGGTAGGTCCCCCCGCAAAGAATCGCTGTGGCGTTGGGCTTTTCATTTAGCGCTACGAACACCCGGTGCGAGTAGCAAATCCCGGTAAAGGAAATATCGTCCGGGATCATGCTGACCACCAACGGCATTTCCGCACCATTATCAAAAAAGACCAGATCATTTTCACTCACCAGTCCCGCAGCCAGAATGGCAACCGGTAAATCATCGCGGTGATACTGCTTTTGCGCGGGGAGTGGCGCGTTAACGATGGCAGCAGGTTTGTTCACCATCACAATGTAACCACCGAGCAGCGTGAGTGGTAACGGCTCGTCATCCTGACTGAGATCCCGACGAATAGTCATCACGGAAACTTCCAGCATTCGTGCCGCCTCTTTCAGATGGATTCGGTCGGTCTTCTTCAACAATTCCATCAGACGTCGAATACGTTCTTTTTGCTTAGTTTCCATGTGCTTCTCCACGAATCATGTTTCCATGTTCCTTCAGTAACATTTTTGTGTTTCTTAGAACATGGCATTGCCGCATTACTATACGTCTGACTATTCGGAAATAAAAGCGTGTTTTTTCACGTTTTATTGATTGTATACAGTTAACTTTCAGTCAATTGTAAGCAACTTCATCATTTGTAGTGTGATGGCGTAGCAACATTTAGCGTAATAAATAAACAATAAAATGATCTTCCAATCGCGATCCTAGTCACAAATGGTACGAAAGTAACATGATAATGTTATTTTAATATCATTGTTGTGTGATTGTTTCTGAGAGGTAGTAAAATGGATATCGCGGTTATTGGCTCCAACATGGTGGATCTCATCACCTACATCAACCAGATGCCCAAAGAAGGGGAAACGCTGGAAGCGCCGGCGTTCAAAATTGGCTGTGGGGGCAAAGGCGCAAATCAGGCCGTTGCGGCCGCTAAGCTCAATTCCAAAGTGCTGATGCTGACAAAAGTCGGTGATGATATTTTTGCGGATAACACTATTCGCAATCTCGAATCCTGGGGAATTAATACCACCTATGTCGAAAAGGTACCCTGCACCAGCAGCGGTGTCGCACCGATCTTTGTTAATGCCAACTCCAGCAACAGCATCCTGATTATTAAAGGAGCGAACAAATTTCTCTCCCCGGAAGATATCGATCGTGCGGCGGAAGATCTGAAAAAATGTCAGCTTATTGTCCTGCAACTGGAAGTGCAGCTGGAAACCGTTTATCACGCGATTGAATTTGGCAAAAAACACGGTATTGAAGTGTTACTAAATCCCGCCCCTGCATTACGGGAATTAGATATGTCTTATGCCTGTAAATGTGATTTTTTCGTGCCGAACGAAACCGAGCTGGAAATATTAACCGGTATGTCAGTAGATACCTATGACCATATTCGCGCAGCGGCACGTTCTCTGGTTGATAAAGGTCTGAACAATATTATTGTCACCATGGGTGAGAAAGGTGCGCTGTGGATGACGCGTGACCAGGAAGTCCATGTTCCGGCGTTTAAAGTGAACGCTATCGATACCAGTGGCGCAGGCGACGCTTTCATCGGTTGTTTTGCTCACTATTACGTTCAAAGCGGTGATGTGGAAGCCGCCATGAAAAAAGCCGCTCTCTTCGCTGCTTTCAGCGTTACCGGGAAAGGCACTCAATCATCTTATCCAAGCATCGAACAATTTAATGAGTTTCTTACCTTAAACGAATAATACTCCTGCACTGTAAAAGGTAGCACTATGAACGATAAAAACATCATTCAGATGGCTGACGGCTATTTGAATAAGACCCCTCTGTTCCAGTTTATTTTGTTATCCTGTTTATTCCCGTTATGGGGATGCGCAGCCGCATTAAATGATATTCTGATTACGCAATTCAAAAGCGTATTTTCACTCAGCAACTTTGCCTCGGCATTAGTTCAGAGTGCCTTTTATGGCGGTTATTTTTTAATTGCAATTCCGGCATCTCTGGTGATTAAAAAGACCAGTTATAAAGTCGCCATTTTAATGGGGCTGACCCTTTATATCGTTGGGTGTACGCTCTTTTTCCCGGCATCGCACATGGCCACCTACACCATGTTCCTTGCGGCGATTTTCGCGATTGCGATTGGTCTGAGCTTCCTGGAAACAGCGGCCAACACCTACAGCTCAATGATCGGCCCAAAAGCGTATGCCACTTTACGCCTGAACATCAGTCAAACTTTTTATCCTATTGGCGCGGCGGCTGGTATTCTGCTGGGTAAATATCTGGTCTTCTCTGAAGGCGAAAGCCTGGAAAAACAGATGGCCGGGATGAACGCCGAGCAGATCCATAACTTTAAAGTGTTGATGCTGGAAAATACTCTTGAGCCATATAAGTACATGATTATGGTGCTGGTTGTGGTGATGGTGTTATTCCTGCTGACCCGCTTCCCGACCTGTAAAGTCGCGCAAACCACGAGTCGTAAACGCCCGTCAGCGATGGATACACTGCGTTATCTGGCCAGCAATGCCCGTTTCCGTCGTGGAATTGTGGCGCAATTTCTTTATGTGGGGATGCAGGTCGCGGTGTGGTCATTCACCATCCGTCTGGCACTGGAATTAGGTGATATCAACGAGCGCGACGCCTCAACCTTCATGGTCTATAGCTTCGCCTGCTTCTTTATCGGCAAGTTTATCGCCAACATTTTGATGACGCGCTTCAATCCGGAAAAAGTGCTGATTCTCTATTCCATCATTGGTGCCCTGTTCCTCGTCTATGTTGCACTGGCGCCAAGCTTCAGCGCTGTGTATGTCGCAGTGCTGGTGAGTGTCCTGTTTGGACCCTGCTGGGCGACAATCTATGCTGGTACGCTTGATACCGTGGATAACGAACATACCGAAATGGCAGGTGCCGTCATTGTTATGGCGATTGTCGGCGCGGCGGTGGTTCCGGCGATTCAGGGCTATGTGGCTGATATGTTCCATTCATTACAACTTTCGTTCCTGGTTTCCATGCTCTGTTTCGTGTACGTCGGCATCTACTTCTGGCGTGAAAGCAAAGTGCGCAACAACCTGGCTGAAGCGACAGTTTCCTGAGGAGAGCGATCATGACAACACGTATAACGCTGTGGCGAGAACTCTTTGCAGAGCATCCGCGAATCTTACTGAAGAATAGCGATTTCACGGTTACCGCATTTCGTTACGCCAGCGGAGTGGAAGGGCTGAAGGTAGAAAACAGTCGTGGACATCTGGTTATTCTGCCCTGGATGGGGCAGATGATCTGGGATGCTCAGTTTGATGGCCATGACCTGACCATGCGCAACATGTTCAGTCAGCCGAAACCGGCGGCGGAAGTGGTGGCGACCTACGGTTGTTTTGCCTTCCACTCAGGTCTGTTGGCTAATGGCTGCCCATCACCAGAAGATTCACATCCTTTGCACGGTGAAATGGCTTGTGCCGCGATGGATGAAGCCTGGCTGGAGCTGGAGGGTGAGAATTTGCGCGTGGGCGGACGCTATGAGTATGTGATGGGGTTCGGTTATCATTATCAGGCGCATCCTGCGGTGGTAATGCACAAAGCGAGCGCGCTGTTTGATATTCAGATGGCGGTTACCAACCTCGCTTCAGTGGCAATGCCGTTGCAGTACATGTGCCATATGAACTATGCCTACGTACCGGAAGCCTCCTTCAGCCAGAATATTCCGGATGAGGCCATGAAGCTGCGTGAGTCGATACCCGCGCATGTTAAGCCGACTGAGCAATGGCTGGCGTTTAATCAGCGGATTGTGCAGGGCGAGGCTTCTCTGGCGCGGCTCAATGAACCCCATTTTTACGATCCGGAAATTGTCTTCTTTGCTGACCAACTGGACAGGTACACAGATAATCCAGAATTTAGCATGATTGCTCCAGATGGCACCACGTTCGTTACACGTTTCTCCAGCGCGGAGCTGAATTATGTGACGCGATGGATCCTGTATAACGGCGATCAACAGGTTGCGGCATTCGCGTTGCCTGCAACCTGTCGACCCGAAGGATTCCTGGCGGCACAACGCAATGGCACCTTGATTGAAATAGAACCGCAGCACACCCGGATATTTACCGTCACGACAGGCATAGCCTGATCGCTCAAGGCTTGAACACCAAAGCGCTTATCGTTAAGGTAAGCGCTTTTGCCGGATGGCGCTACGCTTATCAGGCATGCCTTAGCGCCAGGACAAACCCATGATCACCATCGCCCTTATCGACGACCACACTATCGTCCGCTCCGGCTTTGCCCAACTGCTGGGGCTGGAAGCTGATTTGCAGGTTGTGGCGGAATTTGGCTCCGGGCGCGAGGCGCTGGCCGGTTTACCGGGGCGCGGCGTGCAGGTGTGTATTTGCGATATCTCTATGCCCGATATCTCGGGCCTGGAGTTACTAAGCCAACTGCCAAAAGGGATGGCGATTATCATGCTCTCCGTCCACGACAGCCCGGCACTGGTCGAGCAGGCGCTCAACGCAGGCGCGCGTGGTTTTCTTTCAAAACGCTGTAGCCCAGATGAACTGATTGCCGCCGTGCATACCGTGGCGACCGGCGGTTGCTATTTGACGCCGGACATCGCCGTCAAGCTGGCGGCCGGGCGTCAGGATCCGTTGACAAAACGCGAGCGTCAGGTGGCGGAGAAGCTGGCACAGGGGATGGCGGTGAAAGAGATTGCCGCCGAGCTGGGGTTGTCGCCGAAAACGGTGCACGTTCATCGCGCCAACCTGATGGAAAAGCTGAACGTCAGCAACGATGTTGAGCTGGCGCGCCGGATGTTTGACGGCTGGCAATGAACGCACTTTTCTCCCGGTTAATTACCGTTGTTGCCTGTTTCTTTATCTTTTCCGCCGCGTGGTTTTGCCTGTGGAGCATCAGCCTGCACCTGGTTGAGCGCCCGGAACTGGCGGTACTGCTGTTTCCGTTCGGCCTGCGTCTGGGATTAATGCTGCAATGCCCGCGCAGCTACTGGCCGGTGCTGCTGGGCGCGGAGTGGCTGCTGATGTACTGGCTGGCGCAGGAGGTGGCGCTGGCCCATTTGCCACTTTTGATGATCGGAAGTGCCCTCACGCTGCTCCCGGTGATGCTGATTTCGCGATACCGCCATCAACGCGACTGGCGCACGTTGCTGTTGCAGGGCGCAGCGCTGACGGCGGCGGCGCTGCTGCAATCGCTGCCGTGGCTGGGGCAGGGCGAGGAAGCGTGGAATGCGCTGCTACTGACCCTGACCGGCGGATTAACGCTGGCGCCGATCTGCCTGGTGTTTTGGCACTACCTCACCAGCACCACCTGGCTGCCGCTCGGCCCGGCGCTGGTGTCGCAGCCGGTGAACTGGCGCGGGCGACATCTGGTCTGGTACCTGCTGCTGTTCACCGTCAGCCTGTGGCTACAGCTCGGTTTGCCCGCCGAACTTTCGCGCTTTACCCCATTTTGCCTCGCTTTACCGATTATCGCGCTTGCCTGGCACTACGGCTGGCAGGGGGCACTGATTGCGACGTTGATGAACGCCATCGCACTGATTGCCAGCCAGACCTGGCACGATCACCCGGTCGATTTACTGCTCTCGCTGCTGGCGCAAAGCCTGACCGGGCTGCTGCTCGGTGCGGGTATTCAGCGGCTGCGTGAGCTTAACCAGTCGCTGCAAAACGAGCTGGCGCGCAATCATCGGCTGGCGGAACGTCTGCTTGAAACCGAAGAGAGCGTGCGCCGCGACGTCGCGCGCGAGCTGCACGACGATATCGGCCAGACCATCACCGCCATTCGCACGCAGGCGGGTATTGTACAGCGCCTGGCCCCCGAGAACGCGGGCGTTAAGCAAAGCGGAGCGCATATCGAGCAGTTGTCTCTGGGCGTGTACGATTCGGTGCGCCGCCTGCTGGGTCGCTTGCGACCGCGCCAGTTGGACGATCTCTCGCTGGAACAGGCCATCCGTTCATTGATGCGCGAAATGGAGCTGGAAAGCCGCGGTATCGTCAGCCACCTTGACTGGCGAATTGATGAGTCATTGCTGAGCGAAAGCCAGCGCGTGACGCTGTTTCGCATCTGTCAGGAAGGGCTGAACAACATTGTGAAGCACGCCAATGCCAGCGCGGTGACGCTCCAGGGCTGGCAGCAGGATGAGCGGCTGATGCTGGTCATTGAGGACGACGGCAGCGGCTTGCCGCCGGGGTCGAACCCACAAGGTTTTGGTCTCACCGGGATGCGCGAGCGGGTGACGGCGCTCGGTGGTTCACTCACGATATCCTGCATGCACGGCACGCGCGTCAGCGTGTCGCTGCCCCAGCGCTACGCCTAAGGAACGGCCATGTTTCAGTTTTTAAAAGCTCCGGCCAGCGCGCCGCTTATCACCGACAAGCAGGAAGTGGACGCCCGCTACCGTTACTGGCGGCGGCATATTTTGCTGACTATCTGGCTCGGCTACGCGCTGTTTTATTTCACGCGCAAAAGCTTTAACGCCGCGGTGCCGGAAATTATCACCAGCGGTGTGCTGACCCGCAGTGATATTGGCCTGCTGGCGACGCTGTTTTACATCACCTACGGGCTGTCGAAATTTGTCTCCGGTATTGTTAGCGATCGCTCCAACGCCCGCTATTTTATGGGTATCGGGCTTATCGCCACCGGCGTGGTTAACATCCTGTTCGGCTTCTCAACCTCGGTCTGGGCCTTTGCCGTACTGTGGGCGCTGAACGCCTTCTTCCAGGGCTGGGGCGCGCCGGTGTGCGCCCGTCTGCTCACCGCGTGGTATTCGCGCAACGAGCGCGGCGGCTGGTGGGCTATCTGGAACACCGCGCACAACGTCGGCGGCGCGCTGATTCCGATCGTCATGGCGGCGGCGGCGCTGCATTACGGCTGGCGCGCCGGGATGATGATTGCCGGTACGCTGGCGATCGTGGTGGGCGTTTTTCTGTGCTGGCGGCTGCGCGACAGGCCGCAGGCGATTGGTCTGCCGCCGATTGGCGACTGGCGGCACGATGAATTGGAAATTGCCCAGCAGCAGGAGGGCGCGGGGTTAACTCGTAAAGAGATCCTCACCAAATATGTGTTGCTTAATCCATATATTTGGCTGTTGTCGCTGTGCTATGTGCTGGTGTACGTGGTGCGCGCGGCGATCAACGACTGGGGCAATCTGTATATGTCGGAGACGCTCGGCGTCGATTTGGTCACTGCCAATACCGCCGTGACCATGTTCGAGCTGGGCGGCTTCATCGGCGCGCTGGTTGCAGGTTGGGGCTCGGACAAGCTATTCAACGGCAATCGTGGGCCGATGAACCTGATTTTCGCCGCCGGAATTTTGCTCTCCGTGGGCTCGCTATGGTTGATGCCATTCGCCAGCTACGTGATGCAGGCGGCGTGCTTTTTCACCACCGGCTTCTTCGTCTTTGGCCCGCAGATGTTGATTGGCATGGCGGCGGCGGAGTGCTCGCACAAGGAGGCGGCGGGCGCAGCGACCGGCTTTGTCGGCCTGTTTGCTTATCTGGGGGCATCGCTCTCCGGCTGGCCGCTGGCGAAGGTGATGGAAGTGTGGCACTGGAGCGGATTCTTTGTGGTGATCGCCATCGCGGCCGGCATCTCAGCACTGCTGTTGCTGCCGTTCTTAAACGCCCAGGCACCGCGCGATCTCAACGAAGCGTGATGCACCTCACCTTTTTGCCCCGAGTGGCGTAAAACTAAGAAATTTTCCCGGTTTCACCTGGACGCTGTCTCAGGCGTGTCTCCCGGCTGATTTTTACAATGCCTGCCATTCGCAGGTAAAAAAATCAGCTCGGGAGTGTCAAATGCTGGCCTTTCTCAACCAGGTGCGCAAGCCGACCCTGGATCTGCCGCTCGATGTGCGGCGCAAAATGTGGTTCAAACCGTTCATGCAGTCCTATCTGGTGGTCTTTATCGGCTACCTGACCATGTACTTGATCCGCAAGAACTTCAACATCGCGCAGAACGACATGATCTCCACCTACGGGCTGAGCATGACGCAGCTGGGGATGATTGGCCTGGGATTCTCCATCACCTACGGTGTGGGTAAAACCGTGGTTTCCTACTACGCGGACGGCAAAAATACCAAGCAGTTCCTGCCGTTTATGCTGATCCTCTCCGCCATCTGTATGCTTGGCTTCAGCGCCAGCATGGGCGCGGGGTCAACCAGCCTGTTCCTGATGATCGCTTTCTACGCGCTGAGCGGCTTCTTCCAGAGCACCGGCGGCTCGTGCAGCTATTCCACCATCACCAAGTGGACGCCGCGCCGTAAGCGCGGTTCCTACCTCGGCATGTGGAATATCTCCCACAACCTCGGCGGCGCGGGGGCGGCGGGCGTAGCGCTGTTCGGCGCGAATTACCTGTTCGACGGCCACGTCATCGGCATGTTTATCTTCCCGTCAATTATTGCCCTGATTGTCGGCTTTATCGGCCTGCGCTACGGCAGCGACTCCCCGGAATCTTATGGCCTCGGTAAAGCCGAAGAGCTGTTCGGCGAGGAGATCAGCGAAGAGGACAAAGAGACCGAAGAAAATGAGATGACCAAATGGCAGATCTTTGTTGAGTACGTGCTGAAAAACAAAGTGATCTGGCTGCTATGTTTCTCGAACATCTTCCTGTACGTGGTGCGTATCGGTATCGACCAGTGGTCCACCGTCTACGCCTTCCAGGAGCTGAAGCTCTCCAAAGAAGTGGCGATTCAGGGTTTTACCCTGTTTGAAGTGGGCGCGCTGGTCGGCACGCTGCTGTGGGGCTGGCTCTCCGATCTCGCTAACGGTCGTCGCGCGCTGGTGGCTTGCGTGGCGCTGGCACTCATCATCGCCACGCTCGGCGTATACCAGCACGCCAGCAACCAGTACGTCTATCTGGCGTCGCTGTTTGCCCTCGGCTTCCTGGTGTTCGGTCCGCAGCTGTTAATCGGCGTGGCCGCCGTCGGATTTGTACCGAAAAAAGCGATCGGCGCGGCCGATGGCATTAAAGGCACCTTCGCCTACCTGATTGGCGACAGCTTTGCCAAGCTGGGTCTCGGGATGATCGCCGACGGCACACCGATTTTCGGCCTCACCGGCTGGGCAGGCACCTTTGCCGCGCTGGATACCGCCGCCATTGGCTGTATCTGCCTGATGGCCATCGTGGCCGTGTTTGAAGAACGTAAAATTCGCCGCGAGAAAAAGATTCAACAATTGAAAGTTGCTTGAGTTAAGTGTGCATTGGTAACTTTTGCCCGCCATAATGGCGGGCTTTTTTATGCCTGAGACTGACAGAAGGTATTATAAGCCTCGATAAATGCCTTAGCATTTGCGGCTGTTTGGTGGATAGATTGTCCGGCACGATACAGATCGCTGCCTAAGCCGGCACCGAAACAACCTGCCTTCAGGTAATGGGACAAATTGTCTGGCCTAATTCCGCCCACGGCATACAAAGGGACTTGAGGAGGCAAAACGGCTTTTAATGCCCGGATGTAATCCGGTCCCAGTTCCCCCGCAGGGAAAATTTTCAATCCGTCCGCGCCATGCCGGAATGCAACAAATGCTTCGCTGACTGTTTGGCAGCCGATGCAGGTCGTCATTTTGGCCGCTCGCGCAGTATCAATTACTTCCGGATCGGTGTTGGGCGTAAGGATAAATGCACATCCCAGCGAAGAGAGTGTGCTGACATCACTGACATTGGTGACCGTTCCGGCACCGATTTTTACCGTATGACCATAATGTTCCACGGCAAGAGCAATACTACGTTGCCAGTCTGGTGAATTCAGCGGTATTTCTATTGTGCTGAATCCGGCTGTAATAAGTGCATCAATATGGGCCAGCACTTCATCGGGCTTCACCCCACGTAAAATAGCGACCAAAGGGTTACGACTATTCATTTAAAAGTCTCCTGATACCATTAACAAATGCGTTTTCACCATTACAGAGCCGACAGCGATAACCGAAATGATGAAACAGGCGTTGATAGCGGCTGAGCAAATCGTCATTGCCCACCAGAATGACTTCTTCTTCAGTGTTAATGGCATAATGCTGTAGCATTTGTGCTATTTCATGGCCAATCAATAACCCTGACAGAGATTCGTAAAGCGTATCAGGTAACAACGCATGGGTGAGTATTCGGGCTCTCAGATCAAATAGGCTGCGGGATAAACATGTTTCCTGCCAGCCGCGTTCGGCTCCTGCTAAAAAAGCCTGTTCGTTCGTGTTTTGTTCCCCGGCGTTTTTTCCAACGATGGAGTAACGTGAAAGTAAGTGGAAAAACTCGCCAGTCATGATGGTTTGAAAATCGCAGACGTTACTCTCTTGTACCTGCACCCATTTGCTGTGTGTTCCAGGGAATACGTACCAGTTCTCATCAGCTAAGGCGCCAAAAAGCTGAGTTTCCTCTCCACGCATGACGTTGTAGTTTTCTGGCCCGGTAATTTGCAGGCCTGGAACGATGAAAGTGGGAAAAGGGCCGGCATCTTCAACCTTTGTTAGATGCTGTGATAATGCACTTAACGGGGTTGGACAATGTAAATAGTGGCTATCTACCCACCCGATATTACTGCCCACCATTCCGCTCATTATGACGGTTGTATCTTTGCTTAATGGCCGGGGACACAAACTGAGCAGTGTTAGCCAGGTGTCTTTGAATACACCTGGTTGATGTTTGAGTACCCCATTCTGACTGGCGTGTTGCCAGACACATTCATTCTGTTGATAGACCCAAATGCGCAGGTTAGTTGAGCCCCAGTCTACGGCAATGAAATTCTCTGAATTGAACATACATCGTTCCTGATGTTGAAAGATGGCCCGTAAACGGGCCAGATTCAGGTGGACTATTCGTCGGTAATGACCATTTTTTTATCAAAGTTGATCAGCAACGAGCAGATGAGATAACCCACCGCAGCCAGCGCAAAGAACATCATCGCTGCGTAATAGTTCCCCGTGGATTGCACCAGGAAACCGATAAAAATAGGCAGGATGGCTGCGAACAAGTTACTGGTGAAGTTCATAGTTCCACAAATGGTGCCTGCAACTGATTGTGCGCCCAGCAGTCCGGGTATTGACCAGTAAACGCTGGCCCATCGCAGGGGAAAAAGGGCAATAGTGAGCAAGGTAATTGCGACGGCTGGCGTCGAGCTTTGTGCGCAAAGGAAAATACCTACACCAGCGGTGGTAGCCGAAATCGCCAACATCGTATGCATAACGCGGCTTGTTTTTGCCCCTTTGCTGCGCCATTTATCCATAATGTAGCCGCCAGTCAGTTGGCCGACAAAACACAGCAGGAAGATCAGCGCCATTGCTCCGCCCATCGATTTGATATCAAAACCGTAGGTGGCCTGGAAATAGAGCGGTAGCCATGTCATCAGGCCATAGAACACGAAGCTATAGCAGACCCAGCCACAGATAAGTGCAATCACATTACGTTGTTTCAGGTAAGGTTTGATATCGGCCAGACGGTATTTCTTGCTACTGGTTTCAGCACCGTTTGCCGCAACAATATGGTCTAGTTCAGCTTTATTGATGCTGGGGTGTTCTGATGGATAAGTGCGGATGTACCACCAGGCCAGTAAACCGACAATCATTGTTCCCACACCAGCCACTACGAATGCCATACGCCATGAGTCGAAAAAGGCAATAAGTCCGGCGATGATCACCGCACCCAGCGCCGTACCCAATGGCGCGCCGCCATCAAGTAGCATCGAACCACGTCCACGTTCGGTTGGCGTTAACCATGTGCCCATTAACTTCGCGCCGGCGGGCATGATTGGAGATTCAGTGACGCCTAACCCCAGACGAGAAAGTGAAAGGGTGAAAATAGAGTGACACAGAGCCGCTATGGCTTGAAATGCTCCCCATAAGATAGTGGCCAGAGCAATGATATTTCTGGCTTTGAATTTATCAGCAATGACCCCACTAGGAATTTGCATTAATGCATAAGCCCAGAAAAAGGCACTATGAATCACACCAACAACGCGAGTATCGGTAATACCAAATTCATCTGTAATATAAGGCATGGCAATAGAAAGAGAGGTGCGGTCAATATAGTTAATAGCACCTAATAAGAGCATAATAATAAATATGCGCCACCTTACTGTTGTTGCCTTTAATTTTTCTTCTTCAGTATTTACGTTAACAATAGACATAAGGGCTCCTTGCCATACTCATAATGAGTATGGCGGTACGAGGTATTATTATCTTGTGGAGTGTTACATTATGGAGCCAACAGTCCAGGGGACGAATTCTTGACTGCCATAGCCAAATTCCTCACTCTTCGTTTTTTTACCTGATGCCATCTCAAGGATCATCTGGTAGATACGTTCACCGACTTCTGCAATGGATTCTTCCCCCTCGACAATGGTTCCGCAATTAATATCCATATCCTCCTGTTGGCGTTGCCAAAGCGCATTATTGGTAGCCAGCTTCAAGCTTGGGGTTGGCTTGGAACCAAAGGCAGAACCTCGACCTGTGGTGAAACACAGAAGATTTGCTCCTCCGGCGATTTGCCCCGTAACGGCAATAGGGTCATATCCAGGGGTATCCATAAAGACAAAACCTTTCGCGGTTACCGGTTCTGCATACTCATACACTTCTGTCAGATTGGTTGTACCCGCTTTAGCAATACCACCAAGTGATTTTTCCAGAATTGTCGTCAGTCCGCCGACTTTGTTACCCGCCGAGGGGTTATTGTTCATTTCACTTCCGGTGCGGCGACAATACTCTTCCCACCAGTGAATGCGGGCAATGAGTTTTTCACCTATCTCGCGAGAAATGGCGCGGCGGGTAAGAAGATGCTCTGCACCATAAATTTCGGAGGTTTCAGATAAAATCGCTGTTCCGCCTTGTTGCACCAGTTTATCTACCGCATAGCCCAGAGCTGGATTGGCTGAGATCCCGGAATAGCTGTCGGAACCGCCACACTCCAGCGCGAGTATGATTTCTGATGCCGGGATAGGTTGGCGTGTTACCTGGTTAGCAACGGGCAGCATTTGGTTAACCAGGGAAATTCCTTTCTCAATGGCGTGACGTGTACCGCCCACATCCTGAATGGTATAACTGTGCATCATGGGGCCATCGGCCAGTCCATGGGCGTTCATCATGTCTTTAATTTGACTGGATTCGCATCCCAGTCCAACAATGATTACTCCGGCAAAGTTGGCATGGGTGGCATAACCGGCCATCGTACGTCTCATGACGTCCATTGATTCACTTTTAGAGCCAATAGCACAGCCAAAACTTTGTGGTAATGACACCACGCCATCAACATTCGGGTAATCTGCAAGACCCTGCAGACGGAAGTGATCCTCAATAGCTCTTACGACCGTGGCACTACAGTTTACGGAGCTTAAAATACCGATGTAATTACGTGTAGCTGCACGACCATCGGCGCGTCGGATACCCATAAAGGTATCCTGTTGAGGGGCTGGGGAGGGTGAATGGCAATCTTCGCCCCAGGCATAGTCGCGTTCGAAGTCACCCATTCCCAAATTATGCATGTGGATGTGTTCGCCAGGCTTAATGGGCTGAGTTGCGAAGCCAATAATTTGCCCATAACGTCTGACCGCATCGCCAACCCTCAGTGCATGCAGGGCGATTTTATGCCCTGCGGGAATATCACTGAGTACCGTAATGTGCTCTTCTTCAAGCCGGGTGCCTGCGGGGACAGCCTGCCTTGCGATAACCACATCATCTTTGGGATTCAATTTTAATACAGGGTTGATGTTCATTATCTTTGCTCTCATGCTGGTTTATACCGCAATACGGGATAAAATATTTTTAACCTGTTCTCTTTTTTCTTCATTTAACGGTAATGCTGGCGGGACAACTGCAGTTGATATATCCACGCCACTTAATTTAATGGCGGTCTTGATAACGGCAAAGAACGGTTGTTCTAAGGCATATAAAGGTGATAACCCGGCAAGTTGTTGTTGAAGTGCTTTGGCGGTAGCAAGATCGTTCTGCTGAACAGCCTGATAAATTCCGCGTGTAATATGAGGCGCAAAGTTAAATGTTGCCGGAATGCCGCCATGTCCACCGAGTAATAATGTATCAAGCAAATATTCGTCATAACCGCTAAAAATGATAAAATCTGGGCGGAAACAGTGAACCTGATTGATAACTTCCCTGGTGTGGCTAATGTTATCAATTGTATCTTTAATGCCAACGATATTTGGTACTTCACGGGCAAGGCGAGTGATAACGTTTAAACCAATATCCTGGCCAGTTAGTTCTGGAAAATTATATAAGAAGACGGGAATGCTTAGCGCTTCAGCGATTCGTTTGTAATGCGTAAAGCGGGCCTCATCGCTGAGTTTTGCATAATAAGGATTGACTACCAGTACTCCTTTTGCGCCCGCGTTTTCAGCATGCTTTCCAAGTTCGATAGTTTCCGCTGTGCTGGCGCAGGCGATACCAATAAGAACAGGAACTCTACCAGCAACATGCTGCAGGCTAAACTCTGCAATTTGCTTTCTTTGTTCGGACGAGAAATGGGAAAATTCGCCACCACTGCCCAGAATGAGCATTCCGTCGGCACCATTGCTAATCACATGGTCAATCATTACTGCCATTCCTGCGCGATCCAATTCACCGCTTTCGTCAACGATAGTCGGCACTGGTGGGAAGATGCCCTTAAAAATGTTCAACATTGCCACTCCTTTAGTTCTGTATATGGAACTTATGTTCTGTATATTGAAGTTAGTACAGCAAATATCCAAATCGTTCGTCAACGTTTTTTGCAGAACAAATGAACAACTGTGAGATGGATCGGGTTTGTGGGTATAAAATTTAGGTAATAGAGCCCAGTTTGCGTATGTGCAAAAAAGCCGCATTCCTGAGAAAAGTGATTGCGGTATACTGTGCAGAGTCTATGAATAAAAAAGATTAATAGCGCATGAACCAAGACATTACGACCTCTGTTCCCGCATTGGATAAGACAGTAAAAATCTGTAATTATCTTTTTAACTCCCCAGGAGCGACGTTCAGTCAGATTCAGCAGGATCTGGCATTACCAAAAAGCAGCACGTCTTCCCTGCTAAATGCACTGGTTGCGCATCATCTTTTGCGCCTGGAAAAGGGACGTTTCTTTTTGGGCTTGAAGCTGTACGAATGGGGAAATCGTTCGTTGGAACAATTTGATATTCGTAATGCAGCACTTCCTGTTTTGGAAAAACTGCGTCAGCAAACGGATCTGACCTGTCACTTAGGTATATTGGATGAAGTCGCGCCAATTTATCTTATGAAGTTGGAGAATACCCAGCCGATTGGCATTCGGACCTGGGTTGGTAAAAAATTACCGATGCACAGCTCCGGTGTGGGGAAAGCGCTTTGTGCCTGGTTGCCGCAGGACAAAATCGATGAACTGTTGCCTGAGGAAGTGTTGCCACGGTATACCGAAACCACCATTACCAGCAAAAAAGCATTAATGAAGGAATTTGCCAGAATCCGCGAGCAAGGCTGGGTCTTTGATAACGCCGAAGACTCTCCTGGCATCTATTGCATTGCCGCACCGGTTTTTAACCGTAATAAAGACGTGATTGCGGCAATAAGTATCAGCGGCGTTGAATTACAAATGCCAAAAAATTGTATTCCACAATATTCGCAATGGGTGCGCGAAGCCTGTCAGTCCCTTTCGGAAAAATTAGTTTAAGCGGCGGTATCGTCATTAATGATTTGGATAATGCTGGCCACGTTGGTGGTTGTTTTTGTAGTGGGTTTTCGGGTGCTGACGTCTGGATCACGACGGGCCATTCGCCGTCTGAGCGAGCGACTGAATATTGATGTGGTACCGGTAGAATCGATGATTGATCAGATGGGAAAAGTACAGGGTGAGGCGTTTTTACAGTACCTGCACCGCCCTGAGGAATCGCATCTGCAAAATGCCGCCCAGGTATTGTTAATCTGGCAAATCGTCATTGTCGACGGTAGTGAGCAGAACCTGCTGCAGTGGCACCGTCTGCTACAAAAATCTCGCCTGGCCGCCCCGATCACCGACGCGCAGGTGCGCCTGGCGCTCGGGTTTCTACGTGAAATGGAGCCGGATATGCAGGAACTTAACGCGTTCCAGATGCGCTATAACGCCTTTTTCCAACCTGAAGATGGCGTGCACTGGCTGCACTGATAGTGATGCCTGATGGCACTACGCTTATCAGTCCTACAAAGAGGCTCAGCCGTAGGCCGGATAAGGCGACGTCGCCATCCGGCGGTGAGAGTTGTCAAAACGTTAAATACGTCACACTTTTAATGTTACAATGCGTAACTTTTCTACAATAACCCCACGCAGGTAACAAAATGAGTGACGCTGTTGAACAAAAATCCCGCGCTGAGGTAAATACCCGGCCAAACTGGTCGGCGGTATTCGCCGTGGCGTTCTGTGTTGCCTGCCTGATAACCGTTGAGTTTCTGCCTGTTAGTCTGCTGACGCCAATGGCGCAGGATCTGGGCATTTCAGAAGGCGTTGCCGGACAATCAGTGACCGTGACGGCGTTTGTCGCCATGTTCGCCAGCCTGTTTGTGACGCAAATTATCCAGGCGACCGATCGTCGCTATGTGGTGATCCTGTTTTCGGTTCTGCTGACGCTTTCCTGCCTGCTGGTTTCATTTGCTAACTCTTTTACGCTACTGCTGATCGGTCGTGCCTGTCTGGGGCTGGCGCTCGGCGGGTTCTGGGCGATGTCAGCGTCGCTGACTATGCGTCTGGTTCCCGCGCGTACGGTGCCGAAAGCGCTGTCGGTGATCTTTGGCGCGGTGTCCATCGCGCTGGTGATTGCCGCGCCGTTGGGAAGCTTTTTGGGCGGCATCATCGGCTGGCGCAATGTGTTTAACGCGGCGGCGGTAATGGGGGTGTTGTGTACCATCTGGGTGGTGAGAGCGCTGCCTTCGCTGCCGGGTGAACCTTCGCATCAGAAGCAAAACATGTTCAGCCTGCTGCAGCGCCCCGGAGTAATGGCCGGGATGATTGCCATCTTCATGTCCTTTGCCGGGCAGTTCGCCTTCTTTACCTATATTCGCCCTGTCTATATGAATCTGGCGGGCTTTGATGTTGATGGCCTGACGCTGGTGCTGTTGAGTTTTGGTATCGCCAGCTTTGTCGGGACGTCGTTCTCTTCGGTGATTCTAAAGCGCTCGGTCAAACTGGCCTTAGCCGGTGCGCCGCTGGTGCTGGCGCTCAGCGCGCTGGTCCTGATTTTGTGGGGTAGCGATAAAGTGGTTGCCGCGGGCATTGCAATAATCTGGGGGCTGGCGTTTGCGTTGGTACCGGTCGGTTGGTCGACGTGGATCACCCGCTCACTTGCCGATCAGGCAGAAAAAGCCGGATCCGTTCAGGTCGCCGTGATCCAGCTTGCCAATACCTGCGGGGCTGCGGTGGGAGGCTACGCGCTTGATAACCTCGGACTGCTGTCGCCCCTGATGCTCTCGGGCAGCCTGATGCTGCTGACAGCGCTTCTGGTTACGATGAAGGTCAGGATTCAGTGAAAACAGTTGCCGGATGGCGCATCGTTTTCAGTCAACACTGTCATCCGGCAACTTAATCAATCAAAACCATTATTTTCGGCGGTATGGGCAAACCATTCGCCGCTCTTTTTCACCGTGCGTTTTTGCGTTTCTAAATCCAGCTGGACAAAACCGTAGCGGTTTTTATAGCCGTTGAGCCATGACCAGTTATCAATAAAGGTCCACATATGGTAGCCAAGGCAATGACAGCCTTCGCTAATGCCTTTATGTAGCCATTTCAGATGCTTAGCAACAAATTCGATACGGTAGCTGTCGTTAACTTGTCCTTCCTGAATAAAGCGCTGTTCGTTTTCTACACCCATACCGTTTTCTGAAATAAAGCAGCGTGGGTTACCGTAATTATCGCGAAGATTGGTAATAATATCGTAAATACCCGGCTCATAAATTTCCCAGCCGCGGTAAGGGTTCATTTTACGCCCCGGCATTTCGTAGTAATCAAACAGCCACTCCGGCATAAACGGCGCATTCGGATTGACTGCCGTATCGCGACATTTCACACGACGCGGCTGATAATAGTTAATCCCCAGCAGGTCGATTTTGCCGTCGGCGATCAACTGCGCATCGCCTGGCTGGCAGGTCGGAAGCTGATCGTACTCTTTCAGCAATGCCACCAGATCCGCCGGATATTCCCCTTTCAGTACCGGGTCGAGGAAGCTGCGATTAAACAGCAGGTCCGCATAGTGCGCGGCTTTGACATCTGCCGGATGCTGCGAGCGCGGATACGAAGGCGTTAAATTCAGCACCACGCCAATTTCACCGTCATGGTTTGCATCACGATACGCCCGCACTGCCGTCGCATGCGCCAGCACGGTATGGTACGCCACGGTGGCCGCACGTTTGAAATCCACCACGTTAGGGTAATGGAAGTCATACAAATAACCACCTTCTACCGGAACAATCGGCTCGTTGAAGGTGAACCAGTGCTTAACACGGTTGCCGAACAATTTGAAACACGTCTGTGCGTAGCGGCCAAACGCCTCGACCACTTCACGGTTTTCCCAGCCGCCTTTTTCCTGCATCACCATCGGCATGTCGAAGTGGAACAGGGTGATAAATGGCTTTATGCCTTGCGCCAGCAGTTCGTCGATGACGTTATTATAGAAATCGACGGCCTCAGGATTAACCTCACCGGTGCCGTCCGGGATCAGGCGTGACCAGCTCAGAGATGTACGGAAGCTGTTGTGTTTCAGCTGTTTGAGCAGTGCGATGTCCTGTTTCCAGTGCTGATAAAAGCCTGAGGTGTTCGCTGGGCCTATCTCTTGATGGAAACGACCTGGCTGGCGGCCGAACCACACATCCCACGTGGTCTGGCTTTTGCCGCCGTTCAGGCTATCTCCTTCGGTTTGTAGCGCCGAGCAGGCACTGCCCCACCAGAAGTTTTCAGGAAAACGGTATCGCATATTGTTGCTCCATTGCTATTTATCTGTTCTGGCAACAATACGTGTTTTTACGATACAGAAACCGGTTACAGTGCTCATTTTACAACATAATGGCTATAAATCCGGGCATTCCACTTTGCCAAGCGCTTCCCAGTAGTTGTTCTGATTGTTTCTTTGTATTGCCAGAATGGCTTCGCGAATGTGCTGTTGATTGCGCGTATCAGCCATAATTGTTTTTTCCCACACCTCATCTGACGGCGACCCTTGCGGGGTGCAAATCTTACGTAAGTCATTCAGCACGGTATTTTTTTCGTGTACAGCCTGCAGACTGCCATACGCTGAGTCGGCTTGCGCCAGAGCGGGTAGCGTTAAAAGGACGGCAATAATCGGAAAAATGGCTCGTTTCATGATAATAATCCTTGTTGTCTATGCGCATCATCTCAAGAGTAAGTGTAGACGGCATACGACTCACTCATCAGCCTGTGTTAATGCCTAAAACTAAATCAGCCAGACGTTGTAGTTTTTCAGGAGGATAGGATGCAAATACAGATTACCGATACGATTACCGAAGACGATCAAAACGCGCTGCTGAGCGGATTGCGTGCGTACAATCGCCAGTTTCTCAGAACCACCAATTTTGGCGACCTGGCAGTGTACTGGCGCGATGAGCACAATGAAATTCTGGGCGGGTTGATCGGCAAAATTAAAGGCGAATGGCTGTGCATTGAGTTTTTATGGATGCATGATTCGCTGCGTAAAGGCGGTTACGGCACAAAATTGATGCAGGCGGCGGAACAAACCGCGCGTGAGAGAGGGTGTCTGCATGCGCTGGTGGATACGATGAGTTTCCAGGCGCTGCCGTTTTATCAGAAAAACGGCTATCAGCTGCAAATGACCCTCGATAACTTCCCGGAAACCGGTTCCGCGCGCCATTATTTGTCAAAAACGTTTTGATGACCGGAAGGTCTGGATGCCGCGAGGACTGAATCTTGCCCAACTGGCGCAGGAAACGGCGTTCACAGCGGAGGCCATCGGCTTTAATCTTGGGCTGGCGCGTAACTCGGTCAGTAAAGATCTAAATCAGCTCTGGAATGACGGTCTGGCGATTAAAAGTCGCGGACGTCCGGTATTCTTTCTGCATCGTCAGGCAATCGAAACGCTGTTGGGACGCCAACTGGATGAGTCCGAACGCGAAGTGCAAACCGTTGCCGATCTGTTGCCTGTTCAGGAAGACCAGGCGACAGACGATCCCTTTTTCGGCCTGATTGGTTACGATCGCAGCCTGCGCGATGCGGTGTAAAGATGCCCGGTAAGCGCTAGGTTTCACCGGGCATTTTTGCGAACACCATTCCCGGAAAATGAATACATTGCAAAAGTATGTATTTATTCGCCAAAGCGCCTCGCAGATGAAGAGTTTCCCTGATGTTGGTTGCGCTGCTGGCGAGTAAGGTTCCGTCATCTTGTTCTTTTGGTGACGGATCGCCATGAAAAAACCTACAACTTCTACCCCGCATGATGCGGTTTTTAAAAAGTTTTTAAGCCATCCAGAAACGACGAGGGATTTTCTTGATACCTATCTTCCAGCGTCATTACGCGAGCATTGCGATCTGAACACACTGAAGCTGGAATCCGGGAGTTTTATTGAGGAAGACCTGCGTGCCAGCTATTCCGATGTACTGTGGTCACTAAAAACAAGGACTGGAAAAGGCTATATCTATGCGTTGATTGAACACCAGAGTTCGCCGGATGCGCATATGGCGTTCCGGATGATGCGTTATGCCATTGCCGCGATGCAGAGCCATCTTGATGCCGGAAACAAAACGCTGCCGCTAGTGGTGCCGATACTTTTTTATCATGGCGTTGCTAGCCCGTACCCTTTTTCACTGTGCTGGCTGGATGAGTTTGACGATTCAGAAACTGCGCGGCAGCTTTATGGCGCGGCTTTCCCGCTGGTAGACATCACGGTGGTATCTGATGACGAGATTATGCAGCATCGGCGCATGGCGCTACTGGAACTTGTCCAAAAGCATATACGTGAGCGCGATTTGATGGTGTTGGTCGATAAACTGGTTGCCCTGCTGATTAAGGGACACGCTAATGACAGTCAGGTAGAAACGCTATTTAATTACCTGGTACAGTCCGGCAGCGCACCGCGCTTTGAAGCGTTTATTCGTGAGGTTGCCAGGCGCGTTCCTCAACACAAGGAGAGATTAATGACGATTGCAGAATGCTTACGTGAGTCGGGGCGAAGAACAGGATTGCTGGAAGGCAAACTCGAAGGCAAAAAGGATGAAGCGTTGCGGATCGCCCATGCCATGCTTGAGAAGGGCATCGATCGTGAACTGGTGCTGATGATTACCGGGCTTTCCATTGATGAGCTCACGGCACATTCTGACTAATTATCCTTTTTTCCATTATGCTTTTTTCTTCTTGCTGATGCTTTTTCGTTTTTTAAACCGCAGTGGCCTTCCCGCTATAGTCATTTCATTACTCATCAGGCGGTTATTTCAAAAGGATAAAAACGTGAAACTGAAAATACCTCATTTTGCAGCCGGGACGGTGGTATTACTGGCGGGATTATTGCTGGCAGGGTGCGATCAGCAGAGCAATGACGCTAAACATATCAAAGTGGGCGTCATTAACGGCGCAGAGCAGGACGTGGCGGAGGTCGCGAAGAAAGTAGCCAAAGAGAAATACGGGCTGGACGTTGAGCTGGTGGGCTTCAGTGGCTCATTATTACCCAACGATGCCACTAATCATGGCGAACTGGATGCCAACGTCTTCCAGCATCGTCCGTTCCTCGAACAGGATAATAAAGCGCATAACTACAAGCTGGTGGCGGTGGGCAATACCTTTGTTTTTCCGATGGCCGGTTATTCTAAGAAAATCAAAACTATAGCGGAACTGAAAGACGGCGCAACGATTGCAATACCTAACGATCCGACCAACCTTGGGCGGGCGCTGTTGTTGCTGCAAAAAGAAAAGTTAATCACCCTGAAAGCGGGGACAGGTCTGTTGCCTACGGCGCTGGATATTACTGATAATCCACGGCATCTGAATATCATGGAGCTGGAAGGCGCACAGCTACCACGCGTACTGGACGATCAGAAAGTAGATGTGGCGATTATCAGTACCACTTATATCCAGCAAACCGGACTTTCTCCGGTGCATGACAGCGTATTTATCGAAGATAAGAACTCACCGTATGTGAATATCCTGGTGGCACGGGAAGACAACAAAGATGCCGAAAATGTGAAAGAATTCCTGCAATCTTATCAATCACCGGAAGTAGCAAAAGCGGCGGAAACCATCTTCAACGGCGGCGCGGTTCCGGGCTGGTAATTAACCCGTTGCCGCGCCGGTTGGGATTAAACCGCTCTGGCGCGGCGACGTGAGTCCATTGAGATCAGCACTACCGATGAGAGGATCAGCATCGTGCCCAGCCAGTCAGGCAGGGTGAACGTAATGCCTAACAGCAGCAGAGACAGCAACGCGCTGCTCAGTGGTTCCGCGCAGCTCAAAATGCTCGCTTTCGGGCCGCCAATCATCTGCGCACCTTTCAGGTACAGGCTAAACGTGAGTGACGTACCGATGACCACGAGATAGAAAAACGCCAGAATCAAACTGCCATTGACGACAAAGTTGGTTCCCTGCCCGGCATAAAACGGCAGCAGGATCATCCCGCCAATTAACATACTCCAGCCAACAACCGGCAGCGTACCGTAGCGCGCGATAAGCGTTGAAGGGTAGGTGGTATAAAACGCGGCGGCAAATGCGGAGGCAATTCCCCAGAACAGCGCGGCAGGTGAAATAGACAGCGACGTCGGATTACCGTGGGTGACCAACAGGAACGTGCCAATGAGCGAGGTCAGGATCGCGGTTAGCACCAAAATACCCGGTCGCGCTTTACGTACAACGGAAAACCACGCCACGATAATGGTCGGTGATAAAAATTGCAGTACCGTCGCGGTGGCGGCGTTAGATTTTTCGATGGTTAACAGAAAGGTCAACTGTACGGTAAGCGCGCCTACCACGGAGAAAATCAGCAGGCTAATCGCGTCTTTGCGGTTTTTGATAATGGAGAATACTTTGTCGCCGTGAACGAAAGAGAGCATCAGCAGAATAAGTCCGGCGAAAATCAGACGCGTCATGGTCAGGAACTGAGATGACATCTGACTTTGCTCCATGATGTACTGTGCACAAACGCCCGAACTTCCCCACAATACGGCGGCAATCAGGACGTTCATCATCCCTCTTCTGGTGGAACCCATCTTTCCCTCGGCATGTTGTTTTGTTTTATTTGTGTGCAGGCATCATAGCAGAGTTAGCCGCGATTTCTGCCAGCACATCCGCAATCAGCCAGTCATTAAAGACTTTCACCTCCGGACGCATTACCGCGTGTTGCGGCGTGACGATGTAGTATGACCACGTCAGCGGCCAACGGGTGTCGGGGTGAAGTTGCACCAGTTGTCCGTCGGTAAGTAACTGCTGAACCAGCGCCCGGCGAACGATAGCCACGCCCTGACCGCTGATTGCTGCCAGGATCACCGCAGCAGTGGAGTTGATGTGCAGTCCACTGTCGCGGACGGTCGGGGCATGGGTAGCGTTCAAGACATCATCCCAGGCAGGAAAATGAGCACCGGGGTGGGGAGTGTCATCGTGGATCAGCTTTTGCGCGGCCAGCCATTCCCCGCAGGCGATTTTATCTACCGGTACCATTCGTGGGCTGCAGACCAGAACGGCTTCTTCATCCATTAACCAGGTTTTGTTGACGCCGGGCCAGTCACCTTTGCCGCAGCGTACACCCAGATCGGCTTCGCCGTGGGCGACATCCATCAGCTTTTCCGTCACATTCAAACGTAACTCGATGTTTTCATGCGTTTGTGAGAAACGATTGAGACGACTCATCAACCAGTTCATGACCAGGACCTGCGACGCGGTAATAATTACCACTGAGCGTGCCCGACGGCCGCGCAGCTTGTTGAGTCCTGATTCCAGGTTATCCAGTCCCAGAGTGATGTCGCGCAATGCGTCCTGTGCTTCGCTGACCAGCGTGAGGCGTTCTTTGCCCGTGCGGGTGCGATGTAACAGTGGATGGCCTACCCAATCTTCCAGCGCACGCACCAGTTGTCCAACGGCTGCAGGCGTCACGCCCAGTTCCTGCGCCGCGCCGGTGAAGCTGCCATGACGGGCGGTGGCTTCAAAAGCGTGTAACCATTTTAGCCGATTGAGTGAACGCATCTGCTTTTTTCCATTCTTGTTAACTGTTTTCAGTATACGCCAGCGAGATAGATTTTCTTTCTTGAGGCGCTATTTCTTCTCAGTCGTCAACCTCTGAAACGAGTGGCATCTTTAGCGCATCAACGGATTCTTTAAACGAGGTTAACGATGAGCGCATTATTTGCCGGAAAGAAATTGTTAGTTGTGGGTGGGACCAGTGGGATGGGATTCGAAACGGCGAAACTGATCCTCCAGGGCGGCGGTAGCGTGGTGCTGGTAGGCAACCGCGCCGACAAAGCAGAGCAAGCGCGTCAAACTCTGGCGACGATGGGTGATGTCGCGGTGATTGTTGCGGATTTGATGTCGGAAGCCGGAGCGCAGCAGGTGATGGCCAGGTTGAATGCCGAGCATAAAGATATCAGCCTGCTGGTAAATGCGGCTGGCGTGTTTTTCCCGAAACCGTTTATTGAACATGAGGTTGAGGATTATGAGCAATATATGAGCCTCAATCGGGCGACGTTTTTCATTACCCGCGACGTGGTGCGCAATATGTTGGCAGACAATATAAACGGCGCCATCGTGAATATTGGTTCAATGTGGGCGCAACAAGCGGTGGGCGCGACACCTTCATCGGCCTATTCGATGGCCAAAGCGGGTCTGCATGCGTTAACCAAAAATCTGGCTATTGAGCTGGGTGCGCATGGGATTCGCGTGAACGCCGTTTCGCCAGCGGTCGTGCATACACCCATCTATGAAGGATTTATCCCGAAAGAAGATGTACAAGGTGTGATGAGCAGCTTTGATAGCTTCCATCCGATTGGCCGGGTCGGTACGCCGCGTGATGTGGCAGAAACCGTCGCGTTCCTGTTGTCAGACAAGGCGGGTTGGGTAACTGGTGCTGTCTGGGATGTCGATGGGGGGGTTATGGCCGGACGTAATGGCTGACAGGGACTGATGCTGCGCATTACAAAACGCCTGCTTATACTAAACAGGCGTTTATGGAAGATCGGAAAAGTTAAGTGCGCTGAGAGTCCAGCAGCTCGTTATTTTTCACAACATCCTGGGCTTTGGTATAGCTTTCAATCAGTAACTGATAAGCCGGGAAGATTTTGGTATAGACTTCGGCCCATTCCGCTGCGTCTTCCCGATTCCAGGTTTTCTGCAGTTCGGACGCAACCGCGGCAGTATCCATCGGCACGACGCCAGCCTGTACGACGCGGGCCATGGTGATCTCCTGCGCCATTTTGCTGTAAGTACCGGAAGCATCGATGACGGCAAAGACTTTATAGCCTTCTGCTACCGCGCTGATGGCCGGGAATGCCATGCATACACTGGTGATGGTACCAGCAATAATCAGCGTCTTACGGCCTGTCGCTTTTACCGCCGCAACAAACTCTTTGTTGTCCCAGGCGTTAATTTCACCTTTGCGTGCGACATAATGTGCGTGAGGTGCGTTCTCATGAATTTCCGGAATAAGCGGACCGTTTGGCCCCTGCGGCACAGAGGCGGTGGTAATCACCGGCATTTTGCATAAGGTGGCGATTTTTGCCAGAGCCGTAGCTCTTGCACGCAGTTCAGTCATTGGCATATCGCCAACGGTCTGGAACAGGCCGCTTTGATGATCGATAAGCAACATAACTGCGTCATTGACATCAATCACTGGGCGTTGGCCATTAAAATTAGCGGGTGTAGACATGATCCATTCCTTGTTGTTGCTTTTTGCAGGTTATCTAACCTGCAGTAAAGTCTATAATCGCCTGGGCGATATCCATTTTTGCTCTACAGCTAATTAACCATTATTGACATCATCATGGTTAATTTCAGGGGGAGGCTAAAGCTATCTTTATCAGAACAGCCTTAGTGAACTAATTTCCTCCGACCCTATGAAAATAACAATGCCTGTTATTATGAAATTATATTTCTGCATTCATATTATTTTATGGTGTGTGTTGGAAGTAGGGGGGAAGATTCGGTGGGTATTTCTGACTGATTTATTTTTATACGGTTATTATTATTGTGAAATAAAATGAATATTAACGATATATCTTCAATGTCAATTTTGTGACTAATGCCACGGTTTTCTTGAGAGTAATGATCATGTCTATTTTATTTACTAAGTCATTATTGAATTAAGTAAATTCTCAGATTGATATTTATTGTGCTCCTCCGAACAGCAGAGGAGCACGGTATTAATATTACGGCTCAATCGGCGTCAGATAATCCAGTCGTAGCGGCTCGGCCAGTAGATCGTTCATTTGCAATACAAACGACTGGAAATGCGGCAGGGCGATATGTTCGTCCAGGCCAGCCTGACCGCGCCAGGATTCACGCACATAAAATACATCTGGCGTGTCGCGTAACTGGAACAGCGCATACTCAATATTGCCCTCCTCCCGGCGCGTGGGCAGTAAGAGAGCCTGTAGCGCCTGTTTCAGGGCATCTATTTTCCCTGGTTTGGCTTTCAGTACTGCAATAATTGAAATCACTTCTGCATCAGACATGTTAAAACCCCTCCAGCACAATCTTGCCGACCGAGCGACCCGTTTCAATTTGCGCGTGAGCTTTTTGCAGATTCGCCGCAGTGATCGCGCCAAAATGTTCACCCAGCGTGGTATGGATAGTGTGGTCGTCGATCAACTGCGCCACGCGGGTCAATAGCTGATGCTGGGCAATGATGTCGTGGGTGGTAAACATCGAACGGGTGAACATAAATTCCCAGTGCAGGGAAATACTTTTGGCCTTCAGCGGGCGGGCATCAAGGGTTTGCGGATCGTCAATCAGCGCCAGCTTTCCTTGCGGAGCGAGTGCGGCAATAATTTGTTGATAGTGCTGCTCGGTATTGTTCAGGCTGGCAACGTGCGTCACTTCCTTGATCCCTATCCGCGCCAGTTCTTCCGTCAACGGTTTGCTGTGGTCAATCACATGATGAGCGCCCGCTTCACGTACCCATTTTTGGCTTTCCGCACGCGATGCGGTACCGATGACGGTCATTTTGGTCAGCTTACTGGCCAGTTGCGTCAGAATAGAACCGACGCCGCCAGCCGCGCCAACAATCAATAACACATCATCTTCATTGCCATTTTCCTCAACGCCCAGACGGTCGAACAGCATTTCCCAGGCGGTGATGGCGGTCAGCGGCAGCGCCGCAGCAGAAGCATTATCCAGTGTTTTTGGCTTCAGTGCGGTAATACGTTCATCAACCAGCTGAAATTCACTGTTACTGCCAGCTCGGCCCAGCGCTCCGGCGTACCAGACTTCATCGCCAGGTGCGAACAGGGTGACGGCTTCACCCACGGACTGCACCACACCAACGGCATCCCAGCCCAGCACGCGCGGCACATCAGCGTTAAAACCTTCGCGGACCTTGGTATCAACGGGGTTGACGGAAATGGCCTTCACTTCAACCAGCAGGTCATGCCCTGTGGCAACTGGCATGGGCAGGTCAATCTCTTGTAAAAACTCAATGTTATTGCCGTTAGTCGCGGCGCGGGTAATGGCGATGGCTTTCATATTCTCTCCGGTCACAGGAATCAGTTGAATAATTCGATGGTAAACCGGTAACAGAACGGGAAAAATAGCCCTACGGCGACAGGACTTATACTTGGGGAGTGAAAATGTTCCGGCTTGAAGATCTCACGTTGTTTGTCCGCGCCGCGGCGCTGAATAGTTTTAGCGATGCGGCACGCGAAGCCGGCGTCCAGCCTGCTCAGGTCAGTTCTGCTATCAAGCGCCTGGAGTCAACGTTGACTATCCGCCTGTTCGCTCGCTCCACGCGCAGCCTGCGCCTGACGCCGGAAGGCGAGATTTGGTTGCCCTATGCCCGCCAGATGCTGGACGTGATGCATGCCGGACTGCAAAAAATTCAGACCCCGGAAGATGAAGTTTCTGGCACGCTGCAAATCGCGGTTCCGTCCGATCTTGGGAGAAATTTGCTGCTGCCGGTCTTTCAATCTTTTCGACGCCGCTATCCTGCGCTGCGTTTGCGGATCTTTTTCTCCGATCAGGTGACGGATGTTTTTAAAGATCCTGTCGATGTCGCATTCCGTTATGGCAATACCGAAGATGCGTCATACATTGCGCTGCCCGTTGCGCCGGGTAATCGACGCGTGCTGGTGGCGTCACCGGATTGGGTTATACAAAACGGTGCGCCGCAGACCCCGGAAGATTTAGCGCAGCTGAACGCCATGACCTTTGTCTTACGTGGACGCCTGCACGACCGCTGGACCTTTACACACGGCGGCGAGGTCAGCAGCGTGCAGGTTAACGGCACGATTATAAGCGATGATGCCGAAGTGATCCGGCGGCTGGCGATTGCTGGTGAGGGGATTGCCTACAAGTCGTGGCTGGATGTTAGCGAGGATGTACGCGAAGGGCGATTGCAGCTGCTGATGACGGATTATCAGGGGGAGAAAGTCCCGCTGAATATGATTTGCCCGCATCGTAAGCAGCTTTCTACGGCAGTACGCTTGCTGCATGACGCCGTGAAGGCGCGATGTGAGATGCTGGCGCAGAGCTAAGATACGCTTTGCGCCAGTACATTACTGTGGTGTGACTTAGTCTTTTTTCGCTGCGTTAGCAAAGAAAATATCAGACTGAATGTCTTTGGTGCGGATGGTAAACAGCTGATTAGTGAGATCTTCCGTTAACTTCTCGGCATCGGCCATGATGCGCAGGTTGAAGTCATTCAGCATTTTATCTGCGGCAGGTTTATTGGTTTTCGCCATCTTCAGATATTCTGCTTCGACCTCTTTTTGCTCCTTCGCCACTTTATCTTCCCACGCTTTGTAGGCCTTTTTGACGATTGGCGCGAGCTTCGGATAATCGGTCATCGTCAGCGTCTGCAATTTACGATATTTCCAGTAGATGGATTGATCGTCAGCCTTATCTGTACCCATTGTATAGTTGGCCGGATATGCTTTCAGGCCGCTGTAATACGGAACAAAGGCGGTGAGATCGGCCATACCCAGACCAATGTAGGTTGTTTCACCGATCTCTTTTGGCAACCACGGACGTACCTGCATGACATGCGCTTCATAGGTGCGGAAGACGCTGACCGGACGCCATGGCTCTTTACCGTTCAGGCCATTGGTGTACGGGTCATGACTGGTGCCTTCATAGTGGCTACGCAGCACGGCTTTCACATCGTCCAGCGTCATTTTCTTCTCTGGCTTCATGAAGACCGGGAATTCACGTCCTTTGGCCATATCCTGATTTACGGAAGGATTGAACGTTTTCTGGATGGTCCATACGCGGGGATCGTTATACGTACGGTCACGCTCGTCATCACGGGTATAGGCTTTGGCGAAGTTGAATTTGCCATCTTTCTCCGGTTCGTACAGGCCTTTTTCCGTTGCGAATTGAATCAGATTTTTTGACGCCATCATGTCCGGGTTTTTAGGATCGTAATCCTGTAGGCGGCCCTGATTACCGGTGGCGAAATATTGGTTATTGGGCAGGCGCTGCGCCATCCACTGGTGGCCGCTGCCGGTTTCCAGGTACCAAATCTCGTTATCGTCGACCACGGCAACGCCAAATCCTTCTCCAGCACCGACGGTTTCAACAATATGTCCCAGCAGCGCAACGGCCTCACGTGCGGTTTTGCTCTGCGACAGCAGAACATCCGGGATATCGTCTTCAGTGATCCCTTTATCCTCAACGTATGGGTCGGCGGCCAGCGCTTTTGGTGAAGCAAAAATAGACTCTGTCCCACTCACGCCGACGCCCAGTTCGTTAAATCCGGTTGCGCCGTGCAGTTGAGTTTTCCAGTTTGGGACGGTGGTATAACGCAGAGAGTTTTTCGGCAGTGGCCAGGTAAAATCATTCGCGCCATTATGTGCTTTGGTGCTGTATACCCCGGTCTGATTCTGTTTTGCCGGATGAATGACAAAATGCTGTGCTTTCAGGGCATCGCTGTCTGCGCTACGGGCGACCAACATGGAGCCGTCCGCTGATGCTTCATTGCCGACCAGCAGGGTCGTACAAGCAAAACCTGATGAAACAACCGCCAAATTTATTGAAAGTGCAATCAGGCACTTTTTAAAAGTAAACATTACGTATCCCTCATATGTACGCCAAAATACACCGGAAACATACCGTTTCCTGAAATGCGATAACGCCTGAACGCTCAGACATTACTCGCGAGAGAGATAAACGCCCCTGCCCACGTCTTCTCCAAATATTCATTCGTAGATTGAAGTCTTCTGGACAAAATAACATGTCCATTTCGCTTAATTATTACGCAACGAATATCCTGATATTCAGGATGTTTCCTGATTCGCGGTGAAGAATAGAATGGCTTATTAGTGGATTCAGTGACCTGTGTCGCGTAAGTTAATGATGACAAATGTGAATCCTGTGGCAGCACCGTGCTTTTTGTTTCCGGATATGACGTTACCTTTTGCGGCAATACAGCGAGGGAACATTGGAACTGGCGAAAATCCATGCGCCCTTATACTCCTCCATAACCAGGCTCAGGCTGCGTCCGGTCTGCCGATAAAACCCGGGCAACGTATTGTTGATATCCGCTTCATCGGCCGTGTCGGCGAAGGTTTTGACAACTTGCATAGCCTGTAACACCCGCGCATCACGCTGTTGGGTGTAGCTGAAATAGATGTTCCTGCTGATGTCTGAGATATTACGCCCGTACAGCTTACCGGTAATTGTCGATAATCCTTCCTGGTTGTACATCCGAAATGAAACCGTTCCAGCAAAGCGGTTGCTGCCAATATTCCATTCAACGTTTCCAACGCAATTTAGCGGCTTTTCGGCATAACGTGAATACCATAGCCAACTACCTGAACCGAGTAGGGTAACCAGGCCAATAGTGAGCAAGATTATTTGGCGTGTTTTTTTCATTGCCCGCGCATCCAGTAATAATGGGTAGTACAAAATGCGTGGGCATCAATCCGCGCATCTTTATCGCATACAAATGCTACCATCCTCTCTGCTTTGAGGTAGCCGGATAGAAATACGTGTTTGTTGTTTTCACAGAGTAAAGGATGAAGCTGCATCAGATTGAAATAGCCATGCTGGTCGTACTCATTTGGAGAGTAATAAATTTTGCAGTTTTGCCGCGAAGGGGTCTGCATGGAAACAGAGACAAACTTACTAAATGGCATAACCGGGCGAGTCTGATACCACACCAGCCAGATAACCAGAGTGGCGATAACAACACTAACGCTAAATAAAATGTTCCACCAGGAGATCTGCGTCGTTTGTTGTGGTGCGGTTAGAATTACCTTTGCAGGCGCGCGCTCCTCAATAACCGGTGACTGGGAAACGTCACTCTGAGGATCCGGTATCACTTCGACCTGAGCATTTTCATTCAATCTTAGCCCACGGCGGGAAATAGTTTTCACCGTATCGCGCGGTAGTCCCACTTCCGCCAGCGCATTACGTAACGTCAGAATTGCCTGGTAGAACGTGTTGGTGGTGGTGACATTATTTCTCTCTCCCCAACCCACTATCATCAACGTGTTCTGGGAAACAATGTCACTTGCGTGAGTAATTAAATAGAGAAAACAGAGCGAAGCAGGGAGCTGGAGTTGTATTGTGCGCCCGGTCTGACGATTGACCAGACTTTTGCTATCAGGATTAAATTCGACCAACTGATTGATAAGATACAATTGCCCAGCCCTCAGTAACCAAAACGTATCACAGCGTGTCCTTGCACACCCCTTAAATTTTACATCCAAATCGATAAGACGCCTCACTCTTTGTACATGATCGAAGATAAGAATTTCACTTAGGGGATAAAAACCCTTCAAATACAAGAAGTTATTAACCTAATTTCTTAGGTTGGAATTAGCTAATGTTAAATAATGAGAATTCATTACAGTTTTATCTGGGTTATCATTATATTTATCCACAGAGCGACTAGGGTGATTAAGTTATCTGAATTGTGTAATTAACAAGTAACCTTTACATCGGTTATTTTTTAGCAAATAGTGCTTTTTTAAGATTTATCCTAGGATTTTAATTTATGCATAAAATTCCTAATGCCCAGATTGTTATTCTGAGATAAAACATAAAAAAACTTAGCGGTATGGCATTGTTTACCGTATGTACATATTAGCGCATCAAGAGTTTATTACATTTTTTTAGGGTTGCTGTTATTAACTGACAAGGAATGTCATGCGTGTCGGATTGACACATTTATTTACCGATGAAATATTTATGGAAAAATAACAGGAGTCATTATTGATGAAGAGATCCCCATCACAGAGTATTCGTTGCATAAGCTGTGAATTATCCTGTCAATTATTTCCGGATACTGCGGTACGCGCCAGGTACTGTCACCGTGCCGCTTTTGCGATCTGGCCGGAGGGAAATGGCTTTCTGCAAAGAGGAGTTATTGAAAAACTTCTACTTAATAATCAAAATCATTTGTCGCGCGGGTTTATTTTTGTGGATTTCTCCTTCCCAAACCTGCGCCTGTTCGCCGACCCGCAATGGGTTGACCGTCTGGCGTATAGCGGCATGCATATTGTTTTGATAGCGGACCGGAACCTGGCGCCGTTAGCCAACTACTGGCTGTCGAAAAGCAATAAAATACAAGGCATTATATATTCTGATGATGATGATGACGTACAGCATCAGAAAATGAGACGATTATTTACGGGTCATCTCGCTAACAGTAAACGTGGACGCTCACTCAACTATACAGAAATGATATTACTGAAGCGATTTGTCTCAGGAAAAAGTATTCAGCAAATTACCCAAATAGATAATATTGATATTAAGAAAATATATGTCTATAAGCTCCGGCTTGAAGATAAGTTGGGCCATAGTATTCATCAAATACTATCGAATATTTTATAACGCATTTCTGATTTTTATTATTTCACATCCTTGAGATGTGGTGGACGCTCTACGCCTGATAGCAGGAGGCTAATATGCCAAATCCCAAATCTTACTCTCGTATTGCCATCGCGGTTTCAGCCGCATTAACGTCTATGGTATTTTCAGCCCATGCAGCCTGGGTTGATGTTGATAGTCTTCCTTCCAGCGGTCTGGTTAGCAGTCTGCCCCCGGAATTGCAGGCAATAATCCCAGCGCAGGCCAATGCCAATTTCGCTAAAACCAGCGCCATGCCAAATTATGTTTATCAGTGGAGTGCTGGCACCATTCCCGTTTATGGTAATGGATTAACGTTGAATGGACCCGGTGCAGAAGCTTTTGAGCACTCTGTTACTGTTATTCAGAACAGCGCGACGGGTAGCCCGGGCGTTATTTTCGGTGACGATCTGACGATCCGCACCCAGTCGAAAAATGCCGCCAATAATGGAAAAGATGTTGACGGTATTCGCACGCACGGGGCCAATACGCCGGATAACCCGGTCTTTATCATCACCGGAGATCGCACCAGTATTTATGTGGATGGTCAGGATGGTGATGGTATTAACGCCGGTTATAACGCGATAGGCCAGGGCTGGATAGGCTCGGCTAAAATCTACGTCGGTGACGATCTGTACATCAAAACGACGGGTAACCAGGGGCGTGGTATCACCGCCAATGCCATGCGAGATGCGACGCTTGCCAAAAATACGATTGTTGTTGGCGATCGTGCGCACATTGTGACGACCGGCGACGGCTCTGAAGGCATTCGCTCCGGGCAGAGCGGTTCCTCGATCCTGCTTGGCAATGACGCCACCATTGAGACATCGGGTACCTCTTCCACGGGCATTTATGCCGCCTCATCTTCCAAAACGGAACTGGGCAATAACGCCACTATTACGGTTAACGGCGCGAGTGCGCATGCGGTCTATTCCACCAACGCGACCGTGAACCTGGGCGATAACGCGACGATTAGCGTGAACAGTTCTGGAAAAGCGGCTTCATACAGCAAAGCACCACGCGGACTGTTTGCGATCTCACGCGGGGCGATAAATCTGGCCGGTGGTGCCGCCATTACTATGGTGGGCGACCACAGTACTGAAAGCTATGCCATCAGCACCGAAACGGGCGGTACCGTAGACGGATCCACCGGTGGACGCTTTCTTATCGACGGCGATCTTCATGCTGCCGGAGCGATAGCCGCGACCAGTAGTTTGCCCCAGCAAAACAGTACGATTAAGCTCAACATGACCGATAATTCGTTATGGAACGGGGCGTCTTATATCACCAGCGCGACCGCCGGGACGGGGGTAATCTCTCTGCAAATGAGCGATGCGACCTGGAATATGACCAACAGCTCAACGCTGACCGACCTGACGTTGAACAGCGGGGCAGTGGTTAACTTTGGCCATGTTGACGGCGAACCGTGGCAGACGCTTACGATTAATGAAGATTTTACCGGGAATGGCGGCAAACTGGTTTTCAATACCGTCCTGAATGACGATGCCTCCGAAACCAATAAATTGACAGTGCTTGGTAACACGACGGGTAATGCCTTTGTGGCGGTGAACAACATTGGCGGTACCGGGGCGCAGACTGTTGAAGGTATTGAGATAATTGAGGTTGCTGGCAATTCTGACGGCACATTTGAAAAAGCGAGCCGTATTGTTGCCGGGGCGTACGACTATAACGTTGTGCAGAAGGGCAACAACTGGTATCTGACCAGCTTTATTTCTGCTCCGCCCGATCCGGTGGACCCTGTTGACCCTGATCCCGTAGACCCGGACCCGGTTGATCCCATCGACCCCGACCCCGTTGACCCGGATCCGGTGGATCCGATTATCCCTGATCCAGTTAACCCTGACCCGACCGATCCTGTGGACCCGGTTATTCCTGGACCGGAAGAGCCTCATGTTCCGCCGGTCACAGAGCAACAGTATCGTCCGGAAGCCGGCAGCTATCTGGCGAACAATTATGCCGCTAACACGCTGTTCATGACCCGACTGCATGATCGCCTGGGGGAAACCCAGTACGTTGACATGCTGACCGGTGAGAAAAAAGTTACCAGCCTGTGGATGCGTAACGTTGGCGCGCATACCCGCTTCAAAGACGGTAGTGGGCAGTTGAAAACCCAAAGTAACAGCTACGTCTTACAGTTAGGCGGCGATCTGGCGCAGTGGAGTAGCGACGGCCTCGACCGCTGGCATATTGGCGCGATGGCAGGTTATGCCAACAGCCAGAACCGCACGCAGTCCAGCCTGACCGGTTACCACTCTCGTGGTCAGGTCACCGGTTACAGTGTGGGACTGTACGGCACCTGGTATGCCAATGACGCCGACAAGACCGGTACCTACGTGGATACCTGGGCGCTGTACAACTGGTTTGATAACAAAGTGATGGGCCAGGAGCAGGCGACAGAGAAATACAAATCCAGCGGGATAACCGCTTCTGTTGAAGCTGGTTACAGCTTCAAACTTGGCGAAAGCGAGCGCAATAGCTACTGGCTGCAACCGAAAGCGCAAGTGGTGTGGATGGACGTGCAGGCCGACAGCCATCGCGAAGCGAACGGGACCCGCGTGAAGGATGACACCGATGGCAACCTGATGACTCGTCTGGGCGTGAAAGCCTTTATCAACGGCCACAACGCCATCGACGACGGCAAATCTCGCGAGTTCCAGCCGTTTGTCGAAGCCAACTGGATCCATAACACGCAGTCTGCCAGCGTGAAGATGGACGATGTGAGAAACGACATGCGCGGCACGAAGAATATCGGCGAGCTGAAAGTGGGGGTTGAAGGTCAAATCACTCCGCGCCTCAACGTGTGGAGCAATGTGGCCCAACAGGTTGGCGACAAAGGCTACAGTGATACCCGCGGTATGCTCGGCGTAAAATATAATTTCTAATGTAAGTGAGTAATGAAAAAGCCGCTGATTCACCGATCGGCGGCTTTATTTTTTTGGAATCGTAGTCCGGGATAAGCGTCAGCGCCATCCGGCATCAGGTTAACATGTAAGCGCCACTTACATGTTAACTCGCAATTCAATGGAGAGTCGCCAGCGTGCTCTCAATTCTTTTTAACTTCTGATTTGCTTCTTGCAGCTCATCCTGCAGCCGTTGTTCCTGTTCGCCGTAGACCATCAGGACGATACAACCATTCATCACTGGCAAACATAATAAATTCGCCTGTCGGGGATTGTGGAAGGTGTTTATTCGAAATGTCGCCTCCGTTTCAATCTGACTAATCGCGCAGCAGTCAACGTAGTATGCCAGAGATCAACACAGGATAAAGAAAGCTAAAAAGAGATGTGATTTAAGAAGAACTTACTTGAGGAACTTTGGCGGAAGATCACAGGAGTCGAACCTGCCCGGGAACGCTGGCGTCCCCAACTGGATTTGAAGTCCAGCCACCTCACCGGAGATGACGATCTTCCGCGCCTCGATTGCTACATGGAGGCGGGGCGCATTATAGCTACTTCCTCGGGTTTCCACACCCCCTCACTCACTTTTTTAACTTCCGTTTCTCCTTACCATGACCCCTTTCAAATAAATCTCTACAAAATCCATCACTTACAATTAGACATATTTTTAGACGCTACTCCGATCACAGAAAACAAGAATCGTAATTTGATAACGAGATATCGGAATACCCGCGCTCACAGGGATGGTTTACAAGAACTGTAACCGGTACCAGTGCGTGTGAAAGTGCCAACAAGGATGCGTAATGAAAAGTGAGATTCTGTCTGTTAAGGAGAAGATTGGTTACGGCATGGGCGATGCCGCCAGCCACATCATCTTCGATAACGTCATGTTATATATGATGTTCTTTTATACCGATATCTTTGGTATCCCGGCCGGATTTGTCGGCACGATGTTCTTACTGGCCCGCGCGCTGGATGCCATCTCAGACCCCTGCATGGGGCTGCTTGCTGACCGTACCCGTTCACGTTGGGGGAAGTTTCGTCCGTGGGTGCTGTTTGGCGCGCTGCCGTTTGGTCTGGTTTGTGTTCTCGCCTACAGCACGCCCGACTTCAGCCTGCACGGCAAAATGATTTATGCCGTCATCACCTATACGCTGTTAACCCTGCTTTATACCGTGGTGAATATCCCTTATTGCGCGCTGGGCGGCGTGATCACCAATGACCCGACGCAACGTATCTCCCTGCAATCGTGGCGCTTTGTGCTGGCGACGGCGGGCGGCATGCTCTCCACCGTCCTGATGATGCCGCTGGTAAAGCTGATTGGCGGTGAAAACAAGGCCCTGGGCTTCCAGGGAGGAATCGCAGTGCTCTCGGTTGTGGCGTTCCTGATGCTCGCATTCTGCTTCTTCACCACCAAAGAACGTGTTGAAGCGCCGCCAACCAACAATTCAATGCGTGAAGACCTGCGCGACATCTGGCAGAACGACCAGTGGCGTATTGTCGGCTTACTCACCATCCTCAACATTATGGCGGTCTGCATTCGCGGCGGCGCGATGATGTATTACGTTACCTGGATTTTGGGCACACCGGAAGTATTTGTCGCCTTCCTCACCACCTATTGTGTCGGCAACCTGATTGGCTCTGCGCTGGCAAAACCACTGACCGACTGGAAATGCAAAGTTAGCGTCTTCTGGTGGACGAACGCCCTGCTGGCCGTCATCAGCGTGGCGATGTTCTTCGTACCGATGCACGCCAACATCACCATGTTTGTCTTTATCTTCGTGATTGGCGTCCTGCATCAGCTCGTGACGCCAATCCAGTGGGTCATGATGTCCGACACCGTCGATTACGGGGAGTGGTGTAACGGCAAACGTCTGACGGGGATCAGCTTTGCGGGAACGTTGTTCGTGCTCAAACTGGGTCTGGCGCTTGGCGGGGCGCTGATCGGCTGGATGCTGGCAGGCGGTGGCTACGATGCCGCGGCGAAAACGCAAAACAGCGCCACCATCACCATCATCATTGCATTGTTCACCCTTATTCCGGCTATTTGTTACCTGCTGAGTGCTGTGATCGCCAAACGCTTCTACACCCTGAAAACCCCGTATCTGACTGAAATTATGCGTCAACTGGCACAGGGGGCACACCGTAATCAGCAGGATTTTACGACGAAAGAATTACAGAACTAAGGAACCGATTATGAAAATTAGCGACGGAAACTGGCTGATTCATCCTGGTCTGAATGTGATTAATCCAATCCAGGTGTTCGAGGTTGAACAGCAAGGTAATGAGATGCTGGTCTACGTTGCGCCGCGTGACGTGCGTGAACGGACCTGGCAACTCGATACCCCGTTGTTCACGCTGCGCCTTTTCTCGCCGCAGGAAGGCGTGGTAGGTGTCCGGATGGAGCACTTCCAGGGTGCGCTGGATACCGGTCCGCATTACCCGCTGAACGTGCAGCAGGACGTAAAGGTTGAGATGCAGAACACCTCTGAGTTCGCTGAGCTGAAGAGCGGTAATTTGAGCGTTCGCGTCACCAAAGGCGAGCTCTGGTCGCTGGATTTCCTGCGCAACGGTGAACGTATTACCGGCAGCCAGTTGAAAAACAACGGCTATGTACAGGACGTCAACAGCGGACGCAATTACATGTTCGAGCGCCTGGATCTGGGCGTCGGTGAAACGGTGTACGGGCTGGGCGAGCGCTTTACCGCGCTGGTACGTAATGGGCAGACGGTAGAGACCTGGAACCGCGATGGCGGCACCAGTACCGAGCAGTCTTACAAGAATATCCCGTTCTATATCACCAACCGTGGCTACGGCGTGCTGGTGAACCATCCGCAGTGCGTGTCGTTTGAAATCGGTTCTGAGAAAGTGTCGAAAGTGCAGTTCAGCGTCGAAAGCGAGTATCTGGAATATTTCGTCATCGACGGCCCGACGCCGAAAGCGGTGCTGGATCGCTATACCCGCTTTACCGGTCGTCCGGCGCTGCCGCCAGCCTGGTCATTTGGCCTGTGGCTCACCACCTCGTTCACTACCAACTACGACGAAGCGACGGTAAACAGCTTTATCGACGGCATGGCGGAGCGCAACCTGCCGCTGCACGTTTTCCACTTCGACTGCTTCTGGATGAAGGCTTTCCAGTGGTGCGACTTTGAGTGGGACCCGCAGACCTTCCCGGACCCGGAAGGCATGATCCGCCGCCTGAAAGAAAAAGGCCTGAAGGTCTGCGTATGGATCAACCCGTACATCGGCCAGAAATCACCTGTTTTCAAGGAGCTGAAAGAGAAAGGTTATCTGCTCAAGCGCCCGGACGGTTCCGTCTGGCAGTGGGATAAATGGCAGCCGGGGCTGGCGATTTATGACTTCACCAACCCGGAAGCTTGCGAATGGTATGCCGATAAGCTGAAAGGCCTGGTAGAGATGGGCGTGGACTGCTTCAAAACTGATTTCGGCGAGCGTATTCCGACCGACGTGCGCTGGTTCAACGAGGCTGACCCGCAGAAAATGCACAACCACTACGCCTATATTTACAATGAGCTGGTGTGGAACGTGCTGAAAGAGACCGTCGGTGAAGAAGAGGCGGTGCTGTTCGCCCGTTCAGCCTCCGTGGGCGCACAACAGTTCCCGGTGCACTGGGGTGGCGACTGCTACGCCAACTATGAATCGATGGCCGAAAGCCTGCGCGGCGGCCTGTCCATTGGTCTCTCCGGCTTTGGCTTCTGGAGTCATGACATCGGCGGCTTCGAAAACACCGCCCCTGCGGACGTCTATAAGCGCTGGTGTGCATTCGGGCTGCTCTCCAGCCACAGCCGTCTGCATGGCAGCAAATCCTACCGTGTGCCATGGGCGTACGACGAAGAGTCCTGCGACGTGGTGCGCTACTTCACCGAAATGAAGTGCCGCATGATGCCGTACCTGTATCGCGAAGCAGCGCGCGCCAATGAGCTCGGAACGCCGATGATGCGCGCAATGATGCTGGAGTTCCCGGACGATCCTGCATGCGATTATCTCGACCGCCAGTATATGCTGGGTGACTCGGTAATGGTGGCGCCAGTGTTTTCCGAAGTCGGTGATGTGCAGTTCTACCTGCCGGAAGGGCGTTGGACGCATCTGTGGCACAACGACGAAATTCGGGGCAGCCGTTGGCATAAACAGCAGCACGATTTCCTGAGCCTGCCGGTGTACGTGCGCGACAATACCTTACTGGCGCTGGGCAGTAATAACCAGAAGCCGGACTACGCGTGGCATGAAGAGACCGCATTCCAGTTGTTCCATCTGCAAGAAGGTAGGGAAGCGGTCTGTGAAGTACCATCGATGGACGGCTCGGTTATCTTCACGCTGAAAGCGATACGCACGGGTAACAGCATTACCGTACAAGGTCGCGGTGAAGCGCATAACTGGACGTTGTGCCTGCGTAATATCCCGCAAGTTAGCAGCGTGAAGGGCGGTTCACATGCCAGCAACGAGTGGGGCGTAGTGGTGACCCCTGAAGGTGACGGGCTGACGATTACCCTGTAAATGTAGCCGACGTGGTGCCGGATGCATTTTATCCGGCCCACGATGCGAGCAGCGTTCCAGATCTGAAAATCAAAAATATTCTGACTTAAAAAATTACCTACCCATATTTGCGAGCGCTATCACTCTAATTCCCGTAAAAAATGTGATCTGCGCCGTAAATATCTCACTATTTCCCCGTTTTGTCTTATTTCTGTCCGGAATACAGGACACGATTTAGTATTGTTGGCGCATCGCAGTCCTCTTATATTTATCATCACGGATTACACGTGGAGCATAAACGCTTCTTTAGATATTTAATCTGGTGTGTGATAAGGGTAAATAATGCAAATGATTACCTCGCGACAAAACAGATTATTAAAATTCCTCCTGTCCCGGAAGGAATATGTCACGCTACTGAAAATTGCCGAATATTTGGCTGTTTCAGAGAAAACAGTCCAGCGCGATCTGCGGTTACTGGAACCATGGTTAGCGGAATGGAAAATAGCCATCGATAAGCGTACTGGCGCAGGCGTAATATTAAGCGCCGATAATATTACTGATCTGTTGTATCTGGATCAGTTATTAGGGAGCGAGGGTGATGATACTGACGGCATGATGAATAATTCGCGGCGCGTCAAAATAGCATCGCAATTATTAAGCGAAACGCCGCATGAAACGTCGATCAGTAAATTATCTGAACGTTATTTCATCAGTAGCGCATCGATTGTTAACGATCTGAAAGTGATTGAATCCTGGATAGCGCCATTGGGGTTATCGCTGATCCGCAGTCAAAGCGGCACGCACATTGAAGGTAGTGAGAGCAGCGTGCGCCAGGCGATGGCATCGCTGATTAACGGTGTGATTAACCATAATGAACCCGGCAGCATGGTGTATTCGCGTCTTGATCCCGGCAGCTATAAAGCGTTAGTGCATTACTTCGGCGAGGAAGACGTTTTATTTGTCCAGACGCTGCTGCAGGAAATGGAGAACGACCTGTGTTGGTCATTGGGGGAGCCTTATTACGTCAATATCTTCACCCATATTTTGATCATGATGTACCGCATCACGCGCGGAAATGCGCTGCCGAGAAAAGATGAAAACATCACCTCATGCGACGAGAATATTTTTTCTATTGCCAGTCGTATGATTCAGCATATCGAAAAACGCATCGCTCACCCACTGCCGGAAGACGAAGTCTGGTTTATCTATCAATACATTATCTCGTCCGGCGTGGTGATTGAAGAACATAATGATGTGAGCGTAATTGGTCATATGCACTCCAGCGACGAAGCGCGCTTGATTACCCATCGACTGATTGCCATCTTCGCCGAGATGGTCGACAGCGATCTCAGCCAGGATACTGCGCTGTATGACGGATTGCTAATCCATATTAAGCCGCTGATTAACCGCCTGAACTACCAGATCCGCATTCGTAATCCGCTGCTGGAGGATATTAAAGGCGAGTTGCAGGACGTCTGGCGTCTGACCCAATGTGCAGTGAATAGGGTATTTAGCGGTTGGGGAGAGCGGGCCGTTTCGGAAGATGAAGTGGGATACTTAACCGTCCATTTTCAGGCCGCAATGGAGCGCCAGATAGCGCGTAAGCGGGTGTTGTTAGTCTGCTCAACCGGGATTGGCACCTCGCATTTACTTAAAAGCCGCATTCTGCGCGCCTTTCCGGACTGGACGATTGTCGGCGTGGTGTCAGCTGGCAGTTTGCCCTCCGTACTGACGGACGATATTGAGCTGGTGGTATCGACCATTAATTTGCCCGCCATTGCTATGCCGGTCGTGTATGTCACCGCCTTTTTCAATGATGCGGATATTAAGCGGGTAACGGAAACGGTTATTACGGAAAAATTACATCGGGCGACGTCGCTGGTCGTTGAAAATTAATGTCTGAACTCCATGAGGTATGATTGATGGACATCACGAAAATTCTCAATACAAATCGCGTTATTTTGGATATGAAGGCTACGAACAAAACGGAGGCTATTGAGGAACTTACTGATATTCTGCAAAAGGATGGGGCAATTAGCTGTCGGGAAACATTTATCCAGGATGTCTGGCAGCGCGAGTCCGAAGGCTCGACCGGATTCGAAAATCATATTGCGATCCCCCACGGGAAATCCTCGGCGGTAGTTAATACCACCCTGGCAATTGGTCGTACCCGCCAGGATATTCCCTGGGAAACCCTGGACGGCAGCAATGTGCGCTGCATCATTCTGTTTGCCGTACGTCTTGAAGATCAAAACACGACCCATATTCGTCTGCTCTCGCAGGTTGCCGGCGCGCTAGCGGATGATGACATTATTGAACAACTCTTAGTTGAAAGTAGTCCACAAAAAATTATTGAGCTGTTTAGTCAATATGCTGAATCCAATGTCTGCTAAATAAAATGTGGAGCATGTTATGAATATTGTTTGTGTTGCCGCCTGTACGGCGGGTATTGCGCACACCTATATTGCCCGCGAAAAATTAATTAAAGGCGCTAAAGCGCTTGGGCATAATATAAAAGTTGAAACCCAGGGCACCATCGGAACGGAAAACGAACTGCTGGCAGATGATATTTCTGCCGCGGATGTCGTGATTCTTGCCGTCGATGTCAAAATAAAAGGGGAGGAACGATTCTCAAATAAACGTATTGTGCGAGTAAAAACCGAAATCGTCATAAAATCGCCCATTCAGTTTCTTGAAAAGGTCGAAAAATCATTAGTTAATACTAACCAGTAGCGATCCTCATTCTGGAGGGATTTCACATGAGTGAAAATAAAATTCCGCTATCTCAGGAAATAAAAAAACATTTATTAACGGGGATTTCGTGGATGATCCCGTTAATTGTAGCCGCCGGGATCTGTATTGCTCTCGGGCAAATACTTGGTGGCACTAACGTAGGCGAAAAAACAGGAACTATACCCTGGATGCTCAACCAGATTGGCGGCTGGGGGATGGGGTTAATCGTGCCGCTGATAAGCGCGGCGATTGCGTACTCCATTGCCGATCGCCCCGGATTCGCGCCGGGTCTGATTGTCGGCTTTGTCTGCGGCGAAATTCATACCGGTTTTATTGGTGGGATGCTGGGCGGCTTTCTGGTTGGCTATACCGTCCTGCTGCTTAAACGCTATATCCGTTTACCGCAGTCGATGCAGGGTCTGATGCCCATCATGGTGCTGCCCGTATTGAGCACCGTCATCGGCGGGTTGCTGATGATGACGCTGATTGGCAAGCCGATAGCCTGGCTGCAGGACGCGCTAATTCATCTGCTGGAGTCCATGCAAGGCGGGTCACGCTTCCTGATGGGCGCCATTCTCGGCGCAATGGCGACGTTCGACTTCGGGGGGCCGGTGAATAAAACCATGTCGCTGTTCGCTGACGGCATGTTGGTCAGCGGCGTGTATGGCCCCGAAGCGGTGAAGTTTGTCGGTTCGATAATCCCTCCGTTCGGTATTACGCTCTCCTTCCTGCTCACGCGCCACAAGTATACCCGTGCGGAACGTGAGGCGCTGAAAGCGGCATTCCCGATGGGGATCTGCATGATAACCGAAGGCGTTATTCCGATTGCGGCGCGTGATCTGCTGCGCGTAGTGGGCTCCTGTGTGGTGGCCTCGGCGATAGCGGGTGGCCTGATTATGGTATGGGGTGTCGAAAGCCCGGTACCGCACGGCGGCATGTTTGTGGTTCCACTCTTTACGCATCCACTGCTGTTTTGCCTGGCGCTGGGGATCGGGACAGTGATTTGCGGCGTTATGCTCTCGCTGTGGAAGAAACCGGTAACCGAGCGTGACGAAGAGTTTGATGAGCTCAGCGATCAAAAGCTGAAAGACGAAGAGATCACCTTCACCCTGGAATAACCGGAGGCCGTATGTTTGCCGATATGAAAAGCATGGTGACGAAAGCCTGGCGCGGGCAGTATGCGCTGTTGGCTATCAACTGTATGAACCTGGAAAGCGCCCGTGCGGCGGTGCGGGTAGCAGAGAAACACCGTGCGCCCATCATTCTGAATCTGTATCAGGGGCACCTGGACCATTTTCCGGCACCGATAGCGGCGGCGGTGGTTAAAACGCTGGCAGAGGAAGCTTCGGTACCGATCGCGCTGGCGTTAGATCATGGAAAGGATCCTGTACGCATCCGCCAGGCTTTTCGCGCCGGATTCAGTGGGTTAATGATCGACGCCTCCGCCTTTGCCCTGGAAGAAAACATTCGCCAGACCAGGGCGGTGGTCGAGCTCGCAGCCAGCGTTTCTCTGTGCGTGGAAGGCGAGTTGGGCCACCTGGCTGACGCCCCGCGTTATGACCATGCCGCTAACGCTGATTTGATGACTCAGGCCGCTGACGTGGAGCCATTTATCCAACAGACCGGGATTGATTTACTGGCGGTGTCGGTCGGTACGGCGCACGGTATGTACGCGCCGGGCGTAACGCCAGCCATTGATTTCCAACGGCTGGAGGAAATCGCCCGTTTATCAACGGTGCCGCTGGCGCTGCATGGCGGTAGCGGGACGCCGTTTGACCAGCTACAGCGCTGCCCGACGTTCGGCGTTGCCAAGATTAACGTTGGCGCGGCGGTTTTCGAAGCCGGAAAGGCCGCGCTATTGCATACCCTATGTCGCGACACATCCTGCGAACTTGTTGATGCCCTGGCTCTGATGGAGCAGGCCTGCGAGGAAGCCATTATTCCGTATCTACAGGCCAGCGGCGCTATCGGCAAAGCCTGATTCATTTTCTGTAACGCCTTTTATGCCTCTGCGATGACGCACTGGCAGGGCTTTCTACACCCTGAAACTGGAGAATTAACATGTTAGTTTCGATGAAAGAATTACTGCAACCGACCCGTCAGCACGGTTTTGCCGTCGGCGCATTCAACGTGGCGGATAGCTGCTTTGTACGTGCAGTGGTAGAAGAAGCGGAAGCGACCAACACCCCGGCGATTATCTCCATTCACCCCAGCGAACATGATTTCCTCGGCGATGCGTTCTTTAGCTATGTGCGAGATATCACCCTGCGTAGCCCGGTCCCCTTTACTTTGCATCTGGATCACGGCGCTTCGGTAGAGCATGTCCTGCGGGCGATTCAGTGTGGTTTTACCTCGGTGATGATTGATGGCTCGCTGCTGCCGTATGAAGAAAACGTGGCGTTAACCCGTGAAGTGGTCAAGCTGGCGCATGCGGTGGGCGTTTCGGTTGAAGGCGAGCTGGGAACGATTGGCCAGACCGGAACGTCCGTGGAAGGCGGTGTGTCGAAGGTTACTTACACCGATCCCGCCCAGGCGCAGGATTTTATCGCCCGTACCGGGGCCGATACGCTGGCAGTGGCGATTGGTACCGCGCACGGGATCTACCCGAAAGGGATGCAGCCAGAGCTGCAAATGAACATCCTGCGCGATATCGCCGGGCGGGTGGACATTCCACTGGTGCTGCATGGCGGTTCAGCGAACCCGGATGCGGAAATCGCTGAATCCGTCACGCTCGGCGTGGGCAAAATCAACATTTCCAGCGATATGAAATACGCCTACTTCCAGAAAGTCCGAGAAATCCTGGCAAAAGAGACCTGGTGGGACCCGAACGTCATCTACCCGGAAGCCATCAGCGCTGCGCGGGACGTGATTCGCCACAAAATGAAACTGTTTGGCTCAACTGGCAAAGCGTCACTTTACTAACGGCATGCAGGCGGGGAGACCCGCCTCTTTCGCAACAAGGAAAAGTGCAATGAAGCGTTCACACATTAATTATGTCATCGATAAAGCACATGCCATCGCCGAGACTTTTCGGGTCTGTCTGCCAGATTTTGCGTATTTTACGGTCGACGCCTGGCGGCAACAGGACGCCACTTTGTGGCGTGAAGTGCGCGATCTCCAGCTGGGTTGGGACGTTACTGACTTTGGGCGCGGAGATTTTGCGCAAACGGGGCTGACGTTACTGACGTTGCGCAATGGTCTGATGGGTTCAGCGGGTTACCCCAAACCGTATGCCGAAAAGATGCTGCAAATTCAGCAGGATCAACAAACACCGTGGCATTTTCATCGCCATAAGATGGAAGATATCGTTAACCGCGGCGGCGGTGATTTGTGTATGCAGCTGGCATGGTCCACGCCCGATGACGGGTATGATCCCCAGCGCATTGTTGATGTTAGCGTCGATGGTCAGCGGCGTACCGTTAAATCTGGTGATACGTTGGTGCTAAAACCGGGGCAGGGCGTGTGTCTGCCGCCGCGGTTGTATCATCGTTTCTGGGCTGAGAAAGCTTTTGTGCTGGGCTGGGAAATCTCGATGGTCAATGACGACCAGCATGACAATCACTTCCTTGAACCAGGCGGTCGTTTCCCGACGATAGAAGAAGACGAGCCGGTGAAATGGTTATTATGCAGTGAATATATGCGTTTATGAGCGATAGGCCCGGTAAGCGAAGCGCCACCGGGCAATAATCACTGCGCAACGGGTGGGGCGACAACGTTACTACCTGATACCACACCCGCCTGCATGGTCTGCGTGACCTGCTGTTTCTCTGCATTCACCGCATGTAACTGGCCGTTGACTGTGGGCTTGAGCGACGTATCGGCCTGAATGTTGCCGCTGGCGGTGAGCTGAATGTTACCGTCGCCGGAAAGCGGCAGTGCGGGCCAGCCCCACTGTTGCAGGATGGTCATTGGCACGCCGCGCCCGTTCAGGCTGACCTGTGCCTGGCGCTGAGGCAGTTGCGAAATGCTGGCGGTGGCCTCCAGCAGCCCTTTTTCTGTATAGGCGCTTAGTTCGCTGATATTGATGGTACTGCCATTCGCCGTTAGCGCCAGCGAAGGACGGCGCACGTCGGTGCGGTTAAAGGTGGCAGCAGCAGCGTTGAGCGTGGCGTTACCGCTCCAGATCCCCCACTGATTATTCTGTACCAGTCCGAGGTTAGCGCCGTAACCGTCCAGTGCGGTGAGTTGCCACGGGAAGGCCGGGTCGATGTCGATCACCAGATTACGGCTGGCGCTGAATTTCTTCAGCGTCAGGCTGTTTAGCCAGGCTGGCAGAGGCTTCATCCATAGCTGTTTCCAGTTTTCCGGTAGCGTATATTCCAGGCCGGCAATTGCGGCATCGTCGAGAACCAGCGCTTTGTTGTTACGGATCCAGTTTCCGGATGTTCTGAGCATTCCCCCTTCCCAGCGGGTCGTGAACTGGCGCAGCGCAATGCCCTGCGGCGAGAACTCGGCGTTCAGAATCGGATCGAAGAAATGCAGTGAACCGTAGATAAACTCGCTGGCGTTCATCGACAGTTTTCCTTCCTGTGTTTGCCAGTCATCTTTGCTAAACGTCATGTTGCGCAAGCTCAGATCGAGATCCGTGACCGCCCAGTCAGGACCTTGCAGACGGGCATCCGTCACTTCCAGACGACCAATTTGCAAGGATGGAATAGTGGTTAGCGGCGCAAAAAAGTCGGCCAGCGATTTATCACTTTGCAGCCGGATATCGTTCAGGCGCAGATTCTCTACCACCCAGCTACCGTCGGTATTGCGCTGCGCCACGCCGGTTAATGCGCCACGCGCGACGTCTGCGCCAATATTACTTAGCATCACCCGACCATGGTCAATGCTGCCTTCAATCAATACGTTGGTGGTGGGGACATCGTTCAGCGTCAATGAGCTGGCGCTGAGCTGAATTTGTGCTTTGCTGCCGAGAATTTTACCTGCCTCAGGGCTCCAGGGAATCACGCCGCCGTTCACGCGCTGGGCGCTCAGGTTCCACTCGCTGCCGGGGCTGTTGAGCGCCATATCCTGTAACTGCAGGCGATCGGCCTGGAACGGCAGCGGTGCGGTTTGTTGGGACAGATTCAGCGTGCCGTTTTGCAAAAGGATAGTGTCTACGTGCAACGGGTCGGTGATTTGGCGACTGCTCAGCCCGATGTCGACCGTTTTAGCGACCAGCGTTGCGGGCTGACCATCGCGACCAAAGGTGACGTTTTCCAGCAGAATATGGGAAGGGGAAGAAAACCGGTGATCGATAGCATCAAATGCCAGATGATAGCTGCTGTTCTCCGAGACCCAGGCGCTGACGTGCTCTGCGCCCCAACGGGTTTGCAGTAGAAAATAAAGGCCGAGAATCGCCACTGCACAGGCGATCAGCACGTAAAGAAGCAGCTTTCCAATAAATTTCATGGTCTTCCATCCCGCGAAGTGCACATAGTCAAGTTATGCACGATTTAGAGGCAATGCTCAAGGCGGGAATGGTGAAAGAGCGTTACAGCGGCGTTGATTCAGAACCAACGCCGCATTTTGCTTATTGCTTCTCTGGTGGGAACACCAGATTCAGAACGATAGCGGTGATACCGCCTGCGGCAATGCCAGAAGAGAGCAGATTTTTCACCCAATCCGGGGCAAATTGCAGAATCAGCGGCTGCTGGGAGACACCCAGGCCAACGGCCAGCGACAGCGCAATAATCAAAATAGCGCGGCGGTTCAGCGGCTCGCGAGACACAATACGCACACCAGATGCGGCGATAGTACCGAACATTACCAGGGTTGCGCCGCCCAGTACCGGTTCAGGAATATGCTGTACAAAACCGCTGACTGCAGGGAACAGGCCCAGTGCGATCAGCATCAGCGCCACCACAAAACCGACGTAACGACTGGCTACGCCTGTTAACTGAATGACCCCATTGTTCTGTCCAAAACAAGAGTTCGGGAAGGTATTGAACACAGCGGAAACAAACGAGTTCAGACCGTTCGCCAGCACGCCACCTTTCAGGCGTTTCATGTACAGCGGACCAGAAACGGGCTGTTCGGAAACATCGGAGGTCGCCGTAATATCACCGATGGTTTCCAGCGACGTAATCATAAAGACCAGCATCAGCGGCAGCAGTAAGCTCCAGTCGATGCCGAGGCCGTAGTACAACGGCGTTGGCACCATGATCAGGTCCTGGCTTACCGGTGCGGTATTTTGCGGCAGCATGTCCATAAACCAGGCCAGCAGGTAGCCTGCCGCCATCGCAATCACCAGGGACGCAACACGCAGGTACGGGTTGCGTTGGCGGTTAAGCAGGATGATCAGCGCCAGCACGACGCCGGCCAGCAGTAAATTCTTCGGTGCGCCAAAGGTGTTATCACTCATTGCGGCATAACCACCGCCAATCGACGTCAGACCCACCTGAATCAGCGACAGGCCGATAATCATCACCACCACGCCTGAGACCAGCGGGGTAATAATCCGCCGCGCCAGATGCAGTACACGCGAGATTACCATTTCAGTACAGCTCGCCAACATCAGCGTACCGAACAGGGCCGCCATCATGGTTGGGACATCTGCGCCACCGGTTTTTAGCGCCGTGCCACCCATAATCAGCGGCGCAACAAAATTAAAGCTGGTGCCCTGAATAGATAACAGTCCGGAACCAACCGGCCCCCAGGCTTTGATCTGAATGATAGAAGCTACGCCGGAAGCGAACAGCGACATACTGATAATGTGTTGAGTATCCTGAGCCGGTAAACCGAGCGCCTGGCAAATTAACAGCGCCGGGGTGATCACCGCAACGAACATGGCCAGCAGGTGCTGACAGGCGGCAAACAGGGTCTGGGCTAGCGGGGGGCGATCTTCAAGACGGTAAATCAGTTCACTGTTGTGAGTCTGCGCAACCGGTTGCGCATTTGTTGACTCTACGGCGTTAACGGACATCAGAGGCAATCCCATGGTGGAAAAGCGGTGATTTTATCTGACCAGGGCGGAAAAGCAAACGTTTGCCAGCAGTTATTCTTAATATTTAAAACGGATAAACAAACTTTTTTATATAACTTTTCATCATTTTCTGCTTAAAATCCACCCCGAAAACTCAATAAGAGCTAAAAATCGGTCTGGAATGCATCGTGCGTGATTGTGCTAAACGCACTAATGGAGCTGTAAATGTTTTATCTCGATACGTTATCTACTCTGGTTGCGGCAACCCTTGTTTTGCTGCTGGGACGTAAGCTCGTCCAGTCTGTCTCCTTCCTGAAAAAATACACCATTCCCGAACCTGTAGCCGGTGGATTGCTGGTGGCGATTGCGTTGCTGGTGCTGAAAAAAAGCATGGGCTGGGAAGTAAACTTCGATATGACCCTGCGCGATCCGCTGATGCTGGCGTTCTTCGCTACCATCGGCCTGAACGCTAATATCGCCAGCCTGCGCGCCGGTGGCCGCGTGGTGGGTATTTTTCTGATTGTCGTTGTGGGACTGCTGTTGATGCAGAACGCCATCGGTATCGGTATGGCGAGCCTGCTGGGCCTGGATCCGTTGATGGGCCTGATTGCAGGTTCGATAACGCTTTCTGGCGGACACGGAACCGGGGCTGCGTGGAGTAAGTTGTTTATTGAGCGCTACGGTTTTGCCAATGCGACTGAAGTCGCAATGGCTTGCGCAACGTTTGGTCTGGTGTTGGGGGGACTGATTGGTGGCCCGGTGGCACGCTATCTGGTTAAACACTCCACCACGCCTGACGGTATGCCGGACGATCAGGCTGTGCCGACCGCGTTTGAAAAGCCGGATGTGGGACGCATAATCACTTCGCTGGTGCTGATTGAAACTATCGCGCTGATCGCTATCTGTCTGACGGTGGGTAAAATCGTTGCGCAAATGCTGGTCGGAACGGTGCTCGAACTGCCGACTTTCGTCTGCGTGCTGTTTGTTGGTGTGATCCTCAGTAATGGCCTGGCGCTCATGGGCTTTTATCGGGTGTTTGAACGGGCGGTTTCAGTGCTGGGCAACGTGAGCCTGTCGCTGTTCCTGGCGATGGCGCTGATGAGCCTGAAACTGTGGGAGCTGGCATCTCTGGCGTTGCCGATGCTGGCGATACTGGTCGTGCAGACGATTTTTATGGCGTTGTACGCGGTATTTGTTACCTGGCGCATGATGGGTAAAAACTATGATGCCGCTGTTTTGGCTGCCGGCCACTGCGGTTTTGGCCTCGGCGCGACGCCAACGGCGATTGCTAACATGCAGGCAATTACCGAACGCTTTGGGCCATCCCATATGGCGTTCCTGGTGGTGCCGATGGTGGGGGCGTTCTTTATTGATATCGTCAACGCGTTAGTGATTAAACTGTATCTGCTGCTGCCGATTTTTGCGCAATAACGGCTGTGCGGCGGAGTAACATCCGCCGCGATAAGTCGATTATGCGTTGGAGTAACGTTCGGTTTCCGGCATCCAGCGCTCTATCAGCGCGGCAGCCTGTTGCGGATAACGTTCGTGAATATGGCGGGCTATACGCTGAACTTCCGGAATAATAGCCTGATCGCGCAATAAATCCGCTACTTTGAATTCTGCCGTTCCGGTCTGGCGCGTACCTAACAGCTCGCCGGGTCCGCGGATCTCTAAATCTTTTTGTGCAATCACGAACCCGTCATTGCTGTCCCGCAGAACCTGCAGGCGTTTCTGCGCCGTTTTTGACAGCGGCGATTTGTAGAGCAGGACGCAGTGGGAAGCCACGGCGCCGCGGCCTACGCGGCCACGCAACTGGTGCAGCTGCGCCAGGCCTAATCGCTCCGGGTTTTCAATGATCATCAGGCTGGCGTTTGGCACGTCCACACCCACTTCAATCACCGTGGTGGCGACCAGCAGATGTAATTCACCCTGCTTAAAGGCGGCCATCACCGACTGCTTCTCGGCGGGCTTCATGCGCCCATGCACCAGACCAATATTCAACTCTGGTAAGGCAAGCTTAAGTTCTTCCCACGTGGCTTCTGCCGCCTGAGCTTCTAACAAATCAGACTCCTCGATTAACGTACAAACCCAGTACGCCTGACGCCCTTCGTGGGTACAGGCGTTGCGCACACGGTCAATGATGTCGCTACGGCGGGTGTCGGGGATAGCCACCGTGGTGACCGGCGTACGCCCTGGCGGCAGTTCGTCAATGACAGACGTGTCGAGATCGGCATAGGCGGTCATGGCCAGCGTACGCGGGATCGGTGTGGCGGTCATAATGAGTTGGTGCGGGTGGAAACCCTGCTGCTGGCCTTTCTCCCACAGCGCCAGACGCTGATGCACGCCAAAACGGTGCTGTTCGTCGATAATCACCAGCGCCAGCCCGTTGAACTGAACTTGTTCCTGAAAAATTGCGTGTGTGCCGACAATCATCTGCACCTGACCGCTGGCGATGGCTTCCTGCTGTGCCTGGCGTGCTTTACCTTTTTGCTTACCCGCCAGCCAGCCCACTTCAACGCCCAAAGGTTCGAACCAGGTGCGGAAATTATTTGCGTGCTGCTCAGCCAGCAATTCAGTGGGGGCCATCAGCGCCACCTGCTTACCATGCGCAATTGCGCGCAGGGCGGCAAGTGCTGCCACCAGCGTTTTACCGGAACCAACGTCGCCCTGCACCAGGCGCATCATAGGAACATCCAGCGCCATATCGCGTTCAATTTCGGCTGTGACCCGGGCCTGTGCGCCGGTTGGCTTAAAGGGGAGCGCCGCCAGCAGTTGATCTTTCAGCCGATTGTCAGGACTCAGCGGTTGGGCGTGAAAACGTTGCGCCCCGGCGCGAAGCGCCAGCATGCTGAGATTGTGCGCCAGGAGTTCTTCCAGAATCAGGCGCCGCTGTGCCGGATGTTGCCCGGTTTCGAGATCGCTAAGCTGTAGCGTCGGCGGCGGGCGGTGCAGTGTGCGCAACGCTTCCGGCAGGCTCATCATGCCTTGTAGTAATTCCGGAGGGAGCAACTCGGCAATGGCGCAGGTATCGAGCAGATCCAGCGCCTGATCGGTCAGTTTGCGCAGCGTTGCCTGCTTAACGCCTTCCGTGGTCGGATACACCGGTGTGAGCGTTTCCTGCAGTTCCGGCGTGTTGAGATCGCCCTGTACGCGGTATTCCGGATGGATCATTTCTGCGCCGTACTTGCCACGTTTAGCCTCGCCATAGGCCAGTACCCGACGCCCGGTGGCGAGGCTGTTTTTCATTGCTGCGCTGAAGTTGAAGAAGCGCATAGTGAGAATGCCGGAGCCATCGCTTATCTGGCAGGTCATCATCCGGCGGCCACCGAAAGTGATATTGCAGTTCAGCACTTCGCCTTCAACGGTGGCATAGACGCCCGGCAGCAGTTCACCAATGGGGTACAGATGAGTACGGTCTTCGTAGCGCAGAGGGAGGTGGAGCAGGAGGTCCTGCACGGTGTGCAAGCCAATTTTCGCCAGTTTACTGCTTTGTGCTGCGCCAACGCCCGTCAGAGAGTTGAGCGGGATGGCATCCAGTAAACGGCCTTTCATCGCGTTTATTTCGCAGACTGCATAGTGGCCCACCACGTTGCATCGGCTTCAATTTCGCCCTGCGTGTTTACGTGAGGGTAGGGAAGTCCTTTGCGCTTAGCGACATTCGCCAGCACCGGATAACCGCCTTCAAACAGCAAGCGCTGCTGTTCATCTTCCGGCAACATACTGTTTTCTCGTCGGTACATGCCAGCATTTTGTCGCTGGCGCTGTGCTTCGTACAGAATCAGCGCAGAGGCAACCGAAACGTTCAGCGATTGCACCATGCCAATCATCGGAATGATGATGTCCTGGTCCGCCAGAGCGAGTGCTTCCTGAGTGATACCGGTTTTTTCCTGGCCCATCAGGATGCAAGTCGGTCGCGTGTAATCAATTTCGCGGAAATCGACGGCTTTATCAGAGAGGTGGGTCGCCAGAACCTGCATGCCCTGGCTTTTTAACTGCGTGACCGCATCGCTAATGGTCGGGTGGGTTTTAACCTGCACCCAGCTGTTACTGCCCGCGGCAGAAGAGGCCATGGTACGCATACGACTACCCGGCCAGACGGCGTGGACTTCATGTACGCCGACAGCGTCTGCGGTACGAATGATCGCAGAAACGTTATGAGGTTTATGGACCTGCTCCATGCAGACGGTCAGATCGGGCTGACGCCTGGCAAGCATTTCGCAAATGCGCTCATAGCGTTTTGAGTTCATATCTCTAGTTTCGGTTGCGGGTGACTTTAATCACGTCCGGCATGACGCGGATTTTGCGCATAATATTCGCCAGATGCACGCGATCGCGAGCGGTCAGGCGAATAAAGGCGCTATAAACACGGCCGTCTTTCTCTTCAGTATTCAGACTTTGAATATTGGAGGTCGTCGTGTTGATTGCCGCCGTCAGGTTCGCCAGAGCACCCTGGTGGTTAAACATATCCACCTTAATTTCGGTGATGAACTCCTGCTCTGTCTCTTTATCCCATTCCACCGCCATAAATTTCTCTGGCTCTTTCTGGTAGCCACGAATGTTACGGCAGGACTCATGGTGAATCACCAGACCTTTACCCGGACTGACGTGGGCAATGATCGGATCGCCAGGGATTGGACGACAGCATTTGGCAAAGGTGATCAGTACGCCGTCTGCGCCTTTGATCGGCAGATGACCATGACCAGATTGCGCAGGAACGTTCGCCGATGCTTCGCCCTGCTGAAGGTTTTTCGCAACCACCACGCTCATGGCGTTGCCCAGACCGATTTCCGCTAACAGATCGTCAAGTGTGGCGAGCTTCATACGCTCAAGCTCACGCTGGATACTTTCCTGCGGGATTTCAGCCAGTTTACGGCTACCACCCAGGGCATGGTTAAGCAGTCGACGCCCCAGACTGACGGAATCATCGCGCTTAAGGTTTTTCAGCAGTTGGCGAATTTTTGCACGCGCTTTCGAGCTGACGACAAAGTTGAGCCATGCCGCATTCGGCCGGGCGCCTGGTGCAGTAATGATTTCAACGGTCTGACCGCTAAACAGCGGTTGGGAAAGCGGATAAGGCTGTCTGTCGACACGTGCGCCAACGCAGGCATGACCGATATCGGTATGTACGGCGTAGGCGAAGTCGACAGGCGTCGCACCGGCAGGCAACTCGACAATGCGCCCTTCCGGTGTGAAAACATAAATCTCATCCGGGAAGAGATCAGATTTAACGCTTTCAATAAATTCAAACGAGCTACCGGCGCTTTGCTGCAGTTCCAGCAGGCTTTGCATCCAGCGTTGGGCGCGGATTTGTGCCGTGGTGCTGGTTTCGCCATGCTCTTTGTACGCCCAGTGTGCCGCGACCCCCATCTCCGCCATCTGGTCCATGTCTTCGGTACGAATTTGTACTTCAACAGGCACGCCGTGCGGGCCGATCATTGAGGTATGCAAAGACTGGTATCCGTTCGCTTTGGGAATGGCGATATAGTCTTTCACGCGGCCTGGACGCGGTTTGTACAGGCTGTGCATCTGACCGAGTACGCGATAGCAGGTATCGGAGTCATGAACGATGACGCGGAAAGCGTAAATGTCCATGATCGAGTGAAAACGCTGCTCTTTGAGTACCATTTTGCAGTAGATAGAGTACAGGTGTTTCTCGCGACCGCTTACGCGACACGGAATGCCTGCTTCCTGCAAACGCCCTTCGATTTCTGAGAGGATTTTTTGGATCATCTCTTTGCGGTTGCCGCGGGCGGCTTTTACCACTTCTTTAATCACGCGATAGCGGTTCGGGTACAGTGCTTCAAAACCCAGCTCTTCCAGCTCGGTCTTAATGTGATGAATACCTAAACGGTGCGCCAGCGGACTGTAGATTTCGAGGGTTTCACGGGCGATGCGGCGGCGCTTATCGGGGCGTAATGAGCCCAGCGTGCGCATATTGTGGGTACGGTCGGCAAGTTTGATGAGAATGACGCGGATATCCTGCACCATCGCCATAATCATCTTGCGAAAGTTTTCAGCTTGCGCCTCTTTCTTATCGCGAAACTTAAGCTTATCAAGCTTAGATACCCCTTCTACCAGCTCTGCAACGCTTTTACCAAAAAGCTGTTCCATGTCCTGGTAGGTGGCTGGGGTATCTTCAATCACGTCATGTAGCAGCGCAGCCATCAGCGTTTCGTAGTCGAGTTTCATCTCGGCCAGAATGCAGGCTACCGCTACGGGGTGCGTGATATAAGGTTCACCGCTTGAACGTGTCTGGCCCTCGTGAGCGTCACGTGCAACGAGATACGCCTGCCGAAGACGCTTAATCTGGTCTTCCGGCAGGTAGTTTTGAATCAGCTGATTCAGGCTTTCAAACAGATACAAGGGCGACCCGCTTTGTGATTAACGACGACCTTCAGCAATAGCGGTAACGGCTTGTAATTCAGCGGCTTCCTGCTCTTGCTGTTCCTGGCGCTCACGCACGTCGAGGATCTGGTTGTTGATCAGACCCTCTTCGATTTCGCGCAGCGCGATAACGGTAGTTTTATCGTTTTCTTCCGGTACGAGCGGATCCTTTCCGCCTACCTGCATCTGACGAGCGCGACGCGCGGCGACCAGTACCAGGTCAAAACGGTTACCAATTTTCTCTACAGCGTCCTGAACAGTTACGCGTGCCATACTTAAAATGCTCCACAGGTGAAGAAATGACTGGGCATGATACTGAATGTGGGTTCAGTCTGCCAACAGTTTGCTGATTAAAGCGTCATGACGCTGCTTTTGGCGGCTCATGCGCAGACGTTCGGCGCGAATGATGGTTTTCAAATCGCCCAGGGCGGTATCGAAATCATCGTTCACAATAAGATAATCATATTCGGCGTAATGGCTCATTTCTGCAACAGCTTGCGCCATACGTTTTGCGATCACGTCTTCGCTATCCTGACCTCGACCACGAAGACGGCGGTCCAGCTCAATCTTAGATGGCGGCAAAATAAAAATACTGCGCGCATGCGGCATTTTTTGACGAATTTGCTGCGCACCTTGCCAATCGATATCTAAAAAGACGTCTACGCCGGATGCTAATACTTGCTCAATGGTCTCACGCGAGGTGCCGTAGTAATTACCGAAAACCTCAGCGTGTTCCAGGAACGCGTCTCTGCCAATCATGGCTCTGAATTCGTCATGGTTCACAAAGAAATAGTGTTCACCGTGCACTTCCCCCGGGCGCGGTGCGCGCGTGGTGTGCGAAACAGAAACCTGGGTGTCATACAACGGTTGGGTCTTTAATAAAGCCTGAATCAGGCTGGATTTACCCGCGCCACTGGGGGCAGAAACAATATAAAGCGTGCCTTGAGCCATGAGTATCTTAATGTATGTGATTGTCGAAAGAGAGCCTACATACGGGCTTATTATACACGTAGCCGCTATGTGACGTAGCCTTTGTCACACTTTTTGCGCATGTTTATTGCGTTTTGCGTACCCGTTTCCCGTTTTACCGGCAATTTGCAGCAATACGTCAAAATGTCAGGAAGGCTGCTCGCAGGATGAATTTTTGTCGCTCTGTTTCGGTTGCACTCCGCGCTATACCTGCCGGGAAGCACATTGGTTAACGGAGGCAATATGAGGCGATGGAAATGCCTTGGCATAGTTTTACTGGTCTGGAATTTGCCTGTCTGGGCGGTATGCCCGGTCTGGTCTCCAGCCCGGGCAGGCGAGGAAATTTCACGATTACAGCAGCAGATAACACGGTGGAATGACAGTTACTGGAAACAGGGTGTCAGCGCCGTTGATGACGGCGTTTATGACCAGCTCAGTGCGCAACTCATCCAATGGCAGCGCTGTTTTGGCGATGATGCTCCACCAGATCTGTCTGCGCCTCCAATAAGTGGCACAGTCCCGCATCCAGTGCCTCACACGGGGGTCCGTAAGCTGGCAGATAAGCAAGCGTTACAGCAATGGATGCGTGTGCGCAGCGATCTCTGGGTACAACCAAAGGTCGACGGCGTGGCGGTAACGCTGGTCTATCGCAATGGCAATCTGGTAAGAGCGATTAGCCGAGGTAATGGCCTGAAAGGTGAAGACTGGACGCAAAAGATTCTTCAGATCCCTTCCGTACCACACACAACCAAAGGTCTGCTGGCGAACAGTACGTTGCAGGGCGAGATTTTTTTACAGCAGGAAGGGCATATCCAGCAACAGAGCGGGGGAATGAACGCACGTTCAAAGGTCGCTGGAATGATGATGCGCCAGAGCAACCCGGAATTGTTACGCTCATTGGCTATTTTTATCTGGGCCTGGCCTGATGGTCCGGCGGTCATGTCGGAAAGGCTGGAACAACTCACTTCTGCCGGGTTCAGTTTCACGCAACGCTATACCCAGCCCGTGAAAAATGCGGACGATGTCGAGCATGCCCGTGCCCGATGGTGGACTTCGGCACTCCCTTTTGTGACGGATGGCGTCGTGGTGCGATCGGGGAAAGAACCGCAAGCGCGATACTGGTTACCCGGGCAGGGAGACTGGCTGGCGGCGTGGAAATATCCGCCCGTGGCTCAGGTATCCGAGGTCACAGATATTCAGTTTTCAGTCGGTAAAAGTGGGAAAATTGCCGTAGTCGCGCTGCTGGCACCCGTCATGCTGGATGATAAGCGCGTGCAACGCGTGAATATTGGCTCTGTACGTCGCTGGAATGAATGGGATATCGCGCCTGGAGATCGGATCCTGATAAGCCTGGCCGGACAGGGGATCCCTCGTATCGACGAAGTGGTCTGGCGCAGCACTCAGCGCACTAAGCCAGCGCCGCCTGAGGGGCGCTTCAATTCAATGACCTGCTTTTATGCCACGCCGGCGTGTTATGAGCAGTTTATTGCCAGACTGGTTTGGCTGGGCGCGAAAGAAGTGCTGGAATTAGAAGGTATTGGTGAAGCGGGATGGCGTGACCTTCATCAGGCGTATCACTTTGAACATATCTTTTCCTGGCTCGGATTAACTCAGGAGCAGCTCCAGTCCACATTAGGCGTAAGCAAAGGGGAGAAGATGTGGCATCAGTTCAACCTGTCGCGCCATCTTCCGTTCACACGTTGGGTTCTTGCCATGGGAATACCGTTAACACAGGCAACCCTGAATGCCAGTCGGGATGCTTCGTGGCAACAATTGCAGGACCGTGATGAGCAAAGCTGGCGGCAGCTCCCTTTAATGGGGGACCGCCGGGCACGACAGATCATTCAGTGGCTGGAGACCAGGGAGGTCATAGCGCTGAGCAACTGGCTGGCTGCTCAGCGTATTACGGGCTTTATGCCTTAATGACCTTCATGGCGATAATAAAATACTGGCAGGCCCAACTTCAGGCGCAGCGCCAGTAACCGGGCGGTAAAGCCGAAGAGTAGGGTAGAGATAACCACCACATCGTGGCTGGAGACGTAATGTTGCAGCACGATGTAAAGCACGGCAGCGGCAAAAGAAACTCCAGCATACAGTTCTTTCTGGAACACTAATGGAATGCGTTTGCAGAACATGTCGCGTAACACGCCACCGAAGACGCCGGTAGTGACCGCAGCGACCACGGCGATAATCGGCCCGTGGCCCATATCCAGTGCCACCTGTGCGCCAATAATAGAAAAGACCACCAGGCCCAGCGCATCCAGTACAAGGAATATTTTACGCAGGTAGGGCATGACAGGGGCAATAATGGTGGTGAGTACCGCAGCGGCCGCCACGATAATGACGTATTCAGGATGCTTTACCCAGCCAAGCGGATAGTGGCCGAGAAGAATGTCGCGTACCGAACCACCGCCGATGGCGGTCGCAGTGGCAATAATAATAACGCCAAATGTATCCATACGGCGACGCCCCGCCGCAAGCGCGCCTGTCATGGCTTCGGCAGTAATACCAATTAAATATAAAACGTGTAACAGCATGTATTCCCCCTGATGTGCTGGGGGCTAAGGTTATCGATTTGTGCGCATTGTCACGATTGAGATTTTCTAAGGTGAAACGATTTTAATAACTACAGCTAATGTGAATATGTCAGAAATGCGTTATGGCATGCTGTTTAAAATGTGGTGGATGATAATAAACGATGAGAAAATGTAATTCGAAGTAAAGGAGCGGAAGCGAAACGCCGGGAAAAATACGTAGTCCCGCCGTTTACTGGCGGGCTACGTTGAGTAATGGCTTACTCGATGTTCTGAATCTGCTCGCGCATTTGCTCGATCAAAACTTTCAGTTCAATTGCGGAGTTAGTCACCTCAGCATTGATAGACTTGGATGCCAGGGTGTTCGACTCACGGTTGAATTCCTGCATCATGAAGTCCAGACGACGGCCAACCGCCTCTTTTTTCTTCAGAATGTTGTAGGTTTCTTTGACGTGAGCTTCCAGGCGATCCAGTTCTTCAGCCACATCGATACGCTGTGCCATCAGCACCAGCTCTTGCTCAAGACGGTTATTTTCCAGTTGCACCTGTGCGTCTTCCAGTTTGGCTACCAGACGCTCGCGCTGCCATTGCAGAATTTCCGGCATGTGCGCACGTACCTTCGTCACTTCAGCGCTGACGCCTTCCAGACGCTGCTCGATCAACGCTTTCAGCGCCTGACCTTCGGTTTCACGCGCAACGATAAAGTCATCCAGCGTACCGTCAAGCGCAGCGAGGATTTCGGCGGCGATGGCATCCAGGTCTTGCTCCTGCGCTGCCATTACCCCTGGCCAACGAAGGATATCAACCGGATTAATTTCACCTTCATCACTCTGCATTTTGACCCAGTTAGCAGCGCTCACGAGCTGTTTAGCGAGCTTTTCATTCAGGATCAGCTCGCCTTGCGCGCTGGCATCCGGCTCAAAACGCAGTGTACATTCGATTTTACCGCGCGTCAGACGCGAGCGAATGCGTTCGCGAACCACGGGTTCGAGACTACGGAACTGTTCCGGCAGGCGAAAATAAGTTTCCAGATAACGCTGGTTTACCGAGCGCATTTCCCAGGTTGCGCTACCCCATTCACCCTTGATTTCACGCCGGGCGTAGGCGGTCATGCTGCGGATCATAGACGTTCCTGTTTTTAAAGATGAGATGGGAGGATTATAGCCATCCACGTCTTGTCAGGATAGGAATAACCGTCGGAAGTCCGTATAATGCGCAGCCACATTCGTTTCAAGCCGGAGATTTTATCATGCGTCCAGCAGGTCGTAGTGCCAATCAGGTGCGTCCCGTTACCCTGACCCGTAATTATACAAAACACGCTGAAGGCTCCGTGCTGGTCGAATTTGGTGATACCAAAGTGCTGTGTACCGCTTCTATTGATGAAGGCGTCCCACGTTTTCTGAAAGGTCAGGGCCAGGGCTGGATCACCGCAGAATATGGCATGCTGCCACGCGCCACGCACACCCGTAACGCCCGTGAAGCGGCGAAAGGTAAGCAGGGCGGCCGTACCATGGAAATCCAGCGCCTGATCGCTCGTGCGCTGCGCGCCGCCGTTGACCTGAAGACGCTCGGTGAATTCACTATTACGCTGGACTGTGATGTTATTCAGGCAGATGGCGGTACGCGTACTGCATCGATTACTGGCGCATGCGTTGCGTTGGCTGATGCGCTGAACAAGCTGGTGGCGAGCGGTAAGCTGAAAACTAACCCGATGAAAGGGATGGTTGCCGCGGTTTCCGTGGGGATTGTCAATGGTGAAGCGCTCTGTGATCTGGAGTACGTTGAGGATTCAGCGGCAGAAACTGACATGAACGTGGTGATGACTGAAGACGGTCGAATTATTGAAGTGCAGGGCACGGCGGAAGGTGAGCCGTTCAGCCATGAAGAACTTCTCACCCTACTGGCCTTGGCCCGAGGGGGAATCGAATCCATTGTAGCGACGCAGAAGGCGGCGTTAGAAAATTGATTTTAAAGGCGACTGAAGAGTCGCCTTTTTTTTGTCTGTAATAAAGTGAGATGAGGAGCGAATCCATGAAACCGTATCAGCGCCAGTTTATTGAGTTTGCGCTTAGCAAGCAGGTACTAAAGTTTGGCGAATTTACGCTGAAATCCGGGCGCAAAAGCCCCTATTTCTTCAACGCCGGGCTGTTTAATACCGGGCGCGATCTGGCACTGTTAGGCCGTTTTTATGCCGAAGCGCTGGTGGATTCCGGCATCGAGTTCGATCTGCTGTTTGGCCCTGCGTACAAAGGTATTCCGATTGCGACTACTACGGCTGTAGCACTTGCGGAACACCACGATAAAGATATGCCGTACTGCTTTAACCGCAAAGAGGCGAAAACCCATGGCGAAGGCGGTAATCTGGTAGGTAGCGCACTTGAGGGGCGTGTCATGCTGGTAGATGATGTTATCACCGCAGGTACGGCTATTCGTGAGTCGATGGAGATTATTCAGGCTAATGGCGCTACGCTTGCTGGGGTATTGATTTCTCTCGATCGTCAGGAGCGTGGTCGGGGCGAGATTTCGGCGATTCAGGAAGTAGAGCGTGATTATGGTTGCAAGGTGATTTCTATCATTACCCTGAAAGACCTGATTGCGTATCTGGAAGAGAAGCCTGAAATGGCAGAACACCTGGTAGCAGTGCGGGCGTATCGCGAAGCATACGGCGTATAAGAACTGTAGATGCCGCTGCGCGTATCCGGCCTACGGGTTACGTAGGCCGGACAAAACGAAGCCGCTACTGCAATTGAGCAGCAACCAGCGGCCAGCGGGTGTCAAAATCATCCGTTGGACGATATTTAAATTCGCTACGTACAAACCGGGACAACATACCTTCGCAGAAAGCCAGTAACTGGCTGGCCAGCAGCGTTTCATCCACGGTGTAACCTTCACCTTCACGCATTCTTTTTTCGCGCAGAACCTGGCGCAACTGGGCCTCAATACGTTCGAAAAGCTGGTTAATGCGGCCTTGCAGACGATCCTGTTCAAACATGAGCGCATGCCCGGTCAGAATGCGCGTCAGACCGGGGTTACGTTCACCGAAGCCTAAAATCAGCAGAACGATCAGACGCAGACGTGCGCTGGTGTCCTTTTCGTCTTTTAAGATCAAATTGATACGGGTAATCAGACTATCTTCGATAAACTCAATCAGACTATCGAACATGCGGGTCTTGCTGGGAAAATGGCGATATAAGGCCGCTTCGGAAACGCCTACAGAGGCTGCCAGTTTCGCTGTCGTGATGCGTTGGCTTCCATCGCTGGACTCAAGCATCAGTGCCAGAGACTGAAGTATTTCTTCGCGACGATTCCTTTTCGCAGTTTGCTTTTCTACCATGTTACAAAATACCCCTGAAAATAAGCTCTTGCCAGGCAGGCATCCACACAGCGACCGCAAACGGCTGTTTGCGGTGTGTTATTGCGTTATTACGCTGTGGGATACTTTTCTGCGGGTTACTTGCGCCCGGAATGGCCGAAGCCACCTTCGCCACGATCGGTGGCTTCAAACTCTTCCACCAGATTAAATTCAGCCTGCACGACCGGTACAAATACCATCTGTGCGATACGTTCGCCCGGTTCAATCGTGAAGCTGTCCTGACCACGGTTCCAGATAGACACCATCAATTGTCCTTGATAGTCGGAATCAATCAGACCGACCAGGTTGCCCAGTACGATGCCGTGCTTATGACCCAGCCCGGAACGTGGCAACATCACTGCCGCCAGAGAGGGATCGGCAATATGGATGGCTAACCCGGTTGGCACCAGCGTGGTTGCACCCGGCGCCAGCTCTACGGCGTCATCAAGACAAGCACGCAGGTCAAGTCCGGCAGAGCCAGAAGTGGCGTACGTCGGGAGCGGAAATTGTTGCCCTACGCGCGGGTCCAGAATCTTAACGTCGATTTTTTTCATCATAACGGGTCACGATCTCGTCGAGTAATAATTGGCCCAGGAGTTCTTTACGCTCAAGCGGTAAGACTTTATCTCCATCCTGCCAAAAAAGGTGTAATGCGTTGCTGTCGCTGTTAAATCCTTGATTTGATAACGAAACGTCGTTCGCACAGATCACATCAAGGTTTTTGCGGATGCGTTTTTGCCGGGCATATTCTTCCACATTATTTGTTTCGGCGGCAAACCCAACGACAAAAGGACGATTAGCATCCAGTGCGGCAACACCGGCGATAATATCCGGGTTTTTGACCATTTTTACTGTTAATTCATCACCCTGCGTCGCCTGTTTTTTGATTTTTTCGGGGGCGACGGTCTCGGCGCGATAATCAGCGACTGCGGCGCAGCCGATAAAAATATGCTGTTGTTGCACCGCAGATTGCACGGCGGCTTCCATCTCCAGTGCGGTCATCACATCAATGCGCTGCACAAATGGCGGTGTGGGTAACGAAACAGGTCCCGACACCAGCGTGACGTTTGCCCCGCGTTTTGCGGCAGCGGCTGCGATCGCAAATCCCATTTTTCCGGAGCTGTGATTGGAAATGTAACGCACGGGATCCAGCGGTTCACGCGTCGGGCCCGCCGTAATCATGATGTTGAGATGTTGCAGATCGTTGACAGGCGAGAAATGTTCTGCGGCCATATCGACAATCGTCAACGGATCCAGCATGCGGCCAGGACCGACATCGCCACATGCCTGGCTACCGCTGTCAGGGCCCCAAATGAGCAAACCTCGCGAGGCAAGAATGCCCAGATTGTGCTGGGTCGCGGCAGCACGGTACATCTGCTGGTTCATGGCTGGCAGCACAGCAACAGGAGCAGGCGTTGCCAGACAGATCGTTGAAACCAAATCGTTAGCCATACCTGCGGCGACGCGGGCAATCAGGTCTGCCGTAGCAGGGGCCAGGATAACCAGGTCGGCCCATTTCCCCAGCTCAATGTGGCCCATCGCGGCTTCGGCCGCGGGGTCAAGCAGGCTGTCGGAAACGGGATAACCCGAAACCGCTTGTAAGCTCAGGGGAGTAATAAACGCTTTTGCCGCTTCGGTCATCGCCACGCGGACGTCAGCGCCGCGTTCCCGCAAACGACGCACCAGTTCAGGGGTTTTGTACGCAGCAATGCCGCCACTGACGCCAAGTACGATTTTTTTACCGGCCAGGCTCATCATGATCTTTCCTGTTGGGTTTCACCAGAAGGCGGATATTTTATCACAATCCGCAATGAGTCGTGCTTTTGCCCGCGCTTCAGTTTGCGAGCCGCTACGAAGAAGTGATAACAGAGCGTCGATTCGCGACAGGCGTTATGCCACTATGCGGACGAGAAAGGAGGGGGAGGCATGGAAAATACAGGACGTATGATGCCCCGGGAAAAGCTATTGGCGCAGGGGGCTGGTTCACTTAGCGATGTTGAGCTACTGGCGCTTTTTTTACGCACCGGGATTCTGGGTAAAGATGTGCTGACGCTGGCAAAAGAGTTGATCCAGCATTTTGGTTCGCTGTATGGCCTGTTATCAGCAGACTATATGGCGTTTAGCCACGTTCACGGTATTGGCCTGGCGAAGTATGCGCAGCTTAAAGGGATTGCCGAACTGGCAAGGCGCTACCATAACGTGCGAGTGATGGAAGAGCGCGCGTTACTTAGCCCGGAAATGGCGCGAGAATTTCTGCAAAGTCAGCTCGCGCAAGAGGAACGCGAGATCTTTCTGGTGATCTTTATGGATTCTCAACATCACGTGATTAAACACAGCAAACTTTTTTCCGGTACGCTTAGCCATGTTGAGGTGCATCCACGAGAAATTGTGCGTGAAGCGATAAAAATGAATGCGTCAGCGGTGATCCTTGCGCATAATCACCCTTCGGGTTGTGCAGAGCCGAGTAAAGCAGATAAACTCATCACCGAGCGTGTTGTGAAATGCTGTCAGTTCATGGATATCCGGGTGCTTGATCATCTGGTCATTGGGCGCGGAGAGTACGTTTCTTTTGCGGAACGCGGTTGGATTTAACGCACTTTACGCGATCCATCGGGATCTTTGTCTGTTCGGGACTTGAGCATAACGCCGGGTCAGCGTATACTACGCCACCTTTGAGAATCTCGGGTTTGGCATTTGGGCCTGGCAATCGAGAGTTCACTTAGAACTATGCGATGACCGGGCTGTAAAGCCTGACGAGGCGCCGATACCCCATACGAAGCTCGAGCTAATTTGATTTTTGGAGAATAGACATGTCCCGAGTCTGCCAAGTTACTGGCAAGCGTCCGGTGACCGGTAACAACCGTTCCCACGCACTGAACGCGACTAAACGCCGTTTCCTGCCTAACCTGCACTCTCACCGTTTCTGGGTTGAGAGCGAAAAGCGTTTTGTCACCCTGCGTGTATCTGCTAAAGGTATGCGTGTTATTGATAAGAAAGGCATCGAAACAGTTCTGTCTGAACTGCGTGCCCGTGGCGAAAAGTACTAAGTACTAAGAGGAAATAAATCATGGCTAAAGGTATTCGTGAGAAAATCAAGCTGGTTTCTTCTGCTGGTACTGGTCACTTCTATACCACTACGAAGAACAAACGTACTAAGCCGGAAAAACTGGAACTGAAAAAATTCGATCCAGTTGTCCGTCAGCACGTTCTCTACAAAGAAGCGAAAATCAAATAATTTTCGCTTTGATGTAATAAAAAACCTCGCTTCGGCGGGGTTTTTTGTTTTCTGGCCGTCCCCATATTAATGTGACCTGATACATCGCCGGAGATACTATGCCTGAATTACCTGAAGTCGAAACCAGCCGCCGCGGTATTGAGCCGCATCTGGTTGGGGCAACGATTATGCACGCGACTGTGCGTAACGGTCGTTTGCGTTGGCCGGTATCAGAGGAAATCTATCGTCTGAGTGATAAACCTGTCCTCAGCGTACAGCGGCGCGCTAAATACCTGCTGCTGGAGTTGCCGGATGGTTGGGTAATCATTCATCTGGGGATGTCGGGGAGTTTGCGTATCCTTCCTGAAGAGCTTCCTGCAGAAAAGCATGACCACGTTGACTTAGTGATGAGTAACGGCAAAGTCCTGCGCTATACCGATCCTCGCCGTTTTGGCGCCTGGTTGTGGACTCCCGAATTGGATGGACACAATGTTCTCGCTCATCTTGGCCCTGAGCCACTGAGCGACGATTTCAACGCCAGTTATCTGCAGCAGAAATGCGCGAAGAAGAAAACCGCGATTAAACCCTGGCTGATGGATAACAAGCTGGTGGTGGGGGTCGGTAATATCTATGCCAGCGAGTCGCTGTTTGCCGCTGGCATCCATCCTGACCGCCTGGCGTCATCTTTGTCGCAGGATGAGTACGAACTGCTGGTGCGCGTCATCAAGGCGGTTTTACTGCGTTCGATTGAACAGGGTGGAACGACGCTGAAGGACTTCCTGCAAAGCGACGGTAAGCCGGGCTATTTTGCCCAGGAGTTGCAGGTCTATGGGAGAGAAGGTGAACCCTGTCGCGTATGTGGCGCGCCAATCATTGCGACAAAACACGCCCAGCGCACAACGTTCTACTGCCGTCGCTGTCAGAAATAACATTCGTTGCTGGCCGGGTAAACTTTATGTCTTATCCGGCAAGACGCATTACTTTAGTTTACTCATTAACGCCTGATGGACGTTTTCCGGCAGAAAGTGTGTCACATCACCCTGATGGCGGGCGACTTCTTTCACCAGTGACGATGAGATAAATGACCACTCTTTAGACGGCATCAGAAAGACGCTTTCCAGTTGCGGCATTAAATGGCGGTTCATATGGGCCAGCTGCATTTCATACTCAAAATCTGCTACCGCGCGCAGGCCTCGGATCAGAATGTTAGCCTGATTATCACGGGCAAAATTTGCCATTAAGTCGCTGAATCCCAGAACTTCCACATTGCCGAGATGCGCCGTTGCCTGTTGCGCCAGCTCGACGCGCTCTTCAAGGGTAAACATCGGTTTTTTACTGGGACTTGCGGCAATCGCCAGGATCACGTGATCGAACATGCTGGTTGCACGGGTCACGATATCAAGATGGCCGTTAGTTATGGGATCAAAGGTTCCTGGATAAATCGCCCGTTTTTGCATGATTTGCCTCAATGCGTTTTGGGTGGCAGATAAGGTTCCAGCAGTTGCAGCAGGCGCTGTAGCGCGCCCTGATTTTGATACAGGACTTCAACTGCATGACGGCCATAAAAATTACGATAATCGGCATCGGTCAGTAAAGAAGAGACCTCTTTCACCAGCGTGGTTGCGTCGGTGACGGTGATCAATCCGCTTGCCTGTTCGAGACGGGCGCAAATATCTTTAAAATTAAAGGTATGTGGCCCCATCAGCACCGGAATAGCGTGTGCCGCGGCTTCCAGTGGGTTGTGTCCCCCACGTTCAACCAGTGAACCACCGACAAAAGCAAGGTCGGCAATGCCGTACAGCAACATCAGCTCGCCCATGGTGTCGCCGATAACGACCTGAGTATCTGAGGATGGAACTTCGCCAGAAGAACGTGTGGTATAGCTTAGCCCAGCCTGACGTACGAGGTTAATGGCATCCGGGAAGCGTTCCGGATGTCTGGGAACCAGGATCAATAAAAGATTAGGAAACTGATTTAATAACGCTTGATGGGCAGCAATGATAATGCTTTCTTCACCATCGTGCGTGCTGGTTGCAATCCACACCGGGCGATGAGGTGCCCATTGACGACGCAAGGTAATCGCTTTTGCGGCCAGCTGTGGCGTGACGGAAATATCAAACTTCAGGCTGCCGGTGACGGTGACCTGGTTGCTTCTGGCGCCAAGCGTAATAAAACGAGCGCCATCTTCTTCGTTCTGTGCTGCAATCAACGTAATTCGACGCAGTAGCTTACCAACAAATTTGCCTAATTTTGCGTAGCCAGCAGCTGAACGCGCAGAAAGCCGTGCGTTGGCGATGACCAGAGGAATACCGCGCTTATGGAGTGCCGCGATCAGATTTGGCCACAGCTCGGTTTCCATGATTAACACCAGCTTGGGGTCAACTTTATTCAGGAAACGGTTCAGTGCATCCGGTAAATCGTATGGCAAATAAATGTGCTGAACGTCAGTACCAAAAGCGGATTGTACGCGCTCAGAGCCGGTTGGCGTCATGGTGGTTACCGTGATCGGCAAGTCGGGATAGCGATGTCGCAGAGCGCGGACTAATGGAATAGCTGCCAGCGTTTCGCCCACAGAAACTGAGTGAAGCATGATGCCGTCTGGTTTTAGCGGACGGCGGTAAAAACCGTAGCGTTCACCCCAGCGTTTACGGTAGGCCGGAGCCTTACGTCCGCGCACCCAAAGCCGTATCCAGATCAAAGGCTGAATAAGGTAGAAAAGGGCGGTGTAAAGCAATTCGAGCATAATGGTAGCTAACTTATGAATGTGCTGGGGATTCTATGTATTTAACTATGGCTTTACCATCATTTTTATCCAGGTTGCAGCAAAACGATGGAATCGTCGGGCACTGTTTTAGCCTACGGCTATTTTAAAAATGCTTATGATCGTACTGACGTGGCTTAACGTCTTGTGCGGCGTGTGTTTTAAGGTGAAAGCACTAATTTTATATCTTTTTGTTTTTAAAAGTTTATTTATTTATTCTGTTCAAAAAATATTCGTTTCGGAATGCGTGATAATAAATGATATACTACTGCGCAATTTCAGGTAGCTAGCCGGCAGAAACATTTCGAAAACATGGGCGGTAAACTTTGGATGTATCAGACCTGCTATGCCTGGCGACGCGATGCGGATATTAATGCATGAATATTGCTTTTTGTTTGTACAAGTATTTCCCCTATGGTGGGTTACAGCGTGATTTTCTGCGAGTAGCGCTCACGGTTGCTGCACGAGGTCATCATGTCCAGGTGTTTACCCAGTCATGGCAGGGCGAACGTCCGGAAGGACTGGAAATTATACTCGTACCCGTCACAGCCAGAACTAACCATGGGAAAAACGAGCAATATTATCAGTGGGTTCAAAATTATTTAAGCCAGCATCCCGTCGATCGTATCGTTGGTTTTAATAAAATGCCTGGGCTGGATGTGTATTACGCTGCCGACGTTTGTTATGCGGAAAAGGTCGCTCGCGAGAAGGGCTTCTTCTATAAGTTGACGCGTCGGTATCGGCACTACTCTGCATTTGAAAAAGCGACGTTTCAACAAGGTTCTGGTACCACGCTTTTGATGTTAACCGATAAGCAAATCGGTGATTTCAAACAGCATTATCATACCGAGAGCCAGCGTTTTCGTATTCTGCCGCCAGGTATCTACCCAGACAGAAAATACAGCCTGCAACCTGAAAACAGCAGGCAGATTGTCAGAGAAAAGAATGGTATTGCTCTCGATCAGTTCCTGCTTCTGCAGGTCGGCTCTGATTTCAAACGCAAAGGTGTGCCAAGAAGCTTACAGGCGTTGGCTTCTTTACCTGAGACTATACGTCACCGTACTCAGTTGATGGTTGTTGGTCAGGATAAGGCCGATCGTTATCGTGCTCAGGCCCGCCAATTGGGTATTGAAAAGCAAGTTCAATTCTTCTCAGGGCGAGATGATGTCGCTGAATTGATGTCTGCTGCCGATTTATTGCTTCACCCGGCAGTTCAGGAAGCCGCTGGTATCGTCTTGCTAGAAGCCGTAGTTGCCGGGCTGCCAGTATTAACCACTGAGGTATGCGGCTACGCAGGGTATATCATTGCCGCCCAATGCGGTGTGGTGATTCCTGAACCTTTTGCGCAGGAAAATTTGAATACAGCACTTTTCGATGCGCTGCAAAATAATGAGCAGAGAAGTCGTTGGGCTGAAAATGCGCGACATTTTGCTGATACAGAAGATCTCTACAGCCTGGCAGATAAAGCTGCAGATATCATTTTAGGTCTCGAAAATGATTGAATTGAAAGAGCCATTTGTCACGCAATGGCAAGGAAAAGACCCGTTCACAGAGGTCACTAAGCTGGATGGCGAGATTTTTCGCGCTCTGGAAACACGGCGTACCCTGCGTTTTGAGATGATGGGAAAAGGTTACTTTCTTAAATATCATCATGGGACCACGCTTAAAGAAGTGTTGAAGAACCTTATTTCTCTGCGCATGCCTGTGCTTGGCGCGGACCGGGAATGGCTGGCGATTCACCGTTTACAAGCATTGAATGTGGATACAATGACGGGTGTTGCTTTTGGACAGAAAGGGCTGAATCCGTTAGAGCGAACCTCATTTATTATCACTGAGGATCTTTCTCCTGCCATCAGCCTTGAAGATTTTTGCGCCAACTGGGGAATTGAACGGCCCGATTTTGTATTAAAACGGACCATTATTACCCGCGTGGCGGAAATGGTGGGTAAAATGCATCGAGGTGGAGTAAATCATCGGGATTGTTATATTTGCCATTTCCTGCTCCAACAGCCGATGCCAGCAGATGTTGCGGAGATCAAACTCTCTGTGATTGATCTGCATCGTGCGCAAATACGTCAGCGGGTACCACGCCGCTGGCGGGATAAGGATTTGATCGGGCTCTATTTCTCCTCACTGGAGATTGGGCTAACGTCCAGAGATATCTACCGTTTTTTACGTGTCTATTTTTCGATGCCATTACGTGAAATCTTTCGTCAGGAAGTCAGGTTGTTTGAACAGGCTGTCACAAAAGCGCAAAAAATAAGACAAAGAACAATAAGAAAAGCGCTATAAATTACACATGAAGTTTGAGGCTATTTTATTATGAACATCGATTTCCAGAAGTTGATCATTCAAAAACATATCATCGACAGCTCGACGCATGGCAAGAGTAAAAAACTAAGCGTTGCGTATGGTGTCGATCGTAATTTTTTGTTTGGATCCGGCATTTCTATGACCTCAGTATTAGTGAATAATCCTGATATTGATATCCATTTTTATATCGCCACTGACTATATCGATGACGACTATCTGGAAAGCATAAAACGCCTAACGCAAATGTACAGTACGACAGTGACTGTCCTTGTTTTCGATAATGCGGCCTTTCGTGAACTGCCGAGCACGAAAGCCTGGACTTATGCAATGTACTATCGTTACTTTGCATTTGAATATTTAAGCACCGAATTAAGCTCGGTACTGTATCTGGATGCCGATGTCATTTGTAAAGGTTCTCTACGGGAACTTACTGAGATTAATTTCTGCGGGGAATATGCAGCTGTCATTAATGATGTTGATGAAGTGCGAATTAAATCCGGTACCAGACTCGGTATCCCTGAACTGAGTAAGGGGTATTTTAATTCGGGTGTTGTATTTGCGAATCTCGAAGTATGGCGTGAGCAGCAGTTGTTAACCAAAGCATTTTCTATATTAGACAAACGCCAAAAGGAATTACTTTATTTCGACCAGGACGTGCTCAATATTTTGTTTGTCGGCAATGTTATTTTCCTGAGAAGAGACTTTAACTGTATCTATGGGGTCGATCAGGAACTCAAAAATAAAAACGATAAGATTTATCAGGATTTCATTACCGACGATACGGTATTAATTCACTATGTGGGCGTCACTAAACCATGGCATTCATGGGCTAAATACCCGGTGGCTAAGTTTTTTATTGAAGCATATCAGAAATCCGCATGGGCAGAAAAGTCTCTGTTAAATGCAAATACAGCCAAGTTGTATAAACGTAAGTCACGACATGAAAGAGTGCAGCGGAAATATATTCGTTCTGTGTTAAGTCATGTTATGTATATAAAAAATAAACTACATAATGCACGGTCGCACTAGTTTGTTGTGCAGATAATTTTCAGATAGCATAAAAAAGGTGTAGTACATGAATTTTGATTGTCATCAGTCTATCAAGGATACCATCGAGATCTTTGGTGCTCCAACAGATCATACCCCTCAGTTGAATATTGCATGGGGGGTTGATCAGAATTTTATGTTCGGAGCGGCAGTTTCGATGTCATCCGTTTTACTACATAATCAAGATATCAGCATTCATTTCCACCTTTTTACTGATTATATTGATTTAGATTATCGGCAACGGCTTGAAAAACTAGCAAAGCAATTTGCTACTAATATAACTGTCTATGTAATGAATGCTGAAGGACTAAAGGTCTTGCCATGCGGAAATGCCTGGTCTCATGCTACTTATTTTAGATTTATTGCATTTGAATATCTTAGCGAAAAAATCGATAGTTTGCTCTATATTGATGCCGATGTGGTATGTAAGGGGTCGTTGATTGATTTAACAAATATCAAATTTGAGCATCATGTAGCTGCAGTTATCCAGGATGTTGATGATAGTCGTTCATATGCAGCTACTCGTCTTAATGTTCCAGAGTTTAATGAGCAATATTTTAATGCTGGGGTTATTTTTGCTAATTTAAAGGAATGGAAGGAGCAACAATTTTTCTCTAAAGCATTTTCTACTCTGTTAGATAAAACTAAGAAATTTGCGTTTCTTGACCAGGATGTTTTAAATATCCTGTTTTTGGGAAAAACTATTTTCTTACCACGAATTTATGATGCAATATATGGTATTAAACAAGAGCTTAAGAGCAAAGATCTTTCAAAGTATAAAGAGTATATAACGCCTGAAACTATTCTGATCCACTATATCGGCGTGACCAAACCATGGAATTCATGGGCTAACTATCCTTCAGCACAGTTTTTTGTTGAAGCGTGGAAGTCTTCTCCATGGGCTGATGTTCCTTTGTTACCAGCCAGAACACCAAAGCAATATAAAAAGAAATCACGGCATGAAAGGCTACAAGGAAAATATGTTGCTTCAGTAATTAGCTATATCGGCTATTTACGTGCAAAGTTACAAAGTAAGTAAAAAAACTCCCGAAAGGGAGTTTTTTATTTAGCGCAATTTCGTTTTGAGATATTTCAGATACCATTTGATAGAAGCGCAGTAATTTCCCCTTTTGGCTTCCTGACGTGAGTAAACCCGATAATCAGTAGGCCTCATTCGTGGGGCATAAGAGCGCATTTCTGTGGTCTGCCAGGGTGTGAAATGATGGTAGAAAAGATACAGTTGCTGTGAAAGCCCAGTATGCTCTTTATACCATGGCTTTCGTCCACCGGTGAAATGGATAATGCGTGGCAGGATATCTTTTTGATAGAAGAAGCTATCTTTTTGTTGGTCGTTAAACCAGTTAAACAAAAAATTCCATCGATTATCAATAAATTTGACATTGCCATCCATTGCGATATTCAGAGCATCTTGATCAAAGTAAGGTAGACTTTTTCCCTGTTCAAATAGTACAGTGTTTGCTTTGTTTTCGATGTCGAACTTAATCCAATTTGCGATATTAATATACAAAAAACCGGCATTGAAGTAATGACCTGTACTGAGACCCAGGCGTTTAGCATTTTTTGTATCATGGATATCGAGCGAGTCGTGGCTGACTGCGCAAATGACGTTACTGATATCAATACTGTTAATATCATTGAGTTTATCAAAACACAGAGTATCGGCATCTAAATAGATAAAGTACTCAACTTTATCTTTTAGTAAGCGCGGAACGGCAAGGCGCATATAGGTCGAACGGTTCAGATGTTTGATTGCAAAGTCATTGTTATACTTTTCAATCTCCTCTTTATCAATATTGATAACCTGAATTTTATCACTGGTTGAGCGCAGTTTATTGATTTCGTCGTCCGAGACGTCATAGACAAAAACGAAAAATGACAGGTCTTGTCCTGGGTTGTTCATTATGACAGACATAATGGACACTGCTACATATTCCAGATAATTAGCATCTGTGCAGTAAGCAATATTAATAACGTTATTTTTGTTGTCCATTTATGCTTTCTCATTACCTTTATCATTGCCACTATCATGAAGTACCCTATCGATAGCGTCAATCACGGCTTGCTCCGGTATCCATGTTAAATATTTTTTTGACCTGTCGAGTTCATCTCTGGAGGGCATTGGATGGTAATCACCAGCCCAAATCAACACGGCGTTATCTGACCATGGTCTCCATTGCTGATAATTGGTCGCGCCAAACAGACAGACCTGAGGTGTTCCTAATGCTGCCGCCATATGCATAGGCGCAGAATCGACCCCGATGTAAAGAACGGCATGGTCGATTAACGCAGCCAACTGCAGGAAAGTTGTTTTGCCTGCCAGCGCCAGGTCAGGGGCAGATTGACACAGTTCAGCAATGCGCTGGACTTGCTGTTGCTCACTTTGTGCTGGCCCACAGGTGAGGTAAACATGCAGACCACGCTGATGCAGATGGTCAATCACATGGGCGAATTTATCATCATCCCAACATTTAAATTCTTGTCTGGCAGTAGGTTGAATAACGACATATTTTTGTGAAGATAATGCCGGAAGTTGGGAAAGCAAATGGTGGTAATCATCCTGGCGATAGTGCAGTGACATCTCTTTTTTCAGATCTGCTTCGCTAAACCCGATACCCTTTAAAATGGATAGATTTTGTTCAACTATGTGCGTGCCAGTCATCGGTGTAACACGTGAAAAAAGATTGTTCCATTGTTTCTTATCACGCTCAAATGCAATTGAGGGGCGACGTAAGGAGGCAACAAGAGCGCCAATCGGCCATTGCTCGGTTAGGTTAATGATCAGGTCATAGTGATTTTTTTTCAGCTGTTGACGCACTGAAAGATAATTTTTTACTGTATCTAAAAGGCCTTTCTTTTTCTCAATGAGATAAAAATTATTGATACTTTCATTTGCTGCCAAAATTGATTTTGTATCTTTATAAAGAAGCAGATCGATTTTAGCATGAGGATAACGAGCCTGAATGCTGGCAATAACAGGTGTTGTTAACAGAACATCACCATAGAATTTGAGCTTGCAAATAAGAACACGGTCGACTTTATCAAACATGTTAAAATCCCTTTCGAAAAAATAAACTTTTGCAAGCGGATAGTATCTTATATCTAATTTCAGAAATTGAACGATCAATATGCGGGTATTTCATCTTAAGGATTATTTTATTCTTAACGATTTTTGTATCGCAGCACGCAAGCGCATTCTGAATGTCATTCAACATACTTTCGTTATAACGATAGTAGCCTTTTTTCTTGCGTAAAAGTTTGCGGCCTTCCAGAAAACAATTGATGATCATTAATGTGGCGACGGTACGTTTCTCGTTATTTTCATTCACATAGTTATACATTTTTCGCATAGCAAAGAAGATGCTGTCCGCATCGCTATCAATAATATTTTCGGTAATGCTTTTTTCATTTACCCGATAGTAATATAATTTATTCTCTATCTTTAATATGTTATGACACTTAAAGTATTGGAAGGGACAAAAAATCATGTCTTCATATCGACGATGTTCTTCGAATCGATCGTTGCCAATAATGTCGCGGTGAAAAATTTTTGTCATGAGATGCCATTGCCCGGCACGAAAAGTTGGCAACAGGGGAGCATAGTTATCATCAGCCAAAATAATTTCGTGTTGAGCCAGGGTATTCTTTGCGCCAGGTTTATTCTGATACAGATTGTTTATATTTCGAGTTAAATTGAATTCCACAATATCATATTTTCCCTCCCTAAGTTTAGGGAGAAGGATAGTGAAATAATCAGCACAGACAATGTCATCGCTGTCGACAAAACCAATATACTTTCCCGTTGCCTGGGTCAATCCGACGTTGCGGGTGATTGCAACACCTTGATTTTTCTGGCTTATATATTTTACATTGTTGCAGTTATGCTCATGATAAAATGCCTTGATGCGCTCTTCCGTTAAATCTGTTGAACCATCATTAACAATTATTATCTCCACCTCGTCAGTGATGCTCTGATGGACCGATGTCAACGTAGCTGTGATGAGTTCAGCATTGTTATAAGTAGGTATAATTATGCTCAGCAAATAACCTGAAGCGTTAATCATGGCATTGTTCTCTCGTTGAATTTCGAGCTCAGCATTGCTGCTACACATAACGCCAGCACACTGCTCAAGGCTTCACCTTTGGCATACAATAATAAATCACTCAAGCCATAGATAGCGATAGCGCCTGAGATGACGAACAACAGAGGACTGCGTTGCCAGTAAGCTGTTAAAAACATGGCAGTATAGAGCAAGAGTAGCACAATCACACCAGGGATGCCCTTCAGCGAAAAGGTATCAACGATTTCGTTATGCAGATGGACGTCAAGGAACTTAATTGCCCCTTGCAGCGAGTTATCTTCTACAGCAAGTCGCTGAATTTCTGCACCACGTTGTTCAAGTGACTGCCCTCCGAGATGTACTTTCCCTGCCTCAATACCTGCTCGTTGCATCGCAAGTCGCGCACCAATAGAGGTATTGCTATTGTTCTGGCTGTAAGAGTGCACATCCAGCATAAAATTCTGGTAGCGATGTTCAAGTACTGGCTTTAAAGGGATGGCCGCCAGACCTACCAGTATCATGAAGCCCAATAATGCTTTAAACAACATGGCACGGTTGTGGCGATGGTGTATGAGAAACAGGCCGATGCTCAGGATCGGGTATACCAAAATCGCCGCCCGAGTTTGCGTGGTAATGATAACCGCCAGCGAGATCAAAAAATGTAACAGATACAGTGAAACGGTATGTTTCATACGCAGGTTGATAATGGCCTGAGACGCCAATAAGCCGATCAGTGTCAGCGCATACGCTGTGCCGGTTTGGTGTTCAAAACCAAGTGCTACGCGGTAGTTTAAAGGTTCGGCTGCTCCGGCAAGTTGATATCCCGCAAAAAGATACAAACCGATTGCCGTAAGAATCACCCAGATACTGGTTATGCGGGTTTTATTGGCACACGGTGCTCGCGATGTTAGCGCGGTCATCACCAGTGCGGCAAACAGCATCACTTTGCCACCGTTCTGATATGAGCGGTAGGCTCCGGTAAAGGCTGAGCCTGGTTGTTTAAATATTTCTACCCAAATAATCTGCAGCAAACCGAAGAGTAGCAACATAAAAGGCAAAACCAGATTCTTTTTGTTACTGCATACATGCTTTAAGTTTTTACCTATAAGAGGCAGAGACAGAGCCGTGGAAAAAATAAATATTTTCAGCGCTTCATCTGGATTGACTAGCACCATCCCGAGTGTAGCAAGTATCCCGACATAAAATAAGAAGTATATAAAATCAAATGGATTATTTTTTATACTATATATAAAGCGAGAAAACATGTGTTGGTGAAGCATGGTTCATCTCTTAAAGTTAAAGCAAATTATTATCAACCAGCGATGCGTTGACTAAACTAGCATCCAGATCCTGCAATTTTCCGGAATGGCTCTGTTGTGTATATTGGTTTTTCCCATATCCCCCAATCAGTCCCGGATCCGTTGGGCCATACAGCGTTATATTGGGGCGATCCAATGCGGCGGTTAAATGGCTTAGGCCTGTATCAACCGACACTACAAATTTGGCCCCCGCCAGAACGCGGGCGACCTCCTCCAGACTCATCCGTGGCAGGACATCAACATAAGTAAACCCTTCCGCCAGTCGCTTGGCACGCGCTTCTTCATGTGCGGCTCCCCAGGGCAGTTTAATGCGTATGCCTGCATTGTTTAACAGGCCAATCAGCTCCCGCCAGTTGGCTTCCGGCCAGTGCTTATCATCACGGGTCGTGGCATGCAGAAACACCGCATACTGCGCTGTATCAGCATTTACTTCCGTCAAAAAATGCTGAGCGATAGCGTAATCACCCTGCGATTGCGGTTTGGTATATCCCAGACTTTTTGCGAACAATTCACGCGTACGTTCTACGGCGTGCTGTTGTCTGGCAATATGGTGCTTGCGATTATAAAACAGGCTCGCTAGCGGTTCACGGGCGGTGCTCCAGTCCATACCATGCTTGACCCCGTGTGCCAGACGGGTAACCAGCGCTGCGCTTTTTACCAGCCCCTGGGCATCAATTATCGCGTCATACTGCTGTAAACGGACGGCATCGTGAAACGCTTTACGCTCGGCTTTAATCGGCGCGGAAAACCACGCTTTACGCCAGCGGCGGATCGCCACCGGTATCACGCGGTCAACGGCCGAATGCCAGGAGGGGATCTGAGCGAACCCTTCTTCCACCACCCAGTCAAAGTGAATATCCGGTATGGCCTGCTGCGCATCGGTTAATGCGGGCAACGTATGCAGCACATCGCCCATAGACGATGTTTTAACGATCAGAACCCGCATCCGTCAGGCTTCCTCTTGTAACAACAGGTCATTCAGTTCTTCCAGTACGCGCTGAGGAGTGATGTCGATCAGGCTCTGGTGATAACCTTCTGCTGTATCGCCCTTACGCACCTTGTGGTAGCCCGTAATCAGGCGGATGACTCGCGCTTTGTGCGACAACGGCGGGGTAAAGTCCGGACTACTTGGACCATACAATGCTACCAGAGGTCGATTCAACGCGGCGGCAACGTGCATTAATCCAGAATCATTGGTAACAACCGCTTTGCAGGCGGCGAGCAGAATGACCGCCTGCTCCAGCTGTGTCTCACCCGCCAGATTACGGCACCAGGCCTGCTGTTCAAGGCTCAGCGTAGCGAGGATCTCATTTCCGGCTTCGTGGTCTTTTGCCGAGCCAAACAGCACAATCTGATGACCTTCATCGATCAATTGTTTCGCCAGTTCCGCATAGTGATAATGTGGCCAGCGTTTCGCCGGACCAAATTCCGCACCTGGGCAAAAACCGATGATCGGACGTTCGGCAGAAAGAGAAAACTGACTACAGGTCAGTGATTTTTCACCTTCGCTGACCTGCAACTGCGGCCATAGCAGAGGCTGCGGCAAATCTTTGGCCGTCAGCATCACGCCTTTATCATAGGCCAGAGCCACATAGCGCTCGACCATCAACGGCCATGCTTCTTTATCCAACACGCGCGCATCGTTTAGCAGGCCGTAGCGCATCTCGCCACGCCAGCCGGTACGATGGGGAATGCCAGCAAAAAATGGCACCAGAGCGGATTTAAACGAATTAGGCAGCACCCAGGCGCGATCATAGCGTTTCTCACGCAGGCTATGACCAAGCTTACGGCGCTCGCCGATCTCCAGCGCGCCATGTCCCAGCGGCATTGCGATGGCTTCGTTGACTTCAGGCATACGCGACAGCAGCGGACGGCACCACGCCGGTGCCATCACGTCGATTATCGCCTGGGGATAGCGCGCCTTGAGCGTGCGATAGAGACTTTGCGACATCATCATGTCGCCCACCCAGGACGGGCCGATCACCAGTATTTTCATGCTAACTTCTTACGCGTCGCGGTTTAGCCAGGCCATATATTCCGTTACGCCTTCGGCAACGGTCTTAAACGGCTTGTCATAGCCCGCTGCGCGCAGGTTAGTCAGATCTGCCTGGGTAAACGCTTGATAACGACCTTTCAGTTTTTCCGGGAATGGAATGTACTCAATGCTGCCTTTTTTATGGTACGCCAGCGTTGCGTCGGCAACGGCCTGGAAAGATTCCGCGCGACCGGTACCGAGGTTAAAGATGCCGGAAACCCCATTTTCGAGGAACCACAGATTTACCGCTGCCACATCGCCAACATAAACGAAATCACGTTTGAAGTTTTCACTGCCTTCGAACAGTTTTGGTGTTTCGCCATTGTTAAGCTGGGTGTTGAGGTGGAAAGCGACGCTTGCCATGCTGCCTTTGTGGCCTTCACGCGGTCCGTAGACGTTGAAATAGCGGAAGCCAACAATCTGAGAGTTGGCTTCTGGCAGGATCTGGCGCACGTATTCGTCGAACAGGAATTTTGAGTAGCCATAGACATTCAGTGGTTTCTCATATTCACGGGATTCGATGAAATCAGATGTACGACCGCCGTAAGTCGCGGCGGAAGAGGCGTACAGGAACGGAATTTCACGCTCCAGGCAGTAGTGCAGCAGCTCTTTGGAGTATTGATAATTGTTATCCATCATATACTTGCCATCCCACTCGGTGGTGGAGGAGCATGCGCCTTCGTGGAAAATCGCTTCGATATCGCCGAAATCTTCGCCAGCCATAATCTGGATCAGGAAGTCTTCCTTGTCCATGTAGTCAGCAATATTCAGGTCCACCAGGTTAACAAATTTAGTGCCGTCTTTCAGGTTGTCCACCACCAGAATATCGGTGATGCCTTTATCATTCAGGGACTTAACGATGTTGCTGCCGATAAAGCCCGCGCCGCCGGTAACGATGATCATAAATGTAACCTTCGAATTATGGAGTCAGAGACAATCTCAGACACGAATACTTCTATCATATCACTACATGGTCCAGGCTTCAGCCATTCACCGATAAGCTGTGCGGGTACGCGTGATTTATGCTTCATTTTGAAGAAGTGATGATGCGTCATCTCGTATCAATGTATAGCTTTGGGTAATATGTGCTGAAATTTGCCCAGTCTGGAGAATTGAAATGCGTGGGGATTTTTACAAACAGTTAACCAACGATCTCGAAACCGCACGTGCGGAAGGATTGTTTAAAGAAGAGCGCATTATTACATCTGCCCAGCAGGCGGATATCACCGTGGCAGACGGAAGCCACGTCATTAACTTTTGTGCGAACAATTATTTGGGGCTGGCTAACCACCCGGAACTGATTGCAGCGGCAAAAGCGGGTATGGATTCTCACGGGTTTGGTATGGCTTCGGTACGCTTTATTTGCGGGACCCAGGACAGCCATAAGCAACTGGAGCAAAAACTGGCGGATTTCCTCGGTATGGAAGATGCCATCCTTTACTCTTCCTGCTTTGACGCCAACGGCGGCCTGTTTGAAACGCTGTTGGGCGCAGAAGACGCGATCATCTCCGATGCCCTGAACCATGCTTCAATCATTGACGGCGTTCGTCTGTGTAAAGCAAAGCGTTTCCGTTACGCCAACAACGACATGGTCGAGCTGGAAGCGCGTCTGAAAGAAGCGCGTGAAGCGGGGGCCCGTCATGTCCTGATCGCCACCGATGGCGTGTTCTCTATGGATGGCGTGATCGCGAACCTGAAAGGCGTCTGCGATCTGGCGGATAAGTACGATGCGCTGGTGATGGTCGATGATTCCCATGCGGTTGGCTTCGTCGGCGAAAATGGCCGTGGTTCGCATGAATACTGTGATGTGATGGGCCGTGTCGACATCATCACCGGCACGCTGGGCAAAGCGCTTGGCGGCGCATCCGGCGGCTATACCGCAGCCCGTAAGGAAGTGGTGGAGTGGCTGCGCCAGCGTTCACGTCCGTATCTGTTCTCCAACTCACTGGCTCCGGCGATTGTGGCTGCTTCCATTAAAGTGCTGGAAATGGTCGAGGAAGGTAGCGAACTGCGCGATCGCCTGTGGGCGAACGCGCGGCAGTTCCGCGAGCAAATGTCTGCCGCAGGCTTTACGTTAGCCGGTGCGGACCACGCGATTATCCCGGTTATGCTGGGTGATGCGGTGGTGGCGCAAGAGTTTGCCCGTGAACTGCAAAAAGAGGGGATTTACGTTACTGGATTCTTCTATCCAGTGGTTCCAAAAGGCCAGGCGCGTATCCGTACTCAGATGTCTGCAGCGCATACCCCTGAGCAGATTACGCGTGCTGTTGAGGCGTTCACACGCATTGGTAAACAACTGGGCGTTATTGCCTGAGGATGTGAAATGAAAGCGTTATCCAAACTGAAAGCGGAAGAGGGCATTTGGATGACCGACGTTCCTGAACCGGAAGTCGGCCATAACGATTTGCTGATTAAAATCCGTAAAACAGCCATCTGCGGGACTGACGTTCACATTTATAACTGGGATGAGTGGTCGCAAAAAACCATCCCGGTGCCGATGGTCGTGGGGCATGAATATGTCGGCGAAGTTGTTGGCATCGGTCAGGAAGTTAAAGGCTTTAAAATCGGCGATCGCGTTTCTGGCGAAGGCCATATCACCTGCGGGCATTGCCGTAACTGCCGTGGTGGGCGTACTCACCTGTGCCGCAATACGACCGGTGTCGGTGTAAACCGTCCTGGTTGTTTTGCACAATACCTGGTGATCCCGGCATTTAACGCGTTTAAAATTCCGGACAATATCTCCGATGATCTGGCGTCTATCTTCGATCCGTTCGGTAATGCGGTGCACACTGCGCTGTCGTTCGATCTGGTGGGAGAAGATGTGCTGGTATCCGGCGCGGGTCCAATCGGTATTATGGCGGCGGCGGTCGCGAAGCACGTTGGCGCACGCCACGTGGTGATCACCGACGTGAATGAGTATCGTCTTGAGCTGGCACGCAAAATGGGCATCACCCGCGCGGTCAACGTATCGAAAGAGAATCTGACCGACGTGATGGCTGAGCTGGGCATGACCGAAGGGTTTGATGTAGGCCTGGAGATGTCCGGCGCGCCGCCAGCGTTTCGCACCATGCTGGACACCATGAACCACGGTGGGCGTATTGCTATGCTGGGGATCCCTCCGTCAGATATGTCTATCGACTGGACAAAGGTTATCTTTAAGGGGCTGTTTATTAAAGGTATCTACGGTCGCGAGATGTTTGAAACCTGGTACAAAATGGCTGCACTGATTCAGTCTGGTTTGGATTTGTCGCCAATCATCACCCATCGATTCTCGATCGATGAATTCCAGCAAGGCTTTGACGCGATGCGTTCAGGCCAGTCAGGGAAAGTGATCCTGAGCTGGGATTAACCGTATCCACGTAGTGGATTCTGTATGTAATCCCCGGATGTTGACTATCGTTAACTCTCCGGGGATTTTTTTGTTTGCTGCACTCACTCATCCGGCGCATTTTCCGCTAAAGTTTTGAGAAATTTTCTCTGAAGATTTACCGCTAAATATGTTAGAAATTGCCGTTAATTATACTGTTTGGCAGGATTTGACATGACCTATACCCCCGGCCTATTGAGCGTCATTATGCCGCTCTACAATACGGGTGAACCATTCATTGCGTGTATGGATTCGCTGATTGCGCAAACGTGGAAAAATCTGGAGATCATCATTGTTAATGATGGCTCTACGGATAACTCTGCGCAGCTCGCACAGGCATATGCGGATCGTTATCCGCATGTTCATCTACTGCATCAGCGGAACGGGGGAGTCTCAGCGGCGCGTAATACCGGGATGGAAGTCGCCAGGGGCGAGTACATCGCGTACGTTGACGGTGATGATATTGCTTATCCGGAAATGTATGAAACGTTGATGAATATGGCGCTGCAGGACAATCTGGATGTGGCGCAGTGCAACGCTGACTGGTGTTTCGCCGAAACCGGCAAAACCTGGGCATCCATTCCTCCCGATCGTATACGTTCTACTGACGTGATGACCGGACCGGACTGGTTAAGAAAAGCGTTAGCCAGCCGCCGCTGGCGGCATGTTGTCTGGATGGGCGTATATCGTCATCAGACGATCCGCGACGCGGGGCTGACCTTCCTGTCTGGCCTGCACCACCAGGATATCATCTGGACCACGGAATTTATGTTTAACGCCAAACGCGCGCGCTATACGGAAGTTCCATTGTACAAATACTTTCTGCACGGCGCGTCCGTGAGTCGTCTGCCGCGTACCGGGCTGAAGAACCTCGCCTATCAGCGCCACTACATCAAAATTACCCGCCTGCTCGACAAGATGAATCACGAGTACGCCGGGCGCATTCCCATTTACCCGGAATTCAAACAGCAGGTGATTTACGAAGCGCTACGCGTTTGTCATTGCATACGTAAAGAGCCGGATGAAAAAATCCGCCAGCGTATGATTGCTGAAGTATTTGTGTCGGGTATGTTCAAACGGATGGTAAGTAATATCTGCAGCGTTAAGCTGGGTTATCAGGTGCTGCTGTGGGCCATCCGCTTTAGCCAGTGGCGCGATAAATCACTGACGCCGCGCCGCCTGGCCCATTTAACGCTGGATCTTAACGACTGATTATTGCCAGCCCTGCCACTGCAGGCGCATATACTGCACCAGCGTGCTTTGGGTGATGCTTTCACCGAGTACGGTGAAGAATCGACTGGCGTAAATGGGTTCTAACGGCTGTTTAGGTTTGCACAATTTCACACCGCGGAAAGGATTACGCGGTGCGCCGTTATTCGGTTGCGTGAGGTTAGGTCTGGAGGTATCGACCTGCGGTTCATTGAGCAGGCTGCTCGGACGAACCAGCGTAATATCGGCTGGCAGATTATAAAGCATCTGCTGTAATACTCGCACCGTGGAAGGATGAGGGTGTCCAATGGCGATCGCTGAGCCGTTGCGGCGCGCAAGATCGACGGCGCGAGTAAACTGACGACGAATGTCAGCTTCATTTTGCGTGTCATCCAGGAAGACTTTGCGTTTGATGACCTTCACACCGGTTCCTGACGCTGCGCGCATGGCCTGGCTGTTGCCGATGGTCATGCTGTCCAGAAAGTAGAGATCGTAACGTTCCAGCGCCTGCATCACCTTCTGCATGCCAAACAGGCTGGAAGTCATCGCGCTACCCATATGGTTGTTCAGCCCCACGGCATTCGGCACTTTGCTTACCGCGTCGCGAATAATGCGTTCAATCTCTTCGCTGCTCATTTCCGGGCGCAAAGTATCTTTCTCTAACGGTTGTTTGCTCAGCGGCGCCATCGGCAGATGGATTAACACTTCATGCCCGCTGTTATGCGCTTTAATCGCCATTTCACGCGCGTGTGGGGCATTAGGGAGAACGGCAACCGAGATGGTGGAAGGCATCGCCAGTACCTGGTTTTCAGTTTGTGGACGATAGCCGAAATCATCAATAACGATGGCGAGTTTGCCAGCAAAAACAGGTGTTACGAAGGCCAGCACGCTGGCAAGAGAGAGTAATTGACGACGAAATTGAGGCAAAACTTATCTTCCCAACCACGGCTGTGGATTGACCGCCTGACCCTGGCGACGAATTTCGAAATAGAGTGCGGGCCTGCCCTGACCGCCGCTGCTACCCACAAGTGCAATAGGCTGTCCGGCGCGAACCTGCGTACCGACGCTGACCAGCGCGCTCTGGTTATAACCGTACAGGCTCATATCGCCTTTACCGTGCTCAACCACCACCACCAGGCCATAGCCCTGCAGCCAGTCCGCCAGAATGACGCGACCATCGGCAATGGCTTTAACTTCGGTGCCTTCGGATGCGCCAATAACCATACCCTTCCAACGTAGCTCACCCTGCAGTTGTTCGCCATAACGATGCAGCGTTGGGCCACGAACGGGCCAGAATGCCTGGCCGCGCGGCGAACCCAGGCCACCGGTACGGGACATCAGTGATTTTTCGCTTTCGGTCGGCTTGTAGGTCGAGCCTTTTCGTGACGCATCCTTCTGCTTATCACGTACGGCCTGCGCCTCGCGCGCTTCACGTTCCGCGCGCGCTTTGGCCGCGGCTTCGGCGCGAGCAATGCTGTTGCGCAGACGGGATTCGTTAGCGCGCATTTCGCCCAGTTGCTGCTGGCCCTGTTGAATTGATGATTCCAGACCCGACAGTGTTTTCTGGCGTTCGTTACGCGCCTGCTCCAGCTTAGCCTGCTGAGCGCGTTGTTCGTACAACAGGGTCTGCTGTTCGCTCTGCTTATCTTCCAGCTCGGCTTTTTGCGAGTCGACCTCTTCGCGGGTTTGTTTCAGCTGCGCGATAGTTTCTTGCCGCGCCTGGTTCAGGTAGCCGAAATAGGCCTGCAGGCGCTGTCCGCGCTGGCTTTCTTCGCCGCTGAGGATGAGCTGAATACCGGTGTGTTCACCCTGGCGAAACGCGGCGTCTAACTGTGCTGCCAGGCTGCGCTCTTGCGCTGCCCGCTGCTTTTCCAGCTTCGCGAGCGCGGCGTTCATCTCAGCGATTTGTGCGTTCAGCTGTGCCAGTGAGTTTTGTGTTTCGCGCAGTTGCCTTGCGGCGACGGCAATAGCCTGTTCCTGAGCTTTAAGCTGAGCGAGGAGAGTGGAACGTTGTTGTTGCTGTTGGCGTACCGCGCGTTCTTTTGCCGCGATATCGGCCTGAATAGATTTGAGCTGATCGCGTTCGTCCGCGTGGGCGGAAAAGGCGCACAGCAATACGCCAGCGCTAAGCGCGCTGGCGTAGAACAAGGGCCTGACTGAAAACTTTGGCAGTTTCACGGCCCGAGTGATGGTATTAATCGCCTTTCCCCTCATGGGGAGGGATTATTCCACGATGAACAGCGGCTTACCAGTCATCTCTTGCGGGATTTCCATACCCATCAGTGTCAGCATCGTCGGGGCGATATCCGAAAGTTTACCGCCTTCGACCGCTTTTACGTTTTTACCACCGACATAAATCAGCGGAACCGGCAGGTTGGTATGCGCGGTATGCGCCTGGCCAGTAGACGGATCGCGCATTTGCTCTGCGTTACCGTGGTCTGCGGTGATCAGCAGCTGTCCGCCAACGGATTCAACGGCTTTCGCTACCTGCTCAACGCAATGGTCCAGCGCTTCAACCGCTTTAACCGCTGCTTCCATCACCCCGGTGTGGCCAACCATGTCGCCGTTCGGATAGTTACAAATGATGGTGTCGTATTTACCACTCTCAATCGCTGCAACCAGCTTCTCGGTCAGTTCAGCAGAACTCATTTCCGGCTGCAGATCGTAGGTAGCGACTTTCGGAGAGTTGATTAGAATACGGTCTTCGCCTTTGAACGGCTCTTCTACACCGCCGTTGAAGAAGAAGGTTACGTGCGCATATTTTTCAGTTTCGGAAATACGCAGCTGCGTTTTTTCGTTCTTCGCCATCCACTCGCCAAAGGTGTTGGCCAGAGATGCTGGTGGGTAAGCAACCGCAGTTTTGATGTCTGCCGCGTATTCGGTCAGCATCACAAAGTTGAGGTTAACGACTTTCTTACGGGCGAAGCCGTCGAAATCAGCGTTAACAAATGCGCGAGTGATTTCACGCGCACGGTCAGCACGGAAGTTCATGAAAATCAGCGTATCGCCGTCTTCCATAGCTGCATCTGCCTGACCTTCGGCACGGATCACGGTCGCTTTGACGAATTCGTCGTTTTCGTCGCGGGCATAAGCAGCCTGCAGGCCTTCAACCGCCGTAGCGAACTGGAACTCGCCCTTTGCCAGCGTCATCAGATCGTAAGCCTGTTCTACGCGATCCCAACGGTTGTCGCGGTCCATGGCGTAGTAACGACCGATGATGGACGCTACGCGACCTTTGCCCAGGGCGGCAAATTTCTCTTCGAATTTCTGCAGGGAATGTTCAGCGCTGCGCGGCGGGGTATCACGACCATCAAGGAAAGCGTGCAGATAGATTTTTTCCGCACCGCGTTCAGCGGCCAGTTCTACCATCGCCATGATGTGATCTTCATGGCTGTGAACGCCGCCAGCAGAGAGCAGACCCATGATGTGTACCGCTTTTCCGGCATTTTTTGCCTGGTCGACCGCGTGGGTCAGCACCGGGTTAGCGAAGAAAGTACGTTCTTTGATTTCGACATCCAGACGGGTAAGGTCCTGATACACGATACGGCCCGCGCCCAGGTTGACGTGACCCACTTCGGAGTTGCCCATCTGGCGATCGGGCAGGCCGACTTCCAGACCAGACGCATCAATCAGGGTATGCGGACGTTTTGCCCACAGCGCATCCATTACCGGGGTTTTAGCACTAAAAATGGCGTTATCCTGGCTGTCTTCGCGATAGCCGTAGCCATCCAGAATCACCAGTACCATAGGTTTTTTAGAAACCGACATTGCGACAACCTCACACTCAATAGATAAAAAATAATTGCGTAATTTTACTACAGCTGAATCGATAAAGTAGCCCCCGAAGATCAAATAATGGGGGATCGCGTGCCAGGGGGAACACCGATTTACATTTTTTTTTCCGTAGCGCCCCGCAAAAATGCAATCCAATGCACGCTCTGGCTGTATTTGCGCCAACGCGCAGGTATACTCCTTTCCTGGTTTTTTTAATCACTGAGTCGGGAGTTGTTACCCCCCATGCAAGAAATTATGCAATTTGTTAGTCGCCACCCTGTCTTGAGTATCGCCTGGATTGCGTTACTGGCGGCTGTATTATTTACCACGTTTAAGAGCCTGACCTCAAAAGTGAAGGTGATTACTCGCGGCGAAGCTACACGTCTCATCAACAAAGAAGACGCCGTTGTTGTGGATTTACGCCAGCGCGACGACTTCCGCAAAGGCCATATAGCAGGCTCCACTAACCTGCTGCCGAGCGAAATCAAAGCCAACAATTTTGGCGAACTTGAAAAACACAAAAACAAACCTGTGATTGTGGTTGATGGTTCAGGCATGCAGTGCCAGGATTCAGCAACTGCGCTGATTAAAGCCGGTTTTGAGCAGGTATCCGTACTGAAAGACGGCGTAGCGGGCTGGAGTGGTGAGAATCTGCCACTGGTTCGCGGCAAGTAATTTACCCGTCTTCTTTCATGCCGCTGGGTAAAAAGAACACTGGAGATAAGTCATGGCCAATATTGAGATCTATACCAAAGCAACCTGCCCGTTTTGCCATCGCGCAAAAGCGCTGTTGAACAGCAAGGGTGTGAGTTTCCAGGAACTTCCGATTGACGGCGATGCCGTAAAGCGTGAAGAGATGATCAAACGCAGTGGCCGTACGACGGTTCCGCAGATTTTTATTGATGCACAGCACATTGGCGGTTGTGACGACTTGTATGCGTTGGATGCGCGTGGTGGACTGGATCCCCTGCTGCGATAAGGCGTACTGAAAGTATTTAAAGGACAACACTAAGGGTTTTCTAAACATGTCAGAACAAAATAACACTGAAATGGCTTTCCAGATCCAACGTATCTATACCAAGGATGTATCTTTCGAAGCGCCAAATGCACCGCATGTTTTCCAGAAAGATTGGCAGCCAGAGGTTAAACTTGATCTTGATACCGCATCTACCCAACTGGCAGATGACGTGTATGAAGTAGTGCTGCGTGTCACCGTAACGGCTTCTCTTGGCGAAGAAACGGCGTTCCTGTGTGAAGTTCAGCAGGGCGGTATTTTCTCCATCAGTGGTATCGAAGGGACTCAGATGGCGCATTGCCTGGGCGCATACTGCCCGAACATTCTGTTCCCGTATGCCCGCGAATGCATCACCAGCCTGGTTTCACGCGGTACGTTCCCGCAACTGAACCTTGCGCCGGTCAACTTTGATGCGCTGTTCATGAACTATTTACAGCAGCAGGCTGGCGAAGGTACTGAAGAACATCAGGATGCCTGATGAACCAAAGTAATGCTTCAATGACTGTGATTGGTGCCGGCTCGTACGGCACCGCTCTTGCCATTACCCTGGCAAGAAATGGCCATCAGGTTGTGCTGTGGGGCCATGATCCAAAACATATCGCGACCCTTGAGCATGATCGCTGCAACGTCGCGTTCCTCCCTGATGTGCCTTTTCCCGACACGCTGCGCCTGGAAAGTGATTTAGCCACTGCGCTGGCCGCCAGCCGTAATATTCTGGTGGTGGTGCCGAGCCACGTCTTTGGCGAAGTGCTGCGTAACATCAAACCGCTGATGCGTCCTGATGCGCGTCTGGTCTGGGCGACAAAAGGTCTGGAAGCGGAAACAGGGCGTCTGCTGCAGGATGTGGCGCGTGAAGCGCTGGGGGATTCTATTCCGCTGGCGGTCATCTCCGGCCCGACGTTCGCCAAAGAGCTGGCGGCGGGTATGCCGACGGCGATTTCTCTGGCCTCAACGGACGATACTTTCGCTGACGATCTCCAGCAGTTGCTGCACTGCGGCAAAAGCTTCCGCGTTTATAGCAACCCGGATTTCATTGGCGTGCAGCTTGGCGGCGCGGTGAAAAACGTCATTGCGATTGGTGCGGGGATGTCTGACGGCATCGGTTTTGGCGCAAATGCGCGAACCGCATTGATCACCCGTGGACTGACCGAAATGTCGCGTCTTGGCGCGGCGCTGGGTGCCGATCCTGCCACCTTTATGGGAATGGCGGGTTTAGGCGATCTGGTGCTGACCTGTACCGACAACCAGTCGCGCAACCGTCGATTTGGCATGATGCTCGGCCAGGGGATGGACGTGCAGGGTGCGCAGGACAAGATTGGTCAGGTGGTGGAAGGCTACCGCAATACGAAAGAAGTTCGTGAATTGGCGCACCGTTTTGGTGTTGAGATGCCAATAACCGAGGAAATTTATCAAGTATTGTATTGCGGAAAAAACGCGCGCGAGGCAGCATTAACGTTATTAGGCCGTGCGCGCAAGGACGAGCTGAGTCGCCACTAGCTGTAAGGAACTGTTGAATAATAACGACCCGACCCGCGAAGAACGGGTCGGTCGTTTTGCTACCTTCTGGAGTACGCAATGCCGTGTGAAGAACTGGATATCGTCTGGAAAAACATTAAAGCGGAAGCCCGGGCACTGGCGGAATGTGAGCCTATGCTGGCCAGTTTTTACCACGCAACGCTGCTCAAGCATGAAAACCTCGGCAGCGCGCTGAGCTATATGCTGGCGAATAAGCTCGCGTCTCCAATCATGCCTGCCATTGCGATTCGCGAAGTCGTGGAAGAGGCATACGCGGCCGATCCTGAAATGATTGCTTCGGCGGCTTGTGATATCCAGGCGGTACGCACGCGCGACCCGGCCGTCGACAAATATTCCACCCCACTTCTGTATCTGAAGGGCTTTCATGCGCTTCAGGCCTACCGCATCGGCCACTGGCTATGGCATCAGGGGCGTCAGGCGCTGGCAATCTTCCTGCAAAATCAGGTATCTGTTTCTTTCCAGGTAGATATTCATCCGGCGGCAAAAATTGGCCGTGGGATTATGCTCGATCACGCCACCGGTATTGTGGTGGGTGAAACCGCTGTAATTGAAAACGATGTCTCTATTTTGCAATCCGTTACGCTTGGCGGGACCGGTAAAGCGGGCGGCGATCGTCATCCAAAAATTCGTGAAGGGGTGATGATTGGCGCGGGCGCGAAAATTCTCGGCAACATTGAAGTCGGGCGCGGCGCAAAGATTGGCGCGGGTTCCGTCGTTTTACAACCCGTACCGCCACACACTACCGCCGCAGGCGTTCCGGCACGCATTGTCGGCAAACCTGACAGCGATAAGCCGTCCATGGATATGGATCAGCATTTCAACGGGATACATCATACGTTCGAGTACGGCGACGGCATCTGATTTCGAGCCATGCACGGTGGCGCTGCGTTTACTGGGCCTACGTGGTATTTGTAGGTCGGATAAGGCGTCAGCCGTCAGCCGCCATCCGACAAATCAACTACGCAATACCGCGCCAGGATATCCCAACTGGCGCCAGGCCTCATACACCACCACCGACACCGCATTTGACAGGTTCATGCTACGACTGTCCGGCATCATCGGAATACGAATTTTTTGTTCGGCCGGCAGAGCGTCGAGGATACTGGCTGGCAGACCGCGTGTTTCCGGGCCAAACATAAGATAATCCCCATCCTGATAACTTACCGCGCTGTGCGCTGGCGTACCTTTGGTGGTCAGGGCAAACAGACGCTGCGGGTTTTCTGCGGCGACGAAGGCGGCGTAATCAGGGTGGCGCAGCACGGCGGTAAATTCATGATAATCCAGCCCCGCACGACGCAGGCGCTTGTCGTCCCAGGTAAAGCCCATCGGCTCAATAATATGCAGACGAAAGCCGGTATTGGCGCAAAGACGGATAATATTGCCGGTATTTGGCGGGATTTCTGGTTCGAATAAAACGATGTTAAGCATACTGCCCCCTTAATAACGGGGGGCAGAATAGCAGAAAGAGCGGGTACTATGCGACGGTCAGCGCGTGCGGTTTATAGCGTTGCAGTTTGTAAATTGTCGCCGCAGCAGCGAGCAGCGCGGGAAGGCTAAGGAACATTAAGATACTATCAGCCTGCCATTGCAGGGAAAGCAGCTGGGCGCTCATCATCGTTCCGGCCACGCCGCCGAATCGGCCCACTCCCTGCATCCACGCAATACCCGTCGCGCGGCAGTGGGTAGGATAGAACGTCGCAGCCAGCGTCTGTAGCCCGGACTGCGCACCGTTCATGGTAATCCCCATCAGGAAGATCAGGGCGCCGAACAGGATGATATGGTTATGCTCAAAACCGAGGGCGAGGGCAAACAGCATCGTCAGGATAAAGCCGAGTGACACCACTTTATGTGCTTCCCAGCGATCCATTAACCAACCGGCCAGCAGGATCCCCGCCGTACCGCCGAAGGTAAACAGTGAGGTTAACCAGGCCGATTCCGCCAGTGGATAGCCCATGCCCAACATCAGGGTTGGCATCCAGCTCAGCAGTACGTAATAGATAACCAGCCCCATAAAGTAGGTCAGCCACAGCATCAGCGTGCCCGGCAGCCAGGGCATACTGAACAATTGCGCCACGCTGCCTTTTTTGACCGTAACCTTGTCTTCATCCAGATAAAACTGGGTGACCTGTTCCAGACTGCCCGACATAAAGCGTTGGGCAATACGTTTCACCTGCGCAACGCTTTTACCACGGTGCACCAAATACTTAACCGACTCCGGTAGGAACAGCACTAACAGCACAGTGAGCGTCAGCGGGGCGATTGCGCCAGCGAGCAGCACGCTGTGCCAGCCGTAGTTGGGGATCAGCCAGGAGGAGATGACGCCACCGCCCGCAGCCCCTAACGGAAAGCCGCAATACATGGTGTTTATTGCCATCGAACGGCAGCGTTTGGGCGCAAATTCTGACACAAGGGTAATGGCATTAGGCATTGCCGCGCCGAGTCCAAGCCCGGTGAGAAAGCGCCAGAAGGTCAACATATTCAGCGTCTGTGCATAGGCGGTGCCGAGACTGGCGAGACCAAAGAACAAACAGGAAAAGACCAGAACGCGCTTACGGCCCATCCGATCGGAAATCGGTCCGGCTAATAATGCGCCAAATGAGAGACCCAATAATGCGGCGCTTAAAACAGGCCCGAGATCCTGCTTCTGGATGCCCCAGTCGGCAGAGAGCGTGGGCGCAATATAACCCATCGCCGCGGTATCGAAGCCGTCAATGGCTAACACCAGAAAGCCCAGGACAATAATCACCCAATGAAAGCGTGAAAAAGGACTGTCGTCTATCGCCTGCTGGATATTCACTTTACCGGAATAAGCCATGTCACCCTCGCCCGTTATGATGGTTGTTATCTACCCGTCATACTTCAAGCTGCATGTGCGTTGGCTTTCCTCGCTCACCCCAGTCACGTACTTATGTACGCTCCTGAGATTCGCTGCGTTGCCGCCTTCCTGCAGCTCGAATTATTTGGGTATCTGTATAAAATGCCCTTGTATTAGCTTGTATATACATTTGGCAGGTGGATAAAAAGTTGTCAAATATATTGGTTGTAAATGTTAACTGGTCGTTATTTTTGCATAAAAAATGGCCGGACTGAGAACAGGCCGACCATGCAGAAAACACGATTTTTACGGGAGAGAGTGTTACGCAGCGCTACCCTGAGCCAGAGGCGCTAATGCAGCAGGCAGGCTCTTACCCAGCTCCTGTACCAGAGAATCGCGGCTGATTTCGTTAATCGATTTCGCACCGGTTAAGGTCATCGCCACCTTCATCTCTTTCTCGATTAGGTTCAACAGGTTCGCCACACCGGCCTGGCCGTGGGTGGCGAGCGCGTACAGATAAGCACGCCCCAGCAGCACGCTATCCGCACCCAGTGCAATCATGCGCACAACGTCCAGACCGTTACGGATCCCGCTGTCTGCCAGAATGGTGATGTCGCCTTTCACCGCATCGGCAATGGCGGGTAGCGCGCGAGCAGAAGACAGCACGCCATCTAACTGGCGGCCACCGTGGTTAGAAACGACAATGCCATCCGCGCCGAAACGGACGGCATCGCGGGCATCTTCCGGATCGAGGATCCCTTTGATCACCATCGGGCCGTCCCAGAATTCACGGATCCACTCGAGGTCTTTCCAGGAAATCGACGGATCGAAGTTATTCGCCAGCCAGCCAATGTAATCCTCAAGGCCGGTAGGTTTGCCAAGATAGGTTGAGATATTACCTAAGTCATGTGGGCGACCGTTCAGGCCCACGTCCCATGCCCACTGCGGATGGGTAACCGCTTGCCAGTAACGGCGCAGCGCGGCGTTGGGACCGCTCATCCCGGAATGGGCGTCACGGTAGCGTGCGCCAGGTGTTGGCATATCGACGGTAAAGACCAACGTAGAGCAGCCCGCCGCTTTGGCGCGTTCCAGGGCGTTACGCATAAAGCCACGATCGCGCAGAACATATAACTGGAACCACATCGGACGCTTGATGGTCGGAGCGACTTCTTCAATTGGACATACGGAAACCGTGGAAAGCGTAAACGGAATGCCTTTGGCGTCAGCGGCAGCGGCGGCTTGCACTTCGCCCCGGCGCGCATACATTCCGCACAGGCCGACAGGCGCGAGAGCCACGGGCATGGAGAGCGTTTCGTTGAACAGCTTTGTCTCGAGGCTCAGATCGGACATATTCTTCAGCACACGCTGGCGCAGCGCCACTTCCGACAGGTCTTCGACGTTGCGGCGCAGAGTGCGCTCTGCATACGCGCCGCCGTCAATGTAGTGGAACAAGAAAGGGGGCAAAATACGTTGGGCTGCGGCGCGATAGTCGCTGGCTGCTGAAATAATCATGTGTTGTTCTCCCTGCTATTCTCACCAGGGTCACCGGGCAGGCGGGTGATACGCGCCTGGCGGGCCTGATCTTCGTCAAATTGTTTAATCGTGGTGTGGACAAAGCTGAGGTGCGCCATCATGGCCTTACGCGCGCCATCAGCATCACCGGCGACAATGGCGTCCAGCACGGCCTGATGTTGTTCTGTAAGCTGTGAAAATACGGGCGGCACAAGATACATACGTTGGCGGCTCTGTTTTACCGAAGACTGCAATACGTCGAAGAAACCGCGCATGGTCTGTAACAGCACCACGTTATGCGAGGCTTCCGCAATGGCGAGATGAAAGCGCACGTCCGCCTGTGAGGCGAGATCTGGATCTTCGCTTTGCGTAGCCTCGAAACAGAGTCTGATCTTCTCTTTGTCGGCGCTGGTGGCCCGCATGGCTGCGTGCCAGGCGGTACTGGCTTCAATGGCGTGGCGGGCTTCCAGAATATCGAAGCTGTAATCAGGATCGTCCGCCAGCAGGGTTTTCAGCGGCTGAACGATGTTTTGTTCAGACCAGGCTTCATGCTGCCAGCGAACAAACGTCCCGCCGCCGCGACGGCTGATCAACACGCCTTCACTCACCAGCTTTGCTAACGCCTCGCGCAGCGAGTTGCGCGACACGCCGAGCTGTACGGCCAACTGGCGCTCAGCGGGCAACTTCATGCCCGCCTCCAGCTGTTGTTCTTCAATCAGCGCCCGCACACGAGAAGCGACTTCGTCGGACAGGCGTCTGGGCATCACTATCATGGAATCATCCAGGTTAAGACATAGGCCTGCAGGGTGGTAATCACTCCCACCATGCAGGTGAAAATCAGGCTATGTTTCACGGTAAAGCGGAACAGATCAGACTCTTTCCCCACTAATCCCACTGCCGCACAGGCGATAGCGATAGACTGTGGAGAGATCATCTTGCCGGTCACGCCGCCGGTGGTATTTGCCGCCACCATCAGCACATCCGAAACGCCGATTTGCTGAGCTGCGGTGGCCTGCAGGGCGGCAAACAGGGCGTTAGATGAGGTATCGGACCCGGTCAGGAATACCCCCAGCCAGCCGAGGAACGGCGAGAAGAAAGTAAACGCGCTGCCAGTGTGCGCCAGGGCCAACGCCAGGGTTGATGACAGCCCGGAGTAGTTAGAGATAAACGCGAATGCCAGCACCATCCCGATGGAATAGATTGGTAGCGCCAGATCTTTCAGCGTGTTGCCAAAGGTCTGCAGCGCAGCGGACGGCTTCATCTTCAGCCAGACGATAGACAGCAGAGCGGCAAACAGAATCGCGGTACCGGTCGCGGAGAACCAGTCAAATTTGTACACCGCCGCGTAGGCTGTGGCTTCGTGTACGACCGGTGGCATACGGGCTACCAGCTTGTCGAGGAACGGAACCGGAATATTGACCACCCAGTGGTACATCGCGCCACCCGGCGCAAACAGCGCTTTAAACGGCGGTATGCTCCACAGCGTGACGGTGGCGGTCAGGAACAGGAACGGGGACCAGGCGCGGATGATTTGCCCCGCAGTGTAGCGGGTGCGCGACAGGTCCATATCGACCTGCGAAGCGCCCATATCGCCGAAGCGGAAGATACGTACCGGCTGCCAGCGTTTCAGGAACAGCGTCAGACACACCAGTGAGACCAGCGAAGAGATGATGTCCGGCAGTTCCGGCCCGATAAAGTTCGAGCTGAGGTATTGGGCGATAGCAAACGAGCCGCCAGCGACCATTACCGCAGGCCAGGTTTCTTTCACGCCGCGCCAGCCATCCATAATCGCCATAATCCAGAACAGCACGATAATCGTCAGGAACGGCAACTGACGACCGACCATCTGGCCAATCTCAAAGCTGTCCAGTCCGGTAACCTGGCCGGCAACCAGAATCGGAATGCCCATTGCGCCAAAGGCGACTGGCGCGGTATTCACGATCAAGCACAGCCCGGCCGCGTACAGCGGGTTAAAGCCCAGACCCACCAGCAGCGCGGCGGTAATGGCGACCGGTGCGCCAAAGCCTGCCGCCCCCTCAAGGAATGCTCCAAAGGAGAAACCGACGATCAGCATTTGCAGACGCTGGTCTGGGGTAATGGAGAGTATTGATGAACGGATGATGTCGAACTGCCCGGTTTTTACCGAGATTTTATAAACGAATACTGCTGCGATGATTATCCAGGCAATCGGCCACAAACCATAAAAGAAGCCGTATACCACCGAGGCCAGAGCGTGATCGACCGGCATTTTGTAGAACAGTAGGGCGACAGCCAGAGCGATCACTACCGTCCATGACGCCGCAACATAGCCTTTCAGCTTGAGCTTAATCAGGGCGAAGAAAAAGAACAGGATTGGGAGCGATGCGATCAGACTGGAAAGCCAGATGTTACCGGCCGGATCGTAGTTCTGTTGCCAGAGATTCATTGCAGGTCTCCTGGGGGCCTTAGACATAATGAAATGAGTCTTTGCTCATCTCTTCGTCACATTATGTGTAAAAGTGGCCCTGCCAATATTGTTGTGTAGGGGTAATGACAATGAATGGTTAATCAGATGTTATTTATTGGCAACGGTATTGTACGCGAATTTTAATGAAATGTGAGGTGATGGTAGGATCTGGTTATAATTGGTAGGGCCAATTGGCGGGGCAGGAAAGACCGGGCAAACGGATGTTGCCCGGCAGGAGATCAGAACTCGGTTTTTGCAAAGCCTGTCATCTCTTTCAGGCCCATTTCACGGCCAAGTTCGGTCATCGGGTGGACGACAATCAGGCCACGTACGCTTTTCTTCAGCTTGCCCATGTCGGCCTGTTCTTTTTTGCTAATGGCACGGCGGAAGGGAAGTTTCGTTAGCTTTTGCGCTTCTTTGCTCAGCTTCTGGCCGTGGACTTCACGCAGGCGCGCGATCTCGGTTTCCAGGGTTTCTTTCTCTTTTTCCAGCTCGGCATATTTGTCTGCTGCTTCAACCAGCGACAGGTCAGCCTGCTGATGGCGGATAGCGTCCAGACGATCGCTCAGGCGTTTAATTTCGTTTTTTTCGACTTCTTTCATAGGATAGCTTCTGATAAAAATAGAATGTATATCCTATAGTATGCGCGCAGAGCGGGATTCTTCACAACAAATCGAAGATAAATAATCAAATGCCGCAAGTATTAATCAGCTAATGATAATATTACGCTTTTGATTGATAAGGAATTTTAAGCAATAAGATCGGCCATGGCGCTTTCTGTTGGCGGGTTGATAGCGAAGCACGTTTTCCTCAATATAATCGCCCAACCGATCCTAAACTTAAATGATCAACCGCGCAGGCTAAGCGTGGTTAATACATGGAGGAGGGAAGATTATGGCGAAAATAGGTGAGAATGTTTCGGTCCTTATTGATAAGACTGTTGATTTCATGGCCTCAAGCCAGGCTTTTCGCGAGTATCTGAATAAAACACCGCCGCGCAACGTTGTCCCTTCTGAAATACCGCAGGAGAATGCGCAGCTGTATCTGCAACGTCTGGCGTACTATCGACAGCTGTATCGACCGCAGCAGGAAGAGAAATAAGCCTGCATGGACTTATTTTTGAAAGGCTTTTTTTAAGCTGATTTTAGAAATCAGCTCGGTCAGGGAAAGTACCATCGTGGAGCGTACCATTTGCTGGTAGCGCTGGATCTGCATGGCGTGCAAACCTGAGTCTGAGGTATCAAACTGTGGCGGCGGCGGGAGTGCCGTCACGCAGTGAAGCTCGCCAAACGGCCCGAGAATCTCGTCGTCGGTAAACGCATATTCATTGCCGTCGTGATTCAGCTCTTCCCGCAGCGCCATCAGAAGCTCCGCATCTTCATACTCCGGGCGGCTGAGTACGCCCAGACCATAGATTAGCTTCAAACGAACCGAAAGATCGCCTAATGGACCGTCGCCGTCGAGCAACGGTTCTACGGCATATTTCACCGCATAGTCATCTTTGCGAAATACCTGAAGCACAAGGATATTCACCGCCTCAGTGAGCAGTTCTACGGCGGTGATGAGGAAGCTGCGTACGGTTTTGCCAGCATTCAGACGCTCAAGCACACGATTTTCAAAGGCCTGCGTTTGTTCCATTATTGCCTGCATATCTGACAATCTGTCATTCGGGCGCAGGCTGACCTGCGCCACATTCTCTATCATTTGGTCGCGTTATATGCGTTAACCGCCTCCGCCACCACATCACTGTTGGCATCCAGACCGGATACCTGCGCCAGCGCGGCCTGTGGACCTTTTTCGTCAATCAGCGCGGCCAGTTCCTGTGCCTGCGGATCTTCTTCACTGCGATAGTGCATTGCAGCAGCAATACCGGTAACCAGATTAACGTGCGGCAAACCATACTCCAGCGTGCCCAGCAGCGGTTTAATCAGGCGGTCGCCCGCGCTCAGTTTACGCAGCGGCTGACGTCCTACGCGCTCAACATCATCTTTCAGATACGGGTTTTCAAAACGACCGAGGATTTTCTGAATGTATGCTGCATGTTTAGCTGCATCAAAGCCATAGCGTTTGATCAGTACCGCGCCGCTCTCTTCCATCGCACCTTTGACCACTGCGCGGATTTTCTCGTCGAGAATCGCGTCACGGATGGTCTGATGACCGGTCAATTTTCCGAGGTACGCGGTTATAGCATGCCCGGTGTTCAGCGTGAAGAGTTTACGTTCGACAAATGCCATCAGGTTATCAGTTAATTCCATTCCCGGGATGTTTGGCAGCTCGCCTTTGAACTGCGTTTGGTCGACAATCCACTCGCTGAATGTTTCAACGGTAACTTCCAGCGGATCGTTGGTCGCAGAAGCAGATGGCGGCACGATGCGATCCACGGCGGAATCGACAAAGCCAACATGTTCTTCAACCCAGCCTTTGTCTTCATCTGCCAGCGCGTTCATGACGTGGCCTTTCAGCTGTGTGGTTCCGCGCACCATGTTTTCACAGGCAATGATATTCAACGGGGTAGAGATGCCCTGCGCTTTGCGTTTTACCAGCCCTTTAGCGATGGCCGGAGCGATACGCTCAAGCACAACCGGACCCACGGCAGTGGTGATTAAATCAACGTGGGCAATCAGGTCGACGACATCATCGCCGATGCTGCTGACGGCGTTGACGCCGGAAACGGTATCAACCTGCTCGTTTTCACCTACAACATGAACCTGATAGCTATGACGGGCATTCAGGGCATCGAGCACGACCTGGTTTACATCCGCAAACGTCAGCTGTATCCCCGCGTCCGCCAGCAGTTTGCCGATAAAGCCACGACCGATATTACCTGCGCCAAAATGTAATGCTTTCATAGTATTAACCTTCATTAATGTTTTTACCCAAGAGGGCTGGGGTGAGGCTTTTCCCTCAACCTAACCCTCTCCACAAGGGAGAGGATATCGCCTTCATATTTCGAACTGCAGATGCGTTGGCTCTCCTCGCTCACCCCAGTCACGTACTTATGTACGCTCCTGGGGATTCACTGTGTTGCCGCCTTCCTGCAGCTCGAACTATTTTGGGGATACTTAACTGTTAAGCTTTTTTACCTGCCAGCAGTTCCAGAACTTCATCCACGCTGGTGGTATGGGCCAGACGTTCGATCACGGATTCATCATCCAGCGCGTTGGTCAGGCTGGTGATGACCTGGATGTGCTCATTGTTACGTGCGGCGATACCAATGACCAGACGGGCAATATCGTCTTCTTCTTCACCGAAGCGTACGCCTTCCGGGTACTGGCAGAACACCACGCCGGTTTTCAGCACGCGATCTTTGGCTTCTACCGTACCGTGCGGTACTGCGATGGATTCACCGAGGTAAGTCGGCGTCAGTTTTTCGCGGTCCAGCATGGCATCGACGTATTCCGGCTCAACATAGCCGCCTTTCACCAGTTGTTCACCGGCAAAGCGAATCGCTTCTTCTTTGTTAGAGGCTTTCCGGCCAAGGAAGATATTTTCCGCACCCAGCTTGAACAGGTGGGTATCACCCTCATCAAAGCTGTCTTTCAGATGATCGCGGACTTTCTCTTCGTTCACGTTGTGGCGCTGTGCAGCGACCAGACGTTCGGTCAGGCTGGTATACAGACCGCTGTCGAGGAAGTTAGTCAGCGAGATGTGCTGTGCCTGAGGCACCTGACGCATCGCACGTTCGGTCAGGTCACGGTGGGTAATGACCAGATCCACATCCGGCGGCAGATTGTTAATCGCGCTGTTGGTGACGGAAATCTGAGACAGACCCGCATCCTGCACTTTCTTACGCAATACGCCTGCGCCCATGGCGCTGGAACCCATACCGGCATCGCAAGCCACGATGATTTTACGTACATGGCTCAGGTCGTTGGTTACGTCGCCAGCCGCCAGCGGAGATGCGCCTTTAGATTCCGCTTTCATGTCCTGCATACGACGGGTCGCCGCATCAATATCGTCTTCTTCTTTCACTTTGCTGGTTTTCAGCAGAATGGCTGAGACCACAAAGGAGACCGCCATGGCGGCACAGATAGCGGCGATGTTAGCGAAGTAAGCCCCCTTCGGCGTCATCGCCAGTACGGCCAGGATAGAACCCGGAGAAGCCGGAGAAACCAGACCGCCGTTCAGGATGGTCAGGGTGAATACGCCAGTCATACCGCCAAGGATAACGGCCAGGATCAGACGTGGGTTCATCAGCACGTACGGGAAGTAAATTTCGTGGATACCACCCAAGAAGTGGATGATAGCCGCGCCGCCCGCAGACTGCTTAGCGCTGCCGCGACCAAAGAACATGTACGCCAGCAGGACGCCCATACCCGGACCTGGGTTAGCTTCAATCAGGAAGAAGATGGATTTGCCCATCTCATGGGACTGCTGAATACCCAGCGGTGAGAAAATACCGTGGTTGATGGCGTTGTTGAGGAACAGGATTTTTGCCGGTTCAACGAAGATAGACGCCAGCGGCAGCATGTCATGGACAACCATGAAGTTAACGCCTGCCGCCAGAATTTTGGACAGACCTTCAACCAATGGGCCAATGCCGAGGAAAGCCAGGATGGCGAGGATCATACCGATGATGCCTGCGGAGAAGTTATTCACCAGCATCTCAAAACCGGATTTGATCTTACCGTCTACCCAGTTATCGAATTTCTTGATGCAGTAGCCGCCCAGCGGGCCTGCGATCATGGAGCCAAGGAACATCGGCATATCCGCACCGACGATAACGCCCATGGTGGTGATAGCACCAACCACGCCGCCACGCTCACCGCCTACCAACTTACCACCGGTATAACCGATCAGCAGCGGCAGCAGATAGGTGATCATCGGACCGACCAGCTTCGCCAGCGTTTCGTTCGGCAACCACCCTGTCGGAATAAATAATGCGGTGATAATACCCCACGCGATAAACGCGCCGATATTTGGCATCACCATATTGCTGAGGAATCGACCAAAGCTTTGCACCTTGATCTTAATATCGGATGACATAAAAACACCCCTTCTTATGTTTGCTATCGCGCAGGCTGAAAGCCCGAGGTTTGTTAATGTAGCGGCAGGAGGTAGCCGGACCCTGTAGATACTGCGAAATCTGGCACTGAATCGTTCAACTGTCCAGTCGACGGCCTTTTATGTGATGTTTGTCACGTAAATATAGGGTGTGTGGCGCTAGTTAATGTGACTCCAATCACAAAACACCGGTACAAAAAAACATCACAGCGCAAGAAATCGCTAAAAATGGCGGTTAAATGTGAACTTGTTCACGTTTTTGTATTTGCTGTTTGTTGGATTTTTGTGATGTGATTCACAAAGTATTTTTGTCTCGGTTTAACCAAATGTGATCTGCGACGGGTTCTGGAACTCACATTTTTCTTGCCAAATAAAGCAACTTAAAACCAGAAAAAATATTTTTTTTATGGTATGGCGAAAACCGCAAACTGCAGTTATGTTCAAAGCATCAGCCAGGATGCATACGGCTGCCGGCATAAAAAAACTCTAATTAGCGTGAATTCGAGGCAGGTATGTTTCTAAATTATTTCGCGTTAGGCGTGCTGATCTTCGTTTTTCTGGTTCTGTTTTACGGAATCATCGCCATCCATGACATTCCCTATAACATCGCTAAAAAGCGCAACCATCCCCACGCCGATGCTATCCACACGGCAGGGTGGGTAAGTCTTTTTACGTTGCATGTTATTTGGCCGTTCCTGTGGATTTGGGCCACGCTCTACCAGCCCGAAAAGGGGTGGGGAATGCAGTCGCACATCACGCCGACCGGAAAGGAACCTGACCCTGAGATAGCCGTGCTGGCAGCGCGCATCGCCCAGTTGGAAAAAAAGCTGGATGGGGAAAAAAGAATCGATAACTCCACCTTTCCGGAGATTTAATCATGGATTTGTTAATTGTCCTGACTTATGTGGCATTCGCCTGGGCCATCTTTAAAATATTCCGTATTCCGGTAAACCAGTGGACGCTTGCCACCGCAGCATTAGGTGGGGTGTTTATTGTTGCGGGACTCATCTTATTAATGAACTATAACCATCCATATACCTTTACGGCGCAAAAAGCGGTTATTTCAATTCCCGTCACCCCACAGGTCACAGGAATTGTTAGTGAGGTGACAGATAAAAATAATCAGCTGATTAAAAAAGGCGAAGTGTTATTTAAACTCGATCCTGTGCGTTATCAGGCGCGGGTTGACAGACTCCAGGCTGACCTGGTCACCGCGACCCACAATATCGACAATTTGAAAGCGCAACTGTTGGAAGCGGTCGCGAATACCACTCGCGTGTCTGCGGAACGTGACCGCCTGTATAAAGATTATCAGCGTTATTTGAAGGGTAGTCAGGCGAAGGTTAACCCGTTTTCCGAAAGTGATATCGACAATGCCCGCCAGAACTATCTGGCTCAGGATGCGCTGGTGAAAGGCTCAGTAGCGGAACAGACCCAGATTCAGAGCCAGTTAGACAGTATGGTCAATGGTGAGCAATCCCAGGTCGCCTCCCTGCGCGCCCAGCTTGCCGAAGCCAAATATAATCTTGAGCAGACCGTTGTGCGTGCGCCCAGCAACGGTTACGTGACGCAGGTGCTTATTCGCCCGGGGACTTACGCCGCCGCGTTGCCTCTGCGACCAGTTATGGTATTTATTCCTGAACAAAAACGGCTAATCGTGGCGCAATTTCGCCAGAACTCACTGCTGCGTCTTGAGCCGGGCGATGAAGCCGAAGTGGTATTCAACGCGCTGCCAGGCCAGGTGTTCAGCGGCAAACTAACCAGTATCCTTCCCGTTGTGCCGGGAGGTTCTTATCAGGCGCAGGGGGCATTACAGTCCTTAACGGTGGTGCCGGGGACCGATGGCGTATTGGCAACCATTGAACTGGATCCGAATGCCGATGTGGAGGCGCTGCCGGACGGTATCTATGCCCAGGTGGCGGTCTATTCCGACCATTTCGCCCACGTGTCGGTGATGCGTAAAGTGCTGCTGCGCATGACCAGCTGGATGCATTATCTTTATTTGGATCATTGAGAACGTCATCACCTGCCATTTGCGCTGTCCTGAGCCATACTGATATTTTTGTTGGCAAAAAGGACCCGGCATGAAACTCATTGGCAGCTATACCAGCCCTTTTGTGCGTAAAATTTCTATTCTGTTACTGGAAAAGGGCATCACCTTCGAATTTGTAAATGAACTCCCCTACAACGCGGATAGCGGCGTGGCGCGCTATAACCCGTTAGGAAAAGTGCCCGCGCTGGTTACTGATGAGGGTGAGTATTGGTTTGATTCTCCAATCATCGCGGAATACATAGAGCTGCTGGATATTGCGCCAGCTATGTTGCCGCGTGAACCGCTGGCGGCGCTGAAGGTACGGCAGTTGGAGGCGCTGGCAGACGGCATTATGGATGCCGGTTTAGTCTCGGTACGCGAACAGGCTCGCCCCGCCGCACAGCAGTCAGAAACAGAGTTGTTACGCCAGCGGGAGAAGATCACCCGCAGTCTGGATGTGCTGGAAGGCTATCTGGCGGACGGTACGCTGAAAACTGATACGGTTAACCTGGCCACCATTGCGATTGCCTGCGCTGTCGGCTATCTCAATTTCCGTCGGGTCGCGCCCGGCTGGTGTGTGGACCGCCCGCGTCTGGTCAAACTGGTGGAAACGCTCTTTCAACGCGAAAGTTTTGCCCGTACGGAACCGCCAAAGGCTTGATACACGTTATGTCCGCCTGAGCAAAGTCACGATACAATCCTTCCTATATCGATAGCCCTCTCCGCGGTGGAGAGGGCCACCAACAGCCAGGCCCTTTCATGACAACCGACATGCGTTCACTCTACAGCCAGCTTCCTGCTATCGATCGTCTATTGCGCGATAGCGCTTTCTCCGCCTTACGTGAATCCAACGGTCATACCCGGGTAGTTGACCTGCTGCGTCACATGCTCGACGAAGCCAGAGAAGCCATTCGCGACGCCCACGCGCTCCCGGCATGGTGTGAGGACTGGGCGCAAGAAGCCAGAGCCCGGCTGGAACGTGAATCGCAAAGCGCGTTGCGTCCAGTGATTAATCTGACCGGAACGGTGCTGCATACTAACCTGGGTCGTGCGTCGCAGGCCGAGGAAGCCATCGATGCGGTGGTGCAGGCGATGCGCACGCCGGTGACGCTGGAATACAGCCTGGATGATGCCGGGCGCGGACATCGGGATCGGGCGTTGGCGGATTTACTCTGTCGCCTGACGGGGGCCGAAGACGCTTGTATCGTGAATAACAATGCGGCAGCGGTTCTGCTGATGCTGGCCGCCACGGCTAACGGCAAAGAGGTGGTCGTTTCGCGCGGTGAGCTGGTGGAAATTGGCGGCGCGTTTCGTATTCCTGATGTGATGTGTCAGGCCGGATGTACGCTACGCGAAGTGGGGACCACCAACCGCACCCACGCGAAAGATTACCGCCAGGCGGTGAATGAAAATACCGGCCTGCTGATGAAGGTGCACACCAGTAATTACAGCATCGAAGGCTTTACGAAGTCGGTGGATGAGGCTGAGCTGGCCGCCATTGGCCGGGAGCTGGATGTTCCGGTGGTGGCGGATCTCGGCAGCGGTTCACTGGTCGATCTCAGTCAGTATGGTTTGCCGCAGGAGCCGATGCCGCAGCAACTGATTGCCGCAGGCGTGAGTCTGGTGAGCTTCTCTGGCGACAAACTGCTGGGGGGGCCGCAGGCCGGAATTATCGTTGGTAAAAAAGAGATGATCGCTCGCCTACAGAGCCATCCGCTGAAACGTGCGTTACGGGCAGATAAAATGACGCTGGCGGCGCTGGAAGCAACGCTGCGTCTGTATCTGCACCCGGAAGCGCTGGCGGCGAAGTTGCCGACGTTACGCCAGCTCACCCGCTCGCAAGAGGCGATTTACGCGCAGGCCCAGCAATTACAGGCGCAGCTTGCCGATCGTTACAGCGACGAGTTTGCTTTGAATGTGATGCCTTGCCTGTCGCAGATTGGTAGCGGTTCGTTACCCGTTGACAGGTTACCCAGCGCGGCATTGACCTTTACCCCGCATGACGGGCGCGGTAGCCGCCTCGACGCACTGGCCGCCCGCTGGCGTGCGCTGCCCGTGCCGATCATTGGGCGAATTTATGATGGCCGCATGTGGCTGGATCTGCGCTGCCTTGAAGACGAGACCCGGTTTATGGAGATGATGCTGAAATGATTATTGCAACCGCCGGACACGTTGACCACGGAAAAACAACGTTATTACAGGCAATTACGGGCGTGAATGCCGACCGTCTGCCGGAGGAAAAAAAGCGTGGCATGACCATCGATCTCGGCTATGCCTACTGGCCGCAGCCGGATGGGCAGGTGTTGGGGTTTATTGATGTTCCCGGACACGAAAAGTTTTTGTCCAACATGCTGGCGGGTGTAGGCGGTATCGACCACGCGCTGCTGGTCGTCGCCTGTGATGACGGCGTGATGGCGCAAACGCGTGAACATTTGCAAATTCTGCAACTGACGGGCAATCCGCAAATCACCGTGGCGCTTACAAAAGCCGATCGCGTGGATGAGGAACGCATCAATACGGTGCGTGAAGAGGTACGCACCACGCTGGAAAACTATGGTTTTGCCGATGCGGCTCTGTTTGTGACTGCCGCCAGTGAAGGCCGTGGGATCGAAGAACTGCGCGACCATTTATTGCAATTAACCTCACGCGAGCATGCCCGCGATCACAGCTTCCGCCTGGCGATTGACCGTGCTTTTACGGTCAAGGGCGCAGGGCTGGTGGTGACCGGGACGGCGCTCAGCGGTGAAGTGAATGTCGGGGATACGCTGTGGCTGACGGGCGTCAACAAGCCAATGCGCGTACGTAGCCTGCATGCGCAAAACCAGGCCACTGAGCATGCTCATGCCGGGCAGCGTATTGCGCTGAATATTGCCGGTGATGCGCAAAAAGAAGAGCTTAACCGCGGCGACTGGCTGCTTTCCGATGTCCCGCCAGAGGCTTTTAACCGCGTGATTGTCTCTTTAGAACATGCCGCGCCGCTGACGCAGTGGCAACCGCTGCATATTCACCACGCGGCCAGCCATGTCACCGGGCGCATCTCACTGCTTGAAGGAACGCTGGCGGAACTGGTGTTTGATACACCGTTGTGGCTCGCCGATAACGACCGCCTGGTGCTGCGCGATATTTCTGCCCGCACGACGCTGGCTGGCGCACGCGTCGTCACGCTCAACCCACCGCGCCGCGGAAAGCGTAAACCGGAATATCTGCAGTGGCTGTCGGCGCTCGAAAATGCACGCAGCGACGGCGACGCCCTGGCGCTGCATCTGACGCGTGGGGCGGTGAATATTCCTGACTTTGCCTGGGCGCGCCAGCTCAACGGCAATGGGATGCGCCCGTTGATTGAGCAACATGGTTTTATTCAGGCGGGGTACAGCCTGTTGAATGCGCCCGTTGCCGCGCGCTGGCAGCGAAAAGTCCTCGATACGCTGGCGACCTATCACGAACAGCACCGTGATGAGCCAGGGCCAGGGCGCGAACGCCTGCGTCGTATGGCGTTGCCGATGGAAGATGAAGCGCTGGTATTGCTGCTGATTGAAAAGATGCGCGAGAGCGGCGCTATCCATAGCCATCACGGTTGGCTGCATTTGCCGGATCACAAGGCGGGTTTCAGCGATGAACAGCAGGCTATCTGGCAAAAAGCAGAACCGCTTTTTGGCGATGAGCCGTGGTGGGTGCGCGACCTGGCAAAACAAACGGGAACGGATGAGCAAATGATGCGCGTGGCATTACGACAAGCGGCGCAGCAAGGCATTATTACTGCGATCGTGAAAGATCGTTATTACCGTAACGATCGGATTGTGGCCTTCGCCAACATGATCCGCGAACTGGATCAGGAGAAAGGATCGACCTGCGCCGCCGATTTTCGCGACAGGCTTAATGTGGGGCGTAAATTAGCTATCCAGATTCTGGAATATTTTGACCGGATTGGTTTTACGCGTCGTCGCGGAAATGATCATTTATTACGCGATGCATTACTGTTTCCTGAAAAATAATGAAACAATTAATTCAGAAATCAAATGAATTAATACAATATATATATTGATTGAAATCAGCACATTAGATTATGAACCTAATGTGCTTTTTTATTCTGAATGTTATTAAAATAACAACCTCGATCATATTTTGTTGGAAATTTCACACGTATGCTTCCTGACTCTTTTGAGTAATTAAGGATCGTACAATGGCTGCTTCAACATTTTTTATTCCTTCCGTGAATGTAATCGGCGCTGATTCATTAAAAGATGCGATGAAAACCATGGCTGAATATGGTTTTCGCCGCACGCTAATTGTCACGGATGCCATGTTGACCAAATTAGGTATGGCTGGTGAGATTCAAAAGGCATTACAGGAACATGGTATTTTCAGCGTAATTTACGATGGTACGCATCCTAACCCCACGACCAGCAACGTTGCTGCTGGCCTGCAAATGCTGAAAGAAAACGACTGTGATAGCGTTATTTCTCTCGGCGGTGGTTCGCCACACGATTGTGCGAAAGGCATCGCGCTGGTGGCCGCTAACGGTGGCTATATCGGTGATTACGAAGGCGTTGACCGCTCTGCAAAACCGCAGTTGCCGATGATTGCCATTAACACCACGGCGGGTACAGCATCTGAAATGACCCGTTTCTGCATCATTACCGATGAAGAACGCCATATTAAAATGGCGATTGTCGACAAGCACGTCACTCCGCTGCTGTCGGTCAATGACTCCTCGCTGATGGTCGGTATGCCGAAATCTCTGACGGCGGCCACCGGTATGGATGCGTTGACCCACGCTATCGAAGCCTACGTTTCTATTGCTGCGACCCCGATTACCGATGCGTGTGCGCTGAAAGCGGTCACCATGATTGCGGAAAACCTGCCAGTTGCCGTTGAAGATGGCAGCAATGCTCAGGCGCGTGAAGCCATGGCTTATGCGCAATTCCTTGCAGGTATGGCATTTAACAACGCCTCTTTGGGTTACGTGCACGCCATGGCGCACCAGTTGGGTGGCTTCTACGATCTGCCACACGGTGTATGTAACGCCGTGCTGCTGCCGCATGTGCAGGTTTTCAACAGCAAAGTTGCTGCCGCTCGTCTGCGTGATTGCGCGACTGCGATGGGCGTTAACGTTGCTGGACTGAGTGCAGAGCAAGGGGCGGAAGCCTGTATCGCGGCGATCCGTGAACTGGCGCAGAAAGTGAATATTCCGGCCGGGTTGCGTGAGCTGAACGTGAAGGAAGAAGATTTTGCTGTTCTGGCGACCAATGCCCTGAAAGATGCCTGTGGTTTCACTAATCCGATTCAGGCGACACATGAAGAAATCATGGCGATTTATCGTGCTGCGATGTAATTCGTGATACCTGTCGTAAAGCAGTAAAAGGCTGGCGAATTATTCGCCAGCCCCGTCTACCCTTGTAGTACCCCTACAGCAAGGAGACGGTCATGACCAATAACCCCCCTTCAACGCGTATTTATCCCGGCGAGTATGGTTACCCTCTGAAGTTAAAAGCCCGATACGATAACTTTATCGGCGGAGACTGGGTCGCGCCGGTGGACGGCGAGTATTACCAAAACCTGACGCCGGTCACCGGGCAATTGCTGTGCGAAGTGGCCTCTTCCGGTAAGAAGGATATCGATCTGGCACTGGATGCCGCGCACAAAATAAAAGATAAATGGGCGCAAACATCCGTACAGGACAGAGCGGCGATTCTGTTCAAAATCGCCGATCGTATGGAACAAAACCTGGAGCTGCTGGCGACGGCAGAAACCTGGGATAACGGTAAGCCCATCCGTGAAACCAGCGCGGCAGACGTGCCGCTGGCGATTGACCATTTCCGCTATTTCGCCTCCTGTATTCGTGCGCAGGAAGGGGGGATCAGCGAGGTTGATAGTGAGACCGTGGCTTATCATTTCCATGAGCCTCTTGGCGTGGTCGGGCAAATTATCCCGTGGAACTTCCCGCTGCTAATGGCCAGTTGGAAGATGGCGCCCGCGCTGGCGGCGGGTAACTGCGTGGTGCTTAAACCTGCGCGCCTGACGCCGCTGTCTGTGCTGCTGCTGATGGAGGTCATCGGCGATCTGCTCCCGCCTGGTGTCGTGAACGTGGTAAACGGCGCGGGTGGGGAAATCGGTGAGTATCTGGCGACGTCTAAACGTATCGCAAAAGTGGCGTTTACCGGCTCAACGGAAGTCGGCCAGCAGATCATGCAGTATGCCACGCAGAACATTATTCCCGTCACGCTGGAGCTGGGTGGGAAATCGCCCAATATCTTCTTCGCGGACGTGATGGATGAAGAAGATGCGTTCTTTGACAAAGCGCTGGAAGGCTTTGCGCTATTTGCCTTTAACCAGGGCGAAGTGTGTACCTGTCCGAGCCGCGCGCTGGTGCAGGAATCCATTTACGAACGCTTTATGGAAAGAGCCATCCGCCGGGTGGAGAGTATCCGTAGCGGCAACCCGTTAGACAGCGTGACGCAAATGGGGGCGCAGGTTTCACATGGTCAACTGGAAACCATCCTGAATTACATCGATATTGGTAAGAAAGAAGGGGCGGATGTCCTGACCGGTGGACGGCGTAAGCAGCTGGATGGTGAGTTAAAGGAGGGTTACTACCTCGAACCGACCATTCTGTTTGGCAAGAACAACATGCGGGTTTTCCAGGAGGAGATCTTCGGCCCGGTACTGGCTGTTACGACCTTTAAAACTATGGACGAAGCGCTGGAAATTGCCAATGACACCCAATATGGACTTGGCGCTGGCGTCTGGAGCCGTAACGGAAATCTCGCGTACAAGATGGGCCGCGGGATTCAGGCGGGGCGTGTCTGGACCAACTGCTACCATGCTTATCCGGCACATGCGGCGTTCGGCGGCTATAAGCAGTCGGGCATTGGGCGCGAGACACACAAAATGATGCTTGAGCACTATCAGCAAACCAAATGCCTGTTGGTGAGCTACTCGGATAAACCGCTGGGGCTGTTTTAATATCCCGTCACTTACTGCCCGGTCGCATTTAGCGTACCGGGCATCAAGTTATGTCCTGCAGCTTAAAGTATGAAAAATATACCCTATGGATTTCGTGTTGCTTCGAGGCGGTAAGAGAGGGAATCCCCAGGAGCTTACTCCGGTAAGTGACTGGGGTGAACGTACGCAGCCAACAAAGAAGCAGTTCGAAAGACGACGGGTATATAGAAAGTCATATATCGTTATATAAATAACCCCATTGCATCCAATCTGGTCATTCCACTACTATTATCAACTCTATTTTTTAAATAAATAGCAGCCAAGTTCTTTAATTTAAATCCCTGAGGCAAATATGTTCCTTGATTATTTTGCATTAGGAGTGCTTATTTTTGTATTCCTGGTCATTTTTTACGGGATTATTATTCTGCATGATATTCCCTATCTTATTGCAAAGAAACGTAACCATCCTCATGCCGACGCTATACATGTTGCGGGCTGGGTTAGCTTGTTTACCTTACATGTTATTTGGCCCTTTTTATGGATCTGGGCAACGCTTTATCGCCCGGAGCGCGGGTGGGGTATGCAGAGCGCGGATTCTTCCCTGATCCAGCTTCAGGCGCGGGTTGCCGATCTGGAAAAGAAACTGGGTGAGGTTAAGACCTCTCCGGCGGAGTAATATCGATGGATTTACTGATTGTTCTGACCTATGTGGCATGCGCATGGTCGATATTTAAAATTTTTAAAATTCCTGTAAATAAATGGACGGTACCCACTGCGGCATTGGGTGGTATTTTCATTGTTTGCGGACTTATATTACTGATGAATTATAACCATCCGTATACCTTTAAGGCGCAAAAAGCGGTAATTTCTATTCCCGTGGTGCCGCAGGTCACGGGTGTTGTAACGGAAGTGACGGATAAGAAGAATACGCTGATCAAAAAAGGCGAAGTTCTGTTTAAACTTAATCCAGGACGTTATCAGGCGCGGGTTGATCGTCTGAAAGCCGACATTGTCACCGCTCAGCATAAAGAGCAGGCACTGGTTGCGCAGCTAGACGAAATGAAAGCTAATACGCAGCGGGCAAAGGCGACGCGTGACAAGCTGGCAAAAGATTACCAGCGCTATGCGCAGGGGAGTCAGGCGAAGGTCAACCCTTTTTCTGAACGCGATATCGATGCGGCTCGTCAAAACTATCTGGCGCAGGAAGCATCGGTGAAATCGTCTATTGCGGAGCAACAGCAAATCCAGAGCCAGTTAGACAGCCTGGTACTGGGTGAAAATTCGCAAATTGCCAGCCTGAAGGCACAACTCGCCGAAGCGGAGTTTAACCTTGACCAGACCGTGGTTCGTGCGCCCAGCGATGGTTACGTTACGCAGGTGCTGATGCGCCCCGGAACCTATGCCGCCGCGCTGCCTATGCGTCCGGTGATGGTGTTTATCCCGGAACAGAAACGGCAAATTATCGCCCAGTTCCGTCAAAACTCGCTGCTGCGACTGGAGCCAGGCGATGAAGCAGAAGTGGTGTTTAACGCCCTGCCGGGGAAGGTATTTAGCGGCAAACTGGCTGCTATCAGCCCGGCTGTACCGGGTGGTACATACCAGTCGAACGGGGCGTTGCAATCATTAAACTCTACGCCCGGTTCAGAAGGGGTGATCGCCACGATTGAACTGAACGACAATGCGGACGTGAGCGCGTTACCTGATGGGATTTACGCCCAGGTCGCCGTTTACTCTGACCACTTCGAACATGTGTCAATCATGCGCAAAGTCTTGTTGCGGATGACCAGTTGGGTGCATTACCTGTATCTCGACCACTAGGTGCAGGCTATTTTGCTTACTCAGACAGCTGTAGCGTCTGAGTAAGCTGCTGACGTATCTCCGCTAACATTGCGTCGAGAATAAACTGTACACGCCAGGGCTGATATTCACGCTTGCGGAAAATCGCCACCAAATCCAGCCACCATTCGTGCTGTTCGGAGAAACAGGGAACCAACAATCCGGACTGAACATCTTTTTGTATACTCGCATAAGGCGCAAAAACAATGCCCAGATGATTACGCGCCAGCGCCAGCGCGGATTGCGTATTGTCACAGACGTAGTTTCCGGTCACCCGATAATCATGCATTTCCTTGCCGCCCGCGGAGCTGAAGCGCCAGATATTGGCCTCATCAATCATCATGGAATCGATTAAAATACAGGAATGATTTTCCAGCTCATCAGGGCTGTTAATGGGATGCTGTTTGATATATTCAGGGCTGGCAAACGCCATCACTGCATATTTGGTAATAAAGCTGGCGACCAGTGATTCATCTTTAGGATGCGCATAGGTAATTAAAACGTCACAATCATCCGGGAAGTCTACACCTTCATAAAATGCTTTCCGTTCAAGATTGCAGGTTTTCAGCGAGAGAGTAATACCACCGATATCCTGAATTTTTGCAATAACATGTTGCGATAAGTAAGCAATAATTCCGGTTGGTGCATATACCGTTACCTTGCCACGTTTTTCATGCTTATAATCAGCGATGAAACTATTTAGCTGATCGTTTCTGTCCAGCATGTCATTGATGTAAGGTAGCAGCGCTACACCAAAGGGCGTCAGGGTCAACTGTCGGGTGGTGCGATCAAAGACCTTTAACCCAACTTTTGATTCAAAATCAGCAAGGTACTTGCTGACATTAGCCTGTGCGATGCCGAGAACCGTAGCGGCATGACTGATGTTTTCACTGGCAGCAATTACCGAAATAATCTTCAGTTCCCGGTGTTTGAGTTGTAATTTGTTCATCGCCAAACCCAATATATATATGTTTGTATATATTACTATATAAATATGGAAGTTGCATCGATGAAATTGTAAGCATTATTATGCACCCGCTTTGTGGCTTATTTTAAAATGGAATGTTGGCATGTTAATTAAACGCAATATTGTGGCGCTGTTCGCCTTTTCTTTTATGGCGAGTGCAACTGCCGCAGAGTTTTCTATTGGCGGTGGCGCTGTATATAATGAATCTCCTTATCGTGGATATAATGATAATGTTCATGCAGTACCGCTTATCAGTTATGAAAGTGAATCATTTTATTTTAGGCAAACAACGTTAGGCTATATTCTTTCAAAAAGTGAAAGTAATGAATTTAGCATTACTGCTTCTTACATGCCGCTTGAGTTTGATCCCGGTGATAACGACGATCATGCGATGAAGCAGCTGGACAAGCGTGATGCAACCGCGATGGCGGGTGCCGCATGGTATCACCATGAAAAATGGGGCAGTGTGAAGGTCTCTGCCGCAGCGGATGTGCTGGATAACAGCAATGGCTGGGTGGCGGAAATGTCTATGTTCCGCCAAATGCCAATGGGCAAGCTGACGCTGACGCCGGCGATTGGCGTGCTCTACTATGACGAAAACTTCAACGAATATTACTACGGCATCTCTGGCAATGAATCCCGCCGTAGTGGGTTATCAAGCTACTCCCCAGGGGACAGCTGGACACCGTATGTTGGCCTGTCCGCTAAATACGCGTTGACCAGCAACCTGACGCTGCTGGCCAGCGCCAACTATAGCGTGCTGCCGGATGACATTAAAAATAGCCCGATGGTTGATCGCGATGACAGCTTTACCTTGATGTCCGGTCTGACCTGGCGTTTCTGATTCTCACCCGTTTGTCCTCAGGGAGGAGGGCAATCTTTTCATGATGCTTTGACGGATGGGGCTAACTGCCGCCATCCGTCGTCATCGTTACTGCTCGTTTATCCAGATTCGCATTTCGCCTTCACCACGGTTTGCCCAGCTAAACCACGGAATGAACGTCAGCGTATGCGCCTGACGCGAAGCTGGTGAAATATCGTAGTGCCACAACGCTTGTTGTGCCGCATTGTGGGTACTTTGCTTCACGCCTTCCGCCTGAATTAACATCTTATGGCTGAACAGTCCCTTACCCTCAAAGACCCTGAACTCACTCTCTTTTGGCAGCCACAGGTTATGCAACTCTTCGCCGTTGTCGGCCTGCTCCAGGCAATACACCAGCGGCCCACGCTGAATGGCGACCTTACCGGCAACATGGCGCACCAGTGGGTTTCCGTATACGCGACGCACGGGCATCGGCAGGGTCAGGCTTAGCGTATCCCCCTCCCGCCAGGTTCGGCTGATGTGCAAATAGCCTTTACGTACATCTTGTGCAACCGGTTGACCATTCAGCAAAATCTGCGGCGCGGTACACCAGTCCGGCAGGCGTAACGCCAGGGTATGATCGACCGGCAGCGGTGATTCAATGGCGATTGTTACCTGCTCATGCCACGGGTAATTTCCGTTAATGCGCAGTTTAAGCACGCCGTCTGCCACAGGAACTTCCATGCTATTGCCCACATACATGTTGATATACAGTGCGTCCTGACGTGGCGTATAGATGTAATGGCCAATAGAAGTGAGTACGCGGGCGATATTGGGCGGGCAGCAGGCGCAGCCAAACCAGCGCTGGCGAACGGGCTTCACATGGTCGTAAATATGATTGAATTTTAAAGATTTAGGATGCACCTCCAGCGGGTTAACGTAGAAGAAGTGCTTCCCGTCCAGCGCCATGCCGCCAAGTACGGTGTTATACAGGGCGCGCTCCATCACGTCGGCATACTGGCTGTCGGCTTCCATTTCCAGCATCCGGCGGGCGAACATCATCAGCCCGATTGAGGCGCAGCTTTCGGCATAGACGGAATCGTTGGGTAGATCGTAATCGCTGCTAAACGCTTCGCCGCTGCTTTGCGAACCGATCCCGCCGGTAATATACAACTGACGCTGGGCCATATTGTTCCACAGACGCAAACAATCCTGACGCTTGCTTTCGTCCTGACTTAGGCGTGCCAGATGCGCCACGCCGGTCATCAGATAAACAAAACGTACGGCATGACCGATAGCCTCTTGCTGCTCTGAAACAGGCTGGTGTGCCTGGCTATAGGGCTTATCCTTCACCATCCACGCCGGACCGTAGGTGTGCCAGTAAGACGTTTGGCCGCGTTTTTCGTACTCTTCGTCATAAAAATGAGGTTGCGCACCGCGTTGCTCAACAAAGTAATTTACCAGCGCCATATAGCGTGGTTGCTGAGTGACTTCGTACAAACGCATTAATGCCAGCTCGATTTCCGGGTGTCCGGGGTAGCCGCGCAGTTGATTCTTTCCCAGCCCAAAAACGCTGTCGATATGATCTGCCAGGCGGCACACCACCTCTAACAGACGACGTTTTCCCGTCGCCTGGTAGAAAGCAACGCCCGCTTCAATCAAATGACCCGCACAGTACAACTCATGGCACTCAGCGAGATTAGTCCAGCGTTCATCTGGGGCTTTGACCGTAAAATACGTATTGAGGTAGCCATCATCACACTGGGCGGCGGCGACCAGTTCAATAACTTCATCGGCAGTTTTCTCAAGCTCCGCATCGGGCTTCTGGCACAGCGACCAGGCGACGGCTTCCAGCCATTTCGCCACGTCGCTGTCCTGAAAAACCATCCCGTAAAACTCGCCTTGCTGAAGGCCTGCGGCGATGCGGAAATTCTCGATCGCATGGCTTGGCTCCGCTTCTGTAATGCGGTCATTGAGCGCATCCCACTGGTAGGGGATCACCACGTCACGCACCAACTGCTGATATTGTCCGAGGAACGGATCGCTGACCGTGAGCTTATGCAGGTCGACTTCCAGTACATTCATTTCGTGCTCCTTAAGGCTGTACATGACGTTGACGCAGATCGGTAGCAATGCGCGACATCATCGGGTTATTGAGTTTGCAGATGCGGACAGACAGCGCCAGCAGCAGGTGGAACAGTGCGGGCAGCAGCGTCTCCATGGCAGTAATCCCTTGCAGCGAACTGGCGGTTTGATTACCGGCGCCGGGCTGATAGGCGACAAAAATAAACAACAGGCTGATGATCCCCGCACTGGAGGCCCAGGCCAGTTTGATGAAGAACAGGTTGAAGGCGAAATTCATGCCGGAAGAGCGCACGCCGGTTTTCCACTCGCCGTAATCATCGGCGAAGGCCATCAGCGAGAAGTGCAGCGGTAGCGTGAAGCCCAGGATAATGCCGTTACCGAGGATAATCGCCAGCCACAATGTCTGATAAGCCGGGCCGGTTGGCAGGAACCACATCAGCACCGCCAGCGCGGCCAACATCAGGTTGGTGTAGTAATAGAGTTTGACGGTATCAATGCGTCGGGTCAGCGGGCTGACGAGCACTGAACCGATGATAGAGGCAAAGGTTACCATGGTGAAAAACAGCGACGTGTAAGCGGTGCTGCCTTCCAGCACATAGGTAATGAAATACATGTACCCGCCGCCGCGAATATTAAAGACGTTGATCAGCAGGAACGACATCACCAGCATCAGCAGCAACTGGTCATTTTTGCGCAGACCGCTAATATGTTCGCGCAGGGTAAATTTCCCCATCATCGCCAGCGGAACGCGCTCACGCACCCAGAAGAAGCAGCACAGGAACATGACCACTGCAACGGCGCAGAGCACGCCGACACCGAACTGGTAACCCTGCGCGGCATTGCCCTGGCCCAGCACATCCACCATCCACGGCAGGCCGACGGAGACAAGGAATCCCGCCACGCCGCACAACACAAAGCGCCAGGACTGGCAGGCGATCACCTCATTGTGGCGGGTGGTCATGGTGTTAATCAGCGCACAGTATGGTACGTTGATGGCGGTATAGCCGACGGAGAGCAACAGATAGGTGCAGAATGCCCAGGCGATTTTTACGCCCATGCTGGCGTCTGGGACGGTAAAGGTCAGCACGCCGATAATGCCAATCGGAACCGCGACCCACAGCTGCCAGGGGCGAAAGCGTCCCCAGCGGCTTTGCGTCCGATCGGCGAGAACGCCCATAATGGGGTCGGAAATCGCATCAAACACGCGCAGGGCAATAAACAATGTGCCGACCAGCGCGGGTGTTAACCCGAAGACATCCGTGTAGAAGAACGTCAGGAAGTTCATGATCAGGCAGGTAATGACCGTCCCACCTGCATCACCTAACCCATAACCTATTTTTTCACGCAGGGATAATTTGTCGTCTTGTGCACGCTGTGCCAAATCAGATGTCGTAATCGGAGCCGAAGTCATAAATAACTCCCGGAAGTGATGTTCGGAAAGTGTCCCGCTACGCTGCGGGTTATTTGGATGTAATTTGCAAAATACCTGATTAATTTTGCACGATATGTTTGAGTCAACAAGGGAAGAGAAAAGTATAAAAAGGTGACAATTCCGACTTCATTGGGAAAATGTGATTTCGATCCGGCGAAAAGCAATTTTATCGTGAATAATCAAAGGTAAATGTCGGTTTAATTAATGCAAAAAGCGGGAATTTGAATATATATGCTCGAATTGTCCATGTCTCTTCCGATTAAAGTGCAAAACGGCGGGTTATTTATTTCTCGTGGCGTCGGCAGTCATCCTGCACGGCAATTGCAATCCTGGGAAATAATCTTTGTCGAAAAAGGGACATTAACGATTCGCGAAGGCCATACTGTTTTTTGCGTGAATGCCGGAGAAAGTTTGCTGCTGTGGCCGCATCGCTTACATATTGGCGTCGGGCAATTTCCACCCGATTTAAAATTTTACTGGCTGCACTTTGAGTTAACGACAGGAAACGATGCTTCATCAACAGAACCGTTACTTGCGATTCCTCAGCATACCAGGGTGAGCGAGCCGCAATATATTATTTCGCTGTTTCGCCAGTTTTTACGCGAGCAGGAGAACATTCATCGCAGCATGGCGCTGGAACTGATCCTGTTGTTGATTTTGCAGCAAATATCCGCGGCCGCCGGTGAGCAACCTGTTGATAGCCCTGGGAATGCGCTGGCATGGAAAGCGCAACAAATGATCCACACCCAGTTCCACCTGCCGATTGGTGCTTCAACGCTGGCGAGAGAACTGCATTGCAATGCCGACTATCTGGGACGTGTTTTCCGCGGCGCTTTTCGGCTGACACTCACCGAAGCGTTGCATCGTCAACGGGTGAGGGCGGCAGAAAAACTGTTAATCAGCGATTCGCTGTCGCTCACTGAAGTGGCGCGGAGATGTGGATTTAACGACGTGGGCTATTTTCGCAAAATCTTCCGCAAGCATACCAGCCTGACTCCAGCGGCCTGGAAACGGCGCTATTGTAAGGAACATATAAACTCATAATCGATCAGTTGTTGTTACGTGTACAATAGAATAAAGGGGTATGGTCGTAGAGAAATAAATATCCATCGGCGTTCTGTTGTATGACTTGCAGGGCAAGTCCTCGATTGTGTTTCCTGAAGAAATCAGGTTTCCAGCTAAGGATAGGAATATCCCTTTTAGGTAGTTCGTTTGTTGATTTTGAGAACAGGTAAAGATTTTGCCCTTTACGCCAATAATCAAAAGTCACTTTATTACTGGTTTTTATTTCATGACCCTGTCGATCTCTGTAAATACCGGTTGCTTCATATTTACCCGAATCACCAGAAAAAGTGAAGTTCATGAGTACTTCATAAGATGAGATTTGGTCCTGCAATGTTAATTGGGCTTCACAGGAAAAATATTTATGCGCGGTAGACGTGCGCCAGCGGATGATAAATGTGGCCGCCAGTCCTGCTAAAAATATAATCCATAAGAATAAAGAAATTTTCTTAGTCATCATATTTCTCCATGAAAAATAATGATTTGCACTTTGCGAGAGAGGAGTTTATTTTATCGCGGCATATCAGAATAGACGTTCCGGATTGTGAGTTATTAAGTGTCATATATACAGTCTTTGCTGGTGGGCAGGTTAAGTTTTGTTTGGCGTAGAACTGGTTAAAGACTTGAGTACTTTTCTCCTTGCCTGACCATGACGAGTAGACCTGGCAGCCATGTAATTTACCAATATCTATGTAATGAGCATAAAAAGAGTTTTCATGCTGATGTGAGTAGAGAATGAAAAATAGTAAAAATATGCCACCAAGAAGTGGTATGAATATAGTTCGCTGAAGAAAATTACTCTTGAATACATTTTTTTTTGCAGCGGTTGCCGGGGGGGAGAGTTCTACCGGAACGGCAACCTGCCGGGCAGTGCGAGCGGTCATGAACTCATCGAAAGGAATTGTCACTACATGAGCTTCAGCTTTGAAGCCTATTTTTGGCAGAGTGAATATGATTTCCTCATCCAGACCCACTCCTCTGAGAGCTTTCCTGATCAACGCAATACTCTGATATATCGCATTGGTGGAGACAATCGCCCCATTTTTTTCCCATACTTCACTGAACAGATACTTCTGGGTAACGGGCTGATGGTTATGCTGTAGCAGCAGTAAAAGGCAGGCAGACACTGGCGCGTGCAGCGAGATGTTTCTTTCTGGGTAATCCTTTAGAGAAGTTAGACGATTTTTATCAGGTTCAAAAACAATTAATTTATTGATAATGATGACATTTTTCACTTTCATGCCCAACATGTAACAAAGAGAGTCCGTTCTGAATCAGAATAAATCATCAAACATCATTACCCAGTTTCAGTGGAATGGCTTAAGGTCAATCTCAACGAAGTGATTATCACGCAACAGAATGCTTCAGTGAAACTCAAACAGAATTATTATCCGTGATTTGAGATAAATAATTGGTTTTGCATTGTCATTATGAGTGCGTACGATTTGTTAGAGATTTATTCTGTAAATTTGCTGCTTGAAAAAGTATCATTTTATTAACCGGTATATTATTTTACATTTTATTCTGATTTTGGCTGGAATGTTGCTAGAGGAAGGGTGCACAGAATGTATATTGAAATTAATTTTCATCACTTTACACTTGCAGTGTGAAAGTAAAGGAGGAATGAGAATGTCTGGATATCATCGGCTGATGTTAAAGTGAGTCGCTGAACTATGAAATATCAATTACAGGGATTTATGATTGGTAGAGAAATTTTTTTCGATGTTAAAGAAGCCAGAATATTTAGACTTCCGGTACATAAGATGGATAGCATTATTTTATTTGGTGGTATATTTCTGAATAGTACGATGTTTCGTCTGTTGATCTATCTTTTGATAAACGCCGAGAATCGATATGTATCGCGAGATGAATTACTTAGCAATATCTGGGAAAAATATGACTTAAGTGCCTCAACACAACGGTTATGCAAAGTAGTAAGTAATTTGAATAAAAAATTGAGCCTTTTAGGGTTGCCTGCAGATACCATTGTTAATGTTAAAGGCAGTGGCTACATTATAAGACTGAATAATATAAAACCGCTATATGGTTTAGTTGATTTTTAATATAAGTCCGACACCTGTGGAAAGTTTTTTTCGTGAGCGTGATGTCGCCTCCGAAATATTATCCTGGGCAGTAATGCCCAGGGTCTTTTTACAGGGTAAACATTTCTTACTCCGGTTTCTGTATCAAGTGGAAAATATTAATCACTTCTCTGGGCATTTCTACTGGATGGCATAAATATGAAAATAAAGTACTTTTTTCTAAATTTAAAATTAAATAAAAAGATGCTATTAGGTTTTTCTGCGATGTTTATCATCATGATTTCTATTATGGCTTCAGGATTGTTTGGCTTAAGGCAAATCCAGGAACGTGTTGATAAAAATGCAGTTAGTATCAAACTCCTCGAAAGTTTGGCAGCAGCAAAACTTAGCCGAATTAGCTATGAGTTATCTGGAGATGCCGCTTATGTTAAACAAAATAAGGTTGCTATGGCGCAATTGTCACAGCATCTTGAAAATTTGTTTGCTTTCACATGGTCTGAAAGTGGTCTGGATATTCTTAATCGAAGCAAACGCGCACTGAAAAATTGTTTCGAAGATTGGGAAGTGTTTGACTCATTAATGACGAAAAAGGTAGCAATGCAACAACGGCTTGATAGTCAGGATTTTTACACTAAATCAACGAGCTTAAACCGCTGGAGCTATGATATAGCTTTGCAGCCAGAACTCGGGATGATGATATCTCAATTTAGTTTTGCGATGAGTGATTTGGATACATTGCTCAGTGAATATTTGAAGTCACCGACAGAAAATAAATTGCATACGCTACAAACCCGTATTGATGAAAGTCTGGCTCTTGGCGAGCGATTCAAATCATTATTATCAAGCGAGAGGCAATCCTATCTTGACAAAATTATTAAGGAAATAAAAGGTTACGCCAGTGATATTGTGCCTTATCGCCAATTAAATAATGAGGTGCTTGAAGTATCCAGTAAGCTGGCAAAAAATGCGGCTGAATTAGCGCACGGAATTCATGATATTAATGCGCTTATGCAACAAAGGGTGGTGGAAGTTTCTACTACGGTTGAATGGCAAATGGAGATTGTGGCTTTAGTGGGAATTGGTATCGGGATTTTATTGGCATGGCTGATTACGCGCTCGATAACGTTGCCAATTCAGGATACTTTACGTTTGGCAGAACAGATTGCCAAAGGGGATCTGACTCACGATCTGAAGACTGAACGACGCGATGAACTGGGTTCATTAATGCAGTCGATATATACAATGAATAACAATCTGAAAACGATTATTCATGACGTGAGAGAAGGTGTAGATAGTGTCGCACGCTCTTCATCAGAGATAGCATCGGGAAATATTGATTTATCTTCTCGTACAGAAGAACAAGCGGCTGCTGTGGTTGAAACTGCGGCGAGTATGGAAGAATTAACTTCAACTATTGCACTTAATGCAGCAAATGCCAACGATGCGCTAAAGCTGTCTGAACTTGCAGCGAAAAAAGCCAATGAAGGATGCCAAATTTCTCAGGTTGTTATTGAATCAATGAAAAACGTCCGAACTAGCTCACACCGTATTTCGGAAATTACCTCTGTAATTAATGGGATCGCTTTTCAGACGAATATTCTGGCGTTGAATGCTGCCGTTGAAGCAGCACGCGCTGGGGAGCAGGGGAAAGGGTTTGCAGTTGTTGCAGGAGAGGTTCGTAATCTTGCCCAGCGCAGCGCGCAATCAGCTAAAGAGATTGAGGAATTGATCACTGATTCGGTTAAACAGGTTGATTCCGGTTTTGCATTGGTTGAACGTTCGGGGATTGCGATTGCGGATATTGAGCAATCAGTCATTCGGATGCGCGATATTATGGCGGATATTGCACTGGCAACCAGTGAGCAAAGTCGGGGTGTTACTCAAATTGCTCAGGCAATGACGGAAATGGATACGACTACACAACAAAATGCGGCGTTGGTTGAGGAGTCCTCTGCAGCAGCGAGTTCGTTAGAGGAACAGGCGCTTAAGCTTGAAGAGGCTATTTCTGTTTTCCACGTATTACATGAATATAATAACATCCCACAGACTCTAATGGGCATTCGAAAAATGAGTGTAGAAGCTGTGAAGCAGGAAAGTAATCACAATAATTGGGTTAAATTCTAAATAATTAGCCGCTGCTAACTGGCAGCGGCTATCACTTATGCTACTGCCCGTAATAGGCATTCGCGCCATGTTTACGTAGATAGTGTTTATCCAGTAACTCAGGCTGCATATCCGGTAACTGCGGGGCCAACTGGCGTGAGAACAGCCCCATATAGGCGCACTCCTCAAGTACCACTGCGTTATGCACAGCATCCGCGGCGTTTTTACCCCAGGCGAACGGGCCGTGTGAATGCACCAGTACCGCCGGAACCTGCATCGGGTTCAGGTCCCGTTGCTCAAACGTTTTAATGATCACTTCGCCGGTCTGGTATTCATATTCACCGTTGATCTCTTCCATGGTCATCAGTCGGGTACATGGGATCGTGCCGTAAAAGTAGTCGGCATGCGTGGTGCCCCATGCCGGGAGATCAAGACCCGCTTGCGACCAGATTGTCGCGTGGCGTGAGTGCGTGTGCACAATGCCGCCGATCTCAGGGTAACGGCGATACAGCGCCAGATGAGTTGGCGTGTCGGAAGAGGGTTTTTTACTGCCTTCAACCACGTTGCCGCTGGCGATATCCACCACCACCATATCATCGGCGGTCATCACGTCATATTCCACGCCGGATGGCTTGATCACCATCAGCTTGCGTGTTTCATCTACTGCGCTGACATTACCCCAGGTAAAGGTGACTAAACCATGTGCCGGCAGCGCCAGATTCGCCGCCAGTACCTCGGCTTTCAGTTGTTCTAACATGGGAAACCTCCTTCCTGCATACGGTCTTCTATCCAGCGTCGGGCCTGGATAATTTCCAGCACCGGTTCTTTTGCTTTTTCCGTCCACATTTCAATCAGAAACGATCCGCGATAGTTCAATTGATGCAGCGTTTTGAAGATGCCCACAAAGTCCACACATCCTTCGCCAAAGGGGACATCGCGAAACTGGCCCGGATGGGTTTCGGTTACCGGCAGCGTGTCTTTCAGATGGATCGCGGCGATACGGTCGATGCCCAACGTCAATTCAGCCGTAACGTCATTACCCCATGCGCTGAGGTTGCCCACGTCCGGGTAGACGGTGAACCACGGCGATGAGAGCATTTCATCCCACTTTTTCCACTTGCTGATCGAGTTCATAAATGCGGTATCCATGATTTCTACCGCCAGCATCACCTGCGCGGCGGCGGCTTGCTCAACTGCCCATGCCAGCCCCTCGGCAAAGCGCTGCTGTGTACCTTCGTCATGTTCTTCGTAATAGACGTCGTAACCGGCCAGTTGAATTGTGCGAATACCTAAATCCCGGGCCAGGCGGATGGCTTTGGTCATGATGTCGCGTGCCCGGGCGCGGACGGCTTCATCGCGACTGCCAAAGGGAAAACGGCGGTGGGCCGACAGACACATAGAAGGAATGGCCACGCCGGTTTCCAGCATCGCGCTCACCAGCGATGCGCGCTGGGCAGGAGTCCAGTCAAGGCGCGACAGACGTTCATCGGTTTCATCTACCGACATTTCAACGAAATCAAAACCGCAGCTTTTCGCCAGCACTAACCGCTCCGGCCAGGTGAGGTCTTTGGCCAGCGCTTTTTCATAGATACCTAACGGATGGTTACGCATATTTTGCTCCCCAGATGGCGTCGATTTGCGCATGGAATTCGGCGGCCACCTGCGCCGGGTTTTGTGCTCCCGCCAGCGCGCGTCCGGCGATAAAGGCTTTGACGTTGATGTCGCGAAACAGCGGCAGGTCGGCGGGCGTAATTCCACCGGTAATCGACAGCTCCAGACCGATATCAGAAAGCGCCTTCATCCGCGCCAGATCCGCTTCCCCCCACAGTTGACCGCTGGCCTGCGCATCGCGTCCACGATGGTAAATCGCCTGGCGAACGCCGACGCGATACCAGTCGCGGGCATCATCCAGGGTCCAGTTGCCGAACAGTTCCATCTGAATTTCGCCGCCGCAGGACTGCGCGACGCCATGGCCTTTTTCCACCGTAGCGAGCGGTGCGGCGCAGATGATGGTCATCCAGTTGGCGCCTGCGTCAAACGCCTGCTGTGCGAGAGTTTCGCCCGCATCGGCCACCTTCCAGTCGGCGACGATGATTTTATTCGGGCACTGTGCTCGCAGCGCTTTCACGGCGGAAAGGCCTTCGGTTAAGCAGAGAATAGTGCCTGCCTCAACGATATCGACACTTTCCTGTAGCAGCGCGACATCGCGTTGGGCCGCTTGCAGATTCGTGTGGTCAAGCGCCAGTTGCAGTAATGGTCGACTCATTATTCGTGCTCCTTAATACGGGCGTGATAGCCCTGCAGTGCGGTAATTAAATTCTGGTATTGGCGGTATTTGCGCTGATAGTTCGCATGCGCCGCGGCGTCCGGCAACAGGGTTCGTACCGGGTGCTGTAAGCTGCGCTGGGCATCGCTGAAATTGTGATAAACACCGGTGCCTACGCGGGCGGCGAGCGCTGCGCCAAAGCAGCCTGTCTCTTCAACCTGAGGCAGTTCGATACGTAAACCGCTGACGTCCGCCAGCATTTGCATCCAGACGTTGGAATGCGCCGGACCACCGGTAACGCGCAGGGTATGCGCCTTGGTAAAGCGCTCACGCATACGGTTGAGGTGGGTCATATGGCTGAAAACCACGCCTTCGTAGATGGCCTGTAACAAGTAGGCACGGGTGTGTATAGCCTGCATGCCATAAAAACCGCTGGTCATCTCCATCCCGGCGTTACTGCCATACAAAAAAGGCAGGAATAAAAGATCGCTACTGGCTTTTGGCAAGCTGGCAACGGCCTGGTTGATCTCATCGAAAGAGAGTTCGCCCCACTGGGCGGTAAACCACTCCAGATTGCCGGAAGAGGTCGGGCTGGCTTCGTGAACGATGTACTGCCCATCATTGACATAGCGGCCATAGACGTAAGGATGCGCTTCGTGGTTGCGCAGGCCGTGAGCGATCCCGCTGGTGACGGCCCAGGTTCCCATCACCGCGTTGAGGGTGTGTTCATCTTCGATCCCGGCGCAGAGTGCGGTGGAAACCACATCAAACAGACCGCCGACGACGGGAGTACCCGCCGCCAGACCGGTTATGGCGGCTGTTTGAGCGGTGATTTCCCCGCATATTTCTGCTGAACCGACAATAGGCGGTAGCGCATTGTCGACTTCACTGATGCCCAGCCACTGGGTCAGACGCGGGTCGTACTGGCCTGTCGTCATGTTGTAGAGGTTGGACTCAGAGATGTTGCTCTCTTCGCAGCCTTTCACGCCGGTTAAGCACCAGCGCAGGTAGTCATGGCCCATCATGACGCTGCCGATTTGCGCGTAGCGTTGCGGTTCATTTTCTTTCACCCAGCGCAGGAGGGATGCGGGATGTCCGGTCCATAATGTCTGGCGGGTGATCGGGTAGAGCTGCTCGGGGATCCCATCCTGCTGCCAGCGCTGAACGATGCCCATCGCACGTCGGTCGGAAGAGAGAATGGCATTGCCCAGCGGCTTATCCTGTTTATCGAGAAGGAACAGTCCCTTGCCCTGAGCGGAAATACCGATGCCTTTGATTTGTTCACCGGATACGCCAGTGCGCTTCAACAGCCCGGCAATGGTGGCAACACACTGTTGCCACAATTGGTGCATATCGCGTTCGGCGTAACCCGGTAATGGCGATACAGTCTGCAACGATTGCCGGTTAATTCCATGCTCATGACCTTTGGCATCATACAAACCGGCTTTCAGATAGGTACCGCCACAATCGATCCCCAGCCAAAAGGTCTCTCTATCACTCATCTTAGTTATCTCATTTTTGCCGGATGGCGCTGCGCGTATCCGGCCTTGGGTATTTATTGATTTTGTAGGCCCGGTAAGCGCAGCGCCCCCGGGCATTGTTTTACGCCGTGCGTTTATGTGGGTTCAGTGTTTTGAGCGGTGCGGAGCCCGCGTCGCATTTCGCTGGCAGCAGCAGCGCCATCAGCGCGGCCAGAGCCAGTGAGACGGCCAGGCAGTAAACGCCTGCATCTTTGCTGTACAGGGTGATAAGTACGCCGACCGCGTAAGGACCGCAGAAACCGCCGAGGTTACCCAACGCATTGATGACCCCACGTGCGCCACCGGCCATTTCCGCGCTGAACAAACGCGCCGGAATAGTCCAGAACACGCCTGCAGCCGATTGCAGGAAGAATCCGCAGCCAACCAGTGCGGCATAAGCCAGCCAGACGTTATTTTTCAGTGCTACAGAGAGGAACATGCACAGGGCAAAGCCAATCAGCGGCAGGCAGACGAACAGTTTGCGTTTGCCGGTCCGGTCAGAGAGGGAAGAGAACAGGAACATCCCGGCAATCGCGCCGACGTACGGCAGAATAGCGAGCATGCCAACTTGCCCCATGCTGCTGTGGGTCAACTCTTTGAGGATGGTCGGCAGCCACAGGGTGTAACCGTAAATCCCAGTCTGATAGAAGAAGTTCAGCGCGATAAGTTGCCACATGGTTTTGTCGGACAGCACCGCGCCCAGAGAGGCATTTTTGACCTCTGTTCCGGCAATCGCTTTTTGCTCGGCGGCCAGGGTTTCTACCAGGTAATTTTTCTCGGCGTCAGAGATCCAGCGTGCTTCCTGCGGTCGGTCGTAAACGGTATAGGCCCACAGCACCAGAACGACGACGGAGAGTAAACCTTCAATGATGAACAGCCAGCGCCAGTCGAGTACGGTGATTATCCAGCCTGAGAGCGGGGCGGTAATGATCCCGGCAATAGGCACGAACATAATTACAATCGCATTGGCGCGACCGCGTTCGGCGTCGGGGAACCAGTTACTGATCATCGTCAGCACCACCGGCAGCATGCCGCCTTCGGCCACGCCGAGTAAGAAACGCAAAACCAGCAGTTGATACTGATTAGTGATCAATCCCGTCAGTACGGAAATAACCGCCCAGGCAACCAGCGACCAGCCGATAAATTTCTTGCCGCTGCCGTGTACGGCAATTTTTCCGCCGGGAACCTGTAAAAACAGATAACCGATGAAGAAAATCCCGCCAGCCAGACCGGCCATGGTGGCGGAAATACCTAATTCTTCATCCATACCGCCGGGCATCGCAAATGCGATATTAACGCGGTCCATATAAGAGATAATACAAGCGATCAAAATCGGGGGAATAATCCGCAGCCAGCGCTGACGGGGTATATCTTTGAGTGTAGGGCGAGAGGTCATGTTCATATTAATATTCTCGTAGGGTCGTATTTTTATAGTTTTGCTTTGTTTAATGCAGCGATGCCGTCGCGTAATATCGCTACGCGATGGTTCACATCTGCATTGGCATTTATTTCCAGCAATTTAATACCGGCAAACTGCAATGGATCGCTTCCTGCGCAGGCGAATAATTCGCGGGCATGGTCCGTGGTCATCAGGCTCTGCGGACAGAAAGGGGCAAATGGTGCGTGAAGGTCCTGCCACTCGCCGTATTCTCCTGTCAGCGTCGTGCCGGAGAACATCAGCGCGCCCAGTTTCCCGGCCCGTTTGGCCTGCTGCGTGTGGGCCAGCGGTAGGGCGAGGTCCTGCCCTTCAATCGCCGATCGCGCCCAGTTAATACACACGCTGATGTCGTAACCGGCGATCGCGTCCAGTACGTTTTCTAACGGCAAAAATCCTTTGCGTGGTGCGGGGCCAGTCATAGCATCGCAATGTTCCAGTACCAGATCGCAGGACCAGTCCCAACGGGTAATTTCCTGGAGCGAACGGGCAAACGCGTCGGTGGCCTGAGCGACATTTGGGTTGCTTGCCAGTGGAGCGGCATGCAGTTCAAGGGCGATTATTTTCCCGGCACTGGCCGCATTAATATGGTTGATTTTCTGGTGCAGATGGCGGTAATACGCCACACAGGCCTGACGCTGCTCTTCGTTGCTGGAGGCCAGCCCAAAACCGCTATTGTTACCACGACGGCGCATGGTCTCCATAATCGCTGTGACCACGATTTGCCACTCGCCTGGCGTATGGCGCAATAACCACTCGTCACCTAACGGATGCAGATGCTCAAGGCAGGGCTGCTCCAGTCCGCGAATATCCGGGGTATCGGAGAGTTGACGCCAGAAGTCCTTCTCTTCCTCTTCACTCTTTTGGTGAAATGAGGGTGCACAAGGGTACGCACCGATAATATAACCGGTAGTGTTAGCTTTCATTTTTGTGCTCCTTTTATAAAACTGAAATAGCAACCTTCACGACTATTTTGCGGATCGGCGTGGCGACAGTTTTATGACATGCTGGACGATGAACATCCTGCGGGAAAAATATGGCGTAACTTCCCGGAATCATTTCAATAAAAGATTCATGTTCGCTGGCGTGATAAAAAATAATATCGCGCTGTTCTAATAACGATTCGCTGATTTGGTTATTTCCGGTATCAATGGCGATACCGATTTTTTCTTCACCCCAGGCTAAAAACTGAATATCCAGATAGCGGCGATGTACTTCAGGGCGATTTTCGGCAGCGTCACGCGTGGTTAAATCGATAATTTGCGCGAAGATATTTTTACCGTCTATCTCCACCACGCCCGGCTCCAGTTTGCGGAAATCCGTGGTGCGCAGGAAGTCGAGCGCCCTTTCAATCGCTGCGGGCAAACGACACGGATTAGGCTGAGCAATATGTCCAAAGATCATGGTGTTGCTCCTTACAGCGACTGAATTTTTGCCCAGACGCTGTCATCAATGGTGATACCGTTACGGCGATTTTCTTCCAGTAGCTTTGTAAACTCGTGGCCTGGCAGACGAACAGGCGTGTTTTCATCCGCGCGTTCGGCGGTGGTGATGAAATCCATAATCCGCTGTAGTTTGGCATCGCGCGTGGCGCCATCGATCAGCTTATCCACTTCAATGGCGATGAAAATCTGCGAAACGCCATATTCGTCGCTGTTATCCTGAGTGACCTCCGCAACGGAAGAGCCGTCAGAAAGCAGGGTGGCAATCATATCCAGCACAATCGACAGACCTGAACCTTTCCAGTAACCCATTGGCAGAATGCGACGATTTTTTTCGATAATGCCAGGCTCTTTGGTGAGATTGCCTTCATCGTCAAAGCCACCGTCTACCGGCAGTTCGCGACCGGCCAGGCGATTCACTTCCAGCATGCCGTAGGAGAACATCGACATCGACATATCAACCATGGTGATTGGCGTGGAGGGGATGGCGACAATCAGCGGGTTAGTACCAATGCGGCACTCCTTCGAACCCCACGGCGGCATGACGGCAATTGAGTTGGTCCAGCAGATACCAATGTACCCTTTCTCCGCGGCCTGCCAGCCATAGCTGCCGCCACGCATCCAGTGGTTGGCGTTACGCAGCGCCACCAGACCAATACCGTGATCGGAGGCCAGCTCAATGGCCCGGTCCATCATCTTTTTCGCCGTCAGGTTGCCGATCGAACGCTGGGCATCCCATTGCTCAATCGCCCCCAGGCTGGTGATGCGCAGTGGTTTGGCTTCAGGAATGATGTCGCCGTTATCCAGTTGTTGAATGAAGCGGGGAAAACGGTTGACGCCATGCGAATAGACGCCGGATTCGGTGGTGCGCGCGAACATTTCGGCACAGGCATCGGCGGTTTCAACGGCGATACCGCGTGCCAGCAGTACCCGATTGAACGCATCTTTTAACTGTTCAAAGGTGACTTTCATTCCTGTTTCCTTGTTTAAATTTGATCGCTTTTTTATCTCTAAATTTCACTATGCGAAATCTGATTTCAAATATAGCGATCAAAATTTAACAGATCAACGGGGTGGTCTGTTTTTTAAAATCTGCAAAATCAAATAGTTGTGTTTTTTTGGTTCAGATCGTGAACTGAAACACACTTTGCGCTACCATCAGAGCGCGACGAAAAGGGGAGCGGAAAAAATGGGCACAAAAGAGAGTGAAATGACGCAAGACAAAGAGAGGCCAGCAGGAAGTCAGAGCCTGTTCCGTGGTTTGATGTTGATTGAGATCCTGAGCAACTATCCGAATGGGTGCCCGCTGGCCCACCTGTCTGAACTGGCGGGGCTGAACAAAAGTACCGTGCATCGACTCCTGCAAGGATTGCAGTCCTGCGGCTATGTCACACCCGCACCCGCTGCGGGCAGCTATCGGCTGACCACTAAATTTATCGCCGTTGGGCAGAAGGCGCTGTCGTCACTGAATATTATCCATGTCGCCGCGCCGCACCTTGAAGCGCTGAATATTGCCACCGGCGAAACCATCAACTTCTCCAGCCGTGAAGATGACCACGCTATTTTGATCTATAAGCTCGAGCCGACAACGGGCATGCTGCGTACCCGCGCCTATATCGGCCAGCATATGCCGCTGTACTGCTCCGCGATGGGCAAAATCTATATGGCGTTTGGGCATGCGGATTACGTGGCGTCCTACTGGGAGAGCCATCAGGATCTGATTCAGCCTCTGACCCGCAATACCATTACCGGTTTACCGGCGATGTATGACGAACTGGCGCAAATCCGCGAAAGCAGTATGGCGATGGATCGAGAAGAGAACGAGCTGGGGGTTTCCTGTATTGCCGTGCCGGTGTTTGATATTCACGGTCGGGTGCCGTATTCGGTGTCGATTTCACTTTCTACCTCACGTCTGAAGCAGGTAGGGGAAAAGAATTTACTTAAGCCGCTGCGCGAAACCGCTCAGGCAATTTCCAATGAGCTGGGCTTTACCGTTCGCGATTAGGCGCATGCCTGGCGTCGTTCAGTCACCTGACAAAATTTAACCGTTTCCCCTGTCCGATCAAGGCAGCAGGGAGTCTCTCTCTGGCAATCTGTGGTTTTCACTCTGACGGAGGAGGCAATGAACGAGTTTATTATGGCGGATGCGGCAAAATGTATTGGGTGTCGTACCTGCGAAGTTGCCTGCGTTGTCGCACATCAGGAAAATCAGGATTGCGCATCGGTCTCCTCCGCGGCGTTTATCCCGCGGATTCGGGTGATTAAAGACGATGCCTTTACGACGGCAGTAGCCTGTCATCAGTGCGAAGATGCTCCCTGCGCTAATGTGTGCCCAACGCACGCTATTCGTCGTGAACATGGGCATATCTTCGTTGAACAGGCGCAGTGTATTGGCTGTAAAAGCTGCATGATCGCATGTCCGTTTGGGGCGATGAATGTTGTCGCACGAACGGCACGGGCGCAGGCGATAAAATGTGATTTGTGCTGGCATCGCGAGACGGGACCTGCATGTGTAGAAGCCTGCCCGACCAATGCCTTGCAGTGTATTGATGCTGTCAGTATGCAGCGACAGCGTCTGCGTTCACAGCCTCTGTGAAGCGATCCCGACCCACGCTCGGGTCGGGATTTGCGTTAGCCTTCCAGCCAGGCGCGCTCGATCTCTTCCGCCAGAATCTTCACGCCAGCTTCGATTTTCTCCGGCTCTGGAACGTAATTCATGCGCATGCACTGATGAGTATGCGGCCAGGGTTTATCCAGCCCCGGGAAGAAGTAGTCACCGGGAACCATCAGCACGCCGCGCGCTTTCAGGCGCTGATACAGCAGCTCGGTGGTGATCGGCAAATCTTTGAACCATAACCACAGGAAAATCGCCCCTTCTGGTTTATGGATGAGACAGCGATCTTCAGGTAAATAGCGGCGAATGATCGCAATAGTCTGCTGAACGCGCTGGTAATAAAACGGTTTGATCACTGTCTCAGAAAGGCGCAGAAGATCGTTACGTTTAATCATTTCGCACATCATCGCTGGTCCCATTCCGCCGGGCGCAAGGCTGATAATGCCGTTCATATTGGTGATGGCGGTGATGATTTTTTCATTGGCGATAATGATGCCGCAGCGGGAGCCTGGCAGACCCAGCTTAGAAAGGCTCATGCACAGCACAATGTTTGGGTTCCACAGCGGTCGCGCTTCGCTAAAAATGATGCCAGGGAACGGTACGCCATACGCGTTATCGATCACCAACGGGATGCCGTGCTGGTTGGCCAGCCGATCCAGCTTCATCAGCTCTTCGTCGGTGATCACGTTGCCTGTCGGGTTAGTCGGGCGCGACACGCAGATCATCCCCGTTTCTTCACCGATGTGCAGATGTTCAAAATCAACGTGATACTTAAACTGCCCTTCTGGTAACAGTTCGATGTTTGGGCGTGCAGAGACAAAGAGTTCTTCTTCCAGCCCGGAATCGGCATAGCCAATATATTCCGGCGCTAATGGGAACAACACTTTTTGTGTTGTTCCGTCGGCGCGGCGTCCGGCGAAGAGATTGAATAAGTAGAAAAATGCGCTCTGACTGCCATTTGTCAGTGCAATATTTTGTGGCTCGATATCCCAACCCTGCTTCTCACGTAGCAGTTTCGCCAGCTCGGCCAGTAGCTCGGTTTTACCTTGTGGACCGTCATAATTGCAAAGCGCATCAGTGGCTTTGCCGTTTTCCAGCATATCTGCCAGCAGAGACTGAAAGTAATTTTTCATCTCTGGGATTTGCGCCGGATTACCGCCGCCGAGCATGATGGCGCCTGGTGTGCGTAAGCCATCGTTGAGGTCCTCCATCAGGCGTGTGATGCCTGAATGGCGGGTAAATTTGTCGCCAAAAAGTGAGAATGTCATAGCAGGTGGTCTGTCGAACTGAGTAGTAAAGTGGCTAACCATAACGCTACCTATGGCGGGGTGCAAATCAGGGGTATCAGGCTGGATTGATGTTTTGTGCTGCAGATTTTTGTCGGGGTGGTGTTTTATCGTGAATTGGGCTTCTCGCATCAGCGAGTACGAGAAGCCCGTCAGGATCAGTGCTGACCGGCCCACACCACCATAACTTTATCGTTGCCATGTTCACGGACGAATCCGTATCCCTGCTTCAATGTCAGCGTGGTTTGTTTACCGGCGCCAATGGCGGGATGTCTGGCCCTGAACTGGCTGATACGTTGCCAGTGGGCGACGCTGGCGGCAGATTTCCCGGTCACATCCTGCCAGTTCATCTCTGAGCGCGTACCCTGCAAGGGATCGGAACCCGTGGGGCCAAAAGGCCGGGCCGACTCGTCACCGTAAAACAGTTGTACTGCCCCAGGCGCCAGTAGCAATAGCTCGGCGGCTTTGTCTCCACCCTCGCGAAACAGCCGGGTATCATGGGAGGAGAGATAGCTCAGGACGTTGAAACCCTGCAGTTTTTCCGCCATCTGCTGCCAGGTGAGATCCATATTTGCCAGACAATCAACGGCTTTCGCCGCCTGCTCCTGATAGTCGAAATTGATCATCGCGTCGAAACCGTGACGATAATAGTCGCTTTGCATGACGCCGTGACCCCAGGCTTCACCGGTCATCCAGAAGGGTTTATCATCCAGCGCTTTGTCCGGGTTGGCTTTCTTCCATTCGACCAGCGCCGCGCTGGCCTGTGTTTTGAGCTGCTGCCAGGCGGGCAGCTCAACGTGTTTGGCGGTATCGACCCGAAAGCCGTCAATTCCATAATCGCGCACCCACTGACTGAGCCAGTGGGTCAGATAGTCACGGGGCGTGTAGCCGGCGATAGCTTTGGCGTGAGTATCTGGTTTGTGCTGATAAAAATTAGGCAGGCCGGAAGGCGTGGTGGATTCGGTTTTCAGATCGGGCAGGAAAGCCAGCGACATGGTCAAGTCGTCAAAACCAGGGTTGTCGTAATCGCCAATATCGGTGCGGATCCAGTTTTTGCCCCACCATTTTTCCCAGCCGGTTTTATCGCTGAAGTTGATGTAATCATTAAAGCTATGCCAGCTCTGCCCGGCGGCTGGCTTCCAGTCCGTCCAGCGTTCGCCGAGCGTGTTTTTCAGCTCATCGCCTGATAAGTACAACGCCCCAAACTGATATTCCTGCATATCCGCCAGCGTGGCGTAACCAGCATGGTTCATCACGACATCGAACAGGACACGGATACCGCGCTCGTGAGCGCCGTCAACCAGCGCGCGCAGATCGTTTTCGTTGCCCATATTAGCGTCGAGCGTGGTCCAGTCCTGAGTGTAGTAGCCATGATAGGCGTAGTGGGGAAAATCGCCTTTGGTGCCACCGCCGACCCAGCCGTGGATTTGCTCAAACGGCGCGCTGATCCATAGCGCATTGACGCCCAGTTGTTGCAGATAGTCGAGTTTGCTGGCAAGACCGCGTAAATCGCCGCCGTGGAAGGTGCCAATTTCCTGCATACCGTCGTTGCGCCGACCGTAGCTGTGGTCATTGCCCGGATCGCCATTCATAAAGCGGTCCGTCAGGACGAAATACACCGTCGCGTTATGCCAGTCGAAAGCGGCGGGGGCGTTGGTTTCCGCCCGTTCCAGCAGCAACAACCCGTTACTGGTTGCGGCGGGCTGCAGGGTAATCGACCCGTTTTTTACCGTTGCCGTTCGGTTGCTATAGTAGTCGCGCACTACGGTGCCTTCCGGGAAGGTCTGACTGACGTCGAGCGTTAATGGCGAACCATCCCATTTCGGACACTGGCGAATTTGAGTACTGACGGGGTCAGCGGCGCTTTTGACTGAGAGCATCAGCGTTGGCGTGCCGGAGCGGGTATCGACTTCCAGCGTGTAATCGCCGTCCTTGAATAAACGCCACTGCGGCGGCGCGCCTTCACACGGTTTGAGCGACAGCATCTGATTGAGTTTTATCGTGTCAGCGGGCTGCCAGCACTGTTGGTCAAAATTCAGAATTAAAGGACGAGTACCCTTCGTCAACGCTGCATGGCTGACGAATTTACCCGTACCTTCCGCTTCGAAGGTGGGAAGTCCCTGAGAGGTCCATGTTGAGGCGATGGCAATTCCGGGTAGTAGCGCCAGCGCAACGGCGGCAAGTTTCATAATGCTGTCCTTGATGCTGCGATTTTCGCCAGTTTGCCAGTGAAATCAGGCCGGAAACTCCTCCTTTGAGCTGATTCCGCCAGGAGGAGAAGTGAGGGTGAGCTAATGCGCGCAAAAAATGAACTAATTTTGCGATAACCCCCACATTTTCATCAAATTAATGGCGCCCCGAATCGTTAACGCGTGACATAGTTTCAGAATTGGACTATTCCTTTGGGTGCTCTTGACCGTTATTTTTGATATGATTTGAGATTCATCTCTCATTTTTGTGAAAAATATAAGGTGTTGGAATGTATAAATCCGACCAGGAGACCTAATGATATTGACTCCCATTCGACGATATGGGGCAATGATTCTTATGTTACTCACCGTTGCATTTTCGGGTGAGGTGCTGGCAAAGACACACACGGCGACAACGAGTCACAAGCCCCAGGTAATCAAGGCAAGTAATAAACAGGTTAGCAGTAAACAAGAGTATTCTCGCAATAGTGCAAAGAGTAGTTCACTTCCTGATTTGCGAAAATACCCTTCCGGAACACCAAGGAAAAAAGCGTTTCTCCGGACGGTTATGCCTTATATTACCAGCCAAAATGCTGCCATTACGGCGGATCGTAACTGGCTGATTTCAAAACAGTACCAGAATCGCTGGTCGCCGACAGAGCGTACGCGGATGAAAGACATCGCCAAGCGCTATAAGGTGAGCTGGTCAGGTAACACGCGTAAAATTCCGTGGAATACGCTGCTTGAGCGTGTAGACATTATCCCGACCAGTATGGTGGCAACCATGGCTGCGGCTGAAAGCGGCTGGGGGACATCGAAGCTGGCGCGGAGCAACAACAACCTGTTTGGCATGAAATGTGGCAAAGGGCGTTGTAACAATGCCCCGGGTAAGGTGAAAGGCTACTCACAGTTTGAATCAGTGAAAGAGTCAGTCAATGCCTATGTCATTAACCTGAATACGCACCCTGCTTACTCTTCTTTCCGTAAGTCACGCGCGCAACTGCGTAAAGCCGATCAGGAAGTCACCGCTACTGCGATGATCCATAAGCTGAAGGGTTATTCCACTAAGGGACAGAGCTACAACAACTATCTGTTCGCAATGTATCAGGATAACCAGCGCTTAATCGCCGCGCATATGTAACGTGTGTAATCCGGTCTACAAATCATCTTGTAGGCCGGATCAGACGAAGCTGCCATCCGGCAATTCCCTCTATAGCAATACTTCACTATTCACATCGCGATACTCTTTTGGCGTCGTGTCGTACTCTTTCTTGAAGACGGAATAGAAGTATTGCAAAGATGGATAGCCGCACATTTGTGAAATTTCGTTGATTGAAAGCGTGGTCGAAATCAACAGGCTGCGCGCTTTTTCCAGCTTTTCGGCATGAATCACCGCATGGATAGTTTCTCCGACCTCTTCTTTAAAACGTTTCTCCAGGTTCGACCGCGAAATCCCCACTGCATCCAGTACCTGTTCGACTTTAATGCCTTTGCAGGCATGGTTGCGGATAAAGTGCATCGCCTGTATCACCGCCGGATCGGTCAATGAACGGTAGTCAGTTGAACGGCGTTCAATGACGCGCACTGGAGGGACCAGTATGCGTTGCAGCGGTAGTTCTTCACTCGCCAGTAAGCGGTGCAAAAGCTTAGCGGCCTGATACCCCATCTGCCTGGCCCCCTGAGCAACGGATGACAGCGCCACCCGCGACAGGTAACGGGTCAGTTCTTCGTTGTCGATACCAATCACGCACAGTTTTTCCGGGACTGGAATATGCAGGTGTTCGCAAGCTTGCAGGACGTGCCGCGCTCGCGCGTCGGTGACGGCGATAATGCCGGTTTGCGGCGGCAGAGTCTGCAGCCAGTCCGCCAGACGGTTTTGCGCGTGCTGCCAGTTTTCCGGCGCGGTTTCCAATCCCTGATAGACAACCCCACGGTACTTTTCTTTCGCGACCAGTTGGCAAAACGCATATTCACGTTCAGCGGCCCAGCGTTTGCCGCTTGAAGCGGGCAGTCCGTAGAATGCGAACCGGTTGATCCCTTTTTCTTTCAGATGCAGGAAAGCGCTTTCTACCAGCGCGTGGTTATCGGTGGCAATGTAATGTACCGGCGGATAATCCTTTTCCGCATGGTAGGAACCCCCGACGCCGATGATAGGAACATCCACATCGGCAAGTAATTGTGCAATGTCATCGTCGTCATAATCAGCAATAACACCATCGCCTAACCAGTCTTTGATATTATCAATGCGGGCGCGGAAATCTTCCTCAATGAATATATCCCACTCTGATTGCGATGCCTGTAAATATTCACCCACCCCTTCTACCACCTGGCGGTCGTAGGCTTTATTGGCATTAAATAATAGAGTGATGCGGTGACGTTTATCAAACATAAGAACCTGTCCTGGAAGGTTAACGTGGCCTGTCGATACTAGCAAAACCGCAGGTACGACTGCTTGATGAAGCGTGACAAATTTTTATTTTCTGATTCTACGCAAAATTCACATACTGAACGCGGGATGACAATTGCCATTTTTTATCTGCGCATTATGGTTTTTTGTTTAATGATGAACCTTCGATCGCGATCGCTTTTTTAATTCTTTTTTCAATGCGATTTTTTGGGAGCCAGCGCACGTTTGGGTATTCTCTTAATGGCGGTGTGAAATAACGTAATTGAGCAATAAATCAGGAAATTCCAGTATAGCTATATCGCAGTTTACTCGCCGTATTACCTGATTATGGAGCTTATTATGCAGGCTTATTTCGACCAACTCGATCGTGTTCGTTTTGAAGGGACTAAATCTACTAACCCGCTCGCATTTCGCCATTACAACCCTGACGAAATCGTGTTGGGCAAACGCATGGAAGATCATCTGCGTTTTGCCGCCTGCTATTGGCATACATTCTGCTGGAACGGTGCGGATATGTTCGGCATGGGCGCTTTCGATCGCCCGTGGCAGCAGCCCGGAGAAGCACTGGCGCTGGCGAAACGCAAAGCGGATGTCGCATTTGAGTTCTTTCACAAGCTGAACGTCCCTTACTACTGCTTCCATGACGTGGATGTCTCGCCGGAAGGCGCGTCGCTGAAAGAGTACAAAAACAACTTTGCGCAGATGGTTGATGTGCTGGCGGCAAAACAGGAACAGAGTGGTGTGAAACTGCTGTGGGGAACGGCAAACTGCTTCACCAATCCACGCTACGGCGCGGGCGCGGCCACGAACCCGGATCCGGAAGTGTTCAGTTGGGCTGCCACGCAGGTGGTCACGGCGATGGATGCCACGCATAAGCTAGGCGGCGAAAACTATGTTTTGTGGGGCGGTCGTGAAGGCTATGAAACGCTGCTGAATACCGATCTGCGTCAGGAACGTGAACAGATTGGCCGCTTTATGCAACTGGTGGTAGAGCACAAACACAAAACGGGTTTCCAGGGCACTTTACTTATCGAGCCGAAGCCACAGGAACCAACCAAACACCAGTACGACTACGATGCAGCGACCGTTTACGGGTTCCTCAAGCAGTTTGGCCTGGAAAAAGAGATCAAACTGAATATCGAAGCCAACCACGCCACGCTGGCGGGTCACTCCTTCCATCATGAAATCGCCACTGCTATCGCGCTGGGTCTGTTTGGCTCTGTCGATGCCAACCGCGGTGACGCACAACTGGGATGGGATACTGACCAGTTCCCGAATAGCGTAGAAGAGAATGCGTTGGTGATGTACGAAATCCTCAAAGCGGGCGGCTTCACCACCGGCGGTCTGAACTTCGACGCCAAAGTCCGTCGTCAGAGCACCGATAAATACGATCTGTTCTATGGTCATATTGGCGCAATGGATACCATGGCGCTGTCGCTGAAAATTGCGGCCCGTATGATTGAGGACGGTGGCCTGGATCAGCGCGTGGCCAAGCGCTATGCCGGTTGGAATGGTGAGCTGGGCCAGCAAATTCTGAAAGGGCAGATGACGCTGACGGAAATTGCGCAGTACGCTGAACAACATAACCTGGCGCCAGTGCACCAGAGCGGTCATCAGGAACTGCTGGAAAATCTGGTAAACCATTATTTGTTCGACAAATAACAGGTTTCTGAGAACGTCCGTAAGCCCGGAAAGCTACGCGCTGCCGGGCCTTTCTTTAAGGAACGATACGCTATGTATATCGGGATAGATCTAGGCACCTCAGGCGTAAAGGCCATTCTGCTGAATGAGCAGGGCGATGTGATCGCTTCGCAAACGGAGAAACTCACGGTCTCGCGCCCGCATCCGTTATGGTCAGAGCAGGACCCTGAACAATGGTGGCTGGCAACGGATCGCGCCGTAAAAGCGCTGGGCCAGCAGCATTCGCTCAGTGAGGTGAAAGCGTTAGGGATTGCCGGCCAGATGCACGGCGCGACGTTACTGGACAAGCAACAGAAAGTATTACGTCCCGCTATCCTGTGGAACGATGGCCGCTGCGGTGAAGAGTGCATAATGCTGGAGAACAAGGTTCCGCAGTCTCGTGCTATTACTGGCAACCTGATGATGCCTGGCTTTACCGCGCCAAAGTTGCTGTGGGTGCAGCGCCACGAACCGGAGATTTTCAGCCAGATTGATAAAGTGCTGTTGCCGAAAGATTACCTGCGTCTGCGTATGACCGGCGATTTTGCCAGCGATATGTCTGATGCGGCAGGTACGATGTGGCTGGATGTCGCCAAACGTGACTGGAGTGATGTCATGCTGGCGGCCTGTAAGCTGTCTCGTGCGCATATGCCTGCGCTATACGAAGGTTGTGCGATTACCGGAACATTGCTGCCAGAAGTCGCCCGGAACTGGGGAATGAGTGAGGTTGCGGTCGTTGCCGGGGGCGGTGATAACGCGGCGGGGGCGGTTGGCGTGGGCATGATGAATGCCGGTCAGGCGATGCTTTCGTTGGGTACATCCGGCGTCTATTTTGCGGTAAGCGACGGCTTCCTCAGCAAACCGGAAAGCGCGGTACACAGTTTTTGTCATGCTTTGCCGGAACGATGGCACCTGATGTCCGTGATGCTGAGCGCAGCATCCTGCCTGGATTGGGCAGCGAAATTAACCGGACAGGCGAGCGTACCTGCGTTGATCGCCGCAGCGCAACAGGCGAATGAAGACGCCGAGCCGGTCTGGTTTTTACCTTATCTGTCCGGTGAACGTACGCCGCATAATAACCCGCAGGCGAAGGGCGTATTTTTCGGTCTGACGCATCAGCATGGTCCGGCAGAACTGGCGCGAGCGGTACTGGAAGGTGTGGGTTTTGCGCTGGCTGACGGTATGGATGTGGTGCATGCGTGCGGCGTGCAGCCTGCCAGCATTACCTTGATTGGCGGCGGGGCGCGCAGCGCATACTGGCGTCAGATGTTGTCTGACATCAGCGGATTGCAGCTGGATTACCGTACCGGCGGTGATGTCGGCCCTGCACTTGGTGCGGCGCGACTGGCGCAAATCGCTATGAATCCGCAGCAGCCGTTAGCAGACATACTGCCTCAGCTTACGCTGGAACAGGCGCATTATCCTGATGCTGAGCGCCATGCGCTTTACCTACAGCGTCGGGAAACCTTCCGTCGTATTTATCAGCAATTACAGCCGCTGATGTCCTGACGATTTTCCCCTCTGAATAGCAGAGGGGATTTATCAAATATATATTTCAATGAAATAAATAATTGATGCGAATGGATTTATTCTGAAAATCCAGTGTGGTGGCATATTTCTGTGTTGTCTTTAGCGGGTTATTCATATTGTATCCATGATGGATAAGGAGATCCCAATGAAGACGACCAGGCTGTTGCCATGGATATTATTTTTCTCTGGCATACTGATTTACGTTATCGGCTTATGGCGAGCATGTCCGTTATTAAGCGGCAAAGGCTATTTTCTGGGTGCGCTGATGACGGGAATGTTTGTGACGTACGCTTATCAGCGTGCTGAAAATCTCAATCAGAACGACGAACGCTTCGCTTCCGTGTGTCAGATGGTGGCATTGATAACGCTAGGGCTACTGCTGGTGGGGATATGGAATATACCGTTAACGCCCCTCGAAAAGGGGCTATACCTGGCAGCATTCTTTGTGTGTTTGGCCGGACAAGTTTTACTCCTGCGTCCAGGGCCGAATGAACAAAAGGGTGAGTCTTAACTCACCAACCTGCGCGTATCGATACGCTGCAAGAGTATGGACAACAGCAGGCTACCCGCCAGCGTGGCGCTAAAAATCCACAGCATGTCCAGCGGTGGCCAGTTTTTGAGTTCAAGGCCGTTGGTGCGCAGCGCGTGAATGATCAGCGCATGAAAGCCATAAATGCCCAGCGAGTGGCGGGAAATAAGGCCCAGTACCGGTAGAGTGCGCTTGCTGAGCGTATTTTTGACCAGCGTCAGGAGCGAGGCGGCACAAATAAACACCGCCGGGCCGCAGTAGAGGTACCAGGTATCGGCAAAATTGCCGCGCCAGCGCAGTTCATGCAACGTGCCCCGAGAAATAACAAACACCGCGGTGATGAACAACGCCGCACAGAGCCAGGTGAGCGCACGCTTTTGCGTATCCATCATGCCAATCGCCCGACCCAACATGCCGTACAAGATGTAATAGAAGGTATCGCCACTGATGTACAGGTTGATGGGAAGCCACTCAAAACCGCCAATTTTTTGCGAGACGGTGTTGGGATTGGCAATCACCCCAATCACTACCATGAGCGCCAGCAGCATCTTGCCGCTGATATTTTTCACCTGTATCAGCGGGGAAACCAGGTAGATGACAGCGATGGCGAAGAAAAACCACAGGTGATAGAACACCGGTTTTTGCAGCAGGTTTTTCAGCGACAGCTCAGCATTGATCGAGGTAAACAACAGAATATAGGCCAGCGACACGCTGCTGTAAAAAAGAATGCACAGCGTGATGCGCGTGAAATGGCGCGGTTTGGCGCTGCGCTCACCAAAAAACAGATAGCCCGAAATCATGAAGAACAGCGGGACGCTGACGCGAGAGGCGGAATTGAGCACATTGGCCAGATCCCAATTCAACGGGCTGACGCTGTGCGCATTGGTGATGTACCAGGTCGTGGTGTGGATCATCACAACCATGAGACAAGCTATTCCGCGCAGATTATCAATCCAGAAAATTTTGGGCTGCATCAGTTCCTCTGTCTCCATTAAAAAAAGTCTGACCGATATTTTGCGTACGTAACTCACTGGAATAATCTGAGTTTTTACGCTAAAGCTTGAGATGGTCTGATGAGATTCTCAAAATAGGATCTGTTTCCAGACACTAATAATAAGACTGACCAGCAAACCAGGCGGTAATAAAATGATGATGAAGTATTTCTTTCCCGCGATCGCTACCCTCATGCTGGTAGCCTGCGCCGACACACAGCCGCCTGCACCTGCGCAGAAGGCGCAAAAGGTGAATGCCGCACGTTCGCTCGATATGGCGGCATTGTGCAAAAGTGAAGCGGCAGAGCTTTATAACACCGGCGCGCAGAAAATTGATATCTCCGGCCTGGAACAATTCCAGGGCAGCTATGAGATGCGTGGTTCGACCTTCCGTAAAGAGAGTTTTGTCTGCTCTTTTGATGCAGACGGGCAGTTTTTGCACCTTTCCATGCGCTAAGTTCCCCCTTTTTCCCGTTTCGTACTGTATATCTTGCAGCCAGCGGGTATACTGACCGCTTCCTTTAAATCCACACGTATCCAGCACGAAATAATATGCAAAAGTTTGATACCAGGACCTTCCAGGGCTTGATCCTGACCTTACAGGATTACTGGGCTCGCCAGGGCTGCACCATCGTTCAACCATTGGACATGGAAGTCGGCGCGGGGACATCTCACCCAATGACCTGCCTGCGTGCGCTGGGGCCGGAACCGATGGCGACTGCTTATGTGCAGCCTTCTCGTCGTCCGACCGACGGCCGCTATGGCGAAAACCCGAACCGCTTACAGCACTACTATCAGTTCCAGGTAGTGATTAAGCCGTCTCCGGACAACATTCAGGAGCTGTACCTGGGTTCTCTGAAAGAGCTGGGTATGGACCCGACCATTCACGATATCCGTTTCGTGGAAGATAACTGGGAGAACCCGACGCTGGGTGCCTGGGGGCTGGGTTGGGAAGTGTGGCTGAACGGTATGGAAGTCACGCAGTTCACCTACTTCCAGCAGGTTGGTGGTCTGGAATGTAAACCTGTGACCGGGGAAATTACCTACGGTCTGGAACGTTTGGCCATGTACATTCAGGGCGTAGACAGCGTTTACGACCTGGTCTGGAGCGACGGCCCTCTGGGTAAAACCACTTACGGCGACGTGTTCCATCAGAACGAAGTGGAGCAATCCACCTATAACTTCGAATATGCCGACGTGGACTTCCTGTTCACCTGCTTCGAGCAGTACGAGAAAGAAGCGCAGCAGTTGCTGGCGCTGGAAAATCCACTGCCGCTGCCTGCGTATGAACGTATTCTGAAAGCCGCCCATAGCTTCAACCTGCTGGATGCGCGTAAAGCCATCTCCGTCACCGAGCGTCAGCGCTATATCCTGCGCATTCGCACCCTGACCAAAGCAGTGGCAGAAGCTTACTACGCTTCCCGTGAAGCCCTTGGCTTCCCGATGTGCAACAAAGAGAAATAAGAGGCGGCCATGTCTGAGAAAACTTTTCTGGTGGAAATCGGCACTGAAGAGCTGCCACCAAAAGCACTGCGCAGCCTGGCTGAGTCCTTTGCTGCGAACTTTACCGCGGAGCTGGATAACGCTGGCATCGCGCACGGCAACGTTGAGTGGTTCGCCGCACCGCGTCGTCTGGCGCTGAAAGTCGCGAACCTGGCTGAAGCGCAACCTGACCGTGAAGTTGAAAAACGCGGCCCGGCAATTGCTCAGGCGTTTGACGCCGAAGGCAAACCGAGCAAAGCGGCAGAAGGTTGGGCGCGTGGCTGCGGTATCACCGTTGACCAGGCCGAGCGTCTGACCACCGATAAAGGCGAGTGGTTGTTGTATCGCGCGCATGTGAAAGGCGAAAGCGCTGAAACGCTGCTGCCGAACATGATCGCCACCTCGCTGGCTAAGCTGCCGATCCCGAAACTGATGCGCTGGGGCGCGTCTGACGTCCATTTCGTGCGTCCGGTTCACACCGTGACTCTGCTGCTGGGCGACAAAGTGATTCCGGCAACGATTCTGGGCATTCAGTCCGATCGCGTGATTCGCGGCCATCGCTTTATGGGCGAAGCGGAATTCACCATCGATTCTGCCGATCAATACCCAGAAATCCTGCGTGAGCGCGGTAAAGTGATTGCGGATTACGCTGAGCGTAAAGCGAAAATCAAAGCCGATGCAGAAGAAGCGGCGCGTAAAATTGGCGGTAACGCCGATCTGAGCGAAAGCCTGCTGGAAGAAGTCACCTCGCTGGTAGAATGGCCGGTAGTGCTGACCGCGAAGTTCGAAGATAAATTCCTCGCGGTTCCGTCAGAAGCGCTGGTTCACACCATGAAAGGCGACCAGAAGTACTTCCCGGTTTACGCCAACGATGGCAAACTGCTGCCGAACTTTATCTTCGTTGCCAACATCGAATCGAAAGATCCGAGCCAGATTATCTCCGGTAATGAGAAAGTTGTGCGCCCGCGTCTGGCGGATGCCGAGTTCTTCTTCAATACCGACCGTAAAAAACGTCTGGAAGATCATCTGCCGCGTCTGCAAACCGTGCTGTTCCAACAGCAACTGGGTACGCTGCGCGACAAGACCGATCGTATCCAGGCGCTGGCGGGCTGGATTGCTGGTCAGATTGGCGCTGACGTGAACCACGCAACGCGTGCGGGCCTGCTGTCCAAGTGTGACCTGATGACCAACATGGTCTTCGAGTTCACCGACACCCAGGGCGTGATGGGCATGCACTATGCGCGTCACGATGGCGAAGCGGAAGATGTGGCCGTGGCGCTGAACGAGCAGTATCAGCCGCGTTTTGCCGGCGATGACCTGCCGTCTAACCCGGTAGCCTGTGCCGTCGCGATTGCCGACAAAATGGACACCCTGGCGGGTATCTTCGGTATCGGCCAGCATCCGAAAGGCGACAAAGACCCGTTTGCGCTGCGTCGTGCCGCGCTGGGCGTTCTGCGTATTATCGTTGAGAAGAACCTGAATCTCGATCTGCAAACGCTGACCGAGGAAGCGGTTCGTCTGTACGGCGACAAGCTGACCAACGCGAAAGTCGTGGATGACGTTATCGACTTTATGCTCGGTCGCTTCCGCGCATGGTATCAGGACGAGGGTTACACCGTTGATACCATTCAGGCCGTGCTGGCGCGTCGTCCGACTCGTCCAGCTGATTTCGACGCGCGTATGAAGGCGGTATCGCACTTCCGTACGCTGGAAGCCGCGTCCGCGCTGGCTGCGGCGAACAAGCGTGTATCAAACATCCTGGCGAAGTCTGAAGAAACGCTGAACGACCGCGTGAATGCGGCAACGCTGAAAGAGCCGGAAGAAATTGCGCTGGCGATGCAGGTTGTGGTGCTGCGCGACAAGCTGGAGCCAGTCTTTGCAGCCGGGCATTACCAGGAAGCGCTGGTTGAGCTATCGGCACTGCGTGAACCGGTCGATGCCTTCTTCGAGAAAGTCATGGTTAACGTAGAAGATAAAGAACTGCGTATTAACCGTCTGTCTATGCTCGAAAAACTGCGCGAGCTGTTCCTGCGCGTGGCGGATATTTCGCTGCTACAGTAACGGTCCTGAGCTGACTTAGAAAATGCCGGATGGCGTCTCCGCCTTATCCGGCATTTTTTTATGTTGTTAGCGCAACTGCAACTTAGTCAGGCAGGTCTGGCTGTCTTCCATAGTCTTAATGGGATACTCGGCTGATTTACCGTTGTAGTTTACTGCGATGGTGCCTTCCATATTGCGCGGTAGCCATACCCCGACGAAGCCGTTTCGACCGCTCTTCATCGCTTTTTGTACCACTACCTCTCCCTTACTGTCCGTCACTTTGACATTGAATGTCTTCTCCGGCATTTCGCCCTGGCAGCCAGACAGACTATGGTTGAAGCAAGGATGTGTTTGCCATTCATAAGGGGCAAATGACAGGTAGAACTTGTCACCGAGCGGCAGGGTATAAACCTGATCGCCAGAAGACAGTTTCAGCGCAGTGCTGGTGACGGACGCTGAGTAAGGCAACGGCCGACTCTGTGGCGACTGGTCAATAGTCTCTACGATTTGCTCAACGGATTTACCGCTGAGTCCGTGTTCCGCCAGAAAAGTGGCTTCCGGGGTCGCCGCGAATGCAGTACCCGTTGTGAGCAAACCTAAAACCAGCAGCAGTGAGGATTTCGACATAGCTTCAATTCCTTGTGAACATTATGGAATACAGACTGGCTCACTATAAAGCTTGCCCTTAGGGAAAGGTCAAAGGTACGGCGGGTAAAGTAATGCAAAGACGCGTTTCGGTGGGATGTATTGCGGAATATAGATAAAAAAATCCCCGCCGTTTGGCAGGGATTCAGAATTTTGAGCTTTTTAAGCTTACAGGCTGGTTACGTTGCCAGCTGCCGGGCCTTTAGCGCCGCTTTCGATGGTGAAGGAAACTTTCTGACCTTCGTCCAGAGATTTGTAGCCATCGTTCTGGATAGCAGAGAAGTGTACGAACACGTCTTTAGAGCCATCGTCAGGAGTGATGAAGCCGAAACCTTTATCAGCGTTGAACCATTTTACGATACCAGTCATTTTACCGGACATAGTGTATTACCTTTTAAAAAATAAGTGTGCCTTTCGGCGATATGGCGTGCTCTACAGATTTTTTAACAGTAAAGGAAATGCTCACTACGAGGGGTATCAATGATAACTCTTGAAGGGACTTGCCTTACTAAACTGCTGTAATGGTCTGTACGTCAAACCGTTGAGAGCATTAACTCATTTTACGCCTGTGGATGCAACTACTATTTTCTTATTTGTGGATACCCTCCGTAAGGGAACGGCCCTTTTACCGGACCGTTCTTCAGCAAAATTAAAAAATAGTTCAATCCATCAACTGCTTACTTAATCTCGGATCGGCCTGGATCAGGCGCATCAACTTCAATTCGGTAGTGGAAGGCTTTACGCGTTTAGACTCCCATTCATGCACCATCGCGACCGTCACGCCCATCACTCGGGCAAAATCATCTGTTTTTAAACCTGTCCCTCGTCGTAGCTGTTCAAATTCGGTGAAAGGGTTGGTTTTTTGCGTCAGAGTAACTGTCTGCGATACATCTTTAAAAACAATCTGCTCCAGACTGCTCAGCAGTTCAAACATTGGATCTTTGTATTCCATTGAGAACTCCTATAAATCACACAGCGGGATCGTGAATTTCATCGAAGCTCCTTAAGAGTAGTCGGAAAAAATGAAGTCGGATCTAAGGTTTGCGTGATGGATTCGTTTCAGCAGAGTATGAGCGACAAGCCTTTACAGGCTAACAAACTGATTAAGGTCGCGATCTCCGAACGATCACTCCCGATTGTAAAGATGACGAAAATACGACCCTGGGTAATGAATGGCGCATTGTTTAGCAAAAAAAAGGGGGGCGGGAACGGTTATTTTCCCTCACAAGATTACGCGGAAAGGGTATCTTGAGAGCCTGACCTGGACTATCCTTGTCAACGTCTGGCACGCGGGTGTCGTTGTGCGCATTTTTGGGTGAAAGGAGTATTAAAATGGCGACAGGTAAGTCCTGCTCTCGCTGGTTTGCGCCTGTTTTGGCGCTCTTAATGGTAGTTGGCCTGAGTGGGTGTTTTGATAAAGAAGGCGATCAGCGCAAGGCGTTTATCGATTTTCTGCAGAATACTGCAATGCGTAGCGGGGAGCGTTTACCAACGCTGACTGCCGATCAGAAAAAACAGTTTGGCCCGTTTGTGTCCGATTACGCGATTCTGTATGGCTATTCTCAACAGGTTAATCAGGCGATGGACTCCGGTCTGCGCCCGGTCGTTGATAGCGTAAATGCGATTCGTGTTCCTCAGGATTATGTGACTCAGCGTGAACCGCTGCGTCAGGCAAATGGCGCACTGGGTGTGTTAGGGCAACAGTTGCAGAATGCGAAACTGCAGGCAGATGCTGCGCATGGCGCGCTGAAGCAGGGTGAGGATCTCAAGCCGGTCTTTGACCAGGTCTACAATAAAGTCGTCACTGCACCTTCAGAGGCGCTACAGCCGCTGATCCCTGCCGCGCAAATCTTCACGCAGCAACTGGTGCAGGTCGGTGATTTTGTGGCGCAGCAGGATACGCAGGTGAGCTTTGTCGCCAACGGTATCCAGTTCCCAACGTCACAACAGGCAAGTCAGTACAACACGCTGATTGGCCCGTTGGCTGCTCAGCATCAGGCGTTTACTCAAGCCTGGACTGCTGCGGTGAATGCCACTCAGTAAAAGAGTGCTGTAATACATAGAAGGCCGGGTAAGCGTAAGCGCTACCCGGCCTTTTGTTTATTGCGCGACCTGCGGGTTGACGCAGTTCTTCTCCACTCTTCCTTGCAGCGCATCGATTAAGTTATCCACCGCACAGGCTGCCATGTTATAGCGCGTTTCGTGCGTGGCTGAACCAATGTGCGGCACGGCCACCACGTTGGGCAGGGACAGCAGCGGAGAGTCTGTCGCTAATGGCTCCTGCTCAAATACATCCAGACCTGCGGCATGAATGTCGCCGTTTTGCAGAGCGCTAATCAACGCTTTTTCATCGACCACCGGGCCACGTCCAGCGTTAATGAAAATGGCGGAAGACTTCATTTTGGCAAACTGCTCGGTACTGAACAGATGATGTGTTTCGTCGGTTAATGGCAGGATCAGGCAGACAAAATCAGACTCCTGCAACAGCGTGTCGAGATCGCAGTAACGTGCGTTGAAGCGTTCTTCCGCTTCCTGATGATGACGGCGGGCGTTATAGAGAATCGGCATGCTAAAGCCAAAATGCGCACGTTGCGCCAGCGCCAGCCCGATACGACCCATGCCGACAATGCCCAACGTTTTGTGGTGGACATCGGTACCAAACCAGTCGGCCCCTATGCTTTTGGTCCATTCACCTGACTTCACTCGTTCAGCAACTTCCACCACGCGGCGTGCGGTGCTTAGCACCAGCGCCATTACCGTATCGGCGACGGTTTCCGTGAGCACGGTTGGCGTATGCATCAACAGTACCTTACGCGCATTGAGGGCATCGACATCGAAGTTGTCATAGCCTACGGATATTGTGGATGTCGCACGCAGCCTGGGCATTTTCTCCAACAGCGCGGTATTGACGGCTTCACTGGAGCCCAGCAGACCTTTGGCGTTGGCAAAGGCCTCGGCGTGCTGTGCGACCGTTTCCGGGCGCAGGTTAGGCACCTGAGTCACAGTAAAATGCTCTTCCAGGCGATGCAGTAAATCGTCAGGTAACGCTTTATAGAGAATAATGGACGGCTTCATGCGAATCTCCGTAAGTTAAAATTTAAGCGTGGCGTGCGCCAACCGGAATTTGGGAATTATTAGCAGGCTTAACAATTAAAGTTAGCCATACTGAGGCAAAAAGCGCTACCCCCATAAAAATGTACGAGGCGGATGGGCTGCCGGTTGCGCCATTGAGGTAGCCGACAAACCAGGAACCAAAGAATGAGCCTAATGCGCCCATGCTGTTAATCAACGCCATTGCACCTCCGGCGACGTTGCGTGGCAGCATTTCCGGGATGATGGCGAAGAAGGGACCATATGGGGCATACATCGCCGCGCCCGCGATAACTAACAGCGTGTAGGACAGCCAGAAGTGATCCGCGCCAACGGCCCAGGAGCCGATAAAGGCGAAAGCGGCAATCAGTAACAGCGGCCAGACAAACAGCTTACGATTTTGCAGTTTATCAGAGGCCCAGGAGACGAGAATCATCGCTGCCGTCGCCGCCAGATACGGTACGGATGACAGCCAGCCAACTTCCACCATCCCCAGATTTGCGCCGCCGTTGCGAATAATGGACGGCAGCCACAGCACAAACCCGTAGACGCCAATACTCCAGGCGAAATACTGCATACACAGCAGGATGACGTTACGTGAGCGGAAAGCCTCACCGTAGTTACGCACGGCTTTGATCCCTTGTTGCTCTTGTTCCAGTTGGGCCTGAAGCGCAGCTTTTTCGGATTCCGACAGCCAGCCGACCTGAGACGGTTTGTCTTTTACCAGTACCCACCAGCAGAACGCCCAGATGATGGCCGGGAAGCCCTCGATGATGAACATTTCCCGCCAGCCCAGCGCCTGAATGAGATAACCGGAAACGACGGACATCCATAAAACAGTAACCGGGTTACCGAGGATTAAGAAGGTGTTAGCGCGTGAACGCTCGGATTTCGTAAACCAGTTGCTGATATAAATCAGCATTGCGGGCATCACGGCAGCTTCAACGACGCCAAGAATAAAGCGGATAGCGGCCAGCATCGGAATATTGCTGACCATCCCAGTTAACGAGGCACAAGCCCCCCACAGGATCAGGCAGACGAAAATCAGTTTTCGTACGCTGCGGCGCTCGGCGTAAATTGCGCCCGGGATCTGGAAGAAGAAATAGCCAAGGAAAAACAGAGCGCCCAGCAGAGAGGAGATCCCTTTGGTAATGCCGAGATCCTCGTTAATGCCTGCGGCGGAGGCGAAGCTGAAGTTCGCGCGGTCAAGGTACGCCAGGCTATACGTGATAAACACGATTGGCATGATGTACCACCAGCGTTTTGCTGCATTGGTTGAGCTATTCATAGACTGCCCTCTGGTTATGCTGATACGCCGCCTCTGTATGTAGGGTACAGCGGTGGCCGGGGATTTATTCCCCTAATTGTTCACGTGTGGGTAATCCTTCGCTGTCGCCCTGAACCTGAATGGCCAGTGCGCCAATTTTATTGCCGCGGGTCACTGCCTGATGCAGCGAACGGCCTTCCAGCAGAGCGCTGATCACGCCCACGGCAAAGCCATCGCCTGCGCCGACCGTATCAACCACGTTGTCGACTTTTACCGGTGCGACGCAGCCATGCTCGCCGCTGGCAGTTTTGTACCAGGCGCCATCTGCCCCGGTTTTGATAATGACTGCCTTCACACCATGGCGCAGATAAAAGTCGGCGATGGCTTCAGGTGTTTGTTGTCCGGTGAGAATCATTCCCTCTTTTAGACCAGGCAAAACCCAGTCAGCCTGGAATGCCAGCCGGTTCAGTTTTTCCACCATCTCGGCTTCGCTTTTCCACAGCACCGGACGCAAATTCGGGTCAAACGAGATGGTTTTCCCCTGAGCTTTCATGGCGCGGGCGGTATGCGCCAGAAGTTCATAGGAACTGGCGGAAAGCGCGGCTGCCACGCCGCTCAGGTGCAAGTGACGCGCGCTGGCAAAATAGTCCTCGTGGTAATCCTCAATACTGAGATGGCTGGCTGCGGAACCTTTGCGGAAGTATTCCACAATGGGATCGGTTCCATTTTCGACCTTAGATTTAAGCTGAAAGCCGGTAGCGAAGCGCTCGTCCTGAGTGACTCCCTGCGCATCAATCCCTTCTTTTTCCAGCGACTTAATAATAAAACGGCCAAAACTGTCGTTACCTACGCGGCTTACCCAGCCTACATTCAGACCCAAACGAGCAATACCGGTCGCCACGTTGAGTTCAGCGCCTGCAACGCGCTTGATAAACTGCTCTACATCCGCCAGGTCGCCGGTTTGCGTGGCGACAAACATCGCCATCGCTTCACCTATAGTGACCACATCCAGTGAATTCTTCATGCGTTACTCCTCGCGTAGCAGCTCGACGTAATGGCGGGTAACCGCCGTTAAATCCTGTCCTTCCAGGGGAAACTCGATGCCGCGCGGAACATCGTCAGGCAGCGTTTTTAACAGCGCCAGCCAGCGCGGATCGGCTGCATCAGGCGGCACTGCACGGTAGCTGTCGCGATGTGTAACTGCGGCTTTGACATGGATGTATCCCACGGTTGGCGCCAGGTTTTTCGCCGCCTCTTCCGGGGAGTCGCCAACCCACAGCCAGTTGCCCATATCAAAGGTCAGCGAGATCGGCAGGTTTTGCATTTGGCAGGCTTCGTTAAAGTGCTGCATTAGCTGCAGGCGTCCGCAGGCGGTCTGATCGTTTTCGACAACCAGCTCCATCCCGCTGTTATCCAGCCATTCGCGTAAAACGTCGAACTGTTCGGTATGGGAAAAATGACCAAGGGAGACTTTTAACCACAGCGCTTGCAGGGTCTGCGCTTCCGCAAATAGCGCCGGAAGACGGGGGTTGAGGTTACCGTCCTCAAGGAACAGCGGCTCAGGCGCTGAATAACAGGCCAGCAGGCCGAAGATTTCGATCGCTGAGGCCATCGTTGACAGCGTGGTGAGTTCGGCGTCAGTTAGCATCTCGCGGCGAATTTCGACGCCGTCAGCACCGGCTTCAGCAATGATGGGCAGCATGGCGGTTTGTCCACCCGCAGCGCGGACCTGCTCATAGCCGTAGGCGGCGGTGACCACCATAATTTTTCTTTTCATGGAAACTCCATAACCAGCGTTCTTGCTATAACGCTAGATGGAACCGGTTCCAAAGAAAAGCCTATGATGTCGAATTTATGATCACCATCACGAAGGAAATTTAGCGGGCGGTAGAGCCGCGCACGATCAGTTCACCAGAGAAAACCTGTTCCTGAATGGCGTCAGAGCCGCCATCGATCCGGCGTACAACCTGTTCCACAGCGGTGTAGCCAATCTGCCATGTGGGTTGTTTCAGCGTGGTAATACCGACACCCGCCAGCTCGGCCCATTCCAGCTCGTCAAAACCAAGTAGCCCGATATCGCTGCCCCAGTTGAGGCCAATGCGCTTCAGGGCGCGGGCAACCTGTAGCGTAAGGGCACCGTTGGCGGAGATAACGGCTTTGCGCATGCCTCGATGCTGCTGGTGGAACTGGCGCAGCGTGTCATCCAGTTGCGCATTGTCCGTTAGCGGAACTTCGGCATTTTGCGCGATAACGCCGGGATAGCGTGCGAGCGTGGCGCGAAAGGCGCTCAGACGTTCGCGGCGGGTATTCACCATGCCGAGTGGTTCGCTGAGAAACAGAATGGCTTCAAAGCCTTGTTCAAGCAGGTGTTCCGTGGCAACCGTTGCGGCCTGGGTGTTATCCAGCCCGACCATATCGCAGGCGAAATCAGGAATTTTACGATCAATCAGTACCATCGGCAGCGCAGACTGTTGCAGGCGATTCAGCCCCTCTTCGCGCATCCCAACGGCGTTGACTACAATCCCTTCGACCTGGTAACTGCGCAAAAGGTCAAGATAGTGCAACTCCTGATCCACTTCGTTGTTGGTGTTACATACCAGCGGGGTAAAGCCTTTATCGCGACAGGCGGCTTCAATTCCGCTTAATACGTTGACGGAGTAGGGGTTGGTAATATCTGCGATGATCAGGCCAATCAGGCGGGTGCGACCGTGTTTCAGGCCGCGTGCCATCAGGCTGGGTCGGTAGTCGAGAGCGGCAATGGCTTGTTCAATGCGGGCCAGCAGCGCGTCGGATAGCAGGTGCTTTTCACCGTTGAGGTAACGTGAAATGCTGGTCTTGCCGGTTTTTGCGGCCTTCGCCACATCGCTGATGGTTGCCCGTGTTGATTTGCTCATCGCTGATTTCCCTGAATTTGGTGACAACACCTTAACGCGAAAATCAACGATGGCAAGTGCTTCATGCCGGATCGGGCGCAGCCTGTCTCCGGCTCAAAACGTTACTGGATCGGGCTTAAGGTAATCTCTACGCGGCGGTTCTGCGCTTTACCTTCCGCCGTGCTATTGCTGGCGATTGGATTTGCCGGACCCATACCCTGAGTGCGGATACGGTTAGCGGCGACGCCTTGAGTGATCAAGGCGCTGGCGACGGAATCCGCGCGCTGCTGTGACAGGCGCATATTCAGATCCTGGCTGCCGGTGCTGTCGGTGAAGCCCAGCACGTTAACCGCGGTTTTATTGTACTCTTTCAGAACCATGGCCACGCCGGTCAGTGTGTTAGCCCCGGCAGGTTTCAGGTTGGCACTGCTGCTGTCGAAGGTGACGTTGTTTGGCATGTTCAGAATGATGTTATCGCCACTACGCGTCACGCTGACGCCAGTTCCCTGCATTTTTTCGCGCAGTTTTGCTTCCTGCACGTCCATGTAATAGCCGATACCACCGCCAACAGCCGCGCCAGCTGCTGCGCCAATCAGTGCGCCCTTGCCACGATCTTTCTTCGAAGAAGAGAGTGCGCCAATACCCGCGCCGACCAGAGAGCCAATGCCTGCGCCAATACCGGATTTACCCGCTTCGCGCTCGCCGGTGTAAGGGTTTGTTGTGCAGCCAGAAACCGCCAGGGCGCCGCTCACGATGGCAGCAATAACAAAAACACGTTTCTTCATCTCAATTCCTTAATGACTTATTCTTCTTTGCCACAGCGACGGTGGCGGTTGATTATGACGTGTGAACATGAAGAAAATTCCAGGGAAGACTCTGAAATTTGTAAGTAACATTGAACGGCAGAATAAATAAGCCGCTACATCGTATTCAGGAGCGCCATCTTGGCTAATTCACCCGCACACTACTCGGTGTTAACCGCTGCCCACTGGGGACCTATTCTCGTCGAAACCGATGGCGAGACCGTTTTCTCCTCCCGTGGCGCGTTGCCCACCACTCATCCCAACTCTTTGCAAACCGTGGTGCGTGACCAGGTACACAGTAAAACGCGGGTACGTTTTCCGATGGTACGTAAAGGCTTCCTCGCCTCGCCGGAAAGCCCACAGGGCGTGCGCGGGCAGGATGAGTTTGTTCGCGTCAGTTGGGATGACGCGCTGATGCTTATCCATACGCAGCATAAACGCATCCGTGACAGCTATGGCCCGGCCTCGATTTTTGCCGGGTCTTACGGCTGGCGCTCCAACGGCGTGTTACACAAAGCCGCGACCCTGTTACAACGTTATATGGCACTGGCGGGCGGTTATACCGGGCATCTGGGGGATTACTCCACGGGCGCCGCGCAGGCCATCATGCCGTACGTGGTGGGCGGCAACGAAGTTTACCAGCAGCAGACCAGCTGGCCCGTCGTGTTGGAACACAGCGATGTGGTGGTGTTATGGAGCGCCAATCCGCTGAATACCCTGAAGATTGCCTGGAATGCTTCCGACGAACAGGGTCTCGCTTACTTTGCGGCATTGCGTGATAGCGGCAAGCGTTTGATCTGTATCGATCCGATGCGATCGGAAAGCGTGGATTTCTTTGGCGATAAGATGGAATGGATCGCCCCGCATATGGGTACCGACGTGGCGCTGATGCTGGGCATCGCGTATACGCTGGTGGAAAACGGCTGGCATGACGCGGACTTTCTCGCCCGTTGTACCACTGGTTATGAGCGGTTTGCCGACTATCTGCTGGGTAAAACTGACAATGTCGCAAAAACGGCAGAGTGGGCTGCTGAAATTTGTGGGATAACTGCGGCAAAAATACGCGAACTGGCGGCGATATTTCACCAAAATACCACCATGCTGATGGCCGGATGGGGCATGCAGCGCCAGCAGTATGGCGAACAAAAACACTGGATGATTGTCACCCTGGCCGCCATGCTCGGGCAAATCGGCACGCCAGGCGGAGGCTTTGGGCTGTCGTATCATTTTGCCAACGGTGGGAATCCAACGCGTCGCGCCGCAGTATTGGCTTCGATGCAGGGCAGCGTGAAAGGCGGTACCGATGCGGTGGATAAAATCCCGGTGGCGCGAATTGTCGAAGCGCTGGAGAACCCCGGAGGCTTTTACCAGCACAACGGAATGGACCGACATTTCCCGGACATCCGCATGTTGTGGTGGGCCGGCGGGGCCAATTTTACTCATCACCAGGACACCAACCGTCTGATTCGCGCCTGGCAAAAACCGGAGCTGGTGGTTATCTCGGAGTGTTTCTGGACCGCCGCCGCGAAGCATGCCGATATCGTATTACCGGCGACCACCTCGTTTGAGCGCAACGATCTCACCATGACGGGTGATTACAGCAACCAGCACCTGGTGCCGATGAAGCAGGTTGTGCCGCCGCAGCATGAGGCGCGCAATGATTTTGATGTCTTTGCCGAGCTGAGCGAGCGCTGGGAAAGGGGCGGCTATGAACGATTCACCGAAGGTAAAAGCGAGCTGGCGTGGCTGGAGACCTTTTACAATATCGCCGGGCAGCGCGGGGCCAGCCAGCAGGTCACACTGCCGTCCTTCACCGAGTTTTGGCAGCGCAACGCGCTGATCGAAATGCCGGAAAACCCCGCCAGCGCGCACTTTATTCGGTTTGCGGATTTTCGCCGCGATCCACAGGCGCATCCGCTGAAAACGGACAGCGGAAAAATTGAAATCTACTCCGCGAAGATTGCTGGTTACGGCTATGCGGATTGTGCTGGACACCCGATGTGGCTGGAACCTGATGAGTGGTTTGGTAACGCCGAGCCGGGTCAGTTACAGCTGCTTTCCGCCCATCCGGCGCACCGTTTGCACAGCCAGTTGAATTACAGTGCGTTGCGTGAGCAGTATGCGGTGGCGGATCGTGAGCCCGTTACGATCCATCCGCAGGACGCCAACGCACGTGGTATTAAGGATGGCGACACGGTGAGGGTGTGGAACGCGCGTGGGCACGTTCTGGCGGGTGCTGTCGTGACGACAGGGATCAAACCTGGCGTCATTTGCATTCATGAAGGCGCCTGGCCTGATTTGGATCTCACTGCCGGTGGTATTTGTAAAAATGGTGCCGTCAACGTGCTGACCAAAGATCTCCCCAGCTCGAAGCTGGGGAATGGCTGCGCGGGCAACACTGCCCTGGCGTGGATCGAAAAGTACAATGGACCCGCCCTGACGCTTACGGCGTTTGATCCGCCTGCCAGCCCATAATCCACGTGGGGTGGTGAGTTTCTTCCTGCCATGCGCCGTCTTCAATGCGAAAACCCAGCGCATGGTAGAAGTTTACCGCTGACTGATTCTTCTGGTAGACCTCCAGGCTGAGTAGAGAAAAGCGCTGCTGCACATGCTGCACCAGCGCTGTACCAATTCCGCTTCTGATGGCCGCTGGCGCGACAAACAACGCGCCAAGGAAGCGTTCGTCAATCACGCTGACAAAGCCTTTGAGTACACCTTCTTCTTCCCACACCCAGGTTTGCGCGGCGGGCAGGTATACATCACGCACGATGGGTTCACTTTCGCGCCAGTAGCGTTCGTCGATAAACGGATGGGCATGGATCGTGCTTTCCATCCACAGCGCCAGAATTGACGGCAGATCGTCAGCTTTAGATTCACGAATCATGTTGTGCCCCTGGGTAACAGATGCAACTGGTGATATGGTCGTTGACCAGACCACAGGCCTGCATAAAGGAGTAGCAGATGGTGGTGCCGACAAACTTAAACCCGCGTTTTTTTAACGCCTTAGACAGCGCATCTGACGCAGGCGTTGAGGTGGGGATATCGCTCAGGTTGGCGGCGCGGGTCACTTGCGGTTGGTTATCAACAAATGACCAGACGAACTCGCTAAACGATTCACCGTTTTGCGCCATGGCCAGAAATGCGCGAGCGTTACCGATAATGGCCTGAATTTTTCCGCGATGGCGAATAATGCCGGCATCCTGTACCAGCCTTTCCACATCCTCTTCGGTCATGGCTGCCACTTTTTCCGGATCAAAATGGTGGAAGGCGTGGCGATAATTTTCCCGTTTCTTCAGTACGGTGATCCATGATAATCCCGCCTGCTGGCCTTCCAGGCAGATCATTTCGAACAGCTTCTTGCCATCGGTTTCGGGGACGCCCCATTCCTTGTCGTGATAGGCAATGTAAAGTGGTTCCTGGCTGACCCATCCGCAACGCTGCATATTCTTCCTCGCTGTTTTTACTGGCGTAAAAATTTCATTCGGCCCGCCTTGACGCGCCAGCTAAAAAGACAATATTTAATACAGGGCCTGATGGCCCCGATTTCCTACACACAATGACAATAATATCGCCGAATTCGGCTCTTTTCTGGAGTCGCGTTGATGATTATAAGAAACAGTAGTGGTCGCCAAAGGTTAACTCTGGCGAGCGTCGTAGTTTGTGCGCTGTCCATCAATACAGCATATGGCTGGCAACAAGAATATATCGTTGATGCGATGTCAGGGCATACGGCTGAACGTTATACATGGGACAGCGATCACCAACCACGTTATAACGACATTCTGGAGGAACGTATTCGTTCTACGCAGAACGTGGCGGGTCCGGTGGTGAATCTGGCCGATCAGACGCTGATGGATACGACCAGCGGCATGAGTATGGGCTGGAACTTTCCTCTTTCCAGGCAGGTAACAACCGGACCGGTCGCCGCCTTACATTATGACGGCTCGACCACGTCTACCTACAACGAGTTTGGTGATAGCGCAACCTCAATAACACCGACCGATCCGATGTGGCATGCCAGCGTCAGCACGTTAGGCTGGCGAGTCAATTCGCAGTTCGGTGATGTGCGACCATGGGCGCAAATCAGCTATAACCAACAGTTTGGCGAGAATATCTGGAAGACGCAGTCGGGTCTCAGCCGCATGACGACAGCAGGACAGGACGGTAACTGGCTGGATGTCACCGTCGGCGCAGATATGCTGTTGAATCCACATATGGCGGCTTACGCCGCACTTTCTCAGGCAGAAAACAGTACCAACAACAGCGACTATATGTACACCATGGGGGTAAGTGCCAAATTTTAACGAAAGCAATCATCGTTTATACATCTCAGTTACATATTGAGATCAACAATCACACGCTTTCCAGCGATAGCGTGTACTAACACATGCGGTAAAGTTCAGTATCCCAACTTTTTGTCTCGTCATTCATTCCGCATTCCAGGCATTTCATTCCGTTCTGACGGCATTTCATGCCGTTTTTTCCTGGTATAAATGGCGCTTCGGTATGGTTGTTGGCAGAGAATTTCCCATTTTGCTTATGCAGGAAGACTGCCATGAAAACTACTGATTATCAGCGTACCCGTTGGCTGACACTGATCGGCACCATCATTACCCAATTTGCCTTAGGTTCTGTTTATACCTGGAGCCTGTTTAACGGCGCGCTCTCTTCTAAACTTGACGCACCGGTGAGCCAGGTTGCGTTTTCCTTTGGTTTACTGAGCCTGGGGCTGGCGATTTCTTCTTCCGTCGCCGGGAAGCTGCAAGAACGTTTTGGCGTGAAGCGCGTCACCATGGCCTCCGGTATCTTACTGGGCGTCGGCTTCTTCTTAACCGCCCACTCTGACAGCCTGATTATGCTGTGGCTGAGTGCCGGTGTACTGGTCGGTCTGGCGGATGGCGCCGGATACCTGTTAACCCTTTCCAACTGCGTAAAATGGTTCCCTGAGCGTAAGGGGCTGATTTCCGCCTTTGCCATCGGCTCTTATGGCCTGGGTAGCCTCGGTTTTAAATTTATCGACAGCCAACTGCTTAGCACCGTGGGTCTGGAAAAAACCTTTATGATCTGGGGCGCAATTGTGCTGGTGATGATCGTCTTTGGCTCCATGCTGATGAAAGATGCGCCGAATCAGGAAGTGAAGGCGAAAAATGGTGTGGTCGAGAACGACTACAGCCTGGCGCAGTCCATGCGTAAACCACAGTACTGGATGCTGGCCGTGATGTTCCTCACTGCGTGTATGAGCGGGCTGTATGTAATTGGCGTGGCGAAAGATATTGCGCAGAGCCTGGCGCATATGGATGTTGCCACGGCGGCAAATGCGGTGACCGTCATCTCCATCGCTAACCTGTCAGGCCGTCTGGTTCTGGGTATTCTGTCCGACAAAATCTCTCGTATTCGTGTTATCACCATTGGTCAGGTAGTTTCGCTGGTCGGTATGGCGGCGCTGCTCTTCGCCCCGCTCAATGACGTTACTTTCTTTGCGGCAATTGCTTGTGTGGCATTTAACTTTGGCGGCACCATCACCGTGTTCCCGTCACTGGTGAGTGAGTTTTTTGGCCTCAATAACCTGGCTAAAAACTACGGGGTTATTTACCTGGGCTTCGGTATCGGCAGTATTTGTGGTTCCATTATCGCCTCGCTGTTTGGCGGATTCTATGTGACCTTCTGCGTTATCTTTGCGCTGTTAATCATCTCGCTGGCACTTTCTACCACTATTCGCCAGCCACAACGTAGCGTATATACCGAGGCGCACGCCTAAATCTATTAGTGGTCTGATTAATACCTGGCGCATATATTTACAAAAATATATGCGCCATTTGCATTCTCTATAAGCACTTTTCTTCCCTCCTGTGGTCTACTTACCCGCGCCCGTAGATATTTCACCTCTGCTGTTGTCGCATTTTTCCCCTGTAAAGTCTGTTTGGCCGCTGCGCAGGGAGTTTTTATCCCGATCCCCAGGGTTTGTTTGCATGAGATACATTAAGTCGATGACGCAGCAGAAACTCAGTTTCTTGCTGGCAATCTATATCGGTTTGTTTATGAACTGTGCTGTATTTTTCCGTCGTTTTAGCGGATATGCGCACGAATTCACCGTCTGGAAAGGACTCTCTGCGGTTGTTGAATTAGCCGGCACTGTGCTGGTGACCTTCTTTTTATTACGGCTTCTCTCTTTATTCGGTCGACGGGCCTGGCGTGTGCTGGCCACCTTTGTGGTGCTGTGTTCTGCCGGCGCCAGCTATTATATGACCTTCCTGAACGTGGTTATTGGCTACGGTATTATTGCCTCCGTCATGACCACGGATATTGATTTATCGAAAGAAGTGGTTGGCTGGCATTTCATCGTGTGGCTGGTTTCGGTCAGTATTATCCCATTGGTGTTGATCTGGAGTAACCGCTGCCGCTATACCCTGATGAGACAGATTCGTACGCCGGGCATGAGATGGCGTAGCGTGGCGGTGGTGTTACTGGCAGGTCTGATGGTGTGGGTGCCGATTCGCCTGTTGAGTATGCAACAGAGAAGCGTTGAACGGGAAACCGGCATCGATCTACCCAGCTATGGCGGGGTTGTGGCGAACTCTTATTTACCGTCAAACTGGCTCTCGGCGTTGGGTCTGTACGCCTGGGCGCAGGTGGATGAGTCTTCAGATAACAAATCGCTAATGAACCCGGCCAAAAAGTTTACCTATGTTGCGCCGAAGAACCTCGACGACACCTATGTGGTGTTTATCATCGGCGAAACCACCCGCTGGGATCATATGGGGATTTTTGGCTACGAGCGAAATACCACGCCAAGGCTCGCCCAGGAGAAAAATCTGGCCGCGTTCCGGGGATATTCCTGTGATACGGCAACCAAACTTTCTCTGCGCTGCATGTTTGTCCGTGAAGGTGGGGCGGAAGAAAATCCGCAGCGAACCCTCAAAGAACAAAACGTTTTTGCCGTGCTTACTCAGTTAGGGTTCAAGACAGACCTTTACGCAATGCAAAGCGAGATGTGGTTTTACAGTAATACCATGGCGGAGAACATCTCCTACCGTGAGCAGATCGGCGCTGAGCCGCGTAACCGTGGCAAAAACGTTGATGACATGCTGTTGATTCCCGAGATGCAGCAGTCTCTGCAGCAGAACGATGACGGTAGTAAGCACCTGATTATTCTGCATACCAAAGGCTCGCATTTTAACTATACGCAGCGCTACACCCGTGAATATGCACAGTGGAAGCCGGAATGTGTCAATGTTGATAGCGGCTGCTCAAAAGCTGAGATGATCAACTCATTCGATAACTCGGTAACCTATGTGGATCACTTTATTACGCAAGTGTTTGATCAGCTGCGCGATAAGAAAGCGATAGTGTTCTACGCCGCCGATCACGGTGAGTCGATTAACGAGCGTGAGCACCTGCACGGGACGCCGCGTAAAATGGCGCCGCCAGAACAGTTCCGCGTTCCTATGCTGGTGTGGATGTCTGACAAGTATCTGGAAGATCCCGACCATGCGAAGGCGTTCGCACATCTGAAGCAAGAAGCTGATATGAAGGTGCCGCGTCGTCATGTGGAGCTATACGACACTATTTTAGGTTGCCTCGGTTATACCTCGCCAAATGGCGGTATTAACGAAAATAACAACTGGTGCCGTATTCCGGACGCGAAGAAGGTTGCAGCCCAGTAACGAAGGCTGCTGACTTTCTCGCCGATCAAATGGCATTTTGATGCTAAGGGATTGACGGGCGCGCTGCTGAGCAGTAAGATGCGCCCCGCATTCGGTGATTGGCGCAGCCTGGTAGCGCACTTCGTTCGGGACGAAGGGGTCGGAGGTTCGAATCCTCTATCACCGACCAAATTAGAAAAGCCAGCCTTCGGGCTGGCTTTTTGCTTTCCGGAATTGACGAGGATGAGAACCTCCGGGGGCAAGAGGTTCGACTCGAGCGTAGCGAGAGAACGTTGCGTCAGCAACGGCCCGCAGGGCGAGCCACGCAGTGGCGAGTAATCCTCTATCACCGACCAAATTCAAAACCCTGCTCAACGAGCAGGGTTTTTGCATTTGTAGGCCTGATAAGCGCAGCGCCATCAGGCAATTCGGGAGGCATCGCCGGATGGCGTCGCAGGTGCCTTATCCGGCCTACAGGCTTAGTTTCATCCCGGCGTGTATGGTGTTATTCCAAACCCACCTTTGACCTTCATTTTGCCTACAAAAATTGTGCGCCACTTCCCACTGACTGTTAACGATTCTGTGACATATTCCATTGCCTTTTTTTATATTTGCATGAAACTTTTTTTGCGCTACTTATGGCTGAACCTGGCATTTTCCGCTGTGCGTTTTAACGTTCATGGTATTAATCGCTCAGATATGCAGCATTAATTTAGAAAGTTTTAAGAATTTGCATAAATGTTAATCACCAAATGTTGCGAAATATTAAGAAGTTTATTCTGGCACAGAGCGCGTAGCACAAATTTCCCTGCTGAAAATAGCCGTCTGCACTTTTTTTAATCTTTGTTTGTCAATTCTCACCGTTGGTGTAAATCACGGTTACCTGTATTGACGTTTTCACATTCTGTTGACAGATTGTAGGGCATGAGGGGCATTTCATGGAGAATCCGCACTGCAACTCAGTCGCTTATGTGAACGGAATCCCCATCCTCTTAACGCCGACCCGGCCGGGTAAAAAACAAAAAAGGCCAGGCGGTGCAAACCCACTGCAAAGGGTAAAACAACAAACATCACATTTGGAGCAGAAGAATGAGTATTTCCTTGAAGAAGTCAGGGATGCTGAAGCTTGGTCTGAGCCTGGTGGCCATGACCGTCGCAGCAAGCGTACAGGCTAAAACTCTGGTTTATTGTTCAGAAGGATCTCCTGAAGGCTTTAACCCACAGCTTTTCACCTCTGGCACCACCTATGATGCCAGCTCCGTACCGATCTATAACCGCCTGGTTGAATTCAAAATCGGTACCACCGAAGTGATCCCGGGCCTTGCTGAGAAGTGGGAAATCAGCGAAGACGGTAAAACCTACACCTTCCACCTGCGCCAGGGCGTGAAGTGGCAGGACAACAAAGATTTCAAACCGACGCGCGATTTTAACGCCGATGACGTGGTGTTCTCGTTCGATCGTCAGAAAAATGCCCAGAACCCGTACCACAAAGTCTCTGGCGGCAGTTATGAATACTTCGAAGGGATGGGTCTGCCAGATCTGATCTCCGAAGTGAAAAAAGTGGATGATAAAACCGTTCAGTTCGTACTGACGCGTCCGGAAGCACCGTTCCTGGCCGATCTGGCGATGGACTTCGCTTCTATTCTTTCTAAAGAATACGCGGACAACATGCTGAAAGCCGGTTCCCCGGAGAAAGTAGACCTCAACCCAATTGGTACCGGTCCGTTCCAGCTGCAGCAATACCAGAAAGACTCCCGTATTCTGTATAAAGCTTTCCCTGGCTACTGGGGTACTAAGCCGCAGATCGACCGTCTGGTCTTCTCTATTACGCCTGATGCTTCCGTGCGTTACGCCAAACTGCAGAAGAATGAGTGCCAGGTGATGCCGTATCCGAACCCGGCAGACATCGCGCGCATGAAGCAGGATAAAAACATCAACCTGATGGAGCAGGCTGGTCTGAACGTGGGCTACCTCTCTTACAACACCGAGAAGAAACCGTTTGATGACGTTAAAGTTCGTCAGGCGCTGACTTATGCGGTAAACAAAGAAGCGATCATCAAAGCCGTTTACCAGGGCGCTGGCGTAGCTGCGAAGAACCTGATCCCGCCGACCATGTGGGGTTATAACGATGACATTAAAGACTACAGTTACGATCCTGAGAAAGCGAAAGCGCTGCTGAAAGAAGCCGGTCAGGACAAGGGCTTTACCGTTGAACTGTGGGCAATGCCGGTACAGCGTCCGTACAACCCGAACGCGCGCCGTATGGCGGAGATGGTTCAGGCTGACTGGGCGAAAATTGGCGTTCAGGCCAAGATTGTGACCTACGAGTGGGGCGAGTATCTGAAACGCGCCAAAGCGGGTGAGCATCAGGCCGTTATGATGGGCTGGACCGGTGACAACGGGGATCCGGATAACTTCTTCGCCACCCTGTTCAGCTGTGCGGCAGCGAAAGACGGTTCAAACTACTCTCGCTGGTGCTACAAGCCATTTGAAGACTTGATCCAGCCAGCGCGTGCCACCGACGATCACAACAAGCGTATCGAACTGTACAAACAAGCTCAGGTTGTTATGCACGATCAGGCTCCGGCTCTGATTGTTGCTCACTCCACCGTGTACGAGCCAGTGCGTAAAGAAGTCAAAGGCTATGTGGTTGATCCATTAGGCAAACATCACTTCGAAAACGTCTCTGTCGAATAATTAAAAGCAATCAAGGAAGCGCTGCGCCCCGGTGTTGTGTAGGCCGGATAAGCGCAGCGCCATCCGGCGTAATGCTTTACCCGCGATGCAGTTTGCGTGGGATAAGATTTGTGAGCAATACAGACTCACGGTTCCAGGCCGTGCGTCATTAGAGAGAATCCGGGTTATGTTGCAGTTCATTCTCCGACGTTTGGGACTCGTCATCCCCACGTTTATCGGTATCACTCTTCTCACTTTTGCCTTCGTCCATATGATCCCCGGCGATCCGGTAATGATCATGGCGGGTGAGCGTGGGATCTCCCCTGAGCGTCATGCTCAACTGCTGGCCGAACTTGGTTTGGATAAACCGATGTGGCAGCAGTACCTCCATTATATCTGGGGGGTTATGCATGGTGATTTAGGTATCTCGCTGAAAAGTCGTTTACCTGTGTGGGATGAGTTCGTGCCTCGTTTTAAAGCCACGCTGGAACTTGGTGTCTGCGCGATGATTTTCGCCGTCGCAGTGGGTATTCCGGTGGGTGTGCTTGCCGCCGTTAAGCGCGGTTCCATTTTCGATCACACCGCCGTTGGACTGGCGCTGACCGGTTACTCGATGCCGATTTTCTGGTGGGGCATGATGCTGATCATGCTGGTTTCCGTGCAGTTGAACCTGACGCCGGTTTCCGGCCGGGTGAGCGACATGGTATTCCTTGATGATTCCAACCCGCTGACCGGTTTTATGCTGATTGACACCGCTATCTGGGGTGAAGAGGGTAACTTTATTGATGCGCTGGCGCATATGATCCTGCCCGCGATGGTGCTGGGTACCATTCCTCTGGCGGTAATTGTGCGTATGACTCGTTCATCAATGCTGGAAGTACTGGGTGAAGATTACATTCGTACCGCCCGTGCCAAAGGCCTGACCCGTATGCGCGTCATCATCATTCACGCTTTGCGTAACGCCATGCTGCCCGTTGTCACCGTTATCGGCCTACAGGTTGGTACGTTGCTGGCCGGGGCGATCCTGACCGAGACTATTTTCTCATGGCCTGGGCTGGGACGCTGGTTGATCGATGCGTTACAGCGCCGCGATTATCCGGTGGTACAGGGCGGGGTGCTACTGGTCGCGACGATGATTATTCTCGTCAACCTGCTGGTAGACCTGCTGTACGGCGTGGTGAACCCGCGTATTCGTCATAAGAAGTAAGGGGCCATCATGTCACAGGTTACTGAAAATAAAGTTATTGCCGCACCGGTGCCGATGACCCCGATGCAGGAGTTCTGGCACTATTTCAAGCGCAATAAAGGCGCGGTTGTCGGGCTGGTTTATGTTGTCATCATGATTCTGATTGCGGTCTTTGCGAATGTTCTCGCCCCGTATAATCCGGCTGAGCAGTTCCGTGATGCGCTGCTGGCACCGCCTGCGTGGCAGGAAGGCGGCACGATGGCGCACCTGTTTGGTACTGACGATGTGGGCCGCGATGTGCTCTCTCGTCTGATGTACGGCGCGCGTCTGTCGCTGCTGGTCGGCTGTCTGGTCGTGGTTCTCTCCCTGCTGATGGGGGTCATTCTCGGGCTGATCGCCGGCTACTTTGGCGGGATTATCGATAACGTTATCATGCGCGTGGTCGATATCATGCTGGCGCTGCCGAGCCTGTTACTGGCGCTGGTGCTGGTGGCGGTATTTGGTCCTTCGATTGGCAACGCCGCGTTGGCGCTGACGTTCGTGGCGTTACCGCACTATGTGCGCCTTACACGCGCCGCCGTACTGGTGGAAGTCAACCGCGACTACGTTACCGCTTCGCGCGTGGCGGGAGCCGGTGCGATGCGCCAAATGTTCGTCAATATTCTGCCTAACTGTCTTGCGCCGCTGATTGTTCAGGCATCGCTTGGTTTCTCTAACGCTATTCTCGATATGGCTGCCCTCGGCTTTCTGGGGATGGGCGCACAGCCGCCTACGCCGGAATGGGGCACCATGCTCTCTGACGTTCTGCAGTTTGCCCAAAGCGCCTGGTGGGTCGTGACCTTCCCGGGGCTGGCGATCCTGCTGACGGTGCTGGCATTTAACCTGATGGGTGACGGTCTGCGTGACGCGCTCGATCCCAAACTGAAGCAGTAAGAGGTTCGAGATGGCGTTATTAAATGTAGATAAATTATCGGTGCACTTCGGCGACGTAGGCTCCGAATTCCGCGCCGTAGACCGCATTAGCTACAGTGTGAACCAGGGTGAAGTGGTTGGCATTGTGGGAGAGTCCGGCTCTGGTAAGTCTGTCAGTTCGCTGGCGATTATGGGGTTGATTGACTACCCAGGCCGTGTGATGGCCGAAAATCTGGAGTTTAACGGTCGTGACCTGAAGCGCATCTCTGAGAAAGAGCGTCGCCAGCTTGTGGGCGCGGAAGTGGCGATGATTTTCCAGGATCCGATGACCAGCCTTAACCCGTGCTACACCGTCGGCTATCAGATTATGGAAGCCATCAAGGTGCATCAGGGCGGCAATAAAAAAACGCGCGTTCAGCGGGCGATTGACCTGCTGACGCTGGTGGGGATCCCCGATCCGGCTTCGCGTCTGGACGTGTATCCGCACCAGTTGTCTGGTGGGATGAGCCAGCGCGTGATGATCGCGATGGCGATTGCCTGTCGTCCGAAGTTGCTGATTGCCGACGAACCGACGACGGCGCTGGACGTGACCATTCAGGCGCAGATCATCGAGCTGCTGCTGGAGTTGCAGCAAAAAGAGAATATGGCGCTGGTTTTGATTACCCACGACCTGGCGCTGGTGGCGGAAGCGGCGCACAAAATCATCGTGATGTACGCCGGGCAGGTCGTGGAAACCGGAGCAGCACAGGATATTTTCCGCGCGCCGCGTCATCCGTATACCCAGGCATTACTACGCGCGTTGCCGGAGTTTGCGCAGGATAAAGCGCGTCTGGCCTCGTTACCGGGTGTGGTCCCAGGTAAATATGATCGACCGACGGGCTGTTTGCTGAACCCGCGCTGTCCGTATGCAACCGACAAATGCCGCGCTGAAGAACCTGAACTGAATCTGCTGGAAGGCGGTCGTCAGTCGAAATGCCACTACCCACTTGATGATGCCGGGAGGCCCACACTATGAGTACGCATGAGGCCACCTTGCAACAGCCGCTGTTGCAGGCTATCGATCTGAAAAAGCACTACCCGGTGAAAAAGGGCATGTTCGCCCCGGAACGCCTGGTAAAAGCGCTGGACGGTGTCTCCTTTACCCTCGAGCGCGGTAAAACGCTGGCGGTGGTAGGTGAGTCCGGCTGTGGAAAATCCACGCTTGGCCGCCTGTTGACGATGATTGAAGTGCCGACCGGCGGTGAGCTGTATTACCAGGGGCAGGATCTGCTCAAGCACGACCCGCATGCGCAGAAGTTGCGTCGGCAGAAAATCCAGATTGTGTTCCAGAACCCGTACGGTTCTCTGAATCCGCGTAAGAAAGTGGGGCAGATTCTGGAAGAGCCGTTGCTGATCAACTCCACGCTTAGCAAAGAGCAGCGGCGTGAAAAAGCGCTGGCGATGATGGCGAAAGTCGGGCTGAAAACGGAGCACTACGATCGTTACCCGCATATGTTCTCCGGCGGCCAGCGTCAGCGTATCGCGATTGCCCGTGGTCTGATGCTGGACCCGGACGTGGTGATTGCCGACGAACCGGTCTCGGCGCTCGACGTTTCGGTTCGTGCGCAGGTACTGAATCTGATGATGGATTTACAACAGGATCTTGGACTGTCCTACGTTTTTATCTCGCACGACCTGTCGGTGGTGGAGCACATTGCCGATGAAGTGATGGTGATGTATTTAGGCCGCTGCGTGGAAAAAGGGACCAAGGATCAGATCTTCAATAATCCGCGTCATCCGTATACCCAGGCGCTACTCTCTGCCACGCCACGTCTGAACCCGGACGACCGCCGCGAGCGTATCAAACTGACCGGCGAGCTGCCGAGCCCGCTGAATCCGCCGCCGGGCTGTGCGTTCAATGCTCGTTGCCGCCGCCGCTTTGGTCCGTGTACCCAGCTTCAGCCGCAGTTGAAAGACTATGGCGGTCAGCTGGTGGCCTGTTTCGCCGTTGACCAGGATGAAAACCAACAGCGATAAACGTGGGTTATGACCTAATAACCGGAGCCTTGTGCTCCGGTTTTTTTATATTTTGTTTTTACGTCCACAATGTGAGTCCTCTGGCAGAACATTATTCCACAGCGTCTAAAATGTAGTCAGATTCCCTTTTGTCACAGAAATAGCGATTTCGCAGTTGCTAACGATCAGGAGCAAATGTGGTCACGATACGCTGGGATATTAAAACAATTGATCGTCTGTCGATGGTTGAGGATGTCCTGAAGGAATTTTCCTGCTGTGATATCAATATCATCTCCATGAAAGTCACGCCGGGACGGATCCTGATTAAATCCTGGTGCCGCCAGTTACAGGATATTTCCTGCGTGCAATCCTGTTTAAGCCAGCGCGCCGATATTATTAATGTCGCTTACCTGTGTGAAGAGATAAGCGAACTGTCAACGTCCGAGCCGGAACGCCCGCGCTATTTCTCTGACATTATTTGCAGCAGCCAGAGCATGCGCTTACTTATCGAAAAGGCGATCAGAATTGCCGACAGCAAATATACCGTTCTGATCCGCGGTGACACGGGAACCGGCAAGGAGTTACTGGCCCGGGCTATCCATAATTCCGGGCAGCGGCGGTTTTATCCGTTTATTCCGGTCAACTGCTCTGCATTACCTGAGTCGTTGATGGAGAGTGAATTCTTTGGCTATGAGAAAGGGGCCTTTAGCGGCGCAGATTGTAAAGGCAAAAAAGGGCTGTTTGAAATGGCTGATAAAGGCACCCTATTTCTCGATGAGTTTGGTGAAATGTCGCTGAGCTTGCAGGCAAAATTACTGCGTGTGCTTCAGGATGGTGGGATCCGTCGCGTTGGCGGGGCACAAATTATACCGGTTAATGTACGTATTATTGTGGCGACCAACGCCAATCTGGAAGAGATGGTGGAACAACGTCTGCTGCGTGCCGATCTCTATTATCGCATCAACGTACTTTCACTCACCATTCCTCCTTTAAGGGAGCGTCCGCAGGATATCACTCTACTTATTCGCCACTTTGTGCAGAAGTACGCGAAGGAATTTCAGCGCCGGATAATCCTGGATAAAGCCTGTTTTGCGGCCTTGCACCATCACGCCTGGCCGGGAAACGTCCGTGAACTGGAAAATACCATTATTCGTCTGATGCTGATGGCGGAATCGGATGTCATTACCCTGGACGAACTGGGAATGGTGAATTTACCCGCGGTTGAGCAAGCCCCAACGGAACGCCCTTTTAAAGAACAGGTTCTTAGTGCTGAGCGTCAGCTCATCGAACAAATGGTCGAAGATAATGTGTCGTCGCGGCATATCGCTAAAGCGTTGGGGGTGTCGCATACGACGGTGTTGAATAAAATTCGCAGCTATCAGTTGGAGAGTGTGAGTTAAGCGCCGCCAGTGGCTGACGGCGCGTTAGACGGGTTATTCAATCAGCTTCAATAATGGCGACAGGCATAGCAGAATTCCGTACAGCAGGATCAGCCAGGTTTTAACGCCGCGCAATTTCTCCAGTTGCGTTACTTTATAGATCAGGAAAAAAGGAATAATACACGACACAATCCCGTACAGTGGGCTACCCAACTGGAAGAAAACCAGTACCGATACGCGGAACGACACCCAAATAACCAGGGTGATCACAATAAATGTGCAAATACCCAGCGTAAGCACTAACGGATTAATTTTCTCAACGTCAATGACACGACTCAGGACGTTAAGAATAATACCCTTAATCGCCTCATGGAACCCCAGGTAAATACCAAAAAACGCCGTTAATACGGCGAAGATATTCAGTACCGTTGAGGTGATATGAATAATTTGTCCTGGAATAACCTGCGCTGCCAACGCTAGGGCGGAAATATTTTGTTCAAAGGCCGAAACGGCCTCTTCATGGCTAATCGAAAAGGTAAAAGAGAAGGAGAAAAACAGAATAACCGCAATCAGCGTAATGTAACTGATGCGATGCGTGCGTATCGCCATGCGCGTCGCCAGTACCCGGTCAGCCACCCGTTTGCGATAAGCGATGTTCATTGGGTTTAATACCTGTATAAACACCGCAGAGAAGAAGCAGAACGGGATGGTCAACAGCACGTTGCGAAAGAAAACCGAGGCTTCAGGAAATGCGCTGATATTGCTAAAGTTCCAGTGCGGGACCATCGCAAAACCAAACACGATGATGATCCCCACTTTTACTACTACCATCGGACCGGAGATTTTGAACAGCAGCTTTTCTCCCCCGGAAGCAATGGCGACCAGCACGGCAAAAATGGCAACTTTGTAGATTATTGACTGCGAAAGGTCGGCCTCGGTCAAGCCAAAGGTTTTGATATAAGAGGCACTGTCAAATACTACGGATAAGGAATAAATAAATATACCGTGAATAATCATCAGGAAGTAAATGACGCCAAGAAATACGCCCCAGTTTTTCCCCAAATAATGACTTATAATATCGGTATAGTCATTACAGGTTTCACTTTCTGATAATGTTTTTAAATAAATGTCCTGCACAATATAGGTTGCGGGATAAGCAATAATAAAGGCGACAATAAATACCCAAATACCAGTTAAGCCAATTTGTACCGGCATCAGTACCGTTCCGGCGCCAATTGCCATGCCGATACAGAGTAATACCCAGCCAAAATCGTATTTCGTGAACGGTATTTTTTTTGAGATTGGTACGGCGGTTGCTGTATTGTTGCTTAATTGTAATGTGTTGTCCTGCATAGAACCCCCTGCCCAAAATACACGCTCTCCCCGGAAAAGGATTGCGCGTATAGCCAGACTGTTGTGCCTTGATTCCCAACAGCCTGAACCGATCGGCGTCGGCTCAGGCTGTAGTGGTCAGAATGTTGCCTTTCTGATGGCGTGTTCAAGGTCGTTAATAATATCTTCTGGATCTTCAAGACCCACAGAAAGACGGATAAGCCCGTCGGTAATACCTGCTTTAAGCCGTTCCTCTGGCGCAACGGGCGAATGTGTCATAGACGCTGGGTGCTGAATGAGGGTTTCGGTATCACCGAGACTGACCGCGAGGAGGCACAATTCTACAGAATTGATCATCCGTCTGCCAGCCTCGAGGCCGCCGGCGATTTCGAAGCTAATAATTCCTCCTGGCAGACTCATCTGCCGTTGGCCCAGCTCATACTGCGGATGTGAAGAGAGGCCGGGATAATAAACGTGGGTGATGGACGGATGTCCTTCCAGGAAGCGGGCGATTTTCATCGCATTTTCGCAGTGACGTTCCATTCGAATGCCCAGTGTTTTAACGCCGCGCAGCGTCAACCAGGCGTTGAACGGACTCATGCAGCCGCCGGTGATATCTTTCAACCCAACAAACCGCGCCTGGTCGATAAACTCCTGCTTGCCGACGATAATGCCGCCAATCACATCCCCGTGACCGTTGATATATTTGGTGACGCTGTGCACCACGATGTCTGCGCCCAGTTGCAAAGGCTGCTGACAGTACGGCGACATAAAAGTGTTATCCACCACCAGCAATGCGCCTTGCTGATGGGCAATACCGGCCACCGTTTCAATATCAACCAATGAGAGCGTCGGGTTGGCGGGCGTTTCGATATACACCACTTTGGTTTCCGGGCGCATGGCGGCGCGAATTTCTTCAGGATTCGCCGCATCGACAAAGCTGACGTTAATCCCGAACTTCGGCATGCTGTGTGACAGAAACGCGTGGGTGCAACCGTAAATCGCGCTGGCGGAAACGATATGATCGCCCTGTTGGCACAAAGTGAGTAGCGTTGTGGTGATAGCAGAAATACCGGATGCGGTTGCCAGCCCGGCTTCACCTCTTTCCAGTACCGCCAGCTTTTTCTCCAGCGCATCGGTGGTGGGGTTACCCAAACGAGTATAAATGTACCCGGACTCCTCCAGCGCAAAGCGGGCGGCACCTTGTTCGGCGCTGTCAAACACAAACGTTGAAGTCTGGAAAATAGGCGTACTGAGCGCGCCAGTTGAAGGGTCGGGTTGTTGCCCCGCGTGAACGATCTGGGTGTTGAATCCGTAAGTACGACAGTCAGACATGATATCTCCTTTAATTCGGAACAGAACAGCTCACACTCAAATAGCAATCGCTGTGCCAGAAATTGAATTAATAGATATCAATGAGTTATGTATTTTCCTGGATTGATGGTCGGCAGGAATGTTGCCAACTGGCAAGAATCTTTCCAGCGTCCTGGCGAGAAACGGGTGAAATGCGAGGCGCTACGCAGAGCGGAATATTGCGCGGTGATATGGCGAATGGGCTACCGTAGAATCAGCGGCAAGCTGGGAATTCCCGGTGAGGCGCAATGTTGCGGGGGCTTGATCCCCGGCGGCATCGGTTGCTGGAAAGAGAAAACCCCCGCACGTTGTTCGGTATAAACCTGGCAACAAAACGGGGGCTAACTTGACTCCAGACAAGTTAAGAATAGCCGCGAACAGTTGCCATTGCAACACAGGCGGCTATATGACGCTCGCACAGTTAGGCGTGGCCTTCTGGCACGATTTAGCGGCTCCGATCATCGCTGGTATTATTGCCAGCCTGATTCTGAGCTGGCTGCGTAACAGGAAGTAATGCTCTTAGTGGGCGTCTGCCTGCCGTGATGGCAACATGCGCCCGAACCAGGCCGCAGGGGTGACCTTGCGGCCTTTTTCGGCTTAAATGCAGATAAATCTCGTCGTCAGGTGCCTATCCTGTCGCGATAATGCACGCTGGGAAGTTTTCAGATACCGTCTCTCTTAATACCGCTACGATCGGGTATACTCTGACGGCAGTTTCGTCTATCCGTGGAGAGTCAGTTTGCGTGTCAGTCGCTCGTTAACAATTAAGCAGATGGCAATGGTCGCGGCCGTTGTCATGGTGTTTGTTTTCATTTTTTGCACCGTTTTGTTGTTCCATCTGGTACAGCAGAACCGCTATAACACGGCTACACAACTGGAAAGTATCGCTCGCTCCGTCCGTGAACCTCTTTCCGACACTATCCTGAAAGGGGATATTCCCGAAGCGGAAGCCGTTCTACGCAGTATTCGGCCAGCAGGCGTGGTCAGCCGCGCTGATGTGGTGCTCCCCAATCAGTTTCAGGCGCTGCGGATGAGCTTTATTCCCGAACGCCCGGTTCCCGTTACGGTGACCCGCCTGTTTGAGCTGCCGGTGCAAATTTCGCTGCCGGTCTATTCACTTGAGCGTTCAGCGAACCCACAACCGCTGGCGTATCTGGTGCTGCAGGCGGATTCGTACCGCATGTACAAGTTTGTGATGAGCACGCTCTCAACGTTAGTGACCATTTACTTACTTTTATCGTTAATACTCACGGTAGCTATCTCATGGTGTATTAACCGTTTGATTGTGCATCCATTACGCAAAATCGCTCGTGAGTTGAACGACATTCAACAGCAGGACCTGATTGGCTATCAACTGGCATTACCACGTCTGCATCAGGATGATGAGATTGGTATGCTGGTGCGTAGCTACAACCTCAATCAGCAGCTCATCAAACGCCATAGCGAAGAGCAAAGCGACCATTCGATGCGCTTCCCGGTTTCAGAATTGCCCAACAAGTCGTTTTTAATGGGATTACTGGAGCAGGTAGTGACGCGTCAGCAAACGACGGCGTTGATGATTGTCACCTGTGAAACCCTGCGTGATACCGCGGGCGTGTTAACCGAAACTCAGCGAGAAATCCTGCTGCTCACGCTGGTCGAAAAACTGAAATCCGTATTGGCTCCCAGAATGGTGCTTACCCAGGTGAGCGGCTATGACTTTGCCATCATCGCGCATGGTGTAAAAGAGCCCTGGCATGCTATTACACTAGGTCAGCAAGTACTCACTATCGTTAATGAGCGGTTACCGATTCAGGGCATTCAACTACGTCCGAACTGCAACATTGGGGTGGCGATGTTTTATGGTGATTTAACCGCAGAGCAGCTCTACCGCCGCGCCCTGTCCGCCGTGTTAACGTCGCGTCATAAAGGTAAAAACCAAATTCAGTTCTTTGATCCGTTGCAAATGGAAGAGGCGCAGCAGCGTTTAACCCAGGAAAACGATATTTTAACCGCTATGGATAACCAGCAATTTGCGCTCTGGATGCAGCCCCAGGTAGAGATGTCCAGCGGCAAGGTATTGAGCGCAGAAGCATTATTGCGGATGCAGCAGCCGGACGGTAGCTGGGAGCTTCCGGAAGGGTTAATCGACAGAATTGAGTCTTGTGGTCTGATGGTGACAGTCGGTTATTGGGTGCTGGAAGAAACATGCCGCCAGCTGTCAGCCTGGCAAGAACGCGGTCTGATGCTGCCGCTTTCGGTGAATTTATCCGCTCTCCAGTTGATGCACCCAAGTATGGTGTCTGATCTGCTGGAGTTGTTGACGCGCTATCGCATTAAGCCTGGCACATTGATTCTGGAAGTGACTGAAAGTCGGCATATTGACGATCCCCACGCCGCAGTGACCATTTTGCGACCGCTGCGCAACGCGGGCGTGCGCATCGCGCTGGACGACTTTGGCATGGGGTATGCGGGTCTGCGACAGCTACAGCATATGAAGTCGCTACCGGTGGATGTACTCAAAATCGATAAGATGTTTGTCGATGGTGTGCCCGAAGATTGCAGCATGATCTCCGCTATCATTCAGTTGGCACACAGCCTCAATTTGCAGATGATCGCCGAAGGCGTTGAAACGGAAGCGCAACGCGAATGGTTATCACAAGCCGGGGTGGAAGTGGCGCAAGGCTTCCTGTTTGCCCGACCCGTTCCGGCAAATATCTTTGAAGAACGTTACCTGGCACCGGAAAGCGCTGATTACAAAAGTTAAAAAAGGTCTCGCTTGTGCGAGCCAGCTCAAAATTTTTAACATTTTTGTATCAATTATGATCCAGGTGCATTTCTGTCATGTTGAGTGGGTGTTACTTTAAGGCCGCAGGTTAAACAAAACCTTACAAGACCTGTGGTTTTTACTTTAAGGACACCCTATGAAGACCTCTATATTCAAAAGCCTTTACTTTCAGGTCCTGACAGCAATTGCCATTGGTATTCTCCTTGGCCATTACTACCCTGAATTAGGCGCCCAAATGAAGCCGCTTGGTGATGCTTTCGTTAAGCTCATCAAGATGGTCATCGCACCTGTCATCTTCTGTACTGTCGTGACCGGCATTGCAGGTATGGAAAGTATGAAAGCAGTAGGCCGCACCGGTGCGGTTGCACTGCTCTATTTTGAAATTGTCAGTACGATTGCGCTGATCATCGGCCTTATCATCGTCAACGTGGTGCAACCCGGTGCCGGGATGAACGTCGATCCGGCAACGCTGGATGCCAAAGCGGTAGCGATTTACGCCGAACAGGCAAAAGACCAGGGGATCGTAGGTTTCCTGATGGACATTATCCCTGCGAGCGTCATTGGCGCGTTTGCCAGCGGTAATATCCTGCAGGTATTGCTGTTTGCGGTAATGTTTGGTTTTGCTCTGCATCGTCTGGGCAGCAAAGGCCAGATGATCTTCAACGTAATTGAAAGCTTCTCGCAGGTTATTTTCGGCATCATCAATATGATCATGCGCCTGGCGCCGATCGGTGCTTTCGGTGCCATGGCCTTTACCATCGGTAAATATGGCGTCGGAACGCTGGTGCAACTGGGGCAGCTGATAATCTGCTTCTACATCACCTGTATTCTGTTTGTGGTTCTTGTACTGGGCTCCATTGCTCGCGCGACTGGCTTTAGCATCTTCAAATTCATCCGCTATATCCGTGAAGAGTTGCTGATCGTACTGGGTACATCTTCTTCTGAATCCGCACTGCCGCGTATGCTCGATAAAATGGAGAAACTGGGCTGTCGGAAGTCGGTTGTCGGGTTGGTTATACCCACGGGGTACTCGTTTAACCTTGATGGAACATCAATCTATCTGACGATGGCGGCGGTGTTTATCGCTCAGGCCACCAACAGTCACATGGATATCTTCCATCAGATAACCCTGCTGGTGGTGCTCCTGCTCTCCTCGAAAGGCGCAGCGGGTGTGACCGGGAGTGGCTTCATTGTTCTGGCCGCGACTATCTCTGCGGTGGGGCATTTACCGGTCGCTGGCCTGGCGCTGATTCTCGGTATTGACCGCTTTATGTCTGAAGCCCGTGCGCTTACCAACCTGATTGGTAACGGTGTTGCAACCGTCGTTGTGGCTAAATGGGTGAAAGAACTGGATACCAAAAAGCTGGATGACACGCTGAATAATCGTGCGCCGGATGGCAAAACGCACGATTTATCCTCTTAATCTCGTCACTTATGCCCGTAGTCCCTTCCAGGACTGCGGGTGTTTGCGCATAATTACCCCCTGTGCCTGAAACCGTCGATTCGGCGGCGTCGGGATTTTTTCACTTCCTCCGTGACATTTTCATGTTCTTGCGGTCTAACACGAAGTGTTTTTAACGTCATATTCAGAGAGCCCTTTCGCGGGCTGTCTTTTTATTACCAGGATAGTTGATCAGGGGTTCACATGCAGGGCACAAAAATTCGACTTTTAGCGGGCGGCTTGCTGATGATGGCCGCTGCCGGCTATGTGCAGGCAGATGCGCTCCAGCCTGACCCGGCGTGGCAACAGGGCACGCTGGCAAATGGTTTACAGTGGCAAGTGTTAGCCACTCCCCAGCGCCCCAGCGACCGTATTGAGGTTCGCCTGCTGGTCAATACCGGTTCACTCACCGAAAGTACGCAACAGAGTGGTTTCAGCCATGCGATCCCGCGTATCGCGCTGACGCAAAGCGGTGGCCTCGATGCCACGCAAGCCCGTTCATTATGGCAGCAGGGGTTCGATCCCAAGCGTCCCATGCCGCCCGTTATCGTTTCCTATGATTCCACGCTATATAACCTCAGTCTGCCTAACAGCCGTAACGATCTGCTGAAAGAGTCACTTTCTTACCTGGCGAATATTTCCGGCAATCTGAGCATCACCCCTGAAACGATCAACCACGCGCTGAGTAGCGAAGATATGGTCGCAACCTGGCCGTCCGATACCAAAGAGGGGTGGTGGCGCTACCGTCTGAAGGGCTCAACCCTGTTGGGGCACGATCCAGCCGATCCGCTGAAAACGCCTGTCGACGCCACGAAAATCCAGTCCTTCTACCAGAAATGGTATACCCCGGACGCGATGACGCTGATTATCGTGGGTAACGTAGATGCGCGCAGCGTGGCTGAACAAATCAATAAAACCTTTGGCGAGTTAAAAGGAAAACGGGAAACCCCTGCGCCGGTGCCGACGCTTTCGCCGCTGCGTGCGGAAGCCGTGAGCATTATGACCGATGCGGTACGCCAGGATCGCCTTTCCATCATGTGGGACACGCCGTGGCAGCCAATCCGTGAATCCGCCGCGCTATTACGCTACTGGCGCGCTGATTTAGCCCGTGAAGCGCTGTTCTGGCATATTCAGCAGGAACTGACCAAAAACAATGCCAAAGATATCGGCCTTGGATTTGATTGTCGGGTCCTGTTCCTGCGTGCCCAGTGCGCTATCAACGTGGAGTCGCCGAACGATAAGCTGAACGCGAACCTCGGTACGGTTGCGCGTGAGTTGGCGAAAGTGCGTGACAAGGGACTGCCGGAAGAAGAGTTCAATGCGCTGGTGGCGCAAAAGAATCTGGAACTGCAGAAACTGTTTGCCACCTATGGCCGTACCGATACCGACATTTTGATCAGCCAGCGTTTGCGCTCGCTGCAAAATCAGGTGGTGGATATCGCGCCTGAACAGTATCAGCGTTTACGCCAGAGCTTCCTCAACAGTCTGAACGTTGAGATGCTGAATCAGGATCTGCGCCAGCAACTGTCGCAAGATATGGCGTTAATTCTGCTGCAGCCGAAGGGGGAGCCTGAATTCAATATGAAGGAACTGCAGGCGACGTGGGATAGCATTATGGCACCCGTTACCGCAGCGGCAACGCCGGTAGACACGGATGAGTCACATTCTGAAGTGACGGATATCCCGCCGGTACAGTAACCTCCAGGCCGGATAAGGCGGTTACGCCGCCATCCGGCCTTGGGTGGGTATGCCGGGGGCGCTTCGCTTGCCCGGCCTACAAGAACAACACGTTATTGCGGCATAGCGTCGCGTGGGATAATCGCCCCGCGATGCTGAATCACTGTGCTTGCCGTCAGGTGACCGCGTTTTGCGGCATCGGCGGCATCGCCACCGGTCAGACGTACCGCCAGATACCCGGCGCTGAAGGAATCTCCCGCAGCGGTGGTATCAATCACTTTCTCTTTCGGCAATTTAACGGCCGGGACGTCGATCAGCGCTTCGCCCTCGATAGAAACCAGGCAAGAATCTGCGCCGCGCTTCACCACGACTTCCTGAACACCAGCCGCGTGCGTACGGGCAATTACCTCGGCTACAGGTCTTTCACCCCACAACGCGTCCTCATCATCCAGCGTCAGGAACGCGATATTGGTGCATTCCAGCATCTGCTGATAAACCTGCTGCGTTTCTTCTTTGCTGCTCCACAGGCGTGGGCGGTAGTTATTGTCAAAAATGACTTTTCCACCGTTAGCGCGGCATTCACGCAGTAACGTCAGCAGTTTGTCACGGCTGGCCGGGCTTAGAATCGCCAGGCTGATTCCGCTCAGATACAGATAGTCAAACGTCGCCAGCTCTTCGCAAATCGCGGCGGACTGTTCGCTCTCCAGCCAGAATTTTGCGGCAGCTTCATTACGCCAGTAGTAGAAGGTGCGCTCGCCGGTGCTGTCGGTCTCAATGTAGTAGAGTCCCGGCAGGCGGTTTTCCATACGCTGGGTTAATGAGGTGTCAACATTTTCACTCTGCCAGGATTCGAGCATTTGTTGGCTGAAACTGTCAGTACCCAGTGCAGTCACATAGTGTACGGAAAGTGCCGCCGCATCGACCTGGCGGGCGATATAAACGGATGTATTCAACGTGTCGCCACCGAATCCGCGCTGAACGTCAGCGCCTTTCTGTGACAGCTCAATCATGCATTCGCCAATCACGGCAATCTTTCTGGACATAGTCGTAACCTGCTCTGAAAAAAATTAGCGTTAGTGTGCGCTGTGGGTGTTAAGTGGTCAACTATATTAAAACAACGTTCCATTATTTTTTTGAGCCAGCACGTGTTCTGCGCTGTTTTTGCCGCTTAGTTTTTATTTTGCCTGCGGCGGAACGTAAAGTTCTGCGCCCGAGCGCCGATAACCTTTGACGAGTCCGGTCAGTCACACTCTTATTTACAGGACATCTTTGATGATAAAGCAGGTTACCCAGCAGCTCATTACGCCCGATGCGAGTATCGAAAGCTTGCAGGCGAGACGCTATTGGCTGCAGTGCGAGCGTGCTTACACCTATCAGCCGATTTACCAGACTGATGGACGGCTGATGGCCGTTGAACTGTTGACCGTCGTGAGCCATCCTGCTAACCCTGCCCAACGTATTGCGCCAGATCGCTATTTTGCTGAAGTGGCCGTCCGACACCGTATAGAGGTCGTGAAAGAGCAGCTTCTGCAGCTTGAGCTGAAAGGTGACTTTTTCAGAACCAATAACCTGCTGGCCTCAGTGAATGTCGATGGCCCAACGCTGATTGCAATGCGCCAGGATCCTGAAATCCTGAAAATCATCGAATGCCTGCCCTGGCTGCGTTTTGAGCTGGTGGAGCATATCCGCCTGCCGAAGGGATCGTCGTTCGCCTCAATGTGCGAGTTTGGTCCACTCTGGCTGGATGACTTTGGTACCGGAATGGCGAACTTCTCGGCCCTGAGCGAAGTGAGTTACGACTATATTAAAGTGGCGCGGGATCTGTTTGTCATGCTGCGTCAGACGCCGGAAGGCCGCAATCTCTTCACGCTGTTGTTACAGCTGATGAACCGCTATTGCCGCGGGGTGATTGTTGAAGGTGTTGAAACACTTGAAGAGTGGCGTGATGTGCAAAACTCACCGGCTTTCGCGGCGCAAGGCTATTTTCTTTCTCGTCCAGTACCTCTGGACACCCTCGAAGAGGTGATCCTGTCGCTTTGATTCGGATGTAACGTCCCTCATTTTGCCCTGCTGGACTATCTTTAGGACAGGCAAGGAAGGAAGTGAGGACGCTAACTATGACAAAAGCAGGCAAAATAACCGTATCAATATCAGGGGTTTTCTTGTTGTTGATCGTCGTATTCATCATTGTGATTGCGACATTTGACTGGAACCGGCTCAAACCGACCATCAACCAGAAAGTCTCTACAGAACTCAACCGGCCCTTCGCCATACGGGGCGATCTGGGGGTGGTTTGGGAGCGCCAGAAGCAGGAAACCGGCTGGCGTAGCTGGGTTCCGTGGCCGCACGTTCATGCCGAGGATATTATCCTTGGCAACCCGCCGGAGATTCCCGACGTCACCATGGTGCATCTTCCCCGCGTGGAAGCCACGCTCGCGCCACTGGCATTACTGACAAAAACCGTCTGGCTACCGTGGGTCAAGCTGGTAAAGCCTGATGCGCGCCTTATCCGCCTGTCGGAGAAAAACAATAACTGGACCTTTACCCTCGCAGAAGACGAAAACCGTGATCCGAATGCGCCGCCATCCGCGTGGTCTTTCCGGCTGGATAATATTCTCTTCGATCAAGGACGCATCGCTATTAACGATAAGGTGACCCGCTCGGAACTTGAGATTCTGGTCGATCCGCTGGGTAAGCCATTGCCCTTTAGCGAAGTGACGGGCGCAAAAAGTAAAGAGAGTCAAACCCGCGTTGAGGATTACGTATTTGGTTTGCAGGCCAAAGGACGCTATAACGACGAACCGCTAAGCGGTAGCGGAAAAATAGGCGGGATGCTGGCGCTGAGGGGTGAAGGAACCCCTTTCCCGGTGCAGGCTGATTTCCGTTCGGGCAATACGCGGGTAGCATTTACCGGTACGGTAAATGACCCGATGAATATGGGCGGCGTGGATCTGCGGCTTAAATTCTCGGGTGATTCGCTAGGGGATTTGTACGATTTGACGGGGGTGCTGCTCCCGGATACGCCGCCATTTGAAACCGACGGGCGTCTGGTGGCGAAAATCGATCCGGAAAAATCCTCTGTTTTTGATTACCGCGATTTTAATGGTCGCATTGGCGACAGCGCTATTCATGGAACGCTAACTTATACGACCGGTAAGCCGCGTCCGAAACTGGAAGGGGACGTCGAATCACGCCAGCTGAGACTGGCTGATTTGGGACCGCTGATTGGTGTGGATTCGGGTAAAGGCGCGGAAAAGGCCAAACAATCTGAACAGCGCAAAGGTGAGAAGAGCGTCCAGCCTGCCGATAAAGTCTTACCGTATGACCGCTTCGAAACTGACAAATGGAATGTTATGGATGCTGACGTACGTTTCAAAGGTCGACGCATTGAGCACGGCAGCAGCCTACCGATTAGCGATCTCTCCACCCATATCATCCTGAAAAATGCCGACCTGCGCCTGCAGCCGCTGAAATTTGGCCTGGCGGGAGGCAGCATTGTTTCCAGAATCCATCTGGAAGGGGATAAAAAGCCGATGCGCGGGCAGGCGGACATTCAGGCTCGCCGCCTGAAACTAAAAGAGCTCATGCCGGATGTAGAACTGATGCAGAAAACGCTCGGTGAAATGAACGGTGACGCTAAATTTAGCGGCAGTGGAAACTCGGTGGCCGCGCTGTTGGGGAACAGCAATGGCAACCTGAAGCTGCTGATGAACGATGGCTTAATCAGCCGGAATCTGATGGAAATTGTGGGGTTAAATCTGGGTAACTATCTTGTTGGTCAGATATTTGGTGACGACGAAGTTCGCGTAAACTGCGCGGCGGCGAATCTGGATATCGTTAACGGCGTGGCACGTCCGCAGATCTTTGCTTTTGATACGGAAAATGCGGTGATCAATGTGACCGGGACCGCGAGTTTTGCGTCTGAGCAACTGGATTTAACCATCGATCCGGAGAGCAAAGGTATTCGTATTATTACGCTGCGTTCGCCGCTGTATGTTCGCGGGACCTTCAAGAACCCGCAGGCAGGCGTAAAAGCTGGGCCATTGATTGCGCGTGGTGCGGTTGCCGCCGCATTAGCCACGTTAGTCACCCCAGCGGCGGCACTGTTGGCGCTGATTTCCCCTTCCGAAGGTGAAACCAATCAGTGCCGGACGATACTGTCGCAAATGAAGAAGTGATGTCAGGCCGGATGCGGTGTTTACGCCGCATCCGGCAAAAGAATCACAATGACTGATGACGGGTCTCATGGGTTAACAGCAGCGCGATCAATGTTAACGCCGCCATCGACGCCAGATACGTTCCTACCGCTGCCAGACCGTAGTTCGCCTGCAGCCATGCGGCAATATAAGGGGCAACGGAAGCGCCAAGAATCGACGAAACGTTATACGAGAATGAGGCGCCCGTGTAGCGAACCTCGGTTGGGAACAGCTCCGGCAGCAATGCGCCCATTGGACCAAATGTCAGTCCCATCAGACTTAAACCCAGCAGCAGGAAAGCGAACACCAGTGCCGGATTGCCAGAGCCGAGCAGCGGTTTAAAGGCAAACAGCGCAAACAGAATGATAAGCGTGGTGATGATGAGCATGCTTTTGCGGCGACCAAATGCGTCGGCCAGCAGCCCCGCTACAGGCACCATAACGCCAAAGCCAATTACCGCCATCATCAGCATCCACAACACTTCATTACGCGGCAGGCCAAGCCCTACAGGCGCAGCGGCTGTACTGAACGTCATTGAATAGACGGTCATGATATAGAACAGCGTATAGGTCGCCAGCATGATGAACGTACCGAGGATCGTTACGCGAACATGTTTTGTCAGTAAGGTACCCAGCGGGATTTTCACCTGTTTTTTCGCCGCAGCCACTTTGGCGAAGACCGGGGACTCATGCAATGAAACGCGAACGTACAGGCCGATGATCACCAGTACCGCAGAGAAGATGAACGGTACGCGCCAGCCCCAGCTCATAAACTGTTCATCGGTCAGCAGCCAGGAAAGCATCAGGAAGGTGCCGTTGGCGAAGAAAAAGCCGATAGGCGCGCCCAGTTGCGGGAATGACCCGTACAGTGCGCGTTTACGCGGCGGCGCGTTTTCCGTTGCCAGCAACGCCGCGCCGCCCCACTCACCGCCCAGACCTAAGCCCTGACCAAAACGAGCGAGCGCCAGCAGCAACGGGGCGAAAATGCCGATAGTTTCATAGCCCGGCAGCAGGCCAATGACAACCGTTGAAATCCCCATGGTAAGCAGTGAAGCAACCAGCGTGACTTTACGGCCTACGCGATCGCCGAAATGACCGAATACTGCGGAGCCGATTGGCCGGGCCACAAAAGCGATAGCGAAGGTGGCGAGGGACTGCAGCGTAGCCGCGGTCGGATCTCCCTGCGGGAAGAAAATATGGGGGAACACGATCACCGCGGCGGTCGCGTAGATATAGAAGTCGAAGAACTCAATGGCGGTACCAATGAGTGAGGCGACGACGACTTTATTGCGCGAGTTGACCGGGGTGTGTTCCTGTTCGTTGTCGAGTGTTGTGGCTGTTGCTTGCATAATATTTTCTTATTTTTGGCCGAACGAAAGGCCATATTACGCACAGCAAAAGCGATATTTCAATCTGTAACAAATTCTGTGATTGGTTAAAAAATGAGTAAAAAGGGAATAATATTTATGCTGGAGATTTCACTTCCATGAAATGCTTCACATAATTTAAAACTTAGATGATAAAACTGGTTTTTGGTTAAATAAAAGTTACGAGTTGGATTTATTCACTAAATCAGTAAGAGCAGGCGGCATTATAATTGCCGGATGGCGCTGCGCTTATCCGGCCTACAAACTCACCCGTAGGCCGGATAAGACGCGTGCGTCGCCATCCGGCAATTCACAACTAATCCGGCAGTGGCTATTGAGTTTTCCCCGGCATTCGCGGGTCATCTTTGTATTCCGCTGTCGCAATCCAGGCGGCGCAAAACAGCGTCAGACGAGCGAAGAAGTAGAAGAACGCCATCAGTCCAAGCACGGAACCAAACGCCGCGCCTGACGGCGATTGCACCAATGATGGCAGCGTGTAGGTCATGATCATTTTGATAACTTCAAACCCCAGCGCCGCGATAAACGTACCGCGAATAAGTGCTTTCTTACGTGGCCGGTGACGCGGCAGTCGCCAGAAAATCCAGAAGAAAAGTAAATAGTTGGCGAAAATAGAGATGGTCAGGCCGATCAGGCGCCAGGCGGGCTTCAGCCATTCGATGCCGTCGAGATACAGCGCAGAGATAATCATCTGCTGGGCGGAACCGGCGATAGAAGTAATGGACAGGGTGACAATCAGCGCAATCAGCAAACCAATCAATGAGACAAAATCACGCAGGTATTTTACCCAAATTTTTTCCTGATCCTGCGGTGTACGCTCCCAGACATCTCGCGACTGGGCACGAATCGCTTCTCTCAGATTGCCCATCCAGTTAATCCCGGAATAAAGGGCGATCCCAAGCCCGACCAGACCCACGGTGGTTCGCTGTTGAACGGCGGTGTTAATGGTGTTTTTCAGCGTGGAGGCGAGCGTCGGGTCGCTGACATTAAGCAGAATCTTGCCGAAGATATCCTGTAACAGCGTAGGGTGCGAGGCGAGAATAAAACCGGCGGCGGCAAATGACACCATCAGGATAGGGATCATCGACAGGAACGAGAAGTAGGTGATAGCGGCGCCAAACTGGTTTCCCATGCGGTCATTAAAACGCTCTGCGGCTCGAATCATATGGGCGATGACGGGCTGACGTTGAATTTTATCGGCGAGGGTCAGGGCTGTTTGCAATGCCTGGTTGGTTGTACCGTTGGTTTCTGTTTTTTCACGCTCCTGGGTCTCAATTTTTGGGATCGGTGCGTGCTCAAGTTCCTGAATGGGGCGTTTTATCTCTTTTTCCTGCGTCATCAGGCCAGTATTCCTTGTTCTGTTCATTCTCAGGACAGTATAGCTTGTCAGTCAACATAGTCTTTCATTACGCCGGTCAGCCATTCCATAAACAGATGAACCCGGCGGGAGAGGTTGCGGCGATGCGGATACAACAGAGAAACCGGCATTGGCGCGGCACGATACTGCGGTAATACCTCGACCAGCGTACCGGTGCGCAGGGCGTCGCGTACGCCGACGCGTGGCACCTGAATAATGCCCAGGCCGGCAAGGCACGCGGCATGATAGGTTTCCGTGCTGTTCACCGTCAGCATGCCGCCGGTTTTAACCCATTGAGTACCGTTGTCTGTCGCCACTTCGAAACCTTGCGCACGGGTTCCCAGGTTCACTGAGTAATGCACCACCGCATGCGAGGCTAAATCTTCCAGGCTTTCCGGGTAGCCAAAGCGGGCCAGATATTTTGGGCTGGCGCAGTTAATCTGCGTGAGTTTCCCCAGGGGACGGGCAATCAGCCCTGAATCTTTCAGCGTACCGACGCGTACCACGCAGTCGAAACCTTCGCGGATCAAGTCCACCAGACGGTCGCTGCTGCTGAGTTCGAGTTCAAGTCCCGGATATTGATGCAAGAAGGCTGTCAGGCGGGGCATCACCAGATTTCTCGCAACGCCCACCGGCATATCCACGCGCAGCTTGCCGCTGATGCTGGCCGGATCGTGATGAAATAGCCCATCCAGTTCATCCAGATTACTTAACAGATCTTTCGCGCGTTCATAATAGATCATGCCGTCTTGTGTGAGCTGGACGCGTCGGGTGGTGCGGTGCAACAGCTGCGTGCCAAGATGATTTTCCAGGGCCTGGATTTGTCGCGATACGCTACCTTTAGGTAGTCCAAGGGTGTCCGCCGCACGCGAAAAACTCTCCAGTTCTGCGACGCGGATGAACAACTGCATTGCGTGAATTTTATCCATTCCCATGCCCTATTGTTGTTCTGTACGAAACAGTAATGCGTAGTTAGCGGTATTTATTGTTTTTTTACCACCTAATAAGCTTTGTCTCAATCTTCACTACACAAGAAATGAGGTTTCTTATGACGCAACGTATCGCATTGGTGACCGGCGGCGGTCGTGGACTCGGTAAAAACGCCGCGCTTAAGCTGGCGGGCAAAGGAATTGGTATCATCCTGACGTGGAACAGCAATGAAAAAGAAGCGCAGCAGGTTGTGGATGAAATTCGCCAATCAGGCGGTAAAGCCGCGGCATTGCCGTTGAATGTCGGGGATATTTCAACATTCCCTCAGTTTATAAAACAGGTGCAGAAAACCATACAGGCCCAGTGGCAAAGCGACACCTTTGATTATTTATTGAACAACGCCGGGGTTGGTATTAATGCGCCGTATCCGGCGTTCACCGAAGCGCAATTTGATCAACTTTTGAATATTCACTTTAAAGGTCCATTCTTCCTGACGCAGAATCTTTTACCGCTGATGAATCAAGGCGGCAGGATCCTCAATGTTTCAACCGGGCTCGCGCGCTTTGCATTGCCGGGTTACAGCGCATACGCGGCCATGAAAGGGGCGATGGAAGTGTTAACCCGTTATCAGGCAAAAGAGCTGGGAGAGCGCGGAATTACCGCCAATATTATTGCCCCCGGCGCGATAGAAACGGATTTTAGCGGTGGAAATGTGCGGGATAACGCGCAACTGAATGCGTATATTGCATCGCAAACTGCGTTGGGGCGCGTTGGTTTGCCGGATGATATCGGTGACGCGATTGCCGCATTGCTCAGCGATGAGCTGGCCTGGATGACGGCGCAGCGTATTGAGGTCTCCGGCGGGATGTTCCTGTAATCCATAGTGTCTTATTCAGCCAGATATTGGCTGAATAAGCATTTAATGCGATGTTGTATTTTGTAACACATTTGGCTGATAGTATGGATTCCTTATTTTTCGCCACAAATATAGACTGCGTTTAATTAATTTTAATTTGATGGATATAAACGTCAGAATATAAGAATTTACTTAATATGTGTCGCTGTTTTTGTTCCTTTGTGTGATTCTGTTGATTGAGCTGTAACTAATCATAATTTCTGCTTCTTTCTTCTGCGACTATCGGTAGAATAGCCCTCCGCCAAATGGTGACTTCTTATTTTACCCTATGGGTTATACCCTTCCGCGCGCTAAGGCTAATATCTTATTCAGACGGAGATAAATAATGCAGTTAATAATGTTTGACAGGCAGTCAATATTTATTCATGGAATGAATGTAAGTTTACAGCAACGTATTCCAGGAGTGAATGTTCAGGGTGTCAGTCAGGCAGATGATCTGTGGCAGAAACTGGAAGACAACCCTGATGCGCTGGTAATGCTGGATGGCGATCTTGATGCTGAGTTCTGCCGCAGCTTGCTACAACAGATCGCGCAGCGCTATGCGGCGGCAAAAGTGCTGGTAACAGTAACGGATTGCCGTAAAAGATGGCTACAGGAGGTCACGCAATTAAACGTGCTGGCCATTGTTCCACGTGACTCTGACGCGGAAACCTTCACACTGGCGCTCAATAGTGTCGCGATGGGCATGATGTTTATCCCCAGAGACTGTATTACAGCGACTGAGAGTAGCAGACAAAATATAAAATCGCTCAGTGCGCGTCAGCGGGAGATTCTGACGATGCTGGCCGCGGGCGAATCGAATAAACAAATTGGTCGACTGTTAAATATCAGTACCGGAACGGTAAAAGCCCATCTTGAATCGCTTTATCAGCGCCTGGAGGTAAAAAACCGTACCCAGGCGGCAATGATGTTAAACGACGCCATTTAATGGCCGCAAATTTCACAGTCAGAACACTTCTGGCTGTGAAATCGCCACAGGCCAAATTTCTGCAGCGCTAAATCGAGTTATTCCCACGCTGAATATCCACGTAATTAATGCTTCCAGTTGAAACCGATCTTTTATTTGCGGTCTTTTCTCATGTATGAACCCCTCGCAGAGATGCAGATCGGCGAGCAGAAGTGATTCTGCCTGCATTAGCGTAATGGGAGTATCAAAGGTTTCTTCTGCGGCAATTTCATGCCCGTAACCTATCACCCAAACCCCATTTTTATCCTGATACTTTTCCAGCGACAGGCCTTGCCATTGCTTAATAAATGCGACACAGGCGGGTGTGAAATGCGTCGAACGGAGCGGCATAAGACTCTCTGAACAAAGAGATATATTTTAAGAAATCCACTCTGTTACGCCAGTTGCCATGTGGCCAGTTTTTACAGCAAAACGCCTTATGGCATTGGCGGCCGATATTCACGTTTTAACAGGCCGAAAATTCAGTCATCGCGCCATATGTGATGCAGCCGCTTCCCGCAGCGTATCTTTGTGAATGTATTCGTTCACCCTCAGTGGACGACAGATCGGGCGTGATGTTTTCAATACAGGCGCGGGCATATCTCCTGAATAATTTTCAATGATTGTGCGGAAGTCACTGTAAAACAGATTTATTTGTTATATGAATGTATTTTAGTCTACGTCGATACATATCTGCTTTCATAGAAAATAACGACATACCATTGTGTGGCCGCACGTTTTGGGTCCTTTTAGGGAAGATGATGACCAATAGCGCGTTACAAGCGACAAGTACACCCTTTGAACGTTGTCTGGCAATCATTCGTCAGGCATCGGTAGAAATATTGCTGCTGTTAGGCGTGCATGTAGCAGAAGGCAAAGAGCCGCGATGGTTCCTCGAGCAGCTTGACCAGGCCAGACTGAATCTGGGCGGTTGGGGAGCTGTCGCCAGACGGTTGCAGATGAATGATGCGCAGTTGAGCCAGTTCACTCTGCGGCTGCGTCATCTGCAGCAGAGCGTGCCACAGTATGAAAATGGCCAGGACGTCAGTGAAAACCAGCTGATTTCTGCGCTGCGCTTCGTGGCGTCTCTGGAACAATTGCGCCAGCAACAGCCGATCCTGAAGTATGAAACTGAGATTGAACGTGCAGAGCCGGAAGCACAGATCCACGCGCAGCGTCAGCTTCGTGCAATAGAGTTAACGCTCAAATCGCTTATCGCACGAGTATGGCCGGATCAACATCCACTCAACAGCTTCCTGAAGCAGCACTTCGGGGGTGAACGTCTGCGTCGCTGGTTAAAGCTGGGTGAAAGTCGGGATGCGCTGGACGGCATGATGTTCAGCGAGCTGGCGCTGATGGTCGTGGATAAGAAATTGTTTGTACGCCACTTTACCCAGATTTTTAACGACACCTCGGTGCTGACGCTGTTTGTCGAACCCCGTCTTACGTTGCGTATGTTCCTCGATGATTGTCGGCTGGCCCGTAACGGCGTTATTGCACAGCAGCCGCTGACCTCGGTACAACTGATGCTGCTGGAGTGTCAGTACCGACAGATTACTCACCCTGTACAACGGGCATTTGCAGAACGGCGTACGCGTGTTAATCCCGCGTCGTATATGGAGTCTGATGAGGCGACCGTCCGCCAGTTCTGGGAAACGGCAAAGCAAAAGGATGAGCAGGCGGGCGGCGATAAACAGGAAATTGCCGACAGTATTGATCCGCCGGAGAAGCGGGCAAAGCGCAGTGCGGAGGAGCGTGAACAGCTGATTTCCGGCGTGTTGTGGGTCGCGGTCGGCGTGATGGTGCTGGTGATTTCGCTGGGTGCGTTCTGGTTATTCACTTCGCCAGCGCCACAGGCGTCATCCGGACAATCCGTTGAAATCGTGCAGGAGGAGCCACGGCGTGATGCACCTTCCGCACGGGAATCTGTGACCCGAATGGGGATCACCTGGGATGCTTTTAACATGCGCGCGGCTATCGATCGCAACGATACTCGCGTGACGTCACTGTTCCTGCAAGGCGGGATGGACTGGAAGCTGGCGTGGACGGAGCAGGCATTTTCTGCGGGCAATACCGAGGTATTGAGACTGCTGCTGCGCTATCCTGCGCAGATGAACGAGAGCAAACCTTGCAGACAGTTTATGAGTACGCTCAGTCATGCCATGTCGAATGGGGCGTCACTCACTTCCTTGCACAAAAGCTACCTGCAAAGTTTTTGTTCGGTTCCGGCGGTTATCGCGCGTCAGCAGTATGATCTGGAACAGGCTCAGCGGCGCGCTCGTGCAGAGCCCAGCCCGGAGAATAAGAAGTGGCAAAAAATTCATACTGAACTCTACGATGCGATTAACTAACGGCCTGAGGAGTCAGGCCGTTAGCGGCTAAGGTTCGCCATACAGCCCGATGAGTCGGCGCACCACGCCGTTTGTCCAGCCAAAGCCATCCTGCAGCGGATATTCCCCGCCGCCGCCTTCGCGCGGCATGCCGTCGGCAATATGGTATTTTTCGATAAGCTTGTGGTGTTCCTGGTAAAAGAGATTCACCGTTTTCAACCAGTTACGGGCTATTTCATCGCCAAGATGGTCGTCGCCATACAGTTTGAAACCTTGAATAGCCATCCATTGCAGCGGTGCCCAGCCGTTGGGTTTATCCCACTGCTCACCGGTTTCATGTTCTGTGGCTAAAATGCCCCCGGGCGTTAGCAGGCGGCTGCGTACCGCATTGGCCAGCCGGTCGGCTTGTTCATGCGTTGCCATGCCGACATACAGCGGTACGATACTGGCGGCAGAGAAGAGGGCCATTTGTTCACGTCGCCAGTCATAATCGCGATAGCAGCCGTTTTCATCATCCCATAAGTAGCGATTCACCGCGTCGCGCCGGTCATTGGCTTTCTGGCGAAACAGCGATTCAGCTTCTTTATCACCTTTCAGCGCCGAAATATTGGCGATGGTGCTCTCCAGCTTGTAGAGGAATGCGTTTAGGTCAATTGGGATGAATTGTGTCGTGCGTATGCTGGCAAGGCGACCTGCATCGCGTAGCCAGCGCGAGGAGTAATCCCATCCCGAGGCCGCGCCTGCACGCAAATCGCGATACACCTCATTGGGCGGTCGCCCCGAATGCTTGGCGGTCTCGACGTCTTCAAGCCACGATTCATCGCGCGGCGTATCACGATCGTCCCAATAGCGGTTGAGCAAGGATCCGTCCGACATTCTGATCACGTGGCGGTAGGCCTGGTTGAGCACCAGGGAATCGGCGCCATCCATCCAGAACGCGTACTCCATTTTTAGATGATCAAGATAACGGCGCGCGCCACGTACGCCATCTTCTTCAAACAGTTCCACCATCAGCGCAAAGACTGGCGGCTGCGAGCGGCTCAGGTAGTACGTTCGATTACCATTTGGGATGTGACCATAGTTTTCGATCATCCAGGCAAAGTTATCCGCCATACATTTCAGCAGATCTTCGCGACCGCTCTCTGCCAGACCCAGCATGGTGAAATAGGAATCCCAGTAGTAGGTTTCGCTAAAACGTCCGCCAGGCACAATATATGACTGCGGTAACGGCAGCAGAGAGGACCAGGGAATGTGGTCCTGCGGTTCGCGCGTCAGCACTGGCCATAGTTGATCGATATGCTCTTTCAGCGAATTTGCCGGGTCAGAAACGTATTCACTGGAGGGCGTTTCCGGGAGCCAGAAATGGTTCTCAACAAAGCGCTTCAGGTCAAAGTCCCGATGGCGTTTGACCTTGCGATAGCGGATCAAAATGTCCAGAGGGTCCATTTTGGGCGCACAGTCGGGGAAGGTTTTGCTATCGGCAAACAGTTTCGATGACTGAACGTGTTCGAACAGCTCAAGGTAACGATCGGCCGGGGTTAAGGCATCTGAGGCGGGCAGCCCTTCAATCATCTCCGGCTCAGGCTCTGCCTCAATCATTTCATCCAGCTTTAACTCGCACGGATCCATTTCATAAAGCAGATCGATGTCGATCGTCAGTTCTTCAGAAGGGGCGTGGGGTAGTTTCTGGTTGAGCATAATGAGAAAGACCTCCGATGGACGTTGAAATAGTAAGGCTGTTGCCCGGTCGTCAGTTAAGCGTAGACATTCGCTTCGGTATTGGCTGAGTAAAGCGTGCGGTTGATCACGTTTTAGAGTCACGCGTTATTTAAAAAATTAAACTATCTCAATGATAATAATGAATAATTCAGAATCGTACACGACCTTAAGATATTCCATTTTCAGAACATTCGATTGCAACGAGGTGTGAACGAAACCTGCTAATGGCTTAACGCTATAATAGGCACAGGCTATTCTATTGATAGTTCTCTTCCATGTAATTGCTTGATACTTATCAAAATAGTAATCCCCTCATTTCCTATGATGGTCAAGTCTGACAAAGACTGTGCATTAATTATTCTAATTTTTCTGGGTCACAATAACTCACAACGGTGAGGGTAAAATAATGAAAATCATTACCCGTCTTACCGCGATTGCCATAGCTGGCGTCGTGATTTGTTATTTTGGATTATCCGGTTATGTGTGGTATCACGATAATCAACGGAGCAAACAGGCTGATGTTCAGGCCTCTTCGCTGGAAGCAAATAATAAAGTTTTAGGATTCTTACGCGAAAAAGGATGCGATTATTGTCACACGCCTTCGGCTGAATTACCTTTCTATTCTTCTTTTCCTGTCGCTAAGCAGTTGATGAATTACGACATTCAACTGGGATACAAATCCTTCAATCTTGAGGCCGTTCGTGCGGCGCTGGTCGCGGATAAACCCGTTTCGCAAAGCGACCTGAATAAAATTGAATGGGTGATGCAGTACGACACCATGCCACCGACGCGTTATACCGCGCTGCACTGGGCCGGTAAAGTGAGCGATGCGGAGCGCGAAGAAATTCTGGGCTGGATTGCGAAACAGCGTGAACAGTACTACGCCAGTAATGATACCGCCGCGCAGCATCGTAATGAACCAGTACAGCCAATACCAGAAAGCATCCCGACCGATGCCCGCAAGGTGGCGCTGGGCTTTACGCTTTATCACGATCCACGTATTTCCGGCGACAGCACGATCTCTTGCGCGCACTGTCATGCCCTGAATGCGGGTGGTGTGGATGGCCGGAAAACGTCAATTGGCGTAGGCGGAGCGGTCGGGCCGATCAACGCGCCAACGGTGTTTAACTCAGTCTTCAACGTGGAACAGTTCTGGGATGGTCGTGCGCCGACATTGCAGGCGCAGGCAGGTGGTCCGCCGTTGAACCCAATTGAAATGGCGTCTAAATCCTGGGATGAAATTATCCAGAAGCTGGATAAAGATCCGCTATTGAAGCAAGAATTTATTGCGGTTTATCCACAGGGGTTCAGCGGAGATAATATTACCGATGCGATTGCTGAGTTTGAGAAAACGCTGATTACGCCAAATTCGCCGTTTGATAAGTGGTTACGTGGTGATGAGGAGGCGTTAACGGCCCAGCAAAAACATGGCTATCAATTATTTAAAGAAAATAAGTGTGCGACCTGTCACGGAGGTATTATTTTAGGCGGACGCTCATTTGAACCATTAGGTTTGAAAAAGGACTTTAATTTCGGCGAAGTTACTGCCGCAGATATTGGCAGGATGAACGTGACCAATGAACTACGTGACAAACTTCGTCAGAAAGTTCCAGGATTACGTAACGTTGCGCTGACTGCGCCTTATTTCCATCGCGGTGATGTGCCAACGCTTGATGGCGCGGTCAAATTGATGCTGCGTTATCAGGTGGGTAAAGAACTGCCGCAGGAAGATATCGACGATATCGTGGCGTTCCTCGAAAGTTTGAATGGGGTTTATACGCCGTACATGCAGGGTAAATAATTATTGCCCCTATCCAGCCTGGCGCATTTTGCAGGCTGGATAATTCTCCTTTACCTGGCGGGTGTTTACCTCTGCTCGCCCACGAATATTTCCCATAATTCTTCTACCGCTCTGGACATTCTGCCTGCAGGTCTAAACAGTCGGATATCAATGGGTACCCATAACCCGCTCTTCTGCGGAGCCGCTGCGGCGATCGTCCCGGCCTGAACGTCCGGAGCTGCCAGACTTTCCGGCAGCCAGGCAATGCCGTCCCCGGCTTTAACCATCGCCAGCAGCGTGGCGGCCAGATCGGCGGTGAAGGCGATGTCCATACCGCGTCGGGCATGATTCACCGATGACGTGTTCGAGAGGATCCTCCCCAGACCGGATTCTGCAGAGAAGGAGAGAAACGGAAACTTTTTGCCCCCCGTAGCCTGCCAGAGCGGCTGATGAGAGCGGGGATCGCATTTGGCGTAAGGTATTAACGTTTCTCGCCCAAGGCGGACGCTGAGATATTTCGTCTGATCAAGGTTGATGTGCATGTGAGGGTGGTAATAACACAGCAGGAACTGCGCATCCCCTTTTTCAATCATCCGTTCACAGGCGCTGAGCGTGTCTGACAGCAGGCGAAATGAGCCGAAACGGGCGATTTTTTCGTTATTACGCATCAGCGCTGGAAAAAATGAGAACGACAGGGAATGCGTTGCGGAGAAAATAACATCCGGTCGGGTATTTCCCGCCGCTTCGATAGTTTCATTTCTCAGGGTGTATAGCGTCCGGATCAGCTCCGGCACCTGAGCGACGAAAACCTCCCCCGCACGGGTCAGGCTGACGCCACGGCGGTTACGCTCAAAAATCGGCGTTCCAAGCCACTCTTCCAGCGAGACAATGCGCCGACTGAATGCGGGCTGCGTCACATATCGGGAAGCGGCTGCGCGGGAGAAATTGAGTGACTGCGCCAGCGCAACGCAGTCTTCAAGCCAGGTGAGTTCCAGGTGATGCCGATTTTGCATTACAGCCAGCCTCTTTGGCATTAGATCAGTAAATAAGCACTGCTTAAGATGGAGAAATACAGGACGATGGCGTCCTTAAATGCTGCCTGAGTGCATTATGCCAATAATAAACCGGCATGAGTTATCACTTTTTACAGGCGCGTAAGTGCGAGCATAACTGACTAACAACCCGCCGGAGAAAACATGCGTATCCTCGATGTTGTAGAAATTACCAAACCCATCGCTTCCCCTATTCGTAACGCCTATATCGATTTCAGCAAGATGACGACCAGTCTGGTGGCCGTTGTGACTGACGTTGAGATAGAGGGTCGTCGCGTAGTGGGATACGGATTTAACTCTAATGGTCGTTACGGCCAGGGGGGATTGATCCGCGAACGCTTCCGTAACCGCATTCTGGACGCTGACCCGGAAAGTCTGCTGAATGCCGAAGGCGATAACCTGGATCCGCATAAAATCTGGGACGTCATGATGAGTAATGAAAAGCCGGGGGGCCATGGTGAGCGCTCGGTGGCTGTGGGTACGCTGGATATGGCTATCTGGGATGCCGTTGCCAAAATTGCCAACAAGCCGTTGTTCCGTTTGCTGGCTGAGATGAAGGGCGTTGAGGCGAATCCACGCGTCTTTGTCTACGCAGCGGGGGGATACTATTATCCGGGTAAAGACCTGAGCGCGCTGCGTCAGGAAATGCGAGGCTACCTGAACCGCGGGTACAACGTGGTTAAAATGAAAATCGGCGGTGCATCGTTGGAAGAAGACCGTCGCCGTATCGAAGCGGTATTGACTGAAATTGGCGACGAAGCGCGTCTTGCCGTTGATGCCAATGGACGCTTTGATCTGGAAACCAGTATTGCCTATGCCAAAATGCTACGAGATTATCCATTGTTCTGGTACGAAGAAGCTGGCGACCCGCTGGATTATTCTCTCCAGGCCGCGCTGTCAGAATTTTACCCAGGCTCGATGGCGACCGGTGAAAACCTCTTTTCTCATCAGGATGCGCGCAACCTGCTGCGCTACGGCGGCATGCGCCCGGATCGCGACTACCTGCAATTTGACTGTGCGCTTTCCTACGGTCTGGTCGAATATCTGCGTACCCTCGACGTACTGGCGCAGTTTGGCTGGTCCCCATCACGCTGCATACCGCATGGCGGTCATCAGATGTCGCTGAACATTGCGGCGGGTCTTGGTCTCGGTGGGAATGAAAGTTATCCGGATCTGTTCCAGCCGTACGGCGGTTTCCCGGATTCAGTTAAGGTGGAAGAGGGTCATATCGTCATGCCAGAACTGCCGGGCATAGGGTTTGAAGGTAAATCTGACCTGATTAAAGAGATGCGCGCGTTGGCCGAATAGCGCTGGCGGCGGTGAGATAACGCCCCTCTGGTTGCCGGAGGGGCGCGTGTTAAGTGAATAGCGTCTACACGTGGGCAATTAGCGCATAGTGACGAATTCTTCTGCCGCCGTTGGGTGAATCGCAACGGTGTTATCGAAGTCTTTCTTAGTCGCGCCCATTTTCAGCGCCACCGCGAAGCCTTGCAGCATTTCGTCCATGCCAAAACCGATGCCATGAATACCAACAATCTTCTCTTCCGGACCCACGCAAACCAGCTTCATGCGGCACGGCTGGCGGTGTGAAGTCACGGCAGTGTACATCGCGGTAAACGAGGATTTATACACTTTCACCTGGTCATCGCCGTGCTGTTCGCGAGCCTGCTGCTCGGTCAAGCCCACGGTGCCAATCGGCGGGTGGCTGAAGACCACGGTCGGGATGTTGTTATAGTCCAGATGCTCGTCCGGCTTGTTGTTAAACAGACGCTCGGACAGACGACGGCCCGCGGCAACGGCAACCGGCGTCAGCTCAACGGCACCGGTGTTATCGCCAACGGCATAAATCCCCGGTACGCTGGTGTTTTGGTATTTATCAACGACGATGTAGCCTTTTTCGTTGGTTTTCACGCCAGTAACGGCCAGGTTAAAGTTATCGGTGGCTGGTTCACGACCGATCGCCCAAATCAGGCAATCCACCGTTTCGCTACGGCCATCTTCCAGTTGCAGAGTCAGACTGCCGTCGGCGTTTTTAATGACCGCTTGCGGAATCGCATGAGTATGCAGGGTCGGACCTTCGGTGTTCATCACCTCGACCAGCGTCTCGACGATCATCGGATCAAAGCTGCGCAGCGGCGCGTGTTTACGCACGAACAGGTGAGTTTCTGCGCCCAGGCCGTTAATTACGCCTGCCAGTTCAACGGCGATGTAGCCTGCGCCAACAACGGCTACACGTTTTGGCAGCGCTGGCAGCTCAAAGAAACCATCGGAGTCGATACCGTATTCCACGCCTGGAATATTCGGATGGCTCGGGCGCCCGCCGGTGGCGATCAAAATATGATCGGCAGTAATGGTTTCACCGTTCACTTCAATGGTTTTGGCATCAACGAAGCGGGCAAAGCCTTTAATCACATCAACGTTATTTTTACCCAGCACGTTGTCGTACGAGGTATGAATGCGATCGATATAGGCGGTACGGCTGGCGATCAGTTTATCCCAGTCGAACTTATTAATGGTGGTATCGAAACCGTAATCCGGGCCGTACATATGAATCGCTTCACGGATTTGTGCGGCATGCCACATCACTTTTTTCGGTACGCAGCCAACGTTAACGCAGGTGCCACCTAACTCTTTGGCTTCAATCAGTGCGCATTTCTGGCCGTACATTGCCGCACGGTTAATGGAGGCAATACCGCCGCTGCCGCCGCCAATAGCGATGTAATCATAGTGCTTGGTCATGACCGCTCCTTCATGTTCATTGTAGGGCGGAGAAGCGTTACGCCATCCGCCAAAATATTCGCGATTGTATACCTGAAATTAAAAGGTTCCACCGATGGCTGCGATTACTCCGGCACGATCCAGCTTACGGAAGTGTGTCCGGTTCCAGCGGGAACCAGCTTGCTATGTAGCCACGGCAGGACGTTGTTCATCTGCTGCTCCAGCTTCCACGGCGGGTTAATCACAATCATGCCGGACGCCGTCATGCCGCGCTGATCGCTGTCCGGGCGCACCGCCAGCTCAATTTGCAGAATTTTGCGGATGCCGGTGTCTTCCAGATCGTGGATCATACGTTTGATTTGCTGGCGCAGAACCACCGGATACCACAGCGCATAGGTGCCGGTCGCGAAGCGCTTGTAGCCTTCGTTAATGCCGGTCACTACCGCCTGGTAGTCGGTTTTGATTTCGTATGGCGGATCGATAAGGATCAGCCCGCGGCGGGAAACCGGCGGTAATTTTGCTTTTAGCTGCTGATAACCGTCGGCTTTGGCTACGCGTGCGCGTTCATCTTTTTGAAATTCGCCGCGCAGCAAAGGAAAGTCACTCGGGTGCAGCTCGGTTAATTGCAGGCTGTCCTGTTCGCGCAGCAGCTGACGCGCAATTAACGGGGAGCCTGGGTAGTAGCGCAACTGGCCGCTACGGTTGAAATGCTGCACCACGGAAATATAGGGTTCAAGTTCAGCAGGCAAATCGTCCTGCTGCCAGATACGGGCAATACCTTCCAGGTATTCACCGGTACGTTCGGCATGCTCACTGCTCAGCTGATAACGGCCTGCGCCAGCATGGGTGTCCAGATAGAGAAACGGTTTTTCTTTCTCTTTGAGCGATTCAATGATCAGGCTCTGAACGGTGTGTTTAAGGACGTCGGCGTGGTTGCCTGCGTGATAACTGTGGCGATAGCTGAGCATGGGTAATGAAATTCCGCTGAAATGACGATTTGCGACAGTTTACAGCAGATCGGCACAGATTACCCGTAGGCCCGGTAAGCGTAGCACCACCGGGCGTCTTTCCGTCACGGTGAGCATTGAAATCCTCTACACTTAACCCCATTGTACAAATTAATATGCACAGCGCCGGATACGCGCTTCATTCACTCTTTTCAACAGGACCGCGCTAATGACCAATCCATTGCTGACTCCCTTCGAACTGCCGCCGTTTTCTAAAATTCAGCCCGAACATGTTGTGCCAGCCGTTACTAAGGCGCTGAACGATTGTCGCGAAAACGTTGAGCGAGTCGTTGCGCAGGGCGCGCCGTACACCTGGGAAAATCTCTGCCAGCCGCTTGCGGAAGTAGACGATGTGCTGGGGCGTATTTTCTCTCCAGTCAGCCACCTGAACTCGGTGAAAAATAGCCCGGAACTGCGTGAAGCCTACGAGCAAACGCTGCCGCTGCTCTCCGAGTACAGCACCTGGGTTGGGCAACATGAAGGTCTGTACAAAGCGTACCGCGACCTGCGTGACGGCGACCATTACGCCACCCTGAATACTGCACAGAAAAAAGCGGTCGATAACGCGCTGCGTGATTTCGAGCTGTCCGGTATCGGCCTGCCGAAAGAGAAACAACAGCGCTACGGCGAAATCGCCACCCGTTTGTCTGAGCTGGGTAACCAGTACAGCAACAACGTGCTCGATGCCACCATGGGCTGGACCAGGCTGGTGACCGACGAAGCGGAGCTTGCCGGAATGCCGGAAAGCGCGCTGGCGGCAGCGAAGGCCCAGGCTGAAGCCAAAGAGCAGGAAGGTTACCTGCTGACCCTGGATATCCCAAGCTACCTGCCGGTAATGACCTACTGCGACAACCAGGCTCTGCGTGAAGAGCTGTATCGCGCCTACTCCACTCGCGCTTCTGACCAGGGGCCGAATGCCGGTAAGTGGGACAACACCCCGGTAATGGAAGAGATCCTCGCGCTGCGTCATGAACTGGCACAACTGCTGGGCTTCGAAAGCTACGCCTTTAAATCTCTGGCCACCAAAATGGCGGAAAACCCGCAGCAGGTGCTCGACTTCCTGACCGATCTGGCCAAACGTGCCCGTCCGCAGGGTGAAAAAGAGCTGGCCCAGCTGCGTGCCTTTGCCAAAGCAGAATTTGGCGTTGAAGAGCTGCAGCCGTGGGATATCGCTTACTACAGCGAGAAACAAAAACAGCATCTGTACAGCATCAGTGACGAGCAGCTGCGCCCGTACTTCCCGGAAAACAAAGCCGTTAACGGCCTGTTTGAAGTGGTAAAACGCATTTACGGCATCACCGCGAAAGAGCGTACCGATGTTGACGTGTGGAATCCGGAAGTGCGTTTCTTCGAGCTGTACGATGAAAGCAACGAACTGCGCGGCAGCTTCTACCTCGACCTGTACGCCCGCGAACACAAACGCGGCGGGGCGTGGATGGACGACTGCGTCGGCCAGATGCGCAAAACCGACGGCACGCTGCAAAAACCGGTCGCCTATCTGACCTGTAACTTTAACCGTCCGGTGAACGGCAAACCGGCGCTGTTTACCCACGACGAAGTGATCACCCTGTTCCACGAGTTCGGTCACGGCCTGCACCATATGCTGACCCGCATCGAAACCGCCGGGGTGTCCGGTATTAACGGCGTGCCGTGGGATGCGGTCGAACTGCCAAGTCAGTTTATGGAAAACTGGTGCTGGGAGCCGGAAGCGCTGGCGTTTATCTCCGGTCACTATGAGACCGGCGAACCGCTGCCGAAGGAACTGCTGGATAAAATGCTGGCGGCGAAGAACTACCAGGCCGCGCTGTTTATTCTGCGTCAGCTGGAGTTCGGCCTGTTCGACTTCCGCCTGCACGCGCAGTACAACCCGGAGCAGGGGGCGAAGGTCCTTGAGACGCTGGCCGAAATTAAGAAACAGGTCGCCGTGGTGCCTGGCCCAACCTGGGGCCGCTTCCCGCACGCCTTCAGCCACATTTTTGCCGGTGGCTATGCGGCGGGCTACTACAGCTACCTGTGGGCCGACGTGCTGGCGGCAGACGCATTCTCCCGCTTCGAAGAAGAAGGCATCTTCAACCGCGAAACCGGTCAGTCATTCCTCGATAGCATCCTGACCCGTGGCGGTTCGGAAGAGCCGATGACGCTGTTCAAACGCTTCCGCGGCCGTGAACCTCAGCTTGATGCCATGCTGGCGCATTACGGCATCAAGGGCTGATTGTTCGCGTGAAAATTTGTTTACTGGATGAAACGGGCGCCGGAGACGGCGCCTTATCTGTTCTGGCCACCCGCTGGGGGCTGGAGCATGATGAAGACAACCTGATGGCGCTGGTGATGACGCCGGAACATCTGGAATTGCGCAAGCGAGACGAACCGAAACTCGGCGGCATCTTCGTCGATTTTGTCGGCGGTGCCATGGCGCACCGACGTAAATTCGGCGGCGGTCGTGGTGAAGCGGTGGCGAAAGCCGTCGGCATCAAAGGAGATTATCTGCCGGACGTGGTTGATGCCACCGCCGGGCTGGGGCGCGATGCGTTTGTGCTGGCCTCCGTCGGCTGCCGTGTGCGGATGCTGGAACGCAATCCGGTGGTCGCCGCGTTACTCGATGACGGCCTGGCGCGCGGCTATGCCGATGCGGAAATTGGCCCGTGGTTGCAGGAACGTTTACAGCTGATTCACGCCTCAAGCCTGACGGCGTTAACCGATATTACCCCACGCCCACAGGTGGTCTATCTCGACCCGATGTTCCCGCACAAGCAGAAAAGCGCGCTGGTGAAAAAAGAGATGCGCGTGTTTCAGTCGCTGGTGGGGCCGGATCTGGATGCTGATGGTTTGCTGGAACCGGCGCGTCAGTTGGCAACCAAACGTGTGGTGGTGAAGCGCCCGGACTACGCGCCGCCGCTGGCTGACGTGGCCACGCCTAACGCGGTGGTGACCAAAGGGCATCGGTTTGATATTTATGCCGGAACCCCTCTGACGGAGTAACGGATTGTCCGATGGCGCTACGCTTATCGGGCCTACGATTCTCAATAATTCGTAGGCCAGATAAGGCGGTAGCCGCATCCGGCATTACGACTTAAACAAACGGCGCCAGCGGGTCCGCAATCTCAAACGCCACTGCACGATCCGCTTTCGGCGGGTAAATCAGCTCGCTGACAATCGACATCTTCAGCTTTTTCGCCTCTTCACGCGTCAATTTCACCTGCTGATCCCATCCTTCGGTGTATACCGCCCCCCACGCGCCGAGATCCAGACAGGTGACATACATCTCCTGACGATACGGCAGCGGCGCGACGTTCAGCAGATTCGCCGCCGCATTATTACCGGCAAATTTCCCCAGCAGAATGGCGTGCTGGCAGGTCATCAGCGCATGATTGCCTTTGTCATCGGTAGCCGCATAGGCGACGTCGCCGGTGGCGTAGATATCCTCATGACCCAGTACCTGGAGGTTCTTGTTCACATGCAGGCGTCCCTGACGATCGCGTGGGGCGTTTATCTGTGCGGTCAGGTCGCTCGCCTGGACGCCGACGGTCCAGATCACCGTTTGTGAAGCGATAACCTGCCCATCTTTCAGCGTTACGCCAGCCGCGTCGACGCTCTCTACTTCCGCGTTGACCAGCCACTCCACGCCCAGCTCGGCGGAAGCGTCGATAATCACATCGCGCAGCGCCTGACTCCAACGTCCGCCCGGTTGTGCACTGCGTTCAACTACGACTACTCTGGTCTTAGCATCAGCCCCTAAAATGTTGCGCAGACGGCTGGGTAATTCCAGCGCCATTTCAATTCCGGTAAAGCCGCCGCCGCAAACCACCACGGTATTGCGCGCCTCGCTTTCCGGCTGTAAGGCCAGATCTTTAATGTGCTGCTCAAGCACTGCGGCGCTCTCCAGTTGGTCGAGATCAAAGGCGTGTTCGGCGGCACCGGAAACGGCGTCGCGGTTAACGTGGCTGCCGCTGGCTAGTACCAGGCGATCATAGCGATGCAGATGGTTTTCGCCGTTGGTGTCTTGCCAGCTAACTTCGTGGGATCCCGGTAGGATCTGTTCTACATGCCCTTGTAAAAAGCGTATGCCGGTGACGTCGAACAGCGGCTGTAGCGGAGCGACCAACGTTTGAACGGCATTTTCATAAAAGCGTGGACGCACGCGCAGCTCGGGCTGAGGTGCAATCACAGTAATATCAATATGTTGCTGGTTTTTATCCGCCAAACGCGCGGCGCTCAGCGCTGCCCACATCCCGGCAAAGCCGGCGCCCACGATCAGAATTTGTTTTTGCATGATGCTTATCTCACTGGTGACTCCGATTTATTGACTCGGATTTTATTTATCGTAGTTAAAGATTGCAATGAGATTTGGATCCTGTCGTGGATCGAGTCCGGTGATTTGTTATTATCTTTATGATAAATATAGTTTTAAATTTCAATCTATTTGCAGGTGTTATCCGGTATCTGGAATGCGTGATGCGAAAAAGCTACAATATACTCAGATTCATTTTTGCTGAGATAAGAGCATGGCATTTTACAGTTCCGGGGTTGAGTACGGCATCCATAGCCTGATGTGTATGGTGGACAGCAAAGGCGACGCACGCGATATGAGCGTGCGCGAAATCGCCGAGCTGCAGCGCGTACCATATGACTATCTGGCCAAAATCTTTACCCGCCTGTCGAAGGCCGGGCTGGTACGGAGCAGCGAAGGGAAGGGCGGCGGTTTCCAGCTGGCGAAACCGGCGGAGGAGATCACCGTGCTGGACGTTGCCAACGCCATTGACGGCGATAAACGCATATTTGAGTGCCGCGAGATCCGTCAGCGGCTGGCGGTATTTGAGGAGCATCCACCGGAGTGGGCTTGTGAAGGCATTTGCGGTGTGCGTTCGGTAATGGACATGGCCCAGCAGCGAATGGAAGAAGCGCTCGGCCAGCATACGATTCTGGACCTGGCGCGCAAAATGTACCGCAAAGCACCGGACACCTTTGTGGTGGAAGTGCAGGAGTGGATAGACGCGCGCAAAGGGTAGTGAGTGAAAATGCCCGATAGTGCAAGGCAATCGGGCTTGTTAAATGTAGGCCGGATAAGGCGTAAGCCGCATCCGGCACTGAGTATTACTGTTCGGTACTTGGCGTATTAATCATTCGGTTCAGCCATGGCACCATAATTGCCATTACGACCGTTACCGCCAGCGTCACCAGGCCTATCTTACTGAAGACATTGGTATAGATAGGCAGCGTTTGCAGCGGGTCGGTGATGTTTTCCGGTACTGCGGTGAACGTCGCGACATAACCCCCCATCAGGAAAGCGGCTGCCTGGGTCAGGAACCACATCCCAAGAATAAAGCCCATCAGGTGCTGCGGCACCAGCGCGGCGACCATCGCCAGTCCCAGGGCGCTTATCAGCAGTTCACCCAGACTCTGGAACAGATACACCAACACGATAAACCACGGCGACGTCAGTCCCTGCGCATCGGCAAACCACATTCCGGCAGCAGCAGCGGTCAGGAAGCCCAGCGAACACAGGAACATACCGAGTGTAAACTTCATCGGCATGGTCAGGTCTTTGCCTTTGTTTCCCAGACGGGTATAAATTGCGGCCAGCACCGGACTTGCCAGTACCACCCAGAACGGGTTCAGCGCCTGGAAGCTTACCGGGTTGATGGCGAAACCAAGAATTTCATGGTGCACGTTATTGATAGCAAAGAAGTTAAGTGACGTAGGCATCTGTGCGTACAGTACATAGAACACGACCGCTTCCAGCATCAGGATAAAGGCCACGAACATCTTGTTGCGCCCGGTTTTATCCAGTTTGAAGGCCTGACGGAAGAAAATGATCGTCACGGCAATCGACAGAACGATCAGCACCAGGTTGGCAATCTTCACGTTGTGCATCAGCCAGGCGCAGATAAATATCGTCACTACCGTACCGGCCAGCACGCAGAATAGATTACGGAAATTCAGCGGCTTATGATCTGGCTCAGAACCGATATTCTTCACCATCCCACGGCAGGCAAAGTAGACCAGCAGTGCGACGATAAGCCCGGCCCCGCACAGGTTGTAGGTCACCGCGTAGCCAAACTTATCGGCAATCACCGGCGCCAGCGACAGCGACAGCAGCGAACCGATGTTAATCGACATATAAAACAGGGTGAAAGCGCCATCCAGTCGGGCGTCTTTCGGTGGATAGCATTTTGACAGCAGGCTTGCCGGGTTGGCTTTAAACAGCCCGTTACCCACGGCAATGGTACCCAAAGCAATAAAGATCAGATCGGGCTTGAGTAGCGACATCCCGGTCATGAAGTAGCCGATCGCCAGCACAATCGCACCGAGTACCAGCGTGCGCTTGGTCCCTAACAGGTGGTCGCCGACGTAGCCGCCGATCGAGATCAGGCCGTAGACCAGTGCGGCAAAAGCACCAAAGGTGACGAATGCCTGTTCCTGAGAAAAACCGAGTTGCTTAACAAAAAATACCGCCAGGATGCCCTGAACGCCGTAATAGCCAAATCGTTCCCATAATTCCACAAAGAAGATCATGAAGAACGGACGAGGTTGCTGCAGCAAGCCCGTAGGTGCAGTTTTATTCATATTCCATCGCCTTTCAAAGCCATCCCGAAAAGTATGAACGCGTATGCTTAAACGCGCCGAAAAAGTCTTGTTTTGTTATAGACTGCGGCGATTAGCCGTGCGGGTAGAGTATTATACAGATAATTTTCGATCCAATTAGTTGATCACACTAATTATGATTTATTTGTTGGGTTGATGTACTAATTGTGTCCGGATGATAAAAACAAAAACGCCCGCGCGAGCGGGCGTTTACAGGCTTTACTGTTTGCAGCGGGCCGGGTTATCTCCCGGCGGCAAGCATTTTATGCTTCTTCGTCGTCACGTAACGGAACAATCAGCATGTCGACGTGGACGGTGTTGATCAGTTGACGTGCGGAGGACATCAGTTTGCTCCAGAAATCCTGGTGGTGACCACAAACGACCAGATCCATGTCGTATTTTTTGATGGCATCAACCAGAACCTGGCCCAGGTCGCCGCTACCGCTCAGGGTTTCGGTGATAGGGTAGCCTGCGTTGGTGGACAGCTCGGTTAACGCGTGGTGGGTTTCTTCAGAAATACGTTTCTGCATGTCGCCCAGATTCACGTCGATTAGCCCGGTGTACAGGTCGGAATAGTTTACGTCAACGTGGATAAGGGAGACTTTAGCATTGTAAGGCCGCGCCATGGAGACCGCTTTTTCAACCAGAACTTTGCTTTCCGGAGAAAGATCAACCGCGATAAGAATGTGTTTATAAGCCATAGTGTTACTCCTTCCATAAGTTGTCGATGACTAGCCTGCTGGCGTTTATCTGCCGCCGCGTCATTCGCGTCCTGCGAACCTTATGCGCGGGGCTAGCCCAGTCGTAAAAACGTATCATATAAGGACTATCCTTACATTATAGCGACCAGGATAATCCGTCAATCCGCCTTGCTTGCCAAGCAGTTAAACAAATTTTTTAGTTAATTGCATTGATAGCGATTAACCTTCTGGCAAAAAAATTAACTAATCTCCTACACTATTTAGAGAGGCGCTCGGATGCGTGATACTAACACGAGCGGTTTCGGTAGCACTCTTCACTGAATGATTGGTAGGGTATCGGGGAGCGGTAGTCCCGGAAAGGAGTTCCGTGGGCGGGTCGCCGGGGAGGAGATATGATAAGCACCATTGCGTTGTTCTGGGCTTTGTGTGTCGTTTGCATTGTTAATATGGCGCGCTATTTTTCTTCGTTACGCGCACTGTTAGTGGTACTTCGTGGTTGCGATCCATTACTTTACCAGTATGTCGATGGTGGGGGATTTTTTACCTCGCATGGGCAACCCAACAAGCAGATGCGTCTGGTGTGGTATATCTACGCTCAGCGTTACCGCGATCATCATGATGATGAATTTATACGCCGCTGTGAGCGGGTTCGCGGTCAGTTCATTCTTACCAGCGCGTTATGCGGACTGGTGCTTATCAGCATGGTTGCGCTGATTATCTGGCACTGATTACCAACAACGGATACAAAAAAAGCGGGTCAGTTTCCTGACCCGCTTTTTTACCGTGCATCCGCTTAGATAAGCTTCAGGGAGAGCCAGTACAGCACCCCGGAAAGAATAATCGCCGCCGGCAGGGTGAAGACCCAGGCCATCAGAATGCTGGTTACCGTTTTACGCTGCAAACCGCCGCCATCAACAACCATCGTTCCCGCAACGGAAGAGGAGAGAACGTGGGTGGTGGAAACGGGCATACCGGTGTAGCTGGCGAGACCGATAGAGACTGCGGCAGTCATCTGCGCCGACATCCCCTGGGCATAGGTCATGCCTTTCTTACCGATTTTCTCGCCGATGGTGGTGGCTACGCGACGCCAGCCGATCATCGTACCAATACCCAGCGCCAGTGCGACGGCCATAATGATCCAGATAGGCGCGTACTCAATGGTGCTCAGCATGTCAGCTTTCAGTTTCTTCAGCAGACGCTGATCGTCAGCGCTTACGCCAGGCAGCTTAACCACTTTATCGGTAGTATCAGAGATGCACAGCATAATACGGCGCAGCTGACCACGCTGTTCAACGCTTAACTTGTCGTAAGTTTCCAGATTCGCCAGCATACCTTTCGCGCGTTCCAGCGCGTTGATGGTATTCGCCGGGTGGCAATGGAACTCTGTCGATGCCGTTGTGACCGTTTCCGTCGGGGACGGAATCAGCTGGTCAACGCCAGTCGCCTGCTTGAGCAGGTCCGGGCGTTGCTGGAAGAAGACTTCGACGTTATTGATAGCATCGCGGGTACGGGTAATTTCGTAACCGGAAGCATTCATATTCACTACGAAGCCCGCAGGCGCTACGCCAATCAGCACCAGCATCACCAGACCAATGCCTTTCTGACCATCGTTCGCGCCGTGAGAAAACGCCACGCCGATAGCGGAGAGGATCAGGGCAATACGCGTCCAGAACGGCGGCTTTTTCTTGCCGTCTTTCTTTTCACGTTCTGCCGGGGTCAGGTGGATACGGGCACGTTTTTTCGTACCACTCCAGTAGCGACGCAGAATGAAAATAAGACCGCCAGCAACCACCAGGCCGACAATCGGCGAGATGATAAGCGAGGCAAAAATCCCCATCACTTTCGGGATGTTAAGTGCGTCCACCACCGAGGTGCCGTTCATCAACGCATTGGTTAAACCAATACCGATAATCGCGCCAATCAGCGTGTGGGAGCTGGATGCAGGTAAACCAAAGTACCAGGTACCCAGGTTCCAGATAATTGCCGCCAGTAGCATGGAGAACACCATGGCGAGGCCATGTGATGATCCCATATTTAGCAGCAGATCCGTTGGCAGCATATGCACGATGGCATACGCTACGCTGAGACCACCCAGCAAAACACCAAAGAAGTTGAACAACGCAGCCATGACCACCGCCAATTGCGAACGCATTGCACGGGTATAGATCACGGTTGCGACAGCATTGGCTGTGTCATGGAAGCCGTTAATTGCTTCATAGAACAGCACGAAAGCCAGAGCAAGCAATAGTAAAAGCCCGGTATGTAAATCCAGGCCAGCAAACAAATGTAGCATAGGACGTTACGCCATTTTGAGGACATGAACGCGGCGCATTATCAGTGACTTTGGCGGCGCGGGCAAAGTGAAATATAGAGTTTTTTTGATTTGTCTCCTGCTTTGTTTTACACCACTAAAGAATTATCCTATATATTTCAGATAAATACCCTTTATCGGTAGTTTGGCGCTGGTGCGACCACTGAGGAATCTTTACAATTCACCTCCGCTTTTTAGAGAGGATCGCAACGTGGAAAGGTTTGATACCGTTATTATAGGCGCTGGCGCAGCGGGTATGTTTTGTGCCGCGCAGGCAGGACAAGCAGGTAGTCGTGTGCTGCTGATTGATAATGGTAAAAAGCCGGGACGCAAGATCCTCATGTCTGGCGGGGGCCGCTGCAACTTTACCAACCTTTATGTCGAACCTGCCGCGTATTTGAGTCAAAACCCGCATTTTTGCAAATCGGCGCTGGCGCGTTACACGCAGTGGGATTTTATCGATCTGGTGGGCAAGCACGGTATCGCCTGGCACGAAAAAACGTTGGGTCAGCTGTTCTGCGACGATTCTGCCCAGCAAATTGTCGATATGCTGGTGGACGAGTGTGAAAAAGGTAACGTAACTATGCGGTTACGGAGCGAAGTCCTCAGCGTTGAGCGGGAGGGTGAAGATTTCATCCTGGCGCTGAACGGGATGACTGTCGGCACGAAAAAACTGGTTATCGCCTCTGGTGGTCTTTCGATGCCGGGTCTGGGCGCGACGCCGTTTGGCTATAAAATTGCCGAACAATTCGGTCTGAACGTGTTGCCGACGCGCGCAGGTCTGGTGCCCTTTACTTTGCACAAGCCGCTGCTGGAGCAGCTTCAGGTGCTCTCTGGCGTATCCGTTTCCTCCGTTATCACCGCCGAGGACGGTACGGTCTTTCGTGAAAACCTGCTCTTTACGCATCGCGGGCTTTCTGGTCCGGCCGTGCTGCAGATTTCCAGTTTTTGGCAGCCAGGTGAATTTGTCAGCATTAATTTGTTGCCGGATGTTGACCTTGCGAGCTTCCTTGATGAACAGCGCAGCGCCCACCCTAATCAGAGCTTAAAGAATACGCTTGCTATGCAGTTGCCAAAACGCCTGGTGGAATGTTTACAGCAGTTAGGGCAAATCCCGGATGTCTCGCTGAAACAACTGAACGTGCGCGATCAGCAAACGCTGGTGGAGACCCTGACCGAATGGCGGGTGCAGCCGAACGGTACGGAAGGGTATCGTACCGCTGAAGTCACGCTGGGCGGCGTGGATACCAACGAGCTGTCATCGCGCACAATGGAAGCCCGCAAAGTGCCAGGACTCTATTTTATCGGTGAAGTGATGGACGTCACCGGCTGGCTGGGTGGATACAACTTCCAGTGGGCATGGTCGAGCGCCTGGGCGTGCGCGCAGGATTTGATCGAAAAAAACTAACTTAATACCTCCGACGCAGGTGGCGGGTATAAACGCCTGTCGCCTAACTTTTTTTAAATGCTTGATTAACAATTGTGCTACATATCACAAAATTAAAGCCAGCTTAAAAAGTCGCTTTGACACGCTTTGCCTTACCTTCTAGAGTGGAAAAATACAGATTTTAGATAAGAGACTATCTGTGAAATTAAGATGGTCTCTTATTGCATTTTTTTAGCTAATGGCGACCTTCTTCCGAATATTATGAAGGGGAAAGCCATGTCCGCATGCTCATTCTCAAATCCGATAAAAATCCGTGGCGTTGATGACGTTATCAATTGCATCGATTCTCGCGGAAAAATAAGTGGCAGAGCCGGTATTATTTGGTGGTTAGCATTAGGCGGCCTGTTTCTTGATGCTTTTTCAAATTCAGCTCTGAGTGCTGGATTAAATCCAATGACCCGCAATTTAAATCTGAGCGCAACTGAAGTTGCGTTACTTACCTCATTTTCATCGTGGGTTGCCATATTATTTAATCCCATTGGCGGCTGGATTGCCGATCGCTGGGGGCGTGTACCACCGCTGATTATCGCCAAAGTAATGGCGGTGATTGGTGCGCTGTTGGTGATGTCATCCTCCAGTTTCAGCACCATAATCGTGGGCCGCTTCTTTGTTGGCGTGTCTTATGGGATGGATTTTGCCGTGGCCATGGCGATGCTGGCAGAGTTCACGCCAGTGAAACTAAAAAGCCGTTTAAACACCTGGCAAGGGGTTTGGTATGTTGCGGTTTGTTTAAATCTGGCATTAGCGCTGATGTTTTATTCCTGGGATGTTGGGGATGCTATCTGGCGTTATTCTATTGCCGTGACAGCGTTATGTGGACTCATCGTACTTTTTTTCCAGTTCCGTTATTTAGTAGAAAGTCCGGTATGGTTGGCGAGAAAATCACGGCTTTCTGATGCTGTGATCGCTATGAATAAAATATACGGTGATAATTTTATTCTGGCGCCAAAAGCGGAGCAAAAACCTGTCATTGGGCAAGCAGAAAAAGGGGCGAGAAATGTACTGCTAATATTCCGTGGCGTATATTTACCGCGTACGATTCTGGCTTCTACGGTTCAGATCTGCCAGTCAATCCAATATTTTGGTGTCGGCTGGTATTTGCCGGTTATTAGCGCCGCGATGTTCGGTAAAAACTTTGTGTACGCAACCTTGTGTTCACTATTTTTTAACGTATTTGGTATTGTTGGTGGTTTCTTGTCTCCTGCAATCGGTCGTCGTCTGGGCTTGCGCCGCTCTTCGGCGATCGGTTTTGCCGTGGCTTTTCTCGTACTGCTCACGCTGGGACTGTTCAGCGACAGTATGCCGCTGTGGGCCTCTTTGCTGGTTCCCGCGTTGTTTATTCTTTGTCACTCAGGTGGACCCGGTGCAAACGGGAAAAGCCTTTCATCCCTCTCTTTTCGCAGTGAACTGCGGGCGGGCGCGAATGGCGTGGTCGGTGCGCTCGGGGCAATAGGTGCGGCGCTCGGTCTGTTTATCTTCCCCGTTTTCCGTGATCTCTACGGCTTGCAAACGACCTTCCTGATCATGTCCGCCGTGCCGTTGTTCGCCAGCATCGTCTGCTTTGTGATCCCATGGGATCCCACTCGCACCACGATTCAGCCGGATAACGAGCCTGGCGCCCCGCAGTTCGAATCATCCCATTCATCCTATCCCGAGTCGATGGCCCCAGAATCAAACAGGAGTACGAAATGATTGAATATGAAGATGTCATTCTGGCTATTGATGAAGGTACATCTGGTACGCGTGCGGCAGTGGTGGGGCGAAATAGCCAGGTCCACTGCCTTGAATACCAACCGCTTCAGGTCAGTAGCCAGCGCCATGGCGTTGTTGAACAAGATGCTGATGAAATTTTGCAGGCCACTATTGCGGTATGTCGTACAGCGATTGCTAATGCGCAGCACAGCAAGATGCGTATTGTGGCGCTGGCGATTGCGACGCAACGTTCAACGGCGGTGCTCTGGGATGCAGACACTGGCAAGGCGCTGGCACCTGCGATGGTCTGGCAGGATGCACGTTTTACGGATGAACTGGCGCGACTGGCTCCCGAATGGGATACGAAACTGCTGCCAGTAATTGGACGACCGGTTGGGATACGTTCACCTTACCTCTGGGCGTCATACCATATCGCCAATACACCGGCAGTGAAGAGGGCGCACCAGGCCGGAACCCTGGTTTTTGGCACCGTTGACAGTTGGTTGCTCTGGCATCTGGCGGAAGAAAAAAAATGTGTCACCACCCCCACCAACGCCACCTCTGCGGGCGCGTATTGCCTCAACGAGCATCAGTACCATTTGCCATGGCTGCAGACTCTGAGGTTCCCGACGTCATTGCTGCCTGAATTGCACGATGATACCGATGATTTTGGCTCTACACGTGAAGATATCCTCGGGATCAGCGTCCCGATCCGGGCTTGCGCCGGGGATCAGTTTGCGGGGGCTATTGGGCTGGGTTGCACTGAGCGCGGGCAGGCGTTGTGTATGCATGGGACCGGCAGCTTTGTTGATTTAATGATGGGGCCGACGGTGCCGACATTGAAAAAAAGCTGTGAAAGTACGCTCACCATGACCGCGCGCCGACAAAAAGGACGCTCACACTTCTCTGTAGAAACATTCGTCCCGACGACCGGCTCGGCCCTGAACTGGGTGTGCGAAAAGCTGCGTTGGTTCGACTCACCCGAGCAAATCAGCGAGCTGGCTGCGCAGGCCAATGATTCTGGCGGCGTGAGTTTCATTCCAGCATTAACGGGGCTGCGTGTTCCTCATTTGCAGCCGCATGCCCGCGCCTCGCTTAACGGTATTTCAATCTCGACCACGCGCCCGCAGGTGGCCTACGCCATTCTGGAAGGCATTGCGCATTCGGTAGCCGCCTGTATGCGCGCGAATGAAGCGGCAACCGGCATCGCAACGCAAGAGCTGGTGGTAGGCGGCGGGTTGTCCAATAGCGACACGTTATTGCAAATCCAGGCCGATGTTAGCGGGATCCCCGTACGACGGATGGCCGAAACGGCGAGGGCCAGCTTACGCGGCGCGGCGTTTCTGGCGGGAGCCGATGGGCTGCTGTGGGATTCGTTGTCTGATGCCTGCGCCACGCTGAAAACGGCGCGTCTGTTTGAACCCAAAATCAGTCATGACCTTCGCGAACAAAAAATCAACCGCTGGGAGATGCGTATTGCGCTCGAAATGGAAACCGCCAGCAGCCTCACTACCGCTAATCAGGAGCACGCCGACTCATGAAGTTTTTCCCTTCGCGAAAGCCAAACAAAACACGCAGTGATATGTACGGCGCCGAGCCGTTGCGTCTTCAGCGTCCTGAGCAACTGGACCGGCTGGAAAGCGAAACCTACGACATTCTGATTGTCGGCGGCGGAGTGACGGGAGCCTATGCGGCGCTGGATGCCAGCCTGCGCGGCTATCGGGTGGCGTTAATTGAGAAGAGTGATTTTGCCTCGGGGACGTCATCGAAGTCATCAAAAATGGTGCACGGCGGCCTGCGTTACATCGAGCAAGGGAACCTCGGACTGGTACGTCATTCTTTGCTCGAACGCCAGCGCATGCGCCGCAATGCTCGCCATCTGGTGCAGCGGCTGCCCTTTTTATTTCCGGTACTCGATAAGAATGGCGTGTTTGATAAACGCATGTCCTCTGCGTTTGAAAGTCTGCTCTGGACCTACGATCTCGCCGGGGGATGGCGGGAAGGTATTCTTCACCAAAAATTAACTCCGGCGGAAGTGTTATCGCACTGCCCAACGCTGAAAGAAGAGCAACTCTCCGGTGGCTTTATGTATTTCGATGCCCGCGTTGATGACGCCAGGTTAACGCTGGCCCTGGTGCGGACGGCGGCGTTTCATGGGGCGACGGTGACAAATCATGCCGAAGTCATCGAAACCACACGAGACCAGCATGGCAAGGTCAATGGGGGCATCGTGTATGCCGATGGCAGGGAAATCCGGGTCAAAGCGCGGGTGGTCATTATGGCGACGGGCGTCTGGTTGCGTGACTGGAGTGGGCTGAAAAAAGGGGAATCATCGCCGCTGAATATCCGTCCGGCGAAGGGGGTTCATGTCGCCATCCCGTGGATGAAAATTCGCAATGATTGCACGGTGACCATTCCGGTGGCCGGACGCAGTCGGCGCGCGACCATTACGCGCTGGGGCAACGTCTCCTATCTGGGCACCACGGATGAAGACTATCAGGGTGATTTGAACGATGTTCACTGCAATCGCACTGAACTGGACTTTCTGCTGGAAGGCGCAAACTCGGCGCTGAAAACGGATCTGCGTCCGGAAGATGTGGTGGGAAGTATTGCTGGTTGCCGCCCGCTTGTCGGTACCGCGGGCGGTAAAACCGTTGAGATGAAGCGTAACCATGAGATCAGGGTTGCAGCGGACGGACTGATTACCATTGTCGGCGGCAAACTGACGACATCACGCCACATGGCGGAAGAAACCATTGATGCGGCCAGCAAAATACTGGGCCGTAAAAAAGCCTGCTCAACGAAAACTGCGTATTTGCTGGGCGCGGCTGGCTATGACCCACAGGCCATTCTGGCCTCTGGCGGCCTGTCTGCGCATCTGGGCGAGCGCTATGGCACCGAAGCGCATTTTGTCAGTGACATTATTCAGGCCGATTCCTCGCTGGTTAAACCTATTGTGGAAGGGCTTCCCTACACCGAAGCGGAAGTGGTGTATGCCGTACGCCATGAGCTTGCCAGCACCGTTGATGATGTGCTGTCGCGTCGAATTCGCGCGCGTCTGATGGCACGCGATGCGTCAGCCGCTGCCGCTGAACGCGTTGGGGAGATACTGCAACAAGAACTCCGGTTACAGCCTGAACAGGTTGCAAAACAGGTAGCCAGCTATCAGGCCGCAATTAAACATGAAAAATCAATGCTTATGGGGACATCAGAATGATCAGTAAAGAAGCGATTAAACGTGGTTACAACCGTGGAAACTATACCGTTGGCGCACATACTCGCCCCGCATGGGCAACGGATATCACCCGCAGCAATGGCGCAAAAGGAATGCAGGTAGATCCCGTTGCGGTTAGCGAAGCGACGTGTGACCGGCTGCGGGTGATTGCTGATGAGGTGCTGACGTCGGAGTCCGATGTGATTACTTGGACCCGCGACTGGTGGGCCGGTTCGATGATTGCGGAAACCCAGGGCGCGCCCGCCACCTCAAAAGGCGTGATTGTACGCGTTTCTACCGTAGAACAGATTCAGGACGTAATGCGCCTCGCCAGTGAATCCGCTATTCCGGTCACAGTTTCTGCCGGGCGCAGTAACGTTACCGGAGCCGCATTGCCGTTGCGCGGGGGGATTGTGCTCGACGTTTGCGAACTCAACAAATTGCTCGATTATGACCCGCGAAGCCAGATTGTTGAGGTAGAAGCCGGCATGTTTGGCGATATTTTCGAGAAAACTATTCAAAAAGAGTATGGCATGACCATGGGGCACTGGCCGTCATCGTTTGGGATCAGTACTGTCGGCGGTTGGGTTGCCTGTCGCGGTGCGGGACAGCTATCTACACGCTACGGAAAAATTGAAGATATGGTTTTTGGCATGGATGTGGTGCTGGCTGATGGGCGCTTAATCACCGTTGGCGGTTATGCCCGCAGCGCTATCGGACCTGATTTACAGCAAATGTTTATCGGTTCGGAAGGCACGCTGGGCGTGATAGTACGTGTGCGTTTGAAGCTACATCGTCTGCCGGATTATGGCCGTGCTATCGCCTGGGGTTTTTCCAGTTTCGCCAGCGGGCTGGAGGCGTGTCGCGAAATCTTACAGCATGGCGCTAATCCAGCGGCACTGCGCTTGTACGATAACCTGGAAAGCGGCGTGCAGTTTGGCCTGCCCGAGACCAATGTCCTGTTGATTGCGGATGAGGGAGAACCTGACATTGTCGACGCGGTGTTGGCGATCAGTGAACGTATTTGTCAGCAGAGCGGAGAAGAACTTGACGGTGAATCCATCTTTGAGCGCTGGCTGGATACCCGGTATCTGACGGGAAAAAGCGCCGAAGGCTTTAAGAAAAGCCCCGGCCTGGTGGCGGATACGCTGGAAATGGTGGGGCGTTGGCGCGATCTCAGTGCGGTTTATGATGATGTGGTGGCTGCGATTAACGCCGTACCGGGCACGCTGGCGGGGTCTGCGCATCAGTCCCATGCCTACGTCGACGGCGCATGTCTTTACTTCTCGCTGCGTGGCGATGTGCCCGTCGAGCAGCGTGCGGCCTGGTATCGTGCGGCATGGGATGCGGCAAATGCGGTACTGATTAAACACAAGACTTCCCTTAGCCATCACCATGGCGTCGGGCTGCTCCGTTCCCCCTACATGCAGGCTTCTTTAGGCGAATCGCTGTCGGTTCTGGCTGATATTAAAAAAGCGCTGGATCCGCAGAATATCCTTAACCCGGGCAAGCTGGGCTTAAGCGCTCAGCTTTACGCACATCAGGCAGGTCAATCATGATAAAAAACCTTGGCGTGCTTCTGGCACGCCAGCCCGTCATCATGGCGATTTACGGTATTGAGCAACTGAAAACCGCACTGTCCAGCAAAGCTGAAGTCTGCATTATTGCCAATATCGATCTGATCAAGCTCCAGCCGGTGATCGAACTGCTGTCGAAGGCGGGAAAGTACGTCATCGTGAATATCGACAGTTGTAATGGGCTGTCTCAGGATAAAGGCGGCATTGATTATGTGGCCGAAACGGGGGCGATGGGGTTGCTTTCCACGCGTCTGCAAACCGTACAGCGCGCGAAAAAATGCGGGCTGATCACCATGCAGAAAATCTTCGTCACCGACCGCTCCACCTGGCTACGCAGCCTGAAAGCCGTGGAGCAAAGCGAACCCGATTATGTGCAACTGATGCCTGCGCAGATGCTGCCGTTGCTGCCGCAGGCCGATCGTAATGTGTTGCCGCCGATTGTGGCCTCCGGGTTTGTCTGCAATGAGGAACATGCCCGGACGGCGCTGTTGCACGGCGCGATAGCTGTATCAAGCAGCGACAGCGCGTTATGGGATGTGAATTTGCTACGTTAAACCACCGGGAGCCAAAAATGGAAAACACGCAGCTGTTTGTCGTTGCACATTATTTTGCCCAACCGACGATGGGTGACAAGGTTAACGACGCGCTCAAAATGCTGGCAGAGGCAACGCGTCAGGAGCCTGAAAATATATCGTATGAGTTTTTCCGCTCCACGGAAGATGGCGATCGCTTTGTGATTCTTGAAACTTATCGTTGTGCAGAGGGGCTGGAACTTCATCGGCAAACGGAGCATTTCCAACGTATTGGCACTGGCATTATTGCCCCGATGCTGGCGCGTAAAGAGGTGAAAAGCTTTCACATTCATCCCGATGAACCGCATTGCTAAAAGCTGTCCATTTTCACTGCAAGGAATACCCCAATGAAAAATGTCATGAAGGATTTTGCGTTTACCACGGTAGCGGAAATCATCGTCGAGTGGGCGGGGGCGTCACGGTTAGGAGAGATCCTTCAGCCACGGTTTAGCGCACGTCGTGTATTGCTGGTGACCGATCCCGGTCTGGTCAAGGCTGGGGTTTTGCCACCGGTTCTGCACAGTCTGCGCAACGCAGGGTTTCAGGTGACGCTGTATGATCGGGTCCAACCCGATCCACACGAGCGCCTCGTTCGCGAAGCTTTACAGGTTGCCCGCGATGGTAACTGCGAAATGGTTATTGGTCTGGGCGGCGGCTCCTCGCTCGATGTCGCAAAGCTGGTGGCTGTATTAATCAACTCTGAACAAGACCTGCCGGAGCTTTACGGCATCGACAAGGTCGCCGGGAAACGTCTACCGCTGGTTAACATTCCCACCACCGCCGGCACCGGGTCTGAAGTCACCAATATTGCAATTTTGACGACCAACGATGACAGCAAAATGGGCATTGTCTCCCCGCAACTGTATGGCGATTTGGTGCTATTGGATGCGCAACTGACCCTGGGACTTCCTCCTGTCCATACTGCCGCCGCCGGGATAGATGCGATGGTGCATGCGATTGAGGCCTATACCGGCAAGCATAAGAAAAACCCACTCTCGGACGCGCTGGCCCGCGAAGCGTTACGTTTAATCAGTCGCCATCTGGTGACCGCATGTCGTGACGGGCACAACCGTGAAGCGCGAGAAAATGTGCTGCTGGGCGCGATGCTGGCGGGACAGGCTTTCGCTAACTCTCCGGTGGCGGCGGTGCATGCACTGGCTTATCCCTTGGGAGGCAGACACCATATCCCGCACGGCTTGTCGAATGCGCTAATGTTGGTTCCGGTACTGCAGTTTAACGTGGCGGTAACTGCCCCACTTTATGCCGAGCTGGCTCCCGTCATTGGGGCGCAGGTGACAGGAAATGTGGATATCGATGCCCAGTCGTTTATTGCCGGGATGGTAAGCATTATTGCGGCAACCGGGGCGCCGAACAGGCTACGTGACATTGGTGTTCCCGCAGACGGTCTGGCGATATTGGCGCAGGATGCCATGCAGCAGACCCGCTTGCTGGGCAATAATCCTGTTACGCTTAATGAAGACGATGCGTTGCGGCTTTACCAGCAGGCTTATTAAACCCTGAACGTGTCCGGTGAGTGGATCACCAGACACGCTTTATCGGCGGCGATATACCCACTACAACCGAATAGACATATTGAATCCAGGTGTTAGTATTCAATAGACAGCAGTTATGAGTATGCGTGTTTCATTTCCGGCCAGGAACGCTGATGATGACAACATTACTACCCGATTTCACAGCATTTTCGTCATTCACTTCCTTCGTGGCGCGCGTTGCCTTAACGCCTGCTCGCTCAATGGCCATTGTTTTTCATTCCTTCTCATCCCGGATGGAATCTCCCGCTGAATAGCTATTCAGTGGGCTTTGTGACACGCAACGTTTGATAACAGGGATTACGGCGGGTCGAATATGGATAAGTTTAAGCGTTATCTGATGTGGTGGGGAGCGGGTGTTCTTGTGGTGGTGGCCGCGACAGCCTGGTGGATGCTGCGCCCTGCGGGAATACCGGAGGGGTTTGCAGCCAGCAACGGCAGAATTGAAGCCACCGAAGTGGATATTGCCACTAAGATCGCCGGGCGTATTGATACCATCCTCGTTTCGGAAGGGCAATTTGTTCGTCAGGGCGAGGTGCTGGCGAAAATGGATACCCGCGTGCTGCAGGAGCAGCGGCTGGAGGCGATCGCGCAAATCAAAGAAGCAGAAAGCGCGGTGGCGGCGGCGCGAGCGTTGCTGGAACAGCGGCAAAGTGAAATGCGCGCCGCGCAGTCGGTGGTAAAACAGCGTGAGGCGGAACTGCAGTCGGTCTCTAAACGTCATGTGCGTTCCCGTTCGCTATCCCAGCGAGGGGCGGTGTCCGAGCAACAACTGGATGACGATCGGGCCGCGGCGGAAAGTGCACGTGCCGCGCTGGAGTCGGCAAAGGCGCAGGTCTCTGCGGCCAAAGCGGCAATTGAAGCCGCTCGTACCAGCATCATTCAGGCGCAGACCCGCGTAGAAGCCGCACAGGCTACCGAACGTCGCATTGCCGCTGATATTGATGACAGTGAGCTGAAAGCTCCGCGCGATGGTCGCGTACAGTATCGCGTAGCCGAACCGGGCGAGGTGCTTTCCGCGGGTGGGCGCGTGCTGAATATGGTCGATCTCAGCGATGTCTACATGACGTTCTTCTTACCTACTGAACAGGCGGGCTTACTGAAGATTGGCGGCGAAGCGCGACTGGTGCTGGATGCCGCGCCGGATCTGCGTATTCCGGCGACCATCAGCTTTGTGGCCAGCGTCGCGCAGTTCACGCCGAAAACGGTGGAAACCAGTGATGAACGGCTGAAGCTGATGTTCCGCGTCAAAGCGCGTATCCCGCCAGAGCTGTTGCAGCAGCACCTCGAGTACGTGAAAACCGGTTTGCCGGGCATGGCGTGGGTGCGTGTCGATGAAAATCGCGCCTGGCCTGAGGATCTGATGGTGAGGTTGCCGCAATGACGCATCTGGCGCTGGTTCCCGTTCCTCCCGTGGCGCACCTTGACGGCGTGAGTCAGCATTACGGGAAAACGGTCGCGCTGAACAATATCACGCTGGATATTCCCGCCCGTTGCATGGTGGGGTTGATTGGCCCGGATGGCGTTGGGAAATCGAGCTTGTTGTCACTCATCTCCGGCGCGCGGGTCATTGAACACGGCAACGTGATGGTGCTGGGCGGCGATATGCACGACCCGCAGCACCGCCGGGATGTCTGCCCGCGCATTGCCTGGATGCCGCAGGGGCTGGGGAAAAACCTGTATCACACGCTATCGGTGTATGAGAACGTCGATTTCTTTGCCCGCCTGTTTGGTCATGATAAAGCGGAGCGCGAAGCGCGGATTACCGAGCTGCTGAATAGTACCGGCCTGGCGCCGTTTCGCGATCGTCCTGCCGGGAAACTCTCGGGGGGGATGAAACAAAAGCTGGGGCTGTGCTGCGCGTTGATCCACGACCCAGAGCTATTAATTCTCGATGAACCCACCACCGGGGTCGACCCCCTGTCCCGCGCTCAGTTCTGGGATCTGATTGACAGTATTCGCCAGCGCCAGACCAACATGAGCGTGCTGGTTGCGACCGCCTACATGGAAGAAGCCGAGCGCTTTGACTGGCTGGTGGCGATGAACGCCGGGGAGGTGTTAGCCACCGGGAGCGCGCAACAGCTACGGGAACAAACCGCCAGCGACACGCTGGAGCAGGCGTTTATCGCGCTGTTACCCGAAGCCCAGCGTCAGGCACACAAACCGGTGGTGATCCCGCCGTATCACGCTGAGCGGGAAGAGATTGCCATTGAGGCGAAAGATTTGACCATGCGCTTCGGCAAGTTCGTCGCCGTTGACCACGTTAACTTTCGCATTCCGCGCGGGGAAATCTTCGGTTTTCTCGGCTCCAATGGCTGCGGCAAATCTACCACCATGAAGATGCTCACCGGACTGCTGCCCGCAAGCGAAGGCGAGGCATGGCTGTTTGGGCAAGCGGTTGACCCGAAGAATATCGATACCCGCCGCCGGGTAGGCTATATGTCACAGGCGTTTTCGCTCTACAGCGAGCTGACCGTGCGGCAAAACCTCGAACTCCACGCGCGGCTGTTCCATATCCCCGAGGCAGAAATCCCTCAACGCGTACAAGAGATGAGCGAGCGCTTTAGCCTGGCCGATGTCGAAGACGCGTTGCCCGGCGCTCTGCCGTTGGGGATCCGTCAACGCCTGTCGCTGGCGGTGGCAGTGATTCATCGCCCGGAAATGCTCATCCTTGATGAGCCGACCTCCGGGGTCGATCCGGTGGCGAGGGACATGTTCTGGCAACTGATGGTTGATTTGTCGCGCCAGGATAAAGTGACCATTTTTATCTCCACCCACTTTATGAACGAAGCGGAGCGCTGCGATCGCATGTCGCTGATGCATGCCGGAAAAGTGCTGGCCAGCGGCACGCCGCAGGAACTGGTGAAGCAACGCGGTGCCGCCAGTCTGGAAGAGGCGTTTATCTCCTGGTTACAGGAAGCGGCTGGTCCGGCGCCGGAGACTACGCTTTCGCAAGCGGATACGCCGGTGGTGCATGAAAATAATCAGCCGCCACGCCAGGGCTTTAGCCTGCGGCGTTTGTTCAGCTACAGTCGGCGTGAAGCGTTGGAATTGCGGCGCGATCCGGTGCGCTCCACGCTGGCGCTGATGGGGACGGTGATCCTGATGCTGATTATGGGCTACGGCATCAGTATGGATGTGGAAAACCTGCGTTTTTCGGTGCTCGATCGTGACCAGACCGTCAGTAGCCAGGCGTGGACGTTGAATCTGGCGGGGTCGCGCTATTTTATCGAGCAGCCGCCGCTCACCAGTTATGACGAACTGGACAAACGGATGCGTTCGGGCGAGGTGGCGGTAGCCATTGAAATCCCGCCCAATTTTGGCCGCGATATCGCGCGTGGAACGCCGGTGAAGATTGGCGTCTGGGTTGATGGGGCGATGCCGAGCCGCGCAGAAACGGTCAGAGGCTATGTACAGGCGATGCACCAGACCTGGCTGCAGGATGTGATGGCCCGTCAGCCCAATGCCAGCGGGCAAAACGGGCTGATGACCATCGAGACGCGCTATCGTTACAACCCGGATGTGAAGAGCCTGCCGGCGATTGTTCCGGCGGTTATCCCGCTGCTGTTGATGATGATTCCCTCCATGCTCAGCGCACTCAGTGTGGTGCGCGAAAAAGAGCTGGGGTCGATTATCAACCTGTACGTTACGCCCACCACCCGCAGCGAGTTTTTGCTCGGCAAACAGTTGCCTTACATCGTGCTGGGAATGCTGAACTTCCTGCTGCTATGTGCGCTGTCGGTGTTTGTTTTCGGCGTCCCGCATAAGGGTAGCTTTTTAACACTGACGCTGGCCGCGCTGCTGTACGTTACCATTGCTACCGGACTGGGCTTGTTAATCTCTACGTTTATGAAAAGCCAGATCGCCGCCATTTTTGGTACGGCGATTATTACGCTGATCCCGGCGACGCAGTTTTCCGGGATGATCGATCCGGTGGCCTCGTTGGAAGGGCCGGGACGCTGGATTGGTGAAATTTATCCGACCAGCCATTTTCTGACCATTGCGCGCGGGACGTTCTCTAAAGCGCTGGATCTGGCGGATCTTTGGCAGCTATTTATCCCGCTGGCAATCGCTATTCCGGTAGTGGTTGGTCTGAGCGTATTACTGCTGAAAAAACAGGAGGGGTGATGCGCCGATTACGCAATATTTATAACCTTGGCATCAAAGAGTTACGCAGTCTGCTGGGTGACAAAGCGATGCTGACGCTGATCGTTTTCGCCTTCACGATTTCGGTTTACTCCTCCGCAACTGTCCTGCCGGGGTCGCTACATCTGGCGCCGATTGCCATCGCGGATATGGACCAGTCGCAGTTGTCGAACCGGATTGTGAACAGCTTTTATCGCCCGTGGTTTTTACCGCCGGAGATGATCACCGCCGATGAGATGGATGCCGGGCTGGATGCCGGTCGCTACACCTTCGCCGTGAACATTCCGCCTGATTTTCAGCGTGATGTGCTGGCCGGGCGACAGCCAGATATCCAGGTCAACGTCGATGCCACGCGGATGAGCCAGGCCTTCACCGGCAACAGCTATATCCAGAATATCATTAGTGGTGAAGTGAACAGTTTTGTGGCGCGTTACCGCGATAATAATGAGCCGCCGGTGGCGCTGGAAATGCGCATGCGCTTCAACCCCAACCTGGAGCCTGCCCGCTTTGGCGCGGTAATGGCAATTATCAATAACATTACCATGCTGGCGATTGTGCTTACCGGGTCGGCGCTGATCCGCGAGCGCGAACATGGGACCATTGAGCACCTGCTGGTGATGCCGGTGACACCGTTTGAGATAATGATGGCGAAAATCTGGTCGATGGGACTGGTGGTGCTGGTGGTTTCCGGTCTGTCGCTGATGCTGATGGTAAAAGGCGTACTCGGGGTGCCAATTGAAGGTTCCATTCCGCTGTTTATGCTGGGGGTGGCGCTGAGCCTGTTTGCCACCACCTCGATCGGCATTTTTATGGGGACGCTGGCGCGCTCCATGCCGCAACTGGGGCTGTTGATGATTCTGGTGCTGCTGCCGTTACAGATGCTCTCCGGCGGCTCCACGCCGCGTGAAAGCATGCCACAGGCGGTGCAGGACATTATGCTGACCATGCCGACCACCCACTTTGTCAGTCTCGCGCAGGCGATACTTTATCGCGGGGCCGGGTTTAACATCGTCTGGCCGCAGTTCCTGACGCTGCTGGCGATTGGCGGGGCGTTCTTCCTGATAGCGCTGCTGCGTTTTCGCAAGACGATTGGCACGATGGCGTAAACATTATTGCCGGATAAGGCGCAGCCGCCATCCGGCAACGAAACAGGCAATCACTCTTCTTTCGGCAGGCACTGCAAATGACCGTGGCGTACGCCGCGCTGGGAAATGACGTCATCGGCAAAATGCTGCACATCGCCCATGTCACCTTTCAGCACAGCGATTTCCAGGCAGTCGTCATGGTTGATATGCACATGTAATGTGGCGACCGATAAATCATGGTGGTGGTGCTGGGTGGAAACAATACGGCTCGCCAGGTCGCGTTTCTCATGCTCATAAACATATGAGAGTACCGCGAAGCCTTGGGTGCCGTGCTCCTGGGTGGTTTCTTGCGCCAGTGCGCCGCGCAGAATATCGCGGATCGCTTCGGAACGGTTGTTGTAGCCACGGCGCTGGCTCAGGCCGTCGAGCGTTTCCAGTAAATCGTCATCGAGGGTAATGGTGACTCGTTGCATCTGCAATTAACCTTTCATGTGGCGCGTTGGCGCACAGGGAATAAAGGGAATAGCGTATTTTGTAACATACGTCAGGCATCCGGGGAAAAGGTTAATGCTCCCGCAATAAACGCAGCAGGGTACTGACCTGTTCATCCAGCGGGGCGAGCGTATCTTTAACGATCAGATGCAGCGGCGTGGCGCGGCGAGCGCCATGGCTTAACGGCAGCGGACGTAAAAGCCCCTGGGCCAGTTGCGTCTGAATACGCTCCTCAGGCAGCCAGCCGTAACCGACCTGATACATGACAGCATCAATCGCGGCATCAATGGTAGAGAAGGTCCAGGCATCGCGCACCGGTTGCTGCGGGTTGTCGCGATCGGCAATGCGAATCAGTGGCCATGCGCGTAATGCGTCTTCATCCAGCGGTGCATCAAGAGTGCAGAGCGGGTGATCGCGATGGGCAACGGCCACGAAGTCAATGTTCATCAGCCATTCACCACGCCCGGTAACATCCTGACGCCGGGTCAGGACCATTACGTCCGCATCGGCATGCGCTGCCAGCCTGTCGTCTGCATTTTCCAGTACCTCGGTCAGCCGCACCTGCGTTTGCGGCCACGCCAGCTGAAACTGCTTGAGGATCGCGAACAGGCGTTTGCGTGGGAAGATACTATCCACCAGCAAATCCAGCCGTGTTCGCGTGCCGTTTTGCAACGTTGCTGCCCGGGTCTCCACCCATAAAAAGGCCTTCAGTAACGGTTTGACCTGAGCTAGCAACAACTCGCCCGCCGGGGTTAAAACCGCCCTGCGGCCTTCCGGCGTCAGCAGCGGCACGCCGAGTCGCTCCTGCAGTAGCGCCAGATTGTAGCTTACCGATGACTGGCTACGGTTGGTCTCTTCCGCGGCTTTCGCAAAGCTGCCCAGTTCCACCACTTTCTCCAGCAGGGCCCATTGTTCGAGGGTTGTTTTGTGCATAACTCATCTAAAAATTGAATGAATATGATGTAAACATAGCGTTATTCATCCAATTTTTGAAGCGTTAAGATCTTCGCATCAAGTAAGAGGAGAACGAATATGAGCGCTTTTGATAAACATGATTTGAGCGAATTTGTCGGCAAACATCTGGTCTATACCTACGATAATGGCTGGAATTACGAGATCTACGTAAAAAATGAGACCACGCTGGATTACCGCATTCACAGCGGTATTGTGGGTAATCGTTGGGTGAAAGATCAGCGGGCGTATATTGTGCGGGTAGGGGCGAGTGTTTATAAAATTTCCTGGACCGAACCGACCGGGACCGACGTCAGCCTGATCGTAAACCTGGGCGACAAACTCTTTCACGGCACCATCTTTTTCCCGCGCTGGGTGATTAACAATCCGGAAAAAACGGTGTGCTTCCAGAATGATCATATTCCGTTGATGATGTCGTATCGCGATGCGGGTCCGGCGTATCCAACCGAGGTGATTGATGAGTTCGCGACCATCACCTTCGTGCGTGACTGCGGGGCAAACAATGACGACGTGATTGCCTGCGCGGCGAGTGAGTTGCCGAAAAACTTCCCGGAAAATTTACGCTAAGGCTTCCAGACGCTGCACGGCGTCGGCGGTCAGGGTAAATGGCGTGGGGGTGCACACCGCCAGGCTCAGGGTATCGATCTGGCACTGGCTGACGGAGAGTGAGGAGGTCAGCGCGGTGCTATCGACGCTGACGATTTGCCAGGCGCTGCCGCCACGCTGTTTCACAATAGCTTCTTTACGCGTCCAGATACGCCAGAACGCCGCCAGCTGTTGCTCCGGGCGTTCGGCCTCTACTTCGGCATGTTCTCCGAGACTGAACACCGTGTTTGCCAGCGTCTGCCAGTTATCGCGCGGGCGCACGACTTCAATATCGCAGCCGACTTCCCCTTCGTCGCTGAGCAGCAGGACGATGTCATCGCCGCTATGGCTGAGATTGAACCACAGAGGCGTATCAGCGGGAAAGGCAGGTTTTCCTTGTTCACCGTAGACAATGTCCGGCAATGGCGAAAGGGCATGGGAAAGCAGCACGCGGCCAGCCAGCCAGCGTGCCCGGCGAGCACCTTGCGGCGCTTGCTCTTTCATCGCGGCAGGCAGTTCGCCAGCGCTTAAAACAGAAACTTTCCCAAGAACGATCTGATACATATCAGGACTAACCTTTAGTAATAATGGGGTTGTGTATCATTCTTCACGTGCCATTTGCAAGTTTATCCCGGTAATCGACTTTTGGGTCTGCCTGGTCCCAGCAAAATTGCCAGTTTGCTGCCGCCTTTGGTGGTTTCCATCCAGATTTTACACACGCTGGTTAACGGCACGGAGAGTAACATGCCGACCGGGCCGAGCAGCCATCCCCATACCAACAGGGAGAGAAAGACGATCAGCGTCGATAATCCCAGGCGGTGCCCCATCATACGGGGTTCGAGAATATTACCAATCACCATATGCACGACCAGAAACAGCGCGCCAACCAGCACGCATTCGTAAATGCCGTTGAACAGCAGCGCCTGAACCATGGGCGGGACGGCGGAAATGACCGAGCCAATGTTGGGCACGTAGTTTAGCAGGAATGCCAGCACGCCCCACATCAGAGCAAACTGAATCCCCATCAGCGCCAGCCCCAGCCAGACAATGGCGCCGGTCCATAAGCTGAGCAACGTTTTCAGCGCCAGATAGTGTGAAACGCCCTTCAGCGCCCGATGCAGCCCCGCAATGTGAATCTGCGGATTGTTTAACGCGAAGCGCAGCTTATAAGGAACGTGGCGCACTTCAAACAGCATAAAGACGACCGTCATTACCAACAGGACGACGCTGGCCATGGCGCCGGAAAGACTCGTCATTAGCGTGGTCGTGAAGGTCATCAGTTTGTCGGAGTCCATCCGTTGCAGCATGCGCTCCGGGGACATATGCAGGTTCAGAAAGGGGACCATTTCTTGCAGATACAGAACCTTGCGCGTCAACTCCTTATTGTATTTTGGCAACATGGCCATGAACTCAGTGATCGACGATGCAAGCACGCCAACCAGCGCCGTAAGAACAATCAGCATTACTACTACCACTAACGTAATGGCTACCGGGCGACGCACCCCCCGGCGAATAAACCAGGTGACCAGCGGGTTCAATACGATGGCAAAAAAGAGCGCCAATAGCAGTTGCACAATGATATCCGCCGCGGCATGGATGCCCGCGAGGATCACCACCAAAGCGGCCAGTTTGAGCAAAATATGCATACCCGTTTTATCGGGCTGAGCGGTTGTCATGTTTTCTTCCTGTTTGCGTTTTTGCATTAAGTGTAGCGGTTGGCTTGCGTCTGTTATTCCTAAACTGGCTGCTGATTTATGGTCTGCAACATGGTAGAAATGAAACACTGTTGTGAAAATGTGGTGACCTTCCATGCCCGAACCCGTCGCTGAACCGACGCTAAGCGGTTTGCGCCTTAATCTGCGCATTGTCTCGGTGGTGATGTTTAACTTCGCCAGCTATCTGACCATCGGCCTGCCGCTCGCGGTATTGCCTGGCTATGTCCATGATGTGATGGGATTTAGCGCCTTCTGGGCAGGACTGGTCATCAGTCTGCAATATTTCGCCACGCTGCTGAGCCGCCCTCATGCCGGTCGCTATGCCGATCTGCTGGGGCCGAAAAAAATCGTGGTATTCGGACTGTGCGGCTGCTTTTTAAGTGGTTTGGGCTATCTGCTGGCGGGATCAACCCAAGGTTGGCCGCTGGTAAGTTTGTTGCTGTTATGCATCGGGCGGGTGATTCTGGGCATCGGGCAAAGCTTTGCCGGGACCGGCTCTACGCTATGGGGCGTGGGAGTTGTTGGCTCGATGCACATCGGACGGGTGATTTCGTGGAATGGCATCGTGACCTATGGCGCGATGGCGATAGGCGCTCCGCTGGGCGTTCTGTTTTATGCCTGGGGTGGCTTACAGGGGCTGGCGCTGACCGTGATGGGCGTGGCGCTGTTGGCAATATTGCTGGCGCTCCCCCGACCGGCGGTGAAGGCCAGCAAAGGCAAACCGTTGCCGTTTCGCGCGGTACTTGGACGCGTCTGGTTGTACGGCATGGCGCTGGCGTTGGCCTCCGCCGGATTTGGCGTGATCGCCACCTTTATCACGCTGTTTTATGATGCTAAAGGTTGGGACGGTGCAGCTTTTGCGCTGACGCTTTTTAGCTGTACGTTTGTGGGCACTCGCTTGTTATTCCCAAATGGTATCAACCGGTTAGGTGGGCTCAATGTCGCGATGATCTGTTTTAGCGTCGAGATTGTTGGTCTGCTGCTGGTGGGCATGGCCTCCATGCCGTGGATGGCGAAAATCGGCGTTCTGCTGGCAGGTGCCGGGTTCTCGTTGGTCTTCCCGGCGCTGGGCGTGGTGGCGGTAAAAGCCGTCCCGCAGCAAAATCAGGGCGCCGCGCTGGCGACCTATACGGTGTTTATGGATTTATCGCTGGGCGTTACCGGGCCGCTGGCCGGGCTGGTAATGACGTGGGCGGGTGTACCGGTTATCTATCTGGCGGCAGCCGGGCTGGTGGCGGTGGCGTTACTGCTGACCTGGCGGCTAAAAAAACGGCCTCAGGTGGTGTCACCGGAGGCCGAGTCATCGTCTTAACCGTTACTGGATAACCAGCGTGTTAATGATGTTTTCTGCGGTCGTTTGCGCTTTTTGCTGATCGTCAGCAGGCAGCGTGATTTGCAGCGTCAGCAGTTGGTTGTCCACTTTACCCAGCACCACGGAAGAGTAAGCGGTCTGGCCTTTGGCCGAGATGATGCTGTCTAACTGTTGCAGCGTGTGGCCTTTCAGCTCAATAGATTTATTGGTGACGACCTGCAACTGCGGGTCGCGGCTACGCTGCTGATCTTCCAGGCGTTTTGCCAGCACCGCCAGATCTTCGTTGGTATTGTCGCCGACAATTACAATCACCGCTTTCTGGCCGGTTGCGTCAGAATACACGTGCATATTGTTCGCCTGGGTACCCAGCTTGCCGCTCTGATCGGTCATATCCGCTGGCAGGGAAAAACTGAGTTTGCCGTCCAGCAGGCTGACCGGTTGTCCGGTGGCGCTACTCTCTGCGGCAGCACCTTCTGCTGGCGCTTTTGTATCGCTATTATCACAGGCCGCAAGCCCCATAACCAGCAGGCCAATACCGACATATTTAACCAGATTGCGCATTGACTTCTTCCTTTCGATAAACGGCCATAACGGCTCATTCGACCATCTTATCACAACTCGGAAAATGAACCTTTAACTCGTCTGCAATGCAGATAATTCAGATTTATCTGCCAGCCTTTTCAGTAACATATTCAGCAGTACGCCGTACATCGGCAGGAAGAAAATAATGCTGATTAGTACTTTGAAGCAGTAGTCGACCAGCGCGATTTCCATCCAGTGCTCGGCCATAAAGGCATCCGGGCTACGCCAGAAAGCGATAAAGAAAAAGGCCAACGTATCGCTGATGTTGCCAAACAGCGTGGAAGCCGTCGGCGCCAGCCACCAGCGGCGGTTCTGACGCAGGCGGTTAAAGACATGCACATCCAGAATTTGTCCCAGCGCGTAAGCCATAAAGCTGGCTGCAGCGATACGGGCGACAAACAGGTTAAAGTGCTGCAGCGCGCTGAACCCCTGCCACGACCCCATATAGAACAGTGATGACACAACATAGGAGATCAGCAGCGCGGGGATCATCACCGCAAAGATGATACGTCGTGCCAACGGCGCGCCAAAAATACGCACGGTCAGGTCGGTCGCGAGGAAAATAAACGGAAAGCTAAAAGCGCCCCATGTGGTATGGAAACCAAAAATGGAGATCGGTAGCTGCACCAGATAGTTGCTGGAGGTGATCACCAGCAGATGAAATAGCGATAGCCAAAACAACGCTTTTACGCGCTGAGATTGTGTAAACGGAGTCATATTGTGACCTTTTTGTTGGATGGGGTGAGGGAACCCAATAAAAAACCGTCGCATGATACTGCTTTAAGAGCACATTGCAATGGTTGTTTTTCACGCAATCGTTAACCTGATTGGCTTACGCCACAACAGAGCGTAAAATAACGCCGTTTTTGCATGAATGAGACTACGATGAGCGATCTGTTTACCTCTCCCGACCATACGCTTGATGCCCAGGGACTACGCTGCCCGGAACCTGTAATGATGGTGCGTAAAACTGTGCGCGGTATGCAGGCGGGTGAAACGTTGCTGATTGTCGCCGACGATCCGGCGACAACCCGCGATATTCCCGGCTTCTGTACCTTTATGGAGCATGAACTGGTGGCCAAAGAGACCGACTCTCTGCCGTACCGCTATTTAGTGCGCAAAGGGCAGTAATCTTGTTATGCCGGATGGCGCTAACGCTTATCCGGCCTACAGGTTACCCTTTACGCAACAACCGCAGCGCGTTCGCGGTCACCAGCACCGTCGCTCCCGTATCAGCCAGCACCGCCAGCCACAGTCCGGTTATCCCGAGCAGCGTGGTGACGAGGAAAATCCCCTTCAAACCCAGCGCAATCGCAATGTTCTGGCGAATATTAGCGTGGGTGGCGCGCGCCAGTTGAATCATTTGCACCAGGCCACGCAGACGGTTGTGGGTCAGGGCGGCATCGGCGGTTTCCAGCGCGACGTCGGTCCCGCTACCCATGGCAATGCCGATGGTCGCCGCTTTCATTGCCGGAGCGTCGTTGATACCGTCGCCGACCATCGCCAGCGGCGACTGTTGGTTGAGATGGGTAACGGCCCGCACCTTATCTTCCGGCATTAATCCTGCTTTGAATTCCAGACCCAGCTCCCCGGCAATGGCTGCTGCCGCGCGTGGGTTATCGCCGGTCAGGATTACCCCTTTCACGCCGATCTGAGTGAGCTCGCTGATGGCCGTGCGGGCTTCATCGCGCAGCGTGTCCTGTAGAGCCAGTACGCCGAGAACGGTATCGTTACGCAGCACCAGCACCACCGTCTGGCCCGCGCTTTCCAGCTCGCTAATCTGTCCGGCAAAGGCATCGGCAGGCTGTTTGCCCGCAGCGCAAATCAGTACGCGCTCGCCGTTGACCAGCGCTTCAATTCCGGAGCCAACCAGCGCCCGTTGTTCTTTCGCTACAGGAATTGTCAGCTCACGCGTTTGCGCTTCCCGAACAATCGCCTGCGCCAGTGGGTGTGTTGCACCTTGCTCTACCGCCGCTGCCAGCGCCAGCAGTTCAGCCTCATCAATACCGCTTGCCGAATGAATCGCCGTCACGCGCGGTTTACCGATGGTCAGGGTGCCGGTTTTATCAAACGCCACCTGCGTGACTCTACCCAACTGTTCCAGTGCCGCACCGCCTTTAATGAGTGCTCCACGACGCGCCGCGGCGGCAAGACCAGAGGTAATCGCTGCGGGGGTTGAGATAACCAGCGCACACGGGCAGCCAATCAGCAACAGCGTCAGTCCTTTATAAATCCACTCCTGCCACGAGGCGGCAAACAGCAGCGGCGGGACGAGGGTAACCAGCAGCGCAACCGCCATAATAGCGGGGGTATAAATTCGGCTGAAACGGTCAATAAAGCGCTCAATGGGGGCGCGGCGTTCTTCCGCTTCTTCAATCAGCTTCAGAATGCGATCGATAGCGCTGGCGCCCGGCTCGGAAAGCACTTCCAGCGTAACCAGACGATCTACGCTGGTGGCGCCCGCCGGGACTTTCTCGCCGGTGGCGCGTTCAACCGGGATCGATTCGCCGGTCAGGGCGCTTTCATCAAAGCTGGCAAAGCCGGAGACCAACTTACCGTCGGCAGGTAAACGCCCACCGGCGGCAACTTCGATAATATCGCCAGGCTGGAGGGTATTGATAGCCACCTCTTCGCGCTCGCCGTTACGCAGGCGCGTGGCGGTTTCCGGCTTGAGTGCCATCAGTGCGCTGACCCCTTTACGGGCGCGGCTGGCGGCCCACCCTTCCAGACGCTCACCAATTAAAAACAGCAGTAGCACCATGGCGGCTTCCGCCGTCGCGCCGATAAACAGCGCGCCAATCGCGGCCACGCTCATCAACGTTTCAATGGCGAAGTAGCTGCCGGTTTTCATCAGACGTAGCGCCTGACGGGCAATGGGATACAGGCCCACCAGCGTGGTGGCGATAAACGCTATCTGACCGAAAGGATGATTGAACTGCTCCAGCCCCCAGCTAATCGCCATCATGATTATCAGCGAAATCAACGGCAGGTTCTCTCTAAAGCGTGATTCGGGGGCGGCTTCCGGTGCTTGTTCATCGCGCAGGGTATAACCTGCCTTTTGTACCGCGCTTTCAACTTGCTGACGGATATCAGAACCCGCATCGACGACCAGTTTTTCGGTGGCGAACAGCACCTGGACCTGGTTGACGCCGCTCACCTGGCGGACCGCATTTTCCACTTTCCGGGCGCAGGCGGCACAGTCCATTCCTGCCACTTTCCAGGAATAACGGGTGCCAATTACCCTTTCGGATACGGGTGATGGGGTTGAGCAACTTCCTTCACAGCAGCAGTCGTCCGTTTTTTGTGGGGCAGGTGCTGGCTTGAAAGAAGAGAATTGTGGGGCTTTTTTGCCAGGGACATCGGGCGTCGACATGGCATCCTCCGGTTAATAATCATTTCGTATTAACCGAAGGATACACTCTGGAGTCGACTCCAGAGTCAAGCGATATTACAGATACAACGAACGAACAATCAGGAAATGTCCGGCGAAGTAGCAGGCGGCGGCAATGGCGTTATCGGCGCGGAAGCGGCGGCGATAATGGCTACCCAGCCAGACAAAATTGCCGATGAACAATAATGAGGCGCCGAGGAATGCCGACAGCGCGGGGCCAGTGGGGCGGAAGAACCACAGTTCGCCCGCCATCCAGACCATCATCATCGTGATGCCGATAAAAGTACAGATGGCTAAACGCAGCTCTTCCAGTCTCGTCCAGATGATAGCGATCAGCAGTGCTCCCAACACCACCAATACCAATGGCAAAGGCCAGAAGAACGACAGCGTCATTTGGCTGGCGAAATAGATGGTATACAGCAGGTGTGAGAGGAAAAATGCCCCCACGGCGTAGAGCAGACGTTGGCGCGGCAACAGCGTCAGCGCATCGCCCAGCAGTGAGGCAAGCAGCCCTGCCAGCACCAGATAGCTGATGGCGTTAAACATTGGCGCCTGCCAGGCCAGCAGCGCCAGCAGGAGTAAAGTTAGGGGTTTAAAGACCCAGCGTTGCCAGGCGGGCCCACGATAGGAAGCATCCACGAACAACCATGCGGAAAGGCAGACAGCGATAAACGACCAAAGCATCTTAGTTCCTTGAATTCGTTATTTTTTCGTAAGCGGGGTGCTTACGGCTCTATTGTTCAGTGTAGAGGTCGACACTGCCAGATGACAACACCATAACAGGCAATGTATGCTTATTTCCGCATTTTCTGATGGGTTAATACTATGAGCAAGCCGCCACTTTTTTTCATTGTTATCATTGTCTTAATTGTTGTAGCTGCGTCGTTTCGCTTTGTCCAGCAGCGGCGTGAAAAAGCGGATAACGATGCAGCACCGCTGGTGCAAAAGCAGGTGGTAGTGAGTAATAAGCGGGAAAAACCACTTAACGATCGGCGATCACGTCAACAGGAAGTGAGCCCGGCAGGAACCAGCATGCGCTATGAAGCCAGCTTTAAGCCGCAAAGCGGTGGTCTGGAGCTGACGTTTCGCCTGGATGCCCAGCAGTACCATGCGCTAACTGTCGGAGACAAAGGCACGCTGAGTTATAAAGGTTCGCGTTTTGAGGATTTTAAGCCTGGGCAATAACGCCGAGCGGCACTGTGTTTATCTTGCCAGTGCCGATAATGAATTCAACTGAAATATATAACATCGTTAAAATATAGTTATTATTTATTCTTCTGTGCAAATATCGTTGGTATTATATTTTTTTTTGTGTGTCTAAAATATCGATGGTATCACTATTCTGCTATCAGATTTTCACTACCCTATTATTTCAATGTTATCGCATACATATAAACATGTAATTTAAAATGGCTAAGGAATTTATATGGCGAATACAATGTGGTTGACCTTGCATGGGCAGGCGCAGGGATTGATTTCTGCTGGATGCGCATCGGTAAATTCGATTGGAAATAAATCACAAACTGCCCATCGCGATCAGATAATGGTAATGGCAGTTAATCATGGCATGAGCCGAGTACAAAATGTGAATCATCAATGTTTGACGTTTATAAAGCCAGTAGATAAATCCTCGCCATTATTAGGAAAAGCCATAACTGACAATGAAACATTAAACTGTGAATTTAGCTTCTATCGCACGAGTCCGGCGGGTTTAAATGAGTGTTATTACGCGATAAAACTTATTAATGCCAGAATATCCAGCATCCATTTACAGGTGCCTCATACCATTGATGACAGTGCGGGGCAGCCAGAGGAAATCATTGAGCTTTCGTATGAGTCAATTACCTGGGAGCACATTATGGCGGGAACCAGCGCATACAGCCTTTGGGATGAGCGAATTTATTAAGGGATAAGGATGGAAAGGTATTATGACTGGATAGGAAATCACCGTGAAGATATTCTTAGAGGAAATAACTGGCAACGTAATCAGCGCGTTGAGAACGAAATCAGAAAGCTGAAAAATAATCTGAATAGCAATACACAACACATTATACTGCTCACGCCTGAAGAGGCGCAGGGCGTGATTGAAGATTTGCTAAGTAGTAAATCCGTCAGTTTTTCGACGAATTATGCCGGTAATATCAAAGATACGGCTGATGCGACTAAAAAACTGTCGAAGCTTTTTTCTTATCAGCAGGCCGGAAAGATTGTCTTCACCTTAAAAGGCCTTGGGATTAAAGCCACGCAATATGCTTATCAGGGAAAGCTGTATGTGAAGATTACGGGCTACCCTTCTCTGCGGCGCATTCTTAACGGAACCCGTTACCGGATTAATCATCCTAAGGTACTTGAAGTGGGTATTGGCAGCGCCGGGTTTCGGGATGGCATTATGTCAGGCGCCAGGTTCTGCATCTGGTTCTCCGCATGCTGGCGGTTGATTGAGCTGGTGTTTAAATCCGAGCATGACGTCGCCGCACTACTGGGGAATGTGACGATGGATGTGGCGAAGGTGATTGTAAGTATTTTTGTCTCGCAATCAGTGGGTAGTGCTCTTGAGTTAGCTGTACCTCTATTGTTCTCTAGCGCCGCCGTTCCGGTTTGGGGAGAAATTGTCGGTGTCGTTGTATTAGGTTTTATTATTGCCCGGTCTCTGAATGAAGTGGACAAAAAATATGAGCTATCAGACAAACTGATAGCGTGTATTCGTGAGGGACTTAAAGAACGGCAAAGAATCGAAGAGTGGAACATCCAACGGCTGGGGTACAGAAGCTCCCTTTACGGCGGAAATTATTGACATGAAGCATAATATTAATCTGATGAATATTAAGAAGAGATGCAACTTATTTCTCTGTATATTCATTTTTGGGGGGGGGACTTGGGTGGAGTATATTGCCAGCGTACCGGATCTCACCGATCTCGTTGAATCCAGAAGCATCGTCTATTTTTTCTGGGGTTCATTTTGCATGTTTTTCATGATTCCGGTGACGGGCTGCTTTACTTTGGGCATTGCCTACCTGGCTTTTGCGAAAAGCATGAAGCCGCCAAAATTCTTCGACAGGACATTTACCATTGTTTTCCACGTCGCGGGGGTAGGATTTGTTATTGGTAATATCCTCTCTTTTATTGTCATTTTTTATCCGCTTGGAACTAACTATGTTTTATGCGAGCGTCCAGGCCCGACGTCTGGCACCTATTACACCCGGACCGAAGAGATTTGTGAGCAGGTGAAACACCTGCGGAAAACAAGAGCCAGTAAAGATATTCCAAAACTGAAAGATCAACTGGACGGTATATTACCACCGTGATGACGTTTTGCAGACCCGGCTCGCAACGCGCCGCCGGGCGAAAAACTACAGTTACTTCTTCAACTGGTCCTTAATCTTCTTCTGCCAGACCAGCAGCTCAAAGACGCCGAACAGGAAAATGCGGATTTTCTCCCCGCTGGTCATCTGCGGGCCATCTTTTGGCATGGTGCTTTTCAGTAGCGCCAATTGCATGCCGTGCATCAGCACCATAAATATCAGTGCGACGTTAACGAAGATGTTAAGCGGGCGTGGAAAGGGTTGAAAAATATTCAGTAGTAAAAAGGCCCAGACGCACAGCATCAACAGACGTCCCAGATTAATCAGCATCGTGCTCTCCTTGTGCTTCACGTTGATACAGGCGATAGGCGACCTGTCCTGCCACTTTTTCACGGTATAGTGACCAGTTTACCGGAACCGGCGGCAGGCCGTTTTCGACTTCGCTTTCAACGTAAATATACGCTTCATCTGCCAGCCAACCATGGGTTTCCAGAAGCGTTAATGTTTCTTCCAGTAATCCTTTGCGAAACGGCGGGTCAACGAACACCACGTTATGCGGCGTACCGGGTTGGGCCAGAAACGCCAGCGTATTGGTGTTGACGACGCGGGCATGATTTGCCTTCAGCGTAGCAAGATTCTTTTGCAACTGCTGCGATACCGCGCGATCCATCTCCAGCAGCGTCGCATTTGCCGCATAGCGAGAGAGGGCTTCCAGCCCCAACGCGCCGCTGCCGGCGAAGCAGTCCAGGCAATGTGAATCGACCATTACCGGGGCCAACCAGTTAAATAAGGTTTCGCGCACGCGGTCGGTGGTCGGGCGCAGGCCGGGACTGTCCGGAACCGGGAGTTTACGGCCACGCCATTGCCCGCCAATAATGCGGATCTGGCCGCTACCAGAGTGATTCGGTTTTTTCATTTCAATTATTGTTCAATCCGCTGCTGACGTGTCATTCCAGGCGGTGATGTGAGTTAAGTTAAGTGATAGACTATTTCATCATTTTTTTAGCTGCTATGTACATAGCGTTGACGCTGTGCCATGAAGCAACAGCGGGGGAGTGTAGTCGCAAATGGCGAAAGAGAAAAAACGTGGCTTTTTTTCCTGGCTGGGCTTTGGTCAAAAAGAGCAGGCACCGGAAAACGAGACAGAACTAAAAAACGAAGAACAACAACCGGTTGCTGAAGAAACTACCGTCGTTGACGAACAGCCGCGCGCCGAGGAAACCCGTAGCGAGGCACAAACGGAAGCCTTTGCTGCTGAAGTTGTTGAAGTCACTGAACAGGTTGCGGAAATCGAAAAACTGCAGCCGGAAGAAGAGCCTGTTGCTGAGCAACTGCAGCCGGAAGTTGAAGCGGTTGCTGAATCCACTGTTGAACCTGCAGTGGAAACCCCTGCGGCGGCGGTTATCGAACACGAAGAATTGCCGCTGCCGGAAGAGGTGAAAACCGCAGACGTTTCTGCCGAAGAGTGGCAGGCTGAAGCAGAAACTGTAGAAATCGTCGAGGCGGTTGAAGAAGAAGCCGAAAACGAACCGCAACTGACCGATGAAGAACTTGAAGCGCAGGCCCTGGCCGCTGAGGCGGCGGAAGAAGCCGTCATGGTGGTGCCGGTTGAAGAACCTGCCGTTGAAGAACCGGTAGAAGAGGCGGTCCAGGAGCAGGAAAAACCAACTAAAGAAGGTTTCTTTGCGCGTCTGAAACGCAGCCTGCTGAAAACAAAAGAAAACCTCGGTTCCGGATTTATCAGTCTGTTCCGCGGTAAAAAGATCGACGATGATCTGTTTGAAGAGCTGGAAGAGCAACTGCTGATCGCCGATGTGGGTGTAGAAACGACCCGCAAAATTATTGCGAATCTGACGGAAGGCGCCAGCCGCAAGCAGCTCAAAGATGCAGAAGCGCTGTATGGCCTGCTGAAAGATGAGATGGGCGAGATTCTGGCGAAGGTTGATGAGCCGCTGAACGTCGAGGGTAAAACGCCATTTGTTATCTTGATGGTTGGCGTCAACGGCGTGGGTAAAACAACTACCATTGGTAAGCTGGCGCGTCAGTTTGAGCAGCAGGGGAAAACGGTGATGCTGGCGGCGGGCGATACCTTCCGTGCGGCAGCGGTAGAGCAGTTGCAGGTCTGGGGTCAGCGTAACAATATCCCGGTGATTGCGCAGCATACCGGCGCGGATTCCGCCTCCGTTATCTTTGATGCTATTCAGGCCGCGAAGGCACGTAACGTAGACGTGCTGATCGCTGATACCGCAGGACGTTTGCAGAACAAATCGCACCTGATGGAAGAACTGAAAAAAATCGTTCGTGTCATGAAGAAGCTCGACGAAGAGGCGCCGCATGAAGTTATGCTGACTATCGACGCCAGTACCGGGCAGAATGCGATAAGCCAGGCCAAACTGTTCCATGAAGCGGTGGGCTTAACCGGTATCACCCTGACCAAGCTGGACGGTACGGCGAAGGGTGGGGTCATCTTCTCGGTTGCCGATCAGTTTGGCATCCCTATCCGTTATATTGGTGTGGGCGAACGTATCGAGGATTTACGTCCGTTTAAAGCGGACGATTTTATTGAGGCACTTTTTGCCCGAGAGGATTAACAATGATTCGCTTTGAACATGTCAGCAAGGCCTATCTCGGTGGGAGACAAGCGCTGCAGGGAGTGACCTTCCATATGCAGCCTGGCGAGATGGCGTTTCTGACCGGCCACTCTGGTGCGGGTAAAAGTACCCTGCTGAAGCTGATCTGTGGAATTGAACGGCCCAGCGCCGGAAAAATCTATTTCAGCGGGCATGACATCAGCCGTTTGAAAAACCGTGAAGTGCCGTTTCTGCGTCGTCAGATTGGCATGATTTTTCAGGATCACCACCTGTTGATGGACAGAACCGTGTTTGACAACGTGGCAATTCCGCTGATCATCGCGGGCGCCAGCGGGGACGATATTCGTCGTCGCGTGTCAGCGGCACTGGATAAGGTCGGGCTGTTGGACAAAGCGAAAAACTTCCCGATTCAGCTCTCCGGCGGTGAACAACAGCGCGTGGGCATCGCCCGTGCGGTGGTGAATAAACCTGCGGTACTGCTGGCGGATGAACCGACGGGGAACCTGGATGACGCGCTGTCGGAAGGGATCCTTCGCCTGTTCGAAGAGTTTAACCGCGTCGGGGTCACGGTATTAATGGCCACGCACGATATTGGTCTGATCTCCCGTCGCTCCTACCGCCAGCTGGTCCTGAGTGATGGACACCTGCATGGAGGCCTGGCGCATGAATAGACGTGACGCTATCAATCAAATCAAACAGTTCGGTGGCCGACTGGATCGTTTTCGTAAATCAGGCGGCGCGCCGGGTGATGGCGGTCGTAATGCGCCGAAGCGTGCGAAAGCCGCGCCAAAACCGAACTCACGTAAAACCAACGTTTTTAACGAGCAGGTGCGTTACGCGTTCCAGGGCGCGTTGCAGGACCTGAAAAGTAAGCCGCTGGCGACGTTCCTGACGGTGATGGTGATCGCCATCTCCCTGACGCTGCCAAGCGTGTGTTACATGGTTTATAAAAACGTAAACCAGGCGGCAAGCCAGTATTATCCCTCGCCACAAATCACCGTCTATCTGCAAAAAACGCTGGATGACGATGCCGCCGCGCGGGTGGTGGGTCAGTTGCAGGCCGAACAGGGCGTCGAGAAAGTAAATTATCTTTCCCGCGAAGATGCGTTGGGTGAATTCCGTAACTGGTCCGGTTTTGGCGGTGCGCTGGACATGCTGGAAGAGAACCCGCTTCCTGCCGTAGCGGTGGTGATCCCGAAACTGGACTTCCAGGGGACGGAGTCGCTGAACACCCTGCGCGACCGTATTGCACAAATCAACGGTATTGATGAAGTGCGGATGGACGACAGCTGGTTCGCTCGTCTGGCGGCGCTGACGGGACTCGTGGGGCGCGTATCCGCGATGATTGGCGTGCTGATGGTGGCGGCGGTCTTCCTCGTCATCGGTAACAGCGTGCGCCTGAGTATTTTTGCGCGTCGCGATACCATTAACGTGCAAAAGCTGATTGGCGCAACGGACGGATTTATCCTGCGTCCATTCCTTTACGGCGGCGCGCTGCTCGGTTTTTCCGGCGCATTTCTTTCACTGATTTTGTCAGAAATTTTGGTGATGCGTTTGTCGTCAGCGGTGACTGAAGTGGCGCAGGTTTTTGGAACAAAGTTTGATATCAATGGCTTATCATTCGACGAGTGCCTGTTATTGCTGCTGGTGTGCTCAATGATTGGCTGGGTGGCAGCCTGGCTTGCCACGGTTCAACATTTACGCCACTTTACCCCCGATTAAAAAATCTCTGGTATAATCTTTCCCTGCACTGAGTAGTTCGCTCTGCAGGGAAAGAGTCCCTGTTATCTCTTCCCGGCGTATTCATTGTGATGTCACATTTTGTGCGTAATTTATACACATTACGACATGGAACTTGTGGATAAAATCACTGTCTGATAAAAGATTGAATGATATTCTCGTTGCTCATAAGCTCTGGCATGGTTGTTGCTATTGGTTTTTGTTAATTAGTTTTTTGCCAACGCGCCAGATGAAAAGATTGAGAGGATTTGAATGACCAAAGAAATGCAAAATTTAGCTTTAGCCCCTGTTGGTAACCTGGAATCTTACATCCGGGCTGCGAACGCGTGGCCGATGTTGTCGGCTGACGAGGAGCGGGCACTGGCTGAAAAGCTGCATTACCAGGGCGATCTGGAAGCAGCTAAAACGCTGATCCTGTCTCACCTGCGCTTTGTTGTTCATATTGCTCGTAACTACGCGGGCTATGGCCTGCCGCAGGCGGATCTGATTCAGGAAGGTAATATCGGCCTGATGAAAGCCGTGCGCCGTTTCAACCCGGAAGTGGGTGTGCGCCTGGTTTCTTTCGCTGTGCACTGGATCAAAGCTGAGATCCATGAATACGTTCTGCGTAACTGGCGTATCGTGAAAGTCGCGACCACTAAAGCACAGCGTAAGCTGTTCTTTAACCTGCGTAAAACCAAGCAGCGTCTGGGCTGGTTCAACCAGGACGAAGTTGAAATGGTGGCTCGTGAGTTGGGTGTTTCCAGCAAAGACGTGCGTGAAATGGAATCCCGTATGGCGGCGCAGGACATGACGTTTGATATGTCTTCAGACGACGAGTCTGACAGCCAGCCGATGGCGCCGGTTCTGTATCTGCAGGATAAATCCTCTAACTTTGCCGATGGCATTGAAGAAGATAACTGGGAAGATCAGGCCGCGAACAAACTGACTCACGCAATGGAAGGTCTGGACGAACGTAGCCAGGATATCATCCGCGCCCGTTGGCTGGACGAAGACAACAAGTCGACGTTGCAGGAACTGGCCGATCGCTACGGCGTTTCCGCTGAACGTGTTCGTCAGCTTGAAAAGAACGCCATGAAAAAACTTCGCGCCGCTATCGAAGCGTAATCTTCGCGCATTGCCAATGAACCCTCGAATGTGAATTCGGGGGTTTTGTTTTTTGTAGGCCGGATAAGGCGTGTACGCTGCCATCCGGCAACACCTTTGCCCGATGGCGCTTTGCTTATCGGGCCTACGACCTTTCCTCCCCTCCACAGACACGAATTTGTTATCTGGATGTAAATTTAGCTATTCCAAAATAATAAAAATCGGGTATGTTTTAGCAGAGTATGCTGCTAAAGCACGGGTGGCTATCCAATAATCGAAATAAAGTGCTGAACAACAACATCACAACACACGTAATAACCACAATAATGGGGATTGTCAGGATGAATATGAAGGGTAAAGCGTTATTGGCAGGATGTATCGCCCTGTCTTTGAGCAATATGGCGTTTGCTAAGGATATTAAAGTGGCCGTTGTCGGCGCAATGTCCGGTCCGGTAGCACAGTATGGCGATCAGGAGTTTACTGGCGCAGAGCAGGCGATTGCGGATATCAACGCCAAGGGCGGGGTGAAAGGTGACAAACTGGTCGTGGTGAAATACGACGACGCCTGCGACCCGAAACAAGCGGTAGCGGTCGCGAACAAAGTGGTCAACGACGGGATTAAATACGTTATCGGCCATCTGTGCTCATCTTCTACCCAGCCCGCGTCAGATATCTATGAAGATGAAGGCATTCTGATGATCACCCCGGCAGCGACGGCGCCGGAGCTGACCGCGCGTGGTTATAAGCTGGTGATGCGCACCACCGGCCTGGATTCCGATCAGGGGCCAACTGCCGCCAAATACATTCTGGAAAAAGTGAAGCCGCAACGTATCGCCATCATTCACGATAAGCAGCAGTACGGTGAAGGTCTGGCGCGTGCGGTGCAGGACGGCCTGAAGAAAGGCAACGCCAACGTGGTGTTCTTTGACGGAATTACCGCCGGTGAAAAAGACTTCTCGACGCTGGTGGCGCGCCTGAAGAAAGAGAATATCGATTTCGTTTACTACGGTGGTTATCACCCGGAAATGGGGCAGATCCTGCGTCAGTCTCGTGCCGCAGGTCTGAAAACCCAGTTTATGGGACCGGAAGGGGTAGCGAACGTGTCGCTGTCTAACATCGCGGGTGAGTCTGCGGAAGGCTTACTGGTAACTAAGCCGAAGAACTACGATCAGGTGCCTGCAAACAAACCGATTGTGGATGCTATCAAGGCCAAGAAACAGGATCCAAGTGGCGCATTCGTGTGGACCACTTACGCCGCGCTGCAATCCTTGCAGGCCGGTCTGAACCAGTCTGACGATCCGGCTGAAATTGCCAAGTACCTGAAAGCAAACTCAGTAGAAACCGTAATGGGGCCGTTGTCCTGGGACGAGAAGGGCGATCTGAAAGGCTTCGAATTCGGTGTGTTTGACTGGCATGCTAATGGTACGGCGACCGACGCGAAGTAATTGAGTGCCGGGTGGCGGCTTCGCCTTACCCGGCCTACATACCTGGAAAATTGCGAGGTGGTTTTTTATTTTTTGCTCCCAGCATGTAGGCCGGATAAGCGTCAGCGCCATCCGGCTTTTTTATCTTTTTTCCCAGCCATCCGCCTGGGCCGTAAACCCTAATGCCTGCATAAACGCGGCCATCACGCTGCGGTCTTCAACGCCTACATCTGCCATCCACCATGAACTCACAGATGGGTTTTCGCGGATCACCTCTTCGATCAAATACTGCCCGACGCCGCGACGACGGGTGATTTCACGTACGCGCAATGAATCCAGAGCGCCTTGGGTACCGCTCAGGGTGACACGTACAGCGCCTAACAGACGCTCGTTAAAACGCGCGGCGTAGATCCGGTGCGTTTCATCTACGCTTAACGATGAGGCGGAATATTCCGGCCAGATTTTGCCCAGATCAATCAGATCCTGGGCGCTAAAGTTGTTTAAACGAACGATGGTCAGCTTCATTAGCAGCATGTCCAAATCACAAAAGATGGAAGCAGTGTACCGAAATAATTCACCCGGATGCTTTCTCTTTTTTATGCGATTAACCAGGTTAATCGTTTTGCGACGACGGTAATGACAGTTTGAAACATTAGAGATTGAAAAACAGGCAGGATAATACCCTGGGATGCAGCATTTTATTCCGCTCTTTGTACCGTTATTTTATGCTGACAAACGTGCTTTTTTTTGTTTATCTATAGTGAAAAGCAGAATATTATCTTTTCTTAATCGACTGAAATATAGAGATTTTAGCCTGATTTTGCTTAAAAAACTGTGCTAAACCATTAATGAGATTGGTAAAAATAGTGCAGTTCAAAAAAAGCACAGTCTGCTTTTTAACCACATAAATACAAAATATTAATTACGTCACGAATGGGGATTCAGGTAATGAAACGGAATGCGAAAACAATCATCGCAGGGGTGATAGCACTGGCAATGTCGCATGCTGTCATGGCAGAAGATATTAAGGTTGCTGTTGTCGGGGCGATGTCGGGTCCGGTCGCACAGTGGGGTGATATGGAATTTAATGGCGCACGTCAGGCCATTAAAGATATCAATGCCAAAGGTGGGATCAAAGGCGACAAGCTGGTCGCCGTGGAATATGACGATGCTTGCGATCCAAAACAGGCTGTTGCCGTAGCAAACAAAATCGTCAACGACGGTATTCAGTATGTTATTGGCCACCTGTGCTCATCTTCGACTCAGCCAGCGTCAGACATCTATGAAGACGAAGGGATCCTGATGATTTCCCCGGGGGCAACCAACCCGGAACTGACTCAGCGCGGTTACGCACACATTATGCGTACTGCGGGTCTGGACTCCTCCCAAGGACCAACGGCCGCGAAATACATTCTGGAGAAGGTGAAGCCGCAGCGCATCGCCATCATCCATGATAAACAGCAATATGGTGAAGGTCTGGCGCGTTCGGTGCAGGACAGCCTGAAAGCGGGCAAAGCCAACATCGTCTTCTTTGATGGCATCACCGCCGGGGAAAAAGATTTCTCTGCGCTGATTGCCCGCCTGAAGAAAGAAAATATCGACTTCGTCTATTACGGCGGCTACTACCCGGAAATGGGGCAAATGCTGCGCCAGGCGCGCTCCGTTGGCCTGAAAACTCAGTTTATGGGGCCAGAGGGTGTGGGTAATGCCTCTCTGTCTAACATTGCTGGTGATGCCGCAGAAGGCATGCTGGTGACGATGCCAAAACGCTATGACCAGGATCCGGCGAATAAAGCGATTGTCGATGCGCTCAAAGCTGACAAGAAAGATCCAACCGGGCCGTACGTGTGGATCACTTATGCAGCCGTCCAGTCACTGGCGAGCGCAATGGATCGCAGCGGAAGCAAAGAGCCGCTGGATCTAGTGAAAGATCTGAAAGCACACGGGGCTGATACCGTGATTGGGCCGCTGAAATGGGACGAAAAAGGCGATTTGAAGGGATTTGAGTTTGGTGTCTTCCAGTGGCACGCCGACGGATCATCGACCGTCGCGAAGTAATACCTGAAGACGAGTTATCCCACCGCCCGTGCAAAACGGGCGGGTTAAGAAAGGTTACCTTATGTCCGAGCAGTTCCTCTATTTCTTGCAGCAGATGTTTAACGGCGTCACGCTGGGAAGCACCTACGCGCTGATCGCCATCGGTTATACGATGGTGTACGGCATTATTGGCATGATTAACTTCGCCCATGGCGAGGTGTATATGATCGGCAGCTATGTCTCCTTTATGATCATCGCTGCGCTAATGATGATGGGGATTGATTCCAGTTGGCTACTGGTCGCGGCGGGCTTCGTCGGCGCGATTGTGATTGCCAGCGCCTACGGCTGGAGTATTGAACGGGTGGCGTATCGGCCCGTGCGCAGCTCCAAGCGTTTGATCGCGCTAATTTCCGCTATCGGGATGTCCATCTTCCTGCAAAACTACGTCAGCCTGACGGAAGGTTCGCGCGACGTGGCGCTGCCCAGCCTGTTTAACGGCCAGTGGACTGTCGGCAGTAGTGATAACTTCTCTGCATCTATCACCACTATGCAGCTGGTTATCTGGATTGTAACCTTCCTCGCGATGCTGGCGCTGACGCTGTTTATCCGCTATTCGCGTATGGGACGCGCTTGCCGCGCCTGTGCGGAAGATCTGAAAATGGCCAGCCTGCTCGGCATTAACACCGACCGCGTGATTGCGCTGACCTTTGTGATCGGTGCGGCAATGGCGGCGGTTGCGGGCGTGCTGCTCGGTCAGTTCTATGGCGTAATTAACCCCTACATCGGCTTTATGGCCGGGATGAAAGCCTTTACCGCGGCGGTACTGGGCGGCATTGGCAGCATCCCTGGCGCGATGATCGGCGGCCTGATTCTGGGCGTTGCCGAAGCGCTTTCTTCTGCTTATCTGAGTACCGAATACAAAGACGTGGTGTCGTTCGCGCTGCTGATTCTGGTACTGCTGGTGATGCCGACCGGTATTCTGGGTCGTCCGGAGGTAGAGAAAGTATGAAACCGATGCATTTTGCAATGGCGCTGCTCTCTGCCGCCATGTTCTTCATTCTGGCGGGCGTCTTTATGGGCGTTCAGTTAGAACTGGATGGCACCAAACTGGTGGTGGATACCGCTGCGGATATCCGCTGGCAGTGGGTGTTCATCGGCACTGGCGTGGTGTTCCTTTTCCAGCTGTTGCGTCCGGCCTTCCAGAAGGGCCTGAAGAGTGTCTCCGGGCCGAAGTTTATTCTGCCGGCGATTGATGGCTCCACCGTTAAACAGAAGCTGTTCCTGGTGGCGCTGCTGGTGATTGCCGTGGTGTGGCCGTTTATGGTGTCGCGCGGAACGGTGGATATCGCCACGCTGACGATGATTTATATCATCCTCGGCCTCGGCTTAAACGTGGTGGTGGGGCTTTCCGGCCTGCTGGTGCTGGGCTACGGCGGCTTCTATGCCATCGGCGCTTACACCTTCGCACTGCTGAACCATTATTACGGCCTCGGCTTCTGGACCTGTCTGCCGCTGGCAGGGCTGGTTTCCGCTGCTGCGGGCTTCCTGCTGGGCTTCCCGGTACTGCGCCTGCGCGGTGATTATCTGGCGATTGTGACCTTAGGCTTCGGCGAAATCGTCCGTATCCTGCTGCTCAACAACACCGAAATCACCGGCGGCCCGAACGGTATTAGCCAGATCCCGAAACCCACCTTTTTCGGGCTTGAGTTCAGCCGCAGCGCGCGTGAAGGCGGCTGGGATACCTTCAGCAACTTCTTTAACGTGAAGTATGACCCGTCCGATCGCGTGATTTTCCTCTATCTGGTGGCGCTGCTGCTGGTGGTGTTCTCGCTGTTTGTCATCAACCGTCTGCTGCGCATGCCGCTGGGACGTGCGTGGGAAGCGCTGCGTGAAGATGAAATCGCCTGCCGTTCGCTGGGCTTAAATCCTACACGCATCAAGCTGACCGCCTTTACCATCAGCGCCGCGTTCGCGGGTTTTGCCGGCACGCTGTTTGCCGCGCGGCAGGGTTTTGTCAGCCCGGAATCGTTCACCTTTGCCGAGTCGGCCTTTGTGCTGGCGATTGTGGTACTGGGTGGGATGGGTTCGCAGTTTGCGGTCATCCTCGCAGCTATCCTGCTGGTCGTGTCACGCGAACTGATGCGTGATTTCAATGAATACAGCATGTTAATGCTGGGTGGTTTGATGGTACTGATGATGATCTGGCGTCCGCAGGGCTTGTTGCCGATGACCCGTCCGCAGTTGAAGCTGAAAAACGGGGAAGCAAAAGGAGAGCAGGCATGAGTCAGCCATTATTATCCGTTAACGGCCTGATGATGCGCTTCGGCGGTCTGCTGGCGGTGAACAACGTTGAGCTGGAACTGAGGCCGCAGGAAATCGTCTCGTTAATCGGGCCAAACGGCGCGGGTAAAACCACGGTCTTTAACTGCCTGACCGGTTTTTATAAACCGACGGGCGGGACGATTAAGCTGCGCGACCAGCATCTGGAAGGGCTGCCGGGTCAGCAAATCGCGCGTATGGGCGTGGTGCGTACTTTCCAGCATGTACGCCTGTTTCGTGAAATGACGGTGATTGAAAACCTGCTGGTGGCGCAACATCAGCAATTGAAAACCGGCGTCTTTTCCGGCCTGTTAAAAACGCCGTCGTTCCGTCGCGCGCAGAGTGAAGCCCTGGATCGCGCCGCCACCTGGCTTGCGCGTATTGGTTTGCTGGAGCATGCCAACCGTCAGGCCAGTAACCTCGCCTACGGTGACCAGCGTCGTTTGGAGATCGCCCGCTGCATGGTGACACAGCCGGAAATCCTGATGCTCGACGAACCGGCCGCTGGCCTCAACCCGAAAGAGACTAAAGAGCTGGACGAGCTGATTGCCGAGCTGCGCAACCATCACAACACCACCATTCTGTTGATTGAGCACGATATGAAACTGGTGATGGGAATTTCCGACCGTATTTACGTGGTGAACCAGGGCACGCCGCTGGCGAACGGGACGCCGGAACAGATTCGTAATAACCCGGACGTGATCCGCGCCTATTTAGGTGAAGCATAATGGGGGCGAGGCATAATATGGATAAGGCGATGTTATCGTTCGATAAAGTCAGCGCCCACTACGGCAAAATTCAGGCGCTGCACGAGGTTAGCCTGTATATCAATCAGGGTGAAATCGTAACGCTTATCGGCGCCAACGGCGCGGGGAAAACCACCCTGCTCGGTACGTTATGCGGCGACCCACGCGCGACCAGCGGGCGAATTGTCTTTGATGGTAAAGACATTACCGACTGGCAGACAGCGAAAATCATGCGCGAAGCGGTGGCGATCGTTCCGGAAGGGCGTCGTGTGTTTTCGCGTATGACGGTGGAAGAGAACCTGGCGATGGGCGGCTTCTTTGCCGAGAAGGACCAGTTTCAGGAACGTATCAAGTGGGTGTATGACCTGTTCCCGCGCCTGCATGAGCGTCGCATTCAGCGTGCGGGCACCATGTCCGGCGGTGAACAACAGATGCTGGCGATTGGCCGCGCGCTGATGAGCCAGCCGCGCCTGTTGCTGCTGGATGAACCTTCTCTGGGGTTGGCGCCGATTATCATCCAGCAGATCTTTAACACCATTGAGCAGTTGCGCGAGCAGGGGATGACCATCTTCCTCGTCGAGCAGAACGCCAACCAGGCGCTGAAACTCGCCGACCGCGGCTACGTGCTGGAAAACGGTCATGTGGTACTGGAAGACACCGGCGATGCGCTACTGGCGAATGAAGCGGTGCGTAGCGCTTATCTGGGCGGTTAAGATTTCTCTTAAGAGTTAAGGGGCCTGATGGCCCCTTTTTATCGCGTTATGTTATTATTGAGAATGGTTATCAATAATAATATGAACATGGAGAAAGGATGATACGTTCAGGTACCTGCATGATGATTGGAACTCTGTTATTGGCGTTTGCATCTGGCGCTCAGGCATTGGAACCGCAAACGTTCGACCCGCGCGATCCGTCTATCTGGGAAGAGAAACCAACCAACCCGTTGGCACAGTCCAGCTCGCCCTGCGAAGTCTTCACCAGCTCGGTATGCCCTGGCTGGGAAGATGAGAAATCAGATATCCAGCGTGAACGTGAGCGGCGGGAACAGCAGCGTTTACAGAATGAATTTGAACGACGCTGGCGTCGGGATTAACGTTACCGGAGTGAATGGGCAGCGTGTCAGGTCACGTCGCTAGCTAAATCTGCAGGTATTGCGAGCCTTGTCCCAGCAAGCATAGGTTATTTGCTGCATAATCAACGGCTTGATGTATATCTCGAGTCAATGGTAATTGAATGAATGATTTACCGCGTCAAACTGACGTGCTGCCCATGCCCGCAATAGAAGGTGTCACGGTCTCTTTTAATGGACTGCACTATCTGCGCCCCGAGCTGCTTCTGGATTTCGTGAGTATCAGTAGCGCGCCGTTGCTTGCCGTTACGCCTGTTGCATTGCTGTACTCTTCTGTTGGTGTGCTGCAGCAGGTCGAGTTACGCAAGCTGCCGGTTGAAGTCGTTGGCCGTGTGGTTTATCCCATCACTTCGCTGAAGCTTCCTGCGTTACGAGGAAAGCTCATCATTAACGCCCAGTCGCGACGGCTCAAGTTTCTGGAAAGTCTGGTGGCGATATCGCCGGAAGATAATATCCACGGTATGCAGGTTCTGGGCCTGGCGCTGGAGTTTACGTTCGCACAACCTGAGTGATCTCATCTGTACGGCAAATCTTTTTATGGGCCGGGTAAGGCACCTCCCCGGCTTTGTTGTGCTCCACCCCGCATTTTCCTGTCACTCCGCTTTCACCGCCTTGCCATCTGTTTGTCGCCTTACTATCTTTTTTTTGTAATAAAAAAGTTATTTTTCTGTCATTCGAGCATGTCATGTTACCCCCGCGAGCATAAAACGCGTGATATCGCGCATCCGGCACAACAAGAGAGATAACCGATGATATCGTTACGACATACAGCTTTAGGACTGGCACTTAGCCTGGCATTTGCAGGTCAGGCGATGGCAGTTACCACCATCCCGTTCTGGCACTCAATGGAAGGCGAACTGGGTAAAGAAGTTGATTCACTGGCGCAACGTTTTAATGCCGCCAACCCCGACTACAAAATTGTTCCACAGTACAAAGGTAACTACGAGCAGAGCCTGAGCGCAGGTATTGCCGCCTTCCGTACCGGAAACGCCCCTGCGCTGTTGCAGGTTTATGAAGTGGGTACGGCAACGATGATGGCCTCAAAAGCCATTAAACCGGTCTATGAAGTATTCAAAGAGGCTGGCATCAACTTCGATGAATCTCAGTTCGTGCCGACGGTTTCCGGTTATTACACTGACTCGAAAAGCGGACATCTGCTCTCCCAGCCGTTTAACAGCTCCACGCCGGTGCTGTATTACAACAAAGACGCCTTCAAAAAAGCCGGTTTAGACCCTGAGCAACCGCCAAAAACCTGGCAGGATCTGGCGGAATACACCGCGAAGCTGAAAGCCGCAGGTATGAAGTGTGGCTACGCCAGCGGTTGGCAGGGCTGGATTCAGATCGAAAACTTCAGCGCCTGGAACGGTCTGCCGGTCGCCACCAAAAACAACGGTTTTGACGGTACTGACGCGGTGCTGGAGTTCAATAAACCGGAGCAGGTGAAACACATTGCACTACTGGAAGAGCTGAATAAAAAAGGTGATTTCAGCTACTTCGGACGTAAAGATGAATCCACCGAGAAGTTCTACAATGGGGATTGCGCCATTACCACTGCTTCTTCTGGTTCTCTGGCCGACATCCGTCACTACGCCAAATTCAACTATGGCGTCGGCATGATGCCGTACGATGCCGACGTGAAGGGCGCGCCGCAGAATGCGATTATCGGTGGGGCCAGCCTGTGGGTGATGCAAGGCAAAGACAAAGCCACCTACGAAGGCGTAGCGCAGTTCCTTAACTTCCTCGCGAAACCAGAGATTGCTGCCGAATGGCACCAGAAAACCGGCTATCTGCCGATCACCACTGCCGCGTACGATCTGACTCGGGAGCAGGGCTTCTATGATAAGAACCCCGGGGCCGATATCGCCACCCGTCAGATGCTGAACAAACCGCCGTTACCGTTCACTAAAGGGCTGCGTCTGGGCAACATGCCGCAGATCCGTACCATCGTGGATGAAGAGCTGGAAAGCGTGTGGACCGGAAAGAAAACCCCACAGCAGGCGTTGGATGCCGCGGTTGAGCGTGGCAATCAGTTACTGCGCCGCTTTGAGCAATCGACCAAATCTTAATATGAAATGCCGGGTGGCGGCTTCGCCTTACCCGGCCTACAAAGTACGCGTAGGCCGGATAAGCGTAGCGCCATCCGGCACCTTCCAGGAAAAGAACCTTCATGTCCTCATCCCGTCCGGTGTTCCGCTCGCGCTGGCTTCCCTATTTACTGGTGGCCCCGCAGTTGGTTATCACCGTTATTTTCTTTATCTGGCCCGCCGGTGAAGCGCTGTGGTACTCGCTACAAAGCGTTGATCCTTTTGGCCTTTCCAGCCAGTTTGTCGGACTGGAAAACTTTGTCGCGCTGTTTCATGACCCGTACTACCTTGATTCGTTCTGGACGACGATAAAGTTCAGTACGTTGGTTACGGTAAGCGGCCTGCTGGTGTCGCTGTTTTTTGCTGCGCTGGTGAATTACGTGGTGCGCGGTAGCCGTTTTTACCAGACGTTAATGCTACTCCCCTACGCCGTTGCGCCTGCCGTCGCCGCCGTACTGTGGATCTTCCTGTTCAACCCGGGTCGCGGGCTGATTACCCATTTTCTCGGTGAGTTTGGCTATGACTGGAACCACGCGCAAAACAGCGGTCAGGCAATGTTTCTGGTGGTGTTCGCGTCGGTCTGGAAGCAGATTAGTTACAACTTCCTTTTCTTCTTTGCCGCACTGCAATCTATTCCCCGGTCGCTGATCGAAGCCGCCGCAATTGATGGCGCGGGGCCGATTCGCCGCTTCTTTAAACTGGCGCTACCGCTGATTGCGCCGGTCAGTTTCTTCCTGCTGGTGGTGAATCTGGTGTATGCCTTCTTTGATACCTTCCCAGTGATCGACGCTGCCACGGCAGGTGGGCCGGTACAGGCGACCACGACGTTGATTTATAAGATCTATCGTGAAGGCTTTGTCGGCCTGGATCTCTCTGCGTCAGCCGCGCAGTCGGTGGTGCTGATGTTCCTGGTCATTATTTTGACGGTGGTGCAGTTCCGCTATGTGGAAAGTAAGGTGCGTTACCAATGATTGAGAACCGTCGTGGGCTGACAATATTCAGCCATACCATGCTGATGCTGGGGATCATGGTGATCCTGTTCCCGTTGTATGTCGCGTTTGTCGCGGCGACGCTGGACAACAAAGCGGTATTTGAAACGCCGATGACACTGGTTCCCAGCACGCAGTTGCTGGAAAACATGAAATATATCTGGGTCAACGGCGTGGGCGTCAACAGCGCGCCATTCTGGTTGATGATGCTCAACAGTTTCATCATGGCGTTCAGTATTACGGTGGGGAAAATCACCGTCTCTATGCTCTCTGCGTTCGCTATCGTCTGGTTTCGCTTTCCGCTGCGCAACCTGTTCTTCTGGATGATTTTTATCACCCTGATGCTGCCGGTTGAGGTGCGTATTTTCCCGACGGTGGAAGTGATCGCCAACCTGAAAATGCTCGACAGCTACGCGGGTCTGACGTTGCCGCTGATGGCATCGGCTACTGCGACCTTCCTGTTCCGTCAGTTTTTTATGACGCTACCGGATGAGCTGGTTGAAGCGGCGCGTATTGACGGCGCGTCACCGATGCGTTTTTTCCGCGATATCGTGCTACCGCTGTCAAAAACCAATCTGGCGGCGCTGTTCGTGATCACCTTTATCTACGGCTGGAACCAGTATTTGTGGCCGTTGTTAATTATTACCGATGTCAACCTGGGCACTGCGGTGGCGGGCATCAAAGGCATGATCGCCACCGGCGAAGGTACCACCCAATGGAATCAGGTGATGGCAGCCATGTTGCTGACGCTCATCCCTCCGGTAATCATCGTGTTAGCCATGCAGCGTGCCTTCGTGCGTGGTTTAGTGGACAGTGAGAAATAAAATGGCTGGTTTAAAACTACAGGCAGTAACCAAAAGCTGGGATGGCAAAACCCAGGTGATTAAACCGCTGACGCTGGACGTTGCGGACGGTGAGTTTATCGTGATGGTCGGGCCATCCGGCTGCGGCAAGTCTACGCTGCTGCGGATGGTGGCTGGGCTGGAGCGGGTCAGCGGCGGCGATATCTGGATCGATAATAAGCGCGTCACCGAGATGGAGCCGAAAGATCGCGGCATTGCAATGGTGTTCCAGAACTATGCCCTCTACCCGCATATGAGCGTGGAAGAAAACATGGCCTGGGGATTGAAGATTCGTGGAATGGGCAAGGAGCATATTGCCGAACGAGTGAAAGAGGCGGCACGTATTCTCGAACTGGGTGAATTGCTTAAACGTCGCCCGCGCGAACTTTCTGGCGGTCAGCGCCAGCGCGTAGCGATGGGGCGAGCGATTGTGCGCGACCCAGCGGTATTCCTGTTCGATGAGCCGCTTTCTAACCTCGATGCCAAGCTGCGCGTGCAGATGCGTCTGGAGTTACAACATCTGCATCGCCGCCTGAAAACCACTTCGCTATACGTGACGCACGACCAGGTTGAAGCGATGACCCTCGCCCAACGGGTGATGGTGATGAACAAAGGCATTGCCGAGCAGATCGGTACGCCGGTTGAGGTGTACGAGAAACCTGCCAGCCGTTTTGTGGCGAGCTTTATCGGCAGCCCGGCGATGAACCTGCTGGACGGGCGCATCAGCGCTTCAGGTACGCATTTTGAACTGGATGACGGCATGGCCTTGCCCATCGCCAGGAACGTCCGGGAGTATATTGGGCGTAACATGACGCTGGGTATCCGCCCGGAGCATATTGCGTTAAGCTCGCAGGCCGATGGCGGTGTGCCGTTGGTTGTCGACACGCTGGAAATGCTGGGCGCGGATAACCTTGCGCACGGACGTTGGGGTGAGCAAAAACTGGTGGTGCGACTGGCGCATCAGCATCGCCCGACGGCAGGCAGCACGCTATGGCTGCATCTGCCAGAAAATCATTTGCATCTCTTTGATGGCGAAACAGGACAACGCGTATGAGTAACTGGCCTTATCCCCACATTGCCGCCCATCGCGGCGGCGGTAAGCTGGCACCGGAAAACACCCTGGCGGCGATCGACGTGGGGGCGCGATACGGGCATACCATGATTGAATTTGACGCTAAATTGTCGAAAGACGGCGAGATCTTTTTGCTGCACGACGACAATCTCGAGCGGACCAGTAACGGCTGGGGCGTGGCGGGTGAGCTGAACTGGCAGGATCTATTACGCGTGGACGCAGGCGGCTGGTTTAGCGGCGAGTTTAAAGGCGAACCGCTGCCGCTGCTCTCGCAAGTGGCTGAGCGCTGCCGTCAGCACGGCATGATGGCGAATATTGAAATTAAACCCACGACCGGCACCGGAACGTTAACCGGCAAAGTCGTGGCGCTGGCTGCGCGTGAACTGTGGGTGGGAATGACGCCGCCGCTGTTGTCGTCTTTTGAAATTGACGCGCTTGAAGCAGCGCAGCAGGCGGCTCCGGAACTGCCGCGCGGTTTACTGCTTGATGAATGGCGTGACGACTGGCGCGAACTCACTACCCGGCTCGGCTGCGTCTCGATTCATCTTAATCATAAGCTGCTGGATGAAGCGCGCGTGGATGCGCTGCGCGACGCGGGGCTACGTATTTTGGTTTATACCGTCAACCGACCCCAGCGCGCGGCAGAGCTGCTGCGCTGGGGAGTGGACTGCATCTGTACCGATGCCATTGATACAATAGGGCCGGATTTCCAGCCCTATTAAGGCCCGATCGTTTTTAACGGAACGTTAGGCTGCGGCGTGCTGGAGGGCTTCAGCATGTCGCCGTTCTTTTTCTCCGACAGCATATGTTGCTGTTTATTCAGCGAACTGTCCGGGTTACGAGTTCCGTTCAACATGCCACCGTTGCTGTTGGGCAGCATCTGTTGTTGACCCGTATTCAACTCTCCCGGCTGAGACTGAAGGACTCGCTGGGAGTTCGTGTTGATTTGGTTTTCCATATGCTGTTGCTGCATGCGGGTTTGCGTTTGCAACTGCTGGTTGAGCATCCCTTTTTGCTGAATTTGCTGCGTTTGCATTTGGGTCTGCATACGCTGCTGGCTCGGGATCTGGTAACCCGGTTGATTCGGGTTATTCATGGTGTTGATGGGCTGTGCAAAGCCTGCAAACGGCAATAGCATGGCTAAAAGTAAGAGTCGTTTCATCGCTTTTCTCCTCTCGGGGATCGTTTAAGTTTACTCCTTTCTCGCCGTTACGATGATTATTTCAGAGTTATGCACCAGGCTTAGTGGGGGCCGACCCCATACATCTGGAGAATAACGATGATAAAACCGACGTTTTTACGCCGGGTAGCCATTGCTGCTCTGCTCTCAGGAAGTTGTTTTAGCGTTGCTGCTGCGCCGGCAGCGCCACCACCGGTATCCTACGGTGTCGAGGAAGATGTGTTCCATCCCGTGCGTGCGCAGCAGGGAATGGTGGCCTCGGTGGATGCATTAGCCACCCAGGTTGGGGTGGATATCCTCAAACAGGGGGGCAATGCCGTCGATGCCGCCGTGGCCGTTGGCTATGCGCTGGCGGTGACGCATCCGCAGGCGGGTAATCTGGGCGGTGGTGGTTTTATGCTGCTGCGCACCAAAGACGGTAACACGACGGCGATTGATTTTCGTGAAATGGCGCCTGCTGCCGCGACCCGTGATATGTTCCTCGACGATCAGGGTAACGCCGATGCGAAAAAGTCGCTGACGTCGCATCTGGCATCCGGTACGCCGGGTACCGTGGCGGGTTTCTCGCTGGCGCTGGAGAAATACGGCACGATGCCGCTGAACAAAGTGGTGCGCCCGGCGATGAAGCTGGCGGAAGAGGGTTTTGTGGTTAACGATGCGCTGGCCGATGACTTAAAAACTTACGGCAGCGAAGTGATCCCTAATCATGAGAACAGCAAAGCCATTTTCTGGAAAGACGGTGAGCCGCTGAAAAAAGGCGATAAGCTGGTCCAGAAGAATCTGGCGAAAAGCCTGGAAATGATTGCCGAAAATGGCCCGGATGCGTTTTATAAAGGGGCGATTGCCGACCAGATTGCCGGGGAAATGCAGAAGAACGGCGGTCTGATGACCAAAGAGGATTTAGCCAGCTATAAAGCCGTTGAACGTACGCCAATCAGTGGTGACTATCGCGGGTATCAGGTCTTCTCCATGCCGCCGCCATCCTCGGGCGGTATTCACATCGTGCAGATCCTTAATATTCTTGAAAACTTCGACATGAAGAAGTACGGCTTTGGCAGTGCCGATGCCATGCAAATCATGGCGGAAGCGGAAAAATACGCCTATGCCGACCGTTCAGAGTATCTGGGTGACCCGGACTTTGTGAAAGTGCCGTGGCAGGCGCTGACCAACAAAGCCTATGCGAAAACGCTGGCCGATCAAATTGATATCAACAAGGCCAAACCTTCCAGCCAGATAAAACCGGGCAAGCTCGCCCCGTATGAAAGCAACCAGACCACCCACTTCTCGGTGGTGGATAAAGACGGCAATGCCGTGGCGGTGACCTATACCCTGAATACTACCTTCGGCACCGGGATTGTGGCGGGTAATACCGGTATTCTGCTCAATAATGAAATGGACGATTTCTCTGCCAAGCCAGGCGTGCCGAACGTATACGGACTGGTGGGCGGCGACGCCAACGCGGTTGGTCCGAAGAAGCGTCCGCTGTCGTCTATGTCGCCGACTATCGTGGTAAAAGACGGAAAAACCTGGCTGGTGACCGGCAGCCCTGGCGGGAGTCGAATCATCACTACTGTGCTGCAAATGGTAGTGAACAGCATTGATTTCGGAATGAACGTCGCCGAAGCGACCAACGCGCCGCGCTTCCATCATCAGTGGTTGCCGGATGAGCTTCGCGTTGAGAAGGGCTTCAGCCCGGATACAATCAAACTGCTGGAGCAAAAAGGACAGAAAGTGGCGCTGAAAGAGGCGATGGGCAGCACCCAAAGTATTATGGTTGGGCCGGATGGCGCACTGTATGGCGCGTCCGACCCGCGTTCCGTAGATGACTTAACGGCGGGATACTAAGCATAACGGCCCTCTTCGATGGGAGAGGGCTTGTCGGGTAGTTTTCACTATAGTGAATGGTCTTGGTGATGCTGGTCAATTTCGATTAGCAACTTATGGCCTTGGGCAGATACGCGATAATAATCCATTCCTGAGGGGGTCCTTGCTACTATATCGACTAAACCCGCTTTAGATAGGTTATTTATGAGCCTGACTACGTTACCAACTCCATCCATTTTCCTACTGGTCATTGCGCGATCAAGATTATACCAGGTCCAATTTACGTCATCTCTGGAAGCTAATAATTTCAAGATGTTAAGTTCAGTATTGTTTACCATGATGGTGCATCCGGGTGATAAAGGTCATTACCAGTTATTCTATAATCTTCGAGTGTTGATGTATGCGTGTTATTCCATAGATCATAAGCCTCTTGGTTATCGCTTGGCCTGCCAGTTTCCCAACCTAAATTGCAATAACGTTGATACTCTCGACATTCATGAGTGTAGTAGTTTAAATCCACTTGTTCTGGTAACAACTCACCGTTCGCTATCTTTTTTAACGGCTTACCATAAATTCATTACCAGGATCTGGATCGAAGCGAGATATGTGTTTTTCTACAATTGCAATTCCTTCATGGGTAATATTTACGCCTTCAGTTGTAAGATGTTCAACAGGGCCTCCCGCTTTATCTGGATCAAATGGCCTTGATGTATAAGTTCCTTTCGCTCCAAACTGCTCCAGTTCTTCTAATTCAGGAAATTTCATCCTTCCCATAGTTAAGCCTGCAGCTACTGAAGCACCAAGAATCAGCAATCCTTTGTTATCCATAACCTGCTCGTAACCCGCAGGAGCATCGCCACCCAGCTTTTCCGCCGTTTCCCTGAAACCGTCGATATTGCCGTTGTAGATCCCTCCGGCGGCAAGCAGTCTGCCAACCCCTTTGCTGTTTAACGTTTTGAGGCCGTTGTCTGCGGGGGTTTTTGGTCGGGGGATAAACAGACGGTTGTAGTTTTCGGGCAATGCCAGGTAGCTGAACTCAGTGTTGGCAATAAGATGTTTGCAAAGGATATATTCATAGCTGATGGTTATTGTTTCTGTATCTAAATTATTTTCACTGAATTGGTGTTGAATACCTGATAAGAATGCTCCCCGCAGTTGAATATAATAATACTTCTCCCATCTACCGAATCTATTGATACGGTAGAAATAAAACTCCATATACAACTGTTCGTTGTTATTAATCGTATTAACAAACAACGGTGTACTTTTATCGATAAGTTTACAAAATCGCAGTCCGTGCAAATGTGAACCTCTGCCAGTACTGGTTATACTATTAGAGAGCGAAAAGGCAAAAATCTCGTCTTCGTGCCCTGATTGCCAGCGGTTACCCACAGATGCAACGGTTCCACATCCGTCAGAAATAGCGCCCTGCTGTTGTCCAGAAACCATCAGATAGACGATATCACTCATGACATCCTTATCCTTTTATTACGTGTTGTCGTGAAAAGGGTAATTCTTTCTTTGTTGTAATTACGCTTTCTGATGGCGTTCGTATATAGCAGAAATAAAACGTTTCACTTTAAGTGAGTTTTTTTGAGGGGAATCTGAATATAAATAATGTGTAAGATGAGAATTTATATATTCAATAATTTGGAGTTATAGATGGAGTATTGGTCGATATTGTTTTATCCATATCGATAGCCTACAGCATTCTGAACGATGTAGGCCTGACTGGTAGGTTATGGCGCATATTGCTGCAGTGATTCGGACCAGCGGAATATTTGGCTGCTTTTATCCTGTAGATTAACGCGCTCTAAGTCATAAAACCCGTGCGTCTTTGCCGAGCGCATTTTGAGAATGTACTTACTTTCGCTGATGTCGTGCTGCCTTGTGCCGTCTTTATTCCAGTCTCCGGCGATGTCTGAATAGTAATAAACAAGGTCAGAAAACACGTTGATTATTTTGCTGTCTTTGATGGTGTAGAGTTCCAGCACTTCATAAAATGCGCCACCGCCGGAGTAGGCATCGGAGTATCCACCCCGTACCCCGAATGCCAGGGTATCGGGTGCTATCCGGTACGGTGCCAGATCCAGCTTTGTATAATAAGCCAGCGGTCTGACGGACTCATCATCGCTCTCTTTTTCAGCGGCTTTATTCCACTCTGAGAGCTGGTTTAACGGTTTTTCCGAGCGTGCAATCGGCGTTAGCTGTGGATTCTGCCAGGAAAAAACGCCGAGATATAATTTATTAGCGCGCCCGTTGCTGTAGTTTTCCGGGCAGGTGTTATCCGCGTATTTTTTTGCTTGCTCGGCGTCAGCCGTATTATCGGCAAAACAGGCAATGCCAATATATTTACCGTCTTTTCCCCAAGATTTAGCACCAGTCAGGATCAGGTTGTCAGGATCTTCATTCGGTGCAACCCAGGCAATCCACTGCTTTTCAGATAAGCCCTGAGGAAGCTCACCAAATCCTTTTGCAGGGGTTGCTCCCGCCATTTGTTCAGCGAAAATCTGTTTACCTTCCGGATGTTGGATGGCACTGGGTACGGAATCGAGATTTTGTACAGTAGTGGCAAAAGCAGGGGAGAGCGAGGCCAGCAAAACCAGGGGAAGAAACTTTTTCACTATTGCGTCCTTTCAATAATCAGGGCGATATGACTCGCCCTTAAATTTATTTCACGCGCGCCATAAAGTACGCATCAACGTATTCACCGTTGCGCAGGCCGTATTTTTTACCGGTGCCTTCGATTTCAAAACCGTACTTCTTATAGACCGCTACGGCGGGCTCGTTATCAACAAACACTGTTAACTCGATACGGTCAACGCGCAGCCAGTTGTCACACATGTCGATCATGGTGCGGATCAGCGCGCTGGCGACGCCGCGGTTTTGCCAACGAGCGTCAACGCAAATACCGAAATCAGCAACGTGGCTGCGGCGCGGGCGCTGGGCAACTGCAATGGAAAGATGTCCCACGACGATATCATCGATGCAGGCAACCAGCTGTTTGATCCCCGGCTGATCGGCGAGTCGCGTTTGCCACATCTCCATGGAAGGATGAGGAACCTGTAGCGTGTTGTGGTACACCTCCGGCTGGGCGTGGATCTGACGAATGGCATCGTAATCTTTCGGTTCAGCGTGGCGTATCACTATCTCACTCATTCCTTATCTCCTGCAGGGTTAATTGAGCATTTACACTCGCTGAGAAAGAAAATTCCGTCAACTGCATTTTTTTGCAAAAAGAAGTAGACAAGTGCGAATGAGAATGATTATTATTGCTCTGCGTTCAGGGGAACCCCTACGGAGAACCTGAAAGCACGACATTGCTCACATTGCTTCCAGTATTACTTTAGCCAGCTTTTGCTGGCTTTTTTTTTTGCGTTTTGTTTCAGCCTGGCTTACTTGCCATTTTGTCCCCGGGAAGTGCTCCTCATGTACATTTAGTACGCTCTGGGCCCTGCGCGCTTGCCGTGAACAAACTGACCGCGACGCCGACGGCCGATTTTGAGGCATCTGCTTTTGTAGCCCGAATAAGGCAATGCCACCATCCGGTAAAGAATCCAACATTCAGTCTCCAGCCGCTTTGCGCTATGGTGTAGACAATCACCTTCAAAAGGATCGTCTCATGACCTTACACTGCGCATTTATTGGATTCGGTAAAAGCACCACCCGTTACCATCTCCCTTACGTTCTGAATCGTAAAGATACCTGGCATGTCGCGCATATTTTCCGTCGTCACGCTAAACCGGAAGAGCAGGCACCGATCTATTCCCACATTCACTTCACCAGCGATCTGGATGAGGTGTTGGGCGATCCGCAGGTAAAACTGGTGATCGTCTGTACGCATGCTGATAGCCATTTTGAATACGCCAAACGCGCGCTGGAAGCGGGTAAAAGCGTGCTGGTTGAGAAACCGTTCACGCCGACGCTGGCGGAAGCAAAAGTGTTGTTCGAACTGGCGAAAAGCAAAGGACTGACCGTCACACCGTATCAGAATCGGCGTTTTGACTCCTGTTTTCTCACTGCTAAAAAAGCGATTGAGAGCGGCAAACTGGGTGAAATAGTGGAAGTTGAAAGCCATTTTGACTACTACCGACCCGTGGCGGAAACCAAACCGGGCCTGCCACAGGACGGCGCATTCTATGGTCTGGGCGTACACACCATGGATCAGATTATTTCCCTTTTCGGGCGTCCCGACCATGTAGCCTATGACATTCGCAGTCTGCGCAACAAAGCGAACCCGGATGATACCTTTGAAGCGCAATTGTTCTATGGCGACCTGAAAGCCATTGTGAAAACCAGCCATCTGGTGAAAATTGACTATCCGAAGTTTATCGTTCATGGCACCAAAGGCTCGTTTGTGAAGTACGGCATCGACCAGCAGGAAACCAGCCTGAAGGCCAATATCATGCCCGGTGAACCCGGTTTCGCCGCTGACGATTCTGTTGGTGTGCTGGAGTATGTCAATGATGACGGTGTTACGGTGAAAGAAGAGGTGAAACCGGAAGTGGGGGACTACGGTCGCGTCTATGATGCGCTGTACCAGACGCTGACCGTCGGTACGCCTAATTACGTCAAGGAATCTGAAGTTCTGACCAACCTGGAAATCCTAGAGCGTGCCTTCGAACAGGCAACGCCTGCCACGATAACCCTCGCTAAATAGCCTGCGCAGACTCCTCTGGGCTTGTTCATATTTTTTGAACAGAGGAGTCAATTTTCACCCTCTATGATCCCAGGCGGATTGAGTCCACACTTACTCCATCGAAAACATCTGGGGGTGAACATAATGATCTATTTACGCATAGCTAACGACCGTGGCCATGCTAATCATGGTTGGCTCGATTCCTGGCATACCTTTTCTTTTGCCAACTACTATGACCCGAATTTTATGGGATTCTCGGCACTGCGCGTGATTAATGATGACGTGATCGACGCAGGCCAGGGCTTTGGTACTCACCCTCATAAAGACATGGAAATCCTGACTTATGTGCTGGAAGGCGCGGTGGAGCATCAGGACAGTATGGGCAATAAGGAGCAGGTTCCGGCCGGTGAATTCCAGATTATGAGCGCCGGTACGGGGATCCGTCATTCGGAGTACAACCCGAGCAATACTGAGAAACTGCACCTGTATCAAATCTGGATCATGCCGCAGGAAAACGGGATTACGCCGCGCTATGAACAGCGCCGTTTCGATGCGGTGCAGGGCAAACAGCTGGTGCTGTCGCCGGATGCCCGTGATGGTTCGCTGAAAGTGTACCAGGATATGGAGCTGTATCGCTGGGCACTGCTCAAAGATGAGCAGTCGGTGCATCAGATTGCCGCCGAGCGCCGCGTCTGGATCCAGGTGGTAAAAGGCAATGTCACCATTAACGGCACCAAAGCCACCACCAGCGATGGTCTGGCAATCTGGGATGAGCAGGCAATTTCGATTCATGCCGATAGCGACAGCGAAGTGTTACTGTTTGACCTGCCACCAGTATAACGTGCTGTAGCCCTTTGTAGGCCGGATAAGACGCGAAAGCGTCGACATCCGGCTTTTCATCGTTTGTCATTAATTCCGCACGTCCGTGGTAAACTGGGCAAATCTATCCCTTTTTAACGCTTCAGGACGATGAAAAAGAAAAGACCCGTACTTCAGGATGTAGCCGACCGCGTGGGCGTGACCAAAATGACGGTCAGCCGCTTTTTGCGTAACCCGGAGCAGGTCTCCGTGGCGCTGCGGGGCAAAATTGCCGCTGCACTTGATGAGCTGGGTTATATTCCCAATCGCGCACCTGATATCCTTTCTAACGCCACCAGTCGCGCTATCGGCGTGCTGTTACCGTCTCTCACCAACCAGGTTTTTGCGGAAGTGTTACGCGGCATTGAGGCCGTCACCGACGCGCATGGTTATCAAACCATGCTGGCGCACTACGGCTATAAGCCCGAAATGGAGCAAGAGCGTCTGGAGTCGATGCTGTCGTGGAATATCGATGGTCTGATCCTCACTGAACGTAGCCATACACCCCGTACGCTGAAAATGATCGAAGTCGCGGGAATCCCGGTCGTCGAGCTGATGGACAGTCAGTCCCCGTGTCTGGATATCGCCGTCGGTTTTGATAACTTCGAGGCCGCACGTCAGATGACCGCCGCTATCATCGCCCGTGGACACCGTCATGTTGCTTATCTCGGCGCGCGTCTTGATGAACGTACTATCATCAAACAGAGGGGCTACGAACAGGCTATGCGCGATGCCAATCTGGTGCCGTACAGCGTGATGGTGGAGCAGTCTTCATCTTACTCATCCGGCATTGAACTTATCCGTCAGGCGCGACGTGAATACCCGCAGCTTGATGGCGTGTTCTGTACCAACGATGACCTGGCGGTAGGGGCGGCATTTGAATGTCAGCGTTTAGGGCTGAGAATTCCTGACGATATGGCGATTGCCGGTTTCCACGGTCATGACATCGGTCAGGTAATGGAGCCGCGTCTGGCGAGTGTGCTCACGCCGCGTGAACGGATGGGCAGCATTGGCGCAGAACGCCTGCTGGCGCGTATCCGAGGTGAAGCAGTCACACCTAAAATGTTAGATTTAGGTTTCACCTTGTCACCGGGTGGATCTATTTAAGCCAACAACTTTGAAGTAGCTCACACTTATACACTTCTGGCACGAATGGATATTGCTTCTCCATTTATCCGGCTGGACAATGTTACCGATAACAGTTACCCGTAACAATTTCCTGATTCTTGTACCAGTGGGGGCAACGCTTTGAGCACGACTAATCATGATCACCACGTTTACGTTCTGATGGGCGTATCAGGCAGCGGTAAATCTGCTGTCGCCAGTGAAGTGGCGCATCAACTGCAGGCCGCGTTTCTTGATGGCGATTTTCTCCATCCGCGCAGCAACATCATGAAAATGGCTTCCGGTGAGCCACTCAACGATGACGACCGTAAACCGTGGTTACAGGCGCTGAATGACGCCGCCTTTGCGATGCAGCGTACCAATAAGGTGTCGCTGATCGTCTGTTCCGCGCTGAAAAAAGTCTATCGCGATCAGCTGCGCGACGGTAACCCGAACCTTTCATTCATTTACCTGAAGGGCGATTTCGACGTAATCGAAAGCCGTCTGAAGGCACGTAAAGGCCACTTCTTCAAAACGCAAATGCTGGTAACCCAGTTCGAAGCGCTGGAAGAACCGGGTGCGAATGAAAATGATGTTCTGGTGGTTGATATCGATCAGCCGCTGGACGGTGTGGTAGCTAGCACCATTGAAGTGATTAACCAGGGCAGTAAGTAGTGACTACATTAACGCTTGTTTTAACAGCAGTAGGGTCTGTTTTATTACTGCTGTTTTTGGTGATGAAGGCGCGTATGCATGCCTTTGTTGCTTTGATGGTGGTGTCCATTGGTGCAGGTCTCTTTTCCGGTATGCCGCTTGATAAAATAGCGGCGACCATGGAAAAAGGGATGGGAGGCACGCTCGGTTTCCTGGCGATTGTGGTGGCGCTGGGAGCGATGTTTGGCAAGATTCTGCATGAGACCGGCGCGGTCGATCAGATTGCCGTCAAGATGCTGAAATCTTTCGGTCACAGCCGTGCGCATTATGCGATTGGCCTGGCCGGCCTGATTTGCGCGCTACCGCTGTTCTTTGAAGTGGCGATTGTGCTGCTGATAAGCGTGGCGTTCTCAATGGCGCGCCACACCGGAACGAACCTGGTGAAGCTGGTCATTCCGCTGTTTGCGGGGGTGGCAGCAGCTGCGGCGTTCCTGCTGCCGGGACCTGCGCCGATGCTGCTGGCATCCCAAATGCACGCTGACTTTGGCTGGATGATCCTGATTGGCCTGTGTGCAGCCATTCCGGGCATGATTATTGCCGGGCCGCTGTGGGGCAATTTCATCAGCCGTTACGTTGAACTGCATGTGCCAGAAGACATTACCGAGCCGCATCTGGGCGAAGGCAAAATGCCCTCCTTTGGCTTCAGTCTGGCGCTGATCCTGCTGCCGTTAGTACTGGTTGGCCTGAAAACCATCGCCGCGCGCTTTGTACCAGTTGGTTCTTCAACCTACGAATGGTTCGAGTTTATCGGTCACCCGTTTACCGCGATTCTGGTTGCCTGTCTGGTGGCGATTTACGGCCTGGCAGTGCGCCAGGGCATGGCAAAAGATCGGGTGATGGAGATATGCGGTCACGCGCTGCAACCGGCGGGTATTATTCTGCTGGTGATTGGTGCGGGCGGCGTGTTCAAGCAGGTGCTGGTTGATTCCGGCGTTGGCCCGGCACTGGGGGAAGCGTTAACTGGTATGGGGCTGCCCATTGCCATTACCTGCTTCGTGCTGGCGGCGGCGGTACGTATCATTCAGGGGTCCGCGACCGTGGCCTGCTTAACGGCGGTCGGTCTGGTCATGCCGGTGATTGAGCAACTGAACTACTCCGGTGCGCAGATGGCGGCGCTGTCTATCTGTATCGCAGGCGGCTCAATCGTCGTCAGCCACGTCAACGACGCCGGTTTCTGGCTGTTCGGGAAATTCACCGGTGCGACCGAAGCGCAAACGCTGAAGACCTGGACGATGATGGAAACTATCCTCGGCACGGTCGGCGCGATTGTCGGTATGATTGCTTTCCAGCTGCTGAGCTGAGTCTTGTTGCCCGGTGGCGCTGTGCTTACCGGGCCTGGAAACGGGCACATATCGACACCATAGGCCGGGTAAGGCGAGGCCGCCACCCGGCGAGCATATTACCCCTTCATCCACATCCGTACGCCATCGAGGAACATCTGGGTTGCCATCATCACCAGAATCAATCCCATCAGACGTTCCAGCGCGTTCACCCCTTTCTCGCCCAACAGACGTAAAAACAGCGAAGATTGCAGCAAAATTACAAATGTCCCGCCCCAGGCGATCAGCAGCGCAATCACCAGATGCCCCATTTGATTTGGGTACTGATGTGATAACAGCATCAACGACGCCAGGATTGTCGGCCCGGCCACCAGAGGGATTGCCAGCGGTACGATAAACGGTTCTTCGCCTGCCGGCAGCCCAGTGCTGTTCCCGGTGGCGCTGGGGAAAATCATCTTAATGGCAATCAGGAATAAAATGATGCCCCCGGAGATCGAGACGGTTTCTGCGCGCAGGTTAAGAAATGCCAGAATTTTCTCGCCCGCAAACAGGAATATCAGCATCACCAACAACGCAATGAACAGCTCGCGAATCATAATCGCGCGGCGGCGTTTTGGTTCGGTATGTTTCAATACGGACATGAAAATGGGCAGGTTTCCGAGCGGATCCATAATCAGGATCAATAAAACTGCCGCTGAAATGATTTCATTCATAACTCAAATTCCCTGATAATTACCGCGGACTTTCTGCTTGCTTGCGCAGCGGGATAAGTCGCATTACTGATGGCTTCGCTATCATTGATTAATTTCACTTGCGACTTTGGCTGCATTTTGTATGGTGAAGGATATGCCACCAGGACGCTGGCATACATACACAGCACACATCTTCGCAGGAAAAAACGCTATGAAAAATGTTGGTTTTATCGGCTGGCGCGGTATGGTCGGCTCTGTTCTCATGCAACGCATGGTTGAGGAGCGTGACTTCGACGCCATTCGCCCTGTTTTCTTTTCTACTTCCCAGCTCGGGCAGGCGGCACCGACGTTTGGTGGAACCGCGGCCGGCACGCTTCAGGACGCTTTTGATCTGGACGCGCTGAAGGCGCTCGATATCATCGTGACCTGTCAGGGCGGCGATTATACCAACGAAATCTATCCAAAGCTTCGTGAAAGCGGTTGGCAGGGTTACTGGATTGACGCGGCCTCTTCGCTGCGCATGAAAGACGATGCCATCATCATTCTCGATCCGGTTAACCAGGATGTGATTACCGACGGTCTGAACAAAGGTATTAAGACTTTTGTCGGCGGTAACTGTACCGTTAGCCTGATGCTGATGTCTCTCGGTGGCCTGTTTGCCAATGACCTGGTCGACTGGGTTTCCGTGGCGACCTATCAGGCGGCTTCCGGCGGCGGCGCACGTCATATGCGTGAACTGCTATCCCAGATGGGCCATTTGTATGGCCATGTGGCCGATGAACTGGCGACCCCTTCTTCTGCTATTCTCGATATCGAACGTAAAGTGACGACCCTGTCCCGCAGCGGTGAACTGCCGGTTGATAACTTTGGCGTACCGCTGGCCGGGAGCCTGATTCCGTGGATCGACAAACAGCTCGATAACGGTCAGAGCCGTGAAGAGTGGAAGGGACAGGCGGAAACCAACAAAATCCTCAACACCTCTGCTGTGATCCCGGTCGATGGTCTGTGCGTGCGCGTCGGCGCGCTGCGCTGCCACAGCCAGGCGTTCACCATTAAACTGAAAAAAGATGTGTCTATTCCGACCGTGGAAGAACTGCTGGCGGCGCACAATCCGTGGGCCAAAGTGGTGCCAAACGATCGGGAGATCACCATGCGTGAGTTAACCCCGGCGGCCGTTACCGGTACGCTGACCACGCCAGTAGGCCGTCTGCGTAAGCTGAATATGGGACCGGAGTTCCTGTCAGCCTTTACCGTGGGCGATCAGTTGCTGTGGGGAGCTGCGGAGCCATTGCGCCGTATGCTGCGCCAGTTGGCGTAATAATTTGTTAACGATCAAGGGGTGAGGAATCACCCCTTTTTTTGCGTAATACAGGAGTAAGCGCAGATGTTTCATTTTTTACCAGGAGTAAGATAAAGCATTGGCTATTCTTTAAGGGTGACTTAGTACCGGAGGTATTAAGTTGTTGCCTGAAGGTGGGACGACGCAGAGAGGATGCACAATTGTGCTGCGCCGTTCAGGTCAAAAAAAGTGTCACTACCTGATGTCGAAAATCAGTTGGAAGGCGTGACACCATAAAACAGGATGACAACCATGTCCGTTCGTATCGATAGAGACGTGATTAATGCGCTAATTGCAGGCCATTTTGCGGATCCTTTTTCCGTACTCGGTATGCATCAAACTGACGCGGGACTTGAAGTCCGCGCCTTACTTCCAGACGCCACAGAAGTGTGGGTGATCGAACCCAAAACCGGACGTAAAGTCGGCAAGCTGGACTGCCTCGACTCTCGCGGTTTTTTCTGTGCTGTACTTCCCCGCCGTAAAAATTTCTTTCGTTATCAGTTAGCCGTTGTCTGGCATGGCCAGCAGAATCTGATTGATGACCCTTATCGTTTCGGTCCGCTAATCCAGGATATGGATGCCTGGCTGTTATCTGAAGGTACGCACCTGCGTCCTTACGAAACGCTGGGCGCGCATGCGGATACCATGGATGGCGTAACCGGTACGCGTTTCTCAGTCTGGGCGCCCAACGCCCAACGTGTTTCAGTGGTCGGGCAGTTCAACTACTGGGATGGCCGTCGTCATCCGATGCGTCTGCGTAAAGAGAGCGGTATCTGGGAGCTGTTTATCCCCGGCGCACAGCATGGTCAGCTGTATAAGTACGAGATGATCGATGCTAACGGTAAGTTGCGCATTAAAGCTGACCCTTACGCCTTCGAAGCGCAGATGCGCCCGGAAACCGCGTCGCTTATCTGCGGCCTGCCCGAAAAAGTGGTGCAAAGCGAGGAGCGCAAAAAAGCCAACCAGTTTGATGCGCCGATCTCTATCTACGAGGTGCACCTGGGTTCATGGCGTCGTCATACTGATAACAACTTCTGGCTGAGCTACCGCGAACTGGCGGATCAACTGATTCCTTACGCCAAGTGGATGGGCTTTACTCATCTCGAGCTGTTGCCGATTAACGAGCATCCGTTCGACGGCAGTTGGGGCTACCAGCCAACCGGCATGTATGCGCCGACCCGTCGTTTCGGGACGCGTGATGATTTCCGCTATTTTGTGAATGCCGCGCATCAGGCGGGGCTGAACGTCATTCTGGACTGGGTTCCGGGCCATTTCCCGTCAGATGATTTTGGTCTGGCAGAGTTTGATGGCACCAGGTTGTATGAGCACAGTGACCCGCGTGAAGGGTATCACCAGGACTGGAATACGCTGATCTACAACTACGGCCGCCGTGAGGTCAGCAACTATCTGGTGGGTAACGCCCTGTACTGGATAGAACGTTTTGGTATTGACGCGCTGCGCGTGGATGCCGTGGCATCGATGATTTATCGCGACTACAGCCGTAAAGAAGGGGAATGGGTCCCGAACGAATTTGGTGGTCGTGAGAACCTCGAAGCGATTGAATTTTTACGCAATACCAACCGTATTCTTGGCGAGCAGGTGCCTGGCGCCGTGAGCATGGCGGAAGAGTCAACCGACTTTGCCGGCGTATCAAGACCGCAGGACATGGGCGGTTTAGGGTTCTGGTATAAGTGGAACCTCGGCTGGATGCACGACACGCTGGACTACATGAAACTGGATCCGGTCTATCGTCAGTATCATCACGACAAGCTGACCTTCGGCATGCTGTACAACTACACCGAAAACTTTGTTCTGCCGCTGTCGCACGATGAAGTGGTGCACGGTAAAAAATCCATTCTCGACCGCATGCCGGGAGACGCATGGCAGAAGTTTGCCAACCTGCGCGCTTACTACGGCTGGATGTGGGCCTTCCCGGGTAAGAAACTGCTGTTTATGGGCAACGAGTTTGCTCAGGGACGTGAATGGAATCACGACGTCAGTCTGGACTGGCACTTACTGGAAGGCGGCGATAACTGGCACCACGGGGTGCAACGTCTGGTACGTGACCTGAACCATACCTACCGCCATCACAAGGCGCTGCATGAACTCGACTTTGACACCTATGGTTTTGAATGGCTGGTGGTTGACGATAAAGAACGTTCGGTGCTGATTTTTGTTCGTCGTGACAAGGCCGGAAACGAAATTATCGTTATCAGCAATTTTACGCCAGTACCTCGCCACGGCTATCGCTTCGGTATCAATCAGCCGGGCAAATGGCGTGAAATCCTCAATACCGATTCGATGCATTACCACGGTAGCAATACCGGCAACGGCGGCGCGGTACATAGCGATGAAATCGCCAGTCATGGCCGCCAGCACTCACTGAGCCTGACGTTGCCGCCGTTGGCGACGATCTGGCTGGTTCGGGAGGGGTAATGACGCATCTGGCAACCGGCAACGCCACCCCGCATGGTGCAACGTATGACGGCCATGGCGTTAATTTCACGCTTTTCTCGGCCCACGCCGAGCGCGTTGAATTATGTGTATTCGATGAGCAAGGCTGTGAACTCCGCTACGACCTGCCGGGACGTAGCGGCGATGTCTGGCACGGTTATCTGGCCAACGCCCGTCCGGGCCTGCGCTATGGCTATCGCGTACATGGTCCGTGGCAACCAGAGCAGGGCCACCGGTTTAACCCGGCGAAACTGCTGCTCGATCCTTATGCGCGCCGGGTGGATGGCGAGTTAAAAGATAACCCGCTGCTGCACGGCGGGCTAAATGAACCTGATCATCATGATAATGCCGCCATCGCGCTGAAGGGCGTGGTGGTGTCTGACCATTATGACTGGGAAGACGATGCCGCGCCGCGCACGCCGTGGGGCAATACCGTGATTTACGAAGCGCATGTGAAAGGACTGACGTATCTGCATCCTGAGCTGCCGGAAGAACTTCGCGGGACCTATAAAGCGCTGGGTCATCCGGTAATGATCGACTATTTCAAGCGCCTTGGTATTACTGCGCTTGAGCTGCTACCGGTGGCGCATTTCGCCAGCGAACCGCGTCTTCAGCGGCTGGGTTTGTCGAACTACTGGGGCTACAACCCGGTCGCTATGTTCGCGTTGCATCCGGCTTACGCCTGCTCGCCGGAGAGCGCGTTGGATGAGTTCCGTGATGCGGTGAAAGCGTTACACAAAGCGGGGATTGAGGTCATTCTCGACATCGTTTTGAACCACAGCGCCGAGCTGGATCTCGAAGGCCCCGTCTTCTCGCTGCGCGGAATTGATAACCGTAGCTATTATTGGATCAGGGATGATGGCGATTACTACAACTGGACCGGTTGTGGGAACACCCTCAATCTGAGCCATCCCGGCGTTGTGGAGTACGCGTGTGAATGCCTGCGTTACTGGGTTGAAACTTGCCACGTGGATGGTTTTCGTTTTGATTTAGCGTCCGTTATGGGGCGTACGCCTACGTTTCGTCAGGATGCGCCGTTGTTTACTGCAATTAAAAACTGTCCGCTGCTCTCACGCGTCAAACTGATTGCGGAACCGTGGGATATCGGTGAAGGCGGGTATCAGGTGGGGAATTTTCCACCGCCGTTTGCCGAGTGGAATGACCATTTTCGCGATGCGACGCGACGTTTCTGGCTCCAGCGTAATCTCTCTTTGGGAGAATTTGCCGGGCGTTTTGCCGCATCCAGCGACGTGTTTAAACGCAATGGCCGCAAACCCAGCGCCACGGTCAATCTGGTGACAGCGCATGACGGTTTTACCCTACGTGACTGTGTGTGCTTCACAAATAAGCACAATGAAGCGAATGGTGAGGAAAATCGCGACGGCACTAGCAATAACTACAGTGATAATCATGGTAAAGAAGGGTTAGGCGGCACGCTGGACCTGATTGAACGGCGGCGCGACAGCATTCATGCGCTGTTGACCACGCTGTTGCTCTCACAGGGAACGCCGATGCTGCTGGCCGGTGACGAGCATGGTCATAGCCAGCACGGCAACAATAACGCTTACTGTCAGGATAATGCCCTGACCTGGCTGGACTGGCAGCAGGCAAACGGTGGGCTAACCACATTTACCGCCGCGTTGATTCATCTTCGTCAGCAAATTCCGGCATTAACAGGCGATTGCTGGTGGGAAGAAGGCGATGGCAATGTTCATTGGCTGAATAAGTACGCACAACCCTTAAGTGCGGATGAGTGGCAAAACGGCCCGAGGCAGATGCAAATCCTGCTTTCTGGCCGTTTCCTGATTGCAATTAACGCCACGCTTGAGGTGACAGATATCGTTTTACCTGAAGGGGAATGGCGAGCTATTCCCCCATTTGCCGGAGAGGACAATCCGGTGCTTACGGCTGTCTGGCAGGGACCTGCGCACGGACTGTGTGTGTTCCATAGAGGATAAAAAAGGAGTTAGTCATGGTGAGTTTAGAGAAGAACGATCGTGTTATGTTGGCGCGCCAGCTGCCATTAAAATCTGTTGCCCTGATCCTGGCCGGTGGCCGCGGTACCCGCCTGAAAGATTTGACCAACAAACGTGCCAAGCCGGCCGTGCACTTTGGCGGTAAATTCCGCATTATCGATTTTGCTTTATCCAACTGTATTAACTCCGGCATCCGCCGTATCGGCGTGATCACGCAATACCAGTCGCACACGCTGGTACAGCATATTCAGCGCGGCTGGTCGTTCTTTAGCGAAGAGATGAACGAGTTTGTCGACCTGCTGCCTGCCCAGCAGAGAATGCAGGGTGAAAACTGGTATCGCGGCACGGCGGATGCGGTAACTCAAAACCTGGACATCATTCGCCGTTACAAAGCGGAATATGTGGTGATCCTCGCAGGCGATCATATTTATAAGCAGGACTACTCGCGTATGCTGATCGACCACGTCGAGAAGGGCGCGCGTTGCACCGTGGCTTGTATGCCGGTGCCTATCGAAGAGGCCAGCGCGTTTGGCGTAATGGACGTGGACGACAGCGACAAAATTATCGAGTTTGTTGAAAAACCCGCTAACCCGCCAGCCATGCCAGGCGATCCGACCAAATCTCTTGCCAGTATGGGGATCTACGTTTTTAACGCCGACTACCTGTATGAATTGCTGGCGGAAGATGATCTCGATGAAAGCTCCAGTCACGATTTTGGTAAAGACATCATTCCAAAAATCACTGAAGCTGGCATGGCGTATGCCCATCCCTTCCCGTTGTCCTGCGTACAGTCTGACCCGGAATCCGAGCCGTACTGGCGCGATGTGGGAACGCTGGAAGCTTACTGGAAGGCCAACCTCGATCTGGCCTCGGTGACGCCTGAACTGGATATGTACGACCAGGACTGGCCAATCCGTACGCATATGGAATCTCTGCCGCCGGCGAAATTTGTGCAGGATCGTTCCGGTAGCCACGGAATGACGCTGAACTCGCTGGTTTCCGGCGGCTGTATCATTTCTGGTTCGGTGGTAGTGCAGTCCGTTCTGTTCCCGCGAGTGCGGGTGAATTCATTCTGTAACATTGATTCGGCAGTGTTGTTGCCTGAAGTATGGGTAGGACGTTCATGCCGTTTACGTCGTTGTATCATTGACCGCGCCTGCGTTATCCCTGAAGGCATGGTGATTGGTGAAAATGCGGAAGAGGATGCACGTCGCTTCTACCGCTCAGAAGAAGGCATTGTGCTGGTCACGCGTGAAATGCTGCGCAAACTGCAAATCAAACAGGAGCGATAATGCAGGTTTTACACGTATGTTCAGAGATGTTCCCCCTGCTAAAAACCGGGGGACTGGCGGATGTGCTTGGGGCGTTACCGGCCGCGCAAATTGCCGACGGTGTAGATGCCCGCGTGCTGCTCCCGGCGTTTCCGGATATCCGTCGCGGCATTCCTGATGCTCAGGTAGTGACGCGTCGCGATACCTTTGCAGGCAGAATCACGCTGCTGTTCGGGCATTACAACGGTGTAGGCATTTACCTCGTTGACGCGCCGCATCTCTACGACCGTCCTGGTAGCCCGTATCACGACACCAACCTGTTCGCTTATACCGATAACGTCCTGCGTTTTGCGTTACTCGGCTGGGCCGGATGTGAAATGGCCTGCGGGCTTGACCCATTCTGGCGCCCGGATGTGGTGCATGCGCACGACTGGCATGCCGGTCTGGCTCCGGCGTATCTGGCGGCGCGCGGCCATCCGGCGAAATCGGTGTTCACCGTACACAATCTGGCGTATCAAGGCATGTTTTATGCAAAGCATATGGATGACATCCAATTGCCATGGTCGTTCTTTAATGTGCACGGGCTGGAGTTTAATGGGCAGATTTCGTTCCTGAAGGCCGGGTTGTACTACGCAGACCACATTACGGCGGTGAGTCCGACTTACGCTCGGGAGATTACCGAGCCGCAGTTTGCCTACGGCATGGAAGGTCTGTTGCAGCAGCGTCATCGGGAAGGACGGCTTTCCGGCGTGCTGAACGGCGTGGATGAAAAAATCTGGAGCCCGGAAACCGATCTGCTACTGGCCTCGCGCTATACGCGCGACACGCTGGACGAGAAGGCGGAGAACAAACGTCAGCTACAAATTGCGATGGGACTTAAGGTTAACGATAAAGTGCCGCTGTTTGCTGTCGTGAGCCGTCTGACCAGTCAGAAAGGGTTAGATCTGGTGTTGGAGGCTTTGCCGGGTCTGTTAGAACAGGGGGGGCAACTGGCGCTGCTTGGCGCGGGCGACCCAGTATTACAGGAAGGCTTCCTGGCCGCTGCGGCGGAACATCCAGGACAGGTAGGGGTACAAATTGGTTATCACGAAGCCTTCTCGCACCGCATCATGGGCGGGGCTGACGTCATTCTGGTACCCAGCCGCTTTGAACCGTGCGGCTTAACGCAGTTGTATGGACTGAAGTATGGCACGCTGCCGCTGGTGCGGCGTACCGGTGGGCTGGCGGATACGGTCTCTGACAGTTCGCTGGAAAACCTGGCGGACGGTATCGCCAGTGGGTTTGTCTTTGAAGACAGTAATGCCTGGTCGCTGCTACGCGCGATCCGGCGTGCTTTCGTATTGTGGTCCCGGCCTTCGCTTTGGCGGTTTGTACAACGCCAGGCCATGACCATGGATTTTAGCTGGCAAGTCGCGGCGAAGTCTTACCGCGAGCTTTACTACCGCTTGAAATAGATATCCAGGAATCACCTATATGAACGCTCCATTTACTTATGCATCGCCCACACTCAGCGTCGAGGCACTTAAGCATTCTATTGCCTACAAACTGATGTTCACGATTGGTAAGGACCCGGTCATTGCCAACAAACATGAGTGGCTGAACGCCACGTTATTCGCGGTGCGCGATCGTCTCGTGGAGCGCTGGCTGCGTTCTAACCGTGCGCAATTATCCCAGGAAACCCGTCAGGTTTATTATCTGTCAATGGAGTTTCTGATTGGGCGCACGCTTTCCAATGCGCTGTTATCGTTGGGGATTTACGACGATGTTAAAAGTGCGCTGGAAGGTATGGGATTAGATCTGGAAGATCTGATCGACGAAGAGAATGACCCCGGTCTCGGTAACGGTGGCCTCGGACGCCTGGCAGCCTGCTTCCTCGACTCACTGGCAACGCTGGGTCTGCCGGGACGTGGCTACGGTATCCGTTATGACTATGGCATGTTTAAACAGAACATTGTCGATGGTCGACAAAAAGAGTCCCCGGACTATTGGCTGGAATACGGTAACCCGTGGGAATTCAAACGCCACAACACGCGCTACAAAGTGCGCTTTGGCGGCCGCGTGCAGATGGAAGGCAAGAAAACGCGTTGGATTGAGACCGAAGAGATCCTCGCAGTGGCCTACGACCAGATTATCCCCGGTTATGACACTGACGCTACGAATACGCTGCGCCTGTGGAATGCCCAGGCCAGTAGCGAAATCAACCTCGGTAAATTTAACCAGGGCGACTATTTTGCGGCGGTGGAAGATAAAAACCACTCCGAGAACGTCTCCCGCGTACTGTATCCGGATGATTCTACCTATTCGGGACGCGAGCTGCGGTTGCGCCAGGAGTATTTCCTCGTCTCGTCAACGGTGCAGGACATCCTGAACCGTCATTATCAACTGCATAAAACCTACGACAACCTGGCCGATAAAATCGCCATTCACCTTAACGACACCCACCCGGTGCTGTCGATCCCAGAGCTGATGCGCCTGCTGATCGATGAACACAAATTCAGTTGGGACGATGCGTTTGAGGTGTGCTGTCAGGTTTTCTCGTATACCAACCACACTTTGATGAGCGAAGCGCTGGAGACCTGGCCGGTGGATATGCTGGGCAAAATCCTGCCGCGCCATCTGCAAATCATTTTTGAGATTAACGACTACTTCCTGAAGACGCTGCAGGAGCAGTATCCGAACGATACCGGTCTACTGGGACGGACGTCGATTATCGATGAATCTAACGGTCGTCGTGTGCGTATGGCATGGCTGGCGGTCGTGGTGAGCCATAAGGTTAATGGTGTGTCTGAACTGCACTCCAACCTGATGGTGCAGTCGCTGTTTGCTGACTTTGCGAAGATTTTCCCGACCCGCTTTTGTAACGTGACCAACGGCGTGACGCCGCGTCGCTGGCTGGCGCTGGCGAACCCATCGCTTTCTGACGTACTTGATGAGAACATTGGCCGCACCTGGCGAACCGATCTCAGCCAGCTCAGCGAGCTTGAGCAGCACTGTGATTTCCCGTTAGTGAATCAGGCTGTGCGTCGTGCGAAGCTGGAGAACAAAAAGCGACTGGCAACGCTCATCGCCCAGCAGCTGAACGTGGTAGTGAACCCGAAATCGCTGTTTGATGTGCAGATCAAGCGTATTCACGAGTACAAACGTCAGCTAATGAATGTGCTGCATGTGATCACCCGCTACAACCGCATTAAGGCCGATCCGGACGCCGAGTGGGTGCCGCGCGTGAATATCTTCGCGGGTAAAGCGGCTTCAGCCTATTACATGGCGAAGCACATCATTCATTTGATCAACGATGTCGCGAAGGTGATCAACAACGATCCGCAGATTGGCGATAAATTGAAGGTCGTGTTTATCCCCAACTACAGCGTCAGTCTGGCGCAGGTGATTATTCCTGCCGCCGATCTGTCTGAGCAGATTTCGCTGGCCGGGACCGAAGCTTCTGGGACCAGTAATATGAAATTTGCGCTCAACGGTGCGCTGACCATCGGGACGCTGGATGGTGCCAACGTTGAGATGCTGGAGCATGTGGGAGCAGAGAATATCTTTATCTTTGGTAATACGGCAGAAGAGGTCGAGGCTTTACGTAGCCAGGGCTACAAGCCGCGTGAGTATTACGAGAAAGACGAAGAGCTGCATCAGGTATTGACGCAGATCGGCAGCGGCGTGTTCAGCCCTGAGGAGCCGGGACGCTACCGTGATCTGGTCGATTCATTGATCAACTTTGGCGACCACTATCAGGTGCTGGCGGATTATCGCAGCTATGTCGATTGCCAGGATAAGGTTGATGAGCTGTATCGCCATCCGGAAGAGTGGACCACGAAGTCGATGATAAACATCGCCAATATGGGGTACTTCTCATCGGACAGGACGATCAAAGAGTATGCCGAAAACATCTGGCATATTGATTCGGTGCGGTTGTAGGCGCGGGTTGACGTGACTTGATATCCATGTGTCAGGAATCGGGCAGCAGCAGATAATGTCGCTGCCTTTTTTATTGCTAACATCTTTCGGAAGTTGAGCGGTTTTCTGGATTGTCGTACTTAATATCACTACACCTCAGACATTCAATGTGTAGTCCTTCTTGTACTCGCTTGCAGGGATAGCCGTGCTTTCGTACATGCCTCCTTCGATCGTAATTTTTATAATTCCCGTTTGAGTTGGTGTTTCGAAAACTTCAACACAATTGCCGTCATAGAGAGGTTCTTGCGGGTTGGAATAGAAAGTAAACAGTTACGCATAGCAATGCCTGCATTCAACGGGTTTACCACGCCAGCTTTATAATCAGGGTTCTGATGATACCAACCTCCCATGACACGGCCACCAATAACCTCGATTTTAGCGATTTCCAAAAAGTATGGGCGAGCCCCCCTCTTGAGATTAAGAAGCATCAACATTCAGCGTGTAGTCTTTGCTAAAATTACTTGCTGGGGCCAGCATGTCGCCGTACATCCCACCGCCGATGTTAATTTTTATAACTCCAGCTTTTGTAGGTGTACCGTAGATTTCTACACAGTTGTGATCGTTCGTATCCACCGTGTCTGCGGTGATCACTGAGGCAGGGAGCTTACAGTTTCTCAGTGATATACCCGAATCATCTGGATGAACGAAGCCTGCTCTAATTTGTTTTCCACCTATAACTGCTCCTCCAAGGATGAAAATCTTAAAAAAATAAGGCTTACCGATCGTTGCATTAGGCAATACAGCATTATCAGGTATATATTCAGCTTTTGGGCTTAATGGCGAACACGCAACTAACGAAAAAATACACAAGGCCCAAAAAAATCTAATAAATGGCATATTCATTTTAATGGCTTGAAAACCATACCTCCAAAAAAGCGTTTAATGAAAAATGTCAGATCCTTGCCGATTTTTATACGATCAGTAACATCCCCCCAAGAAAAAAGATTTAAATGTACAGAACCATCCTCTCCTTGGGTTACAGGACCTTCCCATACGATCCAGTGTTTTGGAATTGTTGACCTCTCAGAATTACTTCTTCTTAAAAGACTGTCATCGATTAGGGTCACAACTTTATATCCTTTCTCGACATAACTGTTTAAGTCTCGAAGCCCTTGAAGATCGGCCTGAGCTATTCCAACGTTACTAAACACTTTTTCATATCCGGTTTTTTCAAACCAGTCGGACAAGGTTTGCCACATCGTGATTCCGGCGACAGGAGAGTCAATCGCATCAAAACTAAAAATCGCATTTTCTGAGTCTCTTAAACCTGCGAGGGTCATCCAATCGAGACCTGAAACAGTCTCGCCGTATACACCATAAAAATCCCCACCAGGGTGTCGGCAACCATTGCTTGGTGCTATTTCTAATCCGGCAATTGCCGTTTTTCCATAACTCCACAAATCAAGAGCGGCTTGCTTGTAAACATCGGGACGATCTTTCTGTAAACAATAAAAAAATGCAGCAGGGCCACACACGCTAGTCTGATTCTGATTAGGGAAAGATCTACGATAAAATCTATCCTCAATATCTCTATAAATCCTTGTTTTTTCGAATGGGTCTTGAGGGTTACCAATCGGATATTCTTTTGCAATAAAAGGGCGTTCAGGGCGGGATATTTGCAGTCGCTTGATTTCTCCGCCCTGACTTTCTGGCTTCATCGTACCCTGCGACTCAAAGTAACACGGGTTTTCACGCTTAACCGGTGAGAAGGCTTTGCCAGACGCAAATTCCTTCAGGGTGTACATCTTAGTGAAGGGCGTGAGCGTGACGCATATCATCTTGAGCATTAGCTGGCGATAGAGCGTGACTTCCATGATGTAGATCGTTGTCAGCGGGTCATCGATGTCGCTGGTGCTATGTTGCTTCGTGCTGTAATCCGCGTTCAGGGACTGCTGCTGCACGTCCACGATGAGTTTCTTATTGCGTTGGCCATCCATCCGGTAAATGACCAGATCGTAAAGTAGCGAGGATGCAGGAACGTTTGATTTGATACGGGTACTGAGTTGGTAAACAGCCATAGTTAGTCTATTAGCATATGCAGATAAGTGTTTTCAGCTTCATTGGCAAAATGCCACGCTGCCTTACCCTAGGCATCGGTCGTTCCCGTCTCGTATCTGGTTTCTGACCATCCACTTACAGGATAAAACGCAGTCCCTGCAATGACATAGGTGTATCTCCGTGACATAACGATGAAGCAACATACGCCTGGAAAACGAAGGTAAGTAGTGATGTGTTGTCAATTTATTGTAAATTCGGAATATATTTAGGGAAGTAACTTGTGGGGAATGTCAAAGGCGCGCTGGAAGGGATGGGTTTAGACCTTGAAGAGCTGATTGATGAAGAAAACGACCCAGACCTCGGCATCCGCTACGATATACGATATGCTCAGGCAAAGTATTGTTGACGGGCGTATTCAGCAGGAAGGCAAGAAAACGCGCTGGATTGAGGCCGAAGAGATCCTGGCGGTGGCTTACGACCAGATTATCCCCGGTTATGACACTGACGCGACCAATACGTTGCGCTTAATGATGGGGCAATGAATGCTATAGCTAAGCGGGAATGGCGCTCGTCCATAAGCAACTATGCAGATCGTTGATAAGATTTGATAGTCATGCCGGGCAATATTTTACCCGGCATTTTTTCTCAGGAGGCCAGCGACAGCTGGTGCTTCTCGACATACTCCGTCAGCCACTGGGTCATGCGGGACTGCTGTTCAGCATTCAGCCACATGCCTTCTTTCGTACGACGCCACAGCGCATCTTCCGCGCGACGCACCCACTCGTGCTCAACCAGATACTTCAGCTCGGCCTCATAGAACTCATGGCCGAAGTCTTCGCCTAACTCGGCAATTGACGTGGCGTCGCCGATAATCCATTCAGTATTGCTGCCGTAGGTACGTGAATAATGGCGTGCCAGCGATTCGGTCAGGAACGGATAGCGACGGCGCAGTTTTGCCGCGTAATCTTCGCGATCGCCGCCAATATCGCCGCCAGGCAGGATGCACTCTTTGGTCCATGCCGGGCCAATGCCCTGATAGTACGACGACAGTTTTTCCATCGCGTGCTCGGCCAGCTTACGATAGGTTGTCAGCTTACCGCCAAAGACCGACAACAGCGGCGCTTTGCCGTTTTCGTCGTGGATATCCAGCGTGTAATCACGGGTGATAGCCTGCGGCGAGTCGGACTCGTCATCGCACAGCGGACGCACGCCCGAGTAGGTCCAGACGATATCGTCACGGCCCAGTTGTTTCTTAAAGTGCGCGTTGTAGACCTTCAGCAGGTAATTGATTTCGCTCTCATCAATTTTCACTGCTTTCGGGTCGCCTTTGTATTCGACGTCAGTCGTCCCGATAATCGAGAATTCGTCCATCCATGGGATGACAAACACAATACGTTTATCTTCGTTTTGCAGAATATACGCTTGCTTCTGGGTATGTACGCGCGGCACCACGATGTGGCTACCTTTAATCAGGCGAATACCGTACGGTGACGGTAGATGCATGCCATCATCGAAGAACTCTTTCACCCACGGTCCGGTGGCGTTGACCAGACCACGCGCCTGCCAGGTGTGCTTTTTACCGGTATCGATATCTTCGGCTTCAACAATCCACAAGCCGTTTTCACGGCGAGCGGAGGTGGCACGGGTGCGGGTTAATACTTCACCGCCTTTGCGTACGACCATTTGGGCGTTTGCCAAAACCAGACGCGCATCGTCTACCCAGCAGTCAGAATATTCGAAACCGCGCACAATCTCAGGTTTCATTACGGAATCCGCGCCAAAACGCAAACCGGTAGAACCCGGCAAACTGGTGCGTTTGCCCAGATGATCGTACATAAACAAACCAATACGGATCATCCATGCCGGACGCAGGTGCGGGCGATGGGGCAGACGGAAGCGCATCGGGAAGGCGATATGCGGTGCCATTTTCAACAGCACTTCACGTTCTGCCAGCGCCTCGCTCACCAGGCGGAATTCGTAGTGTTCCAGGTAGCGCAGGCCACCGTGGATGAGTTTGGAGCTGGCGGAGGAGGTGGCGCAGGCTAAATCCTGAGCTTCCAGCATCAGCACGGATAAACCGCGTCCAGCGGCATCTGCCGCGATACCGGCACCGTTAATGCCTCCACCTATCACAATCAGATCTTTGGTTTCCATGCTGGCCTCTCGCACTTTCGTTATAGCTCATTAATGTTCGTTATCGAACATAATAGCAAAGAATCGCGCCATTGGTAACATCGGATAAACAATTTACAGTGATACATATAACATTATGGCGTTTACCTGCTCAGGCAACGTACACTGGAGGGTAATATTGGTTACCTGCCAGAATATAAGTAGAACTTAACAAGAGAACGCCATGGATCAGTTTGAGTGTATTAATGTCGAAGAAGCCCATCAGAAACTACTGCACGGAATGGCGGTGCTGGTGGACATCCGCGATCCGCAAAGCTATGCGATGGGCCACGCGCCGCAGGCCTTTCATCTGACGAACGACACGTTGGGGACGTTTATGCGTGACCATGATTTTGATACTGCCGTAATGGTGATGTGTTACCACGGCAACAGCAGTAAAGGCGCGGCGCAGTATCTCCTCCAGCAGGGCTATGACGCGGTTTACAGCGTTGACGGCGGCTTCGACGCCTGGCATCGACATTTTCCTGCAGAAGTGACATACGGTTCGTAAGCTAACAAAGATGCAGCCTGAAACGGACAGGATATATATACTGTCCTCTTTTGTGTGGAATAAGCGACAGCAATAATGTTGATGATTACCTCTTTTGCTAACCCCCGCGTGGCGCAGGCATTTGTTGATTATATGGCGACACAGGGCGTTATCCTGACGATTCAACAACATCAGCAAACGGATGTCTGGCTGGCGGATGAGTCCCAGGCTGAACGCGTGCGTGCTGAACTGGCGCGATTTCTCGATAACCCGGGCGATCCGCGTTACCTCGCGGCCAGTTGGCAGTCAGGTCATACCGACAGCGGTCTGCGCTATCAACGTTATCCGTTTCTGGCCACATTGCGCGAACGTGCCGGCCCGGTGACCTGGGCGGTAATGGCGGCGTGTGTGTTGGTGTTTATCGCTATGAATGTGCTGGGCGATCAGGCGGTAATGCTCTGGCTGGCCTGGCCGTTCGATCCTTCGCTGAAATTTGAGTTTTGGCGTTATTTCACCCACGCTTTTATGCACTTCTCGCTGATGCACATTTTGTTCAACCTGCTGTGGTGGTGGTATCTCGGCGGTGCGGTTGAAAAGCGCCTGGGCAGCGGAAAGCTGATTGTCATTACTGTGATCAGCGCCTTGCTGAGCGGTTATGTTCAGCAGAAATTTAGCGGCCCGTGGTTTGGCGGGCTGTCTGGCGTGGTATATGCGCTGATGGGCTACGTGTGGTTGCGCGGCGAGCGCGATCCGCAAAGCGGTATTTTCCTGCAGCGTGGTTTGATTATCTTTGCCTTGATCTGGATTGTTGCCGGCTGGTTTGATCTGTTCGGCATGTCGATGGCGAACGGCGCACATATCGCCGGGCTGGCCGTGGGTCTGGCAATGGCGTTTGCCGATACGATGAATGTGCGGAAACGAACTTTGTAGGCCGGATAAGCGTTAGCGCATCCGGCAAAATTCCAGGGAACAATAATGAAGCAAACACAACGACATGACGCGATCATTGAGCTGGTAAAAAAACAGGGATACGTCAGTACCGAGGAGCTGGTGGAGCATTTCTCCGTCAGTCCGCAGACGATTCGCCGGGATCTGAATGACCTGGCCGATCAAAACATGATTTTGCGTCACCACGGTGGCGCGGCGTTGCCATCCAGCTCGGTCAATACCCCATGGCATGATCGTAAAGCGACGCAGACGGCGGAAAAAGAGCGCATTGCGCGCAAAGTTGCCACGCAGATCCCTAACGGTTCAACGCTGTTTATTGATATTGGCACCACACCGGAAGCGGTGGCGCATGCGCTGCTTAATCACAGCAACTTACGCATCGTGACCAATAACCTCAATGTGGCAAACACGCTGATGGCGAAAGAGGATTTCCGCATTATTCTGGCCGGGGGCGAACTGCGTAGCCGTGACGGCGGCATTATGGGCGAAGCGACTCTCGACTTTATTTCCCAGTTCCGTCTGGACTTCGGCATCCTGGGGATCAGCGGCATCGACAGCGATGGTTCTCTGCTGGAGTTTGATTATCACGAAGTGCGCACCAAACGCGCGATCATTGAGAATTCACGTCACGTCATGCTGGTGGTGGATCACTCGAAGTTCGGACGTAACGCGATGGTGAATATGGGCAGTATCAGCATGGTGGATGCGGTGTATACCGACACGCTACCGCCAGCCAGTGTGATGCAGGTTATTGCCGACCACCATATTCAGTTAGAGCTGTGTTAAGTTAATTCCAGGCCTGATAAGCGTAGCGCATCAGGCATTAACTATACCCCATAGCCCATCATCTTCAGCAGTTTCTGCGCATGTTGCACCGCATCCTGGCGGTGGGCGACGCCGAGCTTTTGGTACAAATTGCGGATGTGCGTCTTAATGGTCGTGGCTGCAACGGCCAGCTCACCGGCGATCTGCTCGTTGCTGTAACCTGAATAAATCAGTCCCAGAACCTGCCATTCGCGCTGGGTCAGCGGGCTGGTGCGGATAAGCTCCGGCACTTCCGGATGGGTAAGCAGACGCTCAACGAATCCTTCATCAAAGTGGGCGAATTTATGGCGGTGGTGCTGGTTAATCTCCCGCAAAACGCGCTGGGCGCGGTGCTGGTCGAGTTCTGGCAGCGTATTGAGCTGAATCAGTTGGCGCAACTGCTGCGCCATCGCCTCACCTTCGATAACAAAGTGGCTGATAAATCCGGTACGGTTCGCCAGTTGCAGTGCTTCCAGTAAGACGCGCTGCGCGTCATTTTTGCGTCCGGCCTGCCAGTACAGCTGATTAAGCAGCAACAGGTTACGATTCAGATCGCTCATCAGGCGCAGGTTACGCGCATTTTCATTTAACTCTTCCAGCACGATTTCCGCCGGTTCAAACTCACCCAGCAGGATCTGCGCGCGGGCGATGTTGCGCCACTGACTTTGCAGGAAGTGGTTATTAGCGAACTCAGGCTTTGGCGTGTGGCGCAGCCAGTTGGCGGCTGATTTTTTATCGCCTACCATTTGCCAGTAAATCACCCGTACCTTATCGGCGTTCGAGATCCAGTCGCTATGATAACGACCATTGCCCAATAAGTTTTCCAAACGGTTGAGCAGGCTACGCGCGTTGTCTAAATCGCCCCGGGCCAGCGAACACTGAATCAGCAGCGCCAGGCACTGTAGCTGTTGCTGTGGCTGGAATGTGGAAAGTAACTCAATGCCCGCGCGGGCAGACGCTTCGGCTTCGTCCAGACGTGCCCATGCCCACAGGAGTTGCGCGCGAATGCGCACCAGGAACTCGTGCATCGGCAACTGTTCCAGGTGCTGCTCTTTGATCAGCTGGAACGCCTTTTCCTGCGTCTCCCAGGCCGCCTGTAAAAAACCCTGGGCAAATAAAATTTCGCTTTGCTGGATCAGACTCCACAGCGCGTAATGCCAGACATCATGATGGCGCGCCATTTGCTCGGTTTGCTGCATCAACGCCAGTGAACGCGTGAGATCGCCCTTACAATGCAGGACTTCACCATGCACCGAGGTGGCGACGATACGGCTATAGAACCAGGCGATGGGTAATTCATCCAGCGCCAGTTTTGCCAGACGTTCTGCTTCGTCAGGGTTTCCGTCGTTAATCGCTACCTGTGCCCGCAGCGCGTTAAATTCAGCGTACAGCGTCGGCTCCATGTCGCCTTTCATCTCTTGTTCTGCACGGGCCAGCAGGGTATTAACCTCGCTGTAGCGGTGCTGGCTTTGCATCAGCCAGGCTTGCAGCAGAACCAGACGCGGATTTTCCAGTAGGCTTTCCCACGGCAGGGCTTTCAGCGACTCTTCCAATAGCGCCAGTTCGCTGTGGTTAAACAGGCCCCACGCATGGTTAAGCAGGATATCGCGTAGCATGTGGGCATCGCCTGCCGCCAACGCGTGGTGGATAGCTTCGCTAGGGAAACCCTGCGCCATCCAGCTTTCTGCGGCGGCGCGGTGTATTTCAGGCAGCTCGCTCGCCAGTTCCCACTGGCAACGCTGGCGTAAAAAGCTGCCAAACAGTGGGTGATAACTGAACCACTCGCCGACGTCATCCATCCGCTGCAGAAATAACCCCTGACGCTCAATTTCCTCAAGTCGCATTTGCCCGTTTTCTTCGCCGGTGACCCGAACGATCAGCGCATCGTTCATCGAACGCAGGATGGCGCTTTTTAGCAGAAAGTGACGGGTGCCGAGGTCAACGCTGTCCAGCACTTCATCCACCAGGTAGTCGGATAAATGGCTGGCGTTGATTCCGGCGAGGCGTCGTGCCGACTGGTGCGCAGAGTTATTGTTCTGGCGAGCGGAAAGAGCAATCAGTTGTAACGCAGTAGCCCAGCCAGCAACGTCATCGCACATCCGGCTGCTTTCAGCTGCTTCAATAGGGGAGGATAAACGACGATCGAAAAATTGTTTCGCTTCCTGATGGTTAAAGGCCAGCTGTTGGCTGCCTATTTCCAGCAACTGATCGCGCACCCGCAGGTTGGCAATGCCCAACTGCGGCAGATTACGCGACAGAACGACCAGTGTGAGATTTTCAGGCTGGTGACGCAGGAAAAAGCGCATTGCCTCGTGAATGGCCGGATTGGAGATCAGGTGATAATCATCCACCACCAGATAAAGTGGACGATGCCACTCGGCCAGTTCAATAAATAGCTGCGCAAACAGTGACGTCAGGCTGGCATACTGGCGTTTTTGCACCATCGCTTCGCTGGTGGTGCAATGCCCACCGGTCGCCTGCTGGATCGCGGCAATCAGATAGCTGGCAAAGCGCTCCTGCTGGTTATCGCCTTCATCCAGAGAGTACCAACCTAACTCGGTCTTCCCCGCCGCCCATTGTGAAACAAGCGTTGTTTTTCCATAACCAGCAGGACTTGTGATCAGGGCGAGCCTGAAATTGTTCGCGCCGGAAAGTTTAGCCAACAGGCGCTCACGAACCACCGTATGGTCGAGACGAACCGGACGACTTAATTTAGACGGAATCAACATAAGTTAGTCACTTCACTGTGTGAAAATGGGGAAGAATGATTTTTTTTGCGCTTCGTAATTAATAGATATAAGGTCGGCCAGATTGGTATTTTATGCAAGCTAAGCGGGCTTTTTGTGTGTCTGATTTTGCACTATGTCACAAATCTATACATCTATTGCAATAATTTCTTTAAAGAGTCGCAACAGGCGTGGTGACTGGATCCAGCGTGACTTTCACCCAGCGGAAAGATTCCACTTTTTTATGTTGTTACTGTATCGTTTAATAAAAAGACGATGAGTTTTGTGCTCGACTTAAAACTTTCATGTGAAATAACTCAAGCAGAATGCGTATTTCAGGTGAGAAACTATTTCTCTGTTTACATATTTTTTCTAAATATCATCTTACTGTTTGATATTGTCTGGCTAATCTCTTTAGGTTAATGCGAAAACCGTGATGCATTTCAGGGGGATGCGGGGGAAACCTACGTATTGACCGGCAATGCCTCTCTTCTTTAAGTGGCGGCGATCACACTTTTATGCTCATCCCCGCCCCTCCTCCCTCCCTAATCCGTGCCAGGATGAGGAAGGTCAACAACGAGCCTGGCAAACTAGCGATAACGTTGTTTTATTACCTAAGGACCTGGAATCCCTATGTCACAGCCAACCTTCAACAAAGATCAATTTCAGGCAGCCCTGACGCGTCAGTGGCAGCATTTCGGTTTACTGTCGGCTCACGAAATGACGTCGCGCCAGTGGTGGCAGGCAGTGAGTGGGGCGTTGGCTGAGTTACTCAGCGCCCAGCCAGCGGTGAAACCGGCAAAAAATCAGCGCCATGTTAACTACATCTCGATGGAGTTTTTGATTGGTCGTCTGACCGGCAACAACTTACTCAATCTGGGCTGGTATCAGGGGGTGAGCGATGAGCTGAAAGCGCACGACATCAACCTGACCGATCTGCTGGAAGAAGAGATCGATCCGGCGTTAGGTAACGGTGGGTTGGGGCGCCTGGCGGCCTGCTTCCTTGATTCGATGGCGACGGTCGGCCAGTCGGCGACGGGCTATGGTCTCAACTACCAGTACGGCCTGTTCCGCCAGTCTTTTGCCGACGGTCAGCAGATGGAAGCCCCGGATGACTGGCATCGCGGTAGCTACCCGTGGTTCCGTCACAACGAGGCGTTGGACGTGCAGGTCGGCATTGGCGGTAAAGTCACCAAAGAGGGACGTTGGGAGCCTGGGTTTACCATCACCGGCCAGGCCTGGGATCTGCCGGTTCTCGGCTACCGTAACGGCGTGGCGCAACCGCTGCGTCTGTGGCAGGCCAGCCACGCGCATCCGTTTAACCTGACCAAATTTAATGACGGCGATTTCCTGCGTGCTGAGCAGCAGGGCATCGACGCCGAAAAACTGACCAAAGTGCTGTACCCGAACGATAACCACACCGCGGGTAAAAAGCTGCGCCTGATGCAGCAGTACTTCCAGTGCGCCTGCTCCGTAGCCGACATTTTGCGTCGTCATCATCTGGCCGGGCGTAAGCTGCACGAACTGGCTGATTACGAAGTGATTCAGCTTAATGATACTCACCCGACTATCGCGATCCCTGAGCTGTTGCGTGTGCTGATTGATGAGCACCAGATGAGCTGGGACGATGCGTGGGCCATTACCAGCAAAACCTTCGCTTACACCAACCATACCCTGATGCCGGAAGCGTTAGAGTGCTGGGATGAGAAGTTGGTGAAAGCGCTACTGCCGCGCCACATGCAAATCATCAAAGAGATTAATGACCGCTTTAAGAAACTGGTCGATAAAACCTGGCCGGGTAATGCTGAAGTGTGGGCGAAACTGGCGGTGGTGCATAATAAACAGGTACGTATGGCCAATATGTGTGTGGTCAGCGGTTTTGCGGTTAACGGCGTGGCGGCGCTGCACTCTGATCTGGTGGTGAAAGATCTATTCCCGGAATATCACCAGCTCTGGCCGAACAAATTTCATAACGTCACCAACGGGATTACTCCGCGTCGCTGGATTAAGCAGTGCAACCCGGCGCTTGCCGCACTGCTGGATAAATCGCTGAAAAAAGAGTGGGCCAACGATCTCGACCAGTTGATTAACCTGGAAAAATACGCCGACGACGCGAAGTTCCGTCAGACTTATCGTGACATTAAGCTGGCGAATAAAAAGCGCCTGGCAGAGTTTGTGAAGGTACGGACTGGTATCGAAATCAATCCGCAGGCAATCTTTGATATTCAGATCAAACGCCTGCATGAGTACAAGCGTCAGCATCTGAACTTGCTGCATATTCTGGCGCTGTATAAAGAAATTCGTGAAAACCCGCAGGCGGAACGCGTGCCGCGCGTATTCCTGTTTGGCGCAAAAGCCGCTCCGGGTTACTACCTGGCGAAAAATATTATCTTCGCTATCAACAAGGTGGCGGAAACCATCAATAACGACCCGAAAGTTGGCGACAAGCTGAAAGTTGTCTTCCTGCCGGATTATTGTGTCTCGGCGGCGGAAATGCTGATTCCGGCGGCGGATATCTCTGAGCAGATCTCAACCGCCGGGAAAGAAGCTTCCGGCACCGGTAATATGAAACTGGCGCTGAACGGCGCGTTAACTGTTGGTACGCTGGATGGTGCCAACGTCGAAATCGCCGAGAAGGTGGGTGACGAGAATATCTTTATCTTTGGTCATACCGTGGAAGAGGTGAAAGCGCTGAAAGCGAAAGGCTATGACCCGGTGAAATGGCGTAAGAAAGATAAGGTGCTGGATGCTGTTCTGAAAGAGTTGGAAAGCGGGAAATACAGCGACGGCGATAAACATGCCTTTGACCAGATGCTGCACAGTATTGGCAAGCAAGGCGGTGATCCGTATCTGGTCATGGCGGACTTCGCGGCCTACGTTGAAGCCCAGAAGCAGGTTGACGTGTTGTACCGTGACCAGGAAGCCTGGACCCGTGCGGCGATTCTGAATACCGCGCGTTGCGGCATGTTCAGTTCAGATCGCTCTATTCGCGATTATCAGGCTCGTATCTGGCAGGCGAAACGTTAAGGAATCGCGATGGAAAGCAAACGTCTGGATAATGCCGCGCTGGCGGCGGGGATCAGCCCTAATTACATTAATGCCCACGGTAAACCGCAGTCTATTGGCGCCGAAACCAAGCGGCGTTTGCTTGACGCCATGCATCGCACCACCGCCGCCACGAAGGTGGCGGTGACCCCGGTGCCGAACGTCATGGTTTATACCGCGGGTAAAAAAATGCCGTTGGCGGTTGAGGGAAGTGGAGAGTTTAACTGGCTGCTAACTACCGAAGAGGGTGTGCAGCACAAAGGGCATGCCGTCGGCGGTAAATCTTTCAACCTTCCGGCGAAGCTGCCGGAGGGGTATCACACGTTTACCCTGACTCAGGGGGAGTTGCGTGCCCATTGCCGCATCATCGTGGCGCCGAAACGCTGTTATGAACCGCAGGCGTTGTTGGCCGGGCAGAAGCTGTGGGGGGCATGCGTTCAGCTTTACACCCTACGTTCAGAAAAAAACTGGGGGATTGGCGACTTTGGCGATCTCCGTGCCATGTTGGTGGATGTGGCACAGCGTGGCGGCGCGTTTATTGGTTTGAATCCGATTCATGCGCTGTATCCGGCGAACCCGGAAAGCGCCAGCCCGTACAGTCCGTCCTCACGTCGCTGGCTGAATATTATTTATATTGATGTCAACGCAGTAGACGATTTCCACCACAGCAAAGAGGCGCAGGCCTGGTGGCAGAAGCCGGCGACTCAGCAAGCCCTGCAACGCGCGCGCGACGCCGTATGGGTTGATTACTCTACCGTTACTGCCTTAAAAATGACCGCGCTACGTATGGCGTGGAAAAGCTTCTCTGCGCGCGATGATGAGCAGATGGCGGCATTTCGCCAGTTTGTGGCTCAGGAAGGGGATAGCCTGTACTGGCAGGCGGCCTTTGACGCCCTGCATGCGCATCAGGTGAAAGAAGACGCCTTGCGCTGGGGCTGGCCGGTATGGCCAGAGGCATTCCAGTCGGTGGACTCGCCAGAGGTGAAACAGTTCTGCACAGATCATCGTGATGACGTGGACTTCTACCTGTGGTTGCAGTGGCTGGCGTATACCCAGTTCGCTGACTGCTGGAAAACCAGCCAGGGCTTTGCGATGCCTGTCGGGCTGTATCGCGACCTGGCGGTTGGCGTGGCTGAAGGCGGGGCGGAAACCTGGTGCGACCGCGAGCTGTACTGCCTGAAAGCCTCGGTTGGCGCGCCGCCGGATATTCTCGGTCCGCTGGGGCAAAACTGGGGGTTGCCACCGATGGATCCGCACATCATCACGGCACGCGCTTACGAACCGTTTATCGAACTGCTGCGCGCCAATATGCAGAACTGCGGTGCGCTGCGTATCGACCATGTTATGTCGATGCTGCGTCTGTGGTGGATCCCTTACGGTGAAACGGCCGATCACGGTGCCTACGTGCATTATCCGGTCGACGACCTGCTTTCAATTCTGGCGCTGGAAAGTAAACGTCATCACTGCATGGTGATTGGTGAAGATTTGGGTACGGTGCCGGTGGAGATCGTCAGCAAGCTGCGCGATAGCGGCGTGTACTCCTACAAAGTGCTTTATTTTGAGAATGACCATGAGAAAAACTTCCGTGCGCCGAAAGCGTATCCGGAACAATCAATGGCAGTCGCGGCGACGCATGACCTTCCTACGCTTAAAGGTTATTGGGATAGCGGCGATCTGACGCTGGGTAAAGCGTTGGGGCTCTATCCGGACGAAGTCGTACTGCGTGGCTTGTATCAGGACAGAGAACTGGCCAAACAGGGGCTGCTGGACGCGCTGCACAAATATGGTTGTCTGCCAAAACGTGCGGGTCACAAGGCCTCATTGATGTCGATGACGCCGATTCTTAATCGTGGCATGCAACGCTACATCGCTGACAGCAATAGTGCGCTGCTGGGCCTGCAACCGGAGGACTGGTTAGGAATGGCGGATCCGGTCAATATCCCGGGGACCAGCGACCAGTACAAAAACTGGCGGCGTAAGCTCACCGTCACGTTGGAGCAGATGTTTGCCGATGACGGGGTGAACAAGCTGATTAAGGATTTGGATAAGCGCCGCAAAGCCGCTGCGAAGAAGAAGTAAAAAAGCCGGGGATTTCCCCGGCTTTTTTGTCTGGGATATGTAGGGGTTAAACCACCATACCCAGTAGCAGACAACCCACCAGACCGCAGACTGAGATAATGGTTTCCAGCATTGACCATGACTTGATGGTCTCACCGATGGTCAGGTTGAAATACTCCTTGAACAGCCAGAAGCCTGGATCGTTCACGTGGGAGAAAATGACGGAACCGGAACCGACTGCAATAACCATCAGCTCAGGGCTTACGCCGGTCGTCGCAATCAGCGGCGCCACGATCCCACCTGCAGTAATCGCAGCAACGGTCGCGGAACCCAGCGCGATACGCAGTACCGCAGCGATAGACCATGCCATCAGCAGCGGGGAAACACTTGAACCGTGCATCATTGAAGCGATGTATTTGTCCACGCCGCTATCAACCAGAACCTGTTTGAAGGCACCGCCACCACCGATGATCAACAGCATCATCGCGATGATTTTGATTGAGGACACCAGCGTGTCGTTAATCTGATCCATCGAACGTCCACGGTTCAGACCAAAAGTGAACATCGCAATCAGCACCGCGATAAGCGTAGCCATGACCGGGTCGCCAAGGAATTCTGCAACAGTCAGGAAAGCATGACCTTTTGGCAGAATCATCTCCGCGACGGCGCGCATCGCCATCAGGATAACCGGAACCAGAGAGGTCCAGACGCTGACGCCAAAGCCAGGCATCTCTTCTTCAGTAAAGGTTTTCGCGCTGTACAGACCTTCCGGGATTGGCTTATCGATGCCTTTCAGGAAACGTGCGTACACCGGACCGGCGAGAATCACGGTCGGGATGGCCAGAATCGTACCAAACAGCAGGGTTTTACCCATATCTGCGTGGAAAATGGTGGCAATAGCGGTTGGACCCGGGTGCGGCGGCAGGAATCCGTGTGTGACGGACAGCGCAGCAGCCATTGGTACACCAACGTACAGCAGAGGGATATTTGCCGCCGCGGCAATTGTGAACACCAGCGGCAGCATCAGAACGAAGCCGACTTCATAGAACAGGGCGAAACCGACGGTGAAACCGGTTAATACCACCGCCCACTGAATGTGTTTTTTACCGAATTTAGCAATCAGCGTGGTGGCAATGCGCTGTGCGCCGCCACAGTCCGCCAACATTTTGCCCAGCATGGCGCCAAAACCCATAATCAGGGCGAGGCTGCCAAGAGTTCCGCCGACGCCGGCTTTAATAGAACCGATGACTTTATCCAGTGGCATCCCTTGCATCAATCCGACAGCAAGCGCCACCAGGACGAGAGCGATGAAGCCGTTCATTTTGAAACGGATCATCAGGAGGAGTAACAAGATTACACCGATAGCAACGATGACTAATGGCATGATTTACCTGGCCTTTACTTTGTTATGGGTAACGTCAGTGTTTAGATGACAAATTCCGATTGTCCCGACCGGGAACAGAGTATTTACAGCACCAATGCTGATTACCTTCAAAACTAATCAGTTTAGCTGGCTATTATGTGTGTGTTAGGTGCTGATACGAATGATACGGGTAACATGCAGCGCTTGAAAATCACCTGGGCAGGCAAAATTTAAATTATGAGAGGCTGGTCAAATTATGCAGGGGATTGTTGCAGGGCACAGGCAGAGAAATGCAGGGTTGTAGGCCGTTACGCTGCCATTCGGCAGCAATGCCCGATAGCGACGCGGATGCGTCTTATCGGGCCTACGGCAACTCTACAGCTTAGGACTTAGTAGTAAGAGTGCTCACCGCGCTGGTGTTCGGTTAAATCGCGAACGCCTTTCAGTTCAGGGAATTCAGCCAGCAGCTGTTTCTCGATACCTTCTTTCAGCGTTACATCTACCATTGAACAGCCGTTACAGCCGCCGCCAAATTGCAGAATGGCGTAGCCTTCATCGGTGATCTCCATCAGAGAGACGCGGCCGCCATGGCCTGCCAGCTGTGGGTTGATCTGCGATTGCAGCATGTACTCTACGCGTTCCATCAGCGGCGCATCATCGGCAACTTTACGCATTTTGGCGTTTGGCGCTTTCAGCGTCAGCTGGGAGCCTAACTGGTCGGTAACGAAATCGATTTCTGCATCTTCCAGATACGGTGTGCTCAGTTCATCAACATATGCGGTCAGCAGGTCAAATTTAATGGCGGTGTCGGTTGCTTCCACGGCGTCTGGCGGACAATAAGAAACGCCGCATTCAGCGTTAGGCGTGCCGGGATTAATCACAAATACGCGAATTTGTGTCCCTTCTTCCTGATTTGCCAGCAGTTTGGCAAAGTGCGCTTGTGCAGCATCGGAAATATGGATCATAGTAATGGCCTAATAGTTGACTATTTTACTTGGTTATAATACGCCCATCATCGAGGCTCTACAAGGTTCGACACAGGCACCATACCTGGACAGTCGCCGCGCCGTTGCGCAAAAGCAGCTGCGCGATTTCCGCGACGGTACTTCCGGTAGTGACGACATCATCCACAATAACCATATGGAGTCCCTGCACTGGCAATTCAAGGCGAAAGGCATTTTTCAGGTTACGTTTGCGTAATCTGGCGCTGAGATGGTGTTGTGTAGCGGTGGCCCGAACCCGTGTGATGGCCTGCCTGTCCCAGTCGCAGCCAAGCCAGTGCGCCAAAGGGCGACATAGTAAGTCGCTCTGATTAAATCCTCTGCGCCAGTGTCGGCGTTGCCAGAGTGGGACGCTAACGATCCTGTCCGGCAGAGGAAGACCGCTGACGCGCCGGGCCTGTAATACCTCCAGCAACAGTAAACGTGAAAGGGCAATGGCCATTTCGCTGCGGCGTGAAAACTTAAACTGGTGGATAAGTCCGCTCAGCGGAGGAATATAGTCGCTGACGGCGATCAGACGCTGCCACGGCGGGGATTTTTGCAGGCAACGGCCGCAGGGAAGCGAAGGATGTGCGGCAGGTAGTCCGCATTGAGGACATCGGCTGAGAGGTTGACGCGTTGCCCGCGAGCAAACCGAACAGATCCCCCAGTGCCCCAACGTCAACGGCATTCGGCATAGCCAGCACAATCCTGGTACTGTTAGCATAGATGCATCCTTTCAGGCTAAAAGAGAACAATAACTGATGAATGACATTTGGTGGCAGACCCAGGGTTCGGGAAATTGCCATCTTGTGCTGCTGCACGGATGGGGACTGAATGCGGAAGTATGGCATTGCATAAGTGAGGAACTGAGCTCGCATTTTACGCTGCACCTTGTCGACTTGCCGGGATTTGGTCGCAGTCAGGGTTTCGGCGCAATGTCGCTGGAAGAGATGGCTGAACGGGTATTAAGACAGGCGCCGGAGAACGCTATCTGGCTCGGCTGGAGTCTTGGCGGGCTGGTCGCAAGTCAGGTGGCGTTAACGCACCCTGAGCGTGTTCAGGCGTTGGTGACCGTCGCGTCTTCACCTTGCTTTAGCGCGCGCGATGAATGGCCGGGCATTAAGCCGGAAGTGCTGGCAGGTTTCCAGCAGCAACTGAGCGAAGATTTTCAGCGTACAGTGGAGCGTTTTCTGGCATTGCAAACGATGGGCACGGAAACCGCGCGTCAGGATGCGCGGGCGCTGAAGAAAACGGTGCTGGCTTTACCCATGCCGAAAGTCGAGGTGCTTAATGGCGGACTGGAGATCCTGAAAACAGTCGATCTGCGTGAGCCGTTATGCTCGGTGGATAAGCCTTTCCTGCGGATGTACGGTTATCTTGATGGTTTGGTTCCGCGCAAAGTCGTCCCGATGCTGGATACCCTGTGGCCACTGAGCGAGTCGTTGGTGTTTGCCAAAGCCGCGCATGCGCCGTTTATCTCACATCCAACGGAGTTCTGCTCAGCGCTGGTGGCGTTAAAACAGCGGCTATAAATCCGCTGTTTTGCCCGGTAGAATCATGCTGCCGGGCTGGGAATTAATGGCTGAACGTAGCCAGATCCTCAGCAGTCAGGCCGGTGATTCTGCAGATAGTCAGCGGGTCTATGCCATCAGCCTGCATGGTTGTTGCAATGCGCAGAGCTTCCTCACGTTTGCCTTGTTGCAAACCCTCTCGTAACCCTTTCCTGTGACCTTCCTGAAGACCATTAAGGTGCCCTTCCTGACGTAATCTTTCGGCAATTGTCATCAACTTTTCCTTGTGTTGAGGTAAACGTTCGGCGACCTGGTGAATAAATTCGCTAAAACGCGCGGTGTCCCCGGCCTGCATCAGGTAATTAAACAGGGCTTTCAACTGGTTGTCATTAGCGTGTCCTTTAACAAGCAGGATGGCGAGTTTTTCTACTAACCCCATCAAATCTCGTTTACGAATATGTTTTTGGATGAGCTCCAGCAGCGCCATCCGGCGGTGCTGCATGATCTCGTCATCTGGCACAACGGTGATATCGACCAATGGAAATGCTGTGGCATAAAGTGGTCTGGCTGCCTCCGGGTTGTCAAATTCGTCCAGCCAGCAGAGTGAATATGGATATGGGCTGACGGTACCATGATAAAAAAGTATGGGGATCACCAACAGTAGTTTCTTATGGCCCGCGTCCAGATGCCTCTGCATTACGGCAATGGCATAGCGCATGAGGCGAAATGCCATATGAGCATCCGCGGTACTCTGATGTTCAATGATGGTGTAAATGTAGCCATCGCCTTCACGAGTTTTCAGCGACCACAACACGTCTGAATAGTACGCGCGCAAATCATCTTCAATAAAGCTGCCCGATTCCAGTTGTAGTGTGTTCAGATCGCAAAGTGCACGTAAAGAGTCGGGTAGATGAAGTTGCAGAAAATCGCGGGCGGTCGCTGGGTGGTTCAAAAACGTTTTGAAAATCGCGTCATGCGGCGTAGCTGTCGTGTCAGTATTCATGGCGAACCGTCACCTGGGAAATAAGATGACGAGACTCTACTTGCCCGATCGACAGTAATCATCCACGAGTTGATAGTTCTGCGCGGAAGGCAGAGGGATAGATCTGTTTTGCTGAAACAGTGAAATCGTTGTGGGAGCCGTTACGCAAAAAGCCGGATATCAGCATAAACGCTGAATCCGGCAGGAGCGGCACACTAGCGCAAAGCCCACCACTCGCGCAGGCAGGCTTTACCTTCCGGGCAACTCTTGCAGCTTCCGGACAGACACCCATCGGCATCTTCCTGAATCCGCACCGCTTTGCCCATCTTTTCTAACTGATTCAGCATGGCGTCAATCATTGGCTGCGGGGTATGCAGCGTGTGGCTAATTTGCTTTGCCTCCATACGCCCCCGCAGCGCCAGTAAATCACGAACCTGAATAAGCGATGCCATTGTTGACGACCTTAGTGGCAATCGCCAGTGGTACTGGAACAGCAGGAGCTAGCCGTTCTGTTGGTTGACAGCAGTGAGAGATCCACCCGGCTGCGGGCACGGCGCAGCAGACCCAGCAATACGATGTTAAACAGGATGACGGCTAAGATGCACACCAGACTGTAAGTCGGATGCTCTTTGTAACTGACGGTCTGATAAAACAGCGTCGACAGTGAATAGGCGATGTTCAGGCCCCACAGGATCGAGAAGCCCATCCAACCACGGCTTGATTCACGTGCGATAGCACCCATCACTGAAATGCACGGGACATACAGCAGCACGAAAATCAGGTAGCTGTACGCGGCGGCGGCGCTGCCAAATTTCTCGCCCATCACGCCCATTGCGCCTGTAGCCATCTCGCCGTCGCCTTTGCTGGCTTCGATAGGGTTGGCCAGAACGCTCAGGCTAAAGGTATCTTTCAGGCTTTGCCAGGTTTCATCCACCGCACTGAACAGCTCTTCACCGAGGTGGAAATCTGCCGGATTGAACTCTTCTTCCTGAATGTTTTCTGCGGTATAGAGCGTGTTCAGCGTACCGACAACCACTTCTTTCGCCATCGCGCCGGTAAACAGACCTACGGTTGCCTGCCAGTTATCTTCGTGAACGCCAATCGGCTTAAAGACTGGGGTAATAACGCGGCTAACGGAGGCCAGAGCAGAGTCGTTGATGTTGTCGACGATTTTTCCGCTCAGCGAGAAGCTGTTAAACGCGCTGAGGAAAATGCTGACGATGATGATGACTTTACCGGCACGCAGCACGAAGCCTTTCAGGCGTTGCCAGGTCTGAATAATCAGGCTCTTGATGTGCGGCACATGGTACACCGGAAGCTCCATCACGAACGGTGTTGCTTCGCCACGCATGATGGTGTGTTTGAGCATCAGACCGGTCAGTACCGCCATAATGATACCCAGTACATACAACGAGAAGACTGCCAGCGCGCCGTTCTGACCAAAGAAAGCCGCGGCAAAGACGGCGAAAATCGCCAGACGTGCGCCGCAGGACATAAACGGCGCCATCATGATGGTCATCAGACGTTCACGTGGGGCATCCAGCGTACGGGCACCCATCACCGACGGTACGTTGCAGCCAAAACCGACTATCAGCGGGACAAACGATTTGCCCGGCAGTCCCAGCGCCTGCATCAGGCGGTCCATCACAAACGCAGCGCGCGCCATGTAACCGGAGTCTTCAAGGAAGGAGAGGAACAGGTACATCATGCCGATTTGCGGTACCAACGGTAGCACGGTGTTAATCCCGCCGCCAAGACCTTGCGCCAGGAAGATGGTCAGCCAGTCCGGGAAGTGCAGCGTATAGCCAATCCATTGAATACCATGAATAAATAGCGCCACGGAACCCACATCGAATAACGGCTGCAGCGCGCCGCCAATGTTAATGGCGAGCAGGAACATCAGGTACATCACGAACAGGAAAATTGGCAGCCCAAGGAAACGGTTGAGGACAATTTTATCCACCGCGGTAGTGAAACGGCTCGGCTCTGCCGTCAGGGTATTACTGACGGTATCGCAGATTGCGGCGATGCATTGGTAACGCGCATCGGCGATATGCAGCGCCGGATCGTCCATTGTTTCGCTCAGACGCGCAATGGCGGCATCGAGGTTTTGCGCGGCGTCACCGGCGTAGGCACGGCTGTAGATATCGCCTTCCAGCATTTGCAGGCCCAGCCAGCGGCGCTGTTTTAGCGGCATATCTTTGGCCATCGCGTCAGCGAGGGAATCGGCTTCCTGCAGCAGCGGCTGGGCATAATGCACCAGTTCGACGGTGTCGTTTTCCTTGTAGCGATCGATCGCCAGCTTCAACGCTTCAATGCCGCGGGCGCGGGTGGAGACCAGCGGAACCACCGGGCAGCCAAGACGGGCGGAGAGGGCGTCGATATCGATACGGATTTGCTGTTTCTCAGCAATATCCAGCATGTTCAGCGCGACGATACAGGGAATGCCCAGCTCAAGCAGTTGCAACGTCAGGTAGAGGTTGCGCTCAAGGTTTGAGGCATCGACCACGTTGATCAACAGATCCGCGTCGCCGCTTAAAATGTAGTGGCAGGCGATTTGCTCATCAAGAGAGGTCTGCGATGAGATTGTCGTCAGTGAATAGGTGCCGGGTAAGTCGACCAGCGTGACCTGATGGTCCGTCGTGGCGAAATGACCTTCTTTACGTTCAACGGTAACGCCAGCCCAGTTGCCTACACGCTGACGCGCGCCGGTGAGCTGGTTGAATAAGGTTGTCTTGCCGGAATTAGGATTACCAATTAAACCAATGGTTAGTTTTTTCATTTTTATAGACTCACTGTATTAACAGGATACCGCTTCCACTTCTAATAACGCCAAATCCTTTTTACGCAATACCAGACTTACGCGACGCGTTTCAATATGGATGGGATCGCCGAGCGGGGCGACGCGTACCACGTTGAAGGATGAGCCGGGTAGCATGCCAAGTGACAACAGTTTCTGACGATAAGCTGGGCTGATTTCACGGGCAAAACCGGTAATTTTCCACGCACTGTCAGGAGTGAATTGCATAGGGACCTACTTATATCTCGCTAACTGGGTGATTACCTCATGGGGCGACAGGGCGGCATGAGACCAGATGATTAGCCAACGTAAGGAAAGAGTAAATAATCAACAAACCAATGATAATGAGAATGGTTTCTATCATCAATAGAATAAGTGTGACGGAATGTACAATTAGATAATAATTTGAGCCAATTTTGATATTCCTCAATATTTATTCTGGTTGGGGACGAATGATTCGCGCTAGCAATTATTGAAATCCTTAATGTTTAATTAAGGTTTCATCTGTTAATGAAGTGATAAATATAATGAGGAAGAGAGAAGATAATATAGTAAATATGCCGGATACGGTATTTACACCGCTATCCGGCACATGATCCAAACTTAGCGCTTTTTACCCATTGCCGCTGCCAGCGCATCCATCATCGCGCTGTTGCCCGCAGGCTGAGCGTCACGGCCACGAGGTTTCGCGGCTTTTGGTGCCGGACGATTGCCCTGAGTACGATCGCTATTTCCGCCGCTGCGGCGCGCGTTGGTTTCACCTGGCTGCTCGTCCAGACGCATAGTCAGCGCGATACGCTTACGCTGCAGGTCTACTTCCAGCACTTTTACCTTCACAATATCACCCGCTTTCACCACGGTGTGTGGATCTTCGACGAACTTATTTGACAGTGAAGAAATGTGCACCAGACCGTCCTGGTGTACGCCGATATCGACAAACGCGCCGAAGTTGGTGACGTTGGTGACAGCCCCTTCCAGAATCATTCCTGGCAGCAGATCGTTCATGGTTTCTACGCCGTCAGCAAACTGTGCGGTTTTGAATTCAGGACGCGGGTCGCGGCCCGGTTTTTCCAGCTCTCTGATAATGTCGGTGACGGTTGGTACCCCGAAACGTTCGTCGGTAAAGTCGGACGCTTTCAGATTACGCAGTTCTGTGCTGTTGCCCATCAGATCGCGCAGCGATTGCTCGGTGGCGGCCAGAATGCGTTCCACAATCGGATACGCTTCCGGGTGAACGGTAGAGGCATCCAGCGGGTTATCGCCGTGGTTGATACGCAGGAATCCCGCACACTGCTCAAAGGCTTTAGGCCCCAGACGGCTGACTTTGAGCAGTTGTTGGCGGTTCTGGAACTGGCCGTTCTCGTCACGCCAGGCCACGATGTTTTGCGCCATCATGCGTGTCAGGCCCGCCACGCGGGTCAGCAGCGGTACGGAGGCGGTGTTCAGATCAACGCCGACGGCGTTTACGCAGTCTTCCACTACCGCATCCAGCTTACGCGCCAGCTGCGTCTGGCTGACGTCGTGTTGATACTGGCCCACACCGATAGATTTCGGATCGATTTTCACCAGCTCAGCCAGCGGATCCTGCAGACGACGGGCGATAGACACCGCCCCACGCAGCGAAACATCAAGGTCTGGGAACTCCAGCGCCGCCAGCTCGGAAGCGGAGTACACTGATGCGCCGGCTTCGCTGACGATTACTTTCTGCGCAGTGACTTGCGGGAACTGTTTCTGTACATCGAGGAAGAAACGCTCGGTTTCGCGCGACGCCGTACCGTTACCAATCGCCACCAGCTCAACGTTGTATTTTTCACATAACGCCGCAACGGCGACGGCGGCTTTGGCGGCCTGACCGGTATGCGGATAAATGGTATCGGTAGCGACCAGTTTGCCGGTACCGTCAACCACAGCCACTTTTACCCCGGTACGCAGACCCGGATCGAGGCCCATTGTGGCGCGCAGTCCGGCTGGAGCGGCCATCAGCAGGTCATGCAGGTTGCGGGCAAAGACGTTAATCGCTTCATCTTCCGCACGTTCGCGCACGGTACCCATCAGCTCGGTTTCAAGGTGCATCAGCACTTTGATGCGCCACGTCCAGCTCACAACGCCTTTACGCCAGCTGTCGGCAGGTGCGTTATTCAGGCGCAGTCCCAGATGATCCTGGATAATCTGCTCGCCGTGGCTCTCTTTTGGCGGCTCATCGAATTGCGGGTCGGCATTCAGAGAAAGCTGTAACACGCCTTCGTTACGACCACGAAACATGGCCAGCGCACGGTGGGATGGCACGGTAGAAATCGGTTCATGGTGGTCGAAATAGTCACGGAACTTCGCCCCTTCCTCTTCTTTACCGCTGACCACGGTAGAAACCAAATGCGCGTTTTTCCACAGGTAATCACGAACTTTTGCCAGCAGCGCGGCGTCTTCTGCGAAACGCTCCATCAGGATGTAGCGCGCGCCGTCGAGAGCGGCTTTGGTGTCCGCCACGCCGTTTTCGGCGTTGAGGTATTTTGCGGCTTCCGTTTCCGGGTCGTGGGAGGGGTCGTTCCACAGCAGATCAGCCAGCGGCTCCAGCCCGGCTTCAATGGCGATTTGCCCACGGGTGCGGCGCTTGGGTTTGTACGGCAGATAGAGATCTTCGAGTTCGGTCTTACTTAACGTACCGTTGATCGCATTCGCCAGATCATCGGTCAATTTGCCTTGCTCGCCGATAGATTTCAGTATCGCCTGACGGCGGTCTTCCAGTTCACGCAGATATCCCAGACGGGTCTCCAGATTACGCAATTGCGTATCGTCCAGACCGCCGGTGATTTCCTTACGATAACGTGCGATAAACGGCACGGTGTTCCCTTCATCAAGCAGGCGAACGGCAGCTTCTACCTGTTCAGCACGAGCCTGAATTTCACCTGCGATAATGCGGCAGAAAGAATCATTCATCATGGATAGCTTCGTCTATAGGATAAAAAATCAGGGGATAGTTATACGGATTGACTGGCAAAAATGCCAGTCATCTACGGGGGCTTCGGATTGTTCCGGTCTCACTTCACGTATTCGATCTCGTTTACGTACCAACTGGCTTCGCCGCCAGGGGTGTTTACTACCGCGAGATCGCCGACCTCTTTTTTCAGCAGCGCCCGCGCCATTGGCGAATCGATAGAGATGTAATCTTTACGACCGAAGATCTCATCGTAGCCGACAATGCGGAATTTGCGGATGTCGCCATCGTCATTTTCAATCTCGACCCATGCGCCGAAGAAGACTTTGCCTTCCTGTTGCGGGGAGTAATCGACGATTTTCAGATTTTCCATGCACTTGGTCAAATAACGGACGCGGCGGTCGATTTCGCGCAGGCGCTTTTTATTATACTGGTAGTCGGCATTTTCGCTGCGGTCGCCCAGACTTGCGGCCCAGGTGACCTTTTTGGTGACTTCCGGGCGCTCTTCACGCCAGAGATAATTCAGCTCTTGTTTGAGTTTTTCATACCCTTCACGGGTTATCAGGGGCGTTTTCATCTTATTGTTTTACCTTCGACTCTGTGATGATGCGCACAATTAGTATTACGTGAGCATATCAACAGAATAAATAATGTATTGCGAGAAACATTGTATACTTAAGCTGCTGTTTAATATGCTTTGTAACAATTTAGCCTGGAATTCATACCAGAATTCGCTGGTGACTCACGTGAGCTTTCTTAAGAATATACACTTAATTGTTGCGAACCTTTGGGAGTAATAACAATGCAAGAGAACTATAAGATTCTGGTGGTCGATGACGACATGCGCTTACGTGCGCTTCTGGAACGTTATCTGACCGAGCAGGGCTTCCAGGTTCGAAGCGTCGCAAACGCTGAGCAGATGGATCGTCTGCTGACCCGTGAGTCCTTCCACCTGATGGTGCTGGATTTAATGCTGCCGGGTGAAGACGGCCTGTCTATTTGCCGTCGCCTGCGCAGCCAAAGCAACCCGATGCCGATCATTATGGTGACTGCGAAGGGTGAAGAAGTTGATCGTATCGTAGGGCTGGAAATCGGCGCTGACGATTACATTCCGAAACCGTTTAACCCGCGTGAACTGCTGGCGCGTATTCGTGCCGTACTGCGTCGTCAGGCGAACGAACTGCCGGGCGCACCTTCTCAGGAAGAAGCGGTTATTGCCTTTGGTAAGTTCAAACTGAACCTCGGTACGCGTGAAATGTTCCGCGAAGATGAGCCGATGCCGCTCACCAGCGGGGAGTTTGCGGTACTGAAAGCGCTGGTAAGCCACCCGCGTGAGCCGCTGTCTCGCGACAAGCTGATGAACCTGGCCCGTGGTCGTGAATACTCGGCGATGGAACGTTCTATCGACGTACAGATTTCTCGTCTGCGCCGTATGGTGGAAGAAGATCCGGCGCATCCGCGTTATATTCAGACCGTATGGGGCCTGGGCTACGTTTTTGTTCCGGACGGTTCTAAAGCATGAGGCGAATGCGCTTCTCGCCACGAAGTTCGTTTGCCCGCACATTATTGCTCATCGTCACCTTGCTGTTTGCCAGCCTGGTGACGACTTATCTGGTCGTGCTGAACTTCGCGATTTTGCCGAGCCTCCAGCAGTTTAATAAGGTCCTGGCCTACGAAGTTCGTATGCTGATGACCGATAAACTGCAGCTGGAGGACGGTACACAACTGGTGGTGCCTCCCGCGTTTCGTCGGGAAATTTATCGTGAGTTGGGTATTTCCCTCTATTCCAACGAGGCCGCTGAAGAGGCCGGACTGCGTTGGGCGCAACACTATGAATTCTTAAGTCATCAGATGGCGCAGCAGTTGGGTGGCCCGACAGAAGTCCGCGTTGAGGTCAACAAAAGCTCGCCGGTCGTGTGGCTGAAAACCTGGCTGTCGCCCAATATCTGGGTACGTGTGCCGCTCACTGAAATCCATCAGGGTGATTTCTCGCCGCTGTTCCGCTATACGTTGGCGATCATGCTGCTGGCCATTGGCGGCGCATGGCTATTTATTCGTATTCAGAACCGACCGCTGGTGGATCTTGAACATGCGGCGTTGCAGGTAGGGAAAGGTATTATTCCGCCGCCGTTGCGTGAGTATGGCGCTTCTGAGGTGCGTTCTGTTACCCGTGCCTTTAACCATATGGCGGCAGGCGTGAAGCAACTGGCCGATGACCGTACATTGCTGATGGCAGGGGTGAGCCACGATCTACGTACTCCACTGACGCGTATCCGTCTGGCGACGGAAATGATGGGCGAGGAAGACGGTTATCTCGCAGAATCCATCAATAAGGACATCGAAGAGTGTAACGCTATTATCGAGCAGTTTATCGATTATCTGCGTACCGGTCAGGAGATGCCGATGGAGATGGCAGATCTGAACTCGGTGTTAGGCGAAGTGGTCGCGGCGGAAAGCGGCTATGAGCGTGAAATTGAGACTGCGCTGCTGCCGGGCAACATTCAGGTGAAGATGCATCCGCTGTCGATCAAGCGTGCGGTTGCCAATATGGTGGTTAATGCCGCCCGCTATGGTAACGGCTGGATTAAGGTCAGTAGCGGTATGGAGCCGCATCGCGCCTGGTTCCAGGTGGAAGATGATGGTCCAGGTATCAAGCCGGAGCAGCGTAAACATCTGTTCCAGCCGTTTGTCCGCGGGGACAGCGCGCGTAGTACCAGCGGTACGGGTCTGGGGCTGGCGATTGTGCAGCGTATTATCGATAACCATAACGGTATGCTGGAAATTGGCACCAGCGAGCGGGGTGGGTTGTCGATTCGCGCCTGGCTTCCGGTGCCCTTCACTCGTGCGCAGGGCACCACGAAAGACGCATAAAAAAGGGAGGCGAAATGCCTCCCTTTTTGTTGTTGTAGGCCGGATAAGGCGAAACCGCCATCCGGCAACGTCAATTACAGCTTCGGCCCGGCGCTAACCAGCGCTTCACCTGCTGGGGTGTCGGTGTACTTCTCGAAGTTCTCGATAAACAGTTTCGCCAGTGCATTGGCTTTTTCCTGCCACTGCTCCGGTGACGCGTAGGTATTACGCGGATCGAGAATACGAGTATCCACACCCGGCAGTTCGGTTGGGATAGCCAGGTCAAACATTGGCAGACGGAATGTTTCTGCGTCGTCCAGTGAACCGTTCAGAATGGCGTCGATAATCGCGCGAGTATCTTTGATGGAGATACGCTTACCGGTACCGTTCCAGCCGGTGTTAACCAGATACGCCTGCGCACCTGCCGCCTGCATACGTTTCACCAGCACCTCTGCGTACTGCGTTGGGTGCAGCGTCAGAAATGCTGCGCCAAAGCAAGCAGAGAAGGTTGGGGTCGGTTCAGTGACGCCACGCTCGGTACCGGCCAGTTTAGCGGTAAAGCCAGACAGGAAGTGGTACTGCGTTTGATCGGCGGTCAGGCGAGAAACCGGCGGCAGCACGCCAAACGCGTCGGCGGTCAGGAAGATAACCTTAGTGGCATGACCCGCTTTTGACACCGGCTTAACAATATTCTCGATGTGATAAATCGGGTAGGAAACACGGGTGTTCTCGGTTTTGGAACCGTCGTCGAAATCGATGGAACCATCTCCGCGCACAGTGACGTTTTCCAACAGCGCGTCACGACGGATCGCGTTGTAGATTTCCGGCTCGGCCTCTTTAGAGAGTTTGATGGTCTTGGCGTAGCAACCGCCTTCGAAGTTAAACACGCCATCGTCATCCCAACCGTGTTCATCATCGCCGATCAGGCGGCGTTTGGGGTCGGTGGACAGCGTGGTTTTACCGGTGCCGGACAGGCCAAAGAAGACCGCCACATCACCTTTTTCCCCGACGTTTGCCGAGCAGTGCATAGAGGCGATGCCCTTCAGCGGCAGCAGGTAGTTCATGACGGAGAACATCCCTTTTTTCATCTCGCCGCCGTACCAGGTACCACCAATCAACTGAATGCGTTCAGTCAGGTTGAATGCCACGAAGTTTTCTGAGTTCAGACCCTGCTCTTTCCATTGCGGGTTGGTGCATTTAGCGCCGTTCATTACGATAAAATCAGGTTTAAAATCAACCAGTTCTTCGTCGCTTGGGCGGATGAACATATTTTTGACAAAATGCGCCTGCCAGGCCACTTCGGTAATAAAGCGCACGGAAAGACGGGTATCGGCGTTAGCGCCGCAGAACGCGTCAACGATAAACAGGCGTTTGCCAGAGAGTTGCTGGGTGACTAACCCTTTCAGATGTTGCCAGGTTTCCGGGGAGAGCGGTTTGTTGTCGTTCTTGCCTTTACCTTTGTCTGACCACCACAGCGTATCTCGCGTGGTGTCGTCGCGGACAATGTACTTATCCTTCGGCGAACGCCCGGTAAAGATACCGGTATCAACAGCAACGGCGCCCAGATCCGTTAACACGCCACGCTCATAACCTTCCAGATTTGGATCAAGTTCTTCCTGATACAATAGGTCGTAGCTGGGATTGTAAACGATATCCTGAACGTCATTGATACCATAAGCCTTGAGATCTTGCGGGGTTAAACTGTTGTTCACACGCATTTCACTGCTCCTTAGCCAATATGTATTACCTGGAATAGTAAGGTTTTTTTGGGATTGCTAACCGCGACAAGGCTCATAGATTTACGCATCCGGCAAAACCACGGGCGACCGAATGCGCTGCGACTCCTGTCACAAAGAGGCAGATATTATGGCAGGAAACCCTTTTTTGTTGTGGAAAATGTTCTTAAAACGTTAATAGAGAGTGTTTTTGGCGGGAATCTTGTGAGTGTAATCGCATTCACGTAAGAAAAATACGTAACTCATACATAAACAATATCGATTCACTTCCCGTGGCGGTGGTCTGAATCCGGTCCATCAATGCTCAAAATTGTGAAGTTGATGCGATAATTACCTTTTCTCTTCATTCTGGATGACGACATGGATAGTGTTAAACTTTCACGCACAACTCGCTGGGGCATGATATCCATCGGCCTGCTTCAGGGGATATTGTGCTACCTGCTAATGACGTATCTTGTGCCGCATAACGACGGCTGGCTGTTCTACGGCATGCCCGCGACAATTGCCCTCTCTTCGGCGCTTCTACTCACCGTGGTCTCTTTCAAACAGCGTGTGCTGTGGTTCTGGATGGCGCTGATCTTTGTTGTCGTGCTGGCGATGAGCGTCTGGCTAAAGTGGCAAATCGAGGGCAGCGACAGGTGGCGGCAAAATGATATTTTTATGCTCTACGGCTGGCGATTACTGCTGATGGCGATGCTGGCTTTGCCGTGGATTCAGTACTCGCTCCAGGCATCCCGTCAGCAGACGCGCTATGCGCAGTTTTATACGAGCTTGTGGCTTAACGCGCTGACGTTACTGATCGTCTTTATTTCTAATGGCTTGTTCTGGCTGGTGCTCCTGCTGTGGAGTGAGATGTTTGAGCTGGTCGGGATTACCTTTTTTAAAACGCTGTTCTTTGAAACCGACTGGTTTGTGTATGTCGCGGTAGGATTGATCACGGCTCTGGCGGTCGTGTTAGCCCGCACGCAGTCGCGTCTGGTCGTCGCAGTACAAAAGCTGCTGACGTTTATCGCCACTGGCCTGCTGCCCCTGGTCGCTTTGCTGGCGCTGATGTTTATGCTGACCTTGCCTTTCACTGGACTGGAGGCTATCTCGCAGCGGGTGTCTGCGGCTGGGTTGATGTCAACGCTGACGCTGCTCCTGCTGTTGTTGATGGCTATCGTGCGTGAGCCGCAAAAAGAGGCGCTTCCTTATCCTGGCGCGTTGCGCTACCTGATCAAATGTTCTCTGGTTGTCGCGCCCATCTATATGCTGATCGCCGGTTGGGCATTGTGGGTGCGAATTCAGCAGTACGGTTGGACGCCCGAGCGTTTACATGGTGTGCTGGTGGTCTGCGTGCTGCTGGTCTGGGCGTTTGGTTATCTGGCGAGCATTTTACGCCGTGGGCGGAATCCGCTTGCGTTTCAGGGGCAGGTGATTCTTTGTGTTTCGTTACTGGCGTTGGGGCTGTTGATTCTGCTGTCGTCGCCGGTTATTGATGCCTGGCGCATCAGCGTCAACAGCCATATGGGGCGGTATCACAGCGGGAAAATTAAGCCGGATCAGGTCAGCCTGTATATGTTGGATCGCAGCGGAAAACCGGGACGTGCCGCGTTGGAAGCATTACAAAAAGATGTGGCGTTTAATCAGGACAGTAAGCGCCGACGCGACTTGAATTCTCTGCTGCAAGGAAGTCGCGATCCCATTCAGGATCTGAGTGCCACTCAGTTAGCGCCGAAAGTGACGATCGCACCGGGTAGCAAGCAACCTGATGAGAGCTTCTGGACGTATGTCAAAGGGCAGAGCTACCGTATTACCTCCTGCGTTGAGGAGAACACATGCGTGCTGGTCGATCAGGACCTCAATGCGGATGGTAAGCCTGAACAGGTGCTGTATGCCTTTGGCGATGGGGTGAGTCTGGTTTTCGGTTTGCAGGAAAATAAATGGGATCTGTTAGCGGTTGCCGAGCTTCCTGAAGGATTCAATAAGGATAAATTACTGCAGGCGGTGGCGAACCATCAACTGGCTTCAGCCCCCAGAATCTGGCGGGATATCACTATTGATGGCACCCGATTGCAGATGAATTATTACAACGAGTGATCTTCTTGCCGATAGCGTTTTGCCGGATGGCGACGCGAACGCCTTATCCGGCCTACAATAGTTTTCCGTAGGCCAGATAAGCGCCATCACGCAAGACGGTGATTAATGGACCTGTGGGTCTGCTGGAGAAGCGTTGCTGCGGATCTCAGCAATATCCATAGCGTTAAACAGATAGTGGCTACCGCAGTAATCGCAGTGCATATCGATCTCGCCTTCTTCCGCCAGAATGCTGTCCACTTCTTCGTCCGGCAGCGTTTTCAGTGCGCCTGCGCAGCGTTCGCGTGAGCAGGTACATTTGAACTCAACGTCCTGCGGATCGTAGAGAGTGACTTCCTCTTCGTGGTACAAACGCCACAGTACTTCGTTAGCTGGCAGCGTCAACAGCTCTTCGGTTTTGATGGTTTCGGTCAGGGCGGTGAGGTGATCGAAATCATCTGCCTGCGCGTTTTGCGCCGGCATCACCTGCAGCAGCATCCCACCAGCGGCGGGTTTGCCATCGACGTCGCCAGTTCGGATAAACAGACGAGTCGGTAGCTGTTCAGAACGCATGAAGTAATCTTCCAGACAGGCGGCCAGCGTGTCGCCTTCCAGACCGACCACACCCTGATAACGCTCGCCTTCTTCCGGCGTAATGGTGATCACCAGGTAGCCGTTGCCTACCAGCGTTTTCAGATCCGCGCCTTCAGGAATATCACCCTGCATGCGGGCCACGCCACGCATCTGCTGGTTGTTATTGCCGTTGATGACGGCCAGGCTCAGCGGACCATCGCCCTGCAACTGAACGGTGATATCACCAGCAAACTTCAGCGTAGCGGTGAGCAGGCTGGTGGCAACCAGTAGTTCAGCCAGCACGTTTTTGACCGGCTGCGGGTAAGTATGGTTTTCGAGGATCTGTTGCAGGGTTTCCGAAACGGTCACCAGCTCGCCGCGCACGGCAAAGTTTTCAAACAGATAACGATGTAATTGGTCATGTTGCGGCATAATCATCTCTCTTGCAGGTGACAGTCACTCGCTGTCGCCGTGTTTAAATCGTAACAGGTCGCGGCGTTCTTTCTTGTCCGGTCGTCTGTCCGGGTGCGGCATGGTTAACGCGTTAAGTTTACGCGCCAGCGCCATTTTTTCGCGTTTTTCCACGCTTTCCGCGGTTTCTTCATACAGCGTAACGGCTTCCGTGGCCGGGCGACGCTGCTCGGTAATGGCCTTGATAATGACCGTTCGCTCGTCATTTCCCTGGCGCAGGGTGAGGGTGGCGTTCAGCTCGACAATTTTGCTCGGCTTACTGCGCTGGCCGTTGTAATGCACCTTACCGCCTTCAACCATTTCGCGGGCCAGCGCACGCGTTTTATAAAAGCGCGCAGCCCATAGCCATTTATCCAGCCTGACTTCAGCAGAGGGCTTTTCTTTCATGGCGTCTCCTTCACATCAGTGAGGGGATCAGTCGGCGGTAGTCATTCAATGACGGATGGCGTGCGTACTGTTTTTCCGCAATACCTGAGTCGGGATTGGTTACGCCGAGGCAGTAACGAATGCCGAACAGAGCAGCGGCGTCGAGAATGGGTTCGCTATCGTCAATAAACAGCGTCTTCTCTGCACTCATTCCCGTTTCTTCAGCCACAGCGTGCCATAACCGCTGATCCTCTTTGGGATAACCAAATGTGTGGGTGGAAAGTAATAAATCAAGGTGCGAGGCCAGACCGGTATGCTCTAGTTTTACCGCGAGATTATGCGGATGTGCGTTGGTAAGCAAAATACGGCGTTTGCCGCTGGCTTTCAAAGCATCAAGAAACGGTACGGTATCTTCACGCAAAACGGCGCGTGGTCCTTGTTCCGTTGTCATGGCGCAAATATCCAGATCCAGGCACTCGCTCCAGTAATCCAGGCAGTACCAGTTTAGCGTATGCTGCACGGCATGATACTGCTGGCGAATATAGTCCTGGGCTTCCTGGGGAGAGATGCCCTGCTTCGCGCCGTAGGTTTCCGGCACCAGTTTTTGCCAGAAATAATTGTCGAATGCCAGATCGAGTAGCGTGCCGTCCATATCCAGCAACACGGTGTCGACATCCTGCCAGGCAATATTGATATGCATGGAAACTCCCCAGAAGAAAACATGATGCGCGACAGGGTAGCATATCCTGGCGCGCGAGCGTGTTATCGAATCAGGCTTTCCGGGTCGTCAATCAGCGTTGGGTTGAGGCAACTTTCGTAGTAGCTCTGAATTTCCGCGATGCGCGAACGATGGCGCTGGTAGCGTCTGAATGCCTGAACGCTGTTATAGATAGTGCATCCGAGCATGGAGAGCATCAGCAGCGTCGTGCCAAGGTAGCGCCATAATCCTGAACGATCCGGGATTCGGTGCAGGCCAATGTGCTGAGTACCGTTAGCGTCGGTAGAGATATTGGTGACAATCCCCTCCGCGCGAAATGGTGTTTGCATTAGCATCTGAGCCAGACGCTGGAAGGCGTTCCATTGTTCTTGCGGCGGGTAGTCATACAGAGAGGTCGACGGCCAGGGCTGATCCACCAGATCGCTGCCTTCGTCGCTGATAATCAAAAAACCGCCAGGGGCAGGGCTATTCAGCGCCTGGGCCGCACGCGCTGTCTCGCGAGCAATAAACGGCGCCGTAGAGGTATTCACCAGATTATCTAGCGACTCTGCGCTTACTGGACGCAACAACACGTTTACGCCATCCAGTTTTCCGGCGTTAGCGCGTTTCACCAGCGCAGCCCAGTCTTTACTGTTACCGAGGTTAACCAGCGCATTTTTTAAGCGTACGCATTCATCTTTGGCTGCGCACAAATCGGCTGTTTTCAGGACAATTTCACCAAAATCGTCCAGTAACACCATGCCGGACTTTTGGATTGCCGAACGTAACGACGCGCTGACGCGGGAATCATCATCCGGTTTGGGGTGCAACTGGCGGTTTACGGCCTGCGTGAGCGCGGTGGCTTTATTCACCAGATCGGATTCAGGAAGCGGTAGCGCGCGCGCGTCATTCCAGATAATTTGCGTGCAATCAAAAGGCATGAACGGCGTGGCGGGCTGTGTATTCCAGCTCCCTTGGGTATGAATGTTACACATACCTGTGCCGCTCAGGTGTAGCGTGTCCCCCACGCGGACGCCCGCGTTCTCAAGCTGTTTCACGCTGTTGGCTTCGATAGTCTGTGCACCTTTCATCCACGAAAGCGTGAATTTTATCGGCATATCTAACGGGATCCAGAACAGTAGCATCAGCAGCACCAGCAGCGAACCGCCTGCGATAACGGCATTGCGTAGCCAGTGTTGCAACGGGAAATTTTTAACTTCGTCGTGCAGGGATAAAAAACGCCCCTGGCGAACAACGTGGCGATCGAGATAAATATCGATATCCGTTTGCTGACCGAGATCCTGCGCAATGTATGGCTGCCAGTGAGGGGGATAGATCAGATCAATAATACCCAGAGAGATATTGTTAATTTGCTCCTGGTCGTTCTCGCCAAACAATCCCCAGCGACGCGGCGTCCCGCGCAGACAATGAATTTCTCGCAGGGCAGTTTTAGATGGCGGAGCGAACAGCCCCCACAGACCTGCACCCAGCAACAGCACCGCGCCACCGACTGCCCACGGCACAAACGTATCCGGGATGATTAAACATAAAAAGAACAGCAGGAATGATGCGGCGATCAGTAACGCTTCGCGTAATCCAGAAGGGCGGCTGAGCGCATATTCTTCATGGGTTTCCTGACGAATATTCAGTAGTTCGATTTGTTCGCTTTCTTCACCGCGAATGGACGCCTGGGTAGAGGCGGTATGCTGCAACGCATAGCCACGCGCTTCCTGCATATATTCCTGCAGCGTGTGGCCGTTTAGCGAAATAACCAGCGGCAACGTATTGGTGTGGATCAGCTCAACGCTGTTTTCGTCATTGATGTATTGTTCCCAAAAAGGCGGCAAATGCACCTCAACGGAATCAAGATAATAGCGCCATTTGTTAGGATCGTCGGTGGTAATGCCGTAACGTGTAATCGCGTGCGTAAGCACAATGACGCTGTTACTTTGGGCATTCAGCGTTAACGATACCGGCGCAGAGCTGGCGCCCGTTGGACCTGGTACTTGCTGAATTTGACTCAGGTTTTCGAGATAGTTTTCGACAGCGCTGCGTTCTTCAGGCGTAAGTTTACGCTTCGCGGCGTCTGAAAAGACGTTGCTCAAGGGTAAATTTTTCCGTCTGGATTTCGTTCTGAGTCGCCACCCTGCGAGCAATGAGCAGGCCAGCAAAGCAGCTAAAAAAATCAGAATGGTGCTCATGCTTTCCCCATCTTACTTAGTCTGTCAGGCGTGGTCAGTCGCACCCTGTTCAATATTCGTGATTCTTTAGTTGGCTATCGGCAAGTGTGGAGTTGAACTTGAGCATCTTAAAGCGCAGCCCAGTAAATGCGAATCATAGCAAAATCACTAAAAATGGAATATCAGCAAATTCCTGGAGTTATTTCAACCTATTGACTTTTAATTTGAAATAGGGATTAACTTTTAGTACGTTACATAAATGTAAATAAACGGCAATTCACGTTGCCGAAACCGTGCGGTATATCGCACAATGACCCCAGATTTCACAGCAAAGATCCTCACAATGAGCAAATCATTACAAAAACCCACGATTTTGAAAGTGGAAACCGTCGCCCAATCCCGGCTGTTTAAGGTCGAAAGCGTGGACCTTGAGTTCAGCAATGGCGTACGCCGCGTTTATGAACGTATGCGGCCCTCCACGCGTGAAGCGGTAATGATTGTGCCGATTGTGGATGACCACCTGATCCTTATTCGCGAATACGCGGTCGGGACCGAGTCATACGAACTGGGTTTTTCCAAAGGATTAATTGATCCCGGTGAAAGCGTATTTGAGGCGGCGAATCGGGAACTGAAAGAAGAGGTGGGATTTGGCGCGAAAGATCTGACGTTTTTGAAGAAACTCAGCATGGCGCCGTCTTATTTCTCCAGCAAGATGAACATTGTGGTGGCAGAGGATCTTTATCCTGAATCGCTGGAAGGGGATGAACCTGAGCCATTACCGCAGGTACGCTGGCCACTCGCGCATATGATGGATTTGCTGGAGGATCCTGATTTCCACGAAGCGCGCAATGTGAGCGCGTTGTTCCTCGTACGCGAATGGCTGAAAGGGCAGGGCCGGCTTTAATATCTATCCCACTAAATACACAAACAATAAAAAAGGCGCCGAAGCGCCTTTTTTGATCAGAACAGTTCGTGTGTCTCACCATTATCGATAATGGTTGTCCCTACCTCGTGTACCGCCTGCTGCGTTGGCTGAGTACCTTCAATGAAATACTCTGCACGGCTGTTACCGCCGCTCGCCAGTTGACCGGTACTGCGATCGATATTGACTGTCACAATACCCGGCGGCGGCGTCAACGGCTGCTCAGGCACTCCTTCCAGCACGGATTTCATGTAAGCATCCCACGCAGGCTGTGCGCTCTTCGCGCCGCCTTCATAGCCGGAGATTTGATCTTTGATCGCCCCGGAAGCTGTCGTGTGACCCAGATTGCGGCGATGATCATCAAAGCCGATCCATACTGACGTCACTACGCCTGGCCCGTAACCGGAGAACCATGCATCTTTCGAACTGTTGGTGGTCCCGGTTTTCCCGCCGATATCATGACGCTGTAAATCGCGACCGGCACGCCAACCAGTTCCCATCCAGCCTGGTTCACCAAAGATATTGGTGTTCAGCGCGCTTTTAATCAGGAAGGCCAGCGGCGTGTTGATCACGTGCGGAGCGTACTCCTGCGTTCCACTTTGCGCGACCAACGCCTGATTCGCCTGCTCAAGCTGCGGCATAGGCACGGCGGCATTCTGCTGTTCCTGCGAGACAGCGACATCTTCTACATTGCTGTTTTCCAGCACGTTAGATTTCTGGGTATCGCCATAAATCACCGGGATATCACAATCCGGGCAGGCAATTTTTGGCTTCGCTTCGAAGATAACGCCGCCCATATCGCTTTCGATCTTACTGATGAAATACGGATCGACCAGGAAACCTCCGTTCGCCATCACCGCGTAACCGCGCGCCACCTGCATTGGCGTGAACGAGGCGGAACCCAGCGCCAGCGACTCGGTGTGCACAATGTTCTGTGCCGGGAAGCCGAAACGTTGCAGATACTCTGCCGCGTAATCCACGCCCATGGCGCGCATGGCACGGACCATCACCACGTTTTTCGACTGGCCCAGACCCTGACGTAAACGGATAGGACCAGCATACTGCGGCGGTGAGTTCTTCGGCTGCCAGTCGGAACCGGCACCGGCATCCCAGCGGGAGATCGGCACGTCGTTGAGCATACTCGCCAGCGTCAGACCTTTATCCATCGCGGCGGTATAGAGGAATGGTTTGATGTTGGAACCCACCTGGCGTAGCGCCTGGGTTGCACGGTTAAACTTGCTCTGGTTGAAGTCAAAACCACCCACCAACGCCAGCACCGCGCCGTTTTGCGGATTAATAGAAACCAGAGCGGAGTTAACGTCCGGCACTTGCGCCAGCCACCAGGCATCGCCAACCTGGCGTACCCAGATTTGCTGACCGGCCTGTACCACATCTGTCACTTTACGCGGCGTCGGACCTTGCTGGGTATCCGAGCGGTAAGGACGCGCCCAGCGCATGCCATCCATCCGTAATGACACTGACGTACCATCCGCCAGCGCGGCAATGGCTTCCTGCGGATTGGCGCTGGTGACAACCGCCGGCAACAGTGGCCCATATGTTGGCAGCGCTTTCAGCGTATCGGTAATTTTTTTGCTGTCCCAACTGCCTTCGCCCACTTTCCACAGCACGTTTGACGGGCCGCGGTAGCCGTGGCGCATGTCGTAATCCATCACGTTGTTACGTACTGCCTGCTGAGCCGCCTGCTGCACTTTGCGCGTAATGGTGGTGGTGATGCGATACCCGTCTTCATAGGCTTTCTCGCCATAGCGGTTATACATCTCCTGGCGCACCATCTCAGACAGATACGGCGCAGAGAAGGCGATTTCCGGCGCGTGGTAGTTGGCGTCAATGGCTTCATTACGCGCCTGATCGTACTGGGCCTGCGTAATGTAGTTTTCACTCAGCATACGCGACAGCACGACGTTACGTCGCGCGGTGGCCCGGTCCATCGAATAGAGGGGGTTGAAGGTTGACGGCGCTTTTGGCAGACCGGCAATCACTGCAATCTCACTTAAGCTGAGCTGATCGACCGTCTTACCGAAATAGACCTGTGCGGCAGCACCCACGCCATAGGCGCGATACCCCAGGTAGATCTTGTTCAGATACAGCTCGAGGATCTCATCTTTACTCAACAATTGTTCAATGCGGATCGCCAGAAACACTTCTTTGATCTTACGCATCAGCGTACGTTCCGGGCTCAGGAAGAAGTTTCTCGCCAACTGCTGGGTAATAGTACTCGCCCCTTGTGAAGCGTGACCGGAGAACAATGCGACGCTGGCCGCACGGAAGATCCCCACCGGGTCTACCCCGTGGTGCTCATAAAAGCGGCTGTCTTCTGTGGCGATAAAAGCTTTGACCATCACTGGCGGCATCTGATCCAGCGTGACCGGGATTCGACGTTTCTCGCCATATTGCGCGATCAGCTCGCCGTCAGCGCTGTAAACCTGCATCGGGATCTGTAAACGCACATCTTTGAGCGTCGCGACGTCAGGTAATTGCGGCTCAATATAGCGATAGAGGCCATAAATCGAGCCTGCTCCCAGCAGGATGCAACATACTGCAAGGATTAATAAATACTTTACGAACTTCACTGGAGATTTCCCATTTAGTGGCATTTGGGCAGTTTATAAACAAACGCGCGGTAGTATAAAGGCAAGCCAGACGCATTGATATACCCGTTAAAGCAACGGGTGATACGGAGATCATCAGCAATGGCTTTCAATATCTGGAAAATTGGTCTGCATATTCAGCAACATGAAGCGCTGGCTGCCGCTGTCGTTCGCGACGCGACCGGTTGGTTTCTACAGCGCTGGTGGCGTATGCCGCTGGCACCTAAGGTTATCGTTGATGGCCACATTCGCGAGCCTGAACAGCTTGTCGCAACGCTACTGCCGTGGAGCCGTGAGCTTCCTCGCCGACATCATATTCACCTCTCCTTTCCCGCCAACAGGACGTTACAAAAAAAGTTCCCTCGTCCGGCAATGGCCTTGCGCGAACCAGAGCAAACCGCATGGTTGTCCGGTTCGATGGCGCGTGAACTGGATATGTCGCCGGATGCGCTGCATTTTGATTATAGCGAAGACACGTTGAGCCCGGCGTTTAACGTCACCGCCGCGCAAAGCAAAGAGATTTCAACGCTGCTGACGTTAATACAAACGCTGAAAGTACAGGTTAAAGCGATTACGCCGGACGCCAGCGCCTTACAACGATTTATTCCTTATTTACCCGAAGATCAACAGTGTCTGGTATGGCGTGATGATACCCAGTGGCTATGGGCGACCCGCTCGTCATGGGGGCGAAAATTGACGAGCGATATTAGCCGTCTCGACGAACTCGCCGCGACGTTATCTCTTTCCCCGGCAGCCATTGCGCTATGCGACCCCAGCGGATTCGATCCTTTAAATGTCGTGTCCGTTCGCCAGCCGCCAATTCCACCGCAAAGTCACCGCTTTGCCATTGCATTGGGGCTGGCCATGGGAGGAACGTATTGATGATAGCGACCATCAATCTTCTGCCCTGGCGTCAGACACGGCGGTATGCCTGTTTGCGCTTCTGGGGTGTCTTCTTTAGCGCTTCGCTGCTGCTGAGCATTGGCGTGACGTTAATCTATTACAGTGTTTTTAGCATGGAAAACCGGGTCGAACTCCTGCTGGTAGAGGCTGAAAATGAACGCATAGCGGCGCTGACGGCGCTAAAGCCTCGTTTGCAGCAGCGTCTGCAACAATGGCAACAGGTACAAGCGCGAAACAAACAGCGTGACCAGACCCAAAGCTGGCAACAGATTCTGCAACAGCTGGCGGAATTACTCCCGGAACAGGCGTGGTTAACCAAAATGACCTGGCAGCAAGGGACGCTGGAGCTGACCGGAAATACGTTGAGCTTTGCCGCCCTTAAGTCACTGGAAACTCAATTACGCCAGCAGCCGTGGTTTGCGTTAAATCGCCCCGGCGAAACGCAGCAGGATGCCCAAGGGCGCTGGCAATTCCACTATCGTCTGACGCGGAGTGACACGCATGATAACGCTCTGTGATGCCTGGCTGGCGCAGTCGCCGCGCTTTCGATTTATGTGCGCATGCGGCTGGATTTTAGGGCTGCTTATGATGGTAGCGCTATGTCTTTACCCCGCCGCCAGGCAGCGGGGTATGCAACAACAGGCGCTGAACCAGCAGCGTGCCGCCATTCAGACGCAATGGCGAAACGTGTATTTGCTGGCATCATCGCCAGGAGAGTCTGAAGAAACGTTTACTCCGTTTTCCCCGCTGCTGTTTCAGACCCCCCTTGCACGTCTTGTTCACTGGCAACCCACCATTAAGGGCGGGGAGATGACGCTGAGGCCAGCGTGGGATGCTATCCCGCCGATGTTTGCCCAACTGGCGGAACAAGGGATGAACGTCAGCCGGTTTTCTCTCAGTGTAGAAGGCGCTGAACTGCTGTTAACGCTACAGCTGGAACATCTGAATGACGGTTGAACGCTGGCTGTTGGCGTGCATTAGCGTGCTGATCCTGACCGGTATGCGCAATCCCTTCTTACCGCCGGAAGACCCTTGCCAGATAGCCGAGCTGTCGACGTGGCGCTATCAGGGCATGGTGAGCGTGGGTGAGCGACCGATCGGCATCGTGCAGGATGGGCTGCACAAATGGCGGCGAGTTGAGCGAAACGACGTCCTGAAAAACGGTTGGACGATTTCGCAGATAACGGCTGAAAGCTTAACTCTCAACACAGAGAAAAGCTGCGAGCCTGCTCAATGGCAGTGGCAACGACAGGGAGCGATAAATGAATCGATGGATGAGATGGATAGCCATGATGCTGCTGGTCGTGGTGCCCGGCGAGCTGGCGGGAAAACCGCAAAACGTAACGCTGGTGGTGGATGATGTGCCTGTTGTGCAGGTTTTGCAGGCCCTGGCGGAACAAGAAAAGAAAAACCTGGTGGTTTCACCGGATGTTGGCGGGGTGCTGTCACTTCATCTGACCGATGTGCCCTGGAAGCAGGCATTGCAAACGGTCGTGAAAAGCGCCGGATTGGTGCTACGTCAGGAGGGCAACATTCTGCATGTGCATTCTGTGCAATGGCAGAGTGAAAATGCGGCCCGCCAGGAAAATGAACAGGCGCGGATTCAGGCCAGCCTGCCTTTGGAACAACGCAACATCATTTTGCAATACGCTGACGCCGCCGAGTTGGCAAAAGCTGGAGAGAAGCTGCTGAGCGGCAAAGGCAGCATGACGGTTGATAAACGAACCAACCGCTTACTGCTGCGTGATAATAGCGTGGTGCTTAACGCGCTGGAAAAATGGGTGGCGCAAATGGATCTACCCGTTGAACAGGTCGAACTGGCGGCGCATATCGTCACGATTAATGAAAAAAGTTTGCGCGAGCTGGGGGTTAAATGGTCGCTGGCTGACGCGCAACAACCGGGGGCGGTGGGGAATGTCACCACGCTTGCCAGCGATCTTTCGGTGCCCGCGGCGACATCCCGTGTGGGATTTAATATTGGTCGTATTAACGGTCGGTTACTGGAACTGGAGTTGTCGGCACTGGAGCAAAAACAGCAGCTTGATATCATCGCCAGCCCGCGATTACTGGCTTCTCATCTGCAACCTGCCAGTATTAAGCAGGGCAGCGAGATCCCGTATCAGGTCTCCAGCGGAGAAAGCGGGGCGACATCCGTCGAGTTTAAAGAAGCGGTCCTGGGGATGGAGGTTACGCCCACTGTTTTGCAGAAAGGTCGAATCAGGTTGAAACTGCATATTAGCCAGAATGTTCCCGGGCAGGTGCTACAACAAGCTGATGGTGAAGTTCTGGCTATCGATAAGCAGGAAATTGAAACACAGGTTGAGGTAAAAAGTGGAGAGACGATCGCGCTGGGCGGCATTTTTTCACATAAAAATAAATCTGCGGCTGACAGCGTGCCGTTGTTAGGCGACATCCCCTGGCTTGGCTCTCTTTTTCGTCACGATGGAAAAGAAGATGAACGTCGGGAGTTAGTGGTCTTTATTACGCCCAGACTGGTGTCAACGGAATAACTTATGCATGAAAAACCGTTGTTTTTGCACTGAACACGTTTCAGGGATTTGACGTGGGGGTGTATTTAGCATACAAGGAGTACCGATTTGAGCGTCGGTACTTTTCTTTACTTGTGCGGCAATGAATACGCTTTGCCTTTCTGGTGGTGTGTCATAGGCTTATTTAGCCGTCATTTGACTGCGCGATATGTCGCCAGGTCTGATGTTTGCAGGGCTGCATGCCTGTCACGACCAGAAATGCGTAGGGTTTGGTGATTTATTCAGTTGCCAAACCCGCTTGAGTATTGAGATAATTTTCAGTCTGACTCTCGCAATATCTTATGAGGTTTCAGTTCATGTCCTGCTGCGCTGGGTGTCTGCGAAGCGGGTTTACCATTAACGAATAGTCTTAGTAGTACCGAAAAAATGGCAGAGAAACGCAATATCTTTCTGGTTGGGCCTATGGGTGCCGGAAAAAGCACTATTGGGCGGCAGTTAGCTCAACAACTCAATATGGAATTTTACGATTCTGATCAAGAGATTGAGAAACGAACCGGAGCTGATGTGGGCTGGGTCTTCGATGTAGAAGGTGAAGACGGCTTCCGTGATCGCGAAGAAAAAGTCATCAACGAGTTGACGGAAAAACAGGGTATTGTGCTGGCAACTGGCGGTGGCTCTGTAAAATCACGTGAAACACGTAACCGTCTCTCCGCGCGTGGCGTCGTGGTCTATCTTGAAACGACAATTGAAAAACAACTTGCGCGTACTCAACGTGACAAGAAACGCCCGCTGCTGCAGGTAGAATCACCGCCTCGTGAAGTTCTGGAAGCGTTGGCTGACGAACGCAATCCTCTGTACGAAGAGATTGCAGACGTGACCATTCGCACTGACGATCAGAGCGCAAAAGTCGTAGCAAACCAGATTATTCATATGTTGGAAAGCAACTAATTCTGGCCGAATACACACTCGTCTGCGGGTACAAGTAACTAAGGTGGATGTCGCGTAATGGAGAGGATCACAGTCACTCTCGGGGAACGTAGTTACCCTATCACCATCGCGGCTGGTTTGTTCAATGAGCCAGCTTCATTCTTACCGCTGAAATCGGGCGATCAGGTTATGTTGGTGACCAACGAAACCCTGGCTCCCCTGTATCTCGATAAGGTTCGCGGCGTACTTGAACAGGCGGGTGTTAACGTTGATAGCGTTATCCTTCCCGATGGCGAACAGTATAAAAGCCTGACGGTTCTGGACACGGTTTTCACCGCGTTACTGCAAAAACCGCACAGTCGTGATACCACGTTAGTCGCACTTGGCGGCGGCGTGATTGGCGATCTGACCGGTTTTGCGGCAGCCAGTTATCAGCGCGGTGTTCGTTTCATTCAAGTCCCGACAACCCTCTTGTCGCAGGTCGACTCCTCCGTTGGCGGCAAAACTGCCGTAAACCATCCCCTCGGTAAAAACATGATTGGCGCGTTTTACCAACCAGCCTCCGTGGTGGTGGATCTCGATTGCCTGAAAACGCTTCCTGCGCGTGAGCTGGCATCGGGGCTGGCGGAAGTCATCAAATACGGCATCATTCTTGACGGTGAGTTTTTCAACTGGCTGGAAGACAATCTGGACGCGTTATTGCGTCTGGACGGTCCGGCAATGGCGTACTGTATTCGCCGTTGTTGTGAGCTGAAAGCAGAAGTTGTCGCAGCAGACGAGCGCGAAATGGGCTTACGTGCTTTACTGAATCTGGGACACACGTTCGGCCATGCAATCGAAGCTGAAATGGGTTATGGCAATTGGTTACATGGTGAAGCCGTCGCAGCAGGTATGGTAATGGCTGCTCGTACGTCAGAACGTTTGGGTCAGTTTACCTCCGCGGATACGCAGCGCATTATTACGCTGCTACAGCGAGCAGGCTTACCGGTTAATGGGCCGCGTGAAATGTCTACCGAGGCTTATTTGCCGCACATGCTGCGAGATAAAAAAGTGTTAGCGGGAGAGATTCGTTTAGTGCTTCCGCGGGCAATAGGGAAGAGTGAAGTGCGCGGCGGAGTGTCGCACGAGGTGGTTCTTAACGCTATTGCTGATTGCCAGCAGGCGTAACAACAAGAAAGGTCCGACGTACGTTGCAAAACGTAGGTCTTTTAGCTTCAGGTTACGTGCAAAGTTGTAAGCATTAACCTTTGAGTGGGGTGTTAAATGGATGAATTCAAACCAGAAGACGAGCTGAAACCCGATCCCAGCGATCGTCGTACTGGTCGTTCTCGTCAATCGTCTGAACGCGATAATGAGCCGCAAATCAATTTTGATGATGTTGATCTGGATGCTGACGATCGCCGTCCTGCGCGCGCACGTAAAGAGCGTGAAGAAGAGCGGGACATCGAGGAAGACTATGAATCTGATGACGATGCGGTGGATGAAGAGCGTGTAGAACGTCGTCCGCGCAAGCGTAAGAAAGCGGTCAGTAAACCTGCCTCTCGTCAGTATATGATGATGGGTGTCGGTGTTCTGGTGCTGCTGCTTCTGATCATCGGTATTGGTTCTGCGCTGAAAGCCCCCTCATCTTCTTCCAGTGAACAGACTGCGTCTGGCGAGAAGAGCATCGATCTTTCTGGCAGCAATGCGACGGATCAGGCGAACACGAATACGCCTGCAACGGGCGCAGAGCAGACTGCGGGCAATACCCAGCAGGATGTTTCCTTGCCGCCGATTTCCTCTACCCCAACTCAAGGGCAGACGCCTGCGGCAACTGAAGGCCAGCAGCGTGTTGAAGTGCAGGGCGATCTGAACAATGCGCTGACGCAACCGCAAGGTCAGGAGCAGGTTAACAACGTTGTGGTGAACTCTACGCTGCCGACCGAACCTGCGACCGTCGCACCAGTTCGTAATGGTACTGCTGCGCGCCAGACTGCGAAAACGGAAACGGTTGAACGTCCTGCTGCTACGCACCAGGAACGTAAACAGGCCGTCATTGAGCCGAAGAGCAAACCGCAGACCACGGTGAAAGCGACGACGACAGAGCCAAAACCTGTTGCTCAGGCAAAACCAACCGCGACTGCGCCGACGACCACAACCAAAGCGCCTGTGGTAACCGCTGCGCCAAAAGCGACAGCAGAACCGAAAGCAACCGCGACGACGACACCTGCACAGACCGCAACTCCTGCGCCAACCGCGACGGCAACGCCTGTTGCTGGCGGAGCGAAAAGCACAGGGAATGTTGGCGCGTTAAAATCTGCGCCGTCCAGTCATTACACGCTGCAGCTCAGCAGTTCTTCTAACTACGACAACCTGAACGGTTGGGCGAAGAAAGAAAACCTGAAGAACTACGTGGTGTATCAGACGACGCGCAACGGTCAACCGTGGTATGTTCTGGTGACGGGTGTGTATGCGTCTAAAGAAGATGCAAAACGTGCAGTGTCTACGTTACCCGCCGACATTCAGGCGAAAAATCCGTGGGCAAAACCGCTGCACCAGGTTCAGGCCGATTTGAAGTAAGATAGGATATGTTCTGCAATGGTTTGCTGTTTCGCCCAATTGCGGGACAAAGACTAAAGCGCAGGATGCTGTCGGAGCTTTCTCCACAGCCGGAGAAGGTGTAATTAGTTAGTCAGCATGAAAAAAAATCGCGCTTTTTTGAAATGGGCAGGGGGAAAATACCCCCTGCTTGATGATATCAAACGGTATTTACCTCAGGGTGAGTGTCTGATTGAACCCTTCGTAGGGGCCGGGTCGGTGTTTCTCAACACCGACTTTTCTCGTTATATTCTTGCCGATATCAACAGCGACCTCATCAGTCTCTATAACATCGTGAAGACCCGCACCGATGAGTACGTGCAGGCTTCGCGCGAGCTGTTTATGCCAGAAACTAATCAGGCTGAGGTGTACTACCAGTTTCGGGAAGAATTTAATGCCTGCCAGGATCCATTCCGCCGCGCAGTGCTATTCCTGTATCTGAACCGCTTTGGTTACAACGGGTTGTGCCGTTATAACCTGCGCGGTGAGTTTAACGTACCGTTTGGTCGTTATAAAAAACCTTACTTCCCGGAAGCCGAGTTGTACCATTTTGCTGAAAAAGCGCAGAATGCGGAGTTCCATTGCCTCTCCTATGAAGAGTGCATGGACCGTGCGGATACCAACTCCGTAGTCTATTGTGACCCGCCTTATGCACCGCTTTCGGCGACGGCAAATTTCACCGCGTATCATACCAACAGCTTTAGTCCGAAAGAGCAGGCGCATTTGGCCGAGATGGCAGAAAAGCTGGTCAGTAAGCAGATCCCGGTGTTAATTTCGAACCATGACACGCCCGATACCCGTGAGTGGTACCGGGCAGCGAAACATTTTCAGGTCAAAGTGCGGCGCAGCATCAGCAGCAATGGCGGCACGCGTAAAAAGGTGAACGAACTGCTGGCGCTGTATAAACCAGGAGTCGCAACGCCTGCGAAAAAATAATTCTCAAGGAGAAGCGGATGAAACAGTATTTGATCGCCCCCTCAATTCTGTCGGCTGATTTTGCCCGCCTGGGTGAAGACACCGCGAGAGCGCTGACTGCCGGTGCCGATGTAGTACACTTCGACGTTATGGACAATCACTACGTACCGAACCTGACCATCGGACCGATGGTGCTGAAATCGCTGCGTAAATATGGCATCACCGCCCCGATTGATGTTCACCTGATGGTGAAACCGGTCGATCGTATTGTCCCGGACTTCGCCGCCGCTGGCGCCAGCATCATTACTTTTCATCCGGAAGCCTCCGAGCACGTTGATCGTACCTTGCAACTGATCAAAGAGCATGGCTGTAAAGCGGGCCTGGTGTTTAACCCGGCAACACCTTTGAGCTACCTGGATTACGTCATGGATAAGCTGGATGTGATCCTGCTGATGTCCGTTAACCCAGGCTTTGGTGGACAGTCTTTCATCCCGCAAACGCTGGATAAGCTGCGTGAAGTGCGTCGTCGTATTGATGAATCTGGCTATGACATCCGCCTGGAAGTTGATGGTGGCGTCAAGGTGAACAATATTGGTGAAATCGCGGCGGCGGGTGCAGATATGTTTGTTGCAGGCTCCGCTATTTTCGACCAACCAGACTACAAAAAAGTCATTGATGAAATGCGCAATGAACTGGCGAAGGTAAGCCATGGATAAGTTTCAGGATATTCGGGGCGTAGCCTTTGACCTCGACGGTACGCTGGTCGACAGCGCGCCGGGATTAGCCGCAGCGGTGGATATGGCGCTGTATGCGCTGGAATTGCCGGTTGCTGGTGAAGAACGTGTTATCACCTGGATTGGTAATGGTGCAGATGTACTGATGGAGCGCGCGCTGGCGTGGTCTCGTCAGGAGCGCGCGACATTACGTAAAACGATGGGTAAGCCCCCCGTTGATGATGATATTCCCGCCGAGGAACAGGTACGTATTTTGCGTAAGCTGTTCGACAGGTACTACGGAGATGTCGCAGAAGAGGGGACATTCCTGTTCCCTGATGTTGCCGATACGCTGGGCGCGTTGCATGCTAAAGGTTTGCCGCTGGGTCTGGTGACCAACAAACCAACCCCGTTTGTCGCGCCATTGCTCGAGGCGTTAGATATCTCCAAATACTTCAGCGTGGTCATCGGTGGTGACGACGTGCAGAATAAAAAACCACACCCGGATCCACTACTGCTGGTGGCAAGCAAGCTTGGCATTAAGCCCGAGCAAATGCTCTTCGTAGGGGATTCTCGTAATGATATTCAGGCGGCTAAGGCTGCTGGTTGTCCGTCCGTTGGTCTGACGTATGGTTACAACTATGGTGAGTCTATCGCCTTGAGCGAGCCCGATGTCATGTCCGACCGCATTAATGAACTACTGCCCGCTCTCGGGCTTCCGCATAGCGAAAATCAGGAATCGAAAAATGACTAAGCCCATCGTTTTTAGTGGCGCACAGCCCTCAGGTGAATTGACCATTGGCAACTATATGGGTGCGCTGCGTCAGTGGGTGAACATGCAGGATGACTACCATTGCATCTACTGCATCGTTGACCAACATGCCATTACCGTTCGTCAGGATGCTCAGCAACTGCGTAAAGCAACGCTGGATACGCTGGCGCTGTACCTGGCATGCGGGATCGATCCTGAAAAAAGCACCATTTTCGTTCAGTCTCACGTACCGGAACACGCACAGTTAGGCTGGGCGCTGAACTGCTACACCTATTTCGGCGAGCTGAGCCGTATGACTCAGTTCAAAGATAAATCTGCGCGTTATGCAGAAAACATCAACGCCGGTCTGTTTGATTATCCGGTACTGATGGCGGCAGACATTCTGCTGTATCAGACCAACCAGGTACCGGTTGGCGAAGATCAGAAACAGCATCTGGAACTGAGCCGCGATATCGCTCAGCGCTTCAACGCGCTGTATGGCGACATCTTCAAAGTGCCGGAGCCGTTCATTCCTAAATCCGGCGCACGCGTGATGTCGCTGCTGGAGCCGACGAAGAAAATGTCCAAGTCGGATGACAACCGCAACAACGTGATCGGCCTGCTGGAAGATCCGAAATCTGTGGTTAAGAAAATCAAACGCGCGATGACCGACTCGGAAGAGCCGCCTGTTGTGCGTTACGACGTGAAAGAAAAAGCGGGCGTTTCTAACCTGCTGGATATCCTCTCTGCCGTCACTGGCCAGAGTATTCCGGAGCTGGAACAGCACTTCGAAGGCAAAATGTATGGTCATCTGAAAGGCGAAGTCGCAGAAGCCGTTTCCGGTATGCTGACCGAGCTTCAGGAACGTTATCACCGTTTCCGTAACGATGAAGCATTCCTGCAGAAAGTGATGAAAGAAGGTGCGGAAAAAGCCAGCGCACGCGCGTCTGTTACGCTGAAAGCCGTTTACGAAGCGATTGGTTTTGTCGCCAGGCCGTAATGTTCTCTGCGTTGTTGAAGAAACCGGGTTTCGCCCGGTTTTTTTTCGCCTGCTCGTTGGTAAATCTCAAAAAATGTGAACCGTCTCGCCGTTTGCATATTTCCCCATTGCGCTATATCTTCATTTTAATGAAGATATAAATATTCAATTTACTGAAAATATAAAATGCGTCGGACATTTATTAAGAAAGAGGGGGTTGTGCTGACAACCCTGGCCCGTTACCTGCTCGGTGAGAAGTGTGGTAACCGACTGAAAACGATAGATGAACTGGCCGCTGAGTGTCACTCATCGGTAGGGTTAACCCAGGCTGCGTTGAAAACGTTGGAATCCTCGGGGGCGATCCGTATCGAGCGTCGTGGGCGAAACGGTAGCTATCTGGTGGAGATGGATAATCGTGCGCTGCTCAAGCATGTGGATATTAATAACGTCGTCTGCGCAATGCCGCTGCCCTATACCCGTTTATATGAAGGGCTGGCGAGTGGGCTAAAGGCGCAGTTCGAGGGGATCCCGTTTTATTACGCGCATATGCGCGGGGCTGATATTCGTGTGGAATGCCTGTTGAACGGCGTCTACGACATGGCGGTGGTTTCCCGGCTGGCTGCGGAAAGTTATCTCGCTCAGGATGGATTGCGCATCACGTTGGCGCTGGGACCGCATACCTACGTTGGCGAGCACCAACTGATTTGCCGCAAGGGTGAATCCGCAGCGGTAAAACGAGTCGGACTCGATAACCGCTCGGCGGATCAGAAAATCATGACCGAGGCCTGTTTTGGCGACCGCAACGTTGAATTGATCGATATGCCTTATCACGAGAGCTTGCAGCGCATTGCGAAAGGCGATGTCGATGCGGTTATCTGGAACGTGGTTGCGGAGGCTGAGCTGGCTGTACTGGGGTTAGAAGCCACGCCGCTCACCAACGATGCGCGGTTTCTTCGGGCCACAGAGGCTGTAATACTGACCCGGGCAGAGGATTATCCGATGCAGCAGCTTCTGCGAGCCGTCGTGAATAAAGAGGCACTGCTTGCCCACCAACAACGTGTGGCGAACGGTGAACAGGAACCCAGCTATTAAGTAAAGGCGAACGACATGGAAAACAGGCTTAACCTGCTGTGTGAAGCGGGCGTTATCGACAAGGATATTTGTAGCGGCATGCTGCAGGTGATCAGACGGCTGGATGAAGAGTGGCGTTTGCCGGTTCATAGCGAGCAAGGGATTATGGCGATGACCCATATGGCGAGCGCGTTGATGCGCAGCCGCCAGGGCGAAGTGATTGAAGCGCTGGACGGTGAGATTTTGGTGGAGATGGCGCAATCGCCTCTCTGGCCAACTATTTTGCTGGTTCATCAGGCGCTGCTGAAAGAGTTTACGGTGACGCCGCACGCTAATGAGGAAGGTTACATGCTGGCGAACCTGTATGGATTGTGGATGGCGGCGAACGAAGGCGTCTGAAATCAATGAAGAATTAGCTTAGCGCATCCTAAATATTCAAAAAAATGAATATTTAACTGAAGGATTAGAAACGAGGCAGAGAAATGTTTATAGAGGCATTGAAACGCCAGAACCCCGCGCTGATCTCGGCCGCTATCGAGTTATGGCAGCAGGGAAAAATCGCACCTGACAGTTGGGTCATTGATGTTGACCAGGTTATTGAGAATGGCAAACGCCTGCTGGATGTCGCCAGGCAACATGGCATTTCGCTGTATCTGATGACCAAACAGGTTGGACGCAACCCCTGGCTGGCGGACAAGCTGTTGCAGCTTGGCTATGAAGGCATTGTGGTTGTGGATTACAAAGAGAGTCGCGTTATGCGCCGTGCCGGGTTACCGGTTGCGCATCAGGGACATCTGGTGCAGATCCCGTCGCGACTGGTCAATGAGGCTGTGGCGCAGGGGACCGAGGTTATCACGCTGTTCTCGTTAGAAAAAGCGCGCGAAGTCTCGGCTGCCGCGGTGAAAGCCGGCTGTGAACAGAACGTGATGTTGAAGGTGTATGACAAGGATGATTTTCTCTATCCGGGGCAGGAAAGTGGTTTTCCGTTGGCGTATCTGACGGATGTGGTCAATGAAATCCGCAGACTGCCGGGTCTGCGCCTGAGCGGGTTAACCCATTTTCCCTGCCTGCTATGGGATGAAAAATCAGCGCAGACAGTGCCGACACCTAACCTGCATACCCTGGTGAGTGCCCGACACCAGATGGCGGAAGCCGGAATTGCCATTGAGCAACTTAATGCGCCGTCAGCCAGTAGTTGCACGTCGTTACCCCTGTTGGCGGAATATGGTGTCACCCACGCCGAGCCGGGCCATGCGTTGACCGGCACTATCCCTTCCAACCAAAAAGGCGACCAGCCTGAACGCATCGCGATGCTGTGGTTGAGCGAGGTTTCGCACAATTTTCGTGGAGACAGTTATTGCTACGGCGGGGGGTATTACCGTCGCGGCCATGCGCAAAACGCGCTGGTCTTTACGCCAGAAAGCGACGCGCCGATCGCCGCAACGCTGAAACCCGTGGATGACAGCAGCATTGACTACTACCTGCCTGTGGCCGGTGAGTTTCCGGTGAGCAGCGCGGTGATCTTCTGTTTTCGCACACAGATCTTCGTGACGCGTAGCGACGTCGTGCTGGTGTCCGGTATTCAGCGTAACGCGGCTGAAATCGTCGCCCGCTACGACAGTCTTGGCAATATCCTGGAGGACTAATGGCCCGATTCGTGGTGTTGGTTATTGATAGCTTTGGCGTTGGCGCAATGAAAGACGTCACGCTTGTCAGGCCGCAGGATGCCGGAGCGAATACCTGTGGTCATATCCTGAGCGAGTTCCCGCAGCTACAGCTGCCAACGCTGGAAAAGTTGGGACTGATTAACGCCCTGGGCTTTGCGCCGGGGGTGATGAAACCTTCAGCATCGGCAGTCTGGGGCGTTGCACAGTTGCAGCATGAAGGCGGCGATACCTTTATGGGTCATCAGGAGATCCTGGGTACGCGTCCTCAGGCGCCGTTGCGGATGCCGTTTAACGACGTCATCGATGGTGTTGAGCAAGCGTTGAAAGCCGCAGGCTGGCAGGTGGAAAGGCGTGGTAGCGACCTGTCGTTTCTGTGGATTAACGACGCGGTGGCGGTAGGGGATAACCTCGAAGCGGATTTAGGACAGGTCTATAACGTTACCGCCAATCTTGCTGTTATGCCGTTTGATGAGGTGTTGAAAATTGGCCGCGTGGTACGTGAGCAGGTACAGGTTGGGCGCGTGATCGCGTTTGGTGGGCTGCTTACAGACAGTCAGCGCATTCTGGATGCCGCTGAGACCAAAGAAGGACGCTTTATCGGTATAAGCGCCCCACGCTCCGGCGCTTATGACAACGGTTTTCAGGTCCGGCATATGGGTTACGGCGTAGATGAGCAGGTGCAGGTTCCGCAAAAACTTCATGAAGCCGGAATCCCTACCGTGCTGGTCGGTAAGGTGGCGGATATCGTTGGCAATCCGCACGGGCGCAGCTGGCAAAACCTGGTTGATAGCCAGCAGATCATGGATATCACCCTTAACGAATTTAACGCGGAGCCGACGGTATTTATCTGTACCAACATTCAGGAAACCGATCTTGCCGGACACGCTGAAGACACGGCGCGTTATGCCGAACGGTTGCAGGTTGTTGACCTTAATCTTTCGCGCCTTCTGGCCGCTATGGATCCAAATGATTGTCTGGTGGTCATGGCCGATCACGGCAACGATCCGACCATTGGGCACAGTCATCATACCCGAGAGGTTGTACCGGTTCTGGTGTATCGGCAGGGGCTGGAGCCAGCAAAATTAGGTATTAGGGCGACGTTATCCGATGTTGGCGCTACGGTGTGCGAATTTTTCGGCGCGTCGTTACCACAAAACGGTAGCTCTTTTCTTTCGGCATTACGGCTTAAAGAGGACATCTTATGAGTTTTGATCCGACGGGTTACACCTGGGTTCACGAACATCTGCATATCGATCTCTCCGGGTTCAAGAATAACCTTGATTGCCGGTTAGATCAGTACGACCTCATTTGCCAGGAGATGAAGGATCTCCGGGCGTTAGGTGTCAGCAACATTATTGAGATGACCAACCGCTATATGGGGCGTAATCCGCAATTCATGCTCGACCTGATGCGCGATACCGGCATCAACGTGATGGCCTGCACAGGCTATTATCAGGATGCTTTTTTCCCCGAGCATGTTGCGACACGTAGCGTGGAACAGCTCGCGCAAGAGATGATCGATGAGATTATCATCGGTATCGATGGCACCGAGTTGCAGGCTGGAATTATCGCGGAAATCGGCTCCAGTGAAGGAGTGATTACGCCGCTTGAAGAGAAGGTTTTTATCGCCGCAGCACGCGCGCATAACGAAACCGGACGCCCCATTTCGACCCATACCTCTTTTAGCACCATGGGACTGGAACAACTGACCCTGCTGAGGACGTACGGCGTTGACCTTTCTCGCGTAACCGTTGGTCACTGCGATTTGAAAGATAACCTCGACAATATTTTACGCATGATCGATCTCGGCGCGTATGTGCAGTTCGATACCATCGGTAAAAACAACTATTACCCGGACGAGAAACGCATTGGCATGCTGCACGCGCTACGCAATCGTGGGCTGCTAAATCGCGTGATGCTCTCTATGGACATTACCCGCCGCTCGCATTTAAAAGCCAATGGCGGCAATGGCTATGACTATCTGTTAACCACTTTTATCCCACAGTTGCGCCAGTCAGGATTCAGCCAGGCCGATGTGGACACGATGTTACGTGATAACCCCTCACAATTTTTCCAATAAGGACAGAATCATGAAAAAGATTGGCGTTGCTGGCTTACAACGTGAGCAGATTAAAAAGACCATCGAAACCGCCGCCCCTGGCTGCTTTGAGGTGTCCATTTATAACGATATGGAAGCGGCGATGAAGGTGAAATCCGGGCAACTGGATTACTACATCGGCGCTTGTAACACCGGCGCGGGCGCAGCACTGTCGATTGCCATTGCGGTGATTGGCTACAACAAAAGCTGCACTATCGCCAGGCCGGGTATTAAGGCGAAAGACGAACATATCGCAAAAATGGTTGCGGAAGGGAAAGTGGCTTTTGGCCTCTCCGTCGAACATGTTGAACATGCGATACCGATGCTGGTTAACCATCTGAAATAAAAGGCATGACTATGGATCTGTACATTCAGATTGTGCTGGTGGCCTGCCTGACCGGCATGACGTCACTTCTGGCGCATCGCTCGGCGGCTGTCTTTCATGACGGTATCCGTCCGATTCTGCCGCAGCTGATCGAGGGATACATGAACCGCCGCGAGGCGGGAAGTATCGCGTTTGGTCTGAGTATCGGTTTTGTGGCGTCGGTGGGGATCTCTTTTACCCTAAAAACAGGTTTGCTTAACGCCTGGCTGCTGTTCCTGCCAACGGACATTCTCGGTGTGCTGGCGATGAACAGCCTGCTGGCGTTCGGTCTGGGCGCTATCTGGGGCGTATTGATTCTGACCTGCCTCCTGCCGGTAAACCATCTGCTCACGGCGTTGCCGGTTGATGTGCTGGGTAGCCTCGGCGAGCTGAGTTCTCCGGTGGTTTCTGCATTCGCACTCTTCCCGCTGGTGGCGATTTTTTACCAGTTTGGCTGGAAGCACAGCATTGTCGCCGCGGTAGTGGTACTGATGACCCGTGTGGTGGTCGTGCGTTACTTCCCGCATCTGAACCCGGAATCCATTGAGATCTTCGTCGGGATGATGATGCTGTTGGCCATCGCCATTACGCATGATATTCGCCATCGTGGTGATGACGAGATAGATGCCAGCGGGTTATCGGTCTTTGAAGAGAGAACTTCGCGGATTATTAAAAACCTGCCGTACATCGCCATTGTCGGCGCGTTGATTGCCGCCGTCGCCAGTATGAAGATTTTCGCCGGCAGTGAAGTTTCGATTTTTACGCTGGAAAAAGCTTACTCGGCGGGAATTACGCCGGAGCAATCGCAGACACTGGTTAACCAGGCGGCATTGGCGGAATTTATGCGCGGGCTGGGTTTTGTGCCAATGATTGCGACAACCGCGCTGGCGACGGGTGTTTATGCGGTAGCTGGCTTCACGTTCGTCTATTCCGTTGGCTACCTGGCGCCGAACCCGTGGATTGCGGCAATCCTTGGCGCTATCGTGATTTCAGCGGAAGTGCTGCTGCTGCGTTCGATTGGCAAATGGCTGGGACGGTATCCGTCAGTGCGTAACGCGTCGGACAATATTCGTAATGCCATGAATATGCTGATGGAAATGGCGCTGTTGGTCGGCTCGATTTTTGCCGCTATCAAGATGGCTGGCTACACCGGCTTCTCAATTGCGGTGGCGATTTACTTCCTCAACGAATCGATAGGGCGTCCGGTTCAGAAGATGGCGGCCCCGGTCGTGGCGGTGATGATCACCGGTATTGTGCTGAATATTCTCTACTGGTTTGGACTGTTTGTTCCGGCTTGAGGAGGCGTAAAAAATGAAAACATTCCCTCTGCAAAGCCTGACGCTCGCAGAAGCGCAGCAGAAGCAGTTTGCGCTGGTGGATACGCTCTGCCGTCACTTTCCCGGCGCTGATTTTCTGGCCGGAGGTGACTTGGGACTGGTGCCGGGGCTGAATCAGCCTCGGGTGACGCAGCGTGTGGAAAAAGTGCTGGCCGAGGCATTTCATGCTGAGGCCGGTGTGTTGGTTCAGGGGGCTGGTACCGGTGCGATACGCGCCGGACTGGCGGCGCTGCTCAAACCCGGCCAGCGACTGCTGGTTCATAATGCGCCCGTTTACCCCACAACACAGGTACTCATCGAGCAGATGGGCATTACTCTGGTCAGGGCAGATTTCAACTGCCTCCCGGAAATCACACGGGTTATTACGCAGCATCGCCCGGATGCCGCGCTGGTGCAACATACGCGTCAGCAGCCGCAGGATCGTTACATTTTAACCGAGGTACTGGCGGAGATTGCGCGCTGCGGCGTACCGACGTTAACCGATGATAACTACGCCGTCATGAAGGTAGACGGTATCGGCTGTGAACATGGGGCGACGCTGTCTACATTTTCCTGCTTCAAGCTCTTTGGCCCGGAGGGAGTTGGGGCGGTTATCGGCAAGGCGGAGGTTATCGCCAGAATCCGTGCGACTCTCTATTCCGGCGGCAGCCAGATTCAGGGGGCGCAGGCCCTGGAGGTGCTTCGTGGTTTGGTTTTCGCTCCGGTGATGCATGCGGTACAGGCTGGCGTTTCTGAACGATTGCTGACGCTACTCAATAGCGGCGTGATACCTGAGGTGAAAAAGGCGGTTATTGCCAATGCCCAGTCGAAGGTGCTAATTGTTGAGTTTCATCAGCCAATTGCCGCCCGCGTACTGGAAGCGGCGCAAGAGAAAGGCGCATTACCGTACCCGGTGGGGGCAGAGTCGAAATATGAGATCCCTCCTCTGTTTTATCGTCTTTCCGGGACGTTTCGCGAAGCAAATCCGTCGCTGGGCGATTATGCGATTCGTATTAATCCAAACCGGAGTGGAGAAGAGACCGTACTACGTATTTTGCGTGAGAGCGTGAATGCGATAGCATATGAATGGGCATAGAATCTGAAAATGCAAAAAACCGGGAAATACCCGGTTTTTTTGTATCTGCGCAATAACGTCTATTACTGATCTGCAGCCGGGCCACAGCCACCAATAATTTTAGAAATTGAAATTGCCGGATGCAGGAAATAATCGTAGCTGCAGTTGTTTTTTTTGTTTTCGATATGACCAGTACATGCAGTCAGTGTAGCCAGAACCCCAGCGACAATGGTGATTTTTGCAAATTTAAACATGTTAAAAATCCTTGTTAGATATCTATTTTAAAATGGATGAAATCCATTTCTCGGCGGTTAGGATATCAACTAAAATAAAACTTAAGTAGTCCAGAAAAGGACTTGGTAATTTTTATATAAAACATACAGTTAGTGAATTGTTTTTAAATTAAAACAGCCTGGTATTAATAAGTAATACCAGGCTACTGGTTTAATTTATTAGCGGAATGTTTTTCTGAAATTCAACATAAAACCTTTATCGCTGATGTTGTCCTCTTTCCACTGGTAAGCATCCAGATTCAGGCTGGCGTCTTTGGTGCTGTATTTCACGCCGATGGTTGCCAGACCATTAACGCCGCCGCCTTTTTGACCGTTATCCACGCCGAACGATTGACCCGCCGCACCCTGTAATGACGCTGTACGCTGGCTCTTGCTGTAGCTCAGGTTCGGGCCGCCTTCCAGGGTAGCGGTGGCGCTCCAGCCGTCTTTCCCGGCGTAATCCAGCTTCATACCCACAATGGAATCCACCGCTGTTTCGCTGCCAGAGTTCATCGACAGGTTAAAATCGCCAGCGTTGCGCTCTTTGTAGCCATCTTCCATGGTGTGACGGAATTTCACTCCGGCATACGGCGTCACTTTCAGCGCATCGCCCATCATGGTGAAAGTTTTCGCTCCTTCGCTGCGAAGCTCAAGATACTGCTGACGTGCGTCGGAATCCGCCACCTTGTTGGTGTCGCCATATGAGACAGAACGGCTGCTGTCGAGGTTGTGCACGTCATAACGCAGGCTGTTGTTCCACGCCAGACCTTCATCAAACGCCATGCTGTGCTTCAGACCAAAGAACTGACTGTAGCCGCCGGTCAGGCCGTTATCGCCCGCGGTTTTCGAACCGTCGCCATCCAGACGCGCAATACCGTACTCCAGCGTCAGATTCTGGCTGGCGGTGAGATCCAACGTCTGGCGTAATGCCAGCATGTCGTACTGGGTATCGTTGCCCAGCTCAGCGCGTGGGTCGCCTTTCGCTACGACGTTGAACGCTAAACCATCTTTGATCTGCGGTGCAGCGTCGGCCAGCATGGTAAAGCGGTTGCTGAGTACACGCGCTTCACGGAATACCGTGGTGGCCTGACTGCCGCTTACCTGTTTCAGCGCGCTGTTCAGCTCAGCAGTGGTGCTTACGTTAAGGCTGGTGTACAGCTCGTTGTTGGTGTAACCAGCGTCCAGCGCACTCGCCACGCCAGAAACGCTGGCGTCGGTGGCCACGTCGGCATAGGCGTTTTTGGTCATGGTGACATCAACGTTGCCGTCGCTGTCCTGGCTACCCTGGGCGTTCCACACTACGCTGGTGGATGTGATGTTGTCCGCACCCTGGATATTGCTGCCGGTGAAGGCGTTATCCACCACCACGGTGGTCTCCGCCGTGCCGCTGGTAAAACCGGTATCCACCTTCACGTTGTCACCAATCACCAGATTATTGGCTTTCAGCGTACCGGAACTGCCATCGGCGTTGGTGCCGACAATATAGTTGGAGATCTGCTGCGGCGCGTTTGGATCCGCTGGCGGCGTGGGGATGCTGCCCTCGGTTGGGGCGGTAGCCGCATCTGGGATAACGATGTCTGCCGTACCGTTGTGGTCATCCAGCGTACCGGTGGTGCCCGGTGCGTAGATGTCGCAGCCGCTGTCGCACAGCAGGTTGATTTCACCGTTGTTAATGATGGCTTTGGTCTGGCCGCCAAACGCATACGAGTCATCGGCGTAAACGTTGATCACGCCGTCTGCGGCGTTGTTAATAGTGGTGGCTTTACCGTTGCCTTTGATACCGATAAGCCCGGTGCCGTTGGTGCCGTCCTCCTTGCCCTGCTCAGTACCGACGTTGATGGTGCCGCTGTTGACCAGGTTGATTACATAGCTGCTGGTGCCGCCGCTAATCGCCACGGCGTTATCGCCCTGCACGTTGATAGTGCCCTGGTTGCCAAAGTTATAGCCGCGGCCCAGGTTAATCAGCGGCGCATCCGGGTTAATACCGTTGATCACGCCGGTTTCGGTGTTCCAGATCCATTTGGGGTCATTGCTGCCGTTGACCGTGGTGATGGCGCTGTAACCGTTAGTGGCGGTGATGGTGCCGCTGTTCACCTGGGTCAGCGAATCATTGGCGCGTGTCAGGTTGATAATGGTGTTCTCGCCGCCTTCCACCGCGCTTCCGCTGTTGGCAAGCGTTGCGCCCTGCTGGTTATAGAAGTAGAAGCTACCACTGACCAGCGATTTGCCATCTTCCGCCACCGTCATATCGCCGGTGTTGACGATTTCTTGCTGGTAGCTGCCGCCCACGATGGAGCCGGTAAAATCACCGTCATTGTAGAAAGTAACGTCGCCGTTAAGGGTTAACAGATCAGTGGTGATGCTGCCGCCCTCTTCATTGAAGAGGCTGTGCCAGGTGGAAATAGCATCCGCGTCCAGCGTCCCGTAGTTGGCCAGCGCGTTAGCCCCGCCGTTAATCGTCAGGGTGCCGTTGACGGTAAGTGAAGCGCCAGCCTCGTTGTACAACCAGCCCCCGCTAACGTCCACATCACCGTTCAGGGTTTCAGTACCGTAGTTTGCCAGCGTACCATTGGTGAAGAAACCCGCGTCAGAAGTCTGGGTGTCGCTGTCGCCGCTGCCAGGCAGGGACTGAATCCAGATTTTATCCGTTGGTGCGTCGCCCATATGGGAATCAGCGTCATCCATCGGGCTGCCGTTAAGGTTGATGGAGCCGTTATTGATGATGTAGCTGGAACTGTCGCTCAGAAACGCCTGGCCGTAATCGGCGTCGATGTTAATCACACCGGTAGTGTCATTGATGACGACGCCGCCGTTGAGCGCCGCCATGCCGACCAACTCGTTTGCCTGGCCTTCAACGCCCTCATCGGCGGTCAGGGTGATCATACCCTGGTTAATCGCGGTGCCACCGTTGAGCGCCATCATACCGAACCCGGCGTTGTTGACAGTAATGTTGCCGGTGTTGATGGCGGTGGCGTCGCCGTCACCATCGGTGGAGCCAGCGACCATCCCCGAACTGGTGAGATAAAGCTGCGATGGTTTCCAGTAATTTGTGTCGGTGATGTTATTTTCATCATCCAGCGTCGGAACAAAGCCGTCCAGGTAGATATCGCCCGCGTTTGATGCGGTTCCTCTGCTGGCAGCGACGCCATACACGCCCGCCCCCTGCAAATGGATCGTGGCGCCCTCATCGTTAACGACATCGCCATAATTGGACGCCAGCATGGCGTAAAAAGTATGGTTATACCATTTCATTGGGTATACGCCATAACCGCCACTGGACCGTGGAGTCTGGTCAGAAATGACGGTAATGTCGCCATCCGCTTTGTTACGTACAACAGAGCCTTTACCGTCGGCGCGAACAATGGCGGAACGATCCTCAATATTACTGCCATCGCCGGTGGTGTAAGACAGAATATTGCCGCTATTGCTGATTTCTGCGCCGTTATCAGCGCGCATAATGTAATACACGCCGTAGCTTGTGATATCGCCTTTGTTTTCAACAGAGGCTCCACTTCCGTTACCCATTAATAAGGCGTAATCGGTGTAATAACCCGTGGGTATATAGCTGGAAGTAACCTCAATAACCGAGTCGTCGTTCAGTATCAGGGAACCGCCGTTACTGACCTGCGCCAGAATGACATGACCCCCCATGATCGTGTTTGTATCGATGGTCGAATGGCCGCTTAGCGTGACGTTACTGTTACCGCTGACGTTAATGCCCACAACCTCTGCGGAGTATCCATCATCCGGTTGTTCGCCGTGGGTGATGTTAATACCGCCGCCGATCTCAACGTTGTTATCATCACCGGTGACGTTCAGGCCAATAACGTCCAGGTATTGGCCGCTGACGGCGGACAGATCTTTATCGTCGATATTCAGTGCGCCATTAAGCGCCACGTCGTTGCCGTCGCCGCTGACGGTGACGCCGATTATCGGCGTGTCGGATTGAGCCAGAGCGTCCTGCCCGTAGTCGGCGTTGATATTCACATTGCCGGTGATATCAACGGTATTGCTGTCGCCGCTCACGCTCACCCCGGTTGCGGTGCGGAATATGCCTTCGCTGTCCTGCACTGAGGTTACGTTAATATCGCCATCCAGCGTCACCTGCGACGTATCGCCGCTCACCAGCGCGCCGGTGCCGTTAAGTCTGACGTCAATATCCCCTTTGTTTTTGAAAGTGTTTTTTTCGCCTGCGACCACAAAACCCACTGAGTCTGCGTCACGCACGGTGGCGTTACCGGTATTTTTGGCTTCGTTGCCGCTGCCGTAGGTGATAATACCCATCGCGCCATCGGTCACCAGCAGATCGCCCGCCTGGGTCAGGCTGCCGTTATCGCCATTGATAACTACGGCGGCAGAGCCTGCGCCATCCACCGCGATATCGCCGGTATTGGCGATACGGGCGCCGTCGCCATCAATTTGCGTACCGATGGCGCCGCCGGAGATAGTCTGATTACCTTCGTTGATAATAAGCGCGTTGTCGCCGTCGATATACAGCGCCGTGGAGTCCGCGCCGCTGACGGTGGTGCTCCCGGCGTTATCGATAACCACGTTGTCGCCGGTAATGTGGCCGCCGGTGCCGCCGTCGGTGATGGTCATATCACCGTCGTTGTTGACGCGGGCGTTATTGCCGTCAATGACGGTGCCGGTGGAGCCTGCGCCGTTGATGTTGGAGGTACCGGTATTCTTAATCGTGGCGTTGTCGCCGTCGATGATGATGGCGGTGCCGCCGCCGCTTACGGTAATGTCGCCGGAGAAATCGGTGCTGGTGCCGTTGCCGGAAATCAGCGCGCCGGTGGCGTTGTCCACCGTTGAGTGGCCCGAAATGGTGTTGGTGGTGCCGTCTCCGGAGATAACCATACCGGTGGCACCGTCGGTCACGCTGGAGTCCCCGGTGAGCGTGTTGACGGTTCTATCGCCGGAAATAATCGCGCCGGTACTGCCCTGGCCGCTGATATCCATGCCGCGATCGGTGGAATGCGATTCGTCGTCGCCGCTGATAACCGCGGTTTTATCGTCGGCAATAATCAGATAGCCACGGCTGTCGTACTTCCAGTAGAGACCGTTTTCCTGGGTGCCTTCAATCACGGCGGCATTGGCGTCGGTCACGTCCCAGCCGGAGACGTTCAGCGTTTTGCCGTCCAGGGTGGTGAGCTGCCACTGGTTGTTCTGTTCTGAATAATTCCACACGGCACCCTCGAGAACGCTGCCGCTATCCAGTTTGAAGCTATCGAAGGCCAGGGTGTCTTTGCCTTTATCGATGGTGACGCCGTTGCTGAAGGTAGTAACAGAGTTATCTGGGGGCGTGTCGTCGTCATCGGGCGGGGTCACATCGTCATCGCCGCCATCATCGGGCGGGGTCACATCGTCATCGCCGCCATCATCGGGCGGGG
>BBMW01000012.1 GCA_000759755.1 Citrobacter werkmanii NBRC 105721
ATCCCTGCAGGCCATCCCCTCTGCCCGCATCCCTGCGGGCAGACCCGGTCAGCCGTCAACACCTCATCGATTTTCAGCCGGATCGGGGTCATCGCTTCAATGCTCTGACTTCCAGTGAAACCTGTTTTGCTGTTTAAACAAAAAAACGCAGATGGTCAGGTGTGGGCTGGTCCGGCTGAAAATTGCCGACGTGTTTCCGTAAGGCAGGGAGAGCCAGCATGGATGCTGGCTCAGGGCGCGCTTTGCATGGATGCTACCTCGCGCCCGGCCCGGTAGCCTGAAGGAATAAGCGGAGGGTATTGCGCAGCAACAATTTTCCTGCCGGGAGCCGGGATTGTAAAGGGTGCGGCGATAGCACCCTTTACACGTTCACAGGAACCGGTACATAAGAGAAGCAATGAACATAAGGTGAACGGAACAATGCCTCAGATTCATCATCCTGGTCAGTGGATGTTAATTGATTCATTGCCGGATGGCGGCGCTTACGCCTTATCCGGCCTACAAACGCACCCTTTCATCTCAGGTACAAACCACTTTAATCGCCAGGCCACCGCGCGAAGTTTCACGGTACTTGTCATTCATATCTTTGCCCGTTTCGTACATGGTCTCGATCACTTTATCGAGCGAAACGCGTGGCTCAGACGTCCGGCGTAGCGCCATACGCGCGGCGTTCACGGCTTTTACCGCGTTGATCGCATTGCGTTCGATACACGGTATTTGCACCTGCCCGGCCACCGGATCGCAGGTCAGCCCCAGGTTATGCTCCATAGCGATTTCCGCCGCAATGCATACCTGCGCAGGGCTACCGCCAAGCAACTCCGTCAGCCCGGCTGCCGCCATGGAACAGGCTACGCCAATCTCTCCCTGACAGCCCACTTCGGCACCAGAAATAGAAGCATTCATCTTATACAGCGCGCCTATCGCTCCTGCTGCCAGCAAATATCGGGCAATCGAGTTCGCATTCACCGGACGGCGGAATTTGTCGTAATAGGCCAGCACGGCGGGAATTATCCCGCATGCGCCGTTGGTTGGCGCGGTAACAACCCGACACCCGGCGGCGTTTTCTTCGCTCACGGCCAGCGCGAACATGTTGATCCAGTCGATCACGTTCATCGGGTCACTGGACAGATTATCACTGGAAACCAACAGTCGCCGCAGCGCCACGGCGCGACGCGGGACGTTCAGCGGGCCCGGCAGGACGCCTTCGGTGTTCATGCCGCGCTCAATCCCGGCGTGCATGACGTCCCAGATGGCGGCAAAACCAGCATCGATTTCCTCTTTGCTGCGCATCGCCAGTTCGTTTTGCATCATCAGGCCGGAAACAGACAGCCCGTTGCGCTCGCACAGCTTCAGCAGTTCGCTGGCGGAATGAAAATTGTAGGGTACGGGTGTTTCAACGTCATGCACCTGACCAAATTGCTCCTCTTCGACGATAAAACCGCCGCCGATGGAGTAATAGGTTTTACTTAACAGTGTCTCGTTACCATGCCACGCGGTAATACGCATACCATTTTCATGGCGCGGCAGCGTTTCGCTATGAAAGAGAATATTTTCGTCTGGGGAGAAATCGACAATATGCGTACCCTGAGCAACCGGCAAACGTCCGGTACGGGCCACTTCCTGAGTAAAACCAGGGATTGAATCTATATTAACGTTTTGCGGACTGTTACCGGCCAGTCCCATCATGATGGCGACGTCTGTCGCATGACCTTTGCCGGTCAGAGAGAGCGATCCATAAAGATCGACCACGATATGCGTGGTCCTGAAGAGTTCCCCGCTGCTGACCAACAGATCGATAAAGCTTTTACCTGCGTTCATTGGCCCCACGGTATGGGAGCTGGAAGGTCCAATGCCAATCTTGAAAATATCGAATGCGCTAATCATATCCACACCCTCGGATTGCCGTTCAGTGAAGACCAGGTTTCACACTCATTAAGGATCGGGGCGATCCTGCGATCGCCCCGCAAGGGATTACAGCGTATCGCCACGCACGGCGATGGCTTCAATCTCCAGCTTCACATCCTTTGGTAAGCGGGCGACCTGTACGCAGCTGCGCGTAGGGTAGATTGCCTTGTGCTCATCAAAAAACTGCTGGTACACCTGGTTAATGGTGGCGAAGTCGTTCAGGTCAGAAACGAAAACGGTGGTCTTGACGATATCGCTCACCTTCAAACCGGCGGACTCGACAATCGCTTTCACGTTTTCCAGGCTTTGACGCGCCTGATCGGCCACGTTTTCTGCCACTTCACCGGTCTGTGGACACACCGGAATCTGACCTGAGGTCAACACCATACTGCCCAGATCCACACCCTGTACGTAAGGTCCAATCGCCCCTGGCGCACATTCGGTTGCAATAACTTTTCTCATAACCCCTCCGGCGTTACAGCGCCTGGGTGAAAGTACGTGAAATAACGTCCTGCTGCTGTTCGCGGGTCAGCGCGTTGAAGCGCACCGCATAACCAGACACGCGGATCGTCAGGTTCGGATAGTTTTCCGGGTGCTCAATGGCATCCATCAACATTTCACGGTTCATAACGTTAACGTTCAGATGCTGCCCACCTTCCACATGCGCTTCATGGTGGAAGTAACCATCCAGCAGCCCGACCAGGTTGGTTTTACGCACGCTATCTTCTTTGCCCAGCGCAGCCGGCACAATGGAGAAGGTGTACGAAATACCGTCTTTGGCATAGGTAAACGGCAGTTTGGCGACCGAGGTTAACGACGCCACCGCACCTTTGCGATCGCGGCCGTGCATCGGGTTTGCCCCTGGCGCAAACGGCGTACCTGCGCGACGTCCATCCGGCGTGTTACCTGTTTTCTGGCCGTACACCACGTTGGAGGTGATGGTCAGAATGGACTGCGTCGGCACCGCGTTACGGTAGGTTGGCAACACCTTAATTTTTTTCATAAAGCGTTCGACCAGGTCGCAGGCAATGCTGTCTACGCGCTCGTCGTTGTTACCGTATTGCGGATAGTCGCCTTCGATTTCAAAATCGATCGCCAGACCGTTTTCATCACGAATCGGTCTCACGCGGGCGTATTTGATAGCCGACAGCGAATCCGCCGCCACGGAAAGCCCCGCCATACCACAGGCCATCGTGCGATAAACATCACGATCGTGCAACGCCATCAACGAAGCTTCATAGCTGTACTTGTCGTGCATGTAGTGGATGATGTTCAACGCGCTGATGTACTGCACGGCCAGCCAGTCCATAAAGTGGTCCAGGCTCTCCATCACCGTGTCGTAATCCAACACGTCATCCATCAGCGGCGCAGTTTTCGGTCCGACCTGGATTTTTAGTTTCTCATCCACACCGCCGTTGATTGCGTACAGCAACGTTTTGGCGAGGTTGGCGCGCGCACCGAAGAACTGCATTTGCTTGCCGATAACCATCGGGCTGACACAGCAGGCAATGGCATAGTCATCGCTGTTAAAGTCAGTACGCATCAGATCATCGTTTTCGTACTGTAAAGACGAGGTGATGATGGACACCTGAGCGGCATATTTTTTGAAGGCAATCGGTAGCTGCTCGGACCACAGTACCGTCAGGTTCGGCTCAGGCGCCGGCCCCATGGTGTGCAGCGTATGCAGGTAGCGGAACGAGTTTTTGGTCACCAGCGTACGACCATCCAGTCCCATACCACCGATGACTTCGGTCGCCCAGATAGGGTCGCCAGAGAACAGGGTGTCGAATTCCGGCGTACGCAGGAAGCGCACCATACGGATCTTCATAATGAAGTGGTCGATCAGCTCCTGCGCCTGCTGCTCGTTTAAAATTCCCGCTTTGAAGTCACGCTCAATGTAGATGTCGAGGAACGAAGCGGTACGGCCCAGCGACATAGCGCCGCCGTTCTGCGATTTCACCGCAGCCAGGTAAGCAAAGTAGACCCACTGCACCGCTTCCTGCGCATTACGTGCCGGACGAGAGATATCGCAGCCGTATTTCGCTGCCATTTCCTGCATTTGCAGCAGAGCGCGACGGTGTTCAGACAGTTCTTCACGCAGACGAATCGTGGCTTCAAGATTCTGCCCCCACTCCAGATTCGACTGAAGATCGGCAAACTGCAGTTCACGCTCACGCACCAGGTAGCGGATACCGTACAGCGCAACGCGGCGGTAGTCACCGATGATGCGGCCACGACCATAGCCGTCCGGCAGACCGGTCAGTACGCCGGATTTACGGCAGCGCAGCATATCCGGAGAGTAAGCATCGAATACGCCCTGGTTGTGGGTCTTACGCAGGTCAGTAAACAGGTATTCAAAATTAGCATCCATCTCACGACCATAAGCATCAAAAGAGCTTTTGATCATGTTGATGCCGCCAAACGGATGCAGGGCGCGCTTGAGCGGCGCATCCGTTTGCAGACCGACGATTTTTTCCAGTTCTTGTTCAATATAACCGGCGTCATGCGCGGTTATCGTGGTGGCAATATTGGTATCGAAATCAACCGGCGCATGGGTCGAGTTTTCAATACGGATGCCCGCCATAACTTTTTCCCACAACGCCGTGGTTGCTGGCGTTGCTTCGGCGAGGAAAGATTCATCCCCTTCATAAGGCGTGTAGTTGTGCTGAATAAAATCACGGACATTAATTTCTTCTTTCCAGTCCGTACCTTTAAAGCCATTCCAGGCTTCGGCATACAGCATATCGCTGGTATCGATATTTACCTTCATGAAAAATAATCTCTCTGCTGAAAATTAATTATGCAAATGCTACTGGGATATTAATTTTGCCTAACGCAATGGCATCACGAGCAATCATTTTCTCTTCATTTGTGGGAATCACCGCACAAATAACACGAGCATCCTTATTAGAGATAATTCTTTCGCCATGGGAATTTGGCAGACTATTCATCTCGCTATCGATATTTACACCTAAAACGGCCAAATGCTCGATAACCAAACGGCGAATTAATACTGAGTTCTCACCGATTCCGCCGGTGAAAATAATGCCATCAAGACGATGCAGCGATGCGGCATGTCCGGCGATGTGACGCGCAATACGATGCACAAACGTTTTAATCGCCAATTGCGCGCGCTCATGTCCTTCGTGCCAGGCTTTTTCTAACGTACGTAAGTCAGAGGACAGACCGGAAATACCCAGCAAACCGGACTCTTTATTCACTACGCGCTCAAGGTCGCCGAGCGTCTGGTTGGTTTCAGCGGCAATCCACGCCATCGCGCCGAAATCCACGTCGCCGCTGCGTGTGCCCATCATCAGCCCTTCCAGCGGCGTCATGCCCATCGAGGTATCAACGCTCTGCCCGTTACGTACCGCACAGATAGACGCGCCGTTGCCCAGGTGCGCCACAACCAGACCTGAATCATCATTCTGCAGATCCAGAAGTTCATGCGCTCGTTGCGAAACATAGCGATGCGACGTGCCGTGGAAACCGTAACGACGAACGCCTAACTCCTCAAAATATTTCCACGGTAAACCGTACAGATAGGCTTCTGGGGCCATCGTCTGATGGAAGCTGGTATCAAATACCGCGACCTGCTGCACGCCTGGGAAAAGGTGCTGAGCAGATTCAATCCCGCTCAGGTTCGCATAATTATGTAGCGGTGCTAATGGCGATACCCGGCGAATATTGTCGATAACTTCCTCAGTAATAATTGCTGATTCGGTAAAGATATTTCCACCGTGGGCAATGCGGTGGCCAATTAAGGCCACACTGTCCATTAAATTACGTTTTTCCAGTTCAACGGCAATCGCTTTTAATGCGTCTTCGTAGCTGTGGTGAGCCAGCTTAGCTGGCTCTCCTCCATTAATTGCTATGAACGCATTTTCAGAGTTAATACCGTCTGCAATTCCCGCCATTAAAACTTCACAGTTTGCTGCATCGAGCACTGAGAATTTAATGGAAGATGAACCACAGTTAATAACCAGTACTACCGGAAACTCATTCATTTCACTACTCCGCTCATCCTGAGCTTAAGGATTAAAACAGTTTGTAGACAATGTTCAGGATGGTCAGCAGACCAATCACGGTAACAAACACGTTATCCAGACGGCCACGGTATTTCGCCAGTGATGGCGCTTTACGGATGGCATACATCGGCAGCAGGCAGAGCAGAGAGGCAATAATCGGCGCGCCCATTGCTTCAATCAGGTCCAGGATGTTCGGGTTGGCATATGCCACAACCCAGGTGGAACCCATGATGAAGATCATGCTGATGGTGTTGAGTTTGCCCATGGAAACTTTGGTTTTATCGCCTTTGTAACCAAACTTCAGCACCAGACCGTTCAGACCTTCCAGCGTCCCCAGATAGTGGCCGAAGAAAGATTTGAAGATAGCAACCAGGGCGATGATTGAAGCACCGTATTCCAGAATGGTGGCGAAGGTAGACTTCGTACCGGACAGTGAAGCGAAGTGGTTCGCCAGGTAAGACAGCACTGGAATGTTTTGCGCTTTCGCATCCGCCATGTTTGCCGGAGAGAGCGTGAACAGGCAGCTAAAGGCGAAGAACATTACCACCGCAACCATCAGCATACTGGCGCGGGAGATGATTTTAGAACATTTCTGCTCGGTGAATTCGCGACCGTAATCTTTCTCATACTCTTCGCGTTTAGAGACGACGAAAGAAGAAACGATTGGCGAGAAGTTGAAAGAGAACACCATGATGGAAATACCCAGCCATACGGTAACCAGGATGCCGTCATGGCCAGTCAGGGCGATATTGCTGATATCCACCTGATCGATAACCGCAGAGTTCCAGTAAGGAATCAGCGACAGAGAGATAAGCACCAGGCTGGCAATGAACGGCCATACCAGGTAGCTCATCACTTTAACCATCAGATCTTTACCAAACCAGATGACGAATGCCATCAGCAACAACAGGAACAGCGCCACGAAGCCACGGTTCAATGCTGGCATCTGCAGCTGGTTTTCCCAGAAGGTCATAAAGGTGTTGGTAATGGTGACGCCATAAATCCACAGCAGCGGACAAATCGCAAAGAAGTAGAGGAACGTGATAACCACACCGCCCGTTTTACCAAAGTGCTCTTCAACCGTTTCTGTGATGTTACCGGAAGGGTTAGAACCGGAAAGACACAGGCGTGCCAGCGCACGGTGGCAATAGAAAGCGATGGGGTATGCTAACACCAGCATGATCAGAATGGGGATCAGTCCGCCAAAACCTGCGCGGATAGGGAAGAACAGCACCCCTGCGCCGATGGCTGTACCAAATAAACCCAGTGTCCAGGTGGTGTCCGATTTGCGCCAGGACGACTGTTTTGTCTGGCTGGATACAATGCTATCAGTAGTACTCATATCCTATCCTCAACGAAGTATATTAAGCGTCAACTAAACCAGTAATTTGAGATACACGAGAAAGATCGATATTACCGCCAGAAATAATGCTGACTGTTTTTCTGTTCTGGATATAGCTATCTAATTTCCCGCTTAATAATGCTGCGCATGCCAGCGCACCGGCACCTTCAGTTACAACTTTATTTCGCTGAATTAATGCCACCATGCTGTTGCGAATTTCATCTTCGCTGACCAGGACAATGTCATCCACCAACTCACGAACGATTTCATACGTTAAAGTACCCGGGCGAGAGACGTCACAACCATCCGCCAGGGTGCCGGTCGTTCGGTGCGTGGTTATTTCTCCAGCGCGGAAAGAAGCCGCCATGCCGTGAACGTTTTCAGACTGTACGCCAATAATCTTAATGGTCGGGTTAATAGATTTAATTGCCACCGCAATACCTGCAATCAGTCCGCCGCCGCCAATTGGCACAATCACGTTATCGACATCGTACAGATCTTCCAGAATTTCCAGACCAATAGTGCCCTGACCGGCAATCACTTTCGGGTCATCATAGGGCGGAATAAAGATACGGCCTTCCGTTTCCACAATCTCGCTAACCTTCGCGATAGTGTCGTTGAAGTTATCACCGTGCAGCACAACTTCCGCGGAATAATCGCAGGTTGCCGCCACTTTAGACTTCGGCGCGCCTTTCGGCATCACCACTTTGCCGTCAATTCCGAGCATGGCGCAGGAGAGAGAAACCCCTTGCGCATGGTTCCCTGCAGAGCAAGCCACCACGCCTTTACATCTTTCCGCTTCGGTTAATGAACTGAGCTTGTTAAAAGCGCCGCGGATTTTAAATGAACCGGTACGCTGCATGTTTTCAAACTTGAGGAAAATTTCCCCTTTGCAACGTTCACTAAAATAGTTAGAGCGAGGCATTCCCGTTTTATATATTTTCCCCGCCAGTCTTTTTTTCGCTTCGAGGATATCTTCAATTGCAACTGGGAGATCGTATGTAATGTGCATTAGAACCTCTTACCTGGGTATTAAATTAAATAGATAGCCGTAACCATTGTCAGATATAGACAGATGGCATTGAGTCCGTGTTAAAACAAATTCAATCTTTAATCAACTTCAATTAATTGCCTTCGTCTTCGACAATTATATGATGAATATTCTTTGGCTAATTCCACCAAAATAGATGCTGCTTTTTTAATTCGATAATTTTTCGACCACACGGCGGCATAACGCGCGACGGGTAACGTCTCTTGTACCGGGATAGTAATAAACTGGTTTGAGCCAAACGGTGTGGTCATGTCACAGGGAATTACTGTTAAGAAATCAGCATTGAGAACAAGATTATAAATGGTGACGACGGAGTCAGTATTAACGATGTTTTCACTGCTGATGCCATTATTTTGTAACGTAGTTAGAAGTTCGCGGTAGTATCCCATATTCGTTTGTGGCAACACCCACTGTTCGTTTTTCAACGCGCTCAGCGAGGTGATGCCGGTGCATGTTCGGGACTTGCTGGCGACCAGTATAAAGTCTGACTCAAAGAGCGGCTCAACATGGAGATCCTGTAGTTTCATCTCATCACTCAGCGTACCGATAGCGAAGTCGAGGCGCCCGTCACGAAGCGCGGGTAAGAACGAGGAGAGCTGCGCTTCGTACATGGAAACCTGCGCCTTCGGAAACACCTCTTTAAATTTTTTAATCATGCCGGACATGATGGTGAAGGCGATCAGTGAAGGAAAGCCAAACGACACATCAACCACTGCGTTACTCGTCATGCTGTTCATCTCATCAACCATGTTTTTCATTTCACGAGTAATGGATTCAGACCATGAGAGCATCACCTGACCAGCCTGAGTCAAGGTAACGCCGGTATTTTTACGCACCACTAACTCAATACCAAAATAAGCCTCAACATCATTAATGATTTTGCTGACCGCCGGTTGAGTTAAACCTAATTCTTTTGCAGCAGAACCGATAGAACCACTTCTAATGACTTCCTGAAAGACCACTAAGTGCTGTGTTTTAGGGAGAGAAATAGTATTCATATCGTCCTGCTCTAATAACTTTGTTGACGGCAGGAAGTTTACCAAATTAAGCAAACGAGGATATGTGCGACCACTCACAAATCCCCTTCCCTTACATTTTGTAAGATTATTATTAAATTGATAATTTCTTATTAATCATAGAGATAGAAAATATCAATCTCACTTAACCCTGACTTTAATCAAAAAAAGATGGGGGGATAACGATTTTTTATGGCTATAACGACATCATTTTCTCTGTTATTTCTTCGAACCATGAAAGGCTATATTTCAATCAATTACAGAGTAATTACCGGTAAAAAATGCGTTTAAATTTAATAAGTAATTTATCAAATATAATTATATTTTATCGTTTATGGTGTTTAAATAACGCCATGCATCACATTTTTTTGCCTTGTTTGTTTGTAAAAAAACATTGCATTTATCAATATTTAAACCAATGAAAACAAACCATCATCATATGCAACATTATATTAACACCGATTTTGCGCACTTTGTCAGCAACTAATTTTGTGATGGCGATCGATTGCGCGTGATTATTCTCGATAAAAACGTATCGCATAGCGTTTTGTGTTGCTCATCACAAAACCAGAAATATCCCGAGAGACATTTCCTCTTATAAAAGAAATCAGGAACATTAATAAGAACGAAATAAAGGTTAGATGAGTGGGAAATAAACGTCAGATTTGTGGTGAATCAATCGCAACGCCATCAGGAAAACATTTGCCGGATGGCGGCGTAACCACCTTATCCAGCCTACAAAACCCGTTCCATACACCCAGTAGGCCTGATAAGCGCAGCGCCATCAGGCATGACAACCTACTCAGAAAGCAAAAACCCCGCCGAAGCGGGGTTTTATAAAGAGTGAAGCTGACCGATAAGCCGGGTTCTGTCGTGGACAGTCATTCATCTAGGCCAGCAATCGCTCACTGGCTCAAGCAGCCTACCCGGGTTCAGTACGGGCCGTACCTTGTGAACCCCTATTTGGCCTTGCTCCGGGTGGAGTTTACCGTGCCACGGACTGTTACCAGCCGCGCGGTGCGCTCTTACCGCACCCTTTCACCCTTACCTGATCCCACTTACGTGGGCCATCGGCGGTTTGCTCTCTGTTGCACTGGTCGTGGGTTTCCCCCCCAGGCGTTACCTGGCACCCTGCCCTATGGAGCCCGGACTTTCCTCCCCTCCGCCCGTCTCCCCCGAAGAGGACGACGACGAAGCGGCGACTGTCTGGTCAGCTTCGGCGCGCAGTATAGAGGGTTTGCGGGGCAATGTCACCCCGCACTGCGCATTCCTATCGCCAGCGTGGCGGCAATGTTCCTTGAAGCACGATAAATATTATCAAATGCCCCACGGAACGCCTCTTCCAGTGTGCTGATACTGGTCAATACGCTAAACACCGCATCGATACCATATTGATGCACCACCGCCACATCATGCGTCAGGCTGCCGCCAATACCAATCACTGGCTTGTGGTACTTCTTCGCGACATTCGCCACACCTACCGGCACTTTGCCGTGAATACTCTGGCTGTCGATCCGCCCCTCGCCAGTCACTACCAGCGTGCAATCGTGAATATGTTCTTCCAGATTAAGCGCCTGAGTCACAATCTCTATCCCACTGCGCAGATCCGCGCCTAAAAAAGCCATTAACGCTGCGCCCATTCCACCAGCCGCACCGGCGCCGGGAACGTCCTTCACGTCGACCCGCAGCGATTTTTTAATAATCTCGGCATAGTGAGACAGATTACGGTCCAGTTCGAGAATGCGTTCTTCCGTTGCCCCTTTCTGCGGGCCAAAGATACGTGAAGCGCCAGAATCACCTGTAAGCGGATTGGTCACGTCACAAGCCACGCGAATTGAACAGGTTTTTAAACGTGGATCCAGGCCCGAGATATCGATGGCGTTCAGACTCATCAGGCTACCACCGCCGTAGCCAATTTCAGTTCCGTTGGCGTCACAGAGTTTCGCTCCCAGCGCCTGCGCCATACCCGCGCCGCCGTCGTTGGTCGCGCTACCGCCAATGCCGATAATGATGCTCTGTGCGCCGCTGTTCAGCGCCTGCAAAATCAACTCTCCGGTACCACGCGACGTAGTGACTAACGGATTGCGCTTTTCAGGAGGAACCAGCGCCAGACCACTGGCTGCCGCCATTTCGATAAACGCGGTTTTACCGTCCCCGGACATGCCCCAGCAGGCATTCACTTTTTCGCCCAGCGGCCCCGTCACCCACGCGGAATGTTCACGCCCTTGCGTGGCAGCAATCATGGCTTCGACCGTTCCTTCGCCGCCATCGGCAACCGGAACAGACACATATTGCGCATCGGGGAAAATTTCCCGAAATCCTTTTTCTATTGCCTGAGCTACCTCGGTGGCAGAAAGGCTTTCTTTATAAGAGTCTGGGGCAATTACGATTTTCATAGTTATGTAGCCTGACAGTGCCGCGCAAGGCAAGAAATACAGGGCGCGCATCCGCGCCCTTCTTGTTAGCGAGTGACTTCCACTTTCGCCAGTTTTTCGTAGTAGCATGCGAGTGCGCTGTGATCGGCGGAGCCCAACCCATCTGCGCGAAGCGCCTGCATCATCTCCATGACTGCAGCCGTCAGCGGTAACTGAGCGCCAACACCATGCGAGGTATCCAGCGCATTGGCCAGATCTTTAATGTGCAGATCGATACGGAAGCCCGGCTTGAAGTTGCGGTCCATCACCATCGGCGCTTTCGCATCCAGTACGGTGCTGCCCGCCAGCCCGCCACGGATCGCCTGATACACCAGATCCGGGTTCACACCAGCTTTGGTTGCCAGCGTCAGCGCTTCAGACATCGCGGCAATGTTCAGCGCCACAATCACCTGATTCGCCAGCTTGGTGACGTTACCCGCGCCAATTTCACCTGTATGCACCACGGAACCCGCCATCGCTTTCAGCAGATCATAGTACTTGTCGAAAATCGCTTTATCACCGCCGACCATCACCGACAACGTGCCATCAATCGCTTTTGGCTCGCCGCCGCTGACCGGCGCATCCAGCATATCCACACCTTTCGCTTTCAGCGCCTCGCTGATTTCACGGCTGGCTAGCGGTGCGATGGAACTCATATCGATCAGTACCGTCCCCGGTTTCGCCCCTTCAATGATGCCGCCTTCGCCTAGCGCCACCTCTTTCACATGCGGAGAGTTCGGCAGCATGGTGATGATCACATCACACTGCTCGGCAATGTCTTTCGCCGTGGCGGCGGTTTCTGCGCCTGCGGCGATCACTTCCGCAATAGATTCTGGGTTACGGTCGGCAACCACCAGCGAGTAACCTGCCTTGAGGAGGTTTTTACTCATTGGTTTACCCATGATACCGAGGCCAATAAAACCAACTTTCATTGTCATGTCTTTATCTCTCTCTACTGTCGATGGTGGTTATTTCTTAAAAGAATCAGCCAGTTTCTGCGTGGCTGAACGGAACACGCCAAGGTCGCTGCCGACGGCAACAAACGTCGCGCCCCACTCCAGATAACGCCGCGCATCCGCCTCTACCGGGGCCAGAATGCCGCTTGGTTTGCCGTGGGCTTTCGCGCGGGCGAAAATGTGCTGGATAGCTTTCTGCACATCGGGATGGGACGCATTGCCGAGGTGGCCTAACGCCGCAGCCAGATCGCTGGGGCCGACGAAGATACCGTCAACGCCTTCAGTCGCCGCGATTGCATCAACGTTATCAACGCCCTGCTGGCTTTCGATCTGCACGATGATGGTGATGTTCTTATTCGACTGCGCAAAATAGTCCGGCACGGTGCCAAACATATTGGCGCGGTGGGATACGGACACGCCGCGAATCCCTTCCGGTGGATAGCGGGTTGACGCCACCGCGTTCACCGCCTCTTCTTCGGTCTCAACAAACGGGATCAGGAAGTTGTAAAACCCGATATCCAGCAGACGCTTAATGATCACCGGCTCGTTGGTCGGCACACGTACCACCGGCGCGCTGGTGCTGCCTTTCAGCGCCATCAATTGCGGGATAAACGTCGAGATATCGTTCGGCGCATGTTCGCCGTCCAGCACCAGCCAGTCGAAACCTGCCAGACCTAAAACTTCGGTGCTGATTGGGTTGGCTAATGCAGACCAGCAGCCAATCTGAATCTGCTGCGCCGCGAGGGCCGCTTTAAACTTATTCGGGAAAATTGTGTTATTCATCGCCTATACCTTTATTTATTTCTGCAATTCCATACGTTTAATGTCACCGACAATAAACAGGTAGCAAACCATTGCCATCAGCGCCGAGCATCCTACGAACATCAGCGCGGCATTAAATGAGTGCAACTCGCTCACCAGATACCCAATCACCAACGGAGTAACAATGGAGGCCACGTTGCCAAATACGTTAAATACGCCACCACACAGACCGACAATCTCTTTCGGCGCGGTATCGGAAATCACCGGCCAGCCCAACGCCCCGAAGCCTTTGCCGAAGAACGCCAGCGCCATCAGCGCTACTACCAGAGCAGTGTTATCGGTGTAGTTACACAGAATAATGGTCGATGCGAGCAGCATGCCGAGCACAATCGGCAGCTTACGCGCCAGGGTGATGCTGGAGCCACGTTTAATCAGATAATCAGAGAACACCCCACCCAGCACGCCGCCAATGAATCCACATAGCGCCGGAATAGACGCCACCAGACCAACTTTGAGGATCGACATACCTTTTTCCTGTACCAGGTAAATCGGGAACCAGGTAAGGAAAAACCAGGTAATTGTGTTAATAAAATACTGTCCGAAGAACACCCCAAGCATCATACGGTTGGTGAGCAACTGCTTGATATAATGCAGCTTAGGACCACCTGACTTCACATCGCCCGGCTTCTTATGGTCCATATCCACGACCGCGCCGTTTTCAGAGATAAACTTCAGCTCTTCTGGCGACATACGCGGGTGATCGGTTGGGTTATGAATAAACTTTACCCATAGCCCGGTGAGCACAAAACCAATCACGCCCATTACGGTAAACACGTGCTCCCAGCCCCAGGCGAAGGTCAGCCAGCCGAGCAGCGGAGAAAACAGCGCCAGGGAAAAATACTGTGCGGAGTTAAAAATCGCGGATGCCGTACCGCGCTCTTTGGTCGGGAACCAGGCCGCCACGATACGGGCGTTGGCCGGGAAGGAAGGCGCTTCCGAGAAGCCCAGCATAAAGCGCATGATGAACATTGAAATACCCGCCCAGGCCAGCGGGAACATGTCCACAAAGCCCTGCAGGAAGGTAAACAGCGACCAGAAGAACAGGCTCCAGGTATAGACTTTCTTCGAGCCGAACTTATCGAGCAGCCAGCCGCCGGGGATTTGCATCAACAGGTAAGCCCATCCGAAAGCGGAAAAAATATAACCCATTGAGATGGCGCTGAGGTGCAACTCTTTCGCCACTTCCGTGCCGGCAATTGACAGCGTCGCACGGTCCGCATAGTTAACGGCAGTTACAATAAAAATTATCAGTAATATTAAATAGCGGGTATGTGTACCTTTCTTTTTTTCGACAATTGCATCCAGAATCATTCTATTTACCTCGGGCACATAAAAATGTTTTTATTATTATTTGTTAGCTATCCCTGGTGATAAATTACCGATAATAAAAACACATAATAATTTATCAGACGTTATGAAACCGTGATTTAGTATAATCAGCAGAGCAACGTTAATCATTGTGCAGAAGCTCACTAATCACGCCTTATTAAAATAATATTTTGGGCATATGCACACACCCATGGGCGCTAATGCACACATTTACTGATTAGTCCCCTTGGTGGTACGGTCCTGCTGAGTTTAAGTGATCATGATCACATTCTTAATTTTAAACTCCTGACATTCTTATTTCACGATACCGAATATTTATTACTGATAATTAGATTCAAAATATAAATATCCACACTATTATCACCACCTTGTTGGAGAATACTGGACAATGGCCGACATCGAAATCAGACAACAATCGCCAACGGCGTTTTATATTAAAGTTCACGCAACAGATAATGTGGCGATTATTGTCAATGACAATGGTCTGAAAGCCGGAACGCGTTTTCCAGACGGGCTCGAACTCATTGAACATATTCCCCAGGGTCATAAAGTGGCGCTATGCGATATTCCCGTTCACGGCGAAATTGTGCGTTACGGCGAAGTGATAGGCTATGCCGTTCGCGATATCCCGCCCGGCAGCTGGATTGATGAATCCATGGTTGAGCTACCCAAAGCCCCGCCGCTGGAGACGCTGCCGTTGGCAACCAAAGTGCCAGAGCCGCTGCCGCCTCTTGAGGGTTATACCTTCGAAGGCTATCGCAATGCAGACGGCAGCGTCGGCACCAAGAATCTGCTCGGCATCTCCACCAGCGTGCACTGCGTTGCGGGCGTGGTGGATTATGTGGTGAAAATCATTGAGCGCGATCTGCTCCCCAAATACCCGAACGTTGACGGCGTGGTGGGGCTTAATCACCTGTACGGCTGCGGGGTGGCGATTAACGCTCCGGCCGCCATTGTGCCGATTCGCACCATCCATAATATTGCGCTGAACCCCAACTTTGGCGGTGAAGTGATGGTTATTGGCCTCGGCTGCGAAAAACTGCAACCGGAGCGACTGCTGGAAGGAACTCACGATGTAAAAAGTATCCCGGTCGACAGCGCCAGCATCGTCAGTCTGCAGGATGAAAAGCACGTCGGCTTTCAATCGATGGTTGCTGATATTTTGCAAGTGGCAGAACGCCATCTGGCAAAGCTCAACCAACGCCAACGTGAAACCTGCCCGGCATCAGAACTGGTGGTCGGAATGCAGTGCGGCGGTAGCGATGCCTTTTCCGGCGTGACGGCCAACCCAGCGGTGGGTTATGCCTCCGACCTGTTAGTACGCTGCGGCGCGACCGTGATGTTCTCGGAAGTGACCGAAGTGCGCGATGCCATCCACCTTCTGACCCCGCGCGCGATTAACGAAGAAGTAGGTAAGCGCCTGCTCGAAGAGATGGCCTGGTACGATAACTACCTGGATATGGGCAAGACTGACCGCAGCGCCAACCCTTCACCGGGCAACAAGAAAGGCGGTCTGGCAAACGTGGTGGAAAAAGCGCTGGGCTCAATCGCCAAATCTGGCAAGAGCGCCATCGTCGAAGTATTGTCGCCGGGCCAGCGTCCAACCAAACGAGGTCTGATTTACGCCGCAACGCCCGCCAGCGATTTTGTCTGCGGTACGCAGCAGGTTGCTTCCGGGATCACCGTGCAGGTATTCACCACCGGTCGCGGTACGCCGTACGGCCTGATGGCGGTGCCGGTGATAAAAATGGCGACGCGTACTGAGCTGGCCAATCGTTGGTTTGACCTGATGGACATCAACGCAGGTACCATCGCTACCGGAGAAGAAACCATTGAAGACGTGGGGCTGAAATTGTTCGAGTTTATTCTCGACGTCGCCAGCGGGCGTAAGAAAACCTTCTCGGATCAGTGGGGACTGCATAACCAACTGGCGGTGTTTAACCCGGCGCCAGTGACCTGATTATCGAAACGAAAGCCAACGAAAAAACGGGGATTTATCCCCGTTTTTTATGTCTATGTAACAACAAATAAAGTGATAACGTTCGCATTTTAAGAGGTTTTTTTAAACATCTGTTTTTTTCGATTCAAACCCACAAAATAAACCTAACAACATGAAATTAAACGAAATAATATCGCCATTGTTTTATGTTATATTTTCGTTTTGATAAAAGAGAAACCTACCGAAAGACGACCTTGTTTTAATGCGATAATCCCCTATTTTTTACCGCTTTGACTTTCTCCGATGTAAAACAGATTATTCATAGGCTCCTGTAATTTACCTCATAAGCATTCTGACCTGAATAAAGAGGGAAGTTATGTATACCCTGAATAAAAATAATGTCGCATTGGCCTGTCTTATTTCCTGTTTACTGGCAACTCCTGTCGTCGCGAGTGCTGAAGGCCAATCGGACGCAAAGCCTGTTAAATTACGCTACACGTTATGGGACCGTAATCAACTCCCTGGCGAACAACAGCTCGTTAATGAATTCGAAAAAAACAACCCTGGCATCAAAGTCGAAATTGAATTAACACCTTATGACCAATATTTTATCAAGCTAAGTTCAGCAGTCGGTGGAAATGTAGCACCGGATGTATTCTGGATGAATATGCCTAATTTCCAGCAGTATGTTAAAAATGGCATGCTGGAACCACTGAGCAATTATCTGAAAGAGAAATCAGCGCCGAAACTGGATGATTTTGTTAAAAGCTCAGTCGATGCCTATCAATACCAGTCGCAGCAGTATGCCATCCCAAGGGATATTGATGCAATTGCCGTCTGGTACAACAAAAAAATGTTCGATCAGGCTGGCGTGAGCTATCCCGATAAAAACTGGACATGGGACGATTTAAAACAAAAATCAGTGCAGTTGCGTAAAGGGCTGGATAAACAGTCTTATCCACTGGCAATGGAATTCAGCAGCGGGCAGGACAGTTACTTTAATCTGCTATTACAGGCTGGCGATAAGATTGTCCTGCCTGAGGGCAAAACGGATGTTGCCAATGACAAAGCCATCGCCGTCTATCGCGATGTTCAAGGCATGCTGAACGCGGGACTAATCCAACCGCCAGGCGAGATGGAAGCCTCGGATGTCTTCCAGTCAAACCGGGTAGCCATGGTCTACGCAGGCTCATGGTGGGCATTACCCTTCTCTCAAAATGAGCTGATTAAGGATCACATCGGCGTGGTACCAATGCCTAAAATGGCAGAGCAGGCAGGTGTATCCCATAGCCTGGCATTTGCCATGTCAGCAAAAAGTCAGCATAAAGATGCGGCGTGGAAGTTCATTGAGTTCATGAGTTCTGAGCATGCGCAGCAGACGCTGGCTACGGGAAAAGTCGTGATCCCCGCGAACCAAAAAGTGGCCAAAGAGTGGGCTGAAGGCTTTAAGGGTATTGATGTTTCAGCCTATATAGATTCATTGGCTTTCTCACATAAATATCCAACCGCAGGCTCTAATACCGCCAAGTGGAATAGCATCCTGAATGATGGCTTGAAAAAAGTCTGGACGGGTACTGACCCAGAAAAAGTCATGCCTGGTGTTGCAAAACGCGTTGAACGAGAAATGCAGAAATAATCCTGAGGGAGCCATGCTCCCTCTCGCTTTCGCCCACGCAATATATTTTGGTTGCACAGTGAGCATCCCGGAGTCTGTATGAGCTATTCAGATGAAACTGCATCCCCACAATTACCAGCCAGGGAAGTGCACAAAAAATCCCTGACCAAGCTGGAAAAAGAAGAACGCTTCTGGGGATGGATAATGATTATGCCGTTACTGGCGGGGTTAATTGTTTTTTACTTTACTCCATTCTTCCAGAACGTTTTTTATAGTTTCACCGACCTGGGCGAGTTTCAGATCTGGACGACAATCAGCTTAGATAACTATATTAATTTATTCAGCGATGATGAGTTTCGTTCAGCAATATATAACACCCTGGCCTATGTTTTTATTTGCGTACCGATAATCACCATTTTGTCATTACTGCTCGCAATTGGCCTGAATCAGGCGATTCGCGGTCAGTGGTTGTTTCGCACGCTGTTATTTCTACCCGCTGTCACTATGCCTGCGGCCATTGCTATGGTCTGGCAGTGGTTGATGAACCGAAACTTCGGCTTAATTAATCAGATCCTGGCTTTTTTCGATCTTCCGGCCATCGGTTGGTTATCCGATCCCGATGTCGTCCGCCTGAGCGCCTCGTTGGTTATCATCTGGTCGGCTATTGCGCTGAAGATGATCATTCTGCTCGCTGGATTGCAGGGGATCCCCAAACAAATTTATGAAGCGATGTCGCTGGATGGCATCAGCAAATTGCGTGGATTCTGGTCTATTACCTTACCGCTAATGATCCCAACGCTGTTTTTCGTACTGGTGATCTCTTTTATCGAAACGCTGCAAATTTTCGATGTGGTTTATCTGCTGTTTGGTAGTTCATCCATGGTGGACGATCAGACGATGACCATCGCCTATCTCTTCTATAAATACGCCTTTATCTACCATGAAAAAGGGTATGCCTCAGCAATCGCCGTGGTGATTTTCGTTATCACGATGGTCCTGACGCTGCTGCAAATATGGATTGGTAAACGACTTAAAGCACAGTGAGGCACCACGATGTTCATGACAAAACGTGAAAAATGGCTAATTTACGGCCTGATGATCCTCGCGACGCTGGTAACGGTGGTTCCGTTTATCTGGATGATCATCACCTCTTTTAAAACCCAGGCAGAAAGCATCGCCTTTCCGCCGATCCTGCTACCCGCCAACCCAGGGTTTCAGGCTTACGGTAAAATCTTGCATGAAATGCCTTTTGGCAGCTTTTACTTTAACTCGATCGTCTCCACGCTGGTCATCGTCATTTTGCAGACGCTGATTGCGGCAATGGCAGCGTACGGTTTCTCCCGACTGCGTTTCAAAGGACGAGATGTCCTGTTTATGCTGTGTATTTCAATTCTGATGGTGCCCGGTCAGATCTTTTTAATCCCACAGTTTTTAACCGTTGAAAAAATCGGTTTGCTGAACTCAATTCCTGGACTGGTGCTACCGGGCTTATTCAGCATATATAGCGCCTTTTTATTACGTCAGTTTTTTCTGTCAGTACCTAAAGAACTGGAAGAAGCAGCCATTATGGATGGGTATAACCATCTGACTATTTTCTTCAAAATTATGCTGCCATTAATTAAACCGGGACTGATTGCCTGCGTCATTATTAACGGACTGTGGAGCTGGAATAATTTAATGTGGCCGCTGATCGTCAACACTTCCATGGATAAAATGACATTACCAGTAGGATTAGCCTCACTTTCTGGCCGCTCAGGCGTGGAATATCCGATGTTAATGGCGGGCGCATTGCTGGCGATTATCCCGATGTTGTTACTTTATATCTTCTTCCAGCGCTATTTTATTCGCGGCATCGCTGGTGCCGGAATTAAAGGATAAGGGGCAGTGTTATGTCAGGTATTCAATTACAGGCAGTAAGCAAAGTCTATCCCAATGGCTTTCAGGCGATCCATGGCGTTGATCTTGAAATCCACGACGGCGAATTCATGGTGTTTGTCGGGCCATCAGGCTGCGCCAAATCAACGCTGCTACGCATGATTGCAGGTCTGGAAGATATCACTCATGGCCATATCGCAATCGGAGAGAAGTGCGTCAACGACCTGCTACCAAAGGAGCGAGGCGTTGCCATGGTCTTCCAGAATTATGCCCTTTATCCCCACATGACGATTTATAAAAATATGGCATTCAGTCTGTTAGGGAAAATGAGCAAAGAAGAGATTGATATCCGCGTCCGGGAAGCAGCACACAAGCTGGAAATCGAAACATTGCTCGACAAAAAGCCCGGTCAGCTTTCAGGCGGTCAATGCCAGCGCGTAGCCGTTGGCAGGGCCATCGTGCGTAAGCCAGACGTTTTTTTGTTTGATGAGCCGCTGTCCAACCTGGATGCAAAACTGCGTGTTTCAATGCGCGTACGGCTGACAGAACTGCATCGACAACTGCGTCACGAAGGCGTGAGCGCAACCATGGTGTACGTCACGCACGATCAGATTGAAGCGATGACGATGGGAGACAGGATTTGCGTTCTAAATGGCGGCCGTATTATGCAGGTGGATACCCCAGGGAATATTTACCATCACCCCAGGAATAAATTTGTTGCTGGTTTTATTGGTAATCCGGCAATGAATATTATGCTGCTTGATATTGACCCCAGCACTCGTGGCCTGCGCCTGGCTGATAATTTAATCCTGCCACTAAATACGCGCTTGAGTAACCTACTGGAGCAATATCCGCACTCCAGCGTCTGGTTTGGCATCCGCTCAGAGGCCATTCAGTTAGCCTCGCAGCATGATGCCTCGGCGTTCGATGCGCACATTACCAACGTAGAAAGGATGGGCAACGAAGACCTTCTGCATTTTGATATTGGTGAGCAACATATGATCTTACGTATTAACTCCTCACCCGACTGGACCCCACTTCCCGGTGAATCTATCAAAGTGAAATTTAATCTGGAAGCCGCCTTTTTGTTTGATAAAAAACATGAAGAAAATTTGGTCTGACCGTTATTCAGGCTAAGTGAAAAATGAGAGGTTTATATGTGTGCGAATAAAGTGACCGTATTAGTGGTAGGGGCTGGTGCGCGCGGAGAAATATATTCTCGCTATGCGCTTGAACATCCAGACAGAATGCAGGTGGTAGGCGTTGCCGAGCCCAGAGAGGCATACCGCCAGCAGTTTGTCGCACAGCATAAGATTGACCCAAATAACGTGTTTTGCGACTGGCAAGAAGCTGCGGCCCAACCCAAAATGGCCGATGTGGTACTTATTTGCACGCAGGATAATATGCACAAAGATCCTGCCGTGGCGTTTGCAAATCTCGGCTATCACATTCTGCTGGAAAAACCGCTCGCCCCTACGCCAGAAGATTGCCGGATCATTATTGATGCGGTCAAACGCAACAACGTATTACTGGCCGTCGCGCACGTCCTGCGTTACACCCGCTATACGCAAAAGCTGAAATCACTGCTTGATGATGGCGTAATTGGCGATATTGTCAGCATGCAGCATCTCGAACCCGTAGGTTACTGGCATCAGGCGCACTCGTTTGTACGTGGTAACTGGCGCAATGAAGCAGAATCGTCATTTATGTTGTTACAGAAATCCTGTCATGATTTGGACTGGATCCGCTACATCATGAGCGACAACTGCCAGGACGTAGGATCATTTGGTAGCCTGAGTCACTTTGTGAAAGAGAATCAGCCTGCTGGTGCCGCCGACCGCTGCCTTGATTGTCAGGTTGAAGCAACCTGTCCCTGGTCTGCCTGCAAAATTTATCTGGGTGAAAACCACAAATGCACTCCACACTTCCGTCGAGTGCTGACTGCAGATCCTAGCGAAGAGAATGTTCGCCAGGCGCTGCGCGATGGGCCTTATGGTCGTTGCGTTTATCGTTGTGATAATGATGTAGTGGATCATCAGGTTGTTAACTTACGTTTTGCCCACCAACAGACAGTGACCTTTACCATGACCGCGTTTACCAAAATGGAAGATCGAAAAACGCGCCTGTTTGGCACCAGAGGTTATCTGGAAGGTGATGGCGAGCAAATCAGGGTGTTTGATTTCCTGACAGACAAAGAAACAGTGCATCAGATCGAGGAGATCGCCGCTGGCACACAAACCCAGATGGGGGGGCATGGTGGTGGCGATTACTACCTGATGGATCGCTTTATCCACGCAGTGATGGCCAACGATCAAAATATGATTCTTTCTGGCCCAGATGAATCACTGGAAAGTCACTTAATGGTCTTTGCCGCAGAGCGCGCTCGCAAGGAAAACTGTCTGGTTACGCTGTGAAGCCGGAGGAGATGAGGCATGTTTTACGGTGTTGATATTGGTGGAACCAAAACTGAAATTGTCGCTTTTGATAAGGAAATGCAGGTTTGCTGGCGTAAGCGCGTCGCCACGCCAGTGCAGGATTATGAACTCTTTCTTTCGACCTTTACTTCACTTATTGATACCGCCGACTGGGCGACTGGAACGCAAGGAAAAATTGGCATCGGCATGCCCGGTCTTATGGACAGACATACCGGAAAATTACTGTCATCTAACGTGCCTTGCCTCACAGGACGCCAGGTGATGAACGATCTGGCCCACCGCCTCAATCGTTCGGTTGAACTGGACAATGACTGCTGCTGTTTTGCACTCTCGGAAGCCCATACCCAGCAGGCTCGCCAGTTCTCCCGAATTTTTGGTGCCATTATTGGCACCGGCATGGGTGGAGGGTTAGTCATTGACGGTCAGTTGTATCGGGGTCGCAACCGAATGGCCAGTGAGTTCGGCCATTTACCGCTTCCGGCAACGTTTATGCGTCGTTATCACTTGCCTGAGTTGAAGTGCGGCTGTGGCTTACAAGGGTGTCTGGAACGCTATCAATCCGGTCCTGGTTTACTGTGGCTCCACAAACACTTCAGTGGAGAACAACTCAAAATGGAGACCCTGCTGGAGCATTATCGTCATGGCAATGCCAGCGCCGTTACTACCATAGAAGCATGGATTGATATGTTGGGTTGTACGCTGGCGCAATTGCAGTTGATTCTGGATGTCGATGCTTTTGTTCTCGGCGGTGGAGTTTCCAACATCGAGGAAATTTATACGTTGCTGCCGCAGGCCATGTCACGTTACTTGTTCCCGGGATTAGAGCCTGCCCGCGTATTCCCGGCCATCCATGGTGCATCCAGCGGGGTTCGCGGTGCCGCATTGCTGCTGGTTGAACAGGGTACGCTGACCCACTAAAACACTGCTGGCGAGAAAATCTCGCCAGCAATTTCAGTTATTCATCCGCAATCACCACATCCACCCCAAGCTGGATTAACGTCCGGTGATAATTTTCAGGGATACCGCTGTCGGTAATCACCCGGTCAATCCCGCTGATTTCGCTAATCATACAGAAACTTTTGCGGCCAAACTTGCTGGAGTCAGCGACTACCGTGACCTCCTGTGCAACCTCACACATTACCTGATTCAGATGCGCTTCTCCCGGATGTGGCGTGGTTATCCCTGCTTCCAGGCAGAATCCATCAACGCCCAAAAAAAGCTTATCAAACCGGTATTGTCTGAGCTGGTGTTCTGCTGAAGGGCCATACAATGAATAGACGCTTTGCCTGACGTTCCCTCCCAGGATCATGACGTCTACGCGCTCAAAATTCGCCAGCTCCCACGCAATGTTGAGCGCATTGGTCATCACCACCAGATCGCGGCGATTCTTTAACATTGGAGGAATGAGCGTGGTGGTCGAACCGGAATCGAGGATTAACGTGTCACCATCTTTCACAAAGCTGGCTGCTTTTTCGGCAATACGCGTTTTCACATCGCGATTCAGCCGGTCCTTATCCTGCAAAGGTCGGTCAAGGGCAAAGTGCTGATTGAGAACCGCCCCGCCGTAGGAGCGCATGACGCATCCTTTCTGCTCCAGATAACGTAAGTCGTTGCGGATCGTGACCGATGACACACCAAAATGGACGCTCAGTGGCTCGACACGAACGCTACCCTGATCGCACAGCAGATCAATTATTTGCTCGCGACGTCTTAAGTTATCCAGCATTTCTATTGCTCCATCAAATATTCATGTTGTTTTGTTTTAGCGCTTTAGCGCTTTCGTTTTCTTTTGAATATATTACATCAGAAGCAATAAGGTGAATTTGTGCGCACAGACTCAGCGTTTAATTTAACCAAAACTGACTATTTTCTTTCGTTTTAGCAAACCGAAACGAAGAAAACCGAAAAAATGAAAAGACTCAAAACGGGTAAGATGCGAGAAAGAGACGGGAAGCATGCAAAAAAACGAAAGCGAGCTACTAAAAAAGCTCGCTTATGGTTTGTTTTTGTTTAATTGAATGGGATCACATTTTTGAATTTTAGAGCGGGACTACTCAACAATGATCACTTCAACACCGCTGCGGCGTAGTTCCTGCAAACTCTCCTCTGGGATACCTTCATCAACAATGATGGTATGGATCCTCTGAGTATCAATGATCTTATGCAGGCTGGAGCGGTTAAACTTCGTCGAGTCGGTAACAACAATAATACGTTCAGCCACTTCACACATCCGACGGTTGAGACGCGCTTCATCTTCGTTGTGCGTGCTAACACCACGCTCTAAATCAATAGCATCAACGCCAAGAAACAGCATGTCGAAGTGATAATTTTGGAGCGATTGCTCTGCCTGATCGCCATAAAAAGATTGTGACTGACGACGCAAATGACCGCCGGTCATCAGCAGCTCAACCCCTTCTGCTTCCAGTAACGCATTGGCGACATTCATACCGTTGGTCATAGCAATGACATTGGTATGCTGGCGCATCAGGCGGGCAATTTCATAGGTCGTGGTACCGGAGTCAAGGATCACGCGGTGTCCCGGTTGAATCAGCTCTGCGGCGGCTCTGGCAATACTGCGTTTTACTGCCGTATTAAGTGAACTCTTATCTTCAACAGAAGGCTCCACAACAGGCGCATTGCTTTCGCAAATCAGCGCCCCGCCATAGGCACGTACCGCAATCCCCTGCTTTTCCAGAAAAGCGAGGTCGTTGCGAATAGTGACCGTGGAGACGCCAAAAAATAAGGAGAGATCGTTAACCTGAACGCTTCCCTGCTGCCGTAACCGCTGGATGATCTGCTCACGTCTTTCGCTGGTGCCAATAACGCGCTTGTCTGCAGAGGACTCGGTGTTACTCATAAGAAATCCTTTAGTTGAACCTTTCGTTTTATTTCGTTTTATCTATTAACGCCTTTCTTTTATGCGAATGCAAGCCCCGCAAGCAGGGAAGAGCCGGACGAACTTACGCTGAAACCTTTCATTGCGTTTCTTTTGTGAAACAGATCGGAAAACTATTATCTTTCGTTTTATTTTTATAACACCATAATGCAGTATTAAATGAAACAAAACGAAAGATTGATGTCGCAGTAATCTGACCTGGAGAGGAAAGTGAAACATCTAACTAAAATGGTCGAGCAGCATAAACGGGGGAAGGCAAACGGGATTTATGCCGTTTGTTCCGCGCATCCAATCGTACTGGAAGCCGCAATACGCTACGCCCATGCCAATCATACACCGCTGTTGATCGAAGCAACCTCTAATCAGGTTGACCAGTTTGGCGGCTATACGGGTATGACACCAGCCGATTTTCGCAGTTTTGTCTGCGGTTTAGCCGACTCGCTTAATTTTTCTCAGGATATGCTGATTCTCGGTGGAGACCACCTTGGACCAAACCGTTGGCAAAATCTGCCAGCAGAACAAGCAATGGCCAACGCTGACGATCTGATCAAGAGTTATGTCGCCGCTGGCTTTAAAAAAATCCACCTTGATTGCAGCATGTCTTGTGCTAACGACCCAGTTCCACTAACGGATGAAATCGTCGCCGCGCGCGCCGCGCGGCTGGCAAAAGTTGCCGAAGAAACCTGTATTGCGCATTTTGGTGAATCTGATCTGGTCTATGTAATTGGCACAGAAGTTCCGGTTCCTGGTGGCGCACACGAAGCGTTAACCGAACTGGCGGTAACAACGCCGGATGCCGCACGTGCAACGCTGCAGGCCCACTATCACGCCTTTGAAAAGCGCGGGCTGGAAGGTATATGGGCACGTATTATCGCCCTGGTCGTGCAACCTGGCGTTGAATTCGACCACACGCACATCATTGATTATCAACCGCAGAAAGCCGTGGCACTCAGCAAAATGGTGGAAGACTACGACACGCTGGTTTTTGAAGCGCATTCTACCGATTACCAAACGCCTCAGTCCTTGCGCCAGTTGGTTAAAGATCATTTCGCGATCCTGAAAGTCGGCCCGGCGCTGACCTTTGCCCTGCGCGAAGCGTTATTTTCATTAGCCGCTATTGAAGAGGAATTGCTGCCCGCAAAAGCCAGCTCAGGCCTGCGACATGTCCTGGAAAGCGTGATGCTTGATCGTCCGGAGTACTGGCAGAGCCACTATCACGGCGATGGCAATGCGCGCCGTTTGGCCCGCGGATATAGCTACTCAGATCGGGTTCGTTACTACTGGCCGGACAGCCAGATTGATGAGGCATTCGAACGTCTGGTGCGTAACCTGGCCGACGAACCGATCCCGTTACCGCTGATTAGCCAGTATCTACCCTTGCAGTACGTAAAAGTGCGCGAGGGAGATCTCAGCGCGACACCGCGAGAACTCATCATTAACCATATTCAGGACATACTGCAGCAATATCACTGCGCCAGCCTGGGTGATTCATCCCATAACGCATAACAAGAAAGAGAAAAATACCATGCCAAACATTGTATTAAGTCGCATTGACGAACGTTTAATTCACGGTCAGGTCGGTGTGCAATGGGTCGGATTTGCGGGGGCAAATCTGGTGCTGGTCGCCAATGATGAGGTGGCTGAAGATCCGGTGCAGCAAAACCTGATGGAAATGGTTCTGGCGGAAGGGATTGCCGTGCGCTTCTGGTCACTACAAAAAGTAATCGACAATATTCACCGTGCCGCCGATCGCCAGAAAATTTTGCTGGTCTGCAAATCGCCTGCGGATTTCTACCGTCTGGTCGAAGGCGGTGTTCCTGTTAATCGTATCAACGTTGGCAACATGCACTATGCCAACGGCAAGCAGCAAATCGCCAAAACGGTTTCTGTAGACGCTGCCGATATAGCGGCGTTCAACGGGTTGAAAGCCGCTGGGGTGGAATGCTTCGTTCAGGGCGTTCCAACAGAACCCGCCCAGGACCTCTATAAACTTCTCTGAGGGATTCACAATGGAAATCAGTCTGTTGCAGGCTTTTGCGTTGGGTATTCTCGCCTTTATTGCAGGCCTGGATATGTTCAACGGGTTAACGCACATGCACCGCCCGGTTGTTCTCGGGCCGCTGGTCGGCCTGATTCTGGGCGATCTGCATACCGGTATTTTAACCGGGGGTACGCTGGAACTGGTGTGGATGGGCCTGGCTCCGCTGGCGGGAGCACAGCCGCCAAACGTCATCATCGGCACCATCGTAGGAACAACTTTCGCCATCACCACTGGCGTAAAACCGGAAGTAGCTGTCGGTGTCGCTGTACCGTTCGCGGTAGCGGTACAAATGGGCATTACCTTCCTCTTCTCCGTGATGTCCGGGGTGATGGCTCGCTGCGATCGCATGGCGGCGAATGCCGATACAGACGGAATTGAGCGGGTCAACTATCTGGCGTTACTGGCGCTGGGGACGTTCTACTTCTTATGCGCTTTCCTGCCGATTTACTTTGGTGCGGAACATGCCAAAACAGCTATAGATGTTCTGCCGACCCGCCTAATTGACGGCCTCGGCGTGGCAGGCGGCATCATGCCAGCTATCGGTTTCGCCGTACTGCTGAAAATCATGATGAAAAACGTCTACATCCCTTACTTCATCCTGGGTTTTGTCGCCGCCGCCTGGCTCAAACTCCCTGTGCTGGCAATCGCCGCAGCAGCACTGGCCATGGCACTGATCGATTTTCTGCGTAAATCACCTGAAACTACAGCTCCCGCAGCACAAAAAGAGGAATTCGAAGATGGCATCTAATCAAACGGCTCTGCCGAACATTTCCGAAACCGAAGAAACGCTGCTGTCCGGCACGAATGAAAACGTCTACGAAGACCAGAATATCGGTGCCGAGCTGACGAAAAAAGATATCAACCGTGTTGCCTGGCGTTCCATGTTGTTACAGGCCTCTTTCAACTATGAACGTATGCAGGCATCAGGATGGTTGTACGGCCTGTTACCTGCACTGAAAAAGATCCATACCAACAAGCGAGATCTGGCACGTTCAATGAAAGGCCATATGGGCTTCTTCAACACGCACCCGTTCCTGGTTACGTTTGTTATCGGGATTATCCTGGCGATGGAACGCTCCAAGCAGGATGTGAACAGTATTCAAAGCACCAAGATTGCCGTCGGTGCGCCGCTTGGCGGTATCGGTGACGCCATGTTCTGGTTAACGTTATTGCCTATTTGCGGTGGTATCGGGGCAAGTCTGGCGCTGCAAGGTTCTATTCTTGGCGCTGTAGTCTTTATTGTGATGTTTAACGTGGTTCATCTTGGTCTGCGCTTTGGGCTGGCACACTATGCTTACCGAATGGGCGTTGCAGCTATCCCACTGATTAAAGCTAACACTAAAAAGGTTGGTCATGCGGCATCTATCGTTGGGATGACGGTGATCGGCGCGCTGGTAGCGACCTATGTTCGCCTGAGCACCACGCTGGAAATTACTGCTGGCGATGCGGTTGTGAAACTACAGACAGACGTTATAGACAAGCTGATGCCTGCATTTTTGCCGCTGGTCTACACATTGACCATGTTCTGGCTGGTTCGTCGTGGCTGGAGCCCTCTGCGCCTTATCGCTATTACCGTAGTACTCGGCGTTGTGGGTAAGTTCTGTCACTTCCTGTAAATATAAGGGGTTGTAGATGTTAGGTATTATTTTGACGGGTCATGGCGGGTTTGCCAGCGGAATGGAAAAAGCGATGAAACAGATTTTAGGTGAACAGACTCAGTTCATCGCCATCGACTTTCCGGAAACCTCAACAACAGCCTTACTCACCTCGCAACTAGAACAGGCAGTGAGTGAGCTGGATGCTCAGCAAGACATCGTGTTTCTGACAGACCTGTTGGGCGGGACGCCATTTCGCGTCGCTTCCACGCTGGCCATGCAAAGGCAAGGTACTGAAGTGATCACTGGCACCAATCTGCAACTGCTGCTGGAAATGGTACTGGAGCGCGACGACCTGAGCAGCGAAGCATTTCGTTTGCAGGCGCTGGAATGCGGACATCGGGGGTTGACCAGCCTGGTGGACGAGCTGGGACGCTGCCGCGAGGAAAAACCCGTCGAGGAAGGGATATGACACAGGTGCTACGCGCCAAGCGTCTGCTCACGGAACAAGGCTGGCTGGACGATCATCAGGTGCGTATTGAGGATGGCACCATTACAGCCATTGAGCCTATCGTCTCAGGCGTGATGGTGCGCGATGCTGAGCTGTTGTGCCCTGCATATATCGATACCCATGTGCACGGAGGCGCAGGTGTCGATGTCATGGATGATGCGCCGGATACGCTCGATAAGCTGGCAATACACAAAGCGCGTGAAGGGGTAGCCAGTTGGCTACCCACCACCGTCACCGCCCCATTACCAGATATTCACCGGGCGTTGAAACGTATTGCCCATCGCTACCATTCCGGCGGGCCTGGCGCGCAGGTACTGGGTAGTTATCTTGAAGGTCCGTACTTTACGCCTCAGAACAAAGGAGCGCATCCGCCTGAGCTCTTCAGGGAACTGGAGCTCAGGGAACTGGATGAACTGATTGCGATTTCCCAACAAACATTGCGCGTCGTTGCGCTGGCGCCAGAAAAAACCGGCGCATTGCAGGCTATCAAACATCTGAAGCAGCGCAACGTACGGGTGATGCTGGGCCACAGCGCAGCCACCTGGGAGCAAACCCGCGCCGCCTTTGATGTCGGGGCTGATGGACTGGTTCACTGCTATAACGGTATGACCGGTTTACACCACCGGGAGCCCGGAATGGTTGGTGCAGGGTTAACCGACTCTCGCGCCTGGCTGGAGCTTATCGCTGACGGACACCATGTCCACCCGGCGGCCATGAAGCTGTGCTGCTGTTGCGCGAAAGACAGACTGGTGCTGATCACCGATGCGATGCAGGCAGCTGGTATGCCGGACGGGCGCTATACACTCTGCGGTGAGGAAGTGGAAATGCGCAGCGGTATTGTGCGTACCGCTTCCGGTGGCCTGGCGGGCAGCACGCTCTCGGTTGATGCAGCCGTACGTAATATGGTCGAGTTCACCGGGATCACCGCTGAAGAGGCGATCCACATGGCTTCGCTCCATCCCGCTCGCCTGTTGGGAATCGATCGCCAACGCGGATCGTTAGCGGTGGGCAAATATGCCGACATTATCGCCCTCAATAGCAGCCTGCATTTGCAGCAGATCTGGATTCAGGGTCAGTCTCTCCCCCTTTAGACCTTTCATTTTGTCTCGTATTGGCCTGCGGTCTTTGATCGCCGGGCCTTTCTTTTCCTTTCGCTTATAAAATTTTGATTCGCACTATCTGCAAGCGATTCTTTAAATATCAACAAGATGATTACAGCCTTAGTTCTCACGATCACAAATTTCGTTTTATTTCATTTTACATCATTGCTCTTTCACTTTCTTTCATATAGATTTTAATCAATCGATCATATGAACAAGTGAAACGAAACGAAAGATAGCTACATTCTCGCCAGCGTCTTATGTGGAATTTACAAGACTAAGGACTTAAGTTATGCCAGAAACCTATACCCCTGTTACCGCGGTAACGGGCACCTGGACCGAAGAAGAGATCCGTCAACAACCTGCCAGTTGGATCCGTTCCCTTACGAATATCGACAACATTCGATCTGCCATTGACAGCTTTCTCGCGCCATTACTGCGCAAAAACGATCTGCGGATCGTACTGACCGGGGCGGGTACTTCCGCATTTATCGGCGACATTATTGCTCCGTGGCTGGCAAGCCAAACCGGAAAAAACATCAGCGCCGTGCCGACCACCGATTTGGTCACCAATCCGATGGATTATCTGAATCCAGCACATCCGTTGCTGCTGGTTTCTTTCGCTCGCTCAGGTAACAGCCCCGAAAGCGTTGCGGCTGTGGAACTGGCTAATCAGTTTGTACCTGAGTGCTATCACCTGCCAATTACCTGTAACGAAGCAGGTAGCCTGTATCAAAACGCCGTCGCAAGCGACAATGCCTTTGCACTGTTAATGCCTGCTGAAACGCACGACCGTGGCTTCGCCATGACCAGCAGTATTACTACCATGATGGCCAGTTGCCTGGCGGTATTCGCCCCGCAAAAAATCAACAGCCAGACCTTCCGCGACGTGGCCGATCGTTGCCAGACGATCCTGACTTCACTGGGTGATTTCAGCGACGGCGTGTTCGGCAACGCGCCATGGAAACGGATCGTCTACCTCGGTAGCGGTGGGCTACAGGGAGCCGCGCGTGAATCGGCACTGAAAGTCCTGGAACTGACAGCGGGTAAACTGGCGGCATTCTATGACTCACCGACCGGTTTTCGTCATGGGCCAAAATCGCTGGTTGATAACGAAACGCTGGTAGTGGTCTTTGTTTCCAGCCACCCATATACACGCCAATACGATCTTGATCTGTTAGCTGAGTTACGCCGCGATCGGCAGGCGCTGCGGGTAGTCGCGATTGCCGCACAAACCGATGACGTGATTGAAGCCGGCCCGCATATCCTGCTGCCGCCTGCCCGCAGCTTCATTGATATGGAACTGGCGTTCTGCTTCCTGATGTATGCGCAGGTCTTCGCCCTGACACAGTCAATCAGTATCGGTAATACGCCAGATACGCCTTCTGCCAGCGGTACCGTGAACCGCGTCGTACAGGGCGTTGTTATTCATCCCTGGAACGCCTAAAAGGATCGTTTTATGAGCATTATTTCTACAAAATACCTCCTGCAGGATGCGCAAAAAAAAGGCTATGCCGTACCGGCCTTTAACATCCATAACGCCGAAACGATCCAGGCGATCCTGGAAGTGTGCTATGAAATGCAATCGCCGGTGATCCTTGCCGGAACGCCGGGTACGTTTAAACATATCGCGCTGGAAGAGATCTACGCGCTGTGCAGCGCTTATTCCACCAGCTACGGTATACCGCTTGCGCTGCACCTCGATCACCATGAATCACTGGACGATATCCGTCGCAAGGTAAATGCCGGGGTGCGCAGCGCCATGATTGATGGCAGCCACTTTCCGTTTGAAGAAAATGTGAAACTGGTGAAATCCGTTGTGGACTTTTGCCATGCCAAAGATTGCAGCGTGGAAGCTGAGCTGGGCCGCCTCGGCGGCGTTGAAGATGATATGAGCGTGGATGCCGAAAGCGCCTTCCTGACCGACCCGCAGGAAGCGAAACGGTTTGTCGAACGTACCGGCGTCGACAGCCTGGCTGTTGCCATCGGCACAGCACACGGTTTGTACACTAAAACACCCAAAATCGATTTCCAGCGTTTAGGGGAAATTCGTGAAGTGGTGGATATTCCGCTGGTGCTGCATGGTGCAAGCGATGTTCCTGACGACTACGTCCGCCGCACAATCGAGCTGGGAATATGCAAAGTTAACGTGGCCACCGAACTGAAAATCGCCTTTGCCGACGCGGTCAAAGCATGGTTTGCAGAAAATCCGCAGGGCAACGATCCTCGCTATTACATGCGGGTCGGTATGGATGCAATGAAAGAAGTGGTGCGGAGTAAAATTAACGTCTGTGGTTCAGCAAACAAATTGATGGCTACCTGCGAATTATCGTGACCATTATTATATTCTGCGCGAGTGCTATCTGCGTGATGTCAGGTAGCGCTCATCTTCCGAATATTAAGGATATATATTCTTTAAGTTCCGCTGAATGAATTAATATTTTTTATACTGCAACAATAATATATTCCAATAATCAATGTTATTCAATGTTTTTATGGTGAGGATTCAAATATGAGTAGTCCAAATATTCTATTAAGCCGTATTGATAACCGATTAGTACATGGGCAGGTTGGCGTTACATGGACATCAACAATTGGTGCTAACTTGTTAGTCGTTGTTGATGATGACGTTGCTCAGGATGAGATTCAGCAGAAATTAATGGGTATCACTGCCGAAACCTACGGTTTTGGCATTCGTTTTTTTTCCATAGATAAAACCATAAACGTTATCGGTAAAGCCGCGCCACATCAGAAAATTTTTCTTATTTGTCGGACGCCACAAACGGTAAGAAGATTGCTTGAAGGCGGTATTAAGCTGAACGATGTCAACGTAGGCAATATGCATTTTTCTGAAGGCAAAAAACAGATCAGCAGCAAAGTTTATGTTAACGGACAAGATCTTGATGACCTTCAATTTATAAAGAAACAGGGTGTTAATATCTTTATTCAGGATGTCCCTGGCGATCAAAAAGAACAGATCCCTGATTAAAAGGCAAACAACTTTTTCATAATAAAAGGATTTATTTACTTGGGGTGATCTATATGCATGAAATAACTCTTATTCAGGGTTTATCCCTGGCTGCATTAGTCTTCTTTCTGGGAATCGACTTTTGGCTGGAAGCCTTGTTTTTATTCAGACCAATTATCGTATGTACTTTGACCGGCGCTATCTTGGGTGATATTCACATTGGCCTGATTACGGGAGGTTTGACCGAGTTGGCTTTTGCCGGTCTGACCCCCGCAGGAGGTGTGCAGCCTCCCAATCCAATCATGGCTGGTTTAATGACCACGGTTATCGCATGGTCTACCGGCGTGGATGCCAAAACGGCCATCGGTCTTGGTTTGCCCTTCAGCCTTCTGATGCAATACGTAATATTGTTCTTTTACTCAGCCTTCTCATTGTTCATGGCAAAAGCTGATAACTGTGCGAAAGAAGCAAACACAAGCGCATTTTCGCGTCTGAATTGGCTGACAACGCTGATTGTTGCTTTTTCATACGCCATCATCGCCTTCTTGTGTACATATCTGGCCCAGGGCGCTATGCAGTCACTGGTAAAAGCCATGCCCGCCTGGTTAACACATGGATTTGAAGTGGCTGGTGGCATTTTGCCCGCGGTCGGTTTTGGTTTGTTACTCCGCGTGATGTTCAAAGCACAGTACATTCCTTACCTGATTGCTGGCTTCCTCTTTGTTTGCTACATCCAGGTTAACAACCTTCTGCCAGTCGCAGTGTTGGGCGCAGGTTTCGCCGTATATGAGTTTTTCAATACGAAAGCCAAACAGCAGGCTCAACCTCAGCCTGTCGCCAATAAAAACAATGAAGAAGAGGACTATAGCAATGGGATCTGAAATCAGTAAAAAAGACATTACTCGTCTGGGCTTTCGCTCGTCGCTTCTTCAGGCCAGCTTTAACTATGAAAGAATGCAGGCAGGTGGTTTTACCTGGGCTATGCTCCCGGTGCTGAAAAAAATCTATAAAGATGATAAAGCCGGTCTAAGCGCGGCGATGAAAGATCATTTAGAATTTATCAATACCCACCCTAACCTGGTCGGTTTTCTGATGGGATTGTTAATCTCCATGGAAGAAAAGGGGGAAAACCGAGACACCATCAAAGGCTTGAAAGTGGCGTTGTTCGGACCTATCGCCGGGATCGGTGATGCCATTTTCTGGTTCACCTTACTGCCTATTATGGCAGGGATCTGCTCCTCTTTTGCTAGCCAAGGAAACATACTGGGGCCAATTTTATTTTTCGCCGTTTATTTGATGATCTTTTTCCTGCGCGTTGGCTGGACGCATGTCGGTTATTCAGTAGGAGTTAAGGCTATCGATAAAGTACGAGAAAATTCGCAGATGATCGCCCGCTCAGCAACGATCCTCGGGATCACTGTTATTGGCGGACTTATCGCGTCCTATGTACACATTAATGTTGTAACTTCTTTTGCAATCGACAGTAGCCACAGCGTGGCCTTACAGCAGGATTTTTTCGATAAGGTATTCCCGAATATTTTACCGATGGGTTACACATTGCTGATGTACTACATGTTACGGGTGAAAAAAGCACACCCGGTATTGTTAATCGGCGTCACGTTTGTACTGTCTATTATCTCGTCAGCACTTGGCATTCTTTAATCGAAAGGAGGATGAAGCGGCCTGCAACATCCTCCTGCAAAAGGACTCGAAAATGCAATATACCCAGTACTGCGATAATTATGACGTCTTAAGCGATCGCGCCAGCGAACAGCTAATTACGTTGATACAGAATAAACCTGACGCAACCATCTGTCTGGCAACAGGGGGCACACCGCTTCTCACCTATCGCTACTTTGTTGAAAAAATTAACCAACGTAAGATCGATATTGAGCGGGTGGTTTTCGTTAAACTGGACGAGTGGGTCGGTATTCCGCTGAACTCACCCGCAACGTGTGAATCTTTCCTGCAACAACACATCGCTCAACCACTAGGGTTACGAGCAGAACAGTTGGTTGGTTTTCAATCTGAAAATGTTAGCGAGCAGGAGTGCGAACGCATCACAGAGATTATTGCCAGCCGGGGCGGCCTCGATTTATGCCTGCTAGGAATAGGCAAAAATGGCCATTTGGGGTTGAATGAGCCCGCAGAGATCCTGGAACCATTTTGCCATATCAGCATACTTGAAGAAAAAACGCGCCATCACGACATGTTAAAAACGGCTGCTAATCGTGTGACCCACGGTATTACGTTGGGGTTGAAGGACATCCTGAACGCAAAAGAGATCTTGCTGCTGATAGCAGGCGAAGGGAAGCACGATGCGGTAGAAAAATACCTCGCCGCCACCGTTACAACGACTATGCCTGCTTCATTTTTATGGCTGCATCGCAATGTGAGTTGCCTGATTGACGGCTCACAATACTCTGATAAATAAAATTTACAGCAAGCGCCACATTCTCCTTTTTGTCGCGCCACTGCGTTGCAGTTTGCCTTTTAGCTGCAACGCTTTCATCGAGTTCTTCCGACATTTCTTCCGACATTTCTTCCGACAAGCAGACGTTTAATCTCAGTCTTTTTACTCCCCCTGCTGGTCCAGCGCGTACTTATACAGCGCATTCTTTTTCACGCCGTGAATTTCCGCCGCCAGCGCCGCCGCTTTCTTCAGCGGCAGCTCTTTTTGTAACAACGCCAGCGTACGCAGCGCATCAGCCGGGAGGTCATCTTCTTGCGCTTTATGCCCTTCGACAATCAGCACCATTTCGCCCTTACGACGGTTTTCATCTTCCTTGACCCACGCCAGCAGTTCGCCGACCGGCGCGCCGTGAATGGTTTCCCAGGTTTTGGTCAGTTCGCGTGCCAGCACCACATAACGGGATTCTCCCCAGACGGCGACCATATCTTCCAGGCTATCCAGTAAACGGTGGGTGGATTCATAAAAAATAAGCGTACGCGGTTCTGCTTCAATGGCTTTCATCACATCGCGGCGGCCTTTTGATTTCGCAGGCAGGAAACCTTCGTAGCAAAAACGGTCAGACGGCAGACCAGCAGCACTCAGCGCGGCAATCGCCGCGCACGGGCCAGGCAGCGGTACCACGCGGATGCCTGCTTCGCGACAGGTGCGCACCAGGTGGTAGCCTGGGTCGTTAATCAGCGGCGTTCCGGCATCGGAAACCAACGCGATGTTTTGCCCCTCTTTAAGCTTTGCCACCAGCGTCTCGGCTTTTTGTTGCTCATTGTGATCGTGTAAGGCAAACAAACGGGCGTTAATCGCGAAATGTTGTAACAATAATCCGGTATGACGAGTGTCTTCAGCGGCAATTAAATCAACGGCTTGTAAAACTTCGAGCGCTCGTTGGGTAATATCAGCCAAATTTCCGATAGGAGTAGGTACAATAAAGAGTTGGCCTTGAGAATTATCCGCCGATTCGTGTTGTTTCATTGTGTCGTCCGTATTGCCGATTTAATATTGAGCATTGCGTAAAAAAATATCACTGGATACAGTATGGTACCCTCAACATTTTCTCGTTTGAAAGCCGCGCGCGCGCTACCAGTCATTCTGGCAGCATTGATTTTCGCAGGCTGTGGCACCCAGGCGCCAGACCAAAGTGCAGCCCATATGCAGGGCACTGCGCAGGCTGATTCCGGCTTTTATCTGCAACAGATGCAGCAAAGCTCAGATGATAGCAAGACCAACTGGCAATTACTCGCCATTCGTGCACTGCTGAAAGAAGGCAAGAGCCAGCAGGTTATCGAATTGTTCAACCAGTTACCGCAGAAGCTAAACGATGCCCAGCGTCGTGAGCAGTCACTGCTGGCCGTCGAGATCAAGCTCGCGCAGAAAGATGTCGCGGGAGCACAGGCCCTGCTGGATAAACTCACGCCCGCCGATTTCGACCAAAACCAGCAGGCGCGTTACTGGCAGGCGCAAATCGACGCCAATCAGGGTCGCCCGTCGCTGACTCTGCTGCGCGCCCTGATCGCGCAGGAACCGCTGCTGGCCGCGAACGCTAAGCAGAAAAACATAGATGCAACCTGGCAGGCGCTGTCGTCCATGACCCAGGAACAAGCGCAGACGCTGGTCATCAATGCTGATGAAAACGTACTGCAAGGCTGGCTGGACCTCCAGCGCGTCTGGTTCGATAACCGTAACGACCCGGACATGATGAAAGCCGGTATTGCCGACTGGCAAAAACGTTACCCACAAAACCCGGGGGCAAAACTGTTGCCAACGCAGTTGGTTAACGTGCAGAGCTTTAAGCCCGCCTCCACCAGCAAAATTGCGCTGCTGCTGCCGCTGAACGGTCAGGCCGCTGTATTTGGCCGTACTATCCAGCAAGGCTTTGAAGCTGCGAAAAACATGGGCACTCAACCCGTAGCAGCCCCAGCTGTTGCCGCGCCTGCTGCAGATACAGCAGCCATGGCGACTACGGAACAACCGCAAACGACAGACGGTGTTGCCAGCCCTTCTCAGGCGTCAGTAAGCGATCTGACCAATGAGGAGCCTGCACAGCCAGAAACGACAGCCCCACAGCCAACAGCGCCTGCACAACCAACAACCGCCAGCGCGCCGGCAAATCCGTCCGCTGAGCTGAAAATCTACGACACCTCGTCGCAGCCGCTGAATCAGATCCTGACCCAGGTACAGCAGGATGGCGCCAGCATCGTGGTTGGCCCGCTGTTGAAGAATAATGTTGAAGAGCTGATGAAAAGCAACACGCCATTGAACGTCCTGGCGCTTAACCAGCCGGAGGCGGTGAAAAACCTGCCGAACGTCTGCTACTTTGCCCTGTCGCCAGAAGATGAAGCGCGCGATGCCGCACGCCACATCCGTGATCAAGGCAAACAAACGCCGCTGCTGTTGCTCCCACGCAGTTCGTTAGGCGATCGCGTGGCTAATGCTTTTGCACAGGAATGGCAAAAACTGGGCGGCGGCGTAGTGCTGCAGCAGAAGTTCGGCTCCACGGCTGAGCTGAAAATGGGTGTCAACGGCGGCTCTGGCATTTCCCTGACGGGCAGCCCGGTAGCCTCTTCTGTACCTGCGCAGCCTGGCGTGACGATTGGCGGTCTGACGATTCCGGCAGCGCCTACAGATGCACAAATCACCGGCGGCAGTGGTCGTGTTGACGCCGTGTATATTCTGGCGACGCCGGAAGAAATCGCCTTTATTAAACCGATGATCGCCATGCGTAACGGCAGCCAGAGCGGAGCATCGCTGTATGCCAGCTCCCGTAGCGCTCAGGGAACCGCTGGCCCGGACTTCCGTCTGGAAATGGAAGGCTTGCAGTACAGCGAAATCCCAATGCTGGCAGGCGCTAACACGCCTCTCATGCAGCAGGCGCTTGGCGCGGTGCGTAACGACTACTCGCTGGCGCGTATGTACGCAATGGGTGTCGATGCATGGTCGCTTGCCAACCACTTCTCGCAAATGCGTCAGGTGCAGGGCTTCGAAATTAACGGCAACACTGGCGCATTAACCGCAAATCAGGATTGTGTGATTAACAGGAAGTTATCATGGCTCAAATACCAGCAAGGACAGGTCGTCCCCGCCAGTTAACGAGTAAACAGACCGGTGACGCGTGGGAAGCTGTTGCGCGTGACTGGCTGCACAGCAAGGGACTGCATTTCATCGCCGCCAACGTGCGTGAACGTGGCGGCGAAATCGACCTGATAATGCGTGAAGGCAACACCACCGTATTTGTTGAAGTTCGCTATCGGCGTTCAGCCCAGTTTGGCGGCGCGGCGGCGAGTGTGACCCGGAGCAAACAACACAAATTATTACAGACCGCCCGCTTGTGGCTTGCGCGCCACAATGGGAGTTTTGATACTGTGGATTGCCGGTTCGATGTGTTAGCCTTCACCGGAAATGATGTTGAGTGGTTTAAAGACGCGTTCAACGACCGCTCATAGTTGAAGATTCAGAGCCTGGTTCTTAAGGATTAGCGTGTTAGATAGAATTAAAGTCTGCTTTACAGAAAGCATTCAAACTCAGATAGCTGCGGCTGAAGCGCTCCCGGATGCGATCTCCCGTGCAGCCATGACGCTGGTTCAGTCCCTGCTCAATGGCAACAAAATTCTCTGTTGTGGTAATGGGACGTCCGCTGCCAACGCACAGCATTTTGCTGCCAGCATGATCAATCGTTTTGAAACGGAACGACCAAGTTTACCTGCTATTGCACTAAATACTGATAATGTGGTCTTAACTGCGATTGCCAACGATCGCCTGCACGACGAAGTTTATGCAAAACAAGTCCGTGCTCTGGGACATGCAGGTGATGTTCTGCTGGCAATCTCTACGCGTGGTAATAGCCGCGATATCGTAAAAGCTGTTGAAGCCGCAGTGACACGCGACATGACAATCGTCGCGCTGACCGGGTATGACGGAGGGGAGCTGGCCGGATTGCTGGGGCCGCAGGATGTTGAAATCCGCATTCCCTCACACCACAGTGCCCGCGTTCAGGAAATGCATATGCTGACGGTCAACTGCCTTTGCGATCTCATCGATAACACGCTTTTTCCTCACCAGGATGATTAAGGAGTACACATGAAGGCATTTTCGCCGCTTGCTGTGATTATCGCTGCACTGCTGCTGCAAGGCTGTGTAGCTGCCGCCGTGGTCGGAACCGCAGCCGTCGGGACTAAAGCCGCGACGGATCCGCGTAGTGTCGGCACTCAGGTAGATGACGGAACCCTGGAATTACGCGTCAATACGGCGTTGTCGAAAGATGCCCAGATCAAGAAAGAAGCGCGTATCAACGTTAGCGCCTATCAGGGCAAGGTTCTGCTGGTCGGTCAGTCACCGAATAGCGAACTGTCTGCGCGGGCAAAACAGATTGCAATGGGCGTAGAAGGTACCACTGAGGTCTTTAATGAGATCCGTCAGGGTCAGCCAATCGGTCTGGGCGATGCGTCCAACGATACCTGGATCACCACCAAAGTACGTTCCCAGTTGCTGACCAGCGATCAGGTGAAATCCTCTAACGTGAAAGTCACCACCGAGAACGGGGAAGTGTTCCTGCTGGGTCTGGTTACTGAACGTGAAGCGAAGGCGGCGGCAGATATCGCCAGCCGGGTAAGCGGCGTGAAACGCGTCACTACGGCCTTTACGTTTATTAAGTAATACCGATGCCGGATAGCGACGCATGGGCGTCTTATCCGGCCTACAGGACGTCATCGTTTGTAGGTCGGATAAGCGTCAGCGCCACCCGGCATTTTATTTTGCCCTTTCGCGTAGCTCGGAAGAGGTCAGGATGGTAACGCCCTCATCTCCTGGCGCCAGCGCTTCTGCCAACATTGCCCGTGCAACATCCCGCGCTTCAATCGACTTCCAGTTACCCGGCAGCAGCCTGAACAACGGCGCTAAAAACTTCTCATTCGTCCGCTGCTTATCCCGTTCTCCCAGTAGCATCGAAGGTCGGACAATCGTCAGGCGCGGCCATTTCTGCGCGATTAACGCCTGCTCCATTTCCCCTTTCACCCGGTTATAAAAAAACGGTGAATTCGCATTCGCGCCCATCGAACTCACCACCAGCATATGCTGAGCGCCTAACCGACGTCCCGTCAGGGCGGTGTCCACCACCAGCGTATAGTCAGCGTGGATAAACGCCTCTTTCGAGCCGGCTTCACGTCGGGTGGTTCCCAGACAACAAAAAACGATATCGACCGGATCGGTGACTTGTGCCAGAGCATCGGTTAGCTGCGGATCATGGGGATTATAAACGCCAACCGTATAAGCCAGCGGTCGACGCGTCGGCGCCGTAATGGCGTTGACCCGGGGTTCATTAAGCAGCATACGCAGCAAATTTCCGCCTACCAGCCCCGTTGCGCCTGTTATTAACACCTGACTCATCCTCGCTCCTTTACAGAATTGTCCGTCTTGCACTCTCAGCCTTAGCGACCAGACTTAATAGTCCGTGAGGTAATTATCCGTCAACATGGAAATTCTGCCTTATTCGCAACCAACTCAACGGAGGAAACATGAGCAAGAAGATTGCCGTTTTAATCACTGATGAGTTTGAAGATTCAGAATTTACATCACCAGCAGCAGAATTCCGCCAGGCCGGGCATGAAGTCATCACCATTGAAAAACAGGCAGGAAAAACGGTGAAGGGGAAAAAAGGTGAAGCCAGCGTCACCATCGATAAAGCGATCGAGGATGTGCGCCCTGCCGATTTTGACGCCCTGCTACTGCCAGGCGGTCACTCGCCGGACTACCTGCGCGGGGACGATCGTTTCGTGACCTTTACCCGGGATTTTGTTAACAACGGCAAGCCGGTGTTTGCTATTTGCCACGGCCCACAGTTGCTGATCAGCGCGGATGTCATTCGTGGCCGTAAACTTACCGCCGTGAAACCTATCATCATTGACGTAAAAAACGCGGGCGCCGAATTTTACGATCAGGAAATGGTGAATGATAACGATCAGCTGATAACCAGCCGAACACCGGACGATCTTCCGGCGTTTAACCGTGAGGCATTACGTATTCTCGGGGCGTGAATCACGTAGCCAGAGCATCTTTTTGCCAAAGCCCAGCGTGTTATCGGTGAATTTGATTTCATCCAGCCGAATCTCCCACACGGGTGCAGGCAACATTCTGGCCACGGGGAAGCGGCGATTATACGCTTTACGCGCAACGTCGCTCTCCTCTCCCTCAAGACGGCGGATTTCCCCTTTAAACTGTACCCCACGAATCAGGGCGACCGTTTTGGGCTGGCCGTTTACCGTGCCGGCAACGGGCGCGCGCGGGCCGGACATCTGAGCATGGCGCGTTATCTCTTCGGTCAGCACATAGAATGCCATCTTCTGAGCATCAAACAGGTAAAACGCATTCGCGCACCACAATTCACCCTCATGGTGTACACACCAGGTCACGACATGCTGCTTCGCCAGCCACCGGGTCATCGCAGTCAGTGTTTCCATTTCTGTTCTCTTTTATACTGTAGGCCTGAAAATTATCACGTCGATGGTGACAATGACACCCTGGTATCTGTACCTGATCCGTACCGCGGACAACGCCTTATACACCGGAATTACCACCGATGTGGAGCGCCGATATAAGCAACATCAGAGCGGGAAAGGCGCGAAGGCGCTGCGTGGAAAGGGGGAACTCTCCCTGGCATTTGCGGCGCAGGTCGGCGACCGTTCGCTGGCTCTGCGCATCGAGTATCGCGTCAAACAGCTCACAAAGCGTCAAAAAGAGCGCCTTGTAGAAGGCGAAGGGCTTGAGGCTCTGCTGAGCAGCCTGCAAGCCCCGGATGTTAAAAACGATTGAAGTGATCGTGGTATTCCACCAGGCCCGTCACGCCCTCCAGCGCATCGTCCGCCAGGCGATGAACCTGGAACGCGCTTTCGGTGCCCGGCCAGCGGCAGCGCAGGTCATGATGTGCTGCCAGCTCAAAGCCAAAGCGGCTGTACAGTGCCGGATCGCCCAGCGTAACCACTGCGGCGTAGCCAAACTCGTTCAGGGAATCGAGTCCTTCATAGACCAGCTGACGCGCCAGCCCCTGCCCCCGGTAGTTTTCATCCACCGCGAGCGGCGCCATGCCGACCCATTGCAGATCTTCGCCCTGAACATCGACAGGACTAAACGCGACGTAACCCACTACCTGACCTTCGTCATCGGTCGCAACCAAACCCAGCGTTAAGAAACCATCTTCACGCAGGTCGTGCACTAATTTCGCTTCCGCATCGCTCTCAAATGAACGGCGTAACAGCGCATCAATACCAGGGGCATCAATGGGAATCTCAACTCGAATCAGCATGGCTCACCTACCGAGGTCTGTTTGGTGTCTGGCGTTGTTTTCATTCCCGCCTCAACAAAATCCGCCAACTGCATCAGCATGACGCGCAGCGCTTTAGGCATCTGATCCAGCTCGATGGCGTCCATCAGATTTTTTACATACAGCCCTAATTCTGTATCACCTTCAATTACCAGGCGACGCTGGAAGAAAAGCGTATCCGGATCCTGCTTACGTGCCGCAATCATCAGTAAGTCACTGGCGTCAGCGCTAAAACTCACATCCGCATCGGCATTTTGGCTGACGATAAGTTTATCGTTCTCAACAGAGGTATACCATTTGAGACCAATGTCACGTACATGGATGCTTAACCAGCGGCCTTCGAGAAACTCCAGCTCTCCATCAGCCAGCGCCTGGCTAAACTGCCAGCTCAGAACCTGCTCCAGGACCTGGCGCTTCAGCGCAAAGGGCGTCAGTTTAACCGGTACACTCATCAGAGAAGGACCAAAATGTACTAAGCGTGAACGCAGTTTATCCAACACGAGCTTTACTCCCTGTTTCAATAGTCCTGCTATTTTGCCATATCAAATAAACGACATAGCGGCATAAATCAACAATTCGATGCGAAATTGTTACCTCTTTATTGCTGTCACCAATACGACTTTAACTGCCTCAAATCAAAAATTGTCTCAGCAAGGTTAACTAAAATCCCTCTTCGTTAACATTTCTGCGCCTTTCACGGCGCAACGTTCAGGATAAATTATGGAGCTGCTCTGCCCTGCCGGAAATCTCCCGGCGCTTAAGGCGGCCATCGAGAACGGCGCTGATGCTGTCTACATCGGGCTGAAAGATGATACCAACGCCCGTCATTTCGCCGGCCTTAATTTTACCGAGAAAAAATTGCAGGAAGCGGTGAGTTTTGTCCATCAACACCGCCGTAAGCTGCACATCGCGATTAACACCTTTGCGCATCCGGATGGTTATGCGCGCTGGCAGCGTGCCGTAGATATGGCGGCGCAACTGGGTGCGGATGCGCTGATCCTTGCCGATCTTGCCATGCTTGAGTATGCCGCAGAGCGCTATCCGCATATTGAGCGCCATGTCTCTGTTCAGGCATCTGCTACCAACGAAGAGGCGATTAATTTTTATCATCGCAACTTTGATGTCGCCCGTGTGGTGCTGCCGCGCGTGTTGTCTATTCATCAGGTGAAACAGCTCGCTCGCGTCACGCCTGTTCCACTCGAAGTGTTCGCCTTTGGGAGTTTGTGCATTATGGCGGAAGGCCGGTGTTATCTTTCATCCTACCTGACGGGCGAATCGCCTAACACGGTTGGCGCCTGCTCTCCCGCGCGTTTTGTTCGCTGGCAGCAGACCCAACAGGGCCTGGAATCCCGTCTGAATGAAGTGCTGATTGACCGCTATCAGGACGGAGAAAACGCCGGTTATCCGACGTTGTGTAAAGGCCGCTATCTGGTTGACGGCGAGCGCTATCATGCGCTGGAAGAACCCACCAGCCTGAACACACTGGAGCTGCTGCCGGAGCTGCTGGCGGCCAATATTGCCTCGGTAAAAATCGAGGGACGCCAGCGTAGCCCGGCCTACGTCAGCCAGGTGGCGAAAGTGTGGCGTCAGGCAATCGACCGCTGTATAGCCGACCCGCAAAACTACGCACCACAGGCGGCATGGATGGAAACGCTCGGTTCCATGTCCGAAGGCACGCAGACCACGCTAGGCGCGTATCACCGTAAATGGCAGTGAGAGAAGCAATGAAATATTCCTTAGGGCCGGTGCTGTGGTACTGGCCAAAAGAAACGCTGGAAGATTTTTATCAGCAGGCCGCCGCCAGCCAGGCCGATATTATCTATCTTGGCGAAGCGGTATGCAGTAAACGCCGTGCCACCAAAGTGAGCGACTGGATCGATATGGCGAAGTCGCTCGCTGGCAGCGGTAAACAGGTGGTGCTGTCAACGCTGGCGCTGGTGCAAGCCTCGTCTGAGCTGGGCGAATTAAAGCGCTACGTCGAAAACGGCGACTTCCTACTGGAAGCCAGCGATCTCGGCGTGGTAAACATGTGCGCCGAGCGTAAGCTGCCGTTTGTCGCCGGACACGCGCTCAACTGCTACAACGCGGTGACGCTGCGTTTACTGCTCAAACAAGGGATGGTGCGCTGGTGTATGCCGGTAGAATTATCTCGCGACTGGCTGATCAATCTGCTCAACCAGTGTGAAGAGTTGGCTATCCGCGATAAGTTTGAAGTAGAGGTATTGAGCTACGGCCATCTGCCGCTGGCGTACTCTGCCCGCTGCTTTACGGCGCGCTCCGAAGACCGACCAAAAGACGAATGTGAAACCTGCTGCATCAAATACCCGAACGGGCGAGATGTGCTGTCGCAGGAGAATCAGCAGGTCTTTGTTCTCAACGGGATCCAGACCATGAGCGGCTATGTTTATAACCTCGGTAACGAGCTGACATCCATGCAGGGTCTGGTGGATATTGTGCGCCTGTCACCTTCTGGCACGGAAACATTCGATATGCTTGATGCCTTCCGCGCCAATGAAAATGGCACTGCCCCATTACCGCTCGCCGCTCATAGCGACTGCAACGGTTACTGGAAACGTCTGGCCGGGCTGGAGCTGCAGGCGTAAAAAAGCTCACTTTGTTAACAACGTTAATCAAATTTTAATGCAGTATTAAATGATTAACCGGTAACAAAGTGAGCCGTTATGACTGACAAAACTATTCCGTTCTCGGTGCTGGATCTGGCACCGATCCCTGAAGGATCTTCGGCAAAAGAAGCCTTTACGCACTCGCTTGATCTCGCCCGGCTGGCTGAAAAGCGCGGCTATCACCGCTACTGGCTGGCAGAACATCACAACATGACTGGCATCGCCAGCGCCGCAACCTCAGTTCTGATTGGTTATCTGGCTGCCAATACCACCACGCTGCATCTGGGTTCTGGCGGCGTGATGCTGCCCAACCATTCGCCGCTGGTGATCGCCGAGCAGTTCGGTACCCTAAATACACTGTATCCGGGACGCATCGATCTCGGGCTTGGCCGCGCGCCGGGGAGCGATCAGCCAACGATGCGCGCGCTGCGTCGCCATATGAGTGGAGATATCGATAACTTCCCACGCGATGTAGCAGAACTGGTGGACTGGTTCGACGCCCGCGACCCGACCCCCCATGTACGCCCCGTGCCTGGATACGGCGAGCAGATCCCAGTCTGGTTATTAGGTTCCAGCTTGTATAGTGCACAGTTGGCGGCACAGCTTGGCCTGCCGTTTGCCTTCGCCTCGCACTTTGCTCCGGATATGCTGCATCAGGCGCTGCATCTGTATCGCAGCCAGTTCAAGCCCTCAGCGCGGCTGGCAAAGCCCTATGCGATGGTGTGCATCAACATCATAGCCGCCGACAGCAATCGCGACGCCGAGTTTCTTTTCACCTCGATGCAGCAGGCGTTTGTGAAACTGCGTCGTGGCGAAACCGGCCAGCTACCGCCGCCGGTAGAGAATATGCATCAACTGTGGTCCGCTTCTGAACAGTATGGCGTGCAGCAGGCGCTAAGCATGTCGCTGGTCGGTGATAAGGCGAAAGTGCGACACGGGCTGGAGGCTATCTTGCGTGAAACCCAGGCTGATGAAATTATGGTTAACGGCCAGATTTTTGATCACCAGGCGCGGCTACACTCATTTGATTTGGCGATGGATGTGAAGCAGGAATTGTTGGGGTAGTACAATTTGTGCCGGATGGTGGCTGCGCCTTATCCGGCCTACTCAATCTCTGTAGGCCCGGTAAGGTAGCGCCACCGGGCAATTGTTCTACTGGTACACTGGCAGCAGGTTAACGCTCGACAGGATATGGATAACCGCGTTGCCGACACCGAAGACCAGAATCAGGGCAATCATCGGTTTACCGCCCCAAACACGGAATTTCGGGCTGCCGAAACGTTCGCGGGATTTACGTGCCAACAGCGCTGGCACAATGGCAGCCCAGATAGTTGCAGCTAAACCTGCATAACCAATGGCGTACAGAAAACCGTTCGGCCACAGCAGGCCACCGACAATTGGCGGGACAAATGTCAGCAGTGCCGTTTTGAAACGACCCATTGCCGAGTCATCAAAACCAAACAGATCCGCCAGATAGTCGAACAGACCGAGCGTCACACCGAGGAATGAACTCGCCACCGCAAAGTTGGAGAACACCACCAGCAGCAGATCCAGACTACGGCTGTTCAGCACACCGCTCAGCGCTTGGACCAGCACGTCAATATTCCCGCCCTGCTGCGCAATACCAATAAATTCCGGACGAGGAATATTCCCCATCGTACCCAGCAACCATACGATATACAGCACCAGCGCCAGCAGCGTGCCGTATACCAGGCACTTAACGATGGTCTTGGGATCCTTGCCGTAATACTTCATCAGGCTCGGGACGTTGCCGTGATAACCAAACGACGCCAGACAGAACGGCAGCGTCATCAGCAGGTACGGCGTATACGAAGCGTTGCTCTGCGCCACGTTAAACAGCGTTGCGGGCTGCACGTGTCCCAGCAGGCTGCCGAAGGTCAGGAAAAAGGTAATGACCTTCGCGCCCAGCACAATCGCCGTCATACGGCTAACCGCTTTGGTGCTTAACCACACCACAAACGCGACCAGTAGCGCAAAGCCAAGACCTGCCGCGCGCGCCGGAACGTTCAGCGACATCTCGGCAAAGGTGTGGTGCAGAATCGAACCGCTCGCCGAAATATAGGCATAGGTCAGAATGTAGAGCACAAAGGCAATAGAGATGCCGTTCACAACGTTCCAGCCTTTGCCCAGCAGATCTTTCGTGATGGTGTCGAAGCTCGAACCAATGCGGTAATTGAGGTTGGCTTCGAGGATCATCAACCCGGAGTGCAGCATGCAGAACCAGGTGAAGATCAGCGCCGCCATTGACCAGAAAAACCACGCCCCGGACATGACCACCGGCAGAGAGAACATCCCCGCGCCAATAATGGTGCCGCCGATGATCACCACGCCGCCAAGCAGCGAAGGTGACGTTTGGGTGGTGGTTAGTGTTGCCATTTAGCCGTCTCTCCAGTCATTTATATTGTGACTACATCTCAATGTGCTGCACTGTACCAGTACACGAGTACAATTGAAATAAAAAAAGCCCCGATTGTTGAGATCGGGGCTGTATATATTACTTTACGCTGTTAAACCGTGAGGCTTATGCGTCACCGCCGAAACGACGACGACCGGCTGAGTCATCACGACGCGGAGCTGAAGAATCGTCACGGCGCGGGCCACGACCACCTTCACGACGTTCGCCGCTGAAACGACGACCATCACCACGACCGCCTTCACGACGCTCGCCGCCAAAACCACGGCCTTCACCGCGACCGCCTTCACGACGCTCGCCGCTGAAGCGACCACCGCCACGACGCTCACCACCGGTGTGCGGTACTGCATCGCCAACCAGTTGCATGTTCATCGGCTTGTTCAGGATGCGGGTACGGGTAAAGTGCTGCAGCACGTCGCCCGGCATACCTTTCGGCAGTTCGATAGTGGAGTGGGAAGCAAACAGCTTGATATTACCGATGTAACGGCTGCTGATATCACCTTCGTTAGCAATCGCGCCAACGATATGACGTACTTCAACACCGTCATCACGACCCACTTCAATGCGGTACAGCTGCATATCACCAACGTCACGACGTTCACGACGCGGACGGTCTTCACGGTCGCCACGCGGGCCACGATCGTTGCGGTCACGCGGACCACGATCGTCACGGTCGCGGAATTCGCGTTTCGGACGCATCGGCGCATCTGGCGGCAGGATCAGCGGACGTTCGCCCTGAGCCATTTTCAGCAGTGCGGCTGCCAGCGTTTCGATATCCAGCTCTTCTTCCGGCTGCATTTTCGCCAGCAGAGCACGGTACTGATCCAGATCGCTGCTTTCCAACTGCTGCTGTACTTTCGCCGCGAATTTTTCCAGACGGCGTTTGCCCAGCAGCTCTGCATTCGGCAGTTCTACTTCTGGAATGGTCAGCTTCATGGTGCGTTCGATGTTACGCAGCAGACGACGCTCACGGTTCTCAACGAACAGCAGCGCACGACCCGCACGACCCGCACGACCGGTACGGCCGATACGGTGAACGTAAGACTCGGAATCCATCGGGATGTCGTAGTTAACAACCAGGCTGATACGCTCAACGTCCAGGCCACGGGCCGCAACGTCGGTTGCAATCAGAATATCCAGACGGCCATCTTTCAGACGCTCCAGAGTCTGCTCACGCAGAGACTGGTTCATGTCGCCGTTCAGTGCAGCGCTGCTATAACCGCTACGCTCCAGCGCTTCTGCCACTTCCAGGGTCGCATTTTTGGTACGGACGAAGATAATCGCCGCATCAAAATCTTCTGCTTCCAGGAAACGCACCAGCGCTTCATTTTTACGCATGCCCCATACAGTCCAGTAGCTCTGGCTGATGTCAGGACGGGTAGTAACGCTGGACTGAATACGTACTTCCTGCGGCTCTTTCATAAAGCGGCGGGTAATACGACGAATCGCTTCCGGCATGGTGGCAGAGAACAGAGCGGTCTGATGACCTTCCGGGATCTGCGCCATGATGGTTTCAACGTCTTCGATGAAGCCCATACGCAGCATTTCATCAGCTTCGTCCAGTACCAGACCGCTCAGTTTGGAGAGGTCCAGAGTACCGCGCTTCAGGTGATCCAGCAGACGGCCCGGCGTACCGACGACGATCTGTGGTCCCTGACGCAGAGCACGTAATTGCACGTCATAACGCTGGCCGCCGTACAGGGCTACCACGTTCACGCCGCGCATGTGTTTAGAGAAATCCGTCATGGCTTCTGCAACCTGAACCGCCAGTTCGCGGGTCGGTGCCAGCACCAGAATCTGAGGTGCCTTCAGCTCAGGATCAAGATTGTTGAGCAGCGGTAAAGAGAACGCTGCCGTTTTGCCGCTACCGGTCTGGGCCATACCCAGAACATCGCGACCGCCCAGCAGATGCGGAATGCACTCTGCCTGGATTGGAGATGGTTTTTCGTAACCCAGATCGTTAAGGGCTTCAAGGATAGGAGCCTTCAGGCCCAGATCTGCAAAAGTGGTTTCGAATTCAGCCATGTAGTACGTGTGCCTCAAAATTAATGGCGGCCAGTCTACATAACTCATCATGAAATTGATCTGCAATTTTCATTGAAAAGTGTGAACCGGCTCAAAGTAGGTGTATTAACGAACAACAACGCCCTCACCCGTGAAGGTGATGGCAATCAAAAAAGATTACGGGCTGATGTGTACGTCAGCTATTGCTGGTCCGATTCTGCCAGGTCATCTTGGTCCTGGCCCAGGAGCGATAATTCCAACAATGCGTATCGGTGCTCAACAAAGTTATGAACGTTGTTAGCCACCGCCAGTTTGAACAATGCCGTAGCGTTGTCCAAATCCCCCAGACTTAGGTAGTACTTACCTAAATAGAAGTTGGTTTCACTGAGATGCTCAGCGAGCGAGGTGTTATCCGTTGCGTCCGCCTTCAGGCGTTCCATCAGCGTTACTTCGCTAATGTTGCCCAGGTAGAACTCGACAATGTTCCATCCCCATTGCTCTTTATCCGATTTTTCGAAGCGTTGTTTTAACGCTTCTTTAGCCTGCTTCTCATCGAGCTTCTGCTCGGCAAGATAAAGCCACAGACTGCGGAAAGGATCATTGGGATCGTCTTGATAAAACGCCAGCAGATCATCTTGCGCTAACTTGTCGCGACCGCCGTAATACAATGCGATACCGCGATTTAAGTGCGCGTAGTTGTAAGTTGGATCAAGCTCAAGTACAGAATCAAACGCTTCATAGGCAGCATCAAAATTGCCTGCCTGCGTTAAATATATACCTAAGTAATTGAATACTTCAGGCATATCTGGTCGGATTGCCAGCGCTTGTGAAAAATCATTTCGCGCAAGTGCCCTCAGACCGAGACTATCATACAACACTCCGCGCTCATATAAAAGCTGTGCGCGTTCGTCATCGGTTAAAGCCCGGCTGGCAAGAATTTGTTCCATACGTGCCAGAATCACTTCCTGCTGCAAAGTCGGTTGCAATGGTACTGCGAGGACTTCACTCTTACGCCAGGCGGAATTACTGCATCCAGCCAGCGTGAGTGCTGTCGCAACGAAACACCAGCGCAAAAAAGGCTTCATTTCCCACTCCCGAAGACAACGATTGAATGAACGTCCAGGTTCCCCGGTTGCTAACAAGGCGTCCTGCCGGGTTAAAGGCCCTCCGCTCTCACGGAGGGCAATGGCAACCTTACTCGCCCTGTTGGCTTACCGGAGCTTCCGGTTCGCCTGCAGGCTGAGACTGCTCAGTTGCTTCTTTAATGCTCAGACGTACACGGCCCTGGCGATCAACTTCCAGAACTTTAACCGGTACTTCCTGGCCCATCTGCAGGTAATCGGTCACTTTCTCAACGCGCTTGTCAGCGATCTGAGAAATGTGTACCAGACCTTCTTTACCGCCACCGATGGCCACGAAGGCACCGAAGTCAACGATACGGGTCACTTTACCATTGTAGATACGACCTACTTCGATCTCTGCGGTGATCTCTTCGATACGACGGATAGCATATTTCGCTTTCTCGCCGTCGGTCGCTGCGATCTTCACAGTACCGTCATCTTCGATTTCGATAGTAGTGCCAGTCTCTTCGGTCAGGGCACGGATAACAGAACCGCCTTTACCGATAACGTCTTTAATCTTGTCCGGGCTGATCTTGATGGTGTGGATACGTGGCGCGAATTCAGAGATATCGCCACGCGGCGCGTTAATCGCCTGTTCCATCACACCCAGGATGTGCAGACGCGCACCTTTAGCCTGGTTCAGAGCAACCTGCATGATCTCTTTGGTGATACCTTCAATTTTGATATCCATCTGCAGTGCAGAGATACCGTCGCGGGAACCCGCCACTTTGAAGTCCATATCGCCCAGGTGGTCTTCGTCGCCCAGGATGTCAGACAGAACAACATAGTTGTCGCCTTCTTTCACCAGACCCATCGCGATACCCGCAACGGCGGCTTTGATCGGCACGCCTGCGTCCATCAGCGCAAGGGAAGCCCCGCATACGGAAGCCATGGAAGAAGAACCGTTAGATTCGGTGATTTCAGAAACCACACGCACGGTGTACGGGAATTTATCCAGTTCCGGCATCACTGCCAGCACGCCACGTTTCGCCAGGCGACCATGACCAATCTCACGGCGCTTCGGAGAACCGACCATACCGGTTTCGCCTACGCAGTACGGAGGGAAGTTGTAGTGGAACAGGAAGTTGTCAGTACGCTCGCCCATCAGTTCGTCGAGGTTCTGCGCATCACGGGTGGTGCCCAGGGTCGCAGTGACCAGCGCCTGAGTTTCGCCACGGGTGAACAGTGCGGAGCCGTGGGTACGCGGCAGAACGCCGGTGCGCACGTCCAGACCACGGATCATGTCTTTTTCACGGCCATCGATACGCGGCTCGCCTGCCAGTACGCGGCTACGAACAACGTTTTTCTCGATAGCGTGCAGGATTTCACCCAGTTCGTTAGCGTCCAGGGTTTCATCTTCAGCCACCAGAGTCGCGATGGTTTCAGATTTGATCACATCAACCTGAGCGTAACGCTCTTGTTTGTCGGTGATACGGTAAGCATCGCTCAGACGAGCTTCTGCCAGTGCGGCAACGCGCGCGTTCAGCGCTTCGTTGACGGCTTCTGGCTGCCAGTCCCAACGCGGTTTGCCGGCTTCTTTCGCCAGCTCGTTGATAGCCTGAATAACAACCTGCTGCTGTTCGTGACCGAATACTACAGCGCCCAACATCTGGTCTTCGCTCAGCAGTTCAGCTTCGGATTCAACCATCAGTACGGCAGCTTCGGTACCGGCAACAACCAGGTCCAGCTTGCTTTCTTTCAGTTCATCCTGAGTCGGGTTCAGTACGTACTGGTCATTGATATAACCAACACGTGCAGCACCGATCGGGCCGTTGAATGGGATGCCAGACAGCGTCAGCGCAGCGGATGCGCCGATCATTGCCACGATATCCGGGTTAACCTGTGGGTTAACAGAAACAACGGTCGCGATAACCTGAACTTCGTTAACGAACCCTTCCGGGAACAGCGGGCGAACCGGGCGGTCAATCAGACGCGCGATCAGGGTTTCGCCTTCGCTCGGACGGCCTTCACGACGGAAGAAGCTACCCGGGATACGGCCAGCAGCGTAGGTACGCTCCTGGTAGTTAACGGTCAGCGGGAAAAAGTCCTGGCCTGGTTTCGCTTTTTTCTGGCCAACAACGGTAACGAATACTGCAGTGTCATCCATGCTAACCATAACAGCGGCAGTCGCCTGACGCGCCATCATGCCGGTTTCCAGCGTAACGGTATGCTGACCGTACTGGAATTTACGAACGATCGGATTAAGCAAAATAATATCCTTTCTCTATTTTTTGACGGCACATTTTTGCGCCATCGTTAATACCCGATCTTCTGCGCATCCTCGCGACTAATGACAACCCTAACCCATACGCATGAGTAAAGCCTCTCATTAGCCGCGCGAACCTCTGCAACGGAAGATCATTCATAGCAACAATACATTAGTTTCCAGCGAATTGCTGCCATCTGCTGGAAAAAAGGGGCCATGAAGGCCCCCTCTTTCTGAAACTCGAAAGAATTAGCGACGCAGACCCAGACGCTCGATCAGCGCGGTGTAGCGTGCAACATCTTTACGTTTCAGGTAGTCGAGCAGTTTACGACGCTGAGAAACCATGCGCAGCAGACCACGACGGCTGTGGTGATCTTTTTTGTGCTCTGCAAAGTGGCCCTGCAGGTGGTTAATCTGTGCAGTCAACAGAGCAACCTGAACATCGGTAGAACCGGTGTCGTTTGCATCACGACCAAACTCAGAAACGATTTTAGCGGTAGCTTCAGTACTTAGAGACATTTTAAAACTCCAAAGTGTTAAGAATGAAAGGATGCCGATCTCTAATTCAGCTATCCCAGTGTATACACTTTATCCTTCAAACTGACTTTGCGTTGGCTGCGTCCGCTCACCTCAGTCACTTACCTAAGTAAGCTCCTGAGGATGCTCAGACTTGCCGCCTTGATGCAGCTCGAATGATTTTGTGTATACGCCACGCAGATTGTTAAACAATTTACGCGACGTTAAGCGGCAGTATTCTACTCGCAGCGCCCTTTTATCGCAAGACGGAGAGCGTTATGCCGGATATTCAACCACCAGGCGACGGGGGGCGACACGACCTTCATCGTCGATCTCCCCCATGCCGATAAATTTTCCGTCATCGCCTTCCGTCACACGCACCAGGCCTTCCAGCGGGACACCTGTCGTACGTACCGGGTTACCATTTTTAAAGTAAACCGACGATGTTAAAGGCAAATTAACAACAGGATAGTCCGATGCTGGACTGTCCATTGGCATCAGCAAGGGATCAAGCAACTGAGCGGCCGGAATGTTCTGCTGCTCAGCCTGTTCAACCAGCTCGCGCAAGTGTTCCAGCGTCACCATACGATCCACCGGGTACTTGCTGACCGTCAGACGACGCAGGTACGTTACGTGCGCACCACAGCCGAGCTTCTCGCCCAGATCGTCGATAATAGTGCGAATATAGGTACCTTTGGAGCAGTGAACTTCCAGCTCCAGCTCGTTACCTTCATGGCGAATAAACAGCAGCTCATAGACGGTAATCGGGCGCGCTTCACGCGGCACTTCAATACCCTGACGCGCATATTCGTACAGCTTTTTACCCTGATACTTCAGCGCCGAATACATTGACGGAATCTGCTCGATATCGCCGCGGAAAGTCTCCAGCGCGCTCGCAAGTTGCTCTGCGCTGAAGGTTACGGGACGTTCCTGCACGATTTGCCCATCGGCATCAGAGGTGTCAGTACGTTGCCCCAGGCGGGCTACTACGCGATAGCGTTTGTCAGAATCCAGCAAATACTGCGAAAACTTCGTCGCTTCACCGAGGCAGATGGGCAGCATGCCCGTCGCCAGCGGATCCAGCGCGCCGGTATGACCCGCACGGTTGGCATTGTAGATGCGCTTTACTTTTTGCAGTACGTCATTGCTGGACATGCCCTGCGGCTTATCCAGCAGCAGGACACCGTGAATGTCGCGACCACGACGACGAGGACGACTCATCAGTCCCCCTTGCTGTCGTCCGCTGGGTTCACACGACGTTCATCGTCATGTTTTACCACGCTGGTCACCAGGTTAGACATACGCATCCCTTCAACCAACGAGTTGTCGTAGAAGAAGGTCAGTTCAGGCACGATACGCAGACGCATCGCTTTCCCGAGCAGGGAGCGGATAAAACCAGAGGCTTCCTGCAGGGCCTTAATGCCGTTTTTCACAGCCGCTTCGTCCTGGTCGTTAAGGAAAGTCACGAATACTTTGGCATACGCCAGGTCACGGGACATCTCAACACCCGATACGGTGGTCATCATGCCAACACGCGGGTCTTTGATTTCGCGTTGCAGGATGAGTGCGATTTCTTTCTGCATTTCCTGCGCCACACGCTGCGGGCGACCAAATTCTTTCGCCATAATAAATTCTCCAGAATAAAGACAAAAAAGGGGCCATAAGCCCCTTTTTAAATTTCTTGCCGGGTGGCGCTTCGCTTACCCGGCCAACACCTAATCATCTTCTAAGAATTTTGGGCTGCAAATTGCGGTCCAAAAGACGACGAAGATTATGCGATGGTACGTTTGATCTCGATAATCTCGAACACTTCGATCATATCGCCAACGCGAACGTCGTTGTAGTTCTTAACGCCGATACCACATTCCATACCGTTACGGACTTCGTTAACGTCATCTTTGAAGCGGCGCAGGGATTCCAGCTCGCCTTCATAGATAACCACGTTGTCGCGCAGGACGCGGATTGGGTTGTGACGCTTGATAGTACCTTCGGTAACCATACAGCCCGCGATCGCACCGAATTTCGGCGATTTGAACACGTCGCGCACTTCAGCCAGACCGATGATCTGCTGTTTCAGTTCCGGAGACAGCATACCGCTCATTGCCGCTTTCACTTCGTCGATCAGATGATAGATGACGGAGTAGTAACGCAGATCCAGACTTTCGGATTCGATCACTTTACGAGCAGAAGCATCAGCACGGACGTTGAAGCCAACCAGAATCGCGTTGGACGCCGCAGCCAGGGTTGCGTCGGTTTCGGTGATACCACCTACGCCGGAACCGATGATCTTCACTTTCACTTCGTCGGTAGACAGTTTCAGTAAGGAGTCGGAGATCGCTTCTACAGAACCCTGTACGTCAGCTTTCAGTACGACGTTCACTTCGTGAACTTCGCCATCGGTCATGTTGGCGAACATGTTCTCAAGTTTAGATTTCTGCTGACGAGCCAGTTTAACTTCACGGAATTTGCCCTGACGATACAGTGCAACTTCACGGGCTTTCTTCTCGTCACGCACCACGGTCACTTCGTCACCGGCAGCCGGAACACCGGACAGACCGAGGATTTCCACTGGAATGGACGGACCTGCTTCCAGAACTTCCTGACCCAGTTCGTTACGCATCGCACGCACGCGGCCGTATTCGAAGCCACACAGTACGATGTCGCCTTTATGCAGCGTACCTTCGCGTACCAGAACGGTAGCAACCGGACCACGACCTTTATCCAGGAAGGATTCGATTACCGCGCCGCTCGCCATACCTTTACGAACAGCTTTCAGCTCCAGCACTTCGGCCTGCAGCAGGATCGCATCCAGCAGTTCGTCGATACCGGTACCGGCTTTCGCAGAAACATGAACGAACTGGCTCTCGCCGCCCCACTCTTCCGGCATGATGCCGTACTGGGACAGTTCGTTTTTAACGCGATCCGGATCTGCTTCTGGTTTATCGATTTTGTTGACTGCAACCACCACCGGCACACCTGCCGCTTTCGCGTGCTGGATAGCTTCGATGGTCTGCGGCATCACGCCGTCGTCTGCTGCAACAACCAGAACCACGATATCCGTTGCCTGAGCACCACGAGCACGCATGGAGGTAAACGCGGCGTGACCCGGGGTATCCAGGAAGGTGATCATACCGTTGTCAGTTTCAACGTGGTACGCACCGATGTGCTGGGTAATGCCGCCCGCTTCGCCAGAAGCCACTTTCGTGGAACGAATGTAGTCCAGCAGGGAGGTTTTACCGTGGTCAACGTGACCCATGATGGTTACAACCGGTGCGCGCGGTTCAGCCGCAGCGCCGGTGTCACGGTCGCTCATTACTGCTTCTTCCAGCTCGTTTTCACGACGCAGGATAACTTTGTGGCCCATCTCTTCGGCAACCAGCTGTGCGGTTTCCTGGTCGATGACCTGGTTGATGGTCGCCATAGCGCCCAGTTTCATCATCGCTTTGATGACCTGAGAGCCTTTCACCGCCATCTTGTTAGCCAGTTCGCCAACGGTGATGGTTTCGCCGATCACAACGTCACGGTTAACAGCCTGAGCTGGCTTCTGGAAGCCCTGCTGCAGAGCGGAACCTTTACGCTGTTTACCGCCTTTACCACCACGAACTGCGGCGCGCGCTTCTTCACGGTCGGCTTTCGATTCAGCGTGTTTGTTGCCTTTCTTCGCCGGACGCGCGGCTTTCGCGCTGCGAGTACGGCCACGGCCGCCTTCTACTTCACGATCGTTTTCGTCTTCCGCCTGGCGAGCGTGCTGAGAAGTCGTGACGTGATAATCGCTGGTATCTTCAACAGGTTCAGCGTTATTCACACCATTTTTCTCGTTTTCTTCCGCCATACGGCGAGCTTCTTCCGCTACGCGGCGAGCTTCTTCTTCAAGCTTGCGACGTGCTTCTTCTTCCGCTTTACGTTTCAGTTCTGCGGCTTCATTTTCACGGCGGGCTTTTTCGGCCTGGGCGGTTTTAGTCATATCGTCGGTCTGTTGATTGCTCACTTTGTCTTTTTCCGCAGCTTCACGTTTCGCTTTATCAGCGGCTTCACGCTTAGCTTGTTCTGCGGCCTCACGTTCGGCTTTTTGTTGCGCCTCGCGTTTGGCAGCTTCTTCTGCCTCACGACGGGCTTGCTCTTCCGCTTCACGCTGCGCCTGCTCTTCCGCGGCCAGGCGTTCAGCCTCTTGCGGATCGCGTTTCACAAAGGTGCGTGTCTTGCGGACTTCGATTTGTACCGATTTGCTTTTCCCACCGGTACCTGGAATATTGAGAGTACTGCGCGTTTTACGCTGCAATGTCAACTTATCCGGCGCTGAGCCGTTCTCACGGTTCAGATGCGCCAGTAAGGTTTGTTTCTCTTGTGCGGACACAGAGTCATCAGCAGACTTACGGATACCTGCATCAGCAAATTGCTGTACCAGGCGATCCACGGAGGTCTGTATCTCTGCAGCCAGCGTTTTTACGGTTACATCTGTCATACTGTTCCTTCCTGCTACAGTTTATTACGCTTCATCACCGAACCAGCAAATATTACGGGCAGCCATAATCAGCTCACCGGCTTTTTCGTCGGTCAACCCTTCGATATCAGCCAGATCATCAATGCCCTGTTCGGCGAGATCTTCCAGCGTACAAACACCACGGGCAGCCAGTTTAAAGGCCATATCGCGATCCAATCCTTCCAGATTCAGCAGATCGTCAGCCGGTTTGTTATCACCGAGGCTTTCTTCCTGGGCCAGTGCCAGAGTGGTCAGTGCGTTTTTAGCACGCTCGCGCAGCGCTTCAACGGTCTGTTCATCGAGGCCGTCAATTTCCAGCAGTTCTTTCATTGGCACGTAGGCCAGTTCTTCCAGCGTCGCAAAACCTTCTTCCACCAGAACTGTCGCGAAATCTTCATCGATATCGAGATATTTGGTGAAGGTATCGATGGCTGCATGTGCTTCAGCCTGATGCTTCGCTTGCAGGTCATCAACGGTCATTACGTTGAGTTCCCAACCGCTCAGTTGTGAAGCCAGGCGGACGTTCTGACCGTTACGTCCAATCGCCTGAGCCAGGTTACCGGCTTCAACCGCGATATCCATGGTGTGTTTGTCTTCATCCACCACGATAGAAGCGACATCTGCTGGCGCCATTGCGTTAATCACGAACTGCGCCGGGTTATCATCCCACAGGACGATATCGATACGCTCGCCGCCCAGTTCGGTAGAGACCGCCTGAACGCGCGCACCGCGCATACCCACACACGCGCCGACCGGATCAATACGCTTGTCGTTGGTCTTAACAGCGATTTTCGCACGAGAGCCAGGATCGCGAGCAGCCGCTTTAATTTCAATCACTTCTTCGCCAATTTCTGGCACTTCAATGCGGAACAGCTCAACCAGCATTTCCGGTTTGGAACGGGTTACGAACAGTTGCGCACCGCGCGCTTCCGGGCGCACAGAGTACAGAACGCCACGAATACGGTCGCCAGGGCGGAAGTTTTCACGCGGCAGCATGTCTTCACGCAGGATCACGGCTTCAGCATTGCTGCCCAGATCCAGGGAAATGTTGTCACGGTTAACTTTTTTCACCACACCCGTAACGATTTCGCCTTCGTGTTCGCGGAACTGATCAACAACCATTGCGCGTTCAGCTTCACGTACTTTCTGTACGATAACCTGTTTCGCAGTCTGGGTGGTGATACGGTCAAAGGTGACAGATTCAATCTGATCTTCAACATAGTCGCCCACGTTCAGGCTTTCGTCTTCGAAGCGTGCCGCTTCCAGCGTAATTTCTTTAGTTGGCTGGGTAACTTCTTCTACGATTACCCAACGACGGAAGGTATCGAAATCACCGCTTTTACGATCGATTTCTACACGGACGTCGATCTCTTGCTCATATTTTTTCTTTGTTGCTGTAGCCAGCGCACTTTCCAGCGCTTCAAAAATTTTCTCGCGTGGCAGCGCTTTTTCGTTGGATACGGCTTCAACAACAGCCAAAATTTCTTTGTTCATCGCGGGCTTTTCACCTCAATCCAGACTGTTAAAAGTGGGGAACCAGGTTCGCCTTCTGGATATTACTCAGCGCGAACACTTCATCTTTACCTTCGACTGTGACCGTGATCATCTCACCGTCCACCGCTTTGATAACGCCCAGCCATTTACGACGGTTTTGTACCGCCATACGAAGAACCAGCGTGACTTCTTCCCCCAGGAAACGCACGTAGTGTTCAGCAGTGAACAGAGGACGGTCGAGACCCGGCGAGGAAACTTCCAGGTTATAGGCAACGGTGATTGGGTCTTCGACATCCATCACGGCGCTTACCTGATGGCTCACATCAGCACAATCATCAACATTGATGCCATCTTCACTATCAATATAGATGCGCAGTGTGGATGTGCGACCGCGAATAAATTCGATGCCGACCAGTTCGTAGCCCAGGGCTTCAACCGGTGCTGTAATCATCTCTGTTAATTTTTGCTCTAATGTGGACAAGCCCACCCCCAAGACATAAAAAAAGGGCCTAAAGCCCAGTTATTCTGTAGTCAGATAACAAAAAACCCCGATAAATCGGGGCTTTAGATAACTGAACCCTATAACCGCACCTGCGGTTCGGAGAACCTTCCGAAAGAATTTTTTTCAAATCCAGCTACGAAGGCCTAAGTCTTCACAGTATATTTGAAAAAGAACTCTAAGGGAAAGTGGTTGCGGGGGCCGGATTTGAACCGACGACCTTCGGGTTATGAGCCCGACGAGCTACCAGGCTGCTCCACCCCGCGCCTGAAACGTGGCAAATTTTACTCGTTTTGGGTAAAAAATGCAAATACTGCTGGGATTTGGTACCGAGGACGGGACGTAAAATCTGCACACAGTATATTGATTCACTATGCGTTATGTCAACCTTGTTACGACTATGCAAATCAATGAATGCCTACCAGCGCATCTCCAGCAAGATAAATATGCCATCCGCGCCGCTATTTAACGAAATTGTCACTAAACTCTTCCTGTCATCCAGAAAAGATGATTAAATGAAAACTCATTTATTTTGCATAAAAATGCATTTAGTATAATAAGCCGACCTCTTCACCAGTCTATCAAGCAGGGTTTTATTTTATGACGACGATTCTCAAGCATCTCCCGGTAGGTCAACGTATTGGTATCGCTTTTTCCGGCGGCCTGGACACCAGTGCAGCACTGCTGTGGATGCGACAAAAAGGGGCTGTCCCATATGCATATACTGCGAATTTGGGCCAGCCGGATGAGGATGACTATGACGCCATTCCTCGCCGTGCAATGGAATATGGTGCTGAGAATGCTCGCCTGGTAGATTGCCGCAAGCAGCTGGTTGCCGAAGGGATCGCTGCCATTCAGTGCGGCGCCTTCCACAACACCACCGGTGGCCTGACCTATTTCAACACCACTCCGCTGGGCCGCGCCGTTACCGGCACCATGCTGGTTGCCGCCATGAAAGAAGATGGCGTGAACATCTGGGGTGACGGCAGCACCTATAAAGGCAACGATATTGAACGTTTCTATCGTTACGGCCTGCTGACCAACGCGGAACTGCAGATTTACAAACCATGGCTGGATACCGATTTTATCGATGAACTGGGTGGTCGCCATGAGATGTCCGAATTTATGATCGCCTGCGGCTTCGACTACAAAATGTCTGTTGAGAAAGCGTACTCCACTGACTCCAATATGCTCGGTGCGACCCACGAAGCGAAAGACCTGGAATTCCTGAACTCCAGCGTCAAAATCGTCAACCCGATTATGGGCGTGAAGTTCTGGGATGAGAGCGTGAAGATCCCGGCAGAAGAAGTGACCGTACGCTTTGAACAGGGTCATCCGGTAGCGCTAAACGGTAAAACCTTCAGCGATGATGTAGAAATGATGCTGGAAGCCAACCGCATCGGCGGCCGTCACGGTCTGGGCATGAGCGATCAGATTGAAAACCGTATTATTGAAGCGAAAAGCCGTGGCATCTATGAAGCCCCGGGGATGGCGCTGCTGCACATCGCTTACGAGCGTCTGCTGACCGGTATCCATAACGAAGACACCATTGAGCAATATCACTCTCATGGTCGTCAGTTGGGCAAACTGCTGTATCAGGGCCGTTGGTTCGACTCGCAGGCATTGATGCTGCGTGACGGTCTGCAGCGTTGGGTCGCCAGCCAGATCACCGGCGAAGTGACGCTGGAGCTGCGCCGCGGCAACGACTACTCGATCCTCAATACCGTGTCCGACAACCTGACCTATAAGGCTGAGCGTCTGACCATGGAGAAAGGCGAGTCAGTATTCTCACCTGACGATCGTATCGGCCAGCTGACCATGCGTAATCTGGACATCACCGATACCCGCGAGAAGCTGTTCGGCTACGCGAAAGCCGGTCTGTTGACCGCCTCTTCAACGACCGGCCTGCCGCAGGTTGAGAATCTGGAAAACAAAGCGAAGTAAACATTCAGCATTCTAAGGCCGCGAAAGCGGCCTTTTTTATGCGCGGAATATAAGGTGTCTGTAGGCCTGATAAACGTAGCTCAATCTGGCGTTGTAATAATGTCGGATGGCGGCGTAAACGCCTTATCCGACCTACAGACAACCATAAATAACAGACGAAAAAAAAGACGCTTTGCAGCGTCTTTTTTTTGGAATTTGGTACCGAGGATGGGACTCGAACCCACAAGCCCGTTAGGGCACTACCACCTCAAGGTAGCGTGTCTACCAATTCCACCACCTCGGTACAGAATACTTAGTGTGGGATATCGCTGGTCGGCTGAGCCGGAGCAGCTGGCTGAGTTTGCTCGGTTTTCGCCGGTGCGCTCAGATTTTCCCACTCACTTCCTTTATTGGTCTTATTGCTGTTCATGTTACCCAGCACCAGACTGATGATGAAGAACAAGGTTCCCAATACAGCTGTCATACGGGTCATGAAGTTACCAGAACCACTTGAACCAAACAGAGTACCAGAAGCGCCTGCGCCAAAAGAGGCTCCCATATCAGCGCCTTTACCTTGCTGCAGCATGATCAAGCCTACCAGGCCAATTGCCACAATAAGGAAAACTACTAAAAGAGCTTCGTGCATAATCAACCTGTTCCTTGCGGAGTTGCCGCGTACAATGCTTCGACCATTAAAGCGGGAATGTTTACTGTTTCCCACTGAAGCGGGTGTGAATACTAACCAAAGCGAATAACCTTCGCAAGGGCAATTTGTTAGCATTGTATCAACTGCGGAAAAAATCGCCATATCAATCAAAAACGCAGCAATTTCTCCCAGCATCTCTGCATGACTGCGCGTTGATCGTCAAGGTTAGCCCATACCACAACGGGGATTTCACAAATCAGATCGCCATTTTCTGGCCAACAGTGAATAACTTGCTGATTCACCAACTCTTCCGCCACCATTGATTCGGGTAACCATGCCATTCCCATATGGCGCAGCACCATTTCGCGTATCGTTTCACTTAAACCGCTCTCAAAGACTTTTTTCAGGCGCGGACGGACGCGTTGTTCTGCCGGCTCAATAATGCGTCTGACAAAGGTATAGTCGCTGTAGCAGAGCCACGGAATAGACACCTGCGGATCGTCAAGCGTATCCGCCAGCTGTGCAGAAATAACCGGAATAAATCGTTCATATCGCCATAGCGAACGTTTTAATCCGCCGGCGATCTCCAGCCCCGGCTGCGCTGACGGTAAGTCGTATGTCACCAGCAAATCAATCTGCCGGTCAATCAGCGCATTAAAGTGATTGTCTATCCCCTGAATACTGGCATTTACCGTGAAATTGAGCTGTGGTTCACTCTGGCGTAAATAGTTGATCATATCCGGCAGGATATTGACCGACAGCGTATGCAGACTGACCATGACCAGCGTGTTATCCGTTGCGGGCGACATCGCCGATAGCTCGTGGCGCGCCTCTGTTAACGTACTGAGGACGTGTCGGGCATAGGGCTCAAAACGTTCACCATAGCGCGTCAGCGTGACGGGAGTCGTGGTCCGATCAAACAATGGCACGCCAAGCACCTCTTCCAGAGCTTTAATACGCCGACTGAGTGCAGGTTGAGTAATATGCCGCTGCGCAGCGGCTTGAGAGTAATTTCCATGCTGACTCAACGCCAGAAAATCTTCCAGCCACTTACAATCCACGTTTAACTCTCCACCATGCCATAACCGCATCCTCCAATAACAAATCGGTAATAGTCATAGATATAGTAATGGCTTTATGGTGAGCGTCATAACAACAATATTCCGTTTCACCTGCCGACTCTCACCCTCGACGTTTGACAGGACCGATATGTTTACTTTACTGACCAATGCCCGTGTTTTTTCCCCTGAGGATTTAGGCCTCTGCTCCCTGCTTATTCATGCCGACCGAATTGTGGCGATAGAAAAAGATATTTCACTCTTTGATGGCGTCAAAGAGGTCATCGATTGTCGGGGTAAATGGGTTATCCCTGGTATCATCGATCAGCATGTCCATCTTACCGGTGGCGGCGGGGAAGCCGGGTTTGCCAGTCGGACGCCAGCCGTCAAGCTGCGCGATCTGATTCAGGCGGGCATTACCACGGTCGTCGGCGTGTTGGGTACCGACGCTATTTCTCGCTCACCGAAAGATCTCTACGCCAAAATGCAGTCCCTTAATCTCGAAGGACTGCGTGCGTTTATGCACACGGGAGCCTACGCGGTACCCAGCCCGACCATTACGCGATCCATCCGCGATGACATGGCATTTATTCCGGCGATTCTTGGCGTAAAAATCGCGCTCGCCGATCACCGCGGTTCGTATCCCTCTTTCCAGGAATTGCTGAGAATAGTCAGCGATATCCGCGTATCTTCCTTACTGGCCGGGAAAAAAGGGCTGTTGCATGTCCACCTGGGGAATCTACCGGAAGGGATGTCGCAACTGCTTGAGCTGTGTGATGCAGGCATTCCGATTCACCACATTTCGCCGACGCATGTGGCGAGAACAGAACCCTTGTTCGAACAGGCGATTGCTTTCGCCCATCGCGGCGGCCATATCGACGTTACGTCTGGCGGCAGCCGCTTTACACCTCAGGAGCAGGCGATTCTCCACGCCCTGGAAGCGCAGGTTCCGGCCGAGCGCATAACGATCAGTTCTGACGGCAATGGCAGCGTGCCGCGCTTTAACGCTCAGGGTATCGTGGAGGGTTTAAGCGCGGCGCCGGTCGCAGGGAACCTTAACCTGCTTCCCCGCCTGATTGATGTGGGAATTCCGGTCTCTCAGGCGATCGCCATGTTGACGGCAAACGTCGCACGCTCGCTGGGTATTTCCGGCGGTGTGCTCAGCGCCGGGGAACGTGCCGATATCTGCGTACTTAATGATGACCTCTCGCTGGCCCATCTGTTTGCTGCGGGTAAACCGTTGCTGCGCGATGGCGAGTGCCAGGTCACCGGCAACTTTGAGTGAGGAAGCGAGAATGTCATTATTACTGGCGCTAATCGCCATTATCTTTGCCGGACGTCTGATTCTCAAAAAGTATCATCCCCAGTCAGTGCTGCTGTTGACCGGGATTGTTCTCCTGCTGATCGCGCATTTTAGCGGCATGACGACACTCAGTAGTCTGGTGAAAAAAAGCACCGGATTTGGCCCCTTCGACGCCTTTGAGTTTATTCGCGATACCCTGAGCGTGCGCCTTGGCGGTCTTGGGCTGCAAATTATGCTGATTGGTGGTTTCGCTACCTATATGTCGGCCATTGGCGCAAGCCAGGTGCTGGTTCGGGTGACGTCTCGTCCGTTGCAGCGTCTGAACTCGCCTTATCTGCTGTTGGGACTGGCGCTGCTGCTGGGCCAATTCCTGTCGCTGTTTATCAGCAGCGCTACCGGACTGGGCCTGTTGTTAATGGCGACGCTTTACCCACTGCTGACCCGACTGGGCTGCAGTCGCGCCGCCGTTGCCGCCGTTATCGCCAGTACCTGTGCGGTTGAGTTTGGCCCCGGTTCCGGCAACTCAGTTCTCGCCGCCAAAACCGCAGGTATCGAGGTCGTGAACTATTTCGTGCAGGATCAGTTGCCGATCGTCGTCCCCGTTATCCTTTTCATCGCGCTGCTGCATATTGTTGTGCAACGCTTTTTCGATCGTCGGGAAAGCGGTGACAATGCGGCTCAGCAGATGCAGACATTAACGTCGACCGAAGAAGCCGACGCCCCGATCGGCTGGCTGTTTTTGCCCATGCTGCCGCTGGTGTTGATGCTGGTGTGCAGCGATTTAGTGTTCAGCTCGCTCAAAATTACGCTGGATACCGCCGTACTGATAAGTCTGGCCATTACGCTGGTTTGTGAGTACGGACGCCATCGTAAAGCCCGGGAAGTCATGGCTGGCGTACAAAAGGTATTCGACAGCATGGGCAGCGTTTTTGCCACCGTGGTGACGCTGATTATCGCCGGTGAAGTTTTTTCTGCCGGACTGAAAGCCATTGGCGCCGTCGACGCACTGCTGTCGCTTTCCGGTGAATTTGGTCTCAGCGCCGCCTCAATTATCCTGTTGATGACACTTATCACCTTTGCGATTTCAGCGCTGATGGGTTCCGGAAATGCGGCATTTTTCTCCTTCGCCCCAATGGTGCCGGACATCAGCCGCCATATCGGCAGCGATATCGCAGTGATGATGCTACCTATCCAGATATCAGCGGGTATTGGTCGTACGTTATCTCCCATTGCTGGCGTCATCATTGCCATCGCGGGCATTGCCGGCGTATCGCCAGTAGATATTGTCAAGCGCACCGCGATCCCGATGCTCGGGGGTTGGCTACTAATGATTGCGCTGACTTTTGCCCGGTCAGGGCATTTACTGGCGGTTCTGCCGTGGCTGGCAGTCCTTGTACTGCTGATGCTCGGGGGGTATTTCTGGCAACGCCGACGTAAACAGCCGCTGGCGGTATAGTAAAAAAAAGCCGGAGTCTCAGACTCCGGCTCTCACTGTCTTCAGTGTTTACGCCGCTTTCACTGCATCTGCAATACGGTGGGCGAATTCAGTTACCTGCGCCTCGTCTTCACCTTCAACCATCACACGAATTAATGGTTCAGTACCAGACTTACGCAACAGGACGCGTCCACGATTACCCAGCGCCGCTTCCACGTCTGCCATCACCGCTTTCACATTGTCATTTTCCAGCGGATCGCCGCTACCTGCGGTATAACGAACGTTAACCAGCAGTTGCGGGAACATTTTCATGCCGCTGCACAGGTCGTGCAAACTCATATGATTGCGCACCATCGCGGTCAGCACCTGCAGACCTGCCACGATACCGTCACCGGTGGTGGTTTTATCCAGCAGGATCACATGGCCTGAGTTTTCCGCACCGATACTCCAGCCTTTTTCCTGCATTTTTTCCAGGACATAGCGGTCACCGACTTTCGCACGGGCAAACGGAATACCCAACTGTTTCAACGCCAGCTCAAGGCCCATGTTGCTCATCAGCGTGCCTACCGCGCCACCGCGGAGTTGTCCCTGACGCAGCGCTTCACGGGCGATGATATACATGATTTGGTCACCGTCGACCTTATTGCCTTCGTGGTCGACCATGATCACGCGGTCTCCGTCGCCGTCCAGCGCGATACCCAGATCGGCTTTTTCTGCGATCACACGCGCTTGCAGGGCACGGACGTCGGTAGCGCCGACCTCTTCATTGATGTTAACGCCGTTTGGCTCACAACCAATGGCGATAACATTGGCGCCCAACTCACGCAGTACATTTGGCGCAATGTGATACGTCGCACCGTTAGCGCAATCCACCACAATTTTAAGCTCGCTCAGGCTCAGTTCATTCGGGAAGGTGCCTTTGCAAAACTCGATATAGCGACCGGCGGCATCGACGATACGGGTGGCTTTACCCAGCTCAGCCGAATCCACGCAGGTGATCGCTTTTTCCATCTCGGCTTCTATGGCCTCTTCAACCGCATCCGGCAGTTTGGTGCCGTCGATAGAGAAAAATTTGATCCCGTTGTCATAGTACGGGTTGTGCGAAGCGGAGATAACGATCCCGGCTTCCGCACGGAAAGCACGCGTCAGATAAGCAACGGCAGGTGTTGGCATTGGGCCAGTGAAAGAGGCAGAAAGACCTGCGGCAGCCAGGCCCGCTTCCAGCGCAGATTCCAGCATATAGCCGGAAATACGCGTATCTTTACCGATGATAATTTTTCGTGAACCATGACGTGCCAGCACTTTTCCTGCCGCCCACCCCAGTTTGAGCACAAAGTCAGGGGTAATTGGGGAGTCGCCTACGCGACCACGGATCCCATCAGTGCCAAAATATTTACGATTACTCATAGCGTTTGTTTTCCTTTGCAGACAATGTGGCTTCCACCACACGCATCGCTTCTACGGTTTCTTTGACGTCATGGACACGAACGATCTGCGCCCCCTGCATTGCGGCAATCACCGCGCACGCAAGACTACCGCTCAGGCGTTCGGATGGCCCCACATTCAGTAGTTGACCAACCATTGATTTTCGTGACATTCCAACCAGCAGCGGCAGATCAAAATGATGAAACTCAGCCAGGCGCGCCAGTAATGTGTAGTTGTGGGTGAGATTTTTACCGAATCCGAATCCCGGGTCGAGCAACAATTTATCTTTTGTGATTCCGGCTCGTTCACAACGTGCTATTTGCTCAACAAAGTAACGATTTACCTCAGCGAACACATCCTCGTACTTTGGCGCTTCCTGCATGGTTTTCGGCTGCCCCTGCATATGCATCAAACAAACCGGCAGTCCGGTTTCCGCGGCGGCTTCCAGCGCCCCGGGTTCCGAGAGTGAACGAATGTCATTAATGATATGTGCGCCGACCCGCGCGCATTCGCGAATCACTTCGGGTTTTGAGGTATCGACGGAAATCCATACTTCAAAACGTTGAGCAATCGCCTCCACCACGGGGATAACTCGTTGCAGCTCTTCTTCCACGCTCACATCAGCAGCGCCCGGACGCGTGGACTCCCCCCCCACATCAATGATAGTCGCCCCAGCGTTAATCATCAGATTTGCGTGTTTTACCGCCTCAACCAGAGAGTTGTGCGCCCCGCCATCGGAAAAAGAATCTGGCGTAACGTTTAAAATCCCCATGACGTGAGGATGGCTGAGATCCAGTGAAGAACCCTGAGCAAAGAGTTTCATAGTTTTATCCCTGGTAAAAATCTTGAGTATGCAGATAAGAAAAACCCCGGAGCAAGCCCCAGGGTTTTCAATTAAAACACGGTCATCATCAACGATAACTTATTTGTCGCCCAGTTGCTCTGACATGGTGCCAGAGTCCGGCGCACGCGGTTCATCAACCGGACGCGGCGCGCTCGGCTTGCCGGTGCTGCCAGAGTTGTTGTTAGAAGAACCCGGTTCTTCCCAACCCGCTGGCGGACGCACGTCGCGGCGAGCCATCAGATCATCAATCTGCGGTGCATCGATGGTCTCATATTTCATGAGCGCATCTTTCATCGAGTGCAGAATGTCCATGTTTTCGTTCAGCAGACGACGCGCACGGTCATAGTTACGCTCAATCAGCAGCTTAACTTCCTGATCGATAATACGAGCCGTTTCATCGGACATATGTTTAGCTTTCGCAACAGAACGTCCCAGGAACACTTCGCCTTCTTCTTCAGCGTACAGCAGCGGACCGAGTTTATCGGAGAAGCCCCACTGAGTAACCATGTTACGTGCCAGGTTAGTCGCGACTTTGATGTCGTTCGACGCACCGGTAGAAACATGTTCAGCACCGTAGATGATCTCTTCCGCCAGACGACCGCCATACAGCGTGGAGATCTGGCTTTCCAGCTTCTGACGGCTGGCGCTAATTGCGTCGCCTTCAGGCAGGAAGAAGGTCACACCCAGCGCACGACCGCGTGGGATAATCGTTACTTTGTGTACCGGATCGTGTTCCGGCACAAGGCGACCGATAATCGCGTGGCCAGCTTCGTGATACGCGGTAGATTCTTTCTGCGCTTCCGTCATCACCATGGAGCGACGTTCCGCACCCATCATGATTTTGTCTTTCGCTTTCTCGAACTCAACCATCGACACCACGCGCTTGTTGCCGCGAGCAGCAAACAGCGCCGCTTCGTTCACCAGGTTCGCGAGGTCCGCACCGGAGAAGCCAGGGGTACCACGGGCAATGATTGCCGCATCGATATCCGGAGACAGTGGTACGCGACGCATATGCACTTTCAGGATCTGTTCACGACCGCGAACGTCCGGCAGACCAACCACAACCTGACGGTCGAAACGGCCTGGACGCAGCAGCGCAGGGTCAAGAACGTCCGGACGGTTAGTTGCCGCGATAACGATGATACCTTCGTTACCTTCGAAGCCGTCCATCTCAACCAGCATCTGGTTCAGCGTCTGCTCACGTTCATCGTGACCACCGCCCAGACCAGCGCCACGCTGGCGGCCTACGGCGTCGATTTCATCGATGAAGATGATGCACGGTGCCGCTTTCTTGGCCTGTTCGAACATGTCACGCACACGAGATGCACCAACACCCACGAACATTTCCACGAAATCAGAACCGGAAATTGTAAAGAATGGAACCTTCGCTTCACCGGCGATAGCTTTCGCCAACAAGGTTTTACCGGTACCCGGAGGACCGACCATCAGGACGCCTTTCGGGATTTTACCGCCCAACTTCTGGAAACGGCTCGGTTCGCGCAGGTATTCAACCAGCTCAGCAACCTCTTCCTTCGCTTCGTCACAACCCGCAACGTCAGCAAACGTGGTTTTGATCTGATCTTCCGTCAGCATGCGCGCTTTGCTCTTACCGAACGACATGGCGCCTTTGCCACCACCGCCCTGCATTTGACGCATGAAGAAGATCCAGACACCAATCAGCAGCAGCATTGGGAACCAGGAAATGAAGATAGAAGCCAGCAGGCTCGGCTCTTCAGGCGGTTCACCGACAACCTTGACGTTTTTGGTCAGCAGGTTATCAAGCAGCTTCGGATCGTTAACCGGAATGTAGGTCGTGTAACGGTTACTATCTTTCTTGGTAACGTTAATCTCACGTCCGTTGATCTTCGCTTCACGAACCTGGTCCTGATTGACCTCTTGCAGGAAGGTAGAGTAATCAACCTTACGGCCATTAGACTCGCTGGGCCCAAAGCTCTGGAATACTGACATCAGCACAACGGCAATGACCAGCCAGAGAATTAGGTTTTTCGCCATGTCACTCAAGGGATTAACCTCATATTACAACTGTGTTAAAAACAGCGTCAGGATACTCTATATCCAGTTTCTTTCAAACTTTCGTTTGAAATCTACCGGTTATGGTTTACGCCCGGTCGCTACAATATACACTTCACGCGAACGGGCGCGAGAAGAGTCCGGCTTACGAACTTTGACCTTCGTAAACAGGGAGCGAATCTCTCTTAGATACTCATCGAAGCCTTCGCCCTGGAACACCTTCACTACAAAACTACCACCTGGCGCTAAAACATCTCGAGCCATTCCAAGCGCCAGCTCTACCAGATACATGGCCCGGGGAATATCCACCGCCGGTGTTCCACACATATTTGGCGCCATATCAGACATGACAACTTGTACTTTACTGTCACCTACGCGTTCAAGTAACGCTTGCAGGACTAATTCATCACGAAAGTCGCCCTGAAGGAAGTCCACACCAACGATTGGATCCATAGGTAAAAGATCGCAAGCGATAATGCGGCCGCTGTTGCCGATCTGCGTAACCGCATATTGCGACCAGCCACCCGGTGCAGCGCCGAGATCAACAATCGTCATCCCCGGTTTAAAAATTTTGTCACTTTGCTGTATTTCATCAAGTTTAAACCAGGCACGGGAACGTAACCCCTTTTTCTGCGCCTGTTGAACATATTTATCGCTAAAGTGTTCCTGAAGCCAGCGACTCGAGCTGGCAGAACGCTTTTTACCTGTCATTTCACATTCCCAAAGGGCAGTTCATCGTAACCAATGGTGTAAATTTCTACACAGCTATTTGGTGATATATGGGAGATGGCGGTAGAATGACCCGTTTTCAATCCCAACGTAAGCAAAAATATACGATGAATCTGAGTACTAAACAAAAACAGCACCTGAAAGGTCTGGCACATCCGCTCAAGCCGGTAGTTATGCTTGGCAATAATGGTTTGACCGAAGGGGTACTGGCCGAGATTGAACAAGCGCTAGAGCACCATGAACTTATCAAGGTGAAAATCGCCTCGGAAGATCGCGATACCAAAACCTTGATCGTGGAAGCTATCGTACGCGAAACCGGCGCCTGCAATGTACAGGTCATCGGCAAAACGCTGGTACTGTATCGCCCGACTAAAGAACGTAAAATCTCGCTGCCACGCTAAGAATATCCCAAAGTCGCACACGAAGTTTGTGTAAAACGCGGGGTTTTCCGCTAGCAGGAGAGCAAAATGCCACGCTCTCTTCGTTGATAAAAGGCCGCTATGCGGCCTTTTTCCTTTCTTTACAATGTATCAACATCTTAACCAAGATGCGAATTACAGGTATTCGACCTTCGTTACTTCATATTCAACTTCACCGCCCGGCGTTTTGATAACGACGACGTCATCCTGCTCTTTGCCAATCAGGCCACGAGCAATAGGCGAGTTCACTGAAATCAGGTTCTGTTTAAAATCAGCTTCATCATCACCAACAATACGCCAGGTCTGCTCTTCGTCATTATCGAGATTCAGAACGGTAACCGTCGCGCCGAAAACAACACGACCATTGTTCGGCATTTTTGTGACGTCAATCACCTGCGCATTGGACAGTTTAGCTTCGATATCTTTAATGCGTCCTTCGCAGAATCCCTGCTGTTCGCGAGCCGCGTGATACTCCGCGTTCTCTTTCAGGTCACCGTGTTCACGCGCTTCCGCGATAGCGGCGATAATTTCAGGACGGCGCACAGATTTCAGAAAATCCAGCTCTTCGCGCAGTTTTTCAGCACCACGTAAGGTCATCGGGATAGCTTGCATTTGTTATACCTCTTGAACATTCCTGTAGGGGGCGATGGTTCTCACCCCGGCTGCTAAGCCCACTCTGGCATACGCCATGCCAGAGTCAGAAGCAAAAAAATACCGACCCGGGGCTCAAGGTCCCAGGTCAGCTACAATTCTCTATTTGATGATCATTTTACCCTGGAGTTCCCTATGGGTCATCGTTTACTTTTTGGGGCGTTGCGCCGTAGTATGACGGCCTGTTTCCAGGTTGTTAGCGCGAGATTATGCGATTTCCCAGATTTACCATTGGATTGACTGCCAGTATAGCGTTCAGCGTTCAGGCTGCGAATGTCGACGAATACATCAACCAGCTTCCTGCCGGGGCCAACCTCGCCCTTATGGTACAGAAGGTTGGCGCACCTGCACCCGCTATCGATTTTCATAGCCAGCAGATGGCGCTCCCCGCCAGTACCCAGAAAGTGATCACCGCGCTGGCGGCGTTGATTCAGCTCGGGCCTGACTTCCGTTTTACCACCACGCTTGAGACGAAAGGCAACGTGGAAGGCGGCATCTTGAAAGGCGACTTAGTGGCGCGATTTGGTGCCGATCCGACGCTAAAACGCCAGGATATTCGCAATATGGTGACGACCCTGAAAAAATCGGGTGTGACGCAAATTGCCGGAAATGTTCTGATCGACACCTCTATTTTCGCCAGTCATGATAAAGCCCCCGGTTGGCCCTGGAACGACATGACGCAATGTTTTAGCGCCCCGCCAGCCGCAGCCATTGTCGATCGCAACTGTTTCTCGATTTCGCTCTACAGCGCGCAAAAACCGAACGATCTGGCATTTATTCGCGTGGCATCCTACTACCCGGTCACCATGTTCAGCCAGGTGCGAACCCTCGCGCGTGGCTCTGCCGAAGCGCAATATTGTGAACTGGACGTGGTTCCAGGCGATCTCAACCGCTTCACGCTGACCGGATGCCTACCTCAACGCGCCGACCCGCTGCCGCTGGCGTTCGCCATTCAGGACGGTGCCAGCTATGCTGGGGCGATTATCAAAGATGAGCTAAAACAAGCGGGTATCACTTACAGCGGCACGCTGCTGCGCCAGACGCAGGTCAACGAGCCGGGAACCGTGGTTGCCAGCAAACAGTCAGCGCCGCTGCATGACCTGCTTAAGATTATGCTGAAAAAATCGGACAACATGATCGCCGATACCGTTTTCCGCATGATTGGCCATGCACGATTTAACGTCCCGGGCACCTGGCGGGCAGGTTCCGATGCCGTACGCCAGATTTTGCGTCAGCAAGCGGGCGTTGATATCGGCAACACCATTATCGCCGACGGTTCTGGCCTCTCCCGCCATAACCTGATTGCCCCAGCGACCATGATGCAGGTGCTGCAATACATCGCACAGCACGATAACGAGCTGAACTTTATTACTATGCTGCCGCTGGCGGGCCATGACGGCTCCCTGCAATACCGTGCGGGCCTGCATCAGGCTGGCGTGGATGGCAAAGTATCGGCGAAGACAGGCTCGCTACAGGGCGTCTACAACCTCGCAGGCTTCATCACCACGGCAAGCGGTCAGCGCATGGCATTTGTGCAGTATCTGTCGGGTTATGCGGTAGAGCCGGCTGATCAGCGTAATCGTCGTATTCCGCTGGTTCGCTTTGAGAGCCGGTTGTACAAGGATATTTATCAGAATAACTGATAGAAAACGGGCCGCAAATGCGGCCCGTTGGCTTTTGTAGGCCGGATAAGCGTAAGCGCCATCCGGTTACGAGATTAACGTTTGTAGATGAACTCAACGCCTTCTTCGTCGTCTTCGTCCCAATCGTCATCCCAGTCATCTTCCGCTTCGTCTTCGACTTCAGCGAGCTGCTGGCGGTGATAATCATCCCACATGAACTCAACTTTCTCTGGCTGTTTTGCTTCTTCAGCCTGAACAATCGGGTTCTCAATGATAAAGGTCATCACATCCCAGCACAGATCCTTCACGCCCAACTGGCTGGCGGCGGAGATCAGGTAATATTTACCTTCCCAGCCCAGCGCTTCAGCGATCGCTTTCGCTTTCTCTTCCGCTTCGGCCTTGTCCAGCAAATCAATTTTGTTGAACACTAACCAGCGAGGTTTAGACGCCAGATCCTGACTGTATTTTTCCAGTTCGCCAATAATGATACGGGCGTTTTCTACCGGATCGGAGCCATCAATTGGATCGATATCGATGAGGTGCAGCAGCACGCGGCAACGTTCCAGGTGTTTCAGGAAGCGAATACCGAGGCCCGCGCCTTCAGCCGCGCCTTCAATCAGCCCCGGAATGTCAGCCACGACGAAGCTCTTTTCGTTATCCATACGTACCACGCCCAGGCTTGGTACCAGGGTGGTGAACGGATAATCGGCAACTTTCGGCTTCGCCGCGGATACCGCACGGATAAACGTCGATTTACCGGCATTTGGCATACCCAGCATACCGACATCCGCCAGCAGCATCAGTTCCAGCAACAGATCGCGCTTATCACCCGGTGTCCCCATCGTTTTCTGACGCGGAGTACGGTTGACCGAGGATTTGAAACGGGTGTTACCCAGGCCGTGCCAGCCGCCTTTAGCGACCATCAGACGCTGACCATGTTTCGTCATGTCGCCCATGGTTTCGCCGGTGCCCTGATCGATAACGCGCGTACCGACAGGCACTTTAATCGTAACGTCTTTACCGCGTTTACCTGTGCAATCGCGGCTCGCGCCATTCTGACCACGTTCCGCACGGAAAGATTTTTCAAAACGGTAATCGATCAGCGTGTTCAGGTTTTCGTCGGCTTCCATCCATACGTCGCCGCCATCACCGCCATCACCGCCGTCCGGGCCGCCTTTTGGAATATATTTTTCACGGCGGAAGCTCACGCAACCATTACCGCCATCACCTGCAACGACCAGAATCGATGCTTCATCAACAAACTTCATTTTACTCTCCGTAAATCATTCGCCTGAGCGGGGTTGCGAAACCACCGTTTCATGCTTACGTAAACCGCCCCAAATTCGATGACCAATGGCGGAATACATCGCGCCCGCAACCACGATAAACGCACCGAGATAACCTAAAAGGTTTAGCATCGGTCTGGCGAAGAAATCGGGCCAGGCCAGTGATAATAAATCTGAAAATAACAACGTAAACAGCGGGGTAAGCGTAATAATGGCGCTTACCTGTGCAGCCTGCCAACGCGCCATCGCTTCCGCGAGAGCGCCGTATCCCACCAGCGTATTCAGGCCACAGAATACCAGGCAGGCCAGCTGCCAGTCGCTGAGCTGCGTGATGACGCCGGGCTTAGCCAGCGGCAACAACGCTATCGTACATAAAGTGTACAATAAAAACAGGATCTGCGGTGACGCCAGACGACGCAATAACACCTTTTGCGCGACCCCATAGCTCACCCAAACCATCGCCGCACCGACACCAAAGATAACGCCCCAGGTGTAATCGGTGAGTCGGGTAAAAATTTCGATCAGACTGGTATTAAAAAACAGAACCAGGCCGCTCAGAAGCATAATGGCGCCAATCACCTGCGTGCCGCGCATCTTTTCTTTCAGGATAAAGACGCTGGCGATCATCATACCAACCGGTGACAGTTGACCGATAACCTGCGAGGCCGTTGGGCTCAAGTATTGCAAAGATGAACTAAACAGAATGAAGTTACCGAACAGTCCACCGGTGGCTATTGCCAACAGCACCAACCAACGCGCTTTGCGAAAAATGCGCAAAGGGGGGAGCTTTTTTTTAACCGCAAGGATAGCGCCAAGGCCAATACTTGCCATTAAAAAACGGTAGAACACCACGGTAGGAGGCTCCATCACCTCCAGCACTTGCTTCATTGCTATTGGCAAAGCGCCCCAACATATTGCAGTCGTGAGTGCTAACAGAATACCAATGCCTGCCTGCTGCTTCATGCCGTATTCCCTGCAAGGGCTCGTTTCCGGTTTATCACGGCGCGACGAGCATATTTACCGGCCGTCGAATGTAAAAAGCCCCGCAACGTGTTGCGGGGCTTTTATCCGTTACCGGGACGCGAAAAACTTATTCAGCAACGATGCTGATGAATTTACGGTTTTTCGGGCCTTTCACTTCAAATTTCACTTTACCGTCTGCTTTAGCAAACAAAGTGTGGTCTTTGCCGCAACCAACGTTGGAGCCAGCGTGGAATTTAGTACCACGTTGACGAACGATGATGCTACCAGCCAGAACTGTTTCACCGCCGAAGCGTTTTACGCCCAGACGTTTAGCTTCTGAATCGCGACCGTTACGAGTCGAGCCGCCAGCCTTTTTATGTGCCATTTAATCTGCTCCCCTTAACTTAAGCGCTGATGCCAGTGATTTTCACATCAGTGAACCACTGACGATGGCCCTGCTGCTTACGGTAGTGTTTACGACGACGAAACTTAACGATTTTAACTTTCTCGCCACGACCGTGAGCAACAACTTCAGCTTTGATAACGCCGCCATCAACGAAAGGAACGCCGATTTTGACTTCTTCACCGTTTGCGATCATCAGAACTTCAGCGAATTCAACAGATTCGCCAGTTGCGATGTCCAGCTTTTCCAGGCGAACGGTCTGACCTTCGCTTACTCGGTGTTGTTTACCACCACTTTGGAAAACCGCGTACATAAAAAACTCCGCTTCCGCGCACACCTTTTTGATGATTCAGAGTGCGCTATAAATATTCACAATAGGGCGCGAATATTACGCAAAACGCGAGCCTTTGACAAGTGCTACCGTCAATACATGAAGAAAAAAAACACAACACGTACGGTAACGTTTATCTACGGCGTTTTTTCAGTACAATCAGCATATATTTATAACCCTGAACCCGACGTTACCTCGCCATACAGTGAGGTAATCGGGGCGAGAAGCCCGGCTTTTGCGATGAATTTAGAAAAAATCAATGAGTTAACCGCGCAAGATATGGCGGGGGTCAATGCGACAATCCTTGAACAGCTCAATTCCGACGTCCAGTTGATCAATCAGTTAGGGTACTACATCGTGAGCGGCGGCGGAAAACGCATTCGCCCAATGATCGCAGTACTTGCAGCACGTGCCGTTGGTTACCAGGAAAATGCGCACGTTACGATTGCGGCTCTCATCGAGTTTATCCACACCGCGACCCTGCTGCATGACGATGTTGTGGATGAGTCTGATATGCGACGCGGAAAAGCCACAGCAAATGCGGCGTTTGGTAATGCGGCCAGCGTGCTGGTCGGCGATTTTATCTATACCCGCGCATTTCAGATGATGACCAGCCTCGGCTCGCTGAAAGTACTGGAAGTTATGTCGAAAGCGGTCAACGTCATCGCAGAAGGTGAAGTTCTGCAGTTGATGAACGTCAACGACCCGGACATCACCGAAGAAAACTATATGCGCGTCATCTACAGCAAGACGGCGCGTTTGTTTGAAGCCGCAGCCCAATGCTCAGGTATTCTGGCTGGCTGCAGCGAAGAACAAGAGAAAGGGTTGCAGGATTATGGCCGTTATCTCGGGACTGCGTTTCAGTTAATTGACGATTTGCTGGATTACAGCGCAGATGGCGAGCAACTGGGTAAAAACGTCGGCGATGACCTTAACGAAGGTAAACCGACGCTACCGCTGCTGCATGCCATGCGCCACGGCACTCCAGAACAAGCGCAGATGATCCGCCAGGCCATTGAGCAAGGTAACGGTCGTCACCTTCTGGAGCCGGTTCTGGAAGCGATGAACGCCTGTGGCTCACTGGAGTGGACCCGACAGCGGGCGGAAGAAGAGGCCGATAAAGCCATCGCCGCGTTGCAGGTGTTGCCTGATACGCCATGGAGAGAAGCGCTGATTGGTCTGGCGCATATCGCCGTACAGCGCGACCGCTAATTCCCCTGCCCTCAATCCCCCATCATCCCGTGCCCCGCACGGGATGTTCTTATAAATTCTGATAAATCTTTTCCACTTCCCACTGTGTTACGCACAATCTTGGTATATTCCGAATATACACACACTTTACATGAACATTTTAGAACATTTGTTCTTTGGGAGTTATAGTGTCACCACAACCGATCGTGGAACCGTAAGTCATTAACCCAAGGAGAGATGAATTTATGGAAAGCAAGCTGATTGACTGGCATCCGGCCGACATCATCGCCGGGCTGCGCAAAAAAGGGACCTCAATGGCCGCTGAGTCACGTAAAAATGGATTGAGTTCATCAACGCTGGCAAATGCGTTAACACGACCATGGCCAAAAGGTGAGTTGATTATCGCCCAGGCACTGGGAACTGACCCTTGGGTGATTTGGCCGTCACGCTATCACGATGCGAAAACGCATGAATTCATCGACAGAACACGGATGATGAGGGGACCGAGAGGGAAAAAGAATCCTGAATGAACATTAAGCAGTAACCCCCGGCCCAAAGACCTGGGGGTTACAATAGGCGTTGATGATTACTCGCCTTTCACACGCTCAATGTTTGCGCCCAGCGCGCGCAGTTTATCTTCGATGCGCTCATAGCCGCGATCGATGTGATAAATACGGTCGACCACCGTCGTACCTTCAGCAATACAACCCGCCAACACCAGGCTTGCTGACGCACGCAGATCGGTCGCCATCACCTGTGCGCCAGAGAGCGTTTCCACGCCGTGGCAAATCACGGTGTTGCTTTCAATTTCCGCGTGAGCGCCCATACGGCTCAGCTCAGGCACGTGCATGAAGCGGTTCTCAAACACGGTTTCCGTGATGAAGCCCGTCCCTTCTGCCACCAGGTTCAGCAGCGTGAACTGGGCCTGCATATCGGTCGGGAACGCCGGGTGCGGCGCAGTGCGCACATTGACCGCCTTCGGACGCTTGCCGTGCATGTCGAGGCTTATCCAGTCGTCGCCGACTTCGATATCCGCACCCGCATCACGCAGCTTCGCCAGGACGGCATCCAGCGTGTCCGGCTGTGCATTGCGGCAGATAATTTTGCCGCGAGAAATCGCCGCCGCCACCAGGAAAGTACCGGTTTCAATACGGTCTGGCAGAACGCGATAAACACCACCGCCGAGACGTTCAACGCCTTCGATGGTAATACGATCGGTGCCCTGGCCAGTGATCTTCGCGCCCAGCGTAATCAGGAAGTTCGCGGTATCGACGATCTCTGGCTCGCGCGCAGCGTTTTCGATGATGGTGGTGCCTTCAGCAAGTGTTGCCGCACACATAATAGTGACCGTCGCACCGACGCTCACTTTATCCATGACGATGTGCGCGCCTTTCAGGCGACCATCAACGGACGCCTTCACATAGCCTTCTTCCAGCTTGATCGTCGCGCCTAACTGCTCCAGACCGGTAATGTGCAGGTCAACCGGACGCGCGCCAATGGTGCAACCACCCGGCAGTGAAACCTGACCCTGGCCAAAACGAGCAACCAACGGTCCGAGCGCCCAGATAGACGCACGCATGGTTTTTACCAGATCATACGGTGCACAGAAGACGTTAACGTCACGCGCATCAATGTGCACGGAACCATTACGCTCAACTTTCGCCCCCAACTGGCTCAGTAGCTTCATGGAGGTGTCAACGTCCTTCAGTTTCGGGACGTTTTGGATCTCTACAGGTTCTTCCGCCAGCAGCGCCGCAAAAAGGATCGGCAGTGCAGCGTTTTTAGCGCCTGAAATTGTGACTTCGCCCTGGAGCTTCGTTGGCCCCTGAACACGAAATTTATCCATTATTCTGTTCTCTGTTAAGAATTTATCTTCGCTACCGGCACATCACCCGTAGCTCAAAAACCGTTAAGTTTGCGATCACGCGCCCATTCCGCTGGGGTAAACGCTTTAATCGACAAAGCATGAATGCGATTGTCCGCAATGTATTCCATCAACGGGCCATAGACCGATTGCTGCTTCTTGACCCGGCTCATGCCTTCAAACATCTCACCCACGGCAATAACCTGAAAGTGACTGCCGTCGCCAGAAACGTGGACTTCCTGGAGGGAGAGTGCATTCATCAGCACGCTCTGAATTTCATTATTTTCCATGGGCTCTTCATTCGTCAGATAGTGAAAACAGCCCAACATCTTAGAGCAAAGTGGCGCTGTCATAAATAAGCAAAAAGCCTCGCTGATAAATCAGACAAGGCTTTGGTGGCAGATCCCCTGTGATGGGGGTGCTGAATGTAGGCACAAGGCCTTATCCAGCCTGAAAAAATTAACGCGGAAGGACGTCGTCGGGCAGATTGTAAAGCTGCGCCAGCGTGTAAACTTTATCGTTAACGCCAGCGAGCGAAACGCTGTTCCCCTGCTGCTTGCCCTGATCGATCAAGTGCAGCAGTAACGCCAGACCACCGGTATCCACCCGGGAAACCTGGTTCAGGTCGATGCAAGTTACCCCTTGCATCGCCTCAACTCGTGCATCCCATAATGGATTTAACACGTCCTGATCCAGCTCTCCCACCAGCACCAGCTTGTCAGCTTCACGCATCCAGGTGAGTGACTGCGTCATTATTTTTTCTCTTCCAGGGTAATTTTCTGCTGAGAAATAGATTTCAGCTGTGCCGTCAGGCCATCGATACCTTTGGTACGCAGCAGATCGCTCCACTCATTCTGTTTGGTGGTGATCATACTTACGCCTTCGGCGATCATGTCATACGCCTGCCAGTTACCGGTTTGCGAGTTTTTACGCCACTGGAAATCCAGACGAACCGGAGGACGGCCATTCGGATCGATAATAGTCACGCGGATAGGCACGATGGTCGCATCACCCAGCGGCTGCTCAGGGGCAATCTGGTAGGTCTGACCGTGGTACATTGCCAACGCCTGACCGTAAGCCTGCTTCAGGTATTCACGAAAGGCGGCGAAATAGGCGTCACGCTGTGCCGGGGTCGCTTCTTTGTAGTAGCGGCCCAGGACCAGCGCACCGGCGTATTTAACCTGTACGTATGGCAACAATTCCTGATCGACAACATCGCGCAGGTAATCCGGGTTTGCGCGGATTTTAGGTTGCTCGTTCTTCAGGCGGTCAAAGGTCTTCTGCGCCGCCTCATTCATCAACTTGTACGGGTTAGTCTGATCCGCCGCGGTTGCCGCGCTAAGGGGGGCAATGATCAGCATAGCCACCATCATCAATCGTTTAAACATACGTCGATTCTCCTGAGATTATTTCGTTGCGCCCGCAGGCGTAGTGGCTTCATTATTGCCTTCAGTTGCGGCTGGCGCATCGCCAGAATTCTTATTGTCATCACCTTTACTGTTGCTGTTGTAAAGGAACTGACCAATCATGTCTTCCAGCACCATCGCGGATTTCGTGTCCTGAATCGTACCGCCATCTTTGAGGATAGACGTTCCCAGCTCAGGATCTTCAAAACCGACGTTCAATGCCAGATACTGCTCTCCCAGCAGGCCGGAAGTACGGATGCTCAGGGAGCTGGTGTCAGGAATATGGTTAAAACGCGATTCGATTTCCAACGTCACGCGCGGCAGGTACGTTTTCGGATCCAGCGAGATATCCGATACGCGTCCAACTACCACCCCGCCAATCCGCACCGGAGAGCGTTCTTTCAGGCCGCCAATATTATCAAAGGTCGCATAAATCGTGTAAGTCGGCTCAGTACGCATTGAGGTAACATTCGCTGCTTTCAGGCAGACAAACAGCGCAGCCAGCAGCGCAATCAGCAGAAATAACCCGACCCAAATTTCATTTTTTTTCGTTTGCATGAACTCAATTCCCAAACATCAGTGCGGTGAGCACAAAATCCAGCCCCAGAACGGCGAGAGAGGCGTGCACAACGGTGCGTGTCGTTGCCCGGCTAATGCCGGCTGAGGTCGGGATCGCATCATAACCATTGAACAATGCAATCCAGGTGACCGTAATGGCGAACACCACGCTTTTAATCAGACAGTTGACCAGGTCCAGACGCCAGTCGACGGCATTTTGCATCGCCGACCAGAAAAAGCCTGCATCAATACCTTTCCAGCTTACGCCAACCAGCGAACCGCCCCAGATCCCTACCGCGACAAAAATAACTGTCAACAGCGGTAATGAAATGACACCAGCCCAAAAACGCGGAGAGATCACCCGACGCAGTGGATCGACGGCCATCATTTCCAGACTGGAGAGCTGTTCGGTTGCCCGCATCAGGCCAATCTCTGCGGTTAAGGCCGATCCGGCGCGCCCGGCAAACAGTAGCGCCGCAACAACCGGCCCCAGCTCACGTAACAATGACAGCGCCACCAGCATGCCAAGGCTGGTTTCCGCGCTGTAGGTTGTCAGAACCAGGTATCCCTGCAACCCCAGCACCATACCGATAAACACACCAGAAACAATAATGATCAGCATCGATAAGACACCGACATTATAGAGCTGGCGTATCAGCAACGGCGCATGTTTGCGAAACTCCGGCTTGCCGACAAGCGCATTGAACAACATTAATCCGGCTCGCCCGAACGTCCTGAGGGTTTTAATCCCTCGATGTCCGAGTGATGCCAGCGCATTTAACAACATGGGTGGCTTAACTCCCTGTTTTGAGTAAATCGATGTGGTAGTCGCCCGCCGGGTAACGGAACGGAACCGGCCCATCAGCAATACCGTCAAGGAACTGACGTACGCGCGGGTCGGCATTTTCTTGCAGAGCCTGAGCACTACCGTAGGCCACTATTTTTTTGTCCGCCATAATATAGGCGTAATCTGCAATACTCAGCACCTCAGGCACATCATGGGACACCACCACACAGGTGACGCCCAGCGCACTGTTCAGTTCCGAAATCAGTTTCACCAGCACGCCCATAGTAATGGGGTCCTGGCCGACGAACGGTTCGTCAAACATAATGAGGTCAGGTTCCAGCGCGATGGCGCGTGCTAACGCGGCGCGGCGTGCCATCCCACCGGATAATTCAGAAGGCATTAATTTTGCCGCGCCCCGCAGACCAACGGCCTCAAGCTTCATCATCACCGTGCTCTTCAGCAATGGCGCCGGCAACGTTGTATGCTCGCGTAGCGGATACGCGACGTTGTCAAACACGTTCATGTCGGTAAACAGCGCACCAGACTGAAACAGCATGCTCATGCGCTTACGTACGGTAAATAAACGCGAACGGGACATAGCCGGAACGTTTTCGCCGTCAAACAGGATCTCGCCCTTATCCGGAGGGATCTGTCCGCCAATCAGACGCAACAGCGTCGTTTTGCCGATGCCTGATGGCCCCATGATCGCCGTCACCTTACCGCGCGGTACCGTCAGGGAAATATTATCAAAGATGCAGCGGTCGCCTCGGGAAAAGCTGACATCGCGCATATCGACTAGATTCGCCACAGACTGCCCCATTGATTCATCCTTTACTATTGCCTCGTTGATCGAAGAGTTTGGCGCTCAATTTAGCCCTGAACCCAACATATTTACAGATTATTGCCTGTCCTGGTTAGCGAAAGCTGGCATTTGTTTTACTTTTTAGCCGCATAAAGTCAAAATTAAGACTTCGTTACGGCTTCCAGAAGATCCTTCAAGTGGACCGGCGAGTATACCTGAAGAAAGGACTTTAGATGCTTTTAGCGACGGCGCTGTTAATAATTGGTTTACTTCTGGTGGTCTACGGTGCCGACCGTCTGGTATTTGCCGCATCCATCTTATGTCGAAATTTCGGTATCCCCCCCATTATTATTGGGATGACCGTCGTCAGCGTAGGGACGTCGTTACCCGAGATCATTGTCTCTGTGGCTGCATCAATAAATGGGCAACTCGATCTGGCCGTGGGTACCGCTATCGGCTCTAACATTACCAACATTCTGCTTATTTTAGGTCTGTCGGCGCTGATTCATCCTTTTACCGTGCATTCTGATGTTCTGCGTCGTGAATTACCGCTAATGTTGCTGGTAAGTCTTTTAGCCGCATCCGTCCTGTATGACGGCCAGTTGAGTCGTAGTGACGGTTTCTTTCTCCTGCTTCTGGCCGTGCTATGGCTGCTATTCATTGTTAAAATCGCTCGTCTGGCTGAGCGACAAGGCAATGACACGCTGACCCGGGAGCAGATAGCGGAGCTTCCGCGCGAAGGCGGATTACCGGTCGCGTTTTTGTGGCTGGGCATTGCGCTGATTATTATGCCAATGGCAACACGGATGGTGGTGGACAATGCCACTGTACTGGCGAACTATTTCGCCATGAGCGAACTCACCATCGGGCTGACGGTAGTCGCTATTGGTACCAGCCTGCCAGAGCTGGCAACGGCCATTGCGGGTCTGCGTAAAGGCGAAAACGACATCGCCGTTGGCAACATCATCGGCGCGAACATTTTTAATATTGTTATCGTCCTCGGACTGCCGGCGCTGATTACGCCGGGTGAAGTCAACCCGATGGCCTTCATCCGTGACTATAGCGTCATGCTGCTGGTGAGCGTAATTTTTGCACTACTCTGCTGGCGACGTCCGCGCCAGATTGGTCGAGGCGCGGGTGCGCTGCTGACCGGCGGTTTTATCATATGGCTGGCGATGCTGTATTGGTTATCGCCACTTCTCGTTGGATAACTGGAAACGCATTATGTCGCACTTAGAGTTGCAACCGGGTTTTGACTTTCAGCAAGCAGGCAAGGAAGTCCTGGCAATTGAACGTGAAGGCCTGGCGGAGCTTGATCAGTACATTAATCAAAACTTTACCCTCGCTTGTGAAAAAATATTCAGCTGCCCGGGAAAAGTGGTGGTGATGGGGATGGGGAAATCCGGACATATCGGACGGAAGATGGCGGCCACATTTGCCAGCACCGGCACCCCCTCATTTTTCGTACACCCTGGCGAAGCCGCGCATGGCGATCTGGGTATGGTCTCGCCGCAGGATGTGGTTATTGCCATCTCTAACTCCGGTGAATCCAATGAGATAGCGGCGTTAATACCGGTATTAAAACGCCTTCATGTCCCGCTTATCTGCATGACCGGTCGTCCGGAAAGCAGCATGGCGCGTGCGGCAGATGTGCATCTGTGTGTTAAAGTGCCCAAGGAAGCTTGCCCATTAGGCCTGGCGCCGACCAGTAGCACCACTGCAACGCTGGTGATGGGTGATGCTCTTGCCGTGGCATTATTAAAAGCGCGTGGCTTCACCGCGGAAGATTTTGCGTTATCGCATCCGGGTGGCGCACTGGGCCGTAAGCTTTTGCTGCGCGTTAACGATATTATGCATACGGGTGATGAAATCCCGCATGTGAATAAAAGCGCCAGCCTGCGTGACGCCTTACTTGAGATCACACGTAAAAATCTCGGCATGACCGTCATTTGCGATGATGCAATGAAGATTGACGGTATTTTCACAGATGGCGATTTACGTCGCGTCTTTGATATGGGTGTAGATGTACGCCAGTTAGGCATTGCCGATGTGATGACCCCTGGAGGCATTCGCGTGCGTCCGGGCATTCTTGCCGTTGATGCTCTGAACTTAATGCAGTCCCGCCATATCACTTCGGTAATGGTTGCTGATGGCGACCAGTTACTCGGTGTGTTACATATGCATGATCTGCTGCGTGCAGGTGTAGTGTAAGAAACTCAAGGATAAAGAAAATGAGTAAAGCAGGTGCGTCGCTTGCGACCTGTTATGGACCCGTCAGCGCTGACGTTATCACCCGGGCAGAGAACATCCGTTTGCTGATCCTGGATGTGGATGGCGTACTGTCTGATGGTCTGATTTATATGGGCAACAACGGTGAAGAGCTGAAGGCTTTTAACGTCCGCGATGGCTACGGAATCCGCTGTGCGCTCACTTCCGGTATTGAGGTTGCTATTATTACCGGACGAAAGGCTAAACTTGTAGAAGATCGCTGTGCCACATTGGGGATCACGCATCTGTATCAGGGGCAGTCAGACAAACTGATCGCCTTTGACGATCTGCTTGGAAAACTGGCGATCGCGCCGGAAAATGTGGCCTATGTTGGCGATGACCTGATTGACTGGCCAGTGATGGCAAAAGTGGGATTAAGCGTAGCGGTGGCGGATGCCCATCCATTGCTGATTCCACGTGCCGACTACGTCACCCGTATCAACGGTGGACGCGGCGCTGTACGTGAAGTCTGCGATTTATTACTCCTGGCGCAGGGCAAACTGGACGAGGCCAAAGGGCAATCGATATGAGCAAAACCAGACGTTGGGTTATCATTCTACTGTCGCTGGCTGTCCTTGTGATGATTGGTATTAATCTGGCTGACAAAGACGACGCCACTCAGGTCGCCGTCAATAACAACGAGCCAACCTATAAAAGCGAACATACCGATACCGTCGTGTATAGTCCGGAAGGCGCGCTGAGCTATCACTTGATCGCCCAACACGTTGAATATTATTCAGAACAAGCGGTTTCGTGGTTTACTCAACCGGTATTAACCACGTTTGATAAGGATAAAGTACCGACCTGGTCAATCAAGGCCGATAAAGCCAAATTGACCAACGATCGGATGCTGTATCTGTACGGCCATGTTGAAGTTAACGCCCTGGTGCCTGACTCTCAACTACGCAGAATTACGACCGATAACGCACAGGTTAACCTGGTGACTCAAGACGTCACTTCTGATGATCTTGTCACGTTATATGGCACAACATTTAACTCCAGCGGACTGAAGATGCGCGGCAACTTACGCAACAAGAACGCCGAGCTGATTGAAAAGGTTAGAACCTCATATGAAATCCAAAACAAACAAACTCAGCCTTAATCTTGTGCTTGCCAGCTCACTTCTGGCCGCCAGCATTCCGGCATTTGCCGTCACCGGCGATACCGAGCAGCCGATTCACATTGAGTCGGACCAGCAGTCCCTGGATATGCAGGGCAACGTGGTGACGTTTACTGGCAACGTGATTGTGACCCAGGGCACCATCAAAATTAACGCCGATAAAGTCGTTGTGACCCGCCCGGGCGGTGAAGACGGTAAAGAAGTGATTGATGGTTACGGTGATCCGGCCACGTTTTACCAGATGCAGGACAACGGTAAGCCAGTGAAAGGCCGCGCCTCACACATGCACTATGAACTGGCGAAAGACTTCGTCGTTCTCACCGGTAAGGCTTACCTGGAACAGCTTGATAGCAACATCACAGGCGATAAGATCACCTATCTGGTAAAAGAGCAGAAAATGCAGGCCTTCAGCGATAAAGGCAAACGCGTCACCACCGTTCTGGTTCCATCGCAGTTGCAGGACAAAAACAAGGCTCCGGCAGAGAAAAAAGGTAACTGATTCGTTATGGCAACATTAACTGCAAAGAACCTTGCAAAGGCCTATAAGGGGCGCCGTGTGGTGGAAGATGTCAGTCTGACCGTCAACTCCGGGGAGATCGTCGGTCTGCTCGGTCCTAACGGTGCGGGTAAGACAACGACCTTTTACATGGTGGTCGGCATTGTCCCGCGCGATGCGGGCAACATTATCATTGATGACGAAGATATTAGTCTGCTGCCACTGCATGCGCGCGCGCGTCGCGGCATCGGCTACCTGCCGCAGGAAGCGTCGATTTTCCGTCGCCTGAGCGTGTTTGATAACCTGATGGCGGTACTGCAAATTCGTGACGATCTCACCAGTGAGCAGCGGGAAGATCGCGCCAATGAGCTGATGGAAGAATTCCATATCGAACATCTGCGTGACAGCATGGGCCAATCGCTCTCCGGTGGTGAACGACGCCGTGTGGAAATCGCCCGCGCGCTGGCCGCGAATCCGAAATTTATCCTGCTTGATGAACCGTTTGCCGGCGTTGACCCGATTTCCGTTATCGATATCAAACGGATCATCGAACACCTGCGCGACAGCGGGCTTGGGGTGTTGATTACCGACCATAACGTCCGCGAAACGCTGGCAGTGTGTGAGCGCGCCTATATCGTGAGCCAGGGACACCTGATCGCCCACGGCACGCCGACAGAAATACTGCAGGATGAGCACGTTAAGCGCGTATACCTTGGGGAAGACTTCAGACTCTGATAGGGTAGAAGACTTCACGTCACCGCAGGAGAAAACAACTCTGAACATGAAGCAAGGTTTGCAACTCAGGCTTAGCCAACAACTGGCGATGACGCCTCAGCTACAACAGGCGATCCGTCTGTTGCAGTTGTCCACGCTGGAACTTCAGCAAGAACTTCAGCAAGCGCTGGAAAGTAACCCACTGCTCGAGCAAACCGATCTTCACGACGAAATTGATACCCAGGAAAAACAGGACAGCGAATCCCTCGATACCGCAGATGCGCTCGAACAAAAAGAGATGCCAGAGGAATTGCCGCTTGACGCCAGTTGGGATGAAATTTACACCGCCGGTACGCCTTCAGGCACCAGCGGAGATTACATTGACGACGAACTGCCTGTTTATCAGGGTGAGACCACGCAATCGCTGCAGGATTACCTGATGTGGCAAGTGGAGCTGACCCCGTTCTCGGATACCGATCGCGCCATTGCGACATCGATTGTTGATGCGGTTGACGAAACCGGTTATCTCACCGTGACCCTGGACGATATTCTCGAAAGCATGGGCGATGATGACGTCGGTATGGATGAAATCGAAGCCGTGCTTAAACGCGTTCAGCGCTTTGATCCCGTTGGCGTGGCAGCCAAAGATCTGCGTGACTGCTTACTGATCCAACTTTCGCAATTTGATAAGTCCACGCCATGGCTGGAAGAAGCGCGTCTGATCATCAGCGATCACCTCGATTTGTTAGCCAACCATGACTTTCGCTCGCTGATGCGCGTAACCCGACTGAAAGAAGACGTGCTGAAAGAAGCCGTCAACCTCATCCAGTCGCTCGATCCCCGCCCAGGACAGTCGATCCAGACCGGCGAGCCGGAATACGTCATCCCGGATGTGCTGGTGCGTAAGCATAACGATCGCTGGGTGGTCGAACTCAACGGCGACAGCATTCCACGCCTGCAGATTAACCAGCACTACGCCGCGATGTGCAATAGCGCGCGCAACGATGCTGACAGCCAGTTTATTCGTAGTAATTTGCAGGATGCAAAGTGGCTGATTAAGAGTCTGGAAAGCCGCAATGATACGCTGCTGCGCGTCAGTCGCTGTATCGTTGAACAGCAGCAAGCCTTCTTTGAGCAAGGCGAAGAATTTATGAAACCGATGGTGCTGGCGGATATCGCCCAGGCCGTCGAGATGCACGAATCGACCATTTCCCGAGTGACCACGCAAAAGTATCTGCACAGTCCGCGCGGCATATTTGAACTGAAGTATTTCTTTTCCAGTCACGTTAACACTGAAGGCGGGGGCGAAGCCTCATCCACAGCTATCCGCGCACTGGTGAAGAAATTAATTGCTGCGGAGAACCCCGCGAAACCGCTGAGTGACAGCAAGTTAACCTCTATGCTGTCGGATCAGGGTATCATGGTGGCACGCCGCACCGTTGCGAAGTACCGAGAGTCTTTATCCATTCCGCCGTCTAACCAGCGCAAACAGCTGGTATGACCCAACCGATAAGGAAGACACTATGCAGCTCAACATCACTGGAAACAACGTCGAAATCACGGAAGCTCTGCGCGAGTTTGTTAATACCAAGTTCGCCAAGCTTGAACAATATTTCGATCGGATTAATCAGGTCTATATTGTGTTGAAAGTGGAGAAGGTTACACATATCTCGGATGCAACACTGCATGTAAACGGTGGCGAAATTCATGCCAGCGCGGAAGGTCAGGATATGTACGCCGCCATTGACGGTTTAATTGATAAACTGGCTCGGCAGTTAACAAAACATAAAGATAAACTGAAACAGCACTAACTTGTCCGGGCAGTTAGCGGGTGCAGGACGGCCTGTTGTGCAGCACAACGGGCCATTTGTACGGTTAGCGCTTAGGTGAAATTATGATAAATAACGATACGACTCTACAACTGAGCAATGTTCTTAACCAGGAATGTACGCGTGCGGCCGTTCACTGCCAAAGCAAGAAACGCGCACTGGAAATCATCAGTGAACTGGCGGCAAAACAGCTCAGCCTGCCCTCTCAGGTGGTATTTGAAGCCATTCTGACGCGTGAAAAAATGGGCAGTACCGGCATCGGTAACGGTATTGCCATCCCGCATGGCAAGCTGGAAGAAGACACGATGCGCGCGGTTGGTGTGTTTGTGCAACTCGAAACGCCCATCGCCTTCGACGCCATTGATAATCAACCCGTCGATCTGCTTTTCGCCCTGCTGGTCCCGGCAGACCAAACCAAGACACATTTGCATACATTGTCGCTGGTCGCCAAACGTCTGGCAGATAAAACCATCTGCCGTCGCCTGCGCGCCGCACAGAGTGACCAGGAGTTGTATCAAATCATCACGGACACCGAAGGTGGACAGGATGAAGCATAACAACCCAATGGCATCCTTTTTTGTCGTTGTGAGGAGAAACAGTACATGGTACTGATGATCGTCAGCGGTCGTTCAGGGTCAGGCAAATCCGTCGCCCTGCGTGCGCTGGAAGATATGGGTTTTTACTGCGTGGATAACCTTCCCGTAGTGCTGTTGCCCGATCTGGCTCGTACACTGGCCGATCGCCAGATTTCTGCGGCTGTCAGCATTGACGTGCGTAACATGCCGGAATCCCCGGAGATTTTTGAGCAGGCAATGAACAATCTGCCCGAAGGCTTCTCACCGCAGCTGCTATTCCTTGATGCTGACCGTAACACACTGATTCGCCGCTACAGCGACACACGTCGTTTGCACCCCCTCTCCAGCAAAAACTTATCGCTGGAAAGCGCTATCGATAAAGAAAGCGATTTGCTGGAGCCGCTGCGTTCCCGCGCAGACCTGATTGTTGATACCTCCGAAATGTCCGTACACGAACTGGCGGAAATGTTGCGTACCCGACTGCTGGGCAAACGCGAACGCGAATTGACGATGGTATTCGAATCCTTTGGTTTCAAACACGGTATCCCGATTGACGCGGACTACGTCTTTGACGTGCGCTTCCTGCCCAACCCACACTGGGATCCGAAGCTGCGCCCGATGACTGGTCTTGACCGTCCCGTCGCCGCCTTCCTCGACAGGCACACAGAAGTACACAATTTTATCTACCAGACCCGCAGCTATCTTGAGCTATGGTTACCCATGCTGGAGACCAACAACCGCAGCTACCTCACCGTAGCCATCGGCTGTACCGGCGGGAAACACCGTTCGGTGTATATTGCAGAGCAGCTGGCAGACTACTTCCGCTCACGCGGTAAAAACGTGCAGTCACGCCATCGTACGCTGGAAAAACGTAAATCATGACCGTGAAGCAAACCGTTGAAATCACCAATAAGCTGGGCATGCATGCCCGGCCAGCAATGAAACTTTTTGAATTGATGCAGGGTTTCGAAGCAGAAGTTTTGCTGCGTAATGATGAAGGAACGGAAGCCGAGGCGAACAGCGTTATCGCGCTGCTGATGCTGGATTCTGCGAAGGGGCGTCAGATAGAAGTTGAAGCTACAGGTCCACAGGAAGTTGAAGCCCTGGCAGCGGTGATCGCCCTGTTTAATTCAGGGTTCGATGAAGATTGATCGAGAGCATAGAACGTAGCCAGTAGGCCGGATAAGGCGTTTACGCCGCATCCGGCAATAACTCCGCTAATACAGCTTATTTTCCCGCATAAACGACTCACCGCCTAACTGGCGCATTTGCCGCATAATCCACGCTTGACGGCTGCGCACATAACCTGACGGCGCACTCGCCTTAAAGCGAATCGGGTTAGGCAGCACAGCCGCCAGCAAAGCCGCTTCAGACAGACTCAGGCGACTGGCAGGCTTATGAAAATACCGTTGCGCTGCCGCCTCCACACCGAAGACGCCATCGCCAAACTCCGCAACGTTCAGATAGACGGTCAGAATACGTTTCTTACTCCAGACCGTTTCCATCCCCAGCGTTAACCCGGCTTCAAGGCCCTTACGCACCCAGCTACGCCCATCCCACAGAAAGAGGTTTTTTGCCGTCTGTTGCGATAACGTTGACGCCCCACGAATACGGTTTTCATTACGTTCATTATGCGCCAGCGCTTTCTCGATGGCAGAGACATCGAATCCCCAATGGTCAGGGAACTTCTGGTCCTCGGCGGCAATCACCGCTAGTCCCATCCACGGTGAGATCTCATCCATACTCACCCAGTCCGAATGCGCCACATACCCGAAATCACCAGACAACCATGCGCCCAGTTGCCGTTCGACCATCACCGCCGAGAACGGTACCGGCATCACGCTGAAAAGGGCGATGCCCCCGCCCCAGAATACGGCGAGGACGATCACCGCCCGTAGAAAGATGCGCCGCAGAAAAGCGGTAACGCCTTTTCTCATTCCGCCAGCACCAGCACACGCGAGACCAGTTTATCGATGCCACTCGCGGCCTGAGCGATATCCTGCGCCAGCATATAGGCGGGCGTGGTGACGATTTTGTTGTCTTCATCAACGACAATGTCGTCAACCGGACAAGGCACATGTTCTGCGCCCATCTCTTCCAGTACCTCTGCCGTATCGATATCAGTGCCAATGGTCAGACGCAGCGGAAAATCAAAAATTTTGGGTAACATGGCGGGCGCAATGCACATAAATCCCAGCGGCTTACCCATCTGATGCATGGCAACTGCCAGCGCGGCTAAATCGCTGTCAACCCGGCATTCGCTGCCCTGGCTGGCAAAATTACTCAGGTTTTTGGCGGCGCCAAAACCACCCGGCACGATCAACGCATCCAGTTCCGTTGAGACCGCTTGAGCAAGCGGGCGAATCTCGCCGCGAGTGATGCGAGCGGCTTCAATCAGGACATTACGTGTTTCCGGCATCGGTTCGCCGGTCAGATGATTAATCACATCAGCTTGTTGTTTATCCGGTGCGAAGCAGACGGCCTGCGCGCCGTTGCGGGCAATGGCCAGCAGCGTGAGTACGGTTTCATGGATCTCTGCACCGTCATACACACCGCATCCGCTGAGCACGACTCCCACTTTTTTCATCGTGATACTCCTTTCTCAACTGGCTGAAACATATTAGTTATTATGATTTAAATGCTACGCTTCACACATTTAACTGATTCATGTAACAAATTATTTAAGATTTGCTATCTTAACTGCGTGCGGCCTGAAAAATAGGGCTGCGCCTTTGTACACAATGACAATAATTTACGGCGCAGCCACGATTTCCCTGGTGTTGGCTCAGTATTCGCGCACCCCGGTCAAGCCGGGGTCATTTTTTTTCCACGCTCGCCACCCAGGCTTTTAGTACCGCCACGTCGTGCTGCCACTCCTGCTTCATCTCTTCAATCCATTCAGCAACGTTATCTTCCCAGGCTGGAAGATCTGGCGACTGGATTTGCTGACCTAACTGTTGCAGATGACGCAGCCCCACCGAACCTGCCGCACCTTTAATTTTATGACCTTCCTCAACCACGCCTTTTTTATCACGTGCAGTCAGATTGGATTCCAGCACGCTCAAATATCCCGGCATCATTTTCTCAAACACCGCCAGCCCGTCGGTAATTAACTTCGGACCCACCAGCTCGAGGTATTGTTCCAACATAGGAATATCTAACAGCGCTTGCGATTTACTGCTCTCTTCAGATGTCACAGTGCTCTCCTCTTTGTTTCGGGTATCCCAGTATTTTTTGATCATGGCGGTTAAAGCCGGGACTGACAGAGGCTTACTCAGCACGTCGTCCATTCCCGCCTCCAGATACTCTTTTTTATCTTTCAGAACGTTGGCGGTAAGGGCCACCAGCGGCGGCAAGTCTTCACGCGAGTATTTTTGCGTCAACTCGCGGGAGATATCCAGCCCGGTCATATCCGGTAGCTGAATATCCAGTAATACCAGGTCATATTCACCCGGCGTGAACATTTCCAGCGCGGCTTTCCCGGTCATGGCGACATCCACGCTATTACCCAGTTTTTCCAGCACTGAGCGCGCGACAATGACATTCAGTTCAATGTCTTCCACCAGCAGTACATTCAGGGCGGGCAGCGGCATGTCATCATCTTCAAAAGCGTCTTCAATCTCTTCCGCTACCGCCGGCGCATGCACGGTCAGCGTAAAGACAGAGCCTTTACCAGCCTGGCTGGAGACCGTAATATCGCCACCCATATTTTTCGCCAGACGCTTTGATACGGCCAGGCCAATCCCGGTTCCCGTTGCCGGTTTGCCGCCGTTACTGTCCTTCACCTGATAATACATGGCGAAGATTTTATCCTGCTCATCCTGCGGAATACCGATCCCGGAATCTTCTACCTCGAAATGCAGCATATTCCCCTGGTCATAGCGCGCCCGCACGGTCACCTGCCCCTGCTGGGTGAACTTCACGGCGTTGCTGATCAGATTCCACAGAATCTGGCGCAAACGCGTGCCGTCGGTAATCACTTTATGCGGCAACGGTAGCGTTGGCTCAAGCACAAACCGCAACCCTTTTTGCTGTGCCTGCAGGCCAGAGAGGTTTTCCAGATCCGCCATAAAGCTGGTGAAATCGATCGGCTGGTTATCAAGTTGGACTTTACGCCGCTCCATCTTATCCATATCGATAATATCGTTGAAAATATTGCCCAACGTCACGGCAGAGACATGGATAGTTTTCAGGTATTTTTCCTGCTCGGCGGTCAAATCCGTATCCAGCAGGATCCGGCTTAAGCCAACAATGCCGTTCAGCGGGGTACGCAGCTCATGACTGATGGTGGAAATAAACGTGGTCTTATCGCGGCTGGCGCGTTCAAGCGCGTCCTGATAACGCTTACGTTCAGTAATATCGCGACCAAAGCCCATCAGACCATGTCGTTTACCGACGCGGTCGTAGTAAGGCACTTTACGAATTTCAAAGCAGGCTTTGCGTCCATCCGGGTAGTCCAGCCACTGTTCATAAGTGAGCGAGACGTTATGACGAAACACCTTCTCGTCGGTCTCAATAACTTTTTCCGCCGCCTCAGGGGAGTAAACGTCAGCCGGTTTTAAATTCACCAGTTGCTTTTCACTCTTGCCGGTCAGCAGCTCCATGGCGCGGTTACAGCCGGAAAATTCTTTATCTTCATTACGATAAAAGACCAGATCCGGCGAGGCATCAAGGAAAGAGCGTAAAAATGAAGACTGTTGCTCAAGCTGAATCTGCGCCTCTTCGCGCTCTTTGATTTCGACCTTCAGCTGTTCAAACGTTTCCTGGCGCTCCGCTTCGGCTTTTTCACGCTCAACAATTTCCTGATTGAGCTGGGCAATATTATCTTTCAACTGCACATTGAGCTTGAGATCGCGCTCGCGCATCTCTTCCAGCTTTTGCACCAGTCGTGACAGACGCTGCCGGGACTCCTCCAGTTGCTCCACCACCACTGACAAAAAATAGACGGCCCAGGGGGTAATTAACAGACCAAAAAAGATAGAGCGGATGACATCAATGCTTTCTACCTGGCCATGCAGCACCATGGTGACAGCCATTTGCACCACAATTGCCAACACCACCAAAGCCAGCGCTAATAGCAGCGAAAAGCGCACCAGACCCAACTTCATCATCAGGTCGACATAATATTGCGCCAGCATACGAATTTGCTTCATAGAGGGTTCCTTCACGACAACTTGGCACAATAATACTCAATTCTCAGCGTGACGTTGAAGATTGTGCAAGAAATGCGGAGGTTATCGGTGAAATGACTGGGTAGGCGGTAGGCCGGATAAGGCATAGCCGCCATCCGGCAATGTGCGCCGGGCCGCCTGATGGCGCGCAGCTTTCAGGCCTACATGACTACGGATGGTTAGCTCCCCGGCTGAATCCACGGCGTACCCAGCGCCGAGCCTTGCACGCCGTGCTCGTTAAGGTACTTATCCAGTTCGACCATCCCCGTCCAGCGATTTTCACACCATAGCGGCGCCAACAGCGTTGGGCGACGCGCGCTGGCGGAAATACGATGATAAATCACCTCCGGCGGCGTATGGCGGATCATCTCCCCTGCGGTAATCGTGTAGTCGTCCAGTTCAATCCCGTTCAGCCGCCCGGCTTTCCAGGCTTTCGCCATCGTACTGCCTTTCACAATATGCAGCGGATGCAGCTTAATACCGTCAACGCCCGTCTCCACCACACGTTCCAGGGTTTGCAGACATTCTGCCTGCCCTTCTCCCGGCAGACCGACGATCAGATGCGAGCACACTTTCAGCCCGCGCGTGCGCGCCAGCCGTGTGGTGTTTTGGTAGCAGGCGAAATCATGGCCGCGGTTAATTCGGTGTAGGGTTTTGTCATGCGCGGTTTGCAGGCCGAGCTCCAGCCACACTTCATAGCCCAGGTCTTTATACTCACAAAGCAGATCAAGCACCGCTTCCGGCACACAGTCGGGGCGCGTCCCAACGCATAACCCAACGATACTGGCCTGGCTGACCGCCTGTTGATACATCGAACGCAGCACCTGTACTTCAGCAAAGGTGCTGGTGTAAGCCTGGAAATAGGCCAGATAGCGTTTTGCGCGATTGACCAGGTGCGCCTGATGCTCAAGCTGCTCGGCAATGGAATGGTGCTGCTGCGCTTCATCGGCAAACGAGGCGACATTACAGAAAGTACATCCGCCGCGCCCGATGGTGCCATCGCGATTTGGACAGCTAAAACCGCCGTGCAGCGTGAGTTTATGAACCTTTTGTCCATAACGGCGAGAAAGATCCCCACCAAACATATTGACTAATTTCTGTAACTGCATAATCTGGTAGACCGCGCCTTGAAAAGAGGCCAAAGCCTGCCATTTTTTTCCCCAGTCGGCGATGACCTGGATCAATCGCCCTGGCGAGCCTTTATTCATTGCATAACAAATCAAAATAATCGAAATTTCATTCACTAAAAATGTAATTACTTTTCCTTATATTCGACTGTTTTTTTTATCTTCTTATACTCTTTGCATAAAAACAGTATCTTTAAGACGCCAAAACTTTAAAAACCAGCATAAAATGCCAGGCATCTCGATAAACAAAGGCAGGACGAGAGATATACAGCCGTTCTGACAGTGAGACAGATCACACTTCCCTGACCGTTCCCCCTACGTTAAACCGATGTAAAAAATCCTTTTATTTCAGCAATTTCATAAAGTTAATCGCCCTATAGCACATTTTTGCATAAATAAGATTGCCATTTGACCTGTGTGTGGATTCCCGATAACGTGGAAATCCGCTGGAAGCTTTCTGGATGAGCAGCCTGCTCATCATATTTATGCAGTAATTGAGATTCCCTCTGAAGCAAGTCCTCAAACTTGTTTGACCTGTGCGAAAAGGATAAAGAGGGCGAATGCGAGGTAAGCGTATGACACGCAAACCCCGTCGCCATGCTCTTGGTGTGCCCGTGCGCAACGGTTCAGATGGGAATCCCGCAGAGCCTGGGGAGGTTCACTCATATGTTGTACGATAAATCCCTTGAGAGGGATAACTGTGGTTTCGGCCTGATCGCCCACATAGAAGGCGAACCTAGCCACAAGGTAGTGCGTACCGCCATACACGCACTGGCCCGCATGCAGCACCGTGGCGCAATTCTTGCCGATGGAAAAACCGGCGATGGTTGCGGCCTGCTGTTACAAAAACCGGATCGCTTTTTCCGCATCGTGGCGCAAGAGCGCGGCTGGCGTTTAGCCAAAAACTACGCCGTCGGCATGATCTTTTTAAATAAAGACGCTGAACTGGCAGCAGCCTCTCGCCGCATAGTTGAAGAAGAATTACAGCAGGAGACCCTGTCAATTGTCGGCTGGCGCGACGTGCCGACCAACGAAGGTGTTCTCGGTGAAATCGCTCTATCCTCCCTGCCTCGTATTGAGCAAATTTTCGTTAACGCCCCTGCGGGTTGGCGTCCGCGTGATATGGAACGACGTCTGTTTATCGCCCGTCGTCGTATTGAAAAACGCCTTCTGCAAGATAAAGACTTCTACGTCTGTAGCCTGTCGAATCTGGTGAATATTTATAAAGGTCTGTGTATGCCGGCGGATCTGCCGCGCTTTTACCTGGACCTCGCGGACCTGCGTCTGGAGTCGGCCATCTGCCTGTTCCACCAACGCTTTTCCACCAACACCGTGCCGCGCTGGCCGCTGGCGCAGCCGTTCCGCTATCTGGCGCACAACGGCGAGATCAACACCATCACCGGCAACCGCCAGTGGGCGCGCGCCCGTACCTATAAATTCCAGACGCCGCTGATCCCTGACCTGCACGACGCCGCGCCGTTCGTGAACGAAACCGGATCCGACTCCAGCTCCATGGATAACATGCTTGAGCTGCTGCTGGCGGGCGGGATGGACATCATCCGCGCCATGCGTTTACTGGTGCCGCCAGCCTGGCAGAACAACCCGGATATGGATCCGGAGCTGCGCGCGTTCTTTGACTTCAACTCTATGCACATGGAACCGTGGGACGGCCCGGCGGGCATCGTCATGTCCGACGGTCGCTTTGCCGCCTGTAACCTCGATCGTAACGGCCTGCGCCCGGCGCGCTACGTCATCACCAAAGACAAGCTGATTACCTGCGCCTCTGAGGTCGGGATCTGGGATTACCAGCCGGATGAAGTGGTGGAAAAAGGCCGCGTCGGCCCTGGCGAGCTGATGGTTATCGACACCCGCAGCGGGCGCATTCTGCACTCAGCGGAAACCGACAATGACCTGAAAAGCCGCCACCCCTACAAAGAGTGGATGGAGAAAAACGTTCGTCGTCTGGTGCCGTTCGAAGAGCTGGCTGACGATCAGGTCGGCAGCCGCGAGCTGGACGATGATACCCTCGCCAGCTACCAGAAACAGTTTAACTACAGCGCCGAAGAGCTGGATTCCGTCATTCGCGTACTCGGTGAAAATGGTCAGGAAGCGGTTGGCTCAATGGGTGACGATACCCCGTTTGCCGTGCTGTCCAGCCAGCCGCGCATCATTTATGACTACTTCCGCCAGCAGTTCGCGCAGGTGACTAACCCGCCTATCGACCCGCTGCGTGAAGCGCACGTTATGTCGCTGGCCACCAGCATCGGTCGCGAGATGAATGTCTTCTGCGAAGCGGAAGGTCAGGCACACCGTCTGAGCTTTAAATCGCCGATCCTGCTGTACTCCGATTTCACCCAGCTCACCACCATGAAAGAGGAGCATTATCGCGCTGACCGTCTGGATATCACCTTCGACGTGACCGAAACCACGCTCGAAGAGACCGTCAAAGCCTTGTGCGATAAAGCGGAACAGATGGTACGTAACGGCACGGTACTGCTGGTGCTTTCTGACCGTAATATCGCAAAAAACCGTCTGCCGGTTCCGGCACCAATGGCCGTGGGCGCAGTGCAAACGCGTCTGGTAGAACAAAGCCTGCGTTGCGACGCCAACATCATCGTTGAAACGGCGAGCGCCCGTGACCCGCACCACTTCGCGGTACTGCTCGGCTTTGGCGCGACGGCCATTTATCCGTATCTGGCGTATGAAACGCTGGGGCGTCTGATCGACACTCAGGCGATTGCCAAAGATTACCGGACCGTGATGCTGAACTACCGTAACGGCATCAACAAAGGTCTGTACAAAATCATGTCCAAAATGGGCATCTCAACCATCGCCTCTTACCGCTGCTCGAAGCTGTTTGAAGCCGTTGGTCTGCATGATGATGTCGTGGCGCTGTGCTTCCAGGGCGTAGTCAGCCGCATCAGCGGCGCAGGGTTTGTCGACTTCCAGCAGGATCTGCTAAACCTCTCGAAACATGCCTGGCTGGCGCGGAAACCTATTAGCCAGGGCGGTTTGCTGAAGTACGTCCACGGCGGCGAATACCACGCTTACAACCCGGACGTGGTGCGCACACTGCAACAGGCAGTACAAAGCGGCGAATACAGCGACTATCAGGAATATGCCAAGCTGGTCAATGAGCGTCCGGCGGCCACGCTGCGCGATCTGCTGGCGATTACGCCCGGCGATGAAGCCGTGAGCATTGACGAGGTAGAACCCGCGAGCGAATTATTTAAACGCTTTGATACCGCAGCCATGTCTATCGGCGCATTAAGCCCGGAAGCACACGAGGCGTTGGCGGAAGCGATGAACAGCATCGGTGGTAACTCTAACTCTGGCGAAGGCGGCGAAGATCCTGCGCGTTATGGCACCAACAAGGTATCGCGTATTAAGCAGGTGGCTTCCGGTCGCTTTGGCGTAACCCCGGCGTACCTGGTCAACGCCGACGTCATTCAGATTAAAGTCGCTCAGGGCGCGAAACCGGGCGAAGGCGGTCAGTTGCCGGGTGATAAAGTTACCCCGTACATCGCTAAACTGCGCTATTCAGTGCCGGGCGTGACGCTGATCTCCCCGCCGCCGCACCACGATATCTACTCTATCGAGGACTTAGCGCAGCTGATTTTTGACCTCAAACAGGTCAACCCGAAAGCGATGATCTCGGTGAAGCTGGTTTCTGAACCAGGCGTCGGCACCATCGCCACCGGCGTGGCAAAAGCCTATGCAGACCTCATCACCATCGCTGGCTACGACGGCGGCACCGGCGCAAGCCCGCTCTCCTCGGTGAAATATGCGGGCTGCCCGTGGGAACTGGGTCTGGTGGAAACCCAGCAAGCGCTGGTGGCTAACGGCCTGCGTCACAAGATTCGTCTGCAGGTCGATGGCGGTCTGAAAACCGGCGTGGACATCATTAAAGCGGCGATTCTCGGCGCGGAAAGCTTCGGTTTCGGTACCGGGCCGATGGTCGCGCTGGGCTGTAAATATCTGCGTATTTGCCATCTGAACAACTGCGCAACCGGCGTGGCAACTCAGGACGACAAACTGCGTAAGAACCACTATCACGGTCTGCCGTTCAAAGTGACCAACTACTTTGAATTTATCGCCCGCGAAGTGCGCGAGCTGATGGCCGAGCTGGGCGTGAAACGTCTGGTGGATCTGATTGGTCGTACCGACCTGCTCAAAGAGCTGGAAGGGTTTACCGCCAAACAGCAGAAGCTGGAGCTGTCGCGTCTGCTGGAAACCGCCGAGCCGCATCCTGGTAAGGCGTTGTTCTGCACCGAGAACAACCCGCCGTTTGATAACGGCGTACTGAACGCACAGCTCCTGCAACAAGCAAAACCGTATGTCGACGAGCGCCAGAGCAAAACCTTCTGGTTCGATATCCGCAACACCGACCGTTCCGTGGGTGCGTCGCTGTCTGGCTATATTGCCCAGACCCACGGCGATCAGGGGCTGGCATCTGACCCGATTAAAGCGCACTTCAACGGTACTGCGGGCCAGAGCTTTGGCGTGTGGAACGCGGGCGGCGTGGAGCTGTATCTGACCGGCGATGCCAACGACTATGTCGGTAAAGGCATGGCGGGCGGCCTGCTGGCAGTGCGTCCTCCGGTTGGCTCGGCTTTCCGTAGCCATGAGGCGAGCATCATCGGTAACACCTGCCTGTACGGCGCCACCGGCGGTCGTCTGTTTGCAGCAGGCCGTGCGGGCGAGCGCTTTGCGGTGCGTAACTCCGGCGCTATCACCGTGGTGGAAGGTATCGGCGACAACGGCTGCGAGTATATGACCGGCGGCATCGTCTGTATTCTCGGTAAAACGGGCGTCAACTTCGGGGCGGGTATGACGGGCGGATTCGCCTACGTACTGGATGAAGACGGCGAGTTCCGCAAGCGCGTGAACCCGGAACTGGTGGAAGTGCTGGACGTTGATTCTCTGGCCATTCATGAGGAACACCTGCGCGGTCTGATTACCGAGCACGTGCAGCATACCGGCTCTTCACACGGCGAAGAGATCCTCGCTAACTGGCCAGCATTCTCAGCGAAATTCGCGCTGGTAAAACCAAAATCCAGTGATGTGAAAGCACTGTTGGGTCACCGTAGTCGTAGCGCAGCAGAGCTGCGTGTGCAGGCGCAGTAAGGGGTAGCAGCAATGAGTCAGAACGTATACCAATTTATCGACCTGCAGCGCGTTGATCCGCCGAAGAAACCGCTGAAGATCCGTAAGATCGAATTTATCGAGATCTACGAGCCGTTTTCCGAAGGTCAGGCCAAAGCGCAGGCAGATCGCTGCCTGTCCTGCGGCAACCCGTACTGCGAGTGGAAGTGCCCGGTGCATAACTACATCCCGAACTGGCTGAAGCTGGCCAACGAGGGGCGTATTTTTGAAGCGGCCGAGCTGTCACACCAGACTAACACCCTGCCGGAAGTTTGCGGGCGCGTCTGCCCGCAGGATCGTCTGTGTGAAGGATCCTGTACCCTGAACGACGAGTTCGGCGCGGTGACCATCGGTAACATCGAGCGCTATATCAACGATAAAGCGTTCGAAATGGGCTGGCGTCCGGATATGACCGGTGTACGCCAGACGGACAAACGCGTGGCGATTATCGGTGCGGGTCCGGCGGGCCTGGCCTGCGCTGATGTGCTAACCCGCAACGGCGTGAAGGCGGTGGTGTTTGATCGTCATCCGGAGATCGGTGGTCTGCTGACCTTCGGCATCCCGGCTTTCAAGCTGGAGAAAGAGGTCATGACCCGCCGCCGTGAAATCTTCACCGGCATGGGTATTGAGTTCAAACTCAATACCGAAGTGGGTCGCGACGTACAGCTCGACGACCTGCTGAAGGATTACGACGCGGTGTTCCTCGGCGTGGGTACTTACCAATCCATGCGCGGTGGGCTGGAAAACGAAGACGCTTCCGGCGTATTCGACGCCCTGCCGTTCCTAATCGCCAATACCAAACAGTTGATGGGCTTTGGCGAAAGCAGCGACGAGCCGTACATCAGCATGGAAGGCAAACGCGTCGTCGTTCTCGGTGGGGGCGATACCGCGATGGACTGTGTGCGCACCTCGGTTCGCCAGAACGCAGCGCACGTAATCTGCGCCTATCGCCGCGACGAAGAGAACATGCCGGGCTCCAAACGCGAGGTGAAAAACGCGCGTGAAGAAGGCGTGGAATTCCAGTTCAACGTACAGCCGTTAGGTGTGGAAGTGAATGCCAACGGTAAAGTATGCGGCGTGAAAATGGCGCGTACCGAAATGGGCGAACCGGATGCGAAAGGTCGTCGCCGCGCGGAGATCGTCGCCGGTTCCGAGCACGTTGTACCGGCGGATGCGGTGGTACTGGCGTTTGGTTTCCGTCCGCACAGTATGGAATGGTTGGCAAAACACAGCGTCGAACTGGATTCTCAGGGCCGGATTATCGCTCCGGAACGCAGTGACATCGCCTTCCAGACCAGCAACCCGAAAATCTTCGCCGGTGGCGACATCGTGCGCGGTTCGGATCTGGTGGTCACCGCGATTGCCGAAGGTCGTAAAGCGGCTGACGGGATTCTGAATTATCTGGAAGTGTAATTCAGCCTCTTCAGGCATCTCATCTGCCCTGGTAGATGAGATGCCAAACTCCTGCCGCAATACCGCCAAATCTGCCAATTAAGCCAGTCTGACAACACGTTTTGTAAACAGGGCAAAAAACCTTAACATCCGAAACACATCAGCACCATGAATAATAGCCATGTAAAAATCATACGGAAACGTTTGCTTTATTTTAAGAACTGTATATTATGCGGCGGATTTTTTGGGCAAAATTCATGGAGGCGTTGTGTCGCAGGACAACAATTATAGCCAGGGCCCCGTCCCTCTGGCGGCTCGGAAAGGCGTGATACCACTAACTTTTGTTATGTTGGGGCTCACATTTTTTTCCGCCAGTATGTGGACCGGTGGCACACTCGGTACTGGTCTTTCTTATAATGATTTCTTCCTGGCAGTTCTCTTCGGTAATCTTCTCCTCGGTATTTACACTGCATTTCTCGGTTTCATCGGCGCAAAAACAGGGCTCTCGACCCACCTTCTGGCGCGTTATTCATTTGGGGTGAAAGGCTCCTGGCTTCCTTCACTGCTATTAGGCGGTACCCAGGTGGGTTGGTTTGGCGTGGGTGTGGCCATGTTTGCCATTCCGGTTGGCAAAGCGACGGGAATTGACGTCAATATCCTGATTGCGGTTTCCGGTCTGCTGATGACGATGACCATCTTTTTTGGCATCTCGGCACTGACCATTTTATCTATCATCGCCGTACCCGCCATCGTCATTCTTGGCAGCTACTCCGTCTGGCTGGCGGTAAGCGATGTCGGCGGTTTAGACCATTTAAAAGCGATTGTGCCGCAAACGCCGCTTAATTTCTCCACCGCTCTGGCGCTGGTGGTAGGCTCGTTTGTCAGCGCCGGGACGTTAACCGCCGACTTCGTTCGCTTTGGCCGCAATGCCAAAGGCGCGGTGCTGATTGCCATGGTCGCTTTTTTCCTTGGCAACTCGCTGATGTTTATCTTCGGTGCGGCGGGTGCCGCTGCAGTCGGACAAGCGGATATTTCTGACGTGATGATAGCCCAGGGTCTGCTGCTGCCCGCAATTGTGGTACTCGGCTTGAATATCTGGACCACTAACGACAATGCGCTGTACGCATCGGGTCTGGGATTTGCCAATATTACCGGCCTTTCCAGCCGCACGCTGTCGGTGGCTAACGGCATTATTGGCACACTCTGCGCGCTGTGGCTTTACAATAACTTTGTTGGCTGGCTAACATTTCTGTCGGCAGCGATTCCGCCGATTGGCGGGGTGATTATCGCCGACTATCTGCTGAACCATCGCCGATATGCCGATTTCAGCAAAGCACGATTTATGACCGTCAACTGGATAGCTATTTTGTCCGTTGCACTGGGCATCGCCGCCGGTCACTATATTCCCGGTATTGTGCCAGTCAACGCCGTACTCGGCGGCGTATTCAGCTATATCCTGCTGAATCCACTTTTCAATCGCAGCCTTGCTAAATCACCAGAGGTCAGCCATGCAGAACAATAACATCATCATCCGTCAGGCGCGTTTACAGGGACGCGAAGGATTGTGGCAGCTCACGATTGAAAACGGGCGCTTCAGCCGGATTGAGCCTCAGGACGCAGCTGCATTGCCGCAAGGTGAAGTACTTGATGCCGAGGGCGGTCTGGCAATCCCACCGTTCGTTGAGCCACATATTCATCTGGATACCACGCAAACCGCGGGTGAGCCGAGCTGGAACCAGTCTGGTACGTTGTTTGAGGGTATTGAACGCTGGGCCGAGCGTAAGGCAATGCTGACTCACGAAGACGTCAAAGCGCGCGCGATGCAGACCCTGAAATGGCAGATGGCTAACGGTATCCAGTATGTCCGTACCCACGTTGACGTTTCCGATCCTACGCTAACGGCTTTGAAAGCCATGCTGGAAGTGAAGCAAGAGGCCGCGCCGTGGGTAGAGCTGCAAATTGTCGCATTCCCGCAAGAAGGTATTCTGTCTTATCCCAACGGTGAAGCGCTGTTAGAAGAGGCCGTGCGTTTGGGGGCCGATGTCATCGGCGCGATTCCCCACTTTGAATTTACGCGTGAATATGGCGTGGAGTCGCTGCACAAAATCTTCGCCCTGGCGCAAAAATACGACCGACTTATCGATGTGCACTGCGACGAAATTGACGATGAGCAATCACGCTTTGTTGAAACCGTCGCGGCGCTGGCGCATCGCTACAATATGGGCGAGCGCGTGACCGCCAGTCATACCACGGCAATGCACTCCTATAACGGCGCATATGCTTCCCGTCTTTTCCGCCTGTTAAAAATGTCCGGTATTAACTTCGTGGCGAATCCGCTGGTCAATATTCACCTGCAAGGACGCTTTGACACTTATCCTAAACGCCGCGGCGTCACGCGCGTCAAAGAGATGCTGGAAGCGGAGATCAACGTCTGCTTCGGTCATGATGACGTCTTCGATCCGTGGTATCCATTAGGTACGGCAAATATGTTACAAGTGCTGCATATGGGTTTACACGTGTGCCAACTAATGGGATACGGGCAGATAAATGATGGACTGAATCTGATCACTACCCACAGCGCGAAAACTTTGCACCTGCAGGACTATGGCCTGAGCGTGGGGAACTCTGCGAATCTGGTGATTTTACCGGCTGAAAATGGATTTGACGCGGTTCGTCGCCAGACGCCTGCACGATATTCTATTCGTCACGGGCGAGTCATTGCCGAGACGCTCCCCAGCCAAACCACGCTGCATTTGACGCAGCCGGAAGCAGTGACGTTTAAGCGCTAAATTTATATCCCGTGTCGGATGGCGCAAACCTTGTCATCCGACACCGTCTCTCTCATCGTCAGGCGTGTAATAAGCTGGCGCGCACCTTAATCACGACTTTTTTGATTTCCCCTGGCTCCTCCACCGCACAACCCGGTTTATGCGGCTCACCCGGCATAAAAATTGCGAATCTTCCCGGCTTTAAAGTGAGCGCCTGCTCATCGGTAATGTGATTGCACAGCTGATAATCGTCCTCAGCATGCATTTCTTCGCACTGGCGAGCAGAATCGGTCATCCCGAACAGAATGCGTTCTTCACCGGACAACAGCACCTGAATGTCAATGTACTGCTGATGCAGCTCCGCTTTCTTTTGCTCCGGGCTCTGCGTGGCGAACTGCATGACGTTCATAAAAATATTGTCGCCCTGCAGCTCATAGCGTCCTGGTGGTTTCTCCTGCGGTCTTGCCGCAACGGCCAGCGTTAGCGCTTCCTGTAATACCGGATGTAATCCGGATGAAGGCAGTGAACGCAATTCATCTGTGATCATCATTATTCTCCCCGGGCCAACAGCGCGGCCCCCAATAATCCAGCGTCATGACGGTAATGCGCCGCCAGTAACTCCACGTGATAGGCCGCAGGCTCTTGTGCCAGATAATGTTCCACCAGCGCCAGGTATCCTTCAGCCAACCCAACGCTGCCGCCAATGACCGCGCACTGGCAATCGGTCATGGCCTTCACATCGGCGACAAGCCTTGCCAATGTTCGCGCTGAGCGATGGATCAACCGGCTTGCCTGCTCATCCCCCTGCCCGGCACGGCTAAAAATAGTTTTGGCGTCGCATCCGGCAAGCGCGCCTTCGGCAGCCGCCGCGATCCCTCGACCGGATGCGATCGCCTCAACGCAGCCCACCCGCCCGCAGCCGCACACGGGGCCATGCGGATCGGCCAGCGTGTGTCCCAGATGCCCGGCCAGACCGCCGACTCCGGTCAGCAGTTTCCCTGCACTCACGACTCCGCCGCCCACGCCGGTGGAAACGGTAATAAACACCATATCGCGGTACTCGCCGCCAAGCGCATGATACTCAGCCCACGCCGCGGCCTGCGCGTCATTGACCGCCAGCGTCGGCAAACCAGTGAGATCTTTTAGCGTTTGCAGCAGCGGAAAATGCAGCAACCCGCCGAGGTTATGCGGATTCAGCGCCAGCAGAGAACCCTCACGGATAATCCCCGTCGAGGCGATCGCCACCCGCTTCACCTGCTCTTGTAGCGGCGCAATCAGTGCCTGTAACGCGGCGCGCAGCGCATCCGGCGTTTTGCTGGCAGGTGTTGGCAATTCGCGCCGTTCGCGGATTCGCAGGTTGCTGTCCACCAGCGCTGCAGCCAGTTTGGTGCCACCGATATCAATCGCCAGCGTAGTCATGACGCAGCCTTCTGCTTCGCGGTGATAATCTTTTTATCCCGTTGCTTAAATAACGACATCGTTCTTCCCTTTCGCTAGTTGCCCGGTTTAGCGCCGGGCAACCCGATTAACTTTTGGATTTCACCATGGTGCTTTTGTCACCGCCGAACGGCACGGCCCCGCTAAACGGTCGACCATCGATGGCGTCATGCGTACGTAACGCTTCAGGACGCAGCCAGCGCTGTACGCGGGACGGCATATCGAGACCAATCAGCAGGATCACCACAAATGTCAGGCCGAAGGAGAGCGATCCCAACGCGGTTCCCAGATCCAGACGTTGTGCAATCAGTGCGCCGATGATCGGTGCCAGTGCCCCGCCAAGCGCCCCAACGTTGTAGGTGAAGCCCAGACCCGCAGCTCGCTGGTCGGTATCGAAATAGCCACCAATTAATTTCGGTAAGATCCCGGAGATCCCCTGACCGAGCATTTGCTGGAAAAACAGCAGCAAACCCAGGACCCAGACGTTTGAACCACCGATCGCAAATACCGGAATAATCAGTAGCTGCGAGGCCAGGAGACTGCAGACATAGGCTTTACGGGTGCCCAGCCAGTCGCCAAGAAACCCACCGACGCAACAGCCGACCGCCGCGCCAAAGCCGCTGAAGAAGAGCACTCTGGCAACCGTTGAGGGGTCATACATGAGTTCGGTTTTCAGATATGTAGGCAGCAGCGCCTGAATCGGCCACGAGTAAAGGAAGGCGAACAGCACGACGACCATCAGCATGACGCCCGTGGGCCAACGCTTACCGCTGCTTTGCACCATAAAGCTAATGAAGATAAATGCGCATATCAGCCCGAGTATCGCCACGATAGCCGCATTTTGCAGATTGCCCGCAAAGCAGAACCACAGCGCGGTTGCAGCAGCGAGAGTCATCAGAATATTGATAACCCGATGTTCGCCCCGATAGAGAATGTCCACCATCGTACGCACCGGCGCTTTGCCTTCGTGTTTCTCTTTCCAGTCTTCCGCTTCCGGAATATTTTTACGCAGCCAGAGGGCGAAGATAATCGGCAGAATGCCGATGAAGAACAGCGCGCGCCATCCCCAGACCGGGACCACCAGGCTGTAAACCTGGGCGGCGACCACTGCGCCAACGGAGAAGCCGGAGATCAGGAAACCACTGGCTTTGTTACGCAGGTGTTTAGGCCAGCTTTCAATGACATAGGTGGCACTGGATCCGTACTCGCCAGCCATCCCCATCCCGATAACCAGGCGAGCGATAAACATGGTGGTGTAGCCTGGCGCGAAGCCGCAAGCCAGCGTCCCGACAGAGAACAGAATGATGCTGGTGACCATCGCCAGACGGCGTCCGTAACGGTCGCCCATGGCCCCCAACATTAACCCGCCAAACCAGCGGGAGATAAAGGCGGCTGAGATCAAACTGGCAGCCTGCACCGTCGTCAGACCGAATTCACCTTGAACTTCGGTCAGCACAAGGGCGATTAACACAAAATCAAAACCATCAAGTAAATATCCCAGCCAGGCGGCGGAAAATGCCCGCCATTGCGCCCGATTGAGATGGCGATACCACGGGATGCTCTGGGTAGAAGTACTCATTTTACTCTCCCGACGATTTTTGTTGTTGTGCCGGATAGCGGCTTTGCCTTATCCGGCCTACGGTCGAAAATCCAGGCCGGGCGAGCAAAGCTCCCCGGCGACCCGCGATTACGCCTTTTCCGCCAGCAGTTGGTTAGCCAGCGCTTTCAGTTCTGGCAGATAGCGTTCATCTACCGGGGCAAACGGCTTACGACACAGAGGAACAGAAACCACGTCCATATAGTGCAGTACCGTTTTCAGGCCGCGGAACACGCCAACCTTAATGAGCAGATCGATAACCTTATTGCACTCAGTTTGCAGCTTTTGTGCCGTCCGGATGTCGCCTTCTTTGAGTGCTTTCACAATTCCCTGATAACGCCATCCCATGATGTTGTAAGTGCTACCGATACCGCCATCTGCCCCCGCCAGCAAACCAGAAGCGAAGATCTCGTCATAACCGTTATAAAGCACCAGATCGGGATGAGCACGGCGGATCTGTTCCATCTGATAGAGATCGCCGGAAGTTTGCTTCAGCGCGCCAACGCCTGGTAGCGTCACCAGCGTGTTGATCTGATCCAGCGTCAGTTTTACGCCGCTCAGCGCCGGGATGTTATAGACCACCATCGGCAATCCATTCGCCGAATCAATGATTGCGCGGTAGTGATCGCAGTGCTCTTCAAAGCTGAAAGGATAGTAAAACGGCGTGACGGCTGAAACTGCATCAAAGCCGTAGCGATGCGCGGCGCTCGCCAGTTGCTGACTCTCTTCGGTACTCACTGTGCCAACATGGGCGATAAGCGTCACCTTGCCTTTCGCTTCTTCGGCAACAATTTCCAGCACCTGCTCTCTTTCAACGCGATTTTGGACAAAGGCCTCGCCCGTAGAGCCACCGACATAGAGCCCATCAATACCCTGGGCAATGTTGAAACGCACCAGCCGGCGCAGACTCTCAACATCCAGCCGCTGTTGGTTATCGAATGGGGTTAACAACGCTGGCATTACGCCTTTTAGATCTCTTGCCATAACTACCTCTGTCGATGATTAGTGTTATCTGATTGCATACCTTTATACCTGTTATACCAGATCAAATAAGCAGCAATACAATACAGAACGCTTATAGTGCGATCTGCTTCACTAAACGATCGTCAGGATCGCGATCACTTACGCAATTTTTTACTTTTGCTGAAGGCGTGCCAGGTCGCGGAAACGCTGTTGAGGTGTTCTTGCAGTGCGCGGTCAGCTTCCTCAGGATCGCGCTGACGAATAGCCTCTACAATGGCGATATGCTGCTGATAACTCACGTTGTTGTGCTCATACAACTCTTGATCGGCAACGGTCGGGCGGGCAGCAATCAGCCAGTCTAACAGCGCAACATGGATCGCCATAAAGATGGGATTGCCCGGGATCTCCGCCAGCACGCGGTGAAAATCAACGTCCGAGCGAATGAATAGCGTATTGTCATCCAGCGACTGGCTGTTGATTTCCAGTGCTTTCGCCAGTCTGGCGATTTGCTCGTCAGTAGCGTGTTCTGCGGCGTATCGTACCAGGCTGGATTCAAAGAACAGTCGCAACTGCTCGAAGTGGGCTATGCCGCCGGGATGCGCGAGGAAATCTTTGGCCATACCGGACAGCTCGCTGATAATGGTATCAGCCGAAGGACGCGAAACGCGGGCGCGCTCGCCGTTGTTGATTTGTACCAGGCCTTTGCGTTTTAACGCTGCCAGCGCTTCTCGTACAGAAGGACGACCCACGTTAAAGAAGGCCATCAGCTCCCGCTCAGACGGCAGTTGTTCTCCCTCGCCAAATTCCCGACGACGGATCATCTGCTCCAGTTCTTCTTCAACCATCTCAGACAGTTTTTTACGCGCCAGCGGGCGATTGCGTAAGCTACGGCCAATGGTGGATGGAGAGTCTTCAGCTTGCGAATCAAATGCGTTCATAGGGCCTATTCAGCTAAGTCGTGGTGACAAACAACAGCGGGTTTATCCTAACACAGGATCGAAAGCAGGGTGAAATGATGGTCATCCAGACAGGCTGACTTATGAATAATATATTTATTATTCATATTATATTTAGCTTGAACATGCCGATTACCTTTAATTAAACAAGGCTATATCGGCTTCGTGAAATTTCCGAATATGAATGTGAGAATTTATCATAACCCACTATTTTATAACATAAAATAAATTAACCATTGCGTTAAAAATAAGATATCCACTCCATAAAAAGTGTCCAGAAAAATATAACATCCGTTTTGACAACAGCATTATTACCGGATTTATCATCTTCCCTGGCATGGAGTGAAACAATGTTCGGCATCATTATCTCTGTCATCGTTTTATTAACGATGGGTTACTTGATCCTCAAAAACTACAAACCCCAGGTCGTGCTGGCAGCAGCCGGGATCTTCCTGATGATCTGCGGCGTCTGGCTGGGTTACGGCGCGCTGGTCGCTGACGATAAAAGTAGCGGCTATCTACTGGTCGATATTTACAACGAAATTCTGCGTATGCTCTCAAATCGGGCGGCAGGGCTGGGTTTATCTATCATGGCGGTGGGTGGTTATGCCCGTTATATGGACAGGATGGGGGCCAGCAGAGCGATGGTTAGCCTGTTAAGCCGACCGCTTAAGCTGATCCGTTCCCCCTATGTCGTGCTGGCCGCCACCTATGTGATTGGTCAGATCATGGCGCAGTTCATTACCAGCGCTTCCGGGTTAGGCATGCTACTGATGGTGACGCTTTTCCCAACGCTGGTCAGTCTTGGCGTGAGTCGATTATCCGCGGTTGCGGTCATTGCCACCTCGATGTCGATTGAATGGGGCATTCTGGAAACCAACTCTATTTTTGCCGCGCAGGTCGCGGGCATGAAAATCGCCACCTACTTCTTCCATTACCAGCTCCCCGTCGCTTCATGCGTCATTATCGCTGTCGCCATTGCGCATTTTTTCGTACAGCGCCGATTTGATAAAAAAACGTTACCGGAAAACAACGGGTTCGCTGAACAAAAGACGCTGGAAGATGTACCCCCGCTGTATTACGCCATTTTACCGGTGATGCCGCTGATCCTGATGTTGGGTTCGCTGTTGCTGGCACATATGGGATTAATGCAGGCAGAACTGAATCTGGTAGTGGTGATGCTCATGAGCATGACGCTGACCATGTTTGTCGAATTCCTGCATAAACATAATCTGCGCGAAACAATGGATGATGTGCAGGCTTTTTTTGACGGCATGGGAACGCAGTTTGCCAACGTTGTCACGCTGGTGGTCGCCGGTGAGATCTTTGCCAAAGGGTTGACGACTATCGGGACAGTGGACGCAGTGATTAAAGGCGCGGAACACTCCGGCCTTGGCGGCATCGGCGTAATGATCATCATGGCCGTGGTCATTGCCGCCTGTGCGATCGTCATGGGCTCAGGCAACGCACCGTTTATGTCTTTTGCCAGCCTGATCCCGGATATTGCCGCCGGGCTGCATATTCCGGCAGTAGTGATGATTATGCCGATGCATTTTGCCACTACGCTGGCTCGCGCGGTATCACCTATTACCGCAGTGATCGTCGTGACTTCTGGGATTGCCGGCGTGTCGCCCTTTGAGGTGGTAAAGCGCACCGCTATTCCGATGGCAGTGGGGTTTGTGGTGAATATGATAGTCACCATCGCGCTGTTTTATTGATTGCAGAGCCAGAAAACAGAACAGGCCCGAAAGGGCCTGTTTTCTTATTTCACTCTTTATTTCACTACGCGTAGCGCTGGGCGCCCGCCGCGAGGCGGCGGAGGAGTGTCATCCGGATCGTTGTCGTCGCTGTTGTCAGGCTTATCGCCATCAATGACCGACATGACCGTTTCACTCTCAAAACCAGACGCTTCGTTGTCGTCATCATTTAAGCTGGCGACATCTTCGTCGTAGGCGGCTTCCGGTTCAAACATCGTACCGGCACCGTTTTCACGAGCATAAATAGCCAGAACTGCAGCCAGCGGGACGGAAACCTGACGCGGCACACCACCGAAGCGCGCGTTAAAGCGTACTTCGTCATTTGCCAGTTCCAGGTTCCCCACCGCGCGCGGTGCAATATTCAGAACTATTTGCCCGTCACGCGCATATTCCATCGGAACCTGCACGTCCTGGAGCGTCACATCCACCACCAGATGCGGCGTGAGCTGGTTGTCTAACAACCACTCATAGAATGCGCGCAGCAGATACGGACGGCGTGGTGTTAGCTGTGGCAAATCCATACAGGTTAACCCCGGCCCAGACGCATTTCACGTTCAGGCTCAGTCAGAGAAGCCAGGAAAGAATCACGTTCAAAGACGCGAGTCATATAACCTTTCAGTTCTTTCGAACCGGCACCGTTGAATTCAATACCCAACTGCGGTAAACGCCACAGCAGCGGCGCCAGGTAGCAGTCTACCAGGCTGAACTCATCGCTCAGGAAGTAAGGCTTCTGACCGAATACTGGCGCGATTGCCAGCAGCTCTTCGCGCAGACGCTTACGCGCGACCTCGGCTTCAGAAGCGGAACCGTTCACGATGACGTTCATCAGCGTGTACCAGTCTTTTTCGATACGCTGCATGTACAGGCGGCTTTCACCACGCGCAACCGGGTAAACCGGCATCAGCGGCGGATGCGGGAAGCGCTCATCCAGGTATTCCATAATGATGCGAGATTCCCACAGGGTCAGCTCACGATCCACCAGTGTCGGTACGCTCTGATTCGGGTTGAGGTCGATCAGATCCTGAGGTGGATTGTCCTTCTCCACGTGCTCAATCTCGAAACTAACACCTTTTTCAGCCAGCACGATGCGGACCTGATGGCTATAGATGTCAGTAGGACCAGAAAACAGCGTCATTACCGAACGTTTGTTGGCAGCGACAGCCATGAAAACCTCCAGGTATATTCAGAATTTTTACTGCTACCAGCCACTCAGTGGCCAGCCAGAAGTGATGTCACCCAGACTCAGGAAAGCCATTACTGTTCAAAATACAAACAAAAAATGAGCGATACCTGACATTTGGGCAGAAAATTGGATGATAGTTTACCAGATTTTGTGACCTTTGTGGTGAGTCGATTCTTGAAATGGGGAAAAAGAGGTGGCAATCAGCGGATTACCGTGCTTCCACGGGGAGCAATAGTGATAAAAAAACCCGCCGAAGCGGGTTTTTTCGCAAATTGTTGTCTGCCGAAGCAGAAAGCAATTAACGTTTGGAGAACTGCGGACGACGACGTGCTTTACGCAGACCGACTTTCTTACGTTCAACCTGACGAGCATCACGGGTAACGAAGCCAGCTTTACGCAGTTCGCCACGCAGGGATTCGTCGTACTCCATCAGAGCGCGGGTGATACCGTGACGGATCGCACCAGCCTGACCAGAGATACCACCACCTTTAACAGTGATGTACAGATCCAGTTTCTCAACCATGTCGACCAGTTCCAGCGGCTGACGAACTACCATGCGGGCAGTTTCACGACCGAAGTACTGTTCCAGAGAACGTTGGTTGATTACGATTTTACCACTACCCGGTTTGATGAAAACGCGAGCTGCGGAACTTTTGCGGCGACCAGTGCCGTAGTATTGATTTTCAGCCATTGCCTATAATCCCGATTAGATGTCAAGAACTTGCGGTTGCTGTGCCGCGTGGTTGTGCTCGTTGCCAGCGTAAACTTTCAGTTTACGGAACATAGCACGACCCAGCGGGCCTTTTGGCAGCATGCCTTTAACCGCGATTTCAAGCACACGCTCAGGACGGCGAGCAATCATCTCTTCAAAGGTCGCTTGTTTGATACCACCGATGTGACCGGTGTGGTGATAGTACACTTTGTCAGTACGCTTGTTGCCGGTTACAGCAACTTTGTCAGCGTTCAGAACGATGATGTAATCACCAGTATCTACGTGCGGAGTATATTCCGCTTTGTGCTTACCGCGCAGGCGCAGAGCCAGTTCGGAAGCCAGACGGCCCAGAGTTTTACCGGTCGCGTCAACAACATACCAGTCGCGTTTTACGGTTTCTGGTTTAGCTGTAAAAGTTTTCATTAAAAGCTTACCCAAATAAATAAGTTACACGTTGGTGAACACCCAAACGTTTTGTCAGTTGAGGTTCACACGACATTGTCCAGCAAACCTACCCCTTCGAATAGCCTATGCCGGCGCATAGAAAGTTTTGGGAAAAAAACTCTCTCGTAACGTGGGGTCGCAAGATTATAGAGAAGTCAGGGTCAAAGATCGACCCCTTTATGTGATTTGCGGCAGGTTTAACCGGCTAAATGTTCCCGCTTCAAATACTCCTCGCTTTGCATCTCCTGCAGACGCGACAAACAACGCTGGAATTCAAACTTCAGACGCTCGCCCTGGTAGATCTCATATAAGGGAGAGGCCGCACTCACCACCAACTTGACGTGGCGTTCGTAGAATTCATCCACCAGCGCGATAAAGCGTCGCGCCTCGCTTTCCATCAGCGGGGTCATGACCGGCACATCAAACAACAGCACCGTGTGGAACAGACGCGACAGCGCAATATAGTCATGCTGACTACGGGCATCGACGCAGAGCGTGGTGAACGACACCGCCAGCGTTTGGTTTTCGACGGCCAGCGTCGGCAACGGACGATGGTTAATCTCCAGCGTCGGCGCATGCTCACTTTTGGTTCCCGCTAGTGCCAGCCACAGCTTATCCATCTGCTGGCGGGTTTCCTCATTCAGAGGCGACAACCACAAATGCGCCTGCGTTAAGGTGCGCAGACGATAATCGACGCCGGCATCAACATTCATGATGTCGCAATGCTGCTTGATGGCATCAATGGCAGGAAGAAAACGCGTGCGTTGCAAACCGTTGCGATACAGGTCGTCCGGAGGAATATTGGAGGTCGCCACCAGCGTAATGCCTCGGGCAAATAGCGCCTTCATTAAGCCGCCAAGCAGCATGGCGTCGGTGATATCAGAAACAAAAAATTCATCGAAGCACAGCACGTCCGTTTCGGCCTTAAAGCGGTCGGCAATGATTTCCAGCGGATCGCTCTGCCCCTGCAGGGCGGTAAGCTCTTCATGGACGCGCAACATAAAGCGGTGAAAGTGCAAACGCTGTTTACGCCCGCCCGGCAGACTATGGTAGAACAGATCCATCAGCCAGGTCTTCCCGCGTCCGACCCCGCCCCACATATACAAACCACGCACCGGCGGGTTGGTCGGCGACTCACGCTTGCCCAGCAATTTGCCAAAACGCGCCATCAGACCATTCTCCTGCGGGGCAGGACGAGCTGGCGTCGTTAACGCCTGGAAAATGGTTTCCAGTCGATTCACGGCTTCTTGTTGTACGCTGTCGGGCTGATGAGTGCCGTCTGTAAGGGCTTGTTGGTAACGCGATGTCGGGGAAAGGCTTTGCATGATGTTATTGTTATTCCTTGAGAATCGATGTGCCGTCGCTCACGGTTGACGAAAAAAAGGCCGTTCTACATTACGTGATATAAACACGGGATTCCACTTCTACGGGATTAGCGGTTATAGTGGCATAATCAGGCGCAGGCATGGAGCCTACAGCCAACACCCTACGGAAACACAAGACAACGGGAGATGTTCATGACCTGGGAATATGCGCTAATTGGGTTAGTCGTCGGTATCATTATTGGTGCTGTAGCCATGCGTTTTGGTAATCGTAAATTACGCCAACAGCAGGCATTGCAGTACGAACTGGAAAAAAATAAAGCTGAGCTGGAAGAGTACCGCGAAGAGCTGGTAAGCCACTTTGCCCGCAGCGCTGAATTGCTGGATAACATGGCGGACGATTATCGTCAGATCTACCAGCATATGGCGAAAAGCTCGAGCAACCTGCTGCCGGGTATGTCGCCGGAAAACAACCCGTTCCGTAATCGTCTGGCAGAGTCCGAAGCTGGCAACGATCAGGCGCCGGTTCAGATGCCGCGTGACTATTCTGAAGGAGCCTCCGGCCTGCTGCGTAGTGGCGCAAAGCGCGACTAAACGCACATCGTTAAGAAATTTATTGGGCGCAGTAATTGCGCCCTCCGCTTCTCTTCCCGTCCCAGCTATTATTTAGTCGTTAGCCTCATTGTGACCAAACCGAAAATTCAATAACATCAAACTGTTTTGAATCATCTTCCGTTTACTCAAGGTACGAGAGCAGGATCCATGAAAAAACAAACCCAGCTGTTGAGTGCATTAGCGTTAAGTGTCGGGTTAACTCTCTCGGCGCCATTCCCGGCCGTTGCGTCGATTCCCGGCCAGGTTCCCGGTCAGGCTGCGCTTCCCAGCCTTGCCCCGATGCTGGAGAAAGTGTTACCTGCCGTGGTGAGCGTTAGGGTCGAAGGCACCGCTGTTCAAGGACAAAAAGTCCCGGAAGAGTTTAAAAAATTTTTTGGTGATGAGCTTCCCGACCAACCTTCACAACCTTTTGAAGGGCTGGGCTCAGGGGTCATTATTGATGCCGCAAAAGGCTACGTCCTGACCAATAACCACGTCATTAATCAGGCGCAAAAAATCAGCGTTCAGCTTAATGATGGCCGAGAGTTCGACGCGAAGCTGATCGGCAGTGACGATCAGAGCGATATCGCCCTGCTGCAAATTCAACACCCCAGTAACCTGACGCAAATCGCCATTGCCGACTCCGACAAACTCCGCGTGGGTGATTTCGCGGTGGCCGTGGGTAACCCGTTCGGTCTCGGGCAAACCGCCACTTCCGGCATTGTATCGGCATTGGGGCGCAGCGGGCTGAACCTGGAGGGTCTGGAAAACTTTATTCAGACCGATGCGTCCATCAACCGGGGCAACTCCGGCGGCGCGCTGCTTAACCTCAACGGTGAGTTGATTGGCATTAACACCGCGATTCTGGCCCCCGGCGGCGGCAGCATCGGGATTGGCTTTGCGATCCCAAGCAACATGGCGCGCACGCTGGCCCAACAGTTGATGCAGTTTGGCGAAATCAAACGCGGTCTGTTAGGGATTAAAGGTACCGAAATGACCGCCGACATCGCCAAAGCGTTCAATCTGAATGTGCAGCGCGGGGCGTTTGTCAGCGAGGTTCTGCCCAACTCAGGTTCTGCCAAGGCGGGGGTGAAATCCGGTGACGTCATTACCAGTCTCAACGGTAAACCACTCAGCAGCTTTGCCGAACTGCGTTCACGCATTGCGACAACTGAACCAGGAACCAAGGTCAAACTGGGGCTGCTGCGTAACGGTAAACCGCTGGAGGTTGAAGTCACCCTGGATACCAGCACATCATCGTCCGCCAGTGCGGAAATGATCGCCCCTGCGTTGCAAGGCGCTACGCTCAGCGATGGTCAGTTAAAAGATGGCACCAAAGGCATCAAAATAGATAACGTTGAAAAAAGTAGTCCAGCCGCACAGGCTGGTCTGCATAAAGATGACGTTATCATTGGCGTTAACCGCGATCGCGTAAACTCGATTGCCGAAATGCGTAAGGTGCTGGAAGCGAAACCGGCGATTATCGCTCTGCAGGTGGTTCGCGGTAACGACAGTATTTACCTGCTCCTGCGGTAATGCATTAAACCGGACATCAGCCCCCCGTGTGATGTCCGGTTAACTCGTGATATGCTGCTGCCGTTCCCTTTTTTAATGACGCCGCCATCATGTTTGTGAAGCTTTTACGTTCGGTCGCGATTGGTTTAATCGTCGGCGCCATTCTGCTGGCGGCGATGCCCTCTCTGCGCAAAATTAATACCCTTACTACACCGCAGTTCGACAGTGCAGATGAAACGCCCGCCAGCTATAACTCGGCGGTTCGCCGTGCTGCTCCTGCCGTCGTTAACGTTTATAACCGCAGTATGAACAGCACAGCACATAACCAGCTTGAGATCCGTACGCTCGGCTCAGGCGTTATCATGGATCAGCGCGGCTATATCATTACCAATAAGCACGTCATTAATGATGCCGACCAAATCATCGTCGCACTGCAGGATGGACGTGTATTTGAAGCGCTGCTCGTGGGTTCTGATACGTTAACCGACCTTGCGGTGCTGAAAATCAACGCAACTGGCGGCCTGCCGACCATCCCCATTAATAACAAGCGTGTGCCGCACATCGGCGATGTGGTTCTCGCCATTGGTAACCCGTACAACCTTGGGCAAACCATTACCCAGGGGATTATCAGCGCCACCGGCCGTATTGGCCTGAACCCGACAGGTCGGCAAAACTTCCTGCAAACGGATGCCTCCATCAACCACGGTAACTCCGGCGGTGCGCTGGTCAACTCACTGGGGGAACTGATGGGCATTAATACGCTGTCATTTGATAAGAGCAACGACGGCGAAACCCCCGAAGGTATTGGCTTCGCCATTCCGTTTCAGTTGGCGACCAAAATCATGGATAAGCTGATTCGTGACGGGCGCGTGATTCGCGGCTACATCGGCATCAGCGGTCGTGAAATTGCGCCACTGCACGCGCAGGGCGGCGGAATGGATCAAATTCAGGGGATCGTGGTTAACGAAGTGGCTCCGGACGGTCCGGCAGCGCAGGCCGGCATTCAGGTCAACGACTTGATCATTTCAGTCAATAATAAACCGGCGGTATCCGCGCTTGAGACCATGGACCAGGTTGCCGAAATTCGCCCAGGTTCGGTCATCTCCGTCGTCGTGATGCGCGATGACAAACAGCTGACGCTGCAGGTGACGATTCAGGAATACCCTGCGACAAACTGACGTTAGCACCGGATAACGTACTTTATCCGGCTATAAAAGTGTGGTGCATAAAAAAACCGGAGCCAGGCTCCGGTTTTTTATTTTCTGGCAGTTCTTACTTAACGAACTCTTCGCCCAGAGTGATATCTTTCTTCAACGTGTCCAGCATGCCTTCCAGCGCGCTTTGCTCAAACGCACTCAGCTTACCGATAGACTGACGTTCTTCTACGCCGTTTTTACCCAGCAGCAGCGGCTGAGAGAAGAAACGAGCATACTGGCCGTCGCCTTCAACGTAAGCACATTCAACCACGCCTTTTTCGCCGCTCAGTGCGCGAACCAGTGACAGGCCGAAACGTGCTGCGGCCTGACCCATAGACAGGGTAGCAGATCCGCCACCGGCTTTAGCTTCCACAACTTCAGTACCCGCGTTCTGGATACGTTTGGTCAGGTCAGCCGCTTCTTGCTCGGTGAAGCTCACGCCAGGAATTTGTGACAGCAATGGCAGAATGGTCACGCCAGAGTGGCCGCCAATAACCGGGACTTCAACGTCGCCAGGCTGTTTGCCTTTCAGTTCCGCAACAAAGGTATTGGAGCGGATAATGTCCAGCGTGGTCACGCCAAACAGTTTGTTCTTATCGTATACGCCTGCTTTTTTCAGCACTTCTGCAGCGATAGCAACGGTCGTGTTCACCGGGTTGGTGATGATACCGATACATGCTTTCGGACAGGTTTTAGCAACCTGCTGCACCAGGTTCTTCACGATACCGGCGTTGACGTTGAACAGGTCGGAACGATCCATACCCGGTTTACGCGCGACACCCGCAGAGATCAGTACTACATCAGCACCTTCCAGTGCAGGGGTAGCGTCTTCACCGCTGAAGCCTTTGATTTTCACAGCAGTAGGGATATGGCTCAAATCAACGGCCACACCAGGTGTTACTGGAGCGATGTCGTACAGGGAGAGTTCTGAACCTGAAGGCAGTTGGGTTTTTAACAGTAATGCTAGCGCCTGACCGATACCACCAGCAGCGCCGAGGACTGCAACTTTCATCCTAAACTCCTTATTATATTGATAAGCAAAGTGTCTATTGCTCCGCGGCGGCGACCTTAATCCACAAATCCAACGAATACAACAACCACGCGTCAAGAATGCGTAGTCACGCAAATTTGGCTTTTATGCATTTAACTTACGTAAAATAAAACCTAAGTTACGTAATTCAAAAGCACCCGCACAGTAGAGCAACTTTCCAACAGGTGCTGACAATATACCCTACCCGCCTCTCAAAACAACATCAATTTGATAACAATTAATTTACTTTTAACCTTATTTGCGCGCCGTGACACAGGCATGTTTCTTGATAACGAAATTTGATAAAATTCCGCTCTTTCATAACATTATTTCAGCCTTTACCAGGGCAGACCGTTTGCATAAAAATTCATCTGTATGCACAATAATGTTGTTTCTACCGCCATATTACGGGTGACTTATGCGAAGCTCGGCAAAACAAGAAGAATTAGTGAAGGCGTTTAAAGCGCTACTTAAAGAAGAAAAGTTCAGCTCTCAGGGCGAAATCGTCCTCGCATTGCAGGATCAGGGCTTTGATAATATCAATCAGTCCAAGGTTTCACGCATGCTGACCAAGTTTGGCGCGGTGCGTACCCGCAATGCGAAAATGGAAATGGTGTACTGCCTGCCGGCAGAGTTGGGGGTGCCTACAACCTCCAGCCCGCTGAAGAATTTGGTACTGGATATCGACTATAACGATGCGGTCGTGGTTATTCACACCAGCCCCGGCGCTGCTCAGTTGATTGCCCGTCTGCTGGATTCGTTGGGTAAAGCGGAAGGTATTTTGGGAACGATTGCCGGTGACGATACCATCTTCACCACACCAGCTAAGGGTTTTACGGTAAAAGATCTGTACGAAGCCATTCTGGAGCTGTTCGAACAAGAACTGTAATGCCTCCTCCCCGTCGTCTCCCGGCGGGGAAAAACCTCTACTTTCCCCTCTTTGTTCTATTTTCCACTGCCATTCATTTAACAAATGGTGCGTTTAACCACTAAAACTCATTCACACAGTGAATATGAAGGCTGAAAAACGCACATTTTGCAAAATCCAATATCCCATTGATTTTACTTAATTTATTTCTATATAGTAGTTAAAAAGGCTGATTTTAATTCCTTTTAGTTATAAAAAATAATCTTTTTAAAACTTAATAACCACAGAAACAATTAGCGTGGTATTAATTTATCGCGTTATTAGTGTATACTTGATTTTGTGATGAGGGTCACGAAACAAGACCCACAATAAAAGAATTCGACGAGGTAAATATCATGAAAATCAAAACTACTGTTGCAGCTTTAAGCCTTCTTTCTGTTCTCTCTTTCGGTGCAAGCGCCGCGGTTACTCAGGTGAACTCACAAGAAGCACAGAACCTGCAATCCATGGGTAGCATCTCCGTATCTCAAATCGGTAGCTCACCAATGGATATGCGTCAGGCTATCGCCGCTAAAGCTGAAAAAGCGGGTGCCAGCAGCTATCGCGTCACTGAACTCCGTGAAGGTGCTCACTGGCACGCGACTGCAGAACTGTACAAATAAACCCTCGTCGTCTAAACCGACGACTTGCCCCCGCCTGCCGGGGGCTTTTTTATGCCTTACGTTGAGTGACGAACATTAAAACGCAACTGCCCTTCCAGCTCTTCTTCCGCTTCATCGAACAGTAATATTAATGCGCCGTATCGCCTGCGTAGTTTGTCCGGCAAATGGACAAATTCAATCTCCACCGGCAGCGGCAAGGCTTCTCCGGTAACGACCTCCCACAGAGAATCTAAATCGACCACTTTTTCCCGGGCCAGACCAAATGCGCGCGTGAACTCGCGGTAGAAATCACCCTGGTCTTCAATCTCGTCAAAATCAAACGTATAGATGTTCATCTATAGCCACCATCCCGACGCCAGTCACTCTACGGACCACCAATATGCAGGGCCTCCCGCATTTCAGGTAAGTATAGTCATAAAAAAACCGACGCTTCTGGCATCGGTTTCTTGTGCTTAATTGCTGGTGAGCGCGTGCTGGTATTTGTGTAGCATCCCGCTGAGTCGTTTTACCGGTTCCGTCACCTGTGGAGGGGCTTGCCAGATGATTAACTTCTCCTGATAGATCTCAAGCTCTTCCAGCAACTGGCTAAAGTAGCGTCGGCGTTTATCGTCATTTCCTGCTGAAATCACATGATCGGCGGTGCGACGCAGCTGGCGATGGAACGCAGATAAATCCTCATTTACCGGTATCGGCGCATCGCGCAGACGCTGATGCGCGATAATCATTGTCAGCGCCAGACGAAACTTCGCCAGGTCGCCGGGGAATTTGTTCATCAGTAAAAACAGCTGCTGATAAAGCGCCGGAAGGTGGTTTTCTTTACGACGAACCACGTTGGTGGTCATTGCCGCAACCGCCGCGGAGACAAACTGGTTGAGCAACACGCGACCGGTTCTGTCACGCGAGTTATCACGCACCAGCAGAATGACGAGAAACGCCAGCACACAACCAACAATCTGTCCCAACGCACTGTCAAGAAACTGGCTAAAGTGGAAGGTCATAGGATTATCCAGCACGATGATATTAATGGTACTGGCCAGCGCCCCCATCGATCCCAATCGCCGTTTCTGCACCTCGATTCCAAGAAAGAACCCCAGCACCGCCAGGCTCAAACACAACAACAGCATACTTTGCTGCGTGTTGGGGATAATTACCAGAAAATAGAGCGCGCCGAGCGGTAATGCCGCCAGCGTACCGTAGATAAAGTCTATCGCCACCATCCGGGGGTTGGGTAAGCGCATTGCCAACGAGGTGACGACCGCAATCATAACCATCGCGCCGCTGCCGGATGTCCAGCCGGTCCACAGCCAGAACAAGGTTCCCAGCACACAGGAAAGGGTGGTGCGCCAGAAGTTGACCATCGCATGGTGACGTTCGGCTGATTCAACTTTAACCACCGGCTCGCCCTGCAGGATCTCTTCTTCCGTCGCGCTAATTTTTGTATTACTCACCACACCGCGCTTCAGTAACAGGTAGCGCGTCGCCGCACCTGCCCAGCTATAAATCGTTACCGGTGTTTCACGTTCGCCGGTCCAGACAATTACCCGACGCATCCGCTTCAACTGTTTATGGACATCCTGCACCGTTTCAACCGGTGTGTCGAACAACTCGCGGAAGGTGTCAGTGATCAGTTCCGGGCGGGTATTTTGAATAAGGTAAGTTTCACAGGACTGAGTAATAAGCGTGAGCGACAGCGTGTTTAATGCTTTGAGCCTGCGATTAGCACGCACCCAACGTGAAGACTCCATATTGAGGTTGCTGCGCATCCCCTCCAGCGCCGCCGTGCGACGGACTAAATCGCCCCAGGCTTTGTCCACTTCTTCACTGTCGCCATGCTTTATACACAACTGCATAAGCTGATACTGCGCCACCAGCAGGCTGTCCAGTTCGACATCAATTTCCTGTTTCACCGAGCGGGGCGAAAAGAGCAGATCGGCAACAATGGCGCAAACAATCCCCATCACAATCTCGCTGCAACGTTCGAGCGCAAATTGCGGCGTCAACAGCGGTTCTGCCTGGATAGTAATGACGATGATCAGCGCCGTATAGCCCGAAAGCCCCCAGGCATAGGAATTCTCGATCTTCACTAGCGACGAGATCCAGGTACAAAAACCGGCCCAGATACAACACACCAGGATCATCAATAACGGGGCGCGGATCATGCTGATAATAATGATCAGTGCGGCAATACAGCCAATAAATGTCCCGACGATACGCAGCATCCCGCGATAGCGGATAGCGCCTGAATAGGGTTCCCCACCGGCGGCAAAAGCCGGGCCAGCGGCCACAATTGCCGCGGTCAACACCGCCCAGCGCGGGGTCTCAAGCTGAAAGTGAAAACCAACGAACAGCGCCAGGACAATCGCGCACGCCAGTTTTACCGCGAAGCGGATATGCTGGTTGGCAATGGAAAAAATACCCATCGCAATTAACCGAACTCGCGCAGGCGGTGCGCCATTTTACGGAAGAAGGATTCCTGACTGGCATCGCGATCCTGCTTACCGGTGATAACAACGGTAGCCGTCGTCCCGGCTGGCCACAGGGTTCCCTGCTGCTCATCAAGACGAATGCGCACCGGCACACGCTGTGCCAGACGAACCCATTCAAGATTGGAATCAATGGTCGCCATACCTTTTGCGTCCCGCGTGCTGCTGGCATTCGTTACGCCAGCCGCCACGCTATCAACGGTACCCTTCAACACATTATTGCTACCAAGCGGGGTAATTTCAGCGCGATATCCAGGGCGTACGCCTTCCAGCTTGGTTTCTTCCATATACGCCAGGACATAGAACGAATGCTGTTTTACCAACGCCACCGCCGTGGAGCCACGGGTAATAAATTCGCCGCTGTAGACATTCAGGTTAGTCACCCAACCATCCGCTGGAGCACGAATAACGGTACGTTCAAGATCCAATTTTGCCAGATCGCGGGTCGCTTGTGCCTTCGCCAACTGGTGTAATACGGTTTGCAGTACGTTGTTAGACTGATCAATCTCTTCACGAGACATGGCCTGCACGCCCAGACGGTTACGACGACCGGCTTCCTGACGTTTTTCCTGCGCCAGAACCTGGTAATAAGAGACGTCGGCTTCGGCCTGTTCGAGGGCTTTTTGATAGCGCGGCTGGTCGATGGTAAACAGGACCTGATCCTTTTTCACCAGTTGGTTATCATGGACGTTAACGTTGGAAATAAGACCCGCAACGTCCGGCGCAATGGCGACGACATCTGCGCTGAAACGCGCGTCACGCGTCCACGGCGACTCGGTGTAGAACACCCATGCGCGGAAAATAGCGATGAAGGCCAGAATGACCAGTACGAGAGTCATGGCCGTACGGGAGAGTTTTTTTGTTAGTGTTTTCACTTCAACCTCAAACGAACAGGCGCGTTATTAAATAGAACAGGCAGCAATACAGCGCGGTGTTAAACAGAGCCGGATGCCAGACAAAATCATAGATGCCAGTGGGAACCAGCACCCGGCGCACCAGCCAGAAAATCGCCAGTGACAAAAGCAATTCGAAAAAAATCGGTGGGAAGGACAAACCAAACACCACGATAACGGGAAACAGACTCATGTTGACCTTGGTAGCTTAAGAGAGTGCAGGTGATAGATTTTCTAGCGTATGTCACCGCAGAGAAGGGCAAGGATGAGCCAGGCGAGAGCGACATAGCCGTTATTTGAATAATAATATATTAACGTAACTGTTATGCTGTTATCTATATTATGTGATCTAAATCACTTTTAAGCCAGAGTGAATAATGGAACGATTAAAACGTATGTCGGTGTTCGCCAAAGTTGTCGAACTGGGCTCCTTCACCGCCGCCGCAAGACAGCTGCAAATGAGCGTTTCATCGATAAGCCAGACGGTCTCTAAACTGGAAGATGAACTACAGGTCAAGCTGCTAAACCGCAGTACGCGCAGCATTGGGCTAACCGAAGCCGGTAAAATTTATTATCAGGGCTGCCGTCGAATGCTGCACGAAGCGCAGGATGTGCATGAGCAGCTGTATGCCTTTAATAACACTCCTATCGGCACGTTGCGTATTGGCTGTTCTTCAACCATGGCACAAAATGTCCTCGCCGGGCTGACGGCGAAAATGCTGAAAGAGTACCCCGGCCTGACGGTAAATCTGGTCACCGGCATCCCGGCACCGGATTTAATTGCTGATGGCCTGGATGTGGTTATCCGCGTCGGCGCGTTACAAGACTCCAGCCTGTTTTCACGTCGTCTGGGAGCCATGCCGATGGTGGTCTGCGCCGCTAAAAGTTATCTCGCCCAGTTTGGCGTCCCGGAAAAACCTGCCGATCTCAGCAATCACTCATGGCTGGAATACAGCGTTCGCCCGGATAATGAATTCGAGCTTATCGCCCCGGAGGGGATCTCCACCCGCCTGATTCCAGAGGGGCGCTTCGTCACTAACGATCCGATGACGCTGGTGCGCTGGCTGGCCGCAGGCGCGGGCATTGCTTATGTACCATTGATGTGGGTGATCAATGAGATCAATCGCGGCGAAGTGGAGATCCTGCTTCCCCGCTACCAGTCGGATCCGCGTCCGGTCTATGCGCTGTATACCGAAAAAGACAAACTGCCGCTTAAGGTTCAGGTAGTAATTAACTATCTGACGGATTATTTTGTCGATGTGGCGCAGCTGTTCCAGGGAATGTATGGTCGAGGGAAAGAGAAATAAGAAGAGTCCTGGCCGGATAAGGCGTTAACGCCGCATCCGGCAAGATGCCCGATGGCACTGACGCTTATCGGGCCTGGATCATGATGTTATGCGGTGCCGCCGACCGTCAAATTATCGACCTTCAGCGTCGGCTGACCCACGCCAACCGGCAGGCTCTGGCCTTCTTTCCCACAAACGCCTACGCCGTTATCCAGTTTCAGATCGTTACCCACCATCGAAATTTGCTGCATCGCTTCGATACCGGAGCCAATCAGCGTCGCGCCTTTCACCGGTTTGGTCACTTTACCGTTTTCAATCAGATACGCTTCGGACGTCGAAAACACAAATTTCCCGGAGGTGATATCCACCTGGCCGCCGCCAAAGTTAGGCGCATAAATACCGTATTCGACAGATTCGATAATTTCCTTCGGCGTAGACTTCCCTGGCAACATATAGGTGTTGGTCATACGAGGCATCGGCAGATGCGCGTAAGATTCACGGCGTCCGTTCCCCGTAGGTGCCACGCCCATCAGGCGCGCATTCAGTTTGTCCTGCATGTAGCCTTTCAGAATACCGTTTTCGATCAGCACGTTATACTGGCCCGGCGTACCTTCGTCATCAATAGCCACGGAACCACGACGGTCCGCCATGGTGCCATCATCCACAACGGTACACAGTTCTGACGCGACCAGTTCACCCATATGGCCGCTAAATACGGAGGTGCCACGGCGGTTAAAGTCGCCTTCCAGACCATGACCGACCGCTTCGTGCAGCAGAACGCCAGGCCAGCCAGCGCCGAGTACCACCGGTAACGTACCGGCCGGCGCAGCTACCGCCGAGAGATTGACCAGCGCCATGCGTACAGCCTCTTTCGCCCACGCGTCGGCACGAACGTCACCATCAAGATCGCCAAGGAAATAGTCATAGCCAAAGCGACCGCCGCCACCGCTCGCGCCGCGCTCACGTTTACCGTCTTCTTCGACCTGTACGCTGACCGACAAACGCACCAGTGGACGGACATCCGCGGCCAACGTACCGTCGGTCGCCGCCACCAGAATCAGCTCATAAACACCGGTCAGGCTGGCGGTTACTTCCTGAACGCGCTTGTCGGCAGCACGCGCAACGCTGTCAACGCGACGCAGAATATCCAGCTTCTCTTCGCGGCTCATGCTCTGTAATGGATCGACCGAAGTGTAAAGCGCCTGATGCTCTACCGCACCCAGCGTTTTTACTTTGCCATCGCCGCTGTCGCGCACAATAGTCCGGGCAGCATGCGCACTTTGCTCCAGCGCCAGCAGGCTAATCTGGTCTGCATAGGCAAACCCCGTTTTTTCGCCGCTGATGGCACGCACGCCAACACCCTGATCGATATTGTAAGAACCATCTTTAATGATGCGGTCTTCTAAAACCCAGGATTCGTGATAGCTCGACTGAAAATAGAGATCGCCGTAATCAAGACGGCGTTCGGCCAGTTGGCCCAGGATGGCAAACAGATCCTGATGTTTCAGGCCATTCGCCGCTAGCAATTGTTCACTTACCAGGTTCAGACTCATCGTTTTGGTTACTCATTTAATTCTGCCGGATGGCGGCAAAAACGCCTTATCCGGCCTACGTTGTTAGGCTACTGTAGGCCGGATAAGCGCTGCTCCATCCGGCAATACTATGTACTGAGATTGGGGCAATTACTTGCCCCCGTCAAATCATTGCTGGCTTTCTTTGCGCGGCTGACGCAGAACTTCGTTAATCTGCGGCTTATCAACCGGACCGGTGATACGGTAACGCAGAATCGAAACTTTACTCCACAGCGGTCCCAGAACCTTACTGGCGGCAAACACCGCCGCGCCGACAATCGGGTTAACGGCGAACGCGGCGGCAACCCCAACGGTGGCAGAAATTTCAGGTGCGACAACCGCTTCCATATCCAGTTCACGGCGTACCAGATTCACCGAGCCTTTCATCGCGATGTCGGCTTCCAGACCGTCCACCAGCGTGTCGTCGGTATGCATCACGCCATCTTTAATCCACGCCGTGCTGCGAATAGAGTCGAAATAGAAGCCTTCACTGAAGGTATCGCTAAAATCAAAGCGCAGTTTACGTAGCAACGCGTCAAAGCTTAACAAGCGTAACAGCTGCCCCGCATGTCCGGTACTAAGTTCGGTAAGTTCACCTTTGCCCAACCGGGTGCGCAAAATCCCATTCAGCGACGCTTCATCCGGATCCCACGGTGGATTACGCCAGTGCAGGTCGTACTCCACATTGAATGAAGAGTTACGAATCGGCGTCGATACGCCAAAGAAACCGGCGGCAGAGTCAATTTTTTTGCCGTTCAGTTTTCCCTTCAGTGACGTACGCTCTTTACCCGGCACATTCACCCATTCGCCGTCGGCTGTCAGTCTGGCAAAGCCGGTATCCAACAGACCGTTGCTCAACGTGAGCGTATCGCCTTTGATCGCCACATCGGCATCAATACGTCCATATTTCTGTCCCCACAGCCAACACTCTGCACAGCGGAGCTGAACATCCGGCCAGCCACGAAAGCTGACGTTATTGATGGTAGAGAAAGGCGACGCTGGCGCTGTACCGGGAGACGGCTTTGCGGCGCTCGGGTTGTAATAAAGATATTTAATGTTCGCCAGCCACGGGGCGTTATTGCGCATAGCCAGCGTGGCGTTAATCTCACGCCCCTGCGCCTGCACGCTGGAACCGCTGCCCGAAGGCTCAGACACAATACTCAAATTATTCCACTGCTGCCCCCCCAGAGACAACGATGGCGTACGTACCGTGATACGCTGTGGGAAGTTGGCGTTCGAGCCAACGTTATCCGCAGCGCCTTTCTGGAACAATGCCAGCCATTGCGCGCCATCCATAGGGGGAAGATTGAGTTCAATGCCTTGCTGATCGGGTAATGCGGGCACGGTGCGGCTTTCCGACGTCCAGATAGCGCGGTCAAGGGTCAGCTTCTGATTCAGCAGCCAGTGACTGTTAAAGTGATTCTTGCTCCCTGCGTTGCCGATGAGATCAAAGCTACGCAGATTGCCGTTGGCTTTCACGTTTACCGGCAGAGCCTCGCCGGCCGCCTTATTCAGTGGAGCGGGTAAGTGACTACTTACATTCTTCAGGTCACTCTTTAACGCAATGTCGTAGGTCGCCCCGGCATGGTACGGAAGATTGATGCCCACCTTGCCATTCCACGCCATACTGCCGCTTAACGCATCGTTCACCTGCGGCGGCAAAATCCCCATACGGTTTGGCTGCCAGTCGCCTTGCAGATTCACCGCCACCTGATAGGCTTTAGCCCCTTCGGTAGTGGAAAAGTCGACGTTCAGCGGCTGATTAAACCAGTTTGCCGTCATCGGCTCGCTCTGCAGATCGCCGTTCACAAAGCTGAATTTACCGGTCAAATTCTTCAACGTGCTGTCGAGCGGTTTAATAAACAGACTGTTATTACGCAGATTGACGTCACCTTTGGCCGTAACCAGCGAGCCATCCAACGGGATATCGAGATGTAAGCGAGCATTCACATCTCCATCAATCTGCAACTGTTCAAGCGTGGCGCCAAGAGAATCTTTTAGCGGCGTATCATCAAAATAAGGTCCAACCGCTTTGCCCGGCCCGTTGATGTCGGCATCAATCAGCAGCTTTTCTTTTGCATAGTCGGGAATATTGGCCGTCAGGTTACTGGCTTTTACGCCGCCTAAATTAACGCCATCCGTTTTCATCCACAGACCGTCGTTAATGAAGTTCAGTTCAATATTGAGGTCAGTCAACGCAGGCCAGTCGGGCTGGAAGGCGAATTTAGCATTGCGTAGCGGCACCAGGACCTGAAACTGCCCTTCATTGTGCAGATACGGGAACAAATGCGGGTTGCCGCCATACACCAGCGTGGCATTATCCGCTTCGCCACCCTGAATCGCGCCGCTGAGGTAGTCAACCAGCTCTTTGCCCATCAGATTTTCCGGGAAGTAGCGCCAGGCCTGAGAGCCGTCATCAGTACTGATCCCCGCCAGAATGCCTAACCATGGCTCGTCACCGGTCGGTTGCAGATAGCGAAAACCTCCGCGCGCATGTACCGCTTTCGCTTTGACATCAATGTTGCGCCCATCTAACTGAAAACCTTTATCATTCTTCAGCCAGCTTAGCGTCGCCACGCCGTTTTCTATTTCCAATGGTGCGCGGAAGACAGTCTCATACGGCATGCGGGCTTGCTTGATGGAGGCAGTAAGCGCACCATTTTCCACGCTGCCCGCCAGCGTACCAGAGAAATGCTCAGCCCCCGGTAACAACTTCCACTGTTTCCAGGCCAAATTGGTCCATGCAGACTGAAAGCGGGTTTTTTCTGTCGCCTGTAACGGGATATCCAGCGCCAGCACATCTATTTTGCCGCTCGGCTGCGTGGCGCGCCAAATATCACCCAGCGCAGGCGATAACCTTGAGGCCATCGGGCGCAACCCTTCTAATCCAGCCAGTTCCAGATTACTGGCACGAATACGAAGCTCGTCGCTGCGCTTGTTATTCTCACCACCGACTTCCCGCTCCGGGATCCAGGCCAGCGTTAACGCACCGCTCGGCCAGGGTTTATCATCCATGGTGATACGGGTATCGGGAATAGAGAATTGCCAGCCCGGTTGTTCCCGGCTGATGTGCGCCGTCAGGTTATCAACAGAGAGCGTATGCGTGCGGTTTTCACCCAGCCAGCTGGCACCGCCTTTTTTCAGCCAGACATCCCCCCCGGAGACGACGCCTTTATTGATCGTCATCCATGCTTCCAGGCTAAAACGCGCGGTTTGCAGCGCGACATTATCCTGCATCCATTTGCCCAGCCACGGTTTGACGTCAATGTCGTCGGCCTGCAACCAGACCCGACCATTATTCAATAGCCCATTATCGTCGCGCAGATCCATGCGCACCTGCATAACGCCATGCTGCCCAGTCAGACTGGAAAGACTGACCTGACCCTCAGCACGATGCCGGTTTTTACCGTTCAGCCAGGTAAGCTGAGGAATCGCCAGTTCCGCGCGCTGGCCTGAGAGGGTTAAAAAGCTAATTTGACTGTCGCGGAGATCGAAATGATCAAACTGACGCAGGAAGAGATCGCTGAGGTGACCCGCTTCAATTCCATCTCCGCTTTCACTACTCTGGATGGGGGTATTGGTGCGCAACTGCAGTTGCCAGAAGGTGAGATCGCGAAACTGCCAGCGCATGTGCAACAAACTTTGCCAGACATCCAGCGCTAACGTGACGCGTTTTACCGAAAACTCACCGCCGTCTTTGAGCTGCGCGTGGATATCACGCGCCTCAAGCGTAGGGCCGAAATTTTGCCAGTTGGCGGAAAGTTGGCTGGCAGAAACGGGCAGACCGGTCGCGGATTCAATCTTACTGAGAATGGCCGGACGCCAGCTATCAAGATGAGGTAGCGCAAGGCGTAGTCCACTGACCAGCAGCGCTGCAATGACAACGAATGCGGCTCCAGTGAGCAGTAATATCCCCGGCAATCGCCTCACGCGCCTCTCCTTGTCTGCAAAAAAATGTGACTCACACCCCTTGAGTGTATATTGCCGGATGGCTGCGCTTGCGCCTTATCCGGCCTACATGCGCTGGTGCTACTACTCAATTACATCATTACGACGTCGAACTGCTCCTGGTTATAGAGCGGTTCAACCTGGACTTTGACCTGTTTACCCACAAAGATTTCGACTTCTGCCAGCGCATGCGACTCTTCGCCTTTCAGGGTTTCCGCCACTGCCGGAGATGCATAAACCAGGAAGCGATCGGAGTCGTATGCATGGTGTACGCGGACAATTTCGCGCATGATTTCATAGCATACTGTTTCCACCGTTTTCACGGTACCGCGTCCATGGCAGGTAGGGCACTCATTGCACAGCACATGCTCCACGCTTTCACGCGTACGCTTGCGCGTCATCTCTACCAGGCCCAGCTGTGAAAAACCGTTAATACTGGTTTTTACGCGGTCCTTGCTCAGAGCCTGCTCCAGAGAGTGCAACACCCGGCGCCGATGGTCTTCATTATTCATGTCGATAAAATCGATAATGATAATGCCGCCCAGATTACGCAAACGCAGCTGACGCGCAATGGCCTGCGTTGCTTCAATATTAGTATTAAAAATAGTGTCGTCGAGATTACGATGTCCAACAAACGCGCCGGTATTGATATCCACGGTGGTCATCGCTTCGGTTTGATCGATGATCAAATAGCCGCCGGATTTCAGCTCAACTTTGCGTTCAAGCGCGCGCTGGATTTCATTCTCAACGTCAAAGAGATCGAAAATGGGCTGACGTCCGCTGTAATGCTCCAGCTTGCTGGTCATCTCGGGAATGTACTCCGCCGTAAATTCCAGCAACGCCTCATAGGTCAGGCGAGAGTCGACGCGGATCCGATCAAGCTGGGCATCGGCAAAATCACGCAAAACGCGCTGCGCCAGCGCCAGTTCGCCATACATCTGATAGCGCGTTTGCGGGCGTTTTTTGCGCTCCATGACTTTCGTCCAGACGCGCTTCAGGTAGGCAGCATCCGAGGCCAGATCCTCTTCGCATACGCCTTCCGCCGCCGTACGAATGATAAATCCGCCCTGCTCATCACAGTAATCGGCAACCACTTTTTTCAGGCGTTCGCGTTCGGTTTCGCTTTCGATACGTTGGGAAACGCCAACGTGCGATGCACCCGGCATAAATACAAGATAACGGGAAGGCAGCGTAATGTCCGTCGTCAGGCGGGCGCCCTTAGTTCCCAGTGGATCTTTTACCACCTGCACCATCAAATCCTGGCCCTGGCGAACCAGTTCAGAAATGTCGCGTACGGTGAACTGTTTTTGTTCTTCACCGGCCACGCATTCGGTATGCGGCATGATGTCTGAAGCGTGAAGAAATGCGGCTTTATCCAGTCCAATATCTACAAAAGCCGCCTGCATACCCGGAAGCACACGACTTACACGACCTTTGTAGATATTGCCTACGATTCCACGTCGCGCCTCACGTTCAATATGAATTTCCTGCAGAATACCGCCATCAATGTAAGCCACCCGTGTTTCCGATGGCGTTACGTTTACCAACAATTCAGCCGTCATGTTTATCCCTTTGCTCACGCAGTGCGTTAAAATTGGTCAGCAACTCATACGTTTCTACCAGCGGTAAGCCGACTACGGCGTGATAGCTGCCATTTATCTTCCTGACAAAACAGCCACCCAACCCTTGAATACCGTATGCACCTGCTTTATCCATTGGTTCACCGCTGGCAACATAACCCGCGATGTCCTCATCGGTGAGTGCTCTGAACGTCACTTCCGTCACTACCAGACAGTCCAGACTGTGCTGGCGATCGGCTAATGCCACGGCGGTCATGACCTGATGCGTGTTGCCCGACAGTTTACGCAGCATTGCGGCGGCATGGGCGGCGTCGTGCGGTTTTTCCAACACTTCGCCGTTAAGAATAACAATGGTATCCGCACCCAATACCGGCAAATCGCGCTGCGCCAGCGCAACGCCAGCCTGCGCTTTTTCGCGCGCCAGACGAGAAACGTACTGCTGCGCGCTTTCCTGCGGGTGCCGCTGTTCTTCAATCCCAGGAATCAGCCGTTCAAACGTAACACCAAGTTGAGCGAGCAGTTCCTGACGACGTGGAGAACCTGAAGCAAGATACAGAGTATTCATATCAACCTTATTGCACCGCAAACTGCTGACGGATTTTACGCATCAGTAAGAATAGCCATGGCCAGAGCACACCATTCACTACACTACTCCAGAACACTTCGGGTCTGAAAGAGACATTGATCACTAAAAACTCGGCCCAGAAAACAATAATATCCACGACCAGTGATAACAACACGACCACCAGCGCCTGTTGCCAGAGCGCGAGGTTGCGGAATAGCTGGAATTTCAGTGCAACCAGATAGGCAATGATACTCATCGACAAGGCCCGCACGCCAAGCGTGGAACCGCTAATGAGATCCAGTATGGCACCCACCACGAACCCTGTGCCCACATTGACGCGATGCGGCAGCGCCAGAATCCAATACAACAAGATGAGCAGCACCCAGTTTGGCCGGAAAACAAGAATGTCATCCGGCCAGGGCATAACTTGCAGCAACAGTGCAATAAGGAACGAAAGCCAAATAACCCAACGCCCCTGGCTACGATAGCTTGCCACTTACTGTCCTCCCGGCTTACGCGGAGCAGGTTGTGGCGGCGTGGTGTCCGTAGGCGCTGTAGTGACGCCTGTCGCAGGTGCCGGTACTGGCGCTGGCGGCCCCATAGCATCTGGCGCAGGCAGAACTTGCGGCATCATTTGCATCAAACGTTCATTGGCAACACGGTGTACTTCTTCCGGCGTCATCGGATTGGCGCCGTTACGATCGGCTCCCCACAACAGCAGCAGATAGCGCAAACGCTGCAAACCCGCGGTCGGACGTGCCTGAATGACGGTATAAGCACGCTGAGTGTCCAGCTTAACGGAAGAAACAACAGCAACCGGATAACCTTCCGGGAAGCGTCCACCCAAACCGGAAGTCACCAGCACATCGCCAACGCGAATATCGGTGTTCGCCGGCAGATGTTCGAGCTGAAGATCGTCCGTACAACCGTTGCCCGCAGCAATGACGCGAATATCGTTACGCAGAACCTGGATTGGCAGAGCATGTGTCGCATCGCAAATCAGCAGCACGCGGCTGGTCAGTTTTGCTACCGCAACGACCTGACCCACTACACCTTTGTCGCTAATAACTGGCTGACCTTCGTAGACGCCGTTAACGCTCCCTTTGTCGATCACGACCTGATCGCTGTAAGGGTCATTAACCGTTGAGATGACCTGCGTCACCATCTTTTGTTCGTCCTGACGCAATGGCGATCCCAGCAGCTCGCGCAAACGCGCGTTCTCCTGTTTATATTGCCCCAGCATCAGCAGCTCGCTATTTTTCAGCAGCAGTTCCTGACGCAGCGCCCGGTTTTCAAGTTCGAGTTGGTCACGCGAAGCCAGCGTTTGCGACACGCCGTCGAGTAATTCACGAGGACCATTAGAGATAAAGTAGAAAGGACTGACGGCGGTATCCATGTACGTTCGGATTTGACTAAACGTACCCAGGCGGCTGTCGGCAATAATAACGCCGAGCGCCACCAGCACCGCCAGAATAAGGCGAATCTGTAGCGACGGGCCACGGCTAAAAATTGGCTTCATAGTCTATGCGTATTCTCGTATCAGAGCGGAAGGGCAACCCGCAGGTCACCCTACCTGCGTCCGATTACTCTTCGCTGAACAGGTCGCCGCCGTGCATATCGATCATTTCCAGTGCTTTGCCGCCACCGCGCGCCACGCAGGTCAGCGGATCTTCAGCAACAACAACTGGAATACCGGTTTCTTCCATTAACAGACGGTCAAGGTTACGCAGCAGCGCACCGCCACCGGTCAGCACCATACCGCGCTCGGAGATGTCTGAAGCCAGCTCTGGCGGGCACTGTTCCAGTGCAACCATTACCGCGCTCACGATACCGGTCAGCGGTTCCTGCAGCGCTTCCAGAATCTCGTTGGAGTTCAGGGTAAAGCCGCGTGGAACCCCCTCAGCCAGGTTACGGCCGCGAACTTCGATCTCGCGGACTTCGTCGCCCGGATAAGCAGAACCGATTTCGTGTTTAATACGTTCTGCGGTGGCTTCACCGATCAGAGAACCGTAGTTACGACGAACGTAATTAATGATGGCTTCGTCGAAGCGGTCACCACCAATACGTACGGAAGAAGAGTAAACCACACCGTTCAGGGAGATAACGGCAACTTCAGTGGTACCACCACCGATATCCACAACCATTGAACCGGTTGCTTCAGAAACTGGCAAACCCGCACCGATCGCGGCCGCCATCGGCTCTTCGATCAAAAAGACTTCACGGGCACCTGCACCCTGGGCGGATTCACGGATCGCACGGCGTTCAACCTGGGTTGCGCCAACCGGTACACACACCAGTACGCGCGGGCTTGGGCGCATGAAGCTATTGCTGTGCACTTGTTTGATAAAGTGCTGGAGCATTTTTTCAGTCACGAAGAAGTCAGCGATAACGCCGTCTTTCATTGGGCGAATTGCAGCGATATTGCCCGGTGTACGACCCAGCATCTGCTTCGCATCATGACCTACTGCAGCCACGCTTTTCGGCGAACCGGCACGATCCTGACGAATGGCCACAACAGAAGGCTCATTCAATACGATGCCTTGTCCTTTTACATAAATAAGGGTATTCGCGGTACCCAGGTCAATGGACAGGTCATTGGAAAACATGCCACGAAATTTTTTCAACATACTAAGGGATAATCCTGAAAGCTGGGGCGGAAAACAAAATCCGCTTACTTTACCAACCACACGCAGCAGCGACAAGGCGCAAAAATCATCTGCTACGGTGAAAATTAGTGCAGTTCGTTTCCTTTGTTACAAAACCGGCCTGAGTCCATCAGGGCTGAAAAAATCAGCAGCATTCCTCGCTTTTGTTTGCAACCTGTCAAAGGTCATTCACCTGCATGTTTGCTGTTACAACCTGGCGAGCAGACAAGCACACCCCCAGAAGGCACAGCGCGCGTTATTCTACGTGAAAACGAATTAAACGGCAGGTTAAACCGAATATCTTTGCGAATATTTTTTCACGTTAGTGTCAAGTGGCTGTGATGCGGCAAAAAAATCCCCTTGCCCACCAGCAACTCCGCGTTCCGTGAGCGTATGCCACTCGCTACGCGAACGAACGCCCGTGGCGTAAACCTGCGTTGGCGTGCCTGAACAGGCCTCCGCCAGGCTTTGAACCAACAGTTGGTTTTCGGTTCGCTTATCAATATTCCTCACCAGGCTTGGATGCAGCTTCAATAACTCAACGTTAAGCTCTTTAATCCAACTGGTGCTCACCAGCGTTAAACCGGCCTGCGTAACGGCGATTCGTACCCCTAGCGCATCCATCAATCGGATGACGGGCTGTAATCGGCAGATATGTTGACAGACATCTGCCTCAGCAAGTTCAATAATTATGCGTTTGCGTAGTGATTTTTCGCACTGCATCAACGTATCACGCAACCAGCGCTGAAAACGTGGGCGAATTAGCGATTCAACCGTTATCTGCATCGCCAGGCTTTCCTGCGGCCAGTAGCCCAAAAGCAGGATCAGACGGCTTAACTGCAAACGGTCATACTCTTCAGCCAGGCCAAATTGCAGCACCATCGGCATATATTCCGCTGAGATAACCTCTTCGCTGCCATCAAAAATACGACACATCAGTTCCCGGTGGTGTACCCGTCCTTCACGCGTTACCGCAGGTTTTTGATATATTCTCGGCCCGCCCCGGCTGAGCATCTGTTCAATCAGTGTTCGCCAACGCACGTTGCCCCGGCCTTTTTCCGGCAGGGAGTCATCATAGACCGACCAGCTGTTCCCGCCCTGCAGGACCGAATTCCGGGTGGCGGCCTCAGCATGATCCATCACCTGTTCCGTCGACTGCCCACTGCGGCAAACGCAAATGCCAATATGAACCATATCGGCACGATCGATCATTTTATTAGTCGGAAGCGCATCGACCGCTTTTAATAATTGCCCGGCGATGCTTTCGGCTTCTTTCAGCGTGCGATGTGGCAGCAGGATGGCAAAATCGCTACGGTGGTAGCGCGCCAGCAATGTCCCCGGATAACGCGTCATAAACGTCGACAACAAATTGATTAGCGTTGAAATTTGCTCTTCCGCCTGGGTGATTCCCCAGCTATCTCGCAGCAGAGTAAAGTCCGGCAGACGCACCATCATCACGACGCCATGCGATCCCACCTTTTCTTGATCTTCCAGCAGCGTGGCCAATTGGTTATCAAAAAACAGACGGTTACTCAGCCCTGTTTTTGTATCCTGCGCAACATAGGAACGAATCAGGGTGTCCAGTCGACTACGTTGCTCGCGGGCATTTTGAATTTCAGTCAGCAACATATCGAGCGCACTGCTGGTGCGCGCTGGCCATTCATAGACCGTTCCTCGAACATTCGGCCCGCGTTCACCGTTCAGAATACGCGTGGAACGAATCTCCAGTAGCTCCTGGCCTGAAAGCTGACGCTGAAGCCAGCGTACCGACAAAAAGAGCATCAGAATAATAAATGCAATGGCCAGCGTGAGCGGCGCGGTAGTCAGGAGCGAGTGGAAATAGTTGCCCATCGGATCCTGATAAACCAGTCGCACTGACATTCCCGGATGCTTGACCAACGGTACGGTGATGTCGCGGTAGAGGTTGTTCGTTCCTGCCGGGCGGTAGCTGCTGGTTCGGGAGTGGTCATACACTGTATGCTCCCCTTGCAGCAACTCGATACGCACGATATCAACAGAAACCATCAGTTCATCGATTTGCGGTGTCAGCGAAACGAAATCGTGGGAGACAAGATGTGTATCAATCGCCGTCGCCACCGCCTGCACTCGCGTAGTGAACTTATATTGAATAGCGTTGTAGAAACTCAGCGAGCAGCCAATCAGAGTCACAAAGATCGTTAACCCAGTAAGCAGCGTGACAAAAGCTGAGAATTTCGTCGTTAATCGCATCCTTGTGTTAACTCCGACAGTTATGAAACAGGTGTAAAAGAGATAAAGCGACTCGAAAATGCAAAACTGAACGCAAAATCCGCCAATTTATGCAAACTGTGGGGGCATACTACCAAATCAGGTATATCTGGCAATTTATTGCGCAGAATCGGCATCATGTTTTGATTAGCGAGTATAGTCTTCATTAACAATTTTCCAATCCACTATATGAATTGAGGACAGGTTATGCAGGCTTTGATCTTAGAACAGCAGGACGGAAAAACCCTCGCATCCGTTCAACCCCTCGACGAAAACCAGCTCCCGGAAGGCGATGTAACGGTGGATGTCCACTGGTCGAGCCTGAACTATAAAGACGCCCTTGCTATCACCGGCAAGGGTAAAATCATTCGCAACTTTCCGATGATTCCTGGCATTGATTTCGCCGGAACCGTTCGCGCCAGCGAAGATCCCCGTTTTCATACAGGTCAGGAAGTTTTACTGACCGGCTGGGGTGTAGGTGAAAACCATTGGGGCGGGCTGGCGGAACGTGCGCGCGTCAAAGGCGACTGGCTGGTAGCGCTGCCGCAAGGGCTGGACGGGCGTAAAGCGATGGTCATCGGCACCGCCGGCTTTACCGCTATGCTGTGCGTCATGGCGCTTGAAGATGCAGGTATTCGCCCACAAGACGGTGAGATTGTCGTCACTGGCGCCAGCGGCGGCGTGGGCAGCACTGCCGTTGCATTACTGCATAAGCTGGGCTATCAGGTTGCGGCAGTATCAGGCCGCGAAAGCACCCACGACTACCTGAAGAGCCTGGGCGCTAACCGTATTCTTGGCCGCGATGAGTTTGCTGAATCTCGCCCGTTGGAAAAACAACTGTGGGCCGGTGCAATTGATACCGTTGGCGATAAAGTGCTGGCGAAAGTCCTGGCACAGATGAACTACGGTGGCTGCGTAGCTGCCTGCGGCCTGGCAGGCGGTTTCGCGCTGCCGACCACCGTTATGCCATTCATTCTGCGTAACGTTCGTCTGCAAGGGGTGGACTCGGTGATGACCCCGCCGGCACGCCGCGCGGAAGCCTGGGCGCGTTTAGTTAAAGATCTGCCGGAATCGTTCTATGCTCAGGCCGCCACGGAGATTACGCTGGCGGATGCGCCGAAGTTCGCCGATGCCATCATCAATAACCAGGTGCAAGGCCGTACCCTGGTGAAGGTGAAATAACAGGCACCAGCGCAGAAATTTACACTTAACTAACGAAATTTCGCGGCATATATAGAGACTCCCTGCCATATTAACTACGCATCCCCTGTCTGTCATGATGCGTAAGCCGGGAGTCTGTTATGAAGAAATTACGTCCATTTACAGAAGCCGACGTCACCGCCGAGTCGGCTTTTTTTATGCAGCGCCGTCAGGTACTGCAAGCATTAGGGATCAGCGCAGCCGCGTTGTCTTTGCCCCTCTCTGCGCAGGCCGACCTTCTTAGCTGGTTTAAGGGTAATGACCGCCCTCCGGCGCCTGCGGGTAAGCCGCTTAATTTCAGCAAGCCCACCGCCTGGCAAAATTCGCTTCCTTTAACGCCAGCGGATAAGGTTTCTGGCTACAACAACTTCTATGAGTTTGGTCTCGACAAAGCGGATCCAGCGGCCAACGCCGGCAGTCTGAAAACCGATCCGTGGACCTTGAAAATCACTGGCGAAGTCGCAAAACCACTCACTCTCGATCATGATGCGCTGACCACCCGTTTCCCATTGGAGGAGCGGATTTATCGGATGCGCTGCGTGGAAGCCTGGTCAATGGTGGTGCCGTGGATTGGCTTTCCATTACATAAACTGCTGGCGCAGGTTGAACCCACCAGCAACGCAAAATATGTCGCTTTCGAAACGCGCTACGCGCCGGATGAAATGCCAGGACAGAAAGATCGTTTTATTGGCGGCGGGCTGAAGTATCCCTATGTTGAAGGGTTACGCCTGGATGAAGCGATGCATCCACTCACTCTGCTTACCGTAGGGGTTTATGGTAAGGCCCTTCCGCCGCAAAATGGCGCCCCCATCCGCTTAATTGTGCCGTGGAAATACGGATTTAAGGGCATAAAGTCGATCGTGAGTATCAAATTAACCCGCGAACGCCCGCCGACAACCTGGAACCTGGCCGCGCCCAATGAATATGGGTTTTATGCCAACGTGAATCCGCATGTCGATCACCCCCGCTGGTCCCAGGCCACCGAACGCTTTATTGGCGCTGGCGGTATTCTGGATGTACAGCGTCAACCCACACAGCTGTTTAACGGTTACGCCGAAGAAGTAGCTTCCCTGTATCGTGGCCTTAATCTGCAGGAGAATTTTTAAGTGCGTCTGACTGCAAAGCACATTACCGGGCTGAAAGTTTGCCTGCATCTTGCCGGCTTTTTGCCGTTCATCTGGCTCTTTTGGGCGGTAAATCATGGCGGTTTGAGCGCCGATCCGGTCAAAGATATCCAGCACTTTACCGGTAGGACAGCTCTGAAATTCTTACTGGCGACCTTGCTGGTCTCTCCCCTCGCGCGCTACGCTAAACAGCCATTATTGATACGCATTCGTCGCCTGTTAGGGCTATGGTGTTTCGCCTGGGCGACGCTGCATTTAACCAGCTACGCGTTACTGGAATTGGGTATTCATAATCTGGCGTTGTTGGGGCGGGAATTAATCTCGCGACCGTATTTGATGTTGGGCATTGTCAGTTGGGTCATATTATTTGCTCTCACCTTAACGTCCACGCAATCTGCACAGCGAAAGCTGGGTAAGAATTGGCAATTTCTGCACAACTTCGTCTATCTTGTGGCGATCCTGGCACCCATACATTATCTGTGGTCGGTTAAAATTATCTCCCCTCAACCGATTATTTATGCCGCACTTGCTGCGCTGCTGTTAGCCTGCCGCTACAGGAAGTTTCGCCAGTGGTGGCGGTAGTTTCACGATATGTGCAGTACGTTGCAAAACACAGACGATCCGATTTTCTTTACATGTTAACGGTTGATTATCTTCCCTGATAAGACCAGTATTTAGCTGCCAATTGCTACGAAATAGTTATAATGTGCGCCTTTGCTATCCCCAGTAGCGTTTTTACGGCGCGGAAAGGGTGACAATCGCACATTGAAGGTATATTTTGTCTTTTACCCGAAAATGACAGAAGATAGCCGCACAATGACTAACAAGTCTGGCAATCTCATGTAATGGCATCAGCACCCAGTGCAACGCCTGAGATGCGTGGCATCTTGTCACTCACTGTTATAAAAATGCTATACAGACGGCGGTAAAACGCCTGTCACAATCTCACTAAACAAAGAGTACGGAACCCACTCATGGATATTCGTAAGATTAAAAAACTGATCGAGCTGGTTGAAGAATCAGGCATCTCCGAACTGGAAATTTCTGAAGGCGAAGAGTCTGTACGCATCAGCCGTGCGGCGCCAGCTGCAAGTTTTCCAATGATGCAACAGGCTTATGCTGCACCAGTGATGCAGCAGCCAGCTCTGTCTAACGCTGTCGCACAAACTGCCTCTCCAAGTATGGAAGCTCCGGCAGCAGCGGAAATCAGTGGTCACATCGTACGCTCCCCAATGGTTGGTACGTTCTACCGCACCCCGAGCCCGGATGCGAAAGCGTTCATCGAAATCGGCCAGAAAGTGAATGCGGGCGATACCCTGTGCATCGTTGAAGCCATGAAAATGATGAACCAGATCGAAGCCGACAAATCCGGCGTCGTTAAAGCGATTCTGGTAGAAAGTGGTCAACCGGTAGAATTTGACGAGCCGCTGGTCGTCATCGAATAACGAGGCGAACATGTTGGATAAAATTGTCATCGCTAACCGCGGCGAGATTGCCTTGCGTATTCTTCGAGCCTGTAAAGAACTGGGCATCAAGACTGTCGCTGTGCATTCAAGCGCGGATCGCGATTTAAAACACGTATTGCTGGCGGATGAGACGGTCTGTATTGGCCCGGCTCCGTCCGTAAAAAGCTATCTGAACATCCCGGCTATCATTAGCGCCGCTGAAATCACCGGCGCGGTGGCAATTCATCCGGGTTATGGCTTCCTCTCTGAGAACGCCAACTTTGCTGAGCAGGTAGAACGTTCTGGCTTTATCTTCATCGGCCCGAAAGCCGACACCATCCGCCTGATGGGCGACAAAGTGTCCGCGATTACCGCGATGAAGAAAGCTGGCGTACCGACTGTTCCTGGCTCTGACGGTCCGTTGGGCGATGACATGGACGCTAACCGCGCTCATGCTAAACGCATCGGCTACCCGGTTATCATCAAAGCCTCCGGCGGCGGCGGCGGTCGCGGTATGCGCGTCGTGCGCAGCGATGCCGAACTGGCGCAATCCATCTCCATGACCAAAGCGGAAGCGAAAGCGGCTTTCAATAACGACATGGTCTACATGGAGAAATACCTGGAAAACCCACGCCACATCGAAATTCAGGTGCTGGCAGACGGTCAGGGTAACGCGATTTATCTGGCAGAGCGTGACTGCTCCATGCAGCGTCGTCACCAGAAAGTTGTCGAAGAAGCACCAGCGCCGGGCATTACTCCGGAACTGCGTCGCTACATCGGCGAGCGTTGCGCCAAAGCGTGCGTTGATATCGGCTATCGTGGCGCGGGTACTTTCGAGTTCCTGTTCGAAAACGGTGAGTTCTACTTCATTGAAATGAACACCCGTATTCAGGTTGAACACCCGGTAACCGAAATGATCACCGGTGTTGACCTGATCAAAGAACAGCTGCGCATCGCTGCGGGTCAACCGCTGTCCATCAAGCAGGACGAAGTTGTGGTTAAAGGTCATGCGGTAGAGTGCCGTATCAACGCCGAAGACCCGAACACCTTCCTGCCGAGCCCGGGTAAAATCACGCGTTTCCACGCGCCTGGTGGCTTTGGTGTGCGCTGGGAGTCTCATATTTACGCAGGTTACACAGTACCTCCGTACTATGACTCAATGATCGGTAAGCTGATTTGCTATGGCGAAAACCGCGACGTCGCTATCGCACGCATGAAAAACGCCTTGCAGGAACTGATCATCGACGGCATCAAAACCAACGTTGATCTGCAGATCCGTATCATGAATGACGAGCACTTCCAGCATGGTGGAACCAATATCCACTACCTGGAGAAAAAACTCGGACTTCAGGAAAAGTAAGCAAGCGTTAACCGAAAAGGCCGGAAATTCCGGCCTTTTGTTTTTCTCCCCTCCCATACGTGCCATAAGGTACAATCCCCGCTTTCTTTATCCACAAGGGACAAAAAATGGACGCTCGTTTTGTTCAGGCCCATAAAGAGGCGCGCTGGGCGCTGTGGCTGACCCTTTTATATCTTGCCGCATGGTTAGTGGCCGCTTACTTACCAGACTCCACTCTGGGTTTTACTGGCCTCCCGCACTGGTTTGAAATGGCCTGTCTGCTGACGCCATTGGTTTTCATCGTACTGTGCTGGGCGATGGTGAAGTTTATCTATCGCGACATTCCTCTGGAGGATGATGATGCAGCTTGAAGTTATTTTGCCGCTGGTCGCCTATCTTCTGGTGGTTTTCGGCCTCTCTGTTTACGCCATGCGCAAAAGGTCGACTGGCACCTTCCTGAATGAATATTTCCTCGGCAGCCGCTCTATGGGTGGGGTCGTGTTAGCCATGACGCTAACGGCAACCTACATTAGCGCCAGCTCGTTTATCGGCGGCCCAGGTGCCGCTTACAAATACGGACTGGGATGGGTTTTGTTAGCGATGATCCAACTGCCCGCCGTCTGGTTGTCGTTGGGTATTCTCGGCAAAAAATTCGCCATTCTTGCACGCCGTTATAATGCGGTTACCCTCAACGATATGCTGTTTGCCCGCTACCAAAGCCGCCTGCTGGTATGGCTGGCGAGCCTCAGCCTGCTGGTCGCGTTTGTCGGTGCAATGACCGTACAGTTTATTGGCGGCGCGCGTTTGCTGGAAACGGCAGCGGGTATACCTTACGAAACCGGCCTGCTGATTTTTGGCGTCAGTATCGCGTTATACACGGCGTTTGGCGGATTTCGCGCCAGCGTGTTGAACGACACGATGCAGGGCATGGTGATGCTGATTGGGACTATCGTACTGCTGGTCGGTGTCGTCCATGCCGCCGGTGGTCTCAGCAATGCGGTGGTCACCCTGCAAACCATCGATCCTAAACTGGTCTCGCCGCAGGGCGCTGATGACATTCTGTCCCCCACGTTTATGACCTCGTTCTGGGTACTGGTATGCTTTGGCGTGATTGGCCTGCCGCATACGGCGGTGCGCTGCATCTCCTATAAGGACAGCAAAGCGGTACACCGTGGAATTATCATTGGCACTATCGTAGTGGCTGTCCTGATGTTTGGTATGCATCTGGCCGGCGCGTTGGGCCGGGCGGTGATCCCTAACCTGACGGTACCGGATCTGGTTATTCCCACGCTAATGGTAAAAGTCTTGCCGCCGGTAGCAGCCGGGATCTTCCTCGCCGCGCCCATGGCCGCGATCATGTCGACGATCAATGCCCAATTGCTGCAAAGTTCCGCTACGATCATTAAAGATCTCTATCTGAACCTTCGCCCGGAACAACTGCAAAATGAAACACGGTTGAAACGCATGTCGGCAGTGATCACTCTGCTGCTGGGCGCGTTACTGTTGCTGGCCGCGTGGAAGCCGCCAGAAATGATTATCTGGCTTAACCTGCTGGCGTTTGGCGGGTTGGAAGCCGTCTTCCTGTGGCCGTTGGTGCTGGGCCTTTACTGGGAGCGGGCAAACGCGGCTGGCGCACTGAGCGCAATGATTGTCGGCGGCGTACTTTATGCCGTACTCGCTACCTTTAACATTCAGTACCTGGGCTTTCATCCGATTGTGCCCTCGTTACTGATAAGTTTGCTGGCTTTCCTGATCGGCAACCGTTTCGGTTCCGCCGTTCCGCAAGCCGCCATATTGACTACTGATAAATAAAGAGTTTTGCCATGCCATGGATTCAACTGAAACTGAACACGACCGGTGCAAACGCTGAAGAGTTGAGCGACGCACTGATGGAAGCGGGCTCCGTTTCCATTACCTTCCAGGATACGCATGATACGCCGGTATTTGAACCACTGCCGGGCGAGACTCGCCTGTGGGGCGATACCGACGTTATCGGCTTGTTCGATGCAGAAACCGACATGAAAGAGGTCGTTGCTATTCTGGAGCGGCATCCGCTGCTGGGTGCTGGCTTCGCGCATAAAATCGAACAGCTTGAAGACAAAGACTGGGAACGCGAATGGATGGATAACTTCCACCCAATGCGCTTTGGTGAACGTCTGTGGATTTGCCCAAGCTGGCGCGATGTCCCGGATGAGAACGCCGTCAACGTGATGCTCGACCCGGGACTGGCGTTTGGTACTGGCACTCACCCAACCACCTCTCTGTGCCTGCAATGGCTGGATGGTCTCGATCTTAACGGTAAAACGGTTATCGACTTTGGCTGCGGCTCCGGCATTCTTGCCATTGCGGCACTGAAGCTGGGTGCGGCGAAAGCGATTGGTGTGGATATCGATCCGCAAGCGATTCAGGCCAGCCGTGATAACGCCCAGCGTAATGGCGTTTCTGAGCGTCTGGAACTTTATCTGCCTAAAGACCAGCCAGAGGCGATGAAAGCCGATGTGGTGGTCGCCAACATCCTTGCAGGCCCATTACGTGAACTGGCGCCGTTAATCAGCGTGCTGCCCGTTGAGGGCGGTTTACTGGGGCTTTCTGGTATTCTTGCCAGCCAGGCGGAAAGCGTCTGTGAAGCCTATGCCGATCTCTTTACGCTCGATCCGGTTATCGAGAAAGAAGAGTGGTGTCGCATTACCGGACAGAAAAAATAATCCCTTCTCGTTACCGTTGGTAACGCAAAAATCGCTCTTTTTTTCGCAAAAGGATTTGCGGAAATGAGAGCGAGATCGCATTACAAAGTCACTATTTGCTCACAAAAACAGCTTTTTATCCTGATAACCTAAGGCTGGCCATAATAAAAAAAGAGAAGTTTTCGGAATTTATAAACGGATGACAAATTAACACAACCACGTATCCAAATGATTATTAAAGATTTTAATTTGAAACTGTGTACTTAACCAGCAATTCATTGATCCACCTCAGTGGATTGGTCAAAGTTTGGCCTTTCATCTCGTGCGAAAAATGCGTAATATACGCCGCCTTGCAGTCACAGTATGGTCATTTCTTAACTCATGCGCATCGGACAATACCAGCTCAGAAATCGCCTGATCGCAGCACCTATGGCTGGCATCACTGACAGACCATTCAGGACGCTGTGCTATGAGATGGGAGCCGGATTGACGGTATCCGAGATGATGTCTTCTAACCCGCAGGTTTGGGAAAGCGACAAGTCTCGTTTACGGATGGTGCACGTTGATGAGCCAGGAATTCGCACGGTGCAAATTGCCGGTAACGATCCTGTTGAGATGGCCGATGCCGCACGTATTAACGTGGAAAGCGGCGCCCAGATTATTGATATCAATATGGGGTGTCCGGCTAAAAAAGTGAATCGCAAGCTCGCAGGTTCAGCCCTCTTGCAGTACCCGGATTTAGTGAAATCAATACTAACCGAGGTCGTCAATGCAGTGGACGTTCCTGTCACACTCAAGATTCGCACCGGCTGGGCTCCGGAACACCGTAACTGCGTAGAGATTGCCCAACTGGCTGAAGACTGTGGCATTCAGGCTCTGACCATTCATGGACGCACCCGCGCCTGTTTGTTCAATGGAGATGCTGAGTACGACAGTATTCGGGCAGTTAAGCAGAAAGTTTCCATTCCGATTATCGCGAATGGCGACATTACTGACCCGCTTAAAGCCAGAGCTGTACTCGACTATACGGGGGCGGATGCCCTGATGATAGGCCGTGCAGCTCAGGGAAGACCCTGGATCTTTCGGGAAATCCAGCATTATCTGGACACTGGGGAGCTGCTGCCCCCGCTGCCACTGGCAGAGGTGAAGCGCTTGCTTTGTGCGCATGTTCGGGAACTGCACGACTTCTATGGTCAGGCAAAAGGGTACCGAATTGCGCGTAAACACGTATCCTGGTATCTCCAGGAACACGCTCCGGATGACCAGTTTCGGCGCACATTCAACGCCATTGAAGATTCCAGCGAACAGCTGGCGGCGTTGGAGGCATACTTCGAAAATTTTGCGTAAACAGAAATAAAGAGCTGACAGAACTATGTTCGAACAACGCGTAAATTCTGACGTACTGACCGTTTCTACCGTTAACTCCCAGGACCAGGTGACTCAAAAGCCCCTGCGTGACTCGGTTAAACAGGCACTGAAGAACTATTTTGCTCAATTGAATGGTCAAGACGTTAATGATCTCTATGAGCTGGTACTGGCTGAAGTAGAACAGCCCCTGTTGGACATGGTGATGCAATACACCCGCGGTAACCAGACCCGTGCTGCCCTGATGATGGGCATCAACCGTGGTACGCTGCGTAAAAAACTGAAAAAATACGGCATGAACTGATACTAATCAGTTAAATGTTTGTTTTAAAAGGCGCTACTCGGCATGGGGAAGCGCCTTTTTTATTAACGTCACATGGGAGGCTTTGGCGATGAACGCAAGATGTGAACCTGTCTATTTTGGCGATGAATCTAAAAAGATAATCCTGGGTGATGCGCTAACCGAGCTAAAAAAGCTACCCGCTGAAAGCATCGATCTCATTTTTGCCGACCCACCTTATAACATCGGCAAAGACTTTGACGGGATGGTGGAATCCTGGGACGAAGAGACCTTTCTGGCGTGGCTGTTTGAATGCATTGACGAGTGCCATCGCATTCTCAAACCACACGGTAGCATGTACATCATGAACAGTACGGAGAACATGCCGTACATCGACCTCAAATGCCGCCAGCTTTTTACCATCAAAAGCCGTATCGTGTGGTCATATGATAGCTCAGGGGTACAGGCTAAAAACTACTTTGGTTCGATGTATGAACCGATCCTGATGATGGTCAAAGATCAGAAAAACTACACGTTTAATCGTAATGATGTTCTGGTTGAAGCCAAAACGGGCGCTAAACGTGCGCTAATAGACTACAGAAAGAATCCGCCCCAGCCTTACAATCAGAAAAAAGTACCTGGCAATGTCTGGGATTTTCCCCGCGTTCGCTATCTGATGGACGAATACGAAAATCACCCCACTCAAAAACCCAAAGCCCTCCTGGAACGCATCATTCTGGCTTCCTCCAACCCGGATGACAAAGTGCTGGATCCGTTTGCCGGCAGCTTTACAACCGGCGCCACAGCTGTGGAATTAGGTCGTAAATTTGTCGGTATTGAAATCAATGCTGAGTACGTAAAAATGGGGCTCAGAAGACTGAGTATCGGTTCTCATTTTTCAGAGACTGAACTTGCAAAAGTGAAAAAACGTAAGACAAAAAACCTGTCCAAAAAGAGCCGATTAACGGCAAACAGTGGCGCTCTTTCGGCAAAGTAAAGGCATTGTAAGTCTGCTTTTCAGCTTACTGATTTCGTGTATATTCCCTGCAAGCTTGGGCATGAATACACAGGATTTAGCAATGATTCGCAAGTATTGGTGGCTGGTTGTTTTTGCGGTCTTCGTTTTTCTTTTTGATGCGCTGCTCATCCAGTGGATAGAACTGATGACAACAGAGCACGACAAGTGTCGGAATATGAACTCAGTGAATCCCCTAAAGCTGGTCAACTGCGCCGATCTCGACTAGCACCGTCGACAGCCGTCAGGCCCTGGCGGCTACACTACCCAACCTGGTTTTCACTCTGTATTAATTGCATTACACAGCCGTCCGGGCTTAGCATTTTTAATACATTGTCAACTAATGCTGGCGCTTGCCCATAAAGATCATAACTCTCTGGATTCATTAGCCAGTTTTTTATTATTCCGCTAAAGCTACCATGCAAAATAATGATGATGACGTCTAAATCCAGACTGGTGGCAATCAAATTTTCATCTACGCACCGTTGGAGAGAATCGCGAATACTTTGGTGGCTGAGACCTATTTTATCGCGAATTGCCTGCTCTGATATCATATCTTTATGGAATTCGCATTTATGATATAAAATCTGCATTAATGCCTGCTGGCGAGGGTTCTCCGCAATATATTGTAATCCCACCACAAATTTTTCACGCAACCGCTGTAAAGGGTTATCCCCCCAACGACCAATAAGCTTGTCCTGAATAAGATCGCGTAAGGGTGGTTGTTGTAACCATATCTCATTAAACAATTGAGTTTTATTTTCGAAATGCCAATAAAGTGCACCCCGCGTCACATTGGCGGCATCCGCTATGTCGTTTAGCGTCGTATTACCTACGCCACGTGCGGCAAACTGTACAATCGCCGTTTCCATCAGGTGCTGTCGCGTTTTGAGGGCATCCGCTTTTGTTTTTCTGGCCATGATTCCGACTATCTGGATTGGAGTAGAGAATGATTAACTTTCTTATCTAATATTTGCTATCCGGAACAAATGTATCACTTAGTGTTTATTTAGACGAGGGCTAAAGTATTTAATTGCGGACATTACACACGAATAGATAAAACAAATAACAAAAACCAATATATTCACCATTCAGATGATCATTTCGAAATGTATTTATCAGCATCATAGTGTTGCTATAAATATCACAATGAAACGGTAGCTGATTAATCTTTTTTTGCTTTTATGTGCCGTGAACCCCGCCCATAAATAAGTATTGCTTACATCGCAAGCTAATAATTTGTAGGATAGCCAACTATTATTTTTCTTGTGCGCGTTATCACCTCTGCTGTTACCCGGTTAATAACGAGCGTTCGGTTTTTTAAGGAATAGAAATGACGAAAAATGCCAGGTTATCACTCCTGCCCTCATTCATCATCATCTCCGCTGCATTACTCGCCGGTTGTAACGATCAGGGAGAAACACAAGCACATCCCGCAGAGCCGCAGGTGACTGTCCATGTCGTCGAAAAGGCCCCTTTAGCCGTGACGACCGAATTACCCGGACGCACCACAGCGTTTCGTATTGCAGAAGTCCGTCCTCAGGTGAGCGGAATTGTACTTAAACGGAATTTCACCGAGGGGAGCGATGTTGAAGCCGGTCAATCGCTTTATCAGATCGATCCAGCGACTTACCAGGCTGACTATGACAGCGCCAAAGGCGAACTGGCAAAGAGTGAAGCGGCGGCCGCTATCGCGCATTTAACGGTAAAACGTTATGTGCCGCTGGTTGGCACCAAGTACATCAGCCAGCAAGAGTACGATCAGGCAATTGCTGATGCCCGCCAGGCCGATGCCTCCGTAATTGCGGCCAAAGCGGCGGTCGAAAGCGCACGTATCAACCTGGCCTACACCAAAGTGACATCGCCCATTAGCGGACGTATCGGTAAATCTAACGTCACCGAAGGCGCATTAGTCACGAATGGTCAGGCAACTGAGCTTGCTACTGTGCAACAGCTCGATCCCATCTATGTTGACGTGACGCAGTCCAGTAACGACTTTATGCGCCTCAAGCAGTCTATTGAACAAGGCAGTCTGCATAAAGACAGCGCCAGCAGTACCGTCGAGCTGGTGATGGAAAATGGTCAGGCATACCCACTCAAGGGTTCATTGCAATTTTCTGATGTGACGGTTGATGAAAGCACCGGATCAATCACTCTCAGAGCCGTATTCCCTAACCCACAGCACACGCTGCTGCCAGGCATGTTTGTGCGTGCTCGCATTGATGAAGGCGTCCAGCCGAATGCCATTCTCGTTCCGCAGCAGGGGGTGACACGTACACCTCGTGGCGATGCCACCGTGATGGTCGTTAACGACAAGAGCCAGGTTGAAGCGCGGGCAGTTGTCGCCGCTCAAGCGATTGGCGACAAATGGCTCATCAGCGAAGGTCTGCAACCCGGTGACAAAGTTATCGTGAGCGGCTTACAAAAAGCACGCCCTGGCGTTCAGGTTAAAGCAACCGCCGATAACGAACCCCCTGCGACGAAAGCCCAATAAGGTAACCGGACATGGCTAACTTTTTTATCAGGCGTCCTATCTTTGCCTGGGTACTGGCCATCATTCTGATGATGGCGGGTGCTCTGGCAATTATGCAACTGCCCGTGGCGCAGTACCCGACCATCGCGCCTCCTGCCGTATCGGTTTCCGCCACCTACCCAGGTGCGGATGCGCAAACGGTACAGGATACCGTCACGCAGGTTATCGAACAGAATATGAACGGTATCGATAACCTGATGTATATGTCCTCCACCAGCGATTCAGCCGGGAGTGTGACCATCACGCTGACCTTCCAGTCCGGTACCGACCCCGATATCGCGCAGGTTCAGGTACAAAACAAGCTGCAGCTCGCCACTCCCTTACTGCCGCAAGAAGTTCAGCAGCAGGGGATCAGCGTCGAGAAATCCAGTAGCAGCTTTTTGATGGTCGCGGGTTTTGTTTCTGACAACCCACAAACCACTCAGGATGACATTTCCGACTACGTCGCCTCGAACGTTAAAGACTCAATCAGCCGTCTGAATGGCGTGGGTGACGTGCAGCTGTTTGGTGCGCAGTACGCTATGCGTATCTGGCTGGATGCAAACTTGTTGAATAAGTACCAGCTCACGCCGGTTGATGTGATCAATCAGTTGAAGGTGCAGAACGATCAGATTGCTGCCGGTCAGTTAGGCGGTACGCCTGCGTTGCCTAATCAGCAGCTTAATGCCTCTATCATTGCGCAAACGCGACTGAAAGACCCTGAAGAGTTCGGCAAAGTAACTTTACGCGTGAATAGCGATGGTTCGGTCGTTCACCTGAAAGACGTTGCACGCATCGAGTTGGGTGGTGAGAACTACAACGTAGTCGCGCGTATTAACGGGAAACCAGCATCCGGTCTCGGGATCAAACTGGCAACCGGGGCAAACGCGCTGGATACCGCAAACGCTATCAAAGCCAAGCTGGTTGAACTGCAACCGTTCTTCCCGCAGGGAATGAAGGTGGTCTATCCGTACGACACCACCCCGTTTGTAACCATCTCCATTCATGAAGTGGTAAAAACGCTGTTTGAAGCGATCGTGCTGGTGTTCCTGGTCATGTATTTGTTCCTGCAAAACATCCGGGCTACGCTCATTCCAACCATTGCCGTACCTGTTGTATTGTTGGGCACATTTGCCGTACTTGCCGCGTTTGGCTACTCAATAAACACCCTGACGATGTTCGGCATGGTACTCGCCATCGGCCTATTGGTTGATGATGCGATAGTGGTGGTGGAAAACGTGGAACGTGTGATGATGGAAGATAATCTGCCGCCCAAAGAGGCGACAGAAAAATCCATGTCACAAATTCAGGGCGCGCTGGTCGGTATCGCCATGGTGCTGTCTGCGGTATTTATCCCGATGGCCTTCTTCGGCGGCTCAACCGGGGCTATCTATCGGCAGTTCTCTATCACCATCGTTTCTGCAATGGCGCTTTCAGTGCTGGTAGCGCTGATCCTGACTCCCGCGCTTTGTGCAACGCTGTTGAAGCCGGTATCGGCTGAACATCACGAGAATAAAAGCGGTTTCTTTGGCTGGTTTAATGCCAAATTCGATCACAGCGTCAATCATTACACCAATAGCGTCAGCGGTATTGTGCGTAAAACCGGGCGTTACCTGGTCGTCTACCTGATTATCGTGATTGGGATGGCGGTGTTGTTTATGCGCCTTCCAACCTCCTTCTTGCCAGAAGAAGATCAGGGCGTATTCCTGACAATGATTCAGCTTCCGGCCGGTGCAACGCAAGAGCGAACCCAGAAAGTGCTGGATCAGGTTACGCATTACTACCTGAACAACGAGAAAGCCAACGTCGAAAGCGTCTTTACGGTTAACGGCTTTAGCTTCAGCGGGCAAGGGCAAAACTCAGGGATGGCGTTTGTCAGCCTCAAGCCCTGGGAAGAACGCAGTGGCGACGAGAATAACGTTGAATCGATTATCGCCAGAGCAACCCGTGCGTTTAGCCAGATTCGTGACGGCTTAGTGTTCCCTTTCAACATGCCAGCCATTGTTGAACTGGGTACCGCAACCGGCTTCGACTTCGAGCTGATTGACCAGGGCGGGCTGGGGCATACTGCGTTAACACAAGCGCGTAACCAACTGCTGGGTATGGTTGCTAAACACCCTGACCTGCTGGTTCGCGTGCGTCCAAACGGTCTCGAGGATACCGCCCAGTTCAAGCTGGATGTCGACCAGGAAAAAGCTCAGGCCCTTGGTGTCTCGCTGTCCGATATTAATGAAACCATCTCCGCTGCGCTGGGTGGCTATTACGTCAATGACTTCATTGACCGTGGCCGCGTGAAAAAAGTGTACGTACAGGCCGATGCCAAATTCCGTATGTTGCCGGAAGACATCAATAATCTGTATGTTCGTAGCGCCAATGGCGAAATGGTACCGTTCTCCACGTTCAGTTCCGCACATTGGATCTACGGTTCACCACGTCTGGAACGTTACAACGGTATGCCTTCTATGGAACTGTTAGGAGAAGCGGCGCCAGGCCGAAGCACCGGTGAAGCGATGGCGCTGATGGAAAGCCTGGCAGAGAAACTGCCTAACGGTATCGGTCATGACTGGACTGGTATGTCCTATCAGGAACGACTCTCAGGGAACCAAGCGCCTGCGCTGTATGCCATCTCGCTCATCGTTGTCTTCCTTTGCCTTGCCGCATTGTATGAGAGCTGGTCGATCCCGTTCTCGGTGATGCTGGTTGTACCGCTTGGCGTGGTTGGCGCACTGCTAGCAGCATCGCTACGTGGGATGAATAACGACGTGTACTTCCAGGTTGGGTTGCTAACCACTATCGGCCTCTCGGCTAAAAACGCCATTCTGATCGTCGAGTTTGCCAAAGACCTGATGGATAAAGAGGGTAAAGGGCTGATCGAAGCGACGTTGGAGGCATCCCGCATGCGTCTTCGCCCTATCCTGATGACATCCCTGGCATTTATTCTGGGGGTTATGCCTCTGGTTATCAGCCACGGAGCGGGTAGCGGTGCACAGAATGCGGTCGGCACAGGTGTAATGGGGGGAATGCTAACCGCAACATTGTTGGCGATCTTCTTCGTTCCCGTCTTCTTCGTTGTCGTCAGACGGCGTTTTAGTCGGCACACTGATTAATTTGTAAAATAAAGGCGTCTACGGACGCCTTTTTCATCGGTACACTCTCTCTTTGTTTATTAATAAGATAGCCATTTATTTCATTTAAGTCGGTCATTAAAACCCGCCCGCAACCTTTCTTTTTATCCATTATTTTTACAATCCACATGAATTGAGATTATTCCTTCTGTCAGTCTTTTTTTAAGAGGTGGTAAAATAATGACCGAGTTCGCAGATGGCTTAGCGCTTGTCTTTGCTCAATTAGCGAAACGCTTATTTTTGAGGTAACACCATGAAAAGATTAATATCCGTTGCATTGCTTACCGCGTTTCTTGCCGGTTGTGCACACGATTCTCCTTGCGTACCTGTATACGACGATCAGGGACGCCTGGTCCATACCAATACCTGTATGAAAGGCACCACGCAGGATAACTGGGAAACAGCCGGTGCCATCGCCGGTGGCGCAGCCGCCGTTGCCGGATTGACGCTTGGGATAGTTGCCCTGACCAAATAACTCTTCTTAAAAGCGCGGTAGCTACCGCGCTTTTAGCAATAAAAATGAAATTCACATATAAGACAAAACGTTGGTTTATCGCCCTTTCTAAATAATAAAATTGTTATAGATATCCCTCACATATCCACGATTTGAAATTAGCATTTTTCCTGTTCTTGGTTACACCACGTTTTCTTTTCATTATTCTCACGCGATCAATATTAACGTCCGAAATCGTTATCACGCGTCCTGTCTAATTTTAAAATTTTGCGCTGAAATGTGGCTTACGTTTCAATTTTGCACCACTTCAGGGCGCTGCATTTATTTTTTCCTGTCTACACTCTGCATATTGCGTCGAATAATCGTGCGCAAAAACCTGGCACTACCTTTGCTTAAAAGAGTATGGCCAAAGCCACAGACCGGTAAAAGACGTTTTCAGAACGTTTTCATAACAATAATTCCTCCACACAGGATGCTCTATGAAAAAGATGATAATAGCCAGCCTGGCTGCGGCCGGCGTGCTCCTTGCGATAGCAAATCAGGCGCATGCCGGCGCAACACTTGATGCCGTAAAGAAAAAAGGGTTTGTGCAATGCGGGATCAGTGACGGGTTGCCTGGCTTCTCTTACGCCGATGCGAGCGGTAAGTTTTCAGGTATTGATGTCGACGTATGCCGAGGCGTTGCCTCCGCCGTATTTGGCGATGATACCAAAGTAAAATATACCCCGCTCACCGCCAAGGAACGTTTCACCGCGTTACAGTCTGGCGAAGTCGACATGCTCTCGCGTAATACCACATGGACCTCCTCTCGTGATGCAGGTATGGGCATGTCTTTCACTGGCGTAACCTATTACGATGGCATTGGTTTTCTTACCCACAATAAAGCCGGCCTGAAGAGCGCGAAAGAACTGGATGGCGCAACGGTGTGTATTCAGGCAGGAACCGATACCGAACTGAACGTGGCTGACTACTTTAAAGCCAATAATATGAAGTACACCCCTGTCACGTTTGACCGCTCGGATGAATCAGCCAAGGCTCTGGAATCAGGACGTTGTGATACGCTGGCCTCCGACCAGTCTCAGCTGTATGCCCTGCGCATCAAGCTGAGCAATCCTGCAGAATGGATTGTCCTGCCAGAAGTTATTTCTAAAGAACCGTTAGGTCCGGTTGTACGTCGTGGCGACGATGAATGGTTCTCCATTGTTCGCTGGACGCTGTTCGCCATGCTGAACGCGGAAGAGATGGGGGTTAACTCGAAAAACGTTGATGAAAAAGCAGCTAATCCTGCAACGCCGGATATGGCGCATCTGCTAGGTAAAGAAGGGGATTATGGCAAGGATCTGAAGCTTGATAACAAATGGGCTTATAACATTATTAAGCAGGTAGGTAACTACTCGGAGATCTTTGAACGTAACGTTGGATCGGAAAGTCCGTTGAAGATCAAACGTGGACAGAACAACCTCTGGAACAACGGTGGCATTCAATATGCGCCACCGGTGCGCTAATGCAAAGTGATGTAACGGGCGCCGCAGCTGCGGCGCTCAGCCCAGAGCCATTGTTACCGAGGTTTTCTTATGCTTCATCGCCGCTCAACCGTAAAAGGATCGCTATCCTTTTCTAACCCTGCGGTCCGCGCCTGGTTATTCCAAATACTCGCCGTCATTGCGGTCATTAGCATTGCGGTCTATCTCATTCATAACACGATTAATAACCTGAGCAGTCGCGGTATTACCTCGGGATTTTCTTTTCTCGACCGCAGCGCCGGATTTGGTATCGTCCAGCATCTGATTGATTACGAGCAAGGCGATACCTATGGCCGCGTGTTCCTGGTCGGCCTGCTTAATACGCTGTTAGTTTCCGCACTATGTATCGTCTTCGCTTCATTTCTCGGTTTCTTTCTCGGACTGGCACGCCTGTCAGATAACTGGTTATTGCGAAAGCTCTCCACGGTCTATATCGAAACGTTCCGCAATATCCCGCCGCTATTGCAGATCTTCTTTTGGTATTTTGCCGTATTACGTAACCTACCCGGCCCACGTCAGGCCGTAAACGCGCTGGATTTGATGTTTCTGAGCAACCGGGGGCTGTATATTCCGGCACCGCAAATGGGAGAAGGTCTTTTTGCCTTTTGTACTGCGGTCCTTATTGCCATCGCTGTCACCTTCGGGCTACTTCGCTTCAACAGAATGCACCAGATCAAAACCGGTCAGTTACGCCGTACCTGGCCCACAGCTCTGGCATTATTCGTGTTTTTACCGATGATTTCACAATGGTTTTTTGGCGCGGCCCTTCACTGGGATATCCCCGAGCTACGTGGTTTTAACTTCCGTGGCGGGATGGTGCTTATACCTGAACTAGCGGCTCTGACGCTGGCGCTTTCAGTGTATACCTCAGCGTTTATTGCAGAAATTATTCGGGCAGGAATTCAGGCTGTTCCTTATGGCCAACATGAGGCAGCACGCTCTCTGGGTTTGCCAAATCCGGTGACGCTCCGCCAGGTCATCATCCCGCAGGCGCTGCGCGTCATCATTCCTCCACTAACCAGTCAGTACCTGAATATCGTTAAAAATTCATCGCTCGCTGCCGCCATTGGCTACCCGGATATGGTTTCCCTGTTTGCTGGCACGGTACTCAATCAAACGGGACAAGCCATTGAAACTATTGCCATCACGATGTCGGTATACCTGATCATCAGCCTGAGCATTTCTCTACTGATGAATATTTATAACCGTCGTATCGCACTGATCGAGCGCTAAGGAGCCATGATGACAAAAGCACTACTGTCTCACCCCTCGCGCCAGAGCAGTAACCCGGCAAGCAGCTGTCTGTTCTGGGTTCGCAAAAACCTGTTCTCCACTTGGTCAAATAGCCTGCTCACGCTGCTATGCGTGTGGCTAATTTGGTCCTTCCTTCCACCGCTGTTGAACTGGGTATTTTTTCAGGCCAACTGGATAGGCTCTACCAGAGCTGACTGTACCAAAGCGGGGGCCTGCTGGGTGTTCATTCATGAACGCTTCGGACAATTCATGTATGGACTTTACCCACACGATCAGCGCTGGCGCATAAATCTGGCCCTGCTGATTGGCCTTGTTTCAATCGTTCCCATGTTCTGGAAAATCATTCCCCACCGTGGTCGTTATATCGCCGTTTGGGCAGTTGTTTATCCTTTGGTGGTCTGGTGGTTGATGTACGGTGGTTTTCTCGAACTTGAGCGGGTAGAAACCCGGCAGTGGGGCGGGTTAACGCTGACGCTTATCATCGCATCCGTCGGTATTGCGGGTGCGCTCCCGTGGGGGATTCTACTGGCATTGGGACGTCGTTCTCATATGCCAATCGTTCGGATTTTATCCGTCATTTTTATTGAGTTCTGGCGCGGCGTACCGTTGATCACCGTCCTGTTTATGTCCTCTGTCATGCTCCCTCTGTTTATGTCGGAGGGGACCAGTATCGACAAGCTTATCCGGGCCCTGGTCGGTGTCATTCTTTTCCAGTCAGCCTATGTTGCAGAGGTAGTTCGTGGGGGATTACAGGCCTTGCCAAAAGGTCAGTATGAAGCGGCTGAATCACTGGCCCTGGGGTACTGGAAAACCCAAGGGTTGGTCATTCTTCCACAAGCTCTCAAGCTGGTTATTCCTGGTTTGGTTAATACGATTATTGCCCTGTTCAAGGATACCAGTTTGGTCATCATCATCGGCCTGTTTGATCTCTTCAGCAGCGTGCAGCAAGCAACCGTGGATCCTGCATGGCTGGGTATGTCGACTGAAGGATATGTTTTTGCCGCACTGATTTACTGGATCTTTTGTTTCAGTATGTCGCGTTACAGCCAACATCTGGAAAAACGTTTTAATACCGGGCGTACACCGCACTGAGGAATTTATGAACCAATTATTAATGCAGTCTACCGACGCGATGATTACGCTGGAAAACGTCAATAAATGGTACGGACAGTTCCACGTTTTGAAAAACATCAATCTGCAGGTAAAACAAGGAGAGCGTATCGTCTTATGCGGTCCTTCTGGCTCGGGTAAATCGACAACTATCCGTTGTATTAACCATCTGGAAGAACATCAGCAAGGACGTATTGTGGTAGATGGGATTGAACTCAATGAAGACATTCGCAATATTGAGCGCGTCAGGCAGGAAGTTGGCATGGTCTTTCAACACTTCAACCTCTTTCCTCATTTGACGGTCCTGCAAAACTGTACGCTGGCACCAGTCTGGGTGCAAAAAATGCCGAAAAAAGAGGCTGAAGTGTTGGCAATGCACTACCTTGAACGGGTTCGCATTGCCGAACATGCGCATAAATATCCAGGGCAAATCTCTGGCGGGCAACAGCAGCGTGTGGCCATTGCACGTTCGTTATGTATGAAACCTAAAATTATGTTGTTTGATGAACCCACATCAGCGCTGGATCCAGAAATGGTGAAAGAGGTGCTTGATACCATGATCGGTCTGGCGCAATCGGGTATGACTATGCTGTGCGTTACCCATGAAATGGGATTTGCCCGCACGGTGGCCGACCGCGTGATCTTCATGGATCTTGGCGAGATTGTGGAGCAGGCGCCGCCAGATGAGTTTTTTGCCAATCCCAGATCAGAACGTACCCGGGCATTCCTGTCGCAGGTGATTCATTAATCTTCTGTTTTGCCCGATGGCGTTGCGCATACCGGGCTTACAGGTTAGCAAGAAGCATAACGCAAAAAGGCCATCCTTTCGGATGGCCTTTTCACTTGTTTGATGTCTGGCAGTTCCCTACTCTCGCATGGGGAGACCCCACACTACCATCGGCGCTACGGCGTTTCACTTCTGAGTTCGGCATGGGGTCAGGTGGGACCACCGCGCTACAGCCGCCAGACAAATTCTTTTCTAAGCGCCGAACTTTAACCGAAAAACTGGTGCTGATACCCAGAGTCGAACTGGGGACCTCACCCTTACCAAGGGTGCGCTCTACCAACTGAGCCATATCAGCACACTAAATTTT
>BBMW01000011.1 GCA_000759755.1 Citrobacter werkmanii NBRC 105721
ACTTTACTGCAGATTTGATACCACTGCTAAAGCGATATCGATTTTCTGTAACAACGCTAATGCACTATTGCAGAGAAGATGGTGCATCCGGGAGGATTCGAACCTCCGACCGCTCGGTTCGTAGCCGAGTACTCTATCCAGCTGAGCTACGGATGCAAATGGCGGTGAGGCGGGGATTCGAACCCCGGATGCAGCTTTTGACCGCATACTCCCTTAGCAGGGGAGCGCCTTCAGCCTCTCGGCCACCTCACCAACACGCCTCTTGCGAGTGCTTCGAAGAACTTGTTTCTGCTCATCGTCGCTGCGTGGCGCACATATTACTTTCTGGGACTTATAAGTCAAACAATTTTTCCAGAGCTTTTATCGTTTGCACATTTCACGCGCAATTAGTCTGCAAAAACGGCAAAAAGAGTGTTTTATCAACAGATAAATTGGCAGTTTCCTGCCGGCAATGAAGAAACAGAAAAATCGCCGGGAATGACAATATGCGTATGGGAAACGAGAAAACGAGGGAATGAAGCAGAAAAGCGAAGAAAGAAGACAACTCAATCAGGTTGCGCCTCACCAGAAAGGTGAGACGCGAAAACCTTAGTAACTGGACTGCTGGGATTTTTCAGCCTGGATACGCTGGTAGATCTCTTCACGATGGACAGAAACTTCTTTCGGGGCGTTTACGCCAATGCGTACCTGGTTGCCCTTCACCCCTAAAACTGTCACGGTGACCTCATCGCCTATCATGAGGGTCTCACCAACTCGACGAGTCAGAATCAGCATTCTTTGCTCCTTGAAAGATTAAAAGAGTCGGGTCTCTCTGTATCCCGGCATTATCCATCATATAACGCCAAAAAGTAAGCGATGACAAACACCTAAGTGTAAGCAGTCACGGCATCACATTCTGTTAAACCTAAGTTTAGCCGATATACACAACTTCAACCTGACTTTATCGTTGTCGATAGCGTTGATGCAAACGCTGCGGATTGAAGCCCGCAGCGTCGACTTACGCTTATAGTTATTACAGTTTTGCGCTGACCCAGCCTTTCACACTGGCTAACGCTGCAGGCAGAGCCGCTGCATCCGTACCACCGGCTTGCGCCATGTCCGGACGACCGCCACCCTTACCGCCTACCTGCTGAGCGACCATACCAACCAGCTCCCCTGCTTTCACACGGTCTGTCACATCCTTAGACACACCAGCAATCAGAGAAACCTTACCTTCAACTACCGTTGCCAGAACGATAACGGTAGACCCCAGTTGATTTTTCAGATCATCAACCATGGTACGCAACATTTTCGGCTCAACGTCCGCGAGTTCACTGACCAGCAGCTTCACGCCGTTGATATCAACCGCTTTGCTGGAAAGATTTGCACTCTCCTGCGCCGCAGCCTGTTCCTTCAATTGCTGCAATTCTTTTTCGAGTTGACGCGTACGTTCCAGTACAGAACGCACTTTATCACCGATATTCTGGCTATCGCCTTTCAGCAGCTGCGCAATATCGCTTAAGCGGTCGCTCTCAGCATGCACGGTTTGGATAGCGCCTTCACCGGTTACGGCTTCGATACGACGAACGCCCGCCGCCGTGCCTGACTCAGACACAATGCGGAACAGACCGATATCCCCCGTACGGCTGGCGTGAGTACCGCCACACAGTTCGGTGGAGAAATCGCCCATACTCAGAACGCGCACGTGGTCATCATATTTCTCGCCAAACAGCGCCATTGCGCCTTTGGCTTTCGCCGCTTCCAGATCCATGATGTTCGTTTCAATCGGCAGGTTGCGACGAATTTGCGCATTCACCAGATCTTCAACGGCACGGATTTCCGCAGGCTTCATGGCTTCGGTATGAGAGAAGTCGAAACGCAGCACTTTATCGTTAACCAGCGAGCCTTTCTGTGCCACATGGGTGCCCAATACCTGGCGCAGCGCCGCGTGCATCAGGTGCGTTGCGGAGTGATTCAAACGGATACGCGCACGACGAGCTTCATCCACATCAGCCTGCACTGCATCGCCAATTTTCAGAGAACCCGCAGACAGTTTGCCGATATGACCAATCGCCTGGCCATATTTTTGCGTGTCGCTCACGGCAAACGCAAAGCCCGCACCTTTCAGTTCGCCCTTGTCGCCAACCTGACCACCAGATTCCGCATAGAACGGCGTCTGATCCAGTACAACAACAGCGTCCTGACCGGCGTTAATGGCGTCTACCGCTTTACCATCGACAAACAGCGCAGTCACTTTGCCGTTCAGCTCAAGATGCTCATACCCTTTAAATTCTGAAGCGCCATCAACACGAATCATCGCATTGTAGTCTGCGCCAAAGCCGCTGGCTTCACGCGCACGACGGCGCTGTTCTTCCATTGCGGCTTCAAAGCCCGCTTCGTCAACCTTGATGTTGCGCTCGCGGCAAACGTCTGCCGTCAGGTCAACCGGGAAGCCGTAGGTGTCATACAGACGGAAGGCGGTTTCGCCATCCAGCGTATCACCGGTCAGTTTTGCCAGTTCTTCGTCCAACAGTGCCAGACCACGCTCCAGCGTACGCGCGAACTGTTCTTCTTCGGTTTTCAGAACCTGCTCAACCATAGCCTGTTGACGCTGCAGTTCTTCACCTGCTGACCCCATGACTTCCACCAGCGGACCAACCAGCTTGTAGAAGAAGGTATCCTTCGCGCCCAGCATGTTGCCATGACGTACCGCGCGGCGAATGATACGGCGCAGCACATAGCCACGGTTTTCATTCGATGGGACAACGCCATCGGCAATCAGGAATGCACAGGAACGGATATGGTCGGCGATAACGCGCAGCGACTTGTTGCTCAGATCGGTCGCACCAGTAACTTTCGCGACGGATTCAATCAGTGAGCGGAACAGGTCAATTTCATAGTTGGAGTTAACGTGTTGCAGCACGGCCGCAATACGCTCCAGACCCATACCGGTATCCACGGACGGTTTCGGCAGCGGTTCCATGGTGCCGTCAGCCTGACGGTTGAACTGCATGAAGACGATGTTCCAGATCTCAATGTAGCGATCGCCATCTTCTTCTGCGCTTCCCGGAGGGCCGCCCCAAATGTGGTCGCCGTGATCGTAGAAAATTTCGGTACACGGACCGCAAGGACCGGTGTCCCCCATCTGCCAGAAGTTATCGGATGCATAGGCCGCGCCTTTGTTATCACCAATGCGGATGATACGCTCGCGCGGAATACCAACTTCTTTTTCCCAGATTTCATAGGCTTCATCGTCAGTTTCATAGACGGTGACCCACAGACGCTCTTTTGGCAGGGCAAACCAGTTTTCACCGGTCAGCAGTTCCCATGCGAATTGAATGGCGTCGTGTTTGAAATAATCGCCGAAGCTGAAGTTGCCCAGCATTTCGAAGAAGGTGTGGTGACGTGCAGTGTAACCGACGTTTTCCAGGTCGTTGTGCTTACCACCCGCACGCACGCAACGCTGCGAGGTGGTTGCGCGGGAATAATTACGCTTGTCGAGGCCAAGGAAAACATCCTTGAACTGGTTCATCCCGGCGTTGGTAAACAACAAAGTAGGGTCATTGTTCGGTACCAGGGAGCTGCTGGCAACTACCTGATGTCCTTTACTATGGAAAAAATCGAGAAACGCCTGACGGATCTCAGCGGTGCTCTTGCTCATAATTATCCTGAAGAAATCAAGCTAACGAAATGTCATTACCAGCATCGGCAGCAAACTGCGCCTCTGGCAATCGAAAAGTGGGAATAAGATAAGTTTTCTTTACTGGGAAGTAAAATCCCGTATGCGTTCAATCGTCAAAATTTCGCCATATTGCCTGAATATCTTCCATCAGATAGCCACGATAGAGCAAAAAACGCTGGACCTTTACCTTATCTGAAAAATCCACTGGTAAAGGTTCACCGTATTTCCGGATTGCCTGCTCGCGCGCAAGTACTGCCCAGTCAATTTCACACTCGCGCATGGCGCGCTCGATAGCCTCACGCGAGATCCCTTTCTGACTGAGTTCCTGCCGCACTCGCGCAGGCCCATAGCCTTTACGGCTACGGCTGGCGATAAACTGCTGAACGAAGCGGTCATCATCCAGATAACGACTTTCAATGCACCAGGCAATGACCTTGTCGTAATCTTCCGCAGAAGCATCAATGTCTTCCGGTCCATGATTACCCATCACCGGCGCGGCCAGCTTACGCCGCAGTTCCTGCTCGCTGTGATCGCGCATTGCCAGAATACGCACAGCGCGGTCAAGCAGTCGGGAATAAGCGGATCGGCGGGAAGTTGCATCTGTCATAGTAAACCTTCAGAAATGCAAAAGGGCTGCATGATATGCAGCCCTTTACTATTATGCGATGTAAAACAGATTATCAGAAATCTTCGTTCGTTTCTGCTACGTCTGCACCACCGTCATCAACGGAGAAATCTGGCGTTGAATCCTGGTTATTGAGCAGTAACTCGCGCAATTTCTTCTCAATCTCTTTTGCGGTTGCCGGGTTTTCTTTCAGCCAGTTGGTCGCATTCGCTTTACCCTGACCGATTTTCTCACCGTTATAGCTGTACCATGCACCGGCTTTTTCAATCAGCTTCTCTTTCACGCCCAGGTCAACCAGTTCGCCATAGAAGTTGATACCTTCACCGTACAGAATCTGGAATTCAGCCTGTTTAAACGGCGCGGCGATTTTATTCTTCACGACCTTAACGCGGGTTTCGCTACCGACCACGTTGTCGCCCTCTTTCACTGCGCCGATACGACGAATGTCCAGGCGAACGGAGGCATAGAATTTCAGCGCGTTACCACCGGTAGTGGTTTCCGGGTTACCGAACATCACGCCAATTTTCATACGGATCTGGTTGATGAAAATCAGCAACGTGTTGGACTGCTTCAGGTTACCGGCCAGCTTACGCATCGCCTGGCTCATCATACGCGCCGCAAGACCCATGTGAGAGTCGCCAATCTCGCCTTCGATTTCCGCTTTCGGCGTCAGCGCCGCCACGGAGTCGACAACGATAACGTCAACCGCGCCGGAACGCGCCAGCGCATCACAGATTTCCAGGGCTTGTTCACCGGTATCCGGCTGGGAACACAGCAGGTTGTCGATATCAACGCCAAGCTTACGGGCATAGACGGGATCCAACGCGTGTTCCGCATCGATGAACGCACAGGTTTTACCTTCGCGCTGTGCGGCGGCAATAACCTGCAGAGTCAGCGTCGTTTTACCGGAGGATTCAGGCCCGTAGATTTCGACGATACGGCCCATTGGCAAACCGCCCGCGCCCAGTGCGATATCCAGAGAAAGCGAACCGGTGGAGATAGTTTCCACATCCATGGAACGGTCTTCACCCAGGCGCATGATGGAGCCTTTACCGAATTGCTTTTCGATCTGACCCAGCGCTGCCGCCAACGCTTTCTGTTTGTTTTCGTCGATAGCCATTAATTACTCCTGTCATGCCGCTTTCGGTTTAAACCGCAAAACGTGAAAGATAATGTTCTGTTGAGGCAATTATACTGTATGCTCATACAGTATCAAGTATTTTGTAGAAATTGTTGCCACAGGGTTTGCAACGCATAGGCAGTTGCCTGCCGACGCACCGCGTCGCGGTCACCGCTGAAGCATTCCCGACGGGTAATCCCCTCGCCGCTTGCGCTGGCGAAGGCAAACCACACCGTACCCACGGGCTTGTCTTCACTTCCGCCATCCGGCCCCGCAATACCGCTGATCGATACAGCAAAGTCCGCGCGTGCCGCCTTTAGCGCGCCAATCGCCATTTCCACGACCACCGGCTCACTCACCGCGCCATGCTGGGCCAGCGTCTCTTCGCGCACGCCAATCATCTGCGCTTTGGCTTCGTTGCTGTAGGTCACGAACCCGCGTTCAAACCAGGCGGAACTGCCGGCAATATCCGTAATGGCTTTGGCCACCCAACCGCCGGTGCAGGATTCCGCCGTCGTAACGGTCGCCCCGCGCGCTTTCAGCGCCAGGCCAACCTGCTCGCTTAACTGCATCAGTTCACTGTCGATCATTTCAGCCTCTGTCAGTTAAAAAAATATGCCGGACAAGATAGCACTTTCACAACCAATGTGGGGATGAGGAGAACGTTTTACGAGGGGGATTCCAAAAATTGATCCGTTGCAAAATAAGACCTGCCGGATGGCGATGTCAGAGCATCTTATCCGGCCTACAAGCAATATCTTACTGTAGGCCGGGGAGCGATTACTGTACGCGCGCCAGCGCTACCGCCTGACCCAGTTGCCACACGGCCATCGCGTAGTGGGTACTGTGGTTATAGCGGGTGATAGTGTAGAAGTTCGGCAGTCCGTACCAGTACTGATAACCGGTGCCAATGTCCAGGCGCAGCAGGCTGGCCTGCTGATGATTCCCCAACGACTGCTGCGGCGTCAGTCCCGCGGCGGCAAGCTGTGAAATGCTGTACTGGGTTTTAAAGCCGTTCGCCAGCCCAGGCGCCTGACCATTCGCCGGCACCGCGACCGTATCGCCTTTTACCCAGCCATGGCCTTTAAAATAGTTCGCCACGCTACCGATGGCATCTACCGGATCCCACAAGTTAATGTGTCCATCGCCATTGAAATCGACCGCATATTCTTTATAGGAAGACGGCATAAACTGGCCGTAGCCCATCGCACCGGCGAAGGAACCTTTCAAATCGAGCGGATCATCACTTTCATCTCGCGCCATCAACAGGAAAGTTTCCAGTTCGCCAGAGAAGTATTCCGCACGACGAGGATAATTAAAGGACAGCGTCGCCAGCGCATCCAGAATTCGCGTTTTGCCCATCACGCGGCCCCAGCGCGTCTCCACGCCAATAATGCCGACGATAATTTCCGGAGGAACGCCGTAGACCTGCCACGCGCGGTTCAGGGCATCTTCATATTGATTCCAGAAGGCTACGCCGTTTTGTACGTTGTCCGGGGTGATGAATTGTTTGCGATAACGCAACCATGCGCCGTTAGGTCCGGCTGGCGGTTGCGTCGTCGGCGCCTGACGGTCCATTAAACGTAATACCGAATCCAGGCGCTTGGCCTGCGACAGGATCTCCTGCAACTGCTGACGGTCAAAGCCATGCTTGTTCACCATCTTCTCGATGAACTGTTGCGCGTTCGGGTTATTGGCAAAATCGCCGCCCGTTAGCATGACATTATGCTGTGGCTCAAGCAGGAAACCGCCGGATGGCGTACCCGTAGTCGTTTGAGTCTCTGAAGGTTTAGGTTTGCTGCTACAGGCAGCAAGCAATACGAAAAGGGGAAGTAACGCTACATAACGACGCTTGAACATGAGACATCCATTAAACAAATTCAGCCTGGGAGAAGTATGGTAAAGCATCCTCCGCCATACAAGGAAGCAGTAGTCGCTCTGCTTCACAGAATTTCCCCCCTCTTGCACTTCCGACCGTCATATTTGCGAGCGCTTACGCAATAACTTTCACATTAAAATATTTATCTTTCATTTTGAGATCAAAATAACACTTTTAAATCTTTCGATCTGATTAAAATTAATTTCCGTTTGGCAAGATAACTAAAAACCCCTACAGGAGAGAATAATGATCGACACCATCACACTCGGTGCTGAGTGGTTTATCGGGCTGTTCCAGAAAGGCGGAGAGGTGTTTACCGGCATGGTGACCGGTATTCTTCCCCTACTGATTAGCCTGCTGGTCATCATGAATGCGCTGATTAACTTTATCGGCCAGCAGCGTATTGAACGTTTTGCCCAGCGCTGCGCCGGAAATCCACTGTCCCGCTATCTGCTGCTGCCGTGCATCGGCACATTTGTGTTTTGTAATCCGATGACGTTGAGCCTGGGCCGCTTTATGCCAGAAAAGTACAAGCCCAGCTATTACGCAGCGGCCTCTTATAGCTGCCATTCCATGAATGGCTTATTCCCGCACATCAACCCCGGCGAGCTGTTTGTCTATCTGGGTATCGCCAGCGGCCTGACGACGCTGGGCCTTCCGCTTGGCCCGCTGGCGGTGAGCTATTTGCTGGTCGGACTGGTGACCAACTTCTTCCGCGGCTGGGTGACCGATTTCACCACCGCCATTTTTGAGAAAAAAATGGGCATTCAACTTGAGCAGAAAGTTCATCTGGCGGGAGCAACATCATGACGCGTATTCGTATTGAAAAAGGCACCGGCGGCTGGGGCGGCCCGCTTGAACTGGATGCCGTACCAGGCAAAAAGATTGTCTATATCACTGCCGGGACTCGCCCTGCGATTGTCGACAAGCTGGCGAACCTGACCGGTTGGCAGGCCGTTGATGGTTTCAAAGAGGGCGAACCGCCGGAGAATGAAATTGCTGTGGCGATCATCGATTGCGGCGGCACGCTACGCTGTGGGATCTATCCCAAACGTCGCATACCCACGATAAATATTCACGCCACGGGGAAATCCGGTCCGCTGGCCCAGTACATTGTTGAAGATATCTATGTCTCTGGCGTGAAAGAAGAAAACATTACCGTTGTCGGGGAAGCATCCGCTGCGCCGCAGCCTGCAAGCAGCACTATCGGTCGCGATTACGACACCAGTAAAAAGATTACTGAACAAAGCGATGGTCTGTTGGCAAAAGTTGGGATGGGCATGGGATCGGCCGTTGCTGTCCTGTTCCAGGCCGGTCGCGACACTATTGATACCGTTCTGAAAACCATTCTGCCGTTTATGGCGTTCGTCTCAGCGCTGATCGGCATCATCATGGCTTCTGGTCTGGGAGACTGGATAGCCCATGGACTCGCACCGCTCGCCAGCCACCCGCTGGGACTGGTGACGCTGGCGCTGATTTGCTCTTTCCCGCTGTTGTCGCCTTTCCTCGGCCCTGGTGCGGTCATCGCCCAGGTTATCGGGGTGCTGATCGGCGTACAGATTGGCCTGGGGAACATCCCTCCCCATCTGGCGCTACCGGCCTTGTTTGCCATTAATGCGCAAGCGGCATGCGACTTTATTCCCGTGGGGTTATCGCTGGCCGAAGCGCGTCAGGACACGGTCCGCGTCGGTGTGCCATCCGTCCTGGTAAGCCGCTTCCTGACCGGCGCGCCTACCGTTCTCATCGCCTGGTTTGTATCCGGCTTTATTTACCAATAAGAGGCACTCAAAAATGACCGTGATTTATCAAACCACCATCACCCGTATCGGACAGAGCGCCCCGGACGCACTTTGCGACCAGATGTTGATTACCTTTCGTGAAGGTGCTCCAGCGGATATCGAAGAGTTTTGCTTCATCCATTGCCACGGGGAGCTGAATGGCGCTTTGCAAGCTGGACTCCAGTTTGAACTAGGCCAGCATCACTACCCGGTCACCGCCGTTGGCAGCGTAGCGGAACAGAACTTACGTGAACTGGGGCATATCACTCTACGTTTTGACGGACTCAGCGAAGCGGAATTCCCAGGCACCGTACATGTGGCGGGCCCTGTACCGGACGATATCGCGCCGGGCTGTATTTTGAAGTTTGTTGCTTAAGATTGAAGGAGAAAAAGATGAATCAGGTTGCCGTTGTCATTGGTGGAGGCCAGACCCTGGGGGCATTCCTTTGCCGTGGGCTTGCGACAGAAGGATACCGCGTCGCGGTGGTGGATATTCAAAGTGATAAAGCCGCCAACGTCGCGCAGGAGATTAACGCCGAGTTTGGCGAAGGCACAGCGTACGGTTTTGGCGCTGATGCCACCAGCGAACAGAGCGTGCTGGCACTGTCACGCGGAGTGGATGAAATATTCGGTCGCGTCGACCTGCTGGTTTACAGCGCGGGTATCGCTAAAGCCGCGTTTATCAGCGATTTTCAGCTTGGGGATTTCGACCGCTCGCTGCAGGTGAATTTGGTCGGTTACTTCCTCTGCGCCCGTGAATTCTCACGCCTGATGATCCGCGATGGCGTTCAGGGACGCATTATCCAGATCAACTCCAAATCAGGGAAAGTAGGCAGTAAACACAATTCGGGCTACAGCGCGGCAAAATTCGGCGGCGTGGGTTTAACCCAATCGCTGGCGCTGGATCTGGCGGAATACGGTATTACCGTCCATTCGCTGATGCTCGGCAACCTGTTGAAATCACCTATGTTTCAGTCATTATTGCCGCAATATGCAACCAAATTGGGCCTTAAGCCGGATGAAGTCGAGCAGTATTACATTGATAAGGTTCCGCTCAAACGCGGCTGCGATTATCAGGACGTGCTGAACATGCTGCTGTTTTATGCCAGTTCGAAAGCCTCTTACTGCACCGGACAATCGATTAACGTCACCGGCGGTCAGGTGATGTTCTAAGAGGTATGATTGCCCGGTGGAGCTGTGCTTACCGGGCCTACGAATATTATGCAGCCGGATTAGGCGCAGCCGTCATCCGGCAAAATCAAAGGAGCGCATTATGGTTTCCGCACTGATTACCGTCGCCGCCATCGCCTGGTGCCTGCAACTAGCGCTCGGTGGCTGGCAAATATCCCGCTTTAATCGCGCGTTCGATAAACTTTGTCAGCGGGGTCGGGTTGGCGTGGGTCGCTCCGGCGGACGGTTTAAACCGCGCGTGGTCGTCGCCATTGCGCTTGATGAGCAGCAGCGGGTTACCGATACGTTATTTATGAAAGGTCTGACGGTATTCGCCAGACCCGGAAAAATTGCCACGATAATGGGCAAACATCTTGATGATTTACAGCCTGATGTGATCTTTCCCCATGATCCGTTAGCGCAGAATGCACTATCATTGGCGCTTAAACTGAAACATGGGTAATTTCGTTGTGAATGCTAATAGCTTGCGAAATTATCATTTTGCAACCTATACCCTAAATAATTCGAGTTGCAGGAAGGCGGCGACGCAGCGAATCCCCGGGAGCGTACATAAGTACGTGACTGGGGTGAGCGAGTAAAGCCAACGCACATGCAGCTTGAAGTATGACGGGTAAATATAAGTCAGGGTAATCACGCCTATGAAACCTCGTCAGCGTCAGGCTGCCATACTGGAGCACCTGCAAAAGCAGGGAAAATGCTCGGTTGAAGAACTGGCCCACTACTTTGACACGACCGGCACAACCATTCGCAAAGACCTGGTCATTCTGGAAAATGCCGGAACCGTCATTCGTACCTATGGCGGCGTGGTGTTAAATAAAGACGAATCCGATCCGCCTATCGATCACAAAACGCTAATCAACACGCATAAAAAAGAGCAGATTGCCGAAGCCGCCGTCCGTTATATCCATGATGGCGATTCCATCATTCTGGATGCGGGCAGCACCGTATTGCAGATGGTGCCGATGCTTACCCGCTTTAGCAACATCACCGTCATGACCAACAGTCTGCACATTGTTAACGCCCTTTCGGAGTTGGACAACGAGCAAACCATCCTGATGCCCGGCGGGACCTTTCGCAAAAAATCTGCGTCATTTCACGGTCAGCTGGCAGAAAACGCCTTTGAGCAATTCAGCTTTGATAAACTCTTCATGGGTACCGACGGCATTGATCTCAATGCCGGCGTGACCACCTTTAATGAGGTGTTTAGCGTCAGTAAAGCGATGTGCAATGCCGCTCGCGAAGTGATTCTGATGGCCGACTCCTCAAAATTTGGGCGTAAAAGCCCTAATGTTGTGTGCAGTCTGGAAAGCGTCGACAAGCTGATTACCGATGCGGGTATCGACCCTGCATTTCGTCAGGCGCTGGAAGCAAAAGGGATTGAAGTAATCATAACCGGAGAAACCAATGAGTGATGCACTACTGAACGCGGGCCGTCAGACGTTAATGCTGGAACTACAGGAAGCCAGCCGACTGCCAGAGCGACTGGGCGATGATTTTGTCCGCGCCGCCAATACGATCATCCACTGTGAAGGCAAAGTCATTGTCTCCGGGATTGGCAAATCAGGCCATATTGGCAAAAAAATTGCTGCGACCCTCGCCAGTACCGGCACCCCAGCCTTTTTTGTGCATCCCGCTGAAGCCCTGCACGGCGACTTAGGGATGATTGAAAGCCGCGACGTGATGCTGTTTATCTCTTACTCCGGCGGCGCAAAAGAGCTGGATCTCATCATTCCGCGCCTGGAAGACAAATCCGTCGCCCTGCTGGCAATGACCGGAAAACCAACTTCGCCGCTGGGCCTGGCGGCCAAAGCCGTGCTGGATATTTCTGTTGAACGTGAAGCCTGCCCGATGCGCCTGGCGCCGACCTCCAGCACCGTGAACACGCTGATGATGGGCGACGCGCTCGCAATCGCCGTGATGCAGGCGCGCGGCTTTAACGAAGAAGATTTTGCCCGCTCGCATCCGGCTGGCGCGCTGGGCGCTCGTCTGTTAAATAAAGTGCATCATCTGATGCGCCGTGACGATGCCATTCCGCAGGTGACTCTGACTACCAGCGTCATGGACGCGATGCTGGAGCTGAGCCGCACAGGCCTTGGTCTGGTGGCTGTTTGTGACGATGCGTCGCTGGTGAAAGGCGTCTTTACCGACGGCGACCTGCGCCGCTGGCTGGTTGGCGGCGGCGCGCTCACCACGCAGGTTAGCGAAGCAATGACCCATAATGGCATTACGCTGCAAGCGCAGAGCCGCGCGATTGACGCCAAAGAGATCCTGATGAAACGCAAAATCACTGCCGCACCGGTGGTAGATGAAAACGGAAAACTCACCGGTGCTATCAACCTGCAGGATTTCTATCAGGCCGGTATTATCTAATCCTTCAGCCCCAGGCGTTTCGCCAGCCGGTGCAGGTTGGCGACGTCTGTTTCCAGCGCCCGCGCGCTTGCCGCCCAATTGTGATTATTTTGCGCCAAGGCCCGGCGGATCATCTCCCGCTGAAATGACTCCGTTGCCTCACGCAAATTGTGATGCTGCGGGATCTCTGCCACGACGTCCGGCTGCGGTACAGGGCTTTCATCCTGCAAGGCAAAATGCTGTGCCTCCAGCACCACCTCATCCCCTGCCCGGGTAGCCCTTGCCAGCACAACCGCCCGATGAATGGCATGTTCCAGCTCGCGCACGTTTCCGGGCCAGCCGTAACTCAGCAGATGATTACGCGCGCCAAGGCTTAACACCACGCGGGAAAGTCCCAGCCGCAGCCGACATTGCTCGCAAAAATAGCCCGCCAGCAGCACTACATCTTCGCCGCGCTCACGCAGTGGCGGCACGGAAAGGGGAAAAACGCTCAGGCGATGAAACAGATCTGCGCGAAAATTCCCCGCCAGCACCTCTTCGCGTAAATCACGATTGGTCGCCGCCAGTACGCGCACGTCAACGCGCAGGCTGCGATCGTCCCCCACACGCTGAATATCGCCATACTGTAATACGCGCAGCAGCTTGGCCTGCAACGCCAGCGAGAGTTCGCCAATCTCGTCGAGAAACAGCGTGCCGTTATCCGCCATTTCAAACTTACCGCTACGATTACTGATAGCCCCGGTAAAAGCCCCTTTTACGTGACCAAAAAGTTCACTTTCCGCCACGCTTTCGGGCAACGCCGCGCAGTTGAGATACACCAGCGGATTCACCGCACGCGGCGAACCTTCATGGATAGCTTTGGCTACCAGCTCCTTCCCGGTCCCGGTTTCGCCGCTTATCAGTACGTTGAGATCGGACCCTGCCACAATCTCAATCTCTTTTTTCAACTGCATCATATTGGGCGACAGGCCAATCATCTGGGTTTCCGTCACCTGCTCGAAAGCCGTCGACGAACCCGGCAGCATATTCTGGCTTTCCAGTTGTTCAATCAGCAACGCATTACTCAGCGCCCCCGCCGCCAGAGCGGCAATTAGCCTAAGCTCTTCATCGCTGAAGACATCGAACTGATCGGGCTCCATGCCATCCAGCGTTAACGCGCCAATCAGATTTTGTCCGGCAAACAGCGGCAACCCAATGCAGGCATGGACTTTCAGGCTCTCCTGACCCGGGATTAACCCGTCATAAGGATCGGGCAGATCGCTGTCGGCAGGAAAACGTACCACGTCCCCGGCGCGGGCAATCGCCTCCAGCCGCGGATGTCCTTCCAGCGTGAAGCGGCGGCCGAGGACATCCTGCGCCAGGCCATCGATAGCCAGCGGGATAAACTGTCGCGACTCGTAGCGCAGCAGTGCCGATGCGTCGCACTCCAGCACCTGGCGCAAGGTCGTGATCAGGCGCTGAAAACGGTCCTGATGTCCGATACCGCTTTGTAATTCAATGGCGATACCCGCCAGCACATCTACTGAAAAGCTCATGGCAACCTCATTGTCATTTTGACAATTCATATTGTCATATCGACAATGAAATAAACAGTCATTTTGACTATCACTTTATAGACAATAAATAATAAATCATTAAAAATCAAACAATTAAAAAGTTGGCACGCAACCTGCAATTAACAAAATATCTTTTTAGAAAAACGCTGAATTAATTGAGGTTGCTATGTCTATTCTGGTTAAAAATAACATTCATTGGGTTGGCCAACGTGACTGGGAAGTGCGAGATTTCCACGGCACTGAATACAAAACGCTGCGCGGTAGCAGCTACAACAGCTATCTCATCCGTGAAGAAAAAAACGTGCTGATCGATACAGTAGACCACAAGTTTAGCCGTGAATTCGTGCAGAACCTGCGCAGTGAAATTGACCTCGCGGATATCGACTACATCATTATTAACCACGCGGAAGAAGATCACGCCGGTGCGCTGACCGAACTGATGTCCTGCATCCCGGACACGCCAATTTACTGCACCGCTAACGCGATTGATTCCATCACCGGCCACCACCATCATCCGGAGTGGAACTTCAACGTGGTGAAAACCGGTGATTCTCTGGACATCGGCAACGGCAAACAACTGATCTTTGTTGAAACGCCGATGCTGCACTGGCCTGACAGCATGATGACCTACATGACCGGCGATGCGGTACTGTTCAGTAACGACGCCTTCGGCCAGCATTACTGCGACGAACGTCTGTTCAATGATGAAGTTGACCAGACCGAACTGTTCGAACAATGCCAACGCTACTACGCCAACATCCTGACCCCGTTCAGCCGTCTGGTGACACCGAAAATCACTGAAATCCTCGGCTTCAACCTGCCGGTGGATATGATTGCGACTTCTCACGGTGTGGTATGGCGCGAAAACCCAACGCAGATCGTTGAGCTGTACCTGAAATGGGCGGCGGATTATCAGGAAGACCGCATCACCATCTTCTACGACACCATGTCCAACAACACCCGCATGATGGCGGACGCCATTGCTCAGGGCATCAACGAAGTTGATCCGAACGTGGCGGTGAAAATCTTTAACGTCGCCCGTAGCGACAAAAACGAAGTCCTGACCAACGTCTTCCGCTCTAAAGGCGTGCTGGTCGGTACTTCCACCATGAACAACGTGATGATGCCGAAAATCGCCGGACTGGTGGAAGAGATGACCGGCCTGCGTTTTCGTAACAAACGCGCCAGCGCCTTTGGTTCTCACGGCTGGAGCGGCGGCGCAGTTGACCGCCTGTCCACCCGTTTACAAGATGCAGGTTTTGAGATGTCGCTGAGCCTGAAGGCGAAATGGCGTCCGGATCTGGATGCGCTGGAACTGTGTCGTCAGCACGGTCGTGAAATTGCACGTCAGTGGGCGCTTGCTCCGCTGCCGGAAACGGCGGTGAAAGCGGCAACCAAAGAAGAAGAGTGCGCCTGTGCCGCTGCGGCTGCCGCTGACCTTGGCCCAAGCATGCAGTGCAGCGTGTGTCAGTGGATTTACGATCCAGCAAAAGGTGAACCGTTGCAGGATGTCGCGCCAGGTACCCCATGGAGCGACGTGCCGGATAACTTCCTGTGCCCGGAGTGTTCATTAGGTAAAGACGTCTTCGACGTACTGGCAATGGAGGCAAAATGAGCCGCGAAATTGTCATTATTGGTTCGGGCTTCGCCGCCCGCCAGTTAGTCAAAAATATCCGTAAACAGGATGCAACTGTTCCGTTGACCCTGATTGCCGCTGACAGCATGGATGAGTACAACAAGCCCGATCTGAGCCACGTTATCAGTCAGGCACAGCGTGCAGACGACCTCACCCGCCAGTCGGCGGGGGAGTTTGCCGAACAGTTTAACTTGCGCCTGTTCCCATACACCTGGGTGACCGACATCGACGCCGATGCCCGCATAGTGAAAAGTCAGGACCAACAGTGGCAGTATGACAAGCTGGTTCTGGCTACGGGGGCTTCAGCCTTTGTGCCTCCAGTTACCGGACGTGAGTTAATGCTCACACTGAACAGCCAGCAAGAATACCGCGCCTGTGAAACGCAACTGCGTGATGCCCAACGGGTACTCATTGTCGGCGGTGGCTTGATTGGCAGTGAACTGGCAATGGATTTTTGTCGTGCCGGTAAAGCGGTAACGCTTATCGACAACGCCGCCAGCATTCTGGCCTCGCTGATGCCACCGGAAGTCAGCAGTCGCTTACAGCATCGTCTGACCGATATGGGTGTGCATCTGCTGCTGAAATCACAGCTTCAGGGTCTGGAAAAAAATGAATCGGGTATTCGCGCCACGCTCGATCGTAGCCGCAGCGTAGAAGTCGATGCAGTGATCGCCGCCACCGGTCTGCGCCCGGAAACGGCGCTGGCCCGTCGCGCCGGATTGAACATCAATCGTGGCATCTGCGTCGACAGCTATCTGCAAACCAGCCACCCGGATATTTATGCGCTCGGCGACTGTGCGGAAATTAACGGTCAGGTGCTGCCGTTCCTGCAGCCGATTCAACTGAGCGCCATGTATCTGGCGAAAAACCTGCTCGGCGGCAATGCGCCATTGAAGCTGCCTGCCATGCTGGTAAAAGTTAAAACGCCGGAACTGCCATTACATCTGGCAGGGGAAACCCAGCGTCGTGATCTGAACTGGCATATTGCCGCTGAAGCGCAAGGTATGGTGGCCAGAGGAATGAACGAAGAAGGCCAGCTATGTGCGTTTGTGGTCAGTGAAGACCGAATGAAAGAGGCCTTTACGCTGCTGAAAACGTTGCCCGTGTAAGTTTGTGATGCCGGATGGCTGCCGCGCCTTATCCGGCAATGCCGCTACTGATTTATTAACCTCACGCACATGGACGTGCGTTGCCACTTGTCGGTATGCCCCGACATGTTTTTCTTGCCCCGCCAGTCCCGGGGCTTTTTTTATTTTTGCGCCAACCAGCGCGCCGCGGTAATCACGCCCTGCCCCAGCGATAATCCCCCATCCCCCGCCGGTAAACGCTGCGGAAACAGTAAGGTGAAATCAGCCAGATAAAATGCCAGCCGCGATGACAACAAACGGTTATGCATCACGCCACCGCTGAATACTAACGTCTTCACGCCACGCGCTTCGGCCTGCTCACGCATCAGCGTGGCAAACCCACACGCCAGCGCATCATGAAACGCCCACGACCTTGCTGCAGGCGCCCCTTGCCAGTTCAGCCATTGCTGCCAAAACACAGCCAGGTCAAGTTCATTACCTTGCAACGGGATGGTTACCGGATGCTCAACACCATCACATTGCGAGGCCAACGCCTCCAGCGCGCAGGCGGCCTCGCCTTCATAACTCAATGAAGTCGGAGCGCACTGGAGCGCGGCGGCAACGGCATCAAACAGCCGTCCGCACGATGACGCCAGCGGCGCATTGATCCCCCGCTCAATGGCGCGTGCCAGCACGTTCCAGTTTTGCTGTTGCAGCGCCGATGTTTCCGGGTAACGCTGCCAGTCAGGGACAAAACGCAGACACTGCGCGAGCAGGTTACGCCACGGCTGCTTTGCCGCCAGATCGCCGCCCGCCAGCGCGACCGCGGGTAAGCCACCCAGGTGTTCGCATTCACGATAGTTGACCCGCAAACACTCTCCGCCCCACAGCGCGCCGTTTTCACCCATGCCGATACCGTCTAACGTCAGAGCGATAACGTCGCCACCGTACAGCGGCCAACCGTGCTCGGCCATACACGCAGCGGCATGCGCATGGTGATGCAGCACCGTTTCGGTCGGCAGATTCATCTCACTGGCCCACTGGCTGGAAACATAGCCGGGGTGAGCATCATGCACGATACGCTGCGGCGTAAAGTCATAAATACTCTGGATCAGGCGCAGCGCATCACGCCACTGCTGCTGAATGCCGTCATCACTGAGATCGCCCAAATGCTGACTGATAACCGCCTGTTCGCCACGCACCAGACAGAAGGTATTTTTTAGATCCGCGCCTAGACACAGCATCGGCGGCACGTCACGAAAACCCGGCGGCAGTGCGACCGCATCCGGCACGTAACCCCGCGAACGGCGCAGCATTTCCCCGCTTTCACGCACCACGGAGTCATCCATACGCTGCACAATTTCGCGGTTATGCAGCAGGAAACCGTCGGCAATCTCGCGTAAATCTGCCAGCGCCTGCGCGTTGGTAATGGCTGGCGGCCTGCCGCTGAGGTTGCCGGAGGTCATTACCAGCGGGCAATTCATCTCTTGTAACAGGAGATGCTGCAACGGATTCGCTGGCAACATGACGCCAACTTCCGTTAACCCTGGCGCAATTCCCTCGCTCAGTGCCGCTACACAGCGTTTCTGCACCAGCACGATCGGCGCGGCAGGAGTGGTTAACAGACGACGTGCGGCTTCAGGTAGTCCGTCATCGCCAGGCAGCATCACTGCCAGAGGTTTTGCCGGACGGTGTTTGCGCAGCCTGAGTAGCGCTACGGCGTTATCATTTCGCGCATCGCAGACCAGATGAAATCCACCAATGCCTTTCACAGCGACAATGCCGCCCGCTTTTAGCAACGCCACCGCCGCCTGCAGCGCCTCTTCTTTTTCCGCTCGCTCACCCGCGCTTAACCACTCAAGATGTGGGCCACATTGCGGGCAGGCAACAGGTTGGGCGTGAAAGCGACGGTCGTAGGGATCGCGATACTCTGTATCGCATTGCGCACAGAGAGGGAAGGACGCCATCACGGTAAACGGACGGTCGTACGGCATGGCGCGGATAATCGTAAAACGTGGACCACAATGAGTACAGTTGATGAAGGGGTAGCGATAACGACGTTCGCCGGGGGTGTTCATTTCAACAAGGCATTCGGGACAAGTCGCGGCGTCCGGGACAATTTGCGTATTCATCGTACCGCCTGCACTTTGGCGAATCGAGAAATCGGCAGGCTGCTGCGTCCAGGCGAATGATTCGCTCTCAATGCTATCAATGCGCGCCAGCGGCGGACAATGTTGATGCAATTGCGCAATAAACTCCGCCGGATCTTCCTGTAAGCGCACCACCACACCGTCACCGTCGTTGCACACGTCGCCATGCAGTTGCAGGCGCTGCGCCAGTTGCCAGACGAAGGGGCGAAAGCCGACGCCCTGTACCTTGCCGCGAATACGCAGTTGTACGCCGGAATGGTTGTTGATTGTCATTATGTCCTTCCCGCAGTCATCTATCCCGGTTTGCCGGATGGCGGCTGCGCCTTATCCGGCCTACATGACTCCCGTGTAGGCCTTAAAGCTGCGCGCCATCAGGCACGTATTTTACGCGGATTTTTAGCGATCAGAACAGCAAAGATGCGGTGGAGTCCAGCGCCGCGCGACGGCGTTTTTCAGCGCTCAGTTGCTCAAGCTTATTGCGATCCACATAAATCAGCGCGTGAGTCGGGCAGACTTCCATACAGGCAGGACCCGCTTCACGGTGGTGGCACAGGTCGCACTTGTTGGCTTCGGCTTTTTCTGCACGAACGTTCAGACCCGCGCCGCTGTTACGCACAACCGGACGCACGACAACTTCCATTGCACCATAAGGACACGCCACCACGCAGGTTTTACAGCCAATGCAGCGTTCCTGCATCACGTGGACAAAGCCTTTATCACGGCTGATTGCTCCGTTCGGACAGACGTTAGCGCACGGCGCGTCTTCACACTGGCGACACAGCGTTGCCGTGGAGACGTTAACGCCTTTGATGACGTGAATGCGGGGTAAAAAGGTTTCAGGGGTCAGCGATGCGCAGTCCTGGTTATCCTGATGGGATACCACGCAGGCCACTTCACAGGTACGGCAACCAATGCATTTATTGGCGTCTGCAATGATGAAACGGTTCATCAATTTCTCCAGCAATGACAGATTATCTGCCGAAGCATTCACGAATCGTGCCAAATTTTAATACACTGTTATTAAAGGATTTTTATTTTGATGGATGTGAGAATGGTGTGTCATCGTCACTAGTGACGATGACAAATGACAGCCGTCAGCGCGAAACATACGGCGCAACAGAGTCGCGCTGAATGAGTTCCCCGATGAAGATTTTTGGCGGTGTAAATACTCCATCGCCCAGCATAAATATCAGGCGGCCGATCGTTTCCTGGATCATTTCCGTCACCGGAATTTTGACGCTGGAAAGCGCCGGAATAGTGTATGGCGCGATAGCGATATCATCGAAACCAATCACCGACACTTGGGCAGGCACGCGGATACCCTGCTCATGCAGCTGCTTCATCGCGCCTATCGCCATATCATCATTGCTGGCCACCAGCGCGGTAAAATTGACCTTGCGTGCAAGCAAGGTATCAACACCCGCCGCACCGCAGGCTGGCGTCCATTTTCCTTTGACAATCAAATCATTATTTAGCGGAATGCCATGCGCAGCCAGCGCATCTTTATAGCCTGAGAGTCGTTCCACGCCGGTAGGTGAATCCATCGAGCCGGTAATAAAACCAATCTCCTGGTGCCCGGCGGCAATCAACTGCGCAACGGCGTTAAAGCTGGTTTGTTTTTGATCGCACCAGACGCTGTGGCTACTGTTTTTACGCAGCCGTCGGTTAAGCACCATAATCGGCTGGGCGTGCGCGTCAATGATCTCGTCTATTTCATCCACGCTGAGAAAACGCGGATAAATCATAATCGCGTCACAGCGCAGGTCGAGTAAGTACTGGATCGCCTGACGCTCTTCCTCTGCGCTATGCTTACCATCAGCCAGCAACAACTGGCGCCCCTTATCCTCCGCCATCCGCGCGGTGTGAAATAGCAGCTCGCTGAAATAGACGCCATGATAAAGAGTATTGGTCACCACCAGACCCAGCGTCTGCGTGGTCTTCGCCGCCAGGCTGCGCGCCAGTAAATTAGGGCGGTAACCACTCTCTTCAATGGCCTGAAACACACGGTCTTTGGTTTCCTGGCTGACGTAACCGTTCCCGGAAAGCACCCGGGAAACCGTCGCTTTCGACACCCCGGCCCGCTTTGCCACCTCCAGCATCGTGGTCATAGTAGTCATCCCTTTTCTCTTAATGTGACGCAGTGTACTGCACCGTTTCGCCGCTGTCCTTGCTGCTAAAACGCGGCGCCTGACATCTGGTGATCATCATCACAATTATAAAAACAATAAAAATTAATTCTTGTTTAAAGAATATAAATTAAACATGATTTTGTGGAACCGGTTTCCTATCTGAGTTTCATCAACTCAGAAACGCGACCTGCGCAAACGGATAAAAACATAACGTACCCTACTGATAAAACAGGATTAAATCCGATGTCCAAGAATTATGCAGCGCTGGCGCGCTCCGTTGTGACGGCTCTGGGAGGCGTCGACAACATCACAGCAGTGACCCACTGTATGACCCGTTTGCGTTTCGTTATCAAAGATGATGCGCAGGTCGATAGCGCGACACTGAAAACACTTCCTGGCGTGCTGGGCGTAGTACGTAACGATAATCAGTGTCAGGTGATCATCGGTAATACCGTTTCGCAGGCGTATCGTGAGGTTGTCAGCCTGCTACCTGCCAACATGCAGCCTGCTGAGCCGCAAACCAAACCCCGGCTGACGCTGAAACGGATTGGCGCGGGGATCCTCAATGCGCTGATCGGCACGATGTCACCGCTGATCCCGGCAATTATCGGTGGATCAATGCTCAAGCTGCTGGCAATGGTTCTGGAAATGACCGGCGTGCTGGTGAAAGGATCGTCCACCCTCACCATTCTGACCGTTATCGGCGACGGCGCATTTTTCTTCCTGCCGCTGATGGTCGCCGCTTCGGCAGCCATCAAATTCAAAACCAACATGTCGCTGGCAATTGCTATTGCGGGTGTGCTGGTCCATCCCAGCTTTATCGATCTGATGGCAAAAGCCGCGCAGGGTGAGCACGTTGAGTTCGCCCTGATCCCGGTGACGGCGGTGAAATATACCTACACAGTGATCCCGGCACTGGTCATGACCTGGTGTCTGTCATACATCGAACGTTGGGTGGATCGTATCACTCCGGCAGTGACCAAAAACTTCCTCAAACCGATGCTGATCGTGCTGATCGCCGCCCCGCTCGCGATCGTTTTAATCGGTCCGATTGGTATCTGGATCGGTAGCGCAATTTCAGCGCTGGTCTATACCATTCACGGCTATCTCGGCTGGCTGTCGGTCGCCATTATGGGCGCATTGTGGCCGCTGTTGGTGATGACGGGTATGCACCGCGTGTTTACGCCCACCATTATCCAGACCATTGCCGAAACCGGTAAAGAAGGCATGGTGATGCCGTCTGAAATCGGCGCCAATCTGTCGCTGGGCGGTTCATCGCTGGCGGTGGCATGGAAAACCAAAAACCCGGAACTGCGTCAGACGGCGTTAGCGGCCGCCGCGTCAGCCATCATGGCAGGCATTTCCGAACCCGCGCTGTACGGCGTGGCGATCCGTCTGAAACGCCCACTGATTGCGAGCCTAATCAGCGGGTTTATCTGCGGCGCCGTTGCCGGCATGGCTGGACTGGCGAGTCATTCCATGGCGGCCCCAGGCCTGTTCACCAGCGTCCAGTTTTTCGATCCGGCTAATCCGATGACCATTGTCTGGGTGTTTGGCGTGATGGCGCTGGCGGTCGTGCTTTCCTTTGTATTAACACTGATTCTCGGCTTTGAAGATATTCCTGTCGAAGATGCTGCCGCGCAGGCCAGAAAAAATCAGGCCGCACAACCGGGCAATATCGCCAGCATTTGACTGGCATGAACTGAGGTTAACTATGTCTGTTTTTCCGCAAGGATTTTTATGGGGCGGCGCGCTGGCCGCCAACCAGTCTGAAGGGGCATACCGGGAAGGCGGCAAAGGGCTGACCACCGTCGATATGATCCCCCACGGCGAACATCGGATGCCCGTTAAGCTGGGTCAGGAGAAGCGCTTTACGCTTCAGGATGACGAATTTTATCCCAGCCATCAGGCGATCGACTTTTATCATCGCTATAAAGAAGATATTGCGCTGATGGCGGAAATGGGGTTTACGGTTTTTCGCACCTCAATAGCCTGGAGTCGTCTCTACCCTAACGGCGACGAACTGGCGCCTAATGAAGAAGGTATCGCTTTTTACCGGGCCGTTTTTGCCGAGTGTAAAAAATACGGTATTGAGCCGTTAGTCACGCTATGTCACTTCGATGTGCCCATGCACCTGGTTACCGAGTACGGCTCCTGGCGGAACCGCAAAATGGTGGAGTTCTTTACCCGTTACGCCCGCACCTGCTTCGAGGCCTTTGACGGCCTGGTGAAGTACTGGCTGACCTTCAACGAAATCAACATTATGCTGCACAGCCCCTTTTCTGGCGCCGGGCTGGTGTTTGAAGAAGGTGAAAATCAGGATCAGGTGAAATATCAGTCCGCCCACCACGAACTGATTGCCAGTGCCCTGGCGACGAAAATCGCCCATGAAGTAAATCCGCAAAATCGGGTCGGCTGCATGCTGGCGGGGGGTAATTTTTATCCTTATTCCTGTAAACCAGAAGATGTGTGGACCGCGCTGGAAAAAGACCGCGAAAACCTGTTCTTTATTGATGTGCAGGCGCGTGGGGCTTATCCCGCCTACTCCGCCCGGGTGTTTCGCGAAAAAGGCGTGGCGATAGAAAAAGCCGCGGAAGATGACGACATCCTGAAGAACACCGTCGATTTTGTCTCGTTTAGCTATTACGCATCACGCTGCGCCTCCGCTGACATGAACACTGGCAACACCAGCGCTGCCAACGTAGTGAAATCACTGCGTAATCCGTACATTGCCGCCAGCGAATGGGGCTGGGGTATCGATCCGCTTGGCCTGCGCATCACCATGAATATGATGTATGACCGTTATCAGAAGCCGCTGTTTCTGGTGGAAAACGGGCTGGGGGCGAAAGATGAAATGGATGCCAACGGCGAGATCAATGACGACTATCGCATTCGCTATTTACGCGAACACATCCGCGCCATGGCTGACGCCATTGAAGATGGTGTGCCGCTAATGGGTTACACCACCTGGGGCTGTATCGATCTGGTTTCCGCCTCAACCGGCGAGATGAGCAAGCGTTACGGTTTTGTGTATGTAGACCGGGACGATGCGGGCCACGGCACGCTGGCGCGTACCCGCAAAAAATCATTCTGGTGGTACAAAAAAGTGATCGCCAGTAACGGGGCCGATCTGGCGTAACCGCTCAGCCGGAGGAGTCTGTAATCCTCCGGCGGAATCGCTTATTTTCATTTCATGAATTGCATTCCAAATGTGGAATCTTCCTTCCAGTTTCCGGTTTGCCCTTGCGCATTTTTACTGGCATTTTATTCAGTAGTTTTTGCTCTTATCCGTTCACCACAAGGAAGCGTTCATGTCTGATGAAAATGGCACAACAGCAGTGGCTATCACCAAACCCGTACGTCGTTTGAAAGTGGGTTATGTCAGAAAACGCCATGAAGATCGTAACACGGGTTTCACGCTCCGTATCAGTCGGCATGCCTCGCTAACGCTGAACGGCGACTGGCTGGAACAAGCGGGATTCCCTACCGGGACAGCAGTAAATGTTTCGGTGATGCAGGGGAAATTAATTATTGAGCAGGCAACGGAAGAACAGAGAGTGTGAGGCTCAAAACAGGCCGGATGCCACGGGCATCCGGCGCTGGTAAGGTTAGTCTTCTGGCGCTTCTAACTCGGAAAATCCACCGTGGCCTTCCCACCCGGCTAATCGTTGATAGACTGTCTCGACCGCATCTTTGATTGGCTGCGTCATCGGGTAATAAAAACCGACAATATCCGGCTGAATGCCGAGGAAGATCACCTCGCCAACATCCTCTTTTAGCTGATCAACCAGATAGTTCAGCGGCATGTTGTGGGTGGTCATCATGAACATTTCGGCAATATCATCCGGGTCGATAATGCGGATTTCACCAGGGTTTAACCCCATGTCGGTGGCATCCACAATCAACAGACGCTGCGGGCGCAATTCACGGATCGCGACGATATCGTTTTCCGGCGCGCTGCCGCCGTCGATGACAACCCAGTTGCCCTGAGGATTGGCAGCGCACATTTCCGCCAGTAGCGGACCCGCGCCATCATCGCCCATCATGCTGTTGCCGACACAGAGTAAAACGTCAGTCACGGTGTCTCCTCACCATCAGATAGATGGCGCTTTCCTGGTGAATATCATGCAGCATGCTGAGCATCAGCTTGCTCCACTCCTGCTGCTGAGGAGTCTGCACGGCGCGCGCATCATCAAACGCGCGAGCCAGCATTTGCACATGGTTGAAATCGATGACGATCTCGCCATACTTCGGCACGCCTTCCATTTTCCGGCGGGCTTCGCTTCCTTCGGCAAGCGTGGCAATCCATGCCAGATATTCATCCCACGGACAGGTTAACGCCGCTTCCAGGCAATCGATGATCCCAAGGTGGTGACCAATCGCCAGGCTGTAATAGACAACCTGCTGCGCCTCTGCGGGCGTCGCATCGTTCTCATCAATAAACTTACGGCTCAGTTGACTGAACACCACCGTTTCACTCATCGGATACGCGCCTCTTCGACTACATGGTTAAGATGCGTGACGATTTCGGTCAGACGCGGATCGTTTTCCGCTTCCAGCCAGCGCGCCACCTGATGTTCACCCTGCCCTAACTGCGTCATATAGTCATCAGCAATCTGACGGCCGTAGCGGTATCCCGCCAGACGGCGAGCTTCGCGGTCCACCTTCACACGCAGCGGTTGAACCATGTCCGGATGCAGAATTTCAGCGGGCTGTTCGTCCAGTTCACCTGGCGCACGCGCATGAATTTTCTGTTCCAGCAGACCCAGCGCCATCGCAAAACCGTACAGCGTTGCCGCAGGCGTCGGCGGACAGCCAGGAATATACACGTCCACCGGTACGATTTTATCCGTGCCGCCCCATACGCAGTATAAGTCGTGGAAGATACCGCCGCTGTTGCCACAGGCGCCGTAAGAGATACAAATTTTCGGATCCGGCGCAGACTGCCAGGCGCGCAGCGCCGGAGAACGCATCGCGCGAGTTACCGCGCCGGTAAACAGCAGGATATCCGCATGGCGCGGCGACGGTACCACTTTGATACCAAAGCGTTCGGCATCAAACAGCGGAGAGAGCGTGGCGAAAATTTCGATTTCGCAGCCGTTGCAGCCGCCGCAGTCCACACGATAAACATATGCTGAACGCTTGATGCTTTTCAGCAGCGATGCTTTCATGCTGGCAATGGATTCATCCACCGTCATCGGTACCGGAATACCGTTGGCGTCACGTGGGCCTAATAAATTGCTCATCAGCTGGCCTCTTTCATATGGCGAGTCAGTTCAATACGGTCAGACGGCACCAGACATTTCTGGCGCTTACAATCCGGGCAGGTCTCAAAGCTATCGCGGTGGTTTTCCGCGCGGCTGTCACCGTTGTGCTTGAGCAGCGCAATGGCGTAATCAATCTCTTTTTGTACCGCGAACGGGCGGTTACAGACGCGGCAGTTACACAGCGAAAAGCGAGACTGCTGCAGGAAATCTTCTTTCTTCCATACCGCCAGCTCATATTCCTGCGACAGCTTGATCGCCGCCGTCGGGCAAACTTCTTCGCAGCGGGCGCAGAAGATGCAGCGACCGAGGTTGAACTGCCACGCCAGCTCATTGGTAGCCAGATCGGTTTCGACCGTCAGCGCGTTAGACGGACACGCATTAACGCAGGCCGCGCAGCCAATGCACTGCTGCGGATTGTGCTCTGGTTTGCCGCGGAAGTTTTTATCGACCGCAATCGGCTCCAGCGGATACGACGACGTCGGCGCCCCGGTTTTGATGACTTTTTTGATAAAGGTAAACATGGCGATTCCTTATTTCAGCGGCGAGTTTTTACGCTCGATGCTGTAGCGCTCAAGTTCTTTGTACGGCACGACTTTGCTCTTCTTCTTACGCACATCGACCACGGTCATACGGTCGGTACAGGAGTAGCAAGGATCGAGGCTACCGATAATCAGCGGAGCATCGGAAACAGTGTTGCCACGCAGCATGTAACGTAGCGTTGGCCAGTTGGCGTAGGTTGCCGCACGGCAGCGCCAGCGATACAGTTTCTGGTTATCGCCTGTCATGCTCCAGTGGATGTCATCCCCGCGCGGCGCTTCGGCAAAGCCCAGCGCGAAGCGGTGAGGAATATAGGTAAAGCCTTCCACCGCCAGCGGGCCGCCCGGCAGGTTGTCCAGACCAAAGTCGATCATGTTCAGTGCGGTATAGACTTCATTGATACGGACTTTAAGACGAGAAATAACATCGCAACCCTGCTCGCTGTGCACTTCCATCGGCAGCAAGCCATAGCCCACAAACGGGTGATCGGCACGGGTATCACGCGCATGACCGCTGGCGCGAACCATCGGACCGACGTTACTAAAGTCGCGAGCGATTTCTGGATCCAAACGACCAATACCCACGGTACGCTGTTCCATGTTCGGCGTGCTGAGCAGCATATCGACCAGTTCCTGCACCTCACGACGCATCTGCTGCGCCAGTTGACGGGTCTGGATCATATCGTCTTTCAGCAGGTCACGACGGATACCGCCGATCAGGTTCATACCGTAAGTTTTACGCGCCCCGGTGAGGATCTCCGCCATCTTCATCGACGTTTCACGCACGCGGAAGAACTGCATAAAGCCGGAGTCAAAACCGGTGAAGTGACAGGCCAGGCCGAGATTCAGCAGATGCGAGTGCAAGCGTTCCACTTCCAGCAGAATGGCGCGGATCATCTGTGCGCGTTCCGGCACTACGATACCCATCGCATTCTCTACGGAGGTGGTATAGGCGGTGCTGTGGGCAAAACCGCAGATGCCGCACACGCGGTCCGACAGGAACGTCACTTCGTTGTAACCCATACGGGTTTCCGCCAGTTTTTCCATGCCGCGGTGGACATAGAACAGACGGTAGTCGGCGTCGATGATGTTCTCGCCGTCAACAAACAGACGGAAGTGACCAGGCTCATCGGAGGTCACGTGCAGCGGGCCAATCGGCACCACGTTATTTTTCTTGTCGCCCAGTTCGTTGATGAACTCGTAGGTTTCAGCATCGGTAGTCGGCGCCGGGCGCTGACGATAATCCATACTGTCTTTACGCAGCGGATACAGCTCGTCCGGCCAATCATCCGGCAGCACCAGACGACGTTCATCCGGCAAACCGACCGGGATCAAACCGTACATGTCGCGCACTTCACGCTCGCCCCAGACGGCAGCCGGAACGCGTGGCGTCACGGATGGGAATTCCAGCTTATTGGCATCCACTTCAACGCGGACGGTGATCCAGCACTTGGTGCCCTGCTCCATCGACATCACGTAATAAACGGCGTAATGGCCGCACAGCTGACGTTCGTCGTTACCAAACAGCACAGACAACCAGCCGCCCTGTTTGTAGTACAGGAACTCAACCACTTCCGGCAGGTAGTTCACCTTGACGGTGATAGTCAGCTGATCTTTAGTCTGCCAGGCTTCATCCAGCACCACACCCGGAAAGGCCTGGTGCAGAGCGGCGAGATAGTGTTGACCTAATTTTTCTTCAGACATGCTCAAACTCTCTTAAATCACGCCACCAGCAAGGAGACGAACGCTAAAAACGCAAACCCAAAACCGGCCCAGGTCACGCGTGAAGTGGCGCAAAAACGCAGACGCGCCATGCTGTTTTCGAACAAGGCGATGACCAGCACGCCGAGGACCAGCTTGACGACGGCAATCACCAGCGCCAGCAGCAACCCACCCGCGGTGAAGGTTTCCATCTGTCCCCACGGCAGGAACACGCCGACGAACATTTGCAGAACGACCAATTGCTTGAGGCTAATGCCCCACTTCAGCACCGCAAAACCGCTGCCGCTGTATTCGGTCAATGGACCTTCCTGCAGCTCCTGCTCTGCTTCCGCCAGATCGAACGGCAGTTTGCCCATTTCGATAAAGGTGGCGAAAGCACAGGCGCACAGCGCCAGAATCAGCGGGATGCTGCGCGCAGCAGGCCAGTGATAAACGGTATCGGCGATATTGCTGATATGCGTTGAACCCGCAACCTGCGCCGCTACCCACAGCCCCAGCAGCAGGATAGGTTCAACCAGCACGCCGAGCATCGCTTCACGGCTGGCGCCAATAGCGGTAAACGGACTACCGGTATCCAGACCCGCGATAGAGAAAAAGAAACGGGCGATGGCGAACAGGTAAATTAAGGTGATCAGATCGCCCAATTGCGGCAGCGGCGAGCCAACGGTCACGACCGGTAACGCGGTGGCAATAGTCAGCATCACGCCCACCATCACAAACGGCGTCAGGCGGAAAACCCAGCTGGAATCCGCAGGCGCAATGCTCTGACGGCCCAGCAGTTTGATAATGTCGCGGTATTCCTGCAAAACGCCCGGACCGCGGCGATTGTGCAAACGCGCACGCGCCACGCGGGTCACACCGGACAGCAGCGGCGCAACGGCAAACAGCACCAGCGCCTGAATTAACGGATATAAAACACTCATTTTCAGGCTCCTCGTGAAACCACAATCACCACCAGCACCGCCAGCTCAATCAACGCCAGGCGACGAAACAGTACCGGGGCGGCCGCATTCTGCCAGCCCGGAACCAGTGATACCGGGTTCAGCCATTTACGCAGTTTGAGTACCGGGGCAAAGGCTTCTTTCACCGGCATGGCAAAACCGTGTGCGGTAATAACCATTGACTGCTCGTGATCGTAACCACACACCCATGCCGCACCGCGTGAACGCGACGGCAGACGGTTGCCTTTGAAAATTGCCATGATGATGAACGGCAGCAGCGGACACGCGATCAGCAGCAGCGTGATCATTGGCTGAGAAACGGTGGTGTTCGCCGTTTCCAGCGGCAGTGGAACAGCAGAGGAAATCATCGGCAGCAGCCACGGCGCTGCAACGCCGCCAATCACGCAGCAGATAGCCAGCGCAACCACGCTCACGCCCATCAGGATTGGCGCGCAGCAGGCATTTTCAGCTTCCTTCGTGCGCGGCGCGCCAAGGAACGTAACGCCATACACTTTCGCCATACACATCACCGCCAGCGCGCCAGTAATCGCCAGTCCTACCGCCAGCAACGGCCCTAACAGACGACCGACAAACGCGCCGCTGTTACCCAGTTTAAAGAAGGACTGATAGATGACCCACTCACCGGCAAAACCGTTCAGCGGCGGCAGTGCGGCCATCGCCATCAGGCCAACCAGCATCGCCAGAGAGATAACCGGCATACGTTTACCGATACCACCCAACTTCTCGATATCACGATGACCGGTACGGAACCAGATGCTGCCAGCACCGAGGAACAGAACGCTTTTGAACAGGCTGTGGTTGACCAGATGATACAGACCACCGGTCAAACCCAACGCAATCAGCGCCGGTTGATTCAGGGAAATCCCGGTTACGCCAGCGCCCAGACCCAGCAGAATAATGCCGATATTTTCCAGCGTGTGGTACGCCAGCAAACGCTGGATGTTATGTTCCATTAACGCATACAGACCGCCGACAAATGCGGTGATCATGCCCAGCACCAACAGCGTAATGCCCCACCACAGCGGCGCGTTACCGCCCAGCAGAGACAAGGAAAGAATACCCAGCAGACCGACCTTCATGACCACGGTAGAAAACAGTGCCGCAGCCGGCGCGCTGGCGTTGGCGTGTGCCTGCGGCACCCAACCGTGCAGGGGGATAATCCCGGCCAGCAGGCCAAAACCCGCCACGCCCAGCAGCCAGATGTCAGACCCAAACGGCAGCTCCTGGGTGCGCAGGTCAAGCAGGCGCAGCTCCAGCGTGCCGTAACGTTGCCACACCAGGTAGCAAGCAATCGCCAGCAGCAACGTGCCGATACGCCCCAGCGCAAACCACAGTTTGCCCTCTTTACTGCAACCGGTCAGGAACACCGCGCACAGCGCCATGATTTCCGCCATCACCACCAGCGTGCCGAGGTTGCTGGCAACCACCGCACATACCGCTGCGGCCATCAGCAGATTCACCAGCAGGCCGTTGGCTTTCACCTGTGGATGGCGATGCCAGTCAATGTTGTACAGGCTGACAAACAGACCACACAGGCCCAGGGTAATCAGCCAGATAGCGTTCAACGGGGTAATTTGCAGGCTGTGACCAATAAACGGCATCACGCCGCTAATCGCAACGGCGCGGGTCAGTACAAGAAACCCCGCAGCCGCCGTACACAAACTGCCAACCGCGCCGCCAACCCCTGCAATCCAGCCGCTCAGCGGTTTATGAAATGAAAACAGAAATGCCAGAACCGCAGCCGCTGTAAACCAGGCCACGCCGCTGTTAATCAGTGAAATTGCGCTCATTTTGCATCTCCACTTTGAGCCTGCTGAAACAAGGTGAGATCGCCGAAGTCGGTATTGAAAGTCAGCTCACGTTTACGTTTGCTGGCGCGGGCGATATCCATGTTGCTCACCAGATGCAGGGCTTTGGTCGGACACATGCGTACGCAGGCCGGACCTTGCTCGTCAAAACTACACAGATCGCATTTCACCGCGATGGCACGAACGCCCGGAACCCAGTCCAGCAGCGTGCTTACGCGAGCTGGAGCTGGCGGAGCCGGAGGCGCTTTTGATGTATTGGCGTTTGCCGGGATATGCAGCGGACGGCTACCGGAAAACTCAATAGCACCGAACGGACAGGCGATCCCGCACAGTTTGCAGCTTACGCACAGGCTTTCATTCAGCTGTACGGCGCCATCAACGCGATTAATCGCATTAACCGGACAAACGGTAGCGCATGGCGCATCTTCACACTGGTGGCAAAGCTGCGGCGCGGATTCTTTTTCATTTAACATCACTTTCAGGCGCGGCATTGACTGCAGGCCATGCTGGCGATGTGTCTCTGAGCAGGCGGCTTCACAGGTGTGGCAGCCGATACAAAGAGTGGAGTCAGCAATTACAAAACGATTCACCAGGCATTCCTCAGGTGATAGTCATTTTTGACGAAAACATGTCAGGCAAATGTCATTTCGACATTTTTCGACATGCCCATTCCCTAAACTGTCGTGACGCAGTATTAAAGCCGCATCATGACAAACGTGGGCAGCACCCGAGGCTTAAGCCGGGCTATGTCCCTCAACCAGCTGGCTTAAATTCACCGGCATATTGTTTTCAACCGCCGTATACAAGCTGTCATAGACGCTGGCGATTTTTTCGAGATAGTGCTCCAGCACCTGATCGCGATCGCGGTTGCTGATACGCTCATCAACTTTACCGTCGATGGTCAACTGTGCCTGTGCAATCAGTTGTTTATCATCACCCTCTTTCGTTTCGACGTAATACTCGATGGTGTGACTGTTAAAGCCATCCGCCAGCGTGACGTAGATAACGAAGTGTTCAAAAAGGACAAAGCACAGATCTTTGTCCGGCGCACAGCTCATCGCATGATGCAAACGCGCTTTCGACAGGGTGATCCCCTGAACCAGCGAGTTGCAGTAAATACGCCACTGGTCCTGTAGGCGACGATGCCGTTCAGCGATGTAATCGGCTTTTTCGCTTATTTCCCAAATAGTCATGTCAGGTTACCCGTTTAGCAGAGATGAACAGCCTTAAGCACATTTCATGCCAAAATTAATTTTCTTTATTTTCATAAACATAAGAAATCAAAGGCGGGTGACGATGTGTCATTTCGTCATCGTCGTCATTGTCACGAATGAAAAAATTCAACCTGGCATGTTTATTGCTTTTAATACGACAACTTCATAGGAGGCGGTATGCACGAAATAACCCTCTGCCAACGGGCACTGGAATTGATTGAACAACAGGCCACGCAACACGGAGCAAAGCGAGTAACTGGGGTCTGGCTCAAAATTGGCGCATTTTCTTGCGTAGAAACCAGCGCTCTCGCCTTTTGTTTTGATCTGGTATGCCGTGGGACCCTTGCAGAAGGTTGTAAACTCCACCTCGAAGAACAAGAAGCGGAATGTTGGTGCGAATCTTGTCAGCAATATGTCACGTTACTGACGCAACGCGTGCGCAGATGTCCGCAATGCAACAGCGATACGCTGAGAATTGTGGCCGATGACGGTCTACAGATTCGACGAATTGAAATAGGCGACGCCGAAGACTAATTCCGGTGGCACCTGCCAGGCCGGAGAAGACGCTTGCGTCGCCATCCGGCAAAAAGCCTGTAACAAGAAAGAGATCAGGAGTGAGCGATGTGTACGACATGTGGTTGCGCTGAAGGCAACCTTTATATAGAGGGTGATGAGCATAATCCCCACTCGGCGTTTCGCAGCGCGCCATTTGCCCCGGCGGCTCGCCCGGCGCTGAATATTACCGGTGTGAAAACCTCTAATTTCGCACCGAGCCAGACCGCAGAAGGCGACCTTCACTACGGTCATGGCGAGGCGGGTACCCATGCGCCAGGCATGAGCCAGCGCCGTATGCTGGAAGTCGAAATTGACGTGCTGGACAAAAATAACCGTCTGGCCGAACGTAACCGCGCCCGTTTTGCCGCTCGTCAGCATCTGGTATTAAACCTCGTATCAAGCCCGGGCTCTGGTAAAACGACGCTGCTGACCGAAACGCTGATGAAGCTGAAAGACAGCATACCGTGCGCCGTGATTGAAGGCGACCAACAGACGGTCAACGATGCCGCCCGTATTCGCGCCACCGGCACCCCAGCCATCCAGGTCAACACTGGTAAAGGTTGCCACCTTGACGCGCAAATGATTGCTGACGCCGCGCCGCGTTTGCCGCTTGATGACAACGGCATTCTGTTTATTGAAAACGTCGGTAACCTGGTCTGCCCAGCCAGCTTCGACCTCGGCGAACGTCATAAAGTGGCGGTGCTGTCCGTCACCGAAGGCGAAGATAAGCCGCTGAAATATCCGCATATGTTTGCCGCCGCATCGCTGATGCTGCTCAATAAAGTGGATCTGCTGCCGTACCTCAATTTTGATGTTGAAAAGTGCATGGCCAGCGCCCGGGAAGTGAACCCGGACATTGAGATCATCCTGATTTCCGCCACCAGCGGCGAAGGGATGGACCAATGGCTCTCCTGGCTGGAGACACAGCGATGTGCATAGGTGTTCCGGGTCAAATCCGCACCATTGATGGCAACCAGGCCAAAGTCGACGTTTGCGGTATTCAGCGCGACGTCGACCTGACGCTGGTCGGTAGCTGTGATGAAAATGGTCAGCCGCGTCTGGGTCAGTGGGTACTGGTCCACGTCGGCTTTGCGATGAGCATCATTAATGAAGCAGAAGCGCGCGACACGCTCGACGCACTGCAAAACATGTTTGACGTTGAGCCGGATGTCGGCGCGTTGCTGTACGGCGAGGAAAAATAAATGCGTTTTGTTGACGAATACCGCGCACCAGAACAGGTGATGCAGTTGATAGAGCACCTGCGTGAACGTGCCGCTCTCCTCCCCTACACCGCCGAACGACCGCTGCGCATCATGGAAGTTTGTGGTGGTCATACCCACGCTATTTTCAAATTCGGGCTCGACCAGTTGCTGCCCGAAAACGTGGAGTTCATTCACGGCCCTGGCTGCCCGGTTTGCGTTCTGCCGATGGGCAGGATCGACAGCTGTGTTGAAATCGCCAGCCATCCGGAAGTGATTTTCTGCACCTTTGGCGACGCCATGCGCGTGCCGGGAAAACAAGGCTCACTACTACAGGCCAAAGCGCGCGGCGCGGATATCCGCATCGTCTATTCGCCGATGGATGCGCTGAAGCTGGCGCAGGAAAACCCGACGCGTAAGGTTGTGTTCTTTGGTCTGGGTTTTGAAACCACCATGCCGACCACCGCCATTACCCTGCAGCAGGCCAAACAACGCGATGTGCAGAACTTTTACTTTTTCTGTCAGCACATTACGCTTATCCCCACGCTGCGCAGCCTGCTGGAACAGCCGGACAACGGCATCGATGCCTTTTTAGCACCGGGGCATGTCAGCATGGTGATTGGCACCGACGCCTATAATTTCATTGCCTCAGATTTCCATCGTCCGTTAGTGGTCGCCGGCTTTGAGCCGCTCGACCTGCTGCAAGGCGTGGTAATGCTGGTTGAACAGAAAATCGCCGCCCATAGCCAGGTCGAAAACCAGTACCGCCGCGTAGTACCGGATGCCGGTAACGCCTTAGCGCAACAGGCCATCGCTGAGGTATTTTGCGTCAACGGCGACAGCGAATGGCGTGGTCTGGGCGTGATCGAATCGTCTGGCGTTCACCTGACGCCGGACTATCAACGTTTTGATGCCGAAGCGCATTTTCAGCCAGCGCCACAGCAGGTATATGACGATCCACGCGCGCGTTGTGGAGAGGTGTTGACCGGCAGATGTAAACCACATCAGTGCCCGTTATTTGGCAAAACCTGTAATCCGGAGACCGCGTTTGGCGCACTGATGGTCTCCTCAGAAGGCGCATGTGCCGCCTGGTATCAGTATCGTCAGCAGGAGTGTGAAGCATGAACAGCGTACAACTCGCCCACGGTAGCGGCGGTCAGGCTATGCAGCAGTTGATCAACAGTCTGTTTATGGAGGCTTTTGCTAATCCGTGGCTGGCGGAACAGGAAGATCAGGCGCGTCTGGAACTGGCGCAACTGGTTGCAGAGGGCGATCGTCTGGCGTTCTCTACCGACAGCTACGTTATTGACCCGCTGTTCTTCCCCGGTGGCAATATCGGCAAGCTGGCTATCTGCGGTACGGCGAACGATGTCGCCGTCAGCGGCGCGATTCCGCGTTATCTCTCCTGCGGGTTTATCCTTGAAGAAGGTCTGCCGATGGAGACGCTGAAAACCGTCGTCAACAGTATGGCGGCAACCGCACGCGAAGCGGGCATCGCCATCGTGACCGGTGATACCAAAGTCGTGCAGCGTGGCGCCGCGGATAAGTTGTTCATCAACACCGCCGGTATGGGGGCGATCCCCGCCAACATTCACTGGGGCGCGCAAACTCTCGGCCCTGGCGATGTATTGCTGGTTAGCGGTACGCTCGGCGACCATGGTGCAACCATTCTTAATCTGCGCGAGCAATTGGGTCTTGATGGCGAACTGGTCAGTGACTGTGCGGTGTTAACGCCGCTTATCCAGACGATACGTGATATACCCGGCGTGAAGGCGCTGCGTGACGCCACGCGTGGCGGCGTGAATGCGGTGACGCATGAGTTTGCCGCATCATGTGGATTTGGTATTGAGCTGTCTGAAGCGGCCCTGCCTGTGAAGCCTGCGGTGCGTGGCGTTTGCGAGCTGCTGGGCCTCGATGCGCTCAACTTTGCCAACGAAGGCAAACTGGTGATTGCCGTTGAGCGTCAGGCTGCTGAAAGCGTGCTTGCCGCGCTGCACGCGCATCCGTTAGGACGCGATGCGGCAATGATTGGTGAAGTGGTTGAACGTAAAGGCGTACGTCTTGCCGGACTGTATGGCGTGAAACGAACCCTCGATTTACCACACGCTGAACCATTACCTCGTATATGCTAGCAGCCAGTTGGCAGCAGACTGTAGGCCGGATAAGACGCATTTGCGTCACTATCCGGCATTAACGCTGCATTATCGCCTGATGGCGCTTTGCTTATCAGGCCTACGGATTGCGTGACCAGCGAGTTTGCGGTCAGCCATCCGGCAATAATTTACGACTTATACCTATAATTCATTTACCGTTTTCGCACCGTTTTGCGGTGCTTTCCCTGGAAAAGCAATATGTCGTATACACCGATGAGTGACCTCGGACAGCAAGGACTGTTCGATATTACTCGTACATTATTACAGCAGCCCGATCTTCAGTCTCTCAGCGAGGCGCTTACACAGCTGGCCAAGCGTTCCGGACTGGCCGACTGCGCGGCTATTGTCTTATGGCAGGCACAAACGCAACGTGCGCGTTATTTTGCGACGCGCGAAAATAGTAAACCTATCGATTATGAAGACGAAACGGTGCTGGCGCATGGGCCGGTACGCCGTATTCTGTCGCGCCCCGACGCGCTGCACTGCAACTATCATGAGTTCACGGAAACCTGGCCGCAGCTGGCATCCGGCGGATTATATTCTGAATTTGGTCACTACTGTCTGCTGCCGCTGGCGGCGGATGGGCGCATCTTTGGCGGTTGCGAATTCATTCGCAATGAAGACCGGCCATGGAGCGAAAAAGAGTACAATCGGCTGCAGACCTTCACCCAGATTGTCGGTGTCGTGGCTGAACAAATTCAAAGCAGAGTCAGCAATAACGTCGATTACGATCTGCTGTGCCGTGAGCGTGACAACTTTCGCATTCTGGTCGCCATCACCAATGCGGTGCTTTCCCGACTGGACATAGACGAACTGGTCAGCGAAGTCGCTAAAGAGATCCACCATTATTTCGACATCGATGCTATCAGCATCGTGTTACGCAGCAGTCGCAAAAATAAGCTGAGCATCTACTCCACCCACTATCTGGATGAACATCACCCGGCGCATGAACAGAGCGAAGTGGACGAAGCAGGCACGCTCTCTGAGCGGGTCTTCAAAAGCAAAGAGATGCTGCTGATTAACCTGAGCGAACGCGACGCCCTTGCTCCTTATGAACGGATGCTGTTCGAGACCTGGGGCAACCAGCTACAAACTCTGTGCCTGCTGCCGTTAATGTCCGGTAATAACATGCTTGGCGTACTAAAGCTGGCGCAGTGCGAAGAGAAAGTCTTCACCACCGCCAACCTCAAACTGTTGCGCCAGATTGCCGAACGCGTGGCGATTGCCGTGGATAACGCCCTCGCCTACCAGGAAATTCATCGTCTGAAAGAACGTCTGGTCGATGAAAACCTGGCGCTGACCGAGCAGCTCAACAACGTTGACAGCGAGTTCGGCGAAATCATTGGCCGCAGCGAAGCAATGTACAGTGTGCTCAAACAGGTCGAGATGGTGGCGCAAAGCGACAGCACCGTATTGATTCTCGGCGAGACCGGGACAGGCAAAGAGCTGATCGCCAGAGCGATTCATAACCTGAGCGGCCGTAACGCCCGCCGGATGGTAAAAATGAACTGCGCGGCAATGCCTGCCGGATTGCTGGAGAGCGATCTGTTTGGTCATGAGCGCGGCGCGTTTACCGGGGCCAGCACGCAACGTATTGGGCGTTTCGAACTGGCGGACAAAAGCTCGCTGTTCCTTGATGAAGTGGGCGATATGCCGCTTGAGCTTCAGCCGAAGCTATTGCGCGTTTTACAGGAACAGGAGTTTGAGCGTCTGGGCAGCAATAAGCTGATCCAGACCGATGTCCGTTTGATCGCCGCCACCAACCGCGATCTGAAAAAGATGGTCGCCGATCGCGAGTTTCGCAACGATCTTTACTATCGGCTGAACGTCTTCCCGATCCATCTGCCGCCGCTGCGCGAACGCCCGGAAGATATTCCGCTATTGGTAAAAGCTTTCACCTTTAAAATTGCCCGCCGAATGGGGCGCAATATCGACAGTATTCCCGCCGAAGCGCTGCGTACGCTGAGCAGTATGGAATGGCCGGGTAACGTGCGTGAACTGGAAAATGTGGTAGAACGCGCGGTGCTGCTCACAAGGGGCAATGTACTGCAACTGTCTCTGCCGGATGTTGTCGCTTTGACGCCTTCCACGCCGCCAGTGGCGACCGAAGTCGCACAAGATGGCGAAGATGAATACCAGCTGATCATGCGCGTGCTGAAAGAGACTAACGGCGTGGTTGCCGGTCCCAAAGGCGCGGCGCAACGACTGGGGCTGAAGCGCACGACGTTACTGTCACGCATGAAGCGCCTGGGTATTGATAAGGATGCGCTGGTTTAACGGTTCACCCGATGGCGCTTTGCTTATCGGGTCTACCCACAGGTGTATTTGTAGGCCGGATAAGCAAAGCCGCCATCCGGCATAGAATTATTACTTACTTCTTCCGCTGGTACTTCTCGGGCAATTCCGGGACGGGACGTTTGTCATCAATCAGATGACGTACGGTCAGGATCGGATGACGCCAGAGCATTCTTGGCCCAGCCCAACGCATAATCTGCTTCATCTCTTCACGTTTGGCGGGTTGATAACAGTGTACCGGGCACTGTTTGCAGGCCGGTTTTTCCTCACCAAATACGCATTTATCGAGGCGCTTTTGCGCATAGGCAAACAATGCATCGTAATGCCCCGGCTCGTCTACAGCCTGCGGACACTGGCTCTCGTACAGCGAGATCATTCTCTGGATCGTCATTTTTTCTCGTGCAATACGTTTGCCGGACATGGTGCCTCCCCAATTAAGTTGCATAAATAATACACCTTAATAGTGAAGGCAACCATGACCTGCGAACAATTCCCTGAGAGAATAGTTAAATTGCCCTGCGTTTATAAGGACGGTAGTGCGGTAGCCAAAAGTTATCTTTAATGCTTCGCAACAGCGCATCGTCGCTCATTTTTTCCGCCACACCTGACTGCTGCGCCGCCTTGCCGACCTCAAACGCAATGTTGCGAGTCACATCGCATATTGTTCCAATCTCTGGTAACAGCGCGCCTTCACCGTCACGCACCAGCGGAGAAGCTTCCGCCAGCGCACGGCTTGCCGCCATCAACATTGCCTCTGTTATCCGCGTCGCGCCGCTGGCGATAGCCCCCAGACCGATCGCCGGGAAAACATACACGTTATTACACTGTGAAACAGGAATGACACGTCCATACATCTCTACCGGCTCGCATGGGCTACCGGTTGCGATAATGGCCTGTCCCTCGGTCCAGTGAAGAATATCTTCTGGCCGTGCTTCCATTTTTGAGGTGGGATTCGACAATGGCATCACGACAGGACGATCGCAGTATTGGTACATCGTACTGATCACCTCCTGCGAGAACAATCCAGCCTGACCCGAAACTCCCAACATTACCGCGGGTTTGGCATTACGGATCACTTCCAGAAGTGACGGCGCCAGCCCCTCATACTGCCAGTCAGAAATTTCCTCGGGTGACTGCGCCAACGGTTGCTGGAAATCAGCTAAGGCATTATTGCTGGTCATTACCAGACCGTCGCGGTCGACCATAAAAATGGTCCGTCGGGCTTCGGCCTGCCCCATGCCTTCTGACATACGACAAGCAACAATATGCCGGGCGATCCCACATCCCGCAGCCCCCGCCCCAACAATCACGATGGATTGCTGATGAAAGTCCCGGCCGCTGCCACGGCAGGCTGCGAGTATGGTTGCCAGAGCCACCGATGCCGTGCCCTGGATATCATCATTAAAACAGCACAGTTCATCGCGATAACGTTCAAGCAAAGGCACGGCCGTATGCTGGGCGAAATCTTCAAACTGCAGTAGAACATTGGGCCAGCGCCGTTTTACGGCAGCAATAAACATTCCAATAAACGCGAAGTAATCTTCACCGGTTACGCGCGGATGACGCCAGCCGATATAGCGCGGATCGTCCAGCAGTCGCGTATTGTTCGTGCCGACATCCAGTAGAATGGGTAACGTATTGGCCGGATTAACCCCGCCACAAACGGTATAGAGCGAAAGTTTTCCGATAGGAATTCCCATACCGCCAACCCCCTGGTCGCCCAATCCCAGAATACGCTCGCCATCGGTGACGACGATGACCTTGATATCGTGACGTGGAATATCATGCAATATATCGTCAATACGTTCGCGATCGGGCCAGGAAATAAAGACGCCACGCGCACGACGATATATCCAGGAGAATTTTTCACAGGCGGCCCCAACCACTGGGGTATAAACGATTGGCAGCATCTCTGGCAGATACTTTTTCAGCAGGTAATAAAATAACGTTTCGTTGGTATCCTGAATATTACGCAGATAAATATGCCGTGCGTTATGGGATTCTGCTTCGATATACTGTTGATAAGCTCGCTCGGCTTGTTCATCAATATTTTCAATGGCGCATGGCAGTAAACCGCCAAGGTTAAAGTCATGCCTTTCTTGCTGCGTGAAGCTGCTGCCCTTGTTTAATAACGGAGACTCAAGCAGTAACTTTCCCGTAAACGGGACGTATAAAACATCGTTTGTCACGTTGTCATCCATAAATTGCAACCAGATAAAAAATAAGAGCCTGTGTTACCAGGCTCTCGGTATTCAAATCAGGACATAGTTGGCTATCAGCATCGCTGCGATACCTGCCAGCGCAGGAAGCAGGGTTCTTCTGACAATCATAAATGGTGAACATTCACCCGCTTTACTCACCGCAATAATGATGCCAGCCACTGGAGACATCGAGCGCCCCATACCCGCCATCAGCTGCATAGGGAGGATCATATTGACGGCGCTTTCACCAAATTTTGCCGCAATTGAAGGAGCCAGTCCGGAGAAAGAGAAAAAGGCCGCAACGCCGGATCCGGTCAGCACAGCGGTGATCCCGACCAGGGCGGTCATCACAAGCGTCATACTGGTAAAGCCCAGACCGGCGTTTTGTACGGACTGCAACAGATAATCTACAGCACCAATTTTCTGCAGTCCCTGAGCATAAATATCCGCACATACCAGCAAAGAAACGATGCTGGTAAACATACTGCCCATGCCTTTGAAAAAGACCTGTATCCCTTTACAGCAGCTTTTGAAATCACGCGTGGTCGCCAGTTCGAAGAAAAAGGCAACAACTGCGCCAAGAATCATCGCAGTCACCACATCAATTTTGATAGATTTGATCACCAGCGGGCTAAAGACCAACACCAGTACCACCGGCAGAACCGGCAACAGCGCGTAAATAGCAGGAACTTTACGCCCTTCTTCTTCAGCCTCAACCACGCTTTGCGCGCCGGGTACGAAGCCATCTTTTTTGTCGAAATACTTCGCGGTGAAGTAAATCACCACCGCCACAGCCAGCATCACCACTACCGCCACCGGCATCTGATAATGGGCAAAGTAGATAGCACTTTCCATACCGGCATGCTTCGCCGCCAGATTGGCCGTACCTACCGCGGGTCCTAAGTCCATAAACGCGCACAAACCAATCATCGCGGCCGCGGAGGCTTTACTCACCCCAAGGCGAACCAGGACCGGGAAGAATGTCACCAGCAGCAGCATCGCCAAGCCTGCCGCACTTGAAATTGCCACATGCAGAAGCTGCGCACAGATATACCCCAACGCAAGGATTAAGTAAGGCGCTTTAATCACCTGCAGCGGCCGAATACACATATTGACCATCGCATTCGACGCTTTAATATGATCCATATAGCTGGCAAATCCACCCGCAGCCATAATGATAAGACCAATACCTGCAATTTGTGTGGTAAGCGATTCTTTTGCAAAGCTAAAGATATCCAGCCAGGTTGACCCCGTGGATTTTGCTTTATCATACAGAATACTGTTTTCTGGATAAAACAGTACGGTAATAGTCAATAATGCCAGTCCAGCGAGTAATAAAACAGTTTGCGGCTGATAATTTTTCACAATTAACCATGCAGCAATAACTGTTATCACTATTGCTATAATAAACGCCGTCATAATAACAATTCCTATGCCATATAAATCGGGTAGGGTTACCTGTCACATCATCATAACTTATGTAGGATAGTAAAGAATCACCCCTATATATAAGCAGCTATAATATGTACATAAAATTATCGTATTACATACTCAAACATTGAGTTTTAATTGTAATGGGTTGTGTGGTTGTAAAATACGGGAAAGGTGTTTTCCCACCCCTTTTTGTGAGTAAGATCGCAACTCATCTGAATGCGTCCGCCTTCCCAAGAAAAGACTGGATGTGGGTGTCCAACATATTCATTCTATGATTGACGTCGAAAGCGTATTATCCTATAACAACGTTGATATACAACAGCCATCGGGTGTTATCCATGCACAAGAAAAACACATTAAGTCTGGATGAGTATAACTCACTCACTCTTAATATGGGTGATCTAACTGAATCTGAGTGCCGACTTAATGAGTACATTAATAAACACTTTAATGAACTCCCCTATCATGGCATTGTGGATCTTTCACAAAATGCGATGGTAAGCAAAGCGACCATTGGCCGGTTCTTAAATAAAATTGGCTTTACAGGTTATGCAGCTTTCCGCAAAGCATTAGACATTACGTTGTCAAAAAATAAAATTTCTGCGCCTTTTGAGAAAAACACCAAACTACGTAACAGCCCCAGCATTACCACAGAAAGTATCGTTACTGATTTCACATGCAAAGTATCAGAATTATTTAATCAATTTAAAAATAATATCGATATTACAAACCTGAATACTTTTATCGATCTGGTACTGAACAATCAACGTCATATTTATGTTGTCGGCCCTTCATCTTCTCATGCCATGGCGACACATTTTTGTACTCTGCTAAAATACTTTCGTAGCAACATCACACTCTTACCGACAGACATCAGCGAACTTCCTAAATGTCTTATTAATATTGAAGAGGAAGACGTCCTGATTGTCTTCTCCTACTATCGATTCAATCGGGTTGCCCTCAATATTGCAAAGTGGTTCAGAAAAAAGAATGCCGTCGTGGTACTGGTTACCAACTCAGAAGCGAACCCTTACGGTAAATTCTGCGATCTGCAGTTTGTTCTTCCCAGCGACGTACAGTCCATTTTTCAAAGCCGTATACTCGGCTTCTTTTTTATCGAACTCATTTTGCATCTGGCTTATGAGAAAGGCGATAACGAGGGGAATTTTGCCCAACTGGAGGAATTATTCGTCTTTTTTGAAACTTTTTCGGCATCAGCCCACAACACTTAGCGCCGCCAGGAGAGTGCCTCCTCCCGGCAGCATGGCAAATCAGGCAATCGCTACCGTTTTTACGCGTTCGAATTCAGCTATCGTTTCAGCAATTAGCGCATCATTAGCCCCGATATATGATAGCGGCTCGCAGGCGGCGGTAATTTCCGCCACAGACAGTGACGCTCGGATTTCCGGGCTGGCCAGCACAACCTCCATGAAGTTCTGCTCACCAGTTGCATTCTTCAGAAGTTTTTTCAATAAGTTATAGGCTGACTCTCTGCCAATTTTGGCGGCAAGTTTCATCGTCAGCGATTCCGACATAATAAAGTGTTTCGAGCAGTCAAAATTAGCACGCATCTTCTCTTCATTAATGACGAGATGCGAAAGCAGATTTTTTGCACGTGTCAGGCTGGTCGATAAGGCATTCGATGCCTCCGGAAGGATCGTCCAGTTCAGAACCCTCTTAGAAGCGGCTCGCACATCCTGTTGATCCAACATGGACGGCGCGCCGGAAGCATACATCCAGCCCATTCTGGCCAGCGTTTGTATCATGTTACTGGCGCGCGGATTGACTTTGTGCGGCATTGTGCTTGATCCTCCACCGCCTTCGCCTTCAAACACTTCAGCGATCGCCGTGCGCCCCATGGTTTCGACATCGTTAGCCAGTCGACACAGCGTGCCATGGACAAGCGCAAAAAACTGCACAACTTCAACGACCGCATCCTGACTGGCATTATTAATACCGCAGGGCACGTTAAGACCCAGCGCCAGCATCAGTCGTTCACGTGTTTCCATACCCTGCTCGCCCACGGAAGCCAGGTTGCCTACCGCACCACCAAACAGTCCGGTCACCGCGCGTGGATACAACTGCTGGAGTCTTGCCAGGTGGCGGTTAATCTCTGTCAGATAACTGCACACATGGAGCCCCCAGGTTGTCGCAGAGGCATCCACCGAATTGGTGCGCGCAACCATTACCGTGCGGGTGTGTCGTATTGCCATTGCTGCTATAACTTCACCTACATCAAGCAATTGCTCGCGCAGCAATTGCAGCGTTTGCTGCAATCTCATCGCCATACCTGAATCCAGCAGGTCCTGGGTGGTGCATCCCCAATGCAGAAACTGGCCTACCAACGGCGTACCGAAGGCGGAGATCTGATCGATTAGCGGTTTTATTGCCATACCAACCGTTTGTGTTTCCTTTGCCAGAGTAGGCCAGTCTATCTGTATTTCCTGGCAGGCTTGCGCAATTTCAGTTGCCGCCTGCTCGGGGATAATCCCTAACTCACTTTGAATGCGTGCAACAGTGACCTCAAATCGCAGCCAACAACGCAGCAGATTGTCGTCAGACCATATTTCCCGCATCCGCTCGTGGGTGAACAATGATGAATAAAGATCAGAATCAAATACCGTTGTTTGCTTACCGAACATACAGCGCCTCTCCGGCCAATGAATGCGTTATAATCGAAAATGTGATTAATCAATTTTGCGGGATCTGACCTGCAAATTACAGGGGAAAATAGTATTCCCACCCCAAAACCGGCTATGAGAATGCACTATTCCCATTTTCAGTTTTTCCTCCCGTTAGAAATGGGATGTACTTCACAGTAATTCCTGCATTACAGTTTAAACAGTCGCAATATTTCAATAAAAACGTTCATTAAATATAAGAACCATTAATGCAATAGCGCAATCAGATATATTTATGCGTGAATAATCACATTTCATTACGAGAAAAAATGTTTCCCATACCGTTGCCCTTCCTTTTTCACAAACAATTATCCCGCTGTGAACTTTCTTTTTATGGTCAGGAAATTAATGCTGTTTTGAGGGATGACATGAAACTAAAAAATTATTCACTAATATTACTAATGGGTATGAGTTCCTCGGCGTTCGCCTTAAACGTCTATAATAAAGATGGAAATACTCTGGATATCTATGGACGTGTTGAGGGTAAAATTGCGAGTGGTCAGAATTCATTTGCCGGCAGTGAAAGCCGAAGCGATTTGGGTGGACGTGTAGGTATTTATCTCACCCGAGATCTGGATCTGCTGCCAGATACCAAAATCGTGGGTCGCCTGGAATGGCAGGTGCGTACCGAAAAAAATGATAACAATACCGGTGAAAGCGATATGGAAGCCCGCTATTCCTATGTCGGTCTGTCGAATAAAACATGGGGTGAATTGATCACCGGGAGAACCAAAAACCCGTTGTACCAGGTTATGAAAATGACCGATAAATACAAAAACTTTACGCCCAATATCTACAGCTATGGCATTACAACCATTGATGATTCGTACCAGTTCAACCGCCAGGACGGCACCGTACAGTGGAACGCCAAATTTGCTGGTAACGAAATTCAGCTGGCATGGGTCTCCGGTAATGGCAACAGCGATAACGAAGCCCTCGATTATGGCGCGATGGCCAGCTATCGTAAGTCTTTTAAATTTGGCGATTTTAGAATTACACCGGCGATTGCGGCCAGTCGTTATAAGCGACAGGATGGTGTCGTGACCACCGATGGACGTAATCAAAACGATCAAATTATGGGAGGGTTACAACTCAACTATAAAGCCTATGAAGTTGCGATAACCGCGTTACGTACATCTATTTCCCGCGATAACAAAAGTGATAATAATTATAAAGGAATGGACTCACTTATTTCCTACAACTTTGGTACCGTCAAGGTTCTCACTGGATACAGTTTTTTAAATGAAGATGGTAAAGATATCGCTGAAAAAGAAGACTGGCGTGCTGAAGCGCAATTAACATTGGCTGAGGATACGTGGTTATCATTTACTTACGATAAAGAATTCGCCAGTAAGAACAAAAAAACCAATGATGATGCGCTCATCGTTGGACTCCGTTATGATTTCTAAGAGATAACCAATGAAAAAGATAACTTTGCTTACCGCTGCAATGGCCCTTGCACTGAGCAGTGTCTGCGCTCATGCGGATACGTTATTAGCGCCTTCCGCTCATGCCAAAATGGATGGCGAAAATAAAATCGTCGCGCTTTATGGTAACTCATTCACGTTCTATAACAATAATATCAACACCCGATTACGGGATTTGACGCAGTCTTTACTGCCGGACCATGCCAAAGGCTATAAGTATCGGGGGATAACGATTTCCAGCGGTCATTTAGGCTGGCAAATTGAGAATATGCGCTACCAGAACACGCTACAGAAATGGGATGTGGTGGTATTGCAGGGGAACTCCACAGAAACGATCTCAAAGAAAGAAAGTACCCGACAAAACTTCGTTGACTCGGCAACCCAAATGGCCGAAATGGCGCATAAAGCCGGTGCAAAAGTCGTCTATTTCATGACCTGGGCGAAGAAAGCTAAACCCGAAGATAGCCAAAAACTGGCGGATGCTTATATCTCTATTGCGCAAAAAACAGGGGGGTATGTCGCTCCGGTAGGTCTGGCTTTCGAGAAAGCGCGCAAAACCCATCCGGAAATAAACCTGTATTATCATGATGGTGTACACCCTTCGATTTCTGGAACGTATCTCGCAGCCTGCGTATTTTTCGCTACCTTGTATAACCAGTCTCCGGTCGGCGGCGCACTTCCGGTCGATACGGACATGACCCCTGCCACCGCCAAAGCGTTACAACAGGTTGCATGGGAAACCGTCACTGAGTTCCAGAAGTCATAATCATCAGGTTATTCATCACCGACACGCCGGCAATTCTGTCGGCGTGAAATACATTATCCCCCGCCAATTCCTTAGCACCCTACGCAAATAAGAATTATTTTCATTTGCTTATGCCGTGTGCTATATAACATAGCAAAGGCTATATTCGTTGATAAATTAACCACTTTGTTGTGAGGGATACTATGCCGCAGCTGCCCCATCTGAAGTCATTTCTCCTTGCTGGCGCGTTAACGGCGCTGACGTTGTCACCTGCCTGGGCGCAAGAAAAGTTCAAAGTGATAACCACCTTTACGGTGATTGCGGATATGGCAAGTAACGTGGCAGGTGACGCCGCGGACGTCAGTTCCATCACCAAACCTGGGGCAGAAATTCATGAATATCAACCCACGCCGGGCGATATCAAGCGGGCGCAAGGCGCACAGCTTATTCTCTCGAACGGGCTTAACCTCGAGCTGTGGTTTGCCCGTTTCTACCAGCATTTATCCGGCGTGCCGGAGGTAATGGTCTCCAACGGTGTGCAGCCAATGGGTATCAGCGAAGGGCCGTATAATGGCAAACCCAATCCGCACGCCTGGATGTCGGCAGAAAACGCGCTGATCTACGTGGATAATATTCGCGATGCGCTGATGAAATACGATCCGCAGAATGCCGCAACCTATCAGAAAAATGCGCAGAATTATAAAGCCAAAATCCAGCAGACGCTGGCGCCATTACATGCAGAACTGGCGAAGCTCCCTGCCGATAAACGCTGGCTGGTCACCAGTGAAGGCGCGTTTTCTTATCTGGCACGTGATAACGGCCTGAAAGAGTTGTATCTGTGGCCGATCAATGCCGATCAGCAGGGTACCCCCAAACAGGTACGCAAAGTGATCGATGCGATCAGAGCGCATCATATCCCAACGGTATTTAGCGAAAGCACCGTGTCCGATAAACCTGCGCGTCAGGTGGCCCGTGAGTCTGGCGCACATTACGGCGGCGTACTGTATGTCGATTCGCTCAGCGCGGCCGATGGCCCGGTACCGACCTATCTGGATTTACTGCGCGTCACCACACAAACCATTGTTAACGGCATCAACGAAGGTCTGGAGAGCCAACCATGAGTCACTCTGCGATTACCGTAAATCAGGTTACGGTGACGTATCGCAACGGTCACACCGCATTGCGGGACGCCACTTTTCAGGTTCCGGGCGGTTCGATTGCCGCCCTGGTCGGCGTAAACGGTTCAGGAAAATCAACGCTTTTTAAAGCGCTGATGGGGTTTGTTCGCCTGGCGCAGGGGGAAATATCTATTCTGCAACAGCCGGTTAATCAGGCACTGAAACAGAATCTGATTGCCTATGTCCCTCAGTCGGAAGAGGTGGACTGGTCGTTTCCGGTACTGGTGGAAGATGTGGTGATGATGGGTCGCTTTGGCCATATGGGCTGGCTGCGTCGGCCAAAACAGATCGACCACGCCTGTGTTGATGCAGCGCTGGCACGGGTCGATATGCTGGACTATCGCCATCGCCAGATAGGTGAACTGTCCGGCGGGCAGAAAAAACGCGTTTTTCTGGCAAGAGCCATCGCTCAGGATGGACAGGTGATTTTGCTGGATGAACCCTTCACCGGCGTGGATGTGAAAACCGAGGCGCGCATCATCGACCTGCTACGCGAACTGCGCGGTGAGGGGCGGACCATGCTGGTCTCTACCCATAATCTGGGATCCGTTACCGAATTTTGTGATTACACGGTAATGATTAAAGGTACGGTGCTGGCAAGTGGCCCGACCGAAACCACCTTTACGACTGAGAATCTTGAGCAGGCATTCAGCGGCGTTCTGCGCCATGTGGCGCTGAGCGGCGGTGAGCAACATGTGATTACCGATGATGAACGCCCGTTTATTTCGCGACGCGCGGCCAACGAGGGGGAATAATCATGAACTGGCTGACAGAACCGTTTGGTTACCAGTACATGCTCAACGCGATGTGGGTCTCGGCAATGGTCGGCGGCCTGTGTGCGTTTCTCTCCTGCTATCTGATGCTCAAAGGTTGGTCGCTGATTGGCGATGCGCTGTCGCACTCTATCGTTCCGGGCGTTGCCGGCGCTTATATGTTAGGGCTTCCCTTCGCCCTTGGCGCATTTCTTTCCGGTGGACTGGCAGCGGGCAGCATGCTGTTTCTCAATCAGCGTTCGCGCCTGAAGGAAGATGCGATTATCGGACTGATTTTTTCCTCTTTTTTCGGTATCGGGCTGTTTATGGTGTCGCTCAATCCGATGTCGGTCAACATCCAGACCATTATTCTGGGAAACGTGCTGGCGATTGCACCGGAAGATATTCTGCAACTGGCCATCATCGGCGTCATCTCGCTGACTATTCTGTTGCTGAAGTGGAAAGATCTGATGGTGGTTTTTTTTGATGAAAACCATGCGCGCTCCATCGGTCTGAATCCTGGCCGGTTAAAGCTGTTATTTTTTACGCTGCTCTCCGTTTCCACGGTTGCCGCTCTGCAAACCGTCGGCGCATTTCTGGTGATTTGTCTGGTGGTCACACCCGGTGCCACCGCCTGGCTGCTGACCGATCGTTTTCCGCGTCTACTCATTATCGCCGTGGCTATCGGCAGCCTGACCAGCTTTTTTGGCGCCTGGCTGAGCTACTGGCTGGATGGCGCAACCGGCGGAATTATTGTGGTTCTACAAACGCTGCTGTTCCTGCTGGCGTTTGTCTTTGCGCCAAAACACGGTCTGCTGGCGAATCGCCGCCGCGCCCGCCGGGTGAAGAAGGAGTCCGTATGATCTTCACAACACTGCTGGAACCCTTTCAGTTTAGCTTTATGGTCAATGCGCTGGTCATCTCCACCATTGTCGCCATCCCCTGTGCGCTGTTGTCGGTGTTTTTGGTGCTTAAAGGCTGGGCGCTGATGGGCGATGCCATGAGCCACGCGGTTTTTCCCGGCATTGTGCTGGCGTGGATAGCGGGTATCCCACTGGCGATTGGCGCGTTTATCGCCGGGCTGTTTTGTGCGGTGGCAACGGGCTATCTCGACGACAATAGCCGAATTAAGCGTGACACCCTGATGGGGATCGTCTTTTCCGGTATGTTTGGCGCGGGCCTGGTGCTATACGTTTCGATCCAGTCGGAGGTCCATCTCGATCATATTCTGTTCGGCGATATGCTGGGCGTATCGTTTAGCGATATTGTGCAAACCTCGGTTATTACGCTGGGGATTGCGCTTATCATCGGGCTGAAGTGGAAAGATCTTCTACTGCACGCCTTCGATCCGCATCAGGCAAAGGCCAGCGGTCTTAACACGACGCTGCTGCATTATGGTCTGTTGTGTATGATTGCCCTGACGATCGTCGCCACGCTGAAATCGGTAGGCATTATTTTGTCGATTTCCTTGCTAATTGCACCAGGCGCCATTGCGATATTAATGACACGGAAATTTTCCCATGCCTTATTGTTGGCGGTGGTCATGTCGGTCATAACCTCATTTCTGGGCGTGTATCTGTCATTTTTCATCGACAGCGCGCCGGCTCCCACCATCGTCGTATTATTTTCGCTACTGTTTGTGATTACCTTTATTTATTCAACGCTGCGCGATCGCCGTTTAGAGAAACAGCTGCTGCGGCATGATATATAAATAACGCTTAATAGTATGCTCGCTAATATTATGACATCGACAGGCACCCCAGCCATGAATATAGCCTCCCGCGGGAGGCTATATTCTCCGTAAACTACAACATCGTGATAATACGATTTAATAAACGGATCCGCGGTTCAATTGAGGCAATATCAAGCCACTCATCGGCACTGTGAAAACCTGCACCGACAGGCCCCAGCCCGTCCAGTGTTGGAATACCTAACGCCGCCGTCAGGTTGGCATCGCTACCGCCACCCACGGCCTGCCAGGTAACTGAAATTCCCTCTTCTTTCCCGGCCCGTTCAACCAGCGCCATCAGGCGTTGTGTCTCTTCACTCGCCGCCATCGCGGGTTTATGACTTACGCGGGTCAGCGTGGTGGTCACGCCATCAAGAAAACCTTGCTGACACAGCGACTGTAGCGACTTGTGCACGCGCTCATACTCTTCATTTTCCCAAAAACGCACATCCAGTTCCGCGTGTAGCTTTGCCGCCACGACGTTCGCCGCGCTTCCCCCCTGCACCACACCGACGTTTAGCGTGGTTCCGCGGGTCATATCGGTCAATGCGTTAATGGCCAGCACACTGTTGGCAAAAGCGGTAATGGCAGAACGCCCTTTTTCTGGTTCATTCCCGGCATGCGCCGCCACGCCGTCAAACGTCAATTGATAGCCGCCGACCCCTTTTCGCGCTTTCACCAGCGAACCGTCAGCCCGGGCAGCTTCACAGACCAGCACGCAACGCGACCGCTTCGCCAGTTCGCTAATCCACATACTGGAGTGAACGCTGCCGGTCTCTTCATCCGGATTCATCGCCACCGCGATAGATAAACGTTGCAGATGCTCCGCCGGCAGTGTGCGCATCGCCCAGAGGATATTCAGTAAACCGCTTTTCATATCGGAAACGCCCGGCCCGTAAAGACGGTTTTCATCGCGGCTCATTGGACGTTCAGCTACGGTTCCCACCGGGAAAACGGTATCCAGATGACCTACCAGCAGTACATCATACTGCGTCGCCTGGGGCTTATTGGTCACCAGCAAGGCCGGGCCCACCGCACTGCCTAAATCTACCAGCTCCGTTTGCCAGCCTTCTTCCTGCTGCCAGAGTTCACGCACCACCGCGGCAACCTGGGCTACCCCCGCGACCGTTTGTGTTCCACAGTCTACGTTGACCAGCGTTTGCAGTTCATCAATGTATTTTTCCAAATCCATGGTATTTCCTTATCAGAGAATAATGCGCATCAGCAGCATCGCTAAAAAAGCGTTCAAAACGGAGATAACAATCATCAGGGGAATACGTTTAGCGCTGGTGCCAATAACCCCCAGAATGCGTCCCAGGTATTGCACCTGGGAGCCCATCAAATAAATTGCCGGCGCCAGGATAGCCAGGTGTTCACCGGTCAGAATGCCTTTATCAAACAGACCAATCGCAACGCCAATACCTCCGCCCATCGACATCCAGCCGCCAATCAGTACCGCTGCGGCTTCACCTGGCAGACCAAAAAGTCCCATCAGCGGAGCGAATATCATGCCAAGCCCTTTCAGCGCCCCGGTAATCTCCAGCGCTTTGATGATGACAAAGGCCATCACCACGTTTGGCAGTGTGCTGGTGGTGGCGATGTTCCAGCCTTTACGCGCACCTTCGACAAATACATCGGTAATAACAGGATTAGAGGTTGGCGCACTCATGATGCTTCTCCCGGAACAGTTGATTGGGCTTTTTTATTGGTGAAAGTCAGGATCAGGCGCATCATGTTGGCGCCAACAATTTTCATGATGAACATCACGGCCACACACGCGCCAATGGACGCGGGTACCGCCGGGGTACCATCCACTGCCATCAGGGTGAACAGGATTGCGCCGGAAGAGAAAAAGTTAGTGATCATGGCCCCGGCAGAAAACTGGAACATAGCAAAAATGTCCTTTTCGTTTTCTGTAATTTCACCTTCATCGGCCAGGTTACGGGTAAGCGATGCGCCAACGTCCGTACTCTGCAAGCTGCCAATCAACGCCAGACCGGTATTTCCAGGGATCCCCATCAGCGGACGCAATAATGGGGTCAACAGGCGCCGCGCCGCACGCAGCGCGCCGTAGTGTTCCAGCACATTAATCATGCCCAAGGCAAACATTACTGCGGGGATTAATCCCAGCGCGAAAAGAAAGCCATCCATAGCACCATGACCACCGGTACCACGAAATGCGCTGGTTGCGGTCGTCAGGGTATCGCCTTCAAGACTCACTTTACTGACAACCCTGCCAAATGCGCCATTCAGAGTGGTGAAATCAAATACACCGTACCATTCTTTTCCGCCGAGTAATCCAGAGAAAAATACTGCGGCGAATGCCAGAGCAAAATAAGCCCCGGGTCCTACCTTATTATCCTGGGAGGGTAAACTCATATCCATTTCCTTGTTATCGTGGAGAATCACCCGAACATTTTGAATAAACAAAGAATAAATAAAGTGATTTAAATCATTTCCACGACGCGAACCAAATAGAAATATTTAAAAATGTGACGGACCTGCGCTTGCTATTTAATTAAAGTCATCATGCTGACATTTAAATTAATCATTACTTATGTAATGAAGCGTAAATATCACAACAGGAAGGTGAGCGGCATTAAAAAAGATAAACAAAAATATTTACAGCTAAACTATTTCATGCCGCGGTAAAATAGATTTATAACACCATTAGCCTATCGCCAGCTTAACAACGGGCTGAAGGCTTCGCTGCCCACCAACGCACGTAGCGCAGGCAGATGGCAGTTGCGCGCCAGAAGCGGTGGTACGGCAAAAATGGTATCGCCAGGTAAGATGACATTCTCCAGTTGTCCCCACAGATACCAGCCGGTTTCAACGCCGCTATCCGGGACAAACAGATGCAAATGTCTGCCCTGTTGCGGCTCATCGGCAATGCCCAGCCACTGGCTTAAACGCGGGATTTCCGGCGCAACCCGCGTCACCAGCGAACAGCGCCCGACCTGGTTTGCCGGAATATAAAAATTGAGCGTTCCGAGGGTAATACGCACCGCAGCCAGATTAATGGGAGCCGTCATAACCACTGGTCTCCTGATAACGCGCAAAAACCAGATTCAGATCGAGCAGCGTGAACCAGGTTTCCACCACATTAACCACCCCCACTGCGATAGTTTGCAGTGCCGGAGGCAGCGAGTCTCCCGGCAAGTGGATTTGGCTTTCGGCGACTTCCAACACATCAATCAGTTTGTCGATCAGGATCCCGCTTTGCATTTTCTCGGCGCAGCCAATCAGGATAGTGCGTTTACCTGCCGGGTTAACGACAGGTTTATCGATCAGGCTGTCCAGCCTCATCACCGACTCTACACGTCCACGGTAGTTGATGACGCCTTCCAGCATCGGCGCACAGCAGGGAACCCAGGATATAGGACGCTCCGCGAGGATCTCTTTTATCTGCGCCCCATAGAAAGCAAAATTTTTACCCGCCAGTTGAAATAGCACCAGCGTTCGCTGCGGCTCATCCACATTTTCACACTCCGTCTTTTCACCGTGATTTAGGGCGAGAATTTGCTCCAGCTGTTGGCTCATGATTTCTCCTTTTTACTCAGCAATGCAGAAGGTGTTACGGCCATTTTGCTTCGCGGCATAAAGCGCCTGATCGGCGCGTTCGCGCAGCGTTTCAACACGATCGCCAAACTGCCACTGTGCGATGCCTGCGCTAAAGGTACTGTGAAAACTGGCGTCATTGACGGCGAAGGTGACCTGTTCATAGTCCCTGCGCAATCGTTCGACCACCCGTGCCGCCTTTTCGCTACTGGTGTTGGGCATAATGATGACAAACTCTTCGCCCCCGTAACGCCCCACGATATCGGTGCTGCGTAAGCGATGGGAAAACAGCTGCGAAATGCCAACAATCACCTGGTCGCCAACCGCGTGACCGTAGGTGTCGTTAATGCTTTTGAAATGATCCAGATCCACCATCACCATGCAGAACGGATTACCGCTGTAATTCGACTCGGCAATCGCGCTTTTCAGAAAATGGGTTGTCGTTGAGTGGTTATATAATCCACTCAGACTGTCCTGCGACATACGCGCACGCAGAGCGCGCATTCTTTCGGCACGGATAGTCACGGCACGGATGAGCTCCTCGGGGTCGGCTTGTTTGAGAATAAAATCCTCCGCACCGATGCTCATTGCCCCAAGCTGCGCATGCTTGTTGGTCTCGCTGGAGAGATAGGCGATCGGCAAACCAATATGCTGTGGTATCTGACGAATAAGTTTCGTTAACTCCTCACCGCTAAATTCCGGCATATGGTAGTCCATCAGCACCAGATCGATAGGTTGCGCGTTCAGCACATGTAGTAAATAGTGAGGTTTCTCCAGCACATGTACCTCCATTCCCGCCATGCGCAGCCTTTCAGCGTTGTATTCCGCCACCGCGGGCTCATCATCGATCAACAGCACCTGATACGGTTTTTTCAGCGAAGGCTGCGTCAGGCGGTGTAGTTCCTGTACCAAATCAGTGATAGAAGCCGGTTTCACGTAGTAGCCATCACAGCCGGATTTAATGGCGTTGATACGGGCGTTAAAATCGCTGTGGCAGGAGAGAAATAGAACCGGGAAAGGTTTACCCACTTTCTGCTTTAGATCCGCCATCGTCAACGGCCCACCGTAGGCGTTGTCCGGGAAGCTGACATCCATAATCACCACGGCTGGCGGTTGTGCCAGTACGGCTTGCGTAAAATCCTCAGTATTGGCGAATACATGACAGGTAAAGCCGAAACAGCGCAACTGGGTGGCAAGCAACTCAACCTGGTCGACATCATCATCACACAGGTAGATAGGCTTGCTGGCCCGCCGGACATATCCCTCTGCCGGGCGCTGGGAGGAGACAGGCAAGGTGAACTCCGTATCGCTAATACGATGTTCAAGATTGAGCTGCTCCTGGGTGAGGGTATACAACCAGCGGATAATTCGCCGCAGCTCATCATAATGCAGTATGCTTTGCTCTGATTCCGATTCTGTTAGTAAACGCTCACCTTCTGCTGAGGCATTCGCCAGCGGGCTAAAACCAAAGGACCCCGCCGAACCGTGAATACTGTGCAGCAGAATATGCAATTGCTTACGACAAGCTTCGCTGGGTTCAGCGACCAATTGAACGAGCAGTCTTTCTGCCTGTGCCAGCATATCGGGGATGCGACGTAAAAATCCCTGACGCAGACGCGCTATTTTTTCCTGCGCCGCCGCTATGGCTATGTGCTTATTTTCTGGTTTCATCAAACGCCCAAGCTTATTCAGTGACCACGGACGGTAGCAGGAGCGCATTCACTGCCGCCCCCAGATTTTCCGCCAGGTTTTCATCTTTTTTTACCCACCGGTCATACAGGAGATCGCTGGCCGTCACTTCGTTTGCACTGAGTAATATAAAGGGCTTAGACCAGGCCTGAGCGCGTAACAGCGCCAACAAATCCAGACCACTGATCTCAGGCATATGCAGATCGCTAATCACCAGGTCGATGTTTTTATCCGAATCCAGGCACGCCAGGGCAGAAATAGCGCCTTCCACAATCACCACGTCGTAGCCATCCATCTGTAAAAAAATAGAGGCCAGCTCAGCCGCAAAAAGATCATCATCCACTAATAAAATTCGCATCTTCTCTCTCGATTTTGCGCCATCAGCACAAAAGCATTTTTAATGTTTTTATTAAACTGTCCTGCTCGAAATCGCCTTTGGCGATGTAGGCGTCCGCCCCTACCTGAATGCCCCGTCGTCGGTCTTCTTCCTTCGCGCGGGAGGTCACGATAATGATTGGCGTGTGCTGGTAATTTTTCTCTGCACGCAACGATTTGGTGAAGGTAAAACCATCCATAAACGGCATTTCGACATCCGTCAGTACGGCATCGAATTGGGTCAGTTTCGCTTTTTGCAGCCCTGACAGCCCATCTTCAGCCAACGTGACCTGATAGCCATGCGCCTCCAGCACATTTTTTTCTATCTCGCGGGTATTGAGGGAATCATCAACCACCAGCACGTGCCAGGCATCTTGCGCCACGCTCGTCGCTGGCGCCGGGGCGCTGGTTCGCCGTGACTGTTGCGCCATCGCCATCAGCGCAGGCACTTGCAGAATGCTGACCAGTTGGTTATCCGGCGTCTGTACCATCCCGGAGACCAGCGACTGCTGCTGCATATGCTTTGGTAACGGTTTGATCATCATCTTGCGTTCATCGAGCAGCTTATCTACCCGCAGCGCCATTTTGCTGTACTGGTTCTGCACGACGATTAAACGTTGTCCCGCCGATGAAAGATTGCCCTGGCGATCGTGAATGCCCAGCAGAGCGCCTGCGCAAACCACGGGAATAAACTCGTTATGCAAAATAATGGCCGGTCGCCCGGCGATTTCGCTAATCCCCTGCGCAGTACACTCCACCACCTCAACCACATACTGCGCCGCCAGTCCAAACAGGTGTCCCTGCTCTTCAAATTGCATAATTCGCATCATCGTCAGCGAGACAGGCAGGCGCAGGCTAAAGCTGGTTCCGACGCCCGGGCGACTGTATACCTGCAAATCACCTTGCAGGTCGGTCACCACCGTTTTGCGCACCACATCAAGACCCACACCGCGCCCCGACAGCTCAGAGACTATCTTGCTGGTGGAAAAGCCGGGATGAAAAATCAGCTCATTACACTCCTGCTCGGAGAGTTGTCCGGCCATCGATGCGGGAACCAGGCCTTTGCTGACCGCCTTCGCGCTGATGGCCTCATAGTTGAGACCGCGACCGTCATCTTCAATGCGCAGTAATATTCCGCTGCCGTCCTGTTGAGTGGTGATGGTAATGGTGCCACGGGTCGATTTACCCAGCGCCAGGCGTTCGTCGATCTCGCCAATGCCGTGATCGACCGCGTTACGCAGCAAATGCGTCAGCGATTCCGATAGCCGGTCAATGAGCTGGCGGTCGATTTCCACTTCACCGCCGACGAAGCGGCACACCACCTGTTTGTTCAGCGTGGAAGCCAGTTCACTGACCTGTAAGGAGATCGGCTCAAACAGCGTCGATAGCGGAAGCATGCGGATCCGCGCCGCCACGTCGTACAGTTCAAACATCTGCAAATGCTGGAGCTGAACGCTTTCTTTTAGTTGAGCGCTGAAATCATGGATCTGCTGGCGAAGCTGCTCGGCGCTCAGGCCCGGCAATCGGGGGACCAACTGACTCAGGTTTTGGATCTGCTGTTCAAGGCGATCATGTCCGGCGAGCACTTCCCCGAGGATGTCGATCAGGCCGTCCAGCTTGTTCAGCTTAACTCGTACGAAATCGGCCTGCTTGATACCGGAGTCCAGGGAGGGGGCTGCGGCAGAAGCCGAAACACCAGGTTTGTCCGTAGCCGCTGGCGACTCCTGCGCCACAGTAACGGTTTCTCCCCGGCTGGCGGATGCCAAGCGTTCGCATAGCCCGGCATCTGCCGGTGGCAACTGATTATCGCCCTCGCTGACAAAAAGCTGGGTCAACTGGCCCGAAAGATATTCCACGGACTCATGAATCAGATTACCCAGCGCCCTGTCCGGCGTCAGTTTGTTATCGCGTAGCTCACTTAATACATCTTCAAGATGATGAGTGACATCAGCGATACTTTGCAGTTTCAGCATCCGCGCGCCCCCTTTCAGGGTATGCGCGGCGCGAAACATCTCACCTATCCAGGCTTCAGTATGTTCATCAGCGGAGAGGAGGAACGCCCCTTCGCTGATCGTCTGCAAATGACCTCTCCCTTCATCAATAAAGCGCAGAACGAATTTTTTCAGATCGATAGCCATAATCGCTCTTATTAGCCACTTCGGTGGGCAAATTGCGCCAGTTGATGTTCACAAAGAAAACGAAACGTATTGCCAGGAAACACCATCGGCAAACGCAGACGACAAACCGCAGATGGGTTGTTCATTTCGTCGTTCAGCAGTTGCATCACCACGCGATACGTACGCTGCGCAGGCTGACTTAACTCGCTTTGACGGTACATTTCGGCCAGATAATAGTGCGCCGGCCAGTAACCAGGCTCCTGATAAACCACCTGTTTAAACCAGGCGATAGCCTGCTGCGTCTGACGCTGCCACATCATCGCCAGGCCGAGCAGCATTTTGGCCTCTGCCGACCACTCATCCTGAGCGAGGATCTTCTGCGCATTTCCGGCTGTCTGAGAAAATTCACGCTGCTCAAGGGCAATGACGCCCTGAATCAGCAACGCATCCGGGTTACGGGGATCGTCGCGTAGTACGTGGGCGATGCACGTTTCAGCCTCTGAAAAACATTTTTCATCGAGACAGGCACGAGCCTTTTTTAGCCAGTCATCATTTTGCTGAGCCATGGGCATGGAAGGTTCATACTCCACTACCGCTCTCGGCTGCGGAGCGCGTACCGCTACCCTGGGTACCGGTACGATTGTTGGCGGTTCACGATGGTGGCAAAAATAAAAAATGCCCTCTTCCTGCTCCAGCTTCAGAATGTCGAAATTGTTGGCCAACGTTTCCGCGTTGCCAAAAAATAAGGCCCCCTGAGGCTGGAGCATTTTCGACAAATTACCGTGCAGTTCACGACGCGTTGGTGTGTCGAAATAGATAGACACGTTACGCAGCAAAATGATGTCCACTTCCGGCAACAGCTGCTCTTTTATAATGTTGGTGCGGTGAAACGAGACTTTCTCACGGATCGCATCATGCAGTCGGTAGAGGTTTCCTGAGCGGGTAAAATAGCGCTGCTGAATGCCTGGGTCGACACCGCGAAACGAGTAGCTTGAATAGCTGGCGTTTCTGGCTTTTGCCAGGATTACCGGGTCAATATCACAACCGTAAATTTCAATCCGCTGAGCCATTTCGCCCTGGTATTTCTCATGCAGTTTAATCGCCAGCGAATAGGCTTCTTCTCCGGAAGAGCAGCCGGCGCTGAGAATACGCACCGGGCCGCTGCGCTGTTGCAGCAGACGCGGGACCCACTTATCGCAGATCAAATCCAGCGTCTCGTTTTCGCGGAAGAAATAGGTTTCGTTAATGGTTATCAGCGTAATGAAGCGATCAAACTCGTCCTGCGAAATACGCAGTTGTTCATAATATTCATAGTAATTACTGATGTTTCGTTCGCTCATACGCCGTTTCAGCGCCGATTTCAGCAACGCTTCCATTGCGTTATCAAAGTGCAAACCCACCCGGTCTTTGATCAGGCGGGCGTAATCAGGAAGATTGGGGATCATGGCAATTTACTCTCAAAATGCCCGTGAAAGGCCATCGATAGCAGCACCTTCGCGAGACCGTCCAGAGGGATCGTGCGGTGTATCAGTTGCCTGTCGATCGCGTTCTTATTCATACCGAACACCACCGAGCTTTCTTCATCCTGCGCCAGCGTTCTTCCTCCCCGGCGGAAAATAAGCTCAATGCCGCGACAACCATCGCTACCCATACCCGTCATAATCAGCCCGACGGCCTTTTCGCGAAACACCTCAGCCACCGACTCCAGCAACAGATTGCAACTGGGATGATAGACATCGCTTTCCTGTCTGGGGATTGCCGCCAGCCGTTGATTGCTTTTGACGATCAGATGCTGCTCCGGCGGTAAAATATAGACGTACCCTGCTTCGACCCGATCGTCTTCCTGCGCCAGCCGCACCTTCAGTTCGGTCACGCTGTCCAGCCAGTGCACCATATTTTTTGCGAAGCCATCGGCAATATGCTGGGCGATAAGCACCGGACACGGGAATGTACCGGGGAGTTCCTGCAATAGCTTACTCAGCGCCTGCGGCCCCCCCGTCGAGCAGGCAATCGCCAGCACAAAAGGCCAGTCCTGCGGTGTCTTTACTGTGTCCATCGTCGGGCGCGCGGCGGGCATGACCGGTTCGGTTGGGTGGCGTAATCCCTTGATATGACGAATCACTTTCACACCGACCAACAATTCCACTTTGCGATGCAGCGCATCGGTCGAGAGCGGGAAATCGCTGCTATGGTGCAGCACCGCCAGCGCCCCACGGGAAATATAATCATCATCCCATTGTTTCTCTGGGCAAAACCGCATCACAAGGATGGGAATAGCGCTGGTCGCCATGATCGTTTCCACAACCTCGACGTTATCGGGGCTTGAGGTATCCAGCGTCAGAATCAGCAGATCGGGCATCAGCTGTTGTAATAATCTCATCGCTTGTCTGCGATGGGCGGCTTGCCCCACCACTTTAATGTGCGGATGATCTTCCAGTTGCCTGACCAGTTCATTACGCGATGCGCTGTCCAGGTCAAGGATCAGCACCCGTATATTGCCGCTGTTCATGCATCCGTTTCCGTCAAGGTGAATGACGTCGACGCTTCTTTCAGTGCTTTCGACAGTTGCGTCATATCCTGACTGACAACCAAAATGTCTTTGATCGATTGCGAGGTATAGTTACTGGCCACCACGATCTCACGCAGCGCCATGACCACCTGATTGCTCGCCGTTTTCTGCTGCTGGGTCGATAGTGAAATTTGTAGCGCCGCCGTAGAGGTTTGCTCGGCGGTAACGACGATGTCGTTCAGATGTTCAGCGCTGACTTTACAAGCTCTGGCTCCCGCTTTAATGCTCTCGCCACCTTTCTCCGCGTTCAGCACCAGACGATTGATCGCGTTTTGGATCTCGCTGATCTTATTCTCGATCTCAACCGTCGATTCCGTCACGGAGTCGGCCAGACGACGAATTTCAGCCGCGACCACCGAGAAACGCTTACCGGCTTCTCCTGCGCTGGCGGCCTCCAGCGCGGCGTTAAAGGCGATAAGTTTCGTTTGATCGGCAACGCTATTGATGATCACCATCACGCGACTGATTTCCGTCGACTTATTGCCGAGCATCATAATTTCACGCATGTTTTGCTGATTATCGGTATCAATATCCGTCATCCGCATCAGCAATTGTGACATCGACTCTGAACCTTTATTGCAATCCTCAAGCGTCTGGTTGGCAATATCCACTACCGCCCGCGAGTGCTCAGCAATCTGTGTCGATGAAGCCGATAACTCTTCCATCGTGGAGGTAATCTCGGCCACCGAGGATGACGTTTCCACGCTGGTTGACGCCTGACCATCTACCGCTTCGGTAATATGCAGTGAAGCCTGGTGTACCGAATCCGCGTGAGAAACCATATCGCCGACCAGCGAGTGCAGACGCTGACGCATCATCTCTACCGCGCTCAGCAGTTCACCTATTTCATCGTGATGATCGATCTCAACATCAACCGTTAAATCTCCTTTTGCGATGGTCTGCGCAATCCCGAGTACGCGGTTTAAACGGCGTGAAATCAGAAAACGACTGGCAACGGCAATCAACACTAAAATGACCGGTAACAGAAAAGCCGTGAACAGCAACAGGCCATTGCGTACCAGGTTACTGCTTCTGGATACATCATCAACGTAGCTGGTGGTGGCAATAATCCAGTCGATCCCGTCGATATATTCATAGACGGCAACCTTGGTTCTTGGCGGTGTACCGTAGCGACTTACCCAGTTGTAGTAAGTAATGCCATTTTTATGTTCGAGGATATCGGCAAACAGCTTATAGCCATTGGCATCGGTGATATTAATCGCCTGTTGATTGCTCAACGATGGATGGACCAACATACGACCCGGTTCGAATCCGGCATCCAGCACGTAGGCGTAACCCTCTTTACCAATATGCACATTCAGCAAACGCTGAATGATCGGTTGCAGACTTTGTTTAACATCGAATCCCACCGCAACCGCGCCAACGACCTGACCATATTTATCGGCTATCGGCTCATAGTGGCTAATAAACTGCTTTCCAAACAGCGTGACCACACCCGAAAACGGTTTGTTTTTCAGCAGTAGCGGCAATGCTGGGTTATCGTGCCCCAATGCCGTTGCGGTAGCCGTATTGCCAGAGCTTGCCAATAACGTACTGCTAACGCGCACAAACTGCTCGCCTTGCAGAATAAATGTGCTGGCAAATACGCTGGTTAATTCGGTGAAATGCGCGTTCGTATTAGGATTGCTCAATACCGCTTTTAATTCAGTTGCGTCCATATAACGCAGCGGTTTATCGGCAACGTTTTGGTAATTATTAATATAAACATTACTGTAATGCTCTGCATCGCGGGTGACGCGCTGGAATTCATTAGAAATACTATTGTGGAAAATACGCGTGTTGGTTTTAATCATCTCCAGGGCATTAGCCTGCAATTCCCGGGAAAGGTAAGAAGATAATATAAAAGAGGCACCAATCAGCAGCGTTGCAATACAAAAAACCAGAATCATACCGAGCTTCATGGCCACACCGGGATGGATATTGTGCAGCCATGAGAGCAGTCGGGCGCGCGGTCCCATACCGGCAGCGCCCGCCGTTCGATTCTTCACTTTACTAATGTCACTCATGATTTTTATTCTCTGCCTGAGAAGAAATTACTTTTTTTGGCCATAAGGCGTTAGCGCCCTGCTATTCCAACGTGAGCAATGGCGTAGGTTTGCCAATGTGATATCCCTGTAACCACCCAACATTCATTTTTTCCAGACATGCCTGAATATTGGCGTTTTCGACAAATTCAGCGACCACCTGCATATTTTTCATTTCAGCGACACGGCAGAATGACTCGACGATGTAGTAGCTGATCTCGCTTTCGGTGATCCGGCGAATAAAAGATCCATCTATTTTCAGGATGTCTGCTTCGATATTCATCAAGCGCGCATGACTGGCAAATCCGGTACCAAAATCATCAATCGCCACGCGGCATCCCAGCTGACGTATTAAGCTCAGGGTTTCCACGGTTTGTTCTTTATCTGATAACGTATCCGCTTCGGTTATCTCAAAAATAATCCGCTGCGGCTCCACAGCGTAATCGTGCAGAAGCTGAGTAATTCTGGTGACAATATTTGAACGACACACCGTTACTGGTGCCAGGTTAATGGCAAAACAGCGCTGCGGATGGGTGCGCATGAACTTTAGGGTGTTTTCGATAACCCACAGATCGATATCCGGCGCCAGTCCCGCATCATGGGCAACCGGCAGAAAGCTGTTTGGTGGAATAAATTCCCCCCGTTCGTTGAGCATACGGATCAATATTTCATGATATGGCGCTTCGCCACGGGTACTGACTATCGGCTGGGCCATCAGAACGAAGGCATTATTATCCAGCGCATTTTGCAATGCGGTGCGGATTTCTGTTTTATCAACGATGTGGTTGCCAAGGACCCGACTATGCTGCGCTTCGAGATTTTCCGGCCTGCCGTTGGTCAGAGATAAACCAGCTACCATGCCGAGCTTACCCACCAGCTGGTAGATGTCATCGCTATGCTCGTTAATCAGGCAATAGCCCAAACCACTGCGAAAACCCAGCCGGCGGTTGTTGTAGAAGAGGCGAAAACTATTAGCTGCCTGGTACAGGTCGCATAACCGCTCCCAGGACCCATTCTCCAGGCGGATAAGCAGATCATAACCCGCGTGATAATAGACCTTCTCGCTTTTGATCAGATGACTTCTGAGATGCTCAGCAAGGATCTTTTGGTAGCGGGCGCGAAAATGAAAACCATAGCGGCGCGAAAAGAGCTCCAGCTCGGGGATCTGTATCAGGCATACCGTCGCCCCCTCAGTGGTAAACAACTCCGTCTTCAGAGCACGCAGGTTCGCCATACCCGTCATCGGGTCAGTCAGACCCAACAGCAGGACCTGGTTAAACCGCTGGCGGGTAAATTTTGCCAGCGCTCCCATGATCACAATGGTGAGTGAAAAGACAAAAATAAGGGTGGAAACCAGCGCCTGATGCAGCATGAAATTGATGTCGCTGGCGATATAGCTGTCGTTATGTTTGCCTAAAATAATCAGTACGACTGTCCACACCAGCATGGTGAACGAGTGACCAATCTTAATCGCCCCCCACAGCATCAATGGAAATAACAGGATCAGGCTATAGAAAGAAAAAAAGATGTTCGGACTGTGTGGTGACGTCAAACAGAACATCAGTGAAATCAGCAAAATACACCAGATACTGACGCCAAAGGCGGTGATATTCCCTTTACACTGAAAGACAATCGCTCTGATAAAGGTCAACAGATAAGTCGGTCGACGAATGATGCGATAAATTTTGTAGAAAAAGGGGATGCCCGTCAGGCAACCGTTGATGATCCCCTGAATACGTACCAGCATCTCCAGGCTCATAACTGGAATATTGTCCACATCCGGGCGATGGCCATGGGTGACGAACACGGCAAAAATCCTGCTGAATAACAGATAGAGCAGGATGTTGAAGCCGCATAGCCAAATCAGGCGGCTCAGGCTGATTTTTATACGGCCAAAACTGGCGCAGCTGCGTCTGCCCGTAACGTTGCGGTATGCGGCGTAGCTAAAGGTTGAGGCCATAACCAGGCACAGCGCATCCACCCGCTCGCTTTGTGGCCCCACTACGAACATCAACGCGAGAAACAGAATAAATCCCGGCAATACCCGAAAACCAAACAGAACCAATGCGGCGGAAAATACGGCGAGTTTGAGATCGTAAACTGTTAAAATATTATTATTGAGAAGACAATAACCGTTAAGATATTGTGCCAGTGGATATAACAGGCCAGGCAAAGCAAGTGGCAGGCACCATTTTTGAATGCTTTTTGCTGTGTTAGTATTTATTATCGCGTCCAAATCAATTTATCCGCTATGCACTATACCAATAGGACTTTAATCCAGACTCGAATGTCACAAACAAATCCTTTTGGGTCAGTCGCTGAACCATAGCAAAATTGTCAACATTGACCGCGCACTGAGAAAATAAAGTTAGGCTCTATATTGAAGCGAGCATCTTATTCATATCAGATCAGGAAATAAATACTCATTAATAGACAAAAATGGACATCCCGGCGGGATGAAACTACAATACACACACTTAGTAGCATAGCTAATTCATTGATGATAAATATAAAAACCACACATTACTGACAACTTCACCACACCTCCAACCAGTACAAACAAAAAACACTCCTTGTCGTTTTAATGTCAACATTAATATCCTGGAAGAGGCATAATGAAAAATGTATTTTTATGAACATTTTTACCTGTTGACGAAAAGCACAGCGTTATCTATATTCGCATACCGTTATTGTTGCCATTACTCACGCTGGTTCAATGTTAGTTATTTGTTACGTCATTGCGTTTCACATCTTTCATCTACTTATTTGCAACAATAATATCCCATTAAGAAATAACAGAAATAAATTTAGCATCGCCTAATCAATTCAGGAATTAACATAATCCGTGGCAAAGTCTCTGTTTTCCCTTAAAGCAATAAAAGGGTGGCAACATTCCATCACTGGCAAAATAACGCAATTTTTGCTGGTGGGTATCGTTATTGCTTTTAGCGCAGGCGCCTTTACCAACTGGAGCCTGATAGACAACTTTTCTTATCAGCAGTGGGTGCAGCGCGCTGAGGCGAATGCACAGATTATGACCTATATCATTCGCAGCGTGTACACTACCGTTTCGGTTGAAACCAGCGATGCCGGGCAGATCTCCCGCATCGTCTCCGACAGACAACTTGGCGACACCGACTCCATTCTGCAAACCGGTTATAACCCGGTAGACGTCCTGGCGTTGGCATCCGTGCAGACGCACAGCCCCACCTGGCTGTTTCTCTATACGCCGGAAAAAGGGTATGTTGGGATTAACAACAAGTCTGAAAATGGCGAGGGAATTATTTCCTTCTCTGGTCGTCTGCCGCGCGATGTGCTGGTCAATTACTATGTTGGTTTCGCCCAGATTAATGGCGAAGAGTGTTTTATCAGCGCCGTGCCAATTTTGACGCCTTCCGGTGAGATCCTCGGGAGCCTGATAAGTAGCATCGGTAAAAAAAGCGATTTATACGCCACCTACGATGCAATGCTGAAAAAGAGCTGCATCATTTTCATCCTGATTATGCTGGTGACGTTGGCATTAGTTACGATGTTTATGCGTCGTTTATTCCGTCCGGTTCCACTGCTGATCAACTCCCTCACCCGCATTGCCCATGAGGAGACCGACTGCATTACCCCCTATCTTGATCAGGACGATGAGATTGGGCATCTTGCAGGAGCGATTGAAAAATTGCGCGTCGCGATGAAAGAGCGCGGTTATCTACAACGCATGCATGAAATGTCGCAAAAGATGGAGCATATGGCCCATCATGATTCGCTGACCGGCCTACCCAACCGCGTTTCATTTGGTCAGGCGTTAGATAAGCGCGTCAGTGAAATTCATCTGGATGAAAAACCGTTCAACCTGCTGTTGATTGACCTCGATAATTTCAAGCCAGTCAACGATACCTTCGGCCATAAAGCCGGAGATGAGTTGTTAATCAGCGTTGCCCAGCGTCTGCAGTTATTGCTGGGACCCAACGACATCGCGGCGCGTCTGGGCGGTGATGAGTTCGCCATCCTGCAACATGTCAGCGACAATGCCATCAGAGAGGCGAATCGTCTGGCAAAACGCATTATTCGTGCGCTGAGTACACCATTCACCTGGAGCACGCATACTTTTTCCATCAGCTGTAGCATCGGTATCACCACCGCGCCATATCAGGGCAACAATACCTCGACACTGATGATCAATGCCGATCTTGCTATGTATGCCTCTAAGCATCATGGCCGCGGCTGCTTCCATTTCTTTGAAGACGGCATGGTGATGAAGCAGACCCATAGCCTGTTTATTAATCAGGAAATCATTGATGGTATTGATAACAAGGAGTTCGAACTTCACTACCAGCCAATCATAAACCTGGCAGATGAAAGCGTGTATGGCTATGAATCGCTGATCCGCTGGAATCACCCCACCAAGGGACTAATTTATCCAGATTATTTTATCAACATAGCCGAAAGTTCCGGCCTGATTGTGCGTTTAGGTGAATGGATTATTCGTCAGTCCTGTGAAGCGGCGGCTAAATGGCCGGAGCGCACCAGAATTGCCATCAATATATCGGCCTACCAGTTGCACAGTCCGGGGCTGGTTGATGTGATCAAAGACGCCTTACGCATCAGCCAACTCGCGGCAGAACGCCTTGAAATAGAAATTACCGAATCCGAGAAACTGGATAGATCAATCGCCTTACCTGTACTGCAAGAGATCCGCGCTATGGGTATCGAAATTGCCATGGACGATCTGGGTACCGGGTATGCGGCGCTGGATTACCTGCTGATCTATCCTTTCACCCGCATCAAGATCGCCCGCACGTTGGTCGATAAACTGCAGCAGGATAATGCCAGCCAGTATTTGATTGTGATGCTGATTCAGTTTGCCCATAAGTACAATATGTCGGTCACCGCGGAAGGGGTAGAGACCGCGCAACAGCGCGACATCCTGCGCGACATAGAGTGTCAGAATGTTCAGGGCTATTTCTTTAGCTACCCGCTTCGCGAACGTGAGGTGCTTTCCGCGTTTGCCGAAGAGGCTATTGAAGAAGGTCTGAGCAATGCCTGACATCTTTCGCCTGACAAAACGCCTGCTCATGATGGTTGTACTGCTGGCAGTGGCCACGCCATGCATGGCAGATAAGCAACTGCATACGCTTGAACAAATCGCCAGCAAGAAAACCATTACCCTTGGCTATCAGGATGATGCGTTTCCCTTCTCCTGGCAAAATGGAAATACCCCTGCGGGCTACTCCATTGATATCTGCAACAGTATCGTCAGCGCGCTCAAGACAAAGCTTCAGCTAAAAAACCTAAAAATAGAGTGGGTAAAAGCCAATTCAGCATCGCAGTTTGTGCTGATTAAAAACCACATGGCAGACATCATGTGTATACCTGCCTTTTATTCACAAAGCCGGCACAGCATGAGCGAGTTCTCCCTGCCGTTTTACTTTTCGAGCACCCGCTTTGTGATGCGAAAAACCGAAAGCAACGACAACCTGGCTGAACTTTCCGGACATAGCGTACTGGTAAAAAGCGGTACGATTTACGTTGAGCAACTGCAAAAAGTGAATGCTGCGAATGATCTGGATATTAATATTCAACTCGACACCAATAATATTACGGCCTTCAACGAACTGAAGAACGGTGAGTATTCAGCACTGATCTCCAGCACGGTATTACTTAAAGGGATGATTGCACAAACGCCAAACCCTGAAGATTATGCGCTTTCCGATATCGCGCTCAGCGCCCCCCTTCCGGCAGGACTGTTGCTCCCGTTACATGATAAAGAATTTAAAGAGTTTGTTGATGATGCACTCTCCTCTCTGATGACCAGCAACGAATTTACTGCGCTGTACAATAAATGGTTTCAGTCACCGATTCCGCCAAAAGCCATTAATTTAAACATTCCCATGTCAGATAACCTGAAAGCACTAACAGCTGCTAAAAAGAAGATCAGTTTTGATTATGAAAAATATAATTAATCGTGAGATGGCAAGGGTGAAACGTAAGGTGCAATGGCTGCTCCTACTGGCAGGTATCGTCATCTCTCCTGCGCTGATGGCGCAGCAAAACGCCGCGACGCTCGACCATATTCAAAACAGCAGCGTGCTAAACGTGGGCTATCGCCAGTTGCCGCCGTTTTCATTTACCGACCACAATGGCAAGGTAACGGGTTATACCATTGCGGTATGTAACATAATTGCCGATAAGTTGCGCCAGTATCTTAAGCTCAACAGCTTAACTATTCATTATATTCCCGTGAGCTTTGGGGAACGCTTTACCGCATTAAACACGCGCAAAATTGATATGGACTGTAGCGTAAATACCAATGCGCCGGAGCGGATGTCCAGCGTCTCATTTTCTCTCAACTATTACATCGCAAAAATGCGCATCATTGCGTTACGTAAAAATAATATCCACTCGATTGACGACCTTAAAGGCCGCACGGTGAGCCTGCCAGGAAGCTCAAAAGATTTGCTGGAGTTTAATAAAACCAACAGAGAGCAGCATCTTAATATTTCGACAATTACTACCACCACGATAAACGGTGCGTTTGACAAGATGGCGCATAATGAAGCCGCCGCCTTGTTCCTTGATGATGTGCTGGCCTGGCCGTTAATTAAGGATAGCGAGCAACCGGAACTGTTCAGCGTGTCGGCACAGAGCATCGGCAATGATATGCACTATGCCATTATGATGAGGAAAAACGATCCGCAGTTCGTGACGTTTGTAAACAGCACGCTGAAAGATTTCTTCGCCTCACCGATCAACGCGCAGTTACGCAAAAAGTGGCTGTCTCCCTGGTCCTGCGAAAAGATGAAAATCCTGTCGCCAGCCAGCTGTCAGCATAATAATTGAACACTATCAGCCGCTCGTTACACCACCGCTTGCTGCGCCTGTGGAAAATCCCTGGGGTGCTGCTGTTGCTATTGACGGTCCATTCGCTGCGCGCCGCCTGGGATTTTGCCAGCATCCAGCAGAAATCCGACGCGCTTTACGGTCCCGCGAGTCCGCAAGCGCAACGGCGGATCAAGGCCTGGCAGCAGTTGTTGCTCCAGTTGCGTTATGCAGACGAACAAACACAATTACACGCCGTAAACCAATTTTTTAACGATAAGCTCCGTTATACCGAAGATATTGACGCCTGGCATGACGTCGATTACTGGGCAACCCCCATTGAATCACTGCGCAAAGGCGAAGCGGATTGCGAAGACTACGCGATCGCTAAATATTTCACTCTCCGCCAGTTGGGCATCTCCGAAGACAAACTACGCATCACTTATGTTAAGGCCCTGCGTTATAACCGGGCGCATATGGTACTGGCCTGGTACCTCACGCCTGAAGCAATTCCTCTGGTACTCGACAGCCTGACCAATACCATTTCACCAGCTACGCAGCGTATGGATTTATTACCCGTGTACTCCTTTAACAACACTGGTCTTTGGCTTCCGGGCAATCAGAACAATAAGCGCGTTGGGGACAGCAAGAGACTTTCTCGCTGGCAGCAAGTTTTCATCAAAATGCGGGAAGAGGGCTTCCCGATGGATAAATAGGAATCACCTGTGTCTCTTTTTAAACAGTTACTCCTGACAATCTCTCTCTTTATGATGGTTGTGTTTAGCGGCAATTTTATCGTGACGTTAGAAAGCTCTCGCGATCAGTCCAATAACCAACTCCTTTCACATGCCCAGGATGCAGCAACTGCGCTGGGCGTTTCGCTGACGCCCAACGTCAACGATCCGGCGATGATCGAGCTAATGGTGAGCTCCATTTTCGACAGCGGTTACTACAAAAAAATCCGTATTGTCGATCTGCAAAACGGTAAAACGATGCTTGAGCGCCGCGCGGCGGCGTCGATTCCCGATGTTCCCGGCTGGTTTGTTAATCTGGTGGATGTAACTCCGCAAACCGGCGAGGCGACCATTATGCGCGGCTGGCAGCAGGCCGCTCGCGTAGAAGTGACCAGCGATCCGATCTTTGCCGTACAGCGTCTGTGGGACAACACCTTAGGCAATCTGTTGTGGATGCTGTCCTGTAGTCTCGCCTGTTTAATCGCTGGCATTCTGCTGCTGCGCAAACTGCTGCGCCCGCTCAATTATCTGGCAAAACAATCAGAAGCCATTGCCCGCCGCGAGTTTCTGACGCTACAGGAACTGCCAAAAACGCCGGAATTACGCCGTGTCGTTAACGCCATGAATTTGATGGCAGCAAAGCTCAAGTCGTTATTTGAAGAGCAAGCTGTCTATAGCGAACGTCTGCACAATGAAGCTTATCTCGACAGCCAGACCGGAATTGCTAACCGCCGCGCGTTCGATATGCAGTTTCAGGCGCGGCTAAGTGATGCCGATACGGCGCCAGGGTATCTGATGCTGGTTCGCGTTCAGGATTTAGGCGGTCTGAATCAGCGTTTTGGCGGACCGCATACCGATAAGCTGTTGCTCAACATCGCTAACCTGCTGGACGCGCATAAAGAAAAATATGCCTCTCTCGACAGCACCCTCGCCCGCATTCGCGGCGGCGAGTTCGCCCTGCTATGTCCGGGGGTTACGCACGGTGAAATGCTGGACATGGGCAATTCGCTGTGTCAGAAACTGACGGCCTTTTATGCCACCGGTATGTCAGACCAACAGCCGGTCGCCTATACCAGCATGGTGCCATTCAGCGCCGGAGATAACGCGCAGTCATTGCTGATCCAGGCCGATCGCCTGCTGGTGGAAGCAGAAACACATACCGACCATCAGGTGGTACCCACCACCGAGGTGCCAGCGGCTACCGAAGATCAGCATTTGTGGTTTGTTCGCCTCGAGCATGCGCTGGAAAATCAGCAATTTCAGTTGGTTTATCAACCCGTTGTGGATTGCCGCTCGCCCGACAAAATCCTGCATTACAAAGTGCTGTCGCGCATTATTGACGAACAGGGCAATACCATTACCGCCGGTCGTTTCCTGCCGTGGATCCACCGCTTTGGCTGGAGCCATCGCCTCGATAAAGTGATGCTGAAACTGACGCTGAACCAACTAAAAACTGCGCCGGGGAAATTAGCGCTGAGTATTTCAGGCAGTTCTGTCGCCAGCGCGAACGCCATTGCTGACCTGCTCAATCCGCTGCGCTATTCACCAAAATTAGCCCATCAGTTGATTCTGGAGCTGGATGAAAATCAGCTTCCTGGGCCACATCAGATGGCGGCATTTGTCAAAGCCGTAGGCCAGCATCGCTGCGCGCTCGGTCTGCAACACTTCGGCAGTCGCTTCAACATGATCGGTCATCTGTCGCAGTGGGGGCTTGCTTATCTGAAAATCGACAGCAGCTATATCCGTAATATTGATGAAGAGAACGATAAACGTTTGTTTATTGAAGTGTTGTGCAGCGCCACGCGCAGTATTGATTTGCCGCTGATTGCCGAACGTGTTGAAACACAAGGCGAGCTTAAGGTACTGCAGGAGTTAGGGATTGATGGCGCAATGGGTCAATTATTAGGTGAACCCGCGCCGTTGTGATAACAGCAGGCAGCCAGTATATCGCCGGACGGCGCTTCGCTTATCCGGCCTACAAGCCGGCTGCCTGCATCAGCTAAAAAATACGGTCATCACTACCAAGCAGTTGTTCCAGTCCACCGAGTTCCTGACGCGCGTTCGCGCGATTCATTAATTTAACCTGCGCCATCGGCGGAAGATCGGTAATGGCAATCACGCCTTTACGGATCAGCAGGTAAATCAGATCGTCGAGCACGCGGACCATCTCCAGGTCGCTTTTTTGCAGCATCTCTAACGTCTGTTGGGTGTCATTTTCAGCATTTTTACCAGCGCCTGCTGCCTGCGCGTGTGGTCCAGAATTCATATCAGTGTCTTTCATTTCGTATACCCTGATGCCGCTGCCCTGTTCGCACAGGGCAGCAAGCAACGGTTAGTGAGTCGGGTTGTGATCGGGTTTGGCTATCAGGTGATCCAACGAGTAGGTCGCAGAATGCAGATCGCCGCTTGCATGAGTAGACAGCGCAGTATCAATGCCATGCGCGACCTTCGCCGGACTGGCGATCTGATGATGATCGCCGCCGCTTTGAATGTACTTCGCAATATCCACGCCTTCGTGCAGTTCACGCGCCAGATCGCTGAGATCGACTTTATCGAGCACGGCCTTCGCCTTATCGTCAGCGCTCAACACGGCAGTTGCCTGCCCGTGTCCGGTCGCGGCTGGCGCATAAGACAGAGATAATGCGTTGTCGTCGAACAGGTTGTGCAGCGCATGCTGCATCACGGCATGATTTCCTTTATCCGCCGTATGCCCTTTGTGTGGTGCCGGATCGTCCATCGTCACATTCAGCGTTTGCGTATACGGCGTAATATTGCCGTGGTCATCATGCGCCTCAACCAATACGCTTACGCGGTTATGGCCTGCCCGGAACGCTGAGGTCTCGGCCTCAATGTCATAGGTCAGCCCATTATTGCCCTGATGAAGAATCGCATCGTACTGATGCCCATTTACCAGCGCTTTAATATGCTCCCCATCATGCACATCACCGCTCACGCTGCCGGTGATATGGGTGATAGCCCCCTGTGCTTCCGCACGTGAGATGTGGTTATCACCGGTGAGTTTATCCACGATAAGCGTGGCGTCTGCCTGTTGATCCACTGCATAGGTGTGGGACGTTGTCTTTGAGTACGGGTTACCTGGCGCATCATGACCGTTGACCTCAACCGAGAACGCGGTGTTCGCTTTCATCACATCGCTGTCTACATCGACATGATAAACCCGCTCACCATTCCCCAACGTATCTACCGAACCTGTATATTCATGACCACCAATCTTTAATTTGATCGAATCCCATACATCCACATCGCCGCCAAGATGCCCGGTTACTCTCACCATCGTTCCCTGGAGTTCCTGATGATTCAGGACGTTATCCTGGGTGACGCTATCAATATCCATCGTTCCTGCAGCGGTCCTGTCGATAGTGATGGTCTTATCGGTCTGGATCTCATCACGGTTACCTGCATCATCATGGGCGGTGACGTGAGCGGTTATCTTTTGATCGTGAATCAGGTCAACCGTACTGGCATCTACGCTAAATACCTTCTGTCCGCCGCTGTTTTTCACATCAGCCACCAGATCTTTACCGTTAACCGTGATGGTCACCCGATCGCCAACATCCACATCCCCGGTCACATAACCGCTGATGGTGGTTTTCGCATGCTGAGTTTCCTCGTTATTCAGCACATCATCGACTGACACCTTATCCAGCACGATGCTGGCATCAACCTGCGTATCGATAGTGACCGTTTTGTCGTTTACGGCATGCATTGGGTTCAACGCCGAATCCTGCCCTTCTACGCTGACGTGAATATTCGGGTCATTTTGCAGCCCGACCGTACTCACCATCGCTTTATAGCCCAGTTGCCCGTTCATATGCGGCAGCTCAATGACACGCGTATGTACTGTGACGCCATCGACGAGAATGGCGACTTTATCACCGAGATGCACGTCGCCATCCACCGTACCACTCACCTCTACGCTTCCGGCTTTCACTTCATCAGCATTGATAATATCGTCGCCGCCGACGGTGTTGATGGTCACGCTGCCGCTTGCCGACTTATCAATCGCATAGCCCTGCGTGAAGCTGGCAGGCTGCACGTTGCCGTGATCGTCATATCCTGAGACTGTCGCGACAATCGTGCGATCGGCCAGCAGGTCTTTGGTGTAAATATCGACGCAGTAGTGATGGTTATTATCGACAGTCGCCGCATAAGGGTTTCCGTTAACCGTCAGCGTCACCTTATCGCCGGGGTGCACATCTCCGGATACCGACCCCGTTACTGTCATCTTAGGTTGCAGCGATTCCCGCGCGTTCAGCACATTGTCACCGGCAATGTTATCTATCGTCACGCCAGCATTAGCGCTCAGATCGACCACGACATGGCTGCTGGCAGAGGCGCTCCCCTGATTGCCATTATCATCCGTCGCCATGACCGTCGCGATAATATCCGGGTTATTGTGCAGATCGTTGATACTGACCTTCGTCGACCAGACCAGGTGACCATGTTTATCATCATGCACGACTGCAGTTAGCGTATTGCCATTGACCTGCAGACTCACCACGCTGCCATCGTGGATCCCTTCGCCGCTGACCGTGCCGCTGACGGTCGTTTTCCCGCTTTGCGCCTCAGCAGCATTGATAACATCATCACCGGCGATCTTATCCATCGTTATCTGCAGCAGGTTATCCGTATCGACGGTGATGGTTTTCTGCACCGTATCTGTCGCTGCCCCAGCCGTGATAGAGACATCAAACATCGGGTGCGCCTGCAGTTCATTCGTTGGCACATCCACTTCGTATGCCAGCTGTCCCGGCATCGTCGGAATGCTCATAACATGCCCGGTGTACTGCACATGATTGATGGTGACAATCACTTCGTCCCCGGACTGAACGTCGCCGCTGACCAGACCACGGATTGCCGTCGTTGCTTTCTGCGCTTCATCGTGGTTGAGAACGTCATCGCCCGCCACCTTATCAACGGTAAGATGCACGGTCGGTTGGTGAGGTTGCGTGGTTCCCGTCCCCGTGGTGGGGACAGTGATCGCAGGTGGCGTAGTGAATCCGTACGGGGTATTGCCGATTACTGCCGTATGGTGTAACCAGGGCAGATCGATAAATTTATGCTCCGTCGCCGTGGCTGTATTGCCATGATTATCATGAGTAGTGATGGCAACCAAAATATTGCCATTATCGTCAAGATCACCGGTACCAATGTTTGCCTGGTAACCGAGTGTGCCATCAGCCAGAGTCACAACATGGGTGGTATAGACAACTCCGTGACCGACAGTAATGGTTATCGTGTCCCCCGAAATAGCATCGGGGTCTACATGTCCGGATACAGAGATAAAGTCAGGTCTGGAGCCAGGAAGCAGATTATTCGCGACCGTCTGACCTGGCGGTAAACCAGTGGAAGCCTTATCAATCGTGATCCCGGCATCGGCAACGGTATCAACCAGCACCGGCATGTCATCGTGCCCGTGTGCAATATTGCCGGCGTCATCTTTGGCCGTCACTTCGGCATGAATATGCGGATCCATTAGTAGATCCAGAGTCGACACCTTAGTGCTGAAAGCCCGCTGGCCGCCGTGATCTTCCACCTGCGCATAGTAGATCTGATGGTTGATGGTGAGTTCAACCGTATCACCGATTTTGACATCGCCTCCCACCGTACCCGTAACCGTCGTTTGCGGCTTAAGGGCTTCGTCGTGGTTAATCACCGCATCACCACTGCCAGTGACGATCGGATCGATATGAACAATCGCGTCAATCTGGTCGTCGATAATCACGGTGCTGTGCGCATCTGCCGTGGCGTTATTTCCTGCCGCATCAGTGGTAGTGATGGTTGCGGTGATATGCGGATCGTTTTGCAGCCACTGGGTATCAACATCAGTGGAATACCCCAGGATTCCCAGATTTGGCAGGTTCGTCACCGTCGCATCAACCATATGGCCGCCGATATTCAGGTGCACCACATCATTAACCCTGGCATCACCGCCCACCGTACCGCTGACGATCGTCGTGGTTTGCCCCAATTCGATCTTATTCAATACATCGTCGCCCGTTACCGGATCGATGGTGATTGAGGCCAGCGCTTGCGCGTCCAGCGTAACCGTATGATGCGCTGTAATTTGCGCATGGTTCAGGGCATCGTCCGTGATATCCATGATGACGCTGATATGCGGATCGGCAACCAGATCGGCCGTCGCAACGGGAACGTGGAATCCCATTTGTTGATTACCGCGATCCTCCACCACACCGGAATAGGTATGGCCGTTGATGGTCATAACCAGCGGATCGCCGGGGTGAACTTCCCCGCTCACCGTCCCGCTCACCATCGTATAGCCATGCATCTGCTCAGCAAGGTTCAGAGTATTATCCGGCGTCACGGCATCAATGGTTATCTGCGCATCGACACGGGTATCGATAATCACTGTGGTTTCTGCATTGGCCGTCGCCGGGTTGCCCGCGCCATCGGTGGTGCTGACCGTCGCGGTCAGATGCGGATCGGAGATAAGATCGGCGGTACTGACTTTAATGCTATAGCCGAGAACTCCACCTCCAGTATCACCCACTTTCCCCGTCAGGACGTGGCCATTCACGGTGAGATAAACGACGTCATTTACATGAACATCCCCAGCCACTTTCCCGGTCACATACGTGAATGGTTGTTTTGATTCATCGCCATTAATCATATTGTCACCAGTGACGGGATCAATCGTCAGCATGGCTTTGGCATGTAAATCAACCAGCAGGTCGTGCGTTATCTCCGCTTGCTGGAAATTATGCACATTATCTTCGCCGACTACGCGGGCCACGATATGCGGGTCTTTGACCAGATCGCGGCTCAGAACGTCCAGCTTATATCCCAGCGCATTGTTATGTTCCGGGAGTGCCTGCGCGGTTGTTTCGTAGGTATGACCGTTGACGATGACCTGAACTTTAGCGCCCGCGTGTACATCGCCGGACACCGTGCCCATCACCTCAGTGAGATGTTTTGCTGCTTCCGCGCCGTTGAGCTTGTCATCGCCCGCTACCGTATCAACGGTGATTCCCGCCCCGGCATGATTATCAATATGCACCACACGGGTTGCGGTGGTAATCACCTCATTTTCCACCGCATCGTGAGAGGTAACCGTGACCTTAACGGACACATTCTTATCCTGGGGCCCCTTATTATCACTGAACGCCGTTGAATCAACGGGGACTTGATAGCCCAGATGTCCGCCGCCAAGGTCGATGACCTTGCCGTTAAACGTCTGGTGATTGATCTCAACGATCACCGCATCGCCAGGCTGCGCGTCTCCTCCCACCTTGCCGCTGATGAGCTGCATCGGCGTATCCAGCTCCTGGTGGTTAAGGTTGTTGTCGTCAGTAACCTTATCAATAGCCACGGTGCTGTGCGCCTGAGTATCCAGCGTGACGGTTCTATGCTCCACCGCAACCGCCTGATTGCCCGCAGCGTCGTGGCTGACCAGCGTGACCATTACGTCGTTGCTGCCTTCCTGCAGCACACCCGTTGGAACAAACACTTCGTAGCGCAGAACGCCGTGATCGTTAACCACCGTGCCGCTAAAGTCCTGATTTTGCCCCTGCACGTGAACAGTCACCGCGTCACCCGCTTTGGCATCCAGACCTTTCGCGATACCGCTAATCAGCGTCGGCATGCGGTTTTCAATGGCGTTTACCACGTCATCGGACGCCACCACTGCGGTCGTCACCACGTTTTTAGCAAAGTTATCGATATGCACTTTATGACTGTCAGTCGCGATGGCAAGGTTACCCGCCGCATCATGCGAGGTAACCGTGACGTGCACGTCGACATCCGTCAGCACATGAACGCTGTTGTTTGCAAACGCTGATGAGTCCACATCAATGCGGTAACCCAGCTTCCCCTGACCAAGGTCAATGACCTGACTCTCGTACTGATGACCATTAACCACCAGTTGGATCGGGTCGCCGACCTTCGCATCTTCCCCCTCGACAATGCCCGTAATGCGCTGTGTCGCCGCAGACAGTTCCTGGTAATTGATGACATTGTCCGTGGCAATGTTATCCAATGAGATAGCGTTATGCGCATCCGTATCGAGGGTGATAATACGGTGCGATTCACTGGTCACTGCGTTGCCCAGCGCGTCATGGCTGAGCAGTGTTGCGACCACCGCATTCTTACCTTCATGCAGAGTTCCATGCGGCAAAACCACTGCGTAGCGCAACTGACCATTATCGTTGATCACCTTGCCGCTAAAGTCCTGTCCTCGTACGCTGATGGTCACCCCATCGCCAACTCTGGCATCGCCCCCCGCCACGATACTCACAATGGTGGGCATGCGATTTTCGTTGGCATTCACCACATTGTCCGTCGCTACCGCATCAATTTTGAGCGTGTTTTCCGCATAGTTATCGATATGAACTTTATGCGTATCGGTGGCGATGGCCAGGTTTCCCGCCGCATCATGAGAGGTAACCATCGCGGTAATATTCACATTCGTCAGAACATGGCCGTTGTTATCGGCAAATGCAGAAGAGTCCACATCGATGCGATAACCCAGCTTACCGCGGCCGAAATCAACCACCTTACCGCTGTACTGATGACCATTTATCTCCAGTAAGACCGGATCGTTGACCTTCGCATCCTCACCGCCAACAAAACCGGTAATCGTCTGTTTAGCCGCAAGCAGTTCCTGGTAATTCAGCGCATTGTCTGCAGTGAGGTCATGTATGCGGATAGTATTATGCGCCTGCGTGTCTAACGTGATGGTGCGATGTGCCAGCGCGGTGGCTTCATTTCCCACCGAGTCATGACTGACCAACGTCACCACTACGTCGTTTTTACCTTCCTGCAAGGCCGTCTTCGGCAACGCGATTTCGTAGCGCAGCTGCCCGTTATCATCAACGATTGTTCCGGCATAGTTTTGCCCATGGACGCTGACGGTGACCGCATCGCCCGCTTTAGCATCACCACCGGCTTCCCCGCTAATTAGCGTTACCATACGGTTTTCAATGGCGTTGACCACATCGTCCGTCGCCACAGCATCGATGCTGACCTGATTGGTGGCAACGTTATCAATGTGGACGCTGTGTGTGTCGGTGGCGATCGCCAGGTTACCCGCCGCATCATGAGAGGTGACCGTGACCTTCACGTCCACGTTACCGTCGACCGGCACGCTGTTGTCAGCAAAGTCTGCGGTGTTTACCGTGATACGGTAGCCCAGCGCATTGTGGCCTAAATCTATAACCTCCCCGCGGTACTGGTGACCGTTGATCTCCAGTTGTACCGGATCGCCAGGTTTAGCATCGTCATTGCTGCCAATGGTGCCGGAGATCACCTGGTTACGTGTGTAAAGCTCGCTACGATTCAGGGTGTTATCACGATCTACATCATTGATTGTCAGCGAGTTATGCGCCTGAGTGTCGAGCGTGACGGTACGGTGCGCGAGCGCGGTGACTTCGTTACCCGCCGCATCGTGGCTGACCAGCGTGACCACCACATCGTTTTTACCTTCCAGCAGCGTTCCTTTCGGTAATGCCACTTCATAGCGCAACTGACCGTTATCATTGACCACCGTTCCGGCATAGTTTTGCCCCTGTACGCTGACGGTGACCGCATCGCCCGCTCTGGCATCACCGCCTGCCACACCGCTAATCAGCGTGGTCATGCGGTGTTCAATCGCGTTGACCACATCATCCGTTGCCACCGCGTCAATGTTGACCTGATTGGTCGCAAGATTATCAATGTGCACGCTGTGGGTGCCGGTGGCGATCGCCAGGTTTCCCGCCGCATCGTGGGAGGTAACCGTGACCTTCACTTCCACGTTCCCATCAACCGGAATGCTGTTATTGGCAAAGTCGGAAGCGTTAACCGCAATACGGTAGCCCAGCGTATTGTTGCCAAGAGCGATCACCTGACCGCTGTACTGGTGACCGTTAAGCTCCAGTTGTACCGGGTCACCCACCTTCGCGTCTTCGCCGCTAACGGTTCCGGAGATAAGCTGGTTGCGCGCAAACAGTTCAGCGCGGTTCAGGGTGTTATCGTCGGTGACGTCATCAATCGTCAGGGCGTTGTGCGCCTGGGTGTCCAGTACCACGGTACGGTGCGTCACGGCAATGGCTTCATTACCCACATCGTCATGGCTAACCAGCGTCACCTGCACCTCATTCGCGCCCTCTTTCAGGGTGGCTGAAGGCACCACGATCTCATAGCGTAGCTGCCCATGATCTTCGAAAACCGTGCCATGATATTCTTTGCCCTGAAGGGTCAGCGTGACCGGGTCGCCCGCTTGCGCATCGCCGCTGGCGACGCCAGAAATGACGGTCGGCATACGAAACTCATTGGCATTGACGACATCATCATTCGCCACCACTTCAATAGTCACGGCGTTTTGCGCGGATAAATCAGTATCAACATGATGATCGGTAGAAACCGTCGTGCGATTTCCGGCATCGTCGAAAGAGGTCAGCGTGGCGTGAATATTCGGGTCGTTCAGCAACCCCTGAGTCTGTACCGGAATGGTATAAATCAGAGCGCCATTGCCCGGGTCAGTAACGACGCCGGTATATTCTTTACCATCAACCAATAAGGTAACGAGATCGCCTGGTCGGGCATCACCACCAACAGATCCATGGATCATCGTCTGCGGCTGGCGGGACTCGGCGTAGTTAATGAGGTTATCCGGCGTGACGCTTTCAACGCTAATGTTGATGTCTGGTCCGGTAATATCAATCAGCGCATGATCGACACTTTCTGCCGTTCGTCCTGTGACATCGGTCGCTATTGCCACTACGGTGACATTTCCTGGCACTAATCCGCCCAGATCGGTATTAATATTCCAGTGACCGTTATTCACCGGAACCTCAACGGTGAATGTGTTTTTTTGGCTATCGGTGAAGGTAAGCGTGACGTGATTTTGATTACTGGTGCCGCTTAAATGTGTCTGGTGGAATTCACTTTTGTTAATAAAACCGTCATTGCCGGCAAACTCGGTAATTTGTACTTCAGGCGGGAAAACGCTCGCCGAGCCTGCTCCCCCAACTGGCAAGTTGATATCCCAGTTCGGGCTGCCGAGACCTTTTGTATTAAAACCCGCCGTAGGATCAACCACCTGTCCGGTTAATTCAAGCTGAACCAGGGTGTGACCACCGCCACCGCCCTCAAGCTGTACCGGCGCGTCATTACCCGCCGCGGTGGCTTCCAACACCTGCGTCGGGTCAGCGCCGTCGGCAATGGCTTTTTGTACGGCGGCAATATCCTGGGCATCATGCTCCGGATTATGGTTGACCTGTAGCCCGTGCTCACCCCAATGGCTGTTACGGCCAATATCCAGCGTCTTCCCGTCTGGTAAAGAGAGACTCACCGCGCCGCTGGCGCCGGTCACAATTTCCTCACCGCTATATACCCTGTCGCCTTCATGAACAAGTCGTTGTGTGCCATTAGCATCAACAACGTATACCTGCCCAATGATTGCTTTGATCACACCGAGTAATTTGCTCACCGTAACCTCACTTAATTACCATCATTATTTTTATAAAATCGTTAATATATTAACGAACAAATATCACATTCATTTAATGTAAACATTAATATCTCAATGTAGAAAAAAACACATTTTAAAGAATGCAATTACATGAGACTTGACTGGCAAATGAATATAATAAAAAATAACCAAAAATAAAACACGATGTGACAAAACATGTCTGAGAATAGCTGACCACAAGCTTCAATTAAGACAATTTACCTTTGTTAATTAATATAACGTGTTTGTAAAAATGGATGATAGCGACGACAGCAGGATGTCATAACCGTGTCATATAAGGCATTCATGTCATGAAGAAGTTTTTAGTTTTTCTGCTTTCATGCTTTTCAATATCCTCAGTAAATGCAGAAGACTTACAAAATACCGTTAAAAACGCTTTAGCTAATCATCCTGAAGTTAATGCCGCAATAAATAGCCGTTATTCTTCAGAGCAAGAACTGCGGGCCGCTCAAGGTGGCTATTTACCCTCACTCAATTTAAATGCTGAAGCTGGGCGTAAAAATGTTGATGATGCAACGACTCGCGCGGCAGGACGTAATAACGGTCTGACCCAGTCACCTAACGAAGCGACGCTGAGTCTTGAGCAAAATGTGTTTAATGGCTTTGCCACCTCCAGCGAAGTTGCACGGCAAAAAGCGACCGTTGACTCGCGCGCCTGGAGCGTGATGAACACCAGCGAAAGCACCGCTTATGCGGTCATTCAGGCCTATTTCGACGTGCTACAACGCGAAGAGTTTGTTCGCCTTGCTGAGGAGGATCTGGCGAACCACGAACGCATTTACGACCAGATAAAACTGCGTACCGATCAGGGTGTTGGGCGCTCCGGGGACTTTATGCAAGCCGAAGCGCGTCTGGCGCAGGCGCGTAATAACTTGCTGACCGAGCAGACGAATCTTGAAGACGCGAAAACCACCTTTGTCAGCGTGACAGGCATGGATCCGCAAGGTTTAAGCCTGCCCGAGAGTATTGACTCTCAGTTACCCACCTCGCTGGAAGACGCCAAAAGTCGGATGGAAAAAAACAGCCCATTACTGAAATCCGCCAATGCGGATATCGAAGCCGCGCATCAGCAGTATGAGGCTTCGAAATCTACCTTCTATCCGCGCGTGGACGTTGAGCTTTCCCGCGGGATTAGTAATAACACCGACACCACCCGCGCCCATACTGAAGAGTGGGAAGCGATGGTAAAACTGCATTACAACCTGTACCAGGGCGGCAGCGACAAAGCCAATATGAACTCCCGCGCGTATCTGCATAAACAGGCGCAGGACGTACGCAATAACACGCTACGCCAGCTAAATCAGGAGCTGAGCCTGGCCTGGACGGCGTTACAAAACGCACGCGCTCAGCTTCCTTCAGCGGAAGAATATGCCGACCGTAGCGTCAAAGTGCGCACCGCTTATCAGGATCAATTCAGTCTTGGCGAACGTACGCTGCTGGATTTGCTCGACAGTGAAAATGAAGTTTTTTCTTCTAAACGTCGCCTTGTTGAACTGCGTTATCTGGCGATGACCAGCGGCTACCGTATTAGCGAACGCACGGGTGAATTAATGAATATTCTAAAAATCACACCGCCGCCATCAGGACAACCGGTGGATTCACAAGAAGAAAATAGCTTACCGGATCTGCATTAATAATTATTAATCCAAAATAAATCTCTGACCTGCACGCTGATAATTAGCTTGCTATTATTTCAACGTGCACGGTCAGAAATGGTTGCGAAAATGAGTGCACAAGCTGAATTATTAAATGAAGTATCCGGGAATTATGCCTGCCCTAATTCTCAACATCACGATCCCCGCAGTTATAATGACGATCCGCTATTAGATAGCTTACTCATTCTGTGTGCATTACACGGTAAACCGGCGAGTCGTTCAACATTAAGCAGTGGGTTGCCATTAGAAAACGATCGGCTCACGCTGAATATATTTCCACGCGCGGCGGCAAGGGCCGGTTTAAAGGCGCGGGTTGTCACGCGCGCACTCGATAAAATTCCGGTCATGTCTCTGCCTGCGGTCCTGTTACTGCGTTCTGGCGGAACCGGAGTATTACTGGCATGGAACGATGACGGCAGCGCCCGCTTTATGCCCAGCGAAAGCGAAGGTGGGGAAATTCGGCTCGACAGCGTCACGCTTGAGCAGAATTATGCCGGGAAGGTCATTTTCGCCCACCCTCGTCACGAATTCGATTTGCAGGCGGAAGCTTTTCTGCCACGTACCAAATCCTGGTTTAAAGACACGCTGAAGCTGTCACGTTTCCTGTATATGGATGCGGTGCTGGCTAGCCTGCTGATCAACCTGATTGCTCTCGGCACGCCGCTCTTCACCATGAACGTCTATGACCGGGTCGTACCTAACCAGGCAACGGTCACGCTGTGGGTGTTGGCGGTCGGTATCTGCCTGGCTTTTGTTTTTGATCTGATATTGAAAATGCTGCGCGGTATCTGCCTTGATATTGCGGGTAAAAAAAGCGATCTCATCATCTCCTCGACCCTGTTTGAGCGCATTATCGGCATGGAGATGAAAGAACGTCCGGCGCGGGTGGGCAGCTTTGCGCAGAATATTCACGAGTTTCAGTCACTGCGCGATTTCCTCTCATCACTTACGCTGACGACGATTATCGATCTGCCCTTCACCCTGCTGCTGCTGATCGTCATCGGGATTATTGGCGGAGCGCTGGCCTGGATCCCGGTCCTGACGCTGCCGATTGCTTTGTTGTGCAGTTGGGCGTTACAAAAACCGGTCAACGCGGCAGTCACTAAAACCATGAGTCTCGCCAGCGAACGCCAGGCATTGCTGATTGAAACCCTGAGCAGTCTGGATGCCATCAAAGTGAATAATGCCCAGAGCGAGCGCCAGTATCAGTGGGAACAAACGCTGGGCAGCCTGAGTCGCCTGGAGTTACGGGTGAAAACGTTGTCCAGCCTGGCGAGCAACCTGACCGGCTGGTTCCAGCAAATCTCCGGGGTGGTGATGATTATCGTCGGGGTGTACATGATTATCGGCGGCAAACTGAGTATGGGGGGACTTATCGCCTGCTACATGCTCAACGGCCGGGCATTAATGCCGCTGGGTCAGTTAACCGGCCTTATCGCCCGCTATCAACAGGCGAAGCTCACCATCAAAAATACCGAGAAAATGATGTCGCTGGCGCAGGAGCGTCGCGCGGATGAAAATCCGCTCAAACGTGAGCAGCTACAGGGCAGCATAGAATTTCGCGATGTCGATTTCAGCTACCCGGAACAACAGAACCTGTCGCTGCAAAAAATCAATCTGACCATTCAGCCAGGGGAACGAATCGGCATCATCGGACGCAGTGGTTCCGGTAAAAGTTCGCTCAGCAAACTGCTGGTCAATCTGTACCAACCCAGCGCCGGTAATATTCTGATCGACGGTATCGATTCTCGTCAGTTGGATGTGAACGATCTGCGCCACAGCATCGGCTACGTGCCGCAGGATATCCAGTTGTTCAATGGCACGCTACGCGACAATTTGCTGTGCGGGGCGCGTTATATCGATGACGAAACCATGCTGCGGGCGGCAGAACTGGCGGGCGTCAACGATTTTGCGCGCTTGCATCCAGACGGCTACAACCTGCAGGTTGGCGAGCGCGGCTCCCGACTTTCCGGCGGGCAGCGGCAGGCGGTGGCGCTTGCACGCGCGCTTTTGCTGGATCCGCCTCTTCTGTTACTGGATGAACCCACCAGCTCGATGGACAACACCAGCGAGGAGAAGATCAAACACGCGCTGCTCCCCTGCATCGCAGGCAAAACGTTATTACTGGTTACGCACCGCGCTTCCATGCTATCGCTGGTTGACCGCCTGATTATTGTCGATAAAGGACGCATCATCGCGGATGGCCCGAAAGCGGTGGTGATGGATGCGTTGAAAAAGGGGCAGATTAATGCATCTCGCTGATTTCCTGGCTCGTGCCAGCCGTGCTATGCAGCACTACTTTCATGGCCGTGATGAAAATCAAACTGACAGTATCAATGAAGTCAGCCAGGCCATTATTGATGACTCCCCGAGAGTGATTCGACTGACGCTGTGGACGATCCTCGCGCTGGTGGTGTTGTCTTTCGTGTGGGCTGGCTTTGCGAAAATCGATGAAGTCACCCGCGGGGAAGGTAAAGCGATCCCTTCATCCAAACTGCAAAAAATCCAGAACCTGGAAGGGGGGATCGTCACCGAGCTGTATGTGCATGAAGGGCAAATCGTTAACGCCGGAACACCGTTACTGCACCTGGATGACACGCGCTTTGCCTCTAACGTCGGCGAAACAGAAGCGGATAAACTCGGCTTGCGTGCAAAGGTTGAACGTCTGACGGCGGAGGTTGAAAACCAGGACTTTGTTATTTCGCCAGAGATTGCCAGCAAAGCGCCGGATGTCGCACGGGGAGAAACCGAACTGTACAACAGCCGCCGGGAGCAGTTTCATAACGAAATATCCGGGCTGGAAGAACAACTGGTGCAGAAAAAACAGGAGCTGCGCGATTTTGAATCTAAGCAAGATCAGTTCAAGCACAGCCTTGGGCTAATACGTCAGGAAATCAAAATGTCCGAGCCGCTGCTCGCCTCGGGCGCCATTTCAAAAGTTGAACTACTGCGTCTGCGTCGTACCGAAGTGGAAACCGCCGGGCAGCTCAATTCTATTAGCCTGTCGCTGCCCAAGGCCGCATCAGAAATTAACGAAATTGAGAATAAAATCGGTGAAAGCCGTGGCCGTTTCCAGAGCGATGCGCTGGCGCAACTCAACGAGGCGCGCACGAACCTGAGCAAGGCACAGGCCAGCGTTAAAGCGCTGGAAGACCGGGTGAACCGGACGATGGTCACCTCACCGGTGCGGGGTATCGTTCAGCAGGTGATGGTGAATACTATCGGCGGCGTCATACAGCCTGGCAGCGATCTGGTAGAAATCGTTCCGCTGGATGACAAGCTGTTAATCGAAGCCAAAATACAGCCGCGCGATATTGCCTTTCTTCATCCGGGCCAGCATGCAATGGTGAAATTTACGGCCTACGATTACACCATCTATGGCGGTCTGCAAGGCGAAGTGGTGCAGATAAGTCCGGACACCGTCACCGATAAACAGGGGCGAAGCTTTTATATTGTTCGCCTGCAAACGGACAAAAACTACCTGGGAACGAAAGAACATCCGATGCTGGTAATCCCCGGCATGATAGCTAGCGTCGATATTCTCACTGGCAAGAAAACGATTCTCAGCTATCTGTTAAAACCGATTATTCGCGCTCGCGCGGAGGCGCTCAGAGAACGTTAATCGCCTGCGCTCCCTTTCATCATGTCAGGGAGCGCATAAATTTATAACGGAGTACAGAAGGAAAGTTTTCCCCGGTTTAATGTGATTTTCCCGTCATTAACCAGTTCCTGTAAAACCTTGTGGATGGCGCTGCGAGAGATATGATTACGGGTCAAAATAAAGGTGTATACGGACGTTTTCTCACGCACCTCAGGTTCCATCGACCAAATATATTTTACGTGTTCAATAATCTGCTCACGAATGGTGCGATGGGACTGCAACGCTTCACGCTGAAAATAGCGTTGCAGGTGATGCGTTAAGATATCAAACGCCTGCTTCCATAAGTTTTTAGCGGTAAACATATGATCTGCATTCTGCACGCTCATCGCCCACATTTCGCAATCGGTATCGCAACGTAAATAGTGCCCGGCGACTTCAGTACGCATTTGCGGCAAACCGAGTATGGCCGGAGCAGAAATACTCACGGTGACTAAGTCATTTTCCACACGATAAACAGAGACGGTCCCTTTCTCCAGAAACAAGATATTTCCATCAACCTTCAGATCAATACGCTGGCGTTTTTTGCGTAACGACAGCCAGGCATTCTCTGACTTCTTCATTTCATCACCCACAAGTACTACAGCATTTTCAATTTCTTTCTGGAACATGGGACTCTCTACCGCAAATTATGGTTTTATCAAAATTCACTTAGCATCAAAATAAATGTCAGCCTTCAAGCAGGCTGACATTTATCCTTTCTCTACATCTACCACCGGCATTCCCTGGTGCCGTGACGCGTTCAGAGACATGATGTTTTCGCGTGGTGGCGTCAGGCAGTATATTGCGCTGTCCATAAAGAATTAATGGCAATCATCTTTGCGGTCACTCTTTCATCTTTCTCTTCTTTGCAGCATAGCCAAAAAGACACAACCAATTGATTTATATTCACTTTATTTCAATTAAAAAGTTATCATTGTTAGTATATTATGATACTAATTTGAAACACTTCGCGATCTTCGTTGTAGGATCGGGTCCATGCTGGTAGCTATTATGGGCTAAGTGGTATCATGACTTACCAACCGCCTGGCGCACCATTAAGAGTAGAGAAACTATGTCTGAGACTGGCAATGTCAGTTATCTGATTGAAAATAGAATCATATTTACGCCAGACACACAATCTCTGGCGCGAGTAGCTCAACCCAATCAGCAGATAAAACTCAAACACTCAGCCTCATTATGTCTTTTATTACTTATTCAGCATCGCGGTCAGGTGGTTTCACAAAATGAACTACTGGAGTTCGGCTGGGGTAAAAATCATCGTCAGGTTAGTTTCAATGCCTTTTATCAAAGCATTCTCTCCCTACGTAAAAGTTTGCAGCAGCTGGATCTGGAACAACCACTGATCACAACAATCCCTCGTAAGGGGCTGATTATTCAGGAGTCGTTTGACATTCAGGCGATTGAGACGCCAGAGAGTATCTCTTCTTCAGGTGAAGAGTCCGTAGCCCCGGATACCGTTACAGAGGAACTGCTGCCTGGGACACCGCGTCAATCTTTGTTCACCACCGCAGAAATAATCATGGCGACGCTGACGCTTATAATTTGCGCGCTGATATTATACCCCTGGCAGGCCAGCGATGATTATTTTTCCGACTATATCAAGGCCAGCAAAACGCCAACTGACTGTCAGTATTATTTTAATAACGATGCCAGTAATTTCTCCCGGCATACGGCGTTTGTCGACAAAAATCCAGGGCTGTGTCAGAGCAATAAATTCATCTATATTACGACCTACCCTGAGTCAAAGAAATTGTCAGTGCTTGTATGTCACTCACCGATGAAAGCCAGGCAAGAAAACGCCTGTCAGTCGGTTTATTACCCCCGGTATGATAGCTAATGAATTTATATCCCCGAACATCCCGCATCCAGACAGGTGTTATCCTGCTGATCTGTTTTGCTGCGCTCATGGTTACTGCCGTCTATCGGTTCAATAAAAACACAGGTGAACTTCATAATCTGACCTGTCGTTCAGCCATCGAAATAGTACGTAATACAAGCTCATTTCGTGGGATTATTGATATTAAAATCGGCGGGAGTAAAGGCATTGTGAATGTTGATGGCATCATCAAAGATGCCAGAAATAATGAGCAAACCGTGCAACGCATGGTCCTGTTTACACAATCCAGCTACGGCTCAAGTCCGGTCTGGATTTCACAGAAAATACAAATATCCAATCGCGAAACGGCCCCCGCCAGCCTTATTCAGGAACTGCTCCCCGACTTTTTCCTGACCAATACCAGCGTATCCAACGTCGATTATTTTGCGCTAAATAGCAAGACGTATCTGATTACCAAAGAAGGGATCCCTTACCTGTACTGCCAGAATTATGCGTTGCCGCAAAATGAATAATAAGTAAGCGTTCTGGCGGCCAAACCTACGGGGGAATGTCCGTGGATGAATTTATCGTTCCCCCCTCCCCAGAATACATTGTCATCGTCTGATTCGCCCCGGAGCGGAACCTGGATCGAGAAGTCATCCTTCCCCGCTTTCCCTGAAAAGCATATCTCCGTTATCATGTGTCTCTTATGTGATAACAACGAAAACAAGAATATCGCAATCCATTGAAAATCAGGGAACTGGACACAACTCCATGAGTACAATCGATAATCTCGACGCCCACACCCCCATGATGCAGCAGTATCTCAAGCTGAAGGCTCAGCACCCGGAAATACTGCTGTTTTACCGCATGGGCGACTTTTACGAACTGTTTTATGACGATGCGAAACGCGCGTCTCAGCTGCTTGATATCTCCCTGACTAAGCGCGGCGCATCCGCAGGCGAGCCCATTCCAATGGCGGGTATTCCCCACCATGCGGTAGAAAACTACCTCGCCAAGCTGGTCAATCAGGGGGAATCCGTCGCTATTTGCGAACAGATTGGCGATCCAGCCACCAGCAAAGGTCCAGTTGAGCGTAAAGTGGTACGTATTGTCACGCCTGGCACCATCAGTGATGAGGCGCTGTTACAGGAGCGCCAGGACAACCTGCTGGCTGCCGTCTGGCAAGACAGTAAAGGCTACGGTTATGCCACGCTGGACATCAGCTCCGGGCGTTTTCGCGTTAGCGAGCCTGCCGACCGCGAGACCATGGCCGCCGAACTGCAGCGTACTAACCCGGCTGAACTGCTGTATGCCGAAGATTTCGCAGAAACCTCACTGATTGAAGGACGTCGCGGCCTGCGCCGTCGTCCGCTGTGGGAATTTGAAATTGATACTGCCCGTCAGCAATTAAACCTGCAGTTTGGCACACGAGACCTGATTGGCTTTGGCGTTGAGAACGCCCCACGCGGGTTATGCGCTGCCGGCTGTCTGCTGCAATATGTGAAAGATACCCAGCGCACCTCGCTGCCGCATATTCGTTCCATCACTATGGAGCGTCAACAGGACAGCATCATTATGGATGCCGCCACGCGCCGCAATCTGGAGATCACCCAGAACCTGGCGGGCGGCGTTGAAAACACATTGGCTTCGGTACTCGACTGCACCGTAACACCGATGGGCAGCCGTATGCTCAAGCGCTGGCTGCATATGCCGGTCCGCGACACCAAAATCCTCACCGAGCGCCAACAGACCATCGGCGCGCTACAGGACACCACCAGCGAATTGCAACCTGTGCTGCGTCAGGTGGGCGATCTGGAACGCATTCTGGCTCGTCTCGCGCTGCGTACCGCGCGCCCGCGCGATCTGGCCCGCATGCGTCACGCTTTCCAGCAACTCCCTGAACTACGTGCGCAACTGGAAAACGTAGACAGCGCCCCGGTGCAGATGCTGCGTGAGAAAATGGGTGAATTTGCGGAGCTGCGTGAACTGCTGGAACGCGCCGTGGTGGAAGCTCCACCGGTGCTGGTACGCGACGGCGGCGTCATCGCGCCTGGCTATAACGAAGAGCTGGACGAGTGGCGAGCGCTGGCTGATGGCGCAACCGACTACCTCGACAGACTGGAGATCCGCGAACGCGAACGCACGGGTCTCGATACGCTGAAAGTCGGATTCAACGCCGTTCACGGATACTACATTCAGATCAGTCGTGGACAGAGCCATCTGGCGCCCATTAATTACGTGCGTCGCCAGACATTGAAAAACGCAGAACGCTACATCATTCCAGAGCTGAAAGAGTATGAAGATAAAGTTCTGACTTCCAAAGGTAAGGCGCTGGCACTGGAAAAACAGCTATACGACGAGCTGTTCGATATGCTGCTGCCGCATCTGGCTGATTTACAACAGAGCGCCAGCGCGCTGGCGGAACTGGACGTCCTGGTCAACCTGGCAGAACGTGCTTATACGTTGAATTACACCTGTCCGACCTTTACCGATAAACCTGGTATTCGTATTACCGAGGGGCGTCATCCGGTGGTGGAGCAGGTACTGACAGAGCCGTTTATCGCCAACCCGCTCAACCTATCCCCACAGCGCCGGATGCTGATCATTACCGGGCCGAACATGGGGGGTAAAAGTACCTATATGCGCCAGACCGCGTTGATTGCGCTACTGGCTTATATCGGCAGCTATGTTCCGGCACAAAAAGTCGAGATAGGGCCTATCGACCGTATCTTTACTCGCGTAGGTGCGGCGGATGATCTGGCATCCGGTCGTTCCACCTTCATGGTTGAGATGACCGAAACCGCCAATATTCTGCATAATGCTACCGAGAACAGCCTGGTGCTGATGGATGAGATTGGACGCGGCACTTCAACCTACGACGGCCTGTCGCTGGCATGGGCGTGTGCAGAAAACCTGGCTAATAAAATCAAAGCATTAACATTGTTCGCGACCCACTACTTCGAACTGACTCAGTTACCGGAGAAGATGGAAGGCGTCGCGAATGTACATCTGGACGCGTTAGAGCATGGCGATACCATCGCCTTTATGCACAGCGTACAGGATGGTGCGGCGAGCAAAAGCTATGGCCTGGCGGTAGCAGCCCTGGCTGGTGTGCCGAAAGAGGTGATCAAACGCGCGCGGCAAAAACTGCGTGAACTTGAAAGCATCGCGCCGAATGTTGCCGCAACCCAGGTCGATGGAACGCAGATGTCGCTGCTGTCGGTTGCGGAAGAAACGTCACCCGCCGTTGAAGCGCTGGAAAACCTCGATCCGGATTCACTCACGCCTCGCCAGGCGCTGGAGTGGATCTACCGGTTGAAGAGTCTGGTGTAAAAATTATATCCCAGTAGGCAATTTTTGCCTGCTGGGATATCGCATCCTATTTTTTATTTAATACAGGAGAGTATAATAAATTCAGTCCACCACCGTAATTATTCAAGGTATTTATGAAAAGGATATTTTTATTTATAACATTAATTTTTCAACTTTCAATTACCTGCTATGCAAAATCGTCTCCTTCGCTTGATGATCTTATTCAAGCGGAAGAGCGCTATTCCCAAACCAAACAGGAAAACCTAAAAAATATTATCGAAAAAGCACAAAGTGGTGATACCAAATCGCAGCTTATGCTAGGTATTGCATACAAAGAGGGTATCAACGGAATTATTAATCGCGACAAAGCATTTTATTGGTTTAATCTGGCCGCCGAACAGAACAACAGTGATGCACAATTTTATTTGGGCACGTTATACCATAATGGCGACAATGAAACACCACCGGATTATGGCAAAGCCATAAGTTGGTATGAAAAGGCCGCAAATCAAGGCCAACTTCAGGCTCAGGTTAACTGCGCTAACATCTATCAGTTTGGCCCCGAAGCGTTTCGCAATATTGATAAAGCAACGTTCTGGCTAACAAAAGCAGCAGAACAAAACGATCCCATCGCCCATGCTAACCTGGGAATTATTGCTGCCGATAATAAGAATTTTAAACTGGCGGCATATCATCTTAAGTTTGCCGCTGAGAAAGGTTACCGTATAGGTCAATATAATTATGGTACGCTTTTCTTATCAGATGATCGCTTCAAAAAAGATCTCCCTCAGGCAAAAATTTGGCTTGAAAAAGCAGCTCAGCAAAATCTTCCGGAAGCCCAGATTTCATTAGGTAGGTTCTATGCCTGGGGATTCGATGAAAAGGGTATTGATAAAGAAAAAGCGATGTTCTGGTTAAATAAAGCAAAAGATGCAAATGCCATAACTGAAAAGGAAATCGACGATATTCTTGCTAAAAAAAACAATTGATATCCCCCTGATAGCATGATGCTATTGGGGAAACATATACTATTTCGTCAGTAAGTAATAATTCTGAACAATCTCACCGGAAACTTCCGCTGGGAAAGATATCTGAATACTGTCAGGTTCACCTCCTCAGCGTTGCGCCATCGGCGTACAACTCTGGAGAATGACGCCAGAAATAGAATCTTTGCTATATTGCCTTACCGCATAGCTTGGCGGTTCATTGACGGTAATATCTGTATAATCAGCGTACGTAACGCGTTGTTCCCGGAAAAGTTCACGCACAGTATTTGCCATTTCAGGATTTCCAGGAAAATCGACCCGCAGGGTTGAAAGATCGAGCTCAGTACGTATTTTTCGCTGCTCTTCTTGAATGTTTCCTTCTACCGAAACAGACACATACATATAGGGTTTTGCTGCATTAACGAGTAAATAGGTTATCTCGCTATTATAATAGAGATGATTAAATTTCCGACCAGTTACCGTCATTACAGACATAATCTGGATCGGAATTGTGCCATCGCCACTCTTAACGTCCATGTGGGCCTGACATTTAATAACGGAGCCGACGGACTCGCTATTATAGATTTGCATAATTTGTTCATGTGATGCGCTTTGCGCGCCAGAACTTATTCCCAGCAAAAATAATAAAACGACCCGCCGGTAGAATGACATATTTTTGATGATGTCCTTGCTGTCATGTTGCAAAAAAGAATTTAAGCAATTATAGGCCGGGTAAGGCGAAGCCGTACCCGGCATTTTTGATTAGCGCTTATCTTCCGCCAGCAGCGGCGGGATACTCGGCACCATTGGCGCGTCGTCGATATCTTTCTGCGTCATGCGAAACGCTTGCGGGTAATGCTCGCGGCTGGTACGGCGCAACGGCTCGGTATTGCGCCAGGTGTACAGACAGTGCTGACACTGATATACGGTCCAGACACCTTTGACCGGCGAGTTCGCCATCACTTCAATATGTTCATCGGCACAACGTGGACAAATCATCTGCTACTCCTTATTTACGGTTGGCCAGCATGGCGGTCAGCTTTTCAGCCCAGGCTTTTGTTTCCGGTAAATCGCATACCGGTTGGCTGTAATGACCTCGATTATCCGGTGCAACCGGTGTCGTGGCATCGATGATGAGCTTGTCAGTAATCCCCGCCGGACTGGAACCCGGATCAAGTTCCAGCACCGACATATTCGGCAGTTGCACCAGATCGCCCGCCGGATTGACCTTCGAAGAGAGCGCCCACATCACCTGCGGCAGGTTGAACGGGTCAACGTCTTCATCAACCATGATCACCATCTTCACGTAACCCAGGCCGTGCGGCGTGGTCATCGCACGCAGACCCACCGCGCGGGCAAAACCACCGTAGCGTTTTTTGGTGGAGATAATCGCCAGCAATCCGTGGGTGTACATGGCATTCACCGCCTGCACTTCCGGGAATTCGGCTTTCAGCTGTTGATAAAGCGGTACGCAGGTCGCCGGGCCCATCAGGTAGTCGATTTCGGTCCACGGCATACCGAGATAGAGTGATTCAAAAATCGGTTTGCTGCGATAAGAGACTTTATCGATACGCACCACGGTCATATTGCGTCCACCGGAATAGTGGCCGGTGAACTCGCCGAACGGACCTTCGATTTCGCGTTTACGGCTTTCAATGACCCCTTCGAGGATCACTTCAGAGCCCCACGGCACGTCAAAACCGGTCAGCGGCGCGGTAGCGATCGGATACGGACTTTCACGCAGCGCCCCCGCCATCTCGTATTCAGACTGATCGTATTTCAGCGGCGTGGCCCCCATCAAAGTGATGATGGGATCATTACCCAACGTGATGGCAATCGGCAGATCTTCACCGCGCTCTTCCGCTTTATGCAGGTGCAACGCGATATCATGCATCGGCACCGGTTGCAGGCCAAGCTTGCGTTTGCCCTTCACTTCCATACGGTAGATGCCGACGTTCTGCTTGCCGAAGTTGTCCCGATCCAGCGGATCGCGCGACACCACGCAGGCTTTATCCAGGTAGAAACCGCCGTCGCCATCGTTCAGGCGAAACAGCGGCAGAATGTCGAAAAGATTAATGTCTTCGCCGTCGACGGTATTTTCAGCCCATGCCGGGTTCGCACGGCGTTCAGGGGCAACCGGAAATTTATCCCAGCGACGGATAAACTCATCAATCTGTTTTTTCACCGGGGTATTTGGCGGCAGACCTAAAGAGATGGCGTGATTCTGCCATGAACCGATGGTGTTCATCGCCACGCGGGCATCAGTAAAACCGCGAATATTGTCAAACCACAGCGCAGGCGCGCCATCACCAATACGCCCGGTCGCGTTGGCCGCCGCCGCCAGATCCGGCTCGGCGTTAACTTCCTCACTGATTTTCAGCAATTGTCCCTGGTCGTCCAGCGCCTGCAAAAAGCTGCGCAAATCATCAAATGCCATTATTCGTTCTCCTGTGCAAAATTCTGCGCCTGTCGTAATCCCTGCCAACGACGGGCGTTAGGGTGTTCAAGCCCAAACTGGTCGAGCACGCGCGCGACAATGTGCTGCGTGATGTCATCAACGGTTTGCGGATGGTTGTAAAACGCGGGCATTGGCGGGACCATCGTCACGCCCATGCGAGAAAGCGCGAGCATGTTTTCCAGATGAATAGTGCTGAGCGGCATTTCACGCGGAACCAGCACCAGTTTGCGCCCTTCTTTCAGCACTACATCAGCGGCGCGCCCCACCAGCCCTTCCGCGTAACCTGCGCGAATACCGGCCAGCGTTTTCATGCTGCAGGGGATAATGATCATGCCGTCAGTACGAAACGATCCGGAGGAGATGGTCGCGGCCTGGTCCGCCGGGTTGTGGCAATAGTCTGCCAGTGCGGATACATCGCGGACGCTGTACGGCGTTTCCAGCTCAATGGTCGTTTTGGCCCACTTTGACAGCACCAGATGGGTTTCCACCCCCGGCATTTCCCGCAGCGCCTGCAGTAGCGACACACCGAGCGGCGCGCCGGTAGCCCCCGTCATTCCTACGATCAGTCTCATTCAACCCCTCAATTTGTTCGTGTACGAACGTTTTGATTAAAATACTCCCACAATTCATTGTGGGCAAGGCCACCGCGCACGGATCGCTAAAACAGCAATGATTAAAAAAGGAGGCGTAACCCGTTATGATAGAGACTGACAGCAATCCCGGAGCTCTCATGCCGTTACGAAATAAAGCGTTTCACCTTTTACGTCAGCTTTTTCAGCAGCATACGGCTCGCTGGCAACATGAGTTACCAGAGCTAACCAAACCGCAGTACGCGGTAATGCGTGCTATTGCCGAACAGCCCGGTATTGAACAGGTCGCCATGACCGAGGCGGCGGTCTGTACCAAAGCAACGCTTGCAGAAATGCTGAGCCGGATGGAAAAGCGTGGACTGGTCAGAAGGGAACACGACCCCGCGGATAAGCGTCGACGGTTTGTTTATTTGACTGCGCAAGGAGAAGCATTATTGGTCAGCGCAACCCCGCAGGGAGATCGCGTGGATGATGAGTTTCTGGGCAGACTTAGCGAGGAAGAACGCGAACAGTTCACTCGTCTGGTGCGCAAAATGATGGAATGACCCGCCGGGCAATATTCTACTCAAAGAAAAAGGCCAGTCTCGATGAGACTGGCCTTTCTTGATGGAACTTGTGCTTACTCGCGGAACAGCGCTTCGATATTCAGCCCCTGAGTCTGCAGAATTTCACGCAGACGACGCAGGCCTTCAACCTGAATCTGACGAACACGTTCACGCGTGAGACCAATTTCGCGGCCCACATCTTCCAGTGTTGCAGCTTCATACCCCAGCAGACCGAAACGACGTGCCAGCACTTCACGCTGTTTGGCGTTCAGTTCGAACAGCCATTTGACGATACTCTGTTTCATATCATCGTCTTGCGTGGTGTCTTCCGGACCGTTTTCTTTTTCATCGGCCAGGATGTCCAGCAACGCTTTTTCGGAATCGCCACCCAGCGGGGTGTCTACCGAGGTAATGCGCTCATTGAGTCGGAGCATACGGCTGACGTCATCAACCGGTTTATCCAGTTGTTCAGCAATCTCTTCTGCGCTCGGTTCGTGGTCCAGTTTATGCGACAACTCACGCGCGGTACGCAGATAGACGTTCAGCTCTTTTACAATGTGAATCGGCAGTCGGATCGTACGGGTTTGGTTCATAATCGCCCGTTCGATCGTCTGACGTATCCACCACGTTGCGTATGTTGAGAAGCGGAACCCGCGTTCCGGGTCAAACTTCTCGACTGCACGGATAAGTCCCAGATTGCCCTCTTCAATCAGATCCAGCAATGCCAGACCACGATTGCCATAACGGCGAGCAATTTTCACCACCAGACGCAGGTTACTTTCAATCATGCGGCGGCGAGAGGCGACATCTCCACGCAGTGCGCGACGCGCAAAATAAACTTCTTCTTCGGCTGTTAACAGTGGTGAATAACCAATCTCACCAAGGTAAAGCTGAGTCGCGTCCAACACACGCTGTGTGGCCCCCTGCGATAACAGCTCTTCTTCAGCCAGGTCGTTATCACTGGGTTCCTCTTCACTCAAGGCTTTCTCATCAAAAGCCTCTACTCCGTTCTCATCAAATTCCGCATCTTCATTTAAATCATGAACTTTCAGCGTATTCTGACTCATAAAGGTGGCTCCTACCCGTGATCCCTAACGGAACTAGCAAGTGAAAGCCTGGTTCCGCCGAATTATCGCTGCGGCAAGTAACGCAGCGGGTTTACGGATTTCCCCTTGTAACGAATTTCAAAATGCAAGCGTGTTGAACTGGTTCCGGTACTACCCATGGTAGCTATTTTCTGCCCCGCCTTGATTTCTTGTTGTTCCCGGACCAGCATTGTATCGTTATGGGCGTAGGCGCTCAGGTAATCATCGTTATGTTTGATGATAATAAGATTACCGTAACCACGCAGCGCGTTACCGGCATAAACGACGCGTCCATCTGCGGTCGCGACAATAGCCTGTCCTTTGCTGCCTGCAATGTCGATCCCTTTATTGCCACCTTCGGTAGCCGCAAAGTTTTCGATCACTTTGCCGTCAGTTGGCCAGCGCCAGGTAGAGATTGGCGCGCTGGTCGACGTTGAGCTTGCAGTTGTTTCGGTTGTGCTAACTGCTGGAGCCGTTACTGGCGCTGTGACAACTGTCCCAGCAGGCTTGTTGTTCGGCAACATTTTGTTAGCACTTTGTTCACCTGAATCCTCAGAATACGTAATTGTTGGTTTCGAAGCAACAGCAACGGTGGAATTTTGTGCAGGGTTGGTCACAACTCCTTGCTGTGCTGCATCCGCCTGGGTGATGGCATTCCCACCGGTAATCGGTGTACCCGAGGCGTTGCCCACTTGCAGAGTTTGGCCGACATTCAGGCTATACGGGGCCGGAACGTTATTGCGCTGTGCGAGGTCACGGAAATCGTTCCCGGTAATCCAGGCGATATAGAAAAGCGTGTCGCCTTTCTTGACAGTATAGGTGCTGCCGCCCGTGTAGCTACCTTTCGGAATATTCCCATACTTACGGTTGTACACGATACGACCGTTTTCCATCTGTACAGGCTGTTCTGCAACAGGTTGAATTTGCGTTGGTTGCGTAGTCGGACTCTGCACCGGTTGGATCTGTGGCGTCTGTTGTACTGTCGACGTCGAGCCCATTTTTGGCGGAGGCGTAATCAGCATGCCGGAACTGGTGTTCGTGGATGCACCGCCGTCAACCGAGCTGACCGGCGCTGGTGGATTCGAGGTGTTTGAACAACCTGCCAGCCATAATGAAACCAGTGACAATGCCGCAATACGGCGAATGGTAAATTTGTGGCTTCCCGCGCTCATTTATCCCCCAGGAAAATTTGGTTAAAACCCGTAACGTAATCACCGTGTAAAAGCATCGACACGATACGCTGACTAATTCCAGAATATCCAGGAAAACTCCAGGTATTCAGAGCCAGTGTCTACGCAAGCTCCCCTTTAACTAAGGGAACAAAACGTACGGCCTCCACGGTATCAATAATAAATTCGCCTCCCCGACGACGCACCCGCTTCAGGAACTGGTGCTCATCGCCCACGGGTAAGACGAGAATGCCGCCTTCATCCAACTGCATCATCAGTGCAGTTGGGATCTCAGGCGGCGCTGCCGTTACAATGATAGCGTCAAACGGGGCCCGCGCTTGCCAGCCCAGCCATCCATCACCGTGACGGGTAGAAACATTGTGTAAATCAAGCTGTTTCAGGCGACGACGCGCCTGCCATTGCAGGCCTTTAATGCGCTCAACGGAGCATACATGATGCACCAGATGCGCCAGAATCGCCGTCTGGTAGCCTGAGCCCGTGCCAATTTCCAGCACCCGCGATTGCGGCGTTAACTCAAGCAGCTCAGTCATACGTGCAACCATATAAGGCTGCGAAATCGTCTGCCCCTGACCAATCGGCAAGGCAATATTGTCCCAGGCCTTATGTTCAAACGCCTCATCAATGAATTTCTCACGCGGCACGGCAGCGAGAGCATCGAGGACTTGCTCATCTCTGATGCCCTGAGCACGTAATTGTTCAAGAAGAGTATGTACGCGTCTGCTTACCATTGCGTGCCGACTCCCACGCTGTCCAACCAACTCGAAACCACCTCATGCGCACCGTAGGCGGTTAAATCGACATGCAGCGGCGTGATGGAAACATAGCCTTCATCGACGGCGGCAAAATCTGTATCTGGCCCGGCGTCGCATTTTTCCCCCGGCGGCCCAATCCAGTACAACGTATTCCCGCGTGGATCCTGCTGTGGGATAACCTGATCCGCCGGATGGCGACTGCCGCAGCGGGTGACGCGAATACCTTTAATCTGATCCAGCGGTATATCCGGAACGTTGATATTCAAAATACGCCCGGTGCGCAGCGGTTCACGACTCAGCGCCCGTAATATACGACAGGTTACTGCCGCGGCAGTATCGTAGTGCTTATGGCCATCAAGCGAGACAGCCAGCGCAGGGAACCCAAGGTGACGACCTTCCATTGCCGCCGCAACGGTACCGGAATAGATGACATCATCCCCGAGATTAGGACCTGCGTTAATACCAGAAACGACAATGTCCGGACGCGGACGCATTAATGCGTTCACGCCCAGATAGACGCAGTCGGTGGGCGTACCCATTTGTACGGCGATATCGCCGTTATCATAGGTAAACGTGCGAAGTGAAGATTCCAGCGTCAGCGAGTTAGACGCGCCACTGCGGTTACGATCCGGGGCAACCACCTGTACATCAGCAAACTCACGCAGCGCTTTCGCCAGCGTTTGTATACCGGGTGCATGGACCCCATCATCGTTACTCAGCAATATACGCATAATCACCCATTGTGTTAATAAGTTCCCTTACTACACTGGTGGCGAAGCTACCTGCCGGTAGCCAGAAGCGTAACTCAACGGTTACGTCATCCCACCAGTTCCAGCTTAATTGTTGTGGATACAGCAACATAGCGCGTCGCGATGCCTCGACTTTCTCGCGCAATAACAGGGACTGCAGCACGGTTTCATCCGCAACAGCGCCTTCTTCAAACGCCAGCGCGTCGCGCTGAGTTCCCCACTCACCGCTACCCGGTAATGCCGCTGTAATCATCAATTCTTTATCATCGACGCGACGCTGTAATTCAGTCTGTTCTTCCTGCGTGGCGACAAACCAGCTTCCGCGTCCCGACAATTGTAGCGCATCGCCGTCAACAACTTGATTAAAGTCTGTTTTTTTCAAGCGTTCACTGACGATCTGATTAAACAACGCGCTACGGGCCGCCGACAACCAAAAACTGCGTTTATTGCGATCGCGCACCGGCGCATCACTTTGCGCCCAGCGCAGTGCCCCTTGCAGGTTGCTGCCGCCGATCCCAAAACGTTGAGCGCCAAAATAGTTCGGTACGCCGCGCTCGCTAATCGCCTGTAAACGCGCTTCAACGTCATTTCGCTCGCTCACTTCACGCAGCACCAGCGTAAATTCGTTGCCTTTCAGCGCCCCTAAACGCAGCTTACGCTTGTGGCGCGCGTACTCCAGCACTTTACAGCCTTCGAGCTCAAATTTGCTTAAATCAGGCATTACATTGCCCGGTACGCGTGCGCACAGCCACTGTTCGGTGACCGCATGCTTATCTTTTTGCCCGGCAAAGCTCACTTCACGGGCGTGAATTTTCAGGAACTTCGCCAGCGCGTCAGCGACAAAACGGGTATTACAGCCGTTTTTCAGGATACGCACCAAAATGTGCTCGCCTTCGCCATCCGGTTCGAAACCTAAATCTTCGACGACGACAAAGTCTTCCGGATTCGCTTTCAGGACACCATGGCCAAGTGGTTTACCATGAAGATATGTCAGATTTTCAAACGCAGTCATTTCGTTGCCTTAATGAGTAACGCCACCGCTTCACAGGCAATCCCTTCCCCACGCCCGGTGAAACCGAGTTTTTCCGTGGTGGTCGCTTTCACGTTAACATCATCCATATGGCAGCCGAGATCTTCGGCAATAAATACACGCATTTGCGGAATGTGCGGCAGCATCTTCGGTGCCTGAGCAATAATCGTCACATCCACATTACCAAGCGTATAGCCTTTAGCCTGAATACGCCGCCAGGCTTCACGCAATAATTCGCGGCTATCTGCACCTTTAAAGGACGGGTCGGTATCCGGGAAGAGTTTACCGATGTCACCCAGAGCCGCCGCGCCCAGCAAGGCATCGGTTAGCGCATGTAACGCCACATCACCATCAGAATGCGCCAGCAGTCCTTTTTCATACGGGATGCGCACGCCACCAATGATAATTGGGCCAACGCCGCCAAAAGCGTGTACGTCAAAACCGTGTCCGATTCGCATTATGCATTCTCCTGATGAATTGTTCGGGACAGATAAAATTCCGCCAGCGCCAGGTCTTCCGGGCGGGTGACTTTGATGTTGTCAGCGCGTCCTTCGACCAGTTGCGGATGAAAGCCGCAATATTCCAGCGCCGAGGCTTCGTCCGTAATGGTTGCGCCTTCGTTGAGCGCACGGGTCAGGCAGTCGTGCAACAGTTCGCGAGGGAAAAACTGCGGCGTTAACGCATGCCATAAGTCGGTACGATCGACCGTATGGGCAATGTCTGTACGGCCCGGTTCAGCGCGTTTCATCGTATCGCGTACGGGTGCGGCCAGGATCCCGCCAGTGCGGCTGGTTTCACTGATTGCCAGCAAATGCGCCAAATCATCCTGATGCAGACACGGCCGCGCGGCGTCATGCACCAGTACCCAACGGGCATCTCCTGCGGCTTGCAAACCGGCAAGGACAGAATCGGCACGTTCATTGCCGCCATCCACTACGGTAATTTGCGGATGCGCGGCAAGTGGAAGTTGGGCAAAGCGGCTGTCGCCTGGGCTGATAGCGATGACGACTCGCGTCACCCGGGGATGGGCCAGTAGCGCATCAACCGAGTGTTCAAGAATGGTTTTATTGCCAATTGAGAGGTACTGCTTAGGACACTCTGTTTGCATTCGGCGGCCAAATCCGGCAGCCGGCACCACGGCGCAAACGTCCAATAAAGTGGCTGCCATGTTAGATCCCTGGACGGTTTATCGATTATTTTGCCCTGCAGTCTGGGCGCGTTTAGACGCGTCAGGCACCAGACGATAAAAGGTTTCGCCCGGCTTAGTCATGCTGAGTTCGTTGCGCGCGCGCTCCTCAATAGCCTCTTGTCCGCCATTGAGATCGTCAATTTCGGCAAAGAGCTGATCGTTACGCGCTTTAAGTTTCGCGTTTGTAGCCTGCTGCGCAGCAACATCATCGTTGACGCGACTATAGTCATGTATGCCGTTCTTACCGAACCACAGCGAATACTGTAGCCAGACTAATAAAGCCAGCAACAGCAGCGTAAGTTTACCCATCCTGCCCCCTGAAAAACGGCATTAACATCCCATAACTTCCGTAGACGACTTTACATCAACGGACGGGAATGCCGCGACAACGCGGGCAAATGTACCACATTTGCCCGTTGTTACGTATACCCTGTGTAAGGAGAACATAATCTCATTGTTGGTTACGGTTTGAATTATGACCAGACAGTGAACGACATCGGCGATCGTTTAAAACGGACTTAGCCTAGCCCAAAAGCCAAAAGAATAGGGCGCTAAACATTCCACCCACCACCAGCAGGGTGCTGGTAATGCTCAGCAGCAGCTTTCCCTTTAATAGCGAGTGCAGGGCAATACCCGCCACAATCGCCACGGGCAGCAACGCGAGGAAGAAAGGCCAGGTATAAAGGAAGAAAAACAGTGTGTTAGGGCCATACATCAGACATGGGAACCCCAGCGCCAGCAGCCACGCTACAAAACCGACCACGGCCCCTGGTAGGGACCAGGTGGTTTCGTCGGCGGCGGCGAAGGTCTCTGACTCTGTGATAGTAATGTTATGGCTGTTACGCATATCTAATCCTGTGACCGTGACTGACCGGGCATGCAAGCTCGGGTGTCTCAGGATCTGATAATATCTTCCTGCCTCAGCAGGTCTAATAATTGGGGAACCAAATTTGTTACCAATTGTTCACCATCAAGATGAATCTCTGGCGATTCAGGCGCTTCGTATACCGAATCAATTCCGGTGAAATTGCGCAACTCCCCCGACCGGGCTTTTTTATACAGCCCTTTTGGATCGCGCGCTTCGCACGTTGCTAATGGCGTATCGACAAAAACCTCAATAAAACGCCCTGCGCCAAGGCGCTCACGGACCATTTTTCGCTCGGCGCGATGCGGAGAGATAAACGCGGTCAACACCACCAGACCGGCATCCACCATCAGGTTCGCCACCTCGCCAACGCGCCGGATATTCTCCTTACGGTCAGCATCGCTAAACCCCAAATCGCTACACAGGCCGTGACGCACGTTATCGCCATCCAGCAGATAAGTGCTGACGCCCAGCTTGTGCAACGCTTCTTCCAGCGCTCCCGCTACCGTAGATTTACCGGAGCCAGACAGTCCGGTAAACCACAGCACAACACCACGGTGACCGTGGCGTTGCTCCCGCTGTTGCGGTGTAACAGGATGGGCATGCCAGACGACGTTTTCGTCATGCAGCGCCATTATTTGCCTCCCAGCAGATCGCGCGCACCCCAGTGTGGGAAGTGGCGACGCACCAGCGCATTCAGCTCCAGTTCAAACGCGCTGAACTGAGAAGCGGCGGCCTGCTCCTGAATGATAGGCTCGCGCACCAGCCCCGCGCCGACAGTGACGTTAGTCAGGCGGTCAATGATAATCAACCCACCCGTAACCGGGTTCTGCTGATAGGTATCCAACACCAGCGGTTCATCAAACGTCAGATTAACCAGACCAATGCCGTTCAGCGGTAACGCGTCGACCTCACGCTGGGTCAGGTTATTAATATCGACCTGATACTGCACGGTATCCACGCGTGCACGGGTCTTCTTGCCGGCAACTTTGATGTCGTAGCTCTGCCCCGGCGACAGCGGCTGTTCCGCCATCCACACCACATCAACGGCAGCGCTTTGTACCGCTGGCAACGCTTCACCAGCATCCAGCAGCAGATCGCCCCGGCTGATGTCGATCTCATCTTTCAGCACCAGGGTGATCGCTTCACCTGCATGCGCTTGCTGTAAATCACCATCAAAGGTAACGATCCGCGCCACGCTCGACTCAACGCCGGACGGTAACACCTTGACGCGTTGCCCTACCTGCACGCTACCGGAGGCCAGCGTTCCGGCATAACCACGAAAATCCAGATTTGGTCGGTTCACATACTGCACCGGGAAACGCATCGGCTGGGTATCGACAATGCGCTGGATCTCAACGGTTTCCAGCACTTCGAGCAGTGTCGGGCCGCTGTACCATGGCATGCTGACGCTTTGCGAAGCCACATTATCGCCTTCCAGCGCAGAGAGCGGCACAAAGCGGATATCCAGGTTGCCCGGCAGTTGTTCAGCAAACGTGAGATAGTCTTCGCGGATGCGGTTAAATGTCTCTTCGCTAAAGCTCACCAGATCCATTTTGTTGATCGCTACCACCAAGTGCTTGATCCCAAGCAGCGTGGAGATAAAGCTGTGACGACGGGTCTGATCCAGCACGCCTTTACGCGCATCGATCAACAGGATCGCCAGGTCGCAGGTCGACGCACCGGTCGCCATATTGCGGGTGTACTGTTCGTGTCCAGGGGTATCCGCAATAATAAATTTGCGCTTCTCGGTGGAGAAATAACGATAAGCCACGTCGATGGTGATGCCCTGCTCACGCTCGGCCTGCAAGCCGTCAACCAATAGCGCCAGATCGAGCTTTTCGCCCTGGGTGCCGTGGCGTTTACTGTCGTTATGCAGCGATGAGAGCTGATCTTCATAGATCTGCCGGGTATCATGCAGCAGGCGACCAATCAGGGTACTTTTCCCGTCATCCACGCTACCGCAGGTTAAAAAACGCAGCAGACTTTTGTGTTGCTGGGCAACCATCCAGGCTTCAACGCCGCCTTCATTAGCAATTTGTTGTGCAAGTGTCGTATTCATGGCGGCTCCTTAGAAATACCCCTGACGTTTCTTCAGCTCCATGGAGCCCGCCTGGTCGCGGTCAATCACGCGGCCCTGACGTTCACTGGTGGTTGAGACCAGCATCTCTTCAATAATCTCCGGCAGCGTCTGCGCGTTAGACTCCACCGCGCCGGTCAGCGGCCAGCAGCCAAGCGTGCGGAAACGCACCATGCGCTTTTTAATCACTTCGCCGGGTTGCAGATCGATTCTGTCGTCATCAATCATCATCAGCATACCATCGCGCTCCAGCACCGGACGCTCAGCCGCCAGGTACAGCGGTACGATGTCGATATTTTCCAACCAGATGTACTGCCAGATATCCTGTTCGGTCCAGTTAGAGAGCGGGAATACGCGAATGCTTTCGCCTTTGTTAATTTGTCCGTTGTAGTTGTGCCACAGTTCCGGACGCTGATTTTTCGGGTCCCAACGATGGAAGCGATCGCGGAAGGAGTAAATGCGCTCTTTGGCGCGCGATTTCTCCTCATCACGGCGTGCGCCGCCGAACGCGGCGTCAAAACCGTATTTGTTCAGCGCCTGCTTCAGCCCTTCGGTTTTCATAATATCGGTATGCTTGGCGCTGCCGTGAACAAACGGGTTGATGCCCATCGCCACCCCTTCCGGGTTTTTATGCACCAGCAGTTCGCAGCCGTAGGCTTTCGCCGTGCGGTCACGAAATTCATACATCTCGCTAAATTTCCAACCGGTATCAACGTGCAGCAAGGGGAACGGCAGCGTACCCGGATAAAACGCTTTGCGCGCCAGATGCAGCATTACGCTGGAATCTTTGCCGATGGAATACATCATCACCGGATTAGAAAACTCGGCGGCCACCTCACGAATGATATGGATGCTTTCCGCTTCCAGTTGCCGCAGGTGGGTAAGTCGTTTTTGATCCATAACCGTTCCTATGTAATGCCGTTATTTTGCTAGCGATGCTCAGATAACCTGACTATAGGGAGGGCAAGGAGGCGAATGAAATTACGAATTGGAATGAGTAGTTCCTCAAAGGAATAACGATCTGGAAAAGCAAATATCAAAAAGTGCTTAAGCCACCGGATTTCGGGCATTTAGGAGCAAATGAAATTGTTTTACCTCGATCACGGTTTCATACTAGCGGCTAAAAATTTCTGCTTGGTATTTAAGGACTCACTATGTTTTCCGCATTGCGCCACCTGACTACCGCCCTAGCGCTCGGCGCGTGCTTTATCCTTCCCGCACAGGCAACATCTTCGAAGCCCGGAGATATCGCAAATACCCAGGCACGCTACATCGCCACATTCTTCCCAGGCCGGGTGACGGGTTCTCCGGCAGAAATGTTATCTGCTGATTATATACGTCAGCAATTTCAGCAGATGGGCTATAGCAGCGATATTCGGACGTTTAACAGCCGCTATATTTATACCGCCAAAGATAATCGTAAAAACTGGCATAACGTAACGGGCAGCACCGTCATTGCAGCCCATGAAGGCAAGGTGCCACAGCAGATTCTTATCATGGCGCACCTCGACACCTACGCCGCACAAAGTGACGCCGATTCCGATGCCAATCTGGGTGGATTAACCCTGCAGGGTATCGACGACAACGCCGCAGGGGTGGGCGTGATGCTGGAGCTGGCTGAACGGCTCAAAAATGTGCCGACGCAGTACGGTATTCGCTTTATCGCCACCAGCGGTGAAGAGGAAGGCAAACTGGGCGCAGAGAACATCCTGAAGCGAATGAGCGCCGCCGAGAAGAAAAATACGCTGCTGGTTATCAACCTCGATAATCTGATCGTTGGCGATAAGCTCTATTTCAACAGCGGGAAAAGAACCCCGGAAGCCGTACGAAAACTGACGCGCGACCGGGCGCTGGCCATCGCGCGCAGCCGCGGTATTGTCGCCAGCACCAACCCCGGGCTGAACAAAGACTATCCAAAAGGTACCGGCTGCTGTAACGACGCAGAGGTGTTCGATAACGCGGGAATTGCCGTCCTGTCCGTTGAAGCGACCAACTGGAGCCTGGGCAAGAAAGATGGCTATCAACAACGCGCCAAAAGCCCCTCGTTCCCCGACGGCAACAGTTGGCACGATGTACGGCTGGACAACCAACAGCATATCGATAAAGCGTTACCGGGCCGGATTGAGCACCGCAGCCGCGACGTGGTACGCATTATGCTGCCGCTGGTAAAAGAGCTGGCGAAGGCAGGGTAATCCTGAAGAAAAAGAGCCTCGGTAATGCATAACGCTTACCGAGGCTCATATTACCCTTCGTGCAACCCACACTCACGCTTCAGGCCAAAGAAGCGTGTCTCCTCTTCCGCCATACCGGGTTCCCATTTGCGGGTGGTGTGCGTATCACCCACCGACAGATAGCCCTGATCCCACAGCGGATGGTATTTCAGACCGTGCTTCTGCAAATACTGGTAAACCGTGCGGTTATCCCAGTCGATGATCGGCAGCACTTTAAACACGCCGCGCTGGATAGCCAGCACCGGCAAATGCGCACGACTGCCTGACTGCTCGCGGCGCAGACCCGCGAACCAGGTTTGCGCGTTAATCTCTTTTAGCGCCCGGTTCATCGGCTCAACTTTGTTGATGTCATTGTATTTTTCAATACCCTCAACGCCCTGCTCCCACAGTTTGCCATAGCGTGCTTCCTGCCAGGCTGCGCTCTCTTTGGCGCGGTAAACCTTGAGATTTAGCTTGAGCTTGTCCGTTAACTCATCGATAAACTGGTAGGTTTCCGGGAACAGATAGCCAGTATCGGTCAGAATTACCGGGATATCCGGGCGGATCTGATTGACCAGATGCAGACTTACTGCGGCCTGAATACCAAAGCTGGAAGAAAGCACATATTCTCCCGGCAAATTCTCCAGTGCCCACGCCACGCGGCCTTCGGCATCCAGCTTTTCCAGTTGGCTGTTAGTTTCAGCCAGGGCCATAACGCGTTCAACTTTCGACAGATCGTTCAATGCGTGTAGATCGAGTACGGACATAATTACCTCATCTTATGCCTGATGGCGCTACGCTTATCAGGCCTACAAAACCGTCGCGTCACCAGGCAAAGGGAACTTATTCCCAGAAATCACGCGCTGGATCGAGCACCGGGCGAATGATGCCCGCACGCACCGTAAAGTCGCCGAAGCCTTCACCCGCTTCACGCTCTTTCGCCCAGCGCCCAACCAGTTCGTCAACAGAATCGAGAATTTCTGATTCCGTAATATTTTCGCGGTACATACGCGGAATACGCGTCCCCATGCGGTTGCCGCCCAGATGCACGTTGTAGCGGCCCGGCGCTTTACCCACCAGCCCCAGCTCCGCCAGCATCGCGCGGCCGCAGCCGTTCGGACAGCCGGTCACGCGCATCACGATATGCTCGTCCGGGATGCCGTGTTTTTCCAGAATCGCTTCGACTTTATCCGTGAACGACGGCAGGAAACGCTCGGCTTCGGCCATCGCCAGCGGGCAGGTCGGGAACGACACGCAGGCCATCGAGTTTTCACGCTGCGGTTTCACCGCATTCATCAACCCGTGGTCGCGCGCCAGCTTCTCAATCTTCGCTTTCTGGCTTTCCGGCACGCTGGCGATGATCAGGTTCTGGTTGGCGGTGATGCGGAAATCGCCTTTATGGATCTTCGCGATCTCCAGTAAACCCGTTTTCAGCGGACGTCCCGGGTAATCCAGGATACGACCGTTTTCGATAAACAGCGTCAGGTGCCAGTTGTTGTCGATCCCTTTCACCCAACCAATGCGATCGCCGCGACCGGTAAACTCATACGGGCGGATCGGCTCAAATTTGATCCCCGCGCGACGCTCAACTTCTTCTTTGAACGTGTCGACACCGACGCGCTCAAGCGTATATTTGGTTTTCGCGTTTTTACGATCGGTACGGTTACCCCAGTCACGCTGGGTCGTCACCACCGCTTCGGCTACCGCCAGGGTATGCTCCAGCGGCAGGAAGCCAAACTCGCTGGCTGTACGAGCGTAGGTTTTCTTATTACCGTGCTCAATAGACAGACCGCCGCCAACCAGCAGGTTAAAGCCCACCAGCTTGCCGTTTTCGGCAATCGCCACGAAGTTCATGTCGTTGGCGTGCAGATCGATATCGTTCTGCGGCGGGATCACCACCGTGGTTTTAAATTTACGCGGCAGATAGGTTGCGCCGAGGATCGGTTCTTCGTCGGTGGTCGCGACCTTCTCCTGATCGAGCCAGATCTCCGCATAGGCGCGGGTGCGCGGCAGCAGATGTTCAGAGATCTTTTTCGCCCACTCATAGGCTTCCGCGTGCAGCTGCGACTCATACGGGTTGGAGGTACACAGCACGTTACGGTTCATGTCGTTGGCCGTCGCCAGCGCATCCAGCCCCACCGAATGCAGCATCTGATGCACCGGTTTGACGTTCTTCTTCAGAATACCGTGGAACTGGAAGGTCTGACGGTTAGTCAGACGGATGCTGCCGTAAATTGTGTTGTCAGCGGCGAATTTGTCGATCGCCTTCCACTGGGTAGTGGTGATCACTCCGCCCGGCAGACGACAGCGCAGCAGCATCGCGTGACGCGGCTCCAGCTTCTGCTCGGCGCGCTCGGCGCGAATGTCACGGTCATCCTGCTGGTACATGCCGTGGAAACGGATCAGCAGGAAGTTATCGCCGTGAAAACCGCCGGTCAGGCCATCATTCAGGTCTTCCGCGATGGTGCCGCGCAGGAAATTACTTTCACGCTTCATGCGCTCGGCGTCAGTCAGTTTGCCTTCGACCACTAAAGGCCCTGGGTGTTTTTCGCTCATTAGTAGACATCTCGCTGATAACGGCGCTCGACGCGCAGCTCACTTAAAAATTCATCCGCCGCTTCGATGTCCATTGCACCGAATTCAGCAATCACTTCCAGCAACGCCTGCTCAACGTCTTTCGCCATGCGATTAGCGTCGCCGCAGACATAAATGTGGGCACCGTCATTGATCCAGCGCCACAGCTCTGCGCCCTGTTCGCGCAGTTTGTCTTGTACGTAGATTTTTTCTTTTTGGTCACGTGACCAGGCCAGATCGATCCGGCTCAGCACGCCTTCTTTTACGTAGCGCTGCCACTCGACCTGGTACAGGAAGTCTTCGGTGAAATGCGGGTTACCGAAGAACAGCCAGTTCTTGCCTTCCGCACCGTCGGCGGCGCGCTGCTGCATAAAGGCGCGGAACGGCGCGATACCGGTGCCAGGACCAATCATAATCACCGGCGTCTGTGGGTTAGCCGGCAGGCGGAAGTTGTCGTTGTGCTCGATGAACACGCGCACTTCCCCTTCCTCTTCCACGCGGTCAGCGAGGAAGCTGGAAGCTCCGCCAGCGCGGGCGCGGCCTTCAATCTCGTAACGCACAACGCCGACGGTGACGTGGACTTCGCTTTCAACTTCCGCCTGCGCGGAGGCGATAGAATAGAGGCGCGGCGTCAGTGGACGCAGCAGGCCGATTAACGCGTCGGCATCAAGCTGTGCCGGCGAGAAACGCACCATATCGACGATTGGCGTGGTAGCCGCATACTGCTGCAGCTGGGCTTTATCGCCCACCAGCGGCAGTAGCGATTCACTGCGCGTCAGCGTGGCGTAGTTTTCCACGATATTCGCGGTATTGACCGTCAGCTCGAAATGCCACTCCAGCGCTTCGGCCAGCGGCAGGATTTTTCCTTCGACCGTGACCGGTTCATCCCCTTTCAGCCACAGCAGTTCAACCAGCTCTTTCACCAGAGCCGGATCGTTCTGATACCACACGCCCAGCGCGTCGCCCGGCTGATAACGCAGACCGGAATCGCCAAGGTCGATTTCGATATGGCGGACGTCTTTTTCCGAGTTACGACCGGTAATTTTCTGGTTCACCGACAAGGACGCAGTCAGCGGTGCTTCTTTGGTGTAGGGGCTGGTATGTACTTCATTTACCGCACCGCTCGCTGCAACTTGTACAGACGGGGCAGCAGGCGCACGCGCTTTAAGCACATCGACCAGACGCGCGCGCCATTCGGAGGCGGCAGCCTGGTATTCCACGTCGGCGTCGACGCGGTCGAGCAGGCGCTCACCGCCCAGCTCGGCCAGCTTGCTGTCGAAGTCTTTCCCGGCCTGGCAGAAAAATTCGTAAGAGGTATCGCCAAGACCCAGCACCGCAAAGGCGGTATCGGTCAGCTTCGGCGCTTTTTTCGAGAACAGGAACTTATGCAGCGCGACGGCTTCTTCCGCTGGTTCGCCTTCTCCCTGAGTCGATGCCACCACAACCAGCAACTTTTCATTGGCGATTTGTTTGAATTTGTAGTCGCCGGCATTGATCAGAGTGACATTGAGCTTCGCGGCAATCAGATCATCGCGCAGGGCTTCCGCCACACGGCGCGCATTACCGGTTTGCGAGGCGGAGATAAGCGTAATCCCTGGCATTTCTGCCGCAGGCGCAGGGGCTGTCACATTGCTGGCTGGCTGCTGATTCAGCACACCCCAAAAGTAACCAGAAACCCACGCCAACTGTGCGGGAGTGAAATCGGTAGTGGCCGCCTGAAGGCGCGCCAGTTGCTCCGGGTTTAGCGGTAGCAGAGCGGAAGGTGGGGCCTGTGTCGTCATGCGTTGTCATGTTCCAGTAAGCAAAGCTGTTTTTCGCGCCCAAATGGCACCAAAAAAAGAAATGAAAATACTCTAAATAATTCGAGTTGCATGAAGGCGGCAAGTGAACGAATCCCAGGAGCTTACTGAAGTAAGTGACTGGGATAAGAGAGTGAAGCCAACACACATGCAGCTCGAAGTATGACGAGTATTAGGTTAACGGCGGGCATAGTAACAACTAAAGAAGGGATAGAAATAACAAATAACCAAATGAACTAACCTGTTTTAGTTATAGTTATTAACAGCAAAATCGATTTAATAAGCCTATGATATATAAAAATTTATTAAGCATTATCTTTATGAATGGATTGTTCTGATACTCTGCGCCCTTTTAACTAATGATAAAATTTGCTCTTTACGGTACCCTACGGCGGTTTTTCGCATTCTTGAGAGTAAAAAATGTCCACCACCTTGTTTAAAGATTTCACCTTCGAAGCCGCTCACCGCCTGCCGCATGTACCGGAAGGGCATAAGTGTGGTCGCCTGCATGGTCACTCATTTATGGTGCGTCTTGAAATTACCGGTGAAGTCGATCCGCATACCGGTTGGATTATGGATTTCGCAGAGTTAAAGGCGGCGTTTAAGCCGACTTACGACAGACTCGATCACTACTATCTGAACGATATTCCGGGCTTAGAAAACCCAACCAGCGAAGTGCTGGCAAAATGGATTTGGGATCAGGTTAAACCTGTTGTCCCTCTGCTGAGCGCAGTAATGGTGAAAGAGACCTGCACGGCGGGTTGCGTGTATCGCGGCGAGTGATAGTGACTTTGCCGGATGGCGATGCGTAGCCCACCCGGCAAAATTTATCAGGCAATATTCAGGTACTTATGGGTCTGCATCGACAGACGCCAGTTACGCGCGATACAGGTATCAATGCACAGACGCGTCGCATCTTCTTTCTGGCTGATTGGCTGTAAGGCAATGATCCGTGGCTTGTCATCGCTCAACGTTGCCAGCAGTTCATCCAGCGCTTCAATATCGCGAACGCGGCCGACCGGATGTTTGATTTCATTCGCGCGTTCCAGCGCCTGTGACAGCACATCATAACCGCCGCGCATATTTACCTTTGGCGATACGGTCACCCAGGTATTCGGCGTACAGCGTACCTCGTGGGTACCGCTGGTTTCAATCTGGCAGCTAAAGCCGTTCTTTTCCAGCAGGTCAGTCAGCGGCATCAGGTCATGAATGCAGGGCTCGCCGCCGGTGATCACCACATGACGGGCGGTATAGCTCTGACGCTGAATAACAGCCAGCAGATCTTCGCTGCTCGCCGCGCCCCACTTATCGCTCTCTTTAGTCTTGGCCAGGATGCTGTACAGGGAGACTTCCCGATCCTCAAGCTTATCCCAGGTGTGTTTGGTATCGCACCAGGCACAGCCAACCGGGCATCCCTGTAAACGAATAAAAATGGCGGGGACGCCGGTAAAGTAACCCTCACCTTGCAGGGTCTGGAACATCTCGTTAATCGGGTACTGCATAGCGTTCTCAATATGGGGATAAACGCTAATTATCGCAGATCCCCGCCAAAGTATCATGCCCCATCGATGCTTTACGAGGCGATTGCCGCGACAAAGCGTGCCGTTATCTGCTGCGGACGCGTGATAGCGCCTCCAACCACCACGGTATGTGCGCCTAATGCCAGACAACGTGCGGCACGTTCCGGGGTATCGACGTTACCTTCCGCCACGACCGGTATGGTGACCGCCGCCAACACCTCACGTAAAAAACCGCAGTCGTTTTCCGCCAGCACATGCCCGGCAGTGTCCGCAGTATAGCCATAGAGCGTGGTGCCCACGCAGTCAAACCCCAGCCGCTCTGCTGTTACCGCCTCATCAACGGTGGCGATATCCGCCATCAGCAGTACGGACGGGTAGCGGGCGCGGATTTGCGTGACCAGTTCTTCCAGCGTTTGCCCACCAGGACGCGGTCGCGCTGTCGCATCCAGAGCAATAATTTCCGGCTCAACGGTCATCAGCTCATCCACTTCCTGCAGGGTGGCCGTAATAAACACCTCGCTGCCCGGATAATCGCGCTTGATAATTCCTATTATCGGCAGGGACACGCTCTCTTTGATCGCGCGAATATCTACCACACTGTTCGCACGGATACCTATCGCCCCGCCCTGCGCTGCCGCCAGCGCCATACGAGACATAATAAACGGGCTGTGCAGGGGCTCATTTTCCAGCGCCTGGCAGGAGACAATTAACTTACCTTTCAGGGAATCCAGTACAGTTTTCATCACGATAAGATCTCTTCGACTTCATTTTTAATGATGGTGACATGCGGGCCATAAATCACCTGAACACCGTTGCCGCGAATAATTACGCCGCGCGCTCCGGTCGCTTTCAGCCCCGCTTCATCTACCTTGCTGCTCTCTTTCACCGTCACGCGTAAGCGTGTGGCGCAACAGTCCACCTCTTCCAGATTCTCTTTGCCTCCCAGCCCGGCGATGATTGCCGCTGCGCGTTCGCTCTGAGGCAGACCGGACTCCACCTGGGCAGCGTTCTCACGTCCCGGCGTCAGCCAGTTAAAGCGGTTAATCAAATAACGGAAGGTGAAGTAGTAAAGAAAGAACCACGGAACCCCAACCAGAGGGACGTACATCCAGTTGGTTTTCGCTTCCCCCTGTAGCACGCCGAAGAGGAGGAAATCGATCAGCCCACCCGAAAAGGTTTGCCCAATAGTGATATGTAAAATATGCGCCATCATAAACGCCAGCCCATCGAAGAAGGCGTGAATGACATATAACACCGGAGCCACAAACAGGAAGGAGAACTCAATAGGCTCAGTGATGCCCGTCAGGAAAGAGGTCAGAGCAGCCGACAGCAACAGTCCGGCGACAAGCTTTCTGTTCTCCGGTTTTGCCGTGTGGTACATCGCCAGGCATGCGCCAAGCAGGCCAAACATCATGGTGATAAAGCGCCCGGACATAAAGCGCGAGGTACCGGCATAAAACTGCTGCGTATTCGGATCGGCAAGTTGGGCAAAGAAAATACGCTGGGTGCCTTCGACCAGTTGACCGTTGACGATTTCGCTCCCGCCCAGCGCAGTCGTCCAGAACGGCAAATAAAAAATATGGTGTAAACCCAGTGGACCAAGCATACGCAGGATGAAGCCGTACAGCAGCGTCCCCAGATAGCCCGTCGCATCCACCAGACCGCCCAGTCCAAAAATGAGCTTCTGGAAATGCGGCCACACCACCGTCATGATCGCCCCCACCACAATCGCGGCAAGCGAGCTGATAATCGGTACAAAACGCGAACCACTGAAAAAACCAAGAAACTGAGGGAGTGAGACTTTATTGAAACGACTATGCAGCGCGCAGGTGACCAGACCAATCACTACCCCACCAAACACGCCCGTTTCCAGCGTCTGAATGCCCAGCGTCATCCCCTGGCCCACAGCACCTGGATTCTCGTGCGCCAGCGTTCCGTTGAGCGTTAACAAAGCGTTGATGGTGGCATTCATCACCAGAAATGCCAGCAAGGCCGCAAGGCCCGCCGTGCCTTTATCCGTTTTCGCCAGCCCCACGGCGACACCAACCGCAAAAAGCACCGACAGGTTGGCAAACACGATAGAACCCGCGCTGGTCATGATCGTGAAGATTGCCTGCAGCCAGTCGACATTCAAGAATGGGTAGGCCGTCAGCGTATTGGGATTCGACAAAGCCCCACCAATCCCCAGCAACAACCCCGCTGCGGGCAATACCGCAATCGGCAGCATGAACGATTTGCCGAACCTTTGCGCCTTTTCAAACCATGCGCCTGACGAAGCGCCGCTAAATATTTGCATCATTTTTTCATCTCCCCGATCATTGATGAAAATTTTTACCATAATTAATTATAAAAATGAAAATTACCATCAAAAACCAGGAAGCCGATCATACTTTTTTAAAATGACTGGCATCTCTCCCCTGCTTTCCGCCACACTATCGGCAGAGAAACGCATTAAGGATTTTGCATGTCAGAAAATGAAAACCTGCTGCTGAGATTGCGCCAGGGCGTTGATGGATATAGTCGAACTCAACAAAAGCTGGGAGAGTTTGTGCTTAGCGATCCGGCAAGAGTGGTCTATCTGACGATTACCGAACTGGCGCGTGAAAGCGACACCAGCGAGGCGAGCGTCACGCGTCTGTGCCGTACGCTGGGGTGTAAGGGCTATAACGAATTTAAGATGGCGCTGGCACTCGATCTCCGGCAAGGAGAGCCGGTAGAACACAGCGGTGATGAGATTGACAATGTCGTCAATGAATCCGTGCAAGCGCTGCAGGACACGGCAAAATTACTCGACAGAACATTACTGGAAGCAGCCGCTCTGGCGCTGCATCAGGCTCAGTCGGTACAAATTTATGGCGTAGCGGCCAGCGCTATTCTGGGTGAGTATTTACATTACAAACTCCTGCGCCTCGGCAAACCCGCGCAATTGTTCAGTGACATGCACCGTGCAGCTATGAACGCTACAACGCTAAGCAAAGATACGCTGGTAGTGGCGATATCCAGCTCAGGCTCCACGCGCGATCTGCTGCATGTCGTAAAGCTGGCGCGTAAGCAAGGCGTACGCGTACTGGCGCTGAGTAATACACCGCGTAGTCCGCTGGCTTCGCTGAGTGATATTCAACTGGTCGCAGCCAAACCGGAAGGTCCATTGAGTGCTGGTGCGCTAAACGCCAAGGTGGGTGTCATGCTGTTAGTGGAACTGCTCACCACGTCGCTGATTGCGCTGGATGAAAAGTACAGCGATGTGAGCCAGCAAACGGCGAGTGCGACCCTACCGCTACTGCTTTAAAGACGTAAAAAAAACCGCCGCAGCGGGTTTTTACGTTAAGAGTTAAAGAACAGGATTACAAATAATAATGATGGGGACGCCGGCTAAGTTCCCCCTCTTCTTGCTAAGCCTGGAACATCTCGTGAATGAATACTGCTAGCGCTCTCAGTATGAAGATAAGCAATAATTCTCACAGAATCCGGGAACGGGTTATACGCTGCAACTGTTTAAGGTACGATTCCCGGTTCTCATTTAAATCCCTCGTAACTTGATATAAATTCTCCATACTTTAAAATAATTTTTGTGAAACCGACAGGTTAACTCAATAACAAAAAACAATAACCCGAATATTAAAAAAAAAGCCCATAGTTCCCTGGAGTATTCTTGTGTAATCGAAAATACAAAAAAAGATATAACTAAAAACAGGATAATATCAGATTTAATGATATTTGCATCTGTCAATAAATAGGCTTTCTGTATATTTACTTTATTTTCATTAGCAAAGCGAATAAGTTTCTGTACTTTATAGTCACTAAAACCCGCAAGTTTAATACTTTCAATTAAAGCCTTATCATTCTGATCATATATTTTGAAGAGCATTTCCTTATTCCCTCAATTCGGCCCAGTTAGTACTTTCTCCACCAAGAAGTTGATAAATAGTAAATCCGCTAACTGCATCGCCGATTAATTCATTAGTCCCCCCAACAGCGCCCAGGGTTCTCCAGCTGCGAATATAATCTTCCTGTATATAGTGGAATAATTTCCATGAATCTATTCTCAACGTCAGCGTTGAGGCTGAACCGAAAGACAGAATAAGATCTCCCGTTGAAAAAGCAATATCACCATCCTTGTCATCCCCACCCAAAAGCTTTGCTGCCTGGCAGTAGGCATACCTCAAAGGCATTTTTTTGGAGTCTTCATGATATAGTAAATAATAACCATTTTCCCATACATTCTTGCTTCCTTGCATCATTAAAGGAACTCCATAATTTTTACATGCAGCACCAAGGCTTGCTTTACATAAACCAAACCCACCGATAACTTGCATTGCTCCACTAATGAATCCAACTAGCTTTAATGTTATTGTAAGCGTAGAATGCCGTTCTCTTTCACGCTCAGCTATTGCATATAATTTAATAGCCCCCATCCTTAATTGCATATGATATTTAGTTAAAGACATATGATATTCACGTAATCTATCCATAGACCTGCCGAAGTCTAATTTTCCATACCGATATTCATCAAGGCAATCTGATGTGAATCTGCGTTCCTCGCTCATATATTTTGAACGTATAGTCGGATCATGAAGATATTGAAAACTAATATCATAGACAAGCCGGTCGATCTTTTCTTTTTCACGTTGCAAATTCATTAATCCATAACTACTCAAAATAACCTCCTGTTATTTCCCGAGCAATTTACATTGAATCTTAATGCTCCAGATTAAATTTATGACAAAGGGCGTAAAGAAGAGTGAAATGAGACCTACACCAATACAGAAGAGAATGTTTAATATGAAGAAATCTATACCCTCAGAAAGTGATGAAAAAATTACAGCTAATAGCAAAACCGTACACCAGGCATAATATCTCCAGGCATAGAGAAAAAATGCCCGACTTAAGCTGATATTTTTCAGTTTTGCCAACTTTATCAGGATAGCAGCATCCTTTTTTTTCATGCCCGCTTTCGCCAGTATGTCTTCCAATTCGTTATTCATTCAATATTTCTATTATTGTTCATGATAAATATAAAAAATACATACAAAAATAATCACATCATTAAATTACTCTTAGTAAAATAATAACAAAGTGATAAAGATCAAATCGTTCATGAAAATTTTCAATTACGAATAAATTACAGACGTAAAAAAACCCGCCGCAGCGGGTTTTTACGTTAAGAGTTAAAGAACAGGATTACGCCTGACCTTTGATCTCTTTACGACCGTTGTACGGAGCCTGTGCACCCAGCGCTTCTTCGATACGAATCAGCTGGTTGTACTTAGCAACGCGGTCAGAACGGCTCATAGAACCAGTTTTGATCTGGCCTGCAGCGGTACCAACAGCCAGGTCAGCGATGGTAGCGTCTTCAGTTTCGCCAGAACGGTGAGAGATGACAGCGGTGTAGCCAGCGTCTTTCGCCATTTTGATCGCAGCCAGAGTTTCGGTCAGAGAACCGATCTGGTTGAATTTGATCAGGATGGAGTTAACGATGCCTTTTTCGATGCCTTCTTTCAGGATCTTGGTGTTGGTTACGAACAGATCGTCACCAACCAGCTGGATTTTGTCGCCCAGAACTTTAGTCTGGTATGCGAAACCGTCCCAGTCAGACTCGTCCAGACCATCTTCGATGGACACGATCGGGTACTGTTTGGTCAGTTCTTCCAGGAAGTGAGTGAATTCTTCGGAGGTGAATGCTTTGTTGCCTTCGCCAGCCAGAACGTATTTACCGTCTTTGTAGAATTCAGAAGCTGCACAGTCCATCGCCAGAGTGATGTCTTTGCCCAGCTCGTAGCCAGCTGCTTTAACCGCTTCAGCGATTACAGCCAGAGCTTCAGCGTTGGAACCCAGGTTCGGCGCGTAGCCGCCTTCGTCACCAACTGCAGTGTTCATACCTTTAGCTTTCAGAACTTTAGCCAGGTTGTGGAACACTTCAGAACCCATACGTACGGCTTCTTTCAGAGTCTTAGCGCCAACCGGCTGAATCATGAACTCCTGGATGTCGACGTTGTTGTCAGCGTGCTCACCACCGTTGATGATGTTCATCATCGGAACCGGCATGGAGTATTTGCCCGGAGTACCGTTCAGTTCAGCGATGTGCGCATACAGCGGCAGGCCTTTAGCAGCAGCTGCTGCTTTGGCGTTCGCCAGGGACACAGCCAGGATGGCGTTTGCACCGAAGTTGGATTTGTTTTCAGTACCGTCCAGATCGATCATGATCTTGTCGATGCCAGCCTGATCTTTAGCATCTTTACCCAGCAGAGCCTGAGCAATTGGGCCGTTAACAGCTGCAACAGCTTTCAGTACGCCTTTACCCATGAAACGGGATTTGTCGCCATCGCGCAGTTCCAGTGCTTCGCGGGAACCAGTAGAAGCACCTGACGGAGCTGCTGCCATACCAACGAAACCACCTTCCAGGTGTACTTCGGCTTCAACAGTCGGGTTACCACGGGAGTCGATGATTTCACGACCGATGATTTTAACGATTTTGGACATTAGGTTTTCCTCAGTACAAGTTAAACTAAAACTCCAGACAAACAATGCACCCGAATGGGTGCATTGCCGTTCTAACTTTTTACTTCTTACTTCGCCTGACGCTTCTGATGTTCACTGGCGGCTTTCACAAAGCCGGCAAACAGCGGGTGCCCATCACGTGGCGTGGAAGTAAATTCCGGGTGGAACTGACAGGCCACGAACCACGGATGATTCGGTACCTCGATGATCTCGACCAACTGATCATCACCGGAACGGCCTGCAACACGCAGACCAGCAGCTTCAATCTGTTTCAACAGCATATTGTTGACTTCGTAGCGGTGGCGATGGCGTTCAACGATTGTCGGCGTGCCGTACAGTTGACGGACCAGACTTTCATCGCTCAGTTGACACTGCTGCGCGCCAAGACGCATGGTGCCACCCAGATCGCTCTTCTCGGTACGGACTTCGACGTTGCCGTCTTCGTCACGCCATTCGGTAATCAGGGCCACCACCGGGTACTTACAGTCTGGCACAAATTCCGTGGAGTTGGCGTTGTCCATACCCACTACGTTACGCGCAAACTCAATCAACGCAACCTGCATACCCAGGCAAATGCCCAGATAAGGAATATTGTTCTCACGCGCAAAGCGCGCCGTCGCGATTTTACCCTCAACACCACGGTAGCCGAAGCCGCCAGGGATCAGGATAGCATCCAGACCTTTCAGGATCTCAACGCCGCGCGTTTCAACATCCTGCGAATCGATCAGCTTGATGTTGACGGTGACACGATTCTTCAGACCACCGTGCTTCAGCGCTTCAATCACTGACTTATAGGCATCCGGCAGTTCAATGTACTTGCCGACCATACCGATAGTCACTTCACCTGCCGGATTCGCTTCTTCGTAGATAACCTGTTCCCATTCTGACAGATTAGCTTCCGGACAGTTCAAGCTGAATCGTTTACAAATATAATCGTCAAGGCCCTGGGATTTCAACAGGCCCGGAATTTTATAGATGGAATCGACATCTTTCAGAGAAATCACCGCTTTTTCCGGAACGTTACAGAACAATGCAATTTTCGCACGTTCATTAGCCGGAACTGCGCGATCGGAGCGGCAGATCAGGATATCTGGCTGAATACCGATAGAAAGCAGCTCTTTTACAGAGTGCTGAGTCGGTTTCGTTTTGACTTCACCTGCCGCCGCCATGTACGGAACCAGCGTCAGATGCATAAACAGCGTGTGCTCACGGCCAATTTCTACGGCCATCTGGCGAATCGCTTCAAGGAACGGCAGAGATTCGATATCCCCAACGGTTCCGCCAATTTCGACCAGAACAACATCATGACCTTCACCGCCTTCCAGAACGCGCTCTTTAATTGCGTTGGTGATATGCGGGATAACCTGAACAGTAGCGCCCAGATAGTCGCCACGGCGTTCTTTACGCAGAACGTCAGAGTAGATACGACCCGTGGTGAAGTTGTTGCGGCGGCTCATTTTCGTACGGATGAAACGCTCATAGTGACCCAGGTCCAGGTCGGTTTCAGCGCCGTCTTCGGTAACGAACACTTCCCCGTGTTGGATTGGGCTCATAGTACCCGGATCGACGTTGATGTACGGATCCAGTTTCATCATGGTCACGTTGAGGCCACGGGCTTCAAGAATGGCTGCGAGGGAGGCTGCGGCAATGCCTTTTCCCAGAGAGGATACGACCCCGCCGGTCACAAAAATATAGTTCGTTGTCATGCTGGACCTGAGAAGTTAGGGTGAAACGATGGAATTACCAAGACGGGAAAGTAGTATACCCGAACATGACGAGCGCCACAAACTTTCATTATCCCTCCTCTTCACCAGGCTCACATTAACATCGGGAGTGAGAAAATAGCCCCTTTGGGGTAAATGTTTTTGACGTAAATCAAGCGCTTGTTATTTAAAAAATCACACAAAACGCCCTTGACCGACGAAATCCCTTAGAGATCAATTTCCTGCCGTTTTACCTGTTGCCAGACTTCTTCCATTGTTTCCAGATCCACACCCGTCATTTCCAGACCGCGTGCAGCCACAATTCGTTCAACTTCACGAAAACGTCGCTCAAATTTTTCGTTCGCTTTTTGCAATGCGGTCTCTGCTTTTGTCCCCAGATGACGAGCCATGTTGACTGTGGCAAACAGCAGATCGCCTATTTCTTCCTCCAGTTTAGCCTGGTCGACAACAGCCTGCTTTGCCTCAAACATGACTTCGTCGATCTCTTCATAAACTTTATCGACAACCGGTCCTATTGTTTTCCAATCGAAGCCAACATTAGAGCAACGTTTCTGGATTTTCTGGGCGCGCATTAGCGCCGGTAAACTGCGGGGAATATCATCGAGCGCGGAATGCTGTGCTTTCTCGGCGCGTTCTTCGCTTTTAATTTGCTCCCAGCGGGTGAGCACTTCAGTACTGTTGCTGGCAGAAACATCAGCGAATACATGCGGATGCCGGCGTTCAAGCTTATCGCTGATGGCGGCGCAGATATCATTGAAATCAAAACGTCCTTCTTCCTGCGCCATCTGGGCGTAAAACACCACCTGGAACAGCAGGTCGCCGAGCTCTCCACGCAGGTCGTCGAAGTCTTCACGCGCAATCGCATCCAGTACTTCATAGGTTTCTTCGAGGGTGTAAGGGGCAATAGTGGCGAATGTCTGCTCTTTATCCCACGGACAGCCGTTTTCCGGGTCGCGCAGGCGCTGCATAATACCGAGCAGTCGATCGATTTGATTCATTGGAATATCCTGAAATTTCAATACGGTAGGCCGGATAAGGCGATAACCGGCATCCGGCAACATGGCAATGCCTGATGGCAACGCTAACGCGTTTTATCAGGCCTACAAGATTATCCGGCCTACAAAATAATTAATTACCGTGCAACCGCCGCGCGTCGATCACATCCGGCACCTGGTTCAGCTTACCAAGCACGCGCCCGAGCACCTGCAGGTTATAGATTTCGATGGTCATATCGATGGTGGCCAGCTGTTGTTTGGTATCGCTCCGGCTGGCAACCCCCAGCACGTTCACTTTCTCGTTGGCAAGAATGGTGGTGATATCACGCAATAAACCGCTGCGATCGTTGGCCTGGACGCGAACCACCAGCGAATATCCCGCCGAGTAGCTTTCGCCCCAAACCGCATCAACAATCCGCTCCGGCGCGTGCGAACGCAGCTCTGCCAGCTGTTCGCAATCGGCCCGGTGCACGGAAATACCGCGCCCCTGAGTGATAAACCCAACGATTTCATCGCCAGGAATCGGCTGGCAGCAGCGGGCAATGTGGTGCATCAGGTTACCAACCCCTTCCACCACGACGCGACCATCGTCTTTACGGCGACTCTGCGGCGCTTGGGTTTTCTGCTGAAGTTGTTTCAGCGCGGCAGCATCCTGCTCAGCAGCGCTCGGCTTATTAAACTGCGCCTGCAGGAAGTTCACCATCTGGTTGAGACGGATGTCTCCTCCGCCAATCGCCGCCAGCAGTTCATCCAGTTCATTGAAGCTGTAGCGCGGCAGCAGATGTTTTTCCGCCTCTTTCAGGCTAATGCCCAGGTGCGCAAGCTCATCGTCGAGGATCTGGCGGCCCGCAAGGATGTTTTTGTCACGATCCTGTTTACGGAACCAGGCGTGGATCTTCGAACGACCACGACTGGTGGTTACATAGCCAAGGTTAGGGTTCAACCAGTCACGGCTTGGGTTTGGCTGTTTCTGGGTGATAATTTCAATTTGATCGCCCATCTGTAACTGGTAGGTAAACGGCACGATGCGCCCACCAATTTTCGCGCCAATACAACGATGCCCTACATCACTGTGAATGTGGTACGCAAAGTCCAGCGGCGTGGAGCCTGCAGGTAAGTCCACAACGTCACCTTTTGGCGTAAAGACGTAAACCCGGTCATCGAAGACCTGGCTGCGGACTTCATCCAGCATTTCGCCGGAATCCGCCATCTCTTCCTGCCAGGCGATCAGCTTACGCAGCCACGCAATGCGGTCTTCATGCCCAGAACGCGCCGCGCCTGATGCAGTCCCTTCTTTGTACTTCCAGTGTGCCGCCACGCCCAGTTCGGCATCTTCGTGCATCTGTTTGGTGCGGATCTGGATTTCAATGGTTTTTCCACCCGGTCCCAGTACAACCGTATGGATTGACTGATAGCCGTTGGGTTTCGGATTAGCGACGTAATCATCGAACTCATCCGGCAGATGGCGATAGTGAGTATGTACTATCCCGAGCGCGGCATAGCAGTCCTGTAAGCGCTCCGCCACGATACGCACCGCGCGCACATCAAACAGCTCATCGAAGGCTAACTGCTTTTTCTGCATTTTTCGCCAGATGCTGTAGATATGCTTCGGACGCCCGTACACTTCGGCTTTGACGCCTTCCGTTTTCATCTCTGAACGCAGATGTCCAACGAACTCTTCAATATAGTGTTCGCGATCGATACGACGCTCGTGCAGCAGCTTGGCAATGCGTTTGTATTCGGCCGGGTGCAGGTAGCGGAAGCAGTAATCTTCCAGCTCCCATTTTAATTGCCCGATGCCTAAACGGTTGGCCAGCGGCGCATAGATGTTGGTGCACTCTTTTGCCGCCAGAACGCGTTCATCTTCCGGCGCGTCTTTCACTTCACGCAGATGCGCGATCCGCTCTGCCAGCTTGATGACCACGCAGCGGAAATCATCCACCATTGCCAGCAGCATACGGCGGACGTTATCGACCTGCTCGGAAGAGACTGAGTCGGTATGCGTGGCTTTCAGCTGGCGTATCGCCGCCATATCGCGCACACCATGGATAAGATGCACAATCGATTTACCCACGCTTTCACGCAGGATATCCTCACTGACCACGTTGGCATCCGCCAGAGGAAACAGCATTGCTGCACGCAGTGTGTCGATGTCCATACTCAACATAGAGAGTATTTCTACCATCTCCACGCCACGCCATAACAGCAGATCTGCATCAGGATGTCCCTGTGTTTGCTGCTGGCAGTACGCCCAGGTTTCGGCTAAGCGTTCACACGACTGCTGGCTGGAGATTCCCAGACTCGCGATCCATTTCTTGGGATCAAACTCACCAGCTTTATTTATATGTGCACTTCTTACCGCAACCATTGTCCTCTCCTTTAGGGGCCAGGCCTGTCGAAGTCGACAAGCCTTACCCATTGTCTTTCATGCTGCATTACAACCCGAAATCCAATGGGTACAAATTTCATTACAAACGCTCAAACAGGACCATTGATTCCAGGTGTCCAGTGTGCGGGAACATATCGAGCATCGCCAGTCGCCGTATGGCATATCCCGCGTTGAGCAAAGCGTCGCTGTCACGAGCCAGCGTTGCAGGGTTACAGGATACATAAACAACGCGTATAGGTTCTAATTTTATAATATGTTGCATTACACCGGCAGCCCCCGCACGCGCAGGATCGAGCAATACTTTGTCGAATCCGTTTTTCGCCCACGGCTGCCGGGTAACATCCTCCTCAAGGTTTTCATGAAAGAATGTCACGTTGTGTAATCCGTTATTCAGCGCGTTTTCCCGGGCTTTTTCGACCAGCGCCGGAACCCCTTCAACCCCTACCACGCTTGCTGCCCTTACTGCCAGCGGCAGGGTGAAATTCCCCATACCGCAGAACAGATCGAGCACGCGATCTTCAGGTCGCACATCCAGCCATTCCAGCGCACAGGCGACCATTTTTTGGTTTACCCCTGCATTGACCTGAATAAAATCACGCGGGCTGAAGCTTAACCGTAGTCCATTTGAGTCATACCAGGGCGATTCTTCTGATACTGATTCAAGTATCTCGCTTTGCGGGGCCAGAAACAAAGACAGCCCCTGAGAATGCGAAAAGCATTCCAGTTTTTCTTTATCCGCAGCACTTAATGGTGCCGTGTGGCGCAAAATCATCAACGCGCCGCTCCCTGCCTGCACCAGTTCAACATGCCCCAGATGACGTAACCCTTGCAAACTCTCCAGACACGCCCTGATATGGGGCAATAGCGCTTCAAGTTGGGGCACCAGAATAGGGCATTGTTTGACATCAATAATGTCGCTGGATGCGGATTTGCGAAACCCCATCTGCAATTTTTGTTCTTTTGGCCGATAGTTAAGGCTCAAACGTGCGCGACGACGATAGCCCCATGGAGTATCAGCGATAATATCCGACACTTCACATTTCATTAAACGCGCTAACGCCGCGCTTTTGCTACGCTGCTGCAACGGGATGCTGGCGTGCTGCTGCTGGCAACCGCCACAGACGCCAAAATGCGGGCAACGTGGCACTTCACGCTGCGGGCTGTCGTTTAAACGTCGTTTTACTTGCGCGCGGGCGAACTGTTTTTTATCTTCGGTAATCACCACCTCTGCGCTTTCCTGGGGTAGCAATTCCGGTATAAACAACGCCTTTCCGTTATGGCGAGCGACACCCTGACCAAAAGGATCGAGGTCATTGACGGTAACGGTTATGATCTGACGCGTCGTCACGCGTCGTTTTGCAGAGTAGAATTGCGCCATCGACGAGATATTTCTCTATTTAACAGTGTGACCCTAATTGTCCCATAACGGAACTCCATGACCAACTACAGCCTGCGCGCACGCATGATGATTCTGATCCTGGCCCCGACCGTCCTGATTGGTTTGCTGCTCAGTATCTTTTTTGTTGTGCATCGCTATAACGACTTGCAGCGTCAACTGGAAGATGCCGGCGCCAGCATCATAGAGCCACTGGCGGTCTCCAGCGAATATGGCATGAACCTGCAAAACAGGGAATCCATCGGCCAGCTTATCAGCGTACTGCATCGCCGCCATTCCGATATCGTGCGGGCAATTTCTGTCTATGACGAGAATAACCGGCTGTTTGTCACCTCCAATTTTCATCTCGATCCATCTGAAATGCAGTTGGCGACCGGTTCACCGTTTCCCCGTAAGCTGAGCGTCACCCGGCTCGGGGATATCATGATCCTACGAACTCCAATTATATCGGAAAGCTATTCGCCGGATGAATCTGCCATAAGCGACGCCAAAAATACGCAAAACATGCTGGGGTATGTAGCGCTTGAGCTGGACCTCAAGTCGGTTCGACTGCAGCAATATAAAGAGATCTTTATCTCCAGCGTAATGATGCTGTTTTGTATTGGTATTGCGTTAATTTTCGGCTGGCGTCTGATGCGCGACGTAACCGGCCCGATTCGCAACATGGTGAATACCGTTGACCGTATACGTAGAGGGCAGCTCGACAGCCGTGTGGAAGGTTTCATGCTGGGCGAGCTGGATATGCTCAAAAACGGTATCAACTCGATGGCGATGTCTCTTGCAGCCTACCATGAAGAGATGCAGCACAATATCGATCAGGCGACTTCCGACCTGCGTGAAACGCTGGAGCAGATGGAAATCCAGAACGTCGAACTGGATCTGGCGAAAAAACGCGCCCAGGAGGCGGCCCGAATTAAGTCTGAGTTTCTGGCTAACATGTCGCACGAGCTACGCACCCCGCTGAATGGCGTGATTGGCTTTACGCGCCTGACGCTGAAAACCGAGCTTAACACCACGCAGCGCGATCACCTGAATACGATTGAGCGATCGGCCAACAATCTGCTGGCCATCATCAATGATGTGCTCGACTTCTCCAAACTGGAAGCGGGCAAGCTCATTCTGGAAAGCATCCCATTCCCGCTTCGCAGCACGCTGGATGACGTCGTCACGCTGTTAGCGCACTCATCCCATGATAAAGGGCTTGAGCTGACGCTGAATATTAAGAATGATGTGCCGGACAACGTCATCGGCGACCCGCTGCGCTTACAGCAGGTCATTACCAATCTGGTCGGCAATGCCATCAAATTTACCGAGGGCGGTAATATCGACATTCTGGTCGAGAAACGCGCCTCAGTAACACGAAAGTACAAATTGAAGTGCAAATCCGCGATACCGGCATCGGTATCCCTGAGCGCGATCAGTCACGCCTGTTCCAGGCCTTCCGTCAGGCGGACGCCAGTATTTCCCGCCGCCATGGCGGTACCGGACTGGGTCTGGTCATTACGCAAAAACTGGTCAACGAAATGGGCGGGGATATCTCCTTCCACAGCCAGCCGAACCGTGGCTCCACCTTCTGGTTCCATATCAGTCTCGATCTCAACCCTAACGTTCTCATCGATCGCTCAACAACCCGGTGCCTTGCGGGTAAACGACTGGCCTATGTCGAACCTAACGCCACTGCCGCGCAATGCACGTTAGATATATTAAGTGAAACGCCGCTGGAGGTGATTTACAGCCCTTCATTCTCCGGGCTGCCGAAGGATCACTACGATATTCTGCTGATTGGCATTCCGGTCACTTTACGCGAACCGCTCACCATGCAACATGAGCGGTTGGCAAGCGCAGCGGCGATGACCGATTTCCTGTTATTAGCCCTGCCCTGTCACGCACAGATTAACGCCGAGAAATTGAAACAAGGCGGCGCAGCGGCGTGTCTGTTGAAGCCTCTCACCTCAACCCGTCTGCTGCCTGCGCTGACAGAGTATTGCCAGTTGAACTACAGCGCGGATCAGCCGTTGCCAGATGAGAGCAAAATTGCCATGACCGTTATGGCGGTGGACGACAACCCGGCAAACCTCAAGCTGATTGGCGCACTGCTGGAAGATAAGGTACAGCACGTCGTGCTCTGCGACAGTGGACACCAGGCGGTGGATCGTGCCAAACAGATGCAGTTTGATCTGATCCTGATGGATATTCAGATGCCCGACATGGACGGTATTCGCGCCTGCGAGCTAATCCACCAGCTGCCTCATCAACAACAAACGCCGGTTATTGCGGTTACCGCGCATGCCATGGCGGGGCAAAAAGAGAAGCTGCTCAGCGCCGGGATGAACGATTACCTGGCGAAGCCTATCGAAGAAGATAAGCTGCACAATCTCCTGTTACGCTACAAACCCGGCGCGACCACATCGCTTAGGGCGCTCGCAGTTGAGCCTCTGGAGCCGGTCGTCAATCTGAATACCACGCTCGACTGGCAACTGGCATTAAGACAAGCCGCGGGGAAAAACGATCTGGCGCGGGATATGTTGCAAATGCTGCTCGATTTCCTACCCGAAGTGCGCAACAAAATTGAAGAACAGCTGGTAGGCGAAAACCCTGAAGGTCTGGTGGATATGATTCATAAGCTGCACGGTAGTTGCGGCTATAGCGGCGTCCCCCGCATGAAAAACCTGTGCCAGCTCATTGAGCAACAATTACGTAGCGGGACTAAAGAAGAAGAGCTGGAGCCTGAATTTTTAGAGCTGCTGGATGAAATGGACAACGTTGCGCGCGAAGCGAAAAAGTTGTTGGGCTGATATTTGCCGGATGGCGGCGTGACCGCCCTATCCGGCCTACAACTCAGCGTAACTGTTGCCCCGCTTTCAGCGTCGCAGCCACGTTTCGTGCGGTCATTCGTACGTTCTCACTCGCATTCTTCAGCGCCTCATCCAGCGAACAAATGGTATAGATGACGCTAAAAACCGCATCCAGCCCATGCTCATGTACGACACCGACATCCGCCGTCAGGCTACCGGCAATGCCGATCACCGGTTTGTTGTAACGCTTTGCGATCTTCGCCACGCCAACCGGAACCTTACCGTGAATAGTCTGGCTATCGATACGCCCTTCCCCCGTCACCACTAAGTCCGCATCCGCAACGCAGGCATCCAGGCGTAACGCATCCGTCACGATCTCAATACCGCGGCGTAGCTGTGCGCCGCAAAACGCATACAGCGCCGCCCCCATACCGCCAGCAGCGCCACCGCCGGCCAGCTCCAGCACATTGACGTCCAGATCGCGCGCGATCAGTTGCGCATAGTGCGTAAGCGCCCGATCAAGACGCGGAATCATCTCCGCCGTCGCCCCCTTTTGTGGACCAAAGACCACTGAGGCGCCTTCTTTACCGGTCAACGGGTTAGTGACGTCGCAGGCCACTTCGATACGGCATCCGGCAAGACGCGGATCTAACTGCGAGATATCAATTCGGGCGAGCGATTCCAGGCCCATCGCGCCATGGGCAATATCTTCATCTTGCGCATCCAGCAATTTAGCTCCCAGCGCTTGCACCATCCCGGCACCGCCATCATTGGTGGCGCTACCGCCAATCCCGATGATGATATGTTCCACGCCCGCATCCAGCGCATGACGAATTAGCTCCCCGGTTCCCCAGGAGGTGGTTTTCAGCGGATCGCGTAAATTCGCAGGAACCTGCTCCAGCCCGCTGGCGGCTGCCATTTCAATAAACGCCGAGCGCTCATCGCCGGATAAACCATAAAAAGCCTGAATTGTATTGCCCAAAGGGCCGGTAACATCAACATGCACAAGGTGACCTTGCATTGCGGCAACCATCGCTTCGACCGTTCCCTCGCCGCCATCCGCAACCGGGATCTTCACGTATTCCGCCTCAGGCCAAATCTCACGGAATCCCAGTTCAATAGCCGTTGCCACTTCAAGCGCACTCAAACTTTCCTTATAGGAATCCGGTGCGATCACTATTTTCATAAAGCATCCTTACGCATGTTGACTGTGTTAAGCATACACCAGGAGGAAAACCGCTCCACTTTATGGGAGCGGTCCCAGATCGCTTAGCGTACCATGCACGGGCGCTTATTATCAAACGTCCAGTTCGGGATCAGATACTGCATTCCCATCGCATCATCACGTGCACCTAATCCATGTTGCTGATACAGCTCATGCGCTTTCATCACCTGATCCATATCCAGCTCCACGCCCAGGCCCGGTTTCGCCGGAACCTGCACCATACCGCCCTTGATTGCAAAAGGTTCTTTGGTCAGGCGCTGGTTACCTTCCTGCCAGATCCAGTGGGTGTCGATAGCGGTAATTTTCCCAGGCGCTGCCGCCGCGACATGAGTAAACATCGCCAGCGAAATATCAAAGTGGTTGTTAGAGTGAGAGCCCCAGGTCAGCCCGAACTCATGACACATCTGCGCCACGCGAACAGAACCCTGCATCGTCCAGAAGTGCGGGTCCGCCAGCGGGATATCCACGGACTGTAACGACAGCGTATGCCCCATTTGTCGCCAGTCGGTGGCGATCATATTGGTGGCGGTCGGCAAGCCAGTAGCTCGACGGAACTCCGCCATCACTTCACGACCGGAGAAGCCCTGCTCGGCGCCGCACGGATCTTCCGCATAGGCCAACGATCCTTTCAGGTACTTACCAATTTTAATCGCTTCATTCAGCGACCATGCGCCGTTGGGATCGAGCGTGACGCGCGCCTGTGGAAAGCGTTTCGCCAGCGCGACAATAGACTCCGCTTCTTCTTCCCCGGCCAGTACGCCGCCTTTCAGTTTGAAGTCGTTGAAACCATATTTCTCATACGCGGCTTCCGCCAGACGTACTACCGCATCCGGGGTCATCGCCTCTTCATGACGCAGGCGATACCAATCGCATTTCTCATCCGGCTGGCTTTGATACGGCAGCGGCGTCGCTTTACGGTTGCCAACGAAGAACAGATAACCCAGCATTTCGACTTCGCTACGCTGCTGACCATCGCCCAGCAGAGATGCGACGTTGACGCCCAGATGCTGACCTAACAGATCCAACATCGCCGCTTCGATCCCGGTAACCACATGAATAGTGGTACGTAAATCGAAGGTCTGCAAACCACGGCCACCGGCATCACGATCGGCAAACGTATTACGTACCGCGTTCAGTACGTTTTTGTACTCACCCAGCGTTTTCCCCACCACCAGCGGAATAGCATCTTCCAGAGTCTGACGAATTTTTTCGCCGCCAGGAATTTCCCCTACCCCGGTATGACCAGAGTTATCTTTAATAATCACAATATTACGTGTAAAGAACGGGGCATGGGCACCGCTCAGGTTCATCAGCATGCTGTCATGGCCCGCAACCGGGATCACCTGCATAGAGGTCACGACGGGGGTAGTAAATTGTGCGCTCATAATTAAATCCTTATTCAAAATTAGTGGCGGCCGAAAACGGGACGTTTACGGTCAAAAGTCCATCCGGGAATCAGATACTGCATTGGGCCTGCGTCATTACGCGCGCCGCCGGGCAGCGCCTTATAGGCCTCATGGGCTATCTGTATCTGATCCCAGTCAAGCTCCACGCCCAAACCGGGCGCATCAGGTACCGCAATTTTTCCGTTTTTAATCTCCAGCGGATTTTTGGTCAGACGGCAATCGCCCTCCTGCCAGATCCAGTGGGTGTCGATAGCCGTCGGGTTGCCCGGTGCCGCTGCGCCGACGTGGGTAAACATCGCCAACGAAATATCAAAATGGTTGTTGGAATGGCAGCCCCAGGTCAGGCCCCAGTCATCGCATAACTGTGCCACGCGCACCGCGCCGGAAAGGGTCCAGAAGTGCGGATCGGCCAGCGGAATATCCACAGCGTTCAGCATTACCGCATGGCCCATCTCACGCCAGTTGGTGGCGATCATATTGGTCGCCACCGGCAGGCCGGTCGCACGGCGGAACTCGGCCATCACTTCGCGACCGGAAAAACCCTGTTCGGCACCGCACGGATCTTCGGCATAAGTCAGAACATCGTTCAGCCCTTTACACAGAGAGATGGCTTCATCCAGCAGCCAGGCCCCGTTGGGATCAACCGTAATACGCGCATCCGGGAAGCTTTTTTTCAGCGCGCGTACGGTGTCGATTTCCTGCTCGCCTGGCAGTACGCCGCCTTTGAGTTTGAAATCTTTAAAACCGTAGCGATCCTGCGAGGCTTCCGCCAGACGCACCACCGCATCCGGGGTCATCGCTTGCTGGTGACGCAGGCGGTACCATTCATGGTTGCCCGGCGTGCTTTCCAGATACGGCAGATCGGTCTTCGTGCGATCGCCTACGTAGAACAGATAGCCGAGCACAGTGACCGCATCGCGCTGTTTGCCGGGTCCTAACAGTTCACAGACCGGCACGTTGAGCGCCTTGCCCAGCAGATCGAGCAATGCGGCTTCAAGCGCGGCCACCGCATTAACCCGCAGTTCAAAGGTCCAGGCGCCTTTACCGAAAGTGTCAAAATCAGCGGCCTGGTTGCCTTTATGCACCTGCTGAACCACTTTATTCAGACGCGCGACTTCCTGTCCCAACACCTGTGGGATTGCATCCACCAGCGTCTGATAAATCACTTCACCGCCCGGCGCTTCACCAACCCCGGTATTGCCAGCGTTATCGGTGAGTACCACGATATTGCGGGTAAAGTATGCGTTATGCGCACCGCCAATATTGAGCAGCATGCTGTCATGCCCGGCCACTGGGATGACCTTCATATCGGTAATAACGGGACTCGATTGTGTTGTCATCGTCCTTGTCCTGTGACAGGTTTCAGTTCGATACGTTTAATATCACCCACCAGCACCAGATAGCTGACGACCGCAATCAGCGCATGTACCCCTACGTAAATCAACGCGCCGTTAAACGAGCCGGTAGTGCCCACAATGTAGCCAATGGCAATTGGCGTGACGATGCCGGAAATGTTGCCAAACATATTGAACAGGCCGCCGCTCAGACCGCTGATCTCTTTTGGCGCGGTGTCGGCCATCACCGCCCATCCCAACGCGCCGATGCCTTTGCCGAAGAAGGCCAGCGCCATAAAGCCAATGATCATCCACTCGACGTTGACGTAGTTACAGAACACCATCACCATCGATAGCAGCATCCCCATGACGATTGGCGTTTTACGCGCGATATTCAGTGAACCGGTACGGCGCATCAACCAGTCGGAAATAATGCCGCCGAGCACACCGCCCGCAAATCCGCAAATGGCCGGGACCGAGGCAACAAAACCGGCTTTCAGAATAGACATACCGCGCGCCTGCACCAGATAAACCGGGAACCAGGTGATAAAGAAGTAGGTCAGCGCGTTAATGCAGTATTGGCCGATATAAATACCAATCATCATCCGTGAACCCAGCAGCTGTTTGATCTGCCCCCACTTCACGCTGAACGGTACTTTAGCTTTGGCGGCCGCCTGATCCATATTGATCAGCGCCCCGCCTTCGGCAATGTACTCCAGCTCTTTTTGGTTTACGCCCGGATGCTGGTTTGGTTCATGAATCACCTTTAACCAGATAAAGCTGATAACAATCCCGAGACCACCCATAAAGAAGAACACATGTGACCAACCCACTTCATGGGTCAGCCAACCCATGATTGGTGCGAAGATAACGGTGGCAAAGTATTGCGCCGAGTTAAAGATAGCGACCGCCGTGCCCCTTTCCTGCGCCGGGAACCACGCCGCCACAATACGACTGTTGCCGGGGAAGGAGGGGGCTTCGGCTAACCCCACGAGGAAGCGCAGGGTAAACAGCGCGACGATAATTCCGAAGCCGCTAAAGATATCGACGAAGCCCTGCAGCAGGGTAAACATGGACCAGATAAAAATGGACCAGAAATAAACACGTTTGGAGCCGAAGCGATCGAGCAACCAGCCGCCGGGGATCTGGCCGATGACATACGCCCATGAGAAAGCGGAGAATACATACCCCATGCCTACCGCATCCAGGCCAATGTCTTTGGCCATCTCCGAACCGGCAATGGATAAGGTGGCGCGATCGCCGTAGTTGAAGGATGTGACGATAAACAGCATCACCACTATCCAGTAGCGAGCGTTAGTGCGTTTTTCCGCGCTGCTCGCCGCCTGACTTAATGAACTCATTGTTGCACTCCTGAATCCTGGCTTGCGCCAGTTCATTCTGTACAGCACCTGTAGGGTGATCAGAATGAGAGGTTAGTGTGTGGCAGTTTTGGTACAGCTCAGGGCCGTTTTATTCTGACTCGCTGCCATTCCGGGAACTGACGGGAAAAGTATATGAAGGAGTGCCACTTTCCCTCACCGTGCATGAACACAACATTAGGGAGGCAGTGAGAAGTTGTTTGGGGCATAAGCCCAAAGCAGTGGAAGTTAGTTCACGTAATTGGGGTTTTATTGCCGGGTGGCAGCATCGCCTGACCCGGCCTACGGTTTTCTAATGAGGGGGGTTGCATGCCCGTGCGGGCGAGGGATTATTTAAGCAAGGTTCCCCAGTTTTCTACCCAGGGATTAGATTCGCTTTCCGGTTCAGGATGCTCGCTGGCATCAATCAGCAGCATTTCGCCTACGCGCTGCGCGCTTTGTTCCTGTAACAGCGCATCGAACTGCTTGCCGCCATTGCAAAAATTAACGTAGCTGCTGTCGCCAAGCGCAATGACGCCATAACGCAGATTAGGCTGGAAACCGAGATTATCTTTGATTCCCTGAAACAGCGGCACGATGCTATCCGGCAGATCGCCCTGCCCGGTCGTTGAGGTCACCACCAATGCATATTTATCCTGATAAGCCTGCCAGTCGGTAAGCTCCGGGTCTTCAAATACCGTGGCTTTATGGCCCTGCGCAGTTAAAATCGCCTCGGCCTCTTCGGCAACCAGCAGCGCGTTTCCATACATCGTGCCGACAAAAATTCCAATTTCCGCCATAACTTTTATCTCCAGGGACTTAAGAATCTATCTGTTCATCCTGACCTGACAGCCCGCTGAACTCAACCCTTTCATTCTCAGGGAGAAGTCCGCGCCAACCAAACTGTGATAGCGCCTGCATCCAAACCTCATCCAGCCCGGCGCGAATAACCAGCGGTTCGCCAGTAAAGGGATGAGTCAGCTCAAGCTGGCTGGCATGCAGCATCAAGCGCTGACAGCCGAAATGCTCTGCGGCGCTGCGGTTTTGCCGTAAATCACCATGCTTGCTGTCGCCAATTATCGGATGGCGCAAGTGAGCCAAATGGCGTCTGAGCTGGTGCTTACGACCGGTCTGAGGCTCCAGCTCCACCAGCCCGTAACGGGTGGTGGGATAGCGCCCGGTCGCCACCGGCATTTCAACCGTCGCCAGACCGCGATAATGAGTGACCGCAGGCTGCGGCTCTTTATCCTCGCGGGCAAATTTATCGGCTATCTTATCCAGCTCTTCCACCAGCGGGTAATCCAGCACGGCGTCGTCCATCAGCCAGCCACGCACAATCGCATGATAGCGTTTCTGCATTTGATGATGTTCAAACTGCTGAGACAGCAAACGCCCGGCTTCGCTGGACAGCCCCATCAGCAGCACGCCGGAGGTCGGTCTGTCGAGCCGGTGGGCGGTAAACACGTGCTGACCAATCTGGTCGCGCACCGTTTGCATCACCACCACTTTCTCATCGCGGTCGAGCCAACTGCGGTGAACCAGCCAACCAGAAGGTTTATTGACCGCAACCAGCCATTCGTCCTGATAGAGGATCTCCAGCATCAGGCGTTATCACTTGTAAATAGCGCATCCAGTTCCTGCAACGCCGTCAGGAGAATGTCGCGTTGTGGGTGATCGGCCGTCAGCGCCATTTCGTAATACGGTGCGATGGCAAAAGCCTGCGGCAGCGGCTGCGCATTATCAAGCAGGGTATGCATACGGGGAATCAACACCCACTGCAGCCATTCGACCGGCTCCATGGTATCCATACAAAAAGGCTGCGTGCTGGTAAACAGATGCTCCGCTGGCTCGTCCATCCGCCAGTGATGATGTTCACGCAGTAGCGCTTCAAGCGCGTGTAACTGCTGGCGCACACGGTCATGAGTCGTCATGAAATTAACCTCAATGATGAAAAATCTGGCGCGAAGAATAGCACTAGTGAAGAGGAAATAAAAAAAGGGAGCACTGTAAAAACAGTGCTCCCGGTTCGTTTCGCAGCATTCCAGCTACTTTTGGTGCTCCCTGCTCATCCGTGACAACTTTTCCTGTGGTCTTGCGACCTTGTTCATCCTGAACTTTTGCATCCTGCTCACATCACCCCGATGTGAAAACTTCATCCTGAAGTGTCCTGGCCATCCTGACCCGCCGAACATCCTGACCGGCTCTCATTCTCCATCCTGGAGGTGTCCTTTAACGCATCCCGCGCTTTCCGCTTTGCTTCATCCTGAAGCCTGTCCTTGTAACACCATCCTGGTGTGTCCTGCCGAAGAGCCATCATCCTGATGTTCACTTCGTTGTGCGACTCCTTGTCGACAGATATAGAATCGCCTGTTTCGCTTTGTCTTACAAGATACTTACAGACAAACACTTAAGGTAATTTTCATATGAAAGTTGACAATAAAATACTAACAAGTTGAATTGTAAGTAATTAATAGTTTTTCAATTCATTAAGTCTTCACTTATTACCTGGCAATGTCCTACAGGGTTTGTAAGAGATCTCTCACACGATTAAGGGCAAACAGGATTACAGAACTGGCTTAAGTTGAGTGAGGAATTCCGCAAGCGAGGCTGCCAGCACCGTTCGTTGACGGGTTCCCAGCGTTTCTTTGCAAACTTCACCGGACAGGTTGCACACCGAGATGACATCAAGTTCGTTGTCCTGAGTGGCAATGAAAAGCGTAGGCGAGAGCTTGAGTCGCTTTTGCGTAACCAGGTGACCAATCAGGTTTTCCTGAACGCGCCTGAAGTCATCCTCACTCCAGGTTTGCAGCAACGTCAGCTTTTCATTCGCAAACTGCGCGTGCATATCCCCAGCAAACTGGGTGGTGTAAAAAGCGTGAACGGCAGGTTGTATCACAATGTCAAAGGCACGTTCAACCGCATTGACGTTTTTTTCACCGACAAAAGGCTGAGGTTGCCAATAAACCGCATCGTTAGTGGAAGAAATGATGCACGGTGACGGTACACCATACAGCTCTTCGCTGAGCGGCCAGCTGTTGTTTTTGTCATGCCACGCGTCGCAATAACGCGTCGTAAAGGCTGTCAACGCCTGCACTGTCAATTCGTCCACTGATTTCTCTCTTCACAAAAGCCAGGATACACTTGTCGCATAGTGTATCTGGTTTATGACGGTGAAACATGTCTTCTTATGAAAATCATCGGGCGCTTGACGGCCTGACTCTCGGTAAATCAACGGATTATCGGGACAATTACGATGCCAGTCTGTTGCAGGGTGTTCCGCGCAGCCTCAACCGCGACCCGCTGGATCTAAAGGCCGATAATCTGCCTTTTCACGGTGCCGATATCTGGACGCTGTATGAACTGTCATGGCTGAATGCCAACGGCTTACCGCAGGTTGCGGTCGGTCATGTGGAGCTGGATTACACCAGCGTAAATCTGATTGAATCGAAAAGCTTTAAGCTGTACCTGAACAGTTTTAACCAGACGCGTTTTGACTCCTGGGAGGCGGTACGCCAGACGCTGGAAAACGATCTGCGCGCCTGCGCTCAGGGCGATGTCAGCGTGGCGCTATACCGCCTTGACGAGCTGGAAGGACAACCGATTGCCCATTTTAACGGCACCTGTATCGATAATCAGGATATCGTCATTGATAACTACCAGTTCAGCACCGACTATCTGGAAAATGCCGTGAGCGGCGAAAAAGCGGTGGAAGAGACGCTGGTCAGCCACCTGCTGAAATCCAACTGTCTGATCACCCACCAGCCCGACTGGGGCTCCATACAAATTCAGTATCGCGGACGCAAAATCGACCGGGAGAAGCTGCTGCGTTATCTGGTCTCCTTCCGCCACCATAATGAATTTCACGAGCAGTGCGTGGAGCGCATTTTCAATGACATTCTGCGCTTCTGCCAGCCGGAGAAACTGAGCGTCTACGCGCGCTACACGCGGCGTGGTGGTCTGGACATTAACCCATGGCGCACCAATACCGATTTCACGCCAGCTACGGGCCGACTGGTACGTCAGTAATCTTTTTTCTCAATTTTGCGTGTCGGATTCCGCGCGCAAGGTTGTGAAAGGCCATCAGCCAGGGCTATTGTAACTTACTCTAAATAATTCGAGTTGCATGAAGGCGGCGACGCAGCGAATTCCCTGAGCTTACTAAAGTAAGTGACAGGGATGAGCGAGGAAGCCAACGCGTATGCAGCTTGAAGTATGATGAGTATCATCAGGGAATGGCGTTTTGCGTCCCATAAGGAGTCTACTTGATTACACATATTAGCCCACTTGGCTCAATGGACATGTTGTCGCAGCTGGAAGTCGAATTACTTAAACGCACGGCCAGCAGCGACCTGTATCAACTGTTTCGTAACTGTTCACTTGCCGTTCTGAACTCCGGCAGTCTGACCGACAACAGCAAAGAACTGCTGTCCCGCTTTGAAAGTTTCGACATTAACGTGCTGCGCCGCGAACGAGGCGTGAAGCTGGAACTGATTAATCCGCCTGAAGATGCGTTTGTTGATGGGCGCATCATTCGTGCGCTACAAGCCAACCTTTTTGCCGTGCTGCGCGACATTCTGTTCGTCAATGGTCAGATCCATAACGCGGGTCGTTTTCAGCATCTGGATCTCGAAAGTTCGGTGCATATTACCAACCTGGTGTTCTCGATCCTGCGTAACGCCCGGGCGCTACACGTCGGTGAAGCGCCGAACATGGTTGTCTGCTGGGGCGGTCACTCAATCAACGAAAATGAATACCTGTATGCGCGTCGCGTCGGCACCCAGTTGGGCCTGCGTGAGTTGAACATCTGTACCGGCTGCGGTCCGGGAGCGATGGAAGCGCCAATGAAAGGCGCTGCGGTCGGTCACGCCCAGCAGCGTTACAAAGACAGCCGCTTTATTGGTATGACCGAACCGTCAATCATCGCCGCTGAGCCGCCTAACCCGCTGGTTAACGAACTGATCATCATGCCGGACATTGAAAAACGTCTGGAAGCGTTCGTGCGTATCGCCCACGGTATTATCATCTTCCCGGGTGGTGTCGGGACTGCGGAAGAGCTGTTGTATCTGCTGGGGATCTTGATGAACCCGGCAAACAAAGATCAGGTGCTACCGCTGATTTTGACCGGACCAAAAGAGAGTGCCGATTACTTCCGCGTGCTGGACGAATTTATCGTGCACACGCTGGGGGAAGAAGCCCGCCGACACTATCGCATTATCATTGACGATGCGGCGGAAGTTGCGCGTTTGATGAAAAAAGCGATGCCGCTGGTAAAAGAGAACCGTCGCGACACCGGAGATGCCTACAGTTTTAACTGGTCGATTCGTATCGCACCTGATTTGCAGATGCCGTTCGAGCCGTCCCATGAAAACATGGCTAACCTGAAACTGTATCCGGATCAACCCGTTGAAGTTCTGGCGGCCGACCTGCGTCGTGCATTCTCGGGTATTGTGGCCGGTAACGTGAAGGAGGTCGGCATTCGCGCCATCGAAGAGTTTGGCCCGTACAAAATCCACGGTGACCGCGAAATGATGCGTCGCATGGACGATCTCCTGCAGGGCTTCGTTGCGCAGCATCGCATGAAGTTGCCAGGCTCCGCGTACATCCCTTGCTACGAGATCTGCGCCTGACCTTCAACACCCGATAGCAGACGCTACCGCGGTGACAATTTTGTCCATATCAAAGCCGGGTTTGGCGCATGCGCCTCCCGGCTTTTTTTAGTGATACCAGTCACATAGCTCAGACGATTATATAAATACCAATGATATATCGTTAAATATAACGCGCCACGCAAACGATTACCTTTAAAAACCAACCGTCATTTATCTTAGGAAATTATTATTAGTCGCCAAAATCCTCTAAAAACAACAGTTTTTACAGCGCAACGCTCGTATCTTCGCGCCTTCGCTTTCATGAGATATGTCGTTAATGTTAGCCTCTGCGCCCGTAAATTCGCTTTGACTATTTTTTAACAGATTAATGGTCCAAATTTATCCACATAAAAGGTGGATTATTGCATTTGGGATCGCGATCACTGATACATTCATTACTAAAATGTATCTTTCCGCCCGCAAATTATTACGGCGAAAAATTATATAAAAAATCGCTCAACGAATTTCGATTTACAGTCGGGTTCTTTCTCATCGGATTGACCCCAAACCCGACTTTTTAAGCTTCCTCCAGGAGAAATAGATGGAAAACACTCAAACCAGCACTATCGTTACGGGTCAGACCCGCAGCGCATGGCGCAAGACAGATACCATGTGGATGCTGGGCCTTTACGGCACGGCGATTGGCGCGGGTGTATTGTTCCTGCCGATTAACGCAGGTGTAGGCGGTATGATCCCGCTGATCATCATGGCGATCCTTGCCTTCCCGATGACCTTCTTTGCACACCGTGGCCTGACCCGCTTCGTGTTGTCCGGTAAAAATCCGGGTGAAGACATTACTGAAGTTGTAGAAGAACACTTTGGCGTTGGCGCGGGTAAACTGATTACCCTGCTCTACTTCTTCGCTATCTACCCGATTCTGTTGGTTTACAGCGTAGCAATCACCAACACCGTTGAAAGCTTCCTGGCTCACCAGCTGGCGATTACTCCGCCGCCGCGTGCCATCCTGTCTCTGATCCTGATTGTCGGTATGATGACCATCGTGCGCTTCGGTGAGCAGATGATCGTTAAGGCGATGAGCATCCTGGTATTCCCGTTTGTTGCCGCCCTGATGCTGCTGGCGCTGTATCTGATCCCTCAGTGGAGCGGTGCGATTCTGGAAACCATGTCTTTTGACTCTGCGGCAACCACCGGCAACGGCCTGCTGTTGACCTTGTGGCTGGCGATTCCGGTAATGGTGTTCTCCTTCAACCACTCCCCGATCATCTCCTCCTTCGCCGTGGCGAAGCGTGAAGAGTACGGTGATGAAGCTGAGAAGAAATGCTCCAAGATTCTGGCATTCGCTCACATCATGATGGTACTGACCGTTATGTTCTTCGTCTTCAGCTGTGTATTCAGCCTGACTCCGGCAGATCTGGCCGCAGCGAAAGAGCAGAACATCTCTATCCTGTCTTACCTGGCGAACCACTTTAACGCGCCGATTATTGCCTGGATGGCACCGATCATCGCGATGATCGCTATCACCAAATCCTTCCTCGGCCACTACCTGGGCGCACGTGAAGGCTTCAACGGGATGGTGATTAAGTCTCTGCGCGGCAAAGGCAAAACCATCGAAATCAACAAACTGAACAAAATCACTGCGCTGTTCATGCTGGTAACCACCTGGATTGTGGCAACGCTGAACCCGAGCATCCTCGGTATGATTGAGACCCTGGGTGGCCCAATCATCGCGATGATTCTGTTCCTGATGCCGATGTATGCCATTCAGAAAGTACCGGCAATGCGTAAATACAGCGGCCATATCAGCAACGTCTTCGTTGTGATTATGGGCCTGATCGCTATCTCCGCTATTTTCTACTCTCTGTTCAGTTAATTCCCCTGCGCCGCTCCTCGGGGCGGCGCACCTCGATACACAATGGACGCCTCATGATTAGCGTATTCGATATTTTCAAAATCGGCATTGGCCCTTCCAGCTCCCATACTGTTGGCCCGATGAAAGCAGGCAAACAATTCACGGATGACCTGATTGCACGCGGAATTCTCACTGACGTAACCCGCGTAGTGGTTGATGTTTATGGCTCTTTGTCCCTGACGGGCAAAGGTCACCATACCGACATCGCGATTATTATGGGTCTGGCGGGTAATCTGCCGGATACCGTAGACATTGATGCCATCCCGGCCTTTATCCAGGATGTGAACACTCATGGGCGTTTGCTGCTGGCGGACGGTCAACATGAGGTCGAATTCCCGGTCGACAAGTGCATGAATTTCCATACGGACAATCTGTCCCTGCACGAAAACGGGATGCGTATTACCGCACTGGCGGGCGAAAAAGCCATTTACAGCCAGACTTACTATTCCATTGGCGGTGGGTTCATCGTTGATGAAGAACATTTTGGTTTACCGAACAACTCTCCGGTAAACGTACCGTATCCGTATAAATCTGCGGCGGACTTGCAACGTCATTGCCAGGAAACCGGCCTGTCGCTTTCCGGTCTGATGATGCAAAACGAACTGGCGCTGCACAGCAAAGAAGAGCTGGAACAGCACTTTGCCAACGTCTGGGAAGTGATGCGTAGCGGGATTGAGCGCGGTATCACCACCGAAGGTGTATTGCCGGGTAAACTGCGCGTTCCGCGTCGTGCGGCGGCGCTACGTCGTATGTTGGTCAGCAGTGACAAAACCACCACTGACCCGATGGCGGTTGTTGACTGGATCAACATGTTCGCGCTGGCCGTGAACGAAGAAAACGCCGCCGGTGGACGCGTGGTGACTGCGCCAACCAACGGCGCATGCGGGATTGTTCCTGCCGTGCTGGCGTACTACGACAAGTTTATCCGTGAAGTGAACGCTAACTCGCTGGCACGCTACATGCTGGTCGCGAGCGCCATCGGCTCGCTGTACAAGATGAACGCCTCTATCTCTGGCGCCGAAGTCGGCTGTCAGGGTGAAGTCGGCGTAGCCTGCTCCATGGCAGCTGCCGGTCTGGCCGAGCTGCTGGGCGGTAGCCCAACGCAGGTATGCATCGCGGCGGAAATCGGTATGGAACACAACCTGGGTCTGACCTGCGATCCGGTTGCCGGCCAGGTTCAGGTACCGTGCATTGAGCGTAATGCCATTGCTTCGGTTAAAGCAGTAAACGCCGCGCGTATGGCGCTGCGCCGTACCAGTGAACCGCGCGTGTGCCTCGATAAAGTCATCGAGACCATGTACGAAACCGGGAAAGACATGAATGCCAAATACCGCGAAACCTCTCGCGGCGGTCTGGCGATGAAGATTGTCACCTGCGATTAAAGCCCAACTTATCCGGCCTACAGTTCCATTGTCATTTGTAGGCCGGATAAGGCGTCAGCCGCCATCTGGCAAAATGTTGATTTCAGATATTCGCCTCCCCCCGCCGTGAATGTTACCCTACGGACTGATCTGTTAGGGAGAACACCGTGGCCGTCCACCTGCTCATTGTCGATGCACTGAATCTTATCCGCCGTATTCACGCCGTACAGGGCTCCCCCTGCGTGGAGACGTGCCAGCACGCGCTCGATCAATTAATTGTGCACAGTCAGCCCACGCACGCCGTGGCGGTCTTTGATGACGAAGCGCGCAACAGCGGCTGGCGTCACCAAAGACTGCCTGACTACAAAGCCGGTCGGCCGCCAATGCCACAAGACTTGTATCAGGAAATGCCCGCCTTACGCGCCGCTTTTGAACAGCGCGGCGTCTGCTGCTGGGTCTCCAGCGGTAATGAAGCCGACGATTTAGCCGCTACTCTGGCGATTAAAGTCTGCCAGGCAGGACATCAAGCCACCATCGTCTCCACCGATAAAGGCTACTGTCAGTTGCTCTCCCCGACGCTGCGTATTCGCGACTATTTTCAGAAGCGCTGGCTGGACGCGCCGTTCATTGAGAAAGAGTTCGGCGTGCTGCCACAACAACTGCCCGATTACTGGGGGCTGGCTGGGATCAGCAGTTCTAAAGTACCGGGGGTCGCAGGTATTGGCCCCAAAAGCGCCACGCAATTGCTGACGCAGTTTCTAACGCTGGAAGGCATTTACGCGCATCTTGATGAGGTGCCGGAAAAGTGGCGCAAGAAACTCGAAGAACATCGGGAAATGGCGTTTCTGTGTCGGGATATCGCGCGACTGCAAACGGACTTACATATCGACGGGAATTTACAGCAGCTACGGCTGGCGCGGTAGTCTTATTGCTGGATGGTGGGGCAAACCCCTTATCCGGCCTACTTACCGTACAACCCTGTAGGCCGGATAAACCCCGGGTGATTACCAGGCGGTATGGTACAGCTCAACGATATCGCCCAGGCTCGCTTCACGCGGATTTCCGCCGGTACAGACATCATCAAATGCAGCCTGCGCCAGTGCAGGAATATCCTCTTTGCGTACGCCTACATCGCGCAGGTGCAGCGGGATCCCAACATCACGGTTAAGGGCAAATACCGCATCCACTGCCGCTTTCCGTGCTTCTGCCAGCGTCAGTCCTTCAACCTTCACGCCCATCACCCGGGCGATATCGCGAAATTTCTCCCCGGTATATTCGGCGTTATAGTGCATCACATGCGGTAGCAAAATGGCATTCGCGACGCCGTGCGGGGTGTTATAAAACGCGCCCAGCGGGTGCGCCATGCCATGCACTAATCCCAGGCCAACGTTGGAAAAACCCATTCCGGCAACGTACTGGCCCAGCGCCATCGCTTCGCCCGCCTGGCTGTCGCCCGCGACCGATCCGCGTAAAGCCCCGGCAATAATTTCAATCGCTTTAATGTGCAGCGCATCGGTAAGCGCCCACGCTGCTCGCGTGATGTATCCTTCAATGGCATGGGTCAGGGCGTCAACACCCGTGGCCGCTTTTAACGCCGCAGGCATGCCGTCCATCATGTCAGCATCGATAAACGCCACCTGCGGAATATCATGTGGATCGACACAAACAAACTTACGCCGGTTTTCTTCATCCGTGATCACGTAGTTAATGGTCACTTCCGCCGCCGTCCCTGCTGTGGTTGGGATAGCCATAACCGGCACGCTCGGGCAGCGCGTCGGGGATAACCCTTCGAGGCTGCGTACATCCGCAAACTCAGGGTTATTGTTGATAATACCAATCGCTTTACAGGTATCCTGCGGGGAGCCTCCGCCAATAGCTATCAAATAGTCTGCGCCACTTTGCTGAAAGACCTCCAATCCTTCCTGTACCACCGCAATGGTTGGGTTAGGAATAACACCTGAATAGATTTCCCACGCCAGACCTGCAGCGTCCATCCGGGACGTCACCTTCTCGACAACACCGCACCGCACCAGATTCTCATCGGTCACAATCAGCGCCTTGCGATAACCACGACGGATGACTTCATCGGTTAATGCACCAACAGCTCCCCGGCCAAACCATGCCGTTTCGTTCAGAATCATTCTGTTCGCCATCGTATTTCTCCTTTTCGCTATGCGAAATTACTCTTCAATTCGTAATCCGTAAGATTTGAATTTCTCCAGCACAATCGCGATCTCCTCATCGTCTAACACCGGAACCGGATCAACAATGGCCAGGGTGCTCAGATAAAGGCGCGCCAGAACTTCTACTTCATGCGCCAACCACAGTGCTTTTTCCAGATTCGCTTCACAAGCAATCAGCCCATGGTGCTGTAAAAGCGTTGCCTTACGGTTTTTCAGGGCGACGCTCACATGCTCTGACAGCTCTCGTGTACCAAACGTCGCATAAGGCGCACACGGAATAGAGTTTCCCCCCGCCGCCGCAATCATGTAATGGATTGCCGGAATTGGACGGTTGAGAATAGAAACGGCCGTACAGTGCACAGCATGGTTATGGACAACCGCATTGGCGTCCGGACGCGTCTGGTAAGCCGCCAGGTGAAAACGCCATTCGCTGGAGGGTAACTGACCTTTATCATATTTTCCGTCGTTATCTACATACACGATCATGTTTTCAGTAAGTCTTTCATAAGGAATACCGCTGGGCGTGATCAACATCCCATTCTCATATCGCGCACTCACATTTCCCGCCGTCCCCTGATTTAATCCAAGGCTGGTCATTTCAAGACAGGTTTCAATGATTTCTCGTGACAAACGCATTCTTTCCATAATGATTCTCCGGGTACAGTTTCTCCTCGTCTTTAATTGCGAAAAATGTAGCCGCAGAATAAGACGGGTCAGGTTTCAGATATGGGCAGCCACTGAATGTGTTTATTCAGATCCAGTTGGCCGATTTATTTATAGCAACGTATTATTGTTGTCTTACGCGCTTAATAAGTTTCATCGGTACTTTTACAGTTTCTTTAATAGGTTGGTCGTCAATGGCACTCATCATCATATCGAATGCTTTTTCCGCCCAAACATTTTCATCCTGCTGCATTGACCAGACATTATTGGCGAGAAATCCCAGCATCGGATGTTCATCGAATGTGCCAATATTAATATCAGGTGAAATTGTGCCGAAACGATGGCGAATAGCGTTAATAGCACCTTCCAGCACGGGTAATGATGAGGCAATAAACGCCTGCGGCTGCCCCTGTTCACCAATCAATCTATCCATCAGTTGAAAACCACCTTCAGGGGTGTTGTCAGGACCTTCACGCACCCAATCACGGTGATGAATACCATTATTCTTCAAAGAATTAAGGTAACCTTGCAAACGATCGCCAATACTGGGTAATCCGGTATCTCCGACTAAAAACCAGATCGGAGCCTTTCCGGCATCAAACAAACTTTGCGTCAACTTTTCGCCGCCTAAAATATTATGACTTTCAACCAGTGCGTTATCGGTATACTTAAAATCACGGTCCAGTAACACCATCGGTTTTCTGACCTGGCGTAAATGGTGTTGCTGATTCTCCAATGTTGAGGGAACAATAAAAAGGCCATCAACATTGCGAGCGATTAACGCTTTGGTCAATTTATTTTCGTAATCAACATCATCATAGGTACAGCTAATCATTAACTGATAACCGGAGCGACGACAGCGTTGCTCAAGTTTCTCGGCGAGAGTGGCAAAAAAAACGTTGGAAATATTTGGAACAATCAGTCCCAATGTATCCGTTTTATTCAATTTCAGGCTGCGGGCCGAATGGTTTATGACGTAACCATAACGCTCAACATATTCATTAATACGCGTTTGGGTTTTGACACTGATTCGATATTGCTCTGCTTTCCCGTTCAGCACCAGTCGTACGGTCGTAACCGATAAATTCAGATCGCTGGCTATCTGTTCTACTGTTTTAGCCATTTATATGCCCCAGTCCACATCCAAAAACGTCAATCTCCAATCATAAAAGTATTTTAAACTTTTGTCTTACTGCATAAGCTGGTTAATCGCCTGCTGCTGATCCCACATCATCAGATAGACCTGGTATTTGCGCTCATAGAAGTCCCGCCGTGCCGGATTAGCCTTAATAACCTCGCCGGAGCGAACCATCGCCTGGCATGCAGATGGAATATTTGCCCACGCGCCGCTTGCTACCGCGCCGGTGATAGCTGCCCCTAACGTCACTACATCTTCCTCCTGCATAAGATGAATATCGCATCCGGTAGCATCGGCATACTCCCGCATCCACAGCGGGTTATGCGTTGCGCCGCCGCACAGCGCCAGTCGGGAAATGGTATGGCCGTTTTCACGCATCACTTCCATAATATGCCGCGTACCGCAGGCAATCGCCTGTAATGTCGCCAGGTACAGGCGAGCCACCTGCATCTCGCCTCGCTCAAGAGTCAAGCCGCAGACGCTGCCCCGGGCATCGGGTCGCGCGCGGGGGGAGCGATTGCCATGGTGATCGGCCAGCACATGCAAATAACGACCAGGTTCAGACTCCTTCCTCTCAAGTTCCGCAACCCATTCGTTGACTAAAACGATCGGATGGCAACCCCGCGCCTCGGCCTTATGAAACAGCTCCGCACTCGCCCCTGATTCCTGGAGCGTCCAGTCGACCAATGCCCCAGCGGCGCTTTGCCCTCCCTCCGTCAACCAGTAGCCCGGCAGCATGGCAGACCAATACGGTCCCCATACGCCCGGCGTATAAATTTCCTGTTCGCTGCATAGCATATGGCAGTTTGACGTTCCGCTAATCAACGCTAACGTTCCCGCTGGCTCAACGCCAGCAAGCGCCAAACCGCCTGCATGGGCATCAATCATCCCACTGGCGACGACAACTGCAGTCGTCAGCCCCAACGCCTGGGCCGCATCGGCGCTAAGCGTTCCCACGGCGGCACCAGGCGGAAGAATATGCGACGGAATTTTGCCCGTTAAATCCGTTAACTCTACGGCGTCGAGCAGAGAGTGGCTAAAGCGTTGTTCATGGGCCAGATAGTTCCATTTACAGGTCAGCGTACACAGACCGGCCACGTCGCTCCCGGTGGCTTTACAGACAAGGTAGTCAGCCAAATCGTAAAAACGATGCGCCCTGTTCCAGGTTGCAGGAAAGTGTTTTTTTAGCCACAGCACCTTGGGAAGCTCCATTTCGACGCTGACTTCACCGCCAACGTAACGCAGAGCCGGATCCTGCGTAGCATTAATATGCTGAGCTTCCTGCACCGCGCGATGGTCCATCCACATGATGATGTTATGGTCTGATGGTTCGCCTGGTGAAACCGCCAGGCCCTGCCCTTGCTCGTCGAGAGCCACCAATGAACAAGTGGCATCGAATCCCAGTGAACGGATATCCTCAATGCAGATCCCGGATGACGATACCGCCCCCTTAACCGCATCGCAAACCTGCTGCCAGATTTCTGCAGATGACTGCTCAACCCGAGCGGGGCCGGGTCGAAACTGCGAGATAGGGCGTGTCGCAAAGGCCAGGCGTTTGCCGCTGGCATCGAACACACCCGCCCTGACACTGGCAGAGCCGACATCCACACCGAGGAAATATCCACTGCTCATAGTAACTCCCTGACGTTAGCTAATAGTGGGGCGAGTACCTCGCCCCAACGCTCTTATTTTTTACCGAATGGGTGTAACAGCTTGTCAATTTCTGGGGTATCAATGTTCTTCGCACTAACGAATTTCACCGGAATATCAATCTCTTTTGGTACAGACTGACCGGATACCGCCGCATTCAGCGTCTTGATACCCTGATAGCCAATCTGGTAGGCGTCCTGCACAACAAAGCCCTGAATCACCCCGGACTTCAGGAAGGCAATAATGGCCTCGGTGCTATCAAAACCAATCACCTTCACTTTGCCTTTCAGGTTTTGACTATCAATTGCGTTTGCTACGCCGAGTGTTGAGCCTTCATTCGTGCCATAAATCCCTGCAATATCCGGGTTGGCCTGGATCATATCGATGGTTTTATCCATCGCTTTTTGCGGATCGCCATCGCTGTACTGGACCGGTAGCACCTGGATATCCGGATATTTTTCCTTCATGCGGGCAATAAACCCTTCTGAACGCTCAATCGCTGAGGAGGTCCCTGCTACGTGCGCAATAATGCCCACTTTTCCTTTGCTGCCCACTTCTGCTGCCAACGCGTCTGCCGCTTCAGCCCCGGCTTTACGGTTATTCGTGGCGACAAAACTGACCGGAATATCAGAATTCACACCGGAGTCAAAGGTCACAACTTTAATGCCGCGTGAATTTGCGGTCTCAACTAATGGTGCCAGCGCATTGGCATCTAACGCGGCCAGCAATAGTCCATTGGGTTTTTGCGCCATCGCGTTTTCAACTAACTGAATCTGCTCGGCAATCTGAGTTTCATCCGCCGGGCCCACATAGCTGGTTTTGTCACCCAACTCTTTTGCTGCCGCTTCCGTCCCCATTTTTACGGTTTGCCAGAATTCATGCTGGAAACCTTTACTGACCACGGGAAGATTCATATCTTTAGCCAAAACGCTGGATGTCATACAGGCCAGCAGGGATAACGCATAGACAAAATTCCTGGTTCTCATTGTTTTACTCCGTTCTGAGTGAGTCACCCTAAACGTCAGGGTTATGATGTCCCGTGACTTCCGGGAGCGTAAATCAACGAATTTTTTTGCGTAAAGTGTCGAGATAAACCGCTGCAATGACCACTACACCCATGGCCACCATTTGCCAGAACTGGGAAACTCCCATCAGGTTCAGACCATTTTTCAACACGCTCATAATGAATGCGCCAATGATAGTGCCGCCGATGGTGCCAATCCCGCCCATCAGGCTGGTACCGCCAATAACGACCGCCGCGATGGCTTCCAGCTCATAACCCACGCCGACCGTCGGCTGACCAGAGTTCAAACGAGAGGCCAGAATGACCCCGGCAATCCCGGTCAGCAGACCACAAAAGGCGTAGACAAAAATTTTGACGCGTTGCACTTTAATCCCGGAAAGATGTGCCGCCACCTCATTACTGCCCACTGCGTAAACATAGCGGCCTATCACCGTTTTCTTCAGGATGTAGGCGGCGATGAGCGCCACCACCACCAGGTAAAAAACGGGATAGGGCAGCACATCAAACAACCGTCCCTGGGCCAGCATTTTGAAGGTGGGGTAATCAGCGAAGTAAATCGCGCGGCCATCGGTCATCACCATATTGATACCTCTGACGGACATCATCAGACCCAGCGTGGCGATAAAAGGCGGGATAGTCATTTTGGTGACCAGCAGGCCATTGATATAGCCGCATAATCCTCCAGCCAGTACACCCGCAAAAATACAGACAGGCAGAGGCAGACCTAGCGTGGCGCAGATACCTACCGCGACACCAGAAAATGCCACGACTGAACCGAGAGAAAGGTCGATCCCTGAAGTGATAATGACGAAGGTAACGCCAATCGCCATAATGCCAATCACCGAGGTTTGCAGGGCAATTGTCATAATGTTTTCAGTGTTAAAGAAAAATGGCGAACCAAAACTAAAAAATATCACCAAAATAATCAGACTTAAAAGTGGCGCAAGGCGCATTAAAAGTTCTTTGTTAATTTTTATTTTCTTATTATTGCTGTCTGAAGAGGTTACAGAGATAGTCATAAGTTAGTCCTCTAACGTCGCATATTGCATGATTTTTTCTTGTGTGGCGTCATCAGAAGCTAGCTCTCCGGTAATACGCCCATTACGCATCACTAAAATGCGATCGCACATACCCAGCACTTCCGGTAATTCAGAGGAGATCATGATAATTGATTTCCCTTTTGCCACCAGCCGATTCATTAATTCATAAATTTCAAGTTTGGCCCCCACATCAATCCCGCGAGTGGGTTCATCAAAGATGAGAATATCGGTGTCTTTACACACCCATCGGGCAATAATAATTTTCTGCTGATTACCACCACTTAAATTCAAGGCAGCTTGCTCTAAATGTGGTGTTTTAATGCGTAGGGCTTTAACCTGTTCCTCGCTGGTTTTCTGGCAACGTGTGCTGTCCACATTGCCAAAACGATCGGAATACTCAGGGTAATTGCCCAACATAATATTGCGCTCAACGGACAGTCCTAATGCCAGCCCCTCTTTTTTCCTGTCCTCGGTTAAATAGCTGATACCCTGTTGGATAGCATCAGGAATATCTTTAATCACCGTAACTTTACCGTTCAGCTTGAGGGTCCCACCATCAATGGGATCCGCGCCAAAAATCGCCCGTGCCAGCTCAGTACGCCCTGCGCCCATCAGGCCGGCGAAGCCCAGGATTTCTCCTTGGTAAAGCGTGAAATCGATATTGTTCAATACACCATTGCGCGTTAGCCTACTCACTTCCAACACGGGCTTACGTTGAGCCAAAGGTTTACGGCGAGGATAAATATTACCGAGGTCGCGCCCGACCATCATGGCAATCAGGTCGCTAATTTTGACCGCATCATAATCCACGGTGGCAATAAACTGCCCATCGCGCATTACCGTAGCGCGATCGGCTATCAGCGCCAGCTCCTCCAGTCGGTGCGAGATGTAAACAATGCCAGTCCCCTGTTCTTTCAATAAACGGGTTACCTGAAATAAGCTGTCGATTTCCGTTTCCGTAAGTGCTGCCGTAGGTTCATCCATAATAAGAATCTTGGCATTGACCGATATCGCTTTAGCTATCTCAACCATTTGTTGTTGAGCAACGGTCAAATCGGCAACCAGCGTATCTGGCGCGATATTCAGGTTTAACTTTTGCAAAATATCGATAGCAGCCTGTCGCTGTTGTTTTTCATCCAGACGCCAGCGATTATTTTTGCAAAACTCCCTGCCAATAAATATATTTTCTTCAACGGTGAGTTCAGGGAAGAGGTTAAATTCCTGATGAATAATCGTGATACCTGCACTTTGTGCACTTAACGGGTTAGCGAAAGTAACCGGCTGCCCCTCAAAAATAATATCCCCTTCATCAGGCTGATAAACACCGGATAAGATCTTCATCAACGTAGACTTTCCTGCGCCATTCTCACCCAGCAGCGCATGAACCTCACCTTTGCGTAAAGCAAAATCCACATTACTCAACGCTAATACGCCGGGAAAACGTTTCGTAATATGACTCATCTGTAAAAATGTTTCAGACATTGCTGCTTTCCTCAATATACAGAAACTGCAGTCAGTGAATCAGGCGAAAACAAGATTGCCAGAGAGCCATCGTCACCGTTAATGCGAATACTACTTACAAGTTCATATGCGTTTTATCAATCATGCTAACTCGAGTTAGCGAAGTGCCTTTTAAAGCTATTTTAGCTACTCAAATTAGCCAAATCATTTGGTTTAAAACTGTGATGCTGAACAGACAATTTATTATATATTTATGATTTAAAAGGTTTTTATTAAAAATCTGCGTATTTGTTTATTTGACGCAGATCGAATTTTAACCACTTCTCGTGAAGCCTCTCACAGTTCCATAACAAAAAAGTTGTGTAAAAAACTCTCCAATACCTAAGCTAACTCGAGTTAGCAAAAATGGGTAATTCAGCCAACTGCGACAGTGGTGTCCAACATCCGCTTTTGCAGCACGGCACAAAGTGAGATGAGGAACCTCGAATGAGAAAAAATAGCTTACCGAAGATTGGTATCCGCCCGGTTATTGATGGTCGTCGTATGGGGGTACGTGAGTCGCTTGAAGAGCAAACCATGAATATGGCGAAAGCCACCGCCGCGCTTATTACGGAAAAACTTCGCCATGCCTGTGGCGCACAAATTGAATGTGTAATTGCCGACACCTGTATTGCCGGTCTGGCGGAATCCGCAGCCTGTGAAGAAAAGTTCAGCAGCCAAAATGTTGGCGTAACGATTACCGTTACCCCTTGCTGGTGCTACGGCAGCGAAACCATCGACATGGATCCGATGCGTCCGAAAGCAATCTGGGGCTTTAACGGCACAGAACGCCCTGGCGCCGTTTATCTTGCTGCCGCGCTGGCTGCGCATAATCAAAAAGGTCTGCCCGCGTTCTCCATTTACGGTCACGACGTACAGGATGCCGGCGACACCACCATCCCCGCCGATGTCGAAGAAAAACTGCTGCGCTTCACCCGGGCGGGCTTAGCCGTTGCCAGTATGAAAGGTAAAAGCTATTTATCCGTAGGCGGCGTTTCTATGGGCATCGCCGGTTCTATTGTCGATCATAACTTCTTTGAATCCTGGCTGGGAATGAAGGTTCAACCTGTTGATATGACTGAACTTCGTCGTCGCATTGATCAAAAAATTTATGACGAAGCTGAACTGGATATCGCACTGGCGTGGGCAGACAAGCATTTCCGCTACGGCGAAGATCAGAACGCGCAACAGTATAAGCGTAACGAAGAACAGAGCCGCGCAGTACTGAAAGAAAGCCTGCTGATGGCGATGTGCATCCGCGACATGATGCAAGGCAATCAGAAACTAGCAGACAAAGGTCGTGTTGAAGAATCGCTGGGTTACAACGCGATTGCCGCGGGATTCCAGGGCCAGCGTCACTGGACGGATCAATATCCAAACGGCGACACTGCCGAAGCACTGCTGAATAGCTCCTTCGACTGGAATGGCGTGCGTGAGCCGTTCGTTGTCGCGACTGAAAACGACAGTCTCAACGGCGTAGCGATGCTGTTTGGTCACCAGCTCACCGGTACAGCACAGGTTTTTGCTGATGTGCGCACCTTCTGGTCGCCAGAGGCGGTGGAGCGTGTCACGGGTAAACCGCTGACCGGGCTGGCTGAGCACGGCATTATTCACCTGATTAACTCCGGCTCGGCTGCACTGGATGGTTCCTGCAAGCAGCGCAATGGCGAAGGGAAACCAACCATGAAGCCGCACTGGGAAATCTCGCAGAAAGAGGCTGATGATTGTCTGGCGGCGACCGAATGGTGTCCGGCTATTCACGAATACTTCCGCGGCGGCGGTTATTCCTCTCGCTTCCTGACCGAGGGCGGTGTGCCATTCACCATGACTCGCATCAATATTATCAAAGGGTTAGGACCGGTACTGCAAATCGCCGAAGGCTGGAGCGTGGAGTTACCAAAAGAGGTGCATGCTCAGCTTGATGCGCGTACCAACTCGACCTGGCCGACCACCTGGTTTGCCCCGCGCTTAACCGGTAAAGGTCCATTCAGCGATGTCTATTCCGTCATGGCTAACTGGGGCGCAAACCACGGTGTGCTGACGATTGGTCACGTCGGCGCGGACTTTATTACGCTTGCCGCCATGCTGCGTATTCCGGTTTGCATGCACAACGTGGAAGACGAAAAAATCTATCGTCCTTCAGCCTGGGCGGCCCACGGTATGGATAGCGAAGGCCAGGATTATCGTGCCTGCCAAAACTACGGCCCGCTGTATAAGCGTTAATGCGACTCCGCCCGGTGGCGCAAGCTTACCGGGCCTACAGGAGCACAACGTGTAGGCCGGATAAGGCGTTTACGCCGCCATCCGGCAACGTCTCGGGAGCGATTATGAAACAAGACGTTATTCTGGTCCTCGATTGTGGCGCAACCAACGTGCGGGCCATTGCCGTTGACCAACAGGGAAAAATTATCGCCCGCGCCTCAACGCCCAACGCCAGTGATATTGCCGCGGAGAATGGCGCCTGGCATCAGTGGTCGCTGGAAGCCATTTTGCAACGCTTCGCCGACTGCTGTCAGCGGCTCTCCACGCAACTGGCCAATTGCCGTATCTGCGGGATCGCCGTCACCACCTTCGGCGTAGACGGTGCGCTGGTCGATCAACACGGCAGGCAGTTATATCCGGTAATCAGTTGGAAGTGCCCGCGCACCGCAGCAGTGATGGAAAACATCCATCGCTACATGTCGCCCCAGCAACTGCAGGAAATCTCCGGCGTCGGCGCGTTCAGCTTCAACACGCTGTATAAACTGGTGTGGCTGAAAGAAAACCATCCACAACTGCTCGAACAGGCACACGCCTGGCTGTTTATTTCGTCGCTTATTAACCACCGTTTAACCGGCAAGTTCACCACAGATATCACTATGGCGGGCACCAGCCAGATGCTGAACATCCAGCAGCGCGATTTCAGTGATGACATTTTGCAGGCAACCGGCATACCGCGCCGACTGTTTCCACGTCTGGTGGAAGCGGGCGAACAGATTGGGGCACTGCAACACGAGGCCGCCAGCCTGCTCGGGCTGCCAGTGGGTATTCCGGTGATATCTGCCGGGCACGACACGCAGTTTGCGCTGTTTGGCGCGGGGGCTCAGCCAGACGAACCGGTGCTCTCTTCCGGTACATGGGAAATTCTGATGGTGCGCAGTGCGCAGGTGAACACCTCTCTGCTCAGCCGTTATGCGGGTTCCACTTGTGAATTAGATAGCCAGGCCGGACTGTACAATCCCGGCATGCAGTGGCTGGCCTCCGGTGTACTCGAATGGGTGCGTAAGCTGTTTTGGACTGCCGAAACGCCCTGGCAGACGCTGATTGACGAAGCCCGGTCCATTCCTGCTGGCGCAGAAGGCGTCAAGATGCACTGCAACCTGCTGGCCTCTCAGAATGCGGGCTGGCAAGGGGTTACGCTCAATACCACCCGCGGGCATTTTTATCGCGCCGCGCTGGAAGGACTGACAGAACAGTTGCAGCGGAATTTGCACACGCTGGAAAAAATCGGTCATTTCCAGGCCTCTGAATTGTTATTGGTTGGCGGGGGCAGCCGTAACGCATTGTGGAACCAGATTAAAGCGAACGTTCTCGGGATCCCTGTCAAAGTGCTGGATGACGCCGAAACCACTGTGGCAGGCGCCGCGATGTTTGCCTGGTCAGGTATGGGCGAATTTACCTCCCCGGAACAGGCTCGTGCCCAGGTGCGCTACCAGTACCGTTACTTCTATCCGCAAACCGAATCTGAACTGACAGGAGTCGAGTAACATGCTCAAAACGATATCACCCTTAATTTCTCCCGACCTGCTGAAGGTGCTGGCTGAGATGGGTCACGGCGATGAGATTATCTTTTCCGATGCCCATTTTCCGGCTCACAGCATGGGACCGCAGGTGATTCGCGCCGACGGTCTGCTGGTCAGCGACCTGCTGCAGGCGATTATTCCGCTTTTTGAACTGGACAGCTACGCCCCGCCGCTGGTGATGATGGCCGCAGTAGAAGGCGACGCTCTCGATCCTGACGTCGAGACTCGCTATCGTCAGGCGCTTTCCTTGCAGGCCCCCTGCCCAGACATCACGCGTATTGACCGCTATGCCTTTTACGAACGCGCGCAAAAGGCGTTTGCGATCGTTATCACAGGAGAGCGGGCAAAGTACGGGAATATTCTTTTAAAAAAAGGGGTAACGCCATAATCTCTGGTCAGAATGCCCGTCTGATACGGGCATTCTGCATAAGATGAGGATCAGAACATGAAAGCGGCGCGCCAGCAGGCAATTGTAGATCTGCTTACCCACCACAAAAGCCTGACAACCGAAGCCCTGTCTTTGCAGCTAAACGTCAGCAAAGAGACCATCCGCCGCGATCTCAGTGAATTACAAACCCGGGGCAAAGTGCTACGCAATCACGGGCGGGCCAAGGCCATTCACCGGAAAAATCAGGACAGTGGCGACCCGTTTCATATTCGACTCAAAAGTCACTATGCGCACAAAGCGGATATTGCGCGGGAAGCGCTGGCATGGATTGAAGAAGGAATGGTGATCGCCTTAGACGCCAGCTCAACCTGCTGGTATCTGGCGCGTCAGCTACCGGACATCGACATTCTCGTTTTCACCAACAGCCACCCCATTTGTCAGGAATTGGCTAAACGCGAACACATTCAGCTCATCAGCTCTGGCGGCCGCCTTGAACGTAAATACGGCTGTTATGTTAATTCCGCGCTCATCTCGCAGCTAAAATCCCTCGATATCGATCTGTTTATTTTTTCCTGCGAAGGGATCGACAGCGATGGCGCGCTCTGGGACTCCAATGCCACCAACGCAGAATTCAAATCCATTATGCTTAAGCGCGCATCGCAATCTTTATTGCTGATCGATAAAAGTAAGTTAAATCGTTCCGGGGAGGCCCGGATTGGGCATCTGGATGATGTGACGCATATCGTGTCAGATACACAGCTGATTGAAACAACATAGACCGGATAAGACGTTTACGCCGCCATCCGGTCTATGTTTAGCGTTATCGCTCGTCCCGACGACCGCCGACGGCCGCCCACAGACGACGCACGTGTACGGTCACTTCTTCCCGATCATGATACAGCTGACGCGCCTGAATCTGGGCATTGACGCCATGCTCATCAAGCTGTGCCTGGATATAGGCCAGATTCTGCGATACCTCTTCGTAACGTTTTTTCATCGGCAGTTTGAGGTTGAAGATCGTCTCGCGACACCAGCCGTTGACCAGCCACTGCGCCATCAGCGCGGCAACCTTCGCCGGCTTCTCCACCATGTCGCACACCATCCATGAGATGTTGTTACGATTCGGGCGATACTTAAATCCGTCTTCGCGCAGCCAGGTGACCTGCCCTGTATCCATCAGGCTTTGCGCCATCGGACCGTTATCCACGGAATAAACCCACATGTTGCGTTTAACCAGTTGATAGGTCCAACCGCCCGGACATGCGCCTAAATCCACGGCATACATGCCGTTGGCCAGACGCTCGTCCCACTCATCTTCTGGAATGAACACATGCAGCGCCTCTTCCAGCTTCAGCGTTGAGCGGCTCGGGGCATCGGCCGGGAACTTCAGGCGCGGAATCCCCATGTAGAACGGGGAGTTATTGTCAGGCCAGGAATAACCCGTATAACAACAGCCAGGGGCGATAAAGAAAACATGAACCACCGGACGTTTCGGCGTTTCATATTTTGCCAGTACGCCCGCTTCGCGCAGCGCCGCGCGCAGCGGTACGGTAAATTTACGGCAGAACTTAACCAGCTCTTTGCTTTCATTGGTGTCGGCGACTTCGACCCGCAGATCGCCGCCTTTTTCCACCACGCCCTGCAACATGCCGACAATTGGCGTAATACGATCTTCCGGCGGTAAATATTGCAGCAGTTCGCCCACAACAAACATCTGACGGGCAAAAATCAGCGAGCTAAACGGCAGTTCTTTCACTAACTTTTCGGCATCGTCCTGCTGATAGCATTCGAAGATCACATAGCCCGCATTGTCTTTAACGCGGGCGAAACCGAAGATTTCCCGACGTCCTGCTTTATCCGTAATTTCTGCGGCGCACTCTTTTTCAAAACCCGGGCGACACAACAATACAACCTTATTCATGGCTAACGCCCTTACGTTTCAATCGAATAGCGCCCACTAACATCAGCGCCCAGCCTACAAGGAAGCTGAAACCGCCGACGGGGGTAACAAACGCCCACAGGCGTAAATGAGAGAGCGCGAGGCAATACAGGCTGCCGCTAAACAGCACCGTCCCTAATGCCAGGAACACGCTACTCCAGTAAAACCAAATGCTAATGCGTCGCTGCATGGCGACGGCCAGCCCGAAGATAGCCAGCGTATGAAACGCCTGATACTCAAGGCCAGTCTGGATCCAACCCATTTCTACGACACCAAGGGTTTTACTCAGAACATGTGCCCCAAAGGCGCCCAACGCCACAAAGATAAAACCACTTACGGCGGCAAAAATCAGCATAAAACGGCTGGTCATGTTAATACCCTACGTAATTTATTGTTCATAACGAAAGCGGAATTTTTCTTGTTCCGAGGCCGCTTTCGCCAGTATCCACTGACGGAAGGCGGCTATTTTACCCAGTTCTGCCTGACTGTCATGACAAACCAGATAAAACGCGTTTTTGCTGACCAGAACATCGTTAAACGGACAGACCAGACGTCCGGCTTCAATTTCGGACTGCGCCATGACGTTATTCGCCAGCGCAATCCCCTGTCCATGGATAGCAGCCTGTAGCACCATGGCGCTATGGCTGAAGATAGGTCCCTGCTGTACGTTGATATGATTCAGGCCAAGCTGGCGCGTATAGGCTTGCCAGTCACGCCGCGATGCATCGTGCAATAATGTGTGTTTTGCCAGGTCATCCGGCGTCTTCAGTGGTTTATCACCGGTGAGTAACAGCGGCGAGCAGACCGGCAATAAATATTCTGCGTACAATTTTTCAACGCGCAGACCCGGCCAGTTGCCGCGTCCGTAGAAAATCGCCACATCAACATCATCAGCCAGTTTGTCTTCCTGACGGTCCACCGCCTGGATCCTGACATCGATTCCCGGATAAGCTGAGTTAAAGCTAGAGAGTCTGGGCACCAGCCATTGGATCGCGAAACTGGGCAATAAACTAACGGTAAGCGCACCTTTTGCACTGCGTGCCTGAAGTTTACGCGTCGCGTCAGTTAATTGCGAAAAAATCTCTTTGATGTCGAGGAAATAGCTTTGACCTTCTTCTGTTAACAACAGAGATCGATTGCGTCGACGAAACAGCTTCAGCCCCAGGAAATCCTCGAGTGACTTGATTTGGTGACTTACTGCGGCCTGCGTCACAAAAAGCTCTTCCGCTGCGCGGGTAAAGCTCAAATGACGCGCTGCAGCATCAAAAACACGCAATGCATTTAGGGGTGGTAATCGTTTTGACATGACTTTTAGGCTTTGATGTTAAATGAATTTAACAATTATCTAACAGGCTGTAACCTATTAGTTTTTTTTATCTGAGCCATTATAAATTGTCCGTTGAGGTTCTACCAGCAAATACCTATAGTGGCGGCACTTCCTGAAGCCGGAACGAAAAGTTTTATCGGAATGCGTGTTCTGGTGGGCTTTTGGCTTACGGTTGTGATGTTGTGTTGTTGTGTTTGCAATTGGTCTGCGATTCAGACCATGGTAGCAAAGCTACCCTTTTTCACTTCCTGTACATTTACCCTGTCTGTCCATAGTGATTAATGTAGCACCGCCAAATTGCGGTGCTTTTTTTTGTCCGACTTTATGTCGATGGCGACCGGTTAGTTATCCAGTTCTACCATCTCTTTCACATCGGTACGGTTGATCTGCTGTTTGTTGCCGTTAGCGTCTTTATACGAAATCATTCCCGTTTCATTGTCAGTCTGTGGCTTGCCATCAGATACGATTGATCGACCATCGTTGGTGTGCATCACGTAATTCGATCCAGAACAGGCGCTCAGGGCAAAAGTCAGCATACAGGCAGAGATAATTGCGGCAGTCTTTTTCATCTTCTTCTCCTTAAAGCGATTTATGCTATTAAAAACACACTCCGTAACAGGCAAAATTGCTCGCCTAACGCTATTTAGCATAAGACACTGTGAGGACTTTGCCAGGATATCCAGAGTATTCCGATGGTTAGCACAACTCTTGTGTCAGCGCCTGTTTTGCGCGACGATCGGTTTATTGAACTGAGGATGATCATGAACGCATTTAATCCCGCGCAGTTTCGTGCGCAATTTCCCGCACTCAACGATGCCGGCGTCTATCTCGACAGCGCTGCTACTGCACTGAAGCCGCAAGCCGTGATTGAGGCGACCCAGCAATTCTATAGCCTGAGCGCCGGAAACGTGCATCGCAGTCAGTTTGCCGAAGCGCAACGCCTGACCGCGCGCTATGAGGCCGCACGGGGAAAGGCCGCACGCCTGATCAACACCCCGGATGAGAAAACGATAGTCTGGACCCGTGGCACGACGGAAGCTATCAATATGGTTGCCCAAAGCTATGCGCGTCCGCGCTTACGGCCGGGCGATGAGATTATCGTCAGCGTGGCGGAACATCATGCCAATCTCGTTCCGTGGCTGATGGTGGCTGAGCAAACGGGAGCCAGAGTAGTCAAACTCCCGCTCAACGCCCATTTGCTACCGGACGTCGAGCGTCTGGTTGAACTCATCACTCCGCGCAGTCGCATTCTGGCGCTGGGGCAGATGTCGAACGTTACCGGTGGTTGTCCGGATTTAGCCCGCGCCATTACGCTCGCCCATGCGGCTGGCATGGTGGTAATGGTAGATGGCGCGCAGGGAATTGTGCATTTCCCCGCTGACGTGCAGCAGTTAGATATTGATTTCTATGCCTTCTCGGGCCACAAGTTGTATGGCCCTACCGGTATTGGCGTACTTTATGGTAAGCCAGAATTACTGGAAGCCATGTCACCGTGGCTCGGCGGCGGCAAGATGATTAGCGAAGTCAGCTTTGACGGTTTCACCACCCAGGCAGCCCCCTGGAAGCTGGAGGCCGGTACGCCTAACGTAGCTGGCGTCATCGGGTTAAGCGCGGCGCTCGAGTGGCTGGCGGACATTGATGTTGCGCAGGCCGAAAACTGGAGCCGGGGTCTGGCGACGCTGGCAGAAGACGCCCTGGCGAAACGTCCCGGTTTTCGTTCCTTCCGTTGTCAGGACTCTAGTCTGTTAGCCTTTGATTTCGCTGGCGTTCATCATAGCGATATGGTGACGCTGCTGGCCGAAAATGGCATTGCGCTGCGCGCGGGGCAACACTGCGCACAACCGCTGCTGGCGGAACTGGGCGTATCCGGGACCCTACGCGCCTCTTTTGCGCCCTATAATACGCAAAGTGATGTGGATGCGTTGGTCTCAGCCGTTGACCGCGCGCTGGATATATTGGTGGATTAATGACAAGCCCTTTATTCGCCGGACACCCGTTTGGCACAACCGTAACTGAAGAGACGTTGCGTAATACGTTTGCCCCGCTCACCCAGTGGGAGGATAAATATCGTCAGCTAATTCTGCTGGGCAAGCAGCTTCCGGCGCTGCCGGATGCGCTAAGGGCGCAGGCAAAAGAGATTGCGGGATGCGAAAACCGCGTCTGGCTGGGATATACCCTGCACCAGAATGGCACTCTGCATTTCTTCGGCGACAGCGAAGGCCGCATTGTTCGCGGGCTGTTGGCAGTATTGCTCACCGCCACAGAAGGTAAAACCGCAACGGAGTTGCTGGCGCATTCACCGATGGCGTTATTTGACGAGTTAGGGTTAAGCGGGCAGCTCAGCGCCTCACGAAGCCAGGGCCTGCATGCGTTGAACGAGGCGATTCTTGAAGCTGCCCGGCAAGCCGGATGACGACGGCTGATGCGTCTTATCCGGCCTATAACACCGCACGAACTGTAGGTCGGATAAGCATAACGCCATCCGACACAATCAACTCTGGCGCGCCGCTTTCGCCATCATCTTCTTCAGCGCATGGGAAACGGCTACAAAGCCAAAGGTAGCCGTCACCATGGTGGCAGCGCCAAACCCTGAGGCACAATCCATACGTTTTGGCCCTTCCGCCGTCGCCTTCATGGCACACACCGAGCCATCTGCCTGCGGGTAAACCAGCGCCTCGGTCGAGAACACGCAGTCCACGCCCAGCTTGCCTTTACTGTTTTTCACCACGCCAAAATCACTCTTCAGTCGCTCACGCAGCTTGGCCGCCAGCGGATCCTGAATGGTTTTTGCCAGATCAACCACCTGAATCTGCGTCGGATCGATCTGCCCGCCCGCACCGCCGGTGGTTACCAGCGGAATCTTATTGCGCCGACAGTACGCAATGAGCGCCGCTTTCGGGCGCACGCTGTCAATCGCATCGATGACATACGAAAATCCCGCATTCATATATTCAGCAACGTTATCTGGCGTAACAAAATCATCGACCACGTTCACCCGGCACTCCGGGTTAATCTGGCGGATACGTTCCGCCATCACCTCAGCTTTCGCTAAACCAACGTTATCGCGCAGCGCATGGATCTGACGGTTAGTATTGGTGACGCAAACATCATCCATATCGATCAGCGTAATCGCGCCAATGCCGGTACGCGCCAGCGCTTCCGCCGCCCACGATCCCACACCGCCAATCCCGACCACGCAAACATGCGCTCCGGCAAATAACTGCAGCGCGTTTTCGCCATACAGCCGCGCCGTGCCGCCAAAACGCTGACGCCAGGCGTCACTGATAACCACAGACATAGAACCTCAAATTCATTAATACCGAGCAGTATGACTGCCGGATGGCGCTGCCGCCATCAAGCAATTAACCGCTGAACACGTTACCCGCGTTGGCCGCTGTTTTCAGCACCCACACGCGGCCGTAGTGATTATACCACCCGGCACGATGTCCGGCGTCAGCGCCAATGCCCTGATAGATATCAAAGTGCTGGCCTTTAATCGCACCGCCCACGTCCAGCGCCACCATCAGGCGCAGTTCGTACTGACCGGTGAACTTACCGTTATTATCCAGCAAGGGAACTTCCGCCAGTAACGTGGTACCCGCAGGAATGATACTGCGATCAGAAGCCACGGATGCACGGCCAATCAGCGGTACCGCGCTGGCCCCTTTCACCGGCGCAAAAGATTGCGGCTTAAAGAAGACAAACGATGGGTTCTGCTCCAGCAGCTCACGCACTTCGGCCTCGCTGTGCGTTTCTCCCCAATGGCGAATGGCCTGCATCGACATATCTTCTTTTTTCACTTCGCCACGGTCGATCAACACCTTCCCGATACTGCGATAGGCATGGCCGTTTTTCCCGGCATAGCTAAAGAAGTTTAGCGGGCTGCCGTCGCCAAAATCGATATATCCACTGCCCTGAACATCCATAATAAAGTTGTCCATCAGGGAGTTGCTGTACGCCAGAATGTAATTATCGCTTAGCGCGCCTGCGTAGATCTCGGCACGAGACGGTAAACGCCCGCGTTTTGGCGGCATGCGGTAGATAGGATACTGGAACTCACCCTGACGCGTGTGGCGCGCCTGAATAACCGGCGTGTAATAACCAGTAAACTGGACGTTACCGTAGTTGTCCGCCCCTTCCATTTGCCACGCGTCAATACCAAACTGACGCATGCTGCGGGTATCACCGCCCGCACGTAACCACTGCTGGATGGCATTATAGACATTGCTCTGATTGCCATATAAACGTGGCGATGCGCTACGGATCTGATTAACCTGCTCGGCGAAATCACCGGCATTGATTGGCGCGCCAACCGCATCAGGCTGGTTCACCAGTGAGAAAGGCTGGGTAAATTTCCCGTCTTTATACTGCTGCCCACGATCGGTGGGTTTTGAGGAACACGCGGCGAGCATCGCAACGACTGCTCCCGCCAGAAGATATTTTGCCCAACGTCCTTTCATTGTTCTCGTCTTATGTTGCCTGAATGCGAGACGAAGATAACAAACCCCCGTACCTAATGAAATGCGTATGCATACCCGAACGCAAATTTTGCGCAAAAAATAATCCAGAATACGTTGTTTTTGTTCATTTTCACCCTTAAAACGTGATCAAGGTGAAAAAAGGGTTGCATGAAAATGCGAGCAGAGTATAGTGCGCATCCACGGAAGCGGGGTGGAGCAGCCTGGTAGCTCGTCGGGCTCATAACCCGAAGGTCGTCAGTTCAAATCTGGCCCCCGCAACCAATTAAAATCAGAAGCAGTAACGTTACTCGATGGAAGAGTAATGACGGACGCGGGGTGGAGCAGCCTGGTAGCTCGTCGGGCTCATAACCCGAAGGTCGTCGGTTCAAATCCGGCCCCCGCAACCAATCATATTTGCTGCAATATTTTTGCAAAGTAGTTCGAATCACAGCAAGGCGGCGACGCAGTGAATCCTTAGGAGCTTACTCCAGTAAGTGACTGAGGTGAACGAGGAAAGCCAACGCAGATGTGGTTTGAAATACGAAGCAAAAAGACGGACGCGGGGTGGAGCAGCCTGGTAGCTCGTCGGGCTCATAACCCGAAGGTCGTCGGTTCAAATCCGGCCCCCGCAACCAACACATTAAACACCTTAACAGGTGTTTTTTTGTATCTGTAGTTCGTTAAAAAAAGCGCTTTTCAGCGCTTTTTTGTTATCCCCTTCTCGCCAGCGTCGCGCCATCGGCAAAGTAGGCTTTAATCCCTGCCAGAATCGACTCCGCCACTTCCTGCTGGAAGGTTGCCGTCTTCAGCTTACGCTCCTCTTCGACGTTACTGATAAATGCCGTCTCCACGAGGATAGAGGGAATATCCGGCGCTTTCAGCACCGCGAACCCGGCTTGCTCAACCTGATTCTTATGCAGGTTGTTAATTTTACCGAGCTTATTCAGCACCGCTTTGCCAAACTTCAGGCTGTCGGCGATGGTCAGCGATTGCACCATATCGAACATGGTGTGGTCGACATAACGGTCACCGCTTTTGCTAACGCCACCGATGAGATCCGAGGCGTTCTGGGTTTGGGCCAGATATTTTGCCGCGGTACTGGTCGCCCCTTTCGTGGAGAGCGCAAACACCGATGAGCCGCTGGGTTGCCGGCTGGTAAAGGCATCGGCGTGAATAGAGACAAACAGGTCTGCACGCTGTTTCTGCGCTTTCGCCACACGCACTTTTAGCGGAATGAATATATCTTCATTACGCGTCATAAAGACCTTCATGTTGCCCTCTTTTTCAATAAGGGCTCGCAGGCGACGGGCAATTTGCAGTACCACATCTTTTTCACGCGTCTTATATTTCCCCACCGCACCGGAGTCTTCTCCACCGTGTCCGGGATCCAGCATAATGACAATCGGACGATCGCGCCCCGCTTTACCCGGCTGCGGACCACTTTGCGCAGGCGGCACCTGTTTATCCAGATCGCCCTTGTTGTAATCTTCAAGCAGCGCCAGCAGCGGATCCTGAACATCCTGCGCATTGGCAGGATAAAGATCCATGACCAGGCGCTCTTTAAAACCGGCGACGGGGGCCAGGGCAAAGAGTTGCGGCTTCACATTCTGTTTCAGCTCGAACACCATCCGCACGGTCTGCGGGTCAAATTGCCCGACTCTCGCCGACTTAATATAGGGATCGTCAGGACGAATCTGCGCGCCGATGCCCTTAAGCACCGAGTTCAAATTAACGCCTTCAATATCGACAACCACACGCTCAGGATTACTCAGGGCAAACTGTTTGTATTTCAGCAAACGGTTGGATTCCACCGTGACGCGGGTATAACTGGACGCAGGCCAGATACGAACGGCAACGACCTGACTCACGGCAGCCAGACCAACCTGACTGACGCTCAAAAGCCACATAGCACCCGCACCTTGCAGTAAACGACGGCGACTGATTGCTGAATTGGATCCCGACATGCTTCTCCCGAGCAAAAGAAATCTTTATTGAAGTAATACGTAAAACGTCCGAATTGACCGGAAACTTTAACGAATGACGCATAATCTGTCATCTATAAAAGGGTAAACATTCTTTTTATATTCACGGCATTACTGAAAAAAATCTTCGGCATGAGTAAAAATTACGCTTGCGCACAGCACCAAAACAGAATAAAAATACACAAATTACGAATAATCATGCAATGAGGGTGTGCCGTGGTGAAGGAGCGTAGAACCGAACTGGTACAGGGATTCCGCCATTCTGTTCCCTATATCAATACCCATCGGGGAAAAACGTTTGTCATTATGCTGGGCGGCGAAGCCATCGAGCATGAAAACTTTTCCAGTATCGTCAATGACATTGGGCTTCTTCATAGCCTCGGCATCCGCCTTGTCGTGGTCTATGGCGCACGACCGCAGATTGATGCCAATCTTGCGGCGCATCATTATGAGCCGGTGTACCACAAAAATACGCGCGTCACCGACGCTAAAACCCTGGAGCTGGTCAAACAGGCTGCGGGATTGCTCCAGCTTGATATTACCGCCCGCCTGTCGATGAGCCTGAATAATACGCCATTGCAGGGTGCGCATATCAATGTGGTCAGCGGTAATTTTATTATCTCCCAGCCGCTGGGCGTTGATGACGGCGTGGACTACTGCCATAGCGGGCGTATTCGTCGTATTGATGAAGAGGCCATTCACCGTCAACTGGACAGTGGCGCGATAGTCCTGATGGGGCCAGTCGCCGTTTCCGTTACCGGTGAGAGCTTTAATCTGACGTCAGAAGAGGTCGCCACGCAGTTGGCTATCAAACTGAAGGCGGAGAAAATGATTGGCTTTTGTTCCTCCCAAGGGGTCACCAACGATGATGGCGATATTATTTCCGAATTGTTCCCTAACGAAGCCCAGGCGCGCGTCGAGTCACAGGAAGAGAAAGGTGACTACAGCTCAGGTACGGTGCGCTTCCTGCGTGGTGCGGTGAAAGCTTGTCGCAGTGGCGTACGCCGCTGCCACCTGATCAGCTATCAGGAAGATGGCGCGTTGCTGCAAGAACTGTTCTCCCGCGATGGCATCGGTACGCAAATCGTGATGGAAAGCGCCGAGCAAATTCGCCGCGCCACCATTAATGATATCGGCGGCATTCTGGAGCTCATCCGTCCGTTGGAACAACAAGGCATTCTGGTCCGCCGCTCCCGCGAACAACTGGAAATGGAGATCGACAAATTCACCATTATTCAGCGCGATAACCTGACTATCGCCTGCGCCGCTCTGTACCCTTTCCCGGAAGAGAGGATTGGCGAAATGGCGTGTGTGGCGGTACATCCGGACTACCGTAGTTCGTCACGCGGGGAAGTATTGCTGGAGCGGATCGCCGCGCAGGCCCGGCAAATGGGGCTGAGTAAGCTGTTCGTACTGACCACCCGCAGCATCCACTGGTTCCAGGAGCGCGGCTTCACGCCAGTGGATATCGACCTGCTGCCGGAAAGCAAGAAAGAGATGTACAACTATCAGCGGCGCTCAAAAGTGCTGATGGCGGATTTGGGGTAAGAGTGGTTGCCGGATGCGGCATAACAGCCTCATCCGGCCTACAGCTACATCAGGCCGTCATTAAATAATGCTGATAGCCCGCTGCGGCGTTCGGTACGCATGACAATTGCCCCGCCCAATATTCGTTCATCGGCATACAGCGACAGACGGCGGCGCGCGCGGGTTACGGCGGTATAGACCAGCTCGCGGGTAACCACAGGGGAATGCTGGCTGGGTAAAATCAACGCCGCATGGTCAAACTCAGATCCCTGCGATTTATGTACCGTCATCGCCCAGGTGGTTTCATGCTCAGGCAAGCGGCTGGGTTGCACCGACTTAATCGAACCGTCCGGCAGCGCAAACCACACCCTCAACCCTTGTCCACGCTCGAGGGCAATGCCAATATCACCGTTAAATAACCCCAGCGAACTGTCATTGCGCGAAATCATCACCGGCCTTCCCTCATACCAACGACTGTGCGTCGAACGGCGAATTTTACGTTTTTGCGTCATCACCTGCTCAATGCGTTCATTCAAACCGCCAACGCCAAACGGGCCTTCCCGCAAAGCGCATAACAGCTGATACTCATTGAAGGCCTGAATGATGGCATCCGGCGCGGCGCCCTCGTGCAGTAAATCCAGGTAGTGCCCATAACCGGCCAGCGCCTCATCCAGCATCGCGGCGTAATCTTCACTGCTGTGTAACGTGCGTTTTTCGATATCGCTGAATCCCTGCTGGAAAACCGTTTTTACCGCAGCTTTGTCACCGCGATTAATCGCAGCAGCCAATTGACCGATCCCAGAGTCACTGCCAAAACGGTAGCTTTTTTGCAGCAGACACAAGCTGTCACGCAACGCCGCCGCCTGGGTACCCGTTCCCGCCGGAATAGCGCTACCGGTCAGGCGACTAAGCTGCCGGGCACGTTCCGGGGTGAATCCTTCGCTGACAAAAGCACAAATATCCCCAAGCACCGCCCCCGCCTCGACGGAGGCAAGCTGGTCACGATCGCCAAGAAAAATCACCCGCCCGTGCGATGGCAGGGCATCGATAAGGCGCGACATCATCGGCAAATCAATCATCGAGGCTTCATCCACCACCAGCACATCCACATGCAGCGGGTTCCCCGCATGATGACGCAGACGCTGGCTGCCAGGCTGAGCGCCTAATAACCGATGCAGCGTACTGGCATCATCGGGAATGCGTTTCTTTTGCTCATCGGTAAGCGGCAGTTCTCGCAGCGCCGCCCCCAGCGAGGCGGTCAGACGCGCAGCCGCTTTTCCCGTTGGCGCCGCCAGACGAATACGGCAGCGTTCACCATCCATCATCTGGATCAACGCCGCCAGAAGCCTCGCGACCGTTGTCGTTTTTCCGGTGCCCGGCCCGCCGGAGATCACTGATATACGACGGGTCAGCGCCACAGCAGCGGCCACCTTTTGCCAGTTAACGCCTTCCGATGATGGAAACAGCGCCTCCAGCGTGTCGGTCAGCCGTTGTTCATCCACCTCAATGGCGTGGTTAACTTCACTGAAAAAACGCGCCACCGCGCGTTCGTTATGCCACATGCGGTTCAGATATAAACGATCGCCGTACAGCACCAGCGGGGTCGGTTGCTCGCCACGGCTTACTGCCCCGGAGGCCAGCAAACATTCAGCCCAGTTTTCAGGCTCGCCCATCTCAGCAAGCCAGGCGCTTAACAGAGGATGAGCATCTTCGCGTAAGGATAATCGCGAAAGCGGTAAGCAGACGTGCCCTTCTCCCGCTTCGCGGCTGAGCAATGCCGCAGCCAGCGCAACCGCAGGATTGTCATTTCCGGCAACTGCCAGCGCAAACTGGGCATCCAGAGGCCGGAGCTGTTTTTGCTCAACGGCTTGCAGTAATCGTTTCTGGATTGTCATGACATCTCCTCCAGCTCCGCACCGGCAAACATCTCATCCATCAAAGCGATCATTTCTCCGTCTGGTCGGGTGGCGTAAATTCCCTGCTGCGGCTCCTGACCATCAACGCCCCGCAGGAAAAGATAGATGACGCCACCAAAATGGCGTTCATAATCGTAATCACTGATGCGATGGCGTAAGTAGCGATGCAGCGCCAGGGTATAAAGTTGATATTGCAGGTCGTAGCGATGCGCCTGCATAGCTGAGGCCATCGCCTGCTGCGTGTAGGCTGCGCTGTCTTCACCCAGCCAGTTAGATTTGTAATCAAGCAGGTAATAACGCCCCTGATGACGAAACACCAGGTCAATAAACCCTTTTAGCATGCCGCGTACCTGCATAAAATCCAACGCAGGGCAGCCCGCTGAGAGCGGATCGTATTTACGGATTAACGCATCAAGTCGGCTGGCCATCAGCGGCTGCGAAATCGGCAGATAAAACTCCATCTCCACCTGTTTTTCACGAGCAGAAAGTTGGCTCAAACTGACGCCCGTCTCGTTAAGAGGCGCCTGCAAAATGGTGTCCAGCCATGCGGTCAAAACCGGCGTCCAATGCGCGTCATAACCACCCAACGCCAGTTTTTCTTCGACCCAACACGGATCTACCGGTTGGGTAAAATCAAGGTCCTCAAACAGACTATGCAAAAACGTGCCCGGCGAGGCGCCGCGCGGAAATTGATGCGGGGTGAATCCTGACTCCGCAATGACCTCGCCAACGCCTGCGGCATCAACATCCAGGCGCGGGATCAGATCCTGCGCGATTCCATGTCCGCGCTGTTGCAGGCCGGAATAACTGGTCACGCGCCAGCCGTCGCCGGGGGTACGTTGCAGTGTTCTCACACTCAATGTGGCGCTGACCGGCTGTGCAACCTGCCAGCGCTCACCGTCAGGTTGACCTGGCGTCAGGCAGGCAATATCGTCGCAACCCAGCGCTTCAATCGCGCCACGCAGACCCACGGCATCCATTGGCTCACCTTTTTGCAACAGACGGCCAAGGGCGCTCTGATGCACATCGGTATCCCCTTTTTTATCGCCCCGACGACGTACCAACGGCGCAACGCCAAGGCTGCAGTGCCATACCGAACGGGTTAGCGCAACGTAGAGCAAGCGCAGGTCTTCCGCCAGGCGTTCAGCCTCTGCCAGCTCAACGCTCTCCCTGGCGTCACTGAGATCCAGTACCGCTTCAAAGGAGCTGCGATCGTGGTAGAACGCTTGATCCTGGACGCGGAAATTCGTGATAAACGGCAGCCAGACCAGCGGATATTCCAGCCCTTTCGATTTATGAATAGTCACGATTTGTACCAGATGCTTGTCGCTTTCCAGTCTGAGCTGCTGGCTGGACGCATTGCTGTCCGGTTCAAGAATATGCTGGGACAACCAGCGCACCAGCGCATGCTCGCTTTCCAGTTGCGATCCCGCTTCCTGGAGCAGTTCGCTGATATGTAAAATATCAGTCAGGCGGCGTTCGCCCCCTGCCGTAGCCAGTAGATTTTCCGCAATCTGGCGGTTTGTCATCAGCGCACGCAGCATCGGCATGACGCCGCGTTTATGCCAGATTTGACGATAGCCATCGAATTCTTCAACTACCGCATCCCAGGCATTCTCGTCGTTATTTAATGCTTCAATATCCTGCGCATTCAGCCCCATCATTGAGGTCGCCAGCGCGCTGCGCAGCGTGTTTTCCCGTTCTGGCGTCATCACCCCTTGCAGCATCCACAGCAATTCCTGTGCTTCCAGCGTTTCAAATACGCTGTCACGGTTGGAAAGGTAGACGGAGGGAATCGCCAGTTGCGTCAGGGCATCGCGGACCAGCGCCGCCTCCTGGCGGCTACGAACCAGTACGCTAATGTCTGAGGCGCGTACCGGCCTGGATGCTTTACCGCTCACCAGTTGCGCATCACCAGAGTGTCCGGCCTTAAGCCAGTCGCGAATTTGCGTTGCGCACACCTGCGCCATGTAGTTCTGGTAGTCGCCTACGCCACAACTTTCCCCTTCCATCAGCCACATACTCATTGCGGGCTGCGTTTCACCATGTAAAACAAACCGTAGCGACTGGTTTTTCTCTGCAAATTTTACCGGGCTAAAGGGGATTTCGCGGAACATAAAGGCGTCGTCCATCTGGCTGAAAAGCGTATTCACGCTATTGACCATGCCGGGGGCAGAACGCCAGTTGGTGTCGAGCGTATAGTGTGCGCTGACTTCGCTGCGCGCCTTCATATAGGTAAAGATATCCGCGCCGCGAAACGCATAAATAGCCTGTTTGGGATCGCCAATCAGCAGCAGCGCGGTCTCTGGCTGATGCTGCCAGATCCGGCGGAATATGCGGTACTGCTGCGGATCGGTATCCTGAAATTCATCGATCATCGCGACCGGAAAACGGGTACGGATAGCCGTCGCCAGCGCATCGCCGCTTTCACTGCGCAACGCCGCATCCAGACGGCTGAGCATATCGTCAAAGCCAAGCTCGCCGCGTCGGCGCTTCTCTTCGGCAACCGCGGTGCGGATTTCCGCCAGCGCCCGGGTAATCACCAGATCGCGGAGAGTTAACGGTTCGCTAAGCAGTTCATCAATGGCGACGAAAAGCGGGTGCTGAGGCGTTACGCCACCCGCTTTGGTGCGCTCTTGCAGAAAACGCTGTGAAAATTTCTCCAGCGCGTCAGGAAGCTGGTAACTCTGGGTTTCTTCCTGCGCCCATGCGCTGATCTTTTCGATCCACTTACCCTGGTTACCGCGATTAAATTTACGCCGGTCGATCCCGGAGGCTTCCAGCAGACCGTCAAGCTCATCAACGGAATCACGCCATTGCTGCTTAATCAGGTTAATGCGGGCGAGAATTTGTTCGTGCCGGGAGGCCAGTGTTTCGTCATCTGGCGGCGGAGCCTTGATTACCGGTGCTTCCCCCTGCAGATAGCGATTGATATCACTCAATAGCGCCTGAGGACCTTTCCACGTTTCAAAAATAACCTGCGCAATGTCGCGGGACAACGGATAGCAATGCCGCCGCCAGAAGTCCGCGCACGCCTGATAACGCAGCAGTGATTCGTCTTCAATCAGTTGCTGTTCAAACAGCATGCCTGACTCAAAGGCGTTGAGGCTGAGCATGCGCTGACAAAAACCATGAATGGTAAACACCGCCGCTTCATCCATTTGTCTTTCAGCCAATAGCAGCCACTGGGCGGCCTGTTTTTTATCGGCTATTTCGTCTAACAAACGAGCATATAGCGGGTTGTCGGTGGTTTCGCGCAGACAGGCAATGCGCAGCTCGTGAATGTTGCTACGAATTCGGCCACGCAGCTCTTCGGTGGCCGCCTCGGTGAAGGTGACCACGAGCACTTCTTCGACGGTCAGAGGACGTGGAAAGGCGGCAGAGCAGCCCAGTCCAAGCAGTAAACGTAAATACAGGGCGGCGATGGTAAAGGTTTTACCGGTGCCCGCAGAGGCTTCAATCAGGCGCTCGCCCGTCAGGGGCAAGCGCAGTGGATCAAGGGACTCAGCGGCATCATTCATTCTTGTCACTCATCAGGGGTAAGGTTTGCTGCAACGCGCTGACGGTCTGCCACACTTTCCAGCCTTCCGGGCGCACGTATTCTGCTTTCCCGTTCTGACTGCCGGAAACCTGTGACAGTATCGCCATGCCTTGCGGCTCAACCACCGCCTGATGGAAGAAGTCGGCAAGTTTTTGCGGCGTCAGCAGTTTAATCTGAGCCACTATTTTATCACGTGAATCGAAGCGCATATTGCCGCGATCAAAATCTTTGCTTAACTGTGAGGCTTCTTCCCCCAGCGTTTGCGGCGCCTGTAGCATTTGCGCAATGATCGCCTGCTGAATTTGCGCAAACTCTTCCGGTTTCATTGCCCGCAACTTCGCTTCCGCCGTCGGGAAAAATGCTTTATAACGCTCCCAGAGGTAAGACGGTTGCTTATCACTGCTTTGTAACAGGAACCCCATCCCCCACTGACGACCAACGCTCATCGGGAAAGCAAATACGGCGTAACCTAACTGCTCTTCAGTACGCAATTGATTGTAAAACCACGGCTGAACAATTTGCCCTAACATGGCGCTGTAGGCTGAACTGCTGTATTCGTCATAGCCAGTTGGCACAAATACCGCCGCCAGCGCAGAATCCGTGCTGCTGCCCGCTTTCTCAAAGATGACGGACTGCTTCTTGTCCACGACCACTTCTTTGTTCCGGCACCACTGCGAACCATTCGCGCCAAGCTGTTTCTGAATATCCTGCGCCATGGTTGTAGCCTGAGCTTTGCTCATATTACCTACCACCAGGAATTCAGGCCGCGCCCCCGCTTTTAAAGCATCGCGGTAGGACATCACCTCTTGCAACGTAATGGATGGCAATAGCGCGCGACGTTCATCGCGAGAGAAATAGGGCACCTGAGACAGCATTTGCACCGGCATAATCGCCTGATCGTAGGCTTTACCTTTTTCCGCAGAGTCCATCATCTGAGCGTACCAGGATTTCGCCTGTGCCAGTTGTTCATCCGTTGAGGTGTAGCTGAAATAACCGCTCAATAAAGCCTGAAAAAGCTGCGGCAGACGTTGAGTGTAGCCGTTAGCGTTAAGCATCAGACCATTGTTAGCGTTGGTCGAAAAACCTATTCCACCCACCGATGCCTGGTTGCTTAACTGATCGAGCGCGATTCCCGCCAGGTAATCGTTCAGGGCGAATAATACCTGGTTGCGCGCGCTGTCCATCGCTTTCGGGTTACGCAGGATCACGCTGACATCAGCCTTCGGCTCGCTGGCAAAATACTGGCTCGGCGCATACACCACGCGCAAATCCGGCTCATCGACGATCAGTTCCGGGTGAGCGTATTTTTTATCCGCTTTGATCAGCGTGAAATCATCCGGAATGTAGGGGTTCAGCTCTGGCAAAGACAGCGCAATGCCCTGTGCTTTTTGCTGCCAGTCAGCAAAGGTTTTGTCGCTGATTTTGTCCACCTGATAAGGCGCATCGACAAAATAAGCGGTTTTATTATGCGGTTCTTTCGCGCTGATATACCAGATACGCGCATTCTGCGGCGTCATCATTGCCAGACGTTGCGCAATGGCTTGCGCATCATATTGGTCGGCAATATTCACCGCATCCAACGTATGCTCGACGGGAACGCGGATCATGGTATCAGCCAGCCATTCCACGTAGTCCATATCACGAGTGATTGAAGGATAACGGAAATCGAGATCCAGCACGTGCGCCAGTTCGTTAAAGTAGCGTTTATCGACGCCTTTCTCACGCAACAGATTGAGATAGCTAAAGATGGCCGCGACAACTTCATCGCGATTCGCCAACCCTTTGTCGGTTAACGTCGCAGAAATGGCTAACACGCCGCTGTTACCATTAACAACCGGGTCGGAATCGGCACGAATGCCCTCCACCAGCCCCTGTTTTTGCAGCCAGTCGGACAGCGTACCAGGGCTACGATTGCCAATCAGGTAGGTTATCAGTTCATCCGTTTTACTGCGGAACTTTGCGCTGTTGTTATCGATACGAAACTCGACGCGCAGGACTTTGCGCGGCATTGCCGGCACATAGTGGATGATGATGCCTTTCTGCGCGTCGGTGACAACCGGTACGGTGATTTCCGGTTTTTCGATATTTCTGTTCGGTACGCGGCCGAAAGTTTCAGCGGCTATCCGCGCCAGCTCTGGCAGTGGTTTATTGCTATAAATCACCGCCTTCATCAGGTTCGCGGAGTAGTATTTTTCATGAAATTTTTGTAATGCCAGCACCACCGGGTTACCCGGTTTATCGCTTAATGTCTCCAGATTTCCGCCGGAGAAACGCGAGCCAGGGTGCGCCGGGTTGATCGTCTCAGCGCTGACCTGCGCCATACGCATCCCATCCCGGGTACGCGCCAGCGTCAGCTCGGAGTTCACCGCGTTACGCTCGCGATCGGCATATTTTTTATCCAGCAACGGATCGGCGATCGCGTCCGCCAGTCGATCCACTGCCCCCACCAGCGCGTCGTTTTCGACTTCAAGATAAAAAGCCGTACGGTAAGGCGCTGTGCTGGCGTTGTGGCTGCCGCCATGCATTTTCAGGAATTCAGCCAGGCTGTCGGGCTGCGGGTATTTTTTCGAGCCCATCAGACACATGTGTTCGAGATAATGCGCCAGCCCCTGATGATCGTCCGGATCTTCCAGCGAGCCAACAGGTACCACCAGTGCAGAAAGGGATTTCACGGCCTGCGGATCGGATACCAGTAACACGACCATGCCGTTATCAAGGCGCACGGCCTGATACTGGCGGGTATCTTTATCGCTTTTACGGATGGTTTCAGCTAAAGGCTGCCAACCGGTATCTGCCTGACTTACGGGAACCCAAAGGGCGACGAACAACAATAATGCGCTGAACCAGGTGCTGCGGGGCATTCACAAACCTCATCATTAACGTATTCACCTGTTCACTGCAAACCACGTATCAATACGTGACCTGAACAGGGCAAGACTTTGTGCTGAACAAGTCAGCATCTTCTCTTTGTAAGAATCAGTCCGTGACAGAATGCGCATCATAGTGGAAGCTATCGAATTGCGCAATTTTTATACAACCATCAGGACTGGTTAAAGCGAAAAATCGGTAACAGATAGCGCTGTGACTGTAAAACAATGCGTTCCAGCGTCTCGGCATCCAGTTGACGCCACAGGCGCTGATACCAGATATCATCGCCTTCGCCACGAACCATCATGTTGCCTTCATAAGCCTGCAAAAACTTACTGCGCGCTTTTTGCAGCGTATCGTCGTCATCTAACATGGCATCATTTGCAGCGTCATAACAGGTTTTTATCCATGCGCCGCCGCTTTCCGGTAATACCAACAATGGCGATGACATGCCTTCCCGATATCCCTCAATGAGTTGCGACAAATACAACAGCGCCTGTTCTGCCTCCAGTGGCGGAAAACGCCATTCTCCGTCTTTACGCAGGAACAGCCGGCTCTCTCCCGTACCGCCACTGGCACAATAGACAAGATGTTCCAGCCAAAGTTGCACTCCCTGCGCAATGCTTATCAAAGATGGACGCCAGCGCAACAAACCGTCCTCTTGCACCTGCGGTAGCCAACCGGTGATTTGCACGCCGTTACAGTTAAGATCGATCTCCGTACTCTGACAGGGCTGACGACAGGCGATAATGCGTTCAGCCAGCGACTGCATCTCCTGACGCTGCGTATCCCACAGAATTTCACCAAATGACCCATAGGGCAGCACGCCTGCCGCACGGAAACGGCGAAATAGTTGTTCAGCATCGTTCTCTTCAACCAGCGTGTTAAGCAATTGCTGATTAAGCTGATAGCGAGTTAATCCTTCCAGAACAAAAGGTTCTGTTTCTGGGATCTCACTTTCTTCAGCGCGAAAGTTGACCTGCAAACGCATCTGGAAAAAGGCCCGTACCGGATGAGCCCAAAAACGCTGTAGCGTTTCCAGCGTTAACGTGGCTGGCATTTCAAAGGGGAGAGGCTGCACAAAATCCGTGTGCGCTTTTCCTGACAAGCTCGCCGCAGGCAGCCACTCTCGGGCGTAGCTTTGCTGTTCGCCGGGCTGATAGTTTTGTGCGTCAAAAGGCATGCGGGTATGCAGACGGGTAATGTGCGCTTTTACCCTGGCCTCGCTTTGATCGCAGGTCAACGATTCATCGCCCGGCAGATAATGGCTTTGCCCGATGTAATCCATCAGTTCCTGCACTAATACCGACGGGAAGCGTTCGCTGTTGTCCTGAATTGAGCGGCCAATGTAGCTGATGTAGAGCGTTTGCTGCGCCGAAATTAACGCTTCGAGGAACAGATAACGGTCATCATCGCGACGGCTGCGATCGCCCCGCATCGGTTTTTGGCTCATCAGATCAAAGCCCAGCGGCGCAAGCTGACGCGGATAAACGCCATCGTTCATACCCAGCAGACACACAACCCTAAAAGGAATGGAGCGCATCGGCATCAGCGTACAAATGTTAACAGGCCCCGCCAGGAAGCGCTGGCTAATGCGTTCCTGGTCGAGACGCTGCGCCAGCTCATCACGTAGCAAGGAAAGCGGTACGGCATCACCATACTCAGCCCCCAGTCCTTCACTAATAATTGCCTGCCACTGCTGTTCAATCAGCGTCATCGCCGCTTCGGTATCCGCATCCGGCAGGAAGAAATCATTAAGCATGTCCCGACAAACGGGTAGCCACTCTTCCAGCGGGCGCTCCTGCGCCAGTCCACGACGCCAGAGATTAAGCTGCATCAGCAACGAGGCCAGATGCCCTACCAGCTCGGCAATCAAACCGCTCGACTCATCGTAGGGCAATACCGATTGCCACTCGCCCTGGGCGCTTTCCATCGCATAGCCGAGCAGCATGCGCGTTAAACCAAATTGCCAGGTATGCTGACCCGTTGGCGGCAGTTCCAGCTCGCGCACGTTATCGTCGTCAATTCCCCAGCGAATACCTGATTCATTGACCCACAAACGAAGATAGCGCAGACCTTCTTCATCAATGTTGAAACGCGCCGCCAGTACGGGAACGTCCAGCAATGCCAACACATCCTCAGAAACAAAACGGCTATCCGGCAGCGAAAGCAGACTGATAAAGGCCTGTAAGACGGGATGGGACTGGCGTGCCCGACGGTCGGAAATCGCATATGGTAAGTAACGGTCGGCTGGCGCGCTGCCAAAAACCGCCTGAATGAACGGGCTATAGCTGTCGATATCCGCCACCATCACGATAATGTCGCGCGGCGTCAGCGTGGGATCTGCTTCCAGCATTGCCAGCAGTCGGTCATGAAGAATTTCCACTTCACGCTGAGGGCTATGGCAGACATGGAAAGTCACGCTGGTGTCGTTCGCATCAAGCAGCCGTTTGTTGTCGCTCCGGGAATACTCGTCCAGCGTAACGCCCGCCACGGCCCGGCTTTGTAACTCGAGAATATCCGACTGAATGTTATGCAAAAGATTGTCTGGGGTTATATCGACAAACGCATCCAGCTCCTGGCTGTTTTCCAGTTCTGAAAGCAGATAAATATAATCACGTCCCAACTTGCCCCACGAGGCTAACATCGGGTTGCCTACGTCCTGCTCACCATCACTGTTAAACAATCCTGCCGCATTCTGAGTATCACGAAACAGCGGCAGGTGACGTTCTTCAAAACTGTGCCGACGCTGACGCGCCAGCAGCTTTGCCAGCCAGGCGGGATCTTTAATGTCGCCCCAATAGTAGCGACAAGGGTTGGTAAATAGCAGATGAATATCAATATGCTTACCCAACGCCTGCAATGCCTGCAGGTAAACCGGCGGTAGCGCCGAAATTCCGCAAATAAAGACGCGAGAAGGCAGCCCCTGCGGACATTCAGACGCATTTTCCAGGGTGTGAATAAATCGCTGATATAAATTGGCACGATGCCAGCGCGGTTGGCCCAGTTCAGCGGTGTATTCCACCAGTGCTTTCCACAACGGTGCCTGCCATGCCTGAGCCTCGCCGAGTCCTTCAATCTGGCGCTCCGCTTCCCACTGAGTTAACCAGTCAGGGCGATAAACTAAATACTGATCGAAAAGGTCCGCCGCGCGTGCGGAGAGTTGAAACAGCTTACGTTTATCGGTGTCGTCCGTCAGATAGTGTCGCAGTAGTGCGAAGTCATCGTTATCCAGCAACTGCGGCAGCAGAGTCATTAACTTCCAGCTCATGCTCTGTTTGCTGAACGCGCTCTCTTTCGGGATATCCGGCAACACGCGCACAAACATATCCCAGATAAAACTCGCGGGCAGCGGGAAATCGATGTTGGCGGCGATACCAAATTTCTGTGCAAGGGTCATCTGTAGCCACTGCGCCATACCGGTACTTTGCACCAGGATCATTTCCGGTTCAAAGGGGTCGTCCAACCGCTCGCGCTCAACGATAAACTCCATTAACGCTTCCAGCACATCCAGACGATTGGAGTGATAGACCCTTAACATAGCGGCTCCTGACTACTGACGGTTCGGGCAATGCAGACGTGTCATTTGACCTTGCCTGCCCAGGGGTGAAGAAATTTTAACGCTGATGCTGACACATCCTGCTCCCGTTGTCTGCATTCGGTTAACCTGCCAGTTCACAGGTGGTGAAAACGGATACAGCTGGGTTTGTTGCCAGGCGTGACGCCAGAGTTGCTGATACTGGTTTCTGACGATAAAACTGTTCATCAACGCCCGCTGGTATCCCGATAGTGCGGTCACAACCATGATCATCAGCACCATTGCCAACATCACTTCCGGCAGGCTAAAACCACGTTGTCTGTTCAGGGGATCTGGCATAACGCTACCGCCTTTAACGGACAAAAATCGCTCCAGCCATGCGGCGAAAATTTGATATTGCCATCGATAACCTCTCCCTGACGCCATAGCGATACCTCTTCATAATGAGCGATAAGCAGCACGGAAGTCTCAGTAAGTCGTCGCAGGCAAACCGCGGCATCCTGCCCGGTATAACGCCGACACTGTATCGTCGGTTGTAAGCCCCAGGACTGCATGCGTCCCCATTCGATAGCCGATTGCACTACCGCCTGCCGCTGCAAAGACCGACTTTCCGATGTAACACGCGATGCGAAGCTCGCTTCTTGTCGGCTAACACCCTGCAGTAACAGGCTGCCGAGCACCAGCAATAGCAGAACCATCGCCAGAGATGAAACACCTCGCTCACTATTCACAGGTTGAAACCTGTCACACTGTAAAAGGCTTCAATGACTTTTTGTGGTTCGACGTTGCTCACTCCACGCAAACGCAACGTAAGGAGTGGTTGAAATCCGCGAATATTCACGCGTTCAACCTGAAATGCCTCAATCTGAATGGTGGCCGGATCGGTCATTTTCTCCCACCCTTTTCCATTACAACCAGTTGCTCCCCGCAGGGTCTCCAGTACTTTGTCCTGTAAACGAAATCCGATGACATCAGCCTCTTTCGCGGGACTATTCTCCCAAACGCCGTTACCGTTGGCATCCCAACGGGCAATGACACAGTCGCCCTTAGCCGACATCACCAGTCCCTCTCCGACACAGGTTCCCCGGCAATACCCTGCCCGCTGAAGATGTTTTGCCACGGTATAAACCCGCTGCCATATTTCATCTTCCAGCGCTAACTGGCGCGTATTGCGCAGGATCTCTCGCTGCAGAGCGGGTAAAAATCGCGCAGCGCTAAGCAGTAAAATGCTGGTGATCGCCATAGCAATGAGCACCTCCAGCAGTGAAAAACCCCGCTCGTTTACTGACATGACCTGGCCTCATCGCGTTCACAAAGTCTGATTCGCCCCCAGCCTGACACCATCACACGCCATTCCCCTGTCGTATTTTTCAGGCGAATATGTCCAGCCCATGCCGTATTGCGCAGCCCAAAAAAGGCCAGTGAAGGTGTTATCTCTGCCATTTCGACATCGTCCCATAGCGGTGCAAACACCAGGGGTGAAGTCGGTTTACACCCGCCTTGTGAAGCCGCAGAACTGACCAGACACCAGGATGTGCCATCCCGCATCACGCTGATGACGTGATCGCGGTTACGCCAGTTAGCATCTTCACGTAATTGCAGCAGGTAATCCCGCACCTGACAGGCGGTCTGCCACAGGCGCTGTTGTTGTTGCCAGTACTGCCAACCATACAACCCGGACGCGCCAAGCGCCGTGACAATCAGCATCGCAATCAGGGTTTCGAGAAGCGTGTAGCCTTGTTGTTTTTTCATGCCGCCAGTATGGCGCGAGGAAAATGAATAACGAGCGGGAAATTCGGTTTCTACGGCGAGCTACGAGGAATATTTGACGCGTTGCAGAGCGTTGCAATATTTCAGGAACCGGCGCCGAAGAATGAAATGACAGACAAAAAAAACCGACGCGCGAAGGCGTCGGTTATGACAACATGAAGCTCGGTTAGATAGCTACTGGCGCTTTAATACCTGGATGCGGATCGTAGCCTTCAATTTCGAAATCTTCGAAACGATAATCAAAGATAGATTCAGGCTTACGTTTGATGACCAGCTTCGGCAACGCGCGCGGTTCGCGGCTAAGCTGCAGATGCGTTTGATCCATATGATTGCTGTACAGGTGCGTGTCGCCGCCGGTCCAGACAAAATCGCCCACTTCAAGGTCGCACTGCTGCGCCATCATGTGTACCAGTAAGGCGTAGCTGGCAATGTTGAACGGCAGACCGAGGAACACATCACATGAACGTTGATACAGCTGGCAAGAGAGCTTGCCATCCGCCACATAGAACTGGAAGAAAGCATGGCACGGCGCCAGCGCCATCTTATCCAGCTCACCAACGTTCCATGCCGAAACGATGATGCGGCGAGAATCCGGGTCATTTTTCAGCTGGTTTAGCACCGTGGTGATCTGGTCAATATGGCGACCGTCCGGCGTTGGCCACGCGCGCCACTGTTTGCCATAAACCGGGCCTAAATTACCGTTTTCATCCGCCCATTCATCCCAGATTGAGACATTGTTTTCATGCAGGTAGGCAACGTTAGTGTCGCCCTGCAAGAACCACAGCAGCTCATGAATGATCGAGCGTAAATGGCAGCGTTTGGTCGTAACCAGCGGGAACCCTTCCTGCAGGTTAAAACGCATCTGATGGCCAAAAATGGAAAGCGTTCCGGTTCCGGTACGGTCGTTTTTCTGTGTGCCTTCATCCAGCACTTTTTGCATCAGTTCTAAATACTGTTTCATGGTTCCTCAGGAAACGTGTTGCTGTGGGCTACGGCGGTACGCCCAAACCATCATAATAATGCCTGCGACAATCATCGGGATAGAGAGGATCTGTCCCATGCTGATGTACTGCACCCAGGTGCCGGTAAACTGTGCATCCGGCTGGCGGAAGAATTCAACGATAATACGAAACGCGCCATAACCAATCAGGAAAAGACCGGACACTGCCCCCATAGGACGAGGCTTGCGAATGTACAGGTTCAGAATGATAAACAGTACAACCCCTTCCAGCGCCATCTCATAAAGCTGAGATGCGTGACGCGGCAGCGAGCCGTAGGTATCAAAAATAGACTGCCACTGCGGGTTGCTTTGCAGCAGTAAAATATCTTCGGTACGGGAGCCCGGGAATAGCATGGCATACTTGAAATTCGGGTCGACGCGTCCCCACAGTTCACCGTTGATAAAGTTGCCCAGACGCCCTGCTCCCAGACCAAACGGGATCAGCGGAGCGATGAAATCAGAAACCTGGAAGAACGAACGCTTGGTGCGTCTGGCGAAGATAATCATCACCAGAATCACACCGATAAGCCCGCCGTGGAAGGACATGCCGCCATCCCAAACGCGGAACAGATACAGCGGATTATCGAGGAACAATGGGAAGTTATAGAACAGTACGTAACCAATACGCCCACCGAGGAAAACCCCGAGGAAGCCTGCATACAGTAAGTTTTCTACTTCATTTTTAGTCCAGCCACTACCCGGCCGATTAGCACGGCGCGTCGCCAGCCACATCGCGAAAATAAAACCCACCAAATACATCAAGCCGTACCAGTGAAGCGCGACGGGTCCGATTGAGAAAATGACCGGATCGAAATCCGGAAAATGCAGATAGCTACTGGTCATCTGTCACCACAAGTTCTTGTTATTTCGCTGAAGTCAGACAGCAATTGATAAGCGCGCCTGCATAATGCAGGCGCTCCAAAGGTGCGAATGATAGCACAAGGGGATCGCAGCGGATGCCGGGAAGATGTAAAAGATCTGTATAGGTAATCTTTACCCCCATAATGCCTGATAGCGTTACGCTTATCAGGCCTACAATCCCCCGCGAATCAATCCCCCCATGCCACGGCGCTCCATAAAGGCCGCCACCTGATGGCGTACTTCTGCCGCCATCTGCGCTTCCAGGCTGCGCTGGGCCAGCGTTTGCGCCTCGCCAAAATCAATATGGCGCAGCAGATATTTCACGCGGGCCACGGATCGACCGTTCATTGACAAATGACGGAAACCCAGGCCGACCAGAATGGCCACGCACATCGGGTCACCCGCCATTTCACCGCATAAGCGCAAGTCGATACCGCTTCTTTCAGCTTCCTGCGCAATCATCGCCAGCGCACGTAGCATCCCCGGATGCAGGCTGTCATAAATGCTGGCCACCCGCGTATTGTTACGATCGACGGCCAGAATGTATTGGGTAAGATCGTTGGTTCCGACCGAGATAAAGTCTATCCGGTTAGCCAGATGCGGCAGCATAAACACCATCGACGGAACTTCCAGCATGATGCCGATGCGCGGTTTCGGGATTGCGTAACCGATCATCTCTTCCACTTCGCGTCCGGCGCGTTCAATCAGGCGTCGCGCTTCGTCCACTTCATCAATACTGGTCACCATCGGCAGCAAAATGCTCAGGTTACCGGTTGCCGCGTTCGCACGCAGCATGGCCCGGACCTGGATCAAAAAGATCTCCGGCTGATCGAGCGTAATGCGGATCCCTCGCCAGCCAAGGCATGGGTTTTCTTCACTGATCGGCATATAGGGCAGCTGTTTATCGGCCCCGACATCCAGCGTCCGCAGAGTCACTGGCTTGTCGTTAAACATTTGCAGCATCCCTTGATACTGCGCAACCTGTTCTTCTTCCGAAGGAAAACCGCTTTGCAGCATGAACGGGATTTCAGTGCGGTACAGGCCAATGCCATCGATCCGGCTGCCCAGCTTCTCTTCATGTTCCGGGCTGAGACCCGCATTGAGCATCACCTTCACGCGCTCGCCGCTTTTTAACTGCGCCGGCTGATTGACGTCATCTTCCGCCAGGCGGCTCAGCTCAATCTCTTCGCTGATAAGACGCTGGTATTCCTGGACCAATACCGGTTCCGGATCGACCAGAACTTCGCCTCGATAACCATCCACCACCAGCGTTCGCCGGTGTAGCACTGACGGCTGGATATCTGCCCCCATGACGGTAGGAATACCCAGCGCACGCACCATAATTGCCGCATGAGAGTTGGCTGCGCCGTCCCGGACAACCACGCCGACTAACCGGTCTTGGGGAAGTTCCGCCAGCGTGGTCGCGGAAAGCTCATCCGCCACCAGCACAAAACGTTCCGGCCAGGCATTCGGTCCCTGGATCGAGTCGTCAAGATGAAATAGCAGACGCTGGCCCAGCGCGCGTAAATCTCCGGCCCGCTCTTTGAGGTAGTTATCGCTCAGCGCGGCAAACTGTTCGGCAAATTTTTCGATGATCGTTTTAACGGCCCACTCAGCCACCGAGCCGTTATCCACTTCCGCAAACAGTTCGCGGCGCAGACGGGTATCGGAAAGCAGGTGCGAGTAGAGATCAAAGATCGCCGCCGTTTCTTTCTGCGCCCCGGCGGTAAAACGCTTGCTGTAACGGCGGAATTCGTTCGCCGCTTCTTCCAGCGCGCCGGTCAGTCGCTCACGTTCGAGCACGGGATCCAGCGTTGAAGCCTGATAAACCTGCTCCATCAGCGGTAGCGTCGCATCCTGCCAGCCTTCGGCAATGGCTACACCGGGAGCAGCAGGCAATGCACGGATACGCGTTTGCCGATATTGGCCGAACAACGCATTCAGTTGCGACTGGGAAAGTATGGCCGCCATTTGCGTGGCGAGCGTCACTAGGAAAGACTCTTCGCTTTCGTCGTACTGACGTAATTCACGCTGCTGCACCACCAGCACACCCAAGAGCTGACGACGCTGAATAATCGGTACGCCTAAGAACGCACGAAAGCGCTCTTCTTTTACCGAAGGGATGTATTTAAAGCTGGGATGTTTTTGCGCATCGGCGAGGTTGATAGGTTCCGCCAGCCTGCCAACCAGGCCAACGATACCTTCATCAAACGCGAGTGCGACAGTGCGACCACGGGGTTTTTTCAGACCCCGTGTCGCCATGAGGTAATAACAACGTCGGTCGTGATCGGCCAGATAGACCGAGCAGACCTCTGTATCCATCGCAAGACAGATGTCGGTAACCAGTATATTAAGCGCCTCATTAAGACGCGGAGCACTGGCCACCTTTTCGACTATTTCGCGCAGGCGGGTGAGCATAATTTGCGTAGCTTAACCTCTTTTACGTCTGTACGCAGGTGCGCTTTGCGGTTTAGGAGTGGCCTCCTGAAGCGCCATAACAACACTTGCGAATTCTTTCATCACCCTGCGATAGACATCGCGTTTAAATGACACCACCTGTCGAACCGGATACCAGTAACTCACCCAGCGCCAGCCGTCGAACTCAGGTGTACTGCTGGTTTGCATATTGATTTCAGCATCACTGCTGACCAATTGCAGAAGAAACCATTTTTGTTTCTGGCCGATACAAACCGGCTTTGTGTCCCAACGCACCAAACGTTTCGGTAACTTGTAACGCAACCAGTTACGAGTAGAAGCAAGGATCCGTACATCTTTACGGCTGAGACCCACTTCTTCAAAGAGTTCCCGGTACATCGCCTGCTCTGCTGTCTCTCCTGCGTTTATCCCACCTTGAGGGAATTGCCAGGAGTGCTGACCAAATCGCCGGGCCCACATGACCTGCCCCTGGCGGTTACAAATTACTATCCCTACATTCGGGCGGTAGCCATCGTCATCAATCACCGGACTACCTCAATATAAACCTTATATACAAATGATTGTTTCACACTACTGAGAGGCGGTAAACCACTCTGTTAAGGGTGCGATATTCTAATAACAATTGAATAACTCACAGCGAAGGCCCGAGTTATAAACAGAAGAAGAGCATTCAGGGCGATTTTATTCACCTTTTCTGTGGATATAGTTGTGAAGAAGTACGGAATTACTATGGGAAAACCCAGAACAGTCCGAATAAGACATTCGTCACATATAAAAAATAGTCTTCTTTATTCATTAAGTTAAAAACGATCTCCACCAACGGACACACATAAATGTGATGTGTATCACGCGCACGATCTTCAGGCTGATGAAAGATCGACCAGCGTTGGTTTTATCCACAGATTATGCCAATAAGTTAGGCACAATTTGTGTAAAAATTCGATTTTCGTCGCACGTCAAGGCTGTAAATTGAAACAGTAGTGGGGGTTTTTCACAGTTATCCCATCTTTCTGTGGATAACATGGTGTAAGATCCTGTTCATTGTCAGTGACCAGAATTGGAAAACCTACATTGCTGTTGCGCAACAACGCGCGCGCGAATATAAAAACCAATATAAATCAAATAATTGAATAAAGCATGTGGAAAAAGATAAACTCTGTCCACACGGTATAAAATCATTGCTCATTTTTTCACCTAAGGGTTAACCCGATGCCAGAACTCCATCCGTTACTTTCTCCGCCTGATTCTGAAGTCCAATTGCTGACCCAGGCGCGGCAGCTTGCGGGCTACTCGTTGGGAGAATTGGCGACCATGGCGGGACTCGTCACACCCAAGGATCTCAAACGTGATAAAGGCTGGATTGGCGTCCTGCTGGAGATTTGGCTGGGCGCCAGCGCAGGCAGCAAGCCGGAGCAGGATTTTGCGGCGCTGGGCGTAGAGCTGAAAACGATCCCTGTGGATAGTCTTGGCAGACCGCTGGAAACCACCTTCGTGTGCGTGGCGCCGTTAACTGGCAATACTGGCGTCACCTGGGAAACCAGCCATGTGCGGCACAAACTTAAACGCGTACTGTGGATCCCGGTAGAGGGTGAACGCAGCATTCCACTGGCTGAACGTCGCGTCGGCTCGCCCTTGCTCTGGAGCCCGAACGACGAAGAAGAGCAGCAATTACGGCTGGACTGGGAAGAACTAATGGACATGATTGTACTAGGCCACGTCGAACGCATCACCGCTCGCCATGGGGAAGTGTTACAGCTGCGTCCCAAAGCCGCCAATGCCCGGGCGCTGACCGAAGCGATTGGCGCCAATGGCGAACCCATCCTGACCCTGCCACGCGGATTTTATCTGAAAAAGAACTTCACGCGCGCATTGCTTGAGCGGCATTTCTTATTCCAGCCGCAATAGGCACTGCCCGGCCTTTCACCCGCCGCGTTACGGGCCTATAATTACCGCTTCTTTTTTTTGGCAGGACTTTGCTCGATGTTATTTGCATGGATAACCGATCCTAACGCCTGGCTTGCGCTCGGTACGCTGACGCTGCTGGAGATCGTTCTTGGGATCGACAATATTATTTTCCTCTCTCTGGTTGTAGCCAAACTTCCGACAGCGCAACGCAATCATGCCCGACGTATTGGGCTGGCGGCAGCAATGATTATGCGTCTGGCGCTGCTGGCCTCTATCGCCTGGGTCACGCGACTGACAAACCCGTTGTTCGAGGTGTTTGGCGAGGCGATATCCGCGCGTGATCTGATCCTTCTGCTCGGCGGGTTGTTCCTGATCTGGAAAGCCAGCAAAGAGATCCACGAATCCATTGAAGGTGAGGAAGAGGGACTGAAAACCCGCGTCTCTTCGTTCCTGGGCGCGATTGTGCAGATCATGTTGTTAGACATTATCTTCAGTCTGGATTCCGTGATTACAGCGGTAGGCTTGTCTGACCATCTGTTTATCATGATGGCGGCGGTGGTGATTGCCGTAGGCGTGATGATGTTTGCTGCTCGCCCAATTGGTGAGTTTGTCGATCGTCACCCTTCAGTGAAAATGCTGGCGCTCTCTTTCCTGATTCTGGTCGGTTTTACGCTGATTCTGGAAAGTTTCGACGTCCACGTTCCGAAAGGATACATCTATTTCGCCATGTTCTTCTCTATCGCGGTAGAGACTCTGAATCTGTGGCGCAATAAAAAAAATCCGCTCTGATGAAATCTGTCGCTCCCCGCAAGGGGAGCGAATACCGCGCCGTACCTACCTCTTCTCACAGTTTAAGATTTTACTGCTTTCGTCATGCATAACTTCGCGTTATTACTAAACTATTGTCAGACGCAGGCCATGTGAGGATAAGCAGATGAAAAAATGGGCAGTTTTAATTTCCGCCGTAGGACTGGCTTTTGTAGTTTCTGGGTGCAGCAGCGATTATGTAATGGCGACAAAAGATGGTCGAATGATCCTGACCGACGGAAAACCAGAAATTGATGACGATACCGGTCTGGTGAGCTACCACGATCAGCAAGGCAACGCGATGCAGATCAACCGCGACGATGTATCTCAAATCATTGAACGCTGATGGTTGAGGTCAGCAGCGCGCTGGCCTTAACAATTTTACTTCCCTTTTTCTCTTCCCTCAGCCATTTTTATAATCCTTATGTCGTGATTATAAAAAGGAAACGGCTATGCAATATCACCGTATACCCCACAGCTCGCTGGAAGTCAGTACACTGGGGCTGGGCACAATGACGTTTGGTGAACAAAACAGCGAAGCCGACGCCCATGCACAGCTCGATTATGCCGTGGCACAAGGCATAAATTTGATCGACGTTGCCGAGATGTATCCGGTACCGCCGCGTCCTGAAACCCAGGGGCTCACCGAAACTTACGTGGGCAACTGGCTAGCCAAACACGGTAGCCGCGAAAAGCTAATCGTGGCGTCGAAGGTCAGTGGGCCATCACGTAACAACGACAGCGGCATTCGACCGAATCAGGCGCTGGACCGTAAAAATATCCGTGAAGCGCTGCACGACAGCCTGAAAAGACTGCAAACCGATTACCTGGATCTGTATCAGGTTCACTGGCCGCAGCGCCCCACCAATTGCTTTGGTAAGTTAGGCTACAGCTGGACGGACTCCGCGCCGGTCGTCTCCCTGCTGGACACGCTGGACGCGCTGGCTGAGTTTCAGCGCGCGGGGAAAATTCGCTACATCGGCGTTTCCAATGAAACCGCGTTTGGCGTGATGCGTTATCTGCATCTGGCGGACAAACACGATCTGCCGCGCATCGCCACTATCCAGAATCCCTACAGCCTGCTGAACCGTAGCTATGAGGTTGGACTGGCAGAAGTCAGCCAGTACGAAGGGGTTGAGCTACTGGCCTATTCTTGCCTGGGCTTCGGTACGCTCACCGGTAAGTATCTGAACGGCGCGAAGCCTGCCGGCGCACGTAATACGTTGTTTAGCCGTTTCACGCGCTACAGCGGTGAGCAAACGCAAAAGGCCGTTGCAGCCTATGTGGATATCGCGAAACGCCATAATCTGGATCCTGCGCAAATGGCGCTGGCATTCGTGCGTCGTCAGCCGTTTGTCGCCAGCACCCTGCTGGGAGCAACGACGATGGAGCAGTTAAAAACCAACGTTGAAAGCCTGCATCTGGAGTTGAGCGAAGAGGTTCTGGCCGAGATTGAAGCGGTGCATCAGGTGTATACCTATCCTGCACCATAGCGGTTAGTGCCTGATGGCGCTACGCTTATCAGGCCTACAGAAAGCATTCCCTGTAGGCCGGATAAGGCAACTACACGTCACAGACTAATGGCGGCGCTGCCAAATCCATAGCGCCGCAATCGCCAGCGCAAACAGCGCGCCAAATCCAATACCAATCGCTACCGCCGGGATCCCTACCAGCACTGCCAGCGAGTAAATACCCAGCATCAGCAGCATCGCGCTGTTTTCACCCAGGTTTTGCACCGCAATCGCATTACCCGCACCGACGCTTTTCTTGCCCCGCTCCTGTAACAACGCATTCAGCGGCACCACAAAGAACCCGCCTGACACGCCGATAAGCATTAACAACGCGTAAGCCGGAAGCAGCGCATGTTGCAGCGAGAAGATCAGCACCACGACGCCAATCAGGATCCCCGCTGGCATACAGCGCGACACGGTTTCCAGTGTCACCAGCTTCGCCGCCGCACCCGCGCCGACCACAATCCCGATTGCCACCATGGCATTCAGGTAAGTAGGTGTAGCGTTATCAGTGATGCCCAGCGCCACCGGCACCCACAGCACCAACAGAAAACGCAGTGTGACGCCAGCGCCCCAAAAGAGGCTGGTTCCCACCAATGAGAAACGCGTTTCACCGTTACGCCACAGCGAAGTGGCCGCACAGAAAAAACTGCGGGTCATTTTCCCCAAATGCCAGGACTGGCCAGGGCGAGCCGCGGCCAGCTTAGGGATAAACAGGTTAGCCACCACGGCGCCCGCATAGGCCAGCGCACAGGCAGAAAGCGCAGCAATCACGTGCCAGTCGGCCAGCACGCCGCCTGCCACAGAACCGAGCAAAATCGCGGCAATGGTGGAGGCTTCCATCAGGCCGTTAGCTTTCACCAGTTTGTCGCCAGTGGTCAGTTCACCGAGAATGCCATACTTGGCTGGTGAATACGCCGCCGCGCCGATCCCCACCAGCGTATAGCCGAGAAATGGATTCACGCCGAAACAAATACTCGCCGCGCCCAGCAGCTTCATGCCATTAGCGAACATCATCACCCGGCCTTTGGCAAAGCTGTCTGCCACCTGCCCGACAAAGGGCGCAAACAGGATGTAAGCGCCCACAAACACCATTTGCAGGATCGGCTGACTCCAGTCCGGATAAAATTGTTCCTTAAGCAAAGCCAGCGTGGCGAACAGTAAGGCGTTATCGCCAAACGCCGACAGGAACTGCGCGGCGATAACGGACATCATCCCTTTGGACCAGATAGAAGTGTTAGTGTGCACTGACTCACTCATGTTGTTTTTCCGGCTCATCGACCCAGCTTTTCAGCGTAACAAAATCCGGCTTACCGCTGCCGAGTAGTGGGAGTTGTTTCAGATGGCGAATATCACGCGGCACGGCAAGTTCAGGCACGCCGTGCGTTCGCGCATACTGCTGCAGTTTTTCGCGCGTCAGTTCACTGTCGGTGGTGAACAGCACCAGCGCCTCGCCTTTGCTGGCATCGCTTTTGATCGCCGTGGCGTGCATTTTGTCTGCAGATACCGCCAGCGCCAGTTGCTCAACCATTTCCAGCGAGACCATCTCTCCGGCAATTTTAGCAAAACGCTTGGCGCGTCCCTGGATCTGCACAAAGCCGTTTTCATCAAAACGCACGATGTCTCCGGTGTCATACCAGCCGTGCTCAATCTCACCCTGTGCATTTTCTGCCGTCGGCACTTCCAGCACGCCGGGTTTTTCGACGCGCAAATAGCCGCTCATAATATTAGGGCCCTTCAGCTGTAAACGCCCTCCGTCCTCAATGCCAGGAACAGCTAACAGTCGGGCATCCATACCGGGTAAGATGCGCCCTACCGTTCCTGATTTCGCAGCCATCGGTACGTTGATCGACACCACCGGCGCACATTCCGTCACGCCATAGCCTTCAAGGACGCGCAGACCAAATTTCTCCTGCCACAGCTGTTTTGTGGTGTCTTGCAGTTTTTCCGCTCCCGCCACCACATAGCGCAGACGGTGAAAATCATAGGGATGCGCGAAACGAGCATAGTTGCCAAGGAACGTTGACGTACCAAACAGTACGGTGCAGTTCCGGTCGTAGACCAGTTCCGGCACAATGCGGTAATGCAGCGGGCTGGGATAAAGAAACACTTCTGCGCCGGTCAGCAGCGGCGTGAATAATCCCACCGTCAGACCAAAGGAGTGGAATAGCGGCAACGCAGACATAAAGCGGTCGTCGGCGGTGAAATCAGCGATGGTTTTAATCTGCTCGACGTTCGCCAGAATGCTCTTGTGGCTGTGTACCACACCTTTAGGATGACCTTCCGAGCCAGAGGTAAAGAGGATCACCGCAGCCTCTTCCGGCTGCTGTTTCACCTGCGCCAGATGCGGCGCCAGCAGATGCGAGAAAATCCACAGCTTATCGCTAAACGTCACATCGGCTTTCAGATCTTCCAGGTAAACCCAGCGCACCTGGGTGAGCTGTTCCGGTAAATGCCAAAGTTTGCCTTTATCGAGAAACTGTCGGGAAGTGAAGATAGTTTTGACTTCTGAAGCAGTAATGGCGCTGGTTAGCCCTTTTACACCTGCTGTATAGTTCATCATCGCCGGAATACGTCGACGCGCAATAGCGCCAAAAATGACCGCCGCGCTGATCCCCGCGTTTGGCAGCATCAGGCCAATTTTTTCACCCTCGGCGGTATATTTTTCCAGGATACGGGCCACAAACAGCGTCTTAGTCAGCAGTTTACGGTAGCTGTCCGGCGTAAAGTTAACATCTTCAATGCAGTTTTTGCCTGCGCCAAAGCGATATTTCGCCGCCAGCAGAGATTCGTAAAGTGTTTCACGCGGACGTACCGCCATGCGCGCTTCCATCATAATTTGATGCAGCATTTCACCCGCGATTTTGCGGCGATCGCGGGCACGCGGCGCTTCCGGCATCGGCATGTGGGTCGGCGGCAGGATGTGCAAGCGTATACGCGGGAAGAATCGCTGTTTAACCAGACCTTTCAGGCGACTAAAGCGTGACAACTCCGCGCCTTCGATGCGCACAGGAACCACCGTGGCCCCTGACTTTGCCGCGACAAACCCGGCGCCGTCATAGATTTTCATCAATGAACCGGTGGTCGAAATACGCCCTTCCGGGAAAATAACCACCGGACGCCCCTTCTCGACCAGGCGAACCAGATGTTTAATCGACATCGGTTTGGTCGGGTCTAACGGCACGAAATCAATCAGCGGAGTCAGCCAGCGCATGTACCATTGCTGACTAATAGAGGTGTAAACAGCAAAAACGGGGCGGATCGGTAAAAAAAGCGCCAGCAGGATGCCGTCGATAAATGAGACATGGTTGGGAGTAATTAGAACGCGTTCTCCCTGTAGCGCGCTGATATCGCCCGTGACGCGAACGCGGAAAAGCACGCGAAACAGATTACGAAAAAAGCCAAATAGCATCTCAACTCCCTGTGCCATTAATTACATAAACATTAATGTTGGGAGAGTATACGAGTTGGAGAGTGGGCGCGACAGGTAACTGGTGAATACAATCCGAAAAAAAACCTGCGCATCCGCGCAGGTCGGTGCAAGAGACAGGTACGAAGTGCGTACCGAATAATCTCACCAATCAATACCTCTGGGATCTTGATTGTGGTCGTCAGCAGCCAGATACGCCAGTGCGAAAACGCAAAGGAATGAACCCAAATGCAACGAGTTGTGTAAATTATCGGTTACTGTTACAGATAGGCCGAAGACAAAAAAAAACCTGCGCATCTGCGCAGGCTGGTGTAATTCTAGTGATCAACCCGAAAGTTGATTTCACCTATCAATACCTCTGGGATCCCAACTCTAGCAATCTGCTCAGTGCCCTCACCAGCGAACAATCGCAACAGCACATCGCAAAGTGTAAGTAAAAATTAGCGTTTTCTATTTTTTGTCTTACTTCGCTCGTGCGCGCTCACATTTGCGACGTCCTGACAGGCAATCTGCTTGAACAGCCAGCCATTTTCCGTAACACTGACATAATGTAAGCGTTTACCCACAACAGGTACTATCATGGCGACCATAAAGGATGTAGCCCGACTAGCTGGTGTATCAGTCGCCACCGTTTCTCGAGTGATTAATGACTCCCCCAAAGCCAGCGAAGCATCGCGTCTGGCCGTAACGAGTGCAATGGAATCACTCAGCTACCACCCCAACGCCAACGCGCGTGCGCTGGCGCAACAATCTACCGAAACCATCGGACTGGTGGTTGGTGATGTGTCAGATCCATTTTTTGGGGCAATGGTTAAAGCTGTCGAGCAGGTGGCCTATAACACCGGTAATTTTTTACTGATCGGCAACGGCTACCATAATGAACAGAAGGAACGTCAGGCGATTGAACAGCTCATTCGCCACCGCTGCGCTGCGCTTGTTGTCCACGCCAAAATCATCCCGGATGCAGACCTCGCTTCATTAATGAAGCAAATCCCCGGCATGGTATTGATCAACCGAATTCTGCCGGGATTCGAACAACGCTGTGTTGCCCTCGATGACCGCTTCGGCGCGTGGTTGGCTACCCGACACCTTATTCAGCAGGGCCATACGCGTATCGGTTATCTGTGTTCCAATCACACCATTTCAGATGCGGAGGATCGCCTGCAAGGCTATTACGATGCGCTGACGGAGAGCAATATACCGATTAACGATCGGCTGGTGACCTTTGGCGAGCCGGATGAGAGCGGCGGTGAGCAGGCCATGACCGAGTTGCTTGGCCGTGGCAAAAACTTCACGGCAGTAGCCTGCTATAACGACTCCATGGCGGCTGGCGCGATGGGCGTGTTAAATGATAACGGCATTGATGTACCAGGCGAAATTTCCCTGATCGGCTTCGATGATGTGCTGGTTTCCCGCTATGTGCGTCCACGTCTGACCACGGTACGCTATCCGATAGTGACGATGGCAACCCAGGCCGCTGAACTGGCGCTGGCGCTGGCGGAAAAGCGACCCACGCCTGAAATCACCCACGTATTTAACCCAACTCTGGTGCGCCGCCATTCCGTTTCGACGCTGACAGAGCCGGGCAATTCTTCGTCAAACGATTAACCAGGATAGCGTCATGACCACGATGTTGGACGTTTCACGACACGCTGGCGTCTCAAAAGCGACCGTTTCGCGCGTGCTGAATGGTACGGGTCAGGTAAAAGAGAGTACGCGCCAGAAAGTGTTTAAGGCCATGCAGGCACTTGATTATCGACCCAATTTTTTAGCGCGCTCTTTGGCGAACCGTACCAGCAACAGCATTGGCCTGGTGGTTTCCACGTTTGATGGATTCTACTTTGGACGCCTGCTGCAACAGGCTTCGCGCCAGACGGAATCTCACGGTAAGCAGTTGATCGTCACCGACGGCCACGACACGCCGGAGCGTGAACAGGAAGCCGTGCAAATGCTGGCCGACAGGCAGTGTGATGCCATTATTCTCTATACCCGTTATATGAGTGAACAGGCGATTATGTCGCTAATGAACAGCATTGCTATGCCGTTGCTGGTCATTAACCGTGATGTCAGTCAGGCCCGCGATCGCGCGATTTTCTTTGAACAGGAAGAAGCCGCGTTCCAGGCGGTCAATTATCTGATCTCCCAGGGGCATAACGATATTGCCTGCATCACCGTGCCGGGCCATACCCCTACCGGTAAATCACGTTTGATGGGATATCGTAAGGCGCTGGAAAAAAACGGTATTCCCTGGGATCCCGACAAGGTCAAATACGGCGACTCCACAATGACGCGAGGCTATGAAGCCTGCCGTGAACTGTTGGAGGAAGGGGTGACATTCAGCGCCCTGTTCGCCTGTAACGATGACATGGCATTAGGTGCATCAAAAGCGTTGCATCAGGCTGGCCTGAAGATCCCAACGGACGTCTCGCTGTTTGGTTTTGATGATGCGCCCAGCGCCAAATGGCTGGAACCGGGGCTTTCTACCGTTTATCTGCCGATTGACGCCATGATAACAACGGCAATTGACCAGGCTATCCGTCTGGCCAACGGTGAGAGCGTAGAGCCGATCCCACCGTTTACCGGCAAACTGGTGTTGCGGGAATCGGTGACAACGGGGCCGTATTACGAATAGTGCCGGATGGCGCAAGCGCCATCCGGCGTTTCACAACGCTATATTCAGATTAACTCCAGCGCCAGTAGCTCATCAATCGTCTGGCGACGACGGATCAGTCGCGCCACGCCGTTATCAAACAACACCTCCGGCAGCAGCGGACGGCTATTGTAATTTGACGACATTGACGCGCCGTACGCCCCGGTATCGTGCAGCACCAGATAATCCCCCGGCACTACCGCTGGCAACAGACGGGTTTCCACATTTCCGCCTTCCTGCTGGGTAAAGACGTCGCCGGACTCACACAGCGGCCCGGCTACTACGGTTTCTATTTGCGCGGCTTGCTCCAGAGAACGGCCATCTCCCGCCAGTGCAGAGATATGGTGATAGCTACCGTACATCGCCGGGCGCATCAAATCGTTGAAGCCTGCGTCAATCAGCACAAAGTGACGGCTGCCCATCGCTTTTACGCTGCGCACCTGCGCCACCAGCACGCCAGCTTCCGCGACCAGAAAACGGCCCGGTTCGATCTCCAGTTTGACAGCGTGACCCAGATGACGCGCAATTTGATCGCGCGCGGCGTTCCATAACCCAAAGTAATGATCGGTATCGATCGCCTCTTCGCCCTCACGATACGGGATCGACAGCCCGCCGCCCGCGGAGATAGCCTCCAGATCCTGACCAAACTCGACAACCTGACGCACCATCGCGCCGCATACCTGTTCCAGATGGCCGTAGTCCACGCCGGATCCAATATGCATATGAATACCCACCAACTTCAACTGATAGCGCTGGATCACTTCCAGCGCCGCCGGTAGATCGCTGTACCAGATACCGTGCTTGCTGTTCTCGCCGCCGGTGTTGGTTTTTTGACTGTGTCCATGACCAAAACCAGGATTCACGCGCAGCCACACGCGATGGCCCGGCGAAAGCTGACCCAGTTGTTCCAGCATATCCACCGATCCAGCATTTACCGGAATGCTCAATTCATGCACCCGGGCGAGCGTCGCTTCATCGATCATATCGGCGGTAAAGACTATCTCATCTTTTCCCGGCTCAAAGCCCGCCGCCAGCGCACGTTCAATTTCGCCCAGCGAGACGGAATCGACCTTCACGCCCTGCTCGCGCATCAGGCGCAGAATATGAATATTTGAGCATGCCTTCTGGGCAAAACGCACCACGTCAAACTGGCTCAGTTTGGCAATCTGCGCGCGGATAATCTGTGCATCATACACCCACACCGGGCAGCCAAATTCAGCGGGCAGGCGTAGCAGGTTGGCGGCGGTGAGATCGGTATCAGTGCTGTTGAGTGGGCGTGGCATGATGTGCTCCGGTATTGGCTTTTTTATGATTACGCCACAGGCCAGAAAGAATAAAAAATATCGTTTTATCGTGAGTCTATGCAAAAATGATATGGCTTACATCATTCGAGGATTACTCATGCCCGCCGTTAACCTGCGCCATATTGAAATTTTTCATGCCATCATGACCGCAGGTAATCTGACGGAAGCCGCGCGGATGCTACATACCTCGCAGCCGACCGTCAGTCGGGAACTGGCCCGATTCGAGAAAGTGCTGGGATTAACGCTGTTCGAACGTTCGCGTGGCAGATTGCATCCGACCGTGCAAGGGTTACGTCTGTTTGAAGAGGTACAACGTTCCTGGTATGGTCTGGACAGGATTGTGAGCGCCGCCGAAAGTCTGCGCGAATTTCGTCAGGGCGAATTATCGATTGTCTGCCTGCCGGTATTCTCACAATCTTTTTTACCGCCGCTGCTGCAGCCATTCCTCACACGCTACCCGCAGGTCAATATTCAGATAGTGCCGCAGGAGTCACCATTGCTGGAAGAGTGGCTGTCGGCGCAACGCCACGATCTGGGGATCACAGAAACCCTGCATACCCCAGCAGGAACTAAACGTACAGAATTGCTGGCGCTGGATGAAGTATGCGTGCTGCCACAAGGACATCCGCTGGCCGAAAAATCCGTGCTCACCCCCCAGGATTTTCAGGGCGAAAACTACATCAGCCTGTCGCGGACCGACAGTTACCGTCAGCTTCTGGATACCCTGTTTAATGAGCATCAGGTGAAACGTCGCATGGTAATAGAAACCCATAGCGCCGCTTCAATTTGTGCAATGGTACGGGCGGGCGTAGGGATCTCGGTGGTCAATCCCTTAACGGCGCTGGATTACGCCAGTAGCGGGATCGTTATCCGCCGCTTCAGTATTTCGGTACCGTTTACGGTCAGCCTGATTCACCCGCTTCATCGCCCCGCCTCGGCGTTGGTCGATGCTTTTAGTGCGCATCTGCAAACCCATCTCCCGAGGCTTATCGATCCGCTGAACGCTATTTTGCATCCACAGACGAAAGCATAAACTCCACCGCATCTTGCGCATGGATAGCCGCAGTGTCGAAAACCGGTAGTGGGCTTAGCTCGGCTGGCACCAACAGACCAATCTCGGTACAGCCAAAAATTACCCCTTGCGCGCCCTGCTTAGCCAGTTGAGCAATCACACTGAGATAATAATCGCGGGACGTTTCATTGAATTCGCCGAGGCACAGCTCATCGAAAATAATCTGGTTTATTTTTTGCCGGTCGTTAACGTCAGGAATAAGTGTACTAATGCCAAATTCAGCCTGTAAGCGCCCACGGTAAAAATCCTGCTCCATGGTGTAGCGCGTACCCAGCAGCGCCACGTTGCTCATCTGCTGCTTTTGTATGGCGCGGCCAGTGGCATCAGCAATATGCAGGAACGGTACATCACAGGCGGTTGCAATCGCCTCAGCAACCTTGTGCATCGTGTTGGTACACAACACGATTCCCTCAGCACCCGCCTCCTGTAGCCCTCTGGCGGCCTGCGCGAGGATCTGCCCGGCCCGCAGCCAGTCGCCGCTGGACTGACAGGCTTCAATCTCATGAAAATCTACGCTGTGCAACAGAATCTGTGCTGAATGCAGGCCACCCAGACGCTGTTTTACCCCTTCATTAATGAGTCGATAATAAGGAATGGTGGATTCCCAGCTCATACCGCCTAACAGACCGATCGTCTTCATCGCTTCCCCTCATTCGTTGTTATCTCTCCAGTGAACCAAAGATGTGATCAACTTTCCACATTTGTTGGTGTGCATTTCTTTTTATACTTTGCTGGTATAAATTTAATGAAACAGTGTTTCATTAACTTACAGGAATGCCGGATGTTTATTTTTCATAAAGAGACCACGCTTGAAGATCTGGGCAATGGCGTTACCCGTCGCATTCTGGCTCACGACGGTAAAATGATGGCGGTTGAGGTGAACTTCGAGCAGGGAGCGATTGGTCCGCTGCACAACCATCCGCATGAACAGCTGACTTACGTTTTATCCGGTGAGTTTGAATTTACGATTGGGGAAGAAAAGCATGTCGTGTCCGCAGGTGACACCCTGTATAAACAGCCCAACATTATGCATGGCTGCGTCTGCTTAAAACCGGGAACATTACTCGATACGTTCACCCCGGTGCGCGAAGATTTTCTGCACGGGTAATTTCGCTGTTTTCAAGCCGTGCTACTGAACGGTTTGAGGACACGCTAAAATGCGTACTCAGTTCCCTAAAAATGAATACGTTACAAGGTGGGGTATTTTCCTTCGATACCAGCTCGCATAAGCATTAATCACCCGATGCGCCTCGCCATGTGGGCGATTACTGTCACGTTAACTTAATTAACGGTGACGGATCGCCATGACAAAAATGACAACGGCCACTCCACATGACGCAGTCTTCAAACAGTTCTTGTACCATCCCGATACTGCAAGAGATGTTCTGGATATCTATCTTCCATCAACCTTGCGGGAGCTATGTGATCTGCAAACATTAAAACTGGAATCAGGCAGTTTTATTGAGGATAGCCTGCGAGCCAGCTACTCCGACGTGCTGTGGTCATTAAAAACAAACGAAGGCGATGGGTATATCTATGTCGTTATCGAGCATCAGAGTTCACCCGATGCTCACATGGCATTTCGGCTAATGCGCTACGCCATGGCTGCAATGCAACGCCATCTGGATGCTGGCCATAAAACATTACCTTTGGTGATACCGATGCTGTTTTATCATGGCGCTCTCAGCCCCTACCCCTTTTCACTCTGCTGGCTGGATGAGTTTGACGATCCCGCATTGGCACGACAGCTGTACTCAGCAACATTTCCGCTGGTAGATATCACCGTAATACCCGATGACGAAATTATGCAACATCGCCGTATAGCACTGCTGGAATTGATGCAAAAACATATCCGCAAGCGTGATTTAATGGGATTAGTGGAACAACTGGTCTCGTTGCTGGCTACGGGATACGCTAATGACAGCCAGCTCAAAACGCTATTTAATTACATGATGCAGTTTGGAAATACGCCTCACGTTGATAAATTTATCCGTGAGGTTGCCTATCGGGTACCACAGCAAAAGGAACGTCTGATGACTATTGCGGAAGTGTTGCGACAAGAAGCTAAACAACAAGAGGCGTTACGCATTGCCCAGATGATGTTAGCGAATGGTATTAGTCATGAAATTATACTAAAGATAACCGGTCTGTCTGCTAAGGACCTCCTCGCCAGGCAGGCGTCTCCGCATTGAAACAGGTAGCAATGGGAGCCCGATAATGAGTTGATCTATCGGGCTCCCTGCTCACTTACACCCCAATATTTCTTAGCTTCTCACCCGACATCAGCTTGCGCTCGATGTGTTCCAGCGTGACGTTTTTGGTTTCTGGGATAAGCCAGAATGTAATACCGATAAAAGCGACGTTCAACGCGGTATACAGCCAGAACGTACCCGCCGCGCCAATGCTGTCGAGCAGCGTCAGGAACGTGGCGCCAATGATCATGTTCGACACCCAGTTGGTGGTGGTCGAGCAGGTAATACCAAAATCACGGCATTTCAGCGGCTGAATTTCCGAACACAGGATCCACACCACCGGCGCGGCGCTCATCGCGTAACCTGCAATGCACATCATGGTCATACCGACTGACAGCCAGGAAAGGCCACTGGAAGCCGTGCCGTTATCAAACTGCATCAGGCAATAGCCGAGTACCAGCGTCCCAATGGCCATCACGCTGAAACCAATTTTAAGCGCCGGTTTACGCCCCGCTTTGTCGACCGTGAAAACGGCAATAAAGGTGGCGAACATGAACGTTAAGCCAACCACCAGCGTGGCAATCATCTGCTGTTCGGTGGTGGTAAAGCCCGCCATTTTAAAAATGCGCGGCGCGTAGTACATGATGATATTCATCCCGGTGAACTGCTGCATCGCCTGCAACAACATTCCGAGGAAAACCGCGCGGCGCACGTTACGGTTAATTTTAAATAGCGCCCAGCCGCCCTGCTTCAGCTTCAGGCTTTCACGGATTTCGTTCAGCTCATCGCGGGCTTTTTCTGACGTATCGCGCAGCATACGCAATACTTCTTCAGCTTCGATATGGCGACCTTTTTCCGCCAGCCAGCGCGGACTGTTCGGCAGGAAAACCACCAGGATAATCAGTAACACCGCCGGGAGCGCCAGCACCCCCAGCATCGCGCGCCAGTTACCGCTGTAGCTGAATGCCGTATCGGATAAGAAGGCCAGCACAATGCCCAGCGTAACCATCAGCTGGTACATACTGATCATCTTACCGCGCACATTCTCACTGGCCATTTCTGAGAGATACAGCGGCGCGGTGTAAGACGCGATACCCACCGCAACGCCCAGCACCACGCGGGCAAAAATGAGCATTTCAACGCTGGATGCCAACGCCGATCCCAGAGAACCGACGACAAAAAGGATCGCGCCCGCCATCAGACTGTATTTACGTCCCAGGCGGAATGACAGCCAACCATTAAACAGTGCGCCAATTGCCGCACCCAGCATCATGCTGCTCACCACCCACTCCTGCAGGCGGCTGGTCAGGACAAAGTGATCGGTAATGAAAGGCAACGCGCCCGCTATCACGCCAATATCCAGGCCGAATAACAATCCTGCGACAGCCGCAGAGATAGAGACAAACATATTCATACGTCGCGTATCGCGCACAGGGCGCGGCGCTAAAGCAGCATCATTATTTATTGAGACCATTTTTTCCTGCCAGATACAGAGTAAACCATGTCCCTGAAAGTAAGGGATCCCTTACATGAAGCGTCAGGCGGGAAACGGCAAAAACATGGATTAAATAGCTACACCACCTCGTTATGTGATGGATATTCCAATTTTAAAATTTATCAGCAACCACTCAATTAAATTTAATTTATTGATATTAAAGAGGATTAAACATTACAAATTCATACATATATAATTATGTATGGATTAATTTATAGACAGAATATGGATTAAAATAACTTAAAACCAAAAAAAACCCTGCCAGATGACAGGGTTTGTTATTCAAAAAATGTATTAACGTGCCAGCCAGCCGCCGTCTACCGCAACGGTATAGCCGTTAATATAGTCAGACGCGCTGGACGCCAGGAACACGACAGGCCCCATCAGGTCGCTCGGCAGTCCCCAACGTCCTGCCGGAATACGATCGAGGATTTCTGCGCTACGCTGCTCATCAGCACGCAGCTGCTGAGTGTTGTTGGTCGCCATATAACCCGGCGCAATCGCGTTGACGTTGATGTTATGTTTTGCCCACTCGTTCGCCATCAGACGGGTGACGCCCATTACGCCGCTTTTAGACGCGGTGTAAGACGGAACGCGGATACCGCCCTGGAAAGAGAGCATAGAGGCGATATTGATAATTTTGCCGCCGTTACCCTGAGCGATAAAGTGCTTCGCCGCAGCCTGAGACATAAAGAATACGCTCTTAATGTTCAGGTTCATAACGTCATCCCAGTCTTTTTCGCTGAAGTCGATCGCATCGTCACGACGGATAAGGCCCGCATTGTTGACCAGAATATCGATATGGCCGAATTCTGCCACTGCGCGCTCCAGCAGCGCTGGAATACCATCAATTTGGCGCAGGTCGGCGGTCAGACTTAAAAAACGGCGACCCAGTGCGGTCACGCGTTCGATGGTTTCCGTCGGTTCAACAATGTTGATACCGACAATATCGCAACCCGCTTCCGCCAGACCCAGCGCCATACCCTGACCCAGGCCAGTGTCGCAACCGGTCACAACGGCGACTTTACCTTCAAGAGAGAATGCATTCAAAATCATTGTAAATCCTTAATTTTTTATAATGCCCGCCGCAGGCAGGCACGGCTGTCGCCCGCAACTAGCGCAGATCTTTGACGGCGACATGGTCCATATCATCAAAGACCTGGTTTTCACCAACCATGCCCCAAATGAACGTATAAGCTTTTGTGCCAACGCCTGAGTGAATAGACCAGCTCGGGGAAATCACCGCCTGCTCGTTGTGCATCACAATATGACGCGTTTCCTGAGGCTGTCCCATCATGTGGAAGACGCAGGTATCTTCTTCCATGTTGAAGTAGAAGTAGACTTCCATACGACGTTCATGGGTATGGCACGGCATGGTGTTCCACAGGTTGCCCGGCGCCAGCTCAGTCAGGCCCATGCTCAGTTGGCAGGTTTCCAGCACATCCGGTACAAAATATTTGTTGATGGTGCGACGATTACTGGTGAGGTTATCGCCCAGCGTCACTGGCGCAACGTCAGCAGGCGTGACTTTTTTGGTTGGATAAGTCGTGTGGGCCGGCGCGCAGTTGTAGTAAAACTTCGCTGGTTTCGCCGTATCAACGCTGGCAAACACAACTTCTTTTGCCCCTTTGCCGACGTACAGGGCATCACGATGACCAATTTCATAGCACTGACCGTCAACGGTAATCGTGCCCGGACCACCGATGTTAATCACACCCAACTCACGGCGTTCAAGAAAATAGGTTACGCCCAGTTGTTTACCGACTTCGCCACCTACAGAGACAGTTTTGGCCACCGGCATAATGCCGCCAACAATAATACGGTCGATGTGGCTGTAAACCATGGTGTATTCATCTGCGACAAATACTTCTTCGACCAAAAACTCATTACGCAGCCCCTGAGTGTCGAGGGTTTTGGCATGCGCACTATGGATGCTTTGTCTTACGTCCACATTTACCTCCAGTGATAAATTGACCGTGAATGCTTTAACGAATAGCAAAACGCTGTTCCGTTTTATCTAATGCGCTCATGATATCCCTCCCGGATAGGGTTTTCAATTACAACTGAAACGTTGTTTCACTTTTTCCGCATCTTATTGTCAAAAGTGTAGTTGCGATCACGCTCGGGCATATAAATCGTGGGAATATTTAAAATAAAATTATTTAAAACAATTAGATAGATTAAAGTGAAAAAGAGATAATCATTAGTGGCAGGGATAAGACATTGAAAACACAGCTGGCAATATACGATGTTCGCACACCTTTGCTGACAAAGTGCGCAGTCAATCACATGAAATGAAACAATGTTTTGATATATTAACGGCGTTTAGAGTGTATGTTTCTGTAACTGGCCTTGCCCTCCTGTTGGAGGGCTTTTTTATGGATGCCGGGGTAACACACAAAAAAGGCGTCTAAGAAGGGAAATCTAAGATCGTTAGTCTCGTTCGATAGCGAGCGCCACCCCCTGACCGCCGCCGATACACAGCGTTGCCAGCCCTTTGTGCGCCCGACGCTTCACCATTTCATGCACCAACGAAACCAGTATACGACAACCCGATGCGCCAATCGGATGGCCAAGCGCGATAGCGCCGCCGTTCACATTTACCCGCCGTTCATCCCACTCCAGCATTTTCCCAACGGACAAGGCCTGCGCGGCGAAGGCTTCGTTGGCTTCGATCAGATCAACATCAGCCAGTTGCCAGCCCACACGCTCAAGGCAGCGGCGCGTCGCATACACCGGCGCAATCCCCATCAGTGCGGGATCGACCCCGACGCTGGCGAACGCGCGAATGCGGGCCAGCACCGGCAAATTCAGCTCCTGCGCTTTGGCCTCGCTCATCATCATCACCGCGGCGGCGCCATCGTTAATGGATGAGGCGTTCCCCGCGGTGACCGAACCGAGCCGGTCAAAGGTAGGATCCAGACGCGCCAACCCTTCCGCACTGGCATCGGTACGCGGTTGCTCATCGGTATCCACTACGAATGATTGACCATTACGCTGGGTCACCACCGGCACGATTTCATCTTTAAAGCGTCCGGCGTCGATAGCCATCCGAGCCTTGTGCTGCGAGTGCAGCGCGTAGGCATCCTGTAATTCACGGCTAATGCCGTATTCCCGCGCGAGGTTTTCTGCAGTGACGCCCATATGATAATCGTTGAAAGCATCCCACAGACCATCATGCACCAGGCTGTCGACCAGTTGACTGTTCCCCAGTTGTGCGCCAGTGCGGCTATCGGTAAGGACATGCGGCGCACGGCTCATATTCTCCTGTCCACCGGCAATCACAATGTCGGCTTCGCCGCATTGAATAGCCTGGGTCGCCAGATGCAGCGCTTTCAGCCCCGAACCACAAACATCGTTAATGGTGATGGCGGAAACGGTATTAGGTAGCCCACCATTGATGGCGGACTGACGGGCCGGGTTCTGCCCGGCACCTGCGGTAAGCACCTGCCCGAGGATCACTTCATCCACGGCGTGAACATCCACGCCCGTGCGTTCCAGCAACGCCTTGACCACCATGCTGCCTAACTCAACGGCAGAGTGGCGAGCCAGCGTTCCCTGGAAGCAGCCGATCGGTGTCCTTAACGCCCCGACTATCACAACCTCTTTCATCACTACCTCAGCGCAAAATAACACCGCAATAGTAGATGATTGTTAAAAGTAGTTATCAAAGTTGTTTAAAAATGGTGATTTTTATCACAAATGAATTTCGTATCATTTATTGGTCATCTGAACGCCACTCTGCTGTAAATGATCGCGCAGCCAACTTCCCGCCACGCCTGGCGGTGATTTCTTATTCCACAACAGATCAATAGAGATAGCCTTTGGCCAGCCGGGCACCTGTAGTTGAACCAGCGGTTTTTCCGCTGCAAACTCTTCCACCAGTGCACAAGGGAGCGCGCACCAGCCGAATCCCTGAACCGCCATACTCAACAACAGCAAATAGTTAGGCGCCGACCAGACGGGGCCACGCGCCACGTTGGTACTGCTTTCCAGGTAGGTATTCAGACGCAACTCGCGCCAGGTATGTAGCTGTTCCCATTGTAGTTTTTCCTGACACGCCAGCGGATGCGAGTCCGCAACGTACAACCCCATCCAGGATTGCATCGGCAGACGCGTAACGCCCATGTCGGTCGGGTAATCCTCTCTTGCCTCAATCAACCCGACCTGCGCGCGCCCTTTTTGCAGCAGATCGATCACGTCTTCATCTTCACCAATCAGACATTCAAACTCGGTATGCGGAAACTTGCGGTCAAACTGCACCATTAATTCTTCCAGCACATCCGGGTGCAGCGTGTCCGAAAGTACGAAGGTCAGGCGCGCTTCCGTTTCACCCGACAGCGAGATAGCCGCCTCATCGAGACGTTCGCTGGCCGTCAAAATTGCCTGCACATAGCCCAGCACCCGCTTACCTTCTTCAGTCAGCGTTGGCTGACGGGACGATCGGTCAAACAGCGCAAAACCAAGATCGGCTTCCAGATGCGCAATGGCCGTACTGATGGTGGACTGGCTTTTACGCAGTCGCCGGGCCGCGGCAGAAAATGAGCCGCAGGAAACGGTCTCTACAAATGCCGTTAATGCTTCAGGAGAGTAACGCATGAACTATCTACTTTATCGATGGATACTATCTTTTAGATATCACATAAAACGATAAAATTGCCACCATTCCGTTATCCGGGCATTAAAGAAGGTTTTAGGTTATGCAACACGATACAGTCCAACGTCGCTCGCTAGTGGAGCGTATTTTTCATGCCGTCTGCTTTGAAGGCATTGCCACCGCGATCCTTGCGCCAACCACCGCGTGGCTGATGCAGCGCTCGGTGCTGGAAATGGGCGGGCTGACAATTATTCTGGCTACCACGGCAATGATCTGGAATATCATTTATAACGCTCTGTTTGACCGCTTATGGCCGTCGCATCGGGTAAAACGTACGGCGAAAATTCGAGCCTTTCACGCCTTAGGCTTCGAGAGCGGGTTTATTGTGATCGGGGTGAGCATCGTGGCCTATGTGCTGAACGTCAGCCTGATTCAGGCATTCACGCTGGAAATAGGTTTCTTCCTGTTCTTCCTGCCGTACACCATGTTCTATAACTGGGCTTATGACACGTTACGCGAGCGTGTTATGAAGCGTCGCCAGCAGCGTGTTACTGCCTGATAATTCAATAAATAGTCGGAATTATCTTGATTCCGACTATTCATCTATTCACCAGCCCACTTGTTCACACTTCCCCCAGCCCCTCTCATTTGTGGTAAATTGCGCTTCTTTTTGTTTATTTTATAGTTGATACGTTCAAATAATGTCGAAAATTTGGTCAAAAGAAGAGACTCTCTGGAGCTTCGCACTATATGGGACTGCCGTCGGCGCAGGAACCCTCTTCCTCCCCATACAGCTGGGTTCTGCAGGCGCGGTGGTATTGTTTATCACCGCACTCGTCGCCTGGCCTTTAACCTACTGGCCGCACAAGGCGCTGTGCCAGTTTATCCTGTCCTCAAAAACCTCGGCAGGTGAAGGAATTACCGGCGCGGTTACGCACTACTACGGCAAGAAGATTGGCAACCTGATCACCACCCTCTATTTTATTGCCTTCTTTGTGGTGGTGCTGATCTACGCTGTGGCGATAACCAATTCACTCACTGAACAGTTGGCAAAACATATCACTATCGATTTGCGTGTTCGTATGCTGGTCAGTCTCGGTGTGGTGCTGGTGCTGAACCTGATTTTTCTGATGGGCCGACAAGCCACCATTCGGGTTATGGGCTTTCTGGTATTCCCACTGATTGCTTACTTTTTGTTCCTTTCGCTTTACCTGACCGGAAGCTGGCAGCCAACGCTACTCACCGGCCAGATGTCTTTCGATCAGCACACGCTTCATCAGGTTTGGATCTCTATTCCCGTGATGGTTTTCGCTTTTAGCCATACGCCAATTATCTCTACGTTCGCCATTGACCGACGTGAGAAATACGGCGAGCAGGCCATGGGTAAATGCAAAAAAATCATGAAGGTCGCCTACATCATCATCTGCCTGAGCGTACTGTTTTTCGTCTTCAGCTGTTTGCTTTCGATTCCGACACACTATATTGAAGACGCGAAAAATGAAGGCGTGACCATTCTGTCAGCGCTATCGATGATGCCCAACGCGCCGGCATGGCTGTCAATTTCCGGGATTATCGTCGCCGTCGTGGCGATGTCAAAATCGTTCCTTGGCACCTACTTTGGGGTGATTGAAGGGGCAACGGAAGTGGTAAAAACGTCGCTGCATCAGGTGGGCGTGAAGAAAAGCCGGGCCTTTAACCGCGCCCTGTCCATTATGTTGGTTTCGGCCATTACGTTCATCATCTGCTGCATTAACCCTAATGCGATTTCAATGATTTACGCCATTAGCGGGCCACTCATCGCTATGATTTTGTTTATCATGCCGACATTATCTACCTATCTGATCCCGGCGCTGAAGCCGTACCGTTCAGTGGGTAATCTGATCACTTTGATTGTCGGGTTGCTGTGTGTATCTGTGATGTTTTTTGGCTAGAACGTGTATTTAACGGCTCATTCCTGTATGTGGATGAGCCGTTAAACTGACTTATTTGATGTACGAATCCAGTACTTTCAGCACCACATCCAAATCTTCTTCGCGCTTTATTTCATCGCCCTGATGCACAATGTGCTCGGTCAGATGACCTTTAATCACCTCACGCATTAATCCGTTTACCGCCCCGCGGATCGCCGCTATTTGCTGCAATACCGCCGCGCATTCATGCGGTTCATCCAGCATGGTTTTCAACGCCGCTACCTGCCCCTGAATCTTGCTGGTTCGGGCTTTCAGCTTTTGTTTGTCGCGGATCGTATGTGACATAACTTTACCTATTTAACGTCTGGCTGTAGCGACAATACCATCGACATTCTACTGGGGGGTAGTATTTAATACTGGGGGGGAGTAGAATCGGGCGAAATTAAACAACTAAGAATCATTCTCATGGGTGAGTTTTCTACGCTTCTTCAGCAAGGCAACGCCTGGTTTTTCATTCCCAGCGCGATTTTATTGGGTGTGTTACATGGTCTGGAACCGGGGCATTCGAAAACGATGATGGCGGCTTTTATTATTGCCATTAAAGGCACCATCAAACAGGCAGTGATGCTGGGGTTGGCGGCAACGCTGTCGCATACCGCAGTGGTGTGGTTGATCGCGCTCGGCGGGATGTATATCAGCAAAGCGTTTACCGCCCAGGCCGTTGAGCCATGGCTGCAGTTTGTCTCGGCGATTATCATTCTCGGCACCGCATTCTGGATGTTCTGGCGAACCCGGCAGGGAGAGCAGAGCTGGCTGGCCCAGACGCATCACGATGATGGCCACGAACATCATGATCATCACCACCACGATCATCATCACGATCACGACGGCGAGCACCACCACCATCACCACGATCATGACCATGCCGCGCTGGCAGGGCTGAGCGAGGGTTCAAAAGAGTATCAGGATGCCCACGAACGGGCGCATGCCACCGACATTCAGCGCCGCTTTGCCGGTAAAGAGGTCACTAACGGCCAAATATTACTATTTGGTTTGACCGGCGGGTTAATCCCCTGCCCTGCCGCCATTACGGTGCTGCTGATTTGCATCCAGCTCAAAGCCTTCACGCTGGGCGCGACTATGGTGCTGTGCTTCAGCCTCGGACTGGCATTGACGCTGGTGACGGTGGGTGTGGGCGCAGCAATCAGCGTACAGCAGGCGGCCAAACGCTGGAGTGGATTTAACACGCTGGCACGCAAAGCGCCCTATTTTTCCAGCGCGCTCATCGCCATGGTTGGCTTATATATGGGGATTCATGGCTATATGGGGATCGTCGGTTAACGAACAGAACGCGCAGCAGCGATTGCCGCTGCGCGTAAATCCAGGCTAGCTGGCGACATTCCCCCATACCAGTCGCCCTTTATGGAAGGTCGCGGTGCGGGGGGAGATGCGGGCAACCGCTTCTGCCGAACAGGAGGCATCCACCAGCACAAAGCTGGCTTCATCCTGCGCTTTCGGCCACACGCGTTCACCTTTATCGTTTAGCGGCAGCACATCGCCGGTGGCAAGAAACAGCGCGCGCGACAGGTTAAGCTCGTTGGGGCGAATATAGAGCTGCGCGTACAAATTCGCCTTCTCCAGCATGTCTCCCAGCCCGTACGGCGACCAGTGGTCAATCACGCTGTCGGTCCCGGTAATCACCTCCACGCCTTTGTCACGCAGCTGTTTGAGCGGCATATGCAATGTGCCAATCGGCACCGTCGAGGCAATGGTAATCTGCTGCGCCGCCATACGGGTCGCCAGCGCGTCAACCTGCTGCTCGTTCAGCGTTGCCAGCGCGAAAGCGTGGCTGATGGTCAGTTTGCCCTTCAACTGCGGCGTTTTCTCTACCGTTTCCACCATGTAATTCACCGCCGCTACGCCCGCCGGGCTGGTTTCATGCAGGTGAATATCCACGCCTTTATCGTAATCCAGCGCGATCTGGAACATGGTGTCGAGGGATTTTTCCATCGCTCCGTCCACGCTGGTTGGGTCCAGACCGCCAACGTAATGCGCCCCCGCCTGCATCGCTTCGCGCATCAGCGGTTCTGATTTTGATAACAGCAAGCCATGCTGTGGAAATGCCACAATTTCACAGGCAAAACCCGGCTGGCGACGCGCCAACACCGTCTGCAAGTTTTCCAGGTTTTTCAACCCGGAAACCGGTTCGATGTTGCAATGGCTGCGGGCGATCGAGGTACCTTTGGATTGCAGCAGATCGATGAGCTTTTCTGCGCGCTCCTGGGTGTAAGGCTGGAGTTCAGGCAGCAGCTTTTGTTCCAGGCGGATCATATCCTGAATAGTGGTGCCAGCCGGACGGTTCAGTGAGCGCCACGGACCGCCATAAAAGGTTTTATCCAGGTGGATGTGCATATCGCGCATGGCGGGCAGCATCAGCTTGCCACCCGCATCGTAGTGCGGCAGCGTCGCATCCGGATGCAGCTTATTCTCACGCAGCGCAACAATTTTCCCGTCCTGGATTTCAACGGTTTGCAATGCGGTACGGGTATGTACCACCACCGCGTTTTCGTAATCAAACCCTGCTTCCAGCAGAACGTTGTCCAGGTAATAGTGTTTATCGTTAATCGTCATCGTGCTCTTCGACCCGCAGGTGTTCCCGACAGGATTAGCAGCATACGCGACCGGAGCCACTGCGCCAAACAGCGCGGCAGCGGTCACCATTTTTCCGCTCTGGCTTAAAAATTCGCGGCGGCTGTTACTTTCTTTCATTCGCATCTCCTCTCAGGAATGGACAATGTGGGTACCCGTTTCGCCGCGGATTGCGGCGGGCAGACATTCCGGCGTGGTGATGATCACTCGCTTACCGCCGCGTGCCAGGAATGTCAGGCTGGCAACGATTTTGGGTAGCATGCTGCCCGGTGGGAAATGCCCCTCCTGCATGTAGCGGGTCATCGTGGCGACATCCACCGTATCCAGCGCCTGCTGGTTGGGTTTACCGAAGTGAATACACACCTGCTCGACGCCGGTGGTGATCACCAGAATGTCGGCGTTAATCTCCTGGGCCAGCAGCGCTGTGGAAAGATCTTTATCAATCACTGCGTCCACGCTCTGGTAATCACCTTGCTCACCACGCACCACCGGGATCCCGCCGCCGCCCGCGCCAATCACCACAAAGCCTTGCCGGGTTAGCGCCTTAATCGCCTCCGCTTCGACGATGCGCTTCGGCTCTGGCGAAGCGACCACCCGACGGTAGCCGCGCCCGGAATCCTCCACAAAACGCCAGCCCGGATTGACCCGCAGCAGTTCATCGCGCTGGGCTGCACTAAAGAACGCGCCGATAGGTTTGGTTGGATTCGCGAAGCCCGGATCGTTTTTGTCGACCTCCACCTGCGTGACCACCGTAACTGCCTTCTGCTCACCGCGCCGCGCCAGACGGTTATTCAGCGCCTGTTGGATCAGATAACCAATACCGCCCTGCGTATCGGCAACGCAGTTTGCCAGCGGGGTGAGTGGCAACCCTTCACGCTCGTGTGCGATTTCCGCCCGCCGCAGATCCAGTCCCACCTGCGGTCCGTTACCGTGCGTCAGCACAATGTTGTAGTCCGAGGCCAACATTTCCAGCACCGTGTCCGCAACTGCTTTCACCGCTTCAGCCTGGTGCTCAATCGACTGGCTGGCGTTATCTTTGATAATGCTGTTGCCGCCAATGGCAACGACCACAAGTTCTTTCATAGTGTTATCTTCCGCTTGCAGACGATTCAGGTGGATTTCGTCGGTTGTTGCTCAGGCGCAGTCACCGCTTCACGACTGTCGAGCACGTGCTTGAGGACAAACATGCCGCTCATCATCAGGTAGGCCAGTACAAACATCATCGAACTGCCCTCTGCAAAGCCGACCGCCGGGGAGTGGATCACACCAAACAGCGACAGCAGGGCGCCAAAGGCAGCGGCAATCGCCCCACGCAACGGCTTATTCATAATGGCGAAGATGGCGACACAGCCCCACAACATGCTGGCCAGCGGCGCGCCGCTTCCCAGATGCACCAGCCCGTCGTAATAGACGCCTTTGCTGTGCAGCAGGTCGCTACCGAGCTTACCGGCTGACGTACCGGCCGCGCCCATCACGCTATTAACGATGGTTAGCGCCCAGTTAGCGATCCACGGGAACAGGCAGATGAAGATAACGGGAACCTCGACTTTGGGCGTTTCTCGCACCACCTGGTTGGCGGTCACCACGCCGATAAACACCAAAATTGGCACTATCGCAGTCATCGGAATAATGGCGAGCATAAACGCCCCCAGACCAAACAGCGGCACCAGGAACATAGTGATCCCCGAAGCGAGGGTATAGCCGATGCTGGCGCCCATCGCTTTCCAGCCCGCATGGCCGACATACACAGTCACCGGGAACGGGTTGCCCAGCATGCAGCCGAGCATGGAAGCAAAACCGTTCGCCATCATGACCTTACGGGTGTTGTACTCATCGCCCGCGGCATGCGCACTTTCAATGTTCTCGAGGTCGAAAATGTAGTTCGCCAGACCCAGAGGAACCGCAGAAGCCAGATACGGCAGCGCGTGCGGCAAACCTTGCAGGAAGCTGTCGACATGAATTTCCGGTGGGTTAAAGCCAAAAGAAGACATCGACGCTTTAATCGCTTCCGGGCTTTGCAAACCCGAGATCCACGCCAGGGCCGTACCGGCAATCAGTAACAGCAAACCAGTAGGAATGCGGGCAAAAATTGGCTTCTTACCGAACCAGTTAATAAAGATCAGCAGCAGGACGATGAAAGAAACGGTTGGCGCTTCAAATGCCTGCAGCATTGGGTTCATCGCCAACAGCAGCAGGCCCAGGCCGGATAAACAAGAGAGCAGTACCGTTCGTGGGATCATCTTGCGGATGGTCTCGCCAAGGAAGGAGCCGCCCACCAGGATTAATGCTTCCACAAAGCACCATACCAGCGCTATCTGGATGGCGAAGTTGGCATCTTTGGTTTGCTGATAAACCGGCATCAGCACCAGGAAGGTCACGGTAAAGATCGACGGTGCGCTGGGACCGGACGGCAGCGCCGTTACGTCATTACGTCCGGTGTGTTTTGCCATTTGCAGGCCAAACCAGGCGTAGCAGACGCTGGCCACCAGCACCGCCAGACCAAAGGCAGGCGCAATGCGACCATAGACAATTTCGGTAGGGATCCCGACGACAAAAATGAGCAGCCCCATCATTGTCAGCAGGTTCGTCAGGTTGTTGGTCATCAGCCCGAAGTAAGCCGCCCAGTCACCACGTTTCCATTCTAGTTTTATGCTGTTCATGGAATATCCTTAACAGGTTAAGCATCGTTTGCGATCGCGGAGATCGCCCAGCCCTGCAGGTAAGCAACGTTTAACGCTTTGCTACTGTGGGGCTAACGCCGTTAGCCCCGGTTGTTGTTATTAGCAGTAGCGGTCACGCCAGTTGAGGATCGCCTTTTCAAAACAGGCGAACGGCGGGTGAACGATTCCGGCGCCGATCATGCCGATCCCCGCATCTTTGTGCGCAATGGCGGTGTTGATCACTGGCAAAATGCCGGTGCTGCCCACGCGCGTAATGTCGATAGCGGTCGGTACACCCATAAAACCGAGCAGCGGAATGGTAACGTTGGGGTTTTCACCGAGGGTGATTTCGCGCATCTGGCGAGAGAAATCGACCGCCTCCTCGACCGTACCGCCGACCAGCGCCACAATGGCAGGCGCCGTCGCCATGGCAAAACCGCCAATGCCATAGGTTTCGGTAATCGCGCTATCGCCGATATCACGCCCGGAATCTTCCGGCTTATAGCCCGCGAACATTGGACCAATCACCTGCTGCGCAGGACCGGTAAACCATTGCCCCGGCAACCCGCTGACGCGCAGACCGAACTCGACGCCGTTACGCGCCATCGTCGTGACCACGGTGCTGTATTCAATGCCGTGTGCGGCATCCATCGCGGCTTTACACATCGCCATCCAGGTCGGCCCGGAGAAGTAATCGCTGCTGAGGACGAACTCGAATACCTCGCGCTGCTGCTCAACCGGATAACCGGTCTGGATAATCCACGGCGTTAGCGCCTGAATCAGTAGCGCTGTCCCGGCGTTGTTACGGTTATGGCACTCATCGCCCATGTGCAACGCCTGCGCCAGCATCAGACGCAAATCGATTTCACCCGCCAGCTTCATAGCATCACGCAGCATCGGTCCCATCACATCGCGCATCCAGTTCAGTCGATCGATAACGCTCTGATCGTTCGCCCCCATGCGCAGGATCTTCGCCATCTGCTCGCTCATATTGGTATATGCGCGGTTGCCGTAGGTTTTGTTCTCCACGATGTGCATAAACATCGACGCCGACGTCACCCCCGCCATCGAGCCAACACAGTCATGCTCGTGGCACGGAGAGAAGATGATTTCTCCCGAGGCGGCCAGTTCGGCGGCTTCATCCAGATCTTTCGCCAGCCCTTCAAACACCAGCGCCCCGGTTACCGCGCCCTTCATCGCGCCGCACATTTTTTCCCAGCGGATCGGCGGGCCGGCGTGCAAAATGGTGTTGCGGGTCATGCCCGGCACCACGTTGATGGCCTGGTCATAACCAATCAGCACCGGATGCGACTGGATGATGCGCTCCAACGACTGCTGGTTAGCGGCCGCGATTTTGTCCGCCAGCGGCGAATCAGCAATGTCATCCAGCGCGGCCACGACCTGCATATTGCCCTGACCCGGCGGCGTCCAGTCGAGTTGAGTCACGGGCACATTCTGTTTTTTCAGGTCATCGCTGAACATCGCGATGCCGACATTAATCACGTTCAGCGGCTGGTTAAACAGTGTCTGGCTCATCAGGCTTCCTCCCCTTTACAAATAAATTCACGCGCCAGCAACCCGGTGTTGGTACTACTGCTCGCCCAGATAACCCCGGCGTCGGTCAGCATCTGGCACTGTTTTTCCAGCGACGGCGTATCGAGATCGGTTCCCAGCACATAGCCGAGGATTTCCAGCGGACGCCCCTCTGCGGCGGCGATCGCTTTGGCTTCAACGATCGCGTCCAGCATCACCCCGACCGGATCTTCATGCGATCCAAATCCAAGCACGAAGTCCATCACGATCACGCCCACTTCAGGATCGCGCGCCTCCTGCAACAGACGATTAATACGGTTGGTGGGATCGATCATCGGGTGTGGTTTACCGTTGGTAAAATCGTCATCACCGAAATCAAGGAAGGTATGCGCCACGCTGCGGTTGAGATCTTTCAGACGGAACGCCGGATCCGGATGAATGTTGCTGTAAACCTGCGCGTGTTTTTCCATGGCAGCAAACATCGCCTCATCACACAACGTGCCGCCGCAGAATAAGCCACGGATATACTTTTGCTGCGGGGTCAGGCGGGCGCGGACCTCTTCAATCAGCGGCCAGTTGAGCGGATGCAGGTCCAGGCTCTCTTTTTTCACGCCGGTCAGCAGCACCGCTTTCAGCGCCGCCTCTTTGGTACCGCGTGCAAACTGCAGACCTTTTTCATCCGCAGGCGCGGCTTCGCGTCCGAGGAAGCACACCACGACTGGCTTTTGGCAGGCGCGCGCACGTTCCAGCACCTTGCGCGCCACCGCTGGGGCAGGTGGTTTAGAGATAAGCGCAATGATTTCGGTTTGCGGATCGGCTTCCAGCATGCCAATCGCATCAAGCATCATCAGGCCGCCAATCTTCTCACTTAGATCGCGACCACCGGTGCCAATCAGTTGGGAAATCCCGCCGCCAAACTCGTGAATACGTACGCTCAGTTCCTGGCTACCGGTACCGGACGCACCAACAATCCCAATGTTGCCGCGACGTACCGCGTTGCCAAAGCACAGCGCCGCGCCGTTAATAATGGCGGTTCCGCAGTCTGGCCCCATCATCAACAGCCCTTTTTCGTGCGCCAGTTGTTTTAGCGCCAGTTCATCCTCAAGAGAAACGTTGTCCGAGAACAGCATCACGTTGAGGTTATTTTGCAGCGCCTGACGCGCTTCACGCGCCGCAAACAAACCATTGACCGAGATCACCGCCAGGTTACTGTCAGGCACATGCTTCTTGGCACTAGCAACCGTGGCATAGCGCGCTTCATGCTGGCCGCCCTGCTCTTTATGCGTAAACAGATCTTCAATTGCCACCAGCGTCTGGTCGTTCGCCGCCTCGCTGGCACCTTTAATGACAATCATCAGATCGCCACTTTTTGCCTCTTCCAGTTCAGGCGTCAGCAGGCCGAGATTCTTCAGCACACCCTTGTTCATTTCCGTGGCCATCGCCACGAATGCCTGCTCAACGCCATCGAGCTTATTTGCACGTGTGGAGATAGACATCAGTGAAACGGAATCAAAATACGTGTTCTTTTTAACAACTATCCTGATCGACATAATTCCCTCCGGACCTGTGGCTCAGGGCGCAGGCGTCCGCCATGCCATACAGCATGTCGCAGCCAGAACTTGAGCCGATATTTTTAATGTCAGTAATATATTGCGTAGAAACGGGTTGTTGCTCAGTAATAATATGCTGCAGCAGCCGCACGACGCTTTCCCGATAACGTTGATGCAAAGCTTCTTCGAGCGTTATTTTGCTAAGTAGCGTCGTATTATTTCCGGCGCGTTGTAATGCCGCTAAAAAATCCCCACGATATTTCTCCAGCGGATGACCAGGGATTAATAAAATGGCGCTTAAGCCCACTAAATAATCGTCGGATGATGGCGTCAGGCCAATTCCCAGACCAATTAAATGGCTGGCCGCTGTAGAAATATTTACTCCCGTATATAGCGCCGCTATTAGTGTTTGTCGGCGGTTGAGTAATTGACGGGTGATTTCCTGATAAAACGGGTTGTCCCCCTGATACAAAAATAATGTGTCGTCGCTGCTTAACTGTTGGCGGATTACCTCTTCCCAGCGCTGCCAGCGGACTGCGGCAAGGGTTACTGCATCTGGCGTCCACTGTGGTATGCGCCACGGCAGGCAACCAGAGGTCTCTATCCATTTATCTTTGCCAACGGCTATCCCCGACTCGGTAAATCTGACCTGCTCACCGGGGAGAAACAGGTCCGCGCAATGCGTCAGCGCCAGCCGACAGCTATTAGGCGCGTTATCACAACCTTCACTCAGCAACGTCAACAGTCGCTGCTGGCCAGGTATCAACAGGTTCACCGCGCGGGAAAAAACCTGTTCAACTTGCCCCGTCCCCCGGAAAGCGAGAAACGCGCTATCTGCGGTTAGCGCCTGTACGCATCGCCGTGATGGCGTAGCGATAGCGGCGCTCCTCTGTCAGGCTCCGGCAGCAATCAGCAGCTCGGCAATTTCGTGATAACCTTTCTCCCGCGCCAGTTCCAGCGGGGTTTTACCATATTTATCCGTCATATGCGGATTCGCGCCATGATCGAGCAGCAGCTTGACGATCTCCTGCTGTTTCGCGCCGCCGTCATTAAGCACAATGGCTTCCAGAAGCGGCGTCCAGCCAACAAAGTTGGTATGGTTGACATTGATATCAGTACGCAGCAGTAGTTCGCGCACAATCTCCACATGACCTTTTTCACTGGCAGGCGTAATGCCTACGCCGCCAAAACGACTCAGGCAGTTAAGGTCGGGGTTAGCAGGCAATACGGTACGCAGCAGCGTTAAATCGTCAGTCAGGCAGCTAATCAAGAAAGGATTAAAACAGGTTTGGTCCTGTTTATTAATATCGGCACCGGCGGCAATCAATAAAGAAACACAGTCATAATGCTTATTCAGGCTGGCAATAATAATAGCGGTACGTCCCTGGCGGTTCGTGGCATTAATATCCACATTTTTTGCCAGACAGGATTTTAATCCATCGGCATTACCTTGCTCTGCCGCCAGCAGAAATTCAGTAATGAGTTCTTTCTCTGACATAATTGCTCTCCTGCAGTTTTTTAGACTTTTTAAATATCCGATAAGCTGAGAATAGCAACAGAGTGTAGAGAATAACATCCGCTTAAATTTCATTCATCGTAAGCGTGGCAATTATTGAATAAAATTTAACAATGAGAGGAAACCGTGCTGTAGTGCAATCTTTCCCTTATGGCTGGGGCGTTTTTTGCCACTAATTAATAGTCCGGCAAATCGGGCGGTATGCTGCACGGATAGCGGCCTGCAATTAATATGCAGAAGTGTGATTACCTTCAAATTAAATGTAAAACTAGTGTTAAATTCTGTTCAAAACTGATTGCTCTGTATAAGGATTACAAATACATTCAACAATCATTATGTGGCGGGGCGTGTTGGTTGCCTGAAGGGAGAAAAGATGAATTCCATTTTTACCGAGGAAAATCTGCTGGCATTTACTATGGCTGCCCGCTACAGCAGCTTCAGCAAAGCTGCGGAGGAGCTAGGCTTAACCACATCAGCAATTAGCTATACCATTAAACGCATGGAGATGGGGCTTGATGTGGTGCTGTTTACGCGTAGCACCCGTAGCATTGAGTTGACTGAGTCTGGTCGCTATCTGTTTCGCAAGGCCACCGACCTGCTCAACGATTTCCACGCGATTAAGCGTAGCATTGATACCATCGCTCAGGGCATTGAAGCCCGGGTGCGCATCTGTATTAACCAGTTGTTGTACACCCCACAGCATACGGCACGACTGCTGCAGGTACTCAAGAAACAGTTCCCTACCTGCCAGATAACCGTCACCACCGAGGTGTATAACGGCGTCTGGGATTCGATCATCAACAACCTTGCCAATATCGCCATTGGCGCGCCCGATACGTTACTGGACGGCGGCGGGATTGATTATACCGAGATCGGCGCTATTCGCTGGTCGTTCGCCATTGCCCCGGATCATCCCTTGGCTTTCATGCCTGAACCGATTTCTGAGAGCCAGCTGCGTTTGTATCCGAACATTATGGTGGAAGACACCGCCCACACCATTAACAAAAAGGTCGGGTGGCTGTTACACGGTCAGGAGTCGATTCTGGTTCCCGATTTTAATACCAAATGTCAGTGCCAAATTCTGGGCGAAGGCATCGGTTTTTTACCGGACTATATGGTGCGCGAAGCGATGGAAAAGTCGCTGCTGGTCACGCGACAGATCCACAATCCACGTCAGGATTCACGGATGCTGCTGGCGACCCAGCATTCGGCAACCGGTCGAGTAACCCAGTGGATTAAAAAAGAGTTTGGCCCGCAAGGGGTACTGACGGGCATTTATCAGGATTTGCTGCATCGGGACTAATATGCCGGATAAGTCTATCCGGCGAAAATCAGACTTCAGGCGCGAATATCGTCGTACTCGCGGGTTTTATCAAATTCATGTTTGGCAAACGGGCACAGCGGAATCACTTTGCGGTTTTCAGCGCGCATTTTCTCCACTACCTTCGCCACTAGTTGTTTGCCGACGCCCTGACCTTTCAGACTGGGGTCAACATCGGTATGTTCAATGATACTCAGATGCTCGCCCGTCGGCACAAAGACAATCTCGGCAACCTGATTGCCTTCGGCATCGTTGACATAAAATTTGTTGTGGCCTGCAAGAATTTCCATGATTCCCTCACTTATTTCTGGCGATATTTCAGCGCACCGCTTGGGCAGGTATCGATGACCTTAATAACCGTCGCGACATCCACTTCATCGGGGATTATCCAGGGTTTGCGTTTCAGATTGAAAAGCTTCGCGCTTCCCCGCACGCAGTTTCCTGAATGCTGACATATCGCCGTATTGAAGTAGACGTCAATCTTCTCGCCGGTATAGGCCCGGTAGCCTGCATCAAGTAGTTCCTTTTCCACGACATTGCCTCGCATTTTTTATTGTCTGAGTCTAATCATAGACCGATGCGAGTCTGAAGGAAGTGGCGGGTAGCAGAAATATCACTCAGTCCCTTTTTGTAACGATGGCTCCCGCTCCGGCGGCAAATATTCCAGCATTGCAGGCGTCGGCGGCGGCAGGCGGTTATCGGCGATGTGCTTGTCCACATCGATATGACTGATTTCGCCATTCTCATGATGATGGACCGTCAGCACCCTCGCTTTGTTCAACTCCGTAACCAGTTCACGGGTAATGCGTAAACTTTCTGCCAGCTCATGGTGTTCCAGTCCTGGTCTACGGCTGCGACGCTCCACCCGAAAGCGAAACTGGTTGTATTTCGCCCAGCCGATCAGCACCAGTCCGTTGACCAGCGCGACAAGGATATAAAACGTGACCGTATCCAGCGTGGTGAAAAAGGGACGCACGCCCATATACGGTGAATGCGCCAGGGCCGTGATCAGCCCTTTATAGATCAGGTATAAAAAACCAACCCAGGCGATGACCGTCAACAGCACGTCGATGATGCGCGGCAGTAGACGCCGTTCCGTAAAGATCAGTGGCTGGCTCATGATTCGATCCTCCCAATTCCACGGTCAGGACTCACCCAGCGCGCCCTGCCGCGTTTGCGTTTAAGCATCACTTTCGGGAAAGCCACCAGCGTAGTGAACAGGCTTAGCATCCAGTACACCACAGGGAACCAGATAATCCAGAACAACGAGGCGCCAATGCCTTTTTCATAGCGTCGTTCAATCATCAGACTCACCGCAAACTGTATTAAGCAGACCACACCGAGAATAAGTCCGGTAAAGGCTGGCGGGAACAGATGTTGTACATACAACGAGTCCGGCATCGGAATCATCAGTCCCAACAGGAACAGCACGATACTGATCGCATAGGCAAACGACCAGGCGGTAGAAAAGCAGAACTCGAAAAACAGCGGCCACATACGGCGGAACTCCCACGACCACAGACGACGCATGTTAACGATAAACACCTCCGCCCCACCTTGCGCCCAGCGCAGGCGCTGCTTCCACAGCCCTTTTAACGTTTCAGGCATCAGGATCCAGCACAGCGCGCGCGGCTCAAAGAATACCGACCAGTGGCGCAACTGCAGCTTCCAACTGATATCGATATCTTCGGTGATCATGTCCGAGCTCCAGTAGCCGACCTCGGCCAGTGCGCGACGACGAAACGCCGCAACGACGCCGGAAACGGTAAAGATCTGCCCATAGACTCGCTGAGTGCGCTTAATCAAGCCGATAATGGAAGAGAATTCACCGACCTGCACACGACCGATTAACGTAGAGCGGGTTCGAATACGCGGGTTCCCCGTCACCGCACCAACGCGCGGGAACTGGATCAGCGGCGCCACCAGATACGCCACGGCATCGCGATCCAGTAACGCATCGCCATCAATGCACACCAGGTAATCACTGCGCGCTGCGGCCGCACCGGTCTTGAGCGCCAGTGCTTTACCCTGGTTTTCAGCCAGATGAATCACCCGCAGGCTGGGGTATTCCACTGCCAGTTGTTCCAGTACGTCGTGCGTGTCATCCGTCGAACCATCGTTGATGGCAATCACTTCGATATTCTTATATCGCTGTGCCAGTGCAGCCTCAATGGTTTCACGCGCGTTAATCCCTTCGTTAAAACAGGGGATCAGAATGGAAACCAGCGGATTTCCCTCCAGCGTTGGTGGCGGTGTATCGTCTCCCCATTTCCAGTGACGCTCACGATAAAACCAGAAATAGACCCCGCCGCTTATCCATAATGCAGACATGAATAAAGGCCAGAAGAAGACGAAGTTCAACATGACTTCACCTGTAAAGATGACAGCCACGCCAAACGGCAGGCTGAACATCAGGCAAAGTATCAGGAAAGCAATAATGCGATCGGTCATTTTTGCGGGTACCAGTATGAGGAGAACGTCGAGCGAATCTCTGACATCTCAGGTTTGTCGCTGATGAAATCATCCGGATAATAGCCGTAGTTACCTGCACCACTAAGTTTCAGCTGGCGCATCCATTCAGCTATTTGTTTTCCACTGATTTCTGCTTCGTCCCCGGATTTGCGCCAGTCTCGTGCCTGCAGCTCAAACACGGTTTTGTCCAGCGCGCCGGGCGTTTGTGCAACGGCATTCACTAATCTGTCGAGCCAGGCGTTGGCATCATTAGCCGGGATCTGTTCCATGAATGGCATCGCCATTGGCGCCGTCCAGTCATAGGTATTGAGGAAATCATTCAGGTTTTGTGCAAACCATGCTTCACTTTCAGGCTCCAGCACTGGTAAGGCGTAAATATTACGCGCGGTTTTTACCTGTGGACCGCGAATATTGCGTACCGATTGCGTCAGCTGCTTAGTAAAGTCGATCAACATCTTACTTTTCAGGCGCGTCCAGCGCTCGAAGGTCTGAGGGTTGCTACGGATTTGCTCAATACTTCCCGGAAGACCTGCGGCGCGGTAGGCGGCTAACGCCTCCGGTGACGCATCTTCAAAGTCCGTCAGGAAAGCATCGTCGTGGAACAAAATCCCTTTGAAACTGGCGTGCTTTGCCAGATCTTCATAGATTTCAGTAATGCGTTTACGCGCTTCGCTGTCCCAGGGAGACAGACGCACATAATTCTCGCGGTTGATCGCAGTGCGTCCTGTTTTCGGATCCCATGCCGTCACGCGTGGAATGGACGCATCGAGGTCGAAAGCCAGTACCGGCATCCAGGCATACACCGTCACCCCGGCCCGCGTTTGTAACTGCCAGGAGATATAGTTAAACAGATCGGCACGCATCGGCAGCCAACGGTTAGGGAAATAGAGTTCCCGAATATTCCCGTCGCCTTTAGGATCGGCGTACGCCTGCAGGAAGACATGAGAAATGCGCATGTCATAAACGCGCTGGATCAGCTTGTCGATGTTTCGCTTCTGCTGGGCAGGATCTTTGTCATATACGTAATCCAGATCGACGTGCATGACGCGCATCGTTTGCGGTTCACGTACCTGAGCGACCTGGCTGGCAAAGCGCTTGAGGGACGGATTATCAGAGATCAGTACGCGCGGGATATCATCCAGAAACGCGGCGTTCGCCAGCCCTTCGTTTAGCGTAAAGGCCATCTTATAGCCATGCTCTTTGGCCAGGTTTAACGTCGTGCCGTTAGCCGCACCGTAAGGCCATACCCACGCGCGCGGCGATTTCCCGGTTACCGATTTAATCTTATTGGTAATCAGCGAGATATCAGTATTAATGCGACGATTGTACTGTTCGTCGGTTTCGTAAGTTCCGGTTTTCTTATCGAAAAGGCGGTTCGCCACCGCAGGTTCTTTACTTCCCTGCGGGTTCGCCTCAGCACCGAAATGCGAGTTCCAGGTGTGCGCGCCCACTTCCACCAACGGCGATTTGCCCATTTCCTCGACCATCTTCCAGGTGGCAAATTTATCTCGCGCCGTCATCAAGCCGCCAAAATCGACTTTTTTATTGGCTGGAGAATCAACCCAACTGCCCACTGGCGCCCAGAGCGCAGGCCAGTTGTAGGCTTTCAGCAGCGGCCAGACGCGGGTATAAAAACTGCTGTATCCGTCGTCAAAGGTGAGTAAGACCGCTTTTTCCGGCAACACAATTTTACCGTCATGGGCGTCCAGAATTTGCTGCACGCTGATCGGGTTATAGCCATTATCACGCAGCCAGGCCATCTGGTCGCTCAACGCGCTGGTGCGTACGGAGAGGTAGCGCTGGTCGGCTGCGCCATCCTCAACATCATGGTAGCCGAGCACCAGGAAGCTGTTTTTCGGCCATGGATGATCTGCCGTCAACGGCGTTCTCTCTGCGGGAGGAACATAGCGAGGCGTTGTATTGTGCGCGCTACTGCACGCGGTAATCATCAACCAGCCAGCGATTAATGCGCTAAGCCACAGGCATCTTTTCAGCATGAACAATCCTTAAAACCTGACATTTAAATCGAAAGCGAGGGAGATATTCCGCTCACGTTTACCGTCGTAGGGGCGTTTATCCCAAACCAGCATCACCCCGCCATCTACGACGTTGTTCCATTTCAGCCGTTGTCCGTACCCCACCTGGACGATAGCGCCTGCGTCTTCACCTTGCTGCCAGTAGCCACCTACGCCAGCCAGACCTTGCTGCGTCCAGACTGTGTCATAGTGGCGGTAAAGAACCTGCTCCGCGCTCAGGCCAGGGACAACCGAAAAATCACTCTTCGGGTTGTAATACGGCACATTTTCTTTGGTGTTGGTGCTCCCGCCAATGCCCGGCGTAAAGTCCAGCGTGAAGCGCGGTGTAGTCCACATGCGCTCTTTTCCGCTCAGCCCGTATTCGATGCGATCGTTACCGTCCGAGAAATGTGATGCGGCAAACGACAGTTGATATTCACGTCGTTCGTTTTGATACCAGCGGACAAACATATCGCCGCCGTTGGCATACACGCCGCTACGCAGCGCGCGCAGTGGTGTGTTGCGCGAAAGACGCTCGGCCGAACCGCCAACGCGCCAGTTGTCATTGAAGTCATGCCAGCCAGATAGACGCCCACCAATCTTCTGACCATCACCATAATTTCGGCCAGACACTTCCATTTCGGCCCAGTAATCACGGGAAGTCCATTCTGCACCCGCCGCCAGATCGCGGCTGATGCCCTTCCCTTCCTCAAATTCACCGGTAGCGAAGTTGAATCCGGTAAACAGTCGCCAGTTGTCGTCAATTGGCGGGCTGTAAATCGCCGTGTTGATGTTGAAATCATTCTTACCGCTGACCGGACTATCGGACGAGATCCCCTGCGTGCCGCTAATACGTACTTCCGACATTTTATGCACATCACGAATACGCGCGAGGCGCAGCGTCGCTTCATCATCCGGGCTGCGAGCAATAACGTCATCCGTCAGTTCATCGGCCTGCTTCCACTCCTGGAGATCCAGCGCCACATAAGCCTGCTGACGCTCCAGTTCCAGGTTACTGGGTTCAATCACTTCCGCCAGCTTCAGCTCTTTCTCCGCCGCATGCGGCAGTCCACGGGCTTCAAGAACAGAAGCATAGGATATGCGCAGCCCTTGGTTACCTGAGCCTGTGCGTGCCAGATGCTCAGCGAGTTTTTCTGCCTCCGGCAGTTCATTGGCTGCGATATGATATTGCGTCAGCAGCGACTGTCCGAGCAGCCAGTTATCGTTAGGCTGCGGCGTTGGCGAACCATAGATGCGTCGCAGGTACGGGCTGTCTTTGATTAACGCATCGACCTGCTTTTTCGCCGCATCAAAGTTTTCATTATCGATATGCGCGTAGAACAGATCCTGTTGATCCTCAGGACCGAGCGGCGTAACCGGAATCGGTCCGTTCGGATAATAGATGCTCGTTAGCATCGCTTCGGTTTTTTCCGGCTGGCGTTCGCTCAACCATGCTGATGCCACCCAGCGTTTAGCATAGTTTGGCACTTCACCACTTGCGGACAGCGAATCATATTCCTGAATAACTTCGGCAGTACGCTTACGCACCAACAAGGCGCCCATGCGGTCAATTCTGGCCCGACGGACATCATTCTGCGCGGACGGTTCATCCTTCCAGGCAGCCAGCAACTGGTCATAACGGGCCAGCGCTTTATCGGCCACGATAAACCGTTCTTCTTCATTACGTGCGGACGTATAGGAGGAACGTACCATTTCTGCTGCGGCATCAAGCTCAAGGCGACGCTTCACCGGGTCTGCCGTTGGTACCACCTCTGCCATATTTAAGGCGGGCCCGGAAACGCGGTTTGCTGACAGCGCAGACAGCAATGTGGATTTTGCATTTTTGTTGCCCGGATCGACGTCATCCGCCTGGCTGGCGACTAACAATGCATCCCAGTTTTTTCCCTGCGAATGGTAGACATAGGCAAGTAGCGCATCAGAATCAGCCCCGGGATGTGCCTGCGCCCATTTATTCGCTTCAGTAAGGGCTTGCTGATTGTAGCGAGCATCCGCCAACGTCATTATCCAGCCGGTACGAACATCAACGTTATCAGGCTCTTCCTGTAAAACACTTTCCCAGACGGCTAAAGAATCATTCCAGTTCTTCTGATTGCGATACGCTCGTGCAGCAGCGACTTTTCCCCGGGCAGGTATATTCATCTGTCCACGATACTGCTGCCAGATTTCAATTGTGGTTTTATCGTTGTTATCGACCCAACTGGAAACTTGCAGCCAGTCGGCAACCTGATTGGGCGTTAGTGCGCTTTTCTTTCCCTGATCCTCAAGGAAACGTAATAGCGGTGCACTATTACCTCCCCGTGCTTCAATAACTAAAGCATCATAATCTGATACCGCCGCAGAGATTGGCATCGGGAAAAGAATGCTTACCGTAAATAAACAGCTTACAGACTTAAAACGTTTAATGAAGTTGGCATGTCGACGCATACTTAACATATCTGCCCTTATATCTTACATCAGAGTAAAAATAAGCGTTTTCAATAAGTTACAGTCAATCCCTGACGGTTGCCGACCATGTAAGACGCACTGCCGCTTATTTCGTAATAGGGTTATGAAGCAATTAATTCTTTCGTCTTATTGACTACCTTTGCCTCGCCCTCTAATCCTTGGAAAGGAGGCATAAACTCGAGAATTTTATCACTCAACGTAGTTCATGGCTATGTAATAAGATAATGCTTAGGCAAAAAAAGTATTTTAAACTAAATTATCCTAATACTCTTGGGATTGCATTCTGGATTTAGATTAATTTTCCGTGACGAAGCCATGTGACGATGCAAACTATTGTTGGGTAACATAGCTACACTCCGTAACTGTTTGCACAGTAACTATTTGGTATGAATAGAGAAAGTTCTGATAGCAACCACTCTTATCACTATAAAAATAATGAGACAAACTCGACAACGTAATTTTAATTTACAGGCAGTATTGATGAAGTCAAATTAAAGGTACAGCCACGATTAACATTAGGCACAGTGATAATACCATGAAATCAAAGTGGTTTATTAATTCACAATTGAATGATAGTATTTTTTCATCCGGCCATATTGGTCTGAAAATTTATCAGCTTCTCTATTTATCACCCTGACTTGCTATTGACAGCATTAACCACAATTATTTTTACCCTTACTATTAACAAGCTTAATTTCATTGTGAGCTCCTGATTGAAGCATAACTTTTTGCGCTTACCTTCCTTTCAGACTTTCAGGTAATCTGAAAAAAGATGCCACCAGGAGTTGGTCGATGAAAATCGTTAATGCAGAAGAAAAACACATCCCCGCCATACGCGATATCTATGCACACCACGTTATTCACGGTACAGGCAGCTTTGAAACTGACCCACCGGATACCCACGAAATGCTGGCTCGGCTGGAAAAAATTCATAGTCTGGGGTTGCCGTGGATTGTCGCTCTGCAGGAAGACAGGGTCATAGGATATTGTTATCTCACTCGCTACCGCGAACGTTATGCCTACCGCTATACCCTCGAAGATTCAATTTACATTGACCCGGCGGCGCAGCGTCAGGGAGCGGGAAAAGCGCTACTGCGCCATGTCATTGACTGGGCCGAAACGCACGGCTATCGACAGTTAATTGCCATGGTCGGCGACAGCAATAATCAGGGGTCGCTCAAAGTCCATCAGCAGGTCGGATTTACAGAAATAGGCACGCTGAAAGACGTTGGCTTCAAGCATGGTCGCTGGCTGGATACGGTTTTGCTGCAACGAACTCTGGGGGAAGGGAACAGTACACTACCAGCAGATATAGATGCCGCTATTTAACCTTTCTAAGGGATGATTTCAGGAAAAGGAAATCTGAAGTGGGCGAAGGACTTAGAGCATGCCACATAATTTATTGTTTACGAACCCGTCGCAATAGTAATGTGGTCGGGCGGCGGCTACGCTTGACCCGACCTACGGTTTTAGCCATTTCAGGCAAGATCAGGCGTAGCCGCCACCGGGCGATTAAGACTGCAGCATACCGTGCTGGATCAAGAACCCCCACCAGGGAATACCGACGAGCATGTGAATCACAAACGTGCTCAATGCCACGATAGTACCGATTGTCCACCACGACTTAATGTCATTATACCCTGCGGCAAAGATAATCGGCCCCGCCGCGCCACCATAGTGAGTGATGCAACCGCCGTAGGAGTTGGAAAATAGGATGGCAAGCGCCAGCAAAACAGGTGCCGTTCCGGTAACCAGACCTACAGTGGCAAAGACCGGCACCATTGCTGCGACGTATGCCCCGCCGGAAGCAAAGAAATAGCGCACCAGCACGCTAAGAAACACAATAATCACAATAGTCATATTCCCGGCACTGAGAAAATCCAGATGCGCTGACATGAAATCGGCCAGCCAGCGGAAAAATCCCTCCTTGCTCAGGGTGGCGCTCAGACCAATGATGCCCCCGTACCACATCAGGGTATTCCAGCCGCCTTTATTTTTCTGGACATCACTCCAGCCAATAATATTAAACAGCAGTGCCGCACCCATTGCGATAATGGCGACCGCAGATTCATTGAGTCCGAGTTTACGTGAGAAGATCCAACCCAATAATGCAGCGACAAAAATGACCACCAGCCCTTTCTCTTTGAGGCTCATTGCCCCAAGACTTTGAAGTCCGTTGGTCGCAATAGCGACATTATCAATTTTTTTAATTTCCGGGGAAGCAACCCGGTAGCAGATATAGGGAATGATACATAGCATCAATAACCCCAACGGTGCTGCCGCCAGCATCCAGCCGATCCAGCTAATACGAATATGGAAAATATCTGAAATGAGCTGTAGCGCTAACGCGTTACCGGCAAAGCCCGTTAAAAACATATAGCTGGTCGTTTTCGTGACCATATAGACGTTGACCATTAAATAACGGCCAGCTTTGCTGGGTGACTCTTTTGGCGTTGAGCCCAATACTGTCGCGATACTGTTAATAATAGGGAAAACCACCCCACCTGCCCGCGCGGTATTTGAGGGCGTCGCAGGTGCCAACACCAAATCCAGCAAGGCGGTAACATACCCCAGTCTCAGCGTCGTACTGCCAAATTTAAGGATAAACCAGTAGGCAAGCCGTTTCCCGAGGCCGGTAGTGACAAATGCAGCACTCAGTGTAAAGGCGCTAAACACCAGCCAGGTGGTGCCTGACGCGTACCCGCTCAGCACATCCAGTGATTTGACGGGTGAATCCGGGAATTTTGTCACGGTAAAACAGGTTAACGCAACCGCAACCAGCATAATGACGGGTTCAGGATAGGGTTTAATAACCAGCCCAACGATAGCGGATAAATATATTCCTGCCAGTATCCACGCCTCTTTGGTTAATCCATCAGGCGGAGGGATAAATATTGATAATAATATTATCACGGCAAGCAGTATTGTTTTTAAAATATTCGATTTAAGCATATCTCACCCATGAGAAAAGGGTCCCTGAATAACAGAGGCCGCTCCGGGGAGGAGCCTCCGCACACTAAATACATTTATCAAACAAATAATAAATATTACAGATTCACAATTTTGATATTATCGTTTTCCGTGATTTGATATTCACTTAAAATATCAAAACTGAGATAGCGATAGATATCCTCATGTACGTCATGAAGCTTATCGGTATAGCTAAAATATTCTTCAACGGTGGGCATTTTACCCAACATGGCCGCGACGGTGCTTAATTCTGCGGAGGCAAGAAATACTTTAGTATTCGTTCCCAGACGATTCGGGAAATTTCGCGTAGAGGTCGATACCACGTTACTCCCTTCGCGCACCCTCGCCTGGTTCCCCATGCACAGGGAACAGCCCGCTGGCTCGATTCTCGCCCCTGATTTAATAAACTGACTAAAATAGCCTTCACGGGAGAGCTGTTGGGCATCCATTTTAGTCGGCGGCGCCAGCCACAAGCGCGCCTGGTTTTCGCGGCCACCGGCCATGATTTTACCCGCAGCGCGGAAATGACCAATGTTTGTCATGCAGGAACCAATGAAGACCTCTTCAATGGGCATGCTGGCAACCTCAGTAAGTAACCGGGCATCGTCCGGATCGTTCGGGGCACAGACGACCGGTTCGGTGATTTCATTAAGATCAATATCAATGACAGCAGCATATTCCGCGTCAGGATCGGCAGAAAGCAGCGACGGGCTAGCCAGCCATGCCTCCATCTCAGCAATACGGCGTTCAAGCGTGGCGGCGTTCTCATAACCCTGCTTAACCATCCAGCGCAGCAGGGCCGCATTGGAGCGCAAATATTGCGCGACATTGTCTTCCGCCAGACGCATAACGCAGGCCGCAGCGGAGCGCTCGGCAGAGGCATCAGCCAGTTCAAACGCCTGCTCTGCACTCAACATTTCCAGCCCTTCAATTTCGAGGATCCGGCCCGAGAAAATATTGTGCTTATTCTTTTTCTCGACCGTTAACAGCCCCTGCTTTTTGGCATACAGCGGAATGGCATGCACCAGATCGCGCAGGGTGATCCCTTTCTGCATCTCGCCCTTAAAGCGCACCAGTACAGATTCAGGCATATCCAGCGGCATAATGCCCGTCGCGGCAGCGAACGCCACCAGCCCGGAACCACCAGGGAAGGAGATCCCCAGCGGGAAGCGAGTATGGGAGTCAGCGCCTGTACCAACCGTGTCCGGCAGCAGCATGCGGTTAAGCCATGAGTGGATAATGCCGTCGCCCGGTTTCAGCGCAACCCCGTTACGGCTGGTGATAAACTGCGGCAGGGTTTCATGGAGTAGAACATCTACAGGCTTAGGATATGCAGAGGTGTGGCAGAACGACTGCATCACCAGATCGGCTGAAAACGTGAGACACGCCAGGTCGGTTAGCTCGTCACGCGTCATCCCACCGGTAGTGTCCTGAGAACCCACGGTCGCGATCTTCGGCTCGCAATACTGTCCAGGTCGGATCCCCGCGACGCCGCAGGCTTTACCCACCATTTTTTGTGCAAGCGTAAAACCTTTCGCGGAAGGCGCAACTAACGCGGGCTTGCGGAATACCTCGGAAGGCGCCAGCTTCAGCGATTCACGCGCTTTCGCCGTCAGGCTGCGTCCGATAATGAGTGGGATGCGCCCACCGGCGCGCACTTCGTCCAGCAGCACCTCGGTTTTCAGGGTAAAGGTTGTCACCAGCCGCTGGCTTTCTGTTTCACGAATTTCGCCCTTGTAGGGGTAAAGATCGATCAGCATCCCGGTCGTCAGCGCAGAGACATCCATCTCTATCGGCAGGGCACCGGAATCTTCCAGGGTGTTAAAGAAAATAGGGGCAATCTTGCCGCCAAACACAAACCCGCCGTTACGTTTATTCGGCACGTACGGAATATCGTTCCCGATGTGCCACAGGATGGAGTTAGTGGCGGATTTACGTGATGATCCGGTCCCCACGACGTCACCCACATACACCAGCGGCCAACCGCCCTCTTTTAGCGCTGCCAACTGACGGACAGGACCACGCACGCCGGGTTCATCAGGTGCAATCCCTTCCCTGACGTTACTGAGCATGGAGAGCGCGTGCAGCGGAATATCCGGGCGTGACCACGCCTCCGGCGCAGGAGACAAATCGTCGGTATTGGTCTCACCGGAAACCTTAAACACCTTCAGGGTGATTTTTTCAGCCATGGCCGGACGGCGGGTAAACCATTCGGCATCAGCCCAGGACTGCAGTACCTCTTGTGCCTGGACGTTACCGCTCAGTGCTTTGGCCTCAACCAGGCTGAATTTTTCGAAGATCAGGATCGTAGAAGAAAGCTGCTGCGCGGCCAGCGGTGCCAGATCAGGATGCTCAAGAAGATCGATCAGTGGCTGGACGTTATAGCCGCCCTGCATGGAGCCCAGCAGCGCCGTTGCTGCTTCGGGAGTAAGCCCGTCAACACGGTATTCCTGCATCGCCACCTTAAATAAAAACTCGGCTTTTAACTTTGCCGCAGGATCGACACCCGGTGGTACGCTATGGGTCAATAAATGAATTAATTCCGGATGATGTGCGGGTGCATCATTGATTAAACGCTGAATCAGTACATCAGTTTGTTGCGCTGTTAAGGGTTTCGCCGGAATACCCGATTCAGCACGCGCATGCAGGTGCTGATTATAATCATCTAACATAGGTTCTCCTGTTAAAACTAAAGTTGTTCACAAAATTCTGTTAAGCGTTCGAGTCCGTACGGCCAGTCGCCAAAGCCAGACTCGGCATTAATATGTCCCGCCTCCCCGATATCGATTAAATGCCCCTCCCAGCAAGCCGCCCAGAACTGGGCGCGCGAAAAAGGCATCAGGGGATCATTTCTGCTGGCAAACATCAGGCAGGGAACGGGTAAAGCCGCTGGCTGAATAGCCTCTTCAAGGCCGAAAAACGCGGGTTCCGCCGGTGCGACCATAACGACACCGGCGACGTTTACCCGTCGCGTTTGCAGTAATCTGCACGACGCCAGCGCGCCAAAACTATGACCGACGAGAATGGCAGGCAGCGGGGAAAGCGCCAGCTCGCGGGTGATGGCGGAAACCCAGTTTTCAATATCAGGCTCTAGCCAGTTTTTTTGCTGAATCCGCCTCCAGAAAGGAAAACGTCGCCCCCAGCAGCTTTGCCAGTGATATTCATCGCTGTCTCTCAGACCCGGCACCAGCATAAGGGTATAAACGTTACTGAGTTGCTGCAGGCGTTGTTCAATCATGACGTTTTCCTGTTACGCTATTCGCGCTTATTCGGCGGGAAATTGCGACAATAACCATCCAACGGCGATAAGATCTGCGCTACCGCCAGGGCTTAAATTCCGTTTGATAAATTCCGCATCCATTCTGAATAACGCCCTCACTAATTTATCCGCCGTGAGACGCTGTATTTTTAATAATCGTCTGGCGTAGCGTCTGGCGTAATTCAGCCCTGCGGTTCCTCCCCGAGAAACCAGATTGGTATCCGGATTTGCCGCCATCAGGCCCAGCAACATCCTCAGTAACGCCACCTCTTCGGATTCTCCCTGATGTAACGCGGTTTGCAGATGCGGAAGACCTGACAGGCGTACAGTGATGAAACCACTGGCGGCTTCCCCTCTTGCCCCAGTGAACCCATATGCCTGAAACTGCTGCTCTCCCTTCGTTTTTGCGACACCGCTATTTTCCAATTCCTGCTCAACAATGCCGGTACAGATAAGGCTGGTCTCATGACACAGGCTGCGTTGCGTGAGCGCTTCATGCCTTTGAGTAAGACGTCCCGCCGCAGCACACAGCAGCCCCAGCGAGAAAATCCCCCCTTTATGGGTGTTCACCCCGCCGGTGGCGGTAAACATCGCCTGCTCACAGGCCAGGCCAGTCGGCCTTAGCGCCCGTAGAGTTTGTGGGCCAGCAAGATAAGCAGTCTCTCTGCCTGTGTTGAAAAATAGTGACAGCCAGGGGGCAATCGCCGCGATACTGGTTATGAACAGTGCGAAATTCATATCGCTGTGCGCCCCGCTGTTTACGCGATCCACCAGACCCGGTTTCGGGGTTAAATTAATTTCCCGGTACAGGGCCTCGACAGCCAGCTCAGCAAAGGAGCGCTGAACGTCTGGTTCGTTAAATCTGGCAAGCGAAGTAGTCATCGGTTAACTCCTCGATCACGCGCGTTAGCTCGGCCTGCGAATGACATCGCGAACGGGAACAAACATGAGCAGGTTCATGACAGATAAAGCATCTACGCATCGGCTGCTGGATGGCATTTCTTTTCAGCAGCCCCTTTTTCGGACAAAACACGTCGATATCCCACAGACGTCCCAAAGGATGGTTATCTTCCAGATGCGCCGTGACGTGTTTTATCATCCACGCGGGAGCCGCGACCGACCAGAGCGCTTCCGGCCCGGTGACCGGGTGTAACACCTGATGCCGACAAACCTTCCACTGATGCGTGTGGAACAGCTCTCCGAGAGCCTGATTCGCGACAGCCATCACGCGTCTGGCCAGCGCGGTATCCTTCACCTCGCCCGGCCAGACCAGCGTGACGGAAACCACGGTATGATCCGACTGAAACAGCCACGCCTGCTGCCGACGGGCTCGTTGCTCCCGGGAAGCCAGAACCTGTTCCAGAGAAACATTCGCGTTCGAGGCTTTATCCGTCATGGGAATTACTCCTTCACCTGGCGAACCACATCAATCACACTGCCGTCGCGGTAGCGCACCACACCGACAATTCGGTCAGTAAATTCAACCGGCTTAGGCTTGCCCGAGATCAGCAGTGCCTGTTGATACAAGGCTTCAATGTCGACGATAGGCAGTCCGGCGTTGATCAAACGTTCGCGGATTTCCGGGCGCGCCGGATTAACGGCAATACCGTGATCGGTAACCAGAACGTCAATACTTTCACCCGGCGTTACCAGCGTAGTGACTTGTCTGACGACGGTAGGAATGCGGCTGCGGATCAGCGGGGCAACGACAATAGTGAGATTTGCCGCTGCCGCGACATCGCAGTGTCCGCCCGACGCGCCGCGCATTACGCCGTCGGAGCCGGTCAGGACATTGACGTTAAACTGGGTGTCTACTTCCAGTGCGCTGAGGATGACCACATCCACTCTGTCACAGCAGGCGGCTTTTGCAGCCGGGTTCGCATAGACGTTAGTGGAGATTTCCACATGGTCAGGGTTGACCGCCATGGAGGCTGCCGCCGCACCGTCAAAGCTTTGCGTATCAAGGATCTTTTCAATTAACCCTTTCTGATGCAGATCGACAATGCTGCCGGTGATTCCGCCCAGTGCGAACCGGGCAACAATATTGTGCTTGCGCATTCGGGTTTCCATAAAACGCGTACACGCCGTTGACGCCGCACCTGAACCGGTCTGGATGGAAAAACCGTTGCGGAAATAACCTGAGTGTTCGATCACGTCGGCAGCAGAGCGGGCAATCATCAGCTCACGTGGATTACTGGTGACCCTGGCGGCGCCTACGCTGATTTTTGCCGGGTCGCCGACGCTCTCAATCTGCACAATATAGTCAACCTGATCCTGAACGATACTGGCCGGCAAGTTGGGGAAAGGCTTCAGGGTTTCGGTGAGCAACACCACTTTTTTGGCATATTTTGCGTCGACCATGGCGTAACCGAGGGAGCCGCACTGCGATTTGCCGCCGTTGCCGCTGGCATTGCCATATTCATCGCAGCAGGAAACCGCCAGAAACGCGACGTCAATGGCAATTTCGCCCTTCTGAATCAAATTCACCCGCCCGCCGTGCGAATGGATTTGTACCGGCTCGTCCATCAGGCCGTGCGAAATTGCATCCGCCAGATCACCACGCATACCGGAGGTGTAGATTTTGCCGATCACGCCATTGCGAATGTGTTCAATAAGCGGAGTATTGCACGACATTAACGAGCTGGACGCGAGCGTGATCCCTTTCAGGCCGCGCTGAGCCAGCTTATCCAGCACGTAATTGATGACCTTATCCCCTTCGCGGAAGGCGTGGTGAAAGGAAACTGTCATACCGTCATGCAGATCGCAGCGGGCCAGAACATCGTCCACGCTGGCAAAAAGTTTGCGCTGGTATTTTTGTTGATTATCAGCAAGATAAGGCGTCGTTGCGTTCGCGCCGCTGAATGCGACGTACTCACGACGGGAGTCTGGAATGTGATGCAGAGTTTCTGTTAGGTTTTTCATTATTCATCCTGTCGCTTGCAATGGGGAATTACTGACGAATGCCGGAAGCATTTTTGCGTTCGATAACCACGCGGGCATGGTTGATAATCGGCGCATCAATCATTTTGCCGTTCAGCGAAATCACCCCGAGTCCGTTGCGCTCCCCTTCCTCTGCAGCTGCAATCACGCGTTGTGCGTAATCCACTTCTTCCTGGGTTGGCGCGTAAGCGTTATGCAGAATTTCAATTTGTCGCGGATTAATCAGCGATTTTCCGTTGAAGCCCATCCGTCGAATCAGATCCACTTCCTTCAGGAAACCGGCCTCATCATTCACATCGGCGTACACCACATCGAAAGCGTCAATACCCGCCCCGCGTGCGGCATGTAATACGGCACAGCGGGCGTAGAACAGTTCTGTCCCGTCGCCTCGCTCAGTTTGCATATCCATCACATAGTCAAAGGCGGCCAGCGCAATCCCCATTAAACGGTCGGACGATTTCGCAATGGCAACGGCATTAATAACGCCAACGGCAGATTCGATCGCTGCCATTAATTTCGTTGAGCCAACAGGACGTCCGCAATTTTCTTCAATGCGAACAATTTCGCGTTCAAGCTGATGGATATCTTCCGGAGAGTCGGTTTTCGGTAAACGAATAACATCAACGCCCGCCCTGACGGCGGCTTCCAGATCTTTTAATCCAAAAGGTGTATTCAGCGGATTAATTCTGACAACGGTTTCAATATCTTTGTACATCGGGTTTTGCAGGGCATGAAATACCAGAAGGCGAGCGCTGTCTTTTTCTTTTAGCGCTACGGCATCTTCCAGATCAAACATAATGGAGTCCGGTTTATAAATATATGCCGTAGAAAGCATGGCGGCACTTGAACCGGGAATAAATAACATACTGCGGCGTAACTTTTTCATTATAACTTTTCCCATGCAATATCTTCCCGAGCCGAACCTCTGAGCAGAGCAGCCTGTAAACGGGCACGGATCACGCAATCCAGCGCGCCTTTATCATCAATAATGATCTGCCCTTGATCGATGTTGAACGCAGCCAGGGTTTCATTCACCACTTCGGTAATTCGGTCGCCGAACTGCTTATACACTTCGCTGTGGATGACCACATCCAGCCCGCTCTCGACGGGGCTGACCTTTACCATAAGGTCACTGGACTCCAGCGTTCCCGCCATCGCGGCTTGTACAATTTTCATATCAGTTTTCCTGTGATAATGCGGTTAAACCGCTGCCGACAACGATTCGGATAAACGAGGCTGATGTTGCCCCTCGTTATTCAGAAACGCGCGCGTGGTGGCAGGCACCATACGACTAGCGGCAGCAATTTGGTTTTCTTTTAATAAACGACGAACGGCTGAAGCAGAGACCGGCACATCATTACCGTCCGTTCTTCTTTCTATTTCGTGTACGCGGATACAGGCCGCTGTGCTCGTTGCGTTTTCCAGCCAGTGATGCATCGCCCGGTTATATTCTGCGGTTAGCTGACAGAATGGTTCCGTCCCCACAAAACGATGAGTGATATTCAGCGCAGGTGCGATGTAATTTCTGAACAGCATAAGATCAATTGCCGCGTAGGCTTTATCTATCACCTGCTTATCTTTCAGGAAATAGCCTGGGAATGTCCCGCGCGAAATAATATATGCAGACCCCGGATGAACAGTGACATTTTTAAGATGCCGCGATCCGTCCCTGACCATCGCAAAACGTTCTTTAAACGAAAAAGCGGAGACATCTTCCTGAACCACGAAAACATGGAGCCAATCGCACTGGCTTGCCGCATGCTCGATAAGATATTGATGGCCTAGCGTGAATGGATTCGCGTTCATCACGATCGCGCCTATATTTTTTCCCGGCACGAAATGATGATTACGCAACTGGCTGCAGTAACGATGAATACCGACCGGCGTATTCTCCATTAATGCCGCACAATTATCGACGGTGACAAGCGGATAGAATCCGCATCCGCGAAACGACTTCACATTATCCGGACAGGTAAAAAGAAAGAGCTGATGTTCGCCATTTTGTGCCGCCAGAAGTTCGGCCTCATGAATTAACGTCAGGATTAACGACGAGCCACGCCACCCGGAATCCACTGCAATGCATTTTAAGGTGTTACCCGCAATACCGGTGCAGGCAATAATCTGACGCTGGTAGAGTGCAACAATAAATTGCGAGATATCGTCATCAATGCCTAAACCGTTGCGTGCCAGGAAGCGGGCAACTTCCTCTCTGGCCTGAGCGTTACCGGCATTTATAATCTCAAATTCTGGCGTTCTGGCGGTGTACATCGTCTCTCTCCTGACCGTCTAAACAAGCAACGCTTCTTGCTGCGGTTGGGCTTCCACAATGGTATTAATCAGACGACCAATATTTTCGATTTCAACTTCAACCCGATCGCCATCATGCATAAATAACGGAGGATTGCGTTTTTTACCGACGCCGCCAGGCGAACCCGTAATAATGACGTCACCGGCGCTGAGGGAGGTGAATGTGCTGATATAGGCGATAAGATCTGCAACTTTGTGGATCATGCTACCAGTGGAGTCGTTCTGAACCAGCATGCCATTCAGCCAGGTATGGATGGTCAACGCATGAGGATCGGGTATCTCATCCGCTGTAGTCATATAGGGGCCGAAAGCGCCGGTTTGCTTCCAGTTTTTACCAGCGGTAAACCACGCGTGCTGCCAGTCACGAACGGAGCCATCCATATAGCAACTGTATCCCGCGACATGATCGAGCGCGTTATTTACATCAATTCGGGAGCCCGGTTTACCAATGATGACGGCCAGCTCGCCCTCATAATCGAATTCTCTCGACAACTCAGGTTTAAGCACAGGTTGGGCATGACCTGTTTGCGAATCAGGAAAACGGATAAACAGCGTCGGGGCATTATTCGTCTCGGCAAACTCTTTTCTTTTTTCAGCGTAATTCATCCCAACGCAGAAAATTTTTCCTGGCTCTTCGATAACGGGCAAAAAGGTAATATCTTCAAGCGTAATATCCACAGGGCAATCGTTGTATTGCCTTGCGACGTCAACGGCATCCCATTGAAGAAGGTCTTTCAACGTCGCATATTGATGGCCGATTTTATTACCCAAATCTATAACGCCGAACTTTGTATAAATCCCGTAGCTTTTACGGCCCTGATGAATATAACTTGCTAATTTCATGATGACACCCGATTGATATACATGCCTATTTTTGTTTACGCCCTGAGGCGTAAACAAATTGCCAAACTTTTTATTCTGCGGACTGGGCGGGCACCAGTACCGGTTTTGTACCGGCTGCCAGATACGTTGCCACGACAACGCCAACGCCAAGCAATACCAGAATCAACCCGGTCATCCCCACCCAGCCCAGTGAATGGAAAACAAAACCGTTGATAAAACCAATCACCGAACCGCCCATGTAGTAGAAGAATAAATAGAGTGCAACGGCCTGGCCTCTTGCATGCGTTGCATTTTTACTTACCCAGCTCAAACCAATAGAGTGACAGCCGAAGAAACAGCCGGTAAAAATCACCGCGCCAGCAATAAAGGCGATGACATTCGACGTCAGCGTCAGCAGCATGCCTAAGGCCATGATCAGGAATAGCACGCGCAATACTTTCATCGCGCCATATTTCGCACTTAAACGACCAGCCTGCGGAGCCGTAAAGAAACTCAGGGCGAAGCTAAAGGAGAGCAGACCTGCATTTGCCGGTGAAATATGGAACGGCTCCCCTTTCAGGAAGAAGGCCAGATAGTTATAAAGCGAGGTAAATGCGCCGAAAATAATGAAGCTGATGACAAAAGCCAGCGCCAGATTTTTGTTTTTGAAATGCGATGCAGCCCCTTTCACCATACGCGTAACGTTAAGGTTTTGCGTTGGGGTGAAGTTTTTAGATTCAGGCAGTAAAAACTTAACCAGAATGGCAACCACAATCAAGCTGGTCGCAAAACCGTAAAAGATGGCATTTATTGAAACGTGATCAATAAGTTGGCTGGCAACAATACGACCGGACATGCCGCCCATCGAATTACCGAAGACAAAATATCCCGTTACAATACCTGCCGCCACCGGGGCGACTTCTTCACTGATGTAGGCGGTGGCTGCCGCAGCGATGCCGCTCAGCGCCAGACCAATTACCGCACGTAGCGCCACCAGCATCGCCCAGGATTCCATCAGCGGGCAGAGCAGCGTAAGAATACCGCCTAACAGGAGGGAAACAATAATTAACCGTTTTCTGCCATAATGATCGGATAACGTCCCGGTAAACAGCAATCCAATCGCCAGCAAGGCCGTTTCTGCTGATAAGATAATACTCACCTGGCTGACAGGAACATTATATTCCACAGCAAGTGTCGGAAGCAGTGGCTGAATAAAAAACAGAGAAGCAAGCTCTGCAAGCCCGGATAATGCCAGGGCCAGAATCACGCGAATATGCGCATCGGCTTTTACAGAATCTGAAGCTTTCAGGGTATTGTTAGCATGAGTTAACGCCATAATAACCTCGGTATTATTGTTAGGGTACAGAGTGTAATTTTTTAAGGCAGATGTTTTTTATTTAGATTTTATTTACTCAACTTCAGTGAGCATTTTTTCCGGTACACATACGGCACCCTCAAATAACTTGCGTGAAGTACGTATGACAGCGGCACGGGTTTTTTCGATATTGTTACCTTCCTTCAACAAGGACACAGATATTTTTCCACTTGGGTGTTCAATATCGATGATATTTGTGAAGAGCCCCTTTGGACGATCGGCGACAATTTTTGCCGCGACGGATCCTTCAATCAGCGTTGCGGTCGAAATACCAATCGATCCGGTAATCGCCAGTGATTTATGGCATGTGTGCGGCATGAAATACCGTACCTGAATCGTTCCGCCGTTACGCGCCGGGCTGAGAAGAACCGGTTTAGGGATCACCTTGTTTGCTACATCCCCTAAGCCCATAGCTGCACCAGCCTGACGACGCAGACTCTCCAGCTTTTCTTTAAATGCCTTATCGCCATCTAATTCGGCAGGAGATTCCCCTCCTGTTTTCCCCAGCGCTGAAGCGTCAATCAATACCATCGGCATCGCCATATCTATACAGGTGACTTCAATACCGTCGAAGACGTTTGTCGCACTGTCCGTCGGCAACAATTTCCCCGTTTTAGAACCCGCAGAGTTCAGGAAAGTTAAGCCAATGGGTGCGGCGGTCCCCGGGACACCATCAATTTGGGTATCGCCTTCATACACCACCCGATAATCAGGCGTTTGCACTTCTGCATCGACCAGCGTTCCGGTATTGAGATTGCGGATCCGCACCGTCGTTACCGGGCTTTGCGCCTTCACCAGCCCCTTTTCAATGGCAAAGGGACCAACCGCACAGAGCATGTTGCCGCAGTTAGGTGTGGTATCGACGCGACGTTCGTTCACCATCACCTGCGCGAACAGGTAATCCACATCCGCGTCAGGGCTTTCTGAAGTGCTGACTATCGCCACCTTACTGGTTTGCGGGCTTCCACCGCCAATACCGTCAATTTCGAGTTCATGGCCTGCCCCCATCAAACTGAGTAAAACTGCGTCGCGCGCTTCTGTTTCCACAGGCAGGTCGCTGGCCAGAATCACCGGCCCTTTTGACGTACCGCCACGCATTAATACGCAAGGGATCTTTAACATGTGTTTATCTCACTTCGCTTTTGTCTGGAACGCTATAAGGTTTTCACACTCCGGTTGATAACTCTAATGCCAAAAAAAGCAGGATTAATACGTTTTGCACATTAATAGCCCGTGCGTTATGGTGGTTATATAAAAGCGAGAATGGGATACAGCTATGCCGCATGAACTTCAGGGGATACAAGCGTTTGTAAAAATTGCAGAAATCGGCTGCTTTACAAAAGCATCTCAATTTTTTCACATTTCACAACCTGCTTTAACACGCAGAATTCAGAAACTGGAAGATAGCCTGGGAACCGCGCTGTTTGAACGTTCTACGCGCAGCGTTAAGCTCACGGCAGTAGGAAGAGAATTTTTACCTAAGGCTAAGAATTTAATAGATTTTTATGAAAGCTCCATCCTCAGTATTAAAGAGATGGCGACACATCAGGCTGGTGTTATTACGGTTTCCTGTATCCCTACTGCCGCGTTCTATTTTCTGCCTTCAGTGATACGAGATTACAACAATGACTACCCAAACATCCGAATCCGCATACTGGAGCACAGCGCCAGCGATTGCCTGGAAGCAGTTTTAAATGGCGACGCAGATTTCGGTATAAATATGATAAACGTCACACATCCAAATATCGATTTTGCGCCGCTGGTGAACGAACCCTTCGTTCTGGCATGCCGACGCGACAATGAGCTGGCGAATAAATCGCTGGTAACATGGGACGATCTGGCCGGAATGAAGCTGATTGGGGTAAGACGCTCCAGCGGAAACCGATCGCTGATCGATCAGGCTTTCGAGAAAATGGCCTGGAAACCTAACTGGTTTTATGAAGTGCGTCATCTTTCAACGTCACTTGGGATGGTGGAAGCGGGTCTTGGTGTGTCTGTCGTTCCCAGTCTGGCGATGCCGGCCGATGAACATCACGTCCTTGTTAGTCGTCCACTGATAGAACCCGTCATACGCCGTACGCTTGGCCTTGTAAAACGCAGTGAAACAACCCTTAGTCCTGCGGCGGAAAAATTCCGCCAGCTGATATTACATCTGTGGTCGGGCGAAAATAGCAGCCCCTGGATCAACAAGTTTACTCAGTTGTGACTCACCGTTGGGCGACCAATGTATGACCGATGAGAACTCTCCCACAGCATCAGCAGAGGAAGTCAACGCATTGATTTCATTAAGAAAACGAATTGTCGAAGGTGGGAATCAGGCAGACCAGGTGGAAACATCAAGGGAAGTGACTTTGGAGCGGGCGAAGGGAATCGAACCCTCGTATAGAGCTTGGGAAGCTCTCGTTCTACCATTGAACTACGCCCGCATTGAAGTGCGTAAGGGATTATAAACCTTACGCTCTTCTTGGCAAGGGACTAACCGACTGACTGGCGATTAATTCACCGTCAGCATTTTGGCTTACTGCCCTGCGGCGTTAAATAACGCAGCGGATCGATAGCCGTTGCGCGATAACGGATCTGGAAATGCAGACGCACCGTCGTCGCATCCGTGCTGCCCATCGTGGCGATCTTCTGCCCGGCTTTCACGTTTTGACCGTTGTTCACCAGCATGGTGTCATTATGCGCATAGGCAGTGATGTAGTCCTCACTGTGCTTAATCATGATGAGGTTGCCATAGCCCCGCAGTTGATTGCCGACATAGACCACCTTCCCCGCTCCGGCCGCATAAATCGGCGTACCGCGCGCAGCTGAGATATCAATGCCCTTGTTACCGCCGTCCGCCGTAGAATAAGGCAGAATCACCTTACCGCTGGCGGGCCACTGCCAGCAGCGTTGTCCTACCGGCGGCCAGGACGATTGCGGCACGGAAGAAGACGGTCTGACTGCCGCCGTTTTGGTAGAGGATTTCGAGCTTGTTTTACCAGAGGAAGAAGTGGATTTCGCACCGCCGCTGACCTTTAGCTTTTGCCCCACTTCAATGGTATAGGGTGGGGAAATGTTATTCAGGCGAGCGATCTCTTTCACGCTGGTGCCGGTGGCGCGTGAAATACGGTATAACGTATCTCCCCGCTTCACGGTATATACGGAGCCGGAATAACTTCCTGCGTCAGACGACTTACTCCCGGAACAGCCAGATAACAGCAGACCGACACACAGCAGCATCGCGACACTCAGGCCATTTTTCTTCAGGCGTCCTGCACTCAAAACAATACCTCGCAACATTTTCAGACGCTTTATCATAGCAGCCAGAAACCGGATGCCAAATCATATCGCGTAACGAACCCTCGGCGCTGGTATTTCACACCCACTGTTAATCAAACTGTCTTAATTAAGCATATAATGTGGGTGCTTAAGATTGATGGTGGACGCTATGCGACAGGAACATGTCATTTTATTAAATGAGCAGGGTCAGCCCTGCGGGACGCTGGAAAAGTATGCGGCGCATACCGCCACAACGCCTCTGCACGCTGCGTTTTCCTGCTGGATATTTAACGACCAGGGACAACTGCTGGTGACGCGCCGTTCACTGCACAAAAAAGCCTGGCCAGGCGTCTGGACCAACTCTGTCTGCGGTCATCCCCAATCGGGTGAATCCACCGAAGCCGCTATTGTCCGCCGCGCTCGGTTCGAACTGGGTACAGACATTGACTCGCTCAGCTCCGTGTATGCTGATTTTCGTTATTGTGCCACGGACCCGAGCGGAATTATGGAAAACGAGGTGTGTCCGGTGTACGCCGCACATATCGTGAGTCCGCTCCAGCTAAACGCAGATGAAGTGATGGATCACCAGTGGAGCGATCTTGAGGATGTGTTGAGCGGGATTGACGCGACGCCGTGGGCGTTTAGCCCGTGGATGGTAATGCAGGTTTCAAACGATAAGGCGCGAGGATTACTGCGCAAGTTTGCCAACGGGAATTAATTGCCTGATGGCGCTATGCTTAGCTGGCCTACATAACGAATCGTAGGCCGGATAAGGCATCAGCCGCCATCCGGCATTTCACATCTTACTTAACCGGGCGCATCGCCGGGAACAGGATCACGTCGCGGATGGTGTGGCTGTTGGTGAACAGCATAACCATACGGTCGATACCAATACCCAGACCCGCAGTCGGCGGCAGACCGTGTTCCAGAGCGGTAACGTAGTCTTCATCGTAGAACATCGCTTCGTCATCACCTGCATCTTTGGCGTTAACCTGATCCTGGAAACGCTGCGCCTGATCTTCTGCATCGTTCAGCTCGCTGAAACCGTTACCGATTTCACGTCCGCCGATGAAGAATTCGAAGCGATCGGTGATTTCCGGGTTTACGTCATTACGGCGCGCCAGCGGAGAAACTTCTGCCGGGTACTCGGTAATGAAGGTCGGTTGAATCAGATGCGCTTCCGCGACTTCTTCGAAGATCTCGGTCACGATACGGCCCAGACCCCAGCTCTTCTCAACTTTGATGCCGATAGATTCAGCGATCGCTTTAGCAGAGTCGAAGTTATCCAGATCGGCCATGTTGGTTTCCGGACGATATTTCTGAATCGCTTCGCGCATGGTCAGTTTTTCGAACGGCTTACCGAAGTCAAAGACTTCTTCGCCGTAAGGCACTTCGGTGGTGCCCAGAACGTTCTGCGCCAGCGTACGGAACAGTGATTCGGTCAGTTCGATCAGATCTTTGTAGTCCGCATACGCCATGTAGAGTTCCATCATGGTGAACTCTGGGTTATGACGAACTGAGATGCCTTCGTTACGGAAGTTACGGTTAATTTCGAACACGCGTTCGAAGCCGCCAACCACCAGACGCTTGAGGTACAGTTCCGGCGCGATACGCAGGTACATATCCAGATCCAGCGCGTTATGATGGGTGATGAACGGACGCGCCGCCGCGCCGCCAGGGATCACCTGCATCATCGGGGTTTCTACTTCCATAAAGCCGCGACCCACCATGAACTGGCGGATGCCAGCCATAATCTGTGAACGCACTTTAAAGGTATTGCGGGATTCATCGTTAGAGATGAGATCCAGATAGCGCTGACGATAACGCGCTTCCTGGTCCTGCAGCCCGTGGAATTTATCCGGTAGCGGCCGCAGCGCTTTCGTCAGCAGACGCAGCTCGGTGCAATGAATGGACAGCTCACCGGTCTTGGTCTTGAACAACTTACCTTTCGCGCCAAGGATATCGCCCAGATCCCATTTTTTGAACTGCTCGTTGTAAACGCCTTCCGGCAGATCGTCACGAGCAACGTACAGCTGAATACGGCCGCCAACATCCTGCAGCGTAACGAATGAGGCTTTACCCATAATACGGCGGGTCATCATACGGCCAGCAACGGATACCTCGATGTTCAGCGCTTCCAGCTCTTCGTTTTCTTTCGCGTCGAAGTCAGCATGCAGTTGGTCTGAGGTATGATCGCGACGGAAATCGTTCGGGAACGGGATCCCCTGCTCACGCAGGCTCGCCAGTTTCTCACGGCGCGTTTTCAGTTCATTGTTAAGATCGGCTACCGCGTCAGCGCCCTGTACGTGTTGTTCAGACATGTTGGTTCCTCATAACCCTGCTTTCAAACTTGCTTCGATAAATTGATCCAGGCTGCCATCCAGCACCGCCTGCGTGTTACGGGTTTCAACCCCGGTACGCAGATCTTTAATGCGGGAGTCATCAAGGACATAAGAACGAATCTGGCTACCCCAGCCGATATCTGACTTATTGTCTTCCATCGCCTGTTTCTCGGCATTCTTCTTCTGCATTTCCAGTTCATAAAGCTTCGCTTTCATCTGCTTCATGGCCTGGTCTTTGTTCTTGTGCTGGGAACGGTCGTTCTGACACTGCGTCACAATCCCGGTCGGGATGTGGGTGATACGTACCGCCGATTCTGTACGGTTAACGTGCTGACCGCCCGCACCAGAGGCGCGATAAACGTCAATGCGCAGATCCGCCGGGTTGATGTCGATATCGATATCATCGTCAACTTCCGGATAGACAAACGCCGAGCTGAACGACGTATGGCGGCGACCGCCGGAGTCGAACGGGCTCTTACGTACCAGACGGTGTACGCCGGTTTCAGTCCGCAGCCAACCGTACGCATATTCGCCAGCAATTCTGATGGTCACGGATTTAATACCCGCCACTTCACCTTCAGATTCTTCAATAATTTCAGTCTTAAAGCCGCGTGCTTCAGCCCAACGCAGATACATACGCATCAGCATGCTTGCCCAGTCTTGCGCTTCCGTACCACCGGAGCCAGCCTGAATATCGAGATAGCAATCTGCGCTGTCATATTCGCCGGAGAACATACGACGGAATTCCAGCTGCGCCAGCTTATCTTCCAGGGTATCGAGTTCTGCTACGGCTTCGTTAAAGGTTTCTTCGTCGTCGGCTTCTACAGCCAGTTCCAACAGGCCGGAGACATCTTCCAGGCCCTGGCTCATTTGGTCGAGTGTATCGACGATAGCCTCGAGGGAGGAACGCTCTTTACCCAGCGCCTGCGCGCGTTCGGGTTCGTTCCATACGTCCGGCTGCTCCAGCTCGGCGTTTACTTCTTCCAGACGCTCTTTCTTGGCATCATAGTCAAAGATACCCCCTAAGAACGTCAGAGCGCTCCGTGAGGTCCTGAATGCGGTTATTTACCGGATTAATTTCAAACATTGTCTGATTTCTTTTATTGGACTAGTCAAAATGCGGTTATAAGAGCGGGATTGTAACTAATCCACGCCCTTTTTTATAGCGATTAGTGACGCTAAAGTGGCCAGATATTATCGATTATTAGCTGCAAACTGCGGTTGCCGCGAAACTCATTAATATCCAGTTTATAGGCCAACTGAACATCGCGCACGCCGTTGTCCGGCCAGCAACTGGTATCAACGTTGAACGCAATTCCGTCCAGCAGAGGTCCGCCGCCAACCGGCTCCACCATCACCTTCAGATGACGCTCCCCCACCAAACGCTGCTGAAGGAGACGGAAATGTCCATCAAACAGCGGTTCCGGGAACATTTGCCCCCACGGCCCGGCATCACGCAGCATTTGCGCGACCTCCATGGTCATCTCCGCGGCGCTTAGCGGGCCATCTGACACCACTTCGCCCTGCAGCAAGGCGGGATCCAGCCACTCGGTTACCAGTTCGCCGAAACGCTGCTGGAAACGCTCAAACTGCGCCTCTTCCAGCGACAAGCCCGCCGCCATGGCGTGCCCGCCAAACTTGAGGATCATGCCAGGATGAAGGGTGTCCAGGCGCTCCAGCGCATCACGCATGTGCAGCCCCTGAATCGAACGCCCGGAGCCTTTGAGCGTACCGTCGCCAGCAGGAGCAAACGCAATCACCGGACGATGAAAACGCTCTTTAATGCGCGATGCCAGAATGCCGACTACCCCCTGATGCCACTCAGGATGGTACATCGCAAGGCCGCCCGGTAGCGTCTCGCTGCTGCGCTCCAGCTTTTCACACAGGGTCAGCGCTTCCGCCTGCATGCCCTGCTCAATTTCTTTGCGTGTCTGATTGAGCGCGTCCAGTTCATTGGCCAGCACGCGTGCCTCGCCAATGTTGTCGCACAGCAACAGCGCCACGCCGACGGACATATCATCCAGACGGCCAGCGGCATTCAGCCGTGGTCCCAGCGCAAAACCCAAATCGCTCGCCACCAGCTTAGCCGGTTCGCGATTGGCGATTTCCAGAAGCGCCTTGATACCCGGACGGCAGACGCCCGCACGAATACGGGACAAGCCCTGCCAGGTCAGGATACGGTTGTTAGCATCCAGCGGAACAACGTCCGCCACTGTCCCCAGCGCGACCAGATCGAGATATTCCACAATCTTCGGTATCGCGATACCACGCGCGTCAAACCAGCCCTTACTCTTCAGATGATTACACAGCACCAGCATCAGGTAGAACGCCACCCCCACTCCCGCCAGCGATTTTGACGGGAAAGGACAGTCCGCAAGGTTTGGATTCACAATGGCGTCGGCATTGGGCAGTATTTCCCCCGGCAGATGGTGATCGGTAACCAGAACGCGGATACCCAGCGCATGCGCATGATCGACCCCGGAGTGGGAGGAAATCCCATTATCCACCGTCATGATCATTTGTGCGCCGCGTGCATGGGCCTGATCGACCACTTCAGGACTTAAGCCGTAGCCGTCCTCAAAACGGTTGGGAACCAGGTATTCCACGGTATCACAGCCCATCGCCCGCAGCGAAAGAACGCTTAATGCGGTGCTGGTCGCGCCATCTGCATCAAAATCGCCGACCACCATAATGCGCAGGTTTTTCTCAAACGCGTCATGCAGCATCTCAACCGCTTTTTCCACACCCGTCAGCGTCTGCCAGTGCAGCATCCCTTTCAGGCTTCGCTCCAGATCGTTAGCCGTTCTCACGCCGCGGCTGGCGTATAAACGACGCAACAATGGCGGCAAGTCATCAGGCAGCTCGGTTGTCTCGTCGGCTTCACGCCGACGAAGTTGTATCTTTTGTTTCACGCGAATTATTTACCGCTGGTTTGTTTTGCATGTGCGTCGAGGAATTCTTTCATCTCTTTCGGGCCCTGATAGCCAGGCACGACATAGCCGTTGCTCAGCACAATCGCCGGCGTGCCGCTAACGCCAAACTGCACGCCAAGCGCATAGTGGTTAGCGATGTCCACATCACAGGTCGCTGGTTTCACGTCCTTGCCTGCCATCGCATCATCAAAGGCTTTGTTTTTATCTTTCGCACACCAGATCGACTTCATGTCCTGCTCAGCCTGGCTTTCCAGACCCTGACGTGGGAAGGCCAGATAACGAACGGTGATCCCCAACGCATTATAGTCTTTCATCTCTTCATGCAGCTTGTGGCAGTAGCCACAGGTGATATCGGTGAAAACGGTAATGACGTGTTTTTCCTGCGGCGCTTTGTAGACGATCATCTCTTTTTCCAGCGCGTTCAAATGCTTCATCAGCAGCTGGTTAGTGACATTCACCGGGCTTGCGCCGCTCACGTCATACATCGGTCCCTGAATAATATGTTTACCGTCTTCAGTTAAGTACAGCACGCCGCTATTGGTCAGTACGGTTTTCATGCCCGCCACCGGAGCAGACTGAATCTCTGTGCTCTGGACGCCCAGCTTTGCCAATGACTGGCGAATCGCCGCATCGTCTGCATGTACCATGCCGGAAAACGCCGTTGCCAGCAGAGTGAACATCATAAAACGTTTTTTCATAACCTATCCTATCCTGTCAGCACTCACGCTCGCGGGTGATGCTGTTGATGTAGTTGACGCAAGCGCTCCGTTGCGACATGAGTATAAATTTGTGTTGTCGAGAGGTCGCTATGCCCCAGTAGCATCTGCACCACGCGCAGGTCAGCGCCATGATTGAGCAAATGCGTGGCAAAAGCATGCCGCAGGACGTGCGGTGACAGTTTTTCGCTGTCGATTCCCGCCAACACAGCATAGTGTTTAATACGATGCCAAAAGGTCTGACGGGTCATCTGTTGCGCCCGCTGGCTGGGAAACAGCACATCAATCGATACGCCGTTGAGCAACCATGGGCGGCCATGTTCCAGATACGTTTCCAGCCAGTACACCGCCTCTTCACCCAACGGCACCAGGCGCTCTTTATTACCTTTACCGATCACCCGAACCACGCCCTGACGCAGGCTGACGTCACTCATCGTCAGTCCCACCAGCTCAGACACGCGTAGGCCCGTTGCATACAATACTTCCAGCATGGCTTTGTCGCGTAGCTCCAGCGGTTGCTCAATAAGCGGCGCCTGCAACAACCGCTCTACCTGCGCTTCACTGAGATCCTTGGGCAGACGCTGCGGAAGCTTCGGTGATGCTAGCGAGGCGCTGGGATCGTCTTCGCGAAATTTTTCGCGGTACAGATGCTGAAAAAAGCGCCGCGTGGCACTGAGCAAGCGAGCGGAACTGGTGGCTTTATATCCCCCATCCATCCGCTCGGCCAGCAATGCCTGCAGATCATCGCTCTGCGTCGTCGCCAGTGAAACGCCGCGATGATGCAGCCATTCGACCAGCATGGTCAGATCGCGACGATACGCACTTAATGTGTTTTCCGCCAGATTTCGTTCCAGCCACAGGGCATCAAGAAACTGCTCGATGCGCGCCAGATCCTGTTCCACTCGCGCCCCTTATTCACTCTCATTTTTGATGCATTATGCCTCATTGTGCCGGGATTGCGGCGATTCTGTTACACTACCCGCAACGCTACAGCAGAATTGAGATGTTTACGTCATGAACATGGGTCTTTTTTACGGTTCCAGTACCTGCTACACCGAAATGGCAGCAGAAAAAATCCGCGATATCCTGGGTCCCGAACTGGTGACACTGCACAACCTCAAAGATGATTCCCCGACCTTAATGGAGCAGTATGATGTGCTCATTTTGGGCATCCCGACCTGGGATTTCGGTGAAATTCAGGAGGATTGGGAAGCGGTCTGGGAGCAACTGGACGACCTCAACCTGGAAGGCAAAATTGTCGCGCTTTACGGGATGGGCGATCAGTTAGGATATGGCGAATGGTTCCTGGATGCGCTGGGTATGCTGCACGATAAACTGGTCACCAAAGGCGTCAAGTTTGTCGGTTACTGGCCAACCGAAGGCTATGAATTTACCAGCGATAAACCCGTCATTGCCGATGGACAGCTGTTTGTTGGTTTGGCGCTGGATGAAACGAACCAGTACGATCTCAGCGATGAACGCATCCAGAACTGGTGCGAGCAAATTCTTGGGGAAATGGCCGAACACTGGTCCTGATAACCGTGTTGCCGGATGGCGCAGTGAACGCCTTATCCGGCTTACCTCACGCATCAAACCTAAGCCTTAAAGCTGCACGCCATCAGACATACGGTGGCATTACCCCTGCTTCGCCTGTTGCAGCATTAACCGCCGTAAGTCTCGCCACTCAGCCTCATCCATACTGTCTGCCGCCAGCCACAAATGCTGACGTTTCCCGGTATCTGAACGCAAACGCAGCATCATGCCTGTTTTGACCATCCAGGGCGCGCTCACGATAGTCCACTCCTGCCCTTGCCAGCGCAGACGACCATCCATCAACAGCCTAATCTCGCCCTGACAGGCGTTAATTCTACGTTGGCTGCGTACGCTATCGAACACCACCAGAGAGAGCAAAACCATCCATAAGGGGGTGTAGCTCAAAGGCCAGGGCATCAATAAAATAAATACCGCGACCAGCCCATGAACAAGCAACGAAAGCCACTGCGCGCGCCACGAAACGCGTAAATCAGATTGCCACTGGACCACGTTCCCGATTCCGTGTCTGGATAAGTCGCACCATCTGCTCCAACTGAGCATCAGCTGGTTTCCCATGATTCATCAACCAGTTAAATAAATCTGGATCGTCACATTCTAGCAGACGGATAAAGATACGTTTTTCTTCGTCACTTAAGCTGTCATATTCATGTTCGAAAAACGGCATGATAGAGATGTCCAGCTCACGCATACCGCGGCGGCATGCCCAATGAATACGTGCTTTGTTATTAATATCCATGTTCTTCTTCCTGTCTCGCGAAAACGAAGTATCCGGCTATTGTAACGTGTTTTTCACACGCTTTTGCGGGAATATCAGCTAATGGAAGCACGTTCGCTAAATAAAACCGCATTAAGTCAAAGGATTCATCATTTTTGGATGTCACCTCGCAAAGCTTACTATATGGCACAAATAGCCTGTTTAAACCGCTTGCAATGGGCCATAGCTCTTTTACCATTAGTCATTATCACGGCGTTAAGCAAATCAGGACATTATTATGGCTTTTACATCTTTTCCTCCTCGCCAGCCTTTTGCGTCAACGCGTTTACCTCTGACGCTAATGACGCTCGATGACTGGGCGCTCGCCACCATTACCGGTGTCGACAGTGAGAAGTATATTCAGGGTCAGGTCACGGCTGATGTCAGCCAGATGACCGAGTATCAGCACGTGCTGGCAGCCCATTGTGATGCCAAAGGTAAAATGTGGAGCAATCTGCGCCTGTTCCGTAACAGTGACGGTTTTGCATGGCTTGAACGCCGCAGCTTGCGCGATGCGCAGCTTACAGAACTGAAGAAATATGCGGTCTTCTCGAAGGTAGTGATTGCGCCGGACGACGAGCATGTTCTGTTGGGCGTAGCGGGATTCCAGGCACGAGCGGCGCTGGCCAATCTCTTTAGCGAATTACCGAACAGCGATAAACAGGTTATTACCGAAGGTGCTTCCACAATACTGTGGTTCGAACACCCTGCCGAGCGTTTCCTGCTGATCGTTGATGTTGCAACAGCGGAAAGCCTGGTTGAGAAACTGCGCGGCGAAGCGGAGTTAAATAACAGTCAACAGTGGCTGGCGCTGGATATCGAAGCGGGTATTCCGGTCATTGATACAGCCAACAGCGGACAGTTTATTCCCCAGGCGACCAATATGCAGGCTCTGGGCGGGATCAGCTTCAAAAAAGGCTGCTATACCGGCCAGGAAATGGTGGCGCGCGCCAAATTCCGCGGCGCCAACAAACGCGCCATGTGGACTCTGGCAGGTACGGCCAGCCGGGTGCCGGAAGCAGGCGAAGACCTGGAACTGAAAATGGGTGAGAACTGGCGTCGTACCGGTACCGTACTTGCCGCAGTACAGCTCGCTGATGGCCAGATACTGGTGCAAGTCGTGATGAATAACGACATGGAAGCTGACAGCCTGTTCCGCGTTCGCGATGACGCAAAAACGCTGCATATTGTGCCGCTGCCGTATTCACTGGAAGAGTAAAAGATTAACGCCGGATGGCGCTACGCTTATCCGGCCTACAAGCACATTTTGTAGGCCAGATAAGGCGTTAGCCACCATCCGCAATCAAGGGTTACGCCTGTCCAACATACAAATAAATCGCCAGGAAGTGGCAAACGCTGCCGCCCAGTACAAAACCGTGCCAGATCGCGTGGTTATATGGAATGCGCTTACATACGTAGAAAATAACGCCCAGCGAATAGACCACACCACCAACGGCCAGCAACGTCACGCCTCCCGCCGCCAGTTTAACTGCCAATTGATACACCACAATCAGCGATAGCCAGCCCATTGTCAGGTAGGTCACCAGCGACAGAACCTTAAAGCGGTGCGCAATGGTCAGTTTGAATAAAATACCGAGCAGCGCCAGGCTCCAGATAACAATCATCAGCCCACGTGCCAGCGGCGAATCAAGCCCCACCAGCAGAAATGGCGTATAGGTCCCGGCAATCAGCAGATAAATCGCGCAGTGGTCGAATTTTTTCAGCCAGACTTTCGCTCTCTGATGGGGGATCGCGTGATACAAAGTTGAGGCGAGGAACAGCAGGATCATGCTGCCGCCGTACAGGCTATAACTGGTAATCGCCATAGCGCTGGCGTTGGTATCCACTGCCTGAACCAGCAACAACACCAGCCCGACAATCCCAAACACCAACCCGATACCGTGACTGATGCTGTTGGCTATTTCCTCTGCCAGCGAATATCCCTGCGCGATTAATGGTTTCTGAACCATAGCTTACTCCCGAGAAACGAACACTTTCGTTATTGCCCCTCTAGCGTAACTGAGAATGGTTCCAGTGAACACATGTTAGCTGTAATATTTATATTAAAATAAATAGTTCATAAAAATCATATAATTAATTTTACCTTTTCAGCTAACAAGCGTACACATTAAATCAAATACATTTAAAATCAATCACATAAAACTGCGTTTGATCTGGGTAAATCTCGGCGATCACGTGTTTCAGTTCTTCAAGCGACATGTTTTCCTGTTGGGCATGTTTTTCGGTCAGCGTATCCAGCGTGACGGTTGACGTGCCAACAACTTCAATCGTGCAGAAGTATCCCTCATCTTCAAAGCGCCCAACCCGTAGAATGTCACCGGTTTTGAAGTGTGATTCGGACTCGTCACGAATGGTGATGGTTTTGCGTCCGGCCAGTATGTCATCCTGGAAACGCTGAAAAAAAGTGATGTCATTTGGCTGCATGTTATTATTCCCTGTAGATGAAGTCTGATGAGTGAGTTTTGCTATTGTGAGTATGTTCTCCCACGCTGCCATCGCCAGTCTCAACAATCTTGAGATGCTGGTCTACAACTATGTCATCAAAAATCGTGACAAAGTCATGTACATGACCATTCGTGAACTGGCCGATGCCGTGGGTGTTTCCACTACCACCGTACTGCGCTTTTGCCGCAAGCTTAAGTGTGAAGGTTACTCAGAATTTCGCGTACGCTTCAAATTATATTTAGAGCAGAATGAACCGCAACAGGCTAATTTCAGCGCCAGCGAAATTATCAGCTTTTTTAAAAGCGTCAATAACGACGAATTCGATAAACTGCTCGATCAGGCTGTTGATATTATATTATCTTCCGAACGTATTATATTTGTTGGTGCAGGAACGTCAGGAGCGCTTGCGAAATACGGCGCGCGTTTTTTCTCCAACGTCGGCAAATTCAGTAATCATATTGACGACCCTTATTTTCCGGTAACCAATGACATGGCCAGAAACGCGCTGGCAATCGTGCTTTCCGTCTCCGGCGAAACAGAAGAGATCCTGCGTTTTGCCAGCCAGTTCAGCCTGCACAACTGTAAAGTGCTGTCTGTAACCAGCCATGAACACTCACGTCTGGCGAAACTCGCCGACTTTAATCTCTCCTGGCACGTTCCACAAACGCGCATTGCCGGGGTATACGATATTACCACGCAAATCCCTGTTATTTATATTCTGGAATCACTTGGCCGCAAGCTGGCGAAAAGAATAGCGTAAAAAAACAATCTGTTTTTTTGATGTAACAAATCACATTAACGTTATTTTGTTATATCGTGACATTTAGGTTTCCTTTGTTAGACTCAAAATCAGATTGTATTAATTTGAGACTGAGCGCAGATGAAAAAACTTACCTTAGCAAAAGATTTTTTATGGGGCGGCGCAGTTGCGGCGCACCAGGTCGAAGGCGGCTGGAACAAAGGTGGCAAAGGCCCCAGCATTTGCGACGTACTGACCGGTGGGGCACACGGCGTTCCACGAGAAATCACTCAGGAAGTCGTGCCCGGTAAATACTACCCCAACCACGAAGCCGTCGATTTTTACGGTCATTACAAAGAAGACATTAAACTGTTTGCCGAAATGGGCTTCAAATGTTTCCGTACCTCCATCGCATGGACCCGTATCTTCCCCAATGGGGACGAAACCCAGCCGGACGAAGAAGGTCTGAAGTTCTATGACGACATGTTCGATGAATTACTGAAATACAACATCGAACCGGTCATCACCCTTTCCCACTTCGAAATGCCGCTACATTTGGTTCAACAGTATGGGAGTTGGACCAATCGCAAAGTTGTTGATTTCTTTGTTCGATTTGCCGAAGTCGTCTTTGAGCGTTACAAACACAAAGTCAAATACTGGATGACCTTCAACGAGATCAATAACCAACGTAACTGGCGCGCACCGTTGTTTGGCTATTGCTGCTCCGGTGTGGTGTATACCGAGCATGAAAACCCGGAAGAGACCATGTACCAGGTGCTGCACCACCAGTTCGTGGCCAGCGCGCTCGCAGTGAAAGCCGCACGTCGCATCAATCCTGAAATGAAAGTGGGCTGCATGCTGGCAATGGTGCCGCTCTATCCGTTCTCCTGTAAGCCCGAAGATGTCATGTTCGCCCAGGAGTCAATGCGTGAACGCTACGTCTTTACTGACGTCCAGCTGCGCGGCTACTACCCAAGCTATGTGTTGAACGAGTGGGAACGTCGCGAATTTAACATCAGGATGGAAGACGGCGACGAGCAAATCCTGCGTGAAGGCACCTGCGACTATCTCGGATTTAGCTACTACATGACCAACGCGGTGAAAGCGGAAGGCGGTAGCGGTGATGCCATTTCCGGTTTTGAGGGTAGCGTGCCGAACCCGCACGTCAAAGCCTCCGACTGGGGCTGGCAGATTGACCCTGTTGGCCTGCGCTATGCTTTATGTGAGCTGTACGAGCGTTATCAGAAGCCGCTGTTTATCGTTGAAAACGGGTTTGGCGCCTACGATAAAGTGGAAGAAGACGGCAGCATCAATGATGACTACCGCATCGATTATCTGCGCGCCCACATCGAAGAGATGATGAAGGCGGTCACCTATGATGGCGTAGATCTGATGGGCTACACGCCGTGGGGCTGCATCGACTGTGTTTCGTTCACCACCGGTCAGTACAGCAAGCGCTACGGCTTCATCTACGTGAATAAGCACGATGACGGCACTGGCGATATGTCGCGTTCACGCAAGAAGAGTTTTGAGTGGTATAAAGCGGTGATCGCCAGTAACGGCGAGAATCTGTGATTTTTGCCGGATGGCGCTGCGCTTATCCGGCCTACGGGAACTTAACCTGTAGGCCGGATAAGGCGTTTACGCCGCCATCCGGCAATCAAAGCGCTATTTTCCACCCGCCAGCTCAATAAAACTTCCCGTCACATACGACGCCTTCTCGCTCAGCAACCAGACAATGGCCTGAGCGACCTCTTCCGGCTGCCCACCGCGCTGCATCGGCAGCATCGACTTCACGCGATCAACCCTTCCCGGTTCTCCACCCGACGCATGCATCTCAGTGTAGATCAGGCCAGGACGTACGCAGTTTACGCGGATCCCCTGCGCCGCCACCTCCAGCGCCAGACCGGTGGTGAGCGTGTCCACCGCACCTTTTGAAGCGGCGTAATCGACATATTCGAATGGCGCACCGAGCCGTGATGCCGCCGAAGAGACATTCACAATCGCCCCACCCTGACCGCCGTGCTTAAACGACATGCGCTTAACCGCTTCCCGACAGCACAGAAAATAGCCGGTAACATTGGTCGCCAGCACGCGGTTAATTCGCTCTGCAGTTAAGTTTTCCACTGTGGTCTGTTCAAATAAAATCCCGGCATTATTCACCAGCGCAGTCAGCGATTCCCCTTCACGGTCGATCGATTCAAACATCGCCAGCACCTGACTTTCATCACTGATATCCGCTCGCAAAGCAAATGCTTTACCGCCTGAAGCGATGATGTTATTCACCACCTCGGTGGCCGCACGAATATTGTGATGAAAATTAACCGCGACCGTGTAACCCTCCAGTGCCAGTTGCAGCGCGGTTGCTCGCCCGATACCGCGACTGCCGCCAGTAACAAGTGCGATTCCCATAGAGACCTCCAGATATGAAAAAGCCGGGAGGCGGCTTCGCCTTACCCGGCCTGGAAATTGTTTAACTACGCGGAAAAGTTACTGATATTCGCTCATCGGCACGCAGGAGCAGAACAGGTTACGGTCGCCGTAAACGTCATCAAGACGCTTCACGGTAGGCCAGTATTTGTTCGCCACGCCAGCCGGGAAGACTGCGATTTCGCGGCTATAACCGTGGTTCCACTCACTCACCAGCTCGTTCTGGGTGTGCGGCGAGTTTACCAACGGGTTATCTTCCAGTGACCACTCACCGGCTTTCACGCGCTCGATCTCAGCGCGGATTGCCAGCATCGCGTTAATAAAGCGATCCAGTTCCACTTTGCTTTCAGATTCGGTCGGTTCCACCATCAGCGTACCCGCTACCGGGAACGACATGGTTGGCGCATGGAAACCATAGTCGATCAGACGTTTGGCAATATCCAGTTCGCTGATGCCGGTCTCTTCTTTCAGTGGGCGAATGTCGAGAATACATTCATGCGCTACACGGCCATCGCGACCGGTATACAGCACCGGATAGGCATCTTTCAGACGGCTGGCAATGTAGTTAGCGTTAAGAATCGCGACCTGGCTTGCCTGCTTCAGACCTTCTGCGCCCATCATACGGATGTACATCCAGCTGATTGGCAGAATGGATGCGCTACCGAACGGTGCGGCAGACACCGCGCCCTGACGGGTCAGCATCCCTTCAATCTGAACGACGCTGTGGCCCGGTACGAACGGTGCCAGATGCGATTTAACGCCAATCGGTCCCATACCTGGGCCACCGCCGCCGTGCGGAATGCAGAAGGTTTTATGCAGGTTGAGGTGCGAAACGTCCGCGCCGATAAAGCCCGGCGTGGTGATTCCAACCTGGGCGTTCATGTTCGCGCCGTCGAGGTACACCTGGCCGCCGAACTGATGCACAACTTCACACACTTCGCGGATCGTTTCTTCATATACGCCGTGGGTGGACGGATAGGTCACCATGATGCAAGAAAGGTTCGCGGCATGTTGTTCTGCTTTTGCCCGCAGATCGTCCAGATCGATGTTGCCGTTCTTATCACAGGCGACTACCACCACCTGCATCCCCGCCATTTGTGCGGAAGCCGGGTTAGTACCGTGGGCTGACGCCGGGATCAGGCAGATATCGCGATGGCCTTCGTTACGGCTTTCGTGATAATGACGAATCGCCAGCAGGCCAGCGTATTCGCCTTGTGCTCCGGAGTTCGGCTGCATGCAGACTGCGTCATAGCCGGTCAGTTTTACCAGCCACTCGGAAAGCTGACCAATCATCTGGTGATACCCTTCCGCCTGCTCTGGCGGGCAGAACGGATGCAGTTCAGCGAATTCCGGCCAGGTGATAGGAATCATCTCGGCGGCGGCGTTCAGCTTCATGGTGCAGGAACCCAGCGGGATCATCGCCTGGTTCAGCGCCAGATCTTTACGCTCCAGCGAGTGCATGTAGCGCATCATCTCGGTTTCGCTGTGGTAGCGGTTAAACACCGGGTGGCTGAGGATCGCGTCATCACGCAGCATGCTGCTCTGAATGGAACGGCTGTCGAGCGCAACGTCTTTATCCAGCGTGTCGATGTTCAGGCCGTGGCTGTCGCCCAGCAGAACAGTGAACAACTGCACCACGTTTTCACGGGTGGTGGTTTCGTCGAGGGTAATACCTACCGCGTTATGAATATCGCTGCGCAGGTTGATCTCTGCCGCTTCCGCACGCGCCAGTACCGCAGCTTTATCAGCCACTTCAACACACAGCGTGTCGAAGTAGTGCGCATGACGCAGCTTTAAGCCTTTCTGTTGCACACCTGCCGCCAGAATATCGGTCAGGCGGTGGATACGATTAGCGATGCGCTTCAGACCGACCGGACCATGATAAACGGCATACAGGCTGGCGATGTTAGCCAGCAGTACCTGTGAGGTACAAATGTTGGAGTTCGCTTTCTCACGGCGGATATGCTGCTCGCGAGTCTGCATCGCCATGCGCAGTGCGGTATTGCCCGCCGCATCTTTTGATACGCCGATAATACGGCCTGGCATGGAGCGTTTGAATTCGTCTTTGGCGGCAAAGAATGCCGCGTGCGGGCCACCGTAACCCATTGGAACACCGAAGCGTTGCGCAGAGCCGAAAACGATATCCGCACCCTGTTTGCCAGGAGCCGTCAGCAGCACCAGCGCCATAAAGTCGGCAGCAACGCTGACCACAACTTTACGGGATTTCAGCTCAGCAATTAGTTTGCTGTAGTCGTGCACTTCACCAGTGGTACCAACCTGCTGCAACAGCACGCCGAACACATCCTGGTGATCCAGTGCTTTCGCTGCGTCATCCACAATGACGTCAAAACCAAAGGTTTCGGCGCGAGTACGCACGACGTCCAGCGTTTGCGGATGAACATCAGCCGCCACAAAGAAACGGTTGGCGTTTTTCAGTTTGCTGACGCGTTTGGCCATCGCCATGGCTTCTGCCGCCGCGGTGGCTTCATCCAGCAGAGAGGCGGAGGCCATGTCCAGCCCCGTCAGGTCCAGCGTGACCTGTTGGAAGTTCAGCAGCGCTTCCAGACGGCCCTGAGAGACTTCCGGCTGATACGGCGTATACGCGGTGTACCAACCCGGATTTTCCAGCATGTTACGCAGGATAACCGGTGGCAACTGCACGGCGGTGTAGCCCATGCCGATGTAGGACGTGAAGCGCTTGTTACGCCCGGCGATGGCTTTTAATTCGGCCAGCGCAGCGTATTCTGTCGCCGCCTCGCCTACCTGTGGCGGGGTTGCGAGCTGAATGTCTTTCGGCACAATCTGGCCGATCAGCGCGTTTAACGACTCGGCGCCAACCGCATTCAGCATCTCTTGCTGCTGCGCGGCGTCCGGTCCGATGTGGCGTTCAATGAAAGCGCCGCTGTTTTCAAGCTGGCTTAACGTCTGTGTCATGGGCGATGGTTCCTGAAACGTGCAGTGAATCGTGATTGTCTCTAACTCAATTGCCCGGTGGCGCTGCGCTTACCGGGCCTACGCGTGCGAAAACGAATACGCAAAATAATTCGCGTTGCAGTGAGTAGGCCGGATAAGCATTAGCGCCATCCGGCACAACATTATTCGTCTTCTAACAATGCTTCGTACGCAGTGGCATCCAGCAGCGATTCGATTTCGCTTTCATCGCTGGCTTTGATTTTGAAGATCCAGCCACCGGCATACGGTTCGCTGTTGACCAGTTCCGGGGAGTCGCTCAGCGCGTCGTTAACCGCAACAATCTCACCGCTTACCGGCGCATAAATATCAGAAGCTGCTTTTACGGATTCCGCAACGGCGCAGTCATCACCCGCGCTGACGGTGGCACCAACTTCTGGCAGGTCTACGAAAACCATGTCACCCAACAGCTCCTGAGCATGTTCGGTGATACCAACGGTGTAAGAGCCGTCAGCTTCTTTGCGCAGCCATTCGTGTTCTTTGCTGTATTTCAGTTCTGCAGGTACGTTGCTCATCAATCAATCTCCAAAAAGGATGAATCACGCGACGGCTTTGCCGTTACGCACAAAAACAGGTTTAGTGACTTTTACTGGCATTTCGCGGTTACGGATCTGCACGATCGCGGTCTCACCAATACCCGCGGGTACACGCGCCAGCGCGATGCTGTAACCCAGGGTTGGGGAGAATGTTCCGCTGGTGATAATGCCTTCATGTTGGTTACCGGAAGAGTCAGTGAAACGGACTGGCAGTTCATTACGCAGCACGCCCTTCTCGGTCATCACCAGTCCGACCAGCTGTTCGTGGCCTTTTTCACGCTGCATTTCCAGCGCTTCACGACCAATAAAGTCGCGGTCGGCAGGTTCCCACGCAATGGTCCAGCCCATGTTGGCTTCCAGTGGAGAAATCCCTTCGTCCATCTCCTGACCGTACAGGTTCATACCCGCTTCCAGGCGTAGCGTGTCACGCGCACCCAGACCGCAAGGTTTGACGCCTGCCTGTACCAGCGCACGCCAGAAATCAGCCGCTTTTTCATTCGGCATGGCAATTTCATAGCCTGCTTCGCCGGTATAACCGGTGGTTGCGATAAACAAATCACCCGCCTGAACGCCGAAGAACGGCTTCATACCTTCTACCGCATGGCGCTGTTCGTCAGTAAACAACGTTGCTGCTTTTTCCTGCGCGTTTGGCCCCTGCACCGCAATCAGCGACAGGTCGTCACGAACGGTGATGTCGATGGCGTAAGGTTCAGCGTGTTGGGTAATCCAGGAGAGGTCTTTTTCGCGGGTGGCGGAGTTTACAACGAGGCGGAAGAAATCTTCAGTGAAGTAATAGACAATCAGGTCATCTATCACGCCGCCCGATGCGTTAAGCATACCGGAGTAGAGGGCTTTACCCGTCTTCGTTAGCTTCGCGACGTCGTTTGCCAGCAGATAACGCAAGAACTCCCGGGTGCGGCTGCCGCGCAGGTCGACGATGGTCATATGCGACACATCAAACATACCGGCATCGGTGCGAACAGCATGGTGTTCATCGAGCTGAGAACCGTAATGCAGTGGCATCATCCAGCCATGGAAATCTACCATGCGCGCGCCACATAGCGTGTGTTGTTCGTACAAAGGAGTCTGTTGAGCCATCTTTTCCTCGTTGAATAAGCGGGGCTACCAACTCTTTCGCGGTGAAATTTTCGCCACGAAACCCAGCACCGCAGCCGCTCCAGGGGCTACGACGCAAACGTTCTCTTTGTCCTGAACTTACCACCGAAACAGACGCTAAACCATAAGGCAAAATTAGCCATCACATTAGCTTATGGCAAAAAATGGCCAGATCGACGACAGAATAAAAACCCATAACCACACGAAAAAATCAGAATAATAAGCATAAACAAGGCAGAGTAATCAGCAGTAAACAACATTAAATGTGGAAAAAATGTCAAAAATGGCGTTATGAAAAAAACGTGATATTAAAAAAACTAATGCGAAAAAAGGTGTGGAATTAGATTATTTCAAATGAGAGAAGCATCCCGGCGCGAGGGCCGGGAGAGGAAAATGTGACGGGTCTCAAACTCTTAAGATTGTCCTTACGGACGCTAACGTAGCCACTCGGGAAGATCGTTCAGTCCCATCGCCTGACGGATGAGCTGCGGTTTTACGCCCGGAAGGGTATCGGCCAGTTTCAGACCAATATCACGCAGCAGTTTCTTCGCCGGATTCTCACCAGCAAACAGTTCACGGAAGCCCTGCATACCGGCCAGCATCATTGCTGCGCTGTGCTTACGGCTGCGCTCATAGCGACGCAAATAGAGATACTGGCCAATATCTTTGCCCTGACGTTGTAGCCGCTTAAGCTCATCGATAAGCTCTGCCGCATCCATAAAGCCGAGGTTAACCCCCTGACCTGCCAGCGGATGGATAGTATGCGCCGCATCCCCCACCAGCGCCAGACGATGGGCGGCGAACTGACGCGCATAGCGTCCCGTCAGCGGAAACGTCTGCCGTTCGCTTTCAACGCTGCACAGTCCCAGACGGTTATCAAAAGCGATATTCAGCGCCTGATTAAACTCGTCAACGCTTGCCTGCTGCATGCGTTCGGCTTCCTGCGGAGAAAGTGACCAGACGATAGAGCACAGATGCGGGTCACTGAGCGGCAGGAATGCCAGGATACCCTCGCCGTGAAACGCCTGGCGCGCAACCGCGCCGTGGGCTTCCTGCGTGCGGATCGTCGCCACCAGCGCATGATGACGGTAATCCCAGAAGGTGAGCGGAATGTCTGCTTTATTACGCAGCCAGGAGTTAGCGCCATCCGCGCCGATCACCAGGCGAGCCGTCAGCATTGCGCCCTCTTTCAGGGTCAGAAATGCCTCGTTCTCACCCCAGGCTACCTGCTGTATTTCAGCGGGTGCCAGCAGCGTAATATCCGGCGAACGCTGCGCCTTTTGCCACAGCGCGTAATGGATCTCTGAGTTTTCGACGATGTGGCCCAAATGGCTGTAGCCCATGCTCTGGTCGTCAAATTCAATGCGCCCGAAGCTGTCTTTATCCCAGACTTCCATACCGTGATAGCAGCACGCGCGACGGGCAACGATATCTGACCAGACGCCTAAACGAGTAAGCAGTTTTTCACTGGCGGCATTGATTGCCGACACGCGAAGCTGAGGAGCTGCATCCGCCGCCAACGGCTGCGGAACATATTGTTCTAACACCGCAACGCGTAACCCGCTGCCCTGCAAGCCGCAGGCAACCGCCAGTCCCACCATGCCGCCACCGACAATTGCTACATCAACACTTTGCACTGTTTACTCCTGGAAACCGGAACAATCAAAACCGTAGTCCGGATAAGGCGTTTACGCCGCCATCCGGCCTACAGGCCATATTTATCGCGCAACCCAACCCAGGGTCCGCTCCGCCAGCGCATCGCGCGCGGGTGTGAATAATTCCATCGCCATCAGCCCGACATTGCGGCCAACAACCAGCGGAGCCCAGCGATTGGCAAACAAATACACTAAATTATTGGTCACACCAATCGTCGTTTCGCGATCGCGCTCGCGGCGTTGCTGATAGCGTGCCAGCACTGCGTAATCACCAATATCTTCCGCGCAGTTTTGCGCCTGAGTTAACGTCTCAGCCAGGCTCATTACGTCGCGCAGACCAAGGTTGAAACCTTGTCCGGCAATGGGATGTAGCGTCTGAGCGGCATTCCCCACGAGCACGGTACGATGGGTCATCGCCTTCAGCGCAGTAGTTAATGACAACGGATAAGCGCTGCGTTTACCGGCCTGGGTAATACGCCCCAGCCGCCAGCCAAACGCAGTTTGCAATTCACGACAAAACCGTTCGTCGGACCAGGCCATGATCTCATCACGCAACTCCAGCGGGTGGCACCATACCAGCGAGCAGCGACCATCAGACATCGGCAGCATTGCCAGCGGGCCATGCTGCGTGAAGCGTTCAAACGCTCGCCCATCGTGAGGAACGGAGGTCGTGACATTGGCGATTACCGCCAGTTGTTCATAAGGCTGCTGCTGCCAGTCCACGCCGCAGGCGGTAGCCAGCGCGGAACGCGTACCGTCAGCGGCGACCACCACGCGACCGGTAATAACCTCGCCATTTTCCAGCGTGACCTCAACATGTTCCTGCGCACGCGCCACGCTGGCTACGCGATCGGGACAATGTAGCGTGACGCCCGGCGCTTTACGCAGTAGCGCAAACAGACGCAGCCCAACATCGTGGAGTTCCACCACCTGACCCAGCGCCGGGAGACGATATTCCTGCGCATCCAGCGTAACAAATCCAGCATGGCCGCGATCGCTGACGTGGACCGTTTTGATTGCCGTTGCGCAATCGGCAATCGCCTGCCACACGCCAATTCGCGCCAGCTGCTGACAGGTTCCTGCCGCCAGCGCAATCGCCCGGGCGTCAAACCCAGGATGACGGTCAGTTTCAGGTTCGCTCGCTTCTATCAGATGAACTGGCAGCGTCCCATGACTGAGCTGGGAAATGGACAGCGCCAGCGTCGCACCGACCATGCCACCACCGACGATAATTACGCTCATTGCAGTCGCGCCGCAGCCATTAAGGCTTCAATATCATCCGCTTTCTTCACCACGCTGGCGGTCAGGTTTTCGTTACCGTCTTCGGTGATGAGGATGTCATCTTCTATACGAATGCCAATGCCACGATAAGCAGCCGGTACATCGGCATCCGGTGCGATATATAACCCTGGCTCGACGGTAAGCACCATTCCTGGCTCAAGGATACGCGAACGATCCTGACCATAAACGCCAACGTCGTGCACATCCAGCCCCAGCCAATGGCTAAGACCATGCATAAAGTATGGGCGATGCGCATTCTCGGTAATTAACTGGTCGACGTCGCCGTGCAGGATGCCAAGCTTCACCAGACCGGTAATCATGATGCGCACAACTTCACCGGTGACGTCCTGAATGGAGGTTCCGGGGCGATACAGACGTAGGCTGGTCTCCAGGGATTCCAGTACGATATCGTAGATTTCACGCTGCGCGGGGGTAAATTTGCCATTAACCGGGAAGGTACGCGTAATGTCGCCCGCATAGCCTTTGTATTCACAGCCAGCGTCAATCAGCACCAGCTCGCCATCGCGCATTTCACTTTCATTTTCGGTGTAATGCAGGATACAGCCGTTTTCACCGCTTCCGACAATGGTGTTATAGGATGGATAACGCGCGCCGTGGCGGGTAAATTCGTGGTGAATCTCCCCTTCCAGTTGGTATTCAAACATCCCCGGACGGCATTTTTCCATCGCGCGGGTATGCGCCAGGGCGGTGATCTCTCCGGCACGGCGCATGATCGCAATCTCTTCCGGTGATTTGAACAGGCGCATCTCATGCACCATCGGACGCCAGTCGATGATCGCGGCGGGCGCGTGCAGATTTTGTCTGGAGCCTTTGCGTAGTTTATCCAGCGCCGTGCAGACAATTTCGTCGGCCCAGCCATATTCGCCCTGAGCGTGATACACCGCGTCCAGACCATTGAGCAGCAGATGCAACTGTTGATTGATTTCACTGAAGGCCAGCGCCCGATCAACGCCAAGTTTTGCCGGTGCGGCATCCTGGCCCAGACGCCGGCCAAACCAGATCTCAGCCGTCAGGTCGCGAACCCGGTTGAACAAAACGCTGTGGTTATGAGTGTCATCACTTTTAATCAGCACCAGCACGGCTTCAGGCTCGTTAAAGCCGGTGAAATACCAGAAATCACTGTTCTGGCGGTACGGGTATTCACTGTCCGCGCTGCGCGTCGTTTCCGGCGCGGCAAAAATCAGCGCGGCGCTGCCGGGCTGCATTTGTGCCAGCAAAGCCTGACGACGACGCTGGAATTCTTGCTGAGATATCTCACTCATAACACTCTCCTTGGCGTTGTTGTATTTAGTGCAGAGTCGGTTTGCGGACTTCCGGCGCCGTCGGCTGCTGACGCGTAAACGTGTCATGGCACAGCAAGGCGGCTACGCGCACGTATTCGATGATCTCTTCGAGCGACATTTCCAGCTCTTCCTGATCTTCGTCTTCGTCATATCCCAACTGAGCGATATTGCGCAGGTCGTCAATCGCTTCACCGGTTTCGCCGGTCACTTTGTCGAGCTTAGGCTGCGTAACGCCGAGACCCAGCAGAAAGTGGTTTACCCAGCCAGCCAGCGCATCGGCGCGATCGAACACGCTGACGTCATCACCTTCAGGCAGAAAAAGCTGAAAAAGGAAGCCGTCGTCCTCAAGGGCATCGCTGGTAGCAGAGTGCATTTTCAGCAGTGCCTGAGCCAGCTCGTGACCAAAGGCCAGACCTTCGTTCGTCAGGTCGTGCAACAGCGGCTGCCATGAGCTGTCGTTGTTGCCACCACAAATCATCCCGCTGATTAAGCCGTGCATTTCGGCCGGGGTTAATCCAGCCCCTTGTTGGTTCAAAAACTGGCTAACTTCGCTGTAGCCAGGCATTTCGTTCTGTATAGACATAAGCATTCGTCATCAAAGGGAGGAATATTCATGATATGCTACCACTTTGGACCCTGGTGGACCAGAAAAGGGCTTGTATCTTGATACCAGGGTAGCTATAGTGTCGCCCCTTCGCGGACCCAAGGTCTGGAGACGAAGGCAGCGCAGTCAATCAGCAGGAAGGTGGCATGTCTGCACAACCCGTCGATATCCAAATATTTGGCCGTTCACTGCGAGTGAATTGCCCGCCTGAACAAAGGGATGCGTTGAATCAGGCTGCGGACGATCTCAATCAGCGATTGCAAGATCTGAAAGTTCGCACTAGAGTCACAAATACTGAGCAGTTGGTTTTCATCGCCGCGTTGAACATCAGCTATGAATTAACTCAGGAAAAAGCGAAGACGCGTGAGTACGCGGCGAGCATGGAACAACGTATTCGGATGCTGCAACAGACCATCGAACAAGCGTTGCTTGATCAGGGTCGCATAACCGAAAAAACGGGCCAAAACTTTGAATAACACTTTTCGGTTTACTGTGGTAGAGTGACCGTGAAGACAAAATTTCTCTGAGATGTTTGCAAGCGGGCCAGTCCCCTGAGCCGATATTTCATACCACAAGAATGTGGCGCTCCACGGTTGGTGAGCATGCTCGGCCCGTCCGAGAAGCCTTAAAACTGTGACGACGCATTCACCTTGAACCAAGGGTTCAAGGGTTACAGCCTGCGGCGGCATCTCGGAGATTCCCTTCTACCTGGCAACAGCCATGACACTACTTTCTGAACTCCCTTTATCCCGACAAGAAATACGCACACTGATTCGTCAGCGTCGCCGTGCGCTTACCAGCGATCAGCAACAACACTTTGGTCAGCAAGCCGCGACCAGAATGCTCAGTTTTCCCCCTGTTGTTCTTGCCCATACCGTAGCGGTGTTTCTCTCTTTCGATGGCGAACTCGACACCCAACCGCTGATTGAACAGCTGTGGCGAGCGGGTAAGCGCGTCTACCTTCCGGTTCTTCATCCCTTTAGCCCTGGCAACCTGCTGTTCCTGCACTATCATCCACAGAGTGCGCTGGTGACCAACCGCTTAAAGATCCAGGAGCCACGACTTGATGTCCGCGACGTATTGCCACTGGCAAAGCTGGATGTACTGGTTACGCCGTTAGTCGCGTTTGATGAAGACGGCCAGCGTCTGGGCATGGGCGGCGGATTTTATGACCGCACGTTGCAAAACTGGCAACAGCATAAGATCCAACCCGTGGGCTACGCACATGATTGCCAGTTAGTGGAAAAGCTGCCTGTCGAAGAGTGGGATATCCCACTGCCTGCGGTGGTGACACCATCCAAAATTTGGCAGTGGTAGCCGTTTTTTGCCGATTGACAGCGCCGTTTTTTTGACCTAAATTCCTCGGTGAAGGGTGAGGGAGGCGAACCTCCCTCCTGCGTACTCTCTGTTAATATGCTGGCGTAGCGATGATTAACAGGATCAGCAGCATGATGACGTATCTCATCATCGTCCCTTTCCTTTTTAGAGCCCCTGCTTCGGTAGGGGCTTTCCCGTTTCAGCACTATGCTGAGCCCCTATCGTAAATTTCTTTTAGTGCTGTACAACACGCAGCACTGCCTTTAGTTGCCAATTGTGGCAAGGCTCGAAAACAGAATGTAGGCGTTACAGAAAGAAATTTTGAGGCCGGGAAATCAGAGGAAGGATGGGCAGGTCATCGCCTGCCCATTTAGAGGAAATTAGTACAGCAGACGGGCGCGAATGGTTCCCGGAAGGGCTTTCATCGCCAGCAGCGCTTTTTCCGCCACATCTTCATCCGCTTCAATATCGATAACCACGTAACCTACCTGTGCGGAAGTCTGCAGATACTGCGCAGCAATGTTGACGCCCTGCTCGGCAAAAATCTGGTTCAGCGCGGTCAGAACGCCAGGACGGTTTTCGTGAATGTGCATCAGACGACGACCACCATGCAGCGGCAGCGAAACTTCCGGGAAGTTAACCGCAGACAGCGTGGAGCCGTTGTCGGAATACTTGATCAGTTTCCCCGCCACTTCCAGACCGATATTTTCCTGCGCTTCCAGCGTGGAACCACCAATATGCGGCGTCAGGATCACGTTGTCGAAATCACACAGCGGCGAAGTGAACGGATCGCTGTTCGTTGCCGGTTCGGTTGGGAAAACGTCAATTGCCGCCCCTGCCAGGTGCTTGGTCGCTAACGCGTCGCACAGGGCTGGAATATCAACCACCGTACCGCGCGCGGCGTTGATCAGCAGCGCGCCAGGTTTCATCAGCGAAATCTCACGCGCGCCCATCAGGTTTTTGGTAGAGGCATTTTCCGGCACGTGCAGGCTCACCACGTCGCTCATATTGAGCAGATCGGAAAGGTGCTGAACCTGCGTGGCGTTACCCAGCGGAAGTTTATTTTCAATATCATAGAAATAGACATGCATCCCCAGCGATTCCGCCAGAATGCCTAACTGAGTACCAATGTGCCCGTAGCCGATGATCCCCAGTTTTTTGCCGCGCGCTTCAAAAGAGCCGGTAGCCAGTTTATTCCACACGCCGCGGTGCGCTTTGGCGTTCGCTTCTGGTACGCCGCGTAGCAGTAGCAGCAGTTCACCAATCACCAGTTCAGCAACGGAACGTGTGTTAGAGAATGGCGCGTTAAACACCGGGATCCCGCGCTTTGCCGCAGCGCTAAGATCAACCTGGTTGGTGCCGATGCAGAAGCAACCAATCGCGACCAGTTTTTCTGCGGCGGCAATTACATCTTCAGTCAGATGGGTACGGGATCGCAGGCCAATGAAGTGGGCATCACGGATGGACTCTTTCAGTTGTTCGGTGTCCAGAGCGCCTTTGTGAAACTCGATGTTGGTATAACCTGCTGCACGAAGGCTTTCGAGTGCTTTTTGATGCACGCCTTCTACCAGCAGAAATTTAATCTTATCTTTCTCCAGTGATACCTTTGCCATTTCCCCGACCCTGTCTTTTTTGTTCAATCTGATGTGTTGTGTGTGGGATTTTCATCCGCCTCTTCAACATATCAAAAAATAATATTGCGGCAATATGAACGTTTGCGTCGTCATGCTGAGGAAATGTCATTCAGCGGGAAATGTCAGAGGAAAATACTGGCGATAACTTTTTCTTTGGAGAGATCGGCAGGGCAATATTGTAAACGTGACACAAGTCACCAAATTTGCCCTGCCAAATTTTTTTTAACGGGAGAAGACGCTCCCATCAGATCATTTTACGATAGTTTTCACGCCGTCTGGGGTACCGATCAGCGCGACATCCGCACCACGGTTAGCGAACAAACCTACGGTTACCACGCCCGGAATCGCATTGATGGCGTTTTCCAGCGCGATGGCGTCGAGGATTTCCAGACCGTGCACATCAAGGATCACGTTACCATTGTCAGTTACCACGCCCTGACGGTATTCAGGACGACCGCCCAGCTTCACCAACTGGCGAGCCACTGCGCTACGCGCCATTGGGATAACTTCTACCGGCAACGGGAAGTTACCGAGAATATCGACTTCTTTGGACGCGTCAGCGATGCAGATAAATTTCTTCGCCACTGAAGCAATGATTTTTTCACGGGTCAACGCTGCGCCACCGCCTTTAATCATCTGCATATGGCCGTTGATTTCATCTGCGCCGTCAACGTAGACGCCGAGGCTGTCCACTTCGTTAAGATCGAACACGTGGATGCCAAGGCTTTTGAGTTTTTCGGTCGAGGCGTCAGAACTGGACACCGCGCCTTCAATCTGACCTTTCATTGTGCCCAGCGCATCAATAAAGTGTGCGGCTGTTGAACCTGTACCTACGCCCACAATGGTACCGGGCTGTACATACTGAAGTGCCGCCCATCCTACTGCTTTTTTCAGTTCATCCTGCGTCATGATCGTTTCGCCTGTGGTGTGAATATGGTGGGAAAATTCACGCGCATTATAGAACATTGTGCAGAAAAATGTCCCCACACCCGCTACCAGGTGGCTGATTTCGTCTTTACCCAACCCAAATTTGTGTCATAGTGCAGAACAAGCAAAAATTTCAGGAGTGCGCCAAAGCAATGAAACGTCCGGACTACAGAACACTACAAGCACTGGATGCGGTTATTCGTGAACGAGGATTTGAGCGCGCGGCGCAAAAGCTGTGCATCACGCAATCCGCCGTTTCACAGCGCATAAAACAGCTTGAGAATATGTTCGGACAGCCGCTGCTGGTGCGTACCGTACCGCCTCGCCCTACTGAACAAGGGCAGAAACTCCTGGCGCTTTTACGCCAGGTTGAACTGCTGGAAGATGAGTGGCTGGGTGATGAGCAAACTGGCTCCACGCCGCTGCTGCTTTCGCTGGCGGTGAACGCCGACAGTCTGGCGACCTGGTTGCTTCCGGCGCTGGCCCCGGTACTGGCTAATTCGCCGATTCGCCTGAACCTGCAGGTTGAGGATGAAACGCGCACCCAGGAACGTCTGCGCCGTGGTGAAGTGGTCGGTGCGGTGAGTATTCAACATCAGGCGCTGCCAAGCTGTCTGGTGGATAAACTTGGCGCGCTGGATTACCTGTTTGTAGGTTCAAAAGCGTTCGCCGAGCGCTATTTCCCCAACGGCGTCACCCGCTCTGCACTACTGAAAGCTCCGGCGGTGGCGTTTGACCATCTTGATGATATGCATCAGGCGTTCCTGCAACAAAACTTCGATCTGCCGCCAGGCAGCGTGCCGTGCCATATCGTTAACTCATCAGAAGCCTTCGTCCAGTTGGCCCGTCAGGGCACGACCTGCTGCATGATCCCGCACTTACAGATAGAAAAAGAGCTGGAAAGCGGTGAGCTTATCGACTTGACGCCGGGCCTGTTCCAGCGTCGGATGTTGTACTGGCACCGTTTTGCGCCGGAAAGCCGTATGATGCGCAACGTTACCGACGCGCTGCTGGCTTACGGTCACAACGTACTGCGTCAGGATTAATTCCCCATATGAATGCCGGGTGGGCTTTGCCGATCCGGCATTTATGACTCTATCGCCTTTTCATGCTATTCCCGCCACGTCTTTGAAATACATCACAAAATAAAACATACCACGCGGCAAAAAACGACGCCCAGTTGGCTATTTTTTGCTGGCGACAAGCCAAATGAAAAAGCTCACCGTATCTCGTAAAGATTCAACTTATTGCGTAATACGGAGCAAAAAATGGCTAACGTGCAAGAGTGGCAAACACTTGCCAATAAAGAACTCAGTCGACGGGAAAAAACCGTTGAGTCACTGGAAAGACAAACGGCGGAAGGGATTGTCATCAAGCCGCTGTACACCGAGGCTGACCTCGATAATCTGGAAGTCACGGGCACCCTGCCCGGCCTGCCGCCTTACGTGCGCGGCCCACGCGCCACCATGTATACCGCGCAGCCGTGGACCATCCGCCAGTATGCCGGTTTCTCTACCGCCAAAGAATCCAACGCCTTTTACCGCCGCAACCTCGCCGCCGGACAAAAAGGGCTTTCCGTCGCCTTTGACCTTGCCACCCACCGCGGCTATGACTCTGACAACCCGCGCGTGGCGGGCGATGTCGGCAAAGCGGGCGTGGCGATCGATACCGTTGAAGATATGAAGGTGCTGTTTGATCAGATCCCGCTGGATAAGATGTCGGTGTCGATGACGATGAACGGCGCGGTGCTGCCGGTACTGGCGTTTTATATCGTCGCGGCTGAGGAACAAGGCGTAACGCCGGAACAGCTCACCGGGACCATTCAGAACGATATTCTGAAAGAGTACCTGTGCCGCAACACCTACATTTACCCACCAAAACCTTCGATGCGCATCATCGCCGACATCATCGCCTGGTGCTCCGCCAATATGCCACGCTATAACACCATCAGCATCAGCGGTTATCACATGGGGGAAGCCGGGGCGAACTGCGTCCAGCAGGTGGCGTTTACGCTGGCTGACGGCATTGAGTACATCAAAGCCGCACTGTCTGCCGGGCTGAAAATTGATGACTTCGCCCCGCGTCTGTCATTCTTCTTCGGTATCGGCATGGATCTGTTTATGAACGTCGCCATGCTGCGCGCGGCTCGCTATTTGTGGAGTGAAGCCGTCAGCGGTTTTGGCGCAACCAACCCGAAATCTCTCGCTCTGCGTACCCACTGCCAGACCTCCGGCTGGAGTCTGACCGAGCAGGATCCCTACAACAACGTGATCCGCACGACCATTGAAGCGCTCGGCGCCACGCTTGGCGGCACCCAGTCGCTGCATACCAACGCCTTTGATGAAGCGCTCGGGCTACCCACCGATTTCTCCGCCCGCATCGCGCGTAATACGCAGATCATCATTCAGGAAGAGTCAGAGATCTGCCGCACCGTCGATCCGCTGGCCGGATCGTACTACGTCGAGTCATTGACCGATCAAATCGTGAAGCAGGCGCGCACGATCATTAAACAAATTGATGAAGCGGGCGGCATGGCGAAGGCGATTGAAGCTGGACTCCCCAAACGGATGATCGAAGAAGCTTCGGCGCGCGAGCAGTCGCTGATCGACCAGGGCAAACGCGTCATCGTTGGCGTGAACAAGTACAAGCTGGATAAAGAAGACGAAACGTCGGTACTGGAAATCGACAACGTGAAGGTGCGCAACGAACAGATTGCTTCACTACAACATATCCGCGCCACTCGCGACAATGATGCCGTCAACGCCGCGCTAACGGCGCTGACCCACGCCGCGCAGCATAATGAAAATCTGCTGGCCGCCTCCGTTAACGCCGCCCGCGTTCGCGCCACGCTCGGTGAGATCTCCGACGCGCTGGAAGCCGCTTTTGACCGCTATCTGGTGCCCAGCCAGTGCGTCACCGGCGTGATTGCGCAAAGCTATCACCAGTCCGACAAATCCGCCAATGAGTTCGACGCCATTGTTGCGCAAACCGAACAGTTCCTCGCGGAAAATGGTCGCCGACCTCGGATCCTGATCGCCAAGATGGGCCAGGATGGTCACGATCGCGGCGCGAAAGTGATCGCCAGCGCCTACTCCGATCTCGGCTTCGACGTCGATCTCAGTCCGATGTTCTCCACGCCAGAAGAGATCGCCCGTCTGGCGGTAGAAAACGATGTGCATGTCATAGGCGCATCGTCACTGGCTGCCGGGCATAAAACGTTGATCCCTGAACTGGTCACGGCGCTGAAAGGCTGGGGACGCGAAGATATCTGCGTGGTGGCAGGCGGTGTGATTCCACCCCAGGACTACGCCTTCCTGTACGAGCATGGCGTGGCCGCCATTTATGGCCCCGGCACACCGATGCTCGACAGCGTCCGCGATGTGTTGACCCGGATCAGTCAGCATCATGATTAACGCCGCCACGCTTGACGATGCCGTCCGACGCTTGCGGCGCGGTGAACGGGCCACGCTTGCTCAGGCGATGACGCTGGTTGAGAGCAGCCACCCACGCCACCAGCCACTGAGTACGCAATTGCTGGACGCGATAATGCCGTTCACCGGTAACGCGCTGCGTCTGGGCATCACCGGCACGCCGGGCGCGGGCAAAAGCACCTTTCTGGAGGCGTTCGGTATGCTGTTGATCCGCCGGGGATTACGTGTGGCAGTGATCGCGGTCGATCCCAGTAGCCCCGTTAGCGGCGGCAGCATTCTTGGCGATAAAACCCGAATGACGGAACTGGCCCGTGCAGAATCGGCATTTATCCGCCCGGTGCCTTCCAGCGGTCATTTAGGCGGCGCCAGCCAGCGCGCCCGTGAATTAATGCTGTTGTGCGAGGCGGCGGGCTTTGACGTGGTGATTGTAGAAACCGTCGGCGTCGGGCAGTCAGAAACCGAAGTCGCCAGCATGGTGGATTGCTTTATCTCACTGCAAATTGCCGGCGGCGGTGACGATCTGCAGGGCATCAAAAAGGGCCTGATGGAGATGGCGGATCTGGTCGTCATCAACAAGGACGACGGTGATAACCGTAACCAGGTTGCCATCGCCCGCCATATGTACGAATCCGCTCTGCATATTCTGCGCCGCAAATATGACGAGTGGCAGCCGCAGGTTCTGGCCTGTAGCGCCCTGGAAAAACGTGGCATTGAGGAGATTTGGCAGGCGATAACCGACTTTAAAACGTGCCTTACCGTCAGCGGTCGACTGGAAAAAGTCCGCCAGCAGCAAGCGGTGGACTGGTTACACAAGCAGGCTGAAGAAGAAGCTTTGCATCTGCTGTTTACCCGGACTGATTTCGACCGTTATTTCCAGCAGACGCTGCAGGCCGTCAAAAATAACGACCTTTCGCCGCGTACCGGTCTGCGTCACATCAGTGAATTTATCCAGCATCATTACTTTGAATAAAGAGAACATTATGTCTTATCAATACGTCAACGTAGTCATCATCCAGAAAGTCGCGGTTATTGAGTTCAATTACGCCCGCAAACTCAATGCGCTGAGCAAAGTGTTTATCGACGATCTGATGCAGGCGCTTAGCGATCTTAATCGTGCGGAAATTCGCTGCATCATTCTGCGCGCCCCGAGCGGGGCCAAAGTGTTCTCTGCCGGACATGATATTCATGAACTCCCCTCCGGACGTCGCGATCCGCTCTCCTATGACGATCCGCTGCGCCAGATAACCCGCATGATCCAAAAATATCCAAAACCGGTGATCTCCATGGTCGAAGGCAGCGTCTGGGGCGGCGCGTTTGAGATGATCATGAGTTCCGATCTGATCATCGCCGCTGAAACCTCTACCTTCTCGATGACACCCGTCAACCTCGGCGTGCCATATAACCTGGTCGGCATCCACAACCTGACCCGCGATGCTGGGTTCCACATCGTGAAAGAGCTGATCTTTACCGCCTCGCCGATTACCGCTCAGCGAGCGATGGCCGTCGGGATCCTCAACCATGTGGTTCCTGTCGACGAACTGGAGGATTTCACTCTGCAAATGGCGCACCACATCTCGGAGAAAGCGCCGCTGGCCATCGCCGTCATCAAAGAAGAACTGCGCGTACTGGGCGAAGCGCACACCATGAACTCAGACGAATTTGAGCGTATTCAGGGCATGCGCCGCGCGGTGTACGACAGCGAGGATTATCAGGAAGGGATGAACGCGTTTATGGAAAAACGTAAACCCAATTTTGTCGGCCATTAATCACGCTCGAGGAAGGAGACGGCCATGAAACGGATGAGTGCCGAAGAAGCGGCAGAAATTATCCAGCACGACGATATGGTAGCATTCAGCGGCTTTACCCCTGCGGGTTCGCCAAAAGCATTACCTAACGCAATTGCTCAACTCGCTTGCGAGCGGCATCAGGTCGGGCAGCCTTTTCAAATCCGCCTGCTGACCGGGGCATCAATTGGCGCTGCCGCTGATGATGCGTTATCCGCGGCGGATGCTGTTTCCTGGCGGGCTCCCTATCAAACATCATCGGGCCTGCGCGAGAAAATTAATCAGGGTCAGGTGAGGTTTGTCGATCTCCATTTGAGCGAAGTGGCGCAAATGGTCAATTATGGCTTTTTTGGCGATATCGATGTTGCCGTCATTGAAGCCTCCGCCATTGCGCCAGATGGTCGGATTTGGCTTTCCAGCGGCATCGGCAACGCGCCGACCTGGCTGCTGCGGGCGAAAAAGGTGATTATCGAGCTGAATCATTATCATAACCCGCGCGTGGCGGAGTTTGCCGACATTGTGATACCCGGCGCACCGCCGCGGCGAAACAGCGTACCGATTTTTCACACCATGGATCGCGTGGGCAGCCAGTGTGTGCAGATAGACCCGAAAAAAATTATCGCGGTCGTGGATACCGAACTTCCCGATGCCGGAAATGCCGCGGATAAAAGCAACCCAGTCAGCCAGCAAATTGCCGATAACGTGGTGACATTTCTGCTGGCGGAAATGGCGCACAAACGCATCCCAGCGGAATTCCTGCCCTTACAAAGCGGCGTGGGCAATATCAACAACGCGGTAATGGCGCGACTGGGCGAGAACCCAGATATTCCACCCTTTATGATGTATTCCGAGGTGTTGCAAGAATCTGTGGTGCATCTGCTGGAAACGGGCAAGATAACCGGCGCCAGTGCCTCCAGTCTGACTATTTCAGCCCCGTCGTTGCAGAAGATTTACGACAACATGGACTTCTTCGCCAGCCGGATTGTGCTGCGCCCGCAGGAGATTTCCAATAACCCGGAAATCATTCGTCGGCTGGGCGTCATTGCGCTCAATGTCGGTCTGGAGTTTGACATCTACGGTCATGCCAATTCCACACACGTAGCAGGTGTAAACCTGATGAACGGCATTGGCGGCAGCGGCGATTTCGAGCGCAACGCCTACCTGTCTATTTTTATGGCGCCGTCGATTGCCAAAGGCGGGAAAATCTCCACCATCGTGCCGATGTGTAGCCATGTCGATCACAGCGAACATAGCGTCAAAGTGATCGTCACCGAACAGGGGATTGCCGATCTGCGTGGGTTATCTCCGATGCAGCGGGCGCACACGATTATCGATAACTGTGCGCATCCCCTGTATCGGGACTACCTGCACCGCTATCTGGAGAAAGCGCCCGGCGGGCATATCCATCACGATCTCAGCCATGCGTTCGATCTGCATCGTAACCTGATCGAAACCGGATCGATGCTCGGTTAACTTGCCGTACCCTCACGATCTTCAGCAATATGCTGAAGCATCGTGGCGGTATAACGATGGTTTTTCAGCGAATAGAGAAACTCCTGCATATACATAGGACTGCCGGGCGCATCGAAATATTTCAACGTCGAGGGGTTAACCAGTCGCCAGGCAAAATGAGGGATCACCGTCAAAAACTGCCCGCGCTCCACCGCGCTAATCTTGGCCATAAAGCTGTACGGACGGTAGATAATCGTCGGATGAATTCCGCATGGCCGCATGTAAGCATCGAGCATTGCCTCAAAGTTGGCGCGATTCTGGAAGCGCATTTGTAGCCAGGGCAGCTCGCGCAGCAGCTCCTGCGGCTGTTTTTCCTCGTAGCGCCGGGAAACGAGAAACCCCAGACGCAGCGGAGACAGCTCGCTAATCGCCAGATTTTCCAGTTCCTGCACGCGAGGGGAAACGTGCTGCGGTGAGATAATAAAATCCAGTTTCCGGTCGAACAGGTTATCGATCACCCCATTCTCGCTGAATTCAACGGCCTGGGCCGTTACGCCATCGTACTTGTCGCCAAGGCTAATTAACTGGTCAAAAATAATCGTTGGATAGGTATTATCGATGCCGATGACGATTTCTCGCGAGCGGCGAGAGGCGTTATGAATTTCGTTATCAATAGCGGAGAGACGCTGATAAACAGGGAACAGTTTCTGATACAACTCCTGCCCGGCTTTATTCAGGCTGATGTTGTTATCTTTGCGGGTAAACAGCGTATAGCCGATTTGATCTTCCAGTGCGGCAATGCTTTTACCGAAAGGCGATGCGGTCATATGGATTTTTTCTGCCGCTCTGGCGATGTTATTGGTTTGCGCCAGCAGAATGAAATTACGCATCTTTTTCGAGATAAAAATATCCATAGCGTCCCCTTTAAAATCGCTATGGCCTATCCTCATTACGCCGAAAAAAAAGACTGGATGTAAGATCTCATTTTTACAGTTACACACAGAAAAAACCCGGCTGGAAAGCCGGGTTTGAAAGATTACTGGGTTTTGGCAGGCGTTGCTGCCGGCTGTCCCGCCGTAGGCTCAATCTGGAAGACCACATCAACCTGATCGTCAAACTGAATAACCGGCTGTTCGTAGGTTTCCTGAGCTGATGCCGCAGGCGCTGCATCCGCTTTCATCATCCGTACCATCGGGCTGGGCTGATAATTGGACACGTGGTAGCGCACGCTGTAAACGGGTCCCAGTTTGCTGTTAAAGCCCGCCGCCAACTGCTCGGCCTGATGGATGGCATCATCAATTGCCGCTTTACGCGCCTTATCTTTGTAAGCGTCCGGCTGGGCAACGCCAAGCGATACCGAACGGATCTCATTCAGACCGGCCTTAAGTGCGCCATCAAGCAGAGCGTTGAGTTTGTCCAGCTGACGCAGCGTCACTTCAACGGTACGCACCGCACGATAGCCTTTGAGGATGCTTTTGCCGTTCTGGTAATCGTAGTCCGGCTGCGTGCGCAGGTTGGCAGCGCTAATGTCTTTCTTCGCTATCTGATTCTGCTCAAGGAAGGACAGATATTGCGCCACGCGCTCATCGGCTTGCTTCTTCGCTGAAGCCGCATCCTTCGCAGCAACATTGACTTCAATCGCCAGGGTGGCGATATCAGGCGTCGCATCCACGCTTGCCGTTCCGGAAGTCACGATGTGCGGTCCGTTTGGCAACTCATTTGCCTGTACCGATAGTGCGCTGAATCCGACTAATGCCGCCAGGGCCATTATTTTGAACTTCACGGTCGTTCCTCCATGTTTCATTAATTACCCCGAAACTCAGGGCACATGCAGGCAAGCTTAGCCGATCTCGCTGCGTTGTCCATCAGACAACACTTAGTTGAACAGCGCATGAACATGCGTAACACCTTCTTTTGCCAGCTGAAAAGCGATAAACCACATCACTAATCCTACTAAGATATTGATGATGCGCTGTGCTTTAGCCGTACGCAGACGCGGCGCCAGCCAGGCCGCCAGCAATGCCAGGCCAAAGAACCACAGGAACGAGGCGCTGACGGTACCCAGCGCAAACCAGCGCTTAGGCTCAACGTCCAGTTGACCACCCAGACTCCCCAACACCACAAAGGTGTCCAGATAAACGTGTGGGTTGAGCCAGGTCACCGCCAGCATCGTGGCGATGATTTTCCAGCGTCCTTGCTTCATTACTTCAGCACTGGCCAGTTCCAGATTACTGCTCATGGCCGTTTTTAACGCGCCGAAACCGTACCAGAGTAAAAATGCGACCCCGCCCCAGGTGACCAGCGCCATCAGCCACGGCGACTGCATCAGCAAGGCGCTACCGCCGAAGATCCCCGCGCAAATCAGCACCAGATCGCTGATGGCGCAGAGTAATGCAATCATAATGTGATACTGGCGACGAATGCCCTGATTCATCACGAAGGCGTTTTGCGGACCAAGCGGAAGTATCATGGCCGCACCAAGTGCAAGCCCTTGAAAGTAATACGATAACACGTTTTTATCCCGTACTGTTTCTCTTAGGAGCAGACTATAGCGCGGGAGAATCATTAGCTGAAATGGATAATTTTAATCGCGTATTAGAGGAATTAATGAGAGGTTCTTTGCCGGATGTCAGCTAACGCCTTTCCGGCTTACAGTATAGAAATCTGACCAGGCCGGATAAGCGAAGCGCCATCCGGCACCGTGGTGCAGAAAAAGATTACTCTGCCACGTTCTCTTTCACACGCTTGAAGTTCACATCCATCTGCGGATACGGGAAGCTGATGCCGTTGGCGTCAAACTCGCGTTTAATACGCTCCAGTACGTCCCAGTAGACGCTTTGCAGATCGCTGCTGTTGCTCCAGACGCGTACAACAAAATTAATCGAAGAAGCACCCAGCTCATTCAGGCGCACCGTCATTTCACGATCTTTAAGGATGCGCTCGTCGGATTGGATGATATCGGTGAGGATTTTCTTTACCTGATCGATATCGGAATCGTAGGCCACGCCGATAATGAATTCGTTACGGCGAACCGGTTCGCGAGAGAAGTTAATGATGTTCCCGGCAATGATTTTACCGTTTGGGATCACCACAATCTTACCGTCTACGGTACGCATGGTGGTGGAGAAAATCTGCACGTTAAGTACGGTTCCCGCCACGCCGCCGAGGTCTACATACTCACCCGCCCGGAACGGACGGAACATTACCAACAGCACGCCTGCGGCAAGGTTGGACAGCGAACCTTGCAATGCCAGACCAACGGCTAAACCTGCGGCACCGAGAACGGCGATCACGGAGGCGGTTTGCACCCCAACGCGGCCCAGCGCGGCAATCAGCGTGAAAGCGATAATACCGTAGCGCACCAGTGCGGAGAGAAAATCGGCAACCGTTGCATCAATTTTCCGCGCCACCATCAGGCGGTTAACGGTGTTTGATACGATACGCGCCACAATCATACCGATGATAACAATGGCGATGGCCGCAACGATGTTGACGGCATAGCTCAACAGCAGTTCCTGATTGCGGACCAGCCAGGTGCCCGCCCCGTTTATGCTGTCGACAACATTCAAATCTTCCATTTACTATTCCTTTTTTGCTTACCCAAATGGGAAAAATAAAGCCGCCCCGCCGGGACTGACAATCTGACAAGAGTAAACAATAAACCTGATTTTTGCCAAACAGATCACAGAAATCTCTGCCAGCAGCCTGTTGAAATGGCAATAAAAAAGGCCCGCATTGGCGGGCCTCATGTCACATAGAACGGCGTAAATTACAGAACGTCAACCGCGTTCAGTTCTTTGAAAGCCTGTTCCAGACGGGTGATCATGCTTGTCTGACCAGCACGCAGCCAAACGCGCGGATCGTAGTATTTCTTGTTCGGCTGATCTTCGCCTTTCGGGTTACCCAACTGGCCCTGCAGGTAAGCTTCGTTTGCTTTGTAGTAGTTCAGAACACCTTCCCAGGTCGCCCATTGGGTATCGGTATCGATGTTCATTTTCACTACGCCGTAGCTTACGGAGTCTTTGATTTCCTGAGCAGTAGAACCGGAACCGCCGTGGAAGACGAAGTTCAGGCTGTTGTGCGGCAGGTTATGTTTCTTAGAAACATAGTCCTGAGAGTCGCGCAGGATGGTCGGGGTCAGAACCACGTTACCCGGCTTGTAAACGCCGTGTACGTTACCGAAGGAAGCAGCGATGGTGAAACGCGGGCTGATTTTGCTCAGCTCGGTGTATGCATAATCAACGTCTTCCGGCTGGGTGTACAGTGCAGAAGCGTCCATGTGGCTGTTGTCCACGCCGTCTTCTTCGCCACCGGTGCAACCCAGTTCGATTTCCAGAGTCATGCCCATTTTGGACATGCGCGCCAGGTATTTGGAGCAGATTTCGATGTTCTCTTCCAGAGACTCTTCAGACAGGTCGATCATGTGAGAAGAGAACAGCGGTTTGCCGGTTGCTGCGAAGTGTTTTTCACCTGCGTCCAGCAGACCGTCGATCCACGGCAGCAGTTTCTTCGCGCAGTGGTCAGTGTGCAGGATAACCGGAACACCGTAGTGTTCAGCCATCTGGTGAACGTGATGCGCGCCAGAGATAGCACCCAGGATTGCAGCGCCCTGAGGCACGTCGGACTTCACGCCTTTACCCGCGATGAAAGAAGCACCACCGTTGGAGAACTGTACGATTACCGGCGCTTTAACTTTTGCAGCGGTTTCCAGTACGGCGTTGATGGAGTCGGTACCAACGCAGTTAACAGCTGGCAGAGCAAAGTTGTTTTCTTTAGCTACCTGGAAAACTTTCTGTACGTCATCACCAGTGATTACGCCTGGTTTTACGAAATCAAAAATTTTAGACATGTTGCGAGTCCTGTATCTTCGGCCTTGGAAAGGGCGCGCGCTCTAAAGCGCGCTAATAATTGGGCAGGTTTCCCTGCCCATTAAATGCTTACTTTTTAGCGCGCTCTTCGAGCATCGCTACTGCTGGCAGAACTTTGCCTTCCACGAATTCGAGGAATGCGCCGCCGCCAGTGGAGATGTAGGAGATTTTATCAGCAATGCCGAACAGGTCGATTGCTGCCAGGGTATCGCCGCCGCCCGCGATGGAGAACGCTTCGCTGTCTGCGATAGCGTTAGCAACGATTTCAGTACCTTTACGGAAGTTCGGGAATTCGAACACGCCAACCGGGCCGTTCCACAGAATGGTTTTCGCATTCTTCAGGATTTCAGCCAGCTGCTGTGCAGAAGCGTCGCCGATATCCAGGATCTGCTCGTCTTCTTTCACATCGCTAACGGATTTCAGTGTCGCCGGCGCAGTTTCAGAGAACTCAGTCGCTACGCGAACATCGGTCGGAACCGGGATGTCGCAAGTGGTCAGCAGACGTTTTGCTTCGTCAACCAGGTCAGCTTCATACAGGGATTTACCGACGTTGTGGCCTTGAGCGGCAACGAAGGTGTTCGCGATACCACCGCCAACGATCAGCTGGTCAGCAATTTTAGACAGGGAATCCAGAACGGTCAGTTTGGTAGAAACTTTAGAGCCACCAACGATAGCCACCATCGGACGAGCCGGTTCTTTCAGCGCTTTGCCCAGCGCGTCCAGCTCAGCAGCCAGCAGAGGACCTGCGCAAGCAACATCAGCGAATTTACCGATACCGTGGGTAGAAGCCTGTGCACGGTGAGCCGTACCGAAAGCGTCCATCACGAATACGTCGCACAGCGCCGCATATTTTTTGGACAGTGCTTCGTCGTCTTTCTTCTCGCCTTTGTTGAAGCGAACGTTTTCCAGAACCACCAGCTCACCGGCAGCGACTTCAACGCCGTCCAGGTAATCTTTTACCAGGCGAACCGGAGCAGACAATTTGTCTTTCAGGTAGTTAACAACCGGCAGCAGAGAGAATTCTTCGTTGTACTCGCCTTCGGTAGGACGACCCAGGTGGGAAGTTACCATCACTTTAGCACCCTGCTTCAGGGCCAGTTCGATGGTCGGCAGGGAAGCACGGATACGCGCGTCGCTGGTTACTTTCCCTTCTTTAACTGGTACGTTCAGGTCGGCACGGATAAAAACGCGTTTACCAGCCAGATCCAGATCGGTCATCTTAATTACAGACATGGTGAATCCTCTCGTTGATACTTAAAGTTTTGTCGACGCTCAAGCGTCGAGCCTGAAACCAATAGCAGCCATCGCTAACGTTGTGTCGAGCATACGGTTAGCAAAGCCCCATTCATTATCACACCAGACCAGGGTCTTGATCAGGTGAGCACCACTCACACGCGTTTGCGTACCATCAACGATGGCGCTGTGCGGGTCATGGTTAAAATCTACAGAGACCAACGGTAATTCCGTATAGTCAACTATACCATGAAATGCACCTTGTGCTGCTTTTTGCAGCAACTGGTTGACTTCGCTGGCTTTTACCGGTTTTTTCACCGTCACGCTTAAGTCGATCGCCGTCACATTTATGGTCGGTACACGCACCGCGATCGCTTCAAAACGATCGTTAAATTGCGGAAAAATTCGCGTAATGCCCGCCGCCAGTTTGGTATCAACCGGAATAATTGACTGGCTGGCCGCTCGCGTACGACGCAGGTCAGGATGATAGGCATCAATCACCTGCTGATCGTGCATCGCAGAGTGGATCGTCGTGACGGTACCAGACTCAATGCCGTAAGCATCATCCAGCAATTTAATGACGGGAATTATACAATTCGTGGTGCAGGAGGCGTTGGATACAATTCGGTGCTCAGCGCGCAGCTGATCCTGATTAACGCCAAATACAACCGTTGCGTCGATGTCGGGACTACCAGGATGTGAAAAGAGCACTTTTTTTGCACCAGCGGCAATATGCGCCTCGCCGTGTTCGCGGTTACCGAAGACGCCCGTACAATCCAGCACAACGTCAACACCCAGTTCACGCCATGGCAGCGCGTCGAGCGTTCGCTCATGCAAAATGCGGATCGCGTCATCACCAACGATGAGTTGGTCACGTTCCTGACGAACATCCCAGGCAAAACGCCCATGGCTGGTGTCATATTTCAACAAATGCGCCATGCCTGCAGCATCCGCCAGTTCGTTGATTGCCACCACGGTGATTTCCGCCCGACGCCCGGATTCATACAAAGCACGAACCACGTTGCGTCCGATGCGACCGAAACCATTAATCGCTACGCGTACGGTCATAGGTCTCCTGCAAGGATTTCTCAGAAACGATGTGGCTGACAGAGTAATGCAGCAAATCGCTCAGGGAAACCTTACCTGTCGCAAACTGCGACTAATTGGTTAATTGTCGAACATTTAATCGACTGAAACGCTTCAGCTAGAATAAGCGAAACGCGGAATAAAAGGAATGATTGTCCAGCGACAGAACGCAGTTATCTGACTTACATCACACTTTAACGCCCTTCGTCGCTAAATTTATTCCATATTCCAGAATTGCGAATAACCGTAGCAAGATTATTTCGTTGCTATGTCACAAATCCTGATTTATATCAGAAAGCTCCCTAACCCGCGTCTATATTATCAGCGCTACGTCCGAGTCTCGGAGTCCCTCAACTATGGCTACATTCGCTCCCCAATCATCTGACGCGCGCTTTTTGGCGCTGCGATTATTACCCGGTCAGGAACTCTTTTCTGCGCTACACGCATTTGTCCAACAGCATCAGTTGCAGGCAGCCTGGATAGCGGGTTGCACTGGAAGCCTAACCAACGTTGCCCTGCGCTACGCAGGTCGTGAGGAAACCACATTACTCACCGGCACATGGGAGATCATCTCCCTGAACGGCACACTGGAGCTCACTGGTGAGCATCTCCATCTGGCGGTTGCCGACCCGCATGGCGCGATGCTGGGCGGCCACATGATGCCGGGCTGTACCGTGCGCACCACGCTGGAACTGGTGATTGGCGAGCTAACGTCGCTGGCATTTAGCCGACAACCCTGCGCCATCTCCGGTTATGACGAACTGGTTATTTCATCCCGCTAACGTTTCATTTGAATGAGGTCTTCTATGGCGCATCGCCAATTTTCCAGCCAGTCTCTGGTGCTGATTGTCATTGCTATTGCCATCAACATGGTCGGTGGACAGCTTATCAGCATGTTGAAATTACCTATTTTTCTCGACTCCATTGGCACCTTAATCAGCGCAGTGCTACTAGGTCCGGTGGTAGGAATGCTGACCGGATTACTCACAAACCTGTTATGGGGATTATTGACCGATCCCATCGCCGCCGCCTTTGCTCCTGTGGCGATGGTCATCGGGCTGGTGGCCGGTTGGCTGGCGCGGGCGGGATGGTTTCGCACCTTACCCAAAGTCGTTGTCAGCGGCGTGATCATTACACTGGCCGTCACCCTCGTGGCCGTACCGATTCGTACCACCCTGTTTGGCGGCGTCACCGGCAGTGGTGCCGATCTTTTTGTCGCCTGGATGTACTCGGTCGGTCAGAACCTGGTGGAATCCGTTGCCATCACCGTCATTGGCGCGAATCTGGTCGATAAAATCCTCACGGCGATCATCGTCTGGGTACTGCTACGCCAGCTTCCGTTGCGTACCACGCGTCACTTCCCCACGATGTCTGCTGTGCGCTAAATGCATCCGTTTACCTCGTTAACCCTGTGGGCGCTCGCCGCCTGCTCCACGCTCCTGCTGCCAGTCGGAGCGCCGCTCAGCCTTTACAGCGCGGCGACGTTCATCGGTCTGTTGTGTATGAAGGCCACGCGCCCACGGGCAAAATACGTACTCTGGCTGATGATTCCCTTAGGTCTGGGGCTATGGCTGGTTCACGGCGGATGGCTTACAGAATGGCTCAGCGGACAACCGCGCACGCCAGAACGTTGGGCCGATGCCGTCACGCTCTGGTCGCGGATCCTGGCCATTGTGTCGACATCACAGATGTGGATGCAGTACGTACCGGTTTCGCGCTTTATACGCGCGCTGTTTGCTTCACGCTTACCACCTGGCATTGCCTATCTGTTTGCAGGCCCGCTGCTGGTCGTCGAGCAGCTCAAACACCAGTTGGCGATTATTCATGAGGCCCAGCGGGCGCGCGGTGTACCGCTGGATGAGTCCTGGCATCAACGTTTACGCGCCATGCCTGCACTGATTGTGCCGCTCACCCATAATGCGCTCAACGATTTGGCCGTACGCGGCGCAGCGCTGGATATGCGCGGATTTCGCCTGCATCGCACTCGTACAACGCTGTGGGCGCCGCCGGACAGCACCTTACAGCGTCTGGCGCGCTACGGCATGGTGGTTCTGATAGTGATTGAGACTGGAGTCTGGATATGGTTACGTTAGAGCAGTTTCGCTATCACCCAACGCATGCTATGCGACCGCCAGCCTGTTTCGATTTCCACTATGCAAAGCCTGGCATGGTAGCCATTTTTGGCGATAACGGTAGTGGGAAAAGTACGCTGGCGCAGCTGATGGCAGGCTGGTACCCCGATTTCCTGCCCGGTGAAATTGAGGGTACAGGAACATTATTGGGTACCCCCATCGGACAGCTGTCGCTCGTCGAGCAATCAAGCACCATTCAGTTGGTGCAGCAATCACCTTACCTGCAGCTTTCCGGCTGTACTTTCAGCGTTGAGGAGGAAGTGGCGTTTGGTCCCGAGAATCTTTGCCTTACCGAGGCTGAAATTGTGCGCCGCATTGACACGGCGCTCACGCTAACGGAATGCCAGCCACTGCGTCATCGTCATCCAGGCACGCTTTCCGGCGGCGAAACCCAGCGGGTGGTGATTGCCAGCGCGCTCGCTATGCAGCCGAAAATATTGATTCTGGATGAAGCATTCAGCCGCCTCACCGCGCAGGCCACGACAATGATGCTGGAGCGACTGCAACAATGGGCGCAGGAACAGCATGCTTTAGTGGTGCTTTTCGAACGCAATCATTCACCTTTTCTCAGCCACTGCCAGCAGGCGTGGCAACTGCGCGACGGAGCGCTGTCACCACTATGTTAACGCTAAACCAGGTAACCTGGCGCTGGCCAAATGCCGCCGATGACTGCTTGCGCAATATTTCACTTGAACTCCATGAAGGTGAATGGCTGGCGCTGACGGGCGATAATGGCGCCGGTAAATCCACGCTGCTGCGCATTATGGCCGGGCTGCTCTCCCCTTCTTCCGGCTCAGTAACGGTGCAAAACCGTGCGATTGCGCAACTGAAAAACCGGGAGCGCGCCAGGGCGATCGGCGTGCTGTTTCAGGAGGCGGAAAATCAGATCTTCCACAGTAAGGTACGAGATGAAGTGGCCTTTGGATTACGGTTACAAAAGCTTCCTGCAGTAGAAGTTGCGCAACGCACTGCGGCGGCACTGCAATTATGTCAGCTAGATGAGGTTGCCGACGCACACCCACTGGATCTGCATACCGCGCAACGCCGAATGGTTGCCGTCGCCAGTCTGGAAGCCCTGGCACCTGCGATTCTGCTGCTGGATGAGCCCAGCCGGGATTTTGATGCGCACTGGCTGGGTGTTTTCGAGCACTGGCTGGCGGTGTGCCGTGCGCGTGGCGCAAGCGTTGTGGCGATCAGTCATGACGCTGCGTTTACGCAGCGCCATTTCTCGCGAGTGGTAAGGTTACACAACAAAAATCTCACGCAATCCGATATTCACCATCGACCGTCATCTCCAGCATAAAGTCGGCTGGTCGGCTCCCCTCCAGTACCCGACGAACATTCGGTCCGTCGGTACGCTCATAAAACGCTTCAGCGTCAGCTTGCGATAGTCCGCCAGCCAGTTTACGGCCTACCAGTCGTGTACGAAGCGCATTGGCGGGGGCGCGAATAAACAGCGAGTAATCACAAAATTCAGCTAAAGCCCGCCATCTTTGGTCATCGCGCAATAACCAGTTTCCTTCCACAATGACAATCGGTGCAGTCACTTGTATGGATTCTTCGACCGGGTCGTGCTTTTGCCGGTCATACTGCGGCCAGGCACCTTCCCCGTCTCTTATTTGCTGCAAATTCCGTGCAAGCTTCTCCACATCAAAGGTTTCCGGCGCCCCTTTGTATGCCCGTAGATTATGGGTGTCCAGCCAGCTATTGTAGTGATGGAAGCCATCCATTGGCAGCGTCTGGATCTCTAGCAGACCGGGGTCCTGACGGGAAAGATATTCCCAGAAGGTGGTCAGCGTCGATTTTCCCGTTCCCGGCGGCGCGCTGAGAAAAACAATCGTTCGTCGCTGCGGATTCGTGGAATGTATTTTGGCCAGTTGCTGTAATATGGGTTTGTGAACGTTCTTTATCTCATCATCAAGGTAATGTGCTTCAACCTGTAGCCCATTCACCGTTAGTTCGATTTTCACGGCGTCAATTCCTTTAAAATCGCCGTCACTGCCAGCGTCATTGCCGTCTTGACCATTGCGCTAAAGCGCACTTCAGACCACGCAGCAAAGTCGGCAAATTTCATCGACTCCAGCGCACCATAGAGTGTCGCGTTGCGGGTGATACTGTTCACGTTGCTGACAAAATCCCAGGTAATGTCATCGGCAAAACTGGGAATGTTATCCTGCTCGTTCAGATACTGATAAAACTGAGAAAAATGGGTAATGTCGGCATAAAGCCACTTATCCATTTTACCCAGCGCATAAATCAGACGTAACGCAACGTCGATATCGTCAAGCGGCCCACTCTGGGCGAGTAACGGCTTCACTGCATATTCCACGATCTCTTCATCGTTATTGACGAACAGCGACGGTAGAAAGCGCTTAATGCCCTGGAGCAAAATGTTATGTGCCGTCGTCATAAACGAGAGTAAATTATTTTGAGCATCCAGTTGCTCAAGCACATCGTCTTCTGTCAGCGTCGTCATTCGTTTCTCGATAAATCACCATGAATGCAGAGAGTCTATTATATTACACGTTCGATCCGCGCCGCCGATCAGTAAAGTTTGCGTGCGCACACCATTCGCAACCTGTTGGATCCCTTTAACAAGATCGCCGCCTGTGACCCCCGTCGCGCTGAAAAGGATCTTATTTCCCCCTACCAATTCGTCGAGCGCATAGATACGGTTGACCTCAACGCCCATCTCGGCACAGCGCTGACGTTCCTGTGTCGCAATCAGACGATTATCGGCGTTATCCCCTTTCGCTTCGCAGAAATCGATTAGCTCAGCCTGCATATCGCCCCCCAGCGCTTTAACCGCGCAGGCTGAAATAACGCCTTCAGGTGCCCCGCCGATGGTGTACATCAGATCATAGGGATTCTCTTGCATACAGGCCAGTACGCTGGCGGCCACATCACCATCGGGCAGCGCAAAGACCTTGACGCCAAGTCGTGTCGCCTCGGCAATCGCCGGTTGAAGACGCGGTTTATCCAGCGTCACCATCCGCAGTCGTTCCAGCGGTTTGCCCAACGCCGCAGCCACATTACGCAGATTATCTGCCAACGGCAGCGCCAGATTAATCGCCCCTTTTGCAAACCGATTAACAACCAGTTTTTTCATATACATATCAGGAGCGTGTAACAAACTACCGCGGGGGGCAAACGCCATGACCGCCAGCGCATTGCTTTGCCCCATCGCCACCATTCGGGTTCCTTCAATGGGATCGACGGCAATATCCACCTCTGGTCCGGCGCCACTTCCCACTTCCTCACCAATCCACAGCATCGGGGCGCGATCAATTTCTCCTTCGCCAATAACGATTCGCCCACGAATGGCAACGCTGTTCAATGCTTCCCGCATTGCCGTCACGGCCAGACCATCAATCTTGTTTTTATCACCGCACCCGGTTTGCGGCCAGGCCGCCAGCGCGGCCTGCTCAGTAATACGAAACAGCGGCCATGCCAACGACATCATATTGCCGCCTCCCCAATATCCACGCCAAATTGCGCCAACAGGTATCTTTCCGCTTCTTCATTCCAGATACCGTGCGTTTTTTCCACCAGCCTTGCCAGCTCTTTGAAAAGTGGGTCCGTTTTCCCCTTCTCAGCAAAATCCGTTATGGCTGTAAGTGGCATCGTCACACCGTTATAAATCAGCTTCTTACCTCCAGGGATCGCAGGCAAATTCAATACCGTCTCCGGTACGGCATCCAGCCCCCCAATATGCGTTACCATAAACGAGGGCTGTAGTTGACCGGTTGCACTGAGCGCAATAGCCTCTTTCATATCATCCGTTGAACCACCGGACGTTCCGACAACGTGAGTGCTGTTATAGTGAACGTTATAAAAATTAAACGGCACTTTGAAGTTGCTGTCAGTCGGTCCGGCAAAGAAGTTCAGACAACCATCTTCCGCGAGGAGATCATCTGCCATTTCAATCACCGCTGGCACAGCCGCATACACAAAGACATCATCAAAACCTGCATCGTCAGTTAACGCGCGCAACATCGCTGTGGGGGAATCCATGCCGGTAGTGTTCACATAGATAAGCTCAATCCCCTTTTCTGCCGCTAACTCAACCGGCAACAGTTTTTTAGCCTGCGTCAGTCGCGCTTCGTCGATATCCACGACCACCACGCGTGACGGCTGAATATTGCCGTTAATGGCATAATCTATAGCGCCAATCCCCATCGGCCCGGCGCAGGCCAGCAACGCAATGCTGCCTCCTGGCTTAATCCCCATACGATGCTCATACACGTAAGGCGTGGTGTGATAGTTCGCGTTATAAGCGCCAATGATGCAACACATCGGCTCCGCCAGGGATGCTGCGGCAAAATAAGAACCGTGGTACGGTAAAACGCAGCCCAGATTAATCGCCACCTCAGGAATAATCATGTAGGTAGCATTGCCACCAAAATATTCATAGCTGTATCCTGCTGAATATCCGCTTGGCAAGCCCATCGCGGGTTGTAAAACAAAACGCTGGCCTTTTTTATATTTTTCCGTCAGGTTTTTCCCAACCTCAATGATGATACCTGCGCACTCATGGCCGGTAATAACCGGATGATTTTCCAGGTCATCCGGAACACGTTTATGATCACTACCCAATGCAGCCGCTTTCCAGGTTGATAAACAAACGCTATCTGAGATTACACTTACTAGTAATTCATTATCTGTAATTGCAGGAAGTTCAAATTCACGGATACGAATATCCTGCTTGCCATATATGGCAGCGACTTTCGTTTTCATATTCACTCCAAAAAAAGAAAGTTAGTTCGCAGTCATGCGTTTAAATAAATCATCCAGTAGCGGGTCACCAATATAGTTCTTAATCAGCACTAATGGTTTTTCACTTACGCGTTTAACACGACCTTCAAGACTGGCATGGGTGACAATAATATCGGCATCTTGTGGAACGTTTTCGATGGCATAATGCGCCACATTAATATTCAATCCCGCTTTTTCCAGACGTTTACGGAATGTGGTGGCTCCCATAGCGCTGGAACCCATTCCAGCATCACAGACAAAAGCGACACGCTTTATATTTTTATAAGAGAATTTACCTTCCTGCTTCATTGCCTTGACGGTTCTGGCAGATTCCGCGAAGTCATCTTCATTTTCTGTTGCGACGTTCTTTTCCATTTTCAGGATTAAAGAAGTGATAACAAAGGTGACAATCGTTCCCGCTGTGACGCCTGCAATAGTCGCGAGGAAAGAACCTTTTGGCGTTAATGCCAGGTAAGCGAATATTGATCCTGGACTCGGTCCCGCAACCAACCCACCGTCCAGCAGATGGAATATCCACGTCCCGGTCATTCCCCCAGCGATCATGGCAATCAAGGTCAGGGGTTTCATCAGAACATAGGGGAAATACAGTTCATGAATACCCCCCAGGAAGTGGATAATCATGGCCCCTGGCGCAGATTTCTTACTCATCCCTTTACCAAAGATGGCAAAGCCAAGTAGCAAACCCAATCCCGGCCCTGGGTTGGAGGCCACCATGAAAAATATCGATTTTCCCGTTTCTGAAGCTTGTTGCATGCCGAGCGGATAATACACGCCCTGATCGATGGCATTGTTCAGAAAGAGGATTTTCGCAGGCTCGTTAATCACGGATAACAACGGCAAATACCCCGCATGAACCAACGCTTCAATACACTCCTTCACAAAATTATTAGCCACGAGAACCGCCGGGCCAATGACTTCAAACCCCAGCAAGCATAAGAGCATTCCCGCAATACCAAGGGAGAAGTTATTGATAACCATCTCGAAACCTGCAGGAATGCGTTTTTCCAGCAGACGATCGATATGCTTAATCACCCAGCCGCCAAGCGGCCCCATCACCATAGCGCCAAGGAACATCGGGATATCCGCGCCCACAATCACGCCGATAGAACCAATCCCCCCCATTACTGCGCCACGTTTCCCTCCCACCAAATGTCCCCCAGTGGAGCCAATCATGACGGGTAGTAAATAGGTAATCATCGGACCGACAATTTTGGCGAAATGCTCGTTCGGCATCCAACCGGTAGGAATAAACAATGCAGTTATAAAACCCCAGGCAATAAAAGCGCCGATGTTGGGAATGACCATCGCAGTCAAAAACCCACCAAAAGCCTGGACTTTGGCACGAGCAGACTTGTTTTCCATAATAATGTCCTGAAAGGAGGCTGTGAATTATGCGTGGGCGATAATATCCGCCAGTTGTTTTTCTGATTTAGCCGTTAATAAAGCGGTTAATGCTTCCTCTTCACATAATAATTCGCTTAAGGCCTGGATAGCGCCAATGTGTGAATCGGCATTCGCTGCCGATAACCCGATTAATAATTTTATACCGTCGTCATCATCGGCAAACTTTACTTCCTGTTTGAGAAGCGTTAACGACATCCCGGTTTTTAACGCACCACATTCTGGTCGAGCGTGCGGCATCGCAACGCCAGGAGCCAAAATATAATAAGGACCATTGCTGATTGTTGAATCCTTAATGGCCTGAACATAATCTGAATTAACATAATGGTTAGCCAGCAAGGATGACATAGAAAAATCTATTGCCTCCTGCCAGTTCCTTGCTGAATTTTTTATTGAGATAGATGACTCTGGAAAGTAATCAATTAGCCGCATACATTTTCCTTATTTTATTTTTAGGGTACGAGTTAGCGTTAAAAATAAAATACTCGTGCGGCAAAGCGAAATCAATCGAGGGAGAAAAGCCATGCAGTGCAAACTGCATTTTCATAAACCCTTTAAAAACAAAAAGTTATTTATAGATAAATAAAAAGCAATAGCAATTATGTGACATGCATTGCATATTCACAACATCACTAAATGTCATCTTTGTGACAAAGATCTACAATTAATCATTGCGAAGAAATAAACAAACATATTATTACTAAAAAAACGGGCCGCCTAAGCGACCCGTTTTCATCTGTAACCGTAATTACAGCAGTTCTTTTGCTTTCGCGACAACGTTGTCGACGGTGAAGCCGAACTCTTCGAACAGCAGCTCTGCCGGAGCAGATTCACCGAAGGTAGTCATACCAACGATAGCGCCGTTCAGACCCACGTATTTGAACCAGTAGTCAGCGATACCCGCTTCCACAGCAACACGTGCAGAGACAGCTTTTGGCAGTACGGACTCACGGTAAGCGGCATCCTGCTTGTCGAATGCGTCGGTGGACGGCATGGAAACCACGCGCGCCTTCACGCCTTCAGCAGTCAGTTTGTCCCACGCAGCCACAGCCAGCTCAACTTCAGAACCAGTCGCGATGAAGATCAGTTCTGGCTGACCAGCGCAATCTTTCAGCACGTAGCCGCCGCGAGCGATGTTCGCCAGCTGCTCTTCGGTACGTTCCTGCTGTGCCAGGTTCTGACGGGAGAGGATCAGGGCGGTCGGGCCATCCTGACGCTCAACACCGTATTTCCACGCCACGGCGGATTCAACCTGGTCACACGGACGCCATGTGCTCATGTTCGGCGTCACGCGCAAAGAAGCCACCTGCTCTACCGGCTGGTGAGTCGGGCCGTCTTCGCCCAGACCGATGGAGTCGTGGGTGTAGACCATCACCTGACGCTGTTTCATCAGCGCAGCCATACGCACCGCGTTACGGGCATATTCTACGAACATCAGGAAGGTAGAGGTGTACGGCAGGAAACCACCGTGCAGGGAGATACCGTTAGCGATAGCGGTCATACCGAATTCACGCACACCGTAATGGATGTAGTTACCAGCGGTATCTTCGTTGATCGCTTTAGAACCAGACCACAGAGTCAGGTTAGAAGGTGCCAGGTCAGCAGAGCCGCCAAGGAATTCCGGCAGCAGAGGACCGAATGCTTCAATCGCGTTCTGAGACGCTTTACGGCTGGCGATCTTGGATGGGTTCGCCTGCAGCTTCGCAATGAACTCGTTCGCTTTCGCGTCGAAATCAGCCGGCATGTCACCTTTCATACGACGGGTGAACTCAGCCGCTTCCTGCGGGAAGGCTTTCGCATATGCAGCGAACTTCTCGTTCCACGCAGCTTCTTTTGCCTGGCCTGCTTCTTTCGCATCCCACTGAGCATAGATTTCAGACGGGATTTCGAACGGCGCGTATTTCCAGCCCAGCTGTTCACGGGTCAGTGCGATTTCAGCATCGCCCAACGGCGCACCGTGAGAGTCGTGAGTACCCGCTTTGTTCGGAGAACCGAAACCGATAATAGTTTTGCACATCAGCAGAGACGGTTTGTCGGTCACTGCGCGCGCTTCTTCAACTGCGCGTTTAATCGCGTCAGCATCGTGACCATCAACGCCACGAACCACGTGCCAACCGTAAGCTTCGAAACGCTTAGCGGTGTCATCGGTGAACCAGCCTTCAACGTGACCATCGATAGAGATGCCGTTGTCATCGTAGAACGCAACCAGTTTGCCCAGCTTCAGCGTACCAGCCAGAGAACATACCTCGTGAGAGATACCTTCCATCATGCAGCCGTCGCCCATGAAAGCGTAGGTGAAATGGTCAACGATGTCGTGACCTGGGCGGTTAAACTGCGCCGCCAGCGTTTTTTCAGCGATAGCCATACCGACTGCGTTCGCAATACCCTGGCCCAGAGGACCGGTCGTGGTTTCAACACCCGCGGTGTAACCCACTTCCGGGTGACCCGGCGTTTTGGAATGCAACTGACGGAAGTTCTGCAGCTCGGACATCGGCAGGTCATAACCGGTGAGGTGCAGCAGGCTATAAATCAGCATGGAGCCGTGGCCGTTAGACAGCACGAAGCGGTCACGGTCAGCCCAGGACGGGTTCTGCGGATTGTGGTTCAGGAAATCACGCCACAGGACTTCGGCAATGTCAGCCATACCCATCGGGGCACCCGGGTGACCGGATTTGGCTTTCTGTACTGCGTCCATGCTCAGCGCACGAATAGCATTGGCAAGCTCTTTACGTGAGGACATTTTGACTCCAGATCGGATAATGAAGGCCACGCCCTAAACGACTTGACGACAGCGCGTTTTGGGCTACGCCGGAAAAAAGTGCCAACAATGTAACCTAAGCCGCGTGTCATGTACATGGAGCATCCTTTTACCGCTTCAGAAATCTCTGGATCATGCACGCATGTTGCGCAATCTTCTCGCCCGCTTATTGTTCTTTTCTTTATACTTATGCCGAGCGTCGGTTTACCTGCAAACGACGCATTTTTTAGAATAATCCTGACTTTGTGCGGAAGAGAAAAAATGAAAATTCGCGCTTTACTGCTTGCTACGAGCATGGCGACGGCATTGACCGGCTGCCAGAACATGGACTCAAACGGACTGCTTTCCTCAGGCGCAGAGGCTTTTCAGGCCTACAGTCTGAGCGATACTCAGGTGAAAGCGCTGAGCGATCAGGCCTGTAAGGATATGGACAGCAAAGCTACCATCGCCCCGGCTGGCAGCGAGTATGCAACGCGTCTTGGCAAAATCGCCTCCGCGCTTGGCGATAACATTAACGGCCAGCCGGTGAACTACAAAGTCTATATGGCGAAAGACGTGAATGCCTTTGCCATGGCGAACGGCTGTATCCGCGTATACAGCGGCCTGATGGATATGATGACGGATAACGAAGTCGAAGCGGTGATCGGCCACGAAATGGGCCACGTCGCGTTGGGTCACGTGAAAAAAGGCATGCAGGTTGCGCTGGGCACGAACGCCGTGCGTGCAGCGGCGGCCTCCGCTGGCGGCATTGTCGGCAGCCTGTCGCAGTCGCAATTGGGCGATCTTGGCGAGAAACTGGTGAACTCGCAGTTCTCCCAGCGTCAGGAATCCGAAGCGGATGATTACTCGTATGATTTGTTGCGCAAACGCGGGATCAATCCGTCAGGTTTGGCAACCAGCTTTGAGAAACTGGCAAAACTGGAAGCCGGACGTCAAAGCTCCATGTTTGACGATCACCCGGCATCCGCAGAACGTGCGCAGCATATTCGCGATCGCATGAGCGCAGACGGAATTAAGTAATCTTCAAACAGTGCCGGATGGCGGCGTGAATGCCTTATCCGGCCTACAGATTTCATCCCATTATCGGACGTAATTGGCGAAGTCAGTTTGGGCCCGGCCAGAGCACAGCCACCGGAGCGTACACGTAGTACGTGAGGATGGCGAGCACTGCCCGGACCCAAAATGACGAGTAAAATAGTCCGACTATTATTCGCCTTTCTTCGCCGCCTGGATATACAGCATTTCTAACGCTAACGTCGCCGCCGCCAGTGCGGTGATCTCAGACTGATCGTAAGCCGGCGCCACTTCCACCACGTCCATCCCGACGATGTTCAGATCTTTCAGACCCCGTACCAGCTTGATCGCGCGATCGGAGGTCAGGCCGCCGATCACCGGCGTGCCGGTCCCTGGCGCAAACGCAGGATCCAGGCAGTCGATATCAAAGGTCAGGTACACCGGCATATCGCCGACGATCTGCTTAACCTGGGCGATGATGTCGTCCACGCTGCGATCGTTCACCTGGCAGGCGTCCAGCACGGTGAAACCATTGTCTTTGTCGAACTCGGTACGGATACCAATCTGCACCGAGTGGTTCGGGTCGATCAGCCCTTCGTTCGGCGCAGTATAGAACATGGTGCCGTGGTCGAATTCGCAACCGTTAGCGTAGGTATCAGTGTGGGCATCGAAATGCACCAACGCCATTTTACCAAAGTGCTTAGCGTGCGCGCGCAGCAGCGGTAACGTGACGAAGTGGTCGCCACCAAAGGAGAGCATGCGCTTACCCGCAGAAAGAAGTTTCTCTGCGTGTGCCTGCAGTTTCTCACTCATTTCACGGGCATCACCGAAAGCATAAACCAGATCGCCGCAGTCCACGACGTTCAGGCGCTCGCGCATATCGAAGTTCCACGGGAAGCGGTTGTGCTCCCACGCCAGGTTGGTGGATACCTGACGGATCGCCGCCGGACCATGACGGCCGCCAGCACGACCGGACGTTGCCATATCAAACGGCACGCCAGTAATCACCCAATCGGCGTCGCTGTCGTATGGCATGAAATTCATCGGCAGACGCAAAAAACCAAAGGCGTTAGAAACCAGGGAGTTGTCGTATTGATGACCTAAGGTGCTCATGTACTGACCTCTTTAAAAATCGATGAAAAAAAATCCCCTCCGCGTCGTTAAGCCCGACGAGGAAGGGATTGATTTACGTGACTACTTGTTTTGGCGAATTATCGCCGTTAATTTGTACGGATTCAAGCGAACCCGCACAGCTTTACTCGTCTTCCAGATAGGTGTATCCGTACAGACCCGCTTCAAATTCTTCGAGGAACTGTTGTTGCAACTCGGCGTCCAGATCGGTGTTTTTCACCTGATCACGGAACTGCGTCAGCAGCGTTTTCGGATCCAACTGCACGTACTGCAGCATATCCGCCACAGTATCACCTTCGTCAGACAATTCCACTTCCACGCTGCCATCAGGGAAGACAAACACGTCAACCGCTTCGGTATCGCCGAACAGGTTGTGCATGTTGCCGAGGATCTCCTGATACGCGCCAACCATAAAGAAGCCCAGCATCGGCGGGTTCTCCGGGTCGTATTCCGGCATCGGCATAGTGGTGGCAATACCATCCCCGTCAACGTAATGGTCGATAGCGCCATCAGAGTCACAGGTAATATCCAGCAGCACCGCGCGGCGCTCAGGCGCCTGGTTCAGCCCTTCCAGCGGCAGCACCGGGAACAGTTGATCGATCCCCCACGCATCAGGCATTGACTGGAACAGTGAGAAGTTGACGTAAATCTTATCCGCCATCCGCTCCTGCAGCTCGTCGATAATCGGGCGGTGCGCGCGGTTGCTCGGATCGAGTTGTTTTTGCACATTATGGCACATGTTCAGATAGAGCTGCTCCGCCCACGCGCGTTCCTGCAGACTAAAGGTGCCAGAGGAGTATCCAACGTGAATATCGTGCAGGTCCATCTGGCTGTCGTGCAGCCATTCACGCAGCGAACGGCGCGTGCCCGGCTCGTGCATCTCTTGCCAGGTTTCCCACATGCTTTGCAGGGAGCGCGGCGCGTTGTCTGCCGGAGGCGTCGCTTCGGTAATTTCGCTACGCTCAACGCCAATGATATTGGAAACCAGCACGGTATGGTGCGCGGTAACGGCACGACCCGATTCAGTGATCACCGTTGGGTGCGGCAGACCATGTTCTTCACAAGCGTCGCCAATCGCCCAGATAATGTTGTTGGCGTATTCGTTCAGGCCGTAGTTTACGGAGCAGTCGGATTGCGAACGGGTACCTTCATAGTCCACGCCCAGGCCGCCGCCCACATCGAAGCACTGAATATTCACGCCCAGCTTGTGCAGCTCGACGTAGAAACGGGCCGACTCACGCACACCGGTGGCGATATCGCGAATGTTCGCCATCTGCGAGCCGAGGTGGAAGTGCAGCAGTTGAATGCTGTCCAGACGGCCGCGCTCGCGCAGAATTTCTACCAGTTGCAGTACCTGGTTTGCCGCCAGGCCGAATTTGGATTTTTCACCACCGGAGGACTGCCACTTGCCGGAACCCTGTGACGCCAGACGCGCACGCACGCCCAGACGCGGAACGACATTCAGGCGTTCAGCTTCATCCAGCACGATGGCGATTTCAGACATCTTCTCGATAACCAGATAGACCTTATGGCCCATCTTCTCGCCAATCAGCGCCAGACGGATGTATTCACGGTCTTTATAGCCGTTACAGACGATCACGCTACGGGTCATTCCGGCATGGGCCAGAACGGCCATCAGTTCAGCCTTGGAACCCGCTTCCAGCCCCAGCGGTTCGCCGGAGTGGATCAGTGATTCAATCACGCGACGGTGTTGGTTAACCTTGATCGGGTAAACGAGGAAATAATCACCGTTGTAGCCGTAGGATTCGCGGGCGCGTTTGAACGCGGCGTTAATCGAACGCAGTCGGTGTTGCAGGATCTGCGGGAAGCAGAACAATGCAGGCAGACGCTGGCCCTGTGCTTCACGGGCTTTCACCAACTCAGCAAGGTCAACGCGCGCTTCTGGTACGTCCGGATCCGGGCACACGCTGATGTGACCCAGTTCATTGACGTCATAGTAGTTATTACCCCACCAGGCAATATTGTAAGTACGCAGCATCTTGCTGGCTTCCTCGGAACTCATTGCAACCTCCTGCATGGAGCGTAGTACACCGTGTTCGCCTGCTGACGAAGGCGAACCCAAAGAAATGTCGTCAGACATAGCGAACCTCAAATTTTATTAACAAGTGTAAAACAGTTGACTACTATCGCAATCCAAAGACGCGATAACAACCCAAATACAGGCAGAATTTCCAGCAGATAGTGCTGACGCTCCGACTGTGCGACCGGTTTCTTTTTCATATCATTGTAAACACGTAACCGAACGTACTGCTGACGGTTCGGCGAAACCACGAGAAAACTCTTGTTTACCAAGAGCGCCCTTGTTCAGTTCTTAGTGACCGTTACCGGCTCTTGAGTCCTGAGATACGCCGAGATGGGTATACACTTCATCCTTCATGCAGCCTCTTTGTTGGCTACGCTCATTCGCCCCAGTCACGTACTACTCGTACGTTCAGGGGACTCATTCACTTGCCGCCTCGACGCAACATGAATGATTTTGTGTATATAACATCGACAGGTATGCAAAGCAGAGATGCAGATTGCGGGGGACATATGTACACCAGAACGGTGCGACAGATTCAGCAGAATACAACGGTTCATTATCTCGTATCACCTCCACGGTTGCTCCTTACGGAACGAACCCACAAGCCAAAGCTAAAGTTTTAACCCGGCTGGAAGTGGCAACACGATGAAAATGTCGTGTGCTTTTTGTATGAGCCGCGCGCCGCGTTTTATACCGATAAGAAAGTCAAAAAGCAAAAGATAAATACGCACATTGCCAGCACCGTCAGGAAAAATTTCCAGTTACATTTTCAGTACAATGAGACCTTACTCAAAAAAAGCTGGAAATCAGGCGAAGAACTGTCCTAAAATAGCCGTCCAGATGTTAATCCATCTATACCGATTAACACTCAGACTGCCAGTGTCCGTCATCTGCAGACTCATGGTAGAATCTTCTACACATGGCTATCCCACTCGACAGTTTGAGCTAACCAAATTCTCCTTAGGTGAAATTAAATATGGCAAAACACCTTTTTACGTCCGAGTCCGTATCAGAAGGGCATCCTGACAAAATCGCTGACCAAATCTCTGATGCCGTGCTGGATGCAATCCTGGAACAGGATCCGAAAGCACGCGTTGCCTGCGAAACCTACGTCAAAACCGGTATGGTTTTAGTTGGCGGTGAGATCACCACCAGCGCATGGGTCGATATCGAAGAGATCACCCGTAACACGGTGCGCGAAATTGGCTATGTGCATTCCGACATGGGTTTTGACGCCAACTCTTGTGCGGTACTGAGCGCAATTGGTAAACAGTCTCCGGACATCAACCAGGGCGTTGACCGTGCCGATCCGCTGGAACAGGGCGCGGGCGACCAGGGCCTGATGTTTGGCTACGCCACCAACGAAACCGACGTGCTGATGCCAGCGCCAATTACCTATGCTCACCGTCTGGTGCAGCGTCAGGCTGAAGTGCGTAAAAACGGCACCTTATCCTGGCTGCGTCCGGATGCAAAAAGCCAGGTCACCTTCCAGTATGACGACGGCAAAATCGTCGGTATTGATGCGGTTGTTCTGTCAACTCAGCACTCTGAAGATATCGACCAGAAATCGCTGCAAGAAGCCGTTATGGAAGAAATCATCAAACCGGTGCTGCCGACTGAATGGCTGAATGCTTCTACCAAATTCTTCATCAACCCAACCGGTCGTTTCGTTATCGGCGGCCCAATGGGCGATTGCGGTCTGACGGGTCGTAAGATTATCGTTGATACCTACGGCGGCATGGCTCGTCACGGTGGCGGCGCATTCTCTGGTAAGGATCCGTCTAAAGTTGACCGTTCCGCAGCCTATGCGGCGCGCTACGTCGCGAAAAACATCGTTGCCGCTGGTCTGGCCGACCGTTGTGAGATTCAGGTTTCCTACGCCATCGGCGTGGCTGAACCGACCTCTATCATGGTTGAAACGTTCGGTACCGAAAAAGTGCCTTCAGAACAGCTGACCCTGCTGGTGCGTGAGTTCTTTGACCTGCGCCCGTATGGTCTGATTCAGATGCTGGATCTGTTGCACCCAATCTACAAAGAAACCGCAGCCTATGGTCACTTTGGTCGCGAGCATTTCCCTTGGGAAAAAACCGACAAAGCGCAACTGCTGCGTGACGCTGCCGGGCTGAAGTAATTCACCCACGACTGAACGCGTATACTTCCTAAGACCAGCCCCGGCTGGTCTTTTTTTATGCACATTTTCTTTCTACCTACCATTACCAGAACAGCCTCGCAATCCTCTTTTCGAACGAAAATGAAAGCGATTACATCAAACAGTGTTTCCACCCACTTTGAATTAACATATCCAGGCCATCTCTTGTGCATCATTGTTACATTATCTTTCAGCATTGTCTTAATTTCAGGCAACCAGCTTTATCGCACCCTTATAAAAAACGTTATTTTTCAATTAAATAAATGATAAACGCAATGAATGCCAGTGTAAGCGATTACACTAATGTGATGTAATTCGCATTTTTTTACCCCGTACTCACCTACCCTTAACATCAACAAAACTAGCTACCCAACCGGAGGGCATCATGCCTGACAATAAAAAAACGGGGCGTTCCAACAAAGCCATGACATTTTTTGTCTGCTTTCTTGCAGCCCTGGCTGGATTACTTTTTGGCCTGGATATCGGTGTTATTGCCGGTGCTTTACCGTTCATCACCGACGAGTTTCAAATTACCCCGCACACTCAGGAATGGGTGGTGAGCTCCATGATGTTTGGTGCGGCTGTAGGCGCTGTTGGCAGCGGCTGGCTCTCCTTCAAACTGGGGCGTAAAAAGAGCCTGATGATTGGCGCAATCCTGTTTGTTGCCGGTTCATTGTTCTCCGCCGCCGCGCCAAACGTTGAAGTGCTGCTGGTTTCCCGCGTGCTGCTGGGCCTGGCCGTTGGTGTTGCGTCTTATACTGCGCCGCTGTACCTGTCCGAAATAGCACCGGAAAAAATTCGCGGCAGCATGATCTCGATGTATCAGTTGATGATCACCATCGGGATCCTCGGCGCTTACCTCTCCGATACCGCATTCAGTTATAGCGGCGCATGGCGCTGGATGCTGGGCGTAATCATTATCCCTGCTCTGTTACTGCTGGTTGGCGTTATCTTCCTGCCGGACAGCCCACGTTGGTTTGCAGCTAAACGTCGTTTTGTCGATGCAGAGCGCGTTCTGTTGCGTCTGCGTGATACCAGCGCCGAGGCCAAACGCGAGCTGGATGAAATTCGTGAGAGTCTGCAGGTTAAACAAAGTGGCTGGGCGCTGTTTAAAGAAAACAGCAACTTCCGTCGCGCAGTGTTCCTTGGCGTGCTGTTACAGGTGATGCAGCAGTTCACCGGGATGAACGTCATTATGTATTACGCGCCAAAAATCTTTGAACTGGCGGGTTATACCAACACCACCGAGCAGATGTGGGGAACGGTTATCGTTGGCCTGACCAACGTACTGGCAACCTTTATCGCCATTGGCCTGGTTGACCGCTGGGGCCGTAAACCTACGCTGATTCTTGGCTTTATCGTCATGGCGGTGGGTATGGGCGTGCTGGGCACTATGATGCATGTAGGTATCCACTCCGCGGCCGCCCAGTACTTTGCCGTGCTGATGCTGCTGATGTTTATCGTTGGCTTCGCGATGAGCGCCGGTCCGCTGATTTGGGTACTGTGTTCTGAAATTCAGCCGCTGAAAGGTCGCGATTTCGGCATCACCTGCTCTACCGCAACCAACTGGATTGCTAACATGATCGTTGGCGCAACCTTCCTGACGATGCTGAACTCTCTGGGCAGCGCTAACACCTTCTGGGTCTACGGCGGTCTGAACGTACTGTTCATCTTCCTGACTCTGTGGCTAATCCCGGAAACGAAAAACGTCTCTCTGGAACACATTGAACGTAACCTGATGAAAGGTCGTAAACTGCGCGAAATTGGCGCACACGACTAATCACTCAAGGCTTCCTCCCCGGGCGGGAGGGAGCCTTCCTCTTGCAGTCCCTTCCCTGTCGCACTATCCTCTTGCGTTATGAAAACCTCCCGACTTCCCATCGCCATCCAGCAAGCCGTTATGCGCAGCCTGCGGGAAAAACTCGCCCAGGCCAATCTCAAGCTGGAACGTCATTACCCGGAGCCAAAGCTTGTTTACCAACAGCGCGGCACCGCCGCGGGCACGGCGTGGCTACAAACTTACGAAATCCGCCTCAACCCGGTGTTGCTGATGGAAAACGTCGATGCGTTCGTTAACGAAGTGGTCCCCCATGAACTAGCACATTTGCTGGTGTGGAAGCACTTTGGCCGCGTCCCGCCGCACGGAAAAGAGTGGAAATGGATGATGGAGAGTGTGCTGGGCGTCCCGGCCCGACGCACGCATCAGTTTGAACTGCAATCCGTTCAGCGTAAAACCTTTGCTTACCGCTGTAAGTGCCAGGAACATCACTTGACCGTTCGCCGCCATAACCGCGTTGTGCGCGGTGAGGCCACCTACCGCTGCGTCCATTGCGGCGAACCACTGATTGCAGAATAATATTCAGAATTATCAGGAACCTTTCTGATCTAGCTGATTGCATACAAGAACAACTTTCGCTACGTTGCGGGCTCGTTTTGACACGGAGTTCGTGATGTACCGTAATCTTTCTTTTGCCGCGGCCATGTTAGCCGCTGCGTTTTCTGGCCCGGTGTTAGCCGAAGGTATCAACAGTTTTTCTCAGGCGAAAGCAGCAGGCGTCAAAGTTAACGCCGATGCGCCGGGAGATTTCTACTGTGGTTGCAAAATTAACTGGCAAGGTAAAAAAGGGGTCGTTGACCTTGAATCCTGCGGCTATAAAGTGCGAAAAAACGAAAACCGCGCCAGTCGTATCGAATGGGAACACGTTGTTCCCGCCTGGCAGTTTGGTCATCAGCGCCAGTGCTGGCAGGACGGAGGGCGTAAAAACTGCGCCAAAGATCCGGTCTATCGCCAGATGGAAAGCGATATGCATAACCTGCAGCCTGCAGTGGGTGAAGTGAATGGCGATCGCGCAAACTTTATGTACAGCCAGTGGAACGGTGGCGAAGGACAGTATGGACAGTGCGCCATGAAGGTTGATTTCAAAGAGAAAGTTGCCGAGCCGCCAGCCCGCGCCCGCGGCGCTATCGCACGCACCTATTTTTACATGCGTGACCAGTACGACCTGACGCTCTCCCGCCAACAAACCCAGCTTTTTAATGCCTGGAACAAGCAATATCCGGTTACCGACTGGGAGTGTGAGCGTGACGAACGCATTGCGAAGGTACAGGGGAACCATAACCCCTATGTGCAACGCGCTTGCCAGGCGCAAAAGAGCTAACCTACACTAGCGGCAATATTTTTAACCATGCCCTGGCCTTTCGCAGCCCAGGGCCATGACGCGGATGTTTAACTATGCGCATTCCTCGCATTTATCACCCTGAGCCACTCGTTTCCGGCAGCCAAATTTCACTATGTGAAGATGCCGCCAACCATATCGGCCGTGTGCTGCGTATGGGACCTGGCCAGGCGCTACAGCTGTTTGACGGTAGCAACCAGGTGTTTGACGCCGAAATCACTCACGCAAGCAAGAAAAGCGTGGACGTGAAGGTGCTTAACGCCGAACTCGACGATCGTGAATCGCCGTTGCACATCCACCTGGGCCAGGTGATGTCGCGCGGCGAAAAAATGGAATTTACTATCCAGAAATCGATCGAACTGGGTGTAAGCCTCATTACGCCACTTTTTTCTGAGCGCTGCGGCGTTAAACTGGATAGTGAACGCCTGAACAAAAAGCTCCAGCAGTGGCAGAAAATCGCCATTGCCGCCTGCGAACAGTGCGGTCGTAACCGGGTGCCTGAAATTCGCCCGGCAATGGATCTGGAAGCATGGTGCGCGGAACAGGACGAAGGGTTGAAACTGAACCTGCATCCTCGCGCCAGCGCCAGCATCAATACGCTGCCGCTGCCGGTAGAGCGCATCCGCTTGCTGATTGGCCCGGAGGGTGGACTGTCGGCAGATGAAATTGCCATGACCGCACGTTATCAGTTTACTGATATTCTGTTAGGACCTCGCGTTCTGCGTACTGAGACAACTGCGCTCACCGCCATTACCGCGCTACAGGTGCGTTTTGGCGATCTGGGCTAACGGAGAAGAACAATGATCAAGCTCGGCATCGTGATGGATCCCATCGCAAGCATCAACATCAAGAAGGATTCCAGCTTCGCAATGCTGCTGGAAGCACAACGTCGTGGTTACGAAATTCACTATATGGAGATGGCCGATCTTTATCTGATCAACGGTGAAGCCCGCGCCCGTACGCGGACTCTGAGCGTAGAGCAGAACTACGACAAATGGTATGAGTTCAAGGGTGAGCAGGATCTCCCGCTGGCCGATCTGGATGTGATTCTGATGCGTAAGGATCCGCCATTTGATACTGAGTTCATTTACGCGACCTATATTCTGGAACGTGCAGAAGAAAAAGGGACGTTAATCGTCAACAAACCGCAGAGCCTGCGCGATTGTAACGAAAAGCTGTTCACCGCATGGTTTGCCGACCTGACGCCAGACACGCTGGTCACCCGTAACAAAGCGCAGTTGAAAGCCTTCTGGCAAAAACACAGCGACATCATTCTCAAGCCGCTGGACGGCATGGGCGGCGCGTCTATTTTCCGCGTGAAAGAAGGTGACCCGAACCTCGGTGTCATTGCCGAAACGTTGACCGAACATGGTGCCCGCTATTGCATGGCGCAGAACTATTTGCCAGCGATTAAAGACGGCGACAAACGCGTACTGGTTGTGGATGGCGAACCCGTTCCGTACTGCCTGGCGCGTATTCCGCAGGGCGGTGAAACCCGTGGCAACCTGGCCGCCGGTGGCCGTGGCGAGCCGCGTCCATTAACCGACAGCGACTGGGAAATTGCCCGCCGCATTGGGCCAACGCTGAAAGCGAAGGGATTAATTTTTGTCGGTCTGGATATCATTGGCGATCGCCTGACGGAAATTAACGTTACCAGCCCAACCTGTATTCGTGAAATTGAAGCGGAGTTCCCGGTTTCGATTACCGGTATGCTGATGGATGCCATTGAGGCGCGTTTGCAAAAATAAAAGAACTCGCCGGTAGAAGGGATCCTACCAATACTCATAGTGACAGCGCTCGTATTTGTACGCATACTGGGCGCTGTTGCTTTTTTGAACCAGGAAACAGAACCTCTGACAATGAATTTACAGCATCACTTTCTTATTGCCATGCCTGCTCTCCAGGATCCGATTTTCCGCCGTTCCGTGGTGTATATCTGTGAACACAATGAGAACGGAGCAATGGGGATTATCATCAATAAGCCTCTGGAAAACTTACAAATTGAAGGGATTCTGGAAAAGCTGAAAATTACCCCTGAAGCGCGCGATCCGGCTATTCGTCTGGATAAACCGGTGATGCTCGGCGGACCGCTGGCGGAAGACCGTGGATTTATTCTGCATACCCCGCCGTCACGCTTTGCATCCAGTATCCGCATTTCAGATAACACCATCATCACCACCTCCCGCGATGTATTAGAAACCTTAGGTACGCAGGAGCAACCCTCTGAGGTGCTGGTTGCGTTAGGCTATTCATCATGGGAAAAAGGCCAGCTGGAACAAGAACTGCTGGATAACGCCTGGCTTACGGCCCCCGCCGATCTCAACATCTTGTTTAAAACGCCGATTGCCGACCGCTGGCGTGATGCGGCAAAACTTATCGGGATAGATATTCTTACCATGCCTGGCGTGGCGGGACATGCCTGATGAGCGGAACATTACTCTCTTTCGACTTTGGTACAAAAAGCATTGGCGTCGCAATTGGTCAGCGCATTACCGGTACCGCGAGACCCTTGCCCGCGATCAAAGCACAGGACGGTACGCCGGACTGGAATCTGATTGAACGTCTGCTGAAAGAATGGCAGCCGGACGAAATCATTGTCGGTTTACCGCTCAATATGGATGGCACCGAGCAACCCCTTACCGCACGCGCACGCAAGTTCGCTAACCGTATTCATGGTCGTTTTGGCGTTACCGTGACGTTGCATGATGAGCGTTTGAGTACCATCGAAGCCCGCTCCGGCCTGTTTGAGCAAGGCGGGTACCGGGCACTGAATAAAGGTAAAGTGGACTCCGCTTCTGCCGTTATTATTCTCGAAAGCTATTTCGAGCAGGGCTACTAAAGCCGTCCCTGCGCCTGGCGCTGCTGCTGGCTCTGCGTAAACGTCTGCATGCCTGTCTGTTGCCCGGTTTGCATTATGCCGGGTAGCTGATGCGTTTTCCCTTCACGGATCAGGTTACCGACGGCGGGCGTGTTGACGAGCAGTTCGAATAGCGCCACGCGTCCTCCCTGCTTATCTTGTTCCAGCTTTTGCGAAAGTACCGCCCGCAGGCTGTCTGCCAGCTGATTACGCACCGGATCTTTCTCCTGTGCGGGAAAGGTATCCACCAGCCGTGCAATGGCCTGCGCCGCCCCTCGCGTGTGTAACGTTGCCAGCACCAGATGCCCGGTTTCCGCAGCCGTTAACGCCAGACGAATGGTTTCCACATCGCGCAGCTCGCCCAGCAGAATGACGTCAGGATCTTCGCGCAGCGCGCCGCGCAAACCGGCGGCGAAAGAAGCGCAGTGTACGCCTACCTCCCGTTGTTGAATGAGACAACGCTGGCTGGTGTAACGATATTCAATGGGATCTTCCAGCGTCAAAATATGTCCCGCGACGTGCTGATTAAGATATGACACCATCGCCGCCAGGGTCGTTGATTTACCGCTGCCGGTGGCGCCTGTCACCAGAATCAATCCATTTTCACTGTGCAGCAACTCTGATAAGGCGGCGGGAGTCTGGAGATCATCCAGGCATGGGCAATCAAGCGGCAACAGCCTTAGCGCCAGAGAGATTCCCTGCTGATGAACAAATGCGCTGGCGCGCAGACGTCGGGAATCTGCCAGCGCAATAGCAAAATCAATCTGCCCCTGTTTCTGCCACTGTACCTGTTGTTGCTCGCTGAGCCAGCACATCAGCAACGTCTCTACGTCAGGCGTGGTAAACGGCGCAATTTCGACATTTCCGCGTATGCGCCAGCGCGCAGGCCATGCATTGCACAGGTGTAGATCCGACACGTTATGCTTTACACTAAGGGCCACTATTTCTTCCATATTCATATGAACATCCTCGGAAAATGAACGATATCGCGCATAACCTGGCACATGTCCGGGACAAAATCTCAGCCGCCGCGACGCGTTGCGGGCGGTCTTCAGAAGAAGTTATGTTGCTTGCAGTCAGCAAAACCAAACCTGCGAGCGCCATCGAAGAAGCCATTACCGCAGGGCAGCGTGCCTTCGGTGAAAACTATGTGCAGGAAGGGGTGGATAAAATCCGCTACTTCCGGGAAAAAGGCGTCAACGATCTGCAGTGGCACTTTATCGGCCCACTGCAGTCCAACAAAAGTCGTCTGGTCGCTGAGCACTTTGACTGGTGCCATACCATTGATCGTCTGCGCATCGCCACCCGTCTGAGCGAGCAGCGCCCGGCAGAACTGCCGCCGCTGAATGTGCTGATCCAAATAAATATCAGCGATGAGAACAGTAAGTCAGGAATTCTGCTTTCAGAGCTTGATGCACTGGCCGCTGAAGTCGCCGCATTGCCGCGTATCAACCTGCGTGGTCTGATGGCAATTCCGGCGCCTGAGTCAGATTATGTAAGGCAGTTTGAAGTTGCACAGCAAATGGCTGTAGCATTTACCGGGTTGAAAACACGCTACCCAGGCATCGACACCCTCTCACTGGGGATGTCTGATGATATGGATGCCGCAATTGCGGCGGGTAGCACGATGGTGCGCATTGGCACTGCCATTTTTGGTGCTCGTGATTACACTAAAAAATAAGGAAAACTAAGGAACACCATGAATACGTTGACCTTCCTGCTCTCAACGGTAATTGAGCTGTATACCATGGCGCTGCTGCTACGCGTGTGGATGCAATGGTCTCGCTGCGATTTTTACAACCCGTTCTCGCAGTTTATAGTGAAAATCACTCAGCCTGTTATTGGGCCGTTACGCCGTGTAATTCCCCCGATGGGGCCGATTGACAGCGCCTCGGCATTAGTTGCGCTCGTTCTCAGCTTTATCAAAGCAATCGTGCTGTTTAAGGTGGTCACGTTCCAGCCGATTATCTGGATCGCTGCCGTACTGATTGTCCTCAAGACCATCGGGCTGCTGATTTTCTGGGTACTGCTGGTGATGGCAATTATGAGCTGGGTCAGCCAGGGCCGTAGCCCTGTGGAATATGTACTGATCCAACTGGCAGACCCGCTGCTGCGTCCTATCCGTCGTATACTCCCGGGCATGGGCGGCATCGATTTCTCGCCGATGATTCTGGTTCTGCTGCTCTATGTGATTAACATGGGTATCGCGGAAGTGTTACAGGCGACAGGCAATATGCTGCTGCCGGGGCTGTGGATGGCGCTATGAGTGCCGTTACACCCTGCGACGACGGTCTGGTTTTACGGCTCTACATTCAGCCTAAAGCCAGCCGTGACAGTATTGTGGGTTTACATGGCGACGAAGTTAAAGTCGCCATTACCGCCCCGCCGGTGGATGGGCAAGCGAATAGCCATCTGGTGAAGTTTCTCGGCAAACAGTTCCGTGTGGCAAAGAGCCAGGTCATCATTGAGAAGGGCGAGCTTGGCCGTCACAAACAGGTTAAAATCATTCATCCGCAACAGATCCCGCCCGAAATTGCGGCGCTAACTGATTAGGTATCCCATGCAAAAAGTTGTCCTCGCGACCGGCAATGCCGGTAAAGTGCGTGAACTCGCCTCTCTTCTGAGTGATTTCGGTCTTGATGTCGTTGCCCAAACGGATCTGGGTGTTGATTCTGCAGAAGAGACCGGGCTGACGTTTATTGAGAATGCCATTCTGAAGGCGCGTCATGCAGCGCAAATTACCGGACTGCCGGCCATTGCTGATGACTCTGGTCTGGCGGTGAACGCCCTTGGCGGCGCGCCAGGCATCTATTCGGCCCGCTATTCCGGCGAAGATGCGACCGACAGGCAGAACCTGGAAAAACTGCTTCATACCCTGCAGGATGTTCCTGATGACAAGCGCCAGGCACAGTTCCACTGCGTGCTGGTCTATATGCGCCACGCAGACGATCCAACGCCGGTAGTTTGCCACGGAAGCTGGCCGGGTATTATTACCCGTGAACCTGCCGGAAACGGTGGCTTTGGCTACGACCCGATATTCTTTGTGCCGACTGAAGGGAAAACGGCGGCTGAACTGACCCGTGAAGAGAAAAGTGCGATTTCTCACCGCGGACAGGCGCTGAAGTTGCTGCTGGATGCCCTGCGTAATGGTTAAGCTTCCGCCGCTAAGTCTTTATATTCACATCCCGTGGTGCGTGCAAAAATGCCCGTACTGCGACTTCAACTCGCATGCGCTGAAGGGCGACGTTCCTCATGACGACTATGTGCAGCATCTGCTGAGCGATCTGGATACTGAGGTGGCCCACGCCCAGGGACGTGAAGTAAAGACCATTTTTATCGGTGGTGGTACGCCGAGCCTGCTTTCTGGCCCGGCAATGCAAACGCTGCTCGACGGCGTGCGCGCACGTCTGAAGCTGGCCGCGGATGCAGAAATCACGATGGAGGCGAATCCTGGTACGGTGGAAGCCGATCGCTTCGTTGATTATCAACGCGCAGGCGTAAACCGAATCTCCATTGGCGTACAAAGCTTTAGCGCCGCCAAACTTAAGCGTCTGGGACGTATTCACGGGCCGGAAGAAGCCAAACGTGCAGCACACCTGGCGAGCGGTCTGGGGCTACGTAGCTTTAATCTCGATCTGATGCACGGCCTGCCGGATCAGTCGCTGGAAGAAGCATTGAGTGATTTGCAGCAGGCCATCGCGCTCAACCCGCCGCATCTTTCCTGGTATCAGTTGACCATCGAACCCAACACGCTATTTGGTTCGCGTCCGCCGGTTCTACCGGACGATGACGCACTGTGGGATATTTTTGAGCAAGGCCACCAGTTGCTGACTGCAGCGGGGTATCAGCAGTACGAAACCTCAGCCTATGCGAAGCCGGGCTATCAGTGTCAGCACAATCTCAATTACTGGCGTTTTGGCGACTATCTTGGCATTGGCTGTGGCGCGCACGGCAAAATCACTTTCCCGGACGGACGCATTTTGCGCACCACCAAAACGCGGCATCCACGCGGATACATGCAAGGACGTTACCTGGAAAGCCAGCGTGATGTTGCCGAAGCCGACAAGCCGTTCGAGTTCTTTATGAATCGTTTCCGGTTACTGGAGGCCGCGCCGCGTGCAGAATTCACGCAATACACCGGGCTTGCCGAAGACGTTATTCGTCGACAGATTGATGCAGCTATCGCCCAGGGTTACCTGAGTGAATGCGATGAATACTGGCAGATTACCCAACACGGTAAGCTGTTTTTGAATTCGCTGCTGGAGCTGTTTCTGGCGGAGTAATACGGTAACGATGTAGGCCGGATAAGGCCTTGAGCCGCCATCCGGCAAATTGCCTGATGGCGCTGCGCTTATCAGGCCTACAGGGTTAGGGCGATAAGCGCAGCCACCTGCATCGATTAATACTGATTAAACATTTCCTGGATCTGCTTAGGATCCTTGGTTTGCGTCAGCGCAAGCTGCAGCAGAACACGCGCTTTTTGCGGGTTCAGAGAACCTGAAGCCACAAAGCCGTATTTCGCATCATCAACTTCAGCATCCTGCGTGGTGGAGCCGGTTGGTACACGGGAGGAACGCACCACGACGGTACCTTTATGCGCGGCAGTGGCCAGCGTATCGAATACCGTTTTATACAAGTTGCCGTTACCTACACCCGCACTGACGATACCCGCATAACCCGCGTCGACCAGCGCTTTGGCTGGCAGATCCGAGGCGTTAGCGTAGTTGTAAACAATCCCCACTTTCGGCAGTTCGGTCAGCTTAGACACATCGAACGGAGTAGACGTGGTGTGCTTACGCGCAGGCGTACGCTGGTAGTCAATCTTGCCGTTATGGATGTAGCCCAGCGGGCCATAGTTAACGGATTTGAAGGTGGCTACATCGGTAGTGTTGGTTTTGGTCACGTCGCGACCATCCATCACGGTGTCGTTCATCACCACCAGCACGCCACGGTTGGCAGAGGCTTTGTCTGCAGCCGTCACCACTGCGTTATACAGGTTGAACGGGCCATCGGCGCTCATCCCTGTAGACGGACGCATTGCGCCAACCAGCACTACCGGCTTGTTGCACTTGACGGTCAGGTCGAGGAAATAGGCGGTTTCTTCCATGGTATCCGTACCATGTGTCACGACAAAACCGTCGGTTTTATCACACTCGGTGTTAATCTTTTTCGCCAGCGTTAACCAGACGTCGTCATTCATATCCTGAGAGCCGATGTTCACCACCTGCTCGCCTTTAACAACCGCGATGTCTTTCAACTGAGGTACGGCTTCAACCAGATTCTCTACGCCTACCTTGCCTGCCGTGTAGTTAGATTTTGTCGCGGAATCACCACCGCCGGCAATGGTCCCGCCGGTTGCCAAAATAGTGATGTTTGGCAGTGCAAGCGCCGCGCCGCTGAAACCCATAACCAGTGCGGCAAGTGCCGTTTTCTTGAAAAACTCCATGTTATTTCTCCAGTTACTTGAATTTGCAGCATTATGTCTATCTTACAGATGAATAATGTGACGAGTTCCAATTAACCAGATTTATATCTCCATCAAATTGCCATTCTTAGAGATGGATATCAAAAAAACAGAAAGATACAAAATAAAACGGCACAGAATGTTTCTGTGCCGTTAAAAAGAGGTGAAAATTATTTCAGCGTGCTAACCAGCGTTTTACGATCGTTTTCCAGCGTCACGACGCGGGCACAAACATCTTTGCCAAACTGCTGGAAGTCTTGTTCCTGATTCTTCCATTCGTTCTGAATTGAGGTTTGCAAACCACCGAGGCTCCCGAGCACGCCCTGCAGCGGGTTACCACCGCCTTTGAGCACAGCTTTGGCGCCCATCTCGTTGATGCTGTCCTGCAAAATGCCGCCCATCGCCTGATTCACTAATTGCTGCCCGTCGGCGCGGACCTGGTCAATCGCCTTATAGTGGAAGGTCAGCCCATCAGTACGATGTTCGATGATGCGGTTCATCTGCGCTTTCAATTGCGCATCCAGCTTGGTTAAGCGGCCACGCATGTTGCTGCTTTCACCGACCTCTTTGGCGATGATTTTGTCCAGTGCCACGCGACCTTTCTCTACGCGCGCTCTGGCACCTTCGTCAATCCACGGCAGGCTGCTACGCAACGCCGCCTGATAATCTTTAGCCTGCTCACGCTGTGCGGCGTTGAGGTTGTACTGCTTACCGTTAAAGGTGACATCACCGGCCTGGGTAATGACCAGATCGCCGTTTTCGCCTTTTACCTGCACCGTTTGTGGGCTCAAAATCACATCGTCACGTGGGGTGACGCTGCACTTGTAATCGGCATGTGCGGCCATCGCCGTGAACGTGAGGACTGCCGCCAGCAGCGTTTTGCGCATCATATCTTTCCCTCAATACAAATCGGGCCGGCATTTGCCGACCCTGTGCTACTTAGTCCCACCAAATATCGAAAAGTTCGCTGGTGCGCACTTCTTCAAGTTTATGCTCTTCCAGCCACTTACGGACGATTGCCTGATGTTCTTCGGTGCATTTGCCGATTTCCTGCAGACAGATCAGACCTTCCCAGGCCAGATAGCCGCTGCCGTCAAAGGCCAGTTTGTTCGGTTCGATAACCTCATTGATAAAGTCATCAACGATTTTATCGACCTGCTCTCCAGATGTACCTTCCGGGAAACGCCATGCAACCGAAAATCCTATTTCCTGGAATTCGTCGATGTGCATTTTTTTACGCAGACGACGGCTACGGTTCTTTGCCATTATTTCACCCTCTCGAACATTAAGTCCCATACGCCGTGGCCAAGACGATGACCACGTTGTTCAAATTTGGTTACCGGGCGCGATTGTGGGCGCGGTACATAATCGTTACTCTCTGACTGGTTTTTATACCCGTCGATAGAGGACATCACTTCCAGCATGTGCTCCGCATACGCTTCCCAGTCGGTTGCCATATGGAACACACCGCCCAGCTTCAGCTTACTTAAGATATGCTCAGCAAACGGTACCTGAACGATACGGCGTTTATTATGACGTGCTTTATGCCATGGGTCAGGGAAAAACAGCTGAACCATAGATAAAGAATTGTCAGGAATCATTTTATGCAGGACTTCAACGGCATCATGGCACATGACGCGCAGGTTCTCGACGCCCTCTTCATGGGCGGAAGCCAGACACGCACCAACGCCCGGCGAGTGTACCTCAATGCCGAGGAAATTTTGTTCTGGACGCGCTTTCGCCATTGCTACCAAAGACGCTCCCATACCGAAACCGATTTCCAGCGTGACTGGCGCATCGCGACCAAACAGTGCAGCGAAATCCACAGGCTCTTCGCTGAACTCAACGCCCATCACCGGCCAGTAGTTTTCCAGCGCGTGTTCCTGCCCTTTCGTCAGTCGCCCCTGGCGACGAACAAAACTACGAATCCGGCGCAGAGGGCGGCCGTTTTCATCAAATTCCGGTGAAATGACGTCGTTCTTCATAAAAGTTTAGTCTGCTGTGTTTGAGTTCTGAAAACGGGCATTATCCAAAGTTAGTTGCCGGATGCAAGTAAAGGAAGAAAGTGAGCAGCGGAAAGTTCCGGTTTACACCCCGTTGCCGCTGTGCTGCAATCTTGCCCCCGGCAATAATGAAACGGTAATCATGCAAGCCTCTCAATTTTCAGCTCAGGTTTTGAGCTGGTACGACAAATACGGGCGGAAAACGCTGCCCTGGCAAATTGACAAGACGCCTTACAAAGTATGGCTCTCTGAGGTGATGCTGCAACAAACTCAGGTTGCCACCGTTATCCCCTATTTTGAGCGCTTTATGGCACACTTTCCGACGGTAACGGATTTGGCCCATGCGCCGCTGGATGAAGTCCTGCATTTATGGACCGGGCTGGGCTATTACGCCCGTGCGCGTAATTTGCATAAAGCCGCGCAGCAGGTTGTGTCGCTGCATGGCGGTACTTTTCCGCAAACCTTTGATGAGGTAGCCGCCCTGCCAGGCGTTGGACGCTCAACCGCAGGCGCGATCCTTTCACTCTCTCTGGGTCAGCATTTTCCGATTCTCGACGGTAACGTCAAACGCGTGCTGGCTCGCTGTTATGCTGTAAGCGGCTGGCCGGGGAAAAAAGAGGTCGAAAAAAGACTGTGGGAGCTGAGCGAGCAGGTTACGCCTGCCCACGGCGTTGAGCGGTTTAACCAGGCGATGATGGATTTAGGCGCTATGGTTTGTACACGTTCAAAGCCTAAATGTTCGCTATGTCCGCTAGAGAATGGCTGTGTAGCGGCCGCCAATGCAAGCTGGGCGCTGTATCCTGGTAAAAAACCCAAACAGACGTTACCGGAACGTACGGCCTATTTTTTACTGCTACAGCATGATGACGAAGTGCTGCTCGCGCAGCGACCGCCCAGCGGCTTATGGGGTGGTTTATACTGTTTTCCGCAGTTTGACGACGAAGATGGACTGCGCAACTGGCTGGCGCAACGACAAATTAACGCAGATAATCTGACCCAACTTAATGCGTTTCGCCATACCTTTAGCCATTTCCACTTAGATATTGTGCCTATGTGGCTTCCCGTGTCTTCATTCAGTTCATGCATGGATGAAGGCAATGCGCTCTGGTATAACTTAGCGCAACCGCCATCTGTTGGACTGGCGGCTCCCGTGGAGCGTTTGTTACAGCAATTACATGCCGGTACACAGGTTTAACGTAGCGGTCGATAGAGAGGATTTTTTATGAGCAGAACGATTTTTTGCACTTTCCTGCAACGCGAAGCAGAAGGCCAGGATTTTCAGCTGTACCCGGGCGATCTGGGAAAACGCATTTATAACGAGATTTCTAAAGAAGCATGGGCGCAATGGCAGCATAAACAGACCATGCTGATTAACGAGAAAAAACTCAATATGATGAACGTCGAACACCGTAAGTTACTGGAACAGGAGATGATTAACTTCCTGTTTGAAGGTAAGGATGTGCATATTGAAGGCTATACGCCAGAGTCATAAAATCCGTTGCCGGATAGCGCTGCGCTGATCCGGCCGACGATTTAATCTGGTCCTTGCAAATAACAAACACAACACGCACTCCCGGAATGATGAAAAAATTTCTCGCGCTTGCCGTTATTGCGCCGTTGCTCATCTCCTGTTCCAGCTCGACCAAAAAAGGCGATTCCTATAACGAAGCCTGGGTCAAGGATACCAACGGTTTTGACATTCTGATGGGGCAATTTGCCCATAACATTGAGAATCTGTGGGGATTTAAGGAAGTGCTGATTGCGGGTCCGAAGGACTACGTAAAGTATACCGATCAGTACCAAACCCGCAGCCACATCAACTTTGATGACGGTACGATAACCGTCGAGACCATTGCCGGGACAGATCCTGCCGGGCATCTGCGTCGGGCAATTATCAAGACGTTGCTGATGGGCGATGATCCGGGTTCTATCGATCTCTATTCTGATGTCGACGACATTAAGATTTCCAAAGAGCCGTTCCTGTACGGACAGGTGGTCGATAATACCGGCCAGCCAATTCGTTGGGAGGGACGTGCAACCAACTTTGCCAACTACCTGCTGCAAACGCGACTTAAAAGCCGCAGCAATGGTCTGCGTATCATTTATAGCGTAACGATCAATCTGGTACCAAACCACCTTGATAAGCGCGCGCATAAATACATCGGCATGGTGCGTCAGGCATCGCGTAAGTATGGCGTCGACGAGTCGCTGATTCTGGCCATCATGCAAACCGAATCCTCGTTTAACCCGTATGCGGTCAGCCATGCCGATGCGCTGGGACTGATGCAGGTGGTACAGCACAGTGCCGGTAAAGATGTGTTCCGCTCGCAAGGGCGCTCAGGCACACCTAGCCGCAGTTTCCTGTTTGACCCGGCCAGCAACATTGATACCGGCACGGCTTATCTGGCCATGCTCAACAATGTCTATTTGGGCGGCATTGATAATCCAACCTCGCGTCGCTATGCGGTGATCACCGCGTATAACGGCGGTGCTGGCAGCGTGCTGCGCGTGTTCTCGAATGATAAAATTCAGGCCGCGAATATCATTAACAGCATGTCCCCGGGAGACGTTTATCAAACTCTGACCACCCGACACCCATCAGCTGAATCACGCCGATACCTTTACAAGGTCAATTCCGCACAAAAATCATATCGACGTCGCTAATGTATCCCTATTCTGCCCCCTAAAACGGGGGCCAGAAGAGCCAAAAGTGTTAACCACATCACTCTTTTGCCTTGCAATTAGAAATTGTTTGCAAATATTTGTCACAGGTAACAAAAAAAGAGTGCTGCTCATTGATAGAATCACATCATATAGCCACGGCAAATGTGCCTTTTAAAACATTCATCCGCATTACGGTGTGAGGAAATTAACATGAATCTTAAGCTGCAGCTGAAAGTTCTCTCGTTTCTGCAGTTCTGCTTATGGGGTAGTTGGCTGACTACTCTCGGCTCCTATATGTTTGTCACCCTTAAATTCGATGGTGCATCCATTGGCGCGGTGTATAGCTCGCTGGGGATCGCCGCCGTGTTTATGCCGACGCTGTTAGGGATCGTGGCCGACAAATGGATCAGTGCGAAGTGGGTTTACGCCCTTTGCCATCTGGTCGGCGCAGGGACGCTGTTCGCCGCAGCCGAAGTCACCACGCCAGGCGCCATGTTCTTTGTGATCTTGCTTAACTCTCTGGCCTATATGCCAACGCTGGGGTTAATCAACACCATCTCCTACTATCGCCTGCAATCAGCCGGAATGGATATCGTAACTGACTTCCCGCCAATCCGTATCTGGGGCACCATCGGCTTTATTCTGGCGATGTGGGCAGTAAGCTTCTCCGGCTTTGAACTGAGCCATATGCAGTTGTATATCGGTGCGACATTGTCCCTGATATTGGTACTGTTCACCCTGACGCTGCCGCATATTCCGGTCGCCAATCAGCAGAAAAACCAGAGCTGGTCGTCTATGCTGGGTCTGGATGCCTTTGCGCTGTTTAAAAACAAGCGTATGGCGATTTTCTTCATCTTCTCTATGATGCTGGGCGCGGAGCTGCAAATTACCAATATGTTCGGTAATACCTTCCTGCACAGCTTCGATAACAACCCGCTGTTCTCTGGTAGCTTTATCGTTGAACACGCATCGGTGATGATGTCGATTTCACAGATTTCCGAGACGCTGTTTATCCTGACCATCCCGTTCTTCTTAAGCCGTTACGGTATTAAGAACGTGATGCTGATCAGTATCGTCGCGTGGATGCTGCGCTTCGGCCTGTTTGCCTACGGCGATCCTACGCCGTTCGGTACCGTACTGCTGGTTCTGTCGATGATTGTTTACGGCTGCGCCTTCGACTTCTTCAACATCTCTGGCTCCGTGTTCGTGGAGAAAGAGGTTCGCCCTGAAATTCGTGCCAGCGCACAGGGTATGTTCCTGATGATGACCAACGGCTTCGGTTGTATTCTGGGCGGTCTGGTGAGCGGCAAAGTGGTTGAACACTATACGCTGAACGGTATTACCGACTGGCAGACCGTGTGGCTGATCTTCGCAGGTTACTCGCTGGTTCTGGCTTTTGCCTTCGTTGCGCTGTTTAAATACAAACACGTACGCACTCCGGCAGGCACGCAGACCATCGCACACTAATCTTTATTGATGAAAGAAGGTCACCATCAGGTGACCTTCTTTTTGACCAGTTCGTAAGCCGGATAAGCGTTTAGTGCCATCCGGCTTTTACTTCAGAACATATCCATACAGACGCTTAATGCCGTCTGCATCCGTCTCACTGTAAACGCCTTGCAACTCCGGCGAGAAACCAGGCAGCAGGTTTACCCCCTCTTCCAACGCCAGGAAGTATTGTTGCACCGCCCCGCCCCAGACTTCACCCGGTACCACGCACAGCACGCCCGGAGGATAAGGCAGCGCACCTTCCGCCGCAATGCGGCCAGCGGCATCACAAATACGCACCAGTTCAACATCACCACGAATAAAAGCGCTGTTCGCATCCTGCGGATTCATCGCCACGGCAGGCAGACTCTCCTGACGGAACATCGCTTTTTGCAGATCTTTCACATCAAAGCTGACGTACAGTGAGTGCATCTCCTGACACAGTTCACGCAGCGTGTAATCCCGGTAGCGCACCGGATACTTGTTGAAGATAGTGGGCAGCACTTCAGCCAGCGGCGTGTCGTTCTCAATGTGTTGCTCAAACTGCGCCAGCATCGCCACCAGTTGCGCCATTTTCTCTGCGCTTTCAGCCGGGGTCAGCAGGAACAGAATCGAGTTGAGGTCGCATTTCTCCGGCACAATGCCGTTTTCACGCAGGTAATGCGCCAGAATCGTCGCCGGAATACCAAACTCAGTATATTGCCCGGTTTGCGCATCAATGCCCGGAGTGGTTAACAACAGCTTGCAGGGATCGACAAAATACTGGTCGCGCGCGTAACCGGAAAAACCATGCCATTTTGCGCCAGGCTCAAAGCTAAAGAAGCGACGCTCGCTGGCAATCACCGCCGTCGGATAGGTTTCCCATGGTTTGCCATCAACCACCGGGGGAATAAACGGCTGAATCATCTTACAGCGGGCAATAATCGCTTTGCGGGCCTCGATTCCCAACGCCACGCATTCCGCCCATAGCCGACGACCGCTCTCGCCTTCATGAATTTTGGCGTTAACATCCAGCGCCGCAAACAGCGGGTAAAACGGACTGGTGGAAGCATGCAGCATAAAAGCGTTGTTCAGCCGCTTATGCGGACAGAACCGCGCCTGGCCGCGAATGTGGTTATCCTTTTTGTGGATCTGCGAGGTTTGCGAGAACCCGGCCTGTTGTTTGTGTACTGACTGAGTGACAAAGATCCCCGGATCGTTAGCATTAAGCTCCAACAGCAGTGGTGAGCCATCGGCCATCATCGGGATAAATTGCTCGTATCCAACCCATGCGGAATCAAACAGGATGTAATCGCACAGGTGACCGATCTTGTCGATCACCTGCCGGGCGTTATAGATCGTGCCGTCATAAGTGCCGAGCTGAATGATCGCCAGACGGAACGGACGCGGCTGGTCAGCCTTTTGTGGCGCAACTTCACGGATCTGCTGACGCAGGTACTGCTCATCAAAGCAGTGCTCATCAATGCCGCCGATAAAGCCAAACGGATTACGCGCCGCTTCCAGATAAACCGGCGTGGCGCCCGCCTGGATCAGCGCGCCGTGATGGTTCGACTTATGGTTGTTACGGTCAAAAAGCACCAAATCCCCACGCGTCAGCAGCGCATTGGTCACCACTTTATTGGCCGCAGAGGTCCCGTTCAGTACAAAGTAGGTTTTATCCGCGTGGAAAACTTTAGCGGCAAATTTCTGCGCATGTTTCGCTGACCCTTCATGAATCAGCAGATCGCCAAGCTTAACGTCAGCGTTGCACATGTCCGCACGAAACAGATTCTCACCAAAGAATTCGTAGAAATGCCGCCCCGCAGGATGCTTCTTAAAAAATTCACCGTGTTGGTGCCCCGGGCAGGCAAACGTGCTGTTCCCCATTTCGACATACTGGGTCAGTGTGTCGTAGAACGGCGGCAGCAAATCTTCTTCATACTGACAGGCAGCATATTCCAGCTCCAGCCACTCCTGAGCCTGACCGCGAATGACCGCATTTACGCCCGCTGGCACCTCCACATTAGACTCCGCGAACAGAAACACGGGTAAATGAAAACCTGTGCGTTTAAGCAAAGCAAGGATCCCGCAGCGGCTGTCCGCAACGGTAATGACGACTGCCGCAACGTCAGTAAAATCGGTACTGTCCAGCGAGACCACCTGACGATGACTGGACAGACGAGAGACCAGTTCACCACTGGCGGCAATTTTCATTGATTTCATAAGCGCAATAACCCGTTTCGGGAAAATCAAAAGTCCCGGCAAAGCTGCATTGCTTTGCCCACGAAATGACAGGTCAAACTGGTTACCAGCCCCGACCGCCAGACATCAGTAAAAGCAGATAGCCTCTGATCTTACTGTTATCCTGCAGTGAGCGTGCGCTGCCTTCACCGCATGGTGGGAGTGGTAAGATATGTTGCAGGAAGGGGCAAGCGTCGCGCAAAAAGGCGATATTGAAGGCGATGTAGGGGGAGTAATTTCATCCCAGGCAGCCCCATTCAGACAGGAGAAAATTCGCGCAATCATGGCACCTTTCACTTACAGGCGCAAGATAAAATCCAGAGCTAAAACCTCACAGATAAACAAACATTTTGTCTGAAATTAGCGGCATAATAATGCAATCTGAAACATAATTTCACCCAGTCAATTGTCTTTAGTATCAAGATGATAATGGGTATGCAGGAGCAAACGTGGTAATCGGACCGTTTATTAATAGCGGCGCCATTTTATTTGGCGGCGTTCTCGGCGCACTACTCAGCCAGCATTTACCGGAGCGCATTCGGGTCTCGATGACCTCCATATTCGGGCTGTGCTCTTTGGGAATTGGTATCTTGCTGGTTATCAAATGCGCCAACCTGCCGGTAATGGTTCTGGCAACGCTGGTTGGTGCATTAATTGGCGAGTTCTGTTATCTGGAAAAAGGGATCAATACCGCGGTTGCCAAAGCGCAGCAGCTTTTCACCCGGTCGGATGCCAACACCACGCACGAATCCTTCATCCAGAGCTATGTGGCCATCATCGTGCTATTTTGCGCCAGTGGTACTGGGATCTTCGGGGCGATACATGAAGGCATGACCGGCGATCCAAATATTTTAATCGCGAAGTCGTTTCTTGATTTCTTCACGGCCATCATCTTCGCCTGTTCGCTGGGGATTGCGGTATCTGCCATTTGCGTGCCGATGCTGGCAATTCAGTTAACGCTTGCCACCTGTGCGGCACTGATTTTACCCCTGACGACGCCAGCTATGATGGCCGATTTCAGCGCCGTAGGTGGACTGCTGTTGTTGGCAACCGGTTTACGTATTTGTGGAATCAAAATGTTTGCGGTTGTGAATATGCTTCCTGCCCTGCTGCTGGCAATGCCGCTTTCCGCCGCGTGGACGGCGTTTTTTGCCTGAGAATGCGTGCAATAGCAGCAATGTGATGATAGATTGTGCAGTCTGCATTGATTTGAAGAAATTTCGTTGACGAAGCGAAGTGAATCAGGTTTAATGCGCCTCGTTGCCCGGATAGCTCAGTCGGTAGAGCAGGGGATTGAAAATCCCCGTGTCCTTGGTTCGATTCCGAGTCCGGGCACCACTATTTAAAGAACCCGCCCAAAAGGCGGGTTTTTGCTTTGGGGTATTTCTAAAATTATTCCCATCAAATAACCCCGTGATAGCAACATCACCACCACAGGGGTTCGCAATTATTCCTTCACCACAATCAGCGGTTCGATATCGCTCTCTTTTTTAATTACCAGCGACTCGTCACCGCGCAGGCAGGTACCGCCGTAGTTACCGCCTACGGTGAAGGTACAAACCTGAATATATTTACCAGCAACCTTCGGCAGACACCAAAGCTGCTGATAAATGTTCTTCTGTTCAGCAAACTTACCGCTGGTTTTATCCAGGAGCTCTTCCTGGTGGCTCACCAGATCGATGTTGCTGCCACAACGTCCTGCAATAGGTTTCACTGCATAACCGGTTCGCGCCAGCTCTTCATTAACAGTGAAATCAGTATCAAGCAGATAACGGTGGTGCGGGAACAATTGCCACAGGATCGGCAGAATCGCTTTGTTGCCAGGGATCACCGTCCACAGAGGCTCGAAGACCAGCACTTCCGGGCGTAGCAGCACGTCTATCAAACGCACTTCCTGATTGGTATGCCCGGTACGGATGGGCACTGCGGCATACTCCGTTTCGCTGACCTCTCGCACCTGCTCTATCGCGGTTTCCCACGCCCAGGTTTTCCAGACGCAGTTCACCAGGCGACCATCGCCGTCAATCAACTGACCGGCGTCATCCCAACGTAGCTCATCGAGGCCACGCAGAATTTTGCTGTCAAACCCGGCCTGACGCAGCGCCTGCTGCATAAACTGCGCGTGGTAGTTTTCCTCAATATCCTTATCCTGCATGATGTGGACAAAAGGACGCGCGCGGCTATGTTTCCAGGCACCAGCCAGTTCGTTGATCAATCCTTCAGCCGGATTATGTCCCTGTCCTGTGTAGCCCCGCTCGGCCCATCTTTCGAGGATCAAACCGGCTTCGGTATGACAGGATGCGGAATCGGCGTTGTACTCATACACCTTCAGTCCGCGTTCATCCATACAGAAATCCATACGCCCGGTGATCATATGATGCCGACGACGCTGCCAGGAAAGACGCAGCCGCGGCCAGAGGATTTTCGGGATGTCGAACAGCGCCAGCAGATTGTCGTCTTTCAGCACTTTGTCGGTCGCGTGCAGATACATCAGGTGCAGTTCGTTGGTGGCTTTAATCAGCTCCTGCTCCGCACTCTCGGTAATGGTGAAGTACTGATGCGGATCCTGATTAATGACGTGGCCGTTCGCCAGCACGTACGCTTTTTGCAGCGGATCCTGTTCATCCAGCCATTTACCGTCAAACTGCCCGTTATCTTCCAGTCGCGCGCCGCCAATTTTTAGTGAGTCATTGGCGATCCCCGGCTGCGGCAGGCTGTAACGGGTATCATCGGTCTGGATCATCCAACCAAGAATGGTGGTGTCGTCAAAGGTATCACGCAGGGTGTAACACCCGTTTTCAACCACCATTTCCAGTTCGCGGGTCCACTGCTGTCCGGGAGGCAGCGGCGTGTGGATCACGTTCTGTTCGGCAATGCGGATTTTGTTTTCCAGCAATTGGGTGACTACCGCCACATGGCCGGTGTCTTTAAATTCGCCGCCTTTCTGCCAGATCAGCAGAGCACCTGCAACTGGCGCACGGGGTGAACCATTCGGAAATGCCTGTAACGGCAGGATATTGTCATTCACCACTTCGCGCAGGAAGCGTAAGGAGAAGATCTCCCATGCCATGCCCACATCGGTGAAGACCATGCCATAGTTCAGGAAGAGAAAACGACGTGCAAACTCTACGCACTGCCATTTGTGGCCCATATATTCGTCGTCGATATAGCTGCGAAATGCCGCATCATCGTCGTAGTCCCGTGGGTCGAGGGAGCTGTAATCTGAAGAGTAGATTGCTACGCCGCCTGGGGCGTAGCCCAATAATGTCCCGAATGGGGCATCCTGACTGGTCGTTCCTTTGCTCATGCACCTTACCTCAAAACAATACAGCCTGAGCAGGTTGGCGTGAATTTTTCGCTCTGATTGCCTGCTCTGCGACACTAACCGGACAGAGGTCGACATCATCATACACCTCAACGCAGCGGCTGGCGCTCAGAGGCGAAAAATTCACAGCAGGAACTACGCTTTTGTCAGGGTGACCGGTACGCTTTTATACGCCGGAGTCAAACTTTGTGTGTCTACCGCATCCAGCGAAAGCAGGGCATTCGCTTCAGGCAGGTAAGCGCCAACAGAGCCTGCCGCCATGTTGTAAATCACCACCGTTAAACCGTGCATAACACGTTCCGCACAGGGCTGGCCGTTGTCGTCCAGCGCCTGAACGTTGACCACATCTCCCTGGCTCAGACCGCGAGCCGCCGCTTCTTCGGCGCTTAAAAACACCACATCACGCCGACCGGTAATGCCACGATAGCGATCGTTCATACCATAGATAGTGGTGTTGTACTGATCGTGGCTGCGCAGCGTCGCCAAAACTAACGCATCCGCAGGTTGGTTTTCCCGCTCCACCGCTTGCTGATGACTGACGATAAAGTTGGCTTTGCCATTCGGCGTTCGCCATTCACGGCGCGAAGCGGGCGTATCCATGCGAAATCCGCCCGGCTCGGCAATACGTGCGTTGTAATCGTGGAATGCCGGGATCACGGCTTCAATGGCGTCACGAATCAACGTGTAATCTCCGGTTAACGCTTCCCAGTTGATCGGCGAAAGCGGTAGCGTGGCACGAGCCATGCCCGCCACAATCGCGGGTTCCGATTTTATCCAGCGGGAAGCCGGTTTCAGCGCGCCGCAGGAGGCGTGAACCATCGACATCGAGTCTTCGACGGTCACCGACTGAATCCCCGTCGCCTGCATGTCGCGCTCCGTTCGCCCTAATGCAGGTAGCAGGTAGTTATGCTTTGCCAGCAGCAGATGCGATCTGTTCAGTTTGGTCGCCACATGGACCTGCAGATCCAGACTTTTCATCGCCGCAAAAGTACGCTGCGGCTGCGGCATCGCCACCGCCAGATTACCGCCCATGCAAATGAGCGCTTTTGCCTCTCCCCGTTCGATGGCACGAATGCTCTCCACGCTGGAGCGGCCATGCTTACGCGGCACGCTGATAGCGAAATGCGACTCAAGGCGTTGCAGGAACTCTTCGGGCGCCGCTTCGTTGATCCCCACAGAACGATCGCCCTGCACGTTAGAATGACCGCGCAACGGGCAGATCCCCGCGCCGGGCTTACCCATATTGCCTTTCAGCAACAGCAGGTTTACCAGTTGCTGAACGTTCTCAGTGCCGTTTTTATGCTGGGTGATCCCCAACCCGTAACAAATAATGGTGGCGCGGGATTTGTTGTAGCTGTGTGCGAGGTCCTCCATCTGACTGCGCGTCAGTCCGGAATCCTGTTCCAGTTTTGCCCAGCTACACTGGCGTAAATCGTCATACAGCGTCGAATAGCCCTCGGTATGCTCATGAATAAAAGCATGATCGAGGCAGGGCTGTTGATCCAGTAAGATCCGCGCTTCATCCATTTCGATCAGCGCTTTCATTATGCCTTTGAGCAGCGAGCCGTCACCGCCTATTTTAACCTGATAGTAATCGCTGCTTAGCTCCGTGGCCTGGCCGCCGAACATCTCTTTTGGGCTTTGCGGGAAGCTAAAGCGCTCAAGCCCCCTTTCGTTCAGCGGGTTGATGGAGATAATTTTGGCCCCACGTTTGGCAACGTCGCGTAAGGTGGTCAGCATGCGTGGATGGTTAGTGCCCGGGTTATGCCCGATACAAATCACCAGATCGCAGTGGTCAAAGTCGTCCAGTTCAACGGTCCCTTTCCCAAGGCCAATGGCTGGTGTTAACCCTGCGCTGGTCGGCCCGTGGCACATGTTAGAGCAATCAGGGAAGTTACTGCTGCCGTATTCGCGGGCAAACAGTTGATACAGAAATGCCGCCTCATTTGAGGTTCTGCCGGAGGTGTAAAACTCAACTTGTTCCGCAGAATCATAGCTGCGCAAGCGCTCACCGATCTCGTGGAAGGCGATATCCCAATCCACTGCCTGCCAGGTGTCTGACGCTGCATCGTATTTCATTGGATGCGTCAAACGACCAATGTTTTCCAGTTCATAATCGCTATAGTGCCAGAGCGTAGAAACCGGATGACGGCTGAAAAATTCCGGTGACGCTTTCTTGCTGGTTGTCTCCCAGGAGACCGCCTTCACGCCATTCTCGCACAACTCCATTGGCGCACGATGCCCTGGGTCCGGCCACGCACAGCCCGGACAATCGAACCCTTTCACCTGGTTCATTTTGAACATCGCGATAATGTCGCGTGCGACGGCCTTTTGCGAAAATACCGAAGCAGTGACGGCTTTTACCGCGCCCCACCCACCCGCCGGGCCCTGATAATCGCTTACTCCTGGAACACCATTTTTCATTATTACTGCTTATTCACCGCCAATTTTTGATGGTGAATACGGTAGCAATTTCCGTCCAACATTGATTTCCTCTTCATGGAGTACGGCCCGGCTACAATGAACGGGTTAGATTTATCTTCCCCTTTCAGCACAAAGCGACATAAAGTCCCAATCTGTTAAATTGAGTTCTACCTAACTGCTACACTGCATCAACACAACCACTCAGAAGGCAGGTCAACATGTCAGACAATACCTATCAGCCCGCGAAAGTCTGGACGTGGGAAAAATCGAACGGCGGCGCATTCGCCAATATCAACCGCCCGGTTTCCGGTGCCACCCATGAGAAAACGCTGCCGGTCGGCAAACATCCGCTGCAGCTCTATTCGCTGGGTACGCCAAACGGGCAGAAAGTAACGATTATGCTGGAGGAGCTGCTGGCGCAGGGCGTCAAGGGCGCGGAATACGATGCCTGGATTATCCGTATTGGCGATGGCGATCAGTTTTCCAGCGGCTTTGTTGAGGTGAATCCGAACTCGAAGATCCCTGCGCTGCGCGATCATTCGCAAAACCCGCCGGTTCGCGTTTTCGAATCTGGCGCAATCCTGCTCTATCTGGCGGAAAAATATGGTTACTTCCTGCCGCAGGATTTGGCGAAGCGCACTGAAACGCTGAACTGGTTGTTCTGGCTACAGGGCGCAGCCCCCTTCCTCGGCGGTGGTTTTGGTCACTTCTATAACTATGCGCCGGTAAAAATTGAGTACGCTATTAATCGCTTCACAATGGAAGCCAAGCGCCTACTCGACGTGCTGGATAAGCAATTAGCGCAGCATCAGTTTGTGGCCGGAGATGAATACACCATTGCCGATATGGCGGTCTGGCCGTGGTTTGGCAATGTGGTTCTGGGCAACGTGTACGACGCGGCAGAGTTCCTTGATGCAGGAAGCTATAAGCACGTGCAACGCTGGGCAAAAGAGATTGCAGCGCGTCCGGCAGTTAAGCGTGGCCGTATTGTAAACCGTACCAACGGGCCGCTGAACGAGCAGCTTCATGAACGCCATGACGCCAGCGACTTCGATACCAATACCGAAGATAAGCGCCAGGGTTAACGTAAGATGCCGGATGGCGGCGCTAACGCCTTATCCGGCCTACATATAAGGCGCGGGCCTGATAAGCGCTGCGCCATCCGGCATAAAATCACGCGCTGGTGACGTCGTACTCCATGCGGCGAAGTGCGTCTAACGTGGCTTTAGCTTCATCTTCATCAATGATGCTCATGGCGAACCCTACGTGCACCAGCACCCATTGCCCGACCAGCTCAGCCGTATTACCTTCACAAATCAGGGCAATATTGACATCACGTTTGATGCCGCACACTTCAACCTGCGCAAGCTGGTGAATATCTTCACCAACGGCCAGAACCTGACCAGGGACTCCAATACACATATCTGACTCCGCCCCATAGCAACCTATGGGTTATTCGACTTCAATACTTTTCACTTTCAGTGAATCGCCAGCATCAACCCGCAGACGATCGCCCTGACATAGTGGACACTGCGCATCATGCTGGGTGATTTCCACAACCTGACTGCAATCCCAGCACCACGCCTGGGCTGGTTTGTAATCAATATGCAGCTCACAACCCTGCGCCAGCGTACCCTGACAGACGATGTCGAAACTGAAACGGACGGCACTCTCCTCAACGCAGGAGAGTGCGCCAATTTCCAACCAAACGCCGGTTACGCGTTTGACACCGTGCTGCTCTGCCTGCTGTTGAACAATCTCAACCGCGCTCTGACAAAGGGACAGCTCATGCATTTTCGCAGTTCCGACGACCCAGCAGCAGCGCGCGGCGATTTAGCTGCGGCGCATTCGGATCGCTCACCGGCAGCGATAACAGCATGCGCGCACAATCATCAGCCAGACGGACACCTTCTTGTGCCGACATGCTGTGCGAAAGCGGCGACATCAGCGAACAAGAGAGATATTGCGATACGCCCTCCAGTTCACCCACGGTAAAGGTCATTTCGCCATACGGCAGACGCAACCCGATTTTTTCGCTGACTTTACGCACCGGCCAGATCTGATCCGGTCCGGGGAAAATCAGTGCGCTGAGCATCCAGGGTGTGATAACACACCCCGTCCACTGACCTTCAAACAGCGTAAAATCAGAGACATACACCGGCATATTTGGATGCAGGAAGGAAAGATCGTGCATCGAACTCCGGGCAATCTCTTCAAACGCCGCCTGAATTTGCGTCTTCGGGGCCGTCTGAAAACCGACAAACTCCTCAGACATGAGCCGCCTCCCGAGGGATCGCTTCAACGCCTGATTCGCGAAGCGCGGCAAGAACCTGCTCAAGCGCAGGTTCAATCATGGCTTCAACCGTTGGCGTTAGCCCAATATGCGGTTCCAGCGATTCCGGAATAATACCGACTAACGTCAGCTTTTTCGGAAACTCGCCGGTGAAACGCAGGGCCGACAATACGTCGGCCAGGCCAAGCTGGTGCGGTGAGATTTTGTTCGTAAACAGCGCCGGGATCTCTTCATCCCGCAGGACCATCATTGTTCCCGGCGTGTTTTTCTTCGACACGATGGCGTCAGCAATGATCAGATGATCCCTGTTCGCCATATCGCCGAGAAGCTCCATCCCAGCCGTACCACCGTCCAGAACATCAACAAAGTCTGGCAGGATGTAACGTTGCTCTAACGCCTCAACGATACGCACCCCGATAGCTTCGTCGGTCAGCAAAATATTGCCGACCCCTAAGACTAATATCCGCATTACAGAACCTTAACTGAGACCACTTCGTTCCCGTCAACGTCCACCACATGCACCGCACATGACATACAAGGGTCGAAGGAGTGAATGGTACGAACCACTTCCAGCGGTTTGTTTGGATCGGCGATTGGCGTGCCTACCAACGAGCGCTCGTATGGTCCGACTTCATCGTTGAAGTTACGTGGGCCTGAGTTCCAGGTTGACGGAACAACCGCCTGGTAGTTGCTGATAATACCGTCTTTAATCACCATCCAGTGAGACAGCATACCGCGCGGCGCTTCGAGGAAACCAACGCCTTTAAATTCGCCCGTTGCCGGAATATCCGGTTTCACGAAGGTGGTGTGGTCGCCTTTGCCGATGTTCACAATCAGCGCGTTGTACTGATCCTGCAGAACGTTCTGCAGTTCACAGCAGTGAACGGTACGGCCAATGATACGGCCCAGCGTTGAGTGCAGTTGCGACACTTCGATGGTTTTACCGGTCAGCTTGGTGTAAATCGCGATGATTTCATTCAGCTTGGCATGAGTAGACTCGCGTTTAGCCGCCAGTTTACACAGCATGTTGGCCAGCGGACCCACTTCAACCGTTTTACCGTAGAAGGTCGGCGCTTTAACCCAGGAGTATTTGCCGTCATCAGACCAGCCGGTGTAATCCGGAACCGTTGTGCCTTCCCACGGAGCCTGCGGCGCTTCGTCTTTGTACCACGCGTGTTTCGCACTCTCCTGAATCCCTTTGATCAGGTACTCATCGGAGTGAGAGGTGATCGGACGATAGGTCGACAGATCTTCATTGGTGATGTAACCACCCGGGAACAGGAAGCTGCCGTTTTTACCGTCAGTCGGGAATTCCGGCGCGCTCAGATAGTTAACCGCACCCTGACCACGTTCTAGCCACTCAGGGTAGAACGCAGCAATAACCGCGGTATCAACTTTGTAAACCTGCTCAACAAAGTCGCTCAGCTTGTCGATGAAGGACTTGATGTACATCAGACGCTCAAGGTTCAGCACGCCGAGGCCGTCGAGGTTAATTGGGTTAGCAACCCCACCTACCGCCAGGTTCTGGATGTGCGGCGTTTTACCGCCCAACAGCGCGACAACGCGGTTGGCATCACGCTGGCATTCCAGCGCCTGCAGATAGTGAGCAACAGCAATCAGGTTCACTTCCGGCGGCAGCTGCATTGCCGGGTGCCCCCAGCAACCGTTGGCAAAAATACCTAACTGACCGCTGGCGACAAGATCTTTGATCTTATTCTGAACCTTGGTGAACTCTTCCGTGCTGTTCAGGTGCCAGGAGGACACACCATTCAGCATCGCGGACGCTTTCGCTGGATCGGCTTTCAACGCGGAGGTGATGTCCACCCAGTCCAGCGCCGAGAGCTGATAGAAGTGAACAATGTGGTCATGCGTGGTGTGCGCGGCCAGAATGATGTTACGGATGTACTGTGCGTTCACCGGAACATCAATATTCAGCGCGCTTTCTGCTGCACGAACGGAAGAGATAGCGTGAGTGGTAGTACAAACGCCACAGATACGCTGAACAATCATCCAGGCATCGCGCGGATCGCGGTTTTTCACGATCTCTTCCATGCCGCGCCACATGGTACCGGAAGCCCATGCTTTAGATACCACGCCATTTTCGATTTCGCAGTCGATGCGTAAATGACCCTCAATACGGGTTACCGGATCAATAGTAATTCTCTGGCTCATGCTTTGCTCGCCTCATGACGATTTTGATCGTTTTGTTTTAAAGGAGGAAGTATCGGCAGTAGACGAATGAGTACGATGTATGCACAAATCTCAATAGCCACAAAACCAATAGAAATCAACAGTTCTTCCCAGGTTGGGAAGTAGTGGTAGCCACCACCAGGATTGAACGCCACCAGCGAATAGGACAGACGCCATGTCGCACAACCCAGCAATGCGCTCAACGCGGACAGATACAGCATGCGTGAGTCATTACGCAGCTTAGTGACGCGCAGCACCACCAGCGGGAAGACCATCAGTACGACTTCAATCCAGAACATTACGGAGTAAAGATCGCCTGCAAACGCATAGGACAGTTTGTCGCGATAGATTAACTCGCCAAAGCGCAGAACCACGAAAATCGCCAGCAATATGCTGATGGTATTCGTCAGCTTGATGAACAAGCTTTTCTCGTCCGGACCGTTACCTTTCAGACCGGCTTGTACCAGTGAGCCTTCAAAGATGACGATCGAGAAACCCATAATAAAAGCGGTTAATACGGAGAAAAGCGGCAACATTTCATACGCTTGCCATAGCGGATGCACCTTATAACCCGCAGAAATCATCAATGAACCCATTGAAGACTGGTGCATGGTTGGCAGCAGTGCGCCGAGAGCGATAATAAAGAACATCACTTTATTCAAACGCTTGAGGGAGACTTTCCAACCCAGACGTTCAAACAGAGCCGGAGCAAATTCCAGCGCCATGATGCCGATATAGATGGTCATACAGACCGCCGTTTCGAACAATACCGAGTTCACGTTGAAGTGACCTGGAATGTAGAAATACGGCAGGTTCCAGTAACGACCGACGTCAATGGTGATCGACAGACCACCCAGCGAGTAGCCAAACAGGCTTGCCAGCAGCGCCGGACGCACCAACGGATGGTATTGCCCTCTGTTGAAAACATACACCGCCCACGCCAGCGCCCAACCGCCGCACGCGAAGCCGGTACCAATCAACAGGTCAAACGCGATCCAAACACCCCATGGGAAACCGCCGTTCAGATCGGAGACTGAACCCAATCCGAAGACCAGACGTTTCACGATCAGGAGCATACACAGGACGATTAACGGCCCAAAAATAATGACCGGTTTGCTGATTATTTTCCCGCCCAGCGGTTTAGGATCATGACTCATGATCGTCTCCTCCGTCGTGATGGTCGTTTTTCGTGTTACGACGAACCAACACGGTTAAGCCCGCCAGCGCAGCCAGGGGTAATATCATGCCCTTATACAGGGAATGTTGAACATGTTCAGAACGCGCACCGGTTGAAAGATCATCCAGTTTCGGCAGATCCAAATCTTCGTAAGGAACCCCCGTCAGCACCATAACCTGCGTACCACCACCTTCCTTCTCACCGTACAGGTGTGGGTAGTACTTCGGTACCGTATGCAGATAGGTATCGCCCGCTTTCACCGTCTGACGCGGATAGTGGTATTCGCTGCCAGGCTTCAGCGCGAGACGTTTTTTCGCCTCAGCCATCAGCTCTTCACGCGTACCAAAAATCACCGCTCCGGCAGGACACACTTCAACACAACCCGGTAAACCGCCTTTATCCAGACGCTCAACACCTTTCTGGTTACACAGTTCACATTTGTGAAGCGCGCCAAACGGGTTGTTATAGTCGTACTTAGGCACGTTGTACGGACAGGCGACCATGCAATAGCGGCAACCTGTGCAGACATCTTTGTCATAGTGGACGATGCCGGTTTTCGGATCTTTCTTCAGTGCGGAGACTGGGCAAACGGAGACGCAGTTCGGATCGACACAGTGCATGCACTGTTTCTTAATGTATGCGTAGCCATTTTCTTCCTGGTCTTTGTTAACGCCTGTTCCGCTACGCCACACCTGGATGATGTTATTGGTATACGGCGACAGCTTGTCGTTGTTTGACCAGGTCTGCTCGCCTTCCGGGTTACGCGCCGGAAAGTTGATGTCCTGACACTTGGTGACACAGGCCTGGCAGCCCACGCATAGCGTCGAGTCATAGAGCATCCCAAGAGAACCAGGGATTGGCGGACGGTTTTCTGCAGCCGCATGGCTGATGGACGGCGCAGCGCCCAACAGCAATGCCCCGCTGGAGGCTGCTTTAATAAAGTTACGTCTGTTCACGGTTATTCTCCCCGTGAGTCAGCGTTATCTTTCTTCTGCTGACGACCCAGTTCACGAACCGCCATCACGCTGACGCCGGCGACCAGCCCTACCACGCCACCAAGCAGCCCAATCGCGCCGGCAGAGACATTGCCACCTTCTTTCATGTTGACATCAGGTTTCTCGGAGCGCGGGGTTTGGTTTTCCACATGAGCAAGCTGGTGAATACCTTTATGGAAACCGACGCCTTCTTCGTTACAGCCGTAGCAAGGGTGACCGATAGCCACCGGCCACACGCCGCCAACATCGCAGAATTGCAGCGTTGAGCAGTTGCCGTAGGTTTCTGGTCCTTTACAGCCCAGATGGTAGAGACACCAGCCTTCACGGTGGCCTTCATCGCCAAACTCTTTCGCAAAGCGGCCAGCATCGAAGTGCGGGCGACGCTCGCAATGTTCGTGAATCAAACGGCCATAGGCGAATGTTGGACGGTTTTTGGTATCCAGCTTCGGCGGCTTACCGTAAGTGATGATATGCGCGACCGTTGCCAGGAAGTTATGCGGGTTCGGCGGACAGCCGGGAATGTTGATGATGGTTTTGCCTGGCAGAACTTCCTGCAAGCCGACTGCACCCGTTGGGTTAACGCCGGCGGCAGCAACACCACCCCACGCGGCGCAAGAGCCGATGGCAATGATAGCGGCTGCGCCTTCAGCGGCCCGACGGATATGATCCACGATCGGTTCACCGGCAACCATGCAGTAAATACCATTATCTTTCAGTGGGATAGAACCATCTACAACCAAAACATATTGCCCTTTGTACTTCTCCAGAGCGTTATGTTTATTCTCTTCAACCTGATGGCCGAAGGCGGCAGAGAGTACCTCGTGGTATTCCAGAGAGATTGTCTCCAGGACGAGGTTTTCCACTGTAGGGTGTGTCGCGCGAAGCAGCGATTCAGTACAACCCGTACACTCCTGAGCACCAATCCAGATAACCGGTGGGCGCTGAGGGCGGGAAACTGATTCGGCCATTTCTGCGGCGGCTTTGCTACTGAGCCCCATGGTGGCGGCCAGTGCTGCACAAAGCTTCATGAAATCGCGGCGATTGATGCCGCTCGAATTGATGAGAGAGTTATCTCCAGTCATTTTATAGTTATTCCGTTGCGAAGACCTGGCTTTTTATTTTGCACCATTCGCATGTTGCATATTGCGATCGGCGCGCCATTTACCACACTTTTTATATGGTTATGTGCGATATAATACTTCGACGGAGCAACAAAACGAAGGCGTAGGTCAATAGTGTAATTAATTAAAGCAAGATAATACCCCTTTCGGATCAAGCTTCGAGCCGATAGCCGGCCATGAAAAAGCGAATTGTTGTACTGGACTGGTTCTCTTTAAAGAAATCCATCACCATCTCCTTATCCAGTCCATAGCGACGCGTCAGGATGCCCGCTTCCCACGCGCTGAGCTGTCGATCGCCAGTTTTTTCAAACATTCGATGTGAAAACCCCAGTACAAAACCGCGTTTATAATCCGCGCAAAAATGCGCCACCGAGCGTGCGCTATCCGCATTTTCCGCGTTTAATCCGGCCATCAGGCCTTTACCAAAATGGTTGTCCATGCATAACCCTCAATCGCTATATAATAAATTATATAGCGATTTTTTAAGCAAAGACCAGAGGTATCAGGGACTTTTTTGTGCCAGCTTAAAACGACACCCAGTCATCCGTTTTAGTTGTTGCAGAGGTTTTGCGTTCTGCTGAAGGGGAAGCGGTCGCAGTGGCAGTGTATTGCACGTCGTTAGCTGATAGACGGAACTGTTGCACCGAACGTTGCAGATCTTCCGTTTGCCGTTCCAGCGCGACTGCCGCGGCGGAAACCTGTTCGACAAGCGCGGCATTCTGTTGCGTAACGCTGTCCATCTGCGTGATCGCTACGCTTACCTGTGAGATGCCTTTGTTCTGTTCTTCCGAAGCAGAGGCGATTTGTTTCATGATGGTGGTGACTTCTGTCGCGCCGCGCAGAATCGCCTCCATCGTTAATCCGGTCTCTTTAACCAGACGAGCACCCTGATCGACACGACGCGACGATTCGCCGATCAGCGTCTCAATCTCTTTTGCCGCTCCGGCGCTACGGCTGGCAAGATTACGCACCTCACCGGCAACCACGGCAAAACCGCGCCCCTGCTCGCCCGCTCTGGCCGCTTCAACCGCCGCGTTAAGCGCCAGGATATTGGTCTGGAAAGCAATGCTGTTAATCACAGAGGTAATTTCCGCGATCTGTTTAGAACTGGCGGCAATGCCGTCCATGGTCTCAACCACTTCTGAAACCAGCGAGCTGCCTTTACCTGCCGTTTCTGTCGCCGTATCGGCCAGTTGGCTGGCCTCACGCGCATTTTCGGCGTTCAGTTTTACCGTTGCGGTCAGCTGCTCCATGCTGGCGGCGGTCTCTTCCAGCGCTGCAGCCTGCTCTTCTGTACGTGAGGAGAGATCGTTATTACCGGTGGAAATTTCCGTCGCCCCTCGCCAGATGTTGTCACTACCAGAGCGAATGGTACTCACGGCTTCGCGCAAGCTGTCCTGCATCGCGCACAGTAACGGCACCAGTTGGCCCACGCAGTTACGACCAAAATCTTCAATAGAATGGCTGAGATCGCCCTGCGCAATTTGTTGAAATTGTTGGCGAATACGTCCCAGAGGTTTCACCATCATGGCGACGAGGTAGCGGTCGGTAAAGAACAGGAGAGCAATACCGAGGATTACGGCGGTGATAATCAGGGTCCGGATGATAGACGTTTTGCCATCGACCATAACGCGGGTGGTATCGAGTCTTTCACCCGCAGTGGTGTTAAAACGCTCAGCACTGGCGCCAAATTCACGGCTCAGGGCTGGCGTAACGGTGCTGGCATGCTCCGCAAAGGCCGTGAGCGTGCCCTGCTGCGCCAGTTGCATTTGTGGGATCACGCCGTTATCCAGCAGCGCCTGCCACTTGGTCAGCACCGCCGCGGCGACTTCCGGATCCATGGGGCCAGGAGACAATGTTTTCATCTCCTGGAGTTTTTTACTCATATTGTCCAGGGACTGTTGCGCTGGCGCAAAATCCGGCGTTCCGCCGCTAATTTTGACATCCATTGCGCGACTTAACCGCGTCACAAAACGAAAATACTGATCGTTACCCTGGCTGAGAACAGTCATCTGATGGACAAGATGACGGTCAATATCATTCCCTTCTGATATTTTTGATAAAGAATGAAGACTGAATAAACCCACGCCCGACCACAGCAGGCAAAAAAGTCCCAGTATTGCCAACATGACAATACGAATAGTGAAGTTTTTCAGCAAACCCATAATAATTTCCTTGCCGTTGATGAGGAATTCGCCACCAGGCGATACTTATCCTTGTTATCGGCAGCCGATAGAGAAGATATAATGCGTTCTTTATTTTTTTACTTTCTTAAGTCCAACCCATATCTCTCCAGACGATATCAACATGAATGCTAATGAAATTAGCTAGCATTATTATTCAGATAACTCACCTAAATTATTTAATAATGCTTTGTTTTCTATCACAAAGATTTATAAAACCCAGCAAGAGTGTACTCCCAGGCTAAATCAGCGGCAGCTTTCTCATAACGACAGGTTGGGGCATTATGGAAGCCGTGATTAACGCAAGGAAAGATATAGTCTTCCCAGGCCAGCTCCTTCAATAACTGGCGGTTCGAATACTGCTCAGTTTTTTATCCCAGTGTGACCTGTGAACGGAATATTCACCGAGAACCCGCTAGAATAGAAACGCTGTTTTGAAATTCACCTGCACTAAGGAGATCTCATGGCCTGGTTTGCCAATCCTGAACGTTACGAACAAATGCTCTATCGCTACTGTGGACGCAGCGGTTTACGCTTACCCGCACTGTCGCTGGGTTTGTGGCACAGTTTTGGGCACGTTCAGGCGCTGGAGTCACAGCGCGCCCTACTGCGTAAAGCCTTTGATTTAGGCATCACCCATTTTGATTTGGCCAATAACTATGGGCCGCCTCCAGGCAGCGCAGAAGAGAATTTTGGCCGTTTACTGCGCGAGGATTTTGCACAATACCGAGATGAGCTGATCATCTCCACCAAGGCGGGCTACGACATGTGGCCAGGGCCATACGGTTCTGGTGGTTCGCGTAAATACCTGCTTGCCAGCCTCGACCAGAGCCTGCAACGCATGGGGCTCGACTATGTCGATATCTTCTACTCACACCGCGTTGACGAAAATACGCCAATGGAAGAGACCGCCTCAGCGCTGGCCCATGCGGTGCAAAGCGGTAAAGCGCTGTATGTCGGCATCTCGTCCTATTCTCCGGAACGAACGCAAAAGATGGCCGAGCTGCTACGGGAATGGAAAATTCCGCTTCTTATCCACCAACCCTCTTACAACCTGCTTAATCGCTGGGTAGACAGCAGTGGCTTGCTGGATACGCTGGAAGCTAACGGCATGGGCTGCATTGCCTTTACGCCGCTGGCCCAGGGGCTGCTGACGGGGAAATACCTCAACGGCATCCCGGAAGGTTCACGTATGCAGCGTGAAGGGAAAAAAGTCCGTGGGCTGACAGAAAATATGCTGACGGAAGAAAACCTTAGTAGCCTGCGTTTGCTCAATGAGATGGCGCAACAGCGCGGACAGTCGATGGCGCAAATGGCCTTAAGCTGGTTGCTGAAAGACAACCGGGTCACTTCGGTATTAATTGGCGCCAGCCGACCGGAGCAGCTGGAAGAAAACGTTCAGGCATTGGCTAATCTGACGTTCAGCGCCGAAGAACTGGCGCAAATCGATAAACACGTCGCTGACGGTGAGCTGAACCTGTGGCAAGCCTCATCTGACAAATAGCCGTTTGTCACTCCGTGCCGGGTCGCAATAAAGCGCTACCCGGCCATGGTAATGCGCCATGACCTCATACTTCTTCTGCTTTGAGCTGTGGACGCTGGTATTCCGGCCACACCAGCGCGACGAGCGCAGGGTAAGCCTCCAGGCTGAACTCTCTGAAGCACTGACGTAAGTTGAGCACGTCCAGATCGGCATGCGGGACCTTCTCCCCACTGAGACAGCGTTTTTTTATATTGTCGTAATATTTGTACACCGCAGAGTTAAGGTCGCTACAACGCCGCTGCGCATCAAATAGGCCAGGCGTCTCATTCAGCTCCACCATCGTCATCCGTTTGATCGTCGAGTGGATAAAATCGATATATTCGTGATTAACGCGCCAATACCATACCGGGGTAATCGAATTCATCAATACAGAAAAATGATCTTCACCCTCTTCTTTACTCAAGATTTCCGGCTGGTGTCCAGCGTTACCATTTTCTGCATAGCGGTTTTTATTTGCGCTGCGCATCAACAAAAGCACCCCGCAGGTAAGCAATAGCAGGGTAATAACAGAATAAAATATACTGTTCATATACTGGCTCCATTTTTTTTGATTTTAAAATTACACCATGCTATTGTCAACGCAGCCTGACATATTAAAAACAATACAGTATTGGCATCAAAGGATATTTCAACATGCTTCCCGAGCATCTTGTTCCCGCGCATTATCATTTATCTCAAACATCGACTAATACCTTCCCCACAGAAAACAGTGAAAATTTGACTCAGGGAAAGAAAACATTAAGTGATTATGAAGCTGATATTTTGATCAGCGCTACAGCGACCGGCCAGGCGCGCAATATGTTGTTTGAAGAGTGCGACCGTCATTTAAAAGAACGTTTGTTTTGCGCGGCAAAGATTGAGTCATTCACGCGCTTGCTCAATTCATTGCAAGCGGAGGGCGACATTAACGCACAAGAATTAAGTAAAATCTTGACCGAAAAAACAGCCACCATTAATGAGCAAGGCAATAAAATTTGGCTTAATTTAATTACCCGCGAAACCAGCGACCCTATTTTTTATTCTCTGGAAGAGAAATAAAATGAAAGATGTTGAGGATAATAATGTTTATTTGGCTTTAGATGACCATAAAAGTGATGAGTTTGTCTTAAAGCAGAATTTAGCTATCCTGATTGCCAATAAAAACACGACGCTGGAAAGCGTTGCCCAGGAAATGGTTTCTATACCCGCCGCACTGGTGCGGATGAAATGGCAAAATCGTCGCGAAATTTATGCGCTACAGGCGAAAGAAGAGATCTATGGCGCCGCGATTGAGGCCATCATAGCCCAACAACCCGAACTGCGGGATAAAATCATGGCCCGGCTGGAGAGCACCTACCAGCATATACTCGCGCGAGAAACGGCCACCTTACGCCTGACGCGCAAGCTGTCCGAAGGCAGCTACGAACCGACCAGGATAACCACGGTCGCGTTGGATGAAAACAGATAAGAACAGGTTTGTAAGGCGTGGAATCAGGATAAGCAGGCCGGGTAGGTGAAAACCACTACCCGGCGAGAAAGTTACTTCGCTTTCACGGTCTCTTCACCGACCAGACCAATCTTCAGGAAACCGGCCTGATGCAGCGTGTCCATTACCTTCATCATGGTTTCATAATCGACGGTCTTATCTGCACGGAAGAAAATCGTGGTGTCTTTCTTCCCTTCTGTCAGCGTAGTGAGCTCGCTAATCATGGTTTCATCCGTCACCTGATTATTGCCAATAAACATACTCTTATCGGCTTTGACTGACAGATAAACCGGTTTTTCCGGACGCGGCTGCGGCGTGCTGGTGGAGGCAGGGAGATTCACCTTCACATCCACTGTTGCCAACGGCGCGGCTACCATAAAGATGATCAATAAAACCAACATAACGTCGATAAACGGCGTCACGTTGATTTCATGCATTTCACCGTTATCGTCCAGGTTCTCATTAAAGCTCATTGCCATGGAACATTACCCTACACGTAATTTCTGCGCGGCACGTACCGGATGCGCGGAGGCGCTGGCGTTCAGGTCCAGATCACGACTTTGCAGCAACAGCACCTGCGCCGCGACATCGCCCAGCATCGCTTTATAGCTGCCAATCTGACGTGCGAAAATATTGTAGATGACGACCGCTGGAATCGCCGCAACCAGACCAATCGCGGTCGCTAACAGCGCTTCTGCAATGCCCGGAGCAACAACGGCCAGGTTGGTGGTTTGGGTTTGTGCAATCCCGATGAAGCTGTTCATGATGCCCCATACCGTACCGAACAGACCCACAAAAGGCGAGATAGCCCCGATGGTGGCCAGGTATCCGTTACCACGTCCCATATGACGACCTACCGCCGCCACACGACGCTCCAGACGAAAACCGGTGCGCTCTTTAATACCTTCGTTGTCGTCACTGCCTTCAGACAGTTCCAGCTCGTTCTGCGCTTCGTAAATCAACTGTGCGCCAAGGCTTTTAGCATCGAATCTTGCGGCAATCTCGTTTGCCTGGTCTAAGGAGCGGGCATCCGCCAGCAGTTGCTGTTCACGCTTAAGACGGCGTTTCTGAGTAAAGAACTCAAGGCTCTTACTAAAGAAGATAGCCCAGGTGACCACTGACGCTAAAATCAGCCCAATCATCACGCACTTAACCACGATATCGGCGTGCTGATACATACCCCAGACGGAAAGGTCCGTCTGCATCAAATTATTACCCACTCTGTATCTCCAGGACGCAAATCACAAAATCTAAGCGTAATCATATCAAAACAACGTCGAATTGATAGTCGTTCTCATTACTATTTACATATTGCCGCACCTTTGGTTTCTTTTCTTTGCGCTTACGCAGTAAAAAAGTCACCAGAGGCATTTTGAGATTATTTTCTACTGTATGACCGTTCTACAGGATGCGTCATCTTTGATTCATGGTAGTTTAGACATCCAGACGTATAAAAACAGGTAATACACCATGGCAGATAAGCAACTTGAAACCAAACTCGTTCACGCAGGACGCAGTAAAAAGTACACGCTGGGCTCGGTAAATAGCGTGATCCAGCGCGCTTCTTCGCTGGTGTTTGACAGCGTTGAGGCCAAAAAGCAGGCCACGCGCAACCGCGCAAACGGTGCGCTTTTCTATGGACGTCGCGGAACCCTGACGCATTTTTCGCTGCAGGAAGCCATGTGCGAACTGGAAGGCGGCGCGGGTTGCGCGTTGTTCCCTTGCGGCGCGGCAGCTGTTGCCAACACCATCCTTGCTTTTGTTGAACAAGGCGATCATGTGTTGATGACCAATACCGCCTATGAGCCCAGCCAGGACTTCTGCACCAAAATTCTCGGTAAACTTGGCGTCTCAACGGGCTGGTTTGATCCGTTGATTGGCGCCGATATAGTGAAGCATATTCAGCCGAACACCAAAGTTGTCTTTCTGGAATCACCCGGCTCCGTCACCATGGAGGTACATGATGTACCAGCAATTGTTGCCGCCGTCAGAAGTGTTGCGCCTGAGGCTGTCATCATGATTGATAACACCTGGGCTGCCGGCGTGCTGTTCAACGCGCTGGATTTCGGTATTGATATCTCGATTCAGGCGGGTACGAAATACCTGATTGGTCATTCCGACGGCATGGTCGGCACAGCGGTATCCAATGCCCGCTGCTGGGACCAACTGCGCGAAAATGCCTATCTGATGGGACAAATGCTGGACGCCGACACCGCCTATATGACCAGCCGTGGATTACGCACACTGAGCGTACGCTTACGTCAGCATCATGAAAGCAGCTTAAAGGTCGCCGAGTGGCTGGCCAACCACCCACAGGTCGCTCGTGTTAATCACCCGGCGCTACCCGGCAGTAAAGGCCATGAATTCTGGAAACGTGATTTTACCGGCAGCAGCGGGCTATTCTCCTTTGTATTGAATAAGAAGCTTAATAATGAAGAGCTGGCCGCGTATCTGGATCACTTCAGCCTGTTCAGCATGGCCTACTCCTGGGGCGGTTTTGAGTCGCTAATTCTCGCCAACCAGCCGGAACACATTGCGGCAATCCGTCCGCAAGGTGAAGTGGACTTCAGCGGAACGCTTATCCGTTTGCATATCGGTTTAGAGAATGTTGACGATCTGATTGCCGATTTAGCCGCAGGATTTGCCCGAATCGAGTAACATTGCCATAGATGGACATATATGCAGACACTTCTGGTGGAAAAGTCTGCAATTGTTGCGTCCGGGATCAAGGCATCCCGGACAATTCAGGAGTACAATCCACACATAAACGCTGTTCCACAGGAAAGTCCATGGTAGTTATTCAAGATATTGTCTCCGCGCTCTGGCAACACGACTTTGCCGCGCTGGCGGATCCACACGTTGTGAGCGTGGTTTACTTCGTCATGTTCGCCACACTGTTTTTAGAAAATGGCCTGCTGCCCGCCTCCTTTTTACCCAGAGACAGCCTGTTATTGCTGGCTGGGGCGCTGATCGCTCAGGACGTGATGAGTTTTTTACCTACCATAGCTATTCTGACCGCCGCCGCCAGCCTGGGCTGCTGGCTGAGTTACATTCAGGGACGCTGGCTGGGCAACACAAGAACGGTAAAAGGCTGGCTGGCGCAATTACCTGAAAAATATCATCAGCGCGCCACCTGCATGTTTGACCAACACGGCCTGATGGCGCTGCTGGCCGGGCGCTTCCTGGCGTTCGTACGCACCTTGCTGCCGACCATGGCAGGAATTTCAGGGCTGCCTAACCGTCGATTCCAGTTTTTTAACTGGCTGAGCGGCCTGCTGTGGGTCACCGTTGTCACCAGCTTTGGCTACGCGCTGAGCATGATCCCGTTCGTTAAACGCCATGAAGATCAGGTGATGACCTTTTTAATGATCCTACCGATTGCCCTGTTAACCGCAGGTCTGTTGGGAACCCTGTTCGTGGTGATTAAAAAAAAATACTGTAGCGCCTGAGTCGCATCCGTAGGCCGGATAATCTCCGGCATTTTGCCTTATGGCGCGTAGCTTTAAGGCCTACGGTGTACCGTTCAGACGGACAAGCAATCAACTCCCCTGCATCATCCGAATTCTGGCCGCATCTTCCCCCGGCGTCACGCCAAAGAAACGTTTGAATTCCCGACTGAACTGCGATGCACTCTCATAGCCGACACGCATGGCTGCCGCACTGGCCTTCATCCCGTCATGAATCATCATCATCCGCGCTTTATGCAGACGATAGCTTTTAAGATATTGCAGCGGCGACGTGCTGGTCACCGCTTTAAAGTTATGATGAAACGCCGACACGCTCATGTTCGCCTCTGCCGCCAGCTGTTCTACATTGAGGTTCTCGGTGTATTTGGTTTCAATCCGCTTCAGCACCCGGCTTATCAAGCTGAAATGCGTCTGACGACTGACCAGCGCAAGTAACGCGCCGCCGCGCGGCCCGGTCAGCACATGGTAGAGGATCTCGCGAATGATCTGTTTGCCGAGAATACGCGCATCCAGCGGGCGTTCCATCACATCCAACAGGCGCTCAGCGGCGCAGAGAATTTCGTCTGAAAGCGTCGCGGAGTTAATCCCACTGGCCGCCATAGCAGGCTGAAACAGCTCGTCTTCCCCAATGTCCATCAACAGCTCCTGCAATTGCAGGATATCGACATTCAGGTAGATTCCGGCCAACGGAACCTCCGGTGTCGCATACGTTTCACATTCAAAGGGTAAAGGTACGGTTAGCAGCAGGTATTCATTGGCGTCATAACGAAATACGCGTTCATTAATATAACCAATTTTATGGCCCGAAAAGAGAAATATGATACCTGGCTGATACATGACTGGTGTCCGTGCAGCTGGCACCGTACCGTGCATCAGGCGGACATCTGGCAGCAATGCACTGAGGTTATTTTCATTATTTTTCAGCTGCTTAATTTTATCTGTCAGCAGAAGGCAGATCTCTTCACGGTTCATAAAGCACCATTTCATCATCGGTTTTCGACCCTAACATCATGCGCAGATTTATCCGTTTTCTCCAGTAGTCTGTAGAAATGGGCAAGACATCGGCAGAAATGTGCATTGAGAGCAGCGCGGCTGGCGACCACAATGTTCATCATCCGGCAGACACTCTCCTGCCCTCTTTTTATTACCCACACAAGGGAACGAGCAATGAACAATTTTAATCTCCATACCCCAACCCGTATTCTGTTCGGTAAAGGCGCTATTGCCGAATTGCGCGATCAAATCCCTCAGGATGCTCGCGTATTGATTACCTACGGCGGCGGCAGTGTGAAAAAAACCGGCGTTCTGGCACAGGTTCAGGATGCACTGAAAGGCCTGGACGTGCTGGAGTTTGGCGGTATTGAGCCGAACCCGTCTTATGAAACGCTGATGAATGCGGTAAAGATCGTGCGTGATGAGAAAGTAACGTTCCTGCTGGCTGTGGGCGGTGGTTCGGTACTGGACGGCACCAAATTCATCGCAGCAGCGGCACAGTACGCTGACGGCATCGACCCATGGCGTATTCTGGAAACTCACGGCAACGACGTAAAAAGCGCCATCCCGATGGGCTCCGTATTAACCCTGCCCGCCACCGGTTCTGAATCTAACTCCGGCGCGGTCATCTCGCGGAAAACCACTGGCGACAAACTGGCCTTTATGACCCCGTTTGTGCAACCGGTATTTGCCGTACTGGATCCGGTTTACACCTATACCCTGCCGCCACGTCAGGTTGCAAACGGCGTCGTGGATGCCTTCGTGCATACCGTTGAGCAGTATGTAACTTATCCGGTCGACGGGAAAATTCAGGATCGCTTTGCCGAAGGCATTCTGCTTACGCTGATAGAAGAAGGTCCGAAAGCCTTGCAGGAGCCGGAAAACTACAACGTGCGTGCGAACGTCATGTGGGCGGCAACCCAGGCGCTGAACGGCCTGATTGGCGCAGGCGTACCGCAGGACTGGGCAACCCATATGCTGGGCCACGAACTGACCGCGATGCATGGTCTGGATCATGCGCAAACGCTGGCCATCGTTCTGCCTGCGCTGTGGAATGAAAAACGCGATACCAAGCGTGCCAAGCTACTGCAATACGCAGAACGTATCTGGAATATCACCGAGGGTTCTGAAGACCAGCGTATCGATGCCGCCATTGCCGCTACCCGTGCTTTCTTCGAACAAATGGGTGTCCCGACTCGCTTGTCTGACTACGGTCTGGACGGTAGCTCCATCCCGGCGCTGCTGGAAAAACTGCAAGCGCACGGCGGTACGAAACTGGGTGAGCACCAGGACATTACGCTCGACGTCAGCCGTCGGATTTACGAAGCTGCCCGTTAAGGTTTTTTAAGCTCCGCCTTTCGTTTTTGGCTATTTATACTCTAAATAATTCGAGTTGCATAAAGACGGCAAAGGAGAGAATCCCCAGGAGCTTACATAAGTAAGTGACTGGGGTGAACGAGTGCAGCCAACGCATATGCAGCTTGAAGTATGACGAGTATAGGCCAGACTTAAGTCACACCTAACTCACCGGAGCTTGCTCCGGTGACTGTAATCCAGGGGGGAATTATGACCGGTCCAACCATTATCAAACTACAGGATGGTAACGTCATGCCGCAACTGGGCCTGGGGGTCTGGAAGGCAAGCAACGAAGAAGTCATTACCGCTATCCATAAAGCACTGGAAGTGGGTTATCGTTCGATTGATACCGCCGCCGCGTACAAAAACGAAGAAGGTGTCGGCAAAGCGATACGTAATGCGGGCGTGCCGCGGGAAGAGTTATTCATCACCACCAAGCTGTGGAATGATGATCAGAAACGCGCCCGGGAAGCCTTACTCGAAAGCATGGAGAAACTCCAGCTCGATTACCTCGATCTTTACCTGATGCACTGGCCTGTTCCGGCGATCGATCACTACGTTGAAGCGTGGGAAAACATGATCGATCTGCAAAAAGAAGGGCTGATTAAGAGCATCGGCGTGTGCAACTTTCAGATCAATCATCTCCAGCGCCTGATAGACGAAACTGGCGTTCATCCCGTGATCAACCAGATAGAACTGCACCCACTTATGCAGCAGCGCCAGCTTCATGCCTGGAACGCCACACATAAGATCCAGACCGAATCCTGGAGTCCATTGGCGCAGGGCGGGAAAGACGTCTTCGACCAAAAGATCATCCGTGACCTCGCAGAGAAATATGGTAAATCACCGGCGCAGATTGTCATCCGCTGGCATCTGGATAACGGTCTGGTGGTTATTCCGAAATCGGTGACGCCTGCCCGTATCGCAGAAAACTTTAACGTCTGGGACTTCCGCCTGGATAAAGAAGAATTAGGCGAAATTGCGAAACTCGATCAAGGCAGACGGCTGGGACCAGACCCGGACCAGTTCGGCGGTTAATCTCTTCTCTCCGGCCCGACACTCCCGTCGGGCCTTTCTGGTAATGAAATATCAGGAAACAATTAACATACATATATTGATGTATTTCTTGCAGTCGCTGGAGCAGCATTACGCAACATAACCTGTTAATTATTCAATAAATATATTCATTTCGTGAATGTATTTACCACACCTATAGGTGCGTAACCGTGGCTGATAAAAAAAGTAATGGCGTCAAATGGCTCCCATTAATTCTTATAGTACTCATTTCTGCCGGACTCTGGCAGCTTACGCCCCCCACCGGGTTAAGTGCGCCAGCCTGGCATTCGGCAATTATCTTCGTCGCCACCATCGCTTCTATTGTGGCTAAAGTATTACCCATCGGCGCGGTCGGCATTATTGGTATTACGGTATTCGCGCTCGCCTATGCTGCCGGGGATAAAACCGCCAGCGGCGCCATCACCACGGCATTGAGTGAACTGAACAGTTCGCTTATCTGGCTTATCGTCGTGGCTTTTATGATTGCCCGTGGGTTTATCAAAACCGGTCTCGGGCGACGTATTGCGTTGCAGATGATCCGCCTGCTCGGCAAGCGAACGTTGGGACTCGCCTACGGTCTGGCTTTTGCCGATCTAATCCTCTCTCCCGCTATGCCGAGTAATACAGCTCGCTGCGGCGGCGTCATCTATCCGATTGCCGACTCTCTGGCGCGTAGTTTCCATTCGAACCCGGAAGATGAGTCCCGCAGTAAAATCGGCACCTTTCTTATCACCTGTATTGGCAACGTCAACGACGTGACGGCAGCACTGTTTATGACCGGCTATACCGGCAACCTGCTGGCAGTAAAACTGGCGGCCAACGCCGGGGTTACGCTGACCTGGGGCGGCTGGTTTATGGCGGCGCTGCTACCTTGTCTGGTCTCTTTGCTGCTCGTTCCGCTACTGGTCTACTGGCTGGTGCGTCCGGAAATCAAACACACGCCGGATGCCCCGAACCTCGCCCGCAAAGAGCTGGCGGAAATGGGCCGCATGTCACGCGGGGAATGGCTGATGTTGGCAACTGTCGGCGTACTGCTGGTGCTGTGGATTTTTGGCGATACGCTGGGCGTTGACGCCACTACCGCTTCGTTTGTAGGGCTGTCGATTTTATTGCTGAGCGGCGTGCTGAGTTGGGAAGACGTCAAAAGTGAGAAAGGGGCATGGGATACGCTGATTTGGTTCGCCGCGCTACTGATGATGGCGAATCAGTTGAAAAAACTGGGCTTCACCACCTGGTTCGGCAATCTGATTGGCGACAGCCTGAGCAGTACTATGCACGGGACCAGTTGGGTGATCGTCCTGCTGCTGCTGAACGCCGCCTATTTCTATACCCACTACTTTTTTGCCAGCGGCAATGCGCAGATTGCCGCGCTGTATGCTGTTTTCCTCGGCGTCGGGCTGCATCTGAATATTCCCGCTGCTCCCACGGCGTTAATGCTGGCCTTCACCAGCAGTTTGTACTGCTCGCTCACCCAGTACACACATGCTCGCGGCCCTATTCTGTTTGGCGCCGGGTATGTTCCAACAGGCGTCTGGTGGCGCACAGGATTTATCATCAGCTTGTTTAACCAGGCGGTCTTTATTACCGTGGGTCTGATGTGGTGGAAGGTGTTGGGTCTGTACTAAACTGACTGCGTCCTGACGAAGACCTTACCTGCGGAGAAAAGGAATGACCTGTATTTTCTGTCAAATTGTTGAAGGCAAAGCGCCCTGCCATAAGGTATGGGAAGACGAACACCACCTGGCTTTTCTGTCGATTTTCCCGAACACCGACGGTTTTACCGTGGTGATCCCGAAAAAGCATTACCCCAGCTATGCCTTCGACATGCCGCCGCAGGCGTTAGCGGACCTGATGCTGGCGACCCAAAAAGTGGCTAAGAAACTGGATAAGGCTTTCCCGGATGTTAGTCGTACGGGAATGTTCTTCGAAGGTTTCGGCGTAGACCATGTGCACAGTAAATTAAGTCCCATGCACGGTACTGGCGATTTAACCCACTGGAAACCGATTGAATCGCGGCAGAACAAATTTTTCGAGCAGTATGAAGGATATCTGTCGTCACACGATCATGAACGGGCTGATGACGAAAAACTGGCCGCATTAGCGGCCAGAATTCGTGAGGCATAAATACTGATCTCTTCTGCCCGATAGCGGTGCAAGCACCTTATCCGGGCAAGACAGATTAACGTCCCGCCACTTTCCCGCGTTTTTTGTTCGCGGCAGGCGTCTGACGCTGGTGCGCCACTGGCGTGTGTTTGGTCAGCGCCGGACGAGTATGACGGTTCTGGCGACGCGCTTCGCGCATCTCTTCCAGCGTAGGCGCCGGAACCAGACATTCGCGACGCCCGCCGATCAGATGCTTTTTACCCATATCTTCCAGCGCCTGGCGGATTAACGGCCAGTTGGCTGGATCGTGGTAGCGCAACAGGGCTTTATGCAGACGACGCTGCTTATCACCTTTCGGCACCACCACGTCTTCACTCTTATAACCAATTTTACCCAACGGGTTTTTCCCGGTGTAATACATGGTTGTGGAGTTCGCCAACGGCGATGGATAGAAGTTCTGCACCTGATCCAGACGGAAACGACGTTGTTTCAGCCACAGCGCCAGATTCACCATATCTTCGTCACGCGTACCCGGGTGCGCGGAGATAAAATACGGGATCAGGTACTGCTCTTTACCGGCCTGTTTAGAGTAGGTATCGAACAATTCCTTGAAGCGATCGTAGCTGCCCATCCCCGGCTTCATCATCTTCGACAGCGGGCCTTCTTCAGTATGCTCTGGCGCAATCTTCAGATAGCCGCCCACGTGATGGGTAGCCAGTTCTTTGATGTAGCGTGGGTCTTCCACCGCGATGTCATAGCGCACACCGGATGCGATAAGGATCTTTTTAATGCCTTTGAGATCACGCGCCCGGCGATAGAGGTTAATTGTCGGCTCATGATTGGTATCCATGTGCGGACAAATATCCGGATAGACGCATGACAGACGACGGCAGGTTTGCTCCGCACGCGGTGACTTACAGCGCAGCATATACATGTTCGCCGTTGGGCCGCCGAGATCGGAAATCACGCCGGTAAAGCCCGGGACAGTGTCGCGAATGGCTTCGATTTCATTGATGATCGAATCTTCAGAGCGACTCTGGATGATACGGCCTTCGTGCTCTGTTATCGAACAGAACGAGCAGCCGCCAAAGCAGCCACGCATAATGTTGATCGAGAAACGGATCATCTCATAGGCCGGAATACGGCTGTCACCATACGCCGGATGCGGTACACGCTTGTACGGTAACGCAAAGACGCTGTCCATCTCTTCGGTAGACAGCGGAATAGCTGGCGGGTTGATCCAGATGTAGCGATCGCCATGCTTTTGCATCAGCGCACGCGCGCAGCCTGGGTTAGTTTCGTGGTGCAGGATACGCGACGCATGCGCATACAGCACTTTGTCGCCCTTCACTTTTTCGAAGGACGGCAGCAGCACGTAGGTTTTTTCCCACGGTTTCGGACGTGGCGGCTGTACGGTTACCGCTTTCGCTTCCTGTTTTTTCGGGGCGACAGGTTTGTTGTCGGCACACGGCAGATCTTCACCGTAAGGATGCGGGATCGGGTCAATCTTGCCTGGCGTGTCGAGACGCGTAGAATCCACCCCACTCCAGCCCGGCAGCGCTTCTTTAACCATAATCGCGGTGTTACGCACGTCGCGGATCTGATCGATAGTTTCCCCCATCGCCAGACGATGCGCCACTTCCACCAGCGGACGTTCGCCGTTGCCGAACATCAGCATATCGGCTTTCGAATCCACCAAAACGGAGCGGCGAACGGTATCAGACCAGTAATCGTAGTGCGCGGTGCGGCGCAGGCTGGCCTCAATGCCGCCAAGAATAACCGGCACATCTTTCCATGCTTCTTTACAGCGCTGGGTATAGACCAGCGTGGCGCGGTCCGGACGTTTACCCGCCACGTTGTCCGGCGTGTAGGCATCATCATGGCGCAGTCGGCGATCGGCGGTATAACGGTTGATCATCGAGTCCATGTTGCCAGCGGTCACACCAAAGAACAGGTTCGGTTTACCCAAACGCATAAAATCGTCTTTGTTGTTCCACTCCGGCTGGGCGATAATTCCGACGCGAAAGCCCTGAGCTTCCAGCATACGGCCACAAATCGCCATACCAAAGCTTGGGTGGTCGACGTAGGCATCGCCGGTCACCAGAATGATGTCGCAGCTATCCCAGCCAAGTTGGTCCATTTCGTCACGTGACATCGGCAAAAACGGTGCCGGGCCAAAACAGGCAGCCCAGTACTGCGGCCAGGAGAAAAGGTCTCTGTCCGGTTGGATCAGGGATATTGCGCTCATAGTGCTTCCAAAAATGGTAAAAAAATAATCAAAGGCCGGGGATTATACGCTGTATGTCGGCAAGAAATGAAGTGGAGTCTGAACCAGACCAGTAGAAAGTTGTATAAATTGTTAAATTTTACGACAGCCATTTTTATCAATCATAATTAACACCATGCCGGCCAACTGAGATCACTCTTTTCGGCGGGGGATTTTTCATTGCGACTCAACGATTCACTGCATATTTCCCAGTTACGGGTTGTTGTTCACCTGTGCGGATTTCTGGTTCTTCTCTACAGCTTCTCCATGCTGCCGCCAATGACCATCGCTCTGTTAAATAAAGAGCGGAGCTTTTTCGCATTTTTCAGCACATTTATGACTTTCTTTACCCTTGGCGGCGGGGCGTGGCTGGCAACCAAACATGCGGGAATTCAACTGAGAACCCGGGATGGATTCGTCATTATCGTTTTGTTCTGGCTACTGTTTTCGTTTATTAGCGCAATGCCGATGTGGATGGACGATGGCTTAAATCTCTCCTTTGCCGATGCCCTGTTCGAAGGGGTTTCCGGGATTACCACCACTGGCGCAACGGTGATTGACGACGTCAGCGCCTTACCGAAATCGTATCTTTACTATCGTGCTCAGCTCAATTTTATTGGCGGCCTGGGCGTTATTGTCCTCGCCGTGGCGGTATTACCGCTGCTGGGTATTGGCGGCATGAAACTGTATCAGTCTGAAATGCCAGGCCCCTTCAAAGAAGAACGCCTCACGCCAAGGCTTGCCGATACCGCACGTACGCTGTGGTTGACCTACGTCATTCTGGGTCTTATTTGTACTCTAGCCTACTGGGCTGCCGGGATGTCGTTTTTCGACGCCTTATGCCACGGGCTGTCGACGGTCTCTCTTGGCGGATTTTCCACTCGCAGCGAGAGCATCGGCTTTTATAACAGCCACGCTATAGAACTCGTCGCCGGACTGTTTTCACTGTTATCCGCGTTTAACTTCACCCTCTGGTACGTTGCTATTGTAAAACGTACCTTCAAGCCCTTTCGTCGTAATGCCGAGCTGCGTTTCTTTCTGCTAATTGCGCTGGTGGTCACGCTGATCGCCACCTGGCAGGTCTGGCGGGCAGGTATGTACGGGCTAACGGACAGCCTGGTGCATGCCTTTTTTCTGGCCAGCTCCATGCTGACGGATAATGGCCTGTCAACGGCGGATTACGCGCAGTGGCCCTCGCACACGATCTTCATGCTGCTTAGCGCCAGCTTTTTCGGCGGTTGTGTGGGATCGACGTGCGGGGGAATTAAAGTGCTGCGCTTTTTGATTATGTTCAAGCAGTGCCGCCAGGAATTACACCAGCTCGCGCATCCTCGCGCCCTGCTGAACATCAAAGTGGGTAACAGCGTGGTAAGCGACAGGGTGGTGCGTTCGGTATGGAGCTTTTTCTTTCTCTACGTTTTGTTCACCAGCTTTTTTATCTGGGCGCTCAATCTGATGGGCTACGATCTCTTCTCATCTTTCGCCACCGTCGCCGCCTGCATCAACAATATGGGGCTGGGATTTGGCGTTACCGCCACGACGTTTGGCACGTTAAATGAGGAGGCAAAGCTGCTGATGTGCGCAGCCATGATCATGGGGCGTCTGGAGATTTACCCCATACTGATCCTGTTTTCGCGCATGTTCTGGCGGGCGTAACGCAAACCCCGGCGCGTTACGGCGCCGGGTTCACCAGGATCTGACCGATCGAGCCACGATCCGCCATTTCCAGCGTCTGGCTGTTAAAGTAGAACGGGAAATGCGCCCAGGAAGGCTGACCGTAATAAACCAGTAACTCGACCTGACCATCTACCCAGACGGTATCTTTCCAACCTCTGTCTTCCGGGAACGGCATTGCGCCGTTCACATTACGGATCAGGAACGAGACGCCCTCAATATGGAAAGACTGCGGCATATCCGCCCGCACCGTCCAGCGCTCCCAGGTACCCTGCTGCGCGGTAATATCCATGCGGTTGACGTCCCACAGCTGACCGTTGATCCCCGGATCGTCATCCAGGCTGATATCACGGCTGCGAATCGGCGAACCGCTGAGGATCTCCGTAGGCAGCAGGCGCATTGGCAGGCTGTCAGTCACCAGCGGCAGAAGGCCAGTTGGTCGCAGAGTCAGCACCAGCGTGGAGATAAGAATACTCGATGGTTCAAAGAATCCGCGGATCCTGTCGACAATGCTGGCCGCCTCGCCACAGGTAATAGAGACCTCATTACCGTTAGTCATATCCACCAGGATCTCACGACGTTCGCCTGGCGCCAGCGAGAGCTGTTTCAATGAAACAGGCGCAGGTAAAAAGCCCTGATCGCTGGAGATCACATGCAGTGCACGGCCATCACTCATTTGCAGTTGGTAACGACGCGAGTTTGACGCGTTCAGCAAACGCAAGCGTACCCAGCCGCGGGAGACTTCGACATACGGGCTTTGCGCCCCGTTGACCAGCAGCGTATCCCCAACAAAACCGCCGCTGCCAGGTTCGCTGTATTCCGGCGTACCAAAGTTGTCCAGACGCTTGTCCTGGATAATGATCGGAAAATCATCTACGCCGTAATGGTTGGGAATAGACAGGGATTTACTGACCTCATCTTCAACCAGCCACATCCCGGCAAGACCATTATAGACCTGCTGGGCAGTACGATTTGGCGTATTGGCGTGATACCACAGCGTGGCGGCATTCTGGCGGATCGGCAGCACTGGCGCCCAATCCGCATTAGGTGACATCATGCGCGCCGGGCCCCCCATCAGCGGACCAGGTACCTGTAATCCGGCGACGGTCATCGAGACATTTTCTGTCAGACGGTTGCTGTAGATAAGCTTGACGTCATCCCCTTTCCAGACGCGGATTGTCGGCCCCAGGTAGCGGCCGTTAATCCCCCAGACAGGCGCGCGTGTGCCTTGTGTAAATGACCAATGCGCGCGTTGCAGCGTCATAAATAACGGCTGCCCCCGACGAGACTCCAGCAGTGGAGGCACAGGTAACGGTTGTTGCTGACCGGCAGCATTAGCCTTCAGCGGAACAGCACCTGCACACAGTGCGATCCCCGATGCCTGAATGAACTGACGCCGACTGAATGACATATAAACTCCATGAAAAACTGGCGATTAACACGCAGGAAATCTTTTCCTGTAAAAAAACCGAATTGCGCGGATTAAACCTTACCGGCGGCTTCCCGCTCTGCAACTTCTTTATCGAGCTCTGCGATTTTTTGTTCCATCAGCGTGCGGCAATGCGCTGCCAGTTCACGAACCTGATCTTTACCAAAATGGCTAATATCCACCGGCGGCAACATCTCTACAATCGCCAAACCGTTATTGAGCCGGTTGAGTTTTATTTTGTTTGAAGTTGTTGAAACGCACACCGGAATAACCGGGACGCCCGCCGCAATCGCCGCATGAAACGCGCCGGTTTTAAACGGCAGCAGACCACGGCCGCGGCTGCGCGTCCCTTCCGGGAACATCCAGATAGAAATACGACGTTTTTTGAAATGGTTCACCACGGCTGCGATGGTGCTGTGCGCTTTAGCACGGTTGTTTCTGTCGATCAACAGGTTACCGGTTAACCAGTACAGCTGCCCGAAGAACGGGATCCACAGCAGGCTTTTTTTACCCACCGTTACCGTCGGCGGCTGAACGATATTCGAAGCAGTAACCATGTCATAGTTGTTCTGGTGGTTACAAATATAGATAGCATTACCATAATTCTGCGCGTCTGCCGGCATGCGGCACTCGACCTTCAGGCCATACAGGGGAGCCAGGCGGCCAAACATATGACCGAACGTTGCGACGTGTTTTGGATTCCGTGGGCTGAACAGACAGTATATACAACCGAAAATACAGACCAGAATGCAGTAAATAACAGTAATGATTAAACGAAAAATATATAACATAACAACCTCTAAGGCCTAAGAGCCTGGCATTTTACGTCACCGGATACATAACTCTGCATCAGGTTAGGGCTTTGTTAAGGCGGCTCTCTGGAAAAGCGTATTGTTAATCGCAACGCACGAATAAACAACGGTTTTACGGGAAATTTTAACGTTGGCTCTCCCTGAGCGAAAGCAGGGAGAGCCGGGCAGTCACGTTATTCTTCGCTGTCGCCCTGACTGGCGCGTCGAGGCGAGTCAATTTCAATGCGATCGATACGCTGTAGACCACGCATCAGCGTGCCGCGACGACCACGTTCGCCGGTCACTTTCTGCAACTCTTCAGGACGCAGTTTAATTTTGCGCTTACCGACGTGGATAGTCAGCGTGCTCTGTGGCGGCAGCACATAGAGCAGCGCCAGGCCATCTTCGCCTTTCGCCGCTTCTGCTGAAGGGATATTGATAATCTTGTTCCCTTTGCCTTTCGACAGTTGCGGCAAATCGCTCACCGGGAACATCAACATGCGACCTGCATGGGTAATGGCCAGCAGCATATCGGTTTCATCTTCAATCACCACAGGAGGCATGACATGCGCATTTTCTGGCAGTGTAATCAATGCTTTACCCGCACGGTTACGCGCCACCAGGTCATTGAAGGTACAGACAAAACCGTAGCCCGCATCGGATGCCATCAGCAGTTTCTGATCGTCACCTTCCATCAGCATATGCTCAACCGTCGCGCCCGGCGGCAGCGTGAGCTTACCGGTTAATGGTTCGCCCTGGCCACGTGCCGACGGCAGCGTAATCGGGTCGATGGCGTAGCTGCGTCCGGTCGAGTCAACGAATACCACCGGCTGGTTGCTCTTACCCTTCACTGCCGACTTAAAGCTGTCGCCCGCTTTATAGCTTAATCCTGGCGCATCAATGTCGTGGCCTTTGGCGCTACGCACCCAACCACTCTGGGACAATACAATAGTCACCGGCTCAGACGGCAGCATGTCGTGCTCGCTCATCGCCTTCGCTTCTTCGCGTTCCTGCAACGGGGAGCGGCGATCGTCGCCATAAGCATCGGCATCGGCCTGCAGCTCTTTCTTCAGCAGGTTACTCATTTTACGCTCGGAAGCGAGAATGGCCTGCAGTTGATCGCGCTCTTTCGCCAGCTCATCCTGCTCACCGCGGATTTTCATCTCTTCGAGTTTGGCAAGGTGGCGCAATTTCAGCTCAAGGATAGCTTCAGCCTGCGTTTCGGAAATGCCAAACCGCGACATCAGCTCAGGCTTAGGTTCATCTTCATGACGAATAATCTCGATCACTTCGTCAATGTTGAGGAACGCCACCAGCAAACCTTCAAGGATATGCAGGCGCTTAAGCACTTTTTCCAGACGATAGTTCAGGCGACGACGCACGGTATCACGGCGGAACGCCAGCCATTCGGTGAGGATCTCCAGCAGGTTTTTCACCGCCGGGCGACCGTCGAGGCCGATCATGTTCAGGTTGATACGGTAGCTTTTTTCCAGATCGGTGGTGGCAAACAGGTGGTTCATCACCTGTTCCATATCCACGCGATTGGAGCGCGGGACAATCACCAGACGGGTCGGGTTTTCGTGATCCGATTCGTCACGCAGGTCATCAACCATCGGCAGCTTTTTATTACGCATTTGAGCAGCGATCTGCTCCAGCACTTTTGCCCCGGAAACCTGATGCGGCAACGCGGAAATCACTACCGCACCGTCTTCTTTGGTCCATACCGCGCGCATACGCACGGAGCCGCGTCCGTTTTCGTAAATCTTACGAATTTCCGCACGCGAAGTAATAATCTCGGCTTCGGTCGGATAATCCGGCCCTTGCACAATATCCAGCAGTTGATCGAGCGTTGTTTTCGGCTGCTCAATCAGCGTAATCGCCGCTTTGGCGACCTCTCGCAGGTTATGCGGTGGAATATCCGTCGCCATACCAACGGCAATACCGGTCGTACCATTCAGCAGAATATTTGGCAGACGCGCAGGCAGCATCTTTGGCTCCTGCATGGTGCCGTCGAAGTTTGGCACCCAGTCCGACGTTCCCTGACCTAGCTCACCCAGCAGGACTTCCGCATATTTAGACAGACGGGATTCGGTATAACGCATCGCCGCGAAGGATTTGGGATCGTCCGGCGCCCCCCAGTTCCCCTGCCCGTCAACCAGCGGATAACGGTAAGAGAACGGCTGCGCCATCAGTACCATCGCTTCATAACAGGCGCTGTCGCCGTGTGGGTGGTATTTACCCAGCACGTCACCGACGGTACGCGCGGATTTTTTAAATTTGGCGCTGGCATTCAGCCCCAGTTCGGACATTGCATACACAATGCGACGCTGAACGGGTTTCAAACCATCGCCAATAAATGGCAACGCCCTGTCCATGATGACGTACATGGAGTAGTTCAGATAGGCGTTTTCCGTGAATTCATGCAGCGCCAGGCGCTCTGCCATATCGCTCATTAATCGTGGTTCCTCAACTTTGTACCCCTCTATTGAAGGGCAATATTGCCGCAGATACTACCCTATCTGGCGTGTTGAGTCACAAAGAAAAGGGCCGCGAATGCGGCCCTGATGGGGATTATTTAGCAACTTTGCTAATCTGTTTCACGTCGATTTCAACGGAGTTCCAGTCTTTATCCACTTCGCCCTGGATCTCAACCACATCCTGCGGGGTTACGGTTACGCCGTTCCAGCGCTTATGGTCAATATCCACATTCACCGTGCCGGTCGCATCTTTAAACACATACAGATCGTCGGAAATACGCTCAACGATGTTCCCACGCAGGGTAACCCACGCGTCATCACGCAGCGATTTAGCACTTGCTACCGTCGTGATGCTGCCGTTCGGGCCGACAAACCCACCGCTTTGGCTTTGTGTGGTCGTCGTCGGCCCAGAGAAGCCGCCCTGCTGCGCTGCCAGAACAGGTGCGGAACACAGTGCCATTACGGCAACCATTGCAGCTAATTTTTTCATCGTCATGTCTCCCTTTCATGTTGGTTTACGACTATTAAATAAGTTAATCCTTAACAACTTCTTAAGGAAAAAAAAGATTCTTTTTTGCTGTACAGATGCGGCGGCGACAAGGTTTACTGACGGTAAAGAGAGTTTTCGCAGGGAAGAATATATGCGCATTTTACTGGTTGAAGATGATACGTTGATTGGTGATGGCCTTAAAACCGGTCTGAGTAAAATGGGTTTTAGCATCGACTGGTTTACCGAAGGACGTCAGGGGAAAGAAGCACTCTACAGTGCCCCGTATGATGCGGTAATCCTCGACCTGACGCTGCCAGGCATAGACGGACGAGACATCCTGCGCGAGTGGCGAGCCAACGGGAAGCAGGAACCGGTGCTGATTCTGACCGCCCGCGACGCACTGGCGGAACGCGTTGAAGGCTTACGTCTGGGCGCGGATGACTATCTGTGTAAGCCCTTCGCGTTGATCGAAGTTGCCGCCAGGCTGGAGGCGCTGGTGCGTCGTGCCAGCGGCCAGGCCAGCAACACATTGCGCCATGGCGAGGTGACGCTCGATCCCGGCGCGCTGGTCGCCACGGCGGCGGGCGAACCTTTGTCTCTTAAGCCCAAAGAGTTCGCGCTGTTGGAGCTGCTTATGCGCAACAAGGGCCGCGTCCTGCCCCGTAAACTGATTGAAGAAAAACTGTATACCTGGGACGAAAACGTCTCCAGCAATGCGGTTGAAGTACACGTCCATCACTTACGCCGTAAGCTCGGCAGCGACTTTATCCGTACCGTGCATGGCATTGGCTACACCCTGGGTGACGCATGAAATTCGCACAACGCCTCAGCCTGCGCGTCAGGCTAACGCTTATCTTCATGATTTTGGTTTTAGTGACCTGGCTGATTTCCAGCTTTGTCGCCTGGAAGCAAACCACCGATAACGTGAATGAGATGTTCGACACGCAGCAAATGCTGTTCGCCAAGCGTCTTGTCACGCTGGATCTTGATGAACTCAAAGCCTCTGAACGTATCGCGCATACCCCGAAAAAATTCAAACATGGTCATATTGACGACGATGTACTGACCTTTGCGGCCTACACGCCAGAAGGGAAAATGGTTCTTCACGATGGCGACAATGGCCAGTACATTCCCTATAGCTATCGCCGGGAAGGTTTTGACGATGGCTATCTGAATGGCGACAACGATAAATGGCGTTTTGTGTGGCTGACTTCCGCAGATAAAAAGTATCGAATTGTTGTCGGCCAGGAATGGGAATATCGTGAAGATATGGCTTTAGCGATTGTGACAGCGCAATTGGTGCCGTGGTTGGTCGCTTTGCCACTGATGCTGTTAATCCTGATTGTGTTGTTAAGTCTTGAACTTAAACCCCTGAAAAAACTGGCGCAGGCGCTACGTTTACGCGACCCGGAATCAGAAGAACCGCTCAGTTTGAAAGGCATTCCTGGTGAGGTTCGCCCGCTGGTTGAATCACTCAACCAACTTTTCACCCGTATTCATACCACCATGGTACGTGAACGGCGCTTTACTTCAGATGCCGCTCACGAGCTGCGTAGTCCGTTGACGGCGCTGAAAGTGCAAACCGAAGTGGCACAACTGTCTGACGATGACCCGCAGGCAAGGCAAAAAGCCTTAATGCAGATGCAGGCCGGGATCGATCGCGCCACGCGTCTGGTTGATCAGTTACTGACGCTTTCGCGCCTTGACTCCCTCGACAATCTTCAGGATGTGGCGGAAATCTCGCTGGAGGAGTTGCTGCAATCTGCGGTGATGGATATCTACCATTCGGCCCAGCAGGCGCATATTGACGTACGTTTGCAGATTAACGCGCATGGCATCACATGTACCGGGCAACCGCTGTTACTCAGCCTGATGGTGCGAAATCTGCTGGATAATGCGATTCGCTATAGTCCCCGGGGAAGCATTGTGGAAGTGACGCTCAACGCCCGCAATTTTAGCGTCAAAGATAATGGTCCAGGTATTGCGCCGGAAGTTCTGATGCACATTGGAGAACGCTTTTATCGCCCACCAGGGCAAAGCGTGACCGGCAGCGGTCTGGGGTTGTCAATTGTCCGTCGCATCGCGTCCTTACACAGAATGTCGGCCTCGTTTGGAAATGCTCCGGAAGGAGGGTTTGAAGCTAAGATCAGTTGGTAGGCCTAAATCAGTGGCAATATAAATAACGCCCCCAAAAAAGCCACCAGCCAACGAAAAGGCAGGTGGCTACCGCGAGACAATATAACCAGAACTCAAACATTCTTCGGTCATAGAGTTTTCTGACTAGGATAATAATAAGCGGCGTGAGCAGAAAAAATGCTGCAACGGCAGCCTGCAAACCGCGATTATCGTTTGAGACGACAGGTATACTACAAATTGAGTCATTCGGCTCAAGCATCCAACTATATTTATTGAAGGCAAAAAATGTATCGGTTAACCAATACGCAAGGACTATATATAGAGACACTTCAAGTATAGATACTACTTTTCCTTTTAACATATACAATTACTCTCTAAGTAATGCTCTGATATGTTCTCTTATTTCCAGCAATCTCATACCATAGGATATATAGTTATAGTCTTCCGTACCTCGTTTGGGTACATTACTTATTAATTGGGTGAAATCTTCTAAACGTCTTTGAACTCCCCGATTATACCTCACACCCGCCATTATGTATTGCTCATCGGTCATATAAAGTGTTGCTACATCAGGATAATCATAGAGAATGAGATCTCTCAAATAATTTGCTGTTACGCGCAAGTTAAAGTCATCCTCCATGAGACAAGTTGCTAACTCCAACTGATCCCTGGTAGTAAGCTCCGAAGGATCCAGGCCAAGTGTAACAGCCGCAACGCGTATTTGTGCAGCTACAGAACCAAATGATGTTTTATCTGCAGGTTTGCTCCCCCACCCAATCATCCTTTTAACCTCAAACACCTGAAATTTAAAATTTTCAGGCATTCCTCCTGATTCAATCCATGCTACTGCGCCAAGCAGGTCGGAGCGTATCCCCGCAGCGTTAGCATGTTTAATGATTTTATCTCTGTTGTATTGCACATATGCATCTTTATAGGCATTCAAATAAAATGCTCCTGAAAATCCACGGGCATCATTTTTGCCTAACTTCCAAAACAAAACATCAATTTCATCCCATTTCCGGAATTTTGTCTGTGGGATGGTACAGAAACGGTTCCTCAGCATAAAATCGCTTTTCATCGTTAGAAAATCCTTTCTTCCCAGAAGCTATATGACTCAGTGCCGGCTATAAGATGTTTCCACGTTATATTTTTATAGCTCAGCATAATGACTTCCTCTGGCTGATTACCTGCATGTGTTAACACATGAGGATAGCAGGATGAAATGTTAGACAAATAAGCATCCTGTAACTCAATAGAGTAAAACCGTTCAATACCACCACCAGAAATTGTTCTATAAAAGTCAAATAAAACCGATAATTTTTCATTTTCAGAAATCGCGGCATTTAACAAAGGTGATGACTTATCTATTGGCTTATAAAATTTCACAGGATGATGTAAAACATTATGCTCTCGACTCATGGAATGGTCGAATTGCAGGACAAAAATTTCATCAACGTGGTTTAGTTGATATTTATTACCAATAGAAGCAGATGTTCCACAATCAGCAGAAATCATGCCCTGCTTTTCACCGATAACTGTCGCATATATAATATTGGCCATTATAAAACCCTTTATATTGGTGTTTTGAATAACTCAGCTACAGACAGTTTATTCCTTCACTGTGATAAAAAATCACTCCATTTATCAGTTACAGAAAATTCAGAATTCATTTACACACTTTACGTAATTTCTCCACGACACCCAACTATTGCTATAAATGCAAAAGACTTTGCACATTTTGCTAATTTCACCGTACCGCTCATCAGCGTAGAATCGGCCTCAAACGTTATTCTTTGAGGACACAAAATGAGCAACATCCTGATTATCAACGGTGCGAAAAAATTCGGCCATTCTAATGGGCAATTGAATGACACCCTGACCGAGGTCGCGGACGGTATCCTGCGCGACCTCGGGCATGATGTTAGAGTCGTACGCGCTGACAGCGATTATGACGTTCAAACAGAAGTGCAGAACTTCGTCTGGGCCGATGCGGTTATCTGGCAAATGCCTGGCTGGTGGATGGGCGCACCGTGGACCGTGAAAAAATACATCGATGACGTGTTTACCGCAGGTCACGGTACGCTGTATGCCAGCGATGGCCGTACACGTTCAGATGCCTCTAAAAAATACGGTTCCGGCGGGCTGATTCAGGGCAAAAAATACATGTTGTCTCTGACCTGGAACGCGCCGATGGAAGCCTTCACGGAAAAAGATCAGTTCTTCCATGGCGTTGGCGTTGATGGCGTTTATCTCCCGTTCCATAAAGCAAACCAGTTCCTGGGAATGGAAGCGCTGCCGACCTTTATCACCAATGACGTGATTAAAATGCCGGACGTCCCGCGTTATATCGCAGAATATCGCAAGCATCTGAACGAAATTTTTGGTTAACTGGTAACCTGGAATTAGAAGGAGTTAACCATGCTTACCGTTATTGCAGAAATCCGTACACGTCCAGGTCAACATCATCGCCAGGCGGTACTGGATCAGTTCGCTAAAATCGTTCCGACCGTACTGAAAGAAGAAGGCTGCCACGGCTACGCGCCGATGGTCGATCATGCTGCTGGCGTCAGTTTTCAGACCACGGCCCCGGACTCAATCGTGATGATTGAACAGTGGGAAAGCATTGCGCATCTTGAAGCGCATTTGCAGACACCGCACATGAAAGCCTATAGCGAAGCCGTGAAAGGTGATGTGCTGGAGATGAATATTCGTATTCTGGAATCTGGCATTTAAGATTGTCGATTTGCCGGATAACGCCACAAACAGACGTATCCGGCTTATACAGCAATCTCCAGGCCCGGTAAGCGCAGCGCCACCGGGCATTCTTTACCAGTAAAGCTTCCAGCTCTGAGTGAAGCGCATTAACGCTTCAACGTAGAAATAATCCCCCCAACTTGCGCACTCATCGACCCCTTTGTTGCTCGACAGGTGATACACCGAGTGTTTCAGTAGTCCGTTCCCCAGCTCATCTTTGCCCATCAGATAGTGCCTGGTCAGCGAAGACATGATCCCCATCGCCCACTGCTGATAGCGCTCGCGATCCGGATCGGTCACCGGCAGGTGTTTAATCAGCTCCAGCAGACCGCAGACGGCAATCGCTGCCGAAGATGAATCGCGCAGCGCAACGGTTCCGACTAATGCCAGATCCCAATGGCAAACGGCATCTTCCGGCAAACGATTAAGAAAGTAGTTGGCCAGCTTTTTCGACAGCTGCACCATCTGGGTATCACCGGTGTAGATATAGCTCAGCAGAAAACCATAAATTCCCCACGCCTGCCCACGCGACCAGCAAGAATCGTCGGCATAGCCCTGCTGAGTATTACCGTAACGCGGCTCGCCGGTTTGCACGTCCATATAGTAGGTGTGGAAGGTCGAGGCATCCTGGCGGATCAGGTATTTGGCTGCCTGCGCAACGTGCGCTTTGGCGGCATTCGCAAAACGCGGATCGCCCGTTTGCTCGCTTGCCCAGTACAACAGCGGCAGATTCATATTACAGTCGATAATCATCCTCCCGGCCTGCTCGGGATCGCGAAGATCGCCCCATGCCTGGATGATCTGCGCCTTTTCATGAAAACGCTCCAACAGCGCTTCTGCCGCCATCAGGGAAAACCCTCGCGCATCACGATTACCCGTCAATCGCCAGGCCGCCACGCAGGAAAGCGTGTAGAGGAATCCCAGGTCGTGGGTGTTAGTATCGTGGCGTCCGGCAATACGCAAGCCAAACGAACGCACATGTTTCTCCGCCATCTCACGAAATTTGCTCTCACCACTCATTTCCCACGCCAGCCATAACTGCCCGGTCCAGAAGCTGGTCGTCCATTCCACATTATCTGTCAGCGGGTAATAACCTTGCACACAGGTTTCGGCAGGAAATTGTTCACCGAATTCCGTTAAATGACGGCTAATCAATTCGAGGACATGTTCTCGAGCGCTACTCATTTGATCCTGAAAGCTACCGGGATTAACCGGGCTGCCAGGAAATACGCGCAACGATTCCTCAACGATATGATTTAACATATTTCGGTTCCTTCTTACGTAAATTATTTTGCAGGATTATTCTCAGCAATATCGAGAGCGATATTTTTGCCTCGTTTGCTCTGACAGGCAGATAAAGTAAATGCTGATATCAATGTAAAGATCAGCGCCACAATGCCCATAATGATATATGTCTTCTCAAAACCGATCCGGTCATACATTAATCCAGCAGGTGATGAAACTACCACGTTACCGACATACAGCATGGCCTGATAACCCAGTAAATACATGGTCGCATTTACCCGTTTATCAAAATGCTCGGCAATATATTTAAAGACGGAAACCAGTAATAAACAGATCTCCAGACCGTATAGCGGTTTCAGCACAGAAATGAGCAGATGAGAGTCGCACAGACCGGAGATAACCAACCGTGCGCCCACCAGCAGCCCAACAATCAGCAGGCCACGCTTCGCGCCAACATAATTGACGAATAACGGGATGACCATGTACATGACAAATTCCATTCCCGACTGCACGGTCCCCAGATAGCCAAACACGGCGTTCCCTTCATGCACATCCGAGAAGAAAGTGACGAAGTAGCGGGAGAACTGCTGCTCAGCGATGAACATCATCCACGCTACGCCCGCAACATACAGGCAGAATGCCCAGAATTTGCGATTGCGCAGCAGGGCGTACACATCCGCCGGGGCGATTTTCTCTTTGGTTAACACCTGCGAGGCGTTGGCCGCATTGACATTGACTTTCAGACTCAGCAGAACAACCAGCATCACCACCGACGCCACGCTGCCGAGCATAAAGTTATAGGCCGGAGAGAGGTTAAATAGCAGGCCAGAGAACGATGACGCCACTGCCCAGCCAAGTGACCCCCACATGCGGATTTGCCCAAACTCCATGCCGTTCAGGCGGCTGTAGCGATCGGAATACGATTCACAGGCAGCCACCCCGGCATACCACGCAAAGCTTAAGTAAATCGCGCCAACGATAATGCCCAGCATTGTATTGGACAGTAATAATGGCTGATAGACATAAATAAAAAAGGGTGCCATTAATGCAGACATCGCCACGACAAAATAGAGCAAATATTTACTCATACCTATTTTATCGAGAATATATCCATAAATAGGTTTCAGAATAACCGAAAAAATACCATTCACGGCAAATACGGTGCCGATCACCGTACCACTCAATTGCGCTTTTTGCCCTAACCAGATAGCCAGCAGTCCAATACTTGCAGACCACGTAAAGAAATAGAGGAATATAAAACCACTTATTTTATAATATTCAGTCCGATTTCCCATTGAACTATTTTTCATACCATCCTCGCTATAAAAAGAACGACAACTGGCGTGCACTTTCAGGCTGCTGAATAACAACCTGGCTGTTGTTGATAGAAAGCAGCGGAACGGCGGCGTACTGTCTTTGCTGTCCACTGGCGCTCACGGCACAGCAAAGCCAGCTTTCGCCCTGTGGGATTTCGGCGGTAAGCACAGGGATCGAGGCGCATTCAGGGAACATGATGCTGCTGTTTGGCGGCGTGACCACGTTGCCAGGCTGACGAAATATGGACGGTGAAAGATCAACGATAACGCTGGTTCCATTACGTGCCGCAATGAGACAGCCGCGATCGCGTAGCTGAGGCTCGGCTTTAATTACCGCAAATCCCCCTTCCACCGTTTGCAGGCTTCGCGCGCTGTGAATACGGTGCAAACGAAGATGCCACTCACCAAACGGGACCAGCCATGTATCAAGGGTAACGTCATGCCAGGGAGACCAGTTGGACCAGATAAAATTCTCATCAACCCGAACGTCATCGCACTGACGACGGCCACGATAGTAGCCATCGCCGTCTGCCAACAGCAGCATAGAGTCACAGGCCGCATGTTTGATGCCGTAACGGCCACGCTCAATGGTGAAACCGAAACGGCTGGAGTAGGCGAATTTGGTGTATTTGGCTTCGGTATTGACGTAATTGTTCAGTTCAAGCTGGCCTGAGGTCAGCATAGTGACATGTTCAGAATGCTCACTGTGCTGCATGATCTGCGCGGCATGCGTAATCACCCGTTTTTCATCAAGTACAGGTAAGGCCTGCTCTTCAGCCAGCCAGAAGGGATGCTTCTCAGGCAGAGCGAGGATCAAAAAGACCTTCAATGCCCAGTAGGGCGATCCCGGCGAGTTGTAATCTTCGCACATCGCCAGGTTCGGGTAGGCAAACCCCAGTGTCAGAATGCCATCACGATCGAAAATCGGCTGCTTCTGCCACCAACGCAGATGGCGCAGGATCACGCCTTTAATGACGCCTGGCGAAAAGACATCCAGTTCAGCAAACGCTACTGCGCTCCAGAACGCAACCATGGCAAAGCGGTAGGTCAGGCTGCGGCCAAACGGCACCGATGCGCCGTCTGCTGCGGACAGATAAATGAAATCTTCGGCAAACAGACGCGAGCGCTCACGCAGAGTGGCGGCGCGATCGGCATCATCGGGGCTTAGGGTGGCATATAACAGGCCATAAAAATGGAAGGCCATAGAGATGTAGTAATCTTTCGGACGCCCGGGACCATCGGAATACCAGCCGTCACCGAGATAGTAGGCTTCCATCAGCTCAAAACGGCGATCGATAGCAGCCTGATCATAAGGCAGCCCCGCCCGCTTGAAGCCAAGCTGAACGATAATCGCAAAGTAGTTCCAGTTGCTGTCCGGCATTTGCGCGTCGGTTATCTGGTTCAGCCAGCAATGCAGATTTTCACGTTCGCGCAGGGAGAAGCAGTCCGTCAGTTGCGTCTGTAACAATGCCAGACCAAGACCATATGCAGCCATCTCGACCAGGCGCTGATCGTACGGGCCGGTATCCCCCCAGTAGTGTGGACTTTGCGGGTCGGTGCCAAGTTTTACCGCCTGAATGTATTTTTCGGCATACGGCGCATCAGCCCCGCCCGCCATCAGCGGAAACAGTCCCCACAGCGCCCGGGAAAGTCCTTCCATACAGGCAATATCCACGCTGTAGTGAGCGCAGGTATTGCCAAGTGAAAACTGAGCCTGTCCCGCCGGAAACTGCTGATCCAGCGCACGCAAAACGGCGTTAACAGCGCACGTTACGTCTTCGCGTGATGACAATGGATTTGATTTTTCTTCAGTTGTTGACCACATACTCTGCCCCTCTGAATTAAGTGGCTAAAGAATAGTGAATCGCAGAGCAGCAGAAATGTTACGTCAATCACACCACTAGCATTAAAGTAAAACAGCGATTGAGGAAATTTAAAAATAGGGTTTATAAATTACTATTCGGCGGAAAAAGTTTAAATTTATTGCACTATGACCTTATCCTCACAGCAAGAACATCTGGAGTTGATCGCCCTCAACGATGCGATTGCATCGTTCAGCCGTTTATTCGCCAATACGGTGCGTTACCACCACTGGCATCAGTGTCTGGAAGTGCTGTATGTGGAAGAAGGCTTTGGCGTGGTCACGGTTGACCATAAGCAGTTCACTATGCGACCAGGACGGATGTTCTTTTTTCCGCCGTTTACCCTACACAAGATATGGGTCGACGAGCAGGCGCGGGATGGTTATCGGCGTACCATTATTCATCTCGATCAACATGCGGTGCTGAAGGTGCTACGCGACTTTCCGCACACTCAGCAGCATCTGCAAAATCTGAGCGTGCGCGGCAGCGAAGCATGGGTTGTCGACGCGGCGGATATCCACACCCATGTTGATTTTCTTTTCAGCCGTTATGAAAAAATGGCTGCACAGAAGCCGCTGAACACTGAGCAGGTTGCCTGTCTGTTAGTTAATTTATTCAGCCTGTTGCCCGAAGATAACGGTAATATGCCAGAAATTAGCAGTGGAATTGCCAGTCAGGTAATGTTCTGGCTGGATGAGCATTACACCCACAAATTTAGTCTGGCGGCGCTGGCGCAGGAGCTGGGCAAATCAAAAAGCTATGTTTCTCGCCGCTTCCAGATGGAAACGGGCGAGAGCATTCTCAACTATCTCAATACTCTACGCCTGCGAAAAGCCTGTGAAGCGCTGCTACATAGTGAAATCAGCGTGCGGGAGATTGCGCAAAAGGTGGGATTTTCAGAGGTGACGTACTTTATCAGCGCCTTCGGCAAAGGCATTGGCGAGACGCCGCTGCAGTATCGCAAGCGCCATAAACAGTAACGCCGGATAAGGCGGTTTGCGCCGCCATCCGGCATTCACGGTCAATTACCCCTCGAGATCCGCCTGGTCGCCTTTCTCCTGCAACCAGTTACGACGATCTTCAGAACGCTTCTTGGCCAGCAGCATATCCATTACCGCGTTGGTGCGCTGATCGTCTTCATCATCAATGATGAGCTGCACCAGGCGGCGCGTGTTCGGATCCAGCGTGGTTTCGCGCAGCTGCATCGGGTTCATTTCGCCCAGACCTTTAAAGCGCTGCACGTTCGGCTTGCCTTTCTTGCGTTTTAGCTGCTCCAGTACGCCCGCTTTTTCTTCTTCCGTCAGTGCGTAATAGACCTCTTTACCGAGGTCGATACGGTATAACGGCGGCAGCGCCACATAGACGTGACCGTGTTTCACCAGCGTGCGGAAGTGTTTTACAAACAATGCGCACAGCAGCGTGGCAATGTGCAAACCATCGGAGTCCGCATCCGCCAGAATACAGATCTTGCCGTATCGCAGCTGGCTCAGATCGTCGCTGTCCGGATCGATACCGATCGCCACCGAAATATCGTGAACTTCCTGCGAGGCCAGCACTTCATCGGAAGAGACTTCCCAGGTATTGAGGATCTTACCTTTGAGCGGCATGATCGCCTGGTACTCACGATCGCGCGCCTGTTTGGCCGATCCGCCCGCAGAGTCACCTTCGACAAGGAACAGTTCGGTGCGATTGAGATCCTGTGCGGTACAGTCCGCCAGTTTCCCTGGCAGCGCCGGACCGCTGGTCAGCTTTTTACGCACCACTTTTTTCGCCGCGCGCAGGCGACGCTGGGCGCTGGAAATCGCCATCTCAGCCAGCAGTTCGGCTGACTGCACGTTTTGGTTCAGCCACAGGCTGAAAGCATCTTTCACCACGCCAGAGACAAAAGCCGCGCACTGACGCGAGGAGAGACGCTCTTTGGTTTGCCCGGCAAACTGCGGATCCTGCATTTTTACCGACAGCACGTAGGCGCAGCGATCCCAGATATCTTCCGCCGACAGCTTCACGCCACGCGGCAGGATATTGCGGTATTCGCAGAACTCGCGCATCGCATCCAGCAGGCCCTGACGCAGACCGTTAACATGCGTACCGCCCTGCATGGTTGGGATCAGGTTTACATAGCTTTCGGTCAACAGCTCGCCGCCTTCCGGCAGCCAGAGCAACGCCCAGTCAACGGTCTCTGTCTCACCGCTAAAATTACCGATAAACGGTTTTTCTGGCAGCGTCGGCAGGCCATTCACCGCTTCGCTCAGATAATCATTCAGACCATCCTGGTAGCACCAGCGCTGTTCGCTATTGTTGACCTCATCTTTAAAAGTGATCTCAACACCCGGACACAATACCGCTTTAGCTTTCAGTACGTGCGTTAAGCGCGAAACGGAAAAACGCGGGCTGTCGAAGAAGGTTTCATCCGGCCAGAAGTGCACGCTGGTTCCGGTATTGCGTTTACCGCAGGTCCCGACAACCTGTAAATCCTGCACCTTATCGCCGTTCTCAAACGCAATGTTGTACACCTGTCCGTCGCGACGCACGTTCACTTCCACACGCTTAGACAGAGCATTGACCACGGAGATACCCACCCCATGCAGACCACCAGAGAACTGATAGTTCTTATTGGAGAACTTACCACCCGCATGTAAACGGCAGAGGATCAACTCAACCGCCGGAACACCTTCTTCAGGGTGAATGTCTACTGGCATGCCGCGGCCATCATCAATGACTTCCAGAGATTGGTCAGCATGTAAGATCACGTCCACACGTTTTGCGTGGCCCGCCAGTGCTTCATCCACACTGTTATCAATCACTTCCTGCCCAAGGTGGTTCGGACGGGTTGTATCGGTGTACATCCCCGGGCGACGGCGTACCGGCTCAAGCCCAGTGAGTACCTCAATGGCATCAGCGTTATAAGTTTGCGTCATGGTTTAAATAAGCAATTCGAATTGATCGTCAGAAACTGTGCAGTCCAAGAAAATCGACAATCTGGTTGAAATAATCTTCGAAGCCCGTGAATGCGTGGTTTCCGCCCTCAGTAACTGTCTGGCGGCAGGAGGCGTAATACGCCACCGCCTGGCGGTAGTCCAACACTTCATCGCCCGTTTGTTGGAGCAGCCAGATTAAATCCGGCGCTTCCAGCGGGTCAATCTGCATGACTTTAAGATCGTAAATATGGCGTGACTCTAGCACATATTGCTGCCCCGTGTAGGGGTTCTCGTTTTGACCGAGATAGTCGACCAGCAGTTCATAAGGCCGGACCGCCGGATTCACCACCACCGCTGGCAGCATAAAACATTGTGACAGCCAGGTGGCGTAATAGCCGCCCAACGAGGAACCGACAATCCCCAGCGACTCGCCGCCATGCTCAAGAACGATCGATTCCAGCATCTCTGCGGCCTGAGCAGGATACGGCGGCAACTGCGGTACGATCATCTCAACGTGCGGATGGTGCTCCGCCAGCCAGCTTTTCAGCAAACATGCCTTCGCTGAACGAGGAGAACTGTTAAATCCGTGGAGATAGAGAAGTGTAGACATCAGTAGCCTTCTGAAGCGGTATCAGGGTGGAACCGATTACCCTGCAGACGACACACCTGAGTCTGCAACGTACCGTCAGCAAATAGCTCCAGCGTACGCCAGCCGGGGCTGATGGTATCTAACGTGAAATTAGAACAATGCGGCTTAAACTGCACGCAGGTCGACGGCGTCGCCAACAGGCGGCGACCGTTCCAGTCCAGATCCAGTTCCTGATGAATATGCCCGCAGAGCAGATACTTCGCGCGCGGGTAGTTCACCAGCACGTTGTCCAGCTCGGCGGCATTGCGCAGACTGTGCTGATCGAGCCAGCTGCAGCCCGCAGGCATAGGATGATGATGCAGAAGCAGCAAGGTATTGCGTTCAGGCGCATCGGCAAGTTTACGCTCCAGCCATTCGAGCTGAAATTCGCTTAACTCGCCGTGGGGAACGCCAAATACCTGACTGTCCAGCAACAAGATTTGCCACTGTTCGCCAATGAAGACGCGCTTAGCCGGGGAAATGCCAGCTTCCTGCAGCGAGCTGTACATTGCAGGCTGAAAATCATGATTACCCGGGAGCCAAACGCAGGGCGCACGAAAACTTGCGATGCCCTCAGCAAAATGCTGATAAGCCGCAGCGGATTGATCCTGCGCCAAATCGCCAGTCGCGACGATCAGATCGTACTCTGGCGACTCAGCATGTATTGCATCCAGTACGGATTGATAGCTGTCCCAGGTGTTCACACCCAGCAGCGTTTCATGCTTTTCGGCAAACAGGTGAGTGTCTGTAATTTGTAAGATCCTGACTCTGGCCTCACCAGCCAAAGGAAGGGTTAACAGGCTTTCCAAATGGTGTCCTTAGGTTTCACGACGCTAATAAACCGGAATCGCCATCGCTCCATGTGCTAAACAGTACCGTAACCAGTCGGCCAGAAACTGGTTAATTTGATGCTTTTCGTCGCGTTGATGCAACTTTTTATTTGGATAATCATACCGCGCTTTGAAGCGAAAGATCTGCTGACTTGAACACACTTCAGCGACCCTCGCATCATGATACAGACGCACGGTTAACGACGGCAGGCTCCAGTAAGTCACAGCCGGTGCCGTTTGTTCGATCGCGACAAGCGTAGTGTATCGGGTCGATTCAACGATCGTTAACCGATATTGTGCGTTTGCTACCTGATAGCTCACTGTTTCACCGGCTGCGTCATTACGCGGCAACAGGCGGCGCAATTGCGAATAATTGGTTTCGCACAGGCGCATCATTTCAGGGAAGTCAGGTGTGTAACGCTTCATTTTTTCCACTCAGTTTTTAACTCTTGATGGTGCAGCTGTAACCATTGCAAGGCGATGACAGAAGCCGCGTTGTCGATTATCCCCTCTTCTACCCATTGATAAGCCTGTTCCCGGCTCACCACATGAACACGAATATCTTCGTTTTCATCAGCCAGACCATGAATTCCGCTCGCGGTCGTGGCGTCCACTTCACCCACCATAATCGATGAACGTTCGCTGGTGCCTCCCGGGCTTGCCAGATAACTTAGCACCGGTTTTACGCGTTTAACGTTAAGCCCAGCTTCTTCCATGGCTTCACGGCGCGCGACATCTTCCACACTCTCGCCTTCTTCGATCATCCCGGCCACCATTTCCAGTAGCCATGGGCTGGCGCTGGTATCAAACGCCGCGATGCGGATCTGCTCGACCAGCACAACTTCGTCCCGCTCAGGGTCAAAGGGTAGCAAGACTGCCGCGTGTCCGCGCTCAAAAATTTCGCGCTTTACCTCACCGCTCATCCCGCCGTTAAACAGGCGATGGCGGAATCGATAAAGATCCAGTGAAAAAAATCCGCGGTATAGCGTTTCTCGTGCAATAATTTCTACATCATTTTTAGTGAAAGTCATTGGCAAGTTGTCTGGTTTACGCATTGTGCTGTCCTGAAACCAATAGTGTTTAAAATGTGAATTTCAAGGTCGTTTGACTGATGTTTCAACGCCCTTGTGTTAAATTGATGCAAATTAACGCCGTATGGCACGTAACGCCAACTTTTTGCAGTGGCGGATTCTGCTAGAATCAGCAAATATTTTTACAATTTGATCAGCGCTAAATACTGCTTCACAACAAGGAATGCAAATGAAGAAATTGCTCCCCATCCTTATCGGCCTGAGCCTGTCGGGGTTCAGTACTCTGAGCCAGGCAGAAAACCTGATGCAGGTTTATCAGCAAGCACGCCTGAGCAACCCGGAATTGCGTAAATCCGCCGCCGATCGCGATGCTGCATTCGAAAAAATTAACGAAGCGCGTAGCCCATTACTGCCGCAACTGGGATTAGGTGCCGATTACACCTACAGCAATGGCTACCGTGATGCAAATGGCGTCAACTCCAACGCCACCAGCGCATCTCTGCAGTTAACTCAGTCCATTTTTGATATGTCAAAATGGCGTGCCCTGACGCTGCAAGAAAAATCAGCGGGCATCCAGGACGTGACCTATCAGACCGATCAGCAAACGCTGATCCTGAATACCGCCACCGCCTATTTTAACGTACTGAACGCGATTGACGTGCTGTCTTACACCCAGGCACAGAAAGATGCGGTTTACCGTCAGTTAGATCAGACCACTCAGCGTTTTAACGTTGGCCTGGTTGCCATCACTGACGTACAGAACGCCCGTTCACAATACGATACCGTGCTGGCGAACGAAGTTACCGCGCGCAACAATCTGGATAACGCGGTGGAACAGCTGCGCCAGGTGACCGGTAACTACTACCCGGAACTGGCTTCGCTGAACGTTGACGGCTTCAAAACCAACAAACCGCAGGCGGTGAACGCACTGCTGAAAGAAGCAGAAAACCGCAACCTGACCTTATTGCAGGCACGTTTAAGCCAGGATCTGGCGCGTGAACAGATCCGCCTGGCACAGGACGGTCATTTACCAACTCTGGACCTGACCGCATCTACTGGCGTATCTGACACCTCTTACAACGGTTCCAAAACTAACAATAACGCCCAGTATGACGACAGCAACATGGGCCAGAACAAAATCGGTCTGACCTTCTCGCTGCCTATCTACCAGGGTGGAATGGTTAACTCGCAGGTGAAACAAGCGCAGTACAACTTTGTTGGCGCGAGTGAACAACTGGAAAGCGCACACCGCAGCGTGGTGCAGACCGTTCGTTCTTCGTTTAACAACATTAATGCGTCCATCAGTAGCATCAACGCGTACAAACAAGCGGTTGTTTCTGCGCAAAGTTCTTTGGATGCGATGGAAGCCGGTTATTCCGTTGGTACACGTACCATCGTGGATGTATTGGATGCCACTACCACGCTGTATAATGCCAAGCAACAGCTGGCTAATGCGCGTTATACCTATCTTATCAATCAGTTAAACGTCAAATCCGCGCTCGGTACGCTGAACGAGCAGGATCTGGTGGCCCTGAACAATACGCTGGGTAAACCGGTATCCACTACCCCGGATACGATCGCCCCGCAAAACGCGCAGCAAGACGCCGCAGCGGATGGTTATACGTCCAACAGCACGACGCCAGCGGCGCAGCCGACAGCTGCACGTACAACCAGCAGCAACGGCACCAACCCGTTCCGTAATTGATGCTGATGACGGGGCTTCGGCCCCGTCTGAACGTAAGACAACGTAAAGATCCGCCCCTTCCTACGCATTCTCGCCTCTTCCCGCTTCAATTTCGACCAGTCATCCTCTATTCTGAGCAGTATTTACCACTGGGTCCTGGAAGACATAAATGAAACGGACAAAATCGATACATCACGCCTCGTTCCGCAAAAGCTGGAGCGCACGCCACCTGACTCCTGTCGCCCTGGCAGTTACCGCTGTGTTTATGCTCGCGGGCTGTGAAAAGAGCGACGAAACGGTTTCGCTTTATCAAAACGCGGACGACTGCTCGGCAGCGAATCCGGGTAAAAGCGCCGAATGTACTACCGCGTTCAACAATGCGCTGAAAGAAGCGGAACGCACCGCGCCAAAATATGCCACTCGCGAAGACTGTATCGCCGAATTCGGCGAAGGCCAGTGCCAACAGGCACCTGCGCAAGCGGGTATGGCGCCGACAGGCGAAGGCCAGGCTCAGGCGCAGAGCCAAAGCAGCGGCAGCTTCTGGATGCCGCTGATGGCAGGCTACATGATGGGCCGACTGATGGGCGGCGGTATGGGCGCGCAGCAGCCGCTGTTCAGCTCGAAAAATCCGGCCAGCCCTGCCTACGGCAAATACACTGATGCCAGCGGTAAAAACTACGGTGCAGCGACGCCGGGTCGTACCATGACCGTGCCGAAAACCGCCATGGCGCCGAAACCAGCCACCACCACTACCGTCACCCGCGGCGGATTTGGCGAATCTGTGGCTAAACAGAGCACTATGCAGCGTAGCGCCAGCGGTACCACCACACGTTCAATGGGCGGCTGATGGTCATGGAAAGAGTCAGTATTGTTGAGCGCCCGGACTGGCGCGATAAGGCCACCGAATACGGTTTCAACTTTCACACTATGTACGGCGAGCCGTACTGGTGTGAAGACGCGTACTATAAGCTCACGCTTGCTCAGGTTGAAAAGCTGGAAGAGGTCACCGCAGAGCTGCATCAAATGTGCCTCAAAGTGGTGGAAAAGGTCATCGCCAGCGATGAGCTAATGACCAAGTTTCGCATTCCAAAGCATACCTGGGGCTTTGTTCGTCAGTCCTGGCAGACACAGCAGCCGTCACTTTATTCGCGTCTGGATCTGGCGTGGGACGGCACGGGTGAACCCAAACTGCTGGAAAACAACGCCGATACGCCAACGTCACTGTACGAAGCCGCGTTTTTCCAGTGGATCTGGCTGGAAGATCAGCTCAATGCCGGCAACCTGCCGGAAGGCAGCGATCAGTTCAACAGTCTGCAGGAAAAGCTGATCGAGCGTTTCACCGAGCTGCGTGAACAGTATGGTTTTCAACTGCTGCATCTGACCTGCTGTCGTGATACGGTCGAAGATCGCGGAACGATCCAGTACCTGCAGGATTGCGCTGCCGAGGCTGAGATCGCCACTGAATTCCTTTATATCGAAGATATTGGCCTTGGTGAAAAAGGTCAGTTCACGGATATGCAGGATCAGGTTATTGCTAACCTGTTCAAGCTTTATCCGTGGGAATTCATGCTGCGTGAAATGTTCTCCACTAAGCTTGAAGACGCGGGCGTTCGCTGGCTGGAACCGGCCTGGAAGAGCATTATCTCCAACAAGGCGCTACTCCCGCTGTTGTGGGAAATGTTCCCCAACCATCCGAACCTGTTGCCTGCTTATTTCGCCGAAGACGACTATCCGCAGATGGATAAATTCGTCGTTAAGCCAATCTTCTCGCGTGAAGGCGCTAACGTCTCCATCATTGAGAACGGGAAAACGATCGAAGCCGTGGAAGGGCCGTATGGCGAAGAAGGTATGATCGTCCAGCAGTTCCATCAGCTCCCGAAATTTGGCGACAGCTATATGCTGATCGGCAGCTGGCTGATTAACGATCAACCTGCTGGCATCGGCATTCGTGAAGACAGAGCATTGATCACGCAGGATCTCTCGCGCTTCTATCCGCATATTTTTGTCGAATAATCGTTGTGCCGGGTGAGGCGAAGCTGCCACCCGGCATTTCTCATCCAACTTGTACAGATAACATACTTAAACTTCCCATCTCAATCCCGTCGACAGGAATAGTCACCGGCTCTTTGCCATCCCATGCGCCCAATACATACAGCAGCGGCAGATAGTGATCCGGCGTCGGGTTCGATAAAGATCCACCTTCATGATCGAGGTAGTTGACCAGAGGGTGCTGTTCAACCGGTCCCTGCCATGTCAGGTTGGCCTTCACATAATCGTTGAATGAGAAAGCCCAAGGGTATGGCGTGTTCTCACCGTGCCAACGCGCAGTACGCAGATTGTGTACCACATTGCCGCTGGCCACCAACATAATGCCTTCATCACGCAACGCCGCCAGCTTACGGCCCATCTCAAAATGCCAGGCCGCGGGTTTGGTGCTGTCGATGCTCAACTGCACCATCGGAATATCCGCATTCGGATACATCTTGATTAGCACGCCCCAGGAGCCATGGTCGAATCCCCACGCTTCTCTATCTAACGTGACGGGCAAAGGGGAAAGCAAATCCACCAGATGCTGCGCCAGCTCAGGTGAACCGGGGGCCGGGTAATGGGTGTCATATAATGCTTGCGGAAAACCGCCAAAATCATGGATTGTTTTTGGCGCTTCCATCGCCGTCACGCCTGTTCCACGGGTAAACCAATGCGCCGACACCACCACAATGGCTTTCGGACGCGGCAACGTTTCCCCCAGTTGCTGCCAGGCACGGGTATAAACGTTATCTTCCAGAACATTCATCGGGCTACCGTGGCCCAAAAACAATGCTGGCATACGAGTTGAAGACATGATGATATCCTTACTGAGGGAGTCATTTTGATACCACCACAATACGCTTATTCGGTTGATGAAGAACTCAGATAACCATGATGAAGATCATCAGTTATTTTGACGATCCAATCCGGATAGCAGATTGATAAGGAGTTTTATTTGTCGATGTCAGTACCTTTACTTCTGACTTTACTGGCAGGCGCCGCCACGTTTATCGGCGCATTTCTCGGCGTGCTGGGGCAAAAACCCTCTAATCGCGTTCTTGCCTTTTCTTTAGGTTTCGCCGCCGGGATCATGTTACTGATTTCTCTAATGGAGATGCTACCTGCTGCGCTGGCCGCTGACGGCATGTCGCCGGTGTTGGGTTACGGGATGTTTATTGTGGGCCTGCTGGGCTACTTTGGCCTCGACCGTATACTGCCGCATGCTCACCCTCAGGATCTGGTGCAAAAAACCACGCAGCCTTTACCCGGTTCCATCCGGCGTACCGCGATTTTATTAACGCTCGGCATCAGCCTGCACAACTTCCCGGAAGGAATTGCGACATTTGTTACTGCCAGCAGCAACCTCGAACTGGGCTTTGGTATTGCCCTTGCCGTCGCATTACACAATATTCCTGAAGGATTAGCCGTGGCGGGTCCGGTCTATGCGGCTACGGGATCTAAACGCACCGCGATATTCTGGGCCGGGATTTCGGGCATGGCGGAAATATTGGGTGGCGTACTGGCGTGGTTAATTCTCGGTAGTCTGATTTCGCCGGTAGTAATGGCGGCGATAATGGCGGCCGTTGCAGGTATTATGGTCGCGCTGTCCGTCGATGAATTGATGCCATTGGCAAAAGAGATCGACCCCAATAATAATCCCAGCTATGGGGTATTGTGCGGAATGTCGGTGATGGGGTTAAGTCTCGTCATTCTCCAGTCTATGGGAATCGGCTAATCCAGAGGGCGGATGCCACCCTACAAGTTTAACAGCATCCGCTCATCCATAGCAGAACGCGAAGGACTATTCCTGTCCCTTAACCGCGCCGTTATCTTCGCCAGGTCGACGAAAGAGTTTGTTACGCGCCTCAAGCAGCGCATCTCTGTCCTGGCGGAACGCACGACAATAACGCTTCATATGACAATAATAACCCACCGCAACGAGTGCAATTAATACAATCCAATACCAGGCAATAAACATTCTTTTACCCTTAATATTTAACATCATTAAACATTTAACGTTAAAAATTTACACTAACTTATTCTGACCTACCCCTATAGTGGCATAACACAGAAACAAATATATGATTTCGATCATATAACCCAACTGTGCAGGGAATGACAAACGTGTATTAAAAATAAAACAATGTAGAAACAAGCCTGTTTCTAAATAATATTTATTATTCTGTAAATATCCTCAGCTCACTTAAGACAAAGTGATAAAATCGCTAATCCCTGATAATTCATCTCTTTCCCGGCCAATAAACAGAATTATTTAAACTCCACTTTCGGCAATGGCATTTAATTGCGGAACATTTTAAATATAAGCAGGCCTCGATAACAAAAAACCGAAGCCAGAAAACTGACTTCGGTTTTTTTAATCTTCTACAGCAGGCGCGGCAACACGCTATTAGCTGGCTTTACGCTCATGCGCCTGACGGTAAGCCACCAGGTCTTCGATAGTGACCACAGCCATATTATGCTTGCCGGCAAATTCGATGCACTCCGGCGCACGCGCCATGGTGCCATCATCATTGGTCAGTTCGCACAGCACACCTGCTGGTTTAAAGCCTGCCAGCGTCATCAGATCGATGGTGGCTTCAGTATGACCGCCGCGAGTCAACACACCGCCTGCCTGAGCTCGCAGCGGGAAAACGTGTCCCGGGCGGTTCAGATCGGAAGGTTTTGCGCCATCCTTAATTGCCGCACGTACCGTAGTAACACGGTCTGCAGCGGAAACGCCGGTAGTCACGCCTTCTGCGGCTTCAATGGTCACGGTAAAACCGGTACCGTAAGCACTGGTGTTATTTTCCACCATCATTGGCAGATCGAGCTGTTTGCGTCGGTCTTCAGTGATGCACAGGCAAACAATACCGCTGCCGTGACGGATGGTCAGCGCCATCTGTTCAACGGTCATGGTCTCTGCCGGGAAAACCATATCGCCTTCGTTTTCACGATCTTCGTCGTCAAGCACCATCACACCGCGTCCTTCACGCAGCGCAGAAAGCGCATGTTCAACACGTTCGAAAGGCGTACCAAAAGAGGAAAGTAGCGTCTGATTCATGGTAAAAAAACCTCACTAAAATTATGGTTACCAGAATCAGGGCAGTCTTAGGAGTACCGTCTAAGCGGCAAAAAAATAACGTGAGCGGGTCCATGCCCGACTGGATCGTTACTCTCTCCCATCCGGACTCTAACCGTCGGCCCCGGAATTACACCGGATCTGCTGACCTTTGAGTTTGCACCCAAAGCGCTCGCGGGCTTTCAGCATTAAGCTGATTTACCGCCGGTGGGGAATTTCGCCCCGCCCTGAGAATAAGCGGGTTAACTATAACGCTATTGATTACCTTCATCAACGCCTTTACTCGACTTAGCTTCACACAATTCTGGTTTATGCCTGCGCCCATTCGCACTACAATAAGCAGCAACACGTACCAGTTCAGGGAAACCACAATGATTGACCCGAAAAAAATTGAGCAAATTGCTCGTCAGGTTCACGAGTCGATGCCGAAAGGGATCCGGGAGTTTGGGGAAGACGTCGAGAAGAAAATTCGTCAAACGCTGCAGTCACAACTGACCCGTCTGGACCTGGTAAGCCGTGAAGAGTTTGATGTGCAGACTCAGGTTTTGCTGCGTACCCGTGAAAAGTTGGCGCTGCTTGAACAACGCCTGACTGAGCTGGAAGCGCGTGAAAAAACGGCAGAAGTTAAGCCTGCCCCTGCAATCCCCTCAGTCGATCCGCAAGAGTAAAAACGACAACGGGCCGCAAGGCCCGTTTTTTGTTAGTGTTCCAGTTCGAGTTTCTTCGCCTCTGTCGCCTGCTGGCAGTACAGCGCATAACGTTTACAAAACCAGCTACGATGTTCCTCATCCATATTGCCAGTGACGGCCTGGATATCAACAGGGTGTCCCTCAGCCTGCATCCTGGCAAAACTGCGGGCCAGGAAATCGAAATTGTTCATTGAATACATGTTGCTGTGCATGAGCATACCCTCCAGTTATTGAATATCTGCTAAGGCCATATGCTTTTTCTGATTTCAGTATTTCCCTATACGCGAAATGGTTTTGTACATAATGTGCGCAAATTTATAGCCCAGGCTCACACTTTCCTACGAAATATAAGGGGGCAATAAGTCCCCTTTCGGATTTAAGGATAATGGCTCGGCATGCTATTGTAACGTTATGTAAAAGTAACAGGTAAAACCGTTACTTTTGACACTATCAGGGAACGTAGTCGCAGGAGGAAAAAGTTGGTTTTATTTACGGAATATAACGGCCCCTACCTGTTTGCTATTTCATTTGTACTACTGATTGGCCTATTGGAAATCATCTCTCTTATTTTCGGTCATTACCTTTCTGGCACGCTTGATGCGCATCTCGAACATTACGATGCCCTGGCCTCCGGCAATATAGGACAGGCATTGCACTATCTCAATATCGGACGGATTCCAGCGCTGATCGTGCTGTGCTTACTCGCTGGCTTCTTTGGACTTTTCGGTATCCTCATCCAGCATGGCTGGGTCACGTTGTGGCAAGCACCGCTGAGTAATCTACTACTTGTCCCGGTAAGTTTTATTCTCGCCGTCTTCGCTGTGCATTACAGCGGAAAAATTATTGCTCCATGGCTACCACGAGATGAAACCACCGCCCTCGCCGAGGATGAGTTTATCGGCAGCATGGCGATTATTACCGGACATTCTGCGATTGCCGGTACCCCATGCGAAGGCAAATTTACCGACAAGTTTGGGCAGACCCACTATGTGCTGCTGGAGCCTGAAGCGGGCAAAGAATTCAAAAAAGGAGACAAGGTGCTGATTATTTGCCGACTCTCTGCAACGCGTTACCTGGCCGAGCTAAACCCCTGGCCGACTGTTTTATAATTTTATACAGAGGGACCTTATAGATGGATGATGTTTTTGGCATGTTACCTTCATGGATGTTTACCGCTATTGTTGCGGTGGTCGTCTTAGTAATTATCGGGATTATCTTTGCCCGCCTGTACCGCCGCGCGTCTGCCGAACAGGCGTTTGTGCGTACCGGCCTTGGCGGGCAAAAAGTGGTGATGAGCGGCGGCGCAATTGTCATGCCGATTTTCCACGAAATTATTCCAATCAATATGAACACCCTCAAACTTGAGGTGAGCCGTTCAACTGTCGACAGTCTCATCACCAAAGACCGTATGCGCGTGGATGTCGTCGTCGCCTTTTTCGTGCGTGTAAAACCGTCTGTGGAGGGGATTGCTACCGCCGCACAGACGTTGGGTCAGCGTACGTTGTCGCCAGAAGATTTACGTGTGCTAATAGAAGATAAGTTTGTCGATGCGCTACGTGCCACAGCATCACAAATGACCATGCATGAACTTCAGGATACGCGAGAGAACTTCGTTCAGGGTGTACAAAACACCGTGGCGGAAGACCTGTCCAAGAACGGGCTGGAACTGGAAAGCGTTTCGTTAACCAACTTTAACCAGACCGAAAAAATCCATTTCAACCCCAACAACGCCTTTGATGCCGAGGGTCTGACCAAGCTGACCCAGGAAACGGAACGTCGTCGTCGCGAACGTAACGAAGTCGAGCAGGACGTAGAAGTTGCCGTCCGTGAGAAAAACCGCGATGCGCTGTCACGCAAGCTGGAAATCGAGCAGCAGGAAGCGTTCATGACGCTCGAGCAGGAACAGCAGGTGAAAACCCGCACGGCTGAGCAAAATGCAAAAATTGCCGCCTTCGAAGCCGAACGTCATCGTGAAGCTGAACAGACGCGTATTCTTGCCGAACGTCAGATTCAGGAAACGGAAATCGAACGCGAGCAAGCCGTTCGTTCAAGAAAAGTGGAAGCGGAGCGCGAAGTTCGCATTAAAGAGATCGAACAGCAGCAGGCAACAGAGATTGCTAACCAGACCAAGTCCATCGCCATCGCCGCCAAGTCCGAACAGCAGTCCCAGGCAGAAGCGCGTGCTAACGATGCGCTGGCCGAGGCGGTTCGCGCTCAACAGAACGTAGAAACCACTCGCCAGACCGCAGAAGCCGATCGTGCCAAACAGGTGGCGCTGATTGCCGCCGCGCAGGATGCTGAAACACAGGCCGTTGAACTGACCGTACGCGCGAAAGCAGAGAAAGAAGCGGCAGAATTGCAGGCAGCCGCAATTGTTGAACTGGCCGAAGCCACGCGGAAAAAAGGTCTCGCGGAAGCCGAAGCACAACGCGCACTGAACGATGCGATTAACGTGCTTTCTGACGAACAGACCAGCCTGAAATTTAAGCTGGCTCTGCTGCAGTCCCTGCCAGCAGTGATTGAGAAATCCGTTGAGCCAATGAAGTCTATCGATGGAATCAAGATCATTCAGGTTGATGGTCTGAACCGCGGCGGTGCGGGCGGTGAAGTGACCGCAGGTAACGTAAACGGTGGCAATCTGGCGGAGCAGGCATTATCAGCCGCCCTTTCTTATCGCACACAAGCGCCGCTGATTGATTCGCTATTAAATGAGATAGGTTTGTCCGGCGGCTCGCTGTCGGCGCTGGCCGATCCGCTTAAAAACAGCCCACAGCCTGTTGAGAAAACGACTGAAGAATAAGAAACAGAAATGCCGGATGGCAGCGCTTACGCGTTTTATCCGCCATCCGGCAAACTTTCCAAGTGTTACTTATCGCTGTCTTTCTGGATCTTTTTGATGATATTGGTCGTTGAGCAGCCGTCTTCGAAGTTCAGCACCAGTACTTCACCGCCGTTCGCCCACACCTCTTTGCTGCCCGCAATATCTTCCGGCTTATAATCGCCGCCTTTTACCAGCAGATCCGGCAGGATGCCCGCAATCAGACGTTGCGGTGTATCTTCTTCAAAAGAGACCACCCAGTCGACGGCCTCCAGCGCACCCAGTACGATCATCCGCTGTTCCAGCGGGTTGACCGGACGCGTTTCGCCTTTCAAACGTTTGGTCGAAGCATCGCTGTTTACCGCTACGATCAGGCGATCGCCCAGCTTGCGCGCGTTTGCCAGATAGGAGACGTGACCCGCATGCAGGATGTCGAACACCCCGTTGGTCATCACGACTTTCTCACCGCGTTTGCGGGCGCTGGCTACGGCCTGTTTCAGCTCAGCTTCGCTCATCACACCAAAGCCAGTATCTGCCCGACCGCGCACGGCGTTTTCCAGTTCAATGGGAGAAACGGTGGAAGTCCCCAGTTTACCTACGACAACACCGGCTGCGGCGTTAGCAAAGTAGCACGCTTCTTCCAGAGAGTTACCCGCCGCAAGCGTCGCCGCAAGCACGCCAATAACCGTATCGCCCGCGCCGGTCACGTCATACACTTCCTGCGCCTGGGTCGGCATATGCAGCGGTGCTTTACCCGGTTGCAGCAGCGTCATCCCCTGCTCGGAACGCGTGATCAGCAAAGAGGAAAGGTCAAAATCAGCAATCAATTTCATGCCGCGTTCCACCAGCTCATCTTCGCTTTTGCACTTACCAACAACCGCTTCAAACTCAGACAGATTCGGCGTCAGCAGCGTGGCGCCACGGTAGCGTTCAAAATCGGTTCCTTTCGGATCGATAAGCACCGGAACTCCGGCCTTACGCGCCAGCGCAATCATCTGCTGGACGCTTGCCAGCGCGCCTTTGGCGTAATCAGAGAGCACCAGCGCGCCGATAGAACCCAGCGCCTGATTAATACGCTCGTGCAACGGCTGCGGATCCACACCTTCAAAACCTTCTTCGAAATCCAGACGAATCAGCTGCTGGTTACGGGAAAGCACGCGCAGTTTGGTAATCGTCGGATGGGTCGGTACGGAGACGAAATCACATTTTACGTTCACATCCGCCAGCGTTTTGCTCAGCGCACGCGCCGCGTCATCAATACCAGTCAGGCCCACCAGACGCGAATTCGCTCCCAGGGAGGCAATGTTCATCGCCACGTTTGCTGCGCCACCGGGACGTTCTTCGATGGTATCCACTTTCACCACCGGAACCGGCGCTTCAGGCGAAATACGGCTGGTAGGACCGTACCAGTAGCGATCCAGCATCACATCACCGACAACCATTACTCCTGCACGTTCAAACTCTGGCAGCGTTACTTTCATTCCTGTCTCCTGAGAGATTCTCTGAGGGTCTTAAAATTTGCGCGCGATAATAGCACACTTCACTCGGCAACCAGCCACTTCTGCCAGCTGTCGCGCACCAGCGTGCGTTCAGCCTCAAAGCACTCTGGCGCCACATGGCCCGGAAGCTCCTGCAAGGCAAGATGGTGAAGTTCATCACGCAGCGTCGTATAAGCACGGGTAAGCGCCAGCGCCTCCTGCTCATCCATAATGTCGTTTTGCGCCAGTAATTCCAGAATGCGCACGTTATCCGACCAACGCGTCAGCTTCGGTTTTTCATGGGCATAGCGCAGCACCAGGTATTGCGTAATGAACTCAATATCGGTGATGCCGCCTTCGTCCGCTTTGATATCAAAACGATCGCGATGCTTATTGCCCAAATGGGCACGCATTTTCTCACGCATTTCGCGCACCTCGGTTTGCAAGGTTTTTCCGTCACGGACGAGGGTCATGATAGCGCGACGCACCGCGTCAAACTGAGAGGTCAACTGCGGGTCACCGTACACTACGCGCGCACGCACCAGCGCCTGATGCTCCCATGTCCAGGCTTCATTGCGCTGGTAATCGGCGAAAGCGTCCGCTGATGTTACCAGCATCCCCGCCGCACCGGACGGACGCAGTCGCGCATCCACTTCGTACAAAATACCGGAGGAGGTACGGGTGCTGAAAAGGTGCATAATGCGCTGCGCAAGACGCAGATAGAACTGTCGCCCGTCAATCTCACGTTCGCCATCCGTCATTACATCCATCGGACAATCGTGCAGGAAGATCAGATCGAGATCCGAGCTATAACCCAGCTCCCAGCCGCCCAGCTTGCCATAGCCGACCACGGCAAAACCGCGTCCCTCGCGATCGCCAAGATGGGTGGGTTGCCCGTAGCGAGCGACCATCTGCGTCCACGCCTGCTGGACTACCGCATCGATAATGGCTTCCGCCAGCCAGGTTAAGTGATCGCTCACCTTCATCACCGGCAACGTACCGGCGATATCAGCCGCGGCAATACGTAACAGCTGGGTTTGCTTAAACTGACGCAGCGCTTCCAACTGTTGCTCTTCGTCATCTTCCGGCACGCGCAGTAAATACTGACGCAGCTCATCACGGTAGGCATCTGTCGCCGTGGGTTGATACAGCGTGTTCGGATCCAACAGCTCGTCAAGCAACAGCGGATACCGCGCCAGTTGGCTGGCGACCATCGGCGAGGCGGCACACAGTGAAATCAGGTGTTTGAGCGCGCCGGGAAATTCGCTCAGCAGCTCCAGATAGGTTGTACGGGTGACAATGCCCACCAGCAGCGGCGTAATGCGCGACAGCGGAACTGAGGCGTCGTCACGCGAACAGACATCGCTCAGCAGATGCGGCATTAGATGATCCAGCACCTGGCGTCCGCGCGGGCCAATGGTGCGTTTATCCAGCTCTTTACGGAAATCCGCGATCAGCGACAGGACGCGTCGCCGATCGTCATCCGCCAGATGCGTCAGCACCGGCGTGCTGTCATCTTCCTGTAAGGCGTCCTGCCACAATTCGCGCCACTGTTCTGACAGTGACTCCTCCTGTGTTTCGGCTTCGTCATCGCCAATCAACTCGTTAAATACCCGACGCACATTGTGCATATGGCCAGCCAGCACATCGGTCAACTGCTGCCAGTCATCAACGTTCATTCCCCACGCCAGCCGCGCACGATTCAGTTCATCACCCGGCAGCGTCTGGGTCTGTTCATCATTGATGCTTTGCAGCAGGTTTTCCAGACGGCGTAAATAGAGATAGGCTGCGCGCAATTGCTCCGCGTCGGTATCTGGCAGCAGGTTTAACGCGTTGATGGCGCTCAACGTCGGTAACAGTGAGCGGGATTGCAGCGACGGCTCGCGTCCGCCGCGAATAAGCTGGAATACCTGCACGATAAATTCGATTTCACGAATACCGCCCGCCCCCAGCTTAATGTTGTCCTTCAGTCCGCGACGGCGCACTTCACGGGCAATCATCCCTTTCATGTTACGCAGAGACTGGATCACGCTGAAATCGATATAACGACGGAAGACAAACGGTCGCAGCATGGCGCGGAGTTCATTGACGTAAGAGCCATCAGCATCGCCCATAATGCGGGCTTTGACCATTGCATAACGTTCCCAGTCGCGGCCTTGTTCCTGGTAATAATCCTCCAGCGCAGAGAAGCTCAGCACCAGCGGACCACTGTCGCCAAATGGGCGTAGGCGCATGTCCACCCGATAAACAAAGCCATCCATTGTGGGCTGATCCAGGACCTTGATGAGCCGCTGGCCCATACGGGTAAAGAACTGCGCGTTATCCAGCTCGCGTCGCCCGCCCTGCGTACTGCCGTGCTCCGGCCAGGCAAAAATCAGGTCGATATCGGAGGAAAAATTCAGCTCGCCGCCGCCCAGTTTCCCCATGCCTAAAATCAGCAGCGGTTGCGCAACACCGTCTGGATTACAAGGCGTTCCCCATTCGCGACAACAAGCGGCGTATAACCAGTCACGCGCGGCAACGATCAGCGTTTCAGCCAGATGGCTTAGCTGCTGCAAGATACTCTCTTCCGTCACCAGCGACAGCGTCTGCGCCCACGCGATACGCACCATAATACGACGGCGAAACAGGCGTAGCTCACGCATCAGCGCGTTTTCGTCGCTGACCTCGGTCAAAGCCTGCTGTAACCAGGCGGCATAATGTTGCCATTCGTCCGCCTGAGGCGCTGCGCTTTCCAGCTCCAGCAGCCATTCAGGATGGGCAATAAGGCTGTCGCGGACAAAATCACTGAATGTAAGCACTGACTTCGCCTGCACGCTAAGCGAGGACTCAGATATTGTTGTTGGCAGCCGCTCAACAACGGTCGGCCAGTACTGCTGTAACGGTGAAGAGAGCTGCTTCATTTATGAGTTATCCTTTGAATAGCGCCAGATGGCGGCCTCAGTCCTGATTATCGTTTTCCGCTGTGCAGCCAGAACGGTTCCAGCGCGATTGCCTCATTGCGGAAGTGTTCAATTTCAACATATTGGTTGGCCGCAATGGCGTGACGCAGGCCCTGCCAGTTGGCGATCCATTCCGAGGCGACATTTTCGTCATAATATCCCGCCAGCATCAGCATGCTATCAATGTTGCGCGTCAGGCGTGGAAGCTGATCGGCATACTGATCGCCCAGCGGCTGAGCAAACGCGGTTTTCAGTTCAGCGGCATGGCGCGAGAGATGAATATCTGAGAAACGCTTAAAGGAGTCGGCAATTTTACCCTGCGCCTTCGCATCAAGGAACGGCTGCCACCCTTTGGTTACCAACCATTCGGTCAGCGCCAGTTTTGCCATCGCCGTTTGTGTGCTGTAAACCGCCGAAACGGCAGAAACGTCCGACGCCATGATCGCTTCCGACTGGGTCAGCAAATCGCGTAAGTGAGCACTCGCTTTTCGTGGCACAATACCGCCAAAAAGCATCAGAATGTGGCGCACCAGGCCCATTGCCCCCAGTACCTCGGCTTTTGCCCCCTTGACGCCACGTACCCACAGCTCTTCATGGTACTGCCACTGTGATAATGCCAGCTCCAGCGCCGCTTCCAGACCTTGCTCGATGCTCGCCTTCGCGGGAACCCGTAAAATGCGCGTCGGTTTGAGTTCACGCGGCGCATTCCCCTGCGCTAAATGATAGCCGCGCGCCGCTTTGCTCAGGCTACCCTGCCGTAAACCAGTTTGTGAAACCAGCTGGTTTGCCAGCTTCAGTACCGCACGGGTATCGCCGCTTAGCAGTTCCAGTTCAAGCTCACAGATAGGTTCAGCAAACTCGCCCGCTTTCACTTCCCCAAGATCGAGAGCTATCTCAATCCGGCTACCGTCGACATCAAGGCACCATTTCTCACGGTAAAAATCGGTGCTAAACAGCGGCTGCACCTGAGAAGCGAGTTCCGTGGGTAGCTTGCCATCAGGCCAGACTTCAGCGGGAAACAGGGCGAGATCCAGCTCAGGCGTGCTCAGCGCAATGTTATATTCTGGTCGCTGATGCAGACCGCCCGTTACCCGTCCGGCAATTTTCATGGTCATTTCATAATGACCGTTTTCACCGCGAATACGCAGTCCCATATCGTGACCACGCAACCAGGCATCCGGCGTTTCGTAGTAGATATTCAGCAACTGGCTGGGCGCGTGATGCTCTCCTCCCAGCGTATTCAGACGCTCACGTAGCGCATCTACAGCATCACTATTGACGATAAATTTTAATTCGATTTCCTGGGCCATGGTCTTGTACTTATGGGTTATGTCACAGTTGAGAAAACTGACTGCGAACTAAGTTCGTTCTTAATGGTCAAGTAGATAGTATTTTGCGCCAAATTGCCATGCAACGAGCAATTTGACGGGCGTAAAAGTTTCGGGTGGTGGCAAAAAGGACACAGATGATTCCGATTGATGTCGAATGCTTTGCGTAGAGACACTGATGCCACTACTATCGTTCCACTTTCTATGACAATAACGACAGCCTGATGCCAAAATTACGCCTGATTGGATTAACTTTACTCGCACTTAGCGCCACTGCAGTCTCACATGCCGAAGAAAAGCGCTATGTCTCTGACGAACTGAACACCTGGGTCCGCAGCGGTCCGGGAGATAATTATCGCCTCGTGGGTACGGTTAACGCCGGCGAGGAAGTCACGCTTTTACAGACTGACGCCAACACCAACTACGCCCAGGTGAAAGACAGCACCGGACGTACCGCCTGGATCCCGCTGAAAGAGCTGAACAGTACGCCGAGCCTGCGCACCCGCGTTCCCGATCTGGAAAACCAGGTTAAGACGCTGACAGATAAGCTCAATAATATCGATACCACGTGGAATCAGCGCACCGCCGATATGCAGCAAAAAGTGGCGCAAAGCGACAGTGTGATCGAAGGCCTGAAACAAGAAAATCAGAAGCTGAAAAACGAACTTATCGTGGCGCAAAAGAAGGTCAGCGCAGCCAACCTGCAGCTTGATGACAAACAGCGCACCATCATTATGCAGTGGTTTATGTATGGCGGCGGCGTGCTGGGTCTTGGTCTGCTGCTCGGCCTGGTTCTGCCACACATGATCCCAAGCCGTAAACGCAAAGATCGCTGGATGAACTGAATCGCCTTCTCCGCCACACTGACATATGATTAAGGGATGATTTTTTTCAGAAGGAAAGTGGCGTGAAGATTTATCTGGTCGGTGGTGCTGTTCGGGACGCGTTAATAGGGCTACCGGTTAAAGATAAAGATTGGGTTGTTGTCGGCGCCACGCCGCAAGAGATGCTTGACGCGGGCTACCAGCAGGTAGGCCGCGATTTTCCCGTGTTTCTCCATCCGCAAACCCGGGAAGAGTATGCGTTGGCGCGTACCGAACGTAAATCCGGTTCGGGTTATACCGGGTTCACCTGCTACGCCGCAGCGGATGTCACGCTGGAGGACGATCTTCAGCGTCGCGACCTGACTATCAACGCGATGGCCCGCGATGACGACGGGGAAATTATCGACCCCTATAACGGACGCAGCGATCTGGAAAACCGCCTGCTGCGCCATGTTTCTCCCGCCTTTAGCGAAGATCCGCTACGCGTGCTGCGCGTAGCGCGCTTTGCCGCCCGCTATGCACACCTCGGTTTTCGTATCGCTGACGAAACCATGACATTGATGCGCAACATGACCGCTGCCGATGAACTGGAGCATCTGACGTCAGAGCGGGTGTGGAAAGAAACGGAAAACGCCTTAACCACCCGTAATCCACAGGTATTCTTTCAGGTTCTGCGCGACTGCGGCGCATTGCGCGTCCTGTTCCCGGAAGTTGATGCCCTGTTTGGCGTTCCAGCGCCCGCGCAGTGGCACCCGGAAATCGATACCGGTATTCATACCCTGATGACGCTGTCGATGGCTGCCATGTTAAGCCCCGAGGTCGACGTGCGCTTTGCCACGCTGTGCCACGATCTTGGCAAAGCATTAACGCCCAAAGCGCTGTGGCCACGCCATCACGGTCACGGTCCGGCGGGCGTCAAGCTGGTCGAGCAACTGTGTCAGCGCCTGCGCGTGCCAAATGACATCCGTGATTTAGCCAAACTGGTGGCCGAGTTCCACGATCTCATTCATACCTTCCCCATCCTGCAGCCAAAAACCATCGTGAAGCTGTTTGATTCCATCGATGCCTGGCGTAAACCGCAGCGTGTAGAGCAAATCGCCCTGACCAGCGAGGCCGACGTGCGTGGGCGTACCGGCTTTGAAGCGGCGGATTATCCACAAGGGAGACTACTGCGTGAAGCCTGGCTGGTTGCGCAGGCGGTGCCAACGAAAGACGTCGTTGAGGCCGGATTTAAAGGTCAGGAAATTCGGGAGGAGCTGACGAAACGGCGAATTGCGGCGGTGGCCAGTTGGAAAGAGCAGCGTTGTCCGAAACCAGCCCAGTAAACTGACGTTACCTGATGACGGCATAAATGCCGTATCCGGCCTACATATCGCGCCCGTAGGCCGGATAAGCGTAGCGCCATCCGGCATTTAATAGCGATCAGAAAAAAACCACATAGACGGCGGCCGCCACAATAAAGCGGTAAATCGCAAACGGAATAAACGAGATGCGTTTAATCAGTTGCAGGAAGGTTTTGATCGCTACCAGCGCCACGATAAACGCCGTCACGAAACCGACTGCAAACATCGGAATATCTGACGCGCTGAGGAACGACCAGCTTTTGTAGAGATCCAGGGCCGTTGCGCCCATCATCATCGGTACCGCCAGCAGGAAAGAAAACTCAGATGCCGCGTAACGGCTGACCCCCATCAGCATACCGCCAGAAATCGTCGCCCCAGAGCGGGAAAAACCCGGCCACAGCGCCAGACACTGGAAACAGCCAATCATAAACGCCTGACGATAAGTCATATCATCCAGCCCCGGCGCGCGCGGCTCTTTCGGCTTCAGGCATTCTGCGGCTATCAGCAGCACGCCCCCTACCACCAGCGCATACATCACGTTGATCGGGTTAAACAGTGATTTGATTGTATCGTGGAAAACCAGACCGAGGACAACGGCCGGGATCATCCCGAGCAGGATATGTCCCAGCGTCAACCGACCTTTGCCAGTCCCTTCGTGTTGGACCTTGCCAAAGTGAATGCCAATCAGGCCAAACAGACGTCGCCAGAACATCACTACGACGGCCAGAATAGAACCAAGTTGGATCACCACTTCAAATGTTTTTGCGGTATCGCCCTCAAAACCCAGCAGGTGGCCAACAATAATCATATGGCCGGTACTGGAAACGGGTAAAAATTCCGTCAATCCTTCGACCACACCCAAAATTGCCGCCACCAGCAGCGAGTGCATATCACTCATTAATAAACCCCTAGATAGAGAAACCACGGCAAAAAAGAGCCGACGAAAGGACCCTTTTATACCCGTTTGTTTTAGAAATTATTAAATTAATTATTTTCTTTCAGATTACTGCCACGCTCAATGATAACCCCGACGTTTGCCGCACGCGCCACCGCGCCAGGTTTACTGAGTTTGATACGCACCCATGGGGAATTAAAGCGACTAAGCAGGAGGTCAGCCACCTCTTCCGCTACGCGCTCTACCAGTGCAAAACGCCCGCCTTCCACATGATTAACAACCGTTTGAGCAATATCAGCATAGCTCAGGCAATCAGCGACATCATCGCTTTTAGCCGATTTACGGTTATCCCATGCCATTTCGATATCGAACACCAACTTTTGCTCGATTGTCTGTTCCCAGTCGTAAACACCGATGGTGGTGATTACTGAAAGTTGCTCTATAAATACAATATCCATCACGACCCGCCTGCTTTTTGGCTAACCCGGATACCACTTCCGGCGAAATATGCGTATTATCCACAGAAGTAGCGTTTTACACGACATTTTCAAAACGGAACAGCTTATGAGTGCAATCGCGCCTGGAATGATTATCTTCGCGTACCTCTGCGGCTCTATTTCCAGTGCCATTCTGGTATGCCGCCTCGCTGGATTGCCGGACCCGCGTGACAGCGGCTCTGGGAATCCGGGCGCGACAAACGTGCTACGCATAGGTGGCAAGGGAGCCGCCGTCGCCGTACTGATTTTCGACGTACTGAAAGGCATGTTGCCCGTCTGGGGTGCCTATGCGCTAGGCGTCAGCCCCTTCTGGCTGGGATTGATAGCGATCGCCGCCTGTCTGGGACACATCTGGCCGGTATTCTTCGGCTTTAAAGGTGGGAAAGGCGTTGCCACCGCCTTTGGCGCAATTGCGCCAATTGGTTGGGACTTAACGGGCGTAATGGCGGGAACCTGGCTGCTGACTGTCTTACTCAGCGGCTATTCGTCATTGGGCGCTATCGTCAGCGCGCTGATTGCTCCCTTTTATGTCTGGTGGTTCAATCCCCAGTTCACCTTCCCGGTTTCCATGTTGTCGTGCTTAATTCTGCTACGTCACCATGACAACATTCAGCGTCTGTGGCGCCGTCAGGAGCCGAAAATCTGGACCAAACTGAAGAAAAAACGCGAAAAAGATCCTGAGTGACGATACTACCGGATGGCGGCGCTAAAGCGTCTTATCCGGCCTGAGGGACGTGATACCCTTCAATTGGCTTACCCAATCGGTGCTGACACCACGTCGCCAGAAACTCCACACAGACGCGAAGCTTCACGCTGCGATACAGCGGCTCCTGATAAACCGCCCAGATATTGGCGCTTTGTGCATAGTCCGGAAGTACACGCACCAGTTCACCGCTTGCCAAAAACGGTTGTACGTCCCATTCGGAACGCAACATGATCCCTTTTCCCTGCAGCGCCCACTGCAACACAATCTCACCGCTGTTCGATGAAAGGTGCCCGGCGACCTTCACCGATTTTTTCTCCTGGCCGTTATCCAGCTCCCACACTCCGTGGGTCATATCGCGTTCTTTGGTGACCAGGCAATCATGCCGACTTAATTCCTGTAGCGTCATCGGCTCGCCATATTTTTGTAAATAGGTCGGGGCCGCACACAATATTCTTTTGTTTTTCGTTAACAAATGCGCAATATAATAATCAGGAATTTCATCATTAATACGAATATCCAAATCGATATTATCCTGCGCCAAATCAATTTGCCGATCATAAAGCTCAAAATGCACCTGTAATTCAGGGTAGCTATGCATCAGTTCGGTAATGGCCGGCGCAATATAGCTGCGCCCAAAACCAAAGCTACAGCCGATACGAATCATCCCCGCCGGGCGCGTTTTGATTTGCGTGACGTCATCAACCAGATGCTGGTAGCCCGCGAGGATCGCCTGTGCATGTTCATAGCAACGTTGACCACTCTCAGTTAACGCCACACCGCGCGCAGAGCGGTTAAGCAACGTCGTCCCCAGCGTGGATTCGAGGATTTGAATACGTTTTGTCACAAACGCTGGCGTCTGTCCCAGCGTGGCGGCAGCGGCGCTAAAGCTGCCGCTATGAACAATTTCAACCAGCACCTGCAGGTCTTTCGCCAGGGGATACGTGTTCAGCATGGTCGGTATATCCGTAATGTTGTTAACCGCAGTGTAATTCTCTCACGCGTATTAAACCCTGCCTTTGCGCAATTTTTATTGCCTTATTTGGACATCATTCACGAACTGTTAATTGGATATTCACAGTGGCAAATAATATAAACCCCTATTTTTAGTGGTAGTTTGTGGCGGAGAATTTATTTCCAGAAAATAAAAGAACTGGAGTTTACAAGATGAGCAATCAAAATAACCAAAATGCGATAAATACGCTGACAAACATTGTCGCGAATTTTACCGCCATGATTTCTACCCGTATGCCCGACGACGTAGTGGATAAGTTAAAACAGCTGCGTGAAGGCGAAGACTCGCCGATGGGTAAAATCATCTACCACACCATGTTTGACAACATGCAGAAGGCGATCGAACTGAACCGTCCGGCCTGTCAGGACACCGGTGAGATTATGTTCTTTGTAAAGGTCGGTTCCCGTTTTCCGCTGTTGGGTGAACTGCAAAGCATCCTGAAACAGGCCGTTGAAGACGCCACGGTCAAAGCGCCACTGCGCCATAACGCGGTAGAAATTTTTGACGAAGTGAATACCGGCAAAAATACCGGCACCGGTGTGCCGTGGGTCACCTGGGACATCATTCCTGATAATGATGACGCGGAAATCGAAGTCTACATGGCTGGCGGCGGCTGTACCCTGCCTGGACGCTCGAAAGTGTTAATGCCTTCAGAAGGTTACGAAGGCGTAGTGAAATTTGTCTTCGAAAATATCTCCACATTGGCCGTTAACGCCTGCCCGCCGGTGCTGGTGGGCGTAGGCATTGCTACCTCAGTAGAAACTGCCGCAGTACTCTCCCGTAAAGCGGTGCTGCGTCCTATCGGCTCACGTCATCCCAACCCCAAAGCGGCCGAACTGGAACTGCGTCTTGAAGAAGGACTTAACCGCCTCGGTATTGGTCCGCAAGGGTTGACCGGCAATAGCTCCGTGATGGGCGTGCATATCGAATCCGCCGCGCGCCACCCGTCGACTATCGGCGTTGCTGTTTCCACCGGCTGCTGGGCGCACCGTCGCGGCACGCTGTTGGTTCATGCTGATCTCTCCTTCGAAAATCTGTCTCACACCCGGAGCGCGTTATGAAAAAGATCCTCACAACCCCGATTAAAGCCGAAGATCTGGAAGATATTCGTGTTGGCGATGTCATTTACCTGAGCGGTACGCTGGTGACCTGCCGCGACGTGTGCCACCGTCGCCTGATCGAACTGAAGCGCCCAATTCCTTATGACCTGAATGGCAAGGCTATTTTCCACGCAGGCCCAATCGTGCGTAAGCACGGTGATAAATGGGAAATGGTCTCCGTCGGCCCAACCACCAGTATGCGTATGGAAGCCTTTGAGAAAGAGTTCATCGAGCAGACCGGCGTCAAACTGGTGGTCGGTAAAGGTGGTATGGGACCGTTGACAGAAGAAGGCTGCAAGCAGTTCAAAGCGCTGCACGTAATCTTCCCGGCAGGTTGCGCCGTACTGGCGGCTACTCAGGTTGAAGAGATTGAAGAAGTGCACTGGACGGAGCTGGGCATGCCGGAATCCCTGTGGGTGTGTCGGGTCAAAGAGTTCGGCCCGTTGATTGTGTCCATCGACACCCACGGCAACAACCTGATCGCCGAAAACAAAAAGCTGTTCGCTGAACGCCGCGATCCCATCGTGGAAGAGATCTGCGAGCACGTGCATTACATCAAATAATCCTTCCGGAGAGGCGCAGAGCCTCTCCCCATTCGCAGGGATATCACAATGGCACCTTTAGCTGGTTGGTGGCGATACCTGGCTCCGCTGGTGGTCATCGCCATTATTGCTGTTTTACCCGTTCCCACCGGTCTTGAGAGCCACACCTGGCTCTATTTTGCCGTCTTTACCGGTGTGATTGTGGGGCTCATTCTGGAACCTGTACCCGGCGCGGTAGTGGCGATGATTGGTATTTCGATCATCGCCGTACTTTCACCGTGGATCCTGTTCAGCCCGGAACAACTCGCGCAGGACGGTTTTAAATTTACCGCCAAATCGCTGTCGTGGGCCGTGTCTGGCTTTTCTAACTCGGTTATCTGGCTGATTTTCGCGGCCTTTATGTTTGGTACCGGCTATGAGAAAACCGGCCTCGGTCGGCGTATCGCGCTAATGTTAGTAAAAAAGATGGGGCACCGGACGTTATTCCTCGGCTACGCGGTGATGTTCTCCGAGCTGATCCTCGCCCCCGTTACGCCTTCCAACTCCGCGCGCGGGGCCGGAATAATCTACCCGATTATCCGCAACCTGCCGCCGCTGTATAACTCCCAGCCCAATGACGCCAGTTCACGTTCTATTGGCTCCTACATCATGTGGATGGGCATTGTCGCCGACTGCGTCACCAGCGCGATTTTCTTAACGGCGATGGCGCCGAACCTGCTGCTGATCGGCCTGATGAAAGGCGCATCTCATACGGCGCTCAGTTGGGGCGACTGGTTCTTGGGTATGCTGCCGCTGAGCATTTTACTGGTGCTGATCGTGCCCTGGCTGGCGTATGTGTTGTACCCGCCAGTGCTGAAATCCGGCGATCAGGTGCCTCGCTGGGCGGATACAGAGTTAAAAGCGATGGGACCGCTCTGCGCACGTGAGAAAAAGATGCTGGGGCTGATGGTCGGCGCGCTGGTGTTGTGGATCTTCGGTGGCGATTATATTGACGCCGCGATGGTCGGTTACAGCGTGGTGGCATTGATGTTGGTGCTGCGCATCATTAGTTGGGATGACATCGTCAGTAATAAAGCCGCATGGAACGTCTTTTTCTGGCTGGCCTCGTTAATAACCCTGGCGACCGGGCTGAATAACACCGGTTTTATTACCTGGTTCGGCAAGCTGCTGGCAAACGGGCTGAGCGGCTATTCACCGATCATGGTGATGGTGGCGCTCATCGTGGTCTTCTATCTGCTGCGCTACTTCTTTGCCAGCGCCACAGCGTATACCTCCGCCCTCGCACCGATGATGATCGCCGCCGCGCTGGCGATGCCGGAAATCCCGTTGCCGGTCTTCTGCCTGATGGTCGGCGCCGCTATTGGCCTGGGCAGTATTCTGACTCCCTACGCCACCGGCCCAAGCCCTATCTACTACGGCAGCGGCTATTTGCCAACGGTCGATTACTGGCGGCTGGGCGCTATTTTTGGCCTGATTTTCCTCGTGCTGCTGGTGATCACCGGTCTGGTCTGGATGCCCCTCGTTTTACTGTAAAACCCCATTGGGGCGACCTCTTGTCGCCCCTTTATCCATAAGCTTCTCATATGATCGATTTCCCGATGCGCTGAGGCATACTTTTTTGTACGCAAACACCCTCATGCTGATAAGGGAAACGCTCTGGACACGCTGGCGCACGAGACACTCACACGAGGCTGGCAGGCCGAACTGGATCTGCACTTTACCCGCACCGGACACAAAACGGTGCTCGCCTCGGCGCGTCACTATGGACCTTTGACGGTTCAACGTCCGTTTTATCCCGAAGAAGAGGTATGTCACCTCTATTTGCTTCATCCACCTGGCGGGATCGTCAGCGGGGATGAGCTACATATTTCCGTATCACTTGATGAAAACAGCCATGCGTTAATCACTCAGCCCGGCGCGGGAAAATTTTATCGCAGCCGTGGGCCGCAGGCGTTGCTACGCCAGCATTTCACGCTCGCCCCACACGCCACACTGGAGTGGCTGCCGCAGGATACGATCTTCTTTCCCGGCGCTAATGCCACCGTCCAATCCGTATTTCATCTGACGTCCGCAAGCCATTTGCTGGCCTGGGATCTGCTGTGTCTCGGACGCCCTGTCATGCAGGAAACGTTCAGCCACGGCACGCTACAAAACCGTCTGGAAGTGTGGCGGGATGGGCAACCGCTGCTGATAGAGCGTTTGCAGGTGCAGGCAGGGGATCTGCATGGGATCGCACATCATCCCTGGGTCGGTACGTTGCTGTGTTACCCGGCCAGCGAACACATGCTGGAGGGGACGCGCGAGCGGCTTACGCCACTGGGGGATTATGCCGGGGCAACGCTTAACGACTCGCTGCTGACAATTCGATTTCTGGCGAACGACAACCTAATTGTTCAGCGCGTTATGCGCAATATCTGGCAATTTCTGCGCCCGCTGCTGACACACAAAGCGCCCATGCTACCGCGAATCTGGCAAACCTAAGAGGCCCATTATGGAACTGACCCCCAGAGAAAAAGACAAGCTGTTGCTGTTTACCGCCGCGCTGGTGGCAGAACGTCGCCTGGCCCGCGGGCTGAAGCTGAATTACCCGGAATCAGTGGCGCTGATTAGCGCTTTCATTATAGAAGGGGCGCGCGACGGGCAAACCGTGGCCGCGCTGATGGAAAACGGGCGTCACGTGCTGCGCCGCGATCAGGTGATGGAAGGCGTACCAGAGATGATCCCGGATATTCAGGTTGAAGCCACATTCCCGGACGGTTCAAAGCTGGTCACCGTCCACAACCCGATCGTCTAAGGAGCGGCAATGATCCCAGGTGAGTATCAGATCTCAGCAGGCAACATTGCGATCAATCAGGGGCGCGAAACCTGCACGATCGTGGTGGAAAATCACGGTGACAGACCCATCCAGGTGGGATCGCACTATCACTTTTACGAGGTGAACCCGGCGCTGCGCTTTGACAGGGCGGCCACGCGGGGCTTCCGTCTGAACATTGCCGCAGGTACAGCGGTACGTTTTGAACCGGGGCAAAAGCGCGAAGTCGAACTGGTGCGTGTCGCTGGCGCACAAAGGATGGTGGGTTTTCGCAGTGAAGTGATGGGCGCGCTGGAGACAGATAATGAGTAACATTTCCCGCCAGGCGTACGCCGACATGTTTGGCCCAACCACCGGCGATAAAGTGCGTCTGGCGGATACTGATCTGTGGATCGAGGTGGAAAAAGACTTCACCACCTACGGCGAAGAGGTCAAATTCGGCGGCGGAAAAGTGATCCGCGACGGTATGGGCCAGGGACAAATGCGCGCCCAGGCGTGTGTGGATCTGGTGATAACCAACGCGCTGATCGTTGATCACTGGGGGATCGTCAAAGCGGATATCGGCATCAAAGACGGCAGGCTCTTCGCCATCGGCAAAGCGGGTAATCCCGATATTCAGCCCAATGTCACGATCCCGATAGGCGTAGGAACAGAAGTCATCGCCGGAGAAGGCAAGATCGTCACCGCAGGCGGCGTGGATACACATATTCACTGGATCTGCCCACAGCAGGCGCAGGAGGCGCTGGTTTCCGGCGTGACGACGATGATCGGCGGTGGTACGGGTCCGGCCGCAGGCACTAACGCCACCACCTGCACGCCAGGCCCGTGGTACATCGCGCGCATGCTGCAGGCGGCAGACACATTGCCGGTTAACATCGGTTTGCTGGGCAAAGGCAATGGCTCAAACCCTGACGCCCTGCGCGAGCAAATCACAGCTGGCGCCATTGGCCTGAAGATCCACGAAGACTGGGGCGCCACGCCTGCCGCAATCGACTGTGCGCTGACCGTGGCCGACGAGATGGACATCCAGGTGGCGCTGCACAGCGACACGCTCAATGAGTCCGGTTTTGTTGAGGATACGCTGGCGGCGATCGGCGATCGCACCATTCATACCTTCCATACCGAAGGCGCAGGCGGCGGCCATGCGCCGGATATCATCACCGCCTGCGCACATCCGAATATTTTGCCCTCCTCCACCAACCCGACGCTGCCTTATACCGTCAACACCATCGATGAACATCTCGACATGCTGATGGTCTGCCACCATCTCGATCCGGATATCGCTGAAGACGTGGCCTTCGCCGAATCGCGCATTCGCCGGGAAACGATCGCTGCCGAGGATGTGCTGCATGACATTGGCGCGTTTTCCCTGACCTCGTCCGATTCACAGGCAATGGGGCGCGTGGGCGAAGTGATCCTGCGCACCTGGCAGGTGGCGCACCGCATGAAGGTTCAGCGTGGCTCGCTGGCGGAAGAAACGGGCGACAACGACAACCTGCGCGTTAAACGCTACATCGCCAAGTACACCATCAATCCGGCATTGACCCACGGTATCGCCCACGAAGTCGGCTCCGTTGAGCCAGGCAAACTGGCCGATCTAGTGCTGTGGTCGCCGGCCTTTTTTGGCGTAAAACCGGCGACCATCGTGAAGGGCGGGATGATCGCCTGCGCGCCGATGGGCGACATCAACGCCTCAATCCCCACCCCGCAACCGGTGCATTACCGCATGATGTTCGGCGCGCTTGGCGCAGCGCGGCATCACACCCGTCTGACCTTTATTTCACAGGCTGCCGACGCGCAAAACGTCCCGCAGCAACTTAATTTGCAAAGCGCTATCGCCGTCGTCAAAGGCTGCCGGACGGTAAAAAAGGCTGACATGATCCACAACGGTCTACAGCCCAATATCACCGTCGATGCTCAGACCTACGAGGTACGCATTGATGGTGAACTGATTACCAGCGACCCGGCAGATGTTTTGCCGATGGCGCAACGCTATTTCCTGTTTTAAGGAGTGAGGATGATCTACCTGACCCAACGCCTTGACCACGCCCACCGCGTCACCGCAAGCGTCACGCTACCCATTGATGTTCGAGTAAAAAGCCGCGCCAGAGTGGCGCTGAGCGATGGCCGCGAAGCCGGCTTAATGCTACCGCGCGGTTTACTGTTACGCGGCGGCGATCTGCTGACTACCGACGATGGCCGCGAGGTGATCGAAGTGATCGCCGCGCCGGAGTCGGTTTCCGTCGTGCGCTGCGCCGACCCTTTCCTGCTCGCCAAAGCCTGTTACCACCTTGGTAATCGCCACGTACCGTTGCAGATCCTGCCCGATGAGCTGCGCTACCACCACGATCATGTGCTGGACGATATGCTGCGCCAGTTCAACCTCGAGGTGGCGTTTGCCCAGTTGCCGTTTGAGCCGGAAGCGGGTGCCTATGCGAGCGAGTCACACGGGCATCATCACGGCCATGCACACTGATGCATAGCACCCAACAGCTGCGCCTGATGCAGCTCGCCAGCAGCAGTCTCCCGGTAGGATCGTTTACCTGGTCTCAGGGGCTGGAGTGGGCGGTAGAAATCGGCTGGGTGAAAAGCGTCGATGACTTCTCTGGCTGGCAAATCCAGCAGATGGAGCACAACTTTTTTACCGTTGACCTACCGTTGCTGGCGAGATTGTATCGCGCCTGTGAGCAGGACGATCTCGCCGCCGCGCGCCGCTGGACCGCTTACCTGCTGGCCTGCCGGGAAACCCGCGAACTGCGGGATGAAGAACGCAGCCGGGGCCTCGCCTTTACGCGGCTGGTCACCGACTGGGAACCAGACTGTTCCCAGGATTGGCGCACGCTCTTTGCCGATAGCCAGCTGTGCGGTATGGCCTGGCTGGGCGTACGCTGGAAAATCCCCCTGACGAATCTGGCGTTAAGCCTCGGCTACAGCTGGATTGAGAGCGCCGTGATGGCAGGCGTCAAACTGGTTCCCTTTGGCCAGCAGGCGGCTCAGCGATTGATTATTTCGCTTGGCGATCGTTATGCGCAAGGTCTGGCACAAGCGCTGGCGTGTCCTGACGCCAGCCTCGGATCCGCAACGCCGTTAGCCGCCATCGCGTCTGCCCGGCATGAAACCCAATATTCCCGCTTATTCCGTTCCTGAGGAGAAAAAATGAGTGATTACAAGCATCCCCTGCGCGTGGGCGTTGGCGGCCCGGTTGGCTCCGGCAAAACGGCGCTGCTGGAAGCGTTATGCAAAGCCATGCGCAGCAGCTATCAACTGGCGGTCGTGACTAACGATATCTACACCAAAGAAGATCAGCGCATTCTCACCGAGGCTGGCGCACTGGAACCGGACAGAATCGTTGGTGTGGAAACTGGCGGTTGTCCGCATACCGCCATCCGCGAAGATGCGTCGATGAATCTGGCCGCTGTAGAAGCGCTGAGCGAGAAATTCGGCAACCTGGATCTGATTTTTGTGGAAAGCGGCGGCGATAACCTGAGCGCCACCTTTAGCCCTGAATTAGCGGATCTGACGATCTATGTGATCGACGTTGCCGAAGGCGAGAAGATCCCGCGTAAAGGCGGGCCAGGGATCACCAAATCCGATTTTCTGGTGATCAACAAAACCGATCTGGCCCCTTACGTGGGCGCTTCGCTGGAGGTGATGGAACGCGATACCCTGCGCATGCGCGGCGAGCGTCCGTGGACGTTTACTAACCTGAAAGCGGGCGACGGTCTGGCGACGATTATTGCGTTTCTGGAAGAGAAAGGAATGTTGCGGGTGTAGCGTGGTTTATCGCCGGGAGGCGGCTTCGCCTGACCCGGCCTACGGTTTTGTTGGCCCGGTAAGTAAAGCCACCACCGGGCAAAAAACTCACGCCGCCGGTAATTCCGCCAGCGGCCAGCGTGGACGTACGGTCACGCCAAGATCCGCCGTTGCGCCCGCTTTAAAACGCACCATACCCGCATAGGCGATCATCGCCCCGTTGTCGGTACAAAATTCCGGGCGTGCATAGAACACTTCGCCGCGGCGTTTTTGCATCATTTCGGCAAGCTTCGCGCGCAGCGTGCGGTTAGCGCTCACGCCCCCCGCCATCACCAGACGTTTAAAACCGGTGTGATCCAGCGCGCGTTTGCACTTGATCATCAGCGTATCAACCACCGCATCTTCAAACGCTCGGGCAATATCTGCACGCGTTTGATCGTCATTTTCGTTATTACGAATCGTATTCGCGGCGAAGGTTTTCAGGCCGGAGAAGCTGAAATCCAGTCCCGGACGGTCGGTCATCGGACGCGGGAAGACAAAGCGTTTTTCCACACCCTGTGACGCCAGCTTAGACAGCATTGGGCCGCCAGGATAATCCAGCCCCAGCAGCTTGGCGGTTTTGTCGAACGCTTCACCTGCCGCATCATCAATCGATTCGCCCAGTAATTCATACTGACCGATACCGGTGACGCTGATCAATTGCGTGTGCCCGCCGGAAACCAGCAGCGCGACGAACGGAAAAGCAGGAGGATTCTCTTCCAGCATCGGCGCCAGCAGATGCCCTTCCATATGGTGCACAGGAATTGCCGGCACGTCCCAGGCGAACGCCAGTGAACGTCCTACGGTTGCACCGACCAGCAGCGCGCCAACCAGACCCGGACCTGCGGTGTACGCCACCGCATCGATCTCTTTCGCCGTGAGTCCCGCTTCTTTCAGCGCGGCCTGAATCAACGGTACGGTTTTACGTACGTGATCGCGCGAGGCCAGTTCTGGCACTACGCCGCCGTAGTCAGCGTGTAATTTCACCTGACTATACAATTGGTTGGCTAAAAGACCTTTTTCATCGTCGTAAATGGCGATGCCGGTTTCATCGCAGGATGTTTCAATACCCAGTACACGCATGACTTGTTTTACCTCGCTCTATTACCGCGCAGTGTAGGACCAATGCGGGTTGATGTAAAACTTTGTTCGCCCCAGGCGCATGCCTCGTGTATACTCCTTGTCCTTATAAAAGTCCCTTTCAAAATCGCGTGGGTGCTTTACAAAGCAGCAGCAATTGCAGTAAAATTCCGCACCATTTTGAAATAAGCTGGCGTTGATGCCAGCGGCAAACCGAATTTATTAAAGGTGAGAGTTACATGCCGGTAATTAAAGTACGTGAAAACGAGCCGTTCGACGTAGCACTGCGTCGCTTCAAGCGTTCATGCGAAAAAGCAGGTGTTCTGGCGGAAGTTCGTCGTCGTGAGTTCTATGAAAAACCGACTACCGAACGTAAGCGCGCTAAAGCTTCTGCTGTGAAACGTCACGCGAAGAAACTGGCTCGCGAAAACGCACGCCGTACTCGTCTGTACTAATCCATTGAGAGCTAAGGCTCTCAATTCAGACTGAGTTGTAGTTGTAAGGCCGTGCTTCCGGAAGGAATGCGCGGCTTATTTTCGTTTATACACGTCATCATTCAAGCTGCCTCAGAGTTGGCTGCAGTCGCTCACCCCAGTCACGTACTTGCTGTACGCTCCTGAGGATTCGCTTCCTTGCCGCCTTGATGCATCCTGAATGATTTTGTGTATATGAGTCATCAAAAAACAGGGGCTTATGGCTGGACGAATTCCTCGCGTTTTTATTAATGACCTGCTGGCAAGAACCGACATCGTCGATCTCATCGACGCGCGGGTAAAGCTGAAAAAGCAGGGCAAAAATTATCACGCGTGCTGTCCGTTCCATAACGAAAAAACCCCCTCTTTCACCGTAAACGGTGAAAAACAGTTTTATCACTGCTTTGGGTGTGGCGCGCATGGCAACGCCGTCGACTTTCTCATGAACTACGACAAGCTCGAGTTTGTGGAAACCGTCGAAGAACTAGCCGCAATGCACAACCTTGAAGTGCCCTATGAAGCAGGCAGTGGCCCCAGTCAGATAGAGCGCCATCAACGGCAAAGCCTTTATCAATTGATGGACGGCCTGAACACTTTTTATCAACAGTCTTTGATGCAGCCCGCCGCTACCCCTGCGCGCCAGTACCTGGAAAAGCGAGGATTAAGTAGCGACGTTATCACCCGTTTTGCTATTGGTTTTGCGCCCCCCGGCTGGGACAACGTCCTGAAACGGTTTGGCGGCAATGCTGAGAATCGCAAATCGCTGGTCGATGCGGGGATGTTGGTCACCAACGATCAGGGACGCAGTTACGATCGCTTTCGCGAACGGGTGATGTTCCCCATCCGCGACAAACGTGGTCGGGTCATTGGTTTTGGTGGACGCGTGCTGGGCGATGCCCTGCCGAAGTATCTGAACTCCCCGGAAACCGATATTTTCCATAAAGGTCGCCAGCTGTATGGCCTTTATGAAGCCCAGCAGGATAACGCCGATCCGCAGCGCCTGTTAGTGGTGGAAGGCTATATGGATGTGGTAGCGCTGGCGCAATACGGCATTAACTACGCCGTGGCATCTCTTGGGACGTCAACCACCGCCGATCACATCCAGCTGTTGTTTCGCGCGACGAACAACGTGATTTGCTGCTACGACGGCGACCGCGCCGGACGCGATGCAGCATGGCGCGCGCTGGAAACCGCACTGCCCTATATGACAGACGGCCGCCAGCTACGCTTTATGTTTTTACCTGATGGCGAAGACCCCGATACGTTAGTGCGTAAAGAAGGGAAAGAGGCCTTCGAAGCCCGGATGGAGCAGGCGTTGCCGCTCTCCGCGTTTTTATTTAATAGCCTGTTGCCACAGGTGGATTTGAGTACCCCGGACGGACGCGCACAGCTCAGCACGCTGGCGCTGCCGCTGATCACTCAGGTGCCGGGCGAAACGTTGCGCATTTACCTGCGACAGGAGTTGGGAAACAAGCTCGGCATTCTGGATGACAGTCAGCTTGAACGTTTAATGCCAAAACTGGCAGAAAATGGCGCTTCCCGCCCTGTTCCACAGCTAAAACGTACGACCATGCGTATACTTATAGGGTTGCTGGTGCAAAACCCGGACCTTGCTCCGCTGGTTCCGCCGTTAGGTGCACTGGACAGCAATAAGCTGCCTGGACTTGGCTTATTCAGAGAACTGGTCAACACTTGTCTGGCTCAGCCAGGCCTGACCACCGGCCAACTTTTAGAGCACTATCGTGGCACAAATGATGCTGCAACCCTTGAAAAACTGTCGATGTGGGACGATATAGCAGATAAAGATATCGCAGAAAAAACCTTCACCGACTCACTCAACCATATGTTTGATTCGATGCTTGAACTGCGCCAGGAAGAGTTGATAGCTCGTGAGCGCACACACGGTTTAAGCAGCGAAGAACGCCGGGAACTCTGGACGCTGAACCAGGAACTGGCCAAGAAATAAGAGAAAGACAAAACAAAGACAAAATCATTCGCGTTGTATCAAGGCAGCAAGTGAACGAACGCCTGGGAGTGTACATAAGTACATGACCAGGAAGAGAGAACGCAGCTAACGCAGAGACAACGTGAAAGATGAAGTATTTAACGGCTTAACTGCCGAATATCGATCGGGAAGCCCCCGACAGCCGCACGGAGAGGCAGCGGCAAAATATAAGTATGCCCTCGTTTTGCCGTTGGCGGTTTTACCGCCCAACACCAATCAAACGAATTAAGTGTGGATACCGTCTTATGGAGCAAAACCCGCAGTCACAGCTGAAGCTTCTTGTCCAACGTGGTAAGGAGCAAGGCTATCTGACCTATGCCGAGGTCAATGACCATCTGCCGGAAGATATCGTCGATTCAGATCAAATCGAAGACATCATCCAAATGATCAATGACATGGGTATTCAGGTGATGGAAGAAGCACCTGATGCCGATGATCTGCTGCTTGCTGAAACCTCCAACAGCACCGATGAAGACGCGGAAGAAGCGGCTGCCCAGGTTCTGTCCAGCGTTGAGTCCGAAATCGGCCGTACAACTGACCCGGTCCGCATGTACATGCGTGAAATGGGTACCGTTGAACTGTTAACCCGTGAAGGCGAAATCGACATCGCTAAGCGCATAGAAGACGGGATTAACCAGGTTCAATGCTCCGTAGCCGAATACCCGGAAGCCATCACCTACCTGCTTGAGCAATACGATCGCGTAGAAGCTGAAGAAGCGCGTCTGTCCGATCTCATCACCGGCTTTGTCGATCCGAACGCGGAAGAAGACATGGCGCCAACGGCGACCCACGTCGGTTCTGAACTCTCTCAAGAAGAGATGGATGAAGATGAAGACGAAGATGAAGAAGATGACGACGACAGCAGCGATGACGACAACAGCATCGACCCTGAATTAGCGCGTGAAAAATTCGCTGAACTTCGTACCCAGTACGAAATCACCCGCGACACGATCAAGGCCAAAGGCCGCAGCCATGCTGCCGCGCAGGAAGAAATTCAGAAGCTGTCTGAAGTGTTCAAACAGTTCCGCCTGGTGCCGAAACAGTTCGACTACCTGGTAAACAGCATGCGCGTCATGATGGACCGCGTGCGTACTCAGGAACGTCTGATCATGAAGCTCTGCGTTGAGCAGTGCAAAATGCCGAAGAAAAACTTCATCACCCTGTTCACTGGCAATGAAACCAGCGAAACGTGGTTCAACGCGGCCATCGCGATGAACAAACCGTGGTCTGAAAAACTGCACGACGTGGCAGATGACGTTCACCGCGGTCTGCAGAAACTGCAGCAGATTGAAGAAGAAACCGGCCTGACCATTGAGCAGGTTAAAGACATCAACCGTCGTATGTCCATCGGTGAAGCGAAAGCCCGTCGTGCGAAAAAAGAGATGGTTGAAGCGAACTTACGTCTGGTTATCTCTATCGCCAAGAAATACACCAACCGTGGTCTGCAGTTCCTGGATCTGATTCAGGAAGGCAACATCGGTCTGATGAAAGCGGTTGATAAGTTTGAATACCGTCGTGGTTACAAGTTCTCCACCTACGCAACCTGGTGGATCCGTCAGGCAATTACCCGCTCTATCGCGGATCAGGCGCGCACCATCCGTATCCCGGTGCATATGATTGAGACCATCAACAAGCTCAACCGTATCTCCCGTCAGATGCTGCAAGAGATGGGCCGTGAGCCGACGCCGGAAGAGCTGGCTGAACGCATGCTGATGCCGGAAGACAAGATCCGTAAAGTGCTGAAGATCGCCAAAGAGCCTATCTCCATGGAAACGCCGATCGGCGACGATGAAGATTCGCATCTGGGTGATTTCATCGAGGATACCACCCTCGAGCTGCCGCTGGACTCTGCGACCACCGAGAGCCTGCGTGCCGCAACGCACGACGTGCTGGCTGGCCTGACCGCCCGTGAAGCGAAAGTGCTGCGTATGCGTTTCGGTATCGATATGAACACCGACCACACGCTGGAAGAAGTGGGTAAACAGTTCGACGTTACCCGCGAACGTATCCGTCAGATCGAAGCGAAGGCGCTGCGTAAACTGCGCCACCCGAGCCGTTCTGAAGTGCTGCGTAGCTTCCTCGACGATTAATCTCGCCGTATAAGTTCAAACGCCACCGCAAGGTGGCGTTTTTATTTACATCCCGCGCATGATCAGCGCGTCATCCAACTCGCGATACGCCTCCACCAGCTTATCCAGTGTAATCCGGCTCAATCCGCTGGGATTTGGCAATACCCAAATCTGCGTCGCGCCAATGGTCAGCGTCTGCTTTCCCCACTGCGCTCCGCGCTGACTGAAGCCTTGCTCGAACGCCTGCTTGCCAAGGATCGCCAGCGCAGCGGGCTGATAGTCATCAATCTTTTCAATAAGCTTACGCCCACCGCTACGCATCTCCTGTAGCTTCACTTCATTAGCCTGCACCGTCGGTCTGTCGACAAACTTGGTCACGCCACAGCGGAAGTCCAGCAGGTGTTGCGCCTCTTCAGGTTTGAGCTGGCGATCGGTAAATCCCGCCTGATGGATGACCTTCCAGAAGCGATTGGCGGGATGCGCAAAGGGGAACCCCGTACCTGCGGAAGATAGCCCCGGATTGATGCCGCAAAACACCACCCGCAGCCCTGGTGCCAGTATGTCCTTAACCATAATTACTCCGAACAATACATCAGAGTAACAGTATAACGGACTGAAAATACATTGTTTATAAAATCAGCATCCGTACGCTTATGGCTGGATTGCGACGCGGAGTTACTTTATAATCCACCGCCACGGCCCCTTAGCTCAGTGGTTAGAGCAGGCGACTCATAATCGCTTGGTCGCTGGTTCAAGTCCAGCAGGGGCCACCAAATAAAACAAGGGCTTAGATAAGAAATTATCTAAGCCCTTTTTCTTTGCGTCAAATTTGGGTCAGGTAAGGTTTTGATTCCTTTCTACCTTAGATATCAGAAATGTCATCCAGCCACGACTATCAGAGTAATGCTTGACTAAATCAGAAAGCCTTTAGCTCTGATAAATTACACTAAGTCTGGATTAACACCTTTTTAGTGGACGTGTTCATTATTACCAGCCGCCCAGAGAACGGTTGATGCCCTGAAGAGCTTGTGTCTGCTGCTGCATCAGCATCATTTGCTGTTGCTGCTGTATCTGCTGGTTTGCCTGCTGCATCTGCTGATTGTTATACGCGTCTTGTTGCGCTTGCTGGGCTTGCATCTGCTGCCCCATTTGCCCGATTGCCGCCCATGCAGCTTGTGATCGCGCGGTCTCGGCTTGTTCCTGAGAAAGCTGGTTAACACCAGCCTGTGAAAGCGCCTGGCAAGTTTCTTTTGGTACACTCAATACACCGCCGTGCGCATCCATACGTTTCTGTGCTTCATTACCAACTTCAAGCATACGATTTGAATCACCCGCCGCCATTGAATAACCGTAGGTGGTACAAAGTTCTGCATCAGTCATCTGCATAGCTGGTTTAAGTGGAGTCGTCGAGCAACCCGCCAGGAAAGATATGGAAACTGCTATTGCAAGGGCTATATTTTTTGCTTTCATCATCACTTTTCTTTTGGTCTGTTTTACACCGTAGAGCGGTTATTTACTTCCTGCCGCTTGCGGTATTGTTTTTGGGGTTTATGTTCCAGATATAAGCTGGATAACTGTACTCATGCTGCATCCATCACTATTATTAGGTTCTTCAGCATTGTAGCCACTGCCGGTTATCTGGTTTGCCAGTTGGCCGCGTTGCCCCCTGGACTTACTCATCCTGTACGTCACGATATTACCGTAGCGGTAGACACGTACAGTCTCGGTGCTAAACGTTGCAACAGTGGTGCTGGTTGTATACCAATGATTCATACATAGTGTTGGCACAATAAGAAACCTCTACGATAATTGCAGATAATGGTATTTTATTCATTTGAACTTTAACTCTATGATTTATCTTATCTCAGCCAGACTTATTTAAAATAAAAACAACTACCTATCGATTAAAACGGTACTAACACAATACAAGAATAAAAATCACAATATCAATCAATAACTATGCTGCATAAATATTTCTCATCACACAAATATAAACAACAATCACACACCCGGTTAACAGGATATCAATCTTAATTAATTTATATTTAATCTCGACTATTGCGGATCTAACAATTAAAAGACCCACGAGAAAACGTGGGTTAGCAATCTAATTAATCAGTATATTAGTTTTAGTAGCAGGTACCGCCTGCATGGTGGCTACCAGTACCGCCATGCGGATGAGTGCCTGCCGGGCAAGCTTTAGCCACGCCAGTGAATGCTGCGACAGCCAGAACGGCAGCAAGGATAATTTTTTTCATTTTTCGCTATCTCATTTTTGGAAGAATTCCCCGGCTCTGCGAGGAATGATATTTATCTGATTGTTGTAATAGTCTTGTACAACAAACTGCGAAAATCTACGGCAGCTTCTTCTTTTCAGCAACCCAAAAAAGATATCCATTGTGAAAAAAGCATGGAAGCCTGTGAAAACAAATTCCTTTAGCTATTCGTGCTTTGAAAAATTGTTTCAATACTTGATATGGAGTTAACAAATAAGAGCAGGAATGCCTCAAGCTCCGTTTATCATTCCGCGCGTTGCTATTTGGTTACAGAACTTTCCGGCCCAGTCTTAGACATTATCTAACCATTACGGTGCCACTCGTGAATATGCCCAAAAATCAAGGTTGCAGGCAGTTGATGTCTGATAAATTACTGCTCATACAACATGAGCAACAGCCCTGACTCCAACGCATCCATTTCAGCAGTTTCGGTAATATCCAGCTTATTCGCTAAAACTAAATCAACTGAACCAGGCTGATAACGCTCTGCCTGTTTGCATCGAAATGTGAAATGAGTACCAAGAAAAACAAGTAGGCGAGCAAAGAAGGTGTATCACGAGACACGCCGATTAAGGCAGTTACATACGAAAGGTAACCCTTCTGGACGCCGCCATCCTTAGATGGAAACGTCCGTTAGCGTTTTATTCAATAGTCAGCTCACACGAGTTCTTTGAGCTGCTCCTGCATATAGGTCGAAAAATACTCTGGGTTTTTGATAAGGATGCGGTTACCGGAGGCGACTTTTTCTGCCCATCCGGCCACTTTTTTCGTGAACTCAGGATTCCATCCCTCCTGCTCACCCCGTGCCATCACAACTTCCGGACTCGCTGGCACACCTAAGTCATGCAAATACTTTAAAATTCCCTTAGCGGTGCTTTCATCCATTGAATGGGGTACTGACGCCGAAGTGTTCATACCACCAATAAAATCCAAGGCTTTTTCAATTGCTGTTGGCATGCTCTTATCCTTAAAATTAACCACGTGAGAGACACCTTGATACTATGTACCCAACTCCGCCGGGATATCAAAGAGAACATCGCCTTTCTTTGACTTACCCCGCAGCTAAACGCTTGCGCGGCTGTTTTCTGCACTATTTTTTGGCTTCTCCGGCTAAAACCAGCCCGGTCGCCACCGCATTGCGCGGGCCTTCAGTACCACGGATATTACCCTGCCCAGCGACAACGCCGTACTGCGCCAACGCATCGGTGAGCGTCTGCGGAATTTCAAAATCCAGCGATGAGCCACCTACCAGCACCACAAAAGTGATATCGCGAATCGAGCCGCCGGGCGAGACCTGACGTAACGCGCGTAGACAGTTGGTCACAAAGACTTTCTCTTTGGCCTGACGGCGCACCAGACGAATCTTCTCCAGCGAGGTCTGGTTATCGACCGGGATCAGCTCGCCCTCTTTCAGATACACCACTTTGGCAAATACTGACGGGCTGAGCGGTTCACGAAAAAACTCCACCGCGCCGTTCTCGTGGCGAATGCTGAACAGGCTCTCCACTTTGGCCAGCGGGTATTTTTTAATTTCCTCTGCCAAAAACGGATCGCTTAAGCCCAGTTCCGTTTGAATCAACAGGCTGACCATATTCCCCGCCCCGGCAAGATGTACCGCCTTCACTACGCCGTCGCTATTAATAATGGCGGCATCGGTGGATCCTGCGCCTAAATCGAGGATCGCCAGCGGAGCGGCGCATCCAGGCGTCGTTAACGCGCCAGCCACGGCCATGTTGGCTTCCACACCACCGACTTCAACTGGGGTATTTAACCGGGCGCTTAGCTCGCTGGCGATAGCCTGCATCTGTAAGCGATCGGATTTCACCATCGCCGCAATGCCAACGGCGTTCTCCATTGAACATTCCCCGGCAATGCCACCCTGCACCGCGCGGGGAATAAACGTATCCACCGCCAGAAGATCCTGGATATGCACGGCGTTCATGTCGTGACCGGTCAGCGAGGCCATTACCTTACGAACCCGCTCAAGCATCCCGCCCGCGTGCGTACCTGCTTCACCGCGAATATCGCACACGGGCGCACAGGCGCTCATCGCCTGCATAATGGCCTGCGCGCCCTGCGCTACGTCGGCTTCACCGCCGCGCTTTTCGCCACGGATAAAGATCTTACCCGCCGGGATCGTTCGCGACTGCACATCCCCCTGCGGCGTTTTCAGCACCACGGCGGAGCGGTTGCCAATCAGCGCTCTGGCGATGGGGACGATGGTTTGCGTTTCCTCCGGCGTCAGGGCAAAAAAGGTTGCGATACCGTAAGGATTCGACAATACCCGCACCACCTGCCCGGCGGCCGCCACTTCCACCGCCGCCAGCACGCCTTCCGGCACCTTCTCAAGTAAGGTGACTTCATCAACCACCGGCATTGCCCGACGCAGGCGATTGTTGACCAGTACGCCATCATCCTTTTTCAGGATCGCCGCCACCACGTTGATCCCACGATCCAACGCCGCATTGATAAGCCAGACCGCTTCAAGGAAATCGATCTCTTCGCCCACCAGCGGGATCCAGCCCTGCGCAAAGCAATCCTCGCTCAGTGATGCCAGCTTATCCACGCTGATGGTGGTTCCCATCCCCACGCCGACGCCACCCGGCGTTTGCGGGTTATGGCCAATCATTGTCGATTCAGTAATGATGGTTTCAGTGATGGTTTCCATCGCCACATCGCCAATCACCGGCGCGGCCTCATTGATGCAGATTTTCGCCACGTCCTGAAGCGACCACGGTGTTTTATCCAGTGCCTGCTGCAGAGAAGCGACCACCCCGGCAATGTTGTCCCGCGTCCCTTTCATGCCCGTGGTGGCGACAATCCCGCTGGCGATAAACTGCCCATGCTGCGCCAACGCCACTTCGGTGGTGGCGTTGCCGATATCAATCCCGGCGATTAACGGCATACCTCCCTCCGTCACTGGCTACCTTTACGCAGCTTGTTTCTCTGCTGATACACATCTGCCGACTCGCGGACAAAGGCAGCGTTCACCGTGGCATGCCAGGTGTGCTCCAGCTCATCGGCAATCGCCTGTAGTTCCGCGAATGAAGAACGAAACGGACGTAGCGCATTATAGATTTCCAGAATACGAGCATCCGGGATGGCAATCAGTTCCGCCGCGCGACGGAAATTGCGCGCCACGGCGTGACGCTGCATCTGTTCGGCAATCTGCGCCTGGTACTCCAGCGTTTGCTGAGAAATACGCACATCCTGCGGCCCGACCTTGCCTGCCAGCACATTCTCAAGGGTAATGTCGGTTAACGGTTTCCCGCCAGGCGTCTGGATTTTCTCCGGGCAGCGGGTGGCTAATGGGTAATCCTGCGCGGTCATGATGTTGTCGTTCATGGTCATTCCCTCACCAGTGCAATATGCAGCGTGACAGGCGCAGCATCCTGCACCACATGTTTGGTTTCTTTGATGTGAAACAGCGCGGCCTTGGCCATAAATTTAGGGCGCACCATCTGGTCATTGACCACCGGCACCGGCGAAGGCGACTCTTTGCGTGCATAGCGCGCGGCGTTTTTACCGATCTGGCGATAGGTTTCCAGCGTCAGCAGCGGAGCCTGAGAGAACAGCTCCAGGTTACTCAGCGGCAGCAGATCGCGCTGATGAATCACCGTGGTTCCCTTCGACTGGATACCAATCCCGATGCCGGAACCGCTGAGGTTTGCCGCGTCCCACGCCATAAAAGAAACATCCGAGGTGCGCAGAATTCTTACCACCCGCGCATGCAGCCCCTCTTCTTCGATCCCCGCCACCAGCTCTTTAAGAATCGCCTTATGCGGCATATCAATCAGGGTCTTGTGCTGGTGCTTATCAAAGGCCGGAGCGACGCCAATCACCACTTCATCTACGCGTTCGTTCGCTTTAGCCGCTTCGCCTTCGCTTACCTGCAAGGTGAAAACCGGCTTACGTTCAGTTGTGCATTCCACGGTGTACCACCTTATTCAATTGAGCCTGGCTGAACCACGCCCGCGATATTTTTAATTTCCGCCCAGCGCTCGGCAGAGATGCGATAGCCGGTGCCTGGTCCCTGATAATCATTAATGTCGTTAACGGCGCTTACCACCTCAAACTGGCGATCCAGAATGGCCGACGTTTGCAGGTAATCACCGGTGACGCGCTGTCTCAGCATATTGAGAATGTTACTGGCGATATCTTCGAAGCCGCTACGGCTTAGCGCGCCGACGATATCCAGCCCGGTGATATTGCGCTTCATCATCTCTTCCACGGCAGCCAGATCTTCCACCACATTGCGCGCGGGCATATCTTTGCTGCCGTGAGCATAAGTGGCGGCCTCAACCTCCTCATCGCTAATCAGCGGCAGGCCCAGTTCGCGGAACACCGCCTGAATGGCGCGTGCCGCCTTGTTGCGGATGGCGATGGTTTCTTCTTCGGTTACAGGACGCAGACCACCGTCAACCATCAGATCGCGTTGCAGAATGTTGTAATCATCGAAGTCTTCCGCGTCGAAGTTCGACCCGGCAAACATGTTGTCGTAGTTCGGTACGGCGCTATAGCCGGAGAAGATAAAGTCGGTGCCGGGAAGCATTTGCATCAGGGTACGGGCGGTACGGCGAATATCAGAGTGGGAAAAGGTCTGGTCATTGGCGGAGGCCACTTCAAGGTCGAGCATTGAGGCAATCAGGTTTTCCGCCAGCACCGCGCGGATCCCCGACGGCACCGCGCCGGTCATGCCAATACAGCTGACCGCACCGTTTTGCAGCCCCTGTACGCCCGCGCCTTTGGTGATAAAGATGCAGCGCGACTCCAGATAGAGCATCGATTTACTCTCGGAATAGCCCATCAGCGCTTCCGAACCGGTGCCAGAGGTGTAACGCATTTTCAGTCCGCGAGACGCATAGGCCGAGGCGAGAAACGCTTTGGACCACGGCGTATCATCGCCGTCGGTAAACACCGACTCTGTACCGTATACCGACACGGTTTCGGCGTAGCTGGTTAACCCGCGCATCCCCAGCTCCAGCTCAGTCGCCTCCTCAACGGAACATTGCGTGAGCACGCCGGGGCGACCGCACTGGGAACCGACCAGCAGCGCCAGGGCGTTAAACGGTGCATAGCGGGCGATCCCGACCGTCGTTTCCTGTTCTGAAAAACCACGGATCCCCGCTTCAGCCGCATCGGCGGCAATCTGTACCGGGTTGTCTTTCAGGTTGGTGACATGGCACTGGTTGGACGGCGTGCGTCTGGCGCGCATTTTTTGCAGCGCCATCATCATTTCCACCACGTTCATTTGCGCCATCACCTCCACCGCTTTCGCCGGGGTGATAGCGGTGGTAATAGCAACAATCTCTTCCCGGCTGACGTGGATATCCACCAGCATTCTGGCGATCTCCAGCGCGTCGAGCCGCATTGCCCGTTCAGTTTCAGCTACGTTAATCGCGTAGTCGGCAATAAAACGGTCAATCATGTCGAACTCGGCGCGGCTCTTGCCGTCCAGCTCAACAATACGACCATTCTCTACCTTCACCGACGAAGCCGGATCGTAGGGGCTTTCCATGGCGATCAGCCCCTCTTCAGGCCATTCGCCAATCAGCCCATCCTGATTTACAGGGCGCTTCGCAAGCACTTCGAATCGTTTTGATCTTCTCATAGTTTATGGACTCAAAAGATAAAAAATAGGGACGCCGGGCCGTATTGCCGGGGACACACCACCCGGCATTCGCCTTTCATCAGCAATGGCCGAACTCTAAATGAGCACAGCAATAAAAAAATAAAATTAATTTCGTTCCAATTTGGCACGTAATAAAAATTCATCGTTCCATATTGAAACGGTTCTCAGGAATATCCGGAGCGAATTGTGACGAAGTTAAATGATCATTATCAATAAACACCAACACACAAAATTAAATTAATATTTTTTAAATTTTCACCCTATTGACTTAATAACGCACGGCGAGAAAATAAAGCCAAACCCAATGATAAAAAATAGCTGTATCGCGATATTTTCGTGACCTCAGCCCTACAACATTTTCAGGAGAGACTGTGAATAAGAGCCAACCAATCGCCACCATTACGCTGGCGGCGGCGAAAAAAATGGCGCAGGCCGTCGAGGCTAAAGCGCTTGAGATCAACGTGCCGGTAGTCTTTTCCGTGGTGGATCGCGGCGGCAACACGCTGCTGATGCAACGCATGGACGACGCGTTTGTCACCAGTTGTGATATTTCTCTTAATAAAGCGTATACCGCCTGCTGTCTGCGGCAGGGGACCCATGAAATTACCGACGCGGTACAACCGGGTGCGTCACTATATGGTTTACAGCTAACAAATCAACAGCGCATTGTTATTTTTGGCGGCGGCTTACCTGTCATGTTAAACGATAAATTAATCGGTGCTGTCGGCGTAAGTGGCGGTACTGTCGAACAAGACATGTTATTAGCGCAAACCGCACTGAATTGTTTCTCTGAATTATAATTTAAATCTAAGAAGGTAAATTATGAGCTATCGTATGTTTGATTACCTGGTGCCAAATGTGAACTTTTTTGGCCCGAATGCTATTTCCGTCGTTGGCGAACGCTGCAAACTGTTGGGCGGTAAAAAAGCGCTGCTGGTGACTGATAAAGGTCTGCGAGCCATTAAGGACGGCGCGGTTGATAAAACCCTCGAACATCTGCGTGAAGCCGGTATTGACGTGGTGGTGTTTGACGGCGTCGAGCCAAACCCTAAAGACACCAACGTGCGCGACGGCCTGGAAGTTTTTCGTAAAGAGCAATGCGATATCATCGTTACCGTCGGCGGTGGTAGCCCGCATGACTGCGGTAAAGGCATCGGCATCGCAGCGACGCACGAAGGCGATCTCTATAGCTATGCCGGGATTGAAACCCTGACCAATCCGCTGCCGCCGATCGTCGCGGTGAATACCACCGCCGGTACCGCCAGCGAAGTCACCCGCCACTGCGTGCTGACCAATACCAAAACCAAAGTGAAGTTTGTGATTGTCAGCTGGCGCAACCTGCCGTCGGTTTCCATCAATGACCCACTGCTGATGCTCGGCAAACCTGCGCCACTGACTGCGGCAACCGGAATGGACGCCCTGACCCACGCCGTTGAGGCCTATATTTCAAAAGATGCCAACCCGGTTACCGACGCCGCCGCTATCCAGGCAATTCGTCTGATCGCCCGCAACTTACGCCAGGCCGTAGCGCTGGGCAGCAACCTGAAAGCTCGCGAGAACATGGCCTATGCCTCTTTGCTGGCGGGTATGGCCTTCAACAACGCCAACCTTGGCTACGTTCACGCGATGGCGCATCAGCTTGGCGGTCTGTATGACATGCCGCACGGCGTAGCAAACGCCGTCCTGCTGCCGCACGTGGCGCGCTATAACCTGATCGCTAATCCGGAGAAATTTGCCGACATCGCGGAGTTTATGGGTGAGAACACCGATGGTCTGTCCACCATGGATGCCGCTGAGCTGGCGATTCGCGCCATCGCTCGCCTGTCAGCCGATATCGGTATTCCGCAGCATCTGCGCGAGCTGGGCGTCAAAGAAGCCGATTTCCCGTATATGGCGGAAATGGCGCTGAAAGACGGCAATGCCTTCTCCAACCCGCGTAAAGGGAACGAGAAAGAAATTGCCGAGATCTTCCGTCAGGCATTCTGATCAATAAGGGGGCGCAATGTCACTTTCATCACCGGGCGTACATCTGTTTTATCACTCACGCTGGCAGGATACGCGCGAGCTTGATGAACTATGCTGGGGGCTGGAAGAGCAAGGCGTCCCTTGCCGGACAATCTGTTGCGACGAGCATGACTGCGCGCTGGCCCTCAGCAAGCTGGCGGCTAAAAGCTCAACGCTACGCGTGGGTCTCGGCCTCAGCGCCTGTGGTGATATTGCCCTAACCCACGCCCAGCTACCCGAGGATCGGGCGCTGGTCTGCGGGCATATCGCCGCCGGGATAGTCCGCATCCGCACACTCGGCGCCAATGCAGGCCAACTGGTCAAAGTGCTTCCCTTCAGCGAGATAAAATAAATGTACCGCATCTATACCCGAACCGGTGATAAAGGCACGACCGCGCTGTTTGGCGGCAGCCGTATCGACAAAGACGACATCCGCGTTAACGCCTACGGTACGGTGGATGAACTGATTTCCCAGCTTGGCGTCTGCTATGCCAGCTCGCGCCAGGCAGAATTACGCCAGGATCTGCATGCCATCCAGAAGATGCTGTTTGTGCTGGGGGCGGAACTCGCCAGCGATGAGAAAGGTCTCGCCCGCTTAACGCAGACGATTAACGCCGAGGATATTCAGGCGCTGGAGCAACTTATTGACCGCAATATGGCGCAGAGCGGCCCCCTGAAAGAATTTGTCATTCCGGGGAAAAATCTGGCATCGGCACAGCTACACGTTGCGCGCACCCTGGCACGGCGGCTGGAGCGGATCCTCATCGCGATGGACAGAACGCTGACGTTACGCGATGAACCCAAGCGTTATATCAACCGGCTGTCGGATGCGCTGTTCTCCATGGCCAGAATCGAAGAAACTACTCCAGATGTTTGCGCTTAAACTGGCTGGCGTCGATGTCGTACTGCTTCATCTTACGCCACAAGGTGGTGCGACCAATATTCAGCAGTTGCGACATCTCCTGTACTCGCCCACAGGTGACGCGGGCGGCATGGATAATCGCCTCTTTTTCGATAGCGGTAAACGTCAGGCTGGCAGGCAGCAGGGAAGACGCCGTCTCCAGACCGGGACGCTCGGCAAACAGATAATCAGGTAAATTACTCAGCCGGATATGCCCGTTATCGCTACTGATAGCGATGTTTTCGATAATGCTGTTCAGCTCGAAGTCATTGCCCGGCCACGAATAAGCCACCAGTTGTGCCAGCGCGTCATCGTCGATCTTCAGGCTGTATGAAAAGCGTTTTTTCAGGCTATTCAGTCGCGTATAAATCAGCGAGGGAATACTGTTACGCCGCGCTCGTAGCGGCGGGATAACAATCTCAAAAGAGTGCAGCGCGTAATACAGTTGGCGGCTAAAGCGGTTTTGCTCCACCAAATTAGCGAGATCAACCGTAGTGGTGGCGATCACTTTCACATCCACCGGAATCAGCCGACGGGCATCAAGACGGGTTAACACCCCCTGCTTGATCACCTGTAGCAGCGCGGATTGCAGCTCCGGCGCCAGATATTCAATTTTCTCCAGAAACAGTGTGCCGCCGTTCGCCAGCTCAAGGCGGCTCAACCGACCATTTTCATCATCGGTGGGCGCACTGCCCATAAAATCCTGCCCCAGCACGCTGTTGGCATACAGCTGACAGTTCACGGCAATATACGGCCCGCTGGCGCGTTCGCTTTCATTGTGAATGGCCTGGCTCAGCAGCTCTTTCCCTACGCCCTCTTCCCCACACAGCAGGATCGGGAAACTCCCCCTTGCCGCCTGGCGACCAAAATGGATCAAGCGTCGGGTTTCTGGATCGTCCGTCGACATCTGCTCAAAGGTGTGGCTCACCTTACCAAGCTGGCTGGTCATCAGCTGACGCATTTGCTCCACCGGGTGCAGCAGCAGGATAAAGCTGTTGCCCTGCTCCTCAACAATCGGCTTCAGGGTGATAACAGCATCAACAAACTGGTGCTGGCTTTCAAAAGTGACTTCGACGTGATTCAGACCGCGGGCATGTTTAATTGCCCGACGCAGCAGCATGGGCATATTGAGCAGGTCGTGAATGTTTTTGCCCTGGCTGGCCTGCGCATCGAGATGCAAAAGCAGCGCCGCGCGCGCATTGAGGAACTGCAACACCCCCTGCTCATTCCAGGCCATCACGCCATCATCCATGCTCTCCAGCAGCCCGTACATCTGGTTCAGATGGCGGTTGGATTCTGCCAGCAGGCTGTCGGTCAGCAATGAATTGCCGACTTCTCTGGCAATCGCCAGCGTCAGGGATAAATCAGAAACGGACTCATGCTCTACCAGACAGCATAATGAGATGGAGCCAAACAGACGCCCATGGTTATCGAACACTGGCGTCGAGCAAAACGACCACGGATGCAGCGCCTGTTTAAAGTGCTGAGTGCCAGAGGTTTTTGTCGGCTGGCCCGGCATTGTCGCCAGCGACAGCGCACAGCTGCCGATAATGCTTTCCGCGCAATAGCTGCCGTCGCGAAACCCAAGCTCCGCCAGCTGTTCTATCGTCTGCGGATCGCCGCAACGGCTGAGAATACAGGCCGATTCATCCAGAATCAGCAGCGCGCACGGACGACCGTCCATAAACTCCCAGGCATCTTCCAGCGCGGCCTGCGCAATCGTGAGCAGCGCCGTCTTACGACGACAAATCGACTCAAAGGTCAGCCCTTGCGCCTGATGCGGCGCCTGCCAGGTTTCCCGCTGCATGAACTTGCTGCAACGATGCCAGGACTGGGCGAGAACCGAAGAGACTTCCTGCCCGATGCTATGCGTATGCGCCGTCATATCCATTTCCGCTGTTTTGCCATAGACAACCCCTCCGGCAGAGACTGTCAGAGGGGGAGAAGATGCTGGGTAAATTTACCGATGCCCGATTAACGCGCCAGCCACTGCTGTCCCAGCAGGTCTGCCGTCAAAATAGCGGCATGTACGCTTTCAGGCGTCACCGGGAACGGCATATTGTGAATGGTTTCACCTTCTGCGCAGGTGGCTTTAGCCACGGCCATGATCTTGCCATCAATGTCATCTTTTACGCCCATTTCCGCTAACGTTACCGGCAGGCCCACTTTCTGACAGAAATTCAGCACGGTTTCGATCTCTTCCATCGGGCTGTTCTGCAGCACCAGCTGCGCCAGCGTACCAAAGGCGACTTTTTCACCGTGGTACAGATGGTGGCACTCTTCCAGAATCGTAAAGCCGTTATGGATGGCATGTGCCCCCGCAAGTCCGCTGCTTTCAAAACCGATACCGCTGAGGTAGGTGTTGGCTTCGACAATACGTTCCAGCGCATCGGTCACCACGCCAGCCTGGGCGGCTAAGCGTGCCTTTTCGCCTTCCGCCAGCAGGGTATCATAGCACAGGCGCGCCAGGCTCAGCGCCGCCACGGTGGACTGCCCGCCCGCCATGCTGGTCGCCCGAGCGTCATAACAGGCTTTCGCTTCAAACCAGGTCGAGAGCGCATCGCCCATCCCGGCCACCAGCAGACGTACCGGCGCTTTGGCAATAATTGCGGTATCCATCACCACCATATCCGGGTTTTTCGGGTAGATCAGATACTCTTCAAACTCACCCGCTTCGGTATAGATAACGGACAGCGCGCTGGTTGGCGCATCGGTAGATGCGATAGTTGGGATCACTACTACCGGCAGCTTCTGGTAATAACCAATCGCTTTGGCGGTATCTAACGTTTTCCCACCGCCAATCCCAACCACGCCGCGGCAACCGTGTTTTTTCAGAATGGCAATCAGGCGATTAATTTCAACATGGCTGCATTCACCGTTGAAGCGTTCCGCGTGGCAGCTAATGTCATGGCTATGCAGACCATTGAGTACCTTTTCTCCCGCCAGCTTCATCACGAAGTCGTCCGCAATCACGAAAAAGCTGTCAGCCAGATTTTTAGCGTATTGACCAAATAAGGTAGAAGCGTCAGGACCCTGGAGATATTTGGCTGGAGATTGAATAACTTTTAGCATTCCTTTCATCCTCAAATAAGTACATGTTTTTACATGGTGAGCCCTGGCGTTAACCCGTTTAGCCTGATGTTGACGGCGAAAGCGGACGTACCGGAGCGATGTAATAACTGTATGGCGAGGCGTGCACAAAAAAATCTTTCGTCATTTTGTTCTGATATGGAACAGATAAAAATGACATGCGTTTCATATTGGAACACTTAACCACAAAAATAATGAGGTTTGCGATCTCGATCCGTTCCTTTACCGCGAAATCACCGACAAACACGATGATAAATTTCTCCAATTACGCGCCATCCTGCGTAAAACCCCGCAAAAAAGACTGACTGCGCCGTGTGGCCTGCTCTGATCCCAGGAGAAAAAAGTCGAGCTGGTTCGCATTGTGATGATTTCTCGCCTAATTAAGTTTCATTTCGGAACAAAAAACAGCAATCACGTTTCGTAATGAAACTCATTTTCGCATTGTTTTTTTGCAGGCTGACTTCGCCAGAATCTCTCTATCGCCTCCGCACCATGAACATGCATTCGGGGGTTTGTCTTACACTCAACCTCGAGGAGCCGTTATGTCTCAATTCTTTTTTAATCAACGCCCCCATCTCGTTAGCGACGTGATCGACGGTACAATTATCACCAGCCCGTGGAATAACCTGGCGCGTCTGGAGAGCGATCCGGCCATTCGCATCGTGGTTCGCCGCGACCTTAGCAAAAATAACGTGGCGGTGATCTCCGGCGGCGGTTCAGGACACGAACCCGCGCACGTTGGGTTTATCGGCAAAGGAATGCTGACCGCGGCGGTCTGCGGCGACGTGTTCGCCTCCCCGAGCGTGGATGCGGTACTGACCGCTATTCAGGCAGTGACCGGTGAGGCTGGCTGTCTGTTGATCGTGAAGAACTACACTGGTGACCGTCTTAATTTCGGTCTCGCCGCCGAGAAAGCGCGACGCCTGGGCTACAACGTTGAAATGCTGATAGTCGGTGACGATATCTCCCTGCCGGATAACAAACATCCGCGTGGCATTGCGGGAACCATCCTGGTGCATAAAATCGCCGGCTATTTCGCTGAACGCGGCTACAACCTCGCCACCGTCCTGCGTGAAGCGCAGTACGCAGCCAACAACACCTTCAGCCTGGGTGTTGCGCTTTCCAGCTGTCATCTGCCGCAAGAAACCGACGCCGCGCCGCGCCATCATCCGGGTCATGCAGAGCTGGGCATGGGTATTCATGGCGAACCGGGAGCCTCGGTTATCGATACGCAAAACAGTGCGCAGGTGGTCAACCTGATGGTGGATAAGCTACTGACGGTCCTGCCTGAAACCGGCAGAGTGGCGGTGATGATTAACAATCTTGGCGGCGTGTCCGTTGCGGAAATGGCTATTATCACCCGCGAACTGGCAAGCAGTCCGCTGTACCCGCGTATCGACTGGCTGATTGGTCCGGCCTCGCTGGTCACCGCGTTGGATATGAAAGGATTCTCACTGACGGCCATCGTGCTTGAAGAGAGCATCGAAAAAGCGCTGCTGACCGAAGTGGAAACCAGCAACTGGCCGACTCCCGTCCCACCGCGTGAAATCAGCTACGCGCCATCATCCCAGCGCAGCGCGCGCGTGGAATTCCAGCCCTCTGCCAACGCGCTGGTCGCCGGGATTGTGGAGCTTATCACCGGAACGCTTTCCGGTCTGGAAGCACATCTCAACGCGCTGGATGCCAAAGTCGGCGATGGCGATACGGGTTCAACCTTTGCCGCTGGCGCGCGTGAAATTGCCAGTCTGCTGCAGCGTCAGCAGCTTCCGCTGGATGACCTTGCCACGCTGTTCGCGCTGATTGGCGAACGCCTGACCGTGGTGATGGGGGGTTCCAGCGGCGTGCTGATGTCTATTTTCTTTACCGCCGCCGGGCAGAAACTGGAACAGAGAGCTAGCGTTGCCGAAGCGCTGAATACAGGTCTGGCGCAGATGAAGTTCTACGGCGGCGCAGACGAAGGCGATCGCACCATGATAGATGCCCTGCAACCCGCACTGACCTCACTGCTGGCGCAGCCGCACAACCTGCATGCCGCTTTTGACGCCGCGCGAGCCGGAGCCGAACGAACCTGCCTGTCGAGCAAAGCCAATGCGGGTCGCGCATCGTATCTGAGCAGCGAAAGCTTGTTGGGTAATATGGACCCCGGCGCGCATGCCGTCGCAATGGTATTTAAAGCGCTGGCAGAGAGTGAATTGGGTTAAGTCATAAATGCCTGATGCGCTTCGCGCATCAGGCAGAACGTTAACGGTAAACGCGGATGCCGCCCTCTACGCCGCGACTAAACAGTACCTGCCAAAGCTCAATATCTCTGGCGCGGAAAGCCCCAGCGCAGGCGCATAAATAGTAATTAAACATTCTTCTGAAGGTGGCGGAGTAACGTGAAGACAGCTCCGGCCATGCCTGATTAAAACGCTCGTGCCAGGCCATCAGCGTTTTATCGTAATCGCTGCCAAAGTTATGCCAGTCTTCCATAACAAAGCGCGATTCGCTGGCCTCGGCAATATGCGAAATCGCCGGTAAGCAACCGTTCGGGAAAATGTATTTATTGATCCACGGATCGACGCTCATCCCCTTTTTGTTGCTGCCAATGGTATGCAGCAGGAACAGCCCGTCCGGTTTTAAACAACGGTCGGCGATGCTGAAATAGGTGTCGTAGTTTTTCGGCCCGACGTGTTCGAACATCCCCACGGAAACAATGCGATCGTAGTGTTTATCGAGGTCACGATAATCCTGCAGCAGAATGTTAACGTCCAGCCCTTCACAGCGCTGTTGCGCCATTTTCTGCTGCTCTTTAGAGATAGTGACGCCTTCGACCGCCACGCCATAATAACGCGCTGCATATTCCGCCAGTCCGCCCCAGCCACAACCGATATCGAGTAAACGCATACCCGGTTTGAGTTGTAGCTTCTCACAAATCATTTTCAATTTGGCATTTTGCGCTTCGTCTAATGTGGTGGCGTCTTTCCAGTAACCACAGGAATATTGCATGTGCGGATCCAGCATCAGCGCAAAAAGATCGTTCCCAATATCATAATGCTCTTTACCGACAATCCACGCGCGGCTCCGCGACTGCAAATTAAACAGGCGGGCGCTGGCAATGCGTAAAATATCTTTCAGGTTGCCCGGCATTTGCTGGTCGAGTTTTGCTTTGAGAATTTTGCAGAACAGAATATCGAGCCGCTCGCAGTCCCACCAGCCTTCCATATAGCTTTCACCCAGCCCTAACGAGCCTTGTTGCAGTACCCGCTTAAAGAAACCGGCATGATGAAGCTGAATATCCCAGGCACGAGAGCCATTAATCTGGATATCCGCTTGCGAAAGCAGCTCTTTCCCCATTCGGGTCCAGTTATCATTTGTTTCATTGACGATGACAGCATCTGAACAAAGCGTGTTCATGGTATTTACCAAAGTGGGCTAAAAATCGTTACGCAAGATTATTATGGAAAACTGAATGCATGTATTATGATCTGCGGACAAGATCTATCGAATAGCGGACACATCACCGGGAGCATTGACGATTTATTTATGGAGACTCTCGCGCAAAAACAGTGGAATTCATTTCCCGATAACTCCATTACGGAGCTGCCGCAGGACGTGTACTTCCGTTCTTATGTCCTGGAAGCCAACCATCATGTTCCACTACATTCGCACTCTTTTATGCAGTTTCATTTCGCCCGTAAAGGCAGCATGCGAATTGATGTCGCCGGCAAATGCTGGATAATTCCAGCGCATTATGGCATCTGGATCCCCAATAATACCGAGCATGCGGTCTGGGCACTGGATGATGTGTATTTAGAGAATCTGGATATTAAGCCGAGTTTTCTTGAAGAGAGCATCAATGAATGTAAAGTGGTGGCGATCAGTGATTTCGCCAGAGAGTTTATTCATTACGCCACCAATTTAATTTCGGGCCATTATGATAGTCAGTCAAAAGAGGGTAAGCTGGTTAGTGTTCTGGTCGATATTATTCTGCAGCTCCCGGAAGTCGCTTTTGTATTACCCTGGCCACACGATCGCGAATTAACCAAAGTGTGCCGGACAATTCAGGAATCCCCGGCCCTGGAGCACTCAGTAGAATACTGGGCGCAGCATCTGGGCATGTCAGCCCGTACCTTTTCACGCCATTTCAAAAAAGAAACCGGATTGCCCTTCAGCGTCTGGAAGCAAAAAATGCGTATTCTGGAATCGGTATTAATGCTGAAGAAAAATAAAAGCATAACCACCGTGGCGCTGGATGTGGGGTATTCCAGCACCGCGGCATTTAGCTATGCATTTCGCCAGGCGTTTGGCGTGCCGCCATCGAATTACTGATTAACGGCGTTGATGCCAGTAAGCCGTTGCGCGCACCAGTTGCTGATCGAACGCCTCGGTTTCAAAGCGAACGCTGAGGTTTTTTACCACCTTGCCTTCGCCGGTAATCCAGATGAAATAATCGTCTGCGGGCACGTTCAGCCGCGATAAATGTTCGTTCACCACCTGTTCGTCATGGCCGATAAACCACTGAATAGTAAACTCGTCGAGATGGGCAAAATAGTCCTGATACGCCGCATCCTGCACGTTTACCAGCGCCGTTACGTTCGGGCGTACCGCTAAACGGCTGAGCGACTCCAGCCGTCGGCGCAGCGCGGGCATTCCTGATTCATCACACACGTAAACCTGATACGCATAATCCTCTGGCACCACCAAAGAACCGCGCGGACCACCGATCGTCAGCTTGTCACCCTCGCGAGCATTCATCGCCCATGTGCTCGCCACGCCACCGTCATGAATATAAAAATCCAGCGCCAGCTCATGGCGCGCTTCGTCATACAACGGCGTGTAGTCACGGGAGAGCGGACGTACGCCGTCAGCCCAGACAATGCCTTCATCGGTGACAACAGGCGGCACAAAATGGCTGCCCGGCTCCGGGAAAAAGACCTTGGTATGGTCATCAAAACCGTGCGAGCTAAAACCGTCCAGCGCGTCACCGCCCAGTACGATGCGCTGAAAACCCGCGCTAATACGTTCTACGCGCAGGACGGTAAGTTCACGGAAGCGCAGTTCATTGCGAACGCGCTGTGGGTAGCGTGAGGTGTTTTTTGTCATTTTTTCGCCTTCGTGAAGATAATACGATATATCTAAATTTATTTTTAAATGATAATGATTGCTAATCAAAAAGATTGCAAGCACTTTTTTGATATAGTCAGCTTGTGATTAAACAGCTATCAGCAACCCATAAAAACCATTAAAAATCATCAAATTAAACAAAAATCATCTTATAGACTTGCAAGCCGATAAAATTTAGATATAAATTAGATATATCTAAATAACATCAGGAGACGATGATGCAAAACCATCATGAAGGTTGCTGTAAACATACAGAGCACCAACACGAAGGCTGCTGCAAGGGTGAAGGACATCACCACGAAAGCCGCCACAGTGAGCACCATGCAGGCTGCTGCAAAAGTGAAGAGCATCGCCACGCAGGCTGTCACCAGGAACATCACCACGAACAGGGTTGCGGACGCCGCCACGGTCGCGGCGGAGGTGGTGGTCGTCGCCAGCGCTTCTTCGGTCACGGCGAATTACGCCTGGTGATTCTGGATATCCTGACCCGCGACGCCAGCCACGGCTATGAACTGATTAAAGCGATTGAAACCCTGACCCAGGGTAACTACACCCCGAGCCCGGGCGTTATCTATCCGACGCTGGATCTGTTGCAGGATCAGGCCCTGATCGCCATCAGCGACGAGGAAGGCGGGCGTAAGCAAATTGCCATCACGACTCAAGGTCTGCAGTGGCTGGATGAGAACCGCGAACATCTGGAACATATCCACGAACGTATTAAAGCCCGCTGTGTGGGTTTTGAATTACGTAAAAATCCACAGATGAAACGCGCGCTGGAGAACTTCAAAGCTGTGCTGGACCTACGCGTCAATCATGGTGATACCAGCGAGGCGCAGATCAAAAAAATCATTGGTATTATCGATCGCGCCGCGCTGGACATTACTCAGTTAGATTAATCTGCGCAGCAGGCGGAACCCGTGTCCGGCGTTGCGCCTGCTGTGGTTAAGATTAATGCAGCACCGTGACCGCATCTTCCAGACGACCCGCGCGATGTTTCACCATCGCGGAAATCTTGGCGCTCTCTTCAACCAGTTCGGCATTTTTCTGCGTAATGCTGCTCAGTTCATTCACCGCACGAGTCAGGCTGGAAAGACCATCGGACTGTTCCAGCGTTGAGTGGCTGATTTGGGCGATCAACTGAGTGACGTTTTGCACCTGCGCCACAATATCGTCCATCGTGCGCCCCGCGGCGTGCACCTGATCGGAGCCGGACTGCACCTTATCGGCGCTGGCATCAATCAGCTTGCGAATATCATTGGCTGCACTGGCGCTACGACTGGCAAGATGACGCACTTCTCCCGCCACTACGGCGAAGCCTTTGCCCTGCTCGCCCGCCCTCGCGGCTTCAACGGCGGCGTTCAAAGCCAGAATATTGGTCTGGAAAGCAATATCGTTAATCAGCGTGGTAATGGTGCCGATCCGCTGAGTGCTGTTGGCAATATCATCCATGGTTTTGATGACGGTATCCATCGCCTCGCCGCCGTGCGTTGCCGCGCTGCTGGCAGCAATCGAGAGTTTATCGGCTGCGGCGGCGGTCTCAGAATTTTGTTTCACCGACGCCGCCATCTGATTCATGGTGGCCACCGTTTCCTGCACATTCTCTACGGTCTGCTGCGTATGCTTGTTTAAATCATCACTGCCTTTCGCCAGCGTTTCGCTGTCGCTGCGCACACAACTCACCTGGCTGGAGACATCATGGATGAGCCAACGGCACATTAACCCCAGTTGCCCCACCGCTCGCAGCATCAAGCCCAGTTCATCGCAGCGGTTAAGATGCGACACGCTGTTGCGCTCACCGGTCGCCACTTTCAACGCCTGACGCGCGACATTCTCGATGGGACGCACAATTTGCCATTCGAAAATAGCCGTCCCCAGCAGCATTACCAACGCACTCATCAACAGTATCGGCCATTCGGCGCCCATTTGCTGCAATGCGGTCGCCAGTACGACAAACATCAATGCCATCACGCTGCGTACCCGCCAGCGAATCGGCAGTGCCGGGAGTTTACCCAGCCAGCCTTTGCGTACCACCAAACCTTTATGAATACGTCGGTTGCAACGTCCTTCATTCAGCGCCTTATATAAAGGCTCTACTGCCGCAATCTCTTCGTCAGTTGCCCGGGTGCGAATCGACATATACCCGGTCACTCGCCCTTCCCGCACCATCGGCACCGCGTTGGCCCTCACCCAGTAGTGATCGCCATTCTTACGCCGGTTTTTCACAATGCCGCTCCACGGCTCACCCTGTTTGAGGGTGTACCACATATCCGCGAATGCCGCTTTTGGCATGTCCGGATGACGAACCAGGTTGTGCGGCTTATCGAGCAATTCATTCAGTTGATAGCCGCTGACCTGGACAAAGGTATCGTTAGCATGAGTGATATAGCTTTGTAAGTCGGTGGTGGACATGAGGGTGATATCATCATCCAGCGGTGTATTTTGCTGACTAACGTAGGGATGAGCAGACATGGTTGCGTCCTGTGCAGGTTATCTGGTTGTTAACTCTTTCGGCTTATGTTATTTCGGCGATAATGTTTTTATCTTTAGTTGTTAAATTTGATTTAGATCGCAATTTGCGATTAAACCTCAAAATCTGTACGCATTCTAATTCGTTGATTTAAAATACTTTCATTAGGTAACTATTCAATTGCACGTCTTCTCCCGCACCGTGACAGTGCAAACATTGCCCATTTTTAGCGCAAATACGCGTTTATTCGATCTGTTTTCAGGTGCCAAATCTGGGCAAAATGCCAGCAAATGTTAAATACCGGCATTAAATGTTGCACAAATGAGATATTTCCTGGTGTTTATCCCGATTTTTGCTAAGCGCGCCGGAATGGCGCAATCCCTGCAATACTTAAATCAGTATCATGTGATACGCCAGCTCCGGGAGCATATTTTGAACAGGTTACCTTCCAGCGCATCGGCCCTGGCCTGCAGCGCACACGCACTGAATCTCATCGAAAAGCGCACGCTTGATCATGAGGAAATGAAATCATTAAACCGCGAGGTGATTGAGTACTTTAAGGAGCATGTCAATCCGGGGTTCTTAGAGTATCGAAAATCTGTAACTGCAGGCGGGGATTACGGAGCCGTAGAGTGGCAAGCGGGAAGCCTTAATACGCTTGTCGACACCCAGGGACAGGAGTTTGTTGATTGCCTGGGCGGTTTTGGCATTTTCAACGTGGGGCACCGTAATCCAGTCGTGGTTTCCGCCGTACAGAACCAACTCGCGAAACAACCTCTGCACAGCCAGGAGTTACTTGACCCGTTGCGGGCCATGCTGGCAAAAACCCTCGCCGCACTGGCGCCCGGTAAACTGAAATACAGTTTTTTCTGTAACAGCGGGACCGAGTCGGTTGAAGCCGCCCTGAAGCTGGCGAAAGCGTATCAATCGCCGCGCGGTAAATTTACATTTATTGCCACCAGCGGCGCATTCCATGGTAAATCCCTCGGCGCGCTATCCGCCACGGCGAAATCCACCTTCCGTAAACCCTTTATGCCGCTGCTGCCGGGATTCCGCCATGTGCCATTTGGCGATATTAACGCGATGCGTACCATGCTCAGCGAGTGTAAAAAGACCGGTGACGACGTCGCCGCCGTGATCCTTGAGCCTATTCAGGGCGAAGGGGGCGTGATCCTGCCGCCGCAAGGGTATTTGACCGCCGTTCGTAAGCTCTGTGATGAGTTTGGCGCGCTGATGATCCTTGACGAAGTGCAGACCGGCATGGGTCGTACCGGCAAAATGTTCGCCTGCGAGCACGAAAACGTGCAGCCGGATATTATGTGTCTGGCAAAAGCGTTGGGCGGCGGCGTGATGCCGATTGGCGCAACCATTGCCACCGAAGAGGTGTTCTCCGTCCTGTTCGATAATCCTTTCCTGCATACCACTACGTTTGGCGGCAACCCGCTCGCTTGTGCGGCGGCGCTGGCCACCATTAACGTCCTGCTGGAGCAAAATTTACCGGCTCAGGCAGAGCAGAAAGGCGATATGTTGCTGGATGGTTTCCGCCAGCTTGCGCGGGAATACCCGGATCTGGTGCACGATGTACGCGGCAAAGGCATGTTGATGGCGATTGAGTTTGTCGATAATGAAATCGGCTATAACTTTGCCAGTGAGATGTTCCGCCAGCGGGTGCTGGTCGCCGGGACGCTGAACAATGCCAAGACGATCCGCATCGAACCGCCGCTAACGTTAACGATCGAGCAATGCGATCTGGTGTTGCGATCAACACGCAAAGCCCTGGCAGCATTACGGGTGAGCGTGGAGCAGATGTAATACCTGTCGGATGGCGCTGTGAGTATCTGGCCTACGAAAGTGTGTCCTTTGTAGGCTCAGGCGTAGCCGCCATCCGGCAGAATCACACAACTCACACAATGCGTACGCCGGCTGGCATCATCCGTTCTGGCGTTAACAGCACGCTTTCACTACCGTCGTCGGTTTCCGCACACAGCAGCATGCACTCTGATGTCTCACCGCGCATTTTGGCCTTTTGCAGATTACACAGCACCACCACCGTTTTGCCCATCAGCTCCTCTTCGCTGTAATAAGGCACCAGACTGGTGACGGTTTGCAGCGTATGTCCTCCCACATCTACCTGTACGATATACAGCTTATCGGCATTGTCATGGCGCTTAACCTGTGCGATTTTTCCAACTCGTATTTCCATTCGGGCAAAATCAGCAAATGCGACGGTATCCATTGTTTTCTCCTTTGGTAAAATTTTACTAAATACTAGCAAAATATTTTTCAGGCATTGTTCTCAAAAGCAGGAAAATGACGTACTCATCACACTCTTCAAGCCCAGTTTTACCCCGAGCATGTCAATTAAACGTGCTTTTTTTACTGAAAACAGATGAATAGATAAGCACTTCATTTACAATGCGCAGGTAACTCAGGGAAAAGGCAAACATGGCAACACTTAAAGACATCGCAATCGAAGCTGGCGTGTCCCTGGCGACAGTGTCCCGGGTTTTAAACGATGACCCCACGCTGAATGTAAAAGAAGAGACCAAACATCGCATTCTGGAGATCGCGGAAAAGCTGGAGTACAAAACCAGCAGCGCCCGAAAGAACCAGACCAGCGCGCTCGGCCCCCAGCATATTCTGGCGCTCTACAGCTATCAGCAGGATTTGGAAATCAACGATCCTTACTATCTCGCGATCCGCCATGGAATTGAAACCCAGTGTGAGAAACTGGGGATCGAACTAACCAACTGCTATGAGCACAGTGGGCTGCCGGAGAGCAAACACATTACCGGCATTCTTATCGTTGGCAAGCCTTCTCCCGCTCTGCGCGAGGCGGCAACAGCGCTTACCGACAACATCTGCTTTATCGATTTCCATGAATCCGGCAGCGAATATGACGCCGTCGATATCGATCTGGCCCGCATTAGTAAAGAGAGCATCGACTTCTTCATTACCCAGGGCGTCACCCGCATTGGCTTCATTGGCGGCGAAGATCAGCCAGGCAAGGCTGATATCCGCGAAGCGGCGTTTGTCGAATACGGTCGTTTGCAGCAGGTCGTTTCTGAACAGGACATCTATCGCGGCGGTTTCTCCAGTTCATCAGGCTATGAACTGGCTAAAGAAATGCTGGCGAAACCCGACTATCCCAGCGCCCTGTTTGTGGCTTCAGACTCGATTGCGATTGGCGTTCTACGCGCTATCCACGAGCGTGGCCTGAACATTCCGCAAGATATTTCGCTGATAAGCGTTAATGATATCCCGACGGCGCGTTTCACCTTTCCTCCACTATCCACCGTTCGCATTCATTCGGAAATGATGGGTAGTCAGGGCGTCAACCTGCTGTTTGAGAAAGCCCGCGATGGACGTGCGCTCCCCCTGCTGGTTTTTGTTCCCAGCAAACTGAAACTGCGCGGCACCACCCGCTAAAATCCCCCGTTAACCCGCCTGGTTTCTTCTGATGCCGGGCGCGCATTGTCATGCATTCTTTTCTGCGTCCGAATTATTTTCGTGATCCAGTTAAAGTAAATCACCTCACTCGCTATATTTTAGTAAAACTTTTACTAAAATCACCATCAATTACACTTACTCACCATTACAATGAATGGTTCCGATTTTTCTCCACCGGGAGGCCTTATGAATCGCTGGGAAAACATTCAGCTCATCCACGAAAATCGACTGGCGCCACGCGCATATTTTTTCTCTTATGACTCCGTTGCGCAGGCTCGCTCGTTTGCCCGCGAAACCAGCAGCCTCTTTCAACTGTTAAGCGGTCAGTGGAATTTTCAGTTCTTTGAGCATCCGCTACAGGTACCAGAAGCCTTTACGTCGCAGTTTATGAACGACTGGGGCAGCATCACCGTCCCCGCCATGTGGCAGATGGAAGGACACGGTAAGCTGCAATATACCGACGAAGGCTTTCCTTTCCCGATTGATGTCCCCTACGTTCCGACCAATAACCCCACCGGTGCCTACCAGCGCATTTTCTCCCTCAGTGAAGGCTGGCAGGGCAAACAGACGCTGATTAAATTTGATGGCGTAGAAACCTACTTCGAGATTTACGTGAATGGTCAGTACGTTGGCTTCAGTAAAGGCAGTCGCCTGACGGCTGAGTTTGATATCAGCGCAGTGGTGAAAACCGGTGACAACCTGCTGTGCGTTCGCGTAATGCAATGGGCTGATTCCACCTACGTTGAAGACCAGGACATGTGGTGGTCGGCGGGAATTTTCCGCGACGTCTATCTGGTCGGCAAACAGGCGACCCATATTCAGGATTTTACCGTCCGCACCGAGTTCGATGATGACTATCGCGACGCCACCCTCTCCTGCGACATTGCGCTGGAAAACCTGGCCTCCACGCCAGCGATGGCGTCGCTCGAATACACCCTGTTTGACGGTGAGCAGGCACTACATAGCGGCGTGATTAACGCCCTGAAGGTGGATAAAAACACGCATACCGCTTTTAATTTCAAGGTCAGCGCGCCGCAGCAGTGGTCGGCAGAATCTCCGTATCTCTACCATCTGGTGATGACGCTGAAAGATGCCAGCGGCAACATCCTTGAGGTCGTGCCACAGCGCGTCGGATTCCGCGATATCAAAATTCGCGACGGTCTGTTTTACATCAATAACCGCTACGTGATGTTGCATGGCGTTAACCGCCACGATAACGATCATCTTAAAGGCCGTGCGGTCGGTATGGATCGCGTAGAAAAAGATCTGCTGTTGATGAAGCAGCACAACATCAACTCTGTACGTACCGCCCATTACCCGAACGATCCGCGCTTCTATGAATTGTGCGATATCTACGGTTTGTTCGTGATGGCCGAAACCGACGTTGAATCTCACGGCTTCGCCAATATCGGCGATATCAGCCGGATAACCGACGATCCGCTGTGGGAAAATGTCTACGTTGAGCGCATCGTGCGCCACGTCCATGCGCAGAAAAACCATCCGTCGATCGTCATCTGGTCGCTCGGTAATGAATCCGGATACGGCTGTAACATCCGCGCCATGTATCACGCTGCAAAAGCGCTGGATGACACGCGTCTGATCCATTACGAAGAAGATCGTGACGCCGAAGTGGTGGATATCATCTCCACCATGTACACCCGCGTGCCGCTGATGAATGAGTTTGGTGAATATCCGCATCCTAAGCCGCGCATCATCTGCGAATATGCTCACGCCATGGGCAACGGTCCCGGCGGGCTAACGGAATATCAGAACGTCTTCTATCAGCATGATTGTATTCAGGGACACTATGTCTGGGAGTGGTGCGATCACGGAATTCAGGCCAAGGATGACAATGGCAACGTCTGGTACAACTATGGTGGCGACTACGGCGACTATCCGAACAACTACAACTTCTGCCTTGATGGCCTGATTTATTCCGATCAAACCCCGGGGCCGGGTTTGCAAGAGTACAAGCAGGTGATTGCGCCAGTGAAGGTTCGCGCACAGGATCTGGCCCGCGGTGAGTTGCGGGTAGAAAACAAACTGTGGTTCACCACGCTTGACGACTACACCTTGCATATTGAGGTTCGCGCCGAAGGAGATACGCTCTCTGTTCAGCAGATAAAACTGCGTGACGTTCCTCCCAACAGCGATACGCTTCTGCAATGCGCGCTGCCCGAACTGGATGCTCGCGAGGCGTTCCTTAACGTCACCGTGACGAAAGATTCCCGTACGTCATACAGCGAAGCCGGGCATCACATCGCGACGTATCAGTTCCAGCTGAAGGCCAGAACGACGGCTGCCGTACCGTTTAGCCTGCAAAACGCCAACCCTCTGACGCTGGAAGACAGCCGCCAGAGCTGCACCGTTCGCGGTTATAACTTCCATCTGACCTTCTCAAAGCTGACAGGTAAACCGATCGCCTGGAACGTCAATGGCGAAGAGCTGATTACCCGCGAGCCGAAGATTAATTTCTTCAAACCGACCATTGATAACCACAAGCAAGAGTTCGAAGGCCTCTGGCAGCCGAATCATTTACAGATTATGCAGGAGCATCTGCGCGAGTTTACCCTTGAGCAAACCGATGATGCGCTGCTGATAACCAGCCAGACCATTATCGCCCCGCCGGTATTCGATTTCGGTATGCGCTGCACCTATCGCTGGCGCATTGCCGCGGACGGTCAGTTGAACGTAGAGCTTTCCGGCCAGCCTTACGGCGAGTACCGGGACATTATTCCGTGCATCGGTTTCACGATGGGCATCAACGGTGATTTGGGCCAGGTGGCGTATTACGGACGTGGTCCCGGTGAAAACTATGCCGATAGCCAGCAGGCCAACATCATCGACATCTGGCGCAGCAGCGTGGATGAGATGTTCGAAAATTATCCGTTCCCGCAAAACAACGGTAATCGTCAGGACGTGCGCTGGGCAACGCTAACCAACCGCCACGGCAACGGTCTTCTGGTGGTTCCACAGCATCCTGTCAACCTGAGCGCCTGGCGCTATACGCCAGAAAATATCTTCGCCGCACAGCACTGCAACGCGCTACAGCGTAGCGATGACATCACCCTGAATCTGGACCACCAGTTGTTGGGATTAGGTTCCAATTCGTGGGGAAGTGAGGTGCTCGATTCCTGGCGCGTCTGGTTTACATCATTCAGCTACGGCTTCACGTTGTTGCCGTTTTCCGGCAGCGAGTCTGGCGCTCAAACCACCGCCAACCGCGCCTTTGGCACCAGATTCTTTTCCACGAATTTGCACAGCGAGAATACAAAATGAGGATCATCGACAACTTAGAGCAGTTCCAGCAACGCTATGCTTCGGGTCGAAAATGGCAACGCTGCGTCGAGGCTATTGAAAATATTGATAATATTCAGCCAGGCGTCGCCCACTCGATCGGTGATTCCCTGAGCTACCGCGTGGAAACAGACTCCGCGACCGATGCGCTGTTTACCGGCCATCGTCGTTATTTTGAGATCCATTACTACCTCCAAGGACAGCAAAAAATAGAGTATGCCGCCAAAGAGGATCTCCAGGTGGTTGAATACTATCGCGATGAAACCGATCGCGAATATCTGAAAGGTTGTGGAAAAACCGTAGAAGTGCACGAAGGACAAATGGTTATTTGTGACAACCATGAGGCCTATCGTTTTATTTGTAATAACGCGGTGAAAAAAGTCGTACTCAAAGTCACCATCGAAGATGGTTATTTTCATAATAAATAAAAACACAGGCGGCGCCGACGTTGCGCCGCCAGTACCCTATAATAATCAGGAATCGGAGATGTGCTATGTCTGATACCAAACGTAACACCATCGGCAAGTTCGGCTTACTTTCACTCACTTTTGCCGCGGTTTATAGTTTTAATAACGTAATCAATAATAATATTGAGCTTGGTCTGGCATCCGCACCGATGTTTTTCCTCGCGACGATTTTCTACTTTATTCCATTCTGTTTAATCATCGCCGAATTTGTTTCGCTGAATAAAAACTCCGAAGCCGGTGTCTATGCTTGGGTAAAAAGTTCGCTGGGCGGACGTTGGGCATTTATTACCGCCTACACCTACTGGTTCGTTAACCTGTTCTTTTTTACCTCGCTTTTGCCCCGCGTTATCGCCTACGCCTCATATGCTTTTTTAGGCTACGAATACATTCTGACGCCGTTCGCGACTACCGTGTTAAGTATGGTGCTGTTTGCCTTCTCCACCTGGGTTTCGACCAACGGCGCAAAAATGTTAGGACCAATTACCTCAGTCACCTCCACGTTGATGCTGCTGCTGACGCTATCCTATATCTTACTGGCGGGTACTGCGCTGGTTGGCGGCGTACAGCCTGCTGACCCTATCACCGTAGACGCAATGATCCCGAATTTTAACTGGGCATTCCTGGGTATCACCACCTGGATCTTTATGGCGGCAGGCGGCGCGGAGTCGGTGGCGGTGTACGTCAACGACGTCAAGGGTGGTTCCAAATCATTCGTGAAGGTCATTATCATTGCCGGGATTTTTATCGGCGTGCTCTATTCCATCTCCTCCGTGCTGATCAACGTCTTCGTCAGCAGCAAAGAGCTGAAGTTTACCGGGGGTTCAGTGCAGGTATTCCACGGCCTGGCGGCATATTTCGGCCTGCCGGAGCTGATCGTTAACCGCTTTGTCGGCCTGGTCTCCTTTACCGCGATGTTCGGCTCTCTGCTGATGTGGACCGCCACGCCGGTGAAGATCTTCTTCTCTGAAATTCCGGCGGGTATTTTCGGTAAAAAAACCGTCGAACTGAATGAAAATGGCGTTCCGGCCCGCGCAGCGTGGATCCAGTTCCTGATCGTTATCCCGCTGATGATTATCCCAACCCTCGGCTCCAATACCGTGCAGGATTTAATGAACACCATCATCAACATGACCGCCGCCGCATCGATGCTGCCGCCGCTGTTTATTATGCTGGCTTACCTGAATCTGCGCGCAAAACTGGATCACTTACCGCGTGACTTCCGTATGGGTTCGCAAAAAACCGGCATTATTGTGGTATCGATGCTAATTGTCCTTTTCACCATCGGGTTTATCGCCTCTACCTTCCCGACCGGCGGTAACATCATGACCATTATTTTCTATAACGTCGGTGGGATTGTTATTTTCCTCGGTTTTGCCTGGTGGAAATACAGTAAATACATCAAAGGGCTGACCAAAGAAGAAAAGGCTATTGAGGCGGCCCCCGCTTCAGATGTCAATTAATGACTAAAACAGAATAACAATAAAAAATATTCACCAAGGCTATAACAATAAAAATTATCTTTTATTTGGCTTAGGATCGAAGCATGAAAAACATTAGCCTCTGTTGCAGGGCAATTCTTGCCCTGCCCTTTTTCTGCGTCTCCTCTCTGGGTGCAGAAGAAGTTCGCCCTGCAGAACACGACGATACGAAAACGCCCGAAATATCTTCCCCGTCATTTCGTTTTTATGGCGAATTGGGCATGGGTGGATATATGGATTTAGAAGGAAAAGATAAACATAAGTACAGCGATGGTACCTATATAGAAGGTGGCCTGGAGATAAAACACGGCTCGTGGTTTGGTCTGATTTACGGCGAGGGCTGGACCGTACAAGCGGACCATCAGGGCAATGCCTGGGTTCCTGACCATAGCTGGGGTGGATTCGAGGGTGGGATCAACCGCTTTTACGGTGGTTACCGCACCGATGATGGCACGGAGCTGATGCTCAGCCTGCGCCAGGACTCTTCGCTGGATGACCTGCAATGGTGGGGGGATTTCACTCCAGACCTGGGCTACGTCATTCCTAATACCCGCGACATCATGACCGCCATTAAGGTGCAAAACCTGACCGGTCCTTTGCGCTACAGCGTGACCGCGACGCCCGCCGGACACCACGACGAGAGCAAAGCCTGGCTGCACTTTGGTAAATACGATCGCTACGACGATAAATATACCTATCCGGCCATGATGAACGGCTACATCCAGTACGATCTGAGCGAAGGCGTAACCTGGATGAACGGCCTGGAGATAACGGATGGTACCGGACAGTTGTTCCTGACTGGCATCCTCTCACCCAACTTCGCCGCCCGCGCCTGGCACCACACGGGCCGCGCCGACGGGCTGGATGTGCCCGGCACCGAGACCGGCTATATGGTCAGCGCGATGTATGAAGCACTAAAAGGCATTTACCTCTCCACCGCTTATAGTTACGCCAAACACCGACCGGATCGCGCCGAGGACGAAACCACGTCCTTTATGCAGTTCGGTATCTGGTATGAATACGGCGGCGGACGTTTCGCTACCGCCTTCGACAGCCGGTTCTATATGCAGAATGCATCTGGCGACCCGAGCGACCAAATCTTCCTGATGCAATATTTCTATTGGTAACAAGGACCGGAACACCATGAACATGAAACCTCTTCTTACACCGCTGGCCTGCATCCTGCTGATGAACTTCTCCGCGCATGCCGCCAGTGCTGACGACTTTAAAAACATCATTAATCGCACCGGTGCGCCGGGCTACATGCATGACTACGATCACGACGACCACCAGCGCTTTAATCCCTTCTTCGATCTTGGCGCCTGGCACGGTCATTTGCTGCCGGACGGCCCCGCCACGATGGGCGGCTTTCCGGGCGTTGCGTTGCTGACCGAAGAATACATCAATTTTATGGCCAATAATTTTGACCGTCTGACGGTGTACCAGCACGGTAAAAAGGTCGATTTCGCGCTTGAGGCCTACAGCATTCCGGGCGCGCTGGTGCAAAAGCTGTCATCTAAGCATGTGCAAATAGAGATGACGCTGCGTTTTGCCAGTCCCCGCACCTCGCTGCTGGAAACCAAAATCACCAGCGACACGCCGTTGGATCTGGTGTGGGACGGCGAGCTGCTATCGAAGCTGGAAGCCAAAGAGGGAAAAGCGCTGTCAGATAAAACCATTGATAGCGAATTCCCTGGCTATCAGCGCAAAATTGCCGCCACTCGCGACGGCCTGAAAGTCACCTTCGGCAAAGTGCGCTCAACCTGGGATCTGCTCACCTCCGGTGAGTCCGAATATCAGGTACATAAATCGCTGCCGATGAAGACGAAGGTCAATGGTCACCGCTTCTCCAGCACAGCCCATATCAAAGGTTCAACCACCTTCTACACCACCTATTCTCATCTGCTTACCGCCGAAGATGTCGCGAAAGAGCAACCGCAGATCCGCGATATTCTGGCGCGTCCGGCCTGGTATCTTGCTGCATCGCAAAAGCGCTGGGCGGATTATCTGCAAAAAGGCTTAACCAACCCGGATGCCACAACGGAACAAACCCGGGTCGCGGTTAAAGCTATTGAAACGCTGAACGGCAACTGGCGTTCAGCGGGCGGTGCGGTAAAACACAATACCGTGACCCCATCGGTCACCGGACGTTGGTTCTCCGGCAACCAAACCTGGCCGTGGGACACCTGGAAGCAGGCCTTCGCCATGGCGCACTTTAACCCGGATATCGCCAAAGAGAACATTCGCGCCGTCTTCTCATGGCAGGTTAAACCAGACGATCCGGTTCGCGCGCAGGATGCCGGATTCATTCCCGACCTGATTGCCTGGAATCTCAGCCCGGAACGCGGCGGCGACGGCGGTAACTGGAACGAGCGCAACACCAAGCCCAGCCTGGCGACCTGGTCGGTGATGGAGGTCTACAACGTCACCAAAGACAAGGCCTGGCTCGAAGAGATGTATCCAAAGCTGGTTGCGTATCACGACTGGTGGCTACGTAACCGCGATCATAACGGCAACGGCGTGCCGGAATACGGCGCTACGCGCGATAAAGCCCACAATACCGACAGCGGTGAAATGCTGTTTACGGTGAAAAAAGGCGACAAGGAAGAAACCCTCTCCAGACTGAACAACTACGCCGCCGTGATCGATAAGGGCCAGTATGACAGCCTCGAGATCCCAGCGCAGGTAGCCGCCTCGTGGGAGTCCGGTCGTGACGATGCGGCAGTATTTGGTTTTATCGACAAAGAACAACTGGATAAATACGTCTCAGGCGGCGGAAAACGTAGCGACTGGGTGGTGAAATTTGCCGAAAACCGCGGTAAAGACGGTAATTTGCTGGGTTACTCGCTATTGCAGGAGTCGGTTGATCAGGCCAGCTACATGTACAGCGACAACCATTATCTGGCAGAGATGGCGACCATCCTCGGTAAAACAGAAGATGCGAAACACTATCAGTCGTTAGCGAAGGAGCTGGCTGATTACATCAATACCTGCATGTTCGACCCTGGCACCCAGTTCTTCTATGACATCAGGATAGAAGATATTCCGCTGGCGAACGGCTGCGCGGGTAAACCGATCGTCGAGCGTGGTAAAGGGCCGGAAGGCTGGTCGCCGCTGTTTAACGGCGCAGCAACGCAGCCCCACGCGGATGCGGTGGTTAAGGTGATGCTCGATCCTAATGAGTTCAACACCTTTGTGCCGCTTGGCACGGCAGCGCTGACCAATCCGGCCTTTGGCCCAGACATATACTGGCGCGGACGCGTCTGGGTGGATCAGTTCTGGTTCGGGCTAAAAGGGATGGAGCGTTACGGCTATCGCAATGAAGCTTTAAAACTGGCGGATACCTTCTTCAGCCACGCCAAAGGCCTCACCGCTGACGGTCCGATTCAGGAAAACTATAACCCGCTGACCGGCGCACAACAGGGCGCGCCGAATTTCTCCTGGAGCGCGGCGCATCTCTATATGTTGTACAACGATTTTCTTAAAAAACAGTAAGCTGTGACATATCGCCGGATAGCGCTTCGCTTATCCGGCCTACCAAGGACACATTTTCACAGGCCGGATAAGGCGCTTGCACCGACATCCGGCAAATTCGTTCTCTGGCTCCACTCCTTTTTTGAATCCCATCACAATCACGGCATTCCCCTTTTCCCTTTTACGCTGCGACGGCTAAATTATTAACTCATCCGACCACATAACAATAATTTTACATACTGGACACGTTTATGAGCTATCCGTCACTGTTCGCCCCGCTCGATTTAGGCTTCACCACGCTTAAAAACCGCGTGCTGATGGGTTCAATGCATACCGGGCTGGAGGAATATCCCGACGGGGCAGAACGGTTGGCCGCGTTCTATGCCGAACGCGCCCGTCACGGCGTGGCTCTGATTGTGACCGGAGGCATTGCGCCAGCGTTATCCGGCGTGGGTATGGAAGGCGGCGCGGTGCTGAACGATACCAGCCAGCTCGCGCATCATCGCGTGATTACCGATGCCGTGCATGACGAAGGCGGCAAAATCGCTCTGCAAATCCTGCATACCGGGCGTTACAGCTATCAGCCGCATCTGGTGGCGCCTTCTGCCATTCAGGCCCCCATCAACCGTTTTACGCCGCATGAACTGACGCACGATGAAGTGCTGCAGCTGATTGAGGATTTTGCCCACTGCGCGCAGCTGGCGCGAGAAGCGGGCTACGATGGCGTGGAAGTGATGGGCTCGGAAGGGTATCTCATCAACGAATTCCTGACCCTGCGCACCAATCAGCGCGACGACGAATGGGGCGGTGAGTATGCCAACCGCATGCGTTTTGCCGTCGAGGTGGTACGGGCAGTACGTCAGCGTGCCGGCAATGACTTTATTATTATCTTCCGCCTGTCGATGCTCGATCTGGTAGAAAACGGCGGCACCTTCGAGGAAACAGTCCAGTTGGCGCAGGCTGTAGAAGCCGCAGGCGCAACCATTATCAACACCGGTATTGGCTGGCACGAGGCGCGTATCCCCACCATCGCCACCCCGGTGCCGCGGGGTGCATTTAGCTGGGTGACGCGCAAGCTGAAAGGTCATGTGACGATCCCCCTGGTCACCACCAACCGCATTAACGATCCTAAAGTCGCCGATGACATTCTGGCCCGCGGCGATGCCGATATGGTGTCGATGGCCCGTCCGTTCCTCGCCGACGCCGAACTGCTGTCAAAAGCGCAAAGCGGACGGTCGGATGAGATCAATACCTGTATCGGTTGCAACCAGGCCTGCCTGGATCAGATCTTCGTCGGCAAAGTCACCTCTTGTCTGGTGAATCCACGCGCCTGCCATGAAACCAAAATGCCGATCGTTGCGGTAACTGTGCCGAAAAATCTGGCGGTTGTCGGCGCGGGTCCTGCTGGCCTCGCCTTCGCCATTAATGCCGCCGCGCGCGGGCATCACGTGACGCTGTTTGACGCCCATAGCGAGATTGGCGGACAGTTTAATATCGCCAAACAGATCCCCGGCAAAGAAGAATTCTATGAAACCCTACGCTACTACCGTCGGATGATCGACGTGACGGGCGTGACGCTAAGACTGAACCACATTGTCACCGCGCGCGATCTGGAAACTTTTGACGAGGCGATCCTCGCCAGTGGGATCGAACCACGGATGCCACCGATCGCGGGGATCGATCACCCTAAAGTGCTGAGCTATCTCGACGTCCTGCGCGATAAAGCGCCGGTGGGCAAACGCGTTGCCATCATTGGCTGCGGCGGGATCGGCTTTGATACCGCCATGTATCTGAGCCAGCCAGGCGATCCCACCAGCCAGAACATTGCTGAGTTCTGTTTGGAATGGGGGATCGACACCAGCCTGCAGCAGCCTGGCGGTTTACGCCCTGAAGGTCCGCACTTATCCCGCAGTCCGCGTCAGATAGTGATGTTGCAGCGCAAAGTCAGCAAACCGGGGCAAGGTTTAGGTAAAACGACGGGCTGGATCCATCGCGCCACCCTGCTCTCACGCGGCGTGAAAATGATCCCGGCGGTCAGTTACCAGAAAATTGATGATGATGGATTACACGTCGTATTGAACGGCGAACCGGTAATCTTTAACGTGGATAACGTGGTGATTTGCGCCGGACAAGAGCCACGCCGTGAGCTGGTCGATCCTCTCCACGCGGCAGGTAAAACGGTGCATCTGATCGGCGGCTGCGATGTGGCGCTGGAACTGGATGCCCGCCGCGCTATCGCGCAAGGCACGAGGCTGGCACTGGAAATTTAACATCATGTCTTTCGTAGGCCGGATAAGGCGCTCACGCCTCCATCCGGCATACGCGATTACCGACGACGACCTAATTTCACCGATTTGAGAATCACAAACTTATTATTGGTGGCGATGGTCTCGCAGTTGCCGAAAATCTTCTTCAGCTTGTGGAAGTAGTCGAGGTGACGGTTCGCCACAATATACAGCTCACCGTTAATCTTCAGACAGCGGCGGGCGTGATGGAACATCTCCCAGGCGATATTGTCGGTCAGCGCGTGCTTCTGATGGAACGGCGGGTTGCACAGGACGGCATTAAAGCGGAACGGCTCAACCCCGGACAGCGCGTTGTTAATCATAAACTCGCAGCGATCCAGCGCCTCAGGCATGTTGCTTTCGACGTTCAGACGACTTGACGCCACCGCCATCGGCGATTCATCCACAAACACCACGCTGGCTTGCGGGTTTTTCTCCAGCAATGTCAGGCCAATCACGCCATTCCCACAGCCGAGATCGACAATCTCCCCTTCAAGATTTGCAGGCAGGTGCTCGATGAAGAAGCGCGCGCCGATATCCAGTCCTGTACGAGAGAAAACGTTGGCGTGGTTATGGATAGTCCAGTCGGTACCTTCCAGCTTCCAGCTCAGCGTTTGCGAAGCAGCGGCCAGTTCAGGTTTGCTGAACGTACAGTTGATCAGACGAGCTTTTTTCCACGCCAGCGTCGTGGTGGTTGGACCCAACACCTTTTCAAACAGCTCCAGCGTCGAGGTATGAATATCGCGTGCTTTCGCTCCGGCAATAATCCGCGTTTGCGGCGTCACCACTTCACGCAGCGCGCGTAACTGCTGCTCCAGCAACGCCATGGTTTTGGGGATTTTAATCAGCACCACGCCCGGCGCCTGCGGGTATTCCGCGTTGCTGTCGAGGAACTTGACGCTCGACTCGGCGATGTCGTTATGACGCAGATTTTCGCGCGTCGCCAGCTCGCTTAAGTAGGAGTCGCCGATGCTGTACGGCGTGTGCTCCGCCAGCGCACAGCCCAGCGCGCCAAAGGTATCATTCAGGATCAGCACCGGGCCGCTAATCTCGGTATCGTCCAGCTGTTGCAGCAGATATTCATCCGCCGCTTCCCACGCCAGCAGCGGGTTAACGTCATCCGTCTCCGGGAAACGTTTAAGTGACAGCGAACGGAAACCGTTGTCTATGTGGCTCATCGGCCCTCCTGAATGGTAAAATTTCGGCATATCCCTGAAAAGGGTGCGTGAGTATACACTTTTATGATTTGCGTGGACATTAATGAACCAACTAACTTATCTCCAGGGCTATCCTGAGCACTTACTCGCCCAGGTTCGAACCTTGATTAGCGAGCAGCGTCTGGGTGCAGTGCTGGAGAAGCGCTATCCGGGTACGCATGACTTCGCGACCGACAAAGCGCTCTGGCAATATACGCAAGATCTGAAAAACCAGTTTCTGCGCAATGCTCCACCGCTGAATAAGGTGATGTACGACAGCAAGATCCACGTTCTGAAGAATGCGCTGGGGCTGCATACCGCCGTCTCCCGCGTGCAGGGCGGCAAGCTAAAAGCCAAAGCGGAGATCCGCGTGGCGACCGTTTTTCGCAATGCCCCGGAACCTTTCCTGCGTATGATCGTGGTCCATGAACTGGCGCATCTGAAAGAAAAAGAGCATGACAAAGCGTTTTACCAACTGTGCTGCCATATGGAACCTCAGTACCATCAACTGGAGTTCGATACCCGCCTGTGGTTAACGCAACAATCGTTAAAGCAAAGTGCGTAGTCGCGCACTGGCTTTGTCTTCAAGGCATGCTAAATTGACGAAAGGATCCCTTTTAGCAGCCTGAAGGCCTTTATGATACGTTTCGCAGTAATTGGCACAAACTGGATCACCCGCCAGTTTGTCGATGCCGCCCATGAAACCGGCAAGTATAAGTTAACCGCAGTGTATTCCCGCAGTCTTGAGCAGGCACAGACCTTCGCCAACGATTACCCCGTCGAGCACCTGTTTACCTCGCTGGAGGCGATGGCCAATAGTGATGCGATTGACGCCGTCTACATCGCCAGTCCAAACTCCCTGCACTTCCCGCAGACAGAGCTATTTTTGCAGCACAAAAAGCATGTCATTTGCGAAAAGCCGCTGGCCTCAAATCTGGCGCAAGCTGAAGCCGCTATCGCCTGCGCGCGCGAAAATCAGGTCGTGCTGTTTGAAGCATTTAAGACCGCCAGCCTGCCTAACTTCCTGCTGCTGCAGCAAGCGTTACCCAAAGTGGGCAGAATCAGGAAAGCCTTTATCAATTACTGCCAGTACTCCTCGCGTTACCAGCGTTATCTGGACGGTGAAAATCCGAATACGTTTAATCCGGCGTTCTCTAACGGTTCGATTATGGATATCGGCTTTTACTGCCTGGCCTCAGCGATTGCGCTTTGGGGCGAACCGCAGAGCGTTCAGGCCAGCGCCAGCCTGCTGGAAAGTGGTGTGGATGCCCACGGCGTGGTCGTGCTTAATTACGGTGATTTCAGCGTCACACTCCAGCACTCCAAAGTCAGCGACTCGGTATTAGCCAGTGAAATTCAGGGCGAGTCGGGTTCGCTGGTCATTGAGCATATCTCTGAGTGTCAGAAAGTATGCTTCGTTGCGCGTGGTGGCAAAACGCAGGATCTGACGGTGCCTCAGCATATCAATACGATGCTGTATGAGGCAGAGACTTTTGCTCATCTGGTTGAATCCGGCGAAGTGGATCATCCGGCACTGAACGTCAGCCGTATCACCGCCAAACTGCAAACGGAAATTCGCCGTCAGACCGGCGTGATTTTCCCGGCAGATGAAACGGTAACATCGCTGACTGCGTAAAGGTATGTAAAACAAATGTTGCAGGCCATTGACTGCATGCATGGCCTGTAATATTTTGTAACCCGCAAAGGGGAGTAACTTCGTTGTCGGTTGATCGTCATTACGATGTGTGCAAAACCACATCCGGTCACCGGGCAACAACAAAGGAATACGCTAGCGTATTCCTTTGTTGTTGTAAGTGAGACCTTGCCGAATGGCAAGGTCTATGCATAAAAAGCAACGGCTAACGTCATTCGGCGTTGGCCGTTTTTTTATGCATGGGGGAATTATGAATACTGTCGGCACACCGTTGTTGTGGGGCGGCTTCGCTGTTGTGGTGGTGATTATGTTGGCCATCGACCTGCTGCTACAGGGTCGTCGTGGCGCACATACCATGTCGATGAAGCAGGCGGCAGCCTGGTCCATCGTCTGGGTCACGCTGTCGTTACTGTTTAACGCCGCCTTCTGGTGGTACCTGGCCCAAACGCAGGGCCGCGCCGTTGCCGACCCACAGGCGCTGGCGTTTCTTACCGGCTATCTGATCGAGAAATCACTGGCGGTAGATAACGTCTTTGTCTGGCTGATGCTGTTCAGCTACTTCTCGGTACCGCCTGCGTTACAGCGTCGGGTACTGGTGTACGGCGTACTGGGCGCGATTGTGCTGCGTACGATTATGATCTTCGCAGGTAGCTGGCTTATCGCCCAGTTCGAATGGCTGCTGTACGTGTTTGGCGCGTTCCTGCTGTTTACCGGCGTGAAGATGGCGCTGGCGAAAGAAGATGCTTCCGGTATCGGCGACAGACCGTTAGTCCGCTGGCTGCGTAGTCATTTACGCATGACCGATACCATCGAAGACGAAAAATTCTTCGTGCGTAAAAACGGACTGCTGTTCGTCACGCCGTTGATGCTGGTGTTGATTCTGGTTGAGCTGAGTGATGTCATTTTTGCCGTCGACAGTATTCCGGCAATCTTCGCCGTCACAACCGACCCGTTCATCGTGTTGACCTCAAACCTGTTTGCTATTTTGGGTCTGCGTGCGATGTACTTCCTGCTGGCTGGCGTGGCAGAGCGTTTCTCCATGCTGAAATACGGCTTGTCGGTCATTTTGGTGTTTATCGGTATTAAGATGCTGATCGTCGATTTCTATCATATCCCGATCGCTATCTCGTTAGGCGTGGTGTTCGGTATTCTGTTCGTTACGCTGGTCGTGAATGCGTGGGTTAATCACCAGCACGATAAAAAGCAGCAAATACAGTAAGTTTCATCCGCTAGCTGAAAAAGCCCGACAGCACACTGCGTGCGTCGGGCTTTTTGTTTATCATGTCAAATTAATGTTAATTTAAAGTTATAAAACATGATCTGAACGCAAAAATCAGGAGATTTCGCTTCCCGGGACTTCATCTTTCCTTATACTCAACCAGGCAAACACTTTGTTACATCCAGAAAGATGCGTCATCAGAATGCACACTGGATGGGCAACAACACAATGAAAGGATTACTACATGACTACGCAACGTTCATCGGGGCTATTCTCGCGTTTGGCGCAAGGGAGCCTGGTTAAACAAATTTTGATCGGTTTGGTACTGGGGATATTGTTGGCGCTGGTGTCAAAACCTGCTGCAGAAGCCGTCGGGCTGTTGGGTACGCTGTTCGTTGGCGCATTAAAAGCCGTGGCCCCTGTTCTGGTCCTGATGCTGGTTATGGCGTCCATCGCCAACCACCAGCACGGACAAAAAACCAATATCCGTCCAATCCTGTTCCTTTACCTGCTCGGTACTTTTTCCGCAGCGTTAGCAGCGGTTGTCTTCAGCTTCGCCTTCCCGTCCACACTGCATCTTTCCAGCAGCGCCAGCGACATCGTACCGCCATCCGGCATTGTCGAAGTGATGCGTGGCCTGCTGATGAGTATGGTTTCTAACCCGATTGATGCCCTGCTTAACGCCAACTATATCGGCATTCTGGTATGGGCCGTCGGCCTGGGCTTTGCGCTGCGTCATGGGAATGAAACGACCAAAAATCTGGTCAATGATATGTCCAACGCCGTCACCTTTATGGTGAAGCTGGTGATTCGTTTCGCGCCAATTGGGATCTTCGGCCTGGTCTCCTCCACGCTGGCAACCACCGGTTTTGCCACGCTTTGGGGCTACGCTCAGCTGCTGACCGTGCTGGTAGGTTGTATGCTGCTGGTAGCGCTGGTGGTTAACCCGCTGCTGGTATTCTGGAAAATTCGCCGTAACCCGTATCCGCTGGTGCTGGTCTGTCTGCGTGAAAGCGGCGTGTATGCCTTCTTTACCCGCAGCTCCGCGGCAAACATTCCGGTGAATATGGCGCTGTGTGAGAAGTTGAATCTGGATCGTGATACCTACTCGGTTTCTATTCCGCTGGGGGCCACCATCAATATGGCGGGTGCGGCGATCACCATTACCGTGCTGACGCTGGCGGCGGTGAATACGCTGGGTATTCCGGTCGATTTACCGACAGCGCTGTTACTCAGCGTGGTGGCTTCGCTGTGTGCCTGCGGCGCATCGGGCGTGGCGGGCGGTTCTCTGCTGTTAATCCCCCTGGCATGCAACATGTTCGGGATTCCGAATGATATCGCCATGCAGGTGGTTGCCGTTGGCTTTATCATCGGCGTGCTGCAGGACTCCTGTGAAACGGCATTAAACTCTTCTACAGACGTCCTGTTTACCGCTGCTGCCTGTCAGGCAGAAGACGAACGTCTGGCCAACAACGCCCTGCGCGGCTAATCTCTGCTCCCCTCCGTCATCGGGCGGAGGGGTTACTATCTTGTACGCTTTTTTCAATTTTGAACGGATCAATTCCGCGTTTTTGCATCCGCCGGAAGCGAATAATATTCAAGCCGTTCATCACCAGAAAACTCCCTTCGATCATCGTCCCGCCAATCGATCCCAGCCAGAAGTTATGGATAACCCAGCAAGCGGTTGCGCACCACATAACGCAACGCACGGTTAACCCTTGGCAGCGAAACAGCGCCCAGGTGCTGGCCAGCGTGCCGATTATCGGCAACAGCTCCATCGCATGCTGTAATTTCGCCAGCCCGAGAACCAGGGTGAGGATAATAAAAACGGTCATTACCCACAGTTTACGGGTATGCATCGAGACGAGTGTGCGGATGGTATTGAGCTCAGCGCTCATTCCTGCAGGCCAGGCGCCCATCAGGAAAAAATGCACGCCAATGGTGGCGCTATAGACAGCGAGTTGCAGCCGGAACCGACGCTCATCGCGATTGAAAAAGGTGGTAATGCCGATTAGAAAGGCGATGACACCTACGCCCTGGGCCAGCCAATACGCGGTCATGCAAGCAACCCCAATTCTATCTCGTAGGCCGGATAAGGCGAGTTCGCCACCATCCGGCAACGGTTTGTGCCTGATGGCGCTGCGCTTATCAGGCCTACGGTTTGCGCAGACCTGTATGCAGGTACCATCAGGTATTTACTACAACGTTACGCCGCTTTTAAATATCGCTAACTCTCTAAAATCATTCCGCTCGTTGCAGGTTTGCTTACCGTTGGCGAAATCGACGATGGTATCGACAAATTCTTCCAGTAACTGCGGCATCGCTTTGCCGTGGATCAGTTGTCCGGCATCAAAATCGATCCAGTGCTTTTTCTTCGCTGCCAGCTCGCTGTTGGTAGCAATTTTCACCGTCGGCACAAATCCACCGTACGGCGTACCGCGACCGGTACTGAACAGCACCATATGACAGCCCGCTCCAGCCAGTGCACTGGTGGCGACTGCGTCGTTACCCGGCGCGCTCAGCAGGTTCAGACCGTGCGTTTTCAGGCGTTCACCGTAGCGCAGTACGTCCACCACCTGGCTGGAGCCTGCTTTTTGGGTACAGCCGAGAGATTTATCTTCCAGGGTGGTGATACCACCCGCTTTGTTGCCCGGCGATGGGTTTTCGTAGATCGGCTGGTCGTGAGCAATGAAGTACTGTTTGAAGTCATTCACCATAGTGACCAGCTTGCCGAACGTTTCTTCGTCACGGCAGTGGTCCATCAGCAACTGCTCGGCGCCGAACATTTCCGGTACTTCGGTCAGCACGGTGGTGCCGCCGTTGGCAATGACATAGTCGGAGAAGCGGCCCAGCATCGGGTTGGCGGTAATACCGGACAGGCCGTCGGAGCCGCCGCATTCGAGACCAAACTTCAGCTCGCCCAGCTTACCGGGTTCACGCTTATCGTTACGCATCACGTTGTACAACTGGTGAAGATGTTCGATCCCCGCTTCCACTTCGTCTTCCTGGTGTTGGCAGACCATAAAGTGAACGCGATCGGGATCGTACTCGCCTAAGGTTTCGCGAAAAGCGTCAACCTGGTTGTTTTCACAGCCGAGACCGACCACCAGCACTGCGCCCGCGTTCGGGTGGCGCACCATGTTTTGCAGCATGGTGCGGGTGTTGATATGGTCGTCACCCAGTTGTGAGCAGCCGTAGGTGTGGCTGAAGAGATGCACGCCGTCGATCCCTTCGGCATCGTTGGTCTCTTTCAGGAAGCGATTCTGCATCTGACGGGCCATGGCGTTGACGCAGCCTACTGTCGGCAGGATCCACAGTTCATTACGCACGCCAACATCGCCGTTGGCACGACGGTAGATCTGTACATCACGATCCGCCGGTTGCGCCTCAGGTTCCTGAAAGTCGGGTTGATAGCTATATTCATCCAGATCGCTCAGATTGGTACGCGTGTTATGAGCATGAATATGCTCGCCCGCCGCGATATCAGCCAGAGCATGGCCGATCGGCAGGCCATATTTCATGACGTTCTCACCCTGCGCGATATCGCAAAGCGCGAACTTATGCCCACGAGAGACCGCCTGGCGCAGGGTTACCGCCTGCCCGTCAACGGTAACTTCGGTTCCTTCAGCCAAATCAGCGAGCGCTACCGCAACGTTATCCAGCGTATGGATCTTGATGTATTGCATATCAACCCCGGACCTTAGAGCCTATTTCAGTAGGCGTATATTGTCGCAGCCCGTTTGGACACGGACAGCGCGCAAAAACCGGAGCGTACACGCAGTACGTGAGGATTTTGAGCACTGCCCAGGTTCAAACTGGCAAGTAAAATAGCCTAATGGATAGGCTCTTAGTTCAATTCAATGGCGAAATAATCGCGCGCATTGTTGAAACAAATGTTTTTCACCATTTCACCCAGCAGTTGGATGTCGGCTGGGGCTTCGCCCGCAGCAACCCAACGACCGATCATCTGGCACAGAATACGACGGAAGTATTCGTGACGGGTGTAAGACAGGAAGCTACGGCTGTCGGTCAGCATGCCGACGAAGCGGCTCAGCAGGCCCAGTTGCGCCAGCTGTGTCATCTGACGTTCCATCCCGTCTTTCTGATCGTTGAACCACCAGCCGGAACCGAACTGCATCTTGCCCGGCATGCCTTCGCCCTGGAAGTTACCGATCATGGTGCCCAGCACTTCGTTATCGCGCGGGTTCAGACAGTACAGAATGGTTTTCGGCAGCAGGTTTTGTTCGTTCTGTTTGCTCAGCAGTTTGGACAGTTCTTCCGCCATCGGACGGTCGTTGATGGAGTCGAAGCCGACGTCCGCGCCCAACAGTTTGAACTGACGTAGGTTGTTATTACGCAGCGCGCCGATGTGGTACTGCTGTACCCATTCGCGACGTGCGTATTCTGCACCGAGGAACACCAGTACAGCGGTTTTGAACTGGGCAACTTCGTGCTCGCTCAGGGTTTCACCGGCCAGACGACGCGCCAGGATGCTATCCAGCTCCGCTTCGTTAGATTCCGCGAAAAGTACAACGTCCAGCGCGTGGTCAGACACTTTACAGCCGTGAGCGGCGAAGTGGTCCAGGCGTTTGGTCAGCGCGGTCTGCAGGTCAGCGAAACGACGGATATCGGTGTCAGAGACTTCACCGAGCTTGGCCATGTAATCGTTAAAGGTCGCCAGTTCGATGTTGAAGGCTTTATCCGGACGCCAGCTTGGCAGCACTTTTACGTCGAAGGAGCCGTCTTTAGCAACGGCCGCGTGGTGCTCCAGAGAATCGATCGGGTCATCGGTGGTGCCGACCATTTTCACGTTCATCTGCTTCATGATACCGCGCGCGGAGAATTGATCCTGTGCCAGCAGTTCGTTGCACTGGTTCCAGATTTCGTCAGCCGTTGCCGGAGACAGCAACTTACCTGTAATACCAAACGGGCGACGCAACTCGAGGTGGGTCCAGTGGTACAGCGGGTTACCGATAGTGTGCGGAACCGTAGCGGCCCAGGCATCAAACTTCTCACGATCGGAGGCATCGCCGGTACACAGGCGCTCAGCAACGCCGTTGGTACGCATCGCACGCCACTTATAGTGGTCACCCTTCAGCCAGATGTCATACAGGTTATTAAAACGGTAGTTTTCAGCGATTTGTTGCGGTGGTAAATGGCAGTGGTAATCGAAGATCGGCTGGTCTTTGGCGTAATCATGATACAGACGGCGGGCAAATTCGGTATCCAGCAGGAAATCTTCAGTCATAAACGGGGTCATTATCGTCTTCCTCTCAACGAGTGCGTCAGATTGCTTATGTTTTGATGTTGACAAAGTTATCACACCAATTTCCACACACTGAAGATATTTTCGTGAGTTAGATCAACAAATGATGACAAAAAAATTACTCTCAAAGAGGTAAATCATGCCTCAAGCCGCGCCAGCACTGGCTTTGCTGAATCGAAATAATGACCACACGAAGATTCACACTTTTGTGATGGCACTCACCTTTTAAAGTTGTATGACAAGTTATCTTTTGGCCGTCGCGATACATAAGCCGACGGAATGCAAATTACCGATGTATCACCATCGGATTGACCGGTACGGAAACCGAATTAGCACAACTATTGACATGGCAACGTTCGGGGAGTACCGGCTTTTTTTTCGGTTCCCCCCTCGTAAAAGAACATCCTCCGCTCTGAACTGGAAGATGACCGCTCGTTCGCGGACATAACAAAACGATGAGGTTTTACATGCGTAAAATTAAAGGGTTACGTTGGTACATGATCGCACTGGTGACGCTTGGCACCGTGCTGGGTTACCTGACACGTAACACTGTGGCGGCAGCTGCGCCGACTCTGATGGAAGAGTTACACATCTCCACTCAACAGTATTCCTATATCATCGCAGCGTATTCTGCTGCTTACACCGTAATGCAACCCGTTGCTGGCTACGTGCTTGATGTTCTCGGCACGAAAATAGGTTACGCGATGTTCGCCGTTCTGTGGGCCGTCTTCTGTGGCGCGACCGCACTGGCTGGCAGCTGGGGTGGCCTGGCGTTGGCGCGAGGTGCGGTAGGTGCCGCTGAAGCCGCAATGATCCCGGCCGGTCTGAAAGCCAGTTCTGAATGGTTCCCGGCAAAAGAGCGTTCAATTGCCGTCGGTTACTTCAACGTCGGTTCTTCTATCGGCGCGATGATCGCTCCGCCGCTGGTGGTCTGGGCTATCGTCATGCACAGCTGGCAAATGGCATTCATTATTTCCGGTGCCCTGAGCTTCATCTGGGCGATGTCCTGGCTGGTGTTCTATAAACACCCACGCGACCAGAAAAAACTGTCTGACGAAGAACGTGATTACATTCTGAACGGCCAGGAATCACAGCATAAAAACACGACCTCGAAGAAAATGTCGCTCGGCCAGATCCTGCGTAACCGCCAGTTCTGGGGCATCGCGCTGCCGCGTTTCCTGGCTGAACCGGCGTGGGGGACTTTCAACGCCTGGATCCCGCTGTTCATGTTTAAAGTCTACGGCTTTAACCTGAAAGAAATCGCCATGTTTGCCTGGATGCCGATGCTGTTTGCTGACCTGGGCTGTATCGTTGGGGGTTACCTGCCACCGCTGTTCCAGCGTTGGTTTGGCGTGAACCTGATCGTGTCCCGTAAAATGGTGGTCACCATGGGCGCGCTGCTGATGATTGGCCCAGGGATGATTGGTCTGTTCACCAGCCCATACATTGCTATCGCCCTGCTGTGCGTCGGCGGCTTTGCTCACCAGGCGCTGTCCGGTGCGCTGATTACGCTCTCCTCTGACGTATTTGGCCGTAATGAAGTGGCAACCGCGAACGGTCTGACCGGCATGTCCGCCTGGCTTGCCAGTACGCTGTTTGCCCTGGTCGTTGGCGCGCTGGCCGACACCATCGGCTTTAGCCCGCTGTTCGCCGTGCTGGCGGTATTCGACCTGCTTGGCGCGTTGGTCATCTGGACGGTACTACAGAACAAATCAGCCAGCGAGATAGATTCAGGTCCGCAAACTGGCGATCCCGCGACGCAAAGTTAACCGGATGCGATACAAAAAGGTTATATAATGCTAAGCCGTCAGTTATCTGGCGGCTTTTTTGTCCTCGCGAGTGGAGGCGTAATCGCAAAAGTGGTATAACAAATATAGTCTGCCGTATCATGCCTGGAGCGCATATGGAAATCACCGAACCACGCCGTTTATACCAACAACTTGCCGCTGATCTTAAAGAACGCATCGAGCAAGGCGTCTATCTGGTGGGTGACAAACTCCCCGCTGAGCGCTTTATCGCCGATGAAAAAAATGTCAGCCGTACCGTGGTTCGTGAAGCGATTATCATGCTGGAAGTTGAGGGCTATGTTGAGGTGCGTAAAGGATCGGGGATCCACGTCATCTCTAACCAACCCAAACATTATGTTGCTCCCGACGAAGGTTTGGAATTCGCCAGCTACGGTCCTTTTGAATTGCTGCAAGCGCGTCAACTTATTGAGAGCAACATCGCCGAGTTTGCCGCCACCCAGGTGACCAAGCAGGACATTATGAAACTGATGGAAATCCAGGAGAAGTCGCGCAACGAAAAAAGCTTTCGTGACTCCGAGTGGGATCTCCAGTTCCATGTGCAGGTTGCGCTGGCCACGCAGAACTCCGCCCTGGCCGCCATCGTGGAAAAAATGTGGACTCAGCGTATCCATAACCCCTACTGGAAAAAACTGCACGACCACATCGACTCGCGTACGGTCGATAACTGGTGCGATGACCATGACCAGATCCTACGGGCGCTGATTCGCAAAGATCCCCATGCCGCTAAACTGGCGATGTGGCAGCACCTTGAGAATACGAAGCAGATGCTGTTTAACGAAACCAGCGATGATTTTGAGTTCAACGCGGACCGTTACCTTTTTACTGAAAATCCGGTCGTTCATCTCGATACGGCCGCTAACGGCGCAAAATAATCAATCTTATCGATACAGGCGTGGCGAAGCGCCTGTACCTGCTGCTTGGTAAGCATTAGGTATAAAATGTCAGCCTGTGTAAATCCTCTCGCCTCCCTCTAATGCGATAAGCAAAATCAGAGTTCAGCAACCGTAATTTCTATAACGGACAACGTTGACCTTTGTTACAATTAGATGCTATTTGAATTTTTGTGTTTAAGAGCTTGCTAACTTCACAACTTCACAGGGAACAGTTCAGGCCGTGAATTTGTATCAGACCGCGCACCTTGCAAAAAACATCAATAAAATCGCGGCGTTACAAAATCCAGAAAAACCGGCATGACGATAACCGATTCTCCAGGAATATTGAATGGAACTACTGACTCAATTACTGAATGCTTTATGGGCTCAGGATTTTGAAACTCTGGCCAATCCTTCCATGATTGGCATGCTCTATTTTGTACTATTTACCATTTTGTTTCTGGAAAATGGACTGCTGCCAGCAGCGTTTTTACCCGGCGACAGTTTGCTGGTACTGGTCGGCGTGCTTATTGCCAAAGGCGCAATGGGTTTTCCGCAAACGGTACTGCTACTCACCACCGCGGCCAGCCTCGGCTGTTGGCTCAGTTATATCCAGGGGCGATGGCTGGGGAATACCCGCACCGTACAAAATTGGTTGTCGCACCTTCCTGCGCATTACCATCAGCGCGCACATCATCTTTTTCATAAGCATGGCTTGTCTGCGCTGCTGGTTGGTCGCTTCATTGCGTTTGTCAGAACATTATTGCCGACCATCGCAGGGTTATCCGGCCTGAATAATGCGCGCTTTCAGTTCTTTAACTGGATGAGCGGATTGCTTTGGGTCCTGATCCTCACAACGCTTGGCTATCTGCTGGGTAAAACGCCGGTATTTCTTAAGTATGAAGATCAGCTCATGTCTTGCCTGATGCTGCTTCCTGTGGTGTTACTGGTGTTTGGTCTGGCAGGTTCACTGGTTGTGCTGTGGAAAAAGAAATACGGGAACCGAGGATAAATTATGCTGAAATCATGCATAACGTTCCGACGACTTGCCTGGACCACTACCTTTATGCTGTTTATCGGCGCGCTGCTCCTGACCTGGTCGGTTATTCGTCAGCAGGAGTCAACGCTTGCCATTCGCGCAGTAAACCAGGGAGCCAGCATGCCTGATGGCTTCTCTATCTGGCATCACCTGGATGCCAACGGCATTCGCTTTAAAAGCATTACCCCGCAAAATGACGCGCTGCTGATCACTTTTGATTCCAGCGCGCAGAGCGCAGCCGCCAAAGTCGTGCTGGACCGTACGTTACCGCATGGTTTCGTTATTGCTCAGCAGGATGATGATAATCAGGCGGTGCAGTGGTTATCCCGCTTACGTGATACCCCGCACCGTTTTGGTTAATCTCCAGGAATCTGAATTAGATCACTCACTTTGGTGATTTCACCGTTTAGCGCCTATGATTAATAAACTGGGATTATGACCCAACGTTTTATTAATCTGGAGCATCGACCGCACGCCACAACGTCGAATCACAATGGAAGGTTCAATAATGAAATACCGCATCGCTTTGGCTATTAGCCTTTTCGCTCTCAGTGCCGGCAGTTACGCCACTACCCTCTGTCAGGAAAAAGAACAGGATATTCAGCGGGAGATTAGCTATGCCGAAAAGCACAACAATCAGAACCGCATCAATGGTCTGAACAAAGCGCTTAGTGAGGTTCGGGCTAACTGTACTGACAGCAAACTGCGCGCCGACCATCAGAAAAAAATCGCAGAGCAGAAAGATGAGATAGCCGAGCGTCAAGATGATTTAGCCGAGGCGAAGCAAAAAGGCGATGCGGATAAAATTGCCAAACGCGAACGTAAGCTTGCCGAAGCTCAGAATGAGCTGAAAGAACTCGAATCACGCGATTACTAAGTACGGTAACTACCCACTCAACTGGAGAAAACTATGTCGAAAGATAATGCTACGGACAACCTGCGCGCTGAGCTGAAATCTCTTGCGGATACGCTTGAAGAAGTACTTAGCTCCTCTGGCGATAAGTCGAAGGAAGAGATGAGTAAAATTCGCAGCAAAGCCGAACACGCCCTGCGGGAGAGCCGTCATCGCCTGAGTGAAACCAGCGATGTGATTGCCAAACAGACCCGTGAAGCCGCGGCCAAAGCCGATAACTATGTACGCGAAAACCCATGGACTGGCGTCGGGATTGGCGCTGCAGTCGGTGTGGTGCTTGGTGTACTGCTGTCGCGCCGTTAACAATGGCTGACTCTCAACACGCACAAGGTCCAGGCAAAAGCGTACTGGGTATTGGACAGCGGATCCTGACGATTCTCGTTGAGATCGTAGAAACGCGGTTGCGGCTGGCCGTCGTGGAACTGGAAGAGGAAAAATCAAATCTCATCCAGATCCTGCTGATGCTTGGGCTGACCATGCTGTTCGCGGCGTTTGGGCTGATGAGCCTGATGGTGCTTATCATCTGGGCCATTGATCCGCAATATCGCCTGAACGCAATGATTGCCACCACCGTTGTGCTGTTGGTTATGGCGCTTATTGGCGGGATATGGACTCTGCGTAAAGCGCGCAAAACAACGCTGCTACGCCATACGCGCCACGAACTCGCAAACGACAGGCAGGCCCTGGAGGATGATGCATAATGAGCAGTAAAGTCGAACGTCAACAACGTAAGGCGCAACTGCTTGGACAGATCCAGCAGCAACGGCTGGATCTGTCTGCTACTCGCCGCGACTGGCTGGAGGCCACCGAAGTCTACGATCGTGGCTGGAAAACGCTGTTGAACCTACGTGGCTGGGTGTTAGTGGGTAGCAGTATCATGGCAGTTCGTACCATTCGTAATCCTAATCTGCTGGTACGCTGGGCTAAGCGCGGTTTTAGCGTCTGGAGCATCTGGCGTCTGGTTAAAGCGACCATCAGACAGCAGCAACTGCGCGGCTAATCCCTCTCACTCCCCCTAACCTCAAAATTTTTGAAAAAATTTGACAGTTTTCCTTGCTAACAATTGTCATTAAGCACGTTTATGATTCTCTCCATCGACAGCAACGACGCGCTCTGCAGCGTCGTTGCACACAAAACAAAATAAGCCGCCTGAGTGGTTTCCTGGAGTGAATGATGAAGAAATTAGAAGATGTTGGTGTACTGGTAGCGCGCATTCTGATGCCAATCCTGTTTATTTCCGCAGGCTGGGGCAAAATCACCGGATATGCGGGTACCCAACAGTATATGGAAGCCATGGGCGTGCCTGGTTTTATGTTGCCGCTGGTCATCCTGCTTGAGTTTGGCGGCGGTCTGGCAATCCTGTTCGGCTTCCTGACCCGCACAACCGCGCTGTTCACCGCAGGCTTCACGCTGCTGACAGCGTTCATCTTCCACAGCAACTTTGCGGAAGGCGTGAACTCTCTGATGTTCATGAAAAACCTGACCATCGCAGGCGGTTTCCTGCTGCTGGCTATCACCGGTCCGGGCGCATTCAGCATCGACCGCGTTCTGAATAAAAAGTGGTAAGCGAGCTATACTGAACACACCAAAAAGCGAGGGGACATCTCCTCGCTTTTGCTATCTGAGGAGGCGATAAAATGGGACAACTGATTGACGGCGTATGGCATGACACCTGGTATGATACCAAATCAACCGGGGGAAAATTTCAACGTTCAGCATCGGCTTACCGCAACTGGCTCACCGCGGATGGCGCACCGGGTCCAACGGGCGAAGGGGGATTCGCTGCCGAAAAAGACCGCTATCATCTCTACGTTTCTCTGGCCTGTCCGTGGGCGCACCGTACGCTGATTTTGCGTAAGCTCAAAGGGCTGGAACCGTTTATTTCCGTCTCCGTTGTACATCCGCTGATGCTAGAAAACGGCTGGACCTTTGACGATACCTTCCCGGCTGCAACCGGCGATACGCTGTATCAACACGAGTTTCTTTACCAGCTCTATCTGCACGCCGATCCGCATTACAGCGGTAGGGTAACCGTCCCGGTGCTGTGGGATAAAAAAAATCACACCATTGTCAGCAACGAATCTGCGGAGATCATCCGCATGTTTAACACCGCTTTTGATGCTTTGGGCGCAAAAGCTGGGGATTACTATCCGCCAGCCCTGCAAAGTCAAATCGACGAGCTGAATGGCTGGATTTATGGCAACGTCAATAACGGTGTGTACAAAGCCGGATTTGCCACCAGCCAGGAAGCGTACGATGACGCCGTGGAAAAAGTCTTCCAATCCCTGGCGCGACTGGAGCAAATCCTGGGGCAGCATCGCTACCTGACCGGCAATCAGTTAACAGAAGCAGATATTCGCCTGTGGACCACACTGGTACGTTTTGATCCAGTGTATGTGACCCATTTCAAGTGCGACAAACACCGGATTAGCGACTATCTGAACCTGTACGGTTTCCTGCGCGACATCTACCAGATACCGGGCATTGCGGAAACCGTCAATTTCGATCACATCCGTAATCACTACTTCCGTAGCCATAAAACCATTAACCCGACTGGTATTATTTCTGTTGGGCCGTGGCAGGACCTTAACGAACCCCACGGGCGTGACGAGCGTTTCGCCTGATTTACACAGGCCCCCATTTGGGGGCTAAATAATTAATACCGTAAATATTTACCATCATTTCATTCACAGCTATTCTTAATTTGATTGCTTTAAAAACAAGTAATTGAATGCAGAACGAGGCAAAAATGGATTGGTATTTAAACGTATTAAAGAATTACTTTGGTTTTGGTGGTCGCGCGCGTCGTAAAGAATACTGGATGTTTGTGCTGGTCAACATCATCTTCACGTTCGTGCTGGGTATCCTGGACAGAATGCTTGGCTGGGAACGCGCCGGAGGGGAAGGCATACTAACAACGATTTATGGGGTTCTGGTGTTTATCCCTTGGTGGGCGGTACAGTTCAGGCGTTTGCATGACACCGATCGTTCAGCCTGGTGGCTGCTGGTGCTGCTGATCCCGATCGTTGGCTGGTTGATTATCATCATTTTCAACTGTCAAAACGGGACTCAGGGGAGTAACCGCTTCGGGCCCGATCCCAAACAGTTATCCTGACGTAGCATATGTAGATGCCTGATGGCGCTGCGCTTATCAGGCCTACAACATACTCCGTCTTCCAGGCCGGATAAGGTGCTTCGCACCGCATCCGGCGTAACAGTCCGGCTATTTACCCACAAACAGTTTGGGGATTTCCCGCAGACACCAGGATTTTGCCTCGCCCATACTGTCTCGCCGCCAGGCCATAATGATATCAATTTCACTTGTCGACTCAGGGCTTACTACCCGCAACCGACCAGCCGCAATATCCTCTTCCACCAGCGGGTAAGGCATCGTCGCCACACCCAGTCCGGCTAACAGCGCCTGACGTTTATCTTCTATCGAACTCACCGTCAGACGAGGTTGTTTATCCAACAGTTGCACGGTCAACACCGGACGTTCACGAGCGGTATCCGCCACCGCGATACCACGGTATTTCACGCGGGTGACTTCCGATAATGGTTCCGGCTCCTGATGGATAGGATGATCCGGTGCCGCCACATACACGTTCATCAACGAGTACAGCTTGCGCGAGTTGATTTCGGAAGATGAGCGAAAATGCATATCCGGCGCAATCACGATATCCGCTCTCCCTTGCTCCAGACGCTCCCACGCCCCGGCCAGAACTTCAGTGATAACGGAAAGCTGGGTATTGGCCTTCCCGGCAAGCCTGTCGATCAGCGGGAAAAACGCCGCCGTCGGCACCAACGCTTCGGTCACGATGGTCAGATGCGTTTCCCACCCACGCGCCAGTGCTTCGGCATCGGTAGTCAGCTTATCCGCAGCCTCCAGCAGGACGCGTCCACGCTCCAGCAGCATACGCCCGACGTTGGTGAATTTTGTGCGATGACCTGAACGGTCAAACAAGACGACGTCCAGCTCTTCCTCCAGCTTCTGCATGGTATAGCTGAGGGCTGAAGGAACCCGCCCCAGTTCATCTGCCGCGGCGGCAAAGCTACCGCGTCTGTCTATTGCGTCCATGACGCGTAACGCTTCAAGCGTTAAAGCCCTTTCTTTGGCCATCTCGTTCTCATTCAGGAAATTTGAACATACCAGGCAGAATATCTGGCTAACAATGCAGCGTCTAGCCATTTAACATAAAAGGAAGTAAAGAGAGGTCAAGAACTATGATTACTACCCGTACAGCCAAACAATGCGGACAGGCAGACTACGGCTGGCTGCAGGCCCGTTATACCTTCTCCTTTGGACACTATTTTGATCCTAAACTGCTGGGTTATGCCTCGCTGCGTGTTCTGAACCAGGAAGTTCTGGCACCGGGGGCCTCTTTCCAGCCACGTACCTATCCGAAAGTGGATATCGTCAACCTGATCCTCGAAGGGGAAGCTGAGTACCGCGACAGCGAAGGCAACCATATCCAGGCTAAAGCGGGCGAAGTGCTATTGCTCGCGACACAGCCCGGGATCAGCTATAGCGAACACAATATCAGCAAAGATAAGCCGTTAACCAGAATGCAGCTCTGGCTGGATGCCTGCCCGCAGCGTGAAAATGCCTGCGTGCAGAAAGCCATGCTGAGTGCCGGTAAGCATCAACTGCTGGCCTCGCCGGACGGTGAGCAAGGCAGCCTGCATCTGCGCCAACAGGTTTGGGTGCATCATGTTGAGCTGCAACAAGGCGAATCGCTCAGTTTTCAGTTACATGGGCCTCGCGCTTATCTCCAGTCGATCCACGGCAGATTCCATGCGGTGACGGCTGGAGCCGAAAAAGAAGCACTCACCTGCGGCGATGGCGCATTTATTCGTGACGAAACTAACATAACGTTAGTCGCCGATACCCCGCTACGTGCTTTGCTGATAGATTTGCCCGTATAGTCATGGAAAACAATGGAGTACGACTATTGAGCAAGAAAAAAACAAAAAAACGCCAGCCGCAGGTTGAGCCGCAAAAACAGGACACGGCGACTTTCGGTTATGAAGAAATGCTGACAGAACTGGAAGCGATTGTGGCCGATGCCGAGCTACGGCTCGAAGACGAAGAAGCCGCCTGAAAAGGCGGCTCAGGCTGATGCCGGGTAGCGGCTGCGCCTTACCCAGCCTACAGATTAATGCGCTTTACTGGCCATGATCTCAATGATCTGCTTGTCGGTTTCCTGCATTGACCGACACGCCAGCGCGCACAGGTTAGTGATAGATTGCTCCACGTTATGCGCCACAATCCCTTCGTTACCCGTTACAGCAGTATCGTCCAGAGCCATCAGCACCGCTTTCCACGCCGCAGATGCGCTGGTTGAAACTTTCATCGCGCAGCTGTTTGAGGCGCCATCGCAAATCATTCCGCTCACGTCGCCAATCATGCTGCTGATCGCCATCGCGATGGTGTTGTAGCGCCCATCGACAATCCATGCCATACCCGCCGCAGCGCCCATCGCCGCCGTGGTTGCCGCACACAGTGCGGACAAACGTGGAAGCTGATGATGGATGTAGATTGCGCTCAGGTGAGACAGCATCAGCGCACGCGCCAGTTTTTCCTCATCCGCGCCAAAGTGCTCAGCAACCACCATCACCGGAACAGTGGCGGTAATACCCTGATTACCGGAGCCGGAATTGCTCATCGCTGGCAGCGTCGCCCCGCCCATTCGCGCATCCGATGCCGCACTGGTACGGATCAGAATGGCGGTAGATAGATCGTCTGCCAGCAGGCCACGCGCGCACTGCTTCTCAAGCGTGGTTCCGATGTGCAAACCCCAGTTACCGCGCAGCCCTTCCTGAGACAACGCCCCGTTCAGTTTTGCCGCATCGAGAATAAAGCGGATTGACGCAAACGGCACCGCATTCACAAACGCCAGAATCTCTTCCAGCGACGTGTGAGACAGCACCGCCAGCGGTGATTCCTGCTCCTCTTCCTGAGTGCTCTCTTCTGTCGCGAACACCACGCCTTTGTTGGTTTCAATGCGCACAACGTTGGTATGGCCGCCAACAATGGTCACGCACGCCCATCCTTCAGCGCTGTACACTTTCGCACGGGAAAAAAGAATATCTTCGCAAGGCTCTTGCAGCATCACCGTAACCTTCCCGGCGCTCAGCATCGCTTTGGCCTGCGCCACCGCCTCAGCCGAAGCGTCTTTCAGCACTTCCAGCCCGGCTTTGGCGTTACCACCGATCGCGCCCAGCGCGGCGGCAATCGGTAACCCCACCATGCCAGTCCCCGGAACGGTCACACCCAGGCCATTTTTCATCAGGTTTGGCGAGACCCACGCATCAATGCGTTCAACCGCGCCGTCCAGCTCAGACGATGCGACCGCCGCCGCCAGAGCCAGAGAGATAGGTTCCGTGCAGCCCAGCGCGGGCTTCACTTCTTCCTGCACTGCGCGAATAAAATTATCCCATAATGGATTCAATGTAGTCTCAAACATAACAACAACCTTTGCTCAGATAACTCAGGAAAATGCCAGGAACGGAGAAACGCACAGCAGCAAGCCCGTGATAATAATCAGATACAGGGAAGCGCCTTTGTATTTGTGCAGTGCAGGAACTTTGTAGACCAGCCACGCCGGGATCAGACAACCCACCATGCCGAAGATTGGACTACAAATAGACGTGAAGCTCAGTACCGGCGCATTGAGCACAATTGCGCTCCAGGCCAGCAGAATGGCGAAAATCATAATGCCGCGCTGCACCAGGGTTTCATTGATTTTCTCGGCTGGCATTTTACGGCGCAGCACGTTCATCACGATCCCCTGAGTAGCTTCACGGAAGCCTAAATAGACGCCGAAGAAGGCAGTCATTACGGCAAAGATGTTCAGGATAACGCTGACGATTTTCACCCAGCCAGCACCATCGCCGCTGATAAACTGCGCAGCAATCGCCAGAGCGGAAATGTTCTGCTCATAGGCTTTAACCGCTTCGTCGTGGCCCATCGCCAGCGTGAAGGAAACGGCGTAGAAAAAGACCGTAACGAACAGAATACCAAACGCGATATTCATAGCGCGCAGCGCTTTATGACGCGCCACCTCAATGGATTTTTCGCGAGAACGATATGAGATAACCATTGGGCTAAGAGTCTGAATAAACAGAATCGAGGTCAGCGTAAACGGCAGCGTGATAATCGCGTTTTTGATCAGCAGCGCCATCGGCGGCAGCGAACCTACGTTATATAAATGCCACATCCCTACCATCGACACGCCAAGCGCCGCTACCACCAGCAGCTTGGTCAGTACCATACCGGTAGAGATTTTAAACAGCAGTTTTTCCCCGCGCGACGAGATGGCCACCAGGATGCAAATTAGCACCAGGCCATAGAACGGGCTGTCGGACAGTAAGCCTTCAGTCAGGCCAAACGTGTGCAGATAGGAGGCGCTGTCGTTAGTGATGGCGGTGGAATAGACGAACATCCAGATGACCAGCATCACAAAATACAATGCCCCCAACAGGATGCCCCAGTTTTTACCCAGGTAGCCGCTGATCACGCTCGGGTAGTCTTTGCATTCTGGGGATTCAGCCAGCGTATTGATAAACAGACGCTGGAACAGATACATGGCAGGGTAGCCGATGATAGAGGAGAGTAAGAATACCCACAGCCCCATCAGTCCTACCTGGACGGGAAGAAAAACAATCCCCGCGCCGATTGCCATACCGATACTCATAATGACCCAGCCGGTGTCCGTACTGTCGAATTTAATGGCTTCGCGCCATTCACTTTCGGTCATTCCCGCCCGACGTGCCGGAGCAGATGCGTCGAGTATTACGCTGCTATTCGTTGCCGTTTCCATAATTTCCCGCTCAATGTGTAGGTAGAGGTTTTTTTATTTTTTTCGTACTGCTTAATGCGATACGCAGTACATAAGGTGCAGGTGAGCTATTGGAGTAATGAAGAAATCATACGCGCAGGATCAGAGAAAAACTTTACAAATAAACCCCTGTAATTTCTAAAAGTTAAGAAATATTTTCTCTTTTAATAACATTAAATGTATTAAATTTCTGTTTTTGAAGCAGATCACAACAAAAAAGGTGCGCTAAAGTACTAATGTTTGTCAGTTAAGCATTATCGAGAACATGTGATTCTAGTTCAGGATTCCGTTCACCTCAGCGGTGTCATTTCTCTGAAACGCCGTTACCCGTGAACGTGCAAGGGAGGCTCATCGCCGCCTCCCTTGCAACCCAGGCTCCCGGCGGGAAAATCGTCGCTGCGCGATTCATTCGTCTTATGCCGTCTGCCTGTCGGGTCGGGGCCGAGCCTGC
>BBMW01000010.1 GCA_000759755.1 Citrobacter werkmanii NBRC 105721
AGCTCGCGAAGCGACGATTTTCCCGCCGGGAGCCAGGGATGCAAGGGAGGCGGCGGTGAGCCTCCCTTGCACGTTCACGGGTATAGCGATATCAGAGAAGCAATGCACATAAGGTGAACGGAAACTTATTCAGGGCAAAACATTCTCCATACATGCTTAACGGAACGGAATTTAACTCGCGCTGTTTTTTTGGAAAGATTATCTTACGAATACGGGTTAATCGTTACTTTTGGTCATTAAACGTTCCGGGATGACGAAACTAAATCGCGTCCCTTTGCCCGGCATACTTTCGATATTCAGGCGGCTATCGTGATGTTGCAGAGCATGTTTCACGATAGCCAGACCCAGTCCACTCCCGCCCGTTTGTCGGGATCGCGCTTTGTCCACACGATAGAAGCGTTCGGTCAAACGAGGAATATGCTCCGCAGCAATACCTGGCCCATTGTCCTCGACGCTAAATTCCGCCCCGGAGGCAATATGCTGCCAGCGCACGGTGATGTGCGTACCCGCGGGGGTATGATTCACCGCGTTATACACAAGATTCGAAATAGCGCTACGCAGTTGATCCTCATTTCCACGCACGCTCAGGCGGCTATCAATATCAAAAGTAAACGTATGATTATTCTGACTCAGCGTTTGCGCCTCGTGTTCAACCACGCGCAGCATCATCGGCACGTCCACCTTCTCATTGAGCAGCAGCGCTGGCGCGGCCTCTATTTTCGACAGCGTCAGCAACTGCTTCACCAGCCCTTCCATGCGGTACGTTTGCTCACGCATGGTATGCAGCGCTTTTTCGCGCGTCGTTCCTTCCAGTGGATGCTCCTGCATCATTTCCAGGTAACCTTGTAGCACCGTCAGCGGCGTACGCAACTCATGGCTGGCGTTGGCAAAAAAGTTACGCCGCGAACCTTCCAGTTGGTGCATCTGGGTAACATCGCGCGCGACCATCAGCAATTGCTTATCGGTATAGGGCATCACGCGAATTTCCAGATGCCGCCCGGTATTAAGCACCAGATTGATTGGCCGACTAAAATCACGCGTTTTCAGATATTGCGTGAATTCCGGGTAGCGCAGCAGGTTAAGAATATTTTGCCCGCTATCGTCCGGCCAGCGCAGTCCCAGAACCTGCTGGGCCAGGCCGTTACACCAGAAAATGCCGCCCTCTTCAGTCGTCAACACCACCGCATCGGGTAGCGATTCCGCCCCACTGCGAAAACGTTTAATCAGATTACCCAGTTCCCGGCGGCGCTTTTTGTTGCGCAGCTGCATTTGATGCAGCCCGTACAGCAACGGCTCCCAACTTCCGCGCCCCGGCGGCGGGGTCATGCTTCTGTCGACCCATAACCACCAGGACAAGCGTAATAAATTCCAGAAATGCCAGACAAGCAGGCCGGTTACCGACGCCAGCAAAAACCAGGGCAGATAACCAAAAAAAGCGCTAAGGATAAACGCCGGAATGCAGCAGAGGATCAGCTCCAGTACCAGCCTTTTCCATGACAATCGTTCTAGCAAACGTCTTACTCCATTAACAGCCTAATCCATCAGGCCTATATTCATGTCAGTCAGAAGCGGGTCGAAAAACGATATCCCGTCCCACGAACCGTCTGCACCATACGATCGTGTCCACTGTGCTCCAGCGCTTTACGCAAGCGGCGGATATGCACATCCACTGTCCGGTCTTCCACGTACACATTGGTACCCCAGACATGATTGAGTAATTGCTCACGACTATAGACGCGTTCAGGGTGGGTCATAAAGAAGTGCAACAGTTTGAATTCTGTCGGCCCCATATCCAACGGATCCTCGCCGGTCATCACGCGATGCGAGGTTGGGTCAAGGCTCAGCCCCTGCATCTCAATAACTTCTTCCACCGCCATGGGGGAAATACGACGCAGAACCGCTTTAATACGCGCCACCAGCTCCTTGGGAGAAAACGGCTTAGTAATATAATCATCCGCACCCGTTTCCAGACCCCGGACGCGATCTTCCTCTTCTCCCCTTGCCGTCAGCATCATGACGGGAATATCCCGCGTCATCGCTTCGCGCTTGAGATGTTTAATAAACTGTAGGCCCGAGCCGCCGGGTAGCATCCAGTCAAGCAGGACGAGAGCCGGCCAGGGTTCATTGAGTTGGTTCACAGCACTGTCATAGTCTTCGGCTTCTACGGGTTGAAAACCGTTTTGCTCGAGCACGAAGCAGACCATTTCACGAATTGGAGCTTCATCTTCTACGACCAGAATACGTCTCGCCATGATTTGCCCTGTTTATAATTAAATCGTTTGCCATCAATACGGTGCCATTATGCGTCAGTTTTATGACAGATTTATGAAAAGATAGTCCAGGTTTAACGCAGCCCCGCGAATTATGACAGCCCTAAAACAAGATATTACCGTCCTTGCAGGGTTATAATCCCCGCCACTGTTTTATCGTCATGGAACTCTTATGCGCATCCTTCACACGTCTGACTGGCATCTGGGCCAAAATTTCTACAGCAAGAGCCGTGCCGCTGAACACCAGGCCTTTCTCGACTGGCTGCTGGAAACGGCACAATCCCAGCAGGTGGATGCCATTATTGTGGCGGGCGATATTTTCGATACCGGCTCACCGCCAAGCTATGCCCGTGAGCTGTATAACCGTTTTGTCGTTAATCTGCAGCAAACCGGCTGTCATCTGGTGGTACTGGCCGGTAACCACGACTCCGTCGCCACGCTCAACGAATCCCGCGATATTCTGGCGTTTCTCAACACCACGGTGATCGCCAGCGCAGGCCATACGCCGCAGGTACTGTCGCAACGCGACGGCACGCCGGGTGCGATCCTGTGTCCGGTTCCTTTTTTACGCCCGCGCGACATCATTACCAGCCAGGCAGGGCTGACCGGACAAGAGAAACAGCAGCATTTGCTATCGGCTATCACCGACTATTACCAACAGCAATATCATGACGCCTGTACGCTGCGCGGCGACCAGAATCTACCCATCATTGCGACCGGGCATCTGACCACCGTTGGCGCCAGTAAAAGTGACGCTGTACGTGACATTTATATTGGTACGCTGGACGCCTTTCCGGCGCAAAACTTCCCCCCAGCCGATTACATCGCGCTGGGACATATTCACCGGGCGCAGGTTATCGGCGGGACCGAGCATATTCGCTACTGCGGTTCGCCAATTGCGCTCAGTTTTGACGAGTGCGGCAAAAGCAAATGCGTCCATCTGGTGAGCTTCGAAAACGGCAAGCTGAGCGCTGTTGAACACCTCACCGTACCGGTCACCCAGCCGTTGGCGGTGCTGAAAGGTGATTTAGCCGCGATTACCGCCCAACTAGAGCAGTGGCGCGGTGTGCAGCAGGAACCGCCAGTCTGGTTAGATATCGAAATCACCACCGATGACTATCTGCACGACATGCAGCGTAAGATTCAGGCATTAACCGAAGATTTACCGGTAGAGGTGTTATTGGTGCGCCGTAGCCGGGAACAGCGCGAACGTATTATGGCGAATGAACGACGTGAAACGCTAAGCGAGCTGAGCGTGACGGACGTTTTTGACCGCCGCCTGGCGCTGGAAGAACTCGAAGAACCGCAACGCGAGCGCCTGAATCAACTGTTTAGCACCACCTTACACACGCTTGCCGGGGAGACCGAAGCATGAAAATTCTCAGCCTGCGTTTGAAAAACCTCAATTCTCTGAAAGGAGAATGGAAAATCGATTTCACGGCTGAGCCCTTTGCCAGCAATGGGCTGTTCGCCATCACTGGTCCAACGGGCGCGGGAAAAACCACCCTGCTGGACGCCATTTGTCTCGCGCTGTATCACGAAACGCCGCGGCTCAATACCGTGTCGCAGTCGCAAAACGATCTGATGACCCGCGACACCGCCGAGTGTCTGGCCGAGGTCGAGTTCGAGGTCCGGGGCGAAGCCTATCGCGCATTCTGGAGCCAGAACCGCGCGCGCAATCAGCCTGAAGGCAATCTACAGGCGCCGCGCGTAGAACTTGCCCGCTGCGCCGACGGTAAAATTCTTGCCGATAAAGTCAAAGACAAGCTGGAAATGACCGCCGAACTTACCGGACTGGATTACGGTCGTTTCACCCGTTCGATGCTGCTGTCTCAGGGGCAATTTGCCGCATTTCTCAATGCCAAACCGAAAGAGCGTGCCGAACTGCTGGAAGAGCTGACGGGGACTGAGATCTACGGCCAAATTTCCGCCATGGTGTTTGAAAAACATAAAGCAGCGCGTACGGAGCTGGAAAAACTGCAAGCGCAGGCCAGCGGCGTGGCTCTGCTCGCTGCGGAGCAGGTGCAGTCCCTGACAGAGCGTTTGCAGGTACTTACTGACGAGGAAAAACAATACCTTGACAGCCAGCAGACTCAGCAACAGCATCTCAACTGGCTCATTCGGCAAAATGAGCTACAGGCAGAAATCAACCGTCACCAACAGACGTTACAGGCCGCTAAACAAGCGCAGGAAGACGCACAGCCACAGCTGGCGGCGCTGAGTCTGGCGCAACCGGCCAGAGCGTTACGCCCACACTGGGAGCGAATCCGGGAACAAACGGCTACGATAGCGCGTACGCGGCAGAAGATTCAGGAAGTGAATGCTCGCTTACAAAGCAGCTTAGCGCTGCGCGGGCGCATCCGGCAGCAGGCGCACACGCAGTCGACCGCCTTGCTCGCCGGACAACAGACGTTAACCGACTGGCTGAACGAACACGATCGCTTCCGCTTGTGGGGCAGCGAACTGGCTGGCTGGAAGGCCCTGCTGGCGCAACAGTCCGACGCCAGCGCCCAACTACGCCAGTGGCAGCAATTACGGGAAAACGACACGCGTAAACTGGATGCGCTGGCGCTTTCCACGCTGACTCTTTCGCCGCAGGAGGTCACGGCGGCGCTGGCGCAACATGCGCAGCTCCGTCCGTTACGCCAGCGTCTGAGCAATCTGCATGGGCAAATCGCCCCGAAGCAAAAGCAGCTGGCGCAGTTACGCGCCACGCTTGTGCAGCGTCAACAAGAGCTGACTCAGCGCAACGCAGTGCTTGCCGAAAAACGTCAGCGCTATAAAGATAAAAATCAGCAACTTACCGATGTGAGGATCATTTGCGAGCAGGAAGCCCGCATCAAAGATCTGGAAAGCCAGCGGGCATTATTGCAATCCGGCATGCCATGCCCGCTGTGCGGCTCCACCACGCATCCGGCGATTGAGCGCTATCAAACGCTCGAACTGAGCGTAAATCAGGCACGACGTGAAGCGCTGGAAAAAGAGGTTAAAACCCTGGCTGATGAGGGTTCAACGTTACGCGGTCAGCTTGAGGCAATAACCCAGCAACTTCAACGGGATGAACGCGAAGCACAGACGCTTTCTCAAGAGGAGCAAGCGCTTACTCAAGAGTGGCAGACAGTCACCACCAACCTTAACGTGACGCTGCAACCGCAGGATGATATCGCCCCGTGGCTGGCCGCCCAGGAAGAACACGAACAACAACTTCACCAGTTGAGCCTGCGTCATACCCTGCAGGCGCAAATCACGGCGCATACCGAGCAGATTACCCAGCTCCAGCAGCAAATTGACCAGCGCCAGGCGACGTTAACCGCCGAGCTAGCCCGCCATGGACTATCCCTTCCGGCAGAGGATGAAGTCGCTTCGTGGCTGAGCGAGCGGGCGAGAGAAGCGCAAATGTGGCAGCAGCGCCAGAACGAACTCACCGAGTTACAGGCGCAGATAGCTCAGCTCACGCCGTTGCTGGAAACGCTGCCTGAGAGCGATACACTTTCTGCAGGTACTGAGAGTCTGTCGCTGGAAAACTGGCGACAGGTCCATGACGATTGCCTGTCTTTACAGGGCCAGTGGCAAACCTTGCAACAGCAGGAGACGCAGGACGTACAGCGCGCCGCAGAAATTCAGGCACAGTTTGATGCCGCACTGCAGGCCAGCCTCTTTGCCGATCGTGACGCCTTTGTTGCCGCTCTGCTGGATGAAGAGACCTTTAGCCGTCTGGAGCAGTTAAAGCAATCGCTGGAAAACCAGCAACAGCAGGCACAAACGCTGCTTAATCAGGCTCAGCAGGCGCTGGCGAGCCATCACCAGCAGTTGCCAACCGGGGCGGATCTCACGCTCACAGCACAACATCTTCGCGACGCGCTGGCGCAGCTCACCCAGCTGCTACGGGAAAATACCACTCGCCAGGGTGAAATTCGCCAGCAGCTCAAACAGGATGCTGAACATCGTCAGCAGCAACAGGCGCTGATGCAGGAGATTGAAAAGGTCACGCAGCAGGTTGATGACTGGGGCTATCTGAATGCGTTGATCGGCTCGAAAGAGGGAGATAAATTCCGCAAGTTTGCCCAGGGGCTGACGCTGGATAACCTGGTGTGGCTTGCCAACAACCAACTCACTCGTCTGCATGGTCGCTATCTGTTACAGCGTAAGGCCAGCGAAGCGCTGGAGCTGGAAGTGGTTGATACCTGGCAGGCCGATGCCGTGCGCGACACCCGTACGCTTTCCGGCGGCGAGAGTTTCCTCGTGAGTCTGGCGCTGGCGCTGGCGTTATCCGATCTGGTCAGCCACAAAACGCGAATTGACTCTCTGTTCCTCGATGAAGGTTTCGGCACGCTGGACAGCGAAACGCTGGATACCGCGCTGGACGCGCTCGATGCGCTGAACGCCACCGGCAAAACCATTGGAGTGATCAGCCACGTTGAAGCGATGAAAGAACGTATTCCGGTGCAGATCAAGGTTAAAAAAATCAACGGTCTGGGGTACAGCAAACTCGACAAAATATTTGCAGTTGATGCCTGATAGCTTCACAAGCCGGATCGGCGCCATTCGGCACGAATATGTAGCACAATATTGCATACTCAAAGACGGATATGAAATGGCATTCCACTTCGCTTATCCGCAAGCTATCCCTATTTGCGGCGAACGTTCGCCGCTATGACGCACATCCGGCGTCTTTCTTGTTGGCAGGTGGTATGAAAAAAGTCGTTTTCTCGTTAGCGCTGGGGACATTTGGGCTGGGCATGGCCGAGTTCGGCATCATGGGAGTACTCACCGAGCTGGCGCGGGACGTGGGCATTTCCATCCCGGCCGCGGGTCATATGATTTCGTTTTACGCTTTTGGCGTAGTGCTGGGCGCGCCGATTATTGCGCTCTTTTCCAGCCGCTTTTCGCTAAAACATATTCTGCTGTTTTTGGTCACGCTATGCGTGATTGGCAACGCCATCTTCACCCTCTCCTCCTCGTATTTTATGCTGGCGGTGGGCAGGCTGGTTTCCGGCTTCCCGCACGGCGCATTTTTTGGCGTTGGGGCAATTATTCTGTCGAAACTGGCACGCCCAGGAAAAGTCACCGCCGCCGTCGCGGGCATGGTTTCAGGGATGACCGTTGCCAATCTGATTGGCATTCCCGTCGGTACCTGGCTGAGCCAGGAATTTAGCTGGCGCTATACGTTCCTGTTGATAGCCGTCTTTAATATCGCCGTTATTGTCTCGATAGCTTTTTGGGTGCCCAACATCAGCGATGAAGCGAAAGGGAATCTGCGCGAACAATTTCACTTTTTGAAAAGCCCCGCCCCGTGGCTGATCTTTTCCGCCACCATGTTTGGCAACGCCGGGGTTTTCGCCTGGTTCAGCTACGTTAAGCCGTACATGATGTACATCTCCGGTTTTTCCGAAACGCTGATGACCTTCATCATGATGCTGGTGGGATTGGGGATGGTATTAGGGAATCTGTTGAGCGGTCGGCTATCTGGCCGCTATACGCCGCTGCGCATTGCGGTAATAACCGACTTCATCATTGTGCTGGTTCTGCTGCTGCTTTTTGTCTTTGGCGGTATCAAAGCCGCATCGCTGACCTTCGCCTTTATTTGCTGCGCGGGCCTGTTTGCTCTGTCGGCACCGCTGCAAATTTTGCTGCTGCAAAATGCTAAAGGAGGTGAGCTACTGGGCGCGGCAGGCGGGCAAATTGCCTTTAACCTCGGTAGCGCAATTGGCGCCTGGTGCGGCGGTATGATGCTGACGCTGGGCTTTGCCTACAACTATGTGACGCTGCCGGCTGCGCTGCTGTCTTTCTCCGCCATGTCATCGCTGCTGATTTACGGTTACCTGAAGCGCGGCGTGCAACAAGTTGCACCCGCGACGTAAAACAGATTACGCCTGCGGCCACAGCCAGGCCGCACCGCGTACACCGCTGGAATCCCCGTGTAGCGCCTTGCGTAGAGGCGTTTCGCACTCGCCGCCAAAGACAAACTGCTTCATCAATGTTGGAACGTTTTGATATAGCCTGTCGACATTACTCATTCCCCCACCCAGTACAATGACGTCCGGATCGAGAATATTTATCACATGCGCCAGCGATTTCGCCAGACGCAGCTCATAGCGGCTCAATGCCTGCTCCGCCACAGCATCCCGTACGTTAACCAGATCGATAATGTCGCTGCCCTTGAGCGACTTACCGCTCAGACGCTGGTAGTCGGTGGCAAAACCGGTCCCGGAAATAAAGGTTTCAATGCAGCCTTGCTTGCCGCAATAGCAGGGTACTTCCTGGCGATAACGCAGCTCATCTTCGTCCATCCACGGCAGCGGATTATGCCCCCACTCGCCCGCGGTACCGTTGCCACCCGTGTGCGCCCGACCATTCAACGCCACACCCGCGCCGCATCCGGTGCCAATAATTACCGCAAACACGGTTTGCGCCCCTGCCGCCGCGCCATCCACCGCTTCAGAAACCGCCAGGCAATTGGCATCATTCGCCAGGCGCACTTCACGCTTCAAACGCATACTTAAGTCTTTATCAAAGGGTTGCCCGTTAAGCCAGGTTGAGTTGGCATTCTTGACTACCCCAGTGTAAGGCGAAATTGAACCGGGGATCCCCATCCCCACGGTTCCCGTTTGCCCGGTAGCCAGCTCCGCCATCTCCACCAGCGCGGCAATGGTTTCTATCGTTTGCCGATAATCCTCACGCGGTGTGGGCAGGCGATGGCGAAAAAGCTGCTCGCCTGCATCGCCAAGCGCAATAACTTCCGTTTTTGTACCGCCCAAATCGATACCTATACGCACTGTTTGCTCCTCTTCCCGATTAACAATGCAAGCATAGCGACAATTCGCTATCATGCCCGCTGGATTTAACGACAAGGCCGTGGAAATTATCATGCTGTGGTTCAAAAATTTAATGGTTTACCGTCTTAGCCGCGATGTTTCTTTGCGTGCCGAAGAGATGGAAAAACAGCTGGCATCAATGACGTTCACCCCTTGCGGTAGCCAGGATATGGCAAAAATGGGCTGGGTTCCGCCGATGGGATCGCACAGCGATGCATTAACGCATACCGCCAATGGCCAAATTATTATCTGCGCCCGCAAAGAAGAAAAAATTCTGCCGTCGCCGGTTATCAAACAGGCGCTGGAAGCCAAAATATTCAAACTGGAAGCTGAGCAAGGTCGCAAGCTTAAGAAGACCGAAAAAGACTCGCTGAAAGATGAAGTTCTGCACTCATTGCTGCCGCGCGCTTTTAGCCGCTTCAGCCAAACGATGATGTGGATCGACACCGTCAACGATCTGATCATGGTTGATTGCGCAAGCGCGAAGAAAGCGGAAGATACGCTGGCGCTGCTGCGTAAGAGCCTCGGCTCGCTGCCGGTCGTTCCGCTGACGATGGAAAACCCGATTGAGCTGACGCTGACCGAATGGGTTCGCTCCGGTACAACGGCACAGGGCTTCCAGTTGCTGGATGAAGCCGAACTGAAAGCGATCCTTGAAGACGGCGGCGTGATCCGCGCGAAAAAACAGGATCTGGTCTGCGACGAAATCGCCGTACATATCGAAGCGGGCAAACTGGTCACCAAGCTGGCGCTCGACTGGCAGCAGCGCATTCAGTTCGTGATGTGCGACGACGGCTCGATTAAGCGTCTGAAGTTTAGCGACGAGTTGCGCGATCAAAACGAAGATATCGACCGCGAGGACTACGCTCAGCGTTTTGATGCCGATTTCATCCTGATGACGGGGGAACTGGCGGCGCTGATTAAAAGTCTGGTGGAAGGATTAGGCGGCGAAGCACAACGTTAAACCGTGTTTACCGAATGGCGGCTCAATGTCGCCATTCGTCATTTTTACGCTTACAGGTAGCGGCAAAGATAGGATGTTGGCTCTGCCACCTGCAGATGAAACTCGCTACTGCCTGGTACATTAAACACGTCCCCTGCGGCATAGACTTTCCACTCAGTTTCCCCTGGCAACAGCACGTTAAGTGCGCCGCTGACGACCGTCATCTCTTCAGGCGCCGCAGTACCAAAGGTGTATTCACCTTCGGCCATCACGCCAACACTGGCACGGCCAGTACTGCTGCTGGTAAAACCGATGGATTTTACTTTGCCGGAAAAGTATTCATTACTTTGAAGCATACAACTGGCCCTATCTTGTGATTAAGTTAACAACCAATATAGGGGGCAGGCGTTCCACCTGTCACGCAAAATTACGCGAGCAATTCCGAAGCCAGTCGGGCGATCAGCACATTGGACAGCAGAACCGGGACATCCAGCGATTTTTGCAGTAAATCGCGATGACGTTGATTAAAGCCCAGACAATCCAGCATGATCACATCTGCACCTTGCTCAAGCAATTCTTTACCGGCATCAATCAGTTGTTGTTCGGAACCGTGAATCGGATTCGCCACGGCATACACTGGCGGCGTTTGTAACACCTGCCATTTTTGCGTCTGGGCTTTGAGCAATTCCGTGACGGGGACAATAACCCCAACCTGATGCCCTTCCACAATCGAGGCGACCAGCGGAGGAATGATACGTAAAGGTTCCAGCAGCATACTCTTGCGGGCGGTCAGGCGGGCAATTGAGGCCGTACTCATCAGCAGGATCACGTCAAAGCCCTGATTGTCGAGCACTTCAACAATACCCTGCAGTGAGCGTTCCACTTTCTGGCGCGAAACATGGGCAAGTTGATGGTCGCAGAGCAGCGTTAAGAGCGGCTCGTCACCGGGAGAGACCCCGTACTCGGCCATCACATCCTCTCGCCGCATCTGTCCCAGCAGACTGTGGTGAGTAATGTGCTGCTCATCAATATATTCCGTCAGGAGCGGTAACACCTCATTCATCGGCACCACGCCAATCGTGAGGATAGCCAACGACGTACCCATTTTTTGCTCCACCGTCTTCTTACTTTGCTGTGAATTCCCGAATCATTGCCGGGCGCTGACCTGTGCTACAAACGCTCAAAAGCGTAGCAGCAGATCGGCGGTCTATTTTGTAAAGATTCCAAATCATTCCAGTACTGTATTGTTATTGTTTAATTTTCGATTTTTACTGTATATCGCGATATTTAAAAAAATGTGATGTACGCCCGTACTGGGCCTTTTCAGACACCTGCCCGGGCGGTGTCCGACATCAGGTTTTGTCGGGATCCTCATAGCGCTTTTTAGCATCCATGGCTTCCTGAGCGGAAGGATGCTCACTGATCAACGAATTCGGTTCTGGGTGATCGGCACGAAGTTGATACCAGGTTACCGTCTGGCCTGGCGTCCCCTTTTCAACCGTTACAATGGTCGCCTGACGCGGATAAGGTGGTTTTGTCGGCATAGCTCTTCCTTTTGTCTGAATGAGCTTTAAGTATAGACACCACCCTGTAACCGTGGCGCTGCCTGCGACAGTATCCCAAGAATGTCGTCCACTACCTGCGAAGGCGGATTGGTCGCATCAATAATATAATGCGCGGCCTCACGGTACAGAACATCGCGCTGGGCAAGCACTTCCTCTACTTCCTCAGTCAGCGGCTTGCCGGTTAAGGTTGGGCGCAACCCCTCTTCAGGTGTGGCCTCCAGACGATCTACCAGTACCGATACTGGCGCGCTTAAATAGATAACCACGCCGTGGCTACGCATGTAGTGACGATTAAATTCGGTTAGAATGATACCGCCACCGGTCGCGACAACCGTTGTCGGAGCCGTGACGGCCTGCAGAGCGGCTGTTTCCTGGGCACGAAACCCTTCCCATCCTTCTCTTTCGACAATTTCCGCCACGGTCATCTGTACGTGCGATTGCAACCAGCGATCGGTATCAACAAACTGGTAATCGATAGCCTTCGCCAGCGCCATACCGGTTGTCGTTTTACCACACCCCCGGGGGCCAACAAGAAAAAGAGGTTGCGTCATCACAGAATTTCCCCAGAGAGCCGCCGACAAGCGGGATCTGATGCTATTAAAGATATAATCATATCATCAAACTAGTACACCACCAAAACGTAAAGAAAAAATTACAGAAAGAGTGATGTCGTCAATTAACCCCTACTATAACAAGAATTCACAGGGATGAAAGTGTAAGAAATAAATTACAGGTGTTATTTTCTGCGCTGAACTTCCAGCCACCACTTATCCAGCTCAGCCGCAAAATGCTGCCGGTCGCGGGGAGAAAGGCTATCTGGTCCCCCGGTCTGGATGCCGCTGGCACGTAGCGTATCCATAAAATCACGCATCATCAGACGTTCGCGGATCGTCGCTTCGGTATAACGTTCGCCGCGTGGATTAAGCGCTGCTGCCCCTTTTTCAATGGCTTCAGCAGCCAGTGGAATATCCGCCGTTATCACTAAATCACCGGCGCTACATTGTCGCACAATCTCGTTATCAGCGACGTCAAACCCGGCGGGAACGCGTAATGTACGAATAAAACGCGAAGACGGGACGCGCAAACTCTGGTTCGCCACCAGAATAAGCGGCATCTGCATGCGCTCAGAGGCGCGGTATAAAATTTCTTTAATCACGTTCGGACACGCGTCGGCATCCACCCATATTGTCATAATCTCTCCCCACTCGTGTGTAATCGCGCATTGTCTCGTGCTTTTACTTGCAGGCAAAGTGCTGTTTCTCCTTCTGCACATATTCATTCCGCGCTAAGCTTAGCTTTCCCAGATTTACCCTAAATAATTCGGGTTGCAGGCAGGCGGCAAGAGAGTGAGTCCCGATGAGCTTACTCTGGTAAGTGATTCGGGTGAGCGAACGCAGCCAACGCACATGCAACTTGAAGTATGACGGGTATAAAACAATGAATATCATCCATAGGGAGTGACAAGATGGACAAAAAAATTGGTTTTATCGGCTGCGGTAATATGGGCAAAGCAATTCTTGGCGGCATGATCGCCAGCGGCCAGGTTCTCCCGGGACAAATCTGGGTCTATACCCCTTCCCCTGATAAGGTCGCTGCGTTGCACGACCAGTACGGTATTAATGCAGCGCAGTCTGCGCAAGAAGTTGCCCAAATCGCCGACATTGTTTTTGGGGCCGTAAAACCAGGCATCATGATTAAGGTGCTGAGTGAAATCACCTCCAGCCTGAACAAAGACTCTCTGGTTGTCTCGATTGCCGCTGGCGTTACCCTCGATCAGCTCGCCCGCGCACTGGGTCATGACCGCAAAATCATTCGCGCAATGCCAAATACCCCGTCACTGGTTAATGCCGGAATGACCTCCGTCACGCCGAACGCCTTAGTAACGCCGGAAGATACGGCCGACGTACTGAATATCTTCCGCTGCTTTGGCGAAGCCGAAGTGATTGCAGAATCGATGATTCACCCGGTGGTCGGCGTCAGCGGTTCTGCACCGGCCTATGTCTTTATGTTTATCGAAGCGATGGCGGATGCTGCCGTTCAGGGGGGAATGCCCCGTGCGCAGGCTTATAAATTCGCAGCGCAAGCGGTAATGGGCTCGGCAAAAATGGTGCTGGAAACGGGTAAACATCCAGGGGAACTGAAGGATATGGTGTGCTCGCCAGGCGGAACCACTATCGAAGCGGTGCGTGTCCTGGAAGAACGTGGTTTCCGTTCATCAGTGATTGAAGCGATGGTTAAGTGCATGGAACAGTCAGAAAAACTCAGCCGATCCTGAGTTAATATCACCGGACGTCAGGCCGCCGCTTCAGTGCGGTTACGTCCGGAATTCTTTGCTTTGTAAAGCGCCATATCTGCTGATTTTAACCATTCCCGATAATGCTCAGTTTCAGAAGTCAGCGGCGCTACGCCAACGCTAATACGCAAGGCAACCTGCGGAGCGCAGGATAAACGCAACTGACTAAGTCGTTCATGCACGCGCGACATGGCCGCAATTGCGCTGGTTGCCGGCGTGCCGCACATAATCACCGCAAACTCATCACCACCAAAGCGCCCGATCACATCGCTGCCGCGTAAAGTCATCTGCAGCTGACGGGTCAGCGCGACAATGGCCTGATCCCCGACGTCATGACCCCAGGTATCATTGATGCTCTTAAAATGGTCGATATCAATAATAAGCAACGTGGCGTCACGCTGGTAGCGGCGGCAATTATCAAATTCATTACGTAGCAACAGCTCCCAGTGACGTCGGTTATAAACGCCGGTCATCCCATCTCTCGTACTCATCACCTGTAAGCGGCGTTTATGTTCCGCCAGCTTGATGACCGTCTGATAGCTGACCCAGGCAAACAGCAGCGGATACATCACCAGTACCGGCAGTGATAACACCACGCTCAGTTGACCGCTGCTAACAGCGACGGGAATATCGGTTAACTGTAACGTCACCAGACATGACACCGCCATCAACACGACGCCCGCGAGGAATACTCGCATTCCCCCAGCGCCCATCAGGTTGATGCAAGTAATCATGAGCAGCGCCGTGGACGGCAACAGGTTTGCCCCCATAATTCCCAGCCACATCCCGGCGAGGATGGCATCGGCTTTTAAATTGGTAAATTCACTATGCAGAGGATCGTCTGCTTTACTTGCCAACTGCCAGGCCAGATGTGGCCAGACGAATGCCCATCCCACCAGCAACAGCCACCAGCCTCCGGTAATGGGCTGGGAAACTAATACCGACGCGATAGGGAAAAACATTCCCCCCAATCCCACCGCTCGCGGCAGCCTGATCCGTCGGGCAAATCGCAGACCGGAACGTTGGTGGTCGTTTTGATGAAGTGATATAAACGCTTCATCCGCGACGCCCTTCTTTTGGAAAAAGTTTTCATCATTCATCGTATTTGGGAACATTCTGAAACAAATTTCCCAAATTATAGGTAGGGGTCTGCTGGCGGGAGTATGAAATTTCGGGTGAGCGTTTTTACCTGCTCACCCGTAAGTGCTACGCAGCTTTTTTCAGGCAAGCGCTCATAAACTTGTTACGATCATCGCCTTTCAGTGACTGCTCCGTCGCCTTGACGTTGCATTCACGCATCTTCTGCTGCTGTGGGGTTAAACTCTTTTCCTCAGGCGCAGATTTGCTGTTTTTCAGGCAATCACTCATATACGTCTTACGCGCATCCCCTTTTAAGGCCTGCGCCGTTGCCTGCTGATTGCAGGTGGTCATACGCTGTTGTTGCGGGGTTAACGTCTTCTCGGCAGCACCGACGGTAGTTAAAAAAACCAGTCCAAAGAGCAGCGTCATTAATAATGTAATTTTCATAGCACCATCCTTTTCTGAACGACGACACACAGGTAAGTTTGGCTGCTAACAATAAAAATACCACCCGGCGGCAAAACTATTGTCACCGGGGGCAGGGTTACTTCAGACCTAACGCCGCTTTCATAGTGTAAAACAGGTCAGTTTGATCGGTCAGGCCGACTACATTCGCCGCATGCGGGCCATAAGCGGCGATGCGCAACTGGCTACCGGTGTGCTCCTGAGATTCCTCTTCAGAATTGCCGTAGCTGATGACCATCACCGCGCCATCTTTGGTGTTCAACGCCTGAGTCAGACCAGGTGCTTTGGTATCAGGTGCGACAATCTGGCTGGCATGTGCGTGGTCAGCGGTTACCACCACCAGGGTGTTGCCATCTTGCTTCGCAAAGGCAAGCGCACGCTGCACCGCTTCGTCCAGATCAACCGTTTCGCCAATCTGTCCACACGGGTTGGCGGCGTGATCCTGTTTATCGATGGATGCTCCTTCCACTTGCAGGAAGAAACCTTTCTCATTTTTGCTTAATAGCTCAATCGCTTTATCCGTCATCTGCGCCAGCGTCGGCACGGTGTCATCACGCTTTGGATTTGGCGTACAGGTCACCACCGGTTTATCCAGATTGCCATGATAGGACGCTTTCGGACCTTCCCAGCGCACCGGCATATTGCCGTCGGAGAACAGGCCCAGCAACGGCTTATCCTGGTTAGCTTCGGTAATCGCTGCCAGCGTCTCGGCATCACTTACTATCTGATAACCGCGCGCCTGGGCTTGTTCACGCAACGTTTTACCCTGCCACTCCCCTGCCGCAGCGGTTTCAGCAAACGTTTTTGCCCCACCGCCCAACGTGACGTCAGGCCGGGCATTCAGCAACTGTTCTGTAATTGACCCTTTGCCGCCTTTTTCCAGCGCATTGGTTGGGCATTTTTCACGGGTCACGCCTGGACCATAGCACTTACGCGAAGTGACATGAGCAACCAGCGCTGCTGGGGTAGCATCCTGCAATTCAGCGGTAGAAACGTTGCCCGTCGCCAGACCTGCCGCTTTTGCCATTTCCAAAATTGTTGCATGATCTTTTTCATGGATATCAACGCCCAGGGCGCCGTTATAGGTTTTAACCCCGGTGGTCCATGCCGTCGCTGAGGCCGCAGAGTCCGTCACATAATCCGGTTTGCCCGTTTTCTTATCTAACGCATAGTGCGTGTATTGCCCGGTCAACGGTAAAGCATCAATACCTTTAAAAAAACCGCCCGCGCCTTCGGCATAATTTCGTGCGGCCGTTATTTCTGAATCACCCATGCCATCGCCAATCAATAAAATTATATTTTTAGCAGGCTTATCGTTCAGAGATTCACGCAGCGCTGCCGTTTGATCGGCTGACAATCGGCGGGCACCGCCTGGCGTGGTGATATCACCCTGAGCGGCACGATTATCCATAACCGCTACGGTAGATGTTTCTGCATTAATAATCGGGGTAAACAGCAAAGGTAACAGGGCAATCGCGAGTGCGCTTTGTTTCACTTTATTTTCTCCATGTATAAATACGGTAAAATTAAAACAAAGCGACTATAAGTATTTGATGTGACACTTTTATGATAATTTGTGGGCGCACCCTCGGATTACTCAAAACGCTTTTGGCACGCTCTCGCCAGCGTTATGGAGGGTCGTCATAAACGTTGGCACACGGTTTACGCCTGCCAGAGCACCTTCAATTTGACGCAGCACTATTTGCCGATCGCTCCACGCCATATTGCACAGCATTTCGGTGATTACCTGCTCTAACGTTTCGACCTGCGCCGCCAGGTTTTGTGACTCTTCTTCTTTTTGGGCGAGCTTAAGCAACAACTCAGTGACGAGATTTTTCATTTGCGTATTCCCTTAACAAAATATAAGCCACGTTAACATTAAGGCTCACTACTGCCTAGGTGATAAAAGTTTTATTTTTAGAAGAAATTAAACTATTTGCGAAAACAATCACATCACAAAATAAGGGAGAGATGAGCCTTAAAACAAAATCCTTCAATATAAAAAGGTAAAATGATGAATAATCACATAGAGATATAATGCAAAATTATAGATAAACAACGCCGACGGGCAGCGTTGTTTATCAGGAAGTCAGCGCGCGTGACGCCGACGTCGCAATGCGATGGCCAACTGCCAGATGTTAATCAGTACAATACTCGCCGTAGCGATGAAGACCCAGCGGAACCCCGCCATGGCTGATACCGTTGCTCCCATTAATGGCCCGGCGACGTTGCCAAGGTACATAAATGATTGGTTATAACCAAAGATACGCCCGGTTATCTGATCGCTGGAGTATTTCACCAGCAGCGTCTGTACCGCCGGCAACATCGCGCCGTCGGCAAAGCCGAGCAGGAAACGTAATATCCCCAACTGCAATGGCGTGGTGACCCACGACATAGCGAAAAACAGCACGACGGCAAAGATTAACGTCGCCATTAAAATCCGCTCAGTACCAATACGGTCACCTAATTTGCCAAGCCGCGGCGCGGAAATCAGGGCCGAGATGCCAGGTACTGAGGCAATCAACCCGCTGAGAAAGGCAATATTGCTGCTGTCTGGCACCATTGATTTGATAAATAACGCCAGAATAGGACCGATAGAGCCGTTACACAGTTGAATTACCATCGTCGTAAAAAACAGGCTGATCACCAGCGCCGGATAAGGCAAGGAGGCAAAGACGGCCTTCCCGCTCAGTCGTTCGCTTTTTTTGGTCGTCGGGCGCACGCCCTCTTTGATCAAAAACAGCGTGACAAGGAAACTAACCACCAACAAAGCCGCGGTAATACAGAATACCGCCCGTAACCCAATATGGTCGGCAATAAAGCCTCCCATTAACGGTCCGCCAATAACGCCACTAATTTGCGCCGTAGAAAGCGTGCTCAATGCCCATCCGCTGCGTTCACGCGGAACCTGTGACGCTACCAACGCCATTGCGTTCGGAATATAGCCTGAGGTTAACCCCATCACCCCGCGCAGCAGAAAAAGCTGCCAGACGTTAGTGGCAAATGCCTGCAGTAAAATCGCAATCGCCATCCCCAGCGAGGCTCGTAACAGCATCAGTTTGCGTCCTTTACGATCGGCTAAACTGCCCCACATCGGAGAAACAATAGCTGAAATAAGGAAGGTGACGCTGAACGTTAATCCGGACCACATTGAGAGAGCTTCATGCGAGGTGACGCCCAATTGGGAGATGTAGAGCGGTAAAAAAGGCAGGATTTGGCTAATCGCCAGCCCGGTAAAAAAGCATCCGAACCAGACGGAAATAAGGTTTACTCTCCAGGATTCCATAGGGACTCATAACGATAAGTAGCTGAAAACTGCGAGCAGCTTAACAAATTACTTAGCCAAATAAGGGTCAACAGGTGCGATGTATCACAGTTTAGAGTTTTATCTTCCCGCTCATCATATTTGTGATACGCCTCACACCAAACCCACAATACAAGCAGGGAATTATGCTTGATGCGAGATCTGCGCGTTTGCGCTTATCTATTCCCCTGTTGCCCAGCAAAACAATCTGCCAGAAGCCGAGGAAACCTGCGTTTTGTCGTGGTAATGTATGTGCTTTGCATTCAAGGAATGGGTTTTTAAGATGGCAAAGTTGCGGGTAGGAATCGTATTTGGTGGTAAATCAGCGGAACATGAAGTGTCATTGCAATCGGCAAAAAATATTGTCGATGCCATCGACAAGACTCGCTTTGACGTTGTGCTGTTAGGTATTGATAAACAAGGGCAATGGCACGTTAGCGATGCCAGTAACTATCTGCTCAATTCAGACGATCCGGCGCACATTGCGCTGCGTCCTTCCACAACCAGCCTGGCTCAGGTTCCGGGTAAACAAGAGCACCAGTTGATCGATGCGCAAAACGGTCAGCCGCTGCCAACGGTCGATGTTATTTTTCCGATCGTACACGGTACGCTGGGTGAAGATGGCTCTTTGCAGGGTATGCTGCGCGTGGCGAATCTGCCGTTCGTCGGTTCTGATGTCCTGGGATCTGCGGCCTGTATGGATAAAGACGTGACCAAACGTCTGTTGCGCGATGCCGGATTAAATATCGCGCCATTTATTACACTTACTCGCGCCAATCGTAACAACATTAGCTTTGCTGAGGTGGAATCCCGCCTGGGCCTGCCGCTGTTTGTAAAACCCGCCAACCAGGGGTCGTCCGTTGGCGTTAGCAAAGTGACCAGTGAAGCGCAATACAACCAGGCCGTCGCGCTGGCATTTGAATTCGATCATAAAGTCGTGGTGGAGCAAGGGATCAAAGGTCGCGAGATCGAATGTGCAGTACTGGGCAACGATCATCCGCAGGCCAGTACCTGTGGTGAGATCGTTTTGAACAGTGATTTTTACGCTTACGACACCAAATACATTGACGATAACGGTGCCAAAGTAGTTGTTCCGGCAGCGATCGCACCAGAAATTAACGACAAGATCCGCGAGATCGCCATTCAAGCGTACCAGACGTTAGGATGTGCTGGCATGGCGCGCGTAGATGTATTCCTAACCGCAGAAAACGACGTTGTGATCAATGAGATCAACACGCTGCCGGGCTTCACTAACATCAGTATGTATCCAAAACTGTGGCAGGCGAGCGGCTTAGGCTACACCGATTTGATCACTCGCCTGATCGAACTGGCGTTGGAACGCCACGCTGCGGATAGCGCGCTGAAAACCAGTATGTAAACCCGCAAGGATGCCTGATAACTATTGGGCATCCTTCGCTTCATCATCTTCATTTTCCACGCGGCGACGGATAATTAATCCGGCCAGCCAAAAGCTAATTATCCAGGTAACCAGCCCCACCGCATAGGTTTGCCATCCCTGCGCTTCAAAACCTAATAACCCCACCACGCCATTCAGAATAAAGATAAGCCCAATAGCGAAGGCATAGTAGTGCCAGTCTCGGCGGATTTTTACAGGCAGGTTCATAACGGCTCCGGTGGATATACAACATGAAAAAGCATCCTCGCACATTTCCCCGTGGTCGTCTGTGGCATATGCGGAATTTCTGAAATGTAACTTAATTTCACTTAAGGTTAAATAATTGTGACGCACCACAAATAACCGAAATCCAGGAATAATCTCCACCTGAAATTACCAACATTCTGATATTGACAATCCTAATCACCTGTCAGACTCACAGTCAGTTACAGGCATTACGCCAAAAAGCAGGTTATTTCCGGAGGTCTTTATGGCTGATTTTACGCTCTCAAAATCCCTGTTTAAGGGCAAGCATCGGGATACCTCCTCCCTGCCCGGCAACATTGCGTATGCCGTATTTGTGCTGTTTTGCTTTTGGGCAGGCGCGCAGATTTTAAATCTGCTGGCCCACGCACCCGGCATCTATGAGCAGTTGATGCAGTTGCAAATGCAAGAGACAGGGCGCCCACGGGTTGAAATTGGTTTAGGCGTCGGTACCCTGTTTGGGCTGATCCCCTTCCTGGTCGGGAGCCTGATTCTTGGCGCCGTCGCGATAATTATCCGCTGGCGCAGCCGTCATCATAACGATGACTGAGCCATACACTTCGCCCGACGATCGTCCACGCGTTTAGCAAACCACGCGGTCGTCAGATTACGCGTGATCTTCGGGCTTTCCAACTGAATACCAGGCAGCATTTCACGCGGTAGTGATTTACCGCTCTTCGCTTCCGCCAGCTTATAGACCTTCTCGTACAGCGCAGTCTCTTCAAAGGCCAGGCTATCGCCCTTTTGCAGTTGCCGGTGGATCTCACTCTCGCTCATCTCCAGCTTCCCGGCCAGCTTGCGTACCGCCAGCTCCGTTTTGCCCGGCTCGCTGCTGCCGTAGAGAATCAAATCCCCGTCCAGCGCCAGCTTCACTCCGCTGGCTTTACTGACTGCATTCTGAAAAGCCGCATTGCGGCTGGCGTACCAGCCGGCATTAAAATCTGCAAAGCGGAAAATTGGCGCACTGTAATTCGCCGGATAATTGAGCAGATGATAAGTGCCAAACCACAGTCCGCCGCGTCGGCTGAACACTTCCTGACGGACCGTCCCTGCCATTTTCCATGGATAGCCGCTGGCGTGCTGCTCGGCAAACGCAATGCTGACCTGCATCGGTCCGCCGGTATGCACCGGATTCAGTGAACCAAACAGCGTCTGCCCCATCGGTACCATATTGATGAAATCATCAAAGATGGCACTAAGCTGTTTTTCCGTCTTCACCGTATCCAGACGCTCACTGTAGCTTTTCCCCGTTGGGGAGTTAATCTTCAGCGCAGTGTGCACCACAAACAGCGGAATATGCATGCGCTCGGCGCGACGGTCGATCTCTTTCCAGGCGATTTTACTTAAGCCAGGAACCGCCGGATCGGCCTGGTAGTTTGACTCCTGTTGCGCGACCGCCAGCACCGAACAGATGTTTTCAACCGTCGGCGCCAGCTTCTGACTTTCAAACGTCTTCGCCAGATCCTGCGCCCACGCATCCCGGTCTTTCACGCTGGCGGGCATTTTCTGGCGCACCACGCTCGCCACATCGACGGCTTTCTCCCCTTTTTTTAACGGCTGCGCGGGTGGGCTACTACATCCCACCAACACCAATGCGGCCAGCCCAGACAAGGGGTAAAGACGGGAAACCGTCGACATAACATCTCCTTTTGTTAACTAAGAGTATGGGTCACTTGCTGAATATCCTGGCCATCAAGCTCGCGTTCAAAGCTGCGCAGACGCTTATAAATAGACATCAGTTCAACTAACGTTGTCCAGGAGTTAATCAGATACTGGAACGAGCCGCGCACCTGGCCAAATACGTTGGTAATTTGCGTCATCAAACCGAGCGTTATCGTACCGGCAACAATCGACGGAAACAGCAGGAACAAACCGAAAACGTTATCAACCTGCAGGTACAGAATACGGGCGATGTTAAAATACATATAGTGGAAATAGAGACGGAAATAGTTTTGCCGTACTGCATGGAACAGTTCACGCACCGTCGGCGGCGTCGCACGACTGGCATCATCTTCACCGTATACCAGTTCCTTACGGTAAGCCGCCTCCACGCGCTGGTTTTTAAATTCCAGGCCCGGAAGTTTGATCCCGACTACCGCCAGCAAGCCGGTTCCCATCAGCGACCAGACAATCGCGGCAATCACCAGCCCATAAGGGACATGTCCGATAATCGGCAGATCAGGAACATGCGCCGACAGCGTAACCAGCACCGGTAAGAAGGCAATCAGCGTCATAATCGCGTTGATAAAGCTAACGCCCATATTCTCCAGCGTGGAGGCAAAACGCATGGTGTCTTCCTGCACACGCTGTGCTGCGCCTTCGATATGTCGCAGATGCTGCCAGTGCGCCATATAGTGTTCGTTCATCGCTGTGCGCCAGCGAAACACATAGTGGCTGACGAAGAAATTGTTCATCACGCCAATGACCACGGCAATCAGCGCAATACCGAGAAAGATACCCACTTCATTATAGAACTGCTCAATTTTCACCTTATGCGGTGCGCTGAGCGCGGTTTGAATGAGATCGTAGAATGGCGCATACCAGGCGTTGACGGCAACGCCAACCTCAACCAGAAACCAGGTTACAAAAATTATCAGTGAGGTACCCAGAATGGACCAATACTGCCAACGGTGCGGGCTGTAGAGAAACCAGAATAGCGCGAACATCCCGACACAAAGAATGTAGTAAGCATAAAAAATCAGGTAATCCAGCGACCAGAAACGCGCTGCGCTAATCGGTACATCCCCCGACGCGCCGGTAATGCGTGCAACCCAGGCTCCCCCACCTGCTTGCCAGAATACAACAGCGACCAGTGCCCAAATAAATGCCGAAATAAAGAATGGTCCCGGCTTTGGGAAAAAAGACTTAAACATAATGCTCTCCTGCTAACTTCTTATCGTTATGACGACTGCTGTGCATTTGCCTCCGTGAAGTGCGGTGGCGAGACGGCTTACGCCCAAAAACACAAGCTGAAACCGACAATTGTGACCAGAACCGCGGCACATAGTTCGCCCCCCGGTGATGAAGAATTGTTTCTGTGGTTTTCACACTCGATAACGTTCCAGCATGTGCAGATTATCACAGCGTGAGATCACAAAAGCGAACATCCACAATCCGGGAAACGCTCACGTTTACTCATCGTTACGTTTTTCACACTATCATTGGCTGATAAGCGCTTTGCAATACGCCGTTGAGTAGTATAAATACGCATACGCACGACATCCTTTTTCATTTTTTCTAACTCATGGACACCACCGTTGAAACGTAGTCTGCTTTTTTCTGCCGCGCTGTGTGCGGCGTCATTGACATCTGTCCAGGCGGCACAGCCTATAACCGATCCGGTCTTCGCCTCTGATATCGTCGATCGTTATGCCGACCATATATTTTACGGCAGTGGTGCTACGGGGATGGCGCTCGTGGTGATTGATGGTAATCAACGCGTATTTCGAAGCTTCGGCGAAACGCGCCCCGGCAATAATGTTCATCCACAACTGGATTCCGTGATTCGCATTGCCTCTATCACCAAATTAATGACCAGCGAAGTGCTGGTGAAATTACTCGATCAGGGCACAGTTAAACTCAACGATCCATTGAGTAAATATGCACCACCTGGCGCACGCGTGCCGACTTATCAGGGAACGCCAATCACGCTGGTGAATCTGGCGACGCATACCAGCGCGCTGCCGCGCGAACAGCCTGGCGGCGCGGCAAAGCGCCCGGTGTTTGTCTGGCCAACCCGCGAGCAGCGCTGGAACTATCTCTCAACCGCTACGCTTAAAGCAGCTCCAGGATCGCAAGCTTCTTATTCAAATCTGGCATTCGACCTGCTGGCCGATGCGCTGGGAGCTGCTGCCGGTAAGCCTTATCCGCAACTCTTTGAAGAAAAAATTACCCGACCGCTGGGGATGAAAGACACCACCTTTACCCCATCCCCCGATCAGTGCAGACGCCTGATGGTCGCGGAAAAAGGCGCCAGCCCTTGTAACAATACCCTGGCGGCGATGGGCAGCGGCGGCGTCTATTCAACGCCTGGCGATATGATGCGCTGGATGCAGCAGTATCTCTCTTCTGATTTTTATCATCGTAGCCAGCAAGCCGACCGTATGCAGACGCTGATTTATCAGCGTACACAGTTAACCAAAGTGATAGGGATGGACGTTCCGGGCAAAGCCGATGCGCTTGGTTTGGGCTGGGTGTATATGGCACCGAAGAATGGTCGTCCGGGAATTATTCAAAAAACCGGTGGTGGTGGCGGTTTCATTACCTATATGGCGATGATCCCGCAGCAAAATGTCGGGGCGTTTGTCGTGGTGACCCGTTCTCCGCTGACCCGCTTTACCAATATGAGCGACGGTATCAACGATTTGGTCGCAGAGTTGAGCGGGAACAAACCGCAGGTTATTCCCGCATCCTGATTCAATACTCAAAAGGCAAACGGTTAATGCTCACCAGTTTGCCTTTATTCATTTCAATGTAACCACCTTTACGCAATGCCGCGAGGACCTCAGCGACTACTGAGCGTGAAATTCGTGTGCGCTGGTGAATATAGTTCATCACACCGACACGCGAGCGCAGGACGTCGTCCCATTTCGTCATGGATATCAACGTCGCGCGAATCTGATCATAGGAGTTATTGCCGATCAACTGGAGATCGCGCATTTCAAGCATGCAGTTCTGCCAAGCCAACCAGCAAAAAGCTTCGCGCCAAAGTTGGCATTGTTCAATTAAATTAATCGTTTGTGAGGCAGGAAGATGATATCCCGTACAATTACTTTCGGTTATTAATCTGTATTGTACATCGGTTTTCATCACACCATCTGAAAGCCCCATAATAAATGGTGCCTGCGCGATGCCGACCAGTACATTCTCCCCGCGTCTCAGGGAAACTATACCGCTTAAAATAATAAAGGTGTCATCGCTATTTATATCACTGGAATATATAATTTCTTTATCTTTATCACATTCAAAGTGTTTACCATATTTTGATAAACATTTATCCAGCTTACTAAATTCAGGAAGAGGTTTATTAGTAGATAACATTGCGCGTTCCTTGCAATAAATGCCCGTCAAATCCGTGACGGGCATTTTCCAGATTAAATTACCTTTACTTTCTTTGCGAGAAAATTATTACCAGGTATATTTAACACCCACGTTTGCAGACCAGTCTTGATCGACATCACCACCACCGAGATAATTAGCATCGGTGTACGCGCTGAAGTTTTTGGTAAAGCTGAACTGAGTACCCAGTCCAACACGTACCGCAGAACCTTCTACGCCATTGTCGATAGAATCGCCGTTTACGTTAGAATCGTTGTTAGAGTCATCGTAAACGTAGGCCAGTTTGAAGTAAGGAGTCAGAGCCTGGTCATCGCTGTACGCGAAGGTATAACCTGCATCTACACCCAGTTCATAACGCATGCTGTCATAAGACTGACCGTCAACTTTCATGTCGTTGCTCAGCTTATAGTCATCACCAGACTGGAACAGACCGGATACGCTGCCGTAAGGCGTTACGTAACCTGCGTCACCCAGCTTCAGGTCATAACCCAGTTTCAAGCCAAAGCCCCAGGCATCAGAAGAGGTGCTACCATCAACATACTGACCGTTGCTCATGTTGGCAGACAGATCGTTGTTGAAGTGAGAGTAGCTTAAGTTGCCGTCAACAAAGATGTTGTTGGCAAAGTGAGCAGAAGAGTAGATGTAGGCAGTCTGGCTGTCTTGATCCACCTGACCGGTACGGTCGCTCATATCGCCTTTCGCGAAGCCTGCTGCGGCACCGACAATCCACTTAGCGTTGTTACCATCAATTTTGGAATCAACACCGACCATAATGCCGTTAACATCCTGATCATAGTTAATAGTGCCGTTATCCGCATCGAAGCTACCACCGAAGTAGCTTACCCATGCACCACCGTTATCAACCAGACCATGACGTGCGTTAGTCAGACGAGTACCAACGGTATCTTGTTCCAGGTTCCAGATATTGGTGTTAGCAGACGGGATGCTCAGCGCCATGTTCGCGTAGTCAGTCAGCTCCATCTGCTGCAGAACAACAGTGTTACCCTGCTGCTGCGCCTGATAGGTGTATGCGCCGAGGTCCGCTTTGTTAGCTGCAGAGAAGGTCGCATTGCTGTTGGTATCGTTAACGTAGATCAGCTCGTTGCCTTTGTAATCAGCAACAGAACCTGCGCCAGTGGCGTTATCAATACGAACTTTATAGTTACCGGTTGCAGCAGCTACATGGTCGCCATAGTTGTCAACTTCAGACTGATCGCCGGAGGTGTCAGCATCGCCATTACCGTTGATAGTCAGGTGACCATCAGAGTTCATTGCGATTACGCCATAACCGTAGTTAGCCTGGGTTTTGTCGTTAGTGCGGTCGTTAGTCAGGTCAGCATTCAGCACATAGTTGCTGCTGTTGATGTCGAAAACGCCTGCATTAACATTGTTGTATGCATCGGTGTAGCTGGTCAGATTCAGGGTATCAACCTGCAGCGCATTACCGGTACTGTTGCCAACATCCAGAACACCGTTGTTAGTAACGTTAATGGTGTTTGCATACAGCGCAGCATCCAGCACATTCCAACCAGCAGATACGTCGTCAGCAATCGTTACAGTACTGTTGTCGATAGACAGAGTATCAGTTGCAACATGACCATCTTCGTTGATGTTCAGTGCAGAAGCACCGGTCAGAGAGATAGAGTCAGCAACCAGCTCAGAATCACCCACGTTGACGACGGAACCGCTGTTGATGCTCAGGGTATCAATCAGAGACGTTTTAGTGGTATCCCACTGTGACGCGCCGTTCAGCGTGACGTTGAACAGACCGCTCTGATAGACCGCATTACCCACTACGTGGCCATTTTCGTCATAAGAGGTCGTGTCGCTATCGATGCCGTAGGTTGAATCAGGCCACAGGCTGTTAGCGGCGATATCGATCAGCGTTGCGGTGGCTTCAGTGCCCGCAGCGTAGCTGTCGTAAACACCGTCACCATCGGTGTCAACCTGATGCACAGACATTGCCGCACCAACCCACTTACTACCATTGTTCAGGGTCAGATCCAGACGGTCAGTACCGTCCCAACCGTTGGTATCCAGATCGGCATCGGTATCACGATAAGAGTCAGCACCGTTCGGGAAGAAGTTCTCATCGAAGTTGCTGGAGAACAGCACGTCACCCATCAGCGTGGAATTGTTAAACGTTGCGGTGGTCTGCATCGCGTTATCTGCATTTGGATTTGCAATAGCTGCTAATGCAATATCGTCTGCAGTGTAAGTGCCGCTGTAGTCGCTTGCATTGCTGGTGTTACCAAACCAGCCGGTAGTGCCTTCGTCAGTCCATGAACCAGAGGTCAGAGTAGAGTCAGTAACAGCGATGGTGTTGTTAAATACTTCACTGCTGTTTACGCCGGTGCTGACGGTATTATCGTCAATATCTGCCCACTCGTAACCCTGCGTCAGGGTAATGCCAGCGACGTGAGAGTTGGCGGAGATAGACAGATCAACTTCTTGATCCAGAGTGATAGCAGTGCCCAGGTTATAAACGTCTACAACGTGCGTATCGGCTGCGTCATTATAGGTACCGTTGTAGGTATAATGCTCGTAGTTGTCATCGATAGTTGAATTAATAACGTTCATCGCCAGGCGATCGTAGTAATAGTCTGTACCCGTACGGTTAGTACAATCCGTTGTCATGCACTCGGATGTCACCATACCATGAATGGTACTGTTTTTGATCGTCAGGCTGTTGTTATTGGTGTTAGTAGAGAGTCCATCGTCCAGATAATAAGTTGAAATCACGCCGTTGACAGTGGCGTTATTAATTACCGGATAAATATCACCGTTATAAATACTATCAGTGTCGTAGTTGTTCCAACCCACATATCCATCGTAGTAAACGCCATCAGAATAGGAGGCGTCATTATAATGGGTAAAAGTGGTATAGGTGGTCCCAGAGATATCAGTTGAAGCATTCGCCTGAGAAGTGATTGCCAAAGTGCAGGCTAATGCTAATTGTGATACTACAAGTTTCTTTTTCCAAGTGTGCATTTGTCATCCCTCCTCAGGGACGTAATATAGTTGATCCATCAATTATCAATGCATAGAAAACATTTTATGTTTCGCAGGGAGGATTATGCGATGTCATAGCCGAAAGGTTCAATTATTCTTTGTCTTAAGTCCGAATCCGGACGGGCAATAAAAACTTCGAAACAAAAACGCCAGTAATTTATAAAATCACTTTATTTTTTAATCAATTAACATTAATAAAACCGCATAATAAATACGTTCTAATTATAAATAAAAACAAAACAGATACGAGAGAAATAAATAGCTAACCAATACCTTTTAGTTAAAATAAAATTAAATAAAACTAAATCCACGTTGAAATTTATCAATATAAAAAATAATTACAATCACAAAAATGCAAATAATAGATAGGTTAAGAGGTAGCAAAGAGAGCCCACCATCCCCACATAACGCCAACTTTCGTAAACCACCCGCCATCAGGTTCGGGTATACTACGGCCTTCGATTCCACAAACATCAGGCATACCATGACAGACCTAATCCAACGCCCTCGCCGCCTGCGCAAATCTCCTGCGCTACGCGCTATGTTTGAAGAGACAACACTCAGCTTAAATGACCTGGTGTTGCCGATCTTTGTTGAAGAAGAACTCGACGATTACAAAGCTATCGACGCCATGCCAGGCGTGATGCGCATTCCAGAGAAACACCTGGCCCGCGAGATTGAACGCATTGCCAATGCAGGTATCCGTTCGGTCATGACCTTCGGTATTTCCCACCACACCGACGACACCGGCAGCGACGCATGGAAAGAAGATGGTCTGGTGGCGCGCATGTCGCGTATCTGTAAGCAGACCGTACCGGAAATGATCGTCATGTCCGACACTTGCTTCTGTGAATACACCTCGCATGGTCACTGCGGTGTGTTGTGCGATCATGGCGTTGATAATGATTTAACCCTTGCCAACCTCGGCAAACAGGCAGTCGTTGCTGCCGCTGCGGGTGCAGATTTTATCGCGCCTTCCGCCGCAATGGACGGTCAGGTGCAGGCGATTCGCCAGGCGCTGGATGCTGCGGGCTTCACCGATACCGCGATCATGTCCTACTCCACTAAGTTTGCCTCTTCTTTCTATGGCCCGTTCCGTGAAGCAGCAGGTACGGCGCTGAAGGGCGATCGTAAAACCTATCAGATGAACCCGATGAACCGCCGCGAGGCGATTCGCGAATCACTGCTGGATGAAGCCCAGGGCGCAGACTGCCTGATGGTGAAACCGGCCGGCGCGTACCTCGATATTCTGCGCGATATCCGCGAACGCACCGAACTGCCAATTGGCGCTTATCAGGTCAGCGGTGAATACGCGATGATCAAGTTCGCAGCGATGGCGGGTGCTATCGATGAAGAGAAAGTGGTGCTGGAAAGCTTAGGGTCGATCAAACGCGCGGGCGCGGATCTGATCTTCAGCTACTTTGCGCTGGATCTGGCTGAGAAAAAAATTCTGCGTTAATTTACCTTGTGCCGGATGGCGGCTTCGCCTTATCGGGCCTGCTCTACTGTAGGTCCGGTCAGCGAAGCGCCAGCGCCATTTATCCCGCCCGATAAAAAGGTTTGTCCCCCAGAATCGTCGCCCGGTGCATAATGCGCCTCTGCGGCAGATAATCCGCATTGGCGTAGTGCTGCGTCACGCGATTATCCCAAATCGCCACATCGTTAGGCTGCCAGCGCCAGCGCACCTGGAACTCCGGTTTGGTGATGTGTGCAAACAGGAATCCCAGCAGCGCCTCGCTCTCTTTTTCCGTTACATCGACAATTCGTGTGGTAAATCCTTCATTCACAAACAGCGCCTGCTTACCCGTTACCGGATGGGTACGCACCACCGGGTGCAGCAACGGCGGATGTTTGGCGACCGCCTCCAGCCAGCGCTGATGCTCCTCTGGCGTCTGGCGATATTTATATTCCTGAAACGATTTACGAAAATCATGCTCTGCCCGCAGGCCGCTCAGCAGCTGGCGAAACGGCTGTGAGAGAGCATCATAAGCAGCAATCCCGCTGGTCCACAGCGTATCTCCCCCGGTCGATGGCAACTCTTTTGCCGCCAGAATCGCGCCCGCTGGCGGCGTGTCGATAAACGTCACATCAGTGTGCCAGTTGTCGTTATCGGGCGGATTATCGTTGTGGGTATCCAGCACGATTATTTCGTCCACCCCTTCGGCGTGTGGGTAGACCGGATGAATATGCAGGTCGCCAAAACGTAGCGCCAGCGCGCGCTGCTGCTGTGGCGTAATAATCTGCTCACGCAGGAACACCACCTGGTGGCGCAATACAGCATGATAAAGCTGTTCAAACTGGTTATCACTTAATGGACGCGTTAAATCCGCGCCGGTAATTTGTGCACCAATGTACGGCCCCAGCGGGGTAATGCTCAAACGTTCACTCATTGTACTTCTCCATGCCAGGGCGTCAGACGGCGCTGAAGCGCGCGCAGACCCAGCTCTAAAATAAACGCGATAACGGCAATCACCGCGATCCCTGCCAGCACCACATCCGTTGCCAGAAACTCACCGGCTGATTGCACCATGAATCCTAAACCTCGCGTCGCGGCAATCAGCTCCGCCGCCACCAGGGTCGACCACCCCACGCCCAGTCCAATGCGCAGTCCGGTCAAAATCTCCGGCAAGGCACCTGGTAAAATCACAAACCACAGCACCTGCGCACGGCTGGCCCCCAGCGACTGCGCGGCCCGGATTCTCACCTGCTGCGCACTTTTTACGCCCGCCAGCGCCGACATCGCCACAGGGGCGAAAATCGCCAGGTAAATCAGCAGGATCTTGGAGGTTTCACCAATACCAAACCAGATAACCATCAGCGGCAAATAGGCCAATGGCGGAACCGGACGATACAATTCAATGATTGGATCGAGAATGCCGCGAATCGTCGGACTCAGCCCCATGGCGATACCGACCGGAATCCCCAACAGCACCGCCGCCAGCAGCGCGATAACAATACGCGTCAAACTGGCCGCCAGATGCTGCCACAGCGTGGCATCCATAAACCCCTGCGGCCCGGCAATACTGATGAGTTTTTGCAAAACCTGGCCCGGCGGCGGCAGAAACAACGGGCTGATTAACTGCAGCGCCGCCACCGTCCACCACAGCGCCAAAATGGCGGCCAGCGTACCGAGGCTTAAAGTCATCTGGCGCGAGAACGGCCAGCGCCAGTTCAGCGCCCGCGGGCGGCGAGGTTTGTCATTAATCACCACGCTCATGAGAAGGCCTCCCGTTGTTCAAAGACACGACTTAACACATACTCGCGCATGGCGATAAACTGCGGATCGGACTTAATGCTGCGACTCGCCTCTCCGGCCACAAAACGCCGGGCGAAATTAAGCGGCAGTCGTTCCAGCACCCGGCCAGGGCCTGGCGACAGCAATACCAGTTCCGTGGCCATAAACACCGCTTCTTCGATATCATGGGTAATCAACAGCACCTGTTTCCCCGTTTCATGCCAAAGTTTCAGCAGCAGGGTTTGCATCTGCTCGCGGGTAAAGGCGTCGAGCGCGCCAAACGGCTCATCGAGTAGCAACAACTGCGGGTTGGCCGCCAGCGCCCGGGCAATGCCGACGCGCTGACGCTGCCCACCGGAAAGCTGCCAGATAAAGCGTTTTTCCGCGCCCTCCAGCCCCACTTTCTGCAACATTTCCTGAGCAATACGCTGACGCTGCGGCTTCTCCATGCCCGTCAGTTGCAGACCGAAGGTGACGTTGTCCTGCACGTTGCGCCAGGGCAACAGACCTTCATTCTGAAACACCACTCCACGTTCTGCGCCAGGTCCTTCGACCTTACTGCCCGTCAGCATAATGCTGCCGTGTTGATACGGTACAAATCCGGCAATCAGATTTAACAATGTGGTTTTCCCACAACCGGAAGGTCCCAGCACCACCAGCAGTTCACCGCTATCGAGCGTCAGGTTGATATCCTCAAGCACCGGTTTGCCGCCGTAACTGGCATTAAGATGAGAGATTTGCAGCATCAGCGTCCCCTTTATTGCACGAAACGATCGGTCACGTACTGGCTATAATCCGTCGCTACGGCGGGCACTTTGCCCTGCTCTTTAAGGAACTGCGCGGTGTCGATAATCGCTTTGTTCACCGGCCCGGTTAACTCGGCGGTTTGCTGCTGCGGAGTCAGATAGGTGTTACCTTTCACCAGCCCCGGCACATCCGCCTCTGGCACACCGCTTAAGCGCGCCAGCTTGCTGATATTCTCCGGTTGTTTGAGCCAGGCATCCGGGTTGGCGATATAGGGCTGCTGCGCATCGATGGCGCTTTTCGCAAATGCTTTCACTACCTCAGGGTATTTCTCGGCAAAATCTTTGCGTACCACCCACACGTCCAGCGTTGGCGCCCCCCATTCACCGACTTTTTCCGAGTCAGTCAGTACCTTGCCGTCTTTTTCCAGCGCATTGACTGCAGGCGCCCAGACGTACGCGCCGTCAATATCTCCGCGCTGCCAGGCGGCAATAATCGCCGGCGGCTGAAGGTTCACAATCTCTACCTGGCCGGGTTTAATCCCCCAATGTTTCAGCGCTGCCAGCAGGCTGTAATGGGTGGTGGAAATAAACGGCACGGCAATGCGCTTACCAATCAAATCTTCCGGTTTACTGATGTTTTTCTTCACCACCAGCGCTTCAGAATTGCCAAGCTTTGACGCCAGCAGGAAAACCTCAATCGGCACCTGCTGGCTGGCCGCTACCGCCAGCGGACTGGAGCCGAGGTTACCTATTTGTACGTCGCCGGATGCCAACGCGCGGACGATGCTCGCGCCGCTGTCGAACTTGCGCCAGTCAACGGTGGCTCCACTCTCTTTAGCAAAGGTGTTATCCGCCTGCGCCACTTTGGCGGGTTCGGCGGAAGTTTGATACGCGACGGTGACGTTCACCGCCTGCGCCTGAAATGCGATGAATGCCAGTGCGGCAAGAAGTGTGTTACGCGATGAATTAGCCATGATTGTCTGCTCCCCAGTCTTGTTATAGGAGGCAGTATTTCGTTGCGGCACACTTTGATAAAGGAATTAAAAATTCTGGCTAAGAACAAAGCGTTTTTAGAAAAAAACCGGCAATGCTTATACACAAAATCATTCAAGATGCGTCGAGGCGGCAAGGGAAGAAATCCCCAGGAGCATAGATAACTATGTGACTGGGGTTTCTGAGTGCAGCCAACAAAGAGGCAGCTTGAAGGATGAAGTGTATTGCGATTTTGTTACATTCGTTACATAACTGCGCCTGGATGATTGCCAGCGCTGCGCTGGCAGGCATCATAGACGCTATTGTCAGGCAAGAGAGCAATATCATGATTCATGTTGTGCTGGTGGATGACCATGTGGTGGTGCGTTCCGGCTTTGCGCAATTACTCAGTCTCGAAGATGATCTCAACGTCATCGGCCAGTTCAGCAGCGCGGCCCAGGCCTGGCCTGCATTACTGCATGACGACGTCAGCGTTGCGGTGATGGACATCGCCATGCCGGATGAAAATGGCCTGAGCCTGCTAAAACGACTGCGGGCGCAGAAGCCCGGTTTTCGCGCCATTATTCTTAGCATTTATGACTCGCCAACGTTTGTACAAAGCGCACTGGATGCTGGCGCCAGCGGCTATCTGACCAAGCGCTGCGGACCGGAAGAACTGGTGCAGGCGGTACGTTCGGTAGGTATGGGCGGGCATTATCTGTGCGCCGATGCGCTGCGAGCCTTACGCGGCGGCGAACAGCCCGCGCAGGTCCTGGAGGTACTGACCCCGCGCGAGCGCGAAGTGTTTGATCTATTGGTCAAAGGCGACAGCGTGAAAGAAATTGCCTTTAAGCTCGACCTTAGCCACAAAACAGTACACGTCCACCGCGCGAACGTGCTGGGCAAACTGCAATGCCACAGCACTATCGAGCTGGTGCATTTTGCCCTCGACCACCAGCTACTGACGGGGCATTAATGTCGCGTAACCTTCGTCATTGGGTAATCTCCCTGTTTATTCTGCTGGCCTGGGGATCGGGCTGGTTGATGCTGTGGACGCTGGGATTTTACCTGACCCACAACGGTCAACAGGCGGCATTATTCCTGCCACACGGGGTCTATCTTGCACTGTTGATTCTGCTTTCTCGCCGCTACTGGCCCGCGTTGGTGCTGCCGCCGGTACTGATGCTGTTCTGGCTGCACAGCGAGCAATTATTGAATGGCTATATTTTGCTGGTAGCCCCATTCATAAGCCTTCTTCCAGCGAGCATCGGTCAGTCATACTGGCACCGCTTCCCACTGTACTGGCAACGCTTGACGCTGTTGCTGACCGCCGTCACCGTCACGTCATTGCTTAATACCGCCCTGCTGTCACCGTTTATCGCAAGCCCGGCAACGTTAATTGGCCTAGCGTCGTTTACCGGCGGCGTGCTGCTGACGCCATTTGTCTATCTGATCTATGAATTTCTGCGCCAGCAGCACCGTTATCATTTGCTCGGGTTGGATACTACCAATCCCCCACTGCGCACCTCGCTTATCATCTGGTGCAGCCTGTTTTTTATTATTGGCATTGGCACACAGATGGTGCTGTCGCCGGATATCGAGCGCCTGCTGCTGATCGTGGTGTTTTTACCAAACGTGGTGATGGCATGGAAATTTGGCTGGCAGGGCGGCGTGTTGTCCGGATTGCTCGGCAGTATGATGATCACCATCGCCCGGCAGATAGGCGTGGGGTTCAGCAATCTGCTTGAACTGGAGATTTTCCTCGCCACCCAGGCGCTACTGGGTATAGGGCTGGGGATCGCCATCAGCCGCCAGCAGCATCTGGCGCAAAACTTGCACCATTATCGCCAGCGTCTGGAAGCCGAACTGACGGCACGCCGTGCGCTGACCGAACAACTGATTCGTACCGAGGAAGACACGCGAAAAAGTTTAGCGCGCGAACTACATGACGAAATAGGCCAGAACATCACCGCCATCCAGATTCAGACGCAACTGGTCAAACGTGCGCCAGGTCGCGAGCAAACGCTTGAGGCGGCGAATCAGATCAACGATCTTGCCCGGCGCATTCACCACTCCACCCGTCAGCTTCTGCGCCAGCTGCGCCCGCCCGCGCTCGATGAACTGTCTTTCAAAGATGCGCTGCATCATCTGGTGAATGAATTTGCCTTTGCCGAACGGGGAATCCGCTGCCGATTTAATTACCATCTGGAAAATACGCCAGAAAATGAAACGGTGCGCTTCACGCTGTACCGCCTGATGCAGGAACTGCTCAATAACATCTGTAAGCATGCCGATGCCAGCGAGGTATCGATTACGCTACGCCAGCGGGAACACCGCCTGTCTCTGGAGGTCGATGACAACGGCGTGGGTATCCTCCCGGAAAAAATCCCCGGTTTCGGTATCCAGGGGATGCGTGAGCGGGTAAGCGCCCTCGGTGGCGAACTCACGCTGGAATCGAACCACGGCACGCGGGTAATTGTTAACCTGCCCACAAATTTGCAACAAACCAGCCGCTAACCAGGAAAAAGTCTTAGTCACTGCGGACTTTCTCTCATCCCCTTTTGCTTTCACTTTCCTATAGTCAGCACAAACGGAGACCGCCATGCACGCACGCGAAACAGACCAACAATACCGGACGCTACGTCCCCGCCTGCTGATGTGTATGGTGATTGGCTACGCCGCGTTTTATCTGACGCGCAAAAGCGTCAACTATGTACTCCCGGCGCTGCAAACAGATCTGGGGCTGGATAAAGGCGATATCGGTCTGCTGGGATCGCTGTTTTATCTGACCTACGGCCTGTCGAAATTCGCCGCCGGATTGTGGCACGACAGCCATGGGCAGCGTGCATTCATGGGGATCGGCCTGTTTGCCACTGGTGTTTTGAACGTGGTGTTCGCCTTTGGTGAATCGCTGACGCTGCTGCTGGCGGTCTGGACGCTGAACGGATTTTTTCAGGGCTGGGGCTGGCCGCCCTGCGCCCGCCTGCTGACCCACTGGTACTCGCGCAACGAACGCGGCTTCTGGTGGGGCTGCTGGAATATGTCGATCAACATCGGCGGGGCCATCATCCCGCTGATTAGCGCCTTTGCCGCCCTCTGGTGGGGCTGGCAGGCAGCGATGCTGGCACCAGGGATAATCAGCATGGCGTTAGGCATCTGGCTCACCCTGCAACTGAAAGGCACGCCCCAGGAAGAGGGATTACCGACGGTTGGAGAGTGGCGGCACGATCCGCTGGAGCTACGTCAGGAGCAGCAAAGCCCGCCGATGGGGCTGTGGCAAATGTTACGCACCACCATGCTGAAGAACCCGATGATCTGGCTGCTTGGCGTGTCGTATGTACTGGTCTATTTGATCCGCATTGCGCTCAATGACTGGGGCAACATCTGGCTGACGGAAAGCCACGGCGTGAATCTGCTCAGCGCCAATGCCACAGTGATGTTGTTTGAAGTCGGCGGCTTGCTCGGCGCGCTGTTTGCCGGATGGGGCTCGGATCTGCTGTTCAGCGGTCAGCGCGCGCCAATGATACTGCTGTTCACGCTGGGGCTGATGGTTTCCGTCGCCGCGCTGTGGCTGGCCCCGGTGCACCACTATGCGCTGCTGGCAGTCTGTTTCTTTACCGTGGGCTTTTTTGTGTTTGGCCCGCAGATGTTGATTGGTCTGGCTGCTGTCGAATGCGGACACAAAGCTGCGGCAGGTTCAATCACCGGTTTTCTCGGGCTGTTCGCCTATCTGGGGGCCGCGCTGGCGGGTTGGCCGCTGTCGCTGGTCATAGAACACTACGGCTGGTCGGGAATGTTCAGTTTGCTCTCGGTTGCCGCTGTTTTTATGGGTTTATTGCTGATGCCATTGCTCATTGCGGGCATTACCCCTTCTCTCAGTCAAAGGATAAAACAATGAAACTGACGCTTACCTCTACCCTGATTGCCTCTGCTCTGACGCTGGCGGCCTTCAGCAATGCGGCACAAGCCCAGGGTCGTCTGGTGGTGTATTGCAGCGCCACCAACGAGATGTGCGAAACCGAAACCAAAGCCTTCGGCGACAAATATGATGTGAAAACCTCATTTATTCGTAACGGCTCCGGCAGCACGCTGGCGAAGGTCGATGCCGAGAAGAAAAACCCGCAGGCGGATGTGTGGTACGGCGGTACGCTGGATCCACAATCCCAGGCCGGTGAAATGGGCCTGCTGCAGCCGTACAAATCGCCTAACCTCGCGCAGATCATGGAGAAGTTCCGCGATCCGGCGAAAGTAAAAGGTAACCTCTCCTCGGCGGTGTATGTCGGTATTCTGGGCTTTGGCGTTAATACTCAGCGCCTGAAAGAGAAAAACCTGCCAGTGCCGAAATGCTGGAAGGATCTGACCAAACCAGAATACAAAGGGGAAATCCAGATTGCTGACCCACAGAGTTCAGGCACCGCCTACACTGCGCTGGCGACCTTCGCCCAGCTGTGGGGTGAGGATCAGGCTTTTGATTACCTGAAACATCTCAACGCCAACGTCTCCCAGTACACCAAATCCGGCATTGCTCCGGCGCGTAATGCCGCCCGTGGCGAAACGGCGATCGGCATTGGCTTCCTGCACGACTATTCGCTGGAAAAAGAACAGGGCGCACCGCTGGAGCTGATCTCCCCGTGCGAAGGCACCGGCTATGAGATCGGCGGCGTCAGCATCCTGAAAGGCGCGCGTAACCTCGACAACGCCAAACTGTTCGTTGACTGGGTGCTGTCGAAAGACGCCCAGGAGCTGGCATGGAAGAAAGGTAAATCCTATCAGATCCTGACCAACACCACCGCCGAGACCTCGCCGAACTCGCTGAAGCTCGACGACCTGAAGCTTATCAATTACGACATGGATAAGTACGGCTCGACCGACGTACGTAAAGCCCTGATCAATAAGTGGGTTAGCGAAGTTAAGATGGGTAAATAAGCCCACGTTGCGTTCATTTGCCGGGCGCGGCGTAAGCGCCCGCCCGGCCTGAAATACCGGAACCGCTATGTCACACACACTTGCACTCCATCCCGTGAAAAAACGGGATGCGATATTTCTTTGGGTTTTGCTCGGCTGGCTGGCGTTTGCCCTGCTGCCAAGCTGGAGCCTGGACTACGGTCTGCTGGAGTCGACGGGCGAGGAAATACTCGCCGCCTACGGCTGGTCACAATTCAATATCAGTTGGTTATGGTATCTGCTACCGAGCCTGCTGCTGGTGCGCCCGTTCCATGAAGCCAGACGCGAACAGCGCGGCCGCCATTATCTTGACGCAGGCTGGGCATTCTTCTGCATGGCCTTTATCGTCGCCAGCGCCACGCTTGAAGGTCGCGGCTTAGGCTATGCCACCATCGTGCTTTTTGTGGCGCTGGGCGCAATTATGACCCTGGCGCTTACCCGTCTGGAATGGCTGGGCGGCGACCGTTTCGTCATCGGCTCGCTGACCGCAATTGTCGCGCTGATCGGTATTTTTATCGTCTGGCCGAGCATCGCCATTTTCATTCCGATGTTCACCAACGATGCCGGGGAATTTGCTCCGCTGGCGTTTATGAATGTGCTGTCACAGGCGCATATCATTCAGGTGATCCTCAACTCGATTATGCTGTCGATTGCCGTCGGCGTCGGCTGTACCTTCTTCGGCCTGGTACTGGCTATCTACACGACCCGTATCGCCAGACGTAGCGCCATCATCGGACGTATCTTCTCGATTCTGCCGATCGTCACCCCGCCGTTTGTCGTCGGTTTAGGCGTTACGCTGATGATGGGTCGCTCCGGTTACATCACCGAATTTATGGTCGACTGGTTCGGCTTAACCAACACCAACTGGCTGTACGGTTTTACCGGCATCTGGCTGGCGCAGGTGCTGGCCTTTACGCCGATGGCGTTTATGATCCTCGACGGGGCGATCAAGACCATTCATCCATCTTTGGAAGAAGCGTCATACACCCTGCGCGCCAGCCGCTGGCAGACCTTTAACGGCGTGTTTGTCCCGCTACTGAAACCGGCGCTGGCGAACGCCTTTTTGATTGTGGTGGTACAGTCGCTGGCCGACTTCAGTAACCCGCTGGTGCTAGGCGGTAACTTCGACGTGCTGGCAACGCAAATTTACTTCTACATCACCGGCTCGCAGCTCGATTATCAGGCCGCCAGCACGCTGGGCGCGTTCCTGCTGTTGTTCTCGCTACTGGTATTCTGTGTGCAGTACATGTGGATCGGCAAGCGCTCCTACGTGACTGTCTCCGGTAAATCCTACCGGGGCGACGTCCAGCCGCTGCCAGTGACGCTGGTGTGGAGCGTGGTTGCGCTGCTGGCGGTGTGGATTGCCTTTAACGCCCTGCTCTACGGCAGCATTTTCTACGGCAGTTTCACCGTTAACTGGGGCGTGGACTACACCCTGACGCTGGCGAACTTTATCAAACTGTTCGGTCAGGGGATGAGCGACGGCGCGTGGCCTTCACTGCTCGACACTCTGCTCTACGCCGGGATTGCCGCGCCGATCACCGCCATCTTTGGTCTGCTGATCGCGTGGATTGTGGTGCGCCAGCAGTTTAAAGGTAAAAAAACCATCGAGTTCACCACCATGCTGTGCTTTGCCGTTCCTGGCACCGTGGCGGGCGTGTCGTACATTCTGGCCTTTAACAGCGCCCCGGTGTACCTCACCGGCACCGCCGCCATCGTCATTATCTCAATGGTGATGCGTAACGTGCCGGTCGGAATTCGGGCGGGCATCGCGGGCTTAGGCCAAATCGATAAATCGCTGGATGAAGCCTCGCTTAGCCTGCGTGCCGGTTCCCTGCGGACCATTACGCATATCCTGCTACCGCTGCTGCGCCCGGCGATCCTCTCGGCGCTGATCTATAGCTTTGTGCGCGCCATTACCACCGTCAGCGCCATTGTGTTCCTTGTGACGCCGGATACCCGCGTGGCGACGGCCTACATCCTCAACCGCGTGGAAGACGGTGAGTACGGGGTGGCGATTGCCTACGGTTCGATTCTGATCGTGGTGATGCTGGCGATTATTTTCATCTTTGACTGGCTGATCGGCGAATCACGTACCTCCCGTTCAAAAGCTAAAAACCAGGCGTAATGGAGCGCACTATGACTCAGAAAAATTTCGTTGAACTGCGCAACGTCACTAAACGATTTGGCAGCAACACAGTTATCGACAACATCAACCTCACCATTCCGCAGGGGCAAATGGTGACGCTGCTCGGCCCCTCCGGCTGTGGCAAAACCACCATTTTGCGCCTGGTCGCCGGGCTGGAAAAACCGAGTGAAGGCCAGATTTTTATTGATGGCGAAGACGTCACCCATCGTTCCATTCAGCAGCGCGATATCTGCATGGTGTTTCAGTCGTATGCTCTGTTTCCGCACATGTCGCTGGGGGAGAACGTCGGCTATGGCCTGAAGATGCTCGGCGTGTCGCGCAGCGAAGTGAAGGCACGGGTGAAAGAAGCGCTGGCGATGGTGGATCTGGAGGGTTTCGAAGATCGCTATGTCGATCAGATCTCCGGCGGTCAGCAGCAGCGCGTGGCGCTGGCCCGCGCGTTAATCCTCAAACCGAAGGTGCTGCTGTTTGATGAGCCGCTGAGCAACCTGGATGCCAACCTGCGTCGCAGCATGCGCGACAAGATCCGCGAGCTACAAAAGCAGTTTGATATCACCTCGCTGTACGTTACCCACGATCAGAGCGAAGCCTTTGCGGTTTCCGATACCGTCCTGGTGATGAATAAAGGACACATCATGCAGATCGGTACGCCGCAGGATCTTTATCGTCAGCCGGCCTCACGTTTTATGGCGAGCTTTATGGGCGATGCCAACTTGTTCCCAGCCACCTTCAGCGCAGGATACGTTGATATCTACGGCTATCGTTTGCCGCGCCCGCCGCACTTTAACGATCATGGGGAAGGGATGGTCGGCGTACGTCCCGAAGCGATCACGCTCAGCGATCGCGGCGAGGAGAGCCAGCGCTGCGCGATCCGCCACGTCGCCTATATGGGGCCGCAGTATGAGGTCACGGTGGAGTGGCACGGGCAGGAGATTTTATTGCAGGTCAACGCCACCCGCCTGCAGCCAGACATCGGCGAGCAATATTACCTTGAAATCCACCCGTACGGCATGTTTGTGCTGGCGGATGCGGCATAACGTTTTGTTGCTTTGTAGGCCGGATAAGGCGCTTGTACCGCCATCCGGCAATGCCTGATGCGCTGAGCTTATCAGGCCTACAGTGAACGATGTAGGCCCGATAAACTCTCAGCGCTGCGCGTTCAGCTCAGCAATATCCTTCGGCGTGGTGCGACAGCACCCGCCGATCAACCGTGCGCCAGCGGCCTGCCACTGCGGCAAATAATCCGCCAACTGCGCACAATGTTCACCGTGATGATGCCAGGTTTTGCTTGCCGCATCATAATGCTCGCCTGAGTTTGGATACACCGCCAGCGGCAGCGCCGTTAAGCCGTGCAGATGCTGCAATGCGGCAGTGGTCTTTTCCAGCGCAATACAGTTAATGCCTAACGCCACCACCTGCGGATAACCCGCCAGCAACGCCACCACGTCGCGCAGCGGGGTACCGTCGCTCAGGTGCTCGCTGTCGCGCAGGGTAAATGAGAACCACGCCCGGGCACGCGGATACGCGGTCAACAGCTCAGCCAGCGCACCAATCTCGGTAAAATTCGGCAGGGTTTCACAGGCCAGCAGATCGGCCCCGGCATCCAGCAACGCTTCCACGCGCGGACGGTGAAATGCCTGAAATTCCTCAACGCTACGTTGGTAATCGCCACGATACTCTGATCCATCCGCCAGATACGCGCCATAAGGCCCGACGGATCCTGCCACCAGCAGCGTACCCGCCTGCGGGTTCTCAGCCAGCCAGGCTTCACGCGCTTTACGTGCCAACTCCACGCTTTTGCCAATCAGCGCTTTCGACTGCGCTTCATCCAGGCCGCGCGCGGCAAAACCTGCTGGCGTGGCCTGATAGCTGGCGGTGATCGCGCATTGCGCCCCCGCCCGGTAATAATCAAGATGTACTTCGCGGATAAGCTGCGGGTTTTCGACCAGCACTTTGGCTGACCACAGGCTGTCAGCTAAATCACAACCGCGCGCTTCCAGCTCCGTCGCCATCGCACCATCCAGTAACAGGAAATCCTGTTTGTCGAGGATGGCGCTTAACGGATTATTCTGCGACATGTTCTGTTCTGGCTCCTGTTTTGACGGAAATAAGCCCTCACACTATCACAGACATACCCGCAAGGCTCCGCGCTCACCCGCAATTATGGCGATGTGTCTACCCTGCTCCAGACGCAGATGCCCGCGTCGGGCACTCCACTCCGGACGATCGCTTAAGCACCGTTAGCCGGGATCGGCATCTGCGATTTACGGCTCATCAGAATAAATACCGCCAGGCCCGCCAGCAAAATCCCCGGCGCAGACGCCGCCATCACGCCCACCGTTCCGGTGCCCAGCGCTAACATTTTCCCGGCCAGCAGCGGGCCGCTCATCGCTCCCAAACGTCCGACGGCGACGGCGGTGCCCACGCCGGTGGCGCGGATCTGCGTGTTGTAAAATAACGGCGCCAGCGCATACAGCACGCTTTGCCCACCGGTGGCAAACATCCCCGCGACAAATCCCGCCATCAGCATGCCGCTGAATGTCGACACCGTCCCCAGCGCGAGTAGCGAAGCCAACATCCCGGTGTAGATCAGCAGCGACATCACCACCGGACGCAGTTTGTCCATCAACGCCCCGAGAATTAACGTCCCGCTGGCCGCGCCGATTTGCAGAGCAAACATCACGCCTGCTGCCTGCGAGGGCTGAAATCCCTGCTCCACCAGCAGCATCGGTAGCCAGTTGATCAGCATATACACCACCAGCAGGGTGAAGAAATAGCACAGCCAAAGCAGCAGCGTAGCGCTCGCCGTCGCTGGCGCAAACAGGGCGCGCAACGGCGCGGCAGCCACCTGCGTTTGTTGGGTATAAACCTGCGATTCCGGCAGCCAGCGCATCAACAACGGAACCAGCAGCAGCGGGATCACCCCGCCAACCCAGAACACCGTTTGCCAGGCGGAGGCGAGCCCGCTAAACCCAAGCGCCGCCGCCAGCGCCGCGCCAATCGGTACGCCGCAATACATCAGACTCACCGCCGTGCCGCGAAAACGTGGACCCGCCGCTTCGGAGGTCAGCGCGATCAGATTCGGCAATGCCGCGCCCAGCCCCACGCCGGTCATCAGACGGGCAACGACCAGCGACGAGAAATCCCAGGAAATCGCCGTCGCCAGCGAGAACAGGCCGAACAGCGCCACGGAGGCAATGAGAATACGCTTGCGGCCATAGCGATCGGCCAGCATACCGCCGACCAACGCGCCGGGCAGCAGGCCGAGAATGCCCGCGCTGAAGATCCAGCCCATCTGCATTTTATCCAGCGCAAACGCATGAGCGATACCGACGGCAGCGATCCCGGCGGCCTGGAGATCCAGCCCTTCCATCAGGGCGACTAAAAAACACAGCCCGACGGTCAACGTCAGGCGCCAGGATGCGGGGGTACGGGTAGTCATAAGATGTACCTCTGAGGTCACGATGCAGGTGAATCGCGGCTGATACATTGCCAGCCGCGTAATCATTTTTATTTGCTGTTACGCAGATCCAGCGCCACGTCGACGATCATATCTTCCTGGCCGCCCACCATTCGGCGCTTGCCCAGTTCAACCAGAATATCGACCGCGCTCAGGCCATAACGCGCCGCCGCCACTTCGCAATGACGCAGGAAGCTGGAGTACACCCCGGCATAGCCCAGCGCCAGCGTTTCGCGATCCACTCGCACCGGGCGGTCCTGCAGCGGACGCACCAGATCGTCGGCAGCATCCATCAGCGCATACAGATCGGTGCCGTGCTGCCAACCGAGCTTATCCGCAGCAGCGATAAACACTTCCAGCGGCGCATTACCCGCGCCTGCGCCCATCCCCGCCAGGCTGGCGTCGATACGGTCGCAGCCCTCTTCCACCGCAGCAATCGAGTTCGCCACACCGAGACTGAGGTTGTGGTGCGCATGCATTCCGGTTTCCGTCTCCGGATTCAGTACCGCTTTCAGGGTGCGGAAGCGGGCGCGAATATCGCTCATGTTCATCGCCCCGCCGGAATCGACCACGTAGATACAAGTCGCGCCGTAGTTTTCCATCAGCTTCGCCTGCTGCGCCAGATTTTCCGGCGTGGTCATGTGGCTCATCATCAGAAAGCCGACGGTATCCATACCCAGTTCGCGTGCATATTGAATATGCTGGGCCGACACGTCCGCTTCGGTGCAGTGGGTCGCCACGCGTACCACCCGCGCCCCGGCCTGATACGCATTTTTCAGGTCGTGAATAGTACCGATCCCCGGCAGTAACAGCGTGGCGATCTTAGCGTGCTGCACCACGTCCGCCGCCGCTTCAATCCACTCGAGATCGCTGTGCGCGCCAAAGCCGTAGTTAAAGCTGGAACCTTGTAAACCATCACCATGCGCCACTTCAATAGAATCGACCCGCGCATCATCCAGCGCTTTCGCAATCTGGCGCACGTTTTCCAGCGAATACTGGTGACGAATGGCGTGCATACCGTCACGCAGGGTCACGTCAGAGATATAGAGTTTTTTACCGTTCATGCTGCTTCTCCTGCCTGACGGGTGAGTGACTGCGCCATCTTCTCAGCGGTCGCCAGCGCGCTGGAGGTCATAATGTCGAGGTTGCCCGCATAAGCTGGCAGGTAGTGCGCCGCACCTTCGACTTCCAGATACACTGCGGTTTTCAGCCCGGAGAACTGGCCGATACCCGGCAGATTCACCGGTTTATCCTGTGGAATGACTTCAAACTGTACGCGCTGTTTCAGGCGATAACCCGGCACATAGGCCTGTACCGCCGCCGCCATCTCGTTGATAGACGCTTCAACTTCAATCTCGGAGGCCGCTTCGCTTAGCACATACACTGTGTCACGCATCATCAGCGGCGGTTCGGCCGGGTTGAGCACAATGATGGCTTTACCTTTTTCGGCGCCGCCGACCACTTCAATCGCCTTTGAGGTGGTTTCGGTGAACTCATCAATATTGGCGCGAGTGCCCGGCCCCGCAGATTTACTGGCGATCGAGGCAATAATTTCGGCGTAATGGACTTTTGCCACGCGAGAGACTGCCGCCACCATCGGGATGGTCGCCTGCCCGCCGCAGGTCACCATATTGACGTTCTGCTGGTCAACGTTGGCTGCCAGATTCACCACCGGCACGCAGTATGGACCGATCGCCGCGGGCGTCAGGTCGATCAGGCGGATCCCCGGTTTAACGGCGCGAAGCAGGGCGTCGTTCTTCACATGTGCGCCCGCGCTGGTGGCGTCAAACACTATGTCGATATCGGCAAATTCCGGCATGGCGATAAGCCCGGTCACCCCTTCATGGGTGGTGGCAACGCCCATACGTCTGGCGCGCGCCAGACCATCGGATTGCGGGTCAATCCCCACCATCACCGCCATCTCCAGATGCACGCCGTGGCGCAGAATTTTAATCATCAAATCGGTGCCGATATTACCGGAGCCGATAATGGCGACTTTACGCTTACTCATGACTGACTTCCTTTTGTAACCGCCGCTGAAAAAGTGGCGGCAACTGAACCAATACCGTCGATATGGGCTTCAAAACGATCGCCCGCATTCACTGATACCATCGGGCCTAACGCCCCGGTGAGAATGATGTCCCCCGCACGCAGCGGCTCGCCGAGGCTGGCCATTTTGCGCGCCAGCCATACGGCGGCGTTGATCGGATGCCCCAGACATTCGCTGCCGCGCCCGCTGGAGACCTCTTCGTGATTGCGCGTCATTTTCATCGCGCAGTTTTTCAGATCTAACCCTGCCGGACGCTGCGCTGGGCCGCCGACCACATACACGCCGCAGGAGGCGTTATCCGCCACGGTATCGACAAACTTTATTGACCAGTCGCGGATACGGCTGCCAACCACTTCCAGCGCGGGCAGCACCCACTCGATGGCGTTATACAGCTCATCAAAAGTGGTGTCGGCATTGGGCAGATCGCGGTTCAGCACCAGCGCAATTTCCGCTTCAATACGCGGTTGCAGTACACGCGAAAACGGAATGGTGTCGTTATCGCCGTAGCACATGTCGGCAAACAGCGTGCCGAAGTCTGGCTGATCGACACCCAATTGCTGTTGCACTTTCGGGTGCGTAAGCCCCACTTTTCGCCCAACCACGCGCCGCCCGCGCGCCACGCTGTCCTGCACGTTGATGCGCTGAATGGCATAGGCCGCGTCGGCATTGTCCACGCCAATCAATTCGCGCAGCGGGGCGATAGCTTCCCCTTTTTCCTCTGCCTGGCGTAAATCAGCAGCTAACTGCTCAAGATTAAGATTCGTCATGTCCGTTCCTTAAGAGCGTGCGAGGAAGTTCAGCACCAGTTGGTTAAATGCATCCGCATGTTCCCATTGCGCCCAGTGCCCGCAGTCGCGGTAGATGTGCAGTTCAGAACCGGCAATCCCGGAGAGCAGGCGCAGACCGGCGTCCATCGGCACGAACCGGTCGTTGCGGCCCCAGACAATCAGGGTCTGCGCCTTGATTTCACCCAGCCGCGGACTGAAATCCGGGAACTGTTTCGGATTGGCTTCCAGGCTCTGGACAAAGTTTTCCAGGTGATCGCGGCGCGACAGCATGTTATTCAGACGCGCCTCAAACAGCGCTTCAGTCAGGTCACTGGTGTCGAAGACAAAGATCTCCATCATCAGCTTCAGGTTTTCGATGGTCGGCTCACGATACAGCTGATTCAGACGCTTGATGCCTTCGGTCGGCATCGGGGTAAACAGGCTCATGCCGCCCGTTCCACCGCCCATCAGCACCAACTTGCCCACGCGCTCCGGCCAGCTCAAAGTAAACGCCACTGCACTGTGGCCACCCATTGAGTTGCCCAGCAAGTGGATTTTCTGAATATCCAACTGATCGACTACGCTTTTCAGAATGCGGGCGTTGAGATCGGATCGCGAACCGCGGTTAACGATCCCATCGCTTTTCCCCCAGCCAGGGCAATCCAGCAGGATCACCCGGTATCCGGCCTCAACCAGCGGATCGATGTTGCGGCTGAAGTTCGCCCAGCCCGTCGCGCCAGGACCTGAGCCGTGCAGTAGCACCACGGTCTCTTCGCCCTGCCCACAGTCATTGAAATGTACGCGCAGGGTTTCGCCTGCCTCCTGCACCTCCAGAAAACGGCTGGTGGCGGCTTCGGTTTGCGGTTGGTAAGTCATGATTTTCTCCTGCATATTCAGTTCTGTTTCAGTTCTGTGTGGTGGCGCTCAGGGAGCCGAATCCGGCGATCCACTCCGGGATCGGGCGATAGTAACGACCTTCGCTGCGCCAGTTGCCAAAGACAGAAATGGCAGCGAAGGCGGCAACCCAGGTTTTCACTTCGTGCGTTGATTTGCCCGCCATCGCGGATAGCTCTTCATTGCTGACCGTGTCCAGTTCCTGCAAACGTCCCTGCTCAAGCAGGGTCATAAAGCGGTTATCCCAGACGGGGTTAAGCGGATGCAGTGTGTGCTGGTCTTGCACAAATTTTTCGGCGGCGCTGATCACTCGCTGCTGGCGCAATTCACGCTCGTTCTCGGGTAACTGTTTGCCGCTGCCAAGCAGACGGTCGCGCATATGGGCATCGGCCTTCGCCAGCTCCGGCACCGGTGGCTGATGCGACAGTCCACCAGAACCTAAAAACAGCACGCGTTTATTCAGCGAACTGGCGAAACGACCAATGGCTTCACCGAGCATGCGGGTACGCTGAAAGCCCGGCAGCGGCGTGGCGACGCCGTTAATAAACACCGGTAACACCGGGACCTTATCCAGGCCACCGAGCAAAAACTCCAGCGGCTGCGCAAAGCCGTGATCGACCTGCATGTTGTAGGACACGGCAAGATCGATACCGCTTTTCATCACCGCATGGGCGCAGGCTTCAGCGAGATCGGTCGGCACCGGCAGTTCCCCAGCAGCGCTGCCGAAATCGCCGATTGCGGTAGCTCCTACGCCTAAACAGAACGGCGGCATCACATCGTAGAAAAAACCGTTGTAGTGATCGGGGGCAAACAGCACCACCAGCTCAGGGTCGAACGCCGCAATACGTGCGCGGGCGCTGGCGATCACGCCGTTAACTTCATCAAGCACGGCCTGCGTCGGGTCGACATAGCCCACCAGCGGCGAGTGGGAAAGACAGTGAAGATAAGCGTGCATATCAGGCTACCTTTTCAACATGAAGATCGGTATTTACGCGGGTAAGCGTCATCACCGACGCCAGTTTATTCAGGGTATTGCCCAAGGTTTGCGGAATAGCGATGGCGGCCACGAAGCGGTCCGGGCGCATCACCACCAGCGCGGCATTGTGTTGGGCAAACCACGCGCGCAGACGGTTTTGCGTATCGCCAATGCGGATAACGCCGTCATGGTTATCCTGATCGGTATGTATCTGCGTATCCGGCACCACCTGGATAAACCGCGTCCCCAGCGCCTGCCACTGTTGGATCTGCACTTCACTCATGCCCCACAGCGGATTACAGCCCCAGCCAATCACCGCGAAATTCGGGCCGATGACGTTGTCGAGCAACGTCACTTCGCCGGTTTCCAGCGTGACCTTCGGCTGGATAAACATCTTGCCGACTGGCGAGGTTTTCGCGTCACCTCCACGCACCAACGCCCCGATGTGATACTGCGGCATCGGCTTAAAGCGCATTTCAAGGAAGTAACGTTTTACCGGTGGGATGTAGTTCAGCAGCCAGGAAACTCCGTCGCGTACCGCGCCGTGCCAGCGTTTTGGCGGCGCCAGCACGTTGCCTGCGGTAACCGACAAATCAATCATCGCTTTGGCGTGATCGCGGCGCTCCTGCTGGTAGGTATCCAGCAGCGCATCACCGGCTTTGCCATTAATCACCAGCGCCAGTTTCCACGCCAGATTGAAGGCATCGCGCATACCGCTGTTGTACCCCTGCCCCTGCCAGACCGGCATAATGTGCGCCGCGTCGCCCGCCAGCAACACACGGTCAATACGAAAGCGTTCGGCCAGCCGGGCGTTATGGGTGTACACGCGCTGGCGGATCAGCTCGACGTTATCCGGGTTCGGCAGCACTTTGCTCAAGAGTTGGCGCATATTCTGCGGCTCGCTAAGCTGGGCTTCGGTTTCTCCCGGCATCACCATAAATTCAAAGCGGCGCACCGCATGCGGCAGCGCGGCAGAAACATACGGGCGCACCGGATCGCAACACAGGTACACATGCGGCGTACTCAGCGGATCGTTGGCGATATCCACTACAATCCACTGATTCGGTGCGGTTTTACCTTCAAATGGCACATTCAGCGAGCGCCTGACGTTGCTGGCGCCACCGTCGCAGGCCACCAGCCACTGGGCCTTCACCGTTTCCCGCTGACCGTCCGGCGCTTTCAGGTTCAGCGTCACTTCGCCATTTTGCTGGCTGAAGGCTTCCAGTTCGCGAGAAAACAGGCAACGCACGTTGGGGAAACGTGACAGCCCTTCAAGCATCACCGCATCTACCTGCGGCTGAATGAACGCATTGCGGCGCGACCAGCCAAATTCGTCGGTCATCGGCTGGATATCGGCAAAGCAGCGGCCTTTCGGGGTAAGAAAGCGCATCGCGTGCCACGGCGTGGTGTGTGGCAAAACGTTCTCGACCAGACCAACGGACTGCATGGTGCGCAGCGCTTCATCGTCAATACCGATGGCGCGGGGATAGTCGATCAGCGTGTCGAGCTTCTCTACCACCAGCACCTCAATACCCATCTGACCAAGATAATTCGCCATCATCAGCCCTACCGGGCCGGCTCCAGCAATCGCTACCTGCACGGTGTGCTGCACTGCGGGTTGGATATCAGGATTTATAGTTGTCATTTCAGAACCTCACTACTCGGACAAAACGCAATTGCAGGCCCTGGTGAGGCGCAATTTGTTTTGTTAAAAATATGTGAATAATTTTTATTGTGCGGTCAGTATAGAAGTGAGTTTTTGCGCTACAATCAAAACATGCCTGGATGTGCACTAAGTGCACAACGTTGTTTTATCTGTAGATTTGTCAATGAATATGAAAAGTGACGACGGTACTGAATACAAAACCGTGCGCGGATTAACGCGCGGGTTAATGTTATTAAATATGTTAAATCGGCTTGACGGTGGGGCCAGCGTTGCCCTGCTTGCCGAGCTAAGCGGCCTGCACCGCACCACGGTCAGACGTCTGCTGGAAACGTTGCAGGATGAGGGGTACGTCCGGCGCAGCCTGTCCGATGACAGCTTTCGCTTAACCATTAAAGTCCGTCAGCTCAGCGAGGGATTTCGTGACGAGCAGTGGATTTCTGCGCTCGCCGCCCCGCTGTTGGGGGATTTGCTGCGCGAAGTCATCTGGCCGACCGACGTGTCCACACTGGACGTTGACGCGATGGTAGTACGTGAAACCACCCACCGCTTCAGCCGTCTGTCATTTCACCGGGCGATGGTCGGACGTCGATTACCGCTGCTGAAAACCGCCTCCGGCCTGACCTGGCTGGCATTTTGCCCAGAGAATGAACGTCAGCAACTGATTGAAATGCTGGCCTCAAGACCGGGAGAAGAGTTCCAGTTAGCCCGCGAACCGCTGAAACTCGACGCTATTCTGGCCCGCGCACGTAAAGACGGCTTTGGACAGAACTATCGCGGGTGGGATCAGGAAGAAAAAATCGCCTCCATCGCCGTTCCCATCCGCAGCGAACAGCGGGTTATCGGTTGTCTGAACCTGGTGTATATAGCCAGCGCCATGACCATTGAACAGGCAGCGGAAAAGCATCTTCCGGCCTTACAAAAAGTGGCGAAACAGATAGAGGACGGCGTTGAGTCACAGGAGATTTTGGTTGCCGGGAGGTGAAGTAGATCACATTTGTTAGGTATCGGAGCGTCAGGCTTGAGGATGGCAGGGGCAAATAGCGACTTCATGTCATTTAGGTTAGTTTACACTATATTGTCGCACATAAATGGCAATCATCGATTAAGCAATCGACAATTGCCAACAAGATTGAAATTAAAATGGCATATTACACTGGCTGATTAAACTCAACATAAACAGTATAGTTCTCATCTTGCTCTCGATTGAGATCCACGCTTGCGCCTACTGAACCTGTGAACGCATTCATGCCAAATCCTAAGCGTCCCTCTTTAGTCGATGAGAATACGCTCTTCTTTTTTAATTCCAGTTCTGCACTAAGGCAACCACCCTTTTCCCTTGCAAATACAATGCTTTCCCATGATGGTTCATACGGTAACCAACTAAATGCTGACCTATCAAGTTCCCTACCTTTTTTCCATTCACAACCAGCTAAAGTAATAACTCGTTTAGCGCTGCCGATATCCGTGGTCGCTGAATTTAATTTCATGCTAGTCTCAGCTGAACTAACAGGTAATGCAGCATCAATTTCTACTTTGGCATCACTTAATAAATTCGATTTATTTTCTTTGCGAAATTCTATTTTCGTCGCCCCCAAACTTACAAATACTCTTATCATCTCAGCCTCTCGTTCCTGAAGCAGGATATCATCTAAGCTGTCACTGAGAATATAAAGATCCTTTTTAGAGTCATTTTCCTCTGACAGAGGGTGTCTGATGTAAGCTTGATTTATCTGAGGATGACCAGGTTGAAAACGGTAATTTTCCTTTGAGGTCATATCGACAGTCATACTTATACGCTTTAAATATTTATCAAAAGAACTTGCAGATTGCTTCAAGCTGGCAACAGAAACATCTTCTTCATTTTTCTTTGAAAACAATTGATATAAAGAATAAGCGGCAGGTGCTGCGTTCACAAGAACTGCGACAGGTAATGGTAACAATCTCGCAGCCATTTCAAGCGCAATATTGGCCACTAAAGGATTTATCATTTTACGATCACTATTTTCTGTCTCGCAGTTTCCTTTAGAAGAGGCAAATGGCTTTCCTTTTTTTACTGTATTTTCGAGAGGTATTTCTTCGCCATCAGAAATTAGCGTCGTGATTATTTCTTCGGTCGAGGGTTCATCTTGAAGATCTTCATCTACAATAAATATTAAATTTTTCATCTTACCTCCAGGCTTGAAAATTTCCTATTTTTTGATGTCACTTTAATACATACATATAATATACAGAGACCAGAAGTTCAGAGTAACAACCACCAAACCCTTCTCACAAAAAAACAAAAAATCAATTATTAATATATTTTTTACATTCTTCCGTTTTTGCAAAGACGTCATCATCTCGGCAAGCGATTTTTACTGCATCGATAAAATTGCTATTGCTTATTGGAGTCCAGAAATTATTAACAATTAAATATTTTTGACGTTTAACACCATCTCTAAGCTTTAGTTTTATTAACGCAGATTCAAGTTTTGCCATGTATTTATTATTTGACTTCGTTCTATATTCAGCAAATACTACAACATACTCCGGCTCTACATAATTCCTCGCAACCAAAGGTGGAACAAAGAAATTCACATCAGACTTCGCTGCCAATACATAGCCATTCATCTCTTTATACTCATACGCAGGCATAGAAGATATATTTCCACCAGGAATTGACACACCATCCTTAGTAAAAACACCGGTGATATCTTTTGTTATTTTATATATTACCTTTTGTTCAAAATCAGGAACTATTCTGAAAGTCTCAATAATCTGGTCGGTAGAACTTTTATTCGTCAAGTTAAATTCATAACTTCTTCCAGAAGATTTAACGTACCTGACCTCTACATCTCCAGTCAAAAAATCGAAAACATAGGTAACAGCAAATGTAAGTCCACCAGTAGCGGAGAGCCATAAAATAAAACTACTAAATTTTTTGAGAAAAGGTTTAGGCACATTCTTATCCTTTGGCTTTTTTTTTGACGGATTAGATTGCGGAGCCTTTCGTTTATTATTTCTACCCATTTTTTATTTATTCATCCCGGCATTATAGTTTTGATGGATGAATGCTTGTATTTTTCCACTGCAGAGTAACAGACATGATCATCCTCTTTGATTAGTCATATGTTACTTTACTATTATTTTTTTACAACAGTTTGTTGTATTCAAGTGGATATGGATGGCTACTAAATATGGTTAATATTTGGAGTTATTTGGAATCATTTGGCGATTAACGAAACGCATTTACATAATATAACTACATATTCTGTAAAATTAACAGGATTATCCTGATTATTAGATTTTAGATAGATCACCAATAGCTCAGGAACCTGGTTTATCGACATCTCGGAGATATCGTTGAATGAGACGAATGTGCAGAAAGCGGTTGAGGTCTATGAAGCTCTGAGAGGAAAGCTAAAATAGCCTTACACTATTCACGGTCTCCTTTAACGAGGCCGGGATACAGAACAAAAAAAATCGCTAAATTTGGTAGTTAAAGCTACATTGAATTCAGAACTAACTGGTATGACCACAAAGATAAGGCTCTACGAATGAATTCAATATTAATACCCGTCAATGAAGGCGGATTTCTGTCTGCCACGATCTGGGAAAGAAGCGATGCCAAAGCGATCGTTATTCTCCACCCAGCCACGGCGGTGGTACAGGCGTTTTATAAGGGATTCGCAGAGTACCTTTTTAATCAGGGATTCAGTGTCATCACTTACGACTACCGTGGAACGGGCCGCTCAAAATCCGGGAAGCTCCGTAGCTACAGCATCTCAATGTCAGACTGGATCGAGCAGGACGTGGGCTGCATTACTGCCTGGGCTAAAACGCGTTTCCCCGGACTTAACCTGCTGGCGGTAGGACACAGTGTCGGCGGACATGCTGTTCTGCTTTCCACGGCCACCTCCGCCCTGCACGCGGCCGTCATTGTGGCCTCCCATGCCGGGGTGACGAGCACAATAAAACAGACGGCAGAGAAGGTGCGGGTCTGGTGCTTGCTGCGTGTTCTGGCCCCGGTTCTTTGCCGTATCTTCGGGTATATGCCTGCCAGGCACCTTGGACTGGGCGAAGATTTGCCTGCTCCCGTGATGCTTCAGTGGGGACGCTGGAGCGCAATGCCGGGTTATTTCTACGACGATCCAGACTGGGATGCACGCCAACGGGCAAGTAAGATAACCTTACCTTTACTGGTGATGGGTTTTGATGACGATCCGTGGGCTAACCCTGAAGCCATTGCATCCCTGATGGAGCCAGTGCAAAACGCAAAAATCGAACATCGCGAAATTCGGCACGCAGATTTTGGTCTTTCTTCCGTGGGACACATGGGCTTTTTTCGGACGCGAAGTGCGGAGAAATTATGGCCTATCGTCGGTCAGTGGCTGGCGAGACAGAGCCAAAATTGAGCCAGCAGATATTTACTTTTTTCTGCCGTACTGTCTGGCCAGATATACTTTTTATAACAAATCTATTCGTTAAAAAAATCTGCCACAATGACAGATTTCTTTAATTTAGAATTAGAGATTTGCAACGTTATGATATACTTTTTGAACATCATCGTCATCTTCAAGGGCATCAACAAGCCCTGCAAAGATTTCTAAATCTTCTGCCGACAGTTCAATTTCTGATTGAGCAATCATTTCTAATTCTGTTGTTGAGAACTCTGTAATTCCCGCTGCTTTTAACGCTGCAATGCCTTTATGAAGGTCGGTAGACTCAGTATAAATAATGATATTGCCTTCATCTTCGGTGACATCACGAACATCGACTTCAGCTTCAAGCAAAGTTTCAAAAATGTGGTCAGGATCAGTGCCTTTAAATACGATCACACCAGTATTGTCAAACATGTAGCTGACAGAACCTGCCGCCCCGATATTCCCGCCTTTTTTATTGAAGATTGAACGAATATTAGCAATTGTGCGGTTAACGTTTGAAGTCAGGGTTTCAGCGATAATCATGGAACCACTTGGACCAAAGCCTTCATAACGCCCTTGCATGAACGTTTCGTCGCTGCCACCTTTGGCTTTATCAATCGCTTTATCAATAACGTGCTTGGGAACCTGGGCTTGTTTCGCACGTTCAATAACGAATTTTAAAGCAGTGTTTAATTCTGGGTCTGGATCACCTTGTTTAGCAGCAGCATAGATTTCCACACCGAATTTTGAATATACTTTAGACGTTGCACCGTCTTTAGCCGTTTTTTTACCAACAATATTGGCCCATTTACGTCCCACTGGAATGCACTCCCCGAAAATTTATTTACATTACGCGCAGATTAATAAACCGCGAGTTTTCTCCACCATATTATATCATGATGTGTAAATTCTCGTCTATGAGAAATAAAAATACCCCAACTTCATGAGATGCTACTTTTATTTAATCAATAATTAACATTATGAATAGATTATTACCAGACTCCGTCATGCTTCTTTTGTTTTTATCCTAACTAATTGGACCTCAACAATAATAAGGACGCGGAGCCAGCAACGGCTTCAGCAATTGAATAACGTTTTCTGCTCTGAGCGAGCGGTTTCTAACATCCTCAGCGCTCAGAGCAACAACATCCGCATGGGGCAATGGATAGCAGAGTTGCGGCACTTATCAGTCTGAAGAGCTTCAGACCTTAAGCAGTTTCACTGTCGCCTCGATGTCGATTTCATCTTCGGAGAAAATCAGCGTCGTGCCCTGGAAAGTGGTGATAGCCAGTTTTTTCAGCTTACGCATTTCACCTGGCTTCACCTCTGATTTCGGCCGGATACTGTTCATCAGCACGCCGACAGACAGCACCGCATTTTCTTTATCAATACGGGTCTCGACAGGGACTTCTTCGCTGTATACCAGGTACGACTTGATCGCCGTGAGCTTCAGACGTTCGCCAGCGATATAGATGTATTTACTGTCTGGTATGACCTTCACCGCATAGGCAGACAGACCTTTGTTGTTGGTGGTCGGTTCAAAGGTTACCGCCGCGTCTTTCTTGATCAGCTCAGGATTAGCAACCTTAATCACATGAAAATAGCGGTTTTCGCCATTTTCATCTTTGATAAATCCAAAGCCTTTATCTTTAAACCACGTTGTGATTGTTCCGTTCATTGCTGTTTCCACCTGATTAAATCTAATACTCGCAGAGTATATCTACTGAATTTGCGCGCAGTGTAAAACACAGACCACGTCTTTGGCTACTCGTTACCCCAGCGATTGAGGAACTCTGCGATATCGTCGATACGCTGCGCGTCGACACCGGCCACGGTTGCCATCTCCTGCTGCGCTTCTTCGCTAATTTCTTCATTGTTCATTAAACGGGTGATCAGTTGCTGAAAGTAGTGCGCCAGCGCGTCGCGTTCGGCATCGCTTACCGGCTTTGCGGCTTCGGTCGCGTACTCGTCGGCGATATCATAATATTTTAGCGGAATGTCGTTGTTCATGATGTGCTCCGGGGTGAATGCCTGTGCCAGCAGTTGTCTGCCGCGTCTGATGTGAATGATAGCATTCTTATTTCATAGTTCGCGATCTGTTTTATTGGCTGCAATATATTGCATTTAACCAATATACTTTTTGAAGCCGCTTCGCATTTAATTAATCTTTATTTATATACCCTAAATAATTCGAGTTGCAGGAAGGCGGCGACGCAGAGAATCCCCAGGAGCTTACTCAAGTAAGTGACTGGGGTGAGCGAGGAAAGCCAACGAGCATGCAACTTGAAGTATGACGGGTATATATTTGTATTTTATTCAGGTCGGTACAATAGCAACGAATTAACCCGAGAGCTATAAAGTAAATATTCAATTACGTTAAATCTAATTACATTATCGGCCTCTGTAATTGGCCCGATCCCATCGCTACTCGCCCATTTGCCCACATTCAACTTATGCACAACACTCTACGATGACACCACTGACCCAACACGTGGAGCAATCACCATGAACATCACGCAAATCCGCAACGCCACGCAGTGCATCACCTTTGGTGGCAAAACCTTTCTAATCGATCCAATGCTGGCGGCAAAAGGTGCTTATCCGGGCTTTGCCGGAACGGCACGTGCGGAGATCCGCAATCCGACCGTCGATCTGCCTGTTAATATTGATAATCTGCTTAACGTCGATGCGCTGATCGTGACGCATCTGCATGAAGATCACTGGGATGAGGTTGCAGCACGGGTCGTGCCGAAAGACAAACCGATTTACGTGCAAAATGAGCAGGATGCGCAGGTGCTGCGAGATCAGGGTTTCACCCAACTTAATGTACTGACACACAATACCACGCTGGGCGACATCACCCTGCGTAAAACCGGCGGCCAGCATGGCTCAGATCGCGCTTACGCCATCCCGCAAATGGCGGAACGTTTAGGCGATGCCTGCGGGGTTATCTTTCAGCATCCGGCGGAAAAAACGCTGTATCTGGTTGGGGACACTATCTGGCGTGACGAAGTGGAAGCCAACATGCTGACTTTCCAGCCGGATGTGGTGATTTTGAACGCAGGTTTTGCCCACGTCATCGGTTTTGGCCCAATTATTATGGGCGCAGAAGATGTACTAAAAACCCACTTCACGCTTCCCAATGCACAAATTGTGGCCACGCATATGGAGGCGATAAACCACTGTTTGTTGACCCGCGCCGCGCTGAAAGCATACGCCAGCGACAACCAGATTGCGCAATGCGTCAACGTGCCGGAAGATGGTGAAACCCTGACGTTTTAATATCCGCAGAGGAATCGTATGCAGCCACTTACCGTCGCTATTGTCGCCGTGGAAGATTTCAGCCCGTTTCACTTCTCGGTGCCGTGCATCATTTTCAGTGACAAAGTGGCGGCGAAAAAGCGCTTCGACGTGCAATTGTGCGCCGAACAGCCCGGTATCGTTTCCTCGCAGGACGGTTTCTCGATTAACGCAGCTTATGGCTATGAAGCGGTGGAGGCAGCCGACATCGTGGTGATCCCATACTGGGGCACGACCGCACATCGCCCGCCGCAGGGGTTGCTTGATACGCTCAACCGTGCGCGGCAAAACGGCGCGCAAATGGTCGGGCTGTGTCTGGGCGCATTTGTCCTCGGCTATGCCGGTCTGCTGGATGGCAAACGGGCGGCCACGCACTGGGAGTTCGAGCAGGATTTCCAGGCCCGCTTCCCGGCGGCGCGTCTGGATATCAACGCTCTGTATGTGGATGACGACGGTATTATTACCTCCGCAGGCACTGCCGCCGCGCTGGATTGCTGTTTGTACGTGATCCGCCAACGTTTTGGCAGCACGGTAGCGAATCAGATTGCGCGGCGGATGATTGTGCCGCCGCATCGCGAAGGTGGTCAGGCCCAATTTATCGAACAGCCGGTGGCGAAAAACACCCAGGATCAGCGTATTAATGCGCTGCTTGATTATTTACGCCTGCATATCCACGAGCAGCATAGTCTCGATGCGCTGGCGCAGCGGGTGATGATGAGCCGTCGCACGTTAACCCGTCACTTTATGAAAGCCACCGGGTCGAGCGTGGCAGAGTGGTTGATTGTCGAGCGTCTTCGCCGCAGCCAGGCGCTACTGGAGTCCAGTCAGTTGCCTGTTGAACGCATCGCCGAACAGGTCGGTTTTCAGTCGCCTGTAACCTGGCGTCAGCATTTTAAATCTCATTTCGGCGTCAGCCCCGCCGAATGGCGCAAAACCTTTCGCGGCGTTTAGCTTTTTTTCGCCAGCCACACCGTGTGCCCTGCGCATTCCGGATCTTCCATCACCATTTCAATCACCGTAAAGCCGTGCGCTGAGAGCAATGCGCGATACTCATCAGGTGCAAGGCTGGCGTGAAATAGCGGCTCGCCTTCAAATTGCCCCATAGCAATGCCATTCCCGGTACCGCTGGTAAACATCAGCGCGCTGCCGGGATGGCTAAGCCGGTCAAAAATCGGGAACATCTTTCGTTGGTCTTGCTGGGTTAAATGGAAAAAACTGTCCCACGCAATCAGGCCGGCAAAGGTTTCGTCGAGTGCCAGTTCACGCATATCCTGCTCCAGCCAGCGCTGCGCGGGAAAGGATTGCCGGGCCCGCGCCAGCATCGCTGCGGAACCATCAATCCCTGTGAGCTGAAAACCTTGCTGGATAAAATACCCGGCAATCGGCTGACCATTCCCGCAGCCAATATCCACAATGCTGCCCTGCCCGCCCATAACTGAGATGAACTTGTCCAGCCAGCTTTTTTCAAACAGTGCACGAGAGCGCTGGCTGGCAAAGGCATCCGCATGACGCCTGTAGATGGACAGAATGTTATTTGCCGCAACGTCGCTCACCATGTCCTCACTTTTTTATTCTGTTAATAATCACGACGATAAATCCTCCGGCGCCAGAGACGCCCCCCTGGAATGTGCCTCGCAGAACCAATGCGCAAATCCCCCAAAACCGTCCCGCTGTGGCATCATAGCGCGTAGAAAACATCATGACAGGGGTGATAAACGTGAAACCGGTAACGCTATACGATGTGGCAGACCATGCAGGAGTCTCTTACCAGACCGTCTCGCGCGTCGTAAATCAGGCCAGCCACGTTTCTGCAAAAACCCGACAGAAAGTTGAGGCCGCGATGGCGGAACTCAACTACATCCCTAACCGCGTCGCACAGCAGCTGGCAGGTAAACAGACGTCGCTGATTGGCGTCGTGACGGCCAATCTTGCCCTGCACGCCCCTTCACAAATCGTTGCCGCCATAAAATCCCGCGCCGACCAGTCCGGTGCCAGCGTGGTGATCGCCATGGTCGAGCGCAGCGGCGTTGAAGCATGCAAAGCCGCGGTCCACAACCTGCTTTCCCAACGCGTTACCGGGCTGATCATTAACTATCCGCTGGATGAAGAAGACGCCATTGCCGTGGCTGCCGCCTGCGGTACGGTGCCGGTGCTGTTTCTCGATGTCTCTGACCAGACGCCAATTAACAGCGTGATTTTCTCCCATGACGACGGCGCACGCCTCGGCGTTGAACATCTGGTACAGCACAGACATCAGCGTATCGCCCTGCTGAGCGGGCCGCGCACTTCGGTTTCGGCAAGGCTTCGCCATGCGGGGTGGCATAAATATCTGGCGCACTACCAGTTGCAACCCGTCGCGGAGCTGGAAGGCGACTGGAGCGCCATGTCCGGTTTTCAACAAACACTGCATATGCTCAATAGCGGTAATCTCCCCACCGCTATGCTGGTTGCTAACGATCAAATGGCGCTGGGCGCGATGCGGGCAATCAGCGAGTTCGGCCTGCGGGTGGCGATTGATATCTCGGTGATCGGCTACGATGACACCGAAGACAGCGCCTGCTATATTCCACCGCTGACTACCATCAGGCAGGATTTTCCGTTATTAGGTGAAACCAGCGTCGACAGGCTGCTGCAACTTCCCCATGGCAAATCAACCGTAGGCAACCAACTGCTGCCCGTAACTCTAGTTAAGCGCAAAACGGTTCTGCCTCCCGATACGCAAACCACCTCTCCCCAGGCGCTGGCGGATTCACTCATCCAGCTGGCACGGCAAGTTTCTCAGCTCACACCAAAATTGTGAACGCATAACAATTGTGTGAGTCAGTTCACTCATTGAACGCCCTATCCTTTACAGTTGGGAACGCTTATCCGTATTTTGATTGAAATTGTGAGCGAATAACAAATTCAAACAGGATACCGTTATGAACCTGAACCCAGATTCACTCTCCGCTGTTCTGAAACGTCGCGACTGGGAAAATCCCGGTGTCACGCAGCTCAACCGCCTGGAGGCGCACCCACCTTTCTGTAGCTGGCGCTCAGCAGACGATGCGCGAACTAATCAGCGCTCAGCCCAGTTACGTTCGCTGAATGGCCAGTGGCAATTCGCGTGGTTTCCCGCGCCGGAGGCTGTGCCGGAGGCTGTGCCGGAAAGCTGGCTGACAAGCGATCTGCCACAGGCTGACACTATCAACGTCCCCTCTAACTGGCAGATGGACGGTTACGACGCGCCAATTTATACCAACGTCACCTACCCGATTCCGGTTAATCCGCCGTACGTTCCGGCACAGAATCCAACGGGATGTTACTCGCTCACATTTAATATCGAAGACGCGTGGTTAGATGAAGGTCAGACGCGCATTATTTTTGACGGCGTCAATTCCGCCTTTCATCTGTGGTGCAACGGTCGCTGGGTCGGCTACGGTCAGGACAGCCGCCTGCCATCGGAGTTCAATCTTAGCGATTATCTGTTACGCGGCGAAAACCGTCTGGCCGTGATGGTGCTGCGCTGGAGCGACGGCAGTTATCTGGAAGACCAGGACATGTGGCGCATGAGCGGGATCTTTCGCGACGTATCTTTGCTGCATAAGCCCACCACGCAAATCAGCGACCTGCGCATTAACACCCGTTTTAACGATGACTTCAGCCGCGCCGTGCTGGAAGCGGAAGTCAAAGTGGCAGGCAACGCGAGCGAAGATTTACGCGTTTCCCTGCAATTGTGGGGAGGTGAAACGCTCACTGACGAAACGACCTCCCCACTCGGCAGCGAGATTATTGATGAGCGCGGCGCTTATCATGACCGGGTTACCCTGCGGCTGAACGTCGAAAAGCCAGCGCTATGGAGTGCCGAAACGCCCAATCTGTACCGTGCCGTTGTGCAGTTACATACCGCGGATGGAGTGCTGATTGAAGCAGAAGCCTGTGACGTCGGCTTTCGTCAGATTGATATCAAAAACGGCCTGCTACTGTTAAACGGTAAACCGCTGTTGATTCGCGGCACCAACCGTCATGAGCACCATCCGGTCAACGGTCAGGTGATGGATGAGGCGACGATGGTGCAGGATATTCTGCTGATGAAGCAGAACAACTTTAACGCCGTGCGTTGCTCCCATTACCCGAACCATCCGTTGTGGTACACCTTGTGCGATCGCTACGGCCTGTACGTGGTCGACGAAGCCAATATCGAAACCCACGGCATGGTGCCAATGAATCGCCTGAGCGACGATCCCACATGGTTGCCTGCCATGAGCCAGCGCGTGACGCGCATGGTGCTGCGCGATCGCAACCATCCGAGCATTATCATCTGGTCGCTGGGCAATGAATCCGGTCATGGCGTCAATCACGACGCGCTGTATCGCTGGATAAAATCAGAAGACCCGTCACGCCCGGTACAGTACGAAGGCGGCGGCGCGAATACCGCGGCGACCGACATTATTTGCCCGATGTACGCCCGCGTCGATCAGGATCAGCCCTTCCCGGCGGTACCTAAATGGTCGATTAAAAAGTGGCTGTCGATGCCCGGTGAGCAGCGTCCACTCATTCTCTGTGAATATGCCCATGCGATGGGCAATAGTTTCGGCGGCTTCGCCAAATACTGGCAGGCATTTCGTCAGTATCCGCGCCTGCAGGGCGGGTTTGTCTGGGACTGGGTGGATCAGTCGCTGATTAAATATGATGAGAACGGTAAGGCATGGTCAGCCTACGGTGGCGACTTTGGCGACACGCCTAACGATCGTCAGTTCTGCATGAACGGACTGGTGTTCGCCGATCGCACCCCGCATCCGGCGTTATACGAGGCCAAACATGAACAGCAGTTTTTCCAGTTTACGTTACTGCCGGGCGCTGAACGCCAGATTGAAGTGACCAGCGAATATCTGTTCCGCCGCAGCGATAACGAAGTTCTGCACTGGTCGATTGCCCAGGACGGCAACCTGCTGGCCGCCGGACAAATCGTTCTGGATATTGCCCCGCAGGGCCGCCAGGTGATTACCCTGCCAAATTGCCCGATGCCGGAAACCGCAGGCCAACTGTGGCTGACGGTGCGCGTGGAACAGCCTCGTGCCACCGCCTGGTCAGACGCCGGACATATCAGCGCCTGGCAGCAGTGGAAGCTGGAAGAGAAACTCAGCCTGGTGCGGCAGCCAACTGTCCGCAACGCACCACAGCTCAACGTTAGCGAAAACAGCTTTACTGCTGAGAACGACAACAAGCGTTGGCAATTCGACCGTCGGTCTGGCCTGCTGACACAATACTGGCTTGATGATACCGCCCAGTTGTTATCCCCACTGACCGACCAGTTCACCCGCGCGCCGCTGGACAACGATATCGGCGTCAGCGAGTCATCCCGCATCGATCCTAATGCCTGGGTTGAACGTTGGAAGGCCGCAGGCCATTACCGCGTAGAGCCGCTGCTGTTGTTATGCGAAGCCGAAACGCTGGCAAACAGTGTGCTGATCACCACCGCGCATGCCTGGCAGTATCAGGATGAAACACTGTTTATCAGCCGTAAATCGTATCGTATCAACGGTCATGGCGAGATGCAGATAACGGTGGATGTCGACGTCGCCAGCGGCACGCCGCATCCGGCGCGTATTGGCCTGAGCTGCCAGCTGTCGCAGGTCGCCGAGCGAGTGAATTGGTTAGGTCTCGGTCCACATGAGAACTACCCGGATCGCCTGAGCGCCGCCTGTTTTGACCGTTGGGATCTGTCACTCGATGAGATGTACACCCCGTATGTTTTCCCGAGCGAAAACGGTCTGCGCTGCGGCACGCGCGAACTGCACTACGGCACGCATCAATGGCGTGGCGACTTCCTGTTCAGCATCAGCCGCTTTAGCCAACAGCAACTGATGGAAACCAGCCACCGTCACCTGCTGCAACCGGAGGCGGGTACCTGGCTCAATATTGATGGCTTCCATATGGGTGTCGGCGGCGATGATTCATGGAGTCCTTCCGTGTCGCCGGAGTTTTTGCTGAGTGCCGGACGTTATCACTACCAGGTTATCTGGGGTTAAACATAATAATAATGGGCAGGTTATGACCTGCCCTTATTTTTCCTGCTGCGTCGTCGCGAAAGCGTCGCGCTGTAAAAGCCTCTTTGCCGGATGCACCACTCACGTGGTTTATCCGGCCTACAACGTGCAATCCTCACTCTATGAGTCCTGACCTGGGGGTTTAAGTTCTGCGGACAAAAAGCCGCTTTTAACCTGCTATGGTAAACGAGACGGTAAAACCCAGGTCACAGGATGAGCAGAAAGACGGTTGCGGTAGTGACGTTGTTGGTCAGCGCATTACTTTCAGGATGTGGCAGCATTAATGCACGCACGGAAGGCGAGGATTCGAATACCTATTATGTGGGTACGCACCACGACATTGATAAACTAAAAAATCCAGGCGCTTATGATTATAACTATTTCGATTTAGCGCTGTTATTTATCGATGTACCACTGTCTTTTGTGGCAGATACGGTCTATGCGCCGTTTGATTACTATCATGGACCGTATAAGAAAGTCGATTAAAATTCAGGCCCGGTAAGCATCGCGCCACCGGGCCAATTAATAACGGCTACTCCTCGATCGCCTGGCGAATTTGCTGCAGCGACGCCGGATCGTCAATGGTCGTCAGATCGCCGGGATCGCGGCCTTCACAGATTGCCTGAATCGTCCGCCTGAGCATTTTACCGGAGCGCGTTTTCGGCAACTGTGACACAAACCAGACGTGTGCCGGACGGCCAAAGTTACCAATCTGACTGTCCACCAGCGCCATAATCGCCTTCTCTTCCGAATGCGCGATGTCGCGATCTTCAAGGCTGTCGCTCTGTTTCGGAATAACAAATGCAACCGCCACCTGCCCTTTCAAAGCATCTTTCACGCCGACCACCGCCACTTCTGCGACGTTTGGATAGCTGGAAATACTCTCCTCTATCTCACGCGTACCCAGTCGGTGTCCGGCGACGTTAATGACGTCATCCGTCCGACCGAGGATGAAGTAATAGCCGTCGGCATCGCGAATGCCCCAGTCAAAAGTGGCGTATACCTGACGAGAAAACAGCGACCAGTAGGTATTTACGAACCGTGTGTCATCGCCCCAGATGGTCTGAATACACCCTGGCGGCAGTGGCCCTTCAATGACCAGCATACCCTTCTCATTCGCTGCGCAGGGTTCGCCGGTGACCTCATTGAGCAACTGCACGTTATAGCCATACATCGGCACGCCAGGGCTGCCCAACCGCGAAGGCCTGTCGTCCAGCCCACGCGCGATCGCCATAATTGGCCAGCCGGATTCGGTCTGCCAGTAGTTGTCGATAACCGGGACGCCCAGCGTTTCCGTTACCCAACTGGCGGTCGGTTCGTCCAGCGGTTCCCCGGCCAGATACAGCACCTCCAGCGAGGAGAGATCGTGATTGCGGATCTGCGCGGTCGGGAATTTCTTCAGTACGCGTATCGCCGTTGGCGCGGAGAACATCCGGCTAACCTGATACTTCTCAACAATCTTCCACCACACGCCGCAGTCCGGGTACGTTGGCAGCCCTTCGTACACCACCGTCGCCATCCCCGCCAGCAGTGGGGCATACACGATATACGAATGCCCAACCACCCAGCCGATGTCCGACGCGCAGAAGAACACGCCGCCCGCTTTACCGCCGAAAATGGTGTCCATCGTGGTTGCCAGCGCGACCGCATAGCCGCCAACGTCGCGCTGGACGCCCTTCGGTTTACCGGTTGTCCCGGAGGTATAGAGAATGCAGGAGGTTTCATTCGATTCCAGCCACGTCACCGGCACCCGCGCGCCAAGATGCTGTTGGCGCAGCGCGGCAAAGTCGAGGTCGCGCCCCTCTACCCGCGCCATTTTCGCCAAACCACGATCGACCAATACCACATGACGCGGCTGGTGCTGCGCCTGACTGATTGCATCATCGAGCAGCTTTTTATACGGCAGGATCTTGCCCCCGCGCGCGCCGGCATCCGCCGAAACGATAATCACCGGTTGGGCGTCGTCGATGCGTGCCGCCACGCTGTGCGAGGCAAAGCCACCGAACACCACCGAATGGATCGCCCCAATGCGCGCGCAGGCCAGCAGCGTAATGTGCGCCTCGGCGATCATCGGCATATAAACCAATACCCTGTCGCCGCGCTGTACGCCCAGAGACAGCAACATTGCCGCCGCCACATTCACTTCGTCGTACAGCTGACGAAAGGTAAAGGTACGCTCTTCTTCGGTTTCCGATGACACCGCAATCAGCGCCAGCGCCTCAGGCTGTTTCTCCACCCAGCGGTCGATGGCGTTATGACACAAATTGGTCTTGCCGCCGCAAAACCAGCGGGCAAACGGCGGGTTGCTGTGATCCAGCACCTGCGTATACGGCTGCTGCCAGTCAATACGCTGGGCCTGCTCGGCCCAGAATGACTCCGGTTGCGTAATCGAACGTTGATAAAACTCGCTATAAGACATAATGCTCTCCTGTTGAACTTACGCCTTGCCGCACGCAGGTTTAGATTACATAAAGGTCCATATACTCATTGACCGGCATCTGCTCCAGGCGGGCTCTGTCCAGGGAGACATCCAGAATGCGCTGCTGCTGACGGGTCGGGAACTGACGCGCCAGGTTGATTTTGAACTTCTCGACCAGCTTCGGCATACCGTCGTGACGACGGCGCGCATGACCGATTGGGTACTCCACCACCACTTCTTCAAAACGTGAACCATCGGTGAACTCGAGAGTGATGGCGTTAGCAATGGCACGTTTTTCCGGGTCGTGATAATCGGCAGTAAAGGCCGGATCTTCGAAGCAGGTGATCTTCTCGCGCAGGGCATCAATACGTTTGTCCTGCGCCACGCCGTCTTCGTAATCTGCCGCGGTTAAACGCCCAAACAGCAGCGGAATGGCGACCATATACTGGATGCAGTGATCGCGATCCGCCGGGTTATCCAACGGGCCTTTTTTATCGATGATGCGGATACAGGCTTCGTGGGTGCGAATGGTCACTTTTTCGATATCAGCCGCCGTTTTACCCGCGGCCTGCAGTTGTTCATACAGCGTCATTGCCGCTTCTACCGCGGTCTGCGAGTGGAACTCGGCCGGGAAGGAGATTTTAAACAGCACGTTTTCCATCACGTAAGAGCCGTACGGACGCTGGAAGCGGAACGATTCCCCTTTGAAGGAGACGTCATAAAAGCCCCAGGTTTTCGCCGTCAGCGCAGACGGATATCCCATCTCGCCCGTTTTTGCCATCAACGCCAGACGTACCGCGCGGGAGGTCGCATCGCCTGCCGCCCAGGATTTACGCGTGCCGGTATTTGGCGCATGACGATAGGTACGCAGCGACTGGCCGTCGACCCACGCCAGCGAAACGGCGTTGAGGATTTCATCCCGGCTCAGCCCAAGCATCTCCGCGACCACCGCCGTGGAGGCGACTTTTACCAACAGAACGTGATCCAAACCAACGCGGTTAAAGGAGTTTTCCAGCGCGATACAGCCCTGAATTTCATGGGCTTTGATCATCCCGGTCAGCACTTTTTTCATGGTCAACGGCGCTTTCCCCGCCGCCACCGCGTTGCGTGACAGCCAGTCAGCCGTCGCCAAAATACCGCCGAGGTTATCGGAAGGATGGCCCCATTCCGCGGCCAGCCAGGTGTCGTTGAAGTCCAGCCAGCGGATCATCGCGCCGATGTTAAACGCCGCCTGCACCGGGTCAAGCTGGAACTGGGTGCCCGGTACGCGAACGCCGTTCGGCACTACGGTCCCCGGCACCACCGGTCCTAACAGTTTTTTACAGGCCGGATATTCCAGCGCTTCCAGACCACAGCCAAGGGTGTCGAGCAGGCAATAATGCGCGGTGTCGTACGCCACCTTTGAGGTGATCTCGTAATTCATAACGTAATCAACGATATCAACGATTTCACGGTCAAAGTCTGGGCGAACGTTCGAAATATGTGCGGACATAGGGTACAACTCCTGTTTTTATATTTAGAGGTTTTAATTAGCAACGCTTTTCGATCGGCACAAATACGCGATCTTCCGGGCCGGTGTAGTTGGCAGAAGGACGGATAATTTTGTTGTCCTGGCGCTGTTCGATGATGTGCGCCGCCCAGCCGGTAACGCGGGCGATAACAAACAGCGGAGTGAACATTTCGGTCGGGACGCCCATCATGTTGTAGGAGACCGCCGAGAACCAGTCGAGGTTGGGGAACATCTTTTTCGTTTCCCACATCACCTCTTCCAGACGGTCGGCGATGTTGTACATTTTCAGCGAACCGCCTTCCTGAGAAAGCTGCTTCGCCACGCGTTTAATCACCTGATGACGCGGGTCGGCAATGGTGTAAACCGGGTGACCAAAGCCAATCACCACTTCTTTGTTTTCCACGCGTTTGCGGATATCCGCTTCGGCTTCATCCGGCGTTTCATAACGCTGCTGGATCTCCAGCGACACTTCATTCGCCCCGCCGTGTTTCGGCCCTCGCAGCGCGCCAATCGCGCCGATAATCGCGGAATACATATCGGAGCCGGTTCCCGCAATCACACGACTGGTGAAAGTGGATGCGTTGAATTCGTGCTCGGCATACAGCACCAGCGAAATATGCATCGCCTTTTCCCAGCTTTGCGACGGTTTTTCGCCATGCAGCAGATGTAGGAAGTGACCGCCAATGGAATCATCGTCCGTTTCCGGCTGAATGCGCTCGCCGTTATGGCTGTAGTGATACCAGTACAAAAGGATCGAACTGAGGGACGCCAGCAGCTTGTCTGCAATATCGCGCGCGCCGGAAACGGTGTGCCCCTCTTTTTCCGGCAATGTACACCCCAGCGCGGAGACGCCGGTGCGCATCACATCCATCGGGTGGGATGCGGCAGGCAGCGCTTCCAGCACGGTACGCACGTTTGCGGGTAAGCCGCGCAGCGCTTTGAGTTTGCTTTTATAGGCGGTGAGTTCGTCGCGGGTAGGTAATTTCCCGTGGATCAGCAGGTGCGCGACTTCTTCAAATTCGCACTGCTGCGCCAGGTCGAGAATATCGTAGCCGCGATAATGCAGGTCGTTACCGCTTTTACCCACGGTGCATAACGCGGTATTTCCGGCGGCGATGCCTGACAGCGCAACCGATTTTTTAGGTTTAATGACATGCGTGTTGTTTTGCAGGATTGTTGTGTCGCTCATGTTGTCCTCGTCATTTTTATAATATGTAGGGTGCTGAGGGTGTGCGAGTAGCTACGCAGGCCGGATAAACGTAGTGCCATCCGGCATTGCCTGATGGCGGCTTCGCCTTATCAGGCCTACATGGCTACTTTTTTGTGTACAGCGCGTCGAGTTTCTCTTCGAACTGGTAGTAATTGATGCTTTCGTACAGTTCGTTGCGCGTCTGCATAATGTCGATCACGCTCTTTTGCGTACCTTCCTGGCGCAGCACGTTGTAGACCCGTTCAGCCGCACGGTTCATGGCGCGGAAGGCAGACAGCGGATACAGGGCCATGGCGACGTTCGCGCTACGCAGTTCATCGGTAGTAAACAGCGGCGTGGCGCCAAATTCGGTAATGTTAGCGAGGATCGGTACCTGCACCGCATCGGCAAACTGGCGGTACATCGCCAGCTCGGTAATGGCTTCCGGGAACAGCATGTCGGCCCCCGCTTCAACGTATGCCTGGGCACGATCGATGGCCGCTTCTAACCCCTCCACCGCCAACGCATCGGTGCGCGCCATAATCACAAAGTTGGGATCGGTACGCGCATCCACGGCGGCGCGGATCCTGTCGACCATCTCTTCTTTTGAGACGATCGCCTTGTTCGGACGATGCCCGCAACGCTTGGCGCCGATCTGATCTTCAATATGCAGCGCGGCGGCACCGGCTTTAATCATCGACTTCACGGTACGCGCCACGTTGAACGCCGACGATCCAAAACCAATATCCGCATCCACCAGCAATGGCAGCGGGCAAACATCAGTGATACGACGAATATCGGTCAGTACATCATCAAGGGTAGAAATACCGAGATCCGGCAGACCCAACGACCCCGCCGCAACGCCGCCGCCAGAGAGATAAATCGCCTGATACCCGGCACGCTGAGCCAGCAGAGCGTGATTGGCGTTGATGGTGCCGACGATTTGTAATGGGTTTTCTTTGCTGAGCGCGGCGCGAAACGCCAGCCCTGGAGAGTGTAGAGACATATCCCGTCCTCTTGTTATCAACTTGTTATCATTCGTTGATTTACCTAAAGCAAGGGGTATGCCAAAGACCAAAACTTTTATTCAAATTCCATTTTTACTTTTTAAAACAGATGATTATATTTAGAACCTGTATTTTTATTGCACAAAAGCGTGTCAGCTATCGTTTCATGAAACCGACTTGAACGTTTCATTGCAACATTTATGAAACACAACTAAACCCTTATACTCGGTTCCTTACTTTTTGGGTTACTTATGGCTGATACGCATCTTCCGCCGCGGGTGAACGACGACAAACCAGTTATCTGGACGGTTTCGGTCACGCGCCTGTTCGAACTGTTTCGCGACATCAGTCTGGAGTTCGACCACCTGGCGACCATCACCCCTATTCAGCTGGGTTTCGAAAAAGCGGTGGCTTATATCCGTAAGAAGCTGGCCACTGAGCGTTGCGATGCCATCATTGCGGCAGGCTCCAACGGCGCGTATCTGAAAAGCCGTTTATCGATCCCAGTGATCCTGATTAAACCCAGCGGGTTTGACGTACTACAGGCGCTGGCGAAAGCGGGAAAACTGACATCATCGATTGGCGTCATTACCTATCAGGAAACCATCCCCGCGCTAATCGCCTTTCAAAAGACCTTCAATTTGCAGCTTGAACAGCACAGCTATATCACCGAAGAAGATGCCCGTGGACAAATCAACGAGCTGAAGGCCAACGGTACCCAGGCGGTGGTCGGCGCGGGGTTGATTACCGACCTGGCGGAAGAAGCGGGTATGACCGGCATTTTTATCTATTCGGCGGCCACCGTGCGCCAGGCGTTTGTCGACGCACTGGATATGACCCGTCTGACGCTGCGCAGAAACGGGCAATACGCCTCCGGCGACACGCTGCGCACCCGCTATGCGCTGGGGGATATACGCGGTCATTCTGCGCAAATGGAGCAGGTGCGGCACACCATTATGCTCTACGCCCGTTCGCGTGCGCCGGTGCTGATTCAAGGGGAAACCGGCACAGGTAAAGAGCTGGCGGCGCAGGCTATTCATCGTGAGTATTTTACGCGTCAGGAGAATCGGCGCGGAAAACCTTCGCCACCGTTTGTTGCCGTCAACTGCGGAGCCATCACCGAATCATTGCTGGAAGCGGAGCTGTTCGGCTATGAAGATGGCGCGTTTACCGGCTCCCGCCGGGGAGGACGCGCGGGCCTGTTCGAAATTGCCCACGGCGGGACGCTGTTTCTTGATGAGATAGGCGAAATGCCGCTACCGTTACAAACCCGGTTATTGCGCGTGCTGGAAGAAAAAGAGGTCACCCGGGTCGGGGGACATCAGCCGATTCCTGTCGATGTACGGGTGATTAGCGCCACGCACTGCAACCTGGAACAAGAGATGAAACAGGGAGAATTTCGTACCGATCTGTTTTACCGCCTGAGCATTCTGCGCCTCAAACTGCCGCCGCTACGCGAGCGGTTGCCCGATATTCTGCCGCTGGCGGAAGGCTTTTTAAAACAGTCGCTGGCGGAACTGGACGCGCCGTTTTCTGACGCGGTGCGTAAGGGATTAGCCCTGAGCCAGCATACGTTGCTCAATTATGGCTGGCCGGGAAATATCCGCGAGTTGCGCAATATGATGGAGCGTCTGGCGCTGTTTTTAAGCGTCGAACCACAGCCGGAGCTGAACGAACAATTTCTACAGCAGCTGTTACCTGAACTGGCCGCGGTTGCTGCCCCGCCGCAGGTCACTTCATCACTGACGCCGCAGCAGGTGCTGGCGCAATTCAATGGCGATAAAACCGCGGCGGCGCAATATCTCGGTATCAGCAGAACTACATTCTGGCGTAGGCTAAAAGAAAACCCGCCAGTGCAATGACTGGCGGGTATGTTATCTTTCAGTACTGCGCATTATTTTTTCTTGTAAATATTGGCTGTACCGTGGATTTTATTGTCCGTTTGGCCGGAGGTTAATACCACCACATCGGCACCTTTCTCTTCGGCTTTCTTCAGCAGTTCTTCTTTAGCGTCTGCAACAGAAACTTCGTTACTCGTTGAAATATCACCGATTTTTGTGTACTGCGACTCAACCTTTTCAAACTCAAGTTTTGTCATAAATTCCGCGGCATACGCGTTGGACACAACAAAAGCTAACGCACCAATAAGTACTTTAATTCCAGTTTTCATATAAAAGCTCCAGGTTTTGTTATATATGCCATCATCGCCCCCTGAACATTCGCCATGCGAGTCAAGGATGATTAATAAGTAGTTCAGGCCGCTAAAAAGATCCAGAGCTGGCGGAAATATAAAGATATTTTGCGCATCGTGTATAACAGAAGATCCCACGCCGCAGCATTATCCGGCGCAGCTGGGTTGCAGAAACCAGGCGTAGACGCTATTTGCAAATTTGAGCTCATTTCACAATACAGTGTGAGTAAATACGCAGAATGACGAGCGCGCTAAAATTATAGTGTTAGCAGTCTAAGCATGCCCCTGGCCCGCTCTCACTAATGGAATCGTTGTCTATGGAACCTTTACACGCCGTCGTACTCACCATCAGCCTGTTTGTTTTAACCTTTTTTAATCCTGGCGCGAACCTGTTCGTGGTGGTGCAAACCAGTCTGGCGTCAGGACGACGCGCAGGGGTGATGACCGGTCTGGGTGTGGCCTTAGGCGATGCGTTCTACTCCGGCCTCGGGCTCTTTGGCATGGCGACGCTCATTACCCAATGTGAAGAGATATTTTCACTGATTAAAATTGTCGGCGGCGCCTATTTGCTGTGGTTTGCCTGGAACAGTGTTCGCCATCAGGCTACACCGCAAATGCCAACGTTACAGCAGCCGATTTCCGCCCCCTGGTATGTATTTTTCCGCCGCGGGTTATTAACAGATTTGTCTAATCCGCAAACCGTTCTGTTTTTTATTAGTATCTTCTCCGTCACCCTCAGCGCAGAAACGCCTACGTGGGCGAGGCTCATGGCCTGGGCAGGTATTGTGTTGTCTTCCGTTATCTGGCGGATTTTTCTCAGTCAGGCGTTTTCTTTGCCCGCTGTGCGCCGTGCGTATGGTCGAATCCAGAGGGTTGCCAGCCGGGTGATAGGCGCCATTATCGGCGTCTTCGCGCTCAGGCTGATTTATGAAGGTGTCAGCCATCGTTAAGCGAGTTTAACTTGACCATTGTGACGTAATTGTCCGTAATACCGCCTGAATTTTTAAATCGCATTTTGAGTGGCAGTGAGATGGAACAGGTTGCTCCGGTAAACGACACATTACTCCTTACAGAATGGCAGGCGTTGTTACGTCAAACATCCCCTGAAGTTCATACGATCCTGACATCATTAAGCGACGAAGAGATCCGCCATTTAGTGAGCGTTTTTTATGACTATATGCTCTCCCATGCGGAGAGCGCATTGTTCCTCAATACAGAACAGGTCAGCACCCGCCTCAGCGGCAGTATGTTTGACTGGCTACGCAGCGTACTTGGTAGCGCGAACGAAGATCTCTCACAACTGCTGGCAAAACAGCGCAAAATTGGCGTGGTGCATGCCCGCATCGGGCTGCCTATCGATCTGGTTAATCGCGGCGCACGCAAGCTGAAAGATGAATTGTATCGGGTCCTGAAAAAGAAAGCGGAATACTCGCCCGCCCTGCTGAGCGATGCCATCTGTTTCAGCAGTCTGGCAATGGATACCGCCCTGGAGGCCATGACCGTCTCCTATTCCCCCAGCTATCAAAACTCACTGCATACCCAGGAACAGTATCGCCTGCAGACCATTTACGATGACGTTAACGTCGAACGCGAGCGGCAAATACGCTCATTTACCGACTGGGAAAATCAGTTTATCTATAACATCGCCACCGGAATGCCTTTCGGTGAGCTGGTCCTTTTGGCGAATTCTGATTTTGGTATGTGGTTCGCACACAAGGGAAAATACATTCTGGGCAACAGCAATCTGCTGAAAGAAATGGAGTCGCTGATTGCGGAAATCGACAACCGCCTGACAACCACGCTGTCGCATCAGCATCAGGCGACAGAACCTGAACGGATGAGCTTGTTGCAGGATGTACGCCAGCTCTCGGCAAAAATCCATTTCCTGCTCGCCTCAATGTTCGACGCGCTGGTGAAGCAGGAAAATGGTAAAGACTCATTGACTCAATTGCTTAACCGACGCTTTATCCCGACCATTATGCGCCGTGAGATCTCGCTGGCGTTACATACCCGGAAGCCCTTTACCCTGGCGATGCTGGATATCGACTACTTTAAGCAAATTAACGACAACTATGGGCATAACACCGGTGATATGACGCTCAAAAACGTCGCGGCGGTTATTTATGATCATATTCGCAGCAGCGATTACGTTTTCCGCTACGGCGGTGAAGAATTTATGATTCTGCTTGTCGAGTCAGATCAGTCTCAGGCCAGTATTATCCTCGAAACGCTACGCATGAAAATTGCCGAGATGCGTATGGCGGCCTCAGCAACAGAAGTGTTTTCTGTCACCGTCAGTATTGGCATCGCCGAATATGACTACCATCCTGACTACAAGCAGTTGGTTGATAAAGCCGATCGGGCACTGTACCTGGCGAAAAGTAATGGCCGTGACCGCGTAGAGATATTTCAGGAATAACCTATTTTCCCACGGAGAAATAAATACCCCGTTAAGGGTATTTATCTGACCTGCGATAAGTATCGGGCTGTTATTTTTATTCAGGCATATACGTGCCATAAAAATAACAGCCGCTTAATAAGATGCAAATCAAATACACCAAATCTGAATAGCGCTAGCATATCCCGGTGATGACGCCTTCTGAATGCAGGAGGGGAAATATGAGGGATAGTGTAAAACCATGAACGGGAAAAAGAGAACACGCTGGCAGCGCCGCCCAGGCACGACCGGAGGCAAACTGCCGTGGAATGACTGGCGTAACGCCAGCACCTGGCGAAAAGCCACCCAGTTTCTCCTGCTGGCCAGCAATATCTATATTGGCGTGACGTTTTATTATTGGGTCCGCTATTTTGAAACTGCCGGTACCAGCGTTTATATTCCAAGACCCGGCGGTATTGAGGGGTGGCTGCCGATCGCGGGTTTGATGAATATCCGCTACACGCTGGAGACCGGTTTTCTCCCGCCCATCCATGCCGCCTCCATGCTGCTGTTAGTTGCGTTTATCCTGATTAGCTTGTTGTTAAAAAAAGCCTTCTGTTCGTGGCTATGCCCGGTTGGCACGCTTTCCGAACTGCTTGGTACTCTGGGAAAAAAAGTATTGGGTCGCAATTTCACGCTGCCGCGCTGGCTGGACATCCCACTGCTCAGTCTGAAGTATCTGCTGTTGGGTTTCTTCCTGTATATCGCTCTGTCGATGCCCGCCCAGGGAATCCAGTACTTTCTGATGTCGGCCTACGGCATGATCATTGACGTGAAGATGCTCGATTTTTTTCGTCATATCGGCTCCGCCACGCTTATTTTCGTGGTAGTTATCAGCGTTCTGAGCCTGTTTATTCGCAATGCCTGGTGCCGTTATCTGTGCCCTTATGGCGCACTGCTTGGCCTGTTTTCACTGCTCTCGCCGTTTAAAATCCGGCGTAATCCGGACAGTTGCATTGACTGCGGGAAATGTGCGAAAAACTGCCCGTCTACTATCCCGGTTGATCGACTGATTCAGGTGCGTACCGTGGAATGTACTGGCTGTATGACCTGCGTTGAATCCTGCCCGGTGGCCTCTACGCTGAGCTTTTCACTGCACACCCCTGTGGGGGAACAAGGAAACGGCAAATCGTTATGGCGGCAAACGGCATTGTCAGGCGTTGTCATGACTATCCTGGTGCTGGGTATCCTTTTTGCCACCATTGGCTATGCGGTTTATGCCAATGTCTGGGATACGCCGGTGCCCGATCACATGTATTTCCAGCTGATTCCGAAGGCTAAAATGATCGGCCATTAATTTTTAATAACCCTGCCAATTCTGGCAGGGTTTCCCGCCTGTTCCGCCATTTTAAGACTATTGAACTTGTGCCTTCGCGCCCCGGTTTATACAACCTTAACTATCACCTGTGATCATTCATTTTTTATTATGTTATGGGCGACTGCATCCAATAATAAACGGGACAGCATTATGACTAAAATAAAACTGGCACTGCTATTACCTCTGTTTCTGGCGGGTTGTACGATGAGCGACGGGGAATTAAGAAACGCTTACGCTCAGCATTATCAGCAACCCGCCGCCTATGTCGAGACTTATAAACAGAAGATAGCCAGCATGAATATTAATACCCTGGCCCAATATGCCGCCGCAGAAGATAAGAAAAAAATGCGTGGGCAACCGAGACTGAAAATCGACGAATTCATTACCATTGAGAACGTGCAGGCGAAAGGAAATCGGGTGGTCTACGATTACTCGCTGTCAGAGAAATGGCTGGCGCTGTCTGCGGACAAACAGCGCGAGAAGCAGATCAATATGAATAAGGATCTGATCTACCGTACCTGCTCGTTGGAAACGGTACGTCTGGCGCAGGCGAAAGGGCTGGAAGAAGAGCATAACTATTACAGCCAGTACCCAGACAAAGTCGCCTTCACTCTGAGAACCAGCGCGCAGATTTGTATGCAAAACGGTTTTACGCAATAGCCGCAATCCACTATGCCTGATGCGCTTATCAGGCATACAATTTGCACTCTGTTGTAGGCCGGATAAGGCGTCAACGCCGCATCCGGCTAAAGCATCAGAATTTCCAGGATACGCTGCCGACAATGCTGCGCTCAGCGCCGAAGTAGCAGTATGAGAGCGAATTACAGGCCGCAACGTAGCGTTTATCGGTCAGGTTGTTGACGTTCAACTGGGCACTCAGTCCTTTAATACCGATATTCGTTAAATCGTAGCCAATTGCCATATCCACCAACGTATAGGATGGCAGGGTATGCGTATTCAGACGATCGCTGGTGATCCCATTGACATATCGCACGCCCGAGCCGAGCGTCAGACCATCCAGCAGGCCGCTTTTCACATCGTAGCTCAACCAGGTGCTGGCCTGATTCCGTGGTGCATACACGGCACGCTTGCCCTGCTCCTCCGGACTGCTTTTCTTGTAGCGGATGTCGGTGTAGGTATATGCCGCCTGCAGACGGAAGCTGTCCGTCAGTTGACTAACCGCCTCCAGCTCCACCCCTTCAGATTCAATTTCCCCAATCGAGCGGTACGGATCGGTCGGCTCTTCTTTGGTGGCGATATTGGTTTGATTAATGCGGAACACCGACGCGCTGAACTGACTGTTAAGTCCTTCCGGCTCATATTTCAGCCCCGCTTCCCACTGCTTGCCTTTCATCGGATCCAGCAGATTGCCGTTCTCATCGGCAAAGCTGGTTGGCGTAAAGGCGGTGGAATAGCTCACGTACGGCGCAAAGCCATTATCGAACAAGTAGAGCAATGCGGCGCGAGTACTAAAGTTGTTTTTATCCAGATCGCTGCGGGTATCGTTGATCTTATCAATATTAGACACGCTGACCTGATCGTAGCGACCGCCGAGCGTAATACGCCAACGATCCCATGACATCTGATCCTGCAAATAGTAGCCCGTCTGGCGCAGCTTGTGCTTCTCACGCGCATACATGTCGATATAATCCGGCTTCGCGCCATACACCGGGTTAAAAGCGTCGATCGGCGGGAATGCGCCGTAGTAGCCGGTGGTATTGTTGCTGCGATCCTGATAATCAATGCCCACCAGCAGACGATGGTTGACCTGCCAGGTATCAAAGCTGCCGTCGAGCTGGTTATCCAGCGTAATCGCCGACATTTTTTCATCAGAGCCGGAATAGCCGCGATTAAGCTCGGTTTCGTTCAACCAGCCCGCCGCATACACCTGGTTCAGTTCAACGTCGGTATGCAGATAGCGCAGCTTTTGCCGCACCGACCAGCCGCTATCAAACATGTGCTCAATATTGTAGCCCACCATGTTTTCACGGCGATCGTATTTGTCGTAATCATCCTCACCTTCGTAAAAGGTGTTGGAGATCTTTTGCCCGTAATGCGGAACAACGGTGCCGTCATAAGGCAGACCGGAGTGGCTACCGCCTTCCGGGTCGCGATGCAGATAGGCCATCAGATCCAGACGCGTCTGGTCGGTGATCCGCCAGGTCAGACTGGGCATCAGCGCGTAACGCTCTTCTTTCAATGGGCCAAACTGTGAGTCCGCGTAACGCGTCATCCCGCTCAGACGCGCCGCCACACGATCGTTATCATCCAGTGCCCCGGTGACGTCAAACGCCGCCCCGCGCTGGTTATTGTTGCCGGCAAACAGCTTCACTTCTCCACCCGCGTCAAATGACGGCTTGCGCGACGTCAACGCGACGATCCCCCCCGGAGAAGAACGCCCGTACAGCACGGAAGCCGGGCCGCGCACCACTTCGATATCTTCAAGGAACCACGGATCGACCACCAGCGAGCTATGTGAGTTGGTGTCGCCCATCATCTTCAGACCATCGAGATAGACGTTGTCCAGGCTGCCATCGGAGAAGCCGCGCAGCACAATGTAGTCAAAGCGGTTGGAGGCGCCAATCTGGTTGCTGTATACCCCCGGCGTATAGCTAACGGCCTGACGCACGCTGGTTGCACCCTGCTCTTCAAACTGTTCGCGGGTAATGATGGATACCGATTGCGGGGTTTCAATATCCGGCGTGGCAAGCTTAGTAGCCCCGCTCTGCATTTGCGAGGTGACAACGACCGTATCGTTTTTTGTTGTTTCCTGCGCCAGCAGAGGAAAAGCCACGCTGCCGGTCACCCATCCTACCAGCAGCGCTAACCGAGTCTTCGCGAACATGAGTATCTCCAAAGGCATTTCTAATTGTAAGTGAGAATTATTACCTTTTTGCTGACGGAGATAGCTATGCCGGATGCCAGATTACCTATGCGCAGTGCCAAATTGTCTGCCAGCAACGTGCGCAAAACGCAAAAATGGATTAGCAAAGCTTGAGCATATCGCCTGGCGAAAAACCGTAACGACGACGAAAGGCGGTAGAGAAGTTGGTGGCGTGCTGGTATCCCGACATCCAGGCTGCCTGCTGTACGCTGTATCCTTCCAGTAAATAACCGCGAGCGCGTTCCAGGCGGCAATCGCGCAAGTAATCAAAGACCGAACAGCCATAGGCTGCGCGAAACTTGCTACGCAGACTACTGGGACTCATTGCCGCGCGTTGCGCCAGTTCATTGAGCGTGTGGTCATTCTCAGGATTCTGTTCCAACAGGCGACGAACGACTTCCAGCCGCTGCTGTTCACCGCTGGCGGCGAGGCGTTTGCCGCTCTCGACCTGGCACACGCTGAGGCCATGGCCGAACAGTTGCAATATCAGCCCTTCCAGCATCAACTGGCGAGATACATTGCTGAGCGTGATCTGCTGCGCATACTCCAGGCCACTGAGTAAAAATCCCGGCACCTGCCAGATAAGCGTCGGCGTCTGGCATCTTTCCCACTCACGCATCAACGATTCGAGCAGCCCCGTGCGCCACGCGCCGTCGGGATACAGACCGAGAGATAAGGTTCGCAGTTTGCAGTCGGCATGATGGCGGGCGCGCATCGTCTGGTGCTCGCTCAGGCGTGAGCTAAACGCCATTCCGGAACGCACCACGTGTTCCTGACCGTTAAGCGAGAGGACCACGCAGCCTTCCAGTACCACCAACATATACAGGGGACTGCTGTGGCGGGAGGTGGTTTCGTAGGGTTGCAATACCTGTACATCAGAGTGCGTCACGCACATCCCGCAGGGGAGCGTCATCTCCTCAATTTCACCTTGCAGCACAGGGCTAGCAGACGGCAAGTCCGGCTTTTGTGCCAGTTGGGGAAAGCGATAGTCGATCCCGTAACGTTCACCAAAATCCATAAACTCGCTGACGGAAAAAGTACGGGCTACGCGTCTGGACGCATTCAGAGTGGTGTTGTTCATGCTGTCTTCTGCACAGAAAATGGGATTAACAGTTTATGGCCAGGAGCAACATTACCATTCCCTGCGCAACACAACAATAATAATGAGAATTATTATCAATATGATTAAGGCGCTTTTCCTGACAGCCAGCCATCTCATCAGACTGAATTTACAGCTGATGAGATGGCATGTTCTACTGCTTGTCCTGCGTACCCTCCTGCGGCTTTTCATCAACCTGAAACACAGCCACGGCCTGGGAAAGCATTGCCGACTGCTCTTCCACACTGCCTGTCGTGGCGGCGATTTCCTCAACCAGAGACGCATTTTGTTGAGTGACTTGCTCCATTTGCGTGACAGCAACGCGGATCTGCTCGATGCCGCTACTCTGTTCCCCCGATGCGCCGGATATATCTTCCATGAGTATATTGATATTGCGTATTGCCTTAGCAATGTCCGCCATCATAGCCCCACTGCTTTCAGCTATCTCCACCCCTTCCTTGACGCTGATTGCCGCTTTGGCAACCAGTTCGCTAATTTCTTTCGCTGAGGAGGCGCTACGTTGGGCAAGGGTTCTGACTTCACTCGCCACAACGGCAAATCCACGCCCGGATTCGCCAGCGCGCGCTGCTTCTACCGCGGCGTTTAAAGCGAGAATGTTAGTCTGGAAAGCAATACTATCAATCACATGGGAGATTTCATTCACGCTTTGCGCGTTGCGGCTGATCAGGTGAATTTTCTCAACCATGTCGCTCATTAAGCGCTCGCCACGCAATGCCATTTCCGTGCTTTCACTCGTCATGGCAGAAGCCTGATGTGATTTATCGGTGTTATTTTTGGTTGTTACGGAAATCTGTTCCATACTGGCCGCCGTTTCAACCACTGCCGCAGCCTGTTGCTCCGTTCGGGTTGATAAGTCTGAATTACCCGAAGCAATTTCCTGCATTCCGATATTAATAGACTCAACGCCATCGCGAATTGTACTGACAGTCTCCCGCAGGCCGTTTTGCATGTGTTGTAAATTTAAACACAGTAAGCCAATTTCATTGTTACCCGGCACCTTAACGGGATGACTCAGATCGCCTTTACCAATCCGTGAAAAATGCTCAGACACGATATTTAATGGCCGAATGATTGTTCGGTTTATCCAGATATTGCAGAGAATAAAGATAAGAACCGTAACGGCCAGCAGCAAGGATATTTTAAGTATTGAGGCATTAAACTGAACGTGTGTCTGCTCTACGATATTTTTACCGACCAACATGGTTGATTTGTAGTAGTTCTCGATCTCCTTATCAAAATTTTTTCGCAAAGCCAGCAACTCAGTGTTGGCGTTTGCTTGTGTACCGACAAGACTACCGTTAGAAATAGCCTCATTTAATTTATCAACATACTTTTGTTCAGCATTCATTTGTTGCTCAAAAGCAGTTCTGACGATTTTACCAATCTGGGGATCATCCGCCGTCAGTCCAGGTATATCCCAAAAAATAGCGAACTGCTTTCTGGCATAAGCGATCTCATCCTGCACCTGTCGCAATGTCTGTTGGGTAGCAGCCATATCTTGCAATTGAATATTATCAAGAACGCTTCTTACTTTATAAACAGCCCCAACGACGTTATGCAGCGAATCCTGTTCCTTTACTATATTATGCAGTAGAAGAGTACTTTTTTGATTTCCTTTGAGATCGACCAACTCAAACCCATTAGAAAGGAACTGCATAAACGTAAATACCAAAAGCAATAATAACAGACTGGTTTTAACCCTCATATTCTTTAACATTTAAACATCTCCATAACAATTAGACAATCATCTCTGACTAAATTGTTATCGACACGCCACGTAATACCTTAACCTAAAAATGGTTAATTATGAGAAAGTTTCCCGGCTCAACATAGCATAATAAATTACGTACACCGTCGTACACATGGCGGCAAATCGCCGTTTTATTACCGGGAACAATCACACTATAAAAAAACCAACATTAATATTATTTATGGATGAAAAAAAACAGCTATATTAAACATCATGCGCCACTGAGAATGGGCACGATAGCCGTATCTGACCGGCATAAAACGAACAAAGCAGCAGCCAAACGTCAGAGAATATAGACGGTAACTTTTTCCTGAAGATCTGCCGGCACCCTTACCCATGACATTGAATCAACTGCAATTGTCGCCATTTCATTTTCTAACCGAAGTAGCGGCGTGCTGTCATCTGGCGCAGAAGAACTTTCGCCAATCTCGAGAATACCCCGAAAAGTTATAGATAAATTGTCAGCAGCATCAGACAACCTAATCCATTCGGTCGCGATCTCTAAATTTTGCTTTAACAATGCTCTGTTCATAACTTGTGCTAATCATTACTTATCAGTAAGAAACTGGAAGTGATGAAATTCATTTGAAATATCCATCACAAACTCTACCGGCAGGTTGTGTTTGATGAAGGTTAATTTTGCGAACTCAACATCACCATACACCCGGATACAGAAAGGTTTGACTATCTCGCCCTGAGCACCAAAACACTCCTGGAGTCTGGTATCATCCATAAAAATAAAGTTACCCTTTCTCACTTTAATCTTATCATGCAGGTCACGCCACTTCTCTGGTGTGAGTAGAAAGTTCTGCCATCCATTATTTCTCAACATTTCAATCGTGTGGGTGAATTTAAAATAATCATTTTGCATTGTCACATCACCACTTGAGGTGGCGTACAAGTATTCAATTTTAAATTTTAGTTGTGCATTAATGCTTTTTTTCTTGCCTTCATCAATTAACCATTGAAGCTCATTGGCAACACTTCGTGAGAAGAGTTTTCTTTTTTTTGCGATAGCCAACCAATGCATAATAAAAATATGCTCTGACATTTTAGAGTGGATCTTGTGATCCTGCATTGCGATACCAATTGCCACTAACGCGCTCCAGGTAAACGCTTCGAGCTCATCCTGATAATGATGCCTCGATTTACTCACTTTTCCTAAATTTTTTACCACTTAAAACCCACCCAGAAAAAATCATTATTGTATTTAATTTGTTACTGCTCAATTTAAAAACCTACTACAACTAAAATCAGCATAATATGATCCAGATTAATTTATCTCAATGTAAAAAAAGTGCCGTAAAACACATTATTTTTATTAATCATTTATAGCTGCAAGGTTGGCCGCAAATAATAAGAATAGCTCGATAAAGATGAAAACTAATAATTATCACCAGCAATCAATACACCAACGTATCAAACCAGAAAACCTCCAGATTCAATGAACCGGAGGTTTGTCTGTAACTGCAATTGTTAGTAGAAAATACCGATGATTAGCGTATGGGTAACAAAGCCGACAATCAACGGTACGGCGGTACGTTTAACCACATCGAAAGGGGTTATTTTTGCCCCGCTGGAAACGGCGATCACCACGCCAGATACCGGAGAAATGGCCCGTCCCATATGCGATGCCTGCTGCATCGGCAGAATCATGGCAACGGCGTTAGCCCCCATACTGGCAGCGATTTGCGGGATAAGCTCAACGAATGCCAGAAATGGCGCGTTACCCGATCCCATAATGATCGCCGCCGCAAGCGTCACCAGCGCAAACACCACCGCCATGGCGAATGGCGGTAATCCCACGTGTTCGGCCATCAGGATTAATTGATCAATCGCACCAATGACTTTAATACCATGAGCAAAAACACCCGCCGCTACCAGCAGTCCTACCACACCGGTAAAGGCAGTGCCCATTCCTTTCAGAAAATGGCTAAATCCTTCGCACACCGCCTTTAAATCTCGCACCCGTAGCCATTCAATCAACATACAAATAGCCATTGAAATAAGCACAATGGTAATGATATTCAGGTTAATACCACTGACGAACATTTCGGAGGATCCCACTGCCATCAGTATCGGAAGCATGGGAAGAAGCGCATAAAAAGCAGGCGCTTTCCCTGAGTCAGTCACTTCAGCGCTACCGATTTCCCGTGGTAAGGTCCCCGCTTTACGGTCGCAATAGCGCTGCCAGAAAAAATGGCAGACTCCCACGACCAAAACGGTAGCCAGAGCTGCCGGTCCCTGGTGGTAGACAACGTATTCCACCACATCCATATTGACCGCTTTCGATCCCCTGATAGCATCGATTGCCGTTGGGGTGTACGCCACACCAAGCGAGGTGGCAATTACCCCGGCAGCAGAGGCAGCGGAAAGCCCTAATCCCAGCATAATGGGGAACATTGTTCCCATCAACAGTACGGCGAGTCCAGTGGCGGAAGGAATAGCTAACTGCAGGAGACTGGCGAGCAGGTACGAGAAAAAAAGCAGAATATAGGGCGAACGCAGCGCACGCAGGGGTTTTGTGACGACACGCACCACCGCCTCATTTGCACCGATATGATCCATGTAGTGCGCAAATCCCATCAGCGCCATGATCATCAGGCCAAGATCGGCAGCTCGCGTGCTGAAAAGATCGCGCATAACCTCGAACGGATCGAGAAAGGAAATCCCCGTGCCAGCAACGCCTTTCGGTAGTACGGAACCCCACCCGGTGAGTGCGGTGCAAATCATCAGCACCAAACCCGCAATAAATAGCACGGGCTCGGCACGATAACCTTTCAGGATCAGACGCGCGACTACCACGATAACCAGCAGGGCAATTAACACCTGAATCATGACTGAGCTCTCCGCTGCGTGAACTCAGCAAAGGTTTCCTCAATGACCGCAACCACGACATCGCTGGCGGCCCGCAGTGAACGCACCGGCAGATATTCATAGATTGAGTGAAAATTATGAGCACCGGTAAAAATATTCGGGCATGGCAATCCTTTCTGCGATAAAACCGCACCATCATATCCGCCGCGCATGGCGACAGGAGCCGGGGTAATCCCACATTTCTGATAGGCGCGTAATGCAATATCAATCGGGTAGTGAGCATCACCCTGCAAACTATTGAACACGTTCGCATAGCGATCGGCTAAATGACAGACCACGCTATTTTCGCCCCATAGAGCGCAGGTACTGACGGCAAGCTGACGGATAAATGCCATACGCGCCTTATAGCCTTCTTCACTAAAGTCGCGGATATCCAGCTTAAGCACCGTGCGGGCGCTGTTACCCTGCAACTGCTTAACCCAGTAATAACCTTCGCGCCCTTCCGTATATTCAGGCGCTTCTCCGCCAGGCAGCATCGCAATAAACTTATGCGCCATCAGCAGCGAGTTCTTCAGCTTACCTTTGGCTGACATGGGGTGCGCAGACTGGCCGGTAAAGATGATTTCCGCATCGCCCGCATTCCAGTTCTCATAAACAAACTCCCCGATACCGCAACAATCCAGGGTGTAACCAAAATCAGCGCCGAAGCTCGCAACATCAAACGCTTTTGCGCCACGTAATCCTTGCTCTTCATCAGGCACAAAACCCACCTTCACCGGCCCATGTTTGATTTCCGGATGTGCCACCAGATACTGTAATGCGTTCATAATTGCGGCGATGGCTGCTTTATCATCAGCCCCTAACAGACTGGTTCCGTCAGTGACGAGCAGATCATCACCGATATAATTTTTCAGTTCCGGGAATTCGCTTTCGCGCAGAAAAATATTCAGCTCTTTGTTCAGACACAAATCCCCACCGCTATAGTGAAGACGTTGTGCATTTGTGTCCGCAGTCTGTTCCGCGCTGGTATCCAGATGTCCAAAGAATGAAACGACAGGAACCGTGTCATCAGTATTCCCGGGAAGTGTTGCCGTTACGATAGCGGTATCCCTGACCTCAATGTTTTCCATTCCTAATGCTTCAAGTTCTGCTGCAAGCAGTTTTGCCAGTACCATTTGACCAGCAGAAGAAGGCATTATCCCATTGGCGCCGTTTTCTCTTGAAGTCGTGGTATTAATTTTGGTGTAGTTGATAAAACGTTCAACAATATCCATTCCAGGAGGTCCTTTAATATTTTATTGACGAAATACTGTGAGAGGAGGCTCGCGTACAGCGCGAGTGATATAAAACAGGGAACTGGATAAAACCAGCGTTCATCCCGGAACGCTGGTTTTATTAACATTACGACGTTGATTTATATAAATGAATATAAATTATGCCTGTGATAAAACGCCTTACTGATGGGTAAAATCATACTCCCTGTCCGTGTTTACTGCTATTTCCCATGGTGTTTAGCTAACAGAAATCATAAACCGGTACTCGTAAGCCTAAGAGATAATAGAAATCATTTAGACTCCACTCATCCATACCGGCCTAAGATATACCATCGCTATATTTTTTTAATGAACGAATACTGTAACTGCAACATGCAACCGTTTGCACTTCTCTAGAAATAGCCACTTAGCGCACTAAAATCCGTGAGCAAACTCACAATTATATCAATAGCAAAAATTTCTATCATACTGAAAAACCGTGAATTATAAGAAATACTATATAGTCCCTTGGTAAATAGATTCATTATGATACTATTCGACATTACCTTATTATCGATGGATAATACTTCCCTAACCATTAATTTTAAACATTACCCACCATAATATTTGTATATATTGGTGATTAATAAAATCCTGCACCGGCAAAAAAAACCTCTGCCCTGAGAAGAGATTCAGGGCAGAGGTAATACGGGTGTTAAGGACAGATTTATAGTTTTAGTGATAACGGAAGAGCTTCTTGCGGAACCGAGTATACACAACTCGCAACATTAAGAAAATTCTTAAAATTGATTAATCGCAAACTCGGTAGAAAATTATTAAAATAATAAAAAATACCTTATCAAAAAGGCAAATAAAACCTCGCGAATATTAACCCATACTAATCAATTACATGGTACTGAATGCGCTCAATATGCTGAGTTACCATAGATATCACTCTATGCACAGACAGAATATCAAATTAATTTAATGCTTTAATAAATGTCTCACATAACGAAAATTTGCAGTTAATAAAGTCACTAAACGCAATAACTCGTTATAGATCACATTTTATGTACAAGGAGTTTTCTCTGGAGATTCTGGCTGGTATGATTCATCAGGTAAATACCTTTCAACTCAACCCGAGGCTTTGATGCTGGAGAATGTAATCATCAGATAATCAGCTTACCGACCTTTTCAGGCCGGACTGGTTATCAATGCGCCGAAATCGAATGCGGACACCGCAGTGTGTTTGCACGTTTTGCACATGATGATTAAACAGGTTTTCCAGTATGAATTTATCCCGTCAGGAACAACGTACCTTACACGTTCTCGCCAAAGGTGGCCGTATCGTTCACGTCCGCGACGCCTCAGGCCGCGTCACCTCCGTCGAATGCTACAGCCGCGAAGGACTACTGCTCTGCGACTGCACCCTCGCCGTGTTCAAAAAACTCAGAACCAAAAAGCTGATCAAATCTGTCAATGGTCAGCCCTATCGCATCAATACTACCGGGCTGAACAACGTTCGCGCCCAACTGGATAATCGCTAAGGAGAGAGAGATGGATATCCCCAAAATTTTTACTATCAGCGAAAGCGCTCATCGCATCCATAACCCGTTCACCGCGCAGAAATATGCCACGTTAGGCCAGGTGCTGCGCATGGAACCGGGCACCCGCATTCTGGATCTCGGTAGCGGCTCAGGAGAGATGTTGTGCACCTGGGCGCGCGATCATGGTATTTTCGGCATCGGTATCGATATGAGCCAGCTGTTTAGCGAACAAGCAACGCTGCGTGCAGCAGAACTGGGCGTCAGTCAGCAGGTGAGTTTTGTCCACGCCGATGCAACGGGCTATGTCGCTGAAGAAAAATGCGATATTGCCGCCTGCGTGGGCGCAACCTGGATTGCAGGCGGCGTCACCGGAACGGTCAGACAACTGGAGCAGAGTCTTAAGCCTGGTGGAATCATACTCATCGGTGAACCGTACTGGCGCCAGATGCCCGCAACGGAGGAAATCGCCCAGTCCTGCGGCGCGACCGCTGTCGCCGATTTTCTTTCCCTGGCGGAACTCATTTCTTCTTTTGACCCGCTCGGCTATGACGTGGTTGAAATGGTTCTGGCTGACCAGGAAGGTTGGGACAGGTACGAGGCGGCAAAATGGTTGACGATGCGCCGCTGGCTGGAAGCTAATCAAAACGATGAGTTTGCACCGGAAGTCAGGGAGCAACTGAGAAGTTCACCCGGACGCCACGTCACCTTCACCCGAGAATACATTGGTTGGGGCGTGTTCGCACTCATGAAGAGGTAAGCTGTGTGGTCGGTATAACCGGGAGGTTATACCGACTTTCTCATCACTTTGCCGCTGACTGCATTAATACTTCAACAAATTTAGCCAGCCACTGCGGATGCGCGGGCCAGGCTGGCGCAGTCACCAGATTACCGTCGACGTGGGCTTGATCAATGCCGATATCCGCATAATGTCCGCCGCTCAAACGCACTTCAGGCGCGCAGGCCGGATAGGCGCTACAGGTACGATTTTCTAATATTCCTGCTGCCGCCAATAATTGAGGACCATGACAGACGGCGGCGATAGGTTTACCCGCCGAGTTAAAATCCTGTACCAGTTGAATGACATCCGGGTTCAGCCGGAGATATTCCGGAGCACGCCCGCCGGGGATCACCAACGCGTCATAATCGACGGCCCGCGCTTCGGCAAAATTCGCATTCAACGTAAAACGGTGTCCCGGTTTTTCGCTATAGGTTTGCGCCCCATCAAAATCATGAATCGCGGTTTGAACGTAGTCACCCTGGCTCTTATCCGGACAGACTGCATCAACACGATGGCCCAGCATTTGCAACGCCTGGAAAGGAACCATCGTTTCATAATCTTCGACATAATCGCCAACCAACATCAGTATCTTCTTCATTCACGTCCCCCACTCACAGTGATTAATGATGAGAAACAGCGGCCATCTTTACTATAGCCCACGCGTATCCCGACATTAATAAATACAGCAGAACATTCGGTCAGATCACAATCTACTGCAAGTCCGTCAGATGACGACCTTAGCATAAATGGCATGACATAATTCAGCTAGTAAATATATAGCAAAGTAATTTTAACATTAACCTCAATAATATTAAGTGGGTTATTTATTATGTTATTTCGCTTATGTCAGGTAAAGTATGCGAAAGCTATTTCTGTGATGAAAAAATGTACGTTCGTCAGGCTTCATAGGGGGCGGCAAAGACGTACGCCAGTCGCCTTCCCTGTCTGTAAAACAGTATCAATCATTAAAATATCATACATACCACCAGTCCGCGTTTACACTGATAATTTCTGACTTTCAAGGCAACACATAAAATTTTCCAGATAAAATATATTTTTGCTACCTGGGTAGCAGAATTTTCTATAAATTTCGTATCCATTTTTCTGCAGTATCCCGCCGCCACAGACATTATAAAGAAATAATTATAATTAGAAGACAGTGGGTGATTCTCGTTTTAATATGCTTATAGCTTATTGATAAATGGAAAGGTTGAACATGTCTGATGCATTGACAGGACCGTTAACGCGCCTTATCGGCATAAGTAAAGAATTTGAATCTACCGCACCTCAAATTCCCAATGATTTATGCTCACAATTACATCAACTCAAGAATTTTTCCGCCTATGTGCCGCTAATTGGAATCTTTAGCGCGGGAAAATCATCTCTCCTCAATCTCTGGCTGGGGCAGAATATATTACCCGTTGACCAGGCACCGACCACAGCATTAGCAACTGAACTGCGGTATGGCGAACAGCAGTCTTTGATTATTACTTTGGCTGATGGCACTGTCAGAGAAGTACACTATGCACCGCAAAATGCGCAGGAGGTAAATAATGACGCAACTCAGGAGGATCAGTTTGCCTGCTTAACCTTTCCTTCCTCTCGTCTTCGTGATTTGCAAGGGCTTATTCCGGTAGATATGCCGGGAGTCGATTCCGGAATAAAACGTCACGTTGATGCCTTTTATCGCTATGCAGAGCGTGGCGCCGCATTCGTTGTGGTCGTTTCTGCAGAAAGCGGAACGCTGCACGCCAGCCTTGCGGCTGTTCTCCATGAAATTGCTCTCCAGCCTGTTCCTGTAATCCTTGTCTTGACCAAGTGCGATAAGTCAACGCCAGAATCGTTAGAAAACGTAGAAGAAGAAATAGCAGGCAGACTTAGCGACATGGGATGTCCGCCGCAGATCGTCATGCGAGCAAGTCGTAACGATCAAGATACAGCCGAACGTCTGCAGAACGCTTTACTCCAGTTAAATGTTCAGGATCTCAAAATAACCCATTTCGCTGGACAGATTCTGTCGTCAGCATCTCGTCTAAAAGATCATATCGTTATGCTGCGCAAAAGCAGCACGCTGGATCCCAGCGCCCTGGACGCACAAATTTATCAGTACGAGCGAGCTTATCAGGAGTTGAACGACTCTCTGGCTCGCCAGAAACGCCGTCTTTCCGGGACTCTTCGTCAGGAAACGATGGATAAAGTCAGCGGAGATGTACATAACGCATTGGTGAGAAATCTTGACGTATTATATGACTGCCTTGCCCAAGGAGAGGATATTTTCCAGACCCGTACGGCAGCGATTATAAGCGATGTCTATCGCACTTCCCTGAACCAAGCTCTGCGAGTCAATCTCTCAGACATCATCATGAATATGCAAAATGAGACCGGTGGTGACAACATTGATATTGGCAGTATTCTGCAAAATGGTTCGCAGACGGCAGTACTGGTTCTGGAAACCCTGGCAACCGTCAGTAAGGGAAGTCGCTGGTATAAACTTATCTCCACAGCCCTTGCAGTAACCACTTCCGTTATCAACCCTATTGTCGAGTTATTGATCATTTTCTTACCGGATATTATTAAGTTTTTTTCCGATCCGGAAGAACGTAAGCGAGAACTTGTTAAGCAAAACTTATTGGAGAAAGTCTTCCCTGAAATCCGGCACCGGGCACGTGAAGCGCTCGCCGATATATTGCCAGAAATTGAGCTGGAACTGATCGCCAGTCTTGAGGAAGAGTGGCGTACCCGGATAGAAGAGAGCCGCAGGGCGCTTGAGTGTTGCCGTGAAGAAAAGCGCCAGCACGAAGCTGAGTGGCTTGCCCGGCAAGATAGCTGGTCCGCTCAAATTGATGGCGTACGAAATATCATGCGGGAAATAGAACAACTGCAAAACTCACCAACTGTACATTCATAATATCTTCAGGGAAGATGAATCATGAACCAACTCACCCCACGCGAAAATATTCACGCGTTTATGCAAACGCTGGAAAACGTCTACACCCAGTTGTCACTTCACAAAGGCTTTCTGCGTGAAGAGGGGCTTTTTCAGCTAAACCAAATACTCGCGAACATGCGCCGCAGCCTCGCTGCTGAAGACGAAGCCAGTAAACTATTGCGCATCGGTATTGTGGGTTCGGTAAAAGCAGGGAAATCTACATTTCTTAATGCTCTTCTGTTCAATGGACAGAATATTTTACCGAAAGCAGCGACACCGATGACGGCTTCACTTACCCGTCTACGCTATGCCCAGGAACAATGCGCAAAGCTGGTTTTCTACTCCCCAGAGGACTGGCAAGATATTGAAAGCGACGCCGAAACTGCTGAGAGTATGATTGCCAAAAAGTTGGCAGAAGCGCGTGCTCATCACGCCAATAATCTGCGAAACAGCTCCATTCACTTCAACGAAGAAAGAGTTCGCAAAAGTATTATCCACGAGCTTCCCCCCGAATTAGCCACTTGTCGCGAACTCAAAAAAACCGCTGAAAAAGAAGGGCTGGATGTTTACAGCGAACTGGAAAAGGGAGAGCAGATTATCCCTTTTGACAACCTGAGCGAAATCCAGGCAAAACTCAGTGAATACATCGGATCTCATGGGCGTTTAACCCCACTCGTTCGCCATGTTGAGTTAAACCTTAATCATGACGTACTCCGCGATATCGAAATTATCGATACCCCAGGCTTGAACGATCCTGTGGTATCCCGTAGTCGGGAAACGATTAATTTCCTCTGCCAATGTGATTGCGTCATGATTCTCTCTTATGCGGGAGAATTTCTATCCAAGCAGGATATGGATCTTATTAAACATAAGTTAGTCAATGATGGTATTCTTCATCACACCATTATCGCCAGTAAAATGGATTTGGCGATTCAGGATCATCGCGGCCAGAAAACCTTTTTTAAGGATGCCTTTATGGCGACACGACAAAACGTCGTCAGCACCATGAAAGGTCGGTTTGACTCTCAGGAACCGGTCCTGGTTTCGGCTTTGCTGGAAGGTATCGCATGGAAAATGGAACAACAGTTACCTTTAAGCGAGGAAGAGCAACTCACCCGAGATAACCTGGCAAGCTTTACTAACGCCCCACATGAAGCGAAGGATTTTCGCTCCGTCGCGGGATTAAAAAGAGTTCGCCAGGAACTGGAGCAGTGTCGGGAGAAAAAAGATCAGATCAAATACTCACATCAGATTGATTTGATCCGTGGTAAAAAAAGCGAACTTCGCAACTGTCTTAAAAATCTCGAAACCTCTGCCCTGAGCGATAAAGAGACGCTTTCGTCAGTTGATCTGGAAACCCTACAGTCAGGGATGAATGCGCTCAATCAGAGTGTTAAGAAAATTGACGCTGATATTCATGTCCATTTCAGTACAGCCGAGTTGCAGATGCACCGGGAGTTTGAACGTCTTAAATTACGTATTATTGGGCTTATTGATAATTATCGTGAACTGAATGTCAGCAGTAGGAGCCATGATGAAGATCGCTCCACAACCAGCGGTATGTTCTTCTGGAAGAAAACCCATACCCGAATTGTGTCTGTAACTGAGTATCAGGCAGAAATTTCAGATATTATCAATACGTTACGGCGATATACTAACAACGTCGGAGCGGAAATCATTACCGCCTATGAACATTTTACGCCGCTGGATACCTTAAAGGCGCAGTTGAAAAAACATGTACTTGAAGCCTTCCACGAGGCAGATGTCACCTTCAGTAAAGAAACTATTCTTGGGCCATTACAAATAAGCCTTGATAAGCTGCGTATCACTCCTCCCCATTACGAGCCACAAGCCGAGATCGACAGTATTGTGAATAAATTCGGTGCCAGCGTTAAGAATGAAGATATTGCCGAGCTAAAAGTGGCCCTGGAAAAGGCATTAGACAGCATAAGCAAGAAAATCAGACATACGCTTGATGAACAACAGGCTAGTTTTATCAGAACTCTTCATCAGCAAAATGACATGTTTGTTGGCGATATCAGCAAGTCTATCCAAAGTAATCTCGATAAGCTCTCAGCCCAATACAATGATAAGCAAAGTAATATTGCTCACTATGACGAAACGATAACACGACTACGAGAATTACGTGCCGAATTATCACATCTGGAGGTGTGAGGTGGATTTTGATGATTTATTCACAGATGAAATACCTCCAGACATTGCAGGCGATAGCATACTGGAGAAAGATAGCGCATTGGCGCTACTACTACGCCTGTATGCTAACAACACGCAAAATCAGAAGCATTTCGCGCATTTACGACGCAGCCTACAAGAGTATCTGCCAGAAATTATCAGCCGAGATGCGCTGACTGATGAACGTGAACGTAACCTGGTCAATGCATTTCGTACCTTAAGCGTGAAATTCGTCGAACAAGCGCAACTTCCGCAGCTTAAAAACAAGTGTCTGGTCGGCGTGGGAGGACGTTTTAGCGCAGGCAAATCGCAATTTATCAACACGCTGACCGGTCGACGCCACCTTCCAACAGGCCAGCGCCCAACGACGGCGGTAGCAACCTATTTGGTTAGTCAGGAATGCCCATCCATCACGGCTTATACAGCGAATGAAACGCGAGTTCCCCTCGAAGCGGAAGAGTTGGAAAGCATTGCCCATGTTTTTTTTGATAGCTACGGGCTGGGTTTCTCCGATATTCTCAAAAAAATAGTCATTGGGCAGCCAGATTTCCCGTGGCCGAATATCGCGCTGCTTGATACTCCAGGATATAACAATGACGATGAAGAAAACCGGGGAGATCGGTTGTTTGATGAAAAAATTGCCAGGGAGCACCTGAGCAATTGTGACTATGTTATTTGGCTGGCGACAGCCGATAATGGTTCATTAGGTCAGAGTGACATTACTTTTCTTCATTCCCTGCATTTAAGCCATCCTTGCCTGGTAGTATTAAACAAAGCAGATGGGAAAACCACAGACGATCTACACAGCATCATCAATACATTTAAAGACCAACTGGATAATGCCGGAATTGCGTATTGCGGCGTGACGGCCTTTTCATCAACGCTTAACACTGAGTATTTAGGCGCAACCCTGCTGCATGATTTTATTATCCAAGCCAGTAATGACCAACAGGCACGTCAGGAAATGAGGCAAGAATTACTGAGTCTGCAGGCCGAATGGCAGCGGATGAATCGACATAAACGCGATGCACTAAACCAGATCAACGCACCAATCAAGCGCGGTATTGTGAAAAGTGAATCGCCACAATATATCCGATCGTTGGTCGAAGCCTACAGCCTGAACCACTCGCAGATCGCCGATCTCACTCGTCAGAATAAAGCCTTTAACCTTCAGATTGAAAAATTATTAAAATATGAATAAAGCGATGCCACATTTTCTTGATGAGCTGGTCAGCTTGCTACAGGATGATCCGCAACATGATACCTGGTCCACCCCATGGAAGCTGTTAAAAACCGCCTGCGATACACTTATCGAACAGCATTTATTACCCAGTAACTACCCGGAAAAAGCCGCACTTCAGTTAGCGCAACAACAAGCCCTTGATCGTCTCCAGGTCTTGCTGCGCTTTCCCCAGCTAATTAATCATCATGTAATCTGTTACATCGGCTTCAGAGGACATGAACGCGACACATTGCTGCCTGCTTTTACTCAATCCCGACGTTTCCACCGGGCGAATGATACAATTCCGACATTGATGAGCCGCACATACGCGCATGCCTGTCACGGCGGTATCACGCTTTATCAAAAGCGTTGCCCAATGAACGAATCAGCCATCCTTGATGCCTTCGAAAAAACACGACAGCATAAAGGGGAATTACATCATTTTATTTCCGCATTTGCACTCGCAGTACCCGGCGCAGGACCCGCAGTTACGCTGGTCGACATTCCGTACCGGGCTTCGCCGGACTCGCTCTATTTCAATGGATTTTTGGACGTTGCTGACACTATTGTCTTACCGGCCAGATCGCAATATCTGATAAAACGTACGCTGAATATACTTGAACAAACCGGAAGTACGGCGCAAATTCATCTGGTATCGATTGGTGATGGGCAATCCGCTGAACTAAAAAGCATGTTTCCAAAATTAGCCATTCAGGAAACGCTACCGCCTGAACGAACCTCTCTACGTCCTACGGTTAACAGCGGCATTTATCGCGAGCTTGAAGCTATTTTCGACGAACCACTGCTTTGGCTGGAAGGCGAGATAAAACGCAGTAAACAAATTATCGTTAACGCGAATGCTGATCTGGTGCAAAACGACACCGACCCGCAGGTCAGTGATGTTATCGAAACGATGATGCTACAAATGAAAACACAATGTGATGCGCTTGAAGAAGCTGCTCAACGCTATCGCCAGAGTCTGGATCAACTGTTAAGCCAGTGCAGAGAAGTTGAAACGCTTGTAGAACAACAACAAGCCCCAGCCCTGCCCGGAAAAGATGCTCATTCCACTCTGCGAGATCGAAAGTGGAAATATGCACAGCAGCGTTTTATTTCTTTGTGTTACGCGAAGCAAATAAGCAAGGCCACGCGTCTTGCCAGCGATATGCGTCTCGCTGGTTATCCTTATGTGAACATCCTTGAGCTCTTTATTAATGAACTCAACAATATGCCATTGAATAGCGCACATCTGGCAGAGCTGAGTGTGCTGAGTGGCTGCAAAAACGAATTTATTTATCGTGCCTGTCTGCATTTTCGCTCCGCGCTGAAGGTAAGCGATGCTGAAGCAGGTCAGCGCTATGCCGCAAATATTACATGCCGGACAGGTGAAGAATTTTATACGCTTGGCTGCTGGAAACTCACAACCCGCGCCAGCGAAGGCGAAAAAAACCTTCGTCGCGCTTATATGCTGGGCGAGCCCCTTGCCGGCGACCTTTTATTACGCTGCATAGATAAAAAATCCTCCGCCGAAGCTGAAACTACCCTGCGTTATCTGGCTAATGCCCTACATCCCGGCGCTAATTATCGCTTCGGATGCCAATTTATAAAAGATAATCGCCATGATAACGCTCATCTTCATTTACGTATTGCTGCAGCCTTAGGGCATCTGGATGCGCTTAAAATGATCGCCAGGATGGAGTACAACAAATATGCGCCGTCACAGGAAATGACCCCTGCGAGAAAAAATGCGCTCAGTATTTATCATTATCTCTGGCACACTACACGCGGGACTCAAGATAATAATGAGGTATTTCTGGATGACGATGATCGCTATATTTACGGCAGTTTGCTGCACTTACAAAAATCATTTACCGAAGCATATGCGATCCTTGAAAAATGCCATCAGGCCAGAGCCTGGACTTTATTAGGCAGGATGAACCACTATGGCGACGGTAAGCCGGTAAATCTCGATTTGGCGAGAGCCTATTATCAAAAAAGCGTCAGTGCTGGTGATAAAAGTGCAACAAAAATGCTAATGCGCCTGGAAGAGACCGCAAAAGCGAAAGCCCGCAGAGAAAATACCTACAACACGACTTACCAGCGTACGGAACATACTTCTTATTCCAGCTCCTCCAGTGACAGCAGCTGTTTTCTTACCACCGCAACCTGTCGCGTAATGGGTTATGAGGACGATTGCGAAGTTTTGCAATCCTTCCGCCATTTTCGTGACCACGTACTGCTTACGCAGTCTGAGGGCGAAAAATTGGTTGGTGAGTATTATCAAATTGCCCCCAGACTCCTTGAAAAAATTGACGCAAGAGCCAATCCTCAAGCGATCTACCAATCAATGTGGGATGACTATATCAAACCGGGCTATGACCTCTTGCAGGCTGGGCGTCACCAGGAAGCAAAAGAACTTTATATAAAACTCGTTACAACATTAATGAAAACCTACCTTTAGTTAAGGTTAAGACTATGTAAACCCTGTGTTTAGAGCCTCGTTAACAGCTGTCAACGTTCAGAACGGGGGCGCATTCTGATGATGCGCCCCCGTTGGTACTACTTAAAACGACATTACCATTACTCCCAGGCCCGTTCGGTTTTCGCCGCATCAAACTGCGGCGGCGGCTTACGAAAACGTCCGGTCAGCCAGGCGAGATACACCAACCCTAACCCGGCCCATACCAGTCCCAGCGTCAGCGATGTCACCTCCAGATTGACCCACAGTACGGCAACCGTGGCGGCGCCAACCATTGGCAATACCAGAAAGTGTAATTTCTCCTGCCAGGTATGTTTACGCCCTTCACGACGCCAGAAGTGGTTAAACACCGACAAATTGACGAACGTAAAGGCCACCAGCGCACCAAAGTTAATCAACGCCGTGGCGGTCACCAGGTCAAAAAACAGGGCCGACAGCGCCACAATGCCGACCATAATGACGTTTAGCGCAGGGGTGCGCCATTTCGGATGGACATAACCGAAGTACTTCTCCGGGAAGACGTTATCGCGGCCCATCACGTACAGCAAACGGGATACACTGGCATGTGACGCCAGGCCTGACGCCAGCGTATTCACAAAAGTCGTACACAGGAAAATGGACTGGAACAGTTTGCCGCCGACATATAGCGCAATCTCCGGCAGCGCCGCATCCGGGTCTTTAAAGCGGCTAATATCCGGGAAAAACAGCTGCATAAAGAACGAAGCGGCAATGAAGATCAACCCACCGTACAGGGCGGTGAGGAAAATAGCTTTCGGGATGGTACGCGCCGCATCCGGCGTTTCTTCAGAGAGCGTCGTCACCGCATCAAAGCCGAGGAACGAGAAGCAGACGATGGTCGCCCCGGTGATAATCGGGATCAAATGCGCATTCTGGCTAATAAACGGTTGCAGCGACCAGACGGTGCCGACCCCCTCGCCTTTATGCAGCCCTTGTACCACGAGGAAGATAAACACGGCGATTATCGCCACCTGCACCAGTACAAACAGCGCATTGAAGTTCGCCACCAGATTAACGCTTTTCAAATTGGCCGCGGTGAGGATCGCCACGAACATCACCACCCAAATCCATGGCGCAACCTCCGGGAACAGCGCGGAGAGGTAAATTTTCGCCAGCAGGACGTTAATCATCGGCAGGAAAAGGTAGTCAAGCAGCGACGACCAGCCAACCATAAACCCCACATGCGGATTGATGGCTTTTTGCGCGTAGGTGTAGGCCGAACCAGCCTGCGGAAACTGGCGTACCAGCTTACCGTAACTGATGGCGGTGAACAGCACGCCCGCCAGGGCCAGCAGATAGGAGGCCGGAACATGGCCATTGCTGACGCCCGAAACAATCCCAAAGGTGTCAAACACCGTCATCGGCGTGAGATAGGCCAACCCCATCACCACCACCTGCCACAGCTTCAGGGATTTTCGCAGCTGTGTTTTGCCCGGCTGGGCTGCAACGTCCACAGGAGAATTAGTCGACATAGCGATCCTCCCCGCAACGAGTCCAGGTCTGTGTTCGAAATGTTGGTAGCGCAAACCTGAGTCGTGTCGGGGTGGATCTCCAAAAGTAAGGCGTCAATGTCGTACGGCAAAGGTGTGGTCCGTACTTACTGCGGGAGCCATGGATGCTCACGCGGGACTGGTTTTTAAACACTGGCATCATCACATTTCCTCGTCACAAACTCTGTCGGTTATCTGAAGACCCGTTGTCGCCCGCGCTCCATTACGCGACATCCGGGAAATGGCAGGTATTCCTGCAATTTTTACGGGCTGGCTCCGCTCAGCCCGCATGATGCGACTTCTTTTTAAACGACCTGTACGACGGTCAGGCGTTTTTCAACATCCACTCAATTTCAGTGTCGGTAATCAGGCGTTCAAACTGGATTAATTCATCGTTTTTACAGGCGTGATACACGTGACTAAAACGCTCACCCAATAATTCACGCAGACTGTCGTTTTGCATAAACTCCCACAGCGCATCGCTCTGACGGATCGGGAACGGCAAACCCTCCTGCTCCAGTCCGTTGCCTTCCACCTCTTCCTGTAACGGCAGCTCGTTATCCAGACCATGGAGGATCCCGGCCAGAATGGTCGACATCACCAGATAAGGGTTGGCATCAGCCCCCGCCACACGATATTCAACCCGATGATTATCACGATCGCCGCAGGGAATGCGCAGTGCCACCGTACGGTTGTTATGCCCCCAGGAAGCCTGAGTCGGGACGTACATCCCAGGTTGGAAGCGACGATAAGAGTTCACATTTGGCGCCAGCAGCGCCATCGACGCAGGCATCAGATCAATCATCCCGGCAAGCGCCCGCTTAAGCAACGCGGAGTCATCGCCATTCACATCGGCCAGCACGTTCTCGCCTTTGTTATTCATAATGCTGATGTGGATATGCATCCCGCTACCGGCATGCTCCTCATAAGGCTTTGCCATAAACGTGGCGTGCATCTTATGTTTTTCCGCCACCAACCGCACCAGCCGCTTCAGCGCCAGCGCATCGTCACAGGCGTCGAGTACGTTATCGGTATGGATAAGATTGATTTCAAACTGACCAGGCGATGCTTCGGCCACCGCACCGTCGGCCGGGATCAGCTGCAGACGGGCCAGTTCGTCGATATCGTTCAGCACATCAGCAAAATGGTTCAGATTATCAACAGAGTAAACCTGACTTTGGGTATTACGATCGTCCGTTCCCGGCGCGCATGGCGGCTGCAGATAACCTTCCGGATCGCGCTTGCGATCGAGTAAATAGAACTCCAGCTCTACCGCTACGACGGGGAACAAACCGCGCTGGCGAAGTTTCTGCCAGAGTCGGTTGAGAACGTTCCGCGGCTCAACGTCAAAGGGAGCGCCATCTTCATCCAGCATTGTCAGCATCATCTGCCCAATAAATTCCGGATCGGCGGCCGAAGGGGTTAACGTTCCGAGCACCGGCACACAGGTCCTGTCAGGCTCGCCAAGTTCTTGTCCTAACCCCGCCTCTTCCACCACATTGCCCAGAATGTCCATCGCAAACACGGATGCCGGAAAATAACAGCCCTTCTCTAACTTAGACAATCCCGACACGGGAATGCGTTTACCGCGAAAACAGCCGTTCAGGTCGGTTAACAGCACATCGACAAACTGCGTGTTGGGATAGCGTTCCAGATATTGCTTCACTTCGCGCGCAAACGCGCTACTTCGCCTCTCTTCAGAATGCTGCACAAAATTCTCAACTTCTACGATATTGGTTTCCATGATTCACCGCCGTTGGCCTGGTAAGCTTTCTGTGATTTGACTGTTAAATATAATGTCCACTCTTCGACTCTGGATGCAAACAATTTGTTTGTCAAATGTTAAATTAAGTTTGCTAGAAGGTTATTGCGCTGCTAGATTGAGAAAATAATGAACGGAATGGCACAACAAGGAACCGTTTGGCAATAATTTATTCCAAAACGTGAGGTCGATCATGGGCAATATATTTGACAAGCCAGTTATTGGTGTAGTGATGTGTAGGAACAGGCTTAAGGGTCACGAGACCCAGACTCTGCAAGAAAAGTACCTGAATGCGGTTTTGAATGCCGGTGGATTACCGATAGCGTTACCTCATGCGCTCGCGGAGCCAGAATTACTGAACGCGCTGTTACCAAAACTGGATGGTATCTTCCTGCCTGGAAGCCCAAGCAATGTGCAGCCGCACCTCTATGGTGAAAATGGCGATGAGTCTGACGCCGATCCGGGGCGTGATCTTCTGAGCATGGCGCTAATTACCGCCGGGCTCGAAAGGCGCATTCCCATTTTCGCCATCTGCTGGGGCTTACAGGAATTAGTTGTCGCCACTGGCGGGACTCTGTATCGTCGCCTGTGCGATCACTCGCAGTTCCTGGAGCATCGTGAAGATGCGGAACTCCCGGTGGAGCAGCAGTACGCCCCATCTCATGAAGTCCAGGTTCAACAGGGAGGATTGCTGTCGCAATTAATACCAGGTTGCAGCACGTTTTGGGTTAACTCCTTACATGGTCAGGGTGCAAAAACCCTTGGCCCGCAGCTGCGCGTGGAAGCACGCTCGCAGGATGGATTAGTGGAAGCTGCCAGCGTTCACGACCATCCTTTCGCGCTCGGCGTGCAGTGGCACCCGGAATGGAACAGTAGCGAATACGCCCTGTCGCGTTTGTTACTTGAAGGTTTTATCACCGCTTGTCAGAACCACCTCGCTGAAAAACAGCGACTCTGACCACTACTGTTAAGGAAATGCAATTATGAGCGATGACGGCCTGGCGCCGGGTAAACGTTTGTCAGAGATCCGCCAGCAATTGGGTCTTTCGCAGCGTCGTGCCGCCGAACTGTCTGGGTTGACGCATAGCGCCATCAGCACCATAGAGCAGGATAAAGTCAGTCCTGCCATCAGTACGCTGCAAAAGCTATTGAAAGTATATGGGCTGTCGCTCTCCGAGTTCTTCGCGGAACCGGAAAAGCCTGACGAACCGCAGGTGGTTATCAATCAGGATGATTTGATTGAGATCGGGAGTCAGGGAGTATCCATGAAGTTAGTTCACAACGGAAATCCGAATCGTACGCTGGCAATGATGTTTGAAACCTATCAGCCAGGCACGACAACCGGGGAGAGAATTAAACACCAGGGTGAAGAGATTGGCACAATACTGGAAGGTGAAGTGGTTTTGACCATCAACGGTCAAACGTATCATCTTGTTGAAGGGCAAAGTTATGCCATTAACACCGGCATTCCACACAGCTTCAGCAACACCTCGGCAGGGATCTGCCGCATTATCAGTGCCCACACTCCCACCACATTCTAATAAGTAGCGGCCTGAGTTTCTCAGGCCTTCTTAAATAACGCGCATTAACAGGGTAAATCCCTGAGGCATCGTGCAGCCTGATTTTGCCTGAAAAAGATCAGCAACGAACTTTATCTTATTGATATAAAAGGAGTAGCTATGAACTTTCAGAACCTTAAATATTGGCGTGAGAAAGCCAGCCATTATTCGCCGGAAACCCGTTTATTTATTAACGGCGAATATTGCGCCGCCGCCGATAACGAAACCTTTATTACTCAGGATCCGGCCGGACAGCGCCCACTCGCCAAAGTCGCCCGCGGCAAAAAAGCGGATGTGGATCGTGCGGTCACCGCCGCCCGCGCCGTCTTTGAACGCGGTGACTGGTCGCAGGCATCACCCGCTGAGCGCAAGGCGGTTCTGCACAAGCTTGCAGATTTAATGGAGCAGCATCACGAGGAGCTGGCGCTACTGGAAACGCTCGACACCGGTAAACCGATTCGCCATAGCCTGCGTGATGATATTCCAGGTGCGGCGCGCGCCATCCGGTGGTACGCCGAAGCTATTGATAAAGTCTATGGCGAAGTTGCCACCACCTCGGTAAACGATCTGGCGCTGATTGTGCGCGAACCAGTGGGCGTGATCGCGGCTATCGTTCCGTGGAACTTTCCCCTGCTACTGGCCTGTTGGAAACTTGGCCCCGCGCTGGCCGCCGGTAACAGCGTGATCCTCAAACCCTCGGAGAAATCCCCGCTGACCGCCATTCGCCTTGCGGCGCTGGCTAAAAAAGCGGGTTTGCCCGATGGCGTTCTCAGCGTGGTTAGCGGGTATGGCCACGAAGCAGGCCAGGCGTTGTCGCAGCATCCGGATGTCGATGTGATCACTTTTACTGGCTCAACCCGCACCGGCAAGCAACTGCTAAAAGATGCTGGCGACAGCAACATGAAACGCGTTTGGCTGGAAGCTGGCGGTAAAAACGCCAACATCGTGTTTGCCGACTGCCCGGATCTACCAAAAGCCGCCGCCACTGCCGCGGCAGGCATTTTCTACAACCAGGGTCAGGTCTGTATCGCCGGTACGCGTCTGCTGCTGGAAGAGAGTATTGCCGACGAATTTATCGCGCTGTTGAAAGAGCAGGCGAAAAACTGGCAGCCGGGCAACCCGCTGGATCCTGAAACCACGATGGGCACGCTTATCGACAATGCGCATGCTGACACCGTGGACACCTTTATTCGCGACGGTGAAACGCAAGGCACGCTGGCGCTAGATGGCCGCAGCCATGTCCATCCGGCGGCTATCGGCCCGACGATTTTTGTCGATACCCCGCCGCAAGCCCACGTCAGCCGCGATGAGATCTTCGGCCCGGTACTGGTCATCACCCGTTTTAGCAGCGAAGCCGAAGCCCTGGCGCTGGCCAACGACAGCGACTACGGCCTGGGTGCCGCGGTCTGGACCCGCGATTTGTCGCGCGCCCATCGCATGAGTCGTCGCCTGAAGGCCGGTTCGGTCTTCGTGAATAACTACAACGACGGTGATATGACCGTGCCGTTCGGCGGTTATAAGCAAAGCGGCAACGGGCGCGATAAGTCCTTGCATGCCCTGGAAAAATTTAGCGAACTGAAAACCATTTGGATCTCCCTGGAGCCTTAATCATGACTGAACATACCAGCAGTTATTACGCCGCAAGCGCCAATCAGTACGAACCGTTTCCCACCCTTAGCGAATCGGTTAGCTGTGATGTCTGTGTCGTGGGCGGTGGCTATACCGGACTCTCCTCCGCCCTGCATTTAGCGGAAATGGGTTATGACGTGGTGCTACTGGAATCCGCGCGTATTGGTTTTGGGGCCAGCGGACGCAACGGCGGCCAGTTGGTTAACTCTTACAGTCGCGATATTGATGTTATCGAACGCAGCTACGGCCCGGATGCCGCCAAAATGCTCGGCAGCATGATGTTTGAAGGCGGCGATATCATTCGCGAACGCATCAAGCGTTATCAGATTGACTGTGACTATCGCCCCGGCGGGCTGTTTGTGGCGCTGAACCATAAGCAGATGGAAACGCTGGAAGAGCAGAAGTCGAACTGGGAACGCTACGGCAACACGCAGCTTGAACTGTTAGACAGCAGCGAAATTCGCCGCGAAGTCAGTAGCGATCGTTATGTCGGCGCGCTGCTCGACCATAGCGGTGGTCATATTCATCCGCTCAATCTGGCTATCGGCGAAGCTAACGCTATTCGTCTGAACGGCGGACGCATCTTCGAACAATCGCCGGTCACCCGCATTCAGCACACCAGCCCGGCGGTGGTCAGCACGGAAAAAGGTCAGGTTACCGCCCGCTTTGTGATCGTGGCGGGCAACGCTTACCTCGGCGACAAACTGGAACCTGCGCTGGCAAAAAGCAGCATGCCGTGCGGCACGCAGGTGTTAACCACCGAACCATTGTCAGCTGAAATGGCGCGTTCGCTGATCCCGAAAAACTACTGTGTGGAAGATTGCAACTACCTGCTGGATTACTACCGTCTGACCGGCGATAACCGCCTGCTGTACGGCGGCGGGGTGGTCTACGGCGCACGCGATCCGAACGATATTGAGCGCCTGGTGATGCCGAATCTGCTGAAGACCTTCCCGCAATTGCGGGGGGTAAAAATTGATTACCGCTGGACCGGTAATTTCCTGTTGACGTTATCACGCATGCCGCAGTTCGGCCGCCTTGATACCAATATTTACTATATGCAGGGCTACAGCGGTCACGGCGTGACCTGTACCCATCTGGCTGGACGCCTGATTTCCGAACTGCTGCGCGGGGATGCCGAGCGCTTTGACGCATTCGCCAACCTGCCACACTACCCGTTCCCGGGAGGCCGCAGCCTGCGCATTCCGTTTACCGCCATGGGGGCGGCCTATTACAGCTTACGCGATCGCCTTGGGGTTTAAGTTCTTCCGCGATAAACCCGACGCACAGGGCGGTCTCCCCTGTGCGTTTTTTTATTCCCGGTCGGTGAAAAACAGATAACAGTCACGAATATATCGCTATAGGACATAACCACACTCTTCGCATTGTTTCTCTCCTCTAATCGGATACGCTTTTTTAGATATCGCTGGCGGCGTGCGCCAGAACTCAACGGGGGAAGAAACGCGTGTTATGAATACGAATAATGAGGAGACCTTTTATCAGGCGATGCGCCGGAAGGGAGTAAGCCGACGCAGTTTTCTTAAATATTGTAGCCTCGCCGCAACATCGCTGGGATTAGGGGCTGGAATGACGCCCCGAATAGCCTGGGCGTTGGAGAACAAACCCCGGATCCCGGTAGTCTGGATCCACGGGCTGGAATGTACCTGCTGTACCGAATCGTTTATTCGCTCCTCGCACCCACTCGCCAAAGACGTCATCCTCTCTCTGATTTCCCTCGATTACGACGACACGCTGATGGCCGCCGCCGGAACGCAGGCCGAAGAGGTCTTTGAAGACATTCTGCGCCAGTACCACGGCCGCTACATTCTGGCCGTCGAAGGTAATCCTCCGCTAGGTGAACAAGGGATGTTCTGCATTAGCGGCGGAAGACCCTTTGTGGAAAAACTCAAACGCGCCGCCGCCGGAGCCAGCGCGATTATCGCCTGGGGCACCTGTGCCTCCTGGGGCTGCGTGCAGGCTGCCCGGCCTAACCCCACCCAGGCAACCCCGATCGATAAAGTCATCACCGACAAGCCGATCGTGAAAGTCCCCGGCTGCCCGCCGATTCCTGATGTTATGAGCGCCATCATTACCTACATGGTCACCTTTGATCGTCTGCCGGAACTCGACCGTCTGGGGCGTCCACTGATGTTCTACGGCCAGCGTATTCACGACAAATGCTACCGCCGCGCCCACTTTGACGCCGGGGAGTTCGTGGAAAGCTGGGACGATGACGCCGCCCGCAAAGGCTATTGCCTGTACAAAATGGGCTGTAAAGGGCCAACCACCTACAACGCCTGCTCCACCACCCGCTGGAATGGCGGCGTTTCCTTCCCCATCCAGTCCGGCCACGGTTGTCTGGGATGTTCGGAAAACGGCTTCTGGGATCGCGGTTCGTTCTATAGCCGCGTGGTCGATATTCCACAGATCGGGACACATTCAACCGCCGATACCGTCGGCCTCACCGCGCTTGGCGTCGTGGCTGCCGGCGTCGGCGTCCACGCAGTCGCCAGCGCCGTCAACCAACACAACCGCCACAAACAGCAATTAGCCGACGCCAGACAGCAGTCGTCAGACAATGAGGATAAACAGGCATGAGCCATTCGTATCAAACCCAGGGATATACCTTAAACAATGCCGGTCGCCGTCTGGTTGTGGATCCCATTACGCGCATTGAAGGTCATATGCGTTGTGAAGTGAACATTGATGAGCAAAACATCATCACCAACGCGGTTTCTTGCGGCACCATGTTCCGCGGACTGGAGATCATTCTTCAGGGTCGCGACCCGCGCGACGCCTGGGCATTTGTCGAACGGATTTGCGGGGTGTGCACCGGCGTACATGCCCTTGCCTCTGTCTACGCCATTGAAGATGCCATTGGCATTAAGGTGCCCGACAACGCCAACATCATTCGCAACATTATGCTGGCCACGCTGTGGTGCCACGACCATCTGGTGCACTTTTATCAGTTAGCCGGAATGGACTGGATTGACGTGTTGAATGCTCTGAAAGCAGATCCGCGCGCCACATCGCAACTGGCGCAGAGCCTTTCTGCCTGGCCGATGTCCTCACCAGGCTACTTCTTTGACGTCCAAAATCGGCTGAAGAAATTTGTCGAAGGCGGTCAGTTGGGGATTTTCCGCAACGGTTATTGGGGCCATCCGCAGTACAAGCTATCGCCAGAGGCTAATCTGATGGGCTTTGCCCACTATTTGGAAGCGCTCGACTTTCAACGCGAGATTATCAAAATCCATACGGTGTTTGGCGGTAAAAACCCCCATCCTAACTGGATTGTCGGGGGTATGCCGTGCGCTATCAATATCGATCAGAGTGGCGCAGTAGGCGCGGTCGATATGGAACGCCTGAACCTGGTGCAGTCGATCATCACCCGCACCGCTGACTTTATTAACAACGTCATGGTGCCTGACGCGCTGGCTATTGGCCAGTTCAATAAACCCTGGAGCCAGATTGGTACCGGGCTTTCTGATAAATGCGTTTTGAGCTACGGCGCGTTCCCGGACATCGCCAATGACTTCAGCGACAAAAGCCTGTTGATGCCAGGCGGCGCGGTGATTAACGGTGATTTTAACAACGTATTGCCTGTGGACCTCGCCGATCAGCAGCAAATTCAGGAGTTTGTCGATCACGCCTGGTACCGTTACCCGGATGATCAGTTGGGCCGCCACCCCTTCGAAGGCATTACCGAACCCTGGTATAACCCCGGCGATGTGAAAGGCAGCGATATTAATATCCAGCAGCTCAACGAGCAGGAACGTTACTCGTGGATCAAAGCCCCGCGCTGGCGGGGACACGCCATGGAGGTTGGGCCGTTGGCGCGCACGCTGATTGCCTATCACAAAGGGGATGCCGCGACGATTGAATCCGTGGATCGCATGATGTCGGCCCTCAAGCTGCCGCTGTCGGGCATGCAGTCGACGCTGGGCCGTATTCTGTGCCGGGCGCACGAAGCGCAGTGGGCCGTGAGCAAGCTGCAATACTTCTTCGACAAGCTGATGACCAACCTGAAAAACGGCAACCTGGCGACGGCGAATACCGAAAAATGGGAGCCAGCAAGCTGGCCGCAGCACTGCCGCGGGATCGGTTTTACCGAGGCGCCGCGCGGAGCATTAGGCCACTGGGCATCGATTCGCGACCAGAAAATCGATCTGTATCAGTGCGTAGTGCCAACCACCTGGAACGCCAGCCCGCGCGATCCAAAAGGACAAATTGGCGCTTACGAGGCGGCGCTGATGGGTACCCAAATGGCGATACCGGATCAACCACTGGAGATCCTGCGCACCTTGCACAGCTTCGACCCCTGCCTGGCCTGTTCAACCCACGTGCTTGGCGACGACGGCAGCGAACTGATCGCAGTCCAGATTCGCTAAGCGTTGAGGAAAAGGAACGATGACTGGAAAGATATCCCCACGCGTCGGGGAGGCGCGTGATACCGCCGTCAGCCACTATGTGTTTGAAGCGCCTGTTCGCTTGTGGCACTGGCTGACTGTAGGCTGCATGTTGGTTTTGATGGTGACCGGATACTTTATTGGCCGACCGCTGCCATCGGTCAGCGGCGAGGCCACCTATCTGTTCTATATGGGCGACATCCGGCTGGCGCATTTCGCCGCCGCCATGGTGTTCACGGTGATCCTGCTGATGCGCATTTACTGGGCCTTTGTCGGTAACCGTTATTCACGCGAGTTGTTTATTGTGCCGGTCTGGCGTCGCAGGTGGTGGCAGGGGGCGTTTTCGGTGGTGCGCTGGTATCTGTTTCTGGAAAAGAAACCAGGAGAGGATATCGGACATAACCCCGTTGCGCAGGCAGCGATGTTTGGCTATTTCCTGCTCTCCGTTTTTATGATCCTGACCGGTTTTGCCTTATACAGCGAGCATAGCCAGTACGCCATTTTCACTCCCTTCCGCTATGTGACGGAGTTTTTCTACTGGACCGGCGGCAACTCTCTCGATATTCACAGCTGGCACCGGCTAGGAATGTGGTTCATCGCCGCCTTCATCATAGGTCATGTGTACATGGCTATCCGCGAGGACATCATGTCCGACGATACCGTCATCTCGACCATGGTCAACGGCTATCGTAGCCACAAATTTGCCAAACGTCAGCGCAACAAGGAGGCGTCATGAGCGAACCTCACGTCATCGTGATGGGCTTAGGCAACCTGCTGTGGGCAGACGAAGGGTTTGGCATTCGCCTCGCGGAGCGCCTGTACGCCCACTATCACTGGCCAGAATGGGTAGAGATTGTCGATGGCGGCACCCAGGGGCTGAATCTGCTGGGCTACGTTGAACAGGCCAGCCATTTGCTGCTGCTGGACGCCATCGACTACGGACTCGCGCCGGGCACCCTGCAAACTTACGCCGGAGACAAAGTCCCGAGTTACCTCAGCGCCAAAAAAATGAGTCTGCATCAGAACAGCTTCTCTGAAGTGCTGGCTCTGGCGGATATTCGCGGCCATCTCCCCGCGCACATCGCTCTGGTGGGACTACAGCCGGTACAGCTGGACGACTATGGCGGCAGCCTGACCGACATCGCGCGCGCTCAGCTCCCGGCGGCAGAACAGGCCGCGCTTACGCAACTGGCCGCGTGGGGCATTACGCCACAGATAAGCGATGAAACGCGTTGCCTGAACTATGACTGCCTGTCGATGGAAAACTATGAAGGCGTGCGTATTCGCCAGTATCGCGTAACGCTGGAGGAATAAACAATATGTTAAATGACACCCCATTTTCTGCGTTATGGCAACGTATGCTGGCGCGTGGCTGGCAACCGCTGAGCGCGTCTGAACTGGATGGCTGGGTAACCCGCGTGCGTGATGGCGTGGTCCTGCTCAGCAGCGATCCCCGCCGTACACCTGAAGTCAGCGATAACCCGGTCATGATTGCCGAGTTGCTCCGCGAGTTTCCCCAGTTTGACTGGCACATCGCTATGGCGGATCTTGAACACAGCGAGGAGATCGGCGATCGCTTTGGCGTGTTCCGTTTTCCGGCTACCCTGGTGTTTACCCAAGGTGAGCTGCGCGGCATTCTCAGCGGCATCCACCCCTGGGCCGACTTGCTCAACCTGATGCGTCCCCTCGTTGAAGAACGTATACCGCCGGAGTCTGCATGATGAGCGATTCCTTTTTTCATCTGCTGGGGCCAGGAACGCAGCCGGGTGATGACAGCTTCAGCATGAACCCCTTGCCCCTCACCTGCCAGGTCAACAGCGACCCCAGCATGGCAACACTGGAAAACTGTCCGCACAGCCCGGCGGTGATGGCATTGTTAGCCGATGTGCGCCACCAGCTCACCCAGAGAATTCCCGCCAAACAGGATGTGCTGGGATGGGATTTATCCACGCTCAATGCAGACGATCTCACGTTTTTAAATACGCTACTCGGCGAAGGCGAAGTTTCCGTGCGCATTCAGCATGCTGACGGCAGGGCGAGCGAGATTCAGGAGTCGATTTTCTGCGGTATCTGGCGGGTGCGTTGTCAGAATGACAAGGGGCAATGGCAGGAACATCTGGAAGCAGGTAGCGCGCCACGGGCGCTGTGGCAGGCGGCAACAATCAATACGCTGCCGGACGATAGCCTGCTGCCTCCGCCTATAAATGGGTTGATGAATGGCCTGACGCTGGCCCAGGAACTGCTGGCGCACGTGCGCGATCCGGCCACGCTTCCCCATAGCATTAACCTCACCCAACTGCCTGTTAGCGATGCGGATCGCCGATTCCTCGCCAATCTGTGCGGCGAAGGGCACATTCAGATCCGCACCATCGGCTACGGCGAGAGCCAAATCGACGCCACGGCGCTGCGCCATGTCTGGCATGTGCGCTGTCTGGATACCCTGAAAGGGCTTTTGCTAGAGAGTTATGAGATCTGCCCATTACCGGAACTGGTACTGGCTGCGCCGGAAGATCTGCTCGACTCGCTCGAGCGCCTGGATGAAGTCTGCGCCTGGCTGGCATCCGGCCCGCCTGCCTGACTCCCTCTTTAAGACCCGCGTACTTTTCTGCTGCGGGTCTAACGTTTTCTTCTTTATCTATTCACTCTCTAATGCCTGATGGAGTTCGCATGTGGGACGTCATTGACTTATCGCGCTGGCAGTTTGCGCTGACCGCGCTGTACCATTTTCTGTTTGTTCCCCTGACGCTGGGGCTGATATTTTTGCTGGCCATCATGGAAACCCTGTTCGTGGTGACCGGCAAAACCATCTACCGCGACATGACGCGTTTCTGGGGAAAATTATTCGGTATTAACTTTGCGCTCGGCGTGGCTACCGGCCTGACCATGGAGTTTCAGTTCGGCACTAACTGGTCGCTCTATTCCAACTATGTGGGCGATATTTTCGGCGCCCCGCTGGCGATGGAAGCCCTGATGGCTTTCTTTCTTGAATCCACCTTCGTCGGGCTGTTCTTCTTCGGCTGGCAGCGTTTAAACAAGTACCAGCACTTACTGGTGACCTGGCTGGTCGCGTTTGGATCCAATATCTCGGCGCTGTGGATCCTCAATGCTAACGGCTGGATGCAATACCCGACCGGTGCTCACTTTAATATCGATACCCTGCGTATGGAGATGAGCAGTTTTAGCGAACTGGTCTTTAACCCTGTCAGCCAGGTGAAATTTGTCCATACCGTGATGTCCGGTTATGTCACGGGCGCCATGTTTGTGATGTCCATCAGCGCCTGGTATCTGCTGCGTGGTCGCAATCGCGAGTTTGCCCTGCGCTCCTTCGCGGTGGGTTCCGTTTTCGGCACGCTGGCTATCCTCGGCACCCTGCAACTGGGTGACAGTTCAGCCTATGAGGTCGCCCAGCTCCAGCCGGTAAAACTGGCGGCAATGGAGGGCGAATGGCAAACCGAACCGGCGCCTGCGCCCTTTCATGTGATAGCCTGGCCGCAGCAGGAACAAGAGCGTAACGCCTTTTCTGTGAAGATACCGGCCCTGCTGGGCATCCTGGCAACCCACTCGTTGGATACCCCGGTTCCGGGACTAAAAAATCTGATGGCGGACGCACTTCCCCGCCTGCAACGAGGCCGGGAAGCGTGGTTATTGTTGCAGGAAATCGCCAACGGTAACCGCACGCCTCAGGTGTTGAAGGCTTTCCACGCCGTAGAAAATGATCTGGGTTACGGCATCCTGTTGGCAAACTACGCGCCTGATATGAACCACGTTACGCCCGCGCAATATCAGGCCGCACAACGCGGCGCTATCCCGCAGGTGGCCCCCGTGTTCTGGAGTTTTCGCGTCATGATTGCATGCGGTTCTCTGCTGCTGCTGGTGATGGCGATTGCGCTGATACAGACCTTACGCTGGCGTATCGACCAGCATCGCTGGGTATTGCGTATGACGCTGTGGAGCCTGCCGCTACCGTGGATTGCCATCGAAGCGGGCTGGTTTATGACGGAGTTTGGCCGTCAGCCATGGGCGATTCAAGATATTTTGCCGACATGGTACGCCCACTCCGCGCTGAGCGTGGGCCAACTGGCCTTCTCAATGGGGCTAATCCTCACGCTTTACACCCTGTTTTTAATTGCCGAAGTCTACCTGATGCAAAAATACGCGCGTCTTGGTCCCGATGCGATGCAACGTCAACACCCAGCACAACAACAGGGATAAAGGAGATAATCATGTTGGATTATGCAACGCTGCGGCTCATTTGGTGGCTGCTAATTGGCATCATTCTGGTGGCCTTTATGGTCACTGACGGATTTGATATGGGGGTCGGCTGCCTGTTGCCGTTAATCGCGCGCAACGATGATGAACGTCGGGTGTTAATCAATAGCGTCGGGGCGCACTGGGAAGGTAATCAGGTGTGGCTCATTCTGGCGGGCGGCGCATTATTCGCCGCCTGGCCGCGGGTCTATGCCACCGCATTTTCGGGGTTTTATGTGGCGATGATTCTGGTGCTATGCGCCCTTTTCTTTCGCCCGTTAGCTTTTGACTATCGCGGTAAAATAGCCAACGCGCACTGGCGCAGAATATGGGACACCGGGTTGGTTATCGGCAGTTTGGTTCCGCCTGTTATTTTCGGCATTGCGTTCGGCAACCTGTTTTTGGGTGTGCCTTTTATCTTCATACCACAGCTTCACGTGCAATACCTGGGCACCTTCTGGCAGTTACTCTCTCCCTTTGCCCTGTTGTGCGGCGCATTAAGCCTGATGCTGGTTATTCTGCAGGGGAGCGTTTGGCTCCAGTTAACAACCGAGGGCATCGTTCGCCAACGCGCGCTGTCCGCTACCCGCCGCAGCGCAATGCTGGTAGTACTCTGCTTCCTGTTAGCCGGTTACTGGTTGTGGACAGGAATTGATGGCTTTGTGCTGCTTAACCAGGATCCTAATGGTCCTTCCAACCCGCTATTAAAAGCGGTAACAACCTCACCAGGCGCGTGGATGACGCACTTTTATCAGTCACCACTGCTGTTGATTATTCCGCTAGCTGGCATGATTTTCCCAATGCTCGCGATCTATGCCTGCGGGCAACGTCGGGCCGTATGGGGATTTTTGTGCGCTTCCCTGACCCAGGCCTGCGTGATCTTCACCGCCGGAATCACCCTGTTTCCGTTTGTGATGCCTTCAAGCGTGCAACCCCTCTCCAGCCTGACGGTATGGGACAGTACCTCCAGCCAGATGACGCTCAGTATCATGCTGGTTATTGTGCTGATTTTTCTACCGATAGTGCTGCTTTATACCGCCTGGAGTTATTACAAGATGCTGGGGCGAATCAACCTAGAAACGATCCGCCGCCACAACCACGAAATTTACCCGGGAGGACTATAAGATGTGGTATCTGTTTTGGTTTGTCAGCATTCTGCTGATGTGTGCGCTCTCTACGCTGGCGCTGGTCTGGCTTGAGTCGCGGCAGAAATAATACTGCGCGTGCGCTACGCTTTCTGGCTCCTTGGTTTACTCGGGGAGCTTTTTTATCCCCTTTCCATCAGCTCGCCAAGACGCTGAATCTGCCGTCCCTGGTTGTCAAAATTATGCTCATCGAGCCACATATCGTAGGCCGGTCGGAGTGTCGGGTACTCACCGTCAATGATTGAGTACCATGCAGTATCTCGATTCCGCCCCCGCGTGACGACAGCCTGACGAAATATGCCTTCAAAACTGAAGCCAAAGCGCTCCGCCGCCCCACGGGAAGGCGCATTAAGCGCATCGCATTTCCATTCAAAACGGCGATAGCCCAGATCCGCAAAAACGTACTTTAAAAGCAATGAGATGACTTCCGTTGAGATTCGTGTGCGTTTCATGCGTACGGAGTAAGAAATATGCCCCACCTCAATCACACCATTTGAGGGATCGATACGCATAAGAGCAAACGTACCAACAGGTTGCATAGTGACTAAATCAATCACGGCAAAATGCATCGGATCTGTCTGTTCTTCCATGTTTTTTACATAGTTCAGGAAGGAGTCAAAAGTTTCAAAAGGCCCTGCCGCCAGATATGTCCAGTCACGAAAATCACTCGCTTCGCAGTACGCTTCATACAACTCTTTGGCATGGCGTTCGGCATTAATACGTTCAAGCTTACAATAGCGACCTGTAATTTGCTGAGCCTGTGGAAAGGGTGCGCCTTTCCAGTCCGACAAAGACATACCTACGGGTTGATGGAATTGATTAAAGATGCCCGACATATCCGTACCTCTGACAAAACAGGACTAAACCCGCGCAGAGTATGATCAAACTAACCAGACCAAAAGAACCACAATGCGTGTTTTTTACGGATCCACAGCATTTCATTGTACAAAAAAGGCATAATATCTTAGACGGAACCAAACAAGCGTATTGCAGCATTAATGATAAGAGCTGAATAAAATATTCTTTAAATAACCTGAGCCAGACGGCGTATCCCATCAACAATTGCCTCAGCAGGATGATTTGCAAAACCAATCAAAATCCCCTGTCGGGTGATATCTCCCTGGTAATAACGGCCCAGTGATAATATTCCCATCCCAAGTACCCTGGCTTTTTCCTCGACTTCATTTCCGGTCAATCCGTTTTGTAGCCAGCACACAATATGAACGCCAGAGTCAGAAGGCTGAACAATCATTTTATCAGCAAGGTATTCTTGAATAGCATTGACCAGCGCAGCTCTTCTTTCATAACACGCTTTGCGAACTCGGCGTACATGACTGGCATAGTGCCCATCCTCAATAAAATTCGCCATCACGGCCTGCTCAAGATAACTGGTACCGAGATCTGTAAAATATTTCGTCACCATAATCTGTTCTTGTAAACCGGGCGGGACAACTAAAAAACCTAAACGAAATTCTGGATACATCATTTTCGAAAATGTACCAGCATAAATAACACGATGATTGTGATCTAATCCCTGCAATGCCTGTAAAGAACGGTCGGCATAGCGGAACTCGCTATTATAGTCATCTTCAAATATCCATGCCTGATTCGACTTCGCCCATTCCAGCAGCTCAAAACGCCGGCATAAACTCAACGTTCCACTTAATGGATATTGATCCGACGGGACAACATAGGCCAGCTTAGCGTCAGGGAAATGCTCAATACCATAGTGGACGTTCATTCCTTCGCTGTCTACCGGTACCGGCCTTACCATCGCGCCAACAGACAAGAAGGCTCCGCGGGCACCTTTGTAACCCGGCTCGTCCAGCCAAACGTCACTTCCTGGCGACAGCAACGCTCGTGCGGTAATGTTCAATGCCTGTTGAATACCATTTACGATGATTATCTGATCTTCGTTACAGTTCACTCCACGCGTTGTTTTAATGTAGCGACAAACCGCTTTTCTCAAAGGAAAGTATCCACCAGGGTGAGTGTGGGCCCCCAATTGGTGCCGGGATTGTCTCCAGACCCGTTGCAGTAATTTGCCCCATAGTGCGTGCGGGAAGAGATCCGTACAGCCAACGCCAACCGCAAATAGACGATTCATGCCGCGCCCTTCATACTCATTCGACCATAAATCGCGCACAGGATTATTTTGGCTGTTTAGCTGTTCATCAGGCGTGACGACTTTCTCCGGCGCCATTATTGGATAGCAATTGCTGATACTTCGATCCGGAATATGATGCGCAACATAGGTTCCAGACCCTTTCCGGGTCAGAATATACCCTTCATCTAATAACCGGTCATAACCGGCAATCACTGAATTTCGTGAAATTGACATCATCTCGGACAACGCCCGGGTTGACGGCATTTTTGTTCCTGGCGGCAATCGCCCTTCGAGGATGTGATCGCGGAGGATGTGGTAGACCTGCTCCTTAACCGCACCTTTTCCTAATACAAATCCTTGAAATAAAGGCGCATTGTTTTTCTTCATTGTATTAACCTTTATACTAAAAGTGGATCCTATCAATATATCGAAAGTGTCTCTTTACGAGAATTTATAAAATTCTTAGTATCATCATACTAACACACTATTCGTATAAAATATCAGGATATATATGATTAACATGAATGACGTTGCTATTGAAAGTGCAGAACAAAAAGATTACGCCAGCTGGCTTCCTTTATGGAAAAACTACCAGACATTTTATCGCACTAAAATTTCAGATGAAGTAACAAAATTAACGTGGGAGCGTTTTCTGACGCCTGGCGAACCTGTTTATTGTGCAGTTGCCAAATATGATGGAAAAATAGTGGGACTGGTGCATTATCTCTTTCACCGTTCGACCTGGGCAGAATCAAATTATTGCTATCTCGAAGATCTATTTGTTAGCGAAGATGTACGCGGTCAACATATCGGTAAACAGCTTATCGAGTATGTACAACAACAAGCCCAAAAAAACCACGCGTCAAGATTATACTGGCACACGCATGAAACCAATCTGCGTGGACAACGACTGTATGACTGGGTGGCCAAAAAGAGCGGGATGATTGAATATCGTATGTGAGCGAAATAACACTTCGAACAGACGTTAATCATTCAGTTTTAAAAAAAATCAAAGATTAGCCTCTGAGTAGATATACTCAGAGGATGTACTGATAACTCATTACCCCGATCTTAATTCGATGAAGAAAGAACGTTTCGCAACCCTTCGATGTGGGATGGCAGGTATCCATGCGGTATCTGCCGATACGTCCTTCCGGTTTGGGCGTCATACTCATGATCAGTTCGGTATTGGCTTAATCGATCGCGGAGCTCAGGTTTCGATGAGCGGGCGCGGTAGGGTTGAAGCTGTAGTGGGAAATGTGATCACCGTTAATCCTGGTGAAGTCCATGATGGCTCACCTTTGGGAACAGAAAGCAGGTCGTGGCGCATGCTCTATTTCGACCCCACCGTTTTGTCCGGCGCCATGCAAATTCTGACAGAAAGTCGCTCTGGCTGCGTTGAGCTATCCAGCCCAGTATTTCGCAATCGTGAGCCTGCAGTCCATTTCTCGACACTCTTTCGAATTCTGACGGATTCCCGCGGTGGGCACAGCGAAATTGAACAGGAAGAAACCCTGCTCTTTTTACTGGCAGGCTTACTCGCAAGCCCGCGTATTGAGAAAAAGGGTGTGCCAAAGTCAATTACTCTGGCAAAGGAGCGTATTGATGATGACCCCTCATTACCGTTATCACTCCATGAGCTTTCAGCTCTGGGAGGCGTGAGTCAGTTTCAGCTACTACGTGTTTTTTCTACAGTCACAGGGCTTACTCCACATGCTTATCTTATACAGCGGAGACTGCAAAAAGCGAGGCAGCTCATCGCTGGAGGAATGTCTCTAACTGATGCGTCCTATACCGCCGGTTTTGCAGATCAAAGTCATATGACGAGACTTTTTGTTCGTACTTATGGCATAACGCCCGGCGCCTATGCTGCAGCGATAAAGTAAGCTGCAATTTTGTTCAATACACCAATCGTGACACTCGGCATGCTGCTGGAAACATTCCGGAAGAGAGATTTGCCAATGTCACTATTCTACCCTCCCATCATTCGTAATCATGTTGAACGACTCTACACTGGAATAATTCATGCAGATGGCATTATTTCCCGTACCAACCTCACTGCGCAGACTCAGTCGCCCTGTTACATCGAGTCCGAAGTACAAGTCTGTGGGGGAAATTCATTATGACGCTTGAGTTTCTACTTACCACTCTCATTATCGTGGCGTCTCCAGGGACTGGCGTACTCTATACTGTCGCCACGGGCATTTCAGATGGTGCACGCGTAAGTATAATTGCTGCATTGGGTTGCACACTGGGTATTGTTCCGCACATATTAACAGTTATTACAGGACTTGCTGCAATACTGCATACCAGTGAAATTTCCCTTGAGATAATTAAATATCTGGGAGTAGCATATCTGCTTTATATGGCATGGAAAACGCTTAATGAAAATAAAAATCTGAATATGGCCAGTAAAACTAAAAAACAGAGTTTAAGGCAAGTTATAACCTCGGCGATACTTATCAATCTACTCAACCCCAAACTCTCCATGTTTTTCCTGGCATTCTTACCACAGTTCGTTATTAAAGGTGAGATCTCACCTGTTTCTCAGATGCTGGAGATGAGCCTGATATTTATGGTTATGACTTTCTTTGTATTTACCGTATATGGAATTAGTGCAGCCAGCATACGCCAGCATGTGGTTGCTAATGCTGCAGTGCAACGTTGGGTATTGCGTTTCTTTGCTGTTGCGTTTGCCGGGCTTGCCGTTAAACTGGCACTGATGCAAATCTAGACATCAGATGAACTCATGATAAATAAAAGCCAATAGTTAATTTTCCAAATAAAATCCAGTAATAAGCAAATTCTCAAGCATCAAAAAGGTAAAGAGCCGGTATGGCAACGATAAAGGATGTTGCAGAGTTAGCAAGAGTATCAACCGCAACCGTTTCACGCGTTATTAATCAAACTGCATGGGTTGAACCCGTGACGCGTGAGCGTGTTGAAAAAGCCATGCGCGAGCTGAACTATCATCGCAATGCCGCCGCTATTGCATTAGCGAAACGCAGCGGGGACATGCTCGGGTTATTGACCGGCAATCTTGCCGATCCTTTTTTTGCCAGGCTTGCCCGAGGCGTGGAAGAAGTATCACGCCAGCAGCAATTTCGGCTGATGGTATGCAGCGGTGGCCACGATGAAGGAATGGAAAAATCAGGGCTCGATTTCCTGATCAACCAGGGCTGTGAAGCTATTGTGGTCCATGCCAGTAGGCTCTCCGAAAAAGAACTGTTGCGATATGCCGCTCATTTCCCGGCCATGGTCGTCGTGAATCGCTATATTGCCGGGATGGCCAATCGCTGCGTATGGCTGGAAAATAGTCAAGCAGCCAAAACAGCCACGCTACATCTACTGGAACAAGGACACCGTTGTATTGCCTGCGTGACAAGTGATTTACCGATTATTGATCGTCGTGAGCGGCTGGAAGGCTATCAGCTGGCGCTGGCCGAATATGGCATTACGCCAGACAAAAACTGGGTTATTAGCGTCCCCTTCAATGAAGAGGGGGGCGAACGCGCAGCGCATCAGTTGCTAAATTGCGGCATGCCTTTCACTGCAGCGGTGACGTTTAATGATGTGATGGCCGCCGGGATTATGCGCATCCTTCATCAACAAGGAATTACACTTCCACAGCAGCTTTCAATTGTTGGGTTCGATGATGTGGTGATGGCGCGCTATCTCTATCCCGCGCTGACAACAATGCATTACCCCGTTGAACGGATGGCGCGCTGTGCTTCGCAGCTGGCGATACAGCTTTTTAAGGGCGCCCCCCAGCGTCCCAGTGTGAATAGCTTTACTGCGGATCTGGTGATCCGCGATTCTGTTCTTCCCCCCGTAATCAATGCGTAAATCGTCAAGCCTCTGAATTGTGATCGACTTCAAGTTTAACGCTCTCATGTAATCGCTTACATGAGGGCCAATGAACGATCACAGTCAGACAAAAGGGTGTTCTCTACTCTTGAGCGACCTTACAGACTGGAGATTCATGAATGAATGCCTCTCAAAATCAGAAAAAAACACTCTCATTTGGACTGGCAGTGATCCCTATTTTAGCCATGCTACTGCTGTTAATTATTGGCTACGGCATCATGGGGCTACGTATTGAGCCTTTGTTGCTATGTTCTGCTGCAGTCGCCGCGGGTATGGCCTGGTGGCAAGGGTATTGCTGGGAAGACATCATTAATTCGGTGGTCGATAAACTCGCCAAAGCAATGCCGGTTATTATGATTCTTATCTGCGTTGGCGGCCTGATTGGAACATGGATGTTTAGCGGCACCATCCCTTATATGGTGTACTGGGGACTGAAACTCATCAGCCCCGAATACATTCTCATCGCCGCGTTCTTTTTGACCAGCGTCGTATCGGTGTGTACCGGAACCTCCTGGGGTTCCGCCGGAACGGTTGGCGTAGCATTGATGGGCGTTGCCGCCGGACTGGATGTCTCGATGGCAGCGGCTGCGGGAGCCGTTGTTTCTGGTGCTTACTTCGGCGACAAGATATCGCCGTTGTCAGACTCAACTAACTTTGCGGCCATTGTCGCAGACACTACCCTTTTCGAGCATATTCAACACTTATTGTGGACCACCATTCCCAGCTTTCTGCTTGCAGCCGTCGTTTATCTTATTGCGGGCCACAGCAATATGCTGGGCGAGGTCGCCACGCCACAACGGGTTACCGATATTGTCAACGCACTGGAGTCGCTGTACCACTTCAATATCATTCTGATTTTGCCGCCAGTAATCGTTTTATGGGGGGCGATTCGTAAAAAACCGGTCATTCCTTTAATGCTGAGCGCGTGCGTATTAGCCCTGATTCTGGGCGTTGCCATGCAGGGACTTAGCATCAAGCAGGGACTAGATGCCTTTATAGATGGCTTTAATATTACGATGTTCCCGCAAGGGAGCGAGGGCATTATTGCGGATGTACCACGCCTGCTTAACCGTGGCGGAATGTTCTCAATGATGAGCACTATCCTTCTGGTATTTTGCGCATTCTCTTTTGCTGGTGCTTTAACGTTAACGGGGGCGCTCAACATTATTATTAACCGTCTGTTGACAGTCATTCACAGTGTCGGTCAGTTAATTGCGGCAACCATTGGCACAACTCTTCTGGTGACCGGTGCGACAAGCGACGGCAAACTCGCGCTTCTGGTCCCTGCTGAATTATTTAAAGACGCATACCGTCGTATGGGACTGGATACCAAAAATCTATCCCGCACCATTGAAGACGCAGGCACCGTCATTGAACCGCTGTTACCGTGGACCGCTGCCGGTGTCTATATGGCAACGACATTAGGCGTGAGTACGCTTGATTTACTGCCATGGGCGATTCAGTGCTATGCAGCAATCTTCTTCGCCTTGATTTATGGTTTTACAGGAATCGGTATCGCAAAAGCGCCATCGGCGGCAGGAACAGATAAAAATATTACGGCAACAGAATAGGGAGAGCATGCAATGGATTTTAATAAGGTTATCGATCGCCACAATACCGGTTCGCTGAAATGGGACTTTATGACGCGATATTTCGGCGAAGATACACATGAACTGTTGCCAATGTGGGTTTCTGACTTTGACTTTACTTGCCCCCCTGCCGTTCAGGAGGCTTTAACACTCCGCGTTGGGCACGGCATTTTTGGTTACAGCGAACGCCCACAAAGTTACTTTGATTCATTAAACTCATGGTTCTCCACCCGCCATCAACTGGAAATTAAGCAGGAGTGGGTCTGCAGTATTGAAGGCGTCGTTCCGGGGTTATCTCTACTGGTGCAAATGTTGAGTCAACCCGGTGAAGGCGTGGTCGTTCAGGGGCCGTACTACGGCTCATTCGCCAAAATTATCTCTCTGAACGGCAGGCAGCTCCTGGAAAACCCATTATCTGAGGATCCGGTTACGGGTTATCAAATGGATTTTGTGCACCTGGAAATGTTATTCCGGGCTGAACGCCCACCGTTGATGATTTTATGTAATCCGCATAACCCAACTGGCCGTTGTTGGTCTGCGCAGGAGCTGGAACAGCTACTCACCTTATGTGAGACCTATAATGTTACGTTGCTGTCTGATGAAATATGGGCTGATTTATTACTGCCAGGGGAAAAATTTACTTCAGTTCTGCATCTGGGAGCGCGCTGGCATTCGCGCGTTATCTCTGCCACCTCCGCCAGTAAAACGTTTGGTTTGTCGACACTACGCATTGCTAATTTTCTGATACCGGCACCGGCATTGCGTGAACACTTTTTACGCCGTCTGGATGCGCATGGGCTGGATGTGTTCAATGCGCTATCCGTCGAGGCAAGTACGGCTGCATGGCAACATGGCGCGCCCTGGTTAGACGAGTTGCTCGATTATCTGGCTGAAAATCGACGCTGGTTTATTCAACAGATTAATGAATATCTCCCGTGGGCTCGGGTTGTTCCTTCCCAGGGTACGTATCTGCTGTGGATCGATTGCAAAGCGCTTGGACTGGATGATGAGCAACTCAAAGGGGTTATGCTTGATGTTGCCGGTATTGCGCCTTCAATGGGAAATAGCTTTGGTTCGGCTGGCAAAGGTTTTATTCGCCTGAACATGGGATGTCCACGCGCCTACCTCGAAAAAGCGATAGCGGGGTTGAAGCGTATTACAGTTTAATCTTCCTGCAAAAATAAAGTAAAAATCCCCGCCATCCGATGAGGATGCGGGGACATTCACAAAATCACAGAGAGCTAAAATTATTTAGCTCGCCGTTATCATGCTTAAAGGTCTTTTATTTCGTAGTCCGGTAGATGACATTGCGTAATAAAAGCATTCAGCGTTTCGATATCCGGCAGTGCGGTCAGCGCCCCCTTGCGGGTTGTCGCGAGCGCACCGCAGCCACTGGCCCAGGCAATAGCCTGGCGAAGCTGTTCAACACACTCCGGCATCCGGTTGTCTGCCAGCCAGGCCAGCAAACCGGCGACAAAAGCATCCCCCGCCCCAGTCGTATCAATACTGTCGACGGTATAGCCGTTGAAATGGATCACATTATCCTGCCAAAGTACCATCGCGCCCTGCGCTCCGTAGGTTACAACTTTCAGTTGTGCAGGGAGCGCCTTAAGGCCGTCAAGCGCATGGGCAAAATCGTGTGTACCGGTCATCCAGTACCACTCTTCTTCTGAAAGCTTAAGAATGTCAGCCTGTAAAGAATAGTGGCGTACCACTTTGAGCATTTCATCCTTATCGGGCCACATTTGCTCGCGTAAATTTACATCGAAACTCAGTAATCCGCCCCGTTGTTTAACCTGAGCGATGGCAGAAGCCAATGTATCACGGCAACCTTCAGCCACCAGAGCCAGAGAACAGAAGTGCAAAATATCGTCGCTAAAATCTGGAAGCGCGGCGGACGTTAAAAATTGATCCGCGGAGGGATTGGTTAAAAATGTAAATCCACGTTCGCCACCGTTACCCAGCGAGACCAGCACCGTACTGGTTCTGTGCTGATTATCCACCTGAAGGCTTGCAGTTGAGACGCCTGCATCAGACAGCGTCTTTTTTAGAAAGTGGCCAAAGTCGTCATCACCAACCCGACCAATAAAACCACTTTGCCTGTGTAAACGCGCAGTACCAATTGCCACATTGAATGGCGCTCCTCCTGCACAAGCTTGATATTGCATGTCTGAAAGCGGCAAAAGATCAACCACCGCATCGCCAAGCGTCCAGATATTCATGACATTTCCTCAATGGTAATTAACGCATTTATTTAAACGTGACGATTAAAAGTTATAATCCAGCATCAGCTTATAGTCGGTGGTTATGGCATCACCATTAGTGACCCAACTGCCACTCTGGTTTATTAACGAGCCGGTTATTTCCCCGGACACCGTAAAACGAGAGGTTAATGGATAATTCGCTGATAATTTAAGAAAGCGGTTACGGGTATTCTGGAATACCTCTCCATCTTCATCCCGCGCATTATTTTTCTTATAATGCCCATATCCACCGCTAAATGTCGTGGATAATTTCCCCCAGTTGTGCCAGACGCCAAGTGATGTTGTCCAACTTTTTTCATCAATATCCCCCCATTGCGCACGGTCTAAAATGGCAGAAGCGAATTGCTGGCGAAACCAGACTCCAGTGGTATTGTTAATAATGTATTGAACGCCAGGTTCAATCTGAAATGAACGTCTATCCCGGTCATTTTGGGAACCGCCATTACGGCGATGATCAATCTGCTGATACAGATAGTTAAAGAACGAGAAGTTGTCCGTAACACGCAAATCGGTAAAGAACTTGACGCGCCCCTGCCAACGGTCATCAAGTGATGAACTTCCGCCCATCACGTCCCAACCATAACGTAGACGCTTGTAGAAATATTCATGGCCAACAATCAACTGAGTCCACTGATTTTGGCTGAGGTATGTTTGATCCTCCCATGTCCCGTTATAGTTGGTAGTTCGGCCCTCAGAAAATGCCAAATACCAACCGGGTAACGCATCATGACGCATCACCCCTTGTACAAATGTCAGTGAATCATTTCCGTTATGGAAATGGCTGTTACGCCAGTTATTATCCTCGATAGCATATTTCATTTTCAGTTGACCATGAACACGACCGCCAGCAGGATTTGAGGAACGGGTTGAGGTCCACATTACGTCTTCATCCAGATATGACCACGGATCCACAGCAATTACCTTTCCCGATACATCCTTCATGATGCTCATGCTCGCATTCGCCAGCGCCGGAAAAAGAAGAACAAAAATAACAGACAGGGCATGATAGTTTTTCATAGTGATATCTCGTTATATTATTTCTTTTATTTTCAAAGTGGCGTGAAAATTATCATTTTGTGGCAAACTGATACTCCATGGTTTCTCCGGCATGGAATACATGCGGGTACTGAATGCGGCTTTATTATTTATATAAAAAACAGCAATTGAGTTTTGAATCAGCACACGTAACTCAATTTTTTCATCCAGAGGAACATTTACCCATGATTCCGCATTCGCATGGTGAATAGATGCGAGTGGCGCATTAAAAAAGTAGACCTTACCTTTGCTCTTATTGAACACAACGTTAAGCTTGGCATCGCTTACTCTGTCGTCAGTCAGACCAAAACTCATCACCATTCCGGCAGAAGGGATATCTACAGTTGCACTTAACTCACCTCGTTTGGGCAGAGGTGGATACACAACAGACTGTAATGGACCAAACTGTGTGGCTGTTTTTATCATTTTATTGCTTGTTAAGCTGGTCACCGGACCGGGGTTATCATTAATGACCGTCTGAAGTTCCTGTGAAAGGATGCTGCTAAGCTGCCCCTGCTTATCTGCGATGAGCTCCTGAGCAACCAGATTTCCTGCCCAGTCAATATTGCCATTGTCACTGCTTCCTGCTTTGGTTGGGATCCAACCAAAAACAAACAGGCGATCGTTTTTAAGTACAAGTTTTCCTGCGTAAAACCCCGAGCCATCAACCACATAATTGTCCATCTTTCGCCACGGTCCATCCGGATTATCCGCAACCCGGTACTGGGTCAGGCGTAGTGGCCATTGGTCGCTAAAGCTGAGATACCAACGTCCGTTAAAGAAAACCAGCGTTGGGCATTCCAGGTTAGAGTTACTGGTAATCGTGTCATTATCAAAAAATACACCACGGTCTTCCCAGTTCTTTAAATCGGTTGAACTGTACCGGGCTATGACACCGCGCCCCTCGCTACGCGTGGTAATTAACATCCAGTACTCTTTCTTTTCTGCAACCCAAACAACATGAGGATCCCGGAAGTCATTACCGCGATAATTATCACCTGGCAGAATCGTATCCTGCGGGTGTTTTACCCAGTGAAGGCGATCTTTACTGGTCGCGTGCATAATGGACTCAACCGGGAACACATTTTCATTGTGCGCGGTATACCAGGCATGCCAGGTATTGCCGACTTTAATAATCGAGCCGGTTCCCAATAGCAGTTCAGGATCGTCAACGTCGTTAACGTAGGGAATCACTTCAGAATGGTTCTGGTAGTTATATAAATTGGTGCTCGATAATAAATGAATAGCATGTACGCCTAAATCGCTACCGCCGCGCACATCATTGAGATAAAAAATATCAAATTCACCATCGTTATAGACAGGCATTGGGTCACCAATAAATGATCCCTCCACCCGGGGAAAAAAATCATTAATATAGCGAATACTTTTATTGTGTAATGTTTCTTTAGAAGGCTGCGACCAGGCTGGCATATTGATAAACGAAAGTGCCAACAGAGCGGCAGATACCACTAATATTATTTTTTTCATGTTACACCTGAATATCAGAAGTTATAATTCACGCCAACCACGGTAAAGGGATTCCACGAATGGCCGCTAGAAGTCCAGAGCCCGTTTTCTTTCGTGAATTGTGCTTTGAACTCACCATATAATCTAACTTCACCAAAAACTGGATAACTAATTGTGCCACCAATGAATTTATAACGACCGTCATAGAAAACTTCTTTGCCATTGCTGGCGTTATCTATTTTGTCCTGACCGAAACCTAAATACAGGGAGGTTAACAGAGGATACCAGTTTCGCCAGAGTCCAGCCGTCACCTTCCATTCTTCTTCTACAATGTCGCCCCAGCTCTCACGTTCCTGACGGTTATAGTAATAATAAGGCCGCAAATACAGACCGAGATCGGGATTCACACGGTATTGAATGGCGGGTTCAATTTCAAAAATGTACTGCTCAAGATCGCCATTTCCCGGTTCGTTGCCCTGTGGCTGATATTCGCCATAGGCGTAACCGGCCAGGCTCCATTTGTTGGTTAGTCGCAGGTCTTGCCAGATTTTGTACCTGTTTTTCCAACGTTTAGTTGCTGTTTCCGAACCAACCATAACCTCCGTACCGATATTACCGCGCCAGGTTTCAAAAATATGGCCGACAAAAAACTCATTGATCGTATTTGTGCCTTTGTAATCCTGATTACTAAATTGTCCTTTATAGCTATCCTCGCGGGCATTCCAGAAGCCAAAGTACCAGTTTGGTAACTCATCATGTCTTAAAAAAGCCTGAATGGTGGCGAGTTTAAATTTCCCGCTATTTTTCTTATTATCACTCCAACGAACATCATCAATTTCTATCTGAGTGCTGATGTTTCCATGCAGGCCACCAGCCTCCATATTACGACCAATACTGTCCCAGTGAACAGGAGGATCTTCCTGTCTTAAACGCAACACGCTGACATCATCAGACTTATCTAAAGTATTACTCTTTTTCACCTCAGTTGTTTTATTTTCAGTTTCTCGATGCGAGGCTGTCGGCATCGACGAAGTTGCCAGTTTATTTTCTGCCCCTGTAGTAACAGGAGGAGCAGTGACGCGATTGGTCGATTGTTCACCTCCTTTTGTTGGCTGGCCAATATTCTCTTGTGGTGTATCATATTCATCAGAAAAATAGCTTTGATAACTACCGATATAGGTAGCTGGTTGTTCGGTATTATCCTCTGCAATAGCGGGAAATGCCGTAACTGACGTTATCATACAGGCCAGGATTTTTTGTTTTAAAACAAATTTTTTGATGTTTATCGCGGTAACGCGATAGTGAGGTATTAATATTTCATCCATTTCATTATCTCATTATTCCAGGCAATAACATGCCAGCCTAAGACTGGCAGAAATAAAAGCTCACTAGGTAAGAGGTAAGGCGAATCAGGACTAAATTATTACTCCAAAGACCAATATCCGGCTTCCTGTAATGAGGCAACACCATGATTCGCAAACAGCGAAAGATCGCGCTGCGCCGGATGAGGATAAATTCGGCTACTTAAGCATGCCTCACCCTCATTCACAAAAACCTCTACTGATGAGCGGTCGATAAAAATGCGTAATGACAGTACACCGTCTGCTGGCAACGAAATACTGCGAGTTCCTTCCAGCGAATATTCTGGATAACGACGCTCCACTATCAGACGTTGGGCCTGATTATCGACGTAAATTCTCAGCCCATCCCCTAATGACATACCAAACTGTTCCGCTGTAGAGGCGTTTAGATCCCATAGCAGTTGCACCTCGACCGCTTCGGCATCAGCCGTCATAAGGACTTTCTGATTCCGCAGGCAACAAGCAGGCGTTGGATAATAGCTGCCACGCAGCGCAGAGACTTCGTCAGCGGGTTTCATCCTCACCCGATGGTCGTCACCAAGGCTCAGTTCGCGCGGGAGAGACAGCATGCCTGCCCAACCGTCCTGCTGTTCGGGCATCGGTGATTCCCACATATCCAACCAACCAATAACAATGCGGCGATTATCCGGGGTCAGAAAGCTTTGCGGAGCATAAAAGTCGTGCCCATGGTCAAGCTCAATGAATTGTCCGTCATGGGTGAATTGTTGACCGGGCTGCCATTCCCCGAGTAAATAGCCACTCTGAAAAAGGTTGCGATGGTGATAACCTTTCGCCGCGATCCCTTGCGGAGAAAACATCAGGATCCGCTTCCCTCCCAGAGTAAAGAAATCAGGACATTCCCACATATAGCCCTTCCCCTCATCAGCCTCAGCGAATATCCCTTCGTCTTGCCATTTGCGGAGATCGGATGAACTATACAGACGCACTTGCCCCGTATTCTCTACACGGGAACCGACCACCATGTACCAGCATTCCCCTTCACGCCATACCTTCGGGTCACGAAAATGATGCAGTCCAGGGGGCGTATCAATCACCATCCCATGCCGCTCAAAATGGATACCGTCACGACTGGTGGCCAGACACTGCACCTGGTAGAGATTGTCGTCTGTGTCTGGCGAACCGTGAAATTTATGTCCGGTATAAATCAGCGCCAGCATATCGCCATCCACCACGGCGGAGCCGGAGAAACAGCCATCCACATCCGCCGGACCTTCTGGCGCCAGCGCGACTGGCAGATGCTCCCAGTGCACCAAATCTTTGCTGCGGGCATGTCCCCAGTGCATTGGCCCCCATTCAGGAGAATAAGGGTGATGTTGATAAAACGCGTGGTACCAACCGTCAAACCAAACCAGGCCGTTAGGGTCGTTCATCCAGCCTGCGCGAGCAGCGAGGTGATACCGTGGATACCATCGCGGATTAATACTGGATTGTGCTTTTTCAAGCGTCTGTTCGGCTTGTTCTAATAAGGATGTCATCGTCTTTACTCTCAGTACATTACACAGCATTTTGCTGCAGAAAGGATGGCTCAGATGAAGACTTATTTGAGCGCAAAAGGAAAATTGAAATGAACGTGGTGCAGAACACCATAATGCCCATGATTAGATAGGACTGGGCGAAGCCAAATTTCTCATAGCTAAAGCCTGCCAGCGGGGATAATACGGTGCCAATAATGGAACTGGTGCAGGCGAATCCCACCAGATAAATCGTGGAGGACAAACGCTTGTCAAAATTCAGACTGTTGTATTTAAAAATAGCGACTAACAATATTGGTAGTTCGACAGCGTGAAGTAATTTAGTAATGGAAATAAGTAGCGGTCCTTCCACCAGCCCGGAAGCGATCATACGCATCGCCATCACCATTCCGGCAAATATCAGACCATTTTTAGCGCCAATGCGATTAACCAACCAGGGCGCACAAAACATGCCTGCCGCCTCCAGAAAAACCTGGAAAGAGTTTAAATAGCCAAACATCTCGTTCCCTTCTCTTAATGACGGGAACTGTGAAGAGAAATAGACTGGGAATTGCTGATCGTAAACGCCGTAAATGCAGGTACCGACCACGAAGAATATCAACGCCCAGAAACGTGGCAGAGTAAGCAAATTCAGCGCATCTTCCAGAGAGACTTTTTTAGCGCCGATTTCGAGTTTTTCCATGCTTGCCGGAGCCGCGACTTTTAAACGGGCCAACAGACAGAAGAAGATAATCCCGGAGCAAGAGGCCACCAGGAAATTAAGGTCAGGGTTAATGTTAAACAGTAGCCCGGCAAAAAAGGTAGCCACAGCCCAGCCCAGAGACCCCCACATACGTGCCCGACCAAACTCAAAGGTACTCTGACGCGCAACGCGTTCGGTGTAGGACTCCAGAACGCCGATACCGCCGTTAAATGTCAGACCGATAAACAAACCGCCGAACACACTTCCCAGCAAAATATTAATACTCAGCAAATAGCTAAATAACAAATAAGCGGGTCCGGAGAGGATCAAAAGCGCTGTGATGCACCATAACAGATGTTTACGCAAGCCAAGACGGTCCTGAATAAAGCCATAACAAACCTGAGCAAACAGCGCGGAGACGGATAGCACGGAAAAGATAATTCCGGTTTCCGACGCCTTTAGTCCCACTTCCTGATGCAGCCAAATAGAGAGAAGTGAACTTGATGAGGACCAGGTCACAAAGAAAAAGAACAGCAGCGCGCTGAGCAGCAGATAGCTGCGAGAAGATCTTTTATTCATCTACGTAATCTCAGGGAAATGACATACCGAGATGGTAACGTTAACATTTTGCCTGTACACTTGATTTTGATGCGATAATCGATGTTAATCACAAAAGTTAACGTTAACATTTTCATGCTCGGATCAAGATCACATTTTTTATCGTCGCTTGCCATTCATTGGGATTCGATGTCTGGAATAAATATTTGTCTTTGTTCACAACCCGTTAATAGATGGATTGCGTACAATATCTGGATTGGGTAGTTAGTTTCTTTAATGGAAGACTATGGCATCTTTAAAAGATGTGGCCAGACTGGCCAATGTATCACTAATGACCGTGTCTCGGGTGCTGAACGATCCGAAACGTGTGAAGCCTGAAACCCTGTCCCGGGTACAGGAGGCTATTTTACAGCTAAATTACGTGCCGGACCTCTCTGCCCGGCAGGTTCGTCGTGTCGGTTCCAGAAATAAAACGATTGGCGTGCTCGCGTTGGATACTGTCACAACCCCTTTTTCAGTCGACATTACGTTGTCTATCGAGGAAACCGCGCGCGCCTACGGCTGGAATAGCTTCGTGGTTAACATGTTTGCCGATGATAATCCTGACGATATTGTCGATCTGCTGCTCGCACACCGACCCGGAGGGATCATTTTCACCACGATGGGATTGCGTGAGGTGAACGTCCCTTCCAGGCTACTGAAGCACCCTTGCGTTCTGGCCAACTGCGAGAACAAGGGAGAAGCAGTTGCCAGCTATATTCCCAATGATGAACAAGGGCAATATACGGCAGTGCAGGCGCTATTAGCAGCGGGATACCGTCGCCCTCTTTGCCTGCATTTACCTGTCAACCATCTGGCGACGCGACGCCGCCGTCAGGGGCTCGATCGCGCCTGCCGTGAAGCCAATATTAATCCTGACGCGCTCGAACACTGCTATATGCAATATGGAGATGAACACTATCGTGATATTCCGGACATTTTGCTGAGATATATTGATCGGGGGATGCCGCAATTTGATTCGGTAATTTGTGGCAATGACCGTATCGCATTTATGGTATATCAAACGCTGTTAACACAGGGGATTCGCATCCCACAGGACATTGCTGTTCTTGGGTATGATAATCTCGTTGGGATCGGAAATTTGTTCTTACCCCCGCTTTCCACAGTCCAGTTACCGCATTATGAGATTGGGCGTTTAAGTACGTTGCACATTATCAACGGCGACAGTCACCGGGAGAAAGTTCTGGTCGACAGTCCCTGGCTGTTACGCGAATCATTCTGAACATGCCAACAGGTTACCCCATCTACGCCACCACGACGGGAAAGCCACTGAGACTCCTGGCATCATGAATATGAGGGAAAGTATGTTTTCTTACATTATGTTAGGTACCAACAATCTCCCGCGCGCCATTCAGTTTTACGATCCGCTAATGGAACTGCTTGGGCAACCGCAGGCCGGGCGTAATGAAGAAGGGGCGTCGTGGGGAACATTCAACAGCAACCACACCGTTGGGCTGTGCATCGGCAGCCCCTTTGATCGACAACCTGCCAGCGTTGGTAATGGCACGATGGTGGCGCTGAATGCGCGTTCCGTCGAACATATTGAGCAGTTGCACACCCTCGCGCTCAGCCTGGGCGGCACAGATGAAGGCGCGCCGGGTCATAGGCCGCAGTATGGTCAGGGATTTTACAGCGCCTACGTACGCGATCCGGACGGCAACAAGCTCGCGTTTATCTATTACGCGAACGTAGCCTGAAGGAATCTTTATCCGGTAATTCTGTTATCGGCGTGAACTCGACAGGCTCAGAACCCAAAAGCAGTTCAAATCTTTACCCCGAGTCGAAAAAGCATGAGTGCGGCGTGAGAGGAGAAACGTCGTTTTCTTAAAGGTCGGAGGATGTAATGACTTGAAATGGTGCCGATAATAGGAGTCGAACCTACGACCTTCGCATTACGAATGCGCTGCTCTACCAACTGAGCTATATCGGCCCTGAAAAGGACATGTCCACGAATGTGAACACGGGGTAGAAGGTTAAAACTAACCGGGCGATGCGTCAATGGCCTTGTGAATCAAACGCCTATTTTTGCATCATCCGCTTTCAATTACGCACGAATCGTGTCAACACAAGAACGCTTGTACACGGTTGGTTATGACTATAGCCAACGACGAACCCGTTGCTCATATCGTTCCCATTCCGGCCCGAAATGTTTTCGCAACTGTTCTTCTTCAAAATCGATATGCAATCTGGCTATCACCAGCATAAATAATGGTACAGCCAGTATCCCGGCGAGGCTGCCGACGCAGAAAGCGAAGGCCAACTGGAGTCCGCTCATTCCAAGGTAAATAGGGTTGCGGCTCCAGGCGTAACATCCACCGGTAACAAGCGTGGTCGATTTATCTGCATGAAGCGGATTCAGCGTCGTGCGTTTCATTAGCATTTGCCACGCGGTATGCAGTATCACCCACAGACTGACGCTGGTCAGTAATGCGCTGATCACGATATTCACCGCACCGAATATGAAACGTGGACTCGCCGTCATCGCATCCGCTGCGAGGAAAAGTACTAAGATGAGTGGTGGCGGAAACCAGACTCTTAATTTTCGCAGGAAATGACGCATAACGACTGAACCGGCTTGATGAACGCTGATACCGCTATAAATACCCTGTAAAAAACACATAGACAAACGATGTTTCACTCACAACAGGCTATCGCCTTCACCAGGCAGACTCTGTAGTACTAACTTCGGCAAAAATACTGGCATCAGAGGCATACGCCCCTGATGTTCCCGTCAGGTTTCATGATGAGAAAGTGGAATCCGGCGCTGATTCAAATAGACCTACCGACTGCTTGTAAAAACGCATAAAATCATCAAACATCACTGGCGGTAAAAATTGATAACCCTGTAGGTAATCAACATTATTTTTTCCTAACCATTGCTGCTGATAACCATGTTCAACCCCCTCCGCCACCATACGTAATCCCAGGAGTCCAGAAAGGTGAATGATTGACTCGAGCATAGGGATATGTTGCTCAACATCTTTAATAGCCTTGATGAAAGTTTTATCAATTTTTATAACATCCAGGTCTAACTCATTGAGATAGCAAAGGTTAGCATATCCCGTCCCAAAATCATCTAAAGCAAACAAAACCCCTTTGTTTCGCAGCGATCGTATCAGCTCTTTGATGGCAGGAGTAATAGTGAGCGTCTGGTTTTCGGTTATTTCAATCATCAATTTAATCGGTAGCCTTTGTGTTATCTCCATAAAGTTAAGGCATTCCCAATAGAAAACGGGATTACTTAAACCTGATGGGCTGACATTAAAAGAGACAAATAGAGTTTTATTGATATCCTCACTTCCATCGACCAGATTACGCGCGACGGTAGTCATTAAATAGCTCGTTAACTCATTCATTAAGCCACTTTTTTCAGCCAGTGGTATAAACTCACGTTGAGAAATTGCATAGTTATGCCCATGTGGCCAGCGAGCTAAAACCTCAACACCACAGACATCTCCATTGATATTTACGATGGGTTGAAAATAAGGAATGATTTCTTCATTCCTTATTGCCATACTCAGTCGACCAGAATCTGAGATATCATATGCATCGCCGTATATTACATTCTCACCAGAATGACTGTTCGTCGGACAACCATCATGCAATAAATTATTTCTGGTTAAAAAAATGATAGTTTCATTAAAATGTGAAAAACCCAGACGAGCGGTAATTCGTTCCCGGTATCTATACACTGATTTAATGGTTAGCGAGTTAGCAATACAAAAATCGTGCAATTTTTCTTTTGTAAATGATGCATACAGCATTTCCTCCTCAAATTCAGACAAATGAAAAGTAAACATCGTTGAACCTTTAGTGACTTCCACAACCTCAATGGGTGCCATCAAATTGGCTCTTAGCTGAAAAATCAACTGTTCCGATAATTCCCGTCCATTAATGAAAGCATACTCTTCGTACCCTCGATTAACAGAACGCGTTTCATTCATTCGCAGAACAATACAGTTTATATTGATAAATTGTGTACTATTTCTTTGAAACCATTTCCTGACCAGAAACAATGGTAACCGATTATCGATAATCAGCAAACAGGATGGATACCGTGGAATAATTGACTGAGTACCAGAAATAAATGATCGCGCATCAACCAGCACCAGATTTGGCAACCACGCTTTTATTCCTGAGAAAAGGAAAATATCATAACTGAGAAGAAAAACCTTTTTCGTATTCATAGTTATCACCAACTTTAATTTATGGCATAGCAGGCCCCTCGTTTTATACACGAGAGCATGTACAACACCTTCAACCTCCAATAATTATAAGGCGGCGCGTGAGTTAACTTTTTCCATAAGTTATCTCATGCAGATTAGGAATTTATAATCACAACTGTCCATATGAGTATCCCCGTAAAATAGTAAGGCCTTTTAAAAATTGAAAAAGGAATATTCCTGATTCCTAAGCGGCACAAATAAAATCGCTCACGTTGACAGCAAGTAAAAATATAAAACCATAAAATCAAAAAACGACAACATATGTAACTAAAAAAATTATTCTGCCAGACAAACCATGAACACATGTCATAAATTTCTTATCCCATAACCATTTCCAGCGATATGGATCACATTTCATTAGAAAAAAAACTGGCTTAACATGAGCTACTCAGTAATATCATCAGGAACATTATCATTTAATTTTTTGACGATAGCCGCACGACGAATCTTTGATATCACGCTGCTTCAGGCTTTTCTGGTGCAATCACACTCAACCTGATCATTAATTATACACCCCATGCAATCTGACTCTTAAATACCGTAATATTGAGTACGTATGAAAAAATTTCATCTATTCTGAACTTATGACTGTATTTTATAAAGATACATACTAACGATTGAGTTTGAAGCACCCCTGCCCCACAGGTAAATATTTCTGCAAGGCAACTATAAATTTTCTGTTTTGTGTTTTTAGTTCACTACTATGCCAGGTCTCCCCGGGTAACACATAACGCATGATGGCTTCATCATCTGTTGAATGGCACCCCCGGTGTACGATGACCTTAAAAAAAGTATTCCCGGTGTTTTTCAGTGTCCCGTTTCTCTCATCAACCGAGTATGCCAGATTGATTTTTCTCGGACGAACAACCAGTATGGTATCCATGGCGATTACCGGGAGCGCCGCTCCGCCTTTCCCTTGATTGCGCTGGGTAAGCAGCGTTATCGGTATTTCGCGAAACAGAATTCGATAATAACGTTCCTTATCATCCTGTGGACCACGGTAGAAAATCTTAAAAAATTCGCTCGCCTGCGGTGCCAGTGAAAAATTCAGTGGTGTAAATAAAAGTTCGCCTTCGGCAATAGCGCTTCTGTTTTCACCACCTGGCCCCGGTTTATCAATTTTTACTGCGCTAATACTGTACAAATTCTGTTTCTGGCTATCGTTATAGATTCGTTTACTGATAAACGATTTATCCGATGGCATCTCATAAATAGTCGATTCCAGATAAACAGCCTGTACAGAGCATGCAGTCAGCGCAGACAGCAAGACCAATACCCATCTAAGTGCCAAATGGCAGCGATTCATGGTGTGACTCCCACCCAATTCGCCGTGACTTTTATCTCTCCACTGGCACTGACGACACCTTCCCAGTCCGCACCAGAAACGGTTAACAGCGAACGTGAATCATTCATTGGGAAAAGCAGTTTCAAATCAGTTGCATAATAGCTTCCATCATCGTTGTTATTTGCGTCCCAGGGCGTCTGTTGCCACTGCGCATCGCTCATGTTGATTGCCGCCTCACTACAGCTGTTTCGTTTCTGCACCACGCCCCCCGACTGACTGTTGTACTGAAGAAAGGCGGGAATTGGGACGGATAGCCCTCCTTGCGTAGAGGTAAACAGGCAATAAGGCACATTGTTTATCGTTGTACTATCCCCAATAACCTGGGCGGTAATGCTATCGGCCTGACGGGGTCCGGAGACAGTCACGGTGTAATCCATCTCAATCGGAGCGGCATCGCCAATCGTACCGCTGCCGCTTGCAGAAGTAGTATTATTCGCAGAGATAATACTGATCCCATACTCCTTCGGCACAATATTAAGCTGTAGTGAAGGTGTAAACTGGTAATATCCAGACTCTGGTGTTAATCCATTATAAAAACCAAAAGTAAACGGTTGACTATTAGTAATGCTGATTCCTGAATCGACGAGATTTTTCAGAAATGCTTTCGACAGAAAAATATAAATATATTCCCCAGACGTTGTGAAAACGTTGTAATACGCTGTTGAAGTACCATAGTTATACCAGTTTGAACCATTCCCGGAGTATTTCACCGTAGTCGAACCCGGCGTAAAACCAAGCATTGCTGTGTCAACATAAGCTCGAAACGTCAGAGAGGCGGTCAGATTAGCCGTTTGTTGCAGGTTATAACTTACCATCTTGCAAATCACACCATCGGTGCCGCCTACCACGCCAAGTTCACAATAACCAGAGTCTTTGGTGATGCTCGGCGTTCCATCGCTGGCGACCCACAACTCCTGAAATGCGTTGGTTGAAACTAAAGATAAATGGCCTCTTTTGTTTAATGTATAGGGTCTGATGTACCAATTACCACTACTCTGGTCTTTGCAACGTTGTCCAGCCGCATAATCATAGTCAATCGTTGTTCTGCAAAAATTGAGATTGTAGGTCTCTGAGCCACCGACTGACATATTGCGAAAATATTCATACGCCGAGTCAGTCAGCGATGCAAAACCATAGTATCCACCGGCAATCCCCGCTCCGGTTGCTTTGGTATGATAAAAACCAAATTGATCGGTTAGTTCTGCAGGTATGTAGCCAGATGCCGGACAATTAGCGCCAGTTGTGCAACGAATACCACGGAATGGTTCGCTGATTGGCGAATTATCAATCCACATATCCTTGTAGTATGTAGTATTAGCTACCCAACCAACGATACCAATGTATCCAAGGCTATCCTGGTCATTTCCATATTTTACCCAAGTATTCGAGCCGCTAATACGGGGATCGAGGGAAGAAGGAGTAATAAAATATTCGTTATCAACGTTGTTTTCTATAAATAAATAATTGTTGTTCACAGCCGCCTGAGTGGACGCAGAAAGCGCCCATGCCGAGGGGGATAACGCAACGAAGACACTCCCGAGAATAAGAGACAGAGATTTATTCATTATTAATACCTTATCGTTGTGCCATGGTGGTTTGCGTTGCACATTTCACCTCGCCAACCCACGCCGCGCCGCGTGCTTTTTCCAGATCAAGATCAGCTTCACATACGCTGCCATTGGCTGAAATTAACGTGATGACCGGATATTTTTTATCAATATCGATAGCAAACTCACCCTTTTCATCCGTGCGCGTTTTACCAATATGGTTATGAATATCGGTATTTGCAGCCAATTGCCCATCAGGGTAGCGAATACGCCCGAACACGGTGACCATGCTTTTAATTTCAGGGTTAATAACGCCAACGTTCCCCGGATAAAGCGTCAGTTCCTGTTTGCGTCCTGAAACAATATCGAAGCTGTCCTCAGAGTTCTTATCATTGAGGATCTCCAGCTTGTATTGAGCATAGGGCGGGAGTGCAATGAAATTGGATTTACCGCTGAGAAGATAATTACGATTATTAATCTTCGCAGCCAGTTTCCCCTCGCCGGTCAAATCTGTTTTCACGATGACACCAGACCGCTGCCTCTCTTTACTCAGACCGAAGTCTTTGCCAGCCCACGCCAGAGAGCCTTGAGAAGAGAAGTTCATATTGGTGGAGTTATCCGCGGAACGCGTTACCGATACGGTACCGGCGTTATATTTCGTGTCATAACTCAGATTGCCATTTATCGAATAATTGTTGTCGTAATATTGTTCACCACTCAGACGGGTTGACGCCGCCAGGCCGACCGATTTAATGGGACCTTCAGCATACTGCTTGCGCGCGCTGAGATTCCCCTGGGTGCTGCCATAGCGATCCCGGGAGACCCCCATGCTCAGCCAGGAAGCCAACGGCAACGATAAATCCAGGCTGACATAACGTTCCTGTCTCCCATCGTCATTTCGGTTGTTGTAGTAATAACGCTGGATCCCAGCACGCAGTCCAACCGAGGCATACCTGCCAGAATATAGAGTAGTGCTGTAATCAAGGTTACGGTATTTATTGCCGGAATAACGATTCTCCGTCTGACTCACGGTGAGCGAACCGCCATGAGGAATAAACTTTCCGAGGTTCAGCGTGCCGCCAATAGAATAATTGTCACGTTCCTGCACCGGCAGACGATCGCCAATTTTACTGTCTTCACGAGATGCCCAAAGAGAACCATACCCCTCAGGCACATTGAGATTAATGTTACTGATGTTTCGCCATGACGAATCGTTCGCTACCAGCGTCTGAGCGCCAATGCTGACGTATTCATTCACATTGAGTGTGACATCCGTTTCATTGACCGCATTGTTGTCAAAACCGTAGAGCGTGGATTTCAGGCCCAGTCCCGACAATACCGCCAGCGTTACCGATGCGGCCCCGCCGGCAATCCATGTCTGCTGGCTGCCCAAATCACGATAATGGTTACGCTTATAGCTCACCCGATCATAATCCAGTGAGCCGCCAAAAAATTGCCACGAGAGCTGATCAATTCCAGCAGCCTGCTGGCGGGCAAAGATTTTATTAACCCGGCTGATACGACTATTAATCGTCCGGCCATTGACCACGATATCCACCGTGACGTCATAAACTCCATACGGAAAACGACTGGTATCAATTTCATAGCTGCCCATATTAAAGTTCTGCACGCTGAGCAATCGCCCGTCACGAAAGACATGAACCTCGCCAGCTGCTGGCAAAAATACGGTAATCGGCGTGAGTGAAAGCGCGGTGTTTTCAACCACCGTATTTCCTTTGTTTCCGTAGCTCACGCCGTAAATTTTACCGCCATTCAACGCATTCAGGCTGGCAATAGACTGGACATTCCAGGTGTCAAGCATCCCGAGCGCCAGTCGATACCCGTTATAATCGCGCTCATACATCGCCCGATAGAGTTTACTGGTGCCATTGCTGTCGCCTATGCCGTAAAACGAACCGTTAATGTTGATGTGGTGTTCACGTAGCGATGTTGTATTGTCCATCGTCAGATAACTGCGGGTGCTACTGCCGTTACGATAGTCGTTGTAGTAAGTGCCGAAGTTATAATTCAGGATGTTGGAGAGCGTCTCTACGCTGGAAGGCCCGAGCAGACTGCTGCGTGCGACAATCGCTTCAGTTAACGCATCTTTGCTGACGATCATCTCCAGGTGAAATGAAGAGACATTGAGTTGCAGGCGCACATCATCTGACAGTTCAATATTCGTGTTGTCATGAAATTTCACATCACGAATTTTTTCCACCATCGCGCGGGTTTTCTCAGAGAGCACCGCATTATTGGGCAATTCAGCAAGCGACAGGGCTCTAACGGTAATATTGCCATCAACAAGCGCAATAACCGCATCGGCAATTTTTTGCTGACTTTTCTCGTCAGTCTCGTTGTAACGAATATATACCGGCACCGTCATTCCCTGCTCCAGTGAACGGGCGAAAGCGCTGGGAATAACGTAATTACCCACTTTTACTGGGGCTGCATGTGAAAATCCTGGTGTCAGCGCAAGAAAAAGACAAAAGCTACCGCCGACAATATTATTTGTTGTCATATGCATCCTTACATTCCGGTATTTTTATTTATCCCGTACAGATGGCTGCAATCGACCATCACTTCACTGTAATAAACTGTTTACCGTGCCAGATACCGATCCGTGAACGGCTATTGCTAATGTCGGTAAACTGTAATTTTATTTTCGTACCCGGCATAATGTAATAACGTTCGCGACAGCCTCGTCCCCGATCGCGGGCCTTATCCTTACATGCCCCATAGGCGATCACACGAAACGAAACATTGCCGGTATTGGTAATAACATCGCCATGTCGGCTATATTCAAAACGCTCCTTTCGCGGCGCCACCACCAAAATAGTGCCAATTTCAGCGGATGCTGTCGCAACAGCCATTTTATTGGCCCGGGTTTCTGCGCTCTCGGTGACCGGTTCATCAATCCATTGCAGACGATAATAACGCTCGACATCATCTGCAGGTCCTTTATAGAAGAAACGAAATACATCCTTCGCCTGACCAGGCAGAATAAGATTGGCAGGTGTAGAAAGTAACTCTCCAGAATTAACAGGCTTTATTTCGATACCACCCGCCAAAGGTGATGACAATTGTTTTACCGAAACACTGACATAACGTGCCGAATCTGTCGTATTGGCAATTTCTTTCGATAATGAACTCTCAGCAGAAGTCATTATCGATGTAATCTCACCGACATTAATTGCCCAACTGGAAAAAGATGTTACTAACCCTACCAACATTGCTGCCGGTAAATATTTTTTCATGACACCATTCCTGATAAATTCGGGAGAAAATATTCTCCCGAATCTTTATTGCTTAGGCAGACGGAGTCGTCCAGGTTGCATTGAACTGTACTTTTACATCGCCAGTCCAATAGCCGTCCGGCAGGGCAGAGTAATCCGTTACTGCCTGGGTACCATCAGAAGTCGCTGACGCGATGGTGAATTTGAAGTTGGATTGATCGCTGACACGAGCAGCACCATTATAAGCGCCATCAGCCATCAGGCTTTCAAGACCAGAAGTCGAGCTGGAGTTGACCAGGACGGTATCTGATGAATTAGTCAGCGGGGTGCCATTCCATGCCACCCCGACGTTCAGGGTAGAAGCATCGCCACTGGCGTTAGTCAGAGTATTGCTAACAATCTGAGCAGTCAGTTCAAAATCAGTGGCGGTCTCCTGGCCTTGAATGGTCACATCAAATGCGCCATCCTGGGAGTTGAAGCCATTCAGACCTTCCGCATACTGAAAGGTTAAAGAATTCAGCGGGGTGACAACCAACATGCTGGAGGTATCTTTTGTTGCCGTCGCATCCCACGAGGCTGTTGCAGAAGCAGTAACATCCGCCATTGCATTTGCCGCAACAAATACAGAAGCCAGAGAGGTCACTAATAATAATTTTTTCATTTTATCTTCTCCTAAGAACAAACTCACCACCGAGTCTTATTATTAAGTCACTCCAGCGGTTCCATTATTGCGAGCCAGAATTGCCGCGCCCAAAAATTATCATTTGAATTAAGTAACATCTCAACAAACCCTGAAACGCAGAAATTATAAAAGACTAAGAATTTTCCCACAAAAAAAGACCTCTAAGAAGTTTCCTAAGAGATATTTACTCAAAACAAGCCTCGCTCCAGAATTATCACCCAAACAAATAAGTCACAGCAAACAATTCATCTTTTTTATGTTTTTGATATTTATCAAAAATGTCATACAAATAAATTCACACCAAAATCCTTACAAAACATAAAGATAATCAAAACATCCATATTTCATCCAGAATGCTTATTCTTTGTTGCAATTTTGCTAAAATTTATCCTTCACAAGAAAATTCTCATAAAACTTTCGTTTGAAGGGGAATATTCTTATAAACAAAGCACAAGTCTGGAGGATTAATATTCGAATTGATAATTATTTCACACAAGTAATACCAGGAATTTTCCATATAAAAAGAATATTCCTGGTATTACCAGATAAAAATCATGTGCATAAAGGAGAGAATTAGATGAAGCTTTTCAAACCAAGGTAACTATTAAGTGTTACCGTACGTACCCGATGTATGGTAATCAAATCCTGTTGTTCGAGTGATTTTAATGAGCGGCTGACGGTCTCAATTTTAAGGTCGAGATAACTGGCAATTTCTTCCCGGGAAAAAGGCAATCGAAGCGTCGTTTCCGGTCTGCCAATGCGCAAATGCATCTCGTAAAACTCCACCAGGAAAGCGGCGATTCTGGCCTCCGCGTGCTTATTCGCATAACGCCGCAATTTCTCCACAATGAACCCATTATCTCTGCACAGAAACTTGATGACTGCTGCGGCCACTGAAGGATCCTTCTCTGCGACCTTGAACAACCGCGCGATGTCGATATGGCAAACTTCCGCAGTCGTTGCAGCCCTGATGGTGGTCAGATACGTTCTCCCTTCGACTGCATCCAGCGCCATGATATCCCCCGGAACATAAAAGCGGCTGATCAAAACGTTATCGCCACATTCCACGCTGGACTTGCAATACCCCTCATGAATCACAAAAAGCATCTCAGCGGTTTCATCCTGCCGAGCGAGAATCTCACCTGCTTTAAACTTCCTTCTTTTGTCTATTAACCTGTACTCATTATCACGATCAATCACCGATCCCTTTGGACACAGCGAACAATGGCGGGGTGGAAACGGATTGCCGAGCGGCACAACAGGAATGCTAAGTTTGTGAATATCCGATTTCACGCAACAACTCCTCATAAAAATGAGACTGATTCTAATAGAACGGGCGTTAGGAACAATACGTGAACCGCAGACCAGGAAAATTCATTCCAGACAGGGAAAATTCTGTGCTAGCTCACTTTTCTGGCACAAACGAGAATATGAATAAATATAGTCTGCTGCGGATGATTAAAAACGCAGAGCTGAAACGAACGCAGGTATGGCAAAGAAGGTTAAAACAAACCGGGCGATGCATTACTGGCCTTGCGAATCAAACGCCTGTTTTGCATCACCCGGTTTCAATTACGCGCGAATGGTGTCGTCGCCGAAGCCAATCCACTTATATGTGGTCAGTGCTTCAAGCCCCATTGGGCCACGCGCGTGCAGTTTTTGCGTACTCACCGCCACTTCAGCCCCCAGTCCAAACTGGGCGCCATCGGTAAAACGGGTGGAAGCATTCACGTACACGGCAGAAGAATCAACTTCATTCACGAAACGGTTGGCGTTGCTGAGCGTGCGCGTCAGGATAGCGTCTGAGTGCTGGGTGCCGTGTTCACGAATGTGCGCGATAGCACCATCCATATTTTCGACCACCACAACGTTCAGATCCAAAGACAGAAACTCGTTATCCAGCTCTTCCGGTTTCAGCGGCACCAGTTTGGCCGGGCCATGCAGTACCTGCATCACGATTTCGTCGCCGTGCAGCGTAACACCGCTTTCCGCCATCTTTTGGCTTAACGCAGGCAGGAAACGCTCAGCGATATCCTGATGCACCAGCAAGGTCTCCACGGTATTACAGGTGCTCGGACGCTGGGTTTTGGCGTTGACGATAATCTTCAGCGCTGGAGCGATTTCAGCAGAATCATCCACATAAATATGACACACGCCTATGCCGCCGGTGATGACCGGGATAGTCGACTGCTCACGACACAGCTTGTGCAGGCCCGCGCCACCGCGTGGGATCAGCATATCGATGTACTTATCCATACGCAGCATTTCAGTGACCAGCGCGCGATCCGGGTTGTCGATCGACTGCACCGCTGCTGCGGGTAAACCGCAGGCTTCCAGCGCCTTTTGGATCACCGCCACGGTCGCCGCGTTAGTCCGGTAAGTCTCTTTCCCGCCGCGCAGGATCGCCGCATTACCAGTTTTCAGGCACAGGGAGGCAACATCAACGGTAACGTTAGGACGCGCTTCATAAATCACTCCAATCACGCCCAGCGGGACGCGACGGCGCTCGAGACGCAGGCCGCTATCCAGCAGGCCCCCGTCAATCACCTGCCCGACCGGGTCAGCAAGATTACACACCTGACGCACATCATCAGCAATCGCTTTCAGGCGCGCAGGGGTCAGTGCCAGGCGGTCGAGCATCGCTTCGCTCAGACCATTTTCACGCGCCTGTTCTACATCCTGCTTGTTAGCGCTAAGGATACTTTCCATTTGCGCTTCCAGCTCATCGGCTATTTTTTCCAGCACGCGATTTTTTTCGCGGCTGGAGAGCAGCGCCAGCTTGTATGACGCAGCTTTGGCAGCAATGCCCATTTGTTCCAGCATATGCCTGTTCCTTAACGGGTAATCATGTCGTCGCGATGGACAGCAACCGGGCCGTATTCATAGCCAAGGATGGTGTCAATCTGCTGTGAGTGGTGTCCGGCAATACGGCGAAGCGCGTCGCTGTTATAGCGGGTCACGCCGTGGGCGATATCGCGCCCTTCGAGATTGCAGATACGAATCACTTCACCACGAGAAAAGTTGCCTGTCACGCTTTTAATGCCTTTTGGCAGTAATGAACTGCCGCGTTCCAGGATCGCAGCGGTAGCCCCCTCATCGACGGTAATTTCCCCGGCAGGCGGCGCGCCGAAAATCCAGCGTTTACGGTTCTCCAGCGGAGAGGCCTGAGCATGAAAACGCGTCCCAACGGAAACGCCTTCCATCACATCACCAATCACGCCCGGCTTGCTGCCCGCGGCAATAATAGTGTCGATTCCGGCGCGGCACGCGACATCTGCGGCCTGCAATTTAGTGCCCATACCGCCCGTTCCCAGGCCAGAAACGCTGTCGCCGGCAATGGCGCGCAGCGCATCATCAATACCGTGAACGTCTTTAATCAGCTCCGCCTGCGGGTTGGTGCGCGGATCGGCAGTGAAAAGTCCCTGCTGATCGGTCAGCAACAGTAGCTTATCGGCTCCGGCCAGAATTGCCGCCAGCGCCGAGAGATTGTCATTATCGCCGACTTTAATTTCGGCGGTCGCCACCGCGTCATTCTCATTGATGACAGGAACGATGTTGTTATCCAGCAGCGCGCGTAAAGTATCGCGGGCATTAAGGAAGCGCTCACGGTCTTCCATATCCGCACGTGTCAGCAGCATCTGCCCGATATGGATACCGTAAATAGAGAACAGCTGTTCCCACAGTTGAATCAATCGGCTCTGCCCTACCGCCGCCAACAGCTGTTTCGAGGCTATCGTCGCCGGGAGCTCAGGGTAACCAAGATGCTCACGCCCGGCGGCGATCGCGCCTGAGGTAACGATAACAATACGATGCCCTGCGGCATGGAGCTGCGCGCACTGGCGAACCAGTTCTACGATATGGGCGCGGTTCAGGCGGCGCGATCCGCCCGTTAACACACTGGTGCCAAGTTTTACCACCAGCGTCTGGCTGTCACTCATGATTCTCTGCCATTCAAAATTGGGGAAAATGATATCAAACGAACGTTTTAGCAGGACTGGCCCCGGTTGCCAACAGCCAGCGCACAAAGCATGAAATTTTATTGCGCAGGATCAGCAAGCGTAGCGGCAGATTTTGACGCATTGATTACAGAAACATAAAAACACTCTTTTTTAAAAATATTCTTACTTTGTCATAAAACGTTCATTGCCAGACGTTAAAAACCTTCCTGTCTTTTAACGGGGATCACACCCAGTGAATATTAGCGCGTACTTTTAATCAGGAATGAAAATGAAAAAGAGCACTCTGGCATTAGTGGTGATGGGGATTGTGGCGTCGGCATCCGTACAGGCAGCTGAAGTGTATAACAAGAACGGCAATAAACTGGATCTGTATGGCAAAGTGAAAGCCATGCATTACATGACGGATTATGACAGCAAGGACGGCGACCAAAGCTATATCCGTTTAGGTTTTAAGGGCGAAACGCAAATTAATGATGAACTGACGGGTTACGGTCGCTGGGAAGCAGAGTTCGCTGGCAATAAAGCTGAAAGTGATTCCAACCAGCAAAAAACACGTCTGGCCTTTGCCGGTCTGAAATTAAAAAATCTTGGCTCGTTTGATTATGGTCGTAACCTGGGCGCACTGTACGATGTAGAAGCATGGACCGATATGTTCCCGGAGTTCGGCGGCGATTCATCTGCGCAGACCGATAACTTTATGACCAAACGCGCCAGCGGCCTGGCGACTTACCGTAACACCGATTTCTTCGGCGTCGTGGATGGCCTGGATCTGACCCTGCAATATCAGGGTAAAAACCAGGACCGCGATGTGAAAAAACAGAACGGCGATGGTTTTGGTACATCCGTTACCTATGACTTTGGCGGTAGCGATTTCGCCGTAAGCGGCGCTTATACCAACTCCGATCGTACCAATCAGCAGAATCTGCAAACTCGCGGTACAGGCGATAAAGCAGAAGCCTGGGCAACGGGTTTAAAATATGATGCTAACGATATCTATATTGCGACGTTCTATTCTGAAACGCGCAATATGACGCCGATTTCCGGCGGCTTCGCCAATAAAACACAGAACTTCGAAGCGGTTGTTCAGTACCAATTTGACTTTGGTCTGCGTCCGTCACTGGGTTATGTGCTGTCAAAAGGTAAAGATATTGAAGGCGTCGGCAATGAAGATCTGGTGAATTATATCGACGTTGGCGCTACGTATTATTTCAACAAAAATATGTCCGCGTTTGTCGATTATAAAATCAACCAGCTGGATAGCGACAATAAACTGGGTATCAACGATGATGATATCGTTGCCGTCGGTATGGTTTATCAGTTCTGATTTAGGATAAAAAATGCCGGATGGGGTTGCGCCGCCATCCGGCATTTTACTGTTCATTATGCGGTTAATTTAACCGGCTCATCCTTAAAATCGTCAGCAGGCTCCAGCGCCAGATTCAGCGACGTTAACAATCCACGTAATTTTTCATGAAACTCACGTAAGGTGTATTCCAGTCGCTCTACCACTTCAGTCTCTTTCACCGGCACCGCCGTCCAGTTGCCATCTTTATCAAACAAACCAAACTGATAGCTGTAGGTAAAGCGTTTTTCCTGCGCCTCAAGCTCCATCCACCAGCCCCAGAACTCACGTTTCTCAGGGGCGGGTTTCACGTTGACGCAAACAGCCAAACAATCGAAAAAAAAGCGATTGTCTTCGCACTGCCCTTCCCGGATGTACGGGCCAAGCGCGGTGAATTTCTTGATCAATCTACTTTTCGGATGCCCACTCGGTAACGTCATTACGATCTCCTTAGGTGAAGCTCCTGTTTTACCAAATCGATAAAATTTAGCAAACTTTTAACACAATCTCTGATTGATCCACTTGGTTATTTCTTGCAGTCCTTTGTCAAAATTGCGATACACCGGGTTGAATGGAATCTCCAGCAGCTTACCGTCAGAAGATGACGAGGTGATTAAACGCGACTCCTCTTCCGGGCTAAACGGATCATTTTTCCAGAACCCCGACAGCATTGGCGTCGGGCAGCGTCGACCGAGCAGTCCCTGCACTTTTAATGAATAGCGATTAAGCTCAACGCGCAGCGCTTCATCGGAAGCGTCATGCATCCCCAGGCGGCTGGCCAGAACGTCAAGATACATTTCCGGGACGCTTGCCTGACGCTGCGGGTCACTCAACAGCGCATGTACAACCGGTCCCAGGCAGGCCACCGCCTTCAGCCGTGACGACTCCAGATACGCCAGGCGTACCGCCACATTAGCGCCAAAACGGAAACCGAAGGCCGCCACGCGGGTGTGATCCACCCACGGGACATTAGGCAGCGCCTTTAATACATGCTGATGTAGCAGGCTGGAATCCTGAGTCAGTTTCCATTTTGATGAGAATCCGACCGACGGCATATCCAGCGTCAACATGGCAATACCGCGCGGAGCAAAGTAGCGCTCATACAGGGTGTAGTAGTCCGTTTGCATGGAATCGAGACCGCCGCACATCAGTACCGTCGGGAACGGACCATCGCCTTTTGGCATATGCAGGAAGCCGGTTATCGGCGCGCCGCCAGCGACCGCGAATTCCATCTCACGCAGCGTGCCCGGCAGCCGTTGAGCGGCTTCTTCATAGGCGCGATTGGCCAGAGCCTGCGCCTGCTCTGCCAGCTCATCGCCTTTCAGGTGCGGATAAGCGGCAATGTTGTACAGCGTAGAGGCATGCAGCCAGTGGCGCCCGCTCACCTGTGGATCCTCCTCCATAGACGCTTTCTGTTGCCATTCCATCGCCTGCTTTGCCCACTCATAGATCCAGTTCCCGCCACGATAACCAATGACCGTGTCGTAGAGCTCTTTATCCGTGCGTTCGGCTTCGCTCATCACGATACGCGCCTGTACTTCGAGGATTTCACGCGGATCGATGCCGCGCCAGATCCACATCAGGCGATTCACCATGCGATACCAGTGTGGGATTGTTTTGCCATCCAGGGCAGATTGTACGGACGGCTGCGCGCCGTGATTAAAACGACGAACCAGCGTAGACGTTTCAGGGTGTTTGAAGCGGGGTTTGAACAGGACTTCGCTGAGGTTAGCTTGTGACATTCTTGCAGCCTCCATGAATACTCATTAAGGCATAGTGTAACCTGATGGGGATTAATAAAGAACAACGCCCGGCATAGCCAGGCGTTGAAAGCGTTGCTGATTAGCGACCAGAGATCGGCGGGACAAACACTACGCCCATATCCCAAGGCTGCTCAATCCAGGTATCCTGAGGGATATCAACAATATAATCATTTACCAGCGGACGACCTGCCGGCTTAGCGAAAATAGTGACGAAATGCGCTTTAGGATACATTTCGCGGATCGCAACCGCGGTGCCGCCGGTGTCAACCAGGTCGTCGATGACGATAAAACCTTCACCGTCGCCTTCAGCACGCTTAAGCACTTTCAGCTCGCGCTGGTTGTCGTGATCGTAGCTGGAGATGCATACGGTATCGACATGACGAATACCCAATTCACGCGCCAGCAATGCGCCCGGCACCAGACCACCACGGCTAACGGCAATAATGCCTTTCCATTGTTCAGAAGGCATCAGGCGGCTTGCCAGTTTACGTGCATGGATCTGCAACATGTCCCAGGTGACGACGTATTTTTCGCTCATGTGAAGTGTCCCAGCCTGTTTATCTACGGCTAATTAATAAATTGAGGGTGAACCAGGTTGCGCGAGATTATAGAGATCTGACGCACTAAAAACCAGTGTTTCGCAGAATCCACGCCTCTTTTTGCATGCTTTATGCTAGCCGTCAGCGGAGAAAGTGGTATTCTCAATCGCATCGCGCAAGCCTGACTTGTGGTGTTTTTTATTCAGCTAACCCCGTGCCCTGCAAGCAAGTTTTGTAGGACATCGCCAAGGAGACTCAACGTGTCTGAACTGTCTCAATTATCCCCGCAACCGTTGTGGGATATTTTTGCCAAAATCTGTTCTATTCCTCATCCGTCCTACCATGAAGAGCAGCTCGCTGAACATATTCTGAGCTGGGCCCAGGAGAAAGGTTTTCACGTCGAGCGCGACCAGGTCGGTAACATCCTGATTCGCAAACCTGCCACTGCAGGCATGGAAAACCGCAAACCGGTCGTTCTGCAGGCGCACCTGGATATGGTCCCGCAGAAAAACAACGACACCGTGCACGACTTCACCAAAGATCCTATCCAACCTTATATTGATGGCGAATGGGTGAAAGCCCGTGGCACCACGCTGGGTGCGGATAACGGCATCGGTATGGCGTCCGCGCTGGCCGTCCTGGCGGATGACAACGTGGTACACGGTCCGCTGGAAGTGCTGCTGACTATGACCGAAGAAGCGGGCATGGATGGCGCGTTCGGTCTGCAGGCTAACTGGCTGCAGGCAGATATCCTGATCAATACCGACTCTGAAGAAGAAGGTGAGATCTACATGGGTTGCGCTGGGGGTATCGACTTTACCTCAAACCTGCCACTGTCCCGTGAGGCGGTTCCGGCTGGTTTCCAGAGCTTTAAACTGACCTTAAAAGGTCTGAAAGGCGGTCACTCCGGTGGCGAAATCCACGTCGGCCTCGGTAACGCGAATAAGCTGCTGGTACGCTTCCTGGCGGGCCACGCTGAAGAGCTGGATCTGCGTCTGATTGATTTCAACGGCGGCACGCTGCGTAACGCGATTCCACGTGAAGCTTTTGCGACCCTCGCCGTGGCTACTGATAAGGTTGATGCCTTAAAAGCGCTGGTTAACACTTACCAGGACATCCTGAAAAACGAACTGGAAGCCAAAGAGAAGAATCTGGTTCTGCTTCTGGATGCCGTAGCCAACGATAAAGCCGCGCTGACCGCACAGTCTCGCGATAGCTTTGTTCGTCTACTGAACGCCACCCCGAACGGCGTGATCCGCAATTCCGACGTAGCGAAAGGCGTGGTGGAAACCTCCCTGAACGTCGGTGTCGTGACCATGACTGACGATAATGTACAGATCCACTGCCTGGTTCGCTCGCTGATCGACAGCGGTAAAGACTACGTGGTAAGCATGCTGGATTCACTGGGCAAGCTCGCCGGTGCCAAAACCGAAGCCAAAGGCGCGTATCCTGGCTGGCAGCCGGATGCTAACTCTCCGGTTATGCACCTGGTTCGCGAAACCTATCAGCGTCTGTTCAACAAAACGCCGAACATCCAGATTATCCACGCCGGTCTGGAATGTGGTCTGTTCAAGAAACCGTATCCGGATATGGACATGGTTTCCATCGGGCCAACTATCACCGGTCCGCACTCCCCGGATGAGCAGGTTCATATTGAAAGCGTCGGCCACTACTGGACGCTGCTGACTGAACTGTTGAAGTCGATTCCGGCGAAGTAAGTCTCTGTAATAAATGCCGGATGGCGCTGCGCTTATCCGGCTTACGCGCTGATTTGTAGGCCGGATAAGGCGTTTACGCCGCTATCCGGCAATACATCAGAGTTAAATTCCCAGCAGCAGTTGCCTTTCCAACTGTGGATCCAGCAGCGTGACGTGTAATCCCACCAGTCTCACGCCTCGCCCTCCCCGACGTTCATCCCAGGTTTTGTGCGCCGTCGCAATTAAGTCATCTTTACTTAAGCGCGGCCAGACGTGCTCCTGCGTGGTTTGCTGAAAATCATTAAACTTGAGTTTTATTCCCTGCCGGGCAATCAACAGATCCGGTTTTACCTTTGCCAGACGCCGTTCCAGTTCGGGATATAGACGCTCAATAATCTCCTCACATTCAGCCCATTCATGAATATCTTCTGCCAGCGTACGCTCGACGCCGACTGATTTGCGCAGTCTGTCGTTGTTGACGTCGCGCTCATCAATACCCTGGCTGCGTTCCCACAACACGCGACCAAACTTACCAAACCGTTTGAGCAACATGGCCAGGTCGTATTTTTGAACATCCTCGCAGGTGCGCAACCCCATCGCTTCCAGCTTAGCGGCAGAAACTTTGCCTACGCCGGGTATTTTCCCTAACGGCAGCGTTCTGAGAAATTCGGGAACATCGGCGGGGGTAATAACATATTGCCCGTTGGGCTTATTGAGATCGGAGGCTATTTTTGCCAGAAACTTGACCGGCGCAATCCCGGCGGAGGCGGTTAACTGTAGCTCGTTGAAAATCGTCTGGCGGATCTCCCGCGCTATCAGCGTGGCGGAACCGTGACAGTGAGCGCTGTCGGTCACATCCAGATAGGCTTCATCCAGCGAAAGAGGTTCGATCAGCGAAGTATAACGGGAGAAGATCGCCTGAATCTGGCGGGAGGCTTCTTTATAAGCCTCGTATCGACCAGGCAATAACGTGAGATGCGGGCACAGTTTTAACGCCATTCCGGTCGGCATTGCGCTACGCACGCCAAATTTACGCGCCGGATAATTGGCAGTGCTGATAACCCCCCGGCGTTCACGACTGCCGCCAATAGCAATGGGAATGTCGCGCAGGGCTGGATTATCACGCATTTCCACCGCCGCGAAAAAACAGTCCATATCAACATGTATGATTTTGCGCATCACTCGCCCCCCACAACACTGTTTAAGTATACAGTATTTTTATGGTGTGAGAAGTCTGATTATGCCTTACGCAGGACCATTCATAACGAAGCGCGCATCACACAGGTAGCGCACGATGTCCGTGGTCTTATGTTCTGCGGGATTACCCGCCGTACTGACAAAAAGCTTATTCACTTTGCGAATCTTTGCCCGCAGCAATTTTTCGATCGTCATCAGGCGAAAGGCGTCATTTTCCACGCAGAAAAGCTCGTAGTCGCCCAGACGCTCTCCACAAATTTCACAATGATTCATCCAGTAACGTAGCCCGGTGGTTTTACTTTTATCCAGATAGTAATTGCTGGCTTTGATGTTCTTTTTTATCTCTTCAGGCAGAGAATTAATGTGGAACAGAAAGGTATTCCGTCGAATAGGTTGCCAGCCTTTGCCATCCGGATCTTTTCTGATAAACCGGGTAAACATCACTCCGTGAATATGGGTAAGCTGGTGGCAGTTCCAGCAGTGCATCTTCGAGGTAATCACCAGATAGTACGGCGCGACGATGTTAAAACTGTCGGTGTTGTAGACATAGTCACGAAGCGCCTCGTTTAGCTCATGGGGTTCGATGTACCAGATCCCGGAAACTTTGTCGAAATGCGCGCCCTGACAGGCCACATCCGTGACGTTATCAGTATGAATATCCAATGGAATAATATGGGCTATATCTATCATATTGCCTTCCTGCGGGATAATTTGCCCCCACATTGCGTGGGGGACGGGGAACAGAATTAATGAGCGACGGGAGCAGAATGTTGGCGTAAAGAAGTCACCTGCTTTTGTTTGTCGAGCTTATCAACCAGTGGTTGCACAACCTTCTCGCCATGCTGACCAAAATATTGATACAGCGTATCGGAAGCGCTTTGCGTCAATACCATGATCTCAATGCGACGATTGCCGGCGCTTTCCGGATTTTTCGCATCCAGCAGCATTTGGTCAGCCATTGCGCTGACCTGCATTACTTTATCCTGCGGCATCCCTGCGTCTTCCAGGACACGACGGGCCGATAATGCGCGGTCGCCTGACAGGTTCCAGTTGTTGTAAATGTTACTCTTATAGCTCATCGCATCCGTATGCCCGGTAATGATGAGCTTGTTGTCCAGCGAGTCAAACACGGGGGCCAGCTCAACCAGCAGCGATTTAAAGAACGGCATAATTTTGGCGCTACCGCGTTCAAACATATTACGGTTCTGATCATCTTTAATCAGAACGCGCAACCCCTGAGGAACAATCTCCATTTCAAGGTTGGTCTCCATATGCGCATTGCGGGCAATGACGTTAATGTCGGTCGCCAGCTCGCCTAGCTCCTGGGCTGATTTTTGTTTCAGTAACGCCGTTTTCTCGTTCACATCCAGCGCCTTTTTAGCGTTCTCTTCCGTGATCCTCGCCGTCTCCTGTGGATTCACGGTTTTATCAAGCTTGTTGCGCGTGACGTTTTTCTTCTGCGCGCCTGGCGCTATCGGCTGCTTGCCCAGCTTGTTTAACGGCGCCATACCGCCACCGTTAAAGATTGACTGGCCATGCAGCGCCGCCACGATATTTTCGCGGTCAGCCTTGCTGACGCTGTTCACAATCCACAGCGTCATAAACAGCGCCATCATCGCCAGCGTAAAGTCAGCAAAGGCGACCTTCCACGCCCCGCCATGATGACCTGCATGGTTCTTTTTAATTTGTCGGCGGATAATGGTGGTTTTCGCGCCGCGATCGCGACGATTTGGCCCCTTCCTCATGCTTATTCCTGCTCCAGCATCGCATTAACCCACGCATCCAGATTGGCGAAAGTGGGTTTAGAGGCCAGATGGAGAAGTTTACGGCCAGCATCGACCGCCAGTAGCGTCGGTTTACCGCCCGCTTGCGCCACCAGCACGGTACGAACGCATTCGAGCAGCGAATGCTCTGCCCGCGCCTGCTGTTCCATGGCGTTTGCCAGCGGGTCCATCAGGCAATAACAGATGAACACCCCTAAGAATGTCCCCACTAACGCCGCCGCCACTTTCAAACCAATAAGCGCAATGGAGCCATCGATAGACTGCATGGTGATGATAATGCCCAGTACCGCAGCACAAATGCCAAATCCAGGCATCGCCTCGGCGGTACGCTGCAAGGAGCGCGAAGGGGTTAACAAAGACTCTTCGGCGGTATCCAGTTCCTGATCGAGGATCCCTTCCAGTTCATGGGCATCGATTTTCCCCATCGCCATCAGACGGAAATTATCGGCGATAAATGTCACCAGTCGCTTCTGAGTCAGCACCAGCGGGTATTTCTGGAAAATGGTGCTTTCTTCCGGCTGCTCGATATGCTGATCCAGCATACGCAGACCACCGTTCTGCACCATTTCCAGCAGCTCATACAGGCACATCAGTAGCTGACGCTGAAACTCCGGTCCCATTTTCTTTTTACTGATCACCCCTTTGATCTGGTGGGCGATCTCTTTCAGGACATGTACCGGGTTACCAATAATCATCGCCCCCAGACCAGCACCGACGATAATAATAATTTCTGCTGGCTGCCAAATAGCAATTAACTGCCCACCAGCCTCAAAGTAGCCGCCAAATACGCAGCCCAAAACCACTAATAAACCAAAAATCTTTTGCATTACGTCCTCCGCATGTTGATTCGGAATTGTTAGTCTGGATATAAACAATCACGAATCTTGTGCGTGATTTTTTTATTCATTTGACAAATTCGGGCTTCGGTCAGCCCTAATACCAGCGCGATCTCTTTTAAATTCATATCGTGTTGGTAATACATTGAGAGCACGAGGCCCTCTTTTTCGCTGAGTTGGCTCAGGGCGTAACTCAACATCTCCTGGGTGACGAATTGCTCCTCAAGCCCCCGCCCTTCGAGCAGTGCAATCGGCATATCGCCATTCAGTAATTCATCCAGACTGGCCAGCGTTTCGGCGCCTTCCAACTGTTGATATTCCTGATAATCCTCAGACGATAATCCCAGCCCGGACAACTCCTCCCATGAGGGTTCATGCCCAAGCTGTGTGCGCGCATCACGAATCATATCTTTAATCTGATGGTATTTTTGTCGTAACTGGCGAGGCCGCCAGTCGAGGCTGCGCAGCTCATCCAGAATTGCGCCGCGTATGCGGTGGACAGCATAACCGGCAAAACCTTCGTCTGGCTGACCGTAGCGGCGAATCGCGTTCAGCAATCCCATCAGCGCCGTTTGTTCCATATCCTGCCTGTCCATAACGCAGGTACATTGCGGCGCAAGTTGACGCACCACTTTGCGCACCAAAGGTAGATAAGCCTGTAAATAATGGCTCTCTTGCTTTGGCGTGAGCACGGGCGTGGCATTAAAGTCTTCTGACTCGTAAGCATCCTGTATCATGTTATTTCCTGGCTTGCCGCTTATTGGAACACGACTTTTTTCACCAATATGTCCTTATAAGGTGTCGCCATTTTGCGTTTCGCTAATTCGACTTTCAGATTCTCAAATACTTTCTTTCTGATATCGGAGATCTTCAGCGCCCGAATATCTTCATATTTCATATTCGAGAGCTCATCTACGGTAATACTTTGATAAAGCGGTTCGTCCTTCTTAATTTTTTCAGCGTCTTTCTCTGAATCAACGACCATTACCAGCTCAGCGACCATATAGCGATCGCCCCCTTCATCATCATGCAGCGTAACCACCGTTTCTGGCAGGGAGACAAAAATACTGCTGGATTCATCCTGGCTGTCTTCCGCTTCATGGGCAGGAACCTCTGCTGCAGCCGTAGTTCGCTTATTCATAGAATGATAAATGCCCCATCCTACGCCCCCCGCAATACCCAGAGCCACAACGGAGCTGATCACACACGCGATAACAATTTTCTTCATCTTGCTCTTACACTTTGATCAGAATGGATTCGTTTTGTTGAAATTGAGGTTCATCGTTAAGCGTTAACGCCGACGTCACCTCATCCTGTTGATGACCTGACTGCTGTTTTTGCTGCTGCTGCGATTGCCCCTCGGAAGAGACCTGAACATTGACTTCCATGAAGTTCTGCGCCGTCAGGTGCTGGCGGAGGTTCTCGCTAAATTGTTGCAATGAGCGGCAGACATCGCTCTGATTTGCGCCGATGTGAACCATCAGCTTGCCTGAATCCAGTTGCACGGCGATTTCCAGTTTGCCCAGCGAAGGAGGGTCAAGACGAATGGTTGATACCTGCTGTTGCTGACCAAGCTGGAACTGAATTCTGTCTTTAAGCAGCGCGGTGAGTTTCTCCCCGAGTTCCTCCGTTGACATCGTCACTGGCGAGGACGCTTGCGTTGACACGATGTTATGGTCAGTCAGCGGATTCACCGGCTGATTTCCCTGCGCCGCGGTAGTGAGCAAACTTTGCGTAGAGAGCGCCGGGTTAACCGTCACTCCAGCGGTTTTTCTCTCCACCACCGGGCGCGGACTGGCGTTCTGGGTTGCTTTCACCCGAGCAGAAATTTGTTGGGTGGTCGAGAGTGACGCAGGCTCCGGCGCAATCGCACGCAGATCCTGGGCGGAAAACGTCGCCAGCTTAGCCTGTTGATCCGGGGTTGCTGGCGGCAAATCCTCACTGAGAGACGCCAATAACGTTTGCAGCTTAGGCGGCAGTGACGATAAGTCGGTTGTATGCTGCTCAGCCGATGGCGTGGACGCTTTTTCCGGCTGGGCCATGGCGCTCGCCAGTTGGCGCAGCAGCGATGCTCCCGAATGAGTGGTTTGCACCTGCGCCAGCATTTTCAGCATTTCACCATCAGGTTGCTTCTGTACTCCAGCAGGAGCCGCCTGAGTCGGTTGCGCCAGTAGCATCGCCAACAATGCCTGCATGGCTGCCGGATTCGCATCGTCTGCTTTATCTGCAGCCGCCGATGTCAGCTGATGACTCAGTTTTGCGCCAATCAGCCGCTCAGCCGCGGCGTTAAACCCCGATTGGGGTAAAGAAAATGTGCCGCTGCTTGCAGGGGCCGCCGACGCCGAAATAGTCGCCTTTTCCGGTGTGGCCTCTGCCGACGCACTGACCGAGGCCAGTAATACAGGATTCATGCCTTCTCCGAAATTAAATTAACCATTGAATACGCCAGCATTCCTTCCTGGTTTTGCTGATGTTTCTCCATACGCGCTTTGAGTTCTTCCGCACGCTGCGTTCGCCGCGCAATTAATGCCTCAAACGCGGCCAGCAGTCTGCTCTTCACTTCCCGTAGCGACTCGGCGTCAGTTTCCCAGGCAGCATAGGCATGAAAGTCACGCATCACCTGCTGATGCAGCCCCGGTAATCGACGCCACCGTTTTTGATCCAGGGCATCGTTCATCGCCGCCACCAGGGCATAAAGCTGCTGTTGCTGACGCTCTCTTTCCATCGCCTTATCCAAGTTTTGCCGACAGACCTTCCCAGCCTGTGCGCAGATTCGTCAGGATGAGGATCACTTCATCAATTTTTTCTAACGACAATTCGCCGCTCGCTTCATACAGACGGTAGACGCAGTGGTCATAAAGCCGGGAGAGATTCACCACCAGCTCACCGCCGGTTTCAAACTCCAGCGAGCTGGTTAAGGCGTTGAGAATATCGATACATTTATTGATGCTTTGCGCTTTACGCTCGTAGCGTTTGTTTTCAATGTGGCTTTTCGCGCGTTCCAGTTCGTCCATCAGTCCCGAAAACAGCACCAGCACCAGCTCTAACGGCGATGCTGCTGCCGTACGCGCAGCAAGATCCATCTCTTTATATTGCGAATAACCATCCTGCGTGTCGTACATATTGTTTCCCAATCCTTCTTTTAAATCAGCCGGTTACATAAACGCGGCCATACTCACTTTCATGGTATACGTTTCAATCAACGTATTGGTGTACTCTTCCACATAGCGGTCATAGTTGGTGTTATAGGTTTCGGTCAGTTGATCGCTTTCGTCCTGAATTTTGCTCTGCTGGTTATCAATGTTTTCCTGGCGCATAGCGATGATGCCGTTGCTGGAATCCAGGTAACTTTCCATCAGGTCGTCCATCTGCGCGACCATGCTGTCATCGCCGACAAAAATGGAGGTCAATCCGTCCGGGTTTTCTTCCATTTCTTCGCTGAACTGGGTGGAGTCAATCTGCAGGTGGCCGTCGGAATCCAGCGTAATGCCATAGTCGACAATCGATACGCCGCCGTATGAAGCGTGTGCGATATCATCCATCTGATTTGCCAGTGAATTCATCCCAGCGTCACCGGCAAAAACCCCGGCTGCCGTGTTGTCATCGCCGTAGCTGGTGAGAGAATCTATGGTGTCGATTAGCGTGTTATAGGCATCCACAAAGGTCTGCACTTTTGCCTGAGAACCACTGGAGTCTTCAGCAACGGTAAAGGTGGTTACATCGTTCGGATCGTCAGGGTCGCTGACCTCTGAAAAGGTCATGGTTACGCCGGGGATCACATCGTCAAAGGTGTTAGTGCTGCTTGTAATGGCGGGGCCTCCCGCATTACCCAGATGAATTTCAGCGTCCTGCGCCTCTGTGACGTTATTTTCGCTGGCGATAATCTGATCAGAGAAAGAGGTGTTTCCCGTTACGCTTACTGAGAATTTGCTTTGCGCTCCCGTAGAATCGGAAGTCAGCATGATGGTGGTTGTCCCGTCGGTTTTGACCAGTGCCGCCGACACGCCTGGGTTGTCATCCGAGCCATTAATCGCATCAACCAGTTCGTTGGCATCAATAAAGCTGTCGCCATCCTCATCGGCAGACGCGAGATCGATATCCATGGTCGTACCATCATCCATCGTGAGCTCAAACGTGCCGGTTGCGCTAAAGGTATCGTCACTCATGCTGAAGGTCGTCTGCTGCGCCTGCGCCAGTTTAGTGACATAGAATGAATAGGTTCCCGCCTGCGCCTGCGAGTTTGCTGATACGGTATTCGCCTCATTATTCGAGGTGGCAGAAAACGTCAGTGGGCCGTCGGTGTCGCTGTTAAGCGCGTCTATTGCTGACTGAAAGTCAGTGAGCGCCGAACTTAACGACTCCAGACCGCTGCTCTCTGCATTCAATTCGTTCTGTTGGTTCTGCAGATTCGCCGCTTGAGTGGCGATATCTGCGTAGGCAAATTCTTGTGCTAATTTTTGGATCGGACTCGTAAAGCTCATAATCAGTGACTCCGTGCAACGTTATTTATGCATTAGCAAAACGCATGCCAATATTTTTTATTATTTATATTCAGTAAGTTAAATTAGTAGCGGAAATGAATTTTCCCTTCCTCAGGAAGGTTTCCAGGTAAAGCCTGGTCGCTGAAAGCACAACACCGCTGGGTGGCGGTGTTGTGAATGGCATCACGTCAGGAATTACTGCAGCAGGCTGGAAACCATGCTGGACATGCTGTTGGACTGCTTCAGCATGGTGATACCCGTTTGCATCAGTACCTGTTGCTGGGTCATGTTGGACGCTTCTGTCGCGTAGTCGGTATCCATAATGTTGCCGATCGCCACTTCAGTGTTGTCCTGCATGCTGGTCAGGTTAGCAGCGGTGTCGTTCAGACGGTTGATGGATGCACCCAGTTTGGACTGGATCTTAGACACATCATCCATTGCAGTCTGGATAGTGCTGATCATATTGTTAGCAGCGCCCGCAGAAGCTGTTAGCTCGGTACCAGATGCACTCACGTTAGATGAGTTGTCAGAAGAGAAAGATTTGCTGACTTTATCCAGATCGTTGACCAGATCACCCAATTGCGAAGAAATATTTACGGTCATGGTGTCAGAAGATTCAGCGCCAACCTGGAAGGTCACTGAACTCTGGAACAGACCTGAAACCCCTGTGTTACTTGTGGCAGCCGTACCGAACAGGTTAGTGCCACCATAGGTGGTGTTCTGCAGCATATCGGACATCTGCTGACCCAGTTCGTCGTATTCGTCCTGCATCGCCTGTAGATCATCGCTGCTGTAAGTTCCGTTCGCAGCCTGGGTGGACAGGTCTTTCATACGGCCCAGTACGTCGGTCATTTCGTCAAACATGCTGTCCGCAGTCTGCAGCATCGCGGTTGCGTCCTGAATATTGCTCAGCGCAACGCCCATACCGCTGGACTGCGCGGTCAGGCGGCTGGCAATCTGTTTGCCCGCAGCGTCATCTGCTGATGAGTTAATACGGTTACCTGTCGCCAGACGTTCCATAGAAGTAGACAGTGATGCGCTGCTTTTGTTGATAGCATTTACAGCAGACATTGATGCGGTATTAGTATTAATCGATAACATGGTACTGCTCCTTGGGAATAATCGTTTTCGTTTCGATACTCAGTAAAAACGACCACCCGTTCGGAAAACTTAAAGCGCTACAAAAAATTTTTTCATGCCTCCTACAACTTCATCAGCAAGAGCTCACTCCTATTTTAGCTTTCCGTGCTTTAGCTCCAAAAAAGGCCTCACCCAAGGAAGAACTCACCTAAGGTTTAATTAAAAGATTATTAGAAATATCTCATCATGAGTTGATTGATTACGCATCTGAAGGGTTAACTTTATGATAAAGATAAGATTGTACTCAATCAAGAATGCATTAAAGTATCGTACTCAGGCTTTATTTTACATTTCGTTGCAAATAGCCTGTATTTTTATATTGTGAGTCTCGGACACTTTCGCTACATTTCAAATCCTTTTTTGGACAGTATAAAAAATACTCAATAGCGATTCGGCTACAGCTTCACAGCCAGAAAGACATTTCAATTTCTCCAGAATTTTAATGCACTGATTTTTAACGGTGTGACACCAGGGATATAAAATCTTGCACGGGTACACAAAACGATGAGTATCGTAGTCAACAACTGGCGGATGGATTCCTCGCTTAATGCGTTAATCCATTGTGAAACAGGTGAGATACGTCGCCTGGGCGAATACCATTTTATTCTGTTAGAGACATTAGCTAAAAATGCCGATGTGGTTTTATCTCGGTCGTATTTAATGAGCGCGGTATGGAAAAATCGTATCGTTGGTGGAAATAGCCTGCCGACAGCCATTCATGCCCTACGTGTTGCTATCGACGATGACGGCAAGCAGCAGGAAATTATAAAAACCATACCCAAAAAAGGGTATTTATTTAATAAAAACTACCTCACTGAAACTATTGACCTTAATGAAACTGTGGCTGATGACAGTACTATTGATGAAGCCGAGAAGCGTACCGAGGTTATTGAACTCCTTACGCTTGTTGAAACGCTTCCGTCAACAACTCATGGGGAAATACCCTTACTTAACAGTCAACTATTGCCGAGAAGCCAGAGAAAAACTAACATCAGGCGGCATCCTTATCGCGCCGTTCTGATTACCTTACCCGTTATCGTTATCGCGCTGTCGTTGTTTATTTTAATCTCTTATTTTAAAGCACCATCTGTCACTAAAATGGAAGAAGCTCCACAACTGGTTAAAGAGACGCTTGAAAATGCCAACCGTGTTACCGTATATCAACTGTACGACTCAGGTGAGAATAAGAAATCGTCATCGTTTGTTTCACCGCATATTCTTCCCGGTATAGAGCAGCTCAACCCATTGTTGGTAAGCCATAATGCCTCGATGACCTTGTATTATCGGGTTTCACTGAACAAACTTGCCCTTGATATTGTGCTTAGTAATCAATGCAATGACAAATGGCAGTTAGCGCTGAGTTTTGATAACTGGCTAAATAAAGATAATGAAATGAATGGTATTTTAATTAAAGAAGTGGAGAAAATGTTAAATGAAATGCCAAAATGCAAATAATTTCTTTTTCCCTGGCCTGTCTGTTTTAACGCTATTTTTCACTTTTATCGCGCATGCCCATATTGAAAATACGGTTATTGCCAATTACGATCTTAATACTGGCAAAAACGTACATTATGAACTCATTACGAGTCCACTGAACAAAAACATGACCGTCACTCTCGTCCCGCTGGAGCAAAATAACAAAATGCCATCCACGTTTAAGATCGCATCGTGCATAAATCATTATGCAGGTTCATCTAAACAAGGGGAGTTTCACTTTAGTACCACCAAAACCGATCAAAACGATTCCCGGCTGGCTAATTTCGGGGTATTTGTCTCTGAACACAACCTGCATACGTGGTGGCTTCATTTAAACCCACAGCAAAATTTGCTTTTTACACGGGATGTTGGAGGTCTATTAATCACAGACCCCACTGTATTTAACTTCTCAACAAATGCATGTCAGCAGAATTAACTTAATAAACTACGGACAGTCTGGCTGGAAAGTCGGGCTTGTCCATTTACCGCCTGTGCTAATACCTGATAATTGTGATTAGCATGATCCAATACTCCCCCCAGTGATTCAGAGGCTTTTACCGCACTCTCTGCCTGTGGAAAACGCGCCATACCGTCAATCAGTTGCCGGCCCTTTTCCTGCTGGGCAGCCATTTGCGCACGTTGATCGCCAATAATATCCAACGCCTGCTGTAATCCGTCCGGAGTTCGGGTTCCGCCCTGTGCTATATACTGTTGAAGCTCCTCTGAACGTGAGGGATCGGCAAATGTTTTCAGCGGGGTAAACGCTGATGACTTCGCACCGACATCGCGTACGCTCAGGGTTTGTTGGAGCTGCGGCCACTGCTTTTCCGTGGTGGAGAACGTTAACGTGCCCTGCCGATCGTGCACCTGTACGCCGACGCGACGCAGCGCGTTGCTCATCATTATCTTGTACTGGCCTGGATCCATATCCTCACTCACCACCACCGCCGAGTGCTGCGTTTGCCGCCCGTCGGAAACACTAAACATACGCGAGCTTATGGCATTTGTTTGCAGCATCTGCGCCAGTTCAGGCGCGTGAAAGGTCACTCGCGCCTCGCCCTGCAAAACCGGACGCAGTTGCCTGTCCACCGCGCCGCCGGATAACGCCGTTCTTTTATCCAGCCACTGGGTAAGTTCGGCGCCCTTTTGCTGCTGCGTCTGCCCGCCACGGCGCGAGGCATGGCGATAATCCAGCAAATGCTGCTCCAGTTGTCCCAGATAGTGATCGGCCTGCTGCAGCGTGGTGAGCTGATCGTTAAGCTGCACGCTATAGCGCTGAGGCCGGGTGGTAATAAGCGGTGAGGCCGGGTAATCACTCGCCGTTGCGGGTAACTTTTGACGGACAGGGGCATTCTGCGCAACGGTATGCTGTTGCACAGAAGAATTAAGCGCTCCGCTACCGGAGAGTGATGTTGTATTTAAACCGACCTGCATACTATTCCTGAGCTACTGCTAACTGTTAAATCACACTGAAAAGGTTCAACTCACTCACTTTGGAGTAAGTTTTTAAGGTGGCTTCCATCGCCATTTCCAGACCGGTAAAGGTTATGGAAGCTGGGCCATAATCCAGATCGCTCAACTGGCTAATAAGCTGATCGTTGGACGTTGAGATATCCGTTTGAGCACCGCTTAGCATGGTCATCGTATTCTGCGTTTCACCAATGGTGGCGATAGAGGCATTGAGCTCATCAGAAGCCACGTCTACCGTGTCGATGGCATTCTGAATATCGCTTTGCACCTGCGGATCGGCGGGGTCTACCGATGGATCCTGCAGCTCTTTCGATAATGACGTTAAGGTGTTCAGCACGTCCAGGCTATCGCCGAAGAAGTCGCTGACGGCAACATTGGTATCAACCTCTACGCCATTGGAGACGGTGGTCTGGCGATGATCGTCGTTACCCTGATAGGTATAGCTGTCGGTCACCCCGTCGCCGTCCTCATCCACCGCGACAATCGGCGGCCGATCGTTCACCGTGCCGCCAAACACATAGTGCCCGTCTTCATCCTGGTAATTGAGCGCCGCCACCATCGCTTCGGTCATTGACTGGATATCCTGCCCCAGGCTGGATAATGACTCGGCGGTATTGGTGCCGTTCGCGGCTTCCAACAGATCGTCGCGAATCGCCAACAGATCGTTATTAACGCCATCGAGAATAGACTCCTGCTGGCTCATTCCTGCCGACGCGGAATCAATATTGGTTTGATATTGGTCGAGGGCCGATTGCTGGCGGTTAAGCTGGGTGATACGGGTTGCAGCGATAGGATCATCTGACGGCAACAGAATGCTTTTGCCCGTCGCCATTTGCGTAACGACGTGCGACAAATCGCTGGAAAGGTTATTAAAACTCTGCGTCATAGACACATAGGATTGTTGGGTAGACACTCGCATGATAATAGCCCTCCAGGTTAGCTACACATTTCCAGCACAGAATCGAAAATATCAGCACCCGTTGAGATGACTTTCAGGTTAGCCTCGTAAATCTGCTGGTAGGTAATAAGGTTGACCGCTTCTTCGTCCATGCTGACGCCGCTCACGCTGCTCTGTTGATTCTGTGCCTCGGAGTACACGTTGGCTGCGGCTTCGGCTTCCGTCTGGTTTTGCTGGCTGTAAATACCGATGTTACTGATGATCGATGAACAGGCTTCGCCCACGGTTACGCTGCCGAGACCTTCTATATCCAACGGTTCGGTCGAGATGTTGATTAGCGCCTGCAGGTTATCGCTGTTACCGCTTTCGTCTGGCGAGCTGGAAAATGCCAGTTCATCGGCGGTGATATCGGGATTGACCTCCAGCGGACCATCCGATGAGTTTTCGTCATAAATAAACAGCGGTTCGCCGGGATTCCCGTTCAGGTCATAGCCCTGCGCCAGCTGAGTGTTAACCGCATCGGCAAATTGCTCCGCCATGCTGTTAATCGTTCCCGTCAACGGCGTCAGTATTTCATTCTGATAATCAAACAACGCCCCCAGCGAACCGCCGGTATCGGTGCTCATGGATGAGGTGGTTCCGGCAAACGTCAGCGACATGCTTTGTGTGCCGTCGGCGTTGGTATCCAGTTCGATGGTGGAACTCTCCTGCCCGCTGACCAACGGCTGACCGTTTTGCAGCGTGACGTTATAGTTACCTTCATCATCGATATTGACCTGAACGTCCATGATACCGCTGAGTTGTTCGACCATCTGATCGCGGGCGTCGTACAGCGCCGAGGCGTTATCACCGTTGGCTTCAGCTTCCGCAATTTGCTGATTATAACTGGCAATACCGGTAGTCAGGGTGTTCACCTGCGCCACCATCGCCTGCTCCTGGCTGACGATCTCGCTGCTTTGCGAGTCGATATAATCGAGGGTGTTATCCACGCGCAGCGCCAGCGCGCCGGACTCGCTAATCACCTGCTCACGCAGGGCGGAATCATCCGGGCTGGTGGTGGCTTCGTTTAGCGCGGCAAAAAAGTTATCAAAACCCCCGCTCAGGCTGCTGTTATCATCGCTGAGGACGGTTTCCAACTGCGTTAAATATTCTTGCTGGGTGTTGTAATAGCCATAATCGCTGGCGGCATACCAGACCTGGTTAACCTGATACTGGTTTGAGACCCGGCGAATACTGTCAACCTGCACACCGTTACCCGCGCTGTTCGCCGAACCAGAACTGGCGCCAATGGTACTGGTGATGGCAACCTGCCGGGTGTAACCGTCTGTCATGGCGTTGGCGGTGTTTTGCGCCGTTACGTTAAGCTCCACTTGCGCAGTCGATGCGCCGCTGTAGCCAATGTTAATCATGTCCATCAAAGCGTCCTCGCCGGTCAGTTACCCGGTCTGTCATTAACAACCTTGCCGATTAAGAGCGGCGAAAAAACCGCAGTTCTTAAGCCGCCGCGCAATCTTTATCCTTTGTGATGAGGGGAGAGTTGTTTGACGATCATCTCCGCAATGCCAATGCCGTGCTGTTGGGCAAGACTGTTGCACAGCTGATCATCATAAAATCCCTGCATCATGCGTACCGAGTCGCTGTTAAACGGGTTATCTTTTGAATCGAATATCTCATTGGTTTTACGCATCTCTTTCAGCATGTTGCGTAAGAAGATGGCTTCGAACTGCTGGGCCGCTTTCTGCAAATCGTTATCTTTGATTTTGGGGCCCATTAACGCATCGCTGCCGTCAATACCCCCGCTATGATTCACCTTAATATCGGCCATTAAATCACCTCCAGATCGGCATCCAGCGCCCCGGCTTCATGCAGGGCCTGTAAAATAGACATAATGTCGTCTGGCGTGGCTCCCAGGCTGTTGAGCGCATTAACCAACGTTTTCAGACTGCTGGATTCAGGCAGCGTAATCATCCCCGGACGGGCATGATTCACCGAAATATTGCTTTGCGGCGTCACCGCCGTACGGCCACCGGCAAAAGCGTTCGGCTGGCTGACGTTGCTGCTTTCATTGATGGAAACCGTCAGACTGCCATGCGATACCGCCGCCGCATGCAGGGCAATACCATCGCCCATAACGACCGTACCGGTACGCGAGTTAAACACCACCCGTGCCCGGACTTTTTCCGCCTGCACCTGGACGTCATCTAACTGAGACATAAACGCAACGCGCGCCCCGGGGCTGGTTGGCGCGCGGACGATAACGTTGGTTGAGCTTTGTGCCGTCGCAATGCCGCCAAACGACGCGTTGATCGCCGCCGCAATATTATTGGCATCTTTGAAAGAAGGACGTTTCAGGTTAAGCGTGATGGTATCGCCCATCTGGAAATCGCTGGGAATTTCACGCTCTACCGACGCGCCGTTCGGTATCAGCCCGGCGGTGGGGGTATTCACGGTGACGCTGGAGCCGCTGGCCCCGGTCGCGTTCATCCCGCCGACCACCACGCTCCCTTGCGCAAGGGCGTAGACCTCTCCGTCCGCGCCGTGTAATTGGGTGAGTAATAATGTGCCGCCGCGCAGGCTTTTGGCATCGCCAATCGACGAGACCGTGACGTCAATGGTCTGCCCACGCGAGTACATGGGCGGCAACGTCGCGCTGACCGCCACCGCCGCAACGTTCTTCACCTTCGGATCGATTTTGCCCGGCAGTTGTACGCCGAACTGGCGCAGCATGTTGGTAATTGTCTGGTTGGTAAATTTGACCTGGTTTTTATCCCCGGTTCCATCCAGACCGACCACCAGACTGTAGCCGACGAGTTGGTTTTCCCTGACCCCCTGGACATTAACCAGCGACTCCAGAGATTGCGCCTGCACCGCGCCAGGTAGCGCCAGGCTCAGGGCGATAACGATGCCGTTTAACGCCTTCATCCAGCGCCCGCTTAAGTGTTGCATATCAAAATCCTGCATTAGATCGGGAAGAGAGGATGGTTAAACAGACGCGTCAGCCAGCCCGCCGCATTGGCATCGCTCAATGCGCCACGACCCGCATAGGAGATACGCGCATCGGCAATACGCTGCGATGAGACGGAGTTGTCGTTCTGAATGTCATCGGCGCGCACCAGACCACTCAGGCGAATGTACTCATCGCCCTGGTTAAGGGTGAGCCATTTTTCACCGCGAATTTCCAGGATACCGTTCGGCTGTACCGAATGTACCGACACCGTAATTTCACCGCGCAAACTGTTTTGCTGCTGCGAGGTCGCCGTCCCGTTGAAGTCACGATTAGCATCCACGGAAGCGGAAAGGTTATCTTTGGTATGTCCGAACAGCGTCGGCGCGCCGATATCAACGGTATTGTTCTTACCGAAATTGGTTTTCGCCTGTTTGCTCGACTGGGTGGATTCTTCCAGCATCACGGTCAGGATATCCCCCACCCGATAGGCGCGGCGGTCCGCCGTCAGCGACCAGTTATACCCAGTTTCAAACACGCCACCCGCACGACCATCCGCCGTTGGCGGCGCTTCCGTTTTGGGAGGAGCAAAGAATTCGTCATTTTTTTTGACCAGTAGGGCCTGCGATTCGCACCCGCTTAACAGGGGAAGCAGTACCATCAGCCAGAGATAATTTTTCACGTTCTGCCTATTTCTGCCGGATGGCGCTGAACCATCCGGCATTTCACATTCTTGAGTTACAGTGTCTGACTAATAAACTGCAGCATATCGTCTGCCGCAGAGACCATTTTGGCGTTCATCTCATAGGCGCGCTGTACGGTGATCATCGCCACCATTTCGTTGACGATGTCCACGTTCGAGCCTTCCAGTGCTTTATCCTGTAACGTTCCCAGGCCATCTTCCCCCGGAATACCTTCCGTCGGTTGGCCGCTGGCCGCCGTTTCCAGATACAGGTTGTCGCCTTCGGCTGAAAGCCCGGCCGGGTTGGCGAAATTCACCAGCGTTAGCTGCCCCAGTTCAGTAGGGTCACTGTCGCCGGGCAGGATTGCCGTCACGGTGCCGTCAGGTGAAAAAGCGACTTGGGTGGCCCCTGCTGGCACATCAATTTCTGGCTGTAGCGGCAATCCCTGGGCGTTGGTTAGCACGCCGTCGGCATTAACCTGCATATTGCCGTCACGGGTATACGCAATATCTCCGTTCGCCTTTTGCACCTGCCAGAATCCCTGCCCCATGATGGCCACGTTCATCGTATTGTCGGTGGTTTCTACATTCCCTTCGGTGAAGGTTTTTTGTGTTCCCACAATACGAACACCGCTACCGAACTGCATACCGGTCGGCATGATGTTATTTTGATCGAGCATGGCGCCCGGCGCTTCCTGAGTCTGATAAAACAGATCCTGGAACATTACGCGGTCGCGCTTAAAGCCCGTGGTATTGACGTTGGCGATGTTGTTAGCAATCGCACTCATCTCAGCATCCTGCGCCGACAGGCCGGTTTTACTGATCCATAACGCTGCGTTCATAAAACTTTATCCCTGATTAAAGGCTACGACTCAGGAGCCGCGTAGCAGTCTGTTGCCTGAGTCGCTGAGATCTTCAGCCGTTTTCATCATCTTGATTTGCGCTTCGAACTGACGGTTCATCGCGATAGATGACATCATTTCGCTCACCGCAGACACGTTACTGCCTTCCAGAAAGCCGCCGCTCACTTTGATGTTCTCATCGCGCTGTGCCGGTACGCCGTCCGCCGTCACCAGCATCCCTTCGCTATTTTTCGCCAGATTGGCGACCGGAATATCCACCAGCTTCAGGCGATCGATATCCATCGTTGCAGTGACATCGCCATCGTCAGGTGTGACGGAGAGCGTGCCGTCGCTGCCGAAAGAGGCAATCGCGTTTGGCGGTAAAATAATCGGGCCGTTATCCCCGAGCACCACGTTACCGTCGATGGTCAGTTGTCCCTGATCGTCCTGCTGAATATTGCCGTTACGGGTGTACACCTCGTTTCCCGCTTTATCCTGCACGGCGATATAGCCGGATCCCTGAATAGCAACATCAAGTGGACGTTCGGTTTTTTCTGCCACGCCGGTGCTGTCATTGACGCCGCTGGGACTCTCCTTCGCCATAAAACGCGTATCGAAGCCACCGCCTTTTACTTTGTCATTGCTCGCCATCGCCATATCCGCGCGAAAACCATTGGTGTTAACGTTGGCGAGGTTATTGGCGCTAATTTGCTGCTCCAGCAGCGTCTGGGTGGCGCCGCTCAGTGCGGTATAAATCAACCGATCCATTTCTTAGCCTTACATCGCCTGGAAGAGAGCCTGATCCAACTGCGTACTGGTGGAAATCACCTTGGTGTTCGCCTGGTAGTTACGCTGGGCGGTCATGAGATTGACCAGTTCGTTGGTGATATCCACGTTGGAGCTTTCGAGCATGCCGGAGGAGAGCGTGCCGCAAGAGCCGGAGCCAGGCGTGCCAATCAGCGGCGTGCCGGATTCGCCCGTCTGTACCCAGGCTGTACCGCTTACCGCTTCCAGCCCGTTCTCATCCGGGAAGGTCGCGAGCACGACCTGACCCTGCAGCATGCGTTCGCCGTTGCTGTAGGTGGCGTAAACTTTACCGTCGTCATCAACCTGCACGCCGTTTTGCGTCGCGGAGGCATAACCGGTGGCGGAGTTGGTCGTCACCGAGAAATCAGAGCCGTACTGAGTACAGTCTGAATAATCGACGGTCATTGAAATCGGCGCAGCTTCATCAGTAGTGAACGTGATGGTTTGCGGCGTTGTTGGCGATGTCAGCTTACCGGTATTCGGATCGAAGGTCAGCGTGATCGGCGGTGCGTCTTTCTGCGCTTCGCCATCAAAGGTGTACTGCACTTCCCAGGTGTTATCTGCGGTTTTAGTAAAATACTGGCTAACCGAGTGCTCGTTACCCAGCGAGTCATACACGGTGGTGGTGTAGCTGTCGGTGTAGGTGTCGCTGTTGTTTGCGTCAAACGGTACGCTGGCGCGATCGATCGTTTCATCACTGGCATCAAAGTTTGCCGTGAAGGTCATGCTGTCGGTGGCCTGCGCCGGGATGTTGCCGGTTTTAATCTGGATATCAGTGACGGTACCAGTTTGCAACGTGCCGCTGTCATCAACCGGATAACCTTGCAGGTAATCACCGGACGCATTGACGATATAACCGTTTTTATCCGTCACAAAAGAACCGGCGCGGGTATAGGATATGTTCCCTGCGCTGTCGCACATGACGAAAAAGCCATCATCGTTAATGGCCAAATCCAGCGCATTGCCGGTTGATACCATCGAGCCACCAGTGGAGATACTTTGTGCGGAACCTGCCACGCTCACGCCCATCGCCTGTGTCCCGGCGTACATGGCGGAGAACTGGGTAGTCATTGATTTATAACCGACCGTCCCGGAGTTAGCGATATTGTTACTGATACCGTCCAGTTGCTCGTTGACGGCGTTTAGCCCCGTCGCTGCAATTTCATAACTCATTGTTTCTTCCTGTAATGTAAACTAAATCAGATCACTGTATTGCTGTCGGCGTTATCGCTGCCGTCGTTAGTATCTGGCGGCGTGGTGTCATCAGTGCTATCCGGTACACCAAACTGGGTGATCATGGTGAATGGCACTTCGCCAACGCCGTCAACGTTGAGCACCGGCGTGCTGCCATCGAGCGGAATACGCACATCTTCCACCTTGCCCGTCACCTCAATCGGCACTTCCTCTTCCCCGGTATTGGTCACCACGGATACGCTGTAATCGCCCGGCGGGATGCCGTAATCCGCAGGATTGATGTCGAAGTCCACCTGGCCGGGTCCGACGGAGGTTTCACCTTCCGGGATCAGCGACACGGTGTAGTCATCACCCGCTTCATCGGTAAAGTGCAAATCCACATCGGTACAGCTGTCATCCAGCGTGACGCGCCCCTGAATCTCCTTGCTGTTATCTTCGATATCCAGCGAGGTGGTTTGCACCATGATGTCGTCGCCGACCATATTCCCCAGCGCCATCACCTGAATGTTGCTCATCAGCACGGCGTTGGTGTTGGCCTGGACGCTCATCTCTTCCATCATGGCGACCTGCGCCATTGAGGAGAGCTGATCGATATAGGCCGTAGGATCGGTGGGATCGGTTGGATCCTGGTTTTCAATTTCCGCCACAAACAATGTCAGGAACGTTTCCACCCCAGAGCTTTCCGTTGAGGTCGTGGTCGTCGGCGTATTACTGGTACTGCTGGTATCCGTCGTTGACGACGTCGTAGAAGAACTACTGTCTCCCAGATTGGTGCTTTGCGCCGTTGCGCCGACGTTATTTTCAGCAACGGCCGTCGTCTTCTCCTGAGAAGAAGCCAGCGCCTGAGATTGGGCATACAGAGCCAGGGTATTCATTACACTTCTCCCAGTTTGAGTAAGCTTTGCTGCATACTTTTGACGTTATTCAGCACATCAACGTCGGTTTCAAAATCACGTGACGCGGACATCATGTCAGCCATTTGCTCGACTACGTTGACGTCCGGGTACCAGACAAAACCGTTCTGGTCCGCCATTGGGTGATGCGGCTCATAACGTTTCACCGCCCCGCCGCTTTGCATGACGTCCTGTACCTGTACGCTGGCGCCATCAATGGCGTGACGGTTATGCCCACCTATCAGACTATTGTTGTAAACCGCGGCAAAAACCGGGCTGCGCGCCTTATAGGCCTGCGCCTCGCTGCTGGCAGGAGATTCCGCATTCGCCATGTTGCTGGCGACGGTATTCAGACGGATGGTTTGCGCCGTCATCGCCGAGCCGGAAATCTGGTAAATATCAGTAAACGACATGGTTATTTTCCTTCAATGGCCTCTTTGATACCGCTAAGTTGCAGGTTCAAAAAGGTCAGACTGCTTTGATAATCCATACTATTTTGTGAAAACCGGGCCTGCTCGGTATTCAGCTCTACGGTATTGCCATCCTCTGAAGGCTGCATCGGCACCCGGTACTTCACGTCCACCTCGGGTGGAACATTTGTGCGACTTGCCCGTTGCATCTCAGCGGCAAAATCAATATCTTTGGCTTTGAAATTTGGTGTATCGACGTTTGCCAGATTCGCAGTCAGTAGCTCGGTCCTCTCAAGACGTAACTTCACTGCCAGCGGATGTACACCCAATGCCTGCTGAAAACTGATTCCCATTTCTTGCATCACTCCTGCGTAGATATCGCTGTTATTAGCAATATGTATGCCAACTTTTAAGTGATTGATGAGAAATGACTTTATGAAAACACCTCCTCACAGAAGGAAGCCTTCTTTCCGCTTTGCCGTGGAAATGATGCTGGCTATATGCTGTGTCTTACCCGTACATGCCGCCGTCCGCCCCATTCAGCACAGCGCCCGGGAACAGATCAACGCGCGGGTTCTCGATGCCGCAAGTCATGAAATTGACGCGCTGGCGCGCAAACAGCAGTGGCAGGACTATCGCTACACGTTCAATATCTATATCCCCTCAGCCGTGAGCACCAGCGCGCTATGCGCATCGGCGCCACAGATCACCTCCAGTACCTCCCCGGAGATGGCCTTGTCACGCATGAACTTTGTGGTGACCTGCCCGGGCAATGCGGGCTGGAAATATAACGTTGCAGTGCGCCCCGACGTGTCGGTGCCGGTAGTGATGCCAAAGTCGTTGATTGCCCGAGATACGGTGATTAAGGCCGACGACCTGCAGCTTAAAAAATTCAATATCAGCAACCAGCGTGAAGGGTTGATGACAAATATGGATGAAGCGATTGGTCTCACCAGCAAGCGCGCCCTACAACCGGGTAAGCCGATTACCCGTAGCGAGCTGGTTCAGCCCGTATTGGTGAAACGAGACCAGCCGGTGATGATCGTCTCCCATACGGCCGGGATTACCGCCTCGATGCCGGGCGTGGCATTGAAAAATGGTCGTAAAGGGGATGTGATAAAAGTTCGCAACAGCAGCAGCCAGCGGATCATTAGCGGTGTGGTGGATGATACCGGCGTGGTCACCACGCTGGCGGCGGAGTAGTGAGGGGGATTTTTTGTGATGGGATTAAAGTTTTCCTCTATTGCCGTCGCTTTTAGCCAATAACAGATAACCAACCCAACGAAATATGTACGAGGTTGCTATGAAAATTACCCCAACTCTGCCAGGCAATCGTCCTGCATCGACAACCGAACAGGCGCGTGCAGACAAGAGCAGCGTGCAGACGAGCACATCCAGCTCTGCGGCGCTTTCCGCCGATGATATTACTCAGGCGGGATTGCAAACGGCGCAGCAAACGCTGAACAACGATACGCAAAGTGACGTTGATTACGGCAAAGTGGCGCAAATGCAGGCCATGCTGGCCTCAGGCGATTTGCAGGTTGATACCGATCAATTGGCTGGGGATATGCTCAGCTTTTTCCAGAAATAAGAGGCTAAAACAGTGAGTACCAGGCTACAGCAGGTGAAAACTCTGCTTCAGGGCATCCGCGAGGACGGGACGCGGTATGACGCGCTCAGACACCAGTTGGAACAACAACGTCTGTGTATGATCCGTCGCGACAGCGACGAGCTGCTGGCTGTCAATGAACTTATTCAACAGCATTATGAGCAGTTGCAAAACAGCAGCCAACAGCGCCGCTCGATCCTGCAACTGCTGGGCGTAAGCGTCAATCGTGCAGGGATAGAGCAGGTCTTTAGCTGGTTGCCGGGCGTGCAGAAAACTGCCGCAGAGGGCTGGTGGCAAAGCCTTGAGCAAAAAGCGAAACGCTGCAAGATGTACAACGAAAAAAATGGCGATCTGCTGATCCGTCAGTATGAGTTCATTCAGGCTTTTTTAGGCACTGAGCCAGATTTTATTTACCAGCGCTAAAACTTCCTTCCCTGACGCGGAAACCGACTTTCCGCGCCTCACCTAACTAATTGATATAAATATAATTAAAATTCAGGCATGGATATTGCACTGTTATAGCCAGATTTTGAACATTGGGATTACTGAGAACAAATTATGAGTATGATTGATTGTTATGAACCCGACTTTGTCCGGTTGTTTTTATCCCACCACCCGGATTCCGCTTTACTGGTCAACATGCGCTGGAAAACGGAAGTTCGTCAGAGTCTGAACTTAACCGATCCGGCCAGCTGTCAGGCTGCATTAGGCGATCCCAATGCCTTTGTCCTGCATACGTCAAAATGCGCAGCTGACCTGGACAGCCCGGCGTTATCCGCACGCGATCAGGTCTTGAATCAATCAGCTCTGAATACCATCACCCTTCCAGGTTTGTCGCCGGAACTGCGCCTGTATGCGCTGGGCATCATGCTCTCTTTTTCCGAGAAATGCCCCGGCAGTAGCGATGCCACGCTGGAAAAGCTGGCCTCGCTACCACAAGTGCTGGCTGAACATGCAGAAAGTGGAAAACTGCAGGAGCAATTCGCACAACTGCCCAGTCTGCCTCAGTTGCAGCGGGAAATGATCACCCAAATGGGCAACTGTGATTTCAATTGGGAGCTGTTGCCGGAAAGTGCGCGTAAGCTGACCTTGCCCCTGCAGATCAGCCTGCTGATGCTGCAAGATGCTAACAGTGAAGCCTTGCTCCAGCAGCAGTTGCAGGAGCAGTGGTTAATGACATGGGATCGCTATTTCGCGCAGGAGAGCTGGATTTTCAGTAACTACCTGATTTATCGCTTGTATCACGACACTTTCCCGCAACACGACGATGAAAGCCCGCTCCAGCGTTTCTTCTGGCTGGTCGCCGATGTCTTTATGATTCGCACACTCTTTTGCCTGTGGACAATGGACGATTCCACATTAAGCCACGACGAAATTTATGCCCTTTTCGCGCTGTTTGAAGCCTGGCGTAATAGCGAGAATGCCAACTCGCTGCACCAGCATATTCTGAACATACTGCCCGGAGACCCTCTGCTCTCGGCGTTTTCCCTGATTACACGTTAGTGCCTGTTGACCGGGTGAATGCCCGGTCCTTTTTCGAATCACGAATACACATCACTATGCCTGAAACCTCTAAAGCTCGTTCCGCCCTGACCGGCATTGTCAAAACGCTGGATACTGGCCGTGAAAAGCCATTTGTCAGCGTTGTCACTCCCACGTGGAACCGCGCCGCTTTCTTACCCTATTTACTGTACATGTACCGGTATCAGGATTACCCAGCCGACCGCCGGGAGCTGGTGATCCTCGATGATTCCCCGCAAAGCCATCAGTCGATCATCGACAGGTTGACGCAAAACCACCCTGAGAAATTTAATATTCGCTATATCTATCACCCGGAAAAGCTCGACCTGGGCAGAAAACGCAATATGCTCAATGAGCTGGCGTTAGGTGAATATATTTTGTGTATGGATGATGATGATTATTATCCATCAGATAAAATCTCTTACACCATTGAGATGATGCAGCGCCACCGGGCGTTGATTTCGGGTTCCGATCAGATCCCCATCTGGTATAGCCATATCAACCGCTTGTTTAAAAGCCGCAGCTTTGGCCCGCAAAACATTCTCAACGGCACCTTTTGCTACCATCGCAATTATTTGAAAAAGCACCGTTACGATGATGAATGTAACTTAGGCGAAGAAGAAGGATTCACCAATCAATTCACGGTGAATCCACTACAATTGCCGGGCGAGCGCACCATTATTTGTATCTCACATAGCCAAAATACGTTCGATAAAGACTTTGTATTGGGAAGCAGCGAGCCGCAGGAAACCTCGCTGGCACAGGCGGTTACCGACCCGATGCTAAAAAACTGGTATCAAAGTCTGCATAACGCCACGCATCATCAGCCGATCCACTGGGATTACATTGATCAGGTGGTGATCGTGAATCTGGATTCACGTCCGGATCGTTTAGCGCACATCCAGCAAGAGCTGACGTTTCTTAATTTCCCTGCGGAAAAGGTTACCCGGCTGGCCGCATCAATAGCAACCAATGGCCAGATTGGTCGCCGTCAATCCCATATGCAGGCGCTACAGCTGGCGCAGCGTAAGGGCTGGAAAAACTACCTGTTATTTGAAGATGACAGCGTGATCCTCAAACAGGAAAAGCATATTCGTGTACTTAACTCGCTCCTGAGCGCGTTACCTAATTTTCCGTGGGAAGTGGTTATCCTCGGCGGAGAAATTAAACAAGGCAGCGAACTGAAAAGCCTGCAGGGTATGATCCATGCCCGCGACTGCAATAAGGTTTGCGCCTATCTGGTAAACAGCCGCTATTACCCGACGCTGACTCAGCAAATGGAGCATGACCTCTCAGACACCCTCGAAGAGCAATGGCAGCCGCTGCTACGTGAAGGAAAATGGCTCTCGTGTTATCCGAGCATTTGTTATCAACGCGCGGGATATAGCGATATCGAGAAGAAAGAAACCGATAACATCGGCTACTACTTCAATAAAATTAATAAAAAACCCGAGACCGTCAACGCGCTGGTAAGCAACTCGCTACCTTCGACTTCCACTCATCTCGATGCCATTGGCTTCTATATGGAAACGTCGCTGCATTACGCGGTGTACCGCCCCATTATTCGCGCGCTGCAGGCGATGGGCCATACTTGCTCGTTGTTGGTAAGTGACAAAATACACAAGTCGTTTCTGGATGAAATGACGGCAACGATTAAAACCATTAACGACCCCGCGCTGGGCGGAACACGCCTTTCTACGGTCATTGAGCAACGCCAGCGTTTCAAATGCCTGGTCAGCCCTTACTATACGCCGTTGCTAAACGGACTGGCGGATACCCATGTGCGTGCCATGTATGGCCTGGCGAAAGAAGAGTGGAACCATGCCTGGTGGAACGCTTTTTATCATCGCATCCTGTGCTACAGCCACTATAGCCAGCACGCGCTTGATATTGGCGGCAGTGCAAAAGTGGTCGGCAATCCGCGCTTCGATGAGTGGCACAACCACACTTTTGATAACACGCTGCCAAAAAGCCTGAAACTCAATGCGAAAAAACAGACCATTCTGTATGCGCCAACCTATGGTGCGCTAAGCTCCCTCCCCCATTGGGCGGAACAGCTCAGCCGGTTAAGCCATGAATATAATATCGTCACTAAATTGCATCATGGCACCCGGCACAGACCGGAAGAAGCCGCCTCTCTGGCGCTGGCGCAGCGCTATTTAAAAAACAGAATTGACGATCCGCAGCACCTGCTGGCGCTTATTGCGCAGGCGGATTACGTCCTGACAGACAGCAGCGGCTTTATTTTTGATGCTATTCATATGAATAAACGCATCATTTTGCTGAGCTGGCCCAACATGAATTCGTTGCTCGATGGTCAGCAAAGTTTCTCCACTCCTGACAGCGCAGATCAACGTATCCGGGACATTCTCCCTGTTGCTGATGATATGCAAACACTGCGTGCTGCGTTATCCGATACGTTTGACTGGGCTGCGCTGGAAGTGTCATTGACTGAGATTCGCCAGCACTATTGCGATGCGTTTATGGATGGCCGAGCGGGTGAGCGAGCGGCGCAGGTAATTGCTAAAACGATTTGTCCAGAAGATGTTACGGATCAAAATGTCTTATTACACAGCCTACAGAAAAAATTATTCAATTTAACATCTAACTGACATCATAAATTATCTGGAGTAACAGAGTGACGATGGATATAAAAAAAGTTGAAAAAATATCACTATGTAAAATATGCAATTCCGAGGCATCGTTGTATGGCGTTATTGATTTCAACGAGTTACATGGCAGGCATGGACTGAAATCTAAATTATCGGGCCAACCTATCTACTATCATCGATGTGAACACTGTGGATTAATTTACACTAATGCTTTTGATCACTGGAATGAAGATGACTTCTCTACATACATCTACAATGACGAATATATCCATATTGATCCAGACTTCCCTGAATTAAGACCTCAACAGAATGCAAGATTTTTGATTGAAAATTTTTCTGATATTAAATCATATCATATGCTAGATTTCGGTTGTGGAAATAACAAACTAGTCGATTTACTTAAAGAAAAAGGCGTAGATGCAACTGGCTGGGATCCTTTCTATCAAAATGATTCAATGCCGCAGGAGAAATTTGAGTTTATTGTCTCCTTTGAAGTAATGGAACACACACCTGACCCGATTAAAACGGTATCATTAATTGATAATTTATTAAATAGTAATAATGGTAAATTTTTCTTCTCAACATTAAATAATGACTCACGACTGCATCTCAAAATGGATGATTGGTATATACTTCCCAGAGGTGGGCATGTTAGTTACTACTCAACAAAATCTTTGAACATTCTATTCCACAAATTCAACATGGAGGTCCATCATATATGTGACGGCCTTCACCTGGCATTTAAATAAGACAAACAACAATCAAAGTGAACATCTATGTCATCAAATCAGGTTAATGCGAAAAAATTTCTAAGCTCATTAAAACATCTTAGCACTGAGCTAGTAACATTAAGAAATAACGATACGATTGATAAAATTAAAAATTTATTTATTGCATATACCGATACATTAGAAGAAAGCAATGAACTAAATGACCTCATTAGCAAACTTATAGAATTATCAGAAAGAAACATCGATGATAATGATATTGATCATTTTATTTGCCTAATATCCAAATACTGGATAATGATTTTAATGAAGAATATTCATATTGTATTCTTTGGTAACTTGAGTAATGCCTATAAGTTGTCCAACACTATCCACAATTTTTCGGAGGTGCAGCATGTCCCTGCCGATCAAGATATCGATACAAGCAGTATTACCGCTCTAATACCACAGAGTGTTTTCACATTAGTTATCTATGACGATATAGGCAGCAAAATTCTATCGCAACGAAAAAACCTTAACGTTTTTGACTACATCTATTTAGATGATATATTTATAGATACAATTGGAAGAACTACAAAGGATAAAATAAATTATTTAATCAATAGACATAACTTGTTGCGTAAGAAGCATTACATTTTATTGCCAATATATAGTATTATCACCTCAATTCACCATTAATTAATTCTTTATACAATACTAAATAAAGACGGACCTTCTCTCCGTCTTTATTTAACAAAAGAACATCTGATTTGCCCCACCTATTTCAAGACTTTTTCACCCCTGTTATTTCATTAAGTGTCGGATCGCTATTATGAATGGCCAAGGCATTAATTCCACATGGAAAGACTTTATATCCCATACCGATGAGGAAATTGTTTATTTTTTCCTTATCCGATTTTAATGTCTCCACCAATATAATTGGATGATGCTTACATATTTGCTCTATACCACCTTGTAATACATCCATCTCCATACCTTCCACATCAATTTTAATGAAATCGAGCCGAAGTAAATCTAAAGAATCAAGAGATATTACAGAAACTTCATCACAATCATCATCACTGTAAGAAACATATTGTCCAATAAATTCTGTACCTATTTTTTGCTTTAGCTCCAAACTACCAAAGCTTGCGCTACGGTTATAATCTGGGCGAGGAATAAGCATCTTACCTGTTTCAGCACCTAAAGCGGACAGTTTTGCCTGAGCATTAGTGCAATTATTAATGGCAATATTTCCAGCTAGTGCATAGAAAATCCTCTCCTGAGCTTCAAAACTCAACACTGATCCCCACCCTTGCATATAACGAGAGCACTCTAATGTATGGACGCCAATATTAGCACCACCATCAATAACAAACACGCCATTACCATAATATTTTCGACGACATGATAACAGTTGTAAAATTAAGGAAATCTCGTCGACATCGAAGCACGCACTATTGAGAATATGATAGCCCACGCCATAATATTCATTACTATCTTCATTTTTGTTATAATCATTTCTATTTACGATCATTGTGCCATGATGTGAGGCACTGAGGACAAACGACAGTTGGCGTGGGGCAAAAAACATAAAGAATCCTATCTGTTAATAGTCGAATAGTTTTACTATACAATATATAACTCTTACAAAGTAATTATAAATATTTAATCACCCTGTATGAACTGTTCCGGAATAACGCTGCAGAACAAATTTTTTAGAAGATAAAAAAGACATAATTTCTGGGAATAACTTTTCGGCAGAATAACTTTTTATGCAGGAGTAGCGAAATTTATCACCTTGCACATCACCTAATGGACACCAATTATTCAGTCGACGCATTTGAATATTTGTACCAAGTACATCTCGACAGAATTTTGAATCTATAGCCAGTTGCATACAGTGACCATATTTACATTTCAGATTCACGCATAAAGCATTCCATCCCAACCTTCCATGCCGATAGGGAATACGCTTATACCCGGGCACAATCGAGTAAAGTGAAACAATAGCTATATCAGATGCGCCAGCTAATGCAACAGGCCCAGAATCGGTGGCGACCAGTAGCTGACTTTTTCTCATCAAATGTATGGTTTCAAGAATTGAGAATTGGTCCACCGCATTAATGACTGCCGGATGAGTGAACTCATGCACCTGTGTTTCAGCATATTTATTATTGGTACTTCCTATTGCGACAACTTTCCAACCTAAATGGATAAATTTCTCTGCCAGAATATTCCAGTTCTCACCAGACCAAGTACGATTTGGATCACCTATGTTGGCATGCAATAATACAATATTTTCATCATTAAAATTATTTATGGTACAGAATTCATCAACCCGAGTAAGATCATGTCTACTCAGGTCAATATCCATGCTCATTTCTTTTGGATTAATTTTCGCGCCAACACTACGTAAACAGGCATCGATCTGATGGCAATCTGCCAAAATATGTAAAATCTCGCAAAAATGTGCACTACGTTGTGTTTCCTCATAGAAGTAATCAATTAAAGCATGATCTGAAAGATCTTCAATGGCAATAACCTTATCTATCCACGGATTACATCGTGCTAATTCTGTGTAAGCTCGGTGCGTCACGAACGTTATTTTCTTCTTTGTAACAGCATAAAGGGCCTTAACTGCTGATAATGCAAACATGCAGTCGCCCAATGAGGATTTCATTTTGATAAGAATCATTTCATCGAGCTGTTGTTCATCATTTCCATTTAACAGATTTTTTGTTTCACTGCTATAGAGAATGTCACCCTGATAACCAACAGAAAAAATTAGTTTTCCAAATTGTTTAGTGCTATGAAAAGACAAATCCTCGTACAAAAAAAAATAAGAAATTCGATTTGTAGGAAATGCCAGCAAGTATAAATCAGGATGCCCTGAAATTTTTTCAGGAACGACACCAAGCGCATGAAGAAAAAACATAGAGCACTGTTCTTCATAGCTTATATTCAGATATTCACGACCAGACAAGTATTCTCGGTAGTCATCAGAGGCGTTAACACAATTAATAACCAATCGAGAATACTGATTCAAGACATCCTGCGTTGATATGTACTCATCAAAATGAAAACCAAAATCTCTTTTACTCGATTTAAACTGTGCTGACTTTCGGTAAGTCGCGTCAGCATAAGTTAACATTAATATATTATCTGCAACATATTTTTTTAGGCGTAGAAAAATATCCCCGGTGATACCAAGTATCTTCATGTACAGTAACTGTACTTTTCTATCTGTTTTCTTAATGCATTCATAATCAATCGGTAACGTATTCTTAAGTAACTTATCGGTAAAGCTTTTATTATTATTCTCAGCCAATAAACATGGGCGAACCATATGATACTCAGTATCAAACAGATAGTGCCAAAAATAAAACATAAATGCCGTATCAAAACGGAATAAATATTTCAAGTCAAGATTCTCAATCATCAACTGAAACTCATTGAGCAAACGAGTTATTGAGGATTTTAGAGTTTCCCTCTTTAAATTTAAAAATTCCTGACGACAAAGAAGATCTTCTACAACACCATCCCATACGTGTAGCTTTATATTAGTAATCGTTTTAATTTTATTGATATTACGTATAAGATTAAAAGACAAAATAGATATAAATGAAGCTGTTACTGGAAAATGCATTTCAATATGCGAAAATTTTTTTTCAACTATAGTATTGCACAACTTCATGATTAAATGATCATAGTAATCATGATGGTGCTTATATGGTATAATTAGTGCACGAGTCACTGATAGTACATCTCCGTTTAATCGACTAGCAAACGGAGAAATAAATATCGATTGACTATTTTCTTTTTCAAAAGAATCTATGTGGTTTAATAACTGTTGTTCAAGAGTGAAAAATGTTTCTGATATATATATTTTTAACATCTTCATAATTCATCCTTACTGCAAAAATAATCCCATCAAAACATTATTAATGAGTTGAATCAGCTTGAATAATTTCTATTATCGAAGTCGTCGATATCGATGGTGTTCTTGGGAAATAGATCACTTCGCACAGGTACGACAAACTATCAAAGCGTCCAGCCCAGTCATCCCCCATCACCAGCGTATCGGCGTTAAACTGGCGAATATAGTCGGCTTTTTTCTCCAGCGACTCTTCAAGAAACACGCAGTCCACACATTTCAGCCCGACAACAATCCCCATGCGATCGCTTTGGCTATAAACCGGCATCCGGCCTTTTTTCTGCATATTTAGCGCATCCGAAGAGACGCCGACAATCAGTCGCTCACCCAACTGCCTGGCGCGTTCAAGAATACGCAAATGTCCAATATGAAAAACATCAAATGTGCCGAAAGTAATGATCGTTTTCATACCAGTCCCAGCGTCTTCTGTCTTAGCCAGCATTGCGCGGCGATTTCATCTACGGCTTTTTGCTCTTTTACCTGCGCCTCATTGCTCAGCGCGTAACGCTTATCTGCCAACGTCATGGCAACAATTTTCTCTTCGCAGGCCGCGGCAACCAGATTTTTTTGAATACGCTGCTCTTTGATTTTAGCCAGCGTTTTTTCCTGTTCTTGCCAGGCAATCACCGTGCGCAGCGTACCTTTGTAACCCGTGACGTTTTTAAGTGATTCAACGGAAGGGGTGTCAACACCGGTGCCGGTTTTTTGAATAAGGTAGCCCAGCGCTTTGATGTTATTGTCAAAACCGGTGCAGACCTGCTGCTGTTTAGCCAGCTGGACCGTCATGTCTTTTACTGATTTATCCCGCAGGCGCTGCAACTGCGCCAGGGTATCAATAATCTGCCGCATGATTATTTACCTTCCGTTTTCTTTGGCTGGGGGAAAAGGGCCTGTAAGCGACTTTGCACCAGCTCAAGCGAGGCGGGTTCACTCACCTCCTGACGCAGAAAACGCTCGATAGCGGGGAACACTTTGACGGCTTTATCAACGCTGGGGTCGGCTCCGGCAACATAGCCTCCCAACGGGATCAGCGGCTTAATTTCCATATAGGCGGCGTAGTTTTGTTTCAGCAGACGGGCCGACTGTTGGTGTTCGTTGGGCGTAACCTGCGTCATGCATCGACTGATCGACTGCCCAATATCGATGGCTGGATAATGCCCGGCTTCCGCCAGCTTACGGGTCAGAACGATATGCCCATCCAGCACCGCGCGCGCGCAGTCAACGATCGGATCCTGCTGATCGTCCCCCTCCGCCAGCACCGTGTAAATGGCAGTCATTGACCCTTCGCTTTCGCTGTTGCCCGCGCTTTCCACAAGTTTTGGGATCATGCCGAACGCTGATGGCGGATAGCCTTTCGTCGCCGGAGGTTCCCCTAATGACAACGCAATCTCACGCTGCGCCATGGCATAACGGGTTAACGAATCCACCAGCAGTAAAACGTGATGCCCACGATCGCGAAACCAGGCCGCGATAGAGTGGCACAGCTCGGTGGCTTTCAAACGCATCAACGGTGACTCATCCGCCGGAGCCGCGACGACGATAGATTTTGCCAACCCTTCCGCGCCCAGTGAATGATCGATAAACTCTTTCACCTCGCGGCCACGCTCGCCAATTAACCCCACCACCACGATGTCGGCCTTGGTCTGGCGGGTGATCATCCCCAACAGCACGCTTTTTCCCACGCCGCTGCCGGCCATTAATCCCACGCGCTGGCCTTTACCGATAGTGAGCAGACCGTTGATTGCTTTTACGCCAACATCCAGCGGTTGGTTTACCGACCTACGCGTAAGGGGGTTGATGGACGGCGCCTGCGGCGGTAGCACGTCATTGCCGGTCAGACGACCTTTGGCATCCAGCGGTTCGCCCAGACCATTGACCACCCGCCCCAGCCAGCTTTCGCTAATCAGGATCTCCTGGGCTTTTTCTTCGGGGAATACGCGCGCGCCCGCCATCAGTCCGACAGGGTGTTTGAAGGGCATCAGGTAGGTGATATCACGATTAAATCCCACCGCCTGCGCGTCAATCAGCGTATGGTTGGCGCTTTCAACGCGGCACAATTGGCCCGTTACCAACGGGCAGCCCACGCTCTCCAGCAAAATGCCGTTCACGCGCACCAGTCGCCCGGCTACCCGGGCTAAAGGAATCGACTCAATAGAACGCAGCGCGTTGTCGAAGCTGGAAAGGTCACTCACCCGTCGGCTCCGGCAGCAGCGACTCTTTGAGCGCCGACATACATTGCTCGAGTCGGTGCTCGCAGCCAATATCCAGCTCGGATTTATCGGTAATCACCCGGCACTCGCCCGCCTGCAGATCGGGAGATGGCGTCAGTCCCCATGCGGTGACCTTCTCAGGCGCGACATCTTTGATACGGTTAAATTCTTCGTTACTCAGCAGCACCTGTAGCGACTCAGGCATCGCTGGAAAGGCCGAAATAGCCTCTTCGACCAGCGATAATAGCTGCGTCGGTTGCAGCGCCAGCTCGCAACGGATCACCTGGCGGGTAACCTTTTCAACCAGCTGCAACAGGTCTTCCCGCTGCTTACGCTGGATGTGCGCCAGATAGTCATTCACTTTGCCGGAGATAGCTTCCAGCGGCTGGGCGGCTCGTTCAAACTGCTTGCGCCCTTCTTGCTGTCCGGCCAGGCTGCCTTCAGTGTATCCCTGACGACGACCTTCATCGTGCCCCTTCTGATGACCCTCCTGAAAACCCTGCTCCTGGCCTTCGGTCATCCCCTGCTCAAAACCTTTTTGCAGCCCTTCCTGGAAGCCATCCATCAGTTGGCGCTGATAATCCGCTGGGGTAATACCCGGCGTGAGCTGTTCAGCCTGGAGATGGCGCTGGCGAGGAGGAAAACGATGCAGCCGGTAACGACCACGAATGGTTTCAATCGCCATGTGTTACTCCGCCGTCTGTTCAGCAAACAGCTGTAGCTGAATTTCACCCGCTTCCTCAAGCTCGCGGGCAATTCCCATGATTTCACGGCGTATTTGTTCAATACGGCTCACCGGAACCGGTCCAAGACGTGAGGTTATCGCCTCCAGCTGTTGTACCTGACGTTTAGGCATCACGGCATAAATCGAACGGCGTAACAGCGCTTCGGTACCTTTCAGCGCCACCGCCCAATCTTCCATCGGCACTTCATCCAGCAGTCGACGACGCACTTCGTCGGTTTGGCGGCTCAGAATAAAGAAGTCGTACATTTCATCCTGCAACTGTTCAAGCACATCTTCATCGCGCTCGCGCAGCTGATCGAGGATCACCTGTTGGTTCCCCTGGAAGCGGTTAACGATATCCGCGGCCTGCTTGATCCCTTTCACTTTCGAACCATGTTCGGAGAGCACCGACAGCCCACGCTCGATCAAACGATCCAGCTCATCCACCACGTCGCGGTTTACATCGTTCAGTTTGGCAACCCGATAGAGGATCTCGTTTTGCACTGACTCATTCATGTAAGACAGTACCGTAGCCGAGATCTCTGGCGTCAGGAAGGCAAGGAATACGGCCTGTAACTGCAAATGCTCTTCTGAGATCAGTATCGCCAACTGGCGCGGTTCCACCCACTGTAAACGCGCCATCCGCGAACGGATTTCGTCGCCATAAATACCGTTGATCACGCTGCTGGCGATTTCTGTGCCCAGCGCTTTATTGAGGATCCCTTGCAGCATGGAACGCGATGCGCCGTTGATACCGCTCTGCTCGCGGAATTCTTCAAAAAAGTTGTTGATCACTTTTTTGGCCATGCTGGTTTTTACTCCAGACAGACGCGCCATGTTTTCACTCAGACGAACCACTTCTTCACGGCTGAGTTTTTGCATCACCGTGGCAGCCGCCTCCTCGCCCAGACACAGCAATAAAATTGCAGCCTGTTCCAGGTAGCTGTTGTTGCTGCCGTTATTTATTGTCAATTCGCTCATTGCTGGTAATCCATTGTCTGAGAACTTCAGCTACGCGATCGGTGTCGCTCATCGCCAGTTTTTGCAGGAACTCCAGCTTCACTTCCAGACCTGAGCTCTGCGAAGGCAGGCTGTCGTCACCAGGGAAAGAAGGCAGTTCAATGTTTTTGCGTTCATCTTCAGCGGCCGCAAAATGAGGTTTGTCCGCAGGAATCGCGATCGGTGCGGCGTCCAGCGCCAGTTCTGGTGTCGACGTCCGGCGACGTTCGGCGGTCAACCGTTTCATGACCGGACGAACAACAAACAGCAGCAACAGCAGAGCCAGCAGGCCGCAACCAATCAGACGCACCCAGGCCAGAATGTTGTCATCCTTCCATAAGGGGACCACCGGCTCGACGGGGATCGACTGCGGCACAAAATTAAGCAGCGATAAGGACAGATTGTCGCCACGCTTAGCATCAATCCCGGCGGCGTTATTCAACAGCGCCGTCAATTGCGTGGTTTGTTCCGGTTTCCAGTTCTTCAACGCAGGCGCGCTCTGGTTAAGTACCACGGCCACATTTAAACGTTTAATGTCGAAACCAGGATGCTGAATATGTTCAACGCTACGGTCCCAGGAGTAGTCGCGTTTGTTCTCGCTATGCTTTGACAACGCAGCAGGCTGGCGAGGCTCTTCTGGCGCGGTTCCATTGGCACCATTCGTCACCTGATTTGCCGCCAATGGAGGACGGTTACTCAGCGAGCCGGGGATCCCCATGGCGATTTGGTTGGTATCGCTATCGAGTACCGTTTCTTCACGATTAACCTTTGGCGTATCGCCGTAATGCTCCTGGGTTTCGTCGATATTGCTCAGATCGAGATCCGGCATCACGCTCACCCGGTAGTTACCGCTTCCTACCAGCGAGTCGAGAACATTTGCGAGACTGGCGCGGGTCTTATCCTGGATATCTTTGAGGATTTGGTCGCGCTTACGCGTCGCCGCAGAAACCGCTTCACCCGCGCCAATACCATCGGACAGCAAATTCCCCGCCTGGTCGACAACGCTGACCTGCGAAGCTTTCAAATCAGGCACACTGCCGGATACCAGGTGTACGATGGCATTCACCTGATCGAGATCCAGCTTGCTGCCATAATGCAGACGCACCACCACCGAGGCGCTGTTTTGCGGCTCGTCGCTGACGACAAAAGAACTCTCTTCATTGAGCGCCAGATGCACGCGGGCGCTCTCAACGGCATCCAGCGTCATAATGCTTTGCGCCAGTTCGCCTTCCAGGCTCCGCTTATAGCGAATGTTCTGCACAAACTGGCTGGCACCCAGCACTTCATCTTTGTCCATCAGCTCATAGCCGCTGGGCAGCATGGCCTGAACGCCTTTCGCCGCCAGCGTCATTCGCGTTTTGGACAAAGCCTCTTCCGGAACCAGAATTTGTCCGCTTTGCGGATCGATGCAGTATTCCAGTTTTTCACCATCCAGCACGGTGACTATCTGCGAAACCGGGATATTCTCCTGGCTACCGTACAGCGAAACATAGCCGTGGTTGCCATTCCACAGCACGCTGACAATAATGGCGGTAGCCGCAATAGCCGCTGCCGCCAGTAACGCCAGGCGTTTTTTACCATCCAGCCTGAAAGAGAACGAGGGTAAAAACTGAGTTACTTTTTTTATTAGTTCATTCATAGCGTTAGACTGACATGCTCATCAGGTCATTGAATCCGGAAGCGACTTTATTACGTACCTGCACCAGCGCGGAAAACGATAACGATGCCTGCTGACTGGCGATCATCGCCCCCGCCAGGTCGTCGCTTTTCCCCATCTCAATGGCCGTTTGTTTTTGCTCCGCAACCTGCTGGAACCGATCAACATGATTCAGCGCCCCCTGCATAACCCGGTCGAACGAAACCGGAGATGATGCCAACTGGGGGTTTACCTGCATCGGCGAAAGGACGGGCGCTTGCGCGACCGCTTTCATCTGCTGCATGTCCTGCATCATTTGCGTCTGCATGGTACTGGCTGGGGCTATCGTATTTATGCTCATGACCTACTCTTAAAATTAGAAAAGCGTTCTCGGTACCACAGACTGATTCAGGAAAAGATTTCTATTCCCTGTTTTCGCATTGATGCCAGACGATAACGAAGCGCACGTGGTGTTATTCCTAATAAATCAGCGATTTTGGTTTTATTACCCTGATATTTGCGCATCAGGTCAGCGATATATTGATACTGTGCGCTGCGACCATGCTGGCCCAGATTGTCGCTGGTGGTGATCTGCGCGCTGGGTTTAGGTTGCCATTGCGGCTCGCTCCAGGAATCGGACTCAATGGATGGCAGGCCTAACGTATCGGGATAAATGACGCCATCACGATTAAGGATCATTCCTCGTTGAATGGCGTTCTCCAGTTGGCGCACATTACCCGGCCACGCATAGCTCAGTAACGCCCGGCGTGACGATTCAGAAAGCTTGATATTTTTTACCAGCACCGTGGAGTATTTTTTAATAAAGGATTCCGCCAGTGGGATAATATCTTCCATACGCTCGCGCAAAGGCGGCATGGTCAACGGAATCACTGACATGCGATAATAGAGATCTTCTCTGAAGCGTCCTGCCGCAACCTCTTCTTCAAGATTTTTATTGGTGCAGGCAATTAAACGAAAATTTAATTTGATGAGACGGTTACTTCCTAAACGCTCAACCTGTTGTTCCTGTAATACACGCAGTATTTTGGCCTGTAGTGCCAAAGGCATATCGCCGATCTCATCCAGCAGTAATGTACCGTTATTGGCTAATTCCATCTTTCCCGGTACGGTGGCCACCGCTCCAGTAAACGCCCCTTTATCATAACCAAAGAGCGTTGCTTCAAGCATGTTTTCAGGAATAGCGGCGCAGTTCACACCGATATAAGGCGCCGACGCCTCCTGCGCAAATGCAATCGAGTGAATAAATTTGGCGATACATTCTTTACCAGTACCGGTTTCGCCATGGATAAGTACTGGAACATTAAACGCAGCAATACGCCTGGCCATTGAAAAAACGTTAATGCTGGAGGCTGCTTCGGCAATAAGTTCAAACATGATTATTTACACTTAGAAGTAAAGTTAACATCCGTTACGAGAAATATACAAATCATTCCAAAGCACAATCATCGAATAATAGATATCGCCCGTGCCATGTCTTAATCTCATCCTTGCTCATGTTTTACCGCCCGTTCACGGGGCAGCCCTATCGGAGACTATTTCCAAATAGGGATTTTCCTAAAAAAATACTATCACCAGTAACATTAACAATCTTAAATTAAAAGATAATAAAAATATTATTCCTTTAAAAACATCAACCTATAAGAAAAACCGTGTAAAAAACAGACACAATGATAAGCCTAAGCAGCGACAGGCAGTAAGTGGGCAACATCACGGATGTGTAATTAATTATTTTTTAATTATAGTTCATCACCATTAATAACTTGCAGAGGAGAGGGGTAAAATATCTAATATCCAGCCCTACTCCATTGACGTGAGTAGGTACTGCATTTCGTATCTAATGGACTTCAACACTATGAGAATAGCGTCAAGGATGAACAGTAAATTAAATGGATTTGTATTTTCTTTGATAACCGCGGAATTTGATATCAACTTATCCGCCCCAGAAATTACAGCTGAGAAAGCGTACCATGCTGAAATATAGTCAAACGCCCGGAATCTTTAAACTTGAAGGAAACCGGCTTGGACGTCCATATCATCGTCTGCCGACTATGTTTACGGGAAGTTTTGATACAATTGAATCACATCTTGGAAACTATTTCCTGAAAAAACATCGCACAAATATAACACTAAAAAAAATACACTGTGAGATGGATGTTATCAATAAAAGTGCGGAATTATTAGTTTCTCAGGTTGGGCATCTGGCCTTTGATATCGACCGCGCATTATTGTTAATGTTATTAGGTAACTTTTATGGTCTGACATCATCTCTCGCCGACGAGAAGTCGCAAGATGATTTACCAACCAAAACGGAAATCCGGTTGCGAAGCAGACTGGCACTGGATATTTGCAATATCATTTTTAATAAAAATATATCCGGTATTCCACTGACGCTCAAACCCGACAGCAGCACCATACAAACCCACTGGGCTTATCAGCTTACATTTGTATTAGGTGATGATGAGAATTGTAGTTTCCGCATCTTACTGGACGATTCGCATACCGATTACATTCTGAATTTGATCCGCCGTAGCGAACACGGAGAGAAAAAAAAGCAGATTGATAAAACCAGCGCTGAAACGCGTAAAAAAACGCTGATCAAAGAAATCATTCATACGCTGCCGCTAACCATGAACGTGAAGATTGCAGAAATTCCTCTGAATGTTGCCGACCTGACGACGATTAAACCCGGCGATATTTTACCGATTGCGATGCCTGATACTTTCCCTGTTTATATCGGGAAATCCGAATTATTTAATGCCCTGATCGTAGAGGATAAAGACAAACTGTTTTTGTCCGAATTAACGAGCAAGACGGAGAAATCCTATGAGTAAGCCAGAAGATATTTTAGAGCAAGGCTTCGAGTTAGCCCCCGAAGCGACTACGCCACCCACACCGTCTGTCACAGAAAAGCTGGTGGCGCGTTTAGAAGACCGTTTTTCCGAGTCGATGTCATTACTCAAACGTATTCCGGTCACGCTAACGCTGGAAGTTTCATCCGTAGAGGTGATGCTGGCCGATCTGCTGAACATCGATGATGACACCGTCATCGAGATGGATAAACTCGCCGGTGAACCGCTGGATATCAAGGTCAATAATATCCTGCTAGGTAAGGCTGAAGTGGTTGTGGTCAACGAAAAATATGGCCTGCGCGTCCTTGAATTCAACACGCATGAAATCAACGACCTGGCACCATGAAACGCGCGCCAACACTCACACTCTTACTGGGTATCTCGTTACTCATCCTTTCTCCCTTTGCCTGCGCGCAAGGGGGAGATATCCCGTTGCTGAATGTGATTTCACACGGAAATAGCCAGGAATACAGCGTAAAAATCCAGGTCCTGATCCTGATGACCCTGGTGGGCATTCTGCCTACCCTGGTGCTGATGATGACCTGTTTTACCCGTTTTATTATTGTTCTTTCCCTTCTGCGCCAGGCGTTGGGGCTGCAACAAACGCCGCCGAACCGCATATTGATTGGCATTGCGCTGTCGTTAACCATGCTGGTGATGCGCCCAATTTGGATCAACATTTACGATCATGCCGTGGTCCCTTTTGAAAACGATCAAATCACGCTCCCCGACGCCCTGAGTACAGCCGCTTCGCCATTGAAACGCTTTATGCTGGCGCAGACCAATAAAAAAGCGATTGCGCAGATAATGACAATCGCCAACGCGAAAGGGAATGCAGTCGACCAGGATCTTTCCATTATCGTTCCCGCCTATGTGCTAAGCGAACTCAAAACCGCCTTCCAGATAGGTTTTATGATTTACATTCCGTTCCTCGTGATCGACCTGATCGTCGCCAGCGTACTGATGGCGATGGGGATGATGATGCTGTCACCGCTGATCGTTTCGCTGCCCTTTAAGCTGATGCTGTTTGTGCTTATTGATGGCTGGGCGCTGACCGTTGGGACGCTGACCTCCAGCATTCGCGGTCTGGGACTGGGCTAACGGAGATCAGACATGCTTACCATTGATGTAGCCGCAGACATCGTCGCCAGCGGTATAAAAGTTGTGATCATTTTAGTCTGCGTGTTGGTCGTTCCCAGCCTTCTGGTCGGTATGTTAGTCAGCATTTTTCAGGCTGTGACGCAGATTAACGAACAAACGCTTAGTTTTTTACCCCGGCTGATCGTCACCCTCGCGGTATTGGGTATTTGCGGAAAATGGATGATCGTCCAGTTGAGCGATCTCTGCGTGCATCTGTTCACTCAGGCCGCCATTCTGGTGCACTGACATGCGCGAAACAGATATTACACAGTTAAGTAATCTGATTCTGGGTATGTGGTTTCCCTTCGTGCGCATTATGGCGTTTATTCACTACGCGCCAGTACTGGATAATGCCGCACTGACCATACGTATACGCATTATTTTGTCACTGGCGTTGGCCTTTATCATTACGCCCCTTATCCCCCACCCGGTGCCCACCAGCCTGCTGTCGATGAACAGCGTTATTTTGACCGCAGAGCAGTTTCTGTGGGGGATGCTTTTTGGCCTGATGCTGCAGTTTTTATTTTTAGCGCTGCAACTGGCGGGTCAGATCCTCTCTTTTAATATGGGGATGAGCATGGCGGTAATGAACGACCCCAGCAGCGGCGCGTCAACGACGGTGCTGGCGGAAATGATCAACATCTACGCGGTGATCCTGTTTTTTGCCATGGACGGACATCTGTTGCTGGTGAGTATTTTATTCAAAGGCTTTACTTACTGGCCGATTGGCAATGCTCTGCATCCGCAATCTCTGCGCACGATTTCCCTGGCGCTGGGCTGGGTATTCGCCGCCGCCACGCTGCTGGCGCTGCCGACAACCTTCATCATGCTGATTGTTCAGGGCTGCTTTGGTCTGCTAAACCGTATTGCACCACCGCTCAACCTGTACTCATTAGGTTTTCCCATCAACATGCTGGCGGGCCTGATCTGCTTTGCGACTCTGCTTTACAACCTGCCCGACCACTATTTGCACCTGGCGAATTTCGTCTTACAGCAGCTTGACGCGTTGAAGGGGCACTATGGCGGATAGCAGTAGCGAAGAAAAAACAGAAAAACCCTCGGCGCAAAAACTTCGCAAGGCCAGACAAGAGGGACAAATACCGCGTTCAAAAGATATGGGGCTTGCCGCCAGTCTGTTTGCCGCGTTTATGGTGATCTCCAGCAGCTTTCCCTGGTACGAAGATTTCGTGCGCGAAAGCTTTATCAGCGTGCATCAGTACGCGCAGAACATTAATGACCCGGATATCATCGGTCAGTTTCTTGAGCACCATCTGCTGATTCTGGGGAAATTCATCCTGACGCTGTTACCGATGCCGGTTGCCGCGCTGTTTGCCTCACTGATTCCGGGAGGCTGGCTATTCCTGCCGATAAAAATATTGCCGGACTTTAGCAAATTAAGCCCGATCAAAGGGATTAGTCGCCTGTTTTCCACCGACCATCTGGTCGATACCGGCAAGATGACGCTCAAAGCGATAGTGCTGCTGGTGATGCTATGGCTCAGCGTACGCAATAACGTTGCCGCATTCCTCGGCTTACAAGAGCTTCATTTCAAACAGGCCATCAGCGATGGTCTGGCGCTGTACAGCAGCATCATGCGCAACTTTGTCATCTTGTTTGTTTTCTTTGCGTTGATCGATGTCCCTCTGGCAAAAAAAATGTTCACCAAAGGGCTGAAGATGACGAAACAGGAAGTGAAAGAAGAGTATAAAAATCAGGAAGGTAAACCCGAGGTTAAGGCCAGGATCCGTCGCCTGCAACGGCAAATGGCTATGGGGCAAATTCGCAAAGTTGTGCCAAAAGCCGATGTGGTGATCACCAACCCAACCCACTATGCCGTGGCGCTACAGTACGACCAGTCACGCGCCGCAGCGCCTTTCGTGGTTGCTAAAGGCACTGATGAAATCGCGCTGTATATCCGCCAGGTGGCGGCAGAAAGCAATATTGAAGTTGTTGAGTTTCCTAAGCTGGCACGCTCCGTTTATTACACCACCCAGGTGAATCAACAGATCCCATTTCAACTGTATCGGGCGATTGCACACGTCCTGACCTATGTACTGCAAATGAAGCACTGGCGTGACGGTTCACAAGCACGTCCTTCGCTGAACAGACATATTTCCATTCCAAAAGAGGTTCTTAAACTGGATGCCGAAAACAACTAAACAATTCCTGGCGCTGCTGCGTAACGGTAACATCGGCATTCCGCTGGTTATACTGTGTATCCTGGCCATGGTGATCCTGCCGTTACCACCGGCTCTGCTGGATATTCTGTTCACCTTTAACATCGTGCTGGCGGTGATGGTGCTGTTAGTGGCCGTTTCAGCGAAACGCCCGCTCGAATTCAGCTTGTTCCCGACCATTCTGCTGATCACCACCCTGATGCGATTGACGCTGAACGTGGCGTCAACACGCGTGGTATTACTGCACGGTCACATGGGTGCAGGCGCTGCCGGTAAGGTGATTGAGTCCTTCGGCCAGGTGGTGATCGGCGGTAACTTTGTCGTTGGTTTCGTGGTGTTCATCATTCTGATGATCATTAACTTTATCGTGGTGACCAAAGGTGCGGAGCGTATCTCCGAAGTTTCTGCCCGCTTTACGCTTGACGCCATGCCCGGTAAGCAGATGGCGATCGATGCCGATCTCAACGCAGGACTGATTAATCAGGCGCAGGCGCAAACACGACGTAAAGACGTAGCGGGCGAAGCGGATTTCTATGGCGCGATGGATGGTGCGTCAAAGTTCGTACGCGGCGATGCCATCGCCGGGATGATGATCCTGGCTATCAACCTGATCGGCGGCGTCTGTATCGGGATCTTTAAATACGATTTAAGCGCCGAAGCCGCATTCCAGCAATACGTACTGATGACCATCGGTGACGGCCTGGTCGCCCAGATCCCTTCTCTGCTGTTGTCGACCGCGGCAGCGATCATCGTCACCCGTGTAAGCGACAGCGGCGATATTGCCACAGACGTGCGTAGCCAACTGCTGGCCAGCCCCTCCGTGCTGTATACCGCCACCAGCATTATGTTTGTGCTGGCAGTGGTGCCGGGGATGCCGCATTTCCCCTTCCTGATTTTCAGCGCCCTGCTGGGATTCACCGCCTGGCGCATGAGCAAGCGCCCCAAGGTGGCGGAGACCGAAGAGAAAAATCTCGAAACGCTGACCAAAACCATCGCTGAAACCACCGAGCAGCAGGTCAGTTGGGAAACCATCCCTTTAATTGAACCTATCAGCCTGAGCCTGGGATACAAGCTGGTGTCGTTGGTTGATAAATCCAAAGGGAATCCGCTCACTCAACGTATTCGCGGTGTGCGGCAGGTGATCTCAGACAGCAACGGCGTGTTGTTACCGGAAATTCGCATTCGTGAAAACTTCCGCCTCAAACCGACCCAGTACGCCATTTTTATCAATGGGATCAAGGCCGATGAGGCCGATATTCCCGCAGATAAGCTGATGGCGCTGCCCTCCAGTGAAACCTATGGCGAGATCGACGGTGTTTTAGGTCACGATCCGGCCTACGGAATGCCGGTCACCTGGATTGTCCCAGCGCAAAAAGCGAAAGCGTTAAATATGGGGTATCAGGTTATTGATAGCGCCAGCGTCATTGCGACGCATGTGAATAAGATCATTCGTAACTATATTCCAGAGCTGTTTAATTACGATGACATTACGCAGTTGCATAACCGTCTCTCTTCTATGGCGCCACGTCTGGCGGAAGATTTGAGCGCAGCGCTGAATTACAGCCAGCTCTTGAAAGTGTACCGGGCGCTGCTTATCGAAGGTGTGTCATTGCGCGATATCGTCACCATAGCCACCGTACTGGTCGCTAGTAGCGCCGTGACCAAAGATCATATTCTGTTAACGGCGGATGTGCGTCTGGCGCTACGTCGCAGCATTACCCACCCGTTTGTACGCAAAGATGAGCTAGCGGTATATACGCTGAATAGTGAACTGGAGAATCTGCTGGCGAATGTGGTGAATCAGGCTCAGCAAAGTGGAAAAGTGGTGCTGGACAGTGTGCCGGTCGATCCCAATATGCTGAATCAGTTCCAGACCAATATGCCGCAGATAAAAGAGCAGATGAAAGCGGCGGGGAAAGAGCCGGTGCTGCTGGTCGCGCCGCAGTTACGTCCTCTGCTCGCGCGCTATGCGCGCCTGTTTGCCCCGGGCCTACAGGTGTTGTCTTATAACGAAGTTCCGGATGAGCTGGAATTAAAGATCATGGGGGCGTTGAGTTAACGCCTGGCGAGGCGGTGTGATTACACCGCCTTTTTGATTACAGAATCGTATTTTCCGTAAGAATACGACGGGCACCAAGATAATGATCCCGCCAGAAGTCATCGGATAAATTGCTCACCCGAATGGTTTCTCCCGTCCTCGGCGATTCAATAAATTGCCCCTGCCCCAAATAGACGCCCATATGATCGGCAATATCCCGGCTGTGAATATGAAAGAAGACTAAATCACCACGGCGAAGATCGCGGTTAGAGACGATGGTTGCCCGTCGGTAGTGATACATTTCATTCGCCGTCCGGGGCAATTTTGCCGCCAGGATTTTGTTGTAGGCATAAAAAATCAGCCCGCTACAGTCAAACCCTTCATCAGGATCGGTACCTCCCCACAAGTAGGGTTTACCTAGCTGTTGCTCAAGTCGGTGGATGGCCACTTCAGTGATATTGTGCAGATGATCGCTACTGAGAAAATGATCATTCTCAGCCAGTTCCTGCCAGCGATGGTCGCTGGCTTTTAGTGGGCCAGGGAACCACTCCGGGTGCTGTTTAATCAGCGCCCGGTTCTGCTGGCGCAGCGCGCGTTTACTTTCTGCGTTGCCTTCCACCACGTAGCTTGCCTGTTTTTTTTCCTGTGCGTGATACTGCTTCAGCAGCCGGGCGCGGTTACGCATCCGCAATTGCGCCGCATAGCTTAAATGGGCGTCAGATAAGTGGGGCTGAACTTTGGCGACAGACGGTAAAGACAGCACAACACACAAAGACAGCAGGCCCGGTAAGAAGCAACGGGGCGCAGAGACAAAAAACATGAAAAGAAGAATACCTGGTCAAACACGTTCGCCGCAGTTTACCGCTATTGCTCATCGTTCCTGTTTAATATTCGATTATTAAATAATTAATTTTTTAAATTCAATATATTAGACATTCTTCACTAATAAGAAGAAATGCAGTGTGCTAACCAACAAAACAAGCCAGTGTCTGACTGCCTTTAAGCGCAATTTTCCGTATAAAGAAAAACTAAAGTGTAAACGCCGCACGAGAGACTTGCGAAAAACTCTCTTGGTGCTAATGTGAGCGCTCCAGATCCAGATTTATCCGATTTGGGGACTCTTTTTGCCGTCCTGGCGTGTGTAATCGTTTTATCAAGGAATAAGCAGTATGCGTAAAATCGCATTTTTTCTTGCGATGCTTTTATTGCCGTGCGTTTCATTTGCTGGTTTGCTGAGCAGCAGCAGCCCGACCACGCCTGTCAGCAAAGAATATAAGCAGCAGTTAATGGGCTCCCCTGTCTATATCCAGATCTTCAAAGAAGAGCGAACGCTGGATCTGTACGTCAAGATGGGCGAACAGTATCAATTGCTCGACAGTTATAAGATCTGTAATTATTCCGGCGGGTTAGGGCCGAAACAGCGTCAGGGCGATTTCAAAAGCCCGGAAGGGTTTTACAGCGTACAACGCGGACAGCTCAAACCGGATAGCCGCTTCTATAAGGCGATTAACATCGGTTTCCCTAACGCCTACGACCGTGCACACGGTTATGAAGGTAAATACCTGATGATCCACGGCGCCTGCGTTTCCGTCGGCTGCTATGCGATGACCGACAACGGTATTGATGAGATTTTCCAGTTTGTCACCGGCGCTCTGGTGTTTGGACAATCCAGCGTACAGGTGAGCATTTACCCATTCCGCATGACCGATGCCAACATGCAGCGTCATAAGTTTTCGTATTACAAAGATTTCTGGGCCCAGTTAAAGCCAGGATACGATTACTTTGAACAAACGCGTAAGCCACCGACCGTTTCCGTCGTCGATGGCCGTTACGTTATCAGCAAGCCGTTGAGTCACGAAGTCGTTCAACCGCAGCTGGCATCAAACTACGCGCTCCCCGAGACAAAATAATGCCCATTCGCCTGGCATAATCTTTTGCCAGGTTTCATTGCCGGTTAACGGCTGAGTGGCAATCACGGTGACCACATCATTGGGTGTGGTCTCTGAGCTAAAATCAATTTCCACATCCTGATCCAGCAGCGTCGCTACGCCAAATGGCGCTCGACGGGTGATCCAAAACAGGTTGGTCGAGCAGAAAGCCATCACATAACGACCGTCAGACAACAGCATGTTGAAGACGCCCTTCTCCCGCAGTTCTCCTGCCAGCGCCGCGATATATTTAAACACCGCTGTCATATTACCTGGCGTGCGTGGATAACGCTCTGTCAGCTTGTTCAGCAGCCAGCAAAAGGCTTTTTCGCTGTCGGTTTCACCGACCGGACGGAAATTACCAGTCTCCAACGATTTATAACCGCTGAGCTGCCCGTTATGGGCATACGTCCAATTGCGTCCCCATAGTTCACGGGTAAATGGATGGGTATTTTCCAGCGCCACTTCTCCACGATTCGCCTGACGAATATGGGCAATTACGGAACAGGATTTGATGGGATAGTCTTGTACCAGTTTAGCGATAGGCGAATTAAAGCTGGGTTGCGGATCTTTAAACGTACGGCAACCCTTACCCTCATAAAACGTAATACCCCAGCCGTCTTTGTGCGGCCCGGTCCCTCCGCCGCGCTGAACCAGCCCGGTGAAGCTAAAGCAGATATCGGTTGGCACATTGGCGCTCATCCCGAGCAGTTCGCACATACATCACCTACCTTAAAACCGTGAACTGCCTGATGGCGCTGCGCTTATCAGGCCTACGTGGAGCTCATGTAGGCCGGATAAGGCTTCAGCCGCCATCCGGCAATCGCCTTCTTATGATTTAACCATCTCTTTTTCGATCAACTGAATCAGGATATGAATCACTTTGATATGAATTTCCTGAATACGATCAGCGTAGCCAAAGTGCGGCACACGAATTTCGATATCCGCACTGCCCGCCATTTTGCCGCCATCTTTACCGGTCAGGGTGATGACTTTCATCCCCTTCTCACGCGCTGCGGCAATCGCTTTAATCACGTTACCAGAATTACCCGACGTCGAGATGCCTAACAGGACATCACCTTCACGGCCAACCGCTTCAACGTAGCGGGAGAACACATAATCGTAACCGAAATCGTTGCTGACACAGGAGATGTGGCTAACGTCAGAGATAGCAATAGCCGGATAACCAGGGCGGTTTTCACGATAGCGCCCGGTCAGCTCTTCGGCGAAATGCATCGCGTCGCAATGGGAACCGCCGTTACCGCAAGAAAGTACCTTACCACCGGCTTTAAAGCTGTCTGCCAACAGGACCGCCGCGCGCTGAATGGCGTGAATATTGGCGTCATCTTTAAGAAAATTAGCCAGCGTTTCCGCCGCTTCGCTCAGTTCGTTACGAATAAGATCCTGGTACATGAGGATATCCTTCAGCATGAATGTAAATGACAAGATGCAGTGTACCGGATAGCGCTACCAGCGAGAAGTACAAGCCACAGGAATGGCCGCGGCTTTTGATTTTTTGTGCCGGTTAAAACACCAACAATGTGAGCTTTGTTGTAATTATTTTGTAAACACATTGCTAAAAGAATTTACATCCACTACAACCTTATCATCACAAGTGGTCAGACCTCCTACAAGCAAGGGAGCTTTTCGTTATGATGATTTTGAGTATTATCGCTACGGTTGTTCTGCTCGGCGTATTGTTCTATCACCGCGTGAGCTTATTCCTCAGCAGCTTAATTTTGCTCGCCTGGACGGCTGCGCTTGGCGTGGCAGGTCTGTGGTCAGTCTGGCTGCTGGTTCCTCTGGCCATTATTCTCGTACCGTTTAACTTTACGCCGATGCGCAAATCCATGATTTCTGCGCCGGTGTTCCGCGGTTTCCGTAAAGTCATGCCGCCAATGTCTCGTACAGAGAAAGAAGCGATTGATGCCGGTACTACCTGGTGGGAAGGCGACCTGTTCCAGGGGAAACCTGACTGGAAAAAGCTGCATAACTATCCTCAGCCGCATCTGACAGCCGAAGAGCAAGCGTTTATTGATGGTCCGGTTGAAGAAGCATGCCGCATGGCGAATGACTTCCAGATCACCCACGAACTCGCGGATCTGCCGCCGGAACTGTGGGCGTATCTGAAAGAACACCGCTTCTTCGCGATGATCATTAAAAAAGAGTACGGCGGGCTGGAATTCTCCGCGTATGCTCAGGCTCGCGTATTGCAGAAACTCTCCGGCGTCTCCGGGATCCTCGCAATCACAGTCGGCGTACCTAACTCATTAGGCCCAGGCGAACTGCTGCAGCACTACGGCACCGAAGAGCAGAAGAATCATTACCTGCCGCGTCTGGCACGTGGTCAGGAGATCCCATGTTTCGCCCTGACCAGCCCGGAAGCAGGTTCCGACGCAGGCGCGATCCCTGATACCGGCGTGGTCTGTATGGGTGACTGGCAGGGTCAGCAGGTGCTGGGGATGCGCCTGACCTGGAACAAACGTTATATCACGCTGGCGCCTATCGCTACCGTATTGGGTCTGGCATTTAAACTCTCCGACCCGGAAAAACTGCTGGGTGGGGAAGAGGAACTCGGCATTACCTGTGCGCTGATCCCAACCTCAACCCCGGGCGTACAGATTGGCCGTCGCCACTTCCCGCTTAACGTGCCGTTCCAGAACGGTCCGACGCTGGGCAAAGATGTCTTCGTGCCGATTGATTACATTATCGGTGGCCCCAAAATGGCCGGTCAGGGCTGGCGTATGCTGGTGGAATGTCTGTCTGTGGGGCGCGGTATTACCCTGCCGTCCAACTCCACGGGCGGCGTGAAATCGGTCGCAATGGCAACCGGCGCGTATGCGCATATTCGTCGCCAGTTCAAAATCTCTATCGGCAAGATGGAAGGTATTGAAGAGCCGTTGGCGCGTATTGCCGGTAACGCCTACGTGATGGATGCTGCGGCGTCGCTGATTACCTACGGCATTATGTTGGGTGAAAAACCGGCGGTACTGTCGGCTATCGTGAAGTATCACTGTACTCACCGTGGACAGCAATCAATCATCGATGCCATGGATATTACTGGCGGTAAAGGCATCATGCTTGGCGAAAGTAACTTCCTCGCCCGTGCTTATCAGGGGGCGCCTATCGCCATTACCGTTGAAGGCGCTAACATTCTGACCCGTAGTATGATGATCTTCGGTCAGGGTGCGATTCGCTGCCATCCGTATGTGCTTGAAGAGATGGCTGCGGCGCAGAATAACGATGTGAATGCGTTCGACAAGTTGCTGTTCAAACACATCGGTCACGTTGGCAGCAATAAGGTACGCAGTTTCTGGCTGGGCCTGACGCGTGGCTTAACCAGTAGCACGCCGACCGCCGATGCGACCAAACGTTACTATCAGCACCTGAACCGTCTGAGCGCCAACCTGGCACTGCTTTCGGATGTGTCCATGGCTGTTCTGGGCGGTAGCCTGAAGCGTCGTGAACGTATCTCGGCGCGACTGGGGGATGTGTTAAGCCAGCTGTACCTGGCCTCTGCGGTGCTGAAGCGTTATGACGATGAAGGCCGTAATGAAGCCGACCTGCCGTTGGTTCACTGGGGCGTCCAGGATGCGTTGTACAAAGCCGAACAGGCGATGGACGATCTGCTGAAAAACTTCCCGAACCGTTTGGTTGCCGGTTTGCTGAGTGTGGTTATCTTCCCGACCGGTCGCCACTATCATGCACCGTCCGACAAGCTGGATCATAAGGTCGCGAAGATTTTGCAGGTTCCGAGCGCCACCCGTTCTCGCCTTGGTCGCGGTCAATACCTGACGCCAAGCGAGCATAATCCGGTCGGTTTGCTGGAAGAGGCTCTGCTGGACGTGATTGCAGCCGACCCTATCCACCAGCGGATCTGCAAAGAGTTGGGTAAAAACCTGCCGTTTACCCGCCTGGACGAACTGGCGCATAACGCGCTGGCCAAAGGGTTGATTGATAAAGACGAAGCCGCGATTCTGGTGAAAGCCGAAGCGAGCCGTCTGCGCAGCATTAACGTGGATGACTTCGAACCCGAGGAGCTGGCGACTCAGCCGGTAAAGCTGCCAGAGAAAGTGCGTAAGGTCGAAGCGGCATAACGACACACGCATAACATTTAGCCCCGCTTAATGCGGGGCTTTTTATTGCCACATTTTCGTTAAAGCTCATGCTACAGTGTCAAAATGTTGTTCAACGAGGAGCCTCGATCGTGCCTGGTTTGAAAATTACTCTGCTGCAACAACCGTTGATTTGGATGGATGGCCCGGCCAACCTGCGCCATTTCGACCGACAACTGGAAACCGTCACCGGACGTGATGTGATTGTGTTGCCCGAGATGTTTACCAGCGGATTTGCGATGGAAGCAGCAAACAAATCGCTGCCGCAGGAAGAAGTCGTAAGCTGGATGCGCGCCAAAGCGCAACAGACGAACGCCCTGATCGCGGGCAGTGCCGCGATTCAGTCCGAACGCGGTGCGGTTAACCGTTTTTTACTGGTCGAGCCCGAAGGTAATGTGCATTTCTATGACAAACGTCATCTGTTCCGCATGGCGGATGAACATCAGCATTACCAGGCGGGAGAAGCGCGCGTTATTTTTACATGGCGCGGCTGGCGCATTCTGCCGTTAGTCTGTTATGACCTGCGTTTTCCGGTGTGGTCGCGCAACCGTAACGATTACGACCTCGCCTTGTATGTGGCTAACTGGCCCGCGCCGCGTTCACTGCACTGGCAGGTTCTGCTCACTGCACGGGCGATTGAGAATCAGGCGTATGTAGCAGGATGTAACCGTGTAGGAACTGACGGTAACGGTCATCATTATCGCGGTGACAGCCGGGTGATAAATCCACAGGGTGAGATTATTGCCACCGCCGAGCCGCATCAAGCCACACGTATTGACGCTGAACTGTCGCTCTCGGCACTGCGTGAGTATCGCGAAAAGTTTCCCGCCTGGCAGGACGCCGACCCGTTCGCGCTGTAGATATCGCCTCTCCTCCCGCTGCGTAACATTTTTCCGTAGCGGGATTGTTGCACTCCGTAACCAACCGCAAAACAAATTCGCGTGGCGACATGCTTCAGGCAACGTATTCTGCAAGGGATAATCACTCGTAACCGGCGAGTGTCTGACAATGTTAATAATTCCTTTATCAGGATTTCAATAATGAAGAACTTCGTACGCATGACTTTGCTGGCTGCAACCGTAGCTGGCGCTTCTTTTAGCACGTTTGCAGCAAATGTATCCAACGTTCCCGCTCCAGCTCAGGACCCGGTAGTCCAGCACCTTAAGCTGACCACCGACCAGGTTGCGCAGATCAAAAAACTGCACCAGCAGCTTGAAACCAACGTCAGCCAGATTTCAGTGAAAGATGTTAAAGACGGCGCATTGATTGACGTCATCAAGTCCGGGAAATGGGATGAAACCGCCGTTAAGAAGCAGCTTTCCGCGTTCAGCAACATCGAACAACAAGCGCGTTATTATCGTGTGAAATACTACTTTGACCTGAACAAAGTGCTGACTCCGGAACAGCGCCAGCAGGTACAGAAAGATATCGCACAGACGCTGAGCGAGTAATCCCCAGGGCCTGAATCAGCAATGATTCAGGCTTTTCGGCACGATCTCCTGCTGAAAAAAGAAGCCCTGTACAGCATCTGCGCCGCTCATACGGCAGATGGCGTAATCCTGCGCGGTTTCTACTCCCTCGATCACCACCCGCTCTCCCAGCCCGCGAAATTGATTGACCAGTACTCTCAACTGCCACTCCGATGATCTGAACTGATGAAACATCCCGCTTTCAATTTTAATGGCATCAAAACGGATGCCAGACAGTCGCCAGACAAAAAACAGCTCAGGCGAAACGTCATCCAGCCACACGCGAAAACCATGGCGCACCAGGGTTTTTATGGCGATGCATACCGCCTGCTGTTCTGCCTTTTCCAGACGCATCATGGTAGCGGGATCCTGAATTTCAATAACAATCCGCCCCTGATGCGCCTGCCTGGTGAGTCGCGAGATCCACGACAGACAGGTCAGCATCCTGACGGATAAATTCAGCGAATAGCTTCCTGGGAGTAAGAGTACCCGCTGCATTTGCCACATAAACAGCTGCTGTTTCGCGCTGACAGAAAGATGCTTGAAAAAAAGATCCAGCGGGAGCGGTGTGCGTACCTGGCTTAACACCTCACGGACATCCAGTGATGCATCATCAAAAAAATGAATGCGCTGCAAACGGATCCCGGAGATCCGCAGCAGTTCGGCATTACGGGGAAGCTCTGGTACATATTGAGCCTGTTCGCTGAGTCTGTTCATGTCATTCCATTTTTTGATTAAAAGGACGTCGTGCATCCTGTAACCAGGAGATACGGCGATCGTTCGGGTAGATCAGGTAAAAGCGCGTCGCCAGACGGTGCGCCTGGGTCAGGTCGCGCTGCTGTAACGCCAGCAAGATTTGCGTGAAGGAGATATTCGGGTCCGGGTGAACACGCACATAGTCAGGCGCCCAGCGGCGAACCAACTCCAGCCAGCGAGCATCCCGGGTACGTTGATACCGTTGCAGGTATCCCATCTGGAGATCGAACCGGTAGCGTGTGGCAAGCAACCAGCCGCCCACCGGGAGCGATTCAGCAAGTTGCCACTGTGTTGACTGCCGTTCCGCCAGCGTCAGTTGCTGTTGCGTCTGTAGCGTGAGAAGTAACAAGGGAGTGGCTATCAGAAACGAGATAAATGCCAGCCAACGAATCAACGACGTCGCCGGGCGCGTCAGACTTGCCCCTGTTAGCGCGCCATCTGCGCAACGAAGCAGCAGGATCAGCAATAACCAGTGTGGCGTTGACTGTCTGACTGGGTATTCCGTCAACATATGGATAACCACCGGCAACGCCGCCACCAGGCAGGCGCGACGCCAGCAATTTCCGTGCAGCCAGAGCCATAACCCACCCGCAATAAAACACAGCGCGCCCGCCAGTCCAACCAGACCGCCCTCCACCAGCCACAGCACCAATTCATTATGTGGATGCGAGATACTGCTCAGCCCTAATGGCCCCGCTCGTTCGAGAAAAACAGCAGCGAAACTGCCCACGCCCCATCCCATCCACGGGCGTTCGGCAAATAATGCCAGTGATGTTTTCAGCACCGTCCAGCGCACATGAGAAGTCGTTAAATGATCTACCGTGGCAACGGACAACAAATGGCGAGCGGCAGCGCCTGTCGCCATACCTAACGCCAACGGCAGGAGAAGTAGCAACAGCGTGCGGCGTTGTGCAGGGAACACCACCATCAGCAACACCTCACCGACCGCCAGAGACAAATAGCCGGTTTGCGACTGGGATTCATGCAGCACAAATCCCATCATCACCAGAGCAACCCCGAAAACAATTCGGTATCTGCCGCCCTGGCGTAAAAAGAGCAGCGCTGACAGCAGCACGCCGCACGCAGTGAAACTGGCCAGCAGATTGACCTGCTGAAAAATACCGTAGGGCCGCGTGCCGCGCCGCCAGGCGAACTCCCAGTAATCAACGCCCGGCCAATGCCAGTACTGATAGACAAACGCCACACATTCGATGACGCATGCCCCCCATAACAGGGCCAGCAATACCGTGCGAACGTTTGTCGTAAGTGGAATTTGTAACGTCACCAGATAGACAAGCACGCCACCCAGTAACGCCCCCGCTACCAGCAGCGCCTCGGACCGCCAGATGCCCGGCGTCAGCAGACAAAGCAGCGTCAGGATCAGCGCGCCCAGCATAAATCCAATAGCAGGTACAGTGATGCGCCAGCGTCGGCGAGGCAGTAGCATCGCCGTACTTGCTGCCAATACTGCAGCGTAGATCCAACTGGTAATATTAAGCGGCAACGACAGACCGCTGCCGCCGTTATTCAGCCAGTAGAGGTGCATGATCCCGCACCAGAAAAACAGACTGACAATCAGCAATAATTTCTGGCCAGGCAGCGGCGCAATACGATTCAGTGCGTTCATCATGCTACTGGTAATTCAACGTCCAGGTCCCGCTGGCGCTGAACGGACCGTATTCAAGAGACTGGTTTTTTATCGCCGACGGTTCTGCCGCGACCCACGCCAAAAAATTCAGCGTCATCGACCCTTCAGTAATCTCTGTAACTGACGTGCTTTCATCAAGCCGGATTGCCGTGCCATCGTCTTCACTCATTCCAATCCCGATCCCCGATGCCCCGTCCTGCTCGCTGCTATCCAGCGCCAGATGATCGGTAAGCTCCGCATCTTCCTTGCCGCTGAAAGTGACCGAGATCCCGCGGAAAACCTCCGGGTTGCAGTCGCGTAACTGGATGCTGAATTTTTCCGGCTTACTGCGTCCTGAGAGATAGAGATCCTGCGTCGCGATTTGCCCGAAATCGACCTCGATTTTGTCGCCGCCGGGTGCAAGGCTGCAGGCCAGCGCTCTGATGGTGCCGTGAAAATACATATCGCCACCGACCAGTTTGGTATCAGCCTGTACCGTTGCGCCAAACAGCAGCGTACTCACCGCGATTAACGTTCTGAAAGTCATGGTATTACCCTACTGAAACTGCGCGACAACGGTGGCAGAGGCTTCAAACTCACCTTCCTTAACGCTCCCCACGCCCGGCTTTGCCACCGGTGCGGCAGTGAGATTCCAGTCGCCCTGATTCTGGTAAAAACCCTTCACGTTGTAGAACTGATTGGGCACTACGGTGCCGCCGCTCTCGTCTTTAATCATAATGCCGAGATCGTCGCGTTTCTGTCCCCCACTCAACGTGCCGAGAAGATGATCGTTAAATCCAGCCGTACCTGACGCCGTGGTGGTTTGTACACCTAAATTGATATTCAGCGCGCCCTGATCGAAGCTGCCGCCTTCACAGACCACATGTATCGGGATCGACTTGCTGTAATTGGTGCCGTTGAGTTTTGCAGCGGATCCGGGCAGATCGCCAAACTCAATGCTGATTTTGTCTCCCCGATTGAAGGTGCATTTATCCGGCACGGTAATGAGCCCGGATTTAATGACCACGCGTGAAATCGCCGTGGTTGGCGTAGGTCCCGCACCGCCCATGCGCCCGGCAACCTCCACCAGCGACTGGGAGGTGATATTGATGCCATTGATAATGGGTTTAGTGACAATAAACGTCACTTTCCCTTTTGAACCACTTTCAACGTTCGTGGCGCGTGTGTAGCCCTTACGCTTTTTGCAGCTGTTGTTACTGTTGCGGTTTGAAACGTTGGTAAAAGGCGCCTGGACGTATTTGTTATAACGTCCGGCAACCCACACCTGAACTTCCACATCCAGATACTCGTTTAACCGAAAACGGTTCGCCCCCTGATTTGAAGGCGGCATGGTGGTCGTGGTGGTGTAATAAATAGGCTCCCGAGAGATATCGGCCTGTTCGCAATAAAAATTCACCACATACCAACTGCCCAGATTCCAGGTAAAAGGCTCCGTTCTGCCGCCTACATGGTTTTTGCTGACATCCAGCGAACTCAGTTCAATATCGTACTGATGCGGCGACCCGCCCTCCGGCTCACCTTCCCCCTGTGTGAATGCATGCCCGGCCAGAGGACTGCCTGCCAGCACGACCCACAGCAGCGCTTTATGCAATACGCTCATAGATACTCCAGCTTAAGTCTGACCAGACCGTTAAATTCGCCAGCGGTCACCTCCTGCCCAAAAGATTCCAGCGCGGCAAGAAAGTGAATCGCGTTATCACCTGGTTTGAGGATCCACATGCGTTGCGGTTGATTCAGGTGGATCAACTGGTTGCGTTCGGTCAGTAGCCGAATGCCCGCACCACGCACATCGCCGCGAATACGCCCCAGATCGCTGTTTTCCGGCGCGCCTTCGGCCATCAGCGTCATCGAAACGCCACGTTCCACCGTGCTATGCGCCAGCTCCGGCATTTCGCTGGTCTGTCCGGGAAAATCCCTTAAGGTATGGCCAGAACCTTTTAAGCAGCCATTCAGGTTCAGCGTCACTAATACCGGATCGCTGCGATCGCCGCTCTGGCGAAAGCGGCTGGCGGAAATATCACCCAGATCGATGGTCTGATCGCGTGAAGCCATATCCAGCACGCACGGCGAAACGAACACCCGACCATGAAAGCGGACGTTGCCATACTCGCCGGAAACGTTGCTCATATCCTGGCGGCCGCTAGTGGCCTGAACCGGGCAGGCCATACCTGCCATCAGCAGAGCGCAAAGCATCTTTTTCATTTACGAGTCCTTTACCGGGGCTGTTGCTCCATCGGCAATGCTTTACACACATTGCCTGTGCAGCTGAATTTCAATTCAGGGTGACCGCCAAAATCGTTCACATACATCATGCTGAACTGGCTAACGCTGCCGTCGGTGACGCTGAAATCAAGCGAGGATTTTGGTGAAACCATAACCCCGGGGAAATCAGTCAGCCTGCCGCCGCCCTGCGCTTCCGGCTTACGGCTTAAACCGATCAAGGTGACGAAGTATGGCGTTGGGTTATCCACGGTCCAGCGTAGACCCTGCTTGTGAAAGACCAGTTGGTTTTGCCACACCGCGCCCGGCGTTTCCGGCACGATGGCGGTCGGACGGTAGAACAATTTGATGCGCGACTGCATCGCCAGTTGCAGCACGTTCGGCTTATCAGGCTTAGGTGGAATCTCACGCACATTCAGGTAGAACAGGCTTTCTCGATCCTGAGGAAGCGCATTAATCCCGCTGGTTTTCGTCACCCGGGCAATGCCCTTTTGCCCACCGTTAATTCGCTGTAGCGGCGGTAAGACCATCAGCGGCGAGGTAACTTTTGTTCCGTTGGCGTCTTCCACCCACGACTGGGCCAAAAACGGAATGCTCGGGCTGGTATTGGTTAAGTTCGCGCTGACAGATCGCGCATCACCGGTGATGATCATCCGGGTACGGTCGAGCGCAATACCCGCCCAGGAAGCGTTGATCTCTGCAATAAAAAGCAGGCCACAAGCCACGGGTTTGAGCCAACGCTGCACGGAGTAAAAAGCTTGATTTTTCATGACAAAATTCATTCTGGTTATTGAAATTATTCACAAGGCAACAGCACGTTACCTTCCGGGTTGAGTTGTTGTGGCACCTGTAAGTGACACTGCGCTCGTCCGCCCCAGGCCACGGAAAGACGCTCGGCTGGATTCACACCGGCAATCCAGGCCATGCCGTTTTCCATCACCATGGCGACGCTGACGCCGTTGGCGTTAAACACTTCGGCGCCAAACGGCGGGACCGAACCATCCTTCAGGCGCAGCAGCGCCATCATTTTTTGCCCCTGCGCCACGGCAAAGCGCTGATAGCCAATCGCCCCTTCCGTCAGGGTGTTGGTGACGATGGCTTTGGTCGCGGAAATATCCTCGTCCATTGCGTCCACATCGATGCGGGTATCAAAGCTGTGATAGCTGACGACGTCCGGTACCACGGCAATACCGAAGCGGTTTGAATGCGCCTGTTCGCCGTTCAGCGGTACATTCGCCACACCGTCGGTATCAACCATCACTCTGGCGGTATTCATTGACGCCTGGCTGTTGTGCAACGCCGCGCCGTGACGCGTCGCGGTAAAACCGCCGCGCATCGTGCCGCCTACGGAGAAATAGCGTGATTGCTGCCAGCTGACGTTAGATTCCAGCTCCGCCATCATGCTGCGGTGCTTGTAATAGCCATCAAATGCCGTGCGCCCTTCACCGGAAACCCCTGCGCGCAAACGCCATGGGTTGTTACGGTCGCGGTTATCGGAATACGAAACCATCTGGCTGGTCTGGTTGCCGCTGTTCTGCAACTCATAATCCATGGAGCGGCCATCGCTCCAGGGAATCGAAATTGAAAGCGAAAGACTGTCGTCCCGTTTGCCCTGATACTCAGAGCGGTAAGCCGCAAGGTTGGCGCTTATCCCTTGGATGCCCGCCAACGAAAAGCTGTGTCCCATCGACAACCCGTAACGATCCTGCGAACGACGATCCCAGTAGTTCTGGTGGGTGTAGGTCAGATACAGCGTGGTGGCTAACTGCGGATCGTCGGCAAAAAAGGTCTTGTTACCGGTGATGGTGTACATCTCTTTTTCGTTACCGGCGCTGTTGTTATTGGCATACTGCTCGTCGAGGAACTGTGAAAAAGTACGGAAGTTACGCTGTGAAAAGCGGTATCCGGCAAAGGTGATGGCGCTGTTGTATTCATCAAAGGTTTTGGCATAGCTGAGCTTAAAGGACATGCCTTTTTGTTCAGCCTGATGCTTCACACGGCTCACGGATTGCGTCGCATCCGCTGACAACGCCCCCAGCCAGCTCAAATCCCGCCCAATCCCCATCGACCAGGCGTTATAGCGCTCGCCAGTGAGCAGCGCGCCGCCGTACAGCGACCACGCATTGCTGACACCCCATGAAAAATCGCCGGTATAAAACGCAGGGCCCTGAATGTCATGGTTGTAAAGCGATGGCTTACCGACCGCGGCGTTATAGCGAACGTAGCCTGGGCGCGTCAGGTAGGGAATATCTGCGGTATTAACCTGAAAGGTTTGTACGCTGCCATCCTGTTCCTCAACGCGTACATCCAACGTGCCGCGTACCGAGCCGTGCAGATCCTGAATATTAAACGGCCCCGCAGGAACGGTGGTTTGATAGATAACACGTCCCTGCTGACTAACGGTGACCTTGGCGTTACTACGAGCGATGCCATGAACTTCAGGCGCGTAACCCTGCAAATTCGGTGGCAGCATACGCTCATCGCTGGCGAGGTTAGCCCCGGTAAAACGAACAGAATCAAAGACCTGAGAATTCAGATAGATTTCGCCAAGCGTCAGTTTTGCCGCCTGCATCGGTAATGGGCGATAAGCATAGATCTGATCCCAGTCGATACGCCCACGATTATCATCAGAAGCGTAATTGGCCTGATACTGCCCGCGAAAGCGCCACGCGCCGAGGTTAAAACCTGTTTGCCCGTAGCCAGAAAGAGAGCGGTAACGATCGCCCCCCTGCTCGTAATGTGTGGCCTGACCCGAGATGCTGTAGTCAAAAATCAGCCCCGCGACGCCATTATCCCAGCGTTCCGGCGGCGTCCAGTCTGGATCGGTATATTTCATCCATGCCTGCGGCACGGTAATGTCCAGTACGCCTGCGCTATTATTCAACGCCACACCCGGCAGATGGGAAATGTCATAACATGTCGCGCTAATCGGATGAATATAGGTCAGTGCCTCTTCTTTGAGCGCCAGTAATTCGAGTTGCTGTGGCGTCAGACACGCCATGGATTTATGCGAGTTGGCAGGATCGACGATATAGCGGATCGATTGCTGAGGAATTTCCTGGCTGTTAATACGAACATCCAGCAGATATTCACCGGGAGTCACAAAGTTGCCTTCGGAAAAACGCTGCAAATCGACATTCTGCCGGTCGCTGGCATCCAGTACGTCAGTATTAAATTCAACGGCCTCATCCGCTTCAGCCCATGCAGAGGCACAAACCAGAGTAATAAATAGCGCCAGGCGTTTTTTATCTGTTTTCAGCGTGATCATTTTCGTTCGCAAACCTTCAGATACCCGAATTGCAGTGCAGCTCAGAGATAATTCACAACAAAATGCGTGACCGCAGTAAATTCGCCGGATGTCATTCTTCCGTCACGGGAGATCAAATAAGCCGTAAAGTTGAGCGTGTTCTTCCCTGGATTAAGCACATAATCCGGTGATGGTTCGCCCAGATGAATTTGCTGTCCTTTGCTGTCGTATATTTCTATTGCTAAATTTTCAGTTTCCGACTGCACGCTCAGATAATCAGGATTGTCCCTGTCGGGCGCACCAGAAAAGGTAATATTGGCGCGTTGAAACACATTCCCGGAATGTTGAGAATCCCCTAATGAACATCCCAGCAAATGAATACTGAAATCATGCGCGGACACTTTTTCTGGTCTTCCAGAAATATCTCTGGCAGAGAGATCATCGAATTCAACCAGTAGCGATCGGTCGCGCGGATCAACATAACAGGCAGCCTCAATAATATTTCCTCGCATGCGCATTTTGCCGGGCGTACTGTTTAGACGATTGGCGCCAGCCATAACCCATGCAGGCGAGATAAAGACAAAAAGCAGTAAAATTCGCCATCCAGGCATAACCGTATTTCCTTTCAGTTATTCGCAGGAAGGGTTAAGCAGGCGCATTAATGCGCCCGCTGCGGGTAATTACTGATAGTCGATCTGGAAATTAACGGTAGATTCGAAATCACCCGGCGTTACCGCTGCAGAAGCGTTGTTTGCCTGCAGATAAGCCACGAAATCAATGTCAGTTTCGCCGTCAGTGATGTTGACCTGAGAGGCAGCTTTACCCCATTCCACATCCTGGTTGCCGCTGTCAACCATACCAATACCCGCGCCCTTTGCAGTACCAGAAGTGAATGCAGCCAGCGCGTTGTTGTCTGTATCAATTGTTGCCGGGGTATAGGTCACAGTGGCCGTTTTCGCAACGGTGGTGTCGCAGCCCTGAAGAACGATTTTGGCATGCTTAACGCCAGCACGTTGGTTGTCTTTTAACTGAGAGGTTGGGATCTCACCAAAATTAACCTGCACCGGGCTGGATTCAGGTGCCAGACCGCATGCGGAATTAACCAGAGAACCGGTGAACTGAATTTTACCGTTAGTCGGTTCAACATTTTTTGCAGCGAAAGCAGAAGAGGCAGTCAAAGTCATTCCCGCCATCAGCGCGCAGGCCACAGCCACGTTTTTCATTTTCATATTACTACTTAACCTTATATCCGTTTTTAGTTATTCCGACGATCTATTTCCGCAGACATTTAAGTCATGGAAATGCTGATCTGCAGGTGGCGGTAGCGCATATCCTTGCAAACAATCCATCTCAACCCGCCCCTTATTTTGAACATCGCTGGCATTCCATACGAAATACCGTCTACAGCTGTTCAGGCTGTTTCGGGGCTTATATTAAGTCGGCAGAAAAATGACACAATGCAAAAATACGGTATTAATCAAACTCAGGGAATCGTGTTGTATCACCGCCTGCACAACGATCGTTTACCTAAAAAATCGCCAAAATTCAGGCAACTGCTAGTGTTAATATCTATTATTTTGCGTTTTTATAGAGTTTTTATCTATCAACTATTTTTTTATTTAGTCCGGATACCAGGCAAAATGTATTTATGAAAGTTTTGTAAAAATGAAGGTGGATATCAAAACCGAGTAATGACAATAAGATAGTGACAGAGAGAAAGGAGAATGAGACATCTATAAGAAATATTAAAATATTGTTATATAAATATTAATAAAGCGATCTATGGCGCAACCATTTTTTATAAATGAATTATGTTATGCTATTGCTTCCCCCACTCGAATGCGAGATATCCTGCTTTAAAGGAGACATCAGTGATTTCTCATATACCAATAAACAAAATTAAATCCGTAATTATTGGTGATGGCTTAGTTTTCAGACCAAATAAAAATACCCTAAAAGACCTGACATCCGGTGAAATGGCCACATTGAATAATGTGGCAACGCAATTACTGCTCTATTTGTTGCAAAATGGTAAAGAGATTTCCTCGCGCGATGAAATTCTGCTGAATGTTTTCCAGCATAATGGCGCCCGGGCGACGGATGCCAATCTCAACCAGCACATTTCATTTCTGCGCAAAGCAATAACGTCAACGGGTCACCCTGCAGAGCTCATCGTCACCATTCCGCGAATGGGATTTCGGATGGGCGATGTCAATATCAATATTCAGCAACTGGAAGAGGCGCAAACACCAGCGCGAATTGCCAATGTTACAACGAAGCTCAACAAAAAGAACCGGAACCGATGGCCTGTCGCAATAACAACGTTAATCACCGGCCTCGCAGTGCTGGCGACAGCGTGGTTAACATGGATACCCAATGAAATCGCCATGACGGACGCAGCTATTCTGCGAACAATCGACTACGAGCAATGCCGGGTACATATATTAGGGAATGCTCTCACCGATACCATAACTGAAAAGAAAGCGCTGGATATATTCAAGTCAGTGGGTATTAACCCAAACTGTTCGCATCCAAAAGATCTCTATCTTAATACGTGGGCGAGCAACCATAACCTGGTTGAGTGGTCGTTTGCCGCTGAATGCGGACTAAACCTCGGCTATTACCATTGCGTCAGCCAGTATCGTCATTATGAGGAATGATATGAAGCAGGAAAGCGATCACTCTCCTTTACTATGGTCAGTGGTAATTGCCATTTTTGGGCTGGCGGCCATTGCTTTTTTCATTATCGCCGGGAATGCGAAGAAACAAGAAATCAGCTTTTCATGCTCATCGGAATTCACGTCGATACTCGATATCCAAAATAGCAAAAAGGAACTCAACGGAATTATGCTGATCACTAGCTACAATTCCGGACACCTTTCATTGTCAGTACAAGGGAAATTCAAAAGTGATGATGGTGAGTTCACGGTTAACCGAAAACTGTTCTTTCGCTACGCCCGTCCGCTCGGCCATACCGCAGGCGTTTTCATGCTCACTCCCGATGGACGTGAAAAATCCCCCGATGATGACGCAACGGATGCTGTCGATTATCTCTTCTTCGACGCTTACGAACGTGCCGACAAGCTATATATGCTGAAGCACCTGAATGAGGAAACGGTTCTTATTGGCGATAACTTTTCACCCCGCTTCGCCTGCGTGATGAATCACTTCGCGGGTTAATCGCCTCTACGATATGCGTCGGGTTAAGGATGACCTGATGTGTTTCCCGCCCGGCAGCGCGGATGTATCGATACAGTGTAATGAAGGGATTGTTATTTTGGGTGGGACTAAAACGACGAAAGCCTGAATCATTTCTGATTCAGGCTTTCTGAATAGTGGCGGAATGGACGGGACTCGAACCCGCGACCCCCTGCGTGACAGGCAGGTATTCTAACCAACTGAACTACCACTCCGCGTTGTGTTCCGCTTGGGAACGAAGCGAATATTACGGATTGCCTCGCGCCTCGTCAACGCTTTTTCTCACGTTTTTAATCGTTTGCTGCAAAAATCACCCGAATGGTCATTTCTGCACTGTAATTGGGTCATCTACGCCCGCCAGAGACAACTTCCCCCCTTCTTCTGCACCAGGTCAAGCCGCGACTCATGGGCCGCTAACTCCTCATCAGTGGCAAAAACAACGCGTAGTTTGCTGGACTGCCGAACAATGCGTTGGATCCCCGTGTCATTTTGCTGCTGGCTGTCGCCTTCCATCGAGAACGCCATGGTGGTCTGCCCACCGGTCATCATCAGATAAACGTCGGCCAGAATCTGGGCATCGAGCAATGCGCCGTGCAGGGTTCGTTTACTGTTGTCTATTTCATAACGCGAGCATAACGCATCAAGGCTGTTTCGCTTGCCAGGAAACATTTTCCTTGCCAGCGCCAGGCTATCGGTTATTTTGCAAAATTCGTTGGTTTTCGGAATACCACGATTGAGCTTAGCAAACTCGTAATCCATAAAGCCGATATCAAACGATGCGTTATGGATGACCAGCTCCGCGCCGCGAATGTAGTCGAGAAACTCATCGGCCACCTCGGCAAACGTAGGCTTATCGAGCAGGAATTCGTCTGCGATGCCGTGTACGCCAAACGCTTCCGGATCCACCAGCCGATCCGGCTTCAGGTAAACGTGGAAGTTATTACCGGTCAGGCGGCGGTTCACCACTTCAACCGCACCGATCTCAATGATCTTGTGGCCTTCGTAGTGGGCGCCAATCTGGTTCATACCGGTGGTTTCGGTATCGAGGACTACCTGTCGTGTAATTCCAGTGCTCATAACGGTCATTTATGTCAGACTTATCGTTTGATTTCGATTTGCTAAAACAGGAAGTCTACCAGAGATGCTTAAACAGGTAGAAATTTTCACCGATGGTTCTTGCCTGGGAAATCCTGGGCCAGGTGGTTACGGGGCGATTTTACGCTATCGCGGACGCGAAAAAACCTTTAGTGAAGGGTACAACCTCACAACCAATAATCGCATGGAGCTGATGGCGGCAATCGTTGCGCTGGAAGCCCTGAAAGAACAGTGTGAAGTGATACTCAGTACCGACAGCCAGTATGTACGCCAGGGCATCACGCAATGGATCCACAACTGGAAGAAGCGCGGCTGGAAAACGGCAGATAAAAAACCGGTAAAGAACGTCGATCTGTGGAAACGTTTGGATGCCGCGCTGGGTCCACATCAAATCAAATGGGAATGGGTTAAAGGCCATGCGGGCCATCCGGAAAACGAACGCTGCGATGAGCTTGCGCGCGCCGCGGCAATGAGCCCCACTCAGGATGATATTGGTTATCAGGCCGAGTCTTAAGCGTCCGGTTTGCGGTATTGCCGGGTAGCGCCAACGGCCTGGCGGATTGGCGTTTTGCTTTTATTTTGTTTCATTGGGTTGAGCGTAAGCGGAATGGTGCGCTTACGTGCGACCACCAGTTGCAAACATCCCAGGGCAGGAATATGTGCGCTTAACATTTTCCCGCCCTTCTTGTTCCAGGGCAGGACATGAAAACGGCTGTAGTGCAGCACTTCAAAATTGAGTAAAGAGAGCCAGTCCAGTTGACGCATGAGGGTAAACATCCGACTGCTGTAAGGCGAGGTCTTGCGCAATACCGGCACCAGTTTACGCAGTCCCATCAGGCTTACCGGATTAAACCCGCTCAGAATCAACCAGCCGTCATCAATCAGCACGCGATCGGCTTCACGCAGTAACCGATGTGGATCGGAACACCACGGTAGCGTATGGGCCAACAAACAGACATCCACCGACTTATCGGCAAAGGGCAGATGCAAAGGATCTGCCGTTACCTGCATGGGAGACCCCAGCAAAGAAACATTTACCTGATGAGAAACCGCGCACGCTTCAGAATCGATTTCTGCGCTTAAATTACCAATTTTAAGCAGATGAAAACCGTACATTTTTGCGAACCACGGGTTAAGCTGATGCTCCAGCGCCTCACGATAGTATTCGCCCCAGGGTAAATCACCCCAGCTCACGGGCGCTACGACAGTTTGAGGGATCCTTGCCGGTTTCATCATAACCTTCCGTTTCGCTTTGAGAGGTAAGATATGAATCTTAACAGTATTCCTGCATTTCAGGACAATTACATCTGGGTCCTGTCAAACAATGACCAACATTGTCTGATTGTCGACCCGGGCGAAGCCGCCCCTGTTCTGCAAGCCATTGCAGAACATAACTGGGTGCCAGAGGCCATTCTGCTGACCCATCATCATCAGGATCACGTTGGCGGCGTGAAAGAACTCCTGCAACACTTCCCACAAATAGTGGTATACGGACCGGCTGAAACGCAAGATAAGGGAACGACGCACATAGTCGAAGATGGCGATATTGCACTCGTATTGGGGCATGAATTTAAGGTAATTGCCACGCCGGGTCACACTTTAGGACATATCTGTTACTTTAGCCAACCTTACCTGTTTTGCGGAGATACGCTCTTTTCTGGGGGCTGTGGTCGGCTTTTCGAAGGTACTGCAACGCAGATGTATCAATCACTTAAGAGAATCAGCGCTCTTCCCGATGATACTTTGATTTGTTGCGCACATGAGTACACATTAGCAAATATGAAGTTTGCTTTAAGCATCCTCCCGCACGATTCGTTCATAAATGAATATTATCGTAAAGTTAATGAGTTACGCGTAAAAAAACAAATGACACTACCCGTAATTCTGAAAAATGAGCGGCGAAATAATATTTTTTTGCGAACTGAAGATATTGATTTAATTAATGAAATAAACAAAGAAACAATATTGCAACAACCTGAAGAGCGTTTTGCCTGGTTAAGGTCAAAGAAAGATACGTTCTGACAATTCCGGGTTGCCTTTTGAAAACTTCGCCGTTATGATCGGTCGTCTTTTAAGCAACTATTGACACACACATGAAGGCAAAAGCGATATTACTCGCCTCTGTCCTGCTTGTTGGGTGCCAGAATACTGGTAACGTCCAACAGCACGCACAGAGCCTTTCTGCAGCTGGTCAAGGGGAAGCAGGAAAGTTTACAAGTCAGGCGCGATGGATGGACGATGGAACATCTATCGCTGCTGATCAAGATTTGTGGGCTTTCATTGGTGACGAGCTAAAGATGGGAATTCCGGAAAACAGCCGGATTCGCGAACAGAAACAGAAGTATTTACGCAATAAGAGCTATCTCCACGATGTAACTTTACGGGCAGAGCCGTATATGTACTGGATAGCCGGGCAGGTTAAGAAACGTAACATGCCAATGGAACTGGTACTACTACCCATAGTGGAGAGCGCTTTTGATCCTCACGCAACGTCTGGCGCCAATGCCGCAGGTATTTGGCAGATCATTCCGAGCACGGGGCGCAATTATGGTTTAAAGCAGACCCGCAATTATGATGCACGTCGCGACATTGTGGCTTCCACCACTGCCGCGCTCGACATGATGCAGCGTCTGAACAAGATGTTTGATGGCGACTGGCTGCTGACCATTGCTGCTTATAATAGCGGTGAAGGTCGCGTGATGAAGGCGATCAAAACGAACAAAGCGCGTGGTAAATCCACCGACTTCTGGTCGTTACCGTTGCCTCAGGAAACGAAGCTGTATGTGCCCAAAATGCTGGCTTTGAGCGATATTCTCAAAAACAGCAAGCGCTATGGCGTGCGTCTGCCTACAACAGACGAAAGCCGCGCATTGGCACGTGTTCGCTTGAATAGCCCGGTTGAGATGGCTCAGGTTGCCGATATGGCGGGTATATCCGTCAGCAAGCTGAAGACCTTCAATGCAGGCGTTAAAGGCTCCACGTTGGGTGCCAGCGGTCCGCAATATGTGATGGTGCCAAAGAAGCATGCAGAAAAACTGCGTGAGTCTCTGGCTTCAGGCGAAATTGCAGCCGTGCAGTCAACGCTGCTCGCGGATAACACGCCGCTGAACAGCCGTAGCTACAAGGTTCGCTCTGGCGATACGCTTTCTGGCGTTGCTTCACGTCTTGGCGTGAGCACAAAAGACCTGAAACAGTGGAACAATCTGCGTGGTTCTTCCCTGAAAGTAGGCCAAAGCCTGACGGTAGGCGCCGGAACCAGCGCGCAGCGACTGGCTAACAACAGCGATAGCATCACCTATCGTGTGCGTAAGGGCGACTCGCTGTCGAGCATTGCCAAACGTCACGGGGTTAACATCAAGGATGTGATGCGCTGGAATAGCGATACGGACAACCTGCAGCCTGGCGATCAGCTAACGTTGTTTGTGAAAAACAACGGTATGCCGGACTCCTGATAACATTGTTGAAATGAAGGCACTGGTTTCCCACAGTGCCTTTTTTATTTATCCTGCTTTATGCGCCTCTACCATTATCGTGTCGCTGGTAAACGACCCCTCTTCCTGTAATGCAAAGTAGGCCTTCACGTCAGCAGAAGCACTCTCCTGGTATAAACGAATCGCTTCGGTCAACGCCGCAGGCGTACGCATCCGCGCAACCCACGAACTGAACTCCAGAGGCAGGCGATCAGTTAACAAGGTGTCAGCAATCAGGTTGGCGTCATTGATTAAAGACAGCCACTCCCCGCTGGAATAATTGCGTACGTGCGAGGTATCACGCAACGCTTCCACGGTTTGTAACCAGATATCACGTACAGGGTGACCCGGCGACATCACATCCATCACGATCAGTACGCCGCCGGGCTTCAGGATGCGGTTCACTTCGCGCAGCGCGCGCCCGACATCATGCCAGTGATGCGCGGAATAGCGGCTAATCACCACATCAAACGCGTTATCTTCAAATGGCAGACTTTCGGCATAACCCTGGCGCGTGGAGAGGTTTTCCAGCCCCCTGTCTTTTGCCGCCTCCGCCACCACTTCAAGCATTTGTGACGATAAATCATAAGCTACGACCTGCCTGACGTGCTGCGCAGCCACAAAACTGGCATGCCCTGCTCCGCATCCCATATCCAGTAACCGGGCTTGCGGAAATGCTGACAACCTTGCGGACAGGCGTTGCAAATCGCGGCCAGAGGCATGTACCGCACTGGTCAAATAGGCATTAGCCTGAGAGCCAAACTGTTTTTCGACGTTGTCATGATGAGAGCGTGTTGTCATTGTGTTGTCCTTCGGTTGTTGTTTAATAGGAAGGGCAGCACCACTACAGGTCTGCCCTACGGCAGACCTGACACACCGTTATTGTTCAGGTTTGCCGGGACTGAATTCAACGAGTAGCGGATTGTGATCGGATGCGCGGGTGACCAGCACAGAGGCTTCACTCACGTTCAAACCACGATAGAACACAAAATCGAGAGGGCGACCAAACGCGCGTCGGCGTTGATCGTCGGTAAAGCGCACCTGGCGCAGCGACATTTCGCGCGCAAAGCGGTACAGCGCATTCATCCGTCGACGGCTCCAGGCATTGAAATCACCCGCCATGATCACCGGACCGCTATGATGGGCAATCTGATCGCCAATAGGAAGTAACTGCTTACTATAGACATCAACGCCAAGGCTGAAATTTACCGCGTGGATATTCACCACCATCAATAAACGCGTATCAGGCAACGGGTAAACTGTCACCAATGCTGATTTCGCCAGCCGTAAGATAGGCTCACGCTCGCGCAATGGACAGCAGTAAACAGGATGGGCGGCGGAGAGCGTCATAACGCCAGAGGGGTGCTGAGGCAGCACAAAGGCGGGTACCTGGTCGGCAGCGAGATAGTTAGCGGTCGCAAACTGCACCAGTTCAGGCGTGGTTTGTGCTTCCTGCAATAACACCAGATGCGCGTCTTTGCCAAAATTTTTCAGCACCGACTGCCATTCTGCACGCTGCTGCTTAAAAATATTCCATACCAGCACGCGAATACGATCTTCACTGCTTAACGGAGCGCCTGCGGGTAATGCCTGGCCAATATGCGCAAACGAGCCTGGCGGTAAAATCCGCTCTACCGGCTGTCCGGCAACATAACGCATGGCATAGGTGTTTTTTCGCACTTTAGACTTTCAAACCTCTGTAACGTCAACCAGTCCGCAGCCGGACTGGTTCTTCTGTTATAGGGATTTTAGCACTCACTTTCAACGAACAATTGCAGTTTGTTTTGTAAGTGGGCGCTTACATCAATGATTTACCCCAGAGCAATGCGTACAGGTTTATCAAGACGACCGCTGACGCCCATCAGTAAGAAAGCCACCAGAACAATGAGGGCGCCAATCCACGGCGTCTGCGCCAAACCGTAATGCTCCACCGTTTGCCCGCCAATCACTGAACCCAATGCAATACCAATGTTAAACGCTGCAATGTTGAGTCCTGATGCCACATCTACCGCATTAGGCGTGAATTGTTCAGCTTTCTGAACAACGTAGACCTGCAAACCCGGTACGTTGCCAAAGGCAAAGATCCCCATCACCAGAATAGTGACCAGTGCGGCGTACTGAGTGGATGCGGTCACCTGGAAGACCATCAGCAGAACAAACAGCGCGGCGAAAATAAATTTCAGCGCAGGAACGGCGCCATGCTTATCTGCCAGTTTGCCGCCCCAGATATTGCCGATAGCCACAGATACGCCATAGCCCAGCAAGATCCAGCTTACTGCTGCCGGAGAGAATCCAGCCAGATCCTGCATCATCGGCGCCAGGAAGGTGAATGCCGTGAATACCCCGCCATAGCCCAGCGCCGTAACGGCGTAAATCAGCAACAGACGAGGATGGGTCAGCACTTTCACCTGGTCACGAATGCTGGCGGCAGCCCGACCGGGGATGTTAGCCGGGATCAGCAGTTGGCTACTAATGAGCGCAATCACTCCTAACAGTGATACCGCAAGAAAAGTCTCGCGCCAGCCAAAATGCTGACCGATGAATGTTCCCAGCGGCACGCCCGTGACCAGCGCGACCGTTAAGCCGCCAAACATAATGGCGATCGCGGAAGCCGCTTTCTCTTTCGGCACCAGACTTGTCGCGATGGTAGAACCAATTGAGAAGAACACGCCGTGCGCTAGACCCGTCAGCAGACGGGCGACGATTAATGTCATATAGCCCGGTGCCTGCCATGCCAGCAAATTCCCCGCCGTAAACAAGACCATCAGCGCGACCAGTAACTGTTTACGCGGTAAGCGTCCGGTCAGAGCAGTCAGCACCGGCGCGCCAATAGCCACGCCCAGCGCATAGATTGAAACCAACATTCCGGCGGAAGGTAACGAGATCGCCAGTTGTTGAGCAATGGTCGGCACCAGGCCGACAATCACAAACTCAGTCGTGCCAATAGCGAAGGCACTTATTGTCAGTGCAAATAAAGCGAGAGGCATAAATAGCTCCATAACATCAGTAATCAGATGACAAGCAGTATGCCTGGATGTTTTAATGACAAAAATATTCAAAATATCAATTTAATTTTGCTTCAGGTGCAAAAATGAAAGCAACCTCCGAAGAACTTGCAATTTTTGTCGCTGTCGTGGAAAGCAGCAGCTTCAGCCGGGCGGCAGAGCAGCTCGGCCAGGCCAATTCCGCTGTCAGCCGGGCAGTTAAAAAGCTGGAGATGAAGCTCGGCGTCAGTCTGCTTAATCGTACGACCCGACAGCTGAGCCTGACTGAAGAAGGTGAGCGATACTTCAGGCGCGTGCAGCAGATACTGCAAGAAATGGCTGCAGCAGAAACGGAAATCATGGAATCACGTAATACTCCGCGCGGCTTACTGCGTATCGATGCGGCAACGCCGGTAATGCTGCATTTCCTGATGCCGCTGATCAAACCTTTTCGTGAACGGTATCCGGAAATGACGTTGTCTCTTGTCTCCTCAGAAACGTTCATCAATCTTATTGAACGAAAAGTGGATGTTGCGATACGCGCAGGCACGTTAACAGATTCAAGTCTGCGCGCGCGCCCGTTATTTACCAGCTATCGCAAGATTATCGCTTCACCTGACTATATTGCCCGCTTTGGCAAGCCTGAGAGCGTTGAAGAGTTAAAACGGCATCTGTGCCTGGGGTTTTCTGAACCCATCTCGCTCAATACCTGGCCAATAGCCTGTAGCGATGGGCAGCTCCATGAGATCGAATGTGGGATTTCTTCCAACAGCGGAGAAACGTTAAAACAGCTTTGCCTGAACGGTAACGGCATTGCATGTCTTTCAGATTATATGATTGACAAAGAGATCGAGCAGGGAGAACTGGTGGAACTGCTGGCCGATAAGCGTCTGCCGGTAGAAATGCCTTTCAGCGCCGTTTACTACAGCGATCGTGCCGTCAGTACACGTATCCGGGCATTTATCGACTTCTTAAGTGAACATATAAAAACAGCTCCCGAAGGAGCTGTGAAAGAGGGTTAAAGGGTACAAAGGGTCAGGCAATTAATCCCACTCAGGAGCCAGACCTTCCGGGCTAACCAGGCGGTCGTTGCAATCCAGTGCCGCGATCGCTGCTCTATCTTCGGCATCCAGATGCAGTTCCAGTGCCAGTAGGTTACTTGCCAGGTTTTCACGCTTGGTGGAAGAAGGAATTACTGAGTACCCTTCACCCATTGCCCATGCCAGGATAACCTGTGCCGGAGTCGCATTATGTTTAGACGCAATGCGTGCAATCACTTCATCTTTCAGCGCTTTACCGTAAGCCAGCGTCATATAAGAGGTGATGTGGATACCGTGCGCTTTCGCCCAGTCAACCACCTTGCGGCTCTGCAGATACGGAGACAGTTCAATCTGGTTAGTGGCAATATTCTCCACACCCACTGTAGCAATGGCTTTTTCCATCAGCGGAATGGTGAAGTTTGAGATGCCAATTTCGCGAGTCAGCCCTTGTTCTTTAGCTTCAAGCAATGCCTGCATAAATTCTTCGACAGACACGGCATCCCCCGGAGATGGCCAGTGGATCAGCGTCAGATCGACATAATCCGTACGAAGTTTTTTCAGGCTCTCTTTCAGGCTTGGGATCAGCTTGTCTTTGCTAAGGTTTTCAATCCAAATCTTGGTGGTGATGTACAGCTCGCTACGTGGTACGCCACTCTCAGCAATCGCCTGACCAACAGCCGCTTCATTATCATAGATTTGCGCAGTGTCGACAGCACGGTAGCCCAGTTCAAGCGCCGTTTTAACAGAAGCAATAACCACGTCGTCTTTCAGACGAAAAGTACCTAAACCGAATGCGGGGATAGTCATGAAATTCCTCTTTATTTATCAAAATGGGTTAACTGGAATCATTATGACGAACGAGAGGATCGAGAAAAAGATCGATTAAAGCAGAGGATTTTTGCTAAAACAGCAATAATCATATGACAAGCAAAGAAAAAAGCCCTGAGCGTTAGCTCAGGGCTCTT
>BBMW01000009.1 GCA_000759755.1 Citrobacter werkmanii NBRC 105721
GGTGTGCAAACCGGGGGCGTATTATGTGCGATCGCGAGCAAAAAGGGAATTGACCTGCGGCAATAAATAGCAATCGTTTTCCTGCTTCAGCCGTTTTATTCACTTTTCAACTTTTCTATGCCGTATAAATCATTTCGATAAACAAAATCTCTCTGCCAGACTGCACAAATTGTTATCAAGGTTAAATAAAAGCGAACAATTGGTTATAAGGGGAGATTGAACTTATGCGCGTCATTACTCTGGCGGGAAGCCCACGCTTCCCCTCTCGCTCCAGCGCGTTACTGGAATACGCCCGAGAAAAACTGAACAGCCAGGATGTCGAAGTCTGTCACTGGAATCTGCACAACTTTGCCCCAGAAGACCTGATTTATGCGCGCTTCGACAGCCCGGCGCTGAAAACCTTTGTCGAACAACTACACGACGCCGACGGATTGATTGTGGCAACACCAGTCTACAAAGCAGCTTACTCCGGTGCGTTGAAAACGTTGCTCGACCTGCTTCCCGAACGCGCACTGGAAGGCAAAGTGGTTTTGCCACTGGCAACAGGCGGTACCGTTGCGCATTTACTGGCCGTTGATTACGCACTTAAGCCGGTGCTGAGCGCGTTAAAAGCCCAGGAAATCCTGCACGGTGTTTTTGCTGATGATTCACAGGTGATTGATTATCAACATAAACCGCAGTTTACGCCCAACCTGCAACTGCGTCTGGACAATGCGCTCGACACCTTCTGGCTGGCGTTGCATCGTCGCGACGTCCAACTCCCTCAATTGAATGCTCTGCGAGGTGCCGCCCATGCTTAATCTGCTCAAACGTCACACGCCTTGGCTGGCGTTGACCGGATTGCTGTCACTTTCAACGCTCGCCCATGCCGCAGAGTCTGCACCAGACGCGCTGCGCATAGGCTACCAGAAAGGGAGCGTCAGCATGGTGCTGGCTAAAAGCCATCAGCTACTGGAGAAACGCTACCCACAGACCAAAATCTCGTGGATTGAGTTCCCGGCAGGGCCGCAAATGCTGGAAGCACTCAATATTGGCAGTATTGATCTCGGCAGTACCGGTGACATTCCACCGATTTTCGCCCAGGCCGCTGGAGCCGATCTGGTTTACGTTGGCGTCGAGCCGCCCAAACCAAAAGCCGAAGTGATTCTGGTGCCCAAAAACAGCCCGATCCAGAGCGTGGCGCAGCTCAAAGGGCATAAAGTCGCCTTCCAGAAAGGTTCCAGCGCCCACAATTTACTGCTGCGAGCCTTACAACAGGCCGGGCTGAAATTTACCGATATTCAACCAACATATCTGACACCCGCAGATGCCAGAGCAGCCTTCCAGCAAGGTAACGTTGATGCGTGGGCTATCTGGGATCCTTACTATTCCGCCGCGTTGCTGCAGGGTGATGTGCGCGTGCTAAAAGACGGCTCAGATCTCAAACAGACCGGCTCCTTTTATCTCGCCGCGCGTCCTTATGCCGAGAAAAATGGGGCATTTGTGCTTAGTGTGCTGGATACCTTTAGCCAGGCCGATGCGTTAACCCTCAGCCAGCGCCAACAAAGTATTACCCTGCTGGCCAAAACCATGGGGCTGCCAGAGCCGGTGATTGCGTCTTATCTTGATCACCGGCCGCCAACGACCATCTCGCCCGTCAGCGCCTCTGTTGCCGCTCTGCAACAACAAACCGCCGATCTGTTTTATGACAATCGTCTGGTGCCGAAAAAAATCGATATTCGCCAGCGTATCTGGCAACCCACTCAGCAGACAGGAGCAAAATTATGAGTCTGAACATGTTCTGGTTTTTACCTACCCACGGGGATGGCCACTATCTGGGGACGGAAGAAGGCTCGCGTCCGGTCGATCACAGTTATCTGCAGCAAATCGCACAGGCCGCCGATCGCCTGGGATTTACCGGCGTGTTGATCCCAACCGGTCGCTCCTGTGAAGATGCCTGGCTGGTAGCCGCCTCCATGATCCCTGTTACTCAGCGGCTCAAGTTTTTGGTCGCGCTGCGTCCAAGCGTAACATCGCCAACGGTTGCCGCGCGCCAGGCAGCAACGCTCGACAGACTCTCTAACGGCCGGGCGCTGTTTAACCTGGTGACCGGTAGCGATCCACAGGAGCTGGCTGGCGACGGCGTGTTTCTTGATCATACCGAGCGCTATGAAGCTTCTGCTGAATTCACCCAGATCTGGCGTCGGCTGTTACAGGGGGAAACTGTCGATTTCAACGGCAAACATATGCACGTCCGCGGCGCGAAGCTGTTTTTTCCTCCCGTACAACAACCCTGGCCGCCACTTTATTTCGGCGGTTCTTCCGATGTCGCGCAAGACCTGGCTGCCGAGCAGGTTGATCTCTATCTGACCTGGGGCGAGCCGCCTGAACAGGTGAAAGAGAAGATTGAGCAAGTGCGGGTCAAAGCGACAGCGCTTGGACGTAAGATCCGCTTCGGTATTCGTTTGCATGTGATCGTGCGGGAGACGACTGATGAGGCGTGGCAGGCAGCGGAACGTCTGATTTCTCATCTTGATGACGACACGATTGCCAAAGCTCAGGCCGCCTTCTCAAGAACGGATTCGGTTGGCCAGCAGCGGATGGCCGCACTGCATAACGGTAAACGCGACAAACTGGAGATTAGCCCAAACCTGTGGGCTGGCGTTGGACTGGTGCGTGGCGGCGCCGGGACCGCGCTGGTCGGTGACGGCCCTACCGTCGCGGCGCGTATCAACGAGTATGCCGCGCTGGGTATCGACAGTTTTGTGCTGTCGGGGTATCCGCATCTGGAAGAGGCATACAAAGTTGGCGAGCTACTGTTCCCGCATCTGGATGTATCGATCCCTGAAATTCCACAGCCACAGCGTCTGCACCAACAAGGCGAAGCGGTGGCTAACGAATTTATTCCTCGTAAGGTCGCGCAAAGCTAAGGAGCACGCTGATGACAACACCGAAAAACAGGTGGTTATTGCGCCTTGCCCCCTGGTTTTTGCCGGTAGGTCTGGTGGCGCTCTGGCAGATAGCCTCGTCAATGGGCTGGCTATCAACCCGCATCCTGCCCTCCCCGGAGGGCGTGGTCGAAGCCTTCTGGACGCTCTCCGCCAGCGGCGAGCTTTGGCAGCATCTGGCGATCAGCTCCTGGCGCGCGCTGATCGGATTCTCGATCGGTGGATCGTTAGGTTTGATGCTGGGACTCATTAGCGGTCTTTCACGCTGGGGGGAACGCCTGTTGGATACGTCGGTACAGATGCTGCGTAACGTCCCCCATCTGGCGCTGATCCCGCTGGTGATTTTGTGGTTCGGCATTGATGAATCCGCCAAAATCTTTCTCGTCGCCTTGGGCACTCTGTTCCCGATTTACATCAACACCTGGCACGGGATCCGCAATATCGATCGCGGCCTGGTGGAGATGGCGCGCAGCTATGGGTTGTCCGGCTTTTCACTGTTTATCCATGTGATCCTCCCCGGCGCCCTGCCCTCGATTATGGTTGGCGTACGTTTTGCTCTCGGCCTGATGTGGCTGACGCTGATCGTTGCGGAGACTATTTCAGCCAATGCCGGCATTGGTTATCTGGCGATGAATGCCCGAGAATTTCTGCAAACCGACGTGGTGGTAGTGGCCATCATTCTCTATGCCCTGCTCGGCAAACTTGCCGATGTCAGCGCCCAACTGCTGGAGCGGATCTGGCTGCGCTGGAACCCGGCTTACCATGTGAAGGAGGCTACTGTATGAATACCGCTCGCTTGAATCAGGGTACGCCGCTTTTGCTGAGCGCAGTGACCAAACAATACGCCGCCAATACGGTGCTGAATCAATTAGATCTGCATATTCCGGCAGGGCAATTTGTTGCCGTAGTGGGCCGCAGCGGCGGTGGCAAAAGCACCTTGCTGCGCCTGCTGGCTGGGCTGGAATCGCCCACTTCAGGCGCATTACTTGCCGGAACCACCCCACTGGCAGAGATTCAGGATGATACACGCATGATGTTTCAGGATGCGCGTCTGCTGCCATGGAAAACGGTTATCGATAACGTTGGTCTGGGGCTGAAAGGTCAATGGCGCGATGCGGCCCGTAATGCGTTGGCCGCTGTTGGCCTGGAAAACCGGGCACAGGAGTGGCCTGCCGCCCTGTCTGGCGGGCAAAAACAGCGCGTGGCCCTGGCGCGGGCATTAATTCACCGCCCTGGTCTGTTGTTACTGGATGAACCGCTCGGCGCGCTGGATGCGTTAACCCGTCTTGAGATGCAGGATCTGATCGTCTCGCTGTGGCAGGATCACGGCTTTACGGTGCTGCTGGTGACGCACGATGTCAGTGAGGCCGTCGCGATGGCAGACCGCGTGCTGTTGATCGAAGATGGCAAAATCGGGCTGGATCTGACGGTGGATATTCAGCGCCCCCGCCGTTTGGGATCGGTGCGGTTAGCCGAGCTGGAAGCGGAAGTGTTGAACCGGGTTATGAAACGCGGCGAGACGGAACAACCGATCCGTCGACATGGATAAACACTCAGAAAACAAGGCCCGGTAGCGCTTACCGGGCCTTTTGCCGGATGGCGGCGTTACCGCCTTATCCGGCCTACTAAACTACAGGTCAACGTTTCAGGCTAACGCTTTGTCAATCTTCTCAAACAGATCGCCGGAGAGATTCTCGAGGCCTTTCAACTGTTCCAGCGCCGCACGCATCTTCGCCTGACGTTTGGCATCATAACGTTTTAAACGAATCAACGGCTCAATCAGACGTGACGCCACCTGCGGATTGCGGCTGTTCAGTTCAGTCAGCATGTCGACCAGGAACTGATAACCGCTGCCATCTTCCGCATGGAAAGCCGCCGGGTTGCTGCCCGCAAAAGCACCAATCAGCGAACGGATGCGGTTCGGATTACTCATACTGAAGGAACGATGCTTCAGCAGACCGCGTACCGTTTCCAGCACGTTTCTCGCCGGGCTGGTGGATTGCAGGATAAACCATTTATCCATCACCAGACCGTCATGATGCCACTTATCGTCATACTCCTGCATCAATGCGTCGCGGCATGGCAGTTGCGCCGCCACAGCAGCGGACAGCGCCGCCAGGGCGTCAGTCATATTGTTCGCTTCACGGTACTGCTTGCTGACCAGCGTGTCAGCCAGATGGGTTTCGCCAAAGGCCAGGAAGCGCAGGCAGGCATTGCGCAGCGTACGTTTGCCAATATCAGCATGCTCAACGCGGTACTCGTCAAGATGATTAGCGTTATAGATGGCGAGGAATTCATCCGCCAGTTCAGCCGCCAGAGTGCGGGTCAATGCTTCGCGAACCTCCGTTATCGCCACGGGATCAATGATGTCGAACAGTTCGGCAATTTCATTCACCGAAGGCAACGTCAGGATTTCTGCCGCCAGCGCCGGATCGATTTTCTCATCGAGCAAAATCGCGCGGAATGCATCGGCCACATGTACCGGCAGCGACAGCGGCTGTCCCTGCTGATGACGGGCAACGTTGAGCTTAATATAGGTCGCCAGCAGACTTTGCGCCGCATCCCAACGCGAGAAATCGTTACGCGCATGACGCATCAGGAAGGTTAGTTGCTGATCGCTCCATTTGTATTCCAGTTTTACCGGTGCGGAGAATTCGCACAGCAGTGCCGGAACCGGCTGGAAGTAGACGTTATCAAAGACAAACGTCTGTTCTGCCTGGGTCACGTTGAGCACGGCATTCACCGGATGCCCGCCTTTTTGTAGCGGGATCACTTTCCCTTCGTTGTCATACAACTCGAGGGCGAAAGGAATATGCAGCGGTTGTTTCTCGGCCTGATCCGGCGTGGCTGGCGTACGCTGACTGATGGTCAGCGTGTATTGTTCCGTTGACGGATTGTAGTCATCACGCACGGTCAGAATCGGCGTACCGGACTGACTGTACCAGCGACGGAAATGTGAGAGGTCGACGTTGGACGCATCTTCCATCGCCTGCACAAAATCATCACAGGTTGCAGCGCTGCCGTCATGACGCTCAAAGTACAGCTGCATCCCTTTCTGGAAGTTAGCCTCACCCAGCAGGGTGTGGATCATACGAATGACTTCAGCACCTTTTTCGTACACGGTCAGGGTATAGAAGTTGTTCATTTCGATGACCATATCCGGGCGGATAGGGTGCGCCATCGGACTGGCGTCTTCGGCAAACTGCAAGCCGCGCATGGTACGTACATTGCTGATACGGTTTACCGCGCGTGAGCCGAGATCGGAACTGAACTCCTGATCGCGGAACACGGTTAAACCCTCTTTCAGACTCAACTGGAACCAGTCGCGACAGGTCACACGGTTGCCGGTCCAGTTATGGAAATATTCGTGACCAATAACGCGTTCAATATCGAGATAGTCTTTGTCGGTGGCCGTATCGGTGCGGGCCAGCACATATTTGGAGTTAAAGATGTTCAGACCTTTATTCTCCATCGCGCCCATATTGAAGAAATCAACGGCGACAATCATATAGATGTCGAGGTCATACTCGAGGCCGAAACGCTCCTCATCCCATTTCATGGAGTTTTTCAGCGAGGTCATTGCCCACGGCGCACGGTCCAGATTGCCGCGATCGACGTACAGTTCCAGCGCCACTTCTCGTCCTGAGCGGGTGGTAAAGGTGTCACGCAGGACATCGAAATCACCGGCTACCAGCGCAAACAGATAGCACGGTTTCGGGAACGGATCCTGCCACTGCACCCAGTGCCGACCGTTTTCCAGTTCACCCTGCGCCACGCGGTTGCCGTTAGAGAGCAGGAACGGATATTGGGTTTTATCGGCGATAATTTTGGTGGTAAAACGCGCCAGAACATCGGGTCTGTCGAGATACCAGGTAATATGGCGGAACCCTTCCGCTTCACACTGGGTGCACAGCGCATCGCCGGACTTATACAGTCCTTCCAGCGCGGTATTGGCCGCCGGACTAATCTCATTCACGATCTGCAGCGTAAAACGTTCCGGCAGCTGACTGATAACCAGAGCGCCCTCTTCTTCTTTATATGCTGTCCACGGTTCGTCGTTCACGTGGATTGACACCAGGGTCAGATCTTCGCCATTCAGCCGCAGGGGCGCATCGGACGCACCATGACGGACAGCCTGGCTCACTGCGGTGACCACGGTTTTTTCAGCATCCAGGTCAAAGGTCAAGTCAATATCAGTAATCTGGTAATCCGGCGCACGATAGTCGTGACGGTATTTGGCTTGTGGCTGTTGTGTCATAAAAAAACCTTTAGCATCTTTGGTAGAGTCTCGGCTTCAGTCTATTCCTGTTGCGTAAATCGCGCTACGCAGAATGTTCATCTTTTCAGGCACAAACACCCTTTTTGCTACATTTTCATAACACGTGGCACGAATTGCCCTCGACCAGAAAGAGAGCTTATGGTGTGATCGGGGTTCAATAAATCGCTAAACAGGGTATACTCCAGCGGTTTTCTTAGTTGTTTATTGTACTAAACGCTCCCGTGAGAGGATGCTACTGCGCACCTATGACACAATTCGCTTCTCCTGTTCTGCACTCGCTGCTGGATACAGACGCTTATAAGTTGCATATGCAGCAAGCCGTTTTTCACCACTACTATGATGTACAAGTAGCGGCTGAATTTCGTTGCCGTGGCGATGACCTGCTCGGTATTTACGCTGATGCTATTCGTGAGCAGGTGAATGCTATGCAGCACCTGCGGCTGCAGGAGGACGAGTACCAGTGGCTCTCCGGCCTGCCTTTCTTTAAAGCTGATTACCTCGCCTGGTTACGCGATTTCCGTTATAAGCCGGAACAAGTTTGCGTCACCAACGATAACGGTAAGCTGAACATCCGCTTAACCGGTCCATGGCGTGAAGTGATCATGTGGGAAGTCCCGCTGCTGGCAGTTATCAGCGAACTGGTGCACCGTTACCGTTCGCCCGAATCAGGCGTTCCACAGGCACTCAATGAGCTGGAAAGCAAACTAGTCGAATTCTCTGCTTTAACGAAAGATGTCGATATGTCCCGCTTCCATCTGATGGATTTCGGTACGCGCCGTCGTTTTTCACGCGAAGTACAGCAGGCCATTGTTAAACGCTTGCAGCAAGAATCCTGGTTTGTCGGCACCAGCAACTACGATCTCGCCCGCCGTCTGTCATTAACCCCGATGGGTACACAGGCGCATGAGTGGTTCCAGGCTCATCAGCAAATCAGCCCAGAGCTTGCCACCAGCCAGCGTGTTGCGCTGGCCGCATGGTTAAATGAATATCCTGACCAACTCGGGATTGCACTGACCGACTGCATCACCATGGACGCGTTTTTACGCGACTTTGGCGTCGAGTTTGCGACCCGTTACCAGGGCTTACGTCACGACTCAGGCGATCCGGTAGAATGGGGTGAAAAAGCCATTGCCCATTATGAAAAACTGGGGATTGATCCGCTGAGCAAAACGCTGGTGTTCTCAGATAACCTCGATCTGAAAAAAGCGATTGAGCTCTACCGCCACTTCTCTTCTCGCGTACAGTTGAGTTTTGGCATTGGTACACGGCTAACGTGTGATATTCCGCAGGTTAAGCCACTCAATATTGTTATCAAGCTGGTGGAGTGTAACGGTAAACCGGTGGCGAAGTTATCTGACAGCCCCGGCAAAACCATCTGCCACGATAAAGCGTTTGTTCGTGCGTTGCGCAAAGCTTTCGATTTGCCGCATATTAAAAAAGCCAGTTAATCCTCACAGGGAGCCACATCGGCTCCCTTTTCGCGTTTATTTCCGAAATCTTTCACTCCAGCAACGAATTCTGCTTGTCTGATTGCAGATGCCAGGTAACATAGGTATCCCCCCCATTACGGGTGGACATGTGTTTATATATCCGACTATTAACAGAGAGAATATTATGAGCGTTGTGCCTGTAGCCGACGTACTCCAGGGCCGCGTAGCCGTTGACAGCGAAGTCACCGTGCGCGGATGGGTGCGTACCCGCCGAGATTCAAAAGCTGGCATCTCCTTCCTCGCCGTTTATGACGGTTCCTGCTTTGATCCTGTACAGGCCGTCATCAATAATTCTCTGCCCAATTACAATCAGGACGTATTGCGCCTGACAACGGGCTGTTCAGTTATCGTAACGGGTAAAGTCGTTGCGTCGCCTGGACAGGGACAGAGCTTTGAAATTCAGACCACTGAGGTTGAAGTCGCGGGCTGGGTTGAAGATCCTGACACCTACCCGATGGCGGCCAAGCGTCACAGCATTGAGTATCTGCGTGAAGTCGCGCATATGCGTCCGCGTACCAACATGATTGGTGCGGTAGCGCGTGTACGTCATACGCTGGCGCAAGCGCTGCATCGTTTTTTCCACGAGCAGGGTTTCTTTTGGGTATCCACGCCGCTGATTACAGCTTCCGATACGGAAGGTGCGGGTGAAATGTTCCGCGTTTCTACGCTGGATCTGGAAAACCTGCCGCGTAACGATCAGGGAAAAGTTGATTTCGATAAAGACTTCTTCGGTAAAGAAGCCTTCCTGACCGTTTCTGGTCAGTTGAACGGCGAAACCTACGCCTGCGCCCTGTCCAAAATTTATACCTTTGGCCCGACGTTCCGTGCAGAAAACTCTAACACCAGCCGTCACCTGGCGGAGTTCTGGATGCTGGAGCCAGAAGTGGCTTTCGCCAACCTGGACGACGTGGCAGGCCTCGCTGAAGCCATGCTGAAGTATGCTTTCAAGGCCGTACTGGCAGAGCGCGCGGATGATATGAAATTCTTCGCTGAACGTGTCGACAAAGATGCGATTTCACGCCTGGAACGTTTCATTGACGCCGACTTCGCGCAGGTGGACTACACCGACGCGGTAAGCATTCTCGAAAAATGCGGCAAACAGTTTGAAAACCCGGTTTACTGGGGTGTGGATCTCTCTTCCGAGCACGAACGTTATCTTGCTGAAGAGCACTTCAAAGCGCCAGTCGTGGTTAAAAACTATCCGAAAGATATTAAAGCGTTTTATATGCGCCTTAACGAAGACGGTAAAACCGTTGCGGCAATGGACGTACTGGCCCCGGGAATCGGTGAAATCATCGGTGGTTCTCAGCGTGAAGAGCGTCTGGACGTGCTGGATGCCCGTATGCTGGAGATGGGTCTGAACAAAGAAGATTACTGGTGGTATCGCGACCTGCGCCGCTACGGTACTGTTCCGCATTCCGGCTTCGGCTTAGGCTTCGAGCGTCTGATTGCCTACGTTACTGGCGTGCAGAACGTCCGTGATGTCATTCCGTTCCCACGTACTCCGCGTAACGCCAGCTTCTAAAGCTGAATTTTTAATTCAAAGGCCAGCATTCATTGCTGGCCTTTTTTGTAACCGCTCCACGTAACAGGGATCCCCATCACACGTTAAATACAACCCTTCGATTCCCCTCTTCCTGTTACGTAATATTTCACCGCAACACATTTGCACAAAAAATAATCAGCAATTTTATTGTGGATTAGCATTTTCTGATTAAATAGTACATTTTTTAACCTTTTACATAGCAATCCAGATGTCCATAAATTGCCTTCGGTAAAATCAGTCCTTTTAGTCACAGCAGAGAAAAAGCGGTCTTAGCAAAATTAAACATAAGAAAATCATATAAATAGAAATAACGGCGGCGATTTTTAGCGCGCAGACATCTGAACTTTGAAGTTGTTCACAAAGTTGCACAAAAATAACATCTTGTTACATATTTTTTCTTTTTGAAACTAAATCTTTATATTTGTAGCACTTTGAGAGTAGCGAAACGGTAGTTTGAATGGAAAGATGCCTGTCAGACACATAAAGACACCAAACTCTCATCAATAGTTCCGTAAATTTTAATTGACGGAATTTATTGGCGGCAGTGGCAGGTGTCATATAAAAACCGATGAGGGTAATAAATAATGATGAAGCGCAATATTCTGGCAGTGGTTATCCCTGCTCTGCTGGTAGCCGGGGCAGCTAACGCTGCAGAAGTTTATAACAAAGATGGCAACAAAGTAGATATCTACGGTAAAGCCGTAGGTCTGCACTATTTTTCCAAGCACAACGGTGAAAATGCCTACGCTGCTAACGGCGATCAGACATACGCCCGTCTTGGTTTCAAAGGGGAAACTCAGATTAACGACCAACTGACCGGCTACGGCCAGTGGGAATACAACTTTGCCGGCAACAATGCTGAAGGCTCAAACGCGCAGGACGGTAACAAAACTCGTCTGGCGTTTGCCGGTCTGAAATTCGGCGATGCAGGCTCCTTCGACTACGGTCGTAACTACGGTGTCGTATACGATGCACTGGGTTACACCGATATGCTGCCAGAATTCGGTGGTGATACCGCCGCTTCTGACCAGTTCTTCTCCCAGCGTAACGGCGGTCTCGCAACCTACCGTAACTCCAACTTCTTCGGTCTGGTTGAAGGCCTGAACTTCGCCGTTCAGTACTTGGGCAAAAACGAGCGTGATGACGTTCGTCGCTCTAACGGCGATGGCGTTGGCGGTTCTATCAGCTACGAATTCGACGGCTTCGGTATCGTAGGTGCTTATGGTGCGGCTGACCGTACCGATGCTCAACAAAACCCGGCTCTGCGCGGTCATGGCGACAAAGCTGAGCAGTGGGCGACCGGCGTTAAGTACGATGCGAACAACATCTACCTGGCGGCGAACTACAGCGAAACCCACAACGCAACCCGTATCGCTAACGGTTATGCTAACAAAACTGAAGACGTGCTGTTGGTTGCCCAGTATCAGTTCGACTTCGGCCTGCGTCCGTCCCTCGCCTATACCAAATCTAAAGGTAAGGACATTGAAGGTATCGGTGACGTAGATCTGGTGAACTACTTCGAAGTGGGTGCGACTTACTACTTCAACAAAAACATGTCCACCTATGTTGATTACATCATCAACCAGATCGATTCTGACAACAAACTGGGCGTAGGCTCTGACGACACCGTTGCAGTGGGTATCGTTTACCAGTTCTAATAGCAGACCTCTTTGTTAAATGCCTAAAAAACAGGACTTCGGTCCTGTTTTTTTATCTCTGCTAGCGGATTCTTGCGTCTTAAAAAAACACCTCAGCTTTTCGTCAGTAACGGTTGGCATTTTGTAAATCTACCGTTAACCTGATAGCGGACTTCTCTTCTGTAATCACTATGGAACCTCGTCATGTTTGAGAACATTACCGCCGCTCCTGCCGACCCCATTTTGGGTCTGGCTGATTTGTTTCGTGCCGATGACCGCCCAGGAAAAATAAACCTCGGGATCGGTGTATATAAAGATGAGACAGGCAAAACGCCGGTACTGACCAGCGTTAAAAAAGCCGAGCAATATATACTGGAAAATGAAACCACCAAAAACTACCTTGGCATTGACGGTATTCCAGAGTTTGGTCGTTGCACTCAGGAATTACTGTTTGGCAAAGAGAGTTCGCTTATCAACGACAAACGCGCACGTACGGCACAGACCCCAGGCGGCACTGGCGCACTGCGTGTAGCAGCTGATTTCCTGGCAAAAAACACCTCGGCTAAACGCGTTTGGGTAAGCAACCCGAGCTGGCCGAACCATAAGAGCGTCTTTAACTCTGCCGGTCTGGAAGTTCGTGAATATAATTATTACGATGCGGCAAACCATTCATTAGACTTTGATGCGATGCTGGCAAGCCTCAGCGAAGCGCAGGCAGGCGACGTGGTGTTATTCCACGGCTGCTGCCATAACCCAACCGGTATCGATCCTACGCTGGAGCAGTGGCAAACGCTGGCTCAGCTTTCCGTCGATAAAGGTTGGTTGCCGCTGTTTGACTTCGCCTACCAGGGTTTTGCCCGTGGTCTGGAAGAAGATGCGGAAGGTCTGCGCGCATTCGCGGCACTGCACAAAGAGCTGATCGTCGCCAGCTCCTACTCCAAGAACTTTGGTTTGTACAATGAGCGCGTAGGTGCCTGTACGTTGGTTGCAGCCGATGCTGAAACCGTTGACCGCGCGTTTAGCCAGATGAAATCAGCCATTCGTGCTAACTATTCCAACCCGCCTGCACACGGCGCATCCGTAGTCGCTACGATTCTGAGCAACGACGCGCTGCGCGCCATCTGGGAACAAGAGCTGACTGATATGCGCCAACGCATTCAGCGCATGCGTTTACTGTTCGTGAATACGCTGCAGGAGAAAGGTGCAAGCCGCGACTTCAGCTTTATCATCAAACAAAACGGCATGTTCTCATTCAGCGGCCTGACCAAAGAGCAGGTTCTGCGCCTGCGTGAAGAGTTTGGTGTCTATGCCGTCGCTTCCGGACGTGTAAACGTAGCCGGAATGACGCCAGATAACATGGCGCCGCTGTGCGAAGCGATTGTCGCAGTACTGTAATCAATAGCGCACAAAAAAAGGCCGCAATCGCGGCCTTTTTATTTATCTGCGGTTTTACCAGACAGGCATTTCATCCTGCAGAAACGGGTTATGTAACCGTTCGTGGCCCAGCGTAGAAAGTGGACCGTGGCCCGGAATAAACGTCACGTCATCGCCCAGCGGCAACAGTTTACGTTTAATCGAATCGATCAATTGACTGTGATCGCCGCGCGGGAAATCACTGCGCCCTACGCCACCTTTGAAAATCACGTCACCCGAAATCAGTAACTTTGACTGCTCATCAAAGAAGACCACATGCCCTGGCGTGTGACCGGGACAATGGAGCACCTGTAATGTGACATTACCCACGCTTACCCGATCGCCTTCATTTAACCAGCGATCGGGCGTCAGCGGCTCACAATCTCCCAGGCCAAACATCCGGCTCTGAGCAGGCAACCCCTGTAACCAGAACTCATCTTCTTTTTCCGGGCCAATAACCGGTACACCATAATGCTGTGCCAGTTCAGCCGCCGCCCCTACGTGGTCAAGATGACCATGGGTAAGCAGGATCTGCATAAGCGTCAGACCGCTGGCATCCACTTCCTGTTTGATTTTCCCGGCATCGCCGCCGGGATCGACCAGCGCGGCCAGACGTGTCTGCTCACACCAGATTAACGAGCAGTTCTGGGCAAATGCAGTGACCGGAATAATACGATAGTTCATACAGCTCCTGTTTCATTAAGCTTACGGATCACCAGTGCCGTGCAGGTCCGGTGTCAATATGCACAAAGTTACTGCTGGGGTAGTATCCTACACCACCTGCGCGCATAGATAACGCAGCTTTGCGAATATTACTTAATGCGATGCCTTCAATATGGAAATCCATAGCCTGGCCTTTCGTGTGGTAGCTTTTCTTAGCGACACCACGGCTGCGCGCACGGAGTTCATTATTGGTATCGATTGAGCGATAGCCAGAGATCAGCTGTACGGGTTTACGCGTGCCCAGCAGACCCTGCAGACGGAAGAGTTGGTCAAACAATCCCGGGTCAATGGATTTCACTTTATTGGCCCGAAAATCACGGAAAAAGTGGTTAAGTTTTGCTAATTCGTCCTGAATATAGCCCCTGCCATCAAAAAACTCTGCTTTTATTGACTCACCGGTATGCAGGTTATTCAGAGTCAATATACGCGGACGTGGGGTGGAGAGTGTGGCAAACGCAGGCGTAGGCAGGATGGCAGCGCCGAGGGCAATGCCACCAAGCGCCAGCAGTTTGCGGCGATTAGCGTCAAATTTGTCCATGGTATTAAGGTCTACAAGGTCAATGTTATCGTATGTATGCTCTAGCGCACGCGGGAAACCTTATCTGGCTAAGTAGTCCACGTCAAGGCTCCCAACCCCAGGAAATACGGGGCTTGCAGCCATTTAGCCCCATTTCCAACATAACTTACGACAATCATTTTCCTCGAACTGCTTCATTTATCTGATTAATTGTTCGGCTTTTGACACAATTTGTGCGCTGGATCGCGCTGTCAGATCGTAATTGTAAATATCTGTACGATACTGCGTCCGCCCATCCGCCCCCACAAACGCGGTCAGGTAGTAAAGATTGACCGGAATATTCTGACGAATATTCACGTACCGCGTATCCCCTTGCTTCAGGGCGTCCGAGATGCGCGTATCATTCCAGCCCGCATCCTGTAGCAGCATATTCGCCAGCTCAGATGCCTTATTCACACGCACGCAGCCTGAGCTAAGCGCCCGCGTATCTTTCTGGAACAGGTTGTGGTTTGGCGTATCGTGCAGATAAATAGCATCTGAACTCGGCATATTAAATTTATAACGGCCGAGCGAGTTACGCGCGCCCGGCGCCTGCTGGAAGCGGAACGGCAGATTCGATGCGGTAATGGTCGCCCAGTCAACCTGCCATGGATCTATCGTCTCTTTGCTATTCCAGCCGCGCATTACGGTATAGCCGTGACGCTCAAGGTATCCCGGGTCATTCCACACCTTAGGCAGAATATCTTTACGTGCCAGCGTCGGCGGTACGTTCCACGGTGGGTTAACGACCACATTATTCAGCGCACTGCTCATCATCGGCGTTTTGCGATCGGGACGCCCGACAATAACGCGTGAGGCTAGCACCTGATTGCCGTTCTGATAATAAACCAGCGAGTAGGCAGGAATATTCACCATGATACCGGTAGACAAATCACTCGGCAGCAGGCGCAAACGCTGAATATTCAACGCCAGCACACCTGCACGCTGAGCGGGCGTTACGTTCAGCCAGTCACGCGTTGCGGGTCCAATGGCGCCATCGGCCCCCAACCCCTGCCACGTCTGGAAACGCTTCACTGCCGCAACCAGTTCACTGCCGTAAGCGCTACGCCCTTCTTTAGCAGCCGTACTGACGACTGATTCAAGCATCCCGGTGCGGCGTAAGATTTCACGCAACGCGGGGATATCGTTACTCCACTCGCCAGGACGCAGCGTCGCGGTACTGGTTAACTGCGGCCAGGGACGCGTATCGCTCACCAGTTTTAACAACGATTCATGCATGGCTGCATACTGCGGATGCTGAGGCGCCAGGCCGGTAATAAACGACGTCAGTTGCCCATTATCCAGCGCCACCTGCCATTGGTTGATCACGGAAATCGGCGGAGTTGCCAGCGCATAGGGCTTATTACTGTAGAGCCAGCGATTACCTTTGACGGGGATATTTGCGATAAAGTGCAGATATCCCATCAGGGCATCAGAAAGCACGATGTCTCGCGCCTGACCCGTTACCGCCGGGTCGGTAAGCAATGCGACCCAGGTGGTAAATTGCGGCTGAAATCCGGCAATCGCCACCTCGGCTAACTGTTGCTGAAACGCTTTTACCGCATCTCGATTTTCCCACATCGGTTTCATTTCGCGAGCGGCATACAGCAATTCCAGCTGGCTCATATAAACCGGCGTGAAGCCCGCGGGAAGTTGAGATTGTAATTTGGCGCGAGCGCTATCGACAGACACGCCCTCCGGCAGCGGTTGAATACCCGCCATGATAGCAGTCGCGGAAGATTGAACCTGCGGTTGCGGTAACGCTGTTGGCTGTTCACTGACGGACGCTGAGCTATCGCCAGGGATCATTTCAGGCTCATCGGCCTGCGCATTGAACAGTGGAGCGAATGTTACGGCCAGGCACAAACTAATTGCCGACAGCCGACGACCACACATTTTATTAAGCAACATCCCTTGCCCCCTGTTTTCTTTATCATACTTTGAGTAGCCAGGCCGTAGCATTCCCCTTTTGTTTGCTGGGGTCGGACCTGTAAAACGCCAATACACGCTGAAGTATGACTAGCAAGCCTGCCACGAGTTAGGCTTACCTTTAGTATATAAACATCAAATAGTTTTTGCCTAACCTAATGTAAAGAAGTCTAAAGAAATTACACCAGGCATTATGTGCTTTTCAGAAAAGAAGAAGGCGGCTATTTAGCCGCCTTCTTACTTAGCTTGCCTGCGAGGAAGCGTCTTCCGTTCCTGGCAGTGGCTCAGGTAACTGCGGGGCAAACCCGCGCAGGCCCACCACGTGAACATGCTCGGTGTTCTGGAAGACTTTACGTACCAGTTTATAGGTGGTGCCTTTCTCCGGGCTGATGTTTTCCGGCGCAGCGATAATCAGTTGCATCTGCAAACGCTCGCACAGTTCAAACAGGGTCGCGATAGATCGGGCATCAAGTCGCGCAGCTTCATCAAGGAACAGCAGACGACAAGGCGAGATATCTTTACCGCGCAGTCTGCGACCTTCGTCTTCCCAGCTCTGCACAACCATCACCAGAATAGACATCCCGGTACCGATCGCCTCACCCGTTGACAGTGCGCCAGATTCAGCACGCAGCCAGCCGTCTGAACCACGGTTAACCTCGACTTCCATTTCCAGATAGTTACGGTAGTCCAGCAGCTCTTCACCAATGGTTTGCGGCGTGCGTTGCCCCATATCAATCTGCGGATTCAGACGCTGATACAGCTTCGCCAGCGCTTCAGAGAAGGTCAGACGGTTGCTGTTAAACAGATCCTGATGCTGTTCATGCTGCTCGGAAAGTACGTCCAGCAAGGTGGCGTGGGTTTCACGCACGTTGACGTTCAGACGAACGCTATTTACCTGGCCAAACGATACGCTTTGCAGACCCTGGTTCAACATACGGATACGGTTTTGTTCGCGCTGAATCGTCTTACGAATGATGTTCGCCACGCTGCGGGAGCTGATCGCCAGCTTCTGTTCACGCGAGGTTAATTCTTCCGTCAAACGGCTCAGTTCGATCTCCATCTGTTCAATCGCTTCCACCGGATCGTCGGTACGAATAATATCCTGACGAATACGTTCACGCAGATGCTGATAAACCGCGACAAAGAACTGAATTTTACGCTCCGGGCGCTTCGGATCTTCAGACATGCGCAACACATCACGCAGGTGTTCGTTATCCGCCACCGCCAGACGCAGCGCGCCCAACGCCTTATCCGACATCGAACGCAGTTCATCGCCAGAAAGATACGCCAGCTCGCGACGGTGCAGACGGCGTTCAACGCCATTGTCTTTCACCATGCGCATGACCGCACACCAGCCGGCTTTCGCGGTGACTACCTGTTCGCGCATCTCAAAATAATCGCGTTCCAGTTTGCGCAATTTGCGGGTCAGGTTATCCATCTCCGCTTCGCAGAAGGTCAGCGCTTTTTCCAGTTGGTTACGGCGCGCACGGTTGTTACTGAGCTGCGCATGCAGTTCATCACGACGGATACGGGCACGCTCTTCCGCGCCGCTGTCAGCACGAACGCCGATATCCTGCAGTTCACGTTGTAAATCGTTGAGCAGTTCTTTTTTAGTGTCATAGGAGCTTTTCAGCGACGCCATGACCTGGTTGTACTGGCTTAACTGCGCGGCGTGGCTGCGCAGCGCTTCACGAGCGCGGGTACGTTCAGCTTCCGCCTGTTCCAGACGCTGGCGCAGTTTTTCGTTCAGATCGCTGTTGCCGCTCAGCATTTCGGCTGAATCGGAATAGCTAAAGTGCGCCCGGCGTTGTACGACCTCAGTCAGCGCAAACGCCTGCTGACGCGCATCACGCTGCATCTGCTGGGAATACGCGTAATCTTCCTTCAGTTGTTCAAACTGCTCAGGGTCATTTTGCAGAACCGAAACCATCGGTTCCAGTTTGGCTAACTGATTACCGTGCTGCTGCACAAAACGCGCCGCTTCCTGAGCTTCATCCAGACGCTCGCGAATTTCGTCCACGCGATCGGCCAGCGTTTCATCGGCCAGCAGATTCAAACGCGGCAGCAGGCGGTTCAGCGCAGAAACCCCCTCTTTCGCCTGTTCAAACTGCATACGGCTTTGCTGGTTATCATTTTCATGATTGGTCAGCGCACGCTCCAGCTCAACGCGGCGGCTGTTCAACTGACGAATTTCGGCTTCTGGATCGGCTTCAAACGCCACTGACAAATGGCTGCCGATAAAGCGGCTGAACGCCTGATGCAGACGCTGGGTTTTCTGGACGTCAAAAGAGAGCGTGGCAAAACGTTCAGACAGCCCTTCACGCTCGGCATGCAGGGTTTCGATACGGCTTTCGCGCGCCGCACGACCAAAAATCGGCACCGTCGGGAAGCGGGAATAACGCCACTGGCGCTCGGCGGTTTTCACCACCACCGCTTTTTCCAGCTCATCGACGCTGAAAACGCTGTCATCAAATGACTGCGGATCCCCTTCGATAAAATAGAGATCTTCCGGACAATCCGTCAGTCCTTCAAGCTGTTCGGTAATCAGCGACAGATCCGGCACCACGATAGCATGGCGTGAGGGGCCGTACAGCGCGGAGAAGTACGGCGCATCTTCAAGGCTAACGTCGTCATAAATTTCTGACAGCAGCACGCCACCGAAGCGTTCCGCCAGCGCGTTCAGACGTTGATCTTCCGCCCCGCCCGGCTGACTTAAACGTTCAATTTCTTCATCAACCGCGTTTTTGCGCGCGCCAACTTCATCGCGCTCAACAATGGCTTCACGCTCGCGCTCCAGCAATTGCTGCAGATACTCGGTCACGTCCTGGCTGGAGGTAAACTCTTCGCCGCACTGTTCGCTAAGTTGATTCAGGCTATTTTGCGCGGCCAGCCAGACCGGTGCGCGTTTCATCAAATGCTGGATACGCGACTGCAGCTGTTCCTGTTCCTGACGCAACGTCATTCGCTGTTCGCTGGCGGACGATACGCTGTCCGACAAGGCGGCGATACGCGCTTCCAGTTCCTGATGTAGCGCTTCCAGTTCATCAATATCGAACTGTTTACCCTGGCGTTTGCAGAATTCAGCCAGCAGCCGCTCGGCGTCCTGCTGCTCGCGCAGACGCTGCTCCAGTTCGCTAAGACGCATACGCAACGGCTGAACCTGTTCCGCCAGGTGACGCTGCTCAACACCTTCCCGCAGCAGTTCACGCGCCACGCTCCAGGCCTCACTACGCGCCAGTGGGCCGTTGATCGCCGCCACCAGCTGATAAGCCTGTTCAAACTGACTGTGCGCGGTTTGCGCCACGCTCATTTTTTGTTCCAGCGTCAACAGTTTTTCTGTAGCTTCCTGCTCTTTGGCCTGGAAGGTTTCCAGCCATTCAGCAGCGCTGTCGGCTGTCAGATCCGGTAAGTGACACAGCTCTTTGGCCCGGCTTAACGCCTGAATTGCCTGGGCATACTGGATAGCTCGCGTTTGCTGGACATCCAGCGCCTGCTGGTAATCGGCAAGCTGACTTTTCAGCTCATCCACCTCCAGCTCAGCAGCTTCCGCGCGGGCTTCGTTTTCATCCTGGCGGTCAACGGCTTCCGCGACCACTTCATTTTGCTCTTCGAGACGGACCTGTAATTCTTCGAGATCCGCTTCATAGCGTTCAATTTTTTCCTGCTGACGCAGCGCGGTTTGCACCAGATTGAGGTGATCGCTTGCCGCCTGGTAATCAGCTTCCAGATCGCCTTCCGCACCGTTGTGCTCGCCCAGCTCGCGCGCCATATCTACGTGTTTATACTGCTCAGCAGCCAACTGCTTGCGTGAGGTATGCAGTTCACGACGATATTCCAGCGCTTTATCCAGATGAATACGGCGCTCGTTGGCATGGCGCATATAATCCGCTGCCACATAGTTGGTCGCTTCGCTGATCAAATGCTTAAACAGATCGCGGTCAGACTGGGTTACGCGAATCGCTTCCAGCGTCATGCGGTTTTCACGCAGCGCGGCTTCCATATCCTGGAACGCTTTGCGCACGCCACCGTTTTCTGGCAGCAGGTAATCACGCAGTGAGCGAGTAATGGCGCTGGAGATACCGCCATACAGCGAGGCTTCAATCAGACGATAGAATTTACTACGATCGGACGCAGAGCGCAGACGACGGGCAATGATGCCCAGATCGAACATCAGCGAGTGATAATCCGTTATCGAGTTGAACTGCTTAAACTGCACGCCTTCCATCTCATCAAGCTTCTCTTTCAGCTCAGGGAGAGACAGGACGCGCGCCTGGCGTTCATTCAGCGTTTCCGTAACCAACTGAGTGGGCTGCACCGACATCGGTAGCCCCTGAATGGCAAACGGCTTGATATCCACTTTACGATCGCGACCGGCAACCTGTTGCAGACGAACGCCGACAACCACGCGCTGATGGCGGGAGTTGAGGACGTCAAGCATTGAGTAACAGACACCCGCTTTGAGCTTACCGTGCAGACCTTTGTCACGTGAACCGCTGGTCGCACCGGCTTCGGTGGTATTACGGAAATGCAGCAGGGTTAAATCCGGGATGAGCGCCGTAACAAATGCCGCCATGGTCGTGGATTTACCCGCACCGTTACCACCGGACAGCGTGGTAACCAGTTCATCCAGGTCGAACGTACGGGCAAAAAAACCATTCCAGTTAATCAGCGTAAGTGAGCGAAATTTACCGCGTTCAATCATTATTCTTCTTCTCCACTGTCCGGCTGATTCTCTTCGGGCTCATCGTTAAGCTGCAGGCGGTTTTCGACCGGCATCGCTTCGCCATCACGAATTAAGCGACGCTGGGCTTCACGCGGATCGTCACCGCTGCGCACGTCCGCGCCAAAGCGGAAGACCGATTCCGTAATACGGAATTTGCTGCTGTCGTGGCCCAGAAACCACACCATGCCTAAGCGACGCAGACGGTTTAGCGAAGAACGTACCTTTTCCTGTAGCTTCTGACGGTCAACGTCCGAACCGGTTGAACGATTGTTCACCAACTTCAGCAGTTTCGCTTCGTCCGCCAGCGTCAACAGCTCGTCGTACAACTCTTGTTGGGTAAAAATCCCTTCATTCGCCAGGCGTTCCGGGCTGAGATAGAGATAGCAAAGAATTTTACCCACCATCATGTCCAGTTCGGACAGAACCGAACGCGGAATGAGCGTCGTTGAACGCGGGCGAAGATAGAAGAACCCTTCCGGCGCGCGGATCAGTTCCACGTTATAGCGGCTGTAAAATTCTTCAAAATACTCCTGAAAATCCATCAGGAAGGCATGATTATCCAGTTCATCCAGGCCGATATGTCGGCCCGAACGTAAGGCGCTATCCAGCGCCGGAAATAACGGATTCGCCAGCGCCTGCGCCAGCTTTACCGGCATCACTTGTTCAATATTTGTCAATGACATGCGCCTGTACCTTGGCTCCGTAATCATTAATCGGCTGCCATTTAGCTGGCAGTCCGGTGAAATCTGCTTGCGCTACGCCAAGACGTACCGCCTGATCGATAACAATACGCGCGACGTCGAAGTGACGCGCACGTGGATATTGCGCCAGATACTCGCGCACTACCAAACCGAGATCCAGTGGCGTTTGTCTGGATTTGTAGATAGCCAACTGTTCTTCGATGATCGCCGCCAGTTGCTCACGGATCTCGTTAAACTCTTCATATTCCAGATCTGTCGGAAGTTCACCGGTGACCTCTTCGTCACGCAGGACCATCTCTTCATCACGCATATCGAGCAGACGGTCGGCATTGGCATAAGTCAGCGCCCACGGTTCGTCAAAATAAGTCTGCACGGACTGGCGCAAACGCTGGGCAAAGACGCGGTTTTTATCCATATCAATCGCGGTACGGATAAACTTATGCACATGACGATCGTAACCAATCCACAAATCAATAGACTGCTGACCCCAACTGATAATGCGGTCGAGTTTGCTTTGTAAGTCAAACACCAGCCTGTCGACAAAATGCAAATCGTCATGCGTCATCGTGGCATCCTGGATGCGTAACAGGTTTGCCTGTAGCTTATCCCCCGCCGCTTCCAACGTATCCTGCAGTTCGCGCAGCGTCCCGGAAGTTTCAGAAAGCAGCAGTTCACAGCTGGAAATCGCCGCCCGCCAGTCTTTGTTCAGCAACTGCGCGATATCGTCTTTCACCTGCTGCTGCTGTTCATCCATGATGCGCTGGGTGAGATCGATACTGTCAAAAATCTCCGCCACCGAATATTTCAATGGCGCATATACATTGCGATGCCAGTGAAACTCATCGCCACCTTCCGCTGCCGCATCCGCCGCGCGCTTCAATTCACCGGCCACAATCGACAACTGCATAGAAAGACGCAGTGTAGAGAATTCGCGTTGACGAATATAATAATCGGTGATGCCAATGCCGAGCGGCGTCAAACGATAAATCGCGTTTCCTTCTGCCTGCTCGCTGGTAAAGCGGTTCAGCAGACGTTGACGCACCATATCGTTGATCGCGTTGTTCGCGCGTACACCAATGGTTTCGCTGGTTTGCTCAAACGCATCACTCACATGGCGGAACGCATCCACCAGCTCACCTTCACTCATCTCGCCGTCAAGTCGCTCGCCGTTCAGAGTGGCGACCGCCAGCAGGAACGAAAGTCTGTCTACCGGCAGAGAGATGGAGAAGTCATTTTTTCTGGCCCAGGCAACCAGTTCGGGGACTGTCTGGGAAAATTCACTCATAGGTTATCCTTGCATCTGCGGCTCGGGCCGGACTTTTAATCGCGGTGACATGAATATAGCGCCCAAGGCTGATATACGGTTCCTGGCGGCAATAGCGCGTTTCTAACTCAAGTAACATTTCGTAGTCGTCATGCTGTTTATGCTTATCCCGCAGATAATCATGAAACACACGGACGCCTGTTTTACTCGTTATCTGCCAACCGATCTCTTCCAGCCACTGGTAAACCTGCCCCGGATCGCGTGGGTAGTCCGGTGAAAGCGTACGCTTTTTACGTTTCGGCATCCCCACCTGCACATAGTCAAAGTTCCCTGCGACCATGTTATGCATCAACAGACCGTTAGCATTGTAGAACATTAACGACAGCGCGCCGCCGGGACGCAATACTGACCACAGCGTCTGTAATACGCTGACGGGATCCGTCACCCATTCCAGCACAGCATGAAACAATATCAGATCAACCGGGGTTTCCAAATGCGCAGTAACGTCCTGAGCGGCGCATTGTATAAAATGCATGTTTCCGCTCACACCTTTTGCCTCTGCCGCCTGTTTCGCACGGGCGATCATTTCGCCTGACAGATCGCATAATGTCACGAAGTGCCCACGTTGCGCCATCTTGATGGCCGTTTGCCCTTCACCACCGCCGGCATCCAGAATGTGCAATTTTTGCTCACCGAATGTCGCTAATAATCGATCCAAATCCTGCCAAAGGATAGCCTGTCTTAATTGACCTTTGGTGGTGCCGTAAATGTTACGGGAAAACTTCTCTGCAATGTCATCAAAATTGCGATCCCGCATCGGGCTCTCCACATGCTGGCTTTAGGGTGACTAAGTAAAACCGCTATTTTGTCACACCCACGCCGAGAATGAACCTTCCTGGTGTAATATCCCTGCAGATCCCCTGCTGTATGGTTAAAAAAGGAACCAAAAAGGATGCTTTTTACGCTGAAGAAAGTGATTGGCGGTATGATGCTGCCGCTTCCGCTGATGCTAACGATGATGGGTATTGGCCTGGCGCTGGTCTGGTTTAGCCGCTTTCAAAAAACAGGGAAAGTGTGTATCAGCCTGAGTTGGCTGGCGCTATTACTCCTGAGCTTGCAACCCGTCGCCGACAGCTTGCTGAAACCTATTGAGGATAGCTATCCCACCTGGCAGGATACGCAAAAAGTAGAATATGTTGTGGTGCTGGGCGGAGGATATACCTGGAACCCACAGTGGGCGCCGAGTTCAAACCTGATTAGCAATAGCCTTCCACGTTTGAATGAAGGTATTCGCCTATGGCGCGCGAATCCAGGGTCGAAGCTTATCTTTACCGGTGCCGCCGCAAAAACGAATAACGTTAGTACCGCGGAAGCCGGCGCCCGCGTAGCACAGTCGCTGGGGGTGCCGCCGGGTGACATCATCACGCTGGATCAACCCAAAGATACTGAAGAAGAAGCAGTGGCAGTAAAGCAGGCCATCGGCAACGCGCCGTTTCTGCTGGTGACCTCCGCATCGCACTTACCGCGTGCCATGATTTTCTTCCAGCAGGCCGGGCTACACCCGCTGCCAGCACCTGCCAATCAGTTAGCGATTGATTCCCCGCTTAATCCATGGGAGCGGGCAATTCCCTCGCCCGTCTGGTTAATGCACAGCGATCGTGTCGGATACGAAACGCTGGGACGCATCTGGCAGTGGCTGAAAGGAAGGGAACATTGACAGAAATGTTGCCTCTTATCAGGCCTACAGATTCAGCGCAGAATTCCAGGCCGGATAGTCAGGCGAGCCACGGCAGCAGTGATTTTGTCGCCAGATCAAAGTTGGAACGATTAAAGCGTCCGGTATTGACCAGTTGCGCCACCTCATCCCATAACACATACAACCAGCGCCGCCAGATGAATGACTCCGCCACTGGCGCGCGTTGCAGATATTGCCAAAGCAGGCTTTCCGCCAGCGCATTGTCCATTAAGCGGAACAATTCATATTCTCTTGGCGCCCATAGCATCAAGCCCGGTCCCACCATCGCCAGGAGCTGATCGCTACGAGCATCTTTGAGCATGCTGCGTAAACTGAAATTGCCGTGGATCAGCACGCAGTTATCATTAAATCCGGCAAATAAGTCGGGTAAACATTCACGGGTACGGAACAGAATCCGCTTGTCCTGCATCGTCAGCCCAGTATTGTTGAACTGATTCAACGTGCTCCACAATACCTCGACACGCTGGCGATACCAGGACGGCCAGATATTCTCTTGCGTGTTATCCACCGCTCCCACGCAGCCGCGGCTATCCTGCCGATGCCATGACAGCAAACCTTCTACGATTTGATCTTTTAAATGTTCCCAGCGCTCGGGCGTTCGGGCAGGCGCTTCCACCGGCACGCCGCGTAGACGCTCAAGCAAGAGCACATCAGGACCGGGATGCTCCTCATGCGTTAAGACGCCATAAATGACCGGCATACGTACCGTGCCACTGCGCGCCAGCATGGAGGTTTTCCATGCCAGCTGCTGCGCCATCCCCGGCGTGGTGAAACTTCTCGCCATCAGCGGCATCGGATTACCCTGACTGTCGTACAGTGACCACAGAGCGGTATCCACTTTCTCATTCACGCATTCAATACGACTGAGTTTTTCACCCAGCAGATGGCTGAGTTCGGCACGCAACTGTTCCATTTCAGATTGCCCTCATAAAAGCTACTGCTTTCATAATGAGCGTCGCGCAGACAGATGTCACCCGGATGAGATCAATTGATGAAAAGAAAAGCACAGGGAAAACGTAACGATACGACACTCCTCCCAAAAATACGCGGCATTATGGGGGGAGTGCCATGAGAAAAACTAACGCATTTCGGCGCGAACGCGCTCAAGATCCTCGGCAGTGTCTACGCCAGTACCCGGTACTTCTTTAGCGACGGCCACGTGAATTTTTTCGCCGTACCACAGCACACGCAGTTGCTCCAGCATTTCAATATGCTCAAGCGGGCTGGGCTGCCAGTTAACATAGCGGCGAATAAAACCTGCGCGATAACCGTAAATCCCCAGATGACGCAGGAAGGTATCGCCTACCGTTTCCAGGCTTTTGGCAAAACGGTCACGATCCCAGGGGATGGTTGCGCGTGAAAAATAGAGCGCATAGCCTTCGTTGTCCAGAACGACTTTAACCGCATTCGGATTAAATGCTTCTTCCGCACTATGAATGGGAGCCGCAAGGGTCGCCATGCCAACCTGGCGTTGCGCCAGATTTTCGGCCACCTGACGAATAATGACCGCTGGGATCATCGGCTCATCACCCTGAACGTTCACAATAACGGTATCATCGCTAAAGCCACATTTCTCGACGACTTCCGCCAGACGCTCGGTACCAGACTGGTGATCGGCACGGGTCATGCAGACTTCCCCCCCCACCGCTTCTACCGCACGAGCGACATCTTCATGATCGGTGGCAACGATAATGCGTTCAGCGCCAGATTCACGCGCACGCTCCAGCACATGCACGATCATCGGCTTGCCGTTAATATCCAGCAGCGGCTTGCCCGGCAAACGTGTGGACGCATAACGCGCAGGAATAATGACCACAAAACTCATGATTTACTCTCATCCGCAGTCAGAACACGGGCTTCGGTTTCCAGTAAAACGGGAATGCCATCACGCAGTGGGAAAGCAAGGTTATCCAGTTTACAAATCAGTTCCTGTTTTTCCTGGTTAAACCAGAGTTTGCCATTGCATACCGGGCAGGCAATGATTTCAAGCAGACGATGATCCATAGTTCCTCCAGATGGACCGGATTGTGAATCCGTAAATATTAACATAATCGCTTAACGGGCTGGGGCTATTTCCCAACCATGACGTGCGCCAGCAAATAAACCTTCTGGGCAGCGCCCCAGCGTCACGCGCGTTGCCTGCTGCCAGCGGGCAAAATCATCAATCGCCTGGAACAACCCTTTTTGCAGAGTAACGCCAGGTTTGACCCCATCCTGTAACCATAGAGAAATCACCTCCAGCACACCTGTTTTACGGTGCATTTTGGCATCCATCCTCCCCACTAACTGTCCACGATGCAGCAACGGCAGGACAAAATAACCGTACTGACGTTTCGCTGCTGGCGTATAACATTCCAGCCGATAGCTAAAATCGAATAGCTGCTCTGCCCGTTTGCGATCCCAGACCACCGGATCAAAAGGTGATAAAACCGTGCTATGCGTTGCCGTTAATTTCCCCGCCAGTGCCTGCTCAAGCTGCGGTTGAAGATCGCTATGCAACCACAGGGTTCCCAGCCCTTCAACATCGACAGGAATAATTTGTTGCTGTTCCTTGCGCACGTCACACCAGTTTTTCAACGCCGGGCGCTTCAGGCGGTAGTAGTCTGCCAGCCACTGCTCGCGAAAAATCCCCAGACTGCGGGCGCTGTTATCCAGCATGATAATTTCGGCTTCCTCTTGTGAAAGCCTGTCACGTTCATCATCCCAGTGCGGCATGACGCGATGGGTTAAATCATAGACTCGCTGGAAACTACGCCGCTCCACCACCATCACTTTCCCGGCAGTAAACAGTCCTTCAAGGTGTCGCTTATGCGGCTTCCATTCCCACCAGCCGTTGGCTCCCTTACGTGGATGTTCAAAATCGACTGAGCGTACCGGCCCGTTATGGTGGATATGCTGGAGCAATTGCTCAATCTCATGGGCATGTTCTGTCATCCACGCCGCTTTATATTTCCAGCCCATTTTCTCCGGCGCCAGCATGCGGTGGCGTATCAGCATAAAGTCACTGCGCGGCATAAAACAGGCCTCGTGCGCCCAGTACTCCATCAGTTCACCCTGCCGTAGCGAGTCATCCAGCCATTGCGGGGAATAATCACCCAATCGACTGAACAGCACCAGGTAAGGACTACGCGCCACAATATTAATGGTATCGATTTGCAATAAAGACATGCGCGAAATGGTGGCAAGAATATCGGCAGGAGATGCCCGGCGGCGTGTTTTTTTCAGCAGTCCTTGGGCGGCAAGATGAAGATGACGAGCATCCGTCAGAGAAAGGTGCGGCAACGACATTTATGACCTCATAAATGATTCGCTGCCGCAGCTTGAATCCGTTAGCGAGTCAGCGAGATTAAGCTATCCAGCAACATATCAGGCCGTTCGCCTGACAAATGTGCGTCCACGGGTAAATACCACCAGTTATCATCAGCAAATGCGCGGCATTTAACCGCATCTTTTTCCGTCATCACCAGCGTTTGCCCTGCGTCTGAAAACGCACTGACGTCACTGTAGGTCAGAGATTGATGATCTGCCAGCGCAATACATTTTTGTGGTTTGGCTCCGCACGCTTCAAGCGTGGCAAAAAAACGGGGCGGATGGCCAATACCCGCCATGGCAACTATATTGCTTAGCTTTGCCACATCACGACGTTCACCCGTGCGTAAATTAACGGCCAGCCCGGGTTCAAGTCGCATGGGGATCTCCCCCGGCTGCGGACTGCCACCGTTAACGATTGTCGCATCCACCGATTTAAGCCGACCTGCGCGTTCCCGCATTGGACCGGCCGGAAGCCACCAGCCATTGCCAAACCGACGTTCGCCGTCAATCACCACGATTTCAATATCTCGCGCCAGACGATAATGCTGTAGACCATCGTCCGTCACAATAATCTGCACATCATGATGCGCCAAAATGGCTTTTACCGCATCCGCTCTGTTCGGAGAGACCGCTACAGGCACGCCTGTACGCTGGTAGATGAGCACTGGTTCATCGCCCGCTTCTGCAGTTGTGGTATCCGTTGTCAGCAACAGCGGGTAAGCCGCGGCTTTTCCGCCATAACCACGAGAAACCACGCCCACGCGGATACCACGTTGCTGTAGTCGTTCAACCAGCCAAATCACCACCGGCGTTTTACCGTTCCCGCCTGCGGTAAGATTTCCCACTACGACAACGGGTACTGGCGCGCGCCATGCGCGCTTGAGCCCAAGCTTGTAGCATAAGCGGATCCCCCCACTCACCAGACCATACAGCCAGGAGAGTGGAAGTAATAAGCGCCACAGCGGCGATTCACCAGACCAGATACGTGCGATCATTGACCAAATTGCATTTTGTGTAATTGCGCATACACGCCGCGTTGCTCAATCAGCTCGTTATGGGTTCCGCGCTCAACAATCACCCCGTCTTCCACCACGATGATTTCGTCCGCCTGCTCAATGGTAGAAAGACGGTGTGCAATGACCAGAGAAGTACGGTTTTTCTGTAGCTCATCCAGTGCAGCCTGAATCGCGCGTTCAGATTCAGTATCAAGAGCCGACGTAGCTTCATCAAGGATCAGGATCGGGCTGTCACGCAGTAAGGCACGAGCGATAGCGATACGTTGACGCTGTCCGCCGGAAAGCAATACGCCGTTTTCACCAATCACCGTATCCAGACCATTATCCATCTTATTGATGAAATCCATGGCATAGGCCATCTGCGCCGCTTTTTCAATCTGCTCACGGCTGTATAAATCGGTACGCGCGTAGGCGATGTTATTCGCGACCGTATCATTAAACAGGTGCACATTCTGCGAAACCAAAGCAACCTGATCGCGCAGTGATGCCAGGGTATATTCGCGCAGATCGTGTCCGTCCATCAGAATCTGCCCTTCATCGATATCGTAGAAGCGCGTGATCAGACTGGCGATGGTAGATTTACCTGAACCCGAACGACCAACCAGAGCGACGGTTTTACCCGCCGGAATATTCAGGTTGATGTTACGCAGCGCAGGGACTTCACGTCCTGGATAAGTAAAGGTCACATTGCGGAATTCCAGATCGCCGGTAGCGCGTTCGATAACGCGTTTACCTTCGTCTTTCTCCTGTTCGCTATCCAGAATCGTGAATAAGGTCTGGCATGCCGCCATACCACGCTGGAACTGCGCGTTGACGTTAGTTAGCGATTTCAACGGACGCATCAGCGCGATCATTGACGAGAAGACAACGGTAATGGTCCCTGCCGTCAGGTTTTCCATGACGCTTGGGAAACTGGCTGCATATAACACGAAGGCCAGAGCCAGAGACGCAATCAACTGGATGATAGGATCGGAGATCGAAGAGGCGGAAACCATCTTCATACCCTGTAAACGCATCTTGTTGCTGACTTTATCAAAGCGTTTAGTTTCGACTTCCTGCCCACCAAAAATCAGAACTTCTTTGTGGCCTTTCAGCATCTGCTCCGCACTGGTCGTAACCTGCCCCATGGTGTTTTGCATGTTTTTACTGATGCTACGAAAGCGCTTAGAAACCACACGAATCGCCACTGATACAATTGGCGCCAGTACTATCAGAATCAATGACAGCTGCCAGCTGTAATAGAACATCATGATGAACAGGCCAATAATTGAGGCCCCTTCACGTACCACGGTGATCAGCGCGCCGGAAGACGATGACGCTACCTGCTCTGAATCATAGGTAATACGTGACAGCAACGTACCTGTAGACTGTTTATCAAAAAAGGAGACTGGCATGCCCATCATGTGACCAAACAGGCGACGGCGCATGGTCATAACCACTTTACCCGACACCCATGAGATACAATAGCTGGAGACATAGCTGGTTAAACCACGAACTATCATCAGCCCAATGACCACCAGCGGCATCCACAGCAGCACCGAGCGGTCAGTTTTACCAAAACCATCATCCAGTAATGGCTTGAGGAGCGATAACATGAAGGTATCGCTGGCCGCGTTAAGGACTAACGCTATACCCGCCACGATCAGACCCGATTTAAAAGGCGCTATGGTTGGCCATAGTCGGCGAAACGTCTGCCACGTAGAGAGATCTTTATCGTTATGCATTCAAAAAACCAGCATTTGTTAGAATAGCCGCATATTCTACCCGTTATCCTCCGACACGCCAAACCACTGATGATACCAACGGGGTAAAATCTGATCCCGCATGCTGCGCATTTGCCAGGTTTGTGGGTAAAAATCCAGCGTAATCTGCCCCTGATGTGGCGTGTCCAGCCATTGATAATCTTGTTGCCGATAGCGCCGCTTCACCTTCCAGGATGGCAGTCGCCAGGCATTGTAACGGGATGCCGAGGCCAACGCCGCCTGTCCGCCAACACGCTGAATCAGCGCCAGTGATGACGAAGTATTGCTGCCATGGTGTGGAACCTGCATGACAGTTGACTGCAGATGAGACCAGTAGTGACTTAGCATTTTTTGTTCAGCGGGAGACTCAATATCACCGGTCAGAAGAATACTCTGGTATCCGTCATCGACTTTAACCACGCAGGATTGGTTATTCCCCCGCGCTTTATTTCCGCGCAGGGGCCAGTGTGCACTGAACGTTAATCCTTGCCATTGCCAGCGTTCCCCGCGAAAACACGGGAGATGACCTTTCCAGCCTAGTGGGCTTCTTATCCATAAGAATGGCCATGCTTGTTGCAGCGAGCGCAACCCACCCCGGTGATCCATATGCTCGTGGCTTAAAATTATCCCTTCTGGCTTGAGGTTGTGCCAGCGTAACCAGGGAATGATCAATTGCTGCGCGCTATCTCCCTCAGGCCATGCCAGCCCCCTATCATATAGAATTGCTTTCCCATTGCGGGCGATCACCATCGCCAGTCCCTGCCCGACGTCCAGCATATGCACTTGCCATGCATCCGTGCGTGGCGCCCGCCAGAGCGGTTCACTCAGCAAAAATAGCACTGTGAAACAAAGCATCGGTAGAGTACGCCAGGCATTCAGTCGCCATGCGATGAGCATCAGCCCAGGTGCCAATGCAAGCCATTGCCAGCGAGCATCTATATTGATCCAGCCTTGAGGCAGAGCATTAAGTCCCCAAAATAACAGCGCCAGAGAGCGATCGGCTAAATACCACAGTCCCGATTCCAGCCCTCCCAGACTGGTTAAATGCACCAGCATGCCGGCTAATATCAGCGGTACGGAAACAAACGTGACCAGCGGTACGGCAAATAAATTAGCCACCAATGAAGTCAGGCTGATGCCGTGAAACATCGAAATTTGCACAGGCAGAAGCAGAATCGTGATCCCCAGTTGCAGATGCGCGAGGGCCAGCAGTATGCGTCCAATGCGAGAGAGAGACCAGGCAGGTAAAGGTACCCACTGATACCAGAATATCAGCGCCGCGACGGCAAAAGCAGATAACCACAGACTCTGTGACAGAATAGCGAGAGGATCCGCCACCACGATGGCTGCGAGACAACAGACCCAGACCGACCATCCGCTCCACTGCCTGCCGCTTAGCTTCAGCGCCCCCCAGACCATCAGCGCGACAATCGTGCGCAATGCAGGAGGCTGAAGCCCCGTTAACCAGGCATAGAATGTCGCGCAGATAATCCCGCCAACCAACGGAACCTGCCAGCAAATCCATTTGGTTGGCATAAAAAATTGTCCACCGCGAATCAGTCCTCCCGCCAGAAGTGCGGCAAACGCAATATGCAGCCCGGAGATAGCCATCAAATGCGCTGTGCCGGTATCACGCATAATGGCTTTTACCTCTTGTGACACGGACAGGCGCTCCCCCATACCCAGCCCCAGTATGACCTGCTGCCAGGGATAGTTGGCGAGCTGGATTTTCAACGAAGAGAGATACTTCGAACGTAAGCTACATTGTGGCGCGATGACCGAAGCCTGCAAGAACCGTCCCGTCAGCGGCTGATGCTGTGCTAACGCATAACGTTGACTGTCAAATCCCCCCTCGTTCAATTGGCCGTGTACAGCGCGAACTTTAAGCGTCATCGCCCATGTCTGGCCCGCGCAAACGTCGCCGGGCAGGTACTCCCCATACAGAACAATTCCTTGCGCTGGAAAGATTCGCCGCCCCTGCAGGTGCGTGATCTGACCATAGTGCGTGGTCATATTGTCGGTTCCGGTTATGCGCACGATTGCCTGCTGGTTTTTAGCAGGAAGCGTATTACCCGCCCAAAGCGCATCTTTCGCCGCCATTATTCCCCAAAGTAAAAACAGCAGGGTTAATCCGGCGAGACGCATATGTTTGTGGGGAAAAAGACAGAGCAGACATGCCAGACAAAATACAACGCCGATGCTCAGCATTTCAGGCAGCGCGGGTAATAGCATCAGAGGGAGAATGCCGCACAATGCACACGTACTCACCGTTGTTATTTTCATCAATACCTCCCTGTTGCGGGAAGTGTGCAGTAATACTCAACGGTTGTCTGGCGACAATTTACTGTTATACGGCACGCGTTCCGCTGATATTCAGCAGCGGATGTAACGTGCGAATTAACTGGGATGAGGATTCCAGTATGAACCTGCAGAAATGAAAAAAGCACCCATACAGGTGCTTTTCTCGGCGTTAAGTCTCGCTAAAAACTTAACCGTAAATATTGGCGCGATCGCGCAGTTCTTTACCTGGTTTAAAGTGCGGAACGTATTTCCCTTCCAGATCCACTTTATCGCCGGTCTTCGGATTACGTCCGGTGCGAGGTGCGCGGTAATGCAAAGAGAAGCTGCCGAAACCGCGGATTTCAATACGCTCGCCCTGCGCAAGAGTCGAGGCCATATGTTCCAGCATCTCTTTTACTGCATCTTCAACCGCTTTCGCGGGAATATGAGGTTGCTGGGTTGCAAGTCTTTCAATCAATTCTGACTTGGTCATGATTCCTCCGGTTCCTTAAAGGCATAATTAGCTGCTGCATTGATTAAGGGCGGCCGTAGCCGCCCTTTGTCATTGATTACAGGACGAATCCTGTAATCTGTCAAGCTACTCGTCACCCTTTGTGCTGTTAACGGCACAAAGGATTTAGAGAACTCGATATTACTCGCCTTTAGCTGCTTTGAAAGCTTCAGCCATTGCGTTGTTAGAGAAGTTTGCATCTTCCTGTTTGTTAACAGTTGCGATTGCATCTTTCTCATCAGCTTCGTCTTTAGCACGAACAGACAGGCTGATTGCACGGTTCTTACGATCAACGCCGGTGAATTTAGCTTCAACGTCGTCGCCTACGCTCAGAACCAGAGTTGCATCTTCAACGCGGTCACGGGAAGCTTCAGAAGCGCGCAGGTAACCTTCAACGCCGTCAGCCAGTTCTACGGTTGCGCCTTTAGCGTCAACTGCAGTGACTTTACCGTTTACGATTGCGCCTTTCTTGTTCAGTGCAACCCAGTTGTTGAACGGATCTTCTGCGAGCTGTTTAACGCCCAGAGAGATACGCTCACGCTCTGCGTCAACCTGCAGAACAACTGCTGCGATTTCGTCGCCTTTTTTGTATTCACGTACTGCTTCTTCGCCTGCAACGTTCCAGGAGATGTCAGACAGGTGAACCAGGCCGTCGATGCCGCCGTCCAGGCCGATGAAGATACCGAAGTCAGTGATAGACTTGATTTTACCTTCAACACGGTCGCCCTTGTTGTGGGTTTCCGCGAACTGCTGCCATGGGTTGTTTTTGCACTGCTTCAGACCCAGGGAGATACGACGACGTTCTTCGTCGATATCCAGAACCATAACTTCCACTACATCGCCAACGTTAACAACTTTGGACGGGTGGATGTTTTTGTTGGTCCAATCCATCTCGGAAACGTGAACCAGGCCTTCAACGCCTTCTTCGATTTCAACGAAGCAGCCGTAGTCGGTCAGGTTGGTCACGCGACCAGTCAGTTTGGTACCTTCCGGATAACGCTTAGCGATAGCTACCCATGGATCTTCGCCCAGCTGTTTCAGGCCCAGAGATACACGAGTACGCTCGCGGTCGAACTTCAGCACTTTAACAGTGATTTCGTCGCCAACGTTTACGATTTCGCTCGGATGCTTAACGCGTTTCCATGCCATGTCGGTGATGTGCAGCAGGCCGTCAACGCCACCCAGATCAACGAATGCACCGTAGTCAGTGAGGTTCTTAACGATACCTTTAACTTCCATGCCTTCCTGCAGGTTTTCCAGCAGCTGATCGCGTTCTGCGCTGTTTTCGGATTCGATAACGGCACGACGGGAAACAACAACGTTGTTACGCTTCTGATCCAGCTTGATGACTTTGAACTCAAGCTCTTTGCCTTCCAGGTGCAGCGTGTCGCGGACCGGACGAACGTCTACCAGGGAACCCGGCAGGAACGCGCGAATACCATTCAGCTCAACAGTGAAGCCACCCTTGACTTTGCCATTGATAACACCAGTAACGGTTGCAGCTTCTTCGTAAGCTTTTTCCAGCGTGATCCAAGCTTCGTGACGTTTAGCTTTCTCACGGGACAGCAGGGTTTCACCGAAGCCGTCTTCTACTGCATCCAGAGCAACGTCAACTTCGTCACCAACCTGGATTTCCAGTTCGCCCTGGGCGTTTTTGAACTGCTCTGCCGGAATGGCGGACTCAGATTTCAGACCGGCGTCAACCAGTACTACGTCTTTGTCGATAGCAACAACAACACCACGAACGATGGAACCCGGACGGGTTTCGATTTCTTTTAAGGATTCTTCAAACAGTTGAGCAAAAGATTCAGTCATGTTTAATCTTCAGGTTTCATATTTAACGTCCACCTGGCTCCATGCCGGATGGGGTTGTTTAACATACCCGCTGTCAGTCCATTGCAACGGGGGTACTGCAAATTCGGTCGCACTTAAGCGAGTGCCAGTTTTTGGCGCGCATATTGTAACGCTTTTTCAATCACTTGCTCAATGCTTAATCGGGTTGAATCCAAAACTAAAGCATCAGCAGCGGGAACCAGCGGCGCTACAGCGCGGTTACGATCGCGGTAATCGCGTTCTTCGATCTCGGCCAAAAGGCGTTCAAAGTTAACACTAAAGCCCTTCTCCTGCAACTGTAGCATACGTCTATGCGCACGTTCGTGCGAGGAGGCGTCCAGAAAAATTTTCACCGGCGCATCCGGGAACACGACGGTTCCCATATCGCGTCCGTCGGCAATCAGGCCAGGCGCTTCGCGAAACGCGCGTTGACGACGTAAAAGCGCTTCGCGCACGCGGGGAAAAGCAGCCACCTGGGATGCGGCGTTCGCCACTTCCTGAGTGCGGATTTCGCCACTAACATCTTCACCTTCCAGAATGACTTCCAGGTTGCCGTCCGTTGAGATAAAACGCACATCCAGGTGTGAGGCAAGCGGTACCAGAGCATCTTCAGAGGTAACATCGACATGATGATGTAACGCTGCGAGCGCCAGTACGCGATAGATCGCGCCTGAATCTAACAGATGCCACTGCAATGCTTCCGCCATTGCCTTGCACAAGGTGCCTTTACCTGCACCGCTTGGGCCATCAATGGTAATAACCGGGGCAATTGCCGTCATCTTTTTCTCCTTAAACGGGCATACGTTAACGTGAACGCCGCGCATTATACGCGCCAACGGCAACGATCGTTATCTTTGTGTGAAAAATGCAGAATCATTGAAGCTGAGTGTAGAAGAAATAGACAATCAGGGATGACAGAATGTGCCGCACCTGATAGTGCGGCAATAAAATCAGGCCGGCGCGCTAATACGCGCCAGTTGTTCGAAATAATCCGGGAAGGTTTTGGCGGTACATTTGGGGTCAAGAATGGTCACAGGGGTGTCAGACAGCGCCACCAGCGAGAAACACATCGCCATACGGTGATCGTTATAGGTTGCGATATCCGCAAACTGCAGCGTCGCTGGTGGTGTGATGCGGATGAAGTCATGCCCCTCTTCAACTTCCGCGCCCACTTTGCGTAATTCCGTCGCCATTGCAAACAGACGGTCGGTCTCTTTGACGCGCCAGTTGTAGATGTTGCGTAGGGTTGTGGTGCCTTTAGCAAACAGCGCGGTCGTGGCAATAGTCATCGCCGCGTCGGGAATATGGTTCATATCCATATCCACAGCGTTCAGTTCACCGTGAGTACAGGCAATAAAGTCATCGCCCCAGGTAATGGTCGCGCCCATTTTTTCCAGTACATCAGCGAAGCGAATATCGCCCTGCATACTGTTGCGGCCAATGCCAGTGACTTTTACTGTACCACCTTTAATGGCGCCTGCCGCGAGGAAGTATGAAGCAGAAGAAGCATCGCCCTCAACCAGATAGGCACCCGGTGACTGATACTGCTGCTGCCCCTGCACAACAAAGCGCTGGTAGTTCTGATTCTCAATTTCAACACCAAACGTCTTCATCAGATTCAGGGTGATATCAATATAAGGTTTGGATACCAGCTCGCCTTTAATGGCGATCGTTGTATCCTGCGGCGCCAGCGGTGCAGTCATCAGTAACGCAGTGAGGAACTGGCTGGATACGCTGCCGTCCACCTCAACCTGACCGCCGCTAAAACCACCGCGCAGACGAAGCGGAGGATAGTTTTCCTGCTCCAGGTACTCAATGCCGGCCCCCCCCTGGCGCAACGCATCAACCAGATGGCCAATCGGACGCTCCTTCATGCGCGGTTCGCCCGTCAACACGATGTCATTACTGCCCAGACACAGCGCCGCGGCCAGTGGACGCATAGCGGTTCCGGCATTGCCAAGAAACAGTTCCACTGCCCCTTCGGCATGTAATGCGCCACCGTTGCCGATAATCTCGCAGCGAGTGCGATCGGCGGAAAGGGTATAGCTAATCCCTAACGCATTCAATGCATTGAGCATATGACGGACATCGTCGCTGTCCAGCAGGTTGGTCAGAACAGTGGTGCCATTTGCTAATGCGGCCAGCAGCAAAGCGCGGTTAGATACACTTTTGGATCCAGGCAGATTGATGGTGCCATCCACCCGCGCAATGGGTTGTAACGTCAGGGATTCCATGAAACTCAACTCTCAAAACAGATATAAAAACCCCACAGGCGGGCTGTGGGGATGAAAAGTACAGCAGATTAACCGCGGCGGCGTTCGAAATCGACCATGAAATCGGTCAGTGCTTTTACGCCTTCAAGCGGCATCGCATTATAGATAGACGCACGCATACCGCCGACCACACGATGGCCTTTCAGCGCATGCAGCCCCGCAGCGAAAGACTCCTCCAGGAAGAGTTTATCCAGGGCGCTGTCAGCCAGTTGGAACGGGACGTTCATACGTGAACGGTTCGACTTCGCGACATCGTTACGATAGAAGTCGCTGTTGTCGATCACGCCATACAACAGCTCTGCTTTTTGCTGGTTAATTTTATTCATCGCATTAACACCGCCCTGCTCTTTCAGCCACTTAAAGACCAGACCAGACAGATACCAGGCAAAGGTTGGCGGCGTGTTGAACATGGAGTCGTTGTCATTCAGCACGGTGTAGTCGAGGATTGACGGGCATGAAACATGCGCTTTACCCAGCAGATCTTCTCGTACAATGACAATCGTCAGTCCCGCAGGACCAATGTTTTTCTGCGCCCCGGCATAGATTACGCCATAGCGGTTAACATCAAGCGGCGCGGAGAGGATGGTAGAAGAGAGATCCGCCGTGACGACCACATTGCTGGCAAAGTTCGGCGTTTCATCAATCGCAATGCCATCGATGGTTTCATTCGGGCAATAGTGCAGATAGGCGGCGTTGTCAGAAAGCTGCCATTCGCTCATTGGCTTAACAGCGCGCAGACCGTCAACGGTGACTTTGGCATCGATAACGTTTGGCGTGCAGTACTTTTTCGCTTCTTTAATTGCACTGGCGGCCCAGTAACCGGCATCGACGTAATCCGCCGTCGTTTTATCACCGAGAATATTTAACGGGATACCGGCGAATTGTCCACGGCCACCGCCATGACAGAACAACACTTTATAGTTGGAGGGGATGCTGAGAAGATCGCGAAAATCCTGCTCTGCTTCCTCTGCCACCTGGATAAACTCTTTGCCCCGGTGGCTAATTTCCATGACCGACGTGCCAAGACCGTTCCAGTCGCGAAGATCCTGTTGAGCCAGTTTAAGTACTTCCGCCGGTAGCATTGCCGGACCTGAACTAAAATTGAAGACCTGAGCCATTTCCCCTCACCACGTTGTGTTGTTATCCAATCAACATCCTGTCATTGACGATAATCCTGCGACAGACATTGGGTATAAGTTATTCCTGTGGATATCGGTTTTATCATTCAGTGACACGCGCCGCAATGGGTAAAACTGGCTGGGGTAAAAATGAGTCATCGATCACACAACAGAATCTATCGGATTGACGGACAAAAACCGATATTTTCGCTGTCAGGTGACCCGTTTTGCCCGACTGGCCTTCGACCATTCTGGATTTGCGCAGCGCGGACATAATTGATGATCCCCCGCGCTCATTTGCACCACTTCACTACACCGTACACATGCATAGTCGCCTGTTTCAGGCACCACCTTAAATCGCTGTGTACAATGTTTAGGCAGGATACTGAGTCCCGGTTTTACGTCTTCATCGGCAAAGAAGTAAACGCTGATCTGCCCATTCGTCTCCAGAATAGCGAGTTTCACCTGCCCCAGTTGCTCTACGCCGTTCAAACGCAGCTCCATAAAGAATTCGAATTCCGTCATATTGGCGCGATTAAGCTTTGACCATGACAATTCACCGTCTTCAATGATGACCACTGGCTTGCCTTCCAGTAGATCTTCCAGCTTTTCGCTGTGTGACATCAGCCACATGACAATACGATAAAGCAGCGCCAGGGTAATAAAAACCACCAGCACCGGAATCATCGGCACATCGTCATAAAATGCAACATCGCCCGCCGCAGAGCCCAGCGTAAGAATAATCAGCACTTCAAAAAGCGACATCTGCCGTACGCCACGCCGCCCTGTAAGCTTTAAAAACAGAAAAACCAATATAAAGGTATAGAGACTGCGCAGCGCAACCTCACCAAGAAACTCCATTGGCACCTTATCCAGTGCCATACGCTGTAAATCGAATGCTTTCATTTTGTGCTCTTAACATTGTTGACTGTGTGAAAGCATAGCCAATAGTTTTATTTACGCCTGGGCTCCGGCGGCGATAGCGCCGTTCATTGAAAACCCGTATCATTGCGCGCTTTCCGTACGACAAAAGTGATTTTCATGACGCAAACATTTATTCCCGGCAAAGATGCCGCTCTGGAAGACTCCATCGCTCGCTTCCAGCAAAAATTACTCGACCTTGGTTTTCAGATTGAAGAAGCCTCCTGGTTGAACCCTGTGCCTAACGTTTGGTCTGTGCATATTCGCGACAAAGAATGCGCGCTGTGCTTTACCAACGGTAAAGGCGCGACGAAAAAAGCGGCGCTGGCCTCCGCGCTGGGTGAATATTTTGAGCGTCTGTCTACGAACTACTTCTTTGCAGATTTCTGGCTCGGCGAAACCATCGCCAACGGCCCGTTCGTGCATTATCCGAACGAAAAATGGTTCCCGCTGACGGAAGACGACGACGTGCCGGAAGGTCTGCTGGATGCGCGTCTGCGCGCGTTTTACGATCCAGAGAACGAATTGACCGGAAGCATGCTTATCGATCTGCAATCCGGTAATGAAGATCGTGGCGTCTGCGGCCTGCCGTTTACCCGTCAATCTGATAACCAGACCGTCTATATTCCGATGAATATTATCGGCAACCTGTACGTTTCTAACGGCATGTCTGCGGGTAACACGCCTAATGAAGCGCGCGTTCAGGGCCTGTCTGAAGTCTTTGAACGTTATGTGAAGAACCGCATTATCGCGGAAAGCATTAGTCTGCCGGAAATCCCGGCCGAGGTGATGGCGCGCTACCCGGCGGTAGTGGAGTCTATCGCCAAACTGGAAGCGGAAGGTTTCCCGATTTTCGCCTACGATGGCTCGCTGGGCGGCAAGTACCCGGTGATTTGCGTTGTCCTGTTCAACCCGGCCAACGGTACCTGCTTTGCGTCCTTCGGCGCGCACCCGGATTTCGGTGTTGCGCTGGAGCGTACCGTTACCGAACTGCTGCAGGGTCGTGGCCTGAAAGATCTTGATGTCTTCACCCCGCCGACCTTCGACGATGAAGAAGTGGCTGAACACACTAACCTTGAAACCCACTTCATTGATTCCAGCGGTCTGATCTCCTGGGATCTGTTCAAGCAGGATGCTGATTATCCGTTCGTTGACTGGAATTTCTCCGGCACTACGGAAGAAGAGTTCGCCACCCTGATGGCCATCTTCAACGCAGAAGATAAAGAAGTGTATATCGCCGACTACGAACATCTGGGGGTATACGCCTGCCGCATTATCGTTCCGGGCATGTCTGACATCTATCCGGCTGAAGATCTGTGGTTAGCCAACAACGCAATGGGTGCCCATCTGCGCGAAACAATCCTCTCTCTGCCTGGCAGTGAGTGGGATAAAGAAGACTATCTCAATCTGCTCGAGCAACTGGATGAAGAAGGTTTTGACGACTTCACCCGCGTACGCGAACTGCTTGGTCTGGCGACCGGTGCGGATAACGGTTGGTACACCCTGCGCATTGGCGAGCTTAAAGTGATGCTGGCGCTGGCCGGTGGTGACCTGGAGCAAGCGCTGGTATGGACAGAATGGACGATGGAATTCAACGCCTCCGTGTTTAGCGCTGAACGTGCAAACTACTACCGTTGCCTGCAAACGCTGCTGCTATTGTCGCAGGAAGAGGAGCGTCAGCCGCTGCAATATCTGAACGCGTTTGTCCGCATGTACGGCGCCGATGCGGTTGAAGCGGCAAGTGCGGCATTGAGTGGTGAAGCCGCATTTTATGGTCTTCAGCCAGTAGACAGCGATCTGCACGCGTTCCCGGCGCATCAGTCTCTGCTGAAAGCCTATGAAAAACTGCAGCGCGCGAAAGCAGCGCACTGGTCAAAATAGTGCCAAACAGCCTGCGTTAAGTAGGCTAAATGTATTGTCTGGGCTATATTACGGGGCGCTTTAAGCGCCCTGTTTTTTATTTTGGTCAAATCAAAAAATAAATGTAAAAGCAAGGTTAAATATTAGTAGTTGATATTAAAAAAATTAGCTTATTAATGTGGCTTTTTATCTCAATTACTCCATATTAATTAACCATCCAACAGGAGGCTGAAAGAAAAAATTCAACTCACTTTATAATTTTTAAAATTTATTTTTATTTTGATAATCAACAAGTTACTCCGTAATCGCATAAAAACCATGCGTCTTGCGGGCCTATAAGCCAGGCGAGATATGATCTATATCAAATTCTCATCTATAATGCTTTGTTAGTATCTCGTCGCCGACTTAATAAAGAGAGAGTTAGTGTGAAAGCTGACAACCCTTTTGATCTTTTACTTCCTGCTGCAATGGCCAAAGTTGCCGAAGAAGCAGGCGTCTATAAAGCAACGAAACATCCGCTTAAGACGTTCTATCTGGCAATTACTGCCGGTGTATTCATTTCAATTGCCTTTGTTTTCTATATCACCGCCACTACCGGTACCGGTACTATGCCCTTCGGCATGGCAAAATTAATAGGTGGTATCTGCTTTTCCCTGGGGTTGATTCTTTGTGTTATCTGCGGTGCAGACCTCTTCACCTCAACCGTACTGATTGTTGTTGCTAAAGCCAGTGGTCGTATTACCTGGGGACAGTTGGCTAAAAACTGGCTTAACGTTTATGTCGGCAACCTGATTGGCGCCCTGATCTTCGTGTTACTTATGTGGCTTTCCGGCGAGTATATGACCGCCAACGGCGCGTGGGGACTCAACGTCCTGCAAACAGCCGACCACAAAGTACACCATACTTTTGTTGAAGCGGTGAGCCTCGGTATCCTGGCTAACCTGATGGTGTGTCTGGCCGTATGGATGAGCTACTCAGGTCGCAGCCTGATGGACAAAGCGTTTATCATGGTATTACCGGTCGCAATGTTTGTTGCCAGCGGTTTTGAGCACAGTATCGCAAACATGTTTATGATCCCTATGGGTATTGTAATACGCGATTTCGCCACCCCGGAATTCTGGACCGCTGTCGGTTCTTCTCCGGAGAATTTTTCTCACCTGACCGTGATGAATTTCATCACCGATAACCTGATTCCGGTTACGATCGGTAATATTATCGGCGGCGGTTTGTTGGTCGGGTTGACATACTGGGTCATTTACCTGCGTGGTAACGATCATCATTAATCTGTTGATGCCCATTACACGCAGTAAATAAAAAATCCACTTAAGAAGGTAGGTGTTACATGTCCGAGCTTAATGAAAAGTTAGCCACAGCCTGGGAAGGTTTTACCAAAGGTGACTGGCAGAATGAAGTAAACGTACGTGACTTCATTCAAAAAAACTACACTCCGTATGAGGGTGACGAGTCCTTCCTGGCTGGCGCTACTGACGCGACCACCAAGCTGTGGGACAGCGTAATGGAAGGCGTTAAACAGGAAAACCGCACTCACGCGCCTGTTGACTTTGACACCTCCGTTGCTTCTACCATCACTTCTCACGACGCTGGCTACATCAACAAAGCGCTGGAGAAAATTGTTGGTCTGCAGACTGAAGCTCCGCTGAAACGTGCGATCATTCCGTTCGGCGGCATCAAAATGGTTGAAGGTTCCTGCAAAGCGTACAACCGCGAACTGGATCCGATGCTGAAAAAAATCTTCACCGAATACCGCAAAACCCACAACCAGGGCGTATTCGATGTTTATACCAAAGACATTCTGAACTGCCGTAAATCCGGTGTTCTGACTGGTCTGCCAGATGCGTATGGCCGTGGCCGTATCATCGGTGACTACCGTCGCGTTGCGCTGTACGGTATCGACTTCCTGATGAAAGACAAATACGCACAGTTTGTTTCCCTGCAGTCTGACCTGGAAAACGGCGTAAACCTGGAAGCGACTATCCGTCTGCGTGAAGAAATCGCTGAACAGCACCGCGCGCTGGGTCAGATCAAAGAAATGGCAGCGAAATATGGCTGCGATATCTCTGGTCCGGCTACCAACGCTCAGGAAGCTATCCAGTGGACTTACTTCGGCTACCTGGCCGCGGTTAAATCTCAGAACGGCGCAGCAATGTCCTTCGGTCGCGTATCCACCTTCCTGGATGCATACATCGAACGTGATATCAAAGCAGGCAAAATCACTGAACAAGACGCTCAGGAAATGATTGACCACCTGGTCATGAAACTGCGTATGGTTCGCTTCCTGCGTACTCCGGAATATGATGAACTGTTCTCCGGTGACCCGATTTGGGCAACTGAATCTATCGGTGGTATGGGTGTTGATGGCCGTACTCTGGTTACCAAAAACAGCTTCCGCTTCCTGAACACCCTGTACACCATGGGTCCTTCTCCGGAGCCGAACATCACCGTTCTGTGGTCTGAAAAACTGCCTCTGAACTTCAAGAAATTCGCCGCTAAAGTGTCCATCGACACCTCTTCTCTGCAGTACGAGAACGATGACCTGATGCGTCCGGACTTCAACAACGACGATTACGCTATCGCTTGCTGCGTAAGCCCGATGGTTGTTGGTAAACAAATGCAGTTCTTCGGTGCGCGTGCAAACCTGGCGAAAACCATGCTGTACGCAATCAACGGCGGCGTTGATGAAAAACTGAAAATGCAGGTTGGTCCTAAATCTGAACCGATCAAAGGCGACGTTCTGAACTTCGATGAAGTAATGGACCGTATGGATCACTTCATGGACTGGCTGGCTAAACAGTACGTCACTGCGCTGAACGTTATCCACTACATGCACGACAAGTACAGCTACGAAGCCTCTCTGATGGCGCTGCACGACCGTGACGTTATCCGCACCATGGCGTGTGGTATCGCTGGTCTGTCCGTTGCTGCTGACTCCCTGTCTGCAATCAAATATGCGAAAGTTAAACCGATTCGTGACGAAGACGGTCTGGCTATCGACTTCGAAATCGAAGGCGAATACCCGCAGTTTGGTAACAACGACTCTCGTGTAGATGACATGGCGGTTGACCTGGTAGAACGTTTCATGAAGAAAATTCAGAAACTGACTACTTACCGTAACGCTATCCCGACTCAGTCTGTTCTGACCATCACCTCTAACGTGGTTTATGGTAAGAAAACGGGTAACACCCCAGACGGTCGTCGTGCTGGCGCGCCGTTCGGACCGGGTGCTAACCCAATGCACGGTCGTGACCAGAAAGGTGCTGTTGCCTCTCTGACTTCCGTTGCTAAACTGCCGTTTGCTTACGCTAAAGATGGTATCTCTTATACCTTCTCTATCGTTCCGAACGCACTGGGTAAAGACGACGAAGTTCGTAAGACTAACCTGGCAGGTCTGATGGATGGTTACTTCCACCACGAAGCGTCCATCGAAGGTGGTCAGCACCTGAACGTGAACGTCATGAACCGTGAAATGCTGCTGGATGCGATGGAACATCCGGAAAAATATCCGCAGCTGACCATCCGCGTTTCTGGCTACGCAGTACGTTTTAACTCCCTGACTAAAGAACAGCAGCAGGACGTTATTACTCGTACTTTCACTCAGACCATGTAATTGGTTTTGACTGAAATCGTACTTTAAAAAGCGTACAATAAAGGCTCCACGTAAGTGGGGCCTTTTTAATAGCCTGCTTTGGCTGCTATCTATACTTATGGATAGCAGCCAAAACAGACTCGACACAGTTAATAACTGTGCACTAACACAGGCCCCGGATGGGCCACATCTGGAGAAACACCGCAATGTCAGTTATTGGTCGCATTCACTCCTTTGAATCCTGTGGCACTGTAGACGGCCCGGGCATCCGTTTTATTACCTTCTTCCAGGGCTGCCTGATGCGCTGCCTGTATTGCCATAACCGTGACACATGGGATACGCACGGCGGTAAAGAAGTCACTGTCGACGAATTAATGAAAGAGGTGGTGACTTATCGCCACTTTATGAACGCCTCCGGTGGTGGCGTGACGGCGTCCGGCGGCGAAGCCATCCTGCAGGCTGAGTTCGTACGTGACTGGTTCCGCGCCTGTAAAAAAGAAGGCATTCACACCTGCCTGGACACCAACGGCTTTGTTCGCCGCTACGATCCGGTAATTGATGAACTGCTGGAAGTCACCGACCTGGTGATGCTCGATCTCAAACAGATGAACGACGAAATCCACCAGAATCTGGTCGGCGTGTCTAACCATCGCACGCTGGAATTTGCTCGTTACCTGTCGAACAAAGACATCAAGGTGTGGATCCGTTACGTGGTAGTGCCAGGCTGGTCTGACGATGACGACTCCGCACACCGTCTGGGCGAGTTTACCCGCGATATGGGCAACGTTGAAAAAATCGAGCTGCTGCCTTATCACGAGCTGGGCAAACACAAATGGGTAGCGATGGGCGAAGAGTACAAACTCGATGGCGTGAAGCCGCCGAAGAAAGAGACCATGGAGCGCGTAAAAGGCATTCTCGAGCAGTATGGTCATAAAGTGATGTATTAATGTTTATGCATTAAGGAAGTAAATCATGGATAGATTTTTGCGATACGGAATATTCGCACTGCTCTTTATATTCCATACAGCTTCGGTCCGGTCAGATTCCGGACCGAAGATTCGTTATCTGTATAACGATGACACCACCGAAGAAACAGTCGCTTTCTTTACCAATACTCATTGATTTAACCGACAGTGAGTTGGTTGCTGCCCGCTTCTACCTCTCAGGCCACTAAAGGATTTCACGATGAGAGTAATTGTTTCAGCATTTTTTTTGCTGTTCGCTCAGAGTACGAATGCCGCCAGCACCTGTGATATCAACACCATTGTGCAGCATGCGTGGCCGGATGCAAAACCAGCAGCGGAAGGTAAGATGCTCACCAAAAGCAATCAGGTTATCGATATCACGGGCAACTCAGCGCAAAGCGTAATTTGCCGCGTCTGGCCCGCTCATCCGGAACTGACATTGGCGGCGATTCCGCTGATGGCACAACAGGATAACGATTACGATCATACTGGCGATCTGGAACTTTTGGTACTGGACTCCGCGAGTCTCGACGTTAAACAACGATTACGCCTGCCCGAAAGGATGAATGACGACGCGATTCGAATTTCCGGTCTGATACTGGATACCGCTCGCTGGAAAGTCGCCACTAACCAAACCGCATTTGGCTTGCGGATAGCCCGCACCGGCAGTTCCCGTGTAAATCCATTTAGTGAAGATGTGCTATCGCTGTTTGTTATTGAAAATCACCAACTACGAACGATATTAAACGGTATCGTCCTTGAAAACAGTACCGGGGAATGGGACGGGAACTGTGAAGGAACATTCAACGATATTACTCGTACCCTCTCACTTACGCCTGACTCGCATAATGGATACGTTGATATTCGTGTAAGCGAGAAAAGTGTAGCATCCAACGCCAATCTTCAGGCTAATGCTGAGTGTACCTCAAAAGATAAGTCCAGCAAGGCGAGCTGGACCCTGCTTTATAATGGAAAACAGTATGTCGTCCCCAAAAATCTGGCGCCGCTTGAGTAAACGGTTCAGGACATAAAATATTCCGAGAGCTTATTCGCCACGCTTTCAATTGAGAAAATGCTCTTCTGATGCGCTTTACGGCACTCCGCATAGCGCTCATCTTGCTCCTCCAGCGCATTGAGTAATTTGTCCGCCACCATCATTGCACCGGCGATTTCTGCAAAACCATACTCCCCCTCACCTTTCAGGGCCACGGCGGCCTGTAGATTCCAGTCCGAAAGACGGCTAAGCGGCGCAAAGGTGCCGCGGGTCAGCGAAAGGATCCGCGCGCCATGCTGCTTCGCCAACGCCAGCGCTTGCATCATATCAGCCGATGCCTGCTCAGTGTGCACCACAATGATTCCCTGGCTCTGCGGTTCAACCATCATGGATGAGGTTGTGAGGTAAAAACGATCGACAAAACTTGCCGCCTTACCCATTTTAATCAGGTTCATTTGTAAGAACAGCGCTACGGGCACCGCCGTACCAACAGCGTATATCGCGACAGAATTAACCTGGTTGATCCACGCCGCAGCAGCCTGTAATTCTTGCGTATTAATGATGGCATGGCTGTCACGAATGCTCGCCACTACGGCAGAGACCTCATCATTTTCCTGCTCTTCAGGACGCGCAGCTCCCTGCTCCAGCGCAAGCGCAGTTCTGAAATCAGAAAAACCTTTAAAACCAAATGCGCGGCAAAAACGGGTAATACTCCCTTCACTGGTTTCAATAGAATCCGCTAACTCCGTGATCGTATGTCTCATCACAAAATCAGGGTTCTCCGTCACAAAACGGCCCACTTTTTCCAGAATTGGGCTTAACCCTCCAGCCTCATTTCTGATGTTTATCAGTAAGTTAGTGTCAATCTGACTCATTTTTCGCCTTTTTGCTCAAAATGCAAACACAGTCACATCTTTCTGCCCACGTTAAGATAATAATTTTTTTCACAACAAGAGCAATGAAAATAATTATTTTTACAAAACAGGAGAAAAATAAATGAAAGGTCTCATTGTCTGTCGTACCGGTATGGGCAGTTCCTTAATGCTCAAAATCAAAGCGCAAAAAATCATCGACAAGCATGGCTGGGATATTGAACTCGAACATGACGTATTGTCCGGTCTTGCCACCTGGCAAGGGATTGATTTTGTTATCACCATGCGCGACCTCACCGATGAAATCGAAGCTGCTGGATTCAGAGCCATCGGGATAACCGACTTGATGAATAGCGAAGAAATGGAAACTGCGCTCACCAGCGTAATTCAGGGCAACTAACCTCTCCCGGAGGCAATATGGATCTCCTCAGGTTTATTGTATTCGACATTTTGGGTGTAACCCCACTTTTAGTTGGATTTATTGCATTAATCGGTCTGCTCATTCAACGCAAGCCGATTGAAAAAGTATTATCCGGCACCTTCAAAACCATCGTTGGATTTCTGGTCTTTGCGGGTGGCGCGGGGCTGGCGGTGACATCTCTGGGTAATTTCCAGACATTGTTTAGCGATGGATTTGGACTCAAAGGAGTGATGCCGTTGGCGGAAGCGCTAACCGGCCTGGCCCAAACCAAATTTGCCATGTGCGTATCACTCATCATGGTTATCGGCTTTGGCTGGAACCTACTTTTTGCCCGTATTACACCATTTAAATACATTTTTTTGACCGGCCAACATAATCTGTATCTCTCGGCATTGCTCACCGTCACGCTGAAAGCGCTCGGTTACAGCGATGGCGTTACGATTATGGTTGGTTCTGTATTGTTAGGCCTTGCTGCCTGCATCTACCCGGCCATTGCCCAACCGTGGATGCGTAAGATCACCGGCAATGATGAAATCGCCATGGGTCATTACGTCACACTGGCTTATGCGGCCTCAGGCTGGATTGGCTCGAAGGTCGGCGATCCCAAAGAGTCGACGGAGAAACTGAATCTCCCCGGATGGCTGGGGATTTTTAAAGACTACATTGTCTCAGTCTCTATTTCGGTCAGTATTTTCTATTACATCGCCGCACTGGCAGCAGGGAAAACAGCGGTTACCGCGGTAGCAGGTGGCATGCACTGGTTGGTCTACCCGCTTTTTCAGTCACTGACCTTTACTGCCTCGCTTTACATCATTATTACCGGTGTTCGCTTACTGCTTTCAGAGATCGTTCCGGCATTTCTCGGGATCTCGGAAAAATTCATTCCTAATGCCAAACCGGCACTCGACTGCCCGGTTGTATTCCCTTACGCACCAACTGCTACCGTACTTGGTTTTATCTCTTCGTTCGTCGGCGGACTGGTGGTGATGGGGATACTTGCGCTGATTGGTCAGACGGTAATCATCCCCGTCGCGATCCCCTATTTCTTCATTGGGGCAACGGCTGCCGTCTTTGGCAACGCTTCAGGAGGCTGGAAAGGCGCAGTGGTGGGAAGCTTTATTACAGGCATTCTCATCGGCATTGGTCCCGCACTTATCTACCCGATTATGGAGTCGGTAGGACTTTCCGGTACCAGCTTCCCGGAAACCGATTTCGTCGCGCTTGGTCTGGTGGTGTATTACATCGGCAAAATGCTGCCCTGATAAGGAGTAAATATGAATATTGATGAATTGAAATCTCATGCGCGAGCTGCTCGCCGCGATATTGTCACCATTATTTACGAATCCGGTATTGGTCATCCCGGCGGCGCACTCTCCATTATTGATATTCTGACCTGGATTTATCATGAAGAGGTTCGTCTGAATGAAATACCTCGTGCCCGTGTGGTGATGAGTAAAGGCCACGCCGTCGCGGCACAGTACGCCATGCTGTATCAATTGGGGAAAATATCCCGCAGCGAATTTAGCACCTTTCGTCAGATTAACTCGCGTCTGCAGGGACATCCGAGCGTGAAATCACTTCCCGATGTGGATGCAACGACTGGACTGCTTGGCCAGGGTCTGTCAATTGCCTTGGGGATGGCTGCTGCCAAAAATCGCGCGGGGGATCCCAACCGCGTTTTCGCAATCATCGGCGATGGTGAGATGCACGAAGGCCAAATATGGGAGTCACTGCAACAGGCCGCTCATATGCGGATGGACAATCTGGTCGCCATCATCGACTACAACGGTTTTTCCTCACACGATCCGGTCAATGACGTCATCAATCTCGAGCCACTGGCCGACAAAATCCGTAATTTTGGCTGGCACGTACTTGAGCTACAGGATGGTAACAACATGTGCCAGGTTGCCGACACTTTGCAGCTATCTCGTTATCTGAAAGGCAAGCCGGTAGCTATTATCGCCCGCACCACCAAAGGCAGCGGCGTGAGCTATATGGAAAATAACGGCGACTGGCATTCTAAAACACCCAGTGCGGAACAATACCAGCAAGCTATGGAGGAATTACAGTAATGAGAGCACCACGCGATGAGATTGGTAATGCCCTGCTCGCTTTGAGGGAGAAAGGCTATCCAGTTGTCGTTATCGACAGCGATCTGGCGAGCTCCACCCGCACCGATCAGTTTCAGAAGATCTGGCCTGAAGCATTCTTTGAAATGGGAATTGCCGAAGGCTCCGCGATGAGTTTCGCCACAGGTCAGGCATTGGAAGGTAACATTCCTTTTTACGTTAACTTCGCGATGTTCGTGACTGGTACAGCATGGACACAGCTTCGTCAGGCTTGTTACGCAAAGGCCAACATTAAGCTGGTCGGTAGCCATCCAGGTATGGATGACGGCCCGGATGGCGCTTCGCACCATGCGCTGGAAGATCTAGCCCTGACTCGTGTATTGCCAGGAATCACGATTTTGACTCCGGCAGATGCCGAAGAAGTTGAGGCTGCATTTGAACAGGCAGTAAACATCCCCGGCCCTGTCTACATTCGTGTTGCCCGGGAACCGATGCCTGTACGCGACAAATCAGTCGTCCCCCGAGTATCCGATATCGAGGCAGTGGAGAGTTCAGGCAACGACTTCGCCATTGTTTACGAAGGAACAGTTCTTGAACAAGCGAGTACGGGTTACGCCCAGCTCAGTGCGCAGGGGAAAAGGGGCAAACTGATTCATGTGGCAACGCTAAAACCGTTCAATCGTCAGCGTTTCCTGCACCTCATTGCCAATTGCCCACGTATCGTCACTATTGAAAATCATACGATTAACGGCGGACTGGGTGGCCAGATTGCTGAAGTGCTGGCTGAAGAAGGAATCAACTCACGATTGTGTCGGCTTGGTACTCAGGACACATTCACCGAATCGGGCAACAGCCGGCAACTGAAAGAGAAATACGGAATTTCAGCCTCTGCAATCTGTGAAGCACTCAAATAATCTGGTTGGCAGACCGTTACACGGTCTGCCAACTACAATGGGGATAAAACGATGCTATCTACGCTATTTTCAGCCTGCCAGTTTCGCGAACAATGTAGCACCTGGCAGGAAGCCGTGCAGTTGGCCTGTCACCCTCTCGAAGTGCAAGGCATAATTACACATCGTTATACTCAGGCAATCATCCATGAAACAGAAAAACATGGCCCATGGTATATATTAAGTCCAGAATTTGCCCTGCCTCATGCTCGACCGGATGAAGGTGTGATTGGCAGTAAAACACATCTGTCGCTATTGAGCCTGAAAGAAGCAGTCCTGTTTCCCGGACACCCGGATGTGCGGTTAATCATTGTTCTTGCCGCAGCCAGCAGCACTCAACATATAGAAATGATCCAACAGTTGGTGTGCTGGCTGGATGAAGCGGAGCGCTTACACCAGTTATCCCATACCACCAGCCTGGCGCAGCTTCTCTCTATTCTTGAAGGGAGTTAACGCATTACTGTTTCCTGCGCGCCAGAAGCGGGAAAATCAGCCCCAATCCTACCAGCACAAACGGCGTCACGATATTCAGCGTGAGCTGGAATGTCCACTCAGGGGTAAAGGCTTCCATTTTTGGAAAAATCCCGGTCAGACAAGCGAAAGCGGTAAAAGCGAAGCACCAGATCCCCACCGTCATCGCCAGTGAGCGGTTGCGGATAAAGACATATTCCGGCTTATATTTCTGCGCCAGACGGATAACAGCGATAAACGCCACAAACACCCATAAATAACGCAATGGCATCACAACGGAGTTAAGATTTAGCAGCCATTTGTACAGATTGTTCATGTCGCCAATTCCCAGCGTGGGCAACATAATCAAAATTGCCACCAGCACCAGCGTCAGAATATAACCATTTACCGGTGTGCCGGAGGCATTGGTTTTACACAGACTTTCCGGAATATATTTACGGTCAGCATCGCCCAGCAGAACTTTAAGCGGTGCATCAATAGAAAATACTAATGCCGCAATCTGTCCCAGCGTGTTGGCGATCGCGTAAATAACCATCAGCGAATTACCCATACCATAATACTCGCCCAATTTCTGGAATGCGTAATACTGACCATTGGTCATAAGATCGTCTGGGATATGCCGGGAGTCAAACATCATTCCCATGGCCAACGACCCGAGGATCGCACACACTGCCACCATAACAGCCAGGACGAGCATCCCTTTCGGAAATTCTTTACCCGGATTACGCGTCTGATTAACGTAAGGCGAAATTTTCTCCGCGCCACCGACGGCAAAGACCAGCATGGAGATTGTGGTGATATAGGTAAAATCGATATGTGGGATAAACGATTCCCAGGTGATATTGGTTGTCGCTATCTGCACATCGGTAATCGCTGGAGCGGTTACCGCCATCACGACATACAAAATAGACATCACAAACATGGCGATACCCGCCACTGACCCAACTATTTTCAGTGATTTCATGCCGCGGGATGCAATCCACATGAAAAAGACAAACAGCGCCAGTGTCAGTCCCTGCAACGCCACGACGGTGTATTCTTTTATTAGTGATCCATCCCCCTTCAGCGCCCATCCCAGCGCAATCAGAATAGCCTGCGGCTTTTGAGCCAGATAAGGAATATGTACAACCCAATAGGTCCAGGCAGCGAGATAAGCAAGCCCAGGACCCATCGTGTGTTTTATCCAGGTGCTGACGCCGCCTTTCCCATCTTTAAAAGTAGAACCCAACTGTCCGACGATCAGCGCATAAGGAATAAAATAGAGCGCAAAAATAAATATCCATGAGGAGACAACGACCAATCCCTGATTAGCATAGTTGTTAACGACGTTGCCAAAACCCCAAACGGTAATAAATGACATTAAGGCGATGTTGTACCATCGCAATTGTTTTTCCTGCACACCAGCCATACGCGATCCTTCGAGGAAATTTTATGAGTATCGATAAATCAGGCGTGGGATTATGCGCGGTAAAATGAGCGAGCGGAAACGGCAGGATGTAAAACTATAATCTTCTGCACACTTTATTTTCAGGGCAAAAGCGTGTGATTAAATAATGCAGGTTCCCATAAAGCGTACAAAAACAGTATGTATGGGAACCTGTTCGTATTCTGTTAAAACAGGTCAAATATGCGCGATAGAATTGGGCGTGTGGCCCGTCTTGCGCAGCAGCATCAGTAAATAAATAAACGATACGCTGGCAATCATGATAAACAGCAAGCTATCTGAATAATTCTGCATCAGCATAGCGGTAAACGACGGGCCAAGCAGACTGCCAACGGTATAGCTTAATAGCAAAGCCTGATTCATGGCCACCAGTTGATGATGTTCCACCTTTTCACAGGCCCATGCCATCGCGACCGGATAGAGAGTAAAACCTGCCGCACCCAACATAAATAATGCGGGGGCCATCGCCGCCTGATTCAGCATAGCAATACTCCCGACGATAACCACAAAGACCTGGACGCGTAAAACCAGCAGGCGTCCCAGTTTGTCCGCCAGGCGGCCAATCGGCCATTGCCCCAGAATACCGGCGCTAACCAAAACTGCCATCCAGAAACCAATGCTGGCATTGCTCACTCCCTGATGGTTCAGATACAGCGGCATCAGGCCGTACAAAGAGCCCAGAACAATCCCGGAAATAATGCAGCCATTAACGCCCAGACGCGCCTGTCGCAGCTTCAGCATCGATACAATAGGGGTGGAGTGCTGTTCATTACCCTGCTGATTGGCAATCCGCGTAAAGAGCAGCGGCAGAACCCCAGCCAGGATGGTTCCCGTCACCCACGGCAGCACGTTCATCAGTTCTGTTGATACTTTACTGACCAGCAATTGCCCTAAAAACGTCCCCACGTAATAGATCATCATATAGGCGGCAAGCAAACGTCCACGATTGCGCGAAGTCCCACTGCACATCAGCGCACTTTCCACTACCACCCAAATCATGGCGCAGCCAACGCCGGCAATGAAGCGCCAGGTCATCCAGCTCCAGAATCCAACCATAATCCCCAGTCCAACACAGCCCGCGGCAAAAATAAACGAGGCGATGTAATAGCTGCGGTTAAAACCAAGGCGTTTAATTAGATACCCGGTCAGCAACGTCCCTACCAAATTACCGGTAAAGTAGGACGAACTCACCATACCTACCTGCCAGGTTGGCAGATTTTCATGGGCGAGCCAAAGCGGGACGAGCGTGTTTAACACGGCGATCGCCAGGGTCAACAGAAGCAGCCCGCACAGCAGCAGCATGACGGGACGGGTATAGATGGACATGAATAAAAACCGTGAGGAAGCTCAAATTTCATGCGCATCATGCCACTGCTAAAAACATTGTCAATCGGCGCAATCAGAGGGCTGAGGCGCTTTCTGGACGATCGATTCGTATTACTGATTCTTAACGTGAATGGATAAATAACAGAAAAATACATCTGCTTGTTTTTATTGATCTAAAACAAAAATCTCACGTTTCGTTCAGTCGAAAAATTTCATGGACTCCCCTTACTTTTATTTCTTACTAAACTCTATGCGAGATGCAGAGCGGTATTGTCTTCGACATAGAACAGTAAGTTCTTATTTATACTTCCAGTCCGGATACCGTTCTTTCTCCAGACTTAAACTCATCAAATTTCCCGCACCGATGCCGAACAGGAGAAATATCATGACTAAACCTTACGTAAGACTTGATAAAGATAATGCGGCAGTATTGCTGGTCGATCATCAGGCTGGCTTGCTCTCTCTGGTTCGGGATATCGATCCCGATAAATTCAAGAATAACGTGCTTGCCCTGGGTGATTTGGCAAAGTACTTCAAGCTCCCGACTATCCTGACCACCAGTTTTGAAACAGGGCCGAACGGACCGCTGGTACCGGAACTGAAAGCTCAGTTTCCCGATGCGCCCTATATTGCTCGCCCGGGAAACATCAACGCGTGGGATAACGAAGATTTCGTGAAAGCAGTAAAAGCGACCGGCAAAAAGCAGCTGATTATCGCCGGTGTCGTGACGGAAGTTTGCGTCGCCTTCCCTGCGCTATCCGCAATAGAAGAAGGGTTTGACGTCTTTGTCGTCACGGATGCTTCGGGTACATTTAACGAAATCACCCGCCATTCAGCATGGGATCGGATGTCGCAGGCTGGTGCGCAATTGATGACGTGGTTCGGCGTCGCGTGTGAGCTGCACCGCGACTGGCGTAACGATATCGAAGGGCTGGCGACGTTGTTCTCTAATCACATTCCAGATTATCGCAATCTGATGACCAGTTACGACACGTTGACCAAACAGAATTAAAAAACCGGGGCGAAAAACCTGGCGTGACATAATGCCGGATGACAAGCAGCGTGAAGGCCTACTGTTCTGTAGGCCGGAGAAGGCACGAGCCGCCATCCGGCATATTATGGATTAGCTTGCAACCGCCATACCGACGGTCATATGCAGGCCATAGAACACGCCACGACCAATCAGCTCGCCGACTATCAGCAGAATAAACGCGACGGAAAGCAGTGGTATTGCGGGTTGATAACCTTTGACTTGCGGTACAATCCAGCAGCACAGCGCTAACGCCAGTGCCACGATCCGCCAGGCCATCAGCGAGCCATAATCCGGAACCAGCGCAGACGCCTGTTGAATCGAACTGTGGATCGTCGCCAGTTCGGCACCCTGCATTACAGACATAATGGCGCTCACGACCAGAGCAAGCACTGAAATGGCTGGCAGCAGACGCATCGCCCAACCGTCAATACCGGCAATTCTCAATAGCAGATATCCCAGCAGCGGACCGCCCATAAACAGCGTCAGGAAGAAACCCAGCGGCGTCCAGACACTGTACCAGGTCGGCACGGTATCAATGGTGTTATACACACGCACCATCATCCAGACAAAAATGACGCCCAGTACCATGGTGACAACTAACCACAGATTGCGTAATGCGGGCGGCATTTTTTTCAACATCGCCAGCAGCCAACCGATGCCGCCAATGGCAAAGAACACTGAACCGCTGGCGATTTCATTGCTCAGCGCAGAAGCGCCTACGCGATTGAGCGAGTTAAAGGCACGCATCGGCGAGCCCAGGTGAAGCATAGAAGCAATAAAGCCAATGCCCATCAGTACCCACAGCCCGAACATGCAGGCGATTACCCGCTGCTGCGATTCAGGACGTAAGTCCCCTTTCATTAACGCCAATGCCAGAACGATAAAGCCACCAACCACACACTGTCCGAAGACCGTAAAGATCATCAGCGGCCATTCATGCCATCCACTTCCCATCTTACACCTCCTTCGGATTGGCCAGATAACCCGTGGTATCCCCGGTCGGGCGGCTATTGGCGTTAGGTTTGATGACAATGCTCGGTTTGGTGAAGTGCGCGCCCGGGAGTGGCGCAACAGCGGCCAGAGTACCGTGTTTTTTACGCAGTTCGTCAATCGGACCGAAATCCAACGCACGCAGTGGGCAGGACTCGACGCAGATAGGTTTCTTACCTTCAGCGACGCGCTCATGGCAGCCATCGCATTTGGTCATATGTCCTTTTTCCGCATTGTACTGGGGCGCACCGTAAGGACAGGCCATGTGACAATACCGACAACCAATGCACACGTCTTCATCCACGACGACAAAGCCATCTTCACGTTTGTGCATCGCGCCGCTCGGACATACCTTGGTGCAGGCCGGGTCTTCACAGTGGTTACAGGCAATAGAGAGGTAATAGGCAAAGACGTTTTGGTGCCAGACACCATTGTCTTCTTGCCAGTCGCCACCCGCGTACTCGTAAATGCGGCGAAAACTGACATCCGGGGTTAAATTTTTGAAGTCTTTGCAGGCCAGTTCGCAGGTTTTGCAACCGGTGCAACGACTGGAATCAATAAAAAATCCATACTGGGTTGTCATCGGTTACTCCTTACACCTTTTCAACCTGAACAAGGTTCGTATGTGACGGATTCCCCTTCGCGAGAGGAGAAGGACGCTGAGTCGTCAGGACGTTAATACAGCCGCCCTGATCCACACGCTTCGTGTCCGGGTCGTACCAGGCCCCTTCGCCTAATGCCACCACGCCGGGCATCATACGCGGCGTCACTTTCGCTTCGATATGCACCTCGCCACGATCGTTAAAGATGCGTACCTTGTCACCGTTGTTAATGCCACGTCGCTGCGCATCCAACGGATTGATCCACATTTCGTGGCGGCAGGATGCTTTCAGAACATCTACGTTGCCATAGGTCGAGTGGACGCGAGATTTGTAGTGGAAGCCGGTCAGTTGCAGCGGGAATTTCTCCACTAGCGGATCACCTAAGCTTTCAAAGCCAGGGGTATAAATCGGCAATGGATCGATCACATCCCCTTCCGGCAGTTCCCAGGTTGCCGCGATCTCGGCAAGCTGCTGCGAATAAATTTCGATCTTACCCGACGGCGTGTTGAGCGGATTGGCTTTGGGATCGTCACGGAACGCTTTGTACGCCACGTGATGCCCTTCAGGATCTCGCTGCTTAAAGATGCCTTGTTTACGGAACTCTTCAAACCCAGGCAATTCAGGAATGGCTTTGCGCGACTGCTCATACAGATGACGCATCCACTCTTCCTGAGAACGACCTTCGGTAAACTGCTGCTCGACGCCAAGGCGTTTCGCCAGCTCGCTGGTCATCTGGTAGATAGTCTTACATTCGAAACGTGGTTTGATCGCCTGATCGGTGAAAATCACATAGGACATGTTTCCGCAGGACGCATCCAGCGCGAAGTCCATCTGTTCGGAAGCGGTACAGTCTGGCAGCAAAATATCCGCATATTTCGCCGAGGAGGTCATATGGCAGTCGATGACAACGATCATCTCGCACTTCTTGTCATCCTGCAGGATTTCGTGCGTGCGGTTAATATCAGAGTGCTGGTTAATCAAGCAGTTACCAGCATAGTTCCAAATCATTTTAATCGGAACATCAAGCTTATCTTTGCCGCGAACGCCGTCACGCAGCGCCGTCATCTCCGGACCACGCTCAATAGCGTCCGTCCACATAAACATTGAGATGCTGGTTTCAACAGGGTTTTCCAGCGTGGGCATACGCTCAAACGGCAGACTGTAAGAGCCTTCACGCGCACCGCTGTTGCCGCCATTGATGCCAACATTACCGGTCAGAATGGCCAGCATAGAAATAGCACGGGTCGCTATTTCACCGTTAGCATGACGCTGCGGCCCCCACCCCTGGCTGATGTATGCCGGTTTAGCGCTGCCAATTTCGCGCGCCAGTTTGATGATACGGTCAGCGGGAATACCGGTAATCTGTGCCGCCCATTCCGGGGTCTTGGCAACACCGTCAGTCCCCTGCCCAAGAATATACGCCTTATAGTGGCCATTCTTCGGCGCGTCAGCTGGCAAGGTTTTCTCGTCGTAACCCACGCAGTATTTGTCGAGAAACGCCTGGTCCACCAGGTTTTCGGTGATCAGGACATACGCCAGACCATTAACCAACGCCGCATCTGTACCAGGACGGATCGGGATCCATTCATCTTCACGCCCCGCGCCGGTATCGGTATAGCGGGGATCGATAATAATCATCCGGGCATTGGATTTCTGGCGCGCCTGTTCAAGGTAATAGGTTACCCCGCCCCCGCTCATACGGGTTTCGCCAGGGTTATTACCAAACAAAACAACCAGCTTGCTGTTTTCAATGTCGGACGGGCTGTTACCGTCGGCCCAGCCGCCGTAGGTGTAGTTCAACCCGGCAGCGATTTGTGCCGAAGAGTAGTCCCCGTAGTGATTCAGGTAACCACCACAGCAGTTCATCAGACGTGCCACCAGCGTTTTACCCGGCGGCCAGGAGCGCGTCAGGGTGCCACCCAGCGTACCGGTGCCGTAGTTCAGATAGATAGATTCGTTACCATAGTCTTTAATCAGACGCTGCATGTTGCTGGCAATAATCTCGTACGCCTCATCCCAACTGATGCGCTCAAATTTGCCTTCGCCACGCTTGCCGACGCGTTTCATCGGGTATTTCAGACGATCGGGATTATAAACGCGACGACGCATCGAGCGACCACGCAGACAAGCTCGCACCTGGTGCAGACCGTCATAGTTGTCATCGCCAGTGTTGTCGGTTTCGACATACTTTATTTCACCGTCTACCACATGCATCCGCAGTGGACAGCGGCTACCGCAGTTTACCGTACACGCGCTCCAGATGACTTTCTCATTGCGCTGCGTGGGATTAATGGCTTCGGCGGCATTGGCAATACGGGTAAATGGCAGGGTAAACGCGCTACTGGCCACCGCCAGTCCGCCTATCGCCGTCGTTTTTACCAAACCGCGGCGACTAACCTCAGCTGCCAGCACGGCATCGGGGATCTTAGTTTTCATAGGGGCTCACTCTGCTGCTCACAATAAACTAAAAATAAATACTCGTTGTATAGATTTTTATATATCGCTAGTATTAATATACAGACTGGTAGATACTGACTTTCATTCGAAGGCAGTATTACTCCTATGTGGGTAGTGGTTATTGTCCGACGTCAAACGGGCATAAAAAAAGCGCCCTAAGGCGCTTTTTCGCATAGAAAAGGTAGCTTAGCCGATGAATTCCAGGCCATTCATGTACGGACGTAATACTTCCGGAACCTGAATGCGGCCATCTGCCTGCTGATAGTTTTCCATTACCGCCACCAGCGTACGTCCAACTGCCAGACCGGAACCGTTCAGCGTATGCACCAGACGGGTCTTTTTGTCGGATTTGCTGCGGCAACGCGCTTGCATGCGACGGGCCTGGAAATCCCACACGTTGGAGCAGGAAGAGATTTCGCGATAGGTATTCTGCGCCGGGATCCACACTTCCAGATCGTAGGTTTTGCATGCGCCGAAGCCCATGTCGCCGGTGCACAGAATGATCTTACGGTACGGCAGACCCAGAAGCTGAAGAACCTTCTCGGCATGGCCGGTCATCTCTTCCAGCGCGTCCATTGAATCTTCCGGACGAACAATCTGCACCATCTCAACTTTATCGAACTGGTGCATACGGATCAGACCACGGGTATCACGACCGTAAGAGCCAGCTTCAGAACGGAAGCACGGCGTATGCGCAGTCATTTTGATCGGTAGCGCATCTTCGTCAATGATTTCGTCACGCACCAGGTTGGTCAGCGGAACTTCGGCCGTTGGGATCAGCGCGTAGTTACTGCTGTCAGCTTCTTCGTCCAGCGGACGGGTATGGAACAGATCGCCAGCGAATTTCGGCAGTTGGCCTGTACCGTACAGCGTGTCATGGTTAACCAGATACGGAACATAGTTTTCACTGTAACCATGCTGTTCGGTATGCAGATCCAGCATGAACTGAGACAGCGCACGATGCATACGTGCGATCTGCCCCTTCATGACCACGAAACGAGAGCCGGTCAGCTTCACCGCAGCGGCGAAATCAAGACCCGTGTGCATTTCACCCAGGGTAACGTGATCGCGAACTTCGAAATCAAACTCACGCGGTGTACCCCAGCGGCTGACTTCGACGTTGTCATTTTCATCTTTACCCACCGGAACTTCATCCGCTGGCAGGTTCGGAATGGTCAGCGCAATGTCGCGGATCTCGGCCTGTAAGGTATCAAGTTCAGCTTTCGCGGCATCCAGCTCTTCGCCCAGTTTGTTCACTTCCAGACGTAAAGACTCGATATCTTCCCCGCGCGCTTTTGCCTGGCCAATGGATTTCGATCGAGAGTTACGCTCTGCCTGCAGGTTTTCAGTTTGTACCTGCAGAACTTTACGACGCTCTTCAAGAGCGCGCAGCTTATCTACATCCAGCTTAAAGCCCCGGCTTGCCAGTTTTTCTGCGACTGCGTCTGGCTCATTACGCAGCAGATTGGGATCGAGCATGCTTATCCTGTGCTTATCGAATTAAAATGGGAAAAGTGACCACAGCCTGCGGTCACAGGGATACAGAGACAACATTACCGCAACGATAACACTAACGGTAGCGTTTTATAGGGCTATTTTGATCCTGTCCGGCGAGCCAGGCGAGCTTTTCGCCAATCTTGCCTTCAAGACCTCTGTTTGTGGGGCGATAATAGCGCGTTTGTGCCATTTCCTGGGGGAAGTACTCTTCTCCGGCGGCATAGGCATTTGGTTCATCATGCGCGTAACGATACTCCTGACCGTAGCCCATCTCTTTCATCAGTTTAGTCGGTGCATTACGCAGGTGAACGGGAACGTCATAATCCGGACGTTCGCGAGCATCGGCCAGTGCCGCCTTAAAGGCGGTGTAAACCGCGTTACTTTTCGGCGCACAGGCCAGATAAACAATCGCCTGAGCAATTGCCCGTTCGCCTTCTGCGGGTCCCACGCGGGTGAAACAATCCCACGCGGAAATCGCCACCTGCATAGCGCGCGGATCTGCGTTGCCCACATCTTCAGAGGCAATCGCAAGGCAGCGACGGGCAACGTACAGCGGATCGCCACCCGCGGTAATGATCCGCGCATACCAGTAGAGCGCCGCATCCGGGGCGCTACCGCGTACCGACTTGTGTAAGGCGGAGATGAGATCGTAAAAACGATCGCCTTTATTATCAAAGCGCGCGCTGCGTTCACCGGCAATTTCGGTAAGCAATTCCGCTTTCAATACGCGCTTGCCGGAATCATTAACTTCGGCCATATCGGCCATCATTTCCAGCGTATTCAGCGCCCGCCGCGCATCACCATTAACCAGTTCAGCAATCGCCCGACGCGTCTCTTGTGGCAGAACAATATCCTGCCCACCGTAACCCCGCGCTTTATCAGCCATCGCCTGATCCAGTACTTGTTCAATATCGTCGGTGGTTAACGATTTCAGCAAATAAACGCGTGCCCGCGACAGCAGTGCCGAATTCAGTTCAAACGAGGGGTTTTCGGTGGTAGCGCCAATAAACGTAATTGTACCGTCTTCAATATGCGGTAAAAACGCATCCTGCTGGCTTTTATTAAAGCGATGGACTTCGTCCACAAACAATATTGTGCGTCGGCCAGCGTTACGGTTCTGACGCGCACGCTCAATCGCTTCACGAATTTCTTTCACACCAGAGGTGACAGCCGAAATTCGTTCAACATCGGCATTAGCGTAACGGGCAATGACTTCGGCAAGGGTGGTCTTACCCGTTCCCGGTGGCCCCCATAAAATCATGGAGTGCAGGTGCCCGGCCTCGATGGCACGCGGCAAAGGCTTACCCGTAGCCAGCAGATGCTGCTGGCCGATATACTGCGCTAAATTTTCTGGCCGCATACGCGCGGCCAGTGGCTGAAAAGTATTATCAGAAAAGTCGAGCGACAGATTGCTCACTCACACGCCTCTACTTACGTTGATCGTCAACCGTTACACCTTGCGGCGGGGTAAAGGTGAATTTCGATGGTTCAATCGCGCCATTCTGCTGCGATTTCAGCTGATAACTGCTGCGCTGATCGTCTTGCTCAACGGCGCTAAACTGATGGATCGTCCCGTCGCGCCCAACATTGATCGTAAACTGTTTCAGGTTACCGTTGCTGGTTTTCGGCGTCAGCACAAAATCATCGCCGTTTTGCTTAATGTTGTACTGCTGCCAGTCGCTGGCCTGGTTACGTGCAATCAGCATGAATGGCGTGTTGCCGGTGGCGTCTTTCAGCCAGGTCGCAGTAGCTTGTTCAACAAACGGGTTAAAGAACCACAGCGTTTTACCATCGGAGACCAGGATGCTCTCGTCAGGCTGCGTCATGTGCCAGTTAAACAGATTAGGACGTTTAACCCATAAATCACCCTGACCCTCCTGCACTGCCGCACCGCTACCGTCCGTAACCTTCTGCGTAAAGCTGGCATGGAAGCTACTGACTTTATCCAGGCGGCTTTTCAGGTCGCTGGCAGCGTCAGCCCAGACGCTGCTGACTGCAAAGCTCGACAGTAATGCACAGGTGATTGCGATTCTTTTCATCGTTATTCCTCAAAATACGTCACTCCCAACGGGGAGATCCCTCTGCTATCCATTTCAGGCCAAAAATCAGCATGAGGAAAGTAGAAAATACTGAATTACTTAACTTTGCAATCAATCGAAGGGCGGCGGAGCCAACACTTCACGATTACCATTATGCCCTTGCTCACTGACAATTCCCTGCGCTTCCATTTGTTCGATGATGCGTGCCGCTCGGTTGTAGCCGATACGGAATTGTCGTTGAACACCGGAGATGGAAGCTTTGCGTTTTTGGGTAACAAAGTTCACCGCCTGATCGAACAACGGATCTAACTCTTCGCCACCATCAAAGCCGCCAGCACCACCTTCGCTTTCGCTATCAGAGGTAATACCGTCAACATATTGCGGACGCCCGCGCGCCTTCCAGTCCTGAACCACGGCGTGAACTTCTTCATCACGAACAAAGGCGCCGTGTACACGCACAGGAATCGTCGAGTTCGGTGCCGAATAGAGCATGTCGCCCATACCCAACAGCGATTCCGCGCCGCCCTGGTCAAGAATAGTACGTGAGTCAATTTTGCTGGACACGGTAAAGGCAATACGCGTCGGGATGTTCGCTTTAATCAGACCGGTAATGACGTCAACGGATGGTCGCTGGGTTGCCAGCACCAGGTGGATCCCCGCCGCACGCGCTTTTTGCGCCAGACGAGCAATCAGTTCTTCCACCTTTTTGCCAACGGTCATCATCAGGTCGGCGAATTCATCCACCAGCACCACGATATACGGCAGTTTTTCCAGCACCGGATGCTGAACATCCATGCTGTCGCCTGGCTTCCAGTATGGGTCCGGAATCGGACGTCCCATACGGGCTGCTTCAGCGATTTTCTCGTTATAACCGGCAAGGTTACGTACGCCAAGCGCCGACATCAACTTGTAGCGACGTTCCATTTCATTGACGCTCCATCGCAGCGCGTTGGCAGCATCTTTCATGTCGGTCACAACTTCAGTCAACAGATGCGGAATGCCTTCATAAACCGACAGCTCCAGCATTTTCGGGTCAATCATGATAAAGCGAACGTCTTCTGGCTGCGCCTTGTACAGCATGCTGAGGATCATGGCGTTCACCCCAACCGACTTACCGGAACCAGTAGTCCCTGCCACCAACAGGTGCGGCATTTTCGCCAGATCGGCAACAACCGGTTCGCCCGCAATATCTTTACCCAATACCACAGTCAACGGAGACGAGTTATCACGGAATTTCGCGTTATCTAACACTTCGCGCAGATAAACGGTTTGCCGTTTTTTATTCGGTAATTCCAGACCGACATACGGTTTGCCAGGAATAACCTCGACCACGCGAACCGCAGCGGTTGACAACGAACGCGCCAGATCTCGCGACAGGTTGGAAATGCGCGCGGCTTTAACCCCTGGCGCCAGGTTTAGCTCAAAGCGGGTGATAACCGGGCCTGGAGAGTAGTTCACTACATCGGCTTTAATACGGAAGTCCGCCAGACGCGCTTCTACCAGACGCGCCATTTGTTCAAGTGCAAAAGTATCAATCGGCTCAACTTCACTCGGCGGCGGCGTGAGCAGATCTAACGATGGCAGCGGCGTACTCGGACGCTGAACCGGACGACTGTCGCCGTTACGCATCAACAGTGGATGGATCAGGCTATCCTGCGGCGGCGGTGTAACAGGCTGTGCCGGCTGCTGGTAATGTTGCTGCGGCGCAACAGGCTGTGCCGGCTGCTGGTAATGTTGCTGCGGCGCAACAGGCTGTGCCGGCTGCTGGTAATGCTGCTGCGGCGCGACAGGCTGTGCCGGCTGCTGATAATGCTGCTGCGGCGCGACAGGCTGTGCCGGCTGCTGGTAATGCTGCTGCGGCGCGACAGGTTCCTGGTACTGCGGCGCAGGCTCCGGCATCACGCCTGGCGTAAACAGCGGCTCATGCGGACCATCATCCACCAGCGTTTTCATTGGCGAAAATTCAAAGTCATCAAGCGAGAACGGATTGGCCCCGGCAGGTTGTTCGCCGGAATAGCGCTGCTGCTGGGAAGAGGCAAACTGGCGAGCCAGTTCCGCTTCTGCGGCTGAATCATCGTCATCAGCCTGGTGGGTATCGTCCTGATACTCTTCGCCATAACGATGCTGCTGAGACTGGGCAAACTGACGTGCCAGCTCGTCCTGCTGCATTGCATCCATTTCATCGTCACTGTACGCATCTGTATCAAGCTGCTCTTCGCGAGCTTTCTCTTCAGCCATACGCTGTGAGGGCAGTTTTATGCCATATGAAGCCAACTCACGACGAGTAGGCACACGCACACGATTCGGACGCGGTAACTGCGGGCCAATGCCTTCTTTTACCTGCGGACGCGGCGCACCGCCACCCGCAAGGCTAAAGACAGGTGCTGCGGCTGCGGCACCTGCCCCCAAAGCGGCGCTTTTCACGCCGGCAGCCATCGGCGCAACGGCAGCAACAGACTCAACGGGCGGAATGGAGGCTGCCGTCGGCATAGATGGCTTAACACGCTCAGGCTCCTGAACGGGTTCTGGAATAGGCTGATACCAGGCGGCCAACTGCTCACGCTCGCGCGCTCGTTTCTCTTCGACTTCTTCAAAATAGTAGAGCGGCGGACGAGACGGTTTCGTCTCCTCAACGACTGGCTCAGGTTCCGCCACGGAAGGTTGTTCAACCACAGGTTGCTGGAACGCAGAAGGCTGTTGGAAGTCTGGCTCCTGCTGATAGACAGGTTGCGGCACAGGCTCCGGGTGATAAACAGGTTCCGGCTGCCAGTTTTGCTGCGCAGTGAATTCCTGCGGCTGCGGCGCGACGGATTGCGCATATACCGGCTCAGGCGTCTGTGGCGCGTAATATTCCGGCTGTGGATTTTCCTGTGCAGCCGGCTGTTGCCATGGCTCATACGGCTGCTGCACCGCAGGCTGAGCATATTCGGCTGGCTGCGGATAACCTTCTGGCGCTGGCGCAATCACCGCCTCACCGGCTTGCGGGCCAGGCACGGATTGCCAGGCAACGGCTGGCGTCGACTGTTCCATAACGGTGCTGGTAACTGGCGACGTTTGCAACAGCGGGTCGACCGGCGCGCTCCAGGCCTGAGATGCCGTTGTGGCTGCTGCTGCGGCGGCTACTGGCTCTGTCACCGAATGACCGTTCAGCAGTGGATCGAGTTCGTTGTATTCAGGCAATGTTGCCCGATTACCAGAGAACAGCACATCGTTCGGATCGGCGGCCACGCCACGGGCGCTGTATTCGATGTCGTCTTCATCATCCATGCGTTTGCCGGAGAACAGCGCAGCATCAGTATGACGGCCCAGCGGATTGGTAAATTTCTCAGCCAGGCGTTTACGGCGCGCTAACGCACCGCGCAGAATTCGAGCCCGACGCGATTCGTTTGGTTTGCCATCAGCGGCGTCGACAAACTCTTCTTCATCTTCATATTCTTCGTCATCGACCCAGGTATCGTCGCGGCGGGTACGGTTGCTGGCAAATGTCAGGATATTAAGTAACCAGCCGCCCAGTTTTTCAGCAATGCTCACCCATGACCAGCCGGTAAACAGCGTTAATCCCGCAGCCCAGATGCACAAAAGCGTAAGTGTACCGCCACTACTATGCAGTAATGGCTGTAGCGTAGTGCTGAGCAGGCTGCCAATCACCCCGCCAGAGGCGAAATACCAGATGTCATCGGCGTTAATGGCGGCCAGCCCGCAAGAAGTGAGGATCAGCGCCAGAACGCCAATAATGCGCAGTGAAACGGCAAAATAATCGACGTATTCGTCGCTGGCCTGGTGTCGCCAGGCAAACCAGCAGCCGCCGACAATAATGACCGGAATGGTGTAGGCCATGACGCCAAAAATAAAGAACAGCGTGTCCGCCAGCCATGCACCGGGAATGCCTCCCAGGTTATGGATAGGTTCATGCCACGCGGTTTGCGACCAACTGGGATCCGAAGGGTTAAAGCTGAGTAAGGCAGCCATCAACCAGACGGCAAAAAGGGCAATAAGGATCAGTAGCGCTTCCAGAAGTCGGCGCCCGCTGCTTAACTTCGTCAATGTGACGTCTTTGTCTTCAGTGTATTCCTGGCTCAAAAACGGCTCTCCAGGTTTCAGGCTTTTCCTGCCCGATGCTAAAACGGACAACAGCACCGGGTTGCCCCGGCACTGTTGCTGTATGGATTAACAGGAGTGTAATCAAACTGCGTCGATTTTGCACCTGTTCCGTGTTAGCGCGTCTTAATTACCAGACGATTGCTCTGTTTGACTTCTTCCATTACTACATAAGTACGTGTGTCATTTACGCCAGGCAGACGCAGCAGGGTTTCCCCCAGCAACTTACGGTATGCTGACATATCCGGTACGCGTGTTTTCAGCAAATAGTCGAAATCACCGGAAACCAAATGACACTCTTGAATTTCTTCAAGTTTTTGTACTGCAGAGTTAAATTGTTCAAACACATCCGGGGCGCCACGATTCAGAGTTATCTCAACAAAAACCAGAAGTGATGCATCCAGATAATGTGGGTTTAACAGCGCTGTATAGCCCTGAATGAAACCCTGTCTTTCCAACCGACGCACACGCTCAAGGCAGGGCGTTGGTGAAAGTCCCACACGTTTAGAAAGCTCGACGTTAGAAATACGCCCATCCTTTTGCAGCTCATTAAGAATGTTACGATCGATACGGTCGAGATCTTTGCCAGGGCGCTTCTTACTATCTACCATTATTATTGTCTCTCTGTATTCCTTCCCTACTCCTGCCTGACTCTACTAACATCACTGTTCAGAGTCGCTCCCCATCAAAATAAACCGCAACCCAGAGGGATTTACGGCTCGCAATGTCTGGGTTTATGGTGAGAAGACCGTTGCCTGTCGGCGGCTATCGACATCACGAATGGCATCTGTCCACACCATGCGTAGATTTCGCTAACACGGTAAACATGGTATCTACATGCATGATTATGCAGCACATACATGACACAGTTTTTTTCTTCCTTGAATGTTTTCGCAAAACAGCAGGGGATTGTCAAAGCAAAACATCGATTTTTAGTACAACATGCCAGTTATTCAGTCGCAGTGATGGAAATTCGTCATTTTATCACCTTATAACTGACCGATTTTAAGTAGAAATCGTTATAGTATTACGACTAAATCTGCCGTTCATCGGTTTCCGCTATTACACATATTGTTAACAAAATCGCCATACTCTTTTTTTACGCCTGTAAATTCCCTACAATCCTGCTCATTGCCTGCCAACAACTATGGGGATCTCATGGGCGCAACCAAACACAGTAAACTTCTTATTCTGGGCTCAGGCCCTGCGGGATATACCGCTGCGGTCTACGCTGCACGCGCTAACCTGCAACCGGTACTGATTACCGGTATGGAAAAAGGTGGTCAGCTGACCACAACAACAGAAGTGGAAAACTGGCCTGGCGATCCGCACGATCTTACTGGCCCGCTGCTGATGGAGCGTATGCACGAACATGCGACCAAATTTGAGACAGAAATCATTTTTGATCACATCAGCAAAGTTGATTTGCAAAACCGCCCTTTCCGTCTGACCGGCGACAGCGGTGAATACACCTGTGACGCATTAATCATTGCCACCGGCGCGTCAGCGCGTTACCTGGGCTTACCTTCAGAGGAAGCATTTAAAGGCCGCGGCGTTTCCGCTTGTGCCACCTGCGACGGTTTCTTCTACCGTAACCAAAAAGTTGCGGTGATCGGCGGCGGTAATACCGCTGTTGAAGAAGCGTTGTATCTGGCGAATATCGCGTCTGAAGTACATTTGATTCACCGTCGCGACAGCTTCCGTGCTGAGAAAATTCTTATCAAGCGTTTGATGGATAAAGTGGAAAACGGCAACATCGTGCTGCACACCCACCGTACGCTGGAAGAAGTGACTGGCGATCAAATGGGCGTAACCGGATTGCGCCTGCGCGATACACAAAATACTGACAACGTCGAATCACTTGACGTTGCGGGATTGTTTGTCGCCATCGGTCACAGCCCGAATACCGCCATTTTCGACGGTCAGCTCGAACTGGAAAACGGCTACATTAAAGTTCAGTCCGGTATTCACGGCAATGCGACGCAAACCAGCATTCCAGGCGTCTTCGCAGCCGGTGACGTGATGGACCATATTTATCGCCAGGCGATCACTTCTGCGGGCACGGGTTGTATGGCTGCGCTTGACGCAGAACGTTATCTCGACGGTCTGGCAGACGCTTGCAAATAAGTTTTACAAATCAGTAACAAAAGTAAAAAAGGCGACTATAAGTCGCCTTTATTTTTGCCTCGTTGTAACATTGTCCTGCCCAAAAATTCCAATAACTCACCTGCTAAGCGTGCAATGAATAAAACCCGTCAAAAAGAGCTGACCCGCTGGTTAAAACAGCAAAGTGTAATTTCCCAACGGTGGCTGAATATTTCACGCCTGCTGGGATTCGTGAGCGGCCTGTTAATTGTCGCTCAGGCCTGGCTCATGGCCCGAATTCTGGACCATATGATCATGGGCAACATCCCCCGAGAGGCGCTGCTGCTCCCTTTCATCGTGCTGATTTTGGTTTTCATCCTGCGCGCATGGGTTGTCTGGTTACGCGAACGCGTCGGGTTTCACGCCGGGCAACATATTCGCTTTGAGATTCGTCGCCAGGTTCTGGATCGCCTGCAGCAGGCGGGTCCGGCCTGGATACAGGGTAAACCAGCCGGGAGCTGGGCTACGCTGATCCTCGAGCAGATTGACGATATGCATGATTACTATGCGCGTTATTTGCCGCAAATGGCGCTGGCCGTATGCGTTCCTCTGTTGATTGTGGCAGCCGTATTTCCGTCAAACTGGGTAGCCGCGCTTATTCTGCTCGGAACCGCCCCGCTGATCCCGTTGTTTATGGCGATGGTCGGTATGGGCGCAGCCGACGCTAACCGCCGCAACTTTCAGGCGCTTGCCCGCCTCAGCGGTCATTTCCTCGATCGCCTTCGGGGTATGGAAACGCTGAGAATATTTGGTCGCGGTGAAGCCGAAACAGAAAGTATTCGCGCGGCATCACAGGATTTCCGCCAGCGCACCATGGAAGTCCTGCGCCTGGCATTCCTGTCATCTGGCGTCCTTGAGTTCTTTACGTCGCTGTCTATTGCGCTGGTTGCGGTTTACTTCGGTTTTTCCTACCTCGGCGAGCTCGACTTCGGTCACTACGGCATGGGCGTCACGCTGGCGTCTGGTTTCCTGGCGCTCATTCTGGCACCGGAGTTTTTCCAACCCCTGCGCGATCTTGGGACGTTTTATCACGCCAAAGCACAAGCCGTTGGAGCTGCAGACAGTCTGAAAACCTTTATGGAAACCCCGCTGGCGCACCCTGAGCGTGGTGAGATTGAGCTGGCGACGAAAGATGCCGTTTCAATTGAGGCGCAAGATCTGGTCATCACCTCGCCGGAAGGCAAAGTGCTTGCGGGGCCGCTCAACTTTACCCTGGCAGCAGGTCAACGTACGGTGGTGGTGGGGCGTAGCGGCTCCGGAAAAAGTTCGTTGCTGAATGTTCTGTCCGGCTTTCTTTCTTATCAGGGGTCGCTGCGGATTAACGGTTTTGAACTACGCGACCTGTCGCCTGATTCCTGGCGCAAACAGCTGTCCTGGGTTGGGCAAAACCCGCAACTCCCTGCCGCCACATTACGCGATAACGTACTGCTGGCACGGCCCGATGCCAGTGAAGAACAGCTTCAGGCCGCACTCGATAGTGCCTGGGTGAGCGAGTTTTTACCGCTGTTGCCGCAGGGCGTAGATACGCCAGTCGGCGATCAGGCGGCCCGACTTTCTGTTGGTCAAGCGCAGCGCGTGGCCGTGGCGCGCGCCTTACTTAATCCGTGTCAGTTGCTTCTGCTGGACGAACCCGCAGCCAGCCTTGATGCCCACAGTGAACAACGCGTGATGCAGGCATTGAACGCAGCATCGCGCCGCCAGACCACGCTGATGGTGACACACCAGCTTGAAGATCTTGCCGACTGGGACGCTATCTGGGTCATGCAGGACGGTCAGATCGTTGAACAAGGTAGCTGGGATGAACTTAGCGCTGCCAACGGAGCTTTTGCGACACTACTGGCTCATCGTCAGGAGGATATCTAAATGCGCGCTTTGCTACCCTATCTGACGCTGTACAAACGTCACAAATGGATGTTAACGCTGGGCATCGTTCTGGCGATCGTTACGCTGCTGGCAAGTATTGGCTTGCTGACGCTCTCAGGTTGGTTTCTGTCTGCTTCTGCGGTGGTCGGCGTCACCGGAATTTACAGTTTTAACTATATGCTCCCCGCAGCGGGCGTACGTGGTGCGGCAATCACCCGAACCGCAGGCCGTTATTTCGAGCGTTTGGTCAGCCACGACGCCACGTTCCGCGTGCTGCAACACCTGCGTATTTATACCTTTAGCAAGCTGCTACCGCTCTCCCCTGCCGGCCTGTCCCGCTATGGACAAGGTGAATTACTTAACCGCGTCGTGGCTGATGTCGACACGCTTGATCACCTTTATTTACGCGTTCTGTCTCCGCTGGTGGGAGCATTTGTCGTCATCATGGTGGTCACGCTGGGACTGAGCGTTCTCGATTTCACGCTGGCGGTCACCCTCGGCGGGATTATGCTGCTGACCTTATTCATTCTGCCCCCACTCTTTTATCAGGCAGGCAAGAGTACCGGGCAAAGCCTGACGCATCTGCGTGGGCAATATCGTCAGCAGTTAACTTCCTGGCTGCAGGGCCAGGCTGAATTGACCATCTTCGGCGCCAGCGAACGCTACCGCGCTCAAATGGAAGCCACCGAATTACAGTGGCATGAAGCGCAGCGACGTCAGTCCGAATTAACGGCACTGTCGCAGGCTATCATGCTGTTAATCGGCGCGCTGGCGGTGATTATGATGTTATGGATGGCCTCAGGCGGCGTGGGCGGCAACACTCAGCCAGGCGCGCTAATTGCGCTGTTCGTCTTCTGTGCGCTGGCTGCGTTTGAGGCATTAGCGCCTGTCACCGGCGCGTTTCAGCATCTCGGCCAGGTTATCGCCTCTGCATTACGCATCACCGAACTGACCGAACAGCAGCCAGAAGTCACCTTCCCGGATACCCAATCTCCGGTTTCTGAGCAGCTCACCCTTACCCTGCGTGAGGTTTCATTCAGCTATCCGGGGCAGACGCAAAAAGCACTCGACACCCTTTCCTTGCTGGCAAAACCCGGTGAGCACATCGCTATTTTGGGTCGTACCGGCTGCGGAAAATCAACGTTGCTGCAATTGCTGACCCGCGCATGGGATCCGCAGAGTGGCGAAATCCTGATTAACGATCGACCGCTTTCAGTCCTGAATGAAGCCACGCTGCGTCAAATCATCAGCGTCGTGCCACAGCGCGTACATCTGTTCAGCGCTACGCTTCGCGATAACCTGCTGCTGGCAGCACCGCACGCCAGCGATGAAGCATTATCCGCGATCCTGTGCCGCGTCGGGCTGGACAAACTGCTTGATGGCGATGGACTCAATGCCTGGTTGGGTGAAGGTGGTCGTCAGCTTTCTGGCGGCGAACTCCGTCGTCTGGCTATCGCCCGCGCCTTGTTGCACGATGCTCCGCTGATGCTGCTGGACGAGCCTACCGAAGGGCTTGATGCCACAACGGAAAGCCAAATGCTTGAATTAATTGGCGATGTGATGCAGGACAAAACCGTCCTGATGGTCACACATCGTCTGCGCGGATTGTCGCGTTTTGATCAAATAATAGTGATGGACAACGGACAAATTATTGAGCAAGGTAATCACGCAGATCTGTTAGCCAGGCAGGGGCGTTATTACCAGTTTAAGCAACGTCTGTAAGCTATTATTGAACGATCAAACTCGCGTAGTGGAGTTTCGCTGTCATGCGCCTGGTGCAACTGTCCCGCCATTCTATAGCCTTCCCATCACCGGAAGGCGCTCTACGCGAGCCTAACGGTCTACTGGCGCTGGGTGGCGATCTTAGCCCTGCCCGCCTGTTGATGGCCTACCAGCGCGGTATTTTCCCGTGGTTTTCTCCCGGCGACCCTATTCTGTGGTGGTCACCCGATCCGCGCGCCATTCTTTGGCCTGAGAACTTTCACCTCAGTCGCAGCATGAAACGCTTTCATAAAAATTCGCCTTATCGTGTGACGCTCAACTACGCGTTCGGTCAGGTGATTGAAGGCTGTGCGAACGATCGAGAAGAAGGTACCTGGATCACACACGATGTCGTGGACGCTTACCATCGTCTGCACGAACTGGGACATGCGCATTCAATTGAAGTATGGCGACAGAATGAATTAGTCGGCGGCATGTACGGCGTGGCGCAAGGTACGCTGTTTTGTGGCGAATCAATGTTCAGTCGTCAGGAAAATGCGTCCAAGACTGCACTACTTGTTTTTTGCACGGAATTTATCCGTCAGGGCGGAAAATTAATCGACTGCCAGGTATTAAATAGCCACACAGCATCCCTGGGCGCCATCGAAACCCCGCGGCGGGAGTACCTTGAGCAGCTGAGCATACTGCGTCAGCAGCGGCTACCGAGCCATTTCTGGATACCAAGGACGTTATTTTCGCCTCAGGGGTGAATGTTTTCGGCACATTTTTTGTCGGGGTGTTATAATTGTGCCGCAGAGTTGGTTTAGCCCATTACCCCGCCGCCGTTAAGGAACAGTTCGCGCCAGGCAACGCCTATCGTTTATCTCCTCGTTCCCTTACACGTTACGCTTTAAGTGCGGCTTTGCCGTGTGCGGTTAGAGTAATGCGCCAAACCCGATTTGCTGTGTTTTAAACGCACAAATCTTTACTTATTAAAAGAACTTCGGCATTATCTTGCCGGTTCAAATTACGGTAGTGATACCCCAGAGGATTAGATGGCCAAAGAAGACAATATTGAAATGCAGGGTACCGTTCTCGATACGTTACCTAATACCATGTTCCGCGTAGAGTTAGAAAACGGTCACGTGGTTACTGCACACATCTCCGGTAAAATGCGTAAAAACTATATCCGCATCCTGACGGGCGACAAAGTGACTGTTGAGCTGACCCCGTACGACCTGAGCAAAGGCCGCATTGTCTTCCGTAGTCGCTGATTGTTTTTAACGCCCGAATGGCGTCCAGATAATAAAAGGTCGGTTTAACCGGCCTTTTTTATAGGCTGAGGACAGGTATTTAATCCTCAATCATCCGCGCATATTCTTCTGTTAAGAAATCCACCAATGCGCGTACTGAGGGCAGTAATCCCCGACGAGACGGAAAGACTGCGTGAATAATCTCCCGCTTAGGCTCCCAACCATCGAGCAATGCCACCAGTTCACCCGCCGCTAATTGTTCTTTCACCATCAGTTGCGGCAGTTGTACAACCCCCACACCGGCAACCGCAGCTTCACGTAACGCCAGCATATCGGTGGTGATCATACGCGGCGTGAAATGCACCTCCGCCCGTGCGCCCTGTGGGCCAAATAACTCCCAGCGATGCACATGTTTACCCGATGCCAGACTCAGCCCCGGCCAACGGGTCAATTCCGCCGGAGAGTTGACCGCGCCCATTTGTTCAATTAATCGCGGGCTGGCATATAACCGGTGTCCCCTGTCTGCAAGTACCCGCATCACCAGGTCGCTATCCTCAAATGGACGAGGTCTGACGCGAATCGCCACATCCAGGCCTTCGCCTACCACATCAACGCGGCGGTTCGTCGCCTCAAGCTGCACGGAAACATCGGGATAACGGGCCATAAATCGGGCGAGCATTGGCCCAATATGCACATGCAACAACGTGACCGGACAAGTCAGTTTTACAACGCCGCGCGGCTCAACCTGTAAAGCCGCAATAGCATCCTGCGCCGCCTGCGCTTCCACCAGCATTGCCTTACAGTGTTCGTAAAATGTTTGTCCGACTTCAGTCACGTTAAACTGCCGGGTGGTTCGCTGAATAAGTCGAACCCCCAACCTCTCTTCAAGTTGCGCAATACGTCGGCTCAGTTTTGATTTCGGTTCATCAAGCGCACGTCCCGCCGCTGCGAATCCACCTTCCTCTACAACATGTACAAACCAGGCAAAATCATTGAGATCCGGCTTTGTCATTTTATTGTCCTATTTATGAGACAGTGAGGACCATTTTAGCGACTACTCAATTCGCTGTCATGAATATAAGCTTATTCACATCAAGACAACGCCACTGAGGAGACACAAATGAAACAAGTAACAGGCGTCTACACCGCACCTCGCCCACACTGGGTTGGCGATGGATTTCCGGTTCGCTCAATGTTCTCTTACCAGTCTCATGCAGAGCAGTTAAGTCCATTCCTGCTGCTGGATTACGCCGGTCCGCATACGTTCACACCGGGTAACGAAAAGCGCGGCGTCGGCGAACACCCTCACCGTGGTTTTGAAACGGTGACCATCGTTTACAGCGGCGAAGTTGAACACCGTGATTCAACTGGTCGCGGCGGCATTATCGGTCCCGGCGACGTGCAGTGGATGACCGCAGGTGCAGGAATATTACACGAAGAGTTCCATTCACCGGAATTTACCCGTCGGGGCGGCGAACTGGAGATGGTACAGCTGTGGGTTAACCTGCCGGCAAAAGACAAAATGGCCGCGCCGGGTTATCAGAGCATCACCAGCGATGTTATCCCCACGGTTGCTCTACCTGATGAAACAGGAAGCGTTCGCGTTATTGCGGGTAGCTACGAGGAAACCAAAGGGCCTGCACATACCTTTTCGCCGCTGAACGTCTGGGATATGCGACTACAACGTAATCATCAGCTCACGTTGTCTCAGCCGGAAGGATGGAGCACCGCACTGGTGGTACTGAAAGGCAATATCACTGTAAACGGGACCACGCCAGCCAGCGAAGCGCAACTGGTAGTGCTAAGCCAGCAGGGGAAAACGCTGCACATTGAAGCCACCAGCGATGCCATCGTGCTGCTGCTGTCTGGCGAACCGTTGAACGAGCCGATTGTAGGTTACGGCCCGTTTGTTATGAACACGAAACAAGAAATCGCTGAAGCTGTACGCGATTTTAACTCCGGCCGTTTTGGCCAAATCTGAATCGAAGGAGAAGAATATGTCCAGTCCTGCAAACTTTAATGGCTCACGTCCGGTTATCGATGTGAATGATTCCGTCATGCTGCTTATCGATCATCAGAGTGGGCTTTTCCAGACCGTCGGCGATATGCCAATGCCTGAACTGCGTGCACGTGCCGCTGCGCTGGCTAAAATGGCGACCCTGGCGAAAATGCCGGTGATTACCACGGCATCCGTACCGCAGGGACCTAACGGCCCGTTGATCCCGGAGATCCACGCCAATGCACCGCATGCCCAATACGTAGCGCGTAAAGGTGAAATCAACGCCTGGGATAACGAAGACTTCGTGAACGCGGTAAAAGCAACGGGTCGTAAGACATTGATTATCGCCGGTACGATCACCAGCGTCTGCATGGCTTTCCCGGCCATCAGCGCAGTGGCTGAAGGTTACAAGGTCTTCGCGGTGATTGACGCGTCCGGTACCTACAGCAAGATGGCGCAGGAAATTACCCTGGCTCGCGTGGTTCAGGCTGGTGTCGTGCCGATGGATACCGCTGCAGTCGCTTCTGAAATACAGGGGACATGGAATCGTGAAGACGCCGCTGAGTGGGCGGAAGTGTATACCAAAGTCTTCCCGGCTTATCAGTTGCTGATCGAAAGCTACAGCAAAGCCCAGGAAGTTGTGACCAACGGCGAAAAACTGGACTCTCAGCGTTAATCATATCCTCCGCGCCAGTCCGGGCGGGGGAATATGTACACTGCGTAACCAAACGAGAGTTAACACGTAAATTCTGCTTGACCGTTTTAGCGCAACTCCCTATAGTAGCGCCCCGTTGCCCCCCAAGCGGTCAGGCAGCAATACAATATGGTGAGGTGTCCGAGTGGCTGAAGGAGCACGCCTGGAAAGTGTGTATACGGCAACGTATCCGGGGTTCGAATCCCCGCCTCACCGCCATATTTAAAAGAAGAGCTCGTACGCAAGTACGGGCTTTTTTTTCGCATATTTCACAGCCTGGCGGGGATGAGAAGCCCGGACCGGGTTCGACTACTGGCGCAGCGAGTTGGACAGACTGAGCGCACAGCGAACAGGCTGCCCGCAGGGCGAGCGAAGCGAGTCAATCCCCGCCTCACCGCCATATTTAAAGAAGAGCTCGTACGCAAGTACGGGCTTTTTTTCGCATATTGCATTTGCCGGATGCGGTGCAAGCACCTTATCCACCCTATGAATGACGAACAGCCTGTAGGCCTGATAAGCGAAGCGCCATCAGGCATAGCAGTTATTGTTTACAGAGCAGCGTTAACACTTCGTAATGCGCGGTGTGTGGGAACATATCGAAAAGCTGGACGCGTTCAATGCGGTACCCCGGCAACTGGTGAAAATCCTTCGCCATGGTTTGCGCATTGCAACTTGAATAGACAATAAAACGTGGCGCCATGCGGGAAAGAAAATCGCACAGCGGTTTGCCAATCCCACGACGCGGTGGGTTCACCAGCACCAGATCGGGTACTTCGTCCTGGGCGGTAGCAAACTGAGTCGAATCCAGCGCCTGAAAATACAGATTCTGCAACCCAAGCTCCTGCGCCGATTGTTTCGCACAGTTAATCGCCTCTGGCGCGATTTCAATACCTGTCAGTTTCATCTGCGGCGTGGCACAATGCAGACCAAAGCCCCCTACGCCGCAAAACAGATCCCACATATGAGTAACCGGAAGCTGACGCACCCAGTCGCGCGCGGTGGCATATAAATGCCCCGCCACCACTGGGTTGGTCTGGAAAAAGCTCTGCGGGCGTATCCACAACGGCACATTGTTAAAGCGTTCCGCCAGCGCCTGCTGCTCTGTCAGGAAGATTTCTGTCTCCCCTTCCATAATCGCCATATGCACCGGTTGAATATTAACAGTGATCACTTTTAACTGTGGCAATTGTGCCTGCAACCACGGTAGCGCTGCACGCAACTGCGCCAGTTTGGCGTCTGAACGCAGGACAAAGCGCAGCATCATACCGCCATCAAATCGGCTTTCCGTTAACAGCAGATATTTCAGCTCTCCGCGTTTACGAGCCACGTTATAGGGCGTTAACCCCGCCCGGGCGATAAACGGTTTGAGCGCGGCAAATACGGGCGCAAAAGAGGCGGGATAGAGCGGACAATCACACAAATCTTCCGGCGTACCGTCACGATGCAGCATCCCAAGCAGTGGTTTTTCCACGCTGCCGCTGACCACCATTTTGGCTTTGTTGCGAAAAGCGCGTTCCGGGCCGCTGACCGGCGCGCACCATTCTCCGACCGAATAATCAGTCAGCAGATTCTGCAGATCGGCTGTTTTTGAGAGGAGTTGATCGGCGACAGGCTGTGTTATCCACTGACAGGAGCGGCAGCGCTCAGCGTCATATAGTGCGCACTGCATACAAAAACCTATAAATTAACAGGGGGCCAATATTATACACGTTATTGCAAACGGAAGAACCGCCGACTGGACGCGGGAACAAACAGTAGCAGCAACACCAGCATATCCGGCAACTTTTGCATCACCAGCGTACTCAGGATCTCACGTCTGGACTCTCCCGCAATGCTGAACAGTTCCGGATAACCATAGCCCAACGAGGCCGCCCACAGATAAACGCTGGCGATAATCTGGGTCAACAGATAGACCCAACGCGCCCAGTTACGTCCTTTTACCAGCGAAAATGCGCAGTAGATTTCGATAAACAGCAGCGCCAGGCTACCCAGAAACACCAGCGTCAAATTCCAGGTCTGCACGCTGCGATGAATAAATTCGCTGGTGCCACGCAACCCTAGCGTATTAAAAATCATCAACAGATCGAGACAGCGGATCATGATAATAGCCAACGCCGCCACCTGCACCAACGCAGGGACGTTTAAGCGAGCATGTGATGTGGATGATTTCTTAAAAAATCCCAACGCGTCGTCTTCCATGAAAACGGCGCAACCACCACAGCTGCGCCGTATAGACAGGTTGGCAGATTTTAGTTTTTTCAGCCGCGTCTTGCACGTTGGATATCGCGGATCCGTTGTTTTTCTGTTCGCGCCATCAGATACCACGCGATAAATCCGATAATTCCTACCACACCAAGAATCAGCGTCGCCAGCGCGTTGATCTCCGGGTTAACCCCCATACGTACGCTGGAGAACACCAGCATCGGTAATGTTGTGGCGCCAGGACCAGAGACAAAGCTGGCGATAACCAGATCATCAAGCGACAACGTGAAGGCCAGTAACCAGCCGGAGATCACCGCAGGCATAATCATCGGCAGCGTGATAACGAAAAAGACCTTCAGCGGCGTAGCGCCAAGATCCATCGCCGCTTCCTCAATGGAGTGATCCAGTTCGCGCAATCGTGAGGAAATCACCACCGCCACGTACGCCGTACAGAAGGTGACGTGCGCCAGCCAGATGGTCAACATACCGCGATCCGCAGGCCAGCCGATGGCGTGCGCCAGAGCTACAAACAGCAGCAGCAGCGACAAACCGGTAATGACATCCGGCATAACCAGCGGTGCGGTAATCATAAAAGCAAACCCATTCGATCCGCGAAAACGGCCAAAACGCACCATTACCACGGCGGCTATAGTGCCAAGGATTACCGCCATCGTCGCTGCACCCGCAGCAATCGTTAAACTCATGCCAACAGCGCTTATCATCGCGGTATCATGGAAAAGCTCACCATACCAACGCGTTGACCACCCCGCCCAGACCGTAACCAGCTTCGAGCTGTTAAACGAATAGATAACCAGCATCAGCATCGGCGCATACAGGAAGGTAAAGCCCAGCACCAGGATAAAAATACGCCACGGCGAGCGAACGACCGGTAAGTTATTCATCCGTGTTCCCCCATGCTTTTTTGCTGATATTTGTGGAACCACATGATTGGCACAATCAGTAACAGCAGCATAATAATGGCAACGGCAGACGCCACCGGCCAGTCGCGGTTATTGAAAAATTCCTGCCACAGCACGCGACCAATCATGATGCTATCCGGGCCGCCCAGCAGTTCCGGAATGACAAACTCACCCACAGCCGGGATAAACACCAACATCGATCCGGCGATAATCCCGCCTCTGGTCAATGGCACAATCACGCTAAAGAAGGTTTTCAACGGTCGGGCACCCAAATCCAGCGCCGCCTCTACCAGCGAATAATCAATACGCGTCAGCGCGGTGTAAATCGGCAGCACCATAAAGGGTAAATAGGCGTAAACAATCCCGATATAGACCGCCAGATTGGTGTGCAGAATCGTCAATGGTTGATCGATAACGCCCAGCCACATCAGAAAGTTATTCAGTACACCGTTATTTTTCAGGATCCCCATCCAGGCGTACACACGAATCAAAAACGACGTCCAGGACGGCAGGATCACCAGCAACAACAGAATATTGCGTGTCGAGGGTTTACTGTGTGCGACGGCCCACGCCAGCGGATATCCCAACAGCAGACAACAGATCGTCGAAATCCCCGCCACCTGCAAAGATTGCAGGTAGGCATCAAAATAGAGCGGATCGTCTGTTAACTGCAGGAAGTTGGCTAAGTTGAGCGTGATGGATAGCTGATCGTCAGCCCATGAAACGAGGTCGGTATAGGGTGGAATAGCGCGCGCCATTTCAGCCAAACTGATTTTGAAGACGATCAGAAACGGCAGAAGAAACAGGAGCAGCAGCCACACATACGGCAGCGCAATCACCAGCTTGCGCCCGTGGTTCATTTGCAGCCGCGACATAAGCAGCGTGAATCGCCCTGCTTTATCCACGCGCGCCGGAGGTTCAAGTGTACTCATCTTCGCTCCTTAAACCGTCAACACCACACAACTGTCTGCATCCCAGCACAAACGGACCTCGTCACCCCAGGTTGGTAATCCCTTGCGATAACGATGTTCATTTTGTAGCTGAGCACTCAGCATCTGGCCGCTTTTCAAACGTACGTGATACACCGACAAATCGCCCAGATAGGCAATGTGCACCACTTCGCCTACCGCGAAGTTATAACCATCTGGCGGAGGAGCCTCACAGAGCATGATTTTTTCCGGGCGCAGCGCAACATACACCGGGACGTTATCGACAATAGACGCATCTGCATCTACTTTCAGCGGATGTACCAGTCCAGGAGACTCAATAATCAGACCCTCTTCCTGGCGTTCTTTAAGTAGTCCTTCAAAGACGTTAACCGAACCGATAAACTCGGCGCTATAGCGCGTAGTCGGATGCTCGTAGATCTCTTCCGGTTCGCCGATCTGCACAAATTTGCCACGGTTCATGATCGCAATGCGCCCTGCCATCGTCATGGCTTCTTCCTGATCGTGCGTTACCATCACGCAGGTCACGCCGACGCGTTCAAGGATATCCGCCACTTCCAGTTGCATGCGGTCACGCAGCTTTTTGTCCAGCGCCCCCATGGGTTCATCCAGCAGCAGCAACTTCGGCCGTTTCGCCAGGCTACGCGCCAGGGCCACACGCTGACGCTGACCGCCAGAAAGCTGGTGCGGTTTGCGTTTGGCGAACTCCTGCATATGCACCAGGCCCAGCATCTCATTCACCCGGCTGGCGATTTCAGCCTTTGGCAGCTTGTCCTGCTTGAGGCCAAAGGCAATGTTCTGCTCAACCGTCATGTGCGGAAACAGGGCATAGGATTGAAACATCATATTGATCGGACGCAGATAAGGCGGGACGTGCGCTAAATCGACGCCATCAAGCATAATTTGCCCGGTTGTCGGCTGTTCAAATCCCGCTAACATGCGCAGCAGAGTCGATTTGCCACAGCCGGATGCGCCGAGCAGGGCAAATATTTCACCTTTGTAGATAGTAAGGTTGACGTCATCGACGGCGTGTTGGCCGTCAAACGACTTGGTCAGGTTGCGAATTTCAAGCAGCGGGGTCAGCGCCTTGCGGATTTTCGCGTGTGGGCGTGGGGTTGCATCATTCACTCAGGTGCTCTCCGGCATAAAACAAAGAAACGGTGCAAATAACGCACCACGGTGGTGCGTATTGCCGGGTTAGGTGTGTTTAGGATCAACACTGCCCGGCAGGCATCAATCCTGCCGGGTCATGTCCCAAACATCAGGTTATTTTCCGCTTTTTACCTTCGTCCACGCTCGGGTACGGACACGGTCGATCTTCGGATCCTGTACTTTCAGCGTGAACAGCTTGGCGCGCACATCCGCAGGCGGGTAGATGCCAGGGTTATCACGAACTTCCTGACTGACCAGAGCCGTCGCTTCTTTGTTGGCATTGGCATAGAACACGTGGTCGGAAATATGCGCAATCACATCAGGACGCAGCAGGTAGTTGAGGAACTGATAGGCTTCGTCTTTGTTTTTGGCATCGGCTGGCATAGCGAATACGTCAAAGAACGCCATTGCCCCTTCTTTAGGAATTGAGAAAGAGATATTGACGCCATTTTTCGCTTCTTTTGCACGGTTCGCCGCCTGCCATACGTCCCCCGCCCAGCCAATCGCTACGCAGGTATCACCGTTTGCCAGGTCGTTAATATATTGCGAAGAGTGGAAGTAGCGAATATTCGGACGCAGTTTCAACAGCAGGTCGGTCGCCGGTCCGGTGTAATCATCTGCTTTGGTACTGTTTGGATCTTTACCCAAATAGTTCAGTACGGTTGCAAACACCTCTTCAGGCGCATCAAGGAAAGAGACACCGCAACTTTTGAGTTTTTCCAGATTTTCCGGTTTGAGGATCAAATCCCAGCTATCAACCGGCGCATCTGGCCCCAGCACCGCTTTCACTTTGTCCACGTTATAGCCAATGCCGGTTGTTGCCCACATATACGGCATCGCAAACTTGTTGTCCGGATCGTGTTTGCCCACAAGCTTCAGCAGTTCGGGATCGAGGTTTTTCCAGCCCGGCAGTTTGCTCTTATCCAGCGGCTGGAAGACGCCTGCGGTTAGTTGACGTTCGAGGAAACTGGCGGAAGGAACAACCAGGTCAAAACCGGTGCTGCCCGCCATGAGTTTTCCTTCCAGTACTTCATTGGAATCAAATACGTCATAGATAACTTTAATTCCGGTCTCTTTTTCAAAGTTAGCCACCGTATCCGGAGCAATATAATCAGACCAGTTATAAATATGCAGCGTTTTTTGTTCAGCAGCGAGCGTGCCGGCAGAGATGGACATCAGAGCACCCACAACCAGGCCTGATAACCATTTTTTATTTAAGGCGGTCATAATCTCTTTCCTTCTGAAAGTTCGTTAACAAACGAACAAAAATGTCACACTCTAATGATATGCAAGAAACGTGCATATTCTTTCATGCGGCATCAATGAAAAGAGAGACCTCTCCCGATGCCGCTATCGCCCGCAGATATGCGCCCACTCATTCACCACGTATTGTAGCCACAGCTCAGGTCATACGGGGCAGTTAGAAAATTGACGTCTATATGCTTCGCAAGAATAACTTTAGCCAGGTTTTGTGGATATAGCCCAGATTAAAAAACGTCTTTTATCAATTTTTTATGCAGGAATTGTCTATGACATAAAGCAGAAGGAGCAGAATGGAAGTGAATAATTCTTTAATAAAAGGTTAAACACAGAATAAAAACAGGCCGTACGCAACCGCTCTAGTAGCGGCTGCGCAAAATGCGTCCAGATTCAGGGGGAATTAATGGAGGAAATGGACTTCAGCGTTGCTGTTTTGCGTATCTTCTTCAGCGTTAAATAACAGCTGATGCGCCCCAGCTTCGAGGATCACCATCGATATCTGCTCTTCGCTCTGGCGAACAAAACATTCAAACTGCTCAAACGTTACGCCCGGCGTAACGGATAAAGACTGGCAAACCACCAGCTTTGGCAGATTATCATCCTGCATATCCAGAAATGCTTTTACCGTCAGTGAACTGGCATTAATCGCGGACAAATCGGCGGCCAGCGGCAGCAGTGCGGAAGGTCTGACTTCCGCCATCGCAGAAAACAGGATGACGTTATCCACCAAATCAACTTTTGCATCAAAGATGCCGTCAAAGTTCTGCATATGAGGTAAATGCAGCGCCTGACAGGTATCGCATTCAAAAAAACTCATGCCCAGGTCGTCGAGCCATTGACGCAACGTATCCAGAGTGGGAACGACCAGTGATGTCATAATAATGTGCGACCTCTAATGATGAAAAAAATACCGGCACAGCTTACGCAAAAAGAGCGTGTCATACCACGATCGCAATCGATATTGTGTTTAGCCGCCGATTTTAAGACAAAATTCAGGCGTAGCATGGCGCTCGATCCACTGGATCATCTTGCCGGCAATGTCTATCCCGGTGGTTTTCTCGACCCCTTCCAGACCCGGAGAAGCGTTAACCTCCATGACCAACGGCCCACGTTCTGCACGCAGAATATCAACACCAGCAACATCCAGCCCCATGGTCTGAGCGGCTTTGAGCGCAATTTTTCTTTCGCGCGGCGTGATATTCGCAATCGTAGCAACCCCGCCGCGATGGAGATTAGAACGAAAATCGCCCTCTTTCGCACGGCGTTCAATGGCAGCCACCACCTCGTCACCCACCACGAAACAGCGAATATCCCGCCCTTGCGCTTCTTTGATATATTCCTGAACCAGAATATGAGCATTCAGCCCACGAAACGCATCCACGACACTTTCCGCGGCCTGCCGTGTTTCCGCCAGCACCACGCCGATCCCCTGTGTGCCTTCAACCAGTTTCACCACCAGCGGCGCGCCGCCAACCATATCAATCATGTCGCTGGTATCGTCCGGGGAGTGAGCAATCCCGGTGATGGGTAAATCAATCCCCTGACGCGCCAGCAACTGCAGCGAACGCAGCTTATCGCGCGCGCGCGTAATCGCTACCGATTCATTTAACGGATAGCTACCCAACATTTCAAACTGACGCAGCGCCGCCGTACCATAAAAGGTAATCGCTGAACCAATCCGTGGGATCACCGCGTCAAAATGGGGAAGCTGGCGGCCCTTGTAATGAATAGATGACGCCGCCGGGCTGATGTTCATATAGCAAGAAAGCGGATCGATAATTTCAACCAGGTGACCGCGCTGCATCGCCGCTTCACGCAGGCGCTTACAAGAATAGAGCGTTCCGTCCCGGGACAAAATGGCAATTTTCACCCTGCACCTCTCAATGACCTGGTAAAAGCAGGCGTATCATACACTGGGTTGAAATCTTTAGCGCGTGGCCCATCCCTGTTTATGCAAATATTCCAAGATAAAGGGACGACTTTCTTTAATGATGGTTCGACGAATGTGATCGCTCCAGGTGTCACGACGCGTATTGCTGCCGCGGGTCAGATAGTACTGCGCAAGCTGTTCGTCATACTGCGACAAAACGTCTGTATTGAGCGGCTGATACTGGTTTTCATGCACAACCAGCGACGCAGGCAGGCGCGGCTTGATATCCGGGTTATCCGCAGGCCAGCCAAGGCACAAACCAAACAGCGGCAGAACATGCTGCGGCAGTTTCAATAATTCCGTGACCGACTCAATATTGTTACGCAACCCACCAATATACACACCGCCAAGTCCCAGCGATTCTGCCGCCGTCAGCGCATTTTGCGCCATCATCGCCGTATCAACCACACCCAGCAGCAGTTGTTCTGCCAGCCCCAACTGCGCGTCAGGGCAAATCTGCAAATGACGGTTAAAGTCAGCGCAAAACACCCAGAATTCAGCGGCCTGCGCCACGTGCTTTTGACCGCCAGATAAGGTAGCCAGCGATTCACGCAGAGTTTTATCGGTTATCCGAACAATCGTTGTGCACTGTAAAAAACTGGAGCTTGAGGTGCCCTGAGCGGCGGCAATGATTGCCTCTCGCTGTGCGTCAGAAATAGCTTCATCGGTAAAATGGCGAATGGAACGGTGGCTGCGGATTAAATCAATGGTTGGCGTCATCTCTTTTTTCTCTGTCTGAATGGGAAGAATCGTCGGAAGCGCGCGACAGGAGCTGCGGCGCCAGCAGTTGAGCAATGCGCCACATCAATATCACCGCGGCAGGTAGCATCAGCAGTACGCCCAGAAATATCATCACCACGCAGGCTAACGGGCTGCTAAGCGGCGCGGGTAAGGTGAGGTAATCATTAAGCGACAGCAGCGCCAGCGATAACAAAACCATCCCCATTATTTCCAGCATCAATACGCTCTTGGGTACTGCACCAATGGTGCGCATAAGCGGCCTCCCGGCGAAATGGCTTTTATTATAAAACGTTCCGCCATGTCGTGTTTAACAGTTATAGCTTGAGGATATCAAAGCAACAGGCCGAACCTGCTTTCCATCCGTCACAAATCGCGGCATCATAATAAGTATTCGCCATCCGGCCTGATAAGTTCGAGGAGAGAGAGATGTTTGCCGTTATTTTTGGTCGCCCAGGGTGCCCGTATTGCGTGCGCGCAAAAGAATTAGCAGAAAAATTAAGCAATGAGCATGACGATTTTAACTTCCGCTACATTGACATCCATGCCGAAGGTATTACGAAAGCCGATCTGGAAAAGACGGTAGGTAAGCCGGTTGAAACCGTTCCGCAGATTTTTGTTGATCAAAAACACATCGGCGGCTGCACGGATTTTGAGGCGTGGGCAAAAGAGAATATGAATCTGTTCGCCTGATAGCTGTTTCTACGCCCTCCGCTGGAGGGCGTGATCAGTTCTTTTTCCGTCGTTGATGCTGATTGAACAAGCTACTGATAAACAAAAAACACAATGCGCCAAGCGCGCACCAAAACACCGCACTGAATAACCACGCCAGTTCTTGCCACAATGAACGCGTCGGCATAAAAACGAACCGCATTAGCAACAGACAGCATGGCGCCGCCAACATTGCACCCAGAAGAGGTCTGAGCACCTCCCGACGGTGGGAGAAAAAGCTTGCTGCAGCACCAGGCAAGATAAAAAACAACAACCCGACCTCAGGATGCCCTGCCGCTCTGAATGCCCCTTTCACGTTTAGCGTCAATGAAAGGCACACCACAATAAAGAGCACAAAGCAGCAGATCGCCCCCGCCCAACTTTGCTTATGTTTCAATCGTTCCTCCTGACACATTCTCTATCGAACACTCTTTTCGCCCGCAGGCGTCCAGTCAGATAAAGTAACTCGGCATTCCATGCCAAAAACACACCCACACGATTCTTATAGCCGTTGATACGTAATGAGATTAAACTATCCGCATATATTGTTATGCTGCATTAATCGGGGCTGTGTGCGGTGCTGTCGCCCCTTAATTTCTGGCAAAAACATTAGCGTAAATTGCCATTTCTTTCAATAGCTTACTAGTAAACAAGAAGTTAGCCTCAGTGAATATAAACGTCGCAGATTTGTTAAATGGGAATTACATCCTGTTATTATTTGTGGTCCTGGCTCTGGGCCTCTGCCTGGGTAAATTACGCCTGGGTTCAGTCCAACTCGGTAATTCCATTGGCGTTTTAGTGGTGTCCCTATTATTAGGTCAGCAGCACTTTAGTATTAACACCGACGCATTAAATCTCGGCTTTATGCTGTTTATTTTTTGTGTCGGCGTCGAAGCCGGCCCCAACTTTTTTTCGATTTTTTTTCGCGATGGGAAAAATTATCTAATGCTTGCTCTGGTGATGGTCGGTAGCGCAATGCTGATCGCCCTGGGGCTGGGTAAGCTATTTGGCTGGGACATCGGCCTGACGGCGGGTATGCTGGCCGGTTCGATGACCTCCACGCCGGTGCTGGTCGGCGCAGGCGATACCTTGCGCCATTCCGGAATGGCAGGCTCACAGCTTTCCACCGCCCTCGATAACCTGAGTCTGGGGTACGCCCTCACCTATTTGATTGGACTGGTCAGTCTGATTGTCGGTGCGCGCTACCTGCCAAAACTTCAACATCAGGACCTGCAAACCAGCGCCCAACAAATTGCGCGTGAGCGTGGTCTGGACACTGACGCCAACCGTAAGGTTTATCTGCCGGTGATCCGCGCCTACCGCGTGGGCCCGGAGCTGGTGGCATGGGCTGATGGTAAGAATCTGCGCGAACTGGGTATTTATCGTCAGACCGGCTGCTACATTGAACGCATCCGCCGCAACGGCATCCTGGCCAACCCGGACGGTGACGCAGTGCTGCAAATGGGCGACGAAATAGCCTTAGTTGGTTATCCAGACGCGCATGCCCGCCTCGATCCCAGTTTCCGTAACGGCAAAGAAGTGTTCGATCGCGATCTGCTCGATATGCGTATCGTCACTGAAGAGATTGTGGTGAAAAACCACAATGCCGTTGGCCGTCGCCTGGCCCAGTTGAAGCTGACCGACCACGGCTGTTTCCTCAACCGCGTGATCCGCAGCCAGATCGAAATGCCTATCGATGACAACGTTGTGCTCAATAAAGGTGACGTGTTGCAGGTTAGCGGCGATGCTCGTCGCGTTAAAACGATCGCAGATCGTATCGGCTTCATTTCCATTCACAGTCAGGTGACCGATCTGCTGGCCTTCTGCGCCTTCTTTATCATTGGTCTGATGATTGGGATGATCACTTTCCAGTTCAGTAATTTCAGCTTCGGTATTGGGAATGCGGCTGGATTACTGTTCGCCGGGATTATGCTCGGCTTCCTGCGTGCCAACCATCCAACGTTTGGCTATATTCCGCAGGGCGCGCTGAACATGGTGAAAGAGTTTGGTCTGATGGTATTCATGGCAGGCGTCGGTTTGAGCGCAGGTAGCGGCATTGGCAATGGCCTTGGCGCCGTTGGTGGTCAAATGCTGATTGCCGGATTGGTTGTGAGCCTGGTTCCGGTTGTTATTTGTTTCTTGTTTGGCGCTTACGTATTGCGCATGAACCGCGCCCTGCTGTTTGGCGCCATGATGGGCGCGCGTACCTGCGCTCCGGCAATGGAAATCATCAGCGACACGGCCCGCAGCAACATCCCGGCATTAGGCTATGCTGGCACCTACGCCATTGCCAACGTTCTGCTGACATTGGCGGGGACACTCATCGTCATTGTCTGGCCAGGCCTTGGTTAGCACTGAAAATCACCCTTAAACGAAAATTTTTTGCAGTTCAGCAGAACTTTTCTTCAAGGTGTCAGTCATAACTATTGCCACTGCTTTTCTTTGATGTCCCCAATTTGTGGAGCCCATCAACCCCGCCGTTTTGGTTCAAGGTTGATGGGTTTTTTGTTGCCTGAAATTTGCTATCCCCCCTTCTCCCCATAATTCCTCCCCAAATTTGCAGCACACCGGTTATGGCACATACTTTTAATCGGTGCTTAAAGGTGACGGGAGTTTACTATGTTGCTTACTGGAAAGGTTGCGGTGATCTTCGGCGGCAGCGGCGCTATTGGTAGCGCGGTTGCACAGGCGATGGCGCGCGAAGGTGCTCATGTATACCTGGGCGCTCGCTGTCAGGAAAAGCTTGATTGGGCGGCCAGTCGCCTGCGAATGGCGGGGGGTACCGTCGATACGTTTATCACCGATGTGCTCGACGAGCACGACACCTCAACACAAGTTACCCGCCTGGTACAGCAAATCGGTGGAATTGATGTGGTGGTTAACGCGACCGGCTTTATGCATGAACAGGGCAAGCGCATCGACGCATTATCCCTCTCTGAGTTTATGAGTGGGATCACCCCTTTCCTTGCGGCGCAGTTCAATATCGCAAAAGCCGTAACGCCGCACATGGGCGGCAATCGAGCTGGCGTCATTCTCACCATCGTTGCTCCCGCAGCCCCGATGGCGATGCCTGGGCATCTCGGCCACATCGTCGGTTGTGCAGGAACAGAAGCGTTTATTAAAGCGCTTGCCAGCGAGACGGGCCCCATAAACATTCGTGTCGTCGGCGTGCGCTCGCATGCCATTGTAGACGCGGTAGCAGCCGGTTCCTATACCGGGGAGATTTTCACCGCGAAAGCGCAGTCAATGGGTTTAACCGTCGAACAATGGTTAAGCGGTGCAGCACAAGGCACCATGATCGGACGCCTGCCTACGCTGGCACAAATCGCTGAAGTTACAACCTTTCTGGCTTCAGACCATGCCGGAGCAATGACCGCCACGGTGGTAAATATTACCGGGGGCGCAACCGTAAGCTAATTTATCCGCTTTTCACGCCGTGCGCTGCTGCGAGTCTTTTTTTGCGCTCGGGCGGGAACACAATGCTATACCGCAAACAATAACCAACGCGCTCACCAGATGATATGAATGCAGGGTGACGTGCAAAAACATCACGCTAAATAATCCGCCACTCAGTGGGATCAAGTGTGAATAGATCTCTCCGCGGGTTGCGCCAATAGCGCTAATCCCTTTGTTCCATAACAGATATGACAGCCAGGAAGGAAAAATGACAAGGTATGCCAGCCCAGTAATAACGCCTGTATTGGCATAACTATCCCAGCCCGGCATACCATTGCGCATCAGCTCCACAGCCAGTACCGGAATAAGCACCATCGCACCGAGCAGCGCGCTCACGGCGACAAAGGCGTTTCCCTTCACCTCACGCGGTTTAATGCGCAAAAAGGCACAATAGACGGCCCAACTTAACGCCGACCCCATGGTCCAGACATCGCCCTGATTCAGGTGTGCAAACACCCGCGCATGCATCATATCTCCCTGCGATACCAGCCAGATAACGCCAACAGTGCTCAGGATCACACCTGCTATATTTCGCGCAGAAATCCGCTCTTTAAAAAAGAACTTATTGATTAACAGAACGAGCGCCGGAGTCGTGGACATATAAATCGCCGCATTGAGCGAGGTTGTATATTGCAGGCCGATATACAACGTTAAGGGGAAAAGAACCTGACCACATAACGCGAGGAACACGATGGTACCCAAGGATGTTTTCATCACCGGCCATTGCTCTGCGACCTGACGAAAATAGAGCGCCATCAATAATAACGCGGTAAATATCCAGCGTGCCGCTGATAAAACAATGGGATCAACTTCAGCGACTAATAGATGACCAACCACATAATTCCCACCCCAAAAACAGGCAGCCAGACTGAGTAAAAGATAGGGCATATTTGCGCCTTATTGTCAGTTATACGGTATGACCACAAGGCTACGGCGGCGTGAGAATGAATGCTAATATAACGTTTTTATCCATCTGCATAGATTAAAACTATGAAATTCACGCTAAGGCAACTTGAGTTTTACATCGCGCTTGCTGAAACATTACAAATTTCCAAAGCTGCTGCGCGCTGTCATATTTCTCAGTCATCAATGACCATTGCCATGCGGAATCTGGAAGAAGCATTAGACGTGCAGCTCTTTGTACGTTACCCCAAAGGGGTGAAGCTCACCGCCGAGGGCGAGCGCTTTCTGGCACATGCCTGCAACATCATCAACAGCAGCCACTCGGCTATTGACGCCCTGCATGACAGGAGTGAAATTCTCACCGGCACGGTGCGCATAGGCATTGCCGAAACGCTCTCTGCCTATCTTATCCCGGATATACTCAACGATATTGAACGACGTTTCCCTTTGCTGGAGATCGTGTTTCATGAAGCTACTGCACCGGAACTGGTACAGGCGCTCCGGGAAAAAAAGGTCGATTTTTGCCTGCTTCTGACCTCAAATATCAGCCATGATAACGACCTGGAGATCGAAACATTTATTCGTTCACAGCGCCGCCTGTGGACGTCTATTGGGCATCCGCTACAGAGCCAAGCATCAATCCGTTTAACAGACGTCGAGAAGCTACCATTTTTACTGCTGGAAACCGATAAGTACCCTGACGTAATCATCGATTACTGGCAGCAGCGTGGCTATACGCCCAATATCAGTTTTCGCAGCAACTCTTTTGAAGCAATAAGAAGCCTGGTTGCAAAAGGCAGGGGAATAACTATTTTATCCGACCTGGTGTATCGCCCGTGGTCACTGGATGGTCTGCGCGTCATGCACAGAACGATTGATGATTTTATTACTTATATGGATGTCGGGACGGTAAAAAAAGCCGCCCGACCGTTGACTACAGAGGCGGTGAAAGTCGTTGATTTTTTACGTCAGGCCATTACCCGCCTCGACAAACCATTTTGATGATTTTATCTCTGCGGCAATCCGGCAATACGCTCCACCATCATCAGAATATCTTCCCGCGACAGCGGTTTTTTGTCGGTAACAAAATGCAGCGTCATTCCTTCGAGAAATGCATCCAGCGCCCGCGCAGTTACCGGTTCAAACCACTGTTCCAGCGTTTGTTGACTGCGTAACATCCAGTTTTGCATCACCATTTTCAACGTCGGTTTGCGACTGGCGAAAGCATACAACTGGTACATGAGTTCCATATTATCGGGCGTTGTAACCTGGGAGCTGTAAATCATCTCGGTAATGGCATGGCAGGCTGCCTGCGCATCCGCAACGTCGGCAAAAAAAGCCTGATACTGCTGAGACATCGTGTCAGTAAAGCGCCCGAACGCCTCCATTAAAAGCTCATCTATTCCCGAAAAGTAATAGGTCATTGAACCCAGCGGTACCCCGGCAATCATGGCGATTTTTCGGTGCGTAACCCCATGGACACCGTAGGCGATTACCGCATCAAGGGTGGCCTGAACTATCTTTTCCCGCCGTAGCGGATCGTTCGCGCGTCGCACTGCATTTCCTCACCTTGCGTTTGTGTACAAATGTACACAGTCTTGCTAATGTTGTCTTCTTCCCTCTTTTCTTTGGCTCGAATTCATGACAGGCACCTCACCACGCAAAGCCTTAAGACGTCGCACCTGGGCGCTTTTCACGTTTTTCTTTTTACCCGGATTACTAATGGCTTCCTGGGCAACGCGTACTCCTGCCATCCGAGATATCCTCTCCATCTCCACCGCCGAAATGGGCGCGGTATTGTTTGGACTCTCTATTGGTTCGATGAGTGGCATTCTTTGTTCGGCCTGGCTGGTGAAACGATTTGGCACGCGTAAAGTGATCCGCACCACCATGTCCAGTGCAGTCCTCGGGATGGTTATCCTCAGCGCGGCGCTATGGTTGCATTCCGCATGGCTTTTCGCGTTTGGCCTGGGCGTGTTTGGCGCCAGCTTTGGCGCAGCGGAAGTCGCCATCAACGTCGAAGGCGCGGCAGTTGAGCGCGAAATGAACAAGACCGTGCTGCCGATGATGCATGGTTTTTACAGTCTGGGAACGCTGGCGGGAGCCGGGGTCGGGATGATGCTTACCGCCTTCAGCGTGCCTGCGACCGTACATATTTTATTGGCGGCAATGGTGGCAATCACTCCTATCTTTATCGCCATCAAGGCCATTCCAGACGGCACGGGTAAGAATGCCTCTGACGGCGCTCACTCCAGCGAAAAAGGCGTGCCTTTCTATCGCGACATTCAGTTGCTGCTGATTGGCGTCGTGGTGCTGGCGATGGCGTTTGCTGAAGGTTCGGCCAACGACTGGCTGCCGCTGTTGATGGTGGATGGCCACGGATTTAGCCCGACATCAGGCTCGCTGATTTATGCTGGATTTACGCTGGGTATGACCGTGGGTCGATTCACCGGCGGCTGGTTTATCGACCGCTACAGTCGCGTCGCGGTGGTGCGTGCCAGCGCGTTGATGGGGGCGCTTGGCATCAGTCTGATTATTTTTGTCGATAGCACATGGGTAGCGGGTGTTTCCGTTATTCTGTGGGGGCTTGGTGCATCGCTCGGCTTCCCGCTGACCATTTCAGCAGCCAGCGACACCGGTCCCGATGCGCCAACCCGCGTCAGCGTTGTAGCGACCACCGGCTACCTGGCATTCCTGGTAGGGCCGCCGCTGCTGGGCTATCTGGGTGAACATTACGGCCTGCGCAGCGCTATGCTGGTGGTGCTGGCGCTGGTGCTTATCGCCGCCATTGTCGCGAAAGCGGTGGCGAAACCGGATCTCAAAAATACCCCTGTGATGGAGAACAGCTAATGAGCATCAAATTAATTGCGGTCGACATGGATGGCACATTTTTAAGCGACCAAAAAACCTATAACCGTGAGCGGTTTATGGCGCAATACCGTCAAATGAAAGAACAAGGGATCCGCTTTGTCGTCGCCAGCGGCAACCAGTATTACCAGCTCATCTCCTTTTTCCCTGAACTGGCCAATGAAATCTCATTTGTCGCTGAAAACGGCGGTTGGGTAGTCAGTGAAGGGAAAGATATTTTTAACGGTGAACTGGCAAAAGACGATTTCAAGGCCATCGTGGATCATCTGTTGACCCGTACGGACATCGACATTATCGCCTGCGGTAAAAACAGCGCCTATACGCTCAAAAAATACAGCGATGAGCATAAATCCGTTTCCGCCATGTACTATCATCGTCTTGAATTTGTAGATAATTTTGACAATCTCAACGACGTTTTTTTCAAATTCGGGCTGAATATTTCAGACGACCGTATCCCGCAGGTGCAGGCCGATCTCCATGAGGCAATTGGCGATATCATGGTACCGGTGCATACCGGCTACGGCAGCATCGATTTAATTATTCCAGGTGTGCATAAGGCAAATGGTCTGCGCCTGCTGCAACAACGCTGGAATATTAGCGACGACGAGGTTGTTGTGTTTGGCGATGGCGGAAATGATATTGAGATGCTGCGTCAGGCGGGATTTAGTTTCGCAATGGCCAACGCTCACGAACCGGTTGTCCAGGCGGCAAAATATCGCGCGGGATCGAACAACGAAGAGGGTGTGCTGGATGTTATCGACCGCGTATTAAAAAACGAAGCGCCGTTTACGCATTAACGCCTCAGCACAGACGGCAACAAAATGATGATATGATCTATTCATAATCCGCCTCAAATTAACCCCACTGGATTATTACCTCCAGTGATTACTTCAGGCGAGCGGATCATGAAGAAAAGTGTACTGATAGCAACATTGTTGCTGGGTTTTGCGGGGACTTCATTTGCGCAAAGCGTTACCGTGGATGTACCAAGCGGTTATAAAGTGGTGGTCGTGCCCTCTTCCGTCAGCGTTCCGCAGGCGGTCAACGTGACGACCGCGCCACAAACAGTGTATGTTGCTCCAACACCCGCCCCGGCCCCTGTCTATCGCGCGCACCCTTATGCACGACATGTTGCCAGCGTAGGTGAAGGGATGATCATCGAACATCAGATTGACGATCACCACTAAGTTTTGCGAAGCCCGGGCAACCGGGCTTTAGCCTTCCCGGGAATTCCCTACCCGTTTATCTTTCAGGAAGATAACCATCAATATCAGCCACAGTACGCCGCTTGCCAGATTAAACAGGCTGAACAAGCCGTTTCCTCCCAGCAGATAAGCATGTTTGCTCAACTCAATACCGACGGTAAAAATCAGCATCTGCAACATGCCCATAGCGGCAGAAACCGTCCCCTTACTCATTTCACTGGCAAACAACGTCAGGCGGACCAGCCCTGCATTCGCCACGCCAATGCCAAACGCATAGATACTCAAACCCGCCGTCATCCACAAATACGCATGGGATGACACTACCGTGGCCGCCGCGGCAATCACCAGTCCGACGGCGATAGGCCAGCCACCCATGATAATCAGCGAACGCACGGTCTTGCGCGAAGTCAGACGCGCCAGCACCAGATTACCGGCAATCAGCGCCCCAAAAATCGGCACCTGCAACAGGCCATATTCGTAACTGCTGAGATGTTCACCGCTGATGATAATAATCGGCGACTGGGCAATCCACGCCAGTAACGGCAGGCTGACAAAACCCAACGCCAGCGCGCCGGCAACAAAACGCCCATTTTTTAGCACCAGCTTATAATCTTTACCCAGATCTTTAATGGACAGCTTTTCACCCAGCCGGGTCGCCGTTTCCGGCATCGCGCGTTGCAGGCCAAAGAAGGAGATAGCTGCAAGAGCAGCAAACAGGATAAACATCCCTTCCCACGGCAGAACATGTACCCAGGCCGCGCCAACTAGCGGTCCCAGCAGCGGCGCAATCAGCGCCACGTTTGCCATCAGCGCGGTAATTTTTATACACACCGCTTCCTCAAAGGATTCCTGAATTGCGGCGTAACCCACCGCGCCAATAAAGCACAGGCTTATCCCCTGCAAGAAACGCAGAAAGGTAAATTGCTCAATATTCTGTGCCAGCAGAGTCGCAAGGCAGGTCACAATGAACCAGAGTACGCCGGTTAACATCACCGGGCGACGACCAATACGATCCGACAGTGGCCCTAACAGCCACTGTAAAAACATGCCACCCGCCAGATAGGCAGTCATGGAAGTGGGTACCCAGTCTAATCCGGCCTGATATTGCTCCACCACCGCCAACATTCCGGGCTGGATCATATCGTTACCGATATAAGTAGAGAATTCGTAAAGCACCAGACAGAGAGGGAAAAGTAATGCCTGACGCCCCAACCGGGCGCCTGAAGATAAACGGTTTTGCATGCAGTCTCTTAGCAAATGAAAAAACGCGCAAAGTGTAATAAATGCGCCGTACCGGTGATAGTGAATTATGTGATTTGAAAGCAAAATGCGCACATTTTTACATTCATTTGCTCAAGAACATTTTGCTTTAAGGTTAATTTAAGTTGAGGCCGCTATCATGCTCATTAAGTCTCATTAATTGTCTTAAAAATAGTCATTTAGCAGACAAATAAGACAAGACCGCTTTTTATCCTGTAACAGCAATTTTATGCTCTCCCCCTATGGGCCTTTTAACGAGTACACTGAGTCTGGACGTTATGCTAGAAAATCTTAATAATTCGCTGTTTTACCTGATCAACGCAACGCCGGATTCTGCGCAATGGGCTATTTCGCTGGCCATATTTATTGCCAAAGATTTAATCAGCATTGTCCCGCTGTTAGCGGTTATTCTCTGGCTTTGGGGACCGCGCGCTCAGGTTACTCTCCAGCGCCAGTTGGTCATAAAAATGGCGATAGCGCTGGCAGTTGGCCTGACTATTTCATGGCTGATGGGGCATCTGTTCCCCCACGATCGTCCGTTCGTTAACCACATCGGGTACAACTTCCTCCACCATGCGGCGGATGACTCTTTCCCGAGCGATCACGGCACGGTTATCTTTACTTTTGCTCTGGCTTTCCTGTTCTGGCATCGCCTGTGGACTGGCGCGCTGCTGATGGTTGTCGCCGTGGCGATTGCCTGGTCGCGCGTATACCTTGGCGTACACTGGCCGCTGGATATGCTGGGCGGATTCCTGGCTGGGCTGATCGGCTGCCTGAGCGCCCAGATGATCTGGCAACGGTTCGGCGCGCCCCTTTACTTCGGCTTGCAGACCTGCTATCGCACCTGTTTCGCTCTGCCCATCCGTAAAGGCTGGGTGCGTGACTAACCCACGGTAAAAAGAGTAGTATTAGGCGCAATACGAGCACTTATACTACTCTCCAGGGGAACTATGGAAACTCGACGCGACGAGCGTATTGGTCAGTTGCTACAGGCGCTGAAACGCAGCGATAAATTACACCTCAAAGAAGCCGCGACGCTGCTGGGCGTATCTGAGATGACCATTCGTCGCGACCTGAATAATAACAATGCGCCTGTCGTCTTACTCGGGGGCTATATTGTTCTGGAGCCCCGCAGCGCCAACCACTATTTAATCAGCGATCAAAAATCCCGTCTGGTTGATGAAAAGCGCCGTGCCGCACAGCAGGCGGCAAGCCTCGTGCAGGCGCATCAGACCATCTTTTTCGACTGCGGCACGACCACGCCGTGGATTATTGAGGCTATCGACAATGAACTGCCTTTCACCGCAATCTGCTACTCGCTAAATACGTTTCTGGTATTGCAGGAAAAACCGCAGTGTCGCGTCATTCTATGTGGCGGGGAATTTCATGCCAGTAACGCCATCTTCAAACCGCTCGATTTTCAGGAAACACTGAATAATCTGTGCCCGGATATCGCCTTTTATTCCGCGGCAGGCGTGCACATTGAGAAAGGCGCGACCTGCTTTAATCTGGAAGAATTAGCGGTGAAACACTGGGCAATGTCGATGGCGCAGCATCACGTTCTGGTGGTCGACCACAGCAAGTTTGGGAAGGTACGTCCTGCGAGGATGGGGGAATTAAAACGTTTTGATACCATCATCAGTGACAGCCGCCCCGACGATGAGTTTGTGGAATACGCCAAGGCGCAACGCATAAAGCTGTTGTACTAGCTGATACTGCCGGACAGCGATGTTAGCGCCATCCGGCAATCGATTAGATTAAGAGAACCAGCCGCCAAACCACTGGTGGAACTTCATCATCACAAAATCCCACATCCGGCTAAAGAAACCACCCTCTTCCACTGCTTCCATCACCATCAACGGACGTTGCTCGATAGATTTACCGTTCAACTGGAAGTCGATAGTCCCCACAACCTGCCCCTTTTTCAGCGGCGCGGTTAACTGTGGCTCGGTTAGCGTAAAGCTGGCTTTCAGGTTCTTAAGCTGACCGCGCGGGATAGTTACCGAACCCGCTTCCCCAGCCCCCAAATTGACTTCGCTCTTATCGCCAAACCAGACGCGCTGAGTCACGAAGGTGGCATCCGGTTTAATCGGCGTAACGGTTTCAAAGAAGCGGAAGCCCCAGGTCAGCAGTTTTTCTGATTCATTAAAACGGATACGGTCGGTTTTCGCCCCCAGCACGACGGAGATCAGGCGCATATCGCCCTGGGTCGCAGAAGCTACGAGGTTGTAACCTGCACCCGCCGTGGTACCGGTTTTCATTCCGTCCACGTTCAGATTGGTGCTCCACAACAGACGGTTGCGGTTGGGCTGGCGAATTTTATTAAAGGTAAACTCTTTCTCTTTGTGGATAGCGTACTCTTCGGGCACATCGTGGATTAACGCCTTGCCGAGCAACGCCATATCACGCGCGGTACTGAACTGCCCTGCCGCATCCAGGCCATGCACCGTCTGGAACGTGGTATTGGTCAGTCCCAGTTTTTTCGCGTAACCGTTCATCAGACCGATGAAGGACTCCTGACTCCCGGCAACGTAATCAGCGAGTGCAATACAGGCATCATTACCAGACTGAATGATAACGCCTTTGTTCAGATCGGATACCGCAACCTGATCGCCAGGTTTGAGGAACATAACCGACGAACCGCGCAGGGCCGGATTACCGGTCGCCCAGGCATCTTTGCCCACGGTGACCATGTCGTTGAGGTTAATTTTTCCGGCCTTCAGCGCCTGACCGACCACATAGCTGGTCATGATCTTGGTCAGACTGGCAGGATCCAGTTTCTCATCAGCATTACCTTCCGCCAGCACCTTGCCGCTGGCGTAATCCATCAGGATCCATGCACGCGCGTCCACGCTCGGAGGAGCCGTGGGTTGCTCCGCCGCCTGTACGGTCGGTGCCAAAAGGATTAAGAGTGCAGAACCAGCAGCAAAGCTGCGAAGTGAAGAGAAGTATTGCGTCATAAATGCCACCCGAGTATCCATTCTAAAAAACCACGTCATACCACACCGTGTTTACACAAAACTGGCCAGACAATCTCGGCCAACCCATTGCAGAAAAAGTCTGATGGATGACGTGTAAAATAAGTGCGGTGAGTAATAACGCACTAACGAGCTTAAATAAACCGTAAGTTGGTAAAGTTTTTAAAGTTTATGCAATAACACCGCGCAGCGCTGCCCCTGGCACGATTTTTTTAGACGTTGTTGCGTAAATATTAGGTTTACCCCACCATGTGAGCGAGTCAGAGGGTATCTGCAGCCATGAAGCTGCTCAATTAATTTGCGGGGTTACTATGATTACACTGTGGGGTCGCAATAACTCGACCAACGTAAAAAAAGTATTGTGGACGCTCGAAGAACTGGAACTGCCGTATAACCAAATTCTGGCAGGCGGGCAGCATGGCGGTAACCGCGATGCCGACTATCTGGCGATGAACCCGAACGGGTTGGTCCCACTGCTACGCGATGATGAAACAGACGTTGTCCTGTGGGAATCCAATACCATTGTCCGTTATCTGGCGGCGCAGTACGGGCAAAAGCGTTTGTGGGTTGAGGCGCCTGCCGCGCGTGCCGTCGGCGAAAAATGGATGGATTGGGCGAACCAGACGCTGAGTCCTACGCACCGGGTTATCTTATTTGGTCTGGTCAGAACGCCAGCCGATCAACGCGACATGGCAGCCATTGAGGCAAGTATTCAGGTTTGCGATAACCTGTTTGCTATTCTGGATAACGCGCTGGCGGACCAGCCGTGGTTCTCCGGGGCGGAATTTGGCACGGCGGATATCGCCATTGCGCCATTTGTCTATAACCTGTTCAACGTTGGTTTGACATGGACCCCGCGTCCACACCTGGAACGCTGGTATCAGCAACTGACGGAACGACCGGCATTTCAAAAAGTGGTGATGATCCCGGTCAGTTAATCAGCTCAGGGACTCACCTTCAGTAATTCCCCGTCGGACTCGTCGGTTAACACATACAAATAGCCGTCTGGTCCGACGCGCACATCGCGGATCCGCTGTCCCCTTTCCTGCAACAGGCGCCCCTCTTCGGTGACCGTATTCCCTTTGACGCTCAGCACGATCACCTCTTTATCTTTCAACGCGCCGATAAACAGCTTCTGCCGCCACTGCGGGAAGGTATCGCTATTGTAAAAAGCCATTCCGCTAACTGCCGGTGACTTTTCCCAGTAAAAGATAGGCTGTTCTGTACCCGCAACAATTTGCCCCTTGGCTTCGGGAATTTTGAGACCGCTATAGTTAATCCCCCAGGTTGCGATCGGCCAACCGTAGTTTTTGCCTCTTGCGGGGATATTGATTTCATCGCCTCCACGCGGACCATGCTCATTGAGCCACAGCGCATCGCTCCACGGATTCATTGCCATACCTTGTGGATTACGGATGCCATACGACCAAATTTCTGCCCGCGCCCCCGACTGATTCACAAACGGATTATCCGGCGGCGTTTTGCCCTCGTCGGTCAGACGTACCACCTTGCCCTGCAATTTATTTAGATCCTGGGCGGTTGCACGTTGGTTATTCTCACCCAGGCCGATAAACAGATAGCCATGACCATCAAACACCATGCGCCCGCCAAAATGGTTTCCGGTTGAGAGCTTCGGCTGTTGGCGAAAAACGGTCTGGAACGCTTGCAGGTGTTTGAGATCGTCGCTCAGTCGTCCGTAACCCACCGCCGTGCCGGCTTTACCCTCACTGTCGGCTTCAGCGAAGCTGAGCCACACTCGCCGGGATCGTTCAAAGTCAGGCGCTAACACCACATCCAACAATCCTCCCTGACCATTCGCCCAGACTTTAGGTACGCCGGTCAGCGGGTCGGAAAGTCCCTTATCAGGCTGCCAGAGTCGAAGCTGGCCGCCTTTGAGCGTAATTAACATACCGCGATTATCGGGTAAAAAAGCCAGCGACCACGGGTGATCAAGTTTGGTTTGCAGCACCTCCACCTTTACCGCGGCGGCATAAGAGGAAAATAGCGCAAGTGGGATAGCACAGAGAAAGAGTTGACGCATAACACCTCCTGAATGGCTCTGCATAAAGCGTAGCCAGCAGGGGGAATTATCCCGCTACATTTACATAATCTTAACGAAAAGGGGGAGCGCCCTCCCCCTGATTCAGACGTGTTCCAGCGTTGGATAAGATTGCAAACACTGGATGCTCAGCGTCAGCGTTGTCAGGCAGTTTTCCAGTTTATCTGCGTTAACGGCAATAAAAGTTGGACAATCGTGATGTCCACTCATAAGACAAACAGCGGCGGCGGCTAACGCCCCTTCAGCACGATGAAGGGCATTCCACTCTTCCTGATCAAGATGCATACCGTGAAGCTGTGATTGCTCGTGCAGTTCGCGATTCAGCACAAAAAAATTATCACGCAGACGATCGCTCTCGCTGACTGACATGTAGCCTTTCGCTTTTCTCAACAGCAGATAAGCGGCAAGTTCGATACGGGCGTTTATCAATTTGTTGAGAAGATCGGTTCTCAGTCTGTCAACAACCATACTTTGTTCCTCCTCTTTCCAACCATGGTGCAACTTAATAGTATGGTTGTTTTTTGAACAAATAGATGTCCTACATCAACAAAGCTCAATTGATTAACATAATTTACAATGTTACAACTCCAGGCGATGCGCTTAGCGAAAATGGTCAGTTTCCCGCTAGCATGACATTTTTTGCTATACCTGATGTGATTACTGCCGTAGTGCTGATTATGAGGGGTCTATGTCGAAAGCAAATGATGCAGAGAAAATTCGCACACTATCAAAAATTGATCTCAATCTGCTGACGATTTTCTGTTTGATCTATAGCGTAGGCAGCATCTCCCGAGTCGCTGATATGTTGAATATCTCACCCTCTGCCGTCAGCCAGTCCTTGAGAAAACTGCGCGAAATGATGGGGGATAATCTGTTTGTCCGCAGCGGAAATGCGCTGTTACCGACGGTCTACTCTGATGAGCTTTATGATAATACGATCCCTATTATCGACAAACTGTCGTTGCTGATGCCGCTTTCCACGCCTGCCGCCAAAAAAAGGCTAACGCTCTATACGGAATCTTTTATATCCCCTATCGTCATTCCCGATGTTACCGCGAGAATAATCGATACCGACGCCGATATCAGTCTCCTGCACCTCACCGCCGACCTGAATGAACAGAGCATTATTGAGTTATTGAATATGCGCCAGGCGGATGTCGTTTTTTCAACTTTTTCCGTTGAGTCAGCAAGCCTTTCATGCCAGAAAATATGCGATATGCGCCTGGTACTGGTAGCGTCGCAGAATAATGCTTTATACGGTAGTTCCATTAGCGAAGCACAATTCAGAAACGCGAACCTGGTGGGTTATAATACCAAGAATGAAAAAATCATTTACCATCGCAGTATTGTGGATAAAAAATTCAGATCCGGGGATCGCTGCCTGCTGACCTCATCATTTACGGCGATACTGACGATTGTGTCCAATACCCATTGTATAGGGGTGATCCCGGAAAAGGTGTTTGCAACACATGCTCATCTGTATGGGCTGAAAAAAATAAACACGCCGTTTCCCCTGCCGCAATTTAGTGTGTTTGCTTCATCACGCAAAGACAGCAATACCCATAAGATCCTCTCCCCCATACTCGCCGATTTGCAAACCGCCTCCCTGTTATAAAAACCAGGGAGGCTCAGCGTTAGGGAAATTGCTATACGTGAATTTTAGCTATGCGCCAGATATGGTCGGCATATTCCTGCACCGTTCTGTCCGATGAGAAATACCCCATGTTGGCAATATTGTGCATCGTCCTGGTCGTCCACTCCCGGGGAGTTCGATACAGCTCATCCACCGCATCCTGACAGTTCACATAGCTGCGGTAATCCGCCAACACCTGATAGGTGTCGCCAAAATTGATTAATGAATCCAGCACGTCTCTGTAACGTCCGGGCTCCTGCGGGCTGAACATACCCGTACCGATTTGCGTCAGCGCCTGGTGCAATTCCTCATCATTTTCAAAGATGCGTCGCGGGTCATAGCCATCGCGTCGTAAGGCTTCAACCTGATTAGCCGTATTACCAAAGATGAAGATGTTATCTTCCCCAACGTACTCGCGCATTTCAATATTCGCGCCGTCGAGCGTACCAATGGTCAACGCGCCATTCATACCAAACTTCATATTGCTGGTCCCGGAGGCTTCCGTCCCGGCCAGGGAAATTTGCTCTGACAGATCGGCAGCAGGAATAATTAGCTGTGCGAGACTGACGCTGTAATCCGGGATGAAAACCACCTTTAGTTTGCCGCCTGTTTGCGGGTCATTGTTGACTAACTGCGCCACATCATTAATTAAGCGGATAATTTGCTTCGCCATGTAATAAGACGAGGCGGCTTTTCCGGCAAAAATATTCACCCGTGGAACCCAGTTGGCATCCGGCGCGGCTTTAATCCGGTTATAGCGCGTGATCACATGCAGCACATTCATAAGCTGCCGCTTGTATTCGTGAATACGTTTCACCTGCACATCAAACAGCGCATCAGGATTCACCACCACGCCGTAATGGGCGGCAATATGTTGCGCCAATCGCTGCTTATTTTCATACTTCGCCCGGCGCACCGCCTCATTCACCGTCGGATAATCTATGTATTGCTTTAACTCGCCCAATTGCATTAATTTGGTCCGCCAGCTTTCGCCAATATTCTCATCCAGCACATTGGCAAGCGGAGGATTAGCCAACGCCAGCCAACGCCGCGCCGTGACACCATTGGTTACGTTGGTGAAACGCAGAGGAAAGATACGCGCAAAATCAGCAAACAGAGAGTCGGTCATCAGCTTTGAATGCAACGCCGACACGCCATTTACCTTATGACTGACAACCACCGCCAGCCAGGCCATGCGCACCACGCGCCCATTAGATTCATCAATCAGCGATACGCGCTGCAGTAGTTCGCTATCATCGCGATAGCGCTCCTGTAACGTCTTCAGGAAGCGGTCGTTAATCTCAAAAATAATCTGCAAATGACGCGGTAAAAGTCGACTTAGCATTTCTACCGGCCAGGTTTCCAGCGCCTCGCTCATCAACGTATGGTTGGTATAAGAAAAAATCTGACAGGTCACGTCAAACGCGTTATCCCAACTAAACTGGTGATGATCAATCAACAAACGCATCAGCTCTGGGATCGCCAGCACCGGATGCGTATCATTGAGGTGGATAGCGATTTTATCGGCCAGATTATCGTATGTGCGGTGCAACTGATAATGACGGCTCAGGATGTCCTGAATCGTGGCCGAGGCCAGGAAATAGGCCTGGCGTAAACGCAGTTCACGTCCTGCATCGGTCGAATCATCAGGGTACAAAACTCGCGAGATCCTCTCGAAGTGATATTTGTTTTCCACTTCCGTAGCAAAGTCTTCCTGCTGATTCAGTTTGCCCGCATTGACCTCACTATTTACCTGAACGTTCCACAACCGCAATGTATTGGTGGTGTCCGTCGCATAGCCGGGAATAATCTGGTCATGGGCCACCGCCAGAATATCTTCAGTTTCTAGCCAGCGGGTTTTATTCCCTTCTTGTTGCAGTCGCCCGCCAAAGCGCACTTTATAATGCGTATTATGACGTTTGAATTCCCACGGATTACCGTATTCTAACCAATAGTCCAGCGACTCTTTTTGCACGCCATCAACGATATTTTGTTTAAACATACCGTAGTTATAGCGAATGCCGTAACCGCATCCCGGCAGGCCAAGCGTTGCCAGAGAATCAAGGAAACAAGCCGCCAGTCGTCCGAGACCACCATTTCCAAGTCCGGGATCATTTTCCTCGTCAATTAGCTCTTCCAGTTCCAGCCCCATTGCCTCAAGCGCGCTTCTGACTTCTTCGTAAATACCTAACGAGAGCAACGCATTAGACAGCGTACGGCCAATTAAAAATTCCATCGACAGATAATAAACCTGGCGCGCATCCTGAGAGAATTGTGCCCGATTGGAACGGTGCCAGCGCTCGACCATTCGATCGCGTACCGCATATAACGTCGCATTAAGCCACTCCCGTTTCGTGGCGATGGCGGGATCTTTGCCAATAGTAAATAAAAGTTTATTAGCAATATCATCTCTCAGTTTATCAACATCAGAGTCCGCCGCGAGCGGTAGTGGCGAAATATACATATTAACGTTACCTTTCAAATTTTGCAGGATGGGTAATAGACAGGTGAATTATTTAAACTCTGAGTTTGCGAGCGTCAGTTTTTTGCCGAATAATTTCATGACTGGCGATAAACGTTAATTCTGTCATTAATACACGCCAACTTAAGCCTGTAGCCAGTGAGATATAATATAAACTCACACCATTAGCATAAAGAGTTTTAGCCATTTCAAGTTTCGACTGCAAAACAATATCTTTCAAATTTAACCTCATTAATAACGCTCGACGAGATAAAATTTATGCTAATTAATTTCTACAGCCAAGAAGTGACACTTAAAGCCGGAATTAGACTCGCTAAACACCTTCCGCTAACCGATCCACTATTTATAGGTATTGGTCTTTATTCTCCCGGTCTTATGCCGATCAGATATAGATGTACCGTGACGGCATCTGTATAATCCCCCGATTACGAGCAATGTACAGTATAAGAAAATGGCAAAAATTGGTTTTATATCACTAGGTTGTCCGAAAAACCTCGTCGATTCTGAGCGCATCCTGACCGAACTTCGTACCGAAGGCTATGATGTTGTGCCAAGCTACGACGACGCGGATATGGTTATCGTTAACACCTGCGGCTTTATCGACAGCGCGGTTCAGGAGTCCTTGGAAGCAATCGGTGAAGCGTTGAACGAAAACGGCAAGGTGATCGTTACCGGCTGTCTGGGCGCGAAAGTCGATCAGATCCGTGAAGTCCACCCGAAAGTGCTGGAAATCACCGGTCCGCACAGCTATGAACAGGTTCTGGAGCACGTTCACCACTATGTGCCAAAACCAAAGCATAACCCGTTCCAGAGTCTGGTTCCTGAGCAGGGCGTCAAGCTGACTCCGCGCCATTATGCCTATCTGAAAATTTCTGAAGGCTGCAACCACCGCTGCACGTTCTGCATTATTCCCTCAATGCGTGGCGATCTGGTGAGCCGTCCGATCGGCGACGTTCTCAGCGAAGCCAAGCGTCTGGTAGATGCGGGCGTGAAAGAGATACTGGTCATTTCTCAGGATACCTCCGCGTACGGCGTGGATGTGAAGCATCGCACCGGTTTCCATAACGGCGAGCCGGTCAAAACCAGCATGGTTGATTTGTGCGAACAGTTATCAAAACTGGGGATCTGGACGCGTCTGCATTACGTCTATCCCTACCCGCACGTTGATGACGTAATCCCGCTGATGGCGGAAGGTAAAATCCTGCCGTATCTGGACATCCCGCTGCAGCATGCCAGCCCGCGTATTCTCAAGCTGATGAAACGCCCAGGTTCAGTCGACAGACAGCTGGCGCGCATCAAGCAGTGGCGTGAAATCTGTCCTGAACTGACGCTGCGCTCCACCTTCATTGTCGGTTTCCCGGGTGAAACAGAAGAAGACTTCCAGATGCTGCTCGACTTCCTGAAGGAAGCACGCCTGGATCGCGTCGGCTGCTTTAAGTACAGCCCGGTTGAAGGCGCTGGCGCCAATGACCTGCCAGACCAAATCCCGGAAGAGGTGAAAGAAGAACGCTGGAACCGCTTTATGCAGTTGCAACAGCAGATCTCTGCTGAACGCTTGCAGGAGAAAGTGGGCCGCGAAATTCTGGTTATCGTTGATGAAGTTGACGAAGAAGGCGCGATTGGCCGCAGTATGGCTGACGCCCCGGAAATCGACGGTGCGGTGTACCTGAATGGCGAAACCAAGGTCAAACCTGGCGATATCATCCGTGTGAAGGTCGAAAACGCAGATGAATACGATCTGTGGGGCACCCGCGTTTAAATAGCGTAACCCAACGTAGGCCGGGTAAGCGTTACGTCTTATCCGGCCTACGGTTTATCCTTTTATTTTCGGGTCCAGCGCGTCGCGCAAACCATCGCCCAGTAAGTTAAACGCCAGCACCGTCAGAAATATCGCCACCGCCGGGAAAAGTGCCACGTGGGGTGCTATCACCATATCTGCCCTTGCCTCATTGAGCATTGCCCCCCACTCCGGGGTCGGCGGCTGCGCGCCCAATCCCAGGAATGACAAGCTCGCGGCAGAGATAATCGACGTGCCAATTCGCATGGTAAAAAAGACCACGATCGATGAGACCGTTCCCGGCAGAATATGGTTAAAAATGATGGTTGCATCGCTGGCACCAATACTGCGGGCAGATTCAATAAAGGTCTGCTGCTTCAGCACTAGCGTATTCCCGCGCACCAGGCGCGCGAAGGCCGGAATGGAAAAAATAGCCACGGCAATAATCACGTTGGCAATACCGCTTCCCAGCACCGCCACCACAGCAATCGCCAGCAAAATCCCCGGAAAGGCGAACAGTACATCGCAGATGCGCATAATCAGTCGATCCCACCAGCCTGCGTAGTATCCCGCCAGCAACCCCAGCACCGTGCCAATCGCCGCGCCAATAAATACGGCAAAGACGCCAGCCGCCAGCGAGATTTGCGCGCCAACCAGCACACGGCTAAAGATATCCCGTCCCAGGGAGTCAACGCCAAACCAGTGCAACATCGACGGTCCGTCATTCAAACGGTCATAATCGAAGTAGTTTTCGGCATCAAATGGCGTCAGCCAGCGGGCAAAAATCGCCACCATAATCAGTACAAGGACAAATAATCCCGCGAACAGCGCCATGCGCTGGCGACGGAAACGACGCCAGAACTCATGCCACGGCGTGCGTATCTGCTCTGGCTTAACAAGAGGCATCGCATTCAAAATCGCCTGTCGGCGCCAGTTAAAAAATCGCATCCTTACTTGTACCTGATAGCCGGATTAATGGCGGCGTAGAGTACATCCACCACTAAGTTAATAAGAATAAACGCCAGAGAAAACAACAGCACCTCGGCCTGTATCACCGGGTAGTCGCGCATTTCGACTGAGTCCACTAACAGTCGTCCAAGCCCAGGCCAGTTAAACACCTTCTCAACCACAATTGAGCCGCCAAGCAAAAAGCCAAACTGTAGTCCCATCATGGTAACCACCGGGATCATCGCATTCCGCAGACCATGTTTTAACACCACCCAGGTTTCACTCACTCCTTTAGCTCGCGCGGTGCGCATATAGTCTTCACTGAGCACATCAACAAACGAGGCGCGGGTAAAGCGGGCCAATACCGCTGCCACCGCCGCCCCCAGTGTGATTGACGGCAGGATATAGTGCAGCCAGGTGTCAGCGCCCACAGTGGGCAACCAGCCGAGTTCAACGGAAAATATCTGCATAAGCAGCATGCCGAGCGCAAAAGCCGGAAAAGAGATCCCGGTGACCGCCAGCGTCATACTTAACCTGTCCGGCCAGCGATTACGCCATACGGCGGCGATAATCCCCGCCGTCATACCAAATAACACTGCCCACGCCATACTGGCAATTGTCAGCCATAGCGATGGCATAAAACGGCTGGCAATTTCTTCCGCAACCGGGCGACGAGAAACCATCGAGGTTCCAAAATCGCCTTGCAACACGTTGGTCATGTAATGCCAGAACTGAATATGCAGCGGTTGGTCCAGACCTAGTTGCTTACGCACCAGTTCAATCACCTCAGCGTCAGCCTCCGGTCCGGCAATCAGCCGGGCCGGATCACCGGGTAGCATGTGAACAAATAAAAACACCAGCACCGCCACAATTAACAGCGTTGGAATCAACCCCAGCAGGCGCTTGAAAACATAGTTAAGCATCACGCTCCCTTCGCCGGCCCCTGCATTACGGGGCCGAATGCATCGCTTATTTTAAATCCGCATCATCAAAGCTAAATCCGGTATCCGGCATGATCCAAAATCCGGTCAACCTGGTACTGTGCGCCGAAATCAGTTTTTCCACCACCAGCGGGATCCACGGCGACTCTTTCCAGATAATATCCTGCGCATCCTTGTACAGCTTCGCTTTCTGCGCTGGATCGTTGGTTTGCAAAGCCGCAGCTAGATCACTGTCCACCTGCTTATTGCTGTAGAACGCCGTGTTAAACAGGGTTGGCGGCCAGTTTTGTGATGCAAACAGCGGCGACAGCGCCCAGTCCGCTTCGCCTGTAGACGCAGACCAGCCGGTGTAGAACATCCGCACTCCGCTCTCTTTCTGCGCTTTACCTTCAACTTCCGCCGCACGCTGACCAGCGTCCATCGCCGTTACCTGAGCCTTAATGCCCACCTGCGCCAGCTGCTGCTGGGTAAATTGCAACACTTTCTGTGCAGTACTGTGGTTATGCGAAGACCACAGCGTGGTGGTAAAACCATTAGGATAGCCCGCTTCTTTCAGCAACTCGCGCGCTTTCGCCGGATCATAAGGCCACGGCGTATAGCTTTGCGCATAGGCTATCGACGGGGGGAGAACGCCGGTTGCCGGCGTCGCATAACCGGCAAAAGCCACTTTCACCAGCGCCTGACGGTTGATGGCATAATTCAGTGCCTCACGTACCTTCGGGTTATCGAACGGTTTTTGCGTGACGTTCATGCTGATATAACGTTGCATGATAGACGGACTGGCCACCAGTTCCAGGTTTTTGTTCTTCGCCAGTAGCGCCGCCTGCTCGTAAGGGATCGGGAAGGCAAACTGCGCTTCCCCGGTCTGCAGCATGGCCGCACGCGTGTTGTTGTCGGTCACTGGACGCCAGGTGATCGTATCCAGCTTTGGCAGGCCTTGCTGCCAGTAGCCCGTGAACTTCTTAACCTTCACAAAATCCGTCTGATTCCAGGTATCAAGCTGATACGGTCCGGTGCCGACAGGATGAAAGCCGATCTCCTTGCCGTATTTCTCCAGCGCGGCGGGAGAAATCATCGCCGTTGCCGGATGCGCCAGAATATTGATAAAGGCAGAGAACGGCTGTTTCAGCGTAATCTTCACCGTCGATGGGTCGACAACCTCGGTTTTATCGATATTCTTATACAGATTGTAACGTTTCAGATGGTTTTCCGGATTACTGGCCCGATCGAGGTTAGCTTTGACCGCATCGGCGTTGAAGTCAGTGCCATCCTGAAACTTCACACCCTGACGCAGCTTAAGGGTGTAAGTCAGGCCATCATCAGAAACCGTATAACTCTCCGCCAGCACATTTTTCAGCTTCATCTCTTTATCAAGGCCAAACAGTCCTTGATAAAACGACTTTGCTACCGCCTGCGACAACGTGTCGTTCGCGTCATAGGGGTCGAGCGTGGTGAAGTTAGATCCCACTGCCACCACCACGTCTTTGGCGGCCCAGCCCGGTGCGGCGGCCAGCGCCGAGGCCACTCCCACAGCAACCAGCCATTTTCGAGCAACAATTTTTGTCATGTTATTCTCCTTGAACCCTGTCTGCCTGTTATAAACGCGAAAGCGCATTTTCTTGTTGTGGACGCGCTACATAATGCCCCGGGCCAACTAACTGTAATGACACGGGGGAAATCTCTTCGCCGCGCTTGCGGATATTGCTGGGGATATCATCCGACAACAGCACGCGCTGGGGGCGATGATGTGATGGATCGGCAACGGGTACTGCCGCCATTAGTTTGCGCGTATACGGATGCTGTGGATTTTCAAATACCGCCCGCCGGGTGCCGATCTCGACGATCTGCCCCAGATACATCACCGCCACACGGTGACTGATCCGCTCCACTACCGCCATATCGTGGGAAATAAACAGATATGCGATCCCCATTTCGCGCTGCAGGTCGAGCAACAGGTTGATAATTTGCCCACGAATCGAGACATCCAGAGCCGAGACCGACTCATCGGCAATGATCACCTTGGGATTGAGCGCCAAAGCCCGGGCAATGCAGATACGCTGACGCTGACCGCCGGAAAACTCGTGCGGATAGCGCCAGGCATGCTCAGGGAGCAATCCTACGCGCTCCAGCAGCCAGGCAACCCGTTTTGCAGCCGCATCACCTTGCAGTAATCCATGCACCCGTAACGGCTCTAAAATGGAATATCCCACCGTCTGGCGAGGATCGAGCGATGCATAAGGGTCCTGGAAGATAAACTGAATATCCCGGCGCAGCGGCTGCAGTTTGCTGGCGGCCAGGGTATCAATACGCTGTCCGTTGAAGATGATCTCTCCACGCTGAGACTCAACCAGGCGCAACAACGCCCGCCCGGTGGTGGACTTGCCGCAGCCCGACTCGCCCACCAGCGAGAGCGTTTCTCCCGGCCACAGGTCAAAGCTAACGTTTTCCACCGCGTGCACCTCACGGGTTACCCGGTTAAGAATGCCGCTGCGCAGAGGAAAACGCGTCACCAGATTGCGCACCCGTAGGATAGGCTCGCCTTCAACCACGGTGTCCTGCTCGGTTTGCGGTTCGACATGACTAGGATCGTGTAAAGAAATAAGTGGAAAACGGCGCGGATACGCTTGTCCGCTCATGGAGCCAAGCTGCGGTACGGCTGCCAGCAGCGCTTTAGTATAGGGATGCTGGGGAGCATGAAAGATCTGCTCAACGCTGCCGGTTTCTACCGCCTCACCCTGATACATCACCAGCACACGGTCAGCAATATCCGCCACCACCCCCATATCGTGGGTAATAAAGATCACCCCCATCGACATATCCTGTTGCAACACTTTTATCAGTTGCAGGATCTGCGCCTGAATAGTGACATCCAGCGCGGTGGTCGGCTCATCGGCAATCAGTACCGCAGGGCGGCACGACAGCGCCATAGCGATCATCACGCGCTGGCGCATGCCGCCGGAAAGCTGGTGTGGATAGCGCGATAAAATCGCCTTCGCCTCAGGAATACGGACCTGATCGAGCATCCGTTTAGCTTCCAGCATCGCCTCTTCATGACTGGCCCCCTGGTGTAAGCGGATAGACTCGGCGATCTGCTCACCCACGGTAAACACCGGATTAAGCGATGTCATTGGCTCCTGAAAGATCATCGCGATATCCGCGCCGCGCACGTGGCGCATCTGTGATGCGCTCTGTTCACCCAGCTCTATCACCTGGCGGTTGCGGCGGCGGAGTAGCATTTCATCACAGCTCACCTCGCCGCCAGCCTGTTCAATCAGACGCATCAGCGACAAAGCCGTGACCGACTTTCCTGAACCGGACTCGCCAACTATCGCCAACGTTTCGCCACGCTTGAGGCGAAATGACAGATTACACACCGCACTGACGCGCTGCTGTTCCTGTTCAAAGGTAATGTTCAGGTTGCTCACTGCCAGTACGTCACTGGCGTCAAGCTCATCGCTGTGTGGCAACGGTATCTCCTTTTTCCCGATAAATACCGGTGGTTGGCGTATCGCCCGCGTATCCCCAGGCACGGTACATGCCTTCACTATTAAACGGTAAGGCGACGTTACCCTCATGATCGATAGCAATTAAGCCACCGCTGCCGCCCAGCGCCGGTAATTTTTCCATCACCACACGCTCGCACGCCTCAGATAAACTCAGGCCGCCATAGTCCATCAACGCCGCAATATCATAAGCCGCCAGCGCACGAATAAAGACTTCTCCGGTTCCGGTGCAGGAAACCGCCACGTTGGCGTTATTGGCATAACAGCCGGCACCAACCAGCGGACTGTCACCCACCCGGCCCGGCAATTTGTTGGTCATCCCGCCGGTCGATGTCGCCGCCGCCAGATTACCAAACATGTCCAGCGCGACCGCCCCCACGGTACCCATTTTGTTATTTTCATCCAGTGGGGTAGCGTTATGATCCAGCATCGTTTCACCCGTCGTTCGCGCCGCCAGCAATTGAGCGTAGCGTTCTGGCGTCGAGAAAATATCCGCCGAAACGCGCTCCATACCCTGCGCAATAGCAAAATTCTCTGCCCCCTCACCAATCATCATCACGTGTGGGCTGTGTTCCATCACCAGGCGTGCCGCGAGAACTGGATTTCGCAGATGGCTTACCCCCGCGACGGCTCCCGCTTGCAGGGTATTACCGTCCATCACGCAGGCGTCCAGCTCATGGGTTTCATCACGGGTATATACTGCGCCAATTCCGGCATTAAACAGCGGGCACTCTTCCAGCAGACGCACGGCCTCGGTCACCACATCCAGTGCGCTACGCCCCTCTTCGAGCATCCGCTGACCGGTTTCGACGATATCGGACAGCGCCTGTATGTAGCGCAACTCCTGCTCCTGGCTGAGCTGCGCGCGGGTAATAGCCCCAGCACCGCCATGAATTGCAATAACTGCTTTACCCATTTTTTCGTCCATTAAGGTGACTGGTTCCGGGGGTTATAAATATCAGAATTTCGGTGACTTATTGATTCGATTTTTGAATATAGAAAGATGCAGACGTCATGTAAAGATAAAGGCCTGCACCTCATAATCGATACCATCAGGTCATACAGATAGAGTAAACAGGAATGAGATCCCCGACGACATTGAATAACCTATTCAAGCAGATCGGTAATCTCTTTTTTTGCATAAAGCACAAATCGTTGTACTGACGGCATAGATTCAGCCCAGTTCGTTTTGGTTAACCCCAGATATTCCGAACATGCAGCTTGCAGCGTGTCAGCATGCTCAACGGGCAATTGCGGCATGAGCCACGACGCGGCCTCATCCTTTGCGACAATATCGCCAGTAACGACGCTGTACCAGATACGCGCCAAAGCCAGCATGATATTGCGCTCATCACCCTCTAAATCTGCCGGTTTTTGCCACTGTTCGAGGGTATGTCGAAACGTTTCCAATACATCATTGGCAGGAATGGCGTTGAATAATATATCAGCGGGTTCACCAAATAACGGTACGCTGGCGCGCCGGGCCTGGGTCAGCAAAATGGCAAGATCAGGATCCGCCAGCGCCGGTTCAAATACGCCGGCACCAATATCATCACGCAACCACTCACCAAACTGCATTTCTCTGACGGGTGGGAATCGCCACGGCACGATCTGCGAGAACAGAACAACGGTGACTTCCAGCGCGCGGTAACGTTCTGAGGTCCCGGGCGGCGCTGAAATGGTCAGCAATTCCCGCATTACGGTTTCTCTTAACCGGGCATCCATTGGTTCCCGTATGGTGACCAACAAATCGATGTCGCTTTGAGGTTTTAAACCGCTTTCGACAGCAGAACCATACAGATGAATAGCAACGAGATTCTCCTCGAAAACCTGGCGGATGAGCGCGCTGGCTGCATTCACCTGTCGTCGAATTGCCTCCGGGATAGTAGTAGCCATTTAGCCCCCTGGGGAAAAAAGCGGAAATATTAAGTCTATACTGCATTGTTCCTGTGTCGCTATCCTCTGGCATAAAACCTTGATCAGATCTGATTCTAAGCCTGAGGTAGCATACTGTCCTCGGCCATTTTCTGACATAATGGCCGGATTCGATTTTGCCCCGCAGGAGTCTTCTCATGGAATTTACCGCCGGACTGATGCCGCTTGAAACGGCTCTCTCTCAGATGCTGTCGCGTATTACCCCGCTCACCGCCGTCGAAACGCTGCCGCTGGTTCAATGTTTTGGCCGTATCCTGGCCGCCGACGTCGTATCCCCCATTGATGTACCGGGATTCGATAACTCGGCAATGGATGGCTATGCGGTGCGATTAGATGATTTACGCTCGGGTCTGCCGCTTGCGGTAGCAGGCAAAGCCTTTGCCGGACAGCCTTTTCACGGCGAATGGCCCGCGGGGACCTGTATCCGCATCATGACCGGCGCCCCGGTGCCTGCCGGTTGTGAAGCAGTGGTCATGCAGGAACAAACGGAACAAACCGACGACGGTGTGCGTTTTACCGCCGAAGTCCGCAGCGGACAAAATATTCGTCTGCGCGGTGAAGATATTGCGAACGGTGCAGTCGTCTTCCCCACCGGGACCCGCCTGACAACCGCCGAGCTCCCGGTTCTGGCCTCGCTCGGAATTGCTGATGTGCCTGTTGTGCGCAAAGTCCGCGTGGCGTTGTTTTCCACTGGTGATGAACTGCAACTGCCGGGTCAACCGCTGGGCGACGGACAGATTTATGACACCAACCGTCTGGCCGTTCACCTGATGCTGCAACAGTTGGGCTGCGAGGTGATCAACCTGGGGATTATTCGCGACGATCCCAACGCCCTGCGCGCGGCGTTTATTGAAGCCGACAGCCAGGCCGATGTCGTTATCAGCTCCGGTGGCGTTTCTGTCGGTGAAGCGGATTACACCAAAACCATTCTGGAAGAGTTGGGAGAAATTGCCTTCTGGAAGCTGGCCATCAAACCGGGCAAACCGTTTGCCTTTGGCAAACTAAGCAACAGTTGGTTTTGCGGTCTGCCAGGTAACCCGGTGTCAGCAGCCCTCACCTTTTATCAACTGGTGCAACCAATGCTGGCGAAACTCAGCGGCAACACGGGCTGTGGGTTGCCTCCTCGCCAACGCGTGCGCACCGCGTCACGTCTGAAGAAGACGCCAGGACGTCTGGATTTTCAACGTGGCGTATTGCAGCGCACCGCAGAAGGCGAACTGGAAGTCACCACCACCGGACACCAGGGTTCGCATATTTTTAGCTCCTTTAGCCTCGGCAACTGTTTTATCGTGCTGGAACGCGATCGCGGCAACGTTGAAGCCGGAGAGTGGGTTGAAGTCGAGCCGTTTAACGCGCTGTTTGGAGGCCTGTAATGGCGGAACTCAGCGACCAGGAGATGATGCGCTATAACCGGCAAATCATTCTGCGCGGCTTCGATTTTGAAGGCCAGGAAGCGCTCAAGGAGGCGCGGGTACTGGTCGTTGGTCTGGGGGGACTTGGCTGCGCCGCGACCCAATACCTGGCAGGCGCAGGCATCGGGCATTTAACGCTGCTCGACTTTGACACCGTTTCCGTGTCGAACCTCCAGCGCCAGACGCTGCACAGCGATGCAACCGTAGGGCAACCGAAAGTGCTGTCCGCCCGCGACGCGCTGGCGCGGATTAACCCTTATATCGCCATTACGCCAGTGAATGCGCTGCTGGATGATAGCGAAATTCACGCGCTGATCGCCGAACACGATTTGGTGCTGGACTGTACGGATAACGTCAGTATCCGCAATCAGCTTAATGCCGGATGCTTTAGCGCAAAGGTTCCGCTGGTTTCCGGGGCGGCAATCCGCATGGAAGGGCAAATTACCGTCTTTACCTATCAGGAAGGCGAACCTTGCTACCGTTGCCTGAGCCGCCTGTTCGGTGAAAATGCCCTCACCTGCGTGGAAGCTGGCGTAATGGCTCCGCTAATCGGCGTGATCGGCTCATTACAGGCTATGGAAGCCATTAAATTATTGGCAAACTACGGTAAACCCGCATCTGGAAAAATCGTCATGTACGACGCCATGACCTGCCAGTTTCGCGAAATGAAGCTGATGCGTAACCCTGGCTGTGAGGTGTGCGGGCAATAACTGTAAGCCCCGGCGGCATTTATTTTCCGGGGCTGTACTAACATACAGTCAATGCGTCAAAGATTTAATATCTTCCTCTGATAGCCCGGTGATTCTCACAATAAGCTCCCGTGGGAGACCATCGGCCAGCATTGAGTGGGCAATGCGCTGCGCTTCCTCGCGGCGACCTTCAGCTAAACCTTTTTCATGACCGCGCTCCATGCCTTTCCGTAGCCCCTTTCGCTCCCCTGCCCTACGTATTTTTTCGACAATATTCATTGTACTCTCCTTGTGTTCGGGTACCTGCTGCGCCAGCTTACGCATAAATCGCCCAAAGCGCGGTTTGTGACCATGCTGGATTAGCAGATAATTAAACAGCGCTTTTAGCTGGCTGTCATTAGCACTTCCTGTAACCAGCAGCGTAGCCAGATTGTCCACCAGTCCTAATAAATCGCGCTGGCGAATATGCTTTTGAATCAGTTCCAGCAGTGCGATACGCCGGTGCTGCATAATTTCTTCATCCGGGATCACGGTAATATCCACCAATGGAAATGCCGACAGATAAAGCTGGCGCGCCAGGAGCGGATTATCAAACTCATCCAGCCAGCATAAAGAGAAGGGATAAGGCGTATCGACGCCATGATAAAACAGCATCGGCACGACTAACGGTAAGCGGGCATGCCCAGCGTCAAGGTGGCTTTGCATTGCCGCTATCGCATAACGCATCAGGCGAAACGCCATATGCACATCAGGACGACTTTGATGTTCAATCACGACATAGATATAACCCTCCCCTTCACTGGTTTTCATCGACCAAAGCACATCTGAATAATATGCGCGTAAGTTTTCTTCAATAAAACTGGAGGGTTGCAGTTCTAACGTCGCCAGATCACAAAGCACCCGTAGCGTGGGAGGAAGATGAATTTCAATAAAATCACGGGCTGTGGCAGGGTATTTTAAAAATGTTTTAAACAGCGCATCGTGCGGTGTGGCTGTAGGTGTTTTTTTCATGGCGGTCCGTCACCTGATAAACATGATGACGTGAATGTACCCGTCGCGATGACGGGTAGCATGCAGGCTTTACCGGTTTTACGAGGGGGATTCGCAGTTTATTGATCTTAACTGCAACAGATTCATTTTAACGGAATCACATACGCAAATATGCCGGAGTAATCCGACCTAAAACTAGATCGACGTCCGTCCAAACGCCCCCTGCCAATCCTGCTCAAACTTCACAATCGCCGCATCCACAGCCGGAGAACTAATCATCTGCTGAGCGACGTCCAGCGGCAGCGTGATGGATTCGCAGCCTGCCAGCAGGCAATCCAGCGCCTGACGCGGCGTTTTGAAGCTGGCTGCCAGTACTTTGGCGTGCGGCGCATGCATGTTCAGTAAGGTTTGCAGATCGGTAACTGTCTGAATACCATCTCCCCCCTGCGCATCCACGCGGTTTACGTATGGCGCAACATATTCCGCTCCCGCCAGCGCCGCTAACAGCCCTTGAGCAGCACCGTATACCGCGGTACCCAGCGTCGGGATCCCTTCTTCTTTCAGCAGCTTAATCGCCGCCAGACCTTCTGCCGTCACCGGTACTTTGACCACGATATCCGCAATGATTGTCCGCAGTTTACGCGCATCGCTGACCATACCTTCGGCGGTCGTCGCCATCACCTGCGCAAACAGACGGCCTTGTCCCCCCATCGCTTCCTGCAGTTGCGGCAGCAACACTTCCAGCCTCTCTTTACCAGCCGCCACAATACTCGGGTTAGTGGTCACCCCGGCCAACGGAAAAATACGCGCCAGAGCTTTGACAGCGGCAACATCCGACGTATCTAAATAGAGTTCCATAACCTTTCCTCAAACGAATAATTAGCATGAATAAAAAGTAGCACGGCGAAACCTCACGGTTAGTTGACGCACGTCAATATAACTTTCATTCGAAAGTAATTTAATCTTTATACGAAAGAAAAGAGGCCGCTTATGATTTTCAATATCCAGCGCTATTCCACGCATGATGGTCCCGGTATCCGTACCGTGGTGTTCCTTAAGGGATGCTCCCTCGGCTGTCGTTGGTGTCAGAATCCGGAAAGCCGCGCCCGCACACAGGACCTGCTCTACGACGCACGTTTGTGTCTCGACGGTTGCGATCTCTGTGCTCAGGCGGCACCCGCGGTGATTGAGCGGGCGCTGAGCGGTCTGCTTATTTATCGCGAAAAACTGACCGATGACGATTTCGCCGCGCTGACGTACTGCTGTCCAACCCAGGCGCTGACCGTCTGCGGAGAGGTAAAAAGCGTGGATGACATCATGGCGACCGTACTGCGTGATAAACCGTTTTACGATCGTAGCGGTGGCGGGCTCACCCTCTCGGGCGGCGAACCGTTTATGCAGCCAGAACTGGCGGCAGAATTATTCCAAGCCAGCCACGACGCGGGCATTCATACGGCGGTCGAAACCTGTCTGCATGTGCCGTGGAAGTATATCGAGCCGTCATTACCTTACATTGATCTGTTCCTGGCCGATTTAAAACATGTCGCCGACGCGCCGTTTAAACAGTGGACCGATGGCAGTGCCTCTCGTGTATTAGACAATCTGAAAAAATTGGCCGCTGCGGGTAAAAAAATGATTATCCGCGTACCGCTGATTCAGGGTTTCAACGCTGACGAAGCCGCCATCCAGGCTATTACCGATTTTGCTGCCGACGAGCTTCACGTCGGGGAGATCCATTTTTTGCCCTATCACACCCTGGGCATCAATAAATACCACTTACTCAGTCAACCCTACAACGCACCGGATAAACCGCTTGAGGCGCCAGCTCTGCTCGAATTTGCTCAGCAGTATGCCCGCCATAAAGGTTTAACCGCGACCCTACGAGGATAATCGCCATGACCACTCTGAAACTGGACACACTCAGCGACCGTATCAAAGCGCATAAAACAGCCCTGATCCACATCGTGAAGCCGCCGGTTTGCACCGAGCGCGCCCAGCACTATACCGAGATGTATCAACAACATCTGGATAAGCCAATCCCGGTACGCCGCGCGCTGGCGCTGGCCCATCATCTGGCGGAACGTACCATCTGGATTAAGCATGACGAACTGATTATTGGTAACCAGGCGAGCGAAGTGCGCGCCGCGCCGATCTTCCCGGAATACACCGTCTCCTGGATTGAAAAAGAGATCGATGACCTCGCCGACAGACCTGGCGCAGGCTTCTCGGTAAGCGAAGAGAATAAACGTGTGTTGCACGAGGTATGTCCGTGGTGGCGTGGTCAGACCGTGCAGGATCGCTGCTACGGGATGTTCACCGATGAGCAGAAAGGTCTGCTGGAAACCGGCATTATCAAAGCCGAAGGCAACATGACCTCCGGCGACGCACACCTGGCGGTAAACTTCCCGCTGCTGCTGGAAAAAGGTCTCGACGGCCTGCGCCACAAAGTCGATGAACGTCGCTCCCGTATCAATCTGACTTGTCTGGAAGACCTCCATGGCGATCAGTTCCTGAAAGCGATTGATATCGTGCTGGAGGCCGTCAGTCTGCACATTGAGCGTTTTGCCACGCTGGCACGCAAAATGGCATCTACGGAGACCCGCGCCAGCCGTCGCGAGGAACTGCTGACCATGGCGGAAAACTGTGATGTGATTGCGCATGAACCGCCTAAAACGTTCTGGCAGGCGCTGCAGTTGTGCTACTTCATCCAGTTGATCCTGCAAATTGAGTCGAACGGCCATTCCGTGTCGTTTGGTCGCATGGATCAGTATCTCTATCCTTTCTACCGTCGTGATGTGGAGCTGAATCAGTCGCTGGATCGCGAGCACGCCATTGAGCTGCTGCACAGCTGCTGGCTGAAGCTGCTGGAAGTAAACAAAATCCGCTCCGGCTCCCACTCCAAAGCATCGGCAGGTAGCCCGCTGTATCAGAACGTGACCATTGGCGGACAGAATCTGGTTAACGGTCAAGCGGTGGATGCCGTCAACCCGCTCTCTTACGCCATTCTGGAATCCTGCGGTCGCCTGCGCTCTACTCAGCCTAACCTGAGCGTGCGCTATCACGCGGGGATGAGTAACGATTTCCTTGATGCCTGTGTGCAGGTCATTCGCTGCGGCTTCGGGATGCCAGCCTTTAACAACGATGAAATCGTCATACCTGAATTTATAAAGCTTGGTATTGAACCGCAGGACGCCTATGACTATGCGGCCATTGGTTGCATCGAAACCGCCGTTGGCGGCAAATGGGGCTACCGTTGTACCGGCATGAGCTTTATTAACTTTGCCCGCGTGATGCTGGCGGCGCTGGAAGGCGGACGCGATGCCACCAGCGGCAAAGTCTTCCTGCCGCAGGAAAAAGCGCTCTCGGCTGGCAACTTCAACAATTTCGATGAAGTGATGGACGCCTGGGATACACAGATTCGCTACTACACCCGTAAATCCATTGAAATCGAGTATGTCGTTGACACCATGCTGGAAGAGAACGTACACGATATTCTCTGTTCGGCGCTGGTAGACGACTGTATCGAACGCGCGAAAAGCATTAAGCAAGGCGGCGCGAAGTATGACTGGGTATCAGGTTTGCAGGTGGGTATCGCCAACCTCGGCAACAGCCTGGCGGCTGTGAAGAAACTGGTCTTCGATCAAGGCGCTATCGGCCAGCAGCAATTGGCTGCAGCACTGGCTGATGATTTTGACGGTCTGACCCACGAGCAATTACGTCAACGACTGATCAACGGCGCGCCGAAGTACGGCAACGATGACGATTCCGTTGATACACTGCTGGCCCGCGCTTATCAGACTTATATCGATGAACTGAAACAGTATCATAATCCACGTTATGGTCGGGGTCCGGTTGGCGGCAATTACTACGCCGGGACCTCTTCTATCTCCGCAAACGTGCCGTTTGGCGCGGCAACCATGGCAACGCCGGATGGCCGTAAAGCTCACACCCCGCTGGCTGAAGGCGCAAGTCCGGCTTCCGGGACGGACCATCTCGGCCCGACGGCGGTGATTGGCTCGGTGGGTAAGCTGCCGACCGGTTCCATTCTCGGCGGCGTGTTGTTAAACCAGAAGCTGAATCCGGCCACGCTGGAGAATGAATCAGATAAGCAAAAACTGATGATCCTGCTGCGCACCTTCTTTGAAGAGCACAAAGGCTGGCATATTCAGTACAACATTGTGTCCCGTGAAACGCTGCTGGAAGCAAAAAAACACCCGGATCAATACCGTGACCTGGTGGTGCGTGTCGCAGGCTATTCCGCCTTCTTCACCGCCCTGTCTCCGGATGCACAGGACGATATCATCGCCCGTACTGAACACATGTTGTAACTCCCCCGCCCGGTGGCGCTGCGCTTACCGGGCCTACATATTTCCCCATTAGCCGGGTAAGGCGAAGCTGCCACCCGGCCTTTTACTTTCATTCGAAATTAAATTTGTGCTTCAGGTCACATTGTTATTAGAATGTTTCTGGTCGCAGTTATGAGCCAGGAGCAAGTATGACCATCAAAGTTATCGTCACCGATATGGACGGAACTTTTCTCGACGACGCCAAGAAATACGCTCGTGCACGTTTTATGGCGCAGTATCAGGAACTGAAAAAACGAGATATTGAATTTGTCGTGGCCAGCGGCAACCAGTATTTCCAGCTGATCTCCTTTTTCCCGGAGCTTAAAGACGAAATATCGTTTGTCGCTGAGAATGGCGCGCTGGTTTATGAGCATGGCAAGCAGCTGTTTCACGGTGAGCTCACCCGTCACGAATCACGCATTGTTATTGGCGAACTCCTCAAAGACAAGCAGCTCAATTTTGTTGCATGTGGTCTGCAAAGTGCCTACGTCAGCGAGAATGCCCCAGAGCCTTTCGTGGCATTGATGTCGAAACACTATCATCGCCTGAAACCGGTGAAAGATTATCAGGACATTGATGATGTGCTGTTTAAGTTTTCTCTGAACTTACCCGACCAACAAATCCCGTTGGTTATCGATCACTTGCATACTGCTCTGGATGGCATAATGAAGCCCGTCACCAGCGGCTTTGGGTTTATCGATTTGATTATTCCGGGCTTACATAAAGCCAACGGTATCAGTCGCCTGCTGAAACGCTGGAACCTGTCTCCGCAAAACGTCGTCGCCATTGGCGATAGCGGCAACGATGCAGAAATGCTGAAAATGGCGCATTACTCTTTCGCCATGGCCAATGCGGCAGAGAGCATTAAAACGATTGCCCGCTATCAGACCGACGACAATAACCATCAGGGCGCGCTGAACGTGATTCAGGCGGTGCTGGATAACACATCTCCTTTTAACGTCTGATCCTGCTAACCGGGGCGTGCTCCGGTTTTTCACTCTTTATTCATTCCGTGCCCACCATCAAGTTTTTAAACTTGCATTAACTTATTTTTAACTTATATTGCATGTGTAAGTTAAATAAGTTTCGAATGAAAGTTAATGCGAGGTGGTTATGGCTTTTACGTTTACCAGCGACACATTGCCCGCCGATCACAAAGCGGCAATCCGTCAGATGAAACAGCAGCTGCGGGCACAGCTTGGGGATGTTCAGTTGATTTTCAATCAGCTGAGCGATGCCATTGCCACTCGCGTGGCGGAAATCAACGCCCTCAAAGCGCAAGGCTCCCCGGTTTGGCCAACGTTGTCCTATGCGGATATCAAAGCGGGACGCGTAAGCGCCGAGCAGCGTGAAGAGATTAAGCGTCGCGGATGCGCGGTCATTAAGGCGCATTTCCCCCGCGAACAGGCGCTGGCATGGGACCAGTCGATGCTCGATTACCTAGATCGCAACCATTTTGATGAGGTCTACAAAGGCCCCGGTGATAACTTTTTTGGCACCCTCAGCGCATCCCGCCCGGAGATCTACCCCATCTACTGGTCCCAGGCGCAGATGCAGGCCCGCCAGAGCGAAGAAATGGCCAATGCGCAGTCATTCCTTAATCGCCTGTGGACGTTTACAAGCGAAGGGAAACAATGGTTTAACCCGGACATCAGCGTCATCTATCCTGACCGCATACGTCGTCGTCCGCCGGGAACAACGTCCAAAGGGCTGGGCGCGCATACGGATTCCGGCGCGCTGGAGCGCTGGCTTCTGCCGGCATATCAGCAGGTCTTTGCTAATGTTTTCAATGGCAAGCTGGAAGATTACGATCCATGGCAGGCGGCGCATCGCACAGAAGTTGAAGAGTACACGGTAGATAACACCACTAAATGTTCAGTATTTCGTACCTTCCAGGGCTGGACGGCACTCTCCGATATGTTGCCAGGTCAGGGATTGTTGCACGTAGTCCCGATTCCTGAAGCGATGGCCTATGTGCTATTACGTCCATTGCTTGACGATGTGCCGGAAGATGAGCTTTGCGGCGTCGCGCCCGGCAGAGTTCTGCCGATTTCCACGCAATGGCATCCGCTACTGATAGAGGCGTTAACCAGTATTCCGCAACTGGACGCCGGAGACTCCGTCTGGTGGCATTGCGATGTGATCCACTCCGTCGCGCCGGTGGAAAATCAGCAGGGTTGGGGCAATGTAATGTACATCCCTGCCGCGCCGATGTGCGAAAAGAATCTGGCTTATGCCCATAAAGTGAAGGCCGCGCTGGAAAAAGGCGCGTCGCCGGGTGATTTCCCGCGCGAGGATTATGAAACTGACTGGGAAGGACGCTTCACGCTGGAGGATTTGAATATCCACGGTAAGCGTGCGCTGGGTATTGCTTAGCTGTCGTACAGTCCTTCCCGATCCACGGCGGTGCGTCGTTTCCCCTGACGTATCCGCCGTACTGATTCCCGTACGGCCAGCATGCCGTTAAGCAACAACGTCCACACCGGCGCATCCGGGCGCATCAGCCGCTGCTGGAGCATATATACCGCTTCCGTTCCCAGTTCATCACGGGGAACATGAACTGCGGTTAAGGGTACATCCTGAATTGCCGCCAGATTAAAGCCGTCGATGCTCATGACAGAGACGTCCTGAGGTACGCGCAGGCCGTGTTTTTGCAGGGCACTGATGGTACCCGCCGCCATAAAATCGCCGCCAACTAAAAATGCAGTCGGCAGATCCTTACCCTTCCGCTCGATAAGCCAGACATTTACCAGCTCCTCCGTTTCACGAGCGCTAAAGCTCGGCACCACCAGCAGATCGCGCAGGTCATTAAATTTCAGGTTGTGTGACTGCCACGCGTCGCGGATCCCCGACAGGCGCAGCTCCATAGTGTAGCGGCGCAGACACATTACATTCAGCACCTCCCGGTGCCCCATTTCAAACAGATATTCCGCCGCCCGTTCGCCAATGGCGCGATGGTCCGGCGCGACGGCAGGCAGACGCATGTGCCGGTCCCGGCAGTTAATCAACATGCAGGGTTTAGCGACATCCACCGCCAGATCGTGGATATGAGGATCGTCGATACCGAGAAGAATGGCGGCCTGGGTGTCCGGCTCGTTCATTCGCGCCAGAAACAACTGCGCATCGCTGTCGTTCTCTTCCAGCGCGCAGTAGCGCAGGCGGACTTCGTGGGACGCCAGGCCTTTACTCACGCTCTGGATCACGCGGTAGTAAAAGATGTCGGACCGCTCGTCAAACGCCCGCTGCGGGGCAAAAACAACCAGACAGTTAAGCAGCAAACGCCCGGCCGCCATGCCTTCAATCACCCCTAATTCCCGCGCGCATGCCAACACCTTTGCCCGTGCTTTCTCACTGGTGTTGGCCTTCCCCGCCAGCACGCGAGAAACCGTGCTGATTGAGAGCTGAGTACGGGCTGCGATTTCGGTAATTTTTAGCCTTTTGTCCATTTTGTGATCTGGCTCCATTTGCAAAATGAAAAAATTTTCATTGCTCATTTATCAGTAAATAACTGGCATAGGAGCCATCATGCCAAATGACTTAAGTCATTTATGAGAAATTTTGCACAAAAACAACTATTTCCCGCTCATGTTCTCCCTTAAGGTGAACTTGTCACACCACTTCCATACTAGTTGTATATCAACTTTCATATTTTAAATGTATATAAATCAAAGCCATAAAAATTTGTGTGACACCTGAACCTCCGTCCCCTTACCGTCCGTCTTGTGGAGAGTAAAATGAGTCAGGACATCAATAACACCATTGCGACAAGCAAAACCCGTCGCGTCATTAAGAACTTGCGCTGGTACATCCTGGTGCTGTTCTTACTTGGCGTCACCGTTAACTACATCACCCGAAACTCGCTCGGGATCCTCGCCCCGGAACTGAAAGAGAGCCTCGGCATCACCACCGAGCAATACTCCTGGATCGTCGGCGCGTTCCAGATCGCCTACACCATTTTCCAGCCCCTGTGCGGCTGGCTGATTGACGTTATCGGCCTGAAAATTGGCTTTATGGTCTGCGCCGGGATCTGGGCGTTGATGTGTATTTTCCATGCGGGCGCCGGAAGCTGGCTGCACCTGGCGATTCTGCGCTTCTTTATGGGTGCTTCTGAAGCCGCCGCTACCCCGGCGAACGCCAAAACCATTGGCGAATGGTTCCCGAAATCAGAGCGTCCCGTTGCCGCTGGCTGGGCGGGCGTAGGCTTTTCCATCGGCGCGATGCTGGCGCCGCCTATCATCTACTTTGCTCACACCTCGTTCGGCTGGCAGGGCGCGTTTATGTTTACCGGCGTGCTGGCGCTGCTATGGGTGATCCTGTGGTGGGCGTTCTACCACAATCCGGAACAGCACCCGAACCTGGGTAAGGACGAGCTGGCATTTATCAAACAGGATAACGAACCGCCAGCGGTGAAACTGCACTTCCTGACTGCGCTGAAGACCGTCTCAAAAAACAAACGCTTCTACGGTATCGCCATCCCGGCCTTTATGGCGGAACCGGCCTGGGCGGTGCTGAGCTTCTGGGTGCCGCTGTACCTTGCCAAAGAGCACGGTATGGATTTGAAGCAGATTGCGATGTTTGCCTGGCTGCCGTTCCTCGCCGCCGACCTCGGTAGCGTGGCGAGCGGTTACCTGACGCGTCTGTATACCCGTCTGTTCGGCTGCTCCCGCGTTAACTCTGTGGTAGCAAGCTCCGTGACGGGCGCGTTCCTAATGATCTCTCTGGGCATCGTGGCCATCACCCGCGACCCGTATATCACCATCGTGCTGATCTCCATCGGTGGCTTCGGGCACCAGATCATCTCCTGCATGCTGAGCGCCCTGGTCGTTGAGTCGTTCGACAAAGGCCAGATGGCGACTGTCAACGGCATGCGCGGCTCTGCGGCGTGGATCGCCAGCTTCCTGTTCTCGCTGTTAATCGGCGTAACCGCCGACAAAATCGGCTTTAACCCGCTGTTTATTGCCATGGGCTTCTTTGACCTGATTGGCGCTGTCTTCCTGGTAGCATTTATTGCTGAACGTCGCGCTAAACGCGCCTGATAGTGGATGTATTACATATGAAAACCCTGAAAAACTGGATCGTAGATAAGCAGTCAGCAAACCATCTTGAACTGCTGGTCGATAACCAGCACCGTCTGTGTCTGTATGTGCTGGAAGAGAATCTTTTCCGCGTGCTGGTTAAGCGTAAAGGCGAGCTGGCGCTGGACCGCACCTGGAGCATCGCCCCGGAAAAAGACGTGCCGTGGGAAGGTCGCCATCGTGACGACATAAGCGGCTTCTCCTGCCCGGCCTGGAACCTGACGCAGCAGGATGGTGCGCTAACCGTGGCAACCGAACGGCTGCGCGTGACCGTCCACCAGCCGCTGTGGCTGGAGTGGCACTACTGCAATGAGGCGGGCGAGTGGCAGTCGCTGGTCAATGACCGACCCACCAGCGCATACCTGCTGAATGCACACGGCGACGGCGTGGCGCACTATCTCAGCCGCCGTAAGGATGAGCGTTTCTACGGCCTGGGTGAGAAAGCGGGCGATCTGCAGCGCAACGGTAAACGTTATGAGATGCGCAACCTCGATGCGATGGGCTATAACGCAGCCAGCACTGACCCGCTGTACAAGCACATCCCGTTCACTATCGCCCATCGCCATGATGTGAGCTACGGCCTGTTCTACGACAACCTGAGCAGTTGCTGGCTGGATTTGGGTAACGAAATCGATAACTACCACACCGCCTATCGCCGCTGGCAGGCGGAAGCGGGTGATATTGATTACTACATCTTTACCGGCAAGCGAGTGCTGGACGTCACCAAAGCCTTTGTCCGTCTGACCGGCAAAACGTTGTTCGGACCAAAATGGAGCCTGGGCTACAGTGGCTCGACCATGCACTATACCGACGCATCGGACGCGCAGAACCAACTGATGAACTTCATCCGCCTGTGCGCAGAACACGCTATTCCATGCGACTCGTTCCAGCTCTCTTCCGGTTACACCTCGATCAACGGCAAGCGTTACGTCTTTAACTGGAACTACGACAAAGTGCCGCAACCGAAGGTGATGAGCCAGGCGTTCCACGACGCGGGGCTGAAACTGGCGGCCAATATCAAACCGTGCCTGTTGCAGGATCACCCGCGTTATAACGAAGTAGCAGAACGCGGCCTGTTTATTCGCGATTCCGAAAGCAATACACCAGAACGTTCCAGCTTCTGGGATGACGAAGGCTCTAACCTCGACTTTACCAACCCGCAGACTATTCAGTGGTGGCAGGAAGGCGTCACCACGCAGTTGCTGGAGATGGGGATCGACTCTACCTGGAACGACAACAACGAGTTTGAAGTGTGGGACGGCGAAGCGCGCTGCCATGGCTTCGGCCAGGAAATCGCTATCAAGCACATTCGCCCGGTGATGCCGCTGCTGATGATGCGCGCCTCGCTGGAAGCGCAGCAGCGTTTCGCCCCGGAGAAGCGCCCATATCTCATCTCCCGTTCCGGCTGCGCCGGGATGCAGCGCTACGTGCAGACCTGGAGCGGCGATAACCGCACAAGTTGGGACACCCTGCGCTTCAACACCCGCATGGGGCTGGGGATGAGCTTGTCCGGGCTGTTCAACGTCGGTCACGACGTCGGCGGTTTCTCCGGCGACAAACCGGATGCCGAGCTGTTTGTCCGCTGGGTACAAAACGGCGTGATGCATCCGCGCTTTACCATTCACTCATGGAATGATGACCACACGGTGAACGAGCCGTGGATGTATCCGGGCGTGACGCCTGCCATTCGTGGTGCCATTGAACTGCGCTATCGCCTGCTGCCGTATCTTTACACCCTGCTCTGGCAGGCGCATGCCGACGACGAGCCGATGCTGCGCCCGACCTTCCTCGATCACGAGCACGATGCGCAGACCTTTGAAGAGTGCGATGACTTCCTGCTGGGTCGCGACCTACTGGTCGCCAGCGTCGTCGAAGCCGGGCAGCGCGAGCGCCGGGTCTGGCTGCCGGATAACGAAACGGGCTGGTATGATTTTTACACCCACGCGTGGTATGCGGGCGGGCAATCCATCGTCCTCGATGCGCCGCTGGAAAAACTGCCGCTGCTGGTGCGCGCCGGAGCCGGTCTGCCGCTGAGCGAGCGCATCACGCATGTGAGTGCCGAAAAAGATACGGCCCGCGAGCTGAAGCTGTTCCCGGTTAAAGGCGTCGGCACGACCTCCGGGCTGCTGTTTGAAGACGACGGTGAAAGCTGGGGCTATCAGAACGGCAATGCGCTGTGGGTGGAATGGGAAATGGTGTGCGATGGCGCAACCATCAACCTGAAGGTGAACGCGCGCGGGGATTATCGTCCGGCGTGGAAGGCACTGAAGGTGTCGTTACCGGTAGGGGAAAAACGTAAGCTGCTGGTGAACGGGGTTGAAGGGGGTGAGTGGCTGGTGTAGTGCTGCCTGATGCCCTCACCCTACCCCTCTTCCACAGGGAGAGGGAATAAAGGCTCGACGCCTTTCCCTAAGTATTTCGCGCTGCAGGAAGGCGGCAAACCTGTGAATCCCCGGGAGCTTACATTAGTAAGTGACCGGGGTGAACAGGTGAAGCCAACACATCTGCAGCGTGAAAGACGACGGGAAATTAGCCGTCGATACCTTTACTACGCAGGTAATCTTCGTAGTTACCGGTGAAGTCGATCACGCGCTCCGGCGTAATTTCAATCACGCGGGTGGCCAGCGAGCTGACAAACTCACGGTCGTGAGAAACGAAAATCAACGTGCCCTGATACATTTCCAGCGCCATGTTCAACGACTCAATTGATTCCATATCCAGGTGGTTGGTTGGTTCATCCATTACCAGAATATTCGGTTTCTGCATCATCAGCTTACCGAACAGCATGCGCCCTTTTTCACCACCGGAGAGCACTTTTGCAGGCTTCTTGATATCATCCTGGCTGAACAGCAGACGACCGAGGAAGCTGCGCACAACCTGCTCGTCGTCGCCTTCTTGTTTCCACTGACTCATCCATTCGAAGACCGTCAGATCGTTTTCAAACTCATATTCATGATCCTGCGCGTAGTAACCGACCTGCGCGTTTTCGGACCACTTCACGGTACCGTTATCCGGCTGCAAATCACCGACCAGCGTTTTCAGCATAGTGGATTTACCCACGCCGTTGGCGCCCAGAATGGCAATCTTCTCACCCACTTCGAGCAGCAGATTGAAGTTTTTAAACAATGGGCCTTCATCAAAACCTTTGGTAAGCGCTTCCACTTCCAGCGCGTTACGGAACAGTTTCTTATCCTGCTCGAAGCGGATGAACGGGTTCTGACGGCTGGAAGCTTTAACTTCTTCCAGTTTAATTTTATCGATCTGACGGGCGCGGGAAGTCGCCTGACGAGATTTCGATGCGTTAGCGCTAAAGCGGCTGACGAAGGATTGCAGGTCGGCAATCTGTGCTTTCTTCTTGGCGTTATCGGCCAGCAGACGTTCACGCGCCTGAGTCGCCGCCGTCATGTATTCGTCGTAGTTACCTGGATACACACGCAGTTCGCCGTAGTCCAGATCCGCCATGTGCGTACAGACCATGTTCAGGAAGTGACGGTCGTGCGAAATGATGATCATGGTGCTGTCACGTTCGTTCAGCGTCTGCTCCAGCCAGCGGATGGTGTCGATATCCAGGTTGTTCGTTGGTTCGTCGAGCAGCAGAATATCCGGGTTTGAGAACAGTGCCTGGGCCAGAAGCACACGCAGCTTCCAGCCGGGTGCGACTTCGCTCATCGGGCCGTAATGTTGTTCTACCGGAATACCCACGCCCAGCAGCAGTTCGCCCGCACGCGCTTCCGCAGAGTAGCCGTCCATTTCACCGTACTGAACTTCGAGGTCAGCCACTTTATAGCCGTCTTCTTCGCTCATTTCGGCCAGAGCGTATATACGATCGCGCTCCTGCTTCACTTCCCACAGTTCACCGTGACCCATGATTACGGTGTCAAGCACGGTGAATTCTTCAAAGGCGAACTGATCCTGGCGCAGCTTACCGATGCGCTCATTCGGATCGAGGGAAACGTTACCCAGCGTCGGTTCGAGATCACCGCCAAGAATTTTCATAAAAGTGGATTTACCGCTACCGTTCGCGCCAATCAGGCCGTAACGGTTGCCGCCGCCAAATTTGACGGAAATATTTTCAAACAGCGGCTTACTGCCGAACTGCATGGTGACGTTGCTGGAAACTAACACTGGCGTATCCTGAAAGAGAAAGAAATATGTGACAAACCGCTTATTATGCCATAAGTCTACGATAAGATCGCCCCTTCATGCTGAAGGGCTAAAGTGAAAGCAAAAGGAAAAAAATGTGATTTAGTACACATCCGAATTCCTTGTTGCTCAGATTGCACATATAATGCGTGCCCAACACTACATAAATCTCAACCCACTGGCCTGCCTGGCACTGAATCTCGCATACATGAAGATGAATATGAAATTGACAACGCTTTTCGCGGCGGCACTTGCGGTAGTTGGTTTTTGCAACACTGCCTCAGCCGTCACGTACCCGCTGCCTACCGATGGTAGCCGTTTGATTGGCCAAAACCAGGTCATCACCATTCCTGAAGGCAATACCCAACCGCTGGAGTATTTTGCGGCAGAATATCAGATGGGTCTGTCTAACATGCTGGAAGCCAACCCTGGCGTGGATACTTTCCTGCCGAAGGGCGGCACCGTACTGAACATTCCTCAGCAGTTGATCCTGCCGGATACCGTGCATGAAGGTATTGTTATCAACAGCGCTGAAATGCGTCTGTACTACTACCCGAAAGGCACCAACACCGTTATCGTTCTGCCGATTGGTATCGGTCAGTTAGGCAAAGACACGCCAATCAACTGGACCACCAAAGTAGAACGTAAGAAAGCGGGCCCAACCTGGACGCCAACGGCGAAAATGCATGCGGAATACCGCGCTGCGGGCGAACCGCTGCCAGCCGTGGTTCCGGCAGGCCCGGATAACCCGATGGGTCTGTACGCCCTGTATATCGGTCGTCTGTATGCTATTCACGGCACCAATGCTAACTTCGGCGTTGGCTTACGTGTCAGCCACGGTTGCGTCCGTCTGCGTAATGACGACATCAAATTCCTGTTTGAAAATGTGCCGGTCGGCACTCGCGTACAGTTTATCGATGAGCCGGTGAAAGCCACTACCGAACCAGACGGCAGCCGTTACATCGAGGTACACAACCCACTGTCCACCACTGAAGCACAGTTTGAAGGCGGGGAAATCGTACCGATTACGCTGAACAAGAGCATTACCAGCGTCACCGGTCAGTCTGACGTTGATCAGTCCGTCGTTGATCAGGCGGTACAGAACCGTTCTGGTATGCCGGTTCGTCTGAACTAATCTGCTATATATGCCCGATGGCGCCACGCTTATCGGGCATAATCCTCACATCACCTGCAGCAAACCATACCCTACCAGTCCCGCCCATATCAGCATCGGCAGCGAATACCAATGAAAACGCCACCAAATCCGTCGGTCGTTTGCCATGCGTAAAGCAATAAGATTTGCCAGCGATCCCGGCAGCAGTCCGAAGCCGCCCACATTAACTGCCCAGGCCAGCAACAGCGTCGGCGGAACGTAGTTCAGCAATAAAATTGTACTGGGCACATTACTGATAAACTGCGACAGGCCAATGGCCGTCAACCAAAGACCCGGCGCAGAGAGCGTGCCAATCTGGTGGGTTATCCCCTGCAATGCCGGTAGCTGCGTCAGCAAATGCACATCAATGAACATCGCCATAAACACCAGCAGCAGCGTCCAGTCCACGCTGAGGATGACGCGACGCGCCAGAACCATGAATCCCGCCGCCACAATCGCCAGGCCCCACAACTCTTGTTTTAACTCCAGCGCCGTCAGAAATATGATATACAGCGCCAGACAGCTCCACACCAGGCGTGGTTGCCAGTCCGGCGCGCGCGTCCCGGTATGATAGTGCAATGCTTTGTTTGGGAAACTGAACCAGCACAGCACCACCAGCGTCAGCATCATGGCACTCGCGAGCGGCGCCATTTGCCAGGTAAACGCGGTAAATGACAACCCGGAGCGCCCCCACATCAGGATATTTTGCGGATTGCCTATTGGCGTAAGCAACGATCCAGCGTTTACCGCCAGCGCCTCAAAGATAATCAGGCGATTTACCGGAATGGCGCATAATTTTTTCAGGGTGATGGTCAGCGGGACAACAATAAACAACGCAACATCGTTGGTCAGAAACGTCGACAGTAGCGCCGCCGCCAGCACCATAAATATCGCCAGTTGGCGTTCTGTGTGAAAACGGCGGGTCATCTTGCGCCCTAACACATCGAAGTAACCGCTTAATTCAACGCCTTTGGTCAGTAACATCAGGCCGCTAAGGGTAATAATGGTGTGCCAGTCAATCGCTCCAGGCCAGGAGCGGGGCGTAAATGGCGTGAACACGCTCAGAACAACCCCGACGATGATTAACAGCTGGAAAAAACGATCGCGCTGCAAGGCGCGTAGTAAAGGAAAACTCATTCAGAGCCAGATCCTTGCTGTTGCGTAAAACGGCTAAAAGCCTCCAGCGTTTCCTTACTGACGTGGTGCTCCATTCCCTCAGCGTCACGGCGGGCAATTTCCGGGCTGATACCTAACATCAACAGGAAATTTTCCACAATCTGATGACGCTCCCGGCTCTCCTGGGCCAGGCGTTCGCCTTCTGCGGTTAAAAACACCCCGCGCCAGGGGATCATTTCAATCAACCCGACTGAAGCAAGGCGCTTCAACATTTTGGCAACCGTCGGCTGGGAAACCCCGAGTCGGGCAGCCATATCCACCTGGCGCGCTTCACCCACCTCAATAATGAGATCGGAAATCAGCTCTACGTAGTCATCAATCAGCTCGCGGCGATGCGCCTCCCGGACCTGACGAAATCCTTCAACGTGTTCTTCGACATTCACCAATTGCGTCACTTTTTTTGTTGTTGGCATACCTGCGCGACGACTCATTCTACTTCCTCGTTACTGTGACGCGTTAACGGCATCTGATTAGAGAGCGCTCATTGTAAACCAGAGTTGCGTGGGCACAAAAAATTAACGTTTTAGCAATAGCTATATAATATAGCCTGTGCTATATCTGTATATAATAAAGACATCCCTCAAGGACCGATGGGATCGTGAAGTCAGGAGGTTTATATGAATGAATTTAAGAGGTGTATACGCGTGTTTAGCCACTCTCCCTTTAAAGTACGGTTGATGCTGATCTCTATGCTGTGTGACATGATCAACAGCAAACCAGAGCAGGATAAACCTTCAGGAAAATAATGCGGCGTCGCGGTACGCCGCTTCCTTTCCCTGCTGTCGTCCGGGGTACAGTAGTGGCTTTCGTCCCAATAACCCTTCTTTTTGTCAGTTTTGCCACCTCTCTCGCAAAACAATTTCCTTGTAGTAGTTGACCTTCTCTCATGCACACTCTATCTTTTCGCAGCCCTGCGTATATTGCGGCTCGCGGATGCGGACCCTATCCCTCTTCTCGCTCTCTCAGGCAGGCAATGACCCTTAACGCCAGGGTAAGCACATGGCGTTTTTGCATTAGTGGCGTATGAATTTAACCCTCAAAGATTCAATCATTGCTCGTAGCCGGGCCATTAGTCCGTGGACTGGCCTCTATTTCTTACAGTCTATGTTGATCAACCTGGCGTTGGGCTATCCGCTTAGCTTGCTCTACAGCGTTGCTTTCACCTGTATATTAATGCTGCTGTGGCGTAGCGCCCCGCGCGCGCAGAAAGTGCTGATTGGCATTTGCTCACTTATTGCGGCAATGTACTTTCCGTTTGGTCAGGCTTATGGTTCGCCTAACTTCAATACGTTGCTGGCGCTGCACTCAACCAATATGGAAGAGTCCACCGAAATCCTGACCATCTTCCCCTGGTACAATTATCTGGTTGGGGTATTTATTTTTGCCCTCGGCGTTATCGCCGTACGCCGTAAAAAAGAAACGCAAAAGCGCAGCTGGAATAAATACGACAGCCTGTGTTTGTTATTTAGCGTCGTCGCGTTTTTTGTTACCCCGGTACAAAACCTGGCCTGGGGCGGCGTGTTCAAGCTTAAGGACACCGGTTATCCGGTTTTCCGCTTTGCCAAAGACGTGATCGTCAATAATAACGAAGTGCTCGATGAACAGGAGCGCATGGCGAAGCTGTCGAGTGTGAAAGATAGCTGGACGGTAACCGCCGTGAAACCAAAGTATCACACCTATGTCGTGGTCATTGGTGAAAGCGCCCGCCGCGACGCATTAGGTGCGTTTGGCGGTCACTGGGACAACACCCCGTTTGCCAGTTCCGTTAACGGCTATCTGTTCGCAGATTACATTGCCGCAAGCGGTTCAACGCAAAAATCGCTTGGCTTAACGCTTAATCGGGTTGTTGATAATAAACCTCAGTTCCAGGATAACTTTGTCACTCTGGCCAACCGCGCGGGATTCCAGACGTGGTGGTTTTCCAATCAGGGGCAGATTGGTGAATACGATACGGCTATCGCCAGTATCGCAAAACGAGCTGATGAAGTGCACTTCCTCAAAAACGGTGATTTCGAAGCGGATAAAAATACCCGTGACGAAGAGCTGTTGAAGATGACTGCCCAGGTGCTGGCCACCGAGCGAACTCAGCCGCAGCTTATCGTGCTGCATTTAATGGGTTCACATCCGCAGGCTTGCGACCGTACGCAAGGAAAATACGAGACCTTCGTCCAGTCAAAGGAGACATCTTGCTATCTGTACACCATGACGCAGACGGATGACCTGCTGCGCCAGCTTTACGAGCAATTACGCAACAGCGGTACCAGCTTCTCGATGGTCTATTTCTCCGATCATGGCCTCGCTTTTAAAGAGCGGGGAAAAGAGGTGCAGTACCTGGCGCATGACGACCGTTTCCAGCAGAATTTCCAGGTACCTTTTATGGTGCTGTCGAGCGATGATAAAGCCCATCGGGTGATAAAAGCCCGTCGCTCTGCGAATGATTTTCTTAGCTTTTTCTCTCAATGGACGGGGATCAGCGCGAAGGAAATTACCAACAGCTACCGTTTTATCTCAGAGAAAAAGGCCGGGCCAGTGTATATCACCAACTTCAAACTGCAGAAGGTGGATTACAACCATTTGGGTACCGATATCTTTGAGACCAAATCTCGTTAATCTCTAAATTACACGCAAAAAAAATCCGCCTCAAAAGGCGGATTTTTTATATCACCGAAGTGATTAGAAGCGGTAACCCACGCCAGCGATCCAGGTGCCGACGTCAACGCTACGAATACGGCTCTGCTCGTAGGAGAAGTCCAGAGCAACGTTTTCGATCGGGTTGAACTGCAGACCAGCACCGTAAGAGAAACCGTAGTCGCTGGTGGTGTGGTTGTCAGCCGGAGATGCTGCGTTCTGGAATTTACCGTAACCAACACCCACTACACCGTAGATGCTTGCCCAGTCGTTCAGACGGTAAGCCGGACCAGCAGTGATGCCGTAGTACTGGGTTTTGTTGTAGTCGCCAGAAGCATCGGTACGGTCTTTTTCAGTGTAAGTGAAGGAACCGATTACACCCAGCGGGTTGTTGTCCTGCTCGTAGCGATACTTCAGGTTGAAACCGTTCATTTTGTTCGCTGCGCCCTGAGCATCACTCTGAGCGTAACCACCAGTAACGGTAGAAGTAGCAGCTACAGCAGTACCTGCGGAGAAAGCCAGAACAGCGGCCAGTGCTGAAAGACATGCAATTTTTTTCATAACCACCTCAAATGTGCTTCAAGTAAATCCTAAGTTTTAAATATAACAAAAATTGATGGGAAACTCTTTGCGATTCGCGGTGTCTAACGGGCTCTTTCATGTAACAAAACATTTCACAAACCAGCTATACCTTTCAATTTACACCACTTTTTCAAGCTAATGAGCCATTATTGCGCGCACAATACGACACATTCATCCAGATAATTCCTAATCACGCAGATTATTAATCCACCAATTTCGTACCATTGTACGGATCTGAAGAATTTTTTTTTCAACCAATACTCAACCAGTTGAGTGTATTTCCATTACACTCGCTGTTTTACTTTTCTATACATTTTGCCATCCGCGTCGCAACGCCGCGCAGATGAAGAGATGTAACCATCATTTGTCAGGAGAAAGGATGCCGGGGTCGTTACGAAAAGCGCCAGTTTGGTTACCAATTTTGGTTTTACTTATTGCTATGTCTTCCATTCAAAGCGGTGCATCACTGGCAAAATCGCTGTTCCCACTCGTCGGTGCACCAGGTGTTACCGCGCTGCGCCTCGCGCTGGGCACACTCATCCTTATCGCCTTCTTTAAACCCTGGCGTTTACGTTTTGCTAAAGAACAGCGCCTGCCGCTGCTGTTTTATGGTCTGTCTCTTGGCGGGATGAACTACCTCTTTTATCTGTCTATTCAGACCGTCCCGCTGGGAATTGCCGTGGCGCTGGAGTTTACCGGCCCGCTCGCAGTGGCGTTGTTTTCATCCAGACGCCCTGTAGATTTTATTTGGGTAGCCCTGGCCGTTCTTGGGCTTTGGTTCCTGTTACCGCTTGGCCAGGACGTTTCTCATGTTGATTTAACCGGCGCAGCGCTGGCGCTGGGAGCTGGCGCCTGTTGGGCCGTTTATATTCTCACCGGCCAGCGTGCCGGCGCAGAACACGGTCCGGCAACCGTAGCGGTCGGTTCATTAATCGCTGCGCTGATTTTTGTTCCCATTGGCGCGATTCAGGCCGGCGATGCCCTGTGGCACTGGTCAATACTGCCGTTGGGCCTGGCCGTGGCCGTACTCTCCACCGCGCTCCCCTACTCATTAGAGATGATCGCACTAACGCGACTGCCAACGCGTACTTTTGGTACGTTAATGAGTATGGAACCCGCGCTGGCTGCGGTTTCGGGAATGATCTTCCTTGGTGAAACGTTAACGCTTATCCAGACGCTGGCCCTGGGGGCTATTATTGCCGCATCAATGGGTTCTACACTCACTATTCGCAAAGAACCGCAAATTAAGCAAGTTGACGTGAATTAACCCCCTTAATATTCTGCATGGTTTGCATAATCATGCAGAATATCCACTTGTTAATCTGCGTGATAATTTTCTAATAAATATCTTGTACCCACCCACGTATTTCTTTTAATTTTTTACATTAACATAAAAATAACATTTCGTTGTAATGGCATCATGTATATCAATGATTTTATTGATTATTTTATTTCCATTCATCTCTTCGCTATTAAAGCAATAGGTAACACCGGAAAAATAAATCCAAAATTAGCGCTATACTTATTCCCGTTGAAGAGTTGGGACATAAATATCAAGAGGATATGAAAATATGAGTACCGCAAAACTGGTAAAAACAAAAGCATCCGCCCTCGTTTATACTCGCAACGATGTGACAGACAGCGAAAAGAAAGCCACGGTAGAACTGCTGAATCAGCAAGTGATCCAGTTCATCGACCTGTCGTTGATCACTAAACAGGCTCACTGGAACATGCGCGGCGCGAACTTTATTGCTGTCCATGAAATGCTGGATGGCTTCCGTACTGCCCTGACCGATCATCTCGATACCATGGCTGAGCGCGCCGTACAGTTAGGCGGTGTGGCACTGGGTACGACCCAGGTCATTAACAGCAAAACGCCACTGAAAAGCTATCCACTGGATATCCATAGCGTGCAGGACCACTTAAAAGAACTGGCCGATCGTTATGCAGTGGTCGCCAACAGCGTACGTAAAGCCATTAGCGAAGCAAAAGACGAAGATACAGCGGATATCTTCACCGCTGCGTCACGCGATCTCGACAAATTCCTGTGGTTTATCGAAGCCAACATTGAATAACAGCAGACATAAGAATTACCTATAAAACCCTCGCTCCGGCGGGGGTTTTGCACATTTATGGTGCATAACATTGATCATTCGTCACTCCAAAGTAAATTAATTGTAATAATCACCTCACACAATCGTTAACGAAAGATTGTTTTATCAACAATTTTTACGCTAAATAGTCATACCGTTTGCACCGTGTCAGGTACGCACCAAATGGGTGCCCCAAAACAGTGCAGATCACCCACTTTGCCCTACTTATTGTGCAGAGAAGAGAGGCACCTTCTTTTTAAAACAATGAGTTGCAAAAGTGGCACGATTTTTTCATTAAGCCATATGTTCTCGCAGGGGATCGCCCCGTGGATATAAAAGGAAATCCTATGAAGTCTGTATTAAAAGTTTCACTGGCTGCACTTACCCTGGCTTTTGCGGTGTCCTCCCATGCCGCAGATAAGAAACTGGTTGTCGCAACTGACACCGCGTTTGTACCGTTCGAATTCAAACAGGGTGACAAATACGTTGGATTTGATGTGGATCTGTGGGCTGCCGTCGCCAAAGAATTGAAGCTGGATTATGAACTGAAACCAATGGATTTCAGCGGCATCATCCCGGCTCTGCAAACCAAAAACGTCGACCTGGCACTGGCGGGTATCACCATCACCGACGAGCGTAAAAAAGCGATCGACTTCTCTGACGGCTACTACAAAAGCGGTCTGTTAGTGATGGTCAAAGCGAATAATAACGACGTTAAAAGCGTGAAAGACCTGGATGGTAAAGTTGTTGCTGTGAAGAGCGGCACCGGTTCCGTTGATTACGCGAAAGCTAATATCAAAACCAAAGACCTGCGTCAGTTCCCGAATATCGATAACGCCTATATGGAACTGGGCACCAACCGCGCAGACGCCGTGCTGCATGACACGCCAAATATTCTTTATTTCATCAAAACCGCGGGTAACGGCCAGTTCAAAGCCGTAGGTGACTCGCTGGAAGCTCAACAATACGGTATCGCCTTCCCGAAAGGCAGCAATGACCTGCGTGAGAAAGTGAACGGCGCGCTGAAAACGCTGAAAGAGAACGGCACATATAACGAGATCTACAAAAAATGGTTCGGTACTGAACCTAAATAATAACTGGCAGTGATGCCCGGTGGCGCGATGCATACCGGGCCTTTCCCAGTATTTTTGAGACCTGTAAACCGGATAAGCACAGCGCATCTGGCAAAACGGGCATTTCAATCTTTACACCACGGTAACAGGAACGACATATGCAGTTTGACTGGAGTGCCATCTGGCCCGCCATCCCGCTTTTGATTGAAGGCGCCAAAATGACCTTATGGATCTCGATCCTCGGTCTGGCTGGCGGTCTGGTAATCGGGCTTGCAGCAGGGTTTGCGCGTACTTTCGGCGGTTGGATAGCCAACCACGTAGCGCTGGTGTTTATCGAAGTCATTCGCGGTACACCAATCGTTGTGCAAGTGATGTTTATCTACTTCGCCCTGCCAATGGCGTTTAACGATTTACGTATTGACCCCTTTAGCGCCGCCGTTGTCACCATCATGATCAACTCCGGTGCCTATATTGCGGAAATCACCCGCGGTGCGGTGCTCTCAATCCATAAGGGATTCAGTGAAGCCGGACTGGCGCTTGGGCTTTCACGCACTGAGACCATCCGTCACGTTATTTTGCCTCTCGCACTTCGTCGTATGCTGCCTCCGCTGGGCAACCAGTGGATCATCAGCATTAAAGATACCTCGCTGTTTATCGTCATTGGCGTCGCTGAACTGACCCGTCAGGGGCAGGAAATCATTGCCGGTAACTTCCGCGCACTGGAAATCTGGAGCGCCGTTGCGGTGTTCTATCTGATCATTACCCTGGTGCTGAGCTTCATTCTGCGTCGTCTGGAAAGAAGGATGAAAATCCTGTGATTGAATTTAAAAACGTTTCTAAGCACTTTGGCCCTACCCAGGTGCTGCACAATATTGATCTGAACATTAAGCAGGGCGAAGTTGTGGTCATCATCGGGCCGTCCGGTTCCGGTAAATCTACTCTGCTGCGCTGCATTAACAAGCTGGAAGAGATAACCTCCGGCGATCTGATCGTCGACGGTCTGAAAGTCAACGATCCCAAGGTCGATGAGCGGTTAATTCGCCAGGAAGCCGGGATGGTGTTTCAGCAGTTCTACCTGTTCCCCCACCTGACGGCGCTGGAAAACGTCATGTTTGGACCGCAGCGCGTACGCGGGGCGAATAAAGAACAGGCAGAGAAGCTGGCGAAAGAATTACTGGCTAAGGTCGGCCTGGCCGAGCGTGCGCATCACTACCCTTCTGAACTTTCCGGCGGTCAACAACAGCGTGTGGCTATCGCCCGTGCACTGGCAGTGAAGCCGAAAATGATGCTGTTTGATGAACCAACCTCAGCGCTTGACCCTGAACTGCGCCACGAAGTTCTGAAAGTCATGCAGGATCTGGCGGAAGAAGGGATGACCATGGTGATTGTGACCCACGAGATCGGCTTTGCCGAAAAAGTGGCCTCACGTCTGATTTTCATTGATAAGGGACGTATTGCCGAAGACGGTAATCCGCAAGCCCTGATTGAAAATCCACCCAGCCAGCGTTTACAGGAATTCTTGCAGCACGTTTCCTGATGCGTTGACCTCCCTTCGCCCGAAGGGAGGTTTTCACCAGAATCCTCTCATTTCCATTCTCTTACGCTCTGGCATCTATACTTATCCTTTTGAATTTATTTTCTCATGGGAGGAGTCATGCGCTGGATCCTGTTGGTCTTCTTTTGTCTGCTGAGCATACCGTCTCACGCGGTGACGATACCCGGCGTCACAACCTCGACTTCAGCCGACCCGCAAGCCACCCCCGCAAAAGAGCCTGATGTTGAGCAAAAGAAAGCCGCTTACGCCGCGCTGGCTGACGTACTGGACAATGAAGCATCGCGCCAGGAGTTGATCGGTCAATTGCGCAAAGTCGCGGCAACGCCTCCTCCCGAGCCCGTGCCTGTAATTGTCCCCCCCACGCTAACTGAAGAAAAAACGGTGTTGGAAAACGTGACAGATGTCGGTCGTCACTATAGTGAAGTTCTTTCCGACCGCTTTGCTCAGCTTTACCGCAACATCACCGACGCCCCGCATAAAACCTTTAACCCGCAAACCTTCACCAATGCCCTGACCCATTTTTTAATGCTGGCAGCGTCAGTGTTTGGGTTTTACTGGCTGATCCGCCTGTGCGCGCTGCCGCTGTATCGCAAAATGGGACAATGGGCGCGACGGAAAAACCGCGAACGCAGCAACTGGCTACAGCTTCCGGCAATGATCGTCGGCGCATTTATTATCGATTTATTACTGCTGGCGCTGACGTTGTTTATAGGGCAGATTCTGAGCGATCGAATGAACGCCGGGAGCCGCACCATCGCTTTCCAGCAAAGCCTGTTCCTCAATGCCTTTGCGTTGATTGAGTTCTTCAAGGCGATTTTACGTCTGATATTTTGCCCGACGGTAGCGGAGCTACGCCCGTTTAACATTCAGGATGACGGCGCGCGCTACTGGAATCGCCGTTTGAGTTCATTGAGCAGCCTGATTGGTTACGGACTGATTGTTGCCGTTCCTATTATCTCAAACCAGGTCAACGTGCAGGTCGGTGCGATGGCAAACGTCATCATCATGCTGTGTATCACGCTATGGGCGCTGTATCTTATTTTTAGAAATAAGAAAGAGATCACACAGCATTTGCTCAATCTGGCGGAAAGATCGTTAGCCTTTTTCAGCCTGTTTATCCGCGCCTTCGCGCTGGTATGGCATTGGCTGGCCAGCGCTTACTTCATTGTGCTGTTTTTCTTCTCGCTGTTTGACCCTGGCAACAGTCTGAAATTCATGATGGGCGCAACGTTACGCAGCCTGGTGATTATCGGCATTGCCGCCTTTGTTTCCGGCATGCTTTCGCGTTGGATAGCCAAAACGATTACCCTGTCGCCACATACCCAGCGCAGCTATCCGGAATTACAAAAACGGTTGAATGGCTGGCTGTCGACGGCGTTAAGCGTGGCCCGGATCCTGACGGTGTGCGTCGCGGTGATGCTGCTGCTCAATGCCTGGGGATTGTTCGACTTCTGGAACTGGCTGCATTACGGCGCCGGAGAAAAAACGGTGGATATCCTGATTCGTATCGCGCTGATTCTTTTCTTCTCCGCCATTGGCTGGACGATCCTTGCCAGCCTGATTGAAAATCGTCTGGCTTCCGATATTCACGGTCGCCCGTTGCCCAGTGCCCGTACCCGCACGCTGTTAACGCTGTTCCGCAATGCGCTGGCGGTGGTTATCAGCACCATCACCATCATGATTGTGCTGTCCGAAATTGGCGTCAATATCGCCCCCTTGCTGGCCGGGGCCGGGGCGCTAGGGCTGGCGATCTCTTTCGGCTCGCAAACGCTGGTAAAAGACATTATCACCGGGATCTTCATTCAGTTCGAAAATGGTATGAACACCGGGGATTTAGTCACTATCGGTCCACTCACCGGTACGGTTGAAAGGATGTCCATTCGTTCTGTGGGGGTGCGTCAGGATACCGGGGCGTACCATATCATTCCCTGGTCATCGATAACCACCTTCGCCAACTTTGTGCGTGGCATTGGCTCGGTCGTCGCCAATTACGATGTCGACCGTCATGAGGATGCGGATAAAGCCAATCAGGCGTTGAAAGACGCTGTCGCTGAGCTGATGGAAAAGGACGATATTCGCGGGCTTATTATCGGCGAGCCATCGTTTGCCGGGATCGTCGGGTTAACTAATACGGCTTTCACGCTACGGGTCTCATTTACGACCCTGCCGCTGAAACAGTGGACCGTACGTTTCGCGCTCGACAGCCAGGTGAAGAAACATTTCGATCTGGCCAACGTACGCGCCCCGGTACAGACGTATCAGGTCTTGCCTGCACCGGTGAATGGCCCTCCGTCGGCGGCAAGCGATCAACTGCCGCCAGGGGAGCCAACGCTTTAGCGTTTACGCGCCATAAAACGACGACGCTGATCGTTATCCATAAAGGTCCAGGCAATAAAGCGGCTCTGCTTTTGCCCCTGGGCCATCTCTTTTTTAACCACTTTCACCGCGCCCGCATCCGTTAATGCATGATACAGCGGAGGTAAATTCTCACCGCGCGAAACCAGCGTGGTAAACCACATCACCTGCCGACCAAAGGCCTGGCTTTCGGCGATCATTTTCTTGATGAACGCCACTTCGCCGCCTTCACACCACAACTCCTGCTGCTGTCCGCCAAAGTTCAGCGCATCATCTTTGTCCTGACCCAGATTACGACGCTTACGTTCGCTTCCGGCACGCGCAGAGGCCGCAGAATCATGGAATGGCGGGTTACATACAGTGGCTTCATACTGCTCGTTTTTATGAATGATACCGTTGAAGATTGACGCAGCATCTTTTTGTCGGCGCAAACGAATTGCGCGAGTTAACCCCGGATTGGCGTTAACGATCGCTTGAGCGCTGTGAAACGCTTCGCTACTGGTTTCGCTACCGGTGAATCGCCAGCCGTATTCATGCACGCCAATCAGCGGATAAATACAATTGGCCCCTACTCCCACGTCCAGTACGCTCGCATTTGCCGGAATGGTTCCTGTCGTTTCACCTAACAGGTCGGCCAGATGGTGAATGTAGTCCGCACGACCAGGAACTGGCGGGCACAGAAAACCGTCTGGAATATCCCAGTTTTTCACCGCATAAAAATGCGCCAGCAGTGCTTTATTGAGCGCCTTCACTGCCTGCGGATTGGCGAAGTTAACGCTCTGCTCGCCGCCGGGCGTGAGGATGAGAAATTGCGTCAACTCGGGGGTAACCTGGCATAAAGTCGCAAGATCATAACGGCCATTGTGGCGGTTGCGTGGGTGTAATCCCGGTTTCTGGGGGGACATAGCATTCTCCTTTTAACAGCGGCGTAAGATACCCGCATAACGCCACGCGGTAAACACACTCATCAAGGAAATTTGATTCTTTATGCCTGTTTCATGCCGAATAAATCGTTCAAAAAACAGACGATTCATCATCGATTTTTTGCGGTAAATATCATCCGCAGGCGACCTAAACTTATCAGGCACCACCTGTTGTTTCTCAGAGGATATCACCATGAAGAAATGCCTCACATTACTTGCTGCTACCGTACTAACCGGTATGACGTTCGCGTCCTTTGCCGCACAGCCCAACACCAGCCCAGCCACCGGTCAGCTCCAGGCCTCCGGTACAGTATTCGCTACCGGAGCCTCTAACCTGAGCGATCTCGAAGACAAGCTGGCAGAGAAAGCAAAAGAGCAAGGCGCAAAAGGCTTTGTCGTTAACTCTGCGGGCGGTAAAAACCAGATGTACGGCAGCGCCACTATCTATAAGTAACCCACTTCACTCAGCCCAACTGCATTCGTCCCGAATGCAGTTTCCTGCACGAATGGTCTGAAATCTGATACCGCTGATGCATGGTCGTTTTTCAGCCATCATATTCGCTATACTTATTCTGTAGACAATGACAGGAGGTACATATGGCATCCGGATGGGCAAATGACGACGCAGTTAACGAGCAGATCAACAATACTATTGAAGATGCTGTTGCCCGCGCCCGCGGTGAATTACCGACCGGGGAAAGTCTGTATGAATGCGAAGAATGCGGTAATCCTATCCCACAGGCCAGACGTGAGGCGGTACCGGGCGTACGCTTATGCGTCGCCTGCCAGCAGGATAAAGATTCACATAAATTAGCATTTTCAGGATATAATCGCAGAGGTTCGAAAGACAGCCAGCTACGTTGACTCATCTTTACCAAAAGTTTCAGCGCAGACGATTTCCTTTACGAGCACGCTTTTTCGCATGCTGTGTAGCAAAATGTGCCGTTGCCGCTTTCTCTGTAAAGCGCAATGACAAGAACTGTAAATCCCTCTTTCGAATTTATTAATATTCAATAAGTTATTTGTCATTCAATTTTTTTGATTGATGCCGTCAATTCTATTCGATTTTCTCTCGCATAAAAAAACGTGATACTTCTCACATCGACGAAACAACGTCTTCTTACCAGAACACTGACTAACAGAACAAACCTGCGAGAGATTAATCATGAAAAATATCAAATTTGCCGTTGCCGCCATCGCCCTTTCTACCCTGTCATTTGGCGTTTTCGCTGCCGAGCCGGTTTCCTCCACTCAGGCACAAAGCATGAATAAAATTGGTGTAGTTTCGGCAGATGGCGCCACCACGCTGGATGGTCTGGAAGCAAAACTGGCTGAGAAAGCCGCCGCTGCCGGCGCAACGGGTTACAACATCACCTCCGCTGTCGGCAACGACAAAATGAGCGGCACCGCGGTTATCTATAAATAACCGAAAGAATACCTGTACGACCCAATGCTCCAACCCTCATTGACCCTGTTTGTTACCCTTTGTTTGCCCGTCCGCCACTGGACGGGCTTTTTTTTGCCTACTGTTCCAACCGTTGACGAAACTCTCGTAACACGGTGTCGGACATCCCTATTTGCCGCGCCGCTTCGCAAATTGCCTGCCAGCTTCCGGCATCCAGCGGAATACCTAGTTCCAGCCGTTCCTCACGAGTATTCACCTCCCACTCCCCTGGCAACAGGATCGGAGCGTCATCGGCATGCGGGGACGCTTTTACCCACTCAGCAAATGCCGCGACCTGGTTATCGCAGTCCGGCGCGCCGAACAGTTCCGGGTTCATAATGATGGTGGTCATGCAGTTAATGATGGCGTCCGCGCTGGTCTGCAGGCTCTCCTCATGTGTGGTTTTACCACCAGAAAGCGCGCCGCCCATAATTTCGCACATCGCCGCCAGCGCATAACCCTTGTGTTGAGCGAAGGTCAGCAACGAACCCAGCGGAGAGACCTGCATCACAGCAGGATCGGTAGTCGGTGTACCCTCGGCATCAATCAGACATCCCGGAGCCACCGGTTCCCCCTTATGCCATGCCACGCGGGTTTTGCCAAAGGCGATAGCGCTGGTTGCATAGTCCAGCAACAGCGGGAAGGTATCTTTACGCGGAAAAACGACGCAGAAAGGGTTGGTGCCAAAACGGCTATCGCGACCGTGGAACGGTGCGACCATCGGGATGCCCACCACATTCACAAAGTGCACCGAGACAAAACCTGCCGCCGCACATTGTTCCGCCCAGTAACCAATGCGTCCGATATGGTGCGAATTGTGTAACGCCACGGCGGCGATACCGTACTGGCGCGCTTTTTCAATCCCAAGCATCATTGCCTCGTGCGCCGCCACCTGACCAAATGCGCAATCGCCATCAAGCGTAATCACCGCTCCCGCATCTTTTACCACTTTGGCATGACGGTTGATCTGCAGATGTCCCTGCGAGAAGGAGCGAATATAGCTTGGGATCATGCCGATACCGTGGGAGTCGTGCCCGGCGAGGTTAGAGGCAATCAGATGGTCGGCCACCAGCCGCGCTTCCTGCTCGTTACTCCCCATCTGGTGAAAAACGGCCTGAATGAAGGCGTGCAGCGTTGGCACATGGAAGCGATGTCCACTGTTCATTGTTATCTCCTGTTGTGTCGCGTGTTTGTTGTGTTTCTTATTTTTCAACAAACTATGCTGCGCCACGCCAGTCAGGAGGTCAATAAACGTGCAGAAATTTCACGTTGTTGCAAAGAATGAACCGACAGGCCTGGAAATGGCCTGTCGGGGAAACAAGAATTTAGAAGCTTTGCCCGACGCGAGCCAGACCTTCAGCCAGCGAGGAAGATTCGCCGGTTGCGACCAGGCAGCAGGCCATCTGTATTTTCAACGAAGCCGGAACAGGCTCGCTACCGGCCAGACAACGTTCTATCCAGCGCGCGGTAGTTTCCGGATCTTTTGCCACCGGCAGCGGTACCGGTTCGTCAGGCATCTCACTCTGGCGGTCGTGCAATACGCGCACGCCGGAGGAATCGATCAGGCTTATCTGCGGGCAGCGCTGCGGGTTGGCATACACTTCGCCTTCGGTGCCGTGCATCAACAGACCGCGACCACCGATGTCGCCAAAGAATTTCGCCACGCGCGATACATATTCCGGATGCGACACGCTGGAAAGACGCAGCGCGGCATCTTCAGCAAACGGCGTGGCGAGCTTGGCCAACGTATGCGCGCTGTTACGCACGCCCATTCTCCAGCGCATCGCCAGCTGTTTCTCCAGCGGAGGACACAGCGCGCTCACCGGGATAAACACCGGCTCATGACCATCGAGTTTTGCCTGTGCCTGTCCCGCATGCCGCGTTGGCGTAATGCCCATCAGTTCGAAAATGGTTTCTGTCAGCACGCGGGTTGGATCTTCACTGACGCCGTGCACCACTACCGGAAAGCCCAGCTTGTGCAGTAAAATTGCCAGCAACGGAGTCAGATTCGCCTGCTTGCGTGCGCCATTATAGCTGGGAATAACAATGGGCATGGGTTTAGCAACCGGCGGCGTCAGGCGAAGGGTATGGTTCTGCATCGCTTCGTAAAAACCCAGCATCTCCGCTTCACCCTCGCCTTTAATACGTAGCGCAATCAGTACGCCACCCATCTCAAGCTCCGGTACGTCGCCGTTCAGCATATGGGTATACAGTCCGCGAGCAGTATCCTTATCCAGATCACGCGCGTGGTTTTTCCCTCGCCCAATCTCTTTGATGATTTTGCGGTAATCCATCGATAACTCCTTGCTGTTGCTCACATCGTTAACGCCTGCGGCGGCGCGTGGGTTTCGCTTTTTCTTTTGGTTCTACTATAACGTCTGGCACAGCAGGTTGCTCTATCGGAAATATGGGTAACGCATTCAGTAAACGCTTGCCGTAGTTTTTGGTCAATAAACGCTTGTCATAAATAACCACGTCCCCCCAGCAGCCGTGGCTACGGATGAGTCGCCCGACCTGCTGGATTAAATTAAACGATGCGGCCGGTAAACTCTGCACTTCGAAAGGATAACGATTCAGGCTTTTCAGCCATTCACCCTCGGTGATCACTACCGGGCTGTCGATTGGCGGAAAGGCGATTTTATGAATATGCACCTGCGTCAGCAGGTCGCCTTTCAAATCCAGACCTTCGGCAAAAGATTGCAGACCCACCAGCACGCTACGCTCACCGTTTTGTACCCGTTTGCGGTGTAGCTCCACCAGACGATAGCGCGGCTGATCGCCCTGGACCAGCAACAGCAGACGTAGATCGGCGACATGCTCAAGAAAACGCTGCATCGCCCGACCGCTGGCAAACAGCACCAGCATGCCCTGATGCTTTTTGCTTTCCAGTTGTTCGCGGAAATAGGCGGCCATTTCCGCGATATGCTGCTCTTCGTTCTCCATCAACGGTTCGTAGCGCATCTGCGGAATAACAATTTTGCCTTGCTCAACATGATTAAACGGAGAATCCAGTGCGACGAAGCGGTCACCGGCCTTTTCTTTCAGGCCGCTCATCTCCTGCAGACGCGAGAAACTGTTGAGCGAGCGCAGCGTGGCGGAGGTAACGATAATATGTGGTACGCTGCGCCACAGCAGTCTTTCCAGTTGATCGCTCACGCGGATCCCCACGCAGTGGAACCAGACATGGATCTGCCCGTCACGCACTTCACGCGTCGCCCATTTACTCACCGGAGCGCCTGACGACTGCGCCAGCGAGGCCAGCCGCCACAGTTTGCTTTGCGCTTCGAACATACCCAGCGCCCGGTTCATCTGCAAAATAACCCGATGCAGACGCACAATATCGTGGGTGCCGGTTTTTTCGCTGAGATCGTTGAGGAACAGTTCCGCCAGACCGCGCAGCATTTCCGTGAGCTTAGCCAGGCGCTGACAAATCTCCATCACTTCCGCTGGCAATTCCCCCATCGCAAAACGGTGTTCTGCTTCCTGGGTGGCGGGCATATACAGATTAAGAATATTGTTGAGCGATGAAATCAGTTCATACAGCTCTTCGCAGTGGCCGTTCAGACGCTCGGCATTTGCCAACGGCGGCGTGGTTTTGGGGCGAAACTGCTCCAGGCAGGTTGCCACTAACTTACAAAACAGATCCAACTGTAGTCGATACCAGGGGGCGCTGATTTCCGCACTCATCTCCAGCGCATCGCGTGCAACGTCCGGTAAGTGGTGGCCTTCATCAAGCACCAGCAGCAGGTTTTTCGGCTCCGGCAAAACAGCTTCACTTTCCATGGCGGCCATCACCAGCGCATGGTTAGCAACCACCACTTCGGCTTCCTGAATCTCCCGGCGGGCAACAAAAAAAGGACATTCACGATAATAGTGACAATTCCGATTCAGACAGCTGGCCTTATCGGTGCTCAGGCGTTGCCAGAGTCCGTCATCAATAGCGATATCCGTGTGATCGCGCAGCCCGTCCCATTTATAGGTGTCGAGGTCGCCTTTCAGCCTGGCGCAGCGCTTTTGTTCTTCCTGGTTATTTGGCGTCAGGTCATCGTCGAGAAAAGCCAGCAGATCCTGCTGATTGGGTTCAGTACTGGCAAGCGCCGCTAAGTTACGCGGGCAGACATAGCGCCCACGACCGAACGCGGCGGTAAAACGCAGGTCAGGAATAATTTTGCGCAGTAACGGCAGGTCTTTGCTGTAGATCTGATCCTGCAAAGCGACGTTGGCGGTACTAACCACCAGCGTTTTTTGTTCTTCACGGGCAATGGCGATTCCCGGAATTAAATAGGAGAGGGTTTTCCCCACCCCAGTCGGCGCTTCAATCGCCAGATGCCGCCCTTCTTCCCCGGAGAGCGTTTTCGCGACGTCAGCAATCATCTGCCGCTGCGGTGCCCGGGGGATAAAGTCGGGGATCTGTTCCTGAAGCGCCTTGTACCAGGCGGCGATTTGCGCTTTCAGCGCAGCCGTAAGTGCCATGAGAAAACCTGAAATACTGTATAAACAGCCACTATTGTGGCACATTTCAGGCGCTGGATGTACCTTTTTCCCTCATTCTGGAAAGCGCTTCGCAGCGTTGACTTAAATTGCCGGGAACCCTATACGGCCTACAGTCAGGTACATTGCAGGCCGAATAAACGTGTCGGTTAATAGTATCCCAGCAGCTTCCACCACAGCATACCCACGGCAAAAATGATAATGACATTTGCCGTCACCACACAGAGGTTGATTTTGTAAAAGCGCGGGCGTTCAAAATAACCCTGGGCAAAATAGATAGGGCCAGGTCCACCACCGTATTCCGTATTGCCCCACATCAGATTACTGAAGATACCAAAGCAAATCGCGACCATCATCGGCGGTGCGCCCGCAGCGATCGCCGTTGCCGCAAAAGGGGCATACAGCGCAGCCACGTGGCCGGTGGCGGTCGCAAAGAGGTAATGGACGTAAATATAGAGGATCCCCAGCAAAATAAAGGACTCTATCGCGCCAAATCCCTGAATACCGCTGCCCAGTTTTATCGTCATCCATTTAGTTGCCGCAAAAGGGGCATACAGCGCAGCCACGTGGCCGGTGGCGGTCGCAAAGAGGTAATGGACGTAAATATAGAGGATCCCCAGCAAAATAAAGGACTCTATCGCGCCAAATCCCTGAATACCGCTGCCCAGTTTTATCGTCATCCATTTAATAAAGCCCAGATCGGCAAGCCCGGTTGCCAGGCTAATAATGACGCTAAACCAGATCACCGTGTCCCACGCTGCATGGTCATTGAGCAGGCTTTTCCAGCTGACTGCGCCAGAGGCGAAAAGATAAGCAGCCAATCCCAGTCCAACCGAGGTTGCCGATAATCCCGTGATTAAGCTGGTGCCCCAGCCGACCAATGCCAACACGAAGCCAAACGCGACCTTTTTCTCATTACCGCTCATCGCACCGAGTTCACCGAGCGCCTGCTTGCCCATCGCTTTTGCCTCTGGCGTACGTTTAAGCTCAGGATCCAGCAACTTATAGACCAGAAGCGGCATCAAACAGAAACAGACCATCGCAGGAACAACAGCGGAAACAAACCACCCGCCCCAGGTTATCTCGACGCCTAATGAGGATTTAGCCAGACTCGCCACCAGCGGATTTGCCGCCATCCCGGTGAGGAATATCGCCCCGGTAATGGGCGTAAACTGAAAGCACACCATGGTTAAAAAATCACCAATACGCTTGCCGGTTACTCCCGGAGCCGAACCTAATACGTCATTGATTGAACGAGTGATAGGGAAAATAATCCCTCCGGAACGGGCTGTCACTGACGGCATTGCCGGAGCCATAATCAGATCGGATACCCCCAGCGAATAGGCAATACCCAGGCTACTGCCGCCAAATAGCGATAACATTTTATACGCGATACGTTTCCCGAGCCCTGAGGTAACAAACCCCAGAGAAAGAACATAGGCGCAGAAGATGAGCCATACCGTACCGGAAGCAAACCCTGACAGCGCTTTCGCCTCTGGCAAGGTCTTGGTAAAAATCACCACACAAAGCGCAATCAACATTACCGCCCCCGAAGGGAGCGGTTGGGTAAGAATGGCGGCAATGGTCGCGGCAAAAATAGCAAACATATGCCAGGCCTGAGGCGTCAGACCATCAGGTACGGGATAAAACCAAATTATCCCCCCAATCGCCAGCGGTATCAGGAACGCCAGAATGGATTTTCCCGCGACAGAATTCGTTGACATAAAAATATCCTTATTCCGTTAGCCCGAGAACCTTCATTTCTGCGACATATATTTGGCCAGCACCTGATCGACCATCGCGGGTGCCATTCCCAGGTAATTTGCCGGGTCGGTCAGTTTCTCAATCAACTGCGGATCCAGTCGTTCTGCAACAGATGGCACCGCATTCAGCACATCAGCCAGTCGCCCCCCCTGTTCGTTGACGATACGGCAGGCGTCGTACACAACATCATGCGCATCCTGACGACCGATGTATGGCGCCAGTCCCATCATGACCGCCTCAGCCACTATCAGGCCGTTGGTCATACCGAGGTTACGTTTCATCGCCGCTTCATCGACTATCAGCCCCGCCAGCATAAAATTGGCCTGATGCAACGCCCCTGCGCTGAGGACGAAACTTTCCGGGATAGCAATCCATTCCGCATGCCACGGCCCGGTCGCCCGTTCCAGGTCCTGCACCATCGCATCCAGCATCAGTCCCGCTTGCTGACGCACGCCTTTAGCACAGGCCAGCATCAGTTCGCTGGAGATCGGGTTGCGTTTCTGCGGCATGGTACTGCTGGCGCCACGCCCTTTAACAAACGGCTCATACAGCTCGCCAAACTCATTGGCTGCCAGCAACATTACGTCGTAGGCAATCTTACCCAGCGAACCAGTAATCACCGCTAACAAGTTAACCGCTTCGGCAAAACCATCACGCGCGACGTGCCAGGTGGACGTCGGAACATTCAGTCCAAGCTCTTCCATCATCGCTTTTTGTACCGCCAGCCCTTTATCCCCCAGCGATGCCAGCGTACCAGCTGCACCCGCAAATTCGCCGACCAGAACACGAGGACGCGCCTGGGTAAGACGTTCCGCGTGGCGTTCAAACATATCCAGCCAGATGGCCGCTTTATAACCGAAGGTCACGGGCAAAGCCTGTTGTAAGTGGGTTCTCCCGGCCATTGGCGTATCACGGTAGCGACGTGCGAGGTCTGCGAGCGTCGCTCGAAGTTTGTTTATATCGGTCTCAATTAACGTGAACGCATCACGAATTTGTAGGACTACCGCGGTGTCCATAATGTCCTGAGTGGTTGCCCCCCAGTGCACATAGCCGCCGGACTCGCCAGCCTGTTTAGAAATCTGGTGCACCAGCGGTAGGATCGGATACCCCACTATTTCGGTTTCATGGCGCAATAAATCAAAATCGAGCGTGTCGGCATTACATTTCTCGGCAATTTCCTGCGCCGCCGCCTCAGGTATTACGCCACAGCGCGCTTGAGCCTTAGCCAACGCAACCTCCACTTCCACGTATTTGCGCACCAGCTCGCGATCGTCAAACACCGCGCGCATCGCCGGTGTGCCGAAAGAATCCCTGAACAGAACAGAATCAAGTACATTCGAAGCCATAAATCCCCCTGGAAAATCTGATAATGATAAGATGCTTGTTTACGGCGGTTTGTTGGATATTCAAACGCCGCCGCAATGTCCAGACATTATCAAATGTCCGTACATTTAAATGTACGGACATTTATAGTATTCATAAGAAATGTAGGGAATAGTCCGTACAAATTTTCGTGATAAAGATCACTAATATTTTGATGAAACTGCGATGAAAGAATCTCTGTACAAGCGAATAGCACGTGAACTGGCACAGCAAATTTCGGTGGGAACCTTTGCCCCCGGCTCGCTGTTTCCTACGGAAATGGAACTGTGCGAAACATGGCAGGTCAGCCGCCACACCATGCGTGAGGCGTTAAGGGAATTAACAGAGCAAGGTTTGATTTCACGGCGTAAAGGCGCAGGCACCCGCGTTTGCGAACCTAAGGCTAACGGCGTCAATCATCCGCTATCGCATCTTGAGGATCTGCTGCTGCTGGCCAGGAACAATCTGCGCGTCATCAAGAAAATCGATGAGATTGTGGCGGACATAGAGTTGTCCCAGTTGATTGGCTGCCCGCCAGGTTCCCGATGGCTGCACATTGCCAGTACCCGTGAAGATGCGCAAAACCCGGACGCGCCAATTTGCTGGACCGACAGTTACGCCAGCACGGATTACGCCAAGCTGCGCACGTACATCCGCGATGATCCGCACTCATTAATTAGCGATCTGATCGAAACGCACTACGGTATTAAAAGTCATGAAGTGCATCAGACCATTACGGCTGTCGGCGTACCCAAAAAGGTGGCAAAGATACTCAATGTAACACCTGATTCTCCGGCGATGAGAATTGTGCGTCGTTATCTGGACAGAGATGGGAAAGTATTTGAGACGACGATTTCGATTCACCCGGCAGGACGCTATACCTGCTCAATCGTGCTGAAATCGCAAAGCTCAGGGGAATGATTGACCTAGCCGGCCTACACATTATGTAGACCGGATAGCGTGTTTATACTGCCATACAGCTGGTGAATTACTGCGCTGAAGACGGTCTGCGCGGACGGCGCGGTGGACGAGGCTTATCGCCTGCCGGTTTGCCTTCGCCGCTACGCGGTTTCGCTTTTGGCGCACCGCCATCCTGACGACGCGGCTGCTGGCCACGTCCTGCTCCGCCCTGACCGCGACCGCCACCACCACGCTGCTGGCGACCGTTCTGAATCGGCTCAGCTTTGATGGACGGGTCTGGCTCGTAGCCTGGCGTTGCAATACGCGGGATCTCTTTTTTCAGCAGCTTCTCGATGTCGCGCAACAGTTTGTGTTCATCGACGCACACCAGAGACAACGCTTCGCCGGTGGCAGCCGCACGACCGGTACGACCAATACGGTGCACGTAATCTTCCGGGACGTTCGGCAACTCGTAGTTCACCACGTGCGGCAGCTCTTCAATATCCAGCCCACGCGCGGCAATATCGGTTGCCACCAGCACGCGAATATCACCGGATTTAAAATCGGCCAGCGCACGCGTACGCGCCCCCTGAGATTTGTTACCGTGGATCGCCGCGCTGCGGATGCCGTCTTTATTCAGCTGTTCTGCCAGATGGTTCGCACCGTGTTTGGTACGGGTAAACACCAGCACCTGCTGCCAGTTGCCCTGACCAATCATCTGCGACAACAGTTCACGTTTGCGTTTTTTATCCACGAAATGCACATGCTGAGTCACCTGCTCAGACGCGGTATTACGACGCGCCACTTCGATTTCCAGCGGGTTCTGCAGCAGCTTTTCGGCCAGCGATTTAATATCGTCAGAGAACGTTGCCGAGAACAGCAGGTTCTGGCGTTTTGCCGGCAGTTTGGCCAGAACGCGACGAATGTCATGAATAAAGCCCATATCCAGCATGCGGTCAGCTTCATCCAGCACCAGAATTTCCACCTGATCCAGTTTCACCGCATTCTGGTGTTCCAGATCGAGCAAACGACCCGGGGTGGCAATCAGCACGTCTACACCGCCACGCAGCTTCATCATCTGCGGGTTAATGCTGACACCGCCGAAAACCACCAGCGAGCGAATATTGAGATACTTACTGTAATCACGAACGTTTTCGCCAATCTGGGCTGCCAGTTCGCGAGTGGGCGTGAGGATCAGCGCACGAACCGGACGGCGGCTTTTACCATGCGGCTGATGAGTAATCAGGTGCTGCAACAGCGGCAGGGTAAAACCTGCCGTTTTCCCCGTACCGGTCTGGGCGCTGGCCATCAGATCGCGGCCTTCCAGCACGGCAGGGATCGCCTGCTGCTGAATAGGGGTAGGTTCACGGTAACCCTGCTCGGCAACGGCACGTAAAATATCAGGGTTCAAACCAAGGGAATCAAAAGACATAACAACTCCGAACCGCCCTGACCGTTACCGGTGTCGTTTTCAGGGAGATACACACAATAGAGATGACAAAAACCACAATGTCATGAAGGGGCGGAGTGTAGCAGTTTTTGTGATGTACCGCATAAATTATCCCTTCAACGGAAAATAACCTCGCAGACTGGACAAGGTTGCACATCAGTCATAATCTTAATCAATCGATTGATTAAGATCAGAGTCGTGCCATGAATACACCCACCATGACAACCAAAGGTGAACAGGCGAAAAATCAGCTCATCGCCGCCGCGCTGGCGCAGTTCGGCGAGTATGGTCTGCACGCCACAACGCGCGATATCGCCGCGCAGGCCGGGCAAAACATTGCGGCCATCACCTACTATTTTGGCTCAAAAGAGGATTTATACCTCGCCTGCGCCCAGTGGATTGCTGATTTTATTGGCTCACAGTTTCGCCCGCATGCAGAAGAAGCCGAACGTCTGTTTGCTCAGCCGGAGCCGGATCGTGGCGCGATGCGCGAACTTATCCTGCGCGCCTGTAAAAATATGATCATGCTGTTAACCCAGGACGACACCGTTAACCTGAGCAAATTTATCTCGCGCGAACAGCTTTCACCCACCGCGGCTTATCAACTGGTGCACGACCAGGTTATCAATCCGCTGCATACCCACCTGACGCGCCTGATTGCTGCCTATACTGGTCGCGATGCCAACGATACCCAAATGATTCTGCACACCCACGCCATACTCGGCGAAGTGCTGGCCTTTCGTCTGGGGAAAGAAACTATTCTGTTGCGGACGGGCTGGTCACAATTTGATGAGGATAAAACTGCGCTGATTGAGCAAACCGTTACCTGTCACATCGATCTTATTCTGCAAGGTTTAACGCAAAGGAGTCTGGAGTCATGAAAAAACCTGTCGTTCTCGGGCTGGTTATCGCGGCCCTCGTTGCCGTGATTGCCGGTGGAACGTGGTGGTATCAAAGTCGGCAAGATAACGGTCTGACGCTCTACGGCAACGTCGATATCCGTAGCGTCAATCTGAGTTTTCGCGTCGGCGGCAGGCTGGCCTCGCTGGCGGTTGACGAAGGCGACGCCATTACCGCTGGTCAGGTGCTGGGCGAACTGGACCACGCGCCGTATGAAAACGCATTAATGCAGGCAAAAGCGAATGTTGCCGCTGCCCAGGCGCAATACGATCTGATGCTGGCTGGTTATCGTGAAGAAGAGATTGCGCAAACCGCAGCGGCGGTCAAACAGGCGCAGGCCGCCTATGATTATGCGCAAAACTTTTACAATCGCCAGGTAGGACTGTGGAAAAGCCGCACCATCTCAGCTAACGATCTGGAAAACGCCCGTTCATCACGTGACCAGGCGCTGGCCTCACTGAAATCAGCCCAGGATAAACTCGCCCAGTATCGCAGCGGTAATCGTGTGCAGGATATTGAGCAGGCGAAAGCCACGCTCGAACAAGCACAAGCTGAGCTGGCGCAGGCTGAGCTGAATTTGCATGACACCACGTTAACCTCTCCGTCTGACGGCACGATTCTCACCCGGGCGGTTGAACCGGGTAGCATGCTGAACGAAGGAGGCACGGTACTGACGCTATCACTCACGCGTCCGGTCTGGGTTCGCGCCTACGTTGACGAACGAAATCTGAGCCAGGCGCAGCCAGGACGCGAAATTCTGCTCTACACCGATGGCCGCCCGGATAAGCCTTATCACGGTAAAATTGGCTTCGTGTCGCCCACAGCCGAGTTTACCCCGAAAACGGTCGAGACCCCTGACCTGCGTACCGACCTGGTTTATCGTCTGCGCATTGTGGTGACCGACGCAGACGATGCGCTGCGCCAGGGAATGCCGGTAACAATAAAGTTTGGCGATGAGGCGCGGCATGACTGACGCCGTCATTACGCTGAATGGGCTGACGAAAAACTTTGCCGGAATGGAAAAACCGGCCGTCGCCCCGCTCGACTGTACCGTTCATGCCGGCTACGTGACCGGGCTTGTCGGGCCGGACGGCGCGGGCAAAACCACGCTGATGCGCATGCTGGCGGGTTTGTTAAAACCCGACGCCGGAAGTGCTGCGGTAATTGGTTTTGATCCCATCAAAGACGACAGCGCCCTGCATGCCGTGCTGGGTTATATGCCACAGAAATTTGGCCTGTACGAAGATTTAACGGTTATGGAGAACCTCAATCTCTATGCCGATTTGCGCAGCGTCACCGGTGAAACGCGAGAAAAAACCTTTGCCCGGCTACTGGAATTCACCTCGCTGGGGCCATTTACCGGACGACTGGCTGGCAAGCTTTCCGGTGGCATGAAACAGAAGCTCGGGCTTGCCTGTACGCTGGTCGGCGAACCCAAAGTGTTGCTGCTGGATGAGCCAGGTGTCGGCGTCGACCCTATTTCCCGTCGCGAGTTGTGGCAAATGGTCCATGAACTGGCGGGCGACGGGATGCTGATCCTCTGGAGTACCTCCTATCTGGATGAAGCTGAGCAATGTCGTGATGTGTTGCTGATGAATGAAGGCGAATTGCTGTATCAGGGCGATCCGACCCAGCTTACGCAGACGATGGCCGGACGCAGCTTTTTAATGAGCAGCCCGCAGGAAAATAACCGCCGACTGCTGCAACGCGTGTTAAAACTGCCGCAGGTCAGCGATGGGATGATTCAGGGGAAATCCGTCCGTTTGATCCTGAAAAAAGAGGCCACGGCCCAGCAGATTCAGGACGCGAACGGTATGCCGGAGATAACCATCAACGAAACCGTTCCCCGTTTCGAGGATGCTTTTATCGATTTACTCGGCGGGGCCGGAACATCAGAGTCGCCGCTGGGTGCTATCCTGCATACCGTGGAAGGCACGCCTGGCGAAACGGTGATCGAAGCCAAAGCGTTGACCAAAAAGTTCGGCGATTTTGCCGCTACCGACCATGTAGACTTTGCCGTGCAGCGCGGCGAGATTTTTGGCCTGTTAGGCCCCAACGGCGCCGGAAAATCCACCACCTTTAAAATGATGTGCGGTCTGCTGGTTCCCACCTCCGGCAAAGCGCTGGTGCTGGATATGGACCTCAAAGTCAGCTCCGGCAAAGCGCGTCAGCATCTGGGCTATATGGCGCAGAAATTCTCCCTGTACGGCAACCTGACGGTTGAACAGAATCTGCGTTTTTTCTCCGGCGTCTACGGCCTGCGCGGTCGAGCGCAGAAAGAGAAGATCGATCGCATGAGTGAGGCATTTGGCCTGAAAAGCATCGCCTCCCACGCTACCGACGAGCTACCGCTGGGCTTTAAACAACGTCTGGCGCTGGCCTGCTCGCTGATGCATGAGCCAGATATCCTGTTTCTCGATGAACCCACTTCCGGGGTTGATCCCCTTACCCGTCGAGAATTCTGGTTGCATATCAACAGTATGGTGGAAAAAGGCGTCACGGTGATGGTGACTACCCACTTTATGGATGAGGCGGAATATTGCGATCGCATCGGGCTGGTGTATCGCGGCAAACTGATCGCCAGCGGCACGCCGGACGACCTGAAAGCAAAGGCTGCCGATAGCGACACACCGGACCCAACCATGGAGCAGGCGTTTATTACGCTCATCAATGACTGGGATAAGGAGCATACGCATGAGTAACTCCGCGCTCTCATGGCGACGCGTACGCGCGCTGTGCGTAAAAGAGACGCGCCAGATCGTCCGCGATCCCAGCAGTTGGCTGATTGCGGTGGTGATCCCGTTGTTGCTGCTGTTTATCTTCGGCTACGGGATCAACCTCGACTCCAGCAAGCTGCGAGTGGGAATTTTGCTCGAACAGCAGAGCGAAGAGGCGCTGGATTTTACGCACACCATGACCGGTTCGCCGTACATTGACGCCACCATCAGCGATAACCGTCAGGAATTGATTGAGAAAATGCAGGCCGGGCGCATTCGCGGGCTGGTGGTGATCCCGGTAGATTTTGCCCAACAAATGGCGCGACCCGGCGACACAGCCCCTATTCAGGTGATTACTGACGGCAGCGAACCGAATACCGCCAACTTTGTGCAGGGTTATGTCGAAGGTATCTGGCAGATTTGGCAGCAACAGCGGGCAGAGGATCGCGGGGAATCGTTCAAGCCGTTAATCGATGTGCAGACCCGCTACTGGTTTAACCCGGCGGCTATCAGCCAGCACTTTATTATTCCCGGGGCGGTAACCATCATCATGACGGTGATTGGCGCGATCCTCACCTCGTTAGTGGTGGCGCGTGAATGGGAGCGCGGCACCATGGAAGCTCTGTTGTCTACCGAAGTTACCCGCGTTGAGCTGCTGCTGTGCAAACTGATCCCCTATTACTTTTTAGGCATGCTGGCGATGCTGCTGTGTATGCTGGTGTCGGTGTTTATTCTTGGCGTGCCCTATCGCGGCTCGTTGTTAATCCTGTTTTTTATTACCAGCCTGTTCCTGCTCAGTACGCTCGGTATGGGCCTGCTTATCTCCACCATCACCCGTAATCAGTTTAACGCCGCGCAGGTTGCGCTGAACGCCGCTTTCCTGCCCTCGATTATGTTGTCGGGGTTTATCTTCCAGATAGACAGCATGCCGGCGATTATCCGCGCGGTGACTTACATTATTCCGGCGCGCTATTTCGTCAGCACCCTGCAAAGCCTTTTTTTGGCGGGCAACATTCCAGTGGTGCTGGTTATCAACGTGCTGTTTTTAATCGCTTCGGCGGTAATGTTTATTGGCCTGACGTGGCTGAAAACCAAACGTCGGCTGGATTAAGGGGACGGGCATGTTTCATCGTTTATGGACATTGATTCGCAAAGAGCTGCAATCGCTATTACGCGAACCACAGACGCGAGCCATTCTGATTCTACCGGTGCTGATTCAGGTCATTCTGTTCCCGTTCGCCGCGACGCTGGAAGTGACCAACGCTACTATCGCTATCTATAACGAAGACAATGGCAAACACTCGGTGGAGCTTACCCAGCGCTTCGCCCGCGCCAGCGCCTTTACGCATGTCCTGTTACTGAAAAGCCCACAGGAGATCCAGCCCACCATCGACACGCAAAAAGCGCTGCTGCTGGTGCGCTTCCCGGCCAACTTTTCGCGGAATCTGGATACCTTCCAGCAAGCGCCCATGCAAATTATCCTCGATGGACGTAACTCAAACAGCGCGCAAATTGCCGCCAATTACCTGCAGCAGATCGTGAAGGAGTACCAGCAGCAGCTGATGGACGGCAAGCCAAAACCGAACAACAGCGAACTGGTGGTACGTAACTGGTATAACCCGAATCTGGACTACAAATGGTTCGTGGTTCCGTCGCTGATCGCCATGATCACCACCATCGGCGTGATGATCGTCACCTCGCTGTCGGTGGCCCGCGAGCGCGAACAGGGCACGCTCGATCAACTGCTGGTCTCCCCGCTAACCACCTGGCAGATATTCATCGGCAAGGCAGTGCCCGCGCTGATTGTGGCCACTTTTCAGGCCACCATTGTGCTGGCGATCGGCATCTGGGCTTATCACATTCCGTTTGCCGGTTCACTGGGGCTGTTCTATTTCACGATGGTGATTTATGGGCTGTCGCTGGTCGGTTTTGGTCTGCTGATTTCATCGCTGTGCGCCACCCAGCAGCAGGCGTTTATCGGCGTATTTGTCTTTATGATGCCGGCGATATTGCTCTCAGGCTACGTCTCGCCGGTCGAAAATATGCCGGTATGGTTACAGAATCTGACGTGGATAAACCCGATCCGCCATTTTACGGACATCACGAAACAGATTTACCTGAAGGATGCGAGTCTGAAGATTGTCTGGGGAAGTTTGTGGCCGCTGTTGGTGATAGCGGCCACAACCGGCTCAGCGGCGTATGCGATGTTTCGCCGCAAGGTGATGTAGCTTTTTGTCTTTCGCCAACAGCGACACCACGGCGGGTCCGGCAAGGATCACCAGCCCCGCCAGGGCCAGCAAGACGTTGTTTTGCAGCACGCGCGACAGCAGCCACAGTACGATCATCGCGGCACCGAAATACCACGTCGTAGTGAGTTCTTCCAGCACATCCGCCACGTCGCGCCAGCGCTGTTCATGGTGACGTTGCAAGGCCAGCATTAATAAAACCGTTACGCCGTAAACGACGCATAATCCCAGGCCGACGTGCACCAGCGTGCCGCTCATCCAGCCCATTACCAGCAATGCCACTACCAGTAAATGCAACACAATCTGCCAGCAACTTAGACCCGTTGCGACACGAACACGTTGTTGCCACCTCATGGCTTTTCTCCTGAAGGATTTTCGACTAATTGTTCAGAGTACCGGACTTTACGGAAAATTCCGCAACACCGCATCTTTTTGTGACGACGACTACACTATTTTAATCAGGAAAGTGACGCCAACGGGAGAATCATGGCCAGACAAACAGAACGGTTTTCATTCAATGTGCTCACCATTAATACTCATAAAGGGTTTACCGCCTTCAATCGGCGTTTTATTTTGCCTGAGTTGCGGGAAGCCGTCAGAACGGTCGGGGCGGATATTGTGTGCCTGCAAGAGGTAATGGGCGCACACGAGGTGCATCCTCTGCATGTGGAAAACTGGCCGGACACCACGCACTACGAATTTCTGGCGGATACCATGTGGAGCGACTTCGCTTATGGACGTAACGCCGTGTATCCGCAAGGGCATCACGGTAACGCCGTGCTGTCGCGCTATCCTATTGAACATTATGAAAATCGCGATGTGTCGGTCGGCGCGAGTGAAAAACGCGGGGTCCTGTACTGCCGCATCGTGCCGCCGATGCTCTCCCACCCGGTTCACGTGATGTGTGTCCATCTCGGTTTGCGTGAAGCTCACCGTCAGGCCCAGCTCGCTATGCTGGCAGATTGGGTGAATGCCTTACCTGAGGGTGAGCCCGTTGTGGTCGCCGGAGATTTCAACGACTGGCGACAAAAAGCCAATCATCCGTTGAAAGCCAATGCCGACCTTGACGAGATTTTTACCCGCGCCCACGGTCGCCCGGCGCGGACGTTTCCGGTGCAGTTTCCCCTGCTACGTCTCGACAGGATCTATGTGAAAAATGCGAATGCCAGCACCCCAACGGCGCTGGCGCTGCGTCACTGGCGACATTTGTCCGATCATGCCCCTCTGAGTGCGGAGATTCATTTATGAAATTTGGCTGGCGTGAAGGCAATCAAATTCAACTACTGGAAAACGGCGATCAGTTCTACCCCGCCGTGTTTGACGCCATTGAACAGGCGCAACAAAAGATTATCCTCGAAACCTTCATCTGGTTTGAGGATGCGGTCGGAAAACAGCTGCATGCCGCGCTGCTGAGTGCAGCACGTCGCGGCGTCAAAGCCGAAGTACTGCTGGATGGCTATGGCTCGCCGGACCTCAGCGACAGCTTCGTTAATGAGCTAACCGCAGCTGGCATTGTTTTCCGCTACTACGATCCGCGCCCGCGTCTGTTCGGCATGCGCACTAATCTCTTTCGCCGTATGCATCGTAAAATTGTGGTCATTGATGACCGCGTTGCTTTCGTCGGCGGCATCAATTATTCCGCTGAACATATGTCTGATTACGGCCCTGAGGCCAAGCAGGATTACGCCGTACGCGTTGAAGGTCCCATCGTGGCCGACATCCTGACATTCGTACTGGAAAACCTGCCGGGCCAGAGCGCCGTACGCCGCTGGTGGCGACGTCATCATCGGGCAATCGAAAATCATCGGCCTGGCGAAGCGCAGGTGCTGTTTGTCTGGCGCGACAACGAAGAACATCGCGATGATATTGAACGCCATTATTTGAAAATGCTTACCCAGGCCAGACGGGAAGTGATCATTGCCAATGCCTACTTCTTTCCCGGTTATCGCTTTCTGCATGCCCTGCGTAAAGCGGCCCGACGCGGCGTTCGGGTAAAACTCATCGTGCAGGGTGAACCGGATATGCCGATTGTGAAAGTGGGCGCCCGCCTGCTGTACAACTATCTGGTAAAAGGCGGCGTCCATGTCTATGAATATCGCCGTAAACCTCTGCATGGCAAAGTCGCGCTAATGGACGATCATTGGGCGACGGTAGGCTCCAGCAATCTTGACCCGCTCAGCCTGTCGCTGAATCTGGAAGCGAATCTCATTATTCATGACCGTGCGTTTAACCAGACTCTGCGCGATAACCTGAACCCTATTATTGCGCAGGACTGCAAGCGGGTTGATGAATCCATGCTGCCCAAACGCACCTGGTGGAACCTGACTAAAAGCGTGCTGGCGTTCCACTTTTTACGCCATTTCCCGGCGCTGGTCGGCTGGCTACCCGCACATACACCACATCTGACCGAGGTAGAACCGCCCGCACAGCCTGCCATGGAAACGCAGGATCGCATTCAAACTGAGGATGTCGGAGGAAAATCCTGATGGCCAAAGCACATCCGCGCTGGCGGTTAGCGAAAAAAATACTCACGTGGCTATTTTTCATTGCCGTCATCGTGTTGCTGGTCATTTATGCCAGCAAGGTCAACTGGGAAGAGGTCTGGACGGTAATCCGGGATTACAATCGGACTGCCCTGCTCAGCGCCGTGGGGCTGGTGATCGTCAGTTATTTACTCTACGGCTGCTATGACCTGCTCGGCCGACATTACTGTGGGCACAAGCTGGCAAAACGCCAGGTCATGCTGGTGTCGTTTATCTGTTACGCCTTCAACCTGACGTTAAGCACCTGGGTGGGCGGTATTGGGATGCGTTACCGGCTCTACTCGCGCCTCGGGTTGCCGGGGAGCACTATTACGCGGATTTTTTCGCTGAGTATTACCACCAACTGGTTGGGCTATATTCTGCTGGGCGGTTTTATTTTTACCTTTGGCGTGGTCGAGCTGCCCGCGCATTGGTATATCGATGAAGGTACGCTGCGCATTTTAGGCATTGCGCTGCTACTGATTATTGTCGTTTATCTTTGGTTTTGCGCCTTCGCTAAACATCGCCACATCACCATCAGGGGCCAAAAGCTGGTGCTGCCCTCCTGGAAATTCGCCATCGCGCAAATGGCGATATCCAGTACCAACTGGATGGTGATGGGAGCCATTATCTGGCTGTTGCTGGGTCAGGATATCAACTATTTCTTCGTGCTGGGCGTGCTGCTGGTGAGCAGTATTGCCGGGGTTATCGTACATATTCCGGCGGGGATCGGTGTGCTGGAGGCGGTCTTTATGGCGTTGCTGGCGGGAGAAGATACTTCTCAAGGCAAGATTATCGCCGCCCTGCTTGCGTATCGCGTCCTCTATTATTTTATTCCGCTGCTGCTGGCGCTTATTTGCTACCTGTTGCTGGAAAGTCGGGCGAAGAAGCTGCGGGCGAAAAACGAGAGGGCAATGGCGAAATGATGGTGTATATAGTGCCGGATGCGGCGTAATGCCTTATCCGGCAACAGATAATTAACGACGATTGCCGAAGATGCGCAGCAGCATCAGGAACAGGTTGATAAAGTCCAGATACAGCGTTAGTGCGCCAAGAATCGCGTATTTGCGCAGATTAGAACTGTCACGCAGATCGATCTGCTCACCGATGTTTTTCAGCTTCTGCGTGTCATAGGCGGTCAGACCGACAAACACAATCACCCCAATGTAGGTTACCGCCCACATCAACGCTTCGCTCTTCAGCCAGAAGTTAACCAGTGAAGCCAGCACAATACCGATTAGCGCCATAAACAGCATATTGCCGAAACCGCTGAGATCGCGCTTAGTGGTATAACCGTACAGGCTCATGATGCCAAACATCCCGCCGGTGACCACAAAGGTACTGGCGATAGACGAGTAGGTATAGACGATGAAGATGCTCGACAGCGTTAACCCGGTTAACGCCGAATAGAGCATAAACAGCGTGGTTGCCACACCGGCGCTCAGCTTTTGCACCATGCCGGACAAAACGAACACCAGCGCAAGCTGGGCGATAATCAGGCCAAAGAAGGTGATTTTACTGGAGAAGACAAACATCATCACCGCGGGCGTATTTGCCGCATACCAGGCGATAAACGCCGTCAGCAACAATCCGCAGGTCATCCAGCCATAAACCTGCGCCATATACGTTTGCAGGCCGGAACGCGCCTGCACAATAGAATCGGATCGTGGGAATCGGTCCATGACAATCTCCTGAATCAGTATGAGCCTACAACAATTGTACTCTACCAGCGTTTTGCTGCTAGCTTATCGCTGTCACGGGCATCCACCCAACGTTCACCTTCCGGCGTGGCCTCGCGCTTCCAGAACGGTGCGCGAGTTTTCAGATAATCCATAATGAACTGCCCGGCATCAAACGCGCTACTACGATGCGCGCTGGTCACGCCAACAAAAACAATTTCATCACCGGGCCACAGCGCGCCAATGCGATGGATCACCGTCACGCGACCTAATGGCCAGCGCGTACGCGCCTCGTCGACAATCTCCGCCAGCGCTTTTTCGGTCATGCCGGGATAGTGTTCCAGCGTTAACGCCTGCACACTGTCGCCGAGATTGTGGTTACGCACTTTACCGGTGAAGGTCACCACCGCGCCGTCTTCATCGCGCTCGGCAAGCCAGGGATACTCTTCCCCAACGCTGAACGGCGCATGCCCGACAACAATTCGCGTCTCAGCCATCTTAACCTCCGGTTACCGGTGGGAAGAAAGCCACTTCATCACCCGCGTTAAGAGGGTGGTCAAAACTGACCAGCGTCTGGTTCACCGCCGCCAGCAGCTTGCCGTCTTCCAGCGCCAGCGCCCAACGATCGCCTTTCGTCGCCAGATGCTGGCGCAGCGCTTCGACCGTTGCAAATTCAGCGGTGACCTCTAACGCATCCGTGTTGACCAGCTCACGGACCTGGGCAAAGAAAAGAACCTTAATCATGCGCATCCACCTTAAAATCGCCCGACTTACCACCACTTTTTGCCAGCAGGCGCACCGGACCAATCACCATGTCCTTTTGTACCGCTTTGCACATGTCGTAGATGGTCAACGCCGCCACGGAGGCCGCCGTTAGCGCTTCCATTTCCACACCGGTTTTCCCGGTCAGCCGACACAGCGTCTCAATGCGTACACGGTCGTGTTCCGGTTCGGCGTGCAGGTTGACTTCGACCTTGCTCAGCATCAGCGGGTGACACAGCGGGATAAGATCCCAGGTCCGTTTGGCGGCCTGAATACCGGCAATGCGCGCCGTGGCGAAAACGTCGCCTTTATGGTGGCTACCATCAATAATCATCGCCAGCGTTTCGCTACGCATTGTCACGAATGCTTCAGCACGCGCCTCGCGTACCGTTTCTGCTTTGCCAGAGACATCCACCATATGGGCTTCGCCAGCGGCGTTAATATGAGTCAGTTGCGACATACTTATTTCTTCAAATGTGGGTGGAAATTACACGGACGCGTACGGGCATCAAGCTGCGGCGCAATGATATTTTCCCAGGCGGTACGACACGCTTTGGTCGAACCCGGCATGGCGAAAATCAGCGTTTTATTCGCGACCCCAGCAATTGCCCGGGATTGCAGCGTCGCGGTGCCGATCTCTTCAAACGAGAGCATACGGAATACTTCGCCAAAACCCTCAACTTCTCTGTCGAACAGCGGTTGCAGCGCTTCCGGCGCCTGGTCGCCTTCGGTCAGTCCGGTGCCGCCGGTAATGAGCACGACCTGCACATCGTCACTGGCAATCCAGGCGGAAACCTGGGCGCGGATGGCATAGCGGTTCTCTTTGACAATCGCCTTGTCAACAATCTGATGGCCCGCTTCCAGCGCCGAGTCACGCAGGTAGTGACCAGAGGTGTCATCCTCTTCGCCGCGACGGTTGGAAACAGTAAGAATAGCAATGCGTGTCGGGATAAATTCAGCGCTTACCTGACTCATGAAAACTCCTTTTAGCGATCAGCCGCCAATGTAAGATAAGTTTTGCGTAATACCGGTATTGTTCTGATGCAGGAAATGGGTCTGCTTTTTCTCCAGCAGCGCGGTTGAAATGCGTTCTTCCAGCGCGGATTGCTGAGCGTCATCTTCCAGCAAGTCACGCAGGCTTACGCCGCCTTCACCAAATAAACACAGATGAAGCTTGCCGACAGAGGAAACGCGCAGACGATTACAGGTGGCGCAAAAGTCTTTCTCATAAGGCATGATCAGACCAATTTCGCCAGCATAATCTGGATGACAGAAAACTTGAGCCGGACCGTCGCTGCGCTGGCGAAGCTGGTGGATCCAGCCGCGACGCAGAAGCTCATCGCGCAGTACTTGCCCTGAGATATGATGCTTACGGAAGAGAGAACTGCCCTCGCCCGTTTCCATCAGTTCAATAAAACGCAGTTGAATAGGACGGGGTTGGATCCACGCCAGGAAGGTGTCCAGTTGATGATGGTTTACATCGCGCATCAGCACAGTGTTGACCTTCACTTTTTCGAAACCGGCATCAAAGGCGGCGTCAATGCCCGCCATCACCTGCTGAAATTTGTCCTGCCCGGTAATGGCGTGAAACTGACGGGCATCGAGACTGTCGACGCTGACGTTGAGTGCCGTCAACCCGGCATCGCGCCAGGCCGCAGCATCGCGCGCCAGACGATAACCATTGGTCGTTACCGCAATCTGACGGATGGCGTCGTTTTCACGCACAGCGGCAATAATGTCAGTAAAATCGCGACGTAATGAGGGTTAGCCCCCTGTCAGGCGCACTTTTTCCGTCCCCAGGCTGGCGAACGCTCGGGTGACGCGGCGAATTTCATCAACGGTCAAAAAGCCGTTATTGGTGACTCCACCGGGCTTATAGCCATCCGGCAGGCAGTAGGTGCAACGAAAGTTACACACATCGGTAATCGACAAACGTAAGTAGTAAAACTTACGCGCGAAAGCATCGGTAAGTTGAGAGCCCATGTACACCTTTCCAAATACGGGAGACGCAGTCATTTCTTCCTGCGCCCTGGTGACAATCTCGTTCGAGCATTGCCACGGCCAAAGCACCGTATCATTTGACCCAGGTGCAGAGGCTAGAGTGTTTATACTCATCATACTTTGAGTACGTAGTGGTTATGCCGATACTAGCGTGTAAATGGCGATAATGCCAAGCACACTTACGCTGTATAAATGTGTATATAGCGTCATGATCGTGCAATTTCGCTACAGAATAAGCAAAAACCACAGTTTTGCATTGATATACATCATCTTGCTGTCAGGTGCATGTCATCAGAAAGGGGTAGATCGCCGAAAATTAATTTCGGCAAATGCCAACTGGATAATTGCTGAAAACACGCTATTTACGGTACTGTAGCGCCGATCAATTGATATCAGGAAACTCTATGCGCACTCGCACGCTGGCAGATTTAGATCGCGTTGTCGCTCTCGGCGGAGGGCATGGATTAGGACGCGTTCTCTCCTCACTTTCCCCTTTAGGTTCACGACTGACGGGTATCGTAACCACCACCGATAATGGCGGCTCCACGGGGCGTATTCGTCGTTCTGAAGGCGGCATCGCCTGGGGTGACATGCGTAACTGCCTGAACCAGTTAATTACCCAACCCAGCGTTGCATCCGCTATGTTTGAATACCGTTTTGGCGGTAATGGCGAGCTTTCCGGACATAACCTCGGAAATTTAATGTTAAAGGCGCTCGATCACCTCAGCGTGCGGCCTCTGGAGGCCATTAATTTAATTCGCAACCTGCTGAAGGTGGATGCGCATTTAATTCCGATGTCAGAGCTGCCGGTGGACCTGATGGCTATTGATGATCAGGGGCATGAAGTCTATGGCGAAGTGAATATCGATCAGCTCACTATCCCTCCTCAGGAACTGATGCTGTCGCCAAAAGTCCCCACCACGCGAGAAGCGGTTGAGGCAATCGCCGAAGCGGATTTGATTCTGATAGGACCAGGCAGTTTTTATACCAGCCTGATGCCGATCCTGCTGCTCGACGAACTGGCGCAGGCATTACGGCGTACCCCCGCCAGGATGGTCTACATTGGCAACCTGGGTCGCGAATTAAGCCTGCCAGCAGCCAGCCTGACGCTTAACGATAAGCTGGCAATCATCGAACAGTACGTTGGCAAGAAAGTGATAGACGCGGTGGTTGTCGGCCCGAAAGTAGATGTTTCCGCCGTTACCGACCGCATTGTGATTCAGGAAGTGCTGGAAGCCAGCGATATTCCGTACCGTCATGACCGTCAGCTGCTGCACCGCGCGCTGGAGAAAGCGGTACAGGCATTAGGCTGAACGGACCTGCCTGATGCGCTGCGCTTATCAGGCCGACAAACGCAAACACCCCGTAGGCCGGATAAGGGGATACCCCGCATCCGGCACAAGTTTACGATGCCGCAATAAATAACTCGCGCAGTTGATGCAGTTGATCGCGGATCGTCGCTGCCTCTTCAAATTCGAGATTCTGCGCATGCTGCATCATTTGCCCTTCCAGCTCGTGAATCTTTTGCTGCAAGGCTTTTGGCGTCATATCCAGTTCGACAACGTCAGACTTCGTACCCGCACGTGACTTCCCTTTGCCCTTCGCCTTGGTCTTCGCAATATTCTGACCCAGCGCCAGAATATCGACCACTTTCTTGTTCAGCCCCTGCGGCGTAATACCGTGCTCTTCGTTGTAACGCTGCTGCTTCTCGCGGCGACGTTCAGTTTCACCAATCGCCCTGGCCATCGAGGCGGTAATTTTATCGCCGTAGAGAATCGCCTTGCCGTTGATGTTACGCGCCGCGCGACCAATGGTCTGGATAAGTGAGCGTTCAGAGCGCAGGAACCCTTCTTTGTCTGCGTCCAGAATCGCCACCAGCGAGACCTCAGGCATGTCCAGGCCCTCGCGTAACAGGTTGATACCCACCAGCACGTCAAACTCGCCCAGGCGCAGGTCACGAATGATTTCCATACGTTCCACGGTATCGATGTCGGAGTGCAGATAGCGCACCCGCTCGCCGTGCTCTTCGAGGTATTCGGTGAGGTCTTCCGCCATGCGTTTGGTGAGCGTGGTGACCAGCACACGTTCGTTAATCGCCGCACGCGTGCGGATCTCCGACAGCAGATCGTCAACCTGCGTCGCCACCGGACGCACTTCTATCACCGGATCCAGCAGGCCGGTCGGTCGTACCACCTGATCAACCACGTCATCACCGGATTTCTCCAGCTCATAGTTCCCCGGCGTTGCCGAGACGTAGATGGTCTGCGGGGCCAGCGCCTCAAACTCTTCAAATTTAAGCGGACGGTTATCCAGCGCCGAGGGCAGACGGAATCCGTATTCGACCAGGGTCTCTTTACGCGCCCGGTCGCCACGGTACATGCCACCAATTTGCGGAATAGTGACGTGGGATTCATCTACCACCAGCAGACCATCGGCCGGCAGGTAATCAAACAGCGTCGGCGGCGGCTCGCCTGGACCGCGTCCGGACAGATAGCGGGAATAGTTTTCAATCCCCGAGCAATAACCCAGCTCGTTCATCATTTCCAGATCGAACTGTGTACGCTGGCTTAAGCGCTGCTCTTCCAGCAACTTGTTATTCGCCAGCAAATTTTTACGGCGGTCTGCCAGCTCGACTTTAATTTCTTCCATCGCCTGCACGATACGTTCGCGCGGCGTGACGTAGTGCGTTTTCGGATAGATGGTGTAGCGGGAAATGGTCGATTCAACCTGCCCGGTAAGCGGGTCAAACAGCGACAAACGCTCGACTTCCTCATCGAACAGTTCCACGCGCAGCGCAATGTCGTCGGATTCAGCCGGGAAAATGTCGATAACTTCACCGCGCACGCGGAAGGTCCCGCGCTGGAATGCCTGATCGTTACGGGTATATTGCAGCTCCGCCAGACGACGCAGGATCGCGCGCTGGTCGATAATCATCCCCACCGTAAGGTGCAGCATCATTTTCAGGTACAGGTCCGGGTCGCCCAAACCATAAATGGCGGAAACCGACGCCACCACAACGACGTCACGACGTTCCAGCAGCGCTTTGGTCGCCGACAGACGCATCTGCTCAATGTGTTCGTTGACCGATGCATCCTTCTCAATGAAGGTATCAGAACTCGGTACGTAAGCTTCCGGCTGATAATAGTCGTAGTAGGAGACAAAATATTCCACCGCGTTTTCCGGAAAGAACTCTTTCATCTCACCGTACAGCTGCGCAGCAAGCGTCTTGTTAGGCGCCAGCACCATGGTAGGACGCTGTAGGTCCGCAATTACATTCGCGATGGTGAATGTTTTCCCCGAGCCCGTCACCCCCAGCAGCGTCTGATGCGCCAGACCGTCCTCTAGACCTTCTTCCAGGCGACGTATCGCCTCAGGCTGATCGCCAGAGGGTTTAAAAGCGGAATTTAGTTTGAACGGTTTACTCATGAGCAGCTACCTGAAGCAATGGGCGGGCAGGTGTGTAATTTTACTCGCAGTAGTATATTTTGCCAGTAAAATATACTGGATGAAAAAACAGTAACGCGCCAGAATATTTCTGTTACACCCGTCAAATGGCCGTGGCTGCAGGCCAAAATTTGCCCCCAGACAAAATAAAACACCAGCAAAAATGTGTTATCCCCAAACCAATGCCTTTTTTAACATTTGTCAAGCCAGCCGATGAAAGTTTTATGGCAACACATGACACTTCTGCGACAGCCATTGATTTTATCTAACCACCTGTAATTTAATGATTATTATCTCAAGCCGTCTTTCGCATCAATTTAGTCGCAGGCCGCGTCTTCTCTCGCTTACATTGTGTTTTCTAACCCTAATACACAAGGTTATCCACAGGAATAGTGGATAACTGCCTCCAGCCCGTGTGGACTGTAGCCTGGCAAAAACGCACTGACTCTCTTTTCCGAGGGGATAAAAAAAAATTATCGCTATTTTTTGATATTTATCAGCTAACGAGGCGGTCAGTGAGAGCCGAGATCTTGCTCGCATTTTCACCATATTCTTGTCCGCGTACTGCAATAGCGACCAGCGTTATTTCCCGCCTCGATTCAACCGGCTGATGCCGTCAAAGACAAAATGCTGAGATCGAGATAACGTCCGGTCGATGCCTGCTCAGGATCTTCTGCCAGCCAGGGAATTTCCCCCAGCCCAGGTGCCGGAATCACGCGCTTCAGCGTCGCCATGTATTCCGCATGACGTTTGCCGGGCGGCGTCACATCATTGGCTACCCATCCGGCAAGCGTCAGTCCGGCCTGCTGCACCGCCTGGGCGGTCAGAATAGCGTGATTGATGCAGCCGAGCTTAACGCCAACCACCAGAATCACCGGCAACTGCTCCGTTTTGACCCAGTCGGAAAAACTCAGCGTTGGCGAAAGCGGCGTAAACCATCCCCCTGCCCCCTCCACCAGTACCCAGTCAGCCTGCGCTTCAAGCGTGCGTAACCCTGCAGACATCACGGAAGCCTGAATGGGACGACCTTCATCGGCGCTGATGATATGCGGCGAGGTGGGTTCAGCGAAGGTATAGGGATTAATCGCCGCGTAATCGACCGCCACAACGCTATGGCGCTGTAGGGCCAACGCATCGCTGTTTCGCAGACCTTCAGCGGTCATTTCGCTGCCAGACGCCACCGGCTTGTAGCCGACGGTTCGCAACCCCAGCTGTCCCGCAGCCTGAAGCAACGCACAGCTGGCGATAGTTTTACCGACTTCGGTGTCCGTCCCGGTGACAAAATACGTTTTAGTCACGTTGAATTACTCCTAAAAAAAGATGGTAGGTCAGCGGGTATTTCCCCTGCTGACAGGGCCAGGCTAACTGTAGCTGGCGCAGCTGAGCGCGCGTTAGCACACGCTGCTCGCGCCCATCATGCAAATGCGTCGCGCCAATGCCTTTTAGCGAGCGCATGGCGCTCAGCGCATCATCAAACCACAGCGTGACGGCATGAGACTGGTATTCAACATCCCAGTCATACAGGGCGTTTTCCAGTTGTTCCACGGGCAAAAAACGGTTGGCATGCTCCCGATCGTCAACCGCCTGCCAGGCCTGACGAAGTTCCGGCATCGACCCCTGCGCCAGGGTACTAAACGCCACCGTCCCGCCAGGACGCACCACCCGGTAAAGCTCGCTTAACGCGCCGCGCAGGTCGCTACACCACTGTACGGCCAGATTACTCCAGGCCAGGTCAAAGCTCGCGGTTGCCTGCGGGATGGCTTCGATATCCGCCAGCAGATAGTGATGGGCGACATCGTGACGCTGCGCTTCAGCCAGCATTTGCGATGACAGATCCAGCGCGCAAACCTCGCTCCCCTGCTCGCGCCAATAGCGACTCATACGCCCCGGCCCACAGCCCGCATCCAATACCTGCGAGAACGTACTGCCATCCAGTAGCGCCAGTAACGCATCGGCACTCTGACGCTGTAACTCTGCGTGTTGCTCATAGTGAGTGGCAGCGCGGCCAAACGCGGCGGCAATCGCCTGTTTATTGACCTGCGCCATGCAACACCTCCAGTAGACGATCGATATCCTGCACCTCATGTGCCTGCGTCAGCGTCAGCCGTAATCTGGCCGTACCGGTGGGCACCGTCGGCGGGCGAATTGCCGTCACCCAGCATCCCTGTTGTCGAAGCGCATCCGCCAGTTGCAAGGCTTTATGGTTATCGCCAACAATCAGCGGCTGAATAGCACTGGTAGAATTCGCCAGCGTTAAGCCCGCCGTATTCACCCCAGCGCGAAAACGCTGGATCAGCATCGCTAACTTTTCCCGGCGTTCATCGCCTTCACGGCTGCGGATCACCGCCAGCGCGGCGCGCAGGGCCTGAGCCTGCGCCGGAGGCATACTGGTGCTGTAGATCAAATGGCGGGCAAACTGCAACAGATAGTCGGCCACGCTGTCAGAACACAGGATTGCCGCGCCGCTGACGCCAAATCCTTTACCAAACGTCACCACTAACAGTTCGGGTTTGACCTGCTGTCGCCAGCAGGAGCCGCGCCCTTCTTCACCGGTTACGCCAACGCCGTGCGCATCGTCCACCAGCAGCCACGCACCGTGACGTTCCGCCACCGCGTGGATTTCAGCGAGCGGCGCGCTGTCGCCGTCCATGCTGAACACGCCTTCAGTCACCACAAGCTGCTGCCCCGGACAGGGGACAGTCAGCAGACGATCCAGATGTTGCGGATCGTTATGGGTAAAGCGACGTAAAACAGCAGGGCTAAGGCTGGCGGCCTCCAACAGCGAGGCATGGCTAAGCCTGTCGGCGACAATGCGATCGTCTTTTTCCATCAATGCGGCTATCACCGCCTGATTAGCGGCAAAACCGGAGATAAATAACAACGCCCGCGAATAGCCCAGCCACTGCGCCAGCTCTTCTTCCAGCGCCTGGTGAGCCACGGAATAACCGCTGACATGACCCGATCCGCCGCTGCCGACGCCAAAACGTTCAGCTCCCTGCTGCCACGCGCAGATAATCTGCGGATGGTGGCTTAAGCCAAGGTAGTCGTTGCTGGAGAAATTCAGATACTGGCGGCCGTCGGTCTGCAACCAACGACCTGCGCCCTGGGTCACCGCATAGCGCCGACGCCACGCATCAGCGCAACGACGCGCCGTGAGCGCATCGTCAATTTTTTGCTGCCAGGTCATACGGTTGCCGCGTTGTAGTAATCGTCGGTATCCGGGGTACGCAGCGCCTGCTCCAGACGTTGTTGCTGTTCGTTATCCCCTGCCAGCACCGCCGTTTGCTGCGGGTTGAGACCCAGCTTGCGGAACAACAGCAAATCTTTATCTTCATTCGGGTTCGGCGTGGTCAGCAATTTGCAGCCGTAGAAAATCGAGTTAGCCCCGGCCATAAAGCACATCGCCTGGGTTTGCTCGTTCATCTGCTCGCGCCCGGCAGAAAGACGCACGTAAGAGGTTGGCATCATGATGCGCGCCACGGCGATGGTACGGATGAAATCAAACGCGTCGACGTCGTCGTTATCCGCCAACGGCGTGCCCTTCACTTTCACCAGCATGTTGATCGGCACACTTTCCGGCGGCGTCGGCAGATTGGCTAATTGCAAAAGCAGACCGGCGCGATCGGTGACCGTTTCGCCTAATCCGACAATACCGCCTGAACAAACTTTAATCCCGGCTTCGCGCACTTTATCCAGCGTATCCAGACGTTCCTGATAAGACCGGGTGGTGATGATATTGCCGTAAAATTCCGGCGAGGTGTCGAGGTTGTGGTTGTAGTAATCCAGACCCGCATCGGCCAGGCGCTGGGCCTGGGTTTCGTTGAGCGTGCCCAGCGTCATGCAAGCTTCCAGCCCCAATTCTTTCACGCCCTGAACCATCTGTTCCAGGTAAGGCATATCGCGCTCGTGCGGGTTCTTCCACGCCGCCCCCATGCAAAACCGCGTTGAACCAGCCTGCTTCGCCTTACGCGCCGAGTCCAGCACCTGTTCCACTTCCATCAGGCGTTCCGTTTCCAGACCCGTTTTATAGCGGGAACTTTGCGGACAATATTTGCAGTCTTCCGGGCAGGCGCCGGTCTTAATCGACAACAGCGTACTGACCTGTACCTGCTGCGGATCGAAGTGCTGACGATGAACCTGTTGCGCTTCAAACAGCAGATCCAACAGTGGTTTTTCAAATAATTCGGTGACTTGCGACATTGTCCAGCGAGAAGAATGAGCCATATTGGTATACGTTTCGTTGTCAGTTTGGTGTAGACTCGTAAACCTAAATCTTTTTAATTTGGTTTACAAGTCGATTATGACAACGGACGATCTTGCGTTTGACCAACGCCATATCTGGCACCCTTACACCTCCATGACCTCCCCGTTGCCGGTGTATCCGGTGGCGCGGGCCGAAGGTTGCAAACTGATTTTAGCCAGCGGCGAGCGGCTGATTGACGGGATGTCATCCTGGTGGGCGGCGATCCACGGTTACAATCACCCGCAGTTGAACGCCGCAATGAAAACGCAGATTGACGCCATGTCGCATGTGATGTTTGGCGGCATTACCCATGCCCCGGCCATCACGCTGTGTCGCCAACTGGTGGACATGACTCCCGAAGCGCTGGAGTGCGTTTTTCTCGCGGATTCAGGTTCGGTCGCCGTGGAAGTGGCGATGAAAATGGCGCTGCAATACTGGCAGGCTAAAGGGGAATCTCGCCAGCGTTTCCTGACATTTCGTAACGGTTATCACGGCGATACCTTCGGCGCGATGTCGGTCTGCGATCCCGACAACTCAATGCACAGTCTGTGGACAGGGTATCTGCCGGAAAACCTGTTTGCACCTGCGCCGCAAAGCCGCATGGGCGGCGAGTGGGACGAACTGGACATGGTGCCTTTTGCCCGCCTGATGGCCGCGCATCGTCACGAGATTGCGGCGGTGATCCTCGAGCCAATTGTGCAGGGCGCTGGCGGCATGCGCATGTACCATCCTGAGTGGTTAAAGCGTATCCGTAAGATGTGCGACCGGGAAGGCATCCTGCTGATTGCCGATGAGATTGCCACCGGATTTGGCCGCACCGGCAAGCTGTTTGCCTGCGAGCACGCCGATATTACGCCGGATATTTTGTGCCTCGGCAAAGCGTTAACCGGCGGAACGATGACCCTTTCCGCGACCCTGACCACCCGCCTGGTCGCAGAAACCATCAGCAATGGCGAAGCGGGCTGCTTCATGCACGGCCCGACCTTTATGGGCAATCCGCTGGCTTGTGCCGTCGCCTCCGCCAGCCTGTCGCTTCTCAACACCGGCGAGTGGCGCTCGCAGGTCGCGGCCATTGAAGTACAGTTGCGTGCAGAACTCGCTCCGGCGGCGGACTCCTGTTGGGTCGCCGACGTACGCGTGCTCGGCGCAATCGGCGTGATAGAAACCACCCAGCCGGTAAATATGGCGGCATTACAGAAGTTCTTTGTTGAACAGGGCGTGTGGGTCCGACCGTTTGGCAAGCTGATCTATCTGATGCCACCGTACATTATTCAGCCCGAGCAGTTGCGCCGCCTGACTCAGGCCGTCAATGAAGCTGTGCGCCATGCAACATTTTTTAGCGATTAATCAGCGGTAAGCTCTACGGTTTCTGGCTACACTTTTTGGCTAACGAGAGGAGTCAGTATGAAACTAATCAGTAACGATCTGCGTGATGGGGAGAAGCTTGGGCATCGTCACGTCTTTAACGGCATGGGATATGACGGGGATAATATTTCCCCGCATCTGGCATGGGATGATGTGCCCGCCGGGACTAAAAGCTTTGTCGTGACCTGTTACGATCCTGATGCGCCCACCGGCTCCGGCTGGTGGCACTGGGTAGTCGTAAATCTGCCTGCGGATACCCGCGTTCTCACGCAAGGCTTCGGCTCCGGGCTGGTTGCACTGCCGGACGGGGTGATTCAGACCCGTACGGATTTTGGTAAAGCCGGTTATGGCGGCGCAGCGCCGCCGAAGGGGGAAACTCATCGCTATATCTTTACGGTTCACGCACTGGATGTAGAGCGTATTGATGTCGATGAGGACGCCAGCGGCGCGATGGTTGGATTTAATGTTCACTTCCACTCGCTCGCCAGCGCCTCGATTACGGCGATGTTTAGTTAAGTGCTGTTGTGCCGGATGTCGGCTTCGCCTTCATCCGGCCTACAAAGCAGACCGTAGGCCTGCTCCATCAGGCAATTTTCTACAGAAATTCAGGCAGCAATTTCAGCAACGTTCCCTGCGCTAACAGTTCGGTCGCGGACGCAATATCCGGGGCGAAAAAGCGATCCTGCGTATAGTGGGCAACCCGCTCGCGTAGCGCCCGGCGCGCTTGCTCGAGCAATGGACTTGAGGTTAACCCTTCACGTAGATCGATTCCCTGACACGCCGCCAGCCACTCGACGGCAATCACGCCGCGCGTATTCGCCGCCATCTCCCACAGCCTGCGACCCGCCGCGGGAGCCATAGAGACATGATCCTCCTGGTTGGCGGATGTCGGTAAGCTGTCTACGCTATGCGGATGCGCCAGCGCTTTGTTCTCGCTCGCCAGCGCGGCAGCCGTCACCTGAGCAATCATAAAGCCGGAGTTAACTCCGCCATTTTTCACCAGGAAAGGCGGCAGTTGCGACATGTGTTTATCCATCATCAGCGCAATGCGTCGCTCCGATAACGATCCGATTTCCGCAATCGCCAGCGCCAGGTTATCCGCCGCCATCGCCACGGGTTCAGCATGGAAGTTGCCGCCGGAAATCACATCGCCCTCTTCGGCAAACACCAGCGGGTTGTCGGAAACCGCGTTAGCTTCCACCAGCAGAACATCCATCACCTGCCGCATTTGCGTCAGACATGCCCCCATCACCTGCGGCTGACAGCGCAGAGAATACGGGTCCTGCACTTTTTCACAGTTATGATGCGACTGCGAAAGCGCACTGGAATCCGTCAACACATGACGGTACAGCGCCGCGGCGTCAATCTGTCCGCGTTGTCCTCGCGCGGCATGAATCCGCGCGTCAAACGGACGACGGGAGCCCAAAACGGCTTCGGTGGTCAGCGCCCCGCACACCGTTGCGGACGCAAACAGCTCCTGAGCTTCAATTAGCCCACGCAGCGCAAAGGCCGTCGAAGCCTGGGTGCCGTTGAGCAGCGCCAGCCCTTCTTTCGCTTCCAGCGTTATCGGCTCCAGCCCGGCCTTTTTCAGCGCTTCGGTCGCCGGGAGCCATTCCCCCTGCCAGCGCGCCTTCCCTTCGCCCAGCAGCGTCAAAGACATATGCGCCAGCGGGGCCAGGTCACCCGATGCTCCTACGGAGCCTTTCGCCGGGATCAGCGGATACACCTCGGCATTCACCAGCGCAATCAGCGCTTCAATCACGCTCAGGCGAATACCGGAAAAACCGCGCGCCAGGCTGTTGATTTTCAGCACCATAATCAGACGCACCATCGCGTCGTCCAGCGCCTCGCCGACGCCAGCCGCATGGGAAAGCACCAACGAGCGCTGCAGATTCTGCAAATCTTCTGTGGCGATACGGGTCTGGGCCAGCAGTCCAAAACCGGTATTAATACCGTATGCTGTACGGCCTTCAGCGACAATGTTATTGACGCAGGCGACGCTTGCGTTAATGGCGTCAATCGCGCTGGCATCAAGGCTTAGTTGGACCGGTTGCTGCCAGATGTCGCGGAGCTGTGCAAAAGTCAGTTGGCCCGGCGTTAATGTCATGGTATTCATCTCAGCGTTTCCCCTGCGTCGCAGCAACCATCGGCAAATTCAATCCTTCTTCGACAGCACATTCCACCGCAATATCATACCCGGCGTCAGCGTGGCGCATCACCCCAGTGGCCGGATCGTTATGCAATACCCGGGCAATACGCGCAGCGGCTTCATCAGTGCCATCACAAACAATGACCATCCCGGCATGCTGGGAGAACCCCATTCCCACTCCGCCACCGTGGTGCAATGACACCCACGTCGCACCGCTGGCGGTGTTCAGCAGCGCATTCAGCAGCGGCCAGTCGGATACGGCGTCAGACCCATCGCGCATGGCTTCGGTTTCGCGGTTCGGACTGGCAACGGAGCCGGAGTCCAGATGGTCACGGCCAATAACAATTGGCGCGGACACTTCCCCCCTGCGCACCATTTCATTAAACGCCAGCCCCAGCTTTTGGCGCCATTCCAGGCCGACCCAGCAGATACGCGCCGGTAAGCCCTGGAAGTTAATCCGCTCACGCGCCATATCCAGCCAGTGATGTAGATGCTTATCGTCAGCCACGATCTCTTTCACTTTGGCATCGGTTTTATAAATATCCTGCGGATCGCCGGAAAGCGCCACCCAGCGGAACGGGCCAATACCACGACAGAACAGCGGTCGAATATACGCTGGCACAAAGCCGGGGAAATCAAAGGCATTTTCCACGCCCATCTCTTTGGCCATCTGGCGAATGTTATTGCCGTAATCAAACGTCGGTACGCCCATTTTGCTAAATGCCAGCATCGCTTCGACATGCGTTGCCATTGAGCGTTTCGCCGCCTGCACCGTGCCCTGCGGATCGGACACCGCTTTCACCTGGTACTCTTCCCAGCTCCAGCCGGACGGCAGATAACCATGCAGCGGATCGTGGGCGCTGGTCTGGTCGGTCACCATATCCGGGCGCACACCACGTTTCACCAGCTCCGGCACAACGTCGGCGGCATTCGCGCACAGCGCAATGGAAACCGCTTTACCCTCACGGGTGTACTTATCGATACGCGCCAGCGCATCGTCCAGCGATGTCGCCTGCTCGTCCACGTATCGGGTACGCAGACGAAAATCAATGCGGCTTTGCTGACATTCAATGTTCAGCGAGCATGCGCCCGCCAGCGTCGCGGCTAACGGCTGCGCCCCGCCCATCCCGCCCAGCCCGGCGGTTAGCACCCAGCGTCCGCTCAGGTTACCCTGATAATGCTGACGCCCGGCCTCAACAAAGGTTTCATACGTCCCCTGCACGATGCCCTGACTACCAATGTAGATCCAGCTCCCGGCGGTCATCTGACCGTACATCGCCAGTCCTTTAGCATCCAGCTCGTTGAAGTGCTCCCAGGTTGCCCAGTGCGGAACCAGGTTAGAGTTAGCAATCAGTACACGCGGGGCGTTGTCATGGGTTTTGAACACACCGACCGGTTTACCCGACTGGACCAGCAGGGTCTCATCGCTCTCCAGTTGCGTCAGCGCATTAACGATGGCGTCGTAACATTCCCAGTCACGCGCGGCGCGGCCAATCCCGCCGTATACCACCAGCTCATGCGGATTTTCCGCCACGTCGGGATCCAGGTTGTTCATTAACATGCGCAGCGGGGCTTCGGTCAGCCAGCTTTTGGCCGTTAAGGTGGTGCCACGCGGGGCACGAATATCCTGCTGACGATATTTGCTATGGGACATGACAGAAAACTCCTCACGAACGTCGGATAGATAAGTAACATATACTTGTCTATACAAGCTGCCGCAAGAATGATTTTAACAATTAAGATACATTTTTATTATATTGCGTCAGCAATCACGGTTTTGGTATCCCGACATCAGGACATAAACCGTCCTTGCAGGCGATAGCGGGAACCCGGAAACAGCAAACGGGCATGAGAGACAATGGATGACGCGGACCAGGTTTTGCGGCGGATCAGCAAGCAGGGATCGTGTTCTTTGATATTCAGCAACGCGCACTCTTCAGCACTGGCGCGTACCGCTTCGACAATGTGCTCACCTTCCGTTAAAGGGGCGATCAGCGACAGGTAAGCGTGCGGCGTGGTCTGGCTGTAATCCTGCGCCAGATACTCCGGCACAATCTCCGCATTCACACAGCGATCTTCAATTTGTACCGGCAAATCGTTCTCGTAGTGCACCATGATGGAGTGAAAAATGGGGGTGCCTTCTTTAACGTTTAACACCAAAGCCTGCTGCGCGTTGGCCAGGGTTCTTTCCAGCGTCAGAACTTCACAACGGTGCTGATGCTGACGCGCGTTGATTTCATCCGCAATGCTGCGAATTTCAAACAGCGCAGACTGACCTTTTGGCTCGGCGACAAACGTCCCCACCCCCTGCAAACGTACCAGCAACCCCTCATCCGTTAACTCACGCAGTGCCCGATTGATGGTCATTCGGCTAAAACCATACTGTGCCACCAGCTCTGCCTCAGACGGGATACGATCGTGAGCTTGCCAGATGCCGCTGGCAATTTTTTCGCTGATCTCCTGTTTTACCTTTTCGTAAAAAGGGGCCGGAGCAGAACGGGATGGGAGCATGCGTGTGCCTTCCTTAAGCTGAAATGTGAATGGGTATAGTTTACAGACATTACCCGAACCTGATAAGCGTAACGCCCTCAGGCATGTCAGTGCCACCAGTGCGCAATTTGCCAGCCTAATCGCGCCGCAACGCGTGCCGCTCTGCCATCATCGTCAAAGCGTGGATTAAATTCAACCATATCCACCGCCTGCAGTTTACCGCTACGACAAAGGGGTTCAATCAGCCCCAACAGCGTCGCCAACGGTACGCCCAGCGCAGCGGGCGCTGACACCGCGGGCATTTCCCAAACCGGCAGCACGTCAAGGTCGATAGTCAGATAGATGACATCCACGCCAGAGGCAAACTGCGCCAGCTGGGCTTGTGCCGACTCACAGTGCAAATCTTCCACCACGGTGACACCGAGCCGCTGCGCTTCATCCCACAGCGCCTGGGTATTTGCCGCCCGACTGACGCCGATACAGGCATAGTGAAATCCGCGCTGCTGTTCATCGCAAAGGTGCGCTAACTGACGAAACGGCGTACCGGATGTGGCCTGTTCGGCATGACGCAAATCGAGATGCGCGTCGAAATTGATGATGCCCACTTTTGCCTGCGGGAACGCATCCAGCACGCCAGCGCCATGCGCAAACGCGGTTTCGTGCCCTCCCCCCAGTACCAGGGTACGCATATTCTCCTGCTGACAGCGCTGTACCGCCTTGCGTAGCGCCTGCTGCGCACCCTCAAGGTCGGGGGCCTGCGCCACAATATTACCCAGATCCACCAGCCGCTGATGCCCGTCGTGACTGGCTAAATTCGCCAGCGCTTTACGTAGCGCGTCTGGCGCTCCGGCTGCTCCCGTGCGCCCCTGATTACGTTTAACGCCTTCATCACAGGCAAAACCAAGCAGTGCTATCTGCTCAGAGTACATTTCCGGGGAGAACGCCGGACTCAGCGTAATGGTCTGAAACAGGCGCAGCGCAGTCGGTGACTCGGCGCGGTCATCTCGCCCCTGCCAGAGCGCAGGAGAAGCAGGTTGCCAGTTAGTCATGCAGGTTGTCCTTTGAATACACGTTGGTAGAGCGGGTTACGCCCAGGCTCATAGAGGATCTCGACCGGGAGTTCGGCATCCCACACCACAAAATCGGCCACAAACCCGGCCTTCAATTGACCGTGAGTGGCATGACGGCCCAGCGCCCGGGCCGCATGACGGGTGACGCCAGCCCACGCTTCTTCCGGCGTTAAGCCAAACTGGACGCAAGCCATGTTCATCGCCCAGTGCAGACTGATAAACGGACTGGTGCCAGGGTTGAAGTCGGTCGCCACCGCCATCGGCACCTGATATTGCCGTAACAGCTCTACCGGCGGACGCTGTTGCTCTTTGAGGAAATAGAAAGCGCCGGGCAACAACACCCCAACCGTACCGCTTTGGCTCATCGCCGCCACGCCCGCTTCATCAAGATATTCAATATGGTCGGCTGATAAACCGTGGTAGCGGCTCACCAGTTGGGCGCCACCGAGCAATGACAGTTGTTCAACATGCGCTTTGACCGGGATGCCCAGCGCCTGTGCGGCCTGAAACACCCGCTCACTCTGCGCCAGCGTAAAACCGACGCTTTCACAGAACAGATCGACGGTCTCGAACAGCCCTTGTTCCCACAACCGCGGCAAAATAGTCTCGCATACCAGCGTAATATAGCCGTCAGGATCGCCCTGGTATTCCGCCGGGGTAGCATGCGCGGCCAACAGCGTGGGGCTTATTTCAATCACATCTTCCGCCGCCAGCGCTGCCACCACACGTAATATTTTCTCTTCTGTCTGCAAATCCAGACCATAACCAGACTTTATTTCCAGTAGCGTAACGCCTTCTTTGATCAACCGCTCCATACGCTGATGCGCTATATGAAGAAGTTGTTCATCAGTGGCGCTGCGGGTCGCCGACACGGTGGCATTAATACCGCCCCCCTGGGCGCTTATCTGCTGGTAGGAAACACCGTTAAGCCGCTGCTCCCATTCACCTGCGCGATTCCCGCCAAAGACCAGGTGCGTATGGCAGTCGATCAGGCCAGGGGTAACCAGCCGGCCCTGCATATCAAAGGTATTGTCATGTGTGAGGTATAACGAAGACTCCGGCACAATAGCGCGAATCTTACCCTGGCGGACGATCAACGCATGTCCATCCACCAGCCCATACGGGTTATCACGTTCAGGATCCATGGTCGCCAGGCGAACATTGCGCCAGATAACATCATCAGGGAAGAATTGCTGCATTTGACTCACCACTTGTCATAGGTTGTATAGACATTTATTTTTGATTCTGCGGATGTTGTCAACCTGAAGGACCATAATTGTTATCTATTTGTGATATAAGGTCTCTCCGCGCCGGGCATTACGGCGATAAAAAAGAACTTTTTACCTTTTAACCTTCCCGTTTCGCTCAACTTAGTATAAAAAAGCAGGCTTCAATGGATAACTTTCAAAGCCCGGAGCAACCTGTGAACATATCATCAGTTTCCCGTCTGGCGCTGGCAATGGCTTTTGGCGTGACGCTGACCGCCTGTAGCTCTACACCGCCCGATCAAATTCCTTCCGATCAGACCGCGCCAGGCACCGCTTCGCGCCCGATTCTGTCGGTCAATGAAGCGAAAAACTTCGTCGCCGCGCACTATTTTTCCGCGCTGACGCCAAATACCGCGCCATGGGGCCCCTCTGCTATTACTTTGCCCGCGCAGCCTGACTTTGTCGTTGGCCCGGCAGGCACCCAGGGCGTGACGCATACCAGCATTCAGGCCGCGGTTGATGCGGCAATCATCAAACGTACCAACAAACGTCAGTACATCGCGATCATGCCGGGCGAATATCAGGGCACGGTCTATATCCCGGCAGCGACAGGAAGCCTGACGCTTTATGGTACTGGTGAAAAACCGCTGGATGTGAAAATTGGCCAGGCCATTGACGGTGATATGAGCACCGCTGACTGGCGTCGTACGGTGAACCCGGGCGGTAAATATATGCCGGGCAAACCTGCGTGGTATATGTTTGATAATTGCCAGAACAAGCGCGGCACGAATATAGGCGTGATGTGTTCGGCGGTCGTTTGGTCGCAAAATAACGGTCTGCAATTGCAGAACCTGACCATCGAAAACAACCTCGGTGATAGCGTTGATGCAGGTAACCATCCGGCCGTCGCCCTGCGTACCGATGGCGATAAAGTGCAGATCAACAAGGTCAACATCCTGGGCCGTCAGAATACCTTCTTCGTGACCAACAGCGGCGTACAAAACCGTCTGGAAAACGATCGTCAGCCGCGTACGCTGGTGACGAACAGCTACATTGAAGGCGATGTGGATATCGTGTCTGGTCGTGGCGCGGTGGTATTCGATAACACCGATTTCCGCGTTGTGAACTCCCGTACCCAGCAGGAAGCGTACGTGTTTGCACCGGCTACCCTGTCAAACATCTACTACGGTTTCCTGGCTATCAATAGCCGCTTCACGGCAAGTGGTGATGGCGTGGCGCAGCTGGGCCGCTCGCTGGATGTTGATTCTAACACCAATGGACAGGTGGTTATTCGCGACAGCGTGATTAACGAAGGCTTTAACATGGCGAAGCCGTGGGCTGACAGCGTTATCTCAAAACATCCATTTACCGGTAATACCGGTGCGGAAGATGATAAAGGCGAAATCCAGCGCAACCTGAACGACACCAACTTCAACCGCATGTGGGAATACAACAACCGCGGTATTGGTAGCAAAGTGATTGCTGAACCTAAGCAGTAATCGCCATTCTCTGATGTAAACCCGGCAGACTCATGCTCTGCCGGGCAATGTGCCGGATACTCATCCGGCATTAGACGCAATATTAGTACGCGTTAACCACCACCCACATCGGGCCCTGGCCTACCGCGTAACGACCTTTCTCCGTCAGCAACCCTTGTTCGCCAGCGATCTCGTACACCGCGATGTGATGAGATTTTTGCCCGGCGGCGATCAGGTATTTACCGCTGTGGTCGATATTAAAACCGCGCGGTTGCGTTTCGGTCGGCTGGAAGCCTTCTTTCGTCAGCACACTTCCGTCTTCTGAGACGCTAAACACCGTAATCAGGCTGGCGGTACGATCGCAGGCATACAGATGACGACCATCCGGTGTAATATGAATATCTGCCGCCCATCGGGTATCGGAGAAATCAGTTGGCATCATATCCAGCGTCTGCACACACTCAATTTTGCCGTGCGGATCTTTCAGCTCCCAGACGTCAACAGAGCTGTTCAGCTCATTCACGCAATAGGCGTATTGCTTATTCGGATGGAACACCATATGACGCGGACCCGCACCTTCCACGGTGGTCACTTCTGCTGGCTCCTGCGCGACCAGATGGCCATCATCGCTGACGTCAAACAGACAGATACGATCCTGCTTCAACGCCGGGACCCACAGAATGCGGTTATCCGGAGAGATGTTGGCCGAGTGGCAGCCGTCAAGACCTTCAATCACATCCACCAGCCCCACCGGTAGACCATCTTCCAGACGCGTGACGCTCACGCTGCCCGCATTATAGGAGCCGACAAACACAAAACGCCCCTGATGATCGGTAGAAATATGCGTCGGGCTACCCGGCAGTGCAGACTCCGCAACGAAGGTCAGCGCACCGTCATCAGGCGCAATACGATATGCCAGAACACGAAACTCCGGGCGCACACCGACATAGAGATAGCGCTTATCCGGGCTGACGACCATCGGCTGTACCTGACCCGGCACATCAACCACCTGGGTCAGCGTCAAAGAACCATCGTGATTCAGGCTCCAGACATGAATTTGCTGACTCTCAGGACTGGCGGTATAAACGGTTTGTTTCATGAATACTCCTTTGCTTGTTGGCAGGTGGCTGCAATTGCCTGACACACGCCTAAGGTAGACGCTTTTAACGGTGAATGCTTAATTAAGACTCAGAATTTTGTCCGGCTCCCGTCTCGGTGTACCATTCCAGCAGACACAATTCTCAACCTTAATCTGGAAAAACCTATGACCGCACGCGTGATTGCCCTGGATTTAGACGGTACCTTGCTGACTCCGAAAAAAACCTTGTTGCCATCCTCTCTTGAAGCGCTCTCACGCGCCAGAGAAGCAGGCTACCAACTTATCATTGTCACAGGTCGCCATCACGTTGCTATTCATCCTTTTTATCAGGCGCTGGCGCTGGATACACCTGCAATTTGCTGCAACGGCACTTACTTGTATGATTATCATGCAAAAAAGGTACTGGAATCCGATCCTCTTCCGGTTGACCAGGCATTGCAGCTGATCGAAATGCTGGATGAACATCAGATTCATGGGCTGATGTATGTTGACGAGGCCATGCTGTATGAGCGTCCGACCGGGCATGTGGTGCGTACCGCTAACTGGGCGCAAACGCTGCCGCCGGAACAGCGCCCAACCTTCACCCAGGTTCCTTCGCTGGCGCAGGCCGCGCATGATGTCAACGCTGTGTGGAAATTTGCCCTGACCGACGAAGATATTCCAAAACTGCAGCAGTTTGGTAAAGACGTTGAACAACAACTGGGGCTGGAGTGTGAATGGTCCTGGCACGATCAGGTCGACATTGCCCGTAAAGGTAACAGCAAAGGGCGACGTCTTACTCAGTGGATCGAAGCGCAGGGTGGGTCAATGGAAAATGTGATCGCCTTTGGCGACAACTTTAACGATATCAGCATGCTGGAAGCCGCAGGCACCGGCGTGGCGATGGGTAACGCTGATGACGCGGTCAAAGCCCGCGCCAACATCGTGATTGGTGACAATACCACCGACAGCATCGCGAAGTTTATCTACACCCACCTGCTGTAATCAGGCGGTGATCGACACGCTCTTAATTTGCGCGTACAGCCACAGGCCAGGTTTGATGCCAAGCTCATCCCTGGCCCACGGGCTGATCCTCGCCCACAGCGTTTTCCCGCCTACCTCAAGCTGCACTTCCACCTGGCCGTTATCGTCATAGCACTGGGCGACCTTCGCACGCAGTATGTTACGAATACTGGTCTGCTGGGGCGGCTGGAGTACCAGCGAAACATCAGACGCCTGAATGCGAATGCGCAGCACGGATTGCAGCGGCTGCTCAAGCTTGTTGACCCACAGATGCTGATCGCCCAGCGCCAGCGCGGTCATCGCGTAGTGAGGATGATGCTCCAGCACGCTGACTTTCAGAATGCTACTCTGCTGTTCTTTCGGCAGCCAGGGGTGCATTACGCTACTCCCCCAGACGTCCTCCAGCGAACCAAATGCTTTGACCTGCCCATTTTCCAGCACCATCACTTTGTCTGCCAGGTGCAAAATCTCATCAAGCGAGTGGCTGACATACAGCATCGGAATATTAATTTCACGCGCCAGACGTTGCAGATAAGGCAGCAGCTCGCGTTTGCGCGGAATATCCAGCGAGGCTAACGGTTCATCAAGCAGTAATAACTCTGGCGCGGTAAGCAGCGCCCGACCAATAGCGACGCGCTGTTTTTCGCCGCCGGAAAGACTTCCCGGTAGGCGATCAAGCAGCGGTTCAATGCCCAGCAACGCCACCAGCTTATCAAACTGCCCGGCCATGCTTTTCGCCATACCGTAGCGCAGGTTACCGCGCACCTTATAATGGGGAAACAGACGCGCATCCTGGAATACATAGCCCACCCGACGCTTTTCAGGCGTTAAGCAGATTCCGTTTTCGACATCGTTTAACACCCGACCGTTAAGCACAATACGCCCGGACTGCGGCTGCGTCAGGCCGCTGATAGCGTTGATCAGCGACGTTTTCCCAGCGCCGGAGACGCCAAAAATAGCGGTAATCCCACTGGCAGGCAGCGTTTCATTGAGCGTCAGGCAATGGGTTCCCAGCGTCTGGGAGAAGTTAAGTTCCAGCATGATTATCGCCCCGTCCGCTCACGGCTAATACGCGCCAACCATTCAGAAATCAGCAGTGAAATCAGCGCCAACACAATAGAAATGATACATAACCTTGCCGCTGCGCTTTCACCGCCTGGCGTTTGGATCAGGGTATACATCGCCGAGGGGATGGTGCGGGTTTCGCCAGGAATATTGGAGACAAAGGTAATCGTTGCGCCGAATTCCCCGAGGGAACGCGCGAACGCCAGCACCGTCCCGACAATAATGCCGGGCAACATCAGCGGTAAGGTAATCGTCATGAATACGCGCCAACGCCCGGCTCCCAGCGTTCGGGCCGCCTGCTCCAGCTTGACGTCGACACCTTCCAGCGCCAGACGAATTGCCCGTACCATAAGAGGGAAAGACATCACCGCCGCAGCCAGCACCGCACCGCGCCAGCTAAAGGCAAAGGTGATGCCAAACCAGTCATACAGCCGCTCGCCGATAAATCCGCGCCGCCCCATGGCGATCAACAGCAGATACCCCACCACAACCGGCGGCAGCACCAACGGCAAATGCAAAACGCTGTCGAGCAGCGCTTTGCCCGGGAACTTGCATCGCACAAGCAGCCAGGCAAAGAAGATCCCAAACGGCAGACTAAACAACACGGCCAGGGAAGAAACTTTCAGGCTCAGTATGACGGCCTGCCATTCAGGATCGGTCAGTATCATTACTTGGTCGTAAATCCATAACGTTTAAAGATTTCAGCAGCCTGCGGTCCTTTCAGGTAATCATAGAACGCGCTGACCGTTGCGTTTTTGTGCCCATCAACAATCGCGATAGGGTATTCCACTTTTTTGTGTGAATCTTCCGGGAAGGTCGCGACAACCTTGACGCCTTTGCTGGCGACAGCATCGGAACCATAGACGATCCCCAGCGGCGCTTCGTTACGTTCTACCAGCGCCAGCGCACCGCGAACGTCTTCCGCAGGTGCCAGTTTCGGCGCCAGAGTATCCCATGCGCCCAATTTTTGCAGTGCTTCCTTGGCATAAATGCCCGCCGGAACATGTTCCGGATCGCCGACAGCCAGGCGTCCACCATTCAGCAAACGGGTCCAGTTGGTTTTACTGTCGATAGTAAAGTCTTTCTGAGCGCTGGCTTTCGGCGCTACCACCACCAGACTGTTGCCTAACAGCGTTGCTCGCGTGGCGGTATCAATCGATTTTTTGTCGACCGCATAATCCATCCATTTCTGATCGGCAGAAATAAACAGGTCAGCAGGCGCGCCTGCTTCAATCTGACGCGCCAGCGTAGAAGAAGAGGCAAAAGAGGAGACGACGTCAACGTTCTTCTCTTTTTTATATTGCGTAGCAATATCCTGCATCGCGTTGGTGAGCGAAGCCGCTGCGAATACCGTGATTTTCCCTTCATCCGCCAATGCTTGTCCTGCGACAGAAAGAGAAAGCGTCGCCCCTGCAAACAAGCGTAACCATGTGCGTGCCATCTGTAGCTCCTTTGAGTTTCGTTATGTACGCGCAAATATAACGGTTAAGTCAGGATTTTCCCAGCGGTTATTAATACCAATTAGAGGTTACACCATGAAAATATCGGCAGGAGAAGCAGGATCTTGAGAAACTGTTGTCAGAGAAAACGAGCTGAAAGGCAAAAATATAAACGCCCGACTAAGCGGGCGTTTGGGGAATCAATGATTCTGTCTGGACTGGTCTTTCTGACCGATACCGGAAAAAATGTTGAACACTTCACCCAATCCGTAAATCAGCCCCAGAATGATGGCCATCACCACAGGTACCATGATTACGGCGAATACCAGACTTTTCAATAACTCTAACATGGTCAACTCCAGATATAGTCCTTAGACGTATTCTAACCGCATAACGCAGAAAAGCACTCCCCTTTTGTGCGGTCGGCTTTGCGCGCACGCGGTTTTCCGTCACAATACCCTTTTTTGCCAGGAGCTTGTGATGCAGGCCGAAATCCTTCTTACGCTGAAACTTCAGCAAAAACTGTTTGCCGATCCCCGTCGCATTTCTCTGCTTAAGCACATTGCGCTTTCCGGCTCCATCAGTCAGGGCGCGAAGGATGCGGGTATCAGTTATAAAAGCGCCTGGGATGCGATTAACGAAATGAACCAGCTCAGTGAGCAGACGCTGGTTGAGCGCGCCACCGGCGGTAAAGGCGGCGGCGGCGCGGTGTTGACGCGTTATGGCCAGCGTCTGATCCAACTGTATGATTTGCTCGCGCAAATTCAACAAAAAGCGTTTGATGTGTTGAGCGATGACGATGCGCTGCCGCTCAATAGTCTGCTGGCAGCCATTTCCCGCTTTTCACTGCAAACCAGCGCCCGTAACCAATGGTTTGGCACAATAACCGCCCGCGACCACGATCAGGTTCAGCAGCATGTCGACGTCCTGTTGGCTGATGGCGAAACGCGCCTGAAGGTGGCGATTACTGCGCAAAGCGGTGAGCGTTTGGGTCTTGAGGAAGGTAAAGAAGTATTAATTCTGTTGAAAGCGCCGTGGGTGGGAATCACTCAGGACGACGCCATTGCACAGGCAGCCGATAATCAGTTGCATGGAATGATTAGTCATATCGAACGTGGCGCAGAACAATGTGAGGTGTTAATGACGTTGCCAGACGGCCAGACGCTGTGTGCGACGTTGCCAGTAGAACAGACTCACGCTTTAGCTGAAGGTGCTAACGCAACAGCATATTTTAATGCTGACAAAGTGATTATTGCGACGCTGTGCTGAGTTGATTGACATCAGCCTGAAGAACACGTATCCCTGTTATTCATTGCTGCAAATAATGGGATACAAAATGTCATCATTGCAAATTTCGCAAGGCACGTTTCGTCTTAGCGACACAAAAACGCTCCAGTTAGATGCCTTAACGTTAAACGCAGGTGATAGCTGGGCGTTTGTTGGCTCTAACGGTAGTGGGAAATCCGCCCTGGCCCGCTCGCTGGCAGGAGAATTGCCGCTACTGAAAGGCGAGCGGCACTGTCAGTTCACGCGTATTACCCGACTTTCCTTTGAGCAGCTACAAAAGCTGGTCAGTGACGAGTGGCAGCGAAACAACACCGATCTTCTCAGCCCCGGTGAAGATGACACCGGGCGCACCACCGCTGAAATCATTCAGGATGAGGTCAACGATCCCACCTGCTGCGCTGCGCTGGCGCAGCAATTTGGTATTTCTGCCCTGCTCAACAGGCGTTTCAAATACCTTTCCACTGGTGAAACACGTAAGACCCTGCTCTGCCAGGCGTTAATGTCTGCCCCGGATTTACTGATCCTTGATGAGCCTTTTGACGGGCTGGACGTGGCGTCCCGTCGCCAGTTAGCAGAACTGCTCGCTGAACTGCATCAGGCTGGTTTTACGCTGGTACTGGTGCTTAACCGCTTTGATGAGATCCCCGAGTTCGTGCAGTTTGCCGGCGTTCTTGCCGATTGCACGTTGACTGAAACCGGTGCAAAAGCAGACCTTCTGCAACAGGCATTAATCGCCCAACTCGCCCATAGTGAACGCCTGGAAGGTATTCAGTTACCCGAGCCGGATGAGCCTTCGGTCCGTCGCACGCTGTCCGATAACGCGCCGCGGATTGTGCTCAACGATGGCACCGTCTCGTATAACGATCGCCCTATCCTGCATCATCTGAGCTGGCAGGTAAATCCAGGAGAACACTGGCAAATCGTCGGCCCCAACGGTGCGGGAAAATCAACCCTACTGAGTTTAATCACCGGCGATCACCCCCAGGGCTACAGCAACGATTTAACACTGTTTGGCCGCCGCCGGGGTAGCGGTGAAACTATCTGGGATATTAAAAAACACATCGGCTACGTCAGCAGTAGTCTGCATCTGGATTACCGGGTCAGTACGACGGTACGCAATGTTATTCTCTCCGGCTACTTTGACTCAATCGGCATCTATCAGGCCGTCTCTGACAGACAGCATAAACTGGTCCAACAGTGGTTGGATATTCTGGGCATGGATAAACGGACCGCGGATGCGCCGTTCCACAGTCTTTCCTGGGGGCAGCAACGGCTGGCGTTGATTGTGCGTGCGCTGGTTAAACACCCGACTCTGTTAATCCTCGACGAGCCTTTGCAAGGCCTGGACCCGCTCAATCGCCAACTGATTCGTCGGTTTGTGGATGTACTGATCGGTGAAGGCGAAACCCAACTGCTGTTTGTCTCCCACCACGCTGAAGACGCCCCAGCCTGCATTACCCATCGACTGGAGTTTGTGCCCGAGGGTGATGTCTACGCCTATCAACAAACCGCTCTGCGTTAATTTTCATTTGAGGGCGTTTAACACGCCCTTTTTTCTGCATTTTTTTCAGATAAACTCCGAGATAACAACTTAACCTGATGATTTAAAATAAAATAACCAATGAAAACGAGTGAAAAGATCACCGTGTAAACGATTCCACTAATTTATTCCATGTCACACTTTTCGCATCTTTGGTATGCTATGGTTATTGCATACCATAGGCTTAACGGAGCGAATTATGAGAGTATTGGTTACAGGTGGTAGCGGTTACATAGGAAGCCACACTTGCGTGCAGTTGCTGAAAAACGGTCACGAGGTAGTGATCCTGGATAACCTCTGCAACAGCAAGCGCAGCGTTCTGCCCGTCATTGAACGTTTAGGCGGCAAGCATCCGACCTTTGTGGAAGGAGACATCCGTAACGAAGCGCTGATAACCGAAATTCTGCACGATCATGCCATTGACACCGTCATCCATTTTGCCGGGTTAAAAGCCGTTGGCGAGTCCGTTGCCAAGCCGCTGGAATACTATGACAACAACGTCAACGGGACGCTGCGTCTGGTAAATGCCATGCGCGCCGCTAACGTGAAAAACTTCATTTTCAGCTCCTCCGCGACCGTCTATGGCGATCAGCCGCAAATTCCTTACGTTGAAAGCTTCCCCACCGGCACACCACAAAGCCCGTATGGCAAAAGTAAGCTGATGGTTGAACAGATCCTGACCGATCTGCAAAAAGCACAGCCTGACTGGAGTATCGCCTTACTGCGCTACTTCAACCCGGTTGGCGCGCATCCGTCAGGTGATATGGGTGAAGACCCGCAAGGTATTCCTAACAACCTGATGCCTTACATCGCACAGGTTGCCGTTGGTCGCCGCGAGTCCCTTGCCATATTTGGCAACGACTACCCTACCGAAGATGGCACCGGCGTTCGCGACTATATCCACGTCATGGATCTCGCAGATGGCCACGTCGCCGCGATGGAAAAACTGGCGGGCAAACAGGGCGTGCATATTTACAACCTCGGGGCGGGCATCGGCAGCAGCGTGCTGGATGTGGTCAACGCCTTCAGTAAAGCCTGCGGTAAACCGGTGAATTACCATTTTGCTCCGCGTCGTGATGGCGATCTGCCGGCCTACTGGGCAGATGCCAGCAAAGCCGATCGCGAACTCAACTGGCGCGTAACTCGCACCCTGGATGAAATGGCACAAGACACCTGGCACTGGCAGTCACGCCATCCGCAGGGATATACGGATTAAGGATCAATCATGACGCAATTCAATCCTGTCGATCATCCACACCGCCGTTTTAACCCGCTCACCGGGCAGTGGATCCTCGTCTCACCGCATCGTGCAAAACGCCCCTGGCAAGGGGCGCAGGAAACACCATCTAAGCAGGTTCTACCCGCACATGACCCGGACTGCTTCCTGTGTGCAGGCAATACACGCGTTACCGGCGATAAAAACCCGGATTACACCGGGACCTATGTTTTTACCAACGACTTTGCCGCGCTGATGTCCGATACCCCGGACGCGCCGGACAGCCACGATCCGTTAATGCGCTGTCAGAGCGCGCGCGGTACCAGCCGCGTGATTTGCTTTTCGCCCGATCACAGCAAAACGCTGCCGGAACTCAGCGTGCCTGCGCTAACAGAAATCGTGAAAACGTGGCAGGAACAGACGGCAGATTTAGGCAAAACCTATCCCTGGGTGCAGGTCTTTGAGAATAAAGGCGCGGCAATGGGGTGTTCGAACCCCCATCCCCACGGACAGATTTGGGCCAATAGCTTTCTGCCCAACGAAGCCGAACGTGAAGATCGCCTGCAAAAAGCGTACTTCGCCGAACAGGGCGCGCCGATGCTCCTTGATTACGTCCAGCGTGAACTGGCTGATGGTAGCCGTACGGTCGTTGAAACAGAATACTGGCTGGCAGTCGTGCCCTACTGGGCGGCATGGCCGTTCGAAACGCTGCTGCTGCCAAAAGCGCATGTCCTGCGTATCACCGATTTGACCGACGAACAGCGCGCTGATCTGGCGCTGGCGTTGAAAAAACTGACCAGTCGTTACGACAATCTGTTCCAGTGCTCATTCCCCTACTCCATGGGCTGGCACGGCGCGCCGTTTAACGGTGAAGAAAACCAACACTGGCAGTTGCACGCGCACTTTTATCCGCCGCTGCTGCGTTCGGCAACCGTGCGCAAATTTATGGTCGGTTACGAAATGCTGGCGGAGACCCAGCGCGACCTGACGGCAGAACAAGCGGCTGAACGACTGCGTGCGGTCAGCGACATCCATTTTCGCGAATCCGGAGTTTAAATAATGAGTCTGAAAGAAAAAACACAATCTCTGTTTGCTGAAACATTTGGCTACCCTGCCACCCATACTATTCAGGCACCGGGCCGTGTAAACCTGATTGGCGAACATACCGATTATAACGACGGATTCGTTCTGCCCTGCGCTATCGACTATCAAACCGTGATTAGCTGTGCGACACGCGATGACAGAAAAGTTCGCGTTATCGCGGCTGACTACGATAATCAAATGGACGAGTTCTCTCTGGACGCGCCAATAATCGCTCATGACAGCCAGCAGTGGTCAAACTACGTGCGTGGCGTGGTGAAGCATCTGCAAAAACGCAACGATGCGTTTGGCGGCGCGGATCTGGTGATCAGCGGTAATGTGCCTCAGGGCGCAGGCTTAAGCTCTTCGGCTTCGCTGGAAGTGGCAGTAGGCACCGTGTTCCAGCAGCTTTATCATCTGCCGCTCGACGGGGCGCAGATTGCCCTGAACGGCCAGGAAGCTGAAAACCAGTTTGTCGGCTGTAACTGCGGCATTATGGATCAGTTGATCTCCGCGCTTGGCAAGAAAGATCATGCGCTACTGATCGACTGCCGTACGCTGGGGACCAAAGCCGTTTCCATGCCTGAAGGCGTTGCGGTGGTAATCATCAACAGCAATTTTAAACGTACGTTGGTGGGTAGCGAGTACAACACCCGTCGCGAACAGTGTGAAACCGGGGCGCGTTTCTTCCAGCAACCTGCCCTGCGTGATGTCAGCTTTGAAACCTTTAGCGCAGTTGCTCACGAACTGGATCCGATTGTCGCCAAACGCGTTCGTCACGTGATCACGGAAAATGCGCGTACCGTTGAAGCCGCGCAGGCGCTGGAAAAAGGCGACCTGCTACGCATGGGTCAACTGATGGCAGAATCTCACGCTTCAATGCGCGATGACTTTGAAATTACCGTGCCGCAAATTGATACGCTGGTTGAGATTGTCAAAGCAACCATCGGCGATAAAGGTGGTGTGCGCATGACTGGCGGCGGCTTCGGGGGCTGTATTGTGGCGCTAATCCCGCAAGATCTGGTGCCTGCCGTGCAGCAGGCTGTCGCCGAACAGTACGAAGCCAAAACCGGTATTAAAGAAACATTTTACGTCTGTAAACCTTCACAAGGAGCCGGACAATGTTAAACGAAATTCCCGTAATGGCGCCCGACGGTCAGCCGTTCCGCCTGCTTACCCTGCGTAACGACGCAGGGATGGTGGTCACGCTCATGGACTGGGGCGCAACGCTGCTCTCTGCGCGTATTCCACTTAGCGATGGTAGCGTGCGCGAAGCCCTGCTCGGTTGCGCCAGTCCGGAGCAATACCCGGAACAGGCTGCGTTTCTGGGGGCTTCCATTGGCCGCTATGCTAACCGTATCGCCAACAGCCGCTATACCTTTGACGGCCAAACCGTTGAATTGCTGCCAAGCCAGGGTGATAACCAACTGCACGGCGGACCGAACGGTTTCGACAAACGTCGCTGGCAGATAGTAAATCAGAATGACCGTCAGGTGCTGTTTGCCTTAACGTCTGACGATGGCGACCAGGGTTTCCCTGGTAATCTTTGCGCCACCGCGCAGTATCGCCTGACTGACGATAATCGGATTTCGATAACCTACCGTGCCACGGTTGATAAGCCCTGCCCGGTAAATCTGACGAATCATGTCTATTTTAATCTCGACGGTGACAAAACGGATGTGCGCCAGCACAAGCTGCAAATTCTGGCGGGCGAGTATTTACCCGTAGACGAAATGGGTATCCCGCATGACGGGCTGAAATCCGTCGCCGGAAGCACTTTTGATTTCCGTTCCCCGAAAATCATCGCCAGCGAATTTCTGGCCGATGACGATCAGCGCAAAGTAAAAGGTTACGATCACGCCTTCCTGCTCCAGGCACAAGGCAATGCGCGTACTCCGGCGGCTCATGTTTGGTCTCAGGATGAAAAACTGCAGATGGTGGTTTACACCTCCGCTCCGGCATTGCAGTTTTACTCCGGGAACTTCCTTGGCGGTACGCCTTCACGTGGGCCGGAGGCCTACGAAGACTGGCAAGGTCTGGCGCTGGAAAGTGAGTTTCTGCCGGACAGCCCGAACCATCCGGAATGGCCACAGCCGGACTGTTTCCTGCGCCCGGGTGAAGAGTATGCCAGCGTGACAGAATATCAGTTTATTCCTGCCTGACAGTTCATCCTGACAGGCCCGATAGCGTAAATCTATCAGGCCTGTTGTTTGTTTCCCACAGCAAATCCGCTCAAAAGCCCACCATCCAAAGACAAAATCGCAACCTTGAGTTCACAAGAACCTTACACTATGGCGCTATTTTCGCTATGGTTATGCGTAAGCATTGCCGCTGACGCTTTACGGCAATATAATGAGAATTATTATCATTAAATATGATTGATAGGAGTGAGTGTATGGCTGTAACTAAGCTGGTACTGGTACGTCACGGTGAAAGTCAGTGGAACAAGGAAAACCGTTTTACCGGTTGGTATGACGTTGATCTGTCCGAGAAAGGCGTAGGCGAAGCAAAAGCGGCAGGCAAACTGCTGAAAGAGGAAGGCTATAGCTTCGATTTTGCCTATACTTCTGTGCTGAAACGTGCCATCCATACCCTATGGAATGTCCTGGATGAACTGGATCAGGCCTGGCTGCCGGTTGAGAAATCCTGGAAACTGAACGAGCGTCATTACGGCGCACTACAGGGTCTGAACAAAGCAGAAACCGCTGAAAAATACGGTGATGAGCAGGTTAAGCAATGGCGTCGCGGCTTTGCGGTTACCCCACCGGAACTGACCAAAGATGACGAGCGTTATCCGGGTCACGATCCGCGTTATGCCAAACTGACTGACAAAGAACTGCCGGTCACCGAAAGCCTGGCGCTGACCATTGATCGTGTGATTCCTTACTGGAATGAAACCATTCTGCCACGTATGAAAAGCGGTGAGCGCGTGATTATCGCCGCTCACGGCAACTCCCTGCGTGCGCTGGTGAAATACCTGGATAACATGGGCGAAGATGAAATCCTCGAACTGAACATCCCGACCGGTGTACCGCTGGTGTATGAGTTCGACGAAAACTTTAAGCCGATCAAACACTACTATCTGGGTAACGCTGACGAGATCGCGGCAAAAGCCGCAGCCGTTGCTAACCAGGGTAAAGCGAAGTAATTTTCATCCCGGGTCAAACGAAAAAAGCGTGGAATGCTCCACGCTTTTTTTATTGCCGGATGGCGGCGTTGCCTTATCCGGCTTACCGGGGATAACCCGGATGAGTTTTTTACCCGCGGCGCGCTTTTACCGCTTCCGCCAACTGGCGTAACACCGCATCGGTATCTTCCCAACCAATGCAGGCGTCGGTGATGCTCTTGCCGTAGGTCAGTGGTTCACCGCTATCCGGGTTCTGATTACCTTCAACCAGATGGCTTTCAATCATTACGCCAATAATTGCTTTTTCGCCACCGGCAACCTGTCCGCAAACGTCTTTCGCAACATCCATCTGCTTTTTGAACTGCTTGCTGGAGTTGGCATGGCTAAAGTCGATCATCACCTGCGGAGAAAGCCCCGCTTTGACCAGACCTTCTTTCACGTCGGCAACGTGCTGAGCGCTGTAGTTCGGCTCTTTGCCGCCGCGCAGAATGATATGGCAATCGCCATTACCGCTGGTATTCACAATCGCCGAATGACCCCATTTGGTGACAGACAGGAAGCAATGCGGCGCCCCGGCAGCATTGATTGCATCAATGGCGACTTTGATGGTGCCATCAGTACCGTTTTTAAAACCAACCGGGCAGGACAAACCTGACGCCAACTCACGGTGTACCTGAGATTCTGTGGTACGTGCGCCAATTGCGCCCCAGCTCATAAGATCGGCAAGATATTGCGGGGTGATCATATCCAGGAACTCGCCTGCTGCCGGCAAACCACTGTCGTTGATATCCAGCAGCAGTTTACGGGCAATGCGCAGACCGTCGTTGATCTGGAAGCTGTTATCCATGTGCGGATCGTTGATAAGTCCTTTCCAGCCTACGGTAGTACGCGGTTTTTCAAAATAGACGCGCATGACGATTTCAAGTTCGCCTTTTAACTCTTCACGTAGCGCCAGCAAGCGAGCGGCATACTCTTTAGCCGCTGCCGGATCATGAATAGAACACGGCCCAATCACCACCAGCAGACGATCGTCACTGCCTTTGAGAATTTTATGAATCGCCTTACGGGCATGCGCCACCGTATTGGCGGCATTTTCAGTAGCGGGGAATTTTTCCAGCAGTGCGACCGGGGGTAATAATTCGTTGATCTCTTTAATGCGTAAATCGTCGTTCTGATAATTCATGATTATTCCAGCGTTGCCATACTTATATAAATGAATGCAATCCCTCCAATCTATATCTTCAGTCATAAAGTGTAAACGGGGTTTTACACTTTGGACGGATTAATCCTGGAATAGGCCAAAAAAACGCAATAAAGTAGCGAAAAAAGAGATCAAGACTACAATTTATAACTGCAACAGCTTAAATTTTCATATATTTCAAGATTCTATGCTGGTTATAATTTCTATAGCAAAACTTTTAACCACGTCCTGCTGATGTATTGGCACATGCACTGTTGGAAGACGTTATCCGACATCTCTATCATAACAGGAGCATAATATGCATATGACAAAGCTGACTTCACTCTTTTTGACGGCCACACTCAGCCTCGCCAGCGGCGCGGCACTGGCAGCTGACACCAGCACGCAGTCGAATAACGGCCAGGCAAATTCCGCGGCAGATGCCGGTCAAGTCGCGCCAGACGCACGCGAAAACGTTGCGCCAAATAATGTCGATAACAACAATGTGAATTCGGGTGGCACAATGCTGCATCCGGACGGTTCATCAATGAACCATGAAGGAATGACCAAAGACGAGGTGCATAAAAACACCATGTGTAAGGACGGACACTGCCCGGATGTAAATAAGAAGGTTGAGACCGGAAACGGCATCAATAATGATGCCGACACCAAAACTGACGGTACTACCCAGTAGCGCTGAAAATAAAGCTAATAACGGGAGAGCAATAGCTCTCCTTTTTAATTTTATCATCCCAAAAACGGTATCATGACATACAGTAAAGGTGAGAATAACAAAGGGATGGCATAATGGCGCACTCACATACTCATACTTCTCCTGAGCAACCTAAGGACAATAATGCCCGCAGACTGCTTTTCGCATTCTGCATCACAGCCGGATTTATGCTGGTTGAAGTGGTGGGTGGGGTACTTTCAGGCTCGCTGGCATTACTGGCCGATGCCGGACATATGCTCACAGATGCCGCCGCGCTTCTATTTGCGCTGTTGGCGGTCCAGTTTTCCAGACGCCCGCCCACTATACGGCACACTTTCGGCTGGTTGAGACTCACAACATTAGCCGCGTTTGTTAACGCTATCGCATTGGTTGTGATCACCATTTTAATCGTCTGGGAGGCGATTGAGCGCTTTCATACGCCACGTCCCGTAGCGGGCGGCATGATGATGATCATTGCTGTCGCGGGCTTACTGGCGAACGTGCTCGCTTTTTGGGTTTTACATCGCGGAAGTGAAGAGAAAAACCTTAACGTCCGCGCCGCAGCACTACACGTAATGGGCGATTTGCTCGGCTCGGTTGGGGCAATCATCGCTGCGCTGATTATCATCTGGACAGGCTGGACGCCAGCGGACCCGATTCTCTCGATTCTGGTTTCCGTGTTGGTACTGCGTAGCGCCTGGCGGTTGTTAAAAGATAGCGTAAATGAATTACTGGAAGGCGCTCCGCTTACATTGGATATTGCCGCATTGCAGCGCCATCTCAGCCGGGATATCCCCGAAGTTCGCAATGTGCATCATGTACACGTCTGGATGGTAGGTGAAAAACCGGTCATGACGCTGCATGTGCAGGTAGTCCCGCCGCACGATCACGACGCCCTGCTGGAGCGTATTCAACATTTCCTGATTCATCACTACCAGATTGAACACGCCACGATCCAGATGGAATATCAGCCATGCAATGGGCCGGACTGCCACCTGTATCAGGGCGTGTCCGGCCATGCACATCATCACCATTAATGGGACAGCGCGTGGGAACCACGTTCACGCGCGCTGTTAATCCACATCCTGCTGCCGTTCAGGGCGATAACCGTCAGGATCATATATTCCAGTGACATGGCATATACGCCTTGCAGAGCAAAGATCACTACGCTAATGACGTTAATGATCACCCACAACAGCCAGTTTTCAACGTATTTGCGCGTCATCAGGATCATCGCCACAATCGACAACACCATCATGCAGGAATCCCAGAACGGGAATGCATCGGGTTGCAACTCAGGAGCCGCCACCTGTAATCCCAGCCCCTGCATAATATTCACGGCAACACGTGTCAAAAAAGCAAACACCGGATCGATATAGACCGACATCAGGCCAATCGCCACCACGCAAGCAGCCAGCCAACCGATCGCTTTCGGTAACGGCAACCAGCGTATTTTCAGCTCTGCCTCATGCTGGCTGGTTTGCCGGGACCAGGCATACCAGCCGTAGATATTCGCGGCAAAAAAGAAAACCTGCAGCAACAGGCTAGCATAGAGCTGGATCTGAAAGAAAATAATCGCAAACAGCGTGACGTTTATCAGTCCGAAGAAGTAATTACTGATTTTCTCAAGGCTCGCAAGGCCAATACACAATAACCCGGCGATCGTCCCCACGGCTTCGATCCACGACAGATCGTAACCGCCCGCACCGATCGGAATATGTACCAGAATGTTCTGCGTGCTAAAAAAGTCCATCTTTTCCCCCAGAGCAAATAAATTACTTAAGCCCGAAGTGTAGCCGCAAATTCCAACATGCGGTTTAACGGCAGCAATGCACCTTCTCGCAACGCTGCATCTACATGTATCTCGTGAGCAGTCCCCCCTTGCTCCAGACCCTCAGCAATCGCCTTGAGGCCGTTCATCGCCATCCACGGACAATGCGCGCAACTGCGACAGGTTGCCCCTTCGCCAGCCGTTGGCGCTTCAAGCAACTCTTTATCCGGAACCGCTTGCTGCATTTTGTAAAAAATACCCCGGTCTGTCGCCACTATCAGTTGCTGGTGCGGTAACGATTTAGCTGCGTTGATTAACTGACTGGTTGACCCGACCGCATCAGCCATATCAACGATGGACTGAGGTGACTCCGGGTGTACCAGCACGGCGGCATCGGGGTAAAGTCCCTTCATACGCGTTAATGCCTGGGTTTTGAATTCATCGTGGACAATACAGGCCCCCTGCCAACAGAGCACATCTGCGCCGGTCTGTTTTTGCACGTAGTTGCCCAGATGTCTGTCCGGGGCCCAGATGATTTTTTCACCTAAACTATCAAGATGCTCAATAAGTTCAACCGCAATACTGGAGGTCACAACCCAGTCGGCACGCGCTTTAACTGCCGCTGAGGTATTGGCGTAAACCACCACGGTGCGATCCGGATGCGCGTCGCAAAATGCGCTGAACGCATCAATTGGACAACCCAGATCTAATGAACATTCCGCCTGCAGGGTCGGCATCAGGATGGTCTTTTCCGGGCTGAGAATTTTGGCGGTCTCTCCCATAAACCTCACGCCCGCAACCAACAGCGTAGAAGCGGGATGTTTTGAGCCAAACCGCGCCATCTCCAGAGAATCAGAAATACAGCCGCCGGTCTCTTCGGCCAACTGTTGGATTTCAGGATCGGTGTAATAGTGCGCGACCATAACAGCATCTCGCTCTTTCAGCAGGCGCTTGATTTTTTTACGGTAAAATTGTTTTTCGTCCGCACTCAGCGGTGCTGGCTTCGGCGGGAACGGATAAATTGCTGCTTCAGGATCAAACATCACGCTCATCTTGCTTTCTCGTTTTACTAGCTTAACGAAATAACCGATTAAAAGCGTGACGCACGCCATATTCGGTTCGATTTGTTTTATATGCTAAACAAGATAGCGGATTAGCGTAGAAAAGTCACAATAATTGCGTGTGATGAGTGCCGGATGGCGACTGGCGTCTTATCCGGCCTACATTTGGCACCCGTAGGCCTGATAAGCGAAACGCATCAGGCAAATCTTCCATATCGCAGATAGCAAAAAGGCGCCTTTAGGGCGCCTTTTTACACTGGTGGGGCGTGCAGGATTCGAACCTGCGACCAATTGATTAAAAGTCAACTGCTCTACCAACTGAGCTAACGCCCCCATATGGGGTACTGCTTCAATGATTCAGGATGGTGGGTCGTGCAGGATTCGAACCTGCGACCAATTGATTAAAAGTCAACTGCTCTACCAACTGAGCTAACGACCCGCTCGGATGTCACTGACAAATTTTTACTCGGAACCACCAAGAATTGGTGGGGCGTGCAGGATTCGAACCTGCGACCAATTGATTAAAAGTCAACTGCTCTACCAACTGAGCTAACGCCCCGAGTGGTGGGTGATGACGGGATCGAACCGCCGACCCCCTCCTTGTAAGGGAGGTGCTCTCCCAGCTGAGCTAATCACCCGATACTACGCTGGATACTACTTACTAACTGAGTTAGTGGTGGGTCGTGCAGGATGACTCGACTTCGTCTCGCCCTACGGGCCGTTGCTTACGCAACGTTATCCTTCACGTTTTACTATCGCGTTCCACCAGAACGATTGGTGGGTCGTGCAGGATTCGAACCTGCGACCAATTGATTAAAAGTCAACTGCTCTACCAACTGAGCTAACGACCCACTTTTTTCGCCGCTTTCAGGCTGTTTGATATCCCTTGGCAACGGCGGCATATATTACTGATTTCAGATTTTAGCGCAACAAAAATTTCGAGGTAAATAACTCAACTGCTTAGGAATCACACGACGCGACCAGAAATAACACGATTTCTGGTCGCATGGTGGTCATTACATCGCGTTAAGGCGTTTTTGCGCTTGTTTCGCGCCATCAGTGCCAGGATATTTAGTGATAACCTGCTGATAAACCGCTTTAGCTTTTGCTGTGTCGCCCTTGTCCTGCATGATGACGCCGACTTTATACATCGCGTCTGCAGCCTTAGGTGATTTTGGGAAGTTTTTAACTACCGAAGCGAAATAGAACGCGGCATCATCTTTTTTACCCTTGTTGTAATTCAACTGACCCAGCCAATAATTGGCATTTGGCAGGTAAGTAGAGTCCGGGTACTTTTTGATGAAGTTCTGAAATGCTTCAATCGCGTCATCCTGACGGGATTTATCCTGTACCAGGGCGATTGCTGCATTGTAATCGGTATTCGCATCGCCAGTTTGTGCCGGAGCCCCTGACGTTGCCGCAGCCCCCGCATCAGGCGCAGGGGCCACCGACCCGCTCTGATCCCCACCCGCAGACTGCGCCGCAGGCGCGCTACCGCTGCCAAGATTATTCATCTGCAGCAATATCTGTTTCTGACGTTCAACAACCTGATTCAGTTGATACTGATTTTCCTGAATTTGACCACGCAGAGAGTCAATATCGGACTGATTATCGGAGAGTTGTTGCTGGAGTTGGGTTAAAAGCTGACTGTGAGCGTTAGAAATACGCTCGAGTTGAGTGACACGGTCTTCGACCGAGCCTGAGCCGACACTACTGATTGGCGCCTGTGCAAAAGCGGCCCAGGGGGCCGCTATGCCAACCAGTAACGACAGACTCAACAGATGATGTCTGAAGTTACTGCTCATGCAATTCTCTTAGTAAACCAGTACGGCACGACGGTTTTTGGAGTAAGCCGCTTCGTCATGACCCAGTACTGCAGGTTTTTCTTTACCGTAAGAAACGATGGAGATCTGGTCAGCAGAAACGCCTTTACCCTGCAGGTACATCTTAACGGCGTTTGCACGACGCTCACCCAGGGAAATGTTGTACTCAGGAGTACCACGTTCGTCCGCATGACCTTCTACGGTGACTTTGTAAGACGGGTTGCTACGCAGGAAGTTAGCGTGCGCATCCAGCATTGCAGCGAAGTCAGAACGGATATCGTACTTGTCCAGATCGAAGTAAACGATGTTGTTCTGCTGCAGCTGCTGCATCTGAAGACGCGCTTGCTCTTCAGAAGACATGTTGCCGCTGCCGTTTGCATCCATACCAGTGCCGGCACCCAGCATGCCTTCGCTGCCGTCATTGCTGGCGTTCTTGTTAGAAGAACACGCCGCAATAGCCATAACAGGCAGAGCAATCATCAGCCCTTTCAGCACTTTGTTCAGTTGCATTTCAATGATTCCTTTATTAATCAATTATTTATTATCACAGATACGGCGACCAGGCAGGGAATTTAACCTGACCATCAGTTGCCGGAAGACGCGCTTTGAAACGCCCATCTGTAGAAACCAAATTCAGCACGGATCCCATCCCCTGAGAAGAGCTGTAGATTACCATAGTGCCGTTAGGTGCCAGACTTGGCGTTTCGTCCAGGAACGTTGACGACAGAACTTGTACGCCACCCGCTACCAGATCTTGTTTGGCAATGTGTTGCTGACCGTTAGCCGAGCTTACCATTACCATAAATTTACCGTCGCTGCTCACATCCGCATCCTGGTTTTGCGAACCTTCCCAGGTAATACGCTGCGGAGCACCGCCGTTGACGTTAACTTTGTATACCTGCGGACGACCGGCCTGGTCAGACGTAAAGGCCAGATTCTGGCTGTCCGGGAACCAGGTTGGTTCCGTGTTGTTGCTGCGACCATCCGTCACCTGACGGATTTGACCAGAACCAATGTCCATGACATACAGGTTCAGGCTACCGGTTTTAGACAGGGCAAACGCCAGTTTGCTGCCATCCGGAGAAAACGCCGGTGCGCCGTTGTGACGCGGGAAAGAAGCGACCTGACGAACAGCGCCGTTAGACAACGTCTGAATAACCAGCGCAGAACGACCGCTTTCGAAGGTTACGTAAGCCAGTTTTGAACCGTCCGGAGACCACGCCGGAGACATCAGCGGCTGCGGAGAACGGTGAACCACGAACTGGTTGTAACCATCGTAGTCGGACACGCGTAATTCGTACGGGAACTGACCACCGTTGGTCTGAACAACATACGCGATACGGGTACGGAATGCGCCCTTAATACCGGTCAGTTTTTCAAATACTTCGTCACTGGCAGTATGGCCCGCGTAACGCAGCCATTGCTTGTTCACTTTATAGGTGTTCTGCGCCAGTACGGTACCCGGCGCGCCGCCGGTATCAACCAGTTGATAAGCCACGCTGTAGGAGCCATCCGGATTCGGCGTTACCTGCCCGACCACGACGGCATCAATACCCAGCGCAGACCATGCAGCAGGTTGAACTTCCGCCGCGGTACCCGGCTGCTGCGGCAGACGAGAACGATCTAATGGGTTAAATTTACCGCTGTTACGCAGGTCAGCACCTACGATACCACCGATATCTTCAGGTGCAGCACCCGGCCCTGCCCACTGGAATGGGACAACGCCAATCGGGCGTGCCGAGTCCACCCCCTGGGTGATCTCGATACGTACTTCTGCATGCAGCACTGCTGCCCACAGCATCAGAAAACCAAATGCTACTCGTAATGCCTGCTTCATCATATCTCCCTTATCTGGACGGAACGCCCACGATAATTTAGCAGAATGTTAACAAACTCAAATACACAAAACTACCAGAACTCTGTCTCAACCTTAGACTGTTTCCCCCGATTTCTCAGGGGTTGTTATTACAGTTTAAAGTCCAGTTTGGCATCTTTTACTTTTTCATAAACAGCCTGGCTAGGCGGTTTAGGAATTCTGGCTGTTTTCGCAGCCGTCAACGCGGCCTGGCACAATGCCGGATCGCCGCCCTCTTCGGTCACATCCAGTAACAGACCATCGGGTGCTAACTTAATATGTAGTACGCAAGATTTACCCGCGTACAAATCAGCACCATACAGACGGCTCTGGATCGCATTACGAATTTGAGAGGCGTAAGCACTGATATCAGCGCCAGATGCGCCGCCATTTGCACCACTTGTACCACTATCTTTCGCCGGTTGACCGCTTCCTTTCGCTCCACCACCTGATTTCGGCGCATTCTTACCGGAGCTTAAGTCACCCAACAAGTCGTCAACGCCAGAGGCCGCAGCGGCCTTCTCAGCAGCCGCTTTTTTCGCAGCAGCGGCTTTATCTGCCGCAGCTTTCTTGTCAGCAGCAGCTTTATCAGCGGCAGCTTTCTTGTCTGCAGCGGCTTTTTCCGCAGCGGCTTTCTTTTCAGCCGCCGCTTTTTCAGCGGCAGCAGCTTTTGCGGCAGCGGCTTTTTCTGCTTTTTCGGCGGCAGCTTTTTCTGCTGCAGCTTGCTTAGCAGCTTCAGCCTGGGCTTTCTTCGCGGCGTCTGCGGCAGCCTTAGCGGCTTGTGCTTCGGCAACTTTCTTCGCATCAGCGGCGGCTTTAGCGGCTTCAGCCTCAGCTTTTTTCTGTGCGTCCGCAGCGGCTTTCTTCGCGGCATCTGCCGCTTGTTTCGCCTGTGCATCCGCCTTGGCCTTCGCGTCTGCAGCAGCCTTCGCCGCAGCTTCTTCAGCCTGTTTCTGTTGCTCTTGCGCTTTCGCGGCGGCAGCTTCAGCCTGTTTCTGCTGTTCCGCCTGTTCGCGCACTTTTTCCTGCGCGGCTAAACGTTCTTTTTCCAGCTGCTTCAGTCGCTCTTGCTCAGCCGCCTGCTTCTCGCGAAGTTCCTCAGCTTGCTGCTGCGCCTGTTTTTCACGCTGCTCTTCTGCACGTTTCGCACTTGCCTGCTGTTGCTGCTGCCTGTCGTACTGTTGCACAACGGCACCAGGATCAACCATAACGGCGTCGATGGACGAACCGCCACCGCCGCCGGCTGAAGCATCAATGTGCTCATCGAACGAACTCCAGATCAGCGCTGCAAATAAAATGACATGCAGCACCGCTGAAATAATTATCGCCCTTTTGAGCTTGTCGTTTTGTTCGGTTGCCTTTGACACTCTCGGTTCCCAAAAAACTGTTCGCCTGTTACGCGCTATCTTTCAAGCCAGCAATACGCAGACATCAGATTGGCTGCGTCATCAAGCCAACCGATTTTACGCCTGCACTGTGTAACAAGTTCAGCGCTTTAATTATTTCATCATAAGGCACGTCTTTCGCACCACCGATTAAAAAGACCGTTTTCGGATTGGTCTGCAGGCGGCTTTTCGCTTCCGCGATAACCTGCTCCGGCGGCAGTTGATCCATACGATCTTTTGCAACCACCACGCTGTATTGCCCAATGCCGGAAACTTCAATAATGACCGGAGGTTCGTCGTTACTGCTGACGGCTTGCGATTCGGTCGCATCCGGCAGATCGACTTCCACGCTCTGGGTAATGATCGGCGCGGTTGCCATAAAGATCAGCAGCAGCACCAGCAGTACGTCGAGCAGCGGTACAATATTGATTTCGGACTTAAGTTCGCGACGACCTCGTCCACGCGTTCTGGCCATGGCTTACCCCTTGTTGCTCTCGCTAACGGTAAACGCCTGGCGGTGCAGAATCGCGGTGAACTCTTCCATAAAGTTGTCGTAATTCAGTTCCAGCTTGTTCACGCGCTGATTCAGTCGGTTGTAAGCCATAACCGCAGGGATTGCCGCAAACAGACCGATAGCCGTTGCAATCAGCGCTTCCGCGATACCCGGTGCGACCATTTGCAGCGTTGCCTGTTTTACCGCGCCCAGCGCGATAAACGCGTGCATGATCCCCCAAACGGTTCCGAACAGACCGATATACGGACTGATGGAGCCGACGGTGCCGAGGAATGGAATATGCGTTTCCAGCGTTTCCAGTTCACGGTTCATCGAAATTCGCATCGCACGGGATGCCCCCTCAACGACCGCTTCCGGCGCATGGCTATTTGCCCTGTGCAAACGCGCAAACTCTTTGAATCCGCTATAGAAAATTTGTTCCGACCCTGCCAAATTATCACGACGCCCCTGGCTTTCCTGATACAGGCGTGACAACTCAATACCAGACCAGAACTTGTCTTCAAATGCTTCTGCTTCACGTGAAGCGGCATTCAGAATACGGGTCCGCTGGATAATAATGGCCCAGGATGCGATTGAGAAACCAATCAAAATCAACATGATAAGTTTAACCAGAAGGCTTGCCTTCAGGAACAAATCAAGGATATTCATGTCAGTCACTGCTTAAACTCCGCGACAATAGACTTGGGAAGCGCACGAGGCTTCATTTTGAGTGGATCAACGCAAACAATCAGAACTTCGGCTTCATTCAGCACGGTGTTCTCTGCGTTGACAATGCGTTGCGTGAAAACCAATGAGGTGCCACGCATTGACGTAATTTCGGTTTGGACTTCGAGCATATCGTCGAGCCGCGCAGGCGCAAAATACTCAAGAGTCATCTTGCGTACCACAAAGGCTACGCGTTCTGCCAGCAGCACCTGCTGACTGAAGTGATGATGACGCAGCATCTCTGTGCGTGCCCTTTCATAAAAAGCGACGTAGCTGGCGTGGTAAACCACCCCACCGGCATCGGTGTCTTCATAGTAGACACGAACCGGCCATCGAAACATATACTTATTCATTCTTACTGCCTCTTTGTTGGCTTCGTCCACTCACACCCGTTGCTTACCCTGGTAAGCGCCTGGTGACTCGCGTTTTTGCCGCCGCGATGCATCAAGAATGTCGTTGTATATCGCGCTGTCTTCACTGTACATCCCGGTAATGCAACAAAAGGTTAGTGCTTTCAAACTTCGCTACTATACGCGCGGGAATGGTGCTTTGGAATGGGGGAAAGTAAACGGAGAGTAAAAAATTATGGGCTTATGCAAGCCCATAAATATTTAAGGATGTTTCTTATTCAAAAGAAGAAGAAAATCAGACCAACAATGAGGACGATATCCGCGATCAGCGGGCAGAAGATGCCCTGCCAGTGCACCGCGCGAGGACGAAAGCCAACGCCGTGAATGATGCCAGTGCAGACAGCCCACATCAGCAGAAAACCATGCCAGATTTCAAGCTCACTGGTTTTGGCCGCGAAACGTGACGGGTCCCAGAATATGCAGCCAGCCAACACGATTGCCAGCACAAAGGAAAGCGCCCGCAAGGGGCGCTTGTCCATTACCGCATAAACCATCGCGATAAGGTTGATCATCAGCTTTCTTCTTGTCCGGCTTTGCCTGATTCAACGTGCTCAAGCGCCAGGGCTGTGATTATCCCAAATGCACAGGCAAGAAGCGTTCCCAGAATCCATGCGAAATACCACATATTTAGCTCCTTACTTAGTACAGAGAATGGGTGTTACGTTCAATATCTTCTTTGGTGATGCGACCAAACATTTTCCAGTAACACCAGGTGGTGTAGATGAGAATGATCGGTACAAACACCAGTGCCACATAGGTCATCACGTTCAGCGTCAGCTGACTGGAAGTCGCATCCCACATGGTCAGACTCGCGTTCATCATGGTGCTGGATGGCATCACAAACGGGAACATTGCGATACCGGCAGTCAGGATGATGCAGGCTAACGTCAGTGAGGAGAAGACGAACGCCCATGCCCCTTTCTCCATACGAGAAGTCAGGATGGTCAACAGTGGCAGAACCACGCCCAGTGCAGGAACCAGCCACAGGACAGGTGCATTATTAAAGTTCACCATCCATGCGCCAGCAACGCGCGCCACTTCTTTGGTCAGCGGGTTAGAGGCGGCATGATGATCCACTGCAGAGGTCACAACATAACCGTCAATACCGTAAATCACCCACACGCCGGCCAGCGCGAAGCAGACCAGAGTCACCAGCGCCGCTACCTGCGCGGTGGTACGCGTACGCAGGTGCAGTTCACCAACCGTACGCATCTGCAGGTAGGTTGCGCCCTGGGTGATGATCATCCCAACGCTCACGATACCTGCCAGCAGACCAAACGGATTCAGCAACTGGAAGAAGTTACCGGTGTAGTACAGACGCAGGTACTCATCGATATGGAACGGTACGCCCTGCAACAGGTTACCGAACGCCACGCCAATTACCAGCGGCGGAACAAAGCTACCAATGAAAATGCCCCAGTCCCACATGTTACGCCAACGAGTGTCTTCAATCTTGGAACGGTAATCAAAACCGACCGGACGGAAGAATAAAGACGCCAGTACCAGAACCATCGCCACATAGAAACCAGAGAACGCAGCGGCATACACCATCGGCCAGGCAGCGAACAGAGCGCCACCCGCGGTGATGAGCCAAACCTGGTTACCGTCCCAGTGCGGAGCGATGGAGTTAATCATAATTCGACGCTCGGTATCATTACGACCGAGGAAACGGGTGAGCATGCCCACCCCCATGTCGAAGCCATCAGTGACCGCAAAACCAATCAGCAGAATGCCGACCAACAGCCACCAGACAAAACGCAATACTTCATAATCGATCATTTGACGACTCCTGTCTTAGCGTGCCGGCTGAGAAGTCACATTGGACTGCTCAAAGTGATAGCGACCGGTTTTCAGGCTGCTCGGGCCGAGGCGCGCAAACTTGAACATTAAGAACAATTCTGCCACCAGGAACAGGGTATACAGGCCACAAATCAGGATCATGGAGAACAGCAGATCGCCTACTGTCAACGATGAGTTTGCCACCGCCGTTGGTAATACTTCGCCGATTGCCCATGGTTGTCGGCCATATTCGGCGACAAACCAACCTGCTTCTACAGCAATCCACGGCAGTGGAATACCGTACAGCGCGGCACGCAGCAGCCATTTTTTCTCACCGATGCGGTTACGAATGACGCTCCAGAAGGAAAGCGCAATAATGGCCAGCAGCAAGAAGCCACACGCCACCATGATACGGAAAGCGAAATACAGCGGCGCAACGCGAGGAATAGAATCTTTCGTTGCCTGTTGAATTTGCGCTTCGGTTGCGTCGGTGACGTTGTCCGTATAGCGTTTCAGCAGCAGACCATAACCCAGATCTTTCTTCATGCTGTTGAACTGGTCACGAACAGCCTGATCGGTTGACCCCGCACGCAATTCTTCCAGCAGCTGATACGCCTTCATCCCGTTACGGATACGCTCTTCATGCTGCGCCATCAGGTCTTTCAGCCCAATGACCGGTGTATCAACAGAGCGGGTGGCAATGATGCCCAGCGCATAAGGAATTTGAATCGCAAATTTGTTTTCTTGTTTATCCTGGTCGGGAATACCGAACAAGGTAAACGCAGCAGGAGCAGGTTGAGTTTCCCACTCAGCTTCAATAGCGGCGAGTTTAGTTTTCTGTACGTCGCCCATTTCGTAACCGGATTCATCACCCAGCACGATAACAGACAGCACAGCCGCCATACCAAAGCTGGCAGCAATCGCGAAGGAGCGTTTTGCGAACGCAAAGTCACGGCCTTTCAGCATGTAATAAGCACTGATGCCAAGAATGAACATCGCGCCAGTGACATACCCCGATGCCACCGTGTGAACAAATTTCACCTGGGCAACCGGGTTGAGCACCAGTTCGGAGAAGCTCAGCATCTCCATACGCATGGTTTCGAAGTTGAAATCCGCGGCGATTGGGTTTTGCATCCAGCCGTTCGCAACCAGAATCCACAGTGCGGACAGGTTAGAACCCAGTGCCACCAGCCAGGTGACGCACATATGCTGGACTTTACCCAAACGATCCCAACCGAAGAAGAACAGACCTACAAAGGTGGATTCGAGGAAGAAGGCCATCAAACCTTCGATAGCCAGCGGCGCACCGAAAATATCCCCTACATAATGGGAATAGTAAGACCAGTTAGTCCCGAACTGGAACTCCATGGTCAGACCGGTAGCCACACCCAGAGCGAAGTTGATACCAAACAACTTGCCCCAGAACTTGGTCATATCTTTATAAATCTGTTTGCCGGAAAGGACGTAGACCGTTTCCATAATGGCCAGCAAGAACGCCATACCGAGCGTCAGTGGCACAAACAGGAAGTGGTACATCGCGGTCAAGGCAAACTGTAAGCGCGACAGTTCGACTATATCTAACATCATGACTCCTTGCTCATCGCATGAAGACTCCGAGAGTGAACCCCGTTAGAAAGGGTCACACGCATGCCCCAATACAAATTTATCTGCTTCCTTCCGCCGCTGTTCATTCTTCTCATTTGAAGAAACGACAATGATGAAAGGTTACAAACATGTTAATAAAACACTCAAATTGATCCCGCAATTATATTACGCCGTAAAATCCTTACAATAAACAGGTTTTTATCGAGGCAAATTTGCATTTTTCGATAGTGATCAATTTATAGCTAATTTATCACTCTCAGACCAATTTGATCTGCGGCAATTTAACCTCTTTTTGTGTTGTTTTCCAAGTTTTAAACTTTGATTTAAATCAATTTTCAAATTTATTGTTAATGGTGTTTAACACTACAGTGACTAGTGAACATCATGTTAACGACATGTTTTTCAATGAGTATTTGTCGTTACTACAAATGATAGAATATTTATTTAAATCTACACGGTCTTTTAACCGCTCAGGCAGACAAAATTGATAGCAGATAAAGAGTCACTATTGCTGGGTAGCTCACAGTTTTTTGTTTGGCAAGGTGTGGAATAGTTATTTCATACAATTTATTCATTTTATTTTTACTTATAATTAACACCAAGATGTAACTATCTCAACTGGAAGCGAAAACGCGCCCCATTGACCAACGCATTGCATTAAACGTTCTGGCGCAGAAAGTCCGCCTGTCACTTTTATCATCACCGTAAGTTATCGTTCACGCTACTTCTTCGTTTCTGTGGCAAAGATTAAATATGACAAAAACAATTCATTATCATTTTTATCCTAAATTTAACAAAGAAATAATTGTGACATATAAGATTAATAAATAAAAAACCGTTAGATGGTTCACAAGTTATTTAGTGAAGAGATTTTTTGAAATTATTAAAAGCGCGACCTGAATGGCGTGCACAACAAAATAAGATTTTGATCACAAACATGGCAAGTCATTTATTACTCGATTTTCTAAAAAATTAAAATCAACACAGAAAACACAACATAAGCACATGATTAAAAACACATTTTTCCAATAAAAAATATAACAATCATTTTTATCAGGATATTTTGAAAATAGATCAATTGCTTCCTTTTTCGCTTCCACAGAAACTCCAACCCTATTAAAAGGTTGTCACAATACAAGCTCTGAATATTAGAAAAGTATTTTCACTTATTGACCATCAGCCCTACAGAGGATTACCCATGAAAAAATCTACACTTGTTATTGGCGTCATCGGTGCTGACTGCCATGCAGTAGGCAATAAAGTTCTGGATCGCGTTTTTACTGCGCATGATTTTCACGTAATCAACCTCGGGGTGATGGTGAGCCAGGATGAATATATTGATGCCGCGATTGAAACAGGCGCCGATGCCATCGTGGTGTCCTCCATCTACGGTCATGGTGACATTGACTGCCTTGGGTTACGTGAACGCTGCATCGAACGCGGACTCGGTGACATTCTGCTGTACGTCGGCGGCAACCTGGTTGTAGGCAAACATGACTTCGCCGATGTGGAAGTGAAGTTTAAAGAGATGGGATTTAACCGCGTCTTCGCCCCCAGCCACGATCTGGAGGATGTCTGCGCGCTTATCGCCAATGATATTCACCAACACAATGGCCTCGAACAGCGCTGCCTGGAAGAGGCTATCTGATGCAAACAGTTTCTGTCGATATCGGCTCGACCTGGACCAAGGCAGCCCTCTTCGCCCATGAAGGCGAGGAGTTAACCCTGGTAAACCATGTCCTGACCCCAACCACCACACATCATCTGGCAGACGGTTTTTTTGCCAGCCTGAATCAGGTGCTGAATGTTGCCGATGCTCGCCCGTTACTGAAAAGTGGTGAAGTGCAGTTGAAATACTCCTCCTCGGCCAAGGGTGGACTCGCCGTTGCAGCGATGGGGCTGGTGCCTTCCATTACGCTGGAATCGGCAAAAGTTACCGCCCATTCGGCAGGAGCGAAAATCGCGCAATATTATTCGTACAAGCTGAACCGTCATGACATACAGGAGCTGGAATCATCACCACCGGACATCCTGTTATTTACCGGCGGTACAGACGGTGGAGAAGAAAGCTATGGTCTGGCGAATGCGCGTGCATTGGCAGACTCGAAGCTGGATTGCGCCATTATCTACGCAGGAAACCGGGACATTCAGGACGAAATACAAACGATTCTCGGGCACAAGGATCTGACCACGGTAGACAACATTCTGCCTGATCTCGATCACCCGAATCCGTTTGCCGCGCGCCAGGCGATTTGTGATGTGTTTTTGTCGCGCATTGTGAAAGGCAAAGGTCTGGACGTCATTGTCGGTGAAACAGGCGAAGAGCCAATGCCGACGCCATGGACGGTATATGAGTTAGTCAAAGCCATTAGCGATTACGACAGCGCATGGAAGGAATTCATGCTGATTGATATGGGCGGAGCCACCACGGATGTCTATTCGGCCAGCGCGAATACCCTCTCCCCCGATACCGTCCTGCATGGTGTTCCAGAGCCTTTCGTCAAACGTACTGTTGAAGGCGACCTGGGGATGCGCGTTTCCGCCGTCGTGGTGGGAGAAAGCACGCAGGATATGGTGAAAGTCATCTTCGCCCAACAGCCGCAGCGCGAGGAAGCATTTTACCGCTACCTGCGTCATTTGGTTGGGCAGCCGGATTACCTGCCACTCAGCGAGGAGGAGAAATATTTCGACACTCTGCTGGCAGGTTTATGCGTGGGCTATGCCGCTGAGCGCCACGCGGGCACTAAAAAGCAGGTTTGCACCTGCGTGGGTAACGTGGATTTACAGATGGGTCGCGATCTCACCACCGTACGCAAAGTCGTCGGTTCAGGTGGATGGCTCTCTCGCGCCAGCCAGTTCGATATCCATAACTGGCTCAAATACCGAGAGCTGGACGACCAGGGTAAAAGAATTCTGTTACCGAATCAGTTTGAGTATTACCGCGATTCAAATGGCCTGCTCCCTCTACTGGCAAACGTCGCCAGGCTGTACCCGCAAGCCGCTGCTCGCACCAGCATTCAGTGTTTAACCCTACAAAACTAAAGGCAGCTACGAATGGAACTTCGAAATAAAAAATTGACCCATGACGAATTCATGACCGAAAGGCATCAGGTGTTGCAAACCTGGGAAACCGGCAAAGACGTTGAGAACTTCGAAGATGGCGTGAAATACCAGCAATCAATTCCAGACAAGAAGCGCTTTTCCCTCGCTCTGCTGAAGGCCGATCAGGAAGGTAAAACCCTGAGTCAGCCGCGCGCAGGCGTGGCATTAATGGACGAGCATATTGCACTGCTCAAAACGTTGCAGGAAGAGTGCGATCTTCTGCCAAGCACTATTGATGCCTATACCCGTCTGAACCGCTATGAAGAAGCCGCTGTCGGGATCCAGAAATCCATCGAAGCGGGGACTTCCAAGCTGAATGGTTTACCGGTCGTCAATCACGGGGTTGCTGCCTGCCGCCGTATGACTGAGTCGCTGGAAAAACCGATCCAGGTTCGCCACGGGACGCCGGATGCGCGTCTGCTGGCAGAAATCGCCATGGCCAGTGGCTTTACCAGCTACGAAGGCGGCGGTATCTCTTACAACATCCCTTACGCCAAACGCGTCACCCTGGAAAAATCCATCCGCGACTGGCAGTACTGCGATCGCCTGATGGGTCTGTACGAAGAGAACGGCATTCGCATCAACCGCGAACCGTTTGGTCCGCTGACCGGCACCCTGATCCCGCCGTTTATGTCCCACTCGGTAGCGATTATTGAAGGTCTGCTGGCGCTGGAACAGGGCGTGAAGTCAATCACCGTCGGCTACGGTCAGGTCGGTAGCCTGACGCAGGATATTGCCGCTATTCAGGCGCTGCGTGAGCTGTCCCACGAATATTTCCATAACCACGGCTTCGACGATTATGAACTGAGCACCGTTTTCCACCAGTGGATGGGCGGATTCCCAGAAGATGAAGCGAAAGCCTTCTCCGTTATCGCCTGGGGCGCAGCGGTTGCCGGTATGTCGGGCGCAACGAAAGTGATCACCAAAAGCCCGCACGAAGCGTTCGGTATCCCAACTGCGGCAGCGAACGCCCAGGGACTTAAAGCCTCACGCCAGATGCTCAACATGGTCAGTGACCAGAAATTCCCGCAGTGTGCTGCCGTGGAACAGGAAGTCGAGCTGATCAAGAGCGAAGTCCGCGCGGTGCTGAAAAAAGTCTTTGAACTCGGCAATGGCGACATTGCGCGCGGTACGGTGCTGGCCTTTGAAGCAGGCGTGCTGGATGTGCCTTTCGCCCCTGCCGCCTGTAACGCCGGGAAGATCCTGCCGGTGCGCGATAACACAGGAGCCATCCGTATTCTCGAAGCCGGTGCCGTTCCGCTGCCGAAAGACGTTCTCGCCCTGCACCACGACTACGTCGCAGAGCGCGCGCATTTCGAAGGCCGTAAACCTTCTTTCCAGATGGTCATTGATGACATCAACGCCGTATCCCACAGTAAATTAATAGGAAGACCATAATGAAAATTAAACAGGCCCTTTTCACCGCTGGCTACTCCTCATTTTATTTTGACGATCAGCAGGCCATCAAAAACGGCGCCGGTCATGATGGGTTTATCTATACCGGCTCCCCGGTAACACCTGGCTTTACCTCTGTTCGCCAGGCGGGTGAATGCGTTTCTGTGCAGTTGGTTCTGGAAAACGGCGCAGTGGCGGTAGGTGATTGTGCTGCGGTGCAATATTCAGGCGCAGGCGGTCGCGACCCGCTGTTCCTGGCTGAAAACTTTATCCCTTTCCTCAACGATCACATCAAGCCGTTGCTGGAAGGCCGTGACGTGGATGCTTTCCTGCCAAACGCCCGCTTCTTTGATCAGTTGCGTATCGATGGTCATCTGCTGCATACCGCGGTCCGTTATGGTCTGTCTCAAGCACTGCTCGACGCGGCCGCACTGGCGACCGGCCGCCTGAAAACTGAAGTGGTGTGCGACGAGTGGCAACTGCCATGCGTCCCGGAAGCCATTCCATTATTTGGTCAGAGCGGTGATGACCGTTATATCGCCGTCGACAAGATGATCCTCAAAGGCGTGGACGTTCTGCCGCACGCGCTGATCAACAACGTGGAAGAGAAGCTGGGCTTTAAAGGTGAAAAACTGCGTGAGTATGTGCGCTGGTTGTCTAATCGCATCTTAAGCCTGCGCACCAGCGAGCGTTATCACCCGACGCTGCACATTGATGTCTATGGCACTATCGGTCTGATCTTCGATATGGATCCGGTGCGCTGCGCTGAATATATCGCCAGCCTGGAAGCGGAAGCCCAGGGCCTGCCGCTGTACATTGAAGGTCCGGTGGATGCCGGTAACAAGCCGGATCAGATCCGCATGTTAACCGCTATTACCAAAGAGCTGACCCGTCTGGGTTCCGGCGTGAAAATCGTTGCGGATGAGTGGTGTAACACCTATCAGGACATCGTGGACTTCACCGACGCGGGCAGTTGCCACATGGTGCAGATCAAAACCCCGGATCTGGGCGGTATTCATAACATCGTTGATGCGGTGCTGTATTGCAACAAACACGCAATGGAAGCCTATCAGGGCGGTACCTGTAACGAAACGGAAATCAGTGCTCGCACCTGCGTACACGTCGCGCTGGCCGCGCGTCCTATGCGCATGCTGGTCAAACCAGGTATGGGTTTCGATGAAGGTCTCAACATCGTGTTTAACGAAATGAACCGCACCATCGCGTTGTTGCAAACTAAGGATTAAGAGATGGCACGCACATTTAAGATCTTATCGCCTACGGCTATCCTGGGTTATGGCTTCCCGGAAGAAAGTTTTCGTAAAGCCATGGAAGAGTCACCGGATCTTATTGCTGTTGACGCAGGTTCCTCCGATCCAGGCCCCCACTACCTGGGGGCAGGTAAACCGTTTACCGACAGGGCCGGTGTGAAACGCGATCTGCGCTATATGATCGTGGCAGGCGTTAAGAACAACATCCCGGTAGTGATTGGCACGGCCGGTGGTTCAGGCGCCGCTCCGCATCTGGAGTGGTGTCGCCAGATAATCCATGAGATTGCTCAGGAAGAAAACCTGTCCTTCTCCATGGCGCTGATCCCGTCTGATGTCGACAAAGAGATCGTTCATCAGGCGCTGGATAACGGCAAAATCACCGCGCTCGATTTTGTGCCTGAACTGACTCACGAGGCAATTGAAGACAGCACCTACATTGTCGCGCAGATGGGCGTCGAGCCTTTCCAGCGTGCGCTGAAAGCCGGTGCGCAGGTGGTACTGGGCGGACGTGCTTACGATCCGGCCTGCTTCGCCGCGCTGCCGATTATGCAGGGCTTTGATGAAGGTCTGGCGCTTCATTGCGGTAAGATCCTTGAGTGTGCCGCCATTGCCGCCACCCCTGGCTCTGGCTCAGATTGTGCGATGGGGATCATTGACGACAACGGCTTTACGCTGAAAGCGTTCAATCCCAAGCGTAAGTTCACTGAAACTTCCGCGGCGGCGCACACCCTGTATGAGAAGTCCGATCCGTACTTCCTGCCGGGGCCCGGCGGCGTACTGAACCTGAAAGCGTGCACCTTCACTCAGGTTAACGAGGGCGAAGTGTATGTCAGCGGTTCACGTCATGAAGAAACGCCGTATGCGTTGAAACTGGAAGGCGCACGTCAGGTTGGCTTCCGCTGCCTGACTATCGCCGGAACGCGTGACCCGATCATGATTGCCGGAATTGACACCATTCTCGAAGAGGTACAGGCCAGCGTTAAGCGTAACCTCTCGCTGACTGACGACAGTATCCGTATGACCTTCCACCTGTACGGTAAGAACGGTGTGATGGGCAACCATGAACCGATGAAAACCGCCGGTCATGAGCTAGGGATTTTACTGGACGTCGTCGCACCGACGCAGGATATCGCCAACAGCGTTTGCTCGCTGGTGCGCTCTACCCTGCTGCACTACGGCTATGAAAATCGCATTGCGACCGCAGGCAACCTCGCCTTCCCGTTCTCGCCATCCGATATTCAGAGTGGACCGGTGTATGAGTTCTCGATCTATCACCTGATTGAAGCGAGCGATGCGCTGCGTTTTGATTTCCACATTGAACAGGTGACGCCAGAAGGAGTTCAGGCATGAAACACTCAATTTGTTCACTGGCGCAGGTCATTCGTTCCAAAAACGCCGGGCCGTACGAACTGGTTTTAGATATTTTATTTAAAACCCGTGAAGATTATCAGCGAGTGAAGCGTTCAGAACAATTAACGCCACAGCTTATTGCTGGTTTATATAATGTCAAACCTGATTTTATTCATAATATTGTCTGGTTTGACCCAGCGAATGCCGTAAAAATTGTCATGCCGCGCGATATTATCTCCGGCAATGTTGGTGACAATGATGTTTATGGTGCGCAGCAACACGCGCCATTATTAAGTATTGAGTTCGACCTGTAGTAAAAAAACACAATAACAACCATTGGAGCACAGAATTCAGCTGTATCACAGTGCTTCGAATTATTCATGCGGTTGGTCACAACAGGCGTGCGTCTGAACTGCTGTCCGGGTTCAGGCGCGCGCCGCCCTACACAATTCCAATTACCAACCTTTATCCGATGGAGTACACATGAAGAAAATAAGTTTAACGAAGATGATCATATTAGGCCTGATACTCGGCATGATTGCCGGGGTGGCCATAAATAATATGGTCGCGGCTGAAACGGCAAAATCTTATGCAGCAGATATTTCCATTTTCACCACCATATTCTTACGCATGGTGAAAATGATTATCGCCCCATTGGTTATTTCAACTTTGGTTGTGGGTATTGCCAAAATGGGCGATGCCAAAACGCTGGGACGTATATTTTCGAAAACCTTCTTCCTGTTTATTTGCGCCTCACTGCTGTCAATCGCGCTGGGACTGGTTATCGTTAATATTTTCCAGCCAGGCGCTGGCATCAACTTTGTTCCACATGACGCCGGAGCCGTTGCCGCCGTTAAGTCTGAGCCATTCACGCTGAAAGTATTCATCTCGCACGCAGTACCAACCAGTATTGTTGATGCGATGGCACGCAACGAAATTCTGCAGATCGTCGTCTTCTCAATTTTCCTCGGTTGCAGCCTTGCCGCAATTGGTGAGAAAGCCGAGCCTATCGTGAAGGTTCTGGATTCACTGGTACACGTAATGCTGAAGCTGACGGGTTACGTCATGCTGTTTGCGCCACTGACCGTTTTTGCCGCTATTTCGGGTCTGATTGCCGAACGTGGTCTGGGTGTGATGGTCAGCGCCGGGATCTTTATGGGTGAATTCTACCTGACGCTGGGTATGCTGTGGGCGATCCTGATTGGCCTGTCCACCATGATCGTAGGGCCTTGCATCGCGCGTTTAACGAAATCAATCCTCGAACCTGCACTGTTGGCCTTCACCACCTCCAGCTCTGAAGCCGCTTTCCCGGGCACGCTGGACAAGCTGGAAAAATTCGGTGTTTCCTCAAAAATCGCCAGCTTCGTTCTGCCTATCGGTTACTCCTTTAACCTGGTCGGCTCGATGGCGTACTGCTCCTTTGCCACCATATTTATTGCCCAGGCGTGCAACATCGAATTGAGCATGGGTGAGCAAATCACCATGCTGTTGATTCTGATGCTGACCTCAAAAGGGATGGCGGGCGTACCGCGTGCATCAATGGTGGTAATCGCCGCCACCCTGAACCAGTTCAACATTCCGGAAGCCGGTCTGATCCTACTGATGGGTGTGGATCCATTCCTCGATATGGGTCGTTCGGCTACCAACGTCATGAGTAACGCCATGGGCGCTGCCATTGTGGGTCGTTGGGAAGGCGAACACTTCGGCCAGGGTTGTCGCGGAACTGCGCCAGTGAAGACACCGGAACAAGAACGTCCGGTGACCGAACAGTCAGAAGTTGCGATGTCCTGATAGCGCGCTTATCCGGCCTACAAAACGGTCAATTATCCGTAGGCCGGATAAGGTGGAACACCGCCATCCAGCACGATGATGAACACACCAACAGGATTACACCATGAATAAAACTCTTCTCGGCGTGAGTATTTTTTCCTTCAGCGTTTTGTTTAGCGCAACGACTCTCGCGCAAACCACGCCGGATTACGCAAAGATTATCAACCAGGCACATCAGAAATATAAAAGTAACAACGATGGCAAAGTCGCCGACTACATCCCTGCCCTGGCGACCTACAGCCCGAAAAATTTTGCCATCACCATTGCCACGGTGGACGGCAAGATCTATCAGGTGGGCGATGTTAACAAGCCCTTCCCAATGGAATCCCTGAGTAAAGTCTTCACCCTGGCGCTCGCCATGGAACAGCATGGCCCACAGGTAGTCCTGGAGAAACTTGGGGCCAATGCCACCGGCATGCCGTTCAATTCAGGTTTAGCGGTAGAACTGACTAAAGGCGCGCCGGAAAACCCGCTGGTAAACGCCGGGGCGATGAGCACCGTTAGCCTGATCGAAGCCAAAGATAAAACCGATCGCTGGAACAAAATCCTCGACAACCTGAACGTCTGGGCTGATGCCACACTCACCGTGAACGAGCCGGTTTTCAAATCCGAGATGGAAACCAACCAGCACAACCAGGCGCTGGCGAAGCTGATGGAATCCTATAACAGCTTCTATGGCAACACAGACGACGCTGTCGAAATTTATACCCGTCAGTGCTCAGTCGATATCACCGTTGAGCAACTGGCCAAAATGGGCGCGGTACTCGCCAACAAAGGCAAATCACCGTTCAACGGTAAGCAATTGCTGAATGAAAAATATGTCCCGCAGGTACTGGCTGAAATGGCCATTGCCGGATTGTACGACGGTAGTGGTAAGTGGCTGTACACCGTAGGCATCCCGGCGAAAAGCGGAGTCGGCGGTGGGATGGTTGCCGTTGTGCCAGGCGAATATGCGATAGCCGTCTATTCCCCGCCGCTGGATGAAGCCGGTAACAGCGTTCGTGCACAGAAAACGATCGAATATGTCGCCGAAGCGACCGAAGCGAATGTCTTTTTAGCAAAATAACTCTATGCCGGATGGCGCTTCGCTTATCCGGCAAACAACACGAAGAGGTGAGAAGTAAACATGTCTAAACCATTTGTCTGGCAGGAACTCTTTGTTCAGGGTAAAGATAGTACCGAATATGAATTACTGAGTAATCAGCACGTTACAGTTTCTGAGTTAGACGGAGAGGAAGTGATTAAGGTTGCGCCAGAAGCGTTAACCTTATTAGCACAGCAGGCATTTTATGAGGCTTCATTCTTCCTGCGCGCCGGACATTTGAAACAGATCGCCAGCATTCTGCACGATCCACAGGCCAGCGGTAACGATAAGTATGTTGCATTGCAGCTACTGCGCAACGCTGAAGTTTCGGCCAAAGGCGTGCTGCCTAACTGTCAGGATACCGGAACGGCAACGATTGTGGCCTGCAAAGGTCAGCATGTCTGGACCGGCGGCGATGACGCAGAAGCGTTAAGCAAAGGCGTGTATACCACTTTCACCGAAAACAACCTGCGTTATTCGCAAAATGCCCCGCTGGATATGTACACCGAGGTCAATACTCAGACTAACCTGCCGGCACAAATCGATATCAGCGCCACGCCGGGTAATGAATACCGCTTCCTGTTCGTCAACAAAGGCGGCGGCTCGGCCAACAAAGCGGCGCTGTTCCAGGAAACAAAATCCATTCTGCAGCCGGAAAAGCTCACCGCCTTTCTGATCGAAAAAATGAAATCACTGGGCACAGCCGCCTGCCCGCCTTATCACATCGCTTTCGTCGTTGGAGGCTTGTCTGCCGACCAGGCGCTTAAAGTCGCCAAGCTGGCTTCAACCAAGTATTACGATAACCTGCCCACCAGCGGGAACGAACTGGGTCAGGCGTTCCGCGATACGGCCCTGGAAGCCGAGTTACTCAATGCCAGCCGCGAGTTTGGTATCGGCGCGCAGTTTGGCGGCAAGTACTTTGCCCACGATATCCGCGTGATTCGCCTGCCGCGTCACGGGGGGTCTTGTCCTATCGCCATGGCCCTCTCCTGCTCAGCCGACCGCAACATTAAGGCTAAAATTAACAAACACGGTATCTGGCTGGAGAAACTGGAGCATAACCCGGGCAAGTTCATACCTGATTCCCAACGGGTAGAAAATGGCGCCCAAACCGTACAGTTGGATCTCAACCGCCCGCTACGCGAGATTCTGCACGACCTGTCCGCTCTGCCTATCGGTACTCGTTTGTCGTTAAGTGGCCCAATTGTTGTCGCCCGTGATATTGCCCACGCTAACATCAAAGCGCGCCTGGATAACGGCGAACCGATGCCGGAATACATGAAAAAGCATATCGTTTATTACGCTGGTCCCGCCAAAACGCCGGACAATCAGGCCTGTGGTTCAATGGGTCCCACCACCGGCGGGCGCATGGATGGGTATGTCGATGCTTTCCAGGCACAAGGCGGCAGTCTCATTATGCTTACCAAGGGTAACCGCAGCCAGCAGGTCACTGATGCCTGCCATAAACACGGTGGGTTTAGCCTCGGCAGCATCGGCGGCGCCGCGGCCCTGCTTGCACAACAGTACGTGAAAAGCCTGCACTGCCTGGAATATCCCGAACTGGGAATGGAAGCGGTCTGGATGATGGAAGTTAAAAATATGCCGGCCTTCGTGTTAGTCGACGACAAAGGTAATAACTTCTTTAGTCAGTTTGAGCAGCAGCATCGCTGCGCAACCTGTCCGGCAGGACATTAAGGAGCATCAATGGAAGCGCGAGCCAATAATGACAGACACCGCCAGCGTCAGCAGAAACTGAAAGAACAGGTTGATACCCGCGTGGCGGCGGCAACGGAGAAGAAAGGGATCCTGATTGTCTTCACCGGCAACGGTAAAGGGAAATCCACCGCAGCCTTTGGCACGGCAACGCGCGCGGTTGGTCACGGAAAAACCGTTGGCATCGCGCAGTTTATCAAAGGTCAGTGGGATAATGGCGAGTACAACACCCTGCAACCGCTCGGCGTTGAATTCCATATTATGGGCACCGGGTTTACCTGGGAAACCCAAAACCGGCAAGCGGATATCGAGGCGGCAACGGTAGTCTGGCAAGAAAGTAAGCGCATGCTGGCTGATGCGCATTACGATCTGGTGGTACTGGATGAACTGACTTACATGTTGGCTTACCACTATCTGGATACCCAGGAGGTTCTCAGCGCCATCGAAAATCGCCCTGTCGGACAAAGTGTTATCGTCACCGGACGCGGATGCCACGCACTGTTGCTGGAACTGGCCGATACGGTCAGCGAAATTCGCCCGGTCAAGCACGCGTTTGACAGCGGTATTCAGGCGCAGGTGGGAATCGACTGGTAACTATTCTTTTGCCGGATAACGACGCGCTGGCGTCTTATCCGGCCTACCGTTCTTTGCAGGCCTGACAAGGCACACGGTACTATCAGGCAGGCGATACCACAGATTTATTCAACAGCCAGTCCCGGAAGATCTGTAAATGCACAGATTCCGCTTTCTCTTCACGCCACGTCATGATGAAACGGTTCCCGGTGCGCATCGGGACATCGCAAGGAATGACCATATCACCGCTGTCCAGATCGTGCTGAATGGCAAAACGAGGAAGCAACGCCACGCCAAGATTAGAGCGAACCGCCGCAATCAGCATCGACAACAGATCAAACCTTGGACCTTTATTGACCAGTGGACTGCTGACATCGGACAGCGCAAACCATTCCTGCCAACCCTTGATACGCGTGCTTTGGTGCAAAAGCGGGAATTCGTTCAGTAACTCCTCGACTGCCAGTTTCCGATCCGGTTCGGCCAGCAAGCAGCGGCTACATACCGGCAGGATTTCCTCTTCAAACAGGTACTCAACGCCCGACCATGGCGAGTAGAAATCTTCACGCATGATTGCCGCGTCATACTCCCGATTGAGAAAATCACCAATATTCGCCAGCGAATGGATATTGACGATAATATCAGGATTGAGTTTATTGAACTCGCGCAGGTTCGGAATCAGCCAATGCGTGCTGAAGGTCGGATTCACTGCCAGCTCAATAACCTGCACCGTCGGCTGCCAGGTCATTATCGTCGTCGTATCTCGCTCGAGTTTATTTAACGTTTCTTTAACGATGCTTAAATAATGTTTGCCCGCCGCATTTAAAAAAATGCGTTTCTTGGCATGATTAAATAGCGAGGTATTCAGAAAATCCTCCAGCGCATTCACCTGGCGGAAAACAGCACTTTGTGTTAAAGCCAGCTCTTCAGCAGCCCGGGTATAACTTTCGTGACGCGCAACAACTTCAAAAGTTACCAGCAACTCCGTCTTCGGTATTTTTCCTCTCATAACCTCTTCCATATGCAGCGTACAAAAATAGTTTAATTTATAAAAAATAATTCAAGACACCCAGATAAGCATCGAGAGTTATATTTTATTTCATCCATTGATGTCATTGATCCAATCCATGATTTACTCATACTGATGGCGGATAAATATTAACCAATAATACTCAAGCACAACAATAAACACAATTTAAATAAGGTTAAACCTATGCAAATAGTGCCAATAAGTTCTTAATAATTTTTCAAGTTAACTTGTTTATTGCAGAAAAAACTTTGCGAGATTAATCAATATTATCCATGCCATAATTTTAGATAATTTCACGTTATAACTTACGGGCAAACGACTGCTTTTAATCATTCCTTGATGTAGTTTCTGCCTTTTTTTGTTAGACGTGATAAAGGACACAATGTGAAAACTTTCGGAAAGGTCTGGCTCGTTGGAGCAGGTCCCGGTGATATTTCATTGCTCACCCTCAAAGCGATGATGTGCATTAAACAGGCTGATGTCATTATTTACGATCGGCTGGTCAATCCTAAAATTTTGGAATGGGCATTACCTGATTGCCTGCTTATCAATGTCGGCAAAAATCCAGGCTATCATTGTGTTCCTCAGGATGAAATTAACGCATTACTGGTCCAGTATGCCCAAACACATAGCAACATCGTACGCCTGAAAGGGGGCGATCCTTATGTGTTTGGTCGTGGGGCCGAAGAAGTTGAGGATCTTGTTGAAACGGGTATCCCATTTGAAGTTGTGCCGGGTATCAGTTCTACCATCGGCGGCCTGACCTATGCCGGAATTCCGGTGACGCATCGCGATTTCGCCTCCGGTTTTCACGTGGTGACAGGCCATACGCGGGAAGGCAACCAGCAGCAGGACTGGCGTCAACTGGCGAAGCTAAATGGCACGCTGGTTATCGTCATGGGTATCGCCAATCTGGCGTTTATCTGCGAAGAGCTGTTGATGGGCGGTAAATCAGCAGATACACCCGCTGCGCTAATTATGTCCGCCACCCGGGAGAATCAACGCCGACTAACCTGTACGCTCGGTTCATTACTGAGCAAAGCGCAGGAGGCTAACATTGCTCCACCTGCGCTGATTGTTATTGGTGAGGTGGTGACCCTGAGCGATCGGCTCTCTTTTATACCCGACGCCATCACCTTGCCAGAAGATCTTTACTGCGAAAGCCTGGCATGACGAAAAGACTGGGGCGACGTTTGATGCGCCGCCCTGAAAACGCGGCAAAAGTAGCTGGTTTGCGCGTATTGAAGTTTCCTGGCAATACTGTCTATTGAATGCTCAGGGTCGTGCAACAACTCCCCCGCTTTCTGCATTTTTTTCTGACTCACCCAGGTTTTAAAATTAACGCCCAGCCGTTTCTTAAAAAATCGGCTGAAATAATTCGCGCTTAAGCACACATGCGCCGCGACGGATTCCAGGGATAATTCACCATATAAATTCTCATCAATATAACGCAGCGCCGCCAGAAGTTTTTTCTCATGACGGGAAGGTTCAGTAACATAATGACGAATGTAACGGATCGGTGAAACTGAAACTTGAGCGGATTGTTGTTCTTCCGCATAATTATCAACAATAAAACTTAACAAATTAGCCGACGCTACCAGCGTATTATTATCCACTACCGCAACCTGACCCCATTCAGCTTTTATTTTGGGGTCCTCCATCCATGAAAATTTATTACCAATAACAATAGTTTTATATTCCTGATACTTTGGCCGGACCTGTCCGCAGACAATAAAACCATAAAGATGCCCTTCATCAATTAATGGCATCGAGAACAGACTTAACCCGGCATGACAGGTGAGTATTCTGGGCTTAAGCTGTTTTAACCCCTCAAAAGCACACTGCTTATCGCATTTTTGGCAGTCCACACGATAGCGCTCATCCGCCCGCATTAATCTGCAGAAAGAATTAAAATTATGACAATCTGAGAGTGGCTTACCATTAATATCAATCACAACCGTGGCTAACCCGGTCGCACGGGAGAATATTTCGGCTATCGAGAAAAAACCGTGTAAATAATCATTCTGAATTTTCAGCAGCACGCTCTCCTCCAGCACTCATAATATTAAAACCGATAATATGCAGAATTTAACCAAGAGAAAGAATGATGTTGACCGCAAAAAATAATCTCATTTGTGCAGATGATTATGATCAATTGGCAAGAAAAATATTTAAGGACAAAAAAAGGCCATCATCAGATGGCCAACCATGTCGAAACGGGACCAGCCCTTGACCATGCAGATAGTCAGGGCTATTTTTTTACTTCTTACTTAATAACGGTTTTCAGCGCTTCGCCGATATCGGCCAGGCTGCGAACGGTTTTCACGCCAGCAGCTTCCAGAGCCGCGAATTTCTCGTCAGCGGTACCCTTACCACCGGCGATGATCGCACCGGCGTGGCCCATACGTTTGCCTTTCGGCGCGGTGACGCCCGCGATGTAACCGACAACCGGCTTGGTGACGTGATCTTTAATGTACGCCGCCGCTTCTTCTTCCGCGCTACCGCCGATCTCGCCGATCATCACGATCGCTTCAGTCTGCGGATCTTCCTGGAACAGCTTCAGAATGTCGATGAAGTTAGAGCCTGGAATCGGGTCGCCGCCGATACCGACACAGGTGGACTGGCCGAAACCGTAGTCGGTGGTCTGCTTAACCGCTTCATAGGTCAGCGTACCGGAACGGGAAACGATACCCACTTTACCCGGCTTGTGAATGTGACCCGGCATGATGCCGATTTTGCATTCGCCCGGGGTGATCACGCCTGGGCAGTTCGGGCCGATCATGCGTACGCCAGCTTCATCCAGCTTCACCTTCACGGTCAGCATATCCAGCGTCGGGATACCTTCGGTGATGGTGATAATCAGTTTGATGCCTGCATCGATCGCTTCCAGGATGGAGTCTTTGCAGAACGGCGCCGGAACGTAGATAACGGTGGCGGTTGCGCCGGTTGCTTCTACCGCTTCACGCACGGTGTTGAACACCGGCAGACCAAGGTGAGTGGTGCCGCCTTTGCCTGGCGTTACGCCGCCAACCATCTGCGTACCGTAAGCAATCGCCTGTTCGGAGTGGAATGTCCCCTGGCTACCGGTGAAGCCCTGGCAGATAACCTTGGTATCTTTATTAATTAAAACTGACATTATTTCCCCTCCACTGCGGCAACAACCTGCTGAGCTGCATCCGTCAGACTTTTCGCTGCAATAATATTCAGGCCGCTATCAGCCAGTTTTTTCGCGCCGAGTTCGGCGTTGTTGCCTTCCAGACGAACGACAACCGGAACGTTAACGCCCACTTCCGCTACCGCGCCGATGATACCGTCAGCGATCAAGTCGCAACGTACGATACCGCCGAAGATGTTAACCAGTACGGCTTTTACATTGTCATCGGAGAGGATGATTTTGAACGCTTCGGTTACACGCTCTTTGGTCGCACCGCCGCCCACGTCGAGGAAGTTAGCCGGTTCGCCGCCGTGCAGCTTAACGATGTCCATGGTGCCCATTGCCAGGCCCGCACCGTTAACCATACAACCGATGTTACCGTCCAGTGCGACGTAGTTCAGTTCCCACTGTGCAGCCTGCGCTTCACGCGGATCTTCCTGAGACTGGTCGCGCATTTCGCGCAGGTCAGCCTGCCGGAACAGTGCGTTGCCGTCAGCGCCCAGTTTGCCATCGAGGCAGATCAGATCGCCCTGTTTAGTTACTACCAGCGGGTTGATTTCGATCAGCGCCAGGTCGCGCTCCAGGAAAATAGTCGCCAGCCCCATGAAGATTTTGGTGAATTGCTGAACCTGTTTACCTTCCAGACCCAGTTTGAACGCCAGCTCACGCCCCTGGTAAGGCATCGGTCCTGCCAGCGGATCCAGCGCCACTTTATGGATCAGGTGCGGGGTTTCTTCCGCTACTTTTTCGATTTCCACGCCGCCTTCAGTCGAGGCCATAAAGACCACGCGACGGGAACTACGGTCAACCACTGCGCCGAGGTAAAGTTCTTTACCGATATCGGTCGCCGCTTCAACCAGAATCTGATTTACCGGTTGGCCATTAGCGTCTGTCTGGTAAGTCACCAGACGTTTCCCCAGCCAGTGCTCAGCAAAAGCGCGAATGTCTTCTTTGCTGTTAACAACCTTCACACCGCCCGCTTTACCACGGCCACCAGCGTGAACCTGACATTTCACTACCCACGGGCCTGCGCCGATTTTAGATGCGGCTTCTTCAGCTTCACGCGGAGTATTACAGGCATAACCCACCGGTGCCGGTAAGCCATAGCGGGCAAAAAGTTGTTTTGCCTGATATTCATGTAAGTTCATGTGTTCTGTCCATCCTTCAGGTAATCGTTATCTTTTACCCGTAGGCCTGATAAGGCGTCCAGACCTACGGGGCAGGTGATACTCTTTTTCGTTACACGTCCAGCAGCAGACGCGTTGGATCTTCCAGCAACTCTTTAATGGTTACCAGGAAGCCTACTGACTCACGACCATCGATCAGACGGTGATCGTAAGACAGCGCCAGATACATCATCGGCAGGATTTCAACCTTGCCGTCTACCGCCATCGGACGATCTTTGATGGCATGCATACCCAGGATGGCGCTCTGCGGTGGGTTGATGATCGGCGTAGACATCAGGGAACCGAACACACCGCCGTTAGTGATGGTGAAATTACCGCCCGTCAGATCTTCAACCGTCAACTTGCCGTCGCGACCTTTTACTGCCAGTTCTTTAATGTTCTTCTCAATGTCAGCCATACCCAGCAGATCCACATCACGCAGGACCGGCGTTACCAGGCCGCGCGGCGTGGAGACCGCCATGCTGACATCAAAGTAGTTGTGGTACACCACGTCATCGCCATCGATGGACGCGTTGACTTCCGGATAGCGTTTCAGCGCTTCAACCACCGCTTTCACGTAGAAAGACATAAAGCCCAGACGGATACCGTGGCGTTTTTCGAACGCATCACCGTACTGCTTGCGCAGGTCCATAATCGGCTTCATATTGACTTCGTTGAACGTGGTCAGCATGGCGGTGGAGTTTTTCGCTTCCAGCAGACGTTCGGCTACGCGTTTGCGCAGACGGGTCATCGGTACACGTTTTTCGCCACGCGCACCCAGTTGAGGCTGTGGCGCTGGCGCGGCTGCTGGCGCTTTGGCTTCGGCTTTTGCTGCCGGCGCTTTGGCCAGATGCTTTTCCACATCTTCACGGGTGATACGGCCACCGACGCCAGTGCCTTTGATGGCGCTGGCTTCGAGGTTATGTTCACCGAGCAGGCGACGGATCGCCGGGCTCAGGGCATCGTTGTTCTGCTCTGCAAGCGACGCCTGCTGGCGCTGTGCCGGAGTAGAATCTTTCTCTTCAGACTTGGCGCTGGTTTCTTTACCAGTGCTGTTGCCTTCACGCAAGCGACCGAGGATCTGGCGGGAGGTGACGGTTGTCCCTTCATCTTCCAGAACCGCATCAAGGATACCGTCCGCTGATGCCGGTACTTCCAGTACCACTTTGTCAGTTTCGATTTCTACCAGTACTTCATCACGACGTACTGCATCGCCCGGTTTTTTGTGCCAGGTTGCAACCGTTGCATCCGCTACGGATTCAGGCAGGTCGGGAACAAGAATATCTACGCTACTCATTATTTATCCTTTATTTAATCGACGTTCAGCGCGTCATTAACCAGATCTTGTTGCTGTTTCTGGTGAACGGACATATACCCTACTGCCGGAGAGGCAGAGGCCGGGCGACCTGCATAACGCAGAGCGGACCCAAATGGAATCACTTCACGGAAATGATGCTGACTGCAGTACCATGCGCCCTGGTTGAGCGGCTCTTCCTGGCACCAGACAAAATCATGTACGTGAGCAAACGGTTTCAGCGCTTCCTGCACCGCTTTATGCGGGAACGGATAGAGCTGTTCGATGCGCACAATGGCAACATCTTTTTGGTCATTCTTGCGGCGTTGCTCCAGCAGGTCGTAATAAACCTTACCAGAACACATCACAACACGCTTCACGCCTTTCGGATCAAGTTCATCGACTTCGCCAATAGCCGGCAGGAAGGTGCCATTTGCCAGTTCGTCCAGCGTAGACACCGCCAGCGGGTGACGCAGCAGCGACTTCGGTGACATCACCACCAGCGGACGACGCATACCGCGCAGCGCCTGACGACGCAGCATGTGGTACACCTGTGCCGGGGTGGACGGGACGCAAACCTGCATGTTTTGCTCAGCGCAAAGTTGCAGATAACGTTCCAGACGCGCGGAGGAGTGCTCCGGGCCCTGACCTTCGTAGCCGTGCGGCAGCAGCATAACCAGACCGCACATACGACCCCATTTTTGTTCGCCGGAAGAGATGAACTGGTCGATAACGACCTGAGCACCGTTGGCGAAGTCACCGAACTGGGCTTCCCAGATAGTCAGAGTGCGCGGTTCTGCCGTGGCGTAACCGTATTCAAACGCCAGCACCGCTTCTTCAGACAGTACGGAGTCCCATACGCGGAACGTGCCCTGGCCGTTATGCACATGCTGCAGCGGCGTGTAGGTTGAACCGTTCGCCTGGTTATGAATAACCGCGTGGCGGTGGAAGAAGGTTCCGCGACCGGAATCTTCACCCGACAGACGAACCGGAATGCCTTCGTCAACCAGTGTGGCGTAAGCCAGATTCTCTGCGCCCCCCCAGTCGAACAGCTTCTCGCCTGCGGCCATGGCCTGACGATCGCCGTAAATTTTGGCAACGCGCGACTGCATTTCAACCGCTTCAGGTACAGTGCTGATGCGTTTAGCCAGCTCCTGCAAACGCTTCATCTCAACTTTGTTCGGGTAGCTTTCGTCCCATTCGTGGTTGAGATATGGCGACCAGGTGAAGGAGTGCATGTTCATCGGACGCCACTCTTTCACTACGCACTCGCCAGCATCCAGCGCATCGCGATACAGGTTGACCATTTCGGTCGCATCTTCCAGCGTGGCGACTTTGTCCGCTTCCAGCTTGTCGGCGTAGATTTTGCGCGGGGTCGGATGCTTTTTGATTTTCTGATACATCAGCGGCTGGGTTGCGCTCGGCTCATCGGCTTCGTTATGGCCGTGACGGCGGTAGCACACCAGATCGATGAAGACATCGCGTTTGAAGGTATTACGGAAGTCCAGCGCCAGACGCGTGACGAAAGCGACTGCTTCCGGGTCATCCGCATTGACGTGGAAAATCGGCGCCTGAACCATCTTACCGATGTCGGTGCAATATGGGGTAGAACGCGCATCCAACGGGTTAGAGGTAGTGAAGCCCACCTGGTTGTTGATAACGATGCGAACGGTACCGCCCACTTCGTAACCACGCGCTTTCGACATGTTCAGGGTTTCCTGCACCACGCCCTGCCCGGTCACCGCCGCATCACCATGAATGGTGATAGGCAGGACTTTATTGCTGCTCGGCTCATCCAGACGATCCAGACGCGCACGGACGGAACCGATTACCACCGGGCTAACAATTTCCAGGTGTGACGGGTTAAACGCCAGCGCCAGGTGTACCAGACCGCCTTCGGTTTCGATATCTGACGAGAAGCCCATGTGGTACTTCACGTCGCCAGTGCCGAGATGTTCTTTATGTTTGCCCGCGAATTCGTCGAACAGATCCTGCGGCTTTTTACCCAGCACGTTGACCAGTACGTTCAGACGACCACGGTGCGCCATGCCCAGCACCACTTCACGCGTACCACTGTTACCCGCGTGGCGGATCATCTCTTTCAGCATCGGAATTAACGCATCACCGCCTTCCAGCGAGAAGCGTTTTGCCCCCGGGAACTTCGCGCCCAGGTAACGTTCCAGACCTTCCGCTGCGGTCAGTTCGCTGAGGAAGCGTTTTTTCTCTTCACTACTAAACGCGGCGCGGCCAGACTCGATGCGCTGCTGAAGCCAGCGTTTTTCTTCGGTGCTGGTGATGTGCATATACTCGGCGCCAATCGGGCCGCAGTAGGTTTGTTTCAGCGCAACAACCAGGTCGCTCAGCTTCATGGTGTCTTTGCCGCCGGCAAAAGAACCTACGTTAAAGCTTTCCTGGAAATCCGCATCGGTCAGATCGTGGAAAGACGGATCCAGATCGGCCACTTTCTCTTGTTGCCACAGTCCCAGCGGATCAAGATTCGCATGTTGATGGCCGCGGAAACGGTAGGCGTTAATGAGCTGCAGGACTTTAACCTGCTTCACATTGGCATCAGGGTCGGAAATAGAAGAAGAGTAACGTGGGGTAATCAACGCCTGCCGACGGAAATAATCACGTGTTTTTGAGTGGAGTTGATCCGGTTTGACTCCGGTGCCAGGTAACTGCTGGAACGTCGAACGCCAGTTAGCATCTACCGAGTCAGGGTCGGTTAAGAAGTCTTCATAGAGCTGTTCTATCCAGCTCTGGTTCGAGCCAGAGAGGTAAGAAGAGTCCAACCAGGCTTTCAAAGCGCTGTTCTGCATCGTGATCCCTTAAGCATTTGTATGCTTACTTCGCCGTGGATACTACCACGCACACCGATGTGCGTGCCGGGGTTCACTTGCGAGCTCTTTTTGTTTGGCTCGCGAAGGAACCTTTAAAAACTGTCTAATCATGTGGCAGTTTTTAGAGGTTTCCTACATTAACAATTTGCCTGATGGCGCTTCACTTATCAGGCCTACGGGATTGTACCTGTAGGCCGGATAAGACGTTTACGTCGCCATCCGGCAACCACTACAACAACTTACGCACTACGCTTGAGCAGCATCGACTTAATATGGCCGATCGCACGCGTCGGGTTCAGCCCCTTAGGACATACGCTGACGCAGTTCATGATGCTGTGACAGCGGAATACGCTGAAAGCGTCACTTAAACCTTCCAGGCGGCTGTCGGTCTCGGTATCGCGGCTGTCGATCAGGAAGCGATACGCGGCCAGCAGACCAGCCGGACCGATGAACTTGTCCGGGTTCCACCAGAATGATGGGCAGGACGTTGAGCAGCATGCACACAAAATACATTCATACAGCCCATCGAGCTTCTCACGCTGCTCTGGCATTTGTAAATGCTCGCGAGCCGGTGGATTTTTCCCATTATTCAATAAGTAAGGCTTAATCTTCTCATACTGTGCGTAGAATTGTCCCATGTCTACCACCAAATCGCGCACAACCGGTAAACCCGGCAGCGGGCGAATGACAATTTTCTTGCCCGGCTGATTCAGCGCAGAAACAGGTGTGATACAGGCCAGTCCATTTTTGCCGTTCATGTTCAGACCGTCAGAGCCGCAGACCCCTTCACGGCAGGAGCGACGAAACGATAGCGACGGATCTTTTTCTTTCAGCTGCATCAATGCATCCAGCAGCATCATGTCGCGCCCTTCTTCCGCTTCCAGGGTGTAATCCTGCATGCGCGGAGCATCGTCAACGTCCGGGTTATAGCGATAAACTGAAAACTCGAGTTTCATTGTCCTGTCTCCGCATTAATAAGTACGAATCTTCGGCGGGAATGCCGGGCGCAGCTTCGGTTCCATATTGACTTGACGTCGCGTCATGGTTTCCGACTCTGGCAGGTACAGGGAATGGCACAGCCAGTTTTCATCATCACGTTCCGGGAAGTCGAAGCGGCTATGCGCGCCACGGCTTTCGGTACGGAAGTTTGCAGAGACTGCGGTGGCGTAAGCGGTTTCCATCAGGTTATCCAGCTCAAGACACTCAACGCGCTGGGTGTTAAATTCACTGGAGGTATCATCCAGACGGGCGTTTTTCAGACGCTCGCGAATCGCTTTCAGCTCTTCCAGTCCTTTCGCCATCGCATCGCCTTCGCGGAATACCGAGAAGTTATGCTGCATACATTCCTGCAGCGCTTTGCGAATGGCTACCGGATCTTCGCCGTTACGGTTGCCGTTCCAGCGATTCAGACGAGCCAGAGAAGCATCGATCTCGTCTTCCGTCGCATCCAGCAGGTCGCCCTGTTCCGCGATAGATTCCTGCAGATGCAGACCCACCGCACGACCAAAGACCACCAGATCCAGCAGCGAGTTGCCGCCCAGACGGTTGGCGCCGTGAACCGATACGCAGGCGATTTCGCCTACCGCAAACAGCCCCGGAATCACCACATCTTCGCCCTGCTCGTTCACGGTCAACGCCTGGCCGGTTACTTTGGTCGGGATACCGCCCATCATATAGTGACAGGTAGGAATTACCGGGATCGGCTCTTTCACCGGGTCAACGTGGGCAAAGGTACGAGACAGTTCGAGAATACCCGGCAGCCGGGACTCCAGCACTTCTTTACCCAGATGATCGAGTTTCAGCTTGGCGTGCGGACCCCATGGGCCGTCGCAGCCGCGGCCTTCACGGATTTCGATCATGATGGAACGCGCCACCACGTCACGACCCGCCAGGTCTTTCGCATTCGGGGCATAACGCTCCATGAAGCGTTCGCCGTGTTTGTTCAGCAGGTAGCCGCCTTCACCACGACAACCTTCTGTGACCAGCACGCCCGCGCCAGCGATACCGGTCGGGTGGAACTGCCACATTTCCATATCCTGCACCGGCACGCCAGCGCGGATAGCCATACCTACACCGTCACCGGTGTTGATGTGGGCGTTAGTGGTTGATTGATAAATACGACCTGCGCCACCCGTCGCCAGTACGGTGGCTCGAGCTTTAAAGTAAACGACTTCGCCGGTTTCAATACATAGTGCGGTACAACCGACAATCGCGCCATCAGCATTCTTCACCAGGTCCAGTGCATACCACTCAGAGAAGATGGTGGTGTGGTTTTTCAGGTTCTGCTGATACAGGGTGTGCAGTAGCGCGTGGCCGGTACGGTCTGCCGCTGCTGCGGTACGTGCCGCCTGCTCGCCGCCGAAGTTCTTCGACTGACCGCCAAACGGACGTTGATAAATGGTGCCATTATCTAGACGAGAGAACGGCAGGCCCATATGGTCCAGCTCCAGAATCGCTTCCGGGCCAGTTTTACACATATATTCAATTGCGTCCTGGTCACCAATGTAGTCCGACCCTTTGACGGTGTCGTACATGTGCCATTCCCAGTTATCTTCATGGGTATTACCGAGCGCCACGGTGATGCCACCCTGCGCAGATACGGTATGGGAACGGGTTGGAAACACTTTGGAGAGCAGCGCACAGGTCTGTCCGCTCTGGGAAATTTGCAGCGCCGCGCGCATACCTGCGCCACCGGCACCAATCACAACAGCATCAAATTCTCTGACTGGCAGTTTCATTACACACCCCACACCACAACAAATCCATAAATGACGTAAACCACCAGCGCAACGACGATAGCCAGTTGCAGAATCAGGCGTACAGCCAGAGGTTTAACGTAGTCGGTCAACACCTGCCACATGCCAATCCAGGCATGAATCAAGATGGAAAAAAGTGCCAGCAGAGTGAAGACTTTGGTGAATGCCGATGAGAAAAAACCGGTCCAGACTTCAAAGGTCAACTCGCCGCTGGTGGCGAAGAAGCCGACCATATAGATGATGTATAACGTCAGAACGATAGCGGTAGCACGGACCAGAATGAAGTCATGTACGCCGTTGCGTCCTAATGCGGAGGCGTTGCTTACCATACGAGGACTCCTGCGAGAAGTGAAAGCACGACAATGATAACGAAACAAATTTTGGCGGAGCGTGTCCCTGCTTCGAGGGTTTCTTCGATATAGCCAAAATCCATCAACAGATGGCGAATGCCCATTACGGCGTGATAGGCCAGCGCAATCAGGATCCCCCACATGATTAACTCTACGAAGAAGTTATTCATAATGGATGACGCCGTGAGGAAACCTTCAGGGGAGGAAAGGCTGGTACCCAATAACCACAACAGAATCCCGACCGCCACGAAGGTGATCACTCCGGATACGCGATGGAGAATGGACGCTATCGCCGTGATTGGGAACCGGATCGTTTGCAGATCCAGATTGACAGGTCTTTGTTTTTTCACATTTCTTATCATGAATAACGCCCACATGCTGTTCTTATTATTCCCTTTGGACTTCGGGCACAGAAGATGAAGACTTCTGTAGTCTGAAAGACGCCGGGATTTCCTTCCTCCGGTCTGCTTGCGGGTCAGACAGCGTCCTTACTATAACTACGCGTCATATAAAACACTGCTTCCAGTTGCTAAAACGACACGTTACAACGCTGGTTGGCTCGGGATTGCAGGGTATTCCGGAGACCTGGCGGCAGTATAGGACGTTCACAAAATCATTACAATTAACCTACATATAGTTTGTCGGGTTTTATCCCGAACAGTGACATAGGTCACGATAACAACATTATTTTAATTTTTAATCATCTGATTTGACAATCATTAAACAAAGTTGTTACAAACGACACCAGAAAAAGCATATAATGCGTAAAAGTTATGGGGTCACTCTTTCACCGGAGATTTAGTTATGTAACAGTGTGGAAGTATTGACCAATACCTTCAGGACAGTTATTAGTGATAGACAGGTTAAATAATTCGGATTGCTAAGTTGTTGATTTGTTACTATTTCACCATGAGTTAACTGATTTACCTGCAAGCGCCCATTGCTCTGTACCCTGGTTTTCGCCTCTATCGCAGAGCGGCGAGCCGAATAAAAAACTGGTAACGGTTGATTGATGTATCGAAAACAAGTCTGACTTCCGCAGTCTTAAGTAATAAGGCGCTAAGGAGACCGTAAATGGCTGATACTAAAGCAAAAATCACTCTAAATGGTGACGCTGCTATTGAACTGGATGTGCTGAAAGGTACGCTCGGTCAAGATGTTATTGATATTCGTAGCCTTGGCTCAAAGGGGATGTTTACTTTTGACCCAGGTTTCACCTCTACCGCATCCTGCGAATCCAAAATTACGTTCATCGATGGTGATGAAGGCATTTTGCTGCATCGCGGCTTCCCGATTGACCAGTTGGCGACCGAGTCCAACTATCTGGAAGTGTGTTATATCCTGCTGTACGGCGAAAAACCGACGCAGGAGGAGTACGACGAGTTCAAAACCACGGTCACTCGCCATACCATGATTCACGAGCAGATCACGCGTCTGTTCCACGGTTTCCGCCGCGACTCTCACCCGATGGCCGTTATGTGCGGTGTCACCGGGGCGCTGGCTGCGTTCTATCACGATTCTCTGGACGTAAATAATGCGCGTCACCGTGAAATCGCCGCCTTCCGCCTGCTGTCCAAAATGCCGACCATGGCAGCGATGTGCTACAAATACTCCATCGGCCAGCCGTTCGTTTACCCGCGCAATGATCTCTCCTACGCCGGTAACTTCCTGAACATGATGTTCTCCACGCCGTGCGAAAAATACGAAGTCAATCCAATCCTGGAACGCGCCATGGACCGTATCCTGATCCTGCACGCTGACCACGAACAGAACGCCTCAACTTCTACCGTGCGTACCGCAGGCTCTTCAGGTGCTAACCCGTTTGCCTGCATCGCGGCTGGTATTGCTTCCCTGTGGGGACCGGCACACGGCGGTGCCAACGAAGCTGCGCTGAAAATGCTGGAAGAAATCAGCTCGGTTAAACACATTCCGGAATTTGTTCGCCGCGCGAAAGACAAGAATGATTCTTTCCGCCTGATGGGCTTTGGTCACCGTGTTTACAAAAACTATGACCCGCGCGCCACCGTGATGCGTGAAACCTGCCATGAAGTGCTGAAAGAGCTGGGCACCAAAGATGATCTGCTGGAAGTGGCAATGGAGCTTGAGCACATTGCGCTCAACGACCCGTACTTCATCGAGAAGAAACTCTACCCGAACGTAGACTTCTACTCTGGCATCATTCTGAAAGCGATGGGCATTCCGTCCTCCATGTTCACCGTGATCTTCGCCATGGCGCGTACCGTTGGCTGGATTGCACACTGGAATGAAATGCACACTGACGGCATGAAAATCGCCCGTCCTCGTCAGCTGTATACCGGCTACGACAAGCGCGATTTTAAGTCTGATATTAAGCGTTAATTGTCTGCCGGATAGCGCTCTCGCCTGTCCGGCCTACTCCCTTGAATCTTCCAGGCCGGACAGGGTGTTAATGCCTCTGTCCGGCCTGTTTATTCCTGACCCACATTATTTTATTCTCATCACGTTTTCTCTATGATTTACTGAGATCTTCCTCATTTCACTCAGGAGCATGGGATGCCTGTTTTGCAGTGGAGCCTGCTATTTCTGCTATCACTCCTTCTTTCCCTGTTCTTTCTGTTGATCCATCTTCCAGGCGCATTGCTGCTTGGCTCGATGATTGTCGGTATCATTTTCAGTATGCGCGGGATCTCTCTGCACCCTCCCCGCTGCACATTTCTTGCCGCTCAGGCCATTCTCGGCTGCATGATTGCACAAAACCTCACAGGATCCATTTTAACGACACTTGCGGCACACTGGCCGATGGTGATTGTCATCCTGCTGACAACCCTTATTAGCAGCGCGGTAATCGGCTGGTTGCTGGTTCGCTACAGCAATCTACCGGGTAACACAGGCGCGTGGGGCTCATCACCGGGAGGGGCAGCCGCGATGGTTGCTATGGCGCAGGATTATGGCGCTGATATCCGCCTGGTAGCGTTTATGCAGTACTTGCGCGTACTGCTGGTAGTTGGCGCTGCCGCGTTAGTGACCCGACTTGTAATGGGCGATCAGGCGCAAACGGTCAATCAGCAAATCGTCTGGTTTCCGCCGCTGAGTGTTAATCTGTTGAGCACCATACTGCTGGCCGCTGTTGCCGGTACAGCCGGGCGCTTACTGCGTATCCCCTCTGGCGTGATGTTGCTGCCCATGCTGGCGGGTGCATTGCTGAACGCGGGCGGCATGATGGTCATTGAACTACCGGAATGGTTACTGGCGATAGCGTATATGGCGATTGGCTGGCAAATCGGTCTTGGCTTTGACAAACAGATCTTTTTTATGGCGCTGCGCCCCCTGCCGCAAATATTGATGTCCATTTTTTCACTGATGGCGATTTGTGCCGCTATGGCCTGGGGTCTGGCGCATTACATGCAAATCGACTTTCTCACCGCCTATCTGGCGACCAGCCCTGGCGGAGTGGATTCCGTCGCGGTAATTGCCGCAGGCAGCCACGCCGATATGGCGCTGATCATGGCGATGCAAACCCTGCGGCTGTTCAGTATTTTATTGACCGGTCCGGCGGTGGCGCGTTTTATTTCAGCGCATGCGCCAAAAAACTCATCATCGTAAGCCGGGATTAGTTTAAATTATATTTAAACCCTACCCTTATTTGATATTCATTTTTTGTATCATCGCCATCTTGATATTTATCAAGATAACCTAATTCAAAAAATGGATAAAACCGCGGCGTAGTATGAAAGTTAAAGACAAAGTTATGCTGCAGGGTATGATTCTTGCCATTGGCATATTCAAACTTGTCGCCATGCGTTTTGCTATAATACGTTGGATTATATTGAACCCAGAAGTTTGGCGTAAAATACTTGGTTAAATAAATATCGACGCGATGTTCTGAAGAGTCATCCCAGTCACCTTGCAGTGTTTCGCTGTCATGATTTTGATGGTTATAACGGTAGCGTAATACGGCGCCCAGCGTTGGGTCAAAATGATAGCCAATGCCTATATAAGGATCGACGCGTGAGCCCGCGGACTCCCAGTGAAAGACTACGCCGGGTTCAAGCCAGAAGTCACTATCGCCCAATACAAAAGGCTTGTTAAATTCAGCTTCCTGATAGCTACTTTTCCACTGATCCATATTTTTACCAAGATCGGCATCAGTTTCAAAACTCCAGTACATACTTTTAAAAATACTGTCTGAATCCTGTACTACACCGGTTAACATCAATCGCTGTAAAAAGCCTTTGCTGGCAGTTCGATACTGCGTACGTGGCGCAAAATATACAGTAGTAAATGGCGTTGATTTTACCAGAGAGACAGGAGTTGCATTATTTTCCGCGGCCATAACGCCAGTTGCAGGCATGACCAGTGTAGCCATTAATATGGCTGTATTAATATTATTACTTTTCATTATATTTTCCTCGCCGTACAGAGATAAAGTCCCCCCTGCTAAATCAATAGCCTGATTATTTAACTGGGGGAGCAGAATATTACCAGTAACTATTCCAGCAGCATATTGCGCGGGTCATCGCCTCCATCAGGAAATAATCCCCCCACGAGCAGCATTCATCCACGCCGACATTACCTTTGTAATAATAAACAGAGTGTTTTAATAATCCTTCGCCAGCTTTATGCGACGTATTCAGATAATCATCAAGCATTCGCGCAATCATCCGTAATGCCAGCGCTTCATAGCTTTCACGATCCGGGTGGGTTGCCGGTAACTGTTTTACCAGCTCCAGCAACGCGCAGGAGAGAATCGCGCTGGCGGAACTATCCCTTTTACTATTCGGATCGGTAAGCGCAAGATCCCAATAGCAGACAAGATCCTCTGGAAGACGATTAATAAAGTAGTTTGCCAGCGTCTGGCTCAGTTCCAGTAGTCGCTCATCTCCGGTATAGAGATAATTCAGCAAAAAGCCATAAACACCCCATGCCTGCCCTCGTGACCAGCAGGAGTCATCGGAAAAACCCTGATGCGTATTGCCAAACCGCGGTTCACCGGTGTGAACATCCATATAATATGTATGGAACGTCGAACCGTCCTCGCGCACAATATAACGTCGCGCCTGCTCAATATGATTTTTCGCCGCCTCTGCATAACGAGGATCGCCAGTGCTGGCGCTTGCCTGATACAACAACGGCAAATTCATATTGCAGTCTATAATCATCCTGCCCTGCTGCTCCGGATTATCCAGTTCGCCCCACGCCTGAATAATGCCGCATTTCTCGTGATAGCGCTCCATCAGCACTTCTGCCGCCTGCTGCGCGATATAAATCGCCTCGCGATTGCCGGTCAGTTTATTAGCCGCTATACAGGATAGGCTGTACAGAAAACCCAGATCGTGGTGATTGGTATGGTCCCGTCGGGCAATACGTTCGCCAAAAGAACGGACATGTTGTTCGGCCAACGTGCGATACGCGTCATTACGCGTCCATTCCCATGCCAGCCACAGCTGACCAGTCCAGAAACTGGTAGTCCATTCCTGATTATCAATAATTGGGTAGCGACCGTTTTCACATGCCGCATCGGGATAACGCAGGCCAAAATAATCGCGGTTACGATCGACAGCAGATAAAATTACCGGTAAAGCGCGGCAAATCTTCTGCGCAATAGCAGCGCGTTCGCCGCTTCGCAGTACAACAGGAACGATCGGTTCTTTACGGATAGTTACAGACATAATTCTCTCGTTTTCTTCATTTTAATGGGTGGCTTCTTGCCCATGGACAGGGGCTGTAATGTTTTTTTTGTGTTGATAGCAAGTAGAAAGCGTGATGGCGGAGATCCCGGTAAATACCAGAGCTATCACGCCCATAATCAGATAGGTATGCTCAAAACCAATTTTTTGGTAGGCGTAGCCGGCAGGTGGTGCCACGACAATAGAACCGACATAAATCATGGCCTGATAGCCCAGCAGGTACATCGTGGCGTTAACGCGTTTGTCGAAATGCTCGGCAATGTATTTGAAGACCGACACCAGAATCAGGGCGATTTCAATCCCATACAACGGCTTCACCAGACAGATAATCAACGGATCGTTAGTTAATCCGGAGATAATCAAACGCAGGCTAATCACAAGACCGGTCAGGATCATCCCCTGCTTAGCGCCAATGCGGTTAATAATGGCGGGTACCAGCATCATGCCGAAAAACTCTGCGGCTGACTGCGCGGTACTCATGTAGCCAAACATGGCGTTGCCTTCTTCTTTCGTGCTAAAGAAGGTGACGAAATAGCGAGAGAACTGCTGTTCGGCAATAAACATCATCCATGCCACTCCGGCGATATACAGCGCAAAGGTCCAGAATTTTTTATTGCGCAGCAGCTCGAAAACATCGCCAATGACAATCTTCTCTTTCGACAGAACGTCATTCTCTTCCTGGCCAAAGTGATCAACTTTCAGCGTCAGCAGAACCGCAAACATGCACAGCGCGGAAACGCTACTGATAACAAAGTTGATTTTGGGCGAGATATTGTAGAGATACCCAGAGAATGAAGACGCCGTTGCCCACCCCAGCGCCGCCCACATGCGGATCCGGCCAAATTCCATCGCGTACAGACGACTGAAACGGTCAACATAGGACTCTTCCGCCGCCACGCCCGCATACCAGCCGAGGCTGAAAAATAGCGCACCGACGATCATCCCGCTGATAAAATGCGTTTGTAATAGCGGCAAATAACACCAGATAAAAAATGGCGCCATCAGGGCCGAAACAAGACAGACAAAATAGAGCAAATGTTTTTTCATGCCCATTTTATCCATGATGTAACCGTAAACAGGTTTGATAACTACCGCAAAAACACCGTTTACGGCAAACACAGTGCCGATCTCCACACCATCCAACCCGGCTTTATCTCCCAGCCAGATAGCGTACAGGCCAAAACTGGCCGCCCAGGTAAAAGTAAACAGGAATACGAACAGGCTCAGTTTGATGTAAGCCGAGCGCGTCGACTGAACAGGGTTAGTCATTATTTTTCTCCGCACATGCGTCAGTTATATGATTTCCAGCGTTTTCACACCCAGCGTCAGCACCTGATTTTCACGGTCGAACGCCATTGCCGCCGCAAACGGCAGCGATAAAAGCGATGTGGCGTTGACAGCACAGGCCAGCCAGTGTGTACCCGGCGTAAGCGTGCTACGAAGACAGGGGATCTCCCCCGGTGAGGCATACAGAATGTTGCTGTTGGGTGGCGTTGTGACAACCTCCGGTTGACGCTCAGCCAACAGATCGGTTATCTGGCATATGCCGGAGTTGGCACGAAGCGTGACCCCATGCGATGCAGTTTGGGTATCGATGAGTTGATGGCGGTTAAGCGCGAATCCCCCCTCGACACAGTCAAGCAGGCGCGTGGTTTCAACGCGATGGATGCGAATATGTCCCTGTTGAAACGGGACGAGCCAGGTCGTGACGACGACGTTTGACCACGGGAGCCATCGGCTTCGGATCAACGCATCCGTCATTTCAACAGAATCGCACTCACGGCGTCCACGCCAGTAGTTATCCTGTTCGCTGAACATCAGCATCGAATCACAGGCAGCATGGTTCAGACCATAATGACCGCGCTCCAGGGTAAAACCAAAGTGGCTGGAGTAAGCAAATTTGCCGTATTTGGCATCGAAATTGACAAAGTTATTGCGGTCATACTGGCCCGACATCAGCATCCAGGCGTGTCGGTTTTCATCATCATGAACGATAAATTGTCCCGCTTCCTTTATCGGATGAATCGGCTCAAGTTCAGGCAACGGGGCCGACTCGGCCTGCCAGAACGCGCTCTGTTCCGGCAGTGCTAAAATCAGCAACGCCTTACATGCCCACCATGGCGAACATGGACTATTGTAATCTTCGGTCATCACCAGGTTCGGGTAGGTATATCCCAGTGTAAATAAACCATCCGGGCCAATGAAAGGCTGCGCGAACCACCAGTCGAGATGGCGCAAAATCACGCCTTTGACGATAGGGATTGTAAAAACATCCAGTTCCGTCCAGACGACGGCGCTCCAGAACGCAACCTGAACAAAGCGATAGGTCAGACTGCGGCCAAACGGAATTGCATCGCCCTCACAGGTAAAGTAGTAGATGTAATCTTTGGCAAACTGACGCGCCCGCTGACGGTAGCGCAGGCACCGTTCAGGGTCGGCGTCCTGCATAAGATGGCTATACAGCAAACTATAAAAATGAAACCCGCTGGAGATATAGTAATCGCGCGGTTTGCCTGCACCATCTGAGTACCAGCCATTACCCAACCAGAAAGGTTCAATCGCATTCAGATGCTTATCAATAACCATCATGTCGTAGTGGCGTCCGACACATTTAAGACCGACCTGCACCAATACCGGGAAGAAGTGCCAGTTATTGTCCGGGATTTGGATATCAGCACTTTGCCGTAACCAGCGCTCCAGATTGTCCTGCTCATCGGTTGTTAAGGCGTCCCATAACCCGGTATTCGGCAGAGCCAATGCAACGCCGAAGGCGGCCATTTCCACGCAGCGCTGATCGTTATCAACCAGATTGCCCCAATAATTTGGATGTTCGGGGTCACAGCCATGACGAATACCGCAAATAAAAGCCTCACGATACTCACTCGCATCTCCCCCACTTAACAACGGTGAAAGGATCCACAATAGACGCGCAAACCCCTCCATGCCGGCAATATCCATTGGATATTGTGCAGACGTTTCGCCCACGTCCAAACGCGTGTTATCACGGTAGAGATGAGGAATGGCTGATGCCAACCATTGCCGCGCCTTTTCTGCATACTCTTGCCTTGCTCGCATAATGAAACCTCGTTTCATTTGATGAAGTATTGGGCGCATAATAAGGATTTGGGCTGACATACAAATGTGATAATTGTCGTATTTCCACACAACGCTAGTGATGAAGAACAACATTCACCTGCATTTTGCGGAGAAAATTCGATTACAGTGATAAAAACTTAAGTTTATTCACATTACCAGGCGAGATATAAATGCAGCGGACTGAAGACAGTAGCTATCTTGAGCACATAAGCCTCAACGACAAGTCGATTTACTTTAATCGGATGAAGGATATGCCAGCGAACTACTATCACTGGCACCAGTGCGTGGAGATATTATCGGTTTCTCAGGGAGTAGGCATCGCGCTTATGGAGCACCAACAATACACCGTCAAACCCGGGCGTATTTTTATTTTCCCGCCGGGTAAGCTGCATAAAGTGTTTGTCGAACAGGATGATCGTAATATTTATCATCGTACTACGCTGCACTTTAACGGCCCACAGATTGAGCAGTACCTGCGGGATTTTCCTCGCCAGCAGATGCTGCTGCGCCAACTGTGCGGCAGGGGAGAGAAAGCGCGAGTATTTGACGTAGGCGATGTTCAGCCAGTCATTGAAACCTTGCTGAGCCGTTTTGAAGAGCAAATCAAAGACCAGACTTTTAGCATCAGTGACAGCGCATTTCTGGTGATGCAGCTCATTAGCCTGCTGCCACATCAGGCGCAGGCCACGGGACAAAATACATTTTCGGTCAGCATTATCCGCTGGATTGAAACTCACTTTCACCAGCGCTGCTCGCTGGAAGATATCGCCAGCGAGATGGGTTGCTCGCGGGGCCATGCCTCCCGCCGTTTTCACGAAGAGACCGGCGGTACCATTCAGGAATACCTGATGATGCGCCGTATCCGTCAGGCCTGCGAACTGCTGTTACATACCAACGGCTCGGTACGCGAAATTGCCGCACAGGTTGGTTTCTCCGAATATGCCTGGTTTATTACCTGCTTTCGCAAAAACATGGGCAAAACGCCGCTGCAATATCGTAAAACATATGCTTCGGTATAGATCTACGTCTGACATCCGGGACACCAGTAAAAGGGTCTCGAGGAAAGTGTCGTTTTCTCGATGATGCCGCCACAGCGCTCACAGGCTTCGCCGTCCCGGTGAAAGACCTTAAAGCGAAACAGCGCGCCGTGGTGCTTATTGTCATCGACCTGGCCGCGAGTGTTATACGACAGACGTGGAATATCAAGCAGCGCTTGCGCCAGCGCATCCAACTGCTCATCGCTAAGCTGTGACGCTTTATGCTGCCCGGTCAACCCCACCTGCCAGAGAATTTCTACCCGCAGATAGTTACCCAATCCCGCCAGAAATGCCTGATCCAACAGCAGACCGGAAAACTGGCGATTGCGAAAACGGGATGACAGCAGACGCGTTTTTACCTCTGCGGGCGTTAAACGCAAATCCAGCACGTCCGGTCCAACCCGTTGCAGAAATGGATGGGTGGTGAGCTGCTCTGGTGTAAGCATTTCGATGTCAGACGCGCTATACAGCAGGATAGTTTTATCCTCGGTTTGCAGCCTGACGCGCAGCACCCGCGTGGTTTGCGGCATGTTGCCGGTATCGACCACTCGCCATACGCCGTAAAGCTGATTGTGGCTATACAGCGTCAGGCCATTGGTAAAATGGGTCAGCAAGGCTTTACCCCGCGTTTCAAGCTGGGTAACACTCTGCCCGATGAGTTGGGATTGATACGGTTTTAACTGCTCAAAGGCAAACCAGACATCCGTCAGGGGTTTACCTTTGACTGCCGCCTCCAGGGTATCCGCCGCACGGCGGATCTCCGGGCCTTCAGGCATAATACTGTCCTTTGTTAATGTGTTGCACCGCCCGTCATGGCGATATCGCTATCCACCTGCAATGCGGTGGCAATCGCGACCTCCAGCGCCCGACGAACGGTTTCAGCCGCCATACTTGGCGCTCCGGGGTGCTGCGCGGCCTGTTGTGGCAGATAAGGAATATGAATAAAACCGCCCTTCACTGCCGGCACGTCGCGTAATTTATGCAGCAGGCCATACATCACGTGGTTACACACGAAGGTGCCCGCCGTCTGAGAAACCGAGGCCGGAATTCCCGCGTTGCGCATGGAGACAACCATCGCTTTGATCGGCAATGTGCTAAACCACGCCGCAGGGCCATCGGCCACAATCGGTACATCAATCGGCTGTTGCCCCTGATTATCCGCAATACGCGCATCGTCAACGTTGATCGCCACGCGTTCCACGGTGATATCCGATCGACCACCCGCTTGCCCTACTGCCAGCACCAGCGATGGCGACAATGCGTCAATTGCAGCATTGAGTACGGCGAGAGACTCGCCAAAGACGCACGGCAACTGGCGGGCAACGACGCGGCATCCATCGATGATAGCATTGTCGAGGCCCGAGACCACTTCCCAGGAAGGGTTAACTGACTCGCCGCCAAAGGGTTCAAATCCCGTGATGAGTACTGTTTTCATCCTTCCTCCTTACAGGAACATCAGGAAATACATCAGAAAAACGTTAACCAACAGCAGCAGTATGCCGGTTGGCACCTGTGCTTTAATCACCGCGTTTTTGTCTGGTAGCTCCAGCAGCGCCGCAGGCACAATATTGAAGTTCGCCGCCATTGGCGTCATCAACGTTCCGCAATACCCCGAGAACATACCAATCGCCGCCATCACCGCTGGGTTACCACCGTGTTGCAATACGAGGATCGGAATACCAATCCCAGCGGTCACAATCGGGAAAGCGGCAAACGCATTGCCCATCACCATCGTCAACAAGGCCATACCAATGGTGTACACCGCCACCGCGATAAAACGGCTATCCACCGCCAGGTATTCTTGCGTCAGCCAGGATATACCGCTGCCGACACCCGCCGCAGTGAACAACAGTCCAAGAGTAGCCAGAATCTGCGGCAGGATGAATGCCCACCCGATGGAGTCCAGCAGTCGGCGTGCTTCCTGAATCGGCTGATGCACCCGCTCATGGGTCATTTTTATCGCCATCGCCAGACCAATCAACGAGCCTGCGGTCATAGAGAAAAGCGTCACCAACGTGGCGTGATTACCCGGTCCAAACAGCGCATCCTGTAAGCCCGGAATATGGTTGAACATGAGAACACCGATAACTGTCACCACCGGGATCGCCAGCGCCGGGAAAAACAAGCGGTTACCCAACCTACTGGCGCTTTCTTCACGCTGTTGCGGCGTTCGTTGATGGTAGCTTCCCAGCTTGACGCCGCCGAAACCGGCGATCAGAGCCAATATGACCACCGCGACGCCGACGGCAATATGCACCGCGCGTTTATCGCCAAACAGCGAGTATGTCCAGTCGCCAAGCAGAAAGAGAACGCCGTACAGGCCCCAAAACAGACCGGTGGTTAAGCGACGCGGGTTAGCTTTATCCCGCCAGGACATCAGCGCCACAATCAGTAAAACTGCACCTGCCAGCCAGTAGAGATAGCTTTGCTGAAAATTCATTTTGCTTCCCCCTGTGCTGCGGCATTCGCTTTCGCCACTTCACGCTGCAAATAGCTGTCCAGCCGCCACAGACGCGTGCCGTGGATCAGGAAGGCGCATATTGCCGTCGGGATCCCCCACAGGGCGATATGCAGCGGTTCGGTCTGGATCCCGCCCGATTCCAGCATAAAGTTGTGCATGAATATGATCGCACCGAAGGCAACAAAGATATCTTCACCGAAAAACAGCCCAACGTTATCGGTCGCGGCAGACATGGCGCGCAGACGATAACGAACCGCCCCCGGTATCTCACCGTGGTTTTTCTCGGCGGCCCCTTCTGCCATTGGCGCCAGCAGCGGACGCACCATCTGCGGATGTCCCCCCAGGCTGGTCAGCCCTAAGGCCGCGGTAGCCTCACGAATAAACAGATAGACAATAAGCAGACGGCCGCTGGTGGCACTGCGGATTTTGGCAATCCACGCCTGAGCGCGCTCTTTGAGTCCGTGACGCTCCAGCAGGCCAATAACCGCCAGTGGGATCAGCAGGATAAACGGCAGGTTGCGGGTGTTGAGAAATCCCTCCCCCAGCTTTTCCAGAATGGTAGCGATTGGCATATGCGCCGCCAGTCCGGTGACGATCCCGGCCATAATGACCACCAATACCGGGTTAAAACGTAAAAGAAATCCGACCACAATGACGGCGATCCCCGTCAATGGCCAGAGAGAAACAGCCTCTCCCATAATTCAGTCCCTTATGTTGTTGTGTGATATATTATTGTTTTGTATGAAAAATTTATGCGCTAATTTGAATATTGCATGCTTCGAATGCGCTGCGCAAGCGACGGGCAAAAGCGAGTGCGTGCTCGCCATCCCCATGAATGCATACCGTCTGGGCCGTCACGTTCGCCCATGTTCCGCTCTGACTTTTTACTCTACCGGATTGCACCATTTCTAGCGTTTGCGCCAGCGCCTGCTCTTCATCCTCTATCAATGCGCCAGGCTGGCTACGCGGAACCAGACTGCCGTCAGCCTGATAACCCCGATCGGCAAAAACCTCCTGACGCGTCACCAGGCCATAATGTTCCCCGGCGCGAATCAGTTCGCTTCCCGCCAGCCCCACCAGAACCAGCGAGGGATCGCAGGCATGCACCGCTTTCGCAATCGCATCCGCCAACTGTGGATCTTTTGCCGCCTGGTTATAAAGCATGCCGTGGGGTTTCACATGGCGCATCACGCCACCCTGCGCATGCGTAATGGCTGCCAGCGCGCCAATTTGATACAGCGTTTGCGCATACACCGTTTCCACTGGCAGAGTCATGGCGCTACGGCCAAAATTCTCCCGATCCGGAAAGCTCGGATGTGCACCTACCGCCACACCATTTTTTAGCGCTTCACGCACGCTTGAAAGCATGGTTTGCGCATCACCAGCATGAAACCCACAGGCGATATTCGCTGACGAAACCAGTTGCAGCAGCGCTGCATCGTTAGCACAGCCCTCGCCGAGGTCTGCGTTGAGATCAATTTTCATTGTTAAGTCGCCATGTTAACTGTTGCAGATAACGCTGCTGATCATGGCGCGCCTTAAGCGCTTCCTCCAGCGAACACTGCACAAAATGAATCGGCTGGCCGAGCGGGATCTGCGCCAGATGATACATATCCGCCTCGATGATGCAGGCGATGCGCGGATAGCCGCCCGTCGTCTGGGCATCATTCATCAGCACGATCGGTTGACCATTATGCGGAACCTGCACCACGCCGGGGAGTAAGCCATGCGACAGCAACTCGCGATCGGTCATACGCGTCAACGGCTGCCCCTGCAGGCGATACCCCATCCGGTTACTTTGCGGACTAAGTTGCCACGGCGAACGCCAGAAAGACGCCTGCGAGACCTCGTCAAATTCCTGATACTCAGGCCCGGGCAGCGCACGAATGTGGTTTCCCCACATCAGCTGTTTTACCCCCTGCGGCCCACTAAATTGCCGGGTAGATGCTCCAATCGCCAGCCGATCGCCATCGCGCAGCAGACGCCCTTCCAGCCCGCCAATGCCAACTTTAAGATCGGTGCTACGCGACCCCATCACTTCAGGTACATCAAATCCGCCCGCTACAGCCAGATAACTCCGCATACCATGATGTGGACGTTTTAGCGTCAAGCGCTGTCCCGCTTTCACCGGCAGCCGCCACCCGCTCCACACGGGAGCACGATCCAGATGCGCTTCGCATCCAGCGCCGGTCAGCGCAAACCAACCATCGGCTTCAAATTCCACGACCAGTTGCCCCAGCGTGATTTCCAGCGCAGCGGCATTCGCATCATTTCCCACCAGCAGGTTAGCAACGTTCAGCGCTGGTTTATCCAGCGCACCGCAGTGGCTGATGCCGGATTGACGAAAATTGTGGCGTCCGCCGTCCTGGACCGAGGTATACATGCCCGCGCGAATGATGTTTAACATACCCCCTCCTTCTGCGGAACAAAACGCACGGTATCCCCAGCGCGTAACAGGATCGGCTCTTCTCGTTTTGGATCAAATAGCGACACAGAGGTACGCCCAATCAATTGCCATCCGCCTGGCGTGGCAAGCGGATAGACCCCCGTTTGCGATCCACCAATACCTACAGAACCCGCCGGAACAAGCAGACGCGGCTCTGCCCGTCTTGGGGTATGCAGTAGTTCAGGTAAGCTCCCGAGATAAGGGAACCCTGGCTGAAAACCAATAAACCACACCACATAGTCGACTGACGCATGAAGTTCGACGACCTGCTTGTCGCTTAATCCACTGTGCCGGGCGACCGCTGCCAGATCCGGACCAAACTCACCGCCATAAGTGACGGGGATTTCAATAAAACGCGAATCCGGTTCCAGCGCTTCGCTCTCTTCCCACCAGCGCTGCAGGCGTTCAATCGCATCCAGCGCCAGCGTTTGCGGGTCGCGCAAGATCACCGTGATATTGTTCATTCCCGGAATAGCTTCACGCACATTCGGGGCATCAGCCAAACGCTGGGCCAGACGCCAGATACGTTTCTGAGACGCCAGCGTAATGGGCGGCTCCAGTTCAAGCACTACCGCAGTCTCACCTAACAGATAACAACGCGCTCGCTGCACTTTCGTCCCTCTTTATTAATTACGCTGGGTTAGGAATATCGATAAACGTGACATCCAGATCGGTGTTTTCATTCAGCCATTCACTTAATGCGCGAATCCCGCCGCGTTCGGTTGCATGGTGACCGGCAGCATAAAAATGCAGCCCTTGTTCGCGGGCTGAGTGAATGGTTTGCTCTGAGACTTCCCCGGTAATAAAGGCATCGACGCCAAACCGGGCTGCGCTATCAATGAAGCTTTGACCGCCCCCCGTACACCACGCGACGCGTTGCACCTTTTCCGGCCCGGTATCACCGCACCATAAAGGTTTACGGCCCAGACGCGCCTCAATCCACGACGCCAGCTCCAGCCCCGGAACCGGCATAGAGAGTTCACCCCACGGCACCAGCGGCTCAATTTCCCCCATCACGGTAATACCCAACAGCGCGGCAAGCTGCGCGTTATTACCTAGTTCCGGGTGGGCATCCAGCGGCAGATGCCAGCCATACAGGTTGATATCATTTTCCAACAGCGTTTTCAGACGATGGCGCTTCATGCCGCGAATCACCGGAGATTCGCCTTTCCAGAAATAACCGTGATGAACGATGACCGCATCCGCCTGCAGGCGCACCGCCTCGTCCAGCAGCGCCTGGCTTGCGGTCACGCCTGTCACGATTTTATGCACCGTCTCTTTGCCCTCAACCTGCAAACCGTTCGGCGCATAGTCGCTAATGGCGGCGCTGTTCAGTTTGTCATTGATCAGTTGTTCCAGTTCGGTGTTTTTCATCATCGTCCTCGTTGTCATAAATTCTGCCTGCCCAATCAGCAACACAGCTTAGGTTAAAATAGCGTCCTCGCCTGCGTTCGTCGATAGTCATTTCACTGACACATTAAGAAACAATCACACCGCTGTAGAACGCAATTTGCATACCACCACGCGATCTAATTCATGTATATTTATGCAATCAGACAGCATATTGCAAAAATAATCAGATCTGTATCAAAGTTACAACTTTAAGGAAACACGCTCGCACAGCACATCCAGCCTGTTGTGAGACATTTACTTCGAGAAAACAATGAATAAACAAGCATCTCAACCGCGGGCGATTTATTACGTTGTCGCGCTACAAATTTGGGAATATTTCAGTTTTTACGGTATGCGTGCGCTGCTGATTCTGTATCTCACGAACCAGCTTAAGTACGACGATAATCACGCCTATGAACTGTTCAGCGCCTACTGCTCGCTGGTCTATGTCACCCCCATTCTCGGTGGGTATCTGGCGGATAAAGTGCTCGGCAACCGGATGGCGGTGATGATCGGCGCATTTTTGATGGCGGTGGGGCATCTGGTGTTGGGCGCCAGCGAAATGGCCCCGGCATTCCTTTATTTATCGCTGGCGATTATCGTCTGTGGCTACGGTCTGTTTAAATCCAACGTCAGTTGTCTGCTGGGTGAGCTGTACCAGCCTGAAGATCCGCGTCGCGACGGTGGGTTCTCTCTGCTCTACGCTGCCGGAAATATTGGTTCAATCATTGCCCCGATAGCCTGCGGCTATGTGCAGGAAGAGTACAGCTGGGCGATGGGCTTTGCGCTGGCCGCTATCGGCATGCTGGCGGGGCTGGTGATTTTCTTATGTGGCAATCGCCATTTCGCCCATACCACCGGCGTCAACAAGGCCGTCCTGTGTGCGAAAAAATATATGCTGCCAAACTGGGCCTGGCTGTTAGTCCTGCTGGTTGCCGCCCCACTGCTGATTACTGTCTTGTTCTGGAAAGAGTGGTCCGTGTACGCCCTGATCGTTGCCACTGTCATTGGTCTGGCGGTTCTGGCGAAGATTTATCGCCAGGCGCAAACGCAGAAACAGCGCAAAGAACTGGGGCTTATCGTCACGCTGACCTTCTTTAGCATGCTGTTCTGGGCCTTTGCTCAACAGGGCGGCAGCTCAATCAGCCTGTATATCGACCGCTTTGTTAATCGCGACATTCTGGGGTATTCCGTACCCACCGCGATGTTCCAGTCGGTTAACGCCTTTGCGGTTATGCTGTGCGGTATCGTGCTGGCCTGGGTGGTCAAAGAGAGCGTAAGCGGTAATCGCACCGTACGCATCTGGGGTAAATTCGCCCTTGGTCTCGGTTTAATGAGCGCCGGTTTTTGTATTCTGACCTTAAGCGCCCGCTGGTCCGCCGCTTACGGCCACTCTTCCATGCCGCTGATGGTATTGGGGCTGGCGGTCATGGGTTTTGCCGAACTGTTTATCGACCCGGTGGCAATGTCACAAATTACGCGCATCGAGATCCCCGGTGTAACCGGTGTATTAACCGGCATTTATATGCTGCTTTCCGGCGCAATCGCCAACTACCTGGCTGGGGTGATCGCCGACCAGACGTCACAAGGTTCGTTTGACGCTGCCGGAGCCATCAACTATTCCATCAATGCCTACATCGACGTCTTTAGCGAAATTACCTGGGGCGCACTGGCCTGTGTGGTACTGGTGCTGCTGATTTGGCTGTACCAGTCGCTGAAATTCAGAAACCGTGCGTTAGCGGTAGAGTCCTGAGTGTACAGGCCCGATGATGTAATATGATTCGGGCCTGTTTTTTCAGGTAATTATGCATGAATTGCTGCGAGTTCCTCTTCAGTAAGACCTGTAACCAGTAGCACCATTGTGCGATCTATACCTTGTTCCAGCATGGTTTGCGCTATACGTAATGCGGCTTCTTGTTTACCCTGCTGTAATCCCTGCTGTAACCCTTCCTGTAATCCATCTAACCGTAACCGCTCTGCAATAGTCATCAGCCTCTCCTTATGTTGGGGGATCCGTTGCGCTATCTCCTGCATAAATTCATTAAAACGAGATTCGTCGCCAGATTGTAGGATGTAATTAAACATCGCCTGTAATTGCGTGTCATTAGCGCATCCAGTAAGTAGCAGCGTGGCCAGTTGCTCTACCAGCCCCAGCAAATCCCGCTGACGGATATGTTTTTGCATTAATTCCAGCAGCGCCATTCGTCTGTGAGCCATGATCTCATCATCGGGTACCACCGTTATGTCTACCAACGGAAATGCGCTGGAATAAAGCTGTCTTGCCGCCACGGGGTCGGCAAAGGCATCCAGCCAGCACAATGAGTACGGATAGGGGCTTCGGCAGCCATGATAAAAGAGCATCGGTATCACTAGTGGCAGTTCCTTATGCCCTGCGTCCAGATGGCGCTGCATCGCCGCCATCGCATAACGCAACAGACGAAAAGCCATATGCGGCTCGGCTGAACTTTGATGCTCTATCACCACATAGACATAACCGTCACCGTTGCGTGTGTGCAAAGACCAGAGCACGTCGGAGTAGCGCGAACGTAAATCCGCTTCAATAAAGCTTTCTGACTCCAGCTTCAGCGAATTCAAATCGCAAAGCGTCCGCAGTTCAGCTGGCAGGTGAATGTCGAGAAAATCCCGCGCGGTTTCGGGATGATGTAAAAACGTTTTAAACACCGCATCATGCGGTGTGGAGGTTGTTGGCATTGTCATCAAGTTCCATCACCTGAATGAAGATGACGGAACTTTACTGCCAGATAAAAGCATCTGCATCAGGGCATTAACAACCTTGCGCGCACGCTTCAGCGCTAAAAGCCCCAGACCGCAACACTTTCATTCTGCTGGAAGGCATTACGCAAAATCCACCATGCCTTTACTCTTTACGCGCCGCCTCATATGCCGCCAGCGTCGCCAGTCTTGCCTGCTTATGATCGACAATCGGGCGAGGATAGTTGAGCGTCACCTGCGCTTTTTCCGCCCACGACCACGGGTCATGAATCGCTTTACCCGGCACATCGCGCAGTTCCGGCAGCCACTGGCGGATAAACTCACCGTCACGGTCAAATTTTTCGCCCTGCGTCGTGGGGTTAAATATGCGGAAATACGGTGCGGCATCGGTTCCGGTAGACGCGGCCCACTGCCAGCCGCCGTTATTGGCCGCCAGGTCGCCATCGATCAGTTGCGACATGAAATACTGCTCGCCTTTGCGCCAGTCGATCAGCAGGTCTTTCACTAAAAAACTGGCCGTAATCATGCGTAAACGATTATGCATCCAGCCCGTGGCGTTGAGCTGACGCATCGCCGCGTCTACAATCGGGTAACCCGTTTGACCCATTTGCCAGGCCTGCAAATGCGCCGGGTTATTCTGCCATTGCACGCGATCGGTCCAGCGGATAAAGGGGTGATACCGACACAGAGCCGGATGATACGTCATCAGGTGGCGATAAAACTCACGCCAGATAAGCTCGTTCAGCCAGACGCTACCTGACCCGCCCTCAAGCGCCTGCGGCTGCTCCGCGAGCAGTCGATTCAGGCATTGGCGCGGCGATAACCCGCCTGTCGCCAGACTTGCGGATAATCGACTGGTCCCGTCAATCGCTGGAAAATCACGCAGCTGTTCGTATTCTCCCGCAGCCTGCTGGCAAAACTGGCGTAATTGCGCGATGGCCAATTTTTCATCTACCACAAACCTCTGCGCATCAAAATCTTGCTGTGGATAGCTCAGCGTAATTGGTGTTAACGGTGCGTCAAGAGCTCCACTTTCTCTCACTTTCGGCGCGCTCACACATTCTGGAATACCGTCTTTAATCCGCTTCAGCCAGGCATTTTTAAACGGCGTGAACACTTTATACATCTCATGATTGCCGGTCATCACCGCCCCCGGAGGCAGGATCACGCTGTCATCAAACCCTTCGCACACCACCTGGGGTAATGATTTTTCTACGTTTGCATCACGCTGCCGTTCGTTTATTTCATATTGATAGTTATAAAATAATCGACTGACGTCATGCTGCAGACAAACACTTTTGACGATGTCCACGCTGGCCGCAAAATCAGCCACTTCGTGAAACAATAGAGGAATACCTTTTTCTGCCAACGCCGTTTGTAACGCATTCAACTGTGCGCAGGTAAATGCCGCCTGGCGCGGGGCCATATCGTGGGCCTTCCACTGCTCGGGGGTAGCGATATATAACGCCAGTACCTGCGCGGAACGATCCCGACAAGCCGCCGCCAGTGCGAGGTTGTCGTGCAAGCGTAAATCACGCCGAAACCAGACCAAATGGGTGGTCATAACACTCCTGAAGAAAAAACTTAACGCCCGTAGCGCAAACGCAGAGCCTCTGGCCAGGGATTGAAATAGCGCTGCCCGGAGAGATAAGCATCCGGGTATTCCGCCATATAGTGTTTGAGTAATGTTATTGGCGCAAGCAGCGGTTGAGTCGCACGTCGATAACCGTCAATGAGAGAGGCCAGCTCCTGCCGCTGACGAGAATTTAATTGCGTACGGAAATAGCCCTGGACATGCATCAGCACGTTGGTATGGTTGCGACGGGAGGGAAGATGAGCCAGCAAACTCATCAGCCTTAAGCGATACTCGACAAAATAAGCCTGCAGATCTTGCCATTCGCCAATCGCCGCCACAAAACGCCCGAGGTCGCGATAGTCCGGCTGGGAATGGGCCAACAGTAATAGCTTGTAACGACTATGATAATCGATTAATGCGCCGCGCGTTAACCCTTGCTGTCGGATAGTATTGAGCTCGTGCAAAGCATAAATGCGCTCAACAAAATTTTCCCGAATCTGCGGGTCGTGTAAACGCCCGTCCTCTTCCACGGGAAGCCAGGGTAACGTCGACATCAGCACAGACGTAAAGATCCCTCGTCCGGCTTTACGGTTGTTTTTGCCTTCCGCGTCGTAGACTCGCACCCGTTCCATACCGCAACTGGGTGATTTCGCACAGACAATATAGCCGCACAAATGCGCCAGACGCTCGCTTTGTCGCTGACTAAAAGCCGTCATTGCGTCTGTCAAATCCCCCTCGCGCTTATCACTAAAACGCAGGGAGACAGCCTCGCCCTCTTTGACCAGATGCAACGCAGGTCGCGGGACTGGTAACCCGATCCCCATTTCAGGGCAAACAGGTTCGAACGCGACCCACGGCGACAGTTCTTCTAGAGCAAAGGCCAGCCGCTTATGCCCACCATCATAGCGAACCGCCTCCCCCAACAGACAGGCACTGATACCAACAGGGAATTTCTCGCTCATGATCGCTCCTTTTTCATTCCTGAAATAAGTGTAGCTATCATGAGCAAAAAAGCCGCTGATATCAGCGGCTTTTGGGGATTTATTAGCTATCAGTAGAAATCGCAGGTGGCTTTTTCCGCCTGCTCCATCCACACCGGCTTATCACTGGTTTTAGACCAGACGCGATGCAGATAGCTGTAAAAACGGGCGCGGTCTTTCCAGAACAGCATGACCGGCAGAGCCAGTACGCCCGCCACTACGGCAAAGGTACGGCGTAAGAAAACAATGTGTGCTGGATATTCTTTATAAAAGTCCATAATCCTCTCCCATATAACTGTTCGGTGAATCGCACCGGAAAAATAAAGTTGGTTAACTGATGAAAATAATACCGCCTTGTGTGTAATTTTACTACTCATCCGACCACTTATTTTTATCTATTTATGCCCCGTTTAGTTTAAAAACGTAGTTAAGTTACATAAAAGTTAAATTAATACTAATCATTAGTTAAATAATGGTCTTTGCCATTTTTATACTTTTTTTACACCTCGCCCGCCGATTTTTGCGAAATCTTTGCAAGCAAAAACCTACGCTCTGGTTATCACATTTATGCCACTGGAGGTGCACTGTGAGTGCAGGCGTGATAACCGGCATTGGGCTGGTCTTTTTATTATTAGGTTACCTTGTGTATGCCCTGATTAATGCGGAGGCGTTCTGATGGCGGCTCAAGGATTTTTACTTATTGCCAGTTTCTTGCTGGTGCTGTTTGTCATCGCCAGACCGCTGGGGTTTGGGCTGGCCCGACTCATCAATAATACGTCTCTGCCGGGCCTTGCTGGCGTGGAAAGTGTGCTCTGGCGTGGTCTGGGTATTTCGCAGCAGGAGATGAACTGGCGGCAGTATCTGCTGGCAATCCTCGCGCTCAATGTGCTGGGCCTGCTGGTCCTGTTTTCGATGCTGATGGCGCAAAATCTGTTGCCGCTGAATCCTCAGCAGCTACCAGGACTTTCATGGCATCTGGCGCTCAACACGGCGGTGAGTTTTGTCACCAATACCAACTGGCAATCTTATGCCGGTGAAACCACTTTAAGCTACTTCAGCCAGATGGCTGGGTTGACCGTGCAGAACTTCCTGTCCGCGGCGACCGGAATTGCGGTGATTTTTGCCCTGACGCGTGCCTTTACGCGCCAGAGTATGGATACGCTGGGTAATGCCTGGGTCGATCTGGTTCGTATTACGCTGTGGATCCTCGTGCCAATCGCGCTGCTCATCGCCCTGTTTTTTATTCAACAAGGCGTGCTGCAAAACGTATTGCCCTATCAGCCCATCACGACGCTTGAAGGGGTGAAACAGTTGCTGCCGATGGGACCTGTCGCTTCGCAGGAAGCGATTAAGATGCTCGGCACCAACGGAGGCGGTTTCTTTAACGCTAACTCAGCACATCCGTTTGAAAACCCAACCGCGCTGACCAACCTGGTACAGATGCTGGCTATTTTCTTAATTCCTACCGCGCTGTGTTTTGCCTTTGGCGATGTGGTGGGCGATCGTCGTCAGGGACGGACCCTGTTATGGGCCATGTCGCTCATTTTTGTCATTTGCGTAGCCGTCGTGATGTGGGCCGAAGTTCAGGGCAACCCGCATCTGATGCAGTTAGGTGCAAACAGCAATATCAACATGGAGGGCAAAGAGAGCCGCTTTGGTGTACTGGTCAGCAGTCTGTTTGCGGTCGTCACAACGGCGGCATCCTGTGGCGCAGTGATTGCGATGCATGACTCCTTTACCGCACTCGGCGGAATGGTGCCGATGTGGCTGATGCAAATTGGCGAAGTGGTCTTCGGCGGTGTGGGTTCAGGTCTGTACGGCATGCTGCTGTTCGTACTGCTGGCTGTGTTCATCGCCGGGCTGATGATTGGCCGAACACCGGAATACCTGGGTAAGAAAATCGACGTGCGCGAAATGAAAATGACCGCGCTGGCGATTCTGGTCACCCCTGCGCTGGTCCTGCTCGGCACAGCAATAGCAATGATGACCGATGCCGGGCGTAGCGCCATGCTCAACCCGGGTCCACATGGTTTTAGTGAAGTGCTGTATGCCGTGTCATCTGCCGCGAACAACAACGGTAGCGCCTTTGCCGGATTAAGCGCCAATAGCCCGTTCTGGAACTGCCTGCTGGCGCTGTGCATGTTCTTCGGTCGCTTCGGCGTGATCGTACCCGTGATGGCTATTGCCGGGTCGCTGGTCAGTAAAAAGATCCAGCCAGCAAGCCCAGGCACGCTACCTACCCACGGCGCGCTGTTTGTCGGGTTGCTAATCGGTACGGTGTTACTGGTTGGCGCTCTCACCTTTGTTCCTGCCCTGGCCCTTGGCCCGGTCGCAGAATACCTGTCATTACACTGAGTGATGCGGAGCACATTACTATGAGTCGCAAGCAACTGGCGCTGTTCGAACCTTCTCTGGTCGCACAGGCGCTGATGGATGCCGTGAAAAAATTAAGCCCACATACCCAATGGCGTAATCCAGTGATGTTTCTCGTCTGGCTGGGTAGTCTGCTGACCACGTTGTTAACGCTGGCGATGGCAACAGGTTATATGCCAGGCAACCCGTGGTTTACCGGCGCGATAAGTCTATGGCTGTGGATCACCGTCCTGTTCGCCAACTTTGCCGAAGCGCTGGCTGAGGGGCGCAGTAAAGCACAGGCGAACAGCCTGAAAGGGGTGAAAAAAACCGCTTTTGCCCGCAAACTTCGCGAACCAAAATACGGCTCGGCCATGGATCACGTCCCTGCCGATGATTTACGTAAAGGCGATATTGTGCTGGTGGAAGCTGGCGATATTATCCCGTGTGACGGTGAGGTGATCGAAGGTGGCGCATCGGTGGACGAAAGCGCGATTACCGGTGAGTCTGCACCGGTTATTCGTGAATCCGGTGGCGATTTTGCATCGGTCACCGGCGGGACTCGCATCCTCTCCGACTGGCTGGTGATCGAATGCAGCGTAAACCCCGGTGAAACGTTCCTCGACCGGATGATCGCCATGGTCGAAGGCGCGCAGCGGCGTAAAACCCCCAATGAAATCGCCCTGACGATTCTGCTGATTGCCCTGACCATCGTTTTTCTGTTGGCGACCGCCACGCTGTGGCCATTTTCCGCCTGGGGCGGCAGCGCGGTCAGTGTCACGGTACTGGTTGCCCTGCTCGTTTGTCTGATCCCCACCACCATCGGCGGTCTGCTTTCTGCCATTGGCGTGGCCGGGATGAGCCGTATGCTGGGCGCGAACGTCATTGCCACCAGCGGACGTGCGGTCGAAGCCGCGGGTGACGTGGACGTCCTGCTGCTGGATAAAACCGGCACCATTACGCTGGGTAACCGCCAGGCTTCAGATTTTCTGCCCGCCCAGGGTGTGGATGAAAAAACGCTGGCGGACGCCGCACAGCTTTCATCGCTGGCCGATGAAACGCCAGAAGGCCGCAGCATCGTTATTCTGGCAAAACAGCGCTTTAATCTGCGTATTCGCGACGTGCAATCGCTGCACGCTACCTTTGTGCCGTTTACCGCGCAAAGTCGTATGAGCGGTATCAACATCGACAACCGTATGATCCGCAAAGGTTCGGTCGATGCCATTCGTCGTCACGTTGAAGCCAACGGCGGTCACTTCCCCGCCGATGTAGAGCAGAAGGTCGACAACGTCGCTCGCCTTGGCGCTACGCCGCTGGTGGTAGCCGAAGGCTCCCGCGTACTGGGCGTGATTGCCCTGAAAGATATTGTGAAAGGCGGGATCAAAGAACGTTTTGCCCAACTGCGCAAAATGGGCATCAAAACGGTGATGATCACCGGCGATAACCGCCTGACCGCCGCCGCGATCGCCGCTGAAGCCGGGGTGGATGATTTCTTAGCGGAGGCCACGCCGGAAGCCAAGCTGGCGCTGATTCGTCAGTATCAGGCGGAAGGCCGTCTGGTGGCGATGACCGGCGACGGAACCAACGACGCCCCGGCACTGGCGCAGGCGGATGTCGCGGTCGCCATGAACTCAGGGACCCAGGCGGCGAAGGAAGCTGGCAACATGGTGGATCTTGATTCCAACCCCACCAAACTGATTGAAGTGGTGCACATTGGTAAACAGATGCTGATGACGCGCGGCTCGCTGACCACCTTCAGTATCGCCAATGACGTGGCAAAGTATTTCGCCATTATTCCGGCCGCGTTCGCCGCCACCTATCCGCAGCTCAATGCACTTAACGTAATGGGACTGCATTCGCCGGACTCAGCGATCCTCAGCGCGGTTATCTTTAATGCGCTGATAATCATTTTTCTGATCCCACTGGCGCTTAAAGGCGTGAGCTACAAGCCGTTATCCGCATCTGCAATGTTGCGCCGTAATTTGTGGATCTACGGTCTGGGCGGTCTGGTGGTGCCATTTATTGGCATTAAAGCGATTGATGTACTGCTGACCCTGCTGGGTCTGGTGTGAGGTTTCAGATGAGTGGATTACGTCCTGCATTATCAACATTGATTTTCCTGATGCTTATAACCGGCGGGGCTTACCCGCTGCTGACCACCGCGCTGGGGCAGTGGTGGTTTCCCCACCAGGCTAACGGCTCCTTGATCCGCGAAGAACAGGTTGTTCGCGGTTCTGAACTTATTGGGCAACATTTTACCGCCGCCGGTTATTTTCAGGGGCGTCCGTCTGCGACGGCGGAAATGCCCTATAATCCCATGGCTTCTGGCGGCAGTAATCTGGCCGTCAGCAACCCGGAACTGGATAAACAGTTGCAAAGCCGGATTGCCGCGCTGCGTGCTGCCAATCCACAGGCTAGTCCTGCCGTTCCGCTAGAGCTGGTAACCGCGTCGGCCAGCGGGCTGGATAACAACCTGACGCCCGACGCGGTGGCCTGGCAAATTCCCCGCGTGGCGCAGGCCCGCAACCTCAGCGTTGAAGAGGTGTCGCGCCTGGTTGCACAATACACGCAAAAGCCGTTGGTCAGTTTTATCGGTCAGCCGGTGGTGAACCTGGTGGAACTTAATTTAGCGCTGGAGAAGCACTGAGAAAAAGGACATGCATAGCGAACCCTTACGTCCCGACCCCGATCGTCTGCTGGAGCAGACCACTGCCCCGCACCGCGGAAAACTAAAAATATTCTTCGGTGCCTGCGCGGGCGTCGGCAAAACCTGGGCCATGCTAACGGAAGCCCAGCGGCTGCGGGCGCAGGGGTTAGATGTGCTGATTGGCGTGGTGGAAACCCACGGACGCAAAGAGACCGCCGCGCTGCTGGACGGTCTCAGCATCCTGCCGCTAAAGCGACACGCGCGTCATGGTCGTCACATCAGCGAGTTCGATCTCGATGCCGCCCTGGCCCGCCGTCCGGCGCTCATTTTAATGGATGAACTGGCGCACAGTAATGCGCCAGGTTCACGCCATCCTAAGCGCTGGCAAGATATTGAAGAGCTGCTGGAAGCCGGTATCGACGTCTTTACTACCGTTAACGTACAGCATCTGGAAAGTCTCAATGATGTGGTCAGCGGCGTCACCGGTATTCAGGTTCGCGAAACCGTCCCCGATCCTTTTTTCGATGCTGCTGACGATGTGGTGCTGGTCGATCTTCCCCCCGATGATTTGCGGCAGCGCCTGAATGAAGGCAAGGTCTATATCGCCGGTCAGGCGGAAAGAGCCATCGAGCATTTCTTTCGCAAAGGTAATTTGATCGCGCTGCGCGAGCTGGCCCTGCGCCGCACGGCCGATCGGGTGGACGATCAAATGCGCGCCTGGCGCGGACGTCCAGGGGAAGAGAAAGTATGGCATACCCGCGACGCCGTTTTGCTGTGCATTGGGCACAACACTGGCAGCGAAAAACTGGTACGCGCCGCCGCGCGACTGGCGGCGCGTCTCGGCAGCGTCTGGCACGCAGTGTATGTCGAAACTCCAGCGCTGCACCGACTCCCCGAAAAACAGCGCCGCGCGATCTTAAGCGCCCTGCGATTAGCCCAGGAGCTGGGCGCGGAAACCGCCACACTTTCCGATCCCGCTGAAGATAAAGCGGTAATCCGCTATGCCCGCGAGCATAATCTGGGAAAAATTGTGCTCGGGCGTCCGACAACGCGTCGCTGGTGGCGCAGCGATTCCTTTGCCGACAAACTGGCCCATCGCGCACCGGATCTCGATCTGATGATTGTCGCGCTGGACGAACCGCCTTCACGCCCGACGCTACCCACTACGGATAGCCGCACCTTTAAAGATAAATGGCGGGTACAAATTCAGGGTTGTGTGGTTGCCGTCGCGCTGTGTGCCATCATTACGCTGATCGCGATGCAGTGGCTGATGGCCTTTGATGCCGCTAACCTGGTAATGCTCTATTTGCTGGGTGTGGTGGTTATCGCCCTGTTCTACGGACGCTGGCCATCCGTGCTGGCAACCTTTATTAACGTCGCCAGCTTCGATCTCTTCTTTATTGCCCCGCGTGGGACGCTGGCCGTTTCCGACGTCCAGTACCTACTCACTTTTACCGTGATGCTAACGGTAGGGCTGGTTATCGGTAATCTCACCGCCGGAGTCCGGTATCAGGCGCGGGTGGCGCGCTATCGGGAACAACGTACGCGCCATCTGTATGAGATGTCGAAAGCGTTAGCCGTTGGACGGAGTCAGCAGGATATCGCCGCTACCAGCGAACAGTTTATCGCCTCAACGTTTCAGGCCCGTAGTCAGGTTTTATTACCTGATGAACACGGTAAGCTGGCGCCCCTCACCCATCAACAGGGCATGACGCCATGGGACGATGCCATTGCCCAATGGAGTTTTGACAAAGGGCAGCCAGCTGGCGCGGGCACGGATACCTTACCGGGGGTACCGTACCAAATCTTACCGCTAAAAAGCGCCGATAAAACGCATGGGCTACTGGTAGTGGAACCGGGAAATCTGCGTCAGTTGATGATCCCTGAGCAGCAGCGCCTGCTGGAAACCTTTACCCTGTTGGTCGCCAGTGCGCTGGAACGTCTGACGCTGACCGCCAGCGAAGAGCAGGCCCGGTTTGCCAGTGAGCGTGAAAGTATTCGCAATGCGCTGCTTGCCGCCCTGTCCCACGATTTGCGCACGCCGCTGACGGTACTGTTCGGTCAGGCTGAAATTTTAACGCTGGATCTGGCCAGTGAAGGTTCGCCGCATGCGCGCCAGGCCAGTGAGATTCGCCAGCACGTGCTGAATACCACCCGACTGGTTAATAATCTGTTGGATATGGCGCGAATTCAGTCTGGCGGCTTTAATCTTAAGAAGGAGTGGTTAACGCTGGAAGAGGTGGTGGGCAGCGCCCTGCAGATGCTGGAGCCGGGACTCTCAGCCCCGATTAATCTGTCGTTACCCGAACCGTTGACGCTGATCCATGTCGATGGCCCGCTTTTTGAACGGGTGTTGATTAATCTGCTGGAGAACGCCGTAAAATACGCGGGTCCGCAGGCGCAAATCGGCATTGATGCCAGCGTCAACGGTGAGCACCTGCAACTGGACGTCTGGGATAATGGGCCGGGTATTCCATCGGGTATGGAACAGCGTGTTTTTGACAAGTTTTCCAGAGGAAACAAAGAGTCATCGGTACCGGGCGTTGGACTGGGACTGGCAATTTGCCAGGCGATTGTGGACGTGCACGGCGGTACCATTTCCGCCCATAATCGTGCCCAGGGAGGAGCCTGTTTCCGTGTTACACTGCCCCAGGAAATCCCCCCTGAACTTGAAGATTTTCATGAGGATATGTGACAAACGTTCTGATTGTTGAAGATGAACAGGCCATTCGCCGCTTTCTGCGCACCGCGCTGGAAGCCGATGGCCTGCGTGTATATGAAGCGGAAACGCTGCAACGTGGTCTGCTGGAAGCCGCCACGCGAAAACCCGATCTCATCATTCTCGATCTCGGCCTGCCAGACGGCGACGGCATTGATTTTATTCGCGACCTGCGACAGTGGAGCGCAATTCCAGTAATCGTGCTTTCAGCCCGTAGCGAAGAGAGCGATAAAATCGCCGCGCTGGATGCCGGTGCCGATGACTATCTCAGTAAACCCTTTGGTATTGGCGAGCTACAGGCGCGATTGCGCGTGGCATTGCGGCGCCACGCCAGCGGCGCGTCCCCCGAACCGGTGGTGCATTTTTCCAACGTAAAAGTGGATCTCGCCGCCCGCCTCGTACACCGTGACGACGAGGAAATCCATCTGACGCCAATTGAGTTTCGCCTGCTAGCGGTACTGCTGAATAATGCCGGGAAGGTACTGACGCAACGCCAGTTGTTAAATCAGGTTTGGGGGCCAAACGCCGTTGAGCACAGCCATTATCTGCGAATTTATATGGGACACCTGCGCCAGAAACTGGAGCTGGACCCGGCTCGTCCACGTCATTTTCTGACCGAAACCGGGATTGGCTATCGGTTTATGCCGTGAATTCAGAATTAACGAGTCCTGATATAAGTTGAAAGTTATCCGTCTATCGAATGCTTGCTGAATATGATCGGTCGTTTTGTATTTCTGGGCCAGATGTGGACGCTCATAGTTATATGATTGTCACGGATTCTGTTAGCAGCCATAACCATCGCTCATTGGGGACCTAAAAAGCCATCCCGGTTACATCAGGGGGTGTTGACCGCTGTTCCGCCACATCCATGATTTCTGGCTTTCCGTATTGATAATTTTCAGGTGGTGATATGAACCGGTACTGGCATACAGCGCAAAAAACTGTGACAGCGCGGCCCCCAGCAGATATATCTCCCCCTCACTGACAAACGGAGCCGGGTTGATCCACAGTGTGGTGGCAAGCCCTCTCCTCGGAACGCCCTTAAACAACCAGTCTATCGGTTTCGTTTCCATTCGTTCTATCGCATCCAGTTTCTCACGTGAAAGCCGGGCCAGTTGGGGATGATGAATACCGGGCAGGTCAAAAGTGCACAGGATCTCAATCAGCGCCTCCCGCTCCAGCAGGGAAAGATAATTCAGGTTCATACAGGAAATCAGCAACCAGAGCCTGTCATCGTCGGTCACCGGATTGAGTGAACATGTCGGACATGTAACGTTACTGAAAGAGGCCACTGCCGGATTTTTGCCCACGGCGACGCAGACATCGCCGGGATGCAGTTGTTCAGGTAACATCCGGTTGGTACAGACCAGCTCAGCCGTAACGACTTCATTTTCCGTCAGGGAAGGGTCCGGCTGGCTGCCATCGGCATGTATGAAAGCGACGGTGTGCTCAGTGCCGCGATGGAGTAGCGAGGTTTTTGTCCGGTGCTGCCAGTACACCACTTTCCTCTGGCCGCTGAATTCTGTCTGATGGTCAAAACTTTCAAACTCAGGCCATGTCTGTCTGTTTTTACCTTTCCCGGCCCCCCCCTCCGGTGCCTGAGTGTGACAGCTCACCGACGCCACCCGGAAAATATCATACGCGTCCGGGCGTCGGCGGCTGGCAAGCAACGGATATTGCAACGCACGGCCATCGGGTCGGATCGGTTCAGCAGAGTGCATAAACAGGTTAACAGCAGGCGTGCAGTAAAGCCGCAGCGAACGGTTGTCCAGTTTGACATCACCCGGCAGCGGATCGCAAAAATGCAGCCTCAGCGTAAAATGACTGAGCGGAAAATCATCCGGCAATGACACCGCCCCACGAAGGTGGAAGAAGAAAAAACTTTCCGGAAAGCAAAAATATTCATGGAGAACCCGGTAGCCATTGTGGACCCTTTCAGGCCAGGGCAGCAGTGCGTCCTCACGCTCAAACCCGGCCGGATCCAGCCATACATCCGGCAGCGGTACCTGGCACTCCCCGGCAACCAGCTCGGCGTCCATCAGGCACTCACTGAACCACAGATACAACTGATACCGGGTATAGTCGTCGTCATTACCCAGCCAGAAGCTGAGTTTATTCAGATCCAGAGCATTCGGGGACACTCCGCTGTCCGCAAAAAAATCAATCTCAATACAGCCCTTTTTAAGGGTACTGTTGTTGCGTATATCCCGAATATGCAGGGGCTGTAACCAGAGATCCCTGGCCAGCGTAAAATGGCAGACCGGAGGGCGCGTTGACTGGCTGTCAGACAGCGGTCCCCGGTTCAGGGATAATGACCCCGTTGTTGTACGGGATCTGATTAACGCATCGCGGCAAACCTGTACCGGCTTTTTCAGCCGGTTTTTAGGCCGGTATTCAATGACCGTCATGGCAGGAACCGGACGCAGATAATTAGGCCACAGCATCCTGATAATCCCGTGAGTGAATTCAGGAAACCCGTCTTCCAGTTTTTGCCGCAGTCCACCGGAAAGAAGTGCAAAAGCCTCCATCAGGCGCTCAACATCCGGATCGCCATCCTTCTCCGCCAGGAAACGGGCCAGCCAGGGCTTTTCCTTTGCCATTAATTTCCCCATCTGACGAAGATAGTCCAGCTCTTCCAGGTAATAACGCTCTTCAAAAGCCATGGTATTAACTCCCGCAATGATTAAGAGATCCAGGATGAATACTGCCGTCTTTGTTATTACCGGCAATAACATTTCCTCAGGTTATATTTGCAAGCAATAACAGAACATATCCGGAATGGACACCGCAGCAACCATTCACTGGAATGGAAATAATACAGATTCAGTTATGACAACAATAATACGTCCGCAGGAGCATTTTTAAATCGATTTTTTAAAATAATGTATGAATTCTCTGTGCTGTGATATACAACACAAAATAGCGAAAAATGACATGGTAATAATGTTTGCATTACACAGATAACAAGGCAACCATTCATTTCAGCAATATATAATGATAATTAACTTCCGAATGGTAAAGATTAAATAACATCGCAAGGATCATACAAATATAATATATTTGTATGATTTTTAATTATTACAGCAAGAGGAAACCGATATTCGCAGACATGGAATATACTGCTCAAAATATGCAGAGAAAAGCTAAAACCATTCGAAGAATATCGCATTACGTTTTTATTCACGGGAGATGGCAGATGCCGGAAACTTCGGCGGTAGCGTGCCTGAATATAAATATCACTCTCAGCTACTGCCGCAGTATTTATTTTCCTGTCATGCATCAGAGAGGCATTTTATGTCACTGAAAGGACTTCGTTTCACGCTGGAAGTTGACGGGCAGAGTTCCACCACCTTCGCGGTGGTCAGTTTCCGTCTGGTCCAGAAATATTCACTCCCCTTTATGCTGGAGGTGGATGTCGCCAGCGACTCTTTCCGCCAGCGTGCTGAAGAACTGCTTGAAAAAAATGCCACCCTGACCCTCTGGCAGGGTGCACAGGTGCTGCGCCGTATCAGCGGCGTGATTTCCACCTTTGGCATGAAAGAGCACGACGGCTGGCAGATGCAGTACCGCTTCAGAATTCAGCCCCCTCTCTGGCGCTGCGCCCTGCGGCAGAACTTCCGCATTTTCCAGCAGCAGGATATTCAGGCTATCTCTGACACCCTGCTGCGTGAAAACGGCATCACCACCTGGACGCCCTGTTTTTACGAGGACCACCCTGCACGGGAATTCTGCGTCCAGTACGGCGAGTCTGACCTTGCGTTCCTGACACGACTGTGGTCCGAGGAAGGGATTTTCTTTTTTGACCGGTTCTCCCCGGAGGGAGCCGACCAGAAAATGACGCTCTGCGATAACGTCGCCGGACTGTCCCGGCTTCCGGCCTCCATAGCGTTCAATCCGAACACAACCACGGAAGTCACCACGGAGTGCATCAGCCAGTTCCGTTACGAGGCCACCGTCAGCCCCTCTTCCGTGACGAGCCAGGACTACACGTTTAAAGTCCCCGACTGGCCCGGATATTATGAGCAGGAAGCGGATAACCTGAATGGTCAGTGGGCACAGTATGAGATTTTTGATTATCCGGGCCGTTTCAAGGACGAACAGCACGGGGAGGATTTCACCCGCTATAAAATAGAAGGCTGGCGCAGTGGGGCCGAAACGGCACTCTGTGTCAGTAATTCCCCCAAATTATGGCCCGGCATCCGCTTTACCCTGTCAGACCACCCGATACCTGCGCTTAACCGCAACTGGCAGGTGGTGAGCAGCACGCTGGTAGGCGTGCAGCCTCAGGCCCGCCACAGCAGCGCCGGACAGGGGACTCTGCTCACCAACCAGTTTTCCGTTATCCCGGCAGAACAGACATGGCGTCCCCGCCCCCTGCCAAAGCCCAGAGTGGACGGTCCGCAAAGCGCGGTGGTTACCGGCCCGGTAGGGGAAGAGATTTTCTGTGATGAGTATGGCCGGGTGCGGCTGAAGTTCCTGTGGGACCGCTATCATGGCGGCACGGAGGACAGCTCCTGCTGGATTCGGGTGTCACAGGCATGGGCCGGAGCCGGATTTGGCCATCTCGCCATTCCCCGCGTGGGGCAGGAAGTGATTGTTGATTTCCTCAACGGCGACCCGGATCAGCCTATCGTGACGGGACGGGCCTATCACGAAGATAATCCCTCGCCGGGTGACCTGCCGGCCACCCGGACAAAAATGACCATCCGCTCCAAAACCTATCAGGGCGACGGGTTTAACGAGCTGACCTTCGAAGATGCCACTGACCAGGAGCAGGTCTATATCCACGCGCAAAAGAACATGGATACCGAGGTGCTGAACAATCGCACCACCGATGTGAAGGTGGATCACAGCGAAACCATCGGCAACAACCAGAACATTACCGTGGGTCTGGGCCAGACGGTGACGGTGGGTAAGGAGAATGCAGGCGGTCACGATCAGAAAACCACCGTGGCGCATGACCAGACCAGCTCGGTGGGTAATGACCGCCAAGTGACTGTGGGTCACGATGATACAGCGACGGTGAAGAACGACCAGAGGGTGGAGGTAACACATGACCGACGTGAAAGAGTGGGCAATGATGAGACGCTCGTGGTTAGTCATGACCGCAGGGTGGCAGTGACGGGGAAACAAGAGCACACGACAACGGGAGACCATATCAGCTTAGTGAAAGGCACAAAGAGCTTGGAGGTGAAGGGAGATCTGGCGCAGAAGATAAGCGGGGCGCTGGGGATAAAGGTACAGGGGGATATCGTACTGGAGAGCGGTAGCCAGATAAGCCTGAAAGTGGGCGGTTCGTTCGTGGTTATACATGCTGGCGGTGTGGATATCGTCGGGCCGAAGATAAACCTGAACGGTGGGGGAAATCCGGGAGATGTGATACAGCCGATGTCTGTAACAGAACTGGGGGAATATAACCAGCAATTTCAGTTTACAGATGATGATGGAATCCCTTACGCAAACATGAAGTATGTCGCATTTTTTATTAATGGTGTAAAAACTGAAGGAATAACGGATGCAGATGGGAAAACGGAAGTATTTATTCGTGAGAAAGAAGAAAAAATCGACGTACACCTGATAATGAATTAATACATTTAATAACCAGCATAAGGAAATCTGATTTTATGGCGATTTACAATATTCAAACGAAAATAAAGTCTAATGCAGAATGTGAGAAATTAAGCTATACGATGCAGGTATATCGTTATCACAATGGTCAAAAACAAGATGCTCTGTCACTTACACCAATAACTGTTTTCCAGTCAGACTATCTTACTCAGGAACATCAGAGTGTAGATTTAACAGATGAAGAAGCTAAGGCTCTCTATATATTGGAGCTGCAATTATATAAAGACAACGGGAAAGGTGCACAACCACTGACAGGGATTAAAGGAACCTGTATTTATTGCTTTGAAACAACGCAGGAAGTTCAGCAAAGTTATATTGAATATTATGAAACATCGGCTAGCACACAGAAAAAAAATGGCGATCAAATAAATCAGTTTATGAACTGCATTTCAAAAAAAACACGAATATTTGAAGCACCAGAACATCCACAGAATGACCCACTGGATCCATTTACATTTGAAATCATTACAGCATCGATCCAGAAACGATTACCTGCACTAGGTGTTTCATTGGCTCAAGGACAACAAAGTAATGTTACAAGAAATGTATTACAGAGTACAGCCACTTACCCGGATCAAGGAGAGAGTAGTTTGTGTGGTGCCGCAGCAGTCTTTTACTGTTTACAGCAGGATAGACCTGATTTATACCGCCAGATTGCACTGGATTTATGGAATCGCGGGGAGACATGTTTAAGAGACTGGAGTATTAAACCCAGTGAAGGGTGTCGCCATCCAAAAGCGTTTTTCTATCAGAATAATACTCCTCAAGTTTCTCCTATAGACTGGCTCACTTTAGCTAGTTTGCGAGATTCGGAAAATATATTTAAGAGTTATGATTCTCCTGATGATCAATTTTCTGGTATAACTGATGAATCGACTATAAAACAATGGTTTAAAAGATTTGATTTCAAATTTATTACTAGATCATCTCAAAATTCCTCTTCACATGGACAAGTAAATCATAGTTACAAAGATAATTATGATAAACTTCACGAAATATCAGTATTAAATAATTATCTTGCTAAAGACAAACATGTTCCAATTCTTATTAACGCTTCATTGCTAGGAAGTTCTTGTCAAACTCTTACTGCCAACCACTGGATAGTAGGAACAAAACCGTTGCAATTAGTTAACAGTGGAATTATTACAGATAATATGACATTAACAAACTCCATATTATCTGAGGAAATAATATTTGAATGTTTCTCTTGGGGTGAAAAACAAACAATAACAAATTTTCGGCACGAGCGAAACCGTAGCCCCGCTACTCTAAAAGATTTCCTTGGTTGTTTCTATGGTGGTATAATATATGATCACATCATATAATTAACGAAGGACATAGTTTAATGAAAATTATACCCAGTCAATTTTTATTTTTTTTCTCATTATTTATTTCTGGGTGCTCATCAGAAACAAAATTCATACCTCATGAGTTACCGATAGCGCAGTTTAACAAGCCATACTTTGTGCGAATAGAATTACCGCCAGGGGAAGCCGTATATTGTCACAGCTTATACGCACGTATAGAGCCTGTAAATTCAGGAATTAGTTCAACTATAGAATATTTTCATTCAAATGAAAATAAGAGAAGTTTTTTTTGCAGGACAATTGATATTCAAGGCACGCCTAAAACAAACAAAAAAATCATAATTACAGTCACTGGGGGAGGGCCAGCACATAGTTCTATTGTTAATCAAAAATATATTATTGAGGTGAAGTAACTTTGAGGTTGCTGAACACAATACTGATTTATAATTTTTATCAGATTTAGTAAACAATATTTAGGCCGATTTGAAAATCTTAGTATCAATATAGTTAACCTAAAGAAATGATTATGCAAAGAACAATCATGCTTTGCTTTATATTTTTTATTACGGGCTGCTGTTCATCAAAAGATAAATTTCTTCCTGAAACATTACCAACAGCAAAAGTTGGTGAATTGTATAGCACTAAGATAACTTTACCTCCAGGACAAAGTGTCTTTTGTGAAAGTATGTATATATCAATAGAACCTGTCAATTCAGGACTTATAGCAGAATATAAAGACCCAGCAGGACATGCAACTTTTTGCGCTTCAGTGATTATTCATGGCATTCCCAAAACCACTAATCCTATTTCAGTCAATTTATATGGAGAAGGTCCTATGGCTGGAGGTGGGGGGCTAGGGGCGATACTAAGTCACACTGTCCACGTTGACCAAAATTATATCATCAAAGTCGAGTAGTATTTTACCAATCCCATGTAGTAAGACGCAGATTCATTTTAATCAAGAATCCGTCGCTCCTCAATCAAACTCAGGAAAAAATATGCCCGCAGCAGCCAAGCTCAGCGATAAAGGTACTCAGCATGACGGTTATTACGAAACTGTGATCATCGCAGGCTCATCAACTGTATTTATTGACGGATCACCAGCAGCTCGTCAGGGGGATCCACTAGCCCCTCATGCTAAACCAAAACATCCCCCTCACCCTCGAAAAATTGCTGGAGGGTCAGAAAGCGTCTTTATCGATGGTTTGCCTGCCGCCAGAACGGGGGATGCGGTTGACTGTGGTGGTGTAATAATCGGTAATAGTTCAGTCAATATTGGCTGACATGGAAATATATATCTAATCTCACAGAAATAAATAAGACCGAATACTTTCTAGAAAAATATTTCTACATATAAAATTGGTACCAAAGATCCAGAAGAAAACTATAATGTATTTTTTGAATCTTGTTTTGAAGTACCACAATCCGCTATAACATCAATTTATAACAAAGTTATTCATGGCATTATCATGGCAAACTTTCCGGGACTATTTACAGGGAATCAGATCGTAAAACACTTTACTTTTCATCAAAATTTAACCGCTAATGATTATACCTTAGAAAATTATAGCAACATAGATAGTCTAATTAATGATGCAACTATTCTGGGGAGAATGATATCCAAGGAAATATTTGACGCAAGAAATTATTGTGAAAATCTGGCCCCAGGAACACATTTTATAACCTCTTATTATTTTCTTTTTTGACCGGTTCTCCCCGGAGGGAGCCGACCAGAAAATGACGCTCTGCGATAACGTCGCCGGACTGTCCCGGCTTCCGGCCTCCATAGAGTTCAATCCGAACACAACCACGGAAGTCACCACGGAGTGCATCAGCCAGTTCCGTTACGAGGCCACCGTCAGCCCCTCTTCCGTGACGAGCCAGGACTACACGTTTAAAGTCCCCGACTGGCCCGGATATTATGAGCAGGAAGCGGATAACCTGAATGGTCAGTGGGCACAGTATGAGATTTTTGATTATCCGGGCCGTTTCAAGGACGAACAGCACGGGGAGGATTTCACCCGCTATAAAATAGAAGGCTGGCGCAGTGGGGCCGAAACGGCACTCTGTGTCAGTAATTCCCCCAAATTATGGCCCGGCATCCGCTTTACCCTGTCAGACCACCCGATACCTGCGCTTAACCGCAACTGGCAGGTGGTGAGCAGCACGCTGGTAGGCGTGCAGCCTCAGGCCCGCCACAGCAGCGCCGGACAGGGGACTCTGCTCACCAAACAGTTTTCCGTTATCCCGGCAGAACAGACATGGCGTCCCCGCCCCCTGCCAAAGCCCAGAGTGGACGGTCCGCAAAGCGCGGTGGTTACCGGCCCGGCAGGGGAAGAGATTTTCTGTGATGAGTATGGCCGGGTGCGGCTGAAGTTCCTGTGGGACCGCTATCATGGCGGCACGGAGGACAGCTCCTGCTGGATACGGGTGTCACAGGCATGGGCCGGGGCCGGATTTGGTCATCTCGCCATTCCCCGCGTGGGGCAGGAAGTGATTGTTGATTTCCTCAACGGTGACCCGGATCAGCCTGTCGTAACGGGACGGGCCTATCACGAAGATAATCCCTCGCCGGGTGACCTGCCGGCCACCCGGACAAAAATGACCATCCGCTCCAAAACCTATCAGGGCGACGGATTTAACGAGCTGACCTTTGACGATGCCACAGACCAGGAGCAGGTCTATATCCATGCGCAGAAGAACATGGATACCGAGGTGCTGAACAATCGCACCACCGATGTGAAGGTGGATCACAGCGAAACCATCGGCAACAACCAGAACATTACCGTGGGTCTGGGCCAGACGGTGACGGTGGGTAAGGAGAATGCAGGCGGCCACGATCAGAAAATCACCGTGGCGCATGACCGGCATGTCACGGTCGGGAACGATCAGCGCATCACGGTGCAGCACGATCATACGCAGGAAGTCACAAACGATCGCACCGTGCGCATTGGTCATGACACGTCGCTGAGCGTTGTGCGCAACAGAAGCGTGAGCGTTGAAGGGAAGCAGGAGCACCGCACCACAAAAGACCATATCAGCCTGGTCGGGGGTAAGCACAGCCTGGAAGTGAAAGGCGATATGGCGCAGAAGGTAGCCGGAGCGCTGGGGATCCGCGTTGAGGGCGATATTGTCCTCCAGAGTGACAGTAAGATCAGTCTGAAGGTGGGCGGCTCATTTGTGGTGATACACGCAGGAGGTGTGGATATCGGGGGATCGAAAATTAATCTTAACAGTGGGGGGAGTCCGGGTGATGCCATTCGGCCATTACAACTGACGAATCAGGATTCTGAAAAATATCATCTTCAATTTCATTTTTTTGATAAAAAACAAGAACCATATTCAAACATACGTTATATCGCATATTTTGTAGATGGAACTCAAATATATGGAGAGACAGATCAGAATGGGTATACCGAAATATTTACCCAAGATAACGATGAAGAAATTGCAATAAAACTTATCAATCCTGATTTTGATACATGTTGGGGAGAAGAAGAATGAGTGATAAAACACACGGTAAACCGTCAAAAGAAATGATAGTTTTTAAACAATGTAAAATAAATGATTTTGATGCAATGATAACAGAAACATTAGAGGCTCTGGATAAGGTATTAAATCAAAGAGAGAAAGATCTTAAAACTTGGGAAGACAAAGAAAAGAACGAATTCCAAACGATATCTGGTATATGGGGTGATGAATTTGTTCATATAAATATGCCTGTAAGAGGAGAGCAACATCTTGTTAAAATAAGCGCAAAGGGTGTGATGGAAGATTGTATTAGGCGAATTAGGTATGTGAAAAGTACAATGACCATTAAAAGTTTTATTAACAAAATTAATGAACCACGTGAAGTTAGTGCTAAAGTACCAGGGGAGCCACAGAAGGACTATAAGGTTGAAATTGGTATAAATTTTGTGGGGCGGAGAAAAAAAGACAGTAATGAAAAGAAACGCATATGCTCAAAACTTACCGGCCATGACTCTCGGGTGTCTACACTTTGCCACGAATTAAGCCATATACCCAAATTTTTTACAGACCCTAATGGTGGAGGAATGGGGACATCAGATTATGACTCTGAAGGAAATAAGCAATCGCCCTATCAAGAAGATAATGATGACTACAATGGGCATGTGAAAGGAGCTAATAAATTAATTACTGAAAATAAATTCGATCTTGTTTTTGACAATGCTTACAATATTGAAAGATACTTTGAAATAGAAATTAAAAACGAGTGAGGAATTATTTTTCATTATCCTTCGCAGATTAACTCTTTAAATCAAAAATATAAGATCCTTAATAAAATGAAGCGTTTCATTTATTTAAATAAACTTAACTTCAAAAAAATATTATTAATGATATTAGTTATACCAAACTGGTTATCAGCAAATGAATTATCCATTATCAAATACGGATATGGAATGAGAGGGTGGAATGGATATGAATATGAAAAAGCTCAACTACATCCCAAGCAATGGTACTTACCAAATTATCCTATAGTGCGTTTTAAATCATTGGAAGTTGCTAACACTAATGAGCAAGCGTTAAACGGTTTATATCTCTCATTATCGGTAAATAATAATAATAATAATGTACTTGCAACACTTTCCTTTAAGAATGAAAAATCTCACCCATATTTTATTCGGACAACATCTCTACCTTATATACCAACAGAAAATAAAGAAATCGCATCTGATATAAAACTATGTAGGATGCTTTTCTTTATATCCACGGCTAATATTTCATTAGATTATTTAGGAAGCAATTGCGATTATCGTAGTTCTTTTGAAAAAGATGACTGGTATAAACTTTCTCCGCATAGTGAAGTACATTTTCAAATAAAGCTTAACGAATATTATTATTTCATGCCTAATATTAAAATCTACAGCATCAGAACTACTGATTTCACCTTCGTAAAACAAGAATGGTTTATTGAACAAAATATAAATGAAAAAATTTTATCTTTGATTGGGGATGGAAATAACCCACATCAATATCATATACCACCACATTTACCACCGATAAAAAATAATTATATCTCGGAAAGTAACCAGTTAATAAAATTTATGGATAGATTTAATTTTAAGGGAATCAATAGTAATAATATCCTCATGGTTAAGTCCAATCAAGTTCATATAAAGATAGATGGAAAAAAAGTTAAATCATTATATTATAAGGATTAAATAAATATATTTTTTACAGCAATGAGAACACCTCATGATTTCTATCAAATCTGTCGACATCTACAAATAAAGCATTTGTTTTTTTATGACGATTATATTACAACCTGGAGAAAAACATGCCCACTGCAGCCAAGCTTAGCGATAAAGGTACTCAGCATGACGGTTATTACGAAACTGTCATCATCGCAGGTTCATCAACTGTATTTATTGACGGCTTACCAGCAGCTCGCCAGGGGGATCCGCTAACACCACACGCTAAACCCAAACACCCACCTCACCCCCGAAAAATAGCAGGCGGATCAGAAAGCGTCTTTATCGATGGTCTGCCAGCGGCAAGAACAGGAGATGCAGTTGAATGTGGTGGCGTAATAATCGGTAACAGTTCAGTCAATATTGGCTGACATATATTATAAATATACTCATAACAGCCCACGAAAATTAAGAACCAAGGATAACGCCTAATTGGTTCGCACGCTAAAAGTGTTCTTCGAATTCATTGATTTTTTCGCTCAATTATCTGCGGACTCGTTGTCCAAGCCGCTAACAGTTTCCTCTATACTAACCCAGGAGGTCCGATAGTCCAGTCAAGCCTCCATTTTTGCGCAGCAAATAATAAATGGTGTGGCGTCCCTGATGCCATATCACTGCTGGGCCTGTTTATTATTCTACCTGCTTAGCGACAGCTATTTTCAATGATAATGATGATCTTGTTAGGTGTGTTTGAATTCAATCATCACGTTATCCGGATTTAAGCCTGGGACGGGTCAACTGAATAAAAAAAGCCGGATCAGCTTATGCGCGATCCGGCTTTTCATCATTCATACCGGATCACGACGCTTACGTCTTATCCGGCCAGGGGTTTACGCGTTTTTCAACACTTCACTGACGATCTCAACAGCTTCTTTTTCGATCTGCTTGCGGTGTTCCTCACCCAGGAAGCTCTCGCAGTAGATTTTATAAGCGTCTTCCGTACCTGACGGACGCGCGGCAAACCAGCCGTTGTCAGTCATCACTTTCAGACCACCGATAGAAGCACCGTTGCCCGGTGCCGCCGTCAGACGTGCGGTGATAGGATCGCCCGCCAGCGTGCTGGCACTTACCATTTCCGGAGACAGCTTAGACAGCGCCGCTTTCTGCGCGGAGGTCGCGCTCGCCTGCAAACGGTTGTAGCTCGGCGCGCCGAAGCGAGCAGCCAGTTCGTTGTAGTGTTCTTGCGGATTCTTACCGGTCACAGCGGTAATTTCTGCCGCCAGCAGGCACATGATGATGCCATCTTTGTCGGTCGACCACGGTGTACCGTCGAAACGCAGGAAAGATGCGCCCGCACTCTCTTCACCACCAAAGCCAAAGCTGCCGTCGAACAGACCGTCAACAAACCATTTAAAACCGACCGGCACTTCCACCAGCTTACGGCCCAGATCGTTGACCACGCGGTCAATCATCGCCGAGGAAACCAGCGTCTTACCGACGGCAACATCTTTGCCCCATTGCGGACGGTGCTGGAACAGATAGTTGATCGCCACCGCCAGGTAGTGGTTCGGGTTCATCAGCCCTGCCGGGGTGACGATGCCGTGACGGTCGTAGTCCGGATCGTTGGCAAAGGCCAGATCGAACTTGTCACGCAGCGCCAGCAGACCCGCCATCGCGCATTCGGAGGAACAGTCCATACGGATAGCGCCATCTTTGTCGAGATGCATAAAACGGAAAGTCTGATCAACGTGGTCGTTAACGATAGTCAGGTTCAGGTTGTAGTGCTTCGCAATACGCTTCCAGTATTCGATACCGGAACCGCCCAGCGGATCGACACCCAAGGTCAGTCCGGCTTTCTGGATCGCCGCCATGTCGACGATGTCAGCCAGTCCTTCAACAAACGGCTGAACCAGGTCCTGCTCTTTCACATGACCCGATGCCAGCGCGGCGTCCAGCGACATACGCTTCACGCCTTGCAGACCGTCAGCCAACAGGGCGTTGGCCCTGTCTTCCACCACTTTGGTGACGTTGGTATCTGCCGGACCACCGTTTGGCGGGTTGTATTTAATGCCGCCGTCTTCCGGCGGGTTGTGGGACGGCGTGATCACAATGCCGTCAGCCAGCGGGCCGCCTTTTTTGTTGTGGACCAGGATGGCATTCGACACGGCAGGGGTTGGCGTAAAGCCGTTGTTTTCCTGCACGATGACGTCAACACCATTCGCCGCCAGCACTTCCAGCACAGAGATAAAAGCCGGTTCAGACAGCGCGTGGGTATCCTTGCCCACATAGCACGGGCCAGTAATCCCGTTTTTCGCACGTTCTTCAGCTATCGCCTGGGCGATAGCCAGAATATGCGGCTCGTTAAAACTATGACGACCTGCGCTGCCGCGATGCCCGGACGTACCGAACTTGACGGCGTGCTCAGCGTTCCCTGCCGTTGGTTTCAGTACATAGTACTGTGCCGTCAGTTGGGCGACGTTAATCAAATCACTCTGTTGCGCAGGTTGACCTGCACGGTTGTGGATTGCCATTGCCTAGTCCTTCTAATGCAAGGATTAAATTGTTCCGCAAACCTTTTCAATCAATTCCGCAGGGAATTGCATTGACTGCATGATGTGCTCCACCATGCTGCATTTACGGCCGGTGTTGGTATTGGTGATCACCCAGTACGGCGTGCCTGGCACGTGTTTCGGTTTGGTTTGATTACCATTTTTCAGCAGCGTCTGTTCATCTGCTGCAAAATAAACGCGCGTACGGCCATGCAACGAATCCGTTGCTTCGGCGAACGCGTTTTGATCCAGAGAATAGAGTGTAGACAGCACCAGCATAAAGCGATTTACTGCTTTCTTCTGTTCCGCATATTCATCGGACAACAGCAGTTCACGCATCGCGCGCACTTTATCTTTTACGGGGTTAACCGGCTTGGCTTCCACGACAGGTTGCACAGCGCGGACTTCTTTTACTACCGGAGTGACAGGCTGTGATGCGGCGGAAAATTTCAACATACGCCGTAAAATGTCGGATGCGCTCTCGCCGATATGCTTGGTGTGGCTGGCAATATAGCTATAGAGTTCATCATCAACTTCAATCGTTTTCATCTTAATCCAGTGCAGTGTTTAGCTGAATACAAGTTGTTGGGTTAACACGCGTAGTGTAAAGGCAAATCCCAACAGCGGATAGCGTCAAGCCTGGTGGCTGATAAAACTCGGAGTAACCGTAGTTGTTGCAGCCCTGTGGCAGAATGGTCAACATGATACCCTAACCCGTGAGTGTGAAAAAAAGAACTTTGCCATGAAATTGAATATCCGAGCGCAATCTGCGCAAAACCTGCACAATAATTCTCCCATCGTCCTGGTTCACGGCCTGTTTGGTAGTCTGGATAACCTGGGGATCCTGGCGCGCGATCTGGTGGCCGATCACGATATCATCCAGGTTGATATGCGAAATCATGGCCTCTCGCCCCGATCGCCTGAGATGAATTATGCGGCCATGGCGCAAGACCTGGTGGATACGCTGGACGATCAACAGATCGAAAAAGCGATCTTTATTGGTCACTCGATGGGGGGGAAAGCCGTCATGGCGTTAAGCGCGTTGGCCCCTGACCGTATCGATCGGATGGTGGCTATTGATATTGCGCCGGTTGACTATCATGTACGCCGTCATGATGAGATTTTTGCGGCAATCAATGCCGTAACCGATGCACAAGCGTCCTCACGCCAGCAGGCGGCAAGCGTCATGCGCCAGTATCTGCAAGAGGAAGGTGTTATCCAGTTTCTGCTGAAATCCTTTGTTGACGGCGAGTGGCGCTTTAACGTTCCCGTATTGTGGGATCAATATCCCCATATCGTTGGTTGGGAAACCGTCCCGGCGTGGGAGCACCCGGCATTGTTTATCCCAGGCGGTAACTCCCCTTATGTCACCGAAGCGTATCGCGGACAGCTGCTGGCACAATTCCCGCAGGCTCGGGCGCACGTAATTGCGGGCGCGGGGCATTGGGTACATGCGGAAAAACCTGAAGCAGTGCTGCGGGCCATTCGTCGTTATCTGAACGAGCAGGCTAACTGATTAAAAACTCAGCGTCCGTGCGCGATTACGCGCGTGGGCGTTGGCGTGCCTCCCCTGCTGATGTATTATGGCGCGCTATCCATCCGGGCAGACGCCTGGCTGATTGTTTCCCCGAAGTCACCAAGATCATGGCCAAAGAACAAACGGACCGTACGACATTAGATCTGTTCGCGCAGGAGCGTCGCCCGGGACGACCCAAAACTAATCCGCTCTCGCGTGATGAACAGTTACGTATAAATAAACGTAATCAGCTTAAACGTGACAAAGTTCGCGGGCTTAAGCGTGTCGAACTGAAACTGAACGCTGATGCCGTTGACGCGTTAAACGAGCTGGCCGAGGCGCGTAACATGAGTCGCAGTGAACTCATCGAAGAGATGCTGATGACCCAACTCACCGCATTGCGCGGTCAGGCATAGTCTGAATTTCTGCTCTAAATCATAAATCGTGTAGCACAGAGTGCAGTCCCGCGTGTTTGCTGTTTCCGCATGCCTGACTGTTCTGCTATGATTGCCCTTATCCGTGGGCAATGCGCCACCACCATTTCAATAAGTTTCAAGAGGTTATTTTACTCATGGCAATCACTGGCATCTTTTTCGGCAGCGACACCGGTAATACCGAAAACATCGCAAAAATGATTCAAAAACAGCTTGGTAAAGACGTTGCCGATGTACATGACATTGCAAAAAGCAGCAAAGAAGACCTGGAAGGGTATGACATTCTGCTGCTCGGCATTCCAACCTGGTACTACGGTGAAGCGCAGTGTGACTGGGACGATTTCTTCCCTACCCTCGAAGACATTGATTTTAACGGCAAACTGGTCGCACTGTTTGGCTGTGGCGACCAGGAAGATTACGCAGAATACTTCTGCGATGCGTTAGGCACCATTCGCGACATCATTGAGCCACGCGGCGCCACCATCGTCGGTCACTGGCCAACGGCGGGTTATCACTTTGAAGCGTCCAAAGGTCTGGCTGATGACGACCACTTTGTTGGTCTGGCTATTGATGAGGATCGCCAGCCGGAGCTGACCGCAGAACGCGTAGAAAAATGGGTTAAGCAGATCTCAGAAGAACTGCACCTCGACGAAATCATCAATGCCTGATTTCACGCGGCGTAGATCACCATCTGCGCCGCATCAATAGATAAAACCAATCAAAATAATTGCTACAAATTTGTAACTTTTTCGTCTGACCCTGTACAATGGCTGGATGCCAATCGGGTGTTGCACAGTGTGTTTGTCGGCGATACCACGTTTTGATTAACAATATATGCCAGAGACTTGCAGTTTTCATTTAACCATGGCAGTTCTATAATGATATGCAATTTCTCAAGTGCAATTTCTGTCACTTCTGTTAATGAAGTGAATCGTTTAGCTACAGGACAGATTCCGCATGACTGACAACAATACCGCATTAAAGAAGGCTGGCCTGAAAGTAACGCTTCCTCGTTTAAAAATTCTGGAAGTTCTTCAGGAACCGGATAACCATCACGTCAGTGCGGAAGACTTATACAAGCGCCTGATCGATATGGGTGAAGAAATTGGTCTGGCGACCGTGTATCGTGTGCTGAACCAGTTTGATGATGCCGGTATCGTGACCCGCCATAATTTTGAAGGTGGTAAATCCGTCTTCGAACTGACTCAACAGCATCACCACGATCACCTCATTTGCCTCGACTGCGGCAAAGTGGTCGAGTTCAGCGATGATTCCATTGAAGCGCGCCAGCGTGAGATTGCGGCTAAACATGGTATTCGCTTAACCAACCATAGCCTCTATCTTTACGGCCACTGCGCCGAAGGCGATTGCCGCGAAGATGAGCATGCGCACGACGGCAAATAATGTGACGCTTTCTGAAAAGCCAACCTTCCGGTTGGCTTTTTTTATGGGCTGAATTTGACCAGCACCCTCTTCCTTCTCCGTCAATGTTGCTTTAATGTAAAAATCAATTGCCCTTCCGGAGAGTTGAAATGGAACTTCGCCAGCTACGCTATTTTGTTCGCATTGTAGAAACCGGCAGCATGGGTAGCGCAGCGCTCGATCTTAATATCGGCGTTTCGGCGCTCAGTCAGCAAATGACGCGGCTCGAAAACGAACTTGCTATTCGCCTGCTACAACGCACCTCGCGAGGTGTGACACCCACCAGCGCCGGACTGGCTTTTTACTCCCAGGCGCAGCTGGCGCTCCGGCATGCAGACGATGCAATCCTCGCCGCTCGCGAGGCCCGACTTTCCGGGCATGTCAGCGTCGGTATGGCTCCCAGTACCGCTTCCGTTCTCGGCATGCCTTTTATTCACGCCATGCGGGAAAGCTATGCTGATGTTCGCCTGCACGTGGTGGAAAGTCTCTCTGGCAACCTGGAACGAATGATTAATACCCGCCAGATTGATCTGGCTATCGTGTTTCAAAAAGAAAAGATCCTGCGCTGGAGCGCCAGACCGATTCTTGAAGAACGGCTGTTTTTGATTGGGACCCATGCCCTATTGGCTGATATTGTCGACGACAATATTGCGCCTGCCCAACTGGCAAATATTCCATTGATCATGCCAAGCCCGGGACACGGTCTGCGCGGCAGGCTGGATGCCATCTGCCAGGAACACGCGCTAAATATTGAGATCGCTACTGAAATTGATGGTCTGGCGTTACTGATGCGCGCCGTACGCAGTGGCATTGGCGCCACTCTTCAGCCAGGCGCGGCGATCTCCCATCTCGATAAAGACACTCTAAGAGTGATCGGCGTCCATAATCCGATACTTAGCCGCCCTAACTTTCTGGTCAGTCTCTCTGACGATGAACTTACCCCGGCAGGCCTCGCCGCCCGTGTGGTGCTGACGAAAGTTATGCATCAACTGGTGGAAGCCGGAAGCTGGCCTGGCGCTACGCTTTACAATAACTAAAGCACTGTTTAGCGTCACGTCATAGCGCCCACACAGCCTGTACGTATACATTTCAATTACAAATTTAACAAATAGTTAAATGGTAATGGAGTATACGATGGTTGATGTTCTGGTGATTGGCGGTGGCAATGCCGCGTTGTGTGCTGCCTTGACCGCCCGCGAGCAAGGAGCTTCGGTACTCCTGCTCGAAGCGGCTCCCCGTGAATGGCGCGGAGGAAACTCCCAACACACACGTAATTTACGTTGTATGCATGACGCGCCGCAGGATGTGCTGGTGGAAAGCTATCCTGAAGAAGAATTCTGGCAGGATCTGTGGCGCGTCACAGAAGGGAATACCAACGAAGCGCTGGCGCGTCTGGTGATCCGTACCTCTTCACAATGCCGTGACTGGATGCGTCAGCACGGCGTTAACTTTCAGCCTCCTCTCTCCGGCGCTTTGCACGTGGCGCGAACCAATGCCTTTTTTATGGGCGGTGGAAAGGCCCTGGTAAATGCCTATTATCGCAGCGCAGAAAAGCTGGGCGTTCAAATTCGCTATAACACCCCCGTTCAGGCGCTTGAACTGCGTAATGGCGAGTTCGTGGCGGCGTTAGCAGGCGAAGAGCGCATCACCGCTAAGTCCTGCGTGCTTGCCGCTGGCGGGTTTGAGTCAAACCGCGAATGGCTGCGAGAAGCGTGGGGAGAGAACGAGCGCGGCGAATGGCCTGCGGATAACTTCCTGATTCGCGGCACGCGCTTTAACCAGGGCGTACTGCTCAAATTTATGATGGATGCCGGAGCCGACATTATCGGCGATCCCTCCCAGTCACACTGCGTGGCTATTGATGCCAGAGCACCATTATATGATGGCGGAATTTGCACCCGCGTGGACTGCGTCTCGCTGGGCATAATGGTAAACCGTGACGCAGATCGTTTTTATGATGAAGGCGAAGATTTCTGGCCGAAACGCTACGCCATCTGGGGGCGTCTGGTCGCGCAACAGCCAGGGCAGATTGGTTACTCCATCATCGACAGTAAAGCTATCGGCCACTTTATGCCTCCGGTCTTTCCCGGCGCGCAGGCCAATACGTTGGCAGAACTGGCCCTTCAGTTAGGACTGGATGCCGAACGCTTTACCCACACCGTGACGGAGTACAACAACGCCTGCCAGCCCGGCCAGTTCGACCATACCGTTCTGGATAACTGCACCACCAAAGATTTGCTACCCGCGAAAACGCACTGGGCGCGACCGCTGGACCAGCCGCCATACTACGGCTATGCCCTGCGGCCAGGGATCACTTTCACTTATCTTGGGTTAAAAGTGAACGAACGCGCCGCTGTGCATTTTGCCGGGCTTCCAAGCCGCAACCTGTTCGTCGCCGGAGAGATGATGGCGGGCAACGTTTTGGGTAAGGGCTACACCGCAGGCGTGGGGATGTCGATCGGCACGACCTTTGGCCGCATTGCCGGAAAAGAAGCCGCGCTAGCCGCACGTAAGGAGACTCGTCATGAAGCAGCTTGAGAAACTGATCATCGAAGCGCAAATTATCACCGAACCGGAAGCTGAAGTTGAACGTGTGATGCAAGTGTGCAATGCCTGTCGCTATTGTGAAGGCTTTTGCGCCGTATTCCCGGCCATGACGCAGCGTCTGGAATTCGGTAAAGCGGATATCAATTACCTGGCAAACTTGTGCCATAACTGCGGCGCTTGCCTGCACGCATGTCAGTATGCCCCGCCTCATGAATTTGCCATCAACGTACCGAAGGCGATGGCGGAAGTCCGGCTCGAAACCTATCAGCATTACGCGCAACCCGCCGCCTTTGGCGCGCTTTATCGTCGCGCAGGCGTCACCGTGACGCTGGCGCTGGTTTTCGGTCTGATCCTGTTTTTACTCCTCGCTATAGGTTTGAAAGGCTCACTATTCCATCCTCCGCTGGCCGGGGATTTCTATCAAATTTTCCCGCATAACCTGCTGGCCTGGATGTTTGGTTCGGTGTTTATTCTGGCGATCGGTTTGTTGATGGCCGGCGTGATCCGCTTCTGGCGCGAGATCTCTCCGGGTATGCCGCGTTCCGCCGAGATTGCTGAAGCCTCACACGATGCGCTGACGCTGAAATATCTCGATGGTGGCCACGGCAAAGGTTGTAACGAAGCGGATGATGCTTTCACCCTGATGCGCCGCCGTTTCCACCACTTTACCTTCTACGGTTTTATGCTCTGCTTTGCCGCCACCGTGGTGGCAACGGGCTATCACTACTTTGCAGGTATAGAAGCGCCCTACCCGTTCTTCAGCGTGCCGGTGATGCTGGGCACGTTGGGCGGCATTGGTCTGGTTGTCGGCCCGGCGGGCTTGCTATGGCTGAATCTTAAGCGTTCACCGCTGCATGGCGACGCCCGGCAAAAACCGATGGATCGCGGTTTTATTTTGCTGCTGCTGCTGACCAGTTTGACTGGTCTGGCGCTGCTGGCGGGAAGGGACACTTCATGGATGGCTATTTTACTGGCCATTCATCTCGGCGTGGTCATGGCGCTTTTTCTGACCATTCCTTACGGAAAATTTGCCCACGGATTTTACCGCTGCGCAGCCTTACTCAAGTGGGCGATTGAGAAAAGGCGCGGCAAACAAGCGGGGGTCACAGGCGACTAACCCGCAAACTCTTACCTCTATAAATATTATGATAAGACAGTGGAGCAACCCTAATGACACAACAACCATCGCGCGCTGGAACTTTCGGCGCAATACTGCGGGTAACCAGCGGTAATTTTCTCGAACAGTTCGACTTTTTTCTGTTCGGGTTTTACGCCACCTATATCGCAAAGACGTTCTTCCCCGCGGAGAGTGAATTTGCCGGGCTCATGTTGACCTTTGCGGTTTTCGGTTCGGGTTTTTTAATGCGGCCCGTTGGCGCAATCGTGCTGGGTGCTTACATCGACAGAATTGGACGCCGTAAAGGACTGATGGTGACGCTGGCGATCATGGGCTGCGGTACCCTGCTGATTGCCCTGGTTCCCGGTTATCAAAGCATTGGCCTGCTGGCCCCTGTGCTGGTATTAGTCGGTCGATTATTGCAAGGCTTCTCTGCGGGCGTAGAGCTGGGAGGCGTTTCGGTTTATCTCTCTGAAATCGCCACGCCTGGTAATAAAGGTTTCTACACCAGTTGGCAGTCCGCCAGCCAACAGGTCGCCATTGTGGTGGCGGCGCTGATTGGCTACGCTCTGAATGCCACACTGGGGCACGATGAGATCTCTGAATGGGGCTGGCGCATTCCGTTCTTTATTGGTTGCATGATTATTCCGTTGATCTTCGTCCTGCGCCGTTCGCTTCAGGAGACAGACGCATTTTTACAACGTACGCACCGTCCCGACACCAGGGAAATTTTCACCACTATCATCAAAAACTGGCGTCTGATCGCTGCGGGTACGCTGCTGGTAGCGATGACCACCACGACGTTTTACTTTATTACCGTCTACACCCCAACCTACGGCAGGGCCGTACTCCACCTGAGCGCGCGCGATAGCCTGGTAGTCACCATGCTGGTCGGTATTTCTAACTTTATTTGGCTGCCGATTGGCGGAGCGATATCTGACCGAATTGGTCGTCGTCCGGTATTGATGGGGATTACTGTACTCGCACTGCTTACCACCTGGCCGGTAATGCACTGGCTCACCGCCGCGCCAGACTTCATGCGCATGACGCTGGTCCTGCTTTGGTTCTCGTTCTTTTTTGGCATGTACAACGGGGCAATGGTCGCGGCACTCACCGAGGTGATGCCTGTCTATGTCCGTACGGTGGGCTTTTCACTGGCATTCAGTCTTGCCACGGCGATTTTTGGCGGCCTTACACCAGTCATATCCACGGCGCTGGTCCAGCTAACCGGGGATAAAAGCTCACCGGGATGGTGGCTGATGTGCGCAGCGCTTTGTGGACTCGCCGCCACGGCAATGCTGTTTGTCCGACTGAGTCGGGGCTATCAACCAGTGGAACATAAGCTCTGAAAAGCAAACGGGCGGAAAACTCTCCGCCCGTTGTCATTTTCTTTTCTCGAATTACTGCGCAGCATTCTTGCTACGTATTTCCTGCCAGACCTTGTCGCAATCAGCATTAACGGACTGATCGTTACCCGTGCGCGTGGCCTGGATACACTGCTGATAATCCAGTACGCGTACGCTTTCTTCATTAGCAAACTGCTGGTGCTGCTTTTCTTTCTTCAACACATTCAGCACGCTTTGGCAGGCTTCAATTTTCTCCGGCGATCCTTGCGCGGTGTTAATACACGCGCTGTAGGCTTCTTTCAGGCGACTGTCTTCTTTCGGCGAAGGGGATTGCGCACAAGCCACCAGCCCTGATGCCATAATGGCGATGAGTATCAGTTTTTTCATAGCACTTTCCTCAACGGAGCGGCAGACGTCTGGTCTGCCGCTGTTGGCATTAGAAGATGGTGAACGGAGCAATAACTATGAACTTCACGTCGCGTTCATCCTGGAAGATGTTGCCGTAACCACCGCCCCAGCTCGGAATGTCGGAATGGTTGTCGTACTGGGTGAAGTGCAGTTTGAACATAGTGCCTTTCGCACGACCGTCCTGCAGGGTATAGACCGCATCCAGGCTGTAAGAAGACTCTTCGATAGTCCGGTTTTTGTCGTAGTACGCATCCGGATTGAGCTGCCAGGTAGATGGCTTGGCATCCCAGGCGTAAACGTAGGACGCACCGACTGCCCAACCCGGCAGGTTCCAGTTCTTCAGGTCATACATTGCACCGAAGAAGACGGCCTTTTCGCCGTTGGCGTTGAAGTCAGAACGGTTGTCCCACCAGATATCCAGACGACCGTTTGATGAGGCGTAGGTCGGGGTCATACGCTGCAGGAAGTAACCCTGCTGCCCGTCTGCTTTAACCCAGGTCCCTTCCAGGCGCAGGTCAACCACTTCCGCCACTTTGTAGCCGAAGGTTAACGCCTGCAACCAGGCCGTGCCATCATAAATATCGTTTACTGTGCGATCATCAACTTTGTCGCGCGCGCCATAGAACTGATAGCTGGTGGTAAACGGGTTACCGCCTAAATCGAATTTGTAGCTGGCTTTCGCGAAGTATTGATCGACGTAGCCTTCGGACTGACCAAATGCCGCTTCCAGCAACAGGTTATTTTTGAAGTCATATTTCGCGCCGATTGAGTGCAGGTAATCTACGCTGGTCTTTTTATCGGCCTGATAAAATTTATCGACTTCGGTGTGCCACGGCGCTTTATATTCGTTGGCCCACATATAGGAGAAGCTCAGTGCGCCAGCATCACCATAGTCGAAGTTGGCACCAGCTTCGGCACCCTGATAGGTACCAGGCATAAAGCTCCAGTGCGGAGCCAATAGCGTCTGTCCGGTTGGTTGAATGTAACCGGCGCGCGCCCAGGTTGGGCCGTATTTAAATTTGGCCGCTGCTTTATAAAGGCTAATTCCGCTCTTGTCGCCGGAGTAATCTTCGTCATAGCCTTTATTTTTTGAAGAGAATGCGATTTCGTTTGGATGGCCGCTTTCGCTACTTTCGTTCATTTCAATCGCGGTGAATGCTGCGATATCAATACCAAACATATCGGCCGCATAACCGGACTGGAAGTCGAGGTTAGCGTTCCAGGTCGAGTGAGAAAGGTTGGTTTTGTATTTGTCATGATCGGTGACATCTTTACGGTCACGTTCACGCTGCCAGTAATAGATGCCGCCGGTTAAAGTGGAGTCATCAATGAAACCTTCGGCGTGAGCCTGGGGAGCGACAACGAAACCCGACATTGCTGTGATACCGGCGATAGCCAGCGCCAGCGTACTACGTTTGCCACTAAACGTACGCATATGTTAATCCTCTTTGACATAAAAATGCTGCCGATAAAAGCGGTCAGCGAAAAATCAAAAATTAAAAAAGTAGCGCCAAGAAAACCTCAGTGACTACAATGAATAGACTATTTTTCGCGACGCGAATTATCAATCTCTTTCTGTAACGAGTATGTAATAGTATGAGCAACCGCACATATTTCATTGCTTTCTGTTACATTTTCATCGAGAGATAAAAAAGCGTTGAAAAAATGAAAAAATCGCTTGTTTTCCATGAGGATGAAATCGGTTTCAGCCCATCTCATATTGAGGTAAGTTATTTAAACGTAAAAACATTCAGCCGTTTTATTATTACAGACATGTAATTAATTCGCTCCGCAAACGGAGCCTGTCACACGTTTTTTTGGCATAAAAAAACGCCGCATGATGCGGCGTTTAGACAAGATGTGTTGCGGCTTATTCGCCCGCTTTAGCCCACGTATCACGCAGACCAACGGTGCGGTTAAACACCAGCTTATCAGCCGTAGCGTAACGGCTGTCGAGGCAGAAATAGCCTTCGCGTTCAAACTGGAACGCTTTGCCTGCAACCGCGGCCTGCAGTGATGGCTCGCCGTAGCCGTGTTTAATCACCAGTGATTCCGGGTTAATCACGGACAGGAAGTCCTCTGCCGCACCAGGGTTCGGTACGCTAAACAGACGATCGTACAGGCGGATTTCAATCGGCAACGCATGAGCCGCGCTGACCCAGTGAATAACACCTTTTACTTTACGACCATCGGCCGGATCTTTGCTCAGAGTGTCGACATCGTAGGTGCAGAAAATGGTGGTGATATTCCCTTGCGCATCTTTCTCTACACGCTCGGCCTTGATCACGTAAGCATTACGCAGACGTACTTCTTTACCCATCACCAGACGCTTGTACTGCTTGTTCGCTTCTTCGCGGAAGTCAGCGCGATCGATCCAGATTTCAGCGCTAAACGGCACTTCACGGCTGCCCATTTCCGGTTTATTCGGATGATTAGGCATGGTCACCATTTCGCTCTCGCCCTGTGGGTAGTTTTCGATAACCAGCTTCACCGGATCGATAACCGCCATCGCGCGCGGCGCGTTTTCGTTCAGATCTTCACGAATACAGGATTCCAGCGAGGCGATCTCAATGGTGTTATCCTGCTTGGTCACGCCAATGCGTTTGCAGAACTCACGGATCGCGGCAGCGGTGTAACCACGACGACGCAGACCAGAAATCGTCGGCATACGCGGATCGTCCCAGCCCTCTACGTGCTTGTCGGTAACCAGCAGGTTCAGCTTACGCTTGGACATCACGGTATATTCCAGATTCAGGCGCGAGAATTCGTACTGGCGCGGATGAACCGGAATGGTGATGTTGTCCAGCACCCAGTCGTACAGACGACGGTTATCCTGGAATTCCAGCGTACACAGTGAATGCGTAATGCCTTCCAGCGCATCGCTGATGCAGTGGGTAAAGTCGTACATCGGGTAGATGCACCACTTGTTGCCGGTCTGGTGGTGTTCAGCGAACTTAATACGGTACAGCACCGGATCGCGCATCACGATAAACGGCGACGCCATATCGATTTTCGCACGCAGGCAGGCTTTACCTTCTTCAAAGCCACCAGTACGCATTTTTTCGAACAGCGCGAGGTTCTCTTCGACGCTACGATCGCGGAACGGGCTGTTTTTACCCGGCTGAGTCAGCGTGCCACGGTATTCGCGGATTTCGTCTGCTGACAGTTCGTCAACATACGCCAGACCTTTATTGATAAGTTCTACCGCATAGGCGTGAAGCTGATCGAAGTAATCAGACGAGTAGCGAATGTCGCCAGTCCAGTGGAAACCTAACCATTCAACGTCGTTTTTAATCGACTCAACGTACTCGATATCTTCTTTAACCGGGTTCGTATCATCAAAACGCAGGTTGCACTGGCCCTGGTAATCCTGCGCAATACCAAAGTTCAGACAAATGGATTTCGCGTGGCCAATGTGCAGATAGCCATTTGGCTCCGGCGGAAAACGGGTATGGATCGTGGTGTGCTTACCACTGGCCAGATCTTCATCGATGATCTGACGAATAAAGTTACTCGGGCGGGCTTCAGCCTCACTCATCGTGGATTCCTCAAAGCGTAAACAACGTATAACGGAACATGATCTTATAAGCGACGTCAGGAGACAACTATTAGTTGCACAAAAAAGGTGTTTCAACAGGATATATGAGGGCATTTGCTGCAAAAAAAAGCGGCGGAGGAATATCCCCCGCCGCTTAAGGCATTTAACTCACTTTACTCAGGAGCAGTTATTTACCTTTAATCTCATACAGTGGTGTCTGACCGGCAACCACATGACCTTCAGCTTTAATGACCAGAGCGCCGAAGTCATCGCTGTTGCTGCACACAACCGGGCTAATCATGGAACGTGCATTGGCGTTCAGGAAATCCAGATCCATTTCCAGAATCGGTTGGCCCGCAGTCACTTCCGCACCTTCTTCAACCAGGCGCTTAAAGCCTTTACCTTCCAGCGCTACGGTATCGATACCCATATGGACGACGATTTCCGCACCTTTAACAGTTTCCAGACAGAACGCATGGTTGGTGTTGAAGATTTTCACGATGGTGCCCGCAGCCGGAGCAACCACGATTTTATCCGTTGGTTTCACCGCCACGCCGTCGCCTACTGCTTTGCTGGCGAAGGCTTCATCAGGAACCTGCTCCAGAGCAACGACGTCACCGGTAATCGGAGAAACCAGCGCTTCAACGGTGACTGCGTTCGCGACAGCCTGCGGTTTTGCAACCGGGGCCGCTGCTACTGGCGCGCTTTCAGCAGACGCTGCCGCAACCGGGCCACGCGCCACAACTTTCTTCATTTCGTCGCCAATGGATTCCGCTTTCGCACCCACGATGACCTGGATGGTTTGCTTATTCAGCTTAACGACACCCGATGCGCCTAAACGTTTACACATCGCATCGTTTACGCGACCAGAGTCGGCCACGGTCAGACGCAGACGGGTGATACAGGCGTCAATCGCTTTCAGGTTATCGGTACCGCCAACCGCAGCAATGTAGTTGGTTGCCAGTTGAGCCAGACCTTCTTCAGTGTTGCTGTTCGCTTCTTCTGTAACGATATCGTCTTCTTTATCTTCGCGGCCCGGCGTTTTCAGGTTAAACATACGAATAACCGCGCTGAACAACACAAAGTAGATAACGAAGAAGACCAGACCCATCGCAACCAGCATCCAGACGTTCTTACTTGCTGCCGGCAGGTTGTACATCAACACGTAGTCGATAGCACCTGCGGAGAAGGAGAAGCCCGCGTGGATCCCCAGCAGCGTCGCAACGAACAGGCTGATGCCGGTTAACAGTGCGTGCAGGAGATACAGCAGTGGTGCCAGGAACATGAACAGGAATTCCAGCGGCTCAGTAACACCGGTCAGGAACGCGGTGATCGCAACGGACAGCAGCATGCCGCCAACCATCGGACGACGCGCTTTCGGAGCCGCGAAGTACATCGCCAGCGCCGCACCCGGCAGACCAAACATCATGATCGGGAAGAAACCAGACATGAACATACCCGCAGTGCCGTCACCCGCGTAGAAGCGGTTGATATCACCGTGGAATACGGTACCTGCAGCGTTAGTAAATTCGCCAATCTGGAACCAGGCAATGGTGTTCAGAACCTGATGCAGACCGGTTGGGATCAGCAGACGGTTGATGAAACCAAAGATGCCGGAACCCAGCGCGCCAGCGCCTACGATCCACTCACCACCCGCATGGATGGCGTTCTGCACCGGCGGCCACACGTAGCCGAAGATAGCAGCCAGCACCAGACAGAAGAAGCCAGTGGCGATCGGCACGAAGCGTTTGCCGCCAAAGAAGCTCAGGAAGTCAGGTAGTTTGATACCAGACCAACGGTTATACACCGCACCGCCGACCAGACCGGTGATGATACCCGCCAGCACACCCATGTTGATGGCAGGGTTAATGGTAACCATTGCTTTGGTCAATATGAAATAACCAACCGCACCCGCCAGCGCTGCCGCACCCGCGCTGTCTTTTGACCAGCTGGAAGCCACACCGATAGCGAAAATCAGCGCCAGGTTATCAAAGATAGCCCCGCCCGCTTGCGCGATGAAAGGTACGTTTAGTAAATCTGGTTGGCCGAATCGCAGCAACAGTGCCGCGACTGGCAGCACAGCGATGGGGAGCTGTAACGCCCTACCCAGCCGCTGGAAAAAACCTAAAATATTCATTTTATTCCCCCTACGAGACCCCGATTAGGCTTCTTTGAAGCCATATTTTTATTGTGCGACCATTCCTGACAGCAAGATTCTGGATCAACGATATTAACCATTCATCTACATTCAGAGTGTGTGAAAATTTAATTCGTATCGCAAATTAAACGCGTGTTTTTTGTGATTCCAGTCACCAAATATCGTTATTAAGCCTCCCTTCCACTGGCTAACTACGAAAACTTATTTTATCATTCAAAAAATCGAAACGGATTGATCCTTACCGATGCAAAACCAGGTTACGCTTAATACTGCACAGAGACTCAATCCGCCAATTGCTTACATTTACTTTTGAGGTGAAGAATGAGACTGATCCCCCTGAATACCGCTGAACAAGTCGGCAAATGGGCTGCTCGCCATATCGTTAACCGTATTAACGCGTTCAAACCAACGGCAGATCGCCCGTTCGTTCTGGGCCTGCCGACGGGCGGTACCCCGCTGACAGCTTATAAAGCATTGGTTGAAATGCACAAAGCGGGCCAGGTGAGCTTCAAGCATGTTGTTACTTTCAATATGGACGAATATGTTGGCCTGCCGAAAGAACATCCGGAAAGCTATCACAGCTTCATGCATCGTAACTTCTTTGATCACGTTGATATTCCAGCAGAAAACATCAACCTCCTCAATGGTAACGCGCCGGATATTGATGCAGAATGCCGTCAGTATGAAGAAAAAATCCGTTCTTACGGTAAAATCCACCTGTTTATGGGCGGTGTAGGCAACGATGGTCACATCGCGTTCAACGAACCAGCCTCCTCTTTGGCTTCCCGTACCCGCATCAAAACGCTGACTCACGACACACGTGTTGCTAACTCACGCTTCTTTGACGGCGACGTAAGCCAGGTGCCTAAATATGCCCTGACCGTGGGCGTGGGCACCCTGTTGGATGCCGAAGAGGTGATGATCCTGGTACTGGGTCATCAGAAGGCGCAGGCGCTGCAAGCCGCCGTTGAAGGCAACGTTAACCACATGTGGACCATCAGCTGTCTGCAGCTGCATCCAAAAGCCGTTGTGGTATGCGATGAGCCTTCCACCATGGAACTGAAAGTGAAAACGCTGAAATACTTTAACGAGTTAGAAGCGGAAAATATTAAAGGTCTGTAATTGATGTCTCCGCCCTGTCGATAAGTTGCAGGGCGGCATTTTTTGAAATCGGGGGTCGGAATGTATGCTTTAACCCAGGGCCGGATTTTTACCGGTCACGAAATTCTTGATGACCATGCGATTGTTGTCGCCAATGGCCTGATTGACAGCGTTTGCCCACTGGCTGAGTTACCGTCAGGAATTGAACAGCGCTCACTGAATGGGGCCATTATTTCCCCCGGTTTTATCGATGTACAGCTAAACGGCTGCGGCGGCGTACAGTTTAACGATACGGCAGAAGCCGTGACCGTTGAAACACTGGAAATCATGCAGAAAGCCAATGAAAAATCAGGCTGCACCAACTATCTGCCTACGCTTATCACCACCAGCGACGACCTGATGAAACAAGGCGTTCGCGTCATGCGTGAATACCTGGCGAAGCACCCGAATCAGGCATTAGGGCTTCATCTGGAAGGTCCGTGGCTGAATCTGGTGAAAAAAGGCACCCATAATCCGGGATTTGTCCGTCAACCGGACGCTGCGTTGGTTGATTTCCTGTGCGATAATGCTGACGTGATAACCAAAGTCACGCTGGCACCAGAAATGGTCCCTGTAGAGGTCATCACCAAACTGGTAAATGCAGGTATTGTGGTTTCCGCCGGTCACTCAAATGCGACGGTAAAAGAGGCCAAAATCGGCTTCCGCGCAGGGATTAGCTTCGCAACGCATCTGTTTAACGCCATGCCTTATATAACGGGCCGTGAACCTGGCCTGGCGGGCGCTATTCTTGATGAAGCCGATATTTATTGCGGTATCATCGCTGATGGTCTGCATGTTGACTACGTCAATATCCGTAATGCCAAGCGCCTGAAAGGCGACAAGCTGTGCCTGGTTACCGACGCGACCGCGCCGGCAGGTGCAAATATTGAACAGTTCATTTTCGCTGGTAAAACAATATACTACCGGAATGGATTGTGCGTTGATGAGAACGGGACATTGAGCGGTTCATCATTAACCATGATTGAAGGCGTACGCAATCTGGTCGAACATGCGAATATCGCTCTCGACGAAGTGTTACGCATGGCAACGCTCTACCCTGCTCGCGCTATTGGCGTCGACAAACGACTCGGCAGCATCGCGCCAGGCAAAGTAGCCAACCTGACTGCGTTCACGCACGACTTTAAAATCATCAAGACCATCGTTAATGGCAACGAGGTCGTTACTGAGTAAGAGAAAGAATGACACCAGGCGGACAAGCTCAAATAGGTAATGTTGATCTCGTAAAACAGCTTAACAGCGCGGCGGTTTATCGCCTGATTGACCAGCATGGGCCAATCTCGCGCATTCAGATTGCCGAGCAAAGCCAGCTTGCCCCCGCCAGCGTAACCAAAATTACGCGTCAGTTGATTGAACGCGGGCTGATCAAAGAAGTCGATCAGCAGGCCTCCACCGGGGGCCGCCGCGCTATCTCAATCGTCACCGAAACTCGCAATTTCCACGCCATTGGCGTACGTCTGGGTCGTCACGACACCACGCTCACGCTCTATGATATGAGCAGTAAAGTGGTCGCCGAAGAGCATTACCCTCTCCCGGAGCGCACCCAGGAAACGCTGGAGTATGCGCTACTCAACACCATTGCCACTTTTATTGACAGCTGCCAGCGGAAAATCCGCGAGCTGATTGCGATTTCCGTCATCCTGCCCGGTCTGGTTGATCCTGAAAGCGGCGTTATTCGCTATATGCCGCACATTCAGGTCGAAAACTGGGGGCTGGTCGAAGCGCTCGAAAAACGCTTTAAGGTGACTTGCTTTGTCGGTCACGATATCCGCAGCCTGGCGCTGGCCGAGCACTATTTCGGGGCAAGCCAGGATTGCGAAGACTCCATTTTGGTGCGTGTTCACCGCGGTACCGGGGCGGGTATTATTTCCAATGGCCGAATTTTTATCGGTCGCAATGGCAACGTGGGGGAGATTGGTCATATTCAGGTAGAGCCACTGGGTGAGCGCTGTCACTGCGGTAACTTCGGCTGTCTGGAAACCATTGCCGCCAATGCGTCTATCGAACACCGCGTGCAAAACTTACTGAAACAGGGTTATCCCAGCCGACTCACGCTGGATGATTGCAGCATTAAAGCTATCTGTAAGGCGGCGAATAAGGGCGATAACCTGGCGGCAGAAGTCATTGAACACGTTGGTCGCCACTTGGGTAAAACCATTGCCATCGCCATCAACCTGTTTAACCCACAAAAAATCGTCATTGCAGGCGAAATTACTGAGGCGGATAAAGTGCTGCTGCCTGCAATAGAAAGCTGTATCAACACGCAGGCGTTGAAAGCGTTTCGTCACAATTTACCGGTGGTGCGTTCCACGCTGGATCACCGTTCCGCCATTGGCGCCTTTGCGCTGGTGAAGCGTGCGATGCTCAACGGGACATTGCTGCAACGTTTGCTGGAAAACTAATGCTCTCATATAGTAGTGGATTATTTTCATACTCATAACGAATTCCCTGGGTTGTTCATGACCATTAAGAATGTAATTTGTGATATCGACGGCGTGCTGATGCACGACAATGTTGCCGTACCGGGTGCGGCAGAATTTCTGACCGGGATCCTGGAAAAAGGCCTGCCGTTAGTTCTGCTGACTAACTATCCTTCACAGACCGGGCAAGATCTGGCAAACCGCTTCGCCACCGCGGGTGTGAATGTCCCCGATAGCGTCTTTTATACTTCCGCCATGGCTACCGCTGATTTCCTTCGTCGTCAGGAAGGGAAAAAGGCCTACGTGGTAGGTGAAGGCGCATTAATTCATGAGCTATATAAAGCCGGGTTTACCATTACCGACGTGAACCCCGATTTTGTGATTGTTGGCGAGACGCGCTCCTACAACTGGGACATGATGCATAAAGCGGCATATTTTGTCGCTAACGGCGCGCGTTTCATCGCCACAAACCCGGATACTCACGGCCGCGGCTTTTATCCCGCCTGCGGTGCACTGTGCGCCGGTATCGAGAAAATCTCTGGTCGTAAGCCGTTTTATGTCGGTAAACCCAGCCCGTGGATTATTCGCGCGGCGCTCAACAAAATGCAGGCGCACTCGGAAGAGACCGTTATCGTTGGCGATAACCTGCGTACCGATATTCTGGCAGGATTCCAGGCCGGTCTGGAAACCATTCTGGTATTGTCTGGCGTCTCAACGCTTGACGACATCGACAGCATGCCGTTCAGACCGAGCTGGATTTACCCGTCCGTTGCTGAAATAGACGTCATTTAATCTCTTTAGCCGGATAACAACATCTGCAAGTTATCCGGCCTGAAAAATACATCCATTCAATAAAATCACCACTTCACTGTTGATTCATTAATAATAGCGCTCATTACATAATCTTTTTTCATCAATCAGCAATGACCATTGCGTTTTTTATTTTCCGCACCGTAATTCGCTTGCGCCCTCTCCCGCTTTGCGGCATTTTCTTTATCAAGCAAACATAAAAAGCATTACGCAACAGGTTAACGGAGAAGGTTATGTGTTCTATTTTTGGCGTATTCGATATTAAAACTGACGCAGTTGAACTGCGTAAAAAAGCCCTGGAATTGTCTCGTCTGATGCGCCATCGCGGCCCGGATTGGTCAGGTATTTACGCCAGTGATAACGCCATTCTGGCGCACGAACGTCTGTCCATCGTCGACGTCAATGCCGGCGCTCAGCCGCTGTATAACGTGAAAAAAACGCATATCCTGGCTGTTAACGGTGAAATTTATAACCATCAGGCGCTGCGAGCGGAATATGGCGATCGCTATCAGTTCCAGACGGGTTCAGACTGCGAAGTTATCCTCGCGCTGTATCAGGAAAAAGGCCCAGAGTTCCTGGATGACCTGCAAGGCATGTTTGCTTTTGCCCTGTACGACAGCGAACAGGACGCTTATCTGATTGGTCGCGATCATATCGGGATCATCCCTCTGTATATGGGTTACGACGAACACGGTAACTTCTACGTCGCGTCTGAAATGAAAGCCCTGGTTCCGGTATGCCGCACGATCAAAGAATTCCCGGCCGGTAGCTATTTGTGGAGTAAGGACGGCGAAATTCGTCAGTACTATCAGCGCGACTGGTTTGAATACGATGCGGTCAAAGACAACGTGACCGATAAAAACGAGCTGCGTCAGGCGCTGGAAGATGCAGTGAAAAGCCACCTGATGTCAGATGTTCCTTATGGTGTGCTGCTGTCCGGTGGTCTGGATTCATCCGTCATTTCCGCGATTACGAAAAAATACGCGGCGCGCCGTGTTGAAGATCAGGAACGTAGCGAAGCCTGGTGGCCACAGTTACACTCCTTCGCCGTCGGACTGGAAGGCGCACCGGATCTGAAAGCCGCGCAAGAGGTAGCGAACCATCTGGGGACCGTGCACCATGAGATCCACTTCACCGTGCAGGAAGGTCTGGATGCTATCCGTGACGTGATTTATCACATCGAAACTTACGATGTCACAACGATCCGCGCATCGACGCCAATGTACTTAATGTCGCGTAAAATTAAAGCGATGGGCATTAAAATGGTGCTGTCGGGTGAAGGCTCTGACGAAGTATTCGGCGGCTATCTCTATTTCCACAAAGCGCCAGACGCGAAAGAGCTGCATGAAGAAACCGTGCGTAAGCTGCAGGCGCTGCATATGTTCGACTGCGCCCGCGCCAACAAAGCGATGTCTGCCTGGGGTGTGGAAGCTCGCGTGCCCTTCCTGGATAAGAAATTCCTTGATGTGGCAATGCGCATCAACCCGCAGGATAAAATGTGCGGCAACGGCAAAATGGAAAAACATGTGCTGCGCGAATGTTTTGAATCTTACCTGCCTGCCAGCGTCGCATGGCGTCAGAAAGAGCAGTTCTCTGATGGTGTCGGTTACAGCTGGATTGATACCTTGAAAGAGGTGGCTGCTGAGCAAGTTTCTGACCAACAACTGGAAACCGCCAGCTTCCGTTTCCCTTACAACACGCCATCGTCTAAAGAAGCGTATTTGTACCGTGAGATTTTTGAAGAATTGTTCCCGGTTGCCAGCGCGGCGGAATGTGTGCCTGGCGGGCCATCAGTAGCCTGTTCTTCTGCCAAAGCGATTGAATGGGATGAAGCGTTTAAAACCATGAACGATCCCTCTGGCCGTGCAGTTGGCGTACATCAGTCCGCTTATAAATAAGTTAATCCTTAGAAAAGGGCCCTGCGGGGCTCTTTTTTTATGTCTTTTTCTGTGCAAAAAAACAATTAATAACTAATAATTGCCGAATATTGCGCCATGCTGTTCGCAACCTAACCAAACAGTCACATTCCAGCTATTTTCAATGAAAAAGGGGTTGACGCTTCAAGGCTCAATACGCATAATGCGCCCCGCAACGCCGATAAGGTTACGCGAAAAAAAGATGGCTACGTAGCTCAGCTGGTTAGAGCACATCACTCATAATGATGGGGTCACAGGTTCGAATCCCGTCGTAGCCACCATCTTTTTTGCGGGAGTGGCGAAATTGGTAGACGCACCAGATTTAGGTTCTGGCGCCGCAAGGTGTGCGAGTTCAAGTCTCGCCTCCCGCACCATTCACCCGTAAGCGTTGCACGGATGGGGTATCGCCAAGCGGTAAGGCACCGGTTTTTGATACCGGCATTCCCTGGTTCGAATCCAGGTACCCCAGCCATTTTTTTCTTCGATATAGCGGTTCACCGCAACGGTCATTGGGGTATCGCCAAGCGGTAAGGCACCGGTTTTTGATACCGGCATTCCCTGGTTCGAATCCAGGTACCCCAGCCATCGAAGAATAAGTAATATATGGCTACGTAGCTCAGCTGGTTAGAGCACATCACTCATAATGATGGGGTCACAGGTTCGAATCCCGTCGTAGCCACCATATTAAGGACGTATCGACTCGTTCGGTAACGCCAAAATATTGTTGGGGTATCGCCAAGCGGTAAGGCACCGGATTCTGATTCCGGCATTCCGAGGTTCGAATCCTCGTACCCCAGCCAATTTCAAAAGTCGTCCACATTGTGGGTGCGCCCGTTGGGGTATCGCCAAGCGGTAAGGCTCTGGTTTCTGATACCAGCATTCCGAGGTTCGAATCCTCGTACCCCAGCCATATTAAAAAAGCTCGCTTCTGCGAGCTTTTTGCTTTTCTGCATTTATCGCCTGATGGCGCTCCGCTTATCAGGCCTACGTATTTTCCCCGTAGGCCTGCCTGAATTACAATCCTAACGCATACTTCAACGCCTGACGCTTCAGTACGCCTGCGCGCTCTGCGGCCATTAATCCGAGATTACGCATGATACGCAGTGGCTGTAGATTGTTGCTGAATCCGGCGTAGAACAGATCCATCCCGCTCTGCATAATGAAATTATCAGTCATACGACGGTTCTGATAGCGCTTCAGCACCGGCTGGCTGGCCCAGGATTCACCGTAGCTGCGCGCATTAACCAGCACGTCAATCAGCGCATCCACATCACGGAACCCGAGATTTACGCCCTGCCCTGCCAGCGGATGAATGGTATGCGCGGCATCCCCCACCAACGCCAGCCCTGGCTGGACATATTGCAGCGCGTGACGACGCGTAAGCGGGAATGCCCCCGCCGCCACAGGCGTAACGTTGCCGAGTCGTGACGGGAAGTGTTTGGCGATCTCCGCCTGCAGTTGCGACATATTCAGACCTTGCAACTGTCGGATACGCGCCGGTGAGTCATACCACACCAGCGAGGCCCAGTTATCAAACAGCGGTAAAAACGCGCGTGGACCGTCAGGCGTGAATTGTTGCCAGGTGCTATCGCCGGGCGCGTTATCGCATTGTACGGTGATCAACATACAGGACTGCGCGTATTGCCAGGCATGAATACCAATCCCGGCCATTTTCCGCACCTGAGAATTTGCGCCATCCGCGCCGATCACCAGCTTCGCGCTGATTTTCTCACCGCCAGCCAGTTCAAGCTCATGCCGATCGTGATGTTGATGCAGAGAGATCAATGACGCCGGTACGCGCAGCGTGACTTTGGGGTGGGCTTCCAGCGCCTGCCAGAGCGCCTGTTGCAGAACCGTGTTTTCCACCATATAGCCCAGCAAAGGTAACTTAAGCTCGGCGGCATCAAACATGACATGGGCATTTTCCCATTCCCACGTTTCCAGACGACGGTAAGGATGACTGCGCATACCCTGAACCGTATCCCAGACCCCCAGTCCTTTCAGCAACGACACTGAGGCGGAGCTAATGGCGGAAATTCTGACATCGGGCTGTCCATCAGCCACAAACGGCGCGGGAACGGCATGTTCAATGACCGTTACCGTAAATCCATGCTGCGCCAGTCCAAGCGCCAGCGCGCCGCCGACCATCCCCCCGCCGACAATGGCAATTTCCGTTGGTTGATTTGTCATGTGGTCAATCATCCTGTTACATGTATTGTGTAAGTTTACAGGATTTTTTACCCCTTGAGGCTGACATCCGTCATACTGGTCACAACCGCGCCAAAGCAGTACACTATGCGCCCTGCATTTCAGCCACAATTTCGCAAGAGCAAGTCGATGACCAAAAAACTCCATATTAAAACCTGGGGCTGTCAGATGAACGAATACGATTCATCGAAGATGGCCGATCTGCTGGATGCCACTCATGGGTATCAACTGACCGACGTGGCGGAAGAAGCGGATGTGCTGCTGCTGAATACCTGCTCAATCCGTGAGAAGGCTCAGGAAAAAGTTTTCCATCAGTTGGGCCGCTGGAAGCTGTTAAAAGAGAAAAACCCCAATCTCATCATCGGTGTCGGTGGCTGTGTCGCGTCACAAGAAGGCGACCATATTCGCCAGCGCGCCCACTACGTCGATATTATTTTTGGGCCGCAGACTCTGCATCGCCTGCCGGAAATGATCAACAAAGTACGTGGAAGCACTAGCCGTAGCCCGGTAGTTGATATCAGTTTCCCGGAGATAGAAAAGTTTGACCGCCTGCCGGAACCGCGTGCTGAAGGTCCAAGCGCGTTTGTGTCCATCATGGAAGGCTGTAATAAATATTGTACCTACTGCGTGGTGCCCTACACTCGCGGTGAGGAAGTCAGCCGCCCGGCGGATGACATCCTGTTCGAAATCGCTCAGCTTGCGGCGCAAGGCGTGCGTGAAGTGAACCTGCTGGGGCAAAACGTCAACGCCTGGCGCGGTGAGAACTATGACGGCACAACAGGATCCTTTGCTGACCTGCTGCGTCTGGTGGCGGCGATCGACGGCATTGACCGCATCCGCTTCACCACCAGCCATCCGATCGAATTCACCGATGATATCGTTGAAGTTTATCGCGACACGCCGGAGCTGGTGAGCTTCCTGCATCTGCCGGTACAGAGCGGTTCAGATCGCGTACTGAATCTGATGGGGCGCACCCATACCGCGCTGGAATACAAAGCGATTATCCGCAAACTGCGCGCAGCGCGTCCGGACATTCAGATTAGCTCGGATTTCATCGTTGGCTTCCCAGGCGAAACCACACAGGATTTCGAGCAGACCATGAAGCTGATTGCAGACGTGAATTTTGACATGAGCTACAGCTTTATCTTCTCTGCGCGTCCTGGCACCCCGGCCGCCGATATGGTTGACGACGTACCGGAAGAAGAGAAAAAACAGCGTCTGTATATCCTGCAGGAGCGTATCAACCAGCAGGCCATGGCCTGGAGCCGTCGTATGGTCGGCACAATCCAGCGCATTTTGGTTGAAGGTACGTCGCGCAAAAGCATTATGGAGCTGTCAGGCCGTACCGAAAACAACCGTGTCGTGAACTTTGAAGGCACACCGGAAATGGTCGGTAAGTTTGTGGATGTTGAAATTACCGATGTCTGGACAAACTCCCTGCGCGGTAAAGTGGTTCGCACCGAAGACGAAATGGGTCTGCGCATCGCAGAATCCCCTGAGTCGGTCATTGCGCGTACCCGCAAAGAAAACGATCTGGGTGTAGGTATTTACCAGCCTTAATCTTCTGGCCCGTCAGCTCTGGCGGGCCTTGTATTTCCTCCTGCAATCCCCATATTTATTGCAATGCTTGCGCCTTTTCCCTATGGCGTGAATAATTTCCTTAGATGCCGGTAAATGTTCAGCGTCCGGCGAGACATGCTAAAGAGGAACAGTTTGAACATAGACACTCGCGAAATCACCCTTGAACCCGCAGACAACGCCCGCCTGTTGAGCCTTTGCGGTCCATTTGATGACAACATCAAACAGTTGGAACGTCGTCTCGGCATCGAAATTAACCGTCGGGATAACCACTTTAAGCTGACCGGTCGCCCAATTTGCGTCACCGCTGCGGCTGATATTTTACGCAGCCTGTATGTCGATACCGCCCCAATGCGCGGTCAGACCCAGGACATTGAACCTGAGCAAATTCATCTGGCGATTAAAGAAGCGCGAGTGCTTGAGCAAAGCGCGGACAGCGTGCCGGAATTTGGCAAAGCGGTGAATATCAAAACCAAACGCGGAGTGATTAAACCGCGTACGCCAAACCAGGCGCAGTACATCGCCAACATCCTCGATCACGACATCACCTTCGGCGTTGGCCCTGCGGGTACGGGTAAAACGTATCTTGCGGTTGCCGCCGCGGTCGATGCACTTGAGCGCCAGGAGGTCCGTCGAATTCTGCTGACCCGTCCGGCAGTAGAAGCGGGTGAAAAACTCGGTTTCCTGCCGGGAGATCTCAGCCAGAAAGTCGATCCGTATTTACGTCCGCTGTATGACGCGCTATTCGAAATGCTCGGTTTTGAGAAGGTCGAAAAACTGATTGAGCGTAACGTCATTGAGGTGGCGCCGTTGGCCTATATGCGCGGTCGTACCTTGAACGATGCGTTCATCATTCTTGATGAAAGCCAGAACACCACCATCGAACAGATGAAAATGTTCCTGACCCGTATCGGCTTTAACTCCAAAGCGGTCATCACCGGCGATATCACTCAGATTGACCTGCCGCGTAGCACCAAATCCGGTCTGCGTCATGCCATTGAAGTGCTGGCTGAAGTCGACGAGATTAGTTTTAATTTCTTCCATAGCGAAGACGTGGTTCGCCACCCGGTAGTCGCCCGTATCGTCACGGCGTATGAAGCCTGGGAAGAAGCAGAACAGAAACGTAAAGCCGAGCTGGCAGCGGAACGCAAGCGCGAAGCTCAGGAGCAGGAGCAAAAATGAGTCAGGTTATTCTCGATTTACAGCTGGCATGTGAAGACGAAACCGGTTTACCCACAGAAAGTCAGTTTCAGGGCTGGCTGGATGCGGTAATCCCGCAGTTTCAGGAAGAGTCTGAAGTGACGATTCGCCTGGTCGATGACGCGGAAAGCCACGAGCTGAACCTGACCTATCGCGGAAAAGATAAATCAACCAACGTGCTCTCTTTCCCGTTTGAAGCTCCGCCGGGCATTGAGATGCCGCTGCTGGGCGATCTGATCATCTGCCGTCAGGTGGTTGAGAAAGAAGCTCAGGAGCAAGGTAAGCCGCTTGAAGCCCACTGGGCGCACATGGTGGTGCACGGTAGCCTGCATTTACTCGGCTACGACCATATCGAAGATGATGAAGCGGAAGAAATGGAATCCCTCGAAACAGAGATTATGCTTGCTCTGGGCTATGAGGATCCGTACATTGCCGAGAAGGAATAAGCCGTCGGGCATCTGCCCGGGCTTCCCATGAAGCCATGCGCTGAGTTTACGCGCATTGAGCGACCTATTAACTAACATGAGAACCCATACGACGCCATGAGCGACGACAATTCACACAGTAGTGACACCTTAACCAGCAAAAAGGGATTTTTTTCCCTGTTACTGAGCCAACTTTTCCACGGTGAACCGAAAAACCGCGACGAACTGTTGGAGCTGATCCGTGATTCCGGGCAAAACGACCTTATCGATGAAGATACGCGCGATATGCTCGAAGGGGTGATGGACATTGCGGACCAACGCGTGCGCGACATCATGATCCCTCGCTCGCAAATGATTACCCTGAAACGCAACCAAACCCTGGATGAATGCCTCGATGTCATTATCGAGTCAGCCCACTCGCGTTTCCCGGTGATCAGCGAAGACAAAGATCACATTGAAGGGATTCTGATGGCCAAAGATCTGCTGCCGTTTATGCGCAGCGATGCCGAAGCTTTCAGCATGGAGAAAGTGTTACGCCAGGCGGTTGTCGTCCCTGAAAGCAAGCGGGTTGACCGCATGCTGAAAGAGTTCCGCTCCCAGCGTTATCATATGGCTATCGTCATCGACGAATTCGGTGGTGTCTCTGGTCTGGTGACCATTGAGGACATCCTTGAACTGATCGTTGGTGAAATCGAAGATGAGTACGACGAAGAAGATGATATCGACTTCCGTCAGCTCAGTCGCCACACCTGGACCATTCGCGCGCTGGCGCCAATTGAGGACTTCAACGAAGCCTTTGGCACCCACTTTAGCGACGAAGAAGTCGATACCATTGGCGGTCTGGTCATGCAGGCCTTTGGTCATCTGCCCGCTCGTGGGGAGACTATCGACATTGATGGTTACCAGTTCAAAGTGGCAATGGCCGACAGCCGTCGTATTATTCAGGTTCATGTCAGAATTCCGGACGACTCACCCCAGCCCAAACTGGACGAATAAACCCGAAACTGGATCTTAGACTACATGGCATTTGCCTCACTAATTGAACGCCAGCGCATTCGCCTGCTGCTGGCGTTATTATTCGGTGCCTGCGGGACGCCGGCTTTCTCTCCGTATGACATCTGGCCTGCGGCGATCGTATCGCTGATGGGCCTGCAGGCTCTCACCCTCAACCGCCGTCCACTTCAGTCAGCCGCTATCGGCTACTTCTGGGGCCTGGGGTTGTTTGGTTCCGGCATTAACTGGGTCTACGTCAGCATCGCGCAGTTTGGCGGTATGCCAGGTCCGGTTAACGTTTTCCTTGTGGTACTGCTTGCCGCCTACCTTTCACTCTATACCGGTCTGTTTGCTGGCGTGTTGTCACGCCTGTGGCCGAAAACAACCTGGCTACGCGTCGCCATTGCCGCGCCGGTTGTCTGGCAGATAACCGAGTTCCTGCGGGGCTGGGTGCTGACCGGCTTTCCGTGGCTGCAGTTCGGCTACAGCCAGATTGACGGCCCGCTAAAAGGGCTGGCGCCGGTGATGGGCGTTGAAGCGATTAACTTCCTGCTGATGATGGTCAGCGGCCTGCTGGCGCTGGCTATCGTACAGCGTAACTGGAAACCGCTGGTTGCAGGCGTGGTGCTTTTCGCTCTGCCCTTCCCGCTGCGCTACATCCAGTGGTATACGCTTGAGCCGGAAAAAACGACTCAGGTTTCGATGGTACAAGGTGACATTCCACAGTCACTCAAATGGGATGAGGGTCAGCTACTTAATACGCTGAAAATTTATCTCGACGCCACCCAGCCTGAAATGGGCAAATCACAGCTGATCATCTGGCCGGAGTCCGCTATCCCGGACCTGGAAATTAACCAGCAGCGTTTTTTGAGCATGATGAATGACCTGCTGAAATCGAAAAACAGCACGTTGATTACCGGTATCGTAGACGCGCGGCTGAATAAGCAGAACCGTTACGACACCTACAACACCATCATCACGTTGGGTAAAGACAGTCCGTACAGCTACGACTCCAGCAACCGCTACAACAAAAACCATCTGGTACCGTTTGGCGAGTTTGTTCCGCTGGAATCGATCCTGCGCCCGTTAGCGCCGTTCTTTGACCTGCCTATGTCGTCGTTCAGCCGCGGACCGTATGTGCAGCCACAGCTGCATGCGCATGGCTTTAAGCTGACCGCAGCTATCTGCTACGAAATCATTCTTGGCGAACAGGTTCGTGATAACTTCCGCCCGGATACGGACTATCTGCTCACCATCTCTAACGATGCGTGGTTTGGTAAGTCTATCGGCCCGTGGCAGCACTTCCAGATGGCGCGTATGCGTTCCCTGGAACTGGCGCGCCCGCTGCTGCGTAGCACCAACAACGGTATTACGGCGGTGATTGGTCCACAGGGTGAGATTCAGGCGATGATCCCGCAGTTTACCCGCCAGGTTCTGACCACCAGCGTGACGCCAACCACGGGCTTAACCCCGTATGCCCGTACCGGTAACTGGCCGCTATGGCTGCTTACCGCGCTGTTTGGCTTTGGCGCGCTGGTAATGAGCCTGCGCCAGCGTCGTAAATAACCTTCCTTCCCCGGGCCGGATAACGATGTGTTTATCCGGCCGACAAAACTCCCTACCTTGCCCATTCTGGCACGCCTATTGCTTTGTTATACAAGGCAAACGCCGTTTTGGCTGAATGTGCAACCTGGTCGCACCAAAGTTGAGCTTTGGTAGCACCTGAAAAGTGCAACAAGATATTTTTGCCCCCAAATGGTGCGGCGCACTTCGCAAAAATAAACAATAACACAGCAAATTCTTTACATTCATCCAAACTAAATGTTAACAAACATATACAAGACTGCACGTTTAAGTAGCAAACAATAACAACATCACAATGGGTATCAATGCGTCCCTGGCGCAGACGATAAAGGAGTTGGATATGCAATTACGTAAGCTCGCCACTGCCATGCTGGTCATGGGAATGTCCGCCGGTCTGGCGCACGCAGAAGACGCAGCACCAGCGGCAGGCAGCACGCTGGACAAGATCGCCAAAAATGGCGTTATCGTTGTCGGCCACCGTGAATCATCGGTACCGTTTTCTTACTACGATAATCAGCAAAAAGTGGTCGGTTATTCACAGGATTACTCCAACGCCATCGTTGAAGCCGTGAAGAAAAAACTCAACAAGCCTGACCTACAGGTAAAACTGATCCCGATCACCTCACAGAACCGTATCCCGCTGCTGCAAAACGGTACCTTCGACTTTGAATGTGGCTCCACCACCAATAACGTCGAGCGTCAAAAACAAGCGGCATTCTCTGACACTATTTTCGTTGTTGGCACCCGTCTGCTGGCGAAAAAAGGCGGTGATGTTAAAGATTTCGCTGACCTGAAAGGCAAGGCCGTGGTCGTGACTTCGGGTACCACCTCGGAAGTGCTGCTGCACAAGCTGAACGAAGAACAAAAAATGGATATGCGCATCATCAGCGCGAAGGACCATGGTGACTCTTTCCGTACTCTGGAAAGCGGCCGCGCCGTTGCCTTTATGATGGATGACGCCCTGCTGGCTGGCGAACGCGCGAAGGCGAAGAAACCAGACAACTGGGAGATCGTCGGCAAGCCACAGTCTCAGGAAGCCTACGGCTGCATGCTGCGCAAAGATGACCCTGAGTTCAAAAAGCTGATGGACGACACTATCGCCAAGGCGCAGACCTCAGGCGAAGCGGAAAAATGGTTTGATAAGTGGTTTAAAAACCCAATTCCACCGAAGAACCTGAACATGAATTTCGAACTGTCAGACGAGATGAAAGCCCTGTTCAAAGAACCGAATGATAAAGCGCTTAACTAACTAAAATAAATGGGAGGCTTCCCCTCCCTCTCGATTGTTACCCGGCACGGACAGACTATAAGCCTGATGGTCGTTCCCCATCAGGCCTGAAAACCGCAAAACGCCGAATAACAATCTTCGAGGGTAGCGCTGCTACCCTTTTTTTTCTGGAGTAGATTTATGTCTATAGACTGGAACTGGGGCATTTTTTTACAACAAGCCCCGTTCGGCAACACCACCTATCTCGGCTGGCTCTGGAGTGGTTTCCAGGTCACGGTCGCGTTATCCATTACGGCCTGGATTATCGCTTTCCTCATCGGTTCTTTATTCGGCATTTTACGCACAGTCCCCAACCGCTTCCTCGCCGGGATCGGCACGCTGTACGTTGAGCTGTTTCGTAACGTTCCGCTCATTGTCCAATTTTTCACCTGGTATCTGGTCATTCCTGAACTGTTACCGGAAAACATTGGTATGTGGTTTAAGTCGGAACTGGATCCCAATATTCAGTTCTTCCTTTCATCCATGCTTTGTCTGGGGCTGTTTACCGCCGCGCGCGTCTGCGAGCAGGTTCGCGCTGCTATTCAGTCTCTGCCTCGTGGGCAGAAAAACGCAGCTCTGGCAATGGGGCTGACGTTGCCTCAGGCTTATCGTTATGTTCTGCTGCCAAACGCTTACCGCGTGATTGTTCCGCCAATGACCTCAGAGATGATGAACCTGGTGAAGAACTCCGCGATCGCCTCCACCATCGGCCTGGTCGATATGGCTGCTCAGGCAGGTAAGCTGCTGGATTACTCCGCCCACGCTTGGGAATCGTTTACGGCTATTACCCTGGCCTACGTGCTGATTAACGCAGTCATCATGCTGGTGATGAATCTCGTCGAACGCAAGATCCGCCTGCCGGGCAATATGGGAGGCAAATAATGTACGAATTTGACTGGAGTTCTATTGTCCCTTCCCTGCCGTACCTGCTGGACGGGCTGATCATCACGCTGAAAATCACTGTCACGGCGGTCGTCATTGGTATCGTATGGGGAACTATCCTGGCCGTCATGCGTCTGTCCAGCTTCGCGCCGATAGCCTGGTTTGCGAAAGGCTACGTCAACGTATTCCGTTCTATTCCACTGGTGATGGTACTGCTGTGGTTCTACCTGATTGTGCCCGGCTTCCTGCAAAACGTATTGGGTCTGTCGCCAAAAACCGATATTCGCCTGATCTCGGCGATGGTCGCATTTTCGATGTTTGAAGCCGCGTACTACTCAGAGATTATCCGGGCTGGGATCCAGAGTATTTCTCGTGGGCAGTCCAGCGCCGCGCTGGCGCTGGGGATGACCCACTGGCAGTCGATGAAGCTCATTATTCTGCCGCAGGCCTTCCGCGCGATGGTGCCGCTGCTGCTTACCCAGGGTATCGTACTCTTCCAGGATACCTCGCTGGTCTATGTATTAAGTCTGGCAGATTTCTTCCGTACCGCCTCCACCATTGGCGAGCGTGACGGCACGCAGGTTGAAATGATCCTGTTTGCTGGCGCCGTTTATTTTGTATTCAGTCTGAGCGCATCGTTGTTGGTCAGCTATTTGAAGAAAAGGACAGTTTAATGATTACCCTGAAAAATGTTTCTAAATGGTATGGTCACTTTCAGGTGCTGACCGACTGCTCTACGGAAGTGAAAAAAGGTGAAGTGGTCGTGGTCTGCGGCCCTTCAGGTTCCGGTAAATCCACGCTTATCAAAACGGTAAACGGTCTGGAGCCGGTACAACAGGGCATCATCACGGTTGATGGCACCGTGGTGAACGACAAAAAAACCGATCTGGCCAAACTTCGTTCCCGTGTGGGCATGGTGTTCCAGCACTTTGAACTATTTCCACATCTGTCGATCATTGAAAACCTGACTCTGGCCCAGGTCAAAGTGCTGAAACGCGATAAAGCGCCTGCCCGCGCAAAAGCGCAGAAGCTGCTGGAGCGTGTCGGTCTGGCGGCCCATGCCGAGAAGTTTCCGGCTCAGCTCTCCGGGGGACAGCAACAGCGTGTCGCCATCGCCCGGGCACTGTGCATGGATCCTATCGCCATGCTGTTTGACGAACCGACATCTGCGCTTGATCCTGAAATGATCAACGAAGTACTGGACGTCATGGTTGAACTGGCCAATGAAGGAATGACCATGATGGTGGTGACCCACGAAATGGGCTTTGCGCGGAAAGTGGCGAACCGGGTGATCTTCATGGATGAAGGGAAAATTGTTGAAGACTCACCGAAAGAAGAGTTCTTCGCCAATCCGAAATCGGACCGCGCCAAAGACTTCCTCGCGAAAATCCTGCACTAATCTTGCTGGCGCGCACCGCTATGTGCGCGCCACCTCACGCTTTATCTCTTCACTTCTCGAAACAGGTACAGCCCAGCGTTACCCTTGTCACAAAGTCCCACTTACAAGGAGCAACAATGGCACTTCCTATTCTGTTTGATTGCGATCCAGGTCATGACGACGCTATCGCAATTGTTCTCGCCCTCGCCTCACCTGAACTGAATGTGAAAGCAATCACCTCTTCTGCCGGCAACCAGACGCCCGACAAAACGCTGCGTAACGTATTACGCATGTTAACGTTACTCAACCGTACGGATATCCCCGTAGCCGGCGGAGCCGTAAAACCGCTGATGCGCGATCTGATTATTGCCGATAACGTCCACGGTGAGAGTGGGCTGGATGGCCCGGCATTGCCGGAACCCGCTTTCGCTCCTCTGGACTGTACCGCCGTGGAACTGATGGCAAAAACCCTGCGGGACAGCCCGGAACCGGTGACCATTGTCTCCACCGGGCCGCAAACTAACGTCGCATTGCTTCTGAACAGCCACCCGGAATTGCACGCCAAAATCGCCCGTATCGTGATTATGGGGGGCGCGATGGGCCTCGGGAACTGGACGCCCGCGGCGGAATTCAATATCTATGTTGATCCTGAAGCCGCTGAGATCGTATTCCAGTCGGGTATCCCAGTGGTAATGGCCGGGCTGGACGTCACGCATAAAGCGCAAATACATCGTGAAGATACCGAGCGATTCCGCGCTATCGGCAACCCTGTTTCGACGATCGTGGCAGAACTACTCGACTTTTTCTTTGAATATCATAAAGACGAAAAATGGGGATTCATCGGCGCGCCGCTGCACGACCCATGTACCATTGCCTGGCTGCTGAAACCTGAACTGTTTACCACCGTCGAGCGCTGGGTCGGCGTGGAAACCCAGGGCAAATACACCCAGGGGATGACTGTGGTGGATTATTACTTCCTGAGCGGCAATAAGCCAAACGCCACCGTGATGGTGGACGTGGATCGCCAGGGGTTTGTCGATCTGCTGGCAGAACGTTTAAGATATTACGCGTAAAAATGTAGGCCGGATAAGGCGCTTGCGCCACCATCCGGCATATTGCCTGATGGCGATGCTGACACATCTTATCAGGCCTACAAATGACGTTTGGCACGTCTAATCATTAAGGCTCAAACGGCCTGCGCTGGAACTGATCGTGCCCGCATTTCGGGCACAGCGGCAGCACATCCGGGGTGTATACCGCTAAATGGAAGTGGCACTTCTCGCAGACCAGATTGCCCAGGCCGACCACCTCGCCGCTGTGATAAACCCCATGATGGCTGAGATCCTGAAAGACTTCGCGCCATTCGAGCTGCGTTTTATCGGTAATATCAGCCAGTTCTTGCCAGATACTCTCTTTGATAACCCGCATAAAGACGCTGTCAGTCTCCTCATCGAGACTCTCTTCATAACTCAACGCAAACTCTTCCAGGTCACGTCTGACGGCCCGGGTGACCTCTTCCACCTCGGTTCGCGTTAACTCCCCGGTCTGCATAACTCGCTGACGCGCCTGCTCCACCAGCGCATCAATATCGCGTTCGCCGTTACGCAGGCGTTCGCTCAGTGAAGCCACCAGTTCGCGGTAATATTGAGCAACCTTGTTCATCACTTCACCTCCTGGGTCGTTAACTGTCTATAATAATAGACGTTATTTACGCTACGCTTTGCAAGACTGTCCACAGAGTGTGTAAATTCGTGCAAGAATTATCCTTGCGGGAATTCAACGCTGAATGCGCGAAAGGCTGTTTTGGCGCGGGCGTTTGGGCTATGCTATGCGGATCTGAAACACCACATCTAGAGCTACGTTTGTAGCTGTATTGAAAACAGGACCACTGGCTGCCATGCAAGAGCAATACCGCCCGGAAGAGATAGAATCCAAAGTACAGCTTCACTGGGATGAGAAGCGCACATTTGAAGTGACCGAAGACGAGAGCAAAGAGAAGTATTACTGCCTGTCTATGCTTCCCTATCCTTCTGGTCGACTACACATGGGCCACGTACGTAACTACACCATCGGTGACGTGATCGCCCGCTACCAGCGTATGCTGGGCAAAAACGTACTGCAGCCTATTGGCTGGGATGCGTTCGGTCTGCCTGCGGAAGGCGCTGCGGTTAAAAACAACACCGCACCGGCACCGTGGACGTACGACAACATCGCCTACATGAAAAACCAACTCAAAATGCTGGGCTTTGGTTATGACTGGAGCCGCGAGCTGGCGACCTGCACCCCGGAATACTACCGTTGGGAACAGAAATTCTTCACCGAGCTGTACAAAAAAGGCCTGGTGTACAAGAAAACCTCTGCGGTCAACTGGTGCCCGAACGATCAGACCGTTCTCGCCAACGAGCAGGTTATCGACGGCTGCTGCTGGCGTTGCGATACCAAAGTTGAGCGCAAAGAGATCCCGCAGTGGTTCATTAAAATCACCGCTTACGCTGACGAACTGCTGCGCGATCTGGATAACCTGGATCACTGGCCGGACACCGTTAAGACCATGCAGCGCAACTGGATCGGTCGTTCGGAAGGTGTGGAAATCACCTTCGACGTGAACGGTTACGACAACACGCTGACCGTCTATACCACCCGCCCGGATACCTTTATGGGTGCGACCTACCTGGCCGTTGCCGCTGGTCACCCGCTGGCGCAGAAAGCCGCCGCGAACAACCCTGAACTGGCCGCCTTCATTGACGAATGCCGCAACACCAAGGTTGCTGAAGCCGAAATGGCGACCATGGAGAAGAAAGGCGTCGACACTGGCTTTAAAGCGGTTCACCCGCTGACTGGCGAAGAGATCCCGGTTTGGGCGGCAAACTTTGTCCTGATGGAATATGGTACAGGCGCAGTGATGGCCGTTCCGGGTCACGATCAGCGCGACTACGAATTTGCCACCAAATATGGCCTGACCATCAAGCCGGTCATTCTGACCGCCGAAGGTGCAGAGCCGGATCTGTCGGAACAGGCACTGACTGAAAAAGGCGTACTGTTTAACTCCGGTGAGTTTGACGGCCTCGACTTCGAAGCTGCCTTCAACGCCATTGCTGACAAGCTGGTCGCTAAAGGCGTGGGTGAGCGTAAAGTTAACTATCGTCTGCGCGACTGGGGCGTTTCCCGTCAGCGTTACTGGGGCGCGCCGATTCCGATGGTGACGCTGGAAGACGGTACCGTGCTGCCAACACCAGAAGATCAACTGCCGGTTATTCTGCCGGAAGACGTGGTCATGGACGGCATCACCAGCCCGATCAAAGCCGATCCTGAGTGGGCGAAAACCACCATTAACGGCATGCCTGCGCTGCGTGAGACCGACACCTTCGATACCTTTATGGAATCCTCCTGGTACTACGCGCGTTATACCTGCCCGCAGTACAACGAAGGCATGCTGGATCCAGAAGCCGCTAACTACTGGCTGCCGGTGGATATCTACATTGGCGGTATCGAACACGCCATCATGCACCTGCTCTACTTCCGCTTCTTCCACAAACTGATGCGCGACGCGGGCATGGTCAACTCTGACGAGCCGGCTAAACAGCTGCTGTGTCAGGGCATGGTGCTGGCAGATGCGTTCTACTACGTCGGCGCCAACGGCGAGCGTAACTGGGTTTCTCCGGTTGATGCCATCGTTGAACGCGACGAAAAAGGTCGTATTGTGAAGGCGAAGGACGCCGAAGGTCATGAACTGGTGTATACCGGCATGAGCAAGATGTCCAAGTCCAAAAACAACGGCATCGACCCGCAGGTGATGGTTGAGCGTTACGGCGCAGACACCGTGCGTTTGTTTATGATGTTCGCCTCTCCGGCTGACATGACCCTGGAATGGCAGGAATCCGGCGTTGAAGGGGCTAACCGCTTCCTGAAACGTGTCTGGAAACTGGTTTACGAACATACTTCCAAAGGGGATGTCGCTGCCCTGAACGTTGATGCTCTGAGCGAAGATCAAAAAGCGCTGCGTCGCGACGTGCACAAAACTATCGCTAAAGTCACCGATGATATCGGTCGTCGTCAGACCTTTAACACCGCAATTGCGGCGATTATGGAGCTGATGAACAAGCTGGCGAAAGCGCCACAGGAAGACGAGCAGGACCGCGCCCTGATGCAGGAAGCGTTGCTGGCTGTTGTGCGTATGCTTAACCCGTTCACCCCACACGTTTGCTTCACCCTGTGGCAAGCGCTGAAAGGCGAAGGCGATATCGATAACGCACCGTGGCCAGTAGCTGACGAAAGCGCTATGGTTGAAGACTCAACGCTGGTTGTCGTTCAGGTTAACGGTAAAGTACGTGGCAAAATCACCGTTCCGGTAAACGCCACCGAAGAACAGGTTCGTGAACGTGCAGGCCAGGAACACCTGGTGGCAAAATATCTTGATGGCGTTACCGTACGTAAAGTGATTTATGTACCGGGTAAACTCCTCAATCTGGTCGTTGGCTAAGCGCGGGAGGAAGCGTGCGACTTCTGACAACATTGTTGTTATCTCTGGCGGTGCTGGTCACCGCCGGGTGCGGTTGGCATCTGCGTAGTACTACGCAGGTTCCCCCCTCAATGAAAACCATGATCCTGAACTCTGGCGATCCGAACGGCCCGTTAAGCCGCGCGGTTCGTAATCAGTTGCGTCTGAACGGCGTTACGCTGCTTGAAGACGGTTCAATGCGTAAAGATGTGACGTCCTTACGACTGGGAGCAGTGAGTATCTCAAAGGATACCGCGTCGGTATTCCAGAACGGTCAAACGGCTGAGTACCAGATGGTGATGTCCGTAAGTGCTACCGTGCTGATTCCAGGACACGATATCTACCCCATCAGCACCAAAGTTTATCGTTCGTTCTTTGATAACTCTCAGGCTGCGCTGGCGAAGGATAACGAGCAGGACATGATCATCAAAGAGATGTACGACAAAGCGGCAGAACAGTTGATTCGTAAGCTGCCAAGCGTACATCTGGCCGACACTCGGTCCTCCAGTGCGGATGCCGAGCCAGCAGCGACGCCAGCCGCAGCGCCTGCGTCATCTCCAGCACGTGTTTCCACCACGCTGGGTAACTGATGCTCAAGTTGTACCCTGAACAACTCCGCGCACAGCTCAATGAAGGGCTGCGCGCGGCGTATTTACTACTGGGCAACGATCCCCTCTTATTGCAGGAAAGCCAGGATGCCATCCGTCTGGCTGCCGCAACGCAAGGATTCGAAGAACACCACGCTTTTACTCTGGACACCAGCACCGACTGGGGAGAAATATTTTCACTCTGCCAGGCGATGAGCCTGTTTGCCAGTCGTCAAACGCTGCTTTTGCAGTTGCCTGAAAATGGCCCCAATGCCGCCATTAACGAACAACTCGCGTCGCTGGTCACTCTGCTTCATGACGATCTGCTGCTGATTGTTCGCGGCAACAAACTGACTAAGACACAGGAAAACGGCGCATGGTATACCGGGCTGGCGAATAACGCGGTTCAGGTTAGCTGCCAGACACCGGAGCAAGCACAACTACCGCGCTGGGTTGCCGCGAGAGCGAAACTTAACAACCTGCAACTGGATGACGCAGCCAATCAGCTATTGTGCTATTGCTATGAAGGTAACCTGTTAGCTCTGGCGCAAGCACTTGAGCGGTTAGCATTACTGTGGCCTGATGGCAAACTCACGCTGCCTCGCGTGGAGAAAGCCGTTAACGATGCCGCGCACTTTACGCCATTCCACTGGGTGGATGCTCTGCTGATGGGCAAAAGCAAGCGCGCGCTGCACATCCTGCAACAGTTACGCCTTGAAGGCAGCGAACCGGTTATTTTACTGCGTACGATACAGCGCGAATTGCTGCTGCTGGTCAACCTGAAACGGCAGTCGGCCCATACGCCCTTACGCACGTTGTTTGATAAACATCGTGTGTGGCAAAATCGCCGTGGCATGATGGGGGATGCGCTTAACCGGCTAAATCCGGCACAGCTGCGTCAGGCGGTGACGCTGTTAACACGTACGGAAATTACGCTTAAACAAGACTATGGTCAGTCAGTGTGGGCAGAACTTGAGGGACTTTCCCTTTTGCTCTGCCATAAATCGCTGGCCGATGTTTTTATTGATGGTTGATATGAAATCATTGCAGGCTCTGTTCGGCGGCACCTTTGATCCGGTGCATTATGGTCATCTTAAACCGGTTGAAATTCTGGCGAATCTGATTGGCCTTTCCCGGGTCATCATCATGCCCAATAACGTGCCGCCACATCGCGCGCAACCCGAAGCGTCCGGCGAACAACGTAAGCGTATGGTTGAACTGGCCATTGCTGATAAGCCGCTGTTTTCTCTGGATGAACGCGAACTGAAACGCGATACCGCCTCCTACACCGCGCAAACGCTACAAGAGTGGCGCGAAGAGCAAGGTCCGGACGTGCCGTTAGCGTTTATTATTGGTCAGGACTCGCTGCTTACCTTTCCTTCCTGGCATGACTACCACACGATTTTGGGTAACACGCATCTTATTGTGTGCCGACGTCCGGGCTATCCACTCGAAATGGCGCAGGAAAAGCACCAGCAGTGGCTGGAGGATCATCTGACCCATTCGCCGGAAGACCTGCACAACCTGCCCTGCGGGAAAATTTACCTGGCCGAAACGCCGTGGTTTAATATCTCCGCCACGCTGATCCGCGAACGCCTGGAAAAAGGCGAGCCGTGCGACGACTTACTGCCAGGCGCTGTGCTTGACTATATCAATCAACAAGGGCTGTACCGCTAAGCGCCTTGCGTAATGCCGCCAGCAGTCGGTTATTCTCTTCCATGCTGCGAACGGCCACCCGATAATAACGCGTATCCAGTCCTGGATAGTTGGCGCAACTGCGGATCAAAACATGTTGTTCGAGCATGGCGCGTTGCAGATCAACATCCGCCCGATCGCAGCGTAATAAACGATAATTTGCCCGGCCGGGATACACCGTCAGGCCGGACAGAGCTTGCAACTGTTGATCAAACCGCGCCCCCTCTTGCTCCAGCCATTTCCACGTCGCCTGCTGATAGGCGCTATCGGGTAAAATAATCTCGCCTGCAAGGGCAGCAAACGCATTAATTGACCACGGCATTTGTTGGCTACGCATCTGTGCAACGGCGTGTTCGTTACTGTTGACCAGATACCCCAGGCGCAATCCCGGTATCGCATAGAATTTAGTCAGCGAGCGCAGAACCCAAATATGTGGATTCCCGTGCAGCAGCGGGATAAACCCCGGCTCACCGGCAATAAAATCAATAAATGCTTCATCAAGGATCAGAGTGATCCCAAGCTGCTCACAACGGGTAGCAATCTCGTGTAGCAGGTGGTTATCGGGCAGTAATCCGGTGGGATTGTTAGGTGTACAGAGAAACAGGCAGTCCAGTTCTGGGGTTAACGCATCGAGGATGGCCTCGGTAAGCTGCCAACCATCCTCTTCACGCAGCGCAAATTCATGAATCGTACCCCCCCCCCATTGCAACGCCCGACGATATTCCGCAAACCCGGGCGTGACGATCATCGCATGGCCTGGCTTGAGGCCATGCACCAGGGTAAAAATAGACTCGGTCTCACCGTTTCCGGCCAGGATCCACGAGGCCGGAATCTGATGATGATCCGCCAGTGCCGTATGCAGTTGAGCGTAATCGACATCCGGGTAACGCTCCGCGCTGTCCAGATTGTCGATGATCGCGCGTTTTAAACTTGCTGGCATACCCAGCGGGTTAATATTCGCGCTAAAATCCAGCAATTGTTCAGGCGAGATACCCAACAATTCGGCGGCTTCTCGGGTATTACCACCATGCGCGCTCTTCAATAAAGACATCGTGCCGCTCCACGTAAAAAAGGGTATTTTAGTGAAAAAACTCTGCGCAATCAGGGCAAACATCATATTTTGTGCGAATAGCTTCACGAGGAAAACATGAGACTCTGGTTAGTACGGCATGGCGAAACCGACGCCAATGTCGCCGGATTATACAGCGGCCACGCCCCCACTGCGCTAACGGAGCGGGGGATCGCACAGGCGCAAACAGTGGGCAAGCTGTTACATAATCTTCCCGTTGACAACGTGCTTTGCAGCGAACTCGAACGCGCCCGCCATACAACCCGGTTGATCTTAGGCGATCGCGACCTCCCGGTACGTATTATGCCTGAGCTGAATGAGATGTTTTTTGGTGACTGGGAAATGCGCCACCATCGCGATTTAGCACGTGAAGACGCTGAAAATTACGCCTTATGGTGTAACGACTGGCAGAACGCAACGCCAACAAATGGCGAAGGCTTTCAGGCATTTTCTCAGCGGGTTGAACGCTTCATTGCCCAGCTTGCCGATTATAAAGCGAGTCAAAATCTGCTGGTGGTGAGTCATCAGGGCGTGCTGAGCGTTTTGATTGCCCGCCTGCTGTCCATGCCGGCTGCGGCAATGTGGCATTTCCGCGTCGAACAAGGCTGCTGGAGCGCGATAGATTTATGTGACGATTTCGCGGTACTGAAAGTGCTTAACAGCCGAGCCGTATGGCATGACGGGGAGTGAATGCGCGGTTTTTTCTGCCGAAGGCCCTCTCTCCCATTGACACCCCCTGACAGGCTGTTATCCTCCGCAACCTGACTTTTCCCGCCTTTCAGAGCTTTGCAGAAATTGTTTTACAAAAATGGCGATGCATTCTGTGGCGTGGGGTGGGATGATAGCGCACTTCAAAAGCGCTTTCGGAGACATTTGTCCCGATATCGCCTCTGGTTCAGGTATACTAACAGACGTTTTTAACTCTTTTCACCCAGGGGGAACACTTGCAGGGTAAAGCACTCCAGGATTTTGTAATCGACAAAATTGATGACCTGAAAGGTCAAGACATCATCGCCTTAGACGTTCAGGGCAAATCCAGCATCACTGATTGCATGATTATCTGCACTGGCACGTCCAGCCGTCACGTTATGTCCATCGCAGATCACGTTGTTCAGGAGTCCCGCACTGCCGGCCTGCTGCCGCTCGGCGTGGAGGGCGAGAACGTCGCTGACTGGATCGTCGTTGACCTCGGCGATGTGATTGTCCACGTGATGCAGGAAGAAAGCCGTCGCCTGTATGAACTGGAAAAACTCTGGAGTTAATGCGTGAAGCTGCAACTTGTCGCTGTGGGTACGAAAATGCCTGACTGGGTACAAACAGGATTTACCGAGTATCTGCGTCGGTTTCCGAAAGATATGCCCTTTGAGCTGATCGAAATCCCGGCAGGAAAACGCGGCAAGAACGCGGACATTAAACGCATTCTCGACAAAGAGGGTGAGCAGATGCTGGCCGCCGCAGGCAAGAACCGCATCGTCACCCTTGATATTCCGGGCAAACCCTGGGACACGCCGCAGCTGGCGACCGAACTGGAGCGCTGGAAACTGGACGGCCGCGACGTCAGTCTGCTGATCGGCGGGCCGGAAGGTCTGTCTCCCGCTTGTAAAGCAGCGGCGGAACAAAGCTGGTCACTCTCTGCGTTAACCCTTCCTCACCCTCTTGTTCGGGTTCTGGTAGCGGAGAGTCTGTACAGGGCGTGGAGCATTACCACCAACCATCCTTATCACCGTGAGTGATCATTGATTCTTGAGTAGATTAAGCAGCGGATGAAACTACAGAATTCTTTTCGCGACTATTCGGCTGAGTCCGCGCTGTTTGTGCGCCGGGCGCTGGTCGCTTTTTTGGGGATTTTGCTGCTGACCGGCGTGCTGATCGCCAACCTGTATAATCTGCAAATCGTTCGTTTTACTGATTATCAGACACGTTCGAACGAGAACCGCATTAAACTGGTACCTATTCCTCCCAGTCGCGGCATTATTTATGACCGCAACGGAATTCCGCTTGCCCTTAACCGCACCATTTATCAGATTGAAATGATGCCGGAGAAGGTAGACAACATTCAGGATACGCTCGACGCGCTGCGCAACGTCGTAGATCTGACGGACGACGATATTGCCGCGTTTAAAAAAGAACGCGCCCGTTCACACCGCTTCACCTCTATTCCGGTAAAAACCAACCTGACGGAAGTTCAGGTCGCACGGTTTGCCGTTAATCAATATCGCTTTCCTGGCGTTGAAGTCAAAGGCTATAAACGCCGCTACTACCCTTACGGTTCCGCCCTAACCCACGTGATTGGCTACGTATCGAAGATCAACGATAAAGACGTGGACCGCCTGGACAAAGACGGCAAACTGGCTAACTACGCGGCGACGCACGATATCGGTAAGCTCGGTATTGAACGCTATTATGAAGACGTGCTGCATGGACAGACCGGCTATGAAGAAGTTGAAGTCAACAACCGCGGTCGTGTCATTCGTCAGCTTAAAGAGGTCGCGCCGCAGGCCGGGCATGATATTTATCTCACGCTGGATTTGAAGCTCCAGCAGTATATTGAAACGCTGTTGGCGGGGAGCCGCGCCGCCGTGGTGGTCACCGACCCGCGTACCGGTGGCGTTCTGGCGCTGGTCTCCATGCCAAGCTACGACCCCAACCTGTTTGTGGATGGCATCTCCAGTAAAGATTACTCCGGGTTGCTCAATGACCCGAATACCCCATTGGTTAACCGCGCCACGCAAGGCGTTTATCCTCCAGCGTCGACGGTTAAGCCTTACGTTGCGGTTTCTGCGTTAAGCGCAGGCGTCATCACTCGCAATACCGGTCTGTTCGATCCGGGCTGGTGGCAGTTACCCGGCTCTGAGAAACGTTACCGCGACTGGAAAAAGTGGGGTCACGGCCACCTGAACATCACCCGCTCTCTGGAAGAGTCCGCGGATACGTTTTTCTATCAAATCGCCTATGATATGGGGATAGACCGGCTTTCCGAGTGGATGAGCAAGTTTGGCTACGGTCAATATACGGGCATCGATCTTGCCGAAGAACGTTCCGGAAACATGCCAACCCGTGAATGGAAGCAAAAACGGTTTAAAAAGCCATGGTACCAGGGTGATACCATTCCGGTCGGCATCGGTCAGGGTTACTGGACGGCAACCCCTATCCAGATGAGTAAAGCGCTGATGATCCTTATCAACGACGGTTTGGTAAAAGTCCCGCATCTGCTGATGAGCACTGCAGAAAACGGCAAGCAAGTCCCATGGGTGCAGCCGCACGAACCGCCCGTTGGCGATATTCATTCCGGTTACTGGGAAATCGCCAAAGACGGTATGTACGGCGTCGCTAACCGCCCTAACGGGACTGCACATAAATATTTCGCTGGCGCGCCATACAAAATTGCGGCGAAATCCGGTACCGCACAGGTCTTTGGCCTGAAAGCTAATGAAACCTATAACGCGCATAAAATCGCCGAACGTTTACGTGACCACAAGTTAATGACGGCCTTCGCACCTTACGATAACCCCCAGGTCGCTGTCGCCATGATCCTTGAAAACGGCGGTGCGGGTCCGGCTGTAGGGACGATTATGCGCCAGATCCTTGACCACATTATGTTGGGCGACAACAACACCAATCTGCCTGCGGAAAACCCAGCGGTTGCAGCAGCTGAGGACCAATAATCGTGACGGATAATCCGAACAAAAAAACATTTTGGGACAAAATCCACATCGATCCCACAATGTTACTTATTTTGCTGGCTCTGCTGGTCTACAGCTCGCTGGTCATCTGGAGCGCCAGCGGCCAGGATATTGGCATGATGGAGCGTAAGGTCGGTCAGATCGCGATGGGCCTGGTCATCATGGTGGTGATGGCGCAAATTCCGCCCAGGGTTTATGAAGGTTGGGCGCCCTATCTCTATATCTTCTGCATCATTCTGTTGGTGGCGGTTGACGCCTTCGGCGCTATTTCCAAAGGCGCCCAGCGCTGGCTGGATTTGGGTATCGTGCGCTTTCAACCTTCTGAAATCGCCAAGATTGCCGTGCCGCTGATGGTCGCACGCTTCATCAACCGCGACGTCTGCCCGCCATCGCTAAAAAATACCGCGATTGCGCTGGTGCTGATTTTTATGCCCACGCTGCTGGTTGCCGCTCAGCCTGACCTCGGCACCTCAATTCTGGTTGCCCTTTCTGGTCTGTTTGTCCTGTTCCTTTCTGGTTTAAGCTGGCGTTTAATCGGTGTGGCAGTCGTTTTGGTCGCCGCGTTTATTCCGATACTGTGGTTCTTCCTGATGCATGACTACCAGCGTCAACGCGTCATGATGTTACTCGACCCTGAAACCGATCCGCTGGGCGCGGGCTATCACATTATTCAGTCTAAAATTGCTATTGGTTCCGGCGGATTACGCGGTAAAGGCTGGCTGCACGGTACGCAGTCGCAGCTTGAGTTTTTACCCGAACGCCACACTGACTTTATCTTCGCCGTCTTAGCGGAAGAACTGGGTCTGGTGGGAATCTTGATTTTGCTGACGCTGTACATTTTGCTGATTATGCGCGGGTTGTGGATCGCGGCTCGCGCACAAACCACCTTTGGTCGCGTCATGGCGGGTGGTTTAATGTTGATATTATTCGTTTATGTCTTCGTAAATATTGGTATGGTGAGCGGTATTCTCCCTGTGGTTGGGGTTCCACTCCCACTGGTCAGTTACGGAGGCTCAGCACTGATCGTGCTGATGGCCGGGTTCGGGATTGTTATGTCGATCCACACCCATAGAAAAATGTTGTCGAAAAGCGTGTAAGGGGTACGCAATGCGTAAGCAGTGGCTTGGTATCTGCATCGCAGCAGGAATGCTCGCGGCGTGTTCGAATGATGATGGTCAGCAACAGGTTGCTGTCGCGCCGCAGCCTGCGGTGTGTAATGGTCCGATTGTTGAAATCAGCGGGGCCGATCCGCGCTTTGAACCCCTGAACCCAACGGCGAATCAGGACTACCAGCGTGATGGTAAGAGCTACAAAATAGTCCAGGATCCCTCCCGCTTTAGCCAGGCCGGGCTTGCCGCTATTTATGATGCGGAGCCTGGAAGCAATTTAACCGCGTCTGGTGAAGCGTTTGATCCAATGCAGTTGACCGCTGCGCACCCGACGCTGCCGATCCCAAGCTATGCCAGAATCACCAACCTGGCAAACGGCAGGATGATCGTCGTGCGCATTAACGATCGCGGCCCTTATGGCAACGATCGCGTAATTTCACTTTCACGTGCCGCCGCCGATCGACTGAACACGTCTAACAACACCAAAGTGCGTATCGACCCGATCATCGTCGCTCAGGATGGTTCATTATCCGGACCGGGTATGGCCTGTACGACCGTGGCGAAACAAACCTATGCCCTGCCCGCTCGCCCTGATTTAAGCGGTGGTGGCACTATGTCTTCCGCACCGGATGCGGGCCAGCCGCAAAATGACATCCGTCCTATCAGCAATTCCACGCTGAAAAGCGAGGATGCCAGCGGTGCGCCAGTCAACAGCAGTGGTTTCCTCGGCGCGCCGACAACGCTTGCAGCTGGTGTGCTTGAAGGCAGTGAACCCACGCCTGCACCACAGCCTGTAACCACCACTCCCGCGGCATCAACTGCCCCGGTAACCGCGCCAGCGACCGTTGCCGCGCCAGCCGCTGCGACCAACGGACGCTATGTCGTTCAGGTCGGTGCCGTTAGCGATCAAACCCGAGCGCAGCAGTATCAAAAGCGCTTAAGTCAGCAGTTTGGCGTCCCAGGACGGGTAGTGCAAAACGGCGCGGTATGGCGTATTCAGATGGGGCCATTCGCCAGCAAAACTGAAGCCTCCTCATTGCAGCAGCGTCTTCAATCCGAGGCACAATTACAGTCCTTCATCACCGGCATGTAATAACGTAAACCGGGTATCTGAATTGTCAATTTCCGTAAATGACATTAACAAAGTCACGCGGAAAGTCAGATGCCTGCCCGTTATGCATTTGCTATAGTAGGGCACTTTTTTTAATTTCATCACGGACGTCGTAGTTCAGACCATGAAGACCACTTTTTCCGCTCGTTTCGTGCAGCGTATGGCGCTCACCGCGGCTCTCTGCGCAGCTACTCTCTCTGCTGCACATGCCGATGACCTGAATATTAAAACCATGATCCCCGGCGTTCCGCAGATCGATGCGGAGTCGTATATCCTGATTGATTACAATTCAGGTAAAGTTCTGGCAGAACAGAATGCTGACACTCGCCGCGACCCCGCCAGCCTGACCAAAATGATGACCAGCTACGTCATCGGCCAGGCGATGAAAGCCGGGAAGTTCAAAGAAACCGATCTGGTCACCGTCGGCAATGACGCATGGGCTACGGGTAACCCGGTCTTTAAAGGTTCATCGCTGATGTTCCTCAAGCCAGGCATGCAGGTTCCTGTCTCTCAGTTGATCCGTGGTATTAACCTGCAGTCCGGGAACGACGCATGTGTGGCGATGGCTGACTTCGCTGCCGGTAGCCAGGACGCTTTCGTCGGCCTGATGAACAGCTATGTGAACGCGCTGGGTCTGAAAAACACCCACTTCCAGACCGTTCATGGTCTTGATGCTGACGGTCAGTACAGTTCAGCCCGCGATATGGCGATGATTGGTCAGGCGCTGATTCGCGATGTGCCTAATGAATACTCTATCTATAAAGAAAAAGAGTTCACCTTTAACGGCATTCGTCAGTTAAACCGTAACGGTCTGCTGTGGGATAACAGCCTGAATGTCGACGGTATCAAAACCGGTCACACCGATAAAGCTGGCTATAACCTTGTTGCATCCGCAACCGAAGGCCAGATGCGTCTGATCTCCGCCGTAATGGGTGGCCGCACCTATAAAGGTCGCGAAACCGAAAGCAAAAAACTGCTGACCTGGGGCTTCCGTTTCTTCGAAACCGTCAACCCGCTGAAAGTGGGTAAAGAATTTGCCTCAGAACCCGCCTGGTTTGGTAACACCGATCGCGCATCGTTAGGTGTCGATAAGGATGTCTACCTGACCATTCCTCGCGGCCGTATGAAAGATCTGAAAGCAAGTTATGTGCTGAACACCACTGAACTGCACGCGCCGCTGCAGAAAAACCAGGTTGTCGGTACTATCAACTTCCAGCTTGATGGCAAAACCATCGAGCAGCGCCCACTGGTCGTGCTGCAGGAAATCCCGGAAGGCAACTTCTTTGGGAAAATCATTGATTACATTAAATTAATGTTCCACCACTGGTTTGGCTAAAAATCGAACACTTGAAAGTGTGATTTACGTCCCCATATACTAGGTATCCAGATAACTCCCACGCGCTGTGGGAGTTATTATTTTTTGATGTAACGCCGGAGCTGACATGAAAACCAAACTTAACGAACTGCTTGAATTCCCTACTCCATTTACTTACAAAGTAATGGGGCAGGCGTTGCCTGAGCTGGTTGATCAGGTGGTTGAAGTGGTACAGCGCCATGCGCCAGGTGATTACTCTCCGACGGTAAAACCGAGCAGCAAAGGCAACTACCACTCGGTCTCTATCACCATCACTGCTACACACATTGAGCAGGTTGAAACGCTGTACGAAGAATTAGGTAATATCGATATCGTACGCATGGTGCTGTAAAACCTGTCGGTTACCCGCTGCATCCCCGCTCGGGTAACCTCTTCCTCCTGTGATATACTTTTCCCCTCTTTAACATTCTCTACTCTGTGTGAGTATCTACGGAGATGCCGTTTTGTATCAGGATAAAATTCTGGTCCGCCAGCTCGGTCTTCAACCTTACGAGCCAGTCTCTCTGGCCATGCACGAATTTACCGATACCCGCGATGAAAACAGTCATGATGAAATCTGGCTGGTAGAGCATTATCCTGTCTTTACTCAGGGTCAGGCAGGTAAAGCCGAGCACGTACTGATGCCGGGAGATATTCCGGTGATTCAGAGCGATCGTGGTGGTCAGGTGACCTACCACGGACCGGGCCAACAGGTCATGTATGTGCTGTTGAACCTGAAACGCCGCAAACTGGGTGTTCGCGAGCTGGTTACGCTGCTGGAGCAAACTGTCGTCAATACCCTTGCGGAAATTGGCATCGACGCCCACCCGCGAGCCGACGCGCCTGGCGTTTATGTCGGTGAGAAGAAAATCTGCTCATTAGGGTTACGTATTCGTAAGGGATGTTCATTTCACGGCTTAGCGCTCAACGTGGATATGGACCTGTCGCCTTTCCTGCGTATCAATCCTTGTGGTTATGCCGGAATGGAGATGGCAAAAGTATCGCAATGGGATAGCGCGGCCACCACTGAGAGCATTCGCCCACGCCTGCTGGCCAACATTCTGGCGCTGTTGGGTAACCCACCGCACGAATACGTTGCGGACTAAAAATGCGGTCATACTTTGCCACGGCATATGTTGTGGCAAATGGCACAAAACAACAACTATTTTACATTTTGCCAGCCTGTCAGGCTGCTTTCTGGCCCGTTTCAATGATATACTGCGTATCACTAATTCAAAAATAGTTGATAAATGCAACATTCCCTTGAATTGAAACGCTTTCCTTCGTAATTCGCAACTGGAACACGCAAGCTATGAGTAAACCCATTGTGATGGAACGCGGTGTTAAATACCGCGATGCCGATAAGATGGCTCTTATCCCGGTTAAAAATGTGGCAACAGAGCGTGAAGCCCTGCTGCGTAAACCGGAATGGATGAAAATAAAACTGCCAGCGGACTCCACTCGCATCCAGGGCATCAAAGCGGCAATGCGCAAAAACGGCCTGCACTCTGTCTGCGAAGAAGCTTCCTGCCCTAACCTGGCTGAATGTTTCAATCACGGAACCGCAACCTTTATGATCCTCGGCGCAATCTGTACACGCCGTTGCCCATTCTGTGACGTTGCCCATGGCCGTCCGGTTGCGCCTGATGCCAACGAGCCGTTGAAACTGGCTCAGACGATTGCGGACATGGCGCTGCGCTATGTCGTCATTACCTCCGTTGACCGTGACGATCTACGTGACGGCGGCGCTCAGCACTTTGCTGACTGCATCACCGCTATTCGCGAGAAAAGTCCGTCGATTAAGATCGAAACTCTGGTGCCTGACTTCCGTGGTCGTATGGATCGCGCGCTGGATATTCTCACGGCCACACCGCCGGACGTATTTAACCACAACCTCGAAAACGTACCGCGTATTTACCGTAACGTACGTCCGGGAGCTGACTACAACTGGTCGCTGAAGCTTCTGGCGCGTTTCAAAGAAGCGCACCCGGAGATCCCGACTAAATCGGGTCTGATGGTAGGTCTGGGTGAAACCAATGCCGAAATCATTGAAGTCATGCGCGATCTGCGCAGCCATGGCGTGACCATGCTGACGCTGGGGCAGTATTTACAGCCGAGCCGCCATCACCTGCCAGTGCAACGCTACGTCAGCCCGGATGAGTTCGACGAGATGAAAGCCGAAGCCATGGCGATGGGCTTTACCCATGCAGCCTGCGGCCCATTCGTTCGTTCTTCATACCACGCTGACATGCAGGCCAAAGGGCTGGAAGTGAAGTAATCGTGTAATACTCACTTACATTTCAGCAATAAAAAAACCGGCAAATTGCCGGTTTTTTTCATACAGAGCACACAGTAAGAGCATCATGCTCCTGACATTACTCTTTATGAGAGAGCTTTTCCGCCTGAACGCTACCATCAGCCTCTTTTCTGGCATCGGCATTATCGTCGTTCATCGCTTTCTTAAAGCCCTTAATTGCCGTTCCCAGGTCTCCACCCAGTGTACGTAACTTCTTGGTACCAAACAGCAGAACGACCAGTGCGGCAACCACCAGCAGTTTGGTAATACTAATCTCACCCATAGATACCTTCTTAACTTAAACCAGGCTGCATAAAGCGCCATATTAACCTGAGAATATTAACGGCCTTTCGACGCGCGCACACAATAGCAATCTGTAACAAGGTGAATCAAGCCTTGTTTAAAAAAACGTCATAATAATTGCGGTGGCGCAAAGCGTCGGTTACTTAATACCGGAAGTTGGGCCCTGACCTGCTTCACCCGCTCTGCTGAAACCTCGGCCATAATCAGCGCCGGCGTTTCTGCCGCGGCGGCAATGGTCACGCCAAAGGGATCGATGACCCGGCTTTGACCAATGTTCTTATTACCACATTCTCCTGCCGCAATAACATAGCAAGTGGCATCCAGGGCTCTTGCCGCCAACAATGTTGCCCAGTGATGCTCTTTTAGTGCTCCCCGCACCCATGCGGCAGGTAAAGCGAGTATGTCTGCCCCCTGCAGAGCGTGCGCTAACGCCAGCTCAGGGAAACGCAGGTCATAGCAGGTCATCAACCCTACCTTTAATCCGTCTACGTCCAGCAGCGGCGCTATGGCGTCTCCAGCATCGACATTCCGCGACTCCTGAATCGCGAACGCGTCGTAAAGATGCAATTTTGCATAATGGGCAACCACCCGGCCTCCCCGTAACGCCACCAACATGTTAAATGCCCGGCCTGGCACAGAAGGAACATGAATCGTCAGGATTGTCGTCATCTCATTTTGCGCGCTTTCCTGGAGTAAACGTGTCAGGAACCCACCCTCCAGCAATTGTGCTGACTTTACTGACAGGTCAGGGTCAATATCGTTACGGGCCAGCAACGCCTCCGGTAATACCAACAACGATACTCCCTCTCCTGCGGCCTGAGACATCAATGATGCACAGGTTTCTGCATTCCTTTCCCACGAAGGTCCCACGGCAAACTGCCCTGCTGCAACGAACATATTCCCTCCAGAAAAGTTTGTCAGGCTCGCCAACAACGATTATTCAGCGTTACACTCACCCTATATACAATCAAATAGCAGGATTTAGCAGTGTTACAACTTCTTTTAGCGGTTTTTATCGGTGGTGGTACAGGTAGCGTAGCAAGATGGATGTTGAGCATGCGCTTCAACCCACTGCATCAGGCTATTCCATTCGGTACACTGGCGGCAAACTTACTTGGCGCGTTTATCATTGGTATGGGTCTGGCGTGGTTTAATCGTATGACAAACATCGATCCAATGTGGAAGGTTCTGATTACTACCGGCTTTTGCGGCGGGCTGACAACGTTCTCCACCTTCTCGGCAGAGGTCGTATTTTTACTTCAGGAAGGACGCTTTGGCTGGGCTATGGTGAATGTGCTGGTTAATCTACTGGGATCATTTGCGATGACCGCTCTGGCATTCTGGCTGGTTTCTGCCTCTCCCGCACATTAGAGCGAAAAAAACCCGCAATTAAGCGGGTTTTGAATGCTTGCTGTCGTATGCTTACAGAGCGATTACGTTTGCAGCAGAAGGGCCTTTGGCACCGTTAGTGATTTCGAACTCTACGCGCTGACCTTCAGCCAGAGTTTTAAAACCATTGGTCTGGATTGCAGAGAAGTGTACGAACACGTCTTTGCTGCCATCTTCCGGAGTAATGAAACCGAATCCTTTGGACTCATTAAACCACTTAACGTTACCTTTAATCTTAGACATCAAAATTACCTTTACATGAAAAATAGACACAAATGCTGTGTCGGGTATCAGTACAACAATTGTGGTGCGCTTTGTCCAGTCGAACTTTATCAAAAAGTGATAAATGTCGCGTTATTTTTCAGTGAGAGTTGCCATCTATCTGTTTTTTAATGATTTTTAATACCTGACTGACACTACAGGCAGCCTATCAAAACTGGAAGCGTAACCACGCAAAGTAGACGTTACCATTGTTATAGGTTCCTGGAATGTAGGTCATCTGGAACGTTGCCGGACCATAACCAATTGACGCCAGCGGTAACAGCACCGGCACGGGTATGTAGTTCCAGTTATCGCGCGCGGTAAAGCCAGCAGTAAAGCCAAGGCCGGTATGGAAGTTTTCATCAGGCAGCGGACGCCATGTTTTCTCCCAGCCGTAGCCGCCAATCGGTTCCCATTTATTGTAGGAATCCTTAAAGGCCATAATATAAAGCCCGTGCCAGTTTCCTTTATCATCCCAGCGGGATTGGCCAAATCCTGCCCCCCAAGGTCGCTCGTTGTAGCGATCCGTTTTTTCTTTATCGTAAGCAAAACGGGCATGCCAGGTAATAGCCGGTACATACAGATCATAATGTTCCGGCTGCTGCCAGGTTTCACTGACATTATCTTTAAACGTGGCAAACCAGCCTTTATCTTCAGCAGCCCCCTGGGGAATGAAAGCTAACTGAATAAAAAGAAATGAAAAAATGAGAAAATATCGTTTAGCGACAATCACAACTTAATTACCATCCTGGGAGTTATTAGCAATTGTAGCAAACTCAACCTTAATGTTAACTTAACAAAAATGCGCAAGTAAAAAATCAGAATATTCTTTGGATAATGCTTATAAGATGATTCCCCTCTATTTACTGGGCTTTATTACAGGAATAAGTTTCTCTTAATTGCTATTAAATTGTTCTTTTCAAACGTGACAAGCAAATAAAGAAACAACAATTTAACATTTTAATATCAAAATACACACAACAGCAATGCGTTTCACAGTTTTTGCCGGGGAGATTCTTTTTTAAACCACGATGTTGAAAAAACAGTCTGGCCATCGGTTGAATCCGTATTTTTATTGATTTCAATCAGCAATAGTTATCGGTTTATTAGGCACATTCTGTCACCACTTTTTACTTTTTTTAGTTTTTTTACTTTCTGGGCAGCAATGCGACAGGGGAAACAATGTTGACATTTATTGAACTCCTTATTGGGGTTGTGGTTATTGTGGGTGTGGCGCGCTACATCATCAAAGGTTATTCCGCCACCGGCGTACTGTTTGTTGGCGGTCTGGTTTTGCTGATTATCAGTGCGGTGATGGGACATAAAGTTCTGCCTTCCAGCGCAGCAACGACGGGCTATACTGCTACAGACATTGTTGAATACATTAAAATTTTGCTGATGAGCCGCGGTGGCGATCTCGGCATGATGATTATGATGCTGTGTGGTTTTGCCGCCTACATGACGCATATTGGCGCGAACGATATGGTCGTTAAGCTGGCCTCCAAACCGCTGCAATATATCAACTCACCTTATCTGTTGATGATTGCCGCCTATTTTGTCGCCTGTCTGATGTCGCTGGCAGTCTCGTCAGCTACCGGCCTGGGCGTATTGCTGATGGCAACGCTGTTCCCGGTTATGGTAAACGTTGGGATCAGCCGTGGAGCCGCGGCGGCCATATGTGCCTCCCCCGCTGCAATCATTCTTTCACCGACGTCCGGTGATGTGGTGCTGGCGGCAAAAGCCGCAGAAATGCCGTTGATTGATTTCGCGTTTAAAACCACGCTGCCAATCTCCATTGCCGCCATCATTGCTATGGCGATCGCACACTTTTTCTGGCAGCGCTACCTGGATAAAAAAGAGAACATTTCTCACGAAATGTTAGACGTGGCAGAAATCACCACTACCGCGCCGTCTTTTTACGCCATCCTGCCGTTTACACCGATCGTAGGCGTCCTGATTTTTGATGGTAAATGGGGTCCACAGCTGCACATCATTACGATTCTGGTACTGTGCATGCTCATCGCCGCCGTTCTGGAATTTATTCGTGGATTCAACACTCAAAAGGTGTTTTCAGGTCTGGAAGTCGCTTACCGTGGCATGGCGGATGCCTTTGCTAACGTAGTTATGCTGCTTGTTGCAGCGGGTGTTTTTGCCCAGGGGTTGAGCACCATCGGCTTTATTCAGAGTCTGATCTCTATCGCCACCTCGTTTGGCTCAGCAAGCATTATTCTGATGATGGTGCTGGTGATCCTGACGATGCTGGCGGCAATGACTACAGGCTCCGGTAACGCCCCGTTCTATGCTTTCGTTGAGATGATCCCTAAGCTGGCACATTCTTCCGGCATTAACCCGGCTTATCTTGTTATCCCGATGCTTCAGGCTTCTAACCTTGGGCGCACAATTTCCCCGGTCTCCGGCGTGGTTGTGGCTGTCGCAGGGATGGCGAAGATTTCTCCGTTCGAAGTGGTGAAACGTACCTCGGTTCCGGTACTGGTCGGACTGCTGGTGGTGATTATCTCCACCGAAGTGATGGTACCAGGCTCTTCTTCAGCCGTTGTTGGCGGCTGACTTTCAGCGAAATGTAGGCCGGATAAGGCATTTACGCCGCATCCGGCATTTCAACCCCGTTGCCGGATGGCGATGCTAAAGCATCTTATCCGGCCTACTTAAGAAATCAGCATTTAGCCGCCGTGATAAATACGCTGCGGCCTGCCTACCTTCCCGTGAATAATCTCCGCGATAATCAAATGGCGGCTGGCACAGTACTCCAGATAGCGTCTGGAGGTCGTACGACTGATGGTGAGCGCCTGGGCGATCGTTTCCGCAGTATGATGTACCGTCGGATCGGCAAATAGCTTCAGCACCGCATTCAGCGTTAACGCATCAATCCCGGTCGGCAAATCGCCTTTCGGCTCGCCGCGCGCGTAGGCGTTAAACATTTCATCAATCTGCTTTTGACTGGCGCTGTCATTGCCTGCCAGCATGCGTCTGCGCTGTTGATACCGCGTAAGCGTCTGCCCCAATCGCTCGTAAGCGATAGGTTTGACCAGATAATCAAACGCGCCGCTGCGCACGGCCTCGGAGACCGTTTCCATATCGCTGGCCGCCGTGGTAAAGACCACACCGCCCGGATAGCGCGCCTGGGTCAACTCATGCAACAAAGTAATACCCTTACCGTCCGGTAAGTAGTTATCAAGAAGAATCAAACCGGGCTTAAAACGCTCAATCATCATTCTTGCCTGCGCAAGATTACCCGCCAGCCATATCTGGCTGAAGCCGGGTATATGGCGGATATATTCAGCATGCATTTCCGCCAGTAGCGTTTCATCCTCAACGATCAGTAGCGTTAATGGTTCCGTCATTATTTTTTTTCACTTTCGGAAGAAATAAAGAAAATAAGGTGCCGCAAGGGGAGTTATCTTCGAGCGTAATCACCCCGTTACAGCGCCTCACATAACTTGCAATCAGATACAAACCGATGCCATGTTCGCCTGGTTCATCGGTACGGGTGCTTACACCCTGTTCAAATATTTTTTCACGCAATGCTTCCGGCACACCGCATCCCTGATCGGCAACTTCGATGACCACATCATCCCCTTCGTCGCTCAAATAGAGTTCGACGACTTTGTTGCCTTGCTGGGTGCGTAAACTCGCTTCAAATGCATTATCAAGCAGATTGCCAACAATTGCTGCAAACTCTGTGCTATCCAGCCCTTCAGGTAGTTGGTGCAGTTGGCTGCCAGGAACAATGGTCATCGTAAGACCCAGTTCCCGTGCACGTTGTACCTTGCCAAATAACAGACCCGCCACCTGACGATCGGCAAAGGCGCCGCGCAGGCTGTCAATCAGTTGCTGCTGTGCCTGCGACTCTCCCTGAACCATAGCCAGCACCCGGTCATACTCTTTCATTTGCAGCAGGCCATTGATGGTCGACATCCAGTTCAGGTGCTCATGACGCAGCGTTCTCAGGCTCTCAACATACTGTTTGATTTGCGTTAATTGCGCATTAAGGGTAGCAATTTCATCTTTACTACGAAAACTGATAATAGCGCCGAGCAGTTCGTCACCGGAGCGAATCGCCTCACGGTTGGCGATAACGCTCAACCCATTAAAATTAACCATCGCATCCTGGCGTTGTTCCGCAATCTGCTGGGTGAAAAAGTCCGCTGGCTGAACGACTTCATTTACCGGTTTTCCCAGCCACTTTCTGCCCGGCGATGACAGCCCCAGCATTTTCCTCGCACTGCGGTTTATCGCAGTGATATATCCGTCAGGATCCACGGCAATCAACCCTTCATACACCGAGCTGAACAGCGCTTCCTGCTGACGCACCACCCGCGCGATTTGTTTAGGCTCCATCCCCAACATCTGCCGACGAATATGGGCAGCAAAAAACCAGGAGAGCAGCATAAGTACCAACAACAGCAGGATAAATACCCCAGCCATTGGCAGTAAGAAATCCGATCGCCAGCTGTCAATTTTACTGATCAGATAGCCAATTGAGACCACGCCAATGATTTTGCCATCGTCATCAAAGATAGGAGTTTTGGCGCGCATTGCCATCCCAATAGATCCTTTACCGGTAATAAAGTAGCTCTCACCTTTTTCCAGCGCGCCAGGCTTGGTGAACTGCATCGGGTAACCAATTTTTTCCGGGTTCGGATGATAAAGACGAATGGAGTGCGTATCTCCAATAACGACATAGTCGAAATCAGTCCCACTCTGTAGTTTGTCGGCAATAGTCGCCAGGCGCTTGTAATCACGATGCTTCACCGCCGCGATGATGCTGTCATTAGAGGCGATGATTTTCGCCTGGTTCATTGCCATATCACGGACGTGTGTCGTCAGATAATCTTCAAAACTGGCGGTAAAGTATTGTGCTAACGCTGCGATAATAAGAACAGAAACGACCAGAATGAGCAGAAAGATGCGTAACGGAAACGCCAGACTGCGAAAAAAAGGAAACCGTGTTTTATTTTTCTGCTCTGCCATAATTTTTCCTCACCGACGTTCCCGAAACTTATTTTCTATTGTAGTTGTAATAAAAATGTTTTATTTAAAAGTCACGGTATAAAACAGGATCGTTGCAGATTCCCCACCTTAAATCAATTAAACAAATTAAAACCGCGCGCTATTTCCGAGTTAAATTAATTAAAAAACTTAAAACCATAAAACACATTAAAACCTTCTAACTTATTGTGAAATAAATCAAAAATTACCTCCAAAATACTCCTTACGATGTATGCAGCAGGGAAAAAAAGAAATACTCCGTAATAAAAAACCATTCCCTTCAATTGCAAACAAAACGTTATCAGGTTGCTAATCAGAGCAACAAAAACAGAAACCCAGTAACAAATATAGCATCGGGGCTCTATTTACTATGTTCGGTAATAATATATTCACGCAAGTTAAACGCTCAGAAAATAAAAAGATGGCGGCTATCGCGCAATTTCTGAAAGAGAACGATCTGAGCGTTGATACCACCGTCGAAGTATTTATCACCGTCACCCGTGACGATCGCCTGATTGCCTGTGGCGGTATCGCCGGAAATATCATTAAGTGCGTCGCGATTTGTGAGTCCGTGCGCGGTGAAGGCCTGGCGCTGACGCTGGCGACAGAACTCATCAACCTCGCCTATGAGCGCCACTGTACGCACCTCTTCATCTATACCAAAACCGAGTACGAATCGCTGTTTAAACAGTGTGGCTTTTCCACGCTCACCAGCGTGCCCGGCATTATGGTATTGATGGAAAACAGCACCACACGGCTGAAACGCTACGCCGAATCGCTGGCAAAACAGCGTCATGAAGGGAAAAAAATTGGCTGTATCGTCATGAACGCCAACCCCTTCACCAACGGTCATCGTTTTCTGATCCAACAGGCGGCCGCGCAATGTGACTGGCTGCATCTGTTTTTGGTGAAAGAAGATACCTCGCGTTTTCCGTATGAAGACCGACTGGATCTGGTACTCAAAGGGACAAAAGACATTCCGCGTTTAACCGTGCATCGCGGTTCGGAATACATCATTTCCCGCGCCACGTTCCCGTGCTACTTCATCAAAGAGCAGAGCGTTATTAACCACTGCTACACCGAAATAGACCTGAAAATCTTCCGCCAGTACCTGGCCCCGGCTCTCGGCGTTACGCACCGTTTCGTGGGTACCGAGCCGTATTGCACCGTCACCTCCCAGTATAACAACGATATGCGTTACTGGCTGGAGACCCCAACGCTTCCCGCCCCACCGATTGAACTGGTGGAAATTGAGCGGCTGTGCTTCCAGGAGATGCCGATTTCCGCCTCCTGGGTGCGCAAGCTGCTGGTTAAAAAAGATCTCACGGCTATCGCATCCCTGGTTCCTGACGCCACGCTGCGCTATCTGCAAAGCATGGTTGAACGAGCCTCATCGGGTGCGGCAGTCCGCCAAAATACCCCCGCATTAGCAACAGGTGAAAAATGAAAATAAACCAGGCAGCCGTCGCAGGCACACTCGAGTCCGGTGATGTGATGATCCGCATCGCCCCACTCGATTCGCAGGATATTGACCTGCAGGTTAACAGTAGCGTCGAAAAGCAGTTCGGTGATGCCATTCGGGCCACCATTCTGGACGTACTGTCCCGCTACAACGTACGCGGCGTGCAATTAAATGTTGATGATAAAGGCGCACTGGACTGCATTTTACGTGCGCGACTGGAAGCACTACTGGCCCGCGCTGGCGGTATTCCGGCACTGCCATGGGAGGATTGCCAGTGATTGCCGAATCTTTACAACAACGTAAAACCCGTACCCGCCGTAGCATGTTGTTCGTACCGGGCGCCAATGCCGCCATGGTCAGCAACTCGTTTATCTACCCGGCTGATGCGCTGATGTTCGACCTGGAAGACTCCGTCGCGCTGCGTGAAAAAGATACCGCTCGCCGCATGGTGTACCACGCGCTGCAGCATCCGCTGTATCACGACGTTGAAACCATCGTGCGCGTGAACGCCCTCGACTCCGAATGGGGCATCAACGACCTCGAAGCCGTTGTGCGCGGCGGCGCTGACATCGTGCGTTTACCGAAAACCGATACCGCACAGGATGTCATCGACATTGAAAACGAAATCCTGCGCATCGAAAACGCCTGCGGTCGCGAACCCGGCAGCACCGGCCTGTTAGCCGCCATCGAGTCGCCGTTAGGCATTACCCGCGCGGTAGAAATCGCCCACGCTTCAGAACGCCTGATCGGCATTGCACTGGGTGCAGAAGATTATGTGCGTAACCTGCGTACTGAACGTTCCCCGGAAGGCACTGAACTGCTGTTTGCCCGCTGCTCTATTTTGCAGGCTGCGCGCTCTGCCGGTATTCAGGCGTTCGATACCGTCTATTCCGATGCCAACAACGAAGCAGGTTTCCTGCACGAAGCCTCACACATCAAGCAGTTGGGTTTTGACGGCAAGTCGCTGATCAACCCTCGCCAGATTGAACTTCTGCATAACCTCTATGCCCCGACGAGCAAAGAGCTGGCTCACGCCCGTCTGGTGGTGGAAGCCGCTGAAGCTGCCGCCCGCGAAGGTCGTGGCGTGGTTTCCCTGAACGGCAAGATGGTCGACAGCCCGGTTATCGAGCGCGCCCTTCTGGTTATCTCCCGGGCAGAACTTTCCGGCATTCGCGAAGAATAAGGCAAAAAAATGACGCAGAAAATCGAACAGTCTCAACGCCAGGATCGCGTGGCGACCTGGAGCCGTCATGCAGAAAGCGAGCTTTCCGCTTATCAGAGCACCGCAAAAGCAGAATTGCAGGCGCAAAAACCGCGCGACAAAAAGCTGTGCGCTAATCTGGAAGACGCTATTCGTCGTTCAGGTTTACAGGATGGTATGACCATCTCTTTCCACCACGCATTTCGCGGTGGCGATCTGACAATTAACCTGGTGATGGACGCCATCGCCAGCATGGGCTTTAAAAATCTGACGCTGGCCTCAAGCTCCCTGAGCGACTGCCACGCGCCGCTGGTTGAGCACATCCGTCAGGGCGTGGTCAGCCGAATTTATACCTCCGGGCTGCGTGGCCCGCTGGCAGAAGAGATTTCTCGTGGTCTGCTGGCTGAGCCAGTGCAAATCCACTCCCACGGCGGTCGTGTACACCTGGTGCAAAGTGGCGAGCTCAACATTGATGTCGCATTCCTCGGCGTACCGTCCTGCGACCAGTTTGGTAACGCTAACGGTTATACCGGTAAAGCGTGCTGCGGTTCACTGGGCTATGCCCGCGTCGATGCCGAAAACGCCAGACAGGTTGTCCTGCTGACAGAACAGCTGCTGACCTATCCGCATAACCCGGCCAGCATTACCCAGGATCAAGTGGATCTGATCGTGCAGATCGACCAGGTCGGCGATGCGGACAAAATTGGTGCGGACGCGACCCGTATGACCACCAATCCGCGTGAATTGTTGATCGCCCGCAGCGCGGCAGACGTCATTGCTAACTCCGGTTACTTCAATGAAGGCTTCTCATTGCAGACAGGAACCGGCGGCGCGTCTCTGGCCGTTACCCGTTTCCTGGAAGACAAAATGCGTAGCCGTGACATCCATGCCGATTTCGCGCTGGGCGGCATCACCGCCACTATCGTTGATCTGCATGAAAAAGGCTTAATCCGCAAACTGCTGGATGTACAAAGCTTCGACAGTGCCGCCGCGAAATCTCTGGCCCGCAATCCAAATCACATTGAGATCAGCGCTAATCAGTACGCTAACTGGGGCTCGAAAGGCGCATCCGTTGACCGTCTGGACGTTGTGGTACTGAGCGCATTAGAAGTAGACACCAGCTTCAACGTTAACGTACTGACCGGCTCCGACGGCGTACTGCGTGGCGCTTCCGGTGGTCACTGCGATACGGCTGTGGCCGCAGCGCTTTCTATCATCGTCGCACCGCTGGTTCGTGGACGCATCCCGACATTGGTAGATAACGTGCTGACCTGCGTAACCCCAGGTTCCAGTGTTGACATTCTGGTTACCGACCACGGTATCGCCGTCAACCCTGCTCGCCCTGAACTGGCGGAACGCCTGCAAGAAGCTGGCATGAAAGTGGTGTCGATTGAATGGCTGCGCGAACGTGCCCAGCAGCTAACCGGTCAACCGCGCGCCATCGAATTTACCGATCGCGTAATTGCCGTTGTGCGCTACCGCGATGGTTCGGTAATTGACGTTGTGCATCAGGTGAAGGAATAAACCATGCACCTGCTCCCTGAACACGCCACTTGCCACGCGGTTTCCATCCCCGAGCTGCTCGCCAGCCGCGATGAGAGACAAGCAAGGCAGCATGCCTGGCTCACGCGTCATCACGCGCCACTGGTCTCGTTTACCGTGGTCGCGCCAGGTCCGATTAAAGACAGCGAATTAACCCGTCGCATCTTTAATCACGGCGTCACCGCCCTGCTCGCGCTGGCGGAAAAATCCGCCTGGATTGTCAGGGAGCAAACTGCGCTGGTCTCTGCCAGCGGACCGGAAGGCCTGCTGGCCATTGAGGCTCCGGCCCGAGACCTCAAGCTCGCCACTATCGGACTTGAGCATTCACATCCGCTGGGACGGTTATGGGACATCGACGTCCTGAACCCTGAAGGGGAAATTCTGTCCCGGCGTCATTTCGCGCTCCCTGCCCGCCGCTGTCTGCTGTGCGAGCAAAGCGCTGCCGAATGCGCGCGGGGTAAAACTCACGCGCTTTCCGACTTACTCATTCAGATGGAGGCACTGCTGCATGATGCCGATTCCCGCAACATCAACTCATAACGCAGTCCTTCCTCTGGATCTGCCTGACGCTTACGCCACGCTGGCGTGGCGCGCCATGCTGACGGAAGTCAACCTGTCGCCCAAACCGGGTCTGGTGGATCGTATTAATAACGGCGCGCATAAAGATATGGCGCTGGAAGATTTTTATCGCAGTGCTGAAGCGATTCAGACATGGCTACCGCGTTTTATCGAATACGGCGCATTTAGCGCACAGCAGTCGCCGGAAGATGTCCTGCAAGGACTGCGTCCTCTGGGCATGGCCTGCGAAGCCGATATGTTTCGCGCCACTGCCGGAGTGAACACCCATAAAGGCAGCATCTTCTCGCTGGGATTACTGTGCGCCGCCATTGGCCGCCTGCTCCAGCTCCGCCTGAGCGTTACCGCTGAAACCCTTTGCTGTACGGCAGCAACATTTTGCCGTGGCCTGACCGAGCGCGAACTGCGCCAGAACAACCAACAACTCACGGCCGGCCAACGTCTTTATCAGCAACTGGGATTAACCGGCGCCCGCGGCGAAGCCGAAGCAGGATATCCCCTCGTTATTCAGCATGCTCTGCCGCACTACCGTGCGCTGCTGGCTGAGGGCCGCGATCCTGAACTGGCGTTACTCGATACGTTACTGCTGCTGATGTCTATCAACGGCGACACCAACGTGGCTTCCCGTGGTGGCGCAGAAGGTTTGCGCTGGTTACAGCAGCAGGCCTCCACGTTGTTGCAACAAGGCGGGATTCGTACCCCTGCCGATCTCGAATACCTACGCCAGTTCGACCAACAGTGCATTGAACGCAACCTCAGTCCTGGAGGCTGCGCCGATCTGCTGATCGTCACATGGTTCTTAGCTCAGATTTCACAAGTTCATCATTATCACAATTAAAGATCCTTTCCGGAGAATCACACACATGTCTTTAGCAAAAGATAAAATTTGGAAGTTACTGGCCCCATTGGTAGTCATGGGCGTCATGTTTCTTATCCCCGTCCCTGATGGCATGCCCCCACAGGCATGGCACTATTTTGCCGTGTTCGTGGCCATGATTGTCGGGATGATTCTGGAGCCAATTCCGGCAACGGCAATCAGCTTTATCGCCGTGACGATCTGCGTTATCGGCAGTAACTATCTGCTGTTTGACGCTTCCGAGCTGGCCGACCCGGCATTCAAAGCGGGTAAGCAAGCGCTGAAATGGGGTCTGGCGGGCTTCTCCAGCACCACCGTGTGGCTGGTGTTTGGCGCGTTTATTTTCGCACTGGGTTATGAAGTTACCGGCCTGGGTCGTCGTATCGCGCTGTTCATGGTGAAATTCATGGGTAAACGTACCCTGACGCTGGGCTATGCGATTGTTATTATCGACATCCTGCTGGCGCCGTTTACACCGTCCAACACCGCGCGTACCGGTGGTACCGTATTCCCGGTTATCAAAAACCTGCCGCCGTTGTTTAAATCATTCCCGAACGATCCTTCCGCGCGCCGTATCGGCGGATATCTGATGTGGATGATGGTCATCAGTACCAGCCTGAGCTCCTCTATGTTCGTGACCGGCGCGGCGCCGAACGTACTGGGTCTGGAATTCGTCAACAAAATTGCTGGCATTCAAATCAGTTGGCTGCAATGGTTCCTCAGCTTCCTGCCGGTCGGTATTATTTTGCTGATCGTTGCGCCGTGGCTGTCCTACGTTCTGTACAAACCAGAAGTCACTCACAGTGCTGAAGTTGCCGCATGGGCCGGTGAAGAACTGAAAACCATGGGTAAACTGACGCGTAAAGAGCTGACCCTGATCGGTCTGGTTCTGCTCAGCCTGGGTCTGTGGGTCTTCGGGGGTAAACTGATTGATGCCACCGCGGTGGGTCTGCTGGCCGTTTCCCTGATGCTGGCGCTGCACGTTGTACCGTGGAAAGATATTACCCGCTATAACAGCGCATGGAACACCCTGGTTAACCTCGCCACGCTGGTTGTTATGGCAAATGGTTTAACCCGTTCAGGCTTCATCGACTGGTTCGCTAATACCATGAGCACGCACCTGGAAGGTTTCTCGCCTAACGCGACCGTGATCGTGCTGGTGCTGGTGTTCTACTTTGCTCACTACCTGTTTGCCAGCCTTTCCGCACACACCGCCACCATGCTGCCGGTTATTCTGGCGGTCGGTAAAGGTATCCCAGGCGTTCCAATGGAACATCTGTGTATCCTGCTGGTGCTGTCCATCGGTATCATGGGCTGCCTGACTCCGTATGCAACAGGCCCTGGCGTTATCATCTACGGTTGTGGTTATGTGAAGTCCAAAGACTACTGGCGTCTGGGAGCTATCTTCGGCGTTATCTACATCGCTATGCTTCTGCTGGTCGGTTGGCCGATTCTGGCAATGTGGAGCTAATCATTCCTGCTCACGCCTGATGAAAATGATGCCAGTCAGCTAAACCTGACTGGCATTTTTTATGATTAAATAGATGATATTCAGAATTTATATAAGTATCCGAAATCATCATGACATCAACATGGCGTTATTCTTCTTTACTGGCAGCGCTTCTGCTGCCAGTTTCTGCGGCTCAGGCCGATGAACTTCAGGCAAAACAGTACGCTGATTTTGACCGCTACGTGCTGGCCCTTTCCTGGCAAACCGGTTTCTGTCAAAGCCAACACGAGCGTAATCGTCAGGAGCCTGACGAATGTCGTCTGCAAAAAGAGAGCGCGGACAAAGCGGATTTCCTGACCGTTCATGGCCTGTGGCCCAGCCTGCCAAAATCGATCGCCGCTCGCGGAGTAGATAACCGCCGCTGGATGCGTTTTGGCTGCGCAACGCGTCCCATTCCTAACCTGCCTGAAGCGCGTGCCAGCCGTAAATGCGCAGCACCTGAAACCGGCCTGTCACTCGAGAGTGCGGCGAAACTGAGCGCGGTGATGCCCGGGGCTGGCGGAACATCCTGCCTGGAACGCTACGAGTATGCCAAACACGGCGCCTGTTTTGGTTTTGATCCCGACGTATACTTTGGCACGATGGTGCGGCTGAATAATGAGGTTAAGAACAGTGAAGCGGGCAAGTTCCTCGCGGATAACTACGGTAAAACCGTCAGCCGCAACGCATTTGACGCCGCCATCGCCAAAAGCTGGGGCAAAGAGAACGTCAAAGCCGTGAAGCTAAGCTGCCACGGCAATCCGGCTTATCTCACAGAGATCCAGCTATCCCTGAAAGCCGACACCATCAACCAACCGCTATCTGCGCAGTCATTCTTACCGCAGCCGCATCCGGGTAACTGCGGTAAACAGTTTATTATCGACAAGGCAGGATATTGAAAATAGCGACCGACGCCGCAGCCTGGCGTCGGTCTGCATGGTTAGCGTTTTGCTCGGGCGTCCGGGCGAACTAAATCAAAGCGATGTGTTTCACTGATCGAATAATACGCCGTTGGCCCACCAGCACGCAGTACCGGTTTCGCTTTCGCCGTCTGATAGATGCCGTCTTCCAGGAGCGTTTCGTCTATGTGAATGCCTACCACTTCCCCCAATACCAGCCAGGTATCAACCGGTGAGCCATCAGCGGTAGTCAGTTGCAGGCTTTGCGATAAGCGGCACTCAAAATTAACCGGGCTTTGCGCCACGCGCGGCACGCCGACAATCCGGCTGTCGGCTTTACTCAGCCCAGCGGCAAAAAACTCGTCCTCACCGTGCGGCAAACTGGCAGACGTTTCATTCATCGCGCCAGCCAGTTCAAGGGTGGTCAGGTTCCAGACAAACTCACCGGTTTCGACAATATTCTGCACGCTATCTTTCCAGCCGCTGCTGGCAAAACCAATAATCGGCGGATGGTAGTTAAAGCAGTTAAAGAAACTGTACGGCGCCAGATTATGTCGCCCGTTGCTATCACGCGACGCAATCCAACCAATGGGGCGCGGTCCAATGATGGCATTTAGCGGGTCGTGCGGTAAGCCGTGCCCCTGTGATGGTTGATAGAAATACATAGCCTTCTCTGGTGTCGTTAACGTCAGCTAAGCACGAATTATGCTTCGCTCATCTCCCTGGAAAAAGAGGATCAGCGTAGAACAATCCGTTAAAGATTACGACTGAATAAAGTTAAGCAGATCGCCATTGATCTGCTGTTTATGGGTGGTGCAAATGCCGTGAGAACCACCGGCATACACCTTCAACTGCGCGTCCGGCAATATTTCTGCCGCGACCTTGCCGCAGGTTTCAAACGGGACAATCTGATCGTCATCGCCGTGGATCACCAGCGTCGGGATGGTCATTTTTTCGAGGTCGCCACGCAGGTCTGTTTCTGAAAACGCATGAATGCAGTCGTACAACGCTTTGATAGACCCTTGTAAGCCCTGTTCAACAAAACTTTCCCGGACAGCTTTCGACTCTTTCGCGCCCGGACGGTTATAACCATAGAATGCCGCGGTCAGTTCATAGAAGAAGGCGGCGCGATCGTTCACTACCCCTTCCCGGATGCCATCAAACACCTCTTTCGGCACGCCATTCGGGTTAAAGTCGGTCTTGATCATGATGGGCGTCACCGCGCCAATTAACACCGCTTTTGCCACCCGCTGCGTCCCATGGCGACCAATGTAACGCGCCACTTCCCCCCCGCCGGTAGAGTGCCCAACGTGCACGGCATCTTTAAGATTGAGATGCGCGGTAAGTTCAGCCAGATCGTCAGCATACTGATCCATATTGTGGCCATCCCACGGTTGGGCCGAGCGGCCATGTCCGCGCCTGTCATGGGCGATCACACGAAATCCTTTCGACCCAAGAAACAGCATCTGATCCTCAAACGCATCTGCCGTCAGCGGCCAACCATGGCTGAACACGATGGGCTGTCCACTTCCCCAGTCTTTAAAATGCAAATAGCTGCCGTCTTTTAAGGTAAGTTTGTCGTACTGGCTCATGAGATCTCCTGTAGCGGAACACTGAGTTGTATTGACGCACCCGCAACGAGCGCTTAAAAAGCATAATGCAAATTGGAGAACGATCACGTTTTTCGGCTAAAATCACAGCATACGCGACAATATTGATGATTTACCTGAATGTGAACTAAATCACTTCAAACATAGGGTAAGTCTCAGTATCATCATAAAAGCTAAACCCTTGCCGCCTGACGGTGAGGGTTTTCTTTTGGGATTATTTACCTGCGCACCCGCAGTATCGACGACATGGAGTAATAAATGTCCAGACCAACTATCATCATTAACGACCTCGATGCGGAACGCATTGACCGCCTGTTGGAGCAACCTGCGTTTGCTGGTTTACCGATTGCCGACGCCCTGAACGCTGAACTGGATCGCGCGCAAATGTGTTCTCCAGAAACCATGCCGCACGATGTCGTGACCATGAACAGCCGCGTGAAATTCCGCAATCTGAGTGATGGCGAAGTCCGTGTGCGTACCCTGGTGTATCCGGCCAACATGACTGACAGCAGCACGCAGCTTTCCGTCATGGCGCCTGTTGGCGCGGCACTTCTGGGTCTTCGCGTTGGCGACACCATTCACTGGGAACTGCCGGGCGGTACCTCAACACACCTCGAAGTCATCGAACTTGAGTACCAACCAGAAGCTGCGGGCGACTACCTGCGCTAACTCTGTCTTATCAAAGCTATTCGCTTTATCTTGCAGGGGATGCATCTGCATCCTCTTTCCGGTTACTCCTCATCTCCCTACCCTCGCGTTATTTCCTGTTCGCAAAACATAAATCTGTGCCGTGACTGACAGAATCATTTTTAATACTATGCTGTTATGTGTTCATGTAATGACAAGGAGAATGTTTATGTACAACACAATCATAATGCCTGTTGATGTATTCGAAATGGAACTGAGTGACAAGGCTATTCGCCATGCAGAATTCCTGGCACAGGAAAACGGCGTTATCCATCTGCTGCATGTGCTGCCAGGCTCAGCGAGCTTAAGCCTGCACCGCTTTGCGGCAGACGTTCGTCGTTTTGAAGAGCATCTGCAGCACGAAGCGGAAACGCGTCTGCAAACAATGGTCGGTCACTTCAGCATCGATCCCTCCCGCATTAAACAACACGTGCGCTTTGGCAGCGTCCGTGACGTGGTCAACGAGTTGGGTGAAGAGTTGAATGCAGATGTGGTGGTCATTGGGTCGCGTAACCCGTCCATCAGTACCCACCTGCTCGGATCAAATGCCTCCAGCGTTGTCCGCCATGCTACTCTGCCGGTATTGGTTGTTCGTTAATAACGTCTGATTTGCTGTAAAAACCCCCTGCCAGGTTAACATCTGACAGGGGGTTTTTATTACCGTGCAATCAATACAAATGACCGATATTCACGATGGTGCTGACCGTATCGCCAAAGAATGTCAGACGACTGAGGATTACGCCAACAAACAGCAGAACAAACAACGCTTTTGCCCGACGTTCGCCCTGACGACTCAACACAAAGGCCAGCGCCAGACAAACCAGGCTCGCCAGATAAAGCGGCGAGGTCAGCCAGGCATGCGCGGTCATCTGCATAATGGTCCCGCCGCTTAACCAGATAATTGGGGCTGCGATCATGACCGCCATACAAACAACAATTCCCTGGCGTAATGCGGCAATGGCAGGTGCGAGATTAAGCAGCGGAATCGCCGCACAACCCATAACCCACACGGTGATGAAGAACAGCAGCATCGTCAGACCGTTGGCGATCGCCACCATCGCCGGTGCGGCATAGGTCATACCCTGTACCGCCACCAGCGCAATCCCAAGGACAGACGCCAGAACAGCCGGAACCTTGTGCCCTTTTGCCAGGAACGTCACGCCCACCGCCGCGCCATATAAGGTTGCGCCAAGAATTTCACGGCTTAGCCAGGCGTGCTGCAGGTTTATCAGGGCGTTGTAGGCACGGTCCGGATGCGCAAGGTGCAGGATCGCTGCCACGGACGCAGCCGACAGAACCAGACCGGTAACCAGCCAGTACAAGCGTTTGCTTTCCAGTTTTCCTTGCAGCTTGCGTAGCGTCAAAATCAGCGTGATCCCAACCGACATCTGACTCAGTACGGTAAAAATGACCAGAGGAAGTTCATACTTTTCCATTACTTGACCTCCGGCTGCTTCGGTTGACGCGCCAGGATAAAACGCGTGCCCGGATTAAGCTGCGGCATGCGTGGGAACCCCGGCGGATACTGGACGGCATTGTTGGGTATCGGGTCGGCATCCAGATCGATTAGCGTCAGCGCCCCCACCGGACAAGCATTTACACATGCCGGTTGCATACCAACGTCAAGGCGTTCGTAGCACATGCTGCATTTTTCCGCCTTTTTCGTCTCTTCATTGAAACGCGGCGCTCCGTATGGGCAATTACGGATACAGTTTTTGCATCCAATACAACGTTCCGGGTTATGCACCACAACACCATCCTCACGTTTGGTGTAAGCCTCGACCGGGCAAGCCGCCAGGCAGGCTGGGTTTTCACAGTGATTGCAAGCCAGCGAGTAGAACGCCCGCTCTTCATGCGGATAAATTTCTTTATCCAGCGGATAGACGTAGCGCCAGAAACGTTCAGGCTCCAACTGGTTAAAACTCTTACACGCCATCGCGCAGCCACGGCAACCGATGCATTTATCGCTATTGACTAAAAACGCGCGTCTCATGCCGCTGCTCCTTTACTTACCAAAATGATATCCGCAAACTGACTGTGGATCGCCGCACCCGGTGCACCGGTTTTCATCAGCCCCATATCGGCCGGGGTATCCGCCACCACGTTTTGTACGTTGTATTTCCGTTTCGGAAACCACGCCTCGTACATCACCAGGAAATCTTCCGGAACGTTAGCGGTCACCTTCGCACGCAGTTCTACTTCACCTACGGTGTTAAACACTTTCACCAGGTCGTTTTCGGCAATGCCTCTTTTTTCTGCAGAAATCGGATGCATATAGACAAACGGCTCCGGATAGAAGACCTGCATCCAGTCAAGGTTGATAAATTGGGAATGGATACCGAACTGCACATGCGGTGTAAACAGGTGGAATGGCAGTGTACTTTTCGCCTCCGATTTATATTCCGGCAGCGCCGTATGGCCATTTTTCTCACATAGCTCAGATTTGAATTCAAACTTTCCAGAGGGGGTTTTAAATTTACGGTCATACCAGGCCGCAGAGCTCGGCAAAATGGCTTTTTTCGGGCCATCCAGCAAATCATCCCAGGAGGAGATGCCAAACATTTTGCCCATCCCGTCGTTAAATTCCTGATCCAGCCAGCGCTTATGATCGAACTCCTGCGGGAATGTACAAGAACCTGGCTCCAACTTATTTATCGTCCGGGAGAGTAAAACGGCAATCTCCAGATCGCATTTCGCCTCATACATCGGCTTAATGGCCGGTTGGTTGATAGAGAGCCAGTAATGCCAGTAGGAGGCATCAACATTCCACTCTTCAAAGGCCGTAGTGACCGGTAAGACGATATCGGCGTGCTGGACGGTTTCATTAAAGAACTGATCGGCGCACACCACCATTTCCAGTTTTTCAAACGCCTTTTCCATCTTGCTGCGATCAAAATCCTGAGCAAATGGGTTCTTACAGGCAACCCAAAGCATACGAACAGGCGGTTCGTTGGCTTCCAGAATTCCTTTGGCGGTCTGGTTGATATTAAGAGAACGATCGGAATATTGCGCCACTGCCCCAGCAGAACCGAACTCACTGGTTGTACCCGCTGCTCCAGGCATACCGATGGAGCCTACCGGTGGCTTTTGCAGCATGGCATTGTAGTTAAAGCCCCAGGTATGCAGATGCCCATAACGAGCGCCGCCGCCTTCAATACCGATATTACCCGTCATGGCGACGAAAGCATCAATGGCACGAACATTCGCGCCACCATTAACATGGCGCTGCATGCCATAACCAATCCACACGGTAGCAGGATTAACCGCCGTAAATTCTTCCGCCAATTGACGAATGACATCCGCAGACAAACCACAGATTTCAGCCGCCCACTCAACGGTCACACTGTTGCGCAGATAGGCTTCGAATTCCGGGTAACCATGAGAATAGTTGTTGACGAAATCCTGGTCCACCAGGCCTTTATCCACCAAATGACGTGCCATACCCAGCGCCAGCGCACCATCAGAACCTGGACGAACGCGTAAATAAAGATCGGCTTTTGCGGCGGTCTGCGTTAACAGCGGATCGATAACGACCACTTTCGCCCCTTTCTCCCGCGCCTGGTAGATATACTTCATGGTGTGCATTGAGCACCATGCCGGATTAGCACCCCAGATGATGATGTATTTTGCTTTCACAAAATCTTCCGGGTCGTTACACCACATATCGCCCATATCGTAGTTCTGGGCATCGATACCGGCAGGCCAACAAGGCGTTCCGGCAAAACGGGTGGTGTAACCCAGCGAAGACATCATCCCTTCAACCGCATAGTTCAATACCCCGAATTTGCCGGAATATTTGGTCATCGCCAGGCCCAGCATTGAACCATCTTTCTTTTTGATCTCCAGCATCTTGGTCGCAATGCGCTGCATTGCTTCGTCCCAGGAAATACGACGCCAGTTACCGCTACCGCGAACATCCTGAACCATTGGATATTTAATGCGATCCGGGCTGTATACCCGACGCGGGTAGCTCAACCCTTTAACACAGGGTGCTCCATGCGTAAACGTTGACTCAGGCGCGCCTTCCACAAAGGTGATGACCTCGTCCTTCACCCATGTTTTCAGGCTACAGGTGTCATAGCAGTTACGCGGACAGGCGTTGCGATAAATTTTGTAGGTTTTCGGGTTAAAAGGAATGGGCGGTTGCGCTAATGCGCAACGTGAAGTCAGCAGTCCCCCTGGTAGGGCAGCCACCGTGCCAAGGGCAATCAACCCTTTCAAAAATGAACGTCTGTTCAGAACTCCCGGTTCATTGCTCATATGATACTCTCGTGTTTAATTCATCAAGCCAAGAAGACAATTTTCCCGCTACGGTTCTCAACGTGGCGGCCTGTGCATTTATCTTTATTTTTTCTATAAAATCGGGAACCCAAACCACTATATACTCATTTACATATCGAGTGAGGACAGTCTGATATTCTGCTGATGCCCGGGCGTTTACCGATAATAAAACGGCCAACTCCAACACATATGAAATATGATCATCAGGAATATTATTCACATGATTTATAGATAGGCCGATATTTGCCATGAATTCCCGAATACTCAGGGTTGATTGACCCATAACAAGAGCATCTTCTTCGAGATAAACTGAAGCAAACGGTGCGGCCTTGAGCGCCTGCGGCCCGATAAAGAGTGCATTGAAGTCATACTCCGCTTGCAGCCACTCGTGCTCTGTCAACGTCGAGGCATTTGTATCCAGCGCGGAATAAGCTTTTTTCAGCGTATTACTATCAGAAGAAATAAAAAAATCACGCAACAATAACCCTGTCGATTCAAAGATCGTCAGGGTTTCATATATTTCACCCATGAATTAACCAACCATTTATTCACACAAGAAATGAAAACATAGTGCAGGTTAATATAATAAAGAAAATGCCTATTCTTTTTTTGGTGAAACTAATGATCAGGCTAATTAAATGAATATTTAATGCAGTTTATTGTTTCAAGAATTGACAATCTGAAAGCGCGGAAATAAAAAACCGCCAGCGGATGACTGGCGGTTTTGGCATGCAGGTGAGTCTTACTTTTTTATGCTACTGTTGTGCGAATCAGATAATCAAAAGAGCTTAACGAGGCTTTCGCGCCTTCGCCTGTCGCGATGATGATCTGCTTATACGGTACGGTTGTGCAGTCACCCGCAGCGAAAACACCTTTCACGCTGGTTTCGCACTTCGCATCGATGATAATTTCACCCATGCGGTTGCGTTCAACTGCGCCTTCCAGCCAGTTGGTGTTCGGCAGCAGACCAATCTGTACAAAGATACCTGCCAGCTCCACACTGTGAATATCTCCGCTTACGCGGTCACGATACTCAAGACCAGTCACTTTGCTGCCATCGCCTTTTACTTCTGTCGTTTGCGCATTCAAAATGATGTCGACATTTTTCAGACTGCGTAGTTTATTCTGCAGTACCTGATCGGCCTTCATTTCAGGAGCAAACTCCAGCAGCGTCACATGTTCAACGATGCCCGCCAGGTCGATAGCGGCTTCAACACCGGAGTTACCGCCGCCAATCACCGCCACACGCTTGCCTTTAAACAGCGGGCCATCACAGTGCGGGCAATAGGTTACGCCTTTAGTGCGATACTGATCTTCACCCGGAACGTTCATGTTGCGCCACTTCGCGCCGGTCGCGATGATAATGCTGCGCGCTTTCAGCACCGCGCCGGATGCTGTTTCAATCTGATGCAGACCACCTTCCTGCGCCGCAGGAATCAATTTGCTGGCGCTTTGGCTATCGATAACATCAACATCATAGTCATCGACGTGTGCTTTCAGCGCGCCCGCCAGTTTCTGGCCTTCGGTTTTTGGCACCGAGATATAGTTTTCAATATCAACGGTATCCAGGACCTGACCGCCAAAACGTTCGCCCATCAGACCGGTGCGGATACCTTTACGTGCAGAGTACACCGCAGCAGCAGCTCCCGCAGGACCGGAACCAACAATCAGTACGTCATAGGCATCACGCGTGTTCAACTCTTCAGCCGCACGTTTCTCTGCGCCGGTATCCACTTTCGCCACGATCTCAGTCAGCGTCATGCGGCCCTGGCCGAACTCTTTACCGTTCATAAATACCGCCGGAACGCCCATCACGTTGCGATCGGTGATTTCGTTCTGGAAAGTACCGCCATCAATCGCCGTATGCTTGATGCGTGGGTTCAGTACCGACATCAGGTTCAGCGCCTGCACCACGTCCGGACAGTTATGGCAGGAGAGTGAATAATAGGTTTCAAACTCAAAATCGCCGTCGAGATCGCGGATCTGCTCCAGCAAAGCCTGCGCCTCTTTTGACGGATGACCGCCCGTCCACAACAGCGCGAGCACCAGCGAGGTAAACTCATGGCCCAGCGGAGAACCCGCAAAGCGCGGCCCCTGATGAGAGCCAGGATTAGTAATCAGGAACGATGGCTTACGTACCGGCAGAGTATTGTCTTCTTTAAAGGTGACTTTCTCTGACAGTTCAGCAATTTCAGTCAGCAGTTCCTTGATTTCTGCCGATTTAGCGCTGTCATCCAGCGTAGCAATCAGCTCAACAGGTTTGGTCAGTTTCTCAAGGTAAGCCCTGAGCTGGGTTTTCATATTTGTGTCGAGCATTCTTCTTCCCTCTCTGAAAACATCATCATGCAAGCGGCCTCGTTCAGACAGTCTGAATACGTTTGCATCATGGTGTTGGAATAAAACGGGCACGACGCACCCGCTTAAGGATTAATTCGCAAGAATTTCGCGTTACAGGCAGGCGGCAAGCTTATGAATCCCCGGGAGCTTACATAAGTAAGTGACCGGGGTGATTAAGCGTAGCCAACGCACCTGTAGCGCGAAAGGCGTAGCGAATTTTAGATTTTACCAACCAGGTCTAAAGATGGAGCCAGAGTCGCTTCACCTTCTTTCCATTTAGCCGGGCAAACTTCGCCTGGGTGGGATGCAACATACTGTGCGGCTTTAATTTTGCGCAGCAGGTCAGAAGCATCACGACCGATACCTTCAGCGGTAACTTCGATTGCCTGGATGATACCCTGCGGGTCAACAACAAAGGTTGCGCGGTCAGCAAGACCTTCATCTTCACGCATGTTGTCGAAGTTACGGGTCAGGGCGCCAGTCGGGTCGCCGATCATCGCATATTTGATTTTTGCGATGGTGTCAGAGCTGCTGTGCCATGCTTTGTGCGTAAAGTGGGTATCGGTAGAAACAGAGTAAACGTCTACGCCCAGTTTCTGCAGTTCTTCATAATGGTCTGCAACGTCGCCCAGTTCGGTCGGGCAAACGAAGGTGAAGTCAGCCGGGTAGAAGAAGAAGACGCTCCAGCGACCTTCGGTATCTTTCTCGGTTACTTCGATGAACTCACCGTTTTTGAACGCCTGGTTTTTGAAAGGTTTAATTTTGGTATTAATCAAAGACATCTGTACTTCCTCCGTGTTTTCGTTGAGAGATAAGTTAACGAAAATCTCTTCAAAGGGCTAATGCGTTTCCTTTATCAAATCAATAAGCGTTAACTAACAACTTACTCAATCGAACCTAAAAGACAAAAGTAAAAAAGGCCCCCTATGCAGGGAGCCTCATTACCCGAGCTACCCGCAGGTAACGTCAGTACCAGCAGAGCTGGCTATGTGTTGCGCTCTACATTACCTTAACAAAGGTCGTAACAGCGATTGGGATTACATCACCCAACTAAAGAAAGGGCAATCGACAGACTGTCGATCTTACCTATGGCTGTGATAGGTTTTGCAATTCAGTCCCCTTTCCTTCTGATTTTATAAGGAAAATCAATGTTTAAACGTACCTTACTCTTATCCTTGCTTCCCGCTATTGTCCATGCCGAAGAGCTACCGCCCCCTGTTAAAGCCATTGAGAAACAGGGTATTACCATCGTGAAGCCCTTCGACGCGCCAGGTGGAATGAAAGGTTATCTTGGTAAATACCAGGATATGGGAGTAACCATTTATGTCACTCCTGACGGCAAACATGCCATCTCCGGTTATATGTATAACGAAAAAGGAGAAAATCTTAGTAATACGCTGATAGAAAAAGAGATCTATGCCCCAGCAGGGCGCGAGATGTGGCAGCGAATGGAAAAAGCCTCGTGGATTCTGGATGGAAATAAAGAGGCTCCGGTAATTGTCTACGTGTTCGCCGATCCCTTCTGCCCTTATTGCAAGCAGTTTTGGCAGCAGGCGCGTCCGTGGGTCGATTCCGGTAAAGTTCAGCTGCGTACGCTGTTAGTGGGCGTAATCAAACCCGAAAGCCCGGCAACAGCTGTCGCAATCTTGTCGGCAAAAGATCCGGCCAAAACCTGGCATGACTATGAAGCTTCTGGCGGCAAAATGAAGCTGGAAATTCCGGCCTCTCTCCCGCCCGAGCAGATGAAGATACTCAATATCAACCAAAAGTTGATGGATGATTTGGGCGCAAACGTGACGCCAGCCATCTACTACATGAGTAAAGACAATACGTTACAACAGGAAGTCGGGTTACCCGATAAGGAAAAATTAAACATTATCATGGGAAATAAATAAAGGTAACAAAATGAGTGATTGTTATCGTTCTCATCTCAATCACTCATCATCACTGATTTTTTTACTCGTAAAAAATAATCTTGTTGTGCTATTTTAGCTTCAGTACATCATACTTTAAGTATTCAAACATAAACTCATAGAATAATTTTACTTATAACATTCTTAATGCAAATTACACCTGACAGAACTTTACAGGAAGATAACGATGGCTAATCTCTATGACCTCAAAAAATTTGACCTGAATCTACTGGTCATTTTTGAATGTATATACCAACATTTAAGTATAAGCAAAGCTGCCGAAACATTGTATATCACGCCATCAGCGGTTAGCCAGTCATTACAACGACTACGCACACAGTTTAACGACCCCCTGTTTATTCGATCCGGTAAAGGCATTACGCCTACGGTGACGGGGGTCAATCTTCATCATCATCTTGAGCAAAATCTGAATATGCTGGAGCAAACCATTAATATTATGCATGACTCCAGTCTGAAAAAAAAATTCATTATCTACAGTCCGCAAATCACCACCACACTGGGGGTAACGGAATTAATCAATGCCCTAAGAAAAAATCCAGATATCGAAGTTGAACACCACGATATATTAATGTCAGCAGAAACCGCAGAGAATATACTAGCGTATCGGAAGGCAGATATGGTGATAACTACGGTTCCCGTGCATAACCGCTCTATTGTATGTAACTTATTTAAAAAGATTGAATGCACTTTGGTATGCAGTGGTAGTCATCCAAGAATGTCTGCACATAGCACGCTCGAAGAAATCATGCGGGAGCAATTTACATTGCTTAGCACAACGCAACCCGGTATCCACGAGCAACAGTTTGTAACGAATGATCTTTTTCCAGAACGTAAAATTGGTTTTAGCAGTGACTCACTGACTTCCATTACTAATATTATTGCCAGCACAGATCTTATTGGCATCATTCCTACAATCATTTATGAGCAAAATGCCGCTGCACTTAACCTGAAAGAAATCAGCATTAATTTTAAATTACCACCGGTTAAACTTTTTTTAATGTACAATCGTTCCTCGCTTAACAACCAGTCTTTTGCTGATTATATTAAAAGGATTAGCCCATAAAATTAAAAAAAGCCTTCATGACAAATCTGTTATATGTATAACTTAACAAACAGTCATTTAAATCATGAATACATTGAAACATTGCATCTTTGAGAAATTGGCATATCTTATTGCAAGCATTTATTATATCTGTAAATAATAAAATCTGGATATGGACTTGATATGTCTGTTTATAAAATACCACTGAATCAAAACGTTCTCGAAGCCGCGCAGGAACGTATTGCCTGGACGCTTGAGGCTCTGCCACGTATTTGCGTTTCTTTCTCTGGAGGGAAAGATTCAGGGTTGATGTTACATCTGACAGCCATAAGCGCCCGCCAGACGGGTAAAAAATTCGACGTGTTATTTATCGACTGGGAAGCCCAGTTTTCCTGCACTATCGACTATGTACAGGCACTTCGCGAACGTTATTCCGATGTCATCGAACGCTTTTATTGGGTCGCGTTACCTCTGACCACACAAAACTCACTTTCACAATATCAACCTGAATGGCAGTGTTGGGAACCGGGAACGCCGTGGGTTCGCCAGCCTCCGGAAGATGCCATAACCGATCCTGATTATTTCTCTTTTTACCAGCCCGGCATGACGTTTGAACAATTTGTTCGCGAGTTCGCTGATTGGTATTCAGATAAACGACCAGCCGCGATGATGGTCGGCATTCGCGCGGACGAGTCCTATAATCGCTTTGTGGCCATAGCTAATTCGCGCAAGCAACGTTTTGCCGATGACAAGCCGTGGACGACTGCTGCGCCTGGTGGACACACCTGGTATATTTACCCGCTATATGACTGGAAAACAGCCGATATCTGGACATGGTTTGCACAGTCAAAATTGCCGTGTAACCCCCTGTATAATCTGATGTACCAGGCCGGGGTCCCGACAAGATATATGCGTATATGCGAACCCTTTGGACCTGAACAACGCCAGGGGCTGTGGCTGTACCATGTTATTGAGCCTCAGCGATGGGCGGCTATGTGCGCCCGCGTCAGCGGTGTTAAAAGCGGAGGTATTTACGCCGGTCATGACAACCATTTTTATGGCCATAGGAAAATACTCAAGCCTGAACATTTAAGCTGGCAAGAGTACGCCATGCTGCTATTGAATAGCATGCCAGAACAGACCGCAGAGCATTACCGCAACAAAATCGCCGTCTATATACAGTGGTATAAGAAAAAAGGTATGGACAATATCCCGGAAAGTCAGGAAAGTGATATTGGTTCCAGGGATATCCCCTCATGGAGAAGGATCTGCAAAGTACTCCTGAATAATGATTACTGGTGTCGAGCACTTTCGTTCAGTCCCACAAAAACGAAAAACTACCAGCGATACACTGAACGAATGAAAACCAAACGCCAGGAATGGGGGATCTTATGCAGCAACGACTAACTCAGGAACTCACGGACTTTCTTTCTGCGCTGTCTGAAGAAGAGCGTATTGAAGCGATCAATGAATTCCGGAAAGCTATCCATAGCGTCAGCCCTTTTCGTGAAGAGCCGGTAGACTGCGTGCTATGGGTTAAAAGCGACCATATTTATCCCAACGACTACAACCCGAACAATGTTGCTCCGCCAGAGAAAAAATTGCTGCTGAAATCTATTGAAGCGGATGGCTTCACGCAGCCGATTGTCGTCGTTGAATCATTCAGGGAAGAATATGAGATAGTAGACGGTTTTCATCGCCATGAATTAGGTAAAAATAAAGCATCGCTAAAACCGCGCTTAAAAGGCTATCTGCCCGTCACCTGCCTGCAACGCAATCGTCATGAGCGTATGGCGGCGACAATCCGCCACAACCGCGCTCGCGGACGCCACCAAATCCACGCCATGTCGGAAATCGTACGTGAATTATCGCAACTGGGCTGGAGTGAAGAAAAAATCGCTAAAGAACTCGGCATGGATAACGACGAAGTATTGCGACTGAAACAAATCAACGGCCTGCAGGAATTATTTGCCGACCGTCGGTTTTCCAAAGCCTGGACAGTGAAATAATTACAGCGAAACCAGACGCTCTGCGGCTGCTAACAGCGTCGATTCTTGCTTGGCAAAACATAGGCGGATCAGCTTATGCGGGAAAGGATCGGCGCAGAACACCGACAGCGGTATCGCCGCAACGCCCACTTCTTTAGTTAACCACTGACAAAACTCAACGTCATTAAGCGTTGAGACCGCACTGTAATCGACCAGCAGAAAGTACGTCCCCTCACACGGCAGAATTTCCAGTCGACTGTCGCGTAACGCATTCACCAGTACATCACGCTTTTTCTGATAAAACGTGGGCAGCTCGCGGTAGTGTATTGGGTCCTCCCGCAGCATATCCGCCAGCGCCAGCTGAGCCGGCGTGTTGACTGAGAACGTCAGGTACTGATGGATTTTGCGTAGCTCGGCGCTAATGGCGGCGGGTGCAACGCAATAGCCAACTTTCCAGCCGGTCATATGATACGTTTTACCGAATGATGAAACGGCAACAGCGCGTTCCCGTAGCTGCGGATGAGCCAGCACGCTCGCATGTCCATGAGCGGCAAAGCAGATATGCTCATAAACTTCGTCGCTGATAACAAAAATCTCACGCTCTTTAATCGCCTGCCATAACGCATCAAAATCAGTGCGCTGCCAGACGGTCGCAGATGGGTTATGCGGTGTATTGAGGATCACTAACCGGGTACGCTCGCTGAGTAACGTGGCAAATTCCTGCCAGTCCACACGAAATAACGGCGGTTGCAGCGCAATACGTTTCACCACGCCGCCGGATAACGCCACCGCAGGCGCATAGCTGTCGTAGCTCGGATCAAAACAGATCACTTCATCACCAGGCCGCACCAGCGCCGTAATAGCTGCATACAATGCTTCTGTGGCCCCAGCCGTGACGCTGATCTCACTTGTCGCGTCGGGCTTATAGCCGTACAACTCCGCTGTTTTATCGGCAATGGCTTCGCGCAGCGGCTGCACGCCCGTCATCGGCGCATACTGGTTAGCGCCATGCGCAACATGATATGCCAGACGTTCCTGCAAGAAGTGTGGACCGTCAAAATCAGGAAATCCCTGCGAGAGGTTAATGGCCTGATGCTGCTGCGCCAGCGCGCTCATCTGCGTGAAGATTGTGGTGCCCAGATTAGGCAGTTTACTTTGCACAATCAGCGGGTTATTACTCATTATTGTTATCCCAGCGAGTGATGTTGTTGTTGAAGCCACTATAGCACGATGCTAGTATTTGGCAATCAAGACGTTCAGACGTCTATATAAATATAACCTGCCAGGACAGGACAGCCAAAAGGACAACACAACATGAGTAATACCGAGATTCGCGTCGTCACCGGCCCGGCCAACTATTTTTCCCATCCCGGCAGTTTGTCGAGACTCAACGATTTTTTCACAACCGACCAACTCTCACGCGCTGTCTGGGTTTACGGTGAGCGCGCCATCGATGCGGCCCGCCCTTATCTGCCAGAGGCTTTTCATCTTGCCGAGGCTAAGCGCCTACTGTTTACGGGACATTGCAGCGAAACCGATGTTGCTCAACTGGCAAAAGAATCGGGAGATGATCGCAGCATCGTGATTGGCGTGGGCGGCGGTACACTGCTCGATACGGCTAAAGCGCTGGCTCGCCGTCTTGATTTACCTTTCGTGGCGATCCCGACCATTGCCGCCACCTGCGCGGCCTGGACGCCGCTTTCCGTCTGGTACAACGATGCCGGTCAGGCGCTGCATTTCGAAATATTCGACGATGCCAATTTTTTGGTGCTGGTTGAGCCACGAATCATACTCAACGCGCCTGAAGAGTATTTACTGGCCGGTATTGGCGATACGCTGGCGAAATGGTATGAGGCAGTGGTGCTGGCTCCCCAGCCAGAAACGTTACCTTTGACCGTACGTCTGGGCATCAACGGCGCGCTGGCCATCCGCGACGTCCTGCTGGAAAGCAGCGAGCAGGCACTGGCAGATAAGCAGCGTGGTGAACTAACCCAGGCGTTTTGCGACGTGGTGGATGCGATTATAGCCGGCGGCGGCATGGTTGGTGGTCTGGGCGAGCGCTACACCCGTGTGGCGGCGGCACATTCGGTCCATAACGGTCTGACCGTCCTCCCGCAAACGGAGAAGTTTCTCCATGGCACCAAAGTGGCGTATGGCATTCTGGTGCAGAGCGCATTACTTGGGCAAGATGATGTTCTGGCGCAACTTGTCACCGCTTATCAGCGGTTCAATCTCCCCACCAGGCTGGCCCAGTTAGACGTGGATATCGCAAATCGCGCTGAGATCGATAAGGTGATTGCGCATACCCTGCGCCCGGTGGAATCTATTCATGCGCTGCCGGTAACGTTAACGCCAGATACCCTGCGCGCAGCATTTGAGAAAGTAGAATCGTTGACGGTGTGACTATCGTACAGGTTGCCTGATGACGGCTTCGCCTTATCAGGTCAACGACGACTAATTATAACGGCAAATGCTCACAATAATTCGAGGAGTTGTAGGCCGGATAAGCGTCAGCGCATCCGGCAAAAAATTAACAGCACTTCGCGCCGCCTTTCCCCCCATAGCGCGCATCCTGCCGCTCGCGGAAAAACTCTTCGTAGGTCATTGGCGTCTGATCCGGATGCGTGACGCGCATATGCTCAACATAGTTGTCATAATCCGGCACACCGATCATCAAGCGGGCGGTTTGCCCTAAATACTTCCCGGCTTTAGCGAGTGTTTCAAACATAGTGATTCCCTGGCGTACAAATGCCCTCCCCGCTCAGGAAAGGGCTTGTTGGTGAAGAGAATATTAGTGCGCGCCTTTAGCCTGCGCCACGATCTCTTCGACATTCTCCGGCATCGGTTCGTACGGCGTTTCTTTCGACGTCGGTTTGTCCTCTTTCAGTGCTGCCAGCGCAGTTTTAATCGAGAACAGACCCAGCACCACGACGACCACCATGAAGAAGATGGTAAGACCCGCATCCAGACGGTTGTTAAACACCAGTTGCGTCAGTTGCGACTGGGTGTACTGCGCCGGAATATTACCGCTGTCGATCATCGCCTGGAACTTGTTGGCGATAGCCAGGAAGCCAATTTTCGCATCCGGGCTAAACGCTTTCTGCCAGCCCGCAGTCAGAGTACAAATCAGCAGCCAGGCCGTTGGCACCAGCGCTACCCATGCGTAGCGCTGACGTTTCATCTTGAACAGCACCACCGCACAGAGCATCAATGCCATACCGGCCAGCATCTGGTTGGCGATACCAAACAGCGGCCACAGGGTGTTGATACCGCCCAGCGGATCCACCACGCCCTGGTGTAAGAAGTAACCCCAGGCCAGTACGCACAGCGCTGTAGCCAGCAGGTTCGCAGGCAGTGAATCGGTACGTTTCAGGCTCGGTGATACCACGCCCAACAGATCCTGCAGCATAAAGCGTGCGGCGCGTGTACCGGCGTCAACCGCCGTCAGAATAAACAGGGCTTCAAATAGAATGGCGAAGTGATACCAGAACGCCACATCCATCATGCCGCCCAGCGCACCATGCAGAATATACGCCATCCCAACGGCCAGCGTCGGCGCACCGCCTGCGCGGGAAATGATGGATTGTTCGCCGACTTCATTGGCGATTTGATGCAAGGTGTCTGGGGTAATAGCAAAGCCCCAACTGCTGACCACCTGCGCCGCAGAAGCAACGACATCCGCCGTACCCGCCGGAGCCAACACCGCCATCGGGCTGTTCATCGCGAAGTACACGCCCGGATCGATGATGCACGCGGAAACCAGCGCCATAATGGCGACAAAGGATTCCATTAACATTCCGCCATAGCCGATAAAACAGGCCTGCCCTTCGTTCGCCAGCATCTTCGGCGTGGTACCGGAAGAGATCAGCGCGTGGAAGCCAGATACCGCACCACAGGCAATGGTAATAAACAGGAACGGGAACAGGTTACCGGTCCAGACCGGGCCAGTACCGTCAACAAACTTGGTCAGCGCAGGCATGGTCAGCGTCGGACGCATGATCAGAATACCCACCGCCAGACCAACAATGGTGCCGATCTTCAGGAAGGTAGAGAGATAATCACGCGGGGCCAGCAACAGCCATACTGGCAGCACGGCAGCGACAAAGCCGTAACCCACCAGCATCCACGTCAGTTGTACGCCGGTAAAGTCAAAATACGGTGCCCAGGTCGGACTTTCGGCCACCCAACCGCCGGAAATAATGGCAAACACCAGGAATACCAGACCGATGACCGACACTTCGCCAATGCGGCCCGGACGCAAATAACGCAGGTAGATCCCCATAAAGATCGCCAGCGGAATGGTAAACGCGACGGTGTAGGTTCCCCACGGGCTGTGGGTCAGCGCTTTCACGACGATCATCGCCAGTACCGCGAGGATAATCACCATGATCATAAAACAGGCTACCAGCGCAATAACGCCCGCCGTTGGGCCCATTTCTTCTTTCACCAGTTCGCCAAGGGAACGACCATCGCGACGGGTAGAAACAAACAGTACCATGAAGTCCTGCACTGCCCCCGCAAGTACCACCCCGGCAAGCAGCCAGATCATCCCCGGCAAATAACCCATTTGTGCCGCCAGCACCGGTCCGACTAACGGACCCGCCCCGGCAATCGCCGCAAAATGGTGACCGAACAGCACTTTTTTATCGGTAGGAACATAATCCAGACCGTCGTTATGGCGCACGGCTGGCGTCATACGCGTTGGGTCCAGCGCCAGCACATTTTTCGCAATGTACAGGCCATAGAAACGGTAAGCGATAAGGTAGACACAGACCGACGCCACGACTATCCACAACGCGTTGATCTGTTCACCACGGTTTAATGCGATATAGCCGAGGGCAAATGCTCCCATAACGGAGAGCACTGTCCAGACGAGGTACTTCCCTGATTTATTCATATTGATTATCCGTTGTCCAGGTCAGAGAGATGTTACATTTTGTTTCTATAACATCTTTTCTGAATTTAACAACATGACAACCATGCAAACCCGAAGTATCACTGAATTTTTACATTGCAGTGTTAACTAGATCACTTCATTTACCTGTTAACCCTGCAATTTCATTTTACTTTGCCGGGCGACTTCACCCCATCACCGCAGTACCTAATCGGCAGGTACAACAGCGCCGTCCTTGCTCATCAAAGATAACGATTTCCCAGCTTTGGTTCTGCCGTCCAAGATGCAGTGGCTGGCAAACACCGCGCACTTTGCCCTGTGAAACCGCCCGATGGTGCGTGGCGTTCAGTTCTGTACCGACCACACACTGCCCGTCGCGGGTCATCAGATAACCCGCCATTGAACCCAACGTTTCGGCCAGTGCCGCCGACGCGCCGCCGTGCAGCAAACCAAACGGCTGATGCGTGCGGGTATCAACCGGCATTTCGGCCTCCAGCACATCATCGCCCAGCCGGGTATAAAGGATGCCTAAGTGCGCGACCATGGTGTTGCGGCTGGTGGCATTTAATTCGTCCAGCGTGAGATGGCGTTTCCAGATCATCATCATGCTCCCAGCGTTGAGCCGCCATCCACCACGATATCCTGTAGCGTAATGTGGCTGGCAAGGTCGGAGGCGAGGAATAAAATGGTGTTGGCGATCTCCTGTGGACGGGCGATTTTCCCCAACGGGATACCAAGCTTAAACTGCTCGCCAAACCCGCGAATACGCTGCTGTTCCGCGTCATCACTGACCCATAACGTGCGCTGCATGTCAGTATCGGTCGAGCCTGGCGAAACCACATTACAGCGCACACCGCTGCCCGCCAGTTCCAGCCCGACGGCGAGCGCCAGGCTTTTTAGCGCAGCTTTTGACGCTCCATAAGCGCTCATGCCGATACGCGGCGTGTGCGCCGCATCCGACGCCACGGTCACGATCGCCCCGCCCTGCTGACGACGAAACTGCGCCATCGTCTGCTGAAACAGATTGAACGCGCCGCCAACGTTAACGGCAAACGTCTGCTGCCACTCTTCAACGCTCAGAGCGTCAGTGGCCCCCATGCGCAGAATACCGGCGGCATTGACCAACACATCCAGCCGCTCGCACGCTTTAAGGACGCGCTGGCACACCTCAGCCACCTGCCCGGCATCGGCCACATCCAGCACTTCGGTCGCAAACGGATAGTTATCCTGAGGAAATTCGCGATCAAAGCCAGTCACCTGCGCGCCTGCTTTCACAAATGCCAGTGCCGTAGTGTAACCAATGCCTTTTCCCGCGCCGGTTACCCAGACGGTTTTCCCTGCAAACTCAAATCCGGCCATCAGTTCACCTCGCGGGAGAGCAGCTTCCACCAGGCGTCTATGGTCGGATTTTTCGCCAGCATCACGAAATCAATATCGCCATGAACTTTACGCCAGCGTGCCGCCAGCGCCATCATGCGCACGGAATCCAGCCCGTAGTCGATCAGGTTTTCGTCATCCATTGGCTCCTCGGACTCATCAAGCAGCGGCAAAATGATGCTACGCAGCGCCTCTTTACTCGCCGGAACCGGCGTCGGCAAAAGCTCCTGGGTCATTACCACCCGACCGGAGCGTCCCGCCACGTATTTCAGCGACATCAGGTGTTCATCGCGACTAAAATCCGCCAGCGCATCGGCGACCATAAACGGCTTGATATCGCGCATAAAAGCGTCCGTCGCAGTGGTCATGCAGCCAATATGAGCATACACACCGGTAATAATCAGTTGATTACGTCCGGTTTCCTTGAGCATCTGCTCCAGCGGAGAGCGATGAAATGCGCTATAACGCCATTTCACCAGAATAGTATCCGCTTCATCCGGCGCCAGCGCCTCAACGATCTTTTGTTGTTCCGGGGAACGCGTCAGGCCCGGTCCCCACATATCATTCAGCAGAGCGCGATCTTCATCACTCTGTTCTTTCGGCTGAGCGGTGTAATACACCGGAATGTTATGCTCTTTGCAGTACTGGCGCAGCGCGGCGATGTTCGCGATGACCTGCTCCATCATCGGGCAGTTATCGCCCCAAAAGCCGATAAAATAATCCTGCATGTCGTGGATCAGCAGCGCAGCGCGTTCAGGGTCAAATGCCCAGTCGACTTTGTTCACCGGAACATCGAGCGCCGTTGGTAGCGCATAAGCCTGCAGTTTAGGAATTGCCATTTCTATTTCTCCTTCAGGCCAGTGAACGTGATGCCAGCCACTGACGTAATTGTTTTTTATCCACTTTACCGACCGAGGTCAGCGGGAGTGACTCAACGCACTCCACGCGGTCAGGTAATTTGAATTCCGCCACGCCCTGGTCGCGCAGGAAACGGCGCACCTGCACCGCGCGCAGCGGCTCTTTCACCACCAGCCAGGCACAGCTTTTCTCGCCCATCAGTTCGTCATCCATACTGACCAGGGCCGCATGGATCACCAATGGGTGGCGTAACAGCAGATTTTCAATTTCTTCTGCTGCGATCTTCTCGCCACCCCGGTTGATTTGATCCTTTTCACGTCCTTGTACGGTGATATAGCCATCCTGATCGATAGCGATCAGATCGCCGGAGCAGTAAAAACCGTTGGCGTCAAAAGCGCTGGCGTTGTGCTCCGGGCTTTTGAAATAACCGCGGAAAGTGTACGGACCACGCGTCATCAGACGTCCGGTCTCTCCCTGGGCTAAGGGGTTGCCGTCAGCGTCTGCAACCCAGACTTCATCATCCGGACACATCGGACGGCCCTGGGTGTTGATGATGCGCTCAGGGCTGTCGTCCAGACGGGTGTAGTTCACCAGCCCTTCCGCCATGCCAAAGACCTGCTGCAACTGGCAGCCAATCTCCGCTGGAATACGCGCCGCAAGCGAGGCAGAAAGGCGTGCCCCACCAACTTGCAGCAGCGTCAGCGAAGCCAATTGCGCATTACTCCCCCACTCCGCAATCGCCTGCAGCCACAGACTCACCGCCGGCGGCACCAGCGCCGTGACGTTAACCTGATGCTGTTCAATCAGTGGGAAACACAGGGTTGCGCTCGGGTCAGCCGCGAGAACCACCGTGCCGCCAGCCAGGAACACGCCCAGCGCGCCAGGCGAACTCATGGCGTAGTTATGCGCCGCCGGGATCGCGCACAGATAGCGCGTTTCCCCGGTAAAGCGGCAGATCTCATTACTGCGTCGCACGCTGTAGTAGTAATCGTTATGAGTACGAGGAATAAGCTTTGGCGTGCCGGTGGTACCGCCGGAAAGCTGGAAGTACGCCACTTCATCAGCAGGCGATGGCGTCGCGGTAAAATCAGCCGTAGGCTGGTCTATCGCCTTTTGCAGGTTATGTTCGCCTTCATCATTGCGCAGTTGCACCACGCGCACTGAATTGTGTTCAGCCACAAAGGCATTGAGAAAATCTTCCCCGCTAAACAGCGCATGCTGGCGATCAGCAATCAGCAGCGCCGGTTCAATCTGTTTGGCATAGGCGTTGAGTTCGTTACGCTGATGGCTGAACAGGGCCAGCACCGGAGCGACACCCAGCTTGAGTAACGCAAAGAAGGTGATGTACAGCTCAGCCACATTGCCCAGTTGTACCAATGCGGTTTCGCCGGGTTTGATTCCCTGACGACGCAGGCTGCAGGCAAGATTGTCAGCGGCCTGATTCAGCTGGCGATAGCTCAAATGGCGTTCACCATCAATAATCGCCGTATGGTCGCTGTCGGCATGACGGGTCAGAATGTCGGTCAGCGGCAAATCCTGCCAGTAACCTTTTTCACGATAGCGGCGGGCAAACTCCTCCGGCCAACGGGTGAAAGGAATACTCATCATGACTCCTTAATGCAGTCCAAAAACATTCAGCATGGTGGAAAGCTTGGCTCCCGTTTCACGCCATTCCGCAACCGGAGAAGACGCAGGCACAATTCCGGCGCCAGCAAAGAAACGAACCTGATTACGCAGCAGCTTCGCGCAGCGGATCGTCACCACCCATTCGCCGTTGCCTTCGGCATCACACCAGCCGACAATGCCGCCGAACAGTTCGCGATCGAACGGCTCCAGCTCGGCGATCAGCTTGCGCGCAACCTGATGCGGGAAACCGCTCAGCGCAGGCGTCGGATGCAACAGGCACGCCAACGTCAGCGCGTTTTCCTCTGCGTTGGCTTTACCTTCAAACGGCGTACCGAGATGCCAGAGCGTCGGCGTAGTAACCAGTTGCGGAGAGGAAGGCAGTTGCAGTTCACTGCTGCGATCGCGCAATACCGTTTTCATCGCCTGCGTCACCAGATCGTGCTCATGGCGGTCCTTCTCAGATGCCAGCAGGCGGATCCCTGCTTCGCGATCCAGCACATCATCAGGCTGACGACGCGCCGAACCGGCCAGCGGCAGAGAACTGAAACGATCGCCCTCTTTGCGTAACAGCAGTTCCGGGCTGGCGCCAATCAATACGCCACCGTCTTCAATAGGGACATGGAAGTTGTAACTCGCCGGATTTTGCGCCACCAGGCGTTCAAGTAACGCCCCACTGTCAATATTGGCATCGGTGGTGATATCGATCAGGCGTGACAACACCACTTTGTCGACTTCCGGGGTTGCCGTCAGCGCCGCCGCCCGGGCAACCATCTCTTCAAAAAAGTCCTGTTCCGGAATCGATTTACGCTCAACCACGTTTAATGACTGATGCCGGTTAAAGTAACGTGATGATTGCTGCTTTGCCGTGCGAGAGAAGCTCTGCCACGATTGGGGAATAAACAGCGATGATGGCTGGCGGGTATCGAAAGGAATCGCCCCTACCATGATGGGGTTCGCGATGCCCTGCGATTTGGCATCAGCAAACAGTGCGTGCATTTTGTGTTGGAAAGGGCTGTCTGGCGAATCGCCATCAATTGCCGGTTCCGCATAGCGGGTGAAGCATCCTGACGTCGTAAAACTACGATACGGCGACATAAAGAAAAAACTGTCGGGAGCGAGCGTCGGCATAGTCTGCGTTTTTTCCTCGGCCAGTGACATATCCATATCATCCTCCAAAAATGATAAAGGCTCTAATAATGATTATCATTTATATTTTCGGTCGCTAACCTAAAAGCAAAGCGGCTGTATGTCAACTCTTGTGGCAGCACAATGTGCGACTTTGGCTTGCATCCTTGCTCGCTAACAATGAAAATGAGAAGCATTAACTATACTGATAACAGGAAGCTGATTCGTGAGTCTCCCCTCTTTTTGTCGCACCGTGCTTTTACTGACTGGTGTGTTTATTTCAGGAGTTTCTTTAGGTCACGCCGCCGACTGGCCGCGTCAGATCACCGACAGCCGTGGCACGCATACGCTGGAGCATAAGCCGCAGCGCATTGTCTCCACCAGCGTAACCCTCACCGGCTCGCTGCTGGCGATTGATGCCCCTGTCATCGCCAGCGGCGCCACCACGCCGAACAACCGCATTGGCGATGCGCAGGGCTTTTTACGTCAATGGAGCGACGTGGCCAGGGAACGCAAACTCAGCCGTCTGTACATCGGCGAACCGAGCGCTGAGGCCGTAGCGGCACAAATGCCGGATCTGATTCTAATCAGCGCTACCGGCGGCGACTCCGCCCTCGCGCTATACGATCAGCTTTCCACCATCGCACCCACACTTATCATCAACTACGACGACAAAAGCTGGCAGTCGCTGCTGACGCAACTGGGTGAAATTACCGGTCAGGAACAACAGGCAGCGGCACGTATTGCCGAATTTGATAAGCAACTGCAAGCGGTTAAGCAACGTATCACCCTGCCACCACAGCCGGTCAGCGCGCTGGTGTATACCGCCGCGGCGCACAGTGCCAATCTTTGGACGCCTGAGTCGGCGCAGGGCAAGCTGATGGAACAGTTAGGTTTCACGCTGGCCCCGTTGCCTGCTGGTTTGCACACCAGCCAGAGTCAGGGCAAACGCCACGATATCATCCAGCTTGGCGGTGAAAATCTGGCGGCAGGCCTGAACGGCGAAGCGCTGTTCCTGTTTGCTGGCGACAGCAAAGATGCCGACGCCATTTATGCCAATCCGCTTCTGGCGCATCTGCCAGCCGTGCAAAATAAACGTGTTTACGCCCTGGGCACGGAAACCTTCCGTCTCGACTACTACAGCGCGACGCAGCTGTTGCAACGTCTGTCGGCTCTCTTTTAAAAGCCAGCGCCGGATGCGGCTAACGCCCTATCCGGCCTGCAAACCGTAAAGCATAACGCCATCAGGCATTCACTGGCATTTGCCGGAATCGACGTAGTTCCCCCAGCAACAGCAGCAGTAGCAGACCAACAATCACCAGCCCAAATCCACTCACGCTTGCCGAGGCGACGGGCGTCATCATCGCCCCCAAACCGCCTAACAGCGCCGCGCCAATCGCATCCCCGGTGACGTTCTGCGCCGTCCACAAACCGTTAATTCGCCCGAGCATCGCTTCTGGCGTTTGCGTCTGTAACAGGGTGTACTGCAACAAAGAACTAACCGCACTTAACCAACCGAACAGCGCCAGGCAGACTACCCCAAGCTCCCAGACCGGCATCAAGCCAAACAGGCCGATAGCCAGGAACGAAGCCACGGTAGAACCCAGCATGATCAGTCCCGGACGAACGCTGTGCGCTAGCTGTCCGCTGGTCAATGCCCCCACCGCCGCGCCAAGAGGAATAGCCGCATACAGCAAACCTATTTGCGCGCTCGACATCTGCCAGTTAATCGCCAGCGCCGGATACAGCACGCGCACGGCGCTCGCCATGGTCAACAAGCCCCCGAGCAACGCAATGCCGCCAATCAGCGGACTGGCGAGCAAAAAGCGAAATGCTGCCAGCAGCGATTTCAGCGGATGCTCGCGCGGCTGCGGCGGTGGAGGTAACGCGGGAAGGCTCAATAGAGGCAGTAAGGTTATGAACGTGCCTGCCGCCGCCAGCCCGTAGTTCCAGGCCACGCCGCCGGTCGCCAGCAGCACTCCGCCAAGCATCGGCGAAATGACCGAACCCAAACGCACCGTCAGCATGGTAATCGCCCCGGCCTGCATCAGGTTTTCCCGCCCGACCAACGCCGGCGTTGCTGCCAGCAAAGCTGTCACGCCCAGCGAGGCAAAGAAACCGTCCCATAAACCAAGCAGATAAATCGCCAGTAACGACGGTTCGGGCAGCAGCGCATTCAGACACAAACCAATAAAGCCGATGCCACAGGTTCCACGCGCCAACAGGATCACTTTTTTACGCTCATAGCGGTCGGCCAGTACGCCGCCAACCATCAGGCCAATAAACATCGCGCTGCCGGTCAACGTCACCGACAAACCGACTTGCCAGGTCGATTGGGTCATCATCTGGATCTGTACCGGAACCGCCACACCGAGCAGCCCCAAAGAGACAATGGAAATAAAACGAGCGAGGAAGACGGCGCGAAATGCAGGGTGGGTCTTTAACAGGCTGAGATTAAGCAGCCAGGATTGTCGATTCATTACAGAGCCTTACCAGGTACTTTTTCAATATCCATTCGATGGCTGCACATGCTAACATATCCAAATAAGATCGATAACGATAATTACTATCATTATCAGGGAAGTTGATATGTCATGCTCTGTTTCCGCGACACGCGCCTTCGCCGTGCCCGGACTATTGTTATTACTTGTTCTCACCACGGTATTAAGTCTGGTTATTGGCGCAAAATCGCTACCTGCCTCCGTGGTGCTGGACGCACTCTCCGGCAGTTGCCAAAGCGCGGATTGCACCATCGTGCTGGACGCGCGACTGCCACGCACGCTGGCAGGACTGCTCGCCGGCGGCGCGTTGGGTCTGGCGGGCGCATTAATGCAAACGCTCACGCGTAACCCGCTCGCCGATCCGGGGATCCTTGGCGTTAACTCTGGCGCCAGCTTCGCCATCGTGCTGGGCGCGTCGCTGTTCGGTTTCTCTTCGCCACAGGAACAATTGCTGATGGCTTTTGCCGGGGCGCTGGCCGCCTCGCTGATTGTGGCGTTTACCGGTAGCCAGGGCGGTGGGCAACTCAGCCCGGTACGACTGACGCTGGCGGGCGTTGCGCTGGGTGCAGTGCTCGAGGGGCTATCCACCGGCATCGCCCTACTCAACCCGGACGTCTACGATCAGTTGCGTTTCTGGCAGGCCGGTTCCCTGGATATCCGCAGCCTGCAGACGCTGAAGGTAGTACTGTTGCCGGTACTGATTGCCGCGGCTGTCGCATTGTTCCTCAGCCGTGCCCTGAATAGCCTGAGTCTCGGCAGTGACACCGCAACCGCGCTTGGCAGTAAAGTCGCTCGTACGCAGTTTATCGGCCTGCTGGCGATCACTGTCCTGTGCGGCAGCGCGACCGCGATTGTTGGTCCTATCGCCTTTATCGGCCTGATGATGCCGCATATGGCGCGCTGGCTGGTAGGCGCCGATCACCGCTGGTCATTGCCCGTCACTCTGCTGGCAACCCCCTCTCTACTGTTAATTGCCGATATTATCGGTCGTGTGATTGTCCCCGGTGAGCTGCGTGTTTCGGTGGTCAGCGCGTTTATCGGCGCGCCGGTGCTTATCTTTTTGGTACGCCGTAAATCGCGCGGGGGTGGCGCATGATGCATCGCTCACGTCGCCTGATCATCAGCAGCATGCTGCTGGTTGTAGGTTGTCTCGTCGTTGGATTGTGGAGCCTGCGTAGCGGGGTCGTTACGCTGGAAACTCAGCAAATTATTGCCGCTCTGTTCGGCGATGCGCCGCGCAGTATTACGCTGGTGGTAACCGAATGGCGTTTGCCACGCGTGCTCATGGCGCTATTGATTGGCGCGGCACTGGGCGTGAGCGGCGCAATATTTCAGTCGCTGATGCGCAACCCGTTGGGCAGCCCGGATGTGATGGGTTTCAATACCGGTGCCTGGAGCGGTGTACTGGTGGCAATGGTGCTGTTCGGCCAGCATCTCACCGCTATCGCACTGGCGGCTATGCTGGGTGGGATCCTGACTTCACTGGTAGTCTGGGCGCTCGCCTGGCGTAATGGTATCGACACCTTCCGGCTAATTATTATTGGTATTGGCATACGCGCTATGCTGGTGGCGTTCAACACCTGGCTGCTACTGAAAGCATCATTAGAAACCGCGTTAACAGCCGGACTGTGGAACGCCGGATCGCTCAATGGCCTGACCTGGGCCAAGACCTGGCCTTCTGCCCCGCTGATTATTGTGATGCTGGTGTGCGCCACACTGCTGGTGCGCCGGATGCGTTTACTGGAAATGGGTGATGACAGCGCCTGTGCGCTTGGCGTCAGCGTTGAGCGTTCGCGTCTGATGATGATGCTGGTCGCCGTGGTACTGACCGCCGCCGCCACCGCGCTGGCAGGTCCAATTTCCTTTATTGCTCTCGTCGCCCCGCATATTGCGCGTCGACTTAGCGGCACATCCCGCTGGGGATTAACCCTGTCAGCGCTGTGCGGCGCATTGCTGCTGCTGATGGCGGATTTATGCGCCCAACAGCTGTTTATGCCTTATCAGCTTCCGGTGGGCGTTGTCACCGTAAGCCTCGGCGGTGTTTATCTTATCGTCTTGTTAATTCAGGAGTCCCGCAAAAAATGATCGAATCAGTTGCCCGTTTGCGCGGCGACCAGTTAACACTGGGTTATGGCAAGTTTACCGTAGCGGAAAACCTCAATGTGTCGATTCCCGACGGTCACTTTACTGCGATCATTGGGCCAAACGGCTGCGGGAAATCAACGCTACTACGTACACTGAGTCGTCTGATGGCACCCGCACACGGCAAGGTTTGGCTCGACGGTGAGCATATTCAGCACTATGCCAGCAAAGAGGTCGCTCGCAGAATAGGTTTGCTGGCGCAAAACGCCACCACGCCGGGCGATATTACCGTACAGGAGCTGGTTGCTCGCGGGCGTTACCCACATCAGCCGCTGTTTACCCGCTGGCGGCAAGAAGATGAAATCGCGGTAAACACAGCGATGCAGGCCACAGGGATCACGCATCTGGCGGCGCAAAGTGTAGATACTCTTTCCGGCGGGCAACGTCAGCGCGCATGGATTGCAATGGTACTGGCGCAGGAAACATCGATTATGTTGCTCGATGAACCCACCACCTGGCTGGATATCAGCCATCAGATTGATCTGCTGGAGCTGCTCAGTGAACTCAACCGGGAGAAGGGTTACACGCTGGCTGCCGTTCTGCACGACCTCAATCAGGCCTGTCGCTACGCCACGCATCTGATTGCGCTTCGTGACGGAAAAATTATTGCCGAGGGGGCACCGAAGGAGATTGTTACTGCGGAGCTTATCGAAAAAATCTATGGATTACGCTGTATGATTATCGACGATCCAGTTGCCGGCACGCCGTTAGTGGTGCCACTAGGGCGCAACAAATAGCGAGATTTAACGTATGGCGACTGCCCGCCGCCATACGCCAATTAATCACACCAGTTGCTGATCAATAAACGTCATTTTTTGCTTACGCGACACCATGGCGTAGTTCAGCAGAACGCCACCACAGGCCACCATACCACCCAGTAACGCCGCCAGAATAACGATCATCGATTTAGCCGGACCATCTTTATGCACTGGCAGCGAAGGTGAAAGCTGATATTTAAACGGCGTAAATTTTACGTCACTCACATTCATCGCTAACAGTTGATCAACGTGATATTGGCGGTTACGTAATTCTCCGTTAATCTCCGCAACATCTGTTACTGATTTTTCTATTTCTAATTTACGCGAGATACCGTCAGCGCCCAGTGAAATAGAGAAATCAGGGTCATCTTTCACCGCCTGGCCATTACTGTAGACCGGCTTTTTAATCCCGGCGGCATTCGCAATTTCCAGGGAGTAGTTGAGTCGCTGGATATTTGCTTCCATCTGGTTTTTGAGCCTGACGCGATCCATCGCCAATTTTTCTTTCTCATAACTGGTTTTGATGAACAGTTTATTGCGAATATCTTCCAACGTTTCTTTCACTACAATATCAGAAATATATCGGATATATCCCTGTAGCACAGACTGGGCTTCTTCGGCCTGAGGGGCGGTAAAGCTCAGGGTCCACGCGGTATACAGCGAGGTCTCATTCTTCTTACCGACATTGGCGTCAACCGCGGTCATTTTTTCACTGAGCCTGACGATTGCGCGGTGCAGGTCCATTTCGTCAATATCAGCGCCTTTCAATTGATCCATCACATAGGGTGAAGAACGCAGATAATCTTCTAACAATGAGGGTGACTGGAATTTTTTGATAAACAGGTTAAACACATCCCCACGGCTAACGCCAATATCCATATCCAGTACGCGCAATTTGGTCAACGTATTCTCGAGGTTCTGCCACTGAACCGGTTCTGCTGGGGTCACGATGGCCTGACTGGTCCATTTTTGCGGCAGCAGGAAAGAGACCAGGATACCCACGCAGGCAAAGGCGAAAACGGTAGCCACAATTTTCGTCCTGGCGCGCCATAAGATTTCGATCAGGTTAACCAAATCTATTTCGTTGGCGTTTACCGCAGGCTGAGGATAGGCAGTAAATTCCGAAACGTTGTCTTGCTTAATATTTAATGATGACATGTTGCGTGACCTGAAAACTTTCCCATAAGAAAAACACTCCCGTGGGAGAAGTCTACCAGCTAGTCAGAATTATCCGAAACTTTCTTTACGCATCAGCCCCTACCAAAAATTATATTCGGAATTTATTCACTCTCCTTGCCAACCCATCACACAGTAAAGTAACAACCCCACAACATGACGCTGCATTATGGGGTTGTTCGATCGCCGCAATAGCAAAAGTGACTTTGTTACACAGATTGATTAATCAGCGCATTAATTACAGGCCCTATCGTCTCAAAGGCGGTGGTAGAAATGATGTCGACATGCGCGCAGTCCTGACGATAAACATCCAGACTGGATATCCATGGTGACCAGCTACGTTCAGGGCTAACGTCCTGCGGTAATGTGCGTTCAGCAACAAACAACGTAGCGTGGCCCGCAAAAGGTACGCTGTGGGCTGTGGTTAACAGGCGAACCGCATCGGTATAATTACCTTCGATAGCGTTGAATAACGCGTCAGACGCATTGCCCTGCTGTGCGGCCAGAAACGCTTCACGTTCACGCTCGATCTCCGCCAGTACGGCAGGATCCAAGCCATTAGCCTCTTTTTCCTGCCAATTTTGCGTTTCCGGCGGCCAGGTATCCAGCAGCCCCAGAAAGGCAACTTTCTCACCCCGAGCGAGTAAACGCGCGGCAATCCCCTGCGCCAAAGTGCCTCCCAGTGAATAACCTAATAAATAGTATGGGCCGTGAGGCTGCTGGTTAAGCAGCGTTGCCAGATGATGGTCACATACCGCATCGAGGTTTTCCGCCGTTTGCATGGGTCCATCCGGTCGCGGTGACTGAATGCCTATAATCGACCACTGTGGACTGAGGTAACGCGACAGCACGCTAAACTGCCAGGCAAAACCCGACGCCGGATGGAAGCAAAACAGCGTTGGGCCGTGACTTTCACGCAGCGGCAGCAGCGTCTCAAATCCCAGACGCTGCGACTGTTCATCATCCTGACTCTCCAGCAATGCGCTGAGTTGTTCAACAGTAGAAGCCACCATAATCTGACCAGGCGTCACCTGACGCTCAAAAACCCGGCTCAACTGCGCTGCCAGCTTCATCGCCAGCAACGAATGACCACCAAGCGCAAAGAAGTCCGCCTCCACATCATTGACCTCACAATCCAGCAAGGCTGCAAAAGAGCGCGCAATGGTGGTTTCGATCCCTGGGCGCGGCGCACGTCCCGTTGTACGCGACGTTAGCTGAGGCATCGGTAGCGCTTTACGATCCAATTTACCGTTCGCGCTGAGCGGCAGCTCCGCCAGTTGCAACAATACCGTCGGCACCATATGCGCTGGCAGTTTTTCGCGCAGACTCTCCCGCAATCCAGATGTGTCCAGCGGTAAACCCGATTGCGACACCACATACCCCACCAGTTGACGCGCATCGCCGCCGGTCGCCGCTGCCTGATTAAATACGCAGGCATGGGCAACAGCATGCTCGACATCGGGCAGTTGCTGCATCACCCGATCAATTTCCCCCAGTTCAATACGCTGTCCGCGAATTTTAAGCTGGTCATCGCTGCGCCCGAGATATTCCACCGCGCCATTTTCCAGCCAGCGGGCCACATCCCCGGTACGGTACATGCGTTCACCGGCATTAAACGGATCGGCGATAAAGCGGCTTGCCGTCAGATCCGCTCGTCCCAGATAGCCCTGCGCCAGTTGGATCCCCGTCAGGTATAGATCGCCCGCTACGCCGAAGGGCACCGGACGCATCATGGCATCAAGGATCCGCAAACCGGTGTTCCATACCGGATAACCAATCGGCACGCTGTTGCCGGTTACGGCGGCGAGCGCTTCCCCCCAGGCCGGATACCAGCTCACATCGACCGCCGCTTCGGTTGGCCCGTATAAATTGTGCAATGGCGCATGGGTCAACTGTTCCCACTCACGACATAAATCTGCAGGCAAGGCTTCGCCACTGCAGAATACCCGCTTCAGCGAGGCACAACTTTCCTGCGCAGTTTCCGGCGTCAATGACGCAATAAAAGCAGCCAGCATGGAAGGGACAAAGTGAGTGGTCGTCACCCCGTATTGGGCGAAGAATTGCTGCATCGCCAGCGGGTCGCGGTGTGCCTCAGGTTCCGCCATCACCAATTTTGCGCCGGCAATAAACGGCCAGAAAAATTCCCACACCGAGACATCAAAACTGCACGGCGTTTTTTGCGCCACCACATCCTCTGCCGTCAGCGGATAGTGATTTTGCATCCACAGCAAACGGTTAACGATGGCCGTTTGCCCGACCATCACCCCTTTTGGTCTGCCGGTAGAACCGGAAGTAAAAATAATATAGGCCGTATGATTAGGTTGAGAGAGGGCCAACGGCGCGGTATCACCCACAGGAAGCGGCGCGTTGTAGCACAGACTTTCCAGTCCTGGGATATCGCCAAAGCGCGCCAGTTGTTCATCGGTTGCGATCAACAATTTCGGCTTCGCGTCTTCGAGCATCATCCGCAGGCGATCGTCCGGGTATCCGGTATCCAATGGTAGCCAGGCGGCGCCGGCTTCAACAATACCGTGCAGCGCCAGCGTCAGGAACACGGAACGCGGTAATGCTACCGCAACGCTGTCACCTGGCTGTACGCCACGCGCACGCAGTAGCTGCGCCAGCGCCACAACCTGCTGGCGCATTTCGCGATAGCTTAACTGATAGCGAGCATCGGCCAGCGCCAGGGCATCCGGCGTTTTATCGGCCTGCTGTGCCACCAGCGCGCTCAGCGTAGTGGACGGGATCTCCACCGTCGTGTCGTTAATCTTCGCCAGCCGTTCATACTCCGCTGGCAACAGCATCCCGGCCTCACTACAGCGTAGCGCCGGATTGTCGGCAAACTGTTCGATAAGCGCGGTTAAACGCGATGCGTGTTGCGCCAGCGTCGCGGCATCGTAACGCTGTTTATTGGCGAGGATTTCAATACTTAGCCCACCGTTTTCATCCGGGAATAGCGCCAGCTCAAGATCGTTGACCGGGCCTGTCGCCAGGGTATGGGTCTGCGCCTGAACGCCCGGAATATTCAGCTGATAATCGAATATTTTCACGTTCAGCACCGGGCCGAACAGCGGCTCGGCAGCGGCTGCACGCCCGCTATCGCGCACAATTTGTTCAGCGTCATAACGCTGATGTCGCCGCATTTTCTTCAACTGCCCTGCCAACCGCTGTGCCAGCGCAGGCAAGTTTTCTGCCGCATCCAACCTCACACCAAAGGGCAAAACGTTTAAAACCGGTCCGGTGGACGTGAGCGCCGCCGATCCCATACGCCGCATAAAAATAAACCCGGCGGCATAATCCATTCGGCTGCATAAACGCCCCAGCCACAACGCCACCAGCGCCAGGGCAAGATCTGCTCGCTGAACGTCAGGCATCCGTGCCGCAAGCTGACGGAACGCTCCTTCTGGCGCGGTTAGCTTCAGACGAATAATATCGGCACTGGCCGAACGACCCGGCAACGGTTTGTCCGACAACGAGGCCGGGGGCGGTAGTTGCTTGCGTTGCTCGGTCCAGTAAGCACCATCACGTTGCCAGGCATCGCTTTGACGATACTGTTGGTACTCTTCCACGACCTCGGCGAATGGCGTAAAAGGCGAGTCTGGCGTGGATTGTCCACACTGCCATGCGCGGTAAATGGCGGCTATCTGGCGGGTAATGGCCGGGAAACTGAAGCCATCAACCAGCAGATGATGATAACGCTGATACCAGTACCATCGTTTATCTCCCACCTGAATGAGCTGATGGAAAACCAACGGTTTACCGCCATCAGCGCGTAAGTCCTGTTGCAGATCAGCCTGCATCAATGCGCGGGCTGCTTCATGTGGGTTGGCATTTTCACGTAGATCGAGAATTTCAGGTTGCGCAAAAGTGAGCGTAGGATCGACCCATTGCCAGACCTCGCCGTTATCTTCGCTAAACCGCATCCGCAGGGTATCAGCCTGATCCAGACCGGCAACGATTGCCTTTGCCAGCAACGGCGCGTTCAGTTCACCGGTTAATTCTACATAGTGCGCAACGCTCCATGCCGAGGGCAAGGTGGAGAGTTTTTCCGCCATCCAGATCCCCGGCTGAGCCGCGACTAACGGTAAACGCTGAGTCATGGAGCCTCCTGCACATCAACGTAGTTTGCTGGCGTCAGGGTGGTCCAGTTTGCGTCCAGCCATTGCTGGCAGGCTTCCGGCGATTGCGGTTCGCACGCGACTTGCCAGCCAGCAGGAAGGGAGCACTGCTGCGGCCAGAAGCTAAACTGACGCTGTGGGTTTTGCAGAATGTAAAACTGGCCCTGCGGATTATCGAAGGGGTTACTGAATTCCATACTCAACTCCTGTCGTGGAACATCGTCCGGTTAAATCGTCTCGGAAAGCGGCTGCCAGAGCGTCATTAGCCCTTGCATCAGGCCGCCGCGCCAGCAAAGCGCATCGTGTCCGCCATCAACCTGACGCCAGAAAATAGATTGTGGTGCAGAGGGTAATTGGGCATATAGCGCCTGATTGGCACGAAAAATTATCGGCTCGCGGATCCCGGCCTCCAGAACGATACGCAGTCCCTGCACGCTGACCTGGCCGCTCTTCAGTTGCTCAACAATCGCCCCATCCTGATGACCGCCGCGATGCGGCCACCAGTAAGAACCGGACTGGCTAAGCACACAGCCGAAGCGCGCGGGCCAGTTCAGTCCCGCATACAGCGCAGACAACCCGCCAAAACTTTGTCCGGCGACCACCGTGCGCTGCGGATCGTCACTGAACGCAGTGGTCGTCTTTACCAGCGGCAATAGCTCCTGCTGTACCGCCAACCAAAAATCGGCGTTACACGGCAGTTCGCGACTACGATGAGATGTGTCGATCGCGTCAATCAGAAGATATACGGCGGGTGGGAGTTCTCCGCGGTGCGTGAGCGCAGCCAGTGCAGGCCAGACCGGCATACTTTGTGCCCAAAACTGACCGTCCAGCAGGATAGCCAGCGGACGCGCTTCTGGTCGGGCGTCGCCGGTGGTAAATACCCATACGCGACGCGTATTCCCAAGCCTGGTGCTGTGCCATTGCAGGCAAACTGCGGGGCAATCGGGATCTTCAGGCTGATCCCATCCAGGCTGTACGGGAGCGTCTGGCATTTCCAGCGCAGACACCGCATGGCCACGACCTCCCCGCCAGCTCTGAGGATTAAGAGGATCGGCAATCGCCTGCGGTAACAATTGTCGCCAGCCTTCACGCAACACAGTTCGGTCAGGCGCTTCACCCGCCGTCAGCGCGGAAAAAATATCGTCCCGAGCGGTGGGAATGAAACAGTAGCTACCGCGCCAGTGGGCGCTGAGGGAAACACTCCAGCACCAAACATTCGTACCGCTAATACGTTGCATCGACTGAGGGGGGACATTTTGATGGTGGTCGGTGACGCCGGTGATATAGACCCACACACGACGAATGGCTGACTCTTTTTCCGTTCCCTGCGGGTCACGCCACCAGAAGGTTACCCGATAATTTCCGTTCTCTTCACGCTCCCACTCCGGGCCTTTTTTCGACTGCCACCACGCTTCGCTTCCCGTCTTTAACGTCGTCACCGCCATAACCCCATGTTTATTGTGAATTTTTATGATTCAGCGTGAAATATATTGATAATATTATTGATAACTATTTGCATTTGCAATAGCGTATTGTCGCGCTGTGGGAAGCGCGCACAGTTTTTCACCACTTATAAACCGACCTGGCGCTGCGTACTTTTTCTGGAATGGAGGGTTTACGCGGATGCGGGCGACATCAGACCAAATGCCGCACCACGGCACATGGGTTCTCGTGGCTAAAAGAACAGCAGGACATACAATGAACAACAAGATTCATTCACTGGCCTTATTGGTCAATTTAGGGATTTACGGGGTAGCACTGCCAGCAATGGCAGAAGATCAAACTGAAAACGCCGCTGTCTCTCATGAAGACACTATCGTCGTTACCGCCGCTCAGCAGAACCTGCAGGCGCCGGGTGTTTCAACCATCACCGCGGATGAAATCCGTAAAAATCCTCCCGCCCGAGATGTGGCGGAAATCATCCGTACCATGCCTGGCGTTAACCTGACTGGTAACTCAACCAGCGGCCAGCGCGGTAACAACCGTCAGATTGATATTCGTGGTATGGGTCCAGAAAACACCCTGATTCTGATCGACGGTAAACCGGTGACCAGCCGTAACTCCGTGCGTCAGGGCTGGCGCGGCGAGCGTGATACCCGCGGCGATACCGCCTGGGTGCCACCGGAGATGATCGAGCGTATTGAAGTGCTGCGTGGTCCTGCCGCCGCACGTTACGGCAATGGTGCTGCGGGCGGCGTGGTGAATATCATCACCAAAAAAGGCAGCAATGAATGGCACGGTTCGTGGGATACCTATTTCAATGCCCCGGAACACAAAGACGAAGGCTCGACCAAACGTACCAACTTTAGCCTGAACGGCCCATTGGGTGGGGATTTCAGCTTCCGTCTGTACGGTAATCTCGATAAAACTCAGGCCGACGCATGGGACATCAACGACGGTCACCAGTCGGCTCGTACAGGGTCATACGCCGATACGATGCCAGCCGGTCGTGAAGGGGTAAAAAACAAAGATATCAACGGCCAGCTGCGTTGGGATTTTGCTCCGATGCAATCGCTGGAGTTTGAAGCAGGCTACAGCCGCCAGGGCAATCTGTATGCTGGCGACACTCAGAACACCAACAACGATAACAAAACCAATGGGCTGGTAAAAAAATACTACGGTAAAGAAACTAACCGTATGTACCGCCAGAACTATGCGCTGACGTGGAACGGCGGTTGGGACAGCGGCATTACCACCAGCAACTGGGCGCAGTACGAACACACCCGCAACTCTCGCTTAGGTGAAGGTCTGGCAGGAGGTCTTGAAGGATTATTTAACAGTAATCATTTTACTGACACTGACCTGGCGGATGTCACTCTACACAGCGAAATTAGCATTCCATTCGACCTGTTGGTTAATCAGAACCTGACGCTGGGTACCGAGTGGAATCAGCAGCGTATGAAAGACATGAGTTCCAATACCCAGACGTTTATGGGGGGGAACATACCTGGTGCCAGCAGTACAGATCGTAGCCCGTATTCACAAGCTGAAATTTTCTCTCTGTTTGCTGAAAACAACATGGAACTGACCGACAGCACCATGCTGACGCCGGGTCTGCGTTTCGATCACCACAGCATTGTGGGCGATAACTGGAGCCCGTCGCTGAACCTGTCTCAGGGGCTGGGCGACGACTTTACGCTGAAAATGGGCATCGCGCGCGCCTATAAAGCACCTAGCCTGTACCAGACTAACCCGAATTATATTCTGTACAGCAAAGGCCAGGGTTGCTACGCCACCGGTTCTGCCACCGGTATTGGCTGCTATATGATGGGTAACGATGACCTGAAAGCTGAAACCAGCATCAACAAAGAGATTGGTCTGGAGTTCAAACGCGACGGCTGGCTTGCAGGCGTTACCTGGTTCCGTAACGATTACCGCAACAAGATCGAAGCGGGAACCGCACCGCTAAGCAGAACGTCAATTACCCAGAAAAACCCGACTACGGGCAAAGAAACAACAACCTACACCGATATCTATCAGTGGGAAAATGTGCCTAAAGCGGTGGTTGAGGGTCTGGAAGGGACGTTGAACGTGCCGGTTAGCGAAACCGTTACCTGGACCAACAACATCACTTACATGCTGCAAAGTAAGAATAAAGAGACCGGCGAACGCCTGTCGATTATTCCTGAGTACACGCTGAACTCAACGCTGAGCTGGCAGGCACGCGAAGATTTGTCACTGCAATCAACCTTTACCTGGTACGGCAAACAGCAGCCGAAAAAATATGATTACCAGGGCAAACCGGTTACCGGCAGTTCGGCGAGTGAAGTCAGCCCGTACAGCATCGTCGGTCTGAGCGCGACCTGGGATGTGACGAAAAACGTCAGCCTGACCGGCGGCGTGGATAACGTCTTCGACAAACGTCTGTGGCGTGAAGGTAATGCCCAAACCACCAGTGATATCAAAACTGGCGACTATATGGCGGGCGCAGGCGCATACACCTATAACGAACCGGGCCGGACGTGGTTCATGAGCGTGAACACGCACTTCTGATAACGTTTATCCCTCTCCTCGCCTGTGGGGAGAGGGAAATCATCACTAGCATGCACACCACGCACACACCACTCACTTTCGCAGACCACACGCTGCATATTGTCGAGTTTGATCCCGCCAGCTTCCATGAGCAGGAGCTGCTCTGGCTCCCCCACCACGCTCAGCTCCTGTCCAGTGGACGTAAGCGTAACGCTGAACACTTAGCAGGGCGGATCGCTGCAGTATACGCTCTGCGCGAATTTGGCCTCAAAACCGTACCCGGCATCGGCGCACAACGCCAACCGTTATGGCCGCAAAATCTGTTTGGCAGCATCAGCCATAGCGCATCAACTGCGCTGGCGGTGGCGTCGACGCGTCCCGTTGGAGTGGACATCGAAACTATTTTTCCACCACCAACCGCCGTTGAGCTGGCTGACAGCATTGTCGATAACCACGAACGACAGATTATGCATCACGCCAACCTGCCCTTTCCACTCGCCTTAACCCTGGCGTTCAGCGCAAAGGAGAGCCTGTATAAAACGTTTTCGGAACACACTACGGCGTTACCGGGGTTCGCCAGCGCTAAAGTTACCGCCCTCACCCCAACCCAGATAACCTTGCGAATCCAGCCCTTATTTTCGCAAAGCCTCGCCGGGCAGGAAATTAACGTTCGCTGGTTTCAGCGCGATCGCCAGGTCATTACGCTGTGCGACGTTATTTTTTAACAAACTCACCAATCGCCTGATACGTAGCCTGCGCCTCCTGCGGAACTTTATCCTCCAGCATCAAATATGCGTGCGTCATCCCAGGAAAGTGCACATGCTGAACGGATATCCTCTCCGCCTGCAATCTGGCGACAAATGCAAAACCCTCATCCCGTAACGGATCCAGCCCACCACTGAATACCAGGGTAGATGGAAAATTCTGGCTCAGCGGCAGATAAAGCGGAGACGCCTGTTTACGATCTTCTCCATTGCGGAAATATTGCTGAAAATACCAGCGTATTTTGCTTTCATCCAGCAGCTTTCCTGAACCATTCTCCTGTACCGACGGCCAGTTCAGGGTGTAGTCCAGGCTTGGATAAATCAGCACCAGGCGATGAATTAATCCCGGCAGCTCACGGGATAAAGCAGCGGCCAGCGTCGCGCTGAAAGCACCGCCGCCGCTGTCACCAATAAGCGTAAGTTGGCGAGTATAAGGAATATGCTGACTTTCGAGCAGCGACCAGACGTTTTCTATCGCGGCTTTAGCATCGCAAAGACCCGCCGGATAAGGATTTTCTGGCGCACGTCGATAATCAACCGCAACAACGGTATTTTTTGTCGCCATCGCCAGATGTCGGGCGATAGGGTCGTACACCTCCACCGAACCACTCAGATGTCCGCCGCCATGGATAAACACCACCACCTTCGGCTCTGTGGTAAGTGTCGGGCGATAAATCCGTACCGGAATGCGACGCTCCCCGGTATCTACTTCAGTATTGATAATCGCCGCCATCGGCTCCAGGGCGGATACATTCGCTTTTGTCAGCGCCGCTAATCCTGCTCGAGAGCTGAGCGTGTCGTAGACGGGATTGGGATTATGGGGTTGCGCGGCGAGAAAATCAGCCAGCGGCGCGGGCGGTGTTTGCGCCACCGGACCGTGTTCCTGTTGCCAGCATTGTTGATAACCTTGCTGTTGCGTCTGCACTGTCTCAGCGTTGACGACCTCACAGGAAAAGCACTCTGCCATCGACCTGCGTTGCCGCCCATGTTCATCAAAGTTGTCGGCAGCCAGCCAGCGCTGCAATGCGGCATCGCGCTGCGGCCATTCGCTATCAATTATTGATAACCAGTCGCTGTCGCGGTTGCGCCCCTTACGCACAATCTTCTGGCGAAAACGCCCTTCAAAGATAAATCCAAGACGCTCTGCCGCCCGTCGCGACGCCGTATTCAACGAATCGCATTTCCACTCCACACGACGGTACCCTAACGCAAACGCCTGACGCAGCAGCAGCCAGACGCTTTCGGTGCCGAGTACCGTATTTTTCATGCGCGGCGACCAGGTCACATGACCAATTTCGACCGAGCCATGCTCCCGCTCGATCGCCATAAAACACACCAGGCCAACGGCACGCCCGGAACGCTGTTCAATTACCGCATAAGGAACCAGAGAGGCGTCAGTGGATTTTGCCGTGATCCAGCAAGCCGCGGCTTCAACGCTCGTTGGGCGAGAGCTTGCAAGCCAGGTCCAGTCGCGATCGTCGGGTGCCTGCGCATAGGCATCAAACAGGTCGGCGGCATGGCTGTCAGCATCCAGAGGAACCAAACGGCAGTACTGCCCAACAAGCTCTTCCCGTGGCAGCACGGCGGCACCTTTCCAGTCCGGAACAACATCGCCGACTGTCTGTCCATACAGATTTATTTCCGGCACGACTCAACCCCTGTTGCGAAGCAAAAAATAGTTATAGCACCTGCCATTTCGCCTTCAAAGCGTCATGCGATGATTTCTTACGCCGAACAGAAAACCAGCAGCCCTTCTATACTTAATCAAAATCAACGCTGAAGAGAACCCTATGTCACTACCCGATTTTCATGTTTCCGACCCTTTTACGTTAGGCATTGAACTGGAAATGCAGGTGGTTAATCCCCCAGGTTACGACCTGAGCCAGGATTCTTCCCGGCTGATTGACGCCATTAAGCCGCAGCTTACCGCCGGGGAAGTGAAGCACGACATCACCGAAAGTATGCTGGAGATGGCAACCGGAGTTTGTCGCAATATCGACCAGGCTGATGCTGAATTGTCGGCCATGCAGCAGGTAATCATGCGGGTTGCGGCAGAGCATCACCTCGCCATCTGCGGCGGTGGTACGCACCCATTTCAAAAATGGCAACGTCAGGAAGTCTGCGATGACGAACGCTATCGACGTAATCTGGAAAATTTTGGTTATCTTATTCAGCAGGCGACCGTTTTCGGTCAACACGTCCATGTTGGCTGCGCCAACGGTGATGATGCCATTTACCTCCTGCACGGGCTGTCGCGATTTGTTCCTCATTTTATTGCGCTCTCTGCCGCCTCACCTTATATGCAAACATCCGACACGCAATTTGCCTGCTCGCGCCTGAATATATTCTCCGGATTTCCCGATAACGGTCCGATGCCATGGGTGAATAACTGGCCGGAATTTACGGGACTATTTCGTCGCCTGGCTTACACCAGCATGATTGATAGCATTAAAGATTTGCACTGGGATATCCGCCCCAGCCCGCACTTCGGTACGGTTGAGGTTCGGGTAATGGACACTCCGTTGACCCTTAAACACGCGGTCAATATGGCGGGACTGATTCAGTCCACCGCCCACTGGTTACTCACCAAACGTCCATTCAAACACCAGGAGCAGGATTATTTACTGTATAAATTCAACCGTTTTCAGGCCTGCCGTTTTGGTATGGCGGGAATCGTCACCGACGTGAATACGGGCGATGGACATCGCCTGGCGGATGACACGCTACGGCTGCTGGAGAATGTCGCCGCCTCTGCGGACAAAGTGGGTGCGACCAGCGCGATTGAAGCCTTACGCCTACAGGTTAAAAATGGTCATGATGAAGCACAGAATATGCGGGATTTCGTGGCGGAAGGCGGATCGTTGAGTGGTCTGGTGAAAAAACACTGTGAGATTTGGGCAGGGCTTTAGGCGTGGGATTTGCGTTGCCCGCAGAGATCCCGGACAATGGTATTTTAACTCAACTTTAACAATATCATGAAACACCCGCTTGAATCGTTGATGACCGCCGCAGGGATCCTGCTGCTGGCTTTTCTGTCCTGCCTGCTCTTGCCAGCCCCTTCACTGGGCCTGGTGCTGGCGCAAAAACTGGTCGCCACCTTTCATCTGATGGATCTCAACCAGTTTTACACTTTGCTGTTTTGCCTGTGGTTTTTACTACTGGGGATGATTGAGTATTTTGTGCTGCGCTACATTTGGCGGCGCTGGTTCTCGCTGGCGGATTAAGCCCGCGAGAACCCGGTGCCGTTAATGCGTTCGGCTATGATTTTCTTTGCGATAAGCGCCAGGCGGTTGACTAAACGTACGGGTAAAAATACGCGTAAAGGTCTGCTGCGAATCAAATCCGTACTTCAAACAGATGTCGTACACTTTCTGATCGGTATCGCGTAGATCGCGCGCCGCCAGCAGCAGTTTACGCTCGCGGATGTAACGCCCCAGGCTCTCGCCTTTGTACTGCATAAAAAGACGCTGTAGGTGCCATTTTGAATAACCCGCATGGCGGGCAACATCATCAATGCGCAATGGTTGATTCAAATTATCATCAATCCATTCAACAATCGTATCAATTACCTGAGCAGAAATCGTCATCATGCTCTCCCCTGTGTTCATTGATTCGCCTGCTGCCACCAGGCCGCAAATGTTTGGTCCGGTTCGGACAGTATGACCGGTTCACCCAGCATCGGCGTCAGCAGTCGGTAATCTTGTTGGCGGCTTGCAAGCGCCAGTCGTTTGTACGGATCATCCCAGGTATGTTTCGCCAGAACAAAACGACCTGCGTGCCCAGGCAAAACGGCTTTCGCATGCAGATCCGCCGCGGCCTGAGCCGTCTCTTCCGGCATCATGTGAATAAACTTCCAGTCCAGGTCATACTGACCGTTCTCCATAATCGCCAAATCAACCGAGCCAAACTGCTCGCCAATGGCTTTAAAATGCGGTCCATAGCCGGAATCACCGCTGTAATAAATGTTCTGTTCCGGCGTTTCAAACATAAAGCTGGCCCATAGCGTCTGATTACGCTTAATGCCTCGTCCCGAAAAATGGCGGGCTGGCAGAACATGCACAATCAGTGAGTCCGTCACTCTGACGGACTGATTCCAGTCACGTTCGTCGATTATTTCGCTGCGCATTCCCCAATAACGCAGATGCGACCCCACCCCCAGCGGCGTAATCACCCGCTTAATCTTTGGCATTAACGCCTTGATGGTGGCGAGATCCAGATGGTCATAGTGATCGTGCGAGATGATAAGCAGATCGATCTCCGGCATTGTCTGTGCGGTCCACGGATAATCCCCGGCAAAGGCTTTATTTAGAAATGAAAACGGCGCGGCATAGTTGCTGAACACCGGATCAATCAGGATGCGTTGACCCGCCAGTTGCAAATACCATGAAGAGTGACCCAGCCAGACCAGAGTATCCTGCTGCGGCGGTAACCCGGCGAGATCGCTCGCCACCAACGGTAACGGCTGTGCTGGCCGCGCATTTTCACGCTTAGCGACCAGAAACTCCCACCAGGCCGCCAGCATACCTTTGTTACCGGTATAGCCCGGTGTCGGCAGCTGGTTATGAAACTGTCCATCACGATAGTGTGGCGACTGTTCAACCTGACTCAGTTGTGCCCCTTGCGGCGCCTGGCCAAATCCGGCATTGAGTACAAACGGTAAACTTGTAGCAGCGGCAATAAGCATAATAACAACCACACAAACTGTGAGACGCTTCATATCCTGACCTTAAACGCGCCTCCTTTCCGCTGGTTTGCGCGACTGACCCTTGATTATGAGTGAGTAAGCACTCATTATAGAAATCGAAAGTTCGCCGTCAAGATGATTTTCAATCTTTGACATTCGCCGTTGCGGTGCTGCAAAGGCCGTGATTCAATCATGTTTTTTACAGACTTAAGGGTAAAGTGTAGTGGCTCGTCCGAAGAGTGAAGACAAAAAATTGGCATTACTGGAAGCTGCAACCACAGCATTTGCACAATCAGGTATTGCGGCCTCTACCGCCGTAATCGCGCGCAATGCAGGGGTTGCGGAGGGAACGTTGTTTCGCTATTTCGCGACCAAAGATGATTTGATCAACGAACTTTACCTCTTTTTAAAACACGATCTCTGCCAGTCAATGATGGCAAATCTGGATCGCTCAGTGACCGATGCCAAAACCATGACTCACTACATCTGGAATAGCTACATTAGCTGGGGTCTGAATCATACCTGCGGACATCGCACCATTCGCCAGTTGGCCGTCAGCGAGAAAATCAGTAAAGAAACAGAACAGAAGGCTGACGATATGTTCCCGGAACTGCGCGATCTTTGCCATCGCTCCGTGCGACCTGAATTTATGTCGGACGAGTATCGCGCCTTTGGCGACGGGCTTTTTTTAACACTTGCAGAAACAACCATGGAATTCGCTGCCCGCAATCCTGCCCGCGCAACTGAATACATTTCGCTGGGGTTTGAAGCCATGTGGCGCGCCCTGACTCGCGAGGAAAAATAATGGACGGAAAGACACTGCATGCCTGCGCAAAGCGCCTTGCGCTAGAACTGCCTTTCACCGAGCACTGCTGGCCTTTTGGCCCGGAATACGACGTGTTCAAGGTCGGCGGTAAGATTTTCATGCTGGTGTTTGAACATCACGGACGCCCGCTGGTTAACCTGAAATCCGATCCGCAAAAATCATTGTTAAATCAACAGATCTACCCCAGCATTGAACCCGGTTATCACATGAATAAAAAGCACTGGATCTCAGTCTATCCAGGCGACGACATTACCGAGTCATTGCTGACGGACCTGGTGAATGACTCATGGCACCAGGTAGTGGATGGCCTACCCAAACGAGAGCAAAAGCACCTGCGCCCTGTCTGATTTATCGTTAACGTCGATAAGTGTTTTTGCATTTTTCTGTCTTATCTTTTTTCTGCTAACCCTGTACCCTGCTGGAACAAAACGCACCCGCAGGGTAGGAAAATCACCAGGAGTAGTTATGGATATTGTTTCTGTCGCCTTAAAACGTTACTCCACTAAGGCATTCGATCCGAATAAAAAACTGACCGCTGAGCAGGCCGAAAAATTAAAAACGCTGCTGCAGTTTAGTCCGTCCAGCACCAACTCTCAGCCGTGGCACTTTATCGTTGCCAGCACTGACGAAGGTAAAGCGCGGGTGGCGAAATCCGCAGCCGGTGGCTTTGTATTCAACGAGCGTAAAATGCTGGATGCATCCCACGTTGTGGTGTTCTGCGCCAAAACGTCGATGGACGATGCGTGGCTGGAGCGCGTTGTCGATCAAGAAGAGTGCGATGGGCGTTTCGCTACCCCGGAAGCCAAAGCCGCTAACCATAAAGGCCGTACTTTCTTTGCCGACCTGCACCGCAAAGATCTCAAAGATGACAACCACTGGATGGCGAAACAGGTGTACCTGAACGTCGGTAACTTCCTGCTGGGCGTTGCGGCGTTGGGCCTGGACGCGGTGCCAATCGAAGGCTTTGATGCCGCCGTTCTCGACGCAGAGTTTGGCCTGAAAGAAAAAGGTTTCACTAGCGTGGTCGTGGTCCCGGTAGGTCATCACAGCGTGGAAGATTTCAACGCCGCGCTGCCGAAATCTCGTCTGCCGTTGGAAACTACGCTGACGGAAGTCTGATTTTTTCCGTCACGCCCGATGAGTATCACTGCCATCGGGCGTATCACTACTGATTCAGCCACGCCAGAGCCTGCTCCCCCGCTTCATCCATCGGTAAATAAACCAGCAGCCGCGAACCGTTACGCGGGGCGGAATACCAGTACATTTGCTGCAAGCTAAAACGCCCTAACTGCGGATGAACAAAGTTTTTGACCTGATTTTCCACACCGCGAACGTCATAACGCTGATGCCATAATGCTTCAAACTCAGACGATGCGGCAAAAAAGCGCGCCAGTTTATTTTCCCAAACAGGATCGCTGCGATGTTCCGCCATTGCCGCACGGAAATAAGAAACAAACGTCGGTAATACATCGCAGTTTGCTATACGGCTACGCCAGGTTTCATTGGTGAGATAGAGGTAAATACAGTTGCGGTCTTCGCTCGGGAGCGTGGAAAAATCAACGCCCATCAACCGGCAAAAACTCTCATTCCAGGCCACGATGTCAAAACTGGGTTTCTGAATACTGGCGGGCTGCGGCATCAGACTGTCGAGCATTTTTCGGGTGCCTGGTGTGATCCCTTCACACACCATCACCGGCGTGGATTCCGGTGGCGTCAATCCGGTCAGCACAAACAGGTGGCGGGTTTCCAGCGGACTGCATTGCAGCGCATTCGCCACATTCAGCAAGACCGCTTGCGACGGATTGACCTCTCGCCCCTGCTCCAGCCAGGTGTACCAGGTGACGCCCACGTTAGCCAGCATCGCGACCTCTTCGCGGCGCAGACCGGGCGTTCTTCGCCGCCCAATACGCGGCAGACCCAGACGCTGCGGATCGAGGCTTTCCCGTCGCGCACGTAAAAACGCGCCAAGCTGCTTGCGGCTATCATCGGGGAGGATAACCGCGGATTCCTGTTGCGCTATTACCGCCATGGACTCTCCAGCATAGTAGTAACAATACCAGTATAATCAGGAACTGGTACCCGTTTAATTTTTCAGTGATGCTACGTCCATCTGCAAAATGATGCAATGGAGTTACTATGAGTACATCAACTGTTTCACCCGGCCGCATAGGGTTGCTCCTGTTATTGACAGGCCAAATGCTCCCGCTCATTGATACATCAATTACCAATGTCGCTCTGGATTCCATTACCCAGTCGCTCCAGGCCACTACCACGCAGCTTGAACTTATTGTCGCTTTGTACGGGGTGACTTTCGCCGTTTGTCTGGCGCTAGGCAGCAAACTTGGTGATAACTATGGTCGCCGCCGCCTGTTTATGGCGGGCGTCGTACTGTTTGGCATCGCCTCCCTTTTTTGCGGGATGGCGAATTCCATTCACATGTTGCTGAGTGCTCGCGTTCTACAAGGTGCGGGTGCGGCGCTGATCGTGCCACAGATCCTTGCCACCCTGCACGTCACGCTGAAAGGTCCTGCACATGCGCGGGCCATCAGTTTGTATGGAGGAATTGGCGGCATCGCGTTTATTGTCGGCCAGATGGGCGGAGGCTGGCTGGTTTCGGCAGATATTGCAGGGCTGGGCTGGCGCAACGCCTTTTTTATTAATGTCCCGATCTGTCTGTTAGTTCTGATGTTCAGCCAACGCTATGTCCCGGAAACCACGCGAGAAACCCGAACCCGCATCGACTGGCTGGGCACCAGCAGTCTGGCTGCGATTCTCTGCTGCTTGTTGTTTCCCATGGCATTAGGCCCGGAAACCGGCTGGCCGTGGCAGACTCAGCTTGCTCTGGTCGCCATCCTGCCTTTGGGATGGTGGATGCGCAGCAATGCGTTACGACAAGAACAGACCGGGCAACATCCTCTCTTACCGCCACGCCTGTTAAAACTCAGCAGCATCCGGTTCGGCGTGCTGATCGCATTACTGTTTTTTAGCGCCTGGTCAGGATTTATGTTCTGTATGGCGCTGACGCTACAGGCCGGTCTGGGGATGGCGCCCTGGGAATCCGGCAATAGCTTTATTGCGCTTGGCGCAGCCTATTTTATTTCCGCCTGTTACGCACCGCGACTCATTGCCCGCTATAGCACGGGACGTATTTTGCTCACCGGGCTGGTTATTCAGATCGTTGGCTTGATAGGGTTAATGTTGACCTTCTGGTATTCCGGTATGCATACCACGGCCATTACGCTCGTTCCGGCTACGGCGTTTATCGGCTACGGTCAGGCGCTGATTGTGAACAGTTTTTATCGCATCGGTATGCGCGATATCGCCACGCACGATGCGGGCGCCGGAACCACTATTCTGAGTACGTTGCAGCAGGCGACATTAGGACTCGGTCCCGCCGTGTTGGGGGCGCTGTTCCTGCATCTGCAACAACATTACCACGGTGATTACACGCGCTCGGTTATCGGGTTTTTAGCCGTCGAAGCCACAATGATGACCGTACTGTTACTAACTACCTTTTTATTTCGCCGCACGCTGAATATTAATCCGGTGTGCGCCAGCATCGCCGCAAAATCGTAGGCAAGACGAGCGTAATTTGCATAAGCTCCCGACAGCGGTCATCATAGGCCGCTGTTTATTAAGGAGACATTATGCAGGAATTGATATCTCAGGTAGAAGAACTCGGCATTGAAATAAACCACACCACCTCGCTGGTGATGATTTTTGGCATTATTTTTCTCACCGCCATTATTGTTCACGTTATTTTGCACTGGGTGGTGCTGCGCGCATTTGAAAAGCGCGCGAACGCCAGCTCCCGTCTGTGGCTACAAATCATCACGCAGAATAAGTTATTTCACCGACTGGCATTCACCCTGCAGGGTATCATTGTCAACATTCAGGCCGCGCTGTGGTTACAAAAAGGCAGTGAAGCCGCAGAGATATTAGTGACCTGCGCACAGCTGTGGATCATGATGTACGCCCTGCTGTCCCTCTTCTCCCTGCTGGACGTTATTCTCAATCTGTCGCAAAAACTCCCTGCCGCATCTCAGCTACCGTTGAAAGGTATATTCCAGGGAATCAAACTGATTGGCGCAATTATCGTTGGGATTTTGATGATTTCCCTGCTGATTGGTCAGTCTCCGGCAATACTGATAAGCGGCCTGGGCGCGATGGCCGCCGTCTTAATGCTGGTATTTAAAGATCCAATCCTCGGTCTGGTGGCTGGGATCCAGCTTTCAGCGAACGATATGCTCAAACTGGGCGACTGGCTGGAAATGCCGAAATACGGCGCAGACGGTGCGGTTATCGATATTGGTTTAACCACCGTAAAAGTGCGCAACTGGGATAACACCATCACCACTATTCCCACCTGGTCACTGGTATCGGACTCTTTTAAAAACTGGAGTGGGATGTCAGCTTCCGGTGGTCGACGCATTAAACGCAGCATCAGCATTGATGCCACCAGCATTCATTTTCTTGACGAAGATGAACGCCAGCGACTGCATAAAGCACACCTGTTAAAGCCGTATTTAACCACGCGTCATCAGGAAATTGACGAGTGGAATCAGCTATTGGATGCGCCTGAATCCGTATTGAATCACCGCCGGATGACCAATATTGGCACTTTCCGTGCCTATCTGAACGAATATTTACGTCACCATCCGCGGATTCGCAAAGATATGACGTTAATGGTACGCCAGCTTGCGCCGGACGATCACGGTTTACCGATCGAAATTTATGCTTTTACTAATACGGTAGTCTGGCTGGAATATGAAAGTATTCAGGCTGATATCTTCGACCATATATTTGCAGTGATCGAAGAGTTTGGCTTACGCATTCATCAGTCGCCTACCGGAAATGATATTCGCGCATTGTCAGGGATCTTTCAGCGTTAATCAGCAATGAGAAGCAGTGACCGATCTCATCACCAGGATGAGATCGGTCAGATATTAGCGGGATTTGCGGCGCAGCAGTTTGAAAGCAACAAACAGGAACAGGATCCATATCGGCAGCAGAATAGCGGACAGGCGCATATCATCCATGGTGCACATCAGCACCAGAATCATGCCGAGGAAGGCAATGCACAGATAGTTTCCGGCCGGATAAAGCAGCGCTTTGAACTGCGTATCACGTCCTTTGCGGCGCATCGCCGCGCGGAATCGCAAATGCGCCAGACAAATCATAATCCAGTTTAGTAGCAGCGTCGCGACAACCAGCGCCATCAACAGACTGAACGCTTTTTGCGGCAGCACATAGTTGATCAATACCACCAGTGACGTAATCGCGCCGGACAGAATCAATGAGTTCACCGGTACGCCACGACGACTGACGCGGGTTAAAAACTTCGGCGCATTTCCCTGAACGGACAAACCAAACAGCATGCGGCTGTTCGAGTAAACCCCGCTGTTATACACCGACAGCGAAGCCACCAGAATGACAAAATTCAGCGCAGAAGCCACCACATTACTGTCAAGATTATGGAAAATCATCACGAACGGGCTGCTATTCGATTTCACTTCCACCCACGGATACAAGGCCAGCAGCACCACCAGAGAACCGATGTAAAACAGCAGAATACGGTACACCACCTGGTTTACCGCTTTCGGAATACTTTTCTGTGGTTCCTGCGCTTCCGCGGCGGTGATCCCTATCAATTCCAGCCCGCCAAATGAGAACATAATCACCGCCAGCGAGAGGATCAATCCATTCCAGCCAGTGGCAAAAAAGCCGTTGTAACGCCAGAGATTATCGATGCTCGCATGTTCCCCGCCGTTACCGGAAAACAGCATCCAGATGCCAAAGCCAATCATGCCGATAATGGCCAGCACTTTAATCAGCGCAAACCAGAATTCCGTTTCGCCATACAGACGTACGTTAACCAGATTGACGGCATTGATGATCACAAAGAAAGCGGCAGCCCAAATCCAGGTGGGGACATCGGGCAGCCAGTACTGCATGTAGATTCCGGCCGCTGTCAGCTCCGCCATGCCAACCAGCACAAACATCACCCAGTAGTTCCAGCCGGACAAAAAGCCAGCAAAAGGTCCCCAGTATTTATAGGCAAAATGGGCAAACGATCCGGAAACGGGTTCTTCCACCACCATTTCGCCCAGTTGACGCATAATCAAAAAAGCGATGATTCCGGCTACGCCGTAACCCAGTAACACCGCAGGCCCCGCCATCTGAATGGCCGGTCCAATGCCCAAAAACAGGCCGGTTCCAATTGCGCCGCCCAGCGCAATTAACTGAATATGGCGGTTTTGCAACCCCCGCTGAAGCGTCGGCTCATTCGTCGACGCGGCATCAGGCACGCTGGTGCCAGATGCAGTTGACGCGTTTTTCACGCCCTTCCCCTGTGTCGTTTTTATTGAAGGGGCTTCTTTTAACATTTCAACCTGGTTGCCGCAAGGCGCAATCGTTTAACATCATGGTTGTCAGCGATGCCTGAGCAGTTGTTATTTTTCATGGGTGGGCTCCTTACCAGAGTTCACGCTTTTCATAATTACAGTGAATTATTCTGGACGAAAAGGTATTGCAGGCCACAGAATGCACCTTACTGTTTTTCTAACATTTTCAAACGGGTGGGCCTGTTGTATTTAAGCCATTCGTTTTTGAGTCAGGCCAGGCAACGACTGTCATGAATAAGATCATCAAACGACTGGAAATCGTCAAAAGCGCTATTGAACTGGAAGATGAGGAGATTATTTTCCAGCAGGTGGCGCATCTGAAAAATGAGCCTTTGTCAGTCGTGCCAGACACCATCGTGCAGGCGATCGAAGCCCGGCGCTTTAGCGATGCTCTGCGTGAAATCACGGCCTGGCTGCAATCTCAGCGAGCGGTCTCTACGTGGCGGGATCCTGCGATTGCGGCGAGTAAACTCGAACTGAAAGCGCTTGAAGCACAATTGCGTGACCTGATTGATAAGCGCAACACGCGCATTCAAATCCTCGATGATTTCAACGATCTATACCATCTTCGTCTTGGGCCGTTGATGAGCCGCATCCTTGAGCTGCGTAAGCAACTGGCCGCCAGCGCGCAACGTAAGCAGGAAGCGGAGCGAAAACGCCGGGAAAAAGACTATCAATCCTGTCAGCACTATATTTCCCAGGCCGTTGAGCAGTTGGCCAGACTCAAGCAGCAATGGATGAACCAGCACTCAGATTCGCGCGAATCTGTCGAAACCCGGCAACGCATTCAGCAACAAACGGAGCTGATCACCGCCCTGCTGGCGGAGATTCGTGAGCTGGAAAACGACTTTTCTCGCCAGGACGACAGCGCGACTCGCCAGGCACAAGAAGAGGCCAGTCATGAATATGATGAATATCAGGAGCAGCAGCAGGACGCACAGCATCGTTTTACTCGCGACCAACGACTTTCTGCCGATGAGCGTAACGAGCTAAAACGCCTGTGGCGGCAGGCCAGTCGTCTTTGCCACCCGGACGTGGTGGCGGATGATCTGAAAGAGAAAGCGCATCAGATGATGGTGCAGCTTAACCAGGCGCGCCAAAATGCCGACCTTGCCGCCGTACGGGCGTTACTGACCCAGTTACAAAGTGGTCTCGAACCGATGATGGCGAGTGACCGATTGAACGATCTGCAGCATTTACGCAGCAAAATACAGCAGCTCAGAGAACAAATTAACGCACTGCTGAAAGAGATTACCGAACTAGAGGCGGAAAACGCCTGGCGCCTTGCTTCCTCCGTGACCGATAAAGAGGCTTACTTCTCTGACCAGCAACGGGCGCTGACGGAAATCCGCAACTCGCTGGAACAACAGGTGCAACAGGTCGAGCAGGAGCTGTTAGCGGGCTGAGCGCTAGCAGCGAAGTAAGCAGATAAAATGACAACGGCAAGCAACATGCTCAAATAAAGCACAAAAAGACCAACTCAGAATAAAAAACTATGAATGTTTATTTAATTGGCTAAATAGTCTTAAATTCAAACATTTTTAGATGCTTAATGTAAATTTGGCGATATTTCCATCTTCAATGTTCCCACCCGTCCCTTCTTCCTAATCTTAATTAAGAATTCTCCTACCCACCAACCAGCCCATCATCACAAGCTGGCATTCCTTTGAAATATAATCATTTTTAAATAAATCGCCGTCAATAAGCCCAGGAATATCCTGCCTTTATGGAAAAGGTTGGCCCATTCTTATGGTGATCCATAAGCGAAATCTATCAATCATCTGCTCAGAGGTGATATAAACGATTTATCTTAAATTTTAACAAAGTGTAATATCTACTTTCAGAATAGTTAATGCTTCAAATAAATACAGAAAATATCTGTTGAATTGGCAATAAATAAGGATGCGTTCAAACCAAAGAACGTTATACGAGATTTAATTAACATTCCACGCGTCGCAAGAAACTCTTTTTTCAGCCAGAAAAAAGAGGCGACCGCTTGCATTAAAATTTCAAGGAGATCGTAATGTCTAAGGCTATTTTTTTGGGTGACTCACTTTATCCCTGGCTAGGCATGCGAGAAATTCTACGTGGCTCATACTTATATATTGATATCACGTACCACTCCTCTCAGACGTTTTCAGCAGTCAAATTTCTGCCAGATGATACAGATTACATCATTATTAATCCTGACAAATCAGATTTTTTAAAATATGCCAGGATTATCCGCAGCATGGCTATCCGCCCTGCCACAAAGATTATTGTTTTGGCAGATGAAGCCACCTTTTCTCTTTTTCAAACCGTTTGCGGGAAGAATATGCAATTACTCGATCAAGATGCCAGTCTTGATCGGCTGCTGCATGCCGTTACACGTATCATACAGAATAAAAAACAAAATAATATCAAAGCACTGCACACAAAAATCACCGCAAACGAATTCAATGTGATGATGATGCTTGCCCGGGGTTGGTCACTGGCACAAATCGCCGGGGCATCACAAAAAAGTGAAAAAACCATCGGGGCGTACAAAAGCAACATTGCCAGAAAGCTCGGTAAAAATAACACCCGGCTCAAGTACACCATTTCCCACTATAGCCAGCCATAACTGACTTATTTAAGGACAATTATCACGGTTATTATTTAAAGCTGTCCTTTCGGCTCATTTTTTAATTCCGCATAGCTCGGAAGGGAACCCTATTTCCCAAAATCACCATACCGGGTAACGCGTCCGCGGGCCAACCATAGCCAACAACTCAACGTATTAACACATACATAACAGGAATGTAGACGAGGGTTATATATGAACAAAGTTTACAGCATTATTTGGAACGCGGCGCTCGGTATCTGGGTGGTCGTTTCTGAATTAACTAAAGGTAAGAAAAAAAGCAGCTCGCGTAAAACTGTCGCCGTACTGGCGGCTGGCGCATTAAGCGGAGCGTCGATGATGGCCTCGGCTGATCCGATTATTGATACCGGCGATCATAATATTTCTACTGACTACCAGCGAGGAATTTCCGCTGGCGTTTATGAGGGAATTCATAACTACGGCTTCTTATATGAAGATAATACCACTGGTCAGGCGCTCAATATCAGCGGCGCGATCCCGACGATTACCCCAGGCCAAAGCGGCGTTGTTGAGTCAACGACTATCCGTGAGCTGCTGCAAACCGGCAAAATCACGCTTAAGGCTACCAGCCCTGACCAGAGCGTAAAAACAATCTCCACGGAGGAAGAGCTGGCAGAATACCTGACTCATACCCAATCAGCGAAACCTTCGCAAAGCACGGATTTTGATATTTTTGATCCGGCGCTTCCTGGAGAACCAAATACCATTAAAGTTTTTGATACCAGCGCGTTAGCCGGGTTTATCACTGAGTCACAAATCGGCGATGCTGTTTTAAATACGTATGATCCGCAACAAACGCAAATCTATAAGCAATTTGGCATCGCGTTGGCAACCAATGGCGCCACGGCCAACCTGAATATTGGCAACGATACGCTTCATGTGCGTGACAAAGCCAATACCATCGAATTACTGGCTAAAGATTCCTCGCTGCTGGAAGCGCAAGGCGCCAACAGCCAGGTGAACTGGCAATCCGATAACTACATCAAATTTAACGCCGCCCCCGTTATTCCGACCAAAACGTTTAACGGTTCCAGGACAACCTCCGTATTTGGCGGCGATGTAACGCTGATGACGTATGGCTACAACGACGCCGGCGAGGTTATCGAAACAGGTGAAAAAACGTTCTCAATTACCACGGCTGCGGAACTGGCCGAGTTCAATAGCTGGCTGTTAGGCGAAAGCGATGATGCCGCGCAAAAACCGGATGGACAAAAAGTCAGTCAGATCCAGTTGTGGCTGGATGTTGAAGACAGTCAAATCACAACCGTCTCCGCCGCGCAAGCGAAGTATGCTGAGCTGATTGATGACTTACTGACTTCAGGTAAGTCATCTGATGTTATCTCCTGGGATTACGACGTCTGGACCGATGGCGAGTCGCATAGCAATAACACGACCGCCGATCGCGGTGAGCTGCACGCTATCTATGCCAACGGCGCAGGTACCGCCGGTACATTGAACAAAGACGCGATGATCGCCGTAGACGGCAGTATTAATGGCGTGATGAAAGCCATTGACGGCGGGATTATCACTAACCTGGGCGAACTGAACGCATTGCGTACCTCTACCGGGCAAAGCCTGGCAATTGGCATGCTGGCGAAAGATGCGACGGCGACCAACCACGGAACCATCAACTCCGGGCTGTTTATTGATAAGGACGGTAACCAAAACGTCAGCAGCTACGGTGCATTTGGCATGCAGGGGCAAGGCGCCAGCGTAATTACTAACGAAGGCACCATCAACCAGGCGATTACTACCGATAACTTCGGTACCGCTTCTGCTGCCGACCCCTGGAGTAAAGACGATCCCGAGACTTCGCTGACGCTGGCCATTGGTATGCAGCTGTCTAACGACGCGCAGGGCACGAATAACGGCGATATCAATATCGTCGACGGACGCAAAAACAAGAAGTCCTTTGGTAATGGCACCGCCTTTGGCGTGGAAGTCGCCGACAACGCCACATTTACCAACGCCAAAGATGCAACGATATACCTTGGCCGCGATGCGAATAATTCCTCCCTGGATGCCGTATTGCCAGGCGGTGCCAGCCCAAGCGCCGGTATCATGACCAAAAGCGCCAAAGAGGTGATTAACAACGGTCTCATCACCCTTGGCGTCGGCATACGTAACGCCGCCGGGATCCTGATCGGCAATGCAACAGGTAATGTGCTGAATACCGGCACTATCACAATCAATGGCGATGATCGTGGAGGCACCAGCAAGAACTACGGCATCACTGTGCGTGACAGTGGCGCAGAGAATGGTCAGATCATTAGAAATGACGGCAAGATTAACGTTAATGGCAACAATAACGTCGGGATCCACGTCAGCGCCAATAAGAAAAACGCCGAAGTCACCACCAGCGCTTCTGGTTCTATCGTAGTAGACGGTGACGGCGGCGTCGGTAACCGAAACTATGCTATTTGGGCGGAAGGCGGCGCCAACGGTCAGGCAACGGTCAATGTCTATTCTGGTATCACCCTGAATCAGGCCGGTAATATCGGCGTACACGTGCGTGATAACGCCATCGCTAACGTCGATAGTCTGAGTAGTCCGGCATTCAACAATACCGATCAGATTGGTTATTACCTGTATGGTAAAGGCGCGACCGCCAATATTGGGCAGGCGGTGATGAATGACAATGGTCAGGATCGCACCACTATTTTCCGTATCGCCAATGGCGCATTGCTGGCCGGTAATACGACTAACCCGAAGGATCAGTCCACTTCTGACCTGAATCTGACGCTCAACGGCAACAATTCTGTTGGCGTCCTCGCCACCGGCGCAGGCAGCAGCGTAGATACCGGGGAAGCGACATTTACTGTTAAGGGCACCAACTCCGCAGCACTGCTCATCGAAGGCGGCGCCAACGGTACCATCAGTGATAAAACCACCATCAATTTAACCGGTGAAAGCACCATTGCCGGGGTGGTGGATGGTCAGGCGCATCAGTTGAATGGCAACACGCAGGGGAATGCCACAAACACGATCCTCACCTCGAACGCGAAGATCACCTCTGAAGCCAGCGGCAACAAGGTTATCGCCTATGTGGCGAGAAATCTGGGCAACCTGCTCCTTGATACCAATTCGATTATCGATCTGGCCAGCGTCGACAGCATCGGCGTTGATGTGCAACAAGGTGGGAGCTTAACCAACAACTCCTCCAGCGCCCTGCATGTCAGCAACGGCATCGGCGTACGTGCCTCAGGCTCTAACGCGCAGATTAATAAGCTGGGCAAAATTCAGGTTGATGATGGTACTGCTGGCGTTCTGCTGACCCAGGGGGCCAGCCTGCTGATTAACGGTAAAACTGGCGACAGCATTACCACCAATGGATCTGCTGACGGTATTCGTCTGGCCGAGGGCGCTGGCGCACTGGCCGCGCAAAGCGTGATGATTCGCGCTGAGGGTACTGGTGCCGGCATTCAAAACGATGCCAACAACACCAATATCACGCTGCGTGATGTCACCATCGATTCCAACGATGGTCCGGGGATCCGCACCAGAGTCGCGCTGACCATGAACGATGGACTGAACAACATCCTCAACGTCAACGGGAAAGGTACCGGTTTCGCCTTTGAGCAACGCAATGGCGACGCGGTGACGGGCGATCTGAAAATCGGCAAAGGCTATACCGTTGAGGTGCTAAACAGCGAAGGCAGCGGTATCCGCGCCAACACGGATGGCCGGGTCACGACCAGTGCCGATATCAACGTACATGACAGCGCGGGCGGTTCTGCGATCATCGCGAAAAACGTCAACGCATTGACCAACAGCGGGAAGATTATTTCTGCCAGCACGACTTCACCAGTGATTGACGCCAGCGGCGACAGCAATAAAAAAATCACCAATACCGGCACCCTTCAGGCCATTAACGACACGGCCGTAGCAATTCAGTCTGGTAAAGGCAATGACACCATAGATATCAGCGGCGGTGTCACCAGCGGCGTAATCAATACCGGCGAAGGCAGGGACACCTTCAACTGGCGCAGCGGTTCCTATGCGGGCGAAGTGAATTTCTCCGGCACTGGCGGCAACAATAAAGCCAACATCGGCAATGTAATACTGGATAAAACACGTCACATCACTACCGCTGCGGGTACGGGCAATGCCCTCACCTTCACCAATACGAAAGATGCGAAGATTGGCACGCTTGCCAGCGACAACCTGAATACCGGCACCAACATTGGCTCCGGCTGGGATTCACTGACCATCAGCGGATCAAACGCGGATGTCCGCGTCGTTGAAAACCTGAGTCTGGCGAGTAAAACCATTGCCGTAAATAATGGCGCAACGCTGCGCACCGGCGATCACGTTGAGCCGACCAGTACTGCCGCCAGCATTGGCGATTACGATGTGACGACCCAGGGCGCAGGCAGTCGGGTTATCTTCGACACCCAGGGAGATGCGTCAGCGGCGCAGATCTATCGTGGCATCATCAGCGGCGACGGGAAATTTGAACGTGCGGCGGGCGGCACCACGGTGTTTACCGCCAACAACACCTACACCGGCTCTACCACCATTGATCAAACCGGTACGCTGCAGTTGGGTAACGGCGGAAATGCAGGCGAAGTCAGCGCCGTGTCTGACATCATCGACAACGGCGTGCTGGCGATCAACCGCGCCAACAACGTCCTGCTCAACGGGGTGATTTCGGGCATCGGCGCGCTGCAACAAATCGGCGGCGGCATTACCCGCCTGAACGGCAATAACACCTATACCGGCGACACCACCGTCACCAACGGTACACTGCTGGTGAATGGCGATCAAAGCGCGGCGCGCGGCGCAACTACCGTCAGCGGCACCTCCACACTTGGCGGGAATGGCATTATCGGCGGCAATGTATTGATGAACGATGCCACCACCCTCAGCGCGGGTGATGGCGGTGCAGGTACGCTCACCATTAACGGTAATCTGCAGCTTGGCAGCAAAACGACCTCCGCTTTCGAACTAGGCAACGCTTATACGCCAGGCGGTGCGTTAAACGATCTGGTCAACGTCGCAGGCGATCTGCAACTTGACGGAACCCTGGATGTTACCACTTCACAGGGCGGTAACTTCGGACCGGGCGTATATCGTATCTATAACTACGGCGGCACGCTGAATAACCAGACGCTGGAGCTGGGCGCAATACCAGACAGCCAGGATAAAAGTAATATTTTTGTCCAGACCTCTATCGACAAACAGGTCAACCTGGTGAATGCCAACGGCGTTACCCTGCAGTTCTGGGACGGCGCAACCGTCAATCAGAGCCATGGCGCGTCGGGAATTGAAGGCAACAGCAAAATTGACGGCGGCGATGGCAAATGGATGGCGATCGGTAGCCAGGGCGATAACAACTGGACCACGGCAACCGGTGAAGGTAATGCTCCCTGGGCGCAAAAATCCTTTGCCGTCTTCACCACCAAAGGCGGAACCGTTACCGTGGATAACGCCGCGGGCGAAGTTAATTTCTCCGGGGCACAGTTTGACGCCGATGGCTATGTGGTTAAAGGTGATGCACTTAACGCGTATGCCACCACAGAAAACGCGACCCATGCAGGCCAGACGCCAGGCACCGGTGAACTGCTGCTGCGCGTTGGTGCCGGTGGCGCGGGTCAAAACTATACCGCGGCCATTGAGTCCGTGATCCGCGAAGCCAGCACGACTGACAAACTGACGCTGGTGAAAACCGACCTTGGTCGTCTGATCCTCAGCGGTGATAACGAGTATCGCGGCGGCACGCGCATTGATGGCGGTACGTTGCAGATTTCCTCTGACAGCAACCTCGGCCAAAGCGGAACCGATCTGGTTATTAACAACGGCTCCACCCTGCAGATGGGCGCAGACCTGACCAGCAATCGCACTATTGAGCTGGGAGCGAGTGATAACGCGGCGGTGTTTGACCTCAATTCGCACCACTTCACGCCAGCCGGTGAGATTACCGGCGACGGTAAACTGAAAGTCACCAGCAGCTCAAGCGATGCGGGCAGCACCTTGTCACTCGATCGCGCCAACAGCTACAAAGGCGATACCGAAATTGCCGGGACGGGTAATGCCAACAATGTCACGGTCAACGTCAGCAAAACCGGAGCCTTTGGTAGCAATGAAAGCAGCACCGTGAACGTCAATAAGGGGGCGACGCTCAATGTCAGCGGGACAGATACCAGTCTGCAATCCCTGACCATGAACATCGCCGACAGCCTGTTAACGCTGGCGGATAACGTCACCGCCGCAAGCGCCAAACTGAACCTGACGGGCGCAGCAAAAGCGCTGTTAACCGACAACGCCACTGCAGGCAACGCGACGGTTAACGTGGCAAAAGACAGTACGTTGGCTCTGGAAGATAATGCCAGCGGCGGCAATGCCAGCGTGAACAATAGTGGACTGATGACCTTTGCCGACCAGGCGATGGCTGAAAATACCGTCGTTAAGAACCTGGCGGGCGGTAAGGTCGATATCAGCGCGGTCGACAGCGCAACGTCTATCGGCTCGTTGTCCGGCGCGGGGAATGTCGAACTGGGCAATAAAACATTGTCGCTGGGGAATCTGCATCTTGATGACACCATCAGCGGCATTATCAGCGGTAACGACGGCAGCCTGGTGAAAATCGGTGACGGTACGTTAACGCTGACAGGCGATAACACTTACACCGGTACCACGGACGTCAATAAAGGCGTGCTGCTGGTCAACGGCAACCAGTCCGCCGCGACCGGTCAGGTAACGGTTAAATCCGGCGCGACGCTCGGCGGTAACGGTATTATCGGCGGCGCGGTTGACGTGCTGGACGACGCTCATATTACAGCTGGTGCTGCCATCAACAGCGTGGGTAAACTGACCACCGGTTCACTGACGCTGAGTGATAACGCCCAACTGGATTACCAGTTTGGTCAGGCTTATACCCCAGGCGGGGCCTTCAACGACCTGATTGATGTGAATGGCGACTTGACGCTCGACGGTAAGCTCAATATCGAGACATCTCCGGGCGGCAGCTTTGACGTGGGCGTTTACCGCGTCATCAACTACACCGGCACCTTGACCAACAATGTGATGGACATTGCCAACGCGCCGGAAGCCGCAGACAGCCTGTACGTGCAAACCTCGGTTAACAACCAGGTTAACCTGGTCAACCATGCCGGACTGACGCTGCGCTTCTGGGACGGCACCGGCGGTGAGAATGGCGAGCTGAAAAACAACGGCGTCATCAACGGCGGCGACGGTATCTGGCAATCCAGCCAGGGTAACGACAACTGGACCACGGATGAATCAACGCCAGAAGGCGCGCTGAACGCACCGTTTACCGATGCCGCCTTCGCTGTCTTCCAGGGTGAAGCTGGCAACGTCACCGTCGATAACAGCAAAGGCGACGTCATCATCAGCGGCGCACAGTTCGCCACCGATGGCTATCGCGTGGGTGGTGAGGCCATTACCACCGACAAGGCGAACACGCTGATTCGCGTCGGCGATGGCACGGTAGACGGCGCAAACTACACCGCAACTATCGACAGCGTGATCCGCGGTACCGGCGGCCTGAATAAAGGCGATCTCGGGACGCTGATCCTCACTGGCGACAACACCTACAGCGGTGGAACCACTATCACCTCAGGTACGTTGCAGGTGGCGGGTGATACCAACCTTGGCGCGCCAGAGACGGGTATTACCTTCAACGGCGGTACGCTGAAGTATGGCGAAGCATTTGATACCGCCCGTCAGGTGACGCTGGAATCCGGCGGCGGGACATTCAATACCAACGGACATAACGTTTCCCTGCTGACGGAAGTCGAAGGTAATGGTCATCTGACCAAAACCGGTAAAGGCTCCCTCACCCTGACGCTGGATAATACCTACACCGGGGGCACTACCATCGAACAAGGTGTTTTACAGTTGGGTAATGGCGGTAACATTGGCAGCATTCAGGGAGATATCGTTGATAACGGCGTACTCAAGGTTGATCGCGCGGATACCCTGGCGTTAGCGGGCAATATCAGCGGTAAAGGCCAGTTGCACCAGACCGGCAGCGGTATTACGGAACTGCAAGGTGAAAACAGCTACAGCGGCGCAACGTTAATTGCCAACGGCGTACTGCGGGCGGGTAACACCAACACCCTGAGTAGTGCGTCACACCACTACGTTGTCGCTGACACCATGTTGAACACGCAGGGATACAACCAGACAGTCGCGGGCCTGAGCAACGGCGGTGATGTCTCGCTCATCGGCCAGCAGACTGGCACAACGTTAACCGTCAAAGGGGATTACATCGGCGAAAAAGGGACCATCAACATGGCGGCCATTCAGAATGGTAGCGGTGCAGGCATTGCCGACCGTCTGATTATTGATGGCGGTAAAGCCAGCGGGAGTACGCTGCTGGACGTTGATGGTTCTGGCCTCGGCGCGCCGACCGTCGGTGATGGTATCGAAGTCGTTACGGCGCTCAATGGCGCAACCACCACCGCGCAAACGTCGCGTGACGCCTTCCATCTTGCCGCCGATCGTATGGCCGCGGGCGCGTTTGAGTACCAACTGCATGCGGGCAATGCTCAGGGTCAGGGGGAAAACTGGTATCTGAGAAGCGAATATCGTCCAGAAACTATGCTGTATTCTGGCCTTGCCAGCGTTGTGCGTCAGGGCGACATCAGCCTGCTAGGTAACATGCACCAACGTATGGGCGACGAGGTTAAACCGGGTATTGACGAAGATAATCGCGCCTGGGCGAGAATGCTTGGTTACTCCGGTAAAACCAAACTGGACGATGCGGCCGGGACACAAACCAGCACCCATACCATGGGTATTCAGGTCGGCGTTGACATGTATGCTAACGAAAACTGGAAAGCCGGGATGTATACCAGCATCCTTGACATCGACAGCAACGTGAAAGGCACGAAGACAGGCAGCGACGGCAAAGGCGGTAACATCGATGACAATGCGTTTTACGTCGGCGGTTACGCCACCTGGTTCTCGGGTAACGGGATGTATGTTGATAATGTCCTGCAGTACGGTAACCATAAATCTCGCCTGGCGGCGACCGGCAACAACGGTTCTTATACCGTCAAAGGCAACACGCTGACGGCGTCAACGGAGATGGGTAAATCGTTCCGTCTGGGTTCAAGCGCCTGGAGTCTGGAACCTCAGGCTCAGTTGATCTACCAATACAGCGATTTTGATAATGGTCGGCTTGACGGTGTGACCCAAACGAAAGTGAAAATGGACACCGCAGATTCCTTTACCGCCCGTCTGGGCGTACGTCTGGTTGCCGACTATGACACCAACCATGGCAAATTCCAGCCGTACGGCAGGGTTAACGTTTGGCAGGGTCTGGGTTCAAAAGACAAAACGCACTTTAGCAATGCGGTCGCCACCACCACGCTGGAATCCTCACAGCAGTACTCCAGCACCGAAGTTGCGGCCGGTCTGTCCTGGTCAATCGACAGAAACGTGCAGGTCTACGGTGAACTGGGTACGCAATTCAGCAACGGTGGCAGTAAGTCGCAAGTTGAAGCCCCGATCAATGCTTCCATTGGCTTTAAGAAATCGTTCTAAGCAGTCATAAACTCACCAGCCCTCTGTTATGCAGGGGGCTTTTTTTTGCTTTGCAGTTTGCAGGGTCGGGAAATATAAAAAGGATAGATTAACGATTATACTGCGTCAGGAGTAACGGGATTTCTTCTGCCAGCACCGGCGGAGAAATGAAAAAGCCCTGAATTTTGTCACAGCCAATCTGCATTAAACGGTCCAGTTGGGACTGGGTTTCCACCCCTTCGGCGAGAACTTCAATACCAAAATTGTGTGCCAGTGAAATAATGCCCTCCACAATCTTTGTCGATCGGGTATCGGGCTCAATGCCAGCAACAAATTCCTTATCAATTTTTAGGGTATCAAAAGGATACTTCAGCAGATAATTAAGATTCGCGTGACCGGTACCAAAATCATCAAGAGCGAGTTTAACCCCGATATCCTTTAGCTCCAGCATATTGTTAACCGCTATTTGGCTGTCGCGCAGTGGTGACGTTTCCGTCACCTCAATTTGGCACCGATAAGGCGGTAGCCCACAGAGGGTGAGATTACGTCTGACGCGTTGGGGTAAGAGAGGGTCACAAAATTCAAGTGCGGAAATATTGATTGATAATACAAGAGGATCGGGCCAGGAAGTCGCCACATCCCAGGGGGTGTGGGTAACCATGTCTTCAATTGAAATGATATTGCCGCTGTCTTCCAATAACGTAATAAAAATATCGGGAGAGATCATCCCCATCTGAGGGCTGTTCCAACGCATTAATGCTTCAAATCCGCTAATTTGCTGAGTGTGCAAATTAAAAATGGGCTGATAAACCATATAAAACTGACTGGTATTCAATGCCTGTTCAAGCGCGGTGAGCACCTCGTTGGAATTAAACATTCCCTCTACCTCTATAAATCATATAATTTAAAACCAGTCAACATCGCTCCCGAATTATATCTACTATGAGATGTTTTACATCAGAAAAGAATCACCAGACTAGGGTAAAAAAGACATACGATGGGTGAATCTGACAATTAATTTATTTAAATCAGAAGTATTGTTCAGTCCCAACTTGGCGACGACTCGCATTTTATGAGCCTGAATGGTTTTATAGTTAAGGTTTACTAACTCAGAAATTTCTTTAGCGGTATAACCACTTACCAGCAAACTCAGGATCTGCTGTTCCCTTTCAGTTAACCTTTTCTGCGAACGATACAGCCGGGGATTCCATTTCCCGACCGACAACGTCGCCAATTGACCGAAATCTCGCAGGGAAGATTTCTCAGTCAACACTATTGCTTTCTCAATATATAATAACTCCACGCATAATTTCGCCACCAAACTGTCAGCCACAATCACTACGACGTTATTATAGAACTTGAATCGATTTTTATTCAGAAACTGTACGACGTCTGAACACGGTTGTTCATTATTAATGATATTAAAAACCATGGTTTGATGCTGACATAATGATGACTGATGCAACATATCCTCAAACTCGAATGTTTGTACGGGTACTTGTTTGCTGGTCAGGTAGGCGAACATACCGTTGCCCACAAAATTATCATTGCCACACATCAACATCCTGTTTACCGCTCCTTATAAGCTTCTGATCTTGTTACTCATTAAAAATTTGATAATAATTTTCTCGACTTCAGCCTCTTCACGACGATTTTTAAAATCGAACTCACACGAGATCTGATGACAGGAGTACAACTGATTATCCTCATCAAACTCATTGATCGTGACGACATCGATCACTTTTAAATCCAGCTGTAAACTGCCAAACGTATCAAACTCCAGCGAGGCATTTTTAATCACCGCATCTTTATAAACAAAGCGGGTATTTACATCTTTAACAATTAACGCACAGCCACCCTGAGAGATGTTTTTAATCCTGAAAGAGTAGTTTTCTCCGTTTTTGTAACGACCAAAGCAGAAAAAGTCATAACCCTTCAGGAAGGAAAAACGCTGATTTTGTCGCTGCTGGGCAAAGAAAATCATATCCGGGATGAGGTAGGATAATCCTGCCTCCGCACCTGCTGGTGGAGTTTGTTCAAATCTGGCACTAAATTTTACAATCCCGCTTTCGCTGTGCAGGATAAAGTATTGGACCTTTTCAGGCACAATCTCTTCATGGCCGGAGATGACAAACCGTTCGAAATCGACCTTATCTAGCTGTGTGATAACGCTACTGTTTTCGCATAAGACTTCCAGTTTCGTTTTCTTGTGCAGCTCTTCACGAAGGATAGCGATGATTTCAAACTTGTTGTCCTTTGCTAATCCAAAGCTCATTCTAAAACCCTTATTTCCATATTTAAGATATGTCCCGCTTTTGGTTACCCAAAAACGCGAGATCAGCATCCGCCCTGGTGCTTAATTACCATAGTGGATTCCATGTCAGACAGTTGGTTAAAAATTAAGTTTTTAACTATCTTTAGCCAATTATTGATACGTAAAAACATTTAATCAGGATAATTCTAGCTTAAGCCGCGCTTAAAACCACGCGAACTTATGGATTAACTATAACAAAAATGAATAATAATTTTATTTAAGATGCTGTTTTGAGATAACAAATAGCAAGAATTGCACAGAAAAAAATAGAGAAAAATGAAGGTATTGGGATGGTTGGGCGATGCGCAGGTTGTCGCGCTTTTGTCATCAGTGCGTATGGTACTCACCTCTTCATATCATTAACTGCCAAAACAGCCCTGACTCGTTATTGTTATAAAGTGAATAGTTACATTTTATATATTAAATAAATTTCCCTTAAGTCAGAAAAAAGCCAGCATCCTGCTGGCCCGGTAAATACCGAATCGAACTAGAGTGGCTTGCTACCTTACAGAGGGCACAACGTTAAAAATTCAATACCGCTGCATAACGATTGAGCTGACTGAATCTGCAACGATCATCACCGCTCCCGCCAGCATTAACGTATCCTTCAACACCAGAGGTCCATCTCCAGACAAGTACGGAAATCCGTGGTGTATATCTTCCCTGCGCTTTTATTATTTAACGAGAGAAAAGAGATCGTTTAATGATTCACTCATACTCGGATGGGTAAATATTTGATCGCGTAAAGTTGTATAGGGTAATCCTGCATCCATAACCGTCTTGATGATATTAATCATCTCATGCGAATCCACACATAATAGCGAAACACCTAATATCTGTTTCGTTTCGCTATCCACCACCGCTTTAAGTACGCCACGGGTGTCATCCATCACTCGCGCACGCGGAATCGCCGCCACCGGTAGCGTGACTACCTGCACAGAAGCACCACTGGCGCGGGCCTGTTCTTCGGTCATCCCCACGCGGGAAAGCGGCGGCGTCATAAAGACGGAATACGGTATATTTTGACGATCGCCGGTGTGACGTACCCCCTCGCCTAACAGGTTGTCACGCACAATACGGAAATCATCCAGTGAGATATAAGTGAACTGCAACCCGCCGGTGACATCGCCCATTGCCCAAATATTATCTGCCGAGGTACGCAGATATTTATTCACGATAATGGCGCCGCGGTCGTTTACATCCACACCCGCTTTCTGCAACTGCAGATTTTCGGTCGCCGGTTTGCGGCCCGATGCCACCAGCAGCGCATCCACAGTCTGGACGCCTCCCGGCATTTTCACCTGTACCGCGCCGTCCACGGACGAAACCGCCTGTACGTTGGCGTTAAGGATAATCTCAACCCCTTTGTCGCGTAAAATCCCGGCGATAGCTTCGGCAATATCCCGATCTTCGCGGGCTAAAAACAGCGGAGCGGCTTCATAAAGGGTGACTTTGCTGCCGAAGTTGGCAAACATTGATGCGAACTCTACACCAATGTAACCGCCGCCCAAAATACCCAAACGCTCAGGTCGTTGCGTCAAATTCAACAGCCCGGTACTGTCGAACACACCCGGTGTGGTGGTTAACCCTTCTACGTTTGGCATCGTTGACTGCGCACCGGTATTAATAAAGATCTTCTCGCCGCTTAGCTCAATCGCGCCAGTTGACTGCACGACCCGCACAGTACGGTTATCGACAAATTCAGCACGACCGTCGATCACATCTACATTTTCCAGATCGGCCAGATTATGGAAGTTTTTATCGCGCAGGAAACTGACAACGGCAGCCTTGCGCTGCATCGCCGCAGCAAAGTCATGCTGGAGTTCAGCGTCGTGTACCAGGGTTTTAGTTGGAATACAGCCGATGTTAATGCATGTCCCGCCATACATGGTGTTCGACTGTTCAACAATCGCTACTCGCCAGCCCGTTTTTGCCAGGGTAGCTGCCAGCGTTTTACCCGCTTTGCCAAATCCAATAATAATCGCCTGATACTGATTCATGCTGTCTCTCCGCCTGATCACTGTTCATTTGTTGAACTGAAGTATAAGGGTAACCATGCAAGGAAAACGTATCCAGAACGCGCTCATTACTGTCAAATCGTCTAAATCACTTTTAATCTCTTTCACGAAACATATAAGCATAATAAATTAACACTTTAAATGTATTACTTTAATTTTGAATTAGCGAGATAATCCCGCCAAAATAACAGCGGTTAAAACTGCTCAGGAGTCTTCATGGATACTCTAAGTCGATTACTCATGCTTAACGATCCGCAAGGCTCGATCGATCAAAACTGTTTACTGAGCAGAGACTGGCAACTGCCGCATGCGGCGGGCGAGCTGTCCGTTATCCGCTGGCATACGGTCACTCAGGGGGCAGCCCAACTTGATATGCCCGATGGGACATCTTTCACCCTGCGACCAGGGACTCTCGTTATCCTGCCGCAGAACTCCGCCCATCGACTTTGCCAGTCAGGGGATGAACAAACGCATATCGTTTGCGGTAGCCTGCGACTGCACGCCACCTCGCGCTATTTTTTAACCGCGCTACCGGAAGCACTGATTCTGGCGCCAGAAGAAAAGAGTCCCGTCAGCCACTGGCTCAAGGCCGTGATTGCGCTATTACAACAGGAATCCATCAGTGGGTTGCCGGGTTCCAGCGCTGTATGCAGCCAACAATGCGCCACGCTGTTCGCCTTAGCCGTTCGTGAGTGGTTAACCAGAGCATCGCCCGCACAAAACGTGTTGAATTTACTGCTGCACCCCAAACTCGGAGCCGTGGTGTTTCTGATGCTCGAATCACCGTCCTTTGCGTGGACCGTCGAAGAGCTGGCGAAACGCGTACACATGTCGCGGGCCAGCTTTGCGCAATTATTCCGTGAAGTCTCAAACGCCACACCGCTGGCGGTGTTAACCACTTTGCGCCTGCAAATCGCCGCTCAGATGTTGTCACGCGGATCTCAACCATTGATTGTGGTAGCTGAATCGGTGGGCTACGCCAGCGAGTCATCGTTTTATAAAGTCTTTCTACGCGAATTCGGCTGTACGCCGGGCGAGTACCGCAAACGCGTGAAAGCGCTGGAAGCATAGAGCTACGCCTGTTTCGGGGTACAAACCGAAGACAGGCGTATGATTGATAAGGTTACTTTTGCTTGCGATGTCTGTGCAGCCACATCAGCTTATAGGCTGCCGGAATAATGAATAGCGACAACAGCGGCGCAGTAATCATGCCGCCAATCATCGGTGCGGCGATGCGGCTCATCACTTCTGACCCGGCTCCTGTCCCCCACAAGATGGGCAACAGCCCGGCGATAATCACCGCCACGGTCATTGCTTTCGGGCGCACGCGCAGTACTGCGCCGTGATATAACGCTTCATCCAGTTTATCTGCCGTAAAGGTTTGCGGATTTTCCAGCGCGGGCTCTGCTTCTATGGCGTGACGTAGATACATCAGCATCACCACGCCAAACTCCGCGGCCACGCCAGCCAGAGCAATAAACCCGGTTCCGGTCGCGACCGACATATGGAACCCCATCCAGTAGAGGAACCAGATCCCCCCTACCAGCGCAAAGGGAACGCTGGTGATAATCAGCAGCGCTTCGCCAAAGCGACGGAAAGCCAGATAAAGCAGGACGAAGATAATCATCAGCGTCATCGGCACCATCAATTTGAGCTTATGACTGGCGCGTTCAAGCAGTTCGAACTGACCGGAGAACGCCACGCTGGTCCCCGGCTTTAACTGTACCTTTTCCGCGATCGCTTTTTGCAGATCGTTCACCACCGAAACCATGTCACGATCGCGGGCATCGATGTAAATCCAACTGGTGGGTCGCGCATCTTCGGTTTTTAACATTGACGGCCCAGAAACGACCGTGACATCCGCCACATCAGCCAAGGTGATTTGCTGTTTCATGGGGGTCAGAATGGGCAAATTACGCAGCGCTTGCGGGCTATCGCGATAGCTCTGCGCATAGCGAAGGTTGATAGGATAACGCGCGATCCCTTCTACCGTTTCGCCCACCATCGCGCCCCCCACAGCGGAGGTCACAAACAGCTGTACATCGCCAACGGTCATGCCATAACGGGCCGCTTTCTCACGATTAATATCCACGTTGAGATAGCGTCCCCCTACCAGACGCTCAGCTAACGCAGAGGCGACGCCTGGCACGGTTCTGGCCACCTCTTCAATTTGTTCCGCCGTGGCATCTATATCAGCCAGCACGTTACCTGACACTTTAATCCCGATAGGGCTTTTTATCCCGGTAGAGAGCATGTCGATGCGGTTACGAATAGGTGGCACCCACAGATTCGCCAGCCCCGGCAAGCGCACGGTTTTGTCCAGCTCGGCGATGATTTTGTCCATCGTCATACCCGGACGCCACTGATCCTGCGGCTTCAGTTGGATCGTCGTTTCAACCATTTCCAGCGGCGCGGAATCTGTTGCGGTTTCCGCCTTGCCGGTTTTACCAAATACGCGCGCCACTTCAGGAACGGTCATGATCAGCTTATCGGTTTTTTGCAGCATGTCCGCCGCCTGCGCCGCCGAAATCCCCGGCAGTGTCGAAGGCATATACAGCAAATCGCCTTCGTTAATCTGCGGCAGGAATTCACCACCGACTTTATTCAGCGGGTAGATAACCGTCAGTATTGACAGCACCGCGACCAGGATAGTGGTTTTGGGCCAGTGCAGCACCTTCAGCAATAGCGGATGGTAAATACGGATCAGGAAGCGGTTAAGCGGGTTGCTGCTTTCCGCTGGTATTTTGCCGCGGATCCAGAACCCCATCAGGATCGGAATAACCACAATGGCCAGAAATGCCGCGCCCGCCATGGCATAGGTTTTGGTGAACGCCAGCGGACCAAACAGCCGCCCTTCCTGCCCTTCAAGGGTGAAAATAGGGATAAATGACAACGTGATAATCAGCAAGCTGATGAACAATGCCGGGCCAACTTCCACCGAGGCGTCGGTAATGACCTTCCAGCGCGTGGCGTTATCTAGCTTTTCACCCGGATGCTGATGCCCCCACTCTTCCAGTCGCTTATGGGCGTTCTCAATCATCACGATTGCCGCATCAACCATCGCCCCAACGGCAATAGCAATTCCCCCGAGCGACATAATATTGGCGTTCAGCCCCTGGAAATGCATCACGATAAACGCGATACACAGCCCCAACGGCAGGGAAATAATCGCCACCAATGCCGAACGCAGATGCCACAGGAACAGCGCGCACACCAGCGCAACGACGATAAACTCCTCCAGTAGCTTGTAGCTCAGGTTATCAATGGCGCGATCGATAAGCTGACTGCGATCGTATGTTGTAACTACCTCAACGCCTTCCGGCAGGCTGCTTTTCAGCGTATCGAGTTTGGCTTTAACGGCAGAGATCACCTCACGCGCATTTTTACCGGATCGTAGAATAACCACGCCACCCGCGACTTCGCCTTCGCCATTGAGTTCGGCGATCCCACGGCGCATTTCCGGCCCAATCTGGACGCGTGCCACATCGCGCAGATAAACCGGTACACCGTCGGCCCCGGTTTTCAGGACGATGTTATTAAAATCATCAAGCGTTTGCAGATAGCCACTGGCACGAACCATATATTCGGCTTCGGCCATCTCCACAGACGAGCCGCCCGCTTCCTGATTTGACGTATCCAGCGCAGATTTCACCTCCGCCAGGCTGATGCCATATTGCGTCAGCTTCATCGGGTCGATAACCACCTGGTACTGTTTAACCACGCCGCCCACCGAGGCCACTTCCGCCACGTTAGGAATCGTTTTTAACTCATATTTTAAGAACCAGTCCTGAAGAGAACGTAATTCCGCGAGGTCATGTTTTCCGCTGCGATCCACCAGCGCATATTCAAAGATCCAGCCGACGCCCGTGGCGTCCGGCCCCATTTCAGCACTAACGCCTGCCGGTAATTTTCCCTGCACCTGGTTGAGATATTCCAGTACGCGCGAGCGCGCCCAGTAAGGATCGGTACCATCCTCGAAAATGACGTAGACGTAGGAATCGCCAAACTGCGAGAAGCCACGCACCGTTTTCGCGCCGGGTACCGACAGCATGGTGGTGGTCAGCGGATAAGTGACCTGATTCTCAACGATTTGCGGGGCCTGTCCGGGGTAGCTGGTTTTGACTATCACCTGGACATCAGAGAGATCGGGCAGCGCATCAACCGGCGTGTTAATGATGGTCCAGGTTCCCCAGATGCTGAGAAACAGCGCCCCCATCATCACCAGGAAACGGTTTGCCACTGAACGGCGGATAATCCATTCAATCATTTATCATATCCTCAATGTGAATGGGTCGCCTGGGCCGGCATCGCGCCTGCGTCTTGCGCACCACTGTTCTGGGCGCGCATACGGTCAAGGGCACCAGAAATATTCGCCTCGGAGTCAATCAGGAACAGACCGCTGGACACCACTTTTTCACCTTCAGTCAGGCCTGAGCGAATAGCCGTCTGCCCCTGAGATTCATGGAAAACAGCCACCTGCTTCGGCACAAATCGACCTTCCTGATCAACGGTAATCACCCGCTGTTCGGTACCCGTATCAATTAACGCTTTAGACGGGATCAGCAGCATCGGCTCGCTTTGCGTTTTCAATTGCAGGTAAGCATTCATTCCAGGCTTGAGCGCTTCGTCGGGGTTATCAACCTGCAAACGCAGCTGGAGGGTACGCGTGGTGGCATCAACGCTTGGCAAAATACTCCACTTACTGATGGTGAATGGCTTATCCGGCCAGGCAGGAACCGTGATGCGAAATTGCGAGGCGTCTTTAATCAGCCAGGCAATAGATTCCGGGACCGACGCGCTGACCCATACCGGATCCATTCCCTGAATTTTCGCGACCACATTGTCTTTGGAAATATTCATGCCGGTACGCAAATCGAATGCGGTGATCACCCCATCAATGGGGGCTTTCAGGGTAAAGCGGGTCTGAATTTTACGCGTCGACTTTAAACGCTGGATATCCGCTTCCGGCATACCGGCAAGGCGTAATCGCTCCAGAATCCCTTCCACCTGCGTCACGCTGCCGCCGGTCTCGCGCAGCAGCAAATATTCGCTCTGCGCCTCAACCCAGTCAGGAATCGTCAGGTCAATGAGCGGAGAACCCTTCTTGATTTTGTCACCCACGGTAAGCGGGTAAACCTTCTCGATAAAGCCAGCGGAGCGTGCCTGGACAATAACAAACTGGTATTCGTTATAGCTCACGTTAGCCGGGAAAGTTTGCGCATAGTGCAGTGGTCCCCGACGCACGGGTTCCGTTTTTAGCCCCAGATTCTGGGTCTGAGTGGGATCGATGCGCACACCAGGTGCTGACGCGCTTGCGGTCTCTTCATCGGCATATTTCGGGATTAAATCCATATCCATGAACGGCGATTTGCCCGGCTTGTCAAAACGCGTATTCGGATACATGGGGTCATACCAGAACAGAACTTTTCTGGCTTCTTTTGGCGAAGCCTGTCCGGTTTCGGTCGATACTTTTGCGGATGAATAATAAGTATAAACACCGACAGAAATAATTCCGCCTGCAATCATGCCAGCGAGAATAAGCGCGGTATTTTTAATATTTAAAGACGCCATAATGATTTCCATTGCGCGATAATCTCACCCGCGCTCGCAAGAACCCGGGCAAGAATTAAAGAGACCAGCGAGAACGTTATTTACTGATGTGAATATCGCGTAAAACAGAGATATTTCCCTGCTGAACAAACGTAAACGCGACCTTATCACCCGGCTTAATATCGTCAGCCCTGGTATCGGCCACCAGCGTAAAACGCATCGTCATGGCCGGCCAGTTCACCGCCGGAATAGGATCATGTTTAATCGTGACTTTTTTACTCTCCATATCAACAGCTTCAATCACCCCGGTAGCGCTAATGCGTTGTTCCTGCTGAGCCGCCGGCTGCATATTCATCATCTCGCTATGTTGATGCTCATTGGCCTGAGCGTTAAATATGACCACAGAGAAAAGGCTTAACAGCACGGCTTTGGCGGTAGTATTCATAATTGATGCTCCTGAAAAATTAATATTAAGGATTACTCCACCCAACCGCCGCCTAAGGCAGCAAACAGCTTAATTTCATTAACCTGCTGGGAGTAATTAAGATCGAGCAGCGATTGCTGCGTGGCAAATAAAGAACGTTCGGCGTCCAGAACTTCGATATAGCTAACCGCGCCATTCTGATAAAGCGCTCTGGCACGTTGTAGCGTGATTTGCAATGACGCCAGGTAGCGCTGCTGTCCGCTAATTTGATCGGCTATGCTTTGGCGCAACGCCAACGCATCCGCCACCTCTTTAAATGCGCCCTGAATTTTTTGTTCGTAATTCACCACCGACTGCTGTTGGCGAATTTCAGCCAGATCGAGATTGGACTGATTACGTCCGGCGTTAAAAATGGGAATATCTATTTTGGGGACAAAATTCCACATGCCGCTGGCAGCATTAAATAAGCTGGAGAGATCGCTGCTGCTACTGGACACGGAGCTGGTCAGGGTAATCGACGGGAAAAATGCCGCCCGCGCGGCGCCGATATTGGCATTCGCCGCCATTAATCCGTGCTCAGCTTCCATAATATCCGGGCGCTGCAACAGTATCTGCGACGAGAGTGATGGCGGCAGCGTAACCGGTTTAATATCTCCGCGACTGAGCGCCCGATCCTCGGGTAATTTTCCGTAGGTACCCAGCAACAGTTGCAGCGCGTTGTTCGCCTGCGCCAGTTCACCTTTACGCTTCGCGATTTCGCTGCGCGTACTTTCAATCACGCCCCGCGCCTGTTCCAGCGCCAGTACGTTAGTGCTACCGGTGACCAGTTGTTTTTCAACAAAGGCGTAGGAACGCTGATAGTTTTGCAGCGTTTCTTCGGCAATTTGCAGTTGTGCATAAGCCAGACGTTGATTGAAATAACTTTGCGACACGTTAGAGATTAATGAGATATGTACCGCCCGACGCGCCTCTTCACTGGCAAAGAAATTCTGTCGATCGGCTTCACTCATATTTTTCAGCCGACCAAAAAAATCCAAATCGAAACTGAGATTCAGCCCGGCCTCGAATTCGCGATCGGTGCCGCTGTCGCCTTTTAATTTACCGCTGTAGGTACCGCTGGAGCCTGCCGTAATTTGCGGATAGCGGTCAGCGTCCGTGACGCCATATTGCGCTCGCGCCTCCTGAACCTTCAGCACTGCCATACGCAAATCGCGGTTATTGACCAGCGCCTCACCAATCAGCATCTTAACCTGGTCGTCAACGAAGAAGGTCCGCCAACCGGTGTCCTGATAATTCCCAGAGGCTGACACCAGCGCATTCTGGCTTAAGGAGAATTGCTGTGGCACCGGTAAAGCCGGGCGCTGATAGTCCGGCGCTAATGAACAACCGGCGAGAACGAATATCGCGCTGAGGGTAAGAAGCTTAAATTTGCTCATAGTTCTTCTCGTCCTGACCGGACTGATGACCCTAAAATATGCAGGAATTTATAGGGTTGTACTTTAACGAAGTGACTCTGTTTAACCGGTGACAGGAAAATGACAAAACTGTCATTTTCCCAATAACCGATTGCTATCCGATCCCGCTTCCCTAGAATTGAAAGTCCGCACAAGCAGTGCGAGAAGGAGAATGCGATGAAGATTTTGATAGTCGAAGATGAGAAAAAAACCGGTGAATATCTGACAAAAGGCCTGACGGAAGCAGGTTTTGTCGTGGATTTGGCGGACAACGGCCTGAACGGGTACCACCTGGCGATGACCGGCGATTACGATCTGCTCATACTCGACATCATGCTGCCGGATGTAAACGGCTGGGATATCGTACGCATGCTGCGTAGCGCCAACAAAGGCATGCCCATTCTTCTCCTCACCGCGCTGGGTACTATTGAACATCGGGTTAAAGGTCTGGAATTAGGCGCTGACGATTATCTGGTCAAACCGTTTGCCTTTGCCGAACTGTTGGCGCGGGTCAGAACGCTATTACGCCGGGGCGCGGCGGTGATTGTTGAAAGTCAGTTTCAGGTCGCAGATTTAATGGTTGATCTGGTGAGTAGAAAAGTCACCCGCAGCGGGGCGCGCATCACCCTGACCAGCAAAGAGTTTACGCTGCTTGAGTTTTTCCTGCGCCACCAGGGAGAAGTTTTACCCCGCTCGCTGATTGCCTCTCAGGTCTGGGATATGAATTTTGACAGCGATACCAACGCCATCGACGTCGCCGTTAAGCGTCTGCGCGCCAAAATCGATAATGACTTTGAGCCGAAACTGATTCAGACCGTGCGCGGTGTGGGATATATGCTTGAGGTTCCTGATGGCCAGTAAACGATGGCAACGCCCTTTTTCCCTGGCGACGCGACTGACCTTTTTTATCAGTCTGGCGACTATCGCTTCATTTTTCGCCTTCGCATGGATAATGATCCACTCAGTAAAAGTGCATTTCGCCGAGCAGGACATCAATGATTTACAAGAGATCAGCGCCACGCTGGAGCGTATTCTTAATCAACCGAACGAACCTGAATCACGCCGACTGGAAACGCTAAAAAACGTCGTGGCGGGTTACTCGAACGTCATTATTTCTCTGGAAGATAGCAATCAGAAGGCTATTTTTCATTCACCTGGCACCCCGGATCTCCGGCAATTTATTGCCAGTGCAAGGCCGGATAAAAATGCCCATGCCCGCGATGTCTTTATTATATCTGGTCCCATGCTGCAAACGCCCAAACATACGCACGGGCAGATGACATCATCAAACTGGCGCATGATTCGTTTGCCTGTCGGACAGCTTGCCAATGGAAAACCGGCATATACGCTGTACCTGGCGTTATCGATCGATTTTCATCTGCACTATATTAATGACCTGAAAAACAAACTGATTATGACAGCATCGCTGATTAGTATGATGATTGTTTTTATCGTGCTGTTCGCCGTTTATAAAGGCCATGAGCCTATCCGTAATGTCAGTCGCCGCATCCAAAATATCACCTCGAAAGATCTCGACGTACGCCTCGACCCGCAAGCCGTGCCTATTGAACTGGAACAGCTGGTAAGTTCGTTTAATCACATGATCGAACGCATCGAGGATGTTTTTAAACGTCAGTCGAATTTCTCAGCGGATATTGCCCATGAGATCCGCACCCCAATTACCAACCTGGTCACGCAAACAGAAATTGCGCTGAGCCAGACCCGTAGCCAAAAAGAGCTGGAGGACGTGCTGTATTCCAATCTCGAAGAATTTGGCCGGATGTCGAAGATGGTGAGTGACATGCTGTTTCTGGCGCAAGCGGACAACAATCAACTGATCCCGGAAAAAACCGCGCTCAATCTGGCTGATGAGGTCAGTAAAGTGTTCGACTTTTTCGAAGCCTGGGCAGAAGAGCGTGAGGTTAGTTTACGCTTTGAGGGGCGCGAATGCTGGGTATCTGGCGATCCGTTAATGTTACGCAGGGCAATGAGTAATCTGCTTTCAAACGCCATGCGCTACACGCCAAAAGGCGAGTCAGTGACCGTGCGGGTGAAAGAGGCCGATGAACAGGTGCAGATAGTCGTTGAGAACCCCGGCCCGCCAATTCCTCCGCAACATCTTCCGCGGCTATTTGACCGCTTCTATCGGGTAGATCCTTCCCGGCAACGTAAGGGAGAAGGCAGCGGTATTGGCCTTGCGATCGTGAAATCGATAGTCATTGCCCATCAGGGAAAAGTTGCAGTGACATCTGATTCACATGCCACCCGCTTTATTCTGACGCTGCCCCGGCATGCAATTTAATCTCCGGTAATAACGGTTAAGTCATTCCTGTTCTCTGACTTAACCGTCATATTCCTGTCACGTCACTGACAGCGTGCGCTAATTATAATTTCTTCCGTAAACCCACACAGGAGAAATATGATGAATAAGATGTCCTCTTTTTTAGCTATCGCGTTTTTTATCTCAGCAGGCGTTAATGCAGCCGAAACGTCACCACATGCACAATCATTTTCACAAATGAATGAACATGAAAAAGCGATGGTAGTACATCAGTCGACAAATAATGCTCATTCCTATGCCCATGAGCAGCAGGCGGAAAAACACCGTGCGCAGGCAAACAGTTCGCGATAACGGATAACGCCAAAGGGCGCTGCGATCACAGCGCTCTCAAAAGCAGTGCGTTACAGTATGCCATTTTAAGACTGGAGTCAGGCATGGCTTTAACCCTCACGGTATTGCTTGAAAACCGGCGCGCTGCTGGTGCAGATAAAACATTACGGGCAAAGCCTGGATTAAGTCTGTTAATTCAGGATGAAACCACCACCATACTGTTTGATACCGGGCCGGATGACAGCTTCATACTAAACGCTGCGCAAATGGGGATCGACCTGACGCAATTAACCGCCGTGGTGCTGTCACACGGTCATTACGATCATTGTGGCGGCGTCCCGTGGCTTGCCGATAACAGCCGTATTATTTGCCATCCTCAAATAGCCTGCGAGCGTTACGCGTCGATAACGCTTGCGGGAAAGCCGCGACAAATTAAAAAACTCTCCCGCGATAACGACTACTCTCGTCTGAATATGGAATACACCCGCGAACCGTTGGCGATAAGCGATCGTTTTTTGTGGTCCGGGGAAATTAACGTACCCACACCGCAGACCTATGGTGTTATTCGCGAGAAAACACCTCAGCCAGATTACATCAGCGATGAAGGCGTATTGATCTATAAATCTGACCGTGGGCTGGTGATCATTACCGGCTGTGGGCACCGGGGAATAGAAAATATCGTCCGCCATTGCCAGAACATCACCGGCATTCGCAAAATTCACGCCCTCATCGGTGGGTTCCATTTACGCGCCGCCTCCCCCGCTAAGCTGTGGCGGACGCGGCAATTTATTAAGCAGCAGCAACCGGAAAAACTGCTCGGCTGTCATTGTACCGGTTCGTGGGGACGGTTGTGGCTACCGGGAACAAAAGCCCCGGCAACGGGGGATGTCATCGTGCTGGCGAACTAAAGGCGGTAAAACGTGACCCACATCTGCATTAGAAAACGGGAACTTACGTTCCCCGTTTATCATTAACGACAATTATGCACGTAACCTTGATCTGGTCACTTATTATACAGAGACAACCTTGGATACACTCAGGATAGAGGTAAACAAACAGGAGGTAGTGAATATGTATCGCTCAATTCTGGTGCCCATTGATATCTCTGAAGCCGATTTAACCCGCCATGTTGTGCCGCAGGTTCAGGCGCATGCCAAAACCGCCAAGGTCCATTTTCTGGCCGTTATTCCTACCGTTCCGTTCTATGCCTCGCTGGGACTGGCCTACTCTAGCGAATTCCCGGACCGCAGTGGTCTACAGGCCAAGGCCAGCGAAAAACTCGAAGAGATTGTTAAGCAATTCAACATTCCTGCTGGCAGGAGTCAAATCCACGTCGTTTACGGCCCGCCGAAGGATCAGATCCTCAAACTGGCGGAAGCGGTTGACGCCGAACTTATCGTCATCGCCTCGCATAAGCCCGGTTTTAGCACCTACCTGCTGGGTTCAACGGCTTCTGCCGTAGTTCGCCATGCAAAATGTCCGGTGCTGGTTGTGCGTTGACACTGGCTAACACAATAAAAACGGGCGTAAATTTTCGCCCGTTTTTATTCCGACTGAGGTCAGCACTCAGTGCTGATTATCCAGCCTGACCAATGCCAGCAACAGCTGGCTCAGTGCGCCATAAAACCCAAAATCATCATAACGACAGCATTTAGCGGTGAATTCCGGTAACCAGCGTAACAACCCCGCCAGCGTTTCTCTGCGCAGCGCGTCAATTTGCCGATGACGCAAGCCAGCTTCAGCCAGTGAAAAATGCAGATGGCTCAGCAGTTCGACGAAAATCGCCAGGTGATCGGCTGACTCGCTAAACGTATTGCTGACCTGCATGCCCGCATCAGATAACAGTTGTTTAATGACGCCGTAGTTCGGTCCCTCTTCAAGATGAGCCGACGCATAGGGTAATGCCGCATGTTCATCCGACATCAGAAACAGGCTGCAAAAATCAGCTGCCAGTTCCAGAGTGACGTCTTCACGCATCTTAAGCGCCGCAATTTTTTCCTCCAGCAGAAGTACTTCCGCCTCAAGCGATGGCTCACTTTTTAGCAATGCAAACCACTCCGCCATTTCGCTGGACTGCAACTGCTCCAGGCTTTCGTCATCTCGCTCACGGGAAAATAACTGCGCCAGCCAGGCGTAAACGCAGGCCACCTGCTCGGATGTCAGGGAAGAGTCTTTCATTATGACCTCCCCTGCTCTGCCGGAACATATTCGCACTGCGCCACCATTTTAATCGGGCCGCTGAATGCCGTCACATTCGCCAGCTTGCCAGTATATTTCTCGATTTCCACCAGCGCAGTATGGGCACTGGTGGCTTGTGCCAATTGAGACGTGCCGATATCTATCGTTAACACGTTCGGGTTGCCGTATTTGCACAGTGCCCCGATTTCTCCGCCGTTCTCCGGGTCGTACCAGGCACCTTCATGAATACGCACGACGCCAGGCGAGTAGAGATCAGAGACAACTGCCCCGGCGAGCACTTGTCCACGCGCATTAAATACACGGACGATATCACCATTGCAAATCCCTCTTGCACTGGCATCCTGCGGGTTGATAAACACCGGTTCTTTGCCACTTACCGCATAATGCTTACGTAGCGCTTCAGATTCACAAAGCTGCGAATGCAGACGGAAGTCCGGGTGGACGGATTGCAGATGCAGCGGCCAACGCTGCGACCCCGGCCCGCCGTGTGATCGTTCGATTTTCTCAAACCACATCGGATGCCCCTGGCAGTCGTCATACTGCATATCGGCAATAGTTTTCGAGAAAATTTCGATCAAACCGCTTGGTGTCCCCAGCGGCTCAAGATCGGGATCTTCGCGGAATGCCTGATGTCGAACAAACATCTGCGGATGCTCGAACTCAACGTACTCCTGCTGATTCCAGAAGACGTCAAATGCCGGGAGATGAACGCCGCGCCCTTTCCCCTGCTGGCTTCCTTCCTGCCAGATCCGCTTCAACCACCCCATCTCATCCAATCCTTCGGTGAAGGCTTCTTCACGATTAAAGCGGCGGCAAAGATCGCGGAAAATATCGAAATCATTACGCGCTTCAAATTGCGGCTGTACCAGCTGTTTCATGGCGATAATGCCGCGGTTGGAGTGGTTGCCATACTGGTCGAGATCGTTACGTTCAAATTGCGTCGTCGCAGGCAATACAATGTCGGCAAAGCGACAGGTCGAGGTCCACTGATTATCAATAGCGATAACGGTTTCCAGCTTCCGCCAGCCCTCAATAATGCGGTTGATCTGCTGGTGACGATGGAACGGATTGGTCCCGGCGAAAACGCACATCTTCAACGGCGGCAGTTTCACCGTTTTACCGTTCCAGTTAATTTTCTTGCCCGGCTCCAGTATCGCATCAATAAAACGTGCAATAGGGATGGTGCTGCTATAGCCCTTATAATCGGTGCTGTCATGTATCGGAGGAACGGTGGTAGAGCCAGAAAAACCACTCAGAATTACACCCTTACGGCCTGGCGTACCCGCGCCGTTATAGTGCCAGCCAAAACCAAAACCCCCGCCGGGTAAACCGATTTGTCCGAGCATTGAAGCCAGCACCACAATCATCCACGCCCATTGCTCCCCATGCTGCATGCGCTGGACGCACCAGCCGGCAATAATTTGCGTTCTACCACCCGCCATCTGCCGTGCCAGTTCACGAATCGTGTCGGCATCGATCCCACATATTTTTTCCGCCCACAAGGCATCTTTAGGCTGTCCGTCACTTTCTCCCAGCAGATAAGGCAGAAACTGTTCAAACCCCACGCAGTAGTTATCGAGAAAATGCGGATCATAGAGCTTCTCGGTATAGAGCGTGTGCGCCAACGCCAACTGTAGCGGCACATCAGCCTGCGGATTTACGGCAATGTGTTTAACCTTATCACGACCCAGATAGTCATGAGTCGAGGTGATGACCGGGTCAATACTGATGACAGAGATCTCGCCACGCGCCACTTTTTCCTTCAACTGCTCGTAGTATTCATAGACATCATGATCCGGACACCACCAGTTCGCCTGCTGGTTTTTGATCAGATCGGAGCCCCACAGCACAATGGTTTTGCTGTTCTTCAACACCAATGGCCAAGAGGTTTGTTGCTCATACACCTCCATTGAACCCACCACCCGCGGCAGGATCACCTGAGCGGCGCCGGTGGAATAGTCTCCCCCGGTGCCCACGCTGTTGCCGTGCAGCGCAATGGCGCGCGCCAGCATGCCGGAAGCATTATGGAACATGCCGGTTGATTGCCAGCCGCTGGCCGTGAGCAGCGCACTTGGACCATAGGTCTTCTGAATGCGCTCCAGCTCCTGATAGAAGAAGTCCAGCGCTTCATCCCAGGAAACGCGCACAAAGCGGTTATCGCCGCGCTGTGTGGTATCGCTCTGGTGTCGTTTACGTAACCAGTCAACGCGCACCATCGGATAACGGATACGCGCGCTACCGTGCACATGATCCGGCAGTCCGGCGATCATTTTGGACGGGTACTTATCACGCTCAAACGGCTTCGCCTCGATAAAACGTCCATCAACCACGGTGGCACGGATTGCTCCCCAGTGAGAACCGGTCAAAATTCCTTCTCTAACACCTGTTCCCTGTACCTCGGCGGCATTGGCGCTACGCGGTGTGAGTAGAGAGGGTCCTACCATACCGGCTACGGTCAAACCGCCCAATTGCAGCAGAAAACGTCGGCGAGATGCCTGAAAGAGATCGTTATTTTTCATTGCTTTCTCCCGTAGCGCTATGTGGCTTGTCCGTGGTGTCAGAGGCATTCATCTGCAGATATTTCAGCAAGGTACGTTCTTCGCGTTTATCCAGACTGGTAAACCCAATCATGCCGTTCAACGTGCCAATCCAGCCGTTGGCGTCAAAGTGTTCTTTCTCTGGGGCGCCGTGGCACTGGTTACAGGTTCCGTTATAGAGTGAGTCGGCATACGCCCAAATCGGCTTGATGTCGTTAACCATATCGCCCTTGTGCATCCAGGCGGTGGCTTGCAACTTACTCCACGGCGTATTCGTTTCTGCGACGGTGGTTTGTTCCAGCGTTTTCACGTGCTGCTGGATATCACCGCGAATAGAAGCCACAAAAATGCGCTTACCCGGCAGTTGCGCCAACACTCGCTGACGTCCGTTACTCTCGGTCCAGCCCACAATTTCGATTTGCAGCCAGTCGCCGTCACGCTTTAATACTTTGACTTCAGAGGCGGGCAGCAGTGATCCTGCGGGTTCTTTATCACCTTTCGCGGCATACAGAGGTTTGATGTCAAGGGAGTAGAGCGTATCGCCATCATCATTCGCACTGGCGCGAAGCGCATCAAACTGCTTGCGGAAACCGCTGCTCATGTCGGGAAGTTGGTGCGCAATGCCTTTATGGCAGTCAATACAGGACTGGTTATCCTTCGCCGCAATTTTCATCTGGCGCGCGGCTTCAGGATGCTGTTTAGCGTGATCCATCGCATCATAGTTATGACAGGAACGACAGGTTGCGGAGTTGTTCTCTTTCATTCGCGCCCATTCGCGCTCCGCCAGCTCGGCGCGTTTGGCTTCGAATTTCTCAGGCGTATCGATAGAGTGGGCAACAAAGGTCTGGTAGATATCGTTGCTGGCCTCCAGCTTACGTTTCACCATACCAGGGATATCTGATGGAATGTGGCAGTCGTGACACTCTGCGCGCACCCCGGAGGCATTCTGAAAATGCACCGACTGTTTATATTCTTCATAAACCGGCTGCATGCTGTGACAACTCACGCAAAACTCGGTTGAACTGGTTAATTTAATGCCAACGTGCGGTAAGACGATCAGCGCGATGCCGACCACAATCCCGATAACGACCAGCGCCAACACTGACCAACGTGCGCTCGGTCTGAGCAGAGCCCTCCATAGTTTCCGCATAATAGCCCCTGTAATTATATGGTTTAGTTACAGAGGATCTTATTTCCCAAATGTGAACAGCAACACTGGTCAGGATGAATGGCTTACGGCACAATGTGAACAGATATGAACAGAAAGAGACAGCACCCAGGATGTCGCATCACATTGTCATTGTTGAAGATGAGCCGGTCACCCAGGCGCGGTTACAGGCTTACTTCGAACAGGAAGGTTATCACGTCTCAGTCACCGCCAGCGGAGCCGGCCTGCGTGAAATCATGTTGCAACACCCTGCCGATTTGATTCTGTTAGACATCAATCTCCCGGACGAAAATGGCTTAATGCTGACGCGCGCCCTGCGCGAACGCTCAACGGTGGGCATCATTCTGGTGACGGGTCGCAGCGACCAAATCGACCGTATCGTTGGCCTGGAAATGGGAGCAGATGATTATGTCACTAAACCGTTAGAGCTACGTGAACTGGTGGTTCGGGTGAAAAATTTGCTCTGGCGGATCGATCTTGCCCGCCAGGCGCAGCCGGAGACCAAAGACAACTGCTATCAGTTTGCCGGATATTGTCTGAATGTCTCCCGCCATACCCTGGAGCTTGGCGATGAGGCCATCAAACTTACCCGCGCCGAATATGAAATGCTGGTCGCCTTTGTCACTAATCCGGGGGAGATTCTCAGTCGGGAACGCTTATTACGCATGCTTTCCGCACGACGGGTAGATAATCCTGACTTACGCACCGTGGACGTTCTGATCCGCCGTTTGCGCCACAAGCTGCGGGCCGATTTGCTGGTGACACAGCATGGAGAAGGCTATTTTTTAGCAGCCGATGTGTACTGATACAGATAAACAGGTCGAAATCCGCCGGGAGACAATGAGCGCTGAACATGCCGGCTGTCGGCATTTTTCGACGTAAGCACGAGGATCGGCGGACTGATATTTTCCGGCACCGACTGTCCTTGTAACACCCTGATAGCCTGCTGAATCGCCAGTTCGCCTTGCCAGACCATTTGATCGCTGGCAGCCATAATAATTCTTTCGCGTTTAAGCCCGCGATACACCTGATGCGACAAATAAAAAGAGACCACGGTCAATGGCGTTCCCTGATTACGCCTCTCCCCCATCGCCGCTTCTGCCGCAATTGCCGTACCGGCAACCACATCGGCATCCGGGTGACGCTCAAGCATCTCCTGCAGCAGGTTACGCTGTATTTCAATATCATTATCACCCAACGCCATATCCACAATCTGTACCTGACTACCAGCAATCGCCTGGCGGAATCCATCCACCATTTCGCGGCTGCCGCCCGCGTCGTCAGGGCCTGGCAATAATAAAACTTTTAGTGGTCTGCTACCGCTCCATTTAACCAGATAGCGACCTGGCTGATACCCCATCTGGAACCACGGCACACCAACCCGGGCTTTCACCGTTGCGTCATGTATCGCATTCACCACCTCAATAACCGGCAGCGTGCCCACCTGCGCCTGCAAATCCGGAAAAGTCGTCGTGCTACTGCCTAACAAAATGGCATCCGCGCCCCATTGCTGACACTGGGCGATTTGCGATTTTTGCGTGCTAAACTGTCGATACCCTCCCGCTTCAAACACCTTCAGGCTTACCCCATATTTTTTCGCGGCCTCAAGCATGCCGTAATTGACTGAAAGCCAATAGGAATCCTTCAGACTCGGATACAGCGCGCACAGTTTCCATGCCTTGTTTGCCGTCACGGTCAATTGCGATTGCGGTACAGCCTGTCGCGGACCCTGCCAGCGCAGCAATAGGGACTCGGTCGCGTGACCCAGACCGGGAAAAAGTGTGATCAGCAGGAAAAGCAATACGCGCATGATAGCCTCATCATTGATAAGGCTTTATCCTAGTTGCTTTCCTCTTTTGGACTCAACCTTTTTAATCTGTGGCGACCAGACAGTGAATTTATCTCTGACCAAACGACTGTGGATTGGCTTTGCGCTGATGGCGACACTGACCCTCATCAGCACGCTGGTAGGCTGGTATAACCTGCGTTTTGTCAGCCAGGTTGAGCAGGCCAATACTCAGGCGCTTATCCCGACCATGGATATGGCGCGTCAGCTCAGCGAAGCCAGCGCCTGGGAACTGTTTGCCGCGCAGAATCTGACCACCGCAGATAATGAAAACATGTGGCTGGCTCAGGGACGGATGTTAACCGCCCAAAGCCTGAAAATAACTGCATTACTGAAAACCCTTCGTGAGCAGGGCTTTGACACCTCGGCCATTGAACAACAGGAAAAAGAGATCGCCCAGTCGTTAAGCCATCAGGGGGAGATGGTTGGCGAGCGTTTGAAGCTACGCGATCAACAGCAGCAACTCAGCCAGCAAATTGTTGAGGCCACCACAGACGTAGCCGAAATGGCGCGCGGACAGGCCAATAATGCCGCCACGTCTGCGGGGGCAACTCAGGCAAGCATTTATGATCTGATCGAGGGCCGTCAGGGCCAGGCCGCTGAACAAGCGCTGGACAGGCTCATTGATATCGATCTGGAATATTACAATCAGATGAACGAACTGCGTCTGAGCGCGTTACGGATGCAGCAAATGGTGATGAATCTGGGGAATAACCAGGCGCAGAATAATCTGGCGGCGCTGGAAACCCAGCTCAATGCCGCCGTGAGAGTGCTTCACCGCCGACAAATTCGTATTGAGGATCCGGTGGTACGCGATCAGGTTGCCAATACCGTCGATACGATTGGCCGCTATGTTGATCTGCTGGCCCTGTATCGTCAGGATAATGACATCACCACCCGGTTACAGATCTTATCGCAGAACAATATCGAGCAATTCACCCGTTTCAGTAGCGAAGTCAGTCAGTTGGTGGAAATCATCGGCCAACGCAACCAGACCGGACTGGCGCATCTCAAACAAGCCAGCCAGCGCGGGCAAAACCTGTTGTTGCTGTTGAGCGGCGTCTCATTGTGTCTGTTGATTCTCATTCTTTGGCGTGTGGTTTATCGCTCAGTCACCCGTCCGCTGGCACAGCAGACGCAGGCGTTACAGCGCCTTCTGGAAGGCGATATTGATTCCCCCTTCCCGGAAACCGCGGGGGTTCGCGAACTGGATACCATTGGTCGTTTGATGGATGCCTTTCGTACCAGCGTTCATACGCTCAATAGCCATCGTGAGCATCTGGCTGCTCAGGTTAAAGCTCGCACCGCAGAGCTTCGTTCTCTGGTATATGAACACCGACAAGCGCGCGCTGAGGCCGAAAAAGCCAACCAGGCAAAATCGGCGTTTCTTGCCGCCATGAGCCATGAAATACGCACTCCGCTGTATGGGATCCTTGGCACCGCGCAATTGCTCTCAGACAATCCCGCTCTGGCGCAACATCGGGACAATTTACGCGCCATCACCGACTCGGGCGAGTCTCTACTGACCATCCTTAACGATATTCTGGACTATTCCGCCATCGAAGCAGGTGGTAAAAATGTAGCGATCGGCGATGAACCTTTTGAACACAAACCCTTGTTGGAAAGTTCGCTTCAGCTAATGCATGGCCGCGTCGCGGGTAGCCCCGTCGAGTTGGTAGCGGAATTTGCCGATGACGTACCCATTGCCCTACGCGGCGATCCGCGGCGTATCCGACAAATTATTACTAACTTATTAAACAACGCACTACGCTTTACCGATCATGGACACATCATCCTGCGTAGCCGGCGTGAAAACAAAGACTGGTATATCGAGGTTGAAGATACCGGATGTGGGATTGACCCCTCCCGTCAGCGCGATATTTTTCAGCCGTTTGTACAAGTCAGCGGCAAACGTGGGGGAACCGGGCTGGGACTCACCATCAGCGCAAGTCTGGCTCAGGCGATGCAGGGAGAATTGAGCGTTACCAGTACACCCGGTGTCGGAAGCTGTTTTCGACTGCGTTTACCATTACGCGCGGCCGCAATGCCCATGGTTAAATCCATCCAACACAGGGTATCGTTACAAGGTTTGCGTTTATTACTTATTGAGGATAATCCCCTCACGCAGCGCATCAGCACGGAAATGCTCACTCTCAATGGTGCGCAGGTCACCGCTGCCGACAGCGCTGCTAACGCACTAAAAATATTGCAGAAAGATGCTCGTTATGACGCTGCCCTGGTTGATTTCGATCTGCCGGATATCGACGGTATCACGCTGGCACAACAGTTAATCCGCGCGTATCCAGGGCTTAACCTGATTGGCTTTAGCGCGCACGTTATCGACGAAACGCTTAGCCAAAGAACCAGCGCCTTGTTTCTCGGCATTATTCAAAAACCGGTCCCCCGGGATGAACTCAGTCGGCTGATTACCCATTATCTGCATCTGCGCGATAACGAAGCCACTTCGCAAATCCCTGGGGGTAAAAGCGCACGGTTGGACACCCAGCAATTGACCGACGATATCCAGGCCATGGGAGTGCAAAAAGTACATGAATGGTTAGCACTCTTTAAGCAACATACCCTGCCTTTATTAGATGACATTGACGCTGCACGCGCAGAAGGCGAATACGAGCGGCTAAAGCGCCTGGCGCATCAGCTCAAAAGCAGTTGTGCCAGCATGGGAATGCGCTCAGCCAGCAAGATGTGTGCAGCGCTAGAACAACAGCCGTTTGCGGACTTTTCACTCAGAGAGGAAGTGCAACGCAGTCTTAATGAAGTAGAAATATGGCTGGAGAAGGAAGGTTCGTAGCGATACGCAGAAGCTAAGAATTGGGGCTTACTTTGAAATGGTACGCCCTGTAGGATTCGAACCTACGACCTACGGCTTAGAAGGCCGTTGCTCTATCCAACTGAGCTAAGGGCGCATTGTGAAGTGATAACTTCATGCAGAGAAACGCGTGAATTATACGGTCAGCGCTTGCTGAGTCAATGCCTTTTGTTTCAGTTGCTGGCGAAGTGTACGAATGTTGATTTTTTCTGGTCGTTCAAGGGTATCCAGGAAATCACCTGGTAACAACTCAGCCCACATAGCGCCAGATTTAAGGATACATGTATTTAGAATATTTATGATTTTGCTTAACATTCCCCTACCCTCTTTCCAGCGGTTCAGGAATTCTTCAATGTTAAGTATCGCCATCAAGGAAGAAAATAGTCACTTTGAACACGGGCTGAAAATCATTATTTCCCATCTGGCAAATCAGTGGCATCAGGAGATTAGTTTTTTGCCTGTCGAGGAGATCGATCGCGCCGACATCGCGTTTATCTCACTGGATGAAGATTGGCTCAGCGCTGAATGCTATCAGGTTCCGGTTCACACCAGGCACCAACACCGGGTGGTGATCTGCAACAGAAACGATAAAGATAAGCTGATGTTCCGGCCCTGCCTGTACATGTTGCCGCTGATCTATCGGGAAGATGACGTTGACGAGATCACCAAAAAATTAGTCCTCATCTTGCAAAAACGCGCGTTACGCAACAGCGTACCGGCGACTATCTGCCATTACTGCACCACCCGCAACTTTTCTATCGCAGAGCGCCAGTTCTTAATGTTTCTTGCCAGCGGATATACGTTAGCCGAAACCGCTCACCTGCTCTCAATCAGCGATATCCATGCCAAAGCAACCCGTCGCAGCATTATGAAAAAGCTGCACGTGAAAAACGATCAGCAATTCTTAAGATACATCCGGGCGCATCTGAACTTTCTACAAAATTAGGTGGAACCTCTCCGCCTAATTTTTTATTGAGAAATATCTCACCATCAATTAAGTATCGGCTCCTACTGTACCTGGCAACTGACTGCCAGAATAATCCAGTCATACTATTCATGAGGTAACCGAAAGGCACACCCGGTAATATTTTAACTAATCCCAGAGAGAGGTTGCACTGGATAAAACGATCTTTTGGGCATTGAGTAAGACATCAGAAAACTTCCGGCAGATTATTCTGATGGGATACTCAATTGCCAGTCTGGTGATTGTTGAAGACATTGAAACCCAACGGCACAAGGGAACTCACCGTCGCGCTGGAAAAATTTGGGTCAGGGATGTTTGTTGTCAGCAATTTATCCAGACCTGCCGCAACAGAAATGGAATGGAAACGGATGCACAGCGCAAAACGCCGGGAACGACATCGCCGTATACGAAACGCTAACTGTACCCATCAATATCCCCACTGTACCTCACAAGTATTCGACCAAATCGAGTATCTGGCGCAAAAAATCGAATACACCATACCGGGCGATACTATATCTCAGGCGATTATTACAGTGGACTATTATCTTGCCTATACACTGAGCCGCCATTTATTCTCAGGCACGCGCACCGCGATCTTCCGGTCCATTGAATCGGCGCTGGTCTGCCTGCAAAAGTCGGTCATTAGTCAGTTAGTGGTTGATATAGAAGGCTTAACAAGCTCTTACTTCGATATTCTTCAGTGCCTGCGCCAACTACTTAAACAGCGGAATGATATCCAAATCTTCATATTGCTTTCCAGTCATGATGAAGATCTTAAAACCTTTATATCACTGTCTGGCCCCTTTTATATCTTATCACGCAGTCTACACCTCCCAGAGATGCGTCAGGCGTTATTATCCCCGGTGCTAAATTATATTCATTCGAGGCGCATAAAGCAGGTCGATTGGGATATGGTGACCTTACTTTTACAAGGTAACTCCTTAAAAAAGATTGCGCAGTTACAGACACAACCCTACCACCGCATCATCTATCGCCTGAACCAGTTGATTACCCGCCTGGGATTACCAAACCGGCAGCGCTTTTTGCATCTGATACATCGTCTCAACGTTACCTCTCATCATTTAATTTAACACCATAACTCCATGTACAGTAAGATTTTTTAAGAAATTACTTATTTTTACATGGGAAAATTGATCCAATTTTCACAAATATTTAATATTTACAACTATTCCTGGTATTATAGATACCACCTCTTCCACACTTAACCTTACTGTTTCTGCGTACATCGCTCGAAAATAGTGTTCCCGCTGACTTAACAAAACCTAAACAATTAGCTTATTGTATCGTTTTTACTATTTAAAATAAATTTTCAATCTGCCATAATTCGAACCACAGATAAATAATGCCAATAGTCATTAACACATCTGGATCTTTCAGAACATCCTAACTGCCATTAACAATCGGGATGTTGTAAGTCTTTTCCGAAAGAGCGGAGCAGGTATAATCCTCACTGTTTCCTGATTAATTGTTAGTTTTTCCAGTGTGAAATGGATGTTCCACAAATTCATTGTTCTGTAGAAGAACAACCGAATAAACAAGGACGAAATAGTATTTATTCGGTTCTCCTCAGAACAACTCTTGGCTATTTGACAATATTATAACGCCTGATGTTTTATCAAATTCGCAAGATACGCAAACAGTTTGAGGCATACAACAATGAAACCAGCATCCGTTATCATTATGGACGAACACCCTATTGTCAGAATGTCGATAGAAGTACTCCTCGAAAAAAACAGTAATATTCAGGTTGTGCTGAAAACCGATGACAGCCGCGCGGCAATAGAACATCTACGCACGTACCCTGTCGATCTTGTCATCCTGGATATTGAACTGCCTGGCTCTGATGGCTTTACATTACTCAAGAGAATAAAATCATTGCAGGAGAATACTCGGGTGCTATTTCTGTCTTCAAAATCTGAGTCTTTTTATGCCGGGCGCGCTATTCGCGCCGGGGCAAATGGTTTTGTCAGTAAACGAAAGGATCTAAATGATATCTACAATGCGGTAAAAATGATTTTATCAGGATATTCTTTTTTCCCTTCTGATACACTGAACTTTATTAACAATGTAAATGTGCAAAAAGGTGTATTAAATGATATGCCGCTCTCTAACCGCGAGGTGACGGTTTTGCGTTATCTGGCAAACGGGCTATCCAACAAGGAAATTGCTGAACAGTTGCTACTCAGTAATAAAACGATTAGCGCTCATAAGGCTAATATCTACTCCAAGCTCGGTTTACATACCATCGTTGAACTGATCGACTACGCTAAAATGCATGAATTAATGTAACAACACTCCCGGCGAGATGTCGTTCGGGAGTGTTTTGTCAGCGCAATGATTAGTTATAGTTAATCATAAACGTGGCATCAGCTCTGGCGACACCGGGCTGCACCCCATCAGCCAGCGCGATATAGTTGGCAAAAAAAGTCAGCGTGGCATTGCCATTCTCATCAATACCGACGGTCTGGCTGGCCTGCTCAAGCGGCAATCGCGTCCGGTCGCTATCGCGCAGCTCAATAGCCACCTTTTGCGCCATAAGCGCGTTATCGAGCGCCAGTAGCGTAGTGCCTGGGGCCGGGGTCCCGGAAAACGTTATCGACGCGGATCCCGGCGGGCAGCCTTCAAGCTTCAGCGTAAACGAGACCGGTTGAGTGGTGTCGCCGCTGGTCTGTAACTGCTTTGTCGGCCAGGTGCCTAAATCAACCGACTTATTGCTGTCGCTGGCAATCACCGCGCAGGTAAAATCCACCACGTTACCGCGCAGTTCAATATTGATTTCCCCCAGCGACGAGGCGGCCTGGCATAACGCGCTGAATGCCAGCATCGGCATAATCGCCAGAAATACCCATGCGGAGGGCGTTTGCTTATTAGTCATAGTCCACTCGCAGATAGCCACGGGCAGTAAAAGGCCCTTCCGTAGGTTTATTGCCCGTCACGCTGACCGGCCATGTCCGGATCCCAACACTCGCCGCGGCGTTGTCATCCAGTTGAAATGGAATAGTACTGGACAGATTGTTGGGCGTGAGTGGATTACCGCGGCTGTCAGCGACAATGAAACCTAAATCCGGGTTGTTTGAAACCATCATTTGCCCGGAGGCTTTCTCCGCTTCTACCCGCATGGTTAAGTAGGCCTGAGCGGCAACGTTGGTGCATTTTATGGCCACCGTTTTAGTCTGCGGATTAATACCTTCGGGCTTGTTGCCCGCGCCCGCCTTGCTAAACAGCGATGCGCCAATATCGCCAAAATCAAACTCGACAATCTGCCCGGCGTTCACTTCGCAGTTTTGTGGAACCTCCACCTTACCGCTGTAACTAATGGTGTAAACCGGCGTACTCAGCGCATCTCCGGTACTGGTGGTGACATAGACTCTGAACATTGTCTGCCGGGGAATGGGCACCATGTTAATAAATGAGCGGATCACTTTGAGTTTAAACACCAGCTTTGAATCCATTACGCCAAAAGGTTGCTGCTTAGGCACGTTAGGGTGAGTCCCCATGCGGATATAGTTACGCGGGGGATAAAACAACCCGGCGTAACTGTCGGTGATGCTCATAGCCCCCAGCAGGTAGTCATTAAGTTTCAGGTACTGAAAACCGCCCTCGGTGCTTTGAACCGGAAGTTCAGTGACATAGCTTCGATAGGTGTAATCCACCGTCGTCCCTGCCGGACAGGTGGCATTGACGCCAATCCAGCCTGATTTTTCCGGCAACGTCACCACCTGTCCCGGTTGGTTGTTGCTGCTGTTAAAGACATTCGACAGATCGTAAAAAACATCCGTTGGTGTGCCATTCGAATTTTGGCAGACCGTTGCCCAGGACGGTTGTGCCATAAGCAGTAACGCGCTTGCCAGTAACAAACCTGTTTGTCGTTTCATCGTATTATTCCTGTCGTGCCGCTGGCGATTCGCACGTCACATTCGTGAGCGTCACCGCCTGTTTCAGGCTCTCTTCAGGCAAGGCATAATGCGCCACGCAACGAGCGTTTGCGCCTTCCCCCCATTGGATCAGCAACTCGCCTTTAAGCGGTAGGCCGCTCAGGTAAATTTGCCCGTCTTCACCCACCATACTGGTCACGCCGCTGGTGTTTTCACGCACAACGGAGCCAAATGGCACAGCTTTACCGGCATATTTCGCCGTCATCAACGCCCGCACCCCGATACGTGTATCAAACGCCGCTCGCACCAATGCCCCTTGCGTTGGCACGACGCTGCTGACGTTGTTTTCCACATCGGTATTGTTATTCATTGAATTGGTGTCTAACGCGACGCGGTTATAGCGATAGACGGTGGCATACGGCATCACCGCGTATCCACGCCAGTCGGTCTGCACGCCGGTCTGGTTTTCTATCCGCACGCCCTGAGCGCCTGGCGCTTTGATCAACACATTGGTATCGCCGAGCGGCTGACTAAGCGTAATGCCATCCGCATGTCCTACCACGCCGCCGGAAAGCTGCCAGTTGTAGTCATGCTGGTCGCGGTCGTAGTTGTATCCCACGCCAAGCGTGCCATAGGCCGCCTGCCAGTTAGCGCTGGCGTTTCCGCTGTAACCATTAGTACTGCTGTGACCCTGATTCACGCTATAGCTCAGGTTACGGCCATCCAGCAACGTACCGCCGATCCCGCTCTGCCAGCTATTTTGTCCGTTGCTATTGCGGTTGGCATTAAAGGTGGCGTAGGTGCGATCGAAGGCATTATCACGCGAGTACCGCCGCCCGCTCAGCAAGCTGAACGGGATTGACATATTGAATGCCAAGATGCGGTCAGTATCGGAGATGCCGACCGATTCATTCCACGACCAGGATAGTGAATAGCTAATCCCCTGCCAACCGCTGGCATAGCCCAGTTGATACCAGGTATTGGTGTCAGAAGTATTCCAGTACGTTTGCTGGCTACCCGAAATATACAGCGATCCGTAATCCCCCAGATTCTGCGAAATGTTGATCTGGAAACGGCCTTTCTTGCTGTAGCTCAGATTGTGGTAACTCTTCACATCTGGCACGTCGTGGCGATTGCCTTCACTGTCGTATTCGTACTCATAGCCTTCCATACTGCGATACGCGACATCGTCGAGGGTATAGAAGCCACGGGTAGAGTAGCGATAGCCCAGAAGCTGAAAGTTAGTGCCAAAATTGTTCAATGACTTCGCATACAGGAAACGCAAAGACTGCCCCTGGTGCGTACTGTCATCCGCCAGTTGGCTGCGCGCATGGGTTAAATCGACGGAAACGGCCCCCCAATCCCCCAGATTTCGCCCGGTACCTAAAACCAGCGCGGTGTAACGTGAGGCTAACTGTGTACCACCATAAGCGGTATAACCCGCTGGTAACCCGGCGATTAATGTTCCCTGGAAAAAGAACGGTGAGGATTGCTGGCTATTGCCGCTGCGAAAATCCCCGGCAACCACGTCATACTTGAAACGCCCTTCTCGCTGTAACAACGGAACCGTGGAGTACGGCACCGTATAGCGCTGCTGGCTACCGTCTTTCTCATCCACCGTCACCTCAAGGTCACCGCTGGAGGAGGTCGGGTTAAGATCGGTTATTGCAAAAGCGCCAGGTGAAACATAGCTTTGATAAATCACGTAGCCATTCTGACGAATAGTCAGTTTCGCTGCGGTACGCGCAATGCCCCGCACGGTAGGCGCATAGCCTTGCAAGCTGTCGGGATACATGCTGTCTGAGGAATAAAGTCGCGCGCCACGAAAACCGACGCTGTCAAAAACGTCATTTCCGGTATTGCTGTCGCCCATCACCAGTTCACCCTTCAGCGGGATAACCGCGCGCTGAAGCCATGTACCGATGTTTTTCCAGCTTTGTGAATGGTATCCGTCGCCTTTGGAATAGCTCCACGCGCCGTTGTTCCTCAGTCTCCAGGGACCATAGTTCAGGCCACTCAACATGCTCAGGAAATAGCTGTCAGTATCGCTCCCACGGCTACCGGTAAAGTTATAGTTAACCAGCGCGGCCGGGATCCCTTCATCCCACTCGTCCGGTGGAATGTAGCCGCGCGCGCTGTTTAACATCGACGCCTGCGGCAGACTGATGTTTAAGCGCAAAGTAGAAAAATCAAAAGCAATTTCACTGCCAGGAATCGCCTCAGGCAAATTGATACAGGTCGCGTTCGGATCCTTACTGAGTGCCGGAAACGCGGCAATATTAACGCCCAGGCGCTTCACCCAGTCGAGTCCAAAGCACGGCATCAGTCCGCCAGACTTCTCCCCGGCTTTTCCCGCACTGCTGACAAAACGAATGTCCTGGGTAGCAACGAATTCATCATTGCGCCAGATATCCACACGATAAACGCCTTCAGGCTGATGATTACCTTTTTCAAAACGTGATAAATCCGCCACGGTTGCGGTATCCGCAGATAAAAATGCCGGATTAAAATAGCTTTCCCCATGGCTTAAAGAGGGAAAGAGCGCCGCCAGCGTGGACAACGCCACCCCCGCCAGCGGTGGCGTAACCCCCGGTAACAGGTCAGGAAAATACGTTGTCTTATTCATCGTTATCTCAACGCACGCTTACCGTTTTGGCGGTGGTCACCGCGCCATAATCATTGACCGTCTGGAAGGTAACGTTGCCCTGTACGCCCGTTGGCAGCAGTACCTGCGTATCGCTTTTCGGTGCAACCATGACGTTATCGATCTTCGTTTTCCCCACATTAAGGTTGACCAACGTGACGTAATACGCAGACGGATTGTTGATTTTCAGGTGGTTGCCGGAACGGGAAAACTGCAGAATGCCGGGAGCATCTTCCGGGATGTGCGGCAGATTATTTGGGCGGACAAAAAGTTTAATGCGCGACAAAATCGCCAGTTGCAAAACGTTTTTACCCTCAAGGCTGTTCTTATTGACTGACGGAATGGCTTTCACGTTCATCCAGAACAGCGACTCACGATCTTTGGGCAGTGGCGCACCTGCGTAGATGATACGCAATGTGTTTTCGCTTTTAGCCTCACTGACAAACAACGGAGGCGTCACGACAAACGATTTTTCTTTAACCCCTGCGCTATTCTCGATCCATGAATTTACCAGGTAACGTTCTTTGGTATCGCTATTGCTAATAGACAGCGAAGTTTGTTTGGCATCAGCTGGATAAATAACACGGGTAGCGCCTAATGCAATGCCTCCGGCTGCCTGCACACTGGCAGCAGAAAATAAGGCCAGTAAAAGGATAAAACCTGATTTTAGATTATTAAACATAGCTACAAATACCTTTGATGCGATTATCGTTGGGAAATAAATCAGGGATAAACCAACGTAAACCACACGTCTGAACGAAGTATTCCCGGTGTGATATTTTCCGAGACGGCCCGATAGCGAGCAGTGAAATGAAACGTCATCTCTTGGGTGATAATCGGCGCGTAATGAAGCGGTAGAGCATTCGGAATTATTTGCTGTTGTCGCTCGTCAAATAGCGCCAGACCAACCCCCGAAGATGCAGACGCATCGCCGCTGGCCAGAAATACCTGCGGATCTTCCGCTGGCGTCACACCGGCAAACGCAATCCCGACGTGGTCATAAACATCAGAACTACACGACGTTAATCGCAGTGAAAACGGTACGCTGGTAGAGGCAAAGCTTCCCGTTCCGGAGAAGGCATTGGTACGATATTGCCCCATTTGCACCCGCAAATTCTGGCTGTCGGTGGCGACCGTACAGGCGCCGTTAACGAGCTGCCCTCGTAAGTGGAGGCGCCCGCTTTCCAGTATTACCGTATGAGCAAGCGCAGGCATTACGCACAGCATTCCCGCCAGCGCCACGCCTTTCCCTATCATCTGCCGCATCCTTTTTCATCCCCGGATATTGCCTCATCCAATGAGGCGAACATCATCCTTGCGCGAATCTAAACGGCTTATTCGTACTTCATGATAAACGTCGCGTCGGCATTCGCCTGACCCGGCGTAGCGCTGGTCGCGGTCGCTTTATAACGGGCAGAGAAACGCAGGGTGTTGGTCCCTTCTACCAGCGCCTGAGCGGTAGAGAAGGTTGCTCCATCCGGCTTCAGCGCGGTGGACGTATTGTCCAGAATTTCAATCCCTACACCGCCCGCGGTAGTGCTGTTATCCGAGGAGGAAACGGCCAGCAGGTTATTGTTAATGAGGTCAGTCTGACCAGAGAAAGCAACCGCGGCGGTCGCAGCCACTTTCGGGTCACAGTCGTTCAGTACGATAGTGAACGGAATTTGTGCCGTCGTGTCGCCTACTGCAGCAAAACTGGCGGTACGATATTGGCCTAACGTAACAACCTGATCGGATGACTGAGTGCTGACTGCACAGGCTGCATTGACCAGTTCACCTTCAAAATGCACGGTACCACCGCTAACGCTTACCGGATCGGCCGCAACCGCTGCGCCCGCAACTAACATCAGGCTGGCAATAACAGAAGAGGTCATTAATTTACGTTTCATGGATTTCCCTTGAATTACATACATCCGGCTCCGGCGTCCTGCGGGATCCGTTTGAATCATTATCGACATTAAATGTCAGGCTAATTATCTCTGCATCCTGTAAAGATATATATCGCAAGAGAATTAGTTAACTTTTTACCCCTACTCTCCTGAGTATTTGATTCACTAATTAATCTTCGCGAATATGACTATTCGTCACAGCGTTAAATTAAACATTTCAATTAATGAAAAATACCTGCAAATCCTTTTAATGCTCCTGGCTAATTCTTATTGGGATCCAGGAAAATTCTGGGTAAAAATGAGGTAAAAGACACCATAATCAGACGTAACAGACTGGTTTATGGTGCATTAACCTTGAAAACACCAGGGTGATGAGTTGTTTCATTGACGTTAAATTTAATTAGCATGATCATGAGTTATGTGAACGGTCTCAGCGTCTGAACCGACCCTGCCCGCTGACCGCGTTCCCCGCAATCGCACGTAAAAACGCAAACGAAAACTGACAGCACGTTCTGCTTCTGACAAAATAGTGACATCCCCTTCGATTTAACGTAACAGACGGAATCCTCTCTCTGATGGCAGCAAAGATTATTGACGGTAAAACGATTGCGCAGCAGGTGCGCTCTGAGGTTGCTCAAAAAGTTCAGGCGCGTTTAGCGGCTGGATTACGCGCCCCAGGCCTGGCTGTTGTGCTGGTAGGTAGCAACCCGGCTTCGCAGATTTATGTCGCGAGTAAACGCAAAGCCTGTGATGAAGTGGGGTTTGTCTCCCGCTCTTATGACCTGCCTGAAACCACCAGCGAGGCGGAGCTTCTTGAGCTGATCGATACGCTCAATGCAGATACCACCATCGACGGTATCCTGGTACAACTGCCATTACCGGCAGGTATCGACAACGTTAAAGTGCTGGAGCGTATTGCACCGGATAAAGACGTAGACGGTTTCCACCCGTATAACGTTGGTCGTCTGTGTCAACGCGCGCCGCGTCTGCGTCCATGTACTCCGCGCGGGATTGTCACTCTGCTTGAGCGTTATAACATCGATACCTATGGTCTGAATGCCGTAGTGATTGGCGCCTCAAATATTGTCGGACGCCCGATGAGCATGGAGCTGCTGCTGGCTGGCTGCACCACCACGGTCACCCACCGATTCACCAAAGATCTGCGTCGCCACGTAGAACATGCGGACCTGCTGATTGTTGCTGTCGGCAAACCTGGCTTTATTCCCGGCGAGTGGATCAAAGAAGGTGCGATTGTGATTGATGTCGGCATCAACCGTCTGGAGAATGGTAAGGTTGTTGGCGATGTGGTCTTTGAAGATGCTGCCGCGCGTGCGTCATATATCACGCCGGTACCGGGCGGCGTAGGCCCAATGACTGTCGCCACACTTATCGAAAACACGCTACAGGCGTGTGTTGAATACCATGATGTAAAGGACGTTTAAGATGGCCACATTTTCACTGGGTAAACACCCTCACGTTGAACTCTGCGATTTGCTGAAGCTGGAAGGCTGGAGCGAAAGCGGCGCCCAGGCAAAGATTGCTATTGGCGAAGGTTTAGTGAAGGTCGATGGCGCTGTTGAAACGCGCAAACGCTGTAAAATCGTTGCCGGACAGACCGTCAGCTTTGAAGGCCACAGCATTAACGTCGTGGCGTGACCCCGAGTGCCGGATGAGGTTAACACCGCGTCCGGCCACTTCCCCATCTCATTTTCAGATAATGACTTCATCCCTACTTCACAGTGAACGGCTAGCATGTTGTTTTTCCACACGAAGCGAACATCATGCCAACCATCATTACTCACGCGGCCGTTCCACTCTGTTTAGGATTAGGTCTCGGACTTAAAGTCATTCCCCCGCGATTACTGTTTACCGGCGTCATTCTGGCTATGCTGCCGGATGCCGACGTGCTGTCGTTTAAGCTTGGCGTCGCCTACGGCAACGTGTTTGGTCATCGTGGCTTTACCCACTCACTGCTGTTCGCCTTTGTCGTGCCGCTACTTTGCGTATTGATTGGCCGACGATGGTTTAAAGCCGGATTGATTCGCTGCTGGCTATTCCTGACGCTTTCACTGCTGTCGCACAGTCTGCTGGATTCTGTCACCACCGGCGGCAAAGGCGTCGGCTGGCTGTGGCCGTGGTCGGATGAACGCTTTTTCGCGCCGTGGCAGGTGATTAAAGTCGCGCCGTTCGCGCTGTCACGCTACGCGACCCCTTACGGGCATCAGGTTATTATTTCGGAATTATTATGGGTGTGGCTACCGGGAGTGATGATGATGGGTGTGCTGTGGTGGTACAGACGTCATTAATAGTGCCTGATGGCGCTATGCTTATCAGGCCTACCGATCATTACATCGTAGGCCGGATAAGGCGTTAGACGCCATCCGGCAATAGAGAGTTACTTACGGCGCCAGGTGGTGCCCTGCGGGCCATCTTCCAGCACGATGCCCATCTCGTTGAGACGGTCACGCGCGGCGTCAGCTGCCGCCCAGTCTTTGGCTTTACGCGCGTCCAGACGCTGCTGAATTAACGCTTCAATTTCAGCAACTTCACCGTCATCCGCCTGCGCGCCGCTTTGCAGGAACGCTTCCGGATCCTGTTCCAGCAGGCCCAGCACGCTGGAGAGCTTGCGCAGATGCGCAGCCATACCGTTAGCCGCCGCCATATCTTCACCCTTCAGGCGGTTAACTTCACGCGCCATATCAAACAGCACGGAGTAAGCTTCCGGCGTGTTGAAGTCATCGTCCATCGCTTCAATGAAACGCGCTTCAAAGTCCTCGCCACCCGCAGGGGCAACGGATTTGTCGGTACCACGCAGCGCGGTGTACAGACGTTCCAGCGCAGAACGCGCCTGTTTCAGGTTCTCTTCGCTGTAGTTCAACTGGCTACGGTAATGACCCGACATCAGGAAGTAGCGAATGGTTTCGGCGTCGTAGTATTTCAGCACGTCGCGTACGGTAAAGAAGTTGCCCAGCGATTTGGACATTTTCTCGCGGTCAACCATCACCATCCCGGAGTGCATCCAGTAGTTCACGTATTCGCCATCGTGCGCACAGGTGGACTGCGCGATTTCGTTTTCATGGTGCGGGAACATCAGGTCGGAGCCACCGCCATGAATATCGAAATGGTTGCCCAACTGTTTGCAGTTCATCGCCGAACACTCGATATGCCAGCCCGGACGACCTGCGCCCCATGGAGACGGCCAGCTAGGTTCGCCCTCTTTGGACATTTTCCACAGCACAAAGTCCATCGGGTTGCGCTTCACGTCAACCACGTCAACGCGAGCGCCCGCCTGCAACTGATCCAGAGCCTGGCGTGACAGCTGACCGTAGTTCGGGTCAGTCGGAACGTCGAACATCACGTCGCCGTTATCGGCAACATAAGCGTGACCTTTGGCAATCAGCTGTTCGGTGATCTCAATAATCTCGGCGATATGGTGCGTAGCGCGAGGTTCCAGGTCCGGGCGCAGAATATTCAGCGCATCGAAATCGCTATGCATTTCCGCAATCATACGATCAACCAGCGCGACAAAGCTCTCGCCGTTTTCATTTGCGCGCTTGATGATTTTGTCGTCGATATCGGTAATGTTGCGCACATACTTCAGCTTATAGCCGAGGAAACGCAGATAACGCGCAACGACGTCGAAAGAAACAAAAGTACGTCCGTGGCCAATATGACAGAGATCGTAAACGGTAATACCACACACGTACATGCCGACTTCCCCGGCATGAATAGGTTTGAATTCCTCTTTTTGGCGCGTCAGTGTATTAAAGATTTTTAACATCGAAGATTCCGTGTAGACGTGTGTGGATAGTAAAGTCTGTATAATACCCATAATTTAGACCGGAAGCAGCACACTTTGCGAGGTGATCGCAGCTTGCGGTTATGCTATAACACACCCCTAACTCTGACCCTTGACAGGGTCGAAGCACCAATCTATCGGAACAGGATGCAAAAATGGTTACTTTCCACACTAATCACGGCGATATCGTAATCAAAACGTTTGATGATAAAGCGCCTGAAACAGTTAAAAACTTCCTGGACTACTGCCGCGAAGGTTTTTATAACAACACCATTTTCCACCGTGTTATTAACGGTTTCATGATCCAGGGCGGTGGTTTCGAGCCAGGCATGAAGCAAAAAGCCACGAAAGAAGCGATCAAAAACGAAGCGAACAACGGTCTGAAAAACACCCGTGGTACGCTGGCAATGGCGCGTACTCAGGCTCCGCACTCCGCAACCGCACAGTTCTTCATCAACGTTGCTGACAATGACTTCCTGAACTTCTCCGGCGAAAGCATGCAGGGTTGGGGTTACTGCGTGTTTGCTGAAGTTGTTGAAGGCATGGACGTGGTTGATAAAATCAAAGGCGTTTCCACTGGTCGCAGCGGTATGCATCAGGATGTGCCTAAAGAAGACGTCATCATTGAAAACGTGACCGTCAGCGAGTAATCGTGGCGACACTGTTTATTGCAGATCTTCACCTCTGCACAGAAGAACCGGCGATCACCGCCGGTTTTCTGCGTTTTTTAGCCGGTGATGCGCGACAAGCCGATGCGCTGTACATTCTCGGCGACCTGTTCGAAGCCTGGATTGGCGACGACGACCCTAATCCGCTGCATCATCAAATAGCCGCGGCGATAAAATCACTGGTTGATTCCGGCGTTCCCTGCTTTTTTATTCACGGCAACCGTGATTTTCTGCTCGGCAAACGTTTTGCCCGTGAGAGCGGCATGACTTTACTGCCCGAAGAGAAAATGCTCGATCTGTATGGTCGCAAGGTACTGATCATGCATGGCGACACGTTATGCACCGACGATGCTGGCTATCAGGCGTTTCGCGCCAAAGTGCATCAATCCTGGTTACAAAAACTATTCCTCGCCCTGCCATTGTTCATTCGCCAACGTATTGCCGCGAAAATGCGCGCCAACAGCAAAGCAGCCAACAGCAGTAAGTCGCTGGAGATCATGGATGTGAATCAGCAGGCCGTTATTGCCGAGCTGGAAAATCATCAGGTCCAGTGGTTAATTCACGGTCATACCCACCGTCCGGCAGTACACGAACTTACGGCCAATGGGCAACCCGCCTTCCGCGTAGTATTAGGCGCCTGGCACAGCGAAGGTTCGATGATCAAAGTCACACCACACGACGTTGAACTGATCGCATTTCCATTTTAACTCCCCCGTCAAAACGCTTGCTACACAGGCTACGCAATCGTTTTCCTTGACGGTGAATTATGCTATTCTCTGTGGCCTCAAAAGTCGAGTGTAGTGCACCACAGGAGTTTTCAGACGCATGTCTTCCCGCAATAATCCGGCGCGTGTCGCCATCGTGATGGGGTCCAAAAGCGACTGGGCTACCATGCAGTTCGCCGCCGAAATCTTCGAAATGTTGGACGTTCCACATCATGTTGAGGTCGTCTCTGCTCACCGTACCCCAGACAAACTGTTCAGTTTCGCCGAAGGCGCTGAAGAGAACGGTTATCAGGTGATTATTGCCGGTGCCGGTGGTGCTGCACATTTGCCTGGTATGATTGCGGCGAAAACGCTGGTGCCTGTTTTAGGCGTTCCGGTACAAAGCGCAGCGTTGAGCGGCGTAGATAGCCTTTATTCCATCGTTCAAATGCCTCGCGGTATTCCGGTGGGCACGCTGGCGATCGGCAAAGCGGGCGCGGCCAATGCGGCCCTGCTGGCCGCGCAAATTCTGGCAACACACGACAAAGAATTGCATCAGCGTCTGGCTGAGTGGCGTAAAGCGCAAACCGACGAGGTGCTGGAGAACCCGGACCCGCGAGGTGTAGCATGAAGCAGGTCTGCGTACTCGGCAATGGTCAGCTAGGACGCATGTTGCGTCAGGCCGGTGAGCCGCTGGGGATTGCGGTCTGGCCCGTCGGGCTGGACGCCGAACCCGCCGCCGTTCCTTTTCAACAAAGCGTGATCACCGCTGAGATTGAGCGCTGGCCGGAAACGGCGCTCACCCGCGAACTGGCACGTCACCCGGCGTTTGTTAACCGCGACGTCTTCCCGATTATTGCTGACCGTCTGACGCAAAAACAGCTTTTTGACAAACTCAACCTGGCGACCGCGCCATGGCAACTGCTGGCGGATAAAAGCGAATGGTCTGCGGTGTTTGACAAACTCGGCGAGTTGGCAATTGTGAAGCGTCGCGTCGGCGGCTACGACGGTCGTGGACAGTGGCGTTTACGCGCGAATGAAACCGAACAACTGCCAGACGACTGCTACGGCGAGTGCATCGTCGAGCGAGGAATCAACTTCTCCGGTGAAGTCTCACTGATTGGCGCGCGTGCGCACGACGGCAGCACCGTCTTCTATCCGCTGACCCATAACCTTCATCAGGACGGCATTCTGCGCACCAGCGTGGTATTTCCGCAGGCTAACGCTAAACAACAGGCGCAGGCCGAAGCGATGCTCTCTGCCATCATGCAGGAGCTGGGCTATGTCGGTGTGATGGCGATGGAGTGTTTCATCACCCCGGAAGGTCTGCTGATTAATGAACTGGCTCCGCGCGTGCACAACAGCGGGCACTGGACGCAAAACGGCGCCAGCATCAGCCAGTTTGAACTGCATCTGCGCGCCATTACCGGCCTGCCGCTGCCGACGCCGGTGGTGAACAATCCTTCGGTGATGGTAAACCTGATCGGCAGCGACCTGAACTACGACTGGCTGAAGCTGCCGCTGGTGCATCTGCACTGGTATGACAAAGATGTACGCGAAGGGCGTAAGGTGGGACACTTGAACCTGAGCGACAGCGATACCGCGCGCCTTAGCGCCACGCTGGAAGCGCTCATTCCCCTGCTGCCGCCGGAATATGCCAGCGGTATCATCTGGGCGCAGTCAAAGCTGAAATAAACCGATACGGGAGGTGTGCCTGCGCACGCCTCCCGTTACTTTTACAGACGAATGCAGGTTCCGGCTTTCCCCGCCAACGTGTCTTCAATGCGAGACAGCGCGCCAATCCACGCGGGTTTTCCACGTCGCTTCACGTATCCGCTTACGGCTGTCACCTTTGGCCCCATCGAACCATCAGCTTTAGCAAACGGTGCCAGTTCATCAGGAGAGGCTTGTCGAATCGCACGTTGCTCTGGTGTGCCCCAGTTCTCATAGACCGCATCAGCATCGGTGAGGATAACCAGACCGTCGGCATCGATCTGTTCAGCCAGCAATGCCGCCGCCAGATCCTTATCAATGACCGCTTCAGACCCAACCCCTTCCCCGGTAACCGGCACGCCGCCACCGCCGCTACAAATCACCACATGGCCTTCTTTGAGCAAGAGCTTAATAGCATCGCTTTCGACGATCTGGCGAGGCTCAGGCGAGGCGACAACACGACGCAGGTATTTGCCGTCACGTTTCATATGCCAGCCGTAGGTGGCTTCCAGCTGCGTTTGATCTGCAGGCGAATACACCGGGCCGATAAATTTTTCCGGCGCCATAAACGCGGGATCGTCTTCAGACACCACAATTCGCGTTAACACTGTGGTCACCGGCGGCATCTCCGGTTCAGCGGTCAGACTTTGCGCTAACATATAACCAATCATGCCCTGAGTCTCTGCCACCAGCACATCCAGCGGGTAAGGTTCAACCTCCTTCCAGGCAAGATTCTGTAACGATAACAGACCAACCTGCGGCCCATTGCCATGTACGATGGCCAGGCGGTACGAACGCGCCAGACGCGCCAGGGCAGGTACGGCGCTGGCAATATTACGATATTGATTTTCTGCCGTCAGCGCCTCGCCGCGCTGCAATAATGCGTTGCCACCAAGAGCAACAACCAGCGTTTTCATTCCCTATCCTTCTATGATTTGTTGCCCAAGCCAGAACCCCAACAGGGTGTCTGCGCCGGAGGTATGCCCGAGCGCTAGCAGCGAATTTATCGCCGCGTCCATCCTTTGGTGTCGGCCCAAAGCATGAGTGAAGTGGAGCAAAGGTGAAGCGAAGTATCCTAATGCCGCGTAGCGTAAGTAGCTCACGCTAACCACGGTCGTCGCCAGTTCAAGATTGCCGGAATATTCAAAGAAACGATGGCCGGAATCCTTATTCAGCGCGCCAAAATACCAGGCGGCCAGAAGCATTCCGGTCAACGTATCATCATGGCTGGGCGTTAAACCTGGCCCCTTACCTAACCACTGCCGCCAGTCTGTCGATAAGCCAGCCAGCGCCGAGAAAAAGCAATGGCGGAACTGACGTAACTCGGAGCACAAAGGCAAATTTGCCGCCAGCATTAACGGCCCGAATAACCCCGTTTCCTCGCCGCGCTCCATCCAGGCGGATGCAAGGCGTGGAGCATGTGGGCGGGACGTTATTTTCAACGAACAATAACGCTGCGGTTGGCGCAACAGAAACGGTCCCAACACGATCCCCTCGGGGACAGCCTGAGGGGTTTCACTACCGCTTAACGCCATACACAGCGCATCAAAATCAGGCGCACGGATCACCCATCCTCCCGGGCTAAAACCACTGCCCTGGCGGTGCAGCGTTAACAGTGCGCCTCCTTCGGCCACAAGGTTAATCGAGCGCCGCCAGATCCCGGATAGCTGCCATGACTGGCGAAAATCCGGAGACTGCTGACTGCCCATCAGAGGACGGATGATCATCATGCGCGGCTCTCTTAGCTAATGCCCATACTTTCAGCCAGCGCTTCCAGAGCCAGCTCAAAGCAGGCCAACGGCGCACGAACTGTGCCCGCGCCGATCTGACCAATACCGGCTTCTTTATGGGCAATACCCGTGTTGATCAGCGGCGTAATACCTGTTTCCACGACGCGACGGATATCAAGACCAAGGCAAGCCCCCTGGAAATCCCAGCCAGGGATCTGCAACTGCATATTGCGTTCCAGATAGATTTCAGCCATCTCCTCGGAAACGGACTTCGCGGCCTCCATCCCTCCGGCACCGACAAAACGCGTTACGCCAGGGGCAGCGATCATCGCGGCGCCGCCAATCCCAAAGGTTTCGGTGATGGCGCTATCGCCCATATCCGGGTTAGCTTGTTCCTGCGAGAAGCCGGTAAAGAACAGCCCCTGCGGTGTGTTAACCGGCGCAGTAAACCAGCGATCGCCAAGTCCGCTCACCCGGATACCGAACATATCGCCATTACGGGTCATTGCGGTCACAATACTGCCGGAACGCACCATTGCTCCGGCATCCATTGCCGCTTTGCAGTAAGCCATCGCCAGGTTCAAGAAGAACTGGTCGGTCACACTGAGAAAATCCATCACCTCAGCAATCTGCTGCTTATCATGTTCCAGACGGGCAATTTGCGGTGCCAGAGTTCGCATCAGCAGAGCTGAAGAGGCAATGTTGCGCTGATGGAACTCATCGCCCATCGTAATGCCCTGCGCCATCATGGCGGTCAGATCAATACCCTGTTCCAGATTGGCCAGCGCCGCGCTTAAAACAGGCATCAGGACATCGCGCATCCAACGTAGACGCTGCTGGACATCTTCGCCATACGCGCCGAAGCGCATCACTTTGCCAATCCCTTCGTTGAGATTGCAGTAAGCCCGGTTACCGTCGGTGATATTTTCCACCACCAGCATCGGCATGCTGGCAGAGGTGATTCCCCCCATTGGCCCCACAGCATTAACATGGTGGCAAGGTACGAACCGGACTTTGCCCTGCTCCAGTAAAGCCAGCGCGCTCATCTCATCATTGGCCCACCCTTCAAACAGACATGCACCAATACAGGCCCCTTTCATCGGACCAGTCATCTCTTGCCAACGCATTGGCGGTCCCGCATGCAGCAACGTTTTCCCTTCATTGAGCTCGCGAATTAATGAGGAGGCTGGTTGCACATCCAGCCAGTGCGGACGCGCACGACGAATTTGTTCGATTACTGCAGCATTGGCTTGCGCCACTGATGTAAACATTGGAACCCCTTATTGCAAACGTTCTAATAAACGAGCCAGTTTCTTATTACCGCCAGCGACAGGCGCCCACTGGTAATGCACCACAGGCATTTCTGCCGCCTGTAAATCCAGTGCAAAACTGCGTAACCCGGCATTGATGACCGCCACTTTTTCCAGTAGCGGAGGTGTGGATTTGTCAGATAACGGTTGAGATGGACGAATCAGTTCGGCGGCAAGCAGCGTTGCCTCAGGCAGTGAACTCACTACGGCAATGCCGGCATCTTCCAGTGTGGCAATCTGCAGTGAGCGACACTGCGGATCGCGTTCTGTACCTGTCACCGTCGCAATCGCATACAGCGGTTGCTCATGGCCTCGCGCAGCGCACGCCTTCTGCCAGGCCTGAACCAACGATGCGGCCGGATCTGCCGTCGCGCCGTAACCAATCACGACATCAACTAACAGTACGCGTACCTGCGGCTGCGTCCCCAGATCCGTAATCAGTTGATTACGTAAGGCAGGGTCAATCATCGGATGCGGCCGCCAGACGGTGTAAAAATCATCCCCCAGATCGATAATCTGGTGCCCGGCGGCATCCAGCATCATGCCATGATGATGTTGTGCATCCGCGGTGACATTCAGGTGGGCGGCCAGCAGCCCAGCGGCTTCGGCGGCCAGCGTACCTCCGGTGTATAACCCTCGGATCACACCGTCTCCTGTGGTTGAAAGCGAGCTGCGTCGCGCCGCGACTCTCGCCAGTAAACAGGCCAGACGGGCCGCATCGTCCAACGTCGCGGCAAACCAGACGTTTTCGTCGCGGGCGACCGCGGAGGTGTAACCTAAAAACAGGGCTACCACGGGTTTGCCGGTGGCCTTCATCGCCGTCACGATATGCTGGCGAACAACCTCCGCCGGTGGTTTCGACACAAAAGCCAACACCTGGCTTTTGTCGTCTGCGCCAAGCATCTCCATCGCGGTAAGCGCGCTAATCCCCCCTACCTCGGCGCTCAGGTCCCGTCCGCCCAGACCGATGGCGTGAGTGATGCCTTCCCCGGCCAGCGCTATCTGTGAACAGAGCTCCTGAATCCCTGTGCCGGAGGCGCCCAGCACACCGATATTGCCTTCCGGCATCACGTTGGCAAAAGCCAGCGGCGTGCCCGCAATCATGGCGGTTCCGCAGTCCGGTCCCATCACCAGCAGACCTTTATCCTGCGCACGGCGCTTGAGGGTGATTTCATCTTCCAGGGTCACGTTATCGGAGAACATCATGACATTCAGGTTGCGATCCAACGCCTGGTTCGCCAGCTCCGCCGCGTATTCACCGGCGACGGAAATGAGCGTCATATTCGCCTCAGGCAGTTTCTGGCACGCGCTTTCCCAGCGTCTGACCTGCAGGAGCGTTTGGCTACCGCCAGTGGCCTGCGCCAGCTGCTGCAACGACTCATCCAGTTGTTGCAGAATGGCCTGCGTAATACTTTCATCAGCCGTTTCAGTGCGAATCGCCACACAAATATCGTTTGGCGTCGCATTATTAAAATCGTCATGCCAAAACCCGGTCGTTTCCAGCAATGATTTATTTGCTGGCGTTCCCATCATGACCGATACATCGTCTACATTTTCGGACTCACTCAGCTTGCGTGAAATAATCATTAAACTGACAGAGTCCTGAAAACACCCTTTTTTAATAAAGGCGTGGATCATAACAACCCCTTAATAATTGCACCCATGGCAATTGCACGAGTAGTGTTAATGTGTAGCTCAAGGTATATATCTGGAATCCCAAATAGAGTGACTGGCATCACACTGGAATTATTAACAAAATAAATTTAACAACCACCAGAGTATTAAACATTATTTTTTAACGGCATTGTTTATTTAAAAAGAAAGGGCAAATCAACACTGATTATCAAATAAATTCTAACTATATTTTTTTGTGTGTCTGGATCACATAATCAATTTTTATTCCCGGTATGTTAACGGCAGTCATGCTTCACACCGTCGTTAAAAAGGAAGACAGATGAAAATCAGTCGGGAAACACTCCACCAGCTTATCGAGAATAAGCTTTGCAAGGCCGGACTAAAACGTGAGCACGCCACAACGGTTGCTGAGGTATTGGTTTACGCCGATGCCAGAGGCATTCACTCTCATGGCGCCGTACGCGTTGAATACTATGCTGAGCGCATTTCAAAAGGCGGTACCAACCGCGAACCCACATTTCGTTTTGAAGATACCGGTCCCTGTACAGCGATTTTGCATGCCGATAATGCCGCCGGGCAAGTCGCAGCAAAGATGGGTATGGAGCATGCCATTAAAATTGCTAAAAAAAATGGTGTCGCCGTCGTTGGCATTAGCCGAATGGGGCACAGCGGTGCCATTTCTTACTTTGTGCAGCAAGCCGCTCGCGCTGGTCTGATCGGCCTCTCCGTGTGCCAGTCCGACCCGATGGTGGTACCGTTCGGCGGCGCAGATATTTACTACGGTACCAATCCGTTAGCCTTCGCTGCGCCAGGAGAAGGCGACGACATCATGACGTTTGATATGGCGACAACGGTGCAGGCATGGGGAAAAGTTCTGGATGCCCGCTCCCGCAACGAGCCGATTCCGAATACCTGGGCAGTCGATAAAAACGGCGCGCCAACTTCCGATCCATTTGCTGTCAATGCGTTGCTACCTGCGGCTGGGCCTAAAGGCTATGGCCTGATGATGATGATCGATGTGTTATCCGGCATTTTATTGGGATTACCGTTTGGTCGTCAGGTCAGTTCAATGTATGAGGATTTACATGCCGGTCGGAATTTAGGCCAACTGCATTTGGTTATTAATCCCGACTTTTTCTCCTCCAGCCAATTATTCCGCCAGCACCTCAGCCAGACCATGCAAGAGTTAAATAACGTTACTCCTGCACCCGGCTTTAAACAAGTTTATTACCCCGGACAGGATCAAGATATTAATCAACGCAATGCCGCGGTCCATGGTATCGACATTGTTGACGATATTTATCAATACCTGATTTCCGATGCCCTCTATCTCAAGTCATACGAAACAAAGAATCCCTTTGCACAATAATTATTGAAACAGGAATTTCATATGATCAACCATTTTCGTCACGCAATTGAAGAAACCCTTCCCTGGCTCTCTTCCTTTGGCGCGGATCCTACCGGTGGGATGACGCGCTTGCTGTATTCGCCAGAATGGCTTGAAACACAACAGCAATTCAAAAAACGCATGGACGCCAGCGGCCTGGAAACTCGCTTTGATGAAGTGGGCAACTTATACGGTCGTCTGCTTGGGAACGAATCGCCGGAACAGGTCATTTTAAGCGGCTCGCATATTGATACCGTCGTCAACGGCGGCAATCTTGACGGCCAGTTTGGCGCGCTGGCGGCATGGCTCGCGGTTGACTGGCTCAAGAGCACCTATGGCGCACCGCTGAAAACGGTCGAAGTCGTTTCCATGGCGGAAGAGGAAGGCAGCCGTTTCCCGTATGTCTTCTGGGGCAGCAAAAACATTTTTGGACTGGCAAATCCCGATGACGTCCGTAATATCCAGGACGCGAAAGGCACCCGTTTTGTTGACGCAATGAACGCCTGCGGCTTTACCCTCCCCGCAGAGCCGCTTCATGCCCGTAATGACATCAAAGCCTTCGTTGAATTACACATCGAACAAGGTTGTGTGCTTGAAAGTAATGGCCAGTCGATAGGCGTCGTCAGCGCGATTGTCGGCCAACGTCGCTATACGGTAACGCTGAACGGTGAATCCAACCATGCGGGGACAACGCCGCTGAGCTACCGTCGCGATACCGTATACGCTTTCAGTCGCATCTGCAGCCAGTCTATCGAGAAAGCCAAAAAGCATGGCGATCCTCTGGTACTGACCTTTGGTAAGGTAGAGCCGCAGCCGAACACCGTCAACGTGGTGCCAGGCAAAACGACCTTCACAATCGATTGCCGTCATACCGATGCCGACGTATTGCGTGATTTTACTCAACAACTGGAAAACGACATGCGCGCCATCTGCGATGAAATGGATATCGGCATTGATATCGATTTGTGGATGGATGAAACGCCGGTCCCGATGGACAGTAAACTGGTCTCTACCCTTACCGAACTGTGTGAAAAAGAACAGCTGAACTACCGTGTCATGCACAGTGGCGCAGGCCATGATGCGCAAATTTTCGCTCCCCGCGTACCGACCTGCATGATTTTCATTCCCAGCATTAACGGTATCAGCCACAACCCCGCTGAACGCACAAACATTAACGACCTTGCCGAAGGGGTCAAAACTCTGGCATTAATGCTTCATCAACTTGCCTGGCAGAAATAAGGAGTCACCCATGGGATATCTGAATAACGTCACGGGTTATCGCGATGATTTATTGGCTAATCGCGCAATTGTAAAACACGGTAACTTTGCCCTGCTAACCCCGGACGGACTGGTTAAAAATATCATTCCGGGTTTTGAAAACTGTGACGTCACCATCCTCTCAACGCCAAAACTGGGCGCGTCATTTGTTGACTATCTGGTGACCCTACGCCAGAACGGCGGCCACCACAGCGGTTTTGGCGGCGAAGGTATTGAAACGTTCGTGTATGTTATTTCCGGCAAAATTGAGGCGAAAGCGGAAGGTAAAACCTTTGCTTTAACCCAGGGCGGATATCTGTATTGCCCGCCAGGTGAACTGCTCACCTTTAATAATGCCCAGACAGAAGACAGCCAACTGTTTTTATACAAACGCCGTTATACGCCGGTGGCAGGCCATTCACCATGGCTGGTCTCCGGTAATGCCAACCAGTTAGAACGTATTCATTATGAAGGCATGGATGACGTAATCCTGCTGGATTTCCTGCCTAAAGAATTAGGCTTCGATATGAATATGCATATTCTGTCATTCGAACCCGGCGCCAGTCATGGTTATATCGAAACGCATGTACAGGAACATGGGGCTTATATTCTCTCAGGTCAGGGCGTTTATAACCTCGATAACCAATGGATCCCGGTGAAAAAAGGCGACTACATCTTTATGGGCGCGTACTCCCTGCAGGCGGGTTACGGCGTGGGGCGTGGTGAAGCGTTCAGCTATATCTATTCCAAAGATTGCAACCGGGATGTTGAGATTTAACGGCGAACAGCCCGCCTGATAATTTTTTATTTAGCTATGTTGGGTTTTGCCACGGTTAACACCGTGGCTTTTTTTATGCTTAACGCAGATTAATCGCCTGACCGAGCTTCATCGCGCAAGCAATATTACGCGCACAGTGATAAAGGTTGGTTTCACCACTCGCCAGCACTTCCGCCAATGGCGCGAGTCGCGGCAAAATACTGAATACCGCATCAATACCATGATCGTGAACCACCTCCACACCTTCCCCCAGCACCCCGGCGATACCAATAACCGGAACATGATGCTGCATAGCAACAGAAGCAACACCGATTGGCGCTTTTCCCCCGACCGTTTGCGAATCAATACGTCCCTCGCCGGTGATGACCAGCGATGCATCTTTGATGGACTGCTCCAGTTGAACGGCCTGCAGCACAATCTCAATCCCTGGTTTCATGATGGCCTGCAGAAAGATAGCCGCAGCGATGCCCATTCCACCCGCCGCCCCACCGCCCGCAACCTGAGATACATCCTCACCGGTCAACGTTCGCAGCACATGCGCGTAGTTGAGTAATCCTTCTTCCAGTTTCTCAACCATTTCCGGCGTCGCCCCTTTCTGCGGACCGAATACTCTTGCCGCGCCACGCGGGCCAACCAATGGGTTATCCACATCACAGGCAACTTCGATCCGACATGCTGTCAGCCGCGGATCGCACTGTTGCAGGTCAATGCTCGCGAGGCGAGATAAGCTACCACCTCCCGCCCTCAATGATGTCCCTTGCACATCAAGGAACCGCACGCCTAGCGCCTGAGCCATCCCCATGCCGCCATCAACTGTCGCACTCCCGCCGATACCGAGGATAATATGACGAATACCGGCATCCAGCGCATGCCGAATCAGTTCGCCAGTCCCGTAACTTGATGCCAGCAGTGGATTACGCGCCTGCGGTTCGACCAACATCAGTCCACTCGCCGCGGCCATTTCAATAATGGCGGTCTTTCCATCACCGGTCAGGCCATAAAATCCCATGACCTTTTCCCCCATCGGCCCACAGACCTCCAGCGAGACCACTTTTCCACCTGTCGCCGCCACCATGGCATCCACGGTCCCCTCCCCGCCATCTGCAATTGGTAAACAAATGTATTCTGCATCCGGGAATATGGCTGAAAATCCAGCTTTAATTGCCTGGCAGCATTGGTCGGCGCTTAAGCTCTCTTTAAACGAATCTGGCGCAATTACAATTTTCATCATTAATCCTTTTTCATCCTGTTATTTAATGCGTTCCCATGGAATGAGGTTTTCCATAAGCACTGCCAGTAAAATCCCCACCAATAAGCCATTACTCAGTAATGGCCGAATAGTCAGTGGAAGATCTTGTAAATAAACCGGAGGCAGCCCCATCAAAAAAATCCCCACAAACAGCGGGAGTGCCAGCCGATAAATATTTCGTGCGGTAAATGTGATTTGCTGGCTGAAAACCAGACCGGAATAGAGCAACGGCAGATAAGATACCAACATAACGGCACTGCTGATTGCCAGTGGAATGGCGCAGAATAAGCGGGTTAGCGGCGTCACTATCGCCACCAATAAACATAATACGCTGCCATAAATAAATGATTTTCGCGAACTGTCGCCAGTTTGTGTTAACAGCCCGATAGAAGAGACAAAAGGTGAAAATGGAATCACGGCAAAAGGCACTGTCACCAGCGTCATAAAACCGGAAATGATAAAGCTACGACGATAACGCGAGCTGCTGGAGCCTTGATGCGTGTAAAAGATGTCCGTGCCGCGCACCGCGCCATAGGTATTACTGATATTCACCAGACCGGTGATAACCGCCGTCAGGATAATACCGGGTAACAGCCTGCCATGACTGCCTAACGGGAACCACTGCCAGCTTAATTCCCCAGACGGCAAAGACGTTGATGGAAAGCACAACCGCCAGAGTCCCCATCCCACTACCGCCCCCACCAGCAGGGCGTAACGGGAGATCCGCTGCGGTAAAAAAATGATCATCGCAAGGATGAAGCACATCACGCCAACCGCCAGGCTAAAAGGCGCCAGTTGAATTTTGACGCTGGTGTCAGCAATGCCAAAAGGCAATCCCAACATGCCCTTAAAAAAGATAGTGGTGAGCTGAGCGCCCAACAGCAGCATAAAAAAGACCATCACCGTTGGGGTAAATAGCCGGGCCAACCGGTGTCCTAAGCCGCTAAAGCCGATAATCATCGTCAGCACAGCGGAAATGACAATCCCGACGCTCAGACTGGTGGCGATATCATTGAGCGGTGTCCCGCGTGACGCCTCAGCCAGGGTAATTGTCAAAATGGTGCCCCACCATAAACCGGTCGGACCTTCCATAATGGCGCGACGATGGCCACAAATAACCTGCGCAAGGCAGGCCAGCGATGTCGTGAAAAAAGCGTATTGCGTGAGCATTAACAGATTGCTCGCGGGGAGATGAAAAGCAGAAACCAGCGTTGGGGGGACCACGACCGTATTGCAAAAAATAAAGAAAAACCACTGAAAGCCAGATAGCAAACTTTCGCGGTTAATAACAGGAAGCATATTCATACCTTAAAATAGAGAATGCCCGCCAGCATGACGGGCATTAATTCACATCACATTATTGTTGATGTTTAAGGATAAATTGACCTTTTGGCGCTACCGGGAACCCCTGCTCGATGTCATAGATAACATCCCCGCGAAGAATAGTTTTCGTAATGCGCGCGCCAATCGTCCGGCCAACATACGGACTGACCTTGTGGCGATATTCCAGGTCTTCGTTTTTCAGAACGTATTTGCTGTCCGGTTGAATAAAGACGAAGTCAGCATCTTTACCCGGGGCAATACGTCCTTTCTGCTTCAGGCCGAAAATATCTGCGGCGTTGGTTGCCATCAATTTAGCGAATAGCGGCAGTGACATACCGCGTTTTTGCACGGCCTCATCAAACATGACGTCCATACAGCTCTGCAGCCCGGCAATGCCGCCCCACGCCTGCATGATATTGCCAGCCTTCATTTCTGGTGGGCATGGCGAGTGGTCGGAAACCAGGCAGTCAATCTCACCATTGAACAGTTTTTCCCACATGCCTTGTTGATTCTGTCGATCGCGGATCGGCGGAGAACATTTTGCCAGCGTGCCAATCTCTTCAAACTGATCGGTATCCAGCACAAAATAATGCGGGCAGGATTCGCAGGTCACATCCTGGCCTTCCTGACGGGCACGGGTCACTTCTTCCACGCCTTCCGGGCTGCTGATATGGCAAACGTGCAGGCGGCAACCGGCGACTTTCGCCAGATACAGCACGCGGCGAATAGCTTCCACCTCAGTGAAAACCGGACGTGAAGCCACATAATCATGTGCCGTCACACGGCCTTCGCGTTTAGCTTCCTCGCCAAGCTCGTCGCAAATGAGCGCATTTTCGCAATGCACCAGCACCGTCTGGTCCATTTCTGCTAACTTCTGCGCGCCTTTGTAGAACTGCCAGTCGTTAACGTCACGGAAGTCATTGTCGATTCCGCGATCGCCACAGGTAGCAACAAAGCATTTGAAACCGACGACACCGACCTCATCCAGCTCGTGCAGACGATCAAGGTTGTAAGAAACCAGACCGCCAAGCTGCGCGGCATCAATGGTCAATTTACCTTTTGCCGCATCAAATTTAAGTTCGATGGTTTCACGATCTACCGTCGCGGGCAGCTGGTTGAGAGGCATTTCGATCATTGTGGTGATACCGCCTTTTGCCGCGGCACGCGTTCCGGTCTCATAGCCCTCCCAATGTGTACGTCCCGGCTCAGAGATATGGGTATGCGCATCAACCATGCCCGGTGAAACCACCAGACCTGTCGCATCCATTACCTGCTTTGCCTCACCCAGATTCTCGCCAATGGCGGCGATTTTTCCTGCCTGGACGGCAATATCAACAATACGAGCTTCATTTTCTAAAATAACAGTACCGTTCTTAATAATTAAATCAAAAGACATAACGAACTCCTTGTATGGATACAGATAGTTTTTATAAATAACGCACGCTTACACCTACGTTTACTGATTTCATTACAACTGACCTGTTGCTTTTTCTACTGCGGCAGGTTGTCCAACCGTTCTTTTTTTCAGTAAGGCATATGCCACAAATGCGACAATAACCCCAACAAACCACGACACTCGCGATAACGGCTCAAGCAATGGAATAAACTTTCCACCCAGTGAAAGAATTACCGCCACTAACGTTACGGAGAATGCCGTCAGGTTAAATCCATTATCATAATATTGATAATTACCACTAGCGGTATATAATTCATCAAGATTAATCTTGCCACGCATAACGACAAAATAGTGCGCTAACATAACACCAATAACAGGACCGAGCATACCGCCAATGATATCCAGAAACAGATAAATACTGCTCTGATTTTCCATGAGTTTCCATGGACAAATCAGTAAGCTAATAATACTGGCAATCAATACACCATTTTTATATGTTAGTTTTGTTGGCGCAATTGCGGCAATCTGATAACCAGCCGGGATTATATTACCCGTAGCGTTTGTTGAGATTGTGGTCATCAGAATAACCAAAACCGCGAAGAAGGAGGCAAACAGACTGTCCCAACGCTGTACGATATCCAGCACATTCCAGGTATCCGTTCCATAATGAATACTGGCACCGGCAATAATACACACGCTGGCAATCGCAAATAACACGTACGCGACAATAAGACCCAGCGTCTGGCCTAACGCCTGTTCACGAAATGAGTGGGCATTTTGCGTAAAGTCCGAGGCGCTCACCGCCGGAGCGGCCCATACCGCAACCACGGCGTTAATCACTACCAGGAACAGGAATCCGCTGTTTCCCGCTTTTTGCACACCGCCCGGAATGTAGTCCAGAATGGGGCCAATCCCTACCAGGGATATCGCCCAGATAGCCATTCCGCCAAAAACGATATAAATGCAAGGATTCAGGATCGCAGTAAATTTATTTAATACTTTACCGCCGCCAAAACCGATACCAACGTTAATCAGCCAAAAGATAAGAAATGTGATTAACCCCGGCAGGGACAACCCCAGTAATGTAAAATCACCGCCCAGCGTTAAAAAACCAGGCCATATCTTGCCAATCAGAATAAGAAAAGCCAGCGATCCGGCATAACATTGCAGACCGAACCACATAATTGCAGCAATCCCGCCTCTTAATAATCCCGGGAAAAGCGCGCCACGTACGCCATACGAGCCACGCAGAATCATTGCAAAAGGTACACCGTATTTACTTCCGGCGGCGCCGTTCATAACCATGACTAATGCAATAAACAATGCACTAATAATAATAGCCAACATAATACTGAATGTGGACAGCCCGAGAATGAAGAACCCGCCAACCATAACGTAATTAGGTACGTTATGTACTGACCCCATCCATAAAGTAAAATAGTTAAATGTTTTCCAGTTTCGTTGTGCTGCCGTTTTTGGTAATAAGTCGTCACTATAACCACGTTGTTGGTATAGATCTCTTTGATGTTCCATAAATCCCTCTTGTCACGTATCGGATAACGTTGTAATGGGTTTAGCTATGCGGAACAAAAACAATATATAAAGTAATGCAAATAGTTTTAATTATATTTTTATGCTGAAGCAGTAACTGGTGTTGCTTTCTTTTTATATAACGTCACGCCGGCAAAAATAAGCGTTCCGGTAACAACCAGACAAGCAGAGATGACAAAGCTTATCTCTTTTGAGCCAGTCAAATCGGAAATAAATCCGGTTAACGTTGGCGCAATAACGGCTGAACTCATACCAAAGAAGTTAAACAGGCTAAATGCTCTGCCCAGCGTTTTCGCCGACGCCTGCTCAGACACGAAGGAGATCAGGATGGGATCCACCGCCATTTTTCCCAATAAACCGTACAGGGTCAGGCTGACCATCAACATCGTGGTATTCGGCGATAACACCGTAAACACCAGCATTGCGGCGGCCATAATTTCCAGCCCAAGAATGACTTTGACTTTGCTGTTACGGAATTTATCGGACAGATGACTGAAGAACAACGCACCGGGAACCCCCACCACGGCGACCAAAGCCGAGGCAACGCCAATCGCGCCACCATCAAATCCCCTTTCAGTCTGCAGATAAGACGGAAGCCAGGTCACAATCAGGTAATAGCCATAACAGGTACAGAAATAGAGGAAGTAGACGCTGCATAACAAACCCGAAAACAGCGGCGGACTTTTCTCTTCTGTCATCGTTGCCGTCTGCGTTTTTTGGTCTGACGCCGCCGTTTCGCTTTTTGCCTTACCGCGGATAACCAAAGTAAATACGCACAGCATCACCACCAACACAGCCGCAACCAGAAACAACACGTTTTGCCAGGCCATGCTCATACTTTTAACCAACACGCTGGAGCCGATTAAACCTATCCCCATCCCAATCGCAGAGCCGCTATTAATGATGGCGTTTGCCAGTGCCCGGCGAGCCTGTGGGACATTTGCCGAAGAGAGAGAATACGCAGAACTAAAGAAAGAGGCGCAGCCCGCTCCTGCCATCAGCGAACCGGCATAGATCATCACCAGTCCAGTGGCTTTTGCGATACTGAGCGTACCAATAATAAAGAGCGTAAACCCACACATCAGCATAATTTTCTGGCCAAGCTTATCGACCAAAATTCCGCAGGGAATTTGCATGCTGCAATAGGCGAAAAAATAGAAACTGGCGATGGCGCCAATTTCAGCATTGCTGACATTGCCCAGGGAAGCCTGAATCTCAGGATAAATAGGGGTTAATACGGTGCGATAAATCCATATCGCTACCCAACCCAGACTCATTACGACGACGATCTTCTTCCAGTATTCAATACCGGATGTATTTTTTTCACTCATGACATGCACCTTTCCAAAGTGTGTCTGATTAGAATGTATCGCTGCAGGATTGCAGCGATACCAACGATCATGACAATTTATGATTAGCCATTAATTCCAGAGCCTGAACCATTGCCGAGTGATCCAACTGGCTTCCACCATTCGCGGCACAGGTATTAAATAACTCCTGACAGGTTGCCGTATTAGGCAAATTCAAAGAGAGCGCCTTGGCACTTTGTAATGCAAGGTTGAGATCTTTTTGATGCAATGCAATTTTGAAACCGGGATCAAAAGTGCGTTTAATCATGCGCTCACCATGTACTTCCAGAATACGAGATGAGGCAAATCCGCCCATTAATGCCTGACGCACGCGAACCGGATCCGCACCCGCTTTAGAGGCAAATACCAGCGCTTCAGAAACGGCTTCAATATTTAAGGCAACGATAATTTGGTTAGCGACTTTACAGGTTTGGCCATCACCATTTCCACCCACCAGGGTGATATTTTTTCCCAGAATATCAAAGAGCGGTTTAACCCTTTCAAATACATCAGGTTCACCGCCAACCATAATGGACAGCGTCCCTTCGCGAGCGCCAATTTCTCCACCGGACACGGGCGCATCCAGGTAATCCCCGCCGAGTTCATTAACCTGCTGAGCAAAACGCTTAGTTTCGATAGGAGAAATAGAACTCATATCGACAATGGTTTTTCCCTGCAATGTGGTTTTAGCGCATCCGTGTTCACCAAAAAGCACTTCTTCAACCTGCGGCGTATCCGGCACCATGATGAAAATAATATCTGCAAAATCAGTCACCTGACGCGCAGTTTCAACATTAACCGCCCCCAGTGACAGCAACTCTTCAGCCACCGGTCCAATGGTCGTGACATGTAATTGATGTCCGGCGCGAGCCAAATTAATCGCCATTGGCGATCCCATAATACCCAGGCCAATAAATCCCAGTTTCATTTGCAACCTCTTTTATATCTGTCGGTATTCCTGAATTCAGGCAAAACGATTCCCTTCCAACAGAGTGGAAAAAATAGTGTTGCCTGAAATTACTTACAAATTATCGATACTGATTAATCCACGATAATCCCGCTTCGGTGGTCGTCAGCGGCTTATATTCGCAACCTACCCACCCGTCATAACCTGATTTATCAATAAACTTAAAAATAAAGTCATAATTGATTTCCCCGGTCCCTGGCTCTCCGCGACGAGGGTTATCTGCAATTTGCAAATGACCTATTTTATTTGCCCACGTGGTCATGGTTTGGGTTAACTCCCCTTCCATGCGCTGCATATGATAAATGTCATACTGAATTTTGATATTATTGCATCCGACGCTATCAATTAACGCTAACGCCTGATGCGTACCGGTGAGATAGAAACCAGGAATATCAAAATGGTTGATCGGCTCAATCAGCAATAAAATATCTTCTTGCGCTAACATGTTGGCCGCATAGCGCAGATTTTCCACCAGCGTTTGCTGGATCTGTTCAGCCGAAAAACCCGCCGGTGTTTTACCTACCAGGCAATTGATTTTTGTATTGCCCAGCCCCTTTGCATAGCGAATAGCCGCCGCTACACCATCACGAAACTCTTCTTCGCGACCCGGAATACAGGCGATACCGCGTTCACCCGACGCCCAATCTCCGGCGGGGAGATTATGCAACGTATGCTCCAGCTTGTTGGTCAGCAGTTTTTCCTTTAATACGTCAATGTCGTAATCGTAGGGAAACATAAACTCTACGCCACGAAACCCCGCTTGCGCCGCTTTGTCGAAACGCTCAAGAAAACTGTATTCCAGAAACAGCATGGAAAGATTGGCTGAGAACCGTAACATCTGTCACCTCCTCTATTCATATTTCATAAAACAGGTTTCGGTTGGCGCATCAACTGCACCGTCTGCAACCTCTTCAAACTCGGTCACGTTATCCAGTTCGCTACCCATCGAGATATTGGTCACTCGCTCAAGGATCACTTCGACAACAACCGGAACACGATACTGCGCCATCAGGACTTTGGCTTGTTCAAACGCCGGAGCGAGATCTTCAGGTTTGAAGACGCGAATGGCCTTACAACCTAATCCTTCTGCCACTTTGACGTGATCGACGCCATAGCCGTTTACTTCGCTGGAGTTGATATTTTCAAACGCCAGTTGGACGCAGTAATCCATATCAAAAGCACGCTGCGATTGACGAATCAGGCCCAGATAGGCGTTGTTGACCAGCACATGGATGTAAGGAATGTTGAATTGCGCGCCCACCGCCAGTTCTTCAATCAGGAATTGGAAGTCAAAATCCCCCGAAATCCCGACGACGTTGCGTGTTGGATCGGCAACACAAACCCCTAATGCAGCAGGCAGCGTCCAGCCGAGAGGGCCAGCCTGACCGCAGTTGATCCAGTGACGCTCTTTGAACACATGCAGCATTTGCGCAGCGGCAATTTGTGATAATCCGATGGTGGTGACGTAGCAAACGTCGCGACCAAAGGCTTTATTCATCTCTTCGTAGACACGCTGCGGTTTCACCGGGACATTGTCGAAGTGGGTTTTACGCAGTAACGTCCGCTTACGCTGTTGGCATTCAGCAACCCAGGTATTCCGGCAAGGTAAACGTCCGGCTTTCTGCATTTCCTGAGCGACGTCAATCAACAAGGTCAGCGCGGCTTTGGCATCAGAAACAATACCTAAATCCGGGCACAGAACACGGCCAATTTGCGTCGGTTCAATGTCGATATGAATGATTTTGCGCCCTTCAGTGTACTTCGAGACGGAGCCAGTGTGACGGTTAGCAAAACGGTTACCAATACCGAACACCATATCAGAAGCAAGCAGCGTGGCATTTCCGTAGCGGTGTGCGGTTTGTAGCCCTACCATGCCGGCCATTAACTCATGATCGTCAGGGATACATCCCCAGCCCATCAACGTGGGGATAACCGGTACATGGGTCAGCTCCGCAAAACGTTGCAGCAGTGCGGAAGCATCAGCATTAATCACCCCGCCCCCTGCGACGATGACCGGACGTTCCGCCTGGATCAGCATTTCCAGCGCTCTCTCAATTTGCTTGCGGCTGGCGGCAGGTTTGTATACTGGCAAAGGCTCATACATGTCGGGATCGAATTCGATTTCTTCAACCTGGACATCAAAAGGCAAATCGATCAGCACCGGGCCAGGGCGACCTGAGCGCATGACATGGAATGCCTGCTGTAAAACCCGAGGCAGCAGTGCCGCTTCACGTACCGTTACCGCCATTTTGCTGACTGGTTTAGCGATAGATTCAATATCGACAGCCTGAAAATCTTCCTTATGCAGGCGGGCACGAGGCGCCTGACCAGTGATACATAAAATAGGAATAGAGTCGGCAGAGGCGGAATACAGTGCAGTGATCATGTCAGTTCCTGCCGGGCCAGAAGTGCCAAGGCAGACGCCAATGTTGCCTGCTGTGGCACGCGTATAACCTTCCGCCATATGGGAGGCGCCTTCAACGTGGCGAGCCAGAATGTGACGGATGCCGCCGTGATTACGCATTGCGGAATAGAACGGGTTGATTGCCGCTCCAGGCACGCCAAATGCGGTGGTGATACCTTCTTTTTCCAGCACATACATTGCCGCGTCAACGGCTCTCATTTTTGCCATTTTCTTTCTACCTCTATTTATTGGAAAATTTTTCCAACTTTGAAAAAATCCAAAAAAGTCCCGCTCCTCTGAGCGGGTTGCGACTTAAGCTACGGGTGCTTTTAACCCAAGCGCCGTACTGATATCTCGTGCTGTATCCCGTACCAGCTCCCCCTGACTAATAAAACGATCTTCCGTCAGTCTGGATGCGGGCCCCGAAATAGAGATGGCAGCCACTACACTGCCTGCATCGTCATAGATAGCCGAAGCGATGCAATTCAATCCAACAACATGTTCTTCGTGATCAACGATATAGCCATTCTCGCGCGCCTGTTCCAGATTACGCAGCAGAGTAGGAAAATCCACCAACGTATTCGGCGTAAACTGCTGCAAACCCGTTTTCACGACAATGTCCATTAACTCTTCTTCCATCAGCGGATAAAGCAGTGCTTTCCCCGCGCCGGAAGCATGCAACGGCATACGGCTGCCCAAAGGTGCACACATCCTGACCATCGATTTGCACTCCTTCTGGCCAATCAGCACCGCTTCAGTGCCATTACGAATCGCGACATTCACCGTTTCGCCTGACAGCAGCATTAATCGGTGCATAAACGGTCCGGCTACCGACAGGACGTCGCGATTATGAATATACGCGGAGCCCACATTGAAGACGCCTAAACCGATGTGCCACCAACCTAACTGACTGTCCTGATAGACAAAATCAGCACCCTGTAAAACCTTTAGCAGGCGAAAAGTCGTGGAGAGCGGTAAATCCAGACTGCCGGAAATATCGCTGACTGACGAACTCCCCCCACTTCTTTCGAGATACTGCAAAATCGCAATGCCTCTTTCGAGCGCCTGAGCGCCTTTCTGCGCAACCGGCTCCGTCTGTCCAGGCCTGCCGCGCCGTCTTACTTCCGTCTCCACTACATTTACTCCGGCCCAAAATATGAGCATAAACAATGAACAATATGCTCATATTAAGCAAGAAGGCCAATAGCGTCACGCAAAACAGAGTTCATGTGCCGGGATACGTTCAACATCGCAATTATCGCTACCACCACGATCGACCGTCAGAAAATCGGTCACGGTTTGCCAGGCAAACAGCGGATGATGCCAGACGTTTCGGTGGTAATTCACACCCTGTTGACCATTGGTGATAAAGGCTTTTAAGGTGGAAAGATCGGGTTTGTCCTCACCAAGCGCGACAATCACCACAAACGCTTCGCCCTTCATGGGCATAAATGCCTGGGTGCCCAGCGGGTGGCGCTCCAGTTCATGCACAATAATAGGCATCGTTGCCGGTTGCGCGCGGTTAATGCTGATGAGCGTACGGTCCTGCTCAAGGATCTCCACATTAGCCAGATCGTGATAACGTTCAACCAACCCATCATTGATATGAAAAAAGTCACGTTTATGGGTTTCTATGACATCGCCATAGGCGCTGAACGTGTGCTGATTTAACGGTAATACCTCAAGTTTCATCATCTTTTCCTTGTAACTGAATTCCTCTGAACCGCAGCCAGAACTCTTAGCGGCTTCAATATCATGCAATCTAAAACCTTCGGGATTTAACATCAACACAAAAGTTGGAATATTTTTCCAAAATTCGATTTAGACCACAATTTAAACAAGGCCATTATGTAAAAATACTTATAAATCAGAGAACAAGAAATCAGGCTTGCGGAAGAGCATTCAGGGAGTAGCTGACGATGTTTGATCCAGAAACACTGCGTACTTTTATTGGCGTAGCCGAAACAGGGAGCTTCTCCAGGGCGGCGGATCGCTTGTGTAAAACCACGGCCACCATCAGCTATCGCATTAAGCTTCTGGAAGAAAATACCGGGGTTGCTCTGTTCTTTCGCACCACCCGCAGCGTTACGTTAACCGCCGCGGGCTCGCATCTTCTTTCTCAGGCAAAAGACTGGCTCGCCTGGCTGGACAGCATGCCCAGCGAATTACAGCAAGTGAACGACGGCGTAGAGCGGCAGGTGAATATCGTGGTCAACAACCTGCTGTATAGCCCGCAAGCCGTCGCTCGCCTGTTATCCTGGCTTAACGCCCGCTATCCCTTTACTCAGTTTCACTTTTCCCGGCAAATCTATATGGGCGTCTGGGATTCACTGCTATATGAAGGATTCTCTTTGGCCATCGGCGTCACGGGTACTGAACCAATGGCCAACACCTTTACCCTCGATCCTTTGGGGTCTGTTCAGTGGCGGTTTGTTATGTCGGCGAATCATCCATTGGCAGGCGTCAGTGGTCCATTAACGGAAGCGCAGTTGCGCCGTTTTCCGGCGATCAACATTGAAGACAGTGCGCGCACCCTGACCAAACGGGTCGCGTGGCGGCTTCCCGGTCAAAAAGAGATTATTGTCCCGGACATGGAAACCAAGATTGCGGCGCATCTTGCTGGGGTGGGTATCGGCTTTGTTCCGCAACCGCTGTGCCAGCCATTGCTTGATAACGGGCAACTGGTCAGTAGCATTATTCCTACCATGCGCCCCCCTTCGCCCTTAAGTCTCGCCTGGCATAAGTTTGGCGCAGGTAAGGCTGTGGAAGATATTGTGACGTTATTTACGCAACGAAAACCAGAAATCGCCGGATTTTTAGCAATTTTCAACAATGCACGCGATTGAAAATCAAGTCATCCTGCTCTTTGGCGCGTAAAATGATACGCAAGATGATTTGAGGTTTCGTTTTTTACTATGCAAGACACACAAACAGCACAGGACTATCGCGCGATTCTGCTCGCCGGTACGCCTATTATCGATGTACGCGCCCCCGTCGAATTTCAACAAGGCGCGATGCCGGGCGCGGTCAATCTCCCCTTAATGAACGATGACGAACGCGCCGCAGTCGGTACCTGTTATAAACGTCAGGGGCCTGAGGCTGCGCTCGAATTGGGCCATCAACTGGTCTCGGGTGAAACCCGCCAACAGCGCATGAACGCCTGGCAGGATGCCTGTCGTCAACACCCAAAAGGATATTTATGCTGCGCGCGAGGCGGTCAGCGTTCACATATTGTGCAGCAATGGCTGCACGAGTCCGGCGTTGACTATCCGCTGATACAGGGCGGTTATAAGGCTCTGCGCCAGGCGGTCATACGGATAACGGAAGAATTGGTGCAAAAACCGATCGTCTTAATTGGCGGCTGTACCGGGAACGGTAAAACGCAACTGGTACAACAGCAGCCGAACGGCGTGGATCTCGAAGGACTGGCGCACCATCGTGGTTCCTCGTTTGGACGTACCGTGGAACCGCAGCTAAGCCAGGCGAGTTTTGAAAACCTGCTGGCGGTCGAAATGCTCAAAACGGACAGCCGACAGGATTTGCGCCAGTGGGTGCTGGAAGATGAAGGCCGGATGATCGGTGCTAACCATCTGCCCGAATGCCTGCGCGAGCGCATGACCGAGGCATCCATTGCGGTGGTGGACGATCCTTTTGAGCTTCGTCTGGAGCGCCTGCGCGAGGAGTATTTCGTGCGCATGCACCACGATTTTACCCAGGCTTATGGTGAGAGCCAGGGCTGGGAGGAATACAGTGAGTATCTGCACCACGGCCTGTTCGCTATTCGCCGTCGTCTGGGATTACAGCGTTTTGCCGAGCTGACCGCCCTGCTTGACGTGGCTCTGCGCGAACAGCAGTCGACGGGCAGTACCGACGCTCACATGGGCTGGCTGGTGCCGTTACTCAACGAGTATTATGATCCGATGTATCGCTATCAACTGGAAAAGAAAGCCGCGAAAATCGTCTTTCGCGGCACATGGCACGACGTTGCCGGATGGCTTAACGCGTAGTGATCAATGTCTGTCGCGCTTATCCGCGCGTTTTGCCAGCCAGTCGCCCAGCACCTGGACGACCTGCACCAGAATAATCAGCGCGACAACGGTGACGATCATGACCTGGGTTTCATAGCGGTAATAACCAAAGCGAATCGCCAGGTCACCTACCCCACCGCCGCCGACAATCCCGGCCATCGCGGAGTAACCGATCAGGCTCACCAGCGTGATCGTCAGCCCACGCAGCAGTCCCGCGCTCGCCTCAGGTAACAGAACGGTGCAAATGATGCGCATCGGGCTGGCGCCAAAAGCTTCCGCCGCCTCAATAATGCCTTTATCCACTTCACGTAGCGCGCTATCCACCAGCCGGGCATAAAAAGCGATCGCCGCCACCGAGAGCGGGACCGATGCCGCAATCGGCCCGATGGTGTTCCCGAGCAAAAACTGGGTGAGCGGTAGCAGCAGCACCAGCAGGATCACAAACGGTACCGAGCGGATAATATTCACCAGCACGGAGCTGAGCAGATACACAAAACGGTTCTGCCAGAATAAATGCCGGTCGGTGACGAAAATAAGAAAACCGAGCGGCAAACCGCCAATAATCGCCAGCACCGTTGAGATGCTCAACATCTGGAAGGTTTCATTAAACGCCAGCGTCAAATCAGGCAATAAATCATCCACGAATCACCTCCACTTGAGCAGTACGTTGACGAATATGTTCCACGGCGATATCCACCGCAGAAGGGTTATGCGGCGCGGTCAGTTGCACCACCAGAATCCCCAGCGCGCGTTCGCCGATATATTCAATTTTGCCGTGCAGAATGTTCACCGCCACGCCAAACTTAACCGCAACTTCTGACAGCACAGGCTGTTCCGCCGAATCGCCGATAAAAAGAATTTTCAGCAACTGGCCGGGCAGATGCTGGCGCAGACGTTCAGGTAGCGTCAGATTGAGGGTATGCGACACCAGTTGTTGAGTAAAGGCGTGCTGCGGGTGAGCAAAAACGTCAAACACCTCACCGGACTCCACCACCTTGCCGCCTGACATCACCGCCACGCGATCGCAAATCGATTTGATCACGTTCATCTCGTGAGTGATCAGCACGATCGTGATCCCCAACTGTTGATTGATCTGCTTAAGCAACGCCAGAATCGTGGCCGAGGTTTCGAGATCTAACGCGGAAGTGGGTTCATCACACAGCAACACATCCGGATGATTGGCAATCGCACGGGCAATGCCCACGCGCTGCTTCTGACCACCGCTGAGCTGAACCGGAAAACGGTTCGCCTTATCAGACAGTCCGACCAGCGCCAGAATCTCCTTGACGCGTGGAGCAATCTTGCTGCGTTCCCATCCGGCAGCTTTCAGACTAAAGGCGACGTTTTGCGCCACGGTGCGGGTATGCATCAGATTAAAGTGCTGGAAAATCATGCCAATACGCTGGCGCGCTTTACGTAACTGAGTGCCTTCCAGCGCAGAAATTTCTACGCCGTTCACCTTCACGCTTCCCTGGCTCGGACGGGTTAAGGCGTTCAAGGTGCGCAGTAGCGTACTTTTCCCCGCGCCGCTGGTTCCGACAATACCAAATATCTCGCCCGCGCCAATGTGCAAGCTGACATCATCAACCGCCCGGGTTGAGGGTCCACGGCCTGCGGTAAAATCCACGCAAACCTTTTCTATCTCAATCATATCCACCTCAGAAATGCGAAAAGGGCAGTCGCCGCTGCCCCTGTTAACCCTTGCATGCAGCGATTATTGGGCTGCCGACATCCATTCCGGTTTCTGGAAGGCGCTGTAGATGTTTTGCGGATCGTCGATCACCGCGCGATACGCCGGGGACTTCACCGCTTCAACAATATCTTTCGCGAACGGTTTATCCGCATCTTCACTGCGTACCGCAATGATATTTTTCAGATTTTCGTCCAGATGCTCTTGCTTGATGGCGCTGGAAAGATCCAGTTTTGCCGCCACGGCAAAGTTACCGTTGACCAGCGCGCCGGTCACACCGTCCAAAGTGCGCGGTAGTTGTGCTGCTTCCAAGGGTTTAAACACCAGCCCTTTCGGGTTGCTGGCGATATCGCGCTCGGAGGCTTTCGTAGGATCGATATTGTCTTTGATGGTGATAAGGCCAATGGATTGCAGGAAACGCAGACCGCGGGCCAGGTTGGTCGGATCGTTGGACAGCGTGATCACATCCCCTTTTTTCAACTCATCCAGGCTTTTGATTTTGTGCGAGTAAAACCCCATCCCGGCCGTCGGGACCACAATCAGCTTGCTCAGCTTTAGCCCTTTATCGGCGGTGAATTTGTCAAAATAGAGCGAGTGCTGGAACAGGTTGGCATCAATGCTGCCGTTGGAAAGCGCCATATTCGGCTGCACGTAGTCGCTGAATTCGCGCACCACCACCTTGTAACCTTTCTCTTTCAGCGTAGGGGCAATGGCCTGTTTCACCATATCGCCGTACGGCCCAGGCGCGACGCCAAACACGATGGTATGCGGGTCACTGTTCGCATGAGCAAATTGTAAACCGCAGGCCAGTAACAGCGCCCCGGTCGCAACGCGTAAACTCTGACGCAATCCCATATTTTCTCCATTTTAACGTTGTGGTGTCATGTCTCACGCCGTTCATGCGGCGTTGTTCTCGTTGGCCTGATAACAGGCAGATTTCTAACATGACACAGATCACAACCCGCTGTCCTTGAAATTATTTCATGATGTTGCGAAGTATGTCGTTGAATGTGCAAGGAAGGTGCTTATGCGTTTTTCGGCAAGGGAGAGTAAAAAAACCGGATAACGCCCTGGTTACCCGGCTTTGGAAGGGAAATTGACTTAGAAGTCGTAACGCAGACGCACCAGGTTCATATCGCCTAGGTTGTCGGTGCTGGAGGTAAAGACGTGTTCGTAATCCACACGGAAACCGTAATCCAGCTGGAAGCTGATACCTACACCGTTGTCGGTACGCAGATAGTTACGACCATTCACGTACTCGATGCGATCTCCCATAAAGTAAGGCTGAACAGATTTCAGCGCATACTGACCAACCGGGAAGGTGTAACCTGCGAAGTATTCCAGACCCCACGCATCACCGGCAAAGTAGTCATTAACCGAAACTTTTTTGGTGGTCATGAAGTTTTGATACCAGCCGCCGCCCATTGAGAAGGTCCAGTTATCCGGTTTCCAGCTCAGTGCGGTACCGACGATGTTTTGATCGTAGGTTTTGTTGCCGTCGCCGCGCATTTCCGCACGGGTATAGTTCCACGCGGTGCCCCAGGTCAGGTCATCAGTGATGTGATAATCCACACCCAACGAGCCGCCGCCTTTACGCTTGTAGCGCAGGCCGTTGTTCGGGTTGTAATCATCGCTGAACAAATAAGATGCATAGAGATCAACATCACCCACCGTTTTCTTATACTTCAGCGATTTACGTGTACGATAGGAACCGTCATAGTCGCCATTGATACCGTTACCTGGCGCCTGACCGATCATATCGTAGTCCCAGATATCCGTTTTCGCCCCGACCACGTCATAGTAAATGCTGTTCTGTTGACCGAAGGTCAGCGTACCCCAGGTCGCGCTCTTCAGACCGGTGTACAGCATACGACGCGTGGTGTCGTTGGCGCCGTCAGCGTAGTGATTATCCCAGTTGAACATGGCCGGGAAGTTAACGCCCAGCTCGTAGTAGCTCACCCAACTGATGTCATCAAACAGATAGTAGTCTGCGGCGAAGCGGAAACGGGTCCCGCCGTCGAAACCATTACGTTTGTAGCCATTCTTACCATCGTCACCGGCCATATTCTGGAACTGCGGACGAATACTACCGCCGACGGTGAAGTTAAGACGGCTTAGCGGATCGCCCGCCTGCGGATCTTGTTTCAGGACCGTGATTTCCGCCTGGGAAGCGAAAGTCGTTAATGCCACTGCTGCGCCGATCGATACCGCCAGCGCCGTTTTTTTTATAGTCATTATTTGTACCTTGATAGATAGCCTGCCAATTATTCAGCATACAAATATTAACGTTTATTAATACACTCGTGTTGTCGGGTTTTTATTGTTCTGTGCTGTTAAATATCAAGGAGTTATCAATTTGTGCTACATAGATAAAAAAACGCACCGATTTAAAAACCGGTGCGTAATCATCACTGACAGGAATTAACTACTGAACTGACGGAACAGCGCTTTACCTTTTAGCAGACGTGAACCGAGCCATCCGCCGCATAGAGAGAGGAGCAATGCCCCACAAAGCGGCAACACAACCCACAGCCGCCAGTCCGGCTCCCACGGGAAATCAAATACGCGGGTTTGCAATACCGCCAGCGCGGTTTCCGCACCGATGGCCGCCACCAGCCCGGCGACCATCCCGAGCATGGCGAACTCGCACCACAGCGTAGTACGCAGCAATTTCTTGCCTGCTCCCAGCGTGCGCCAGACCACCAGTTCCTGATGACGTTGACGCATCCCCACCTGAACCTGCGCCAACAGCAACAACATGCCGCAGGCGGTAACCAGCACCACCATCACCTCCAGCGCCCTACTTACCTGCTCCAGCACCTGGCCCACCTGTTTGAGGATGGCGCCTATATCCAGCAGGCTGATGGTCGGGAATTCGCGGTTAAGCTGCGTCAACATGCCGTTGCCGTTCTCCCAACGAAAGCTGGTTAACCAGCTCTGGGGCTGATCGTCCAGCGCCCCGGAAGGGAAAATAAAGAAGAAGTTAGGCCGCAGGCTTTCCCAGTCCACTTTACGCAGGCTGCTGACCGTGGCGCTGAAATCCTGGGTATCGCCCATAAAGGTCACCCGATCGCCGAGCTTCACGTTTAACCGCTTCGCCAACCCTTCTTCCATCGATACTTCACCCGCTTTTGGCGGCCAGCTTCCGGCAGTTATCGGGTTATGATCTGGTCGGGTATCCTGCCAGGTCAGATTAAGCTCACGGTTAAGCGCCTCATCCTGATTGCCTTCGGTCGGCTTATCGTTAATGGCTGTCAGACGCGCCCGTACAATCGGATAGAACGATTCCGGGATCACCTGATGTTCCGACAAGAATGACTTCAGCGGTACAACCTGCTCACTGGCAATGTTGATCAAGAAATAATTGGGACTTTCTGGCGGCATTTGCTGCTGCCAACGGTCGAGCAGATCGCCACGCAGCACCAGCAGCAACGCCAGCAGCATAAAGGAAAGTGAAAATGCCGACAGCTGGCTGAGCGTTGACCACGGCTGGCGCAACAGTCGACTGACCGCCAAACGTAACGGCAGCGAGGTGAGCGTCAGACCACGCAGCACGTTGAGCAGCATCCAGCCAAGCACGCCGCACACCAGCGCCAGTACCACCGCCCCGGCCAGCACGGCCCATAACAGCAGGCTTCCCCCCATCAGTCCAGCGAGCAGGACGACCACAACGACCAATACTACCGGCAAATAAAACTTCAGCGGCCAGACGTTTGCCACCACGTCACGGCGTAACACACGTAGCGGCTGCGTCGCCAGCAGTAGCCGATAAGGACGCAACCCGACCAACAGCGAAATAACCGTCATAGTGCCTAAGGCCCACAGCCACGGCCAGGGGCTGGCGGGCGGCAGCTCGCCGGGCAGGACCGGCTTGAGTAACACCACCAATGCGTGCTCAAACAACAGCCCAAAAAGCCCACCGGTAACACCAGACAGCGCCAGCACCATCATCCATTGACCAACAATCAGCCTACGCAGTTGCGCTCTGCCCGCGCCGAGGGTTTTCAGTATAGCCACCAGATCGTAACGGCTGCGGCAATAATGGCTCATCGCCACAGCAACCGCGGCGACCGCCAGCAGCAGCGTTAACAGCGCCGACAACAGCAGGAACTGTTGCGAACGCTCCAGAGATTTCCCCAGCGCGCCTTCATCCTGCTCCAGCCCGTACCAGCGCTGTTCAGGCTTTAGCTGCGGCAACAGCCATTTTTCGTACGCGTCCAGTTGCTGCGGCGTTCCGCCAAATTTATAGCGCCAGGTCACGCGGCTTCCCGGCTGGACCGCCGCCGTTTTTTCGACATCAGCCATGCTCATCATCAGGCGCGGTGCTATCTGGAACGGATTAAAACCGGAGTCCGGCTCCTGCACCACTTCTCCAGCGATGCGCAGCGTGGCATCACCGACGTCAATAGAATCACCGATTTTTAGATTGAGCAGCGCCATCAGGCGCGGGGCCAGCAACACCATGCCCGGCTGCGGTTTCAACCCCGGTGGATTAGTTTGTAACGTGCCGTACATCGGATACACGTCATCTACCGCTTTGACGTTCGCCAGTTGCGGCGTGTCATGGGCAAAAGTCATGGTCGCAAAAGTCAGTTGCTCGCCGACTTTCAAACCCTGCTGCCGCGCCTCGTCAATCCACGCTTTCGGCACGGTACGCGAACTTTGCAACGACCGATCGCCCGCCATAAACTCGCGGCTTTGCTGGCTCAACCCTTTTTCCATACGGTCGCTGATATTCCCCAGCGCCAGAACGCAGGCCACCGCCAGGCTCAGCGCCAGCCAGACAATCAGTAGTGAAGGCGAGCGCCATTCGCGCCAGAACCAGCGTGCAATCATGCCTCCTCCTGCAACTGTCCATTCACCAGACGTAAGCGCCTGTCGCAACGCGCCGCCAACTGCGGGTCATGCGTCACCAGAATCAGGGTGGTGCCGTGTTCCCGGTTCAGAGAAAACAACAGGTCGGCTATTTTGTCTCCGGTCTGGCGATCGAGGTTGCCTGTCGGCTCATCGGCAAACAGCACATCCGGACGCCCGTTAAATGCCCGCGCCAGCGCCACGCGCTGCTGTTCCCCGCCGGAAAGCTGGGCCGGAAAATGATCCAGACGTTTTCCCAGCCCAAGTTGCTCGAGCAGCGTTTTTGCCCCGTCGCGGCTTTTTCCGCTGTTTTCACCACGCAACAGCGCGGGCAGTTCGACGTTTTCCAGTGCGTTCAGGGTCGGGATTAACATGAATGACTGGAAAACGAATCCCACATGTTTTGCCCGCAACTGCGCCCGGGCTTCTTCATCCATGGTATGTAGCGCCTGCCCCACCAGACTCACTTCACCGCTGGAACCATCGTCCAGCCCGGCGAGGATCGCCAGCAACGTGGATTTCCCCGAACCCGACTCGCCAATCAGCGCAATGGTCTCGGCGCGTTTGACAACCAGTTCAACTCCGGTAAGGATGGATAGCTCATGATCACCCTGACCGACGGATTTCTTAAGATGATGAACTTCAACAATGTTTTCCGCTGGCATTGGCCTTTCCTGTTCCTGGTCCTGTTAACTTTCCGCGCCGCCGCTGCGGACACGTTATTAATTCTGGGTGACAGCCTGAGCGCCGGATACCGTATGTCCGCCAGCGCCGCGTGGCCTGCGCTACTTAATGATAAATGGCAAACCAAAACGCCAGTGGTGAATGCCAGCATTAGCGGCGACACCTCGCAGCAGGGCCTGGCCCGTCTGCCTGCATTACTCAAGCAGCACCAGCCGCGTTGGGTACTGGTCGAACTTGGCGGCAACGATGGCCTGCGCGGCTTTGCGCCTGCGCAAACCGAACAAACCCTGCGCACGATTTTGCAGGACGTGAAAGCGGCAAATGCCGAACCGCTATTAATGCAAATTCGTCTGCCGGCAAACTACGGTCGCCGTTATAATGAAACCTTTAGCGCGATTTATCCAAAGCTCGCCAAAGAGTTTGATATCCCTCTGCTGCCCTTTTTTATGGAAGAGGTTTATCTGAAACCCCAGTGGATGCAGGATGATGGTATTCATCCTAATCGTGACGCCCAGCCGTTTATTGCCGACTGGATGGCGCAACATCTCACTCCTCTAGTTAATCACGACTCGTAATTCAACGGAGATCCCGACAGGTAAAGTTATGCAAAAATCGGTCTTAATAACAGGATGTTCCAGCGGAATCGGCCTGGAAAGCGCACTTGAGCTAAAGCGCCAGGGTTTTCAAATTCTGGCTGGCTGCCGCAAACCTGACGATGTCGCGCGTATGAACAGCATGGGATTCACCGGCGTATTGCTGGATCTGGATTCACCCGAAAGCGTGGATCGCGCCGCCGATGAGGTGATCGCCCTGACCGATAATCGTTTATATGGGATCTTTAACAACGCCGGATACGGCGTCTACGGCCCACTGCCCACGATTAGCCGTGAGCAGATGGAGCAGCAGTTTTCCGCCAACTTCTTTGGCGCACATCAGCTTACCATGCGCCTGTTGCCCGCCATGCAACCTCACGGCGAAGGGCGCATCGTGATGACCTCCTCGGTAATGGGATTGATCTCAACGCCGGGACGTGGTGCCTATGCCGCCAGTAAATATGCGCTGGAAGCCTGGTCCGACGCGCTGCGTATGGAGCTGCGTCACAGTGGGATTAAGGTCAGCCTGATTGAACCTGGCCCCATCCGCACCCGCTTTACCGAAAACGTTAACCAGACGCAGAGCGATGCCCCCGTCGAAAACCCCGGCATTGCCGCGCGATTTACGCTGGAACCACAAGCGGTTGTCGCCAAAGTGCGTCACGCATTTGAGAGCGACAAACCGAAGCTACGTTATCCGGTTACGCTGGTGACCTGGGCAGTTATGCTGCTTAAACGCCTGCTGCCAGGCCGCATAATGGACAAAATTTTACAGGGTTGAGTTGAAGCTCGCGCGTCAGCCCCCATGTAACAAGAAATCGACAAAAGAGAGTAACTCCATGTCCACACAGAATATTGTTAATATTAATGAATCGAACCTGCAGCAGACCCTTGAACAGTCGATGACCACGCCGGTCCTGTTCTATTTTTGGTCTGAGCGCAGCCAGCATTGTCTGCAATTAACGCCGGTGCTGGAGAGCCTTGCCGCCCAGTATAATGGTCAGTTTATTCTCGCTAAACTCGACTGCGACGCCGAACAGATGATCGCCTCCCAGTTTGGTCTGCGCGCGATCCCTACGGTTTATCTGTTCCAGAACGGTCAGCCGGTAGATGGTTTCCAGGGTCCGCAGCCGGAAGAGGTTATTCGTGCGCTGCTGGAGAAAGTGCTGCCGAGCGAAGAAGAGCTGAAAGCACGCCAGGCTATCGAGTTTATCGAAGCGGGTAATCACGCGGATGCGCTGCCGCTGCTGAAAGAAGCCTGGCAACTCTCCAACCAGAGCAGCGAAATCGGCCTGCTGCTGGCGGAAACGCAAATCGCCCTCAATCGTTCTGACGATGCCGAAGCTGTGCTGAAAACAATTCCATTGCAGGATCAGGATACCCGTTATCAGGGGCTGGTGGCACAGATTGAACTGCTGAAGCAGGCGGCGGATACGCCGGAAATCCAACAGTTGCAGCAACAGGTTGCCAGCAACCCGCAGGATGCTGCGCTGGCCACGCAATTAGCCATCCAACTCCATCAGGTTGGACGTAACGAAGAATCGCTGGAATTGCTGTTCAGCCACCTGAAGAAAGATCTTACGGCTGCCGACGGTCAGGCGCGTAAGACCTTCCAGGAGATCCTTGCCGCACTGGGAACCGGCGATGCGCTGGCTTCGAAATACCGCCGCCAGCTGTACGCGCTGCTGTACTAATCCGTTTGATTTGGCCCGATGGTGCTTGCGCTTATCGGGCCTGGAAATTCAACAAATACCGCTCCCTCCGGCATCACATCACGTCTTCTTCAAATGCGTTACGACTAATTGGTGGCGTGAATTATAGAACTTCCGATAGGTCAGGTAGCAGGCAATAATGGTTGACAGGCTGGCGGTCGAAAGCAGCATAAACGTCACCATAATCTGATACTTAATCGCTTTTACCGGATCAATACCTGCAAAGATCAATCCGGACATCATCCCCGGTAAACTCACCAACCCCACGGTCTTCGCTGAATCGATCGTCGGGATCAGCGAGGCGCGAATGCTGTCGCGAATCAGCGGCGCGGAGGCAACCTTCGGCGTCGCACCGAGGCTGAGCTTTTCCTGGATTTGCTGCTGTTCACTGTTAAACCGCTGCCCCAGATTGTTGTAACACAACCCCACCGCCACCATTGCATTACCTGCAATCATCCCGGAAATCGGGATCACCTGCATCGGCGTGAACTCAATAGAGCCGGACAACACCAGTACCGACAGCGTCAACCCCGCCCCAACCGTAATGGCAATAAACGACGAGAGAAAAGCGTTATCAATATATTTACTGCGTTTTTGCGCGTTATATGCGGCGTTAAAACAGATAAACAGCACCATCAATAAGGTCAGAATGCTGTGATTGACGCCGAAAATATATTTCAGTACATAGCCGACGATAATAAGCTGAACCACCGCCCGGCAAACGCTCCAGAGAATATCTTTTTCCAGCGCCAGTTTTTCTTTGTTACTGATCAGTATGGCGACCACCACCAGCATCATCGCTAACGCCAGTGATTCATTGGTAATATTATGCTCATTCATTGCTGACTTCCTGCATTTCTCCGGCGTGCGGTTGAAGCGTTATGACATTATCCGCATGATTAATCTCATCTTTGTCGTGCGTCACCCACAGCACGGCAATATTCTTATCGCGAACATAGTGGTGAATTAATTCATTCACGTTACGTTTGTTGGACTCATCCAGCGCGCTGGTGATTTCATCAAGCAGCAGGATTTTTGGCAGAAACTGTAAATTACGAATTAACGAGACGCGCTGCTTTTCGCCGCCAGACAGTTCATTGATCCCTTTTTTGAGGATGCTCTCGGGCAGCTCAAAACGGGCCAGATCTTCCAGAAATACCTCCGGTTCCGGGCGTTTATCGCGAATTTGCCAGGGGAAAATGAGGTTGTCGTAGACGGTATCACCGAACAAAGCGGGCGTTTGCGCGCAATAAGAGACCTGCTGGCGATAAGCTTCAGGCTTAAGCGTTGATATCTCCTTGCCCTCAAAAAGGATTTCACCGGAACTCGGACTAATTAACGACGCCACAATTTTCAGTAACGTACTTTTACCGCAGCCGGACTGGCCGGTAATCAGCTTAAATTCTCCGGCATGGAGATTAAAACAGATGTTATTGAGAACCTGCGTCGCCCCCGCCTGCCAGGCGACATTTTTCAACTGAAGCAAAATGCTGCTTTCTTCCATTATCGATCCTTTTTTACCTCTTTCGTGCAGACAGTCTATTCCTGTAATTTATTATAGGGGAGCCCACCTTGATTAATCGGGTATAATTTGACTAATGAGGCAGTAAAGGACAGCACAACAGGAGGTTTCATCAATGCTCATTTTTATTCCTATTCTTATTTTTGTCGCGCTGGTCATCGTCGGCGCAGGCGTCAAAATCGTCCCACAGGGATACCAGTGGACGGTAGAGCGTTTTGGCCGTTACACCAAAACCCTGCAGCCGGGTTTAAGCCTTGTTGTACCGTTCATGGACCGTATTGGTCGTAAGATCAACATGATGGAACAAGTGCTTGATATCCCTTCTCAGGAAGTCATCTCCAAAGATAACGCCAACGTCTCGATTGATGCCGTGTGCTTTATTCAGGTGATCGACGCGCCGAAAGCGGCATATGAAGTCAGTAACCTCGAACTGGCAATCATCAACCTGACCATGACCAACATTCGTACCGTTCTCGGCTCAATGGAGCTTGATGAAATGCTCTCCCAGCGTGACAACATCAACACGCGCCTGCTGCATATTGTTGATGAGGCCACCAATCCCTGGGGCATCAAAATCACCCGTATTGAGATTCGTGACGTGCGTCCACCGGCGGAACTGATTGACGCCATGAACGCGCAGATGAAAGCCGAACGTACCAAGCGCGCCTACATTCTGGAAGCCGAAGGCATCCGCCAGGCGGAAATCGTCAAGGCCGAGGGTGAGAAGCAGTCGAAAATCCTGATAGCGGAAGGTGAACGCCAGTCCGCGTTTTTACAGGCTGAAGCGCGTGAACGTTCCGCAGAAGCAGAAGCCCGCGCAACGCAGATGGTTTCTGAAGCCATTGCCGCCGGGGATATCCAGGCCGTGAACTACTTCGTGGCGCAGAAATACACCGAAGCGTTGCAGCATATCGGTTCGTCGAATAACAGCAAAGTGGTGATGATGCCGCTGGATGCCAGCAGCCTGATGGGTTCCATTGCCGGGATCGCCGAACTGGTTAAGGACAGCGCCAGCGAGCGGAAAAAATCATGATAGCGATGATTCTGGTACATCCGCACATCTTCTGGCTCAGCCTCGGCGGTCTGTTGCTCGCCGCCGAGATGCTGGGCGGTAACGGTTATTTGCTATGGAGCGGCGTGGCAGCGGTGATAACCGGACTGGTGGTTTGGCTCCTCCCGCTCGACTGGGCGTGGCAGGGAGCGATGTTCGCTGTACTCACGCTACTGGCGGCCTGGCTGTGGTGGAAGTGGCTGGCAAAACGCGTGAAAGAGCAGAAACCAGCCGACAGCCATCTTAACCAGCGCGGTCAGCAGTTGGTTGGCCGTCGATTTATTCTGGAAAGCGCCCTGGTCAATGGTCGCGGACATATGCGCGTCGGCGACAGTTCGTGGCCCGTCAGCGCCCGCGACGATTTGAGCGCGGGAACGCAGGTTGAAGTCATTGCCGTTGAGGGAATTACCCTGATTATCAAAGCGGTACCACACTAAAATAGACAGGAATTCAGACTATGATCAGGAAGACGTCTCTCGCCGTTGCCCTTTATTCTTTGCTGGCTGGCGCGCCTCAGGCTTTCGCCTCCTTCGATATGGAAGACTGCAAATGGAGCGACGACAGCTGCCTGCTGAAAGGTACGCCGACCTTTAACCCGGCAAACGACAGCCGCGACAACCTGCTGCGGCTGCTGAGCCAGGAAAAAGCATTTGATCTGCCCGTGCAGTCGATGCCTGAAGATATCACCCGCTCCCGCGATTTCTATTTTGCGTATCACCCGCAGTGGGATGAAACAGCCCCGCAGCCAGCCTCTGCCCCGGCATCCGCTGAAGATAGCCCCCTCTCCCGACAGATGGCCGAGCTGAACATTAATGCGGATGAAGCCAACCTCAACGACGCCGAGCATGAGAACCGTCATGTTTCGAATAATACCGCCAGCGTCAGCCAGTTTTTTGCTGCACTGCTGGCCGATACCGCGTTAACAGCAGAGCAACGCCAGGCCTTAGCGCAAGCGCGTATGGGGCTGTTCTCTGACGCGACCCGAGAACAGATTGAGTCATCTCTCGCCACTCTCCCAACGGATTCGCCAGCTCAACACTACAAAAGTTACCTCGCGGCAGCCGCCAGCTTCTATGCGGGTGATTATGCCAGCGCCGAACGGGATTTCACTCAGCTCGCTAAAAGCGATCGCCCGTGGCTGGCGGAGACCGCGCAATACATGCTGATGCGTACGGCGCTGAACAAGAGCAGTCAGAACAGCGTGGGCGAATATGGCGATTTTGATATCGCAAAAATTAACCGCGAGGACGCCACTCAGGCTCAAACGCTGGCGCAAGCCTATCTGCAACGCTTTCCGCAGGGGCAATACGCCGACTCCACGCGCGGCATGTTGCGCCGAATTAACTGGTATTTACAGGCGTGGCCGCAGTTGGCCGGGTTGTATGAGCAGACGCTCCAGCAGTCGGCTGACGCACAGCAACTGCGTGAAACCGTCATCGAATACGATAATGTCTACGGCATGGCGTTCTACGATCAATCCGTACTGGAAGCCTTCCCCGATGCGCCGCGAGTCAGCTACATCGAACTGCTACGCGCGTTACGTCTGGATAGCAATAACAACCCCACGCTGACCCAGGCGCAACTCGATGCCAGCAAGCCGGTGTTTGAGCAAAGCCAAAAATTGCCGCTGTGGCACGATCTGCAACTGAATTTGTGGATGGCGACAGGCAACTATGCGGCGATTATCCAGGCGGTAACGCCAGCGCAGAAACTTGCACCGCGCGATACGCTGGCTTTCAGCGAACAGGTGCTGTACGGCGAAGCGCTGATGGGCCAGAAGAATTGGACCGCGGCACGCGATTTCTGGCAGCAGTTGCTGAAACTCAGCCAGGACAACGAACAGCGGCAGTATGTGCAGGCTAAGCTCGCCGCAACGCTGGTTTATAGCGGCGACGTGGCTGCGGTTTTCGCTCCGGATAGCGCGGTGACTAGCCTGCGTTTTCGTTCGCAGGTGCTGAAAACACAGGCCACACTTGAACAACTGCGTCAGCAGGCCATCCATGGACCGAATAACGAAGAACGTACCATCGCCCTGCATACGCTGCTGGTACGGGATCTTACCGAGAATCGTTTTGGCGACTGGTTGAAAGATAAAAAGCTTGTCAGCGAAATCGCACCGCCGGTCATTGGTGAGGCGTTTAATGACGTGAACCTGAGCACTTTTGACTGGAACGGCGATACGGCTCAGGCCGGGTATACCTGCCGCAGCCTCAATGAAACGGTAACGGTATTGAGTAAAAAAGCGGATGATGCCCACGCGCTGAACTGTTTAGGCGAATTTTTCCGTACCACGCAAACGCATGTTGATCTGTGGAAAAACAGCGCTGGCAACGACGTGCTTGAAGCAGCCATTTCTCGTAAGGAGCCGTTTGGCCAGTTCGACAGACAAAGCTACTATCAGCAGGTAATCACCTCGCCCACCGCCGAAGTCGAAGATAAGAGCTTCGCGCTGTACCGCGCCATCATGTGCTATGCGCCTTCAGGCTCTAACGAATGCGGCGGTGATGACGTGGATAAACTGCAGCGTAAGGGCTGGTTCACCCAACTGAAAACGCAGTATCCGGGAAGTCCGTGGGCGCAAAAACTCAAATATTACTGGTAACCGCGCTACTGATGGGCCAGGCACAGGCGGCGGATGTTGTTGCCGCCCGTGAACATCCGGCCTTCTGGCTATGGTCTGGGGTGAAGGCCAGTGACGAGCTGAAAAACGCGCAAACGGTCTATCTGCATCAGGGCGAGGTACTGGTTCGGTCGGGTAACGTGGTTTTCCAGCGCTTGGGACTGCCGGTCAGTCGACTGACTTTTCCCTCAATCTGGCTGACCGTACGCTTTACCACGCTCGACGTACCGGAGGTGATTCCTGCCCGTATCATACGGCTGATGCAACGCTGGCAGAACGCTGGCAACCACGTCGTCGGCCTGCAGGTTGATTTTGACGCGGCGACCCACCAGCTAACCGATTACGCCCGTTTTCTACAGCAGCTACGCCAACAGCTACCGGCCGAGTTTGCGCTTGGCGTTACCGGACTACTGGATTGGGCAAAAACAGGCGATGTCGCCACACTGAACGCGCTGGCGGTTGATGAACTGGTAGTGCAGAGCTATCAGGGGCGGCGCACGGTGACGAATTACCAGGCGTATCTGCCCGCACTCAGCCGCCTGCGTATTCCATTTAAGCTGGGACTGGTGCAAAACGGCAGCCGGGATTTGCAGGCAGAAGCGCAGCTGGAGAAATCCCCGTGGTACCGCGGCACGGTGGTGTTTATGCTTAATCCCCCACGCCGTTAAGCCTTCGCTTTGTGATGACAGCAGCCAGAAAGATTATCCATGATCGGGCATTCGGCGCTGTCATCGCCGGGGCAACTCTCCGCCAGCGCCAGCAAATGCAACCGCATGGCCTGCAGCTCGCTGATATGCCGCTCAATGTCCGCGACTTTCTCTAATGTGCGTTTTTTTACGTCCGCGCTGTGACGCGCCGGATCGTTAAACAGATTTACCAGCTCGCCGCACTCTTCCAGGTTAAAACCAACCTGCCGCGCCTGGCGCAGCAGCGTCAGTTCATTCAGATGCTGTTGGTTGTATGTGCGATAGCCATTTTCGCTACGCAGCGGCGGCGTCACTAGCCCTTTTTCTTCATAAAAGCGTATCGCTTTGCTGGTTAAACCGGTTTTTTTCGCTACATCGCTAATATTCACATTTCCCCCATCAGATCATTGAAGAGCCGAATCTCATTATAACGCACAACCTTCTCTCTTATAGATCCGAAACGATCCAGACCCACCACGCAGCAGGAAAGCCACTGGAGAACGGGGCGATAAATAAAGAAATGCTCAAACCCGCTCCCCGGTTTTAGCAACATCAATATCTTATATTTTTTTCTCGAGCAGATGAGTGCGCATCAGTTCTGAAGCCATTTGAGCATCACCTTTTCTAATGTATGACAGGATTTCCCTTTGTTTTGTCGCGGTATCCAGGAAATATTGGCGATCATTTGCCGGTAACGACTCTCTTGTTTTCTCAAAATAAGTAATTAACACATCAGAGAAAACCTGCAGAACACGGTTGCCGCTTGCCTGCAGCAGGAGCAGATGAAAATCCCGATCGTGTTGATCGGCTTCTTGCGGATTGTCTGCGTTTTCTTCTATAAGCCTCAGTTCATTTTCGAGTTTCGAGAGCATGGCCGGAAAGATTCGCCGGGTTGCCAGGGGAATGATCGCACATTCAATCAGGATCCTGGCCTCTGTAAATTCCGTAATGTCAAAACCAGACAGATCGAACTGCATCAGCAGTTGGTTGTTAATGCTGCTTTGTCCCATATTTTTCAACACGCTGCCTCGGCGAGGGGCGCGTTCAAGCATCCCCATCTGTACCAGAGTGCTGAGCGCCTGACGGACTTTATAGCGAGATGTATTAAAACGAGCCGCGAGTTCAGTTTCTGTTTCAATACGTCCGTCGGCTTTACGGTTAGCATCATCAAGTAGATAATCTTTAATACTTTCAAACAGTTCGTTTTTTTTATCCATAACGTTCTCTGATTACAGTGTGACTGCATTCATAAGTATAAATAATATAATAAATTAGGTTACTTTATATACCATCGTGATAAAATTATAACCCATCATTATTAGAATAATATTAAAATATTTGTTAACAAAAAGGAATTAATTATGGTGTTATTCGTAATTCAGTTTGCGATAGTTCTTACATGTATTGGTATAGGGGGGCGCTTTGGGGGAATTGGCTTAGGCGCCGCAGGCGGATTAGGGCTCGCTATTCTGACCTTTGGCTTTGGCCTCCCTCCTGATTCTCCCCCTATTACGGTCATTTCAATTATTCTTGCAGTTATCACTTGTATCACTATCCTTCAGGCGGCAGGTGGTCTGGATCTCTTCGTTACGATGGCTGAAAGAATTCTGAGAAAGTGGCCTGGGGCAATCACTTTTCTGGGGCCAGCAGTCGCTTATCTTTTTACAGCTATATGCGGAACAGGATATGTTGCCTTTTCCGTTTACCCGGTGATTGCAGAAATAGCAGCAGATGCCAGAGTACGGCCGGAACGAGCAATGTCGATGTCAGTTATTGCCGCCAATTTTGGGCTCATTGCCAGCCCGGTGAGTGCCGTCGTAACAGGAACAATTGCCGTCCTTGCCGGGTTACATATTTCTGCTTTAGATATTTTATTAGTGACCGTTCCCGGAACGTTTCTTGGCTGCCTGGTTGGCTGTCTTTTTGTCTTTAAAAGAGGCCATGAGCTTGAAAATGATCCAGAATTTCAACGCCGGGTTGCTGAAGGTGAATTTGAGTCAGTAAAAGCTGAAGATCGTACAGCAAACATCGTGACCAAAGAAGCGAAGAGAGGATTGCTGATTTTTCTTACCGGCATCATTTTGGTTGTTGTTATGGGATCTATTCCTCAATTACGACCAGTATGGAACACTGGTTCCGGCATAGAGCGCATGAGCATCCCAACCGCGCTGCAAATAATCATGCTAACAACGGCGTGTATTATTATGATGGTATGTCGAATTTCTCCTTCGAAACTTGATTCAGGTTCCGTTTTTAAAGCGGGCCTGGTCGGTGTCGTTGCCATATTTGGTCTGTCATGGATGATGAACTCTTTCTTTGAAGCCTGGCACGAACTATTTAATACGGCTTTTCATGGTTTTCACAACCCCGTGCTATTCGGCATAATTGTGTTTGGTCTTTCCGCCGTGATTTATAGCCCTGCAGCAACTGCGGTGGCGTTATTACCTGCTGGCGTATTAATGGGATACCCGGCTGAAACGCTGATAGCATTACTTCCGGTCACGTGTGGATCGTTTATTATTCCAGGTGGGGCACAGATTGGATGCGTGGCGTTTGACAGGACCGGAACAACCCGTATTGGTAAGTATGTGGTAAATCACAGTTATATGTTACCAGGTCTGGTCACCGTTGTGGCGTCGACCCTTTTCTGCTTCCTCTTTGCCAAAATCATATAGTGCCGAAATATTATCCTGTGACATCCCCTGCTGCATAAAACAGAGGGGATGCCGCTCATTTAGGTCAAAGCACAATCACTGTATCTCTCTTCACCTGCAACTAAAGAACAACCTGCGCAATCAGGTAGGCAAAAATTACCTGTGAGATAACCATGACGAAACCAGGACGAATATAGCTATGGTTAACCACAAAACGTCCAATTTTGGTTGTACCCGTTCTGTCAAACGCCACGCAACCAATCTGATTCGCCCCAGGGATAATAAAATCACCGCAGGTACAGGCAAATATAGCGATGAGATACGGAGCGGGAATACCCAGCGTGACGCCTAAGGGCATGATTGCCGCTACCGTCGCAGCCGGACTCATGATGACCAGGGAGAACAGGAATACCACAATACCAAACAGCATTGGCGCCCCATTCACGAGACCGCCAAAAACGTTGATCAGTTCTGACTGGTAAGCATCAAAAAAAGTTGCTGTCATCCAGGACACACCGAGTATTGCCACGACCCCCATCAAACCGGCACGAAATACCGACCCACTATTCAGAGTACTGCTGGGAACCCTGCCGACAATCATGATGAATAATGCAGCGGTTAGCATGATCATCTGAATAACCATTGGGGTTGAAAGTCGCTTTCCATCCCAGGAAGGAAGTAGTTCTGTAAAAGATCCCAAAATGAGTACCAGCACAACCCCGATTGCAAAGATGGCCACACCTTTTTTGGCGCCAGGTGACGCAACATATTCCTTTTTCTGCTCGGAATGCATGAACTCATACTCACCAGCTGCAACACGCCGCTGAAATTCAGGATCGTCTTCCAGCTCTTTCCCACGCTTGTAGACTGAAAAGCTGGTGACGATTGCCGCCATAAAAAATGAAGGGAGGGCGATGGATAATATTTGTCCCAGTGTGATCCCAGCATATTCATGCAGGATAGCCAGCATCCCGGCGGTTGCCGCGCTCATTGGGCTGGCAGCAACCGCGACGCTGGCCGCGATGACCGTTGCGGATAATGCTCGTTCGGGACGGACTTTGGCTTCAGCGGCAACCTCTGCGATAACAGGATACAGGGAAAATGCAACATAAGTGGTTCCGCAGAATAACGTAAATACCGACGTTAATATTGGCGCAAAAAACGTAATCGCCTGCGGTTTTTTACGAAGTAACTTTTCAGCTACTCTGACCAGATAATCTAACCCACCAGCAGCCTGCAATATACTAACAGCGCCAATAACACAAATAATAATTAACATTGCCGTAATGGATGGTGAGGAGGGTTTGAGCCCAAAACCCAAAACGAGTATTGCGACCCCTAATCCCCCACCAGCACCAAGTCCCATTCTGCCATACCTTCCGCCAATTCCAATACAGGCGAGTACAATAAATAATTGTATAAAGAATAAAACGTCCATTTTTTTCACCTTAAAGAAGCTCCCGGACATTGCATCCGGGAGATATTGATTATTATATTCAGAATTATTTTAAATATTTTCTGGCTATATCAATCTGTTTTCTAACAGCATCCGGTCCGGTTCCACCATAGGACATTCTGGCTTTAATACATGCCTCCAAAGAAATATTCTCATAGATGTCATTTTCAATTTTATTATCAAATGAGCGGAACTCATCCATAGAAAGTTCTTCTAACATTTTTTTATGCTTAATACAGTAATTAACCGCACTACCTACTACATGGTGCGCCTCTCTGAAAGGAATACCTTTACGCACAAGGTAATCTGCCATATCAGTCGCATTCGAGAACCCTCTGGCCGCCGCGCCACGGGTATTCTCTGCAAGAATGACCATTTTATCGAGCATCGGGGCCATAATTTTCAGACTGGCCTGTAACGTATCCATTGAATCATAGACCTGCTCTTTATCCTCGCTCATATCCGTATTATAAGCGAGCGGTATTCCTTTCATGATAGTCAGCATGGCCATTAGATTTCCGTACATACGCCCCCCCTTTCCGCGCATTTTTTCAGCTACATCGGGGTTTTTCTTTTGCGGCATAATGCTGGAGCCCGTACAAAAATCATCAGAAAGCTCTATAAATTTAAAATCCTGGCTGGAGAATAAAACCAGTTCCTCTGAAAGACGAGTTAGGTGCATAAAGCACATCGCTGCAGCTGCGGTGAATTCAACCATATGATCACGATCGCTGACAGAATCAATACTGTTTTCAGTCGGCTTATCAAAACCAAGCTCACGGGCAGTGAAGTCACGGTCAATAGGAAAAGTCGTTCCTGCGAGAGCTGCCGCGCCTAAAGGACATTCTCCCATACGGTGATACAGGTCTTCAAATCGAGTCCAGTCACGACGTAACATCCAGTAATAAGCCATAATCCAGTGCGATAAAAGAATGGGCTGACCGGTTTGTAAATGCGTGTAGCCCGGCATTATCGCATCAATATTATTTTCTGCTTTATTTACTATAATTTCTTGTAGATTAACAATGTCCTGTTGAATTTCGCGAATAGTGGCTCGCATATGCATTTTAGAATCTACGGTGGTCTGATCATTACGGCTGCGACCGGTATGTAGTTTCCCCCCGACAGGGCCAATGATTTCAGTCATTCTTCTTTCAATAGCCATATGAATATCTTCATCGACAGTATCGAAAATGAATTGACCTGCTTCAATTTCTTTATTTACCTGTGTTAATCCGCCAATAATGGCATTTGCTTCATCTTGCGTAATAATCCCCTGACGCCCCAACATGGTGGCATGAGCAATACTTCCCTTAATATCAAAAGGGCATAACCGTTGCTCCAACATAATAGTTGCATTATAGGATTCAACTAATTTATTTGTTGGCATATCAAAACGCCCGCCCCATAACTTTGTAGACATAAAGCCTCCAGCTTAATTGTTACAGAATAGTCAAATTGCCAGATAATCGGTTTGAGTTCAGTTTCAGAGTACAAAATCGCGCCTTTAATTGTCAACAAATGAAGCCATTAAATCGACTTATACAAAAATTAATTACATTTATTAAATCATTATGCTTACTAATACTTTAAGCTAAATAAAGAGACCTTCATCACATTTAAAAGGCCATCTGAAGAGAAATACATTCAGCATATTTAGAGGTGTCAAAATACAGTCAGCTAACCAGAAGAAAACAGCGACAATTATTTGATAAAAATCAAGAAACATTCATCAGCACGGTGAATGGCTTGAGATCCCATATACAAATGCGGATTCCGGGCTTGACCTTCCCCCAGATGGAAGGTTTACCCTTTATCACAGTCAGTAAATCCTGCAATAAAGGAGTTGGTTATGTCTCAAACAATCGATCTAACCCTGGACGGCCTGTCCTGTGGTCACTGCGTAAAACGCGTTAAAGAGAGTCTGGAACAACGCCCGGACGTTGAACAAGCGGATGTCACCGTGACTGAAGCGCACATCACCGGGAGCGCCAGTGCTGAAGCACTGATTGAAACCATCAAACAAGCCGGTTACGGCGCGGAGTTAAGCCACCCAAAGGCTAAACCGCTGACGGAGTCATCAATCCCGTCGGAAGCACTGGCAGCGGTCCCTTCCGAGCTTCCGGCAGCTACGGCTGATGATGACAGCCAACAGTTGCTGTTAAACGGCATGAGCTGCGCCAGCTGTGTAACCCGCGTACAAAATGCCCTGCAAAGCGTACCGGGCGTCACTCAGGCACGGGTAAACCTGGCGGAACGCACTGCGCTGGTAATGGGCAGTGCGTCCGCCGCAGATTTAGTGCAGGCGGTAGAAAAAGCGGGCTACGGTGCTGAAGCCATAGAAGATGATGCGAAGCGCCGCGAGCGCCAGCAGGAAACCGCCGTCGCGACCATGAAACGTTTTCGCTGGCAGGCAGCCGTCGCGCTGCTGCTGGGTATACCGGTCATGGTGTGGGGAATGATTGGCGATAACATGATGGTGAGTGACGACAACCGTAGCCTCTGGCTGGCGATTGGTCTGGCAACGCTTGCCGTGATGGTTTTCGCGGGCGGTCACTTTTACCGCAATGCGTGGAAAAGCCTGATGAATGGCACCGCGACCATGGATACGCTGGTGGCGCTGGGTACGGGGGTGGCATGGCTCTATTCCATGAGCGTCAACCTCTGGCCGCAATGGTTCCCAATGGAAGCACGACACCTTTATTATGAAGCCAGCGCGATGATTATCGGTTTGATTAACCTCGGACATATGCTGGAAGCGCGGGCTCGCCAACGCTCGTCCAAAGCGCTGGAAAAACTGCTCGATCTGACGCCACCAACCGCACGCGTCGTCACCGATGAAGGTGAAAAAAATGTGCCGCTGGCAGATGTTCAGGCAGGAATGTTGCTGCGCCTGACCACCGGCGACCGCGTTCCGGTCGATGGCGAAATCACTCAGGGCGAAGCCTGGCTGGATGAAGCCATGCTAACCGGGGAGCCGATTCCGCAACAAAAAGGCGAAGGCGATAGTGTCCACGCCGGTACGGTCGTACAGGACGGCAGCGTGCTGTTCCGCGCCAGCGCCGTAGGCAGCCATACCACGCTGTCGCGCATTATTCGCATGGTGCGCCAGGCGCAAAGCAGTAAACCGGAGATTGGCAAACTGGCTGACCGCATCTCCTCGGTATTCGTTCCGGTGGTGGTCGTTATTGCGCTGGTTAGCGCAGCTATCTGGTATTTCTTCGGACCGGCGCCACAAATTGTCTATACGCTGGTGATTGCCACCACTGTTCTGATTATTGCTTGCCCTTGTGCACTGGGCCTGGCGACGCCGATGTCGATTATTTCCGGTGTTGGTCGCGCCGCTGAGTTCGGGGTACTGGTACGCGATGCCGATGCGCTGCAGCGCGCCAGCACGCTTGATACCGTCGTATTTGATAAAACCGGGACGCTGACTGAAGGTAAGCCACAGGTTGTCGCCATCAAAACGTTTGGCAATACCGATGAAGCGCTGGCGATTCGTCTGGCTGCGGCCCTTGAACAGGGTTCCAGCCACCCGCTGGCCAGGGCGATTCTGGACAAAGCCGGTGATGTCACGCTGCCGCAGGTCAACGGGTTCCGTACGCTGCGCGGTTTGGGCGTCAGTGGTGAAACGGAAGGCCATACGCTGTTGCTGGGAAACCAGGCGCTGCTCAATGAACAGCAGGTAGATACCGCTCAAATGGAAGCTGAGATTACCGCTCAAGCCTCTCAAGGGACAACTCCAGTCCTGCTGGCGATTGACGGTAAAGCCGCGGCCCTGTTAGCAGTGCGCGATCCATTGCGTAGTGACAGCGTGGCGGCCCTGCAGCGCCTGCACCGCGCCGGGTATCGTCTGGTAATGCTCACCGGTGATAACCCGACCACGGCTAACGCCATTGCTAAAGAAGCAGGTATTGATGAGGTGATTGCGGGCGTTCTCCCGGACGGTAAAGCCGAGGCGATTAAGCGTCTGCAAAGCCAGGGACGTCAGGTTGCCATGGTTGGTGACGGTATCAACGATGCGCCTGCGCTGGCGCAGGCCGATGTAGGGATTGCCATGGGTGGCGGCAGCGATGTGGCGATTGAAACCGCCGCGATTACGCTGATGCGTCATAGCCTGATGGGCGTTGCGGATGCGCTGTCTATCTCACGGGCAACGCTGCGCAATATGAAGCAGAACCTGCTCGGCGCGTTTATCTATAACAGCATCGGTATCCCCGTTGCTGCCGGGATCCTGTGGCCGTTCACCGGAACGCTGCTCAACCCGGTGGTTGCCGGCGCGGCGATGGCGCTCTCCTCCATTACCGTGGTAAGCAACGCTAACCGTCTGCTGCGCTTCAAACCGAAAGAGTAAGCCTTTGCCGGATGGCGCTATCAACCGCGCTATCCGGCAATTCACGCATTGCACCTTCCCGGACCACGCGCTAGCATGGAAGTCCACTTAGGGAGGTCGTATGGATTTGTTGTACCGGGTAAAAACATTATGGTCTGCACTGCGCGGCAACCACTATACCTGGCCCGCCATTGATATCTCTTTACCCGGCAACCGCCATTTTCATCTGATTGGCAGTATTCACATGGGTAGCCGCGATATGGCGCCTCTGCCTGCCAAATTACTCAAAAAGCTCAACCGTGCTGATGCGCTGATTGTCGAAGCCGATGTTTCCGGCGATGACGCGCCATTTGCTAATCTTCCGACCTTTGCCGCCCTGGAAGAACGCATCAGTGAAGAGCAATTAGATAATCTGCGTAAAGTCACCAACGAATTGGGCATTTCCCCTTCCCTGTTATCAACACAACCTTTGTGGCAAATAGCCATGGTATTACAGGCGACACAGGCACAACAGCTGGGGTTGCGGGCGGAATACGGGATTGATTACCAACTGCTGAAAGCGGCAAAACAAGCACACAAACCGGTGATCGAGCTGGAAGGTTCATCCAGTCAAATCGAGCTGCTATGTCAGTTACCCGATAATGGTCAGGCTCTTCTGGATGATACCCTGACGCACTGGCATACCAACGCCAGGTTGCTACAGCAAATGATGGGCTGGTGGCTTAAAACGCCGCCGCGCGATAGCGAATTGACGCTTCCTAATACTTTCAGCCAGTCGTTATATGACGTCTTGATGCATCAGCGCAATGTAGCCTGGCGCGATCGACTCAGGGCGATGCCAGCTGGCCATTATGTGGTGGCCGTAGGCGCACTGCATCTGTACGGAGAAGGTAATTTGCCGGAGATGTTACGGTAAAAAAATGGCCAATATTTCTATTGGCCCGTCAAAGAGGAATTTCATCATTATTATAATCCCGATGCTTAAAGCATCGGTGTAGGTCGATTGTCGCTCAAAGTCATCATCCTGCCAATACTATTGCGCAAGATGGTACTATTTTTTAGACCGCCATCAGGCGTATGCTTGTGTCGTATTTTGTCTGGGCCAGGAAAAATTGCTATGACACCCGCCGTTAAATTACTCGAAAAAAACAAAATTTCTTTCCAGATCCACACCTACGATCACGATCCGTCCGAAACAAACTTTGGTGATGAAGTGGTGCGCAAGTTAGGTCTGAATGCGGACCAGGTTTATAAAACGCTGCTGGTTGCCGTGAATGGCGATATGAAGCAGCTGGCCGTTGCCGTCACGCCGGTGGCGGGTCAATTGGATCTTAAAAAAGTCGCCAAAGCGTTAGGGGCCAAAAAGGTCGATATGGCCGATCCGCTGGTTGCACAGCGAACTACGGGGTATCTGGTGGGCGGTATCAGCCCGCTGGGACAGAAAAAAAGATTGCCGACGCTAATTGACGCCCCCGCCCAGACGTTTGACACCATTTATGTATCCGGTGGCAAACGCGGGCTGGATATCGAACTGGCAGCGGGCGATCTGGCGAAAATTCTGGATGCGAAATTCGCCGACATCGCACGCCGTGATTAAGCGGTTGTAGAATGAATGCCTGATGGCGCGCAGCTTTAAGGCCTACAACCGAAGACTCTTACAGTCAGCAGGCCGGATAGGGTGCCAGCACCGCCATCCGGCACTTCGCCCTGTTACTGCCAGCTCACCTCGCCCTTCGGCTCATACGCACTGGCATCCAACGGTGAGTTTTTCTGCACGTACTCTTTCAGCACTTCCGCATCGATAAACCCGGTATTCACATAACCTGGCTTGTTATCAATTCGCGGATAGCCATCGCCGCCGGTGGCATTGAAACTCAGCGTTGCCATACGATAGGTTTTAGACGGGTCAACCGGTTCGCCTTTGATTTTCAGATCGTTAAGTTTACCGTCTTTCGCCACAAAGCTGACGTTGGCAAACTGCGGATAGGCCCCGGAGTCCGGCTTCATTTGCGCCACGGCGGTCAGATAGTCAATCACCTCTTTCCCGCTCATGTCGGCATACACCACAATATTGCCGAACGGCTGCACCTTCAGCACGCTCTTATAGGTAATATCGCCGCCTTCAATGGAATCACGAATACCGCCACCGCTCATCACGCCAAAGTCAGCGCTGGTCCGCGCCATTTGCGCAGCCAACAGCAGGTGCCCCATATTGGTCTGTACAAAACGAACTTTGCTACGGTCACCTTCGAGGCGCGCATTGACGCTGCCAATCTTCACGTCCAGTTGCGCTTTACCTTTATTCTGGAATGGCGTCAGCAGCGAGAGCATTTGCTGATTCTCAGCAATTTCCGGGGTGTAGAGTACGCGCTCACTTTTCCCGTTGTCCCAGGTCACTTTTTTCTTCAGGTTGACGGGGATAAGCTGGTAGTTAACCATTTTCATTTCGCCGTTACGGAACTCAAAGTCCGCCCGGCCCACGTATTTCCCCCACTCATGCGCTTGCACAATCCAGATGCCATTTTGCTTATCTGGCGCGCACGGCGTACCCGGTACGTAATCAACCTGCTTCTTGTTTTCCGAGGCCATACACACCGGATCCTGTGAGTGACCACCCACAATCATCGCCAGCGAACCCGCCGGCAGGCTACGCGCCATTTCTACGTCGCCAGGCGCGTTCGAGCCGTGATTGCCGTTGTCATAATGACCCATATGGGTGGTCGCAATAATGATGTCTGGCTTTTCACCCATATTCAGTTCCTGGATGACCAGTTTGGCTTCATCGGCAGGTTTACGGAATTCGATATCGGTAAAGAACTCCGGATTACCAATTTTCGCCGTATCGTCAGTGGTTAAACCAAGTACGGCAATTTTTAAATCCTGACGCTTAAAGATGGCCCACGGCTTGAATAAACGTTCGCCCGTGCTTTTCTGGTAGATATTGGCTGAGAGAAACGGGAATTTGGACCATTTTTCCTGCTGGCGCAGCACGGTTAGCGGGTTATCAAATTCGTGATTGCCAACCGCCATCGCGTCATAGCCAATCAGGTTCATGCCGCGAAAATCAGGTTCCGCATCCTGAAGATCGGATTCTGGGACGCCGGTGTTAATATCGCCGCCGGAAAGCAGCAGTACGCTTCCCCCTTCTTCCGCCACCTCTTTACGAATACCATCCACCAGCGTTTTTTGCGCCGCCAGCCCATATTCCCCATATTCGCTGCGCCAGAAGTGACCGTGATGATCGTTGGTATGCAGAATGGTAATTTTGTAGGTTTTATCTTTTTCGTACGCCTGCGCAGGCTGAGCTGCCAGCGCAAATGCGGCGAATAACGCCAGCGCCACGCCCCGTTTTAAAAACTTCATATTTCTCTCCCTGAGCCAAAATCAACGACTGAAATTACAATGATATGAAATAATAGTCGAAAATGTTTTCAGAAATGAGACTTCCTTCAAACACCTTCCGCAGGTATGTTAGTCAGGTAATAATAACAAAATAGACTACCCTCATAATCGCAACCCAAACAGAAGTGACTTTCTATGGCAATAAGTGAACCAACCCCGCCAGTGGCTGGCGCGTCAGCGTCGGTTGCTAAAGCGCGCACCTCATTTGGCATTTTAGGGGCGATCAGTCTCTCTCATCTGCTAAACGATATGATCCAGTCGCTGATCCTGGCGATTTATCCGCTATTGCAGTCAGAGTTCTCGCTGACGTTTATGCAGATCGGGATGATTACGCTAACCTTCCAGCTCGCCTCCTCGCTGCTTCAGCCGGTTGTCGGCTACTGGACGGACAAATATCCGATGCCGTGGTCGCTGCCCATTGGTATGTGCTTCACGCTAAGCGGGCTAGTGCTGCTGGCCATGGCAGGCAGTTTCCATATGGTATTACTCGCGGCGGCGCTGGTCGGTACGGGCTCATCGGTGTTTCACCCAGAGTCATCCCGCGTGGCGCGTATGGCTTCCGGCGGTCGTCATGGCCTCGCCCAGTCAATTTTCCAGGTTGGCGGCAACTTCGGCAGCTCTCTCGGGCCCTTGCTGGCGGCTGTCATCATCGCGCCATATGGTAAAGGTAATGTGGCCTGGTTTGTTCTGGCCGCGTTATTAGCGATTGTGGTTCTGGCACAAATCAGTCGTTGGTATGCCGCGCAGCATCGGATGAGCAAAGGAAAACCGAAAGTCACGATCGTTAATCCATTACCGCGTAATAAAGTGGTACTGGCGGTTAGCATTCTGCTGGTGCTGATTTTCTCCAAATACTTCTATATGGCGAGTATCAGCAGCTATTACACCTTTTATCTGATGCAAAAATTCGGATTATCGGTACAAAACGCCCAGTTTCACCTGTTTGCCTTCCTGTTTGCCGTTGCGGCCGGGACCGTAATTGGTGGACCGTTAGGTGATAAGATTGGCAGAAAATATGTTATTTGGGGCTCTATCCTCGGTGTAGCGCCATTTACCCTTGTTTTACCCTATGCAACGCTGGAATGGACCGGGATTTTAACCGTGATCATTGGTTTTATCCTCGCATCTGCCTTTTCTGCCATTCTGGTCTATGCACAGGAGCTGCTTCCGGGTCGTATCGGCATGGTTTCTGGGCTATTTTTCGGGTTTGCCTTTGGCATGGGCGGCTTGGGAGCCGCGGTATTAGGGCTGATTGCTGACCATACCAGTATTGATTTGGTCTATAAAATATGTGCTTTCCTGCCACTTCTGGGGATACTCACTATATTCTTACCTGATAACCGACATAAAGCCTGATTTTCTGACGGCCAAAAGTAAACTTTGGCCGTCTTCAGTTACAGAGACCATCAGCCTTTACTCCCCGCATACCCCTGTAGTTTTCCGATCCGTGCTTTTTTACGCCTAAAATCCCGTTTTCATCAAAATTCAATAATTATTCATAAACATAAACATTAAAATTGTCATAAACTATTACTCGGAATTTAGGTTTTCAGGATCATCACAGCAACCAAAGGAGACGGAATGCATCACGCCACCCCGCTTATCACCACCATTGTCGGCGGCCTTGTGCTCGCTTTTATATTAGGCATGATTGCCAATAAACTACGTATTTCTCCTCTGGTGGGATATCTGTTAGCGGGCGTTCTGGCCGGTCCATTTACACCTGGTTTTGTTGCTGATACCAAACTCGCGCCTGAACTGGCGGAGCTTGGCGTAATCCTGCTGATGTTCGGCGTGGGGCTGCACTTTTCCTTGAAGGATTTGATGGCGGTAAAGTCCATCGCCATTCCCGGCGCGATTGCCCAGATAGCTGTGGCGACGCTACTGGGTATGGCGCTTTCAGCGGTGATGGGCTGGTCGCTAATGGTGGGTATCGTCTTTGGACTGTGTCTTTCAACCGCCAGTACCGTAGTGCTACTGCGTGCGCTTGAAGAACGGCAGCTTATTGACAGCCAGCGCGGGCAAATCGCTATAGGCTGGCTGATTGTTGAAGATCTGATGATGGTGCTGACGCTGGTTCTCCTGCCCGCCGTCGCCGGAATGCTGGAAAAAGAAGATGTCGGCTTTGCCTCGCTGGCCGTCGATATGGGCATTACCATCGGTAAAGTGGTGGCGTTTATCGCCATTATGATGCTGGTTGGCCGTCGCCTGGTGCCGTGGATCATGGCGCGTAGCGCCGCCACCGGTTCACGAGAGCTGTTTACTCTGTCAGTCCTTGCCCTGGCATTAGGTATCGCGTTTGGCGCAGTGGAATTATTCGATGTCTCCTTTGCTCTGGGCGCGTTCTTTGCTGGCATGGTGCTGAATGAATCCGAACTGAGCCACCGTGCGGCGCATGACACCCTGCCGCTGCGCGATGCGTTCGCCGTATTGTTCTTTGTATCTGTTGGTATGCTGTTTGATCCGTTAATTTTGATCCAGCAGCCGCTGGCGGTACTGGGTACGCTGGCGATTATCGTCTTTGGTAAATCCGTTGCCGCCTATTTCCTCGTGCGCCTGTTTGGTCACTCCCAACGTACAGCGCTCACCATTGCCACCAGCCTGGCGCAGATTGGTGAGTTTGCCTTCATCCTGGCGGGTCTGGGAATGGCGCTAAACCTGCTACCGCAGGCCGGGCAAAATCTGGTGCTGGCGGGGGCTATTCTGTCCATTATGCTCAATCCGGTACTGTTCGCGGTGTTAGAAAAATATCTCGCGAAAACCGAAACGCTGGAAGAACAGACGCTGGAAGAAGCCATCGAAGAAGAGAAACAAATTCCGGTGGATATCTGCAATCACGCCCTGCTGGTAGGCTTTGGCCGCGTCGGCAGTCTGCTGGGTGAAAAATTGATGGCTGCCGGGATTCCGCTGGTGGTTATCGAAACCTCACGTACGCGGGTGGATGAACTGCGTGAGCGCGGGATCCGCGCGGTGCTGGGAAATGCCGCCAACGAAGAGATTATGAATCTGGCGCATCTGGATTGCGCACGCTGGCTGCTACTGACGATTCCAAATGGCTATGAAGCCGGTGAAATCGTCGCTTCCGCTCGCGAAAAGTGCCCGTCGATTGAGATTATCGCCCGCGCGCATTATGACGATGAAGTGGAATATATTACCGACCGCGGTGCCAATCAGGTCGTCATGGGCGAGCGTGAAATCGCCCGCACTATGCTGGAGCTGATTGAAACGCCACCTGCCGGTGACGTTGCTACTGCCAGTTAATATTACGTGCCGGATGGCGCTACGCCATCCGGCAAGAACTCAGCGGTCCCAGTACGACTCTTCGAGACTATCTTCACGTTCTGGCAAACCGCGCGTCAGGCGTGGTGAATGTTGATTCAGCACCTGATAACTCACGCGATTAGCATATTTACACACCTGGGCTAACGATGAATAGGTCAGCCAGGTGAACTTGTGCTTGCTGGAGTTAGGCACGTTGCTGCGGTGGTAGCTGTTGGCGGTAATATCATGCAGCAATGCCGCCAGCGCACCGTCGCCAGCGCCGTTGGTGTTCATGATCTTTTCAGGCCCGCCCATATACGGTGCGATGTGCGAATACACGCGTAGCGGATTAGTACAGTCTTTATGGCGCATGGCGCGGCTGAATTCGTACTGGTTGAATTCGGCAATAGCCCCCGGCAGCAGCGGATGTTGAGTTTTACGTTTGGCTTCTTCTTCCGTAAAGCCCGCCATATACAGACCCGCCGGACCCGCAGTGCACAGCACCAGATCCACCCAATCCAGCGCTTTGTCGGAGGCCAGCAGCGGATCGCTCTCGCCGGTCAGCGCTTCGGCCTCTTCTTCATTCATCGCCAGAATAGAGACATGCTCTTTCAGGAATGCCTGCCACCACTGCGGGTTATCGGCAATAACGAATTTGGTACCCAGCGTCAGAACCACCGGCACATTGTGTTTTTTGGCATATTCGATCGCCTTCATGGTCGCTTCCGGCATCGGCTCGCCCGGTTCGCAACGCACCAGATAGGAGGTCAGCACCAGCGCGGAGGCCCCGGCAATAACTGCCTCGGGGATGCTATCCGCCCGCAGCTTATTCATATGTCCGGGGCTGATAGCGAACGTGCGCTCACCGGATTCGCCAATCAGCGTAAAGCAGCGGCCAATCGGTCCATTAACACCCTGCAGGTAGTTCAGATCGGTACGGCTGGAGGTATTACATAAATAACGGTACGCGTAGCTACCAATCTCGATATTGCTGCACATCACACCCAACAGTACCGAGCGGTCATCCGCCAGCACGGAGTAGTTGTGCATCGTGTTACCGATAGTCCCACCGGCAAACTGATGGGTGATCAAATTGTCACGTACCAGCTCCTGGTAGAGCGCTTCGGCGATATCGTCTGCAATCACCAGAGAGTGCCCGGCGCTTAATCCATAACGTTTTACAAAGTCATCATCAACTTTGGCTTCAATATCTACCAGCGTCTGGTCGATACCCACCACCCAGGCTGCGCTGGTTTCATTTTCAGGCTGAATCTGTTGCAGCAATGGATCGCGCGCGCTGACAGGAAAATAGTGTTTGGATTTACGTTTACCGGGAAATTTCATGGTCGATTTTACGGGTGATTAGCTGAGCGGTGCATGGTAGCACATTCCCTGCTTTGCATGCGATGCGGCGCTGAGTTTCAATATCGGACGGTGGGATCGCAGTTTATACGGGGGTAATTTCTACAATAAATCACCTTCACAAGGAGCGTTTATGAAGCCGGAAAATAAGATCCCCGTACTCGACAGAATTTCAGACGAAATGAAAACCGTGGTGAATTTTCATCGCGACGATCTGCCGCCCTGGCCCGCCGCCGATGACATCGTGGCCCAACGCCAACACTATATCCACGAACGACAATTGTGGAATGCCGATGCCCCGCAGATGAACACCCGGGAATGCGTCATTTCTACCGCGCGCGGCCCCGTTGCCACGCGAATTTATTCTCCGCAACCCCATAGCCGGGCCACGATGTATTATCTGCACGGCGGCGGTTTCATTCTTGGTAATCTGGATACTCACGATCGCATTATGCGCTTACTGGCGCTTTACACGCAGTGCACGGTAATTGGCATCGACTATTCGCTCTCGCCGGAGGCTCGTTTCCCGCAAGCCATCGAGGAGATTGTCGCCGTCTGTCAGTATTATCACCAGCACGCGGGCGACTATTCTCTGAATGTGGATCATATTGGTTTTGCCGGTGATTCCGCTGGCGCGATGCTGGCGCTTGCCAGCGCGTTGTGGCTGCGGGACAAACAGATTGCCTGCGGCAAAGTCGCAGGCGTACTGCTGTGGTATGGACTTTACGGCCTGCAGGATTCGCCCAGCCGACGGCTGATGGGCGGAGCATGGGATGGTTTATCGCGGGAGGATCTGCAGATGTACGAAAACGCGTACCTGCGTAGCGCCGACGATCGCGAGTCGCCGTATTATTGCTTATTCAATAACGACCTGACGCGCGACGTGCCGCCATGTTTTATCGCCGGCGCGGAGTTCGATCCGTTGATTGACGACAGCCGCTTATTATTTCAGACGTTACAGACGCATCAGCAGCCCTGCCAGTACAAAATGTACCCCGGCACGCTGCACGCCTTCCTGCACTACTCGCGGATGATGAAAACCGCCGACGATGCGTTGCGGGAGGGCGCGCGTTACTTCAAAGCACAACTTTAACGATAGGCAGCGGTCAGTTTGACCATCATTTCAATATGTTCCGGTGCGGCATTCAGCGCCGGAATATACTCATATTGCTGGCCGCCAGCCTCGAGGAAAATCTCCCGGTTTTGCACCGCGATCTCTTCCAGCGTTTCAAGGCAATCTGCCGCAAAGCCCGGACACATAACCTGGATATGTCGGGTCCCTTTCTCCGCCAGCATTTTTAACGTTTCGTCGGTATACGGCGTCAGCCACGGTTCGCGACCAAAACGCGACTGGAAGGTCATCATCACTTTTTCCGGCGGCAGGCCAAGCGCAGAGACCAGCTCACGTGTCGTATCGCGACAGCGCTGAGGGTAGTCATCGCCTTCGTCGGCGTAACGTTGTGGAATCCCATGGTAGGAGAGCAGCAGTAAATCGGGTTCGCCGTGTTTGGCGAAGGAGTCACGGGCACTTTTTGCCAGCGCGTCAATATAGGCACTGTCATCGGCGTAATCACGAATAAAAGAGACGCCGGGAATACTGCGTTTACGCGCCAGGATGCGCGCGAGCTCATCCCACACCGCCGCCACCGTCGAACAGGAATATTGCGGGTACAGCGGTAACACGACAATGTGTTCAACGCCACTTGCCAACAGTTCGTCGACTGCGCACTCAAGCGAAGGCGAACCATAGCTCATGCCCAACGCAACAGGCGTATTGGGCAGGCGTTGTGCCAGCGCCTGCTGTTGTGCCTTGCTGTAGACCATCAGCGGCGAACCGTCTTCCATCCAGATTGACTGGTACAGCTTTGCCACGCGTGGCGCACGCAGCGGCAGGATCACCCCACGCAGCAACGGCCACCACAGCAGGCGGGAAGTATCGACTACACGTTGATCGCTTAAAAACTGGCGCAGGTAGCGTTTAACAGCTTCAGGAGTGGGGGCATCGGGGGTGCCGAGGTTTGCCAGCAGGATACCGGTTTTCGTCTGACGCATTACCGCCTCTTATCGATTCAAATTGTTGATAATTGTAGCGGAAAAGTGATGAAGAAGAACTAATTGCTGCGAGAGGTAAGACATGAATTTGCCTGATGGCGCTGCGCTTATCTGGCCTACAAAAAAATCATAGGCCGGATAAGGTGTTTACACCGCCATCCGGCATTGACTGCGCTAAAACTTAACCGAGGATTTTTTCCAGCGCTGCGCGCACGTCAGCCACGGCCTGAGTGCCATCAACTTTCGCGTATTTGGTGTTACCCGCCTGCGCTTCTTTAGAGTAGTAGCCGATCAGCGGCGCGGTCATCTGATGGTATTCCACCAGGCGCTTACGCACCGTCTCTTCCTGATCGTCTTTACGGGTAGTCAGTTCTTCGCCAGTCACGTCGTCTTTACCTTCAACCTTAGGCGGGTTGAATTTGATGTGGTAAACGCGGCCAGAAGCAGCGTGTACGCGACGGCCCACGATACGGTCAACGATCAGCTCGTCAGGTACGTCAAACTCCAGAACGTAGTCCACGTTGATACCTGCTTCTTTCATGGCGTCAGCCTGCGGAATAGTACGCGGGAAGCCATCCAGCAGGAAACCATTACGGCAGTCTTCCTGAGCAATACGCTCTTTTACCAGCGCGATCACCAGCTCATCAGTCACCAGCTTACCGGCGTCCATGATGTCTTTCGCTTGTTTGCCCAGCTCGGAGCCAGATTTCACGGCGGCACGCAGCATATCACCGGTGGAGATTTGCGGAATACCATACTTCTCCATGATGAACTGAGCCTGAGTTCCTTTACCCGCGCCCGGAGCGCCAAGCAGAATGATACGCATTACGAAAATCCCCTTAAAGGTTGTCGATATTTTTTAAAAAGCGCTAAACGATACCACCATCACGCAATTGGCTCAAGGAAGACGCCCGACGCTGAAACGGTTAATGGAGGGAAAATTGAAAATAAGGAGTGAAATTGCCGGATGGCGGTGTAAACACCTCATCCGGCCTACAATATCTTTTTAATCGTAGGCCGGATAAGCGTTAGCGCCATCCGGCATTAGATGATGACGATCAGGACACCAGCAGCTGGTTCATACGACGGATGAACTGGTTAGGATCTTCCAGCGTGCCGCGTTCGGCGAAGAGAGCCTGATCCAGCAGCAGTTCAACCCACTCTTTAAACTGCGTTTCGTCCTGGGTATCCGCCGTGCGTTTTACCAGCACGTGGTCCGGGTTGAGTTCAAAGATATATTTCACGTCCGGTACGGTCTGACCTGCAGCAGCGAACAGCTTCGCCATCTGGGTGCTCATTTCGTCCGCATCGGTGGTGACGATGGCCGGCGTGTCAGTCAGACGGTGGGTCAGACGCACTTCTTTGACGCGATCGCCCAGCAAGGTTTTCACGCGTTCAACGAACGGCGTCAGCGCTTTTTCCGCTTCTTTCGCGCTCTCGTCCACTTCATCCGCCAGTTTATCGATGGACTCGTCGGCTTTCGCAACGGACTGGAACGGCTTGCCGTCGAACTCGGTCAGGTAGTTCATCATCCACTCATCGATGCGGTCAGAAAGCAGCAGGACTTCAATGCCTTTCTTACGCAGCAGTTCCAGGTGCGGGCTGCTCTTCGCCGCCGCATAGCTGTCGGCAGTGATGTAGTAGATCTTCTCCTGCCCTTCTTTCATGCGGGAGATATAGTCTTCCAGCGACACGGTCTGTGCGGAGGAGTCTGTGTGCGTAGACGCGAAGCGCATCAGCTTAGCGATAGTTTCCTGATTGGCGTGGTCTTCCGCCGGACCTTCTTTCAGCACCAGGCCGAACTGTTTCCAGAAGGTCTGGTATTTTTCGGCGTCATCTTTCGCCAGTTTTTCCAGCATCTGCAACACGCGTTTGGTCAGCGCGCTGCGCAGGTTACGGGTGACGGTGCTGTCCTGCAGGATCTCGCGGGAAACGTTCAGCGGCAGATCGTTGGAATCTATCAGGCCGCGCACAAAGCGCAGATAGTTCGGCATAAACTGCTCGGCGTCGTCCATGATGAACACACGCTGAACGTACAGTTTCAGACCATGCTTGTGATCGCGGTTCCACATATCCCACGGCGCCTGCGACGGAATGTACAACAGGCTGGTGTATTCCTGCTTACCTTCCACACGGTTGTGGCTCCAGGTCAGCGGGTCAGTGAAGTCGTGGGCAATATGCTTGTAGAATTCGTTGTACTCGTCGTCTTTGATTTCCGACTTGTTACGGGTCCACAGCGCCTGCGCCTTGTTGATCTTTTCCCAGGAAACCACGGTCTCACCGTCTTTCTCTTCGGATTTTTCGATCTCGACCGGCAGCGCTATATGGTCGGAATATTTGCTGATGATGGAACGTACGCGCCAGTCATCAAGGAACTCGTCTTCGCCTTCGCGCAGATGCAAAGTGATTTCGGTGCCGCGATCGTCTTTGGTGATGTCGGCAACGGTGTATTCACCTTCGCCCGCAGATTCCCAGAACACGCCGTTCTCAGGCTTGTCGCCCGCAGCGCGGGTACGTACGGTCACTTTATCAGCCACGATAAACGCCGAGTAGAAGCCAACTCCGAACTGACCGATCAACTGACTGTCTTTCGCCTGATCGGAGCCCATGGATTCGAGGAAAGATTTGGTACCGGATTTCGCAATGGTCCCCAGATGATCGATGACGTCATCGCGGTTCATCCCCACGCCGTTATCAGCAATGGTCAACGTACGCTTATCTTTATCGAAGGAAACACGCACGCGCAGTTCACCGTCACCCTCGTACAGATCCGGGTTAGACAGTGCACGGAAACGCAGCTTGTCTGCTGCATCTGAGGCGTTAGAGATAAGCTCACGCAGGAAGATTTCTTTATTGGAATACAGAGAATGGATCATCAGGTGCAGAAGCTGTTTTACTTCTGACTGAAAACCACGAGTTTCTTGTCCTTTCATGTAGATCTACCTCAACAATGCCATTTTCAATGGTAAAAACACGTTGAGGGTGAAATGGGGACAAGCGGGAAAGATTTCAAGCGGAAGCCGCCGTCGCGGCCTCCGTTTGTTCAGAATTTAATCTTGTGACGCCCAGCCAGAGAGTGCGACAGCGTGGTGCCGTCGACCATTTCCAGCTCGCCGCCGACCGGTACGCCATGGGCGATACGGCTGGCTTCAACGCCATACTGCATGCAAAGCTCAGCAATATAGTTGGCAGTCGCCTCTCCTTCGACCGTGGGATTGGTCGCGAGGATCAGTTCGTTGATTTGCTCAGACGCCAGTCGCTGTTCAAGGCGATCCAGCCCGATATCATCAGGGCCAATACCGTCCAGCGGCGACAGGTGCCCCATCAGCACGAAGTAACGTCCAGAAAATTGGCCGGTTTGCTCAATGGCATAGATGTCCGCCGGACTCTCCACCACGCAAATCTGACCATTTTCCTGACGACGCGGGTTCGAACAGATGTTACAGACGTCCTGCTCTGTGAAGGTGCGGCAATCGGCACAGTGGCCGATTTCCGACATCGCCTTCGTTAACGCCTGCGCCAGACGCATCCCGCCGCTGCGATCGCGCTGAAGTAGCGTGAACGCCATGCGCTGCGCAGACTTCGGGCCAACGCCCGGCAGACAGCGCAGTGCTTCCATAAGCTGAGTTAACAGCGGGCTGGTTTGCATCAGAACGGCATCTTAAAGCCAGGCGGCAGCTGCATTCCGGAAGAAACAGAAGCCATCTTCTCTTTCTGCGTCTCTTCAATGCGACGCGCCGCGTCGTTGAATGCCGCAGCAACCAGGTCTTCCAGCATCTCTTTGTCGTCTTCCAGCAGGCTTGGATCGATCTCCACGCGACGGCAGTTGTGCGCGCCGTTGATAGTCACTTTTACCAGACCCGCACCAGATTCGCCGGTCACTTCCAGCTTGGCGACTTCTTCCTGCATCTGCTGCATTTTTTCCTGCATCTGCTGGGCCTGTTTCATCAGGTTACCCAGACCGCCTTTACCAAACATAGGCTTCTCTCTCAATCACGTTAAGGGATGACGACCGTCCAACCATCAGGCTGACGATCAAATGGGGCGAATACTCTCTTCGTCCAGGTCTGCATCGAAAAAACGACGCAACGTCTGAATGTTATTATCCGCAATAATCGACTCACGCGCCTGCGCGAGTTTCTCTTCATAAATGGCCTGACGCCACTCCAGCGGCGTGCGCACCGCTGGATTATCATCTTCAACGATGGTCAATTCAACCGTTGACCCCGTTAAGGTACTCAATGCTTCGGCCAGTTTTTGCTGCGCGCCGCTGGAATTAAGGTGCCGTTGTGTGGAACGCAGGTGCAGGCAAACCACGTTGCCATTCTCTTCTTTCCAGGCATTAAGCGCCACCTGCTCCACCAGTTTAGGCAGCGAAAGCTGGCTCACCTGAGCAGCCCAGGGATCGCGCTCAATGGCTTCTGCCGCCAGTTTTGCCGCCAGTTCCGGCGTTTTTTCATGCTCAAGAGCTTTTTTCAGTGCTTTCGGCGTGGCAACGACTTCTTTGACTTCGGCTACGGGATTGGTCGTTTTCCAGCGATACGCTTCCTTCTTCGCTGGCGCTTTTTCCAGCGCAGAAACGGCCGGACGCGCCTGAACACGTTCCGACACCGAAGCCAGTCTTTCCAGCGCAGCATTATTCACCGGCCGCGCGCGGGAAGCGGCTGCCGGTTCACTCTTTTTTGGTTTGGTTGCTCCCTGAGCGCGTTGCAGTTGGCTGCGCGCCGCCAGCACCTGGCTGGTGGCATCGGAGAGCGGCACATTCTGTTGCTGTTGCGCTGGCGCAGGCTGCTGCACCTGCGTCGGGGTCATCACCGCAGTGGGCGCGACGGGGGCAAACGACTGGCGTGGGACTTCAGGCTCCGGCAGCGGCATGCGCGGATGAAAAGCCAGCGCACGCAGTAGCGTCATTTCGACACCCATTCGTCTGTCTGGTGCATACGGCAGTTCTTTGCGCCCAATTAATAGGGTTTGATAGTAAAGCTGTATATCGGTTGGCGGGACGATTCGCGCCAGTTCGCGCATACGCTGTTCAATGGCGGCCATATCGCTGCCGAGAGCAGCGGGCGAAAGTTGTACCATAGCAATGCGATGCAGCAAAGCCGACATCTCAACCAGCAGCGCTTCCCATTCAATACCCCGTGCGGCGGCATCGTTCACCAACGTCATAACGCGTTCGCCGTCAGCCGCGACAACCGCTTCAACCAGCGAGAGTGCCTGGTTATCGTCCAATGTGCCGAGCATGGTGCTGACCGCGTCGGTCGACACCAGACCATCGCCGCTGGCAATCGCCTGATCGGTCAGACTCAGCGCATCGCGCAGGCTGCCGTCCGCGGCGCGGGCCAGCAGTTGCAACGCGCGTGGCTCATGGGCGATATGCTCTTCTTTGAGGATATGCTCAAGCTGATGGCGAATTTGTTCAACATCCAACGCTTTAAGATGGAATTGCAGACAGCGCGACAGGATAGTCACCGGCAGCTTCTGCGGATCGGTGGTCGCCAGCAGGAATTTAACGTGCGCAGGCGGCTCTTCGAGTGTTTTCAGTAAGGCGTTAAAGCTGTGGCGCGACAGCATGTGCACTTCGTCGATCAAATAGACCTTGAAGCGACCGCGTGCGGGCGCGTACTGAACGTTATCCAGCAGATCGCGAGTGTCTTCGACTTTGGTGCGTGAGGCGGCATCGATTTCAATCAGATCGACAAAACGCCCCTGCTCGATTTCACGGCAGTTATCGCACACGCCGCACGGCGTGGCGGTGATGCCGGTTTCACAGTTTAGTCCCTTCGCCAGCAAACGGGCGATAGAGGTTTTCCCGACGCCACGGGTGCCGGAAAACAGATAAGCATGATGAATACGCCCTAACGACAAGCCGTTCGCCAGTGCCGTCAGCACATGTTCCTGGCCGACGACGTCAGCAAAGGTTTGGGGGCGCCATTTTCGGGCTAAGACCTGATAACTCATTGGCAGGCTCTGAAAGGCTGGAGGGTGGATTCACAGGAGGATAATGCTAACACAACCTCGCAGCGACGGCGAGGTTGTGTGTCTCGGTATTACTTCAGCCGAGATGAGATAGCCGACTTAGTGTCCCGGGAACGGAACCAGGCTATAACAGGTCAGCCCCTGTTTTTCCAGGCGCTGTTCGCCGCCCAGGTCAAACAGGTTAATGATAAAAGCAGCATCGGTCACTTCGCCACCCAGACGGCGGATCAGTTTCACGGTGGCTTCAATCGTGCCGCCGGTTGCCAGCAGGTCGTCCACAACCAGTACCTTATCGCCCGGTTTGATGGCATCAACGTGGATTTCCAGCTGATCGGTGCCGTATTCCAGCTCATAGCTCTCGGCGATCACTTCACGCGGAAGCTTGCGGGGTTTACGTACCGGAACAAAGCCGACGCCCAGACCCAATGCTACCGGCGCGCCAAACAGAAAGCCACGCGCTTCGGTGCCAACCACTTTAGTGATACCCGCATTTTTGTAGCGTTCAACCAGCAATTCAATGCTGAGGGCGTAGGCTTTCGGGTCTTCCAGTAAGCTGGTGACATCGCGAAAAAGAATGCCCGGTTTCGGGTAGTCGTGGATGCTTTTGATGCTATTTTTGAGAAACTCAAGCTGCTGTGCAGTCGCGGTCATAAGTTTGTGCCTGATTAATTCGGTATTACTTCACGGCGCACTATACACTTCATCCTTCAAGCTACCTCTTTGTTGGCTGCCTTCATTCATCCCAGTCACTTACTGATGTAAGCTCCGGGGATTCATTCAGTTGCCGCCTCGACGTACCTTGAATGATTTTGTGTCTATATTAAGGGCCAGGGTTACATTTGCTTAACCTTTGACCACCTGCGCCTGTGCTCGAAAACGGTCGAATTTACTGGCTGTGAGAGACAATTGCAACAGCGATTATTGCGCTTTACTGCTTTTGTTGTTTTTCATCAATCACCGGGATCCGCCACATAAAAATCAGTAAACAGGCGAGAATAACCAGCAGCAGGCCGCGTACCCACATCATATTGACCAGCCACAGTGAAATACCAAACGTCACCAGGATCAACAAAATAGCGCGCGGCTTTGCTCCCGGCGGCATCGCACGGTGTTTTTGCCAATGGCGCAGATACCCGCCGAACCACGAACGATACAACAGCCAGTCGTGAAAACGCGGCGATGAGCGGGCAAAACACCAGGCAGCCAGCAGGATAAACGGCGTCGTGGGCAATAGCGGCAATACAACGCCCAACGTTCCTAATACTACCGCTAGCCAGCCAATGATGATTAGAATAATGCGTTGCATAATATGAGTACTTAACACAGAGAATCGCTACTTTAGCATAACAGTTCTCATTTTCATCGGAGTGTTGTCGTGAAAACCGTCATGCTGCTACAGACGCTCGAAAACCAGCTTAACCGCCTGCGACAGCGTTGTGCCCCGTTGGCGCATCATACAACGCTTAGCGCCCGCTTTGACAGGCATCTGTTTCACACTCGCAGTACGTTACTGCAGGCTTGTCTGGATGAAGCAGAAGAAAATCTTAAGGCCCTACGCCGCGCGGTTGATCAGCAACAACTACCACAAATTAGCTGGCTTGCGGAACATCTTGCCTCACAGTTAGAGGCGATTTCACGCGAAACCACCAGCTGGTCGCTCAGAGAGTGGGACTGCGCCTCTCCCGGTCTGGCGCGTTGGCAGCGCAAGCGGGTTCAACACCAGGAGTTTGAACGCCGGCTGGTTGAAATGACGCGTGAACGCAAAGAGCGCCTGGCTCAGGCTACTGGCTTTGAAGAACAGCAAAAACTGCATCGTGAAGTAGAAGCATTCGAAGCGCGACTCGCGCGCTGTCGTCATGCACTGGCAAGAATAGAAAATGTGCTGGCGCGTTTAACCCGTTAATACCCGGAGAATTTATGTCATTAGAGAACGCCCCGGACGAGGTCAAACTGGCCGTCGACCTGATTGTTTTACTTGAGGAAAATCAGGTTGCGCCTGAGACCGTGCTGAAGGCGCTAGAGATTATTAAACGGGATTACGAAAGGAAGCAGCTCTCTTCTTCTAAAAAAGCGCTATAGCTGAAATGCCTGATGGCGTTGCACTTATCAGGCCTACGAATGAATCAAAGCTCGCAGGCCTGATGATTTTTTCTATTAACCTACCGAAGGCGTCGGATCGTCACCCTTGATGATGTCACGCTTAACCTCGGTCACAGTGTCCCCTTTCGCATTATGCAGGTGCACTTCGAGCTGGTTAAAGGCGATATCAATGTCATTTTCACGGCACAAACGATCGACCGCACGGTTAAGTTCGTCAACCGTATGGCTACGATCGCGCAGTTCACGCACGTATAAACGCAGCTCATGATCCAACGTGCTGGCACCAAAGGCGGTAAAGAACACCGCTGGCTCCGGATCGTGCATCACTTTCGGATGTTCCATCGCCGCCTGCAGCAGCACTTTCTTCACTTTCTCCAGATCCGAACCGTAGGCCACACCAATGCGGATCACCAGACGCGTAGTGGTATCGGAAAGCGACCAGTTGATCAAACGCTCCGTCACAAAGGCTTTGTTCGGGATGATCACCTCTTTGCGATCAAAGTCGGTAATGGTGGTGGCACGGATACGGATCTTGCTGACCGTTCCCGAGAATGTTCCGATGGTCACGGTATCGCCGATACGTACCGGGCGCTCAAACAGAATAATCAGACCGGAAACAAAGTTACCGAAAATCTCCTGCAAACCAAAACCAAGACCAACCGACAAAGCTGCGGCCAGCCACTGTAGTTTATCCCACGAGACGCCGAGCGAACCGAAGACCGTCATCGCACCGATAGCGATGATCGCATAGTTAAGAATGGTGGTAATCGCATACGACGCCCCCTGGCGCATTTTCAGTCGCGAGAGTACCAGCACTTCCAACAGGCCGGGTAAGTTGCGGATCAGCGCCCATGCGACCATTGACGCAATAATCGCAAACAGCAGACTGCCCATGGTGACGCTTTTCACCACTGCGGCCCCCGCTTCTGTAGCGTTATAATGCCAGAGCGTAATGCTGTCGAGGTAACTGAACACGGTGATCAAATCGGACCAAATTGCCCAGAACAGAACACCAAACAAGGCAACCATCACCAGCATGGTGATACGCAAGGTTTGCTGGTTAACCTGCTCCAGCGCAATGGTCGGCTCTTCTTGCGGTTCTGCGCCTTCAGCCCCTTCTTTCACCAGGTTCTGACGACGCGCTAACGCACGACGCCAGGCGATGCGCCGCGCCGCTACGCTCAACCCGCGAAGTACCGTCTGATACAACAAGTTCCAGACAATAACCAGATAAACCGTTTCAATCCAGCGCCCCGACAAGCGCAGCGTGGTATAGAAATACCCTGTCGCCGTCAGCACCATCAATGCGATAGGGATAATAGACAGCACGGTAATGGTGACCAGACGCAGACCATGCGACTCTTTGTCACGCCAGCTTTCACGGCACATTGGCCATACCAGGAAGGCGATCAGCAACAGATTGAGGAAAATGACGGACTGACCAAGCACATCATCCATCAAATTGAGCGGTGACAGTTCAGCAACAACCGACCAGAAGTTAAGCGGTAACAACGCCAGGCTAATACGCACAATCTGGCGACGCCAGTGGCTGGTTTGCTTTGCAGGCATGCCAAAATGGCGTATCGCCACGCCATCTTTTTCCAGCACCTTCCAGCACAGACCAAACACCAGCCAGAAGACGGTCATCTTTTTACTGAACGCCCACAGCAGGTCGCTGATATTCAGCTGCATGGTAAGCAGAATCAGACCCACGGCGAGGATAATCAGACAGGCCGGCAGCGCTCTGATGAGATCGATCAGTATTGCTTTTGGCGTATTGAGCTGACTGTCATTACGCAGGTTGCCTACCGCAGCGGCTAATTTCGCCTGATATTCTTTCAGCCATTTCAAACGCCAGCGGATTAACCCGGCGATGAGCAGCAGCGGCAACCCTGCGAGGAATGCAATAAATACCGCTGGCCAGGCTTTTTCCCAGTTCACGGTGATTTTCATCGATTTAAACTGGTCTTTCAGCGTTTGCGGGAAGGCTTTGATCCAGTCCCAGTCCATTGGGCGGTTACTGTTAACCCAAAAAATTTGCTGGGTGAGGATCCCTTTCAGGTTTTTTGACACGCTCATCAACTGCTGCTGGTTGATTTGCAGGTTAATCGCCATCATCAACTGGTTACCCAGTTGCTTATTCAGTTGATCCAATAGCTCCCGGCGCATATCCACGACCTGCAGCAGGGCATCATGAACTTCACCGTTGACTTCGCTGCTGTGCCCTTCTTCCAGTTTGGCGACAAACGCATCATTCTGGAACAGGGCGTCACGTTGCTGATTGACCTCGAACTGCTCCAGACGCAAATCGGCGATCCGGTTGGTCATATCGGCAAGCTCATCTGCCGACGGCAGCGTTTGTTGCTGCTGGTACAGAATACGTGACAGCAGCAGACTGCCTTTCAGGACAGCGATCTGCTCTTTAATATTGCGTTCGGATTGCAGCGCGCGATCGAGCCAGTTTTTGACCTTAATGTTTTGCTGCATCAGGTTATTGCCGTTTTCGGTCGCGGCGATTAGACGCTGGCTAAGCTGATGGTTGACGTCCAGTTCCTGCTTCACTAACGGATTAGACTGAATACGCTCAGCTTCGTCAGGCGATACCGCTTCCTGCGCCGTCTTTTCGGTTAACGTCAGTCGTTTGCTGTTTACCGCTTCTTGCAGGAGCTGGAGCTGGTGTTCAAGACGATTGCTGTTTGCCGTCACGTAATCGCGTTGTTTTTGCAAGGTGTCCTGCAAAATCGTATTACCTTCAAGGCTTTTACGTTGTTGGTCGATCTGCGCGTTCAGGAGCGCCTGCTGTGCCTGCAGCAGGACCTGCTGGCTGGGGCGCAACGCCGCCTCACCCACGTTATTACCATCAAGCCGATTGCGGATTTGCTGCATTTGCTGCGACGCGGTGTACATCGCATTTTGCACGCGCTCTGGCTGAGTCTGCAGTGATACCAGTTGGCTGTTATAAGCGGCCAAATCGTTTTGCGCGCTTTGCAGGTCATCCAATACCTGCGCCACGCGCGACTCCAGCTGGCGTAAGGAGAGCGTACTCAGCGTTTTTCGCGTTTCATCGTCATTATCAACATCGCTGAGCGAATTTAACGCATCCATTGCCTGACGCATTTTTTCCGGCGCCTCGGCAACTTTCTGCCGAAGCTGTACGGTCTCATCTTTCACGCGATCGATTTTATCCAGCGTGGCGATGGTATCGGTCAGATCCTGCTGAACCAGCTTATCCTGCGCGGAGAGATCTTTTTGTTTATTCAGCGCGTCCAGCTGGCTCTGAATATCCGCTTTCGTCGGCAGATCCCCACTCTGTTGCGCCCGTGCAAATGCTGACGACTGGCAAGAAAGCAATAGAATGAAGAAAAGAAAGGTAATAGCAATAAGATGCTGTGAACGTTTATAGAGCTGCAACATAGTCATGAGAATGAACGTTTCTGAACCGGAAAAGTGACCGGAAATAGTCAAGCGGCAAGAATATCACGGCTGTGAGCGGCAGAATAGCAGCAGGCAAAACGACCAGGATAATTCCTGGTTCAGACAGCAAAAGTTAGCAGGATTTCGCCACATTAACCCGCAGGCTTGGGCAGAGAAGACACATCTCCAGCAGCACTGCGACGTATTCACGCGCTTCTTTTTTCAGATCAAAAGATTCAGGGGCAAATAACCAGTTCTCTATAATTCCGGTAACATAGCTACGCAGCAGCACCGCCACGCGCCGCGTGTTCAGATTTTCCGGCAGCATGTTGGCATTCATGCAGTGCCGCAATGTTTGTTCGATACGGTCGTAATTCTCAATACACAGACTGCGTTGAGCTAGCTGAACAGTGGCCATTTCCCCGACAAATTCGCATTTGTGGAATATAATTTCCAACAACAAACGTCTGCGTTCTTCTGTCACGGTAGCTTCAAGAACGTAAATTAAAATTTCTCTTAATACTGATAGTGGATCGTCGGGGAATTTTGCTTGATACTCAGTCTCTAACTCATCAATGTTAGGTTTTGCTAGCTCCCAAATTTCACTGAATAAATCCGATTTGTTTTTGAAATGCCAATAGATTGCGCCGCGCGTGACACCAGCGGCTTTTGCGATCTCCGCAAGCGAGGTGGATGATACCCCTTGTTGCGAAAACAAACGCAGAGCAACATCGAGAATGTGCTGTCGTGTTTCCTGTGCTTGTTGTTTGGTTTTTCGTGCCATAGGTCAGTGAATTTACAGGCGTTAGATTTACATACATTTGTGAATGTATGTACCATAGCACGACGATAATATAAACGCAGCAATGGGTTTATGGGCTTTAAGCCATTGATCAATTTGAAATCGGACACTCGAGGTTTACATATGAACAAAAACAGAGGGTTAACGCCTCTGGCAGTCGTTCTGATGCTCTCAGGCAGCTTAGCGCTAACAGGATGTGACGACAAACAGGCCCAACAAGGGGGCCAGCAGATGCCAGAGGTTGGAGTTGTTACGCTCAAAACTGAACCTCTACAGATAACAACCGAACTCCCGGGTCGCACCAGTGCGTATCGCATTGCTGAAGTTCGTCCTCAGGTTAGCGGCATCATCCTGAAACGTAATTTCACGGAAGGTGGTGACATCGAAGCGGGTGTATCTCTCTATCAGATTGATCCTGCGACTTATCAGGCCGCTTATGAGAGCGCAAAAGGCGATCTGGCCAAAGCACAAGCCGCAGCAAATATCGCTCAACTGACGGTTAAACGTTATCAGAAACTGTTGGGTACTAAGTACATCAGTCAACAGGATTACGATAGCGCGCTGGCAGACGCACAGCAGGCGAACGCCGCCGTCGTCGCCGCGAAAGCCGCAGTAGAAACTGCACGCATCAATCTGGCCTATACCAAAGTGACGTCGCCGATCAGCGGCCGCATTGGTAAGTCATCCGTTACGGAAGGTGCTCTGGTGCAAAACGGTCAGGCGACCGCACTGGCTACCGTTCAGCAGTTGGACCCTATCTATGTGGACGTGACGCAGTCAAGTAACGACTTCCTGCGCCTGAAACAAGAGTTGGCCAACGGCACGCTGAAGCAAGAGAACGGTAAAGCGAAAGTCGAGCTGGTGACCAATGACGGCATTAAGTTCCCGCAGGCCGGTACGCTGGAATTTTCCGATGTTACGGTAGATCAAACCACCGGTTCGATTACGTTACGCGCAATCTTCCCTAACCCGGATCACACCTTACTGCCGGGAATGTTCGTCCGTGCTCGTCTGGAAGAAGGGACTAACCCAACTGCATTACTGGTTCCGCAGCAAGGCGTTACCCGCACACCGCGTGGTGATGCCAGTGCCTTGGTTATTGGTGCAGATAACAAAGTTGAAATGCGTCAAATTGTCGCCGCACAAGCGATTGGCGATAAATGGTTAGTCACTGATGGACTTAAGCCGGGCGACCGCGTGATTGTCACAGGGTTGCAAAAAGTACGTCCTGGCGCGCAGGTAAAAGCCCAGGAGATTACCGCGGATAATAACCAGCAAGCCGCAAGCGGTAGCCAACCTGAACAGTCCAAGTCTTAACTTAAACAGGAGCCGTTAAGACATGCCTAATTTCTTTATCGATCGCCCAATATTTGCGTGGGTGATCGCCATTATCATCATGTTGGCAGGGGGGCTCGCGATCCTCAAATTGCCGGTAGCGCAATATCCGACTATTGCACCGCCAGCAGTGACGATCTCCGCGACCTACCCTGGCGCTGATGCCAAAACAGTACAGGATACTGTTACGCAGGTTATCGAACAGAATATGAACGGTATCGATAACCTGATGTACATGTCCTCAAACAGTGACTCCACGGGTACCGTGCAGATCACCCTAACCTTCCAGTCTGGTACTGATGCGGACATTGCGCAGGTACAGGTGCAGAACAAACTGCAGCTGGCTATGCCATTACTGCCGCAGGAAGTACAGCAGCAAGGGGTTAGCGTTGAGAAGTCATCCAGCAGCTTCCTGATGGTCGTCGGTGTTATCAACACCAATGGCACCATGACGCAGGAGGATATTTCCGACTACGTTGGCGCCAACATGAAGGATGCCATTAGCCGTACTTCAGGCGTGGGCGACGTTCAGCTGTTCGGTTCGCAGTACGCAATGCGTATCTGGATGGATCCAAACAAACTGAACAATTTCCAGCTGACACCGGTTGATGTCATCAACGCAATCAAAGCGCAAAACGCCCAGGTTGCAGCCGGTCAGTTAGGTGGTACGCCGCCGGTGAAAGGCCAGCAGCTTAACGCGTCGATCATCGCGCAGACCCGTCTGACCTCCGCCGATGAGTTCAGCAAAATTCTGCTGAAAGTAAATCAGGATGGTTCCCAGGTTCGTTTGCGTGACGTGGCGAAAGTAGAGCTGGGCGGCGAGAACTACGACATCATTGCGAAGTTCAACGGTAAACCAGCATCCGGTCTGGGTATCAAGCTGGCGACAGGCGCTAACGCCCTGGACACGGCAAATGCTATCCGCGACGAACTGAAGAAGATGGAACCGTTCTTCCCGTCAGGTCTGAAGATCGTTTACCCATATGACACCACACCGTTCGTGAAAATCTCTATTCACGAAGTGGTGAAAACGCTGGCGGAAGCAATCATCCTCGTGTTCCTGGTCATGTATCTGTTCCTGCAGAACTTCCGCGCGACGTTGATTCCGACTATCGCCGTACCGGTAGTGCTGTTGGGTACGTTTGCCGTCCTTGCGATTTTCGGCTTCTCGATAAACACCCTGACGATGTTCGGGATGGTGCTCGCCATCGGCCTGTTGGTGGATGACGCCATCGTGGTGGTCGAGAACGTTGAGCGTGTTATGGCGGAAGAAGGACTACCGCCGAAGGAAGCGACACGTAAATCAATGGGCCAGATTCAGGGCGCGCTGGTGGGTATCGCGATGGTGCTGTCAGCGGTATTTATCCCGATGGCATTCTTCGGGGGGTCTACCGGTGCAATTTACCGTCAGTTCTCCATCACCATTGTTTCCGCGATGGCGTTGTCAGTACTGGTGGCATTGATTCTGACCCCTGCTCTGTGTGCGACCATGCTCAAACCGATTGCTAAAGGCGATCACGGAGAAGGTAAAAAAGGCTTCTTCGGCTGGTTTAACCGCATGTTCGATAAGAGCACGCACCATTACACCGACAGCGTGGGCGGTATTCTGCGCAGTACCGGTCGTTATCTGGCGCTGTATCTGATCATCGTCGTGGGCATGGCCTATCTGTTCGTTCGTCTGCCAAGTTCGTTCCTGCCAGATGAAGACCAGGGGGTATTCCTGTCCATGGCTCAGCTGCCAGCGGGTGCAACGCAAGAGCGTACCCAGAAGGTGCTGGACGAAATGACGGATTACTATCTGACGAAAGAAAAAGCGAACGTTGAATCGGTATTCGCCGTTAACGGCTTCGGTTTTGCGGGTCGTGGTCAGAATACCGGTATCGCGTTCGTCTCGCTGAAAGACTGGAGCGAACGCCCAGGTAAAGAGAATAAAGTTGAGGCGATTACCGAGCGTGCGATGGGCGCATTCTCGCAGATTAAAGATGCAATGGTCTTTGCCTTCAACCTGCCAGCGATTGTGGAGTTAGGTACCGCCACCGGTTTTGACTTCCAGTTGATTGACCAGGCAGGTTTGGGCCATGAAAAACTGACCCAGGCACGTAACCAGCTGTTTGGTGAAGTTGCGAAACATCCTGATCTGTTAGTCGGCGTACGTCCTAACGGTCTGGAAGATACGCCGCAGTTCAAGATCGATATCGATCAGGAAAAAGCGCAGGCGCTGGGTGTTTCCATTAGTGATATTAATACAACGCTGGGTGCAGCATGGGGCGGAAGCTACGTGAATGACTTCATCGACCGTGGTCGTGTGAAGAAAGTTTACGTCATGTCTGAAGCGAAATACCGTATGTTGCCGGAAGATATTGGCAACTGGTACGTCCGCGGCAGCGATGGACAGATGGTCCCATTCTCCGCCTTCTCTACCTCACGTTGGGAATATGGTTCACCGCGTCTGGAACGCTATAACGGTCTGCCTTCCATGGAGATCTTAGGCCAGGCCGCACCGGGTAAAAGTACCGGTGAAGCGATGGCAATGATGGAGCAACTGGCCAGCAAACTGCCATCCGGTATCGGTTATGACTGGACAGGTATGTCCTATCAGGAACGACTGTCTGGCAACCAGGCCCCTGCTCTGTATGCCATTTCACTGATCGTCGTCTTCCTGTGCCTGGCGGCATTGTACGAGAGCTGGTCTATTCCGTTCTCCGTAATGCTAGTGGTACCGTTGGGGGTTATCGGCGCATTGCTGGCGGCAACGTTCCGTGGCCTGACTAACGACGTTTACTTCCAGGTAGGCCTGCTCACAACCATTGGGTTGTCGGCGAAGAACGCGATACTTATCGTCGAATTCGCCAAGGACTTGATGGATAAAGAGGGCAAAGGACTGATTGAGGCAACGCTGGACGCGGTCCGCATGCGTTTACGTCCGATCCTCATGACGTCACTGGCCTTTATTCTGGGCGTAATGCCGCTGGTAATCAGTTCCGGCGCAGGTTCCGGCGCGCAGAACGCCGTTGGTACTGGCGTAATGGGCGGGATGGTGACGGCAACCGTGTTGGCTATCTTCTTTGTTCCGGTGTTCTTTGTGGTGGTACGCCGCCGCTTTAGCCGCAAAAATGAAGATATTGAGCATAGCCACTCAGTCGATCATCATTGATACCTCTCTAAAGATAAGGCCGCGCAAGCGGCCTTTTTTCTGGAAAAATCATAAAATCCACTTATTGCGATTCTGTTTATTTGCTCCAGCTTAAATAAGCGATATAATCCCTGTAGCCTTAAAGGCTATTCTTAAAAAGTTTTGAGAGTTCTTATTTACGTTAATAAATATTAAGATTATTCCTGGCTATCGGTCGATCTTGTCGGTTGTTGCCTGTTGTTGCTATAGCTAATCAAGATAACCCGATGATTGCCCGAAGAATAAAGAATTTGTCCGATTTCGAATAACTGCATTTATCTGTTAAAATGTAAAAATGACGCTACATCATAATTTTGCATAATTGTAATTTTTCGTGATATGACGATGAAATCTTTTTTAGAGTAGATTATAGTTAAATCATCAGGAGTCGCGGGCAAGTTCCAGGTAGTTTGTTGTATCCATCCCGAAGGTGTTCGGTTAGTTTAAGCCACGAAGAAGGGGATGCGTTATGGATGAATACTCACCCAAAAGACATGATATCGCGCAGCTTAAATTTCTCTGCGAAACTCTGTATCATGACTGTCTTGCAAACCTTGAACAAAGTAACCATGGCTGGGTTAACGACCCTACCTCTGCAACCAGCTTACAGCTCAATGAACTGATAGAGCATATTGCAACCTTCGCACTTAATTATAAAATTAAGTACAATGAGGACAATAAGCTGATTGCGCAGATAGATGAATACCTGGATGACACTTTTATGTTGTTCAGCAGTTATGGTATTAATACGCAGGATCTGCAGAAATGGCGGAAATCAGGTAATCGACTGTTTCGCTGTTTTGTCAATGCCACCAGGGCTAATCCTGTTAGTTTGTCTTGTTAAAAATTATTACAATCATAGGTAAGAGTTATGTCTGATAAACCATTAACTAAAACAGATTATTTGATGCGCCTGCGACGCTGCCAGACAATTGACACGCTTGAGCGCGTTATTGAAAAAAATAAATATGAATTGTCCGACAACGAACTGGCTGTATTTTACTCAGCAGCGGATCACCGCCTTGCTGAATTGACCATGAATAAGCTCTACGACAAGATACCAACTTCCGTTTGGAAATTCATACGCTAATTGTTCTCAAGGTTAAGTCAGGTATAGCGGTACATTTGTCTGACTGACCATTTTCGCATTTACAATGGTTATTTAATTCAAATCACGTGACTACGATCACAGCGAAGTAACGGGAACGTTCCCCTTATTTGCATTGCGTTTTACTGTGCTGAAATGTTCATCAGTACACAGGGAATTCGTAATGAGTAAAGAAAAGCAGAAAATGATCGCCGGTGAACTCTATCGCCCGGCAGATGAAACGTTGCGCGACGACCGACTACGCGCTCGTCAGTTGACCCATCGCTATAATCTTACTGCGCCAGACGCAAAAAGTGAGCGTCAGGCCATCCTGCATGATCTGTTGGGTCAAAGCGAGGGCGCGTATATTGAACCCTCTTTCCGCTGTGATTACGGTTATAACATCTACCTCGGTAAAGAATTTTACGCCAACTTCGACTGCGTCATGCTTGATGTCTGTCCAATCCATATTGGCGATAACTGCATGCTGGCACCCGGCGTCCATATCTACACAGCCACGCATCCGCTGGATGCGACCGAACGCAACAGCGGTCTGGAGCTGGGAAAACCCGTCACTATTGGCAACAACGTCTGGATAGGCGGACGTGCAGTAATAAATCCAGGCGTAACGCTCGGAGATAATGTCGTTGTAGCATCTGGCGCGGTGGTGACGAAAAGTGTTCCGGCAAACAGCGTAGTCGGCGGTAATCCCGCGAGGATCATCAAAACACTGTGATCTTAAATGTAACTGTTATGCTAAATTGTGGTTAATCTGTTACTTTCTTCAGAAGGTGTCCCCTTTTAAAATAGGGCGATCCCTCCTGAATTTTGCAGATATCACGAAGGCAAGAGATGACAGAAATACAGCGCCTGCTTACCGAAACAATCGACGACTTAAATATTCGCGAGAAGCGCGACAACAAACCGCGCTTTAGCATCAGCTTTATTCGCAAACATCCGGGGCTGTTTATCGGTATGTATGTGGCGTGGTTTGCTACGCTGGCGGTAATGCTACAGTCAGAAACGCTGGTCGATTCGGTATGGCTGCTGGTAGTGCTGTTTGTCATACTTAACGGCTTTTTCTTTTTCGACGTGGCGCCGCGCTATCGCTATGAAGACATCGACGTCCTGGATTTCAGAGTTTGCTATAACGGTGAATGGTACAACACGCGTTTTGTTCCCTCCTCACTCATCGACTCTATTTTGCACTCCCCTTCAGTTGATAGCGAACATAAAGCACAGCTGCAAAAGATGATTTCACGTAAAGGCGAACTCTCGTTCTACGATGTGTTTACGCTCACCCGCCCGCAGGCCAGCCAATAATTTCGCCGTTACCATAAAAAAGTGCGTCACTGTGAAGGAAACGCACTTTAATCCCTGAATGCTGGCAATGAAACTAACGTCTTTTTTTACGGCCCTGTACCGCTTTAAATCGCGGATTCGTTTTACAGATAACATACAAGCGCCCTTTGCGTTTCACTATCTGGCAGTCAGGGTGCCGCTGTTTTGCGCTGCGAAGCGAATTGAGTACCTGCATTTTAACCTCGCTTAGCGCCAATAAAATGACCAAAGCGTTTCTGGAAGCGCGCTGCGCTACCTTCGTTATCAAAGGTCTTTTGTTTTCCGGTGTAGTATGGATGTGACTTAGAGGAGATATCGAGGGTCACATACGGGTACGTTTTCCCCTCGAACTCAATCTCACGTTCGGTTTTGATGGTCGAACCGACCTTAAAATATTCATTGGCACTGGTATCGTGAAACACCACGGTACGATAAAAAGGATGGATATCCGGTTTCATGGCAACCTCAATTGTTACGTTATAACATAACCATAAAAATACACCACTCTTGTTTAAATCACAACCTGATTTACGCTACGGACAAACAAACGGGATGATAAGTGGCCCTAAATATATGATGCCAATCGAATAGCTTTTTCGGCTTTCAGATATACTTTCCTTACGCTGTGTTAATAAGGATATCATTGTGACAACACGACATCTGATAAGCCTGGTAACCGGGGTGCTGTTTCTTTCTATTCTCGCGCCCGTAGGTTTAAGCTTGTGGCTGGCACATCGTCAGGTCGAAACAAAATTTATCGATGAACTCGATATGTTCTCAACACGAGTCGCATTGCGCACGGAACGCGTCGGCGAGCAGGCCAGGAAAGCATTACGCCACATAGAATCCTTTCAGGGGGTGCCTTGTAGTGACGAGCATCTGCTGGAAATGCGTCGCTTGTCATATAGCTATCGCTATATTCAGGAAGTGCTGTATCTCAAAGACAATGTTCCGCAATGTTCATCTCTGGAAAAAAACAGCCAGGCTGCCGCATTTCCACCAGCAATGAAAGTCACGCCGGATGGATATCGCGCATGGCTTACTACGCAAAATGATTTGGGCATCAAGCGTTTTATGGCAGCTTTAGGTAGCGAGCATTATGTTGTGATGGTCGATCCGGGCTCTTTTATTGACGTCATCCCGTTTGGCTCATGGCCGATAGAAGTCACAATCATTGGCACCGCACGCAACGTGGTGGTTGCCAGTAGCGCCGCGCTGCCATCAGACGTTTTGCAACACGTGAAACAAGAACATTCGATCACTCATTTTCAGAAAGGTAGCAGTATTTTTAATGCTCGCCCCTTCCCCGAACTGGGCATCACGATCGTCACCTGGGCATCTACCCTACCCTTACAAAAAACCTGGCACCGACAGGCCCTGATCTGGGTCCCGGCAGGGATTATCATCGGCCTGCTTACCGCCGCCTTTATTCTGCGCATTTTGCGCCGCTTACAGTCCCCCCATCACCAGTTGCAGGATGCCATCCAGAATCGGGATATCAAGGTCCATTACCAGCCGATTATCTCACTCACAACGGGAAAAGTGGTCGGGGCAGAAGCGCTGGCCCGTTGGCAGCAGGCCGATGGGAGCTATTTGTCGCCCGAAATTTTTGTCGCGATGGCGCAGGAGACCGGACTGACAAAACCCCTCACGCGTTTGATAATTGAAAGCGTATTTGACGATTTAGGAAAATGGCTGCGTCAACATCCGGATCAGCATATCTCCATTAACCTTGAGTCAGCCGATCTGGCTTCTGAAACGCTTCCCGCTCTGTTAGGCCAGAAGGTAAAGCACTGGCAGCTTAAGCCTGCGCAAATCGCGCTGGAACTGACCGAACGCGAGTTTGCCGATCCGAAAAACAGCGCGCCGTTTATTGCTAAATATCGTCAGGCGGGACACTCGATATACATCGATGACTTTGGGACCGGCTATTCCAGCCTGAGCTATTTACAGGATCTGGATGTGGACATCCTGAAGATAGATAAATCCTTTGTTGATGCCCTGGAGTACAACAACGTGACGCCGCATATCATTGAGATTGCCAAAACGCTGAAGCTGGAAATGGTGGCAGAAGGTATCGAAACTGAAAATCAGGAAGCCTGGCTACGACAACATGGCGTGCAGTATGGTCAGGGCTGGCTTTACAGTAAGGCACTGCCAAAAGCGGAATTTATTCTGTGGGCTGAAAAACGGCTTTAACAGGGCTGTTGATGTTGAGATGGCTGGCGGCACGCCGCACAGCCAGTCACATCACTCGTCCATAATGGGCGCAAATCCACCGTAGATCATTCGCTTGCCATCAAATGGCATAGATTCACCGAATTCCTTCATACGGGGATCGGACATCATCTTCTGATTCGCCGCATCGCGGACCTCTTTGGATGGGTATTCAATCCAGCTGAATACCACCTCTTCATGATCCTGCGCTTTCACTGCCATGCGAAAATCGGTCAATTTGCCGTCGGGGACATCATCAGCCCAGCACTCCACCACGCGTAATGCGCCGAACTCCTTGAAAAGCGGAGCTGCTTTTGCCGCCATCGCAATGTACGCCTCCTTATTTTCAGCGGGTACGGCAACCACAAAACCATCAACATACTTCATGAGAAAAACCTCCGAAGTTTACTGCGCAGCAAGCCGATTCTGGCCGCGTCAGTCGAGGTTAAGTTTAGTCGCCAGCGGACGATCGTGCCCCAGACTCACTCCTGACACGAATGCGCGACTGTGGCTGGTGGCGGAACCACGGCAGGCAAATCTGAATTAACGGCCCAATAGCCAGCGCATACAACACCGTGCCAACCCCCACGGTCCCCCCCAGCAGCCAGCCGATAAGCAACACTGACACTTCGATTGCGGTGCGAATGCGTCGTACTGGCCATCCGGTACGTGCGTGAATACCGGTCATCAGACCGTCCCGTGGGCCCGCGCCAAAACCAGCGCCAATGTATAAACTGGTGGCTAATGCATTCAGTATCACCGCCATCACCAGCAGGCCGCTGCGCGCCAGCAGGGATTCAAATCCCGGGATCACCACCAGCGCGGCATCTGCAGCCAGCCCAATCATAATGACATTGCTCAGGGTGCCAAATCCGGGACGCTGGCGTAGCGGTATCCACGCCAGCAGCACCAACACGCCTACGACAATAATCACCACGCCGATATTCATCGACAGTAAATTGGCCACGCCCAGATGAAATACGTTCCACGGATCGGCCCCTAAATCGGCACGAACAAACATGGCTGTCGACACACCGTACAGCGCCAGACCGATATACAGCTGAAGTAAACGACGCAGCATGCTTTTTCCCTCTCATTCTCAGATAGCTTTCATCTTCCCCGTAATTGGCACTATGATTAATGTCCAGTTTTCAAAAAGTGGACTGCTATGTCATCTCGCCGTTATGGAAGTCAGTCTTTGCAGCGCCTGCTCGGCCACTGGCAGGAAAGCCCTTCGCGAACGCCCCTCTGGCGACAGCTGGCAGAAGCGCTACGTCTATTGATTCTCGATGGTCGTCTGGCGCTGGATAGCCGCTTGCCCGGCGAGCGTGAACTCGCTGCCGTTCTGGAAGTGAGCCGAACCACCGTTGCCAGTGCTATGGCACAACTGCGTGAGGAAGGCTATCTGGAGAGCCGTCATGGGAGCGGTTCACGGGTTATTCTGCCGGAACACATTCGCCATGTGCCAACGCGAACCAGCGCTGGCACTGCGCTTGATTTGTCCACGGCAGCGCTCAGTGCCGGTCCCGAAATTCATCAGGCTTATCAGCAAGCGTTGTTCGCGATGCCGCAGCATCTGCTGAGTTCCGGGTATCTGCCGCAGGGGCTGGCAGCTTTACGTGAATCCATCGCCCGGCATTATTGCGAGCGCGGACTCCCCACGCAGCCCGATGAAATAATGGTGGTGAATGGCGCGGTCAGCGGTCTGGCGCTGATCCTGCGTTTGCTGACAGGTCCTGGCGATCGCGTCGTCGTTGATCACCCCACTTATCCGCTGGCGATTGCCGCTATTCAGGGCGCGTCCTGTCGGCCTGTTGGCGTGTCGCTACCCGAGCAGGGTTGGGATACGGCCGGTCTGGTCGCCACCATCGCGCAAACGGCGCCCAGAATGGCCTATCTGATGCCAGACTTTCATAACCCGACCGGGCGCTGCATGGACGCCGCAACACGCCAGGTTGTCGCAGATATTGCCGAAAGAACGCGTACCACGTTGGTAGTCGATGAGACGATGGTGAACCTGTGGTACGACGCCCCACCCCCACCGCCGCTTGCCGCATTCAATCGTGATGCTCCGATCATTTTGCTGGGATCGGCAGGGAAAAGTTTTTGGGGTGGATTACGTTTGGGTTGGATTCGGGCCTCGTCACGAACGATTGCCGCCCTGGTACAAACCCGCGACACCTTCGATTTGGGCTCTCCGGTACTTGAACAACTCGCCACCCGTTGGTTGTTGGATAACGCTGAGCGCTTTCTGCCTGACAGAAGACGGTTGCTGACATCGCAGCGCGACCTGTGTTCCAGTCTGATGCATACACATTTCCCGGAATGGCAGTTTACCCAACCACAAGGAGGACTCTCTTTCTGGGTCGAACTGCCCGATACGCTGGCGACTCTCTTTGCCACGCGCGCCGAAAGCGCGGGGATTCAGTTAGGAACCGGTACGCGCTTCGGCCTCGATGGCGCATTCGATCGTTTTTTGCGCATGCCCTTCACATTGCCGGATGATACAGCACGCGCCGCCTTCAGGGTGTTGCAACCCATTTGGGATAACCTACGTTTGCAGGCCAGCAGCGGGAAAATGCGCAAAATAATTTAAGCGACGAGCCAAAGGACTCGCCCTTGTATGCCGTAACGGACAAGGAAGTCCGGGCAATATTACAACTGCGGAGGAACCGGAAAACCTTTCAGGGAAATCACAAAATTCTCACCGTCCTTCTTAATTTTTGCCCCGGCATCACACCAGTCGGAAGCAATACGGAAGAACTCATCGCTACCGACATTCCAGCTCAGGCGAACATGTTTCACATAGCCGGAACGCAGCAATTCACAGGCTTCGCCGTAATTACAGGCGGTTGAGAGCGATTGTTGTTTCATTTTTTCTTCTTCAGTAATCTGCGCAATGCTTTGATTTCTTTAGGAGTCAGTGCGTCAACGACGGATTCTTCCGTATGCTGGCTGTCGATATCCTCAGCGGAGACTCCCGCCTCTTCAACGGCGGAAAATGCTATCAGCAGCAGCTTTTCCGTCGCGACACTTAAATTTTCATTATGCACTTCGGCGTAATGACGAAGTTTTTCTTTCAGCGCTTCATCAATTTTGACATTCAGTACAGCAGTCGACATTGTAAAAAATCCTTGTGATCGGCGACGGTAAAAGCGTCAAACAACATCCCCGAAACACATTGACAGCATTTGATGACAATAAAATGACGATACGGTGACAAAGAAAAGAAGATAAACAGAAAGGAAATTGCCGGACGGCAGAATTGGGTGGGGGCCCTGCCATCAGCCATTAGTACTAAATTGTGTTGGTTAATCAATTGGTTATCATGTTAGTACTACAACAGTACTGTACCACTCTAGATAGTACCGTCCAGCACAAAATCTTGCAAGGTAACGTGCCGTCATGGTTGGAGACATGACATGCACTTTTCGAAATTTATAGTGTCGGAAGTGCCTACCCGATGTACATAAAAAAGGGGCGACAAGCTCCTTATTCAATTACTTCTTATCCTTTGGTGGACAAGGATCGTTACCATGCGAATCTTTTTTTGCGATCCTGCCATCCTTGTTATGGATCACAAGCTCACTTTTTTGGTTTGTAGCAATCCCTCTTGCAGCGTCCACCGCAGATTGCTTTGTTGAGTGAACGGAGGTCGCTTTACTGTTTCCTGCCCCCTTAACGGCCCAACCTCCATCATGAGGAACAACATGCTGATCTTTACCCATTATCGAGCCCTCTATTTCCATGGAAACATCAGCATATAGCGACAAAACCAACTACTCAATACTACATATTGTGTTTAAATTGATTTTAATCACAAAACGTGGATAGATATCGAAAGGATTCTTTCACTACGAAACTGTAAGTACCCTTCCTTAACCCTATACCGCTATATTCGTTAACAATCTGGCAGTGCTGGCCTACTCTGCCCTTTGTTACCCACTATTCTGCTGTAAGAGATGAGTTTTTAGCCACCTTTGCGATAGTAGCCCTTGAACAACCGATCAAAGCCTGAATTTTGCTCCAGCTTTTACCGTCAGACAGTAATTCTTGTACTTTATGATGCAGGCTCTCATCAACTGGGCGACCACGATATTTTTTCTCTCTCTTGGCCTTTTCAATACCCTGCTTTTGTCGTCTGCGGCGATCTTCGTAGTCCTTGCGACTGATTGCCGCCAGCATATCGAGCATCATAGAATTCATTGCTTCAAACATACGAGCGGTGAACTCATCCTGAACATGTAAAAGCTGATGGCTCGTAGGCAAATCTAACGATACAACCCTGATCCCTTTAGATTCGATGAGTCCTCGTAAGGTTTTCCAGTCCTCTGCGGTAAGTCGGCTTATACGATCTATTTGCTCACAGAGCAGAATATCGCCACGTTCCGCGATATCTAAGAGTAAAAATAATTGAGGCCGCTGTAGGCTTGCACCTGATTCATTTTCTTTAAAGTACTTTGATATTTTCAGATCATGCGAATGAGCAAATGCCTCCAACTCTTTCAATGCCCTATCCGCATCTTGCTCTTTCGTCGAAGCTCTTAGATATGCCCATACACGCATGATAGTCACCATCAGTCTGTTTTATGTGGTTCATTATATATGGTCTGTTTTAGGTTGTAAAATCCATTTAATGAACCATTTTGAATGAGATCTGTGTAGGTCTGCTAGAGGTATACCTAAAAACACATTTTCCATCGTTCATTTTTTATGCAATGCAGAATTTGTGAAAAGTTCGGTACTGAGTTCTGAGTACACGGCATTTGGTCGGCGGGGTTGAATCTGACCATACGAACGAGATTTCAAATTGTGCAGAAAAAAACTGACTGTACTTTTATCTGAGTAAACGATCCCTTTAACTTTTTTGTCAAAAAATTTGTGGGCAGGGATTAGATTATTTTGTGCTCTAAAGTCGAGTACCTTAGCCACATTCTTAAACACAGAGGCTGTAAAGCAGATGAAGATTGAAATGCATACGTTATCCATTTGCGATAAAATCAGTCAAGATTGCTCTTCCGAGGTTTCTTATGGGTAAAATTTCCGAACGTTTGAGACATGCAAGAATTAATGAGGGGCATTGCGTCATTTGCGGTTCATATGGTCTATTGAGTAAGGATCATGTGCCACCTCGTTGTGCAACAACTATTCAACCAATGTTTCAAAAAACGGTATCTGAACATTATTCATCTGATGAAATAAAACCGATAAATGCCCACGCCGGAGCGACATTCAAAACCATATGCAAGAATTGTAATGGCAACATACTCGGAAGTTTGGATCATGAGATCAAAGTTCCCATCGAAGATTTTATAAATCTAATTCGGCAATATTTAGCTGGTGTTCATTTTTACGGAAATATTATCTCAACGCCTTTCAATGCAATACCGTTTTTGCGTGCAATGGTAGGTCATCTTCTTGCAGCAACATCTGTAGAAGTTTGCAAAAATGGCCCTATTGATAGTGAATTCTACACACCATTAAGGGAATTTGTCTTAGGAAAAAATAAAAATATAGAAGCTACTCATGATTTCTATTATTGGTTTTACCCTAACAAAACACAGATAACCGCTCAACTGACATCATTTTTCAATGATGGACATTTATGTCATTGTAGTTGTATGCACTTCTTTCCTATGGCCTTTCTGATCACATTTAAAAATGAAGGTACATATCCGGCACATGCGTCAAAGTTAACAGTTGATGACAAAAAGCTATATTTTAACATGACTCAAGGAAATTTAGACTATGTCTCATTTCCGTTCACTCCACTTAGAGGAAATCAAATGATGCTAATGACAGATGCTTTCACTTCAGCAAGTTATCCTCAAAAGTAACATAAATTATAAAACACAAAAAAAATTGTGCTTTATAATTAAATTTTTAGAATTACACTTCAGGTAAAATCTTTTTTATTTCAGTTTCAGCAGAGTAATGCCATCCGCCACTTTCATACGCCTTAACAGAATTTACTGTATTTTTTAATTTATTTACAGCATTTTGCTTCCACTGAGGAGACCAGTAGGAACAGTTAAGTTGTCCAACTGCATGATAAAAATAATCTTTGATGTTATAGCAAAATAGAAAATTCATACTTACTATATTTTGTTCAAGCTCATATGATTCAAAAACATATCCCGCATTTGCATTCCAATATTTTAATATCCGTATCAATGGTTTTATCAAAGAATAATTATTTCTATTTTTATCAGTTAATTTACTATTAAAATCATTAGGGTTAGTACTAATCCATGTTTCGAAATTATTTGCTGGTGCAGGGATTTGATATCCATAAATTGTATTATAAACAGCAGGAACCAACTCAAAAGTAATATGATGAAGGTTAAGTTTAATTGTTGGGTGACTTTGTTTTCTTTCAGAAGAAGAATAATAGCATTCAACAAAATTTTTGAGGCGATTTAAATACGTCTGCGGTTGATGCCCCGTATTACTGAATACAACCATATAATCCACATCAGATTGCGGATCATATTTTCTCGGCAACATTGTATAACGGGTATTAGAACCAAACGCAAAATGGCTTATAACAACATTATTATCAAAATAGTATCCAAGTCTTCTTTGCAATGTGCTAATCGAAGTTGTTATAGTACTATCCTTCAAGATAGCATTTTTGGATATAGTATCCAAATAGGATTGAACGCTCATTTCTTTTCCTTGTCGATGGCGTATTGAGAAAAACCATTATTAACATCTGATTGTGTTTTTTCGTATGCCCATCGCGGTATCGTAGGAGAGCTAATGTTTAGTTGATTTCTTCGATCAGAAAAAACTTTTATTTTTTCCTTTAAATCATTTTCAGACAAAGTTACTTCAATTAGCTCAATCTCACGAAAAAGACGAACATCATTTTTAAGATTATTATATTCTCCAGCTGCTGATTTATGATGACCAGCTCGCTTACTCGGATTGAGGGCAGTATTAATTGCTGTTAAGCATGTAAGTACAAAAGATATAAAAATAGTAATATTTGTCATGTCCTTTAAGGCACTAAGACCAGCTATAGCTGATAATATTGCTATAGGTATCCCAATGAATAAATTACATTTTTCCCATGGTGAGGACGCATTATAATGTGATTTTGATGAATAAAGAGCATCCTCTTCGATACGCGAACATTCATCTTTGATTTTTTCAATAAGTTGGCTACTCATATTATTCTCAATGATAAATTTTATGTAGCCTACAACATTCCTTTAAAAAATGTAAGGTTAAGGTGAAAACGCCATGCAGAAAAACTTCATAATCAATTGATTTTAATAGTTTTTAAAGACAGGCGCACCTTCGTTCTGGTAAAGATGAAGGCCGCTTTCGCGACCTTGTTAAAGACAGTATTCATTGAGAACGATCAAGTACCATGTACGTTGGTTGGCACATGCTTCCACGTTCATGTAACCAGTAATAATCAAGATCCGCAACACGCATATCCAACCCCGAATCCACACGATTGATCTGTAACCGCAGCCCTACAGTATCTTTGTACGATAAACCAGATTTAACATTGTACTTGTACTTAACCCCGCTTTCTTCTTCAAAAGATTTGAGATAAGGGGTGATTTGCTTCTGGATTTCTTTCAGACAAATAACTTCATTACCAATAACAAAGGGCTTTTCTGGTTTCCCATCGGGAATCGTAGTCGCAATTGCAGTTAATGGGATCGTCGTTAAGAGTACTGACAATATTCTTATCATCATTTCTTCCCCCTGATACAAGATTACTATTTCGAGCAAATCTGTGTAATTGTTCCATTATGGTTAAAATCAACGAGAATTACTTTTATGGTACTATCATTAAGCACCGATACAAAATAGTTACTTGATGAATTCCCATACTTTCGTGATCCATCTTCTGCGGTTTCATTGAATTTAGCAGTATCAGTACTGTCTTTATCACCAGGAATTGGCATTCGACTGATCAACTTATCATCTGAGATAGTATATTCAACTAAAATACTTTTATCTGAATAGTAACCAGAATTATTTTTTGTTCCTTGTCGAGTTTGGGTTATCGCATCAAACTTATCGCATTTATAAACATCGGCTTTTTTCGTTTCCGTACTGCTAGTCGTTGAAGCCTTAGCATTAATATCAGTGCTTATATCTTGTGAAACGACACCGGAACCAATTCCTATTGAGACAACAAAAACAATAAAGCTGATGACTAACGCTGCAATCGAAGTACGAAACTTTCCCCGACCTTTATTTCTGAAATGGTGTGACACTTTCCTGAAAGTAAGTACTGCAAGGATCACACAAATGATGAAAACGACAAGCCCGGCCATAAAATCCCTCAAAGGTTGTGTATCAAAGGTAATCAGAATATCACTTCACAACACATCGATCGATAAAAACGATCGATAATTCAATTTTTGATCGATAAAAACTATCAATATCTATTAATACCTGACAAATCAATAGGTAAAAACGATCAGACGTTGGTCAGTACTTCGAAAGCACCTGGAGTACTGTTTGGACTTACCGTTTAAACGCCCTCAGAAAGCCGTTAAGGCCGTTTGATTGCTTATGGATTGGGAATAACTGCCTCTAGTTAAAATCGGGTTCAGGGGCTTCATGTACGTTTTGTCCGAAACACCATCATGAAGGGTGGCTAATCGGATCGGGGTCGCTTCGCTCTGGTCAGTACTGATAGTGCTTTTCCAGTAACTGGAAGTGCAGGTAATTGGGTGGACTTGCCTCAATCAAGTTCTTTTGCAGTAAGGGCTTAAACAGCCCGATAACCCCCAACAAGGAGCAAGGCGACGCGTAGGTACTCATGAAGACTTTAGGCCGTAGGCCGACCCAAATCATTTTGATAAAGTCGGTTTGTCAGTACTGTTATCTGTCTGAGCAAAGCGAGTAGTAACGCCTTGCGTTGTTTCGAGTACTACGAGAAAAACGCAACGTTACGATCTAATTTTTGGTTCTTAAAGAGACTAACGAGCAAAGCGAGTTAGGCTCTCTAGAGACTTAATATAAGTAAGGCATTTACGAGATCTAATTATTTTAATATAAGGGGTACTTAATCAGGATCGTGCAAAAAACAACCAAAAAGAGCCAAAAAACATACTACAGAAGTGTTTTTTTAGGTTGCTATGACCTTAATTAAGTCGTTTCAATCTCTGATTAACCCGTATTAGTACGATGCAGCCTGAGTTAGTACCCCACTATCATACTAATTTAGGATGGATATATTTTTTTTATGAGATCCGAAAGTTCTTTCTTCGTTGGATTACTCTCTAATAAGTGAGTCAACTTGTACAATTCTTCACCAGTAAGATATTCTCCGCCTTTTGGGTCATCGGTGCGAATCGGTGTACCATCTTTAAACATCCCCCATAGCTCTTTTGATACACCTGTTAATACTTTCTTATAATCGTTCACCCTCGATTTAGAATAATTATTACCTTCGAATAGTTCACTACTATCTAGCATTGATTTAGTTTTGTCTTTGCTAATATCACCCATCATGGTTAATAGTATAAGTATATTCTTTGTCACCATGCCTTTTTTAGAACCTTTTGATTCAGTCAAAGTCCTAATATGTTTCTTGATAACGTTTTGTGCAGCACTGGTTAGCTGATTTAAATTTTTAACCCCTGCCAGGTGACTACGAAGGTCGTTATTCTGATGTACCTTTTCTTTCCGCCCACGTGGTTTTAGTTCATGTGGTTCTTTCTTTTTTGTCATGATTAACACTCCTCTAAATTAAAAATCTTCTCATGGTTAACCTCCTACGGCTGCTGTTTATGTTCGATTGGCTATATGTTAACGGGCAAAATTGCCCCAATCAAGGAATAGTTGCAAGTTTTTCTTGACAATTTCATTACTATTAAAATCAAAAAATCATATATCATTTAGGCACTATCTTTGTACTTTCTAAACGATACATCCTTCGATTAAGTCGCAGGTATCTTTGTACTTCTTTACTGATACATTCATTAATTATGTCAAATGTTCTTTTGTACTTTCCAAGTGGTACAGACATTTATGCAACAGTACGATCCAATGGAATACTGGACTATTAAAGATAAAAAAATATCTATAAATCATTGCAAATACGTTACCTTGCAAGATTTTGTGCTGGACGGTACTATCTAGAGTGGTACAGTACTGTTGTAGTACTAACATGATAACCAATTGATTAACCAACACAATTTAGTACTAATGGCTGATGGCAGGGCCCCCACCCATTTCAGGGTAAGTACTTGATAGCTATACGCTAAAGTACTGAAGTCTCTCCTCCATAGCCTTAGTGGTACAAAAACTGTGTATCACCAGTAGGCTGCACGATGTCCCTTATGCTCTCCCGTCACTAAGCAGGCTCTCAGCGAAGAGGCTGCTTAGTACGAATCAAATATGTTCTAATAGGTCATATAGTTGAGATACCGCGACTGATTTACCATATCTTCTGTATGTGATTGAATTATCTGCATGTCCTAAGAATGCAGCAGCATAGTGCTCCACTACACCAGCGTTTTTTAACTTAGTGGCAATGTAATGTCGCAGTGAATGAAACTCTGGAACCCCTAATTTTTTGCGATAACCGCTAAACCAGCGAGTGAAGTAGTGGCTGTATGACCCTTTATAGAAAGTTAACTGCGGGAACAGTCTGCCCTTCTGTTTCTGTACATACACCAAAAATCCTATATCTATCAATTTTTGATGAATTGGTATTGTACGTTTACTGTTCTCCGTTTTGACCACCTGTCCATCATGACGATCATCAATCCTGATGCACCATCTTCCCTCATTTTTTAATATATCACCATGATATAGTTGACAAATTTCATTAGCCCTCATCCCCGTAAATCGACCAAGCAAAATAATCCATATCTTCCAGTCAGGTAATGTACTGATTCCATTCTCTAGGCATCTGATCTGAGCAGAGGTATATGCCTCTCGCTTTTGGGAAACTGGCTCGCGATCCTTTTGGAGCAATCCCTCAAAGGGATTTTGAAAATCATAGTCAGTACGGTGTTTCAGCCATCGAAAAAACCCACTGATTTTCTTAACATATTTGTTCTTTGTAGGAATCGCGACATCCAGCCCGCTAATGAATTCAGCAGCCCTACTACGCTTAAACACCTGCTCAGTGAAGCTAAAGTACTTATCAATACAGCGTTTGATAGAAGAAACTTCCCTTTCACAAACTTCACGGCTTTTAAACTCAACGTACTGCTCAGCATGTAGTTTTAGCTCGCTAAGCGACAAGTCTGAATTAGGGGATTGGATCAAATCGATTGTAGTCGTGGACGTCTCAGTAATCAGCCAAGGGCGATCTGCAAAGCGTAAAGATCGCTTTGTCGCTTCAGTCTTTGAACGAGTACCTAACGAACGACGAAACTCACGGCGTTTACCACAGGGTAAGACGTTAACTTTCCGGTAGTACCAGATCCCATGACGGGAGAGCATAAGGGACATCGTGCAGCCTACTGGTGATACACAGTTTTTGTACCACTAAGGCTATGGGGGAGAGATTTCAGTACTTTAGACATTATCTATCAAGTACTTACCCTGAAATGGGTGGGGGCCCTGCCAGCTACATCCCGGCACACACGTCATCTGCCTTGGCTGCTTCCTTCCGGACCTGACCTGGTAAACAGAGTAGTGTTGCGGGAGAACCAACAGAGCCCCCATTGAGAGCGTTGTTAACCAACGCGCAGGCGCATTATCACTGCTGTACCCTGTAAATGCAACCCATCCAGCATCGGATGCTGTTTTCTTGCGCAATGCGGCTTCACTCACTCGCCATTCAGGATTATGCTGAAGGATTAGCGCAGGAATAAATGATGGATATACAAGACACTTTCCCCCAACGCGTCTGGCAAATTGTCGCGTCAATCCCCGAAGGATTCGTCACCACCTATGGCGATGTCGCCAGACTTGCCGGATCGCCGCGCGCTGCGCGCCAGGTGGGCGGCGTGCTTAAGCGTCTCCCCGAAGGTAGTTCCCTGCCCTGGCATCGGGTCGTCAATCGCCACGGTGCTATTTCACTGACGGGCCCCGATCTGCAACGACAACGTCAGGCGTTGCTGGCAGAAGGCATTGTCGTTTCCGGCAGCGGGCAAATCGATTTACAGCGCTATCGCTGGGTGTACTAACCCTCTCCTCATGGAGAGGGTTACGACTGCCTTAATACTGCGTGGGAGCAGGAACGGCAGAAGACGGGGTCACCTGGGTTGGTGAGGTCGAAGGCACCGTGGTGGTTGCGCCGCCGCCAGCATTAAGCGGGACTGCGGTCTGCTGCACGGGAACCAAAGTCAGGTCGGCTTTCGTCCCGCCCTGATTGATAACCGTCTGAACGGTATCGGTAATAAAGACCAGTTTGCCATTCACCGTAATTGCCGCACTCAGCAGAATACGCGCGTTGGGCTGAATATCTGCCGGGTTAAACGGTAATACGAAGCTGAATGGCGCTTGCTTACCTTCAGTACGCACCGCTTTTTGCGACAGCACTTTTGACGGCGCATCGGCCAGCGACGCATCCGACAGCGTGACGGTCAGCACCGCATCCGGTGGCAGGGCCACTTTCTGGCGGATCCATACCGTACCAGAGACATTGGGCTGCTGAATTTTAGACTGTGTGTCAGAAATTGACGTATTAGGGCTTGGCGCAGGTGTCTGAATATCTGCACTTTTATCGGCGCAGGCTGCCAGAGAGACTGCAACCGCTAAACCACTTACCATGTGCACGAGTTTCATTAAATTCTCCTTATCATCTATGCACCAGCGAGAACTTTCCTCGCCAGAAGAGTGGTTAACAAAAACATAACGTGATTAAGTGTGGCACAAGACAGCTGTTTTTGCCTGTAATAGGCCCGTAATTCAGACAATTGCACCCATCGGACCACTTTTAAAATTGCGTTATACTCTGCCTAACTCGCGCGACATCGATATCACCTGGAGAGCTCCTATGAGTCTGGCACTCAAAAATTTGCTGACATTGTTAAATCTGGAAAAAATTGAAGAAGGGCTCTTTCGCGGCCAAAGTGAAGACTTAGGATTACGTCAGGTTTTTGGCGGACAGGTTGTCGGTCAGGCGCTATATGCCGCGAAAGAAACTGTCCCGGAAGAACGTCTGGTGCACTCCTTTCACAGCTACTTTTTACGCCCCGGCGATAGCCAAAAACCCATCATTTATGATGTAGAAGTCCTGCGTGATGGTAACAGTTTCAGCGCGCGCCGCGTTGCCGCAATCCAAAACGGCAAACCCATTTTTTACATGACCGCCTCCTTTCAGGCACCGGAAGACGGATTTGAACATCAGAAAACGATGCCAGATGCGCCGGGTCCCGATGAGCTGAAATCAGAAACAGAAATTGCACGCTCAGTGGCGCATCTTCTGCCGCCACTATTGAAAGAAAAGTTTATCAACGACCGTCCGTTAGAAGTCCGCCCGGTAGAGTTTCATAACCCCTTAAAAGGTCACGTCGCACCTCCGACCCGTCAGGTATGGATCCGCGCCAACGGTCAGTTGCAAGACGATCTGCGCGTCCATCAGTATCTTCTGGGTTATGCCTCTGACCTGAACTTCCTGCCCGTCGCGTTGCAACCGTACGGGATTGGTTTCCTGGAAAAAGGGATTCAGATCGCCACCATTGACCACTCAATGTGGTTCCATCGTCCGTTCAATATCAATGAATGGCTGCTGTATAACGTCGAAAGTACTTCCGCCTCCGGTGCCAGGGGCTTTGTGCGCGGGGAATTCTATACCCAGGATGGCGTGCTGGTCGCTTCTACCGTACAGGAAGGGGTAATGCGTAATCGCAATTGATGCCTTATCCGGCCTACAGACTACATCGTTGTAGGCCGGATAAACGTTAGTGCCATCCGGCATATTGAGAAATCAGGCGTTGTAGGCGTTCTCGCCGTGACTGTTCACATCCAGACCTTCGCGTTCCTGCTCTTCTGGTACGCGCAGACCCACCGTCATATCCGCCAGCTTATAACCGATGAAGGCCACCACGCCGGACCAGACGATGGTAATCGCCACGCTTTCCAGTTGCACCAGCAGCTGATGCCCCATGGTCACGCCCTCGGCAAACCCCACGCCCCCCAGCGAGCTGGCGGCAAAAACCCCGGTCAGGATACAGCCGACAATGCCGCACACGCCGTGAACGCCAAACACGTCACACGGATCGTCCACGCGCAGAAAACGCTTGAGCATCGTCACTCCCCACAGGCCCGCCAGACCGGCTACCACGCCAATAATCAACGCCCCGCCGACACCGATATAGCCACAGGCAGGCGTGACGCCAACCAGACCCGCAACGGCCCCAGAACAGGCCCCCAGCAAAGACGGCTTCCCGCGCAGCGCCCATTCCCCGAAGATCCACCCGAGGATGGCGGCAGCGGTGGCGACCACGGTATTGACGAAAGCCAGCGCAGCGATTTCATTCGCCATGCCCGCAGAACCGGCGTTAAAGCCAAACCAGCCAATGTAGAGAATGGCGGTGCCGGTGAAAACCATCGGCAAGTTATGCGGTTTAAAGGCTTCTTTACCAAAACCGACGCGTTTGCCAATCAGATAAGCACCCACCAGACCGGCAATCGCCGCGTTGATATGTACAACCGTCCCGCCGGCAAAATCCAGTGCGCCGTGAGAAGCCAGCAAACCGCCGCCCCAGACCATATGGGCTATTGGGATGTAAGACAGCGTTAACCACACCACCACAAAAATCAGTACCGCCGAGAAGCGAATACGCTCAGCCAGCGCCCCAACGATAAGCCCAACGGTGATACAGGCGAAAGAGCCCTGAAAAGCAACGTGAATGTACTGGTAGAAGCTCCCCGTGACCGCCGTCAACGCGATGTTCTTCAGCAATACCCAGTTGAAGTTGCCGAAGAAATTATTCCCTTCGCCAAAGGCCAGAGAGTAGCCATAAACCACCCATAAAATACAGACCAGGGCAAATGTCACCGTCACCTGAGTCAGCATCGACAACACGTTCTTACCGCGAATCAAACCGCCGTAAAACAGCGCAATGCCAGGAATGGTCATAAACAGCACCAGCGCGGTACAGATCATCATAAAAGCGTTATCCGCTTTGTCCGCGACCGCCGGTGCCGCCATCGCCAGGCCCGGCAACAGCGCCAGTGAAGCAATACCCGTTTTCATCGTTGCTATCTTCATTTTTTGGTTTCCTATCACTGTGTGCCAGACGTTACAGTGCGGCTTCGTCAGTTTCGCCGGTACGAATACGAATCACGCGTTGCAGCTCGGCGACAAAGATTTTGCCGTCGCCAATTTTTCCGGTGTAGGCCGCCTTGCTGATGACATCGATCACTTCATCCAGTTGGTCGTCGGCAATCGCCACATCAATCTTCACCTTGGGCAAAAAATTGACGCTATATTCAGCCCCACGGTACAGCTCGGCATGACCTTTCTGTCGGCCAAACCCCTTCACTTCGGTGACGGTCAGCCCCTGAATACCAATAGACGACAAGGCTTCGCGGACGTCTTCCAGTTTGAACGGTTTGATTACCACGGTAACCAGCTTCATAGATCCCCTCCAGTCAGAATTCAGTAGTGGCTGCAGATACACCAGATGAATACTGCAAGGGGTGTGCCAGGAATGAAAATGGCAGGATGGTTCGGGCTAACCGAGGGGCGTTGGGGAAGAAAAAGAAAAAACGCACTATAACGGTGCATAGTGCGTTACATTTTTGCACCAGATTGTTGATTGCCGTCCGGCCTACGATACCGGGTTGGTCTCAGCTATCAGGCAATAATGGAATCCTCTTGCGTACTGGCTGCCAGCTCTTCGCCCGCCAGCTGCAGTTGATACATCTGCCAGTAACGGCCTTGTGCCGCCAGTAATTGCTGGTGCGTACCTCGCTCAACCGCCTGTCCACGGTGCAGCACCAGAATGGTGTCCGCATCGACAATCGTCGATAAGCGATGCGCAATCACCACCAGCGTGGTGTGTTCACGCACTGCCGCCAGCGCTTGCTGAATCGCCTGTTCCGTGCCGGAGTCAATACTGGCCGTGGCTTCGTCGAGGATCAGTACCTGCGGCGTTTCAACCAACACCCGCGCCAGCGCCAGCAGCTGTTTTTGCCCAACGGAGAGATTATTGCCCTGCTCGCCCAGCCGGGTATGAATCCCCTCGCTCAGGCCGCGCGCCAGCTCCGCCAGTTGCACGGTCTCCAGCGCCTGCCATACCCGCGCTTCTGAGATATCGCGGCCCAGCGTGACGTTTGCCAGGAAGGTATCCGCCATCACCACCGGATCCTGCTGCACCATCGCGATGCCCTGGCGTAATACACCATGGCTCAGCGAAGACAGCGGTCTCCCATCAAGGCGGATTTCCCCCTGCGTCAGCGGGTAGTATCCCATCAGCAGGCTGGCCAGCGTACTTTTGCCGCTGCCGGTGTGCCCGACCAGGGCCACAAAGCTACGCGAAGGCACGGACAGACTGATGTTTTGCAGCACCAGATTGTCGTCACGATAGGCAAATGAAACGTTATCTACCTCGATATCCCCACTCTTTAGCGGCTGGTCATCATCACCATAGCGTTGACGTGGCCCATCCATCAATTCGAACACACGTTCACCGGCGACAACCGCCTGCTGCAGCATTGACTGCTGAGTCGTCAGCTCGATAAGCGGCTCGTTCAACCGCCCGAGATAGCTAATAAACGCATACAGAACACCAACTTCGATGGAGCTGCCAGAGGTAAAGCTGAACAGCATCAATAAACCGCAGAGGATCAGCGCCGAGAAAAGGCTAAGCAACGGACGCAGCAAAAAACCATCCAGGCGCAGGGTCTGCATCCGTGCCATATAGTGCGAACGGCTGGCCTCGCCCATTCTTTCGCCAAATCGCGCCTGCTGACGGAACTGCTGGATAACACTCATGCCGTTGATGACTTCGTTAAAGCCATCGTTAATATCCGCCAGATAAGCGCGCACCCGGCGCACAATCGGGGTGCTGTAACGTTGATAAATCACCATCACCACCAGCACCGCCGGGAAAATGATCATCGCGACCAGCGCCATGCGCCACTCCAGGCTGAACATCGCCACCAGCATCGCGCCGATCAAGGCCGCACTGCGTAGAACCGTTGCCACAACCGTCACATACAGGTCACGAATCACTTCCGTGTCATTGGTCACACGTGAGATAAGCTGCCCGACGGGCTGAGTATCAAAGGCGCTGAGCGGCTGGCGCAGCGCAGCGTCCATCACGTCGGTACGCAGCTGTTGCACCACGCCCACGGCGGCCTGATTAAACAACAGCGACTGTGCGTAATGCAGACCCGCCGCCAGCAGCTGCAATCCCACATACGCCGCAACCAGCCCGGCGACCATCGCCAGCGGCAGGTTGTTTTTCGCCACCATGTTATCGATAAAATAGCTAATCAGCAGCGGGCCGCTAACCTCCGCCGCCGCGGCCACCCACAGCATAACAACGGCGATAGCCAGCTGTTTTCGCCACGGCGAGCCGTACGCCAGCAGCCTTTTCAGGGTCGGCCATAGTTGTCCAAAACTACGCATTCGCCGCCTCCTCGTTGATCTCTGGCGCATCGGACAGCGCCGCTTCCAGTTGCTGATAGCGGTACATATCGCGATACCAGCCAGGCTGCTGCACTAACGATTCATGTTCACCGCGCTGAGCAATATGCCCATGCTGCATCACGATAATCTCGCTGGCTTCCGTCAGGGCCGATAAACGGTGGGCGCTGATAATCACGGTTCTGCCTTCGCCCCACTGGCGCAGATTATGCAGGATCTGATGCTCGGTACGACCATCTACTGCCGACAGCGCATCATCCAGAATCAGAATTTCAGCGTTCAACAGCAACGCACGGGCAATAGAGATTCGCTGTTTTTGCCCACCGGACAGCATCACCCCGCGTTCACCCACCTCGGTGTCATAGCCCTGAGGAAGACGTAAAATATCCTCATGAACGCTGGCAAGGCGCGCCACATGCTCGATCTCTTCTTGCGTGGCCTGCGGGCGTCCTAAGGCGATGTTATTGGCGACGGTATCGGAAAACAGGAATGGCGTCTGGCTAACCACCGCCAGTCGGCTGCGCCAGCTATCCAGCTGTAAGCGCGTTAACGGGATATCATGAAAGCGCACATCGCCCTGGGTGATATCAAAATGACGCTGGATCAGCGACAGCACCGTACTTTTTCCCGCGCCAGTCGGACCACAGATGCCCAGCATCTGTCCAGGTTTAAGCTGGAAATTCACATTTTCCAGCGCCGGGTGGGTGGTTTGTGGGTAGCAAAACTCGCGAATCGCCACCGCCAGCTCGCCGCGTCCTTCCGGCACCGGTTCAGTACCGTCATCCACCACCGGCGCTTCTGCCAGCATGGCGCGAATTCGGCTATACGCGGCGCTGCCGCGTTCGACGATGTTAAACATCCAGGCCAGCGCCAGCATCGGCCAAATCATCAGACCGAGATACATCATAAAGCTGGTGAGCTGCCCGAGCGTCAGCGAGCCGTGAACCACCATCCAGCTTCCCCCGGCAATCGCCAGCAGGTTAGCCATACCAATGGCGATATAAATCGTAGGATCAAAGCGGGCGTCAATGCGCGCCACCCGCAGGTTTTTCTTACCGGTATCTTCAGCATCTGCGGCAAATAATGCCGACTGCCGATCCTCCAGCCCAAAAGCCTTGATCATACGAATACTGGTCAGGCTTTCCTGAGTACGATCGTTGAGGCTGGAAAACGCCGCCTGCGCCAGCTTAAAACGGTGATGGAGTCGATCACCGTAACGTTTGATCATCAACGCCATCACCGGCATCGGCAGCAGCGCAATGAGCGTCAGTTGCCAGCTTATCTGCGTTGACATCACGATCAGCACCGCACACCCCATTACCAGCGAATCCACCAGCGTCAGCACGCCTTCGCCAGCGGCAAACACCACTCGATCGACATCGTTGGTGGCACGCGCCATCAGATCGCCCGTACGGTGACGCAGATAAAATTCTGGATGCTGGCGACTCAACTGACGGTAATAATCTTCCCGCAGCTCAACCGCCAGTTGGTAGGATGCGCCAAACAGCAGCACACGCCAGACATAACGCAGCAAATAAACCACCACGGCAATCAGGGCAATTGTCCCCACCCACATCAGCAGCCGTTCGGTGGTGAAGCGTTGAGTCGTCACGCCATCCACAATGATCCCGACCACTTTCGGCGGAATAAGCTGAAGGATAGCGATGATGATAAGCAAGGCCACTGCCCCGAGGTAGCGACGCCACTCCCGGCGGAAGTACCAGCTTAATTGAGCAAATAATCGCACGCGTTATGTCCTGACAAGATTTCCGGCAATGAGCGCCGGAAGAATTATTCAATCGGTAGAGCAGTTGTGTATTTAATCTGTTCCATCGCAAAGCTGGAGGTAACATCAGACAGGCCCGGCACGCTGTTCACCAGGCGCTTATAAAATTCATCGTAGCTTTTCATATCGGCGACCTGGACCCGCATCAGGTAGTCATACTCCCCTGCCATACGCCAGAATCCCAGAACTTCCGGCATTCCGGTGACTTCGGTGACAAAGCGGCAATACCATTCGCTGCTGTGGTGCTGAGTTTTGATCAACACAAACGCGGTTAAGCCCAACCCCAGTTTTTCGGGATCCAGCAGGGCGACTCGCCCCAGCAGGATACCATCATCTTCAAGCCGTTTGAGGCGTTTCCAGCAAGGGGTGGTCGTCAGATTAACGGCATCTGCTAACGCCTGCAAAGAAAGGGTGCAGTCCTGTTGCAGTAAGCCGAGCAGCTTACGGTCAATTTTGTCTAACATATCCACTCCACAGAGAAGAATTTTCTCCTTACATTCTATTTTAAAGGCTAAATGGCAACAATTTTTTCCGTGCTTTTCGCTATTCTGGGCACAAAATGACAAATGGATATCTTTTAATGATGAATAGCCCCTGGGTTAAAAACGCCATCAATGAAATCAACGCGGATTATCAGCGTTCTGCGGATACGCATCTCATTCGTCTGTCGCTCCCGGCGTTTCCGGGCATTCAGCTCTATTTAAAAGATGAGAGCACACATCCGACCGGGAGCCTGAAACATCGTCTGGCGCGCTCACTGTTTCTGTATGGACTGTGCAATGGCTGGATCAAAGAAGGCAGCACCATCATCGAGTCATCATCCGGCTCAACGGCGGTCTCCGAAGCTTATTTCGCCCGTCTGTTAGGCTTACCGTTTATCGCCGTTATGCCTTCGTGTACTGCGAAACGTAAAATTGAACAGATTGAGTTTTACGGTGGGCGTTGTCATTTTGTGGAAAGCGCCTGCGAAATTTATGCGGCTTCTGAACAATTGGCTCGTGAGCTGAACGGCCATTACATGGATCAGTTCACTTACGCAGAGCGTGCCACCGACTGGCGTGGTAACAACAATATTGCCGACAGTATCTTTCGTCAGATGCAATGCGAGCCCAATCCTGTTCCCCGGCATATCGTAATGAGCGCCGGAACCGGCGGCACCTCGGCAACCATTGGCCGCTATATTCGTTGTCAGGGCTACGATACTCGTTTGATGGTGGTGGATCCGGAAAACTCGGTCTTTCTGCCCTTCTGGCAAAATCGCGATGCAACATTACGCAGCCCGGTAGGTAGCAAAATCGAAGGTATCGGTCGCCCACGCGTAGAACCGTCTTTTATTCCTGATGTGGTCGATGAAATGCTGCGCGTGCCGGATGCCGCAAGCGTGGCTACCGCGCACTGGCTGGAAACACAGCTGGGCCGTAAAGTTGGTGCCTCAACCGGTACCAACATGTGGGGAGCATTACAACTTGCCGCCCGTATGCGCGACGCAGGAGAAACGGGATCGCTGGTGACGCTGCTGTGCGACAGCGGCGAACGTTATCTGGAAACCTATTACAACCCGCAGTGGGTCGACACGCACATCGGTGATTTAACGCCGTGGAAAGCGGAGCTGGCTCAACTCCTGAAAACCCACTAATCAGACAAAAAAAAGCCAGACGCGAAGTCTGGCTTGCTGGAAGGGATCTCTCATTCGGGGGAATAAGGTAGATGCGGATTGTCCAGCCAATGCGTCAAAAAGTGTGATACTGCCTGATTGCGGCAATGCCCAATCACCGATAGATGAGGCAGTTCAGCAATCAGTTGCGGCATCGCGTTACCCATAATCAGGCCGCGCCCTACGCTGCTTAACATTTCGCGATCGTTCATGGCATCGCCAAACGCCATACACTCAGCCATTGAATAACCTAAGTGGTTGCTTAATACCGCCAGCGCAGAACCTTTATTACAACCCAGCGGCAGTACCTCGAGGCAATCAACTGCGGAGAAACAGAGATTCGCCTGCTCACCCAGCGCCTCATTGAGTTGAATACGCAGACGGATCAGCGAGTCATGATCGCCGCAGAAACAGATCTTCGTGACCTGGTGGGCAGGAATACGTTTCACATCCACGATCTGATAACGAAATCCGCTATACACATGTGCCTGAAGCAGCGCTGGAATTTCTTGTCCGGTGAACCAACCGTTGTCATTAAAGACATGCATGCTGGCCGTGGTGTCCCACTTCTGGTGCAACACAGTATCCGCAACATTCGGATCCAGATCCTGGCGGTACAGCACATCACCCTCGATCGTGTGAATACGCGTACCGTTACCGGTGATCAAAAAGGCGTCCAGCGAAATGGAACCCAGAATATGGCGCATCTCCAGCACATGACGACCGGTGGCAAATGTCAGAGTGATATCACGTTCACGCAGGCGCGCCAGCGTTGAAAGCGTTTCATCACCTAAATGGTGATTCGGCATCAAAAGGGTGCCATCCATATCAAATGCAGCCAGACGAGCCATCTCTTTCTCCACACTGTGAGGCGGTTAACTTGTGATTCAGTATCACCTGAGATATACGGAAGTAATAGTGAATAGATAAAATGAATTGTTCCGGGTTTCTATGCGACTACTGAATCGGCTTAATCAATACCAACGCCTGTGGCAACCGTCGAACGGCGAACCACAGTCTGTGACCGTGGGCGAACTGGCTGAGCGCTGTTTTTGCAGCGAGCGCCACGTGCGAACCCTGTTAAAACAAGCGCAGGATGCAGGCTGGCTGGAGTGGCACGCCCAGTCAGGGCGGGGTAAACGCGGGCAGCTATGTTTTTTGGTTACGCCAGAATCGCTACGTAATACCATGATGGAGCAGGCGCTGCAAAAGGGGGAACAGCTTAACGTGCTGGAGCTGGCCCAGCTGGCGCCGGGGGAATTAAGAGCCCTGCTACAGCCATTTATGGGCGGTCAGTGGCAAAACGACACGCCAACCCTGCGTATCCCCTATTACCGTCAACTTGACCCTTTGCACCCCGGATTTCTCCCTGGCCGCGCAGAGCAACATCTCGCCGGGCAGGTATTTTCTGGCCTGACCCGGTTTGACACGTATACGCAACGCCCCTGCGGTGATTTAGCTCACCACTGGAATATCTCCGCCGACGGCCTGCGTTGGGATTTCTATATTCGCTCCACCCTGTACTGGCATAACGGCGATGCCGTCAGCAGCACGCAGTTACATCAACAACTGTTGAGGCTACTTGAGCTGCCCGCGCTGAATAAGCTGTTTATCAGCGTAAAGCGCATTGAGGTGACGCATCCCCAGTGTCTGACCTTTATTCTGCATCGTCCCGACTTCTGGCTGGCGCACCGGCTGGCAAGCTACAGCAGTCACCTGGCGCATCCTGAGCACCCGTTTGTGGGTACCGGCCCGTTCCGGTTGACGTTGTTTACCCCTGAGCTGGTGCGTATCGAGAGTCACGATCACTACCACTTGAGTCATCCACTCCTGAAAGCCATTGAATACTGGATAACCCCGCAGCTTTTCTCCCAGGATTTGGGCACCAGCTGTCGCCATCCGGTGCAAATTGCAATTGGTAAACCCGAAGAGCTGCCCATGTTAAGCCCGGTGAGCAGCGGTATAAGCCTCGGTTTTTGCTATCTCACGCTCAGAAAAAGCGCACGTCTGAATACCCTGCAGGCCCGCCGACTGGTCAACATTATCCATCGCTCTTCCCTGCTCCAAACGCTGGAGGTAGATGAAAACCTGATAACCCCGAGCAATGCGCTGCTGCCTGGATGGACGATCCCGCAATGGGATGAGTTGAACGAGGTAGCGCTACCGGAAAAACTGACGCTGGCCTATCACCTGCCGGTAGAACTGCACGCCATGGCTGAACAGCTTCGCCTGGCGCTGGCGCTGCTCGGCTGTGAATTAACGCTTATATTTCATAATGCTAAAAACTGGGACGGTAATCATCCTTTAGCTCAGGCCGACCTGATGATGGGTGACAGGCTGATTGGCGAAGCGCCTGAATATACCCTCGAACAGTGGTTACGCTGCGATCAGCTCTGGTCACATGTCTTGAATGCCCCTGAATACACGCATTTGCAGACCACTCTGGATGCCCTGCAAGTCCAGGCCAATGAAGACGATCGTCACGCGGCGTTACAGCAAGTGTTCGCCACGCTGATGCATGATGCCACGCTGACTCCGCTGTTCAATTATCACTATCGTATTAGCGCGCCACCGGGCGTGAACGGCGTGCGTCTGAATCCTCGCGGCTGGTTTGAGTTCACCGAAGCCTGGTTACCGCCCCCTTCAGCATGAAGAAGCTGGTGGACACCACGTCCAGGCGCTACCATATGGGTTTCGTTATCTGTCAGGAAAAGCCATGAAACGTGCCGTTGTTGTATTCAGTGGAGGTCAAGACTCCACGACCTGTCTGGCGCAAGCGCTACATCAGTATGATGAAGTGCACTGCGTGACCTTTGATTATGGTCAGCGTCATCGCGCTGAGATTGATGTCGCACGTGATCTGGCCTTAAAACTCGGCGCGCGTGCGCACAAAGTGCTTGATGTCACGCTGCTTAGCGAACTGGCCGTCAGCAGCCTGACCCGCGATAACATTCCGGTGCCGGATTACGAACCGGATGCGAACGGCATTCCCAATACCTTTGTGCCCGGGCGCAATATTCTGTTTTTAACGCTGGCGGCGATTTACGCGTATCAGGTGCAAGCAGAGGCGGTCATTACCGGCGTTTGCGAAACCGACTTCTCTGGATATCCGGACTGTCGCGATGAGTTCGTCAAGGCCCTGAACCATGCGGTGAGCCTGGGGATGGCAAAAGATATCCGCTTTGAAACTCCGTTGATGTGGATCGATAAAGCCGAAACCTGGGCGCTGGCCGATTACTGGGGCAAGCTGGACCTGGTACGTGAAGAAACGCTGACCTGCTATAACGGCATCAAAGGTGACGGTTGTGGTCACTGCGCGGCCTGTAATCTGCGCGCCAACGGTCTGAACCATTATCTGGCGGATAAACCGGCGGTAATGGCGGCGATGAAGCAGAAAACCGGTCTTAAGTAATACGTTAGGTTTTGCCGGATGGCGACGCGGGGGTCTTATCCGGCCTACGGGACTGACCACCATTGTAGGCCCGGTAAGCGCAAGTACCACCGGGCATTTTCCGCTACTTCACCATCAGCTCCAGTTTTTCGCGCAACTCCCCTTCCAGCGGTAGTGCTTTTTGCGTTTTCAAATCAATACAGACGAAGGTTATCAACGCATCTGCCACCACCTGTCCTTCCGGCTCCAGGGTGATAGTCTGGTTCAACACGCCGCTTTTGCCATTTAATTGCTGCACCTGACTGGTAATAGTCAGCAGGTCGCTCAGCACCGCCGGGCGACGGTAGTTGATATTAATATTCACAACCACAAAAGCGATGTTGTGAGCGGTCATCCACTGAAAACTGTCGCTGTTTTCCAGTCCATCCCAGCGTGCTTCTTCCAGAAACTCAAGATAACGAGCATTGTTGACGTGCTGATAGACATCAAGATGAAAACCACGAACTTTGATTTGTGTTTGCATAGCGCAGGAACCTTACATTTTTATAGGAATATATTCAGGGTAGTGAGGCCATAACTGGTATGACCTCTCTAGTGTGGCAAATATTGGCCACTGCGCAAGTTATTAAAGTGTTAAAACTGCCAAATTACGCTCTACCAAAGAACTGCCCATCCCCGGCACCTGCTTTAAATCATCGACCGTTTTAAATGGCCCATACTCCTCACGATAGCTGACAATCGCCTGGGCTTTTTTCAGTCCGACCCCATTCATCACTCGCGCTAAATCCTCCGCAGAAGCGCTATTGATGCTTACCCTGGTGCCTTCATCATCGCTTGCTTTAGCGGGTTGCGTAGCCTTGCTTTGCGCCGCCCCTGAGGCATCCGCTTTGGTTTGAGTCGCGTGGCTTTTGGCAACAGGCTCTGCAGCCAATGCGCTTTGGGCCATACCGGCGCAGGTCAATGAAAGGGTGATAAGCAGGGCTTTGATTCCATGTTTCATACTGTTTTCTCCGTGTTTGTTAACAGTGGAATCACGATAGCGAGGTGCAGAACAGCAGACAAACGGCAAATATCAGAAATGGAAAAGGCCGCGAAAGCGGCCTTTGGTTAATACAACTTTTTGCAATTTTATGCGAGCTGCCTCGGTTATTGCTGCTGTTCCAGCGCGTCACCGATTTTAATTTTTGCGGCTTTACGCAGATTGCTCATCAGCGCTTCAAAGGTAATTTGCGCGTTGTTCTGAGTAATCCCCTGAACCATCGCTTTCTTCTGCGCTTCAGGCATAGAACCCGCTTTCACTTCGTCCAGCGCAAGCAGAACAACGTTGCCCTGCATATCGTTTGCCACGCCGTAACTCGGTTTGTCTTTTGCTGGCAGGCTCAGACCAAAAGCTGCCTGGCTCAGAGGATCCTGACCCGTGCGGCTCAGCGTTTTCGCCTCACCAAAGCTCAGACCTGCTGCTTTCATCGCTTCATCGCCTTTACCGGCTTTCAGGTCTGCCAGCAGTTTATCGGCATCCAGCTTCGCCTGTTGCTCTGCTTTATTGTGCTTAACAAGCGCAGTAACCTGCTCTTTCACTTCAGCCAGTGGCTTAACGGCTTCGGCTTTGTGCTCTGCAATACGCAGCACAAATGCGCGATCGCCATCCACAGTAATGATGTCCGAGTTACTGCCAGGCGTACCGTTCTCGCCAACCAGACCACCATTGAAAATGATGTCAGCGACCGGTTTGAAGTTCAGCTCTTCCGGCAGGCTGTCACGGCTAAACCAGCCCGTTTCAACCGCTTTCATACCAGCAGCCTGCTCCGCACCCGCCAGAGATTCGTTATCGTTGCTGGCTGCATCGCTCACTTTCTGCTGTAGCGCATAGTACGCATCCAGCGCTTTTTCCTGCTTCACTTTCGCCGCAATGTCGTCACGGGCTTCGCTCAGCGGTTTAACCTGCGCAGGCTGTACGTCGTCAAGACGAGCAATGAGGAAACCAACGGAAGATTTAATCACACCGGACAGCTGACCTTTGTCTTTCAGGCCAGCATTTTTCAGCTCATCCGGAGTGGTGGAATCTTCCAGCCAGCCCATATCGCCACCTTTACGGGCAGAGATGATGTCGGCTGATTTTTCTTTCGCCAGCGCAGCGAAATCAGCGCCTTTGCTCAGCTCATCCAGTACCGCTTTGGCTTCATCTTCCGTTTTAGTCTGAATGATGCTGTAGCGGTTACGCTGCGGCTGAGTGAACTGGTCCTGATGCTGGTCATAGTAAGACTGAATATCAGCATCGCTGGCCGTCTCCTGCAGTGCAGCAGCGTCCAGCATGATGTAGCTCACGCGGAACTGTTCCGGCGTCATAAAGTTGTTTTTATTCTGCTCGTAGTAGCTGGCAACTTCCTGCTCGGTAACGGATTGCTTCGCGGCAAGCGCGTTAACGTCAATCGTCGCCTCGCGAACGATACGCTGCTGTGCGACCAGCGCCGCCAGCTCGTCGGTTTCGCCTTTCAGCATGAAGTCCGTACCGGCAACGCCATTGATCAACTGCTGAGTAGTGAGCTGGTTACGTAATGCCTGAGCGTACTGGTCGGCGGTCATTCCCATTTGATTCACAATCGCGTTGTAGCGGTTGTTATCAAATTTGCCGTCCACCTGGAAAGCAGGCGTGGCGAAAATAGCCTGTTTAATCTGATCGTCGCTGATATTGAGCTTCAGCTCGCGGGAGTACTGATCCAGCAGCGCTTCGTCTACAAGACGATTCAGCACCTGCTGACGCAGCGTTTTCATATAGCCTTCATTCGCCGCCAGCTCAGAGTATTGATCGCCCAACTGCTGCTGCATGCGGTTACGTTCGCTATTGAACGCATTCTCGAATTGCCCGCGGCTGATCTCCTGGCCATTCACTTTGGCGGCGTAATTGTTGCCCCCGCCAATCAGGTAACCACTCACGCCGGTCAAAATGAACGACACGATAATGATACCGAAAATAATCTTGAGCACGAGACTGTTAGCAGCCGTGCGTAAGCTGTCCATCATGGTGTAACCACACTCCGCTGTAGATGACTATACGCGTTATCCTTCAAGCCGCCTGCGCGTTGTTACAACCACGGCGGCAAGGATGTTGAGTATATATGCTTCACGCAGCATAGCGTTTCCTGAACGCTGCGCACAAAGGTCTATTGTGACAAGAAAATGGGGCAATTGTCAGCCCACAACGCGTAGAAAGTACCGGAATCACAAATAAAAAAGGCACATCAGTTGATGCGCCCTTGTACTTCGTCACATCCCCAAAGGGGAAATCACTTAGTTTACCGCGTCTTTCAGTGCTTTACCTGCACGGAAGCCCGGTACTTTAGCCGCGGCGATGGTGATCTCTTTACCTGTTTGCGGGTTGCGACCAGTACGGGCAGCACGCTCTTTAACGGCAAAAGTACCAAAACCTACCAGCGCTACGTCATCACCTTCCTTCAGGGATTCGGTAACAGAAGCAATAATTGCATCTAATGCACGTCCAGCCGCAGCTTTAGAGATATCAGCCCCTGCAGCAATTTTGTCGATCAGTTGAGATTTATTCACTCTTCTCTTCCTCTTTTATAATTTATATCGCACCTGAATCCTTCAAAGTGCGACCGCGCAGCAGTTATATCAGGCCTGCCATGCCCTTACAACACCCGTTAATGATGGCAAGCCTAATCCGTCATCTAAATTAGCTATACAAAAAAAGGCTGGCAAGTCCGAAATGGTCTGCCAGCCCTGTTTTTATTAGTGCTCTTTGCGCGAGGTCACTATTTTGCGGTCACAACCTGCATTCCAGACGGTTCATTTTGCAACGCAAGAGTCAAAACCTCCTCGATGCGTTTCACCGGATGGATGTCCAGATCGGCAATCACGTTGTCCGGAATCTCTTCCAGGTCACGTTTGTTTTCATCTGGAATTAAGACCGTCTTAATGCCGCCACGGTGCGCCGCCAGCAGTTTTTCTTTCAAACCACCGATTGGCAGAACCTGACCACGCAGGGTGATCTCGCCGGTCATCGCCACATCGGCGCGTACCGGGTTACCAGTCAGACAAGAAACCAGCGCGGTACACATGGCAATACCGGCACTTGGACCATCTTTCGGCGTCGCCCCTTCAGGTACGTGAACGTGGATGTCGCGTTTTTCGTAAAAGTCCGGATTAATACCCAGTTTTTCCGCTCGCGCGCGCACCACGGTCAGTGCAGCCTGAATAGACTCCTGCATTACCTCACCCAAAGAACCGGTGTAGGTCAGCTTGCCTTTACCCGGTACGCAGGCGGTTTCGATGGTCAGCAAATCGCCGCCCACTTCCGTCCACGCCAGACCGGTCACCTGACCAACGCGGTTTTCGTTGTCCGCGCGACCATAGTCAAAGCGCTGTACGCCCAGGTAGTCGTGCAGGTTGTCGCCATTGATCACAATATGTTTCAGTGATTTGTCGAGCAGCAGCTGCTTCACCGCTTTACGGCACAGCTTGGAGATTTCGCGCTCCAGACTACGCACGCCAGCTTCACGGGTGTAGTAACGAATAATGCCCACAATGGCGCTATCGTCGACCGTCAGCTCGCCTTTTTTCAGCGCGTTACGCTCAATCTGTTTCGGCAACAGGTGACGTTTAGCAATGTTCAGCTTCTCGTCTTCGGTATAACCAGACAGACGGATCACTTCCATACGATCCAGCAACGGCGCCGGAATATTCATGGAGTTCGAGGTCGCAACAAACATTACGTCGCTGAGATCGTAATCCACTTCCAGGTAGTGATCGCTGAACGCCACGTTCTGCTCTGGATCCAGCACCTCAAGCAGTGCGGAAGCCGGATCGCCTCGCATGTCGGAAGACATTTTGTCGATCTCATCGAGCAGGAACAGCGGGTTTTTAACGCCCACTTTGGCCATTTTCTGAATCAGTTTACCCGGCATTGAACCAATATAGGTCCGGCGGTGACCGCGAATTTCAGCCTCATCACGCACACCGCCCAGCGCCATACGGATGTATTTACGTCCGGTCGCTTTGGCGATGGACTGCCCCAGAGAAGTTTTACCTACCCCCGGCGGCCCAACCAGACACAGGATTGGCCCCTTGATTTTGTTCACACGGCTTTGAACCGCGAGATACTCAAGGATACGGTCTTTGACGCGTTCCAGACCGTAATGGTCAGTATCGAGGATTTCCTGCGCCTGACGCAGGTCTTTTTTGACCTTGCTACGCGCATTCCACGGTACCTGTACCATCCAGTCGATGTAGCCACGCACTACGGTCGCTTCCGCCGACATCGGAGACATCATTTTCAGCTTCTGCAGTTCTGCTTCCGCTTTCTCTTTTGCCTCTTTCGGCATTTTCGCCGCGTCGATTTTACGTTTCAGCGCTTCGTTTTCGTCCGGCGCGTCGTCCATCTCGCCGAGTTCTTTCTGAATGGCTTTCATCTGCTCGTTCAGATAGTACTCGCGCTGGGATTTTTCCATCTGCTTCTTCACGCGGTTGCGAATGCGTTTCTCAACCTGCAGCAGATCGATTTCGGATTCCATCATCGCCATCAGATATTCCAGACGTTCGTTAACGTCGGACATCTCCAGCACGGACTGCTTGTCAGCAAGCTTCAGCGGCATGTGTGCAGCGATGGTGTCCGCCAGACGCGCAGGATCGTCAATGCTGTTCAGCGACGTCAGCACTTCTGGTGGGATTTTCTTGTTCAGCTTGATATAGCCTTCGAACTGGCTGATAGCGGTACGCACCAGCACTTCCTGTTCGCGCTCATCAATGGCTGGCGAGTCAAGGTACTCCGCTTTCGCAGAGAAATGCTCGCCGTTGTCAGACAGCGCAGAAATACGCGCGCGCTGTAACCCCTCGACCAGCACTTTTACGGTGCCGTCAGGCAGTTTCAGCATCTGCAAAATAGAGGCCACGGTCCCGACGGTGAAAAGATCGTTTACACCCGGCTCATCCGTTGACGCTTCTTTCTGTGCGACCAGCATGATTTTTTTATCATGGTCCATAGCCGCTTCCAGACAACGGATAGATTTTTCCCGCCCTACAAATAAGGGTATGACCATGTGCGGATAAACCACCACATCGCGCAACGGCAATACGGGGATTTCAATGCGTTCAGAACGCTCAGGATTCATAGAGCTCTCTCTTAGTTTAGTGTCCGCCAGGTAATCAGGTGGTACGACTGTGCTTCACACCACCTTTAACATGTATGTCAGTATATGGGGATGTTTCCCACACATTCAACGCCATGTTTACGGAAAAATAAAAGGGGAGATAAAATCCCCCCTTTTTAATTAAATGTCTGTATGAATTGATGAATTATTCGCCAGATGCCTGCTGTGCTTCCGGCTTACCGTAAATCAGCAATGGCTTGCTCTGACCGCCAATCACCGACTCATCGATCACCACTTTTTCGACGTCTTCCATAGAAGGCAGATCGTACATGGTGTCGAGCAGCGCGGCTTCAACGATAGAACGCAGACCACGGGCACCGGTTTTACGCGCCATCGCTTTCTTGGCGATAGCATCCAGCGCTTCCTCACGGAACTCCAGATCGACACCTTCAAGGTTGAACAACGCCTGGTACTGCTTGGTCAGGGCGTTTTTCGGCTCTTTCAGGATCTGGATCAGCGCTTCTTCACTCAATTCGCTCAGCGTTGCCACCACCGGCAGACGACCGATGAACTCAGGGATCAGACCAAATTTGATCAGATCTTCCGGCTCCACCTGCGACAGCAACTCACCTTCGCTGGCTTTATCAGACTGCGCTTTTACCGTCGCGCCAAAACCAATGCCTGAGCCGGTTTCAACACGGTTAGCAATTACTTTGTCCAGACCAGCGAACGCGCCGCCGCAGATAAACAGGATCTTAGAGGTATCAACCTGCAAGAACTCCTGCTGCGGATGTTTACGCCCGCCCTGTGGCGGAACGGCCGCCACGGTGCCTTCAATCAGCTTCAGCAGGGCCTGCTGTACGCCTTCGCCGGAAACGTCGCGGGTAATGGACGGGTTGTCAGACTTACGAGAAATCTTGTCGATTTCATCGATATAGACGATCCCGCGCTGCGCTTTCTGCACGTCGTAGTCGCACTTCTGCAGCAGCTTCTGAATAATATTTTCAACATCTTCACCCACATAACCGGCTTCGGTCAGCGTGGTGGCATCGGCCATGGTGAACGGAACGTCCAGCAGGCGCGCCAGCGTTTCAGCCAGCAGCGTTTTACCGGAACCCGTCGGGCCAATCAGCAGGATGTTACTTTTGCCCAACTCGACGCCATTGCTGGTGTCGCCGTTGCGCAGACGTTTGTAATGGTTGTATACCGCGACCGCCAACACTTTCTTCGCCTGTTCCTGACCGATAACGTAATCGTCCAGGTGATTGCGAATTTCATGTGGCGTCGGCAGCGCACTGCGTTCACGGTGCGGTGCTACTTCCTTAATCTCTTCGCGAATGATGTCGTTACACAAATCGACACATTCGTCGCAGATATACACGGATGGACCGGCAATCAGCTTCCGCACTTCATGCTGGCTTTTGCCGCAAAAAGAGCAGTACAACAATTTGCCCGAGCCATCTTTGCGTTTATCTGTCATGGGTCAAAACCTCTTCTTTGTTCTTTGTGCCGCACACGACGACGCAAATGCCATTCTCAGGCGCAAGACGCTAGTCAGCGTTGTGCCGCTCCAGGTAATTATAGCGGCACACCTGCGCACTGGGCATTAATTACGATGGGTCAAAATCGAGTCGACCAGACCGTACTCTACCGCTTCAGAAGCGGAGAGGAAGCGATCGCGCTCGGTATCACGTTCAATCTGCTCAAGAGATTGACCCGTATGATGCGCCATAAGTTCGTTCATGCGCCCTTTTACCTTCAGGATTTCGCGGGCATGAATTTCAATATCCGTTGCCTGGCCCTGGTAACCGCCCAGAGGCTGATGGATCATGACGCGAGAGTTAGGCAGGCAAAAACGTTTGCCTTTCGCCCCGGCAGTCAGCAGGAACGCGCCCATTGAGGCCGCCTGGCCCATACAAATGGTGCTAACGTCCGGCTTAATAAACTGCATGGTGTCATAGATAGACATCCCGGCAGTGATCACCCCACCAGGGGAGTTGATGTACAGGTAGATATCTTTTTCCGGGTTTTCTGCTTCCAGGAACAGCATCTGCGCCACAATCAGGTTAGCCATATGGTCTTCAACCTGGCCAGTCATAAAAATGACGCGTTCCTTAAGTAGACGAGAATAGATATCAAAAGAGCGCTCACCACGTGAGGTCTGTTCAATGACCATCGGCACCAGCGCCATATGGGGTGCAAAGTTATCTCGTTCGCCGCTGTATGACATTTCCGTCTCCTGGATAAAATTTGAAAAAACCTGCTGTGCTGATTGTAACCTTATGGACGGATTATCAGCTAGTCCCTCAGTAATGGGTACGACATCGCCATAATTCAAGCATAACAATCTTTTGTTGTAACGCTAACACTGAAACGCTGTTTTCGCACTCTTCCCATGCAAAATGCGTGACAAAAAAAAACCCGCCACCAAAAGGTGACGGGCTTGCGTACGAAATTCGCGCTAAAAAGCGACGAATTACGCCTGCTGGTTCATCAGCTCGTTGAAGGAAGTGGCTTTTTCAGTCACTTTCGCTTTCGCCAGAACGGCTTCAACAGCTTGTTCTTCCAGAGCGACGTTACGCATGTTGTCCATCAGCTCTTTGTTTTTGCTGTAGAACTCAACAACTTCTTTCGGATCTTCGTAAGCAGAAGCCATCTCTTCGATCAGGCCTTTAACGCGATCTTCGTCAGCTTTCAGCTCGTTGGTACGAATGACTTCGCCCAGCAGCAGGCCCACAACTACGCGACGCTTAGCCTGTTCTTCGAACAGTTCACGCGGCAGTTCCAGAGCTTGTTTTTCGTTACCGCCAAAGCGCTGAGCAGCCTGACGACGCAGAACGTCGATTTCGCTGTCGATCAGAGCAGCCGGTACGTCGATGTCGTTAGCTTTTACCAGACCTTCGATCGCCTGAGACTTAACGCGGTTACGCACTGCGCCTTTCAGCTCGCGTTCCATGTTTTTACGTACTTCGGCGCGCAGACCAGCTACGGAACCATCTTCAACGCCGAAACGCTTGATGAATTCTTCAGTCAGTTCCGGCAGTTCGCGTTCTTCAACTTTCTTCAGGTTGATAACGAACTTAGCAGCTTTACCCTTCAGGTTTTCAGCGTGGTACTCTTCCGGGAAGGTCACGTCGATAGTGAACTCTTCGCCAGCTTTGTGGCCTTTAACGCCTTCTTCAAAGCCCGGGATCATACGACCCTGGCCCATCGCCAGTACGAAGTCAGACGCTTTGCCGCCTTCGAACTCTTCGCCGTCTACAGAACCGGTGAAGTCGATGGTTACACGATCTTCTGCATCAGCAGCGCCGTCTTTGTCTTTCCAGGTAGCCTGCTGCTTACGCAGGGTGTCCAGCATTACATCAACGTCAGCGTCGGTGACTTCAACAACCGGTTTTTCAACTTCGATTGCTTCCAGGCCAGTCAGCTCAACTTCCGGGTAAACTTCGAACTCTACCGCGTAAGTAAAATCTTCACCCAGCTTGTATTCACCCGGAACGTAGTTCGGTGCGCCAGCCGGATTGATTTTTTCTTTGATGATCGCGTCAACGAAGTTGCGGCTCATCAGGTCGCCCAGCACGTCCTGACGCACGGAAGCGCCATAACGCTGAGCAACAACATTCATCGGTACTTTTCCTTTGCGGAAACCGTCAATACGCACTTTCTTCGCTACGTTGACCAGCTCGCTTTTCACAGCGGTCTCGATGCTGTCAGCAGCGATAGTAATCGTTACACGGCGGCCAAGGCCTTGAGTGGTTTCAACTGAAACTTGCATCTTGTTACCTCAAAAAATCACAGTGCTCGGTCAACTCTTCTCCGCAAGCACAGGTTGTTGGCTTCGCGGAACTGGGATGTTCTCATAAGCAATCACATTCCCTGTCGTCAGAATCATCCCGAAGACATTCCGAAAAATAAGACGCGCATTATAGCGGCATCACTTTTATGAGTCGAGAACGGTTATCGCGCGTTGCTGCGGCTTTTTTCACAATTCCCGGCTAATTTTTGTCTGAATACTGTACGACAGCCCCAGAATTCAGACAAAACAAAACGGCCCGCAGGCCGTTTTCACATATTCTGTAGCAACATACTGGAAAAGCGTCGGTTGTTGCAAATCCGTTTTTCTACGCGATGCTCCCGGCTCCACGACAAGGAGGCGACGCAAAGATCGTGTCCTGCAACGCTTCCCACTCCTTAATGGTATAGGTATGCAGGGCTAACGCATGTACGGTAGTGGAGAGTTCCGCCGTTAACGTGCCGTAAATCATCCGATGACGATTAAGAAAACGTTCACCTGTAAAGCGATCGCTAACCAGCACAACCTTAAAGTGGCTTTCAGAACCAGCCGGGACATTGTGACGATAGCTTTCATCCACAACTTCGAGGAATACGGGTTCGAACGCTGCCCTTAATTTTTCTTCTATTTGCTCACGAATCATCATGAAATTTTTCCTCCGACAACGCTGAGATGTCACCCATCCCTTTAAATACTAGCCGCTTTTACCGTTTTCATTACACCTTAGCAACAAAAAATTAGCGCTTATCTGATTTTCTCAGCCAAATGGATGAAGTTCACTAAATCCTCACTTCGATTTATGGCAAAAAGTCCGTTTATGGTCTTCATAAAGTCATAAAACGGACAACACAATGAATTTACATGCGTTACCCACTTCCCCTCATCGTTGGCGATGTTATGATGGCTGGAATTTTCTCTAACCACACAATTTAGATTCGCTGAGAGCCCTGGCATGTTTAAAAAAATCCTCTTCCCGTTAGTTGCAATGTTTATGTTGGCAGGATGCGCAACGCCGCCAACCACCATTGAAGTCTCCCCCAAAATCACCCTGCCGCAGCAGGATCCGAGCCTGATGGGCGTGACCGTGAGTATCAACGGCGCCGACCAGCGTCAGGATCAGGCGCTGGCAAAAGTCACCCGCGACAACCAGCTGGTTACCCTGACTGCTTCTCGCGATCTGCGTTTCCTGCTGCAAGAAGTGCTGGAAAAACAGATGACCGCGCGTGGTTATATGATTGGTCCGAACGGTGCAGTAAACCTGCAAATCATCGTTAGCCAGCTGTATGCGGACGTGTCTCAGGGTAGCGTGCGTTACAACATCGCCACCAAAGCAGACATCGCCATTATCGCGACCGCCGCTAACGGTAATAAGATGACCAAAAACTACCGCGCAAGCTACTCTGTTGAAGGCGCGCTGCAGGCCTCCAACAAAAATATTGCTGATGCCGTTAACAGCGTCCTGACCGACACCATCGCTGATATGTCTCAGGACACCAGCGTTCACGATTTCATCAAGCAGAACGCTCGTTAATTTCTGCCCTTATGGCCCGGCGTTCGTCGGGCCTATAGAAGCCCATGTCCAGTCATTACTTACGTATTTTTCAGCAACCACGTTCAGCTATCCTGCTCATTCTGGGGTTCGCCTCCGGATTACCGCTCGCACTGACATCCGGTACTCTCCAGGCGTGGATGACGGTCGAGAATATCGATCTTAAAACCATCGGTTTCTTTTCTCTGGTCGGCCAGGCCTACGTATTTAAGTTCCTCTGGTCTCCATTAATGGACCGCTATACGCCGCCGTTTTTGGGCCGACGTCGCGGTTGGCTACTGGCGACCCAGCTACTGCTATTGATTTCTATCGCCGCGATGGGCTTTCTGGAGCCGGGTACGCAGCTACGCTGGATGGCCGCGCTGGCGGTAGTGATCGCGTTTTGTTCGGCATCGCAGGATATCGTCTTTGACGCCTGGAAAACCGACGTATTGCCCACCGAAGAGCGTGGCGCAGGTGCAGCAATCAGCGTGCTGGGTTACCGTTTAGGGATGCTGGTTTCCGGTGGGCTGGCCCTGTGGATGGCCGATCGCTGGCTCGGCTGGCAGGGAATGTATTGGCTGATGGCGGCGCTGCTGATCCCTTGCATCATCGCGACCCTGTTAGCGCCAGAACCGACAGATGCTATTCCGGTGCCTAAATCGCTGGAACAGGCAGTTGCGGCTCCGCTGCGAGACTTTTTTGGCCGGAACAATGCCTGGCTGATCCTGCTCCTGATCGTGCTGTATAAACTCGGTGATGCCTTCGCGATGAGTCTGACCACTACTTTTTTAATCCGCGGTGTCGGATTTGATGCGGGTGAAGTCGGCGTGGTGAATAAAACGCTGGGGCTGCTGGCAACCATTGTTGGCGCGCTGTACGGCGGGATCCTGATGCAGCGTCTCTCGCTGTTCCGCGCATTGTTGATTTTCGGTATTCTGCAAGGGGCATCAAACGCAGGTTACTGGCTGCTGTCCGTCACTGACAAACACATGTTCAGTATGGCCGCCGCCGTTTTCTTTGAAAACCTGTGTGGCGGGATGGGCACCGCGGCGTTTGTCGCCTTATTAATGACGCTATGCAATAAGTCCTTCTCAGCGACTCAGTTCGCCCTGCTCTCCGCGCTTTCAGCCGTTGGCCGCGTGTACGTAGGTCCGGTAGCGGGTTGGTTTGTCGAAGCGCACGGGTGGCCAACGTTTTATCTGTTCTCCGTGTTTGCCGCACTGCCCGGACTCCTGCTGCTGCTGGTTTGCCGCCAGACGCTGGAACATAGCTGGCAAAATGAAAGCTTTATTCCGCGCACGGAATTTCGTGGTGCGTACGGTCTGGCATTAATGACGCTGGTCGCGGGCTGCTGTTTGCTGGCAGTTTGGCTATTGTTGCTGACCCTGAATGCACTGGACTACACCAATTTCTCCTTCCTGCCGGAACTGCTTGAAATCTCGGTAGTAGTCGCGGTCTGCGGAGTGGTATTCGGCGGATTGCTGGATTATCTGGCATTGCGTAAAACCCGTCTGGCGTAATTTTTCACATTAATTGAGCCGTTGTAATCACCCTGCGTAATTATAACGGCTAAATAAACAACAACTGATAAAAAATATTATTTGTTATTTTGTGCGCCATAGAATTTGGAAATTATTGACGCCTTTTATACATGCTATTTTCCTTACTCGATTCAGCCATGAAAAATTTATTTTTTGTTCTGTAATTGTCTTTTTATTGATAATCAATTGTTAATTAATTGTTTTATTTTGGTATTGGTTATACCAATTGCCCTCCGCACGTCCCTCACCTGCCTGCTTTCGTTATAACGTGATGTTGCAACAGGTTCTTAAAGCCAACTCGACATATATTGCAACATATGTGACACGCTCGGCAGAACCCAGTAACACAGATCCAATGATGTTTACAGTAATGTAACCTTCCCGTAAAATGACCTCACACTTTAAACGCCACCCGGTCCCGTGGAATTGAGGTCGTTAAATGAGACTCAGGAAATACAATAAAAGTTTGGGATGGTTGTCATTAATTGCAGGCACTGCGTTACTCAGTGGCTGTAATTCTGCGCTGCTTGACCCTAAAGGACAGATTGGACTGGAACAACGTTCATTGATACTGACGGCATTTGGCCTGATGTTGATCGTCGTTATTCCTGCCATCTTGATGGCTGTTGGTTTTGCCTGGAAGTATCGTGCAAGCAATAAAGATGCGAAGTACAGCCCGAACTGGTCACACTCCAATAAAGTGGAAGCTGTGGTCTGGACGGTGCCGATCTTAATCATCATTTTCCTTGCTGTGCTGACCTGGAAAACCACCCACGCTCTTGAGCCAAGCAAACCGCTGGCGCATGACGAGAAGCCCATTACCATCGAAGTGGTTTCCATGGACTGGAAATGGTTCTTCATCTATCCGGAACAGGGTATCGCTACCGTGAATGAAATCGCCTTCCCGGCGAATACTCCGGTCGAATTCAAAGTGACGTCCAACTCCGTGATGAACTCCTTCTTTATCCCACGTCTGGGTAGCCAGATTTATGCCATGGCCGGTATGCAGACTCGACTGCATCTGATCGCCAACGAAGTCGGTACTTATGATGGTATCTCCGCAAGCTATAGCGGACCAGGCTTCTCCGGTATGAAATTCAAGGCTATTGCAACAAAGGACCGCGCCGAATTCGACCAATGGGTTGCTAAAGCTAAACAGTCTCCGAACACCATGAACGACATGGCAGCGTTCGAAAAAGTGGCTGTGCCAAGCGAATACAACCAGGTGGAATACTTCTCCAACGTGAAACCTGATTTGTTTAAAGATGTTATTAACAAATTTATGGCTCACGGTAAGAGCATGGACATGACCCAACCAGAAGGTGAGCACAGCGCACACGAAGGTATGGAAGGCATGGACATGAGCCACGCGGAATCCGCCAACTCAAGGGGTTGAGAAGAATACGATGTTCGGAAAATTGACACTTGATGCAGTTCCGTTCCATGAACCAATCGTCATGGTTACGATCGCTGCCATTATCATCGGTGGTGCGGCCTTACTCGGCCTTATCACTTACTTCGGTAAGTGGACCTACCTGTGGAAAGAGTGGCTGACTTCGGTTGACCACAAACGCCTTGGCATCATGTATGTCATCGTCGCAATCGTGATGTTGATTCGTGGCTTTGCCGATGCCGTAATGATGCGTAGTCAGCAAGCGCTGGCTTCTGCAGGTGAAGCGGGTTTCCTGCCACCTCACCACTACGACCAGATCTTCACGGCTCACGGCGTGATTATGATCTTCTTCGTGGCAATGCCATTTGTTATCGGTCTGATGAACCTCGTGGTTCCACTGCAGATTGGCGCGCGTGACGTTGCATTCCCGTTCCTGAACAACCTGAGCTTCTGGTTCACCGTTGTTGGCGTAATCCTGGTTAACCTGTCTCTGGGCGTCGGTGAATTCGCGCAGACCGGTTGGCTGGCGTATCCGCCTCTTTCGGGGATAGAGTACAGTCCAAGCGTCGGGGTCGATTATTGGATATGGGCCGTCCAGTTGTCCGGTATTGGTACAACCCTGACCGGTATCAACTTCTTTGTGACCATCATTAAGATGCGTGCGCCAGGAATGACCATGTTCAAGATGCCGGTATTTAGCTGGGCATCTCTGTGCGCGAACATCCTGATTATCGCTTCGTTCCCAATTCTGACGGTTACCGTCGCGTTGCTGACCCTGGATCGCTATCTGGGCACCCATTTCTTTACCAACGATATGGGCGGCAACATGATGATGTACATCAACCTGATTTGGGCCTGGGGCCATCCGGAAGTGTACATTCTGATCCTGCCAGTATTCGGGGTATTCTCCGAAGTCGCAGCAACCTTCTCGCGTAAGCGTCTGTTTGGTTACACCTCGCTGGTGTGGGCAACCGTGTGTATCACCGTTCTGTCGTTCATTGTTTGGCTGCACCACTTCTTCACCATGGGTGCAGGCGCAAACGTAAACGCCTTCTTCGGTATTACCACCATGATTATCGCCATCCCGACCGGGGTGAAGATCTTCAACTGGCTGTTCACCATGTATCAGGGCCGTATCGTATTCCACTCAGCAATGCTGTGGACGATTGGCTTTATCGTCACCTTCTCAGTCGGCGGCATGACCGGCGTACTGCTGGCGGTTCCGGGTGCCGACTTCGTACTGCACAACAGTCTGTTCCTGATTGCGCACTTCCATAACGTTATCATCGGCGGCGTGGTATTTGGTTGCTTCGCGGGTATGACCTACTGGTGGCCAAAAGCGTTTGGCTTCACGCTGAACGAGACCTGGGGTAAACGCGCCTTCTGGTTCTGGATCATCGGCTTCTTCGTGGCATTTATGCCGCTGTACGTGCTGGGCTTTATGGGTATGACCCGTCGCCTCAGCCAGCAGATTGACCCGCAGTTCCATCCGATGCTGGTTGTTGCCGCCTGTGGCGCCGCGCTGATTGCACTGGGTATCCTGTGCCAGTTCATTCAGATGTACGTGTCTATTCGCGACCGCGAGCAGAACCGTGACCTGACCGGTGACCCATGGGGTGGTCGTACGCTGGAGTGGGCAACCTCTTCCCCGCCTCCGTTCTATAACTTTGCCGTTGTGCCGCACGTTCACGAGCGTGATGCCTTCTGGGAAATGAAAGAAAAAGGTGAAGCGTACAAGCAGCCTGCGCACTATGAAGAGATTCATATGCCGAAGAACAGCGGTGCCGGTATCGTCATTACCGCCTTCGCAACACTGTTTGGTTTCGCCATGATCTGGCATATCTGGTGGCTGGCGATTGCAAGCTTCGCAGGCATGATCATTAGCTGGATTGTGAAAAGCTTTGATGAAGACGTGGATTACTACGTGCCGGTCCCGGAAGTCGAAAAACTGGAAAACCAGCATTTCGATGAGATTACTAAGGCAGGGCTGAAAAATGGCAACTGATACTTTAACGCACGCGACTGCCCACGCGCACGAACACGGGCACCACGATGCAGGCCAGACCAAGATCTTCGGATTCTGGGTCTACCTGATGAGCGACTGCATTCTGTTCTCAATTCTGTTTGCAACCTATGCCGTTCTGGTGAACGGCACCGCAGGTGGCCCGACAGGTAAGGACATTTTTGAACTGCCGTTCGTTCTGGTTGAAACATTCCTGCTGTTATTTAGCTCCATTACCTATGGCATGGCGGCGATCGCCATGTATAAGAACAACAAGAGCCAGGTCATCTCCTGGCTGGCGTTGACTTTCTTGTTCGGTGCCGGATTCATCGGGATGGAACTCTATGAATTCCATCACCTGATTGTTAACGGTATGGGCCCGGATCGCAGCGGCTTCCTGTCTGCGTTCTTCGCGCTGGTCGGCACGCACGGTCTGCACGTCACCTCCGGTCTTATCTGGATGGCGGTGCTGATGGTGCAAGTTGCCCGTCGCGGCCTGACCAGTACTAACCGTACCCGCATCATGTGCCTGAGCCTGTTCTGGCACTTCCTGGATGTGGTGTGGATCTGTGTGTTCACTGTTGTTTATCTGATGGGGGCGATGTAATGAGTCATTCTAACGAGAGCGGCGGCGCATCCCATGGCAGCGTAAAAACCTACATGACAGGTTTTATCCTGTCGATCATCCTGACGGTCATTCCGTTCTGGATGGTAATGACAGGTTCTGCCTCTCCGGCCGTCATTCTGGGAACTATTCTGGCAATGGCAGTGGTACAGATTCTGGTGCACCTGGTGTGCTTCTTGCACATGAATAGCAAATCTGATGAAGGTTGGAACATGACGGCCTTTGTCTTTACTGTGCTAATCATCGCCATTCTGGTTGTGGGTTCCATCTGGATTATGTGGAACCTTAACTACAACATGATGATGCACTAAGAGCGGCGATTATGATGTTTAAGCAATACCTGCAAGTTACGAAACCAGGAATCATCTTTGGCAACCTGATCTCGGTGATTGGGGGGTTCCTGCTGGCCTCGAAAGGCAGCATCGACTATCCCCTGTTTATCTACACGCTGGTTGGGGTGTCACTGGTTGTGGCGTCGGGTTGTGTATTTAACAACTATATCGACAGGGATATCGACAGGAAGATGGAGAGGACCAAAAACCGCGTGCTGGTTAAAGGTCTGATTTCTCCTGCCGTCTCGCTGGTATACGCCACCTTGCTGGGTATCGCTGGCTTTATGCTGCTGTGGTTTGGCGCCAACCCTCTGGCCTGCTGGCTGGGGGTGATGGGCTTCGTGGTATATGTGGGCGTCTATAGCCTGTATATGAAGCGCCATTCCGTTTACGGGACGCTGATTGGCTCACTCTCCGGCGCTGCGCCGCCGGTGATTGGCTACTGCGCCGTAACCGGTGAGTTCGATAGCGGTGCGCTGATTCTGCTGGCTATTTTCAGCCTGTGGCAAATGCCGCACTCTTACGCGATTGCGATTTTCCGCTTTAAGGATTATCAGGCTGCCAATATCCCGGTACTGCCGGTGGTAAAAGGCATTTCGGTCGCGAAGAACCATATCACGCTGTATATTGTGGCATTTGCTATCGCCACGCTGATGCTAACCCTGGGCGGCTATGCAGGTTATAAATACCTGATTGTTGCTGCGGCGGTGAGCGTCTGGTGGTTGGGCATGGCGCTGCGCGGTTATAAAGTGGAAGATGACAGAGTCTGGGCGCGCAAGCTGTTCGGCTTCTCCATCATCGCCATTACCGCACTTTCCGTGATGATGTCCGTCGACTTTATGGTGCCAAACTCGCAGAACCTGCTGACTTACGTTTGGTAAGAATCTGCTTATATGAAAAGGGTGCTCTGGCACCCTTTTTTATTTGTTGTTTTGCTTCCCCCCTCTCCTCACACTCACAACATTTGTTAATGAAGCGCATATTTACCCGGCCCTCTTCCCGCTTTACACTAGGCGCGAAATTAATACAGAGGTGGGAATGAACGATTACAAAATGACGCCCGGTGAGTTGCGCGCCACCTGGGGTTTAGGGACCGTATTTTCGTTGCGCATGCTTGGCATGTTTATGGTCCTGCCGGTTCTGACCACGTATGGTATGGCACTACAGGGTGCCAGCGAAGCATTGATCGGACTTGCTATCGGTATTTATGGCCTGGCGCAAGCCATCTTCCAGATCCCCTTTGGTCTGCTTTCAGACCGCATCGGCCGTAAGCCGCTTATTGTCGGCGGACTGGCGGTATTTGTTGTCGGTAGCGTGATTGCCGCCCTCTCAGATTCAATCTGGGGAATTATTCTCGGTCGGGCCCTCCAGGGCTCTGGCGCGATTGCCGCCGCCGTAATGGCGCTGCTGTCCGACTTAACCCGCGAGCAAAACCGAACCAAAGCAATGGCGTTTATTGGCGTCAGCTTTGGTATCACCTTCGCCATTGCGATGGTACTGGGGCCGATCGTTACCCACGCGCTGGGGCTACACGCGCTGTTCTGGATGATCGCGGGCCTTGCGACCACAGGTATCGTGCTGACTATTTGGGTCGTTCCCAATAGCACGACCCACGTACTGAACCGCGAATCAGGCATGGTAAAAGGCAGCTTCAGCAAAGTGCTGGCGGAACCAAAACTGCTGAAGCTCAACTTCGGCATCATGTGTCTGCACATTTTACTGATGTCCACTTTCGTCGCCTTGCCAGGTCAGTTGGCGAAATCGGGCTTCCCCGCCGCCGAACACTGGAAAATTTATCTGGTGACGATGCTGCTGTCCTTTGTTTCCGTGGTGCCGTTCATCATTTACGCCGAAGTGAAACGCCGAATGAAACGCGTGTTCCTCGCCTGCGTGTTACTGATTCTTGTCGCAGAAATTGTATTGTGGAGCGCAAACATTCGTTTTTGGGGGCTGATTGCGGGCGTGCAGATATTCTTCCTCGCCTTCAACCTGATGGAAGCCCTACTCCCCTCGCTTATCAGTAAAGAATCTCCGGCGGGCTATAAAGGTACGGCGATGGGCGTTTACTCCACCAGCCAGTTTCTTGGCGTGGCAATTGGCGGCTCGCTGGGCGGTTGGGTAGTCGACATGTTTGATGGTCAGGCGGTATTCCTGGCCGGCGCGCTTCTGGCGGCAGTGTGGTTGTTGGTGGCCAGCACAATGAAAGAACCGCCGTACGTTAGCAGCCTGCGCGTGGAAATCCCACCGGAGATTGCCGCGGATGACACCCTGAAGCAGCGCCTTCTGGCTAAAGAAGGGATAAGCGAAGTATTAATTGTGGCGCAAGAGCATTCGGCTTACGTAAAAATCGACAGCAAAGTGACCAATCGATTCGAAGTTGAGCAGGCGATAAGTCAGGCGTGAAGATTGCAGGATGGCGACGTCTTATCCGGCCTACAAATAGCGTGTGCTACCTGTAGGCCGGATAAGCGGGCATTACGACTTAATCGCGGAAGTTCTTAAACTGGAACGGCTGGCCGAGGTCGCCCCCACGAACCAACGCCATGACGGATTGCAGATCGTCACGTGCTTTACCGGTTACACGGATTTCTTCACCCTGAATCTGCGCCTGCACCTTCAGTTTGCTGTCTTTAATCAGCTTAACGATTTTCTTTTGCACCGCGCTTTCGATGCCCTGCTTCAGCTTCGCTTCCACAAACCAGGTTTTACCGCTGTGCACGAAGGTTTCCGGTACGTCCAGCGATGTGCCTTCAATACCGCGTTTCAGTAGCTTGGCACGCAAAATATCCAGCAGTTGATTGACCTGGAAATCAGACTCGCTCAGCACCTTAATCGTCTTATTTGACTCATTCAGCTCAAAAGTCGCTTCAACGCCACGAAAATCAAAGCGTGACTCTACTTCGCGGCTGGCGTTATCCACCGCGTTACGGGCTTCCTGAAGATCAACTTCAGAGACAATATCGAAAGATGGCATCTTTTCCTCTCCCTTCATTTTTGATGCGAAGCATAATACCTGCAAAGTTACCCAACAGACAGCGCTATACTAGGCTGTATCCTTTAATTGTACGCGGAACTGTTACCTGCGAACAATAAAGGGGTACGGCCGATATGGATTAACACCTGGTGCTGTTGCAGGTGAGGAGGAAGAATGAAAATTACCGTACTGGGATGTGGAGCGTTAGGACAGCTGTGGCTTACCACGCTGTGCAAACATGGACATGAGGTGCAAGGGTGGCTACGCGTGCCACAGCCCTACTGCAGCGTGAACCTGATCGACACGGATGGATCAGTTTTTAATGAATCCCTGACGGCAAACGACCCCGACTTTTTGGCAAAAAGCGACCTGTTACTGGTTACACTTAAAGCCTGGCAGGTTTCTGATGCGGTAAAAGGTCTGGCCGCAATTCTGCCTGAAACTACCCCCATTTTGCTGATTCACAACGGTATGGGGACGATTGAAGAGCTGCAAAACATTAAACAGCCTCTGCTGATGGGCACCACCACCCACGCGGCACGTCGCGACGGAAATGTCATCATTCATGTCGCTCAGGGCACAACGCGCATCGGTCCGGCGCGTGAGCAGGACGGTGATTTCAGCTATCTGGCTGAAACACTGCAAGAAGTACTACCGGATGTCGCCTGGCATAATAATATTCGTGCCGAACTGTGGCGCAAACTGGCCGTAAACTGCGTCATTAATCCGCTGACGGCGCTCTGGGACTGCCCAAACGGCGAACTGCGTCAGCATCCGGAAAAAATAGCGCTAATCTGTGAGGAAGTAGCAGCGGTTATTGAACGCGAAGGCCACCACACATCAGCGGATGATTTACGCTATTATGTCGAGCAAGTCATTGACAGTACGGCAGAAAATATCTCATCAATGCTGCAGGATATTCGTGCCATGCGCCATACAGAGATCGACTATATTACCGGTTACCTGTTAAAACGCGCCCGTGCACACGGCATCGCCGTCCCGGAAAATGCCCACCTGTTTGAAATGGTAAAGAGAAAGGAAAGTGAGTATGAGCGCTCAAGCACTGGTTTGTCTCGCCCCTGGTAGTGAAGAGACCGAAGCAGTCACCACTATCGATCTGCTGGTTCGCGGCGGAATTAAGGTCACTACTGCAAGCGTCGCCAGCGATGGCTGCCTGACGATTGTGTGCTCACGCGGAGTGAAACTGCTGGCTGACGCACCGTTGGTTGAAGTTGCTGACGGCGATTTCGACATCATCGTATTGCCCGGCGGAATTAAAGGCGCGGAGTGTTTTCGCGACAGCCCTCTGCTTATCGAAACCGTGAAGCAGTTTCATCGTTCCGGACGTATTGTCGCAGCCATTTGCGCCACTGCCGCCACCGTACTTGTCCCACACGATATCTTCCCCATCGGAAATATGACGGGTTTCCCGGCGTTGAAAGACAAAATCCCCGCAGAACAATGGCAAGACAAGCGTGTCGTGTGGGATCCGCGCGTCAACCTGCTTACCAGCCAGGGACCGGGAACATCGATTGATTTTGGTTTAAAAATCATTGATCTACTGGTAAGCCGCGAAAAGGCTCATGAAGTGGCGTCACAGCTGGTGATAGCTGCGGGAATTTATAACTACTACGAGTAACTCTTCAGGCCACACGCAGACAAGGAATTATGATGAAAGGATATCTGAGCACATTGGCTTTACTGCTTCTTTCCAGCCACGCCAGCGCAACGCAGCTTGAAATAAAGAACCTTGAGTATCGCTATCCCAATAGCACTGAGATGCAGTATCGCGTGCCGTGGTTTACCTCAACGGATAATCCCCAGGTTGCAAAACGCATTAACGATTACATTTTCGCAAGCTTTATCAATCAGCTACCGGGAAATAATCCGCAAACCACAGTAAATCAGTTTGCAAATTCAGAGATGAATCCCACCGCAAATATTGACTACACGGTTGAGTATCGCGATGACAAAATCCTGTCACTGAATATAACAGTCGAGGGATGTGGAGCATATTGCGAGTCCTACAATGTGCCGGTAAATTTCGATTTAGCCAGCGGCGCAGCAATTACCCTTAGCGATCTTTTCTCCCGCTCCACGATGGCCGAATTAAACACCCGCATCAGAAAAGATATCCGCAGCCAAATTGATACCTTTGTTGCCGCACAGAAGGAAGGTGGAGATTCTGGCTATGCCGAATTCTACGCCTCGTGCGCAACCTACACTGACGGGTTGTACTACATCGACAAATTCTCCCTACAAAAAGATCATCTGGCTTTCCTGAACGGACGCTGTAGCAACCATGCCAACCGCGCGGGCGATGAACTGGGCGATTTCACCACGAAAATACCTACTGAAGAACTGCATAATCAGTTCACGCCATACGGCCAGTATCTGACTGGTGCAAAGAGTACAACACCGGTTGAGCCCACGCCCGGCATTGACGGCAAGGTCATGTACGGCACGCTGGGAAAAAGCATGCGTATTGTGCTGAAGGTGGACTGTAATTACGGTGATTTTTTTGAAGGGGCTTACTTTTACCAGAAATTTGGCGCGCCGATTGAATTAACCGGTAAGTGCGACACAGCCGACAATCGACATTATGAACTGAAGACGTCTGCCGCTGAACAATCGGAAGAGAAGATAACGCTGGAATTAAAAGACGGTGTCTATCAGGGCGTCTGGGAGTCGAACGGGAAGACACTTCCCGTGCGTTTTGAATAATATCGTTGTATTGCCGGATGGCGGCGTAACCGCCTTATCCGGCCTACAAAATGATACAGTCTGTAGGCCGGATAAGCGGCAGCGCCATCCGGCAAAGGAACTACGGGCGATACACCTTCACGTTTTCAAAGCCCTGCTCGCGCAGATACAGCGCCTGCAGGCGGCTCATCACCCCGCGTTCACACCACAGCAGCCAGGTTTTACTCTGGTCTAAATCGCCGAATTTGGTGCTCAGCTTGTAGAACGGCAGTGAAACCACGTCCACACCTTCCACCTTCAGCGGTTTGTCATCCTGTTCATCCACAGAACGGATATCCAGAATCACGTCGTTTGAGCCGAAACCACTCACGGTTTCCACTTCCACCACGGTCTGCTGAGTCTGCTGGGCGATATCGCGAATATCAATATTGTTCGCTTCTTCGACCACTTTATCGAGGATAGAGAAATCGAAGTTTTCTTCTTCGGCCTCAATCTTCGCTTTAATCGCCTTCACCGTTGGGCTTTTTGAAATTACGCCGCAGTATTCCGGCATGGTACGCGCAAAGTCCTCGGTACCAATTTCACGCGCCAGGTTGATGATGTGCTCTTTATCATGAGAGATAAGCGGGCGCAGGATCAGGGTATCCGAAACGTTATCAATCAGGCGCAGGTTGGTCAGCGTCTGGCTGGATACCTGGCCCAACGCTTCACCGGTTACCAGTGCCTGTACGCCGTAGCGCTCAGCGACTTTCGACGCCGCGCGTACCATCATACGCTTGAGGACCACGCCCATCTGGCCGTCGTCGACTTTCTCCAGGATCTCACCCACCACCGGCTCAAAGTTGATCGCGACAAAACGCACGCGATGCGAGCTACCGTAGCGGTTCCACAGATAATGCGCCACCTGACGAACGCCGATTTCATGCGCGGCGCCGCCGAGGTTAAAGAAGCAATAGTGTACGCGGCAGCCGCGACGCATCAGCATGTAGCTGGACACCCCGGAGTCGAAACCACCGGAGATCAGCGACAGGACGTCTTCCTGCGTACCAATCGGGAAACCGCCAATACCTTCATAGCGGCCTTTAACCAGCAGCAGACGATCATTTTCGATTTCAAGATTTACCGTAACATCCGGTTTCGTCAGCTTCACGCGCGCGGATTCAATATGCTGGTTCAACCCGCCGCCAACATAACGTTCCACCTCAATGGAGCTAAACTCATGCTTACCGCGACGCTTAACGCGTACGCAGAAGGTTTTACCTTCCAGTTGATCGCGATACTGCACCAGCGCTTTCTCGAAAATATCGTGCATGTCGGTAAACGGCACGTCTTCAACTTCGAGAATATGGTGGATACCCGGAATACGGGTCAGCGCGTCGCGAATATCCAGGCGCTGGCTTTCATCTTTAGCGCGAACCTCAACGTGATCCCAGTGACGGACAACGGCAAGGTCTTCATCGTAGTGCTTTAAAACGTTACGAATGTTCCCTGTCAGAATTTTTATAAAGCGCAAACGCACAGATTGGCTTTTGATGGTGATTTCTGGGAACAATTTAATGATAAACTTCATGGCGGCAATGGTTCTTTGGCAAGTCTGAATGACTTGTAATGGAAAAAAATACAGCAGCCCATACCCTGCGGCTGCATCCAGGCGCGCAAGTATACCACTATCATGGTCATCCTGTGCACATCGCCTTACCATTGCGCGTTATTTGCTTATCAGTGCGAGTCCGTTACCATAGTCTTGTGCTGCCAATACAGAGAGTCAGACATTCATTATGCCGAAGAAAAATGAAGCGCCAGCCAGTTTTGAAACAGCGCTGAGCGAGCTGGAACAGATTGTTACCCGCCTGGAAAGCGGCGACCTGCCGCTGGAAGAAGCGCTGAACGAATTCGAACGTGGCGTACAGCTGGCGCGTCAGGGACAAGTCAAATTGCAACAGGCTGAACAGCGCGTACAAATCCTGCTGTCAGATACCGAAGACGCCGCCCTTACGCCTTTTACACCGGATAATGAGTAAATGGATTTTACGCAGCAGCTACAGGCTTGCGTTGAGCAGGCCAACCAGGCACTGAGCCGTTTTATCGCGCCACTGCCCTTTCAGAACACTCCCGTGGTCGAAACCATGCAATATGGCGCATTATTAGGCGGTAAACGTCTGCGCCCATTCCTGGTGTATGCGACCGGTCAGATGTTTGGCGTCAGCCTGAGTACGCTTGATGCTCCCGCTGCCGCCGTCGAGTGCATCCATGCCTATTCGCTGATGCATGATGATTTACCCGCGATGGACGACGATGACCTGCGCCGCGGTCTGCCAACCTGCCACGTAAAATTTGGCGAGGCAAACGCGATTCTGGCCGGAGATGCGCTGCAAACGCTGGCGTTTTCTATTATCAGCGACGCCCCGATGCCGGAAGTATCTGACCGTGACCGCATCGCGATGATCTCTGAACTGGCCCAGGCCAGCGGTATCGCCGGTATGTGCGGGGGCCAGGCGCTGGATCTGGAAGCGGAAGGTCAGCAGGTTGCACTGGATGCGCTGGAGCGTATTCACCGCCATAAAACCGGGGCGTTGATTCGCGCCGCCGTGCGTCTGGGGGCATTAAGCGCAGGCGATAAAGGGCGAGAATGCCTGCCAATTCTCGACAAATACGCAGAAAGCATCGGTCTGGCCTTCCAGGTTCAGGATGACATACTGGATGTGGTAGGCGATACTGCAACATTGGGTAAACGTCAGGGTGCTGACCAGCAGCTTGGCAAAAGTACCTATCCTGCACTTCTGGGTCTTGAGCAAGCCCGGAATAAAGCCCGGGATTTAATCGAGGATGCCCGCCAGTCGCTAAATTTGCTGGCCGCGCAGTCACTCGATACCTCGGCACTGGAAGCGCTAGCGGACTACATAATCCAGCGTGATAAATAAACCAACATATCCCATGAGCTTGCGATGAGTTTTGATATAGCCAAATACCCGACCCTGGCGCTGGTCGACTCCACCCAGGAGTTACGCCTACTGCCAAAAGAGAGCCTGCCAAAGCTTTGCGACGAACTGCGCCGCTATTTGCTCGACAGCGTGAGCCGTTCCAGCGGGCACTTCGCCTCTGGTCTGGGCACGGTGGAACTTACCGTCGCGCTGCATTACGTCTATAACACCCCGTTTGACCAGTTAATCTGGGATGTGGGACATCAGGCTTATCCGCACAAAATTCTGACCGGACGCCGCGATAAAATCGGCACCATTCGTCAGAAAGGCGGTTTACATCCGTTCCCGTGGCGCGGTGAGAGCGAGTATGACGTACTGAGCGTTGGGCACTCTTCAACGTCTATTAGCGCTGGCATTGGTATTGCGGTTGCCGCCGAGAAAGAAGGCAAAGATCGTCGTACCGTTTGTGTGATTGGCGACGGCGCTATCACCGCCGGGATGGCGTTTGAAGCGATGAACCATGCGGGTGATATTAAGCCCGATATGCTGGTTATCCTCAACGACAACGAAATGTCGATTTCAGAGAACGTCGGCGCGCTGAACAATCACCTGGCGCAACTGCTCTCTGGCAAACTCTACTCCTCGCTGCGCGAAGGCGGGAAGAAAGTCTTCTCCGGCGTACCACCGATTAAAGAACTGCTCAAACGTACCGAAGAACACATTAAAGGCATGGTGGTGCCGGGCACGCTGTTTGAAGAGCTGGGCTTTAACTATATCGGCCCGGTGGACGGGCACGACGTGCTGGGACTCATCACCACGCTGAAGAACATGCGCGATCTTAAAGGTCCACAGTTCCTGCACATCATGACCAAAAAAGGTCGTGGCTATGAGCCAGCGGAAAAAGACCCGATCACATTCCATGCCGTACCCAAATTCGATCCATCCAGCGGCTGTCTGCCGAAAAGCAGCGGCGGCCTGCCAAGCTATTCAAAAATCTTCGGGGACTGGTTGTGTGAGACCGCAGCGAAAGACAATAAGCTGATGGCGATCACCCCGGCGATGCGCGAAGGCTCCGGTATGGTGGAATTCTCACGTAAGTTCCCGGACCGCTACTTCGATGTGGCGATTGCCGAGCAGCACGCAGTGACCTTTGCAGCAGGTCTGGCGATTGGCGGCTACAAGCCGGTCGTGGCTATTTACTCTACCTTCCTGCAACGCGCCTACGATCAGGTGCTGCATGATGTGGCCATCCAGAAACTGCCGGTACTGTTCGCCGTTGACCGGGCTGGTATTGTTGGCGCTGATGGGCAAACCCACCAGGGAGCGTTCGATCTCTCCTTCCTGCGCTGCATCCCGGAAATGGTCATCATGACCCCGAGCGATGAGAACGAATGCCGCCAGATGTTGTTTACCGGCTATCACTATAACAACGGGCCATCGGTCGTGCGCTATCCACGCGGTAATGCGGTGGGCGTCGAGCTGACGCCGCTGGAAAACCTGCCAATCGGTAAAGGCATCGTGAAACGTCACGGGGAAAAAGTGGCCCTTCTTAACTTTGGCACCCTGATGCCGGAAGCTGCTCAGGTCGCAGAGTCGCTGAACGCCACGCTGGTCGACATGCGCTTTGTGAAACCGCTGGATGAGACGTTGATCCTCGAAATGGCGGCCCAACACGAGGTGCTGGTTACCATTGAAGAGAACGCCATTATGGGCGGCGCAGGCAGTGGCGTAAACGAAGTGCTGATGGCCCATCGCAAGCCCGTTCCGGTGCTGAACATTGGCCTGCCTGACTTCTTCATCCCGCAAGGCACTCAGGATGAGGCTCGCGCCGATCTGGGTCTTGATGCCGCTGGCATTGAGGCTAAAATCAAGGCCTGGCTGGCATAATCCCCTCCCCGCTCCTGCTATGCTTAATGAATAACACGCTAAGCAGGAGCGAATGAATGCAATACAACACTTTAGGAAAAACCGACCTCCGGGTCTCCCGCCTTTGCCTGGGCTGCATGACGTTTGGCGAACCCAATCGCGGTAATCACGCCTGGACGCTGCCTGAAGAGAGCAGCCGCCCGATAATCAAACACGCCCTTGAAGGCGGCATTAACTTTTTCGATACCGCCAACAGCTACTCCGCTGGCAGCAGCGAAGAGATTGTCGGCCGTGCGCTGCGTGATTTTGCCCGCCGCGAAGATGTCGTGGTCGCGACCAAGGTTTTTCACCAGGTGGATGATTTAGCGGAAGGATTATCCCGCGCACAAATCCTGCGCTCAATCGACGACAGCCTCAGACGCCTGGGCATGGACTATGTGGACATCCTGCAAATTCACCGCTGGGATTACAACACGCCAATCGAGGAAACGCTGGAAGCCCTCAACGACGTAGTAAAAGCCGGTAAAGCTCGCTATATCGGTGCCTCGTCGATGCACGCTTCGCAGTTTGCTCAGGCGCTGGCCTTACAGAAGCAACACGGCTGGGCGCAGTTCGTCAGCATGCAGGATCACTACAACCTGATCTACCGCGAAGAAGAACGCGAAATGCTGCCGCTCTGCTATCAGGAAGGTGTCGCGGTGATCCCGTGGAGTCCGCTGGCGCGTGGTCGCCTGACCCGCCCGTGGGGAGAAACGACCGCACGTCTGGTTTCCGATGAAGTCGGTAAAAATTTATATAACGAGAGCGATGAAAACGACGCGCAAATTGCCGCGCGGCTGGCTGGCATCAGTGAGGAACTGGGCGTTACGCGGGCGCAGGTCGCGCTGGCATGGCTGCTGAGCAAACCAGGTGTGGCTGCGCCCATTATTGGCACATCGCGCGAGGAGCAATTGGATGAATTGCTCAATGCGGTGGATTTAACGCTGAAGCCGGAGCAAATTGCCGAGCTGGAAACACCGTACAAACAGCATCCGGTGGTGGGATTTAAATAAGCGCGATTGTAGATTGTAAGCCGGATAAGGCGTTTACGCCGCCATCCGGCAAACCCGTTAAATGATACCTATCGGCCAGTGATGGCCGATAAAATACAAAATTCCGGCAGAGAGTATCCCGGCGACAATATCGTCGATCATGATCCCCGTCCCGCCATGCACATTGCGATCGAACCAACGAATTGGCCACGGTTTCCACATATCCAGAATACGGAAAATCACAAATCCGGCGGCAACCCATTGCCAGTCGAGGGTCGGTAGCGCCATCAGAGTTATCCACATGCCGACAAATTCGTCCCAGACAATGCTGCCGTGATCGTGCACGCCCATGTCTTTCGCCGTTTGATGACACAGATAAACGCCGATACAGATAGATAGCATGACCACCAGCGAATACAGCTGCCATGGCAGAAATGTCATTAAATACCAAAAAGGGATCGCCGCCAGCGATCCCATGGTGCCAGGAATAATTGGACTCAGCCCGCTACCAAAACCGGTGGCCAACAGGTGCCACGGATTACGCATACTCAGGCGGCTTTTGGCGACATCTTTTTTAAGGCGCGGCAAAATGGTCATATCCTTTCCAGTCGAACGTGACGGGTTTTCCATCGCGCGTAAAGTGAACGCCTTCTACATCCGCACTCATCTGACCGATGCAGCTAAACGAGGTCCCGAGATGTGCCAGCGCGACGTCCAGCGCGCCACGGTTGATTTCCGGTACGGTAAAGCATAACTCATAATCTTCCCCCCCCGAGAGCGCCCAGCGCAACGCCTGTTCCGGCTCAACGTGTTGGGCGAATGCCGTGGAATAAGGCAGCGCGTCGACGTTAACCCGTGCGCCGCAGCCGCTGGCATTGACGATATGCCCCAGATCGGAAATCAGGCCGTCGGAGAGATCGATAGCCGCACTGGCCAGATCGCGCAGGGCTTGCCCCTGTAAAATACGCGGGGTTGGGCGCAGGTGGCGTTGCAGCAGATACTCCGCGTCTTTTGGATCAGTCACCTGCAAGCGGTCCTGCAAAATCGCCAGCCCCGCCGCACTATCGCCCGGCGTGCCGGTCACATAAATCCAGTCTCCCGGTTTTGCCCCGGAACGTTTTAAAGCACGCCCAACGGGAACGTAGCCATGAATACCCAACGTCATCGACAGCGGTCCACGCGTGGTATCACCGCCAATCAGCTGCATATCGTAGTAATTAAGGAGTTCAAACAGGCCATCGCTGAAAGCTTCAAGCCAGGCTTCATCAACGTCAGGTAACGTCAGTGCCAGCGTCAACCACGCAGGATCGGCACCCATCGCCGCCAGATCGCTCAAATTCACCGCCAGGGCTTTCCAGGCCAGATCGGTAGGATCAATGTCGGGGAGGAAGTGATTGCCTGCCACCAGCGTATCGGTACTGATCGCCAATGTCTGTTTTTCAGGGATGTTCAGGAGTGCGCAATCGTCGCCAATACCGGTTTCGACATCAAGACGAGACGTTCTTACGCGATCAAAATAACGGGCAATCAGGGAAAATTCGCCGCATGCCATACGTTATGCCTCAGCAGAAAAAAAGAAAAAGCCGGGGACAGCGGAAACACGTTCCACTCTCCGCCGGCCTCGGGATTACTTTTTGTTGGGGCGAATCACAGGTGCTGCTTTATCCAGTACGCCGTTAACGAATTTATGGCTGTCTTCGGCACCGAAGGTTTTCGCCAGTTCAATCGCTTCGTTGATGGCCACTTTGTACGGCACATCGCTACGCTTAGACAGTTCAAACAGCGCAATACGCAGTACGGCTTTTTCAACCTGACCCAACTCTTCCAGCAGACGAGACAGGTAAGGCTTCATTAATCCATCCAGGTACGCGCTGTTAGTCGCCACCCCGGACAGCAGTTCACGGAAATACAGAACGTCGACATCTTTAACGTCCTGTTCCGCCAGGAACTGGTATTCAACATCAGCGATGTCGTTCTGGGACAACTGCCAGGAGTAGAGCGCCTGGACGGCACACTCACGGGCGCGGCGACGAGCAGCAGGTTTCACGGATTTCCCCTTACAAAAATCAGGCCTTAATGGCTTTCAATACATTAATCATTTCAAGCGCAGTCAGTGCAGCTTCTGCGCCTTTGTTGCCGGCTTTCGTGCCAGCACGTTCGATGGCTTGTTCAATACTTTCGGTGGTCAGAACACCGAAGGCTACCGGAATGCCACTGTCCTGAGCGACATGCGCCAGGCCATTGCTTGCACCGCCAGCCACATATTCGAAGTGCGCGGTACCACCACGGATCACCGTACCTAGCGCAATCACAGCATCGTATTTACCGGTTTTCGCCAGTGCGTCAGCCGCCAGCGGCAGCTCATATGCGCCTGGAACCCAAACGACGGTAATGTTTTCATCTTTAACCTGGCCAATACGTTTCAGGGCGTCGATCGCACCTTCCAGCAGGCTATCATTGATAAAGTTGTTGAAACGCGCAATGGTGATGGCGACGCGAGCGTCCGGAGTAGCAACGTTAGCTTCAATAATGTTCATATTCTTCCTTCGGGTTCGATTTATGGCCCCGTAAGGGGGGCGGATTTTATCATAATATTCTGGGCGCTGCTTCCTCTAATTCAGAAAGCCTCACGCAGTGGTTAAATGCAGGCAAACGTCCGGGCCCACCTGGCGTATCTCGTTGAATTTGAAATGGGGGGCGTCGGCCAGTTTCTCAAGCCCTGGCAGCACACATAATCCTCGCGCATCACTGCCTAACAGTTTAGGCGCAACATACACGATTAGCTCATCCACCAAACCGGCCTGTAATAACGCGCCCGCAAGCGTTGGGCCAGCTTCCACCCAAATACTGTTAATTTGCTGTTTGCCCAGTTGCATCATCAACACGACCAAATCCAGATGTCCGTTATGTTCCGGTACCTTAATACTGCGAACTGACTCCGGCCAACTGCGGGTATCGTCTTTCGTTCGGATAATCCAGGTTTCTCCCGGCTGTTGCACAATACGGTGCTCCGGCGTGACCTGATTCTGGCTATCAAGGACAATGCGGATCGGCTGGCGCAGATTTTCCTGCGGGTAACTCGCCTGAGTTGACTCCCCAAGCTCCGACCAGCGCACGGTAAGCTGAGGATCGTCGGCCAGTACCGTCGCGCTGCTGGTTAAAATGGCATGGCTTTGCGCGCGCAGCCGTTGCACATCGCGGCGCGCCTGCGGCGAGGTGATCCACTGGCTTTCCCCGCTGGCCATCGCCGTACGACCATCGAGCGATGCGCCAAGCTTAAGCTGCAGATATGGGAAACCTGTACGCATGCGCTTGAGAAAGCCTTTATTAAGCTGCTCAACCTCGCTCATCATCAACCCGTGGCTGACGTCAATGCCCGCCTGCTGCAAGCGATAGAGGCCACGACCTGCTACCTGCGGATTCGGGTCCTGTATAGCGGCCACCACGCGCGCTACGCCCGCCGCAATCAACGCATCGCAGCACGGCGGCGTACGCCCATGATGACTGCAGGGCTCAAGCGTCACGTAGGCGGTTGCCCCTTGCGCTTTTTCTCCGGCCATGCGCAGGGCATGGACTTCGGCATGCGGCTCACCCGCGCGGTGATGATATCCTTCGCCGACGATCTCCCCATCCTTAACAATCACGCAGCCGACGTTGGGATTTGGGTGAGTAGTGAAACGTCCGCGCGCAGCAAGCTTCAGCGCGCGCGCCATGTACAATTCATCCTGCATGGCTTAGTCCTGTAGGCGAGCAATCTCTTCGCCAAATTCTTTGATATCTTCAAAACTGCGGTAAACCGACGCAAAGCGGATGTAAGCGACTTTATCGAGCTTTTTCAGTTGCTCCATTACCAGGTTGCCGATCATCTTACTCGGCACCTCACGCTCGCCAGTCGCTCGCAGTTGTGATTTGATATGGTTTAACGCCATTTCGACGTCATCTGAGCTGACCGGACGTTTCTCCAGCGCTCTGAGCATGCCGCTGCGCAGCTTATCTTCATTAAAGGGTTCACGCACATCGTTGCTCTTCACAACGCGCGGCATGACAAGTTCAGCCACTTCAAAAGTGGTGAAACGTTCGTTACAGACCAGACACTGCCGACGGCGGCGTACTGAGGAGCCCTCGCCTACAAGACGAGAGTCAATTACCTTAGTGTCTACGGCGAAACAGAATGGGCAATGCATACGGCGTCCTGTACCTCAGTGGTTAACAGCAATCTATTTTACCCTGAACTGACGTGACAACAAAGGCGCAGCGCTTTTGAGACAAAGGATCGATGCCTTCGTGCTCTGTGCACACTACCATTATGCTATCGCGACAATGAAGGAAGTAATCACAATGACAAGACGTTACCTAAGAATTCTCCTGGTGGGAAGCCTCTTTAGTCTTAGCGCCTGCGCGCAGCAAAGCGAAGTACGCCAGATGCATCAAAGCGTAAGCACGCTAAATAAAGAGATGACGCAGCTTAATCAGGAAACGGTAAAAATTACGCAACAAAATATGTTGAATGCCAAGTCGACCAGTGGCGCCTATCTGTTGCCGGGCTCCAAAACCCCTGCCCGGCTGGAGAGCCAGATCGGCACGTTACGTATGTCTTTGGTGAATATTGCGCCGAACGCCGATGGCACAAGGTTAACGCTACGTATTCAGGGCGAGTCCAATACGCCCTTGCCCGCCTTTAGCGCCACCGTAGAGTACGGGCAAATTCAGGGCACCACGGAGAATTATCAGGAAGTGAACGTTCAAAACCAACTGGTCAACGCCCCGGCAAGTATTCTTGCCCCTAGCGACGTAGACATTCCGTTGCAGATAACTGGTCTCTCCCCCGACCAGTTGGGATTTGTTCGCATCCACGACGTCCAGCCTGTTAGCCAATAAACTTTTTTGCGGAACGTTTTGTGCGTTCCGCAACATCACTCCGCTCCATTTTGTTACTCCCCTGACATAACCAATATTTCTGTTAAAACTTGGCAACATTCATGGGAGCCAGTACAATTCGCCGCCTAAAGTACGCAAACGTGAACGCAATCGATTACGTAAATGATAGAACTGTGAAACAAGACATATTTTTGTGAACAATGATTTTTATAATAGGCTCCGAAGAATTACGAAATATTTAGAAACGCAATTTGCGCATTTTTCACTCCCGAAAGGGATTTCAAACAGTGGCATACATATGAAAAAAACATTACTTGCAGCCGGTGCGGTGCTGGCGCTCTCCTCGTCTTTTACTGCCAACGCAGCAGAAAATGACAAACCGCAATATCTGTCCGACTGGTGGCACCAAAGCGTCAACGTGGTGGGCAGCTACCACACCCGTTTCTCCCCGAAACTGAACAACGACGTGTATCTGGAATACGAAGCGTTTGCCAAAAAAGACTGGTTCGACTTCTATGGCTACATCGATATTCCGAAAACCTTTGACTGGGGTAACGGCAACGATAAAGGTATCTGGTCTGACGGTTCCCCGCTGTTTATGGAAATCGAACCACGTTTCTCCATCGACAAGCTGACCGGTGCTGACCTGAGCTTTGGACCGTTCAAAGAATGGTACTTCGCCAACAACTACATCTACGATATGGGTGACAACAAAGCCAGCCGCCAGAGCACCTGGTATATGGGTCTGGGTACCGATATCGACACCGGTCTGCCGATGGGTCTGTCCCTGAACGTGTATGCTAAATACCAGTGGCAGAACTATGGCGCATCCAACGAAAACGAGTGGGATGGTTACCGTTTCAAAGTGAAATACTTTGTGCCGATCACCCAGGTTTGGGGCGGTCAGTTGACCTACATCGGCTTCACCAACTTCGACTGGGGCTCAGATTTGGGTGATGATCCGAACCGCACCAGCAACTCTATCGCTTCCAGCCACGTGCTGGCACTGAACTACGATCACTGGCACTACTCCGTAGTCGCGCGTTATTTCCATAACGGCGGCCAGTGGAAAGGTGGGGATACCCTGAACTGGGGCGAAGGCGACTTCAGCGCGAAATCAACCGGTTGGGGTGGTTACCTGGTCGTAGGTTACAACTTCTAATCCCGACATTTATCGCAGACAAGCCAGCTTAACCGCTGGCTTTTTTACGGCTGGTCTTCACAGCGTACTTTACGTAAAAAGTCACTTAGCGAGCGATCTGCCGATTCACGAAAATGCCTGTCGAGCGGTGTGATATTCAGACAGCGATCAACGCGAAAGCAGCGATAATCGTCACGCTTCTCGCACCAGGCAACCAGTAACCAGTGCTCGCCCCAGAAAAATAATCCCAGTGGCCGAACGTCACGCCAGGAGAGATTCCCGGACTCGTCGCGATAATGCAGCGCCAGTACCTGTTGCGCCGAAACCGCGCGATGTATGAGATCGAAGGCACTACGTGAATGTGGCTGATTACCAAAATCTGGCGCAAAAATCCGCGTTTGCTCGGCCCTGCGGCGACTCTCTGGCGGCAATATCGCCAGCACTTTTTCCTGCGCCGACTCCAGCGCCTGTGAAAGTGAATCCCCGCCCCATGTTTTCAGCAACCGAATCGCGACCATCAATGCTTCTGATTCGCGATGCGTTAACATCAACGGCGGCAGATCAAACCCGGCCATTAAGCGGTATCCGCTGCCCACTTCGCCTTCAATGGGCACGCCGGATAAAGAGAGATCGCGGATATCGCGATAAATCGTCCGTTCAGAAACGTCAAGACGTTCTGCCAGCAGCGCCGCCGTTGTCACTCGTCTGCCCCGCAGGATTTGTACGATCTGAAACAAGCGGTCGGCGCGTCGGGTCATTTTAATCCTCAGTCCTGAAAATATTACGCGGGTTGATGTAAACCAACACGATTGCCTTCACTGTCAGTAAATAGCGCAATCGTACCAATGTCCTGCCCCAGTTCGAGCGGGCCAAACACGCATTGACCACCAGCAGTGGCAACACGTTCAAGCGTGGCAGCCAAATTGTCCGTATGCAGATAAATAATAGCGCCCTGCGCTGAAGGCGAAATACCGTCAAATTTAGCCAGCGCTCCGCCGGGAGCAGGATCCTTATGCGGGAATACGGCCAACTCAGCGCAGTCCATATTCTCCCGACGCAAAGAAACCTGCATCACTGGCTCATAAAAAGCGATGGCGCGATCCATTTGTAGCACGGGGATTTCAAACCAGTTAATTACGTTGTTCATACTTCCTCCTGCCTGTGTGGGTAATCTCAGAAGGACTATAAGACAGGGCTACTGACAGCATACTGTCAGTAGTGTGACGACAGAAAAAGATAATGGCCTACCGTTAAATCACAGGCAAAAAAAATCCCGACCTTGCGATCGGGATTCCACTATCTTCACTCTTAATGGGTTAAGGCAGAATTGACGGCTGATCCGCCCCTTCTTTCTCGACCTTCTGCTGCAGCATGTGCTCACGCTTCATACCCAGCTTCAGCGCCAGCGCCGATGCTACGTAGATAGAAGACGCAGTACCGATGGAAACACCGATAAGCATGGTCAGCGAGAAGCCTTCCAGTACCGGACCACCGAACAGGAACAGCATCAGAATAACCATCAACGTCGTACCGGAGGTAATCAACGTACGGTGCAGCGTCTGAGTCAATGACACGTTAAAGATTTCGTAAGGCGTACCGCGACGAATTTTGCGGAAGTTTTCACGAATACGGTCAGAGACGACGATACTGTCGTTCAGCGAGTAACCGATTACCGACATCAGCGATGCAACGATAGTCAGGTCAATCTCGATATGGAACAACGACAGGATCCCAAGTGTAATGATTACGTCATGCGCCAGCGCGATAACTACCCCTGCCGCCAGTCTCCACTCAAAGCGGAAACCGACGTACACCAGGATTGAGATCAGCGCCGCCATCAGCGCCATTGCACCGGTTTGCGCCAGGTCTGCACCCACGCTCGGCCCCACGAATTCAATTCGCTTCACCGCGGCGTTTTGGTTGGTGGATTCGTTAATCACACTCAACACTTTGCTGCCCAGCACCTGACCGCCGTCTGCGCCTTCAGTTGGCGGCATACGTACCATAATGTCGTGGCTGCTGCCGAAATTCTGCAGAAGCGGATCAACAAAGCCCGCTTTCTCCAGCGCATCGCGCATCACGTCCATTTCCGCTGGTTTTTCCAGCGTGATTTCAATGACCGTACCACCAGTGAAATCGAGACCCCAGTTAAAGCCGCGCACGCCCATAATCACAATGGCCGCGATCAGCAGAAAACCTGAAATGCCGAAAGCCCAGTAGTCCCAGCGCATAAAGTCCCAGACTTTACGGCCGTGGTTCAATTGTTCAACAGTATATTCCTGTGCCACTTCGCACTCCTCAGATTGACAGCTTTTTGACGCGCTTGCCGCCATACAACAGGTTTACGATGGCACGTGTACCGACAATTGCGGTAAACATCGACGTCGCTACCCCAATACCGGTAGTAATCGCGAACCCTTTAATTGCCCCAGTGCCGACTGCGTACAGGATAATGACCTTAATCAGCGTCGTAATGTTCGCATCGAAGATGGAGCTAAATGCGCCGGCATAACCTTCATTGATGGCCTGCTGCACCGAACGACCGTTACTCAACTCTTCTTTGATACGTTCGTTGATCAGTACGTTAGCATCGACCGCGACGGCAAGGGTTAAGACGATCCCCGCAATCCCCGGCATACTCAGCGTGGCTCCCGGCAACAGCGACATAATGCCGACAATCAGCACCAGGTTAGCGATCAGCGCACTGGTCGCAATCAGACCGAACTTCTTATAGAAGAAGATCATGAACAGGATAGACACCACCAGACCGGCCAGACAGGCTTCCAGACCCTGTTTGATGTTCTGCATACCCAGGGTTGGGCCGATGGTACGTTCTTCAACAATCTGAATCGGCGCGATTAGCGCACCGGCACGTAACAGCAGAGAAAGCTGACGCGCTTCGTTCGGGTTGTTGATACCGGTGATACGGAAGCTGTTGCCCAGGCGAGACTGGATGTTGGCGATGTTAATCACCTCTTCCTGTTTCACCAGCACTGCGCGACCGTTAGCATCTTTCTTACCGCTGTCTTTGTACTCCACGAACAGGGTCGCCATCGGCTTACCGATGTTGTCCTTAGTGAAGTTGGACATGATGTTACCACCCGCGCTATCCAGCGAGATGTTAACCTGCGGCTGATTGTATTCGTCCTGGCTGGAAGTGGAATCGGTGATATGGTCACCGGTCAGGATCACGCGTTTGTACAGCACAACCGGCTGGCCTTCACGAGACTGTTTCACTTCCGAATCACCCGGCACGCGCCCGGACGCCGCAGCAGACTGGTCAACGTTGGTATTTACCAGACGGAATTCCAGCGTCGCGGTTGCGCCCAAAATTTCTTTCGCACGCGCGGTATCCTGAATACCCGGCAGTTCGACGACAATACGGTCAGCGCCCTGACGTTGTACCACCGGCTCAGCAACACCCAACTGGTTCACACGATTACGCAGAATATTGATGTTCTGCTGTACCGCATATTCACGGGCTTCGCTCAGGCGCGCATCGGTCATCACCGCACGCAGAGCATTACTGCCCTGGCTGGAAATAACCAGATCCTGGTGACGCTTGCTCAGATAAGAGATAGCTTCATCACGGGCGCTGCTGTCACGGAAGGTGATGCTCAGGCCGTAGTTATCTTCTTTACGAACGGTAGTATAAGGAATGCCTTTTTCACGCAGATCGCTGCGCAGGCTATCGATATTTTGTTCCTGCAACTTACTCAGCGCGGTGTCCATATCCACTTCCATCAGGAAGTGAACGCCGCCACGCAGGTCAAGACCGAGTTTCATCGGTTCTGCGTGAATGGCTGCCAGCCAGCGCGGTGTTGCCGGAGCAAGGTTAAGCGCCACGACGTATTGATCGCCCAGCACGCCCATCAGTACTTCACGTGCGCGCAGTTGGGTATCAGTGGAGTCGAAGCGCGCAAGAATAGCACCCTCTTCCAGAGCCACAGACTTAGGTGTGATTTTATCTTCTTGTAACGTTTTCTGGACCTGGATCAGCGTTTGCTCACTGGCGGCGGCACCGCGCACGCCAGTGATTTGAACAGCCGGATCCTCACCATACAGGTTGGGAAGTGCGTAAAGCAGGCCGACGACAATGACGACGACCAGCATAATGTACTTCCACAAAGGATAACGGTTTAACACGGCAGTTCCCTTTGGGAAAACAATAAATTACAGCGCCTTCATGGTGCCTTTCGGCAGAACGGCAGCTACGAAATCACGTTTAATAACCACTTCAGTGGTGTCGTTCAGCGCGATAGCGATGTAGCCAGATTCTGCTACTTTGGTCACGCGACCCACCAGACCACCGTTGGTCAGGACTTCATCGCCTTTCGCAATGGAGTTCATCAGGTTCTTGTGTTCTTTGGTACGCTTTTGCTGTGGGCGCAGGATCATGAAGTAGAAAATCAGACCAAACACCACCAGCATCAGAATCAGAGACATCGGGCTGCCCTGCGCCGGAGCACCTGTTGCCGCTACCGCATCAGAAATAAAAAAGCTCATTCAAATTCCCTCATTATTAAAATTAATCAACGTTCACAGGTGGAACTGGTCGACCCTGACGTTGGTAAAAATCGGTCACGAAGCTCTCTAATTTACCCTCTTCAATAGCCTTGCGTAAACCCGCCATCAAACGCTGGTAGTAGCGAAGGTTATGAATCGTGTTGAGACGCGCGCCCAATATTTCGTTGCAACGGTCGAGATGATGCAAGTAAGCGCGCGAATAATTGCGACAGGTGTAGCAATCACACTCAGCATCGAGCGGACTGGTGTCGCTTTTATGTTTCGCGTTACGAATTTTTACCACGCCGTCAGTCACAAACAAATGACCATTACGGGCATTTCGCGTTGGCATCACGCAGTCAAACATATCGATACCACGACGCACACCTTCAACCAGATCTTCTGGTTTGCCGACGCCCATCAGGTAACGCGGTTTATCTGCCGGAATCTGTGGGCAAACATGCTCCAGAATGCGGTGCATATCTTCCTTCGGCTCACCGACAGCCAAACCGCCGACAGCGTAGCCATCAAAGCCGATATCTACCAGACCTTTGACGGAGATATCACGTAAATCTTCGTAAACGCTGCCCTGAATGATGCCAAAAAGCGCATTTTTGTTGCCGAGACTGTCAAAACGGTCGCGACTGCGCTTCGCCCAACGCAGAGACATCTCCATTGAGCGTTTAGCATAGTCCCAGTCGGCCGGGTACGGTGTACATTCGTCGAAGATCATCACGATATCGGAACCGAGATCGTATTGAATCTCCATTGACTTCTCAGGATCGAGAAAAATCGGATCGCCGTTGATCGGGTTGCGGAAATGCACGCCCTGCTCGGTAATCTTGCGGATATCGCCCAGACTGAAAACCTGGAAGCCGCCGGAATCGGTAAGGATTGGCCCTTTCCACTGCATGAAATCGTGCAGATCGCCATGCAGCTTCATGATTTCCTGACCCGGGCGTAGCCACAGGTGGAAAGTGTTGCCGAGGATGATCTGCGCGCCGGTGGCTTCAACTTCTTCCGGCGTCATGCCTTTTACGGTGCCGTAAGTACCGACCGGCATAAATGCAGGCGTTTCCACTACGCCACGATCAAAAACCAGGCGGCCGCGACGCGCGCGACCGTCTGTGGTGTCCAGTTCAAATTTCATCTTAACTCCTGCGTCAGAAAAACAGTCCGACGTTAAATACTCATGCCGGAAATTTATTCCCCGACACGCTCAGAAATAGCCTGCGGATTGTACGTGATAAACATCGCATCTCCGTAACTAAAAAAGCGATATTCCGCTTTTACCGCTTCATGATAGGCGTGCATGGTGTTTTTATAACCAGCAAACGCAGAAACCAGCATGATCAGCGTCGATTCCGGCAGGTGGAAGTTGGTGACCAGGGCATCAATCACCTGGTATTTATAGCCTGGATAAATAAATATCTGCGTATCGCCGAAGAACGGCGCAATGAGATCGTTTTTGGCAGCCTGCGCCGCGCTTTCCAGTGAGCGAACGGACGTTGTGCCCACGGCTATCACGCGGTTGCCACGCGCTTTCGCCGCCAGCACCGCGTCAACCACATCCTGCGGCACTTCCGCATATTCAGAGTGCATAATGTGGTCTTCGATGGTGTCTACGCGCACCGGCTGGAAGGTACCCGCGCCGACGTGCAACGTAACGAACGCCATTTCAATGCCTTTATCGCGCAGTTTCGCCAGCAGCGGCTCGTCAAAGTGCAGCCCCGCGGTCGGCGCAGCGACGGCACCCGGTTTTTCACTATACACGGTCTGGTACAGCTCGCGGTCGGCGTCTTCGTCCGGGCGGTCAATATACGGCGGCAACGGCATATGGCCGATGGCGTTGAGGATATCAAGCACGCTGCGTTCGTCGTCAAACGCCACTTCAAACAGCGCGTCGTGACGGGCGACCATCGTCGCTTTGATACTTTCATCGTCGCCCAATAGCAGCTCGGCACCCGGCTTCGGCGCTTTCGAGGCGCGAATATGCGCCAGAATACGTTTATCATCCAGCATGCGTTCGACCAGCACTTCAATCTTGCCGCCGCTGGCTTTACGGCCAAACAGACGCGCAGGAATAACGCGGGTATTGTTAAAGACCAGCAAATCGCCAGGGTTGAGCTTATCGAGCAAATCGGTGAAAGTACCGTGCGTCAGCGCGCCCGTCGGCCCGTCCAAAGACAGCAAGCGGCAGCTACTGCGCTCAGCTTGCGGATAGTGGGCAATCAGGGATTCGGGTAGTTCAAAGGTGAAATCGGTAACGCGCATGACACTGACTCAGACTAAAATAAGAGGCGGGTAGTCTAGTGCCGGGGCGTTCTCCCTGCAACCTTTACCCCTCTGGATAAACGTTTAACTATGAATTTTCTTGCACATTTGCATCTCGCTCATCTTGCCGACAGCTCGCTTTCCGGCAATCTGCTGGCCGATTTTGTTCGCGGTAACCCGGCAGCCAGTTTTCCCCCTGACGTGGTGGAAGGCATCTTCATGCACCGTCGTATCGACGTGATGACCGATAACCTGCCGCAGGTGCGTGAAGCCAAAGAGTGGTTTCGTAGCGAAACGCGCCGCGTCGCGCCAATTACGCTGGACGTGATGTGGGATCACTTTCTGTCGCGCAACTGGTCGGAAATCTCCCCAGACTTCCCATTAGCGGAATTTGTGCGCTATGCCCGCACCCAGGTGACCACGATTTTGCCGGAATCGCCGCCGCGCTTTATTAACTTAAACAACTATATGTGGTCAGAAAAATGGCTTGAGCGCTATCGTGACATGGATTTTATCCAGAACGTCCTGAACGGCATGGCCAGCCGCCGTCCGCGTCTCGATGCCCTGCGCGACTCATGGTATGACCTGGATACGCATTATGATGCGTTAGAAGAGCGTTTCTGGCAGTTTTATCCGCAAATGATGGAACAGGCGCGACATAAAACCCTTTGATGGTAACCCGCATAACACGCCGGATAAGCAGTAGCGGTCATCCAGCAACAGATTGATAGACAAAACCTGTCTCATTGATTGCCAGCGCCTCTTTGTCTTATTCTCAAACACTCTCTATACTGGCCCGCGTTGCGTTCCAAAAAACCCTTAACATTGCAGGAGAATTATATGGTACTGGTAACTCGTCAGGCTCCGGATTTCACAGCAGCTGCGGTACTGGGTAGCGGTGAGATCGTTGAAAACTTCAACTTCAAACAGCATACCAACGGTAAAACCACCGTTCTGTTCTTCTGGCCGATGGACTTCACCTTCGTTTGCCCGTCTGAACTGATCGCATTCGACAAACGTTACGAAGAATTCCAGAAGCGCGGCGTTGAAGTTGTTGGCGTTTCTTTCGACTCTGAATTTGTCCACAACGCATGGCGCAACACCCCTGTCGACAAAGGCGGCATCGGTGCGGTGAAATACGCAATGGTTGCTGACATCAAACGCGAAATCCAGAAAGCCTACGGCATCGAGCACCCGGAAGCGGGCGTTGCTCTGCGTGGTTCTTTCCTGATCGACGCTAACGGCGTTGTTCGTCACCAGGTGGTTAACGATCTGCCGCTGGGTCGTAACATCGACGAAATGCTGCGCATGGTTGACGCGCTGCAGTTCCACGAAGAGCACGGCGACGTTTGCCCGGCGCAGTGGGAAAAAGGGAAAGAAGGTATGAACGCGTCTCCGGACGGCGTGGCAAAATACCTGACCGAGAACGTTTCCAGCCTGTAATTGGCATGAATCGATCGATAAAAGGCCCGCAATGCGGGCCTTTTTTATTGGTTTATATCTGATTACCCTTTTTCACTTCACGCCAGATTCGCCACGCCATCAGCGCCAGGACGGCGACGCCAAGGATTAACGCCCCCCACACCAACAGCGTTTTCCACTGGCTTTGTTGCTCAGCTACTGAAGTTGCCGTCAGCCGCCCCTCACCGCCCAGAGTAACTGGTTCATCCTCCAAAGCCTGAGGCATTTTGTCAGGATCGTTGTGCTTACGTAACGCCTCTGGGATCAGCATCGCCAGACTGACGCTCGCGGGTTCCGCCGCTTTGTTCCCCCATGCCAGGATAAACGGGCTTTGGCCTTGTGCGTTAAAAATCACTTTATAGCTGTCGCGCTCCCCTCTCAGTACGGGTAAGGTGTCAGGCAAACGCGCCTGAAGCGTCGTCATCCGGACCGCCTCAACTAACTCACCGGAGAGCGGAATATTATCCGAATACTGATTTTCCAGATTGTAGAGAACCGTTCGGGTTAAAGGCTGCCAGGCGTCTTTTTCTGCTTTGCGCCATTCAAGTTCAACCGGCAATACGCCTTCGTTATCCAGTGAAATCTTTAATGAGGTCAACGGTTGCGGCCTGGACCAGCGCCAAATCGCCTGGTTTTGGGCAATTTTCTCCGCTTCAGCATCCATCGAAACAGGCCGGGTAAGCAGAGGCTCCTCACGGGTTATCGCACTCACGCCGGTCAGATTTAACGCAGGACTTTGCGAATCAAGAATCAGCAACAGCCAGGGGACGCCATCAGCAGACATGCGCAAATCATCGACGCCTAAGGTGTCCATTTTCAACCGGTCGTCGCTATGCGTCAGATCCATCAGCGGCGCATTTCCTGTCATCAACCTCCAGTCACGCAAATCACGGCTGTAATAGAGCGATGCCGTTCCCTGCCAGTTTTTCGCAGGCGCATCCCAGTTCAAACGCAACTGGGACAGCAATGGCGTCTCTTTGACATCGTCTGGCAAGGCAATTAAATAACTCTGCCCGATGGATTGCAGGTTTTCACTTTCGAAGCGAATTTCAATGCCATTTTTAGCACGAAGCAGGACCGCTGGTCTTTCATCATCTTGCTTTGGCGTCACCTGTTGCACCGTAGAATCAAACGGAAAAAGGCGCAGAGGAATCGTTCTCGGGGTCGTTGCCTGCGCTTTTTCTGCCAGTAGAGTGAAAGGCACCACATCGCCCTGGCGGTTGAACACTCTGATATCACGTAAGTCCGGCCAGACCGCCTCGTGATATACTTCTAATGGCAGAGGGAGGCTATACCATTGCTCTGAACCCGGCGTTAAGAGCTTCACGCCCTTCGCGTAGTCTGCTGGCGCATCCGTAGCCGTATTACTGCCCCACGCCGCGCTGGTTGCTCCTAACAGAGCACTCCAGAGAACCGCTTTAATCCATTTCATTTTTCTTCTCCAGCTTTGGGCGGTAAAGGTGAAAAATACCCGATAATCAGCACCAGAATGGCGACGCCGATAAACGCGACCGCGCGCGCCAGGCCACCGCCTCCCGCACTATCCACCAACATCAGTTTAATTATGACTATCCCCAGCAAAACGGCGCCACACAACCATCTCTGCCGCGAGCGACGCCGGGTTGCCTGCAGCATCACCACCAATGCCGCCAGCATCCAGAACAGAGCAAAACAGGTTTGAATCAGCCGCGAATCCCACAGGGCGTGTACATTCCACGCAACGTCGCCATACCAGGACAATGCGCGCAGTAGCAGGCCATTAAGCCACCAAAAACCGAGCGCCATCAGCGCCACAACCGGCCATGGGCGGCACACCGAAAGCTGCACCGGGAAATAGCGTTCAGACACGCGATAAAACACAACCAACCCTAGCAGGGCAAAAGCTGCGCCCTCTTCCAGCGGGTTGAGCAACGGCAGATATGTCTGACGATAAACCACGCCATCCTGTAAATTCGTCAGCACGAGCAGACCGACCAGTACCAACGCAACAGGAACCATCGCCTGAACAGAATATAAAGCCGGCCAGATACGAAATGGCCAGAGCCTGCGCTGAACAGCTTGATAAACCAGGAAAATCAGCAATCCGCCAGCCGCCATCATCAGGCCGCTTCCCCACGCGTCTCGCCCCCACGGTAGCGCCTGGGCGAACCAGAACAGCTCAACCGCCAGCGCCAGTACAATCATCCAGAAGAACGACAAATGTGCCAGCCGGGAAAGCGTTGGCGGTAATATCGGTGCGTCACGCCAGAGCAGCGCCACTGCAACAATTAGCGCCGCACACCAGGCCAGATTCGGCCAGCCCGCGGCAAAAATCTGCTGCAAAGAGATCTGATACATCAGCATCACCAGCATCGTCGGCCACAACAGCCATTTACTGGCATCCAGCTCCCGCCATGCCAGGCGACCAGCAATCGTTCGCCAGCCCCAGACCGATACCGCCATTAATGCCAACACGCCAGACAGCACCCACCGATCCTGTTTCAGGATGAGTTGCGATGCCGCAACAAGTGCAATAATCCAGAAAAGCAAACCACCCGCGAGAAGTCCCCAACTGCCCTGTATCCGAATGTTGCGCCATAGCCATGCGGCAGCCAGCCAACTGAGGCTAAGCACGGCAAATATCAGCATCACTGAGAGCGCAGTTATGCCGTTCGCCAGCGCCCATAGCGCGCTGCCCACGGCCAACACGAGCAGCGCCGTACCGCTATAACTCATGCGTCGTTGCTGCTGTTGGATACCCAGCCAGAGGATCCCAAGTCCCTCCAGCGACCAGGCCATCGTCGTCCAACGGGCTGAAAGCGCCAGCGGGATAGCCAGGGTGGTAAATGCGCCGCCAAGCGCCAGGGCGGACAATACCAGCGGTCTTCCCAGAGAAGATGAGCGCCGCAACGCAAGCGTCGCCAACACCAGATAGAAACCACCGTAGCCCAGCGCGCTGAGCGCCGGACCATATGCCATATGCCGGGTAATGGCATACTGCATGCCAAAACCTACCAGCGGAGGGGCAAACAGCAGCACGCCATCAATAATCTGTTTGCCTTTTTCCTGCGCCCGAAGCGACAGCGCCACGCTCAGCACACCAAAAATAAGGGTGTTGGCGATCAGGAACAGTTGGCAGCTCAGGTAATACTCAGGTCGATAGTCCTCCAGCCCCCACAAACCGCCAACGCCAAAGGTAAACAACAGGCCGAGCAGATTCAGCTCCCGCCAGTGCTGCCAGATGCTGATAGCGAGAATACCGACCGAGAGCAGAAGATAGAAAGAGAAGAGCGCGACATGACTGCCGCCGCCGGAGGAAAGCAGCAGCGGCGCGAGATAGCCGCCAAGGCTGGCCAGCATCGCCAGGCTGAGTGCCTTTTGCAAAATAGCCAGACCCACGCTCGCCGCGCAAATCGCCACCAGCAGCGCAAATGCCAGCGTCATTGGCAGCATTTGCCACAGCCGGAACGCGCCAAAGACGGTGAGATAGAGTGCTCCCGTAGCCCCGCCCTGAAGGATCAGCGCATAGACCGGTTGCTTACGCCGCAACCGCCAGCCCAGCGCTAACAGGACAATAGCAAACAACGCGGTCGCCACCAGGCGCAGCTCAAGCGGGAACAGAGAATGTTCGACGGTGTAACGCAGCAGGAAAGAAAGCCCCAGGAACAGGAGCAATATGCCGAGCTTTGCCAACGGGTTGCCCTGCATAAACCAGCGCACCAGCGATGATATCACCCCGCCAAAAGCAGAAGGTCGCTCGACGCTGGGCGTGGAAATTACCGCTTTATCCGGCGTCTGCTGTGAAGACCACGGGCTAACGTGTTCAAGGGTCGGTTCAGTGTCTGGTTCCGGCGCCACGCTGCTAATCGCAGCCGTTTTCGCATCGACAGGAAGACTCTTTGTTGCAGCCGTTGGCGCATCGGCGATGGCCTGTACCACAGACTCCGGCGCCACACCGCGCAGCTCAAGTTCCTCTACCCGACGGCGCAAGGCCGCCAGCTCAGAACGTACCGCCGCACTGCGTCTGTATGCCACGATAGCGAGACCAGGAACCACTACCAACGCAAAGAATAAAACAATGCAGCCAAGGGTTAGCAGCTCATCCATGTTTCCACCTTCACTGTGTAAAGACAGAACAGAATGACACAAATTGTTGCAGCTGTGCCATATCTGTTAACACTATGACCCGCTTTTCAGAAAATACAATCAGCCCCTGCGTTTGGCCAAGGGCTGTGAGGAGGGATTAAAACGCGAAGCAGGAACACCCCAGCGCGCCCCAGAAAGCCCGATCATCTGACACCGGAATCCCCGACTTACGCGCGATATCATGCTGATGACCGTGTACACCGCAGCTGCCGCAGCACTGGTGCATCTGTACCATTGCGCCAATTTTCGCCGCAGCAGGCGGCGCTGAGCGATAGTGTCCCGGCACCTTCACCACCGGCGACCAGTCGGGCACAACCGGAATGGCAGGCGGTGCCAGCGGAGTGAAATGCCCGGCTGCGTACACGACTTTACCATCGACAATAGTCATCACCGACTCAATGCCTTTGATCTCTTCTTCCGGCACGCTGAAGTAATCTTTAGACAGCACCACCAGGTCGGCCAGTTGATCTTTCTCGATACGCCCTTTCTTACCCTGTTCGCTGGAGAACCAGGCGCTACCGGCCGTCCACAGTTCCAGCGCCACATCGCGCGGCAGGCGATTGTTATCATCATACATCGCCATACCACCAACGGTACGGCCAGAAACCAGCCAGTACAGCGCGGTCCACGGGTTGTAGCTGGCCACGCGGGTGGCGTCAGTCCCCAGCCCTACCGGAACATCAGCCGCCAGCATTTTCGCCACCGGCGGCGTATGTTTGACCGCGTCTTTGCCATAGCGATCGACAAAATATTCGCCCTGGAACGCCATACGGTGCTGAACCGCTATCCCGCCGCCCAGCGCTTTTACGCGCTCGATATTGCGTTCGGTAATCGTTTCGGCGTGATCGAAGAACCAGTGCAGACCATTGAACGGGATATCGCGATTCACCTTCTCGAACACATCCAGCATGCGGCTAATGGATTCATCATAGGTGGCATGCAGACGGAACGGCCAGCGGTGCTCCACCAGGTGGCGAACCACGCGCTCCAGCTCATCTTCCATACCTTCCGGCAGATCCGGGCGTGGTTGCAGGAAGTCTTCAAAATCAGCGGCCGAGAAGACCAGCATTTCCCCAGCCCCATTAGCACGGTAGAAGTCGGTGCCCTGTCCAGGCTTGAGCATATCGGTCCAGCGTTCAAAGTCCTCCAGCTCCTGCTTCGGACGCTGGGTAAACAGGTTGTAGGCTATGCGCACCGTCATCTGCTTGTTGGCGTGCAACTGCTCAATGATCTCATAATCTTCCGGGTAGTTCTGGAAGCCGCCACCCGCATCGATGGCGCTGGTCAGTCCCAGGCGGTTCAGCTCGCGCATAAACTGGCGGGTCGAATTGACCTGCATTTCCAGCGGCAGCTTTGGCCCTTTCGCCAGCGTCGAATAAAGGATCATAGCGTTGGGTTTGGCGATCAGCATTCCAGTCGGGTTGCCGTTGCTATCACGCACAATCTCACCACCTGCCGGATCCGGCGTCGCTTTGGTGTAGCCGACGGCTTTCAATGCGGCGCGATTCAGCAACGCTCTGTCGTACAGATGCAGAACAAATACCGGCGTATCTGGCGCGGCTTCATTCAGTTCTTCCAGAGTTGGCATGCGCCGTTCGGCAAACTGGAATTCGCTCCAGCCCCCCACCACGCGCACCCATTGCGGCGACGGTGTTCTGTCAGCCTGCTCTTTGAGCATGCGTAGCGCGTCCGCCAGCGACGGTACACCTTCCCAACGCAGTTCCAGGTTGTAATTCAGACCACCGCGAATCAGGTGCAGGTGCGAATCGTTCAGACCCGGGATCACCGTATGTCCTTGCAGATCGACAATCTGCGTCCCTTCGGCGGCCAGGCTCATGATCCGATCGTGGTTACCGGTCGCCAGGATCTTCCCGTTGGCGATCGCTACCGCCTCGACCTGTGGGCTTTGTTTGTCGAGAGTATGAATTTTTCCGTGAGTGAGAATCAGTGTGGCAGTTTGCGACATAACAATCTCCTGAAAAACCGGTCAGGCTTTTTTCAGCCATCCGGCAAACAGACGGGTTACGATGGGCATCCAGAACCAGACCACCAGCGCAACCACACACGCATCATTGATAAGATGCAGGAGTAACGAGCCCTTCATTGCAGGCAGCACAATGCCGGTCAACCACGGCACCAGGTTAGTGCTGGGAAAAATCACCAGCAGAGTGATCAGGAACTGTTTCCAGCGTCTGGGTTGCCGTACATGGGGCGCGGGCGGCGTAAACCAAAACGCCGCTTCGGTACGAATTTCGGTTTTATCACCTTCCGCCAGCAGCGGAGCTATCTCTTCCACCAGCACACGGCGCGTATCGGACTGGGTCCAGTTGTACAGATGCTCCAGCGTGTCGAAGCGGATAATAATGTTCCACAGATTCTCGCCATCCGTAGGACGAATCACATTCGCTCCGAGATGACCGGGAAACTCGGCCGCCACCGGCATGATTTTCCCCAGCCATTGCTCATACCGCTGCGCCTGCTCAGGCTGCAGGGTATGGGTAATCACCAACGTCACATGTTTGTTCTGCGCCATGAAGGATTCCTTGTTGAAGGAGAATGGCGGGATAGCCCGCCATCAATATCAATACACGAGATCTATAACGATGCATTCAGGCAGCATGAAGGATGCCGTGTATTCAGGCTTTACGTTCCGGCGCGCCGTGCACCATGGTATAGGCGTAATCCACGCCCATACCGTAGGCGCCGCTATGCTCGCGTACCAAATCCATTACGGCGTCGTAGGTTTCTTTGCGGGACCAGTCGCGCTGGTACTCAAGAAGAACCTGTTGCCAGGTTACGGGGACTGCGCCCGCCTGCACCATCCGGTCGATGGAACGCTCGTGGGCATCCACAGACGTGCCGCCGGAAGTATCGGTCACCACATACACTTCATAACCCGCTTCCAGTGCCATCAACGCCGGGAAAGTCAGGCAGACTTCGGTCCACAGCGCGGAGATAATCAATTTCTTGCGTCCGGCCGCTTCCACGGCTTTCACAAACGCCGCATCTTCCCAGGAGTTCATAGAAGTGCGTTCAATAGGTTTCACATCAGGGTGAACCGCTAACAATTCCGGCCAGATATAGCCGCTAAAACTTTTTGTTTCCACAGAGGTATATATCACCGGAACATTAAATATCTTGCCGGCTTTCGCTAATGCCACGGTATTATTTTTCAAAGTCTGGCGATCAATATTTGCCACACCAAATGACATTTGCGGCTGATGATCAATAAAAATCAGCGTAGAGTTTTGAGGATCAATCAGTTCCCGAATAGACATAATACACCTTCTTAATCAATGAGTTAAAAGGCAACGGTCTGTATCTGCCGTCAGCAGCAGGATCCTGAATCAGAAAGCTTGTTGAGTATAGCGGGAAATTTCTAACGAGTTATTAAAGAAAACTAACCATCCTGTGAAACTATTAATTCTGTGTTGCGATATATCCTAAACAACATCAAAAAAATGCGCATGACTCATCTAATTTATTCACTGGCATTGTTTTTCTTCATTAGGTACAACAGAGTAGTTTATTTTTCAGGATATTTTCTGCTTATGCGCATCAATCTGGATGTTTTGCTCATCCTCGACGCACTCGACAAACAGGGTTCATTTGCCGCAGCAGCCGAATCGCTGTTTAAAACCCCTGCGGCACTCAGCTATATGATTCAAAAGCTGGAAAGCGATTTGAATATCGAGCTGCTTGACCGCTCCGGGCACCGGGCGAAATTTACCGACACCGGGCTGATGATGCTGGAAAAGGGACGTTTGCTGCTGAGTGCGGCCAAAGATCTCGAAAAGCAGGCGGTACAGCTGAGTTCAGGCTGGGAAAAAGAGCTGGCGATTGCGCTGGACGACTCTTTTCCTTTCGCCGCGCTGCTGCCCATTATTGATGAATTTCACGCGCTGAATAAGCAAACCCGTCTGAGTTTTACCCACCATACGCTGGCGGGCTCCTGGGAGGAGCTGACCCATAATGGCGCAGACATCATTCTGGGGGCGATTAATGAACCGCCAACGTCAGCCGCCTGGTCCTACAAAATGCTCGGCACGCTGGATAATGTATTTGTCGTGGCACCCGAACATCCGCTGGCCGCCGCGCCGGACGGCCTGACAAACGAACAGCTGTGCCTGCATCGGGCCATTGTTATCAGCGACAGCGCCCGCTTTTGCCATCCGCTACAAACCAACCTGATGGAGGAGCAGGCGCAGATTCGCGTCGATGACTTCCACAGTAAAGTGATGTTATTGCGAGCTGGCATGGGCTGCGGGTTTCTCCCCCGCCACATTGCCAGCCCGTGGCTTGCCACAGGCGAACTTGTGGAAAAAAGGGTCATCTCATTTCGCCAAAAAGATGTGGCCTATATGGCATGGCGCAACAGCCGCGACGGGCTGGCGCAGCGCTGGTGGCGAGAAACGCTGCTGGCAAGCCCGGAGATTGCACGCTTGTATCAATGACCCATCCACACCGAGGCGGAGATAGCCGGCAGCGTCAGGATATCGTCAGCGAGCAGGCCGTTACCCTCCTGGTGCTGCCATTGAGCGACACGCAGTAGTGGCGAGACTGGCAGGACCACTTCGCAGGCGTGGCCACGGTTAATCGCCACCAGCACGCGCTGGCGGTTGAGTACCCGCACAAACACCACCACGTTATCCTCGGCGTAAATCACCTGACAACCGCCATGGCGTAACGCCTGGCTTTGATGGCGTAATTTAGCCAGCCGCTGATACAGCGCCAGCAAGGTAGTGTCCTGTTTTTCAGCTTGCCACGGGAACGGCTTACGACAGAACGGATCGTTATTGCCGTCCAGCCCCACCTCATCACCATAATAAATACACGGCACGCCAGGCCAGGTAAACAGCCACACCACCGCCAGCGGTAAACGCGCCACGTCTTTGCCAAGCAACGATTTAAAACGGGCGGTATCGTGGCTGTCGAGTTGATTGAACATCCGCAGTTGCTGCTGATGCGACAGACCCGCGCGGTAGTTATCCATCCACGCCATACAGGTTTGGGCATCAATAGATTGCGGGTCGTACGAGATATCAGTATTGGCCAGAAATCCCCAGATGGGGAAAGTAAAACCGCGATAGTTCATGGCGGCATCTTCCGCATCCGCCTGCAACCACTGACGCGCATCACCAAAATGTTCACCCACAACATACGCTTCAGGCTGGGTTTCTTTTGCCGCCTGCGTAATCCCCGCCACATGGTGCAGGTTGTTGCGCGCCCCGCCGCCCTCTCCCAGCATATGCACGACATCAAGACGCCAGCCGTCCATACTCCACGGCGCTTTCAGCCAGTGACGAACGATACTGTCTTCCCCGCGATAAATTTCATTGATCAGGCTTTGCGAACAAAAATCCAGCTTGGGTAGGCTGGCATAGCCCAGCCAGTCCAGCGCCACACCGTCGGCAGAGAAATGATACCAGTCACGCCAGGGGGAGTGCGGGTTGTAACACGCTCCATCCGTCCCACGGTTATGCCGATCAAACCAGGGGTGTGAATCGCCGCTATGGTTAAAGACACCGTCCAGAATCAGACGCATGCCCTGCTGTTGCGTGTTGTGGCGCAAGCGCAGCAGCGCGTTGTCGCCGCCAAACTGTGGATCAACATGACGGTAATCTTCGGTATCGTATTTATGCACGCTCGGCGCGGTAAACACCGGGTTCAGATACAGCGCCGTAACCCCTAACGTTTTCAGATACGGCAGCTTTTCGCTGATGCCGTCCAAATCGCCGCCATAAAATGTCGATCCTCCGGCCTGAGCGGTCAGTGGTTCATCCCACTCGCGACGCACGATGTCATGCCCGGCTGCGTGGTGATAATAGACGTTTTGAGCCGACTCACTCGACTGGCTGCGGGCAAAGCGGTCCGGGAAAATCTGATAGAAAATCTGGTCAGCTACCCACTGCGGACCGTTATCCGGCACATCAACAGCAAACTGCTCCAGACGCGCAGGTGGAAAACGACTGAATCCCTGCGGGGTAAACCACAGCTGACGATCGGGCCACAATAATTTAAAACTATAGCGCCGACGAGGTTGGCCGCTGGCAAGATCGATCGCCGCCCGCCACGCGGTTACGCCCGGCTGCGGCTGGCTGCGCAGCTTGTGCATACCCAGCGAAATTTCTTCGTTATCGTTTTCTGCACGTAGCGTCACCCGCTGAGGTGGATTTTCCCCCGCCAGCCATAATGTAATCGACAGTTGATCTTTGTTTTGCTTAACAAATGGGGCAACCGGAAGGTGCCAGGCGTTCAACATCACGTATCCCCTTTGATGAAAATGAAGCCACCTTGCCATAGCAAAGAGCAGGATCACTCATCATCTTAACGTTTATTGGGGGAGGAGTTCGGGGGAGGAGAAAATTGCCGGGCGACGCGATGCGTTACCCGGCAAAAAATTACTGTACTTCAGCCAGTTGACGCTCGCGACGGCGTTTAAATACCCAGCCCACCAGCAGCAGGGCAATCCACGCGAAACCAACGTACAGTGAAATGCGGGTATCCGGATGGTAGCCGATAAGCGCGATGATAAAGACGAGGAAAATCAGGCCAACAACGGTCGTTGTCACCCCCCCAGGTACTTTAAATTTCAGCGCCTTGACCTCTTCCGGCGGCAGACGACGGCGGAAGGCAATCTGCGACAGCAGGATCATAATCCACACCCATACCGTGGCGAAGGTCGCCAGTGAGGCGATCACCAGGAAGACGTTTTCCGGCATGATGTAGTTAAGATAAACCGCAAACAGCAGCGCGATAGTCATCACCATCACCGTGACCCACGGCACGCCACGGCGCGAGGTCTTAGCGAACATTTTCGGTGCGCTCCCCTGCTCTGCCATACCGTGCAGCATACGCCCCACGCCGAAGACGTCAGAGTTGATAGCCGACAGCGATGCGGTCAATACGACAAAGTTGAGGATCCCGGCGGCAAAGGTAATGCCCATATGCTGGAACGTCAGGACGAACGGACTCCCGTCGGTGCCAACCTGGTTCCACGGGTAGATAGACATAATGACAAACAACGTCCCCACGTAAAACACGAGGATACGCATCGGTACGGAATTGATAGCGCGCGGAATAGATTTTTCCGGGTCTTTCGCTTCACCTGCGGTAATCCCGATAATCTCAATCCCACCGTAGGCGAACATCACCATTTGTAGCGACATCACCATGCCGAGCCAGCCGTTGCTGAAGAAACCGCCGTTGCTCCACAGGTTATGGATACCGGTAGGTTGTCCGCCGTTGCCAATACCCCAAATGATGATGCCGAACCCGGCGACAATCATGATGATAATGGTGGCAACTTTAAAGAACGAGAACCAGAACTCCAGCTCGCCAAACACCTTCACACTCATCAGGTTGATGGCGCAAATAATCAGCACCACGCTGAGGACCCAAATCCAGTGCGGAACGGCAGGGAACCAGACCCCCATGTAAATGCCGAAGGCAGTAACGTCGGCAATGGCGACAATCAGGATTTCAAAACAGTAGGTCCAGCCGGTAATGTAACCCGCCAACGGCCCGAGGTTTTCCTGCGCGTAGCGCGAGAAAGAGCTGGCTGCGGGATTATGCACAGACATTTCGCCCAGCGCGCGCATGATGATATATGCAGCAGCGCCGCCGATAATATAGGCCAGCAACACGCTCGGCCCCGCCATTTTGATCGCGTCGGCCGAGCCGTAAAACAGCCCGGTGCCAATTGCCGAGCCTAATGCCATAAAGCGAATGTGCCGGGTGCTCAGCCCACGCTTTAGCTTGTTATTACTTTCCATCGATTCCTAACCTGTTAACACAATAAAAAAACCACGGGGCCATATTAATAGCCCCGTGGTTAAAACTTATTGTCAGTGATTAGTGCGCGCTGGAGGTCACTTGTCGACCCGCGGCGCGATCCCAGATAATTGCCAGGATCACCATCACGACTGTTGGCATCAACCACGCCAGCCCTTGTTCCGCCAGCGGTAAACGCTGGGTCCAGGCCGGTAACACGTCGCCAATTGCAGAAGCTTTAATGCCATCAAGGATACCAAAAATCAGGCTGATAAACATCGCAGGTGCAATGACGCGGGAAGAATTATGCCACCATGAGCGGGTAAAACTTAATACAACCAGTGCGATACATGGCGGATAGATAGCCGTCAGCACCGGAATAGAGATCTGAATCAGATGGCTCAGCCCCAGATTAGAGACCACCATCGAGAAGCCGCCGAGGATAAATACCAGCGTACGATAAGACAGAGGAACGTACTGGGCAAAGAACTCTGCGCACGCACAGGTCAGGCCAACCGCAGTCACCAGACAGGCGATGAAAATCAGCGCCGCCAGCAGGAAGCTTCCTGCGCCGCCAAAGGTGTGCTGAACATACGCATGCAGAATCGCCGCGCCGTTAGCTGACTGATCGACCAGAATCGCACTATCGGAACCCAGACGGAACAACGCAAGGTACAGCAGCGTTAAGCCCACACCCGCCATCAAACCTGCCCAAACGGTGTAACGGGTCAGCAGACGCGACTCGGTAACGCCACGCGAGCGGGCGGCGTTAACAATAACAATACCAAATACCATCGCGCCCAGCGTATCCATGGTCAGATAGCCATTTACGAAACCATTCGAAAATGCTGCGGTTTGATAGGCTTCCATCGCATTGCTGATCGGGCCTGCCGGCCAGACAATCGCGGCGACAGACAGTACTACCAACGCGAGAATTTTCAGCGGAGCAAGGAAGTTGCCGACGGTATCCAGCAGTTTGCCCGGATACAGAGACACCAGAATAACAATCGCAAAATAGACCACGCTGTAGATGAACAGCGGCAGCGCGGAATCACCGGTCAGCGGCGCAATCCCGACTTCGAAAGAGACCGTTGCGGTACGCGGCGTCGCGAACAATGGACCAACCGCCAGATAGCAAACGGTAGCCAGCAGCAACCCAGCAACCTTACCGATAGGCGTACTCAGGCTGTCCACACCGCCACCGACTTTCGCCAGCGCGACAACGGTAAGTACCGGCAAACCAACGGCGGTAATCAAAAAGCCAAAAGCCGCAGTCCAGACGTGTTCGCCTGCCTGCAAACCAACCATTGGAGGGAAGATGATGTTACCTGCACCAACGAACAGTGCAAATGTCATAAATCCCAAAGCGATAATATCGCGCGATTTTAACTGATGGGTCATAAAGTCTTACTGCCTGTGGATGTGGTGTTGAAAACAATAAATTTTTGCCTTTCCCTGGGGGACAATACAGCGGCATTTTTGCTCAATTCCAGCGGGAAACACTCCCGACCTGGCGCGGCGAAGAATAGTTTTTCGATTTACCGCGTAAATGCAGTCGGTATGACAGCATCTGGAGCGCAATTTAAACGCTTATAACGTTTTAAAGCAAGGTGGGATCCAAAAACCAGAACAATATAGCGATATGAAAATTCTGGTTAGCACAAAACACCATTTCATGGAAAAAGGTATGGGTAATAGTTCGAACAAAAAACAATCAAACGTCGCAAAATTCAGGATGTAACTATTGACCACATAAAAAAATCAGCTCGCGCATAGTGCAGCTCCGTGAACGCCTCAGTTTCAGAAAGCATCAACTTGTGCACTCTCAGAGCAAGGGTTCCGTTCACCTTATGTTCATCTTTTCTCTGAAACACCGGTTCCTGTGAACGTGTAAAGGGCGTTCTCCGCCACGCCCTTTACAATCCCGGCTGCCGGCGGGAAAATTGTTGCTGTGCAATACCCTCCGCTTATTCCTTCAGGCTATCGGGCCGGGCGCGAGGTAGCGTCCCTGCAAAGCGCGCCCTGAGCCAGCATCCATGCTGGCTCTCCCGGCCTTACGGAAACACGTCGGCAATTTTCAGCCGCACCTGCCCACACCTGACCTCCTGCACTTTTATTTGAATATATTTGAATATATTTGAACAAAAAAAAGATTTTGCTGGAAGTCAGAGCGTTGAAGCGATGACCCGGTCCGGCTGAAAATCGATGAGGCGTTGACGGCTGACCGGGTCTGCCCGCAGGGATGCGGGCAGAGGGGATGGCCTGCAGGGACGCAGGCTCGGCCCCGACCCGACAGGCAGACGGCATAAGACGAAT
>BBMW01000008.1 GCA_000759755.1 Citrobacter werkmanii NBRC 105721
AAGCGTAGCTCCAGATTTTTTGTTGATCGCCAATCAGACTTTTCGCCGGCAGCCAGACCTGCAGATCGACTTCATGCCAGACCTGTTTCGTCTCTTCATCGGTTACCGTACTGTTCACTTTCAGCGCTTTACGCGCTTCCTCGCCCAGCAGGGCGCTCATGATGCGTTTACCACGCGCGGCGTAGAATGCCTCGGTGACGCCATCCTGCTGCCAGCCTTTGACATCAGCCAGGACCATATCACCGTCACGTTTCACTACCTGCACTTCGGTGGAAGCCATCAGGTTACCATCGTTATGATCGGCGGTTTTCTCACTGAGCCAGAACGGTTGGGTTTGAATGGTGTACAGCGTGGTCGCCGTTGCCGGCGTTTTCGCTGCCGCATTCGCCAGTTCGCTCGCCCCTGCTGCCGCCAGGCCACTCATGTTCGGCAGAATGTGCGCGACGCCTTTATGACAATCGATACAGGTTTGACCCTCTTTGATCGCCACCGGGTGCTGCTTACGGGCTTCAGGGGTTTGCGCCAGAATATCCATCGCTTTGTAGTCGTGGCAGGAACGACAGGTTGCCGAGTCGTTCTTCTTCAACCCATCCCACACGCTCTGGGCCATCGCGAGCTTATGCGCCTCGTATTTTTCTGGGGTATCGATTTTGCCGGTCATTTCACCCCAGACATCTTTCAGGGCGCCAATTTTGGTCAGCATATAATCGATCGGCTGGTGGGGAACGTGGCAATCGGCACACTCGGCGCGAATACCTTTATTGTTCTGGAAATGCACACTGCCCTGATATTCCGCCAGAGGTTGTTGCATGGTATGACACGACACGCAGAATTCGGTATCGCTGGTTTTATGCATGATAGTTGCCGTACCCGCCAGCAGCACGACACCAATAATGATCCCAACCAGCAGGGCGATAAATATAATTTTTCGCCTACCTGAACGTTCCAGTGAAAGTTTTCTCATCTTATTATTTAACCCTTTTCCTAAAATAAAGACGCAATAGTCCTTGCCACATGACAATCGCTATATAAAAATATTTATAGCGATTACCGTCATCTTCTAATCCAACAATGCTTATGGAAGTTTGATTCTGCGGGCTAATCATCAGAGGTTGATTAGCCGATAATTTCAGCGTGGTATCACATTGCAAATCGAGCAAACCTTCGTGCAAATGTTGATATATTTTGATTATTTCAGTGTAGCGATTTGTTCTTTTTTCGCGCGGTCGATACTACGAATAATGATCTCTCGTTGGCTATCGTCCGGCGGTAACAGTTTCAGCATCAGTTGCCATGCCGCTATCGCTTTATCATATTGTTGATGCTCAAAGGCGTTAAACGCCACAAGGCTGAGCACCCGTACATCGTTATGGTTATTTTTGAGCAACGTATCAAGCAACTGCTGGGCTTCACGGCTATCATTCGGATCCGTAGAGTGCAGCAATGCTTCGGTGTAGCCCAGCTGCGCATCCGCATTTCCCGGCGCCAACTGTCGCGCTTTATCAAACGCCTGTAACGCAGCCCCGGGGTTGTTCAGCACCAGTTGTAGCCTGCCGAGCATCGTCCAGCTTAGCTGGTCTGCCGGATATTGTTGCAGACGGGTACGTAGCCCCAGCGCCAGGCGAAACAGCTCTTCTTCCGACAGCGGTTTCCCCTGGGGATCCATCACGCGCTGCATCAGTTGCGGCGTTTGTTGCACGACCTGCTGCCACTCAATTACACGGGGGACGTAACTCGTTCGGACGAATACCCCTACGCATAAAGAGGTTAGTATAATAACCCCGAGAATATACACCCAATAGCTACTATTTTTGTTATCCGTTTTTGGCGACTCAGGCAAATCTTCCAATAAATTCAAGCGTAAATCGTCAACCAACTGCTGTTGCTGAGCCGCATTTACCGGAGAAATGTCTTCATCAAGCTCCTGAAGACGCGCACGAAAAATCATATGATTCATCGTGTTACGATCAACGCGCTGTCTGCCTGACCAGGGAATGAACAGCAATGCCGCCGTCCCCAGCAGTAAAATTATCATGATGAGAAAAGCGACGATCATTTCAGGGTCCTTTTGTTTTCATCGAGAAGCGCTTGCAAACGCGCCTGCTCATGCGGACTGAGTTCCGTTTCCTGCGCGGCCCGCGGGCGACGGCTTAAACGGAAAATGACCAGCGCGCCGCCCAGAACAAAACAGGCGGGGAGCAGCCAGAGGATCAGCGTAGCCAACGTTACCGGCGGTTCATAGGTGACGAAGTTACCGTAGCGCGCCACCATATAATCGGTAATTTGCTGATTGCTTTGCCCCTCCTCCATCAGTTGCCAGACTTTTTTACGCATATCGGCGGCAATCATCGAATTGGAGTCGGCAATACTGTTGTTTTGGCATTTCGGGCAGCGCAGTTGCGCGGTCAGTTGGCGGAACTGCTGCTCCTGAGCCTCATTTTTAAACGGATAAGTGTCAATCGCCGCCAGCGCCTGAAACGATAGCAACGCTGTCAGCAACGTCATTAGCAAAAATCTCACGCGCTGCCCTCCCGACTGTATTTATTCCACAACGGCAGAATTTCCTGCTGCCATACCTGTTCGTTCAGATCGCCCGCATGGCGATAGCGAATAATGCCTTTGCCATCGATAAGGAAGGTTTCCGGCGCACCGTAGACACCGAGATCCAATCCCAGCATACCGTCACCATCAAACACTCCCTGCGCGTACGGATTACCCAGCTCGTGCAGCCAGTCCAGCGCCTTCTGGCGATCGTCTTTATAGTTAATGCCCACGATGCGAATGCCCTGCGCCGCAAGGGAACGCAGGTATTGGTGCTCCGCGCGGCAGGTTGGGCACCAGGTCGCCCAGACGTTAAGCAGCACCGGCTTCCCGTTGATAATACTGGACGCGTCCAGCATCACATCAGGCTTCTCCAGCGATGCCAGATGAAACGCGGGGAGCGGTTTGCCAACCAGCGCCGACTCCAGCGCCGTTGGGTCATCGCCGTCGCTATTGCGCAGCAGTTGCCACATCAGCGCCGCCACCAGAACCAGAAAGATAACCAGCGGCAGATAAAGGACTTTGCGGTTCATTGTGCGTTCTCCGGCAGCGATTTACGCAAGCGGTAGCGCGGGTCCAGAATGCATAATACGCCGCCAAGCGCCATTAACATTCCGCCAAACCAGATCCAGCGAACAAACGGTTTGTAGTACAGGCGCACCGCCCAACTGCCATCATCCAGTTCTTCACCCAGCGCGGCATACAGATCGCGCACCAGCCCGCCGTCGATGGCGGCCTCGGTCATCTCCATCCGGCTGCTGCTGTAGACGCGTTTTTCTGCCCGCAGGGTGCTGATGTGTCGTCCGTCCTGCGAGACGTCAATCACCGCTTCGCCGCCAAAATAGTTCGGGCCGGTAATGTCCTGAACGTCGCGGAAGACAAAGTGATATTGATGAATATCGGCGCTATCACCCGGCTTCATACGCACATCGCGCTCAATGCTATAGTTCTGGCTAAAGGCGATGCCAATCACCGTCACCACCAGCCCGACATGCCCAGCCACCATCCCCCAGTGGCTGCGTCCCAGGCGAGTTAGCCCACGCCAGAAGGTATGGCGATCGGTAGCGCGTTCCACGACCTCCATCACTGTCAGAACCAACGCCCACAGCGACATCAGCAGACCAAGCACGGTCATCGCCTTAATACGGTCCTGCATCAGCCACGGCAGCACCACTGCCAGCACAATCGACACCAGCGCCGCAACCAGCAGCCGCTTACGCAGCTTATGCAATTCATCGCGCCGCCAGCGTACCAGCGGCCCAATCCCCAGCAACAGCGAGAAGGGAATCATCAGCACGATAAACAGCGAATTAAAGAATGGTTCACCGATTGAGATACTACCCAGCCCCAATAATTTATGAATCAGCGGCAGTAGTGTGCCCAACAGCACCACCAACATCGCGGCGATCAGCAGGACGTTATTCCCCAACAGCATCGACTCGCGCGACCACAGTTCATGCCGTACCCGAGAGCGCACCTTCCCGCCTTTAATGGCAAACAACAGCAGCGAACCGCCGATGGTGATCACCAGCAGCGCCAAAATAAACAGGCCGCGCGTCGGATCAGAGGCGAATGAGTGCACAGAAATGAGTACCCCGGAACGCACCAGGAAGGTGCCAAGCAGGCAGAGCGAGAAGGCGAGGATTGCCAGCAGCACGGTCCAGGATTTGAAGCTACCCCGCTTCTCCGTTACAGACAGTGAGTGAATCAGTGCCGTTCCGGCCAGCCACGGCATCAGCGAGGCATTTTCGACTGGATCCCAGAACCACCAACCGCCCCAGCCCAGCTCGTAGTATGCCCAGGCAGAACCCAACACGATGCCCACCGTCAGGAAGCTCCACGCCGCCAGCGTCCACGGACGCGACCAGCGCGCCCAGGCGCTGTCCAGACGCCCGGTCATGAGCGAAGCGATGGCAAAAGCAAAGGCGACGGAAAAGCCCACGTAACCCATGTACAACATCGGTGGATGAAAAATCAGTCCAATATCCTGCAGCATCGGATTCAGGTCGCGGCCTTCGATCGGAAAGTCCGGCAGCGTGCGCACAAACGGGTTCGAGGTCAGCAGGATGAACACCAGAAAGCAAAAGGAGATCATCCCCATCACCGCCAGCACGCGGGATGATGCTTCCAGGGGAATGTTGCGGCTCAGCGCCGCCACTGCAAAGGTCCAGCCGCTCATCAGGAGCACCCAAAGCAGCAGCGACCCTTCGTGCGCCCCCCAGGTAGCCGCCACGCGATACCATACCGGCAGCAGCGTATTCGAGTTGCTGGCGACATACTGAACGGTGAAATCATTCACCACAAAAGCGTAAACCAGTATCAGGAATGACCCGAGGATCGCCGCAAACATGGCGAATGACAGCGGTTTCGCCAGTGCCATCATCCGCGTATCCTGGCGCATCGCACCCCAGGTCGGATACAGCCCGAGCAGGCAGGAAATACCCAGCGCCAGGCACAGCAGAAAATGCCCAATTTCAGGGATCATTGCGCGGCTCCTTGTTGATTTCCGGCAGGGTGATGATTTTCGTCCATCGCCTCTTTAATCTCCGGAGGGGTATAGTTTTCATCGTGTTTCGCCAACACCTCTTTGGCACGGATATGGGTGCCGTCTTGCAGCGTTCCCTGTGCCACCACACCCTGCCCTTCTCTGAACAGCGCTGGCAGGATCCCTGTATAGCTCACCTCTACCACGCCGCGCGCATCGTAGAGCTTAAAGGTCACGTCCAGCGTTTTATCGTCACGCTTCACGCTGCCGGGCATCACCATGCCGCCAATGCGCAGGCGCTGTCCCGGCTCCGGCTTCTGGCCATTTTCCCGCTTGCCGTAAATGATTTCCCCCGGCGTATAGAAGAGATCGATATTGGCGCTGAGCGCATACATCACCAGTCCGACCGTCAGCGCCAGTCCTCCCAACACGCTACAGGCAAGCCAGAGTCGTACCTTACGCCGCGGATTCACAACGCCTCTCCTTTTTTACGCGCCGCCTGCATCCGGCGCTCGCGCGCCATCTGACGCTGAACGTCAGCCAGCAGCGCCCTGCGCTGCCAGCATGCATGCCAGACCACAATCAGCAGCGAGAACGCCGTCACGGCAACTGCCAGCCAGACATAAAAGGCGTAGCCGCCCATCTGCCAGAAATCACTCCAGGAGTGGAAAGCGCTCGTCATGAATTAACCTCGTTTTTGCGCCCGGAAACCAGCTGCGCCACCCATGGGCGGCGACGTTCCTGCAGCAGAATCAAATTACGCATACGCATTAATGTCAGAGTAATAAAAAGGAATAAGAAGCCGAAAATCGTTAAACGCAACGGCATACGCATAGATGGGTCGATGGTTTTCTGCATATTGGTCGACCCCTGATGCAGGGTGTTCCACCATTCAACGGAAAAATGAATAATCGGCAAATTGACCACCCCGACCAGAACGAGGATCCCGGCGGCGCGCCCGGCCAGGCGGCGGTCATCAAAGGCGTGATACAAGCCAATCACGCCGACATATAAGAACAGCAGCACCAGCTCGGAAGTCAGACGCGCATCCCACACCCACCAGGTGCCCCACATTGGTTTGCCCCAGGCAGAACCAGTGACCAGCGCGATGAAGGTATAGACAGCGCCGGGAAGCGCCATCGCCATCACCGCATTGTCCGCCATTTTCATTTGCCAAATCAGGCCCACAAAGGCAGTCACCGCCATCGAGCCATAAATCCCCATCGACCAGATAGCCGCGGGCACATGCAGATACATGATGCGATAGCTTTCGCCCTGCTGATAATCCGCTGGGGCGTAGACAAAGCCCCAGATACAGCCCACCACCAGAAACAGCGCGCTCAGGATAGCCATTGCCGGAATAAACCGCCCGCAGACCTTATACAACCGCTCTGGAATGGCGAGTTGGTGTAACGCTTTCCACATTTTTTCTTTGCCTCATATTCCCGCAGATGACGGGAGTTATTGCACGCTGATTCGTAACGCTGCTGCAGTGGCGAACGGACTTAAGGTGGCGCTTCCTGCCAGGAAGGCCCCGAGGATCGCCAGATAGCCGTCAACCGGCAGCAGCATCTGCGCCGCGCCCACGGCGGCGGTCGCAAAAATTAATAAAGGGATCATCAACGGCAGCACCAGCAGGCTGAGCAATACGCCGCCGCGCCGCAATCCGACGGTCAGCCCGACGCCAATCGCACCAATAAAACTGAGCGTGGGCGCACCCAACAATAGCGTAAGCGCCAGCACTTGCCACTCCGCAACGGAGAGGCCAAACAGCGTGGCGATAAGCGGAGAGATGATTAACAGCGGTAGCCCGGAAACCACCCAGTGTGCGGCGACTTTCGCCAGCACCACCAGCGAAAGCGGGACTGGCATCAGCATCATCTGCTGCAACGAACCGTCCAGCCAGTCATCACGAAACAGCCGATCCATTGCCAGCAGTGAGGAGAGTAGCGCCGCTACCCAGACGATGCCGGGGGCAATTTGCCGCAGCAGCTGTGGCTCAGGGCCAATACTGAGTGGAAACAGCGTGACGATAATCAGGAAGAACCACAGCGGGTTGATAATTTCGGCAAAGTTACGAAAGGCAAGGCGCAGGTCGCGCCAGAAAATCTGCGCGATCATGCCACAGCCGCCTCATACTCATTGAGCGTAATGGTGCGCAACGGGACGCACAGAGGCCGTAAAGGTTGATGGGTTGTCAGAATGACCGCGCCGCCCTGGACGACATGCTGTTCCAGTCGTGAGGTCAGTTTTTGCACACCGGCCACGTCCAACGCAGTAAAGGGTTCATCTAAAATCCAGAACGTTGTGCGGCTTAGCCACAGTCTGGCCAGCGCCACGCGCCGCTGCTGCCCGGCAGAAAGCTGCGCCACAGCAACATCTTCAAAACCGACCAGTCCGACCTGCTCCAGCGCTTGCCAGCGCGTCTCAAGTGACGCCTGCGGGTGATAAAAACGCAAATTTTCCTCCGCCGTCAGCCCTCCTTTTACGCCAACCTGATGGCCAAGCCACAACAGTTGACGATGCCAGTCGTCACGCATCCGATGCAGCGGTTTACCCTGCCACAAAATCTGCCCTTCACTCGGCGTTGATAATCCCGTTAGTAGCTGTAATAAAGAGGTTTTTCCTGCCCCATTAGGTCCCGATATTTGGACAACTTCGCCGGGCTGAATAGAACATGATAGGCGGCAAAAGAGTTGACGTTCATCCCGCAGGCACGCAATATTTTTTAATTCAAGCATTAGAAGGCGGATCCAGTTCGGGAGCGCAGAATATTCAAGGATCTACAGTATAGCGAAAGTATGCGTTTCAGTTTGCCAAATATGTTAAAAAATATAAAACGCTTATGATCTGGAACATTATCGTAATATTTATCGCATCACGCATGTTTCATTATTATTAATAAAACCCGCCGATAAAGTGATTCCCGCCATTTTTTCGCCAGCCATCAACCACGTCAACTCATCCGCGCCCTACAAGTGTTCAATTAACATACATAAATGCGGCATATGCATTTTTAATATTAAAACTTAGGAAGGACAGTGCTGATATTAATCTTTTCTCTCTTTGCTTATATGCTAGGTTAATACACGTTTAAAATACAGGGATAATAAAATGAGTGTTACTTATGTTGTTGTTTTAACCTATATTAAACCGTTAAATGAAGTCGATAGCCTACTTCCCGCCCACGTAGAATGGCTGAAAAAAGGCTATGCGGAAGGTTTATTCCTGGCATCAGGCCGCAAAATCCCACGTTCCGGTGGTGTGATATTGGCAAAATGTGATGATGCTGAAAAACTACAACACTATCTGAGCCTGGATCCCTTCCAGCAGGCTGGCGTCGCGAAAGTTGAGTTGATTCCATTTGAAGCGACCATGACGACTGCCGCCCTAAAAGATATTCTGTAATACCGCTAAAACAAAGCCCGGTTTCCCGGGCCTTGAAGACGGCATACTCATCAATTATAAGCGTTGAGCGTCCGCTGACAGAGGGCCGAGCGAACGCAATCATCTTTATTGAAACGAACGATCCCAACCATTTCATCTTCTTCGAAACGGGCCAGCGCGTCGCTTAGCCCTGAGCGAACGTGCGCAGGTAGATCGCACTGGGTTACATCCCCATTCACAATCACCGTCACATTCTCCCCGAGGCGAGTCAAAAACATCTTCATTTGCGCAGCAGTGACATTCTGAGCCTCGTCAAGAATGACCACGGCATTTTCAAATGTACGTCCACGCATATAGGCGAACGGCGCGATTTCCACCTTACCAATCTCAGGTCGCAGACAATATTGCATAAAGGAGGCTCCCAGACGTTTCACCAGCACGTCATACACCGGGCGGAAATAGGGAGCGAACTTCTCGGAAACATCTCCAGGTAAGAAGCCGAGATCTTCATCAGCTTGCAGAACCGGACGGGTTACAATAATCCTGTCCACGTCTTTATGGATCAGAGCCTCTGCTGCTTTTGCCGCGCTGATCCAGGTTTTACCACACCCGGCTTCACCGGTGGCGAAGATCAGCTGTTTACTCTCGATAGCATTCAGGTAGTGCGCCTGAGCCTCATTTCGCGCCGTGATTGGCGTGGCATCGCGACTATCACGCGCCATTCCGATCGCTTCTACGCCGCCCATCTGCACAAGCGAGGTGACCGATTCATCTTCACGTTGCTTATGGCTACGCGAGTCCCGCCTCAGCACCCGTTTTGCTTCGCGACGAGCTTTGATCACTGCTTTTTGTCTTCCCATGGATAGCACCTTGAGTTGTAGGTATACATCACACGCGCCGTTGGCGGCACGATTATGCGCACGAACATCTGAGGGTTGGCTTCCTTGTAAGCCATTGCTTGCTTTTGGATAAGACGCCACCCACGGCTACGCGCACCGTACAGGGCGTCAGTTACAAGGATAAAAAGTGAAAGGGGGAGATATTTAGCGGTGACGAAGTGGCTACCGGAAGAGAAACGTCCGCGTAAGGTACTGCTGTTACTGTGAAAAACGTGTCCAGTACAGGACTTTTCCATTCGCGATCTCCATAGTGAACAACTATCACCGCCGGGAACTACCGCTGTTACTTATAAGTACATCATAATCTTTCGCTAATGCAACAATATTTTTACTTGCCATTAACTTGATTTTGACTTGTCGCCACAGACAGTCTCTTGCAGAGAGATGACAAAATTATTTCATTCACAGACCGATCATAAAAAATAATTCGTTCATTCATGAAGATGTCAGTAAATGCCCCGCCGCGCTGCGGGGCATAGGTATCAAGCTTCGAGCAAGGTCTGTCCGAGATAATGATCTGCGGTTTTAACTCCCGGCAACGCAAAGAAGTAACCGCCACCAATTGGTTTGACATACTCCTCAAGCGCTTCACCGTTCAGGCGTTTTTGCACCGTCAGAAAACCTTTTTCCAGATCGTGCTGATAGCAGACGAACAACAGTCCCATATCAAGTTGACCGGAATTGGTCACGCCGAGCGAATAACTGTAACCGCGACGCATCATCAGGCTGGACTCGGTCTCCTTCGTACGCGGGTTTGCCAGACGGATATGGCTGTCGAGTGCAATCACCTCACCTTCTGGATCGCTGGCATAGTCAGGCACATCGTGCTCATGCTGCATACCCAGCGGCGCACCGGTGTGTTTATTGCGACCAAAAATCGTTTGCTGCTCTTTCAGCGGCGTGCGATCCCAAAACTCCACGCGGAACTGAATGAGCCGCACGGCCTGATAGCTGCCACCTTGCGCCCACGCAGGTTCGCCCTGCCCGTCCGTAACCCACACCACGTTTTGCATCAGCTTCACATCTGTAGCGTCCGGGTTCGCGGTACCGTCCTTAAAGCCAAGCAAGTTGACCGGGGTCTCTTTCCCTTTACTGCGCGCGGCGTGATCGGAAATAAATCCTTCACGTTTCCAGCGAACGCTGAGCAGATCGGGCGTATGTTTGATGATATCGCGCAGCGCATGGATGACTGTATCCTGCGTGTTGGCGCAAATCTGCAACAGCAGATCGCCATGGCACAGCGCTGCATCCAAAGAATCATTCGGGAAGCGCGTCATTTTTTGCAGCTTTTTCGGCATCTGCGGTTTCAGGCCAAAACGCTCATCAAACAGCGAGGAGCCGACCGACATCGTGATCGTCAGATTGTCTGGTGCAATGTATGCGCCAAGGATACCGGAATCCATCGGCGGTAACCGCGGATTCGGCGTATCCGGCGCGGGTCCACCGGTAGTCAGAAACGCAAATCGCCGGGTTAGCAGCCGGAACAGACGTTCAAGATCGGCCTTATCGCTGGCTAGAACATCGAACGCCACCAGCATCATAGATGCCTGTTGCGGCGTCAGGATCCCCGCCTGATGTTGACCATAAAACGGCTGCACTTCACTGCGAGCATCAGGAGACAACGTTCCCGGCGCGCTTTGCGGATTTTGCGCATGGGCAACCGGGCATCCACCTACCAACGCCAGCGCGCCACCCAAGGCGCCCATTCCTTTCAACAAACGTCGGCGTGACGGTTCGCTCACGCCGTTTTCATTTTCTTGCTGCATAGTGCTTAATCCAGACCCAGAACACCGCGTAATTGTGACAAGTCTTCCGCCAGCGTCGTGATTGGCCCTTTCAGCGCATTGCGATCGGCATCGGTCAGTTTGTCATAGGTTTCAAAACCGTCTTTGGTACGGTACTTGCTCAGAATGGTATCGACTTTTTTGAAGTTCGCATCCACCTTCGCCAGCAGTTCAGCATTGGATTTTTGTAACTGCGGACGCAGGAGATCGACAATTTTCTGCGCGCCATCGACGTTGGCCTGGAAATCCCACAGATCGGTATGGCTGTAGCGATCTTCTTCCCCACTGATTTTGCTGGCTGCGACTTCTTCGATCAGCCCAGCCGCGCCACCCACCACTTTAGACGGTGGGAAGGCCAGCTCGCTAATACGCGTTTGCAGCTCAAGGACATCGCGGTTTAACTGGTCGGCGTACTTCTCCATACCTTTGGTGGAATTGTCACCAAACAGCGCCTTTTCCAGACGATGGAAGCCGGTAAATTTCGGATCGGCGGCTTTTTGTTCGTAATCATCTTCCCGCGCATCGATGCTGCCATCGAGATCGGAGAACAGTTCAGCAATCGGTTCAATACGCTCGTAGTGCTGACGCGTTGGCGCATACAGGGATTTTGCTTTTTCCACATCACCGGCTTTAATCGCATCGGTGAAGGCTTTAGTACCCGCTACCAATTGCGCGGTTTCAGCCGTCACGTAGGCTTTGTACTCGGTAATCGCACCGCCCAGGCTCAACAGAGCATCACTGTGCGCGGCATCCGCTGTAGCGTTTCCTTTTACGATCAATTTGCCTTTCGGGTTGGTCAACAGACCGCAGGTCATATCATATTCGCCAGGCTGCAGGTTGGCCGTCATTTTCTGGCTAAAGCCCGGCGCAATGTTTTCGCGCTCTTCAACCACCATAACGCCTTTGAGGATCTCCCACTCCAGCGCTTTCTGGCTGTGGTTCTGGATGATGAACTGCGTTTTCCCGGCGTTAACCGTGATTGTCATCGGCTCACACTGTTTATCGTTAACCGTGACTTTCACCTGCGGAATATCGGCGGCTTGTGCAGAAAAAACGGATGCAAACAGCGCGGCAATACCTAACTGCAGCGCACTACGGCGAAAGTGAAGCGTCATAACCTGGCCCTTTGAATAAGTATGTTGTAACTAAAAAGTATTCTGCATCGCGTTTTTTTTAAGGTGCGGTACGCGATGCCGTAGTGCCTGAACGCGGCGGTAGTGCAAATATAATTAATGCCGGAATCAGGTAGATAAACCAGACAGCCACTTCACTCACGCTTGGCGCCTCCTGATAGCCGAAGATTCCTTCCATCAACGTGCCAAACAGCGAGTGCGTCGAAAGCACGCTGCTGATGTCAAATGCCACATTCTGAAAATGATTCCATAATCCGGCTTCGTGGAATGCGCGGATAGCCCCAGCAGCGAGTCCGGCGGCCACCAGCAAAATGAACAGACTGGTCCACTTGAAGAATGCCCCGAGATTAAGACGAATACCGCCGAGGTAAATCAGATAACCCAATACCACCGCGGTTGCCAGCCCCAGCATCGCGCCCAGCGGCGGCCAGATGCCGACATCCTGCTGAAACGCCGCCAGCAGAAAGAACACCGACTCCAGCCCCTCGCGGGCGACGGCAAAAAAGACCATCATCACCAGAGCCCAGCCGTGATGGTTGCCGCGCTGTAACGCGTTATCGACAGCCTGTTCAAGCTGGACTTTGACGTTACGTGAAACTTTACGCATCCAGAACACCATCCAGGTGAGGATCACCACAGCAATGACCGCCACGATGCCTTCGAACAGCTCCTGCTCTTTTTGCGGAAATTCCCCGGTGGTTTCGTTGATGAAAATCCCTAACGCCAGGCATAACGCCGCCGCCAGCAAAACACCAATCCACATCACACCAATCCAACGACCACGCTGAGTCCGTTTCAGGTAGCTGGCAATCAGGCTGACAATCAGCGCGGCCTCTAACCCTTCACGCAACATAATTAGAAATGGAACAAACATGCGAAGAACCCTTAAACGTTATTCTCAGTCAATTGATGCAAAGAAAAGTAAATTACAGTGATAGTGATTATCATTACAGGAAAGAAAAACTCAAGCAGAATGTTTTGAGAATGATGACTGAATGTAAAAGGTTAGGCAGGTAATGGTTATAGCGAGCTTGCAGCGTAGGTAATAAAAGCCCCCCACATGCGGCAATGTCATTAAGTTAACGCCTCTGTATCAGAAAGCATCAACCTGTATTCACGAAGGTAATGAACATGCTATTTCAGAGAAAGGATTCCGTTCACCTCATGTACATCGTTTCTCTGAAACACCGATTCCTGTGAACGTGTAAAGGGCGTTCTCCGCCACGCCCTTTACAATCCCGGCTCCCGGCGGGAAAATTGCCGCTCCGCGGTCCCCTCCGTTTATTCCTCCAGACGACCGGGCCGGGCGCGAGGTAGCATCCCTGCAAAGCGCGCCCTGATCCAGCATCCATGCTGGCTCTCCCGGCCTTACGGAAACACGTCGGCAATTTTCAGCCGGACCAGCCACACCTGACCTCCTGTGTTTTTATTTGAATATGTTGAACAGCAAAAAAGATTTTACTGAAAGTCAGAGCGTTGAAGCGATGACCCCGGTCCGGCTGAAAATCGATGAGGCGTTGACGGCTGACCGGGTCTGTCCGCAGGGATGCGGACAGAGGGGACGGCCTGCAGGGAC
>BBMW01000007.1 GCA_000759755.1 Citrobacter werkmanii NBRC 105721
GCGCTGAACCGGTGGATCCGCGTAAAGCCGCCGTCGCGGCCGCTATCGCACGCGCCCAGGCTAAAAAAGCCGCACAGCAGCAGGTTGTAAACGAGGAATAAATGGTATTCAGAATAGCAAGCTCCCCTTATACCCATAACCAACGTCAGACATCACGCATCATGATGTTGGTGTTACTTGCTGCATTGCCGGGAATCGTCGCGCAGCTGTGGTTCTTTGGCTGGGGGACGTTGTTGCAGATCGTTCTGGCCGCCATTAGCGCTATCGGCGCCGAAGCGGTCGTACTTAAACTGCGGAAACAACCCATTGCGCCGATTTTAAAAGATAACTCCGCGCTCCTTACGGGGTTGCTGCTGGCCGTGAGTATTCCTCCGCTGGCCCCCTGGTGGATGGTGGTATTAGGCACGGTATTTGCCGTTATCATTGCAAAACAGCTGTATGGCGGCCTCGGACAAAACCCGTTCAATCCAGCGATGATTGGCTACGTCGTACTGCTTATCTCATTCCCGGTGCAGATGACAAGCTGGCTGCCGCCGCAGGAAATTGCAGCCACGGTACCCGGATTCTTTGACGCTCTGAACGTAATCTTTACCGGACATACCGCGGGCGGCAGCGATATGAACGCGCTCCGTATGGGAATCGACGGCATCAGCCAGGCTACGCCCCTTGATACCTTCAAAACTTCTCTGCATGCGGGACGAACGGTTGAACAGGTAATGCAGTACCCGATTTACAGCGGCATGCTCGCGGGCGCCGGATGGCAGTGGGTTAACCTTGCCTGGTTGGCTGGCGGCATTGTGCTGTTATGGCAAAAAGCGATTCGCTGGCATATCCCGGTTAGTTTCCTGCTGTCGCTCGCTGTTTGCGCTACTTTAGGCTGGATTTTCTCGCCAGAGTCGCTGGCATCGCCTCAGTTACATCTACTTTCTGGCGCGACGATGCTCGGCGCTTTCTTTATTCTTACCGATCCCGTTACGGCATCGACCACCAACCGTGGTCGCCTGATTTTTGGCGCGCTTGCGGGTTTGTTAGTATGGTTAATCCGCAGTTTTGGTGGCTATCCTGATGGCGTGGCCTTTGCCGTGTTGCTGGCAAATATTACGGTTCCCCTGATTGATTATTACACCCGCCCTCGCGTGTACGGACATCGCTAAGGACAACATATGCTGAAAACGATTCGTAAACACGGTATTACTCTGGCGCTATTTGCCGCTGGATCTACGGGGTTAACCGCGGCAATCAATCAATTAACCAAATCCACTATCGATGAACAAGCGGCGTTGCAGCAAAAAGTATTGTTTGATCAGGTTCTGCCTGGCGATCGCTACAATAACGCGTTGTCTGAGAGTTGCTATCTGGTGAATGCGCAGGCGTTAGGTAAAGGGACTCACCGTGTATATATCGCGCGCCAGGACGATCGACCTGTTGCGGCAATTCTCGAAGCCACTGCCCCAGATGGTTATTCCGGGGCTATTCAGCTGTTGGTCGGTGTGGATTTCACAGGTACCGTATTGGGTACACGTGTGACTGAACATCATGAAACACCGGGGCTGGGCGATAAAATCGAACTGCGTCTGTCTGACTGGATCACCCACTTTAGCGGCAAAACGATCGGCGCGGGTAACGATGCCCACTGGGCTGTGAAGAAAGATGGCGGCGACTTCGACCAGTTTACTGGCGCAACCATTACGCCGCGTGCGGTAGTTAATGCGGTGAAACGCGCCGGTTTATATGCGCAGACGTTGCCAGCGCAACTCCCTCAACTTAGCGCCTGTGAAGAATAAACCATGAGCGAAATTAAAGATGTCATTGTCCAGGGGTTATGGAAAAATAACTCCGCGCTTGTGCAGTTACTTGGCATGTGCCCGCTGCTGGCGGTAACCTCTACCGCAACCAATGCGTTAGGCCTGGGACTGGCGACTACGCTCGTCCTGACGCTGACCAACCTGACCATTTCAGCCCTGCGTCGCTGGACGCCCTCTGAAATTCGTATTCCGATTTATGTCATGATCATCGCTTCCGTTGTGAGTGCGGTACAGATGCTGATTAATGCTTACGCTTTTGGTCTGTATCAGTCTCTTGGCATCTTTATCCCACTGATTGTGACTAACTGTATTGTTGTTGGTCGTGCTGAAGCCTTCGCGGCTAAAAAAGGCCCGGCATTATCCGCCCTTGATGGTTTCTCTATCGGTATGGGCGCAACTGGCGCCATGTTTGTTCTGGGTTCGCTACGTGAAATAATTGGTAACGGTACGCTATTTGATGGCGCAGACGGTTTACTTGGCAGTTGGGCTAAGGTACTACGTGTAGAGATCTTCCATACCGACACGCCGTTTCTGCTGGCTATGCTGCCACCGGGCGCGTTCATTGGCCTGGGCCTGATGCTGGCGGTGAAATATCTGATTGATGAGAAAATGAAGAAACGTCGTGCCGAAGCGGCTGTCGCAGACAGTCCGGTTGGTGAAACAGGGAATGTGTAATGAACAAAGCAAAACGGCTGGAAATACTGACACGCCTGCGTGATAACAATCCGCATCCGACAACTGAACTGAATTTTACATCGCCGTTCGAACTGCTGATTTCGGTCTTGCTCTCCGCGCAGGCCACCGATGTCAGCGTCAATAAAGCCACGGCTAAGCTGTACCCTGTCGCCAATACCCCTGCCGCTATGCTGGAGCTCGGCGTAGACGGGGTTAAGTCCTACATCAAGACAATCGGGTTGTTCAACAGTAAAGCGGAGAACGTGATCAAAACCTGCCGCATTCTGCTGGAAAAACATAATGGTGAAGTGCCAGAAGACCGGGCCGCATTAGAAGCCCTGCCCGGTGTTGGGCGAAAAACAGCCAATGTGGTGTTAAATACCGCCTTTGGCTGGCCTACCATTGCGGTAGATACCCATATTTTTCGCGTCTGTAATCGCACGCAATTTGCGCCAGGCAAAAACGTCGAGCAGGTAGAGGAAAAATTACTGAAAGTCGTACCGAGTGAATTTAAAGTCGATTGCCATCACTGGTTAATCCTTCATGGCCGCTACACCTGTATTGCGAGAAAACCGCGCTGCGGTTCTTGCATCATCGAAGATCTCTGCGAATTCAAAGAGAAAGTTGATATCTGATACTGATGGGGCGTTCTCTTTGCCCCTTTGACACATAACGATTAGTTATGCACTCCCTAAACAATCTTTTCCCGTCGATGATGCCATTCAACTGCGCATTTCTAACGCATTATTCTTGCGTATAAACACCTGAGCAGGTTAATCGTTTTTTTAGTAATAGAAATTTCTATCTATACGTGATGCAGATCACTCAGACAACACAATGTTAAATAATTTTTATTTTTTAGTTAAAGTGACAATCAGATGACCTTACTGAACAGTTTCTAAACAAAACATTACACTGACTATTTTTCAGATAATGGCCTATATCACTGGATTCAACCGTAAATAGCAGAACATATCGCCACATTGCGGTTTTTGGGTTGCTTAAACAGTGTAAAAATCTGCGATTTTTCAAATGAAGAAATTTAACGCTAGATAACATTTCTCTGTACCGATGATTTCACCACCCAGGATATATGTAACAGATTATTACAAACCACTTGTCTGAATGGTCAAGATAGTGAACATTACTTGCCGTTTCCCCTCCCACTATAACAATCGGACGGATGAACTTGATTCATCACGTACCTGAACACCCCCGTTGATATGGGATGTAAAAAAAGAGGTAAAAGTGTCTACTGCAAACAATAAACCAACAGAAAGCGTTAGTTTAAACGCCTTCAAACAACCGAAAGCGTTCTATCTCATTTTCTCGATAGAGCTGTGGGAACGTTTTGGTTATTACGGCCTGCAAGGGATTATGGCCGTCTACCTGGTTAAGCAACTGGGTATGTCAGAAGCGGATTCCATCACCCTTTTCTCGTCCTTTAGCGCACTGGTGTATGGTCTGGTTGCCATCGGCGGCTGGTTAGGTGATAAAGTTCTGGGAACAAAACGTGTCATTATGCTGGGCGCCATTGTTCTGGCCATCGGTTATGCGCTGGTTGCATGGTCCGGTCACGATGCTGGTATTGTTTATATGGGCATGGCGGCCATCGCGGTCGGTAACGGCCTGTTTAAAGCCAACCCATCCTCCCTGCTCTCTACCTGCTATGCAAAAGATGACCCGCGTCTTGATGGTGCATTTACCATGTACTATATGTCCGTCAACATCGGTTCATTCTTCTCTATGCTGGCAACGCCATGGTTAGCTGCGCGTTACGGCTGGAGCACCGCGTTCGCGCTGAGCGTCGTAGGTATGCTGATCACCGTGGTTAACTTCGCATTCTGTCAGCGCTGGGTTAAACAGTACGGTTCTAAACCTGACTTTGAGCCGATCAACTTCCGTAACCTGCTGCTGACCATCGCTGGCGTTGTGGTTCTGATCGCGATTGCGACCTGGCTGCTGCACAACCAGGAAATCGCCCGTATGGTTCTGGGTGTGATTGCCATTGGTATCGTATTTATCTTCGGTAAAGAAGCCTTCACCATGCACGGTGCTGCGCGTCGTAAAATGATCGTCGCCTTCATTCTGATGCTGGAAGCGATTATCTTCTTCGTGCTGTACAGCCAGATGCCGACCTCACTGAACTTCTTTGCGATTCGTAACGTTGAACACTCTATTCTGGGCATTGCTTTTGAACCTGAGCAGTACCAGGCGCTGAACCCGTTCTGGATCATCATTGGTAGCCCAATCCTCGCCGCTATCTATAACAAGATGGGTGATACGCTGCCGATGCCGACCAAGTTCGCGATTGGTATGGTGCTGTGCTCCGGTGCGTTCCTGATCCTGCCGCTGGGTGCGAAATTCGCCACCGATGCGGGCATCGTTTCCGTTAACTGGCTGATCATTTGCTACGGTCTGCAAAGTATCGGTGAGCTGATGATTTCCGGTCTGGGTCTGGCCATGGTGGCGCAGCTGGTTCCGCAACGTCTGATGGGCTTCATCATGGGTAGCTGGTTCCTGACCACTGCCGGTGCAAACATCATCGGCGGTTACGTCGCTAACATGATGGCAGTTCCAGAAAACGTGACTGACCCGCTGATGTCTCTGGAAGTCTACGGTCGTGTGTTCCTGCAGATTGGTGTTGCAACGGCGGTTATCGCTGTTCTGATGCTGCTGACGGCGCCGAAACTGAATCGTATGACTCAGGACGATGACGCTAATGAGAAAGCCTCTAAGGCCGCGACAGCGTAATTCTCAGGGAAACTCATTTTCAGGCCGCTAACTGTTGTTAGCGGCTTTTTTTTTGCCAGAGGTAGCACTACCATACGATAAACCTCAGCCAAAAGGAGTTACCGATGAAACTGTTCTACAAACCGGGCGCTTGTTCTCTCGCTTCCCACATCACACTTCGTGAGAGCGGTAAAGATTTCACGCTGGATGGTGTCGATTTGATGAAGAAACGTCTGGAAAACGGCGATGATTTTTTCGCGGTAAACCCAAAAGGACAAGTTCCCGCGCTGCTGCTGGACGACGGTACATTACTGACCGAAGGCGTCGCCATCATGCAATACCTGGCGGACACAGTGCCAGACCGCCACCTCCTCGCCCCTACCAGCAGTCTCTCCCGTTACAAAACCATCGAATGGCTAAACTACATTGCGACAGAATTGCATAAAGGCTTTACCCCGCTGTTCCGTCCCGATACGCCGGAAGACTTCAAGCCAACCGTTCGCGCGCAGTTGGAGAAAAAAATGCAGTACGTGAATGAATCGCTGAAAGATGAGCAATGGATCTGCGGCCCACGCTTTAGCATTGCAGACGCTTATCTGTTCACCGTGCTGCGTTGGGCTTATGCGGTTAAGCTGAATATGGCAGGATTAAGCCATATCGAGGCGTATATGGCGCGTATGGCTGAACGCCCGGCGGTTGCCGCAGCGTTGAAGGCTGAAGGGTTGAATTAATTGGTGTTGCCGGGTAGCGCTTGCGCTTACCCGGCCTGTACACCCGATAAGCGTGAGCGCCATCGGGCGTTGATTACAACTGCGTCGCGCTAAAGTAGTGTTCAGGCTTCGCGATACGATCCTGAGCGGCCACCACCTGCAACTCATACTCATGCATTTCTTTGGTGGCGATCATCACTTCATACACTGCCGCAGTCACATGCTCAAGCGCCTGCTGTAAAGACGCGCCCTGCAGCAGTTTCACCAGCAGCAAGCCGCTGGTAACGTCACCCACGCCAACCGGCTGACGCGCGCCAAAATCAACTAACGGTCGACTGATGTGCCACGCTTGTTCAGCCGTGACCAGCAACATCTCGAAACGATCGGTGCTGATACCCGCGCGAGCCAGATGCTTCACCAGCACAATTTCTGGCCCCTGGGCGATCAGCTCACGGGCAGCCATCACCGCTTCAGTCACATTGTGAACCGCATGTTCGCACAGAATTTCGAGCTCAACCAGGTTCGGGGCAATAATGTCGCTGGCCGGAAGCGCATGACGCACATGAAATTCCGCCACGCCCGGCGCGACGATACACCCTTTCTCCGGATGCCCCATCACGGGGTCACAAAAGTATTTTGCCCGCGGATTGGCCGCTTTAACCTGGCGCACAATACCCAGAATATGCTCACCCTGCTCGGCCGAGCCAAGATAGCCGCTCAGTACTGCATCACAGGTCTGGAGTTTATCGATATCGGCAATACCCTTCACGATTTCAGTCAGATGAGTCGGCGGCATAACGCAACCGGTCCATTTGCCGTACTGCGTGTGGTTAGAAAACTGCACGGTATTCAGCGGCCAGACATTTGCGCCAAGACGACGCATCGGAAATTCTGCCGCGCTGTTTCCCGCATGACCAAAAACAACGTGGGACTGGATGGCGAGGATATTTTTCATTTTACTTATCACAACCCTGAAAAAATAAAGGGGCGTAGTTTCCCACGCCCCTGCTAACTAAATCTTACTTCCAGCAAATCAGACAATAGTTCTTCTTGCCACGACGCAGTAACGTGTAGCGCCCGAAGAGGATATCGCTCTCCTGGAAGAAATATTCTGGATCGGATTGCTTCTCACCGTTGATGGTCACCGCGTTAGACGCAATGGTCTTACGCGCCTGGCCGCGAGACGGTTGCAGTTCGGAATCCACCAGCGCCTGCATCAGATCCGCACCTTTCTCCATCTCAATCATCGGCACGCCATCCTGCGCCAGCTGTTCGAAATCCGCTTCGCTCAAATCGCTCAGGTTGCCGTTGAACAAGCTTTCAGTAATGCGTTTTGCTGCAACCAGACCTTCTTCACCGTGAACCAGACGCGTGACCTGCTCAGCCAGAACATACTGGGCGCGCGGGGCTTTACCACTGTTCTTATCTTCTTCTTCCAGCGCATTGATCTCTTCAATGTCCATGAACGTGAAGAATTTCAGGAAGCGATAAACGTCCGCATCGGCGGTGTTGATCCAGAACTGGTAGAATTTGTACGGACTGGTTTTCTTCGGATCCAGCCACACTGCGCCGCCTTCGGTCTTACCGAATTTGGTGCCATCCGCTTTGGTGATCAGCGGAACGGTCAAACCAAATACCTGATTCTGGTGCAGACGACGGGTCAAATCGATACCGGAGGTAATGTTACCCCACTGGTCAGAACCACCAATCTGCAGCGCCACGCCGTGCAGTTTATTCAGGCAGGCAAAGTCATAGCCCTGCAGCAGATTGTAAGAAAACTCGGTAAAGGAGATCCCCTGATCGTCACGGTTCAGACGTTGCTTTACCGCTTCTTTGTTGATCATCTGGTTAACAGAGAAGTGTTTGCCGATATCACGCAGGAAAGTCAGCACATTCATACCGCCAAACCAGTCGTAGTTGTTCGCAGCAATCGCCGAGTTGTCGCCACAGTCGAAATCGAGGAACGGTGCAACCTGCTTACGGATTTTATCCACCCACTCCTGCACGGTGTCTTCGGTATTCAGTTTACGCTCGGCAGCTTTGAAGCTCGGGTCACCAATCAGACCGGTCGCGCCACCTACCAGTGCAACAGGCTTATGGCCTGCCTGCTGGAAGCGTTTCAGGCATAACAATGGAACCAGATGCCCCAAATGCAAGCTGTCAGCGGTAGGATCGAAGCCGCAATAGAGCGCGATCGGGCCTTGCGCCAGTCGCTCTGCTAACGCTTCCTCGTCCGTCACCTGGGCCACCAGCCCCCGCTCTTGCAATTGTTTAATCAAGTTACTGCTTGCCATCAAAATCTCCATGTATAAAACGACTGCACCTTTGCCGGTACACGACTTTTCGCCTGATGCGAAAGAAACATAGAATAAAGCGCCGGATTGATCAGCACCAGCGCTTAAAACAAGAATTTTGCATCTTTAGGGGGCCAGACGATCAATTTTCCACGCGTTATCTTCACGTTGGTATAAAAAACGATCGTGCAGACGATTTTCGCCGCCCTGCCAAAACTCCATTTGTTCAATACTCACGCGAAAGCCGCCCCAGAAACTGGGTAACGGAACTTCCCCTTGCTGAAACTTCTGCTTCAGCTCAAGGAATTTGCTTTCAAGAATGCCGCGAGCGGAGATCCGGCTGGACTGTTTAGATACCCAGGCGCCAATCTGGCTGTCGCGTGGGCGACTGTGGAAGTATTTCACGACTTCGAGCGTGGATAAACGCTCAGCCTTGCCGATCACCATCACCTGCCGTTCCAGGGTATGCCATGGGAACAACAGGCTGATACGGGGATTTTTCTCGATTTGGTGCGCCTTGCGGCTACCGAGGTTGGTATAGAAAACCAGCCCTTTGTCATCATAATGTTTGAGCAACACGATGCGCTGATACGGCTGACCATTTTCATCGACGGTCGCAACAACCATAGCAGTAGGGTCTGCCAGTTTGGCATCGCAAGCTTGCCCCAGCCAACGCTCAAACAGCGCAAGGGGTTCGGCGGGAAGATCGTGGCGGCGAAGACCGCCTTTCGTGTATTCACGGCGCAGATGCGCGATTTGCTGCAATTCGTCGTTGTCAGACATGATGTTAGGCTACGGATTGTCAGTGGGTGACGCTATTGTGCGCCGCCCAGGTGAAAATCTCAACGCTTCGGGTTCTGTAACTGACAGTTATTTAGCACAATTCTGTCTCGTTTATAGACCGTTGCCTCGTCGCCTTTAGACCAGAAGACGTAGATACCATCCGTATAGCGCGCCCCCGATGCCGAGATGCCCTGTTTGAGGTTCAATAGCTGATTATCATAAACAAAGTTCACTTCCTGGCGCGTATTGTTCAGCTTCACGGTAAGCGGTTTTTCGTCACAACGGTATTCGAGCGTGTCGGTTTGCATACGTTCAACAAATTGGTTGTACACGCTGCACCCGCTAAGCAGTACCGGCAGACATACTAACAACAGTTTTTTCATAGCCCTATCCTGAAGACTTTCCTGGTCCCGGAGGGTAATGGCACCCTCCCTAATATCCCTAGTTTACCGACATACCGCGCTGAATAATTTCAGTTAACTCTGAGTTCGTGGATTGGCAGGATAAATCGCCCCTAACACGCTCGGCTCTGACGCGCCGGTCACAGAAGGTAAATTTCCCGGTAATCCGGCCAACGTTCGCCACGCCAGCCAGGCAAAGGCTAACGCTTCCATATCGTCGCCGCTAATCCCGGCGTCATCGGTAGAAGTGACTTCGGTACCTGGTAATAATGCTGCCAGACGCATCATCAGCAGAGGATTACGACTTCCGCCGCCACATACCATGAGTCGATCACAGCCGCCGCTTAACAAGACCTGCTCTGAAATGGTGACTGCCGTCAGTTCGGCAAGCGTCGCCTGTACATCTCGTGGGCTGATTCCCGGGAACTGCGCCAGATGACGCTCTATCCAGCCGTAATTAAAATACTCACGTCCTGTGCTTTTAGGGGCAGGCGCGGAAAAATAAGGGTCGTTAAGCATATTTTGTAGCAACGGCAGGACCACCGTTCCTGAAATGGCCCACTGCGCATCTTTGTCGTAGGGTTGACCGCATTGCCGCCAGACCCAAGCATCCATCAGCATATTGCCCGGTCCGGTGTCGTATCCGCGAACGGGTTGTTGCGGAATAAGCAACGACAAATTGGCAATTCCGCCGATGTTCAGTACCATCCGCCGCTCTGTGGGATGGGCCAATAGAGCCTGATGAAACGCAGGAACTAACGGCGCGCCCTGCCCACCGAGCGCGATATCACGCCGACGAAAATCGCCGACGACGGTTATCCCGGTACGCGCGACAATCTGATTGTTATCCCCAATTTGTAGCGTGTGCGGCGCAGCGCCGTTCGGTTCATGCCACACGGTTTGTCCGTGGCAACCAATCGCTACGATATCCTGCGGTTTCAATTTTTCCTTCGCCAGCAGCGCATTTACCGCCTCGGCAAAAAGATAACCCAGTTGCGCGTCCAGTTGTCCAAACTGAGAAAGCGTAAGCTGCTGCCCCTGGCAGATATCAAGAATCGCCTGTTTTACATGAATGGGGATAGGCCAGGTCAGACTCGCCTGCTGTGCAACCATCGTTTCATCTATTGTCGCCAGCACAACATCGACGCCATCAAGGCTGGTTCCAGACATAACACCGATAAAACGGCCCGATTTCATACGTCATCCTTTTAAGCAAATTAGCCTTGACACTCAACCATAAAGTGCAGACTAATGCCATGCTTCCTGAATGATTTTTGAGAGGAAATCATGTCAATGGTCGCTTAATTACATCAATTATATGAATGATTCGTTTATACTCGGTTGATCCGATTTCGGTTAAGATTTTCATATTGTGCCAGTGGCACATGTGACCTCAGGCTCACAAATGCCATATAATTTAACCATGATGGGGCGTTATTAGCGTTTCGTGGTGACAAAGGAGATTTGTAAATGATTAAACGTGTGCTGATTGTTTCATTAATGGGCGTATCTTTAGCGGGCTGCGTGAACAATGATAGCCTTTCCGGCGACGTATATACCGCATCCGAAGCGAAACAAGTTCAGAACGTTACCTACGGTACGATTGTTCATGTTCGTCCGGTGCAAATCCAGGGTGGCGATGACGCTAACGTAATTGGCGCTATCGGTGGTGCGGTGCTCGGCGGGTTCCTGGGTAACACCGTCGGCGGCGGTACGGGTCGTTCATTAGCGACGGCTGCTGGCGCAGTTGCCGGTGGCGTCGCGGGTCAGGGCGTACAAGGCGCGATGAATAAAACCCAGGGTGTCGAACTGGAAATCCGTAAGGATGATGGTAATACCATTATGGTGGTTCAGAAGCAGGGCGCGACCAAATTCTCTGCTGGTCAGCGCGTTGTTATGGCGAACAACGGCAGCCAGGTTACCGTGTCTCCACGTTAATCGAATTTACGTGTGGTCAGGCACTGGCCACACGTCATCTCTCGTCTCAGCCCTGCGACTGCAGTTCAATAATATTGTGTTCCAGTCTGGCGACCAGTTTAATCAGCAGATCAATTTCCTCAGCTGAAATCCCTTCCAGAATCTCTCCACGTGTCTTGTTGATAACCGCTTCCATATCTGCGATCAGTGGTTCGGCTTTCTCAGTCAGTTTAATTCTCTTTGCCCGACGATCGCTGGCGCAAGTCTGTCGTGAAATGAGTCCCTTTTCTTCCAACTGGTCGAGCGTACGTACCAGCGAAGGCTGTTCGATGCCAATCGCTTTAGCCAGCTGGATCTGCGATTGATCCGGCGGCAACTGATGAATGTTGTGCAGCGTAACCCAATGCGTCTGCGTCAACTCCAGAGGTTTCAGGCGATGGTCAATCAGAGCACGCCAAATGCGCACCAACCGTGCCAGATCAGAACCTAATGGCGATTCCAATTTCATCTCCTTATAATTAGCTTGCTAAGTTATTGTGCTGATTTTAGAATAGTGTGCAGCATTTGTATTCTCAAAACAAATGTATTGCCAAATTTGCTTACCGGTTGACATTTTTTCAGACATTATGTGTTACAGAGACTCATCGTCTCTTTTTTGCTAAACCTATAGCAATGCTCTCTTCCGTCAAGGATTTTGCCCGTGAAGTTTATGTTTAATGCAACAGGATTGCCCCTACAAGATTTAATGATCGGTGCATCTGTCTACTTCCCTCCCATTTTCAAGGCGTTTGTCGCAGGGTTTATTCTCTGGTTGGTTGTTCATCGCCTGCTGCGCGACTGGATTTATTCCGGTGAGATCTGGCATCCCCTGTTGATGGATCTGTCTCTCTTTACGCTTAGCGTAGGTCTGGCCTTTGTTATGCTGATTGTGTGGTGATTATGTCGCTCAAAACCATTAAATACTTCTCAACCATTATAGTCGCTGCAATCGCAGTTTTTGCCGGATGGTGGATGTGGAATTACTATATGCAGTCGCCCTGGACACGTGATGGCAAAGTGCGTGCAGAGCAGGTCAGCATCACACCGCAGGTTTCGGGCAGCATTAATGAACTCAATATAAAAGATAACCAATTCGTGAATAAAGGGGATGTCCTGTTTACTATCGACAAGACGCCGTTTCACATTGCTGAACTGAATGCGCAAGCACAGCTGGCGAAAGCGCAATCCGATCTGGCAAAAGCGAATAATGAAGCCAATCGTCGTCGTCATTTATCGCAAAATTATATCTCAGCCGAAGATCTGGATACCGCCAACCTCAACGTAAAAGCGATGCAGGCAAGCGTTGAAGCAGCCGAGGCCAGTTTGCGCCAGGCGCAATGGCAATTGTCGCAAACGGTCGTCAAAGCGCCCGTAGCGGGCTGGGTCACTAACCTTTCAACCCGCACCGGCGACTACGCCTCAACCGGTAAGCCGCTGTTTGCTCTTGTCGACAGCCACTCTTTTTATGTGATGGGGTATTTTGAAGAAACTAAGTTGCGTCACATACGCGAAGGCGCACCGGCGTTAATTACGCTCTACAGCGGCAACGTTAAGTTACAGGGTCACGTCTCCAGCATTGGTCGCGCGATTTATGACCAGAGTGTAGAAAGCGATTCCGGTCTGATTCCCGACATCAAGCCAAACGTGCCGTGGGTACGTCTGGCGCAGCGTGTCCCTGTGCGCATTGAATTTGACGCTTTGCCGCAGGATGTCACACTGGTCTCTGGTACCACCTGTAGCGTCTCTATCGGCCAGCGTAAATGAAAATGCCCCACCTGACGCCAGGCAATTGGCCATGGTTTAAAGCCACGCCGGCACAGTGGCGTTATGCGCTGCGTAACACCATTGCGATGTGTCTGGCGTTAACCTTCGCCTATTATCTGAATCTGGACGAACCCTATTGGGCGATGACCTCGGCGGCAGTGGTGAGTTTCCCTACCGTCGGCGGGGTCATCAGCAAAAGCCTGGGTCGTGTTGCCGGTAGTTTACTTGGCGCGACAGCCGCGCTGATTATTGCCGGCCATACCCTCAATGAACCGTGGCTTTTTCTGCTGAGCATGTCAGTCTGGATCGGCTTTTGTACCTGGGCCTGCGCGCATTTTACTAATAACGTCGCCTACGCCTTTCAACTGGCGGGTTACACGGCGGCGATCATTGCGTTTCCGATGGTCAATACCGTCGAGATCACGCAGTTATGGGATATCGCGCAGGCCCGCGTATGCGAGGTCATTGTGGGTATCTTGTGCGGGGGTATGATGATGATGATCCTACCCAGCACCTCCGATGGCACCACGTTGCTTACAGCACTGAAAAACATGCATACGCGTTTGCTCGAGCATGCCAGTTTGCTCTGGCAACCGGAGACGACGGATGCCATCCGCACGGCACATGAAGGTGTTATCGGCCAGATTCTGACCATGAACCTGTTGCGTATACAGGCGTTCTGGAGTCACTACCGCTTTCGCCGCCAAAATGCCTTACTCAATTCGCTGTTGCATCAGCAGCTACGTATGACCAGCGTGATTTCCAGCCTGCGCAGAATGCTGCTGAACTGGCCTAATCCTCCCGCTAATACCCGCGATATTATTGAGCAATTACTTGGCGCGCTGGTCAAATCCAATACCGACAGCTATACCGTCGCGCGTATTATCGCCCCACTGCGTCCCGTCGATGCCCGCGATTATCGACACGTCGCCTTCTGGCAACGACTGCGCTATTTTTGCCGCCTCTACTTACGTAGCAGCCATTACCTGCATTTGCTGGAAAATGGCGTTACCGCCGAACGTATCAATGTTGCTCGTACGCCAGGGCTTGCCCGCCATACCGATAATGCGGAAGCTATCTGGAGCGGGTTACGCACGTTCTGCACTTTGATGCTTATCGGCGCATGGAGCATTGGCGCACAATGGGAATCAGGATCTGGCGCACTCACGCTCGCGGCCATCAGCAGCGTGTTGTATTCCGCCGTTGCCACGCCCTTCAAATCACTTTCCTTGTTAATGCGCACGTTGGTTCTGCTGTCGCTGTTTAGCTTTGTGGTCAAGTTTGGTTTGATGGTACAAATTACCGATCTCTGGCAGTTCATCCTGTTTCTCTTCCCGCTCCTCGCCACCATGCAGCTGTTAAAGCTACAAATGCCTGCGCTGGCGGGGCTTTGGGGACAGCTTATCGTGTTTATGGGATCGTTCATCGCGGTAACGAATCCTCCGGTATACGACTTTGCTGATTTTCTGAATGACAATTTGGCGAAAATCACCGGCGTGGCATTGTCATGGCTGGCATTCGCTATTCTACGCCCCGGATCGGATGCGCGGAAAAGCCGCCGTCATATACGCGCCCTGCGTCGGGATTTTGTCGATCAGCTCAGCCGACATCCTGCACTCAGTGAGAATGAATTTGAGTCGTTGACCTATCATCACGTCAGCCAGCTGAGTAACAGTCAGGATGCGCTGGCGAGGCGTTGGTTATTACGTTGGGGGGTTGTCTTGCTGAACTGCTCGCATGTGGTGTGGCAACTGCGTACCTGGGAGGCGCGCTCAGATCCGCTGGCTCGCGTCAGGGATGTGTGTATCTCGTTGCTACGCGACGTGATGAGTGAGCGCGGCGTCCAACAACGACCGTTGAATGCCACGCTAAGCGAGCTACAGCGTATCTGTGATACGCTCGCCCACCATCATCAACCTGCAGCGCAAGAGCTGTCGGCCCTCGTCTGGCGGCTGCACTGCTCGCTGTCACAGCTTGAACAGGCGCCACCACCGGGTACGCTAAGCAGCTGACTATTTGATAACGCCGCAGGCGTAGCGCGCTCCGCCACCGCCAAGCGGTTTCGGTTGATCGGACATATTATCGCCGCCCACGTGAATCATCAGCGCCTTACCTTTTATCTCATCCAGGGATTTAAGCCGCGGCGCAACGACCGGTGTTGTGGCGTTACCGTCGTTATTCACCACCAGCAACGGCAGGTCACCCATGTGACCTGCACCTTCCGGGCCTTCGTGTTTACCCGTTTGGTGAGGATCGTAATGCCCTCCCGCTGATTCCGCCGCTGAAGCCTTCCCGTCTTTAATCGCCGGTTGGCAACTGCCGTTGGCATGCACATGGAAACCATGTTCACCCGGAGGCAACGCTTTCAAATCGGGGGTAAATTCCAGCCCTTTCCCGGTTTCAGTAATTGAGACAGTACCAATCGCCTGGCCGACGCCTTGCGACGTCACCAGATTCATCGTTACTTTTTCTTCTTCACTGGCAGCCTGCGCACCTGCACAGGCCAGTAAGGTAATAATGGCTAAACTCAAACGCTTCATAAGACCTCCGTCTAAAAGGTGTCTGATTGATAAGTGTAAACCAGTGACACAAATTTGAACGGTGAAGCGCCAAAAACGCGATTAAGGTACGTCGTAACCCAGCGCGGCTTTACGGATGCGGAACCATTGTTGGCGAGACATGCTCAGCGCTTCGGACTCAATGGCGGCACGAACACGCTCGATTTTACCCGAACCAATAATCGGCAGCGGTTGCGAAGGCAGACGTAAGATCCAGGCGTACACCACCTGCTCGATGGACTGCGCGTTCAATTCTTCTGCGATCGCGGCCAGTTCATTGCGCAGCGGCTGGAAGGCATCGTCATTAAACAGACGACCGCCCCCCAGACAGGACCAGGCCATCGGACGGATACGCAGCTGTTGCAGTTGATCTAATGTGCCATCCAGCAGGAGTGGCTGATGTACCGGTGAAATTTCAACCTGGTTGGTCGCCAGAGTGAACGGCAGACGCGATTGCAACAGCGAAAACTGCGCGGGGGTGAAGTTAGAGACGCCAAAGTGACGCACTTTGCCGCTATGGTGCAATTTTTTAAATGCGTCGGCCACATCGTCTGCATCCATCAGAGGATCGGGACGATGGATCAGCAGCAAATCAATATGATCGGTCGCCAACAGCTTTAGCGATTGTTCCGCGCTGGCAATAATATGGGCGCTGTCGGTAATGTAGTGCCCGAGCGCATTTTCCGTGCGCGCCGTCGTGGCGATCCCGCATTTGGTGACAATCTGCATTTTCTCACGCAAATGCGGAGCCAGTTTCATCGCCTCGCCAAACGCTGCTTCACACTGGTATCCGCCGTAAATATCGGCGTGATCGACGGTGGTAACGCCAAGGTCAAGATGCTCTTCAATAAAGCTGACTAACTGACGCGTGGACATATTCCAGTCCATCAGGCGCCAGTAACCCATCACAAAGCGAGAAAATTCCGGGCCTTGCGGCGCAATAGTAATACGCTGAACCATAGCAGCTTCCTTATAAATGAATGTGCATCGAGTATACGCAATTACGCTTTTAAAAGAGTGAAGGTTGTTGCGGTTCTTCTGGTGGGTTGGGTTTATTTGCACGTAATTTACGCATCAGGCGCTGGCGACAAAGGCGCAGCACGTCCTGCTTTTCGGCATCGCTCATTTTTTGCCAGTTAAAACGCTCATCCCGGCTACGAAAACAGCCACGGCAAAAGCCGCGCTCGTCAGACTGACAGATACCACGGCATGGGCTCTGGACGGGGAAAAATTCCAGCTGTTCTGCCACATCCCCTCCTTTAGTAAGATTGATATATCTATTGAAGACGTTAACTGAATTTCTCGCAAGCGCTATTGCATTAGACCGACTGGTCTATTATGCTTCTTTCATGAACAAAGTCACTGAACACGATACACGCGAACATCTTCTGGCGACTGGCGAGCTGCTGTGCATGCAGCGCGGCTTCACCGGCATGGGCTTGAGTGAGCTACTAAAAACCGCTGAAGTGCCTAAGGGTTCGTTTTATCACTATTTTCGCTCAAAAGAAGCGTTCGGCGTCGCGATGCTGGAACGCCACTATGCGGCTTATCATCAGCGATTGGCTACGCATTTTGATACGGGGGCGGGAAACTACCGCGACAGGATTCTGGCCTATTATCAGGAAACCCTGAATCAGTTTAGCCAGCACGGCATTATTAGCGGCTGTTTAACCGTTAAACTGTCTGCCGAAGTGTGCGATCTGTCAGAAGATATGCGTACAGCGATGGATAAAGGCGCACGGCACATCATTGCGCTGTTAGCGCAGGCACTGGAGAAAGGTCGGGCAAATCATTGCTTGTCTTTCGTTGGTGAGCCATTACAGCAGGCACAGGTTCTGTATGCACTGTGGCTGGGCGCCAATCTGCAGGCCAAGATTTCTCGTAGCGCCACACCGCTGGAAAATGCGCTGGCGCACGTTAAAACCATCATTACGACGCCTGCCGTTTAACAGGCGTTTTTATTTCTTTTATTACTAGACGACCGGTCTATTCAGGAGTGCCACATGTCATCTGAAAAACTGTTTTCCCCACTGAAAGTGGGTGCCATTACGGCGGCAAACCGCGTTTTTATGGCGCCATTGACGCGTCTGCGCAGCATTGAGCCTGGCGACATCCCTACTCCGCTGATGGCCGAGTATTATCGTCAACGCGCCAGCGCGGGACTCATCATCAGTGAAGCGACGCAGATTTCCGCCCAGGCGAAAGGTTATGCCGGAGCGCCGGGGCTACACAGCGAAGCACAGATTGCCGCATGGAAGAAAATCACTGCAGCCGTACATGCTGAGCAAGGTCATATTGCTGTCCAGCTGTGGCACACCGGGCGCATCTCCCACGCCAGTCTGCAGCCAAACGGCCAGGCCCCTGTAGCACCTTCCGCGATTAGCGCCGGTACCCGCACATCACTGCGCGATGAAAACGGTCTGGCGACGCGTGCCGATACTTCTATGCCGCGTGCACTCGAAACGGAAGAAATTCCGGGTATTGTTAATGATTTCCGTCAGGCAATTGCTAACGCGCGTGAAGCGGGTTTCGACATGGTAGAACTGCACTCCGCCCATGGCTACCTGCTGCACCAATTCCTGTCGCCAACCTCTAACCAGCGTACCGATCAATACGGCGGTAGCGTCGAGAATCGTGCGCGTCTGGTACTGGAAGTTGTCGATGCCGGTATTAAAGAATGGGGTGCCGATCGCATTGGTATTCGCGTCTCTCCGATTGGCTCTTTCCAGAACGTCGACAACGGTCCGAATGAAGAAGCCGACGCGCTGTATCTGATCGAGCAATTGGGCAAGCGTGGCATCGCTTATCTGCATATGTCTGAGCCAGACTGGGCCGGTGGTGAGCCGTATTCCGACGCGTTCCGCGAGAAAGTGCGTGCACGTTTCCACGGTCCGATCATTGGCGCGGGCGCTTACACGCCTGAAAAAGCCGAAACGCTGATCGAGAAAGGTCTGATCGACGCCGTTGCTTTTGGTCGCGCTTATATCGCTAACCCGGATCTGGTGGCGCGTCTGCAACATAAAGCGGAACTGAACCCACAGCGCGCCGAAAGTTTCTACGGCGGCGGCGCGGAAGGTTACACCGATTACCCGACCCTCTAACGTCACAATCTCCGTTCTGCCATTGATAGCGGCGTAACAACGCCGCTATACTAAAACAACATTTTGAATGTATTAGCCATTTTCGAAGGGGAAAAAGATGCGTTTACTTCATACCATGCTGCGCGTGGGTGACCTGCAGCGTTCCATCGAGTTTTATACCAACGTGCTGGGCATGAAGCTGCTGCGTACCAGCGAAAACCCTGAATACAAGTACTCTCTGGCCTTTGTTGGCTACGGTCCTGAAACCAGTGAAGCGGTGATCGAGCTGACCTATAACTGGGGCGTTGAAAAATATGAGCTGGGCACCGCCTACGGTCATATCGCCCTGAGCGTAGACAACGCGGCTGAAGCCTGTGAACGTATTCGTCAGAACGGTGGTAACGTGACGCGTGAAGCTGGCCCGGTAAAAGGTGGCACTACGGTGATTGCGTTTGTTGAAGATCCGGACGGCTACAAAATTGAACTGATTGAAGAGAAAGACGCCGGGCGCGGCCTGGGCGACTAACCTCCCCCTCGGGCGCAGATCGTCTGTGCCCGTAGTTTTATCATCATCATTTTGCCATAATACGCGCTGCAATTTTCCCGTATTAAGAGACCCAGATGTCCGATAACGCTCAACTTTCCGGTCTGTGTGACCGTTTTCGTGGTTTTTACCCTGTCGTCATTGATGTCGAAACCGCAGGGTTTAATGCCAAAACCGATGCGCTGCTTGAGATCGCAGCCATCACATTGAAAATGGATGAACAAGGCTGGCTGATGCCGGACACGACGTTACATTTCCACGTAGAGCCGTTTGAAGGGGCAAATTTGCAGCCTGAAGCGCTCGCCTTTAACGGTATTGACCCTAACAATCCTTTACGTGGCGCGGTCAGCGAATACGACGCTCTGCATGCCATCTTTAAAATGGTACGTAAAGGCATTAAAGACAGCGGCTGCAATCGGGCAATCATGGTGGCGCATAACGCCACATTCGACCACAGTTTTATGATGGCCGCTGCAGAACGCGCCTCACTGAAACGTAACCCGTTTCACCCGTTCGTTACCTTTGATACTGCGGCATTAAGCGGTCTGTCGCTGGGGCAAACTGTGTTATCAAAAGCATGCCTGGCGGCAGGAATGGAATTTGATGGCACTCAGGCGCACTCGGCGCTGTATGACACCGAACGTACGGCCGTGCTGTTTTGCGAAATCGTTAACCGCTGGAAACGTCTCGGCGGCTGGCCTCTCCCCGTGCCGGAAGAGGCATAACGGACCGATAAAAAAAGCGACCATCACAGGTCGCTTTTTTACTTCAGCTGATATTACTCAGCGTCCGGCTCTTCGGTTTTGTACTTCGCCGCTGTTTCTTTAATCAGCTGCTGCAACTCACCGCGCTGGTACATTTCAATGAGAATGTCACAGCCGCCAACCAGCTCACCATCAACCCACAGCTGCGGGAAGGTCGGCCAGTTTGCGTATTTCGGCAGCTCGGCGCGAATATCCGGGTTCTGCAGAATATCAACATAAGCAAAGCGTTCACCACAGGCGGACAGCGCCTGTACGGCCTGAGCGGAGAAACCGCAGCTTGGCAGTTTAGGGGAACCTTTCATGTACAGGAGAATCGGGTTTTCAGCGATCTGGCGCTGGATTTTTTCGATAGTGGTGCTCATTATCTTGCTTCCTTAAACTTCTTTTACGGCAGTAGTCTGACATTGTAGCGGGTCAGGCAGGCAACGGAAAATAACATTTTCATTACGCGTTATTATTTTATCGTTTGCCGTTAAAAGTTGCATTCATAATCTTACTTACCCACTCAAAGTGCATGGTCTTGATTATTTGTTCACCAATCACACCTTGAATTGCTGTTTTTTTTTGCGGTCGGTAACGAAACGCAGGGTTAAACAAAAAAAGCTATTAACTTTCCCCGTTTCGATAGATTAGAATCATCAAGTTTTGAAAATCACACGCAGGTATGATAGACCTGCCTTACCAGAGGACTGCTCAGTGGCGCGGATAAACCGAATCTCGATCACGCTCTGTGCTTTACTTTTTACTACACTGCCTTTTACGCCTATGGCTCATGCTTCCAAGCAGGCCAGAACGACACCTACCAGTTCCCACACCGTCAAGACGGTAGATAAAAAGAAAAGCGCAACAACCAGCCAAAAAACAGCAAAGACCAACAAGAAATCGGCAACAAAGACCACCAGCAAAACCAGTAAAACAGCCTCCTCTTCTAAAAAACGCACAGCCACTCCGGCAAAATCGACAAAAACTGCAAACCGTCGCAGTAAAACTGCCGCAGCACAAACCGCTGCCGTTACCTGGACTGAAAAATGTACGCCGCGCAAAGGTCATAAGCCACGCTGCGTGAAGGTGAAAACTGCCGCACCGACGACGCTTGCTGAGGCACATAAAGTTAAAGTGCAGAAAGCGACTAAAACCGCGATGTCCACCCTGATGAACCAAATCGGCAAACCTTACCGTTGGGGCGGGTCTTCGCCAAGAACAGGCTTTGATTGCAGCGGTCTGGTCTATTACGCCTATAAAGATCTGGTTAAATTCCGCATTCCGCGTACGGCGAATGAAATGTACCACCTGCGCGACGCCGCACCGATTGAACGTGGCGAGCTGAAAAACGGTGATTTGGTCTTCTTCCGCACGCAAGGTCGCGGCACAGCCGATCACGTTGGTGTTTACGTTGGAAACGGTAAATTTATTCAGTCACCACGCAGCGGTCAGGAAATTCAAATCACCTCTCTGAGCGAAGATTACTGGCAGCGCCACTATGTGGGCGCTCGTCGGGTAATGACACCGAAAACAATTCGCTAAAAACTTACCCTACAGAACATGCTGTAGGGTAAGTTCTTCTTTTGCATAACCTTTCAATTTGCTACCCTATCCTTACTCACAATGAGGCTATTGTGTGTACTCAATATAAATAATAAGGAGAGAAGCAATGTCGTTTGAATTACCTGCATTACCGTATGCCAAAGATGCTCTGGCACCGCACATTTCTGCCGAAACGCTGGAATACCACTATGGCAAACACCATCAAACCTACGTGACCAATCTGAACAACCTGATCAAAGGCACGGCGTTTGAAGGTAAATCACTGGAAGAGATCGTGCGTAGCTCTGAAGGCGGTGTATTCAATAATGCTGCACAGGTATGGAACCACACGTTCTACTGGAACTGCCTGGCGCCGAACGCAGGTGGCGAACCGACCGGTAAACTGGCCGATGCAATTGCCGCCTCCTTTGGCAGCTTTGCGGATTTCAAAGCGCAATTCACCGATGCCGCGATCAAAAACTTCGGTTCTGGCTGGACCTGGCTGGTTAAAGGAACGGATGGCAAACTGGCTATCGTTTCCACTTCCAACGCAGGTACTCCGCTGACGACCGACGCGACGCCGCTGATGACCGTTGACGTATGGGAACACGCCTACTACATCGATTATCGCAATGCCCGTCCTGGCTACCTGGAACACTTCTGGGCGCTGGTGAACTGGGAATTTGTTGCGAAGAACTTCGCAGCATAAAATGATAACGCAGAAGGGATCCCCTTCTGCGTTTTAGTGTTAGCTGGAGGCTGTGCAGAGTTCTTCAGGTTGTCTTCTTGCCGAGATAAAGACCAGCAATAACGCAAGCCCCGCCACAATAGCTCCCATCACCGGCACAAAACTGTAGCCCAGGCCACCGGAAATTACCGCCCCACCGGCTGCCGCACCTAACGCATTCCCCAGGTTAAACGCGCCAATGTTGACTGATGATGATAACCCTGGCGCTTCGCTGGCAACGCGCATCACCCGCATCTGCAACGGCGGAACCACCGCAAACGTCGCCGCGCCCCAGACTACCATACTGACCGCCGCCCCCAGTTCATTACGCGCCAGGAGGGGAATAGCCAGCATAATAACCATCAACAACAGCAAAAAGCCTTTAAGCGTACCGTTGACAGAACGATCCGCCAGTTTGCCGCCAAGATAGTTACCGATCGAGAAACCAACGCCAATTAATACCAGCATTCCGGTCACAAACGCCGGTGTGGCATGGGTAATGCTGTGCAGCACCGGCGAAATGTAAGTATAAAGCGTGAACATCGCGCCGGCGCCCAGCACGGTGGTCAGCAGAGCCGACAGCACCTGTGGGCGCATAAGTACCGCCAGTTCGCTGCGGACATCGGGGCGCGCGCCTGCCCCACCTTTTGGTAATGAGAAGAACAGGCTGGCCATAGCGATGACGCCCAGACCCGCCGTCGCCATAAACGACATCCGCCAGCCGATAGTTTCACCAAGCCACGTCGCCGCGGGAACACCGCCAATATTGGCAATCGTTAACCCCATGAACATGGTTGCCACGGCGCTGGCCTGCTTATATTTAGGTACCACGCTCGCGGCGACCACAGAGCCGAGACCAAAAAATGCCCCGTGGTTAAGACTGGTCAAAATACGCGACAGCATCAGCGTAGTGTAATCCGGCGAGATAGCTGAAAGCACGTTGCCCAGCGTGAAAATCGCCATCAGGAATATCAGCGCATTACGTCGCGCACGATGGGACAGCAGCAGGGTCATCAGCGGAGCCCCCACCATCACGCCAACCGCATACGCGCTGATCAGCATCCCGGCCGCGGGAATCGAGACATCCACCCCTTTGGCAATCACGGGCAATAATCCCATTGGCGAAAATTCGGTGGTGCCAATGCCAAACGCGCCGATCGCCAGCGCCAGTAAGGGATAATTGATTTTCATATATCGACTCCGTAACGTCGAGCCGTGGCGCGACATAAAATAAGAGTCAAAAGCATGACATTGATCGCAAAATTAATAAAGTTAACAAAATTGCAAAAGACTTTTGCTTATTCGCAAACAATAGAGGGGAAACAGATGCGGAGAGGATGAGGGAGAGCTAACTCCCTCGGGGAAATCAATGCAGCGCTGCGGTCAGGCCACCCGCGACGATCAAACCCAGAACAATAATGGTAGTCACTAACGAAAATTTCAGATCGGTGCTCATCAAGTTTTCTCCTTTTTATTCCCACACAAAAAGTGATATTGCGCATTTTTACACACTTGAAAGCAAAAATCTCTCACGATTTATATTGATAACTGCTTTTAACTCTTCCCCTTTTCGTTAAGATCAGACAAAATTCCACGCTTACTTGATTAGCGTACCGGCCATTGACCCCTTCCTGACGTTCCGTGTCGTTTTCCCGGCGTGCCGCAACCCCTACGTTGCGTTAAGGGTGTGTGAAGGCAAACGTTTACCTGGAGTATTCTCAGGAGCTTAGGATATGGTCTGGAGTGAGATGTAATGGCAACAATTAAAGATGTAGCGAAGCGAGCAAACGTTTCCACTACAACCGTATCACACGTAATTAACAAGACGCGCTTTGTCGCGGAAGAAACGCGTAATGCGGTTTGGGCTGCGATCAAAGAGCTGCACTATTCTCCAAGCGCAGTAGCGCGCAGCCTGAAGGTGAATCACACCAAGTCTATCGGCTTGCTGGCGACCAGCAGTGAAGCGGCCTATTTCGCCGAAATTATCGAAGCCGTTGAGAAAAACTGTTTCCAGAAAGGCTATACCCTGATTCTGGGTAACGCATGGAACAGTCTTGAAAAACAGCAGGCCTATCTGTCGATGATGGCGCAAAAGCGCGTTGATGGTCTGCTGGTGATGTGTTCTGAGTATCCGGAATCTCTGCTTTCGATGCTCGAAGAGTATCGCCATATTCCGATGGTTGTGATGGACTGGGGCGAAGCTAAAGCTGATTTTACCGATACGGTCATTGATAACGCTTTCGAGGGCGGTTACATGGCGGGTCGGTATCTGATAGAACGCGGCCATCGCGAAATTGGCGCGATCCCGGGCCCTATGGAGCGGAACACCGGGGCCGGTCGTCTGGCTGGCTTTATGAAAGCGATGGAAGAAGCGCTGATTAAGGTTCCCGAAAACTGGATTGTACAGGGCGATTTTGAACCTGAATCTGGTTATCGCGCCATGCAGCAAATTCTTTCACAGTCGCATCGTCCGACCGCCGTCTTCTGCGGTGGCGATATCATGGCGATGGGCGCGCTGTGCGCTGCTGACGAGATGGGACTGCGCGTACCACAGGATGTCTCGCTCATCGGTTATGATAACGTGCGCAACGCCCGCTTCTTCACGCCAGCACTGACGACCATTCATCAGCCTAAGGACTCACTGGGTGAAACGGCCTTCAACATGCTGTTAGACCGTATCGTGAATAAACGCGAAGAGTCGCAGTCGATCGAGGTTCATCCGCGTCTGGTAGAGCGCCGCTCCGTTGCTGACGGTCCATTCCGCGATTATCGTCGTTAAGCCTGTTGTGCGGGGGCCTCATCTGGCTCCCGCAGCCATTCTTTATTCAGCGTTTCGCTATCCCCCAAATAATCCAGCAACCAACTCAGTGCTGGCGAGGTATCGTTCTGTTGCCATGTCAGACAACACGCGGCATCAGGAAAGGGATTCTCCAACTGCAGCGAGACCCATTTACCGCTATCAATCCACGGCTTGGCAAAATGTGTTGGTACCATGCCCACACACAATCCCGCAGATAAACAGGTCGCGGAAGATTCCCAGTCAGGAACCACAACGCGCTTTTGGTTATCCAGTAACCAGGTAATACGCTTCGGCAATGTACGTGAGGTATCTTCGCGCACCAGCGACGGCCAGTTGCGCAACGTATCATCGCTTAGCGGCCCCGACATTGACGCCAGCGGATGATGGCTGGCCACCACGCAGCTCCAGCTCAGCATGCCCATGTCGCGGAAGGTATAGCGCCCCCCTACCGGGATGGCCTGTGTGGCGCCAATAGCCAGCTCTACACGCCCATCGGAAAGCGCATCCCAGACGCCATTAAACACTTCCTGAAAAACCAGCAGTTCCACATCGTCAAAGTGGCGATAGAAATCTACAATCATCTGTCGGGTACGTTCGGGACGGACAATGTTATCTACTGCGATTGCCAGTTGTCCTCGCCAGCCGTTGGCGATTTGTTGACATTGCTGACGAGTGATCTGCATTTTTTTGATAACAGAGCGCCCTTCTTTTAAAAACCACGCACCAGCAGGCGTTAATTCCACATCGCGATGACGTCGCTCAAAAAGCGGTACAGCCAGCCACTCCTCCAGTTGGCGCACGGTGTAGCTTACCGCCGAAGGTACGCGGTGCAGCTCCTGCGCGGCTGAACTAAAACTGCCGTTACGCGCAACCGCATCAACCACTTCAAGTGAATATTCCGACCACATATTCTGCCTGCAAAAAATTTGAAATCAGTAAGCAAATATTAGCGTTTCACAGCGAGAATTACACTCACTACACTCAGCGGCATTGTTCTACTGCTAAAAAAAGAGAAATGATGATGCAACCTGGGAAAGGTTTTTTAGTCTGGTTGGCGGGTCTTAGCGTGCTTGGCTTTCTGGCGACGGATATGTATCTGCCCGCCTTTGCCACGATTCAGTCCGATCTACAAACACCTGCCTCTGCCGTCAGCGCCAGCCTAAGTTTGTTTTTAGCGGGTTTCGCCGTCGCGCAACTTCTGTGGGGACCGCTCTCAGACCACTATGGTCGTAAACCGATTTTACTGCTGGGTTTATCTATCTTTGCGCTGGGTAGTCTGGGTATGCTGTGGGTTGAAAACGCCACAGGGTTGTTGGTATTGCGCTTTATTCAGGCTGTTGGCGTCTGTGCCGCGTCGGTTATCTGGCAGGCGCTGGTCACCGACTACTACCCATCACAAAAAGTAAACCGCATCTTTGCCACCATTATGCCGCTGGTCGGGTTATCTCCGGCTCTCGCGCCGTTATTAGGTAGCTGGATTCTGGTCCATTTCTCCTGGCAGGCCATTTTCGCGACCCTGTTTGCTATTACACTGATTCTGATGCTTCCGGCCCTGCGTTTAAAACCGACGGTTCAAGCACGCGACGACAGCCAGGATAAACTGACTTTCGCCACACTGTTGCGCTCGAAAGCATACCGTGGAAACGTACTCATTTATGCCGCCTGTTCCGCAAGCTTTTTCGCATGGCTGACAGGGTCACCGTTCATTCTTAGCGAAATGGGCTACAGCCCGGCAGTGATTGGCCTGAGCTATGTTCCACAAACTATCGCTTTCTTAATTGGTGGTTACGGCTGCCGTGCGGCGCTGCAAAAATGGCAAGGCCGCCAGCTGCTGCCATGGTTACTGATACTTTATGCCATTAGCGTTGTAGCCACCTGGGCTACCGGCTTTATTCATCATGTTGCCCTGGCTGAAATCCTGATCCCATTCTGCGTAATGGCGATCGCGAACGGCGCAATCTACCCTATCGTTGTCGCTCAGGCGTTACGTCCTTTCCCACAGGCCACAGGGCGCGCAGCTGCATTGCAAAATACGCTGCAACTGGGTTTATGCTTCCTGGCAAGCCTTGTGGTGTCATGGTTGATCGCCACCCCGCTGCTCACCACCACCAGCGTGATGCTGACTACTGTGCTGCTGGCAGGCATGGGTTACAAAATGCAATCGCAGACCGATAACGCCTCACAAACAGAGGACCAGGGGCAAATTGCCCATAGTGAGTCTCACTAATAATTGTTGCGGGCAATTAGTTAGTCCGCTAACAATTTTCTATTGAATCGTCAAAAAATCAGGCTTATACTGATTTCCAGTTGTTACAAAAACGATAATTTTTAGGTATTAACGGGGACAAGAACGTTCCCGTTTTTCCACGGATGGCCTTTTCGGTAAGGGTTTCTCCCTTCCTCTGTTCTACGTCGGATTAAAGATTCGCGGATTAATTCCGTGAGATTTCTCACAAAGCCCAAAAAAGCGTCTACGCTGTTTTAAGGTTCTGATCACCGACCAGTGATGGAGAAGCTATGAGTTCATCGTGTATAGAAGACGTCAGCGTACCGGATGATGACTGGTACCGCATCACCAATGAATTATTGAGCCGTGCAGGTATTACCATTAATGGTTCGGCAGCGGCGGATATTCGCGTCAAAAACCCCGATTTTTTCAAACGCGTACTGCAGGAAGGATCGTTGGGTTTGGGTGAGAGTTATATGGACGGCTGGTGGGAGTGCGATCGGCTGGACATATTTTTCACCAAAGTGTTGCGCGCCGGGCTTGAAAATCAACTCCCCCGCCACTTCAAAGATACCTTACGTATCGCCACGGCACGGCTGTTCAATTTACAGACCAAAAAACGCGCATGGGTTGTCGGCAAAGAACATTACGATCTGGGCAACGACCTGTTTACCCGCATGCTTGATCCCTACATGCAGTATTCTTGCGCCTACTGGAAAGATGCCGATACCCTGGAATCTGCCCAACAGGCGAAGTTAAAAATGATTGCCGAAAAATTGCAGTTGAAGCCGGGTATGCGGGTGCTTGATATTGGTTGTGGCTGGGGTGGCTTGTCCCATTTTATGGCATCGCAATACGGTGTGAGCGTGGTAGGTGTGACCATCTCGGCAGAGCAGCAGAAAATGGCGCAAGCGCGTTGCGCGGGACTGGATGTCACCATTTTGCTGCAAGATTACCGCGACCTGAACGATAAATTTGATCGCATTGTCTCCGTCGGCATGTTTGAGCATGTTGGTCCGAAAAACTACAAAACCTATTTCGATGTTGTCGATCGTAATTTAAAACCGGACGGTCTCTTTTTGCTGCACAGCATCGGTTCGAATAAAACCGACAATAATGTTGATCCGTGGATTAATAAATACATCTTCCCGAACGGCTGTTTACCGTCAGTTCGCCAGATTGCCAACGCCAGCGAGCCGCATTTTGTGATGGAAGACTGGCATAATTTTGGCGCAGATTACGACACCACGCTGATGGCATGGCACGAGCGCTTCATGCGTTCCTGGCCTGAAATCGCCGATAACTATACCGAGCGTTTTAAACGGATGTTCAGCTATTACCTGAACGCCTGCGCCGGTGCGTTTCGTGCTCGCGATATCCAGCTTTGGCAGGTGGTTTTCTCCCGCGGTGTTGAGCACGGTCTGCGCGTCCCCCGCTAATGTCTATCGTCTACCGCCCCCGTGCTAACGGGGGCGTTTTGTTTCTGACCGGATTCAGACCTCGCCCGCTACGTTACTGATGGCGCTTTCGCGCGCAGCCAGTACACGTTCAACGGTATCAACAACCGCCTGCGTTTGCGGATCGATTTCGATATTAACCCGCGCACCCAGCTTTTTCTTACCCAGCGTCGTACGCTCCAGCGTTTCCGGGATCAAATGCACGCAAAAGCGCGTTGGCGTGACTTCGCCGACCGTCAGGCTGATGCCGTCAATGCCGATAAATCCCTTGTACAGGATATATTTCATCAGCGATGGGTCCTGAACTTTAAACCATACCTGCCGGTTATTTTCCGAAGTCAAAATTTTAGACACCTCGGCGGTGGTCATAATATGGCCCGACATTAAATGCCCGCCAATCTCATCGCTGAATTTTGCCGCACGCTCAACGTTAACCATATCCCCGACCTTCAGGTCGCCCAGGTTGGTGATACGCAGCGTCTCTTTCATCAGATCGAAGCTTATGTGGTTACCGTTGATTTCGGTTACCGTCAGGCAACAGCCATTGTGGGCAACCGATGCGCCGGTCTCCAGCGCATCCAGCATATATTCAGGCAACTCCACGACATGCGTACGAAAATTTGGTTTTTCATCAATGGACACCAATTTTGCGGTGCCCTGCACAATACCCGTAAACATACTTCTCACTCCTGAACTCAATTAAGACATCTCTGCCCAGCACAATAGCAGGTGGAAATTCAGGTTGCCAGCAGTGCGCCACCGCTGCCTGTTTTTTCACTGGAGAATTACGTATTCCTCGCTACAATAGACTGAAATTTCCCCAGCTTTTTCTCCTTGCTGCCATATAAGGCGGCTTTTTTAGTCTCTCAAATAACAACAATATAGTGGTGTACACGTGCAAAAGTATGTAAGTGAAGCGCGTCAGTTATTAGCTCTGGCAATTCCGGTGATTCTTGCGCAAATCGCTCAAACCGCAATGGGATTCGTCGATACCGTCATGGCGGGCGGATACAGCGCGACGGATATGGCGGCCGTTGCCATTGGTACGTCCATCTGGCTGCCAGCTATTCTGTTTGGCCACGGACTCCTGCTGGCGTTGACGCCGGTCATTGCCCAACTCAATGGTTCTGGCCGCCGCGATCGTATCGCCCATCAGGTACGCCAGGGATTCTGGCTGGCTGGTAGCGTCTCCGTTTTGATTATGGTCGTGCTGTGGAATGCGGGATACATTATCCGCTCCATGCACAACATCGACCCGGCGCTGGCCGATAAAGCCGTCGGTTATCTGCGCGCATTGCTATGGGGTGCGCCGGGGTATTTGTTTTTCCAGGTAGCGCGTAACCAGTGCGAAGGGCTGGCCAAGACTAAACCGGCAATGGTGATGGGGTTTATCGGTCTGCTGGTGAACATCCCGGTTAACTATGTTTTCATCTATGGACATTTAGGTATGCCGGAACTTGGCGGCGTGGGCTGTGGCGTGGCCACGGCAGCGGTTTACTGGGTAATGTTTGCCGCCATGCTGTCTTACGTCAAACACGCGCGTTCAATGCGTGATATCCGTAATGAGCGCGGCTTCCAGAAGCCAGACACTGCGGTGATGAAGCGTCTCGTGCAGCTGGGTTTACCCATCGCGCTGGCGTTATTTTTCGAAGTGACGCTGTTTGCTGTGGTTGCGCTGCTGGTTTCCCCGCTGGGGATCGTCGATGTGGCCGGGCACCAAATCGCGCTGAACTTTAGTTCGTTAATGTTCGTTCTGCCGATGTCGCTGGCGGCCGCTGTCACTATTCGTGTCGGTTATCGTTTGGGTCAGGGTTCCACGCTGGAGGCGCAAACGGCGGCCCGAACCGGTCTGGGCGTTGGTGTCTGCATGGCGGTTGTGACGGCGGTTTTCACCGTGACCTTCCGGGAGCACATTGCCCTGCTCTACAACGATAACCCGGAAGTGGTCGCTCTGGCGGCGCAGCTCATGTTACTGGCCGCGGTGTATCAAATATCGGACTCTATCCAGGTTATTGGCAGCGGTGTTCTGCGCGGTTACAAAGACACGCGCTCTATCTTCTTTATCACCTTTACAGCCTACTGGGTGCTGGGTCTGCCAAGCGGCTATATTCTGGCGCTCACCGATCTGGTGGTCGACAGGATGGGACCTGCGGGTTTCTGGATGGGCTTTATTATCGGTCTGACCTCTGCGGCCGTCTTAATGATGCTGCGGATGCGTTATCTGCAACGCCAGCCGTCAGCCGTCATTTTGCAGCGCGCGGCACGATAACCTCACAAAAGCCGCCGTCTGGCGGCTTTTTTACACCTTCAGAAGGGACTGGCGTTTTCGGCATTCACCCATTGTTCGCTGACAGGATGCCTGAAACGCAATGCGCTGGCATGCAGCATCAGTCGCGGAGTGAGTTCAGTGCCTGGCAGCAGACGCCCGCCATACAAATCGCACCCTAAAATAGGATGTCCCAACTGCTGACAGTGGATCCGTAGTTGATGGGTACGCCCGGTTTCAGGCGTCAGTTGTACGCGTGTTAAGGGGAGTAATTCCTCGTTCTCCTGGCGATGAACAAAACGCTCAACAACCTGATAGCGCGAGCGCGCAGGCTTGCCGTTAACGGCGCAAATCGTCATCAGCGGAAACAGCGCCGGATCTTTGCTAATCGCTGCGTCAATAATCCCTGCATCGTTTTCCACATGCCCGCATAGCAGTGCGCTGTATACCTTCGTCACCATGCGCTGACTAAACTGCTGGCACAGCGCGGCGTTGATAGCCTTGTTACGGGCCACCACCATTAGCCCGGAGGTGCCGAAATCAAGCCGATGGACCAGCGTGCAACCGGGAAAAATCTGTACCAGCCGGTGATGTACCGAATCGAGATTGTGCGGATTTTTCCCCGACAAGCTGAGCAGCCCGGTGGGTTTATTGATAAGCAGCAAATGCTCGTCCTGATAGAGAATCTCTATCTGGTCATAACAAGGCGGGGCAATAAAGGTATCAAGAATGGTAGACATCAGGCGGCCAGGATGGAGTGTGGGCACGGATGATAACGAATTTTCACTGTACTGGCGAATAGGCTCGCTTAACTAATGGCACTCATTGCATGGTAGAGTGGGCATTATCCGGCATGCGAAGAGAGGGTTACACTGTGCAACAAATCGATTTTTATATGGTAGATGCCTTTAGCACCACGACGTTTGGCGGTAATGCCGCCGCAGTATGTCCGCTCGCAGACTGGTTGCCCGATGAAACATTATTAAAAATGGCGCAGCAGCATAACCAGTCGGAAACCGCTTTCTTTGTCGCCAATGATAATGGCTTTGAGCTACGTTGGTTTACCACGCAGGGAGAAATCAATTTGTGTGGGCATGCCACGCTTGCCGCAGCGCATGTCATTTTTGAACATCTGGATTACCCGGACACAACTCTCCATTTTGCCACCCGATTTGTTGGTCCGCTGACGGTCACACGCAGCGGTCAATGGCTGACGCTTGATTTTCCTGCCTGGCAAAGCGACCCTGTCGTACCGCCCGCCTTATTGTTGGAAACTTTAGGCATCGCCGAATGTAAAGAAGTTCGCGTGGCGCGCGACTATATGGTCGTAATGGAGAACCAGCGCCAGGTCGAGGCTGTACGCCCGAATATCCACGCCATGATCCCGCTAGGGAAAATGGTTTGTATCACCGCGCCAGGTGACGGGGAATACGATTTCGTCAGCCGTTTCTTCTGCCCGGGCGAAGCCGTCGCGGAGGATCCTGTCACAGGTTCGGCGCATAGCATGCTCATTCCTTACTGGGCAGAGAAACTGAACAAAACACAAATGCTGGCGCGTCAGGTATCTGGGCGCGGTGGGGATTTACGCTGCCAACTGGCGGGTTCTCGCGTTTATATTGGTGGGCAGGCAACAACTTACCTGACGGGTAAAGTGCTGCTACGCTAACCCTCTTACACGTTACATAACCCAATCCAGGGAGGAAGTATGTCTAACAAACTGCTGCAGATTCACTTTAATTTTCATGGCCCGTTTGGCTCCGAGATGTCGCAACAACTTGTTGAACTGGCCGAATCCATCAATCAGGAGCCGGGCTTTATCTGGAAAATCTGGACCGAGAACGAAGCAAATCATGAAGCCGGTGGCATCTATATGTTTCAGGATCAAGACACCGCGCTAGCTTATGTTAAAAAGCATACAGCCCGTCTGAAGCACCTGGGGGTGGAAGAGGTGTTTTTCAAAATCTTCGATATCAATGAGCCGTTGAGTAAGATTAACCACGGTCATATTGACTAACGTTTTTAGCTTAAACGCCCTGTTCCGGGGCGATACCGCCTCCCCCCGTTTTCCCCTCACTCATACCCCAGCACCCGCTATATAGCGGGTGCCACGTTTGCTTTAGTTCACAAAATCAGCACCCATGAAAACTATCACTAGCCGACCGAAGCATGAAGGCGTATAAGTAATACAAACAGTATTAATTAATACAAAATGAATCATCGAAAACCAAGGAGATCGCTTATGTCCCCAGACATTACGCTCAACGCTTCACCAGGCAGTTTTCCCCCGGCAGGTCATTACTCGCACAGTACAACGGCAGGTGGTTTTGTGTTCATTTCTGGACAGCTGCCGGTCACCCAGGATGGCGAAAAAAAAACCGATGCGTCTTTTGAAGAACAAACCAGATTGGCCCTGCAAAATGTCGATGCCTGTCTGGCAGGTGCTGGAGTCTCGCGTCAGCACCTGGTTTCAGTACGCGTCTATGTCACGGATATTAACCAGTGGCCGACATTTAACAGGATCTATGGTGAGTGGATCGGTGATTTTCGCCCTGCCCGTGCTGTCGCTGGAGTTGCCGAACTTCATTACGGTTTTGCCGTAGAAATCGAAGCGATGGCTTTGGCCCCACAGGCCTGATTTATAACTGTATACAGGTGAATAAAAATGACTGATATGACACTGCCTGATTATAACGATATTGTCGCTGCGGCAGAGCGCATCGCAGATTATGCCAACAAAACGCCGGTGATGACGTCGCGTACGGTTAATGAAGAATTTGGCGCTGAAGTCTTCTTTAAATGCGAAAACTTCCAGAGAATGGGCGCGTTCAAATTTCGCGGCGCTATGAATGCGCTACGCCAGTTCACGCCACAACAACGGACTGCGGGCGTCGTGACCTTTTCTTCGGGAAATCATGCACAAGCCATCGCCTTGTCGGCAAAATTGTTAGGAATCCCGGCGACAATTATCATGCCGCATGATGCCCCGGCTGCCAAAGTTGCCGCGACCAAAGGGTATGGCGGAAATGTCGTGATTTACGATCGCTATACTGAAGACAGAGAAAAAATTGGTCAGAATCTGGCTGAGAAACAAGGGCTAACGCTGATCCCTCCTTACGATCATCCGCACGTTATTGCGGGCCAGGGTACCGCAACGAAAGAGTTGATTGAGGAAGTGGGACCGTTAGACGCCCTTTTCGTATGTCTGGGTGGCGGCGGTCTGCTATCCGGTTCCGCGCTGGCAGCGAGACATCTCTCCCCTGACTGTATGATCTATGGCGTAGAACCTGAGGCAGGCAATGACGGTCAGCAGTCTTTTCGCAGCGGCAGCATTGTTCATATTGATACACCGAAAACCATAGCCGATGGCGCGCAAACTCAACACCTTGGGCAGTATACGTTTGCGATTATTCAGCAAAACGTGAACGATATTCTGACTGTCTCAGATACTGAATTAGTCACTGCGATGAAATTTATTGCAGAACGAATGAAAATCGTCGTAGAGCCAACTGGCTGTCTGGGTTTTGCCGCCGCCAGAGCACGCAAATCTGAACTCCAGGGTAAGAGAATCGGCATTATTATCAGCGGTGGAAACGTGGACATCAGCCGCTATGGTGCATTCCTGGCCGGATGATAAGCAAGGTATCTGCCATGCAGATACCTTATTCCTGTCTGTATATTCCAGTCTGGAAAAGCGATCCCCGCTCACTGTAAACTGCTCGCAATCATGGCAAAAGGCATCACTGCAGGAGACTGGCATGCCAAAAACCGACAATAACTCGCTTCTCAGCCAACTTGATACTATCGCCAGAGGGTTAAGCGAAACCTTTTCTCCCTTTTGTGAAGTGGTTGTTCATGACCTCAAAAAACCTGAACATGCCATTTTGTCCATCCATAATAATCTTTCCGGACGTAAACCTGGCCAACCAGCAACAGAACTGGGTCTGGCACGCATAGCATCGCCAGACTTTCCCAACATCATCGCTAACTACAGCAATCAATTTGCTGATGGACGTCCGGTAAAAAGCACCTCCATTGGCATCAAGGGTGAGGACGGTAAATACGTCGCGGCACTGTGCCTTAATGTTGATATGACGTTGTTTCGCGGTATGCAGAGCGCGCTTGCGCGATTTACTGAAACCGAAAACTCCCCCATAAAGGAGCATATCGATCCCGGTAGTAACGAAGTTATTCGCCAACGTATCGATGACTTTGCCGCCAAACGCGCGACCACGGCGCGCGCACTCAAACCTGAAGACCGTAAGTTATTGATTCAACAACTCCGTAAAGAAGGCCTACTGAACGTACGAAAATCAATGGATACCGTGGCGCAGCATTTAGGCGTATCGCGAGCCACCGCTTACCTGTATGCCCGCCAGTCAGCACAAATGCACGAATAAGCTGATTCAGGCAGGCATACCTGCCACAACTTGCCGGTCAATGATTACTGGAACGAAGCACGCCCATATGCAGAGGGCTGCTTTGCTGCCAGGAATTATCATCCAACGAAAAACGGCACCTTATGACTGCATAAAAATAAACCTTGGCATTCGTAGGTATTTATTTGCGCTGACTGAATAGATAGCTTATTTTTAAACTGACGGGGTAAATTTTAGCGGTACTTTAAATGACGACATCGATCTTACTTAATCAAAGCATAAAACACCACCACGCTAACCCACTGATTTCATTGAATGAAAAAATAAATAAACGTACTGTAAAATAATATCCATACAGTATATATAAATAGCATAATATCTAAATTATAATCTTTTTACATCCAGTAGTCAGGTGAGGCCAGAATGCGGTTATTAGTCATGTTGTTAAGCTTAGTCGTCTCTACACAGCTCTGGGCAGGTGAACTTTCCAAACCTACGGGCCAGGTCCTTCTAACAGTGTCCGGTAATATAGAAAATACAAATGAAGACGGGAAAGCCACTTTTGATACCGCCAGCCTCGAGAAACTGGGCATGGTAAGTTTTCAGACCACCTCCCCTTGGTATAATGGACGCACGACTTTTACGGGTATTCCACTACAAAAGCTCATGGATTTTGTTGGGGCGAAAGGCTCGGTTGTAAAAGTTACTGCACTCAATGACTACACCACCGTTATCCCTCTCGATGATTTCAAGAAGTACAATGTCATTCTTGCTTTAAAAATCAACGGAAAATACATGCGAATTCGAGATAAAGGCCCGTTATTCATTGTGTATCCCTATGACAGCATACCTGAACTAAATAATCAGATTTATTACTCAAGATCAGCCTGGCAGGTCAGTAGAATGGATATTGAGTAAGCGTTCAGAGGAACATCATGAACAGAATACTGGCTGGCATCATATTTTTTCTTTTTATATCTACTGGGTATATTTCTTTCTTAGTCCATGAAAGACAGCAAGAGTTACAGAAACTGACTCACTACACCGATTCATGGTCCGCTGCACAAATGGTATCACAATATTACCGATTCGAATCATTGCTTGGTCTTTATACTATCGATAAAACGATGAACCTCGACGAGGTGCGCCTGCGCCTCGATATTATGCTTAGCCAGAGTGATTTGATAAAAGAAGGTGATTTGGGGCACTATATAGAGAGCAATCAAGCGCACAGTGAATTGGCGATCAAACTTGAAAACATCCTTAACTATCTGGATGTTAACCTCGAGAAAATGGACCGTTCAGAACTTCAGACATACCTGAAAAAAATGCATACGCTGGATTCGCAACTTGGCCGCCTTTCATCCGGTGCGTTAAATAAAGATGTAAACTCGATCAATAACGCCAACCTTAAAATTCAAACTCTGTACTATATTTACTCGGCGACATCTGTTCTGCTGATCATACTGAGTGCGATACTGGGTGTACTGATATTCTTCCAGAACAGAAATATTCTGCGAGCGCATCTTCAGGTTAAGAGCCTTGCTGAAGAGCTGCAGAAATCTAAAGAAAAGTTGCAAATCCAGAATGCAAAACTGGAATATGACGTCTACCATGATTCACTTACTGATATGAATAACCGCCAATTTTTCTGGGGGAATTTAAATCAAACAATCGAGATGGCAGAAAAAAACAACGATTCTGTGACAGTGATGCTGTTTGATTTGGACCGATTCAAAGAGGTTAATGATACCTATGGTCATGATGCCGGTGATGTTTTATTACGCCAGATATCGGACCGTCTGATTTCGATGAGCCATACTTCAGATACGCTGTATCGCTTAGGTGGGGATGAGTTTGCGTTTCTCTCAAGTGGTCTGACGGAGAGCCAGGCCGTTTCGCGAGCCCAAAAGATATGTGATTTTATCAGCCAGCCCTACACTATTTATAACACAATTATAAACATAACTACCTGTGTTGGAATTGTTATATCAGAAACAGAGCGCCGCTCCGATTATCTTTATAAATTTGCAGATCTGGCCCTGTATGAAGCCAAAAATGAAGGTTCAGGCAAGATAAAAGTCTTCCGGCAATGGATGTTAGAAAAGCTGCAAGAAAGCAGAACGCTTGAGCATGATATGGCGATGGCCATAGTGAATAAAGAATTCGTGGTTTATTATCAGCCTATTGTGGATTCTTTTAGCCGGGAAATTTACAGTTATGAAGCCCTCATTCGTTGGATACATCCTCTAAAGGGTCTCCTGTCGCCGGATAGCTTTATTCCTGTTGCTGAAAAAACAGGCATGATTAACGAAATGGGGAAATCTGTACTAGAAATTGCCTGTACGGAAGCGGCGTCCTGGGCGATTCCGGCCAAAATTTCAGTCAATGTCTCGCCTGTCCAGCTAAGCAGCAAAGCCTTTGCCGGAATAGTGCAAACTATCCTGAAAGAAACAGGACTCCCCGCTCAACGTCTTGAACTGGAGGTCACTGAATCCTCTATTTTTACTGAGAGTAATACGCCGATGAATACACTTAACAAGCTCAGAGCTCTGGGGGTAAAAATCTCCATCGATGATTTTGGTACCGGGTATTCTTCTCTTTCGCGGTTGAGCCGGCTTGCCTTCGATAAAATAAAAATAGACAAGTCCTTTGTACATTCACTCGCTACCCAGGACGATGCCCTTAATATTATCAAACTCATTACTGGCATGGCGAAGTCCCTTAATATGAAAGCTGTTGCAGAAGGTGTTGAAACGCAAGAGCAACTGGAAAAACTTCAGGCACTGGGTTGCGATTTCGCACAAGGATATCTGTTTGGTAAGCCTCAACCGGGAATTGATGGGAAAATCAGACACGGCTAAATCACGGCGGATATCCCTGGCAGCTAAAGTCGGGCAACAAAACTGTTGCCCGACTTTTAATATTTCATACGCTTAGTGATAATTGCCTCTACCAATAAGACGTCCAGCACTGGCGCACGCGAATTAACGCTTCAAGATAAAAATAGTCTCCCCAGGAACAACATTCATCAACGCCTTTACCAGCTGGCATATGATAAACCGAGTGCATCAGTAACCCTTCACATTCCGGTTCATCCGTAGAGAGATAGCGCTTCGTCAGCGATTGTACAATCCGCAAAGCCACTTCCTCATACTGCATCCGACCTGCATCTGTCGCCGGTAATGCTTTCGCTAGCTCCAGCAGACCACAGGCAGCGATAGCGGCAGCCGAACTGTCGCGTACGGCGCCAGTGTTATTCAAAGCCAGATCCCAGTGACAAATAGAGTCCTCAGGCAGGCGGTTGATAAAGTAATGACTCAGGCTGCGGGTCAGGCTGACGAACTCAGATTTTCCCGTATACAGATAGCTAAGCATGAATCCGTAAATCCCCCACGCCTGACCACGTGCCCAGCATGAGCTATCGCTGTGTCCCTGGTGCGTATTGCCAAACCGCGGCTCACCGGTCACAACATCTATATAGTAGGTGTGATACGTCGATGCATCGGGCCGTACGATATATTTCGCTGCCTGCATGGCATGAGATAAGGCCGCGTCAGCAAAGACCAGATTCCCCGTCTGTTCGCTTGCCCAGTAGAGCAGCGGTAGATTCATATTACAGTCGATAATCATTCGTCCCTGCTGCTCCGGATCCGTCAGGTCTCCCCATGCCTGGATAATACCTGCCGTTGGGTTATAGCGTTGCATCATCATTTCAGCCGCATGCAAGGCGATATCGCGTGCGGCTGCGTTCCCGGTCAGTTGCCACGCGTTTACACACGACAATGAATACAGAAAGCCTAGGTCATGAGTATCTGTTTCAATACGGTTTACCAGACGATGAGCAAAAGAAGTAATGAATCGCTCAGCAGCCTGACGGTATTTACTATCGCCGGTTATCTCCCACAATAGCCAGAGCTGCCCTGTCCAGAAACTGTTTGTCCATTGGTTATTTTCAGCGGGTTGCCATTTCCCACCTTCACAGGCCTCATTGGGAAATTTATCGCCAAGCGCATACAGCGTTCGATCAATTCGTGACGAAATATACGGTATTGCTTTATCTAACTCTTTTTTCAATGCCTGACGATCAACCGGGGCGGCGTATGACACGCGCAAGGGTTCAGTAACGACATTAGCCGTTTTATTAGTAATCATAATTATCCTGTTATTACTATTTGGAAGTTTTAATAGTCTGAGAGCGCAATATATCAGCACGCGGTGTTAATATCTTTTTTCCCGCATGGCTACAAGAAAGCGTGAAAGCGGAAATTAGCGTAAACAGCAGTGCGCAGACACCCATAATTAAAAAGGTATGTGCAAACCCTATTTTATCGTATAAATAACCAGCAGGTGGCGCCACGACAACAGAACCAACATATACCATTGCCTGATAACCCAACAAATACATGGTGGCGTTAACGCGTTTGTGAAAATGTTCAGCGATATATTTAAATACAGAGATTAACAGTAACGCTATTTCCACACCGTAAAATGGTTTAATAATTGAAATCATAATTGGGTCGACTGTTAAACCAGAAAGGATCAGACGGCCCCCCACAACTAACCCGCACAGCAGCAACCCCTTCTTGGCACCATAATAGTTAACCAGCGTGGGAATAAACATCATCATCAGGAATTCAATACCAGCCTGGAGCGTCCCCAGGTAACCATACCAGGCATTGCCCTGCTCTTTGGTGGCAAAGAAAGAGACAAAGTAACGGGGAAATTGCTGTTCTGCTACAAACATCATCCACGCGACACCTGCGACATACAGACTAAACATCCAGAATTTTCGGTTTTGCATCAGCGCAATGACATCGGCAAAGACAATTTTATTTTCGGAGATAACCGAGTTATTTCGTAGCTGCTCATCACCAATCTTCAGGCTCAACAACACCTGCAGCATGACTACGGAGGTGGTACTGCTCAGTATAAAGTTGGCGGTTGGCGTGTAGTTGAACAATACGCCGGAAACCGAAGCCGCCAGCGCCCACCCTAGCGATCCCCACATTCGGATACGGCCAAACTCCAGGCCGTAAAGGCGACTGAAACGGTCGGCATAGGATTCTGCGGCAGCCACTCCCGCATACCATCCCAGGCTTAAATAGAATGCACCAATAATAATGCCGAGCATCGTATGACTCAGCAGTAAAGGCTGGTAAATCACCACAAAAAACGGTGCCATTAATGCTGAGGTGGCGCAGACAAAATAGAGAAGCCATTTGCTCATGCCTATTTTATCCATGATATAACCATATACTGGTTTCATAACCACGGCAAACACACCATTAACCGCGAATACTGTACCAATTGTTACGCTATCAAGACCAACTTTTTGACTCAGCCATAATGCATATAAGCCGAAGCTGGATGACCAGGTAAAGAAATAGAGAAAAATAAAGCTGCTCATTTTGAGCTGCGCTAAACGAGTCGGGGCAATCGCGTTCATGATGCGGCTCCAGCATTATCTCGACAATGATAAGTATAAATAAAAAAAACCGAAGATTTAATTGCAATCATAATCCACTACCTCTTATGAAGTATTTATAGACTCAGTACTACTGGCGACAACCAGGTGCTGACGGACGGAGATTAGTATTTTTGTTTCCTACAGCAGCGTGAGCATGTTCACAAAAACAGTTCGATTTTTAAGTTTGATTGGATTTACGGACAGATATTCAGCAATATCTTTAATATATAGCAGCAAAACTTAATTCTGTTGTCATGGTAAAAAATGAACGAGCCACAAAAACTTGAAAGAATTGCGATGGGGAATGAAGTGATTTCCTTTCAGCGTCCAATGGGCGCGAGTGTTCATTATTACCATTGGCATCAATGCATTGAGTTTTTATATATTTCAAAAGGGTACGGCATCGTCGTCGTTGATAAACAACACTATACAGCAAAGCCGGGCAGACTTTTTATTTTCCCACCGTTTCGCTTGCATAAGGTGCAGGTTGATGTTGCACCGAACAATCCGTCTTATCGTACGGCTATGCATATTGAGCACAATGAAGTAATCAGTGCCTTGCAGATGTTTCCCCGCCACCAGGCTCAGTTTGCAGCACTCTCTGGCACCCATGCTCCGGCACAAATTCACGATCTCAGTGAACATGCGGACTATATTGCCTATATCCTCGATCGGTTTGAATCACTTAAGGGCAACGGGTATCAATCGGCCAGTGATGTTGCTTTTCTGGTAATGCAACTTCTGGACTTTCTTCCCCTGCAACCGCGGAGTGTAGTGCACCAACAGCAGACCGTGGCGGCCCGCATTATGCAGTGGATAGAAGAGCATTATCAGCAGAAATTTTCACTCGATGATTTAGCTGCGGATATTGGTTTTTCACGCAGCTATACCTCGCGAATTTTCCGTCAACAAACCGGTGGCGGGATCCAGGAATATATACTCACCCGCAGGATTAAAAAAAGCTGCGATTTATTGCGCTACTCATCACTGAACGTGACGGAGATTGCCGAGCATGTGGGTTTTACGGAAATGACCTATTTCATTACCTGTTTTAGAAAAATGATGGGGCAATCTCCTTTGCAATACCGCAAACAATACGATGAAGACACTGGCCACGATACGGCGTAAAGAACGTCATTTTTATCGCATTGACGGACACTGTCTAATCAAACCCGAGTCCATACCCGCCTGGTATTAAGCAGAGATCTTCAGCAAAAGTTGGTAAATCCTCAGAACGGTTCTATAGTCGGGACTGCTTCTCATTACAGGATTCACCGATGCGATTTAACGGACTGACCAAAGGTTTCTTCATTTTCATACTGGCCCTCGTTACCTGGGCGTTCTTCGATGTGCTGTCCCCCTACTTTTCCGCCATTTTGTGGGCCGCGATATTAACGACTATCTTTAACCCGGTAAAAAACAGGCTGCGCAGCGCACTTGGCGAACGCAACGGGCTGGCATCGTTAATAACCATCGCCATTATCTGTCTGATTGTCTTTATCCCGCTTATGGTGATCCTGTCATCGCTGGCCATTGAACTCAATGTGGTGTACACCAAACTGCAACAAAACGACACGCAGTTTCCCGAAGTCGTCACCACTATTCTTTCGTATCTTCCTGGCTGGGCGAGAGGATTCCTCGCAGAACACAATCTGGATAATGTTGCAGAAATCCAGAAAAAGCTGTCCGACATTGTGTTGCAAGGCGGGCAGTACCTTGCGGGCAGCGCATTCCTGATCGGTAAAGGGACATTCGGCTTTGCCATCAGCTTTGGCATCATGCTGTATCTGCTGTTTTTCTTGTTAAAAGATGGACCTTATCTGGTGCGCCAGATTCTGGACTCATTACCACTTTCTGATTTTGCCAAACAGCACTTGTTCGCCAAATTTGTCGGCGTAACGCGCGCAACCGTCAAGGGCACAGCGGTTGTGGCTTTAGTTCAGGGGATTCTTGGCGGCATAGCTTTTGCGATTGTGGACATTGATGGCAGCGTTCTGTGGGGCGCATTAATGGCGTTTCTGTCTCTGGTGCCTGCCGTCGGCTCGGCAATCGTCTGGGTCCCCGCGGCCATATTCCTCTTCGCTACGCACCAACTGTGGCAAGGGCTGTTTATCGTTGGGTTCTTCGTGATTATCGTCGGGCTGGTGGACAACATCCTGCGCCCGCTTTTGGTAGGAAAAGACACCAAAATGCCGGACTACCTGATTCTGATAACCACCCTCGGCGGGATGGAGATTTACGGTATCAATGGGTTTGTGATTGGCCCCCTGATCGCCGCGCTATTCATTACCTGCTGGAACCTGTTTTCCGGGCGCGATCATGCAGGTAACGTGGAAGGAATCGACGAAGCCTTTATGGAAGAAGGAAAAAATCCTCCAGATTTATGATGTCAGGACGATAACAGAAGGCGGCCCTGGGCCGCCTTTTTTATTTTCACGCAAAATCATACGTTTCCTATAATTTCAATCATGCTAATTGATTAATCGTCGCAGAAGGATGTCATCAGTGCGAATAGCCACAATCACCAACTGGGCCTACAGCGCGACGGTATGCCTGACCATCGCCTCCGGCGTTGTCATGCTGATGGCGTCCAACGCCGATAACACCGAACGCCAGGTGGTGGAACAACGTTACAAATTTGATCAACTGACCGAAGAAGTGGAGCTCGACGCCTGGTCGCTGTCCGATATGGCGCGTCTCTACGTGGTCAGTAAAGACCCGGATGCTTTGAACAACTATCGTCAGAAAGAGGCATCACTGAAAGCCGTTGAGCATCGACTGGCGGCGTTGAAAGCTGCCGGAGCTACAGGTGAAGAGCTGGCGCTATTGCATGAAGGATTGCAGATTGTTGATGCCCTGCAGGACGAACAAGCTGCGGCGCTGGCCAGCGTCGCGCGGGGAGAACACACACAAGCTATTGCCCTGCTCTTCAGCAAAACCTATGAACAGGAACTGGAGCAGGCACAGGACCGGATCGACCATTTCCGCCAGTTGCTCGACAATCGTGTACTCAATGCCATTGAAGATGCCACTCAGGCGTCACGTACACTACGCACAGCCTCTGAAGTGATGGTCGGTCTTACGGCGCTGCTGTTTTTGTTCGTTCTTGGATTTATATTGAAGCGCCGCGTGCTGCGCCCGGTGGTGCGTTTGAGCGATGTAGTAAACCGTCTGGCATCGCAAGATTATGCTGTCGAGACCCCCAGCTTTAACCAGATCGATGAAATTGGCGATATGGCCCAGGCGATCCGGATTTTTCGCGAGAACGGCCTGGCCCGTCAGCGGCTGGAGAAAGAGAGAGACGCCGACTGGGGGATCCGTGAGCTGTTGGCGCGTATGACGCAGCGTCTGCAGGGGTGCGAGAGTTTTGCCGATGTCATTAATGTGGCAGAACTTTTCGCGCCAAATATTGCCCCAGGTATTGCCGGCCGACTGTACATACTGGATCGGGAACCCTGGCAAATGCGCTGCGTTGCGCAGTGGCTCTCACCAGAGGGCAAAGCCGATGCGTTCCACCCGGACGAATGCTGGGCAGTACGCCGCGGCCAGAGCCATCCACCGGTACAAGGCGAACCGGATATCGCCTGCTACCATCTGCCAGAGTCATGCCAGCGGCATACCTTATGCGTTCCGTTGATTGCCCAGGGGGAAGCCATCGGCCTGCTCTCATTCCAGAATCTCAGCGAGGATTCCACCTCATCTCGCGCCTACCTGGAACTGATGGCGGAAGCACTCGGCCTCGCATTAGCCAACCAACGCTTGCGCGATGCGCTGCTGGAGAAAGCGCTGTACGACCCACTAACCGGTCTGCGCAATCGTCATCATCTTGAAGATACTCTCCGTACCCAGATGAGCCAGGCAGTTCGTAGCAAAGAACCGATCAGTTGCCTGATGATCGATATCGACCATTTCAAAAACATCAATGACCGCTTTGGCCATGAGGCGGGCGATAGTGTGATAAAAAGTATCGCCGCCATTATTCAGCGCGTTGTCCACGACAGCGGCATGGCTTTCCGTTACGGGGGAGAAGAGTTTCTGGTACTGCTGGCAGGTGCGGATGAACAGACGGCCAATAGCTTTGCGACAGACATTTACAACGGCGTACGCGAATTGTCACTGCGCTTTGGCGTATCCGATATTGGTCATGTGGATGTCTCTATCGGTGTTGCCAGCTACCCGCAGCATGCCCAGAGCGATAATCTACTGCGTGCCGCAGACGTAGCGCTGTATCGCGCAAAAGAACTGGGGCGTTCGCGCATTGTGAGCTTTGGCATGCTGGAAGCAAGCTGAATTATGTCAGCTGTCGGCGCATTGCTTTACCTCCACTTCAGGTAGTGGTAAGTTGACAGCATGAACACCAAACACGATATCAACGGTTTTACTCATAACCTGTGGTGGCTGCCTTCTTAAAGGCGGTCAGAATGTGTTTTCCCCATTTCAAATAACCGCCGAAAGGCGGTTATTTGCATTTGAAGACCCCTTTCGGTTTTACGCTTAAGGAGTCTTATATGAGCAACAAAACCATCATCCTCACAGGCGATCGTCCTACTGGTCCGCTGCACCTCGGCCACTATGTTGGCTCGTTGCGCCAACGCGCCACACTGCAACACGATTATCGGCAGTTTATATTAGTCGCAGACCTGCAAGGACTGACCGATAACGGCAGTACACCACAAAAGATCCAAAACAACATTCCCGAAGTGCTGGCTGATTATCTCGCCGCGGGTATAGACCCTTCACTCACCACCATCTGTTTGCAATCGGCCTTGCCCGCCCTTGCCGAACTGACCGCGCTTTATATGAACATCGTTACTGTGGCGCGCGTGGAGCGTAATCCTACGGTCAAAAACGAAATTGCGCAGAAAGGATTCGCACGCTCGTTACCGGTTGGTTTTCTGGTTTATCCCATCAGTCAGGCGGCAGATATTTCAGCCTTCAAAGCTGAAGTGGTTCCGGTCGGCGACGATCAACTGCCAATGATCGAACAGACCAATGAAATCGTGCATAAGATGAATAGCCTGTTACCTGCCCCAGTATTGTCGCATTGCAAAGCGTTGCTGAGTGAAACCAGTCGTCTGCCCGGTATCGACGGTAACGCCAAGATGTCGAAGTCCCTTGGTAATACAATTCTGTTGTCCGCCAGCGAGGAAACTATTCATCGCGCCGTCAGCGCAATGTTCACCGACCCTAACCACTTGAAAGTGTCCGATCCGGGGCAAATTAACGGCAATATCGTATTCACCTACCTCGACGCATTTCACCCAGATAAAATCAAAGTGGCGGAGATGAAAGCGCATTATCAGCGCGGCGGATTAGGTGACAGGACATGCAAAAATGAGCTGGAGATGTGCTTGCAAGAACTCATCGCGCCGATGCGTGAGCGTCGGGCAACTTACATTCAGGATAAAGGCATGCTGATGGCGATGCTGAAAAAAGGGAGTCAACAAGCGCACGAAATCACACAGCAGACATTAAGAGAAGTGAAACAAGGCCTGGGTTTACCGGTGTTCTGAACACGAATAGAAAAACACAGGATGACTGATAACTCCCGCTAAACTTAAAAAATGTGGTTACGCTTAAGTTTTTCAATGGCATAACCGCTACTAAGAGAGTGAGATGTAACTATCTTACTATTACGCCTCATTATAAAAAGTTCGAATTCTCTTCTTTACGCCTGCCTGGGTCCGTGCCCATGCAGGCTTTTTTTTCACTATCAGCTTTTCGGATATCAGTTAACCACTAATGCCCAGTCCATCGCCCCCTGAGTAAAAAACACGCTGCAAAATCAACAAAATATAATCAACTTGCTTAATTACTCTGCAAACGCGTGAGATCGGGAAGAAAAATGCTATTTCCCTCTTGCCTCATTCGGTCTGTGCCGCTAATATTCGTCCCCGTTGTCACCTACAACGTTGCGTTCATAGCTCAGTTGGTTAGAGCACCACCTTGACATGGTGGGGGTCGTTGGTTCGAGTCCAATTGAACGCACCATATTGCGTCCGTAGCTCAGTTGGTTAGAGCACCACCTTGACATGGTGGGGGTCGGTGGTTCGAGTCCACTCGGACGCACCATATCATCTTTGATGTGGTGCTTTTCTCCTCATTCTATTCTCGATAATATCCCCCAATTTTTGTTGCCGTCCTGAACGACTTCGAAATTCTTACTGTCTATCCCGTTTGTCTCCAGCGCTGTTATCGACCACACTTATCCTGCTTCGCTTGTTTTTGGCACAATGCCGACACAGAACATCGATCACAGGGCATAAAAATAATATCAGGTGGATAAGATGAACAAGATCGCTATCGTCGGTACGGGACCGACAGGAATCTATACGTTACTCGCGCTCCTCAAGCATCAAACCCCGCTTTCAATTAGTCTCTACGAACAATCAAATGAAGCTGGGGTTGGCATGCCCTATAGCGATGAAGAAAACTCGCGATTGATGCTGGCAAATATCGCCAGTATTGAAATTCCCCCTATTACCTCTTCTTATCTCGACTGGTTACGCCAACAGAGCGTTGAACATTTAGCCCGTTATGGCGTGAAACACGACTCACTGCATGACCGACAATTTCTGCCGCGAATTCTGCTTGGTGAATATTTTCGTGACCAGTTTTTACGCCTTGTAGACCTTGCGGACAAACAGGGGTTTAACGTCACCGTACACGAGTCCTGTCAGGTCAAGGATGTCAAAGCCACAACGGATGGCGTTGTTATTTGCAGCGATCATAACGACCCGGAGCATTTTGATCTTGCTGTCATCGCCACGGGTCACGTCTGGCCTGACGCACAAAGCGCGTCACGTACCTTCTTCCCGAGTCCGTGGACTGGACTAATGGAGGCCAAAATCCCGGCATGTAATGTAGGAATTTTGGGTACATCGCTGAGCGCTATCGATGCGGCTATGGCTGTCGTAGTACAACACGGTAGGTTTGTATTAGATGATGCGCAAGGTGTTCATTTCGAAAGAAATGAAGGCAGTCAGGATCTCAACATTCTCCTCATGTCCCGTTCTGGCATTCTACCGGAAGCCGATTTTTACTGCCCTCTCCCCTACGAACCACTCTCCATTGTGACTACTGAGGCTCTAGAACAGTGTATTGCAGATGGTCCTGCTGGGCTGCTGGACAGGATCTTTATGCTCATAGCCAAAGAAATTGAGCTGGCTGACCCTATCTGGAGCAAAGAAGTCGCCCTTTCTTCCCTGAACGCCGACAGCTTTACGGATGTCTGGTTCGCTGCCCGTAAAAAGCACGATCCGTTTCACTGGGCCGCAGCCAATCTTGAAGAGGTCGAACGCAATAAACGTGACAAACATACGGTTGCCTGGCGTTACGCTATTCTGCGACTGCATGAGGCCGTACAGGAAATTGTTCCGTGGCTGGATGAGAAAGACAGAGAGCGGTTTGACAATGGACTTGCTCGCGTCTTTATCGATAACTATGCAGCCATTCCTTCACAATCGATCCGTAGATTACTGGCACTGCGTGAGGCCGGGATCCTGAATATTCGCGCGCTCGGTCAGGATTATCAGTTAGAGCAAAAAGAAAAAATGACGGTAATACGCGCTCAGGGCGAAACCTATGAGTTTGACGTTTTTATCGATGCCAGAGGCCAGAAAGCGTTAAAAATTAAAGATCTGCCATTTCCATCGCTACGGGAGCAACTGCAGTCCACGAGTGAGGAAATACCGGATGTCGGCGATGACTATACGTTACAGGCGCCTGATATCGTCCGGGGACGCATTGCGCTCGCCGCACTTCCCTGGCTGATGCACGATCAACCTTTCGTGCAAGGGCTTACTGCCTGCGCAGAAATTGGGCAGTGCGTCGCGCAAGCCATTTCCCGGCCAGCCACGCGTCTTCGTCGACGCTTACCCTATTACGAGGCGTGACACGATGTCTTCTTCCATCACTCTACTTGCTGCCGGCAGTTTACGCCCGGCACTGACTCCGTTGATAACCCATTTCACGCGCATCAGTGGAACAGATGTAAAGGTGGAATATGGTCCAGCCGGTTTATTGCGTGAGCGGATTGAGGCAGGTGAACCCTGTGCGCTGTTTGCTTCGGCCAATCGGGAGCATCCGCAGCGCCTTCTGGCTGAGCATATAGCCCTCTCGACGCATACCTTTTGCTGGAACCAGCTGGGTCTGGTTACCACCCGGACCGGTGAATGGCTGGATTTGCTACGAAACCCTGCCCTGCGCATTGGTACCTCTACGCCCGGCTGTGATCCTTCCGGAGATTATACCTGGGCATTTTTTGACAAGCTGGATGCGCTGGAGACGGGCCTCGGGCAGCAGTTGCGCGAAAGGGCCATTCCCCTGGTTGGTGGTCGCGACACCGTGAGGATCCCGCAGGGAGAACTTGCCAGCGCCTGGGTCCTGCGTCAGGGACTGGCCGATCTGTTTATCGGCTACGCGCATTATGCAAAAACGCTCCGCGCACTCCCCGACGTTCGTTATATAGCGATTCCGGCTGAATATAACATTCAATGTGAATACCAGCTGGCGGTGCTGGAAACGTCCAAAGATGCGCTGGCGCTGGTTGAGTTTATACTCGGCAACGGCGGCCAGGAATTTCTGATCGCCGCTGGTTTTGTATCACTTACCGACGAATAGAAAACAGCGGCGCAATAAACGGCGTCTGGTAATGGTCAACGTTCACTTTTCGCAGCGGTAATCCGTAGGCCTGGGACAGATTATCTTCCGTCACGATGCTGTCCGTCGGCCCTGCCCGCCATTTTCCTTCAGGAAGCAGCAGCAGCGTATGCGTGGCTATCTGTAGCGCATGCTGCGGATCGTGGGTTGAAAACAGCACGCTGCAGCCTTGTTGGCGAGCCAGATCGCTGATGAGCTGCAGCACCACCTGCTGATTAGCGAGATCCAGCGCGGAACACGGTTCATCAAGCAATAACGTCTGACATTCCGTGACCAATGCCCGGGCTATCATCACTAACTGTTGTTGCCCGCCAGAAAGTGAACCAAACGAGCAGGCGCCAAGATGTGCGATATTAAGTTGCTCCAGCGCCTGCGCTGCCCTTTTTTGATCCTGCTGGCTGGGCTGCGCAAATAACTTCACGTGCTGTGCCCGCCCCATCAGCACCACATCGCTAACCGTATAGGGAAACGGCAGATGACAATGTTGCGCCACAATCCCAATTCCACCGTCATTTTCAATACTGCCGTCCAAAGTAGGCAACGTGCCGGTTAGCGTATCGAGCAGCGTAGTTTTACCCAGACCGTTACGTCCCAGCACCGCCCAGACCTCACCTTTCCGGCAACTGAACGTAAGCGGCTCAAACAGCGGTACGCGATACCCGTAAGTCAGCTGATTTACGCGCAGTGCGACAGATTTCATTGTTTCCTCCGACGGCTGTTGTGGATGAGTAAAAAAGCGAACAGCGGCGCACCAAATAATGCAGTGATGATCCCCAGCGGGATCTCCGCAGGCAGCAGAGTGCGCGCAATATCATCCACCACAATCATAAAACCGCCCCCCAGCCAGAAGGCACAAGGGAGCAAACGACGGTGATCGACCCCCACCAGCAAACGTGCCAGATGCGGGATAACCAGCCCGACCCAGGCAATACTGCCGCTGACCGCCACCTGAGCGGCGACTAAAAAAGCGCAGCACACCAGAACGCTGCGTCGCAGAGGAACCACCGCCACGCCCAGCGCTCTGGCATCTTTGTCATTCAGCGATAGCAGATTTATCCGCCAGCGTAACTGATACAAAACCGTCGCGGCGATACCCACCGGAATCGCCAACAGCAGAACTTTATGCCAGCTGGCCGTCGCAAAACTACCCAGCAGCCAGAACACAATGTTCGGTAACGTCTCTTCGGTATCCGCCTGATACTGAATCAGACTCACCAGTGCGGCAAAGAAACCGCTCAGAATGATACCCGACAGGATCAGCACCAGCGTATTCTCCAGCCCCTGCAATGTAGCGATGGAATACAACAGAATCAGCGCCGTCAGACCGAAGAAAAACGTTGAACCCATCATCAGCCACGGCGACAGACCGAGCAGAATCGCCAGCGTACCGCCAAAAGCAGCCCCCGACGTTACGCCGATAATATGCGGGTCGACCAGTGGATTATGAAATACCCCTTGCAGCGTCGCACCGCATAAACCCAACGCGCCCCCCGCCAGCAACGCGATCAGAATTCGTGGTAACCGCACCGTCCAGACAATCTGGCTGGCAATCCCTTCGGCATCGCTATAGTGCGTCAGATGGTAAAATACCTCGCTTAACGACAGTGGATATTGCCCGAGGCACAGCGAGCTGACGCCCAGTAACAAAACCGCCGCCATTAGCAGTGGCTGCTGGGGTAAAGTGCGGTTACTTAGCTGCATCAGACTGCCAGTTCACACGATAAAAACGCTGATAGTAGTCTTGCGCCTGCGCATCGACATCCACGTCTTTATAGGCGTCCGGATACAGTTTTTTGGCCATCCACAGTTCACCTATCGCCAATGCTTCCGGCATCGGATACCCCCAGGCTTTGGCGTATTCCGGCATCAGCCAGATACGATGATTTTTCACCGCATCGATTCCCTGCCAGTTGGGATCGTTTTGGATTTCAGTCACCACCTGCGGGTAACGGTCCTGAACAAAAATCACCTGCGGATTCCACGCCAATACCTGCTCAAGCGCGACCTGACGGGCGCCTTTCACACTGGCCGCCGCCACGTTTAATCCTCCCGCATGCTGCATCATCAGTCCCGTATACTTCCCGGAGCCGTAAGTCATCAGGTCGGGGTTAGCCATATAAACACGGACCTTTTGCGCATCAGGAATGTTGGCAACTGGCGCATTAAATTTTGCCCGCGCCGCAAAAACGTAGTCGATCAACGTCTCTGCCTGCAGTTTGCGCCCAACGACATCCGCAATCAGGCGAATTCCCTGCTTTAACCCTTCGTTGTAGACCTGCTCTTCATCGGCCATAGTCGGATTCATTTTATTCTGCTGACCATCAGCATCCTTACGCAATGAGATAGCGACCACCGGAATTCCGGCGTTCTGAATCTGCTGAATCATCTCCGCTGGCGCATAGTTGGCTACAAAGACAACCTGTGGGTGAATCGCCAGCAGGCTCTCGATATTCACGCTGGTGAGATCGCCCGGCGTCGGCAATGTCGTTATCTTTGGCATAAAACGCGCGAATTCAGGCCCGAGCTGTTTTTTCCAGCTCGACATGACACCAACAATGTCCTTCTGGGCGTTGAGTTGTACCAGAATATTCAGCGTCTGGTGTTGCAGCACCACCACCTTGTCGACATGGTCAGGAATCGTGACCTGACGACCAAGCTGATCGGTAATCGTACGCTCGGCCTGTGCCGAGAACGCCACAAAGAAGCTGGCGCAAACCAGCACAAAAGAACGGAGAGTTAACATGGGATACCATCTGGATGAGGAGTAAAAACGATATATATTAAATTATATAACGATATAACTGGCAACCCATTACCGATAATTACCGCGCTGCACACGAGGAAGATCAATTTTTGTGGGCAAAAATAAAGCCGACGGCAATGACCACCGTCGGCTTTCGTTGATACTGAGTGGCTAGACTATTTCGTCGCAGCTTTAATGATATCAAGCGCTTTGGCGAACTGATCCTGCGGAATTGTCAGCGGGTAAAGGAAACGAATAACGTTGCCGTACTGACCACAGGTTAACAACAACAATCCCTGCTCAAGGGCTTTCTTCTGCACGCGTTGCGCGACCGCAGCGCTGGGTTCGCCCGTCGCTGCATCACAAAATTCAGCAGCAACCATTGAGCCTAAGCCACGCACTTCGGCCAGTTCAGGACACCATCCTTGCGCGTCAGTCAGGGTGGCGCGCAGTTGTTCACCGAGAGCCGCTGCCCGTTGGCACAACTGCTCATCACGAATAATATCCAGTACCGCATGAGCCGCCGCAATCGACAACGGGTTGCCAGCGTAGGTACCCCCCAGCCCACCCGGCGCAGGCGCATCCATAATTTCTGCCTTGCCTACCACCCCAGACAACGGCATCCCACCCGCAAGGCTTTTCGCCATCGTCATCAGGTCCGCTTTGTCGGCGTAGTGATCCATCGCAAACAGTTTACCCGTGCGAGCAAAACCACTTTGCACCTCATCGGCAATCATCACGATGCCATGCTCATCACAGATGCGGCGGATCCCGGCAACAAACTCCGACGGCGCCACCACGAAGCCCCCTTCGCCCTGGACCGGTTCGAAGATAATCGCCGCAACCTGGGTTGGATCGATGTCGGCTTTAAACAGGCGTTCAATCGCTTTTAACGAATCAGCCGTGGAGATACCCTGCAATTCAGAAGGATATGGCGCATGGTAAACGGAACCAGGGAACGGGCCGAACCCTTTTTTATAAGGCGCTACTTTGCCGGTCAGCGCCATCGTCATGTAAGTACGTCCATGAAAACCGCCGCCAAAAGCGATAACACCGGGACGACCGGTATGCGCGCGGGCGATTTTTACCGCATTTTCCACGGCTTCAGCGCCGGTAGTGAAGAATGTGGTTTTGCGTTTACCGTCAATCGGCGCAACGGCGTTGATTTTCTCAGCCAGAGACACATAGCTTTCGTACGGTACAATCTGATAAGCCGTGTGGGTAAAAGCCTGCAGTTGGGCTTCAACCGCCTGCACCAGACGAGGATGACGGTGCCCGGTGTTCAGCACGGCAATCCCGGCGGCAAAATCAATATACTGATTGCCCTCAATATCGGTAATCGTGCTGTTTTCTGCCGACTGGGCGTAAAAGTCACACATGACACCCACGCCACGCGGGGTGGCATCCAGACGACGTTGTTGCAGGTTTTTATTGTTCATTCGCTACACCTTGTCCATAACTACATTTCAGTTGAATTACCCTTTAAATTTAGACGCCATCTGGTACTTTAATCGAGAGCCAAATCGTTTTATTTTAAGGATCCAAATGCGTTCACTTGCCGGAGATGTGATCAAGCAAGCATTTAGCCAGCAGACAGATGAAAAACTGCATCGTCGTCTGTATGCCGCCATTTGTAATTGCATCCTTGAGGGCAGCCTGAAACCGGCTACCCGCATGCCTCCCTCACGGGATCTGGCGGGCGAACTGACGTTATCGCGTAACACCGTCTTGCGGGTTTACGAGCAGTTGCAGGCCGAAGGCTATATCTCTGCGCGCACCAGCAGCGGCACCTTTGTTACCGACAGCGTGCTCGACAATCTCGATCTACGCCCCAACAAAGAGCCAGTGGCTGTTGCGCTTGAGGATCACACCCGCTTATCTGCCCGCTGCCTTGAACTGCTGGGGCATGCCAGCGCCAGTCCCCGGCAATGGGGAGCCTTTATTCCTGGCGTGCCTGATGTTCAGCATTTTCCTCACCGGGTGCTCAAAAAAATCCAGGATCGGCTGGCAAGGCGACTGCGCCCGGAGTTTCTCACTTACGATGCCGCAGGCGGGGTGAGTGAATTGAAAGAAGCGCTGGCAGACTATCTGCGCACCGCCCGGGGTGTACGTTGTTCGCCTGATCAAATTCTGATTACTGAAGGTATTCACCAGGCGCTGGATCTGGTAACGCGCGCTCTGTGCAATCCGGGTGACAGTGCCTGGATTGAGGAGCCAGGCTATTGGGGGATAAAAAATATTCTACGCATCAACGCGGTTAACTTTTCGGCGATCCCGGTTGATGAGCAAGGTATGATTCCGCCAGGCACAACAGAACCCGCACCAAAGCTGATTTTTGTGACACCGTCACATCAGTATCCTCTCGGTTCGGTAATGAGCCTGAGTCGTCGGCAACAGCTTCTCTTGCGCGCCCGCGAAACGCGAAGCTGGATAATAGAAGATGATTACGATAGCGAGTTTCGCTTTTCCGGCCAGCCTATTCCGTCATTACAGGGACTGGAGGATGAAACGCCGGTTATCTACATCGGAACATTCAGCAAGACACTCTATCCCGCACTACGACTCGGGTATGTGGTATTGCCCAAACCACTAGCCGCGCCGCTTAAAAAGGTTCATAACGACCTCTATCGCGGCGGACATTTATTGATTCAGGCCGCGCTGGCGGAGTTTATCCGCGAGGGATATTACGCGGCGCATATTCGGAAAATGCGCCAGTTGTACAGCCGTCGTCGACAGATGCTGGTGGAACTTATCACCCGCCAACTTGGCGAACATTACCTTGGCTCCTTCAGCAGTAACGCCGGGCTGCATATGATTTTACAGTTACCCGCCGGAAGCGATGACATCGCCATTGCTCAGCAGGCGAATGCGCAAGATTTGCTGGTGCGTCCGCTGTCTCGCTACTACGTGAATGAAGAGAAATGCAGCGGCCTGCTGCTGGGGTTTGCCAGTATAGAAGAACATGAAATGGCGGCGGCGTTTACCCGACTCGCGACGATTATCAGGGAAAACGCCGTATAAGCACTGCCGGATGGCGGTGCTTATACGGCATGCTGTTTAATGTGACGCTTTTTTAACGCCAGCCAGATCCTCCTGGCTTACTTCACCATTCCCTTCCCCCCAACTTTTACGCACGTAGTTAATTACGTCGCGCATTTCGTTGTCGCTTAACATGCCGCCGTAGGCTGGCATCTTAAAGGAGACGCTGCCCCGTGTTGTCGGTGTTTCTGCACCATAGGCAATCACTCTGTACAGCGGTGTCGGGTCATCCACCATCACCAGTGGATTGTGGATCAACGAAGGTGCATTATCATCCGTACCTTTGCCTTCCAGACCGTGACACGTTGAGCAGTAGCGGTTATAGGTCACTTTGCCCGCCTCGGCTGAATTCGACCACAATGCCGTAGCCGCTGCGGTACGCCCAGCTTCAGGCTGCGCGCTCTTCAGGCTCAGCAGATATTGTGCGATCGCCGTGGCATCTTCGTCCGTCAGATACTGTGTACTTTGCGTAACGACTTCAGCCATCGAACCAGAAACCGCGGCATGCTTGCTTTTACCGGTCAGCAACAGCGATTTTAACTCCAACTCCGACATTCCGGTGCCCCGCAACGACGGTGCATACCAGCCGTCGATCATCGCGCCGCTCAGATACTCGGGATCGGCATTGCTATACGCTTTTTCGTTCATCGCCACACCTCTCGGTGTATGGCATGAACCGCAGTGTCCCGGGCCTTCCACCAGATAAGCGCCTCGTTTCACCTGGGCCGCATTTTCATCCGTTTTCGCGCTCTCAGCAGCCGTCTCTGGCGCGTCGGTAAACAACCAGTTCCAGATATGCAGCGGCCAGCGGGCGGAGAGTAGCCACGGAATGGCATTCTCTTTATTGGGTTGTGCCGACGGCGTGACGTCATGCATAAAATAGCGGTACAGCGCCTGAACATCCTCGTCAGAAAGCTTCGCGTAAGAGGGATAAGGCATAGCCGGATAGAGCGGATGACCATCTTTGGCAATCCCCTGACGGACCGCCTTTTCAAAATCCTCGTATGAGTAGCTACCAATCCCCTGCGTCTTATCCGGAGTAATATTGGTCGAATAAATATCCCCTAGTGGAGTGGGAAACTTTTTGCCCCCTGCCATCGCCGCGCCACCTTCCGTCGTGTGACAGGCTACGCAGTCAGAAATCCTCGCGATGTATTCGCCATGAGTTTCAGCCGCAGAAACCGTGGCGGTAAATAAACAGGCGGCAAGAACGGTTACATTACGCATAGATCACCCCATCTCCTTGAGTTCATTAACCGCTCGCCATGCCTGATCGATCGCCGTATGAGCATAAGCCCCCCAGTCAGAATCGGAGTTAGCAATGGTAATACGACCGACAGGCTTGCGCGCCCGCTCGATAATCTCGGGCATTTTATCCATATCGTCGAACAGAGAGTTAGGGTAATACGCATAGCCATGCGCCCAGCGGTTAACCGTAATGGCGGCAATATCGCGTTGATTATCAAAGCCTGTTGAGCCAAACATCTCCTGCAACTGGGAGCGAATCATCTCTTCATGCGCCGCAAACGTAGTCCCCAGCAAATAGGCCCGCCCCAAACGGAACTGCTCTCTTGCCGAGAGGTTACTGCCAGGATATGTGGGCACGTAAACCATATGAATCACCATCGGATCGTCTGGTGAGGCTGGGTGTTGATACCCGCCGATACTGACCGGATAGTCGAGTTTGACCCGGCTGTAAGGGGCTGCCGGAGAGTAAAATTCATGCACGCCAAGCTGTTTAAATGCCTGCCAGTTTTTAACCACCACGTTGGTGTATACCAGCGGCGCTTTCACGTTCAGTTTGAGATCTGCCTGCTGCTGTTCCGGCATCTCTGGTACCAGATACGGAATCAACATGTTATAACCTGCCATAATGGTGTTCTTACCACGAACGCGATGCATTTTGCCGTCGCGCAGATAGCTAATAACAACACCACCCTGTACGTTGGCGGCGTTAATCACCGTGCTGTTCAGGCGCAGACGCGTAGTGTTTTCCGGCAGGTCCAGTTTTTCATAATGCAGTCTGGCGAGGACCGAGTCCTCCATGGTGGTGCCCGGTAGCGCATCCGGCAGCATATATCTGACCAGCAGTCGGGCCAGGCCGGCATTCCCATCCGGAAAATGGTAAACATACGGTTCTTCGAGGTCGGCCAGCGACTCTCCATCCAGCGGGGGTAATCCCAGTGCTTCCATACCCGGTAAGGCGCACGCCCGGGCATCGCTACAGGAAATCCCTTCAATGCCGATGGCAAAGAAGTCGTTAGAACGCTGCTGAAAATAGAGCAACGCCATTTTGCTCAAACCGACTTTTGTCGCCAGAAATTCGCTGTAGCTGTGGGTATCCAGCCATTCAGTTTTCTCATCAACCGTCATACCTGGAAGGTAGTCCGCAGGACGTACATGCAGATCGATTAACGCTTTTCTGTCGTTCTCGCTTAGCGGAAAATCATGGATAAAGTCTTCTATCTTGCGTCCATTCAGTCTGTCCGGCGGAATATCATCAGATACCGCCCGTCCCGGATCGCCGCTGACGATTTTTGTTTCGCCAAAATTCTTTTTATCGAAGAAAACGCCGCGACTGAGCTGCCAGTCGGGATAGAAGTTTACGTCAAAACTCTCTTTCAACCTCGTGACGCTGACGCCCACGGTTTCCATCAGCTTTTGCACTTCCGGACTGAAATTATGCGCAGGCGACTGGAATGCTTCGCTGCCGCCATAGCCGAGTAGTTTCTTGCCCGAGCTGGTAAACTCGTTCCGTTTGGCATGCCCCCCAAAATCGTCATGATTATCGAGGATCAGAATCCGGCTATTTTGCCCGGCAAGTTGACGCCAAAAACAACCGGCAGCCAGGCCGCTGATACCGCCGCCCACAATCACCAGATCGTACTCTTCCTCAATAGGCAGAGCGTTTAAATCAAAATGTTTATGCTCACGACCCACGGCATGCGCCATTTCAAACGATCCCGGATGATTGCCCCGCAGCCCCGTCAGCGCAGGCGGATAATAACTTCCATCTATAAATGCGTTTTCCTTCCCTGCCGCCCTGACCCATTCCAGCGGGGTAAGCCCCGCCGCAACGGTCACCGCGACGCCGTTGAGAAAATCACGTCTGGTAATTGCCATTACTTTTTTCCTTATTGCTACACTGCCCTTAACACGACACAAATAAGAGGCATTCCCTCCTCAACAAAAAGGGGGATCGCCATCTATTTCACTGGCTTTAATTCTTCATCCAGTTTTTTAGAATCATAATAATCACCCTGCCAGGTGATTTTTCCTGCTTTAACATGAATATAGCTAACACCTTCAAATCTTATCAGATTATTTGTCGGTGGGCTCCCTGCCCATTCACCACTATTTTTTCCTGAGAACTGCCAACGAAAAGCCACGGTATCCTCGTCATAAACGGGTTTGCCGATCATTTTCCAGGTCAGATCCGGGACCGCCTTAATAAAGGCCCCAATAACTTCTTTTTCTGCTTTTTCCCTGCCGGTAATCGGTTCTCCCGCGGCGGCATCATAATAGACTGCATCATCTGCAAGATATTGAGCCGCTCGCGAAGCATCATGCGCATTCCACGCCGCCATATACTCTTTCACGGTATTCAGCGAGGAACTTTCTGCCAGGCTATAGCCCGAGAGCATCACCAATGAAAGCACCGCCACTTTTAATGTTTTCATCACCACCCTCTCTATTCAGAAATGTCGCACATGATATGTTTCACCCGAGTGTATTCTTCGAGCGAATAGGATGAGAGATCTTTGCCATAACCCGATTTTTTGAAGCCACCGTGTGGCATTTCGGCGCACAGGGGAATATGGCTGTTAATCCATACCGTGCCAAAATCAAGGTCAATGCTGAAGCGCTGCGCGCGACTGTGATTGCTGGTCCAGACGCTCGCCGCCAGACCATATTCCACATCATTGGCCTTAAGTAATGCATCTTCATCGCCAGAAAACGACTGAATAGTCATTACTGGACCAAATACTTCATGCTGGATAGCTTCATCGTGCTGTTGCAGACCAGAGACGATCGTCGGCTCAAAATAGAAGCCTGGGCCAGATCCGGCGCGCCCGCCGGTCTCAATTTTTGCATGTGCCGGTAAACGCTCGATAAAGCCTTTCACTTGCTCGAGTTGATTCCGGCTATTCAAAGCGCCATACAATGCATCCTGATCTTCTGGCGGCCCAAATTTAATACTCTTTGTTTTCTGTACCAGTTTTCCCAGGAATTCAGCGTAGACGGACTGTTCGACCAGAATACGCGTGGCCGCCGTGCAGTCCTGCCCGGCATTGAAAAAGCCAGCCGTGACAATCGTCGCAATCGCCTTGTCCATATCCGCATCGGCAAATACCACCGCGGGCGCCTTCCCACCTAATTCCAGATGCGCCCGGGTCAGGTTCGCCGCTGCCGAGGCCGCAACCTGCAGACCTGCACGGACCGAACCGGTAATCGAAACCAGTGAGGCTTTCGGGTTTGAGACCACCAGAGAACCGGTACTGGCTTTGCCTAAAACCACGTTAAATGCCCCTCTCGGGAACAAGGGCGCCGCCAGTTCCGCCAGCAGCAGCGTACTGACCGGCGTGGTATCGCTTGGCTTTAACACTACCGTGTTACCCGCCGCCAGTGCCGGCGCAATTTTCCATACCGCCATCATAAACGGGTAATTCCACGGCGTAACTTGCCCGACAATGCCCAGCGGTTCCCGGCGAATAGTTGAGGTAAATCCAGCGGAATATTCGCCTGCTGCCTTGCCTTCAAGACAACGTGCAGCCCCGGCAAAAAAACGGATGGCATCGCAGGATGCCGCGATCTCTTCCTTCTCAATAAAATGGCGAAGCTGACCGGTCTCCTGGCTCTGGGCATTGACCAGTCGCTCCACATTGCGTTCTATTTCGTCCGCAAGGCGCAATAACGCTATTTGTCGCTGGGCCGGTGTCGATTTTCTCCAGATGCTAAACGCCGCTTCAGCTGCAGAGTAGGCCTGCTCCACCTCTGCCGCGCTGGCATTAGGAGATAATGCGTACGTTTCACCGTCAACCGGACTCACCAGTTCGAAGGTCTCTTCGCTGCCACCTGCTACATATTGCCCATTAATAAAATGCTTCAGGGTTTTCATGCCTGTCTCCCACCCATTAATACATAAAGAATCTTATGTAATATATATATTGTAAAAACTTTTCAAATACGCAACATTGACACTATGATAAGCCTCGCATTTTTAACTTATTTTTTACATTGTTCAGGGTGAGGCTTGCCACTGGTAGCTGACGCGGCGCGCTCAGCTCCAGAGGTTATCGGGACACACATCCGTCAGTGCGGCAGATTTTGCGCATGGGCATGTAAAATAACGCGGCCATTCTTACCTTCCTTGCCCAGCGGGCATGTGTTAGAAAGGGTCGTTGTTTCAGGGAATTGAGTGCAGAAAAGATTATGATTACTCACGCAGTCATATTTGCGCCTATCGGGCAGGTCAGTCGTTCAGACCAGATAGTGCAACGCCTTTCAAACGCTATTATCACGGGATTGTTGGAGCCGAAAGAACAGCTTCCCAACGAAACTGATTTGGCAAAGATGATGGGTGTCTCACATATCACTATCAGAGAAGCGCTAAACACGCTTCGGGCTAATAATCTTATCCATACTGTTCGTGGTCGTAATGGTGGCAGCTTCGTTTGCGAAAATATCGATGGCAAAAATAGCCCTCTGCATCCGTTCAAAGCGATCAGTACCGATTATCTTTCGGATCTGGGGGAAATGCATTGCGCCATCATTAGCCATAGCGCAAGACTTGCTTCAAGACGAATGACCGGCGCGGATATCGCCAAATTTCGCGAGTTTGTTGAGGTGCTTAGAAAGGCAAAATCACCTGAGCTGATGACCCAGGCCGATATGCGATGCCTGCTGGCGATAGCCGCCAGTTCACATTCGGCACGGCTGGCGAACCAGGAGCTTCAGGTGCAAGCTGAATGGGCATCGTTGGTGGCGATTCTCTATCGCACGGACAGCATTCATGCCGAAATTATCGCGCTTTATTCAGCGCTGGCCGATGCGCTGGCAGCCCACAACGAGGCGGAATCAGTACAGCTTGCCACGCGGATCATCGACACCTTTACCTATTACCTTATCGAAAAAAAGCTGAAATATAACTCGAACTGACAACCCGTGAAGGCAGGACAGACAATGAGCTCTTCGACATCCTTAAGCGCATTAATCCATAAAATTGATGATATTACCGTCTCTACCGTAGATTCTACCGTGGCGCTGGCGAGGAGCATCCATGAGGCGATTGCCGGAATACAGAAAGCTTCAGCCGAGGTTGTCCTCGATCCCTCTGTGAGATCCACCGTTCAAGGGCATATTAAGCGCACGCTCAATGACAACCATTACTGCTCTGGAGCCGGATTTGCCAGCCATATAGAGAGCACTACCACCACCAAAGAGTATTGGCTTTTGGAGTGGTGGTATAAGAAAGATAATGGTTTGAGCCAGGCTCACCTCGATTTGGATCAGGCCACGCAGCAACGACTGGATTTCAGAACCTTCGAGTGGTTTAAACATTCGCCACCGGCAGGGAAAGCTTATATCCACGGCCCGTACGTCGATTATATCTGCAATATCTCCTATACCCTGACTTCGGCAGTGCCGGTCTACTACAACGATCAGTTCCTTGGCGTCGCCGCCGTCGATCTGCTGGTCAGCCAAATCGAAGCCGAACTGCTCTCCTGCGCTCATCCTGACTACGTCATACTGACCAATCTGGAAAACAGGATTATCTTCTCCAGTTGGCCTCGCTTTCGCGTGGGGGAGTTACTGTCACCCGCCAACAGCACCGTGGTATATCAGAGCGACTACTTTATCCTTTATCACTATCAAAACTAAGGGCCCGAAGGCCCTTGTTTTAGTTATCCTGCCCCATATTGAGCTTATTGGCGTAAGCAATAGCATCATTTTCCGGCGCCGCAGAGCGCCCAAACGGTCGGGTCAGGAACATATAGATAAGCCCCGACCCAACGACAATCGCCAGTCCGAACAGCACTGTCCAACGGTCAATGAAGTCGCTGCTATCTGCCGGTTGAGCCAGCAACCAGATCCCACATAATCCATAGGCTAAGGCCAGTACGTTTACAATCACGCCCCAACCGCCAATGGTCCACTCCCCGGCCGGTTTCCAGCCCTTCAGACGCTGACGTAACGCAGCAAGCACGACCATCTGGAACGAGATATAGATACCGATTACGGCAAACGCGGTAATACGCGACAGGTTGTCTGGCTGGAAATAGACCCAAACGCAGATGATCACCGGCAGTAGGCAACTGACGACCATCGCATTATCCGGAACGCCGTTTTTCGAGATTTTGGACATCCATTCACTTCCCGGCAGCATTCTGTCGCGGGAGAAAGAAAAAATGAGACGACTTAACGCAGCCTGTAGAGACAAAATGCACGATAACATCGCCACAATCGCGACGATGATAAAGATAGTTGCGCCTGTTTCCCCCAAGGCTTCATTGAGAATGGCGGGGATTGGATCGGACGTTTTACCATTCACGATACTGACCAGATTCGGTGAAGCCAGCAGATAACCCATCACGGAAATGATGGCGGAAATCGCACCAAATACGATGCTTAAAATCATCGCGACCGGGATCTTTTTGCTCGGGTTCTGCACCTCTTCCGCTACGTTACCGCAGGCTTCAAAGCCAAAGAACATAAACAGCCCCATCAGCGCGGCGGACATAAACGCGGTGGAGTAGCTTCCGTCCTGAGCAAGCACGCCCATCGAGTCGAAGATGACGGAGAAAGGCTGAGAACGGTGAAAGATCAGCAGATAAATTCCCAGCGCAATCACGCTGACAATTTCACACCAGAAGCCAATTTTGGCGACCCTGGCCAGGTTTTTGGTCCCGGACATATTAACAGCCATCATCAACAGCAGTAGCAGGACAGACGTCAGCAACATGGTGGCAGGCGTTTGACCATAGTGGAACAGCGACTCAACAAACGTCGAGGTATATTCCGCAATTGACGTAATGGTGACCACCAGCGCCCACAGGTAAATCCAGGCGGCAATCCAGGCATATTTCTTGCCCCATAATCTTCTCGCCCAGGGATACAGTCCACCAGTTATCGGATACTGGGAAGCGACCTCACCAAACACCAACGCCACTAAAAGCTGGCCACATGCGACGATTAAGATCCACCATACTGCGGGCGGCCCCGCCAGCGTTACGGCCAGCGCAAACAGCGAATAGACGGCAGTGAGCGGCGAAAGGTAGGTAAACCCCAACGCGAAGTTAGAAATTAAACCGATTGAGCGATTGAACTGTTCTTTGCCATCTTTTTGAAAATTATCGTTTTTCTTATCAGGTGTCTGTTCCATATATCTTTCTCTTTTGTGGAATAGTCGCAGGGTTGAACAATTAATGTATAAAAGATATTAAGTTATATGTATAGTGATTTTGTCACGCATTTGTTAAAAATGATCGCGCATCACGTTAATGAAAAAGTAGAGATAAAACGGTAGAACGCGCTGGCGTTTAGCGGTATTTATGACCAACAGCTCTTCGCAGCCGCCATCTGTGGGCCACGCTGCCGGAAAAATATGCGCATCTGATTTAAGTTCGGGGCTAAGTAGCAATAATCGCTGCTGTTAAGCAACATTTTTGCAATATAATAGTGTGATGTTAAACGCTGAACCTGAGCAGGTGAATGATGGAAATTGATCTCGATAATCTGGTCTTTGATGGACTGGAAGAAGCGCAAGAGCGTAATGCTGAACGTCTGGAAGATGCAGATAAGAAAGCGCAGGAAATTATTGCTGATAATGACTGCGGCGACGCCTGCAAAATCTGATTTCCGAACCGGCGCAATGCCGGTTTTTTTATCGCCTGTTAACCCTTCCCATTTCAGCCCGTATACCGTAAAGCCTCAATCAATTTGGCAAAAGCGGCGGTGTGCTGCCTGCGGCTGGGGTAGTACATATAATAGCCCTGGAAAGGTTCGCACCAGTCCTCCAGCACTTTTTCCAGCGCACCGTCAGTCACCGCCTGTTCGACAGTGTCTTCCGGCACAAATGCCAGCCCCATCCCGGCAATCGCCGCGCTAATCCGCGGGGGGAGATTGTTAAAAATAAGCTGCCCTTCAACCCGCACGCGCAAATCTTGTCCGCCTTTGCTAAATTCCCAGGCATATAGCCCGCCCAACGTCGGCATGCGCATGTTGATGCAGTTATGGTTTTGCAGATCGTGTGGGGTGAGTGGTTTACCATGGCGGGCAAAATAAGCGGGTGAACCGACCACCACCATGCGCCAGTCCGGGCCAATTCTGACAGCAACCATATCTTTTGCCACCTGCTCGCCGAGACGAATACCCGCGTCATAACGGCCAGCCACAATATCCGTCAGGCTGTTGTCGAGGGTCATTTCCACTTTCACTTCAGGATAAGCCTGCAAAAAAGGCGCCAGCGCGGGCCAGACAGTCGATTGCAACGCATGTTCACCCAAAGTAAGGCGAATGTTACCCGCCACCCGCTGACGGATGTCGGTTAATGCCAGCAGTTCCGTTTCAATGTCATCAAAACGCGGACTGATACTGTTGATGAGCCGTTCTCCGGCTTCAGTCGGCGCGACGCTGCGCGTGGTGCGGGTAAGGAGTCGTACATCCAGCCGCTCTTCGAGTCCACGTATCGCATGGCTTAACGCTGACTGCGAGACCCCAAGCTTTGCCGCAGCCCGCGTAAAACTCCGCTCGCGGGCGACGATAATGAGATAATAAAGATCGTTAAAATTATCACGCAGCATGCTTGTCCCCAGCCCTTAACTTTATTGACCTATGGTACAGGTCATGAGGGTAATCACGTAGCGTTTGTGAACGTTCGCGCACATCACTCCTGATCTCCCCCCCTTCACTAATAACATTTTGTATATAGATAAGAATTTTTTCTTATTTTGTCTGAATCGTAAGTTATGGGAGCGTAAAAAGCACAAACCAAAAACTACAGGGATTTCATACAATGATGGCAACGAAAATTCACAGCGCTAAAAAAACACTTCTGGCACTCAGCGTGCTGCTGGCCTCTGGCATGAGCGTTTCGCAAGCTCAGGCCGACCAATTGGCCGATATCAAAGCCGCAGGCGTAGTAAAAGTGGCGACATTCGACGCCAATCCGCCGTTCGGTTCAGTTGATGCAAAAACGCATAAGATTGTCGGCTACGACGTCGATTTTGCCGAAGCGCTGGCAAAATCACTGGGGGTAAAACTGGAGCTGGTAGCCACCAACCCGGCCAACCGTATTCCGCTATTACAATCCGGTAAAGCCGATTTAATCGTAGCGGATATCACGATCACACCTGAGCGCGCACAGGTGATCGATTTCTCTGTGCCCTATTTTGTCACCGGCCAGCAGTTCCTTGTACCGGCAAAATCTCCGGACAAGCTCGATGAATACGGAAAAGCGCGAATCGGCGCGGTAAAAGGGACTACCGGTGAGCAGGCGTTACATCAGCGCTTCCCGCAGTCGCGCGTACTGGCCTATGACGATATTCCCCTGGCATTAACCGCATTACGCAACGGTAATGTGCAGGCCATCACCCAGGACAGTACAATTCTGGCGGGCTTGTTAAGCGGTGCGCCGGATAAAGCGGATTTCAAAATTTTGCCGGACCTGCTGAGTAAAGAAGAGATCGGCGTGGGGGTAAAAAAAGGCGAACCCGCGCTGTTAAAAGCCGTCAACGATGAACTCTTGAAGCTGGAGTCTACCGGTCAGGCGGCAAAAATTTATGATGTGTGGTTCGGCCCTGAAACCAAAAACCCGCAGCCCCGCGCCTTTAAAATAGAAGCCAAGTAATATGCTCTCAGCTCTTTTTCATCGTTCCGCAGCTTCGGCTGCGGATTCTACCCAATTGGGTCAGGCAAGCGTCAAACTGCACAAAGTGTTTAAACAGTATGACGCTCATACCGTACTTAACAGCGTCAGCCTGGCAGTTGAACCTGGTGAAGTGGTGACCATTTTGGGTCCCTCTGGCTCTGGAAAATCCACACTTATACGTCTTATCAACCAGCTTGAGTCGCTCAGCGGTGGCGAAATTTTCATTGATGGTAAACCGATTAGTCAGTTGCGCGGGGCGGCATTACGCCAGTTACGCAGCCGTATCGGTTTTGTATTTCAGCAATTCAATCTCTATTCGCATCTGACCGCGCTGCAAAACATTGCGCTGGCGCTGGAATATGTTCACGGCTGGAACAAAGCGGAAGCAAAAGGCCGGGCACTCGAATTGCTGGATCAAGTGGGACTGCTCGAGAAAGCCGATGCCTATGCCGCTCAGTTATCCGGCGGGCAGCAACAGCGCATTGCCATTGCCCGCGCGCTGGCTTCATCGCCACAAATCATTTTGTTTGATGAACCCACCTCCGCGCTGGATCCAGAAATGATCGGCGAAGTGTTACAAGTGATGAAAAATCTGGCTCACAGCGGTATCACGATGATCGTCGTGACTCATGAAATGCACTTCGCCCGTGAGATTGCCGATCGTGTGGTATTCATTGATGGCGGCGATATACTGGAGGTCGCCTCGCCGGAGGATTTCTTCACCCGCCCACAACATCCCAGAACCCAGCGTTTCCTGAAAAAAGTGCTCGACCCGTTACACCAGGAGTTACCGTTATAATGCTGATAATGGACTGGCAGGGGGTGCTGAGCGGGCAACCTCTACAATGGATAATTTCCGGTTTTCTCACCACGCTATGGGTGACGCTGGCAGGCGTCGCGGTCGCCACTCTCTTTGCTCTCCTACTACTCGGCTTACGTTTGACAGGCAATCGCATTGCCACCGCGGTGGTCGGCATGTGGGTCTCAGTGTTTCGCAACACGCCTTTACTGGTGCAACTGATGTTCTGGTATTTCGCCGCATGGAATTGGCTCCCCCGTGACGTGATTACCTTTATTAATGCTGAACACCCGTGGTCTGTTCTGCCGGGTGACGTCTGGTGGTTAACGCCGGAGTTTCTTTGTTCTGCATGGGGGCTGGGTGTTTTTACTTCAGCCTTTTTGGTCGAGGAGATTGCCTCTGGTTTGCAGGCGGTTTCTGCCGGACAACGCGAGGCGGCCATTGCTCAGGGCTTTTCCGCCTGGGCGGTTTTTCGTCACATTCTCCTTCCCCAAGGGCTGGCGAACGCATGGCAGCCCATCGTTGGGCAATATCTCAACCTGATGAAACTCTCCTCGCTTGCCAGCGGTATTGGATTTGCAGAGTTGACCTATCAGGTGCGGCAAATTGAGAGCTATAACGCGCATGCACTGGAAGCCTTTGCCGTTGGAACAGCCCTCTATCTGTTTATCGGCATCGTGCTAGGCATGCTGCTTACGCGTCTTGGTCCGAAATCTGCGTCAGGTAAACCGTTCAGAATAAGAACGCGTCCATTAAGTTTCAGGAGTATCCCACATGATCGCTAATATTTCGGTCATTACTGACAATCTGGACTATCTCCTGTGGGGACGCGTGACCGAAGGCCAACCCGGCGGCGTGCTACTTACTTTGCTGATGGCCATCGGCGCGGCATTGCTGGCACTGCCCGGGGGGATAGTTCTTGCCTGCTGCGCCTGGCGTTTTCCGGGCGCGGTTCGCAAAGGACTGTTTATCTGGGCCGAGTTTATTCGCGGCATTCCGTTAATCTTTGTGATTTTCTGGATGTGGTATTTGCTCCCCATGCTTACCGGAAGCGATCTGCCCGGCGCAGTTACCGTGACGTTAGCGCTGGCATGGTTCACTGCCGCCTCGGTGATGCACTCGGTGTATGCGGGAATTAGCGCGTTACCTTGCGGGCAATATGAAGCGGCAGTAGTGCAGGGTTTTCGCCCGTACCAGGCCCTGTGGCTTATTTTATTGCCGCAAGTGCTGCGTAACATTATGCCGTCATTGACAGGGATTTTTATTGGACTACTGAAGGACACGTCGCTGGCGTTTATCGTCAATGTGCCAGAACTCACGACGGTTGCCGGTCAGGTTAATAGCCGGGTGCAAATCTATCCGGCGGCCATTTTTATCTTTACCGGACTGGTCTATTACCTGCTGTGCTTTAGCCTGGAAAAAATCACCCAGCGACGGTTCGCGCTAAAATGACCTCAGGGCTCAACATTCCACGAACTGGTGGTCTTCGTTGAGCCGATATTTCACGCCAGCCCGGATATTATTTTCGCCCTCAACCGCAAGCGCAAAACGCATTCTTTCGCCATCATGATAGGCCAACGCCGCGCATCCGCCAGGTCCGAGTATGATCGAATCGACAGCGCCGGTACTGGCAACAACCGCGTTCTCTCCACTGGCAATAATATGGATATTATCTGCACAATTGGCGATTTTCGATTCCGCGCCGAAACAGGCTAGCTGGGTTAAATCACCGCTGCAGGCAATACGGTTTCTGTCGCCCAGAGAACTGATGCGTACACGCATGCCGGTACTGGCGATACGCGTCCCGTCACCCACGCTACTGATACGCGCTGAATTTCCCGCGACCGCAATTCGCCCGCGATCGCCCGAGCTGCCGATATGCGCGTTATAGCCTACGCTGCCTATACGTACGCTGTAACCTGCACTGGCAATTTGCGCGGCATAGCCAGCGCTGGCGATTTTAACGTTATCATCCGCACAGCCAAAGCTGACATTATCTTCCGCACTCGCCAGCGGACTGCGGGTTCCCCCCGTCGTTTGCACGCGGGAAATATTTCCCATCGCCCGGATATCCTGCCGGACAAAACTCTCCTCTTCCCGCCATTTTGACCAACCATATTCCACCAGACTATTTGCCCAGTCGATATACCCTTCCCGCTGGAGCGCACGATGTACATCGGCATAACTTCCCCCGGCAGGAAAAGTACGTAGAAACCAGCGATACATTACGGGCCCAACACGCCAGGCCCGTAAGTCATTACGCGTAATCATCATCGCTTAATGCCGGTGATAGCCATCCACCATACACTTGAAGGTTTCGCCCGGCGTGCGGCCCGTAGTGCAAAGATACAGATGCCCAAAAATGAAAAACAGACTGACTATTGCCAGCGCAAAATGCGCCTGTAACAACCAGTAACGCACGCCCGGGAACAGATCGCCGACAGCCATCGGATAGAGCGATAACAGACCCGATATCAACAACAGCGGCAGCAAACCATACATCACGGCAACATAGGCCGCCTGCTGAAGCGGATTGAATTTCGAACGTGGCGATGCCGGGAACGGATGTGACTCTCCATGCATAATGCCAAACAGGTAAAAACGCGTTTGTCTTTGCGCTCGTCCGATCCAGCCCTGACGTTGAATAATATAATGATGCCCGTTACCGCCAAACAGGTTGATCAGGACAAAACCAATCCAGCAGGCGAGCAGCAAAAAGCCACAGACTTCGTGTACGGTGAGCAGGCTTTTCATCACCGACGCGCTGACGGCCGAGAAGTGATTGACGAGTCCACTCACCAGAAGAAGCAGAAACAGCAGCGCATTCGACCAGTGCCACAAACGAACGGCCTTCGAGTATAAGTAGACCTTCTCACCGTGCCCTGCCGACGCTTTATGCGCGGCACGAAAGCGCAGCATGGCGTGTAGCGCCAGCACCAGCCACATTCCCACCAGCATTAATCCGGCGATGACCAACCACACAGGCCAGTAGTCAGGTGAAAACATAGGGACATATTGCGCAAGCTGGGCGTGAAACTGTTCGGCATTCTGCGACGCGTTCATACATTTTCCTTTTTAATCAAATGTTGACCGAACCGACGATACAGATGGGGTTTCCCGGCGCCTGCAAGTTGATACTCGTAATACTTGTTTTCCCGCAGCCAGGTCTGAATCTCCGGGCTATCTTCACGACCAAAAATCAGCGCGTGTTCCGGGCAGGCGTTAACACAGATCGGAGGGAAACCTTTCGCCAGACGTGATTCAGCGCAAAAGTCGCATTTATCAGCCACTTTGGTGCGCGGATTGAGATAGCGTACCTGATAAGGGCACGCGCCTATGCAGTAACTGCAGCCGATACACGAAGACGTATCTACCCGCACAATGCCATTCTCATCTCGCCAGGAGGCGCCGGTTGGACAGACCTCGATACAGGGCGCATCATCACAATGCTGGCAGGACTGACGAAAATAGTGATACAGCGTTTCGTTGTCGTTATCCGAAACCGGAATATGCGCTATCGACAAACGGCTGCCCTGGTCAGGAACATGATTGGTTTTCCTGCATGCGCGGGCGCAAATATTACAGCCGTTACACAGAGATTCGTCGTGGATCATGACATAACGAACGCCTTTAGTGCTCCTGGGACTTGCTAACAAACTTTGACCTGGGCCGGTAAAAAAAATCACCGTCCCCATGCCAATGACAAATTTACGTCGGGTGAAGGACATCGGGTTATCCTCTAATGCTGTGACAGTGGTCGTCCACACATTCCATGACATCAACCTGAAGAATTCAGGGGTTCTGATACTGCTCAACCTCAAACCATTCGCACAGGCCGTACGCTTTGCCATAACTCATAAAACGTTCGCTAAACAAATAAGGTTCCGCATTTGACGATTCCACAGTGCGTATATCTGCGTAATCCGGGTGCGTTTCCATTGCCGAGAGCGCCGCTGCAACCTGCTGAGATTCAAAGCTATACGGCGGTTGCGTCAACATCGCGACCTTATAGGGGCGCGGATACGTTTGACAGTCGAAGCGTACCGCCTCGGCAATCGCGCGACAGATGTCGTTTTCCACCACCTGCACACACATGCTGGCGTAGTTTGCCGTCATGGTTTGCGTTGAAAAGAAATATGCCTCTTCAGCGCCGTGCACACAGGTAATATCCGCCCCATTCGCACCGTGACACAGGGTATCCAGCAACACGGTAAGGTCGGTTTCAGGAACCGAATACGGTGGCTGCAGGAAGGCACTGCGTGCCACCAATTGACCCGCTGCTGAATGCTGGCGGATAAACTCCGCCACTATCGACTCCGGGCTGGCAGGTTCCTGAACCTGCGTCGCGTTCACCTGTTCTGCAGGCAGCTGTAGCGCCTGCAGCCAGTGTCTCTTTTGGCTATCTACCTCATCAGGAAACGCCTCAATGGGTGCCTGAACGTTGCTCACGTTAGTCATCTCGCGTTCCTTACGCTGGCAACAGATCTTGTGCCGCCAGATCGGCTGCCACATCCTCAAGTCCTAGTCGATTCAGCGTTTCGCGCGTAGGGCAGCCCAGCTCCGGATCCCAGCCCATTTCCTGATAGAACATCGTCAGTGACAGGCGCATGTCCTCCCGGTCCATCTTGTCGGTCCCCTCGGTGAAGACCGGGATCTTCGGATCTTTATCAAACACCCAGGAGCAGATGAGATCATGCTCATTGCGCATATCTTTGGTTTGCATCAGTTTGACCGTATAGGCGCGATGCAGGGTAAAGATACGTTCAGCGGCCAGATCCAGACTCGCCTGCGTGGTTTCATCGCCAGTAACTGCCTGGAAGAATTTCGCTTCCAGATCCAAATCTCCGCGATAATTACGGCTCTTGAGCGGCGAAACCGTCATCGGCCAGACCCAGTTGCATAGCGTGACCGCGTTATGCAAACAGACTTTCAGCAACGTCCATTTGGCATATTTGATCTTCGCGGCATTGATCGGGGTGTAGTTTTTGGTTTCGTCGTATGCATCCTGCGAACCAAACAGTTCGCCCGCCACTTCGCGCTGTAATTTCAGCGGCAAACCGGAACCGATGAAGTTAATATGGGTATGCGTCATGCAGTCACGGTTAAACATACAGTTGGTGATCGCCCCAACCTGTGCTGAAGCCTCGTTAGCGTGGTGGACAGGAAAACCAAACGGCGACCACAGTTTGTTTTTGGCATAACCCCAGTACTCTTCGCCCAAATCCCAGCGTTCAGCAATGGCATATGATCCGTCCGCAAGGTGGCTGAGTTCCCCCACGCGATGCGCCAGCCGATAGTAAAAATCCTTAATAAAATTAGGATCGCCAGCTTCCAGTTGATCCCAGCGGATCTCCGCATACTCTTCCGCCGGCAGTACGCGCTTAAAAACACCTTTCGAGTAGCAATAAGTAAAATCACGGTGCAACTGCCCGTAGTTACACCAGATGCCATAATCGTCGAACAGGTTCAGACCAATCAGGTTTCCCACCACCCGCCCATCGTCTTTATCGTCAAAATCTTTCGGGCCATTGGGGAAAATGGTGGTGTGCACAAAGTTCGCCACGCAGGTGTTGCCACCGGTACTCGGTACGCCAAAATCTTTCACCCGCGGAACATTGAGCTGTGACATACAACGAATGGGGCATGAATGGCAGCCGCTCATTTTTACCGTGTATTTCTCAGCGGCAGGTCCGAGATCGAACACGGATTTATAGGTACGGAAACCGACGGTATTCTGGTTACCCGGCGGGATTTCACCCGTTTCGATTGGCCCGCCTTCCGCCGCTCCCCAGAACAGTCCCTTGCGGGCCGTCCAGCGCGAGTTTGGCGAAGAGTATTCTGCCCAGGCCTGCGGGGTGCTCGGTACAACGTGGTTGTTGTTGGCGCCGATAAGCTCGGTCATCATATAGTCATTGAGCCGCTTCATCTCTTTGCGGTCGGCGATATTGACCCCTTTGGTCCCTTCTACCGCAATAGCCTTCAGATTTTTCGAGCCCATCACCGCGCCAGTACCGGCGCCTCCGCTGTGGTTGCGGCTGTTGATCATGCAGGAGAGCGGTACCAGATTTTCCCCCGCCTGGCCAATCGCGGCGACGCAAGTCTCAGGGCTGGTAATGCGGCAAATCTCTTCGGTTGTGGCGCGCGTGCCCTTGCCCCACAGGAAATCGGCTTTTTCGATGCTGACCTTATCGTCTTTAATATTGATCCAAACAGGTGACGCGGACTTACCTTCGATAATAATGGCGTCGTAACCGGCAAATTTCATCTGTGCGGCAAAGAAACCGCCCATGTGGGCATCTACGACTAAATTACCTTTGGTAAATGTTGACAAGGAGGTGATATTGACGCGGGAGCTACAGGGTGCGCCCGAGCCGGTTAATGGCCCGGTGGCGAAAACCAGCTTATTCCCTTCATCAAAAGGCATGGTGCCTGGCGGGACTTCGTCGTACATAATTTTATACCCAAAGCCCATCCCACCGATAAATTTCTTAAATTTACTGGAATCTTCATGGGTGATATTACCCGTGGTGAGATTGATCCGTAAAATATTACCTGTCCAACCATTAGCCATCATGTTTTCCTTTGCAAGAAGGTTTAATAGATATACCCGTCAGGCAGTTTTTTATTCAAAACTGCGCTATTTTTGGCAATTAATGACGCGTATCAGGCATGCCTGCCCTCTATCAAACGGTAATATCTTTCCACTCGATAATTTTTAATGCCCCAGTAGGACAAGCATTGGCGCATTCCCCGCATAACACACATTTTGAGGATTTTTTCGTTTCTGTGTTAACGGTCGCCATCATCCACGGGCAGGCTGTGGTACAAGCGCTACAGCCAATGCAACGTTTGTGGTCTACGGCAATACAGCCGTCTTCCTGCTTCCAGGTAATGGCGCCAATTGGGCAGACCTTCATGCATTGCGGATCTTTGCATTGGCGGCAGGTATCCGCGGTATAGTTTAAATCACCATACAGTCCGCCACCGGACCCGACGCCATCATCGCCAAAGAAGTAATTACGATGAATTTTGATGCGGGAAAAGAAGGTGCCAACGGCCCCATCGTTATAATTGGTACAGGAAATTTCGCAGCGATGACAACCGGTGCAGCGTGCTCGCTGCGTTACCAGCACCCCTTTCGGCGTATTGATAAGGCCAACTGTACCGCTGTCGATATCTTCCTGCTTACAACCAAAAAGTGATAACAACGCGGGTGCAATGGTCAGTCCTGCCAGACCCTTTCCGGATATACGTAAAAATTCCAGCCGCGTTAAACCACAATCTAAAAATGGACGATCAACCTGGTTCATTTATTTCGCATCCTCTTCGCAAACGCAGTGGCAGCAACACATCCAGGCTAATTTTTGCACGCAGATCGGCCGATTCGGCCATTAATGTTGCCAACAACACGTGAATATTTGCCCTAACCTGATCGTATAAATGACGGTGGTTAAACTGAATGAATCTAATCCTTTAGGGTTAGGCACAAAGATAATGTGGTTATTTAGGGATCGTCGTTTTGATCGTCATCAATTAAAAAACGGAAGGGAAATAATTAATGCGGAGTGAGATTTATTATCATTAAGATAAGTTGAAATAACATTTCATATGGCTTGCAAATATTTGTGACTCTACTCGCATATATATTTTTATATATCAATCGATATACAACAAAATATACAACGATGCAATTCTTTAATTGCAGTCCTGAATTATATATATTGATAGAATAACGTGACGAGAATAAGAGGATGGCGCAAGAAACTACCCTCCTCTTTTGATGGATTATCCGGCCAATGCTTTAATTACGGTCTCAATGGCTTGTTTTTCTAGCTCACTGCGCTTTACACGCTGGTTGGCGAGGGTGGTTCTCAGCACACCTGCAATGACGATATGCTTTGGCTCTTGTCCCAGATCGCGCATTTCCAGTACTACTTTACCGACTACTCTGCACATTTCACGGTACAACTCGTCGTCTTTGGTCTGATTTCCCATATTTGCCCGCTCGTCATTAACTCAAACCAACAGCATATATCACTCTGGCTAATTAGACAAAATTCAATGAAAATCAAACAAATGTCATAAATCTACTGGATCCGCTGTAGTCGGTTTACCAACTCAGCAAGGCTCCGCGCCTGCATTTTTTCCATCACCCGCGCGCGATGAACTTCAACCGTACGCACCGCAATATTCATGGCGTCAGCAATTTCCCGATTCATTAACCCTTTTGCTACCAGTTGCGCCAACTCTCGTTCCTTTGGCGTGAGCATCTGATAGCAGGCCACGATCTCTTGTCGCGAGAAGGCGGCGTGAGAAATCTGCAACGCATGCTCTAACGCCGCCTGAAGCGGCTCGGCGGACACCGGCTTTTGCAAAAAATCGACCGCGCCACGTTTCATTTGTTCAACCGCCATCGGCACATCGCCATGCCCGGTAAGGAACACCACTGCCAACGAACTTTCTCGTTGGCGCATCGCTTCATGCACAGCGCGCCCATCCATTACCGGCATACGCATATCCAGCAACAGTACGCCGACCTGATACAGGTTTGCCTCAGCGAGGAATGTTTCGCCTTGATCCCAACAACATACCTCGTATCCCAGGCTTTCCAGTAAAAACGCACAGGCCTGAGTGACGGCAATGTCGTCATCCAGCAGATGAATTATTGCCACTACGGCCTCCCTCCCGGTTTTGCTTAAAATGTAATGTCACCACCACGCCCGCTTTTTCATCAGGAGCCTGATGATTTTTGATCCCAATCTCTCCATTCGCGTAACGCACCAGCCGCTGACAAATGGCTAATCCCAGCCCCATGCCCTCTTTACGGGTGGTCATAAACGGCTGAAAAGCCTGGTACAACTGTGCCTCATCAATACCGCCAGCGTTATCCTGCACCCAAATACGCACATCCCCCTCCTCACGCTGGGCGCTGAACCACACCGTGGTTGCCCCTGCCTGGGCCGCATTAAGCACCAGATTGGCCAGCACCTGCTCAAGCAGAACGCTCGGCAGCGTTAGCGTTAACGTCTTATTTACCTGAGCTTGTAGCGCTACCCCCGGAAATTGCTGGGGCATACGCAATAATTGCCAGACGTGATGAATAGCATCATGCACGTTGACGGCTCGCCAGTCATCGGTCATCACCGGATTACCCTGCGCCTGACTGACCCACTGGCGCAGATTGTGCAATGTGTCAGCCCCCCGCTGCGCCTGGGCATCAATGTTCTCCAGCGCAGGTAATAACGGATGCTGCTTATCCTGACCGCGCAGGCGGATCAAACAGCCCTGCGCATAATGGCGGATAGCCGACAGCGGCTGATTGAGTTCGTGGGCAAACCCGGAGGTCATCTCGCCAAGTACACTCATTTGGCGAGCGGTTTCCAGCGCCTGTTCTTGTTTGCGCAGCAGAATGCTGTTCCGCTCCAGTTGCCTGCCGCGACGACGAACCAGCAGCATCACCCAGATATAATTGAGCGTCAGCAGCAACAGCACAACGGCCACAGCCCCCATAGCGAGCCGGTGCTGGATAAACCAACTTTTGACGTCCAGCCAAAGCTGGCGCTGCTGCGGATGCTGGCGGACATCACGCAGCAACGCTTCTACCTCGCGTGTCGAGGCAGGCGCCCCCCAGCGAAACGTTGCATTCTGCGGCGCATTGAACAGCACCCGTGTGACGCGATCGGCCAACTCGTCGCTCACTGCAGGCAGTGCCGCAAACGACCAGTCAGGATACAGTGGCGTACTGGTTAAACAGGGAATCGAGGTGGGATGGTTGAGTACAGCCCTAAAGTCCGTTTTATGAATGAGCCCTTCCTCATCCATGTTTTCCAGCAGACACACCGGCACAATCACCGCCTGCACGGCTTTTTCGCGTAATAGATAGAGTAAGGCATCGGCAGGAAAACCGGTAAACGTCAGGCGTAAATCGCGTTCCGGGCGCAGACCGGCATCGCTAAGTGCTTTATACCCCAACAAATAGCCGCCAAAAGCCTGAGCATCAATGGCGCCAACCGTTTTACCGATCAGATCATGCGCGGAAGCGATCCCACTATCGCGCCTGACGAGAATCGCGCTGCCAATCACGTTACTGGCGGCTTTGCCTCCACGGGTAGAACGTAACGACGCCAGCCAGCGTAACGCAGAACGGCTGTTTAGCTGTACAAACTGCGCCGGATTGGTGACCACAAACTGTACCGTGCCACGATTCACTGCCTCCTGCATCTGCCGTAGGTCCAACGGTTGTATATGAAACTGCTCACCGGGAATTTGCTGATTCAACAGGGTTTCCAACGGCTGCCAGTGCTGACGTGTGGAGATCTCCCCACGCATTGCCAACACGCCAATGTTCCATGTCTGCGCCGCAACCGTGCCGCTTAGCATCCACAGCGACGCCAGCACCGTCAGGCATCTTACTACGTTGCGTCCCACTCAATTATCCCTGTCAATTATGTTGTTTTAGATCAACAACAAGCCGGGTATGTGGTTAACCACAATAGAGTACCCCCCGTCACGATTTTTACACTGTAAATCATTGGAATTCTTTATTCATCACACTCAAATCAACGGCGTGACCAATGTTTCGTTGTTGAACCGTGACGGGAGAAAATATGGACAGCAGTAAACGGCAGTTTCTCCAGCAACTGGGCGTCCTGACCGCTGGCGCTTCACTGGTTCCGCTGGCTCAGGCGCAATTCCCCTTCTCGCCTGAACGCCATGAAGGCTCACTCAAGCATCGCTACGCCATGCTGATTGACCTGCGACGCTGTATTGGCTGCCAGGCCTGTACCGTCAGTTGCGCCATTGAGAACCAGACGCCGCAGGGGGATTTCAGAACCCTCGTTAACCAGTATCAGGTGCAGTTGACAGGCCAGCAAAGCGTCACCAACGTCCTGCTGCCGCGCCTGTGCAACCATTGCGATAATCCACCTTGCGTACCCGTTTGTCCGGTGCAGGCCACCTTCCAACGCGAAGACGGCATCGTAGTCGTCGACAACACCCGCTGCGTGGGTTGCGCTTACTGCGTGCAGGCCTGTCCATATGATGCGCGGTTCATCAACCACGAAACGCAAACCGCCGATAAATGCACTTTTTGCGTACACCGCCTGGAAGCGGGCCTGCTCCCGGCCTGCGTAGAATCCTGCGTCGGCGGCGCGCGTATCATTGGCGATATCAAAGATCCGCACAGCCGGATTTCTCAAATGCTGCACGAACACCATGAGGCCATCAAGGTGCTGAAACCCGAAAGCGGAACATCACCGCACGTGTTTTATCTGGGTCTGGATGAAGCGTTTGTCACCCCGTTAATGGGACGTGCTCAACCCGCTCTCTGGCAGGAGGTTTAAATGAACCATTCACTGATTATCGAAGAGGTTCTGGCCCATCCACAGCATGTAAGCTGGTTACCCTGGGCCGTACAGTATTTCTTTTTCATCGGTATTGCCGCCTGCGCCGCGCTGTTCGCCTGCGTGCTGCACTGGCGTAAACAGAAGACGGCAGAACTGGAAAACCTGACGCTGTTAATCGCCCTGACCTGTGCAATAACCGCCCCGTTGGCGCTGACCGCTGATTTACACCAAACCGCCCGCGTCTGGCATTTTTATGCTTATCCGACGCCATGGTCCTGGATGCCATGGGGCGCACTGTTTTTACCGCTGTTTACCGGCTTCCTGGGCCTGTGGTTTCTGGCACAGCACGTTAAGCAGTTAACACTTAAAAGTTACAGTGTAACTAAATGGTTGGCCGTCGGTAGCGCCTTGTCTGCTATCGGACTACTGGTTTACACCGGTCGCGAAGTGTCGGTGGTGCAGGCGCGTCCCGTCTGGTTCAGCTACGCCTTTCCGGTTGCAATGTTCCTCAGCGCGCTGCAAACGTTCCTCGCCTTGCTCATCGCTGCAACAAAAAGTGAAGGATCTTTGCTGCGCAAACTGGCGTGGGGACAAATTGTCGCCTTGAGCGCGCTGGCTATCGTGGTGGCAATTTGGGTGAGCAGTAATACGCTATCCGGTTCAGCAATCCGCCAGTGGCTGGATGTCGCCTCTTCGGCACGGCACTACGCCATCGGCTGGGTTGCGCTATGGCTTATCTCGCTTGGCCTTTGCGGGCTGGTGCTGCGTTTTCCATTATCGCGGCCGCTGCACATATTACTGGCGTTTAGCGCCATGGCGTTGTGCTGGCTGATGCGCTGGACGTTACTCATCCAGGTACAGACCGTACCGAAATTTAACGCCCAGTTTAATCCTTACACCCTGCCCGGCGGTACCGATGGCTGGCTGGCCATTGTGGGCACCTTCGGCCTGTGGATAGCACTGATTATTATTGTTCGTGAAGCCCTGAACGCGATCGCAAGGAGAATGCAACATGGCTAATTTAACCCGTCGTCAGTGGCTTAAAGTCGGTCTTGCTGTAGGTGGCATGGTGACGTTTGGTCTGAGTTATCGGGATGTAGCAAAGCGCGCGCTGGACGGTTTGTTGGACGGTACCTCTGGTAAAATTACCCGCGACCGCATCTTTGGTAATGCGCTCATCCCTGAAGCCAATGCCCGGCCGCAATGGCAGCAAAATCCGCAGCAGGTGATCTCAATGACGCAGTGCTTTGGCTGCTGGACACAGTGCGGTGTGCGGGTACGCGTTGATAGTGAGCAAGGCAAAGTGCTGCGCATTGCCGGTAACCCTTATCATCCATTATCTCACGAGCACCATATTGACGCCTCGGTTCCCTTTGCCACGGCAATGGCGCAACTGGCGGGCGAGTCGGGTCTGGACGCGCGCTCCACCGCCTGCGCTCGTGGCGCAACATTACTTGAAGGTTTGTACAGTCCACTGCGCATTCTGCAGCCCATGAAACGCGTTGGCAAACGCGGTGAGGGAAAATGGCAGCGCATCAGCTTCGAACAATTGATCAAAGAAGTGGTGGAAGGCGGCGATCTGTTTGGTGAGGGCCATGTTGACGGCCTGCGGGCTATTCACGATCCCCATACACCGCTTGATGCCAGACATCCCAGCTTTGGGCCAAAATCCAATCAGTTGCTGGTCACCAATACCAGCGATGAAGGACGTGATACGTTTTTACGTCGCTTCGCGCTGAACAGTTTCGGCAGTAAAAACTTCGGCGCACATGGCGCTTACTGCGGCCTGGCCTATCGAGCCGGTTCTGGTGCGCTAATGGGGGATCTGGATAAAAACACCCACGTGAAACCCGATTGGGATAATGTCGAGTTCGCGCTGTTTATGGGAACCTCTCCAGCGCAATCCGGTAACCCGTTTAAGCGCCAGGCTCGCCAGCTCGCCAGCGCCCGTTTACGCGACGACTTCCGCTATGTGGTGGTAGCGCCAGCCCTGCCATTAACCACGGTACTGGCTGACGATCGCGGCCGCTGGCAGCCCGTGCGTCCGGGAAGCGACTCCGCGCTGGCGATGGGTATGATCCGCTGGATAATCGAAAAACAACGCTATAACGCCGATTATCTCGCCATTCCCGGCGTGCAGGCCATGCAGCAGGCCGGAGAAAAAAGCTGGAGCAACGCCACGCATCTGGTGATTACCGATGAGATCCCAAATCTTGCCGGACAGCATTTAACCCTCGCGCATCTGAACGCAAACGCCGCCCAGGAGCCGGTGGTCGTTAACGAGGCCGGCGATATTGTCGCTGCCAGCGGTTGCCCACGCGCGCAGTTGTTTGTCATCCGCGAAGTTACGCTGGCAGACGGTCAGACAGTAACGGTAAAAAGCAGCCTCCAGTGCCTGAAAGAATCCGCCGAAAAACTAACGCTCGCGCAATACAGCCAGCAGTGCGGCGTGTCTGAAGCAGACATTGGCACCCTGGCCGACGCGTTTACCCGCCACGGACGTAAAGCGGCGGTGATCGCTCACGGCGGAATGATGGCAGGCAATGGATTTTATAACGCCTGGTCGGTAATGATGCTCAATGCGCTGATTGGCAACCTGAGTCTTGAAGGCGGCGTGTTTGTCGGCGGCGGTAAGTTCAATGGCGCCACCGATGGACCACGCTACAACATGGACAGTTTCGCCGGGAAGATTAAACCAAAGGGATTAAGCATCGCACGCAGTAAAACCGCGTATGAGTCTTCCGAAGAGTATCGCAATAAAGTGGCCGCCGGCCAATCACCCTTCCCGGCAAAAGCCCCGTGGTATCCGTTTGTGGCAGGTCAACTTACTGAGCTTCTTGTCTCGGCACTCGAAGGCTACCCTTATCCGCTAAAAGCCTGGATCTCCAACATGACCAACCCGTTTTACGGCATCGCTGGGTTACGCGGAGTGGCGGAGGAGAAGCTTAAAGATCCTGCGCGTTTGCCGTTATTTATCGCCATTGATGCCTTTATGAACGAAACCACAGCGCTGGCAGATTACATCGTGCCGGATACCCATAACTTCGAAAGCTGGGGATTCAGCGCCCCGTGGGCGGGCGTCGCCAGCAAAGCCACCACCGCTCGCTGGCCCGTGGTCAGAGCCGCAACCAGTAGTACCACTGACGGTCAACCGGCTTCAATGGAATCTTTCTGTATTGCGGTAGCGAAACGCATTGGCTTGCCTGGTTTTGGTGATAATGCGATTACCGACTCGCAAGGCAATCAGTATCCGTTAAATCGAGCGGAAGATTATTATCTGCGCCTCGCCGCCAATATTGCGTTTATGGGCAAAGCACCGGTCCCGGAAGCACAGCCGGAAGACATTGCCTTGACCGGGGTGCAACGGATCATGCCGGTGATAACGCAAACGCTGAAAGCCGATGAAGCCAGCCGGGTGGCATTTGTATATTCACGCGGTGGGCGTTTCGCTCCAGCCAGCAGTGGCCGGGTGGAGAATCGCGTCGGCAATGCGTGGGAAAAACCGTTGCAAATCTGGAATGCGAATGTCGCCGCGCACCGCCATGCGATAACCGGAGAACGCTACAGCGGCTGCCCGGCCTGGTATCCTTCTCGCCTGTCGGATGGACGTATGGTCGAGGAGTTGTTCCCGGAACAAGAATGGCCACTGAAATTGATCTCCTTTAAATCCAATACCATGTCCAGCGCCACGGCGGTGATCCCGCGCCTGCATCATCTGAAGCCGGTTAATCTGGTGGCGCTCAACCCGTATGACGGTAAGCGGTACGGTTTAGCACATGGTGATACGGTACGTATCACCACGCCTGGCGGTCAGGCACTGGCGCAAATAAGCCTGCTGCATGGCGTGATGCCGGGAGTTATCGCCATTGAACATGGCTATGGACATAAAGAAATGGGCGCGGCGCAGCATACGCTCGACGGCGAGCCGATGCCATTTGACGCGCAGATAAGGTCGGGAATTAATCTTAACGATCTTGGCTTTGCGGATCCTACCCGGCAGGTAACCAATACCTGGCTTGACTGGGTGTCGGGTGCGGCGGTACGCCAGGGGCTGCCGGCAAGAATTGAGCGAGTGTAACTTTCGCGTCGGGTGGCAACACTAACGCGTTTTATCCGGCCTACAGGACGTTGTAGGCCGGATAAGGCAAGAAGCGGATCAGTTATTTACCGGGATCACCGCGCCTTTGTATTTCGTGCGGATCCAGTCCTGAATCTCTTTTGAATGCAGTACGTCTACCAGCGCCACAATATCCTTTTTCTTCTCATCGCCACGATGTACGGTAATGATGTTGGCATACGGGTTGTTTTCACCGCTTTCGACGGCAATCGGATCTTTCACCGGATCCAGCCCCGCATCGATAGCATAGTTCGCGTTAATCACCACCGCATCGCCTTCGTCGTTGTTGTACATCTGCGGTAACAGCGCCGCTTCCACGTTAGGCAGGAACTTCAGTTTTTTCGGGTTTTCCACGATGTCGCTAATGCGCGCGGTAACTTTATCCACCCCCGGCTTCAGCTTGATCACACCCTCTTTTTCGAAAATCGACAGAATACGGCCTTCCTCAGATACCGCATCGCGCATGATCACCTTACCACCTTCCGGCAGATCTTTAAGTGATTTCACCTTCTTCGAATAGATACCAATCGGCTCAATGTGGATCGCTCCGGCGCTGACGAAGTCGTAGGTTTTATCGCCTGCATGATCTTTAATCACGCTGTTCAGATACGGAATATGCTGGAAGTAGTTAGCGTCAATCTCACGGCCAGCCAGCGCGGTATTCGGCAGGATGTAATCCTGGAACGGTTTAATTTCCAGGTCGATCCCCTGCTTTGCCAGAATCGGTTTGGCCTGCTCAAGGATCTCCGCATGCGGTACGTTTGATGCGCCAACGGTTAGCGTATCAGCCCAGGAGGCGAAACTAAGGGCGCTTAAGGTTGCTGCGGCGAGTAATGTCAGTGATTTTTTCATGATAATGGTATCCGTATTTTATTAGCGTTTATCTAACAGAGAGGTGATCACATCGCCGCAAAGCTGGATGATGAAGACGATGAGCAGAATCGTCACCGTCGCCACCAGCGTGACGTCGCTGTGGTTGCGCTGGAATCCTTCCAGATAGGCCAAATTCCCTAAACCCCCGGCACCAATGACTCCCGCCATCGCGCTGTAGCTGACCAGCGCAATCAGCGTCACGGTGATCCCGGACACCAGAGCGGGAGAAGATTCCGGCAGTAAAACCCGAAAAATAAGCGTACTCAGACGCGCGCCCATCGAACGTGTCGCTTCAATAACGCCTTTATCGACTTCACGCAGGGCAATTTCGACCAGACGCGCATAAAACGGCGCGGCCCCCACGATCAGCGCAGGCAATGCAGCATTGGCGCCGAGAATGGTGCCAACCATCGCTTTGGTAAACGGGATCAGCAGCACGATCAAAATGATGAACGGGATCGAACGGAAGATATTCACCACCAGCGAAATCGCGCTATACACGGCGCGGTTTTGGAACAATGCACCGCGTGCGGTCAGAAACAGCGCCAGGCCAAGGGCGACGCCAAGAACAAAGGTCGCCACGCCAGAAAGCGCTGTCATATAGAGCGTTTCCTGCGTTGCTGCGAATAATTGATCCCATTTCAGATGGGGGAACAGTTCTTCAGCCATGTTGAATCACCTCACCTTCAATGTCGCTATGGCGCAGGTCGGCCAGAATATTGCTCAGTTGCTCTCCGGTAGCCACAACGTGCACCCATAGCTGACCAAACACGCCGTGTGCGGTTTGCGTCATCTTGCCGTGCAAAATGTTAAACGGCAGGCCGTAGCGCAGGGTCAATTCTCCGACCACAGGACGGTGGGTGCGTTGCCCGGTAAACGTTAGCTTGATCACCACGCCGCCCAGTTCGCTTGCCAGTTGTGGGTTGAACTCGTCTTCTTCGGCGTATTGGCTCACCTGACGAACGAATTGTCGGGTAATCGGCTGTTGCGGATGGGTAAAGACGCTGAGCACGTCACCTTCTTCAACGACTTTGCCGTTCTCCATCACCGCCACACGGTCGCAGATTTTGCGAACCACGTGCATTTCATGGGTGATCAACACAATGGTTAATTTGAAGCGACGATTAATATCGAGCAGTAAATCAAGGATCTGATCGGTGGTTTGCGGATCCAGCGCGGAGGTGGCTTCGTCGCACAGCAGTACGTCAGGGTTGTTCGCCAGTGCGCGGGCAATGCCCACCCGCTGTTTTTGTCCGCCGCTGAGCTGGGACGGATAAGCATTCTCGCGACCACTCAACCCAACCAGCGTAATCAGTTCGGCAACCCGCGCTTTGATGGACGCCTTTGGCGCCCCCGCGATTTGCATAGAGAAAGCAATATTTTCGCTAACCGTGCGCGACCACAGTAAGTTGAAATGCTGGAACACCATACTGATTTTCAGTCGCGCCTGGCGCAGAGATTCTCCGCGGGCGGCAGAGATATCGTGGCCGTTAATCGTCACACTGCCCGAGGTCGGCTTTTCCAGACCATTAAGCAAGCGAATTAAGGTGCTCTTACCCGCCCCACTGTAACCAATAATTCCGTAAATCTGCCCCTGCTCAACCGTCAGATTGACGTTATCGACAGCGGTAATAGCAAGCCTGCCTGGCGTAAACACTTTTGAAATATTTTTCAGGACAATCATGTCGTTTGGGTATCCGCTGCTGTTTTAGTTATCCTGCTAGCGCCTTTAGCTGTTTAGCAGTATGGATGTCCAAACGAGTGTAATGAGTGAAATTGGCTTTTAGAATGAATTAAAACGTATTTGATATAATTTTTAGGAATATGTTCTCAACATTGAAAACACCCGTATAAATCTGCTTATTTGGGACGGCAAACGCAGTTTGTTGCGCAACAAATTACTTCTGTGCTCAACGCCTTTATCCATACCGATGAACAAATTAATGAATATTTTTTGTCAAACTGCACAGAAGTGTTTTGAAACAGCGTTTCCATTTTCCTTTTAGATAAAATTCAGCGTATAATGCGCGCCAATTGTCTCTTGAATGGTTTCAGCACATTGACCTGTAAAACTCAACGACTACAAAACTCACCTTCCCGTTGGGCTGAAACGCAAGCACATATTCCTCTGCACGCTCTTTCGATGTCACCTATCCTTAGAGCGAGACATCACCACTTTCGTAACTCAGGTTTAGCTTCCCGTCCGTGCGCGATGGGAGCCAGATTTCCCAATCCTTCTCAACTTAAAGACTAAGACTGTCATGAAAAAGACGAAAATTGTTTGCACCATCGGTCCGAAAACCGAATCCGAAGAGATGTTAACCAAAATGCTGGACGCGGGCATGAACGTCATGCGTCTGAACTTCTCTCATGGCGATTACGCAGAACACGGTCAGCGCATCAAGAATTTGCGCAACGTGATGAGCAAAACCGGCAAAAAAGCTGCCATTCTGCTCGACACCAAAGGTCCGGAAATTCGTACCATTAAACTGGAAGGCGGCAACGACGTTTCTCTGAAAGCAGGCCAGACCTTCACCTTCACCACCGACAAATCCGTTGTCGGCAACAGCGAAATCGTTGCTGTGACTTATGAAGGCTTCACGAAAGACTTGTCCGTTGGCAACACTGTACTGGTTGACGACGGCCTGATCGGCATGGAAGTTACCGCTATCGAAGGTAACAAAGTTATCTGTAAGGTGCTGAACAACGGCGACCTGGGCGAAAACAAAGGCGTTAACCTGCCGGGCGTTTCTATCGCGCTGCCAGCACTGGCTGAAAAAGACAAACAGGACCTGATTTTCGGTTGCGAACAGGGCGTTGACTTCGTTGCGGCATCCTTTATCCGTAAACGTTCTGACGTGGTTGAAATCCGCGAGCACCTGAAGGCGCACGGCGGCGAAAACATCCAGATCATCTCCAAAATCGAAAACCAGGAAGGCCTGAACAACTTCGACGAAATCCTCGAAGCCTCTGACGGCATCATGGTTGCTCGTGGCGACATGGGCGTTGAGATCCCGGTTGAAGAAGTTATCTTCGCGCAGAAGATGATCATCGAGAAATGTATCCGCGCACGTAAAGTCGTTATCACTGCGACCCAGATGCTGGACTCCATGATCAAAAATCCGCGCCCTACCCGCGCTGAAGCTGGCGACGTAGCTAACGCCATCCTCGACGGCACTGATGCAGTCATGCTGTCTGGCGAATCCGCAAAAGGTAAATACCCGCTGGAAGCGGTCACCATCATGGCGACCATCTGCGAACGTACCGACCGTGTAATGACCAGCCGTCTGGATTTCAACAACGACAGCCGTAAACTGCGCATCACCGAAGCCGTTTGCCGTGGCGCGGTTGAAACTGCAGAAAAACTGGATGCTCCGCTGATCGTGGTTGCAACCCAGGGCGGTAAATCTGCTCGTGCAGTGCGTAAATACTTCCCGGATGCCACCATCCTGGCGCTGACCACCAACGAAACTACCGCGCGTCAGCTGGTGCTGAGCAAAGGCGTTGTGGCTCAGGTTGTCAAAGAAATCAGCTCTACCGATGATTTCTACCGTCTGGGCAAAGAAGTTGCTCTGGAGAGCGGTCTGGCGCAGAAAGGTGACGTTGTGGTTATGGTTTCTGGCGCGCTGGTTCCAAGCGGCACGACCAACACTGCATCCGTTCACGTACTGTAATAATTCCACCGCGAATTAATTTGCTTAAAAAAGCGCCCTCGTGGCGCTTTTTTTATTTTATCGATAGCCACAATTAATAAAAAATCAAATCGGATTTCACTATCCAATCCGTGATTATCTAAGATGAATCCGATGGAAGCTTTCTGTTTTCACTCGGTTTTTTAGCCGTTTTTGCACAATTCGATGCTTCTTTGAGCGAACGATCAAAAATAAGTGCATTCCCATCAAAAAAATATTCTCAACATAAAAAAGTTTGTGTAATACTTGTAACGCTACATGGAGATTAACTCAATCTAGAGGGTATTAATAATGAATCGTACTAAACTGGTACTGGGCGCGGTAATCCTGGGTTCTACTCTGCTGGCAGGTTGCTCCAGCAACGCTAAAATCGATCAGCTGTCTTCTGACGTTCAGACTCTGAACGCTAAAGTTGACCAGCTGAGCAACGACGTGAACGCAATGCGTTCCGACGTTCAGGCTGCTAAAGATGACGCAGCTCGCGCTAACCAGCGTCTGGACAACGCAGCTACTAAATACCGCAAGTAATAGTAACTGTGTAATAAAAATGGCGCACATTGTGCGCCATTTTTTTTGCTCTGAATTTCTCGTTCCCTGTTATTGCGTAGCGCGTACCTCTGCATTCTCTCCCGGCACACCATTCTGCGCAGACTTCACGTCACTCCCGCTGGTAACAACCGATGCTTGCCCGGCCGTCACAGTGACCGGATAACCCGCGCGACGATACAACGCGCGTTCCACCAGGTTGTTATCCACCGCTTTGTTATCTTTAAACTGGGTAAAACCAGCTGGTAGCACATACGGCATAGTCTGGACGTTTTGTTCCTCTTCGGGCGACAACGGCCGATGCACCTCGACATAGCGCATGCCGTTCGGCTCAATCGAATATTTTATCGGCTCATTAATCACCCTGACCGGCGTTCCTGTTCGAACCTGAGCAAACAATGCCTTGATGTCCGGCGCGTTCATGCGAATACATCCCGAGCTCACTCGCAGGCCGACGCTGTCCGGCGCGCTGGTGCCATGGATCAGGTATTCACCGTTTCCATGCGCCAGACGCAATGCAAAGCGTCCTAACGGGTTATTTGGCCCGGCTGGCACAACCGGAGGCAATGTGATGCCGCGCTCCAGAGAGCGTTTACGGATGCCTGCTGTAGGGGTCCAGGTTGGATTCGGTATTTTTTGCCCTACTCGGGTTTCCATCACCGGAGTTTCCAGTCCCTGTAAACCAATACCGATCGGGAATACCTGAACGATATTCTCTCCCGGCGGGTAGTAATACAGACGTAGCTCCGCCAGGTTCACAATAATACCTTCGCGTGGCGCATCGGGCAGCAGTAGCTGCGAGGGAATAGTAATCAGGGTTCCGGGTTTGGGAACAGGGGCAATAGTATTATTCGCTTCGAGGATCAGCATTGCGGCGGTATCAAACTTACGGGCAATCGCCTGTAGGTTTTTATCGCCTTCCTGCACGGTGTAAGTTTGATTTTGCCCAACAAGACGGCTGTTCGCCTGGGGCAACGGATAATCGACCGCCCATGCGGCCTGAATAGCGCTGTAAGCGCCGATTAGCATTAAGGTAATAACAGACGCGCGTTTCATACTCACTCACCCCCCTGGCGTTCCTGCCGGACGGCGGCGAGCGCCAGATCCGGCTTACGAGTCACAGCGTTGCCTTACACGACGTTTTCAAGTCGGTCTGAACGTTGACGTGTTTTATCAGTTTAGCTAAGAGTTGCGGCTTTGGCGCGGATAGCCCGAATCATTGCCTCCAGCCCCTGTGAACGAGATGGTGTGAGATGCTGTGCGAGCGCCATTTTTTCAAACCACGGACGCACATCAAAATTCACAATATCCTGGGCCGTCATACGGTCATACAGAATGAAGACCACGGCGATAAGCCCTTTCACAATTGCCGCATCGCTGTCGCCCTGTAGTTCAATAATCCCTTCAGCATTCTGACGCATTACGATCCATACCTGACTTTGACATCCCTGAATGCTATTTTCGGGGCAGTGTTCATCGGCGTTTAATTCCGGCAAACGCTGACCCAGTTCAATGATGTACAGGTATTTCTCTTCCCAATTAGCGCAACGCAGAAAATTACGCAACAACTTTTCTTTATCCGGTAGCGCAGCCATAACGCCTCCCTGTTATCCCAGTAAGTGATGAATACGCTTGAGACCTGTCACCAGGCGATCCACTTCTTCATGGGTGTTGTACATGGCAATCGACGCCCGACACATGGCGGGAACGTTATAGTAGGCCATCAGTGGCATAGCGCAGTGATGCCCCGTCCGCACGGCGATCCCATAGTTATCGAGAAAACTCCCGACGTCATAGGCGTGATGTTTGCCGAGGTTAAAGGCAATCACCCCCAGGCGGTTATCCGGTCCGTAAAGCGTCAAATCCGGCACATCCGCCAGCTGTTCCAACGCATAGCGCATCATGAACTGTTCATATTCGCTGATTTCAGTAAGCCCCAGCGCTGAAACATACTCAATAGCGGCACCAAGCCCGATAATTCCCCCGGTGTTAGGTGTTCCGGCTTCAAAACGCCACGGCGCTTTGGCCCACGTGGTTCCCTGGCTCAGGCTCACGGTCGCAATCATCGAACCGCCGCCTTCCCATGGCGGCATTTCCTGCAGCAGCGACTCTCTGGCATACAGAACGCCAATACCGGTTGGCCCGTAGAGCTTGTGTCCGGAGAAAACATAAAAGTCGCAATCCATCGCCTGGACATCCACTTGATGATGCATAACCGCCTGTGCGCCATCCACCAGCACTTTTGCGCCGTATTGATGCGCCAGCGCAATCATCTCACCCAGCGGGTTTTCGGTACCCAGTACGTTTGAAACGTGGGTAATTGCCAGCAGTTGCGTACGCTCATCGAACAGCGCAGGCAACACTTCCAGTTGCAACGTGCCATCGGCATTAAGCGGAATGACCCGCAGTTCTGCGCCCACGCGGGCGCACAGCATTTGCCAGGGAACAATATTGGCATGGTGCTCCATTTCGCTGATGATGATGTTATCGCCAGCCCTGACATTACTGTTGCCCCAACTGTTCGCCACCAGGTTAATGCCTTCCGTGGTACCGCGAACGAACACCAGCTCTTCAGCCGAGCGGGCGTTAATAAACAGCGAGGCGAGCTTGCGCACATTCTCCATTTTTTCCGTGGCCTGCGCGCTTAGCGTATGGATACCACGGTGAACCGCCGCATAGCCGTGACGATAAAACTCGGCTTCGGCATCAATCACCTGATTAGGCTTTTGCGCGCTGGCGGCGCTGTCCAGATAAGCCAGCGGTAAACCGTTCACTTCACGCGTCAGGACCGGAAAATCAGCCCGCACTTTTTCAATGGGAAATGTCATGCTACGCCTCCCGGCAAGCGGTGAGCGATCCGCGCCAGTACCAGTTGTTTCAGCGTTTCGTCGCGCAGGGCTTCCGTTAGCTCAGCGGCAAACGCATAGAGAATCATCTGTTGAGCATCCTGCTGACCGATCCCGCGCGAACGCAGGTAGAACATTTGTTCGTCGTCAATCCGCCCTACCGTCGCCCCGTGACTGCATTTCACGTCATCGGCGTAAATTTCAAGCTGTGGTTTGGTGTCCACTTCCGCCAGTTTTCCGAGCAGTAAATTATTGTTGGTCATCTGACCGTCGGTTTTAATAGCGTGTTGAGCGACGTTGATCAGGCCATTGAACACCGCCCGCCCCTTATCGCTGACAATCGTTTTATGCAACTGGCGGCTGTTGCAATAACCTTTGTTGTGCGCAAGCCAGGTTCGGGTATCGCAGACTTCATTTTTCACCGGCATCGCCAGGCTGTTAAGGCGCAGCGTAGTATTTTCGCCATTAAGCTGGGTACTGGTGTTATGGCGTAACACTGCATCACCCAGCAAGAAACTTTGGCTGACCGCCGAGGCATCTGCACTTAACTGAATATCATTATGGGCAAAGTGGTGGCTGAGTGGATTCTCAAACGCCAGTTTAATGTGGTGCAAATGCGCATTCGCCGCGACGTTCATCGTTAAGCGCGCACCGGTAAAATGACGAAACTCGCTGAGACTGACATAATGCTCAATAACGGTGGCTTCTGCGCCTTCCGCCAGCTCCAGATGGTGGCGATAGTGCGCCGTATTTACCTCATCGCCCGTCAGTCCCTGGGTAATGTGCAGCAACAGCAGCGGTTTCGCTGGTCGCTGGTTACGCTTGACAAAAATGTGCGTTACGCTGCGGGACAGGCTTTCGGTCAGGTGCAGGAATACTTCCGGCTGGATAGCCGCAGGCAACATCTGACGCTCATCATTAACGGTAATATCAAAGCCGCTACCTTCCACGCTGTCGCTGAGTGTTGGACAAAATTGCCCGTCGACAAACACCAACCGTACCGCATCAATCGCCGGGGCTAACGCGTCACACTGGGCTGGCGTTATTGCGGAGATATTGCTAACGAACCGGCTGTTGGTTAATCCCTCCAGCGGCGTGTATTTCCAGTCCTCATGCTTACGCGTTGGCAGCCCCAGACGTAGCATCTGGTGCAGATGCTGTTGCGCATAGTGCGAACGGGTCTCCCCTTGGGTCTCAAACAGATGGTGCCACTGTTGCAGCACGTTACTGCTGTTCGCTAAGCCAGCCATATCCTTGCTCCTCCAGTTGTTTGACCAGCGTGAAATCGCCGGACTTCACAATTCGCCCCTGGTAGAGAACGTGAACATAATCGGGTTTGATATAGTCCAGGATGCGCTGATAGTGAGTGACGATAATGAATGAACGTTTCCCGTCGCGCAGCGAGTTCACGCCATCGGCGACGATTTTCAGCGCATCAATATCCAGCCCGGAATCTGATTCATCAAGAATGCACAGCTGAGGCTCCAGCACCGCCATTTGCAGAATGTCATTCCGCTTTTTCTCACCGCCAGAGAAACCGACGTTTACCGAGCGCGTCAGTAAGTCTTCCGGCATTTTCAGCAGCGCTATTTTTTCTTCCATCAGATCCTGGAAGTCGAACCTGTCCAGCGACTCCTCCCCACGATAACTGCGCACCGCATTCAGCGCCATTTGCAGGAAAAACTGATTACTAACGCCGGGAATTTCTACCGGATACTGAAATGCCATAAAGATCCCTTCACCGGCCCGATCCTCTGGCGACAGTTCCAGTAAATCCTTACCATTAAATTCAACCGTTCCGCCAGTGACTTCGTAGTCTTCACGTCCGGCGAGCGTGGCAGACAGCGTACTTTTCCCGGAACCGTTCGGCCCCATAATGGCGTGGACTTCCCCTGGGCGAATCTCAAGGCTCAACCCACGCAGGATCGCCTTATCTTCGACACTGACCTGTAAATCTTTGATGCTTAACATGTGCTTTCCTTAAATTTTAACCGACGCTGTGTTCAAGGCTGATGGCGAGAAGTTTTTGCGCTTCCACGGCAAATTCCAGCGGCAGTTCAGAGAACACGTCTTTACAGAAACCGTTGACGATCATCGAAATGGCATCCTCTTCGCTGATGCCGCGTTGCAGACAGTAAAACAGCTGGTCTTCACCAATGCGCGATGTCGTGGCTTCGTGCTCAAGTTGGGCGCTGTTGTTGCGACACTCGACATACGGGAAGGTATGCGCCCCGCAGTCCGCCCCGATCAACATGGAGTCGCATTGGGTATAGTTACGGGCGTTGGTGGCGGTCGGCATGATTTTTACCAGGCCGCGATAGCTGTTCTGACTCTGACCGGCGGAGATCCCTTTCGAGATGATGGTCGATTTGGTGTTCTTGCCAATGTGGATCATCTTGGTGCCGGTATCGGCCTGCTGGTGTCCGCTGGTCAGCGCGACGGAGTAGAATTCGCCGATGGAGTTATCGCCGCGCAGGATGCAGCTTGGGTATTTCCAGGTAATGGCCGAGCCGGTTTCCGATTGCGTCCACGACATTTTGCTGTTTTCGCCTTCGCACAGCGCACGCTTGGTGACAAAGTTCAAAATGCCACCGGTATTACCATCACCGGGGAACCAGTTTTGCACCGTCGAGTATTTCACTTCAGCATCTTTGTGGATGATGACTTCCACTACCGCCGCATGCAGCTGGTAGCTGTCGCGTACCGGAGCTGAACAACCTTCGATATAACTGACGTAGCTGCCCTCATCCGCAATCAGAATAGTGCGTTCAAACTGCCCGGTCTTTTCGGCATTAATCCGGAAGTAGGTCGAGAGTTCCATGGGACAACGCACGCCTTTCGGCACATAAATAAAGGTGCCATCAGATGCCACTGCGGCATTTAGCGCGGCGAAGAAATTATCATTACCCGGAACGACGGTTCCCAGATACTGTTTCACCAGCTCGGGATGGTCATGAATCGCCTCGCCGAACGAACAGAAAATAATGCCCTGTTCCGCCAGCTTGTCACGGTAGGTTGTCGCCACCGACACCGAGTCAAAAATGGCATCAACCGCTACCTCTTTTCCTTCACGGACCGGTACGCCAAGCTGCGCAAACGCGTCTTCTACCTCTTTGCTTAAAAAAGCATTCGCCCCCGTTTGCTGAACAGCCCCTGGTTCAGAAGCACAGGTTTCATCACAATTGCCACAGGACGGCGCAGAGTAATAGCTGTAATCCTGATAATTCAGCTTGTCGTAGTGCGCTTTGAGCCAGTGCGGCTCTTCCATGGTGAGCCAAGCGTTAAAGGCATTCAGGCGAAACTCCAGCATCCAGTCGGGTTCATTACGTTTTGCCGAAATCGCGCGCACAACGTCTTCATTGATCCCTTTTGCCAGCTCATCGGTTTGCAGTTGGGTGAAGAAGCCCTCTTTATAATTGAGGTGCCCGCCAGCCCAAGTGTTGACATCATCAGTTGCTTCAGTATTACGAGACATAGTACCGCCTATACCCCAAAACTTTCGCCACAGCCGCATTCGTTCTGGGCTTTCGGGTTATGAAATTTAAATAACTGATTTAATCCTTCGCGAACGAAATCGACTTCCGTCCCGTCGATAAACGGCATAGCCTGTAACGGCACATAAAGTCTGGCGCCTTCCGTTTCAAACAGCAGATCGTCTTTTTCCGGCTCACGGACGGTGTCCAGCACGTAGCCGAATCCCGCGCATCCGGTTTGTTTCACACCTAAACGCACGCCCAACATGTCGGGTTGTTTTGCCACCAGTTCACGGATGTGCGCCGCAGCTGCCGGTGTTAACGTCAAACCACGCCATGCGAAATCGTCTGGGTTAAATGTTCCTGAATGCAATTCCATAGGGTTACCTCGAGTCATTAGCTTTCAAGCTATAACACCATGTTAGTGATAATGATTATCACTTCAACCCCTCAACAGCAGGGGCATTCGGGTTAATCGCCCTTTTTGGCTACTTTTAATAAGCATAGACCCTGCAGCGCGGGTTATCAGAGATGGATTATTTTGTTCAATGCTTTGATTAATAATGGATTATGAAAATCCAATCGTTCAGGCAGGTCAAACATCAAAAGATGTATAGATAATGTCTATTTAAGGAATAGGTCTGAGTTTTTACAGAGATGAAAACGGTTCAAAAAGCATGCAAATAACAAAAAACCCTTAAGTCTGCTTGCTGGCAGGCTTAAGGGTTCCGGCCCCATCCGGCGCTTATCTCCGGCACTCGCAATGGCTTAGCTCTTGAAGGGGCATAAGAATAATCTCACTCCCGGATAAGTTTTGTTTAACACAAATTGCGGTTTGATTATTTTTTGAACGCAGTCAAGGACATAATTAGCGCGTAGTTTCACTAATTGCATCTAACAACAGGCGTAACCCAGCTGGCTGATGCTCACGAGAAAGATACAACCCGTATATTGGCAGGCGTTTAGGCTGCAGCTCTGGCAGTAACCGAACTAACTTTCCCTGCGCCAACCCTTCTCGCGCTTCCGGCTCCGGTACCAGCGCAATGCCCATACCCGCCAGCGCCGACTCACAGAGCAGCGAAGAGATCCCGGCGCTCAAATTCCCTTTAATTGCAACAGAAACCGTCTGCCCTTGTGCATCGAGAAAGTGCCAGGATTTTCCGGCAAAGCCGCTGTAATAGAGGCAGTTATGCTGCGTAAGATCGTCGAGAGTATCAGGAGTGCCATGTTGGTGCAGATAATCGACAGACGCACACAGCACGGATTCACAGTCCCCCAATCGACGGGCGATGGTCCCTGGCTCGGGGTTATCCGTAATGCGGATCGCCACATCGATGCGTTCCCCAACAAGACTTACCGGCTGATTATTGATCTCAACTTCAATACGCAGCTGCGGATACCGCGCCATAAACGTTGGCAGAACCGGAGCAAGAATATGTATCGCGGTATAATGCGCGCACGCGACACGTAGCGTACCAGAAGGTATTTGCGCGGCACTGGCGGCAGCAATATCCAGTGAAAGTTGCGCCAGAGAACGCGTTTTCACTAACGCCTCTTCTCCCGCTGGCGTGATCGTCAGGCGACGCGACGACCGGTGGATAAGCCTTGCCCCCGCCCATTTTTCCATTTCGTCGAGGTAACGACTCACCATCGGTCTGGAAAGCCCCAGCGCACGCGCGGCGGCGCTTAAGCTACCCAAATCACAGATATGGTTAAATACCGTTGCCGCCATCACCCTGTCCATAGCAACCCATCCGATCGTTTTAAGAAACTCAGCATACCCTGATACAGGAATTCTAACAGATGCAAATTTCCTTAAAATACGTGAACTATCAAAAGACAATTTCCTGCATAAGGTTACCTGGTATGAAAGTTAAAACTCTGGCCTTGCTGTTACCTCTGTTCTCCTCTTCTGTCTTCGCCGCTCCGTTACAACTGGACGTCTATAACCCGCAGGATAAGGCTATTTTCCCGGTCTCCTCGACGCTGGTTTCGGGACCGAAAGAGGCGATTTTGTTTGACGCGCAGTTCAGCACCAAAGATGGCGAACAACTGGTACAGATGATTCACGCCAGCGGTAAAACGCTTAAAGCCATCGTAATCACCTCCGGCGACCCGGATTTCTACTTTGGTCTGCAGCCCATCGTCAGCGCCTTCCCGCAGGTAAAAGTGCTGGCAACACCGCATGTGGTAGAGCACATCCGCGCCACGAAAGAGGCCAAACTGCAGTTCTGGGGGCCGCAAATGAAGGACGGCGCGCCAACCTCACTCACCGTGCCGCAAGCCACCACACAAACGCATTTCACAGTTGATGGCGAAACGCTGGAGCTACGCCATCCCAACGATTATGCGGCGTATGTCTGGATCCCTGCGAACCGCGCAATCATTGGTGGTACCGGCGTGGCTTCGGGTATTCATGTGTGGACGGCGGATACGCAGTCTGCTGAACAGCGTTCCGCGTGGCGCAATGTGTTAAGCGAGATGCAGAACTTACAGCCTGCTCAGGTGGTCCCGGGGCATTACATTGGCGAACGCCCGACAGACGATAAAGCGATTCGCTTCACCCGGGACTATTTGCAGTCATTTGAGCAGGCGTTAAGCGCGAATAAAGGATCAGCTTACGTGATTAAAACCATGACGGCGGCATGGCCAGGTCTGGCGGATGCCAGCTCTCTGGAGCTAAGTGCGAAGGTTAATACCGGTGAGATGAAGTGGTAAACAAGATTTAACGCTAAAAATAACCCCGAACGCATGTCGGGGTTTCATTACGATAAGCATACCGGAATCAATGAACGCCCATGCGCCAGGCAAAATAGATCTCTTCTTTCAGTTCAGTTGAAGAGAGCGTCAATAAATCCGCAAACTCCAGCTCAAGTTGTTTCAATCTTTTCAGGTACTGAGCTGGTGAAAGATCGGTTTTATCACGACGTAAAAACTCTATTGCCAGTTGGGCCGGGTCTAATTGGGTAGACATATCATCCTCGCTTGTGTTCAAAACCTGCACAGTATAACACCATTCGCTGTGCAGATAATGACCAAAAGCAATATGCATCACAAAATTGCGGTCGTCAGACGCGATGTGCAGCACAACCGCCCTTGCTCATCGAAGATTTCGATTTGCCATACCTGATGGCGAGAGCCGGTATGGATCGCGCTACACACGCCTCTGACACGCCCTTCCCGCGCAGATCGAACATGGTTGGCATTAACCTCAAGACCCACAACTTTTTGCTCCCCCTGAGTGCACAGGTAGCCAGCCACCGAACCGATGCTTTCCGCCAACACCACCGACGCACCGCCATGTAGTAAACCAAAAGGTTGTTTGGTGCGATGGTCCACCGGCATAGTGGCTTCCAGGGTATCGTCGCCAATATGTTCAAAGCGAATGTCGAGCAACCCCACCATATTTCCTTCACCCATGGCATTTAGCGCCTCAAGAGTGACTTCACGTTTCCAGATCATCCTATAATCTCCAGCAGTGCCTGTAATGGATGGCGAACGCCCGTGCCTTCAACGCGTTTAACCTGGCTACGACAGGAATATCCGGTAGCCAGACACCGATTTCGCGGCAGTCGTTGCAACGCCTGGTGCCATGATAGCTCATAGATCCCCAGCGAGTTCTGGTGATTTTTAACTTCGTGCCCATAAGTGCCAGCCATGCCGCAGCATCCTACACTGACGTTCTCCAGCCTGGCGCCAAAACGGGCAAAAATAGCCGCCCACTGCGCAGGCGCGCCCGGCAGGGCCGTCACTTCGGTACAATGTCCAAAGAAATACCACGCCTCACCGGCAACAGCGACTGGCTGCTGTGACGCCACAACGGTTGATAACCATTCGTTGACCAGCAATACGTGGAAATCCCCCCGCTGTTCTCCGAGCGCCAACTTGTATTCATCGCGATAACAGAGCACCAGCGCCGGATCGACGCCCACCATCGGAATGTTCAGTTTCGCCACCCGGTTGAGAAACTCGGATGTCTTTTTCGCTGTTTTGGCAAAACGGTTTAAAAAGCCTTTAATGTGCTGCGCTTTGCCGTTTGGCGAGAACGGCAGCAGTACCGGCTGTAAGCCCAGTTTTTCTACCAGACGGATAAAATCAGCCACCACCTGCGCATCGTAATAGCTGGTGAACGGATCCTGTACCACCAGCACCGTGCGGGCTTTTTGCTCAGGGCTGAGTAATTCGAGCTGCTCCAGCGTCATGTTGGCAGAACGATGACCAACCAACTGACGTTGCAGCGACGGCGCAGACAACAACGGTAAATCCACCATACCGATGTGCTTTTTAGCCAGATTACGCACCAGCGGCTGATTGATGAAAAAGTTAAACGTTTTGGGGGCTCGCGCCATGAGCGGCGCATAGCTCTCGACGGTCGCCACCATATGATCGCGCAACGGTCGCAGATAACGCGTGTGATACAGTTGCAGGAAGCGCGAGCGGAACTCCGGTACATCAATTTTAATGGGGCACTGCGTAGAACAGGCTTTACACGCCAGACAGCCAGACATCGCCTCTTTAACTTCATGCGAGAAATCGTATTCGCCTTTGCGGGCATGCCAACTATTGCGGGTGCGGGCAATCAGCGTGCGTAAACTGGCGCGTTTTTCCGGTAGCTCTTTTTCCAGCTGAACTGGGTCAATTCCGCGATCGGCCAACAAACGCAGCCATTCACGTACCAGCGTGGCACGGCCTTTCGGCGAGTGGATACGGTTGAGGCTGATTTTCATCGACGGGCACATGGGGCTTTTCGCATCAAAGTTAAAGCATAACCCGTTGCCGTTACACTCCATTGCCCCGCGCCACTCTTGCCGCACCGCCAGTGGGATCTGTCGGTCGTAAGTCCCGCGCTTGACGGCATCCACTTTCATCATCGGCGCGTCAACGTCTTCCGGTGGACAGATTTTCCCCGGGTTCAGTCGGTTTTGCGGATCAAATACCGACTTCACTTTGCGCAATTCGCGATACAGTTCCTCTCCGAAGAACGCCGGACTGTATTCTGCACGAAAACCTTTCCCGTGCTCGCCCCACAGCAGACCGCCATATTTTGCCGTCAGCGCGACAACATCGTCAGAAATGCGTTTCATCAGCACTTCCTGCTGCGGGTCGCACATATCCAGCGCCGGCCTGACGTGCAGCACCCCGGCATCCACGTGACCAAACATGCCATAACTCAGACCGTGGCTGTCGAGCAGAGCACGGAACTCGGCAATATAGTCCGCCAGATGCTCCGGCGGAACGCAGGTATCTTCGGCGAACGGAATCGGCTTCGCGGCACCTTTCGCATTCCCCAGCAAACCAACGGCTTTTTTACGCATGGCGTAAATACGCTCCACGCCCGCGAGTTCAGTACACAGTTGCCAACCAATGACACCGGCTTCCTGACGGGCAATTAACCCATCCAGACGTTCACACAGCGCACTAACCTGAGCATCGATCAATGCTTCATCGTCACCCGCAAATTCGACGATATTCAGGCCCAACATTTCTTTATCCGGCACATCGGTAATCAATTCACTTACCGAATGCCAGACGATATCTTCCCGCGCCAGATTAAGCACTTTGGAGTCAACGGTTTCAACCGACAGTGCGCGCGCCTCCACCATGACCGGGGCGTTACGCAATGCTGAATCAAACGAATCATACTTGACGTTGACCAACTGCCTGACTTTGGGCAACGGCGTGATATCCAGGCGGGCTTCGGTAATAAACGCCAGCGTACCTTCAGAGCCGGTAAGAATGCGGGTTAAATCAAACTCGGTCATCTCGTCGTTGAAGACGTGCCGGAGATCGTAACCGGTTAAGAAGCGATTGAGTTTGGGGAATTTATCAAGAATAAGCTGCCGGTTCTCACGACACCGCTCATACACCGTCTTATAGATGCGACCAATAGTGGTATTGCTCTTGCCCAGCGTTTGGGCGAGTTCGACCGGCATTGGCTGAGTATCAAGAATATCGCCGCCCATCAGCACCGCGCGGATACCCAGCACGTGATCGGAGGTTTTACCGTAAACCAACGAACCTTGTCCGGATGCGTCGGTATTGATCATCCCGCCCAGCGTTGCCCGGTTACTGGTGGATAATTCCGGGGCAAAGAAATAGCCATAAGGCTTCAGAAACTGGTTGAGCTGATCTTTGATTACCCCAGCTTCGACCCGCACCCAACCTTCCTGAGGGTTGATTTCAATAATGCGACTCATATAGCGGGACATATCAACAATAATGCCCTGATTCAGCGCCTGACCGTTCGTGCCGGTTCCGCCGCCGCGCGGGGTAAAAATTAACGACGAAAAAAGAGGTTCAGCCGCCAGACGAGCGATCAGCGCCACATCTGCCGTTGAACGCGGGAAAACCACAGCATCAGGAAGCAGCTGATAGATACTGTTATCCGTCGACATTGTCAGCCGATCGGCATAGCTCGTTGCCGTATCGCCCGTGAATCCTTGCTGCTCCAGCGCCTGCAAAAAATTGAGCACCAGTTGAACGACACCTGGCGCCTGAGAAATTTGTGGAATCATTATAGTGACCCTTTCCTGCGGTCTGTGTTGTGAATTTAATCGTTTGCGTGTTGCTTTGCTTGTTGTATCACATTTTTTTCTAATACGCTCAGCAGATTTACAGGCAGAATCCGCCTGTTCAAAACCGCTGAAATTGCTCATCATTACAGGGTGTGATTTAAGTGTTCACGTCGCGTCAACGTTCTGACGCAAAGACAAAGGTGAAAAGTATTTATGGTAAATTTTCGTCAGCCCAGGGATATTGCACAAGTGCTGCTAACGGTGCTGTTTTTAGCCATCATGATTGTGGCCTGTCTCTGGATTGTGCAGCCCTTTATCCTTGGTTTTGCATGGGCGGGTACGGTGGTCATCGCAACCTGGCCTATCCTGTTACGCTTGCAAAAACTACTGTGGGGACGCCGTTCACTGGCGGTGCTGGTAATGACCCTGCTGTTGGTACTGTTGTTCATCATTCCTATCGCGCTGCTGGTTAATAGCATTGTTGATGGCAGCGGACCGTTGATCCATGCCGTCACCGCTGGCGATATGACGCTGCCGGATCTGGCGTGGTTGAACAGTATTCCGTTGGTGGGAGCCAAAATGTATGGCGCATGGCACAGCCTGCTGGATATGGGCGGCGCGGCCATTATGGCCAAAGTTCGGCCTTATATTGGCGCCACAACCACCTGGTTTGTCGGTCAGGCTGCGCATATTGGCCGCTTTATGATGCATTGTGGCCTGATGCTGCTGTTCAGCGCCCTGCTGTACTGGCGTGGTGAGCAGGTGGCGTTAGGGATCCGTCATTTCGCGTGTCGTCTGGCATCCAAACGCGGTGATGCCGCCATTCTGCTGGCGGCGCAGGCCATTCGTGCTGTTGCGTTAGGTGTTGTGGTTACGGCTCTGGTGCAGGCGGTCCTCGGCGGCATTGGTCTGGCGGTAACCGGCGTGCCGTATGCGACGCTGCTGGCAGTATTAATGATCCTCTCCTGCCTGGTACAACTGGGGCCGCTACCGGTGCTGGTCCCGGCCATTATCTGGCTGTACTGGACCGGAGATTCAACCTGGGGCACCGTACTGCTGGTGTGGAGCGGCGTAGTTGGAACGCTGGATAACGTCATTCGCCCAATGCTGATTCGTATGGGGGCCGATTTGCCGCTGATCCTTATCCTTTCCGGAGTCATCGGCGGATTAATCGCATTCGGCATGATTGGTCTGTTTATCGGCCCGGTAGTCCTGGCCGTGTCCTGGCGTCTGTTCTCAGCCTGGGTAAATGAAGCTCCTGCGCCGGGGAGCGATCCAGATGAACTCCTCGCCGAAATAGAAAGCAACAAGTAACCCAACGTCAGGCGGCATTGTCGCCTGATTGTTTAGCAGTGTTAATCTATTTCACCCTGGTACTGAGTTAAACCGAACGGTACCCTCCCCGAAGCACTCATTTATGTCGCAAATTCTTTACAGTTTTTAAACTATTGAGATGAATCTGATCGACGCGAAAAATCTGTATGCCTACTATTAGCTCAAGGCTGTAGATCAACACATTGATTTATAAGCATGGAATTCCCCTGAGTGAAACAACGAATTGCTGTGTGTAGTCTTTGCCCATCTCCCACGATGGGCTTTTTTTTGTCCTTCACACGCCTCTCCACTCGGCTGGTTGTAAAACACAGCACCTCTTCCCCGCTATCCAACAAATAATATTGCACAAAATACTGTGACTCTCTTCAAGCCGAAATATCCACAGCAATGTTATTACTATTCCACCGTCTTTTATGAGGTAATCAAATAATGAACGCATTAGAACTGCAGGCTATCCGCCATATTTTTGCTATGACGGTGGAGGAAAGCGCTATGTATATCTCGCGTGATAATAATGTTGTCGTATGGCAGCAATGGGAAAATGGCGAAAAGGAAATCCCGGAGGACATCGCACACATTTGTCAAGAAATGAAAGCCAGGCGGAAAGTAAGAATTAATGCAGTTATCGACAAAATAAACAATCGTATCGGTAATAACACCATGCGTTTTTTCCCCGACCTGAACTCATTTCAGGCGGTTTATCATCACAACGATTTCCTCGACTGGAAAATCTATCAATCGGCTGCTGTTGAACTCTATGCTCACGACCTCGAGCGTTTGTGTTAAGTGTTACAACGCCATACCGATTTAGCCTATTCGCTGAGTAACATATTATGAAAAACACCTATTTCTCCACTGCGATAGGGCTGTACTTTAATTACCTGGTCCACGGCATGGGGGTCATCCTGATAAGCCTCAATATGTCTTCACTGGAACACCAGTGGCAAACCAATGCCGCGGGTGTCTCGATTGTTATTTCCTCACTGGGCATCGGTCGTTTAAGTGTCTTATTAATGGCAGGCATGCTCTCCGATCGCTATGGCCGCCGACCGTTTATTATTTTCGGCATGATCTGCTACCTGATTTTCTTTGTTGGCATCATCAATACTCATAGCATTTTTATCGCCTATGCATTTGGCTTTCTGGCGGGAATGGCCAATAGTTTTCTCGATGCCGGAACCTATCCCAGCCTGATGGAGGCGTTTCCCCGCTCACCCAGTACAGCCAATATATTAATAAAAGCCTTCGTCTCCAGCGGCCAGTTTCTGCTTCCCATGATTATTAGTTTGTTGGTGTGGGCCGAGCTTTGGTTTGGCTGGTCCTTTCTGCTGGCGGCAGCCATTATGATACTCAACGGCGTGTTTTTGTTTCGCTGTCGTTTCCCGACGCATCCAGGGCGTCAAACCTCCACCAGGGCATTACCTGCTCAACGGGAAATCCACCAATCTGAACATCGTTGCTCGATTCTCGATCTTGCCAGTTACACCCTGTATGGCTACATCGCCATGGCGACATTTTATCTGGTAAGCCAGTGGCTGGCGCAGTACGGACAGTTTGTCGCTGGCATGTCCTATACGTTATCTATCAAATTGTTAAGCATTTACACCTGCGGCTCTTTGTTGTGTGTATTGATTACTGCGCCACTGGCGCGCAAAGCGGAACGCGCGACATCGTTGTTGATGCTGTACACATTTATTTCATTTATTGCGCTGCTGATAGTTTGCCTGCATCCGACACCCTACGTGGTTATCGCGTTTGCGTTTGTCATTGGGTTTTCTTCAGCCGGAGGCGTGGTGCAAATCGGTTTAACACTGATGGCGGCACGCTTTCCATATGCGAAGGGTAAAGCGACCGGCATTTACTACAGCGCAGGCAGCATTGCGACTTTCACCATTCCGCTGATTACAGCCAGGATCTCAGAGACCAGCATTGCTCATATCATGTGGTTTGATACTGGTATAGCCGCTGTCGGTTTTCTGTTGGCTCTGTTTATTGGTTATCGCAGCCGCAGCGCCTTAAAGCATCAACTAAAAATGGCGACGGTCGCAAAATAATGGAGATGCAATATTGTTCCTCTCCTCTGCAACATAATTGACTGCACTATTAAAATATCAGCAAAAATTCATCAGGAAGAATTAAATTCACAGTTTACGATGCAAAATACCTGGTAAGTTAAACGCCATGCTATGTAGGTTCTATGACTACTGAACGGTATATTAATCACAAGGTCGCCGAAATTTAAAAATATCGACAAGTACGGAACAATTTTAAAATCCGCAAGGAGTTGTGAAAATGTCTCAAAATAAGACCTTTAACACGCCATTTCTTCTGGCGATAACCTGTATTTATTTAAGTTATTTCCTACACGGTATTAGCGTCATTACGCTGGCGCAAAATATGACGTCTCTCGCAGAAAAATTCTCCACAGACAATGCCGGGATTGCCTATTTAATTTCTGGCATTGGTCTGGGACGACTGGTGAGCATTTTATTCTTTGGGGTGCTCTCAGATAAGTTTGGTCGCAAGGCGATTATCCTGCTAGGCGCTATTCTGTATATGCTGTTCTTCTTCGGCATTCCCGCTAGTCCTAATCTGATGATTGCCTTTATTCTGGCCGTTTGCGTTGGTGTGGCTAACTCGGCGCTGGATACCGGCGGCTATCCGGCGTTAATGGAATGCTTCCCCAAAGCATCAGGATCGGCGGTTATCCTGGTTAAAGCGATGGTCTCGTTCGGACAGATGATCTACCCCATTGTCGTCAGCACCATGCTGCTCAACCATATCTGGTACGGCTATGCGGTCGTTATTCCAGGAGTACTGTTCGTCGCTATCACCCTGATGCTGTTAAAAAGCCGCTTTCCCAGCCAGATGGTGGATGCCGGTATCGCCAAAGAGCTGCCACAGATGCACAGCAAACCATTGGTTTGGCTGGAAGGTGTCGCTTCCGTGATGTTTGGTGTCGCGGCGTTTTCAACCTTTTACGTCATCGTGGTCTGGATGCCGAAATACGCAATGGCATTTGCCGGCATGGCGGAAGCCGACGCCCTGAAAACCATCTCTTACTACAGTATGGGTTCGTTGGTCTGCGTATTTATTTTTGCCGCCCTGCTGAAGAAAATGGTTCGACCGATATGGGCAAATGTGTTTAACGCCGGGCTGGCAACCATCACCGCAGCGGTCATCTATTTATATCCCTCTCCGCTGGTGTGTAACGCCGGTTCATTTCTGATTGGGTTCTCTGCCGCTGGCGGTATTTTACAGCTTGGCGTCTCAGTGATGTCAGAGTTTTTCCCCAGGAGTAAAGCCAAAGTCACCAGCGTTTATATGATGATGGGTGGCGTAGCCAATTTTATTATCCCACTAATCACCGGATACCTTTCTAACATTGGCCTGCAGTACATCATTTTGCTGGACTTTGCATTTGCTCTGCTGGCCTTCATCACCGCCATCATCGTCTTTATTCGTTACTACCGCGTATTTGCTATCCCCAAAAATGATGTGCGGTTGGGCGAGCGTTATTTTCAATAAATTGTTTAGAAGGAGTATCAAATGGACGTAACTGCTAAATATGAACTGATTGGTTTAATGGCCTACCCTATCAGACATAGTCTGTCACCAGAAATGCAAAACAAGGCATTAGAAAAAGCGGGACTACCTTTTACCTACATGGCATTTGAAGTCGATAACTCAACGTTTGCTAACGCGATTGCCGGCTTAAAAGCCTTAAAAATGCGCGGCACCGGGGTTTCAATGCCCAACAAGCAACTGGCCTGTGAATATGTTGATGAATTGACCCCTGCAGCCAAACTGGTCGGCGCGATTAATACCATCGTTAATGATGATGGTTACCTGCGCGGTTACAATACTGATGGTACCGGTCATATTCGCGCCATTAAAGAAAGCGGCTTCGATATTAAAGGTAAAACCATGGTACTGTTGGGCGCAGGTGGCGCGTCTACGGCTATTGGCGCGCAGGCGGCGATTGAAGGCATCAAAGAAATTAAGCTGTTTAACCGTAAAGATGAGTTCTTTGCTAAAGCGCAGGCATTCGCCAAACGCGTTAATGAAAACACCGATTGCGTTGTGACCGTTATCGATCTCGCCGATCGACAGGCTTTTGCTGACGCGTTGGCCAGCGCGGATATTTTGACCAACGGCACAAAAGTCGGCATGAAGCCGCTGGAAAACGAATCTCTCGTGACCGACGTTTCCCTGCTGCGCCCGGACCTGCTGGTAACCGAATGCGTTTATAATCCGCATATGACCAAATTATTGCAACAGGCGCAACTTGCGGGTTGCAAAACAATTGATGGTTACGGCATGTTGTTATGGCAAGGGGCTGAACAATTCAAACTCTGGACCGGGAAAGATTTCCCACTGGAGTATGTGAAACAGGTTATGGGTTTTGCAGCCTGACGGGCACGCATTTGTAATATATTTAAAGGGTAATCAATGAAAACCGTAACCGTAAGAAACCTCGTCATTGGCGAGGGTGCGCCGAAGATCATTGTCTCGCTGATGGGTAAAGACATCCCCACGGTAAAAAGCGAAGCGCTGGCCTATCGCGAAGCGGATTTCGACATTCTGGAATGGCGCGTTGACCATTTCAGCGATGTCTCTTCCACAGATGCCGTGCTGGAAGCGACTCGCACCATCCGCGATGTGATAGCGGACAAACCGCTACTTTTCACTTTCCGCAGCGCCAAAGAAGGCGGTGAACAGGCACTGTCTGTCGAAAGCTATATTGCACTTAACCGTGCAGCAGTAGACAGCGGTCTGGTGGATATGATCGACCTGGAACTTTTCACCGGTGATGAGCAGGTTAGAGCGACCGTCGAACATGCCCACGCGAAAAATGTCAGCGTGATTATGTCGAATCATGATTTCCATAAGACGCCAGCCGCGGAGGAGATCATCCAGCGTCTGCGTAAAATGCAGGAACTTGGCGCGGATATTCCTAAAATCGCCCTGATGCCGCAAAATAAAACGGATGTGCTGACATTGTTGGGCGCTACGCTGGAAATGCATGAGCGCTATGCGGACCGGCCGATAATTACCATGTCGATGGCTAAAACTGGGGTGATTTCACGTCTCTCCGGCGAGGTTTTCGGTTCAGCAGCCACCTTTGGAGCAGTGAAAAAAGCGTCTGCCCCGGGACAAATTTCGGTCGCCGATCTACGTACTGTATTAACGATATTGCATCAGGCTTAATAACAGAATATATCCACATTACGATTAGCAATGCCCTGCCCCAGATATTCGCTTAACCACGAATATCTGGCTGGCAGCTAAGCCTGATTAAATTAACTCACAATATTATTGTCGACTATAACGACAGGTAGTCGCACGCATATAATCTGGAGTTCATATGAAATTTCCGAGACCAAACCGTATCGATGGTCGGGTACCCGTATTATCCGCAGCAGAAGCCATTAATTATATTCCTGATGAAGCAACACTTTGTGTATTAGGCGCAGGTGGCGGTATTCTTGAAGCAACCACATTAATTAATGCATTGGCAGAAAAATACAAAAACACGCAATCACCACGTAATTTATCATTAATTAGCCCAACGGGATTGGGTGACCGTGCCGACCGCGGAATCAGCCCGCTGGCGCAGGAAGGTTTAGTCAAATGGGCGCTCTGCGGCCACTGGGGGCAATCGCCACGAATCTCCGACCTGGCGGAGCAGAATAAAATCGCTGCCTATAACTATCCTCAGGGCGTATTGACCCAAGCTCTGCGAGCATCAGCAGCCCACCAGCCTGGCATTCTGAGTGACATCGGTATCGGTACGTTTGTCGATCCTCGCCAGCAGGGCGGCAAACTGAATGAGGTGACGACCGAAGATCTGATCAAAGTGGTGGAAATCGATAACAAAGAGTACCTCTATTACAAAGCCATTGCGCCAAACATCGCTTTTATTCGCGCGACTACCTGCGATAGCGAAGGCTACGCCACCTTTGAAGATGAAGTGATGTATCTCGATGCGCTGGTGATTGCCCAGGCCGTACACAACAACGGCGGGATCGTCATGATGCAGGTGCAAAAAATGGTGAAGAAAGCCACTTTGCATCCGAAAGCGGTGCGTATCCCGGGCTATCTGGTCGATATTGTGGTCATCGACCCCGACCAAACGCAACTGTACGGTGGCGCGCCGGTTAACCGTTTTATTTCCGGCGATTTTGTCCTTGATGACAGCCAGCAAATTGCCCTGCCGCTTAACCAGCGTAAACTGGTGGCCAGACGCGCGCTGTTCGAAATGCGTAAAGGCGCAGTCGGCAACGTTGGCGTGGGCATCGCCGACGGGATTGGCCTTGTCGCCCGCGAAGAAGGTTGTGCCGACGATTTTATTCTGACGGTCGAAACCGGCCCGATTGGCGGCATTACGTCTCAGGGCATCGCTTTTGGCGCCAACGTTAACACCCGCGCCATTCTGGATATGACCTCCCAGTTTGACTTCTACCACGGCGGCGGGCTGGATGTGTGTTATTTAAGTTTTGCTGAAGTGGATCGGCACGGCAACGTCGGCGTACATAAATTCAATGGCAAAATTATGGGCACCGGCGGTTTTATCGATATTAGCGCCACCTCCAAGAAAATTATTTTCTGCGGCACGTTAACTGCCGGAAGTTTGAAAACGGAAGTTGCCGATGGCAAGTTAAATATCATGCAGGAAGGTCGGGTGAAAAAATTCGTTAACGAATTACCTGAAGTGACGTTCAGCGGGAAAATTGCCCTTGAGCGTGGTCTCGATGTGCGCTACATCACCGAACGCGCTGTATTTACGCTAAAAGAAGATGGCCTCCATTTAGTTGAAATTGCGCCAGGAGTCTCTTTGCAGGAAGACATTCTCGACAAAATGGACTTCACGCCGATTATTTCCCCAGACCTGAAATTGATGGACGAAAGATTATTTATCGATGCCTCGATGGGCTTTGTATTACCCGACGCAGCCAATTAAAAGGAGTACCCTGATGGACTTTTCATTAACTGAAGAACAAGAACTGTTGCTTGCCAGCATTCGCGAGCTGATTACCAGCAATTTCCCGGAGGAGTATTTCCGCACCTGCGATCAGACGGCGACTTATCCGAAGGAATTTATGCGAGCCCTTGCGGACAACGGCATTTCGATGCTGGGCGTTCCGGAAGAGTTTGGCGGCATCCCGGCTGATTACGTCACCCAGATGCTGGCGCTGATGGAAGTGTCAAAATGTGGCGCGCCCGCATTTTTGATCACCAACGGTCAGTGCATCCACAGTATGCGACGTTTTGGTTCCGCCGAGCAGTTGCGTAAAACAGCAGAAAGCACCATGGAAACGGGCGATCCGGCGTATGCGCTGGCATTAACCGAACCGGGAGCAGGCTCCGATAATAATAGTGCCACCACCAGCTACACCCGCAAAAATGGCAAGGTGTATCTCAACGGGCAAAAAACATTTATCACCGGCGCTAAAGAGTATCCGTACATGCTGGTCCTGGCTCGCGACCCGGAGCCGAAAGATCCGAAGAAAGCCTTTACGCTGTGGTGGGTGGATTCTAAGAAACCGGGCATTAAGGTTAACCCACTGCATAAAATCGGCTGGCACATGTTAAGCACCTGCGAAGTCTATCTTGATAACGTTGAAGTGGACGAAAGCGATATGGTCGGCGAAGAAGGCATGGGCTTCCTCAATGTAATGTACAACTTTGAAATGGAACGCCTGATTAACGCCGCGCGCAGCACGGGCTTTGCCGAATGCGCCTTCGAAGATGCCGCCCGCTACGCTAACCAGCGCATCGCATTTGGTAAGCCGATTGGTCATAACCAAATGATCCAGGAAAAACTGGCGCTGATGGCAATAAAAATCGAAAACATGCGCAATATGGTGCTGAAGGTCGCCTGGCAGGCCGATCAGGAACAGTCGCTGCGAACCAGTGCGGCACTGGCAAAACTGTATTGCGCACGTACGGCAATGGAAGTGATTGACGACGCGATTCAGATCATGGGCGGACTAGGTTACACCGATGAAGCACGCGTATCCCGATTCTGGCGCGATGTCCGCTGTGAGCGGATTGGCGGTGGTACCGATGAAATCATGATTTACGTCGCGGGTCGCCAAATCCTGAAAGATTATCAAAATAAGTAAGCGGTATAACTGACCGGATAGCGCAGATGCGCTATCCGGGACCGTGCGGGGGAATCAGACTTCAGGCATCAGGCATTCTTGCTCAGCAAGGTTATTTTTAAACTGCTTACGATAATCGCTGGGAGTACATCCCACATGCCGCTGAAAAAGTTTGGCAAAATGATCGACGTTTTCATACCCTACCCGCCACGAAATTTCCGCCAACGAGGCCTCGGTATTGGTCAGGGAAAATTTCGCCTCTGTCATTCGTCGCTGAATAACATAATTGATGGGTGAAATACGATACTCCCGGGTAAATTCATGACAGATATAGCTCACGCTGGCGCGGAATTTTTTAGATAACTGTTCGAGAGTGATCTTTTCGCGGAAATTGTTATTTAAATAGACTAATACATCTTTAATTAAGACATCTTTTTTAATATATCCCTGTTCAGAGCGGTAAGCATTTTTAAAGTTTTCGTAATATAAAACGGTTAATGCATACGCGAATGCGTCATAAGCAGAAGATGTCAGGTTGTTCTTACTCTGCGGGAGTATCACCCCCAGTTCATTAAAAATACTCTTAATAACCTCTTTACCCTGACTGACGCTAATGACCGGACACGAGTGCGTCTGCAATAGCTGATTATCCTGCCAGCCGTTAAACCGAAAACCATAGAGCGCACAGGTGTAAGTGGTAGCCGGTGCGCTGCTATCAGATGCAACCGCATGCAATCGCCCTTGCTCAATCACCACAATGTCCCCGGCATGCGCGACATATAGCGAAGAGTCGATGATTAATCTTGCAACACCCTTTTTGACATAGATAAGCTCCGTTTCATTATCATGAACATGATGGCCGGACTCCCAGTTAGGATCATCGCTAATGACGAATCGGGAAAGTCTCGGCGTTTTCCCCTGCTCAAAAAGGGTCTCCATGGCATTATCAAAGCAGCGTTGATACATGACAACCTCCACCTAAAGGCAGTAATTTTGCGAATAATTAATATCGGAAAGCGAAAACGATAATGATGTTATACAACGTTATTCCTTGCTGGCGAAACAAAATTATTTGCGTCGACTGCAAGATGATACCTCCTGCCCCGTCGCGCTGTTCTCCACGATTATTGCCGTTTTATAAAAAACGAAAAGAATAAATGTTATTAATTCAACATTAACAATTTACATATCAGAAACAAATTAAGCGTATAAACGCTAAAAAACAGGATGCATTTCGCAATTATCCTTCCCTGGTTTGTGTGTTCTTTTTTTCTTCAGTACACACTCCCGAGTTCCCGTTTATAAAACAAGCATCCCCGCCTCACTTTTTTTTTGCAAGATTGTTGGGAATGAAAACAGATTGCTCCGTCGAAAACAGTCCCCTCTCTGCCGCACACTATTTTCAGTTAATTTTCCCTACTGTGGATGACTGGAGATGCCATGAAAATAATAACCTGCTTTAAGTTGGTGCCTGAAGAACAGGACATTGTTGTTACCCCACAGCGTTCGCTTAACTTTGACCGGGCCGACGCCAAAATCAGCCAGTTTGATCTGAATGCGATTGAGGCCGCGGCGCAACTGAGTACGGAAGGTGATGAAATCTTCGCTTTAACCGTGGGCGGCTCGCTACTGCAAAATTCCAAAGTGCGTAAAGACGTGCTGTCGCGTGGACCAGACAGTTTGTTCATGGTGCAGGATCCACAGCTGGAGCATTCATTGCCCCGCGACACCGCTCAGGCGCTGGCCTGCGCGGCCAAAAATATGAATTTCGACCTGATGCTGTTCGGCGAAGGATCGGGGGATATCTACGCCCAACAGGTTGGCTTACTGGTTGGCGAACTGTTGCAACTCCCGGTGATTAACGCCGTCAGCAACATCCAACGTAACGGCGACCGCATTATGGTTGAGCGCACGCTGGAAGATGAGGTCGAAGTGATTGACCTGCCGCTTCCCGCTGTACTCTGCGTAACCTCGGATATCAACACGCCGCGTATTCCCTCAATGAAAGCCATTCTCGGCGCGGGTAAAAAGCCCGTCACGCCGTGGCAAGCCAGCGATATTGGCTGGACGCCTGCGTCACCATTAGCAGAACTGGTGAGCCTCACCGTACCGCCACAAACAGAACGTAAGCACATCATTCTGGAAAATGACTCAGCTGAAGCCATAGCCGAACTGGCGGAACACCTGAAAAAAGCCCTGAACTAAGCTCAACGGAGAGAAATTGTCATGAGTAAATTAGCTAACGTATGGGTGTTCAGCGATAACGTAGAACGCTACGCAGAATTAATGACAGGCGCGCGCCAGTGGGGTGAACACGTCCATCTAATTGTCCAAGGCAGCGAACAGGCTAATCAGGTCAAACCTCTGGGTGCCGATGAGATAATCGTGCTCGAAGCCCCCTCCGGTTTACAGCGTGTAGAAAATTACGCCGAAACCATCGCAGCGCTGATGCAAGAACACGCCGGAATGCTGTTGATGCCCGCCACAAAGCGCGCGAAATCACTTGGGGCACGGTTAAGCATCCAACTCAATGCCGCGATGGTTAACGACGCAATATCGGTGACGCTTGAGGATAACACCGTATTCGCAGAGCACCGCATGTATGGTGGTCTGGCATTCGGCAAAGAAAAAATCAAAAGCGCGCTGGCAATTATCACGCTAGCCCCAGGCCTGCTTGAACCCGTAGCGGAAAACGCATCGCACAATTGCCCTGTTGTCTCGGCAGCTTACATCGCACCGCTTCATGAAATTATGTGTCAGGAACGTCGCGCCAAATCCGTGAGCAGCGTGGACCTCAGTAAAGCAAAACGTGTGGTTGGTGTGGGTCGCGGCCTGGTTGCGCAACACGATCTGGAGATGGTGCACCAGCTGGCATCCGTACTGGGGGCTGAAGTGGGTTGTTCGCGCCCGATTGCCGAAGGCGAAAACTGGATGGAGCGCGAACGCTACATTGGCGTTTCTGGTGTGTTACTGAAGTCAGACCTTTATCTGACGCTGGGCATCTCAGGACAAATTCAACACATGGTCGGCGGTAATGGCGCGAAAGTCATTGTCGCTATCAACAAAGACAAGAAAGCCCCTATTTTCAATTACGCCGATTACGGCCTGGTAGGCGACATCTACAAAGTTGTTCCGGCCCTTATCGAACATCTCAGCCGCTAATCCCCCATTTAACGCACATCTCCCGCTGCCTTGCGGCGGGAAAGGAGCATAAAGCATGTCAGATGAAAAATTTGATGCCATTGTGGTCGGTGCTGGCGTGGCGGGTACCGTTGCAGGCTACGTTATGGCGAAGGCCGGGCTGGAGGTGCTGGTCATCGAACGCGGAAACAGTGCGGGCAGTAAAAATATGACCGGTGGGCGACTCTACGCGCATAGTCTGGAACGCATCATGCCAGGATTCGCGCAGGAAGCACCACTCGAACGTAAAGTGACCCGCGAAAAAATATCCTTCCTGACCGAAGAGAGCGCCGTAACGCTCGACTTTCATCGGGAAAAAGACAACGCGCCAGCGCAGGATTCTTACACCGTGTTGCGCAACCGGCTTGATCCCTGGCTGATGGAAAAAGCAGAACAGGCAGGCGCGCAGTTCATCCCCGGCGTCCGCGTTGATGCGCTGATCCGCGAAGGTACCAGAGTCACCGGCGTGCAAGCCGGTGACGATATCCTCGAAGCCAATATTGTCATCCTGGCCGATGGCGTCAACTCAATATTAGGACGGTCGCTGGGGATGATCCCTCCCTCTTCTGCTCACCACTATGCTGTTGGCGTAAAGGAGTTGATCGGCTTACCTCCGGCTGTGATTGCAGATCGATTCAACCTCTCAGGCGATGAAGGCGCAGCCTGGCTGTTTGCCGGTTCACCGTCCGATGGACTGATGGGGGGAGGCTTTCTGTATACCAACCAGGACTCGGTCTCTCTGGGGCTGGTATGCGGGCTGGGGGATATTGCTCACGCGACGAAAAGTATTCCGCAGATGCTGGAAGACTTTAAGCAACACCCGACTATTCGTCCGCTGATTGCGGGAGGAGAACTGCTGGAGTATTCCGCACATATGGTGCCGGAAGGCGGGCTGGCAATGGTACCCAAACTGGTTGATGACGGCGTAATGATCGTCGGCGATGCCGCGGGTTTCTGTCTGAATCTGGGTTACACGGTGCGTGGTATGGATTTAGCAATAGCCTCCGCAGAAGCCGCCGCCCAAACCGCCATTGCAGCCAAAGAACGCCGGGACTTCTCCGCCAGCAGCCTGATGGACTACAAACGCGCCCTTGAACGGGGCTGTGTGATGCGTGATTTACAGCATTTTCGCAAGATCCCGGCGCTGATGGAAAACCCGCGCCTGTTCACCCAATACCCTCGCATGGTCGCGGATATCATGAACGATATGTTCACCGTTGACGGACGCCCGAACCAACCGATTCGTAAGATGATGATGTCCCATGCGAAGAAAATTGGGTTGATGAACTTACTGAAAGACGGCATCAAGGGGGCAACTGCGCTATGAGTCAGGACAATACCGTTAACGTCGACGTCAAGCTGGGCGTCAATAAATTCAATGTCGATGAAGGTCACCCGCACATTATTCTGGCCGAACATCCCGACCTTAACGAATTTCGCAAACTGCTGAAGGCCTGTCCCGCCGGACTGTATAAGCAGGACGAGAGTGGAAATATTCATTTTGATTCTGCTGGCTGCCTGGAATGTGGCACCTGTCGGGTGCTGTGCGGCGATACGATCCTCGAACAATGGGAGTATCCGGCAGGAACATTTGGCATTGATTTCCGCTACGGCTAACGGATTGAGCCGTTGCACCCCGGATCGGCCTCCACGGCCAATCCGGTCAGACGTATGCCGATATTATCCTGGGAATAACGAATGAGTATCACACTAACATTTAACGCCGAACGTCGCGAAGCCTGGCGACAACAAGGTTTATGGGGAGATGCTTCGCTTGGCGATTACTGGAACCAAACAGCCAGAGCCATGCCGGATAAAATCGCCGTGGTTGATAATCATGGCGCTTCATATACCTATGCCGCACTCGACGGTGCCGCCAGCAGTCTGGCGAGCTGGTTTTTAGCCTGCGGTATTCAACCCGGCGATCGCGTCGCTTTCCAGTTGCCGGGCTGGTGCGAATTTACCATTATTTATCTGGCCTGCCTGAAAACCGGAGCCGTTTCCGTCCCGTTACTACCCGCCTGGCGCGAAGCGGAGTTGGTATGGGTATTGAATAAATGCAAAGCGAAGATTTTTTTCGCACCTACCCTGTTTAAACAAAGCCGACCGGTCGATTTGATCCTCCCCTTACAAAACCAGTTACCGCATCTGCAACAGATTGTCGCCGTGGATAAACTGGCGCCGGCAACCACCTCGCAGGCGCTCAGCCAACTGCTTTTAGCCCCGCCGTTGAGTCAAACGATTAACGTCCACGCGGATGAACTGGCAGCGGTACTGTTTACCTCCGGGACCGAGGGAATGCCGAAAGGCGTAATGTTAACTCACAATAACATTCTTGCCAGCGAACGCGCCTACTGCGCCCGTCTCAATCTCACCTGGCAAGATGTGTTTTTAATGCCCGCGCCGCTTGGCCACGCTACCGGTTTTCTGCACGGCGTTACCGCACCATTTTTAATCGGCGCACGCAGCGTGTTGTTGGATATTTTTACTCCAGACGCCTGTCTCGATCTGCTGGAGCAACAGCACTGCACCTGCGTACTCGGCGCAACGCCATTTGTCTATGACATGTTGTGTCGCATGGAAAAACGATCCTGTGATCTCTCATCGCTGCGCTTTTTTCTATGCGGAGGTACCACCATTCCGCAAAAGATTGCCCGTGACTGCCAACGGCTCGGCATTAAATTGTTAAGCATATATGGCTCAACGGAGAGCTCGCCGCATGCGCTGGTCAATCTCGATGATTCACCTTCCCGCATGATGACCACCGACGGCTATGCTGCCGCAGGGGTCGAAATAAAAGTCGTCGATGAAGCGCGCAATACCCTGCCCGCAGGAGTAGAAGGTGAAGAAGCCTCGCGTGGTCCCAATGTTTTTATGGGCTACCTCGATGAACCCGAACTGACCGCCCGTGCGCTGGATAAAGAGGGTTGGTATTACAGTGGCGACTTATGCCGGATGGACGACGCGGGATACATCAAAATCACCGGGCGTAAAAAAGATATTATTGTGCGCGGTGGGGAAAATATCAGCAGCCGCGAGGTGGAGGATATTTTATTACAGCATCCACGCATTCATGATGCCTGCGTTGTCGCGATGCCGGACGAACGGTTAGGTGAAAGGTCGTGCGCTTATGTAGTACTAAAAGCCCCGCATCATTCGCTGTCGCTGGAATCTGTCGTCGCCTTTTTTAGCCGCAAACGGGTGGCAAAGTATAAATACCCGGAGCATATCGTGGTTGTCGAGAAGTTACCGCGCACAGCGTCCGGTAAGATACAAAAATACCAGTTGCGTCAGGATATTATTAAACGTTTGAGCATGGAGAGTGTTGCAGGATAGAGTGCCGGATGGCGATGCTAACGCATCTTATCCGGCCTACGTTGAATAGGCCGGATAAGGCATGATGTTACTTGTTCAGTTCAGCCAGGCTCAGCCAGGTCTGTACGACTGTGTCCGGGTTCAGCGACAGACTGTCGATCCCCTCTTCCATCAGCCAGGCCGCGAAGTCTTCGTGGTCAGAAGGTCCCTGACCACAAATACCCACGTATTTGCCCTGTTTCTTAGCAGCGCGAATCGCCATCGACAGCAGCGCTTTCACCGCGTCGTTACGCTCATCAAACAGTTCAGAAACCACACCCGAGTCACGGTCCAGGCCCAGCGCCAGCTGCGTCATGTCGTTTGAGCCGATGGAGAAGCCATCGAAGTACTCAAGGAACTGTTCTGCCAACAGGGCGTTAGACGGGATCTCGCACATCATGATGATCTTCAGGCCATTCTCGCCGCGTTTCAGCCCCTGACGCGCCAGCTCTTCAACCACCGCTTTCGCCTGGGCAACGGTACGTACAAACGGTACCATCACTTCAACGTTAGTCAGACCCATGTCGTTACGGACACGTTTCACCGCGTCACATTCCAGTGCGAAACAGTCGCGGAAGCTGTCTGAAACGTAACGGCCCGCCCCGCGGAAGCCCAGCATTGGGTTCTCTTCGTGCGGTTCATAACGCTCACCGCCAACCAGGTTAGCATATTCGTTGGACTTAAAGTCCGACATACGCACGATGACGCGTTTCGGATAAAACGCCGCGCCCAGCGTCGCGATCCCTTCCGTCAGACGACCAACGTAGAATTCACGCGGAGAGTCGAAACCTTTCATCATGCCGCGGATTTCATTTTGCAGCTCAGGCGTCTGGTCATCAAACTCCAACAGCGCACGAGGGTGCACGCCGATCATGCGGTTAATGATAAATTCCAGGCGCGCCAGACCAACGCCTTCGTTCGGCAGGCAGGCAAAGTCGAAAGCCCGGTCCGGGTTGCCGACGTTCATCATCACCTTCAATGGCAGATCCGGCATAGTCTCCACGCTGGAGCTCTTCACGCTGAAATCAAGCATCTCAGCGTAAACATAACCGGTGTCGCCTTCGGCGCAGGAGACAGTGACCTTCTCACCATCCTTCATGCGCTCAGTGGCATCGCCACAGCCAACCACGGCAGGGATCCCCAGCTCACGGGCAATGATCGCCGCGTGACAGGTACGGCCGCCACGGTTGGTCACAATCGCTGCCGCTTTCTTCATGATCGGTTCCCAGTCCGGGTCGGTCATATCAGTCACCAGTACGTCGCCGGGCTCAATACGGTTCATTTCGCTGATGTCGTGAATAACTTTGACCGGACCGGCGCCAATGCGGTGACCGATGGCGCGACCTTCCGCAATAATTTTACCCTGGGCGTGCAGCGTATACCGCTCCATCACCTGCCCGCGAGAACGCACGGTTTCCGGACGAGCCTGAACAATGAACAGCTTGCCTGTATGACCGTCTTTCGCCCATTCGATGTCCATCGGACGACCGTAGTGCTTCTCGATCTGTACCGCCTGCTTCGCCAGTTCCTGCACTTCGTCATTGGTCAGAGAGAAAATATCGCGCTGTTCCTGCGGCACATCCTCAATGGTCACCTGCTTACCGTGTTCCTGGGTTGGCGCGTAGACCATACGGATTTTTTTCGATCCCATGGTGCGACGAACGATAGCCGGACGGTTAGCCGCCAGAGTCGGTTTGTGCACGTAGAACTCATCCGGGTTAACGGCCCCCTGCACCACCATCTCGCCCAGGCCCCATGCGGAAGTGATAAACACCACCTGGTCGAAACCGGATTCGGTATCGATGGAGAACATAACGCCTGAGGACGCAAGGTCGGAGCGCACCATCCGCTGGACGCCAGCAGAAAGCGCCACGCCACGGTGGTCATAGCCCTGGTGAACACGATAAGAGATCGCGCGGTCGTTAAACAGCGAAGCAAATACGTGTTTGATAGCGACCAGGACAGCATCGAAGCCCTGGACGTTGAGGAAGGTTTCCTGCTGACCTGCAAATGACGCATCTGGCATATCTTCTGCGGTGGCGGAAGAACGCACGGCAAAAGAGGCATGGGCATCGTCTGCTGACAGCTGCGCGTAGGCATCGCGGACGGCATTTTCCAGCTCCGGCTGGAAAGGAGTGTCGATAATCCACTGGCGGATCTGTGCCCCGGCTTTCGCAAGCTCGGTAACATCATCAATATCCGTTTTATCCAGCAGCTCATAAATGCGCTGGTTTACACCGCTTTGGTCCAGAAACTGGTTAAACGCATCGGCGGTTGTTGCAAAACCATTCGGTACGGAAACACCCATACCGGAAAGGTTAGTAATCATTTCACCCAGGGAGGCATTTTTGCCCCCAACTCTGTCTACATCATTCATGCCGAGTTGGTTATACCAAAGCACCAGCGGTGACGAGCCATTGTTGGACATCGAACAATCCTTATATATGAACGAGGTTAGGAAACTCAATTTTGCGTATTTATCTTTGCATATTTACCGCGGCGAAAAAAACGGTGAATCGTTCAAGCAACTTTATTTTTTATTTTTTAAGATTGTTTCCGCATTTGCGCAAACCCGCAAGCGACAGGGGATCACCACAAAAACTATCGGTATAAACATTTGTTCCGAAAAATGAAATGTACTTTTCATTAAATATAAAAATAGCGTTTCAGTTTATAAAAGTGATAGCGCAATATTCGCTTCTGGCGAATTTTAATTTATGCTTTCAGAGAATTATGTCTGCCCCAGGATGCACAAAATGGATAATGCTGTTGATCGTCACGTTTTTTATATTTCTGATGGTACGGCCATCACCGCCGAGGTATTGGGCCACGCGGTAATGTCGCAATTTCCGGTCACTATCAACAGCATTACGCTGCCGTTTGTTGAAAACGAGAGTCGCGCGCGCGCGGTTAAAGACCAGATTGATGCCATTTACCAACAAACCGGCGTGCGCCCTCTGGTGTTTTACTCCATCGTCTTGCCGGAAATCCGCTCAATCATTCTGCAAAGCGAGGGGTTTTGTCAGGATATCGTGCAGGCGCTGGTCGCCCCATTGCAGCAAGAGATGAAGCTCGACCCAACGCCGATAGCCCATCGTACCCACGGCCTGAATCCCGGCAACCTCAACAAGTACGATGCGCGTATTGCCGCCATTGATTACACTCTTGCCCATGACGATGGTATTTCGTTGCGCAACCTCGATCAGGCGCAGGTGATCCTGCTCGGCGTTTCCCGTTGCGGCAAAACCCCGACCAGTTTGTATCTGGCCATGCAGTTTGGTATCCGCGCGGCCAACTACCCCTTTATTGCCGATGATATGGATAACCTGGTGCTGCCCACGTCCCTGAAGCCGCTGCAGCATAAACTGTTCGGCCTGACCATCGACCCCGAACGCCTGGCGGCGATCCGCGAAGAGCGACGGGAGAACAGCCGTTACGCCTCTCTGCGCCAGTGTCGGATGGAAGTTGCCGAAGTGGAAGCACTGTACCGGAAAAATCAGATCCCATGGTTGAACAGTACCAATTACTCGGTAGAAGAGATTGCCACCAAGATCCTCGACATTATGGGGCTGAATCGCCGCATGTACTAGAATGCTAGTGCATTGGTTCGATTTTTTGTTATTATGCTCGCCACCAGGCCGGATGAGTGTGATATTGTGATGCACATCACTTCCCGGTAGTCCTGCCGTTGAAGCAACAAATTTCTGAGACAAGTAATGAACAGAACCGATGAACTCCGTACTGCGCGTATTGACAACCTGGTCACTCCAGCAGAGCTTGCGCAGCGGCATCCTGTTTCGTCCTCCGTCGCCCGTCATGTTACGGACTCCCGACGCCGGATAGAAAAAATATTGAATGGCGAAGATCCCCGTTTGCTGGTGATCGTAGGCCCTTGCTCGATTCACGATCTTGATGCCGCCGTGGAATACGCCACGCGTCTACAGGCGCTGCGCGAAAAATACCAGGCGCGTCTCGAAATTGTGATGCGTACCTATTTTGAAAAGCCACGCACCGTCGTGGGCTGGAAAGGCTTAATTTCCGACCCGGACCTGAACGGCAGCTATCGTGTGAACCACGGCATTGAGCTGGCGCGTAAATTGCTGTTGCAGGTCAATGAACTGGGTGTACCCACGGCAACGGAATTCCTCGACATGGTGACCGGCCAGTTTATTGCCGATTTAATCAGTTGGGGCGCCATTGGCGCGCGCACCACCGAAAGCCAGATCCACCGCGAAATGGCGTCTGCTCTTTCCTGCCCGGTTGGGTTTAAGAACGGGACGGATGGCAATACCCGTATCGCCGTCGATGCGATTCGCGCCTCCCGCGCCAGCCATATGTTCCTCTCCCCGGATAAAACCGGTCAGATGACCATTTATCAGACCAGCGGTAACCCATACGGGCATATCATTATGCGCGGTGGTAAAAAGCCAAATTATTATGCTGAAGATATTGCCGCCGCCTGCGATACCCTGCACGAATTTTCCCTGCCTGAGCATTTGGTCGTTGATTTTAGCCACGGTAATTGCCAGAAGCAGCATCGCCGTCAGCTGGAAGTGTGTGATGACGTATGCCAGCAAATTCGCAACGGTTCGACGGCGATTGCCGGGATCATGGCGGAAAGTTTCCTGCGCGAAGGCACGCAAAAAATCGTTAGCGGTCAGCCGCTGGTTTACGGTCAGTCGATTACCGACCCGTGCCTGAACTGGGAAGATACTGAACTGCTGGTGGACAAACTCGCCTCTGCGGTTGATAGCCGTTTTTAACGCTGTACACCGGGTAACACCACGTTGCCCGGTGGTAATTCTTTGTTTTTCACTTCATTGTTGTGCAAAAACCGTTCTCGTCACAATTATTTCACAAAAACGCTTGCCGCAAATTTGCAGTTTGATGATAATGATTATCATTGTTACATTGATTGCTATTTTTAAACTCTATGTCACGTATGGATAACACAACAGCAACGCCTGCAAAAGAAAAAACACCGCCTGCCGTCGCCGCAACCGAGCGTCGCATTGACAGTAAAAGTCTGCTGGGCAAAGAAGGACGCGTGATTATAGAGCACGATGGTCAGCACTACCTGCTGCGCCAGACCCATGCTGGAAAACTCATTCTGACTAAATAAACAACACTTTTCGCCAGCCACCCAGGTGATACCCAGGCAGCCAGCGCTTTTCGATTTTCTAATGGAGAGTTGCTATGCCACACCTGCACACCGCATCCTTGCGCCCATCGCTCCTGGCGTTGGCGATTGTCAGTAATCTTCCCGTCGTTGCCTGGGCGGCGGTAGAGGATATGACCGTCACCGCCACCGGCAACGCCCGTAGCGCCTTTGAAGCGCCGATGATGGTCAGCGTTATCGACGCTACTGCACCTGAAAACCAGACTGCCAGCTCGGCAGCCGACCTGTTACGGAAGGTTCCGGGCCTGTCCCTGGACGGTACGGGCCGGACAAATGGTCAGGACGTCAATCTGCGCGGCTATGACCGTCGCGGCGTTTTGGTGCTGGTAGATGGCGTTCGCCAGGGAACCGATACCGGGCACCTGAACAGTACCTTCCTCGATCCGGCGCTAATCAAGCGGATTGAAGTGGTACGCGGCCCTTCCGCACTGCTGTATGGCAGCGGCGCGCTGGGTGGCGTAATCGCCTATGACACTGCGGATGCTAAAGATCTGCTGGCAGCCGGACAAAACAGCGGTTATCGCGTGTTCGGTACCGCAGCTACCGGCGATCACAGCCTCGGTATGGGCGCCAGCACATTTGGCCGCACCGATACCCTCGACGGGCTGCTGGCCTGGTCCAGCCGCGATCGCGGTAATTTGCGCCAAAGCGACGGTACTACCGCTCCGAACGACGAAGCGATTAACAATATGCTGGCGAAAGGCAGCTGGAAAATTGACAGCGCCCAGACGCTGGCCGGCTCGCTTCGTTATTACAACAATGATGCCCGGGAACCTAAAAACCCACAAACCAGCGCGGCGGATGCCACCAGCAATCCAATGACCGAACGCTCAACCATCCAACGCGATGCGCAACTGACTTACTCCCTCTCCCCGGCGGATAATGACTGGCTGAACGCGGATGCGCGCATCTACTGGTCCGAAGCGCGTATTAATGCACAAAACACAGATAGCACCGGCGAATTTCGCAAGCAGACCACCAAAGGCGGGAAAATCGACAACCGTAGCCGCCTGTTTACCGACTCATTTGCTTCTCACCTGATGACCTACGGTGGCGAATACTATCGTCAGGAACAGCAACCGGGTGGCGCAACCACCGGTTTCCCGGAGGCAAAAATCGATTTCAGCTCCGGCTGGCTACAGGATGAAATTACCCTGCGCGACCTGCCGGTTACGCTGTTGGGTGGTACCCGGTACGACTCTTATCGCGGTAGCAGCGACGGCTATGAAGACGTCGATGCCGACAAATGGTCGTCCCGCGCTGGACTCACCGTTGCGCCTGCCGACTGGCTGATGCTTTTCGGTTCATACGCTCAGGCCTTCCGTGCCCCAACCATGGGCGAGATGTATAACGATGCGAAGCACTTCTCGATTGGCCGTTTTTACACCAACTACTGGGTGCCAAACCCGAACCTGCGTCCGGAAACCAACGAAACACAGGAATACGGATTTGGCCTGCGCTTTGACGATCTGTTGATGGCAAGCGATGCGCTCGAATTTAAAGCCAGCTATTTCGACACCAAAGCCAAAGATTACATCTCTACCAGCGTCGATTTTGCCGCCGCGACAACGACATCCTATAACGTTCCCAACGCCAAAATCTGGGGCTGGGACGTAATGGCGAAATACACCGCCGACCTGTTCAGTCTCGATATGGCCTATAACCGCACGCGGGGTAAAGATACTGACACGGACGAGTACATTTCCAGCATTAACCCTGACACCGTCACCAGCAAACTGAACGTACCGGTTGCGCACAGCGGTTTCTCCGTTGGCTGGATAGGTACATTTGCTGACCGCTCAACGCACATCAGCAGCAACTACGCCAAACAACCCGGCTATGCGGTAAACGACTTCTACGTGAGCTATCAGGGGCAACAGGCGCTAAAAGGCATGACCACCACACTGGTACTGGGCAACGCCTTCGACAAAGAGTACTGGTCGCAGCAGGGCATTCCGCAGGATGGCCGCAATGGCAAAATTTTCGTGAGTTATCAGTGGTAATCACTTTTCCCCGGTTCGCCGGGGCAGCAATCTGGAAGGAAGAGACAATGAATCACCACACACGCTGGCTGGAACTGAAAAAAGAAAATCCTGGCAAATATGCACGTGACATCGCGGCTATGATGCACATCAGCGAGGCAGAACTGACCTTCGCGCGCGTCGGTCATGACGCCTGGCGCTTACGTGGCGAAGTCCGCGAAATCCTCGGCGCGCTGGAAGCCGTAGGCGAAACAAAATGTATTTGCCGCAACGAATATGCGGTGCATGAGCAGGTCGGCACCTTTACCAACCAGCACCTGAGCGGGCATGCCGGGCTGGTACTCAATCCACGCGCCCTCGATCTGCGTCTGTTCCTGAATCAGTGGGCAAGCGCCTTTCATATCAGAGAAACAACCGCTCACGGCGAGCGTCAGAGCATTCAGTTTTTCGACTATCAGGGTGATGCATTGCTGAAGGTCTATGCCACACAAAATACCCTCGTTGAGGAATGGGCTGCGTTACTGACCCGTTTCATCTTTGCAGAAAACCCGCCACTGGTGCTGCAACCTGTCAACAATTCTGCGCCTGCCGCCGTCACCGTTGATGCACAGACCGTTGATCAAGAGTGGCGAGCCATGACTGATGTCCACCAGTTTTTCGGTCTGCTGAAACGCCACGATCTCACTCGCCAACAGGCATTTAATCTGGTGGGCGACGATCTGGCCTGCAAAGTTCCTAATAGCGCACTGGCGCAGTTACTCGATACCGCGCGTCAGGATGGCAATGAAATTATGGTTTTTGTGGGTAATCGCGGCTGCGTACAAATTTTTACCGGCGTAATAGAAAAACTGGTGCCGATGAAAGGCTGGCTGAATATATTCAACCCAGCATTTACATTACATCTGCTGGAAGAAAGCGTGGCTGAAACGTGGGTAACACGCAAACCAACCGCCGATGGACACGTAACCAGTCTGGAACTGTTTGCGGCCGATGGCACACAGATTGCCCAACTGTACGGTCAACGTACGGAAGGTGAACCGGAGCAAACGCAATGGCGCGCACAAATTGACGCACTGACGCCGAAAGGGCTGGCCGCATGAACAAACTCCTGCTCCTGATTGCGTTGCTACCCGTTACTGCGCTGGCGGCCCCCGAGGAAAGAGTCGTCACTCTGGGTGGCGACGTCACCGAAATTGTGTACGCGCTGGGGGCGCAGTCAACGCTGGTGGCGCGAGACAGCACCAGTCAGTGGCCTGAAGCCGCAAACGCCCTGGCTGACGTCGGCTATTTACGCCAGCTTAACGCCGAAGGGATCCTTGCCACCCGCCCTACGCTGGTCCTTGCCAGCGCGCAGGCGCAGCCTTCTCTGGCTCTAAAACAGGTCGAGCAGAGCCACGTCAAGGTTGTTACGATCCCGGCAAACAACGACCTTAGCGCGATTGATGAAAAAATACGCGTCATTGCCGAGGCGACTCACCGGGAGGCCGATGGCGAAACGTTGCGTGCAACCTTACGTCAGGAGCTGGCGGCGCTCCCGTCATCTGAACTTAACAAACGCGTCCTATTTATTCTTAATCATGGAGGGATGACCGCCATGGCCGCAGGCCAGCAAACCGGAGCCGATGCGGCTATTCGCGCCGCCGGTTTGCGCAACGCGATGCAGGGGGTTAACCGTTATCAGCCTCTTTCACAAGAAGGTGTGATTGCCAGCCAGCCGGACCTGGTGGTGATTTCACTGGAAGGTGTTAAGGCAATGGGGGGCGAGGCGAACCTGTGGGCGCTGCCGGGGCTGGCGAAAACACCTGCGGGACGGAATAAACAGGTATTACAGGTTGATGATATGGCACTGCTTGGCTTCAGTATCCGTACCCCGCAGGCCATTTTGCAGCTTCGCGCGAAAGCAGAGCAATTACCCTGATGTCCCGACGAATTACCTGTTCTTTGTGGGCCATGGCGCTAATGCTGGTCGTAATGACAATTTTGGCTACCGGTTTTGGCGCGTTGCGCCTGCCGGTAAGTCTGCTCTGGCGTGATGACAATGAAACGCTGCGTCAAATCTGGCTCACTATTCGTCTCCCCCGTGTCCTGCTGGCCCTGGTAATCGGCGGCGCTCTGGCGCTATCCGGCTGTGTGATGCAGGGACTGTTTCGCAACCCGCTTGCCGACCCGGGGTTACTCGGAATTAGCAGCGGTGCGGCCTGCGCCGTCGCCCTGTGGGTGGTACTGCCTGTCTCTTTGCCCGCGCTGCTGATGCTGTATGCGCCAATGTTGGCTGCATTTGTCGGTGCGCTGGCGGCAACCGTGGTGATTTTTATCCTCAGCCAACAGCACGACGGCTCACTCTCGCGGCTGCTGCTGGTCGGTATAGCGATCAACGCGCTCTGCGGGGCGGCTGTTGGCGTTCTGTCGTGGGTCAGTAATGATGCGCAACTGCGCCAGCTGTCGCTGTGGGGGATGGGAAGTCTGGGCGCTGCGCAATGGTCCACGCTGCTGGCGGTTACCTCGCTGGCTATCCCGACGGTGCTGATCATCTGGCATCTGGCTCCGGCCCTGAACCTGCTGCAACTGGGTGAGGAAGAGGCACATTATCTTGGCGTGAATGTGCGTACAATCCAGCGTATTTTGCTGCTTTGCAGCGCCTTGCTGGTAGCCACAGCGGTAGCAGTAAGCGGCGTAATTGGCTTCATCGGGCTGGTTATCCCGCATTTAATGCGGATGTGGCTCGGCGCAGACCATCGGGCCGTTATCCCCGGTTCCGTGCTGGCGGGCGCGTTTTTATTACTGATTGCCGACACGCTGGCCCGCACTTCAGTTGCGCCGGCGGAAATGCCGGTCGGTCTGTTAACCAGTCTGCTCGGCGCCCCGTGGTTTTTATGGCTTATTTTTCGTCAGCGAGGATCGCATGGCTGAATATTTCGTTGCTGAAGGGCTTCACTATCGCGTGGCGGGCAGGTCGGTGATTGCTGATGTATCGCTTACCCTCGCAAAAGGTGAACTGGTGGCGCTCATCGGCCCAAACGGTGCGGGGAAATCTACCCTGCTGCGCCTGTTGACCGGTTTCCTCAAACCTATTGCCGGGCGCTGCGTGCTGGCGGGCAAAGCGCTGAATGAGTGGCATACGCAGACCCTGTCGCGCCATCGGGCGGTGATGCGTCAGCAAACGCAACTGGGATTTGACTGGCCGGTAGAGGCCGTTATCGCGATGGGACGCGCGCCCTGGACCCAGCGTTCGGAACCTCGCCTTATCGCGCAGGTGATGGACATGACCGGATGCACACCATTGGCAGGTCGGCAATATGCCGCGCTTTCCGGCGGCGAGCAACAGCGCGTGCAGTTAGCCCGAGCCCTGGCGCAACTCTGGTGCGACGGAGCGCCTCGCGGCTGGTTATTTCTTGATGAACCCACCTCTGCTCTGGATCTTTACCACCAGCAGCATCTGCTGCGGTTACTGAAAACGCTTGTCGCTTCAGGAGAGCTGCATGTGTGTATTGTGCTTCACGATTTGAATCTCGCCGCCTTGTGGGCTGACAGAATAGTGTTATTGCATAATGGCAGGCTGGCGTCGCAAGGGACGCCAGAGACCGTGTTACGGGCCGATGATCTGATGCGCTGGTACGGTGCTCAGGTTCACGTTGGCCATCATCCGGCCAACGCGTCCCCACAGGTATTTCTGGCACCTTAGCTTGAACAGCTCACTTCCAGCCGTTTGCCCCAGTCAGGCGGCCGACTGACATAGTCATCATCGCGATCCACAAACGGGGTACGCAACGCCTGGTGCAGCCGATGTAGCTCGGCGTAATCACCCTGCTCCGCCTGACTAATCGCCCGTTGCGCCAGCCAGTTGCGTAAAACCATCGCCGGGTTTGCCGCCTTCATCTGTGTTTGTCTGACATCGTCAGCAACGCTGTCCTGTTCCAGACGCGAGCGATACCGCGTGAACCAGCCGTCAAAAGCCGCACGGTCCACAAACTCATCGCGTAGCGGAGATAGCGCACTGTGTTGTTCCGTCAGACTGAGCATGCGAAACGTTCTCGTATAGTCGCTTCTTTCTCGCGCCATCAGGCTAAACAGTTCACTCAGCAGCTCGTTATCGTTTTTCTGCTCGCTAAAGAAGCCGAGCTTTTGCCGCATCCGTTGACCGTAACGCGTTAACAGCGCCAACTGGTAATTGTCCAGCGCATCATTGAGCGCCTCGACAGGGATAAATGGCGACAGGGTTTGCGCCAGACGTTGCAGGTTCCACAACGCGGCGGCCGGTTGATTATCGAAACTGTATCGTCCCTGATGATCGGAGTGGTTACAGATAAAATCTGGCACGTAGTCATCAAGAAAACCATACGGACCGTAATCCATCGTCAGCCCCAGAATAGACATGTTGTCCGTATTCATAACGCCATGCGCAAACCCTACCGCCTGCCAGTCGGCGATTAAGCTTGCGGTACGCGTGACAATATCGCTAAACCACAGCTGATATTTATCGGCTTCTTCCTGCCAATGCGGCCAGTAATGACGAATCGCGAAGTCTGCCAGTTGACGGACTTTTTCCGGCTCGCGACGATAGTAAAAGTGTTCAAAATGGCCAAAGCGCATATGGCTTTGCGCCACGCGGATGAGCATCGCCCCATGCTCTACCGTTTCGCGATATACCGGCGTGTCGCTGGTGACAATCGACAATGCGCGCGTGGTGGGAATGCCCAGATAGTGCATCGCCTCGCTGGCCAGACTTTCGCGAATGGTTGAACGCAGCACGGCGCGTCCATCGCCCATGCGGGAATAAGGCGTGAGTCCGGCGCCTTTCAGGTGCCAGTCAAGCGTCGAGCCATCAGCAAGCTGTTGTTCGCCCAGCAGGATCCCGCGTCCGTCGCCAAGCTGTCCTGCCCAGACGCCGAACTGATGTCCGCTATAAACTTGCGCTAAAGGCGACATCCCGGGAAGCAAGGATTCGCCTCCCCAAACGCCTGAACCATCTGGAAGAGTAAACAGCGCCGCAGGAATAGCCAATTGCTCAGCCAGAGCATCGTTATGCCAGATAAGATGCGCGTTTTTCAGGGGCGTAGGCGAGAGTGCTGTATAGGTTGCTGGTAATTCATCACGCCAGCGGGTGGTAAAAGACAGGGTCATAAGGCCTCCTGTCTCTAGTGTAGACTGTTAATAGCCTGTTAAACACCAGCAAATAAAAGGGTTATATCCTGGACAATGAAATTATCTGCGCGGGCGGCACCGCAGGCCACAGTCCTCCCTGCATCGCGCTGAAACCGAGAGGAAGTTCTCGCGCCAGCATCTCTTGCGAGTCAATACCGCTAATGATGATTGACTCACAGCAGGGTGAGATTTGCGCCTGGATAGCGCGCATAAATGGTTCAAATGAAATATGTGCAATCCTTTGTTGAACAAAGTTTTTATCCAACACCACACGTTTGAACAGGCCATCAAAAATTGCCCGCGTTGATATGCCGCCGGCGCCATAGTTTTGTAAAACTAATGGAAATCTTGCCGCAAGCGCAGCCAGCGTTGGATTGTCTTTACCTTTGTTTAACTCTGGATAGCTTTCATTAATAGCCAGTTCCAGAAATGAAAATCGTTCAATTTGTGAAGCATATTCAGCGTCTGATAATAAAGTATTAGCAATTGCCGGGGTTAAATTAATCCAGGCTGAGACTCTGCGCTGAATAAAAAAATGTTGGCACGTTTCGATTAATTCTAGTTTTTCTGCAAATAAACGACATTGCTCATCGTCCGACATCCGGGGTAAGACCAGCTCGGTTGGTATACGCACATCCCCATGCAGGCTGGCAAAACTGGTGATGATATCTACGAACTCAAGATCGCCTTTTTCACTTCTCGCAGGAAGAAAAGAGAATTCCGATTGATAAAGATTATCCAGTGAAACAATCATCGTGCCAGCCCCTCTGCATAGGTGTTATCCGGCATCCTGTAGCAAAGGATGGAGAAATACGTTACTGCTGATGCAAGTAGAGGCTCTTTCATTTTTCCCTTTATAGCCAGTAAATCGAATCCTTTTTTTTAGCTTATCCTGATTATAAGCGAATATCCAGCTTTGCACTTTTTAATATCTCGGCATAAATCATATTTTTAGTAAGATACACTCTTAAGGTTCAGGGTTATTGTTCTGCTTAAGACAGATATAAAAGTTAACGTGCAAACGCTGAGGGCGAGGCTGCGCAGTCGTTGGCAGCCTCGTCAGTTGTGAGGATTAAATACGTCGAGCCTGCCAAAAGTTTTTACGCCAGTAGACATTATCCAGTGACGAGCGCATCACTCCGCGGCTGGTTGAGGCATGAATAAATTGATTATTGGTGTCGTAAATGCCGACATGCAGACCACTTTCTCCGGATCCGGTTTTAAAGAAAACCAGATCGCCTGGCAGCAAATCATCTTTATCGATTTCGGTACCAATCTTTGATTGCATACGCGTGTCGCGCGGGAGCTGTAGATCGAATTGATCCCGCATCGTCATCAAAACAAACCCTGAGCAATCCACCCCGCTACGGCTCATACCACCATAACGATAAGGTGTACCATGCCAGGTTTGTAGCTGGTCATTAAGACCGGCGATCACGGCGATAGAATCCGACAAGTGGGCATTTGGCGCAGGAGCACGATGGCTGCTGCAGCCCGCCAAAAACAATGCTGTGATGAAAAGGAGCCAAAAACGCATTCAGGACGAATCCTCTGGATTTAATTTTTATGCCAATTTAGCGTGGAAATTATATGATTTTCAAGAACCCATTTAACTTAAGTGGTTGATATGAGCATTCTGTGGCCTTCGATATCCAAACGACGGAAGTTCACGCCGTAAGCCGAAGACAGATTAGCTGGCGTCAGGACCGTATCACGTGAGCCACTGGCAAGCAGCTTCCCACGTTTGAGCAACCAGGCCTTATGCGCATGGCGCAAGGTATGATTGAGGTCATGGCTGCTCATTACAATCGCTATTCCCTGCAAACACAGCTGCCCCAATAACTTGTCCAGGGCGTTTTGTTGCGCGACGTCCAGGCTGTTCATCGGCTCATCCAACAGTAAAAGCTGACCGAATGGATTTGCTTGCGGGCAAATTTGCAAAATAACGGCAGCGAGGCGTACACGCTGCCATTCACCGCCGGAGAGTTGATTCACGCCACGCCCCAGCTTATCCCCCAAACCCAGCGCATCGGCGACCTCCTGTAACAGATCGACTCGCGCTTTGTCGGGTTGATGCAGCGTCAGAAAATGCCAGACTGGCATGGCAAACGGCGGGTTTTGCTGTTGCGCAAGATAAGCACGATATTGCGCCAGCTTTGCTGCCGGCCATTCTTCAAGCGCCATGTCGCCAAAGGTGATGCTGCCCTCCCCGGTCGTCAAACCCGCTATACGCGCCAACAGCGTACTTTTCCCCGCACCGTTAGGTCCCACCAAATGCAGGATTTCCCCTGCTTTTATTTCACCAGAAAGCGGGCCGAGCCGGGTCGATTCCGCTACATCCTGTAGCTGCATCAATCGAGACATTAGTTTGCCAGCGCCTTCTTGATGCTTTGCACCAGCATAGGATCCTCAGGCGTCATATCCGGAGAGAATCGTTGCAGTACTTGCCCATCCCGCCCCACTAAAAACTTCTCAAAGTTCCACAGGATATCGTCCGGGTAGAGCGGCGCCCGGCCTTTACTGACCATACGTTCATAGAATCCACTGTCTGCTGGCGCAACTGCCGTTGGCGCGGCATCAATCAGCTTCTGATACAGCGGATGACGCCCCTCGCCGTTGACGTCAATCTTGCTGAACATCGGGAAAGTAACGCCCCAGGTCATACTGCAGTACGTTTTGATTTCGTCTTCGCTGCCCGGTTCCTGGCCCAGAAACTGATTGCAGGGAAAACCAAGCACATTGAAGCCCTGCTGATGCCAGGCTTTCTGCAGGTTCTCCAGTTGTTCGTATTGCGGCGTCAGTCCACATTTTGAAGCAACGTTGACGATTAACAGTACATTGCCGGAATACGGTTGCAGCGTAGTCGCCTCGCCGTCAATGGTCGTCACTTCTGTATTGAGGATAGTGTCTTGCATAGCATCTCCAGAACAACAGGTTGATTTTCAGTTTTTAATCATAGACCGAACCAACGCTTTCTAGCGCGCGGCTTTCAACAATAGCCAGATAAATACCGGGGCTCCCATGGTAGCCGTGACCACGCCGATGGGCAGTTCAGCCGAAGCCAGCACCAAACGCGCGACAACATCGGCAAACAATAATGCGATTGCGCCAGCCAACGCGCAGCCAGGCAGGAGAACACGGTGATCGGTTAAACCACACAACCGCAAAATGTGTGGGATAACCAATCCAATGAAACCAATCGCGCCCGCCAGAGCCACGCTTACGCCGACCATCCATCCCGTGGCGACCACCAGCAGATTGCGCCAGAACCATAATGGTAACCCCAGTTGGCGCGCAGACGTTTCCCCCAGCGCCAGCATATTCATCGGCTGAGACTGACAGCAGATCCATATCAGTACGGGGATCAACGCCACCATCAGCCAGGCCTGATGCCAGTCTACGCCGCCAAAGCCACCCATCATCCAGTACATCAGTTGTCGTAAGTCAAAAGAGGTGGAAAAGTAGATGGCCCACGTCATCAGCGCGCTACAGATAATGCCCAGCGCCACTCCCGCCAGCAACAAGCGACTGGTAGACAAATGCCGACGGGCAAAGCGTAACAGAATGAGAGTAATAATCAGCGCCCCGGCGATGGCGCATAAACCCAACGCCCAGCCGGGAAGTTGCCCCTGGCCGAGCAGCACCGCAGCGATGAGTCCTACGCCTGCGCCGTTAGACACGCCCAGTAGACCCGGTTCCGCAAGTGGATTTTCAAAAAGGGCCTGCATTACCGCACCGGATAAGGCCAACGCAGCGCCTACCAGCAAAACGGCGAGGGTACGAGGAAAGCGGATTTGCCAGACGAACAGATCGCCGCGGGCGCTGAACCAGTCGCCGGGAGCGATCCATTGTTCTCCTGCGCACAAGCTTAAAATCGTTGCCAGTAACATCAGCACTGACAGAGACAGTATCCAGCGCACGTTTCGTCGCTGCTGTTGATGGGCGAAAGTCAGCATGTTTTCCATTCTGCTGAAAAGAGATGGGGGTGATTCTACGGTGCTGTTTCGGTAGTGAAAAGGAAAAAGGCCGCAGAGCGGCCTTTTTAGTTATATACGTCATGCTTTGCGCTTGGCAGCGCAAGTAACTTAACGAATCGTTAAATCACTCTTCTTTGGGCGTTGCGTTTTCAACCCGGCTTTTTAACTTCTGTCCGGGTCTGAAGGTCACCACGCGCCGTGCTGTAATGGGAATATCTTCGCCCGTTTTCGGGTTACGGCCCGGACGTTGATTCTTATCACGCAGATCGAAGTTACCAAAACCAGAGAGTTTTACCTGCTCACCATTTTCCAGAGCACGACGGATCTCTTCGAAAAACAGCTCGACCAGTTCTTTGGCATCCCGCTTGCTAAGCCCAAGCTTATCAAACAGATATTCTGACATTTCAGCTTTTGTAAGCGCCATAGGTTCAATCCCTCAATGATGCCTGGAATCGCTCTTTTAATGCCTCTACACATTTGGCGACGGTAGCGGCAATCTCCTCTTCTTCAAGTGTACGGCTGGTATCCTGAAGGATCAGGCTGATAGCGAGGCTCTTATAACCCTCCGCAACACCCTTACCGCGGTACACGTCAAATAAGTTTACGCCAACTACCTGATTTACGCCAACTTTCTTACACTCGGATAAAATATCCGCAGCGGGAACGTTTTCTGCCACAACGACTGCGATGTCGCGACGGTTCGCTGGGAAGCGAGAAACTTCACGCGCCTGAGGCACCACGCGGTCTGCTAGCTTGTTCCACTCAAGTTCAAATACCAGAGTGCGACCGTTCAGATCCAGTTTACGTTCCAGTTCAGGATGAACAACCCCAATGAAACCAATACGTTCACCTTTCAGATAAATCGCCGCAGACTGACCCGGATGCAGTGCTGGATTCGCTTCAGCTTTGAACTGAATGTCCGCCAGTTTGCCGGTCAGGTCGAGAACCGCTTCCAGATCGCCTTTCAAATCATAGAAATCAACGGTCTCTTTTGCCAGATTCCAGTGTTCATCATGACGGTTACCGCAGATCACGCCTGCCAGCATCAGATCCTGACGGATCCCAAGGTTGGCCTGCGTATCCGGTACGAAACGTAAACCCGTTTCAAAAATACGCACACGGTTCTGCTGACGATTCTGGTTATACACCACCGTTGACAGCAAACCTGTCCACAGTGACAAGCGCATTGCTGACATATCAATAGAAATTGGGCTTGGCAGCAGCAGCGATTCTTCACCCGGATGCAGCAACGCCTGAATTTTCGGGTCGACAAAGCTGTAGGTGATAACTTCCTGGTAGCCTTTGTCATTCAGCATGGTTTTTACACGTTTCAGCGATAAATCCGCTTCACGATGCTCACCCATGATCAGACCTGCCTGAATTGGCGTATTCGGGATATTGTCATAACCATATACGCGGGCAACTTCTTCGACCAGATCTTCTTCGATTTCCATATCGAAACGCCAGCTCGGCGCTACCGCTTTCCACTCATCCTGACCTTCCGTGACGTCACAACCCAGACGACGCAGAATATCGCTCACCTGGTCATCAGCAATATGGTGTCCGATCAGACGATCCAGTTTGCTGCGGCGAAGCGTAATGGTCGCGCGTTTTGGCAGCGTCGCTTCGTTGGTCACATCAATAATTGGACCGGCTTCACCGCCGCAGATATCAATCAGCAAACGGGTAGCGCGCTCCATCGCTTTGTACTGCAGCGCCGGATCGACACCACGCTCATAGCGGTGAGAGGCATCGGTGTGCAGGCCATGACGACGTGCGCGACCGGTAATAGACAGCGGGCTGAAGAATGCGCATTCCAGCAGGACGTTTTGCGTTTCGTCATTCACGCCGGAATGTTCGCCACCAAAGATGCCGCCCATGGCCAGCGCTTTGTTATGGTCGGCAATCACCAGCGTATCCGCATTCAGTTTCGCTTCGCTGCCGTCTAGCAGAACCAGGGTTTCCCCCTCTTTTGCCATACGAACAACAATCCCGCCTTCGATGCGATCTTTGTCGAACGCATGCATTGGCTGACCCAGTTCGAGCAGCACATAGTTGGTGACGTCAACGACTGCATCAATGGAGCGGATGCCGCAGCGACGCAGTTTTTCTTTCATCCACAACGGAGTTGGCGCTTTAACGTTGATGCCTTTCACAACGCGGCCCAGATAGCGCGGGCAGGCTTCCACTGCTTCGACCTGAATCGGCAGGACGTCGCTAATGGTTGCGGCTACAGGCGCGATTTGCGGCTCAACCAATGGAGCCTGGTTCAGTACAGCCACATCACGTGCCACACCGATGATACCCAGGCAGTCGGCGCGGTTCGGCGTAACGCTGATTTCGATGGTGTTATCGTCAAGCTTCAGGTATTCGCGGATATTGGTGCCAATTGGCGCATCGGCGGGCAGTTCGATAATGCCGCTATGATCGTCGGAAATGCCCAGCTCGGAGAACGAGCACAGCATGCCTTCAGACGGTTCACCACGCAGTTTCGCCGCTTTAATTTTAAAGTCGCCCGGCAGTACGGCGCCCACGGTTGCCACAGCCACTTTCAGGCCCTGACGGCAGTTCGGCGCGCCACAGACGATATCCAACAGGCGGTCGCCGCCTACATTCACTTTGGTGACGCGCAGTTTGTCAGCGTTCGGGTGCTGAGCGCACTCAACCACTTCACCCACCACCACGCCGTTGAACGCGCCCGAAACAGGTTCCACACCGTCAACTTCCAGACCCGCCATCGTGATTTGGTTTGACAGCGCATCGCTATCAATCGCCGGGTTTACCCATTCGCGTAACCACAGTTCACTGAATTTCATTGTTTTATCCTGCCTTTATTTAAACTGTTTGAGGAAACGCAGATCGTTTTCGAAGAAAGAACGCAGGTCGGTCACGCCATAACGCAACATGGTCAGACGCTCCATACCCATACCGAATGCAAAGCCAGAGTAGATCTCCGGATCGATACCCACGTTGCGCAGCACGTTCGGGTGAACCATCCCGCAGCCCAGCACTTCCAGCCATTTGCCGTTTTTGCCCATCACATCAACTTCCGCAGAAGGTTCGGTGAACGGGAAGTAAGAAGGACGGAAGCGAACCTGCAGGTCTTCTTCAAAGAAGTTGCGCAGGAAATCGTGCAGCGTACCTTTCAGGTTGGTGAAGTTGATGTTGGTATCAACAATCAGCCCTTCCATCTGATGAAACATTGGAGTGTGCGTCTGATCGTAGTCGTTACGATAAACGCGCCCAGGGGCGATGATACGGATCGGCGGCTGTTTTTCTTTCATGGTGCGGATCTGCACGCCGGAAGTCTGCGTACGCAGCAGACGGGTCGCGTCAAACCAGAAGGTGTCGTGGTCAGCACGTGCCGGATGATGGCCAGGAATATTCAGTGCGTCGAAGTTATGATAGTCATCTTCGATTTCCGGACCGGTCGCCACGGTAAAGCCCAGCTCACCAAAGAAGCTTTCAATACGGTCGATAGTACGTGTTACCGGATGCAGACCGCCGTTTTCGATACGACGTCCCGGCAGTGAGATATCGATCGTTTCTTCAGCCAGACGGGCATTCAGCGCAGCACTTTCTAATTCGGCTTTACGTGCATTCAGCGCTTGCTGTACCTGCTCTTTGGCTTCGTTTATCACCGCACCTGCTGCCGGACGCTCTTCTGGCGGCAGCTCGCGCAGGGTTGTCATCTGAAGGGTCAAGTGCCCTTTCTTGCCCAAATATTCGACGCGGACATTGTCTAACGCGGCAACATCTGAAGCCTGGTTAATGGCGGCCGTTGCACTGGCAACCAGCTCTGCGAGATGTGACATGGTTTTCCTCGTTATGTGGCGATATTCACTAGTCGCTCGTATATACGCAAAATCATTTAAGTTGTATCAAGGCGGCAAAAGAGCAAATCCTCAGGAGCGTACATCAGTACGTGACTGGGGTGAGCGAATGCAGCCAACACAGAGACAACTTGAAGGATGACGCGTATAAAAAAAGCCTCCACCAGGGAGGCTTTTAGGCGCTGTTTTCCGTTTCTTCTTTCACGCGCAAGCCTCCTGAGTTCAGGTGCTAAAGTAAAAGAAGAAGCGGAAAATAGCAGCATTCATGCTTGCGTTACCTTGTGTGGTAAAAACCGGACAACCTTTATTGAAAAGGCTTACGGGTAAATTGTCAACCAATTGATTGCCCTACAATAAAAGAGAGGGAGCCAGGCTCCCTCTTTTCACCGGCTTATGCCAGAGCTGCTTTCGCTTTTTCAACCAGAGCGGTGAACGCTACTTTGTCGAATACTGCGATGTCAGCCAGGATCTTACGGTCGATTTCAACAGAGGCTTTTTTCAGGCCGTTGATGAATTTGCTGTAAGAAATACCGTTCTGACGTGCTGCTGCGTTGATACGCGCAATCCACAGTTGACGGAACTGACGCTTTTTCTGACGACGGTCACGATAAGCGTACTGACCAGCTTTGATAACAGCCTGGAAGGCAACGCGGTATACGCGAGAACGCGCACCGTAGTAGCCTTTAGCTTGTTTCAAAATTTTCTTGTGACGTGCACGGGCAACTACACCACGTTTTACGCGAGCCATATGTGCTCTCCTGTATCTATATTCTTAGTAAAAAATTAATTAAACGTTAACGGCTTATGCGTACGGCAGGCACGCGATAACCAGACCCAGATCGCCTTTAGAAACCAGGCCTTTTGGACGCAGGTGACGTTTACGCTTAGTAGATTTTTTGGTCAGAATATGACGCAGGTTTGCGTGCTTACGCTTAAATCCACCACCACCGGTTTTTTTGAAGCGCTTAGCAGCACCGCGTACGGTCTTAATTTTTGGCATTTTAATAACTTCCACTTCGCATTGTTAATAAACGAAACGTAGGCGAACAACGGCTGTGGAACCCGCAGGCTCCACAGACATTGCTACTTGAAGGCCTTACTGTTTCTTCTTAGGAGCGAGCACCATGATCATCTGACGGCCTTCGATCTTCGTAGGGAAGGATTCGACTACTGCCAGTTCACTCAGATCGTCACGGACGCGGTTGAGCACTTCCATACCGATCTGTTGGTGGGCCATCTCACGACCGCGAAAACGCAGCGTGATCTTAGCCTTATCGCCATCTTCCAGAAAGCGTACCAGGCTGCGGAGTTTTACCTGGTAATCGCCATCGTCGGTGCCAGGACGGAATTTAATTTCCTTAACCTGGATAACTTTTTGCTTTTTCTTCTGTTCCTTAGAAGACTTACTCTTTTCATAAAGGAACTTGCCGTAGTCCATAATACGACAAACTGGCGGTTCGGCGTTAGGGCTGATTTCAACTAAATCTACTCCAGCTTCTTCAGCTTTTTCGATTGCTTCTCTCAGACTCACAATACCCAAAGCTTCGCCTTCCAGACCTGTTAAGCGAACTTCCAAGGCGCGAATCTCGCCATTGATACGATTCGGACGTGCCGTTTGAACTCGTTTTCCGCCTTTAATACCTTATTCCTCCAGTTGTTGAAGACTGCGGCTGCGAATCTCTTGTTGCAGCTTCTCAATCACTTCATTTACGTCCAGGCTGCCCAAGTCTTTGCCACGACGGGTGCGCACGGCAACTTTGCCTGCTTCAACCTCTTTGTCGCCACAGACCAACATGTAAGGGACACGACGTAAAGTGTGCTCGCGGATTTTAAAGCCAATCTTCTCATTTCTCAAGTCTGCTTTTACACGAATGCCCGCATTTTGTAGTTTCTGCGTTAATTCGTTAACGTATTCAGACTGAGAATCAGTAATGTTCATGACTACAACCTGAACCGGCGCAAGCCAGGTCGGGAAGAAGCCAGCGAACTCTTCGGTCAGGATACCGATGAAACGTTCCATCGACCCAAGAATTGCACGGTGAATCATAACCGGCACCTGACGCTCGTTGTTTTCGCCAACATAAGAGGCGCTTAAACGGGACGGCAGAGAGAAGTCCAGCTGTACAGTACCGCACTGCCATGCACGATCGAGGCAGTCATACAGGGTAAATTCAATTTTCGGACCGTAGAATGCGCCCTCACCCAGTTGGAACTCAAACGGGATGTTGTTTTCTTCCAACGCAACGGCCAGGTCAGCTTCAGCACGGTCCCACATTTCATCGCTACCGATACGTTTTTCGGGGCGAGTGGACAGTTTGACAACGATCTTCTCGAAGCCAAAGGTGCTGTACATATCGTAGACCATACGAATACAAGCGTTAACTTCATCACGGATCTGTTCTTCAGTACAGAAGATATGCGCATCATCCTGAGTGAAGCCACGAACACGCATCAGACCGTGCAGCGCGCCTGACGGCTCGTTACGGTGGCAGCTACCAAACTCAGCCATACGCAGCGGCAGATCGCGATAAGATTTCAGACCCTGATTAAAGATCTGTACGTGACCCGGGCAGTTCATGGGCTTAATGCAGTATTCACGGTTCTCTGAAGACGTCGTGAACATCGCATCTTTGTAGTTATCCCAGTGACCTGTTTTTTCCCACAGCACGCGGTCCATCATGAACGGACCTTTAACTTCCTGATACTGGTATTCTTTCAGTTTCGAACGAACGAAGACTTCCAGTTCACGGAAGATAGTCCAGCCATCATTGTGCCAGAACACCATACCCGGCGCTTCTTCCTGCATATGATACAGGTCAAGCTGTTTACCGATTTTACGGTGATCGCGTTTGGCGGCTTCTTCCAGACGTTGCAGGTAGGCGTTGAGGGCTTTTTTATCTGCCCATGCAGTACCATAAATACGCTGCAGCATCTTATTATTGCTGTCGCCACGCCAGTATGCCCCTGCGGTCTTCATCAGTTTGAAGTGATGGCAGAAACGCATGTTCGGCACGTGCGGGCCACGGCACATATCGACATATTCTTCATGATGGTACAAGCCAGGCTTGTCATCATGGGCAATGTTTTCATCAAGAATAGAGACTTTATAGGTCTCACCACGCTTCACGAAGGTTTCACGCGCTTCGTACCAGCTGACTTTCTTCTTAATGACATCGTAGTTTTTCTCAGCGAGCTCGTGCATCCGCTTCTCGAGCGCGTCGACGTCTTCCTGGGTTAACGTACGGTCAAGATCGATATCGTAGTAAAAACCGTTGTCAACAACCGGTCCGATCGCCATTTTGGTGTGCGGCCAGAGTTGTTTGATCGCGTGCCCTAACAGGTGCGCACAGGAGTGACGAATGATCTCCAGACCTTCTTCATCCTTCGCGGTGATGATGGAGAGCTTCGCATCATGTTCAATCAGATCGGAAGCATCTACCAGCTCACCGTTAACACGGCCAGCAATAGTGGCTTTCGCCAGACCTGGACCGATGTCCAGCGCAACATCCATGGGGCTTACAGCGTGGTCGTAATGGCGTTGGCTGCCATCAGGAAGAGTAATAACAGGCATGTTATATCCTTATTTGCAGTGGTGACCCACACGTAAGATCACATACAAAGATTCAATATTTAAAATTATCAAAAAGGTGTGGGCTGATTCCCGCTTCACTCTGCGAAATATGTCACTGGTTGCCTTAGTGGCGACGCTGGACCTACACCCGCTTTTTGATAACACCGTTGACAGTGTACACGGTGTTACGAGCCGATCAAAGCAGCAATCAACGCGCACTGTATGATGTAAATCAATTCACTGACACCCTGACGTCTTTGTTACACTTGCCGAAAGTCATCGCATATGAGCAGGAAAGAACTATGCCAGCAAATCGCTTTGCGAAGAAACACTGGAGAATAGTTGTGATTCTGCTTGTTATTTGTGCGGCAATACTGCCCCTACGCTGGGCCGCCATGATCTGGGGTTAAATTATTGGCAACTGCCGTGCGGTTCCGTTTATTTATCTATTAAATCGAATTCATCTGATAAATAGTGCGTTATTGATATGTGGTAAAAATAAAACGTAGATTAAATATTAAATAAACTTAACTTTAATTGGGAAAACCGGGCCAATTATTTGACCCGGCTTGTCATTACATACGATAACCGAGCGAAACAGTCGTTCGACGATCGGTATGCTCCGGCGCAGTTGCCGGCGGCTCAGAGTTCCAGGTCACGTTGTAAGCCACCTTTAACCCGAAGTGTTCGTTGATGGCAACGTTCAAAGCCGTTTCAGAATTGAGTGTCGTATCGTCAGCACCGAATACCGATACACCCTGAGTAAACTTGGTGTTGTCCGTCATCTGCCACGCATAGGCCCCGGACGCATAGCCCAACGGCTGCGTTTCGGTGGTGCCATCAGTGTGCTCGTCATAACGAACACCAGGACCGAATTCAAAACGGAAGCTGTGCACCGGTCCATTGAGGAACTGACGACCGTAACCTGCGGTCAGTACGTCACGCTCGCGATAACCGTTGTAACGGTCGGTCAACCAGCTTGCCTGCCCAAAGAGATAGTCATAGTCGGTCATGTTGTAACGACTGCGGCCCCCTACGGCATACTTCTCTGATGAACGCTCATCATTTGAGGAGGTATTGCTGGCATTTCCCCACAGAGACCACGCCGTGGTTTGACCATACCAGGTCATGTTGGTGTCTGCAGTTAAAGAAGAACTTTTTGTGTTGCCTGACTGGGCGAGATATCCCGCGTTCAGGTTACCTTCAAAGGGTTTTTTCGCGCTGGAAGGGTCATCCATGACAGTAAAAACGGAATCATCGGCGGCAGCATGCATTGACGCAAGCAGGCCTCCCATCAGCATGAATGCTGCGGGCACTGTCTTCAAAAGCTTCATTTATTAAGAGTCCGTACAACAAAAAAAGAGACCATAACGGTCTCGGAAACTTTCATATGGATCAATGACAAAAGACCCTTGAAAGGTAACAAATTATAAAAAGACTCGAATAACATAGCAATAAATTCTTATTTCATTTTTTGAATAAGAGCGTTCTTAAATCGTTATTTTATTTATATAACTTTGGCCCGATAATTTTAAATAAAGATATGAAAAATCATGTTGTTAATTACTTCACTTTCGGGGTGTTAAGTGCCAGACTGAAGGCAGCCTAACAGGAGGTAAAGATGGTACGTATCTATACGTTAACACTTGCGCCCTCTCTCGATAGCGCAACAATTACTCCGCAAATCTACCCAGAAGGTAAACTTCGCTGTACTTCGCCGGTTTTTGAACCCGGTGGCGGCGGCATCAACGTCGCTCGTGCAATTGCTCATCTTGGCGGTACTGCGACGGCTATCTTCCCCGCGGGCGGGGCCACGGGAGAGCATCTTGTTGCATTGCTCGCCGACGAAAATGTTCCCGTCTCTACGGTCGAAGCCAAAGACTGGACCCGCCAAAATCTGCACGTCCACGTTGAGTCTAGCGGTGAGCAGTATCGCTTCGTTATGCCCGGGGCTGCGCTGACCGATGATGAGTTCTATCAACTTCAGGATCAGGTGCTGGAAATTGAGTCCGGCGCGCTGCTGGTGATTAGCGGCAGTTTGCCGCCTGGGGTACAGCTTGAGAAGCTGACCCAACTCGTTACCTCAGCACAAAAACAGGGTATTCGCTGCATCGTCGATAGCTCAGGCGAGGCGCTAACGGCGGCGTTAGCCATCGGCAATATCGAACTGGTCAAACCCAACCTCAAAGAACTGAGCGCGCTGGTGAATCGCGAACTCACCCAGCCCGATGACGTGCGTAAAGCCGCACAGGAGATTGTGCAATCGGGTAAAGCACACCGCGTCGTGGTGTCTCTTGGGCCACAAGGGGCGCTGGGCGTTGATCGCGACACCTGCGTCCAGGTGGTTCCACCCCCGGTGAAGAGCCAAAGTACCGTAGGGGCAGGCGACAGCATGGTCGGCGCTATGACGCTTAAACTGGCTGAAAACGCACCTTTTGACGATATTGTTCGTTTCGGTGTCGCCGCCGGTAGCGCAGCAACCCTGAATCAGGGTACGCGTCTGTGCGCTTTGGACGATACGCAAAAAATATATGCATACCTTGCTCAGTAATGGCACCGTCCCCCTTTTAACAGAAGGGGGATGTTCCGGTAAAACTGTCGGCATGGGTGTTATACGTCTATGCTAAAAAATCACGTGATTACAAAGAAGTGAATCATGTACAACCGGACGTCTCCATAACGGTGCGAGATGAAGAAGAACGACAAACATTAAGTGCCTTTCGAGCGATGACGCGTCCGTGGTGTGCGTCAGTTCGTGTTTTTTAACCGCATTCTTGCGCTAACCTTATGATCTGGCAGACAACATGGGGAGAGACATCATGTGGCAGGCTATCAGTCGTCTTTTAAGCGAGCAATTAGGTGAAGGCGAAATCGAACTGCGTAATGAACTGCCCGGCGGAGAGATCCACGCCGCATGGCATTTACGCTATGCGGGGCGCGATTTTTTCGTCAAATGCGATGAAAGAGAGTTGTTAACCGGCTTTACGGCGGAAGCCGATCAGCTGGAGCTACTTTCCCGCAGCCAAACCGTATCAGTACCGAAAGTTTGGGCGGTAGGCGCAGACAGAGATTACAGTTTCCTGGTGATGGACTTCCTCCCTCCCCGTCCGCTTGACGCGCACAACGCGTTTATCCTCGGCCAACAACTTGCGCATTTGCATGAATGGAGCGATCAGCCGCAGTTCGGACTCGACTTCGACAATGCGCTCTCAACCACGCCGCAACCCAATACCTGGCAACGTCGCTGGTCAACTTTTTTTGCCGAGCAGCGTATTGGCTGGCAACTGGAACTCGCCGCTGAGAAAGGTATTGCGTTTGGCAATATTGACGCCATTGTCGAGCATGTTCAGCAACGCCTCGCTTCCCATCAGCCGCAGCCGTCGCTCCTGCATGGGGATTTGTGGTCGGGGAACTGCGCGCTCGGCCCGAATGGTCCCTACATCTTCGACCCTGCCTGCTACTGGGGAGACAGAGAGTGCGATCTGGCAATGCTGCCGTTACATACCGAACAGCCGCCACAAATTTATGACGGTTATCAGTCCGTCTCGCCGCTCCCCCTGGATTTTCTCGACAGACAGCCTGTCTACCAGCTCTATACGCTGCTGAATCGGGCCATTCTGTTCGGAGGGCAGCATCTGGTTGTGGCGCAGAAAGCAATGGATAGGTTACTGGCGGCTTAGCAACGCGCTTATCAGGCCTGGCGTTACACAATGAGTCAGGCCTGATATGTCAACGCTTACAAAAAGCCCAGCAATGAGAAGAAAAAGTAGCCGATGACGATAACAATCACCGGCAATATATACAGCGGGAAAATTTGTAAAAAGATCGTATGGTGCGGCACCACGATACGTGACTCGATTTGTCCACGTGATAACCCTTCACTGCCTTTTGCCTGTTCCAGAATCAGCTGGTCCTCAACGCCTTCGCGTAAAAAGCGCGCCTGACGGCTCATTCTTGCACCTGAGTCCTGCAACGCTAAGCCGATAAAAATCAGGATGAAAATCAGCCAAAAAACGAGATTGAGTCCACTTTGAAAATCGGGAGTCGGCGAGTTATACCAAAATACGTTAAGAAATGGGGTGTTCACCCGCATCATGTCGATCATTACGTGGGCAAAATCGAGCATTACCGCATTAATCCCCTCCTGCTTTTCGCTGTGCGCATACATAAACTTCAGTACAGAAACCAGTGTTGAAATCAGCGCGGGAATGAAAATCACCCATCCCACCAGCCTTTTCAAGACGGCAATGCGTCCAGCTTGTTGATACGTCATGAGTTCCCCTTGATAAAGACGTGTCATTTTGGCCTAAGTTTACCCGTTGATAACCGTTTTCGCCTGATCTTTAAAGGCGGTATAATAGAGAATTAGCCATAATGAACGCTCAGAGCCTGTTATGACTGGCTCGAAATCCCTTTTATCACCCTAAAGGAGAGGTTGTGATGTCAACCCCGCGTCAAATTCTTGCTGCAATTTTCGATATGGATGGATTACTGGTCGATTCAGAACCGCTCTGGGATCAGGCCGAACTAGATGTGATGGCAAGTTTAGGCGTTGATATCACTCGCCGCCATGAACTTCCCGATACCCTTGGCTTACGCATCGACATGGTGGTTGATTTGTGGTTTGCGCAGCAACCGTGGAATGGTCCCACACGTCAGGAAGTGACTGCACGTATCATCACGCGGGCAATTGCGTTAGTTGAAGAGACAAGACCGCTGTTGCCTGGCGTACGTGAAGCCGTGGCGTTGTGCAAATCGCAGGGAATTCTGGTCGGGCTGGCATCCGCATCACCGTTGTATATGCTGGAAAAAGTGCTGACCATGTTTGATCTGCGCGACAGCTTCGATGCGCTGGCCTCCGCGGAGAAACTGCCCTACAGTAAACCGCACCCACAGGTGTATCTTGATTGCGCAGCGAAACTGGGCATTGATCCATTGAGCTGCGTTGCCCTGGAAGATTCCGTCAATGGCATGATCGCCTCAAAAGCGGCTCGCATGCGCTCTATCGTGGTGCCTGCACATGAAAATCAGGACGATCCTCGCTATGTACTGGCCGACGTAAAACTGTCCTCGCTCACCGAACTTACAGCCGTTCATCTGCGCGGCTAATCCTCTCACGGGCAATGCGAATCATTGCCCGTGAGATTGTTTTTTTTAAAACGGCATTTCATTTTTATTGTATTTCTGCTCAGCCTCTCCTATTCTTTCCGCATGGTGAAGTGTGAATGGAATGAATAATTGAGGTGAATATGATTCAGGATGCTTTTCGTCTCGCAGGTAAAGTCGCCATCGTCACCGGCTGTGATACCGGCCTTGGACAAGGTATGGCACTCGCGCTGGCTGAAGCTGGCTGTGATGTGGTCGGCGTGAATCGTAAAACTCCCCATGAAACCGCAGAGAAAATTAACGCGCTTGGTCGACGTTTTATGGCGATTCAGGCCGATCTCCGCCAACAGGACATACTCTCCGGCATCGTGACACAAACGGTAGCGGCATTTGGTCGGGTCGATATTCTGGTCAATAATGCGGGCACCATTCGTCGCCAGGATGCGTTGGACTTCAGCGAAAAAGACTGGGATGACGTGATGAACCTGAATCTCAAATCCGTGTTCTTTCTGTCGCAGGCCGTGGCGCGCCAGTTTGTGGCGCAGGGTAACGGTGGGAAAATAATTAATATTGCCTCAATGCTCTCATTTCAGGGCGGGATCCGCGTTCCTTCCTATACCGCATCTAAAAGCGGTGTACTGGGTATCACCCGCCTGCTGGCTAATGAATGGGCTGCACAAGGTATTAATGTCAACGCTATTGCGCCCGGCTATATGGCGACCAATAACACGCAGCAATTACGTGAAGACAGCGAGCGCAATCAGGAGATTGTCGATCGTATTCCAGCCGGACGCTGGGGCACGCCTGACGATCTGAAAGGCCCGGTCGTTTTCCTCGCCAGTCCTGCCTCTGACTATATACATGGCTATACGCTGGCCGTGGATGGCGGTTGGCTGGCGCGGTAAAGGCGCACTTGTGACAAAGGGTTACAACGTCACCTCTTCCGCCTACTGTATAAAACCCCTATACTGTATGAATCGACAGTTTATTGGGTTTTATCATGACGGCGGAAGGCCACCTTCTTTTTTCTATTGCCTGTGCGGTATTTGCCAAAAATGCCGAGCTAACGCCCGTTCTTGCGCAGGGTGACTGGTGGCATATTGTTCCTTCAGCCATTTTAACGTGCCTGTTGCCGGATATCGATCATCCCAAATCCCTGCTCGGCCAGCGTCTGAAGTGGATATCAAAACCCATTGCCCGCGCATTTGGCCATCGCGGGTTTACGCATAGCCTGCTGGCAGTCTTTGCCCTGCTGGCCACGTTTTACCTGAAAGTTCCTGATACCTGGATAATTCCGGCTGATGCCTTACAAGGCATGGTTCTCGGTTATCTCAGCCATATTCTGGCCGATATGCTGACCCCGGCGGGCGTCCCCCTGCTTTGGCCCTGCCGCTGGCGTTTTCGCCTGCCGATCCTTGTGCCGCAAAAAGGGAATCAACTGGAGAGATTCCTGTGTATGGCGCTGTTTGCCTGGGCCATCTGGATGCCGCAGACCGTACAAGAAAACAGTGCAGTACGCTGGTCATCACAAATGATAAATACGCTTCAAATGCAGTTTAATCGTTTCATAACGCACCAGGTTGACTAATAAATCAGCCGAAATGTCATTTTTGGCATAAACAATTCCATTTGAATATAAGAGGCATGTCACAGTTCTGCTAATCTTGCGCCAACAGAATCACCATCGTACGGTGATCCGCATAATAAGATCAGGAGAACGGGGATGAACTTTCCATTAATCGCGAACATTATCGTGTTCGTAGTGCTGCTGTTCGTGCTGGCGCAAGCCCGTCACAAACAGTGGAGTCTGGCAAAAAAAGTACTGGTCGGTCTGGTCATGGGTGTGGTGTTCGGCCTCGCGCTGCACACCATTTATGGCTCCGACAGCCAGGTTCTTAAAGATTCCGTACAGTGGTTCAACATTGTCGGCAACGGTTATGTCCAGTTGCTGCAAATGATTGTTATGCCGCTGGTCTTTGCCTCTATACTCAGTGCCGTTGCGCGTCTGCACAACGCCTCTCAGTTAGGTAAAATTAGCTTCCTGACCATCGGCACGCTGCTGTTTACCACGCTGATTGCCGCACTGGTAGGTGTTCTGGTGACCAACCTGTTCGGCTTGACCGCCGAAGGTCTGGTACAAGGTGGGGCTGAAACCGCTCGCCTGAACGCCATCGAAACCAATTATGTTGGTAAAGTTGCCGACCTCAGCGTTCCGCAACTGGTGCTGTCGTTCATCCCGAAAAACCCGTTTGCCGATCTGACCGGAGCGAACCCGACGTCGATTATCAGCGTAGTTATCTTCGCTGCATTCCTCGGTGTAGCCGCACTGAAACTGCTGAAAGATGACGCACCAAAAGGCGAGCGCGTTCTGGTCGCTATCGATACCCTGCAAAGCTGGGTGATGAAATTGGTTCGTCTGGTCATGCAGTTAACGCCGTACGGTGTTCTGGCGCTGATGACTAAAGTGGTTGCAGGCTCCAACCTGCAGGACATCATCAAGCTGGGTAGCTTCGTCGTCGCTTCGTATCTCGGTCTGGGTATTATGTTTGTGGTACACGGGATCCTGCTGGGTGTGAACGGCGTTAGCCCGCTGAAATACTTCCGTAAAGTCTGGCCGGTGCTGACTTTCGCCTTCACCAGCCGTTCCAGCGCCGCGTCCATCCCGCTGAACGTTGAGGCACAAACCCGTCGTCTGGGCGTACCTGAATCCATTGCCAGCTTTGCCGCCTCTTTTGGCGCAACGATTGGTCAGAACGGTTGTGCCGGCCTGTACCCGGCCATGCTGGCGGTGATGGTCGCCCCGACCGTCGGGATTAACCCGCTGGATCCAATGTGGATTGCCACGCTGGTAGGTATCGTGACAGTGAGTTCCGCAGGCGTTGCGGGTGTGGGTGGCGGCGCGACCTTTGCTGCGCTGATCGTTCTGCCTGCCATGGGTCTGCCGGTAACGCTGGTTGCTCTGCTGATCTCCGTTGAACCGCTGATTGATATGGGTCGTACTGCGCTGAACGTCAGCGGCTCCATGACTGCCGGTACGCTAACCAGCCAGTGGCTGAAGCAGACCGACAAAACGATTCTGGACAGCGAAGATAACGCCGAACTGGCGCATCGCTAAGTCTGTTTGCTGAAAAACAAAAAACCGCCGGCGTGTAATGCCCCGGCGGTTTTTTATATCCAGTCAATCGCTCAGTTCATTTTCCTGACGAATCTGATTAGCCCAGCGTTGCGCTGATTCCGGAACAGTAAATGCAGGCGAACGCTGAAACGACTCCCCCATTAAGACAAAAGCGACATATTTCCCGCGCAGTATCCATACGTCACGAAACGCATCCATTTTAACCGCATGCTCTGGCGGAGCAGGCTCCACGCGTGGCACGTAGCTAATAACCGGACGATTTTGTTGGCGAAGAGGTTTCATAATCAGTTGTTTCACTAAAGACAAATTCTAAAAATCAGAAAACTGCTATCTTAGCCGATTTTCCCCTCCTGCGTCCTGCCTTGCGTGCGCGGTTTGTCTGCCTCATCGCGCTTTACCTCCTCGTATATTCCTGCAGGGCTGAATGAGTGGTCTATAGTTAAAGCTTTTGACAGCAACAACGACCCTTTCAGCGATGAATACAGGAGACGAGTTTAATGTCACAGAAAGATAAGCATCCGCTCCATCACACTGCGCCAGTTCATGACGCCAGCGAGTCCAAACCTGGTCTTGATTCTCTGGCGCCAGCAGACGGTTCACATCGTCCAACGCCTGAACCGACGCCTCCGGGCATGCAACCTACTACGTCCGGCAGCTTAAAAGCACCTGACATCAGAAGTGACAAACTCAACGCGCTGGACAGTTTTCGCAAAGGAAGCGAAGATTTTGCCCTGACCACCAATCAGGGCGTACGCATTGCGGACGATCAAAACTCGCTGCGCGCCGGAAATCGCGGGCCAACATTACTGGAAGATTTTATCCTGCGAGAAAAAATCACCCATTTCGATCACGAACGTATACCAGAACGTATCGTTCACGCCCGAGGGTCAGCCGCGCACGGTTACTTTCAGTCTTATACCGATTTAAGCGCAACGACAAAAGCCGATTTCTTATCCGAAGAAAACAAGATAACACCCGTTTTTGTCCGTTTCTCAACTGTCCAGGGCGGCGCGGGCTCAGCGGATACGGTCAGAGATATTCGGGGATTTGCGACAAAATTTTATACCGAAGAGGGCATCTTTGATCTGGTAGGAAATAACACGCCGATCTTTTTTATTCAGGATGCACATAAATTCCCGGATTTCGTCCATGCCGTAAAACCGGAGCCACATTGGGCTATCCCGCAGGGCCAAAGCGCTCATGATACCTTCTGGGATTATGTCTCATTGCAACCTGAAACCCTGCACAACGTGATGTGGGCGATGTCTGACCGGGGGATCCCTCGCAGTTATCGCACGATGGAAGGTTTCGGTATCCATACTTTTCGGCTGATTAATGCGCAGGGGAAAGCCACTTTCGTCCGCTTCCACTGGAAACCGCTGGCTGGCAAAGCTTCTCTGGTATGGGATGAAGCACAGAAACTGACGGGACGCGATCCTGATTTCCATCGCCGCGATCTGTGGGAGGCAATTGAAGCTGGTGATTACCCGGAATACGAACTTGGCCTGCAGTTAATCCCGGAGGAAGATGAGTTTAAATTCGATTTTGACCTGCTCGATCCGACCAAACTCATCCCGGAAGAGCTGGTTCCGGTTCAGCGCGTCGGTAAAATGGTACTAAACCGCAACCCGGACAATTTCTTCGCGGAAAACGAACAGGCGGCATTTCATCCCGGTCACATCGTTCCGGGCATCGATTTTACCAATGATCCTCTGTTACAGGGCAGACTGTTCTCGTATACGGACACACAGATCAGTCGCCTGGGTGGGCCCAACTTCCATGAAATCCCAATCAATCGTCCTACCTGCCCGTATCATAACTTCCAACGCGACGGTATGCATCGCATGGATATTGATACCAATCCCGCCAACTATGAACCTAATTCCATCAATGACAACTGGCCACGAGAAACGCCGCCGGGGCCAAAACGTGGTGGATTTGAGTCGTATCAGGAGCGCATTGACGGGAATAAAATTCGTGAGCGTAGCCCCTCTTTCGGCGAATACTATGCCCACCCTCGCCTGTTCTGGTTAAGCCAGACGCCAATAGAGCAACAGCATATTATTGGCGGATTCAGTTTCGAACTCAGTAAGGTGACCCGGCCTTATATTCGCGAAAGAGTGGTCGATCATCTGGCGCATATTGATACTACGCTGGCGCAGTCCGTGGCCAGCAACCTCGGTTTTGAGCTGACCGAAGAGCAAACCCAGATCTCCCCTCCGCCGGATGTCAACGGATTAACCAATGCGCCTTCGCTTAGTCTATATGCGGGATCAAAAGGTGATATCAAAGGCCGCGTGGTCGCCATTCTGCTCAATGATCAGATAAAGGCGGACGATCTGCTCACCATTATGCAGGCCCTGCAGGCGAAAGGCGTTCATGCCAGGTTGCTCTATTCCAGAATGGGTAATGTGGTTGCCGACGATGGCTCCGTCCTGACGATCGCGGGCACCTTTGCCGGCTCGCCGTCGCTGACGGTTGATGCGGTTATCGTTCCGGGTGGGAATATCGCGGATATCGCCATGAATGGAGATGCTAAATATTACTTACTCGAAGCGTATAAACACCTTAAACCTATCGCCCTGGCTGGAGATGCTCGACAGCTTAAAGCTGCATTGAATATCACAAATCAGAGTGAGGAAGGCGTGGTAGAAGCGGACAGTGCAGACGCACAGTTTATGGATACCTTGCTGACACTGATGACGGCGCATCGTGTCTGGTCGCGAGCCGGAAAAATCGACGCGATCCCTGCCTAAAAAAATGCGGCGCATAATTGCGCCGCAAACTCAGGAATTACACGTTCAGAAAACTGCCAAGACGATAACCGCGCTCCGCAATAGCATATTTCAGTGACGAAGACGTCAGTACGTCAAGCTCAGTTAAGCGGGGGTAACAGTAGGCACTTTGACGAATAGTGTCATCAATAAAGGCTGGATGACACATAACTTCCAGTGAGGACTCTCCCCGGTCTGCTGAGGCGTCCAGCGTTTGTAAAAACAGCGCCTCAGAAATCGCTTCACCATAAAACTCGCTGCTGAATCCCTGGGAAGTACGCAACCGGTCGGGTAAATCAGACGCCTGGAACACCGCCTGACGATCGATACGCAACGCAATCCCTCGTTCGGCTGCAAAGCTTGCGACAATGGGGAAAATCTGCGGGAACATATGCACATGGTGATGACTATCCAGATGCGTCGGTTCCCGCCCAAACAGGTCTATAAAACGCTGATACTGTGCGGCCAGCTCTTGCGAAATTTCATCCAGCGGCAAAGCATCTTCCTCTGCCATCTGCCAGATCCATTTCCCCAGCAATCCGTCACGTGTAAGGCCCGGCATAGGCGTCAACGGTCTGCCCAGCGTCAGAACAAAGTGCATCCCGACGGCAAGTGCAGGTATGTCACGACTCAGCTGTACCGCATGGTCAATCGCCGCGCCATTCACCAACGCCGTCGTCGAGGTGACCACGCCATTGCGGCAGGCTTCAACAATGCCGTAGTTTTGTCCTTTACTCAGGCCAAAATCATCCGCATTCACAATCAGTACGCGTTCCATAGCCGACCTCAGTTAGTGTTGTTCGCTTTTCAGTTTCTCAATGCACCCGGCGAAATTTGGCAGCCATTGTTCATGCGCCAGAATCAATTCACGCGCCAGGACTTCAGCATCGCGGTCAGAATGCACCAGCGGGCTCAGGTTCAGTGCCAGCAGCACGTCATTCATCTCGCCGCTCAGTGCCGCGTTGCTCGCTGCCACTTCAAAACCTTTAATGGTATAGATAAGACCAAGGACTTTCTCATCAAAATGAGTAATACGTGGGTGTGGCGTGGCGCCGTTGCGTCCCAACGTGCAGGTCATTTCTACCGCCCAGTCCGCAGGAATGTTATCGACATGCCCATGGTGCGGAATGTTGACATAGTGTTCGGTCTGCTTATCGTTGTAGATAGCGTTGATCACTTCACAGGCTGCGTCAGAGTAATAAGCGCCACCGCGCTGCTCCAGCTCCTTCGGCTTAACGTTCAGCTCAGGATTTTTATAGAGATCAAAGAGTTGTTTCTCAACTTTCTGTACCACCTGAGCGCGTGCCCCGCCTTTATAGTATTCACCCATTTCAATCGCCAGCATCTCTTTTGGCTTGAAGTAGTAGAGCAAATAAGAGCACGGCAGCAGTTTCAGCGAACGAATCAGTCCTTCACTAAACGGCAGGTCAAAGATGTTCTTCACGGTAGACGCTTTCAATTCGCCCGATGCGACGCCATCCAGCAGCTCATCAAAACGTGACACGCCGTTCACCAGTACATCTTTGATAAAGACCATATGGTTCAGACCGAACAGATCGATAGATAAATCATCGCTCTCTTTCAGCGCCAGCACATCGCTAATGAACATTTTCATGCCGACGGGAATATTACACACGCCGATGAATTTCTTGAAATTCGTATGACGATAGACCGCTTCAGTCACCATCCCGGCCGGGTTAGTAAAGTTAATCACCCACGCATTAGGGCACAGTTCTTCCACATCTTTCACAATGTCAAAAATAACCGGAATGGTACGCAAACCTTTGAACAGACCGCCCGCACCGTTCGTTTCCTGTCCCAGATAACCGTGGCTCAGCGGGATACGCTCATCCTTCTCACGGGCTTTAAGTTGCCCTACTCGCAGCTGAGTGGTAACGAAATCCGCATCTTTCAGCGCTTCGCGGCGATCCAGCGTTTTATGCAACTTCATCGGGACGCCCGCTTTGTCGATCATCCGCTGGCAAAGGTCAAAAATAATATCCAGCTTCTCTTTACCACCCTCTACATCAACCAGCCACAATTCAGAAACCGGTAATTCGTGATAGCGCTTAATAAAGCCTTCAAGTAATTCAGGGGTGTAGCTGCTCCCGCCACCGATAGTGACGACTTTTAATTTCTGGCTCATACGTTCTCCCTTCAGTGTCAAAACACTGACATGTATTATGCTCAACCCGTTTGTCAGGTATAGCGTGACTGTCCCGACGCTATTTAGGGCAAGCTATAAAAAATGAGTTTTTGGAAAATAATATCTACTGATTAAATTCAGTTAATTTCTTACGATAGCTATTTGGCGTAAACGACGTCAGTTTTTTAAACGTTTTAATAAACAAACTTGGACTACTGTAACCAGACTCATAAGCAATATCCGTTACAGAATAGTTAGTCATTTCCAGCTGTTTTTTAGCAAAATTAATGCGAATTTCATTAATGATCTGCATCGGCGTTTTGCTGTAATAACGCTGGGTTGCGCGGGTCAGATACTCCTGGGATTTCGCGGACAGATGTACCATATTTTCCAGCGCATTCTCGCTAAACTGCCGTTTGTCGTGCATGGTCTCGACGGTGGTTTTGAGCCACTGAGGAATATCATCCAGCACCTGCTCTTCGCGATGATGGCGCAGTCGATTAATAATATAGAAGGTGACCACTTCTACAAATTCATCGAGTCCGCTCTCACGAAAGTTCAGTGATGCAATAACCGTTTCAATGTAGGTAAGAAACGAGTTATTCGCCCGATAGACCTGCGATGCAACGAAACAAAATGGCAGCAGCGGGTGGTAGTGCTGTTCAAAAAAACGTTTACTGATACCGACGTTGAGGATCCTTGTCGCACCGAAATCATAGAAACTCTGGTGATGCGATCCCAACGGGATAAAAACAAAGTCCCCGCGCTCAAGCAATACGCGTTTACCGTTGATTTCCTGATAATAGCGTCCGGTTAAAACCAGCGTAAATTCATAGTAGTCATGCTGATGCAGCCCACTGATGCTCTCAGTTTTGTTATAGATGAACACATGGAAATTTTTGCCATTAAACAGTTGCTGTTCATAGACGGTTTTGATTTCCGGTGCGTTAATCTGTAGCTGCATTGTGCACTCCTCGCTATTTCAGCTTCTCGTGAAGTTCAATCAGTTCAGTGACCAGCTCGCGCGCCAGCATCGACGTCATCAGGTGATCCTGTGCGTGGACCAGCACCAGGCTGACTTTCATTTTACCTTCGCCCTGATCGCCTTCAATCAATTTCGTTTGCACGAGGTGAGCTTCGTTCAACGCCAGGCGAGACTGATCCATCATGGTCTTCGCTGCTTCAAAATCACCCTGCTTGGCCATTTTGAGCGCGCCGTATGCCAGGCTACGCGCCTGACCCGAATTGATGATGAGCCCCATCACCACTTCTTCAAGTTCTTCTGCTTCTGACTGCGTGTCGACGATATTCTCGATATCCAACATACTTTTTTCCTCTGGTTCAGTCCGGCATGACGGTGAAGCCATGCCGGATTAAATTTAGAATTTCAATGCGTTAGCGATATCTTCTTCGCTTTCTTCTTGATCAATAACGTTCTGAGCTTTGTTGGCTACCACCACGAACGGCAGGTAAACCAGCGTTGCGATACCGAGGTTGAACAGCGCGACCAGCAGAGCGGCGACGCTACCGTTGGTGTTAAAGAACGCGCCCAAACCGGTTGGCATGGTCCACGGTGCGATGTTGGTAATCGGTGGAATAATGCCTGAGTAGTAAGCTGCCAGCGTAATCGCCGCCAGAATCGGCTGCACCAGAATGAACGGAATAAACATAACCGGGTTCATGATGATCGGCAGACCGAACAGGATTGGTTCGTTAATCTGGAACAGACCTGACGGCAGTGCCAGCTTAGCAACCTGACGATAGTCTGGACGACGCGAGGCCAGGAAGATAGCGATAATCAGACCCAACGTTGCCCCGCTACCCCCAAGGAAAATATAGGAGTCGAGCATCGGTTTCGCCCAGACGTGGAACGTCTTACCGGCTTCCAGCGCGGCGTCTACGGAACCAAACTGTTGGTAGATAGAGATGTTTTCCAGCGCCCATGGCGTCATGATTCCGCTGTCCAACGCAGTCAGCGCCAAAGAACCGTGAATACCAAAGAACCACAGCAGCGGAACAAAAATCACATAGGCCCAACCCACTACGCTACCCAGCGATGCCAGCGGCGTTGAAATGGAATCCATAATGATCTGATGGAAGTTGGTACCCCAGGTGTTCAACGCCCAGGCGATGATCCCCATAATCGAGAGAATAAGGAAGCCAGGAATCAGCGCAGAGAAGGAACGCGATACGGACGTTGGTACGCTATCAGGTAATTTAATCACCCAATTACGATGGACCACAAAAGTGAACATTTCCGCGACCACCAGGCCGATAATAATACCGGAAATAATATTGGCACCACCCAACCAGTTAGCACCAACAGCATAGGCTTCACCCACGCTATATGGCGTTACGGTCATAAACGCGGCGACAGATAACAACCCGGCAGCCAGTGAGTCGACCTTTCGTTCTTCCGCCAGCGCCATACCGATAAAGAACGGCGCCATCAAGGACATGATACCCAACGTACCGTTATAGACGTTTCCACCGATGCCCTTCAAACTATTCAGCGTTTCAATAGTTGAAGCATCAAGTCGAATGCCCATCGAATAAAAAAACGACCCCTCCCCAAAGCTCAGGAAAACGTTATTAATTAATACAAACATTGCCCCTGCGAGGGTTAACGGCATCAAACGAATAAAACCGTTTTTGATTGCATTAACGTGTGGCTGCTTTCCAATTTTTACAGCAAAAGGAAGGAGTACCTTTTCAAGTGAAGCAATAGCGTTACTCATAGAAAAATACCCTTAAATACCGCAATTAATAATTGCGGTGAATGTTAATGAAATAACTCTTTGACGGGAAAAATTAAAATAAAATAATTAATTTGCTGCGGCTTTTTTAATTGCTGCAACAGCAGCCTTAAGCACGCCTAAACCATCGACTTTGCCATACAGCAGCGAGTCAATCACTTCCACAGGCTTGTTGGGTAACAAACGCTGAATTTCGGGCAACATATAAGCAATTTGTGGACCTAATAACACAACATCGGCCGCTGGGCCTTTTTCTCCAGCCAGCGTTTCAGGAAACGCTTCAATAATAACCGGCACTTCGTATTTTTCGGCCTGAGCACGCATCTTCGAAACCAACAATGAAGTCGACATGCCCGCAGAACAAAACAGATAAATGTGTTTCTTTTCCATTAAAACGATCCTCATGTGCGATTATCTGTCAACCAGACACTCCGCAAGCCATAACCTGCATCCATGCTCTGGGTAACTTGCGTCAGCTAAATTACTTTTTTAGGTGGCTGAAACGAGTATACGGGATTGTACCGGTGGATGGTATTTCCTTGACCAACTAAATTGTCTCTCCTTGACCTGTCGTTATGACCCCCCTCACATTTCGGGCAAATAATTCGCGGCAATAAATAAGATCGTGCGGCACAAAAAAACCGGCGCGATGGCCGGTTGTTCAGAGTGCTCAGGCAATAAACAGTTGTTACTACTTCGCTGCCTGTGGGTCTGTGTCGTACTCTGCGCAGGTCTGGTAGCCAGAGTTAATCACATGGCCGGTATCGTCTAAAGCAACAAAATAGGTTTCAGCTTTACCATCTCGTTGACCCAGGATGTAGGTCTGACAGGTCCCGCGCGCATGGATCATGCTTACTTCTGAAGAAGGCTTACCGGCAATCTGCGCGACTTGCGCCCGGCTCATCCCTTTCTTCACATCCTTCACTACGGGCTGAACAAATTGGTCTTTGGTACGATCATAGGCCGTACACCCCGCCAGCATAGTCAAAACAGCCGCTGCACCCAGAATTCCTGTTAGATTCTTGTTCATTTTTTCGTCCTCTTGTTTTTCAGCGTGTTATGTAAGCCTGGAGCACAACAACACATTTTTCAAGCAATCAGATGATACTTAGGCCGTTTCGGAAAATTCTATTAAAACAAAATGATGTTATATCAGGCTTGCATCCCTTGTCGTTTGGGCCTCAACGCGTTAGCTTTAACATATCATTTTTTATCATTTTATTTTTCACAGGGGGTTGCATGACTCTGCAGCAAGAGATAATCAAAGCGCTTGGCGCAAAACCGCACATTAATGCAGAAGAGGAAATTCGTCGCAGCGTAGATTTCCTCAAATCATACCTGCAAACTTACCCCTTTCTGAAATCACTGGTGTTAGGAATTAGCGGCGGACAAGACTCAACACTCGCCGGGAAGCTCTGCCAAATGGCCATTTCCGAGCTCCGCCAGGAAACAGGGAATGACGCGCTACAGTTTATTGCGGTGCGTTTACCATATGGCGTTCAGGCTGACGAACAGGATTGCCAGGACGCCATTGCCTTTATACAACCGGACCGCGTACTCACCGTCAATATTAAAGGTGCGGTGCTGGCCAGCGAGCAGGCGCTGCGCGAGGCGGGTATTGAGCTGAGTGATTTTGTGCGTGGCAATGAAAAAGCACGTGAACGTATGAAGGCGCAATACAGCATCGCCGGTATGACCAGCGGCGTTGTCGTGGGTACCGATCATGCAGCAGAAGCCATCACCGGATTCTTCACCAAATATGGCGATGGCGGTACTGACATCAACCCAATATTCCGCCTGAACAAACGCCAGGGTAAACAACTGCTTGCCGCGCTGGGTTGCCCGGAACATTTATATAAGAAAGCACCGACCGCCGATCTTGAAGACGATCGCCCTTCTCTGCCGGATGAAGCCGCATTGGGCGTGAGCTATGACAACATCGACGATTATCTGGAAGGAAAAACCCTGGCTGCCGACGTCGCGAAAATAATTGAAGGTTGGTACGTGAAGACTGAGCACAAACGTCGCCCACCCATCACCGTGTTTGATGATTTCTGGAAAAAAGCGTAATTTTTTCTGCCTCAGGCCGGATAGCGCCCCTCTTGCTGCTCTCCGGCCTAAGGGGCATGGCCATGCCGCTTTTTAAATCGCCTCTCAGCTGTTATACTGGATGGATAACCAGCAGCGGAGTGAAAAGTGGTACGCCGTCAATCAGCCCCTCGCCTGACATTAGAGGCAGCAGCAATTTATGAATATCCTGAGCACCTGCGCCCATTTTTGAGTGCGCTTCCCGCTGTGCCCGGCGTCTATCTGTTTCATAGCGAAAGCGACACCATGCCGCTTTATATAGGCAAAAGTGTTAATATTCGCAGCCGCGTGTTGTCGCACCTGCGTACCACGGACGAAGCGGCAATGCTGCGCCAGTCCAAACGCATTAGCTGGATTTGTACGGCTGGAGAAATTGGCGCCCTACTGTTAGAGGCGCGGCTGATCAAAGAGCAACAGCCTCTGTTTAACAAACGTCTGCGGCGCAATCGTCAGCTTTGCGCCCTGCAGCTCACCGACCAGACTGTGCAGGTTGTTTACGCACGAGATATTGATTTCTCCCATGCCCCCAATCTGTTTGGTTTGTTTGCCAATCGTCGTGCCGCGCTACAAACATTGCAAAGCATCGCCGATGAACAGCAACTGTGCTACGGCCTGTTGGGGCTGGAGCCCCTGAGTCGCGGGCGCGCCTGCTTTCGCTCAGCGCTAAAGCGCTGCGCCGGAGCGTGCTGTGGGAAAGAGAGCCCGCAGGCGCATCATTCGCGCCTGCTTGAGGCGCTGGAAAGAGTACGCGTCATCTGCTGGCCGTGGAACAATGCCATTGCGCTGCAAGAAACCCGCGCTGAAATGACTCAGTACCATATCATCAATAACTGGTTTTGGCTGGGCGCCGTTGCAACGCTGGATGAGGCGACAACCCTGGCGAGAATGCCGGCTGGCTTTGACCATGATGGCTACAAAATTCTCTGCCGGCCTGTTTTGTCTGGCAAATACGACATTATTGAACTGAATCCGGAGAGTGTCCCGGCATCCAGTTAATCTCGCTGAACAGCAGTTTCCCCTCGCGCTCCAACAGGCGCAGGGTGTGTTTACCGTCGTGCCAGCTCGCGCCCTGATCGGCCGTCAGCAGCTTCTCACCCAATTGCCAGGCGCCACTGATAACAAACACAACGCCGCCACGAGAACCAAAGGTCGTAAAAGTGCGATCGGCAACTCTGACTTTCGCCTGGCAAACATCTCGTCGGGTCATGATATTAAAATCCATCGACATCTGCCCTTCCGTCAGCTTTGCTTTTACTACCTTGTCACCAGCAAAAGTAAAAGGTTGATGCTGCTTCAGGGTGTGAGTGAACATGTTCGCCTCTTCCAGGGTCACTTCACCTCCTTCCAGCAAGGTAATAACGCGTTCTACGCCCGGGAAAAGAGAAAACTCTCCGTTCGCTGCAAGGGAGGCGATACTCGCCCGCCAGTGAAAATCGCGTGTTGCTGGCGGAAAACAGCAAATCTCACGCGTTTCTCCCGCCCCATTGCGCCACAGACTGACCGGCATTTTGCGGATATCAAAATATTCCATCATCCCTCCAGAAAGGCGTAGCACGGCGACCTGCCGTAAACAACCAGCCATAAATCATCATTGTGATATTCACCCTGCAGAGTATCGTTATCGGCAACAGGGTTGGTTAGCCTTAGCGCTGAATACGGTATTTTGCAAAAAAGATTAACGCATCATCCTGGAGAGAAAGAAAAAACCGCCGATCCTGCCCACATCGTTAAACGTGTTGTGGACAAGAGCGGCGGTCTTGAGTTTGTTGCACACTGTGCGGCACTGAACGCCGACACAGCATGACTAATTTAGTGTAGACGCCTGGCGTTTACTCAGCAGCTTCCGGCATTTTACCTTTCTGCGCTGCGCGTTCTGTCAGACGCTTCTCAAAATTGGCATTAAACTGCTTTTTCTGTTCCGGCGTCAGAATGTTGTAAATCTTGTTCTGGGTTTCCATGTGCGCCAGCATGTTGGCTTTGCGCTGTTCTTCCATCTTCGCAATCTGCGCTTCGGCTTTCGCTTTATCGAAGCTATCGCTGGCGATGATGTCGTGCATTGCGCGGCGTTCTTCCAGCGGCGGACGTTTCATCTGATCGCGCTGACCTTTCATAATTTCGCGAATCTGCTGTTTCTGCGCGTCGGTCAGGTTCAGGTCTTTGAACATCATGTCGTGATGCGGGGCGAACTTCCCGTTGTGATGCATCATTGGTTTGGCATCCGCTGGCGCAGCTGTTGTGGTGTCAGCAGCATGGGCCAGGTTTGCAGCGCCCAGCGCCAGGGTAGAGGCAACAAACAGAGCAGTCAGTTTACGCATAATTTCTATCCTTTCTTTCAGTTATTTTTACGACATTCATGCGACTCTTATGCAATGTGATGTCGTGTTGACGAGATTAACTTTACCGGCTTAAGCGTCAATTAATCAGAGCAACGGTAAAACAATGAAAGTGTAAAAAACAAACTTTCATCAATTATGGAGAAAAAAAGAATAAATTGCGCAGAGTTGAAATGAAAAATTACAACCAGATGATTTTGAAAGAATTATGAAGAACTATACCTGAACTGTGATTATTAAGGAAGCAACTTACCAGGAATAATCCGTAATAAAGCTAAAGCGCACGTAAAAATAAGCCCTCAGAAATAAACCTGAGGGCGGTTATATTTATCAAAACCTTTCGAGCATCAATCCGGCCCGTAAACCACAGGCCACGTTTGGGTTCGGAAAAAGAACGTATTCAACGTCATGGGTGACGATAAAACGTTCATCTCCGTCCTGCGCCAGTAACGTTCCCTCGGTAAAAGGGGTAAAGTTGAGCGTCTGGTTATCCATGTGGAGAATAAAATCGTCGCTCCGCCGTGTTATCTGAGAGACCACACGGTAGCGCAGCGGGGAGGTTTCTCCCGTAGACACTCGCTCGCCCCGCAGCAGCTTCGCCATCGCATCTGCAGTGCGTGCAAACTGGGTCAGATCGTTTTGCCCGAACGGCAGCGCTTTACCCAGCTCCAGCGTACAGGCCAGCGCGCCAAAATGTTCAGCGCTAAAATGGGTGAAGGTGCCGCCAGGGGTCTGGTGGAAAACCAATGCCTCCAGCCCCGCATCACCGAGCCAACCCAGAAAATTTTCGTCCCAGGCAACGTTGCGTTGTGGCAACACGCCAAAGCGCAGATGCTGTGAGCCGCGAATCGCGGTGTGAAGATCCAGATGCCAGCGCACAGGCTCTTTCGCGCGCGAGTAAAAATCTTCCAGACACAGCTCAAGCTCATGAGCTCTATGCGTTTCTTCACTCTCGGCAAAACTCTGCCACCGGCCACCAAACATACGGTTCAGGTCGCTATGACAATAACGTTTCCCCGCAGCCAGCGCCTGCGGATTACCGAGAATCACCAGCAGGCGCCATGTTAGCGCCAGCTCACCGTTAAACAGTCTGGTCAGCAATGAATCAAGTATTTCTACCGGCGCGGTTTCATTGCCGTGAATCCCCGCAGAAAGCACCAGCGACTGTTCAACCGGCGCAGTTGGTGTCAGTTCCAGCACCCCGTGACCAAGCCATTGCCAGACAAAACCGTGAATTGTGCCCTGCGTTTTCTCCGGTACGCTACCCGCGAGTGTCAGGGCCAGAAAATTATCCATGGCTCGTTGTCTCCTGCTGGAAGGGATAAACAGAGCCGAGATTGAGCAATTGCGTCAGTGAATCCAACGCTTCACGCCCTTCGCGCAACAACTGCGGATCCGCAAGGTCCGTTGCGACAAGGCGATCGCGATAGTAGCGGTCGACCCAGTTATTCAGCGTATTGAACAGCGTGTCGTTCATGATAACCGCCGGATTCACGGCCTGCAGCTCCTGTGGGGTAAGCACCACTCGCAGGCGTAAACAAGCCGGGCCGCCGCCGTTGGACATGCTTTCGCGCAAATCAAAGACCCGCAGGTCATCGATCGGATTGTCATCTGCAAGCAAGCGGCTCAGATATCGCCACACGCCAGCATGCTCCCGACATTCCTGCGGTAAAACCAGCATCATCGAACCGTCGTCACGACTCAGTAATTGGCTGTTAAACAGATAGGTCGTTACCGCATCCTGCACCGACACCTCTGCGGTCGGAACTTCCAGCGCAGTAAAACCAGCCACCTGACGTCGTAGTTGCTCTAACAACGCTTGCTGTCTGACAAACGCCTGCTGATGACAAAACAGCACCTGACGATTCGACACCGCAATCACATCGTTATGAAACACGCCAAGATCGATGACGTCCGGGTTTTGCTGAGCAAAAACAAGCTGATGTGGATTGACCTGATTGAGTCGGGCTACGGCTTCACTGGCTTCACGGGATTGCCTCGCCGGGTAGCGCCTCGGCTGTGACGCGTTCCCCTCTTCACGACCGTAAATAAACAGTTGTACGCCGGGATCGCCATAGTCCCCGCCGAGTCGGTTATGGTTTGCCGCCCCTTCATCACCAAACAAAGCAACCTGAGGCAACGCGCCGTGAATCGCAAAGGTACTTTCATCGCGGAAAATCGAGCGTAACAACGCTTCGGTCGTCGGCGCTTCCAGCGAACGGTGGAACTTATTATTCAGATTCGCCACCGTCAGATGCACTTTTCCGTCCAGTGAATCTGCCGAAGGACAGACCGTTGCCGCATTCGCCACCCACATAGGTGATGCGGAGCTGGCGCTGGAGAGCCAGTGCGGCGCCTGACGCGCCACCTTGTCCAGAATCTGCTCATCACTGCCGCAAAAGCCCAACTGACGCAGCGCCGGGATATAGGGACGTTCATGAGGCGGGATCACCGCCTGAGGGAATCCCGCATCCGCCAGCGCTTTCATTTTTAACAACCCCTGCTTCGCCGCCAGACGAGGGTTCGACACCTGAAAACGATGGCTGGTCGAAGCCTCATTACCAAATGACAGTCCCGCATAGTGATGGGTCAGCCCCACCAGACCATCGAAATTTACCTCACGCGCTTTCATCGTTTATCCTCGCGAGAGAAATCCAGACCGGGGCTGAGCGCCGACGGCAGAGTTAAGGCCGGCGATTCCAGGCTCGCCATCGGCCAGGCGCAATAATCGGCGGCATACCACGCGCTGGCGCGATGGTTGCCGGAAGCGCCCACGCCACCAAACGGCGCGGTGCTTGCCGCGCCGGTTAACGGTTTATTCCAGTTAACAATCCCGGCCCGCGCCTCCAGCAGAAGCTGATCAAACTGGCTGCGATCGGGTGAAACCAGCCCGCAAGACAACCCAAAGCGGGTGTTGTTCGCCATACGAATCGCGTCATCAAAGCTGTCGTAGCGCCAGACGCCGAGCAGAGGACCAAAAACCTCTTCATCGGGTACGTTTGCCACGTCGGTCAGTTCAATAATACCAGGGGTCAGCAGCGACGTTCCGGCTTTCACCATGCGTGGCGCCAGCAGCGTGTGCCCCCCCAACGACGTCAGACGTTGCCAGGCATCATAAACGTGCTGTGCAGCCTGTTCAGAAATCAGCCCACCTAAAAACGGCTGCGGTTCTGCATCCCAGTGACCCGGCATTAAACGTTGGCTGACTTCCACCAGACGCGCGAGGAACGCGTCCCCCTGCGCGCCGTTTTTAACCAACAGGCGACGGGCGCAGGTACAACGCTGCCCGGCGGTGACAAATGCGGATTGAATGGTCAGATGTACTGCCGCATCTATATCTTCCAGGTTCTCAATGATCAGCGGGTTGTTGCCGCCCATCTCCAGCGCAAGGATTTTTTCTGGCTGGCCGGATAACTGTCGATGCAGCTGATAACCGGTATTGGCACTGCCGGTAAACAGCAGACCATCCAGATCATCCAACGCGCTCAGCGCCTGCCCCGTTTCGCGTCCGCCCTGCACCAGGTTCAGCACGCCCGGCGGCAAGCCCGCCTGTTGCCACAGTTTTGTCACGGCTTCACCGGTCCACGGCGTCAGCTCGCTGGGCTTGAAAATCAACGTGTTGCCTGCCAGCAGAGCCGGAACAATATGGCCATTGGGCAAATGGCCTGGGAAGTTATACGGGCCAAATACCGCCAGCACGCCGTGCGGTCGATGGCGTAACGTCGCCGCGCCATCCGGTAGTTCACTGTGCTGCTCCCCGGTACGCGCATGGTAAGCTTGCACAGAGATAGCAATTTTATTGATCATCGCCGTCAGTTCCGTGGCGGCTTCCCAGCGCGGTTTGCCGGTTTCCCGGGCGATAATCTGCGTTAACTCGGCTTTATTGCTTTCCAGCAATGAGGCAAATTTTTCAACAATAGCCTGACGTGCGCTAAAGGGGTGTTTAGCCCAACCGGCAAAGGCTGCGCGCGCAGCCCGGCACGCCTGCGCCACCTGGGTTGCATCGGCGTCATTGCCCTGCCACAGCACATCACCGCTTACCGGATTCGTTTTCACCCGACGCTCGCCAAGCCCCGTCACCCAGTCGCCGTTTATCCATAATGTCATGCTGTTTTCTCCTCTGCACAAAGACGCACAAAACGTACATGGTCGCCCGCGTGACATTTCAGGGCGTCCAGTTGCGCCGCCGTCAGTACCAGACGTTGGGTATCCGGGTCAGCGCGAACCAACATGACGCGGAAGTTTTGATAGTTTTCATTGGCGACCAGACAGGCCGGGTAATCGCCGGTTGCAGGCTGACCTTCCGCCACCTCCACCAGTCTGCTTTTACGAATCGCCCTTACCCGGTCGATATCGCATTCCAGCGTCGGCCCGCCGTCGAAAATGTCGACATAATTGCGGTAGCGAAATCCTTCTTTCTCCAGCACCGCTCGCGCTGGTGCGGTTTGCGGATGTACCTGACCAATTACGCTTTGCGCTTCATCAGACAAGAAATGGGTATAAATAGGATGCTTGGGCATCAGTTCAGCAATAAAGGCTTTTTGTCCGGTGCCGCAGAGAAAATCCGCCCGGCTGAATTCCATGGAGAAAAAGCGTTTGCCGAGGCTTTCCCAGAAGGGGGAGTAACCGTGCTCATCGATTACGCCGCGCATCTCGGCCACGACCTTTTCATTAAACCGGTCACGAAATGCCGCCATAAACATAAAGCGCGACTTAGACAACAAATAGCCGTTGCCCTCTTTACGCCAGTCGGGATCGAGGAACAGAGAGCAAAGCTCGCTGCTACCCGTGTGATCGTTACTCAGAAACAGCGTCGGCAGCGCGTTATATACGTTCAGTTCTTTCGAGGCGTGCACCAGCGTGCCAACCCGGTAGTTGTACCAGGGATCGTTAAGCCCCACCGCCACTTCGATGGCACAAATCCCTGCCACGGTTCCGCTGGCGCTGTCTTCAAGGACAAAAACATAGCCTTGCTCACTTTTCGGCAACTCACCGCGCCAGGTTTGTAGCGAGCGCTCGATACGCTCCATCAGCGTGGCTTCATTGGCCGGTAACGAGGTCAGCCCACCGCCGGTCTTACCGGCCAGTTGCATCAGCGCGGTGATATCAGCGCGTTCAATAGGACGAATCACCATCATGATGAACCTCCTGCTTTAATGCGTTCGCAGGCCAGCGCAAAACGATCCAGTCCGCTAGCAACCTCTTCTTCGCTGACGTTTAACGCTGGCGCAAAGCGCACCACGTTAGCGCCGGCGATCAGCACCATCACTCCGGCATTGGCCGCCTCTTGCGAGATGAGTTTCGCTTTCCCGGCAAATTCCGCGTTCAGTACGCAGCCGATCAGCAGGCCGAGCCCACGAATTTCACTAAACAGTCCAAAACGTTCGTTAATGGCGTTAATACGCTCCACAAACCAGTCGTGGCGCTGCTTAACACCGTTGAGCATATCCGGGGTGTTAACAATCTCCAGCAGTTTGCCCGCCACCGCCGTGGCCAGCGGGTTTCCGCCGTATGTTGTACCGTGCGAACCAACCGTCATCACGCTGGCACAGTCTGCCGTCGCCAATAACGCGCCGATGGGGAAACCGCCGCCCAACGCTTTGGCTGTCGTCAGCAGATCTGGCGTAACGCCATAGTGCATATAGGCATACAGTTCGCCGGTACGGCCTACTCCGGTCTGGACTTCGTCAAAAATCAGCAGCGCATTGTGGCGATCGCATAATTCACGCAGCCCCTGTAAGAATTCATTTGTTGCCGGTACTACGCCACCTTCACCCTGCACCGGTTCAACGATGACCGCACAGGTGGTGTCATCAATCAGTTGGCGGGCTGAGTCGAGATCGTTGTAGACGGCATGGCGGATATCCGGCGGCAGCGGCGCGAAATCTTGTGAATAAGCAGGCTGTCCTCCGGCGCTGACGGTGAACAGCGTGCGGCCATGGAAAGCATTTTTAAACGCCACGATGCCGCTCTTCTGGCTGCCAAAACGATCGTGAGCAAATTTACGCGCCAGCTTTAATGCCGCTTCGTTTGCCTCCGCGCCGGAGTTACAGAAGAAAACACGCTCGGCGAAGGTGGCGTCAATCAGCTTTTTCGCCAGACGCAGCACCGGCTCGTTGGTGTAGCCATTTCCTGTGTGCCAGAATTTGCTCGCCTGGTCGTTTAATGCCTCGCGCAAAGCCGGATGGGCGTGCCCCAGCGCGTTAACCGCAATGCCTCCCGCGAAATCGATATACTCTTTACCCTGCTGATCCCACAGACGTGAACCTTCACCACGCACCGGAATAAAAGGAGCCGGAGCGTATACGGGCATCATCCATTCATCAAAATTTTCACGCGTAATTGACAGAGACATAGCGACCTCAACGGTAAATAAAAAGTTATTTATATGTTAATAAATATAGTGTTTGCGGTGTAAATGTAGATTGCAGGGTTCGTGCCAGCCAGCAAAAAAAGTGCATAAACAAAGGTCGGTGACGGAATATCAACAGGTTACAACGTGGCGATATTCACTTTATGCGCATAAAAAGTGAATATGTTCGCGCATCAGGCGACTAAATAGAGGAAAAACCGCAGTTTTATTCAGTTGCCAAATATAATTCTGGAATTGTGATCGTATACGAAATTTATCGGAAATTATTGCTCTGTTCTGACGCGCCTCGCGCCAAAACGGTGCAGTTTTTGCTCCATCGTTAACACCATTGGCAATCATTGTTGGAATCAGGTGACAAGAAGCAGTCAGCCAGCGGAAATTCTGCTACCATCCTTGCACTATTCATCTTGCAAAACGGCAGCGACTATGAAATTTGTCTCTTTTAATATCAACGGCCTGCGTGCCCGTCCTCATCAACTGGCAGCCATTGTCGAAAAACACCAACCGGATGTGATTGGCTTACAGGAGACAAAAGTCCACGACGACATGTTCCCTCTCGAAGAGGTAGCAAAGCTGGGTTACAACGTCTTTTATCATGGTCAGAAAGGTCATTACGGCGTGGCGCTGCTAACGAAAGAAACGCCAATCGCAGTGCGTCGTGGCTTCCCGGACGATGGCGAAGAAGCGCAGCGTCGTATCATCATGGCGGAAATCCCATCCCCTCTGGGCAGCATTACCGTGATCAACGGCTATTTCCCGCAGGGCGAAAGCCGTGACCACGAAACCAAATTTCCGGCCAAGGCCGCGTTTTACCAGAATCTACAAAACTATCTGGAGACTGAACTGAAACGCGACAATCCGGTATTGATCATGGGCGATATGAACATCAGCCCAACCGATCTCGATATCGGCATTGGCGAGGAAAACCGTAAACGCTGGCTGCGTACCGGTAAATGTTCCTTCCTGCCGGAAGAGCGTGAGTGGATGGAGCGTCTGCTGGGCTGGGGCCTGGTGGATACCTATCGTCATGCTTATCCTGAAAAAAATGACCAGTTCTCGTGGTTTGATTACCGCTCAAAAGGCTTTGATGATAACCGTGGCCTGCGTATCGATCTGCTGTTAGCGAGCAACCCACTGGCGGAGCGCTGCGAAGAAACCGGCATCGACTATGAGATCCGCAGCATGGAAAAACCGTCCGATCATGCGCCGGTATGGGCTAAATTCCGCGTCTGACCTCCTGCGATTTTTCACTCTCCGGGCCTCGCCTGGAGAGTCTGTTTATTCTGTGTAAAATCAATAAATCGACGGTAATACATTGTTGTGTCCGGGAATTTATTATATCTTCGCGCGCACTTTTCGCTGACGAAAACGCTGCGTTACACTCGGTTTTACAGGAGAACCCCCATGAAAAAGAAGTTCGCATAACGCAGAATACCGGCTGCTGATCGTCGCGGTCCTGTTCTGCATTCTGGCGGGAGTTTTCCATTATTTCGGCCTGACCGACCTGATAACCAATTTCCAGCATTTACAAGACGTCATCCGCCAAAGCGGCATGTTCGGCTATACGCTTTATATATTGCTGTTCATCATCGCGGCGCTGTGTCTGATCCCCGGCAGCATTCTGGTGATCGTCGGCGGTGTGCTGTTTGGCCCTGTCACAGGGACGCTTGTCTCGTTAGTGGCGGCAACCGTCGCCTCGGCGCTGTCGTTTTTGCTGGCTCGCTGGCTTGGTCGGGATCTACTGCTGAAATACGTTGGGCACACGGCGACTTTTCAAGCAATCGAGAAAGGCATTGCCCATAGCGGATTGGACTTTCTGATCCTCACCCGACTCGTCCCACTGTTCCCCTATAATATTCAAAATTACGCCTATGGACTGACGGCTATTCCGTTCTGGTCATTTACGGTGATATCTGCGGTAACCACCTTGCCCGGCATCTTTATCTATACGCTGATGTCGCACGAACTGGCCAGCGAAGGCATGACTCTGGCATTTGTCGGCAAACTCAGCGTTGCGGGCCTGGCGTTATTCATTCTTATTCAGGCGGCAAAAGCCTGGGCCAGATATAAACATATCGATCCGTCGTCCAGCCACGAGTGTGCAGGTAAATGACAAAGCTGAACAAAGCGCGATTAACCCGCTATTACCGGACAGGATTAATAGTTGTGCTGCTGCTCGCGCTGATGGCATGGATGTGGATACCTGGCGTCAGTGATTTTCTCCGGGACAGCCTGGCGGCGTTTACTACGCTGGATCAACACGCTCTCGAGAACTTCATTCGTTCGTATGGGACCCAGGCGGCGGTTGTATCGTTCTTCCTGATGATCTTACAGGCCATCGTCGCGCCGCTTCCCGCCTTTGTGATTACATTTGCCAATGCCTCGCTGTTTGGCGCGTTTTGGGGCGGCGTACTGTCCTGGAGCAGCGCGATGGTCGGCGCAGCGCTGTGCTTTTTTATTGCCCGCGTTTTGGGTCGCAGTGCGGTGGAAAAGCTGACCGGGAAAACAGTGCTGAACAACATGGACACTTTTTTCGAACGTTATGGCAAGCACACTATTCTCATCTGTCGCCTGTTGCCTTTTGTGCCCTTCGACCCGGTAAGCTATGCCGCAGGCCTGACCTCGATTCGTTTTCGCCACTTTCTCTTCGCCACCGGCTTCGGTCAGTTACCCGCCACGATTGTCTATTCGTGGGCCGGTAGCCTGTTAACCGGCGGTACATTTTGGTTTGTTACCGGCCTGTTCATCCTGTTTGCCCTGAGCGTGGTGATTGCAGGAGCAAGAAGCCTTTACCTTGAGCGTCAACGGAAGAAAACCTGAGACATACGCCATTTTTAGCAATGGAGATATTATGCGTTACTGCTTATTGTGCCTGAGTTTGCTGCTCTGCCCGCTGGCGGCTTTTTCCCAGGACGCCAGCTGGCAGCAAATCAAAAATGACGCCCGCGGTCAGACGGTATGGTTCAACGCCTGGGGTGGCGATAACGCCGTTAATCAGTATCTCGACTGGGTTAGCGGCGAGATGAAAACGCACTATGCCATTAACCTGAAAATTGTGCGGCTGGCGGATGCCGCCGACGCCGTTAAACGCATCCAGACCGAGGCGGCGTCCGGGCGAACAACCGGCGGATCTGTCGACTTATTGTGGGTAAACGGTGAAAACTTCCGCACATTAAAAGAAGCGGGTCTGCTGCAAACCCAGTGGGCGCAGGCGTTGCCTAACTGGCGCTATGTTGATACCCGGAAACCGATCAGTGAAGACTTTGCCATCCCCACGGAAGGGGCAGAATCGCCATGGGGCGGTGCACAGCTAACCCTCATTGCCCGGCGCGATCTTACCGCCCAACCGCCACAATCCCCGCAGGCGTTACTTGAATTTGCGCAGGCGCATCCTGGCACAGTAACCTACCCGCGCCCACCAGACTTTACCGGAACGGCTTTTCTCGAGCAGTTGTTGATTATGCTCACCACGGAACCGCAAGCATTGAAAGTTGCGCCGAATGCCGCCACATTCGCCAACGTTACCGCTCCATTATGGCATTATCTTGACGCTCTACACCCTGTACTATGGCGTGAAGGCAAAGATTTTCCGCCCACGCCTGCGCGGATGGATGCGTTGCTGAATACCGGTACGCTGCGTTTATCATTGACCTTTAACCCAGCCCACGCGCAGCAAAAAGTGGCCAGCGGCGAATTACCCAAAACCAGCTATAGTTTTGGTTTCTCACAGGGCATGATCGGCAACGTGCATTTTGTCACTATTCCGGCGAATGCCCGCGCCAGCGCTGGAGCCAAAGTCGTGGCAAACTTTCTGCTGTCTCCCGAAGCGCAACTGCGTAAAGCTGACCCTGCTATCTGGGGAGATCCTTCGGTGCTTGATCCGCAAAAACTGCCAGACGAACAGCGTGACGCCCTGCTGGCGTATATCCCGCAAGGACTCCCTGCCGTACTGCCAGAACCACATGCAGCCTGGGTAAACGCTCTGGAACAAGAATGGCTACGCCGCTACGGTACGCATTAATTCTGTTGCTGTGGGGCATCATGACGGCAGTTTATCTGCCGCTGGTGCCTGCAACGTTCTCTCTGCTAGCCCCAGCGCTTAGCACCACGCACTGGCTGGCGCTGTTTGACGATCCTCAACTCCCGCAGGCGTTGCTGGCAACGCTGGTTTCCGTAAGTCTGGCGGCGTTCGGCGCACTGACCATTGCGCTGTTGGCGATCCTCTTTTTGTGGCCTGGCGCTGGCTGGGCGCGACTGTGCTCGCGCCTGCCGTTGCTGCTGGCGATCCCGCACGTCGCATTCGCGACCAGCATGCTGTTGATTTTTGCCGAAGGCGGCATGCTCTGGCAGTGGCTGCCTTTTCTCAACTCGCAACCGGACCGCTATGGGATTGGACTTGGCATCACGCTGGCGGTGAAAGAGAGCGCCTTTTTGTTGTGGATCCTCTCAGCCCTGTTGAGTGAAAAACAACTTTCACAGCAGGTTATCGTCCTGGATTCGCTCGGTTACAGCCGTTTGCAATGCCTGAACTGGCTGGTTCTGCCCTCCATCGCCCCTGCGTTAGGCAAAGCCATGCTGGCAGTCGTGGCCTGGTCACTCTCCGTTGTGGATGTGGCCATCGTCCTTGGCCCCGGAAATCCGCCCACGCTTGCCGTGCTGAGCTGGCAATGGCTCAGCCAGGGTGATGCCGAACAGCAGGCCAAAGGTGCACTCTCCAGCCTGCTGCTGGTGTTGTTGCTATTTATCTTCGCGCTGGTGGGCTATCTGTTCTGGCGTGGCTGGCGGCGCACAATTCCGGCAGGAAGTGGAATACGCCTGCGTTTTTCGTCCGCTACAATCGCACGCCCGCTGGTACAACTTTTGCCCATCAGCGGAGTGGTATGCGCCCTGGTACTGGCGCTTTCCGCCAACTATTCATCGCTCAACAGCGAGGCGCTCAGCAATAGTCTGCAACTGGGACTCATCTCCAGCGTGCTGGGATTACTGATACTCTTTGCGTGGCTGGAATGGGGACCGCAAACCGGACACCGTTGGGTCTGGCTGCCCATTATCCTGCCCGCGCTGCCGCTGGTCACCGGTCAGTATCTGGTGGCGTTATATACCGGACAAGATGGGCTGATGACGACCATCATCTGGGGCCACCTGCTGTGGGTGATGCCATGGATGCTGTTTGTGCTCAAACCGGCGTGGCAACGCATTGACCCACGATTGATTCTGATTGCACAAACGCTGGGCTGGGCGCGAGGCCGCATATTTTGGCGGGTAAAATGCCCGCTGCTGTTACGCCCGGCACTGATCGCCTTCGCGGTTGGCTTCTCGGTCAGTATTGCCCAATATATGCCAACCCTGTGGTTAGGAGCCGGACGCTATCCCACCCTGACCACCGAGGCGGTGGCATTAAGCAGCGGCGGCAGCACGGCTATTTTAGCGACACAGGCGCTATGGCAACTTCTGTTACCGCTATCCGTTTTCGTACTGACGGCGTTTTTCGCCGCGTGGCTCGGCCGCTTTCGACAAGGACTCCGTTAATGCTCATCGTTCAAAGCCTTTCAGTGTACCGGGGCGCGACAACGCTACTGAAAGACGTGAATTTCCAAGTTAACAAAAGTGACATTGTCACTATCATGGGACCTTCCGGTAGTGGTAAGTCTTCGCTGTTTTCGTGGATGGTCGGCGCATTATCCCCTCAGTTTCAGGCTTCAGGCGAACTGTGGCTCAATGAACGGCGCATAGACACGCTGCCCACCGCGCAGCGCCAGATTGGCATCCTGTTCCAGGATGCGTTGCTGTTTGACCATTTCAGCGTTGGGCAGAATTTACTGCTGGCCTTACCCGCCAGTTTGCAAGGATCCGCCAGACGCCATACTGTTGAAAACGCCCTTACGCGCGCGGATCTGGCAGGATTTTATCATCGCGACCCGGCCTCACTCTCCGGCGGCCAACGATCGCGTGTCGCCCTGCTGCGCGCACTGCTGGCTCAGCCTCAGGCGCTGCTGCTCGATGAACCCTTTAGCAGACTGGATGCGTCGCTACGCGATACCTTTCGCCAGTGGGTCTTTACCGAGGTGCGCAAGTTGAATATTCCGGTGGTACAAGTTACGCATGATGCGCAGGATGTCCCGCCAGCAGGTCGTGTATTACAGATGGAAAACTGGGCGTGAATGTGGCGATATGCTGCGTTAACGCAAGGTTTTAACTTAACCGGCGGCACAGAATGTCGTCTTCTTTTTTCAACGTCGGGCTATTCGATGAAACGTGTTTCTCAAATGACCGCGCTGGCACTGGCTTTAGGGCTCGCTTGCGCTCCTTCCTGGGCTGCTGAAACAGCACAGACCCTCACCCTCAACCAGTTACAGCAAAAGCAAGGCGCGGCGATCGATACCCGTCAGAGCGCTTTTTACAACGGCTGGCCGCAATCGCTCAATGGTCCTTCCGGACATGAACCCTCCGCACTGAACCTGTCTGCCGCCTGGCTCGACAAAATGAATGATGAAAAACTCAATGCCTGGGTTAAGGCGCATCAGCTGAAAACCGATGCGCCGGTGGCGTTATATGGCAGCGATAGCGAGATACAGGCCGTTAAATCCCGCCTGCAGAAAGTCGGTTTTAGCCATATTTCAACCCTCAGCGACGCCCTTGCGGATCCTGTCCGCCTGCAACGTCTGCCGCACTTCGAACAACTGGTTTACCCGCAGTGGCTGCACGACCTGCAGCAGGGAAAAGACGTGACCGCCAAGCCGTCGGGTGACTGGAAAGTGATTGAAGCCGCCTGGGGAGCGCCGAAGCTGTATCTGCTCAGCCATATCCCCGGTGCGGGCTACATTGATACCAACGAAGTCGAAAGCGAACCGCTATGGAATAAAGTTTCCGACGCGCAGCTTAAAACCATGCTGGCGAAACACGGCATCCGTCACGACACCACGGTGATCCTCTACGGTCGCGACGTCTACGCCGCCGCGCGCGTGGCGCAAATCATGCTGTATGCCGGTGTGAAAGATGTGCGTCTGCTCGACGGCGGGTGGCAAACCTGGTCGGATTCCGGTTTACCGGTGGAACGCGGAACCCCGCCGACGGTGAAAGCGGAGCCTGATTTTGGCGTTGCTATCCCTGCCCAACCACAGCTGATGCTGGATATGGAACAGGCTCGCGGCCTGTTGCATCGCCAGGATGCATCGCTGGTCAGCATCCGCTCGTGGCCTGAGTTTATTGGCACCACCAGCGGTTATAGCTACATCAAGCCAAAAGGTGAGATCGCAGGCGCGCGCTGGGGCCACGCGGGGAGTGATTCCACGCATATGGAAGATTTTCATAATCCGGACGGCACCATGCGCAGCGCGGATGATATCGCCGCCATGTGGAAACAGTGGAATATCACGCCAGACCAGCAGGTTTCTTTCTACTGCGGCACCGGCTGGCGTGCTTCAGAAACGTTTATGTATGCTCGTGCGATGGGCTGGAAAAACGTCTCTGTTTACGACGGTGGCTGGTATGAGTGGAGCAGCAATCCGAAAAACCCGGTCGCCAGCGGTGAACGTGGTCCTGACAGCAGCAAGTAAAATGGTCACGATTGCCGGATAAGCGCATCCGGCAACGCAAGACATTACGCCTGACGCTGAACCGATTTCAGCGTCAGATATCCGCTCCAGATCCGGGTAAACGTCGTCATCCAGCACAGCGCGCCAAAGACCCACGCCAGCACGGCAAAATATCCCGGGAACAAACAGCCCAAAACAAACAGCAAAATAGTCTCGGTGCCTTCGGTTAGCCCTCCCAGATAATAAAACGATTTATGCGCGTAGCCTGGGTTATCAATATCGTATTTCGCTGCCAGGGCAGCGAAGGCGAGGAAGCTGCTACCAGTACCCATAAACGCAAACAACAGCCAGCCCCCAGCCAGTGCGTTTTGCGCAGGTGCGGCAAGAATAAAACCAAACGGTACCAGGGCGTAAAACAGAAAATCGAGTGAGATATCGAGAAATCCTCCCGCGTCGGTTAGCCCTCTGCGCCGCGCCAGTGCCCCGTCCAGCCCGTCAAACAAGCGATTAAGCACAATGACAACCAGCGCCGCCAGATACCAGCCTAACGCCAGAAATGGCAGGGCCAACACACCAATAGCAAAACCGACCAGCGTAAGTCCGTCCGGGGTAATCGCGGGTTTATCAATGACCCCCACGCAGCGATGCAAAAGCGGTTTTAATCGCGGGTGAAGATGACGGTCAAGCATGCGGGCGTCCTTTATAACTGTCGCACAGTCCCTGGGAGGGGATATCGAGGGCGGCATTAAAACGCGCCGAGAGATTTTGAAACGCAATCAGCGCGGTCATTTCAGTAATCGCGGTATCGGTAAAATACTGCTTCATCTGCGCTTTCAGCGCATCGTCAACCTGTGGAGGCGTGGCGGTCACCGCATCCGCATAGGCCAGCGCTACGCGCTCTTCTGCGTTAAACAGCGCTGATTCTTGCCAGTTGGCGACCTGCAAGACTTTATCCAGCGCGCCACAGCGTTCCGCCAACCGCAAACTGTTGGCATCAACGCAGAAAGCACAGTGGCACACCTGAGAAACGCGGGTCATTAACAATGCGCGCATCACCGGCGTTAAGCGCGCCTTTTTACGCTCCAGAAATCCGACAAACAGCGCCACCAGCCAGAACAGAAACGGCATCCGCCCCCACCAGCGCGTGGGATGCAGCACATCGCCATAATGTTTTTTCTGCGTCGCGACGAGCAGTTGCAAACTGGAGGGAATACGCGTTAACGGACTTACCCACGAGTGAGGATCGTTCAACGATGACTCCTGAATACTTTAGATAACTCAAAGATAAATATAGTATGTCATTTTCTGCTGTTAGATCTTGATGAATATGATGAAAACCCTCGACGTGGTCGCTGCTATCATTGAACGTGATGGCAAAATTTTATTGGCTCAACGTTCGCCGGATGCGGATCAGCCAGGCATGTGGGAGTTTGCTGGCGGTAAGGTTGAGGCGGGCGAAAGTCAGCCCGAGGCGCTGATCCGTGAACTGCGTGAAGAGTTAGGAATCGACGCGGTCGTTGGGCGCTATATCGCCAGCCACCAACGTGAGGTTTCGGACCGGCTGATCCATTTACATGCCTGGCATGTACCGTCTTTTCAGGGAGAATTGAATGCGTATGAACATCAGGATATTGTCTGGTGTTCACCCGAAGAGGCGCGGCGTTATCCGCTGGCGCCTGCCGATATCCCACTGTTAGAAGCCTTTATTCTTTTACGCGCCGCCAGACCAGCGGATTCGTGCTGATCGTTTTATCATCGCGCTGGCACTGAAGCAGTACACCATCCGCTTTAATCACCGCCCCTTCGGAATAGTTTTGATCCTGGTAAATACAGCACTGACTACAGGGCTGCGCTCGCTGCCCGCTGGAACTGAACACTTCCGGCGGCACATTCACCTGCACATCCGGGCGATAAAGCTGATTTGCCAGCGTCGCGCTGGACACCAATACCAACGCTACTGCCATGATTAAACGGCGCATATTCTTTCCTTTGTGACTGACAGTTATGCTCAGTATAACGGTATAAATCGGCAGAAACTTTAGTCCCTCCCGTCATCGTTTTTGGTTATGACCCACGCCACGATATTAATTTACTTAGCGGGGTTAATTTTTTCTTGCGTCCCGTCACGCTGCTGGTGGTATAGTCAAAAACTGCAAAACACTTAACACAAATATCAAAAATATAACCATATCAATACATAAGAGGTTTTTATATCTATGGATCAGACATGTTCTCTGGAGTCGTTTCTTAACCATGTACAAAAGCGCGACCCAAACCAAACCGAGTTCGCGCAAGCCGTTCGTGAGGTAATGACGACACTGTGGCCCTTCCTTGAGCAAAACCCACGTTATCGCCAAATGTCGCTGCTGGAGCGTCTGGTTGAGCCGGAGCGCGTGATCCAGTTCCGCGTAGTCTGGCTCGACGATCGTAATCAGGTACAGGTTAACCGTGCGTGGCGCGTGCAGTTTAGCTCCGCCATTGGCCCATACAAAGGCGGTATGCGTTTCCACCCTTCCGTAAACCTGTCGATCCTGAAATTCCTCGGCTTCGAGCAGACCTTTAAAAATGCCCTCACCACGCTGCCGATGGGCGGTGGTAAAGGCGGGAGCGACTTCGACCCGAAAGGTAAAAGCGAAGGTGAAGTGATGCGTTTCTGCCAGGCACTGATGACCGAACTGTTCCGCCATTTAGGTCCTGATACCGACGTCCCGGCGGGCGATATCGGCGTGGGTGGTCGTGAAGTCGGCTTTATGGCCGGGATGATGAAAAAACTGTCCAACAACAGCGCCTGCGTCTTTACCGGTAAAGGTCTCTCTTTCGGCGGCAGCCTGATTCGCCCGGAAGCAACCGGCTATGGTCTGGTGTACTTCACCGAAGCGATGCTTAAACGTCATGGCCTCAGCTTTGAAGGCATGCGCGTGGCGGTCTCTGGCTCCGGCAACGTTGCACAATTCGCCATTGAAAAAGCCATGGAATTTGGCGCCCGGGTGGTGACCGCCTCCGACTCCAGCGGTACCGTGGTCGACGAAAGTGGATTTACTAAAGAAAAACTGGCGCGTCTGTGCGCGATCAAAGACAGCCGTGACGGTCGCGTGGCGGATTACGCTCGTGAGTTTGGTCTGACCTATCTGGAAGGCAAACAGCCGTGGTCGGTTCCGGTCGATATCGCCCTGCCGTGCGCCACCCAGAACGAACTTGATGTCGACGCGGCACGCGTACTGATCACCAACGGCGTGAAAGCTGTTGCCGAAGGGGCAAACATGCCGACCACCATCGAAGCTACCGACCTGTTCCTCGAAGCGGGCGTACTGTTCGCGCCGGGTAAAGCCGCCAACGCCGGTGGCGTAGCGACCTCCGGGCTGGAAATGGCGCAAAACGCCGCACGTCTGGGCTGGAAAGCGGAGAAAGTGGACGCGCGTCTGCACCACATCATGCTGGATATTCACCATGCCTGCGTTGAATACGGCGGCGAAAGCAAACAAACCAACTACGTACGCGGCGCCAACATCGCGGGCTTCGTGAAGGTTGCCGACGCGATGCTGGGCCAGGGTGTGATTTAATATTGTCTCTGTAGAACCGTAGGCCGGATAAGGCACGGGGGCCGCATCCGGCAAAGCCTGATGGTGCTACGCTTATCAGGCCTACAGACCTACACGCCTGCCTCTTCGGATGGCGGGCTTTTTTTGGCCGGGCGTTTACGCGGCGCGCTCTTTTTCTTATCGCCACCACTGCCACCCGGCGCGACAATTCCCCGGAAGCGCCGTACCGGCGTACTGCGCGCCTGATCGATGAGCTGATACAGCGTTCCCACCAGCGGCTGCATGAAATCCTGATAACGACACTGTTTTTCGCTGATTTGGGTCAGAATAGATTCCCAGTGCGCGGTCATATCCGGACGTGTCGCCATTTCCGGCAGCGAGTGAAACAGCGCTTTTCCGGCATCGGTCGAATGGATATAGCGCCCTTTTTTCACCAGGAATCCGCGCTTGAACAGCAGCTCGATAATCCCGGCGCGCGTCGCTTCCGTACCTAATCCATCCGTGGCGCGTAGGATCTTTTTCAGATCTTTATCCTGCACAAAGCGCGCAATCCCGGTCATCGCTGACAGCAGCGTCGCGTCGGTAAAATGGCGTGGCGGCTGAGTCTGACGTTCAACCACTTCGCCTTTTTCGCACAGCAATTCATCATCTTTAGCCACCACCGGCAACGGCGTTCCGTCGTTATCTTCATCGCGCTCTTTGTTGCCAAGCAGCGTGCGCCATCCAGCCTCCGCCAGAAAACGCGCTTTAGCGACAAACTTGCCTTTGGCAATATCCAGCTCAATAACGCACTTACGGAATACCGCATCCGCACAAAACTGCATCAGATACTGACGGGCAATCAGGTTGTAAATTTTCGCTTCGTTGTCATTCAGGTTGATGGACGAACTGCGCGCGGTAGGAATAATGGCATGGTGGGCATCCACTTTTTTATCGTCCCAACAGCGGTTTCGCGTATCGGGATTTACCGCCGGTTGCGGGAGCAGATCCGGCGCATGAACGCTAATCGCGTTCATTACCACATGACGTCCGGCAAAATGTTCTTCCGGCAGATAACGGCTATCCGAACGTGGATAGGTGATCAGTTTATGGGTTTCATACAGCTTCTGGCAGATATCCAGAACGTTCTGCGCACTCAAGCCAAAGCGTTTCGCCGCTTCAATCTGCAACGCCGACAGCGAAAACGGCAGCGGCGCGGATTCTGATTCCCGTTTATCGTTATAGCTGGTGACGAGCGCCGGCTGGCCGTTAATACGGTTCACCACGTGTTCGGCCAGCGTACGATTCAGCAAGCGCCCCTCTTCGTCCTGATACGGCTCACATGCTTCGCTGGGCTGCCAGATAGCGGTAAACCGCTCGTCGGCGGGCGTCACGATATGCGCTTTCACTTCAAAGAAATCTTTGGCGACAAAGTTTTCAATCTCTTCATCGCGACGCACAACCAAGCCGAGTACCGGCGTCTGTACGCGCCCGACCGAGAGTACCCCTTGATAGCCCGCGTTACGCCCAAGAATGGTGTAAGCGCGGGTCATATTGATGCCGTACAGCCAGTCGGCCCGCGCCCGCGCCAGGGCCGACACGCACAGCGGGATGAACTCACTGTTGGCGCGCAGACGCTCAATAGCCCGTTCGACAGCCTGCGGGTTGAGGTCATTGATCAGACAACGTTGCACCTGCTGGCGCTTTTCGGGAGCCAGTTGCAGGTAATCCAGCACTTCATCCACCAGCAGTTGTCCTTCACGATCGGGGTCTCCTGCGTGAATAACTTCGCTGGCTTCATGCAAAAAGCGCTTGATAACGTTGAGCTGTTTGGTCACCGAAGGACGCGGCTGCAGTTGCCACTTTTCCGGGACAATCGGCAGATCGACCAGACTCCAGCGCGCATAACGGCTGTCGTAGGCGTCTGGCTGCGCCTGCTCAAGCAGGTGACCAATGCACCAGGTCACCACTTGTCCGTTTCCGCATTCAATAAAACCGTCACCTTTGCGATGCGGCTTTGGCAGCACATCGGCGATAGCGCGCGCCAGACTCGGTTTTTCGGCAATAAACAACCGCATCGAGTTAACGGATCTCAACCATGGCGCGACCGCCACGAGCTTCCACTAACTCACCAATTGCAGTGAGATCGATACCAAACTGCGCCGCTGCCGCTTTCACTTCGGCTTCCGCTTCCGGCGTTACCGCCAGCAGCAAACCACCAGAAGTTTGCGGATCGCAGAGCAGGTCGCGTACCGGCTGCGGCATTTCACCCATCAGGTGTCCGTAGCTGGCAAAGTTACGCTGGGTACCGCCCGGCACTGCGCCCTGCGCGATGTACTCTTCCACGCCAGGAAGTTTAGGAATATCCTGGTAGACAATCTGCGCCTGAACGCCTGCGCCCTGACACATCTCGCTCAGATGTCCCAGTAGACCAAAACCGGTAACGTCGGTCATGGCTTTCACGCCCTCAATATCGGCAAATGCCGCACCGGCAATATTCATCCGGCACATCACTTCCGTCGCCAGCCCTTTGTGCTCCGGCTTCAGCAGCGATTTTTTCTCTGCGGTAGTCAGGACGCCAATGCCCAAAGGTTTGGTCAGGAACAGCTTGCATCCCGCCTCGGCAGTACTGTTTTTCTTCACGCGTTCAGTCGGCACAACGCCGGTAACCGCAAGACCGAAGATAGGCTCCGGGGCATCGATAGAGTGACCGCCCGCCAGCGCGATACCCGCCTGACGGCAGGCAAAGCGTCCGCCTTCGGTCACTTCGCGGGCGATTTCCGGCGCCAGCTTATCAAGCGGCCAGCCCAGGATAGCAATTGCCATAATCGGTTTGCCGCCCATAGCAAAAATATCGCTGATGGCGTTGGTGGCGGCGATGCGGCCAAAATCAAACGGATTATCGACAATCGGCATAAAGAAATCGGTGGTGCTGATAACGCTGGTGCCATTACCCAAATCGTAGACAGCGGCGTCATCGCGGGTTTCATTACCCACGAGTAAGTTTGGATCAACGAACTTCGCCTGCTCGCTGTGCAGGATGGTTTCCAGCACTTTAGGGGAAATTTTACAACCGCAACCGGCTCCGTGGCTGTATTGCGTTAAACGAATAGCTTGCTCGCTCATGGACATCTCCTGTCATTGCAATTCGGATATGGTAGCGCTCATTCCATGATGTGGTAAGAGTGACTGTCTGAATTCAGGTGTCTTTGCTCATAATCCAGACAGTTTTGCCGTTGATATCAGAAATAACGAACAAAAGCGCTCGGATCGGCCAGGTTAATGGTCGTAGACGCTTTTAGCTGCGGCGTACCCAAATAGAGAAAACCAACGATCTTATCCTGCGGGCGGCAGTCAAACGCTTCGCGCACTTCCGCGCTTTCCGTTAATGCGCCGCTACGCCATATGCCGCCAAAGCCCTGGGCAACAGCGGCCATCTGCATGGCCATTACCGCGCAACCGGCAGACATTTCCTGTTCCCACAGCGGAACCTTGTCGTTTTCTTCACATTTCGCGACGACGGTAATGATCAGCGGGGCGCGAAACGGCGCGGTCCGCGCTTTTTCCTGAGCTTTCTCGTCGCTGCCTGCGGCAATAGCGCCTTTTTCAAGCACGGCGCTAAAGCGTTCGCGCCCTTCCCCCTCAATGACAAAGAATTGCCACGGTTGCAGCGTTTTGTGGTCTGGCGCGCGCATTCCCGCCCGCAGAATGTTTTGCAGTTGCTCTCCCGCCGGTGCCGGTTCGACAAGACGAGAAGCGCTACGACGGGTGATGAGTAATTCGAGTGCATCCATTTGTTTAACTCCAACAATGAGATTTATTCACAAAATTAACACGTGAGCGGATTTTGTTACAGCACAGGCGGTGATTCCTGCTGACAAGTGCCCGTTGGGTCATTACGATAGCCACATCTTAACGCCTTTTTCGGGATAACCGGGTGGCGTGTTGTTAATCGGTAGGGAGAATACATGCGAACCCTGTGGCGATTTATTGCCGGATTTTTTAAATGGACATGGCGATTACTCAATTTCGTCCGTGAATTAGTGCTTAACCTGTTCTTTATCTTTTTGGTGCTGGTTGGCGTGGGGATCTGGATGCAGGTCAGTAGCAGCAACACCAGTGAACATGCTGAACGTGGCGCACTGCTGCTGGATATCTCGGGCGTGATTGTCGACAAACCTTCGAGCACCAGCCGCTTGAGCGTCATTGGCCGTCAACTGTTTGGCGCCAGTTCTGACCGACTGCAGGAAAACTCCCTGTTTGATATCGTGAATACCATTCGCCAGGCGAAAGATGACCGCAACATCACCGGCATCGTGATGGATTTGAAAAACTTTGCCGGGGCCGACCAGCCTTCAATGCAGTACATCGGTAAAGCGCTGCGGGAATTCCGCGACAGCGGCAAACCGGTCTTTGCCGTGGGCGATAACTTCAGCCAAGGGCAATATTACCTCGCCAGTTTTGCCAACAAAATTTACCTTTCCCCACAGGGGTCCGTTGATCTGCATGGTTTTGCCACTAACGGTCTGTACTACAAGTCCCTGCTGGATAAACTGAAAGTCTCAACGCACGTGTTCCGCGTCGGTACCTATAAGTCTGCGGTAGAACCCTTCATCCGCGATGATATGTCCCCTGCCGCGCGCGAGGCCGATAGCCGCTGGATCGGCGAGCTGTGGCAGAACTATCTCGATACGGTCGCCGCCAACCGTCAGATCCCAGCCCAGCAGGTGTTCCCCGGCGCGCAGGCGATGTTGGACGGTTTGACAAAAGTCGAGGGTGATACCGCAAAATACGCGCTCGACAACAAACTGGTGGATGCCCTTGCCTCCAGTGCCGAAGTCGAAAAAATACTGACCAAACAGTTCGGCTGGAGCAAAGCGGATAAAAACTTCCGCGCCGTCAGCTACTACGATTACTCACTGAAAACCCCGGCGGATACCGGTGAGAGCATTGGCGTCATCTTCGCGAATGGCGCGATTATGGACGGTGAAGAAACCCCAGGGAATGTGGGCGGCGACACCACTGCCGCACAGATCCGCGAAGCGCGTCTTGATCCGAAGGTAAAAGCCATTGTTTTGCGAGTGAACAGTCCTGGCGGCAGTGTCAGCGCCTCTGAAGTGATCCGCGCTGAACTGGCTGCGGCTAAAGCGGCGGGCAAACCGGTCGTCGTATCGATGGGCGGCATGGCGGCATCAGGCGGGTACTGGATCTCCACGCCAGCCAGTTACATTGTGGCTAACCCCAGCACGCTGACCGGTTCAATCGGGATCTTTGGTGTGATTAACACCGTGGAGAACAGTCTGGATTCCATTGGCGTACATACCGACGGCGTAGCCACTTCCCCACTGGCGGACATTTCCATCACCAAAGCGTTACCGCCTGAAGTGCAGCAAATGATGCAGCTGAGCATCGAGAACGGCTATAAGCGCTTTATCACGCTGGTCGCGGATGCACGTAAGACAACGCCAGAGCAGATTGACAAAATCGCTCAAGGCCACGTCTGGACCGGCCAGGATGCGAAAGCCAACGGTCTGGTCGACAGTCTGGGTGATTTTGACGACGCCGTCGCGAAAGCGGCTGAACTGGCCAAACTGAAACAATGGCACATTGAGTATTACCAGGACGAACCCACATTCGTGGATATGGTCATGGACAGTATGTCAGGTTCGGTTCGCGCCATGCTGCCCGCCGCCATTCAGGCAATGCTTCCGGCTCCGCTGGCTTCTGCGGCAAGTACGGTAAAAGCTGAAACCGATAAGCTGGCCGCGTTTAACGATCCGCAAAACCGCTATGCGTTTTGCCTGACCTGCGCCAACGTTCGTTAACTGTCAAATGCTGCCCCGGATGGGGCAGCATTGATTCGGGTATTCCGACAGTCCCCAGGCGTACAGCCAAATTCCCGACTAAACATGCGAATAAAGTGCGCGCAGTCGCTAAACCCCAGACGCAGCGCAATCTCCGTTACGCTCTCTCCAGAATTTATCAACAGCCAATGGGCATAGCGCAATCGGGCGCTACGGATAAACTCCCCCGGTGACTGAGAGAACTCAGCATTAAACAACCGGGTCAACTGCCGTGGACTCAGATTGACTTCTGAGGCAAGCCATTGGGTTGAGATAGGTTTAACCAACCCTTTCTCAATCAAAAATACGGCCTTACGTAAGCGGCTATCGCTCACATGCGTAAAGCCTATCGCTCTGGAAACCGCCACGGAAGTGCCGTCTATTCGGTTAGGCACTGACATCTGGAAAATGGCTTTTGTGGCTCTGTCGGGGCCACAGTGCCGGCGAATAAGCTCCGTCGCCAGCCCGATCGTTGAGATACCGCCCGGGCAAGTCAGTATCCCCTTTTCTTCATGGAAATCGACGCCGGTTCGGGCGGTCAACAGAGGAAATTGCGCCTTAAAATCGTTCAGATGCCAGGGATGAACCGCCGCAGTTAATCCCTGTAGAAAACCCTCCTGCGCCAGAACAAAGCTGCCCGTACAAACACCGACCAGCGGGATATTCCGCTGACGGGCAAGATGCAGGTAACGCCGCGCGGCAGGGTCCGCTTTTGCCATACTGCGCAATAGCCCACCGATCACCACGATATAATCGAACTGCTCCGGGGCAACAAATGCGCTATCCGGCATCATCGCCATGCCCGAACTGCTTAAAACAGGCTGTTCTGGCGTAGCGCTCATCAGACGCCAGGAACAGCGGATCTTCTGGCTGTCATCCCCCATATCCGCCGCGTGACGCAGCGCATCCGTCAATCCCGCCAGTGCCAGTAAAGGAAATTCAGGCCACAGTACAATCCCGACATTTAATTGCGGCCTGAGGGGCATCGCTGTCTGGTTCGCATCAATGGCGGTGATAATATCGCGATCTGCTTTTCCACCTGGGGGCAACGTAATGTTGTATTTCTTCACTTCAGGCTCCGGTTTAAACCCGGGCGATGGCGCAAAATTGCCCGGGACGGTAATGAAACACAAAGCAATCCTGTCAGTATCAACAGCGCCCCTACGATAAACGCAGGCTGCAGAGATTCTCCCAGAAACATCACGCCGGCGATAATCCCCATCGCAGGCGTCATCAGAACCAGCGTTCCCAGCGAAGCAACATGATAATTACGCAGCAGAGTAAACCAGATTAGATAGCTTGAAAATGCGACGACCAGCGTCTGGAAAGTCAGACTAGCCATCAATGTCGAGGTCATATGTATCGTCGTTTCACCCAGCATCAAACCAATAAGCAATAACACAATACCGGTGATAGCAAGTTGATAAAACAACGTACACGATGAAGGAATGGTAGCAAGACGACTGCAGCGAATCACAACGCTGGACGTTCCCCAGGCAATGCCCGCAAACAGCCCGCACAAATCGCCAGCCAGACTCCACTGCGTATTCCCGTCATGCGCAACCCACATCACGGCGACGGCAATCCCGAAAAAGGCGATGCCCAGTCCGCACCACTGCAGGCGGCTCAGGCGTTCCTCAGGCAAAATAATATGTAACCCGACGGCGGAAAACAACGGCGCGGTGTACAGATAAAGCGCCATATGAGAGGCAGTCGTCAGCGTTATTCCGACAGAAACCAACACGAACTCAAGCGCAAAAAGCAGCCCAACGATAGTACCCATTCTGGCAACACTGCGCTCACGCAGGCGGCCAAATATATTATCCCGGCGGTGAAAAAGCAGTCCAATCAGCAGCGCGGCGATTGCAGAACGCAAGCCCACCTGAAGAAACGGCGACATATCATCAGCCGCGGATTTAATCGCAACCTGTTGACTGCCCCAGACACCGCAAATCACCACCATCAGCAAAATAGCGGCATTATCGATTCTCTTTCTGATCATTTCTCGATCCGTAAAAGTACGCGTAAAAGAAGGTCGATACTGTAGGACTGAGGGGGGAGAACCACACTGTATAATCGGGACAACGCACTGAACGTAAATGACATATTGATCAGACAACCGGTATGCGTCATTTGCGCTGTCTTTTTTCAGGAGGGACTTTATACTGCGCCTGTTCATGCACAACTTAATCTGTGACGCCCATGCAAAAGAAATCGATTTACGTTGCCTATACCGGCGGTACCATTGGTATGCAGCGCTCAGAACAGGGTTATATCCCCGTTTCTGGTCATCTTCAGCGCCAACTGGCATTGATGCCAGAATTCCACCGCCCTGAGATGCCAGACTTCACCATCCATGAATACGATCCGCTGATGGATTCTTCCGATATGACGCCGGAAGACTGGCAGCATATTGCGGAAGACATTAAATCGCACTATGACGATTACGATGGCTTTGTCATTCTGCACGGTACAGACACCATGGCGTTTACCGCTTCGGCGCTCTCTTTCATGCTGGAGAATCTCGGCAAGCCGGTCATTGTGACAGGGTCACAAATTCCGCTGGCAGAATTACGCTCCGATGGACAAATTAATTTGCTGAATGCGCTCTACGTTGCAGCGAATTATCCGATCAACGAAGTGACCCTGTTCTTCAATAATCGACTGTTTCGCGGCAACCGTACCACCAAAGCGCACGCTGATGGTTTTGACGCCTTTGCCTCACCCAATCTTGCCCCATTACTGGAAGCCGGGATCCATATCCGTCGACTGGGAACACCACCAGCGCCCCACGGTACGGGCGAGTTAATTGTTCACCCTATCACGCCCCAACCGATTGGCGTGGTGACTATTTATCCTGGGATCTCTGCCGATGTGGTACGCAACTTCTTGCGCCAGCCGGTTAAAGCGTTAATTTTGCGCTCTTACGGCGTGGGCAATGCGCCACAAAATAAAGAGTTTCTGCAAGAGCTAGAAGATGCCAGCTCACGCGGCATCGTGGTGGTTAACCTTACGCAGTGTATGTCTGGCAAGGTGAACATGGGCGGTTATGCGACGGGGAACGCGCTGGCGCATGCTGGCGTAATCGGCGGCGCGGATATGACGGTCGAAGCAACCCTCACCAAACTGCACTATTTGCTGAGTCAGGGGCTGGATACGCAGAGCATTCGTCAAGCAATGTCGCAAAATCTGCGTGGCGAGCTCACCCCAGACGAATAAAGGAGTCTATGCCATGGCCCGAGCCTTACTGTTGGTCGATTTACAAAATGACTTTTGTGCTGGCGGCGCCCTCGCCGTCCCGCAAGGTGACAGCACAATCGATATTGCCAACCGCATGATCGACTGGTGCGCCTCACGCGGTGACACCGTCGTCGCCAGTCTGGACTGGCATCCGGCTAATCATGGTAGTTTTGCCAGCCAGCACCAGGTCGCGCCTTACAGTCAGGGGCAACTGGATGGCCTCGCGCAGACGTTCTGGCCCGATCATTGTGTGCAAAACAGCGAAGGGGCTGCCCTGCATCCTCTGCTGAACCAGCGCGCGATAGCGCAAACGTTCACTAAGGGCGAAAACCCGCTGGTCGATAGTTATAGTGCGTTTTTTGACAATGGTCGTCGTCAGGCAACCGCACTGAACGCATGGCTGCTCGAACATCGCGTTGCCGAACTTGTTATCATGGGTCTGGCTACCGATTATTGCGTCAAATTTACCGTTCTGGATGCGCTCGATCTGGGCTACGCCGTCAGCGTCATCACCGACGGTTGTCGTGGCGTCAATATTCACCCACAGGACAGCGCAAACGCTTTTATGGAAATGTCGGCGGCGGGTGCGACTTTGTATACGCTGGCAGATTGGGAAGAAACCCAAGGTTAAAATAAAGGGTGCCCATATATAATGGGCACCTTAGTTATACTTTAACGAATTCCATAATAATCATAAATACGCCCTGTAAATATGACAAAGCACCTCTTCCCACAGCAAGAAAAGCCAAGACTTTCCACAATAGTAAACCTTGATACCGTATAGTGCTTGCGGTGATAGCCCACAAAGAAAGCGGTGTATAAATTAGAATAACCGATGTAAATGCGATTAATACCACCAACCCAGTGTCAGCCGACATCGTGCCATGCTCTAACTGATAAGTGAGGGTATAAAAAGACCCAGCTAATAACGCACCAGGCAGAACTCCCGTTATCCAGTAAGTGAACCCCAGCGGATAATCTCCTTTTAACCATGAAACAATACATTTCCAGGCAGACATTTTTTTAACTCATCTATTGATTATTTTCTGATAATGAAGTTGTTTATTACGTTGTTCAATAGATAAACTTTCAAATAAGAATAATGCCTATATTGATATGAATAATGAATAAATTAACCAAACAAATTACTTAATAACCTATTTTTGAAATTTCTCTCGCTTCAGTTCTCTTCCTCCACACAATCGTCCCTACGTGAACCATCTCGCAGATTTAACGTAGCGGCAATGCTATGGTCCAATGGTTGTTTTTTCGCCACGCCATTTCCGTGGCGTGTTTACTTGTTTAAATGTCAAAGAGGAACACCGATGAAACTATTGCCTTTGTTGGCAGCATTCCCCCTGCTCTGCGCCAGCGTTGTTTCCGCCAATTCACTGATGTCAGTTGGTTACTTTAATGGTGGCGGCGATGTCACTGCCGGTCCTGGTGGCGATATCAATAAACTGGATGTGCGCCAGATAACCCACCTCAACTATTCGTTTGGTCTGATCTACAACAACGAAAAAGACGAAACCAATGCCGCCTTAAAAGACGCCAGCAAGCTGCATCAGATTTGGCTTTCAGAGAAGGTGCAGGCTGATTTGCAGAAAATCCCGGAACTGCGTAAGCAGAACCCGAATCTGAAAGTTCTGCTTTCTGTTGGGGGCTGGGGTGCGCGTGGATTCTCAGGCGCGGCGGCGACGAAAGAAACACGAGCAGTATTCATTCAGTCTGTGCAGGAGATCATTGAGAAATACGGTCTGGATGGCATCGACCTCGACTGGGAATATCCGGTCAATGGCGCCTGGGGACTGGTCGAAAGCCAACCGACCGACCGCGCTAACTTTACCGCGCTGTTAAAAGAGCTGCGGGCAGCATTGGGGCACAAAAAGCTACTGACCATTGCCGTGGGCGCGAATGCGGAAAGTCCGAAAAGTTGGGTGGATGTGAAAGCCATTGCGCCATCACTCGACTATATCAATCTGATGACCTATGACATGGCCTACGGCACTCAATATTTCAACTCAAACCTGTATGATTCGACGAAATGGCCGACGGTCGCCGCCGCTGATAAGTACAGTGCTGACTTTGTGGTTAATAACTATCTCGCCGCCGGGTTAAAGCCGAGCCAGATGAATCTGGGTATTGGTTTTTATGGACGCGTGCCAAAACGCGCTGTTGAACCGGGAATTGACTGGAGCAAACCTGACGCGCAGAAGAATCCTGCCACCCAACCCTATTTCGAAGCAGCACAAATTGCGTTGTTCAAATCACTGGGCGTCGATCTGAGCAAAGATACCTATGTGAAGTACAACGATATCGTGGCAAAGCTGATCAACGATCCGCAGAAGCGCTTTAGCCAGCATTGGGATGATGAGGCGAAAGTACCGTGGCTGTCGGTACAGTCAGCAGACGGGAAAACGCTCTTTGCCCTCTCCTATGAAAACCCGCGCTCGGTGGCGATCAAAGCCGACTATATCAAGAGTAAGGGGCTGGGAGGCGCTATGTTCTGGGAATACGGTGCGGATGACAACAATCAACTGGCTAAGCAGTTGGCTGATTCATTAGGCATCAAACACTGATCCCAACGCCTGACACAATAGGTTATGATTACCGAATTCCGCTGCGCCAGCCTTTGGCGCAGCTCTTCATTTTCTATTGGAGGCATGAGCTTTTATGGCTTTTATCCCTAAAAATTACGCCCGTCTGGAAGTTGGTTACCGGGAAAAAGCGCTTAAGCTCTTCCCCTGGGTCTGCGGACGCTGTTCCCGTGAGTTTGTCTATTCAAATTTGCGCGAGTTGACGGTACACCATATCGATCACGATCACTCCAATAACCCGGAAGATGGTAGCAACTGGGAAATGTTGTGCTTGTATTGCCACGATCACGAACATTCCAAATATACAGAAGCGGATCAGTATGGCTCAACGGTGGTTGCCGGCGAAGATGCGCAGAAGGCTGTCGGCGAAGCTAAATATAATCCATTTGCCGATCTGAAGGCGATGATGAACAAAAAATAACAGCGACAGCGGGCCCGACATCGTGACTGCCGGGCCAGGATTCTCAGGATTTGAACGTTGCAATAGGTTCGGGCGTAATACCAAATTCGACTTTTAGCTGCTGCTTGCTCTTCATCACCATCTCACCGTTGGTATCAATCGTCATATGCTGCGCATCAACGTTGTTGCGCGCCTGCCATAACATCACCAGCTGTAAGCTGTTCTCTTTTTGTTCCACCGTTAGCGCCACGCCATCCGGCCATTTTCCGAGTTCAACGGCGGTAGATAAGCGCTGATAAACTTCCGGCGTCATGCTGTTGATCATCTCATCAAGATTCATGTTAAATCCACTCTCCGTAGAATAATTTGCTGAATCGTTTCTTCAACCCTTAATTTGTTCACCGTTTTCGCCATCGGTAAAGTTCAAAGAGGCTGAGTTAACGCAGTAGCGCTCACCGGTAGGTTTTGGACCATCCGGGAAGACGTGTCCCAGGTGCGCATCACAGTTCCCACAGCGGATTTCAATGCGCTGCATACCATGCGAGGTATCTTTTATGTAACGGATAGCCTCTTCGCTGACCGGCTCGTAAAAACTGGGCCAGCCGCAGCCAGAGTCATATTTTGTCTCGGAACGAAATAGCGGTTTATCGCAGATCAAACAGTGGTAGATGCCGTCACGCTTGTTATGCAGCAAACGCCCGGTAAATGGCGGTTCTGTCCCGTGATTCTGCGTCACGTAGAACTGCATTTCTGTTAAATTTTTTTTCAGTTCTTCTGGAGAAGGTTGATTAGCCATTTGCTCACATCTCGCTTTATCTAAACTCACATCACGAGACAGATTCTAACAAAACATTAACACCGGAGTGCGAACTTTTGTTCTAAACTTGATCCTTGCGAAATGGCAGCCTGCAATTCGTGATCATAATCACGTTTTTATCTTGATTGCCCTTTAAAATTCGGGCCGCCGACCCCATGTGGTTTCAAGCCCAAAGGAAGAGTGAGGCGAGTCAGTTGCGCAAAGCTTAGGCAGCAGATTGATTTGTCGCAATGATTGACACGATTCCGCTTGACGCTGCGTAAGGTTTTTGTAATTTTACAGGCAACCTTTTATTCACTAACAAATAGCTGGTGGAATATATGACTATCAAAGTAGGTATCAACGGTTTTGGCCGTATCGGTCGCATTGTTTTCCGTGCTGCTCAAGAACGCTCTGACATCGAGATCGTTGCAATCAACGACCTGTTAGACGCTGACTACATGGCTTACATGCTGAAATATGACTCCACTCACGGCCGTTTCAACGGTACCGTTGAAGTGAAAGACGGTCATCTGATCGTAAACGGTAAAAAAATCCGTGTTACCGCTGAACGTGATCCGGCTAACCTGAAATGGGACGAAGTTGGTGTTGACGTAGTAGCTGAAGCTACTGGCCTGTTCCTGACAGATGAAACCGCTCGTAAGCACATCACTGCTGGCGCGAAAAAAGTGGTTCTGACTGGTCCGTCCAAAGATAACACTCCGATGTTTGTTAAAGGCGCTAACTTTGACAAATACGAAGGTCAGGACATCGTTTCTAACGCTTCCTGCACCACTAACTGCCTGGCTCCGCTGGCTAAAGTTATCAACGACAACTTCGGCATCATCGAAGGTCTGATGACTACTGTTCACGCGACCACCGCTACTCAGAAAACCGTTGATGGCCCGTCTCACAAAGACTGGCGCGGCGGCCGCGGCGCATCCCAGAACATCATCCCGTCCTCTACCGGTGCTGCTAAAGCTGTAGGTAAAGTACTGCCAGAACTGAACGGCAAACTGACTGGTATGGCGTTCCGCGTTCCTACCCCGAACGTATCCGTTGTTGACCTGACCGTTCGTCTGGAAAAAGCTGCTTCTTACGAAGAAATTAAGAAAGCAATCAAAGCTGCTTCCGAAGGCCCGATGAAAGGCGTTCTGGGTTACACCGAAGACGACGTAGTATCTACCGATTTCAACGGTGAAGTTTGCACTTCCGTGTTCGATGCTAAAGCAGGTATCGCACTGAACGACAACTTCGTGAAACTGGTATCCTGGTACGACAACGAAACCGGCTACTCCAACAAAGTTCTGGATCTGATTGCTCACATCTCCAAATAAGTTGAGATGAAACAGTAATCTGTAAGAGCGACTATGGTCGCTCTTTTTTTTGCCTGAAGATACACGTCATACTTCGAGTTGCAGGTGTGTTGGCTACGCTCTCTCACCCGAATCACTTACTACAGTAAGCTCATCGGGGTGAATCAGGGACATCCATGTCCCTGACCGAAGACAACCTTCGGTTGTTCAAATTCGTTCCTGACGAATTTGTCGTTCACTTGCCGCCGTCCTGCAACCCGAATTATTTAGGGTTAAAAAGGATTGCGTAATGATTAATAAAATTTTTGCACTTCCGGTAGTCGAACAAATTGCCCCGGTCCTCTCCCGCCGTCAGCTTGATGAGCTTGAGGTCATTGTTGTCGATCACCCGCAGGTTAAAGCCTCTTTTGCGCTGCAGGGCGCACATCTTCTTTCCTGGAAACCAAACGGTGAAGAAGAAGTCCTGTGGTTAAGTAACAATACGCCGTTTAAAACCGGTGTTGCGCTGCGTGGCGGCGTACCGATTTGCTGGCCGTGGTTTGGCCCTGCCGCTCAGCCTGGCCTACCGTCTCATGGTTTTGCCCGTAACCTGCCATGGACGCTGAAAGCGCATAACGAAGACGAGAATGGTGTAGTTCTGACGTTCGAACTACAAAGTAGCGCTGAAACGCGTCAGCTTTGGCCGCACGAGTTCTGTCTGCTGGCCCGGTTCAAAGTGGGCGCCACCTGCGAGATGGAGCTGGAAGCGCACGGTGAGTTTGAAACTACCTCCGCGCTGCATACCTATTTCAATGTGGGTAATATTGCGGCAGTGAAGGTCAGAGGTCTTGGCGATCGTCTGATCGATAAAGTGAATGATGCCAAAGAAGACGTACTGGCTGATGGTATCCAGACCTTCCCGGACCGTACCGATCGTGTCTATCTGAATCCGGAAGCATGCAGCGTCATTCATGATGATGCGCTGAATCGCAATATTGACGTAATCCACCACCACCATCTGAATGTCGTGGGCTGGAACCCAGGCCCGGCGCTGTCTGTCAGCATGGGCGACATGCCGGATGACGGTTACAAAACATTTGTTTGCGTAGAAACGGCTTACGCCACGGCACCGCAGAAAACCACCGAAGAAAAACCGTCTCGTCTGGCACAAACGATTCGTGTTGCTAAGCGCTAAGATCGTGTCAGTTGCCTGATAGTGTTTGCGCCATCAGGCAACTCAGCGCGCCATGCGGCAAATCAGGCCATATCCAGCGCCGTTTTACCTTTTGGCGCCGGATATGCCTTATCTAACTGCTTCAGCTCATCGGCAGAGAGCGTTATCTCCAGTGCCGCGGCATTCTGTTCGACATGCGCCACATTCGCGGCTTTCGGAATGGCTATCACCCCCGAAAGACGAATAACCCATGCCAGTAAAATCTGCGCAGCGCTGGCATTGTGGGCGCGCGCAATGTCATTGACCACTGGGTTAGAAAGCAAGTCCCCCCGGAGCCGCCCTGCCTGAGCCAGCGGACTGTAGGCCATAACCGGCATCTGCTGTTGCTGGCACCATGGCAGTAAATCATATTCAATGCCGCGTGATGCTAAATGATAGAGCACCTGATTAGTTGCACAGTGTCGTCCACCTGCAACCTGCCATAATGCCTGCATATCATCGTAATCAAGATTAGAGACGCCCCAGCGGCGGATTTTGCCCTGCGCAATAAGCGTTTCCATAGCGTCGACGGTGTCAGCAAATGAAAAGTCTCCCGTCCAGTGCAACAAATAGAGATCCAGATAATCGGTTTTCAAACGACGCAGGCTGGCTTCGCAGGCGGCAATCGCTTTCTTGCCCGCGGCATTCCATGGATAAACCTTCGAAACTAAAAAAGCGCTATCACGCCGACCTGACAGCGCCTCGCCAACAACCTCTTCCGCTGCACCATCTGCGTACATTTCGGCTGTATCAATCAATCGCAGGCCAAGATCCAGCCCAGCCCGTAACGCGGCGACTTCATCCCGACGTCGGGCTGAATCCTCGCCCATGTACCATGTTCCCTGCCCAATCGCAGGAAGCGATACCTGCTCCGTAAACATCACCTGTTTCGCTGTCATCGCACCCTCCTGTGTTAATGCACCACAGTAAAGCAAAACAACAGACATGTGTCCTGTTATGGTGCACAAATTGCACCATCATAGTTTGGCGTGTCGCCCGTTAATGCGATTAAAGTAAAAGGCCCGGGATCTGATGCAGATCACGGACCTAAATAATGCAAAATTTTCACTAGCCAGCGCTTATTTCAACCGACCTAAATATTTGCCCTCTTTCATGGCGTTAATTTTTCCGTTTTTATAGACAATGACGGAAATCAAACCCGCACTGTAAGTTTGTGCATCGGCATTATTTTCATCATTTGCCGCAGGGTTGCCATTAATATATGCAATACCATCAGCGCCACGTTTAAAGTCCACGCCCAGCTTATTCACATGCACGGATGTGGTTTTGCTGGCGTGCACCGGGGCATTAGCGTCGCTGACCTGAGTTTTGTGTTCATGCTGTAATTGCTGACGATATGCTTCGCTGATAGCATAAGCAGGCGCAGCAGATGAAGCCACCAGCGCAGCGATAATAATCAATTTCTTCATGAGTTAAACCTTAGTATTTATCGTGTTTGTGGTGATGGTCGGAATGGGTGCCATCAGAGCTATACAGATTTTGCGCGTTTTCCAGGGCCTGTTTTTCAGCCGCGGCATTGATTGTCGCCTGACGGTTTTGTTCGGCGATGTAGCAGGCATCGCGGCTGATCCCTTTGTTTTCGCATGCACTCATGCGTGAAGCCTCGCTGGTGCATCCAGCCAGGATCCCGCCCATCACAGCTATCATGATTAACTTTTTCATTATTTTTACCAGGTTTTTACTCAAGATATCCTCGTGGCATATTTAAGGCCTTACCACGAGAGTTGCTATCACTACTTTTAAAGTTTAATGAATATCGGCAATAGGATATTTAATGTCAATTTTAATTTTTTCAGACAAATACCTAAAGGATGTAAAATAAAAACAAATGATTAATTTTTATTTTTTTCACCTGAAAGTTAACATTCAAAACAAGCCAAAATAGTTATCAGTTATCTTTATGCCAGTTGAGAATAAATACCCCGCGCATCGCGATACAACAAACCCCTGTATTATCAATAAATTATGAATCCAGAAAACGACAGCCCATAACAATAAATCATTAAGGCATGGCGATATTACCTCATGCAAAAAAGAATAGATACCAGGCTAATAAAATGAGAGGTTTATTTTTCGTAACGGCGAAAGAGCTATCAGGTTAAATAATCGTTGCGGCCAGGCGAAACGCAAAACCACTATAAAGATGCAATCTCATGTTTTAGATCAATATTCATCCCCACAAAACATAAAAAAGCCTGCATGTCTGCAGGCTTGTGTATGACACGCAGTAGCATCAGAACTTGTAGGTCACACCTACCGAGAAGATGCCAGACCAGGACTTATCGACCATCGGGCTATCCTTCACTTCATCACTCAAACGCACATAACGGCCAGTGCCGTATACGTTCCAGTTGCCAAGGAAGTTATAGCTCGCGGTCAACTCCAGGTATGGATCCCATCCATCGTCAGCGCTGTAGCTTTTCAGACCACTGCGGCGAGACTCGTGATTGGACACGCCATAATAATAGTCGTTGTAGTTTTCGCTGCTGTACTGCACACCGATACCCGGCGTCAAAGTCAGCGCACCGTTAGTGTAACGGTAGAGCCATGCCAGATCCCAGATAAAGCCGTTGCTGTTATCCAGGGTATCACCCGCCAGAGCGGTACGCAGGAAACCATACTGGGTGTTATGTACATACGAGAGGCCAGCCATCAGGCTGCTTTTACGCTTGTCGAGTTGGCGCAAAGCATGGCTGTCGCTGTCACCCGGCTTGAAGTGGGTCGGATCATAGTATGCCATGATGGAGAGCTTATCTGCCGCGTCATTCCACAGATAGTAGCCGCCACCCAGACCGTGGAACCAGACGTTATCGCCTTCATAGGTGACAACCGGAACGGGATAAACATCGCGGTCATACTGTTTGTACGGGCTGTTAATCACGCCGACACCTGCACCAACAGTCCACTGGCTTTCCGCCTGTGCGGTGCTAACTGCGGTTGCGGCAAGGACGCCAAGTGCCAGAAGTTTGAGTTTGGTCACAATCCATAATTCCTTATTCAAATGTGTAGCGGTCAAAGTGTAATCGCCAATACGCTTCAGCCCAACTATTTTACGTATTAGTCCAGGAATGTAACCCCCTAATTTCTCAATGAGTGATGACATTTTGCTTGCAGGACAGTGAACACTGCATGAAATCTGCCCCATTTCTTTACATAAGGTGTGCTTTTTTTGCTGATGAGTTATTGATATGCCGTTGAAATTCATTTGCGCATCCATGCAAGTTTTGCAAATGCCATCTACGCTTAATTTTAGAAGGTGTATCACCGAATACGTTGATCTCCTGACCATCAAAATGGCATGAGAGTTGCTTATTTCTTCAGCAGCGACGTCGTTCAGTTTACCTCTTCAGGGGCCTCTACTATTCATATGAACGGCTCTTAACATGTGCTAAAAAACGAAAGGACGGCATACCATGAATATATTCGATCACTATCGCCAGCGTTATGAAGCTGCCAAGGACGAAGAGTTCACGCTGCAGGAGTTTCTTACCACTTGTCGGCAAGATCGCAGTGCTTATGCCAACGCGGCAGAGCGGCTATTAATGGCTATTGGTGAACCTGTCATGGTTGACACTGCCCACGAACCTCGTCTTTCTCGACTCTTTTCGAATCGGGTAATTGCACGCTATCCCGCTTTCGAAGAGTTTTACGGCATGGAAGACGCCATTGAGCAGATTGTTTCTTATTTGAAACATGCAGCTCAAGGTCTGGAAGAGAAGAAACAGATTTTGTATCTGTTGGGGCCTGTGGGAGGGGGGAAATCATCTCTCGCTGAACGACTCAAGTCGCTGATGCAGAGAGTTCCGATTTATGTCCTGAGCGCCAATGGCGAACGTAGCCCGGTTAACGATCATCCGTTGTGCTTGTTTAATCCACAGGAAGACGCGCAGATCCTGGAAAAAGAGTATGGGATCCCGCGTCGCTATCTCGGGACGATCATGTCGCCATGGGCGGCGAAACGTCTGCACGAGTTTGGCGGGGACATCACGAAATTCCGCGTCGTCAAAGTCTGGCCGTCTATTCTGGAGCAGATCGCTATCGCCAAAACGGAACCTGGTGATGAAAACAACCAGGATATCTCTGCGCTGGTCGGGAAAGTGGATATTCGTAAACTCGAACACCATGCTCAGAACGATCCTGATGCCTACGGTTACTCGGGTGCGTTGTGCCGCGCTAACCAGGGGATTATGGAGTTCGTAGAGATGTTTAAAGCACCGATTAAAGTGCTGCATCCTCTGCTGACCGCCACCCAGGAAGGAAACTACAACGGGACAGAAGGTATCTCTGCCCTGCCGTTTAACGGAATTATTCTTGCCCACTCGAACGAGTCCGAATGGGTGACGTTCCGCAATAACAAAAACAATGAGGCGTTCCTTGACCGTGTTTACATTGTCAAAGTGCCTTATTGCCTGCGGATCTCCGAAGAGATCAAAATCTACGAGAAATTGCTTAACCACAGTGAGCTGACCCATGCGCCTTGCGCACCTGGCACGCTGGAAACGCTCTCTCGCTTCACCATTCTTTCTCGCCTGAAAGAACCAGAGAACTCGAGCATTTACTCGAAGATGCGCGTTTACGATGGCGAAAGTCTGAAAGATACCGATCCAAAAGCGAAATCCTATCAGGAGTATCGGGATTACGCCGGGGTCGATGAGGGTATGAACGGTCTGTCCACGCGTTTCGCGTTTAAGATCCTCTCTCGCGTCTTTAACTTTGATCATGCCGAAGTCGCGGCAAACCCGGTGCATCTGTTCTACGTCCTGGAACAACAAATCGAGCGTGAGCAGTTCCCGCAGGAAATGGCAGAACGTTATCTTGAGTTCCTGAAAGGCTATCTGATCCCTAAATATGCTGAATTTATTGGCAAAGAGATTCAGACGGCTTATCTCGAATCCTATTCCGAATACGGACAGAACATATTCGACCGTTATGTCACCTACGCGGATTTCTGGATTCAGGATCAGGAGTATCGTGACCCGGATACCGGTCAACTGTTCGATCGCGAGTCGCTGAACGCAGAGCTGGAGAAAATTGAGAAGCCAGCGGGTATCAGTAACCCGAAAGACTTCCGTAATGAGATCGTCAACTTTGTTCTGCGCGCCAGAGCGAATAACAGCGGTCGCAATCCAAATTGGACCAGTTACGAAAAACTGCGCACGGTGATTGAGAAGAAAATGTTCTCTAATACCGAGGAGCTGCTGCCGGTTATTTCGTTCAACGCCAAAACCTCGACTGACGAGCAGAAAAAGCACGACGATTTTGTCGACCGTATGATGGAAAAAGGCTACACGCGTAAGCAGGTACGTTTACTGTGCGAATGGTATTTGCGCGTACGTAAATCGTCTTAAGAGCATAAATGGCCCGGACAACTTATCCGTTTACCGGGCCTATATTTCTTCTGTACGCGAAATCATTCAAGAGGTATCAAGGCGGCAAATGAGTGAATTCCCAGGAGCGTACATAAGTACGTGACTGGGTGAGCGAATGCAGCCAACGCGGAGACAACTTGAAGGATGAAGCGTAAGTTGGCAAATGCAGTACGGGGGGCTTATGACCTGGTTTATTGACCGGCGTCTTAACGGCAAAAACAAGAGCACGGTAAACCGCCAGCGCTTCTTACGCCGTTATAAATCGCAAATTAAACAGTCGATCTCCGAGGCCATTAACAAGCGTTCGGTGACTGATGTGGATAGCGGCGAATCTGTCTCTATTCCTACCGATGATATTAGCGAACCGATGTTCCATCAGGGGCGCGGTGGTCTGCGCCATCGCGTGCATCCGGGTAACGACCATTTTGTGCAGAATGACCGTATTGAACGTCCACAGGGCGGAGGCGGCGGTTCGGGAAGCGGACAAGGCCAGGCGAGTCAGGATGGCGAGGGTCAGGATGAATTCGTCTTCCAGATTTCTAAAGATGAATATCTCGATCTGCTTTTCGAAGATTTAGCTCTGCCAAATCTTAAACAGAATCAGCAACGTCAGCTTACGGAGTACAAAACGCATCGGGCTGGTTTTACCTCTAACGGTGTGCCGGCCAACATCAGCGTGGTGCGCTCCCTGCAAAATTCACTGGCGCGCCGCACGGCAATGACGGCAGGTAAGCGTCGCGAACTGCATGCGCTCGAAGCGGATCTGGAGACCATCACAAAAAGTGAACCCGCTCAGTTGTTGGAAGAAGAACGGTTACGCAAAGAAATTGCCGAACTACGGGCAAAAATCGAACGTGTGCCATTTATCGACACCTTTGACTTACGCTACAAGAATTATGAAAAACGGCCCGATCCTTCCAGTCAGGCGGTGATGTTCTGTCTGATGGACGTCTCCGGTTCGATGGATCAGTCGACCAAAGATATGGCAAAGCGTTTTTATATTCTGCTGTATCTGTTCTTAAGCCGCACCTATAAGAACGTGGAAGTGGTTTATATTCGCCACCACACCCAGGCGAAAGAGGTAGATGAGCATGAGTTCTTCTACTCTCAGGAAACCGGGGGAACCATTGTCTCCAGCGCGCTGAAGTTAATGGATGAAGTGGTGAAAGAGCGCTACGACCCTGCCCAGTGGAATATCTATGCCGCACAGGCGTCGGATGGTGATAACTGGGCGGATGACTCACCGTTGTGTCATGAGATTCTGGCGAAAAAACTGCTGCCGGTAGTGCGATATTACAGCTATATCGAAATTACCCGCCGCGCGCACCAGACTTTGTGGCGTGAATACGAACATCTGCAATCAACCTTTGAAAACTTTGCGATGCAGCATATCCGCGATCAGGATGACATTTATCCGGTATTCCGCGAACTGTTTCATAAGCAAAGTACCACCAGCAATAATTAAGCGACCACTTTCAGCCGAGGCTTCGGCTTCGGCTGATTACATTACCCTGTATCATGATCGTGACATTTTGCAATGGTTTATCCCGCCGCTTCGTTAGAGCGAATGTGGAGCATGTGGTAAAATCGCATCTCTAACCTATGGGCTGTAATTCATTATGAAGTTGCATCATAAAGCGCTCAGGCTCTTTATCTCAGTCAGCGTTATTGTTTTGACATCTTCTTTTTTGGTTTATGAACTCATTGCCAGCGATAAGGCAATGAATGCCTATATGCGCTATATCAATGAGAAAGCCGACTCCTCCTTTCTCTATGATAAGTACACCAATCAGAGTATTGCAGCCCATCTGATGCGCACCTTTTCATCCCCTAAGGAACCCGCATCGGTCGAACAACAAAAAGCGTTCTGCGATGCTTTCGATAGCGTTAACGGTACACATGGGCTCAATCTCACAACGCATAATTACCTGCCATTACACGGTACGCTGCAGACCACCTCAACCAAATGTAGCGGGCAACTCGAAGACGTATTCCTGCTACCCTCTTTTGACCGGGCGGTGAACGTCAATCGCCTGCAAAAAGATTACGGTCAGGGATTAGGAACGCTGGAGTATAAATTTCGCTACTACGTCGATCTCAAGAATAACTACGTCTATTTTTATAATCTGATCGACTCACGGAAATTTGCGATACACAACTGGACATTTTTGCAAAAAGGCTCGCTGGGCATCGATCAGAATGATATTGACGGTATTTTCACGGGTCGCACGGTGATTTCCAGCATTTATGAGGATAACCTGACCGAGAAAAAGGTGATGAGCTTTTTAACCCCGGTCTACTATGCCGGTAAGCTAAAAGGCGTGGTGATGGTGGATATCAACAAAGAAAATTTAAAGAATATTTTCTATACCAGCGATCGTCCTCTGGTCTGGCGCTATCTTAACGTGACGCTCTCTGATATCAGCTCAGGTAAAGAGATCCACGTTCACCAAAGTGAGACCAATCTATTCCGCTACGTTCACTACGAGAAGGACATCCCTGGTGGCATACGCGTCACCTTATCTCTTGATTTTATGTACTTTATCGTCTCATCGTGGAAAATATTCGTCTTCTATCTCCTGGCAACGATACTGCTGCTGAATATGGTCAGAACTCATTTTCGCTTGTATCACAACGTCACACGGGAAAATATCAGCGATGCGATGACCGGACTCTATAACCGTAAAATTTTGACGCCGATGCTCGAACAACGTTTGCAGCAGTTGGTCAACACGGGAACCCTCGTGACCTTTATCGCCATTGATTGCGATAAGCTAAAAGTTATTAATGACACATTGGGGCATAAGGAAGGCGATCGCATTATCACCCTTCTGGCCAAGGCCATTCAGAGCTCTATTCGAAAAAGCGACTATGCCATCCGCCTTGGCGGGGATGAATTTTGCATCATCCTTATCGATCATCCCAGTGAATTAACGCACAGCATGCTGGAACGGATTCGCTACAACTTACAAATTATTGCGCAAGATATATCAATCAGCTTCTCTGTCGGGATTTATAATATGCAGCCAAACGACACCATTGATGATGCTTACAAAGCATCGGATGCCCAACTCTATCTGAACAAACAGAAAAAACGCGCCGATGCGTAATCATTTTTCAGCCAGGATTTTTATTGTTGTACCAGGAGCAAGTCATGACGGAAGTGAACAAAGGTAACGCAACGCATCAGCGTTTAATTTCGCTGTTATCAGAACAGGGCGCGACGTATCGTGTGGTTAGCCATGAAGCCGTCGGCAAATGTGAAGCGGTCTCTGAAATTCGCGGTACTGCACTGGGTCAGGGCGCAAAAGCGTTGGTCTGTAAAGTAAAGGGTAACGGCGTTAATCAGCATGTACTGGCGATTCTCTCTGCTGACCAGCAGGCCGACCTGAGCCTGTTGGCCGGTCATATCGGCGGGTTGCGAGCATCGCTCGCCAGCCCGGCGGAAGTCGATGAACTGACAGGTTGCGTATTTGGCGCCATCCCACCGTTTAGTTTTCATCCGAATCTCAAACTGGTCGCCGATCCGCTGCTGTTTGAACGTTTTAATGAAATTGCGTTTAATGCCGGAATGCTGGAGAAATCCGTGATCATGGATACTGCTGATTACCTGCGAATTGCACAACCGGAATTAATTCCGTTCCGCCGCGTTCAATCACAGCCGAGTTAGCAGTAAAAAACGTCACATAGTGCATTAGCTCAAAAAAAATCATTATCATTAAATAAAGCCTGTTCCGTCACGCGTTTACGCGTACAGTAAGCAGGCTTATTTTTTCTTTTGGCAAGGAAACTACGATGTTTGATGTCACTCTGCTGATCCTCCTCGGACTGGCAGCTCTGGGCTTTGTCAGCCACAACACCACTGTCGCTGTTTCAATTCTGGTGCTGATCATCGTCCGTGTAACCCCTCTGAATACGTTCTTTCCGTGGATTGAAAAACAGGGCCTGACCGTCGGGATTATTATTCTGACTATCGGCGTAATGGCCCCGATCGCCAGCGGAACGCTACCGCCCTCCACGCTCATTCACTCCTTTGTAAACTGGAAATCCCTGGTCGCGATTGCCGTCGGCGTGGTTGTCTCCTGGCTTGGCGGGCGCGGCGTCACGTTGATGGGCAGCCAGCCCCAGCTTGTTGCCGGTTTACTGGTCGGTACGGTGCTGGGCGTGGCGCTGTTTCGCGGCGTGCCGGTGGGGCCGCTTATTGCGGCAGGTCTGGTCTCATTGATTGTTGGGAAGCAGTAGCAAGTCAGCTCAGATAACGGCCTGGAGTCTGCCCCAGGCCTTTTTTGAACATCGTGATAAATGCGGTGGTTGAATCATAACCGAGCATTTGCGCGACCTGCTGCACGTTATGACCATCGATCAGCGCCTGCAGCGCCAGAATCAACTGCAGCTGATGACGCCAGCGGCGAAAGCTCAATCCCGTTTCTTTGACGACCAGCCGAGCAAGGTTGCGCTCACTCATCGCAAATACGCTGGCCCACTGCCCCAGCGTCTGCCATTGGGCGGGCTCTCGCGCCATCGTCGCGACCATTCTGCGGATTTTCGGATGATCGGAAACCGGCAACTGCAGTTGCTCCTGCGGCTGCTGCGGGAGTTCATCAAACAACACCTGCGTCAGTCGCTGAGTTGACGGTTCCAGCCGCTGGCCGTCCGTTTTCGACGCCAGCGCCAGAATAAGCTCCCGACACAAGGGAGATATCTTTAGCGTACAACAGCGCTCAGGCATCACGACGGCATGAGGTTCAATAAACAAGAAGCACAATTGTGCGCCTACGGTTACATGGTTACTGTGCGGAATTTCACCAGGGATCCATACCGCATATTGGGGAGGCACCATCCACATGGCATTTTCGACCTCGCAGGTAATCGCGCCATGCAAAGCCAGAATCAACTGCCCCTTACGATGCTGATGCAGCGGACTAAAGAGTTCATCTTCCCGGGCCTGAATGCAGAACGCCACCGCGGCATCATGGTGAAGGTCAGGTTCATACCCATCCAATCTTAGTCCCAACATAAGAATGTCCGATTTTAGCGATAAACTGTCATTTTAGCTTGATTCACTCATGGCGTAAAAACGCTAAGGTATCGCCTCGCCTGACAAGATGAGAAAAAAATGATAAATACGCCTTCCTCCCGCGGTAAAAACGCTGCTTTGCTGATCGCGGGTATCCTGATGATTGCCACCACGCTGCGCGTTACCTTTACCGGTGCCGCCCCGCTATTAGATGCAATTCGTGCCGACTACGGTCTGAGTACCGCCCAAACGGGACTGTTGACCACCCTTCCGCTGCTGGCCTTCGCGCTGGTATCCCCTCTGGCCGCAGCCGTTGCGCGCCGCTGGGGCATCGAACGCAGCCTGTTTGCCGCTATGCTGCTGATTTGCGCCGGTATTACGATACGCTCGCTGCCCTCACCGGGATTGCTGTTTATCGGTACCGCTATCATCGGGTGCGGAATCGCCCTGGGCAATGTCCTGTTGCCAGGGCTGATAAAGCGTGATTATGCCCAGCATGTGGCAAAACTGACTGGCGCATACTCGCTGACCATGGGCGCAGCGGCGGCGCTGGGTTCAGCCATGGTTGTTCCGCTGGCGTTAAATGGATTTGGCTGGCGCGGCGCACTGATGGTGTTGATGGTTTTTCCGCTGCTGGCGCTGGTTATCTGGTTACCCCAATGCCGTCAGACGACCAATGCCAGCCTGAGTAACTCACGCGCATTACATTCCCGTGCAATCTGGCGCTCCAGCCTCGCCTGGCAGGTGACCCTGTTTCTGGGAATCAACTCACTTATCTATTACGTGATCATCGGCTGGTTGCCCGCCATTTTAATCAGCCACGGTTACAGCGAGGCGCAGGCCGGTTCATTGCACGGTTTACTGCAACTGGCGACCGCCGCGCCAGGGTTATTGATTCCCCTCGTCCTGAACAGATTCAAGGATCAGCGAGCCATCGCCGCCCTGGTTTCGGTAATGTGCGCCGTTGGCGCGGCGGGATTCGCCATAATGCCCGACCAGGCTTTGCTGTGGACCATTCTGTTTGGCTTTGGCTCAGGTGCGACCATGATCCTCGGCTTGACCTTCATTGGCCTGCGCGCAAGCTCTGCACATCAGGCCGCGGCGTTGTCCGGAATGGCGCAGTCTGTCGGGTATTTACTGGCCGCCTGCGGGCCACCGTTGATGGGTAAAATTCACGACCTCAACGGTAGCTGGCTGATTCCATTAGCGGGTGTCGCCGGGTTAGCGGTGCTGATGGCCGTGTTTGGTCTGTGCGCAGGGCGCGATCGGGAGATCGCGAACGCATAATGTAGCGGGCAGGTTAGCTAACCTCCTGCCCTACATTTTATCCCCGCGCGGCGCGGAGCATCGCCTGGACTAACGGCACGGGTTTACCCGCCAGCGCGCCACGTTCATGCTGAAAGAGTGTGCCAACAAAAAAAGGATGCGTTACCAGTTCAATGGCGCGAATATCTCCGGCATCATCCCAACCGGTCACCCGGAGATCGCCGCTCTCAAGCTCGGCAGCAAAAGCGTCCGACACACCATAGTTGCAGTGATACCCCTCAGAGATAGCATCGCGTCCATAGGCTTTCGCAATCAGCGTATTGGCCCGGAGCTCAATATCATCCGTTTTTTCTACCAACGAGCAGGTCAACGGCGCGATCACCATTCGCCCAGTGGTATCCGTTTCGGCATGCGCGGCATCGCTCCAGCCCAGCACGTTACGGGCATACTCCAGTATGGCGTGTTGGAAACCACCACAGGTGCCTAAAAATGGAATGCTGTTTTCGCGTGCGTAGCGTATCGCAATCAGCGCACCTTCTGGGTGTCGATAGGGGCTGCCTGGCACGACCCAGATGGCATCGTAGCCAATCAGATCTTCGCTGCTATTGATATCAGAAGTGGTTAGCCAGTCATAATCAGCCACCAACTCCAGCACGGCAGCAGCATCATCAATAGCAAGGGGAATAGCCTGGTGCGCCACAATATCGGGGTTGTAATCGCCCACCAGCGCAATGCGAAGCGTATCTTTTATCGGGGAAATGTCCATTAAGGTTTCCTTATGTCCAGACAATGAGGGACAACATAAGGAGCCTCAGCCTACCGACTTTTCATCGGTATCACAATCCCTTAAATTGGGAGTCCAGGCTGGCAAAATGCTATAATGGTCACGTTTTAGGATCTTATTTAACCGTAATAAAAATGATGCTAAATAGCAAAGCGGCAGCTTAACAGAGCGGATGAAGAGATGAATATTCAGTGTAAACGCGTGTATGACCCGGCAGAAGCAAGCGATGGTTATCGCGTCCTGGTCGACCGGTTGTGGCCACGTGGGATAAAAAAGACTGATCTTGCTTTCAATGAATGGAATAAAGCGCTGACGCCGTCATCAGATTTACGTAAAGCATTTCACGCAGAACTGATTGATTTTGCGCACTTCTCTCAGCAGTACCGTACCGAACTGGCCCAACAGCAGCAGGAAGGAAAGCGTCTCGCAGAGATTGCCCGGCAGCAAACCTTAACGCTACTGTATGCGGCGAAGAATACTCAGCAAAACCACGCGCTGGTACTGGCTGAATGGCTACGTCAATACTAACAGCAGATCACTTCCCCGCTGCCGGATGGTCTCTACGCCAGAGTTCCCATTCATCGATCGTTTCCCCTCCGGGGAGTTTGCAGTCAGACCTTACCCCTTGCGGAGTCTGTATCGCAATCAGCGAGCCGCCCTTTTGTTCGCAATACACCGATGCCGGATTCGCCATGCCAATTTTCGGTGGCATTGGCGCTTCTGGTTGCGGGCTACTACACCCTGCCAGCACCAGCATGCCGGGCAAAACAACAAACGCCAGTTTCATATCTACTCCTGTTAAAAATCTTATTTTGGCAGGTTACCCCGACTTTCCATCTATCTCCATGTTTTCCTGCTAACTATCCATTTTATGTTTACATTCTGAGCTGGATAGCTTGTTTCATCTTACACCTTGATGTTCTATCATGCGGACAACGCCAGCCTTGTCATTACTCAGGAGTATTTACACCTCATGTCGGACATGATCCTCGCCAGAGTCTCACAATCCTTAGCCACGGAGCAGTCTGTTGAGAGTCTGGTTCGGCAACTTCTGGAGATGCTGGAGGTGGTGACAGAGATGGAATCAACCTATTTAACCAAAGTCGATTTAGATGCTCGCCTGCAGCATATTTTGTACGCGCGCAATAGCAAACAAATGCAGATCCCGGAAGGGCTATCCGTCCCGTGGGATGAGACGCTATGCAAACGCGCCATCGAGGATAACTGCCTGTACAGCGACAACGTGCCCGCACGCTGGCCGGAATGCAGCGCAGCCCGCGCGCTGGAAATCACCACGTTTCTGAGCACGCCTGTTCATCTTCCGGATGGAACGTTTTACGGTACGCTCTGCGCCACCAGTCGCCGCCAGCAGGCATTGAGCGAGCGAGGTGAACAGGTGCTGCATCTGTTTGCAGGACTGATCGCCCAGTCTATTCAAAAAGAGTCGCTGGTCGCTCAGTTACGCGAAGCCAACGCCGCGCTGATTGCTCATTCCTACACCGATGCGCTGACCGGGTTACCGAACCGGCGCTCGATTTTTGAAAATGTTGAAACCCTATTTTCGCTTGCCCGACATCTCCAGCAGAAGGTCGTCGTTGCCTATATTGATTTGGATGATTTTAAACTGATTAATGACCGTTTTGGTCATGAGGTTGGCGACCAGTTCCTGATCCAGATAGGACAGCGTCTGCTCCACGAATGCGGCGACAATGATATCCTTGGTCGACTAGGCGGTGACGAATTTTTAGTCGTTAGCCTGTCGCCGGAAAGTGAAAGCGATCGATGCGAGCGTCTGCAAAAGGTGAAAAATCAGCTGCAACAGCGAATTTGTGGCGACTATCACTTGGGCAGCGTCCATCTGTTTTATCCTGGAGCCAGTCTGGGCGTGGTGGAAATTGATCCGCATGAGACCGATGTAAACTGCGCGCTCCACTTGGCAGACAGCGCCATGTACAAAGATAAAAAGCGGCAGGATAAAACCACTTTTGTCGTACATTAAGCCCTGCTATGCTGGCTCGTCTTTAAATAACTCTGGCAGATAATCCTATGCGACTCGGTATTATTTTCCCCGTCATCATTTTTATTTCCGCTGTCGTTTTCTTATCCTGGTTTTTTGTTGGCGGCTACGCTGCGCCGGGTGCATAACGATGAAAAAAACAACGCTCATTATGATTTGCGTGGCTATCATCGTGGTTCTGGGTACGGAACTAGGCTGGTGGTAACCAATAAAAAGGCCACACTTCAGTGGCCTTTCATCTCTGTATATATAGTTAGCTTTTGATCTTTCTGTAGATAAACAACACCACGATCGCGCCGATAACCGCTACGACGAAACTACCGAAGTTGAAGCCATCAACTTTACCAAAGCCAAAGAAGGTACTGATCCAGCCGCCAACCACCGCACCAACAACCCCTAAGATAATGGTCATAAAGAATCCGCCGCCATCTTTACCCGGCATAATCCATTTTGCCAAAATCCCCGCGATAAGACCGAAAATTACCCATGAAAGAATGCCCATTATTTTCCTCACTTATGCTTTTAGGTTAACGATTGACTCGTTGTATAAAAGCATAGCATAGCGCTGAAAAATTAAAATTTGTGATCGGTATCACCTGTGTTTTTCATCTTTTTCCGATGTTTCATGGAGTTAGCCCAGCGTCAAAACGGTGATATTTTTGACGCTTCTCGTCAATAGTGACGAATCGACAGTCATTCCTCTCTGCTCCTTGGGCAGCACCCCTGCCAATGCTGGGTTTTCATCTTTGGCATGCTTTATGCTTTAACAGCCCGTCACTACGACACATCGTAGCCCGTGATATCTATTCACGTGGCTTCGTCTACAATTCGCGCTATTTCAGCATTTAACAGGTCTGTTATTGATGAAAAAAATCACCAGTGTATGCCCATACTGTGGGGCCGGGTGCAAGCTCAAGCTTGTTGTTGAAAATAACAAAATCATCCGCGCCGAAGCCGCTGAGGGTGTAACGAACCAAAATCAGTTATGCCTGAAAGGCTATTATGGTTGGGACTTTCTGAACGACACCCGCCTTCTGACTCCCCGTCTGACTCGCCCGATGATCCGTTATGAAAAAGGGGGAAAATTCACTCCCGTTAGCTGGGATGAGGCCATTCGTTACACCGCTAAACGCTTATCTGAAATCAAAAATACCTATGGTCCTCGCGCCATCATGACGACAGGTTCCTCCCGGGGAACAGGCAATGAGACCAACTACGTGATGCAAAAATTCGCCCGTGGGGTGCTCAACACCAACAATGTCGACTGCTGTGCCCGCGTCTGTCACGGCCCTTCCGTTGCGGGTCTACAGGAAACGCTGGGCAATGGCGCAATGAGCAACTCCATCAGCGACATTGAAAACTCAAAATGCCTGCTCATCTTTGGTTATAACTGCGCGGACTCACACCCCATAGTGGCCCGTCGGGTGATTAAAGCTCGTCAGAACGGCGCGAAAATCATTGTTTGCGACCCTCGCCGTATTGAAACCGCCCGTATCGCCGATCAGCATTTGCAGTTAAAAAATGGCTGCAACATGGCGCTGGTCAACGCTTTTGGCCATGTGCTTATTGAAGAGCAGCTTTACGATCGCGAGTACGTGCATAAGCATGCCGAAGGTCTGGAAACATACTGGGAAACCGTTAAGGACTATGCCCCCGAAGCCGTAGAACATTTAACCGGCGTCCCTGCACAACAGGTTCGTCAGGCGATGCGTACATTTGCGGCAGCACCATCGGCAACCGTGATGTGGGGGATGGGCGTCACGCAGTTTGGCCAGGCCGTTGATGTGGTGCGTGGACTGTCGAGCCTGGCCTTACTGACCGGGAATCTGGGACGTCCAAATGTCGGTGTTGGCCCGGTACGCGGGCAAAATAACGTGCAGGGCGCATGTGATATGGGCGTACTGCCTAACCAGTTTCCGGGGTATCAGGACGTGACCGATTTTGCCGTCAGGGAGAAATTCGCCACCGCCTGGGGGATTGACGTTAATCAGATGGATGACAAGGTCGGAACGCGCATCACCGAAGTTCCGCATCTGGCGATTGAGGGCAAAATCAAAGCCTACTACATCATGGGCGAGGATCCGCTGCAAACCGAGGCTGATTTGGGGCTGGTCCGGGAAGGATTTAACGCGCTCGATTTTATCGTCGTGCAGGATATCTTCATGACCAAAACGGCAGAGATGGCCGACGTCCTGTTGCCGGCAACATCATGGGGCGAACACGGTGGCGTCTTTACCTGCGCCGATCGTGGCTTCCAACGTTTCGAGAAAGCGATTGAACCCAGCGGGGATGTAAAACGTGACTGGGAAATTATCAGTCTGTTGGCCAGCGAAATGGGCTACCCGATGCAGTATCAAAATAACCAACAAATCTGGGATGAAATGCGCGAACTGTGCCCGCTGTTCTATGGCGTAACCTATGAGAAAATGGGTCAAATGGGCCATGTTCAGTGGCCTTGTCCGGATCTCGATCACCCAGGAACACCGTATCTTTATGCACACAGCCAGTTTGATACCGCGAATGGCAAAGGCAAACTGTTTGCCGCGCCGTGGCGCGCTCCTGCTGAAGTCCCTGACGAGACCTATCCGCTGGTGTTGTGTACCGTGCGCGAAGTTGGGCACTACTCCTGCCGCTCGATGACCGGCAACTGCGCGGCATTACAGGCGCTGGCAGATGAGCCAGGATATGTTCAAATCAACACCGATGATGCAGAAAAACTGGGCATCCGTCATCGTGACCTGGTGTGGGTAAGCTCGCGCCGAGGCAAGGTCATCAGCCGTGCGGATGTCTCCGAGCGTATTAATGCCGGAACAGTGTATATGACCTATCAATGGTGGATTGGCGCGTGTAACGAGTTAACACAGGATAACCTTGATCCGATCTCGAAAACGCCGGAAACCAAATATTGTGCTGTCAAAATTGAGCACATTACCGATCAGGGATGGGCGGAGAAGTATGCCGCACAAACGTACAGCGAAATGAAATCACGCTTATGTGAGACCATTGCGTAAAGTATCGCCCTGACCGCCTGAGTCTGGCCTTCCAGACTCAGGCTTTATCCAACTACTTCGCCAGTTGCGGTTCACTGAAACGAATAGCGGCAGACTCGTGCTGTTTATCCCGTTGCATAAAACCGAGGTTCATCAGAAACAATCCCGCCATAAACGGCAGTTCGTACAATTCTTCAATCAAATCGCCGTAACTGGCATTATGCAAAAAGACAGGCGCCAGCAGGCGATGATGCTCCACTGTATCGGATATCAAAAATGCGCAGACGGTGATCGCAAGTAGCCACAGCGGTAGCGGTTCATTGCGTAAGCGCCGGGCAATATCCTGGCGTAAGTTCTTCGACAGCAGGACCGGCAGAATAATCATCGCAATTAACACGACTGAGATAGCTCTGAACAGCAGTTTAGGATGCTCCGGGAAGTAGTCACGGCCCCAACTGGTGCTTCGGCCCAGCAATACCAACCACCATACTGCCGCCCAAAGCCAGAATTGCTTCTCGCCTGCAGGACGCGATAAAGGCCGGATGTAGCAGAGAGTAAATACTGCACCAAACAATAACCATAGCGCCTGGCCATTTTCAATCCATGTGACGACCGCGCCATTGAGCAGAGGAAGATGCCAGTTCGCAGTGAACGGGATTGCTACGAGGACAAGTCCAAGAATGAATGCGGATAATGTAAGTCGGGTATTCAATTTCATAAGCGCAAAGTTCTGTATTGTTACTATTTTGCGATCATAACCCCTATGAATGATTAACTATTAGCAAACGATGCGAATTTCTTAAGGTATTCTTAAGAAATCTTTTTCTGGACCGCGGTCTATTCGACTCAAATAAAAAAACCGCCCTGCGCAATCAAAACGCCGTGCGGTTTTCAATTTAAAAATCAATTAGTTCAAACGGTAGCAGAAGTTAAAGCCCTACCACCCGCAGACTTCATGCTCATTTTCGGTATCATATGAACGGACGGTATTGACCAGGTCTTTGACCACTTCTGCCGCGACATCCGGAACCAATAATGTCATCGGCGCTTCGGTCTCGTAATCGACAGACACACCATTGCTGTTATTGGTTACTGTGACGGTATAGGTTGCTTTGCCCATGATTTACTCCTTGCCAGTGCGCACGATTTTTCGTTGATTTGCACTCTCCATCAACACTTCCGGGGCAACGAAAAAATCGATATTAAAGTAAGTGTCGTCGGTCATTACTTCGATGTTATGCCATTTTTCCGGCGGGAAAACGCCAAACTGACCGGCTTCAATAACCATCACCTCTACAGGCTCCAGGCTGTGTTCATCTGCGTAGCCGAGATATTTAACCGCCCCCTGCATAACTGACAGTCGAGGATAAACCCCGGCACGGGTGCCTTTATCAAGGTGGCGTTCGAAAATTCCGGCAGGTGCAGTTTCTTTGTTCCAGAACGGAGTTGAGCGTGTATGGATATGATTCTGTGGAATTTGAAGCATTTTTCTTCCCTTTTCCAGTCGACAACCAGCGAGTCTTATTCAACCGCTGCTGTGCACAGAGTACGCTTCAAAATATACATTTAAAATACCATTTATTGGTTATAACCAGCAGCTGATATGCGTGGGGAAGAAAAGCTAAAAATTGAAGCCCGCCATATTCAGCGGGCCAATGATTACGACTGAAGCGTCGCCAGACGGGCAGCAAAACCAACGAAAATCAGACCTATAAGAGAGTTACCCACCTTAGCCAACTTCTTCTTGGTGCGAATGTACTGGGTCACAAACGCGCCGGAGAAAATAAGGAAGCTTAAGTAGAAAAAGCTCACGATCTCAAGCGTAATGGCCAGAATAAAGAATGACAGCCCTGAGTGCGGCGCATTGACATCAATGAACTGCACGAAGAACGAAACATAAAACAGGATAGCTTTTGGGTTAGTCAGGCTCAGAATTAAGGCGCGCTTAAAAATGGCGCCAAACGGGACTTCCTCAGCCGCGGCGTCGCTCGCCTTCGATTTCAGTGTTGCGTACAGGATCTTCGCACCGAGATACAGCAGATAAAAAGCGCCGAGATAACGAACGATATTAAACAAAACAGGCGTGGTTTTGATCAAGGCGGCAACACCGGCATAGGCCAAAAACATCAACACAGCATCACCGATAAACACACCGCTTGCGGCGAGATAACCGCCCTTCACACCCCGACCGACGCTATTCTTCAACACAAATATCGTATTTGGCCCCGGAACCAGCACGATAAAAATAGCTCCCACCAGGTATGTCCAGTAATTCAGAACTCCATACTCTGCAAACACGTTAACCTCTTCCTGAAAAAACACATGCACTTGCTGCAAGACAATATGCTAACGAATGCGCAGGGGGATGGAAAGAGAAGGTTGTTAATTAAAATACCCGCCACGGACGGCGGGTATGTACAGATAAACTTAGTCCGGATTAATGGTGCAGCATCTCATCCACCACCTCTTCACCTTTCAACTGATAAGGATAGTAGGTAGGCCAGTTCTCCATCTCTTCGAGCAAGGCTGCCTGCGAGGTATTTCCCATAAAAATATGGAAGTGGCTTGACTTGCGCGGAGCAATTATATGATCGCTGAACTGGACGTATTTAGGCGCTTTGCTATCAGCAGTTTTACACTCAAACAAATAACGTACACCTTTCTTGCCTGATTTGTAGTGCAAGATTTTATATCCGGCATAGTCGTATTTGCATGATGTAACCTGATTACCGGTATGAAATTCCATCACACCGTTTTCAATACCGATGGTGTCTACGTTAGTTGCATAGCCTTGACGGTAATAATCTTTAATCTGTTCTGCCGTTTTGCTTTTATCTTTCTCCGCTTTCTTTTTGAATACCGGATCAAGCTCGCCACTGACCAGGTACGGATAGACAGATTGCCACATGCCATCCCAGTCGGTTAGCGCTCTGTTCTGTACCTGATTATCATCAAACACACCTTCTGACGCCTTTTTTTCTGTTTCACTCATTGGAACACCATGGGAATGGTGACCGTGAGCCAAAACCTGACCACTGGCTAAAAGCATCCCCAGAGCGATTGCCAGTTTTTTAAAATGAATAGCCAAAATTTCACCCTCAAATCATTTGCGAGTGAAATGTTATAATATAACATCACAATTTAATCAATATCGTTACTTACCAGAACGGGTAAAATTACGGCGTAAGCAGCGTCCGCGTGCAGATCTGATCAAGCAGCGCCTGCTGATGGCTGATAATCAGCATGCCTAATGGTCGACGCTGGCATTCTTCGAGCAGCAGTACCCAGATATCTCTTTGAATGGAAGGATCGAGCTGGGCGGTAATCTCATCGGCAATAAGAAAACGGGTACGCGGGTCCAGCGCACGAAGTATGGCGATTCGCGCCAGTTCACCACCAGAAAGCTGGCCAGGGCGACGGGTTAACCATTCCGGTTTGATATGCAGGCGGGTAAGGATTTCTGCGCCAGGCCGCCAGGCGTCATGAACCGCATCGCCGGTGCTACGCCGTGGGTTAAAGGTTAATTCCGGATGCTGCGGTACCAGTTGCACCGGGCAATATTGATGCATCGGTAGCGGCTGGTCATCGATAAGAATGTCGCCCGAGGTCGGCTTTTGCCAGCCCGCCAGTACACGTCCCAACGTCGTTTTGCCGGTTCCGCTGGGCGCACAAATCCCAATACGTTCACCGGAGTGCAATGAGAAAGAAAGGTTTTGCCACAGCACCTTCCCTCCCTGACGAATCACGACATCACGACAGCACAGCATCCCGCACTCCAAACAATTGATTTCTCTCAGGCAGAGCCTGCCATTGACGTTGCAGATGCTCGCTAATTTCCCCGCGCAACAGCTGTTCACGACTAACGTTATCCGACACGTTTCCCTGGTGCAGCGCGACGATGCGATCCGCATGGCGGGCCGCCAGCGTGAGATCGTGCGTCACCCATAAAACACCAGCCCCCTGTTCACATAAACCACGCAACTGCTCAAGCAGTTGATTAGCCAATGGCGCATCAAGCCAGGCGGTAATTTCGTCGGCCAGAATATAGCGGGCCTGACTCAGCGACGCGTGACAGGCCAGAACACATTTCGCCATACCGCCCGAAAGCTGACGCGGGAAAGCATCTAATACGCTGGTTTCCAGTTGACTACGCTGGAGCAATTTTTCTATTTTTCCGGCATTCCAGGTTTGGCCGGAGAGCTGACTTGCTCTACGTAAATGCTTTTCAATTGAGAGCAGCGGATTCAGCGCCTGAACGCCTTGCGGGACATAGCTGAAGGTATTGCCCCGACATTCGCGGATGTCTTGACTGTTCAGCATTTTGCCATCAAGGGTTATGGCGCCGTGCAGACGCAAATTTTCCGGTAAAAGATCGAGCAGACATTGCAGGAGCAAACTTTTCCCTTCACCGCTTCCCCCAACTAAAGCCACCATCTGGCCGGGTGCAACGTCGAAAGAGATATCCTGCAACAGCGGAGACCATTTTCTCGCGCCGAACCAACGATAACGCGCCACGTCCAGCGAGACCTGTTTCAAACTCAACATATGTCACCTCGCAACCATAAACGATGCACTGCCCTCGCGAGCTGATCGAATAACATCACCAGGCTGAATAACATCAGCCCCGGAAACAACACTAACCACCAGTCGCCATGACTGATGAACCGCAGAGCATCCGCCAGCAGCAGGCCCAACGAGGGTTCATGCGGCGCTAGTCCAAAACCAAGGAAACTCAACGCCGCGCTGTGTAGCACCGCATGGGGAAACATCAGCAATGTCCCCGTGAGCCATTGGGGTAACAATGCCGGTAGATAGTGATGTCGCCAGCAGTAAAAATGACCATGTCCCAGACGCCATGTCAGCGTCAGATAATCGCTATGGGCAACGCGCTCGGCCTCAGCACGCAGAATCAATGCGAGGCGCGGCCAGTGGGTTAGCGCCACCGCCATGATCACCCCACTTTTCCCGCCGCCCAGCGTAAAACAAATCAAAATAAGCAGCAGCAGATGCGGCATCGACAGCATGGCATCAGTTATCAGACGCATAAGCACGTCTAGTCGAGGATGCAGGCGCGAAACCGCCGCCATAATTAACGCAATGAAGCCGCTGCACAAGGCCGCGCCAATACCAATTTGCAGACTGGTTAATGCCCCCTGAAAGCAACGCACCCACAGATCGCGACCGAGGTTATCGGTACCGAACCAGTACAGCGCATCGGGGGGCAGATGACGGGCAAGTAAATTCACGCTCAACGGGTTGTCCAGCGTGGCTGCGCCATACACCGCAATGATTAGCAGGCAGCTAAAAGACAGCACCAGACGAATAAGCGTCGGCGTCGGATTATAGAGCATCGGGTCGCTCCAGAGCACGGTTCAACACATGAACAAACCAGGTAGAAAGTGAATTGCCAATGAAAACCAGCACGGTGCTAAATAAGACGATCCCCATGAGTAACGGTAGATCGCCCCGCAATCCGGCATCAATGGTCGCCTGCCCAAGCCCGGGATAAGCAAAAACCTTTTCTGCCAGCAGTGCGCCCCCCAACAGTTCTCCCAGCGAGGCGAACTGCAGGCACAGCGCGGGCGTGATAGCGTGGCGCAGAACCTGATGGCGCAACAGCGACCAACCTTTGTCACCCTGAGAGCGCGCAAAACGGACAAATTCGCTCTTCATGACGCTGGCGATACTTTCCCGCGTATGAAGCGTAATCTGCCCCAGCCCCAGCAAACTTAGCGCACAAACGGGAAGCACCAGATGGCGCAGACGCTCGGTTAGTGTCGCCATATCGCTGTTGTTGCCCGGCTCCCACGCACAGCATACCGGGAATACCGGCCAACGAACGGCAAATAACGCCAGCAGCAGCATGCCAATCCAGAAGGTCGGCAACGAGGACAGCAGATAACTGAGACGACAAATTGCTTTATCCGGCCAGCGATTAAGGTAGCGTCCGGCGACAAATCCCATTGCCGTCCCCACTATACCGGAGAGCAGCCATGCGCCGCTAAGCAGCGCGAACGAGGTAGCAAAGCGCTCCTTGATCACGCTGGCAACCGGCGCATTAAACAACATCGAGTAGCCGAGATCGCCCTGCAATACCCGTATAAACCAGTTACCAAAACGCTCCCACAGCGGCTGGTCCAATCCCCAGCGAGCGGCGATACGCGCATATTGTTCCGGCGGCACGTGCAGGAGATCGTTGCCGATATAGGCGCGAATCGGATCGACCGGAGAAAAGCTGAGCAGCACAAAAGTGCCAGCCGCAACCAGCACTAATAACACTATCAGCCGGAGAAAATGGCCCACTACAGACTTCATCAACGGCAGGTCCAGGTCCATTCATCCAGATTATTGAGCAGTGACCAGCTCCCGTGAATTTCCGGTGCGCCTTTGCCTAAGTCAATACATGGATTTGCCAGGTAAGTGTGCTGAATATTCAATAACCATGCCCATGCGGCATCGCCCTGTACACCAGCGCCTTGCTTGCCATCCCACTCAACCTGTTGCCAGAAAGGCAGCGCTTTTTGCCAGTCCGGTGCATCAATAGCCTGTTTGAGATGCTCTTCAACGACAGAATTACTGTAGTAACCGGGATTGTAATACTCCACGCCCGCAGCCTGATTGCTGTAATGATGGAACAGCTCCATGGGATCCAGGCTTCCCCAACCAAACAGCGTCGGGTTGGCATGCATATGACGCTCAACGGTTTCCCAGCTTCCGGATTGCAATGATACCTGGATACCCACAGGCTCCAGCATCGCACGGACTGCTTCGGCTAAATCCCGGCGGGTACTGTCACCGCTGGCATACCATAAAGTCAGGCGCGCCTCTTTGCCCTCTTTCACTCGTACACCGTCTTTCCCCACTTTCCAGCCAGCTTCCTCCAGAATCATTCGTGCTTTTTCGCTGTCGCCATCTTTGAACGCGACTGACTGCCCCTGCCATGGCAGGCCCTGAACCGCGCTATAGGCAGGGATCGCATGACCTTCCATAACCTGATCGGCGAGCTGCTTACGATCAATGGCGTAATTGATGGCGCGTCTGATCGCGACATCGGCTGTGATATCGTTACCAATTGGATAACCATTGGCGTCTTTTTTACCTGCAGGAATCATCGGGAACACAATGCCCCGGTTCTCCACGCTGTTACGCACCCACAGTTTCAAATTCTGCTGCTGAGGGGCGACCGCCATCGAAGGCGCAATACGTACTAATCCCAATTGCCCACTGCGCGCTGCGGCATAAGCGTTATCTTCATCAAGGAAAACAAACACCAGCTTGCTGAAATCATTTTTCTTACCGGCATACCAGGGGTTAGCCTCCACAATCAGTTGCTGCCCGGGTTGGAAACTCACCAACCGATAAGGACCTGCACCAATCGGATGTTTGGCGAATGTTTTTTCGTTATATAGCTTTGCCGGAACAATGCCTAAAGATCCCAGCACATTCACAAAGGTGCTCTGCGGGTTACTCAGTGTCACTTCTACCGTGCGGTTATCTTTCAAACTGGCATGAGCGAAGTTCCCCATGTCAATTTTCCCACCGCTTTTTGCTGCTTTGTTATAGGTGAACACAACATCTTCAGCGGTTAGCGGCGAACCATCAGAAAATTTAAGGTCAGGTTTTAGCGTCAGCGTCCAGGTTTTGCCATCAGCGCTGGTCACCACCTTCTCCGTCAGCAGGTTTCCCCAGCTCATATCTGCATTTTGTTTTAATAACGGTGCATGCAAAAGCAAATAGCTGCCATGACTCCAGCCCAACATCGGGTCAAACCCTTCCGTTGGCTCTGGTCCAATCGCCAGTTTTAACGTCTGACCTGCGTCCGCATTCTGCGCGGCGAGGAGTGGTGAGGTTAATGCGAGAGTCAATGCACACGTCAGGAGTGCCAGCTTGCCTTTGATCATTATTTTATCCAGATTTGCGTTATGTATATGCCGCTTAACGATGCCTTGTCGTTAAGCAGTCTCCTGGGAAAGGGATTATGGCGAAGAGAATTGGCGAAAAAAATGATGCGGCGCAGAAAAGTATGACGATTTTCTAAAATTATCATACTTTTTTCTGATACTCCGTTATGAGTACGATATGAATCCCAGAAACAGTTTAAAATTTAGCGATTTATTCATTAACATATTAATTTATATCCAATAGTTTCACATGAAGACTATTCTAATCCCTACCATTCCCTGCGCTAACTTAATGACAACTTATGTATATTTATTCAAGAAAAACACCAGAAGTGACAAGTTATGTAAATTTGTAATGATAATTATTTGTATTATCATTTCCATCAATTATCTTACTGCCTTTGAATTTTAACAAAGGAAGTTTGACTATGCGTTTAAAACCTGTTGCCTCTGTCGTTCTGTCCTGTCTGGGTTTCACCAGCCCCCTGGTTTTTGCTGAAGATGTAATGGTCGTCACCGCCTCCGGTTACGAAAAGAAAATTACCAACGCAGCGGCCAGTGTTTCCGTAATTTCGCAGCAAGAATTACAAACCAATAAATATAATGACTTAGGAGAAGCCTTGCGTTCAGTAGAGGGCGTGGATGTTGAAAGCAGCACCGGTAAAACCGGTGGTCTGGAGATCAGCATCCGTGGTATGCCTGCGAGCTATACCCTGATACTGATTGACGGTATTCGTCAAAACGGCAGCAGCGATGTAACGCCAAACGGCTTCTCTGCCATGAATACCAGCTTTATGCCACCGCTGGCGGCAATCGATCATATCGAAGTGATCCGCGGCCCAATGTCGACGCTTTATGGCTCCGACGCAATCGGTGGCGTAGTGAATATCATCACCAAAAAAAGCACCGATAAATGGAGCACCTCCATCAATACTGGCGTTAACCTGCAAGAGAGTAATAAATGGGGTAACAGCACGGTCGCCAACTTCTGGTCCAGCGGTCCGTTAATCGCAGGCGTGCTGGATATGCAGGTTCGCGGGAGCACAACCCAGCGCCAGGGTTCAAGCGTCACCTCTTTGAGCGATACCGCCTCTACTCGCGTACCCTATCCTACTGAATCTGAGAACTATAATATCGGCACCCGACTGGACTGGAAAGCCAATGAGAACAATACGTTGTGGTTAGATCTCGACTCTGCCAGACAGCGCTATGACAATGACGATGGACAGTTGGGCAACCTGACGGGGGGTTATGATAAAACGCTTCGCTATGAACGCAACAAAGTGACTCTCGGCCACGATACCGCCTTAACGTTCGGCACCTGGAAATCATCCCTCGGCTGGAATGAGACCGAGAACAAAGGCCGACAACTGGTCTCCTCCGCACTCACGCCGGAAAACGCTGGCCGCGCCGGTGATGCGCGTGAACTGAAGAACACTAACGTCATTCTGGACTCAGTGCTGCTGACGCCATTAGGTGACTCACACCTGTTAACCCTTGGTGGGGAATACTGGGATGCGCGAATGAAAGACGGTGTTGTACTGGCCAATACCGGCGAGACGTTCCACCAAAAAACGTGGGCAGCCTACGCGGAAGATGAATGGCATATACTCGACTCATTGGCGTTAACCGCAGGTACCCGTTATGAGCATAATGATGTGTTTGGCGGCCACCTGAGTCCTCGCGCCTATATGGTTTGGGATGTCTCCGATGAGTGGACGCTCAAAGGCGGTGTTACTACAGGTTATAAAGCGCCCTCACTCAGCCAGTTGCATAACGGCATTAGCGGCGTAACTGCGCAAGGAACTGTTAATACTGTCGGTAACCCTGACCTCAAGCCGGAAGAAAGTATCAGCTACGAAACCGGGCTATATTATGAAAACGAGGCCGGACTGAACGCCAACGTTACCGGCTTCTATACCGAATATAAAAATAAAATTGTCTCGTATTCTATCGATGATAATACCAACAGCTATACCAACAGCGGTAAGGCAAGGACCGATGGTATTGAATTCGCCAGCACCTTCCCTCTCTGGTCGGACGTACTGAGTTTATCCCTCAACTACACCTACACACAGAGCAAACAAAAAGATGGTGATAATAAAGGCGCGCCGTTGAGCTACACCCCCAAGCATATGGCTAACGCTCGCCTGAACTGGCAGGCTACAGAAGATATGAACGCCTGGTTGAGCGCCCGTTATCGCGGTAAGGCGCCACGCTTTACCGAAAATTACGAGAACCTCAGCGCGGTACAAAAGGCGGTGTATGACGACAAAGGCGCGGATTTAAAAGCCTGGACCGTTCTCGATATGGGAATGTCTTATAAGTTGACCAAAGACCTGACGCTAAATACGGCAGTCAATAACGTACTGGATAAAGACTTCAGCGAAGTTAAACTGTACCAGGTGGGCCGTAATAGCACCTATGCAGGTGATTACTATCAGACTGCGCAATCCACCACTGGATACGTAAATCCAGGCCGTAATTATTGGGTTTCTTTAAACTATCAGTTCTAATTTTAAAATGTTTTATTGGCAGGGCTATCTCTGATAGCTCTGTTCAAATACGTAACTGTTCGAGACCTCACTTATATAGTATTGATGTTTCCGAGAAAAACACATTAACTCCCATATATTTTATCCACTTTAATGCTGACATTGATAAAATGTAAGCTGATATCGCAAGCAATCACTAATGTTCTACAAAGTCGAAACAGAAAATTCATTACTCATTTATCTAACTAAATAATAGATAAACAGTCAGCATAATAGTGCCAGACATAAGTGCTGGTCGGATATGTACCAGCAGCATTAAAGAAGATCATTTGCTCTCTATCCCACACTATAAAATGGTAAAAATGAAAAAGTTAATGATTGCAATTATTGCGGCAACAGCTCTATCCGGTTGCGCTCAGCAAACCTTTAAAATCAACAACGGCATTGCAGAAAAACCCTCTCAGGAAACCAGACAGAATTTTTTCATTAATGGTATTGGCCAGTCACAAACCATCGATGCAGCTTCTGTATGCGGCGGTGCAGACAAAGTTGTTCGTACAGAAGTTCAGGAGTCTGGTATGGATGTTTTCTTGCGCATCATCACGATTGGCATCTATACTCCTCGGGAAGCCAGAGTATATTGTTCTAAATGATATTTTAAGCAGGTGTTTTCAGGAATACCTGCTTAACTTTACTGATGGTTAATAATATTGATCATTACTGAGAAATGGCATTAGCAACACAACAAACACCGTAATAAAACATAAGAACAGTTAAACAATTAGTACAGAAATATCCCTTCCAGTATCAGTAAGTACGTTGCCAAAACAATAGCTCCGGCGATACCGCCTACAAACAGAACTGCAGCAATAGCTAATTGATCGCGGTTTGAGTACTGAACTCTAGTGCGCGCAGCCAACTTTTTCTTATGTACTACCGTCACTTCGCGACTTGAAGTGTGTCCCTTAGTAAAGGTTATATCAGTCATACTGTTATCCGTTTGCTGTATGTGAGAACGCAAATAACCGCTACACAACTAAGGATATGCTCTTTGAATAACACAGTCTGAGATTCATCTCACGATAAAGAAAAAACAGGTTTTCTACGGCCAATTCCTCCCCATTCTCACTTCTATCAACAAGATACCTTCCATTTTATTCGACAAAAACCTTCACTTTGGGTTTTGAAAGCAGAATAAGAATAAACTCAGTAAAAGTGACCGGTTTATAAAAATAGTACCCTTGCAGGAAAACAATGTTGTTTTTGTTGAGATAATCAAGCTGCGCCTTCGTTTCAACACCTTCAGCAACAATGCTTAATGACAGCTTACGTGCCAGGTCGAGGACACAATCTAAAATTCGGGTTGAATCAGGCAGGTCATTTACCCGTCCCACAAAACTCTGATCGATTTTGATATAGTCAATGTGCAGATCATGCAAGTAAGAAAGTCCAGAATAGCCTGTACCAAAATCATCTAACGCAATGACAAAACCATTTTCATGAAGCGTATTGAGCCTCTGCACAAGATCATCATCCACATGCAACGGTTCTCGTTCAGTCACCTCAATCACCAAATTTAAATCATTACGGCTGAAACTGTCTCTGTAGCGCAGGCACTCCTCCACAAACGTAGGGGAAGTGATATGGGATGCGCTGAAGTTAATTCCGACATGGAAGCCGGATGACAATTTGCTGGCGATGGAGTTCATATTAGCAGCGACCTGCCTCATCAAGCTTTGAGTCAGCGGCACTATCAGACCTGATTTTTCGGCAACTGGAATAAAAGAGGCCGGAGAGATATACCCAGCCCTTGGGTGCTTCCATCTGGCCAGCACCTCGACACCGCGTAACGTTCCATCGCGACCATTTACGATTGGTTGATAAAAAGGCACTATCTCCCCTTTATCTATCGCTCTGCGCAACGTTTCTTCAGGGGTATCATCCTTATTCAAATATTTATCGATGGCATAAGCCACAGCGACCGAGATCAGCAGGATGAAAATCAGAATTCCCAGACCATTAGTGACGAGCCTTTTTAAGCTAAATAATGGAGGCTGTTCGAAAATAATGCTGAAGGGATACTTTGCAGAATTCACTTGACCAGACTGCTGCGCACTCGCCTTGAAGACTTTCACTTCCGTCGATGAACCAAGCACTTTGTCGCCTACCCGCAATGAATAGGTCAGTCCTTTTAATGGGACATTCAATGCGCCCCGGATATGCACCCCACTTATCGTGATAATGATACTACTTGTTTGAAAATGAGTCTGATAAAGTAAAACGGGTATCTCATTCACGGTATTTTGTGCAGAGGCCAACAGCAAATTCGTATCAGGTATCACGGGTATCTGTTTCAACAAGATCCGATTACCTGGCAGTGAGGTACACCAAACCTTCCCTTGCCGGATAATAATCAGCGTTCGTAAATGGGGCCGAAGCGCAGCTTCAGTTCCGAGCTGGTATTGGCTCTCCAGGTCGCATTTTTTTTCAGCGATGCGCTTAGCGGTACCCGTTGCCTGAAAAGCTTCATTAAGTATGTTGTCCATATTTTTCGCGGCATATCGTGCCCCACCAAGAGCTTCCATTGATGAGGAATACCAAAGCTGCATATTGAGAATAAAAACACCGATTACGAACAGACATATCGCAGCAAGTATCGGTAACAGTGCTTTGCGCATTCTTATATCCTGTGGCGAAAAATGAACACGTTAAAACGGACGTTGACTGAATCATGTTTGTCTCTACAGAGCATGGTCGACAGCAACATAAATCGCCATGAAGCCAATCACTTTTTCTAAATCTCATCATAACGCATTGATTAATAGTAAATAATCATTGTGCACTTTCAGAGCAATAGCAGTATTGCCCCACATTTAATTTGCTATGATGAGAAGGCATAATCAGGAGGAGAGCAAATGAAAATCTTTATTACTGACAATGACGGAAATCTGATCCCCATTGATGGAAAAAGTGTTGTCATCGAATTGAATAATGGCAAAACGATTGAGATCGCCGAGGAATACGGCAGAGATGACATCCCGGAAGGGATCAATCTCTGGGGAGGACGGGAACCATCTCCTTCCCTCCCATTTGAGGAAATCAAGGCCAGAACTGAAAGCCTCGGCGTTTACCCCATTGCAGCCAATGCTCTACACGTTTTCCCGTACAAAATTTCGTCGAAAAATTGAATCCTGACAAACTCGCAATGATCCCCTATCAACTATGCGATCGTTTTACCCGAAATAGAAATAACAAAATCCTAATCTCTTAATGAATATAAGGATTTGTTAAGCTCAATACGATACGGTTGCGGTGGCGCATCATTCGAGGAAAAACAATGAGCAGATTCTCAAGACTTCAGATTCACTTGCACTGGCTAACTCTGGTGTTAATCGCGATAACCTATGCCACAATGGAATTTCGCGGTTGGTTTCCCAAAGGCAGTGCCTCCTATCTGTTGATGAAAGAAACACACTATAATACAGGGGTATTTGTCTGGTGTTTAATGATAATACGTTTAATTCTCAAACATAAGTATGAAGATCCAGCTATCACACCTACGCCCCCCCAGTGGCAGAGGATATCAGCCAAATTAATGCATATCATGCTCTATGTCTCTTTTCTGGCGCTACCGTTATTAGGTGTCTTGACGATGGCTTACGGTGGAAAGAGTTGGTTTTTTCTAGGTTTAAACATCCCCTCTTTCGTTCATAGCAATGATGAAATAAAAGCCGTCGTGAAAGCTATTCATGAAACTCTGGCAAATGTAGGCTATTTCTTGATTGCAGCCCATGCTGGCGCGGCATTATTTCATCACGCCATACAGAAGGACAATACACTTTTAAGAATGATGCCTGAACATAAACATCTGAAATGATGAGATTAGAAACATAGGCACTAAAAAACGTAGAAAGCATTAGTTTATTTGTTATTCACTATAATGCTTATCTTTCTTTCTATCCCCTCATAACATAATCATCCCCGGGGGACGTCAATTCATATTGACGGTCCCCCTTGTATATCAGATAAAAACACAGTATAAACACTGTATATCCATACAGATAAAGGCAAGTGGCAATGTTCGTGGAACTCATTTATGACAAAAGGAATTTTGATGGGCTGCTCGGTGCAAAAGAGATCATTTTGGGCGAATTGAGAAAGAGAGTGCACCAGATCTTTCCAGATGCTGATGTCCGGGTTAAACCGATGCTGACCCTACCAGCAATAAACACTGATGCCAGTAAGCACGAGAAAGAACAGATTAGTCGCACTGTTCAGGAAATGTTTGAAGAAGCCGATATGTGGCTGGTCTCAGATTAATTACTCTAATTTGCTGCGACTTAAATCCTTGAAAGATTGTCGGCTACCCGCCGTTATGTTCTGGCATACGACGCAGTCGCAGCAACACTCATCACTGAGCACATATCATTTGTCCAGTCCGGGTATCTTTGCTTCTGTAGCTTAATTACTCCAGATACCGCAAAATAAACCAAGAAGAAATAGTATCATGGTGTATTATATCACATAAAATAATAAACAATTACAACTTATAATTCCCAGGAGCCATAGGTACAGCCTGTTGTTTATCATTTCAAATATCACATTATGCTTTCCGCCCCATGTTAATACTGATAGAATATCGAAATATAAAAAACTATGTAAATTTATTACTAATACTTTGGTAGTTTTTTGATAAATAAAGAAAATGGGCTGCATATAAATGAATACATCTATTACCATCGTTACAGCGTTTTTCGATATAGGACGAGGAAATTGGACGAGTGATAAAGGTTTCTCTCCTCATTTAGAGAGAACATCTGATACTTACATTGAGTATTTTAAAAATCTGTCTGAATTAGATAATGAGATGGTCATATTTACATCTAGTGATCTTAAACCAAAAATAGAAAAAATTAGAAATGGTAAGCGAACTGTTGTAATCTCCTTAGATATCAATAATAAATTCCAACATATTAAAAATAAAATTTCACAGATTCAGAAAGATGATGAATTTAGAAATAAACTTGAAACTCGCCAACTAATAAACCCAGAATACTGGTCCTCAAACTACGTATTCGTTTGCAATCTAAAATCATACTTCGTAAATAAGGCAATAGCGTTAAACCTTGTTAATAATAATATGGTTGCATGGGTTGACTTTGGTTACTGTCGTAATGCAGAAGTCATAAATGGTTTATCCCAATGGAATTATCCATTTGATGTAAACAAAGTCAACTTATTTACGGTAAAAAAAGGGTTGACTGTCAAAACGCTTCATCAGGTTTTCGACCACATGATTAATAATCGTTCTTATATTATTGGCGGTGCAATTGTTGCAACAAAAAACAAATGGAAGGAATTTTATGAATTGGTTTTCCAGTGCCAAATAAAAACGCTTAGAAACAATATTGTTGATGATGACCAGGGTATTTTTATAATGTGCTACCATTATAAACCTCAATTAATCAAACTAAATCATCTCGGTAAGAATCGATGGTTTAATTTGTTTAAACTGTATGGCAAGAATGATTTTAGTTCTTTTTCACGAAGGTTAAAAGTAACACTTATCGGGAAATAAGATTAAATTGTAGACATACACAATACCGATAAAGGTAAAGCTGACGTCTACTATGAGCGAAGAGCGGTAATTAAAGGTTTCGAACACTACATAAATTATCACTCTGCTCGGTTCTGTTTATCAGTCATGATCAATTAACAGTCAGTCGCAATGCTAATTCTTGCGGGTAGGGATCAAAGTAATTCTGCGTCAGCAGATAATCGTCCGGGTATTCCGCCAGATAATGTTTCAGCAACGTCACCGGGGCCAGGATGGGCAGTAGTCCTGCGCGGTAATGAAGGATCACCTCGCGCAACTCGCCGCGCTGACGCATTGTTAATTGATTATGGAAGTGCCCCTGAATGTGCATAAGCACGTTTGTGTGGTTTTTACGTGAGGCGGGTTTCTTCAGAATTGTCATTAAATTATCCCGGTAAACCGCAAAGAAAGCCTCCAGATCCTCCCATTCATGCAGTGATGCGACAAATGGGCCAATTTGCCTATATCCGGCCTGATGGTGAGCCAGCAATTGCAATTTATAACGGCTATGAAAATCCAGTAGAGCCCGCCGCGTCAGGCCATTTTTGCGCAGCATATTGAGCTCATGTAGGGCGAAAACCCTTTCGACGAAGTTTTCGCGTAGGACCGGATCGTGCAGCCGCCCGTCTTCTTCTACCGGTAGCCACGGATATTTCTCCATCAGCGCGGCGGTAAACAGTCCCACCCCGTCTTTACGCCCGCGATTGCCTTTATCGTCATATAAGCGCACACGTTCCATGCCACAACTGGGGGATTTTGCACAGACGATAAAACCGGACAGTGTGTCCAGCCCTGCCAGATACCGCTGGCAGAAGTCAGCCATTTCGTCGGTCACGTCTTCGTGAGGTGCGTGACTAAAACGCATGCGAATATCCCCGACAGTCGTTTGCACCAGGCGCAGCGCTGGCCGAGGGACAGGCAAACCTATCGCCATCTCCGGGCAAACAGGCTGGAAAGTCACCCACTGGGCTAGTTTCTCCATCGCAAATTCTGCCCGTTTATGCCCGCCGTCAAAGCGGACGGCAGATCCCGTTAAACAGCCGCTGATCCCAACGATGGGTTGCATTTTCATGACCTCTTCCTCACTATCGCGTTTTACGGGAGAAGAAAAGCGTCACCGTACCGACGGTGAGGCCAAATTTCTTCATCTCCGTTTTATTAAACAGATGGTTAGCATCCTGCATGTACATCCAGTCGTCAAAATTCAGCAACCAGGTTCTGCCGCTGGCTTTCACATTCATGCTGTAATGCCAGTTGAACGCGTTGCCCGCTGCTTGCCCCTTCGCCACGCCTTCAATGTCACCGGCAGTACCTTCGTAACGATCGGCGCTAACTTTACGGATATGCCATACCCGCTGCTGTTTCTCTCCATCGTCGTACACAAAGCGTTCGTTGAGGGTCAATGTGTCTCCCACCACATCGCCGTTAATATCGACATGGAAGCGACGAAGCTGTTTACCGCTGCGGTCCTGAATCATCCCCCATGCTTGCGTTTCTCCCTGAAAATACTGAAAGATATCCAGCGTCGGCTGCTGTTGCCGATAGTCGGCAATTTCAGCGCTACAACCAGCCACCTGCATCAGCAAGGGCAGGCTCAGGGCCAATAAACGTTTCATTTTTCACCTCCAGTAAGCTGCTGACGCAGCTCAGGATATTGCGTGCGGGAACCCAGCCAGACAGAGAGAAAGTTTTCGCTGAACGCCGCCGACTGCGGTGGGCCAAGCGGGATAAAGTGCCTTTGAGCCGCTGAAGCGCGATACCAAAACTTCCCCTGCTTATCTTGCAATACAAAAGCCAGTTGCGTACCTGGCGCGACGTCTGGCCATATCTCACTCAACATGCGAAGCCAGGACTCACTCTGCGCTTCCCGCCCGAGAATACCCTGCGCTCGCCACTGATCGCGGGTGGCATTAACCAGTTCTTGCCGTTCAATATTGCGCTGATAGGTGATAATCAGTGCTTGATCCTCTTTCAGCCCGCGATAGCGCCCATCCGGCGTGCGCAGTTGTGAGGTATAGATCGTGAATGGTCCCCAGGAGAGCGTCGCATCGCCGACTTTCCGCCAGCTTAACCAGTCAGCGGCACCGGCAAAAGGCGCCGTCGCCATGACGCCCAGCAGTATCAATAGGGCAGGTTTCATTAGTGTTTCCCCATGAAAATATGAAAAAACAGCATCAACACCAGCCAGCCCGCCGCCATTAAGCCAACAACAATAAATGTTGGTTCCAGAAAAGTAATGGCCCCCAAACGCTCTCCTATCACATAGGCGATCGGCCCACCACCGGTGGCCATTATGGCCAGCAGCCATCCCGGCAAGGTAGTCGAGCAGGTAAGGTGCGTCCACAGGACAGCGAACATGAGCCAAAGCGCAACCATCCATAACGGCAACAATGCTTCGCCGTGAAAATTAATCAACCCCGTCAACGCCCACAGCGCATCCAGACCACTACCCACCGCTGCCATCATTAACGCGTACAGACGTTGCGCAGACGGCAGCAAGAAGCAGGCCAGAATAGCCAGCCCAAGCCATAACGCCAGGCCGCGCTCACGAAATAACACCACCATGAGCCAGTACAGATCGAACCCGACAGCCAGGATAAAGACCTGTAAATGGCGGTTCATGGACGTTCCGCCGTCAGTTGCACCACGCTGATCGTGCGGGCGTTAAAACCGGCTTCGCAGTAGCCGAAGTAGTACAGCCACATACGGCGAAAACGCTCATCAAATCCCAGTTTTTCAATGTCATGCCAGGCGTGAACAAATCCTTGTCGCCAGTGCGCAAGCGTCCGGGCGTAGTCGGGCCCCATATCGAACAGATTACGAACCACAAAGTCAGTATGCTTTGTCATCAGGCCGCTCATCGCGGTGATACTGGGTAAAAAGCCCCCTGGAAAGATATAGCGCTGAATAAAATCAACGCCTTTGCTGTATTCGCGATAGCGCTGATCCTGAATGGTAATGGCCTGAATCGCCAGTTTTCCCCCACGACGCAGTCGCGCCTGGCAGGTACGGAAAAACGTCGGCAGATAACGCTGACCAACCGCTTCGATCATTTCGACCGACACCAGTTTGTCGAATTCCCCGGTCAGGTCGCGGTAGTCGCACAGCAGGACGTTGACTCTCTCCTGTAAACCTGCGCGGGCAATCCGCGCTTTCGCCCAGGCAAACTGTTCCTGAGACAGGGTCGTGGTGGTTACACGGCAACCGTAATGGCGTGCGGCGTATTCCGCCATCGCCCCCCAACCAGTACCAATCTCCAGCAGGTGGTCATTCGCGGTCAGTGCCAGTTGCTCGCAAAGCCGCGCCATTTTGGCCTGCTGAGCCTGCGCTAAAGACTGCTCGGGGCAGGTGAATAAGGCGCTGGAATAGAGTAAATCCTCATCAAGAAAGTACGCATAAAATGCATTACCGAGATCGTAATGCGCGGCAATGTTTTCTTTTGCTTGTTGCCGATGGTTGCGACGCTTCCAGTGACGCAAACGCTCGGCGGGTCGGCCAAGCAGGCGAAAACCGCTTTCCAGGCGTCCCAGTAGGGTGCTGTTAAGCGCAAATATTTGCAGTAACGGCGTGAGCTGTTGCGTTTCCCACTCTCCGTCCATCCAGGCCTCAGCCGCCGCAAGACTTCCGCCTTTCAGCACCCGCCAGTACACCGTGGGCGAGAGAATATGTACTTCAGCGCGTAATTCAGCTGAAACATCACCAAAATGTAAGGTCTGCTCCCCTTCCCGCATCGTGACAGAACCCTGGCGAAGGCCGCTCAGCATGCGGAAAATAAGCCAACGCGCCACACGCAGGTTGCGCGGAACATCAGGTTCAAGCGCAAAGACGGGATCGGTCATGATCGTTCACTCCTGCTGACGGGATGGTTGTAGAGAGGAACTCGCTTAAGCCACAGTCGTAGCGCCTGCCAGTAAATCGCGAACACCGTTTTCAGCGTCATTAACGGCAGTCGTAGCAGCAACGCGCGTAAACTCGCCTGCGTCAACGGCTCGCGTTTGAGCATCAGGCTGGCATCAAAAATCTTCTCTGCCTGGTGGTTTTCGATATGCATATGCAGCGTTTTACCCGGCGGGTTAAATCGCCAGTGATAGACCATATCCATCGGGTTAAACGGCGATACATGGAACGCTTTTTCCAACGGACGCTTTTCCTGTGCGTCTACAGCGTAGTAATGTCGCTCATTCCATGGCGTATTGCGGACTTCCGCCAGTACCCAGCGCAGACGCTGTGAACGGTCATAGCAGTAGTAAAAATTGACCGGGTTAAAATGAAAACCGAAATAGCGCAGCTGTGTCAGAAGCATTACACGCCCCCCGGGATGTTCGCCCGTCAGGCAGGCAAGCTTATTCAACACGCTCTCTCTTAACGGTGTCCCCAGAGGGTAATCCGCATCATGAAAAGCTGTCGCGGCGAAGCGATTACGTTTCACGCCTACGCCCGAAAGCTGTGCGAGTTCATCTAAATCGAGCCACGCCATAAACACCTGATAACTAAACTGGTGTGTTGCTGGCTGGAGGCGGCGATGGCGCAAAACACCGTGGTACAGGCAGCTGTTCATCTTAGCCCCCCTCTCCTGCGGCAATGCCGTGTACTACATCGAGCGCGCTGCGCACGCCATCCTCATGAAAGCCGTTGTACCAATAAGCCCCGCAGAACCAGGTCCGACGCAGGCCGTTGATCTCAGTGCGGCGCGCCTGCGCGCGCCAGCTGTCGGGATTAAACAATGGGTGCTCGTAGACAAAGCGTCGCAAGACGAATCGCTCGTCAATAGGGGTGTCCGGGTTGAGGGTCACGCAGAATAGCGGGCTTCCTTCGGGTAATCCCTGGAGAATATTCATGTTATAGGTGACACAGGCGCTGGCGCGATCTTGCCCACTCAGGCGGTAATTCCAGCTTGCCCACGCGCGTTCGCGTACCGGTAACCAGCGGCGATCGCTGTGCAAAACGACCTCGTTACGCTGCCAGCTAATTGCGCCCAGCACGTCGAGTTCTGCGGTGGTGGCATCACCAAGCACGACCAGAGCTTGCGAAGAATGACAAGCGAAGATCACCTGATCAAACGTCTGTACTGATCCTGCCAACTGGATTTTGACGCCGCTGTCGTGACGAATGACCTGCTGAACAGGCGCATTGAGGTGCAATGCCAGACGCTCACCCAGCTTCGCCAGCATAACGCGAATGTACTCGCGCGATCCGCCTGGGACCACGTACCACTGCGGACGATGCCAGATATCCAGCAGGCCGTGGTGTTCAAAGAAGCGTAAGAACAACGGCAACGGAAAACGGCGCATTTCCTGTAGCGAAGATGACCAGATGGCTGCGCCCATCGGCAGAATATAATGACGCGCAAAGAACGCGCTGAAATGGTGCTGGTCGAGGAAGGTCTGTAGCGTGGCGTTGGCATCGACATCATTCAATGCCCGTTTAGCCAGACGATTAAAACGGACAATCTCTTTCATCATTCCCCAAAATGCGGGTTTGAGCAGGTTCTGACGTTGGGCGAACAAGGAAGTCAGAGTATGACCGCTGTACTCCATACCGCTTTGCGTATTATGCACCGAAAAACTCATCTGCGTTTTTTGCCCCTGGATACCGAGTTCACTCAGCAAGCCCATAAAACGCGGATAAGTTCGGTCGTTGTAGACGATAAAGCCGCTATCAATCGCGAAATTCCCCTGTGGAGTCGCTATATCTACCGTCGCAGTATGGCCGCCAGGGGTCGACGCCGCTTCAAAAAGCGTCACCTGATGATGTCCGGCCAGACGCCAGGCGCAGGTTAATCCGGCAATACCACTGCCAATGATAGCAATTTTCATGAACGCACCATCCTGCGCAGCAACGTGCGCTGGAGACTCTCAGGCAGCACGGCCAACAGACGCAGCAACACGCCAAAACCTGTCGGGAAGGCAATACTATTTTTTCCTTTCGCCAGGCCACGACGAATAGCCTTCACCGCCTGCTTTACACTCACCTGCCCGGGCATAGGAAAATCGTTTTTACGGGTAAGCGGGGTATCAACAAATCCTGGCGAAACGACGGTCACGGCAATACCTTTTGGCTCCCAGTCCAGACGCAAACTATTGGCAAACCAGGTTAGCGCGGCTTTAGACGCACCATAGGCTTCCGCCCGTGGGAACGGCAGCCAGTGCGCCATCGAACTGACCAGCACCACACGGTTACCGGAAGTTAACTGCGGCTGAAGCGCTGCCAGGCAGTTGATGGGGCCCTGATAATTCGCCGCCATCACCCGTTCAACCTTCCCTGCATCTATCCAGCCGTGGTCGAGATATTCGCAAGTTCCGGCACAAAGAATAACCAGTTCGGGTTTGCAGTCCGCCAACGCCTGGCGACAGGCGTCCCTGTCTGTCATATCGAACAGGCGTACTGTGATGTTGGCGTGGGATTGGCGCAGTTGTTCCAGCCTTTCGGGATTGCGGCCACAGGCAATCACGTGACAGCCGTCATCGGCCCATGATTTTGCAAGCCCGGCGCCAATCCCTGAACTTGCGCCAGTAATGAGGACAGTCATCATGCGCGCACCCTCCTTTTAACGTGGCGAACGGCCCAACCCAACAGCGGCAGATGCTCATAGAGCATCTCACCGGCATCGTAATAATCACGCTGGCGAAAAATCTTCTCGCCATGTGTCTCGACCATTGAACATCCCGGCAAAGATCGTATTTTTCCGCCAGCAATACGCGGATGCGACCAGTACATTGTCCACGTCACAGCAAACCGCCCGGTCTCACACAGTGGAGGGTCAATGGCAAAACGGCAGGCATTCACATTCGCCAGGAGATGCGAGAAATAGCGCTGAATGGCAAACAGCCCATTATGTTCCCCGAAGGGATCGACAAGTACCGCGTGCACGTCGTACAAACCGGCAAGCGCGGGGACGGGCTGGCGATCCAAATTGGCGTAGTAATCCACAAACCTGTCGATAACGGATGGCGGTGCGCGCATAGCTCTTACCCTTGTGTGAACCACATTACGTAGGCGGTATAATTAAAACTTACACAAACACTTTAATTTGTCCAAGTTTATACTAAAAAATAATTATAAATTCATTTAATTCAATAAATTAAAATTTAATATTTTTGAGGAAATTTATTCGTAAGCCACTAAGGTAGTGGCCAATCAACACACAAGAAAGGTAATAACAGAGAATTAAAGCGGGATCACTTCGAGGGAGTTGACCTGCTGTTGCCAGAGGTCTATCTGTTTTTTGCGCGCTACGGTGAGTTTGCCGGACGTCACCAACAGCCATTTGCGTTCGGGGAAAATTTCAGGCGCAAGCATCGCGGGCGGTACAGGAAGCACATCAATACGATGTCCCTGTCCAGTGCGACCAAGCGCTTCAAGCCAGATCTCGCAGGGGTCGGTAAGATGCCAGCCTGTAATCAGGTAGTTATCGCCCGGCGCACGCTTATCCCCTTCCAGGCAAAACGAGGTGTAAGAAATAATAATACCATCAAGGATTTCACGCAGCGTCATGATAGCCGGCACGTTAGCTGATACCTGGCTTCGCAGAGGGCGCAGCACCTCGCTCACCAGTTCAGGGCGGGGATATTCGCGACCGGCATCATAAATAAGCTGGCGCAGAGAGTCTATTTTCCCTTCGTTCAAGCGCTGCAGCATACTCTCTTGCAGAGCGAGCCAGTTATTCGTTCGCCGGGCACCAGGACGGGACAGCAACGGTTTAACCTGGCTTATCGGTACGCCTTTTTTCACCCAATCGAGAATTTTAAGCGCCTGTTGGATATCGTCATCGCTATACAACCGGTGCCCACCATCCGTACGTTGTGGTTTGAGAAGTCCATAACGACGTTGCCAGGCGCGCAGCGTTGTGGCGGTTATTCCACAAAGCCTCGCAAATTCACCGATGGAATAGGACATACAGAGCACCTAATAACCAATAATACTTTCAATATACTACGAACCACGAGCAACAATCACTTTCAGAAAGAAGATATAAAGCACAAGGGATTGATATCCACAAATTATTGGAACATAAATCAAGAAAAATGACAGACAAATATCACGACGACAGGGGTAAGGATTGGACAGTTGTCGAAGTAAAAACGGGGTGAGCACGCCTGGTTTTTGGGGAAGAATTTTGGGGAAACAATGTTGCAGGCACAAAAAAACGGGAACCTCTCGGCTCCCGTTCTCATACAACCCAGAATCTGGATTACATGTTTTCGATGATCGCGTCACCAAACTCTGAACATTTCAGCAGCTTAGCGCCATCCATCAGACGTTCGAAGTCATAGGTTACGGTTTTCGCGTTAATCGCGCCTTCCATACCTTTAACGATCAGGTCAGCAGCTTCGACCCAACCCATGTGGCGCAGCATCATTTCTGCAGACAGAATGATAGAGCCAGGGTTCACTTTATCCTGGCCTGCGTACTTCGGTGCAGTACCATGGGTCGCTTCGAACAGCGCACATTCGTCACCGATGTTCGCGCCTGGCGCGATACCAATACCCCCCACCTGTGCTGCCAACGCATCAGAGATGTAGTCGCCGTTCAGGTTCATACAAGCAATCACATCGTACTCAGCAGGACGCAGCAGGATCTGTTGCAGGAACGCATCGGCGATAACGTCCTTAACCACGATTTCTTTGCCGGATTTCGGGTTCTTGATTTTCACCCACGGGCCGCCATCGATCAATTCACCACCGAATTCTTCACGCGCTAACTGGTAACCCCAGTCTTTGAACGCGCCTTCAGTGAACTTCATGATGTTACCTTTATGTACCAGGGTAACAGAATCACGATCGTTCGCGATGGCATATTCGATCGCCGCACGAACCAAACGCTTGGTCCCTTCTTCAGAACACGGTTTGATACCAATACCACAATGTTCCGGGAAGCGAATTTTCTTCACGCCCATTTCTTCACGCAGGAATTTAATCACTTTCTCAGCATCTGCGGAGTCTGCTTTCCACTCGATACCCGCATAGATATCTTCGGAGTTTTCACGGAAGATAACCATGTCGGTCAGTTCAGGGTGTTTAACCGGGCTTGGCGTACCCTGGTAATAACGCACCGGGCGCAGGCAGACATACAGGTCAAGTTCCTGACGCAGAGCAACGTTCAGAGAGCGAATACCGCCGCCAACTGGCGTGGTCAGTGGACCTTTGATGGCAACACGATATTCACGAATCAGATCAAGAGTTTCAGCAGGCAGCCAGACGTCCTGGCCATAAACCTGAGTGGATTTCTCGCCGGTGTAGATTTCCATCCAGGAGATTTTACGCTCGCCTTTATAGGCTTTCTCGACAGCAGCATCGACAACTTTGATCATCGGTGGGGTTACATCAACGCCGATACCGTCGCCTTCAATGAACGGGATAATCGGATTTTCAGGAACGTTGAGTTTGCCGTTTTGCAGGGTGATCTTCTTACCTTCCGCCGGAACAACTACTTTGCTTTCCATTCACCTCTCCTTCGAGCGCTTCTGGTTTGCTCGTCTGTCATCGCGCTGCATGTGCATTGGCGTCCTGCTGCACGACTGCGTTAGAGCAATTTTTTGTTAATGATTTGTAATGAGCGTGTCAATACTACCCTATTGTTCGTCGCCATGAAAGACACTCGTTCTTAGGCTATAATGCGGCAATTGACATAATCTGAAAATACCATGCAAAAAACTTCTTTTAGAAATCACCAAGTTAAGCGATTCAGCTCACGACAAGTCACTAAGCAGCGTAAAGAAAACCAGCCAAAACGCGTGGTTTTGTTCAATAAACCCTACGATGTTTTGCCACAATTTACTGACGAAGCGGGACGCAAAACGTTAAAAGATTTTATTCCTGTGCCAGGCGTGTATGCTGCGGGTCGTTTGGATCGGGACAGTGAAGGGCTTTTAGTGCTGACCAATGATGGCGCATTACAGGCGCGGTTAACGCAGCCCGGCAAGCGCACGGGGAAAATTTATTATGTTCAGGTTGAGGGAGAACCTACGCCCGAAGCGCTGGAAGCCCTGCGCACTGGCGTAACGCTTAACGATGGTCCCACGCTGCCTGCAGGCATTGAAGTGGTAAAAGAACCCGCCTGGCTGTGGCCGAGAACCCCGCCCATTCGTGAACGGAAGAATATTCCCACCAGTTGGTTAAAAGTCACCTTATATGAAGGCCGCAACCGTCAGGTACGGCGTATGACAGCATATGTTGGGTTTCCTACGCTACGCCTCATCCGCTATGCCATGGGTAATTACACGCTGGATAATCTCGCTAACGGCGAATGGCGGGATGCAACTGTATAAGGAATCGGTATGTTCAAACCACACGTTACGGTCGCCTGCATTGTGCATGCAGAAGATAAATTTTTAGTCGTTGAGGAAACCATAAACGGCAAAGCCTTGTGGAATCAACCTGCCGGGCACCTGGAAGCAGACGAAACCCTGGTACAGGCCGCCGCCCGTGAGCTATGGGAAGAGACAGGCATCAACGCACAGCCGCAGCACTTCATTCGGATGCACCAATGGATTGCGCCTGACAGAACGCCTTTTTTACGTTTTCTGTTTTCTATCGAACTTGCCAATATGTGCGCTACTGAACCCCATGACAGTGATATTGATTGCTGTCGCTGGGTCAGCGCAGAAGAGATTCTCTCAGCGCCAAACCTGCGCTCGCCGCTGGTTGCCGAGAGCATTCTCTGTTATCAGAGCGGGCAGCGCTATCCGCTGGCAATGATCGGTGAATTTAACTGGCCGTTTACAGAGGGTGTCAAGTAAAGGGCTGCGTGCTAGAATATGCCGCCTTGAAGTTCAATGTCGTGAGTATTCCTATGTCTGAAAGCCCAAAAAAAGTGATCGTCGGCATGTCCGGCGGTGTCGATTCCTCCGTTTCTGCCTGGCTGTTGCAACAACAGGGCTATCAGGTAGAAGGCCTGTTCATGAAGAACTGGGAAGAGGACGATGGCGAGGAATATTGCACAGCGGCTGCCGACCTTGCGGATGCACAGGCTGTCTGTGACAAACTTGGCATTGAACTGCATACCGTTAACTTTGCTGCAGAATACTGGGACAACGTCTTTGAGCTGTTTCTTGAAGAGTACAAAGCGGGTCGTACGCCGAACCCGGATATTCTGTGCAATAAAGAGATAAAATTTAAAGCCTTCCTCGAATTTGCCGCTGAAGATTTAGGTGCCGATTACATCGCCACCGGTCACTACGTGCGCCGCGCTGATGTCGACGGCAAAAGCCGCCTGCTGCGAGGGCTTGATGGCAATAAAGACCAGAGCTATTTCCTCTATACGCTCGGCCATGAGCAAATCGCGCAAAGTCTGTTCCCGGTCGGCGAACTGGAAAAACCACAGGTGCGTAAAATTGCCGAAGATCTCGGTCTGATTACCGCCAAGAAAAAAGATTCCACGGGTATCTGCTTCATCGGCGAACGTAAGTTCCGCGAATTTCTTGGTCGCTACCTGCCCGCTCAGCCTGGCAAAATCATCACCGTTGACGGCGAAGAGATTGGCCAGCACCAGGGACTGATGTACCACACTCTGGGCCAACGTAAAGGTCTGGGCATTGGCGGTACGAAAGAAGGGACGGAAGATCCATGGTATGTGGTGGATAAAGACGTTGAGAACAACATTCTGGTTGTCGCTCAGGGTCACGAACACCCACGCCTGATGTCCGTTGGCCTGGTGGCACAACAGCTGCATTGGGTCGATCGCGAACCGTTCACCGGCACAATGCGCTGCACGGTGAAAATCCGCTACCGTCAGACCGACATTCCGTGCACCGTTAAAGCGCTGGATGCTGAACGTATTGAAGTCATTTTCGACGAACCGGTTGCGGCGGTAACGCCGGGTCAGTCGGCTGTCTTTTACAATGGCGAAATCTGCCTCGGCGGCGGAATTATCGAACAACGCCTGCCTTTGCCGGTCTAATTATTTACACATTTGATACAAGGAAGCAGTGAACGTGGCAAAGAATTATTATGACATCACCCTCGCCCTGGCAGGTATATGCCAGTCGGCACGCCTGGTGCAAGAACTGGCGCACCAGGGGCATTGTGATGCCGATGCGTTACACGTTTCACTTAACAGTATCATCGACATGAACCCCAGCTCGACGCTTGGAGTCTTTGGCGGGAGTGAGGCGAACCTGCGACTTGGCCTTGAAACGTTGCTCGGCGTGCTCAACGCCAGCAGTCGTCAGGGGCTGAACGCGGAACTCACCCGCTACACGTTAAGCCTGATGGTACTGGAGCGTAAGCTGTCAGCGGCCAAAGGCGCTATGGACACGCTGGGAGACCGTATCAACGGCTTACAGCGCCAGTTGGACCATTTTGATTTGCAGTCAGAAACGTTGCTGAGCGCGATGGCTGGCATTTATGTTGACGTCATCAGCCCACTCGGCCCGCGTATTCAGGTCACGGGTTCCCCTGCTATCCTCCAGAGCCCACAAGTTCAGGCCAAAGTACGCGCTTCGCTATTGGCTGGCATTCGTGCAGCAGTGCTCTGGCATCAGGTTGGTGGAGGCCGTCTGCAACTCATGTTTTCTCGTAATCGCCTGACGACTCAGGCAAAACAAATTCTTGCTCATTTAACCCCGGAGTTGTGATCTATGGAATTATCCTCACTGACCGCCGTTTCCCCTGTCGATGGACGCTACGGCGATAAAGTCAGCGCGCTGCGCGGGATTTTCAGTGAATACGGTTTGCTGAAATTCCGTGTACAGGTTGAAGTACGCTGGCTGCAAAAACTGGCCGCGCACGCAGCGATCAAGGAAGTTCCTGCTTTTGCTGCCGACGCAATCGGTTTCCTTGATGCGATCGTCGCTAACTTCAATGAAGAAGATGCCGCGCGTATCAAAACCATTGAGCGTACGACTAACCATGATGTGAAGGCAGTTGAGTATTTCCTGAAAGAAAAAGTGGCTGATATCCCGGAACTGCATGCCGTTTCCGAGTTTATCCACTTCGCGTGTACGTCAGAAGACATCAACAACCTGTCTCACGCGCTGATGTTGAAAACCGCTCGCGACGAAGTAGTCCTGCCATACTGGCGTAAGCTTATCGACGCAGTGAAAGATCTGTCCGTACAGTATCGCGATATCCCTCTGCTCTCCCGTACCCACGGTCAACCTGCCACCCCGTCTACGCTGGGCAAAGAAATGGCTAACGTGGCTTACCGTATGGAACGCCAGTACCGCCAGCTTAACCAGGTCGAAATTCTCGGTAAAATCAACGGTGCCGTGGGTAACTATAACGCCCACATCGCCGCTTACCCGGAAGTAGACTGGCATCAGTTCAGCGAAGAGTTTGTTACGTCGCTGGGCATCCAGTGGAACCCGTACACCACGCAGATTGAACCGCACGACTACATTGCCGAGCTGTTTGATTGCATCGCACGTTTCAACACTATCCTGATCGACTTTGACCGCGATGTCTGGGGTTACGTGGCGCTGAACCATTTCAAACAGAAAACTATCGCTGGCGAAATCGGTTCCTCCACCATGCCGCACAAGGTTAACCCAATCGATTTCGAAAACTCCGAAGGCAACCTGGGTCTGTCTAACGCGGTACTGCAACATCTGGCGAGCAAACTGCCGGTTTCCCGCTGGCAGCGAGACCTGACGGACTCAACCGTTCTGCGCAACCTGGGCGTCGGTATTGGCTATGCGCTGATCGCGTATCAATCCACACTGAAGGGCGTGAGCAAACTGGAAGTGAACCGCGATCATCTGCTGGATGAACTGGACCATAACTGGGAAGTTCTGGCCGAGCCGATCCAGACCGTGATGCGTCGCTATGGTATTGAAAAGCCTTACGAGAAGCTGAAAGAACTGACCCGCGGCAAACGCGTTGACGCTGAAGGTATGAAGCAGTTTATCGACGGTCTGGCCCTGCCGGAAGACGAAAAAACTCGCCTGAAAGCAATGACGCCAGCCAATTACATTGGTCGCGCCGTCACTATGGTTGATGAACTGAAGTAATCTGTATTGCGCCGGAGAGCAATTGCGCCTGTTCCGGCCACCAGTTTATGTCGTATGCAAGCCGGATAAGCGTCAGCGCCTTCCGGCTTTTTTCGCCAGTGATAGCCTCCCTTCCCCCGGTTTATTAAATGTTTATCCCCACAGCCACATAATCAGCGTTAGACTATATAATTGATTTTGTAAATTCAGAAAATACAGTTAATTATCATAAAATCAAACAGTTAATAAAAAACCGTCTTGGACAATCGAGGCCAATATCGGTCAATTTATCGCCCCAAATCATGCCCCTGACTGGTTTTTGCCCCCAAATTTGCCCCCAAAAAGTAACAATCGATGGTGGTCTAAGCTGCCGCTAATTTATGCGCGTTCTGAAACTGCAGCCATCCGCAGAATGTTTAAACCACTCTGGCAGCATGGCCGTGCAATTTGCTTTGCTGATGGCTGGTACGAATGGAAAAAGGAAGGCGACAAGAAACAGCCCTGCTTTATTCATCGGGCCTATGGTGCCGTACCGGCTGATAAATTTAAATGGCACACGGTGACGCGTGCCGTTGGAAATGTGAAAAATCAGGGAACCCAGTTAATTCAACCAATGTGACGCAGCATTACATTGCTAAAATCATTACAACCATATGATAAAGTTGAATTTATTATGATTTTTACTTTCAAAAACAGCCAGTAACTACCTTATACAACTCATTGATTATCTGTACTTTGATTTTGGTTTTGGGGAAGAGTATTTGCACCCCACAAGGGATTTTAAATCATGCGTGTTATCACGCATAATCAATAGGTTAAACGATTATTTCGCCAAAAATTTATTTTTTACACCATAACATTCAAAACGGTTACTGCTAATAGAAACGCTCAATGGCGAAGGTTTGTTATGCTAAATTATCTTTCGGTTGAACAAGTCTTTTATGAGTGAGAAGAGGATATTTGTATCTATAGTAATTTGGGATCCTATGTCAAGTCTTCCTTTATCCCCTCCCCTTGTCATATAATTGAATGTTATGTTAATATACTAATAAATAACATTATATATGCTTACCATTTAATTTTAAGTAGATATAAAGTAGCTCGTTGAATCATCTATTTATACGAAAATTAATAAACATTAAGATTTCGAGGGTATTAAATGAGTTTAGACACTACATCTGAAGATTTTGTTTGGCCGATTAACGTCGAGTATGAACTGGTCAACAATCAATCCACAAATGCGTTAATCCAAATCAGGCCCGGTATTACTACATTGGTTGGTCCGAATGGCAGTGGAAAAACCAGGGCGCTTCGTGCAATAAAATCAAAATTAATGACAACAAATCGGGTCACTGCTCAAAATCGAAAAGTACATTTTCTTTCAGCAGGACGCAGTAGCCCATTTGAAACTTTCAGGTCTAAATCAGATAATCCTTATGGTGTGAGTTCTGGCGATGCTGCAATTGGAAATGTGAGTTACGTTAACCAATGGTGGGATTTTGAAAGTGTTACTGGCGATTTGATGGTCTTAGACCAACGGCCTGACCTAAAGCTCAAGATTGAAGCACGACTGCAACAGTTATTTGATCGAAGCGTTGAGCTAAAATGGGCGCAAGGTGGAATAACTGTTAGGATCACATCCCTCACTGGAGGGGATGGTTACCCAGCTAATCACGAAGCCAGTGGAATACTGCAACTTGTCGCGTTGCTCTCTGCAATTCATAATGATGAAATAGGCGCGTTGCTTATCGACGAGCCTGAAATCTCGCTACACCCGCAACATCAGGCATTCTTGCTTGAGGAGATGGAGTTAGTGGCAGGAGATCCAAGTGATCCAAAGAAAAAATTGATTATCATAGCAACACACTCAGCTTCGACCCTACCACTGCGACGCATAGCAGAACTACCACAAATAGCCTTTTTCACTTCAGCACAACAGGTTCCTGTTCAAATTGCAAGTGATGCAGATATTCTTACAAGTACAAAGCTGGCAGCGTTAATAGCACGCCTAAGTACTACGCATCGTACCGCCATGTTCGCTGAGCATGTATTGTTGGTAGAAGGTCCTAGTGACGAAATAGTTGCAACGCAACTGGCAAGAAAGTTAAGTCTTCGTCTCCTAGCGCGTAATGCTCAGATATTACCGATTACTGGTAAGGGTGAATTCATCGAAGCTTCCAAGCTGTTTCGCTTGATGAACAAGCGTGTAGCTTTGCTTGCTGATCTCGACGCATTAGCTGACGAGAATGCTTTAGTAAATTATTTTAGTGGATTGCCCGAGGCTCGCGAGATAGCAGACCAACTCGGACGAACAAATCTCGCTGATCTCGACAGAGATTTGAGAGATGCTCTAGCTACCTTTATGTCTAGATTTCAGAATGAAGTTGATACGGCAGCTGAAATATATCCTGATTGGTCAAGCAAGGAATCTAGCGGCAATGCCAAGCGTCGTGTGACGTTAGCTCGTATCCTTTCTGATCCGGCAAGCTTTGGCGGTAATGCAGCGACTCAAGCTGAAAGTCTTCGCATAAGATACGAAGCCCTATTGACCTCATTAGAAAAACTTGGCTGCTTCTTTTTACGACGGGGGGCAATCGAAAATTATTACAATGCAACTCAGGAAGCCGGAAAAGGAAAGCCAGACCGAGCAGCACTTGAGGCTGCTGGATTTGATGCTAGAGAAATTCACGAGCTTGAGGCGTGTTATAAAGATTTACTTGCGGCCTTACTGCATGCTGCTCCGAATCAGCTAATTGATGAAGACCATCTCCTTCGCATGAAACTCGGTGCTATTTTAACACCAGTGATACTTGGCATGCGATTCAACACTAGCGATCAACAACTTGATGCAATAGCTAGGTCCACAATCGGTGCCGATGCCACAGTGTTTAAGCTAACTAACAAATCTACTGAACAGCGACTTCAGATCGGAGTCAATATTGCATCACCATTGTTTGAACGGGCAACCTTCCCTTTCAATATCTGCCCCTCCGACAATCCAAATGTAGTTGTGCCAAGAGTACTTCCAGGCATTCAGAAAGGAAGCTAAAACTCAGCAATCACTTTAGTCTAAAAAGACTATAACTTATTAATTTTATTGAGAACTACTTACCAGACCTTCACAAATTAACATAGTATAGTTAGGAGTATGTAACGTCCGCTCCAAGCATTTATTGGCGCTCGATTGGGAGCTCACCGTTATGGGGTGTCGGGGGGCGGAGGTTCAAATCCTCTCGTGCGACCAAAAATCCTCTAAGAACCAGCCTGCTACGGCTGGTTTTTTTGTGCCTGTTTTCTGAACGGGGAAGCTATGGGGGATTACTGGGGAATAACCCCGTCAAATGTTGCCCTCGGATCGCTAGCACACGATGATTAAATATCCTTTTCACTTTCGGAATTCTTCAATTCACAAAACTATCATTCCGATTTACCTTACAAGCTCCTTTTAAATCTTTAACTGTGCGCACCACTTTTTCTTACTGCCCTATACTTTCAGTCTGACCTATGGCTGGAGGTTTCTATGTGTGGACGCTTTGCACAGTCAATGACGCGTGAAGATTATCTTATCCTGCTCGCTAATGAATCAGAACGCGATATTCCATACGACCCAGAACCCATCGGAAGATTCAACGTAGCGCCAGGAACAAAAGTTCTGCTTCTGAGCGAACGTGATGAGCAGTTGCATCTTGATCCAGTTATCTGGGGATACGCCCCAGGTTGGTGGGATAAACCGCCGCTGATTAACGCACGGTCTGAAACTGCAGCCACCAGCAGAATGTTTAAACCACTCTGGCAGCATGGCCGCGCAATTTGCTTTGCTGATGGATGGTTTGAGTGGAAAAAGGAAGGCGATAAGAAACAACCTTACTTTATTCACCGGGCAGACGGTCAGGCGATTTTTATGGCTGCGATCGGCAGCACACCATTCGAACGTGGAGATGAAGCAGAAGGTTTCCTGATAGTGACAGCTGCAGCCGACAAAGGGCTGGTAGATATTCACGACAGGCGGCCTCTGGTACTTTCACCAGAAGCCGCTCGCGAATGGATGAGGCAGGATACTGGAGGGAAAGAAGCTGCGGAAATTGCGGCCGACGGTTCCGTGTCGGCTGATAAATTTATATGGCATGCCGTAACGCGTGCCGTCGGGAATGTGAAAAATCAGGGAGCAGATTTAATTAAGCCTGTTACTTAACCTGAAGCAGGTCCTCATAGCGGGTCGTGTATCGTGGTGACAGCATCTCTCTCTTCATAGCCCATTGTTGCTGGATCCCCTGTCCGGCGAAATAAAGCGCCCCCTTTCCTTCCTTTGCGTTCAGATGATCCAGAACTTCCATCAATTTCTCACTACCCCGGCGCGGCGCATTATCATCGAACAGGTTCAACTGGGCGATGCCCTGACTGAAGAAGTCCCCCAGCATTACCCCGGCTTTCTGATATCGGTGTCCGTCTTTCCATATTGCATCCAGACTCCTTGTCGCTGCTGCAATGATATCCCGGCTGTCCTGTGTCGGGGTGAGCAGCTTAACCGACGCGCTGTTACCGTAGTACGGTTCGTTCAGCGCAAAGGGTGACGTTTTAACAAAAGTAGATATGAAGCGGCAATACTGATGCTCTCCACGTAACTTTTCTGCGGCGCGCGACGCGTAGCTGCAGATGGCCTGTCGCATAGCGTCATAATCTGTAATTCGTTCCCCGAATGATCTGGAACAGACAATTTCCTGCTTTACGGGGGCAAATTCCTCCAGTTCAAGACAGGGTTCGCCGCGCAGTTCGCGCACCGTTCTCTCGAGGACAACATTGAAGTGCTTCCGGATAAAACGAATATCGGTATCAGCCAGATCCAGAACCGTTTTAATCCCCATAGCCTCCAGCTTTTTGCTGATACGGCGCCCTACTCCCCAGACCTCATCAACCGGCAGTGCAGCCATCAGTTTGCGCTGGCGATCCTGGTTAGATAAGTCCACCACCCCACCCGTTTGTCTCTGCCATTTTTTGGCTGCATGATTCGCCAGTTTCGCCAGCGTCTTTGTCTGGGCAATACCAACGCCAACCGCCAGACCCGTATTTTGATAAACGGCATCTTTTAATTCCTGCCCAAATTCCTGCAGAACCCGGCAGTTTCGTACACCTGTCAGGTCACAGAAGGCTTCATCAATTGAATATATTTCGCAGCGGGGTGACATTGCCTCCAGCGTGGACATTACTCTGCTGGACATATCTGCATAAAGCTCGTAATTGCTGCTGAAACAAACAACGCCATATCGACGGAATAAGTCCTTCTGCTTGAAATACGGATCACCCATTTTCACACCAGCTCTTTTGGCTTCAGCGTTACGGGCGATAACGCAGCCATCGTTATTTGACAGAACAACTACCGGCCTGCCTTTCAGATCTGGCCGGAATGCAGTCTCGCAACTGGCATAAAACGAGTTCACATCAACCAGAGCAAACATATCAGCTTGCCGCTTTCACGATAAACGTCACCACCCCAAAGATATCCAGCGTATCTTCGCTGTTTATCGTAATGGGTGCATAAGCGTTGTTTTCAGGAACAAGCATAAGTATTGGATGTAACTGAAGACGTTTAACCGTGAATTCGCCATCGATGGCAGCGATAATAATATCTCCATGTAAAGGCTTTCTGGAACGGTCGACGACAAGCAAATCGCCATTTCCGATCCCCGCTCCAATCATAGAATCACCGGATGACTTCACGAAGTATGTTGCACATGGGTGTTGAACTAATAGTTCATTGAGATCAATACGTTGTTCAACGTAATCCTGCGCCGAGGAGGGAAATCCGCATGGAACAAGATCACTAAATAAGGGAAGCGCAACTATCTGGCGCAACTCAGCTGGTGAATAAAACTTCATAATAAACTCACTCGCATTTATACTGTTTATATATACAGTATATACTGGCATTAAACACAGTAAAGAGGAGTTAAAGCATGTTCGTGGAACTCGTTTATGACAAAAGGAATTTTGATGGGCTGCCCGGTGCAAAAGATATCATTCTGGGCGAATTGACCAGGAGGGTTCACCGAATCTTCCCCTATGCGGATATTCGGGTAAAACCGATGATGACACTGCCGGCCGCCAGCAAGCATGAGAAAGAACAGATAAGCCGTACTGTTCAAGAAATGTTTGAAGAGGCTGATGTGTGGCTGGTTCAGGACTGAAGCACAAGTGTCCACTTACGTGGGCTTTGAGGTAAACAAGTAACTCCGCGACCAAGTCTTCAAATCAGGTTGGATACTCCATAGATGGTTGTATTAAGTGATTAGCGGTTACACGCATTTTGATGTATTAACTCAGACTTGATCTGACGGTTTTCACTGGCAGCACACAATCAAATCTGACAGGCTGCTTTGAGCGAGGAGCGGACATTATATCTGGCATTTATACGCTCCCTGCCTCTGGCGTTCCCTGATGGAATACCAATTTCCATTGCCCGTTCGCAGAATATTCCCAGTATGAAGAACGTAGGGTTGCACGACTGCCATCTGGATTAACAGTTCTGTAGTGCAATATTGCGTAATTATTTCCAACGCTGATAAGCCGGTAATCACGACTAAGAATAGCCGGAACATTATCTTCACTTAAAAGCGCTTCAATAGTCTGATTACGATCAACGACTACGCCTGAGCGTGTTATTTCGCTAAATCTTTCGTGGAGTATCTGTTCAAGCCATACCCGATCTTTCCGCCTGCTGCTAAGAAGAGAGCATTCTAGTCTTTTTAGCGTCTCCAGGAGCATAGTGTTTGTCCTCATCACAATCGAACATTAACTCTTAGGGCAATAATTGCTGGAATGCAACGTCCGCGCCGGCCGAAGACTGTGAGGCCCCCCTTCTTCAAATCGGGATGCCTGTTTTAAGATCGAGCTTAAAAGGTTCCCAACCTCCTGGCGGGTCCCACTCTCCCAGGCCCTGCACCGTCTCATTCTCTATCGATGTAATGATCACGCCATCAATGGCGCACTGCCTAGATTTCCAGAGAATGCCCGCAGCAATATCCATCAGAAAAACGTGGCTGTAAGTAGTGACCAGAACCCGATTATGTAGCCTGTCAGAATTGATGTCAGGAACTGAATAAATATGGCCAACGTAATCACCTAGTTGATGGCTTCTGAACGAGTGTGAGGTCACCTCAACAACATGAAAGTGGTCGCCACAAAGGATTGCCACCTGGGATTCATTCAGTAGGAAATCACAAAAGGTGCTGGAAATCAGCCAGCCATCCTCATCGGCACGTATATATAACTGTAAAATCACAATGGGCTCACCGCCCTTACTGATTAACAGTCGTCGATCCTTTTCTCCATTAGCGCCAAAAGGATTGACGTCGATGATCGAAACACCTTCCCTTTCATCACCGGGCTTAGGCTGTTCAAGCCAGGTCGCTTGCAATGTCATTGAGTATCCAAAGTGTGAACAGCAGAAGAACACATACTACTTTACAAGCTGATGTCACGACAGCGTCTTAAGTTGCCATATTGCGCTGACCGGGCCACGCGGATGAGTACATTCAAGTGTTAGCAACGTCCGCTTCTGGCACATAGCAACCGGTCCAGCCAAGCACTTAGAGTTATTGCTACCCTCCCTTTACCCGGAGTGTGGTTTGCCGGGTATTATTGGATCCCTGTGCGATGGCCCTAATACTAACTCCAGTGTGATTCCATATAGTAACCATAACTGACTGCTCTTCATTTAGTGCAGAAGGACGTCCAAACTGTTTACCGGCTGTTTTTACTCACACACGTTCATGCCGCAATTAACTTTCAAATTCAGCAACAGCCGAGATAACTTGCATAGTCATTCTTCCGGCAGCACTTGCCAGACCAATACCTTAGGGGGCCGGGCAATGAACTCGAATGTCTGACGCAGGCAGTAGTCCATTAGTTCTCCTTGGCTGTCTGTACAAAATAACTTTTATCGTAGGATATTTTATGTTTCCTAAGCCATCAGATCGCAAGCGAAACCGGAGTAAGTGTAATCCGTGCTGAAGTGCTGGATAAAAACCCTACCATCTCTATCCCAGATGCTGTCAAGATGGAAGCTATTTCCAATGCTCGCTCGGTGTGCCATACGCAGCGGGTTTATTTTGACTTAACGCTTAACTTTCTGATTTGTTGTAGTTACGCTATGATGATTATATTACATATATGAATACCAAAATTTCAGTTAAGTACAACAATAAGCATAATACCAATTAAAATTCGAGGGTTAACAATGAGCGTCAGAAGAGATAGCGACGGTAAATATGTGACAAGTGAACAGCCTTTTAAGCAGTATGATGAAAAGTGGCGCGCTGATAATGCTGCTACCTGGGAAGCTCCAAGCCAACCAAACCAGCCTGTTAACAACTCATGGGGTAGTATCCAGCAACCCACATCAACATCTACGTCAATGTCTTATGAAGACCAACTGGCTTTCGCCAGCGGCGCGCGAAAAGTTCTTGCCTTAATTATTATCTGGTTTACGCTATGGGGCGTTATCTTAATACCAGGACTACAGGCTTCGCAAATGCTCATATATGCGGGTGGGCTTACCTCAATTCTGGGAAGAATAATTTTCTCGATCCTTTTCAGTGTTTATTCCATCCTGTTTGCCCCTCTTCAGTTTGCTTACCTCTTTGATGTAGCCCTGGGAATGCGATTGCTCATTCAACTTGGGATGATAGTTGTACTGTCATTTCTGGCATTTAAATTCTGGCAGAAATTAAAGAAAAAAATATTGTATAGTGTCGCTATTATTGCAGCACTGGCATATATAGCCGTTGGGCTGGTGTCACTTAATAGTGGACTTTGGGAATCATTTAAGTTTTTCCCGTATCTGAGTTAGTAGTTCCGTCTTTACCTTATTGTGGCACGTAGCATAATGAAGAAGAGAAACTGATGAAAAAATCGTTGCTGGTAATAGTTCTGCTTGGGTTAAGTGCATCGGCAGCAGCCGGGGAAGCACACTTTTGTGGCTCCCCTGAAGTTGGCGCGATCGAAACAGGGCGTCATGATGTTAATGACAGTACCGTTTTTACTTGCGGTGGAGGGATCAAAGGCACCCTGCCCGAACTAGCAAAACAGGGTTGGAAAGTTGTGCAAGTGAGCGATCAGATGGCATCATCATCTTCGTCTGATCCGAGTAAATCCACTGTCTATTCACGGTTGATAATACAGAAAGACTGACAACGCATGTTTTCTTAATGACCAACCAAACTCCGTCAACTGGCAGAGTTTGGTTGTAACTCTGAGTTTCTAACTTGTGGTTTTCACCAGCATCGGAACCTGTTTTGCCACCTTGCTCGAAGCCACCTTCTAGTTCAGTCAAAAAACACTCTGTCTGTTTGTCTTATCTTAAATATATCTGAAATGCAGCCCAACCAATAACCCGTTTTAGTGATGTTAACTTTCCGATTTTCTGAGAAATAAAAATTGTCGGAGTAATCTATTAACCAACTAAAGAAATTGAATCAATGATGAGTTTACCTGTTCCGAAAAGAAACTTACGGATTTATGACCTGTTGATAATGGCTGGCATGTCATTAGATGACTGGCCACATGCTAATTCGCCCAACCACAACCAACGCTGGGCTTGGCTTGAAGGTGATATCGCAGTGGTTAATGTATGGACCGATAATATCCGGATATCGACCGGTCCGGAAGAGACATACATGACCAGCTACCGGGCTCGGGGCCGAGACAGGAAGGGGAAGGGAACCGATGACATTTATAAGGAGATTATTCGTCGGAGATTGCCGGTACACGTGCTGTTGAAGGTACGCAATACGAACAAGCGCATTCTTGATACAGAGCGGTGGTCTGCGGCCTACGACGATCTGACCGGCACATTATTCCTGACCCGGGGTAATGTCACTCACTACGAAGACCAGCATGGTGATTTTCGTGATGACAGCAGTGTAGAAGATTCAGAAGAAGTCCGCAGGAGCAGTGGGTTGCGACTGAAGGCGTTAAAAAGAAGCCGTGGGATTTGTGAGTATTGCGGCCAACCGGGATTTCTGACGCTCAAAGGTACACTCTTTGCTGAAGTGCATCATATTCAGCCTTTGAGCGAAGATGGTCCCGATACACTGGCTAATCTTGTTGTACTTTGTCCCAATGATCACAGGCGAGCACACCATTCAACCGAGAGCGAAAAAATGAGGATGTTTTTCAACGAGCTCCGTAATGCCTTGCCAGAAGTGTAATCAATCGGCAAGGATGCCACTCACAAAGGATTTTCTGCTCAATCGCGTGTTACTTGACTACACATTTGCATTTTACTTGGTGACAGTGTGTGATTTACAGCGGAGCAAAAAGCGGTTTCCAACCTTGTTGCATCCGCTCCTGATGAAGCGAACGAGCTGAAGGTCTGCTTTGAGCGAGAAACGGACGTTCATCTGATTATTTACATTGTGAATTTTCGAGTCGATTTCATTTCTTTCGCAGTAGAGTGTGGTTTGCACTTACCATAAATGATTGAGGAGTAACTGCGGCCAGTGTCATCAATTATCCGACAACAGCACTGGAAAGGCTCACCTGAGGCTGAGCGTTCATGCAACTGAGAGCGTTTAGGATTTACGTTAAAGTCGATCGTAATGCTAGCCCCGCTCACCCAAATGTCAGGAATTTGTTGCTTTCTTAACAAGTGACCGAGTATGTCGGCGTAGTGACGTACAATATAATGTCGCAGGCCAAAGTAGGAGTCGGCCTCTGGTGGGGTAAGAAAAAACTGCATTGTGGTTAGATTGTTATAGATAGCGAATAACTTTAACTGGCCAATAGCCCAGTATCCCCTAAAGTCGTTGTTACGACTAACAAAGCTCTCATTAAGAGCATTAGCTATTCCCTGTAGCTCAATTCGGCGTGCCACTGTTATTCTCCGATTGCTTGCCAATAACCATAATTAGCAACTGTAAACTTTACTGATACCCCAAGCCAAACTTAAGTATGTTTTTCGTGGTTATGAACCACCTTCAAGTATTAACATGCTGAGCAGTTTGCTATGTTCGCTACTGGCACAGACCTGCCTGTCACATTAGGTTCAGGTCTGTGCCATAGCTGTGTCAGGTCAAATCTGAGCTAATACAATTTAGACATTTAGAAAGGTGAACCAGCACATTACTTCCTCTCACTCCAGCCAACTGGATATCCAGCAATGGCATTAACATCTGTAAGTAACGCTACCTCCGATTTCATCTGCCTCTGCCGCTCGTGAACTCTGAAGCCGTGCATTACCATTGCCTGCAGCATCGCTGCCTCCAGCTGTTGCAGGAACGCAAAATTTACGGGAACATCGTTGTTATCTGCATCCGTCCAGAAGAATCCTTCCGGTAACTTTCCTGTACTACCAGCCATAACCACGGGCGCAAGACGCTCCTGCGATGCTTTGCCTCCATCCCACCGCTGGCCACCGAATTCAAAAATAATGTTGGCGTTTTCCTGAACGTTCCGCCAGTTGCTGATTTCAGTCAGTTTCTGATTTCGTAGATCCTCCACCATCTTGTCAGACATAATAAAAGGGGCTACAGGTCCGTACTTTCCTGATTCAAGCTCGCTGTAGATATGGCGTCCATGCTCCTCAGTATCATTCTGACATGCAGTGAACGGCAGAAACTCATCAAACTCTGCAAATTTAACCCTGCAGTTAATCGCTGTATGGTCTTTATTTGCCCACTCAGGAGCCTGAATGTCCTCAATATTCATACAATCCCCTGCTATGAAATTCGCTGAAAAAGACCAGCATAATATTGAAAATCATTCCCAGATATACCATTCGATGAAGTGGTTACAATCCCACACGAACGCCATGTACCCGGCAACCTATATCCTTGGTTAATACCCCAGATACAAAATGATGCTTTACGATCGCTGTCAGTTAGAATTCCACACGCCAGTAAGCTACTCCCTGCAAAATTTACACCGGGATTCAAAGGACTTCTGGGTGGTTCCAAAAATGCCAGCGCAAACGTACCTACAGCATGAAGAGCACCTGCTGGTGCACCTGCTGGTCCCTGCGGCCCTTGCGGTCCCGTAGCGCCTGTTGCTCCTTTTGCGCCTGCCGGTCCTTGTGGTCCAGTAGCTCCTGTTGCACCCTTAGCGCCTGCAGGCCCCTGTGGTCCTTGCGGTCCAGTTAACCCGGTATCCCCTTTATCTCCCTTATCCCCTTTTGCGCCTGCCGGTCCCTGCGGACCTGCAGGGCCAGTTGCTCCAGTAGCCCCTCTGGCACCAGTTAACCCGGTATCTCCTTTGTCACCCTTTTCACCTTTTGCACCTGCCGGCCCCTGCGGACCTGCAGGGCCTGTTGGTCCTTTAGCCCCCGTTAGCCCGGTGTCTCCCTTGTCACCCTTTTCGCCTTTTGCACCTGCCGGTCCCTGCGGACCAGCAGGGCCAATTGGTCCTGTTGCCCCCGTTAACCCGGTGTCTCCCTTGTCACCCTTTTCACCTTTTGCACCGACTGGCCCCTGCGGACCTGGCGGACCACTGAGGTCTTCACTTTCCTGTATCTCTTTAATGGTATCAGCGGCGGCTTTTGAGGCTGCACTTCTGGCCTGTTCAGCAAGAAGCTGTGCTTCATCCCTTGCCTGTCCACTTTCTTTCTCACTGGCAGCAGCAGCCTGTGCGCTGTTCCGGGCATTCAGGGCATTTTCCTGAGCTACATCGCGCAGCGTCAGGGCATCATCTCTGGCCTGTTCGGCTCTGGTGGCGCTCTCAGCGGCTTCATTTTTATGGTTCTCAGCCGTTTTGGCTGACTGCAGGGCTGACGCTCCACTTGAAGATGCCGATTCTGCACTGGCTGATGCCGCAGTCTCTGATTTAGCGGCCTTGTTGCTGGACTCTCTGGCATGCTGCTCACTTAGTGCTGCAGCTGCCGCGCTGTTATTCCCCTGTTCTGCAGCCTGCGTGGCCGTGATGGCGCTTTCACGCGCGGCATTTTCAGATGAGGCTGCATTACCGGCATGCTCCCCTGCTGTTTGTGCTGATGAAGCGGCACTTTCGGCACTTCCAGTTGCAGATTGTGCCGAAGCACCTGCCTCCTGCTGCGATTTCTGTGCCGTATCAGCGGCAGTTTTTGCCACTCCGGCCTGTTCCGTCGCTGCCTGTGCAGACTTTGCCGCACTGTCCGCATCTGCACCACTGGCCAGAACGTCCTGTGCTGTCTGCCGGGCATTATCTTCGGCAGATCGGGCAGACACATCAGCAGCATCGGCAGAGAACGCCGCCAGTCGCTGTGACTCCGCCGCAGCCGTTGCAGACAACGCTGCCGCATCATTACTCTGCGCTGCTGACTGTGCGGCCTGTTCGGCGCGTTCCCGATCCTTTTCTGTTGCACAGCTCAAATCCACAACGCGGTTTACCATTTCCTCAAAGCGTTTCATCACCTCCGGACGCAGGTCCGCATCCTTTGGCGCATCGAGAAACGCATTCAGGGTATCCGGCGCATCGGTCGGGGCCACGTAAATGTCGCCAGCAAGTACGGGAGGAAAACCTTCCCGCAGCAGTGACACACTGTAATAACCCGGTTCAGCCTCAATGCTGTAGTGGCCATTCGCATCCGTAACCGAGGATGAGGTCACCTCAACCACAACGGTCGGGCTGGTTTTCCTGGCGCTCAGTTGAATGGTGCAGTCCTGTACGGGTTTTCCCGCGCCATCTCTGAGAATGCCTGATATGAGTACCGGCATACTACCTCCATAAAAAAACCGCCCGGAGGCGGTTTCTGTCATTAACTTATTGTTATCCCGGCTGATGACTTTTTCGTCACAATAACCAGCAGGTCACTGATTCGGGAAAATGGATAGCCGCTGCTGTTACCGTGTGTACTGACGCTGAAACTCAGCGTCATCCGTCCGCTCCCGGCAGGCATATCCAGTGTTCGCGTAAAAACGGCCGGTACACCTCTGCTTGTCTGCTTGTATATCTCCACCCCGTTTTTCCTGACAGTCAGCGTACAGTCATCCCATACGTCATTACTGGTCTGGCTGTCATACGCTGCACCCTGAAAGGTAATCCCAGGAATGGAAACCTGTCGGTCAAAAGACTGGTCATCTTCAATCACGACTGTCAGTGTCCCGCTGGCGTACCGTTTTTCACCGTTACTGGTTATGAAGTAAGGAAACTCCCTGCCCGCTGCCTTAACAATATCCCCAAGAATACGCTCGGCCCGGAGCGTCCCCTTTATGGTGCAGTTTTCCTCAATCGTCACATTGTTGAGAGCACCAGAATTCGCGCTGATATGGCCGCTGATATCCGCATTACGGGCAGTCAGTTTGCCGTCAGGCGTCAGCGTAAAGGTCGGCGGGTTCCCGCCGCTGGTGATGCTCGGCGCTGTCAGATATTTGAGGAACACCTCGTTCATAAATATCTGATTACCCTGAGCCACAAACATCGGGGTCTCATTGCCGTTTGCCGGGTCGATAAACGCGATACGGTTTGCTGCCACCAAGAACTGGCTTACCTTCCCTTCTTCCGTGTCTTCCATGCTCAGGCCCAGACCAGCCACATAGTGCTTCCCGTCTTTGGTCTGCTCTATCTTCACACCCCACATGGCATTCCATTTGCCGTTCGCGTCCTGCCATTCTTCCGAAAACTGATCCAGCCTGCTGGCGTTGTCTTCCGTCAGCTCCACCTTCTCCAGCAGCTCTTTCCCCAGGTGGCTTTCGGTGATTTTCCCTTTGAAGAAATCCAGGTAACCCGCCGCATCGTTGCTGGCCTGCCCTTTAGCCTCCACGAACGCCGATTTCCCGACCTGGTTCACGGCCCGGATATAGAAGTAATAATCCCTGCCGGGTTTGATATTCGCGTTTGCTGCAATCCAGTACAGCGCGGTGCCGAGATAACGCGCATCGGTTTCCACCTGGCGGATATCGGCAATCTGCGTATCTGTAAACCAGAATTCATACTGCACCGTGGGGTCATATACCTCCTGGCGCGGGGTGGCGGTTATCTGGAAATAGCCGGGTGTCAGATCAACATAAGACGGTACTGCGGGTGCTGCGATGCTGAAATCCGTGCTGGCAGGTTCCCCCTGCTGGCCCTGACTGTTCACTGCCCGCACCGTCAGGGTGTAGCGCCCCGGCGTCAGGTTACGGAAGGTGTGCTCCGTTTCGGTCAGGGTCAGGCTGCTGGCCAGCCGGGCGCTGTTATCTTCCGCTTTCACCGTCAGGCGCAGTGAAAAGTTCACCCCCTTAACCACACGCGGCGTATCCCATCGTGCCCGCGCCTGATACTGACCATCCTCTGCCAGTATCTCTGTGGTCAGGTGCTGCACGGCAGGCGGCGTGTTCGTGATACCGGTGTCCGGCAACGGATCAAACGTCGCCCCGTTGTCCACGATAGATCCTTTCTCCGGAACATGCTGTACGGCAGTAATAGCATACGTGCCGTCATCGTTTTCCCGTATGGCCACACAGCGAAACAGCCGCTGGCGCAGGTCCGGCAGTTTCAGCCCCCACACGCTGTACTCCGCCACGCCATCGGGTAACTGGCTGACGGTCACGCGGTCCGGAGCCGGATGTGCGGTAACTGCGACGGTAACAGGCTGGCCATTGCTGCCCACCAGGTTCAGCACCACATTGCCGCCTGCCGGTATCTCCACCTCACGGTCCAGCGTGAGCGTGCGCGTCAGGCTGTCGACCGACAGAATACGTCCGCCCACGGTCACGCCAGCATAATCACTGTCGCAGACCTCAATGATATCGCCGGGAACATGTCGCAGCCCCTCAGCCCCTACGGAAAAATCCACCGTCTGCGTTTCCAGTAATTCGGTGGTGATGGCCCATAGTCCGGCGCGGTGCGACTGCCCACGGCTGGTACAGGCGAACGCATCCATCTTCAGAACGTTGCGACCGTAGCGCCGGATGGCAGCATCGTTTTCCACCAGTTCGGTTGACGTTTCCCAGCCGTTGTCCGGGTCGGTGTAACGGACCTCGGCGGCATTGTGGCGCTCTTTCAGAGCACTGAAGCTGTAGACAAACGGCGCACCGTCAGCGGGCATCACCACATTACTCTGCGTATAGGTCCAGACTTTATCGGCGGGCCGGTCCTGCACAAACGTCAGGGTGCTGCCGTTCCAGACCGACATGCAGCGCATCAGGGAACAGAAGTCCCCCAGCACGTCCCACGCTTTACGCTGGTCCGTCAGATACGCATTGCAGGTGATACGCGGCTCAGTTCCACCAAAACCATCAGGAACAGGCTGATCGCAGTACTGTGCAATGGCATACAGCGCCCACTTGTCCACATCGGCAACACCAATGCGGCTTCCCATGCCATAGCGCGGGTGAGTCAGCATATCCAGCACACACCAGGCCGGATTGTTCGTATATGCCGGTTTGAAAGTACCGTCCCATATCCCGGTATATGTACGTTTTAACGGATCGTAATTCGATGGTACCGGCACAATACGCCCGCGCAGGTGATAGTTTCGCGTGACCTGCTGGCTGCCAAACTGCTCCGCATCCACTTTTACCCCGATAACGGCGGTGTTCGGGTAGCACTGTTTCACATCGATGATTTCGGTATAGCCCGACCACACCGTTTTGTTCTGCAGCAGGTCTGTCGTGCTGTCATCAGTGAGGCGCTGCATGCGTACTTCAAACGGTCGGGGCGGCAAATCATCAATCACCACGGATGCCAGAAACTGCGTGGTCGTTTTCCCCGTAATGGTGATATCCCGTTCCGTTCGCCACAGCCCGTCACGGCGAAACTGGATCAGCATCTGTACGCTGGTCGGGTTGCGGTCACCTTTGGTACTGGTGCTGACCAGCGACTGCACACCAAAGGTAAAGCGCAGACGGTCCAGCGTTTTGGTGGTAATGGTGCGGGTCACTGGCTCTGACTTCTTCACCTCCACACCCAGCAGAGTTTCAGCGCCGGAGTCTTCGACCCCCTCCATCTCGGTCTGCTCATCCTCGCCCACGCGATAAACCACAGTGACACCGTGAACCATCGCGTTACCGTCGCTGTCGAGGACCGGCGTTTTGTTAATTCTGACACTTTTTAGCCCGTCCACAGGACCTTCAATCGGTCCCTCGCAGATGGCATCAACTACCGTCAGCATCTGACTGGATTTCAGGTCGTCAGGAGCCTCATGCGGTGTTTTACTGCTGCCACCACCCTTACCCATAATCTGTTCCCTCTGAAACGACAAAACCGCCCGGAGGCGGTTCTATGTAAATACAAATATGCTGTAGTAAGTCAGCGACCGATTATCACCACCTGCCCCCCGCCACCTTCATCCCGTGTGCTGATTTCCTGGGAGATCGTGCGGGAGCCGACCAGCATTTCACCGTACAACACCGGCAGGGCATTACCCTGTGCCACCATGTTGTCCAGTGATGAAAAATAGGTGTTCTGTTTGCCGTTATCGGTCTGCCGGGACGAGGGGATTTTTGCCTGCGGCGTCAGCATCTGCGCCACTCCACCCAGCATCATGGCCGCCCCCATAGAAAACAGAACTGAGGATACCGAAATACCACCGGCAGATAGCGCCGCTCCCCAGGCTGCCATTGAAGTGCCTGCCGTAAAAAAGGACGCGCCGATTGCCACGGCACCCAATACAACCTGAAACAGACCACCGGATTTTGCCCCTGCCATACGCGGGACAATATGAATAATGGCCCCGTCCGGCAGTGACTCATGCAGACGGGCTGACACGCTGGCTTCATCCACATCCTGACCGGCGATGCGTATCTGATACCAGCCATCATTCATTTTCTGCCGGAAGCCCGGTATCTGCATGGCCAGCGCGTAAATGGCCTCGGCCCCCGTTTTTATACTGAGGCTGAAGCGGCGGCCAAATCGTTGTAAATCCCCGTGAAGGCAGATTCGTGCCATGCCTGGTGTCGCCAGATTGAGTGTGTGCGGCGTTGCCATTTGTCGGTATACCTCTCGCGTTTACTGAGCTGGTCAGGAATATGGTGTAACAGTTCGCCGTCGCCGCAGTAAATCGCGGCATGGTTGGCAACCGATGAACCAAAACAACAAATCAGAATGTCTCCGGGCTGTGCCTCTGCGGCATTCACGCGGTAAAAACCGGTCGCCTCCAGATTATCCAGATAGAGATTATCTCCCTGCTTCCACCAGTCCTCCCCCCGCGCAAAATCCGGCATCTCAATACCGGCCAGATGGTACGCATCGCGGAACAGGGTGTAACAGTCCGTCACGCCATGCTCAAATGCCCGCCCGGTGAGAAAAGGCATGCAGCGAAATTTGTATATCCGGTCATCGCAGACCAGCCACCACGGCAGGCCACTTTGCACCTGCAGGCGGCGATCAACATCGCTGAGGAACGGCAGGCCATCGGGATGGCTGTGTACCAGGGCCACCACATCACCCGCCGACTGCGCCTGAATGTAATCTGCCGGATCCATACGGAAATAATGGGTCGGTTCAGAGGAAAGATTCTGGCAGGGAAAATACCGCTCCCCGGCAGTCGTGTTCACCACCCAGCCGCACGATTCAGCTGGCGCACACGCAGCAGCATGCGCCAGGAGTGTTTTTTTCATGGGTATATCCATCAGGAAAGACGGTTAATGGAGAGGAAACAGCCGATGCGCGGCAGGTTATTACGCAGCTCGCAGCCAGTTCGGCATTTACTGCAGGCATCTTTTTCCGGGTCTGCCGTGGGCTTGTCAAACTCATCCGCCACAGGCGGACCGGCATAGCCACACTCATCAGAACGGTAGGTCCAGTTGCAGACATCAGCCAGCATGATCCGCGCCGGAAACACGCTGCCGTCCGTTTCGGTCGGTGTGGCCAGCACAAAAGTCGCCGTGGTGGCTTTCAGTTCGGATAACTGTTCTATCCTCCAGCGACTGACCACTTCCTGTTCCGGATCGGCCTCCGGATTGCCGCCTGTAAAGTTCACCGCATCGAGAAAACGGGCGTATACCACATGCCTTACCACCGTGGCCCCGACCAGGCTCTGCATATCTGCCGCAAGTCCCGTAACCATGCCAAACAGGTTCGACACTGCCAGCGTCGGGCGGGCGGAAGTTCCTTTCCCCACCAGGTCGAATCCGGTTCCCTGTATCGGGTAAACGTCATACTTCCGGCCCTGCCAGGTGACCGGCTCGCCCTTCTCGTTCGCTTCATTTGAAAAATAGTAACGCTGGCCACCAAAGGCCGTCAGGTCGATTTCCCACAAATCAATGCGGGCCGACTGCTCGGTTTTCGTGGTTTCGTTGAGGGTGTTCTGAGGTATATCCTGCATAAGGGTCCTTAAGCAATAACCTGCTCAAATTTACAGCTGAAATCGGAATACGTGACGTTGTCCGTAACAGACCACTCCCGGCAGACAACTTTTATCGTGCGGTTGTATTTTGGCGGTCGCCACAGAAAGGCTTTATATCCTCCGTGCTCGGTCAGGAACGCTTCAAGTGCGGTGCGGGAATTGTCCGACGTGATACGGAAAACAGGCTGGAAGTTAATTAACTGATGGTTGAGTCCGGTCGGGCGACGTTGCTCGTAGCCATCCCCCAATTTAATGGTTGTCACCGAAGGGGAAACAGAAGACGGCATCCCCTCCCTGGGTACCCAATGAAAGGTTTTCACTTATCCTCCCGCCAGCATGCCGCCATCGCGGCCCTGAGTTCTCAGGATGCTCATGACACGCGTGTCGACCATTTTGACCAGCATCTGCGATGCCTGCGGCCCTATCTGCCCGTTTTGCCCGTCATTCTGAATAATAATGTGATACTCAGGTGAATAAACAATCCCACCATTCATACCACTACCAGAGGAACCCGGCTCACCCAGCGCCCTGACACCCAGCGTACCGTCAGTCGTTTTTGCCAGAGGCATAATGGCTTCCGGACCTGCTTCACCAAACACGCCTGCCCCCTTTGCAAAAGCAAACAGGGTCGGGCTGTCATAGATGCCGTTACTGTAGGCACTTAATGAAGGTGAGTCATTAACACCGCCTTTCGCATTAAAGCTAAAATTGCTTCCATAACTGCTGATGGCCGTGCCGGTACTCGCGCTGGCTGCACCACCAAAAAGACTGCCGCCGATACCCATAATGGATTTCAGGATGGTGTTGGTAATCAGCGCCTGCGCTGCCATATCGACAAGGTTTTTAATCACCGACTGTGTCAGGGAGGAAAATAACCCGATCATCCCGTCCCGGAGTGTCTGTGTACCGTTCAGCATGCCGGTCAGCATGTTGGAGGTTCGCTCCTGGGTTGTTTCCATCAGACCGATGGCGAGGCTGTTCAGGTTTCCCTGCGACTTATACAGCTCCACCGCCGTCTGGTACTGCGCATCCGCAGAATCCTTATCCGCCTTTTGCTTCAGCAGTTCGTACTGCTCTTTGTTGATCGCATCGTTCTGGTAAAAAGCCTGCAGCAGTGACTGACGCTCGGCCAGTTGATTGCGCAGTTCTGCCAGCGGATCAACCGTCCCGGCGATATCAATCAGAGGGGCAGACATTGCCGCTGCCTGTGCCTGTAACAGTTCGCGGGCCGTACTTTGTGCCAGCGTGATTCTGGCCGTCTGGTATTCCTTTTCATCCAGAAGACGGGCATCCAGGAGCGACTTCAGCTCCTGGCTCGCTTCGCGCTCTTTTGTAAGAGTTGCTCTGGCTGGCGCATACTGTTCTGCCAGTTCGAGGCGCTGTTTCTGATAGTTTTCAGCATTCAGCAGAAGCGTCTTCTGAATATCGGCCTCGCTGGCTCCGTCAGCGCGGGCGGCTTCAAGGAGTTTTCTGGCGCTTTCCTGCTCCTGCAGGTTGATTCGTCCGAGACTGGAGGCATGCGCCGCTTCGATTTCACGCCGCAGTTGCTCATACTGGTTAACCTTCGCCTTTTGCCCCTTACCTGTATCCCCGCCTTCCCCGGTCCAGGGGGTATCAGGTTTATCGCTCCCTGTTTCATTCCCTGGTTTATCCGGCTTCGGCGTGGGATCGGTTTTCCCTGATTTAGCCTGTTCTATCGCCTCTCTGACAATTTTTTGCCGTTCTTTGAGGAGTTTTACCCCTGCTCAACGGCATCCAGATCCCCTTTGTAGCGGGTTTTATCATTCTGTACGCCTTTAAGTTGTCCGAACGGATCGAAGCCACTCAAGCCATCAATACGGCTTTCCGCATCCTGAATTTCTTTAATCAGTTTATTTCGCTGAATAACCTGATTCTCAAACTGTTCATCAATGTCCAGCTGCTTCACGTTGAGCTGGTTAAGCGACAGTTTTTTTAGCTCTTCATTCGTCTCAACAACAGCATTTTTCAGGTCAATCGCTGACTGACGGGCATTCTTCGCCTGATTATGGAAATAGAGCAACGCCGAACCGGCAAGCATCGCCGCCCCCACCGGACCGCCCACCAGTGCCAGCGCCCCTCTGGCCATACCTACTGCTGCAGAGACTGCGCGGGCTGAAACGGAAAGCTGTTTATTGGCAGCATTCAGCTGGCTCTTTGCCTGGGTGGAGAGTAGTGTCTGCTCGGTTTCCTGCCGGATTAAGCGGTTAAACTCGCTCTGGTAACTCACGTTAAGGCCAAATTGTCTGGCGCTTTTCTCCATCTCCCGATAACGCCCGAATTCTGCGTTATTCTGCGCCAGCGTGGCAGCGGTACTTTCCAGCGTTTTGCGCGCCATATCGGCCTGCGCCATCGCGCTGGCCCTGACTGCCTGCTGCTGCTCAACCCAGGCACCGATGTTCCCCCTGATACCTGCCGTCAGTTTTGTCGCCAGAACAGGAATCAGCGTATACAGCGCAACGTTGGCGACCGTATTAAAATTATCCGTCAGGCCATTAATGGCATCGGTAACGGTCTGAACACCACTGCGCAGCGGGCCGTTTCCGCTCTGTCCTACCTTAATAATCAGACCTTCAAAAGCCGAAGTCAGGCTGAGAAGATCGCCGTTCAGGTTATTTACCCTGATTTCGGCCTGCTCATGCGCGGTCTGCGTACCGGTCAGGGCGGCGGTCAGCGACTCCACCTTTTCGCGGTTCTGCACCAGGATGGATGCCGCGCTGAGGTTTTCCACCCCGAACAGCTTTACGGCCTGCCTGGTTGACAGGTTTTTTCCCGCCAGGTTCTCCAGCGCCTGGCTCAGCCCGACAACAGAAGGCTTCAGGGTTTTATCGGTTCCCTTCTCCAGATTCAGGATCACGTTACGCAGCGCGGTCCCGGCCTCGCCGCCTTTCACCTCGCGCTCTGCCAGTACCTGTATGGCAGCATTGAGGGTTTCAAAACCCACGCCAGCCTGTGCCGCTGCCACCCCGCCATTTTTAATCGCGGCAGCAGTATCGGCTATCTCCGATGAGCCAAATTTCGCGCCAGCAGCCAGCACGTTGATATACCGGTCGGCTTCACTGGCTCCCGCCCCAAACTGGTTTAATGACAGGGCCAGCGTTCGGGTGGCATCCGGAAGCGTGGTCCCTGCCGCCTGGGCCAGCGTTAACGCGCTTTTGGTCGCCGCTGTCAGCCCCGCAGAGGTACTCAGCAGTTCAGGCTTTGCCGAAGCCATCAGTTTAATGGCCTCGGCGGCCTGTGATGCGCTGTATTCCGTTGTGCGGCCCATTTCCTGCGCCGCCTGATCGTACAGTTTCATCTGCGCACTGGTGGCACCGGTGATAGCCTGCAAATCCGACAACGACTGGCTGTACTGCCGCGTGGTGCTGATAATGGTGCCCAGCGATAACCCCGCCCCGGCAAAACCTGCCAGCCTGCCAGCCAGCCCTGATACCGAAGCAGAAACACGCTTATAGGCATCCTCCGTCTTTTTCGCATCAGCCCGGGCATTGCGGTTAAACTGGCGTGACTGACTCTCAGCGCTGCCGTAGGCGCTCATCAGCTGCGATTTAAAGTTCGCTGCATTCAGATGCAGCCCAACGGCAAGAGAGGCAACGTCACCCATTACATTAATACCTTCATGACTGCCGCACACTGCGCATCCAGACTCTGGTTCGCTGCTGCGGGTGATTTAACAGGGGGCGGGTTATTGTCAGAACCTTCTGGCGAAGGCTTTTTGAAAATGCCCTGTTTTAGGAAGAAAGCACGCCAGTGGAAAAGCGTGTCAGCCGGAAGCGCCGCAATTTTTGACGGGTCAGGCTCGCCCCAGCGGTCGGCCAGCCAGAAAATCAGCTCCAGCCAGGGCGAGTCACTCAGTTTTTTTCGGCGGTTTCCAGCTTACCGATGGCGTGCTTTTTCACTTTATCGATGGCATCCAGAAGCACAACATTATCGTGTGCCGCCAGCAGCTCCTTCGCCGTGGGTTTGTCTTTGGCTTTAATCGGCGAGCCGTCAGGCTGAACCAGGCTGTCGATAACAATCTGTACGCTCAGCTCAGACGCCATGCGGGCATTGCCTGAGGTCTGCGCCTCAATGAGTGCATCTTCATGATCAATAAGCTCAGCCGCCGTCAGCCGACGCAGGTAAACCTTTGTGCCTAAAATTTCAGTTTCAGTCGGCGTGGATTTCGTTTTGAGCAGTGCATTTTTCAGTGCGGAGAGGCTAAATTCAGACATGGTGTATCCTGTTTTTCAGACGAAAAAAAACCGCCCGGAGGCGGTGTGTTACGGGAAACGGATTACGCTCCGGCATCTGGCGCCGGGGCGGCGATCCCCCATTTAATGTTGTTTTGCTTACCCTGCACTGTAATCTGGATAACTTCACTGGCAGGCGCTGTGATTTCGTTCATCTGCCAGCCTGAAAGCGCGAGGATCATTGAGGCCGTTCGTTTGTTCGGCAGCTCAATATAAAACTGAACGGTCTTACGCTGTTCTGCAGCATTGAGGAACGCGGTGAAATCCTCGTTTCCCGGGTCGTCAATGAATCCCAGCGATTTCTCCGGCCCTTCCGGAAGGTCGGATATTGACTGCTTACTCTTGTCCAGCAGGGTGGTACAGTCGACAAATCCTCCCGTCTGACCTGTCGCGCCCAGCGCCTTACAGTTAATCAGGGGTTTGAGCGCCGCCACAGCGGCCCCCACCTCGCCGAACTTCACCACCGTCCCGGCAGGAAGCATTGCGTACTCAGGGGATGATTTTGGCGTGTTATTTTCATCAGCCATAATGATTCTCTCTTAAATAGTGGGCAGCGGTTGCTACCTGTTCTGAATGCCATTGCGGATTTCTACGGTCAGAATGCGCAGAACCTTCTGGACGTTGTAATCCAGTGCCGGACGGATGAACGGATCGGCAACCTGTTTAACCGTACCGAACTCCTGGGCCAGCGCTTTCATGTAATGCTTTTTGCTGGGGCCAACCCGAAGGATGACCACCGTATTTCCGCGACCTTTCCGGGTGGAGGAGCGAATTTTGATGGAATCACGCATATGCTCTGCAGAGGACGCCTCGTCGAAGCCGGCATGTTGTTTCATGTCTTCTTCCACCACTTTCAGCGCCTCACGCCCTGCATCACGTAACACCTTCGTGCCGACCTTTTCACCGAGCGCAGTAAGCTGCCGCTCCAGCTCGTCCAGCCCTTTTACGTCCATAGTGATCATGGTGAGGCGTCCCGGTAGTGAAAGGTAAAATCCCGCACGAGCCGGTACTGAATATTGCCGCTGGTCAGCACCGTTTTACTCTGCTGTATTCCACCACGGACCACATTCTGCACGGGAAAACCCTCCAGCTGGCCATGCACGATAGCGGTCCATTCCGCGCTGATTTTCTTATCCAGCTGTAACAGGCGGGTGTAGTCATTAAGCAGATGAATCGCTATCTGGAAGCGGCCCGCAATCAGACCTGTGCGCAACAGTCCGGCGTACAGCTCCGGATCGGAAATACACTGGTAAGTAATCCCCTCCTGCAGCTCATCAGGCAGGAGCAGAGGATAAACATCCAGCCCGGTCAGGCGTTCAAGTGCTGTCTTTAATGCCAGCTCGATCATGACGTGCGTCTGCCTCCCCTGTGATGATGATGCGGTCCGCAAGACGTTCGACGTTACGAACGGTATAAACCCGGTCAGACGTCGTTATTTTCCAGTCGATATCAATATTCAGGTTCGGATGAGTGGTAAAAAGACACGTTTCAACAACCTGCTGTTGATCCAGTGTGCGGACCTTTCTGCCCGATACCAGCTCGCGCTTCGCCCAAGCTTTCCCGGTCGCGACCAGTTGTTCCGGCAGATGTTCACCCAGCGGCCCCCGGCCGGATTGCATATACCCAATCGAAAGACGACAGGTCATTTCTTCCGGCTTCAGGCTCATACCGTGTTCTCCTGCAACGGGAAAAGAAGGTGCCGGACCGCAGCCGTCTCCAGCCACTGACCAGTGAAACCATTCAGATACGCATCCCCGACCAGATACTGCATGGCCAGCTGGATATCTTCATCCGCCACAAAACCGCGTACCCCTTCCGGCAGCGCCTGCAGTTCGTCATCGCTTCCCACCAGTTTGCAGTAGTAGTCACGCTCAATACTCTTCTGCGCTGCCGCCACCATTTTAGTGAGCATGTCGTCATGCTCCGTGAAATCCGGCTCCAGACGGAGCTGGGTTTTCACATCATCCAATGTCAGTATCATGGTCATCGGCTCCCTTGCGGGGACTCAGCACCTTTTCCGCATCTTCTGGCCATACCGCAATATGGCGTTCAACCAGTTTCTCTGCGTACTCAGCATCAAAACAGGCCGTATCACCGCGTGAATAACGATGATAGGGTCCCAGGAAAAAAACCGCTTTCCGCGCCACTTCTGCTCCCGTCAGGCCCGTGGCCCCGTTTGTTTCACTTCCGGTCAGATCAACACCTGTATCACCTGAACCCGCTGCAGTATTCTGACCGCCATCCCCGTCCACTGTATTTTCCGGCGTCAGTTCATCCGGCTTTTTCACATCACCGGCTGCAGCCGCCGCTGCCGCTGCTTTTGCCGCTTTCGTCGTCATCGTTTTGCTCCTGAAAAGAAAAAACCCGCTGCTGCGGGCCTGGGGAATTACGTGCTTTTACGCTGTGCGACCGTGGTCGCACAGAGTGCAGGACCGGTTAAAACAGCACTTTTGTCCCGAGAACAAGACCTTCCGGATGACGGAAGCCGATATCGTGCTCCGTCACCACGCGGATCAACGACTGGTTACGGGAGAACGCGGAAACCAGATTGCCATCCCCGTCCTGGTAGGAGGCTTCCTGCGAGAACGACACCTTCATGTTGCCGTCTTCACCGATAACCACATCATTAAAGTCAGCGAAGTAAATTTCCGACTCTTTGCCTGCGTCACCGAGGTTTGCCGGGATAGCGCTGGTACGCTGAATCTGAAATCCCTTCAGGATCCCCTGCGCCATTTCCGGGTAGACCTTGTTACCGTTACCGTCGCGCAGACCGAACAGTTTCATGTAGGTACGGTTCGACATACCCCAGCCGCAGCTGATCATGTTGCTGTTGCCGTCCATAGCCATCAGGATGATGCTGTCGAGATAGGTATCAATCGTCTGCAGATTAACCTCTGCAGCAGCTTCCCACGGCAGCAGGCGGTTCCACTCAGTTGCCCGCGCTTTCATACCGACAGGCGTATCACCGGTACCGTCATCGCGCATAAAGGCTTTATCTTCACGAACAGAAATCGCGGTCAGAATATCCTGCAAGACCAGCTGCTCTACGTTGTAGCCAGCACGACCAATCAGCTGGTTGGAGATTGGCACCATCGCAATCATAGTTTTCGCAGTGAGTTTCACATCATCAAAGCGGGCTTCTGATACTTTCGCATCCTTGCCTTCCCCGGTGTAGCTCGCCGTCGCACCACCGGCCAGACGCGGCAGCGCCATATTGCCGTTCGGCAGCGGAATGGAGCGCGCGCCCAGCTTACGAACGATAGTGCGATCGCGCAGCAGTTCGATCACCTCGCTGTGCAGGTTTTGCGGAATAAGAACGCCACCTGACGCGGCGGCAGTGTTGATGGCCATCGAGACAGACTGGTCATTCAGTTCTTCAGCTGCAAATTTTGCAGCGTCCTGGACATTACCCTGTGCTGCCGCAATCGACATCACCAGACGGGTCATGCCTGCGCCGGTATATTGCTTTGGCTCTGCCTTAATGCTGATACCAGGAGCCTGCTGTGTGGCTTTAACCGGTTTGGCGACAAGCGCTGCAGCACGTTCAGCCGCTTCCAGACGCTCAATCTTGGCGCTGATATCCGTGAACTGCTGCTGCAGGCTGGCAAATTCGGTTAACTGCTCCGCTGTCAGCGTACCGCCACCAGTTTCTACTGCCGCCAGTACCTGAACCTTCTGATTAATACCCGCACGTTCACGACGCAATTCTTCAATATGATCCATGTTTTTTCTCTCTTTTTGGCATAAAAAAAGCAGCCTGTTGGCTGCTTTCTGGTAATGACGCGTTAGCGCCGGGTTACATTCTGGTTTGCAGGTCCATCGCGGCTGCCTGCAACTTTATGGAAGTGGTTTGTTGAGGTTGTTTGTACTTTGCCGCAATGGCATTAATTGCGGACTGAGGATCCGAAACTTCATCGGCAAGACCAGCAGAAATGGCATCAGCGCCGAAATAGATTCCGGCCTGCGTGTTAATCACCGTCTGAGGGGCAAGATTCCGGTATTCCGCTACAGAGGTAATAAACGTCTCGTACATATCGTCAATCATCCTCTGGAACATTCCCCGAGCGTCTTCACTCAGTGGCTCATGTTGTGTACCGTTATTTTTGTTATCTCCCCGAAAAATCGTGGTGAATGTTAACCCCATTTGCTCTTCCATCCTGGAAGTATCCAGGTGTTCCATGATCACTCCAATCGAGCCGACTCCACTGGTCTGGCTGACTACAATTTTGCTGCAGGCCGAAGCGATAAAGTAAGCCGCAGAATAGGCGCTGTAGTTCACAATTGCAGTAATAGGCTTAGTTTGACGTGACTGGAAAATATAATCGGCCAGTTCCTTGCATCCAACCGCCGCACCACCACCAGAATTTATATCCAGAACAATTTCACTGATGGAAGGGTCATTTAATGCAGCATGCACCTGGCTACGTATGCGCTCATAGCTGGTAAGTTCAGAACACATTGCAGTAATTTGCCCACGACGTGGAACCAGAATGCCGTGAACAGGAATAACAGCCATTCCAGCAGTTGGTTGAACCAAATCTGGCGCCTGATTGTTATCAGGATCCTGTGTCATGTGAATTCCAGCCCCTTCTGATAATCCCTGAATACGGGGAACCAGCACAGCTTTTACAGAATCCATTGTCTGTCGTGTCACGTAATGTGGAACACCAAAGACCATAGCCGCCAGATGCGGCAGATTAATTAAATTTTTTGTCATGATGTTTACCAGGTCAGCCCGCACTGCGGGTGATATTCAGTTTCTGGACAGAATAGTGTTGATTTCTGCCAGTTGTTTTGTTGTTGGCGTGTTATCGCCAGGTAAGATTTGTTTACTGTCGACCATATTCAGAGGCGTCAGGTATTTATCCCCTCCGGCGATGGGTGGAAGGTTCTCCATGCGGCGAATGTCGTTAACCGATAACCAGCCCCACTGGCGGCCTAAGGCATAAGATTCATAGCGTGACTTCTGATCCCCGCGCAGCAGGCCAGAAACATTGAATTCAATGTACAGATCACCGCGCTCGCTGGGTAAAAGCAGATCGCGCATTAATGCGCCTTCATGACGCTTCAGCCAGGCCAACAGCGTGTACATCACAAACTGCAGCCCCTGATGCTCAATGTTGTTATTTGTGGCTTTCGCCAGCATCTGCACCATATGAGGCGGGATTTTATAGAGCCGGCACACTTCCTCCACGCCCCATTGACGGGACTGTAACAACTGCGCTTTCTCATTATCCTGAGATAGCTGTTTGTAGCTCATCCCTTCCTGAAGCAATGCAACAGAGAATGCGTTCCTGACGCCGGAATACCTGTCCGTCCACTTTGCCAGCAGTCTGTCTATTGCATCCTGGTTTTTGATTGTCGCAGCTTCTTTTGGACGCTCAATAACACCGCTCATCGTCGTACCTCGACGAAAAACCTGAGCAGCATGTTCCTCCACAGCCAGGTTTAACCCAAGTACATCCGCATTTGTCTGGATTGGAGAACTGCCGATATAACCGTCGAGCGAAAATACTTTCACATGATGAATCATGCGCATTGGCAACGTTTCGCCAATTTCGGGGAGTTCATAATAGGGCATCCCGTCTGGCCCTTTCAGGACGATGACTTTTTTGGGATTAACCGGGATTAATTCCCTCGGGAAACCTTTCCCGTCCCTGTCGATAATCGAGTAACAATTGCCCTCCAGCCCTAACAAGCCCTGTTGTTGCTCAAAATACTCGAAAGAGGTGTCCTTTTTATTAGGCTGGGAATGTAAAAGATCATAAACGGGGTGGTCAGTAGCTCGCTTACGGGCTCCGTTAGCACCTCGTCTGTAAAGCTCACACGGCAGTTGCGCTACAGATTCAGCCAGAAGAGTTACACATGCCCGAACAGCTGATAATGCCATCGCAGTTTCAGGAGTTATGATTATCCCAGCCTTACTCTGACTCGAACTCACTCCTCCCAGCATGGTTTCCCAGAATCCACTTCCTGATCGCGATTTACCCCGAAACATCTGGGGGATAAACATTACTCACCCCCTGGTTTGTGAAATCCTGTAGATAAGGATCTCGCAATTAAAAACGACCACAGCAGACAAATCAAACCGCCAGTAATAAATCCGACGGAGGGTGAAATAAGCCAGGCACCGGTCGACAATAAGCCGACTCCAACGAGGCCGAGAATAAAACTCAGGACTGTGATTAACATGTAATATCTTCCTCATCATAAGCCGATTTACTTACTGTACTGTTCAGCATGGCCCGTCCGATCCCCATAAGTAATCCTACAGCACCATCAATTTTATTTTGCTTCCCCTCCTTGTCGGGGCGGACAATATCATCGCTTCCAGGCAAATAACGCCCAATAACATTCTGGATGCACCAGTTCATGATAGGGTTGCCGTCATGATGAAAACGTCCTGATGCCAGCGCGGCCTCAATTTCACGCATAGGGTCACTCATGTTGGTGAAGTTTTGCCTGATCTCAACTGGCTCCAGCCCCTCCTCTTCAAGCATGTGTCGTAATGATGTTGCACCGTAAGGATCAATAGGACACTGAACGATTTTTACACGCTGACGTAATTGAAGGATTGACTCAAAAATAAGCCGATAGTCCACTTCAGCACCTTCTGTCGGTATCAGAACCTCTTGTTTAACAAATGACTGATAGCGGTCAGAAGTGGTTTTCAATGTGGGATCTGGTGAGTAAACCGTATCTTCAGGCACCCAGAACATCGGACTGACACAGTAGAAATGCGTAATACCATCCACTTCCCGTCTGAATACTGGTACGACCGCATTCAGATCAACCTTGGACGCAAGATCTATCCCCAACCAGCAATCTTCATCGGCGAAATCAGACAACTTGAGACTATTGTCCGCTGCAGCCATCCATTTTTGCAGATCATAGAAAACCGTCTTGGCACTTACCCACCGGTTAAAATGCTTGGTAAGAATTTTGTTCGTCTGGCTGGGGTTAGATATTCCAAGCAATTGCTTTGCGCGCAGGAAGTGTTCTTTTACGGAAATGCCAAAGTTTGGATTTGCTTTGATTAATGCTTCAGGTTTTGTCCAGTCGTCATCATCATCAAGACCGTAAATAATACCGAAAATCGTTTCGTTTTCTTCTCCCACCCGATTCCGGCGCAGAATTTCCACCACCTGAGCACGTTTCTCATAACACGGAGAAGTAATGTCATAACCCGCAGTTGTAATGATCAGAGTGATAGGTTGTTCCCTTGCCCCCATTCCTGTTGTCATAGTCGTATAAAGAGCATCTGTTTGGTGCTCATGATATTCATCAATAATTGCACATGAAGGGGAATCGCCGTCACCAGGATCGCCGATGACTGGCGCAAAAACAGAGCCATCCGGACGGGTCATTTTCTTTGCCCAGGGTTTGACTGAGTATTTTTGTCGCAATGCAGGGAGTTTTTTTACCATTTGTAGAGCGGGAGAGAAGACTTTCCAGGCCTGTTTTTCTGTAGTGGCGCCACAGTACACTTCTGCACCATGTTCTCCATCAGCGCAAAACATATAATTACCAACGGCAGCTGCAATTGCAGACTTCCCATTTTTCCTGGGAACCTCAATATATATTTCAGAAAAACGGCGGAATCCGGACTTCTTATTAACCCAACCAAATGGCACACCAAGAGCAAACTTTTGCCAGGGCTCAAATTCTATGCGTAGTTTCTTCCTGGCCCATTCACCAGCCGTATGAGGCATCTTCTGAGCAAAGCGCAAAAATCGCTCGGCCTTGTTTTTATCAAACCGGTAAGGCCAGGCAGGATCCTTCGCACGTTCCAAATCATCAAGGTGTCGTTGACAGGCAAGCACAGTTAACTGACAAGCAAGGATCTTCCCGCCAACAACATCTCTTGCATACTGGTTCGCTGCATTGACGTTCGGATATGTAGCCATCAGTCAAACTCATCAAATTCATTCCCGTCATCGTCAGGAGCATTTCTGCCACTGGTCATTCTGATACGGCTGAGCGGATCTAACCCCAGAAGTGAGCCCAGACGGGCAATCTGGGAAACTGAATCATTTCGGACGTTAACTGCAGGATGTTTTTTTAATCCTCCCATTTCACTTTCAGTTGTCAGCCCTGAAGCCAGTAATTTTTCAGCTTCAAGCATGAGATGGAAGGCATTGCAGTAGGCTAAAAGTAAGGGGGCATCTTCAAGTTCAAATACGCCTCTTTCGATCAGGATTTTGCTCTGGGTCTTCCACATTCTTATAGCAGCCTCCCCCATTAACTCTGCAGGAGGTGCAATTCGGGTTAATTTACTTTTTTGCCCGGCGGGTAAGATGGGTTTTCTCCCCCCTCCAGACGATCGAATTCCACCAGCCATAACTCCTCTTTTAATAGGTGAAACCTACCGGAAAAAAGATCCTTATTTATGACGTGCAAAAATGGCCTTCAGGCGGCAGTCCTGAAGCGCGAAAGGGGTAAGGGATTTGCTCCCCCCCTCCCCCTTGAAGATGGCAGCGAGAAACCATGCAAAAGGCAGATACTGGTCATCCATCAGGATGTTCAGCAAAGTGTCTTGAGGTAATCTCAATAAATAAACAATGGAGTCTAAGAAATGGATAAAACTAGAAAATATGATAGAGCCTTACAACTTGAAATCCTCAACGCCCTTATAGATTGTGCTCCTAACTATTTAAACAGGGCACAGGAGCGAGCGCTCATTGAGAAGTTTGACAACTATGATCACTTTGTGGCGTGCATGCATGTTATATCTTGAAATGCATGGTCTTGTTTCTACACCCTTCGTACGTAGCGAAACCATGGCTGGTGTTGATTTTATCTTCAACGCCTCATACTGCAACATTACAGAGAAAGGAATTGATTTTCTTCTTGATGATGGCGGCTTAAGTGCGATCCTTAAGGTTCAAACCGTTCGGTTACACAATGACACGATTGTTGCTCTTGAGGATATAATCCGTGTCGCAAATATATCTGAAGATCAGAAGAAGGGGTTGATTTCAAAACTCCGAGAGCTTCCGGGAGACGCCATAAAACATTTGACCCTACAGTTACTGACTCAGGGGGTTCTGAATCTGCCGAACGCACTTCGACTAATTCAAACAACCCTCCAGTAGGGCTAAACTCGTCAGAGGGGCGAATTAACTCAAATTTGCCCCATCCCAGTGTTTTACTTAAAAACACCCAAAATTCCTTCCGGGTATCTGCATGAATGTAGAAACTGTTCTTATGCATTACAGCAGTGAATATTATCATCGAATACGCTCTCTTGCCGTCTTCGCTCTGTGGCATTCCCAGCACAACGACTCAAGATTGGAATCGTCATCAGTACCGCCATGAGCTTTTGGGATGATGTGGTCAACGCTGGTCGCTTTCTTAGCTATCTTCTGTCGGCGATGGTTCTGACACAGGTATTTATCACGCTGAAGGATACGCGCTCGTTTAATTTCCCAGAGTCGCCCGTATCCACGTTCTTGCCGACTCTTTCCTGACTGATAATTCCGCCAGCCGTCACCAGCATGCTGCTGTCGGTGTTGGTCACAATATCCGCTGACATCATTGGTGATTGCCGCACACCCTTTGTGTCGGCATGGGCGTTTAGCGCGTGCTGGCATCGGCATCGTCCTGTTTGTTGGATACAAATTGTGTTGTATCGGAGAGAAAAACGGAAACGGCAAATAGCGGAGAATATTCATAAATAGCGAGAATTTGCACGGTCGCCGTCTCCTCGATGTTCAGAATCACCAAGAGGATCCGAACTATCCCTATCAAATAATTACTATTGTATTATTAATGTTGAGACGCACTAATTCGCTCTTCATAATGCTGTTGAACTTTTATTTTTGTAAACGTTTTGGCAGATTTCTTGAAATCTGAGCCATCAGTTGCATAATTGAGATTAAAAGCATCACATCATCCTTTAGGGGTATGCAAGTAACAGCATAATCAGACAGGAACCGCTTCTACAGCTCACCCCTTCCAAGTTTAGTCATTAACACCTCTGAATTAATATAATTTCAGAACGTTATTCACCAGCTTCATCCTATGAAGCGTTGATAGTATTTTTCTCAAAAAAAATCTTGAAATGAGGATTTAAGTCCATGAAATATGTATAGCTACAATGATGTCGTAAAAATTAAGAGCAACCTTGAGTGGATTGTTAATCAGGCAACTGCCAGCCATCACTTGCCCACTACGCACGACAGAAAAGTAATACGCAACCTCCAGGAACTGATTCATACCTACGAAGGGCTTCTTGAATCAATAAGCGAATACGGGATTGCAGTTATTGATACCAACATTGCAGAAGGCCTGTCGCTTACTGAAAAACTTATCTACAAAATCAAACTCGGCATGGGGGCAATGTAATAAATCAGAAAATTAGCTTCCCGGTAAGGATTTCAATGCGATGGCAATAAGCAGCCCACGTTAATTTCGCGTAATGAATAAAGAAACTAATGATTCCTAAAAGTTAAAGCAGGCTCTGAGGATCTAACTATTATGTATCAGTTCCTTGTGACATGTTGCCTTCTGGCATCCCTTCTGGGTTACTCTGGATTAGATTCAGAAGGGAATTTTCAGACAAGTGAACAACCACTCTCTGTCGCCATAAGTTATTGATAAATTAATCATCCAGAGCCTTCTGAGAGCTCAGTTATCAGAAGGCTTTTTCTTTTTGCAGGATAACTGACTCAGCATAATTACGAAAAAAAAACCAGTTCGGACAGAACTGGTCAGATACTCAATCTCAGGTAGGCATCAAGGCTGCATTCGTTTTCGAGTTGTTACTCTTTATACCGCTAAAGACAATGGTGCCGGGTGCCTCCCGGTGCTCCGTTCAGGTCCATACCAGAGCGCATTTTGCTATCCACAACCCGCTAACTACTTTGACCTAGCCCCACCGCTTAGGGGGATTCACCACTGCCATCACAATCTAACAAATTACAGACCCTCACTCAGTGTAGACACTGGTTGTTTAATGTCATGGAAGAAAGTGAGTTTTTTCCGGAAATTTACTACTTTCCCCAATAACACTTCCTGAAATCCTCACCGAGTCGTAAATGCGCTCACACGTCATTCCGGCCCGGTAGCGTTCGTCAGCGATTCCAGCATAACGTTTAGCTTCTTCTGCAAGGCGTCCGAGCATGTCGGCGAGCATTCCGGCGTCTGCGTCGGTTGTTTTGCTTCTGACGGCAGCGGCAAGATCTGCGGGGTGCTTTGCGGCGTCCAGGCGGGTGGCAAGTTTTTTGGCTTGCTGCTGCAGCTGGCTAACAGTGGCAGACAGGCCAGCAGCAGTAGCAGCAGATTTAGCGGCTTGTGCTTGTGCATCTTTTACAGCCTCATCACGGGCAATTAAACGCCCTTGTTCAATCATGCGTGCTGCGGTCTGCGCGTTCTCTGTTTGCGATGATTCTGCGCTATCGCGTTCCGCCCACTTTTTTTCCCAACCGCGGCTGCTCCATACACTACCCGCGCTGAATGCAACGGCCACCAACAGCAAAATTGCAATGAATTGATAGCGCAGGCTCACTGGTCTATCCCCCAGCACGCCAGCGCGCTTTCTTGATCGCGCCGCTCGACCTGCCCATAGCACCCATTTTTCTGGCCTTTGGTCAGACGACAGTCGAGACCGCCGTCTTTAATCCACCAGCGGATCGCTTCACAGGCGCCTTTACGGTCTCCGGCATTTATTCGCTTATAGAATGTGGACGGGAAACACTTTCCGGGGCCTATGTTATAAGGGCAGAAAGACGCAATCCCGACTTTCTGTGGTTCGGTCAGTGGTACCTTGATATTTCGCTCAACCCACGCCAGCGCCTTGTCGCGTTCGATGGCGTTTACCTGGACACATTTCTCAGCAGAAAGCTTCATGCCCTGAACTACTGGTTTGCCATCAACCATCGTGGCGCCACGGCAAATTGTCCAGATTCCACCGCCGTCGCGATATGCTGTCAGGCTGTTACCCTCTTTCTCATCCAGAAACTGATCGAGAATCACAGGAGCGGAAGCCCCCGCAAGAATCAAACTAACGACCGCTGCGCTCAGTTTATTCTTCAGCTTTGGTGGCATAGCCATTGCGCCGATCCTCCCTTTCCTTTTTCCTGTAATACCAGTTCACTGCACAGGTGATAACAGTGCATGCGATACCGACAATAATTGCCCAGTCGCTCAGGCTTAACCCTGCAATTCTGTCGGCCAACATCCAGGACACCTCTTTTGCTGTTTTAGCTGTTTCGGCATATGCCTTCGCTGATACACCGCAGCCGGTCAGCGTGGTTCCTGTTCCATATGAAAGTCTGCTGTAAATGGTGCTCATTCTGGTCATAGCCTCACCTCCGATTTTTCGGATGGCGCTGTGTGTGATTAAAGGGTCAGGCTTCACGGGCTGGATTTATCAACAAAGCACGTAGCGGATGATTCCCGTGAACCTGAAATGAAAAAGGCCGCCATGCGGCAGCCTCGAAATAAGTTCGGTTGTATACAGCTCTGGACGTTAGTGGGGCTTCAAGCAATTTTGATTCTTGAACAATATGTCCCCCGGATTCATTAGCTATGAATGCACAAATAGTATGAAGGTGCCAATTCGCAAGTTCTGCCCGCCAGGACACATTTTTTTATGTCCCGGATACTAAACTTGTGGGCGAACAAAAAACGAACAGGAGGGCTAAAATGTACAACTCTATTTTAGTACCAATTGATATTTCTGAGACTGACTTAACACGGCAGGTTATCCCCTACGTGCAGGCTCATTCTGTATTGAATACTGCCAGAGTGCACTTTTTAACGGTGGTACCTACACTACCTTACTACTCATCATTGGGACTGGCATATTCAGCCGAAATGCCAAAATTAAAAGACTTTCAGCACGCTGCGCTATTGAAACTGGATGAGATCGTAAAGCAATTCAAAATACCTGCGGAGAAAATACAAACACATGCTGTGTCCGGGGCACCAAAAGATCAAATACTTAATCTTGCTAAAGCGATCGATGCTGACTTAATCATTATTGCCTCACATCGTCCAGATATTACAACCTACCTCTTAGGGTCGAATGCAGCTGCAGTTGTTCGACACGCCTGTTGCCCTGTACTGGTAGTTCGATAAGAAAGCTCACACTTAGCTGATATCCAGGTGGCTAAAAGCACATCAATCAATTGTAACGAAAAAGGCCCATTCCATTGAATGGGCCAAAAAAGAAGCATTTTGCACTACTGAAGTGTTAACACGATGCCGGGTGCCTCCCGGTGGACCTTTGGCTGACAAACCATGATCCGTGAGCACTTTGCATATCACTCCCTGACATTGTTTACTGTCAATTTCACCCCTCCGCTTAGGGGGATTCATCGTAACTACTTCAAAACGAGAGCTTTTACTAAATGCTCTATAACTCTAGATCCGAAAAGAGAAGCCTGCAAACAAATATCACTTTGATTTCGAAAGATTCAGGTTTCACGGACTGAGTTTCGCGAGCACTAAATATAACTGGTAGCTATCGGCAGCCCAGATGTGTGCGTAATTCTTACATTGGTGGAGTGAGAGGACCTTCAAGCACCTCTGCCTCTCAGTTATGACAAATGTCATCGCCTCTGGTCAGATGCCAGACATCGGTGATTATTTTACCTGTTTCCAGATCATCAACAGTGTCGTTCGTGTAATACGCCACCTGAACAACACCTATATGCTGAATCCAGTAATACCCTTCTTTCATACATTCCTCCGTGATACTAAGCAGGTAGTAAAGATCGGAGCAGATTATGCAGCGTTGCAAGAAATCACAACTCAATGTTTGCTGTCCATTGCGCACATCCTAGTCATAGCCTCACCTCCGATAGTTCGGATGGCTCAATGTGAGATTAAAAGGGACTGGCTCCATGGGCTTGATTTATCAGCAATGAACTCAATGGACGATATCCGTTAACCTGAAATAAAAAAGTTGTCATATGGCAGCGTGGAGTAATAATTCTATAACATTAGGTTGATCGAGTTTTAAAACATGCCAGGCACTACTCTCACCATAACAATGCAAAAATCCCAATACTGGTGCAAACGCACTGTCATAGCGCATCACTGAAACAATATGAAATAATTAAACAATCAATGACCATGATTTTTTGTTTGTTGTTGACATTTATATATGGCATTAATTATTTACCATATCTGTGGAGGATATTTATGCCCAAGCTTTTCCATTATCATTCTCAATACTGGATATTTCTCGCGCTTGCATTTGCTGCTTACATAGTTGCCTTTCGATAGCACATCAACAGGTTATGTAAAGCTTTCATCTAATGGGGCCAGAAATTATATGACATGAGCTTTGGCCTGACCTAAGCTCATTAACGCACATGCGTTATTAATAGAATATCAGCCACATCTAAATGTGAGTTAACAATAGCCCTGTATGTTATCAAGATGGTGCAATGTCGCCACCCAACAGTGGCTACATCCACATATGATGTAGTGAATGAAACAAACCCAGGATTAATGCCCCACCCCAAAACAGCGCGACAATTGAGACTGTACTCACCAGAGCTGCAACTTTGTATTTACTCATCATACGTTTAACCCCGATACTGTTACTGATATAAAAAGTGTAGAGGCACTATCGAACCAGGTTTGCGTGATCTTTGTATCTACAGGAAAAAGCACGCCATCTAAATCATGCTAATCAGTTACAAGGAACTACACAATAATTTAATAACCTTCAAAGTCAACAAGTTGAATTTAAGTCAGGTGTTAACTCAAAACATTCTAAACTACTTATTACCAGAATCATAAATCCAAAAGCAAACTGGAATTACAGGTCTCTCATTTCTCATCACCGAATTAGCAATTAATTAACAACTAAACATTTTTAATAGCACACATCAGTTTTATAATTTAAAAAAGTAAGACTCCCTGTTTTTTTCAGTGTATACCTGAATATTCTTTATCGTTTGCTCTTTGTTAAAGACTTTAAACAATGAAAAAGAACATTTTTTCCGTTAAACGGAACAAACCGATAAGTCCATTAGAACTAAAGATCTACCGCAACTACCGTATAGTGCATGGGATACGAATTGCTGTAGCGTTCGTTATTACGTTCTTATTGATAAGAATGTTGAATTTGCCAGACCACTCGTGGCCCCTGATTACACTCGTAGTCGTCATGGGACCTGTAAGCTACATGGGTAACGTTATCCCCAGAGCACTTGAGCGAATGGCAGGAACAGTAGGTGGTGCGATTCTGGGGATCATTGCATTACATATTGAAATGTACTCTCTTACTCTGATGATGCTCTGGTGTGGATGCGCTGCTTTCCTTTGCGGCTACCTGGCCATGAGTAAACGCCCGTATGCTGCATTACTTGTTGGGATAACGCTTGCCGTAGTCAGCAGCGCTCCTGCCGGGGACTTACAGACAGCATTATGGCGAAGCACCAATATTATTTTGGGATGTATTTTGGCTATGCTGTTTACCAGTATTTATCCCCAAAGAGCATTCATTAACTGGCGTATCCAACTTGCTGACTTTCTTGCTGATTACTTAAAAATCACTTCAGCAGGGGTCTCACGAAACGTTCTGAACCAGCCCAGAATGACCGGGCTTCAAACACGTGCGTTAACTAATGTAGTCAAAATGCGCGGTCTGATTACACCAGTGAATAAAGAAACAAAGATTGCAAAGAGTCTGCTTGAGGATATTCAGTCAATAACCCGAGATATGATAGCAGCCCAAAAATTTCAGATAAATGCCCACTGGGCATCGCGCGGTAGCCGGTTTCTGATGTTGAACTCTCATACACTTTCCGATATGGAACAAATGACTCGAAACACGCTGTGCACTCTGGCTCATGCGCTGCATGAAGGCAACCCTTCTCCAATAGCATCAAACAGCGAACGTCTTTATGAAATCACAAAAGAGTTGCATAGCCTTTTACTGGCTAATGAAAGTGATGAAGTCATGGAAAGTGCCGTTCATGGATATGTCTGGTTAAGTATCCAGCTTGCTATCCAACTAGAGGCTCTATCAACTCTAATCACTAAAGCTCTTACCGAAACATAAACAGATTCATTATTAAGTATTTGATAAAAAATTACTTCTGTAGACTTTCCTGTGAAAGGATTGTTTACAACGGTGGAGTAAGAGGACCATCCAGAATCTCTGCCTCACCGTTATGGCAAATGTCATCGCCTCTGGTCAGATGCCAGACACCTGTGATTGTTTTACCCGTTTCCAGATCATCAACAGTGTCATTCGTGTAATACGCTACCTGTACAATGCCTACATGCTGAATCCAGTAATACCCTTCTTTCATACATTCCTCCGCAATACTAAGCAAACAGTATAGAACGGAGCAGATGATGCAGCGTTGCAAGAAACCACAACAAACTCAATGTTTGCTGTCCAAGGTGCACATCCTGGCCTTAGAGCCTCACATCCGATTCTTCGGATGGCGCTGTGTGTATGAAAAGGGTCGCCATATGGCGACCTCTAAACTTTAAATAGGATTTTCTCAATGAACGGCTTCGTGATAAATAATCTGCCCGCCCATACCTGAAATCAGCTTATATACTCGAATATAATCCGTATAGAAAAAAGATGGAGCATAATCCCAGTGACAGAGTGCGATTTCACGCTTCAGATATGTGTCATAGTAGATAACATGAGCCTTACATGACCTGGTTTTTCCTCCAGATTGCGTGGGGTATCTCATTTTGAATCGGTAATTGTCACTCACATGCTTATTAGCTGATGAGATCATTATTAACTCTGGAACGTTCCAAAAGGTAAAAGTCAGGTACATCATAACGGTGAGACAAACGCCAAAAAGCCTCTTAACCAGACCTGTTGAGAACTTATTACTTAGGTACACACGCCAAGCAATGAAAACTCCTATCACGAAGGAAGTCCCCACAATAACTGACTTATAAAGCACCCCATCAAAAAGGTATGTGTCGTGAGTTGTTTTGTCTGCCCATGCACACCAGATAACCCAAATGACTACGAAGCAGAATGAAATCAGCTCTACCTTTGTTGGCAACCTCATTATCATTAATCCATTTCTCAACTTCTTTGAAGCGAAATATATCAAATTGACAACTACCTTTGATACCTCGAAGTGAACTTAGACTTGACGCGTCTGGCAGGGATTTAGCCAGCGAGAATTCAATTATGGCTTGAGTGCTTTACCGCTTGTCTACATTCAAATAAAAAAGCCCAAGGCGTCAACCTCAGGCTTGAAAACTCATTTACTGCCAGTGCATACAACAATGGCACAATATCAGATTTACACGAAACATATCCATTTCAGTTCGGTTTTGCAAGACTTACATCCAAATTTGTCGACTTTTGTTGTGAACGTGATCGCGAAACAGAAAGGAGCGCCTGATTATCAAGGTGCACGAATTCTTGTTTCATCGCCAGCCAGTGCGGGAGGTAGGTTTCAGTCCAAGTTGGCTTTGATACCCCTACCAATTTCGCCAACTGCTGGAACTCGTATGTATTGCGCCCCGCCAATTCCACTTTCACATCCTGTGCAGCAAGCCAGATTAGCTGGCGTAAACGGTCTATCGTCTTCTTCGCTACTCGCTTCCCTTCCAACTGTTGGCTGAACTGCTCCCAAGCCCAGCGTGTTATGGCGACCTGATTGTCCCAACCGGTGTTTTCGCTGTAGCTCCACAGCAACCAGGCCTTCTGGTGCTCTTCGAGTGACATCAGAGCACGGCGCCACGATGCGGTGGAATATTCAACCGGCTGCACCAGAGGGATATGTGAACCCTTGGCATGCGATTGTTTGCCCGGTATTGGTGGATTATCCAGCGTAATCATTTTCCCGGTCACTTCATCCAGCACTCGAGGCTTTTTACGTTTAAACGTTCCCGTATCGAACTGTGCATTCTCAAGCCACGCCATCAACTGCCCTTTCGTCGCACCACTTAAATCGGCGGTGGCCACCATCAGCTGCTGGCGCACGTATTCGAGAAATTGAGTGTTCATACAGCACCGCCTATGGTTTTGATGTAGTTCTTCAGTATCCGGTAGTCCGTCAGCACAGAGCCGGGGAAATGGTATAAGCGCAATCGCTGCCAGCGAACGCGAATGATCTCGTTCAGTTCTGGTGTCATGCCGCCTCCCTGCTCTTAATTAACTCGCGACGCAGTGCGCTGTAATACTTCCTGACGGCTTTTCGCTTGCGCCAGGCGGCTCGCTCTTTCTTCTCAGCTGCACGCTGTTTGGCAGAATCCTTACGTTGCGCGGCCTCCCGCGCTTTTCTGGTCTGCTCTTTGCCGACAGCGCTGGCGCACTTGCAGCGTGGTAGCTTAGCCATAATCACCCCCAGACCTTTTGGCGAAAGGTTCTTGGTGTGCGCGCCGGATGCTCGCATTCAGGCAATTTTGCGCTGACAGTCCAAGTGATGTTGTCGCGATTCAGACTGCGTTCGACCGTGGCGCCGCGGCGGCGGTAACTGGCAATCAGTTCGTCGGCCTGCTCGGTTGTGCATTCGTGATGGTGAAACCAGGAAAATTTCATCGCCATCACCCCGCAAAGCTCATGAGTTGCGATGCGGCGTTTTCCGCTTCACGCTGGTCCTTGAATGCCCGGGACAATACCCAGCGCCACAGAACATCGAGCGCGGATTTGTACAGCTGCTGGAACTCGGTTTCGTCCATATTGGCGAAGGCAATGCTGCGGGGGTGTTTACGAAGAGTTCCATCAGGGAGCTGAATAGCGTCGTAATGGCCAGACTCGACGATCACCCATGCGCGATACGCGTCATAGGATTTGCAGATACTGATACTGCCGGCGCGCTTATCGGCGATACGGTCAAGATATTGCTCGGCGGCATCCAGGAGAGCAGCTTCACTCCCCCCGAATGAGGCAAGGAATTTAGCGTACCCGGTCACCAATTTACGTTCGTTGGAAGATATCGCCCCGCCGGTTGGTTCCCAGTATTCGAAACCGAGATTCAGGAGCGCAAAAAAACGGCGATGGAATGCGGGATTCCTCACCTGGCAAAATTCGGCTACCAGCACGGCACCGAGTTTGATTTTTGATTGCAGAATATCGCTGGTCTCCGGCGTCGCGGGGATCAGGATTCCTGATGACTGCTTGATGAGTTGTAGTTCGTGCGCCATGGTTTCTCTCCGTAGCGCAGTAGGTTACGGTTGTTCAGACCGTTGATTTCATATTATCAGAAGGTGGAGTTACCCGGTAGCCGAGACGGCGGATAAATTGCACAAAACCATTGGGAGTAAAGACTTCTTCATCATCGAGCAAAGGTCGCATTGATACCATTCCATTAACGCGATAAATCAGATACCTGCCAGATGAAGGAAAGCTAAACATAACACAACCATCAGAACGTCTGACAAGGTCGTACCAATGATCATCTGATGCCTGCAATGCTGAATTACTCACTTTTTATTCTCCCTTCAATCGACACAGACGTGGTTAAAAATTGTCGGCAACAGCATCAAAGGGATACACATTTTCGGTATTCTGTTATCTGCGCGCCGGCTAACCCAAGTTCAGTAAAACCAGTCGTCGGCGCTTTCCCACGTTTCCTGCAGGATTTCCTCCACCTTCGTTTTATCGCCTTTATCGCCACCGAAAACAGTCAGGCTATCGCCGCCAGCCCTGCGGATAACCAGAGAACAATTTTCATACTGATTTTGAAGTCGTTTAAGCAACTCTTTCTCAAGTGCGGGTATGGCGCCGTGCGGCAGGTCTTTTGATTTGTTGATGGTAAGTTCTATCTTCATAATTCCCTCTACATCAATGCACTGTATATTTATACAGTATACCTATTGAACCTCATATTCAAGTGGTTAATAGCACTTTTCGCCAAAGCCATGCCTTTGTATACACTAAGTTTTTCCGAGTGTTCGGAATTTACTAAATCAGATTGGCAAAACTGTCCAGACAAGAAAAACCCCGCAAAAGCGGGCTTTTCGACAGTAAGATAATGGATATCCTAGCGGGAGGGATATGGGGGCAACGTCATCCAGTATTTAGGATCGACTTCCGCTTTTTTATCAAATCTACCATCATCGAGGTAAAACCAGCCTTCGGTCTTGTACATAGCCAGTTCATAAACTCTGTTTACAAATGCCAATACTGGCAGTCCTCTTGGAGGGAATCCGCTTTCCCATTGGCGTTTTTGAGGAAGTTTATCTCGGTAGAAGCTTAACCTTTCCTTGAAAAAATCTTGCAAATAGGAAGGTTGCATGCTTGCAACCTCCTCAATGGGTACAAACTGTTCTAGCCACTCTTTGAATGCAACGCCGGAAGCAGCCAGGTCGACGTTAACCTTGTCCTGCTCTTCTTTCGATTTTGCTGCGATGTTATGACCGGGCATATTGAATCCTTATTCCGTCCGTGTGCATATGAGAGCGTTCACCCCCAAGACTTTAGCATTCCATGGGCCTTGTGCATCTGTGTAATCCATTTCAGTCACTAACAGAGAATAATATCCTCCCCCCATAAACCTTAAATCTATATTAGTTGTAAGGAGAGTATCCCCATGCCCTCCCTGTGCCTGAAGTCTATCTGCACTAATTTCAAGGACTTCGGCGTCAAAATCCCCATTGATTACAACGTGCTTTTTATCAACAACATGAATTTTAACGCCAGTCTGACATTCAAAATTTATGGGTTGCTGTTTATCAAATGGGGTGTATTCAGCATTAGCCATCAACGGAGAAACCAAAGCTACCGCTGCTATCATCATTTTCATTTTTATCGGGCCTTAACAAAAAGAGCCAAGAAGATATCATGGCTCACATTTAGTCAAATTGCTTTATGTCATTACAGCCTATTAACTTGACTTAAGCGGCAATTTGTTTCGACTGGCATAGTTCCGGCAAATTAGCACGCACCAGCACCTCAGGCAACGGCGGAGGGACCGCAGTACCGTAGCATGCGACCTACTTGTCCTTCGCATACTTTTCCCCCGATAGTCATGGTCGATGGTGTATCACTCAGGGAAGCCCTGCGCGCTGTAAAGCTCATGTGGTTGCAGCATGGGCATGCCAATATCGATGATGCGATAAGCCATGCAGTCTTCTGAGAATGGCCACACGACTTCCTTAACGTAACTCGCTGAATGCAGAAAATCGCAGGTGCATTTCTCCATCTGTGACAAGGTTAAGAGTTCAGATTGTGGCCGTATGTAAATGCACAGAAATCACCAGAGTTGTTTAGGCTCTGGTGAGGTAATTGTGGCTGGTTGATTACGGGAAATCAATATCGCTGATTTTAGTCTTGCAGGTCATCATCTGTAACAACTAGAAAGTTAAAAAAGGAAATAACACTCACCCATGACCTATAAAGTTCATTAATCATACTTGTTACCTCCCTCGTCGCAAATAAGGAATCTGGCCCTATTTGATAGTTTAGCTCTTCAAAAAGCTCCATATTTAATTGACTAATGAAGAATTGCTTTAGCTCCTGAATGTCACTTTGCTTATCGCTTTCCACATGGTTTTGGATACTACTCATTGCTAGGCTTAAAGATCGAACAATATTGGCGGCATCATAATAATCCCACTCAGCCCCTTTCTTACCCTTTGAGTATGAATTGGCTTTCTCAGCGGTCGACTTTAATAGCTCGTAAGTACTCATTCTTCTTTGAATTTTTAGTGCTTTTGCTGCTGTATCTCTACTCGCAATGGCAGCCCAAGCAGAGGCAATAGCGGCGGCGACTGAAAGCCCGGAAATGACTATCTCTGAATGTTGTTTAATAAATTCGAATACCATGCTTTAACACTCACAAGCTGAACTTCGTCGTTTTTATGGCGGAGATCAGATTTTTAATTGACTATCGATGAGCACAAAATACTAGATTCCGATAATCGCGTCGAATTGGCAAGGCATCACTTCACCTCCTGCTGCGGTGCTGCTGCGATCATCGCTCGGTATCAGTGAACACGGCGCGGGTGTCCTGCTTGTTGAACCAGAACATGCGGGAGCCGCAGCACATATCAAGAATCGTAGTGCTGTCGGTCATACTGATGTTCTCCCGTAAAACGCCAGAACCCGCTGCATCGCCGGACTTGTGCGGCATACTGATGCGACCACGTTTTTTCTCATGCTCGATTTGAGTTGCTTGATATTCTGCTCGCCACCGGGCTGAAGCATGTAGACCGGGTGATGCGGATCGCCAGCGCGAATAACTACCGCTCTGCGTACCAGGTGAAGCAGCAGGTTGTGTGCCTTCTTGCAGTCGCATCCTAGAAGATTCTGAACCTGACGCGGCGTTACGGTCTGGTTAGCCTGAAGAAAATCAACGATTGCCCACAGTGATTTGCTTGCCATAGTGATTTGCCCTCGAAGTTATTTAACGATCCGGAGATGGCTAACGTTCTTGCGATAGCTGCCCCAGTCAAAGTTCACCCACATTCCGCCATCCATCTGGAGACGGTCGATAACCCGCGCGCCCAACGCTCCGAGAAGTTCTTCGTGGTTGAGGTTCGTCAGGATCCCTACCGGACGCATCGACGACAAGCGACGGTCGATAATCTGATTCAGAATGACTTTCTCGCCGTTGCTACCACGCTGGATTCCGACTTCATCCAGCACCAGCAGATCGACTTTGCAGAGGTCACCCAGCAATGCTGCCTCTGACTGACCACCGTCGTAGCATTCGCGAACGCGCAGCATCAGGTCTGGGATAGTGACGACCAGCACGCTATGCCCACCAGAAAGCAGATGATTTCCGATTGCCGCAGCGAGATGGTTTTTCCCGGTACCCGGACCACCGCTAAACACGAAACTTGCGAACCCAGCGCCGAAATTTTGTGCGTAGCTCTTTGCCATCGTGAAGGCTTTGCGCTGACCTTCCCCGGAAACCTGATAATTCGCGAACGTGCAGCTGCGGTGCAGGCTTTGAATTCCTGAGCGACCGAAAATTTTCTCTGTCCGGGCTTTCTGGTTCAGCCTGTCCAGTTCTTCACACCGCTTCAGGCCTTCTTCCCTCTGCCATGCCAGCAGTTCTGCCGCGCTGGTGAACTTCGGCTGAACGCCTGGTGGAATGAGTTTTTTTAGGCGCTCAAGCGCACTTCCTGTACCAACCATGTTTTTCATCGCTACCCCCTGAATCCGGTCGGAATCGCTTTATCTGGCTGAGAAATTTTGTTCGGATCCCTTTTTCCATCTGGCGCCGCGAAAGACCACGACTCTTCGTAGTGCTTTGAGGGGCCAAAAAACGTGGATGCCTGTTTCACATACTCGGTGTTAAGTTTCCCAGCGGCAGTTACGTAATCCGCGTATCGCCGAACACCATCAGTAAGCTCCTGCACTGTTGCGCCGGATTTAATCCGTGCAGTCCAGGCTTTGAACGCATCAGCCTTGCTGTTACCACCAGCGCGTTTGGGGTATTCCTGCCACGCCAGTTCAAAATCATCCGGGTAAGTATTTCTCCCCCGGGGAATGGCCGAGCCATGCCCCAAAATATCTTTATCCTGATCTTGTTCCTGATCCTGTTCCTGATCTTGGCTTCGTAGCCCCTTTGAAGCCCCTTCAGAAATTTGGCGCGATTCACGTTTAAAATTAAGGTGAAAATCTGTTTTATAGCGTTCATAAAATGATGATAAAAAAGGGTTTTCAGGTAATGACATATATTCATTCCTGACACCAGCACAGCGGTTATCCCCTGGCTTCAGCGATCGACCAACCTGATAAGCGGCCATTTCATGCACCCAAACCATCTCAGTGTCCTCGTCATAGCTACAAAATCCCGCTTCAATGGAGCTTTTTAGCCCCTTCAAAGCCCCTTCCAAGCCCAGACCCGTTTCATGGGCTATGTACAGAATTGGCAGGTAATACAACCCGAGCATGTTTGCGTGTGGCGAGGTCATCAGATAGAACGAGACCACCTGCGCCTCCGCGCCTTGTTTCCTCAGTTCTCGGCCTGTTTTTCCAAGCCAGAACTGAGGCGCAACGGTTGCGTAATCACGCATAAAAACCTCTTAATGGCTAAAGTGGCGGCCCATCTATCTTTCTGAAGGCTGATTTTTCTGACATAATTTCCTCGCAATGAGTCCATAACGAATTGCACCTGAAAGCCGTTGGTGTTCGCCCACCGCGGCTTTCGCCATTTTTGCTCCGGTCATACAGCCCCCAGCATCATCTGCACCATTTCTATCAGCGGTCCGGTTAAGCCAGGGTCAACGCGGAACATCTCGACAATCCCTTCGCTCAACTCCTTAAGCTTCTGATGACGTGGTGCATCCATTGCGACTGCAATTTTTGCTTCGCTGGTTTCTTTCTCCAGTCGAGCCAGACGGGCCATAATGTTGTCTTCTGGTAGTAGGCGGCTGCGGAACTCGAGCGGCAGAACAGCAAGAATTGCCGGAGTCAATTGGCGAACATTCTCGCGGTAACGTTCGCTGTTGAAATGGTTATCGAGGAAGCGGAAAAGCTTCTGACGCTGTCGGCTGAGGTCGTCAGGGAAAGTAATCTCGTCACCACCCTGCGCCCTGTATTCTTCGACAATCAGAGCAGAAACGACATCCTGACCATCTACACCCGCCCACGCACGAACGGCATCGCGGATCTGGTCATGTTTATCTATCGAGACAGGTTGATTGCGATTTATCATCGCCGCCGATTGATATCCGCTATTTTGATGAAGTGACAGTGACTGCATGGTTATGCCCTCGCTTCCTGAGCTGGTAATCCATCCGTAGGGTTGGGATACAAATCTGGTCGAAGTTCATGTGGTGTAATACCTGTAACCCTGAAAATCGGTAATACGCGGTCCGGAGGAACAGCACCTTTATAACGCGTCTTCCAGCGGCTCACCGACATGGGCTTTATGCCCAGTAATGCTGCAAGATTGCTGGCATTACCTGCTTTTTTGATAGCTTTCTCTAATCCGTTCATCATTGTCTCCAAAAGATACACGAACAAATTAAGCCTTAGACTTAAACATAAATCAAGTCTTAGGCGAATTTTATTTTATAAGCAAAAGGCTTATTCTTTTGATATGGCTGAGAAAAAAATACTTAACCCGATTCTCATCGAGCGTTTGACAGAACTGACGCAGCGGGGAATGACAAAATCTGATATGGCAAGGGTTGCAGGGATTACTCCGCAATCCGTAAATGGCTGGTTTAAAAAAGGGGTTATCAGCAAAAATTCAGCATTAGCTGTTGCTGATGCTGCTGGGGTATCCGTCCCCTGGCTACTTGGTGAGGATGTTGGAGAGAAGGATGGCCTTAAGCCTGACGAACAGCGCCTGCTGGAGCTCTACCGCCAACTGCCAGATGAAGAACAACAGAACATGTTGCGGATCGTATCTCTGCGATTGAAAGAGCTCGACGAACTATACGCGAAGTACATGGGGCGTAGAATTAGAAGTGAACCAGAATAATATGTTTACTTTCAAATAGTTAGTCTAATATGAATTTTTTATCGTGTGCCTAACAAGCAAGGTACATTTTTCACGATGCATACGAAAATAGCACTTAGATCAAAAACTCGACACTACACAAAAACGTAAATACTTACAGCAAGGCAATGCATGCAAAAGTTGTGTTTTCCCCCGTTACTTACCGCGGGTTTCCATGATTTTGATGACGACGGACTGAAGCGTTTATGTGTTGATAGCTTTCCAAAGTCATTGCGCCGAAATGATTTATACTGTAAATATATACAGTATATGAAATTCATTCGCGACATTAACCTGCAAATAAAATGTTTTAGCGAAGTTTGGATAGATGGTTCATTTACTACGGAAAAACCAGAGCCAGATGATATTGATTTGCTTTTAGTTTTAGATTATCAAGCGTTGAATCAGTTACCTTCTACATTGCATGGTCAGGTAGGAGCAATGCTGGATCGTCAATACGTAAAGCAGAATTTTAATATTGATGTTCTGCTCTTGGCTGAAAACCACCCTCAAGTTAACTATAGTGAGAGAAGAAGTTACTGGCGCGGTTGGTTTGGTTTTGATCGTAAGGAGAATCCAAAGGGTTTGGTGAGGATCATGCTATGAACGATGATAAAATTTTCAAGTCATTAAATGACAGAATTGCTTTCGTTCAGCGTGAGGTTGACTCTCTTTCCCTAACGAGTAATCACACTTTTGCTGATAGAGTTTTATTCAACTCTATGGATTCTCATTTAAGCGATTTACTGGAAGAAAAACGTCACATCGAGTCGAGACACCCGCTGGTTGACTTCATGGAGTTACGCCTCAGAGGGACTTTGGTTGATTTTGGAACAATTCCTTTAGAGCTTCTTTCTGCATTATCTGGCAGTTTGGCAGGGCTAATTCAAAAAGCGACACACAGAATCTCAAGCGGTAAAGACTCCAGTAGAGTACCGCAAAGTATAAGAACACAACTAGATATGCGGCTTGCTGATTTAACACCAGGCTCAACAAGGTTAGCTATCACCTTTTCAACAGGATCGTGTGAATTAGTTGATACTGTTTCGAGCCATGCTGTTAAGGAGATTTTTTCACTTTTAGGCACTGATAGTGACGTTGAGTTCATCTCGAAAATTGCTGAAATAGGTACAAATTCTGCCGCCAGTTTGCAAAAAATTGCCCAAGAATGTGAAAAGAACAACTTAAACTTTGATCTTAGTTGGGTTGGCCCTCTTAGTAATGGAAAACGCCATGTTTCATTGAACAATGAACGTTTACGTAAGTTATCTCAGCGCCTAATGACCACACATGTATCCAAACCTTACGATGAAGTTATCACCGGTGAGTTAGCTTTATTATCTATGTTCGGGAAATTGGAAATAGTCAATGAATTCGGCAAGTTTAAATGCTCATATCCTATTGAAATGCTTGGTAACTTGCAAAGTAAATATAAGGTAGGGGAGCGTGTGAGCGTGATTGCGACGGTTACAGAAATACACAACGAGAGACTGAATTACGTCAAAAAAAATCTAATGATTAAAAGTTTCCAGTAAAATTTTGACTCCCGGCCTTCGCGCCGGGTTTTTTATTGCCCTTTTCTCATCATAGCAGCTGCATCCCGCAATACACGTTTGTGAATCACATTCCCACTGCCCTGCGCTTACCCTCTAGGCTATCAACAATTGCATACCGGCTGATCGCAATCCCGTTAGCTATCAGACTGACAACTGCACCACCAATCTCACCCGCAATGAATGCTGCGCGGTCTTCTTCCAGTTCGTCACGATTCATAACCAACCCTCTATGATGTTTTTCTGACCATAGCATCCTTTACTCACGTGTATTCGTCAAAAAATAAGCCCGAAACTTAACTACGATGTTAGTTTAAGACTTGACACAAATTAAGTCTGAGGCTTAATATGAATCCACATCAACGCAACCACCGAGGCAGGACGCCCACGAAGTAGCCGTCCGGGGCATACGAAGACCGGAATGAGGTGGCGAGATTAACGCGCAGTAGGTTTGAAACGTTCCGCCTGCCTGGCGACAAGGGCAAAAAAGAGAAGTGAGCTTCGCGGTGGTGAACTACAGAGTTAAAACGCTCAACCGCGAAGATCAGCGCCGCTGCGCCAACAGCGAAGTTCACTGAGTTCTGGCAATAAGGTATCGAGGGTGAGATGGAAAAAGCATACGAGGAGTATTTTGAAGGGCTCGCCGATGGCGAGGAAGCACTCAGTTTTGCAGAATTTAAAGAGGCCCTGTCATGAAAACCAGTAACGAAGTACCAAGCAACGGTCGCGCCATCCCAATGCGAAATAGCCGTACCGGCGCAGCATGGCTGGTCTCTTTTGATTACCGCGAAAGCATGTACTGGCACGAACCACAGGGAAACCTGCGTCATATCCGCCGTCCATACGCTTCCCGCACCATTGAACCGAATCTGGTTCCGGCAGGTACGCACTGATGAACACACTTTTCGCGTTAGTGCTGACCATTGGCATGACCAACGGTGATTTTCAGGATGTTGTACTGGGTGTTTATGACGACCAGCAGCAATGTGAGCAGGCAGCTGTTGAGCAGCAGGTTTCAGGTAGCTGCTATCCAGTTGAAAGGATTATCAGTAGCGACGAATTACCTGCTCAGGCAGACGTTAAGTTCTGAGGACATGATGATGCAGACCAAATGCTGTTATTGCGGTAAGCCGGTTAAACCGGAAGAGGTAATCAAAAGCACCCTTCTCTATCGCAACGGCTCACAGCTGGCGCGCAAAGAGAAAGAGTATTGTTCCAAGCGCTGCGCTTCTTACGACCAGATGGCGCACGAAGGCTAAATAGCAGTCCCGAAATATGAAATTAAAAATTCGCCATTAGTTTGGCGTGGATTCTTACACCCTGAATAAACCAACAGGAATAATTTATGAAAATCGTAAAAGTCGAATTAAATCTGAAAGCAGTAAATAAAGAAATTGCTTTATTCAACTGCGAAAAGAAAGTGTCTGGCGTTATTCACTCAATCAAAAACGGTGCAACAACCGTCGTTCTCGATGGCGGCTATGTGCTCGGTCAGTTCGATTGCCCTCACTGTGCAGTAACAGCCATTTCACTGCTTGCGGTGCAGGTGAGCGATGGTGATAAGGCAGGGTTTGGTAACTACCGCAGCTACAAACTCGATTACTCAGAAAGAGTTTTCAGCTTCGTGCATTAAGAAAACGCCCACCGAAGCGGGCGTGCCCTGTCCGGTCCAACCGACCAAAGCGTACCGGACATAACAACCTGATATATCGGGGTGCTGTTAAGGCACCTCCATTCTACACGAATCGAGGATAAGGTAATGAGTGGAACTAATCCTGTATTTTTAGTCCGCAGAGCAAAAAAACAATCCGGTAATAAAGATGCGGTGCTTTGGTGCAGCGATGATTTTGAGGCTGTAAATGCAACACTGGATTATTTGTTGATTAAAACTGGCGCGAAGCTGAAAAATTATTTCAAAGCTGTAGCCACTAATTTTCCAGTCGTTAATGAGTTGCCTCCAGAAGGCGAACTCAGCTTAACGTTTTGCGATTTCTACCGCCTCCGCGACGACAATATGACATGGGAACAAATCCCAGGTGTTACGTTGCCCTCTTCTGATGCGGCCGCCGAAGCACGTCAGCATATCGTTAACGGTGTTGATACCTCCACCGGAGAAATTGTCGATCAATCTCAGTTAGACCAGTCTGACAACAATGGCCTGGACGTCGATGAATACGACGATGAATACACCCGGTACCCGATCGTTCAGATGCCCTTCCGTAAGCAACTATTGTCCCAGTTCACATCCGATGCACTTCGTCATCATCTCACTCAGACAGAGCATAAAGAGATAGTCGGTCTGGAAATGGATACCGATAACGGATACGTCCAGAACCTGATACTTGCAGCCGAAAGTGTCGAAGGTATCAAGAAACTCGACATGCCGTTCCTCTGGAAATATACGAAAGCAATGAAGGACGTATTTGATCCAGAAAAACGCCACGAGCTTTCTCTTATGTTGCATTTTTCTAAAGCCTGGATTGAAACCACGCATATTGATCGCGGCACCTTAGTAAAAGAGTGGATTGCCGGGAACCGCATCAGCAAGGTGTTGCCACCAAACACACCGGAGAAAGCGCCAGAGAAAAAAGAAAAGTTACCGACAGTGACGGTAGAACGCTACAAACGTGCCGTTGCTCAGTCTATCTATAACCTGAATGTTGAATCCTGTATTGCCCGCATTTATCCCGACGCGGAACCCGGTTCAATTACGGTAGAACAATTAAAATCAGCGAAAGAACTCATCGACTCTCGCGATGACATACAAGCCAAAGTTATTAAAGTCATTTCTCAAATTAATGACATCATGGATTACGATGCCCTCTCAATTTTTGGCGTCACTCGCGCTATTGACTGGAGTGACTGCCTGAATATCGGCCCTGTAATACTGCGAGAGCAGGCGCGTAAGTGGCTGGCTGAAAACGGCATCTATTCCAACGGTAAGAAGTCGAACGGCTATAGAGAATGGGAGGAAGATCCTCGCTCGGCGCGCCACTCCGATAGCCCATCAACGGAAGAAGTTGGTAAGCAACTTGCTGCTCAGCGTGGAGAGTTCGTCGAGGGTATCAGCGCCCCTGATGATCCTAAGTGGGTAAAAACTGAGATAAGCCAGCAGTCTGCAGAAACAGAGCTGGTTAAAAATGTCGGTAACGGAATATTCGACGTTACGGCTTTGCTGCAGAACTCAGCAACTCATGGCACGACAAAGGCTACGGAGAGCACCAGCGATGTGCAGATGGAAGAAACTGTCAGTGATGAAGAACAGGCTGGTAATGAAGTGCAGCCAGGCGAAAGCAGTCTGGAAACTGGTGAAGAGTCACATACCGGCCAGCAAGCCGATGTGAACCAGAATACGGATTCTGTTAGCCAAAACAGCGATTCTGTAAACCAAACTGAACCAGTTGCGGAACAAACCGAGCCAGAAGCACAATCTGACGAACCAGCTGTTGCTTACCCCGCCTACTTCGAGCCAGGCCGCTATGAAGGTCTGCCGAATGAGATTTATCACGCTGCCAACGGCATCAGCTCAACACAGGTTAAAGACGCTCGTGTTTCGCTGATGTACTTCAATGCGCGCCACGTAGAGAAAACCATTATCAAAGAACGTTCTCCTGTTCTGGATATGGGCAATCTGGTGCATGCACTGGCTTTGCAGCCCGAGCAGCTCGACGAAGAATTCAGCGTTGAACCGGTGATTCCGGAAGGCGCATTTACCACCACGGCAACTATTCGCGCGTTTATTGATGAGTACAACGCCAGCCTGCCAGCGATGCTGTCAGCCGACGACATAAAAGCACTGTTAGAAGAGTACAACGCCACCCTTCCTGCCCAGGTTCCGCTGGGTGGTTCCCTGGAGGAAACTGGCCAGAGCTATATGTCGCTGCCAGAAGAGTACCAGCGTATTGAAGACGGCCAGAAACAAACCGCAGCGGCGATGAAAGCCTGCATCAAGGAATACAACGCCACTCTTCCTGCACAGGTGAAAACCAGCGGTAGTCGTGATGCGTTACTCGAGCAGTTAGCAATCATCAATCCTGACCTCGTGGCACAGGAAGCACAGAAACCGACTCCACTGAAAGTTTCCGGTACCAAAGCGGATCTGATACAGGCCGTGAAGTCTGTTAATCCGAACGCCGTCTTCGCCGACGAACTGCTGGAGGCGTGGCGCGAGAATCCGCAAGGGAAAGTGCTTGTCACCCGCCAGCAACTGAGTACCGCGCTGAACATTCAGAAAGCTCTTCTTCAGCACCCGACCGCGGGCAAGCTACTGACACACCTGAGCCGCGCCGTTGAAGTGAGCTACTTTGGCTTTGACGACGAAACCGGACTCGAAGTCCGTGTACGCCCGGATCTGGAAATCGACCTGGACGGGGTGCGCATCGGCGCCGACCTGAAAACCATCAGCATGTGGAACATTAAGCAGGAAGGCTTGCGCGCCAAACTGCACCGCGAAATCATCGACCGTGACTACCACCTGAGCGCGGCTATGTATTGCGAGACCGCAGCACTGGACCAGTTCTTCTGGATTTTCGTCAACAAAGACGAGAACTACCACTGGATCGCCATCATTGAGGCATCAGCCGAACTGCTGGAACTGGGCATGCTCGAGTACCGCAAGGCGATGCGTGCTATCGCTACCGGCTTTGACACTGGCGAGTGGCCAGCGCCGATCACCGCTGATTACACCGACGAACTGAACGACTTCGACCTGCGCCGCCTTGAAGCGCTGCGTACTCAGGCATAAGGGGAATGAAGATGCAAAACACTAACGTAACTGTAGCTGACCAGAACGCAGTGATTAACTCCAACGTGGCCCTGTTTGATTCCCAGTATCTGAACGCCATCAGCGCGTTTGCTCAAATTATGGCGAAGGGTGCAGCGACAGTCCCCAGACACCTGCAGGGAAATCAGGCTGACTGCATGGCAGTAGCGATGCAGGCGGCACAATGGCAGATGAATCCCTTTGCCGTGGCGCAGAAAACGCACCTGATTAACGGCGTTCTCGGATACGAGGCGCAACTGATAAATGCCGTTATTTCACGCAGCGGCGTGCTGGCAAACCGCTTTGAATACGAGTGGTACGGACCATGGGAAAAAGTAGTCGGGAAATTCCAGATTCGTAAAGGAGACAAAGGAGAATACCGTGTTCCTGGCTGGACCCTTGCTGACGAAACGGGCATTGGCATCATCATCCGCGCAACGCTGAAAGGTGAAGATCAACCGAGAGAACTTGACCTGTTACTGGCACAGGCCAGGACTCGTAATTCAACGCTTTGGGCTGACGACCCTCGCCAGCAACTCGCTTATCTCGCAGTTAAACGCTGGGCAAGACTGTTCTGCCCGGATGTAATTCTCGGCGTGTATACCCCCGATGAACTGGATGATCGCCGTGAAGAGCGAGAAGTTAACCCTGCTCCAGTGCAACACGTTAGTCTGTCTGATATTTCAGGTGACACTGTCACAACCACACAAAGCGCACAGGAATCGTCGGTAAATATCGACTCACTGGCTGATGATTTCCGCGAACGCATCGATGCCGCTCAGGATGTTGATAGCGCCAAAGCACTGCGCGCTGATATCGAAAGCGCGAAAGTTACGCTGGGTTCAGCCCTGTTCACTGAGCTGAAGAACAAGGCGGTGAAACGTTATTACCTGGTTGATTCACGTAACAAGGTTGAGGCAGCCATCAACTCCCTACCATCTCCGGACAAGCCGGATGCCGCAACGCGTTTCGGGGAAGTTGAGCGAGTTCTGGCAGCGGCGAAACGTCATCTGGGCGACGAGCTGCACGATCAGTTCAGTATCACCCTGGCGGATATGAAACCGGAATACGTGGGCTAACAGATTTGGGAGGGTTCGCCCTCCCATTGAGGAGATGTAATGCGACTGATTAACCGAGGCAATCAACAATCCCCGTTAGCGCGTCAGGCATGCGACATCGCACTAGCCACTCATCACGAACGCTACGGCGACTACGGGCGCAGCAAGATGAAGGAGACATACACAGTGAGAGTTGAAGGCGTGAAGGTCTGGGTCGAGGTGGTTAACCGTAAAGCGAGCTACGTGGCCACGGCGATGACAGGTATGCATCGGTTGCGCGCGCGGCCTGGACAGGTGAGTTGATATTGAATTATCAGTGTAAGGCGGCAGGCCTGTTTATACTCGGCTTGCTGCCTGTGAGGTAAGCATGGCGCAGCTAATTTTTAATGAAGAGTGGATGGTTGAAGCGCGATTAGCAGAAAAGACCGGCTTGTCTGAAAGACAAATTAAAAGTTATCGGTTGAATTTGTGGATCGAAGGCGTGCATTTCAAACATCTGACAGCTCTCGGGGAAACTGACAATTCTAAAGGTCTGCTTTGGTACAACTATCCAAAGATTAACCAATTAGTACAGGAAGCATGATGGACTTTCCAACCGGCGTTGAGCTGCATAATGGAAAAATACGGATCACATTTACCTATCGCGGCAAACGTTGCCGCGAAGTCCTTCAGGGCTGGACGGTTAACAGCAGCAACATCAAAAAAGCCGGAAATCTTCGCGCGCTGATAACAAGTGAAATACAGCTCGGTAAGTTCGACTATGCGGAACGTTTCCCGGAATCCAAAGCGCTTAAGAAGTTCATCACAACCAAAAAAATCACCACGTTTAAAGAACTGAGTGATTTTTTTACAGACACCAAAGCCTTAGAGGTATCTGGTGCAACACTGCTATCGCTTACTTCGGTCGTAAATACGTTACTACGTGTAATCGGAGAAAATACCCGTCTGGTAGATATTGAGCATGCCGACATTTTGCATTACCGAAAGGAGTTATTAACCGGGACAATTATTAACCCGGCGATGCCGAATCTGGCCAGGCAGGGCCGCGCGCCCTCAACAGTCAATAAACAGATGGCAGTTTTATCAGAAATGCTTAAGCTCGCAAACCGAAGCCAGTTTATATTGCATGCTCCTTATGAAGGAGTGTCGCGACTCAAGTTATCTAAAAATGATCCCGACCCACTTTTACTTCATGAGTACCAGGCTCTGATAGCCGCCCTTCCCCGTAGCCAGGCATTAATCATTATTGTTGCCGTACATACGGGGATGAGGCCGGGCGAGATATGCGCCCTGGCATGGGAAGACATTGATTTGGTAAAAGGTGAAATCCACGTATCCAGAAGTTTGACGAATAAGCGAGTATTTGTCCCCCCTAAGACAGATGCCGGAATAAGGACGATAACGTTGCTTAAACCTGCGCTGGATGCACTAAAGGAACAATACGAAATCACCGGCGCTAATCCGAAGCAAGAAATTCGATTTCACCATCGGGAGATCGGAAAAACTGAGCAGCAATCTCTTCGCTTCGTTTTTTTACCGACGGCACATTCGTCCAGGAAAGGAAGTTACTTCTCCAAGAACTCGATTGCCTATGGCTGGAAGCGAGGCACTAAACTTGCCAACATCCGCGAAAGGAATCCTTATCAGTCACGGCATACCTACGCATGCTGGACGTTGATGGCCGGAGCGAATCCGTCATTCATAGCGAGTCAGATGGGACATGAAGATGCGCGAATGGTGTACGAGGTTTACTCCAAGTGGATTGGCGACATGAACCAGGATCAGGTCAACATGCTGAACAATCAGATGCCAACGGCACTGCCCCCAAGACGCCCCCACGGGCAGGGGAGCATGAGAAAAGTTATTTAATTTCATAGCGCTGCTTTCAATCCACATAATCAGCGTTAAACTATTCATACCGTTCGTATAGGGAGTAATGATGATGCGCGTACTGGTTGTCGAGGATAATGCTTTATTACGCCACCACCTCAAGGTTCAGTTACAGGATTTAGGGCATCAGGTGGATGATGCAGAGGACGCTAAGGAAGCGGACTACTATCTGAATGAACATCTGCCGGATATCGCGATCGTTGATTTAGGGCTCCCTGATGAAGATGGCTTGTCGCTGATCCGCCGCTGGCGCAGCAATGACGTTTCGCTCCCCATTCTGGTATTAACCGCCCGTGAAGGCTGGCAGGACAAAGTGGAAGTGCTCAGCGCCGGCGCCGACGATTACGTCACCAAACCGTTTCACATTGAAGAAGTGGCTGCGCGCATGCAGGCGTTGATGCGTCGCAACAGCGGTCTGGCATCGCAGATTATCTCCCTTCCACCTTTTCAGGTGGACCTCTCTCGCCGTGAGTTATCCGTCAATGATGAGGTGATCAAGCTCACGGCGTTCGAATACACCATTATGGAAACACTCATCCGTAATAACGGCAAAGTGGTCAGTAAAGATTCGCTCATGCTGCAGCTTTATCCGGATGCCGAGCTGCGTGAAAGTCATACTATTGATGTTCTGATGGGACGTTTGCGCAAAAAAATACAGGCGCAGTATCCTGACGACGTCATCACCACCGTGCGTGGCCAGGGATATCTTTTTGAATTGCGCTAATGAATAAACTATTGCGTCATTTTTTCCCGTTATCACTTCGGCTACGTTTTTTACTGGCAACCGCTGGCGTGGTATTGGTGCTCTCACTGGCCTACGGCATCGTTGCCCTGGTGGGTTATAGCGTCAGCTTTGATAAGACAACGTTTCGCCTGTTGCGCGGCGAAAGCAATCTGTTCTATACCCTGGCGAAATGGGATAACGGTAAAATTAATGTCGAGTTACCCGAGAATCTCGATATGCAAAGCCCCACAATGTCGCTGATTTATGATGAAAACGGCAAATTGCTGTGGGCACAGCGCAACGTCCCCTGGCTGACCCAGAGTATTCAACCTGACTGGCTTAAGACGAACGGTTTTCATGAAATTGAAGCCAATGTCGACGCCACCAGCACGTTGCTGGGCGCAGATCACTCCGCACAGCAGCAGTTAAAAGAAGTCAGAGAAGATGACGACGACGCTGAAATGACCCACTCGGTTGCGGTGAATGTCTATCCTGCCACCGCCAGAATGCCCCAACTGACCATTGTGGTTGTCGATACCATTCCTATTGAGTTAAAGCGCTCGTATATGGTCTGGAGCTGGTTCATTTATGTGCTGGTCGCCAACCTGTTGTTGGTCATTCCACTGTTATGGGTGGCCGCCTGGTGGAGCCTGCGACCTATTGAATCGCTGGCGCGTGAAGTTCGTGAGCTTGAAGAACATCATCGTGAAATGCTGAATCCCGCGACCACGCGTGAACTGACCAGTCTGGTCCGCAACCTCAACCGGCTGTTGAAAAGCGAACGTGAGCGCTACGACAAATACCGCACCACGTTAACCGATCTTACCCATAGCCTGAAGACCCCGCTGGCCGTATTGCAAAGCACGCTCCGCTCGATGCGTAACGAAAAAATGAACGTAAGCGACGCGGAACCGATCATGCTCGAGCAAATCAGCCGTATTTCCCAGCAGATTGGCTATTACCTGCATCGCGCCAGCATGCGTGGCAGTAGCGCCCTGCTCAGCCGGGAACTGCATCCTGTCGCGCCGTTGCTGGATAAACTTACCTCGGCGCTGAATAAGGTGTATCAGCGTAAAGGCGTTAACATTAATCTCGACATCTCACCTGAAATCAGCTTTGTAGGCGAGCAGAACGATTTTGTCGAAGTGATGGGAAACGTGCTGGACAACGCCTGTAAATATTGTCTGGAGTTCGTCGAGATTTCAGCGCGACTATCAGAGGATCAACTGCATATTCTGGTTGAAGATGATGGTCCCGGCATTCCGCACAGCAAACGAGAAGTAGTGTTTGACCGTGGACAACGAGTCGATACGCTACGACCAGGACAAGGTGTCGGACTGGCGGTAGCGCGTGAAATCACCGAACAGTACGACGGGCAAATTATTGCAGGTGACAGCCTGCTGGGCGGCGCACGCATGGAAGTCATTTTTGGCCGCCAGCAGCCGGGTCAGAAAGACGAGTAATCGCCGCATGTAATAAATATGTACTGACTTCACGCTTGAGGTTAAGTATCCGTTATAATCGGTTGCAGATACCAGCCTGCGGGATGCTCATTATGGAATACCAACTCACACTTAACTGGCCCGATTTTCTGGAACGCCACTGGCAAAAACGTCCTGTGGTCTTAAAACGCGGGTTTAACAACTTTATTGATCCACTCTCTCCTGACGAACTGGCTGGACTGGCAATGGAAAGCGAAGTCGACAGCCGACTCGTCAGCCATCAGGACGGTAAATGGCAGGTTAACCACGGTCCGTTCGAAAGCTATGACCATCTTGGCGAAAACAACTGGTCGCTGCTGGTACAGGCGGTCAATCACTGGCATGAGCCAACCGCCGCGCTGATGCGTCCGTTTCGCGAGCTGCCGGACTGGCGTATCGATGATCTGATGATCTCCTTCTCCGTACCCGGAGGCGGCGTTGGCCCGCATCTGGATCAGTACGATGTGTTTATTATTCAGGGAACCGGACGCCGCCGCTGGCGCGTGGGCGAAAAACTACAGTTGAAGCAGCACTGCCCTCACCCAGATTTGTTGCAGGTCGATCCGTTTGAAGCCATCATCGATGAAGAGCTGGAACCCGGCGATATTCTGTATATTCCGCCAGGGTTCCCACACGAAGGCTACGCGTTGGAAAACGCCATGAACTATTCGGTGGGCTTCCGTGCGCCAAACACTCGCGAGCTGATCAGCGGATTTGCCGATTACGTTTTACAGCGTGAACTGGGCAGCACATATTACAGCGATCCGGATCTGCCGCCCCGCGATCATCCGGCTGACGTTCTACCGCAGGAGATGGACAAGCTGCGCGAAATGATGCTGGGGCTGATTAATCAACCTGAACATTTCCAACAATGGTTTGGTGAGTTTATTTCTCAGTCTCGTCATGAACTGGATATTGCCCCGCCAGAGCCACCGTATCAGCCTGACGAAATCTACGACGCCCTGAAGCAAGGGGATGTATTAGTGCGTCTGGGTGGATTGCGTGTATTGCGCATCGGCGATGATATCTACGCCAATGGTGAGAAAATTGACTCGCCGCATCGTCCTGCCCTTGAAGCCCTTGCCAGCCATATCGTACTGACGGCCGAGAATTTTGAGGATGCGCTGGAAGATCCATCCTTCCTTGCCATGCTGGCCGCACTGGTTAATAGCGGGTATTGGTTCTTCGAAGGATAATGTGTGATTGTGCCTGATGCGACGCTAACGCGTCTTATCAGGCCTACCCGAATGAAATATTCCGTGCCGGATGGCCAAGCGCCATCCAGCATCTACCGAGAAATTTACGGCTGCTTCGCGGTTAACTGCGCAATACGTACAATTACCTGCACCGCTTTTTCCATCCCTTCCAGGGTCACAAATTCATGTTTGCCATGATAGTTGTAGCCGCCGGTGAACAGATTAGGACACGGTAACCCCATAAACGACAGCTGCGCGCCGTCGGTTCCGCCACGAATAGGCTTCAGCACAGGTTCAATATCGCAATCACGCATCGCCTTCTGGGCAATATCCAGCACGTGCGGATGCTCAACCACTTTTTCGCGCATATTGTAGTAGCTGTCTTCGATCACCAGTTCGATATAGCAGTCCGGGTGTAACCCTTTGCCAACCTTCTTGGCGATATCCATGATCTTGCGTTTACGCGCCTCAAACTGCTTGCGGTCAAAATCCCGGATGATGTAGTGCATATCCGCCCGATCAACCGTCCCTTTCATGCTCGCGAGGTGATAAAAGCCTTCATAGCCTTCCGTCGTTTCCGGGCTTTCATCTGCCGGAACCTCAGCGTGAATACGCGCCGCCAGCGACAGCGCATTCACCATCACCCCTTTTGCGGTGCCCGGATGCACATTGTTGCCGACAATTTTGATATTCACCGACGCGGCGTTGAAGTTTTCAAACTCCAGCTCCCCTACGCCACCGCCATCAACGGTATAGGCCCACTGCGCATCAAATGCCGCAACGTCAAAATGCTTCGCCCCTTTACCGACCTCTTCGTCCGGCGTAAAGGCCACGCGAATATCACCGTGCGGAATCTCTTTTTGGATTAGCACAGCCAGCGCGGTCATGATTTCTGCGATGCCTGCTTTATCATCGGCACCCAGCAATGTTTTGCCGTCTGTAGTGATTAGCGTCTGGCCCAAAAGCTGATGCAGTACCGGGAACATCACCGGCGACAGAACTTCATCGCCAATACCTAACGCGATATCGCCCCCGCGGTAGTTTTCAACAATTTGCGGATTAACGTTTTTACCACTGCAATCCGGTGAGGTATCCACATGGGAAATAAAACCGATAGCGGGAATATTGCCAGCAACGTTAGCAGGCAACGTTGCCATCAGCGTCCCCTTTTCGCTGAGTGAAATATTGACCAGCCCCATCTCTTCGAGCTGTTGTTTGAGCAGTTGTAATAACTTCCACTGTCCTTCGGTGCTGGGTACTTGCCGCACGCCCGATTTTGATTGGGTGTCCAGCGACACGTAGTGTAAAAAACGCTCAAGTAGTTTATCCATGCAGTCACCCTCACTTTTTGTGACAACATTATCAATAAGCAACAAAAGACAAATATTGCGTCAGGTCACTTTTATCCCCGCAAGTAAGAATATTTCGCCATGACATCCCCTCTGACTATAGGGCTAAGTCAGTAATTCGCAACAAGGATTGGCGATTACCATGGTTTGCCGTAGAATAACGGCCCTCATTAAGAGTCATCAAGGTGGTTAACCACAAACCCCGCATCGGTCAGCCATCCGTTGCGTTTACATGGGACAGAGTAAAAAATTGAATAAACAACCGCGTTCGCTTTCTCCACTGGTGCAATTAGCGGGAATTCGCAAAAGTTTCGATGGCAAAGAGGTGATTTCCAGCCTGGATTTGACCATTAAAAACGGCGAGTTTCTCACGCTGCTCGGCCCCTCTGGCTGCGGTAAAACAACCGTTCTTCGCCTGATTGCCGGTCTGGAAACGGTTGATTCCGGTCATATCATATTGGACAACCAGGACATCACTCACGTTCCGGCGGAAAATCGCTACGTGAACACCGTCTTCCAAAGCTATGCGTTATTTCCCCACATGACCGTGTTTGAAAATGTGGCCTTCGGTTTACGCATGCAGAAAACACCCGCTGCTGATATCCCTCCTCGCGTTACCGAAGCCCTGCGCATGGTACAACTGGAAGAATTCGCCCAACGAAAGCCGCATCAACTTTCTGGTGGGCAGCAACAGCGCGTGGCGATTGCCCGTGCGGTGGTCAACAAACCTCGTTTGCTCCTGTTGGATGAATCCCTCTCTGCGCTGGACTACAAGCTGCGCAAACAGATGCAGAACGAACTGAAAGCGCTGCAACGTAAACTTGGTATCACTTTTGTTTTTGTCACGCACGACCAGGAAGAAGCGCTGACCATGTCAGACCGTATCGTGGTGATGCGCGATGGCAAGATTGAGCAAGATGGTACGCCGCGCGAAATCTACGAAGAGCCGAAAAATCTGTTTGTCGCCGGGTTTATCGGCGAGATTAATATGTTTAACGCGACGGTCATTGAGCGTCTGGACGATCAGCGCGTTCGTGCTAATGTGGAAGGTCGCGAATGCAACATTTACGTCAACTTCGCGGTGGTGCCTGGACAAAAACTGCACGTATTATTACGCCCGGAAGATCTGCGCGTTGATGAGATCAACGACGATAATCATATTGAAGGTCTTATCGGCTATGTGCGTGAACGCAACTACAAAGGCATGACGCTGGAGTCGGTTGTGGAACTGGAAAATGGCAAGATGGTGATGGTCAGTGAATTCTTCAATGAAGACGATCCTGACTTCGACCACTCGCTCGACCAGAAAATGGCGATTAACTGGGTAGAAAGCTGGGAGGTCGTACTGGCTGATGAAGAACACAAGTAAATTCCAGAGTGTGGTGATCGTCACCATTGTCGGTTGGCTTGTGTTATTTGTCTTTCTGCCCAACCTGATGATCATCGGCACCAGCTTTTTGACCCGTGACGACGCTAATTTCGTCAAAATGGTCTTTACGCTGGAAAACTATACTCGCCTGCTGGATCCGCTCTATTTTGAGGTACTGGTTCACTCCCTCAATATGGCGTTGATTGCCACGCTCGCCTGTCTGGTACTGGGCTATCCGTTTGCCTGGTTTTTGGTAAAGCTGCCGGAAAAAGTGCGCCCGCTGCTGCTGTTCCTGCTGATTGTTCCGTTCTGGACCAACTCGCTTATTCGCATTTATGGACTCAAAATTTTCCTCAGCACCAAGGGCTATCTCAACGAATTTCTATTGTGGACCGGCATTATTGATACCCCCATTCGCATCATGTTTACCCCCAGCGCGGTGATCATCGGCCTGGTGTACATCCTGCTACCGTTTATGGTGATGCCGCTCTACTCCAGCATTGAGAAACTCGACAAACCGCTGCTGGAAGCCGCACGCGATTTAGGCGCCAGCAAACTTCAGACCTTTACCCGCATCATTATTCCGCTGACGATGCCGGGAATTATCGCTGGATGTCTGCTGGTTATGCTGCCGGCAATGGGGCTGTTTTACGTTTCCGATTTAATGGGTGGGGCGAAAAACCTGTTAATTGGTAACGTGATTAAAGTGCAGTTCCTGAACATTCGCGACTGGCCGTTTGGCGCAGCTACCAGCATAACGCTGACTATCGTGATGGGGCTGATGCTGCTGGTTTACTGGCGCGCCTCCCGCTTGCTGAACAAGAAGGTAGAACTCGAATGATCGGTCGACTGCTTCGTGGCGGTTTTATGACCGCTATCTACGCGTATCTGTACATTCCAATCATTATTTTGATTGTGAACTCCTTTAACAGCTCGCGCTTTGGCATCAACTGGCAAGGTTTTACTACCAAGTGGTACGGTCTGCTGGTTAACAACGACAGCCTGCTGCAGGCGGCGCAACACTCCCTGACGATGGCAGTGCTCTCCGCAACGTTTGCCACGCTGATCGGTTCACTCACCGCGGTCGCGCTTTATCGCTACCGTTTTCGCGGGAAACCCTTTGTCAGCGGCATGCTGTTTGTGGTGATGATGTCGCCCGATATCGTAATGGCGATTTCGCTGCTGGTTCTGTTTATGTTAATTGGCATTCAGCTCGGCTTCTGGTCGCTGCTGTTTTCGCATATTACCTTCTGTCTGCCTTTTGTGGTGGTGACGGTCTATTCGCGTCTAAAAGGTTTTGATGTGCGAATGCTGGAAGCGGCAAAAGATTTAGGTGCCAGCGAAGTGACTATTCTGCGCAAGATCATTCTACCGCTGGCAATGCCTGCGGTAGCCGCAGGCTGGTTGCTAAGCTTTACGCTGTCGATGGATGACGTCGTCGTTTCATCCTTCGTCACCGGACCGGGTTACGAAATTTTGCCCTTAAAAATCTACTCAATGGTAAAAGTCGGCGTATCACCCGAGGTGAACGCGCTGGCGACCATTTTGTTGGTTCTGTCGCTGGTTATGGTGATCGCCAGCCAGCTTATTGCACGTGATAAAACCAAGGGCCGCTAAGGCCCTTAATTCAGGGGACGTTAAATGATGAAAAAATGGTCACGCCACCTGCTCGCGGCGGGTGCTCTGGCACTGGGCATGAGCGCCGCTCACGCGAATGACAACAACACGCTCTATTTCTATAACTGGACTGAGTACGTGCCGCCAGGACTGCTGGAGCAGTTCACCAAAGAGACCGGCATTAAGGTTATCTATTCGACCTACGAGTCGAATGAAACCATGTACGCCAAGCTCAAAACCTATAAAGACGGTGCGTACGATCTGGTGGTTCCGTCTACCTATTACGTCGATAAAATGCGTAAAGAAGGCATGATCCAGAAGATCGACAAGTCGACGTTGACCAATTTCCACAACCTCGATCCGGAAATGCTCAACAAGCCGTTTGACCCTAACAATGACTACTCCATTCCGTATATCTGGGGTGCGACGGCCATTGGCGTCAACAGCGATGCCATCGACCCGAAAAGCGTAACCAGTTGGGCAGACCTGTGGAAACCGGAGTACAAAGGTAGCCTGTTGTTAACCGATGACGCGCGCGAAGTCTTCCAGATGGCGCTGCGCAAGCTGGGATATTCCGGCAATACCACCGATCCGAAAGAGATTGAAGCCGCCTATAACGAACTGAAGAAGCTGATGCCTAACGTCGCTGCATTTAACTCTGACAACCCGGCCAACCCGTATATGGAAGGTGAAGTCAATCTGGGGATGGTGTGGAACGGCTCCGCGTATGTTGCGCGCCAGGCAGGTACGCCGCTGGAGGTGGTGTGGCCGAAGGAAGGGGGTATTTTCTGGATGGACAGCCTGTCTATTCCAGCTAACGCAAAAAACAAAGAAGGTGCGCTGAAGCTAATTAACTTCCTGCTGCGCCCGGACGTGGCGAAAGAAGTCGCAGAAACCATCGGTTATCCAACGCCAAACCTGGCGGCACGTAAGCTGTTAAGCCCGGAAGTGGCGAACGATAAAACGCTCTACCCTGATGCTGAAACCATCAACAAAGGGGAATGGCAAAACGACGTCGGTTCCGCCAGCGCTATCTATGAAGAGTACTATCAGAAGCTGAAAGCAGGACGCTAATTCAGCATTGTAAGGAATGCCCGATGGCGCTACGCTTATCGGGCCTACATCAATGCGAACCGTAGGCCGGATAAGGCATTTGCCGCCATCCGGCAAAAAAAATCACAGTCCTTTCAATAACCTCTCAACAAACTCGGGCACCACCTGGCTTGCCGGACCATAATGCTTCTCTTCGAACTCGCTTCCCACCTGGCTTGGCTCGAGATTTAACTCTACCGTATGCGCTCCATGCAGCCGTGCCTCATGCACAAAACCCGCGGCCGGGTAAACATGGCCTGATGTGCCAATGGCAATAAACACATCCGCCATTGCCAGCGCCATATAAATTTCATCCATTCCCAGCGGCATTTCACCAAACCACACGACGTGCGGTCGCAGCGGAGCCGGGAACTGGCAGCAATGGCATTTGTCTTCCGCAGTCACATCGCCCGTCCACTCCAGAATCTGTCCGCTTTGCGAACAGCGAACCTTGAGCAGTTCGCCGTGCATATGGATGACATTCTGGCTGCCCGCGCGTTCATGCAGGTTATCAATATTCTGCGTCACCAGTAAAAAACGGTCACCCAGCTCGGCTTCAAGTTTTGCCAGCGCGATATGCGCCGCGTTGGGCTGGATTTCTGGTTGCTGCAATTGATGACGACGGGCGTTATAAAATGACTGAACCAGTTCCGGGTTACGACTAAACCCTTCCGGGGTCGCAACGTCTTCGACCCGATGTTCTTCCCAAAGTCCATCCGTCGCACGGAAGGTTCGAATACCTGACTCGGCAGAAATCCCCGCTCCCGTCAGTACCAACACTCTTGGTTTTTCCATCAATTCAGGCACCACTCTGTCTCTGAAAAAGATTCGTTGACGCAGGCGATCGCGCAAATGGCGTTTATTTTTACGAAAGCGGCTTAACCGATGACTCCGACGCGACAGCATAACAACCTCTTTGTATTAATCGGTAAGATGTAAAAAAGCGGCCCCGCGCATTCCGCCCGCATCACCGTGCCGTGCCTGCTCAATACGCGGCACTCGGGCAACCGGCAGCAGATGGCGTGGCAATCTGTCCGCCAGTTGCGTCGTAATAGCGGAAAAATTCGACAAACCACCACCAATCACCACTAAATCAGGATCAACGATGGTCAGGATATTCCCCAAACAGACTGCCAGTAAATCCAGATAACGTTCAACATGGGCGCGCGCTTGCTCATCTCCCTGCTCCCACAGCGCGATAATTTCACGGGCATCCAGCGGTTGATGGTAGTAATGCTGATACAACCACGCAAATCCACCGCCGGAGAGATAGCTTTCAATACAGCCTAATTGACCGCATCCGCAGCGGCGCAGTGGGAAATCAAATCCCATTAGCGTCAGCGCATCGACCGGCAAACGAATATGACCAAACTCACCGGTGATATAGCTGCGTCCGGTGATGGATTTACCGTTAAGCACGAGTCCACCGCCGACACCGGTGCCGAGGATTAACCCCATAACCAGCGGATACTGAGTGAACTCGTCGTCCCAGGCTTCAGAGAGGGCAAAACAGTTGGCATCGTTGTCCAGGCGGACATCGCGGTCAAGGCGGGCGCTGAGATCGGCGCGGAGCGGTTTACCACTGGCGGCAGGCACGTTGGCCGCATATAGCGTACCGTCTTCTGTTTCTGGCATGCCAGGGATACCGATACCCACCGAACCTTTGACGCCGAAGCGCTGGTCCGCTTCCGTTACCAGATTGCAGACCGCATCAAGGAAAGCGTCATAGCTGTCGCGAGGTGTAGGGACGCGTGTTTCCCATTGTAAACGGCGTTGGCTATCAAATACCCCCAGCGCAATTTTGGTCCCGCCGATGTCAAATCCGTAATACATCACCGCTCCTTCTTATTGTTATTGGCCGCTAAGTACTCTCGCAGGATCAATATTGCTGGCGCGACGCGCCGGATACCAACTCGCCAAAAGACTCAGCACTAATGCTGTCACCAGCACGTAGATCACATCCAGCCAGTGTAATTCCGATGGCAGGAAGTCAATGAAATAGATATCGCCAGACAGGAACTGATGGCCGATAAGCGCTTCGATTCCGTTGATGATCGGCGTCAATTGCAGCGAGACAACCACCCCGATGACCACACCTATCAGACTGCCGAACAGACCCGCCAGCAGGCCGTACCAGACAAAAATGGCACGGATCAAACCATCTTTAGCTCCCAGGGTTCTTAATACCGCAATATCACCGCTTTTGTCTTTTACCGCCATCACTAACGTGGAAACGATATTAAAACAGGCCACGCCAATCACCAGCACCATCGCCAGATACATAATGGCGCGGATCATCTGAATATCGCGATACATATAGCCGTAGGTGCCAATCCAACTCTTAATATAAACATAGTTGTTGGTCACTTCACCCGCGTCTCGCACCAGTTTATTAGCGTTAAACACGTCGTTAACTTTCAGCGCGATCCCGGAAACGCTGGATCCCATATCCAGGTATTGCTGCGCGTCTTTCATAGGGATCATGGCAAAGCTGTGATCGAGCTGACCGCTCAGTTGCAAAATGCCCGTCACGTGCAAACGCACGCGTTTAGGCTGCTGTAACTTATGGTCCGCACTGGCGTTAGGGATCATAATCGACACCCAGTCGCCTTGCTTCACCTTCAGCGCATCGGCAATCCCTTTACCAATGATGATTTGCTGCTCACCGGCTTTGAAATTATCCCAGGCGTGGTTCTGCACGAACGATGGCAGCGCGCTTAAACGCTGTTCCTGTTTCGGGTCAACGCCCTTCACCTGCACCGCGCGTAGATTCGCCCCACTCTCCACCAGCCCGGTAAAGTTGATATAAGGCGCCGCGGCAGCAATACCTGGCACTTTCTGCACTTTATCGAGCGCTTCCTGCCAGTTGTTCCACGGCTGGTTAACGGCCTCAATTTCACCGTGCGGGACCACGGCCAGAATACGGTTGTTCAACTCACGCTCAAAGCCGTTCATGGCGCTTAATCCGACGATCAACACCGCCACACCCAACGCGATACCAACGGTAGAAATCACAGAAATCAGCGAGACCATGCCACCGCGCCGCCGACCACGGCTAAAGCGCAGGCCAATCAATAACGATAAAGGCGACGCCATTACTCTGCTCCCATCAGGCTCAGTTCAGCCGTCAGGCGACCATCGCGCATTTCAAGTTGGCGGCTCATCCGCTTCGCCAACTGCAGATCGTGCGTAACCACCAGAAATGCTGTGCCCTGAGAGCGGTTAAGTTCACCCAGAAGCTCGAAAATGCTGTCCGCATTGCGCGCATCCAGGTTACCCGTGGGTTCATCCGCCAGCACCAGACGAGGGTTGTTCACCAGCGCACGGGCAATCGCCACACGCTGACGCTCGCCGCCCGACAGTTCAGACGGCCGATGGCTGGCACGATGATCCAGCCCTACCGCTTTCAGCATATCGCGCGCGCGCGCAGTGATTTCAGCCGGTTTTTTCTTGCCGATCAGCAGCGGCATCGCCACGTTTTCCAGTGCGGTAAAATCCGGCAGCAGATGGTGGAACTGGTAAATAAAGCCCAGCTTCTGATTGCGCAGCTCCGCCTTCGCCGCAGACGAGAGTTTGCTCATCGGCTGACCGCTAAAAATGACGTCGCCGGAGGTCGGCGTATCCAGCCCACCTAACAGATGCAGCAGCGTACTCTTACCGGAGCCGGAGCTGCCGACAATCGCCATCATCTCGCCTTCGCCAACGCAAAAACTGACATCGTGCAGTACATCGGTCTGCACTGTGCCTTCCTGATAGCGTTTGCACAGGTTGTCGCATTGCAACAGGATCTTATTCATAACGTAAAGCCTCAGCGGGTTGAGTGGCGGCAGCGCGCCAGGAAGGATAAAGCGTAGACAGCAGCGCGATGGCCATCGCCACCAGCGCAATGACGATAACCTGCAACGGCTCGATGGCGACCGGCAGCGCAGCGCCATCCAGAAGCACGCCGATAATGGGCATCAGGTTGTTCAGTTGACTGGCGAGCAATGCGCCCAGCCCTGCGCCCAGCAGCGCGCCGATAATTCCGGCACTGGCCCCCTGGACCATAAACACCATCATTATCTGCCGCGGCGTTAGCCCCTGCGTTTGTAGAATCGCCACTTCCCCTTGCTTCTCCATTACCATCAAACCCAGCGAGGTAATAATATTAAAAGCCGCTACCGCCACGATCAGACTTAGCAACAGCCCCATCATGTTTTTCTCCATGCGCACAGCCTGGAATAATTCCCCTTTACGCTCGCGCCAGTCCTGCCATTTGGTGCCCTGCGGCAGCGTTTGCTGGCTCAACGTGTCAACCTTTAACGGCTCGTTCAACCACAAACGCCAGCCGGTGATATTACCCACCGGGTAGCGCATCAGGCGTGACGCATCCTGAATGTTGGTCAGCATCTGGTAGCCGTCGACTTCGCTATTAGCAGCAAAGGTGCCAATCACCGTAAACAGACGCTGGCTCGGCAGACGCCCCATCGGCGTAAACTGACTGGCGGACGGCACCATCACGCGAATTTGATCGCCACGGTTAACGCCCAGCTGCCCGGCAAGCTGCTCACCGAGGATGACATTATACTTACCCGGTTGCAGATCTGTTTGCTTCACATTGACCAGATACGGCGTGAGCGGATCTTTTTGCGCCGGGTCGATCCCCAGCATTACGCCAACCGCCACGCTACGTGCACTTTGCAGCACCACATCTCCCGTAGTTATGGGTGCAACGCGGTTGACGCCGTTCAACACCACCGCTTTTTCCGGCAGTTGCTGCGGGTTTAAGGAACCCTGCTCAGACGAGAGAACGGCCTGGGGCATCAGGCCAAGGATATTGTTTTGCAGCTCGCGCTCGAAACCGTTCATCACTGACAACACTGTGACCAGCGCCATTACCCCGAGAGTAATGCCGATGGTGGAGAGCCAGGAAACGAAGCGACCGAAGCGATCTGCTGCACGCCCACGCATATAACGCAGGCCGATGAATAGAGCGACAGGTTGGTACATGAAATCCGTCTGGTTGCTGTTAGCAAAGTCACGAGTATATAAGCGAAAGCGGAATGGGTAAATGACTGAACCGTAAGTGTTCGTCAGCACTATTCCTAAAAGTATAAACAAATCAATCCGCTGTAGCTGTCCCTCGCCCCTTTAGTGCCGGTCCCTGATCTTTATCCTAAAAAAACAAAATGCAGACAGTTACGCATTACAGCGTACTGAGGGTTGCGCAGGATAGCAGGCTATAGCCAACAATATGGATACGCTGTCTCGATGAATAAAAAAGAACTATGGATTAATCAAATCAAAGGGTTATGCATTTGTCTGGTGGTTATATACCACTCAGTCATTACGTTTTACCCGCATCTCACCACCTTTCAGCATCCGCTTTCAGAGATGCTGAGCAAATGCTGGATTTACCTCAATCTGTACCTGGCGCCGTTTCGTATGCCGGTATTTTTCTTTATTTCGGGCTATTTGATCCGCCGCTACATCGATAACGTTCCCTGGACGACCTGCGTGAATAAACGGATCTGGAGTATTGCCTGGGTGCTGGTGCTATGGGGAGTCGTGCAATGGCTGGCGTTAGTCACGCTCAATAACTGGTTGGCTCCGCAACGCGATCTGAGTCATGCCGCCAACGCCGCGTATGCCGGTTCAATCGCTGGCTTTACCCACGGGATGCTGACCGCCAGCACCAGCTTGTGGTATCTGTATGCACTGATTGTCTATTTTGTGCTGTGTAAGATTTTCAACCGCTGGGCGTTACCGCTGTTGACGCTGTTTGTCGTGCTGAGCGTGGCGATTAATTTTTTCCCCACGCCGTGGTGGGGAGTGAACAGCGTGATTCGCAATCTGCCCTGGTACAGTCTCGGCGCCTGGTTTGGCGCAACGCTGATGGTATGGATCAAAGAGGTGCCTCTGCGCCGCCATACGCTCATATTTATGGTTAGCGTAGTGGTCGCCGTGGGCGCGTGGCTGGTAAATATTTCGCTACTGCTTTCCCTCCTGTCTATTGTACTGATCATGAAGCTGTTTTATCAGTTCGAGCAGCGCTTTGGTATGCGCGCATCCAGCCCTTTAAGCGTAATTGGATCCAATACCATCGCCATCTACACCACCCACCGTATTTTGGTTGAGCTGTTCAGCTTAACGCTCATCCCCAAAATCAATCATGCCGCCTGGCCTGCGTACGGCGAGTTGCTCCTGCTGCTGGTTTATCCCTTCGCCTGCCTGCTGTTGTGCACCCTGTTTGGCTTGCTGGTGCGTAAAATTTCGCAAAAAACCGTTGCCGACTTGCTCTTTTCCCCGCCATCTTTATCGACATCCTCGCGCTAATTTCAACGTGCTTTTTGCCCCCATCAGGGGGCGAATCAATTTGCTTATGAGAAACGATCACGGATAATAAAGAACATTGCTTATCAGATGTATATCTAAACGAGATCCTGACAACCGAATGCCTGAACAACATCGTTACACGCTCCCGGCCGGCGCTTCCGACCAGCGCCAGTTAGGTGAACTGACCGGCGCAGCTTGCGCGACGCTGGTCGCTGAAATCGCTGAACGTCATGCGGGTCCTGTCGTACTGATCGCGCCGGACATGCAAAATGCCCTGCGACTGCATGATGAAATTCGTCAGTTTACCGACCAGATGGTAATGAACCTGGCGGACTGGGAAACGCTGCCCTACGATAGCTTTTCCCCTCATCAGGAGATTATCTCCTCGCGACTGTCCACCCTGTATCAGCTCCCTGCCATGCAGCGCGGTGTGCTGATTGTGCCGGTGAACACGCTGATGCAGCGCGTCTGTCCGCACAGCTATCTGCACGGTCATGCGCTGGTGATGAAAAAAGGTCAGCGGCTTTCGCGCGACGCCCTGCGCGAACAACTGGACAGCGCGGGCTACCGCCATGTTGATCAGGTGATGGAGCACGGCGAATACGCCACGCGCGGCGCGTTGTTGGATCTGTTCCCCATGGGCAGTGAATTGCCTTATCGCCTGGACTTCTTTGATGACGAAATCGACAGCCTGCGTCTGTTTGATACCGACACCCAGCGCACGCTGGAAGAAGTCGATGCCATTAATTTGCTGCCCGCGCACGAATTCCCGACCGATAAAACGGCGATCGAGCTGTTCCGCAGCCAGTGGCGCGATACCTTTGAAGTTAAACGCGACGCCGAACATATTTACCAGCAGGTCAGCAAAGGCACGTTACCTGCGGGTATCGAATACTGGCAGCCGCTGTTTTTCAGCGAGCCGCTGCCCCCCCTGTTCAGCTATTTCCCTGCCAATACGTTATTGGTCAATACGGGTGATATAGAGACCAGTGCAGAACGCTTCCAGGCCGATACCCTGTCGCGTTTTGAGAATCGGGGTGTTGATCCGATGCGCCCGCTTCTGCCGCCGCACTCGCTGTGGCTGCGCGTTGACGAGCTGTTCTCCGAACTAAAACGCTGGCCGCGCGTTCAACTGAAAACCGAGACACTGGCAAACAAAGCCGCGAATACTAACCTCGGCTTCCAGAAGTTGCCAGATATCGCGGTTCAGGCGCAGCAAAAAGCACCGTTAGATGCGTTACGTAAATTTCTTGAAGCCTTCACCGGTCCGGTGATTTTCTCGGTTGAAAGTGAAGGTCGTCGCGAAGCGCTCGGCGAACTGCTCGCCCGTATCAAAATCGCGCCGAAGCGCATACTGCGTCTCGACGAAGCCATCGACAATGGCCGCTATCTGATGATTGGCGCAGCCGAACACGGCTTCATTGATAGCAAACGCAACCTGGCGCTGATTTGTGAAAGCGATCTGCTCGGGGAGCGGGTGGCGCGCCGCCGCCAGGATTCTCGTCGCACCATCAATCCGGATACGTTAATTCGCAACCTCGCAGAACTGCATCCAGGTCAACCGGTGGTGCATCTGGAGCACGGCGTTGGCCGTTATGCCGGAATGACCACGCTGGAAGCGGGCGGTATCACCGGCGAGTACCTGATGCTCACCTACGCCAACGACGCCAAACTGTACGTGCCTGTGTCATCGTTGCACCTGATCAGCCGCTACGCTGGTGGCGCGGAAGAAAATGCGCCGCTACATAAACTGGGCGGAGATGCCTGGTCTCGTGCCCGCCAGAAAGCCGCTGAGAAGGTGCGCGATGTCGCGGCAGAACTGTTGGATATCTATGCTCAGCGGGCGGCGAAAGAAGGCTTTGCCTTTAAGCATGACCGTGAGCAGTACCAGCTGTTTTGCGACAGCTTCCCGTTTGAAACTACGCCCGATCAGGCGCAGGCGATCAACGCGGTCCTCAGCGATATGTGTCAGCCGCTGGCCATGGATCGTCTGGTGTGCGGCGACGTCGGCTTTGGTAAAACCGAAGTCGCGATGCGCGCCGCCTTCCTCGCCGTAGAGAACCACAAGCAGGTTGCCGTGCTGGTTCCAACCACCCTGCTCGCGCAGCAGCACTTCGACAACTTCCGCGACCGCTTTGCCAACTGGCCGGTACGCATTGAGATGCTGTCCCGTTTCCGTAGCGCCAAAGAGCAAGCGCAGATTCTGGAGCAAGTTGCCGAGGGAAAAATTGATATTCTCATCGGCACGCACAAACTGCTGCAAGCGGATGTGAAGTTAAAAGATCTGGGTCTGTTGATTGTCGATGAAGAGCACCGTTTTGGCGTTCGCCATAAAGAGCGCATCAAAGCAATGCGCGCGGATGTCGATATCCTGACGCTGACGGCAACGCCTATTCCGCGTACGCTCAATATGGCGATGAGCGGCATGCGCGATCTGTCGATCATTGCCACGCCTCCTGCCCGTCGTCTGGCGGTGAAAACCTTTGTGCGTGAATATGACAATCTGGTGGTTCGCGAGGCTATCCTGCGTGAAGTTCTGCGCGGGGGGCAAGTTTATTATCTGTTTAACGACGTTGAAAATATCCAGAAAACGGCTGACAGATTAGCGGAACTGGTGCCGGAAGCGCGTATTGGTATCGGCCACGGTCAAATGCGCGAGCGCGAACTGGAACGCGTGATGAACGATTTCCACCATCAGCGCTTTAACGTGCTGGTGTGTACCACCATTATCGAAACCGGCATCGACATTCCGACCGCCAACACCATTATCATCGAACGCGCCGACCACTTTGGTTTAGCGCAATTGCACCAGTTGCGCGGTCGTGTGGGACGCTCACACCATCAGGCGTACGCCTGGCTGCTGACGCCGCATCCAAAAGCGATGACCACCGACGCGCAAAAGCGCCTGGAAGCCATCGCCTCGCTGGAAGATTTGGGCGCTGGCTTTGCGCTGGCGACCCACGACCTTGAAATTCGCGGCGCCGGGGAACTGCTGGGTGAAGATCAGAGTGGTTCCATGGAAAGCATCGGCTTCTCGCTGTATATGGAGCTGCTGGAAAATGCTGTCGATGCGCTCAAAGAGGGACGCGAACCGTCGCTGGAAGATCTCACCAGCCAGCAAACCGAAGTTGAACTGCGCATGCCGTCACTGCTGCCGGATGACTATATTCCCGATGTCAACACGCGACTGTCGTTCTACAAGCGTATTGCCAGTGCGAAAGGCGAAAACGAGCTGGAAGAAATTAAGGTCGAGCTGATAGACCGTTTTGGTCTGCTGCCCGACCCGGCCCGTACGCTGCTGGATATTGCCCGGTTACGCCAACAGGCGCAGAAACTGGGTATCAGAAAGCTTGAAGGCAATGAAAAAGGCGGCACAATTGAGTTTGCAGAGAAAAACCACGTCAATCCGGTCTGGCTGATTGGTTTACTGCAAAAACAGCCGCAGCACTTCCGTCTGGACGGCCCAACCCGGCTGAAATTTATGCAGGATCTGGGCGAACGCAAAACGCGAATCGACTGGGTACGCCAGTTTATGCGCCAGCTTGAAGAAAACGCCGTAGCATAGTGAACAGGCCGGGAGCGCACACAGCCCTCCCGGCCTGTGAATTTACAAACTCTTTGCACTTCCCTGCACTTCCCGACACAGCAAACGGCCATAATTCCTGTTTACTTTTACATAATAAAAACCACGTAAAAACAATGGATTTATGGTGATGTTAAACAATAAACGACTCTCTCGCTGGTTAGCGTTTTTTACGCTTGCAGCGACCTTCGCGTTAGCACTTCCGGCTCAGGCAAACACCTGGCCGCTGCCGCCGCCGGGAAGCCGCCTGGTGGGACAGAATGCCGTTCACGTTGTCGAAGACAATGGCGGTTCTCTCGAAGCGATTGCGAAAAAATACAACGTCGGCTTTTTAGCGCTGTTGCAGGCTAACCCCGGCGTTGATCCTTTCGTACCTCGCCCCGGCAGCGTTTTGACGATCCCATTGCAAACCCTGTTACCGGATGCACCGCGCGAAGGCATTGTCATCAACCTCGCCGAACTGCGTCTTTATTATTACCAGCCGGGAACAAATTCGGTGACCGTATATCCTATCGGCATTGGCCAGTTAGGCGGTGATACGCTGACCCCCACCATGGTAACCACCATTTCCGATAAACGCGCCAACCCCACCTGGACGCCTACAGCAAATATCCGCGCGCGCTATAAAGCAAACGGCATCGATCTTCCTGCCGTTGTCCCTGCCGGGCCAGATAACCCGATGGGCCATCACGCGATTCGCTTAGCCGCATACGGCGGCGTTTATCTGCTGCACGGCACCAATGCTGACTTTGGCATCGGCATGCGCGTCAGTTCTGGTTGTATTCGTCTGCGCGACGGTGATATCGAAACCCTGTTCCGTCAAGTGAAACCAGGAACCAAGGTCAATATCATTAATACACCGATCAAAGCCTCAGTCGAACCTAACGGCATGCGGCTGGTGGAAGTACACCAGCCGCTGTCAGAAAAGATTAATGACGACCCGCAACTGTTGCCAATCGTTTTGAATGCCGCAATGCAGACCTTTAAGAACGCGGCGCAAACGGACCCAGCCGTCATGGAACATGCGATGGAGATCCGCTCAGGCATGCCGGTCGATGTCACCCGTCATCACGACGTGGCTCAACAACCGATGTAAACGTTACGCATAAAAAAACCCCCGCTGGATTTTTTTCCGCGGGGGTTTTTATTTAACTCGCAGTGGCATTGCGATGGGTTAAATCTTATTTGTAGATTACTGCAGTCCCGTGAAGGGTGTTAGGACCGGTAACGGAAGTAATACGGAAAGACTTCGCGCCCATCTCATCCGCTTTCTGCGCCAGTTGATCTTCCAGAGAACCTAAGTTCGTCCCCGCATTTGCAGAGATAGTACCAACTTTCTGTTGACCTGCAGGCGTGGCCTGAACTTCAACAGCGGCGAAGCTGGCAAATGACAGTGAGCTAAGAACAGCAGCAACAAACAGAGTTTTTACGTTTTTCATAATAGTGACCTTTTGCAGATGAATGGGTGTCGTAAGGATTAACTTAACGATCGATAGGTAAATCATAGATGTGATCCAGGTCACACGTCAACATTTTTTTATAATGATCGTTATATAAAACATAAAGACCTTATTTTTCATGCTAATAGCTATAAATTATTTTTATCGCTAATCCGCTGGAGTGTGGGGGGGAATATTTTTATAATGGTTATTCAATAAACCCAACTAAGGTACATCGGCGCCATGACAACTGAAACGACAGGTTGTGCAAAAAAAAGCCGTGGCCGACCAAAAGTGTTCGACAGGGAAGCCGCGCTTGATAAGGCCATGACACTCTTCTGGCAGCACGGATATGAAGCGACATCGCTCGCCGATCTCGTGGAAGCAACCGGTGCAAAAGCGCCCACGCTGTATGCGGAGTTTACCAACAAGGAAGGGTTGTTTCGTGCCGTGCTGGACCGCTATATAACTCGCTTCGCGGCGAAACATGAAGCCCAGCTGTTTTGTGAGGAAAAAAGCCTGGAGTCCGCACTGGAAGACTATTTCACTGCCATAGCCACCTGCTTTACCAGTAAAGATACTCCGGCAGGATGTTTTATGATTAATACGTCCGCTACGCTGGCGGCCTCTTCCCGCGAGATCGCCCATACCGTGAAATCACGCCATGCGATGCAAGAACAGACGCTTACCCAGTTCCTTCGTCAGCGCCAGCAGCGGGACGAAATTCCGGCCCACTGCGACGTGCAAAAGCTGGCCGAATATCTGAACTGCATTTTACAGGGTATGTCGATTAGCGCCCGTGAAGGCGCAACGTTTGAAAAACTGATGCAGATCGCACACACCACCCTGCGACTGTGGCCCGAACTCGTCAAAGCTTAACCCTTTCCTCTCTCTTCCATGAACAGATGACACCCCCGGGGGCCAAAAGCCCTCGGTTTTTTTGTACCAATACCCCTTCATTCCTTATTGTTTTCATCGCATTAGCAGATCTTTTTTAAAAAAGGTATTGATAACGACAATTATTATCAGCAATATTCGCATTTGTTTTAACTCCTGTTTCCCAATGTAACTATCGGTTTCTCTACCGCAATAACAAAAACAGACTGACTTTTTTAAAAAGGAATACAAATGCATAAGCGTCTCTGGGTGCTCAATCCGCTCTTATTATCCTTAACCCTACCGGCCATCGCGGCAGAGGAAGAGAATCTCATCGTCAGCGCTAACCGTAGCCAACGCACCGTGGCAGAAATGGCGCAAACGACCTGGGTTATTGAAGGAAGCGAAATTGAACAGCAAGTTCAGGGTGGTAAAGAGTTCAAGGATGTTCTTGCTCAGTTAATCCCCGGAATTGATGTCAGCAGTCAGGGACGAACCAACTACGGCATGAACATGCGCGGTCGCGCCATCGTAGTATTGATAGATGGTGTCCGTCTGAATTCTTCCCGCACCGACAGCCGTCAACTTGACTCCATTGACCCGTTTAACATTGCGCACATTGAAGTCATCTCAGGCGCAACATCCCTGTATGGCGGGGGAAGTACCGGCGGTTTGATCAACATCGTCACCAAAAAAGGTCAGCCTGAGCATGAAGTTGAACTCGAACTGGGCAGTAAAAGCGGGTTTAATAACAGTAACGATCATGACGAACGCGTCGCCGCCGCGGTGAGCGGAGGAACCGATCGTGCATCCGGTCGTATGTCCGTCGCATATCAACGGTTTGGCGGTTGGTATGATGGAAACCACGATGCTCTGCTGCTGGATAACACCCAAACCGGCCTGCAGCATTCCGATCGTCTGGACGTGATGGGCACCGGGACGATTGAGCTGGATGATAACCGTCAATTGCAACTGGTTACCCAGTACTACAAGAGCCAGGGGGATGAAGATTACGGGCTGGATCTCGGCGAGAACATGTCCGCCGTGACCGGAAATGGTAAAGCTTATACCAGCAGCGGACTGAACTCCGATCGTATTCCCGGCACCGAACGTCACCTGATCAGCCTGCAATATTCAGATGCAGATTTCTTTGGTCAGAACCTGGTCAGCCAAATCTATTACCGCGACGAATCGCTGAAATTCTATCCTTTCCCGACGCTCAGCAAAGGTAAGGTCACCAGTTTCTCCGCCTCACAGCAGGATACCGACCAGTTCGGTGCCAAAATCACCCTCAACAGCCAGGTGATGGATGACTGGGAACTGACGTGGGGTATCGATGCGGATCATGAAACCTTCGACTCCAATCAGAAATTCTTCGATCTGGCTTACTCTCTGCCCTCCGGCGGCATGGACAACCGTACCGCCTATACTACCGGGCGTTATCCTGGTTACAGCATCACCAACTTCGCACCTTTCCTGCAAAACAGCTATGACATAAACGACATCTTTACCCTCAGTGGCGGCGTACGCTATCAATGGACCGAAAACAGGGTTGATGATTTCGTTGGCTATGCGCAACAGCAGGGCATCGCGACGGGCCTTGCAAACTCCGCGGATACCATTCCGGGCGGCAAAACCGATTACGATAACTTCCTGTTTAACGCCGGGATCCTCGCCCACCTGACTGAGCGCCAGCAAACCTGGTTTAATTTCTCTCAGGGCGTGGAGCTTCCGGACCCGGGGAAATATTACGGTAATGGTACCTATTCTCTGGTTGGCGATCATTACCAGCTTCAGCGCAGCGTCAACGTTGCGGATTCACGACTGGAAGGGATTAAAGTTAACTCGTACGAGCTGGGATGGCGTTACACGGGCGATAGCCTGCGCACGCAACTCGCCGCTTATTACTCCACTTCGGATAAATCGATCGTTATCAACCGCAGTGATATGACCATAAACGTACAGCCCGACGATCGTCGGATTTATGGTCTGGAAGGTGCGGTAGATTATTTCATCGCCGATACCGACTGGAGTCTGGGCGGCAACTTCAACGTCATTAAATCCGAAGTGAAACAAAACGGTAAATGGCAGAAATGGGATGTCACTCTGGCTTCGCCATCTAAAGCAACCGCATGGGTCGGCTGGGCGCCTGAACCGTGGTCGCTGCGAGTACAGAGCCAGCAAACATTTGATCTGAGTGACGCCAGCGGCAATAAGCTGGACGGCTATAACACCATGGACTTTATCGGCAGCTACCAGCTCCCGTTAGGTAAGCTGACCTTCAGTGTGGAAAACCTGCTGAATGAAGAGTACACCACGCTATGGGGACAACGTGCGCCACTGCTGTACAGCCCAACTTATGGTAGCCCGTCACTGTATGAATACAAGGGCCGGGGTCGTACCTTTGGTCTGAACTACGCCTTAACCTTCTGATAAAAAAAGCCCCCCAGCCTGAGCGAATGGGGGCTAATGTTCAGGATAATGCTATTTTACGCTTTGTTATTCAGTACCAACTGTCCGTTGTTATCCAACGGAATTTGCGCGCCGGGGTCCTTATCCATGCGAATTTTCCCCTGCTGATCGCCAATTTTGTACGTCACGTCGTAGCCCAGCATTTTTTCTGATTTGTCATACACCGTTTTACAGCGCTGCTGCGTGGTGGTGTACGTATCGTTTTCTTGCATCGAACCCTGGATCTGGTTACCGGCATAGCCGCCGCCTAACGCCCCCGCCACGGTGGCAATATCTTTACCGCGTCCGCCACCAAACTGATGGCCGATAACACCGCCGGCTACGGCACCCAGCACAGAACCCGCGATACGGTTTTCATCTTGCACCGGCTTGCGGTGCGTGACCGTCACGTTCCGACACTCCTGACGTGGCGTTTTTACCGACTCTTTAATCGGTGTTGCAGAGACAACTTGCGCATACTGTGGGCCACGCTCGAAAACGTTAAGACTGGCCACCGCTGCAACACCCAGCGCAGCAGCTACGCCAATCCCTATACCCGCCAACATTGATTTATTCACGGGACTTCCTCCTTTTTTGCTATTAGCAACAACTTTGCAACAGAAGGTAAGGAATGCCAATCAGATTACGGATGAAAATAGCGGAAGGAAGGGATAAAGCGAGATGATTCAGAGAACTCTGAAGGAAGGCGTCGGATGCGTGAAAGCGTCCGACGCCAGAGGTCAATATTAATGCAGCTTCAGACGCGGGCGAATCACCCGGTTAATACTGCCGACCAGCATCATCAGGCCGGTTTTGAAGTAACCATGCAGCGCAATCTGATGCATACGATACAGTGAGATGTAGACAAAGCGCGCAATACGGCCTTCTACCATCATTGAACCGCGCGTCAGGTTGCCCATCAGGCTACCGACGGTAGAGAAGTTAGAAAGCGAGACCAGAGAACCGTGATCTTTGTACTGATACGCTTTCAACGGCTTGCCGTTCATCTGCGCCAGAATATTGTTCATCGCGCAGGTCGCCATCTGGTGCGCAGCCTGAGCGCGCGGCGGCACAAAACCACCTTCCGGACGCGCGCAGGAAGCGCAGTCGCCAATCGCATACACGTCAGGATCGCGAGTGCTTTGCAGCGTCGGCTCAACCACCAGTTGGTTAATGCGGTTCGTTTCCAGACCGCCAATATCCTTCATAAAGTCTGGCGCTTTGATCCCTGCGGCCCACACCATCAGGTCGGCCTCAATGTATTCGCCATCTTTGGTATGCAACCCGCCTTCGTCAGCGCTGGTAACCATCGTCTGCGTCAGTACACGTACGCCCAGTTTGGTTAACTCATTGTGCGCGGCGCTGGAAATCCGCGGCGGCAATGCCGGCAGGATACGCTCACCAGCTTCAACCAATGTGACGTTCAGCGCGTCATTGGTCAGTCCTTTATAGCCATAGCTGTGCAGCTGTTTGACCGCATTGTGCAGTTCCGCGGAGAGTTCAACCCCCGTTGCGCCGCCGCCGACAATGGCAATATTCACTTTACCGTTAGCGCCCAGATTCGCGGAATACTTGAGGAACAGATTCAGCATCTCCTGGTGGAAACGACGCGCCTGATGCGGGTTATCAAGGAAAATACAGTTCTCTTTGACGCCCGGCGTGTTGAAATCGTTGGACGTACTGCCCAGCGCCATCACCAGCGTGTCATACGGTACTTTACGCTCGGGAACCAGCAGATCGCCCTTCTCGTCGCGCAGCTCAGCAAGAGTAATGGTTTTCGCTTCGCGGTCGATATCAACCACCGAGCCCAACTGGAACTGGAAACCATGGTTACGGGCATGCGCCAGATAGCTCAGCGCATCCACACCTTCATCCAGAGAACCAGTCGCCACTTCATGCAGTAACGGTTTCCATAAATGGCTGTGGTTTCTGTCCACCAGCGTAATTTTGGCTTTTTTCTTACGCCCCAGCTTTTTACCCAGCTGCGTCGCCATTTCCAGTCCGCCAGCACCGCCGCCGACAATCACGATCCTTTTCAATGGTGTAGTCAACGTGACCCCCTCAAATTTATTAACCAATTGTTAATTAAAAGTTATTAACATAGCCTTTAATTAACAACAAGTTACGATAATGAAAATGTCCTTCGAGAGTGAGAATAACACGAACGGTGCATTGGTCATACCAAAATTGATGTGCATCAAGTTTTGATGCTGAAAAGATAGACAACCCGAAGGTTAAAGACAAAAAAACCAGCCCGAAAGCTGGTTTTTTAGACACTCATCAGGCTTAACCTAACGTCTTGAACGCCTTAATGCGCTGCAAATGCGGAGAGATATTTTTAAACTTATGCGTCTGCTCTTCGTCCCAGACGATCTCATAAAAGTGATGCAGCTCTTCTGACGAGCGCTGACTGTTCAGTGCTTCATCATGGCGAGAGAGGATCACCAGGCAGCGATCGCGGTTCTTTTCACGAAAATTGGTCACGCATTTTGTCGCAATGTCAGCATACTCTTCAGGTCTGTCGATTTTCCCTTCCATATTCTCATACGGGAACAGGTTAGGATTAAATACCACCTGACGAATATCACACAGGAAACCAATGCGTTCTGCCCAGTATCCCCCCAGCCCGACGCCACAAATCAGCGGACGGTCGTCCACATTAAGCTGCAGCATTTTGTCCACTTCTTTCAGCAGATGCTGCATATCATGTTTAGGATGCCGCGTACTGTAGCTAATCAGCCTGACATCCGGGTCGATAAATTGCAGCTGCAACACCTTCTCGTGGTTGCCCGGACTATTAGAGTCAAAACCGTGTAAATAGATAATCATCGCATCCTCGCCAAACGTGCGTTAATGACCTGCTTTCTCTTCCTGCCAGCGCTCATGAAGCTGGTTGAGCTGGGCGCTTACCGTCTTCCAGCGTGTCGTGTCCATCAGTTCCTGACGTGAAAATGAACCTTTATGATACAAACGTGTAACACGTTCTGCATTGATCGGCGACAGATTATCTAACACACTGACCGCTCCCTTACGATTATTGCAGACCAGGATCATATCGCAACCAGCATCCAGCGATGCCTGCCCACGCTCGGCGTAGCTTCCCATAATCGCCGCACCTTCCATCGACAAATCGTCAGAGAAAATAACGCCGTCGAAGCCAAGCTCCTGACGCAGTACCGTCTTCAACCAGTGAGGCGAACCACTCGCCGGACGCGGATCCACGTCGCTGTAGATAACGTGCGCAGGCATAATGGCATCGAGTTTGTTTTCTGTAATTAACGTCCGGAACACGGACATATCTTTCGCACGAATCTCAGCTTCTGCGCGTGGATCGGTTGGCGTTTCTTTGTGCGAATCCGCCGTCACCGCCCCATGCCCGGGGAAGTGTTTACCGGTGGTCTTCATGCCAGCGGCATGCATACCGTCAATAAAACGGGTCGCCATCGCCAATGCTTTCAGCGGATCGGCATGGTAAGAGCGCTCGCCAATCGCTGCGCTGATATGTCCCACGTCCAGAACCGGTGCAAAGCTAATATCAATATCCATGGCGATCATTTCGCTGGCCATCAGCCACCCGGCGTCCTGAGCCAGTTTGCCGCCCTCTTCCAGACCGTGTAGCGCGGCAAAAGATTGGGCCGCAGGCAGGCGGGTAAAACCTTCGCGAAAACGCTGCACGCGTCCGCCTTCCTGATCAACCGCCACGACCAAATGATTACGTGACGCGCTACGGATCTGACGCACTAACTCACGCAACTGTTCCGGGTCATGATAATTTCGGGTAAAGAGAATCAACCCACCTACCAGCGGATGCGCCAGAATCTCACGCTCTTCAGCGTCCAGCTCATACCCTTCGACATCCAACATTACTGGGCCCACACTACTCTCCTCATCCTTTCATTGTTAGCTGCCGCCAGGTTTCATCGGCCAGCCTGATAAATTGTTGATCGCCGGTTTGTCGCCAGCGATACTCAAACCACCCTGCTTTTAGCATGATTACCCAGGGTCGCCATCGCCTGACCTGTCGCCACAAAACGGTTGGCTCAATGCACGCTCGTCGGGCATAGGCGCTGACTAGCTGTTGGTGCTGGAGCTCATCACTGACCCACACCGCCGCCAGCTCGAGGGCGATATCGCCGTCTCCGGCATATTCCCAGTCAATCAGCCGCAACCCTGACGGTGCGCGTACGATGTTGTCACCGTGGACATCCATATGTAGCGGCCCCAGCCGCAAAGGGCGGGGCTCGCCGCTTTTTCTTAGCCGCTTTAACGCTCGTAACCAATGTGGTGTACGACGCGCCGGATCACCACACTGCCAGTACTGTTCAAGTAACGGCAGCAGGCTGATTCGCCAGCCCAGCCGAGGTTGCTGATGCAGATAATACAATAAGTCAGCAAGTTCGTCGGCGTCCGGTAATCTGGATTCTACCTTACCGTGAAAAAAGTCGACTGCCATCCACCCACGCGTATAAAAACGAGGTCGGGGCGCAAGATTTTCCGGTAGGTGTTTTAACGCATGATATTGGCGCAGAAAATGCGATTCCGGCGCGTCGGGGTCGTGATGGCAGCGCAGCACTAAGCGGTGGGTCTGATGTTCGATAATGCAGCTCCCGCCGCTCAAGCCGCTCTGGCTGGCTACGACGGGATGATACTGCGGAAAGTAGCGCGACATAACTTCATCGCGCGTCAATCTGTTATTGTTGCTGAACAGCACCTTTACCTGACCAGATTATCTCGCCAGTTTGTACCAGCATTAATTGCATTTGCAGCGCCGGCGAATTGACGTTGCCAGATGCGCTGGAATAGAGCACATACTGCGCACCAACGTTACGGGCAATACCAATCGCTTTGCTGCGCGTTCCCAGGCTATCGTTCGGCGACAGACCTAACTGCTGCTTGGCGACAGCCAGTTGCTGGGCGGAAACCAGGGTAAATTTGCCGTTATTCGCCAGCGCGTTACGTAAGGTTTCAGTCGCTTCGCCAGCGTTCAACGAACCGTTGGTACGGTTATTCACACTATCAACCAGCAGAACACCACCCGCTTTGACGCCATCGGCCTGCAGCATTTTACCCACCATCGGCTGCATTGCGCTGTTCCAGTCGTAGTGACGTTGGCGCGGTGTTGGCTGCGCCGTTTGATCCTCGTGTTCGATCGGACCCGGCTGCTGCGGTATACCTGGCACCGTTGGTACCACCGGTACCGGCTGTTGCGGCTGCGCTGGCTGTTCCGGTACCGGCTTCACTTCCTCTACCGGCGCAGGTTCACGTTGAGCCACACAACCAGAGAGAAACATCGCCAGCGCGGCAAGCAATGCGTAGCGATTCATTTTGATCATCAAGATTCACCCCTTACAAATATAGATAAAGTCTAACCTTGTGCGCACCCAGATAATTGGCGCTGCCGTACAGTGTTACCGACGAATGAGCCGGGATAGTCACGCTGCGTGGCGCTTCCAGAGGGTGCATCTCCAACCCTCTGGCGTCATACCAATAAAACCGATAATGCACGGTGACGGATTCTTGTCTTTCGTTATAGAGTCGCGAGGATGCTGAAGCCTGAATATCAGACGTTGTTAACACGGGCTGTTCTGCGGTTATGCCCGCCGCCAGAATAGCTGACTCCATCACCAGAGACTGTTCATCACTGACCGGAATTTCAGGGTGTGAGCGACAGCCTGCCAGCAACAGCAAGCCCAGTGAAAGTGCAATGCATCCTCTGGTCATGCTTAAAGACCTTTATGTGCGAGCATCGGACCAAGCGCACGTCCCCCCAACAGGTGCATATGAATGTGATACACCTCCTGGCCACCGTGACGGTTGGTATTCATGATTAAACGGTATCCATCCGCAGCAATGCCTTCCTGCTCCGCGATTTTCGCCGCAACGGTAATCATTCGGCCCAGCGCATGCTCATGTTCTGCCGTCACATCGTTGACGGTGGGGATCAGGATATTAGGGATGATCAGAATATGCGTAGGTGCCTGAGGGGAAATATCACGAAACGCAGTGACCAGTTCATCCTGGTACACGATATCCGACGGAATTTCACGACGGATAATTTTGCTGAATATAGTTTCTTCTGCCACGACGTTTTCCTTTTTCATTAACAGCCCAAGCGTTATGCCATGCTACGCCGGGTAACACTGCGAGTATAGAGTATGAGCGAGTTACTCACGCTCTTTCAACTTTAACCCTCGATTTTTTAAGCAAAAACCCTGGTCAGCGCCGCTCTTATAACCATTTCCCTACGCTATTGCTTAAGCATAGTACTGAAACAACATTTCATATGTGCTGTATCATCTGTATGCGTATGGAATGTTAGTGGTTATAGAGAATCTCGATGATACTCCCATAGAGGAGGATTACATGGAGCAATCAACTGGCGTGCTAATCACCGGTACTCAGTGTGGAAAAACAACACTGTATAGCTCAACTCAAAAAGCAGCTTGCCAGGTAACTGCGCCTGGCAGCAAAAACAAAAGCAAAAAACCCGCTTAAGTTTCCTTAAGCGGGTTTTTAAATTTGGCTCCTCTGACTGGACTCGAACCAGTGACATACGGATTAACAGTCCGCCGTTCTACCGACTGAACTACAGAGGAATCGTTGTGGAGGCTAATCTTAGCGGCGAAATTTTTTTTGTCAAACCCCATTTTCCTGAATAACGCTCAATTGATGCTTCTCTCGACAGTTTGTTGCATTTGCAGACATTTTAAATGGAAAAAACTTTGCAGCTTTTTGGATTCTCCCTCATCATTTGAAATGAGGTTTCAACTTTCTTCTTTAAGGTCCACTTTGAACGTCTCCGCAGCCTTACGCCAGGTCGCATCTCGCACGCCCTGGTATGCCAAACGCAAGAGTTATAAGGTTCTCTTCTGGCGCGAAATCACTCCGCTTGCCGTGCCTATTTTTCTGGAAAACACCTGCGTGCTATTGATGGGTGTCCTGAGTACTTTCCTGGTAAGCTGGTTGGGAAAAGAGGCGATGGCAGGTGTTGGACTCGCCGACAGTTTCAACATGGTCATCATGGCATTTTTCGCCGCTATCGATCTGGGTACCACGGTGGTTGTGGCTTTTAGCCTGGGAAAACGAGATCGTCGCCGGGCCAGAGCTGCTGCCCGGCAATCGCTGGTGATTATGACGATTTTTGCTACCGTGCTGGCAGCGGTCATTCACTATTTTGGTGAACAAATTATTGACGTTGTCGCAGGTGAAGCGACGCCCGATGTAAAAGCTCTGGCACTCACCTACCTGGAGCTGACGGTGCTCAGCTACCCGGCAGCAGCCATTGCGCTAATCGGTAGTGGTGCCCTACGCGGTGCGGGTAATACAAAAATACCGCTGTTGATCAACGGTGGTATGAACATTTTGAATATCATTATCAGTAGCATCCTGATCTACGGCGTATTTTCCTGGCAAGGACTGGGATTCGTGGGGGCCGGACTCGGACTAACCATTTCACGCTACATAGGTGCGATCGCCATTATTTGGGTACTGATGATTGGTTTTAATCCGGCGTTACGTATCACTTTCAAAAGTTATTTTAAGCCACTCAACCTCGCCATTATCTGGGAGGTGATGGGGATCGGTATTCCAGCCAGCATCGAGTCAGTGCTGTTTAATGGCGGTAAACTGTTAACGCAGATGTTTGTCTCAGGCATGGGCACCAGCGTAATTGCCGGAAACTTCATTGCCTTTTCTATCGCCGCGCTCATTAACCTACCGGGGAACGCTTTAGGCTCTGCGTCGACAATCATCACCGGCAGGCGTTTGGGAAACGGCCAGATTGCCCAAGCCGAAATCCAGTTACGGCATGTATTCTGGCTGTCGACCATCGGTTTAACTGCCATTGCCTGGCTTACCGCCCCTTTTGCTGGTGTAATGGCCTCGTTTTATACCCAGGATCAGGACGTAAAAGAGGTCATAGTCATTCTGATTTGGCTCAATGCGGCATTTATGCCGATATGGGCAGCCTCCTGGGTATTACCTGCTGGGTTTAAAGGCGCACGCGATGCCCGTTTTGCAATGTGGGTATCTATGCTGGGCATGTGGGGCTGTCGCGTTGTGGTAGGTTACACCCTGGGGATCGTTTTAGGATGGGGCGTAGTCGGCGTCTGGTTAGGGATGTTCTTCGACTGGGCCGTACGCGCCGTATTATTTTACTGGCGCATGGTGACAGGCCGCTGGCTATGGAAATACCCGCGTCCCGAACAGGAAAAGTGCATAAAACAACCTGTTGCGCCTGAATAATCGGCGAAATGGGGAATATTTCGGCAAACGATTGAATTTATCGATTCAGGCTTTGACATCACTGAGTGGTGTCGCTAATATGCGCCTCGTTCACACGATTCCTCTGTAGTTCAGTCGGTAGAACGGCGGACTGTTAATCCGTATGTCACTGGTTCGAGTCCAGTCAGAGGAGCCAAATTCCTGTTTTCAGGCGTGCTTATAAGTCCCTATTCAGTTAGGTTTCAATAAGTTAGCGTGAAAATATTTCCCAATGCGTGTCTGGTTTTCCCTGCGCATCCGGCGAAATTGGTGGTCTGATTTGGGGTCATTTCAGTTCGATAATGGAGTGACCACCATATGTCCCTGTCCGATGCGAAAATCCGCAGTATCAAGTCTTCTGATAAACCCTTTAAACTGACCGATTCTCAGGGTCTGTATCTGCTTGTCAATCCGGGTGGTTCACGCCTCTGGTATCTCAAATATCGCTTCAACCGAAAAGAATCCCGAATTGCCTTAGGTGCCTATCCGCAGGTCTCGCTTTCCGACGCCCGCCAACAGCGCGACGGTATCCGTAAACTACTGGCGCAGAATATCAATCCAGCACAACAACGCATGACTGAAAAAGCCGCCGCGTCACCGGAAAAATGCTTTGAGGCCGTTGCGGTGGCATGGCACAAAACCAATAAAAAATGGTCGGCTGACTATGCAGAGCGCATTCTTGCCAGCATGAAAAACCATATCTTCCCGGCAATCGGTCATCTGCCCGTCACGATGCTGAAAACTCAGCATTTCACGGCGTTACTGAAAGTTATCGAGGATAAAGGCTTTCTGGAAGTCGCGTCCCGAACCCGGCAGCAACTCTGCAACATCATGCGCTACGCCGTGCAGCAGGGGCTGACCGAAAGCAACCCGGCGCTGCATCTGGAAGGCGTCACCGCGCAGCCGGTAAAAAAGCACTATCCCGCCCTGCCGCTGGAGCGGTTGCCCGAATTGTTTGAGCGCATTGGCGACTACCAGCAGGGACGGCAGCTTACGAGGCTGGCGGTAGTGCTGACTCTGCATCTGTTTATCCGTTCCAGTGAACTGCGCTTCGCCCGCTGGAGCGAGATTGATTTCAGAAACAAAATCTGGACCATTCCCGCTACAAGGGAAACGATTGAGAAAGTCCGTTTCTCTGGCCGTGGCGCAAAAATGCGTACTCCACATATAGTGCCGCTTTCTCGTCAGGCTATCGCCATTCTGAAGCAGATAAAGGAAATCTCCGGGCATCTGGAACTGGTGTTCCCCGGCGACCATAACCCGTATAAGCCGATGAGCGAAAATACCATCAACCGGGCCTTGCGCCTGATGGCTTACGATACTAAAACCGACGTTTGCGGGCATGGCTTCCGTACAATGGCCTGTAGCGCACTGGTGGAATCTGAACTCTGGTCGCGGGATGCCGTGGAGAGGCAGATGAGCCATCAGGAGCGTAACAGCGTGCGGGCGGCATATATCCACCGCGCCGAACATCTTGATGCACGCAAGGACATGATGCAGTGGTGGTCGGATTATCTCGATGTGAGCCGCGAGGGGTACGTCGCGCCGTATATTTATGCGCGGCGGCATAAGGCAGCCTGAGCCAGTAGCAGTATAATTTGTTAAAAATGAAAAAGCAGTTTCCGGCTATTCAGGGACTGCTTTTTTGTATTGAAAATTTTTATCTGTGCCAGATACCATCGGATAAACATTGAATTGCGCCAGCTAAGGCCCTTTCAGCCCTTTGGCCTTTTCCGGTCTGGCGCTGTTACCCTTAGCCACCCTTTACCTTTATCTGGCCTTTTCCTTTTGCTGGCACAATCATCAGAAAAATACCGTAATGCTGCACCATAAACCTGTTAATAGGCTTTACCGTTCGTAAGCACCATTATTAAGAGGAAACCGTACAAAAAATTTCTACGTAGAAATTTTTTCGGTGGATAACGATGAATAAGGGGTATTTTATAATGTGATGGCTATCAAAAATCGATTATCAAAATATAACTACTTGATTTATCATGAATAGCCATGAGTTTAATAGTCGATTATTATTGTTCTTATCAGTATTGATAGGAAAGTATACAAAAAATTTTGCCCCCAAAATTTTTTGTACGAAAACCGATTAATCCCCTCAAGATTAATAGGAAATCACCCAAAATTATTTGAGGCAAATAATTTTGTACGAAAACCGATGGATAACTCAATTTTTCAAGGCAACGACTATCAGTCAGTATCCTTTCGCCCGTAAACCTGCGCTACATACCGCCCGCGCCCGTCGCCGTGCCCCAAATCCATCGCTGTCATTGCCAGCGCTTCTTTCTCACAAAATCCCTGCGCCAGATAATGACGGATCGCATCCTGCGCCCACGCATAGCGCAACGAGTGCGGGGAATATGCGCCCGTTAAGCCGAGACGTGACGCCTGACTGTGCCAGTATTTCATCGCGCTTTTCAGATCCGGCTTATCTATCAGCCTGCCGTGTCGATCTTCTGCCACAGCCAGCGCGTTATCCAGCGCTTTTCTGACAGCGACAGTATCAAGAATAATCGTCTCGCGGGGCCGTCCGCCTTTGGTGCCGAAAACCACGGCTAAACGGGTATCACCGCGCTCCAGCGCCTGCCGCCACGTTTTCAGCGACTGCACGCTCTGCACCACCTCCTGCGAACGCAGCCCCATCAGTCTTGAGAGTTCCAGCGCTGCCGCCATCCCCGGATCTTTTACGCGGGCTGTCTCCAGCACATCACGATAGTGCTCCGGCGTGATAGCCAGCTTTGTACCGTTACGGGATGCGCCGGACAACCCCAGCGAGCGGTTATTCAGCCGCTCACTCTGCGCCAGCCTGTCACGCCCGGCCTGTTTCAGAATGCAGCGCACCGCCGCCATCTCGTTTTGCAGGGAACGCTTCGTGATGCCCTGCACCAGCCGTTCACGGACATAGCCCTCAATGTGCCGCGCCTTAAGCTGCTCCACACGGCGGATCTGCACATTCTGCGCCAGTACCAGGCGCTCACAAAACCGCTGCGCCAGCTTAATGCGGTCGTGAACGGTCTTATGGCTGCCGCCCGCCTGCTGCGCCAGTCGCTTCATTTCCTGTTCCAATATTCCCATACATTCCCCTTTTCATGAATGCCGCAAACTCATTCCCCAAAAATCCAAAACTGATACCGCTTTCCCCGGCGCACAGGCCAATAGCCCCTGTTTTTTTGTCGGGGCTGCGAACGATACCTGAGCGCCGGGGCGGCAGCCGTTGAGGTGTGGTGGGGCTTCGGTTATGCTCTCTGAGCAGCCGCCCGCTTGTGCGGGTTATCCCCCGGATCGTCCAGATCCGCCTCGGTATCGGTTCATGTTCTCCTTATGGGGAAAATGGCCTGAAAAGGCAGTGTCAGAATCCAGCCATGAGCTGGCACAGTTGAGTTGTCTGGTGCAGGTCGAAAGGACTGCGTGCGTCACTTTCCCGCTTTGCGCGGTTAAAGTGACGCACTGGACTGGTGCAGCGTCTGAAAATTTATCGTCTGGTGCAGTTTTACGGTCACGCGGCAACAAATGCCTGACGGCAATGCAGGCCGCAGCCCGTCATGAAGGGGTTGACGCTCCGGTTAAGGGAGCGTCAGTGTTTACAGTACAAATCCGTAGTGAGAACCATCCGGCAGTTCAACATCAAGACGTAGCTTACCGCCAGTCGCTTCAACGTAGCGTTTGAGAGTGGAAAGCTTCAGATCGCGCCCTAGCTTTTCCATTCCTGCAACGGTAGGTTGCCTGATGCCCAGCGCCTGTGCCATCTCCACCTGCGTTTTCTGTACTTTCTCACGCAGTTCAGCAAGGTGAATGTTGAGCAGGATGTCCGTCGCCATCGCCTGAGCTTCGGCCACGACTTCAGGTTTCTCATCCGCAATAAGCTGTTCCAGCGTTCTGCCCATCGCGTTACTCCTTCTCTTTTAATGTGTTCAGCCAGTTCGTGAATTCCCTGTCAGCAACAGGGAGCATCTCATCGTAAAAACGTTTTTCATTGCCGACCTTATTTCCGGCACAAAGCACAATGCCGGTACGGGTTGGGTCAAAAGCGAAAAACGCCCGTATCGGCTCGCCCCGACTCTGAATACGTAGCTCTTTCATGTTGCTGTAACGGGAACCTCTGACCGTATCGGCATAAGGTCTGGACAAACCCGGCCCCTTTTCTCGCAGGACCAGCAGTGCTGCAAGCACGCTGACCCTGTCGGTATCGTTGAGCGAGGCAAACCAGCGATCAAACGTATCCGTTGTTTTAATTGTCCACACGGGACCTCCCAATTAATATAGGTTAAATGCTATATAGATGTAAAGCTATAAAGCGGATTATGAAGTGATGGGATGAAGGATTCATGCGTCATTACTTCAAAGATGAAGACGCATTCGGGTATTTCAGTGAATAACATGCAAGACATTCACCGTTTTACGACCTGTACCGAAAAACCAGTTCAGGTATTAACGCAGTGTGAAGAGTGACCTTAACTGCAAAGCAGTCCGACATTTTCAAAGGTATTGTCGGTAACGGGACGACCAGCCTGAAATCAGGCCGCTTCTTGCAGGTCATGAAGCGTAAGGGCAGCCCGGAGGGCCATTCGTTGCATGGGGGAAATTATACGAATGCTACTGGCGCAGAAAGAGGAAACTGTTTTTGCCTGAAAAACATTTTCCGTTGATTTGATTAGATGCTGAGTTGCCGCGCGTCACTGGCGTTCTCTCGATCTCCCACCCGCAAGGGCAGGCAGAAGATCGGGAGGATCTGTTTACCTTATCGATATTCTGATTTACTGTAGCGCGATGGCCAGATGTCCTCAGGCGCAACATCTAACGCTTCAGCAATCAATCTTTCGCCTTTGGGCCAGTGGCGGGTAAGCGCATTAGCCAGCGTGGAGGACGCCAGCCCGGCATTACGGGAAACCGCCGCCAGCGACATTCCCCGCTTTTTCAGCGCCGCAATAATGTCGGCAGAATGCCAGTCCTGTAGCATCATGCGGCCACCTCGTCGATAAACTTCACGCCATCGGCAGTGCGGAGCCAGCGCGGCGCTTTCATTTCCGCAGCGAAATAGTTGATCAGTTCATACAGCAAGCAGCTAAGGTGTTTCTCCATTTCAGAGTAAAAGCCTTGCCCTGCCAGCATCTGCGTCAGGGAGAGACAGTAGCGACAAAGCTCTGTGCATTCAGGCTCGAAACGGGGGGAATTTGCAGGGAGGGTGTCAACGGTCAGGCTTTCAATAAGATGGGGCGGGACTGGCTCTAACAACGTGTGTTGTAACAGCGTCAGACAGGCATTGAGCCTGCCGCATAGCGCCATTTTCAGTGTGGGATCGTTGCTTTCAATCATTGTTTCGGCGAAGTTTTCGCAGTGGCTGGCAAGGACGGTGAAGTCCGTGGCGGCGCTAAAGGGAACTGTAAGCAGCTTGTCGGGCGATTGACTTAAAGGAAGTGAAAAATTAGGCATAATAACCTCGTTAGTTTCTTTGAGAAAAGCACCACCAATAGGGTGCCGGGAGGCTCAAAACGGTCTAACGAAACCGCGGACTTATTTCCCCGAAGGGTGTTGTATTCGTCGCCCTCCCGACCTTGATCGGGCAGCATACACCCTCCGTCCTTACGAACGGAGGGTACAAAAAAGCCAACACTGACGGGGTTGGTTTTGGCCGCGTTAGATGAGGTTTTGAGTCCTCAGTTCATAGGGTATTACAACCAAATGCGGCAGGCAAGAATGGCGAGGAAATATTACTGATTTTCTGGAGGTTTATTCCAGCAACCGGGACTTTCGCTGTCGAAAAACTCTATGCGGACATCCTGCCCCAGATTCTCTTTGATTAATTGGCTTGCCCTGTTGCAATAAGCATGATCTCTTCTAAAAACAGATACCGCAACTCGCTGTATTCCTGTTCCCGCCATGCGTTTTAACAGATGTATATCATGCTCTCCCATTCCCCAGCCCAAAATCACCAGACTTTCTCGCGGCTCGACGAGAACTTCCCTATAAACCGTTGAAAGATAGAAACTATTTTGAATGGAGTTTACTTTTTGCTTATGCGTTCCTTCACTCACAAACAGAGGAATAACCTCCTCGCTCTGCCATCGTTCCAAAATGGATTCAAGCAGCCCCGCTCCCCGGATATGAATTTTATGTTCATGTTCAATACGGTTTCGACATAATACGAGACTGCCATGCGGATAAAAAACAAGCGTATTGGATTGTTCATCGCCGTATAGCGCTCTTAACCGCTGCCAGTCTTCTGCAAAAACGCCTCTGGCAAGAAAACAGTCCTTAAACCGGTGATGATCGTTTTTATCCAAGCCGTAGGTCATCGTCCAGTAAACAATAAGGTCATAGTTGAGCGAAATAACCGTATCGAATCTTTTCAAAAAATCATAAATACAGGGCAGTTGCCCGCTAACTTCATGGTGTTCGGGGTGTACATCGCGAACGGCCTGAATAAGGCATTCACGAATACTGAGGTAGGCGTCGCGAGTACGCGCATCCTCAATTCGTAAAGATTTATTGACGTTAGAAGCTTGCCAGACAATGCGGAGGATAAGCTCAAAATCTTCGGTTTCAAAAAAATCAAACAACCTGCGCGCGTCTTCCGCCAGACTCTCTCGCTGTCTGACGCATTCAAGCAGAGATCTATACGCAAAACGAGAGCTTACGGCGATACTCGCGCCATTGCCTAATAAAATCGTTCCATCATAGCTTTGCTCAAGCTCAGACCAAGGACGAATAACAGACTCCATACTCGGTTTTCCTGTCTATAAATAAATTATTTCTTTAAATATAAATACGTTATGTCAACGACACAACCTCGCGAATAAAATCAGACGATCTATTTCGCTATTCGAATCAGAAACATACCATTAACAGTTAAGGGATAGCTCATCACCGGTACTTAAGTCCAGGTAATAAGCCGAATGTCCATGTAGCTATTATCCTCATGATTTTATAGACTATCTCTCCGACAGTATCGTTTTGCGGCAGCTAAGCATCCCCCTCCGATTCATCAATATAAATTTATGGTCAAGCAATGAAAAAAGAAGCCGTTACGAGCAAGAACGGATCAGGATCAGAAGAGATGCGCGAGGCGGAATTCGGTTTCTATGAGTTTTTCGCCGGTGGCGGCATGGCCCGGGCCGGCTTAGGAAAAAAATGGCGATGCCTGTTCGCCAACGATATGGATCCGATAAAAACGGCGAGTTATATCGAAAATTGGGGAGCCGAACATTTTGATGGCCGCGATGTACGTGAAATAAAACCAGACGATTTAACAGGATCCGCAGATTTAGTCTGGGCCTCATTTCCCTGTCAGGACTTGTCTCTGGCTGGTAATGGACTTGGGATCGGCGAAATCGACGCTAGTGAGGATGAAACCACGCGTTCCGGCGCGATATGGCCTTTTCTTGATCTAGTAGACAAACTTGAGGAGGGAAATCGGAAGCCGCCGATACTGATTCTTGAAAATGTCCTTGGGCTGCTGACATTGGATCAGGGACGGCATTTCGCTGCGATATGTCGCCAGTTAAGTAAAATGGGCTATCGCTATGGCGCAATGATCATCGATGCAAAGCTCTTTTTGCCTCAATCCAGACCCCGCGTGTTTATTGTTGCGATTAGTCGTCAGTTCTCCGTTCCTGCATCTTTACTTTCAAAAGAACCTCTAACGCAATGGCATTCTTCTTCGCTTCTTCGCGCCTGCGAAGCGCTTCCAGCGGAGACGCTCGGCGACTGGATCTGGTGGACGCCCGGCGATGCGCCGGGTTCGAGAACAAAGGAACTTACCGACCTTATTGATTGTGAAGATCAAAACACATTATGGCACTCTGCCGATGAAACCCAAAGACTGATCGATATGATGGCTCCGGCGCATCTGACACGTTTGGCGAAGGCGCGGGAATCAGGAGAAACGACAATAGGCAGTCTTTATCTTCGCATGCGCAGAGAAAAAGGCGTTAACCGGCAACGAGCAGAAATCACGTTTTCTCCTGTTATCGGTTGTCTGAGAACGCCGAAAGGCGGCGCATCCCGCGCCCGTATTATTGTCGCCGATAAAGGCGAGGTGAAAACGCGCCTGCTGTCGGTTAAAGAAGCGGCGGCATTGATGGGGCTGCCGGAAGATTTCATCCTTCCGACCGCGTATCAATCAGCGTTTAAGATCATTGGCGACGGACTTGCCGTTCCTTCCGTCCGTTTTCTGGCCGAGCGCATACTAGAGCCTCTGGCGGCATCGGTCCGAAACGACAGCCATCAGACGGAGAACAGATAAGCATGAACTGGACGCTGCCCGTAACACCTGATGGTTGGGAAAGTAAGCTAGTCGATTATTTTCTCCGTTTCGGCGCCGACGGCGACGCACAGGATATTCGTTGGTTTGAAGTGACGCCGTCGACGCTCTCGGCGGCATTCGCAGGAAGCGGCGTCGGTGCGGATGAAATAGAAGAAGCATTTCGGACCTGTATGTCGAACATACCGGATCTGCCTCAGCGCCTTGAAAGCGGCATGATGGAAAGATCCAATGACAAATCGCCCGGATATTTCACTTATCTTGTCATGACGCTACTTATCAGCAGTCAATTCGATGCCCAAGAAGGACACAATGACTTTCGCCTGAAGTTACAGAACTGGCTGCGGACCGGACATAGCTATCAGAATCTGGCGGGCGTTAACGCCATGTGGGAAGCGCTGGCCGGTTGGCTTGAACGACGAGTTCAGAAAGGAGAACCTTATCGCCGACTGTGCCTACCGGAGATCCCCCCAAGCTGGAGCCATATCGGATATACCCTGCGTCTGGCTTTTCCCGGGAAAGCGGATGTGCGCTTGATGCGCCGTGTTCTTACGAGTCATCCGCAAACCATTTCCAGTCCACGGCTGTTAATCAGCTATTTTCAGGTCGCTATCCAGAAAGAGAACGCCTCTCACGCTCATGCGCTGAAACAGGCGTTTAGCGAGTTTAAAGACGCTTGGTTTTCAGGACGCAGAGCGCTTGCCGACATGCCTTTCTGGCGTTTGCGACAGCGGGCTATAGCGCTGATCTCCGATGTTGAGACGCGTAAGGCGTTCATCGATATGCGCGTCGATTTCGACGGTTCGCGATGTTACTTCAGCGCCGCAAGCGAGAATGACGAAAGCGTTTTCGCCCCTTCGTTGTCTGACGCGTTATTATCGGCTTCTGCGGGAAATAGCTATAATTTGGGCATCGCCACGCAGAGCGGCCTGCTCTTTTTCCATCAAGTCGGTCATGGATGCTGGAGAGCTATAGCCGCTCCCGATGCGTTTTCTTTCAAATTTCACATCGCGTTATCCTGTAAATACGCTGCGCGCGCGAGACAATATTTTGACGATGCGGTCACAGAAAACGACTGGATTCTGACGTCGCGTCCGCAGAGTCGTCATGCGGCGATGGAAATATTTCGTGCGCTGAAAACATCATCGACTACGCTGGATGAACAGATCTCTCGCTTACAGCTTTCCGGTGGCATCCGAGTGCCGGGCGGGTGGCTGGGACTACCCGCTTTTCTACCAACCGTCCATTCAGACACGCAAAATTACAGAATTTACTCGCCTCAGGGAAACGGCGCGAAAGTTAGCGTCAGGGAAGAAGATGGACGCTTGACGTCATCAATGCCTCTTAACGGCGAGTTTATTATCGAACCTGAGCTGGAAATTGGCGAGAAAACGCCGCCATGGCGACAACGGGCGCGTTTTTTCGAGCGCGCCGTTCCTCGCCCTGCGCAGGAAGATAGCGCCAGATATCGCCTCGAACTTCTTACCGATTGGAAGACGTCTCCCCTGACAACGCCGGCATTCCACATTGAACTCCCCCTGACGACAGAAAATAACGATGAACGTCTCGAACATCTCCTTGAAGCGATTTATGCAAGCGGTGCCAGCGGATGGGAGGAAATCGAATTGGTCGCGCTTCTGGAACGCGCCGCAGACAGCGTCAATGTGTGGCATTTGATTCGCTGTTTGCATGACGCAGGTCTGATAGAACCGCGCTTACGCCAAGGCTGGAAAGGTCGGGTATGGACGTTAGTCAAACCTTCGCTGTTTCGTATCCGCAATGGGGATAACAGCATGATCGTCGTGGAAGGCGCTACCTGCGCCAGCCTTATGGATGATTTTCAAAAAGCGGTCTCCGGGCTGGGCGGAAAATGCTTTCGTCGCAGCGGCGTAAGCGTCTGGTCTCCTCCCGTATGCGGCGCGGAGATCGATGATCCTGTCGAGTTGTCCCGAGTTATGGAATGGCCGCTTATTGATATATCGTCAACGCCTGATATGACGCCGCTCGCGTTAACCTCGACCTGTCGTACCGCCGAATTCCACCTTCAAGCAGCAGTGTGGGACTGGCGTTCAGGGCGTTTCTCTCCGCATGCGGCCTCCAATAACGCCTCGACGCTTTTAACGCGCCATGTCCATCCGGGCGGGCGCGATCATGACGTATACAAGGTTGTTTCCCGGCGCAAAATGGCGTTTTTCTTATCCCGAACCGCCGCGATTATCGCCGCGAATGTGAGTGCGCGCCGCCCGACATTCAGACGCGTCGGGAATCATCGCTTTATTTGCCTTGTCGACGATTGTGGTTTGCCTGACGCACTGGCGATGGGATTACGACGCAGCGTGCTCAGAAACGGCGGCCCAACGGAAGCCGGATACGCTTATCCTATCGACGACGTCGCTTTCCGTTGGCTAAATCGACTGCTTCCCGGATGCTTCGCTCCATTCCCGCCGGATGACGGCGATGACGCAAATCGTTTAGTTGCGGCAGCGCGCCATTCCGGCGGGAAAACGCGCCTGCGGTGGCAAAACGGACATCTGGCGTTATAGGCTAAAAAATAAGGAAAAGAATAATGAAAGATCTTCCCTGGTATATTGGCCGATACGATCGACGAAACGATCGGTTCTCGTATTTTAAAGTCGTCGCTCAGCAAACGGAAAATGGTTGGCACGCAATCGACAGCCCTAAAAAAATGTTTCCTCGTACAGGTGAAGTCGAACTTACCGGATTCGACGCGTCTCAGCTTCGTCCAAACGACTGGATCGTCTTTCAGGTAGATACCAATACGCGCAGCAAATTGACGAGAGCGAAACATCCTCGCCGTATTTATCCTTATTATGATTTATCCTCGGCACAGTCTCTTCAGAAAGCTCGCCATCGTCTGAGCCTGGAAGGCATCGAAACGTGCGGCGAACCGGGGCAATGGACTATTCGCTTCGAGACGGGCGGAGCCATTCTGGCGAACCTGACAGAGTCGAAACCAGGTTTTTTTATTTTGTCACGGAATCAGTACGTTGCCGAATATGCGTTTAATGACAGCGGAATCATCTCCGTATCCGGTCTGTCTGAAAATAACAAAATATTTTATATGCCGGACGCAGATGCCTCGCCCACGCGACGCCATGACTGGACACCTGACAAACATTACATTGAAAATGCCGTTCAACTTATCGCCGGAACCGACTCGTCAACGCAGATCGCTTCCTGGCTTCGCAAGCATGTCGACGAGCAAAACGGAAAATTGAAATCCGGCGTCGACGATCTGTTGGCTGCCGCTCAGATTCTCCGATCCGGAGAGTTGGCGAAAAAAATAGAAGAAGAGGACGCGCTGGCCCGGGAACTCTCCCAGGCTGTGTTGAATGACGAGCGTATCGCCGCTCAGCTTGAACGCCAGATACAAAGCATCGCGGAAGAAGAACGGGACAGGTTGCGCGCCGAACAACAAAAAGCGCTCAACGAAGCTTTTTGCGCCGAGCGTCTGCTCCGTAGCGAAGCGATTGAAGCGGAAATGACGGTCTTTCAGACGGAGAGAAAAAGCGAGATCGAACAGCAAATCGCGCAATTACGTTTGGACGAAGAAGAAAAATTACAAAAGGAATTCGAAGAAAAGCAGTTAAGCATAGAAAAAACGTTAAAACATGAAAAAGACGCTCTCGAAAGCGAAATCAACCGGCTGAAAAACGCCGCCGCGGATTTATGCCGTCAAAACGAAAGTCAGCGCCGGACGTTGTCTTCTCTGGAGATCAAACGCGAAGCGTCTTCAGGCGCGCTTCGGGAAGTTGAAGAGCGCGTTGCGCTGGCGCGGATCGAACTTGAGAAAATCAATGCCGCTATTGCTGAAAAAGCGCGTCGAATGGCGCATTCGGCGATCCCTGCGATATGTCTTCCCGCCGAAGCTAAAACAGTTTCCCGCGCAGAACTGGGACGTATCATCAGTGAAAACAAACTACTGACGCACGAAGGAAAAATACTGATGGAGCAATTCCTGGCGTTGACGCTTGCCGGCGAATGCCCGTTGCTCTACGGCTCTGAAACACAGGACTTTCTGGCTATCGCCGCGTCGCTTATTTCTTCAGGACGCGCTATCCGACAAATTGCCGATCCGACGATGATTTCCTATGAGGATCTGTGGATCCGCGCAGGAAATAATCTGGCGACGCCGCTTTATCAAGGATTGTTATTAAGCGACGCCCATCGTCCCCGAACAATTCTTGCCGTCATCGAACGCGTCGAATGCTCCGCCGTGCGTTTCTGGCTGCCTGCTCTGAAAGAGGGGTTGCGTAATGGCGATCTGCCCCGACGATTCCTGGTGTGCGGCACAATTACGAATGAAGATAACGAGGAAGCGGAAAAGATAAAGGAGGAACATCTTTTTCTGCCGGTGGAAAACATTGTCGTTCGAAATGCGATTACGCGCGCGCCGCTTTATCTCTCCACCAGACATCATAGCGAACTAACGCCCGAAGCCGCGCCGCCAGAATCGCTTGAGGAAAAACTTGCCATTGCGGATGAAATGTCGGGCGAGCGTCTGAACGTGGTAAATACGCTGCGGGCGACGAAAGCGGCGCTGGAGGTCGGGTTGGCCGTCGACGAAGACAAAACGGCGCATCAAAAGCGATTAGTCGATTTATTCGCAAATTTGCAAAATAGCGAAATCTGCGCTCCATAAATTACAGGAGAAGGAAATCATGTTAGATCCGATTGGCGGCTTTCGCCGTATTCAGGATTTCTTTATATCATATATTGAAACCAGTTTCCGAATTGCCGATCCGTTCGTAGCAGCGTCAAGGCGCGAATTGCTGAACAGCAGCGGAGAGTTCGCCGCAGAGCCCTATATTGAACCCGTTTTACGGTATGAGTCTTCGGATAAAACTCTTGAAGATTTGGCCGATATGGAAAACGGTCCGTTAAAGAGCTTATCGCAGGAAGGCCGAAAAGCGTTCGTCGAACTAGCGTTATCCGGTTTGTTTGATTCAAAATCCGGCGACGCGTCTTGGCGGCGTCGGTCAGTCCATGCGCCTTATATTCATCAGGTGAAAATGCTGGAACGAGGCATTCGTGCCGGTCGCCCTGGCATAGTGACATCCGGGACGGGATCGGGAAAAACGGAAAGCTTTATGTTGCCCATACTGGCCGCATTATCGAATGAGGCGATCGGTTGGCCCGCTCCCCGCGACAGTTACCTGCAAAATCGCTGGTGGCATAACGCGGAAGCGAACTGGGTTTCTCGTCGTAAAGGGGAAAAACGCCCGGCAGCAATCAGAGCGTTAGTGCTTTATCCGATGAACGCTTTAGTTGAAGATCAAATGGCGCGTTTGCGCAAAACGCTGGATTCCGATGAAGCGCGACAGACGATGGAACATCGTTTCGCCGGAAACCGCATCTTCTTCGGACAATATACCAGCGCCACGCCGGTTACCGGTTATGCCAGCCATCCTCGCCTTTCCGGCGATCGTACGGAGAAAAGCCGCCGCGCCCGTAACCTTGAAAAATTACGTAAGGCGTTGAACCGAATCGATTGCGATCAACAGGCCGCTCGCGCATTCGACAAGGAAAAAGAAAAATCGTCGGAGAAGACCCGATATATCTTTCCTTCAACAGACGGCGGCGAGATGGTTACTCGTTGGGATATGCAGGCCGCTCCGCCTGACGTACTCGTCACCAACGCTTCCATGCTGGGAGCGATGCTTTCGCGAGAAGTCGAAGACGCTATTTTCGACATGACGCGCGAATGGCTTATGAGTAATGAAGACGCTTACTTCTATCTGGTATTCGATGAATTACATTTAATGCGCGGCTCCGCAGGAACGGAAACCGCAATGTTGATTAAGTCGCTAATCATTCGACTAGGACTCGACGATCCGAAGCACCGCTATAAGCTGCGTTTGCTGGCGTCTTCCGCGTCTTTGCCGATGGAAGGCGCGGATGGAGAACAATCGAGAAAGTATCTACGCGATCTCTTCGCTCCCTTCGGCACTTGTCGCGATCCCCGGGATGAAGGCAGCGACTCTCCGGAATTCTGGCGTAACTGCGTCGTTGAGGGTACTCCCTTCATACCTGAACCAGAAAGTAAAGTTGACGCGCGGCCTTTTGCCGCCCTGATGAGGATGGCGCTTACAGGGCAAGGCGACGTTGTCCGCCGCGTAAAGATGACAGACGAGTTTGAGCGAGCTTTAGTTAACGCTTTTCAGGCTCTTGGCGTAAAAGAGCGAAATATCCGTCAAGGCGTTAAGCTGGCGGCGGAAACCGCAGCCGCGTTATTAACCCACGCCTGCATTGAAAAAAAAGGCGACAAGCCGCGCGCCACGTCTCCCAAGCATATCATCGACAAAATTTTTCTGGCGGAAAGCCTGGAAGGAGAGAAGGAATCTGAGCTCGCGTTACGCGGATTAATGTTGTTACGCGCGCTTCCGGATTCCGTACTTGACTGCGATAAGCCTGACGCCGCTACGCCGGCTTTTCGCGTGCATACGTTCGTCAGAAATATTGAAGGTTTCTTCGCGTCGGTCTCGCCCGGAGAGCGAAAAGCGAAATTCGCCGATTTTTGCCTAGAACGTGGCCTGTCGCACGCGCCTTCAACCTCACAAGAAAAGCGCGGTCGGCGTTTATTCGAAATGCTTTATTGTGAAGCTTGCGGCGATTTACTGCTTGGTGGTCAGAGGGGACAAAATTGCGGAGGCGCTACGGTAGAACTATTACCCTCGACGACCAATCTTGAAAATCTTCCCGAACGCCCCGGCGCGGAATATTACGATGATATGGCGCTGGATGAATTTGCGGTTTTCTGGCCTGTTGAAAAAACGCCCGCCGCTAGTGAAGCCAGTGAAAAAAGGTGGGATGTTTGGCAGGAGGCGACGCTGAATCCTGTCACAGGTATTGCGACTGTCGGGCAAGAAACATCGCCATTGAACCCCGAGGCGATTCGCGGATATCTCTATTTTCAGAACCCGCCCCCGGCGAAAAAAGGAGAGCCGGTAAAACCGCCTTCCGCACAACCTTTCTGTTGCCCTAACTGCGGTATCGACTATTCCAGTCGACCGGCAACTAACCGCGCCAGAACGCCTATTCGCGCATTCCGTACCGGCGTGACGAAATCATCTCAACTGGTAGCGACAGAGCTATTCGAATTGCTGCATGCGATAGGCGCGGATGCGAAGAGTATTGTCTTTTCGGATAGCCGACAGGATGCGGCTTCGATGGCGCTGGAGATCGAACGCCTGCACTTACGCGATTTGCGCAGGGAAATACTGGTCGCGGCCGCCAGAACGATGATCAGCGAGGCGGAAAAAGAATATATTCCAGAAAAAGAATTTAAAGAAAAAAGAGATAAAGCGATACAAGCTGGGGATGATGATGAACTCGACAGGCTGTATGAGCTCAAAACAAGGCAAAAAGATATTGCGAGCCTTTGTAAATTCCGACGGGTAAAAATAGATAGCTTATTGGAGTCAGAAGGAGACTCCATCGGAAAAATATCCTCAGAATTAGCTGGGTTGGGAATATCACCTTACAAATATCGCCCGAGCGCTGATGGAAACGACAAAGTCGTTTGGTACGAAAACTTTGTAAAAGATAAGAACATTGTTAGGTACCACGAAAAACTTTCTTTATCTGACAGGCTGGCGATCAAACAAAGGATTATAGACGATCAATCTGAATTGATAGACGATGTTATTTTCGCCAATACTTTTTTCGCGTTAGAGGAAACGGGTCTGGCGTATCCCTGCGTCTCGGATAATGAGAATACGCCCGAACTCGACGCCTGGTTAAGAGTGTTCGCAGGCGTTTATCGCGTAAAAGAAAACAAATATGTCGATCCTGAACAATCCGACGGCTGGTACGTTGGAGAAGATATTAAAAAAGCGAAAGTCAAGCGCGTCGCCAGAGCCGTATTCAGCGACGACAAATATCTGGATAATTTGACGCTAGTCTTAAATCAGTTCGCTGATCGAGAGCATACGGCAGGGCTATTCAATATTGGCAAATTGTTCCTCAAGGTAGCGAAATCAGGCGATCCCTACTGGCAATGCGGCAACTGTGGGCGGATCCACTTACATTTAGGGTTTAAACGTTGTACCCGTTGTGCGGAACCGCTTGATATCACTCCCAAAGATTCTGTTGAAACGCTATGGGAACAGAATTTCCTTGGCAAACGCATTGTACGCGGCGAACGGGACGGCGTTAAGCGATTTCGATTGAACGTTGAAGAATTGACAGGGCAGACTGATGACTTTTCCGATCGACTTCGTAAATTCAAAGGGATTTTCGTCGATAAGATGAGCGAACTTGAAAAACTGGACGCCGAGATCGATATGCTTGCCGTCACCACGACAATGGAGGTTGGTATCGATATCGGTTCGCTTCAGTCGGTTTATCAGGCCAACATGCCGCCTCAGCGTTTCAATTACCAGCAGCGCGTCGGTCGGGCCGGGCGGCGCGGTCAGGCTTATTCTTTTGTCATTACGTTTTGCCGTGGACGGACTCACGACGCCTATTATTTCGCCCATCCTCACGCGATTACAGGCGATCCGCCGCCCCCACCCTTTTTGGCGGTAGATCACGACGCTATCCCATTAAGGCTTTTGCGTAAAGTCTGGCTCAGAAGCGCCTTTAATCTATTGCGTGAAGAAGATCGCGAGAACGGGATAGATTTTCCTGGCGATAAACTTGTCCCGCCTGACGTTCATGGCGAATATGTTTCTACGCATGATTACTATTATGACGATAACGCGAACTGGGCTGAACGATTGCAGGGTGCGCTGGAAGCGACGCAGAGCATACGCGAACGTTTTATCGAAGCGTCGACGTTCGATCCGGAACAACGCCAGAATCTTCATTCCGCATTGAATGCGAAAAAAATAATCGATGAAATCGCCGACCTGAACGCTTACGCGCCTGACGACAACGTGGGGCTCGCCCGTTTTCTAGCTGAATGCGGAAAATTGCCGATGTATGGAATGCCGACCCGGGTACGCAATTTGTATCTGGGATTACGTGAGAAAAAAGGTCTGAACAACCAGACTGAATACGAATGGTCGACAATGGATCGCGATCTTGACCTTGCGGTATTCGAGTATGCTCCCGGCTCGGTATTAATTAAGGATAAGAAAAAGCACAAGGTGATCGGCTTCACAGGAAATTATCGGGAACCGCATAATCGGAATAATCGCGTGTCGGATCTCTCGACGGTGGGCTCGTGGCTGGAGTCATCCAGTCATGTCGCATTTTGCCCGGCATGCGGTTCCGCAAAGCTGGAATTGCGTCAACCAGACAATGAAATTCAATGTAAGGATTGCGGCGCGCCTATAAATCCTGACGAGTTCAAACTCTACATCACGCCTGCCGCTTTCCGTACGGATTTCGAGCCCAAAGACGATCTGGATAGTTTTACCCGCATGTCTTTAAAGACTACCGCGACAGTATTAAACGAAGAAACTCCTACACACTGTGATCCCTTGATCATACGACGTGGAGAAGTCACTATACTGCGCCTTAACGACGGTCCTATTAATGGAGAAAAAGAAGGAGAACGTTTTACTGTCGACCTCACAAGCGATCAAAAAGCGCCGGTTCCTTTCGTTGCTTACCGCTCGCCGATTAAAGGCGAGCAAGCGATTGATTCTAATTGGTTAAAAGAGCAAGATAATTCACGTTGGCGGCGTAAAGGCGAGAGCAGAAATTTCGGTCTGGTCTCCAGTAAGGAGACTGAGTCGCTTCATCTCGAATTAACAAGGTTCGATCCTCGTCTTAATTTGAATATGGTCGCCAGGTATGGCGAGCATATGCACTTGCCTACGCGAGCGGCGGCCATCAGCGCGATTCAGATATTAACGCATAAGGCCGCCCTCTATCTGGATGTCTCGCCTGATGAGTTCGAAACGCTTGAACCTCGATTGCATTTTGGCAAACCTATACTGCAGATCGCAGACGCGTTAATCAATGGCTCAGGATTATGCAGACGTCTTGCCGAACCGGCGGTTGCCGGAAGTTCTCCCTTAATAATCAAATTGCTGCATGAAATTCTGACAGATGAACGCGGCTGGCCGATGGTTGATTTTCTAAAGAAAGATCATCCAGTTCAATGTCGGACAGCATGTTACAAATGTATACAACGCTACGGAAACCGCCAATATCACGGCTTACTGGACTGGCGTTTAGGAATAGCCTATTTACGCGCCATGGTTATGCCGGAATTCGCATGCGGCCTGAATGTTGAAGACTGGAACCATCCAGAAATGAAAGGATGGAAAGAAAGAGCGTTTGAACTTGCGGAGGATGTCGAGGCGTTACGACCGGGGACTATCAAATTGTTAAAGGAACATTCTTTACCAGTTCTTGAAATAAATGATGGAAAAGATCTTTGGCGCGCGGCTGTTACACATCCCTTATGGCAATGCCGAGACGCTGAACGTGATGCCCTAATTGGTTCTTTTGGATTAGATAATATAGGAGCGCCATTACGATTTATCGACACCTTTGAACTGGAAAGACGGCCACTGCGCGCTTTGGCGAAACTTAACCGAGGTTAAAATTTAGCTTAGCGCTATTGGACAATGTTCTAATTCAGCCGAAGACGCTTTGCATCTGAAGCGTCTTCAATCGACAGCATAGCGAGGTTTTCTGATGGATACAGTAACACCAGCTAAAAGAAGCTTTGTGATGTCCCGAGTTAAAGGGAAAGATACTAAGCCTGAGCTAATCGTCAGACGCCTCGTCTATCATGCCGGATTTCGTTATCGTTTATGCGACCCTCGACTGCCTGGCAAGCCCGATTTAGTCTTTTGGGGAAAGCGCAAAGCCATCTTCGTACATGGCTGCTTTTGGCATGGTCATAAGGGATGTCGGCGAAATCGCATGCCAAAATCAAATCAGGAATATTGGTTTGCAAAACTGGAAAGAAATAAATCAAGGGACTCCATGAGCTTATCAAAGTTACACGAAATGGGCTGGCGAACGTTGGTAGTTTGGGAATGCGAACTTAAAGAGACGGATATCCTGCTGGAAAAATTGAAAGCGTTTTTAATAGAGGATGCCTAGATAAGAAGCGACATTGTTTTTAACTGCTATATCGCAAGTAGAAAATGGTGGTCATTCTGGTGGTCTTGACAACCTAACTTTTTAGGTTTAGCTTACCAATCAGCCAGTTAATGGCAAAGGCGATCCCAGTCAGAGGAGCCAAATTTAAAAAGCCTGCTTAGGAAACTAAGCGGGCTTTTTGCTTTTTTGCGTCTCTGGTGTTAACTCAGAATCGCATCCAGCCTTGCAAGCACCTCATTGACAACGGCGTCAGGTATGCGTTCCAGACACTTGCCGTTCCGGGCCGCCATATCTATAGTTCTGGGCTGGTCGCAGCCAATAACGCCCATAGTTTTTGTCCCCGCCCCTTCCAGTGAAACAGTGAAACCTGCCGTGCGAGCAAAGTTTCCGCCACTGGTGAAGGGAACGACAATAGGTAGCCGGGTGAACTTATTAAATGATGCCTTCGATACGATAAGTACCGGACATTTTCCGCTTTGTTCATGTCCGGCTGTAGGATCCAGTGAGACAAGCCAGATTTCCCCTCTGTCCATTTACAGGACCTCTTTGCCCATCGCAGGCGCATCAATCCATATCCGATCCTCGTCGCTCATTTCGGCGTGCGGATCGCACTGTGCCAGCAGTTCCTCAAGCGAATAACGGGGCCGTTTCTGGGGTTCAATAATCAGGCAGCCATCATCAATGGTCATACCCACTTCGCTGTCCGTCGACAGCCCCAGCGTTTTCAGCACGGCGGGAGGGTCCGCCAGTATGACGGATCCGCCAACCTTTTTCAGACGAGTGGTATACATAGAGCACCTTCGGATATTATATTTTGATATAACATCTGTATCAGGCGATGCACAATTATTCATCAGATTTATCGTGATTTCCTGAGCGTAATAAAGCGTGAAAACTGTTTTTGCGGTTCAAAGGATTATGACAGATCTGATAAACGAAATACGGCGCACCTTCCATATCCGGACTGCACCGGAGGAGCATCAGCGATAGCATGAAGGCCAGATTTTTTCAGGCACGACGTCAAGCGCTTCGGCAATCAATCTCTCGCCTTTGGGCCAGTGGCGGATAAGCGCAATAATAACCGCAACGCCACAACATTACCTTGCTCTTCAAGGAAGACATTAATCCACTTTCATCTGTCTTTTGCGAAAGAAAACCAATGCTGGAACGGTATGAATGAGAAGCATACGAATAATATGATTCGCCATAACAAAGCTCGCATCCGCTTTTAACGCCAGCGCGGCAAATGACATCGACTCCACACTGCCGGGAACCCAGGAGAGCATCAACACCGGGAAGGGATAATCCAGCAAGCGCGCCGAGATAAATGCCATGATTATCGTCACTCCCAGTCCAATGAGAACAAGCTGTACCGAAGACCAAAGATAACGACTAAATTCAGCCATCAAATAAGTCGTAAAATGATGCCCCAGCAAGATCCCCATCAGCACCATGCTAATCTGGTTAAAGAGATCGGGGAAAATTAGCGGTTGTGAAGATAACGGGTGCAATGCCGCCGCGCAAACCAGCGAGGTTATCATAAAGGGTGCAGGGAAATGTAAGCGCTCCAGAAACTTCCCTGCAATATATCCTGCTAATACCATTCCGGTCAGCCAGAGCAGATTGTGTCCGGAGAAAAAAACAGCTGGAGTCGCTGCCAGAATATCTGCAGATGCCCCACGCGTGATATACCCGGCCAGAAACGTCAGGGTAATGAGACGCAGAGAATGCGAGATCACAATCTTTTGTGGCGGCGTCTTAATATGGGAGGCTAACGCCAGTACCGCCGCCATCGCTCCTGGCACCGCACCTAAAAGCGCCTCTTCTTTACTCCAGCCTAACCGCCGCACACACCAGAAGTAACTCAAGGTAAATTGTAAAGATAAGCAGAGTAATAACAAAGCAAACAAAAGGCTTATCTGTCGATGTTCGCCATATGAAAAATCTCTGAACATAATCCCTATCGAGATTCCGAGAGAAAGCTGGATAACCGTGATACTCCCCGGCATTGAGGATACGGAGAACCCAATACGTTTAAGCATAAGCACGGTAAAAAGGGCACCAAACATCATGCCCAGTGGAACGTTACAGAAAGTGAATCCCTGCCCGACGAGAAAACAGAGGATAATACCTGCCAATACTCTCATCCAGTACCTCTCCTGGCCGGTTGTTCAGATAACAATAGTTTTCGCCGGCACCGTCATGAATATATTCAGTGCACCGTATCTTTAACCCAATGCGTATTATCGATCACCCATTGCGTTAGCATCGCAAGATGTTCCTCAATTTCGCGACTGGACTCACCTTCAACAATAGCACTGACAATCTCACCATTCGTCAGTTTCATCACATCGTAATGACGTCCGACAACACCTGTAGCCCGATAATTGATCACAAAAGGTAACGGACATTTATCCGCAATAGCCTGTAAGGTTCCTTGAGAAGGCGGCACATTCAGTTGTCCAACCCGGATAACAGGTATTCTTTGCGCTAAATCCCGCGGATACGTTTCGTTCAGACAGGCCTTCAGCCATGTCATACGCGGATCGAGGCCAAACGCCGCACCTAATTCTTCATTAACGAAACATCCGCCTAACCGGCAGGCAAGCTCGCCGAAAATAATATTACCGCCCTGATCCACAAATACCTCAAGATGAAGTAAGGTGTTTTTCTCAATAGGGAAGACTTCTTTCGCAAGGTATTTTGTATAGTCAATCAACTTCTGGTGTAGTGAATTATCATCTTCCATGACCAGCCCTAAGGTTTGCCCTGATAGAAAATCAAGACAAGATACCGTGGCCCGAGAGGCGGAAATAAATATGGTTTTCCCCTGCAGATACAACGCGTTGATCTGATAAGCCTCACATTCGATAAACTTCTCGATTAACAGATTATGGTATTCAGAGGATTTCATCTGCGCCAGATATTTAAATAACTGACCTTCATTTTTTAAAACCACCACTCCCAGAGATCCACGTCCATCATTTGGTTTTATCACGCAGGGATATCCTTGTTACGCAATAAATGAGGCCATTGCCGTCGCATTTCCCACGCGAGCCATTGCTGGAATCGGTAACTGATATTGCTGCACACGGGATTTCATCAGAAACTTATCGCGAAACAGGATCACCGCATTCTCACGCCCCTGCGTTAAACCTAAACGATCGCTGATCCTTGCCGCTCTGAGCACATCAATTTCAGCCAGGAAGTAAATACCGCTGGCGTTGTTCGAACGAGCATAATGATAAATATCCAGTTCTACCAGGGGATTATCGTTAAAGTTTTCATAAAACAGAAAGGTAAAATCATTCCCCATATGATGCAAGATCGCCGCTTTTTGACTAGCGCAGGTGGCTATCACTAACGGCGTTGATTGCTGGAGTTCATGCCAGGCGTTTGGCGAGTGTTGTAAAAGAATTTTGGGTGGGCACAGTAAGATGTTCATTATTTTTCACTCTCGATATCAAACGTAATGACAAACACATCCCGAAATCCTTTCCCGGGCAACAGCGGTACGATAGGTGCGGTATAATGCAGATAATTAACATCATTGAAAATGATCGCCTCCCCCGCCAGAATTTTGAAGGTTGTTGCGTCATTTCCGCCGTCGTGATGAGGGATTAACGTAGTATCGCCACCGGCGATATTTTCCATTTCGCTGCAATAGACGGCAATGAACTTAAAGCCATCCTGATGTATACCTTCCGGAGCAGGATAGCCCGGTTGTCGATCATGTGTTGTAATTCTTATTTGATGAATACCTACGTTATAGTTCTCCTTCGGTAACAATGGCAGTAATTTGCTAAATACCAGATTCATAACTTCTTCGGCAACATCCTGTTTTATTTCTGGATACTTTCTGCTGATACCACCTGAATACGTATTAACTTTTTCAGACTGAAAGAAAACTCCGGCCTCACACAAACTAAAATATTTTTCACACCCTGCTTTTGCCTGAAGATAACTTCGAAAACGAAATTTTCCATCTTCAGCTTTAAGCCAGGGATCAGGTAGCAACTCATCAAAGCTTTTTTTAACATTAATCGAGGTATTACCCAAACGTATATGATGATAAGCATGCATATATGACATCCTCAGAAAAGAGACAATAATGTATGTTGGTTATTTTTCTCAACTTATGACACCGGCAAGGGCCAATATCATTACCTGCATCTTGGGCAAAATACGATGACTGCGGATATCAGGCGAGGAACGCACGTTCCCCCGCCATCACATTCACTATTACTGGCTTTTTTTACGCAACTCGGTCACCGGTACGCCGCCAATCCCCCAGTTATCGGTATCGACTTCGTCAATAACCACAATGGTTGTAGCAGGGTTTTTATTAAGCACATCCACCAGTAGCTGAGTCGCACCTTCCATCAGCTGTTTCTTTTGTTTATCGGTCACACCTTCTTTAGTGATCTTAATATTTACGTAGGGCATAACAACTCCTGTAAACTAAATGATTGTGGATAATGCGCCGAGGTAGCTAAGCGCAAACAGGTTAAACAGCAGAACATAACCATAATGCATCTGGAAACTGGTTCTGCCGGGAGAAACATTAAGGCTGTTAGCAGCAAAAATTGCGTTTATCGATACCGGAGATAGCAGTTGCGTAGCAATAAAAAGGCAAATCCAAATCTGATAATCCACCACGCTGCCGGAAAGATAGTCGGAAAAAATCGACCACGACACGCTAAATATAATTAGGGGATGAATACCGAGGATACCAGGCAAGGGCAGAACAAATAAAATAATGGCATAGCACTGAAAAGTTGTAAGACCGCTAACAAACGCTGTAATGCCTTGCGGGATGTTTGCAAATAACATCATACATACCGATGTTAATAGGCTACATGCCAGGAGTAATACCACTTCGCCGGAGATCCCCTGAGCAGATTCAGACAGTTGTTGTGCCCACTGCTTTTTGCGATTCACAAAATGGCTGACGATAAAAAGAACAACTGCCGTGAAGGTGATGCTCTGCAAAGGATTCAACCCCAGCACGCTCAAAGATAGAATAAAGCTTCCCCAAAACAAGCCGATAAAAGCAAGAATCGAGGTCATATTGCCGCGGTCAGAAACCGTATGACTATCTTCGGCAACCAGTTGGACACGCGATTTCTGGTTTAACAGGATACTGAATAAAAACAGGGGAATGCCGACCAGCATCGCCGGAACATGAGGGATATCCGGCATAGCTGCCCATACTGCCGCAGCACCAATAGTCGTCGGCATTAAAACCATCGTGATACATACCGTACGAGTGACAATCTTCGCCAGGTTAAACTTCGGTTGAACCACTTTTTTCAGGCTATCAAGCAGGAGCGGAATGGCCCCAAGGCTCATTGGCCAGGTTAAAAAAGCGGTCAGCAACGTAATGGACAATGTGACTCGAGACGGTTTTTTCTGCAGTAAATATGCCCCCAGCGCAGCGTTAAAATTTATCGCGTTCATCACCTGCCGGAGTAATGCAATCCCCACCAGCAAGAGCATGACGTCTGAATATCGTACAAATACAGCGAGGAGGTTAAGTTCCCCACTCTTGTTTGCTGTCAGTAGAAAAATCATCGAAGCGAGAAAAATGAGTATCCCACTTCTTGCCGATGATTTTTTCCACCAGAATGAAAAAGTTGACAGGATATACAATATTGACGCAACGAGTGCTAAAGCAGACATCAAGGGATATTTACCGGCGAGCACACAGGATGCAAGGAAAACACCCAATGAGATCACAATCATTGAGGATTGCAGATTTTGCCAGAGATTACCGTGCGTCTGGATTTGCTCAGTCTGCATTAATGACAACCTCATGCTGAACATTGCGATGGTGCAATTGTTGATACATATCGGTTACACAGCGCCCGGCATCGACCAGGAACCTCGAATTGACAAGGGATCGGGGCAATACGTAAGTGTAAAAATTAGCCCCTTCCGCTGGATTGCCTAACACCCAAATCGATTCTTGCGTTTCCCCAAGGCAGTTAATCGGATGCTGATTGATATCAATATCCAGCCCGCCTGGATGATAACCATCGTTCATAAAGGGACGCACAATACCGTTTTTAGTATTCTCTCATACGCCCAATTCAAATATTCCCCCAATAAGCGACGAGGCAAGTAATCATTTGCATCAATAGCTCTACCTGTTTCGCTTTTTATATAGCGATCATTCACTTTGCGATAACCCTGATTGTTAGCCCATTGATGAAAACATGGGCCCGGGCGAAAAGGGTCGGCATTTTTTACGGTCGCATCGCCAAACAATGTTATTTGACAGGCAACAGTATTAACTAATAAATGATCGGGCTGAGACAAACTATGCGCTCCCACACTCATGGCATTTTTATCAATAATAATGATCTGCATATGTTCATTAATCGCAGACTCTGTATGCAGGGCACAAATCCTTTCCAGAATACTTAAACCACGCGGTCCCATACCCAGTATAGCCACTGTCATTTTTTTCATTCTTTGCTCCAACTGTCTGAATATTTAACTTTACTGTATTGTAAATAGCTAATCCCTGCTGCGATGAATAACGAGGCTGCACCCAATAATATGGAATAGGTCATTCCATTTTTATTGCTCTGGAAAGCACTGACAATTAATGGACCGACGATCTGCCCGACCCCATAAGTCAGCGTAACGAGGCCAAGAAGGTTAATATTTTTTGGTGCCCTTATTTTTCTTGCCAGCGGCATGACCAAAGAACTGGTCCCCATGAATGTGCCGCCAAAACCAATACAGCTAATGGTTAGTAGCAGTGGTGAGTTAATAAATATGGCCATGACTACGCAACTCGCCTGAACAATTAAGTTAACACTTAGGCAGGATAATATATTCCACTTGCGCGCAGCCCATAACCAGCCATAGCATCCAGGAATAACGGCAAGACCGACAATGGACCAGATATGGTCGGCTAAAAAGGTGTTGCCAACCCCCCGGGCCATTAACGGTAAATATGTAGCGACAATGATATAACCGAATCCGGCCAGACCATACAGTAAGGCTAAATTCCACCACTGGATTTCAGGTTCCGCACTTACGACTGCTTTTACCGCGGGGATCATATGCTTATCTTTCGGCAATAAAATTACCAGGATGACGAAAAATATCGTTGAAAGTATGGAAGCGCCAATCCACAACAAGCGTGAATCTAACGCGTAAGACACGCCAGCAATGACATATTCATTACCGATAAAAATGCCTATTCCTACGCCTGAAAACAGTGAGGCGATAACAAAAGGATTATGGGTATGCTGGAGCACCAGCATTGAACCAAATATCATCATTCCCGCGCTTGCCACACCCGCAAGGAATCTGATTAACAGAATAATTTCAGGCTGAGTCACTTGTGCCATCAAAAAAATCAGCAGGCCTGTGAGTAACGCTGAAGCCAGTAACAGCATTCTTAACTTATTGACTGCGTTAAAAATACCAAAGGAGAAAAGGAGACTGCCGACGAGGTAACCTGCATAGTTGGCGCTGGCAATTAAGGATAATTGCGAAAAGGTAAAAAGCCCTTCATGAAGCATAACGGGAAGCATAGGGGTATATAAAAAACGCCCAATTCCCATTCCTAAGGTCAAGACGATCATACCAAATACAGCAGTACTCAACTGACGATGGCCAACAGCACTGTGATCGAGATCCATTTTTTGGCCTCAAAAGACGAATTAAGTTTGATTGTTATATTACACAGGGAAATGATAATAAAAAGTTAATAAAAATGACGAAAACATTCACTTTAGGTAATGCCTTCTATGAACAGTACCTCGCTTAATTTGTTTAAAACGGTTGCGGAAACGGGTTCCATATCCGCTGCTGCACGTAGTCTGCACTGCGTTTCATCGAATGTCACAACCCGTCTCAAACAGCTGGAAGCCAGCCTTGACGTATCTCTGTTTGTCCGTGAGAAAAATCGTCTCTACATCACCCCTGAAGGCGAGCTTCTTCTTCGCTATGCCAACAAAATTCTGGCTCTGTTACACGAAGCGGAATTGTCCATGCATGGAACAAAAGTGGCGGGGCCGTTACGCATCGGCGCAATGGAAACGACCGCAGCGGTACGTCTGCCTTCGATACTGGCGAATTTCCACCGCGAAATGCCTTCCGTTGAGCTAAACCTGAAAACCTCCCCCACGGAGGTACTGGTGCAGCACATCCTGAACAATGAACTGGAAATCGCTTTCGTTGCCGATCATCAGGGACTGCACACGGAAAATTCGCCTCTGCAATCGCACATTTTATGTCAGGAAACGCTGGTACTGGTGACGGCGGCAGAACACCGGGATGTCATTACCGGCGCGGATCTCAAGGTGTCAAGACCGCTGGTCTTTGTTAAGGGGTGTAACTATCGCTCCCGTCTGGGACAATGGCTGCGGCTGCAGGGAGTCGATTATGCCGATCCCCTGGAGTTCGGCTCTTTTCAGGCGATCCTTGGCTGCGTGAGTGCCGGAATGGGGATTGCCCTGTTGCCAGAGAGCGTAGTCAGACAGTATGAACATAATTTCCCTATCCGTAGCCATGCGATTACGCCACAAATAGGTAACGTGAATACTATGATGATATGGCTTAAAAACCGAGAAGTCAGCCGGGTGCTTAATCGCTTTGTCTCATTTATTACCGGGGCTTAATTTTTCGCTACAGACACCGGCGCAATGCAGGCCGCAGAGTCAGTGGAAGACTGGCGCACTCAAAAGAGCGCCAGTGGCAACGTAATTGATATTGAAAAGCCCGCTTTATATCTGATAGTCAATCATCATTTCATCCGGCTCCATTGCCTGGCGCTTAATTTCATCCACGGATAATCCTGCGTTGCATAGCTCGATGAATCGCCAGACATAGTTGCGCTGTAGTTGTCCTCGTTTCAACCCCAGCCAGACGGTGTTTGCATCAAATAAATGCCGGGTATCCAGACGGGTCAAACTGCCCTCCTCCTGCTCGCCACTGGATTGCTCTGCCACCAGCCCAATACCCAGTCCCAACGCCACATAAGTTTTAATCACATCCGAATCCTGGGCGCTGAGTATGATATCCGGCACTAACCCTTTTCGGGCAAACGCTTCATCAATACGCGAACGCCCCGTAATCCCCTGGCGATAAGTAATTAACGGCCAATGGGCGATGGATTCCAGCGTTAAAGGTGATGTCTTGACGATTGGATGGTCGTGCGGAACGAGCAGACTGTGGTGCCAACGAAACCAGGGAAAAGCCACCAGCAGTGGATCGCTACTCAGACGTTCACTGGCAATCCCAATATCTGCTCCGCCATTTTGCAACAACGCTTCGATCTCCTGTGGCGTGCCCTGAATCAGTTCCAGACGCACTTCCGGGAAAAGCTCACGAAATGCTTTAATCACTGCAGGCAGGCTATAGCGCGCCTGGGTATGCGTGGTGGCTATCGTCAGAACACCTGAGGTGTCATTGGTAAACAGATCCGCCAGACGGCGGACGTTGCTGGCCTCATTCAGAATACGTTCGGCAATGCCCAGTAAGGCTTTACCCGGTTCGGTCATGCCCAGCAGGCGTTTCCCGCGACGAATAAATATTTCGATGCCAAGTTCATCTTCAAGTTCACGAATATGTCGGCTGACGCCCGACTGCGAGGTATACAATATATTCGCGACTTCCGTCAGGTTGTAATCCTGACGGGCCGCCTCGCGGATTATTTTAAGTTGCTGGAAATTCACTTTACACTCCGGGCACATCAGACATTACGCTATTGTTAAAGTCTGATGCCCGGCATAACAAATAATAAAAACCTGCATCTTATTCCTCTTGGGAATAAGGTTTAGCTCACCAGTTGCAACTCACGGTTTTCCAGCATTGGTCGGCTAACCAGCGACAACAGGATCTCCTTGACTGCCTGCGCTTGTGGCGACAAGCTCCCCATGGCCGACACATTCAACGAGAGCGGCAGATTCATTGATGGAGCAGTAATCCGCGCCATCCAGCCATTTGCTGCATTGCACAGTGCGCGGGCTGCCGATTCGGGTAACACAGTGACGCCCATACCGCTGGCAATGGCAGCCGTTAAGGTCGAGATAGACTCGATTTCGCCAATGACTTTGGCCGTTAAGCGACGTAGCGAAAAAGCCTCATCCACCCGCAAACGCACCGCACTGTAATCCCGCGGCAAAAACAGATTCATCTGCGCCACTGCGGCTAAATCGACGCTTTGGCCTGGACAATCACGCGTCCCCACAAGGAAAAGATCCTCTTTCAGCAACGGCTGACAACTGATGCCCGCCACGGGCGAGCGCTCATAGAGCACTGCCATGTCTAATTGTCCGCTGAGAAGCTTGTCATTTAGCACTGCCCCACTGTTTTCATGCAAATAGACCAGTACATCAGGCAGTTCGGCACGTACTGTTTGTAACAGTGGCATAGTGATGGATGATGCTGCCGTACCCGGTGCCAGGCCAATAGAAACCTGACCACTCAGAGTCTGGCCAACATTATTGACTGCAAGTTGCGCCTGTTCACACTGACGTAAAATCGTTCGAGCGTGGGTATACAGCACTTTCCCCGCTTCCGTGGGCGTGACGCCGCGTTTGGTACGAATCAGCAATTGCTGATCCAGTTCGCCTTCCAGCGTGGCGACCTGCTGGCTCAGCGCGGGTTGCGCGATGTGCAACACTTCCGCTGCCTGGGTCAGGCTACCAATATCGACGATTTTTACGAAATATTTCAGTCGTCTGAAGTTCATTTTGCCTCCTGTCGGAATACCAGAACCCGTGCTGGCAGTCATGTGATTCAGGATTGCAAGATACTTGCCAGTTTCGTCTGAAGCTGCATTTTACGCTGACGCCGCGTCAGGTAAGGAGCAAAGTGAAGAACGACATTTTTTGTACGCTTATACAGATAACTGTGGCTGCCCTGGAAAAGGTAGAAGCGCACCAGAATGGGGCAAAAGCATAAAAAGACGGAAAGTTCGCCGCTTTGCTGATTTTGTCAGCAAACGAACGCACAATTGCATTTCGTCCTTTGACAACCCTCATCACCCTCGCTAATATGCGCCTCGTTCACACGATTCCTCTGTAGTTCAGTCGGTAGAACGGCGGACTGTTAATCCGTATGTCACTGGTTCGAGTCCAGTCAGAGGAGCCAAATTCAGAAAAGCCTGCTTTCGAGCAGGCTTTTTGCTTTTCAATTTTCTCATTCGTCTAATTATTCATGTTGCCCTCTGCGAGGGATATAATCGTTTCCTCTTCATGCCTGTCGCGGTAATCTCATAACGGCCGGTAATCTATCGGCTGCAATGTGTGTAACCCAACTCAAATACTAATAACTAGAATACAGTACAGACAGGATAACTATGGATTCCACCCTCACCTCCACGGGTTCCCAACAGGACACCTCTTCGCTCAACCGTGCCCGACGCGCTGCGCTTGGTAGCTTCGCGGGCGCCGTGGTCGACTGGTATGATTTTCTGCTCTATGGCATCACCGCTGCGTTAGTCTTTAACCGCGAGTTCTTTCCACAGGTCAGTCCGGCGATGGGCACACTTGCCGCCTTCGCTACCTTTGGCGTCGGATTTCTGTTCCGCCCGCTAGGCGGGGTCATCTTCGGCCACTTCGGCGATCGTCTTGGGCGTAAACGTATGCTGATGCTCACCGTCTGGATGATGGGGATCGCCACGGCGCTGATTGGCATTATTCCTTCCTTTGACACCATTGGCTGGTGGGCCCCTGTTCTACTGGTGACGCTGCGCGCTATTCAGGGCTTCGCCGTGGGTGGTGAATGGGGCGGAGCCGCGTTGCTCTCCGTCGAAAGTGCGCCGAAAAATAAAAAAGCCTTTTATAGCAGCGGTGTACAGGTCGGGTACGGCGTCGGTCTGCTGCTTTCTACCGGCCTGGTCTCGCTGATTAGCTCTCAAACCACCGATGAGCAGTTCCTCAGTTGGGGCTGGCGTATTCCGTTCTTGTTCAGCATTGTGCTGGTATTAGGCGCGTTGTGGATGCGTAACAGAATGGATGAATCGGCCGAGTTCGAACAGCAGCAACAGGCGCCGCAACCGGAGAAAAAGCGGCTTCCGGTCATCGAGGCTTTAATCCGCCATCCGGGCGCGTTCTTAAAAATTATCGCCCTGCGCCTGTGTGAACTGCTGACGATGTATATCGTCACCGCATTTGCTCTTAACTACTCGACGCAAAACCTGGGCCTGCCGCGCGAGCTGTTTCTGAATATCGGATTGCTGGTCGGCGGGCTGAGCTGTCTGACCATCCCCTGTTTTGCGTGGCTTGCCGACCGCTTTGGTCGTCGTCGCGTCTACATTACCGGGGCACTGGTCGGTACGCTGAGCGCCTTCCCGTTCTTTATGGCACTGGAAGCACAGTCTATTTTCTGGATCGTGTTCTTCGCGATTATGTTAGCCAACATCGCGCACGATATGGTGGTGTGCGTACAGCAGCCTATGTTTACCGGTCTGTTTGGCGCAAGTTATCGCTACAGCGGCGCAGGCGTTGGTTATCAGGTGGCCAGCGTGGTTGGCGGCGGTTTTACCCCCTTTATTGCGGCGGCACTGGTGACATTCTCAGGTGGAGACTGGCACAGCGTAGCTATTTATCTGATGGCGGGTTGTCTTATCTCCGCCACTACCGCGCTGTTAATGCGAGATAAGCAGCACGGTTAAACCCCCGGTGCGAGGGTCGTCCGGTCTTCGCACAATCTTCCTTATCGTCTGACTTTTGTTTCACATTCCTGTGACATACTATCGGAAGAGCGGTATATCTGTGGAACAAGGAGACAGACATGAACAATAAGGGCGCCAGCCTGACCCCGGCTCAGGCACTGGATAAACTGGACGCGCTGTACGAACAGTCGGTTAAATCACTGCGTAGCGCCATTGGTAAGTATATTGAAACAGGGACGCTCCCTGACGTAATCGCCCGCCATAACGGTCTTTTTGTTTACCCATCACTTCGTGTCACCTGGGATGGCAGCGCCACCAATCCTCCGAAAACCCGCGCCTATGGCCGTTTTACCCATGCGGGTTGCTATACCACCACCATTACCCGTCCGTCGCTCTTTCGTCCTTATCTTGAAGAACAGCTTACGCTGCTGTATCAGGATTATGATGCGCATATCTCTGTTGAGCCATCGCAGCATGAAATCCCCTATCCCTATGTGATTGACGGTTCAGAACTGACGCTGGATCGCTCGATGAGCGCCGGATTAACGCGTCATTTCCCCACCACTGAATTGTCGCAGATTGGTGACGAAACGGCGGACGGGATTTTTCATCCGGCGGAATTTTCTCCGCTGTCTCACTTCGATGCCCGACGCGTGGATTTTTCGCTGGCGCGACTACGTCATTACACGGGCACGCCGGTTGAACATTTCCAGCCCTTTGTGCTGTTCACCAACTACACCCGCTATGTCGATGAGTTCGTACGCTGGGGCTGCAGCCAGATCCTCGACCCGGACAGCCCGTACATCGCGCTGTCATGCGCGGGCGGGATCTGGATCACCGCCGAAACCGAAGCGCCAGAAGAAGCCATCTCTGACCTCGCCTGGAAGAAGCACCAGATGCCCGCCTGGCATTTAATTACCGCTGATGGTCAGGGGATCACGCTGGTAAACATCGGCGTCGGCCCGTCTAACGCCAAAACTATTTGCGATCATCTCGCCGTATTGCGCCCTGATGTCTGGCTGATGATTGGGCACTGTGGCGGCCTGCGTGAAAGTCAGGCAATTGGCGATTATGTTCTGGCCCACGCTTATTTGCGTGATGACCACGTACTGGATGCCGTTCTCCCACCGGACATCCCGATTCCAAGCATCGCTGAAGTGCAACGCGCGCTGTATGACGCGACCAAAGAGGTCAGCGGCATGCCCGGCGAAGAGGTCAAACAGCGCCTGCGTACCGGTACCGTTGTCACCACCGACGATCGCAACTGGGAATTACGTTACTCCGCCTCTGCGCTGCGCTTTAACCTCAGCCGCGCGGTAGCTATCGATATGGAAAGCGCCACCATCGCCGCCCAGGGCTACCGCTTCCGCGTTCCCTACGGCACATTGCTTTGCGTTTCCGACAAACCCTTGCACGGCGAGATCAAACTGCCTGGTCAGGCCAACCGTTTTTATGAAGGCGCCATTTCCGAGCATCTGCAAATAGGTATCCGGGCTATCGATCGTCTTCGTGCCGAAGGCGACCGACTGCACTCCCGTAAATTACGCACATTCAACGAACCGCCGTTCCGTTAAGGCCTGAAGGTAACTATGCACAACTCAACTCCTCTTTCCGCCCTGCGTAACCTGCTGATAGCGCAGGGACTGGACGGTATGATTGTCCCGCGCGCCGACGCTCACCAAAGTGAAGATTGTACGCCGCATGATAATAAGCTGGCCTGGCTGACTGGGTTTAGCGGCTCTGCGGGACTCGCATTGGTCCTGCGCGATCGCGCATTAATGTTTGTCGATGGGCGCTATCAGGTCCAGGTGCGCAATGAAGTCTCGCTGGATGATTTTGAAATTCACCACTTACACGATGAGCCGTTGGCCGACTATTTGCAGTGTCACGTTGCAGCGGGCGCGCGTATTGGCTTTGAGCCGCTGTTGATGGTCAACAGCCAGTTTGAAGCGCTGTCGGCGACGCATTGCGAACTGGTGCCTCTGGAGCAAGATCCTTTCGACCAGATATGGCTCGATCGTCCGGCTGCGCCCTGCGGCATCATTCGCGAAATGCCCCTCGACATCAGCGGTGAGAGCAGCGCGCAGAAACGTGCGCGGGTGGTAGAGCTGCTCGTTCAACATCAGGCCGACGTGCTAGCGATTACGCTGCCGGACAACATCGCCTGGCTGCTCAATGTCCGCGGTTCGGATCTTGCTATGGTTCCAGTGCCGTTCTCATTTGCCCTGCTCCATCGCAGCGGCGAACTGGAATGGTTTGTGGATAGCAACAAAACACAGCAGCTCCCCGCATCGCTGTTGGATACGCTTACGCTGGCCCCGCAAGAGAACTTCCTGGCTCGCTGCCAGCAGTTGGCAAATGGGAAGCGCTTTCTGGTCGATAAAGACTACGCTCCGGTGGCATTGCGTTTTGCCATAGAAGAACATGGCGGCAACGTCCTGTGGGCCCCCGATCCCATCACGTTAATGAAAGCGCACAAAAATGACGTTGAACTGGCAGGCTATCGGGAATGCCATGAACAGGATGGCGCAGCCTGGGTTAACTTCCTCGCATGGCTGGCGCATGAGGTCCCTTTACGCGAAGCGGCAGGCAATCCGATCACCGAACTGGAAGCACAGGCTAAACAGCTGGAGTTTCGCCAACAGCAGCCGGGATTTATCGAGCAGAGCTTCAGCACGATTTCAGCCTCTGCCAGCAATGCGGCGATGTGTCATTACCACTCCAGCGAAAAAACCAATACGCCAATTACCTCGCAGGCCATGTACCTGAATGATTCCGGTGGTCAGTATCATAATGGTACGACGGATACGACGCGTACCCTCGCATTTGGCCCACAGGATCCGCAGCGACGCTTGCACTACACCGCCGTGTTGAAAGGCTTCTTGTCACTTATTTCACTGCAGTTCCCCAGCGGTACCCAGGGCCATCAACTGGATGCCTTTAGTCGGCGGGCGTTGTGGGATTTGGGACTGGATTTTGATCATGGAACTGGGCACGGCGTGGGCCATCAGTTGCTTATCCATGAACAACCTCATCGCATTGCCAAAAAAGTTAACCCCTGGCCTCTGGTGGCGGGCAATATCATCACCATCGAACCGGGTTATTATCTGGCCGGGCAATATGGGATCCGCATTGAGAATCAGGTGGAGATTATCAACAGCCGTCCGGGCTTCTGCCGATTCTCGACGCTGACGCTGGTGCCGATTGATTTGAACCTGGTGGAACTTCATCTGCTGAGCGATGCTGAGAAACAGTGGATTGATGATTACCACCAGCAGGTCAGAGAGACGTTGTCCCCACGCGTAAACGCAGAAGCCCGTCCGTGGCTGTTCGCCGCCACTGCGCCCATTCGCGTTCAGGCCAATTAAGGCATTAAAAAAGGCAGCCCGCAGGCTGCCTTAGTTCTCCCCAACTTCTTACTGCTTAGCTGTTACGGATGTACTCATCCATTTCAGTTTTCAGGTTATCGGACTTAGTACCGAAGATCGCCTGAACACCGGAACCAGCAACCACGACGCCCGCCGCACCCAGTTTCTTCAGGCCAGCCTGATCCACTTTGGCAACGTCAGCCACGCTAACACGCAGACGAGTGATGCACGCATCGAGGTTAGTGATGTTTTCTTTACCACCGAATGCAGCAACCAGAGCCGGAGCCATTTCGCCGGACGCACCCGCTTTGCTGTCTTCGGTAGCATCTTCGCGACCAGGCGTTTTCAGGTCCAGCGCTTTGATCAACACACGGAAGATGGTGTAGTAAACAATCGCATAACCGATACCGACAATCGGGAACAGCCACAGTTTGCTGCTGTTACCGGACAGAACGATAAAGTCGATCAGACCGTGAGAGAACGATGTTCCGTCACGCATACCCAGCAGGATACAGATCGGGAATGCCAGACCAGCCAGAATCGCGTGGATGATGTACAGGATCGGCGCCACGAACATGAAGGAGAACTCGATCGGCTCGGTAATACCGGTCAGGAACGAGGTCAGCGCCGCGGAGATCATGATACCGCCCACTTTCGCGCGGTTTTCTGGTTTAGCAGAATGCCAGATAGCGATAGCGGCAGCCGGCAAACCGTACATTTTGAACAGGAAGCCACCGGACAGTTTGCCCGCAGTCGGGTCACCCGCCATATAGCGAGGGATATCGCCGTGGAACACCTGGCCCGCAGCGTTGGTGTACTCACCGATCTGCATCTGGAAAGGAACGTTCCAGATATGGTGCAGACCAAACGGCACCAGGCAGCGTTCAATGAAGCCATAGATACCGAACGCCACTACCGGGTTCTGGTATGCAGCCCACTGGGAGAACGTCTGAATAGCAGTACCGATCGGCGGCCAAATGAAGGACAGAACCACGCCTGTGAAGATGGCAGCCAGACCAGAAATAATAGGAACGAAGCGCTTACCCGCAAAGAAGCCGAGATACTCAGGCAATTTGATACGGTAGAAACGGTTGAACATATACGCTGCAATCGCACCGGAGATAATCCCCCCGAGAACACCCGTGTCAGCAAGGTGTTTAGCGGCGATCTCTTCAGCAGGTAAATGCAGAACCAGCGGCGCAACAACAGCCATGGTTTTAACCATGATGCCGTAGGCAACAACGGACGCCAGTGCAGATACGCCGTCATTGTTGGTGAAGCCTAACGCAACACCGATGGCAAAGATCAGCGGCATGTTCGCAAAAACAGAACCGCCTGCTTCTGCCATTACGTGCGATACAACGGCTGGCAGCCAGCTGAAGTTAGCGGAACCGACACCCAGCAGGATACCTGCAATCGGGAGTACGGATACCGGCAGCATCAGCGATTTACCGACCTTTTGCAGGTTAGCAAATGCATTCTTAAACATAATTAGGAGTGCTCCTGAGTATTTGTGCTTATACACTTCATCCTTCAAACCGCCTCAACGTTGGCTGTGCTCGTTCACTCCAGTCACTTACTCGAGTAAGCTCCTGTCATTCACTCACTTGCCGCCTTGATGCAGCTTGAATGATTTTGTGTATTCTACGTTCTCACGCATTGGCAAGGGGGGAGAGCCTCGCCGTGGACAGAGCATCTAAGTGCTCTTTATTTATTACACAGAGTAAAATAATTCAGTCTGTTTTTGTTTGACGGCTATCACAATTCAGTTGTGAATGGCCGCAAAATTCGCACATTCCGATAAAATGAGTTTCTGAATGTGTCTAACTGGTTATTCACCGCCCATTTTGTGGCGGTGAACTTTACTCGCTTTAGTTATTAATTACGAGCTTTAAAAAAAGTCAGTTAACGGACTGATTGCAGGCGAGAAGCATCGATGTGAAACAGGCGGGCAAAGTTATCAGTGGTTGCCAGCGCCAGTTCTTCCACGGCAACACCTTTCACTACGGCCATATACTCCGCAACGTCACGCGTCATGGCAGGTTGGTTCTCTTTTCCACGATGCGGCACCGGCGCAAGGTACGGAGAATCCGTCTCAACTAACAAACGATCCAGAGGAACATAACGGGCAGCATCACGCAGTTGGTCAGCATTACGGAACGTGACGATGCCGGAAAACGAGATATAAAAGCCGAGATCCAGCAATTTGCCCGCCGTTTCTCTGTCCTCTGTAAAACAGTGTAGTACGCCGCCACAATCCGTCACCTTTTCTTGGCGCAGAATTGATAATGTATCGGCTCGGGCATCACGGGTATGCACGATAACCGGTTTCTGTAACTCGCGGCCAATCTGAATATGGTGGATGAAAGATTCCTGCTGGCGCACCTTCGTTTCCGGCGTGTAAAAATAATCCAGCCCGGTTTCTCCCATCGCTACCACACCGTCTTCGGCGGCAAAACGACGCAGGTCTTCAACATCATAAGTTTCATCCTGATTTAACGGATGCACACCGCAGGAGAAAACCACGTTGTCACGTTGGCCAACCAGTTCACGCATACTGCGGTATCCCGGCAGGGTTGTCGCGACGGCAAGACAAAATTTCACATCGCGTGCGGCTGCTTTCGCCAACACGTCATCCACGTCCTTATGCAGAGATTGATAATCCAGGCCATCAAGATGGCAGTGTGAGTCGACTAAAAACATAATGTCTCTCTCAAAGATGAGGAACAGGCAGTACGGTGCCCGGTTGCAGGTAATGCTCAATACGAAGGATAAGATCGGTTAACACCAGTTCACGGTTTAAACCCGTCACGTTCAGCAACTGCTGACGGCAATGACAAACATCACCGAGTATCGCCTGTATCTGGGCGACGGATAACCGCTCTGCGATAGAAGAGATGAGATCCTGAGCATCAGGATTGGTTAAATGGGAAACCCCATAGGGACGCTTTAGAGCATCCGTCAGCAGCGTTGCCAGCCAGTGTAAACGAGCGGCAGCCTGATCGTGGTTGAGCGCCGTTAACAGGATATACCAGTCGCCTGAATGCAGGATGTTCGCCAGCGCAGCGAGGAAATCTGTGCGGTGCGTCCAGCTTGCGTCCTGCAGTAACGTTAATGCCGCACCCGGCGATCCCGCACTCAGACGTAATGCGCTCAACAATGCTTCCGGTGACAACGTCACTTCACGACTAAGCCAGGAGATAGCGTACGACTCTGCCGGTGGTGCAAGGTGATGTAACCGACAGCGGCTACGTAGCGTGGCCAATAAACGCGCAGGCTCTCGACTGGCGAGGAAGAACCAGGTCTGCGCCGGAGGCTCTTCCAGCGTTTTCAGCAACGCATTAGCGGCGGCGTCGGTTAACTGGGCGGCATCCGGGATCCACACCACTTTCGCCCCGCCCAGGCGTGAATGCTCGTACAGTTTCTCACTGACTTCGCGTACCGCATCAACCCCGAGCGTGCTTTTACCTTTTTCCGGCAGCAGCGAATAGTAGTCCGGATGCGTTCCCGCCTGCATCAGCTGACAGCCGCGGCAGTGTCCGCAGCTTTTATGTCCTTCCGGCTGCTGACACATTAAATAGCGACTGAGCGCGTAAATCAGCGCATCGTCGCCCATGCCGGGTAACGCCTGAATCAGTAACGCATGGTGACCACGACCGGCCTGGTAGCTCGCTACCAGTTTTTCAAAATCAGGTCGTAACCATGGGTACCATTTCATGCGCCCTGCTCCTTCACCCACTGGGTAACGGTATTGCGGATATCAGCCATCACAGCCTCCAGCGGCTGCGTAGCGTCGATAGTACGAATGCTGGCGTCTTTGGCAGCCAGCTCAAGATAGCGCGCTCGGGTGCGATTAAAGAAATCGAAAGATTCCTGTTCAATACGGTCCAGTTCGCCGCGCGCACGCGCACGCTTCAATCCGACTTCTGGAGTGACATCCAGATAGAGCGTCAGGTCCGGACGAAAATTTCCGAGTACCGCATCACGCAGCGTTGCCAGCATATTTTGATCAATGCCGCGGCCACCGCCCTGATACGCCTGGGTCGACAGGTCGTGACGATCGCCAATGACCCATGCTCCTCTCGCCAGAGCAGGTTTAATAACAGTTTCGACCAACTGTACGCGCGCGGCGTAAAACATCAGGACTTCGGCTTTGTCGGTAATGACCTCGTCACCCACCGACTTAATGTCCAGCACCAGACTTCTTAGTTTCTCAGCGAGCTGCGTTCCACCAGGCTCGCGGGTAAAAACCATGTCACGAATACCGAGTTGCTCAAGTGTCTCTACCACCACATTACGCGCAGTGGTTTTTCCGGCGCCTTCCAGGCCCTCGATGACGATATAGTTACTGCCCATTTTTTTCCTTAAGCACTTTCAGGTAATCCTGTACTGACCGGTTATGGCTGACAAGATTGGTGTTAAATGTGTGGCCGCCTTTACCATCTGCCACGAAATAGAGATACGGCGTTTTTGCCGGATGTGCGGCAGCCTGCAACGAGGCCTCTCCCGGCATGGCAATCGGGCCAGGCGGCAGCCCGGTGATGGTGTAGGTGTTATAGGCGGTTGGCGTTTCTAAATCCACACGCGACAATTTGCCATTATACCGTGTCCCCATGCCGTAAATCACCGTCGGATCGGTTTGTAAACGCATGCCAATACGTAAGCGGTTAATAAAGACCGAGGCCACCTGGTCGCGCTCGCTGGCGACCGCAGTTTCTTTTTCAATAATCGAGGCCATTGTCACTAGCTGATTTTTATCCTGATAAGGCAGACCATCAGCGCGCCCTTCCCAGACAGTATCCACCGCTTTAACCATCTTTTGATGCGCACGTTTTAGCAGTGCTACGTCGGTCGTATTGGCGGTATACATCCAGGTATCGGGCCAGAACCAGCCTTCCACCCACTGCGGGTTTTCCAGCTTCAGCGCCTGAGCGACAGTCTCGTAGTTATCGTCACTCAGCGTATGTTTGATATAGGGCGCATCGCGCAGTTGTTTGAGGTAATCACTCAGGCGCATCCCTTCCACCAGACGTAACGGGAACTGCGCCTCTTTACCGCTTTCCAGCAGTAGCAGCATCTCTCGCACCGTCATGTCGGGCGTCAGGCGATAGGTACCCGCCTTAAAATGCGACAGCTCAGGCTCCACACGCAGCAGCCACTGGAACACGCGCGGACGATTGATAACCTTATCCACATACAGCTGTTCACCGAGAGCCAGACGGCCTGTCCCCGCTTTCAGCGTAAAAATGGTCTCTTCTTTAATCAATAACTTACTGTCCGCCAGATGGCGAACTTTCCACATTCCCACTCCCGCGGCAATGCCCAGCACAACCAGCAATAACAGGACAACGAGTAACAGTTTTTTCATGACTAATTCGGGTGCTCACAAAGTGGGGCTAAAAAATCGAATAATAAACGTGAAGACAACAACGTGCCGCCACAGCTCCGCACGGGAATAACCGGCATTAATGCGTTACAGACGACGATTTCATCGGCTTGCATAATCTCCTCCAACCCGGCATACACTTCGACAAGACTGAACGGTGATTGTGCCAGCATACGGATACAGAATTGTCGCATAATGCCGTTCACTCCGGCCTGATCCAACCGGGGAGTGTAAACCACATTACCTTTACGCCAGAACAAATTAGCCGCACAGCATTCCGTAACCCATCCCTCGCTGTCAAGAACCAGCGCTTCATCGGCATCCGTCTGCTCAAGATGAGAGCGAATCAATACCTGCTCCAGGCGATTCAGATGCTTAAGTCCGGCAAGCAGCGGATTACGGCCCAGACGCACTGGACTCAACGCCAGCGTAATCCCTTCATGGCGCCAACGATCGTAATGTTCGGGCCAGGCTGAAACAGAGAGAATACGGGTGGCGTTGTGACAATTTGCGCCGCTGTAGCCCCGACCGCCGCTACCGCGGCTAATAATGACTTTCAAGACGCCACGCGCGTGTCCTTGCGCCAGGATTTTCATTTCATCTTGCAGCTCTGGCCATTGTTCGAAAGGGATCAGCAACTTTTGGCAAGCGTCTTGTAAACGCGCAAGATGCGCTGCAAAGAGGCAAATTTCACCGTCGATAATTCGCGCGGTAGTAAAACAACCATCACCAAATTGAGTCGCTCGATCGCTTGCGGCCAGCAGATTTTGCTCGCGGCCATTAATTAAGAACATGGAGGCTCCTTATATCTGGTCCGCTAGTTTGGCAGGATGAGTAACACAGGACAAGGGCGAAAAACCGAATAAAAAAAGGCCCGACAAGCGGACCTTTTCAGTTTTATTTCGTTGCTAACGCATCACCTGACGGGACTTAAATCTTTTTAAAGATCAAAGAACCGTTGGTACCACCGAAGCCGAAGGAGTTACACAGAGCATATTCCAAACCACTCACCTGACGCGCTTCGTGAGGAACGAAGTCCAGGTCACAACCTTCATCCGGGTTATCCAGGTTGATGGTTGGCGGAATAGCCTGATCGCGCAGCGCCAGGATAGAGAAAATAGACTCTACCGCGCCCGCAGCGCCTAACAGGTGCCCGGTCATGGATTTGGTTGAGCTTACCATCACACGGCTCGCTGCATCGCCAAAGACAGATTTCACTGCCTGGGTTTCAGCTTTATCGCCTGCAGGAGTAGACGTACCATGCGCGTTGACATAGCCGATCTGACCCGCTTCGATAGCCGCATCACGCAGTGCGTTGACCATTGCCAGCGCAGCGCCTGCACCGTTTTCCGGTGGTGACGTCATGTGGTAAGCATCGCTGCTCATACCAAAGCCAACAACTTCAGCATAGATTTTTGCGCCGCGCGCTTTCGCATGCTCGTACTCTTCCAGTACCACCATGCCTGCGCCGTCGCCAAGCACAAAGCCATCACGCTCTTTATCCCATGGGCGGCTTGCCGCTTGCGGGTTATCATTACGCGTAGACAGCGCACGTGCCGCGCCAAAGCCACCCACGCCCAGCGGCGTACTGGCTTTTTCAGCACCACCCGCAACCATCGCGTCTGCATCACCGTATGCAATGATACGTGCGGCATGACCGATGTTATGTACGCCTGAAGTACAGGCAGTCGCGATGGAGATGCTTGGCCCTTGCAGGCCGTACATGATGGTCAGGTGACCTGCCACCATGTTAACAATCGTCGACGGAACGAAGAACGGGCTGATCTTACGCGGTCCACCGTTTACCAAAGAGGTATGGTTTTCTTCGATCAGACCGAGGCCGCCAATACCGGAGCCAATAGCGGCGCCAATACGGTGGGCGTTCTCTTCCGTAATTTCGAGGCCAGAATCCTGCATGGCCTGAACGCCAGCGACAATTCCATATTGAATGAAAGCATCCATCTTGCGCTGTTCTTTGCGCGAGATAATGTCTTCACAGTTAAAATCCTTTACTAAGCCAGCAAATTTCGTTGCATAGGCGCTAGTATCGAAATGGTCGATCAGGCTGATGCCACTCTGACCGGCAAGGAGAGCTTTCCAGGTAGACTCTACGGTATTGCCGACAGGAGACAACATGCCCAGTCCGGTCACAACTACACGACGCTTAGACACGGTTGTCCTCCAGGGAGGGAAAATAATTCAAGTGGGATAAAAAGATAAAACTCAGGCGGTCGAATGACCGCCTGGAGATGTTCACTTACGCCTGGTGGCCGTTGATGTAATCAATGGCAGCCTGAACGGTAGTGATTTTCTCAGCTTCTTCGTCCGGAATCTCAGTATCAAACTCTTCTTCCAGAGCCATTACCAGCTCAACGGTGTCAAGAGAATCTGCGCCCAGGTCTTCAACGAAGGAAGCATTGTTGGTAACTTCTTCCTGCTTAACGCCCAGCTGTTCGCCGATAATTTTCTTAACGCGTTCTTCGATAGTGCTCATACTCTTAAATTTCCTATCAAAACTCGCTTTCGCGATGGTTTTCGTAGTGTATAAAATGTTGAAAAATTTGCAACTAAATCCCGGCAGGTCTTACCACGATTTTACGTTATTTTGAGGCCATTCCCACTAATAACGCAAATATTTTTCAATCGTGGTTAAACCATGTACATCCCGCCGTTGACGTGCAAAGTCTCACCTGTGATGTAACTTGCTTCGTCAGAAGCTAAAAATGCAACCGCACTGGCGATTTCCTGAGCGCCACCAAGGCGACCCGCAGGAACCTGCGCCAGGATACCCGCACGCTGATCGTCAGACAGCGCACGCGTCATGTCCGTTTCAATAAAGCCCGGAGCAACAACGTTTACAGTAATACCACGGGACGCAACTTCGCGCGCCAGTGATTTACTGAAGCCGATCAGACCTGCTTTCGCCGCAGCGTAGTTAGCCTGACCCGCATTTCCCATGGTACCAACCACAGAACCGATAGTGATAATACGCCCATGACGCTTTTTCATCATAGCTCGCATTACCGCTTTTGACAGACGGAAAACAGATGACAGGTTGGTTTCGATGATATCGTTCCACTCGTCATCTTTCATGCGCATTAACAGGTTATCACGAGTAATCCCGGCATTATTGACCAGAATATCGACTTCACCAAATTCTGCGCGAATATTTTCCAGAACAGATTCGATAGATGCCGGATCGGTCACATTCAACATCAGACCTTTACCATTTGCACCTAAGTAATCGCTAATGGCCTGCGCGCCGTTTTCACTGGTTGCAGTACCGATAACTTTCGCGCCACGGGCAACGAGTGTCTCAGCAATTGCGCGGCCAATTCCACGGCTTGCACCGGTTACCAGCGCGATTTTTCCTTCAAAATTCATGGGCTTCCTCTTTTATTGCTCTAGCGCCGCAGACAGCGCTGTCGGCTCATTCAGTGCCGAAGCGGTCAGGGTGTCAACAATACGTTTCGTCAAACCGGTGAGAACTTTACCTGGCCCCACTTCATACAGGTGCTCTACGCCCTGCGATGCCATAAATTCAACGGTTTTGGTCCACTGAACCGGGCTGTACAGTTGACGAACCAGCGCATCGCGAATCGCGTCTGCGGTAGTTTCACACTTCACGTCGACGTTGTTCACAACTGGAACAGTCGGCGCGTTGAAAGTGATTTTTTGCAATTCAACGGCCAGTTTCTCAGCGGCAGGCTTCATCAGCGCGCAGTGAGAAGGCACGCTGACCGGCAACGGCAGCGCACGCTTGGCGCCAGCGGCTTTACAGGCAGCCCCTGCACGTTCTACGGCTTCTTTATGCCCGGCGATAACCACCTGGCCCGGCGAGTTGAAGTTAACCGGAGAAACGACCTGCCCTTCGGCAGACTCTTCACACGCTTTAGCGATAGATGCATCGTCCAGACCAATAATCGCAGACATGCCGCCAGTACCTTCCGGTACGGCTTCCTGCATGAATTTGCCGCGCAGTTCAACCAGACGGACGGCATCGGCAAAACCCATTACGCCCGCACATACCAGCGCAGAGTATTCGCCCAGGCTGTGACCTGCCATCAGCGCAGGTGTTTTACCCCCCTGCTGCTGCCATACGCGATACAGTGCGACAGACGCAGCCAATAGCGCTGGCTGCGTCTGCCAGGTTTTATTCAGTTCTTCTGCCGGACCTTGCTGAGTCAGCGCCCACAGATCATAGCCCAGCGCAGCTGATGCTTCAGCAAAAGTTTCTTCAACAATTGGGTAGCTTGCTGCCATTTCAGACAACATCCCAACGGTCTGGGAACCCTGCCCCGGAAACACAAATGCAAATTGCGTCATGTTAAAATCCTTATACTAGAAACGAACCAGCGCGGAGCCCCAGGTGAATCCACCCCCGAAGGCTTCAAGCAATATCAACTGCCCGGCTTTGATACGCCCGTCGCGGACGGCTTCGTCCAGTGCGCACGGTACGGAAGCCGCGGACGTATTGCCATGTCTGTCCAGTGTAACGACGACATTATCCATCGACATGCCCAGCTTTTTCGCTGTCGCGCTGATAATGCGCAGGTTTGCCTGATGCGGCACCAGCCAGTCCAGCGCAGAACGGTCGAGATTATTGGCTTCCAGCGTTTCATCAACGATGTGGGCAAGCTCGGTCACCGCGACTTTAAATACTTCGTTACCCGCCATCGTCAGGTGAATCGGGTTATCCGGATTTACGCGATCGGCGTTAGGAAGCGTCAACAACTCACCGTAGCGACCATCAGCGTGCAGATGCGTGGAGAGAATGCCCGGCTCTTCGGATGCGCTCAGTACCACCGCGCCCGCGCCGTCACCAAAGATAATGATCGTTCCACGATCGGTTGGATCACAGGTACGAGCCAGGACATCAGACCCCACGACCAGCGCATGCTTCACTGCGCCAGACTTAACGTACTGGTCAGCAACACTCAGGGCATAGGTAAAACCCGCACAAGCGGCCGCAACGTCAAACGCCGGACAGCCTTTGATCCCCAGCATACTTTGGATCTGGCATGCCGCGCTTGGAAATGCGTGTGTGGATGATGTGGTGGCAACCACAATCAGACCAATTTCTTCTTTGTCGATGCCTGCCATTTCCAGTGCACGGTTTGCGGCGGCAAAGCCCATCGTCGCAACTGTTTCATTTGGCGCTGCAATGTGGCGTTCACGGATACCTGTACGAGTGACGATCCACTCATCAGATGTCTCGACCATTTTTTCCAAATCGGCGTTAGTACGCACTTGTTCAGGCAGATAGCTGCCGGTACCAATAATCTTCGTATACATGTACGCTCAGTCACTTTTTGGTTATATACCGCCACGAGCAAAACGCCGGTACGCTGGCAGCATTCACAAACGCACTGTTATCTGTGCGCCCGTGAGTTTGCGCTTTCGCCATCGTCCAGCAGTTCGAATCCAGCTGGGTATACAGATTCCAGGCGAGCGGCAATTCGCTGAGGAACTTGTCGCTGCACCGCCTGCACTGCCTGTTCAATCGCGACCTCAAATGCTCGCTGATTAGCCGCACCATGACTCTTAATCACCGTGCCGCGCAATCCTAACAGACAGGCGCCATTATACTGGTCGGGGTTGAGGTGACTAAATCGCCTTGTCAGGCTTTTTTGTAACCAACGTTTTAATAAAAGCAGCCACCACGACCGTTTTTTGCTCTCACCCTGAGATTTCAGCAGTGAAAGGAACATTCTGACAACCCCTTCCATCGTCTTTAATGTGACATTGCCGGTAAAGCCGTCACAGACCAGCACATCGGTTTTGCCAGTCAGTAACTCATTGGCTTCAAGATAGCCTATATAGTTAATGGAAGGGATTGTTTTTAGCACTGCAGAAGCATCCCGAATACTGTCGAGACCTTTAGTTTCTTCTTCGCCGATGTTGAGCAACGCAACGCGAGGATTAGCAATCCCAACGACTTCTTCTGCCAGGACGGAACCCATGACGGCAAATTGCACCAACATCGTGCTATCACAATCCACGTTAGCGCCTAAATCCAGCACCACCGTTTTGCCCTTTTGTTGATGCGGTAAAACCGTCACCAGCGCAGGACGCTCAATACCCTCAAGAGGTTTGAGCAATAACTTCGCAAGTCCCATTAGCGCGCCCGTATTACCGGCGCTCACACAGGCTTGCGCTCGACCTTCTTTCACGAGCTCCAGGGCAACACGCATTGAGCTTCCACGACTGGCGCGAATAGCTTGCGAGGGCCGGGCATCACTGGCAATAACTGACTGAGCAGGGATAATCTGCAGACGTGAACGTTGTTCGAAGTCAGCTTTGGCAAGTAATGGCGTGATTGTATCGGGATCCCCGACTAAAAGAAGTGTGAGTTGCGAATTAGAATTCAGTGCCTGCAATGCTGCAGGCACTGTCACGGTAGGGCCAAAATCTCCCCCCATGACATCTAACGCCAGGGTTAGACGTGTCAAGGTATCGTCGCTGCCCGGTTAGGTGTTTCCCCAGTTACCCGGGGAAAGCCTCACTAAGCTTCATCACGCTTGCGCTCTCTGTCTTTCTCACCGAAGCGGGAAATCCATTGAGTCATGCGTGATTACTTAGCGATTACCTTACGGCCACGGTAGAAACCGTCGGCAGTGATGTGGTGACGCAGGTGTTGTTCACCAGAAGTTTTGTCTACAGACAGGCTGGTGACTGCGGTCAGAGCGTCATGAGAACGACGCATGCCACGTTTGGAACGGGTTGGTTTATTCTGTTGTACGGCCATGGACCTTACTCCTCAATTACTTACGCTTTAAGCTGGCTAATACGGCAAATGGGTTTGGTTTTTGCGCTTCATCAGGCAATTCACCAAAGACCATGTCCGCCTCGGACACTTCACAGTGTTCAGAATCATGCACCGGAACTACCGGCAAGGAGAGGATAATCTCATCTTCAACCATTGCAAGCAGATCGATTTCACCGAACTCGTTAACCTCAATCGGCTCATACGCTTCCGGGAGTGCTTCAGCCTGCTCGTCAGAACGGACAGGACTAAAACAATATGTTGTGTGAACATGAAGTGGGAACGGTTTCCCGCAACGCTGACATTCGAGCGTAACCGACACTTTTGCATCGCCGGTTATAACGGCAAGGCGCTGGTTATCGATAGCGAACGACATGGAGCATTCCACATCACTGTCCACACTGACTACAGAATCGGCGACGCGCTCAACCAGATCAGAAGCATAGATACCTTCATAATCGAGGCGTTTTTGAGCCGTACGAACCGGATCAAGAGTCAGGGGTAATTTTACCTTTTGCATAGGGCGCGCATATTAACTTTGTAACGTCATATAGTCAAAGAAAAAGGCAGCCTGAGGTTGCCTTTTGCCAATAATTCGCACACATTGCGGGTCATCGACTTAAAATCGCTCAAGACAAGCCAATACAGCCAGCTTGTAGGACGAAGTCCATAGTTTAAAATGGCTCTCATCAATACGCTATATGCGAGGGGAAAAATATGCCTCAACTTATACTTGCCTCGACCTCTCCCTGGCGTCGCGCTTTACTTGAAAAACTGGCAATTCCGTTCGAATGCGCGGCTCCCGAGGTGGATGAAACGCCGTTACCCGGCGAAGCGCCACGCCATTTAGTCTCGCGACTGGCGCAACAAAAAGCGCAATCTCTCGCTCACCGTTATCCAGCGCATCTGATTATTGGCTCCGATCAAATTTGTGTTCTTGATGGTGAAATAACCGGCAAACCATTAACAGAAGAAAATGCGCGCCAACAATTACTCAAAGCCCGAGGCAATATTGTGACGTTTTACACCGGACTGGCGCTTTATAATTCAGCTACCGGACATTTACAAACTGAGGTCGAGCCGTTCGATGTTCATTTTCGGCATTTAAGCGAAGCGGAAATTGATGATTACCTGCGCAAAGAACGCCCGCTACATTGTGCCGGTAGTTTTAAAAGTGAGGGGTTAGGTATTGCTCTCTTTGAGCGTCTTGAGGGCCGCGACCCAAATACGCTGATCGGCCTGCCGCTGATCGCATTGTGTCAAATGCTGCGCCGGGAAGAGATGAACCCGCTGAACGCCTAGTTAATCTGCCTGATGGCGACGCGATGCGTCTTGTCAGGCCTACAGCACATAACGCGATTGTAGGCCTGATAAGCAACGCGCATCAGGCTTTGCTGCGTAACACCTCAAGGCAGCGCTTCAACTGCTTATCCAGCGGCGCTTCAACACGCATCACTTCGCCCGTCCCCGGATGGGTGAATTTTAACGCCGCGGCGTGAAGGAACAGCCTGTTCAGTCCGGTATCCGCGAGTTGCTTATCGAACTCGCGGTCGCCATAGCGATCGTCAAAGGCTATCGGATGCCCGGCATATTGGGTATGCACACGAATCTGGTGCGTACGCCCTGTCACCGGACTACAGCGCACGAGCGTGGCAAACGCATAGCGCTCCTCTACCTTAAAGCGTGTTTCCGACGGCTTGCCTTCCTGATTCACCCGCACGATACGCTCGCCGCTTTGCAGAATATTCTTCAACAGCGGCGCCTGCACGGTTTTGACATGTGACTGCCACTGGCCTCTCACCAGCGCCAGATAGTCTTTCTGCATCCCTTTTTCACGCAACTGCTCATGCAACGAACGTAAAGCTGAGCGTTTTTTAGCAACCAGCAGCACACCGGAGGTATCCCGGTCCAGGCGATGCACCAGTTCGAGGAAACGCGCTTCCGGACGTAACGCGCGTAAGCCTTCAATAACACCAAAGCTTAATCCGCTTCCGCCATGTACGGCCGTTCCTGAAGGTTTGTTAAGCACCAGAATATGATCATCTTCATACAAAATGACATCAGTCAGCGCCGCAACCTTCTGCAGATTTGGGGAAATAGCCTCTTCTTCACGTTCGGCGACACGCACAGGTGGAATACGCACGATGTCCCCATCTTCGAGTTTGTACTCGGGTTTAATGCGTTTTTTATTCACCCGCACTTCGCCTTTACGCAAAATGCGATAAATCATACTTTTCGGCACACCCTTGAGTTGAGTACGCAAAAAGTTGTCGATGCGTTGCCCTGCTTCGTCGGCAGTAATGGCAACTGTTTTTACGGCTGGAGTCTCTGTTTTCATGGGGGCCGATTTTAAATAGCCATCAAGATTCGCGCCACACATTTTTCTATGCTTATATTAACTGCTATACCCTATTACTTAAGTTTGACATAGCCGATTTGGTGGTTATTAAACCAATCACTACGCGGAAGTGAAAAAACTGTGAGTAACCGGGTGATAAATGGCAAAAGTCATCTTGCTATAACAAGGTTAGCAGTGGAATAATGAGGTTGTTTCCGTGTTGAATCTTGTTAAAACAAGACCTTTTCCGGAATGACCCAATTTTGCCCGACCGATCATCAACGCAGCAATGGCGTAAGACGTATTGATCTTTCAGGCAGTTAGCGGGCTGCGGGTTGCAGTCCTTACCGGTAATAAGGAAGCTTTTCTGGAGAGTAACACCCAGACTGTTCCCCTGATAATTGCGCTGTGTTTCCGTATGAAATACAGGCAACCGACACTCTGCGCCTCTTTGAGCTGACGATAACCGTGAGGTTGGCGACGCGAATAGACACGAGGCCATCGGTTCACACCCGGAAAGGCATTACTCTGCCCGCAGCTTAGTCGTCAATGTAAGAATAATGAGTAAGTTACGATGAAAAGAATGTTAATTAACGCGACTCAGCAGGAAGAGTTGCGTGTAGCCCTTGTAGATGGGCAACGTCTGTACGATCTGGATATCGAAAGTCCTGGACACGAACAGAAAAAAGCCAACATCTATAAAGGTAAAATTACCCGTATTGAACCGAGTCTGGAAGCTGCTTTTGTTGATTACGGCGCTGAACGTCACGGTTTCCTTCCGTTAAAAGAAATTGCCCGCGAATACTTCCCCGCTAACTACAACTCCCATGGTCGTCCCAACATTAAAGATGTGTTGCGTGAAGGTCAGGAAGTCATCGTTCAGATCGATAAAGAAGAACGCGGCAATAAAGGCGCTGCGCTGACCACCTTTATCAGCCTGGCGGGTAGTTATCTGGTTCTGATGCCGAACAACCCGCGCGCGGGCGGCATCTCCCGTCGTATTGAAGGCGACGATCGTACCGAATTAAAAGAAGCGCTGGCAAGCCTGGAATTGCCTGATGGCATGGGGCTTATCGTGCGTACCGCAGGCGTCGGCAAATCCGCCGAAGCGCTGCAGTGGGACCTGAGCTTCCGCCTGAAACACTGGGAAGCCATTCAAAAAGCCGCTGACAGCCGCCCTGCTCCATTCCTGATCCACCAGGAAAGCAACGTCATCGTTCGCGCGTTCCGTGACTATTTACGTCAGGACATCGGCGAAATTCTCATCGATAACCCAAAAGTCATGGAGATGGCGCGTCAGCACATCGCCGCGCTGGGTCGTCCAGATTTCAGCAGCAAAATCAAACTGTACACCGGTGAAATCCCGCTGTTCAGCCACTATCAAATTGAATCTCAGATTGAGTCTGCGTTCCAGCGCGAAGTGCGTCTGCCGTCCGGCGGCTCCATCGTCATCGACAGCACTGAAGCCCTTACAGCTATCGATATCAACTCCGCACGCGCTACGCGCGGTGGCGACATCGAAGAAACCGCATTCAACACCAACCTGGAAGCAGCCGATGAAATTGCTCGTCAGCTGCGTCTGCGCGACCTCGGCGGCCTGATTGTTATCGACTTTATCGATATGACACCGGTTCGCCACCAGCGTGCGGTGGAAAACCGTCTCCGTGAGGCCGTGCGTCAGGACCGAGCGCGTATTCAGATCAGCCATATTTCTCGTTTCGGCCTGCTGGAAATGTCCCGTCAGCGTCTGAGCCCGTCGCTGGGTGAATCCAGCCATCACGTCTGCCCGCGCTGCTCCGGCACCGGTACCGTACGTGATAACGAATCGCTGTCGCTGTCTATTCTGCGTCTGATTGAAGAAGAAGCGCTAAAAGAGAATACCCAGGAAGTTCACGCGATCGTTCCTGTGCCGATTGCCTCTTATCTGCTCAACGAAAAGCGTACTGCGGTCAACGCTATAGAAACGCGTCAGAATGGCGTACGCTGTGTGATCGTGCCAAACGATCAGATGGAAACCCCGCACTATTCCGTGCTGCGCGTCCGCAAAGGCGAAGAAACGCCAACCCTGAGCTACTTGCTGCCGAAGTTGCACGAAGAAGCAATGGAACTGCCGTCAGAACAAGAGTATGTCGAGCGTAAACAGCCAGAGCAACCGGCACTCGCGACCTTTGCTATGCCAGACGTGCCACCAGCACCAACCGTGCAAGAGCCCGCAGTGAAAGCCGCCGCGCCTAAAGCTACCGCCACCGTAGCAACAGCCTCTCAGCCAGGTTTGATTAGCCGTTTCTTCAGCGCACTGAAGTCTATCTTCGGCGGTAACGAAGAAGCGAAGCCGGTTGAACAACCCGCACCGAAAGCTGAAGAGAAGACGGAACGTCAGCAGGACCGCCGTAAACCGCGTCAAAATAATCGCCGCGACCGTAACGATCGTCGTGATAACCGCGATAGCCGTGGCGATCGTGATAACCGTAACGAACGTGCAGAAAACGGCGAAAACCGCGATGACAATCGTCGTAACCGTCGTCAGGCCCAACAGCAAAATGCGGAAGCACGCGATAATCGCCAGCAGTCCAGTGATGTCGCAGACAAAGCGAAATCAGGTGATGAGCAGCAGACTCCACGTCGTGAGCGCAACCGCCGCCGCAACGATGACAAGCGTCAGGCGCAGCAGGAAGTTAAAGAGCTGAACCTGGCTGAGCAGCCAGCGCAGGATACCGAGCAGGAAGAGCGCGTACGTCAGCCTCAGACCCGTCGTAAACAGCGTCAGTTGAACCAGAAAGTTCGTTACACGGACAGCGCGGCGGTTGAAGCCGAAGTGGCAACTGCCGCGGTGGCAGCTGAGGTCGTTGTCGCTCAACCCGTTGAGCAGCCCGTACCGGCTCCGCGTACTGAACTGGCGAAAGTTGATCTGCCAGCCGTTGTCGCACCTGAGCAGGAAGACAACAGCGAAGCGCGTGACTCCAACGGTATGCCGCGTCGTTCCCGCCGTTCCCCTCGCCATCTGCGCGTAAGTGGACAGCGTCGTCGTCGTTATCGTGACGAGCGTTATCCGGTTCAGTCGCCAATGCCGCTGACCGTCGCCTGTGCTTCTCCTGAATTAGCGTCCGGTAAAGTATGGATCAGCTACCCTGTCGTTCGTCCGCAGGATCAGCAGGCTGAAGAACAACGCGAGCAGGAAATTCACCAGGAGCAAACTGCCTCTGTCGCAGTAGAGCCTCAGGTTGCTGCGGCTGCCGTTGAGCACATTGTGGACACTCCTGCGCCGGTTGAAGCCGTGCAGCCAGAGGAAGTTGTAACGGAACCTCAGATTGCCGTTGTTGAAACCACGCATCCGGAAGTCATTGCGACCCCGGTTGAAGAACAACCGCAAATTATCGCTGAATCTGACGCGCCTGTAGCTGAAGAAATCGCCGCTGAAGCTGAACCTGTAGCTGAAGTCGCGGTTGAAGAGCCTGCGGAAATCGTCGTCTCCCAGCGGGAGGTGGTTGAAGAAGTTGCGGAAGTAGCGCCGACTGTGGAAGAAGTCGCTGCGCCGCAGGAAGTTGTTGCGGCGCCGGTTGCAGAAGCTGAGGTCGTTAAGGCTGAAGTTGTCGCAACAAGCGTTGACGCCGAACACCTTCACAGCCATGCGACTGCGCCGATGACCCGCGCTCCGGCGCCGGAATATGTGCCAGAAGCGCCGCGTCATAGCGACTGGCAGCGCCCGGCGTTCACCTTTGAAGGTAAAGGCGCTGCGGGTGGACACAGCGCCACGCATCAGGCCACTGCGCCAGCAACACGCCCGCAGCCGGTTGAATAAGCCATAATCAACCTCAAAGCCGACCTTAGGGTCGGCTTTTTTATATCGGCTCTACGCGTTTCATCCCGGTTAATTGCGGCATAACATCCTTCATTAACGCTAAAAATTTGCGCAACCGTGTCGGATAGTAACGCGCCCAGGGATAAACCAGATGCACCGGCAACGATGCCGCCCGCCACTCGGGTAGCAGCATAACTAAACGTCCGTTGGCGATATCTTCTTCAACCATCCAGCTTGAAACAATCGTCACTCCCAGCCCGGCCAGCGCGGCATTTCTTGCCACATAAATACTGTCAGTACTTAATCTGGGTGAAATAGTCAGCGTGACAGGTTCATTACGCGCCTGGTGTAGCAACGAAACGCTATGCTGAAAAAATGTGTTCACTGCAATCCACGGCAGCACGGATAACTGCTCAAGGTGCGAAATTTCACCATATTGCTCCAGCAATACAGGACTCGCCACCATGCTACGGGGAACTTCAGCCAGTAAAACAGAAACCGTGGCCGGATCGACTTCCGCACCAACCCGAATCGCGCAATCAATATTATCGCTGAGAAAATCAACGGTTTTGTCGTTAAGCATCCACTCCACCGATAACTGTGGATAGCGTGAAAGAAACTGCAAAAGCGGCTCAAGGAGCTGTTGCTGTCCAAACGCATGCGGCGCTCGTACGCGCAACGTCCCCACCGGTTCATCTTCCGTGACATTAAGTCCATCTTCCAGCGCCAGCCAGGCATCGATGATATTTTTGGCGTGCTGGTAACCACGCTCTCCATCGTCGGTTAATTTCATCGCATGCGTGGTACGCATGATCAGTTTCACTCCCAGCAGAGTTTCCAGGGATTGTAACCGTCGGCTTACGGTCGCTTGCGTTGTTCCCATCTGTTTTGCCGCTGCCGAAAGCGATCCTGCTTCAACGATGCGCACAAACGTGCGCATTAGCTCCACCCTATCTATACGTTCAGTTTTTATCATATCAGTTTCTTCATACGCCCAGCGTATAACTGTTTTACCACTGCGCTCGCTACCGCACCACCCGCAGAAGGATAAAAATAGCCGCACATCCTGTGATTGAGGAATCATTTGTGAACACACACACCGCACTTTCCCGTTGGGTCATTTTCGTTCTGGCATCAGGTGCCGGATTCAGTGTCGCTGCTATCTACTATGCCCAGCCCCTTCTGCCTTTAATGGGTCAGGATCTGAACTTAAGTATCACCGGCATGGGACTGGTTCCAACACTGACCCAGGCGGGATACGCGCTGGGTATTTTGTTTTTATTGCCATTGGGCGATCGTTATGACCGCCGGACATTAATCCTGCTGAAAAGTATCTCTCTTGCCGTACTGCTTCTGGCATGCAGTTTTACCGGGCAGTTGCATTCACTGCTAATAGTGAGCCTGTTGATGGGCATGGCGGCAACGATGGCGCAGGATATCGTTCCCGCGGCAGCTATTCTGGCGCCGGAAGGCAAACAAGGAAAAACGGTGGGCACGGTGATGACAGGCCTGCTGTTGGGGATTTTACTCTCGCGTACCGTCAGCGGATTGGTGGGTGAAGCGTTTGGCTGGCGTGAGATGTACCAACTTGCCGCCGCCAGTATTGCCATTATTACCGTAATTATGTGGAAGGCGCTGCCTCGTTTTACGGCCCATTCCACGCTGAGCTATCCATCATTGATGCTCTCTATGGCTCAGCTCTGGCAACGGTATCCCGCATTGCGCCGCGCGGCGCTGGCACAGGGCTTTCTGTCCATAGCTTTTAGCGCTTTTTGGTCCACGCTGGCGGTGATGTTAGCTGAACATTACCACATGGGTAGCGCTATGGCGGGCGCGTTTGGTATCGCGGGAGCCGCCGGTGCGCTTGCCGCACCGCTGGCAGGTCATCTTGCCGATAAAGTGGGCGCAGCAAAAGTGACGCAGTTAGGTGCTTTGCTGGTAACTGTCTCCTTCGCACTGATGTTCTTGTTACCTGCTCTACCAGTACAGGGACAATGGCTGCTGATTGCTCTTTCGGCGGTCGGTTTTGATCTCGGATTGCAATCCAGCCTGGTTGCTCACCAGAACCTGGTTTATGGCCTGGAGCCTCTGGCCCGGGGTCGTCTGAATGCGCTGCTGTTTACTATGGTGTTCATTGGTATGGCGCTGGGTTCGGTTCTCGGGAGTCAGGTCTATGCGCTGGCAAACTGGGAAGGTGTGGTGACGCTGGCAACCATCAGCGGTGCGCTGGCGCTGGTAATAAGGCTGACGGGAAATCTGTCGCTTAGCAAAACAACGGTAGCCTAAAAAAATGCCCGCTCCGGGGTGTTAAGGGAGCGGGCAGACAAACATACCCAGTTTCAAGATATGTTCAAAAAGGGTTATTACCGATTAAGCTGGAACAACGACATTCCCTGCATATCGGTAAATGCTTTATAAGAAGCCTGAAGTGCGGCCTGTTGCATGACGTAGGACGAAATCGCCGCATTCCAGTCGACATCCACCAGGTTGCTCATCTGTTGGGTTTGGCCTAACGCACGATCGGCGCCCAGTGAATCCAGCGAGCTTAGTTCACTAAGCTGAGTACCTAATTCTGCGCGAACGGAAAGCACGTTATTCAGTGAGTTTTTCAGGCCACGATTGGTTTTATCGATAGCTGCTGCGGCTTTCTCCTTTGCCACATCATCACCCGCAATAGGAATTTTTAGCTCTGCAATCGCGCTATCCAGCATTTTGAACAGGTTCTTTTCCTGAGTGCTACCCGGTGGTTCCGGTACGGCGTTGCTGGTCAGGTTGGCGAAGATTTTATCGCCCGTGTGACCAATGACCATGGTACGGGAAGCATCAACCTGCTGGGTCACATTTGTGGTACCGCCACTGTAGGAACCATCAGCTTGCGCAAACGGCGCGGATTCTGTTTTGTAGCCGCCAAAAATATAGCGACCATTGCCATCGGTGCTGTTCGCCAGGTTCATCAGTTGATCGCGGATCCCCTGTAAATCAGTGGCCAACGATGCACGGTCATCATCACTTAATGTACCATTCCCGGCATAAACAATTTTCTCCTGCGCAGCCTGAATAGCCGTTGTTACCTGGCTCAGTACGTTCTCTTCCAGCGAGACTTTCTGCGTAGCGAATGTGCGCGCCAGCGTATACTGGCTGTTCTGCGCCTGAGCCTGAGAAAGCACGACGGCCTGCGACGCGGCAATCGGATCGTCAGACGGGCTGATCACGCGTTTGCCGGTCGACATCTGCTCGCCGAACTTCATCCATTCAGCCTGAGAGTTAGTGATGCCACGCATATTCTGCTGGTACATCATCTGGGTGCTGATACGCATTGTGTCCCTCTCCCTTAGCGAATATTAATCAATGCATCAAACAGCGCATTCGCAGTTTGCAATACCTGTGCGTTGGCCAGGTAATACTGCTGATAACGCTGCAAATTACCGTATTCTTCGTCGAGGTTTACCCCGGAAATCGACTGCTGCTGGTTATAAAGCTGCTTGACCACATTGTTTTGCGTGGTACTGCTGGTTTTCAGCGTCGCCGTTTTGTTGCCCACGTCGCTCACCAGGGTGGCGTAAGCGTCGTTAAAGGTTTTATTACCAACAGTTTCTTTGGTTTGCAGATCCAGCAGTTTCTGACCGTTACGGTTATCGCTTGCACCTGTATCTGCAGTAGGATCCGTATTTTTCTCTGACGCCATGGCGATTTTCGACTCGTCTGTCACCTTGACTTTCATTTCTATAATGGCGTCGCTCACCGGTTTCACGGTGAAACTGTCATTCGCTTTCGCACCAGCATTAACGGTGATCTCCATCCCGTCAAAAGACATTTTCCCACCGGTGACGGTGGCTTTAAAACTGGTGTTGTCGGCAAGTCGAGTCACCTGCCAGTCTTTGCCATCAAACACAATTTTATAATCTGTTGCCTGCACGGCAGAGCTGTCCGTCATTTTGACATCAAGCGAACCAGTCCCTTTATTCTTCGTGTTGCTGAGCACTACCGGGCTGCCGATATCGAAGAAATTCTCGCCCTTATCGCCGTTGGCATCAAAACCTGCTTTATGCTGGGTGTTAAACGCATCGGCAAATGCCAGCGCCAGTTGGCCCAGCGTGTTACGCGTTTGATCCAGCTCCTGCGAACGGAAGGTGAGCAGTCCACCCAATGAACCGGTATTCAGCAATTTCTCAGGGATCTCAACCGCTCCGGCAACGCCATCTACATACGCAACGGTGGTACGCGAAGGATCGTCACTGGAGGGCACTGCCGCCAGTTGGCGCGCATTGCTGCCCTGTACCAGTGAATAACCATTCGCCATGGTTACGTTGTAAGTGCCGCCGTCCTGAACGCTGACTTCCACGCCGACAATCTGGTTCAGTTCACTGACCAGTTGGTCGCGCTGATCGAGCAAATCATTAGGGGATGCGCCAGCCCCGACACCAGTCATACGAGAAATCTGGTCGTTAAGGCTGGCGATTTGTTTCGCGTAGTTGTTGATCTGATCGACGCTGGCTTTGATAGCGGTATTAACCTGCTTATCCTGATCGCGTAGATACTGATCGGTCGTTTTAAACTGATTCACCAAACCATCAGCTTTACCAATCAGCGCCTGGCGTGCCGCAGGGTCTTCAGCATTACTGACCAGCGTTTGCAGACTGGTAAAAAAATCCTGCATTGAGGTTGAAATCGAACTGGTTTTGCTGGACAGCAGGTTGTCGATTTTCGACATTTGCTCATAACGCGTCGTCAGACCGCTGCTCTGGTTTTGCGCTGCCCGCAGCTGATTGGTGATAAACGAGTCATACTCGCGCTGTACGCCAGAAACATAGACGCCATTGCCTACCCAGCCCCCCGCACCCAGCGTGCTGTTCGCTTGCGCCATAATTGTCGTTTGCCGTGTATATCCGGCGACGTTATAGCTGGAGATGTTATTACTGGCAGTGTTCAACGCGGCCTGCGCTGCGCTGAGTCCACTCATCGCGTTATTAATCAAGCTGGACATGGAGGTTCCTTGTAATCCTTCAATACTCGTTATTATCGGCAGCAGATCGGTAGACTTGAGCTATTTAAAAGAGATTATCGATGTTGGTGCTGTAAGTTTTGCTCACCTTTTCACTCATCGATTTCAACTGCTGGATCATGCTGGTTAATTTCTTCGCATAGTTAGGGTCGGTAGCGTAACCGGCATTTTGCAGTGCCTGCGCCCCTTGCTCAGCGGTTGCGGCTACGGTCACCGCCGCATAGCGCGGGTTACGGGAAATCAGCCCGACATAATCCGACAGCGCCTCAAGGTAAGAGCTATAGACGCGGAATCTGGCTTTCACCTTTTTCGCCTCGCCGTTTTCATATTCGGTGGTGGTGATTTCGGTCGTTGGTCCCTTCCAGCTTCCCGAAGCCTTCACGCCAAAAATGTTGAAGCTCGGTTCGCCGTTTTCCCGGCGAATTTGCCGCTGGCCCCATCCGGACTCCAGCGCCGCCTGCGCCAGAATCAGATGATGCGGAACGCCGCTTTGCTGACTCGCCAGTTTTGCCGGCAGCGACAGCTGAGCGAGGAAGTCTTTACTGTCGCCCGATAGCGGCTCATCATTACTTTCCGTCGCCCTCGGGATGGCTTTGCGTACCAGTTGCGTCAGCGCCTGGTTTTGATAACTGGTCACCGTTTCCAGCGGGAACTTCATCGGCACCTGTGGCACATCATCAGCAGGTTGCGCTTGCCCTTGCGTCATCTGCTTAACCATCATTTCAGCCAGTCCCAGACCTTTACCTGCGGTCATCTGCTGCGCAATTTGTTGGTCATACATGCTGGTATACAAACGTGTCGAATCGCTGCTAAACACGCCATCTTTCGGCAACGCTTCACGCATGCTTTTCAGCATCATCTGTACGAACATCCCTTCAACCTGACGGGCCACGGGGCGAATATTCGCCGCCGGATCCTGACCCGCTTTCGCTTTCAGTTCGTTCAGTGCTTGCGCATCCCAGGCGGCGCTGGTCAGCAGTTTGCTGTCACCAATCATCAGATGATTTCCAGTTTGGCGCGTAAGCAACCCGCGCTCTGCATCGATTGCAGAATGGACATCAGATCCATCGGCGTCGCCCCCAGCGCATTCAGCGCGCGCACGACGTTGTTCAGATTGGCGCTGGAACGTACGCTTTGCAGCGAGCCGCCGCTCTGGCGCAGATCGATCTGCGTTTGTGGCGTCACCACGGTCTGTCCGCCGCCAAACGGCGTATCCGGCTGGCTGACGTTTGCCTGGCGGTTTACCGTAATCGACAAGTTACCCTGCGCCACGGCACAGCTATCCAGCGTGACTTCACGGTTCATGACCACAGATCCCGTACGCGAGTTGATAATGACTTTCGCGTCCTGCGGCGTGACGTTCACCTCCATATTCTGGATGTCGGCAAGGAAACGTACCTGCGAACTGTTGCCGCTTGGCACACGCACTTGTATGGTCCGGGCATCCAGCGCCGTTGCACTACCAAAGCCACGCGAGCGGTTGATTGTGTCGGTGATCTGCTGCGCCATAGTAAAATCTTCATTATTGAGCTGCAGATTAATGGTGTTGCCACCGCCGAACTGGCTGGGCAACTCACGTTCGATGGTCGCGCCATTGGTGATGCGTCCACCATTGAGCTGGTTAACCTGCACGCTACTGCCACCCGCAGCCGCGCCCGCACCGCCAACCAGAATATTCCCCTGCGCCAAGGCATATACCTGACTATCGACCCCTTTCAGCGGGGTCATCAGCAGCGTGCCGCCGCGCAGGCTTTTGGCGTTACCCATGGAAGAGACCACCACGTCAATGGTTTGCCCCTGGCGACCAAAAGCTGGGAACTGCGCGGTAACCATCACCGCCGCCACGTTTTTCAGCTGCATATTGGTGCCGGTTGGTACGGTGATCCCCAACTGCGACAGCATGTTATTGAGCGTTTGCGTCGTAAACGGCGTCTGTGTGGTCTGGTCACCAGTACCATCCAGCCCGACCACCAGCCCGTAACCTATCAACGAGTTTTCCCGCACGCCCTGCACGCTGGTCAGGTCACGAATACGGTCGGCATGCGCAAAGGCGGTTGCCAGTACCAGTACCATTCCAACAAGAGATTTAAACACCAGGTACCTCGCTTACATCGGCGACAAGTTAAGGAAGAAACGCTGCAACCAGCCCATATTTTGCGCTTCATTGATGTAGCCGTTGCCGACGTACTCAATACGCGCATCCGCAACCTGAGTTGACGGTACGGAGTTGCTGCCACTGATGGTGCGTGGGTTAACAACCCCGGAGAAGCGAATGAACTCAGTGCCCTGATTAATGGCGATCTGTTTTTCACCCACGACATGTAAATTGCCATTCACCAGTACCTGATCGACCGTCACGGTCAACGTACCGCTGAAGGTATTGCTGGCGTTCGCGCCGCCTTTACCGTTAAAGGTGTTCCCACCGGAGGCTTCTACGTCGGCACGTTCGTTACCAAACAGCCCTTGCAGGTAGCGCGGTACGGTATCAAAACCAAAGTTGGTCTTGCCGTCGCGGCTGGCGTTTGCTGAGGAACTTTTGCTCGCGCTGACGTTTTCCTGCAATACGATGGTCAGCGTATCGCCAATATTGCGCGGACGGCGGTCTTCGAAGAGCGGCTGATAACCGTAGTTAATCGGCTGCGCCGACTGGAAGATTGAGCCATTCGCCACCGGCGTCGGGCCTGGAACGGGTTGAGCAGACGTCGCGCCCTGCACGAGCGGCGTGGCTGGGATCCAGGCGCACCCTGTCAGTGAAACCACCAGCAGGGCTAAAATTGGGTATGGGTGAAGCGCGTATTTTCGCATTGCGGTCATCTTCAAAATCCGTGTGCCGGTGAGGCTCTCACCCCACCGGACCCCACTTTAGAGTTGCGTCAGTTTTTGCAGCATCTGATCGGTAGTCGATACCGCTTTACTGTTGATTTCGTAAGCGCGCTGAACCTGGATCATGTTTACCAGCTCTTCCGCCACGTTGACGTTAGAGGTTTCAACATACCCCTGGTACAGCAGACCCGCGCCGTTCAGCCCCGGTGTACTCTCATTTGGCGCGCCGGATGACTGCGTTTCGGTGTACAGATTCTCACCAATACTTTCCAGGCCGGTGTCGTTCATAAAGGTGGTCAGGTTAAGCTGCCCGACCTGAACAGGCGCAGCCTGACCCTGTTGGGTCACACTGACAATACCGTCACGTCCAATGGTGATGCTGAGCGCATTAGCCGGGATGGTGATGGCAGGCTGAACCTGGAAACCACCCGCGGTCACCAGTTGACCGTTCTGATCCACCTGGAAAGAACCGTCACGGGTATAAGCTGACGTACCATCAGGCAGCATGACCTGGAAAAAGCCCTGGCCTTTAATCGCCACATCTTTACTGTTATTGGTTTGCGACAGGTTACCCTGGCTGTGTAAACGCTCGGTTGCCACCGGACGCACACCGGTACCAATCTGCAAACCGGAAGGCAGTGTGGTTTGTTCAGAAGACTGGGCGCCAGGCTGGCGAATCGTCTGATACAACAGATCTTCAAACACCGCACGTTGGCGCTTAAATCCGTTGGTGCTGACGTTTGCCAGGTTGTTGGCAATCACATCCATGTTGGTTTGCTGCGCATCCAGGCCGGTTTTGGCGATCCATAATGAACTGATCATAAAATGTCCTGTGTTAACTCATCGACAGCAGTTGGTTGGCGCGGCCCGCGTTATCATCCACGCTACTGATAATCTTCATTTGCATTTCGAAACGGCGAGCGTTGGCGATCATGTCGCTCATCGCGGCAACCGGCTTGACGTTGCTACCTTCCAGCACGCCCGACATAACGCGAATGCTGGGGTCGGCCTGTAACGTCGCCCCACGGGTAGCCTGCGCGGCCTGGGTCAGACGAAACATACCGTCATCACCACGTTGCACTTCATTCCCCATCGCCTTGACCAGTTTCAGACGCCCAACGGGCGCAACCGTATTGGCCGGATCGCCAGGGTTAAGCGCCGAGATCGTCCCGTCAGCCGCAATGGTGACTTCGGAACCTTCCGGTACGGCTATCGGCCCGGCTTCACCGATTACCGGATGCCCCTGAATAGTCAGTTCACCCGTAGGGCTTACCTGAATGGCACCATTACGGGTATACCCTTCGCTACCGTCCGCGGTTTGCACAGCCAACCAGCCATCTTGTTGCAGCGCCACGTCCAGCGGGCGGGAGGTATAGTCCATCTGGCCCGGCGTCATGTCGGCCCCTGGCGTGGAGGCCACTACCAGCGTACGCGTCGGTAAAGACAATCCTTCTACAGGAACCGCACGCAGCGCATTGAGCTGCGCACGAAACCCTGGCGTGGAGGCGTTTGCCAGGTTGCTGGCCGTCACCGCCTGTTGATTCAGCGTCTGACTGGCCGCGCCCATAGCGGTATAAATTGCGTGATCCATTAAGCCATCCCGTCAGGCGCTTAGCGCAGGTTGACCAGCGTGTTGAGGATCTGATCCTGGGTTTTGATAGTCTGCGCGTTCGACTGATAGTTACGCTGAGCGACGATCATATTCACCAGTTCTTTACTCAAATCCACGTTTGATGCTTCCAGCGCACCGTTGGTCAGTTTGCCGAAGTTACCTTCGCCTGCGGTACCCAGCAGCGCCACGCCAGAAGCCTGTGTAGCAGCCCAGACGTTGTCGCCCTGAGACGCCAGCCCCTCGTTGTTGGCAAAGTTTGCCAGCACGATCTGGCCCAGTACCTGTTGCTGTTCGTTGGAGTAATTACCGACCACGGTACCGTCATTGTTAATCTGATAGCTGACCAGATCGCCCGGCTTGTAGCCGTTCTGATTCGTGGCGACGATGTTGTTGGCGCCGGTGTTCTGCTGCATGGAGTTCAGGAAGCTCAGGGAGAATTTTGCGGTATCTGCACCGTTAATCTGCCCTGTTTCGATGTTGATGTCCGTTGCTCCTGGCGTACCAGTTGCCGTGGCGCTAATCCCTAAAAACGCACCATTGTTGTTAAACTTCATAAACCCGGCTGGTTTTGCAGCTTCGCCAGTTGAAGCATCCTGAGTATGAATTTCCCAGGTGTTGCTCTCTGCGTTTTTGACATAAAAAATGTTCATGTCATGGGCGTTACCCTGGCTATCGAAAACGGTAACGGTGCCTTTTTTGTTGTAGGAGTCCGCGTCGCTTGGACTAAACGGAGTTTTGGTTGGCACCTTGTCAGTGGAATTCAGGTTGATCTGCATTGACGCGGTAGTCGTGGTTTTCGCCGCCATCAGCGTATTCGGAATAGTGATCGGCGCCGGGTTAGCACCTTGCTGTATTGTCGGCGGTGTACCGGTAGCAGGATAACCTGTCAGTTGCAGCCCCTGCATGTTGACGATATTGCGGTTTTCATCGAGCTTGAACTGACCGTTACGGCTGTAGAATACAGAGCCGTTGCTGTCTACCATGCGGAAAAATCCGTTCTGGCTGATAGCCACATCCAGTCCGCGTCCGGTGTTGGTGGTAGTACCATCGGTAAAATCCTGGGTAATACCCGCAACTTTAACCCCCAGTCCCACTTTAGAACCGGCGAACATATCGGCAAAAGAAGCCGTACCAGATTTAAAACCGTAGGTAGCGGAGTTGGCGATGTTATTACCAATGACATCGAGGTTGGTCGCTGCAGCGTTCAGACCGCTGACCGCTTGAGAAAAGGCCATGACTTACTCCTGATAAGTGTGTGGGCTTAGATTATTTGCCGTACTTCGTCGAGGGTGGTGGTTCCATAGGTGCCCAGGTCCAGCGTATTACCGCCGTTACTGCGAATAACACCCTGCACCAGCGCAAACTGAAGCGGCTGCGCCACCAGTTGCGTTCCGCCATTGCTGGCAGCAATTGAGACGTTATAAGAACCGCTTGGCGCATCCGTGCCATCGGTCATGGTGCCGTCCCAGGTAAAGGTATGAACACCGGCTTTCAAGCCGCCGATATCAATAGTGCGTATCACTTTGCCGTCTTTATCGGTAATCGTTGCGGTGACCTTATCTGCCGGCTGTTGCAGCTCAACGCCAAACGGCGTCGTGGTCGTTTTCGCACCCTCTTCCGTACCTTTACCGGTCAGGATGGTGGTGCCGGGGATCATGACACCATGGCCAATCAGCGTACTGGCCTGCAGCGACTGACTGTTATCGATCTGCCCGGAAATAGACCCCAGCGTGGTGTTCAGTTTCTCAATCCCACTTACGGTACTGATTTGCGCCAGTTGGGTGGTCAGTTCGTTGTTTTGCAGCGGATTGGTTGGGTCCTGGTTTTTCAACTGTGCGACCAGCAGCGTCAGAAAACTGCTTTGCAGGTCAGCGGCATTACTGCCCGTCAGGGAGCTATTCCCGGTGGCGGCTTTAACGCCTGTATTGCTCGGGTCATTCATGGTTACAGCAATAGACATATGCGCCTCCTTTACTGGCCTAACGTAAGCGTTTTGAGCATCAAGCTTTTCACGGTGTTGAGCACTTCGACGTTTGCCTGGTAGCTACGCGAGGCTGACATGGTGTTAACCATCTCGCCGACGACGTCCACATTCGGCATTTTTACGTAGCCGTTCGCATCGGCCAGCGGGTTACCCGGCTCATAGACCAGCTTATCCGGCGCCTGGCTTTCAATAACGTCAGCCACTTTTACGCCGCCTGTAGCTGCACCTGGCGCGGCATCAACCTGAAAAACAACCTGCTTGGCGCGATACGGCTGACCGTCGGGTCCGGTAACGCTATCCGCATTCGCCATGTTGCTGGCCGCCACGTTCAGGCGCTTAGACTGCGCCGTCAGCGCAGAGCCTGCGATATCAAAAATATTTAACAGCGCCACGAATTAGTTCCCTCCTTGCAGCACATTCATCATGCCTTTGATTTGTCCACCCAGCGCGGTCAGCCCCATTTGATATTTGAGACTGTTGTCGGCAAATTGCGTACGCTCCCGGTCCATATCCACCGTATTGCCATCCAGAGACGGCTGGTCAGGAATGCGATAGAGCAATTCCGTAGCGGGAGCAGAAGCGGTTTGGGCCGGAATATGTTGTGCAGAGGTCAGCGTCAACGAGACGCCGCCGGTTTGTTCCCGTCCACGCACCATGACTTTTTTCAATTCACTGGCGAAATCCAGGTCGCGCGCCTGATACCCCGGCGTGTCGGCATTGGCAATGTTGGCGGCCAATATTTCCTGGCGCTGGGCGCGCAAATTCAGCGCTTCCTGTTGAAAACGTAAGGCGGCGTCGAGCTTATCGAGCATATCTCCTCCGCAAATGACAAAATTCAGCCGACAGCTTAAATCCCATTACGCGCGCGTTATCGCCGGAATAAACGCAAAATGCGTCGCTATTTGTTGCGTTGATGACTGCGTCACACAGGTAAAATCCTGTCACTACCTGAAAAAGCGCGAGGTTTTGATGCAAACGTTTAAACGTGGAATAGTTGTGGCAGCACTGCTGTTCAGCCCTATGACGCTGGCGCAAGACCTGAATTCACAGCTGACGACATGGTTTTCCCAACGTCTGGCCGGATTTAGCGATGAGGTGGTCGTCACTATCCGTACGTCGCCTAACCTACTGCCCAGCTGCGAACAACCCGCATTAAGCGTGTCAGGCAACGCGAAACTGTGGGGCAATGTGAACGTGCTGGCCCGCTGCGCCAACGAGAAACGTTATCTGCAGGTGAATGTGCAGGCCACGGGAAACTATGTGGTTGCCGCCGCGCCCGTCGCTCGGGGCAGCGCGCTAACCTCGGCCAGCGTGACGTTAAAGCGAGGTCGGCTGGACCAACTGCCGCCGCGCGCCGTGTTAGATTTGAATCAGGTGCAGGACGCGGTGAGTCTACGCGATCTCGTTCCAGGTCAGCCGATACAGCTTTCAATGTTGCGCCAGGCCTGGCGGATCAAAGCCGGTCAACGCGTACTGGTTATCGCCAACGGCGATGGTTTTCGGGTGAATGCCGAAGGTAAAGCGCTGAATAATGCCGCCGTCGCACAGAATGCGCGAGTGCGGATGATTTCAGGCCAGGTGGTGAGCGGCATCGTCGATTCTGATGGGAATATTCTTATTAACCTATAATAGGTTAAAGATTTTTTAGCGTGTGCCGATAGATAAACAACCAATGATTACAGCGGGCCGCTATAGCGTAACCCCTCGATGAGGATAAACAAAATGAGCATTGATCGTACCTCACCATTGAAGCCAGTCAGTACCGTTCAGCCACGTGAAACCAGCGATGCGCCGGTACAAAAAGCGCGGAAGGAAAAAACCACCGCGACAAACAGCACCAGCGTCATGCTGAGCGACGCCCAGGCCAAACTGATGCAGCCCGGCACCAATGACATCAATATGGAACGCGTCGAAGCATTGAAAACTGCGATCCGTAACGGTGAGTTGAAAATGGATACTGGAAAAATTGCCGACTCGCTTATTCGCGAGGCACAGAGCTACTTACAGAGTAAATAAAGTATGACTCGTTTGTCAGAAATACTTGATCAGATGACAACCGTCCTCAATGACCTGAAAACGGTAATGGATGCTGAGCAGCAGCAGCTCTCCGCAGGATATATCAACGGTAGCCAGCTACAGCGTATTACAGAAGAAAAAAGCTCTTTGCTGGCAACCCTTGATTATCTGGAGCAGCAACGCCGTCTGGAGCATGACGCCACGCGTAGCGCCAACGATGAGATTGCTGAACGCTGGCAGACGATCACCCAAAAAACGCAGCATTTGCGTGACCTCAACCAGCACAACGGTTGGCTGCTGGAAGGGCAGATTAAGCGTAATCAGCAAGCGATTCAAGTGCTGAAACCGCACCAGGAACCGGCGCTGTATGGCGCAAACGGTCAAACCTCTGCTGCGCACCGCGGCGGGAAAAAATTCTCTATTTAATGCCAGCCTGATCGCTCACAGTTTTCAGGCCAGCGCGTTCTGCAGGCCGGATACGGCGTAACGCCGCCATCCGGCAATGTCTGTTACGCCGTCCGGCGCACAAACTCTTTCACTTTAAAGCCCAGCACAGCAAGTGCGGCGAAGTAAGCTGCGATCCCAGCCACCACAACGGCCATCAGACGCAGTAAACGCCATAACATCGTTCCCTGTGACCAGTCCGGCATGATATAGAGCATCCCGAACAGCACCGCTGACATCACCACCACGGAAATTACCAGACGCGCCAGGAACCAGGCCCAGCCCGGTTGCGGGGTAAAGATTTTCTGTTTACGCAACTGCCAGTAAAGCAGCGAAGCGTTCAGACATGCCGCCAGACCAATCGACAGCGACAGCCCGGCATGCTTCAGCGGCCCGATAAACGCCAGGTTCATCACCTGAGTCATAATCAGCGTCACAATCGCAATTTTCACCGGCGTTTTAATATCCTGGCGCGAGTAAAAACCAGGGGCCAGAACTTTCACCACGATCAAACCAATCAAACCGACCGAGTATGCCACCAGCGCGCGCTGGGTCATGGCGGCATCAAAGGCGGTAAATTTACCGTACTGGAACAGAGAAACCGTCAGCGGTTTAGCCAAAATGCCCAACGCCACGGCGCTGGGTAATGCCAGCAGAAAACACAGACGCAGCCCCCAGTCCATCAGACGACAATACTCATCATGATTCCCGCTGGAAAAGCTTTTGGACAGCGATGGCAGCAGAATGGTCCCCAGCGCCACGCCAAGCACGCCGGACGGAAACTCCATCAGACGATCGGCATAGTACATCCAGGAAACCGAGCCGGAGGCCAGAAACGAGGCGAATATGGTATTGATGATCAGTGAAATCTGGCTGACGGAAACCCCGAGTATCGCCGGCCCCATTTGCTTGACGACGCGCATCGCCCCCGCATCGCGGAAGTTCACGCGGGGCAGCACCAGCATGCCAATTTTCTTCAGATGTGGCAGTTGATAAACCAGCTGCAGCACGCCACCGACGGTCACGGCCCACGCCAGCGCCAGCACTGGAGGATTAAAATAAGGCGCGGCAAACAGCGCAAAACCGATCATGCTGATATTCAAAAAGGTCGGCGCAAACGCCGGAATAGAAAAGCGGTTCCAGGTGTTAAGGATTGCGCCGACCAGCGAGGCCAGTGAAATCAGCAGGATATAAGGAAAGGTGATCCGCAGCAGTTGGGTAGTCAACGCAAATTTGTCGGCGGTGTCGGCAAACCCAGGTGCAGTGACTAAAATCACCCACGGCGCAGCCAGCATCCCGGCAACCGTCACCACGGCCAGCGCCAGCGTCAGCAGCCCGGATACATAGGCAACAAACACGCGGGTAGCATCTTCACCCTGCTTACTTTTGTATTCAGCCAGAATAGGCACAAACGCCTGAGAAAATGCGCCTTCAGCAAAAATTCGGCGCAGCAGGTTTGGAAGTTTGAAGGCCACAAAAAAGGCATCGGTCGCCATCCCTGCGCCAAAGATTCTGGCGACAATCGCATCACGCGCAAAACCCAGCACACGTGAAAACATCGTCATCGAGCTGACGGCTGCCAGCGACTTTAATAAATTCATCTATGTTGTATTCCAGACCCTGAGGCAAATCCCCGTATAACCAACATCGCCATCCGGCAATGTCACTGTGCCTGATGGCGACGCCGCAGCGTCTTATCAGGCCTACAAGCCAGCCTATGGTTGAAAAGAGGTGTTATTTTGAGTTGGCATATAGTACCTGGATTACAATGAATTACTACCGCCAGTTGTTACAGGGGGTTATTCAGCCATCGCCTCCCGCCATAGCTTTTCGACAACACGCTGGGCCAGTAGCGCCTGCTCGCCTGTCGTCTGAGGAACCGTCTGATTTTGCACACACTCAATGAAATGCCGCGCACATCCGGCAAAACCTCGCTGTTCTAAGGTCGTTTGCCAGCCTGCTATCGGCTTGTGTACAACACCTTGCCCGCGTTCTTCCCGCCATTCCCGCATATCCGTGACGTCAATCAGGCCCCCATCGGTCACCGCCTGAACGCTCTCACGCTGGCTACCGGCCCGGCGATGCATGCTGGTTGTAATCTGTAGATGATCGACAGAAAAATGGTGCTCGGCATAAAGCATTGCGCCAGAGTCATTAGTCAGCAGAGTGCCGCTATTTAACTGCGCGTTCCCGCCCGCCAGCCACAGCGCGGTATCGACCACGTGCAGATAATCGTCCAGCAGGGTGAAACGCAGGTCATGCGGTCCCACGCTGTCCGAACGATGCTTATCCATACGTACAGACGCTGCATTGCCCAGATGCGCCTTAAGATCCTGATACAGTGGCGCAAATCGGCGGTTAAAGCCGACCATCAACGTCAGTTTTTTCCGCGCGGCCAGCTCGACCAGTTGTTCAGCCTCACGCAGGTTTTCTGCCAGCGGTTTATCCACACACACATGGACCCCGGCATTCAGGAGTTCACTGACTACCGCAAAGTGCGTCGCGGTGCTGGAATGGACGAAAACCGCGTCGCAGGTTTTCGCCAGATTCACCAGGGAGTCAACGTAGGGTATGCGCCAGGTCTCACAGACACGCAGCGCTTTTTCCTGCGAAGGCGAAAACGCGCCTTGCAGCGTCCAGTCAGCGGAACTGCCCAGTACGGGCAGCCAGGCTTTTTGTGCAATGCCACCCAGACCGACAACGCCGATACGTAATTTATTCACGTTAGTCTCCCAGGTGCGCCAACAAAGAATCCAGCCGCTGCTTAAGTTCCGCGACTTCTGTTTCCAGGGCTTCAACGCGCGCCTGCAGATCGCCAGACGCAACCGGGAGTTCATCTGCCGCAGCGATGGGCTCATCAACATCACCGCAAAACAGGTGCATATAGCGACTTTCACGTTTACCCGGCTCGCGCGCCAGACGGATCACATAAGGACCATCTTCACGGGTCGCCAGTTTTTCCAGCGTCGACTCCACTTCAGCCATATCGCTGAATTCGTACATTCGCGATGCACGGCTTCGCAGTTCGCCCGGCGTTTGCGCGCCACGCAGCAACAGCGTGGTAACCAGCGCCACCTCGCCCGCACTGAGTTTCAGATTGCCAAATTCAGAGTTGCAGAAACGCTGCTCATATTTCGTGACGCGATTTCCAAAGCCGCTCACCGTACGCAGAAAATGCCGCTTCACCAGGTTATCAAGCTGATCCTGCACTTCCGATTCCGATAGATTCATCACCGGTTCACGATTCGTTTTTTGATTGCAGGCGGTGACGACGCCATTGACAGAAAGCGGATATTGTTCCGGCGTGGTGACCTGTTTCTCTAACAAACAGCCAATCACGCGAGCTTCGGTGGCGGTTAATTCGTATTTCATCGTTTTCTCCATTACTCAGGCTAACCTGAAACTTAGCGGCCAGGGGTCCATTCTGATGTGGTCAACGCCGTCAGCACGTGATCGCGCCACTGCCCGTCAATCAGCAGGTAATCTTTGGCATACCCTTCTTTTTCAAAACCCAGTCGGGCCAGCAAGTCACCACTACGTTTATTGTGTGGCATATAGTTCGCCATAATGCGGTGAATATGCTGCGTGCGCTGCATATAACGAATGGCCGAGGTTAAGGCTTCGTACATCAGCCCCTGCCCCTGCCACTTTTGCGCAATGGAATAGCCGAGATAACAGGCGTGGAAAGATCCCCGCACTACGTTCGAGAAATTCGCGACGCCGATAATCTCTTTTTCTTCCGGATCGAGCAGCGCAAAATAATACGCGGTGCCTTGTTTATGAAACTCAGAGATCATACTCAGACGCGCCTGCCAGCCGGAGGGATAACAGTGGCTTTCATCGCGAATAGGTTCCCAGGGTTTTAAGAAATGACGATTTTCTGCGTAATAATCTGCCAGACGCCAGGCATCACGCTCGTGCACCAAACGCACGACCAGGCGGTCCGTGGTTAAGCGCACTTTTGGCACGTTACTGCGATAGCCAAACATTCTATACCTACTCCTTCCCGTAACGTCTTCAATACGCTATTCGCGATACTATACCTGTGCAAATATGCCCTTTGAAAAGAGCAAATTGCCATTTTTTGAATTATTCACACATTTTGATGAAAACTCTCTATCAAGACGGACTTTTGATAAAAAAATATTGTCCCGCCAAGGGTGGGAAAAGCGATGACGACACCGCAGAATAGGAGGTGCTTATCTTTTAAACTCTAACCAGAGTGACGAGTTTTTCCCGGGAGGGGAAATGTCGCAAGTCTCGCAGGCAAGGAACCTGGGTAAATACTTCCTTCTCATCGATAATATGCTGGTCGTGCTGGGTTTCTTCGTCGTTTTCCCGCTGATCTCAATTCGCTTCGTCGACCAAATGGGCTGGGCTGCCGTTATGGTCGGGATCGCGTTAGGATTGCGTCAATTTATTCAGCAGGGTCTGGGTATTTTTGGCGGCGCTATTGCTGACCGTTTCGGCGCAAAACCAATGATCGTCACCGGTATGCTGATGCGCGCCGCCGGGTTCGCCACCATGGGTATTGCCCACGAGCCGTGGCTGCTATGGTTTTCCTGTTTTCTCTCCGGATTGGGCGGCACGCTGTTCGACCCTCCCCGCTCGGCGCTAGTGGTCAAACTGATCCGCCCGGAAAAGCGCGGGCGTTTTTTCTCTATCTTGATGATGCAGGATAGCGCAGGCGCCGTGGTTGGCGCGTTACTTGGCAGTTGGCTGTTACAGTACGATTTTCGCCTGGTCTGCGCGACAGGAGCCATTTTGTTTGTTCTGTGCGCGGCGTTTAACGCCTGGCTACTCCCGGCATGGAAATTGTCGACGGTGAAAATTCCGGTGCGTGAAGGGATGGGCCACGTGATGCATGACAAACGTTTTGTCACCTATGTTCTGACGCTGGCGGGTTATTACATGCTGGCGGTACAGGTGATGTTAATGCTGCCAATCATGGTGAACGACATCGCTGGCTCGCCTGCCGCGGTGAAATGGATGTATGCCATCGAAGCATGCCTCTCGTTAACGCTGCTCTACCCGATTGCCCGCTGGAGTGAAAAACGTTTTCGCCTTGAACATCGCCTGATGGCCGGTCTGCTGGTAATGTCTCTCAGCATGATGCCCATCGGTCTGGTCGGCAATCTACAGCAGCTATTCACGCTGATCTGCACCTTCTATATTGGCTCGATCATCGCCGAACCGGCGCGTGAGACCCTGAGCGCCTCGCTGGCCAATGCACGGGCTCGAGGAAGTTACATGGGCTTCAGCCGACTGGGCCTCGCCATCGGCGGCGCAATTGGTTATGTCGGCGGCGGCTGGCTGTTTGATATGGGCAAAGCCCTGGCGCAGCCTGAATTGCCATGGATGATGCTCGGTATTATCGGCTTCATCACCTTCCTGGCTTTGGGCTGGCAATTCAGCCACAAACGCCCAACGCGCGGCATACTGGAACCCGACGCCTGATAGCTAATCCGACGCTCGGGCACTTTTCAGTTTTTTCTGCTGGTGCCCGGGGCGCTGGTACTCGATGATGCTTTGTGTCACGATTACGCCACAAGCATCATGTTGAGGAACCCCATGAAAAAGCTTTTTTTTGCCGCTGCACTGATTGTCGGCGGCCTGTTGGTTGGTTGTAATCAACTTACGCAATACACGGTTAGCGAGCAAGAGATTAATCAGGCGCTGGCGAAGCATAATAACTTTTCAAAAGATATCGGTTTGCCCGGCGTTGCTGAAGCACACATCGTACTGAGCAATCTGGCCAGTCAGATAGGGCGTGAAGAGCCTAATAAAGTGACTCTGACGGGTGATGCCAACCTGGACATGAATTCCCTGTTTGGCAGTCAGAAAGCCACCATGAAGCTGAAGCTCAAAGCCTTACCGGTCTTCAATAAAGAGAAAGGCGCGATTTTTTTGCAAGAGATGGAAGTCGTGGACGCGACCGTGACACCAGAAAAAATGCAGTCGGTACTGCAAACGCTGATGCCGTATTTAAACCAATCGCTGCGTAATTACTTTAACCAACAACCTGCCTACATTCTGCAGGATGACAGCAGCCAGGGTGAAGCGCTGGCGAAAAAACTGGCGAAAGGTATAGAAGTGAAACCGGGCGAAATCATTATCCCCTTCACCGACTAATAAACCAGAGGGCGCTGATGCGCCCTTTTTTTTCGTGCAAACGAAAACGTTTCCGCTTATCCTTTGTTTCCGGCAAAAAAGACAATCCTCAGCCGGAGCATATTGATGACTGCACCATCCCAGGTTTTAAAGATCCGCCGCCCAGACGACTGGCATCTTCACTTTCGCGATGGCGACATGTTAAAAACTGTCGTGCCCTATACCAGTGAAATTTACGGCCGCGCCATTGTCATGCCGAACCTGGCACCGCCCGTCACCACAGTAGATGCAGCTATCGCTTATCGCCAACGCATTCTTGACGCGGTACCTGCCGGACACGACTTCACACCTTTAATGACCTGCTACTTAACGGATACGCTGGATCCCAATGAGCTGGAGCGTGGTTTCAACGAAGGCGTGTTCACCGCCGCGAAACTCTACCCGGCTAATGCCACCACCAACTCAACGCATGGCGTAACCTCTATTGACGCCATCATGCCGGTGCTGGAACGGATGGAAAAATTGGGTATGCCGCTGTTGGTGCATGGTGAAGTGACGCATGCGGATATTGATATTTTCGATCGCGAAGCACGCTTTATTGAGACAGTGATGGAACCGCTGCGTCAGCGTTTGACTGCGCTGAAAGTGGTGTTTGAACATATCACCACTAAAGATGCTGCCGAATATGTGCGCGACGGTAACGAGCTTCTCGCCGCTACTATTACGCCACAGCATTTAATGTTTAACCGCAACCACATGCTGGTCGGCGGCATTCGCCCGCACCTGTATTGTCTGCCAATCCTTAAACGTAACGTCCACCAACAGGCGCTGCGTGAACTGGTCGCCAGCGGATTTAGCCGTGCATTCCTTGGTACCGACTCAGCGCCACATGCGCGTCATCGCAAAGAATCCAGTTGCGGCTGTGCCGGGTGTTTTAACGCCCCGACCGCGCTGGGCAGCTATGCCACCGTATTTGAAGAGATGAATGCGCTGAGCCATTTTGAAGCCTTCTGCTCACTCAATGGCCCGCAATTCTATGGTCTGCCGGTGAATGAGACTTTTATTGAGCTTGAACGCGTGGAGCACCATGTCCCGGAGAGCATTGCGCTGGCAGATGACACACTGGTGCCTTTCCTGGGTGGCGAAACGGTACACTGGTCAGTAAAAAGCTAAAAAAAGTGTAGCCAACTGATTTGAATAACTGTATAAACAAACAGTATATTCAACAGGGGGCTATTATGCGTATTGAAGTCACTATTGCCAAAACTTCACCTTTGCCTGCCGGTGCGATTGACGCACTGGCAGGTGAACTCTCCCGTCGTATTCATCATCATTTTCCGGATAACGAAGGTAACGTTACTGTCCGTTATGCCGGGGCTAACAATCTGTCGGTAATTGGCGCGACCAAAGAGGATAAAGAACGCATCAGCGAGATCCTGCAGGAGACCTGGGAAAGCGCGGATGACTGGTTTATCAACGAATAAATAATGATATGCAGTGATGTTTGTTTGCCGGGTCGCCCCGGCTTTTTTATACGCACAGTTTTTAAAACAAATGCAGATTCAACCTTGCCGGCATTTAATTTAATATTAATTTCCTGGTCATCTTTTAACCAGAACAACAAAATAATTGTGCAACTTGCTAAAAAAAAATGAATGACATGTTGTTTTATTAGTCAGATAACGCTGAAAACCAAAAATTTATGCGCAGCCCTCTTTAAATTTTCAATGAATACCCTTATTTATTGATATACTGAAGTTGCTTCAGAAAAAAAATGCATTGAACCTCGAAAACCGTTGTCTAGTAACACGAATTAGGGGGCATGATGGAAAAGAATAATGAAGTCATTCAGACTCATCCGCTTGTAGGATGGGACATCAGCACCGTTGATAGCTACGATGCGCTGATGCTGCGTTTGCACTACCAGACCCCGAATCGACCGGACCCGGATGGGACTGAAGTTGGACAAACGCTCTGGTTAACCACTGATGTTGCCAGGCAATTTATTTCGATATTAGAAGCAGGAATCGCCAAAATTGAATCCGGCGATTACCAGGTAAATGAGTATCAGCGCCATTAAATCTGATACATCCAACCATCAAAAGGCACCTTAACGGTGCCTTTCTTATTTCCAGGTTGAATATTCCGGGTCAGTTATTTACCCTGCTACTATCGCGATTGCAGAGAGAAGCGGATGAAATACGACTTAATCATTATTGGCAGCGGTTCCGTGGGTGCCGCAGCCGGATACTATGCCACTCGCGCCGGTCTGAACGTTCTGATGATCGATGCACATATGCCACCGCATCAACAGGGTAGCCACCACGGCGACACACGATTAATTCGTCATGCATATGGCGAAGGTGAAAAATACGTTCCGCTAGTGCTGCGCGCGCAGACATTGTGGGATGAACTTTCGACCCAAAATGAAGAACCGATTTTTGTTCGCTCCGGTGTGATCAACCTAGGTCCGGCTGATTCAACCTTCTTAGCTACCGCAGCGCAAAGCGCGAAACAGTGGCAACTCAACGTCGAACATCTTGATGCCGCCGCCATCATGGCTCGCTGGCCCGAGATTCGCGTACCTGAAAATTATATTGGTCTGTTTGAAGCTGAGTCAGGCTTTTTGCGTAGTGAGTTAGCGATTAAAACCTGGATCCGCCTGGCTGAAGAAGCGGGCTGCGCACAGCTGTTTAAATGCCCGGTCACGGCTATTCATCATAGTGATGATGGCGTCACGGTAGAAACCGCCGACGGTGACTACCACGCCAAAAAAGCCCTGGTCAGTGCCGGGACATGGGTGCAGGCATTAGTACCGGAACTGCCGATACAGCCAGTGCGCAAAGTGTTCGCATGGTATCAGGCCGATGGGCGCTACAGCGTTAAAAATAACTTCCCGGCCTTTACCGGCGAATTACCAAATGGCGATCAGTTCTACGGTTTTCCGGCAGAAAACGATGAACTAAAAATTGGTAAGCACAACGGCGGACAGGCAATTCACGCTGCCGAAGAGCGCAAGCCGTTTGCTGCTGTGGCCAGCGATGGCTCCGAAGCCTTCCCATTCCTGCTTACAGTTCTGCCAGGCATTGGCTGTTGTCTGCACGGTGCATCCTGCACTTACGATAATTCGCCGGATGAAGACTTTATCATTGATACGCTACCTGAGCATGACAATACCCTGATCATCACCGGTCTGAGCGGGCATGGTTTTAAGTTTGCCTCCGTACTGGGGGAAATCGCAGCAGATTTTGCGCAGGACAAAGCGCCAGCCTTTGACCTGACGCCATTCAGGTTGAGTCGCTTTAAGTAATAATGCATTAATGGCCTCATGGTGAGGCCATTTTTAATGACAGGAATAACATTGATGCGGCGCATCTTTCATTATCTGGTAAATAATATTCGTGAGCATCTTATGCTTTACATTATTTTATGGTCGCTGCTGGCAATTATGGATGTGATATATATTATGTTTTTCTGATCGTATCTGGCTGACATTAATTGACAAAAACTGATAATTACTTAATTTTCATTGCAATAAACTGAACAAGAAAAACCCCATTCGCACCGTGTAATAAAGCCATCCCCTCGCACATTCCCTCTAATCATTTGATGATTATGTTCATACTCAATCAATTTAATTGATTTAAAAATAAATATCATCACCATTGTTATTTATTAGTTGCATTAATGTCTTTTACACGCCATTTTTATTCACTCCTGAAATATCTCGCGGTGTTCTTATGCAATACACTAATAGTCCACAGCGCTATGGCGTGGTGTCAGTCGCGTTACATTGGCTGGTTGCGATTGCTGTATATGGCATGTTTGCGTTGGGTTTATGGATGGTCACGCTCAGCTATTACGATGGCTGGTATCACCAGGCCCCTGAACTGCATAAAAGCATCGGAATCCTGCTCATGATGGGACTGGTCATCCGCGTTGCCTGGCGGTTGTTCTCCCCTCCTCCTCCTGCGCTGACAAGCTATTCCCGTTTAACCCGCATCGCAGCGGCAATGGGCCACCTTACACTGTACGCCCTGCTCTTTTCGATTGTTATCAGCGGTTATCTGATCTCGACCGCAGATGGCAAAGCGATAAGCGTATTTGGTTGGTTCGATATTCCCGCCACTCTTGCCAACGCGGGCGCTCAGGCCGACCTTGCCGGCAGCTTGCACCTGTGGCTTGCATGGAGCGTGGTGGTTTTATCGCTTCTTCATGGGCTTATAGCCCTGAAACATCACTTTATCGATCACGACGATACCCTGAAGCGCATGTTGGGAAAATCGTCATCTGACTATGGAGCTTAAAATGAAAAAAAACCTGCTGGGATTGACACTCGCCTCTCTGTTATTCACGACCGGCTCAGCCATGGCGGCAGATTACAAAATTGACAAAGAGGGACAGCATGCCTTTGTTAATTTCCGTATTCAGCACCTGGGTTACAGCTGGTTGTATGGCACGTTTAAAGATTTCGACGGTACATTCACCTTTGATGAAAAAAATCCTGCTGCCGATAAGGTCAACGTCACCATCAACACCAACAGTGTTGACACCAATCACGCCGAACGTGACAAACACCTGCGCAGCGCAGAGTTCCTTAACGTGGCCAAATTCCCGCAGGCGACCTTTAGCTCCACCAGCGTGAAGAAAGAGGGGAACGACCTCGATATCACCGGTAATCTGACCCTGAACGGCGTCACCAAACCGGTTACACTGGATGCGAAACTGATCGGTCAGGGTGGCGATCCATGGGGTGGCACGCGCGCCGGTTTTGAAGCGCAAGGCAAAATTAAGCTGAAGGACTTCAACATCACCACCGATCTCGGCCCTGCTTCGCAGGAAGTCGATTTAATCATCTCAGTGGAAGGTGTGCAGCAGAAGTAACGTATGAGTGTTGCCGGATGAGGTGACAGCCATCATCCGGCAAAATTTTATTGCGCGGGATCCGGAATACCCAGTTTGGTATTCAGACGACCGCGGGATTTATTAAAGATTTTGTTGCTATTTTCACGCCCGGCGCGACGACGTCGTTGCTCTTCTTCTGGCAACTCACTCTCTTCGCAGCACAGCTCACTGCAGCAGCCTTTATACTGCTGCGCGCAAGCCGGGCACTGAATAAACAGCAGATGGCAGCCATCATTTTTACAATTAGTGTGGCTGTCGCATGCGGTTCCGCACTGGTGACAATGCGCGATAACATCCTCAGATATCCTTTCTCCCATACGCTCATCAAAAACAAAATTTTTGCCGATGAAGCGTACCGGAAGCCCCTGTTCACGCGCCTTGCGGGCATATTCAATAATACCCCCCTCAATGTGCCAGACTTTGCTAAATCCGTTGTGCTTCATCCAGGCGCTGGCCTTCTCACAGCGGATCCCGCCCGTGCAGTACATAACGATCTTTTTATCTTTATGCTCCTGCATCATTTCAACCGCTTTCGGCAACTGGTCACGGAACGTATCTGCCGGGATCTCCAGCGCATTCTCGAAGTGCCCCACTTCATATTCATAGTGGTTGCGCATATCAATGAATACCGCGTCAGGGTCGTCCAACATGGCGTTCACTTCAGCCGCCTTCAGGTAGTCACCCACGTCGCTGGCGTTAAAGTCAGGATCATCAATCCCATCCGCCACAATGCGTTCGCGAACTTTCATGCGTAGCACCCAGAATGATTTTCCGTCATCGTCCAGGGCGATATTAAGGCGTAATCCATCCAGGGCAGGATCGAACGCATACAGCTGTTGGCGGAATGCATCCACATTGCTTTGCGGCACGCTAATTTGCGCGTTAATGCCTTCATGGGCAAGATATACACGCCCGAACACATTCAACGCAGTGAATAGTTGGTACAGCGCATCACGCGTATGTTGCGGGTCATCGATGGTGAAATATTTATAAAACGAGATCGTCGTGCGCGGCTCAGTCTCGGCCAGCATTTTGGCTTTGAGCGCGTCGTTTGAAATGCGGTTGTGTAACACTGGCATGGTGTACGTATCCTGCAAATTGGGAGTAAATGAAAATCGGCGGCATAATAAAGCAAACATCGCCAATTTACATCCACACATTTTACGCTACATTTCATACTTCACGATAAAAACACAACAACAATTGCCGATTTAATCACCGTTCTCCCGTCACAAATTTTTGATACGCGCGAAAAAATGCGACAATACAGGGAATTGGTCGTTTGAAGACAGGATAGACATGACGAATTTACCCAAGTTTTCGGCTGCACTACTGCATCCACGTTATTGGTTAACCTGGCTGGGTATTGGCATCCTTTGGTTAATCGTGCAGTTACCCTACCCGGTACTTTATAAGTTGGGCTGTGCATTAGGTCGTCTGGCGTTACGTTTGATGAAACGCCGGGCAAAAATCGTTTCACGTAATCTGGAGCTGTGCTTCCCGCAGATGAGTGAGCAGGAACGCCAGCAGATGGTCGTCAGGAACTTCGAGTCCGTCGGCATGGGCGTGATGGAAACCGGGATGGCCTGGTTTTGGTCCGATAAGCGCATTTCACGCTGGACAGAAGTGATTGGTATGGAACATATCCGTGACGTTCAGGCGCAAAAGCGGGGGATCCTGTTAGTCGGCCTACACTTTCTGACCCTGGAACTGGGTGCGCGTCAGTTTGGTTTGCAGGAGCCAGGTATCGGTGTGTATCGTCCTAATGACAACCCACTGCTCGACTGGTTACAGACCTGGGGCCGCATGCGCTCTAATAAATCAATGCTTGATCGTAAAGACCTGAAAGGAATGATTAAAGCGTTGAAAAAAGGCGAAGTGGTCTGGTATGCACCGGATCATGACTACGGCCCTCGCGCCAGCGTGTTTGTACCGCTGTTTGCCGTTGAACAGGCCGCTACGACCTCCGGGACCTGGATGCTTTCACGCATGTCGAATGCCTGCCTGGTGCCATTTGTTCCTCGCCGTAAGCCCGACGGTAAAGGGTATCAACTGATTATGCTACCGCCAGAGTGTTCACCGCCGTTAGACGACGCGGAAACCACGGCTGCATGGATGAATAAGATCGTTGAACAATGCATCATGATGGCCCCAGAACAGTATATGTGGCTGCATCGTCGCTTCAAGACTCGTCCTGAAGGCGCCCCTTCCCTGTACTAACACGCGGTTGCAGTCCAGTGGGCTGCAACCCCTCCTTACTCGCTTTAGGTTTAACTGCTATCCGCATTGCAGCAACTATCAACCGGGCGCATAATTAGTCTGCTTACTTATATTCAATCGATAGCGCATACAGCGCCTCACACTGCGGATCGTTATGTCACCCTCAGATGCCCCCATAAACTGGAAACGCAACCTCACCGTTGCCTGGTTGGGTTGTTTTTTAACCGGCGCAGCATTTAGCCTGGTCATGCCCTTTTTGCCCTTGTACGTTGAGAGTCTCGGCGTCACGGGCCATAGCGCCCTGAACATGTGGTCAGGTCTGGTGTTCAGCATCACCTTTTTGTTTTCAGCTATCGCCTCCCCTTTCTGGGGTGGCCTTGCCGACCGCAAAGGGCGAAAAATCATGCTGCTGCGTTCCGCGTTGGGTATGGCTATTGTGATGCTGCTGATGGGGCTGGCGCAAAATATCTGGCAGTTCCTGGTTTTGCGCGCGCTGTTGGGTCTGCTCGGCGGTTTCATTCCCAACGCCAATGCGTTGATCGCCACCCAGGTTCCACGCAATAAAAGCGGCTGGGCGCTGGGAACGCTCTCTACCGGCGGCGTCAGTGGCGCACTGCTCGGGCCGCTGGCAGGTGGACTACTCGCTGACCAGTATGGATTGCGTCCCGTATTCTTCATTACCGCCAGCGTACTGCTGGTCTGTTTTATCCTGACGCTATTTTTTATCCGCGAGCGTTTTCAGCCGGTAAGCAAGAAAGAGATGCTGCACATACGTGAAGTCGTGGCCTCGTTAAAAAATCCCAAACTGGTGCTGAGCCTGTTTGTCACCACCTTAATCATTCAGGTGGCGACCGGTTCCATTGCGCCAATCCTGACGTTATACGTGCGGGAATTAGCCGGAAACGTCAGTAATATCGCGTTCATTAGTGGGATGATTGCCTCCGTACCCGGCGTAGCGGCGTTAATCAGTGCCCCAAGGCTTGGCAAACTCGGTGACCGGATTGGCCCGGAGAAGATCCTGATCGTCGCACTGATTATTTCCGTGCTATTGCTGATTCCAATGTCATTTGTACATACGCCCTGGCAATTGGGCGTTCTGCGTTTTTTATTGGGTGCTGCCGATGGCGCTCTGCTCCCGGCGGTGCAAACGCTGCTGGTCTATAACTCAACCAATCAAGTTGCCGGGCGTATTTTCAGTTACAACCAGTCATTTCGCGACATCGGTAACGTAACGGGACCATTAATGGGGGCGGCAATATCCGCCAATTACGGCTTTCGCGCGGTTTTCTGCGTGACCGCGGGGGTTGTACTGTTTAACGCGATCTACTCGTGGAATAGCCTGCGCCGTCGCCGAAGCGTTGAGCTCGCTGGATGATTTGTCTATATTGCCTGAATCCGAAGAGTAAACTTTGCGTTTTCAGGCAGTATTCATTTTACTTTTAATGATAATAGTAACACACCTTATTCCTGCCAGAGTTTTTGGCGTCATACAACGCAGCATCGGCATAAGAAACAACTTTATCCGCCGAATCATCATCAGCTTTGCTACAATATACACCGATGCTGATCGTCATCTTTTCTTTTAAATCATAGGCATTGGGTATGGTCGTTCCATGCTCAACATTTCTTCTGATTCGTTCTGCAACGACAAGAACTTCATCTTTATCCTTGCACTTAAGAAGAATAGCAAACTCTTCACCGCCAATGCGTGCAAAGATATCCGAGTCTCTAATTGACTTGTTGATTATATCAACAATACTTATTATTACCCGATCCCCCTCCTGATGCCCATAGGTATCGTTAATTCGTTTAAATTTGTCGATATCCAGGACCATTACGCAAACCACGCCTTTCGCTAGCGATGTTTTTAACGATCTATAGAACAGCTTTCGGTTGTATATTTTGGTCATGGCATCTTTGATAGCCGAATCCGTTTCTTTTTTTAGAATAATAAAAGTGTTATACATTAATATCGATATTATACAAAGGGTACTGATCACCTCAATCCCTCTGCTGATATACCAAATATACATACTATATTCATCTAAGCTTAATAGCAGTACATTAGTTAATATTCCTGAGCAACACAGTAAGCCGATACTTTTCCATAAGATATTATGTGTTTTAGTTTTGATGACCAAATACAGCAGAACCAACCCCCAGGCAACAATCAGTGAATAAATGTAGCCAATATGCCAGTGTACAGTTACGTTGTCGGGTTTTAAGCTCGTAATCTCAAGGGTCATGCCCGGATTATAACTGGCCAGGCTATGCGCCAGTACAGCGATAGCCAACATGATTAAAAACGCCACCGCTATATAGCATGGTTCTCTTTCTTTAGTTTCAATTATTGTCGAAGATGCTTTATAAGATTTCAAGGATACAAATAACAAGGCAATAAAACTAAGTTGGCGAAAATAATAGAATATAGCGATATCGTTAGTTCTTTTTTCTATCGAAGTGTGATCATTAATTAAATCCTGAACGATATAAATAGTTTCCACAAAGAAAATATTATTGCTAAGAAACGCCATGCCTAAGATCATAAGACACGTTAGATCTTTCCTGCATAAATACTGAAACAACATAAAAAGGAAAATAATTCCATATAAAAAGAACAAGCCTACTATGATAATCAAATATATTGTTTGCGGAACGCTCTGTATTGTTAATTTAAACTGCGTAAGACATAACCCACCAAGAATATAGCTGATTAAGCAAGTTATATAGAACGCCATCAACTTCCTGTTATTTGAATTACTGTTTTCCATAACATCCTTAGGAGTATTCTTGAGTTGGCATTTTATATAATAAAGCATAAGCATTTGCAATCTATATAGCCGTACAACTTCAGTGATATTTATTCATTTATTATTTAATGATTTTTTATCCATTTATAACATCTGGTATTAATCATCTATTATTAAGTATCTTTTTTTAAAACGCCTCACGCCATTAACAGATGTTGCACATGGCGGATACTTAGTCATTACTTTTACGCTTCTTGAGTTCAGTATCCCTCAATAATTACCTCTGTGATTTTTTCACATTAATATATATTTTTTCCTTTATTTTAATAAGGTTAGACATCCTCTCATCAGAACAATGGGCATTGGCACAATCAAAAACTCGAATAAATACGTATTAAATCTGAAGATTCATTTATATAACAGTATCGTTTATTTATTTGATTTTCATTACGCCACAGCTAACCACACACATTACCTTTTTTTCTCAAATTCGCGGTCGTCCATTACGCCAACTTCAGTATCTCGCATTGTAAATTTTTCCATACCAATCGAAGACGTCATCATAAAACCTTGTCGTCGCTACCAACGGCTGGCATTCATTTAGGTTAGCTCTGCAGTCAATGGGTTTGACGCTCCGCGGATCGAGGTCTATAGATTGAATCATCACCATTTATTGTTCACCTTAGGAGAAGATTATGGCAAAGAATGACATGTATTTTTATGCCACGCTGGAAGAGGCTATTGATGCTGCTCGTGAAGTGTTTCTGGCAGATAACCCGGGTCTGGAGGCTGACGATGCCAGTGTTCAGCAGCTAAGCGTACAAAAATACGTGCTACAGGATGGCGACATTATGTGGCAAGCAGAATTCTTTGCCGATGAGGATGATGTCGATGGTGAATGTCTGCCAATGCTAAGCGGTGAAGCGGCGCAAAGCGTTTTTGATGGTGATTATGATGAGATTGAAATTCGTCAGGAGTGGCAGGAAGAAAACACGCTTCACGAATGGGATGAAGGTGAATTTCAGCTGGAGCCTCCCCTTGATACCGAAGAGGGTCAGACCGCAGCCGATGAATGGGATGAGCGATAATTACTCGTAAGGTCCATGGTGAATGTCGAGCGGTAACAGCAGCGTATCAAACACCAGCGAAAACGGCAGGCCGAGGATGGTGACGTAGCGCCATGCGGAATCCCGGACATCCCACTGTACGCCTGGATAGTATTGGTTGCCGTGCCCTTGTCCTGGGATGGTCCGGCTAATAATGCTGCCGCATCCGCTCAGGAACAAGACCATTATCGCCACTGCCACTATTCGCATCTGGTACCCCATGACTCTTTTTATTAAGTATAAAAAAATACCGGCACCAGGCCGGTATTTTCACATTACAGAACGCTTATTTTTTCCTGAGCGCTAACGGATTCAGGGTCAGACCCTGATAGTAATTCACCCACGAAGAATACTTATCAGGTGAATTCCAGACGCGATAATGTAAACGCGCCATGGTCACCGGATCGCTTAACAGCACAAGGCGACGATCGCGATTCAGTTTCTCCGGCGTTTCGTTCAGCGCCTGCTCCACATGACGGTCGCGTGCAATCTCAAGAACGTTACTGGCGCGGTGGCGCGCAGTCGCCATTGCCGTCGCCAGCGCGTTAAACGACGGGTTAAACACCGCATGCATAAAGCCGTCGTCCAGCGTACGATTACGGTTCATCACCAGGTAGTTATCTGTATCCACCAACACCTGTGGCGGAGAGTACTCTTCCGGGATCAGGAACAGCTTCCAACGTTTGGTTCGTAACCCAACCGTAGAACGACTGGAAATTACGGAAACAAACGGCGAGAGGATCAGCGAGAAGACAATCGGCGCCAGCCAGAACAGAAAACGCAGATCCAGCCAGGCCATACCCACAGCCCACACCAGCCCCAGCAGTAGCTGAGAACCGTGACGCATAAACGCTTCCCCCCACGGGGTTGAATCGTCATCACGCTGCGGCGAATTCCACACCACTTCCCAACCGAGGAATGCGCTCACCACGAAAACGGTATGGAACAGCATACGCACCGGCGCCAGCAGCACAGAGAACAGAACCTCCAGCAGCAGCGACAGCGTGACGCGAATAAATCCACCGTACTCTTTCGTCCCTTTACACCAGATAAGCAAAATGCTCAGCAGCTTCGGCAGGAACAGCAGCACCATGGTGGAGGCAAACAGCGCGATCGCCAGTTCAGGTCGCCATTGCGGCCATACCGGGAATAGCTGCCGCGGTTGCAGGAAATACTGCGGCTCCGTCAACGCATGGACTACCTGCAAGGCGGTAGACAGCGCGAGGAACATGAACCATAACGGCGCTGACAGATAGGACATAACGCCGGTCAGGAACACCGCGCGGTGAACCGGGTGCATCCCCTTGACCAGGAACAGACGGAAGTTCATCAGGTTACCGTGGCACCAGCGACGGTCACGCTTGAGTTCATCCAACAGGTTTGGCGGCAGCTCTTCATAAGAACCCGGCAGATCGTAAGCGATCCACACGCCCCAGCCGGCACGACGCATTAATGCCGCTTCCACGAAGTCATGGGAGAGGATCGAACCGGCAAATGAGCCTTCACCTGGTAACGGCGCCAGCGCACAGTGTTCAATAAACGGCTTCACGCGAATGATGGCGTTATGACCCCAGTAGTGCGATTCACCCAACTGCCAGAAGTGAAGCCCGGCGGTAAACAACGGGCCATAAACACGGGTCGCGAACTGCTGGCAACGCGCATACAGCGTATCCATACCGGAAGCCTTCGGCGAAGACTGGATAATCCCGGCGTTCGGATTTGCTTCCATCAGACGTACCAGACCGCTGAGACAGTCTCCGCTCATCACGGAGTCAGCGTCGAGCACTACCATATAGCTGTACTGATTCCCCCAACGGCGGCAGAAGTCATCGATGTTGCCGCTTTTGCGCTTCACACGACGACGACGACGACGGTAGAAAATCTGCCCTTCGCCCTGCACTTCAGCAATCAGTTCCATCCACGCTTTTTGTTCCGCTACGCAGATATCTGGGTTGTAGCTGTCGCTCAGGATGTAAACATCAAAATGCTCAGCGTTGCCCGTTGCTTTAACCGACTCCCACGTGGCGCGCAGCCCCGCGAATACGCGGTCAACGTCCTCGTTACAGATAGGCATAATCAGTGCGGTACGGTGTTCAGGATTCAGTGGTTCATCCCCTACCGTTGAGGCGGAGATACTGTACTTATCTCGCCCAATCAGCAGTTGCAGGAAGCCCATCAGCGCGGTCCAGAACCCCGCAGAGACCCAACAGAAAAGTACGGCAAACAAAATCAGAATGCCGGTCTGTAGCATGTAGGGCAGCAGTTGCATAAAGGACACCCACAGGTCCTGCCCCATCATGTCGACCGGATTTATGAATGCCCAACCCTGGTACGGAAGGATTGTCTTCATATACCAGGTTGCTACGACCGTTTGCGCCAGCGTTAAGATCAACAGCGTATAGCGGCGGATTGTGCCAACGGTACGCCATTTTTGCTCGCTCTCTTGTTCTTCTTTCGTCAAACGCGAAAGATAACGCGGAGTCACATCACGTCCACGCAGACGATCCCAAAAACGACCAACCGGGTTGGTACGCCAGGGATCGGGGAACATCGAAGTACGCGTTGCTTTTGGCATCGCCTGAAGCTGATCGCGTCCTTCATCGTCCTTAACCAACTGTTCTTTCGCCAGAGAATCTGGCCATGCTTGCTCAAGGCGAGCTTTCACTGAACCCTGCGGTGAATCATCTTCGCGCGAGTAAGTACGATGCTCGGCATCCAGCGCCTGATGAACGGCGCGGATGTCAGTTTTCGGCAGTGCCGCTTTTTCGATATCCGAAAGCGGCATTGCGTCAATATACTCAGTTGTCTTATTCATTGGCAGGTAACTGGTAGCTCCAGGTTTCACTCAACGTCTGATCGGCATTGACCAGAGCTGCTCGCATTTCAGTGGTTTTCTTCACGTCTTTCACCTTCACGCGCAGCATCAAACGCCAACCTTTAGTGACCGGGTTGTAACGCACGGTGTTTTCAACGATCTCGCCGTTGTCGCCAATGCTGGTTTGTGCGGTAACCGGGGTATCCTGCGGCAGCTTTTTCATGTCTGCGCCGGTAAAATCCACCACAAACGCGATAGTACCGTCTGGCTGACGAATCAGATTGGATTGTTTAACATCACCCGTAGAACGACGAGTCTGCTGTACCCAGGCATTTTCCGGCGCATGAAGCTTGTCTTCATCACGCGTGAACGTCAGGGAGTACTTGAAGTTCATCTCTTTGCCCGCTTCAGGCAGTTGATCCGGCGTCCAGTACGCGACGATATTATCGTTCGTTTCATCGTTAGTCGGAATTTCAACTAACTCAATCTTACCTTTGCCCCAGTCACCTTTTGGCGTGATCCAGGCGCTCGGACGCAGGTCGTAACGATCGTCAATATCTTCAAAACGCGAGAACTGACGACCACGCTGCAACAGACCGAAACCTTGCGGGTTTTCCATGGCAAAGCTGCTCACCGCGAGATGTTTCGGGTTGTTCAGCGGACGCCAAATCCACTCGCCGTTGCCAGCGTGAATAGACAAACCATTAGAGTCATGCAGTTCCGGACGATAGTTCGTTGCCGGAGATGGCTGGTTTGGGCCGAACAGGAACATACTGGTTAACGGCGCCACGCCCAGCTTGCCCACTTTGTCGCGCAGGTAAACTTTGGACTGAACATCAACAACCGTGTCGCGCCCCGGAATAATGACAAAGCGATACGCTCCGGTTGCGCGCGGAGAATCCAGCAAGGCGTAGATGGTTAAACGTTTGTCAGTCGGTTTCGGACGTTCGATCCAAAACTCACGGAAGCGGGGAAATTCTTCACCAGAAGGCAGAGCGGTATCGATCGCGAGACCGCGCGCAGAAAGACCGTAGACCTGGCCTGCGCCGAGAACACGGAAATAGCTGGCACCGAGCATGCTGACGATTTCATCGTTTTTATCTTTGCTGTTGATCGGATACAGCACCTTGAACCCGGCGAAACCGAGATCTTTTACCGTGTCTTTATCATGCTGAACATCGCCAAAATTAAAGTAATCCGGGCTATATTTGATTCTTTTCACCGCAGTGGCGGTAACTTCGTTGATTTTGACCGGCGTGTCGAAGTACATACCCTGGTGGTAGAATTCGAGCTTAAATGGGGTCTTGAGATTGCTCCAGTAGGCTTTATCGCGATTAAACTGGATCTGCTGATAATCCGCATATTTCATGTCGCGGAAAACGGAGGGCAAGTTACTTTTTGGCGCCTCATAGCCTTTACCGGCTAAGGATTGAGCTTGTTTTGCAACATCATCAATGCTGAACGCCCAGCTCGATGATGTGTACAGCGTTAACATGACTGCTGCACCCAACCAACGCATTTTCATCATTTGTAGTTTATGTTTCATAATTAGTAAGCACTTCCCCCTTTGTGTGCTTATATTGATCCGATCCATTTTAATGGATAATCGGGCATTCCGACAACTGAATCCCTGTATTGTTCGCGCGCTGGCTCATGCTTTAAGCAGCTTTGTCTGCTGTTTTCACTTTGCGTGCTTATCCTGGAGACAGGTTGTTGGACTTCGTGTAGGGTTGGCCTCGAATGTAACCATTATTCGTCTTAGGGATAAGACGAAAAGTCTGAGAATACGTAACTGTCTATGAGCTCTGTATCACCACCACGTGAATATTTTCTTGACTCCATCCGTGCCTGGCTAATGTTGTTAGGGATCCCCTTCCATATTTCTCTGATCTATTCCACCCATACCTGGCACGTGAACAGCGCAGAGCCATCGTGGTGGTTGACCCTTTTTAACGATTTTATCCATGCATTTCGCATGCAGGTCTTCTTTGTTATTTCGGGTTACTTTTCGTACATGTTATTTTTGCGCTATCCGCTAAAGCGGTGGTGGAAAGTACGTGTAGAACGCGTGGGAATCCCCATGCTGACGGCGATTCCATTGCTGACGCTGCCGCAATTTATCATGCTGCAATACGTGAAGGGCAAAGCAGACAGCTGGCATACTCTCAGCGGGTACGAAAAGTACAACACGCTGGCCTGGGAGCTTATTTCCCATCTGTGGTTTTTACTGGTTCTGGTGGTTTTAACGACCGTAAGCATGTGGGTATTTACCCAGATGAAAAATAAGACAATGCGTAGCGAAGGGGCTAACCCCTCTTCTGTGTCGATGAGCAAATTAACGCTGATTTTTATTTTATTGGGTATCGGTTATGCCGCCGTCAGGAGGGCGATTTTCATCCTCTACCCTTCAATTCTCAGCGATGGCATGTTTAATTTTATTGTTATGCAAACGCTGTTCTATGTGCCTTTCTTTATGCTCGGCGCACTGGCGTTTATCAATCCTACTCTGAAAGCGCTGTTTACCACGCCATCGCGCGGCTGCACGATAGGCGCAGCATTGGCGTTTGTCGCGTACCTGCTTAATCAACGTTATGGCAATGGCGATGCGTGGATGTATGAAACCGAATACGTCATCACCATGGTCATGGGGCTGTGGATGGTGAACGTCGTCTTTTCGCTTGGTCACCGTTTGTTGAATTTCCAGTCGGCTCGCGTGACCTATTTTGTCAACGCATCGCTGTTTATCTATTTAGTGCATCACCCTTTGACGCTGTTTTTTGGCGCGTATATCACACCGCATATCTCATCGAATCTGCTGGGCTTTTTCTGCGGCCTGCTGTTTGTGGTCGGGATTGCGGTGATACTGTACGAAATCCATTTACGCATACCGGTGCTGAAGTTTCTCTTCTCGGGTAAACCGCCCGTTAAGCAAGATAAAAATAAAGCTGTGGCCGGTTAATTTTTCTCTCATTACGTGGTTCAGAGCAGCCACTCAATGGGTAACACAGATGCAAGCTTCACCAGAACCCGCTTCCAGAATCCTGTGGCGGGTTCTTTTTTCAGTACCTGTTCGCTGCCGGAAGCGCGATCCACCCAATTAATTCTGCCCCAGCGGTCGAGGCGTAGTTGCCAGGCCATGTCACGCTGGCTCTGCATAAAACGTTTATGGATCACTTCAGCCAGCACTTCACTCTCAATCACAAACCCCATTTCCGTATTAAGCAGCGTTGAACGGGGATCAAAATTAAGCGAGCCGATAAATACTTTTCGGCCGTCAATACTGAAGGTTTTTGCATGCAGGCTGGACCCTGAATTACCGGTTAATCCGCGGTCGTGGACCACTGAAACGTGTTCGCGGGTAGGTTTAAGTTCGTATAATTCTACGCCGTAGCGCAGCAGTTTCTTTCGCCATCGCGCATAGCCCGCATGAACAATAGCCACATCATTCGCCGCCAGCGAATTGGTTAAAATAGCAATCTTGACGCCTTTCCTTACCATTCTCAAAAGCTGTGCTACCCCGGCGCGAGTTGGCACAAAGTAGGCGGAAATAATATCAATTCGCTCGCCAGGCGACCCCATCACATCAAACAAACGCTGCGGTAATAACGAATGGCGCGGCGCTTTCCCTTCACCTTTGGCTGGATCATCACTCAGCAAACGCGTTTTCGCCCAAATCAGCGGCAGCGACTGTTGATCAAGACTGGTCATAAACTGGCTGGTCTCCAGCTTGTGCAGATAGCGGCGAGTAATATCATCGTTATACCAGGATTCAGGCAGTTCGATACGCTGCAAGGAATCTGACTCCGACATCTCAAGTACGTTTTGTAACGTTGAAACAGAACGGCAGTGCCAGTAACGCTCAAAATCATCCGCAACATCTTTGACAACTGGCCCAATAGCCATGACGTCCAGATCGGAAAACAGCGGTTGCTCACCCGCCCCAAAATAGGCATCACCAATATTACGCCCGCCCACGATGGTCACCACACCGTCAGCGGTATAACTTTTATTGTGCATACGCCGATTAAGCCGGGCAAAATCGGTCAAATAGCCGAGGGCGCGCAGGATACGAAAGGAAAAGGGATTAAACAGACGAACTTGTATATTAGGATGGCTGTCCAGTAGCCGCAGCGTGTCATCAAGACCCGGCGTGTTGTTGTCATCCAACAGCAAGCGGACCTTCACTCCACGTTTCGCCGCCGCCAACAGAACTGAAAACAGCAATAGCCCGGACATATCGTTCTCCCAGATGTAGTACTGCACATCCAGTGTACGTTCCGCCATTTCTGTTAGCCGATAACGAGCAGCAAAGGCATCCAGGCTGTCACCCAACGTAAGAATGCCACAGTCTCCAGGGTGGTTAGCGCAAAGTGGCGTGATAGCCCGCTCAAGTCGTGTCATATCAGTCCGTTATTGTCACCTTGCTGGGCAAGTAGTCTCTTGTAGAGTTGAGCGTTTTCTTCGTCAAAACAAACAAAGTATATTTGATCTGGAAGCGTACGACGGGTAATAAATTTCAACACCGTGTTTACCGCGATTTCTGCCGCTGCTGCGCGGGGATATCCGTAGGCTCCGGTACTGATTGCCGGAAATGCAATGGATTGATACCCATTGGCCAGGGCCAGTTGCAGCGTATTCAGATAGGCCTCTTCGAGACGTTCAGCCTCATGATGCTCTCCACCTTGCCAGACGGGTCCTACGGTATGAATAACCGCTTTTGCAGGAAGTGCCCCCGCCAGCGTGATAACGGCATGCCCGGTCGGGCATTGTCCCTGTTGCTGAATAACCTGTTTACACGCCTCCAACAATGCAGGTCCGGCAGCGCGGTGGATCGCGCCATCAACACCACCACCTCCCAGTAGAGTTGAATTCGCCGCGTTGACAATCACATCAACTGCGATCGTCGTAATATCGCCGTGTAACACATGCACGCGTGATTGCATAACTTCCCCCTGACAAAACACGATTCGTTAAGTGTACAGCAGGGTTTTCCTTGAAATCTCACTTTTTAACCACAAGTTTGCATGTCTAAGCCAGAATGGTTCATTTATATTCAATGTTCAGAATTGCCATGTTTTTCTGTTCATTGAGGTAATGCATTTTCACAGTGGCAATTTGCTGCACATTCTGAGGGGCTGTCGTGACCTGTTGATGATTGTAGAGGGTATTACGGGTAGAGCCATTACGTATACAAGACAATTCGATCTGTTGTTGTCGAGTGCTAACGTCGCAGGGCGCTTCAACTATTGCACCGCGAAAATGAATAACCCCGCCAGACGAGATTTGCTGTGCCACTGCGGGGAGAGTAAAAAAAGATAACGTACAAAAACTGGCGCTAAAAATACGTTTAAAAAATGTACACATAAAGGTTCCTCAATGATTAGTCATCCTTGAGGGATCTGAATGATCCTTCACCGCTGCGAGCTACGATCAAATAAAACGTTGTACGTTTCTATATTCATAGAACAGCACCGCATTCCCAGCCACACCCTTAATGCAAATACAGCAAAAATTATGGCTGACTGGTTGAGTCAGGCCATTGTTGTGACAGATGCAGAGACTGCCCATCCGAAACGGTAACGATAATTTTGACCGAATCCCCAGGTGAAATATTAAAGCTCAGTTTAGTTAGTTCAATCGGCCGATTAGCGGGGACCGAAAGGCTTGTTTTCTGCTGCGATTGGCTTTGTCCCCCCTCCCCCTTACGAACGGCAAGAACTTGTACCTCACATACGCAGGGTTGAGTTAACGTCACCTGTGGAATAATGGTGTACATATCGCCTTGCTGGGTCGTATTGAATGTTATTTGATTTGCCAGCGCGGCAATGAGTAATAACGTATGCATCATATTCTCCCGAAAAAAAACAGGGCTCACGCCCTGTTTATTATCAGTCAGAAAACTGAATTAGTGTTGGTTAGCTGTGGCGTTGTTGCCAAAGCCAACTTGACGAATCAGCACATTGGAATCAGAAGCGGTCTGATTAACCAACGCACCGTTACGGCCACCGAACTGGGTCACGCTAATATCAGCATTTTTTGCATTCCACTGATCGATAGTGGCGCTGTTCTGGAAGCCAGTCTGTTTCAGGTTAATGGTACTGTCATCAGCACCTTGACCTACAACAGCCCCGTTTCCACGCCCGTGTTGTGTGATGGTGACATCTGATTTACGCGCATCACTTTGCAGAGCATTCGCTACGTTGCCTGTCCCATATTGGTAGATGCTCATTGAAGAATCAGGGCCATAGTTATTACCGCCGCCATGATGATTGCCGCCCCATTGCGGAACAACACCAGCCAGAGCACTGCCAGAAACTACGATTGCTGCGAATGCTGCCACTTTTAAAAGTTTCATGGTAAACCCCCATCGGATTGATTTAAAAGTCGTTAATGGATTAGCGTTGAGTTACGCGAATTGCCATATGCGACTGTCTCTGCACCACAACTGCTGTTTTTTGTGTACCATACTGGGTAATATTTGCTTTATTACCAGAGCCTTTCTGGATAATTACCGCTGTATTACCATAAGAACCTTGTTTAATACTCGCGTCATTGGAACTACCCACCTGATCAATATATGCAAAGTTATATGATCCCGTCTGGTCTGTTTTCGCCCGGTTACCAGAACCTTCTTGCGAAATGACCGACAGTAGCTTCGAGCCGCCCTGACGAGTATTTGCACTGTTCGCAGTGCCGACCTGACCAATAATGGCTGCCTGATTAAATGAAGACTTACTTAATTCATTTACCGCAAAGTTATATTCTGAATTAGCTAAATCATAACTTGCTGCGGATGCAATCCCAGGCACACCCAGTATTGTAAACATCATAAATAACAACTTGTTTTTCATGTTGTCACCCTGGACCTGGTCGTACATGAAGTTAAATTAGTTACCACTCAAATTGTTGTTAACATGACTTACATTTGTTAACGCCACGTTACGATGAAGAGTATGTCCGCTGAAACATTTTAAATAACTCACCCGCCAGTGGTATTTTTATATTTGGATTCACCCCAAAGTATTAATTAACAACAAACAATACCGTTACCGCCTTGAATTTAATTTCTTTTAAAGCCTTAAGAGTGAATTTCTATGCAGAGGCAGAAAAAGCGCATCCCCCTCCATTTCCGGGCTTCGTAGCATCGTGCTGCGATAGACATCGGTACAAGTCGTGACAAGCGTCATTTTTTTCAATCTAAAATTGTCCAACTTAAACTCAGGCGAGACAACCTGAATTCATCAGGAATTCAAAGCCGAAAAATTTTAATTTTTTTTATTTTAAATCAATGATATATTATAATTTGTATGATTTTTTAAATCTATGCAATAAGCCTAAAATGTACAACTTTACTATCAAATCTAAACTCAATTAAAACCCCAAAATCACATTTTAATATATAAATTTACATTATGTAACATGTTTAACACTTGCTTTAAGATTTGTAATAGCTAGATTGAAAACAGTTGAAGTCCATTTATTTTGATATTTTTACCCCGTTGGGTCGATATTTTATTTCTACACAGCAGTGCAACATCTGTCAGTACTTCTGGTGCCTCTATTTTAGTAGAGACAGCTGTCAGGTGTGCGACTAAAAAAAGTGGAGTTTCATCATGTTTAATGAAGTCCATAGTATTCATGGTCATACATTATTGTTGATCACTAAACCTTCGCTGCAGGCAACTGCGTTATTACAGCACTTAAAGCAATCACTGGCGCTAACCGGAAAATTGCATAATATTCAACGATCTCTGGATGATATTTCCTCCAGCTGCATTGTTTTAATGGATATGATGGAGGCAGATAAAAAACTGATCCATTACTGGCAAGATAATTTGAGCAGAAAAAACAACAATATAAAGACTTTATTGTTGAATACCCCAGATGATTATCCCTATCGGGATATTGAAAACTGGCCGCATATCAATGGTGTATTTTACGCAACCGAAGATGAACAACGTGTAGTCAGCGGCTTGCAAGGTGTGCTGCGCGGCGAATGCTACTTTTCGCAAAAGCTCGCCAGCTACCTGATCACACATTCCGGTAACTATCGTTACAACAGCACGGAGTCGGCATTACTGACTCACCGTGAAAAAGAGATCCTTAATAAATTACGTATCGGTGCCTCAAATATTGAAATCGCGCGCTCACTATTTATCAGTGAAAATACGGTGAAAACACATCTTTATAACCTTTTCAAAAAGATAGCTGTCAAAAATCGTACGCAGGCGGTTTCGTGGGCCAATGATAACCTCAGGCGATAAAGCCATGAAACGCTATTTGACCTGGATTGTGGCAGCAAATTTAGTCCTTGCTGCCGGGAATCTACACGCGGCTGTAGAAGTGGAGGTTCCCGGACTATTGACTGACCACACGGTCTCTTCCATTGGCCATGATTTTTATAGGGCCTTTAGTGACAAGTGGGAAAGCGAGTACACAGGAAACTTAACCATTAATGAAAGGCCCAGTGCACGTTGGGGAAGTTGGATTACTATAACGGTCAATCAGGACGTTATCTTCCAGACCTTTTTATTCCCGACGAAAAGAGACTTCGACAAAATAGTGGTCTTCGCATTGGCAGAAACTGAGGAAGCATTAAATCGCCGGCAAATAGATCAAACACTATTAAGCACAAGCGATTTAGCGCGTGATGAATTCTAAAACATGATTTTGTCCGGAGGCTTTCATGCGTGTCAAACATGCAGTGGTTTTGCTCATGCTAATTTCACCATTAAGTTGGGCCGGAAACATGACGTTCCAGTTCCGCAACCCAAACTTTGGTGGCAATCCAAACAACGGTTCTTTTTTATTAAATAGCGCCCAGGCGCAGAACTCGTATAAAGATCCGAGTGGTGATGATTTCGGGGTTGAAGTCCCATCAGCACTGGATAATTTTACTCAAGCTATTCAGTCGCAAATACTCGGTGGTTTACTCACTAATATCAATACCGGTAAACCGGGGAGGATGGTAACCAATGATTTTATCATTGATATCGCCAACCGGGATGGGCAACTGCAATTGAATGTCACGGACAGGAAAACAGGGAAAACGTCGACTATTGAAGTTTCGGGTTTGCAAAATCAGTCAACCGATTTCTAAATTATAGCCACGAAAGGAAAAAATCATGCAGCGCTTACTTATCATGGTGGCAGTAATTTTACTCAGCGGATGCTTAACCGCCCCGCCTCAAGAGGCCGCTAAGCCGACGTTAATGCCCCGAGCCCAAAGCTATAAAGATTTGACGCATCTACCTATGCCTACAGGTAAGATATTTGTGTCGGTATACAACATTCAGGATGAGACTGGCCAGTTTAAACCTTACCCGGCAAGTAACTTCTCTACCGCCGTTCCGCAAAGCGCCACGGCTATGCTCGTCACCGCATTGAAAGATTCTCGTTGGTTCGTCCCGCTGGAACGTCAGGGGTTACAGAACTTGCTTAACGAACGAAAAATCATTCGCGCGGCTCAGGAAAACGGTACGGTTGCCATTAATAACCGGATCCCACTCCAGTCCCTGACCGCTGCAAACGTCATGGTGGAAGGGTCAATTATCGGTTATGAAAGCAACGTTAAATCAGGGGGAGTCGGCGCGCGCTATTTCGGTATTGGCGCCGATACGCAATACCAGCTTGACCAGATAGCGGTAAACCTGCGCGTGGTTAACGTCAGTACCGGTGAAATCCTCTCATCGGTGAATACCAGCAAAACCATTCTGTCTTATGAAGTGCAGGCTGGGGTGTTCCGCTTCATTGACTACCAGCGTCTGTTGGAGGGTGAAATTGGTTATACCTCTAACGAACCGGTTATGCTTTGCCTGATGTCAGCAATTGAAACCGGCGTTATCTTCCTGATTAATGACGGGATAGATCGCGGATTGTGGGATTTGCAGGATAAGAAACAAGTTGATAATGACATCTTGGTTAAATACCGCCATATGTCGGTACCGCCAGAATCCTGATAGATCGTTACGGCATAAAAAGCGTGAGGGGATCCTCACGCTTTTTATTTATTGGTCAACGTCGGCGATATCCGACTTTCACGGCGTGACGCCAGCCACAATCCGCTATTTTTCATCGCATAGCCGAATACCAGGCCCAACGCCAAAGATGGCACGACCAGTCGCCAGTCTCCCTGCCCTGCAAACGTTGCACAAGCACCAATAAATGTGCCCGGCACAAATGAAAGCAACCATTGCTTTGCCTGTATACACATCATAAACGCGACAATTCCCGTCATGACATAGCCAACAATATCCATATGTGGGGCAAGCGCACTGCCGTTAATAATCACCAACGCCCACACAACACCGCTTAGCAGCGTACACGCCGAGATCCACAGCCCTTTCAACCCACCTTGCGGACAGGCAAAGTAGGCTGTGCAGCCCAGAAAACCAGCCCAGCTGAGTAAACCGAGAGAAACGGCCACCCATCCCCAGATCCCGGAGAGAATGCCCGTTGTGATTGCAATTGAGAGAAGTATATTCATGCCGCGCATCTTAGCAGAAAAACGGCATGGGAATGCGATCGCGCACACAATTTATGCAAGTTGATAAATTGAGTTGCAGTTTAATGTGATTAAAATCACATTTATTCGTCTGTATCTTCCTGCAATTCGTCCCACATCGCACCAATCGCATCGCGCGTCAGAGGCGCTATAGTACGCCAGAATGGGGTATTCGCATGCGCTTCAACTTTCCCCAGAAACGTGCCGCACCAGGGTAACAGGTAGTCCACAAACAAGGTTTCAAGCGCTTCGCTTTCATCTTCCGCAGACTGATCTTCAAGCCATGAAGCCGCCAGCAACAGCGTGCCAATATGATCTGCCGGCGTATCTGCCAGCGGCATTCCCCGGGCAGAAAGGAATGCACGCACATCCGATTCTTTCGCCCCTTCTACCCAGGCGCTACGATAAGGCGGCACCGCACAATCGTCTCCCACAAATAACGCGTTGTAATCCGCAGCCAACTGAGGCATATCGCAACTCTTCTGCAGACGAGCCAACAGTTCGTCCTGTTCCAGCGGCCAGTTGGCGGAAAGTTTACCTTCGCTAATCAGGGTAAACAGAGGAACCAGTATAGGGTCCTGAGGTTGGCGGTAAAACAGCGAGCCCAGTACACGACACAGGATAGAAAACTCGTTCATTGATATATTCCAGTTAGTAACAATTACAGTTCAGCAAATTCCGCGATCGGCTCCATGCCTCGCGATTCCAGAAACGTCAGCAGGCGTTTTGGCGTAACGTTTAAAATTCGGTCTTCCGGGAAATTCACATCATCCAGAATTTTACGGCATTCACCGAAATCTCCTAAGGTGAAAGCGGTATGTGAATCTGACCCTAACGCGACCCAGCCGCCGGCATCACGCACAGCCGCAGCAACCGCGCGGCAATTGTCCTCACTGCCCTTACGTGAATGCAAAAACGAAGAGTTGTTGATTTCCAACGCAACCTGATATTTTGCCGCGGCCTGAGCAATCGCAGTGATATCGACGGGATATTTCGGATTCCCGGGATGGCTGATAATGTGTACGTTGCCACTGGCCATGGTGGCTATCATCGCCTGCGTATTCGTGTCTTTATCGTGTGGAGCGAAAACCGGCTCATGAAAGCCTGCGATAATCAAATCCAGGGAAGTAAACATCGGACCTGAGCAGTCAATTTCACCTTCAATATTTTTAATATTCGCTTCAATTCCGCGCAGGATCCCTACGCCGTCCACGATTCGAGGCCAAATGCGCATATTAATAAAGTGCCAGTGGTGAGGCGCATCCGCCATGTCCGGTCCATGATCGGTAATGGCAAACAGCTTGATGCCTTTGCGACGGGCTTCAGCGATGTAATCACTTAAGGTGCTGTAGGCGTGGGTGCTGGCGACGGTATGCATATGCAGGTCAACGGGATACATAACTCTCTCCTGTAGTCATTTTCCGTCAAGGATAGCAGGTATCGCCGCCATTTATTAGCGGAAACCCGGCACTTGCCGGGTTAGCATTAGTACCCCCGTACGCGATCGACCTGACCCGTAACGGCTTTGCCACTTTCCAGACTCAAAATCGTACGGGAGATATAATCCACCGCTTCCGCCGGACGGGTAACAGCGGCGATGTGCGGTGTCATCGCCACTCGCGGATGTTTCCATAGCGGGCTGGTTTCCGGCAGCGGTTCACGGCTATAGACATCCAGCATGGCGCCTTTCACCTTGCCGCTGTCCAGCGATGCCAGAAGATCGTCTTCTTTGAGATGAACGCCGCGCGCCAGGTTCAGCACATAAGCGCCATCCTGTAACTGGCTGAGTAAACCTGCGTTAATGATGCCCACGGTTTCTGCCGTATTGGGTAGAAGGTTGATAAGCACGCGAGTTTGGCTCAAAAACGCGCCCAGCTCTTCGGTACCAGCAAAGCTTTCCACGCCAGGCCAGGATTTACGCGTACGACTCCAGCAGCGCAGCGGGAACCCCCATGACTGTAAACTCTCGGCAACTTTCGCACCTAAAACCCCAGCCCCCATAATCCCGATGGTGAACTCATCGCGGGTATACTCTGGTAAAGGTTGCCATTTCGCCTGTTTTTTTAATGCCTGGTAATCATCAAAGCGACGAAACCAGTGCAGCACCTGACTTACCGCATATTCCTGCATTTGCAGGCCCATACCCGTATCTTCCAGACGAAAAAGCGGGATCGAGGTATCCAACATCTCCGGGTGAGCGTTTAGTTTACTGAGAATGGAATCGACGCCCGCACCCAGTGCAAATACGGCTTTTAATTTTCGCCCCGCGAGCATTTCAACCGGCGGATGCCAAACCAGCGCATAGTCAGCATGCGCATTATCACCCGCTTTCCACTCACGGACGTTCGCGCCTGGTATTGCTTTTGCCAGAGCATTAATCCACCAGCTTGTATCGAATGTTGGGTGATAAAAAATTATGTCCATCTTTTCTCCTGAGCATTGCTATGCGGAACTTTCTCGCACTTATTATCATCATTTTTCGAGGGAACCTCAGAGTAGCAAATTTTAGGGTGCTGGCAAAAAAAACAATTCCCGCTTATTTAAGCTCCAGATTGTTTGAAGTTTGTGTAAATGCACGTTTTTTTCAAAAAGTTGATTGACGCCGGGGCGGTATTTCCCTAAATTAGCGCCCGTTCCGGTAGCACAGGAACAACAATATGGTGAGGTGTCCGAGTGGCTGAAGGAGCACGCCTGGAAAGTGTGTATACGGCAACGTATCGGGGGTTCGAATCCCCCCCTCACCGCCATATTTTAAGAAGAGCTCGTACGCAAGTACGGGCTTTTTTTTCGCATATTGCACACCTGCGGGGGGATGAGAAGCCCCGACCGGGGTTCGACAACTGGCGCAGCCAGCTGGACAGACCGGGAGCGTCGCGAACGGGCTGCCCCGAAGGGGCGAGCAAAGCGAGTCAATCCCCGCCTCACCGCCATATTTTAAGAAGAGCTCGTACGCAAGTACGGGCTTTTTTTTCGCATATTGCACGCCTGCGGGGGGATGAGAAGCCCCGACCGGGGTTCGACTGCTGGCGCAGCCAGCTGGACAGATGACTAGCCCGCGAGGAATCTACCCGCAGGGCGAGCGAAGCGAGTCAATCCCCCCCTCACCGCTATATTTTAAGAAGAGCTCGTACGCACTCCACAGTGCGACGCTGGGTTCCCATATAGCGCATAACGCCATATCTCACTGTCTGAAACTCCTTCATTTGTTTTCTTTTTATACTATTAACGGTTTCATCAATCGTTACCCAGGCAGGCATGACGGAATTGTTACTATGATAAGGAAGAAAACTCATATCACATTCTCCTGTTTTATCTTCCAGAGGAACTCAACATCGTCGTTAGTTAATACACACAAGAACACCACAGACAAATAAAAATCGGGTAATAGAATTATCCCAAAACACATCAAAGATAAACAATAAATATTAAATAAGATCATTTTATATGACCTATGAATATAAAAACAATCCTCCTGAATTTATCAATAACAGGATATAATAACAATCGGAGTTTTATAACTACATGAATTCCCATCATACATTCCAGGAAAATATATGAAAACCTGTTCAATAATATATTTATGCGCAGCAATATTTTTATTGAGTGGCTGTGTTCGCTCCCCAATTGACGCAAAGAAAAAGGATGTTTCCATAAAGGAGAGTGGCATCAGTAAAAATGCTTCCAACCAGTTAACAGATAAAGATATCTTTGGCAACGAGACCACACTTGCTGTTTCAGAAGAAGATATCCAGGCCGCACTGGAAGGTGAGAAATTCAGCGTACCGCTGAACTCCGCTGTCATCCTGGTCCAGTCCGGCAACCGCGCTCCAGAGATGGTTATGCAACAGGAAATGAGTCGGTATTACCGGATATCGACATTTTCAGGTATCCCGGACCGGCAAAAAGCGATTTCCTGTAATAAGGTAAAAAATGAGGAAGGGGAAGCCGCCACCAGCGAAAATATGAACTATATGCAAGCACTACGCTATATTGCGGCAAAAGGGCAACAAAAAGCAGTCATCGTATACTGGGACACGCTACAGTCGGGCAAATATGACACAACAACCAAAACCCTGGTCTGGTCAGATTATCGAAACGAAAAACTATCCAGTACAGACTCGCTGCGTTACCTGGTGCGTTTCGCCCTGGTAGATGTAGCAACTGGAGAATGGGCGACCTGGTCTCCGGTAAACTATGAATACAATACCCTTCAACCGATGACCGGAAAAACATCAGTGACAGACCAGCAAATAGTTCAATTAAAGCAGAAAACATTCGCCGCGGTGGTTAAGGATATGGTAAATCGCTATCAGTAACCAGATGCCACACCTTTACGTTGTCTGCCGCCAATTACCTGTGGCGGCAGCCAGCGGTATGAAAATATCCTGTCCTCTAACCCATCTCTTTTTCCGGACCAGAAACCGTGCCATTGCCCGCTACGCAAATGGGCCCTGACCTGCCGCCCGTTAATGGAACTGACTCCTGCGATATCAATTCCGCTCTGACTGTTAAGTAACAGGCAAAGACGTTTCTTATTATCAGCCATACCCTGATTTACCGCCAGTCAGGAATTTCTTTCCCCTTCATTAAGCGGACATTTTCAATTCCACTGACAGCATCCGGATAGCATTTATAAAAAGTATCAGCAATCCCCGCAGGATCCGATATGTGATGTTCTCCAGATACCGCCATCAGAATATCCGCTCGCTCCACAGGCTGTATGCACTCGTACCAGCAACGCAGTGCTCCTGAGTAATACTCTCGTAGCTGAACGAAATAACCTCTTCCGGTTGCCCCTGACTATTGAGGATGGTATGAGGCACCTGTAACGTGATTCTGGCTATTCTGGCGTTGATCAGTTTTACCCGATAATACAATTCATTAATCCCAAACCGGTTAGTCCGGTAAAACTCAAAATCACAGGTCAGGCATTCATTCTCATTAATCGCCTTGCTCAATAGTGGAGTAGATTTATCCACCGGTTTACTGATATCCAGCGTTTGATGATTAACGTTTTGCGCCCGGCTCAGCCCATGTTTGAGACTTGTCACCATAATCTGATCCAGATGCGCCAGCTGCGCTTTATTCCCGATGGACGCCTGCGACGAACACCCTGCCGAAATCAGCCCCTGAAGCTGTCCGTTTAATGTCAGATACACAAGATTTGCCATAGCAATACTCCTTTATTTTCCTGGTTTACCGTCCGGCGTTTCCGGCGTCTGGCTCTGCGACAACAGCAGCCAGCGACTCAGCACCCCGTCCAGCCGTTCGTTGATCTGTTTTTCCAGCATCCCGGTATTTTTTCCGGCAGACCGTGCCTGCTGGTACTGTGTCAGCAGGTATTCCAGCGGTGTGTCCTGATTCAGCGAGCGCTCGGCCTGATAAATAATGGTTTTGATATAAGAGAGCGTGATTCCCTCTTTCGCCTGCTCACGCTGAACTAAAAGCTCAGCAAACGAACGTAAATCTGCCCGCGTCTGCTGCCAGCCCAGCATCTGCGGGCTGTTCACCGCGCGACCTTTCAGGGTGTCGTTCCACGTGGTGGTGGCCTGCTGCTGCTGCAGACTCTCCGGCCAGCGGCTGTCGGCCATCCGGACCATTCGCTGACCTGCTTCCAGCGGCTGCAACGGCGAAGCACCGGCCAGTTGCTGTAGCCGTTGCGGGTAATCGCTCAGTTGTGGCGATGCCAGCCAGACTGTTGCCGCCCCCTGCGCCGTATCACGTGCCGCCGCCACCTGCTGTTGCAGAGGATAAACCTGCCACCACCAGACGACAGCCGTGACAACCGCGCTACAGAGTATCCCGGCGATAAAACCTTTGAGGGTGTTTCCCGATATCCCCCGGGTCCGGGACGATACTGCGGCTGCCTCTTCGGGGACGACTACCCTCACCTCTGGCAGTTCCGGCAACGGCGGTACGGGAGCGCCAGCCGTTTCCATGCTCTCCGGCATATACATCAACGTGCGAACCGTGGTTTTCGCCGCCGCGTTTGCCGTTTTCTCTCTCGGCTGAGGCTCGCAGCGTTTTCGCGTGTTCTGCACAAAATAGAGCAGATTTTCCACCCGGGGGATGCGCTTAAGCTCCACCTGCTGGAGTTTGTCGCAAATCACCTGCAGCGCCCGCTCCACGCGATACAGCAGCGGCAGGTCCGCTTCGGAAAAAGCCAGCTGCTGGCGCAGAATATTGCCGGTCCGGGCGTTGAACCAGTCCAGCATTTCCGTGCGCGCGGCCCCACCCTGCGGCCAGAACTTATCCCATTCGCGGCCAATCATCGCCGCCAGCAGCTCCACGCCTTCGCAGAACCCGACCAGCCCCTGCGTACGCGTGCGCGCCAGCGTGTAGTAGCTGGCGGTGTGCAAATCCACGCCGTTGGACTTAAAAATGGTCAGCGCCAGCGACTCCACCAGCGTCCAGTTCATCTCCGGCTGCGCCGGGTGGCTGACCTTGTTGATCTCCTCACGCATGGCGCTGAACTCCGGCAGACCGCGCGGATCCTGGCCGGTGATAATCGTCTGAATATCCGTACTCATCGTCGCCACCTCCTCAGTACAACGTATCCGGCAGCCGGAACTGGCTGAACAGCCCGCCGGCAAACGGGTTGTCCTGCGTATCGGTGTGGATACGGTAAGTCATGGTGCCGCCATCCACGCTGAAGCGGGCGGTAAAAGTACCGTCCTGTACGCTGGTGAGTTGCCCTGCGCCAAACAGGCGGAACTGCGCCCACGGGCCGCTGAAGGCAATGCTGCGCGGCGAGGTGTTGCCCCCCGCGCCCACCAGCGTCAGCTTGCTCTCATTGCCTTCGCGCATATTGTTCGGCCACACCAGATGCGCCGTGTAGTTGCGCCCCTGGGCGTAATCCACCAGTTGTCCGTCCAGGTTCAGTACGCTGCGCCGCTTGTTGCCGGACAGCGCCACGGTTTCCACCGCGAACTGCGCCCCCAGCCCGTTCTGCGGGCTGAAGAAGATGTCGCGGATCTTCTGCGCGGTATCGAGCTGGTTCAGGACATCTTCACGGATCACCACACTGTCTTCCCCGTTCAGCCCCTGGCTGTTTTCCACAAACAGTTGCAGGTTCTGCTGGTAGAACGTATCCAGCACGCCTCCCGGTTTAAAGAAGCGTTCAAACGCATCCAGCGAGGCATCTTCTTTCGACCGGGCGTTAAACGGATATTTATCCGCCAGCTGATCGTTGAAGGTTTTCACCACATTGTCGCGCCAGTCCACCTCCATATAATGGACCGCCTCTATCATCACCACATGCCACGCCTGCTCCGCCAGCTTACCCACCCACCGGTTAAGCGGCGCAGGCAGGGTTTTCGCCATCTGGCGGGTGGCGAAAATCGGATCGCTGCTGTTCTGATCCAGCCGGAGCTGCACCGCCTTCAGGGCCGATTTTCCCGGCACCGGCGCGTTCTGTATCGCCAGCAGATAGCGGTGCAGTTCGGTCAGTTGCTGATAGACCGCCTGCAGGGTGCTGGCTTTGTCCTTCTGCTCTTCCAGGGTACTGTTTTCGGGCGCAAACTCATGCCCCAGACGGTTCAGCAGTTGCCAGTCAGGTTCGGCCTGCGCCTGGGCGCGTTCCTTGTCGCTCAGCTTTTCAGGCAGGAGCGGCGGACGGGTATTGTCACGCAGCGCCGTCAGAACCCGCTGAAAAGGCTGATCGCCGCTGACAATCTGCTCCAGCGCACCGGTCAGTTCCGCCAGATTTTCATATCCCCGGACATTCAGGTTATCCATGCCAGCCCGCCAGGTGGCGGTGTAATCGCTGATATACTGCTCAATAAGCTGGCGCTGAATTTCCGTCCGGTCAGCCTCGCTGTAGGTCACATTGTGCGTCAGGGCCAGCACCCAGGAATCCATGGCGGTCAGCTTCACCAGCTCCTCACGCTGCTTCACAAAATAGCTCTGCAGGCCGTAACGGGTCAGAAACTGCGGAACGATCAGCTTATTGTCGCCGGTGGAAATAAATGTCTGATCAAACGTCGGTCCAGTCTGATCGCGCAGGCTGAGATCGGCGGGCAGTACGCCCAGCGCCCGCGTTTTCAGGCTCTGGTATACCCGCTGATAAACCGGCAGCTTACTCAGCTCTTTCTGCGCCGCGGCGACGGGGTTACCATAAGGTGCCCACAGGCTGACCGCGTCGGCATCACCCTGCTGGCGCTGCGCATGCCAGTCAGTGTGTGCCAGCGCATAATCGAGATGGGACATCAGCTGTGCCTGAACATCACGCTTCCCGTGAAACTGCTCGCTCCAGCGCTTCGCCATAAACTGCTTCACCACCGCGTCATTACGCCCGCTCTTGTCTTCCAGCATGCGGATGACGCGCAATGCGGCGAGTTTCTCTTCCGACTCCGGCGGCGCGCTGTTCATCTGTTTCACCAGCCCGTTCATCAGGGCCGGAAGGTAACGCTGCTCCAGCAATTTAAGATACGTCTGCTCCACGTAAGGCCCGACCCGCGTCCCCTGATAGAGCCCCATATCCGCCAGCCAGCTTCTGTCGCCCCAGTCGCCGTAGGCCAGCGTGGCATCACGCACCGGGTTCAGCAGCGGCAGTTGCAGATAACCGCTGTCATCCATGCCCTGCGGCGGCGGCACCGCCATAAAGGACTTCGCCTGCGCCAGCACGGTCTGCCCGGCGCGGTAGTTTTCGTTATACCCGTGATGCCAGCCCCAGATAAGCAGCAGCCCTGCCGCCGCACCGCATCCGGCAAAGAGACTCATCCGGCGACGGGAACGGGCCAGCCACAGGCGGTTTTCCCCGGCCAGATTCGGCTCGGCCAGCAGCACCTGCGGGAACAGCTCGCAGGTAAAGTACGGCGTGGTATCAACCAGCGGCCAGGCAACCATGGAACTCTGTTCCAGCCCGTACTGGCGGGCGGCGGACTGGGTAAAAATGTCATCCATCTGTCCGCGCTGCAGGGAAGAGGTCAGATAGACGCCGCGCAGGCAGATATCCTGGTGCTCACCGTCCAGTAACGCTTCCAGCAGTCGGGCAATTGTCTCCCCGCCCCCCAGCATCTGGCGGGAGAAACTGAACGCCGCGCTGCGTGCCGCCGGGGCGGACTGGCTGAGCATCTGGTCCGCCAGCGCCAGGTTCATTTGCTGTCCCCAGGACTGCCAGAAAGTATCCAGCTCACGGCGCCAGTCGTCGCGTTCATGGGCATTGCGGGTGAACGTCACCCCCAGAATACTGTCGCGCCCGTTGCGATCCAGGGCACGGAACCAGGCGGCAAACCCGGCCAGTAGATCCAGCTTGGTCAGCACGATATAGACCGGCAGACGGGAATGCAGCGTCTGGCGGATCGCCTGCAGCTGGCCGCGCAACGTCTGTACCAGATGCTCGTGGCGTCGTTTGTCGGCGGTCAGTAAATCAGGCAGATCCAGCGTCAGGATCAGGCCGTTAAGAGGCTGGCGCGTGCGTTTCTGCAGCAACCATCCCAGCCAGTGCTCGCGCAGGCGACGGTGTAACTGGTTGCCGTCATCCGGATCTGCCAGCACGCCATCAGTATCAAAAATCACCGCCTGTCTGCCGACATACGGCGTGATAAAGACCTGCTGGTCGGCTCCCCGGCTGGCGTCCGGCGTATAGATCACATCTGCCGGAAAGCCTTCGCGCAATAATGTTGTTTTGCCGCTGCCCGCCGGACCGGTCACCAGGTACCACGGCAGTTGCCACAGATAGCGACGACTGTCCAGATGGCGCTGCAGCCGCAGCAACCAGCGGTCGAGGTAACGCTGCTGAACGTTGACGGCCACGGTAAGTGGATCCACCTCTTCCTGACGCTGCTGCTTCTGCTGTTTTTCCACCCGCTGCAGGCGTTTCACCACGCTGACGGTCAGCCAGATGAGGGCCAGCAGCACCCAGACCGCCGTCGCCAGCCAGCGACTGGTCAGCGGTTTCAGCCAGTATGTCTCGTAGAACCGCCACGTCGGGCCTTTCCACCAGATCCATACCAGCAATATCCCCCACGCCAGCGCCAGCAGCCAGGCCACGGATACTTTAAACCGGGGCATCGCGGGTCTGAGCATGGACGCCAGCCCGCTGAACAGCGGGGAAATACGGGGAGTCGGTATTCTGAACACAAAACGCTCCTGTTTTATTCGCTCGTCGTTTCCGTCGCGAGTTTCGTTTCGAGTTGTTCCAGCAACGCCGGTTCCCAGTCAGACAGCATCGTGTGCAGTCCAGCCTTAAACAGCATCCGGTAATGGTATTGTGCAAGCTGCGTCATGCCAGCGGCTTCCTGCAGTTGCGCCGTCAGATACTGGCGATAAAACTGCGCGCGCGGCGTATTACCGGGCTGCTTTTCAGCCAGCGCCAGCGCCGCCTCCAGCCCCTGCTCCTGCCAGCACTGCCAGACCTGCTGCGTCATATCATCCGTGGCAACCGCAACGGCGGCAGGTTTCTGCGGCTCATCGGCCAGCCACTGCCGGGTAGCGTCGCTGATAAACGGCGAACGGTCGTTAAACAGCAGGGAAGCAAGCGCAGGCAGACGCGCCACAAAACGACGAACCTCATCACGCACCGCCTGCGCCACGTCGGTGTAGCCGAGCTGCTGCGCTATCTGCGCCGAAAGGTGATGGCCGTCCAGCCAGTAGGGCGCCAGCAGCAGGCTCTGCTCAACCTGCTGCCAGAGCGTCATATCCGCACGGGCAAGACGAGCCTGGTAGTCAGCGACCATATCGGCAGAGACCGCCGCCAGCGGCGTGCGACCGTCGCTCTCCGCCTGCGGGGCAGAGGTAATGTTCTGCCACAGAGCGTGACGGCGCAGGCGGTATCCCTGCGGCGATGCAGGCTGACGTTCGCAGATAATGCCAGCCACCTTCAGCAGCGTGTCACGCCAGGCTTTATCGTCATGGCTGTCGATGTTCACCACCGGCGCAGGTGCTGCCGTGACTGGCACGACTTCAGGGATCGTTGCACCAACGGTAGGTAGTACCGGCGGAGCGGCTACTGGAGAGCTGTCACGAAACGTCCGCTGGTACTGCGCGAACAGGTCATCGGTGGCAGACGCCAGTTCCGGCATTCCGCACGACTGCCAGCACTGCGCCAGCTTTGCCAGTTCCCCCAGCAGAGCATCACGCTGCTCCGGGGCGGATGTGGCAGCAAATCCCCCCATGCCGGGTTCAAAACGTTTCAGGATCTGGTCGGCAAAGCGTTTCTTATTCGCGGCGCTCTGCGGCCAGGCAATGGTCCAGTAATGGGTGACGTATTGTGTCAGTACGCTGAGCGCAAGTAGCGGGTTACCCGCATGTTGCAGGGTGCGCAGCAGGTGTGACACCAGGCGAAAATCCTTACTCTCCGAGGCCAGAAGCTGCAGCCCCTGCCGCTGGAGTTCCGGGACATCAAGCTGCGCGTGGTTTAGCGAACCCAGCTTGACAATTTCGCCGTCGATATATTCCCACTGCGGGTTTTCATCGCTGAGTTTACTGGCCAGTTTTTCTTCCGGCAGCGCTTCCAGCAGATGCGCCAGCCAGACGTCCGGGTTATGTATATCCATATCGTTATTCCCCCGCCCAGTGGCAGGCTTCACGCAGCGGCGCGAGAGTCTGCGCCAGTCCGTCAATGTTAAAGGTCAGTTGTCCGGAGCTTCCGTTCCCGGTTTCCAGGGTTAACGTTTTTGCGTCGAACAACTGTTTAATCTCGTCAATTCCCGCCAGCCCCCGGCTGGCCTCCAGCAGATAGCCGTTTTCACGGACAAACCAGTGCGAACGTAACAGCCCGTTGTCTGTTTTCAACGTCACCGAAATATCGCTATCCTGCCGGGGTGATGCGAGCGCCACCTGCATCCGGGTGATATTGTCGACACAGCTGAACATCAGCACCGGGCGCGGCGGCAGGCTGCCGATAGCAGGCGTGGTGATAATCACCGCCGGACGCTCACCTTCGGTACGGGTCAGCAGCAGCGCCGTGGAGTTATCCGCGCGCTGCGCCTCCTGCTCAAAGGCTCTTTTGCGCGCCTCGCCGTCATAGCGCGCCTTCACCAGCGCCCCGGCAAAGCCGGTGTCAGGCTGCGGTGACATAATGCGGTCATAGCAGTCCAGACGCTCCAGGGCGGCAGGCTGTTTCCGACAGGCCGACATTGCGTTAAGCGTGGTCTGCGCATCCGCCGTCTCACTGGCATACACCGGTGAAACAGTCAGCAACAGGGGCAGCAGCCAGCAGGCAGAAGGTCTCATACCGTGCATTCTTCCTCTGTTGCCGCCTCCTCCACGTCGGCAGTAAACACACCGTCCTGCACATCCAGCGTGATACGGGCGACAGCGGTATTCGCCGCCATCTTCTGCAACAGCAGCAACGAGAGCGGCGGCAGCATATCGCCGTCAATAACCGACTCCAGCATGCGCGCCCCGTTTTCGGCGCGGGTAACGCGCTGCATAATTTCATCGGTCACACCCGGTGTAATCTCCACCTCTGCGCCGAAGCGGGTGCGCAGCACGTTATCCAGACGGGCGAGTTTTCCGGCAATAATGGTAGTCAGCGTTTCGCGTGACAGTGGCAGATAGGGCACCACTTCCATTCGCGCCAGCAGCGCCGGTTTAAAGAAGTCCGCCAGCACCGGATACAGGGCCTCCTGCATGACCTCCGGATTATCCGCATGTTCGACAATCACCTGATAACCGAGGTTGGAGGTCAGGAAGAAAACGATGTTTTTACAGTCGATCAGTCGCCCTTCGCCGTCAGCCATCTCGCCTTTGTCGAAAGCCTGATAGAACAGGTTGAGCACGTCAGGGTGCGCTTTCTCCACCTCATCCAGCAGCACCACGGAATAGGGTTTCTGGCGGATCGCTTCGGTCAGCACGCCGCCCTCGCCGTAGCCGACATAGCCCGGCGGTGAGCCAATCAGGCGCGAGACGGTGTGTTTCTCCTGGAACTCTGACATATTGATGGTGGTGAGGTACTGACGCCCGCCGTAGAGCAGCTCTGCCAGCTGCAGCACGGTTTCTGTTTTACCCACACCGCTGGGACCGGCCAGCAGAAACGCGCCGAGCGGACGCCCCGGACGACGCAGATCGGCCCGCGCCGTCAGCAGGTGTTTATGCAGATGCTGAATCGCCAGGTCCTGGCCTTTAATGGTCTCGCCCAGCCACTGCGGCAGATCGGTAATGACCGACATTTCATTCTGCGACAGGCGATTGAGCGGGACGCCGGTCCATTCGGCAATGACCGCCGCGATTTGTTTTTTGTCCACATGCGGTGATACCAGCAGCTGCGTATGGTGCAGCGAATCCAGCTCAGCGCTCAGGGACGCCAGGCGTTCCGCAGCCGCGGTTGTCTCTTCCGGTACGGTATCAGCCTGCGGTAGCACGTCGTCGTTTGCCGCATCGTCCTCATCCTGCGCCTCTGCTTCCGTCAGTAATGTCTGACGCAGGGCGATAATCTCCTGTACCAGCACCTGCTGCTGATGCCACGCGGCATCCAGCGCCTGAAGCTCTGCCTGCGCCGTTTCATACTGCGTGTGAACCTCATCTCGCCTGCCACCGTCCGGACGCAGACCGATGCGGATTTCCCGTTCAAGCTGGCGAATCTCCGCCTCGCACTGCTGGCACAGGGTGGTCAGCGCTGAGATTTGTTTTGGCGGCGAGGACAGATTGATTGCCACGCGGGCGCAGGCGGTATCCAGTACGTCGATAGCTTTATCCGGCAGCTGACACCCGGAGAGATAGCGCTCGCTTAACGTGGCAGCCGCCTGCAGCGCGTCGTCGTCAATCAGCACACCGTGCGCCTGCTCGTACACCGCCGCCAGCCCGCGCAGAATAATGGTCGCTTCTGCCGCTGTCGGTTCGCTCACCTTCACTAACTGGAAGCGGCGCGACAGGGCAGCATCTTTCTCGAAGTATTTTTTGTATTCGCTCCAGGTCGTGGCAGCAATGGTTTTCAGCTCGCCGCGCGCCAGCGCCGGTTTCAGCAGGTTGGAGATATCCAGCCCGCCCTGCTGGTTGCCCGCGCCAATCAGCGTGTGAGCCTCGTCGATAAACAGAATGACGGGGACCGGCGACTGAATCACTTCCGCCATCAGCCCCTTAAAACGCTTCTCAAACTCGCCCTTAACGGAAGCACCCGCCTGCAACGCCCCCAGATCCAGCGTCATGACATCGGTATTTTTCAGTTTGTCCGGCACCTGACCGGCGACAATACGCAGCGCCAGCCCTTCGATCAGCGCGCTTTTGCCCACCCCCGCCTCTCCCACCACCACCGGGTTGTTCTTGCGACGGCGGCAGAGAATATCGATCATCAGGTCGATTTCTCTGTCCCGGCACAGCACCGGGTCGAGCCGTCCCTGACGGGCATCTTCAGTCATGTTTTTGGCGTAACGGGCAAGGAGACTCTCTTCTGAACGCACTGCCGTGGGAGCCGATTTATCCGCATTCAGCATGACCGACTCCGCCGACTCCCGCGTCCAGTCGGCAAAATCCTGGCGTAACCGGTCGCGGTTAATCCCGGTCAGCAACCGGGCTGCGGCAGGCGGCACATAGCGCGACGCAGAATGCAGCAGTGCCAGCAGCAGGATACCGCCGCGCAGCTCGCTGGACTGCATTTCCGCCGAGGCCAGCAGCCAGCCATCGCGCAGCCATTCAACCAGCAGCGGCGAGAATACCGGATAGCTGTCGGTATGGCGCATGGTGGCGTAATGCTCCACCGTCAGCGCCTGTCCCAGCTCATCCACGCTTATCTCTGCCCTTTCCATAATCACCCGCAGGTCGCAGCGCGGAATGGCCAGCATCTGGGTCAGCACATGGCTGACGGTGATTTCGGTGGCCTGCTGGCTCATACAGGCCGTGGCGGCCATTTCCAGCGCCTGACGGGAGAACGGGTTCAGCCGTTTAACCAGCGTGGAGATATCAATCTGAATCATGGGTGTCCTTACCTGGCAAGCAGCCGGTTTAACTGGTGAAGAATGTCCTGCGTCTGGCCGTCAAGGCGCAGCAGATAAAACAGATACACCAGGGCGAGCACAACCATGCCGCCCAGCAGAAGGTGTCTGACGGTCAGGCGTTTTATCAGCCGGTAGCGTCCCCCCTGCGCGACCTGATTCTGGTGTAGCAGCGGAAACGGCGCATCGCCGCGAAGCGGACGCAGCACGTGGTGCAGGCGGCGGTATATCTGTTCAAACTCGTCCTGACTCTGCTGCGCCACTTTGTAGCGCCCGCGAAAACCGAGTGAAAAGCAGAGGTATAAAAACTCCAGCAGATCCTGGTAGCGTTTTGGTTCACGCATCAGGCGTTCCAGCAGAATAAACACCTTTTCCCCGCCCCAGGCCTCGTTGTGGAAATGGACCAGCAGCGACTGCCTGATCCACTCGTTTTTGTTTGACCAGCCGTTGCCGAGCGCCGCCTCATCAATAAAGGTGCAGAGGATGTAACGAAACGACACAATCACGCCCGGCTCATAGCCCTGCTCCTGTAGCAGTTGCTCCACCGCCTGCACGTCGGTCACCACCTGCGCAAACAGGTGTTCCGGCATATTCAGGCTGTTCATCCCCGACAGACGCATCACCATGCCCAGCAGCGGCGTGGCGGCATCGATCATCGGATTCAGGCTGTTGCCGCGCAGCGCCAGGCGATACTGGCGACCGGAGTCCGGTTCAGACGGCAGGACGAATTCGCTCATCGTCTTATCCTCTTATCGCCCACAGTTGCATATCCAGCTCCGGGAAGGTCCCGGAAATATGCATCGCCAGCGCGCCCGCCTTCACCACGTCCTGCCAGGCGGAGCTGCCTTTCTCCAGCTCAAAGTAGACATAGCCATCGTGGTACGGCAACTGACGGGGGGCCGCCGGCAGCGCGCGCAGGGGAATGCCCGGCACCTGCACGCTGACCATATTGCGGATTTTGTCGGTGGCGGCGATTTTCGACTGCTGGGTAAACTGGAGGATTAGCTGGGCATGCGGCATCCGGGCGCGAACCGCCAGCACAAAGACACCGGACTGCAACAGACCCGGATCGTTGACCGTGGCCAGATAGACGCCTTCGGTAAAGATCAGCGGCAGGTTCTGCGCACGGGGTTGCAGGACAATATTGAGGGCCCGACGCAGCTCCGGGATCACCGTTTTAAAAGACTGCGTCAAATCGCGATGGTCATAAGGTTCAACGGTGCAGGGAAGACGGCTGTTTTCGGTAAAGGTCATCAGCTCGCCCAGCAGACTGACCAGATCCAGATAAAAGGTTTCCGGATGCAGGGTATGCAGACGCGCCCGGTGCGAAAAATGCATCTGCCAGCGGTTAAGCATCTGCAGCATCATAAACTCGGCAACGTCCGCGATCCCGCTCTGCTCCGGCGAGCCGATACGCTTCGCCAGATCGGCGGCGCGGGTGGCGATCAGCCCCTGCACGTCACCGACAAAGCGGTTCAGAACCGGGCTGACGCGCAGCGTCTGGCAGGTCGGGATGAAATCGTCATCCAGTACCAGCGCGCCACCGGCCTGAAAACTGCGGATACGGCACAGCGGCAGCACCACCATCGCGCTGAGATCCTCTGCGCCACTGACGATTTTCGGCCCCAGCTGGCCCAGCGTCAGCGACTGCATATCGCCGTCATTGCTGTGTACGTCGCGGACATCGGTGTGCACCACGCTGTATCGCTCCGAACTCTGCCCCGCGCTGCGAATGCCCTGTACTTCGCTGATGGTATGGGTGGCGACCGGCAGCGCCAGATAAATATCTTGGCTTTCCGGTGTGGTGAGTTCCCGTGGCTGATACGGCAGCGGCAGCAGATCCTGTTCAGGAATGCGGAACACGGTGCCGTCCGGCAGACAGCCCGCCGCCCGGTCGATCATCACCTTGCCCTGCGCCAGCAGTTCAGTATTCAGTGACAGCCCGGTAAATCCCCAGGCAAAATCACCCAGCGCATCCAGCCGCTCGCACAGCATCGCGTCGTTATGGCGCTGCTGCTGCTGAAAGTGCTGGGGCAGCGCAAACATCCCTTCCTGCCAGAGCACCCGGTTTTTCATTGTGGCCATCGTTATTTGTCCTCGGTCTTCATTTCAATACTGTTCTGGCGTACGTGCACCAGCAGGCGGTAGTGATGCCCGGTTCCTTCCACCGGCACGATTTGCTTCCATTCGCTGGCCTGGTCGTCGGAGAAATAGGCGACGATGCCAATAAACTGTGTTTTTGCATCCAGACTCACGTCAGGCAGCGTTTTGAGCGTGTCCGGCAGCAGGGTAAAATCCTGGTGGTCGAGATAGTTTTTCCCCAGCGCTTCCGGCAGTGGCGTGGAGGCCATCAGGTCGTAATCCGCCGCCTGAAATTTTGAGTCATCGGTCAGGTACACCAGTTGCACATCAACCGGGGCAGGCTCGCCCTCGCCGTTCAGGTTGCTGTCCGGCTCGGTCAGCAGCGTGAGGGTGACCGCAGAAGACTGCTGTTTCAGATCGCCAACCTGAATACCGGGATCGGCAATCACCTGGCCGATCTTTTTGGTCATCGTGCAGCCACTGACGCTGAGCGCCAGCATCAGCATGACAAAAAAGCGTCTCATGCTTCCGGTTCCCGCTGCTTCTCACGCAATACCCGGTCATACACCTGGGCATAGACCTCGTTAAACAGCATGGCGAATCCCTGCTGCCTGTCCGAAGCCAGTTCGGCGTAATAGTGGCGGTACATTTCCCATGCCCCGGCATCGTCCAGCTCCCGGCGCAGCTCATGGCTGCGGCGATACTGCACAAAGCGGCGCAGCAGGCTCTGCGGCGAGAAGGCCTCCAGCATCACCCGCAGCGCTTCGGCTATCGCCGCCCGGTTGGCCTCTTCGTGGTGGCGGACGTTACGCAGGCTCTCGCGAATGGCGGCAGGTGCCGCCAGATGCACCGGACTTTTGCCTTCGGCGAACATCACTTCCAGCGCCATGGCGTAGTCAAGATTCAGGCGCAGCGGGTTATCTTCCAGCGGGCGCAGGTGTTTGTCCGACAGACTGTTCTGGCTGTGCTGTAAATCCAGCAGTCCCTGAATCGCGGCCTGCAGGGCGCGTCCGCTCTCTTCCAGAAAGGCGTCGGCGTCCTGCGAATTGTGCACGCTGAGCGAACTGCCCAGCCCACGCAGCAGCGGCGTTACCGCCAGATGTTTCTGCGCCGTTTGCGCCGCAGTAAACTCATCTTCATCACGCGGGTCCGCATATACCGGGGGCAGATCCATAAAAGAGGTGTCCAGTCCACCATTGGCCTGCAGATCCGACAACGGCACGGTCCGCTGCCCGTAAGTCGCCGGTGCGGCGGTCAGACTTTCACTCTCTAACACCTGTAAAGGGTCGGAGGAAAAGCTGTTGACCACCGTGGACGTCAGCTGGTGACGCTGCTGCAGCCCCGGATATTCCGGCTGGCCGTCGGTAGAAATCAGCGCCTCCACCAGACCGTCACCCTGCGTCACAATGCTTTCCGGCGTCGCCATCTGCTCGTCATAGCTGATGCGTTTGCCTTCGTGCAGAAAGACTTTTAATGCCAGCGCGCCCAGACTGATTTCATCCCCCTGACGCAGACGTACCAGCCCAGCGTCGGAGGCCACTGGCGCCAGGTTTATCATCAGCCCCGGCATCAGGCTGCGCAGGCAGAAAGCGCCGTCATGCAGCACAATGGCGCAGGCGCGCCCGGCAACCGAACCGGCCCGATCCTGTACCGGCCAGTGGCACCCTTCCGCATGGCCTATCTCGCCGCCGTCACCGGAAAACAGGCATTTTGCGGCGCGACCGCTTTCCAGTTCATTGCCGTTCATTACCTGAAGCGTCAGCGACAGTGTGGAAGACTGTGATTTTTCCTCAGCCATATATGACTCCATGTAATTTATTCCCTGATGTGGAGAGTGACGGAAGGCGAAGCCACCGGCTGGCCAATAAAACTGGTCCGTCCCAGACGGGAACACGATTTATCCCCCAGCCGCATCCTTCTGGCCTGCTCCGGTGCCAGACCCAATTGCAGATCCCAGGCAAGCTGGTCACGCAACAGAAACGAAATAAACATTTTCAGCGCCTGATGATCATCCCCATCCGGTAAAAACGACAGGTAACGCGCAATATCCAGGCCGTTAATCCGCAGCAGGAATTTACCGCTGCGATCCGGTACCCGCGCGCCGAGTGTGAAATTGACGCCCAGCACAGAGCGTCCGGCGACATGTCCGTCGGTTCGTATCTTCGGATTACGTACCCCCACCCGGTTCTGCTCTGACGGCTCGATCGCCACTTTGCGCAGTTGCCAGCTCTCAATCGTGACATCCGGCAAATCAAAACAGTGGGATACCAGATTACATACCACATCCGGCGAACGCCCCGGCGTCGCCAGTATTCCGGCATAGGCCAGCATTTTGCTGTGGTTGATGGCGAGCCTGTCGCGTGCACTGCGGTTACCCAGCCCGACAAGGGAATACATACGCTGTGAAAAGACATCCGTCCCGCCATTGCGAAAACAGATGTAGTAGCGGTACTTACGCCAGGCGTGATAAGCAAACTGCGTCCAGCGATGGCTGAACAGATCCAGAAAATCTTTCAGCCCTTCTTCGTTCTGTGCGGACTCCTGCGCCATCCGGTCGAGGTAATAACCCGGAAGCGGCGACTGGCTGCCGGAAAAGCCGAGAAATGTTGAGGTCAGCGTGAACTGCCCGTTATCTCTGCGCGTGAGCGATGTTAAATCACTACCAGGGAACGCAATGCTGGCATCAGATTTAAACAGCACCACCTCATCTTTCGGCTCGGTACGCAGAGAAGGTTCACTGCCCGGTTCACCGTAGCGTCGATAGAGCGACTCCAGCAGGGTATAGAAATTGATGCCGCGCACATCTGCCGGAAATATCACATCAGGGCATGCTGGCCGCTGCTCTTCCATTCCCAGACCTCCTGACTTTCTGTATTGATAATTTTCAGGCAGTGGAATGAATTGATGCTGGCGTACAGGGCAAAGAACTCAGACAGCACGACACCTAACAGATAAACCTCACCCTCGCAGATAAAGGGTGCCGGATTGATCCACAACGAGGTCGCAAGCCCCCTTACCGGAACGCCTTTGAACAACCGATCCACCGGTTTAGTTTCCATTTTCTCAATTGCGTCCAGTTTTTGCTGTGACAACCGGGCCTGCTGTGGATGATGGATGCCGGGTAAATCGAAAGTACGCAGGATCTGTACCAGCGCATCACGGTCCAGGAGAGAGAGATAATTCAGGTTCATACTGGAAATCAGTGACCAGTGCATATCGCCATCCGTGACCGGGTACAATGGCCGCGTCGGGCGCGTGACATTGCTGAAGCTGGCTACGGCCGGGTTTTTCCCCACAGCCACGCAGATATCGCCAGTGTGCAGCTCCGCAGGCAGCATCCTGTTAGTACAGACCAGCGAAGCAGTAATGACCTCGCCCTCCAGCATGGACGGCTCAGGCAGCCTACCATCGGCGTGAACAAAGGCGATGGCATGCTCAAGGCCACGATGAAACAGGGACGTTTTTGTCCGGTGGTGCCAGTACACCACCTCACGCTGGCGGCTGTATTCAAGCTGGTGATTGAAACTTTCAAACTCTGGCCAGGACCGGGTTTTCTTCCCTTTTACAGAGAGCTCATCTGTCTCCGCGCTTTGGCCCGCCACAGATTTAACCCGGAAAATATCATAAGCATCCGGGTGCTGATGGCTGGCTTTCAGCGGATATTGCGGCGTACTTCCATCCGGCCTGACCGGTTCCGCATGGTGAACAAACAGGTTGACGGCAGGTATGCAGTAAAGCCGCAATGAACTCTCGCGCAGTTTGATATCCACCGGCAACGGCTGATTAAAATGCAGGCGCAATGTAAAAGAACCCGCAGGAAAATCTTCCGGTAATGCCGCGACATCCCGCAGATGAAAGAAAAAAAAGCTTTCCGGGTAGCAAAAATACTCCTGCAGCACACGGTAGCCGTTGTGAACGTTTTTAGGCCACGGCAGTAGTGCATCACCACGTTCAAACCCGGCGGCTCCCAGCCACAGTTCTGGTAACGCAATGCGACGCTCACCCGCAATCAATTCCGCATCCATCAGGCGTTCACTGAACCACAGATAGAGCTGATGCCGGGTATAGTCATCGTCGTTCCCCAGCCAGAAAGTGAGTTTATTCAAATCTACCGTTCCGGCAGCTACTCCCGTATCCCTGTAAAAATCGATATCAACAATGCCCTCTTTTAAGGTACTGGCGTTACGGACATCAAGGAGTTGCAACGGCTGCAACCACATATCCCGCGCCAGAGTAAAATGACAGACAGGAACAAAAGCATCTTCCTCATCTGTTATTGCCCCTTTATGTCCAGATGAGTGGTTGTTATTTGGGCGTGTAGTGACCAGTTCATCACGTGAAACCTGTACTGGCGCTTTCAGGTTGTTTTCGGGTCTGTATTCAACCACCGTCATCGATGGAACCGGACGCAGGTAATTGGGCCAGAGCATCCGGATAATCCCATGGGTAAACTCCGGAAATTCATCTTCCAGTTTTTGCCGCAGCCCCCCTGACAGAAAAGCAAAAGCTTCCAGCAGACGCTCCACGTCCGGATCGCCTTCCTTTTCCGCCAGAAAACGGGCCAGATAGGGTTTATCCTCTGCCAGCAACTTGCCTAACTGGCGCAGATAATCCAGCTCTTCCCGGTAGTAACGTTCCTCAAAAGCCATTTTGTCACTCCACCCGGTAGCGCTGGCGGTTATCCAGCAGGATCTCAAACTCCAGGAGATCACTGGCATCGTTAAAACTCACCTGCGCCACAATATGAAAACGTAATTCCTGCGGAGCACTGACATCCGGTGAATCGGCATCTACCGTCACATCAAAGAGTCGGGGTTCGTAACGGAGAATGCAGTCACGAATTCCTCGGCCAATTTCCTGACGGAAATCACTGGAGACCAATGCATCATCATTCAGATCAGGAATGCCCAGCTCCGGCGAACCATAGCAACTGCCGGAACGGGTATTCAGAACGTTTTCCAGGTTGCGTCTGATGGACTGTAACAACTGCCCTGGCGACGGTAAGCGGCGCGACGATCTGGCCGCATTCCCCACCCGCTCAAACAAACTTCCCTGCATTCCGATATCCCGTTCCGTCATGGTGATTAATCCCGGTCGAGACGGCCAACGAGGGACAGTTCAAAACTGGCGCCCATATATTTGAAATGCGGACGCACGGAGAGCGCCACCTGATACCAGCCCGGTTCACCTTCCACATCCAGCACTTCAATTTTCGCCTGACGCAGCGGCTTACGGCTGCGCACTTCAGCTGGCGGATTTTCCTGATCGGCCACATACTGGCGGATCCAGGTATTCAGTTCGCGCTCCAAATCGCCACGCTCTTTCCAGGAGCCGATCTGTTCGCGCTGCAGAACTTTGATGTAGTGCGCCAGGCGGCTGATAACAAAGAGATACGGTAGCTGGGTACCCAGCTTGTAGTTGGTCTCCGCTTCTTTGCCTTCCGGGGTATTGGGGAATACTTTTGGCTTCTGTACCGAGTTAGCCGAGAAAAAGGCAGCGTTATCACTGCCCTTACGCATGGTCAGAGTAATGAACCCCTCTTCCGCCAGCTCAAATTCACGGCGGTCAGTGATCAGTACTTCGGTCGGAATTTTAGCCTGCAGCTGTCCCATCGCGTCATACAGATGAACCGGCAGATCTTTAACCGCCCCGCCGTTCTGCGGACCGATGATATTCGGGCACCAGCGGTACTTCGCAAAGCTGTCCGCCATATTGGCAGCCAGCAGGAATGCCGTATTCCCCCACAAATAATCATCATGACTGCGGCTGACATTTTCCCGGTAATTGAAACTTTTCACCGGATTGTCGCCCGGCGCGTATGGCTGACGCAGCAGGAAACGTGGGGAAGTGAGGCCGAGATACCGGGAGTCTTCTGACTCGCGCAATGCGCGCCATTTGGTATAGGCTGGACCTTCAAAAATCGCGCCAACATCTTTAATGCCCGGCAGCTCAGTCCAGGAATCCAGACCGAGAAACTCCGGCGCAACGGATGACAGGAATGGCGCATGCGCCATTGCGCTGACCGCACTGACGTACTTCAGCAATTTGAGATCCGCGGCGTTATTTTTAAACGCATAGTTGCCAATAACGGCTGCAACCGGCTCACCACCGAACTGGCCGTAGCCGCTGGAGTAAACGTGCTTATAGAAACCAGACTGGGTGATTTCCGGGGCGAACTCGAAGTTGTCCAGCAACTCTTCTTTGGTGGCGTGCAGCAGATAAATTTTAATGTTTTCGCGCGGATCGGTACGCTCAACCAGCAATTTCAGGGAGCGCAGCAGTGATTCCAGTTCCTGAATCACCGGGTCGTGAAGGATCAAATCCATCTGGCGACTTGTCCGCTCGTCAATATCCGCAATCATGGCGTTAACCGCCAGAATGTCGACTGACTCAGCTTCATTCTGCAGCAGGGCCGAGATAAATGCGGTCACGCCCTGACGGGCAATACCATAGCTTTCAGACTCAGGCTGGAAACGGCTTTGTGCCATAATATTGTCCAGCAATGACGTTCCTGCCTCTGGCGCGTCACTGACGGGAGCAACTTCTTCCTGTAAAGACATAGTGAAATCCTTGTGCAAAGTTATTTCTGGCTGGCCAGCCCCAGTTCCTGAATCAGCTGTTCGCGGGTTTCCTCGTTATCCAGAAGTGCCTGCAACTGAGCGCGAAATGCCGGGATATTGCCCATCGGCCCTTTGAGGGCAACCAGCGCCTCACGAAGCTCCAGCATTTTTTTCAGCTCAGGCACCTGGCTGGCGATGCTGTCCGGCGAGAGATCCGCCATCGAATTGACTTTCAGGCTGATATCCATACGCGCGCCAGCCTTTTCACTAAGCACCGACGGCACGGAAACGTTCCGTTCAATGCCAGACTGGGCCAGTACTGCGTTTAATGTATTTCGGTCAACAGCGACTGGCTGGCGTTCATCCAGAGGGGTGTCATCCGGCCTTCCCAGTAAATCCCCGGTAACCAGCAGACTGAGAGGTAATTCCACTTCAGCCGCCTGACCATCCGTCCTTGGAACATAGCGGACATTAATACGTTCCTTAGGCGCTATACTTCCGTCATTATGATTGCTCATGTATATATTCCATAAAATGATGATAGATATTTATTCAGACCATTAATGGTAGAATTATCCATAAAGACAATAGCCAGCAACGGAAATAAAAATCCGCCATGACAAAAACATCGATCAGGGAGTATCATACTCCCTGAATGAGATTTTAAAACAATTTTCCTAATCTTCGACACATAATACACACCGACGTGACGAATGACACATAATCAAGTATTTCATCTGGGATATGGTATATGCAGAATTAAATACAAACAAAAAAAAACACAATACAACCACATGTTTTAACTGAATATATAAGAAAAAGTTTAATTACAATGATTAGAGTAAATACGAACAAGGATTACATCACAAAAATAAATGAATGGTTATTTTGACTTTATAGCGCAGGAGAAAAATGGATTAAATAACATTAATTCAAGAACAACCTATGGCTGAAAGATAAAAGAGAAGCAGCGGAACTAATGAACAATGAATTTAAAAGCACCATCATTTTTACCGACCGCACAACGAATGCGACTCAGGGACAAACACAAAAGTATTGGCGTGAGCAATGCTTTTGTGTTTGTTAAGAAATATTGAACGTGCTGATGGGAATTAGCATAAATATAAATAATGCAAAGGAGTTAAGGAAATGCCAACACCGTGTTACATCTCAATTAAAGGACAAACTCAGGGACTGATTACCGATCGCGCATTTACTGCTGAATCTGTCGGCAATATCTACGTTCAGGGCCATGAAGACGAGATGCTGGTGCAGGAATTCAGCCACAACGTCACCGTCCCGACCGATCCGCAATCAGGTCAGCCCAGTGGCCAGCGTTCTCACAAGCCGTTTATCTTCACCGTGGCGCTGAACAAAGCGGTTCCACTGCTGTACAACGCACTGGCTTCCGGAGAAATGCTGCCAACCACCGAACTGCACTGGTATCGCACCTCCGTGGAAGGTAAGCAGGAACATTTCTTCACCACCCGCCTGACCGACTCCACCATTGTGGATATCGACTGTCACATGCCGCACTGCCAGGACGACACCAAACGTGAATTCACTCAACTGGTAAAAGTCTCTCTGGCTTACCGCAAAATTGAGTGGGAACACGTTTCAGCCGGTACTTCAGGGGCTGATGACTGGCGCGCACCACTGGAAGCATAAGTCAAAACCAGCAGCATTCTGCCGTCATGGCAGGGTGCTGTTTTTAAAGTCATTAGCCATAACAAGCAGTATCAGTACCGAGTTACGTTTTGCATACGGGAGATGGCAGACGCCGGAAACCTCGGCGGTAGCGTGCCTGAAAACAAGCGTAACGTTGTACGGTCATTGCAACTAATTCAGTTAGTGAATTGATAATGTGAGGGCAAGGTGCCTAATTTATTTAATCCTGAAAGTAATGATTTGCCTGAATATGAGTGGTCTCGCTTGCTGGGGCAAACTCAGGGGACAGATTTTAATTTCGACGCACTGGCTGATGCACTTGACTGCCAGCGTGATTTTTATGGTGCAGGCATTATATACAACGACGGTTATCGCTCATTTTTAGTTCGCCCCTCAAAACGCTCCTCCACTCCGGGACTGAATCAAATAACCCATATCATTGTGACTCAAACCACGCATTTATCTCGTGAAGGGATGGAGAAAAGCGTCAAAGAAGCCGTAAAAGATCCATCAGTTGGAGCAGAAATTGCGTCAACGGCACTATCCTGCGGAGCCTGTATACTCACAGCTGTCGCATGTGCTGCTTCTCTTTCAGCCGTACCGCTTACGGGCGGAATGAGTACTCCTCTGGCTGTATTGGCAACTGCCGGAACGATTGCCACAGCAGTGCAGTGTGCTAATGGCCTATGGCGTTTGTATGATATAGGACTTAACGATGCCCAAAATGTTGACTGGATTGATCGGCAGGGATGGTACACGGCCACCTCCACTGCGCTCGATTTAATTTCACTGGTCTCGCTTGCCGGTCCGCTAAAAGAAGTGGTCATGACATACAAAATGATGAAATCAACCTCTTCAATGAACGTGATCGACTGGTTAAAGCGTTATCCCAGAATGGAGAGGGTTCGTCTGACTGAAGCTATCATAAAACAACTTAACCCGGGAATATCTAACAAAGCGATGAAAGCAATGGTCCGCGCGGGAAAATATCCCAGACGATATCCTACAGAAGGATTTCACGGAGAGTTAATAAAACAACTCATTAGTGCGATGACCAGCGCAATGGCGGTTTCTGGTAGTGCGGTCAGTGGTGTTATACATTCCCCGGAAAGTATTAGCACCTCTGGTGAATATATTTTTGGATTATTACAGTCCGTGGACACTATTAATTAAATGAATATAACGAGAGTGTTATTGGGCACACAGTTCCTTCGATTAATTGACGAAGGAAAACAAACGGACTGCTTGATCAAAGATGGAGGGGCGGCGTTACTCAAACAATCGACCCCGGAGCAGGAAAATGCACTCAATCTTCAATGGCTCAGACTTTCACGTCCCAACCCTTTTTCAATAGGGATTATCGTTATGTTACTGGCAGCCTCGACCCCATGGGGATGGACATCGATAATATATCACTTTAACCTTCCCGTTGAAGTGAGCTCAATATTATGCTTATCCATTATCCCATTTGCAGGTATATATGTTGCTTTTATACCTTATGGATTAGGACGAGGCTATACCAGTGGATTGTTCTTTATACGCTATTTTTATCTTTTTAATATATCATTGTCATTGGCTGGTATTTTTTCAATACTTATACAAAACTCAGAATTTAATCAGTTAATGAGAGAGCTTAATACATTTTTTTTACAATTATTTGTTTTGTATTTATGTCGATATACTATAAACAGCAACTCATTTTATAGAATAATTTCATTCCTTCGCACTTTACGTCTGATACTGGAAGCTAAAAAAGAAAGAGAATTGTCACAAAAAAGTTGCAAGTAATTCTCTTCGGAAAATATTCTATTTTTATTATCACTCATTCATCGCTCCCATATCAAACGAACCTTAATTCATGAGTTACATCGTCTATATCATGTAACTCATCAACAATACGGGTATTTCTCCGTCCTTAGGGAGGTCATATGTCATTAAAAGGACTGCGTTTTACGTTAAATATTGATGGTCAGGAAGATACAGCACTGGCCGTGGTAGATTTCACTCTTTACCAGCAATACTCTGGTCCGTTTGTGATGGACGTAAATGTTTCCAGTACTAAATTAAATCTAGTCGCTTCGGATTTTCTGGAAAAAAATGTCGTTCTGACTATCTGGCAAGGTAATATTCCACAACGCTATATCAACGGCATTGTCACTGCAATGGTCCTGGGAAATAATAATGGATGGCAGACAAATTATCATCTGACCATTTCCCCTCCACTTTGGCGCTGTAGTTTGCGCAAGAACTTCCGTATTTTCCAGCAACAGGACATCCAGACCATCTCCGATATTCTACTGAGAGAAAATGGCGTAACAGAGTGGAAGTCTCACTTTTATGAAAACCACCCGCCACGTGAATTCTGCGTACAATATAATGAGTCAGATCTCGCTTTTCTGACACGATTGTGGTCTGAGGAAGGAATCTTCTTTTTTGAAAATCTGTCTCCAGGTGCTAATGGGCCGCATCAGACGCTGACCCTATGCGACAATTTTGCCGGATTGCACTCCATATCCACCCCACTCCTATTTAACCCAAACGCAACAATGGAAGTCACCCCTGAATCCATTAGTGTGTTCCGCTATGAAGCCACTGTCACACACTCTTCAGTACAGAGTCAGGACTACACCTTTAAAGTCCCTGGTTGGCCAGGACTCTATACTCATAAAGCCGACAATCTTAACGGCCAGAGGTCACAGTACGAACTGTTTGATTATCCGGGCCGTTTTAAAGATCAACAACACGGTCAAGATTTTGCCCGCTATAAAATGGATGGCTGGCGCAGCAGTGCTGAAACGGCCACTTGTGCCAGTAATTCCCCAAAACTATGGCCTGGTACACGTTTTACCTTGTCAGGACACCCAACAACCGACCTTAACCGAGAGTGGCAAGTGGTGGGTAGTACGCTGACGGGTATACAACCTCAAGCACAGCACGGCAGTCAAGGGCAGGGAACCTCACTCACCAACGATTTTACTGTAATACCTGCGGATCGAACCTGGCGGTCACAACCTTTACCCAAACCCAGAGTTGATGGCCCGCAAAGCGCAATTGTCACCGGTCCTGAAGGAGAAGAAATCTTCTGCGACGAGCATGGTCGGGTTCGTGTGAAATTTCACTGGGACAGATATCATCAGAAAAATGAGGACAGCTCCTGCTGGATACGGGTATCACAAGCATGGGCCGGTGCCGGGTTTGGTCATCTGGCTATCCCACGCGTCGGGCAGGAAGTGATCGTTGATTTCCTCAATGGCGACCCAGATCAGCCCATCATTATGGGACGAACCTACCACCAGACTAACCGTTCTCCAGGCGATCTGCCCGGAACCAAAACACAGATGGCTATCCGTTCAAAAACATATCAGGGAAGCGGATATAACGAACTGATGTTTGAAGATAGTACGGATAATGAGTTGTTGTCCATGCACGCTCAGAAAGACATGGACACCAAAGTATTACACGACCGTCGTACGACGGTGCTCCACGATCACACGGAAAATATCGGCAACGATCAAAAAGTCAGAATCAAAAAAGACCGCAATGTACTGATTGGTCACAATTTACGGCAGGTCGTTCTGAGCAATCAGAGAACCACCACGCTGAAAAATAAAAAAGAATTTACCGGCCTGACTAGCAGGGAGACTGTTGGGTTATTGAAATCAGTCACCGTGGGAGGGGCCTATCAGACAACCGTTGTCGGGGAGATGAATACCACCGTCGCTCTGGCGCAGACCGAAGAGGTTGGGCTGTTAAAGTCAGTCACCGTAGGTGGACCACTGACAGTGAGTTCCACCACATCCATTACTTTCACCTGCGGGGCCAGCTCCATCACGATGGATGCTTCCGGAGTGATCACCATCATCGGAACCGCCTTTGACTTTAGTGCCAAGGGGCCAGTCCAAATTAACGGTATGCCAGTGGACATCAACTGAGGCGCTGAAATGGAATTTCGCAATCTCACTCCCTTCTCCGTGATGCAGTACAGAATGCTCGATCAGCAGGATGAGACATATCACGTTGTTGCATTGAAGGTTGGCTTTTCGCTGGAGCAATGCGCCGAAGGCATTTTCCAGGCACAACCACTGATAAATCCCCCCATACCTCTGTGCCTGACGGATGAGTATGAAGGTGAACTCAACGCTTCCAGAGTCTTACAGGAAAACGATCTGGCTCCCTTCAAGCCGCTTTGTGACGTTATTCTCAACGCAACCGTCAATGCTCCTGCTGACATTCCCGCAACAGATGTTGATGTCGGTATTCAGCTTATTACTCCAGAGGGGCAAGTTTTACTGGATAAGCGACTTCATGTCATTGGTGAGCGATTTCTGCTCCGTAACTCCCTGACCGGACAATGGTCGCTTTCAGATCCCACCCCCTTCACTACTCTCCCCCTGGATTATCAATATGCCTTTGGCGGGGAGTGTCGAATCGAGAAAGAGAGTGATGCCGCCAGAAATGTACCCGCGAAAAATCAGCTTACTGCCCGTCAACAAGCCGAACACCCACAGACTGATAGCCCGCCGCTCGCCCACACCGTGTGTGTAACCAATCCACAGGGACAAGGATATACAGAACGCTGGTACGTTGATGCTACCCGACTGACACGCGTCCCCGCTCCACAGATCATGAATCCGGACCATCCTTTCACACTAAATGAATTTCAACGCTGTCTGGATGGCAGGTTGGATCCATCTGCGCCTGAATTTCAACCTGCCGGAACGGGATTTTTAGCCCGTAGCTGGGAGCCAAGGCTGAGAAAAGCGGGAACCTACAATCAACACTGGCTGGATTCTCGACCCCCTGGTTTACCGGGAGACTTCGATTTTGGTTACTGGAATGGTGCGCCACTGGATCAACAAATACCCTGGCCCTCTTCAGGACTGCGCTTTGAGCTACAGGGATTGCATCCCAAGGGCCGGATAACCGTTCAAACCCCACCACACAGAGCAGCAGTGTTACTGCGCATGACGGACGGAACCCTGATCCCCCAGTGGATGAATGCAGACACCCTTATCCTGGATTTAGACAAAATGACACTGTCTATCACCTGGCGATACCTCATTAGCACCCACGCCCCGATACGCGTCATAGAGGCGCGTTACGTGACAAATCCCGTTCAGGAAGAAAAATAATGGCCGAAAACACCACTGCCAGCCAGAGTCCGCAATGGACGATGGTATCGCTCAGTCCGGATGTTTGTAAAACGCCACGCGGAGACTCCACGCCCCCGATCCCCTACCCAGTCACTGCACAACTGTTACAGGCCGTGCTCCCGGTACCGACCGTCAGGACAAACAATACCCCTCTGGTGGTAATGGACCAGAGTTTTGCCCCGATGACACAAGGAGATGAACCGGGTGTTGCCGGCGGCATAAAAAGCGGAACCGTGGGGAGCATCTGTGAACCCCTGGAGCACAGCGCCAGCGTCACCGCCGGTGGTTTTCCAATACTACGGAACGGCGATATATGCTGGATGAATAACAAAAATACCCCCGGCGTTATCTGCGGCCAGCCCGCCATACCTCAGGTTCCGGTGACGGGGGCAAATCCGCCAGTTGTCCCGGAAACAGCGAAAGAAAAAGGTTTCCTGGAAATGCTCGGCGAGTCCTATGTTCAGGAAGCGGAGTCCAGAAGAGCAGCGACACAAAAAATTAAAGATGTTGTGTCTGATTTTGTCACTGACGATACACCTGACGGAGTAATGAACAGTGAGCTTATCGCTGCGATGCTACACGCAGGCGATATTTATAGTCGGGTCCCTGGCGCATCTGATGCAGCTATCCAGCAAGTGGGCGGAGAGGCGGCGGAAACATGGAAAACGCTGAATACTGACCAGGTTAAAGGAAGTGAACTGGTTATCGGTTCTTTGCTGGGGGGCGCATTGCTGGCAAGAAATGGCCCCCAAATGGCAGTAGAAGAAGCCGGCGCAGCAACACGGTCGGCAGAAACCGCCGCCGCTGCTGCAAAAACCACAAACGCAGTGGAAGACGCAGGTGCCGCTGCCAGTACCGCCGTAAAAACCCCAAATGCTCCAGGAGGGCAATTTCCTGTTCAAGGGGAAACACCTAAAAACAATAAAGCTAATAGCCAGTGCACTCGTAACTGTAGTACGCCGGGTGAACCTGTCGATATCGTTACCGGCGATTTTCTCCAGCATCTTTCGGTGCTCTCACTCCCCGGTACGTTACCGCTCAGCCTCTCCCGCTTTCACCGCACCAGTTCACAGGTCTGTGGTCTGTTCGGACCCAAATGGATGGACGAATGGTCGCGTTTTCTGGAGCTGGACGCAAAAACTATCCGTTTTACCGATCATGAAGGCGTCACGCTGGTCTACTCCCTGCCCCACGACGGACAATTAAGAAACGCGGTTAACAGTCACATGGGCCATTACGTGCTCTCCGGTGATATTCACAATCAACTCACCGTGTTTGACCGTCAGGCCCGCCAGACGCTGATTTTTGGCGAAATCAACGGGACAATACGCCGCCTGTCCGCGATCTGTGACGGCTATGGCAACACCATCAGCTTCGTTTACCAGCATGGGCAACTGGCCTGCGTCCGGCACAGCGACGGCTATGAACTGACGCTGAGCAGTCTGCACGGGCGAGTTACCGCAATAGACCTCCATTCGCAGGGAAAGATCCAGCGACTGGTCACCTGTCAGTATGATGACCGGGGAATGCTGGCAGAATGCGACACATTTCAGTTCAGTCACAAGGGTTACACCTGGAGTCCGGAAAACCGGATGCTGCACTGGTGGGATGCCGACGGTACGCAGGTGGATCTGTTCTACGACGCACAGGGACGGGTGACAGAAACCCGCACGCCGGAAGGCTACTTCAACGACCGTTTTACCTACGACGATGCGGAACGCAAAAGCCGCTATCACGACGCGGAAGGCGGCGTCACAACCTACTGGTATAACGATGACGGCCTGGTCGTTCGTGAGGCAGACCCTCTGGGAAGGGAAACACTAACGGAATGGGCGCACAGTAAACGGCAGTCTCAGACCGACGCGCTGGGGCGAACCACCACATGGCAGTATAACCTCTACGGTGACATCACCCGGCTGTCATTGCCGGGGGGGATCATGCTGCACTATGAGTATGATGCCCACGGTAATCTGACCCGTTTTCAGGGGCCGGGTAATAAAACCTGGCTGTTCACCTACGATGAACACGGCGGCCTGCGGGAGATGACCGATCCGCAGGGGCGGCAGCGTCACTGGGAATACGGTGACCACGGCGAAGTATTACGGCAGGTACTGCCGGACGGTGAGACCTGGCATTATGGCTACGATCCCCTGCACCGGCTGAACTGCATTGAAGATCCGGCTCAGGGTGAAATCCGGATCGAGCAGGATATAATTGGACGCCTGCTGACCGTCAGCGATCCGTTACAACAAAAAACCACTTACCGCCACAGTAACCAACACGCCAGCCTCTCCGGGAGTGTTACGCACCTCACCCTGCCGGACGGCGTGGAACAACAATATGATCACAGTACCGGAAAACAGGTTGCCAGCTTTACCGACGGTGAAGGAAAAACCACGCACTATGAGTACGGTAGCTTTGGCCTGCTGAAAACACTGACGCGTCCTGACGGGCAGTGCTACCGCTTTATTTATGACGGCCTCACCCGGCTGAAGCAGGTTATCAATGCCGCCGGAGAACGCTGGACTTACACCCTGGATGCTGCCGGTCAGCTTATCAGTGAAACGGATTTCAGTGGCCGGACGCTGCATTATGAGTACGATGCCGCCGGGCGGCGTACTGCCACACACTATCCTGACAACCATATTATCCGTGAATATTATGACAGCGGTGACCGGCTTCTTCAGCGACAGGTAAGGCAACGGCGGGAGGAAGCGGAGCAGATAATCGCCACCTCCGACTTCCGTTATGATGCGGAATTTCACCTTATCAGCGCCTGTACCCCGGATTCACGGGTGGAATTTGAGTACGACACCGACGGTCAGGTTATTGCTGAAACCCTTAACGGTCGCCGGGTGGCGCACCGCTACGACCCACTGAGCGGCAGGCCCGTTGCCTGGCAACTGGATGACGTGGCGGTGCAGTTCACCCACGGCGTGATGGGCAGGATGACCCACTGGCAGATTAACGACCACCTGCCCCTGTTATTCAGCCACGACGCGCTGGGCCGGGAAACAACACGCCACAGCGGGGCCGGTTTTCAGTTCGGGCAAAGCTACAGCCCCACCGGCAATATTGTGGAACAGTGGGCCGGACACCATGAATCCGGCACCACGGATTGGCCTATGGACATCTGGCGTCGCCAGGAATACGACCGGGCATGGAACCTCACCCGGGTCAGTGACAACCGCTGGGGAACCACCACTTACCGCTATGACACTAACGACCAGATAACCCTTGCCGAAGGCGGCACACGGCAGCTCCCCCGGCAGGAACATTTCGGCTACGACATTAATCTGAACATCCGCCACCACGGTCAGACCCGCAACCTTCCGGATGCCCTCATGCAGTTTACGGCGCAGGAGCAGGAACATGGCCGTGTCACCAAACGGGGAAACAACCGCTACCGCTATGATGAAGGCGGCAGACTGGTGGAAAAAACGGTTCTGTCTGACGGCTTCCGGCCACAGCGGTGGCGCTACCGCTGGGATGGTATGGGGCAACTGATACAGCTTATCACCCCACAGGGCGAACGCTGGCACTATACCTACGACGCCTTTGGCCGCCGGCTCAGCAAGCGCCGGGAAAGAGCCACGCTGGGTATCGCGGGTTACGATTACCAGTGGAGCGGCGACCTGCTGGTGGCGGAAACGCCGGTTTACGCCGACGGCACCGCCGCCGTGGAGAGCAGCGTCTACTGGCTGTACGAACCCGGAGCCCTGACGCCGGGAGCCAGATATGAAAACGGGCAACTACACTATGTGGTCCGTGACCATATGGGCACCCCGAGAGAACTGCTGACGGAAACCGGCGAAGTGGTCCGGGCGCAGAAGCTGAGCGTGTGGGGTAAGGCTGAACAGTATCGCTTCGGCGGACTAAGCGCGGCTAATGATGATGATACGGCACCGCACTGTCCGTGGCGCTTTGCGGGGCAGTATGCGGATGAAGAATCCAGATTGCACTATAACCGATTTCGGTACTATGATGCAGAGACGGGACAGTATGTTTCGCCGGATCCGATAGGGCTACTTGGTGGGTTAAACTTATATCAGTATGCGCCTAACCCCCTCACTTGGATCGACCCGTTAGGGTTAACCACGGGAACAACCGCCGGCGGTATGTCTAGGACAACACCAACTTGGCGAGATCGTTATGGCCCCGCTTCAATGAGAGATCATCATTTGATTCCTCAGGCAATGATGAATGATCCTGTTTTTATGGCTCAAATGAAAAATGCTGGAATATCAAATCCGACCGATTATATTCATCGGCAGATTTCTAAAATTCCTAATGCTCAGCATTCTGAAATTCATGGTGCTGGCTGGAATGAGAAGTGGAAAGATTGGTTTAAACAAAACCCTGATTTCAATAAATCTGATCTTCAAAGCAATATAAAAAATATGATGGAGCAGCATAATATTCCTGGTTCATCAAGGAATTTTGCTAAAAGATACGGATGTAAAGGAGGATGATATGAAAGCCAAACTTGAATTTCAAAAAGCACTTTTATTGTTAGATTACGGTAAGTTGGATAAAGGCCGTGAAAAATTGGGATGTGTTATTGCTCAGGCGGAGAGTGAAAAAGATACCGTGACACTGGTTAAATCATTAGTATGCCTTGGGGATTTGCTTATTGAGATTGGAGCGTTTCAAGAAGCTGCACCCTTTTTGATAAGAGCGTTGACTTATAGAAGGGATGATGATGTTTTAGAGTATGAGTTAAATCGCGCATCCGACCTACTGTCATCAAAAAATAACTAAACGAAAAGCCGGGAAAGATCTTCTTACCTTCCCGGATTTTGGATTACGCTATAATTGGCTCCGGCACTATGATGCAGAGACGGGATGATATGTTTCGCCTGCCCCCTCAGGGCTGAAGGGAGGAATAAGGCCATACGGATATATTCATAATCCATTAAGCTGGATTGATCCTTTCGGCTTAGTTTCAGTTAACGCAGCAGGTTATAATGTTTATGGATTATTTGACCAAGGAGCAACTGAACCATATTATATCGGCATTACAAATGATGTTGATCGAAGAACCGCAGAACATATCAGTACTGGTCGATTAACGAAAGGTGCAAAAATGAAAGTTTTGGATTCAAATGTAACCTATGGAAATGCAAGAGGATATGAACAGTATTACATAGAGAAGTATGGACTAAAACTGGCATTTGGAATAAAGCCGTATCAGAAACAAATAGAGGAAACAAAATAAATTCATTCAATAAGTTACGTATAGACCCAAGAGCTAAAGCATTCAAAAATGCTTATAACAGTAAAAAGGATACATGTCCATGAGTAACTTTAAATTTTGGGGTTGGAATAAAAAACCAAGAACAATGCTTCGTTTCATTAAACCCGGTGACATATTCTGCTTTCAACAAAATGAAGAGAGATATTTTTTCGGGCGGATAATATCAAAAATAATGACAGGGCATTTTGTTGAAATTTTTAATTATAGTTCAAACCAGCCAAGCATAGACGAACAGACTATCAATAGTTCAGAAAGGCTCTTTTCACCAATCGTAATTGACACTTATGGCCTATTTGACAGAAAAATTTATAATGAAAGTGATTATCGGATTATAGGCCATCAAAATAACTATACACCAACCCACCTAGAGCATATATATTTCACATATGGCATTGATAAGTGGTGTAAAAAAGTTGACATATGGGGAAATGAAACACCTATAACATCAGAAGAGGCAAAGACCATACCAGATTTATCTCCTTATGGCGACTATGATATCAAACAGTTACTAAAAGAGTATTTAAAATATTAGGCACAGTGAATGTGATAACAATTAGAGAAAACATCGAATTAAATAAAGCTTACACATTATGTGCAGCATCTTACATTGCCTCATATAACAAAAGGGGGTGACGCCGATTTAGCGTCAGGGAAATACCGCGAAAATCGTGATGTATATCACAATTTTCAGTCTGGTTATAGCGCCCTCAAATGATTAAAATTTAAGCAACGGAATCTCTCAAAAGATAAAAAGGACGCCAGATGAGTATTCAGTTTGCTTGATTATATTTCTGTTATTCCAGATACACGGCAATAGGAAAGGTTAAACATAAATTATCCGATATATTATTTCTCACAGTCTGTGCAATAATTGCAGGCGCTGATGAGTGGACAGAGAGAGCCATCTAAGGCCATTAATATCACTAATAATAAAGATGGTACAGGAATCATTGAAACCATAACCAGTTGCCCATGATGGCAGAGGTATTTTAAATGCTCACATTAGAACCCAAATTAATTAACTTTAGAATTTCAACAACATACCTTCAATTAAATTATCTAGAGCCAGGGACGGTTAAAATCACATTAGACTGTATAGAATCAAATAAAAATGACAACAATAGCTATTTTAAAGTAGAAATGAATTTCTATACTGTAGCCGAGGTGAAATGTATAACAATGAATTTTTATGAATCAAATCATAATGAATTCCATATAATTCCCAATAAGAATATAATGGAATCTGGGTTTTATGAAGTAATTAATTCTGATTCTTTGAAAGAAAAAAAACACACCTACGACCCAATAAATAGATTAGGACTTAAACATTACATTATTACAGGAAATGATAGTTATATAGAATTATTAGCTTCTAATTATACTATTGATAGAGTTTAATAATATTAAATAATAGTTTCATGTAATATTCACTATTTGAGCGTATGGGGTAAGACTAAACATTATAGCTTTGGCGGACCGAGCACATCTAATCCCTGTTATTCAGCCACGACGCGCTGGGCCGGGAAACAACACGCCACAGCGGGGCTGGTTTTCAGCACGGACAAAGCTACAGCCCGGTTGGCAATATTGTGGAACAGTGGGCCGGGTAATAAAACCTGGCTGTTCCACTACGATGAACACGGCAGCCTGCGGGAGATGACCGATCCGCAGGGGCGACATTGCCACTGGCATTACGGTAATCACGGAGAAGTATTACGACAGGCACTGCCGGATGGTGAGACCTGGCATTCCGGAAAGACAAGATTATTACCCTTAAAGCGTGGAAGCGCCTTTAACAGCGCCACCGCAGCGTCAGATAACGGAACACTATGCTCTTTATTTGCTTTCATCCTTTCTGCCGGGATAATCCACGTTTTGGCCTTCAAATCAATTTCATCCCATTCAGCACCACGAATTTCCCCTGAACGGGCAACAGTCAGGATAGAGAACTCCAGAGCGCGGGCTAAAATCCCCGTTCTTGTACGAAGTTCTGTCATAAACATCCCCATCTCGCCATATGGCAGCGCAGCATGATGTTTTTTATTCTGTACCTTGCCTGGCATTGGCGAATATACACCTACTGAACCTTATTCAGACATAAATATGGCAGCCCCCCTCACCGCCATATTCAAAGAAGAGCTCGTATGCAAGTACGGGCTTTTTTTTCGCATATTGCACGCCTGCGGAGGGGTGAGAAGCCCCGACCGGGGTTCAGCAACTGTATACAGCCAGGATTAAACGCAGCACGGTAAAGAAACGGCCCCTCTCACCACTGGCAAGAGGGGCCGTTCGTTATGACCGGCTGTCGATTATGCGCCTACAGGCACATTATGCGCGGTGTTTTGCAGCACCGGTCCGGTATATTTCTCGATCTGCAACTGTGACATCTGCCCGCAGTTCCCCTGCGCCAGGCTGGAGGAACCGACGTCAAAGGTCAGACAGTTGACGTTACCGTTCTTACACAGCGAACCAGGCTGTGACGGATCGGCCGGGTCAAACCACGCCCCTTCGCTGATTCGCACCACCCCTTCACGGACGTTATCAGTGATCACCGCCCCTACCAGGATCTGCCCGCGATCGTTAAAGGCACGAACCAGATCGCCCGCACTAATACCACGCGCGGCCGCATCCTTCGGATGGATCCAGATAGCCTCACGGTCGGCTACCGCATACTTCTTACGCAGCGGCGTGTTGTCGAGCTGAGAGTGTAGACGGTTAATCGGGTGACCGGTATTCAGCGACAGTGGGTATTTCGCTGCTTCCGGCCCGCGATACCACTCGTGAGGCGGCATCCAGGTTGGGATCGCTTTACAGTCCTCGTAGCCCATTTTGGCAATGGCATCAGAATAGATTTCGATTTTGCCGGACGGCGTACCCAGCGGATTAAGCAGCGGATTCTCGCGGAAATCAGCAAAGCGTACCCACTGTTTATTCTCTTCCGGAATCGGGAAGCGAATGTAGTTGTTGGACGCCCAGAACATATCAAACGGCGGCAGCGCCACGCGTGCGTTACGCGCCTGGGCTTTCATGTCGTCATACATGCCTTTTAACCATAACATCTCATCTTTACCTTCGGTAAAGGCGTCGTGTACGCCGAGGATCTCGGCAATACCGGCAAAGACGTCAAAGTCATTTTTCGCTTCATGCTGTGGCGGCACACACTGGCGTAGCGGGAAGACGTAGAGCTGCGAGTAGTCGCCGCCCATGTCCAGGTCATTACGTTCATAGGTCGTGGTGACCGGCAGCACGATGTCGGCATGTTTGGCCGTTGCCGTCCAGTAAGGTTCGTTGACGACCACGGTCTCCGGGTTCTGCCAGGCTTTGACCAGGTTATTGGTATCCTGATGCTGGTGGAAGGTATTCCCCCCCGCCACGTAGACCATTTTAATATCCGGGTAGGTCACTTTCGTGCCGTTATAATCAATGGTCTTGCCAGGGTTCGCCAGCGCATCGGCAATGCGCGCCACTGGGAACGGTGTAATATCTTTTGCCGCCGGAGAGGTTGGGCTACCCGCCGAGATCCCAGCGAGAATGCCGCCGCGCGCGGTCGGGCTACCGCCAGAAGAGTAGTGATAGCTAAAGCCGAAGCCGCCGCCAGGCAGGCCAATCTGCCCCAGCATCGACGCCAGCGTCACCATCATCCAGTGCGCCTGTTCACCGTGGTGCTGGCGCTGAATGCCCCAACCGCCCATGATCATGGTGCGGTGTTTTGCCATATCGCGCGCCAGCTGTTTGATCACCTCGGCATCAACACCGCTGATGTCCGCCGCCCAATTGGCGTCTTTCACAATACCGTCGTCCTCACCGGTCAGGTAGGCTTCAAACTTATCGAAGCCGACGGTATAGGTTTTCAGGAAGTCAGCGTTATGTAGTTTTTCCACCAATAGCGTATGGGCAATCCCCGCCATCAGCGCACAGTCGGTATAGCTGTGCGGGCCAATCCACTCGGCACCCAGCATACGGGCGCTGTCGCTGTGCACCGGATCGATACAGATCATCCGGGTGCCTTTTTTCTTCAGCGCTTCAAAACCAGTCAGGCTGACGTGATCCGGCAGGTTCCAGCTGTTTTTAAGCGTGATCATAGGGTTACAGCCAATCATCACCACCAGCTCGGTGTTTTCAATGACGTTCGGCCATGCGGTCTGCTGCTCATAAACCTCAACAGAGCCCACTACATGCGGCATTATTACCTGTGCGGCACCGGTCGAATAGTCGCCGGAGTAGCCGACAAAACCGCCTGCCAGGTTCATCATGCGCTGCAGTAGCGTTCTTGGGTTGTGGAACATCCCCACGCTTTTCCAGCCATAAGAGCCCGCATAGATAGAGGACGGTCCGTGCTCTTTCTGCAGACGGCTGATTTCACCGGCCACCAGATGCAGCGCCTTATCCCAGCTCACGCGCACCCACTCATCGCGGCCACGCAGCTCAGGTTTACAGTCTTTCGCGCCGCCTTCCAGCCAGCTTTTACGCACCATCGGGTACTTAATGCGGTTTTCGGCATACACCTGATAGGGTGCCATGGTAATCAGTTCGTTCGGATACGGATCGTCTTTCACCGGGCGAACGTCAACCATTTTGCCATCACGGACGATCGCTTCAAACGCGCCCCAGTGGGCACCGGTCAGAATGCCGCTTTCCGCCTGGCGCAGCGCTACAAACTGCGGCAGCGCCTGGCTTATCGCTTCGGCCAGCGCCGAGCGTGGCCACATTCCCGCCAGCAGAGGTGCCGCCATTAAAGCTCCGGCACCGGCCAGAAAACGGCGACGAGTCAGATTCATACCTGCTTCCTGGCTCTGCTCCGCCATGTCATGGTCATTATTCTTTTTCATCATGGCTCCTTATTTTTTGTCCTGATCGGCTGCTGCGGGCATGTCGCTCGCGTGTTTTTGTACGTACTGGGTCAGAAGACGAACCTGTTCCTGCGTCAGCGACGTACGACCGGACATGCCTTTAACCACCCCAATCCACTGGTTGGCATTAAAGCGATTCAACTCGGTAAGACCGTGGCAACCGGTACAGTTGTTAGCCATGAGATCGG
>BBMW01000006.1 GCA_000759755.1 Citrobacter werkmanii NBRC 105721
ATTAATATATTAGACAGAATATTGGGATTTTCATACTCTTAAGGCTGGTCCTGTAGTAGCAAAATATTAAGCAAGGATTCCAAGTGAGTCGTACAACAACGGTCGATACCGCGCCGGCAAGCGATATTGACGAGAGCGTTACCCTGCCGGATGGTTTTATCAAACGCGGTACATCCCCTTTTATGCGCGTTACGCTGGCGCTGTTTTCTGCCGGGCTGGCGACATTTGCCCTGCTCTATTGCGTGCAGCCCATACTGCCGGTGCTCTCGCACGAGTTTGGGGTTTCCCCTGCCAGCAGCAGTATTTCGCTTTCCATCTCTACGGCAATGCTGGCCATCGGTTTACTGTTTACTGGCCCACTTTCCGATGCGATAGGTCGTAAGCCGGTAATGGTTACGGCACTGCTACTCGCCTCCTGCTGTACACTGCTCTCAACAATGATGACCAGCTGGCACGGGATTTTAATCATGCGCGCGCTGATCGGTCTGTCGCTGAGCGGCGTGGCGGCGGTGGGGATGACCTATCTGAGTGAGGAAATTCATCCCAGCTTTGTGGCTTTCTCAATGGGTTTGTATATCAGTGGCAACTCAATTGGCGGTATGAGTGGTCGCTTGATCAGCGGCGTATTCACCGACTTTTTCAACTGGCGTATCGCGCTGGCGGCGATCGGCTGTTTTGCCCTCGCCTCCGCGCTGATGTTCTGGAAAATTTTGCCAGAGTCCCGTCATTTCAGGCCCACGTCGCTGCGACCTAAATCATTGTTCATCAATTTCCGTTTGCACTGGCGCGACAGAGGGTTACCGCTACTGTTTGCGGAAGGTTTTTTGCTGATGGGGTCGTTTGTCACACTGTTTAATTACATCGGCTATCGCCTGATGCTCTCTCCGTGGGAACTCAGTCAGGCTGTTGTCGGCCTGTTATCCGTGGCATATCTGACCGGGACCTGGAGTTCACCGAAAGCAGGCTCCATGACTACCCGCTATGGTCGCGGCCCGGTGATGATCGTTTCAACCGGCGTGATGCTTTTTGGGCTATTGATGACCCTGTTTACCTCACTATGGCTGATCTTCGCCGGGATGCTGCTCTTTTCTGCCGGGTTCTTTGCCGCGCACTCTGTGGCAAGTAGTTGGATTGGACCACGAGCAAAACGCGCTAAAGGCCAGGCCTCTTCCCTGTATCTGTTCAGCTATTACCTGGGCTCCAGTATTGCCGGTACGCTGGGCGGTGTGTTCTGGCATAGCTACGGCTGGAACGGCGTGGGCGGATTTATCGCCCTAATGCTGGTGCTGGCGTTGCTGGTCGGTGCGCGTTTGCACCATCGTCTGCACGTTTAATCAAGGATGCCCGGCTTCGGGCATCATCACTTATGAAGACGCTGCCATTTGCAGGACAATAACCGTCCCGTTCATCACGATATGCAGCGTCATCGGCATCAGCAGTCCGTTGCTTTTCAATCTGGCAAGGATTAAAACCTGCGACACAAGAAACAGCATCAGCAGCGTGCGCAGATCCACATACTGGGTATGCATCACGGCAAAAATGATCGATACCACGACTGACGACAGCCAGGTTTTATTATTGAACCAATACTGGAATGCGTTGAATAAACAGCCCCTGAAAACAATTTCTTCATAAACTGGCGCAAAAAATATCAGGGTCAGAGTGGATAACCACAGCGCGTAGTTGTTTAAAGATATCTGGCTGGTTACCCACGCTTCGGTTTGTCTGAGACCTATCAACCACGGCAAGATAAGCTGAATAAAAAGCAGGGCCGCAAATAAAATGCCAAACCAGCGGGCATTGAAGATCCCTTTGCCCAGCCCCTCTCTTTTTCTGAAGAAGAAATAATACAGCGGAACCAATACGATAAATTCCAGCATAAACAACAGCGGGAAGAGTAATCCTTTGGCGAGCAGCTCCTGGCTTGCGGGAAAAAACAACGGGGTAAACGTGAGGCCAAACATCAGCAAAAACATAGAAAAACAGCCAGCAACGGCTTTGGTCCGGGCGATATATTGGTTGTCGACATCCTGTGACATACAATCTCCTTGCACTTGTCGAGTATAAGATGATGAATTATCGATATATGATAAAAATTCTCATTATCACTGACAACCTACCAACATTTACCCTATGTATGGCGAATCCGTCAGCGGCAGCCAAAAGCGGAAGCACGCGCCTGCCGTTGAATTAACCAGATTGATATCGCCGCCATGCAGTTCAAGCATTCTTCGCACAATCAGCAATCCCAGACCGCCGCGCTGCTCACGGGGAGTTAACGCGGTTGGGCGCTGAAATAACACTTCGCGTACCCCCATTTCCACGCCTGGGCCGCTGTCCTGCACTTCTGCTACCAGTCGGTCTTCATCACGCCAGATTTTTAGCCATACATCCCCCCCGTCAGGCGTATGGCGGATAGCATTATCCAGCAAATTCGTCACCACCCTTTCCATCATCGATAAATCGGCATTTACCAGTGGTAACGGCCCCATCACGTCAAGGTGTAACTGTAAATGGCGTGTGGCAACAGGTAGATCAAACTTCTGCGCCACATCCTGGATCAACTCGCCAAAAGCAAAACGTTCGCGCTGAGGTTTTATGCCTCCGTGCTCCAGCCTCGCCAGCTCAAACAGTTGTTGTGACAGATGGCGAACCTTATGCCCCTGGCGCAACGCGATACTAAGATAATGCCTGTTTTCCTCTGGCGTTATCGTGTCGGCTTTCAGCGACAACATTTCCAGATACCCCAGCAGCGAGGTGAGCGGCGTGCGTAAATCATGAGATATATTGGCAATAAACTCTCTGCGCTGGCGATCGCTGTCAGCTAACAAATCCCACTGCTGCGCAATTTGCTGTGCCAGTTCAATAAACGCATTGTTCAACAACGCAATTTCATTACCCGGTGACGGTACGGGCTTTTTCTGCGCCAACTGCTTAATGACGCTAATACTGTCCTGCTCCATTTTGACCACCTGCGCGGTCAACCTTTTTACCGGATGCGTCACCCATCGCCACACCAACAAGCCCGCAATTCCGCCGGCTAATAAAACCAGAATTAACGTTCCTGCCACCGTGTTCAAGAGCGTTTTCTGCCAGGCGGTATTTGCCAGCATATGCAGATTTTCGCCCTGGAGAACAATGTACAGATAACCATGTAGTTGGCCGTTAAGCATCACTGGCGCCGCACTAAAGACCTTCTGCTGATCGCTGCGCGGATCATCGCCATACACTGGCAAAGCATCCGAATTTAGAAAACCCTGGATCGGCTGCACGGTAATTTTCTGGCGCTGAATATGCCCGGGCGGTGCGGCATCGGCGAGTATGTCACCTGCAGGTGAAACCAGATACAGTTCAACGCTTGGATTGAGCGTCATAAGGTGATTAAACAGTCCTTTTAACGTCTGTCGATTGATCTGCCCGCGGGTATCAATCAGAGCCTCACTTTTGACAATCTTGCTCGCCAGTTCCAGCGACAGCCTTTGCACCATGGCATCGCCATATTTTTGACTATTACGCAGCTGGACAACGCTGACGGCTACCGCGCAAATCAACATAATCGCGGTAAATACCAGGGTCAGACGCTGGCTTAAAGACAGTCGATAAATCATGACTGATGCTCCGCGTTATTCGCTGTAAGCTTATAGCCTCGTCCCCAAACGGTAAGAATAATTTCCGGCTCAGCAGCATCTTTTTCAATCTTGGTCCGCAGACGATTAATATGGCTGTTCACCGTATGCTCATACCCTTCGTGCTGGTAGCCCCACACATGATCTAACAGCGCCTGACGCGAAAAAACCTCGCCAGGATGACGAGCGAAAAAATAGAGCAGATCGAACTCACGGGGCGTCAAATCGATTGATTTGCCATGCTGGCGGACTTCACGGGCTAAGGGATCAATCTCCAAACCATGGATGTTAATGAGCCCCGCTTCCACACGCAGATTCTGGCTCATCGCCTCCTGACGGCGAAACAACGCCTTCACACGGGCCATCAGTTCCAGTATGGAGAAAGGTTTGGCTAAATAATCATCGGCTCCCATCTCCAGCCCCAGAACGCGATGAGTTTCACTGGTACGGGCGCTAATAATGATGACGGGTAAATAGAAACTCATTTGACGAATGCGACGACATATTTCCAGACCATCGATACCCGGCAGCATTAAATCGAGGATAACCGCATCCCAGACATGTTTTTCCAGTTGTTCAAGCGCGCGCGTTCCATCCGCCTCATGGATAATTTCGTATCCCTCATCCTTCAGGCTAAGCTGCAAAAGTGAGGCAATATCGCTGTCATCTTCCACCAAAAATATCTTTTTTGCGCCGGCCATCAGTGTCCTCTCCTTCTCATCGTTGTGAAAGCTTACCTCAGGCAAGGGGCGGAAGTTATCACAAAATTTTTAACTTTTCGTGAGGATCCTGGGATACGCCTGGATACAGGATGTCGTTATAGAAAGTCAGGCATCAACAGGGAAACGTCGCTTTGTTTTCCTTAACATGAAAATAAAAAGGAACAGTTATGCAGAAAAAACGTCCACTTCGGGAAGCTGATGTTACCGCCGAATCAGTTTTTTTTATGCAAAGACGACAGATCCTCAAAGCGCTTGGGATAGGCGCTGCAGTCGCTTCTCTCTCCTCCCCGACACAGGCGAATCTACTGAATTGGTTTAAGGGCAACGATCGAGCGCCTGCACCGGCGGGGAAACCGCTCGAGTTCATAAAACCGGATGCCTGGCAAAGCTCACTACCCCTGACGCCGGAAGACAAGGTAACGGGCTATAACAATTTCTATGAATTTGGTCTGGATAAGGCCGATCCTGCCGCCAATGCCGGTAGCCTGAAAACCGATCCCTGGACATTAACCATCAGCGGTGAGGTGAACAAATCCTTAACGTTGGATCATGATGCGCTGACCACACGTTTTCCGTTAGAAGAACGTATTTACCGGATGCGTTGCGTTGAAGCGTGGTCGATGGTTGTGCCGTGGATTGGCTTTCCCTTACATAAATTATTGGCGCAGGTTGAACCCACCAGCGACGCCAGGTATGTCGCGTTTGAAACACGTTACGCCCCCGATGAAATGCCCGGTCAGAAAGATCGCTTCATTGGTGGCGGCTTGAAATACCCCTATGTTGAAGGTTTGCGTTTGGATGAGGCCATGCACCCTCTTACCCTTCTGACCGTGGGCGTGTATGGCAAAGCGTTGCCGCCGCAAAACGGGGCGCCGATACGCCTGACGGTCCCCTGGAAATATGGCTTCAAGGGTATTAAATCGATTGTCAGTATCAAGCTGACACGTGAGCGCCCGCCGACGACCTGGAATATGTCAGCGCCGAACGAATACGGTTTTTACGCCAATGTTAATCCGCATGTCGATCATCCTCGGTGGTCTCAGGCGACAGAACGTTTTATCGGTTCCGGTGGGATTCTCGATGTACAACGCCAGCCGACGTTGCTTTTTAACGGTTACGCCAGGGAGGTGGCTTCTTTATATCGGGGTATGGATCTACGGGAGAACTTTTAAGTGAGATTAACGGCAAAGCAGATAACCGGCCTGAAAGTGCTACTGCATCTCGCCGGTTTTTTACCCCTGCTATGGCTCTTCTGGGCAGTGCAACAGGGTGCGTTGGGCGCCGATCCCGGGAAAGACATTCAGCATTTTACCGGCATTACTGCGCTAAAATTCTTGCTTGCTACCCTGCTGGTATCGCCGCTCGCACGCTATGCAAAGCAGCCTTTGCTGTTTCGTACCCGACGGTTGTTAGGATTATGGTGTTTTGCCTGGGCCACACTGCATCTGACCAGCTATGCGCTATTGGAGCTGGGTATACAAAATTTGGGATTATTGGGGCGAGAGCTGGTTTTACGGCCATGGCTCACGCTGGGCATGACGGGTTGGGTTATCTTACTCCTGCTGACGCTGACCTCCACGCAGGCCGCACAGCGTAAAATGGGCAAACGCTGGCAAACGTTGCACAATTACGTCTACCTGACTGCCATTTTACTCCCGGTTCATTACCTATGGTCGGTCAAAGTGTTGTCACCGTCCCCTATTATCTACGCCTCCTGTTTTATTGTGCTGCTGGTATTTCGCTATAAAAAGTTGTTACGCAAAAGCGAATACAAAGGTGTGTTTATGAAAAGTGAATGAATCACGGTAAACTTCTTACCCACACCAAAACAGAACGAGAACAAAAAATGAGTAACAATGATAATTACCATCAACTCACCCGCACGTTCCAGCGCCTCTCTCGCTTCTCTCACCTTTCGGCTATCGCCAGTTGGGACATGTTCACCATGATGCCGCCGGGCGGCAGTAAAGCTCGCGGCGAAGCGTTGGCTGAACTAAGCGTGCTTGAACATCAGCTGTTAACCGACCCGAAGGTAGCCACGTGGATCGCCGCAGCAAAACAGGAAGATCTTAACGATGTTGAGCAAGCGAATTTGCGCGAAATGTCGCGACTGCATCACCAGGCATCCCTGCTGCCTGAATCACTGGTAGAAGCAAAGTCGCTGGCGGGCAGTCGCTGTGAGCATGCCTGGCGCAGCCAGAGACCCGCGAACGATTGGGAAGGATTCTCCGAGAACCTGAAAGAAGTCGTGAAGTACAGCCGCGAAGAAGCCCGACTGCGTGCAGACGCTAAAGGCTGTTCACCTTATGACGCGCTACTGGACATCTTTGAACCAGGAATGACCAGCGCCCAACTGGATGTCCTGTTTGCGGACGTGAAAAGCTGGCTGCCCGATCTACTCACCAGGGCAGTGGCAAAACAGTCTCAGCAAACGCTTATCGCCCCGGTTGGCCCCTTCCCGAAGGCTGTCCAGCGAGAGCTGGGTCTGGAAACGATGGCGCAGTTAGGATTCGACTTTACGGCTGGCCGACTGGATATCAGCGCACACCCCTTCTGTGGCGGCGTACCGGAAGATGTGCGCATTACTACCCGCTATGACGAAAATGAACTCCTCAGCGCGCTGTTTGGCGTGATTCATGAAACCGGTCATGCCCGCTATGAGCAAAACCTGCCGCGTAACTGGTCAGGACAACCTATCGCTCTGGCACGCTCAACAGCCATTCATGAGTCGCAAAGTCTGTTCTTTGAGATGCAATTGGGGCGCAGTAAAGCATTCCTGACGCGACTCATTCCGGCGGTGACGCGTCATTTTGGCGATCAGGCTGCGTTTGAAGAGAGCAATTTTATCGCCTGGAACCAGCAGGTAAAACCCGGTTTTATCCGCGTTGACGCCGACGAGGTGAGCTATCCGGCTCACGTGATCCTGCGTTATGAAATCGAGCGAGCATTAATTAACGGCGACATTGAAGTGGATGACATTCCGGCATTGTGGAATGAGAAGATGCAGGCCTGGCTTGGACTGTCAACGGTGGGGGATTATCGCAATGGCTGTATGCAGGATATTCACTGGACCGACGGCGGCTTTGGCTACTTCCCGTCTTACACTTTAGGCGCTGTGTATGCGGCGCAATTGTTCAGCGCAGCTCACCGCGCATTGCCCGATCTGAACCAGCACATTGCGCAAGGAGAGTTTAGCGCCCTCTTTGAATGGCTACGCCAGAATATCTGGCAGCATGGCAGTCGTTTTACCACGGAACAACTCATTACCCAGGCCACCGGAGAGCCGCTCAGCAGCCGCTATTTCCGCGCTCACCTGGAAGCCCGTTATTTGTAATCTCCTACCGTGAGTCATTGTACATATCGTTACACGCCGATACCAATGACTCACGGAAGCCCAGTAATTACAGCGATATAGTTATTTCAACGGCCCCGCAGTGGGGTTGAATGAAAAACCAAATCGAGGGTATGAGAATGAAAAAAGTATTAGCTCTGGTTGTTGCCGCTGCTATGGGTCTGTCTTCTGCTGCATTTGCTGCTGAAACAACTGCTACCACCGCGCCAACTGCTGCAACGACGAAAGCGGCCCCGGCGAAAACCACGCATCATAAAAAACAGCACAAAACTGCGACGCAGAAAGCGCCAGAACAGAAAGCTCAGGCTGTTAAAAAACACACCAAAAAAGCAGCAACTAAACCGGCTGTAGAACAAAAAGCGCCAGCACAGAAAGCTCAGGCGGCGAAAAAGCACACCAAAAAAGCAGCAACCAAACCTGCTGCAGAACAAAAAGCTCAGGCCGCTAAAAAACACACCAAAAAAACCGTAAAACACGACTCCGCGAAACCAGCCGCTCAGCCTGCTGCATAACACACCTGTAGTCACTATGGCGCCCCCCACGCCGTAGCATACGGCGCTAAATCATCCAGATTTGGCGCCGCCTTTCGGAGGGTAAAATGGTGTCACATTACCGCTTTGAGTTCATTCTTACGGCCCTGATTATTTGTGCCCTCATCGCCATGCATTTTTATCTTTCCTGAGTGTAGTTATCTGATTTTACTCCCACTTTCCCGCCGTCCCGTCTATAGTATTAACTGAGGGTTTGCTGTTAAAAATCATAATTCCCCACCAGAGTGTGATATGCATAAAACCATTGCTGTGTTACTGGGTTCAATTTTTTTAACTCCTGTCGTTGCGCATGCGGAACAGCCAGCAACGTCCAGCGCTGAAGCAGAAAACATAAAAACGCTGTTTTTTGGACATGACGATCGCATTAAGGTGACTGACCCAACGCAATCACCATGGGACGCTATCGGACAACTGGAAACCGCCAGCGGTAATCTGTGTACCGCTACGCTCATTTCACCCCATCTGGCTCTGACTGCCGGACACTGCTTACTTACGCCGCCAAAAGGTAAACCTGATAAGGCCGTGGCGTTACGCTTCGTGTCGAAAAAGGGTATCTGGCGTTATGAAATCCACGGAATTGAAGGCCGGGTAGATCCTTCCCTCGGCAAACGTTTAAAAGCCGATGGTGATGGCTGGATTGTGCCCCCCTCCGCCGCCCCATGGGATTTTGGTCTGGTGGTGTTGCGTTATCCACCTTCCGGAATCACACCGCTGCCATTATTTGAAGGTGATAAAGCGGCGTTAACCGCGGCGCTGAAAACCGCGGATCGTCAAGTCACACAGTCGGGCTATCCGGAAGATCATCTTGACGATTTGTACACACATCAGGATTGCGTAGTAACCGGCTGGGCGCAAAATACCGTTTTGTCACATCAGTGCGATACGCTCCCGGGCGACAGTGGGTCGCCATTGATGCTGAAGACGGATTCCGGCTGGCAATTGATTGGCGTACAAAGCTCCGCTCCGGCGGCGAAAGATCGCTGGCGGGCAGATAACCGCGCGATTTCCGTGACCGGATTTCGCGACAAACTGGAAGCGCTCGCCAAGGGATAACACATGCTGCCCGCATTACGGGCAGCACTTTTATCAGGCTAGTTTTATCATGATCATTCCGGCCAACAGCAATGCCACGCCGATCCAGCCTTTATTGTTCAGACGCTGACCAAACAGCACCCAGCCTGCGGCTAACGTCGCGGCAATCCCGAATCCGCCCCATAAGGCATAGGCGACGGAGAGATCGATGCCTTTTACCGCCTGCGACAGCGCACTAAAAGCCGCTAAAACTGCAGCCAGCGACAGCACGCCATAAGCCTTGCGGCGAAAACCATCAGAAAACTTCAAAAAGACGTTAGCCACGATTTCCAGAACGATGGCCATGCCAAGCCACGCGCCGTGTACCCATTCAAACTGCTGCATGGGTCACCTCTCTGCCCGCTTTTGCAGGTTTTCGTGTACCGGATTTAATCAGCACAATACCTACCACCAGCGAGACCAGACCAGCCACCTTCATCGTGGACAAGGTTTCGTCAAATAGCAGCACGCTAAACAGCGTAATAAATAAAATACCGATACCTTCCCATAAGGCATAAGCTACGCCGAGGGCAATTTTTTTAACGGCAAAACTGAGAAAAATATACGATAAGGCGATCATTACCAGCATTAAAATAAAGCCCGCATTACCATGGCCCACGCTCGCCCATTTCATTGACAGCGTACCGGTAATTTCAGCCGCGATGGCCAGACCTAATAATATCCAGTAAAACATGATGCTTCTCCTGCTTGAGAATATAGTCCTTTGGGCCTACTGCATGCAGTAAACCAAAAAATAAAATCAGTTAGCTCAGCGCACAGCGCCAGCTCAGGCAGAAGAAAGGACTAAAGCGCGTTGCGCCAGTGTTGCTCACCCGCAAGCAGGAAAGTGGAAGAGGTACGAAGAAGTGTAGGTAAAAGCAAAAACATCCTGAACATATTGTCCATAATATTACAATTATCCGCAGTGTTGCTTCTCATCATCGCGGATGATAATTGTCCTCGGTAGTTAAACACAGATGATTTGTATCATAGGTTCATTACGAACTCAAAGCCTTTTCACTTCTTTACCAGCCCCGTTTGATTTTTGTTATAACGGCTCGAGGCAAATCACATTATTATTCAGATTCAAAAATTAAAAACGCAGGAATACACATGGCGAAACCGATCATCACGCTTAACGGGTTAAAAATAGTCATTATGCTGGGCATGCTGGTTATCATACTGAGCGGCATCCGCTTTGCCGCAGATATCATTGTGCCCTTTATTCTGGCATTATTTATTGCCGTTGTGCTGAACCCTGTGGTGCAACGCATGGTGAAACTTCGCATACCGCGCGTATTCGCAGTGTCATTGCTGATCGTCATTATTGTGATGCTAATGGTGCTGCTATTAGCCTACTTAGGTACATCCTTAAATGAGCTTGCGCGGACGCTACCGCAATACCGTTCTTCACTGGTTATCCCGCTGAAAAATCTCGAGCCGTGGCTACAGCGCGCAGGGATCGGCGTTTCGGTAGATGAGCTCGTCAAATACATTGATCCGAACGCGGCTATGACGCTGGTCACTAATTTACTGACGCAGCTGTCTAATGCCATGTCATCGATATTTTTACTGCTGCTGACGGTGGTTTTTATGCTGTTGGAAGTCCCGCAACTGCCCAATAAACTAAAACAAATGATGAGTCGGCCCATTGAGGGAATGGCGGCAATTCAACGCGCCATCGACAGCGTATCCCACTATCTGGTACTAAAAACGGCAATCAGCATTGTGACCGGTCTGGTCGCCTGGGGCATGCTCGCCGCCCTCGACGTGCGCTTTGCCTTTGTCTGGGGATTGCTGGCCTTTGCCCTTAACTATATTCCTAATATCGGTTCCGTACTGGCAGCCATCCCCCCTATTGCTCAGGTGCTGGCATTTAGCGGTCTTTACGACGCCCTGGTGGTGCTGGCGGGTTATCTGGTCATTAACCTGGTGTTTGGGAATATCCTCGAACCGCGGATTATGGGACGTGGGCTTGGGCTGTCCACGCTGGTGGTGTTTCTGTCGTTGATCTTCTGGGGCTGGTTGCTGGGTCCTGTGGGGATGCTGCTTTCTGTCCCGCTGACCATCATCGTTAAAATTGCGCTTGAGCAAACCAACGGCGGGCAAAGCATTGCCGTTCTGCTTAGCGATCTCAACAAAGCGTAAATTGTCGCCCCGCCTGCGCGGGGCTTTCGTTTATCGTTTAGCACGTAGCGCCAGGGTGGCACTCAACAACGTAAATAACGCAATTATCCACGCCATGGTCCATGGCGTGCCGTCACTGAAAGCGGCCAGCAGTAATGATGAGATGATCCCGCTACCGTACTGTAATGCGCCAATCAGCGCGGAGGCTGAACCAGCGATGTTCGGTACCGCATCCAGCGCTGCGGCCGTTGAGGTGGCCGCAATAATGCCGTTCATTGAGAACAACAGGAATATGGTAATGATAATGGCCACAATTCCCCCGGACTCCAGCTTAACCAACAGGGCAAGCGCAACCGCAGCCAGCGCCGCCAGCATCGTCGCATATTTCAACAGTTGCTCCAGGGGATGCCGTTGCACCAGCCTACGGTTTAACACGCTCATCGCCATGACGCCGACAATATTTAGCGCAAACAGCCAGCCATAATGCTGAGGATCAACATGGTAATAGCTAATATAAACAAATGGCGATCCGGTAATAAACGCATACGCGCCGACGTAATAAAACGTCAGGCTCAGGGTGTAGCGCATAAAACGCCCATTAGATAACAGGGAACGGTAATTACGAAATGCGCCCGTCAGAGAAGCTTTCACCCGTTTTGCTTCAGGTAGTGTTTCTGGTAGCCAACATAAAGAGACACACATTAGCGCGCCAATCAGCACCAGCAGCCAAAAAACTGCGTGCCAGGTGCTCAGGCGAATAATTTGCCCGCCAATCAATGGCCCAGCTATCGGCGCAATCGCCATTATCAGCACCAGCGTCGAGAGCATTTGCGCCGCACGGGTACGCGCAAAGAGATCGCGGATCATTGCCCGGGCCAACATAGGCCCAGTACAGGCGCCAAGGGCCTGAAATACCCGCCAGAAAACAATCTGCGTGATGCTTGTAGACAACGCACATCCTGCAGACCCGATGATAAAAAGCACCATGCCAATAAACAGCGGTTTACGCCTGCCCAGATGATCGCTGATCGGTCCCCAAATCAGCTGTGCGATAGTAAAACCTACCAAAAATCCGGTGATCGTAAGTTCTACATTGCCATGTAAATCCGTGGCCATTGTCGGCATTGCCGGAAGATAAATATCGGTAGAAAGTGAGGTAAAGGCCATCAGGCCACTGAGGATCAGAATAAAACTAAGGCCGGTGTGGCTTGCTGTAGCCACCGGCGATGCCTGTTCATTTTTACGCATAGCGCTCTGTCATGTTGAAGAAACAGACCGCAGTATATATGCGACGTATTGCGGTGATTAGAGGGCTAAAACGGCATAAGTTTATGAACCATAATCATGAATAATGGCAACGTTAGCGGCAGATATTGTGATTCAACGCCAGTATTTGCTATCCAGAAATGAATTTAACTCATAGGTCCATGCGGGATTCACAGACTAATAGTACCAACAGAAAATTGCTAATCTGCGGTCAATACAAAGATGAATGCTCAGGAGAATCCCATGAATACAAAAGTACTAAATAACGGTGTTGAGATGCCCTTGCTTGGTTTTGGCGTTTATCAAATGACCGATGCCGCCGAATGCGAGCAAGCCGTACGGGATGCCATTGATTCAGGTTATCGCCTGATTGATACCGCTGCCTCATATCTGAATGAAACTCAAGTAGGGAACGCACTCAAGCAAAGCAGTGTGCCACGTAATGAGCTTTTCGTGACCACCAAGTTGTGGTTACAAGATGCAAGCTATTCCGGCGCAAAAGCGCAATTTACTCGGTCCCTGCAACGCCTTCAGCTTGATTATATTGATCTTTATTTAATCCATCAGCCCTATGGAGATGTACATGGTGCCTGGCGCGCTATGGAGGAGTTATATGAGGAAGGAAAAATCCGTGCGATTGGCGTGAGTAATTTTCATCCGGATCGACTGGCTGATTTAATGGCCTTCAATCGCGTGATTCCTGCCGTAAACCAGATTGAGGTAAACCCATTCCATCAACAGCCACATGCGGTTGCCTGGATGCAGAGCAGAAACATTCAACCACAAGCCTGGGCACCGCTCGCCGAGGGACGTAATGACCTGTTTCAGAACCCGGTTTTAGCGGCTATTGGGGAAAAATACGGCAAAAGCATTGGTCAGATCGTGCTGCGCTGGATTTATCAGCGCGGAATTATTTCACTGGCGAAAACCGTGCGTAAAACGCGTATGACCGAAAATATTCAGGTGCTGGATTTTAGCTTAACCCCGGAAGAAATGACGCAAATTGCCGCCATGGACAGCGGAAGCAGCGCGTTTTTCTCGCATCGAGATCCGGCTCGAGTGGAATGGATCACCCAGCGGAAGCTGGACGTTTAAAAAAACGGCCTCCGCAGAGGCCGTCTTACTTTTAACTAGCGATTACAGCGCCTTCAGAATCGCATCCACGCTGGCCTTGGCATCGCCAAACAGCATATGGGTGTTTTCTTTAAAGAACAGCGGGTTTTGTACGCCAGCATAGCCGGTGTTCATTGAACGTTTAAACACGATAACGTTCTGCGCTTTCCACACTTCCAGCACTGGCATACCGGCGATCGGGCTGCGTGGGTCATCCTGCGCCGCCGGGTTTACCGTATCGTTGGCGCCAATAACCAGTACGGTGTCGGTGTCGGCGAAATCATCATTGATTTCATCCATTTCCAGCACGATGTCATATGGCACTTTGGCTTCCGCCAGCAGCACGTTCATATGACCCGGCAAACGCCCTGCTACCGGGTGGATCCCGAAACGCACTTTGATGCCACGGGCACGCAACTTCTCAGTGATTTCCGCCACCGGATATTGCGCCTGAGCCACCGCCATACCGTAGCCCGGAGTGATGATCACGGAGTGCGAGTTCTTCAGCATTTCTGCTGTGTCTTCTGCATTAATCTCCCGGTGTTCACCCACTTCTTCATCAGAACCCGTAGATGAGCCATCAGAACCGAAGCCGCCCGCAATAACGCTGATGAACGAACGGTTCATTGCCTTACACATAATGTAAGACAGGATCGCACCGCTCGAACCTACCAGCGCACCGGTAACGATCAGCAGATCGTTGCTGAGCATAAAGCCTGCCGCTGCCGCCGCCCAACCTGAATAGGAGTTGAGCATTGAAACGACTACCGGCATGTCTGCCCCACCGATGGACGCCACCAGATGCCAGCCAAAGGCCAGCGCGATGATGGTCATCACCAGCAGCGCCAGAACCTGCAGGCCAACGCTTTCAGTACGAACAAACACCACCAACAGCAAGAAGGAAACGACCAGCGCCGCGAGATTCATCTTGTGACGATTTGGCAGCATTAGCGGTTTAGAGGAGATCTTGCCGCGCAGTTTGCCAAAGGCCACCACGGAACCGGTAAAGGTCACCGCACCGATGAAGATACCGAGGAACACTTCCGTCAGGTGAATGTTCACCAGAATCGGTTCCAGGCCCGTATCGTGATACAGGTAGCTGTTAAAGCCCACCAGTACCGCCGCCAGACCAACGAAGCTGTGTAGAATCGCCACCAACTCCGGCATCTCGGTCATCTCGACTTTTTTCGCCAGGCGGATACCAATCGCGCCGCCGATGATCATCGCCACCAGGATCCAGGCAACATTGCCGGTATCCGGGCCAAAAATCGTCGCAATCAGCGCAATCGCCATCCCGGCGATACCGTAGTTGTTACCCTGCTGCGAGGTTTCGTGTTTGGAAAGTCCCGCCAGGCTGAAAATAAACAGGATCGCGGCAACAATGTATGCAGCTGTAACTAATCCTCCAGACATATGTTACCCCTTAGTTTTTCCGGAACATTTTCAGCATGCGCTGAGTCACGGTGAAGCCACCGAAAATATTAATGCTGGCAATAAGCACCGCGATAAAGCTCAGGAAACTCACCCAGCCACCCTGGCCAATTTGTAACAACGCACCGACAACAATGATCCCGGAGATGGCGTTGGTCACGGACATCAGCGGAGTATGCAACGCGTGCGACACATTCCAGACCACGTAGTAACCCACCACGCAGGAAAGCGCGAACACCGTAAAGTGACCGAGGAACTCTTTCGGGGCGACGTCGGCAAGCCAGCCAAACAAAATGACTACCAGCGCCATCAGCGCATATTTACGCCATGGTGAAACAGGTTTTTTCTCTTCTTTCGGCGCAGGAGCCACTTTTGGCGCAGCCTGCGGCTGAGCTGAAACCTGAATCGGTGGCGCAGGCCAGGTGATTTCACCCTCGCGAACCACCGTCACGCCACGCACCACCACGTCGTCAAAATCAACGGTAATGTTGCCGTCTTTCTCTTTGCACAACAGTTTGAGCAGGTTGACGAGGTTGGTACCGTACAACTGGGAAGACTGCGTCGGCAGACGACCAGGCAAATCGGTATAACCGATAACCTTCACACCGTTCGCAGTGGTAGTCACCTGGTTTGGCACGGTATATTCGCAGTTACCGCCATTTTGCGCGGCGAGATCGACAATTACACTCCCCGCTTTCATCGAATCAACCATTTCGCGGGTGATCAGTTTCGGCGCTGGTTTGCCCGGAATCAATGCCGTTGTAACGATAATGTCGACATCTTTCGCCTGAGCGGCGAAAAGCGCCATCTCGGCTTTGATGAATGCTTCGGACATCACCTTAGCGTAGCCGTCGCCGCTGCCCGCCTCTTCTTTAAAGTCCAGTTCGAGAAATTCAGCGCCCATACTCTGAACTTGTTCTTTCACTTCCGGACGGGTATCAAACGCGCGGACGATAGCGCCCAGGCTGTTTGCCGCCCCGATCGCTGCCAGCCCCGCCACACCAGCACCAATCACCATGACCTTGGCAGGTGGAACCTTGCCCGCGGCGGTGATCTGTCCGGTAAAGAAACGGCCAAATTCATGTGCGGCTTCAACAATGGCGCGATAGCCGGCAATATTCGCCATCGAGCTTAAGGCATCAAGCGACTGCGCACGCGAAATACGCGGCACGGAGTCCATCGCCATCACCGTAACATTGCGCTCTGCAAGCTTTTGCAGCAGCTCCGGGTTTTGCGCGGGCCAAAGAAAACTCACCAGCGTCGTGCCCGGATTCAGCAACGGAATTTCCGCCTCTTCCGGCGCATTGACCTTCAGAATAATCTCTGACTGCCAGACAGCATTCCCGTCCACAATTTCTGCGCCTGCCTGCACAAACGCGTTATCGTCAAAACTCGCCAGTTGACCTGCGTCGCTTTCAACCGCGACGCTAAAACCCAGCTTCAGCAGCTGCTCAACCGTTTTCGGCGTAGCTGCGACACGGGTTTCATTGGTTAACCGTTCTTTTGGTATGCCAATTCGCATAATGTTCCCTTCCATCTGTATTTATGATGATGGTTTATCAATGTTCGCACGAGGCATGCGCGCACTCTCGAAAGAGGTCAGTGTTACCTCAATAAAATAAAACAGTAACAAACTCTGTATAACCTACTGAAAATGGAGCCTGTGATCTAGCGCCAAAAAACAGTATTTATTATGAAATTCGCAAAACAGGGATGAATTCGCCCGCAGACAGGGATAATGCCCTTTAAATAGCCCGCAATGGCTGATAATTCGCTCAAGCGAAGCGGCAAAACATGATTAAGCGCCACCAGAGAACATTTGATTAACATTAAATTAACTTATGAAATTCAACTGTTTTATCAGTTTCAGCCTCCAAACGCCGAATTTTTGGACATATCACAAAATGTTATCGACACTGTTACACCCTGTGGCACGATGAGTGAAAAATGACGCAGACACTGACACAATTTAAATGCAATAATCAGCGACGTTTCTAGTCAATAACAATACCAGTACCTGGTTTGCGCAAGGCGAAGGATTATTTTTATGAAGCTTAAGAACACTCTCCTGGCGTCCGCACTTATTTCTGCGACTGCTTTTTCTGTAAATGCAGCGACAGAATTGACGCCGGAGCAAGCTGCTGCCCTGAAACCCTATGACCGCATTGTGGTTACCGGTCGTTTTAATGCGATCGGCGACGCGGTGAATGCCGTATCACGTCGTGCAGATAAAGACGGTGCAGCCTCTTTTTATGTTGTTGATACCTCAGATTTTGGCAGTGGCGGTAACTGGCGCGTTGTAGCCGACATCTATAAAGCCGACGCTGAAAAAGCGGAAGCATCCAAAAACCGTATCATTAACGGTGTGATGGAGTTACCTAAAGATCAGGCCGTTCTGATAGAACCTTACGATACCGTTACGGTACAGGGCTTCTACCGCAGCCAGCCTGAAGTGAATGATGCCATCACCAAAGCGGCAAAAGAGAAAGGGGCTTACTCCTTCTATATCGTTCGCCAGGTCGATGCCAACCAGGGTGGTAACCAGCGTATTACCGCATTCATCTATAAAGCGGATGCGAAAAAACGCGTAGTACAAAGCCCTGATGCAATTCCGGCTGATTCTGATGCCGGTCGCGCCGCGTTAGCTGCCGGCGGTGAAGCTGCGAAGAAAGTTGAGATCCCGGGCGTTGCGACTACCGCATCTCCGAGTGCTGAAGTTGGTCGCTTCTTCGAAACGCAATCCACCAAAGGTGGACGTTACACCGTCACGCTGCCGGATGGAACGAAAGTTGAAGAGCTGAACAAAGCGACTGCTGCCATGATGGTTCCGTTCGACAGCATCAAGTTCACCGGTAACTACGGTAATATGACCGAAGTCTCTTATCAGGTTGCCAAGCGCGCAGCGAAGAAAGGCGCGAAGTATTATCACATTACTCGCCAGTGGTCAGAACGTGGTAACAACATGACCATTAGCGCTGACCTGTATAAGTAATATCCTATGCTCTATCAGGTCTACAGCTCCTGTAGGCCTGATAATTTTCCCTCGTTAAATCCTCAGTCCGAACAAAAACACGAATATTAAGACAACTTTTCACACTATTAGTCACAAATCTCTCTATCCCCATTGCATGCGTTCTCTTCTCTCCGTAAAATCCCGCGCCTTAGTGGCTTTCACCATTTTTATGCGGTTTGCCAAAATAATTATTCTCTCACTCTCGTTTTAGTAACTGGATACAAATGGAAAAGAAATTGGGTCTGAGCGCACTGACCGCGCTGGTTCTAAGCTCAATGCTCGGCGCTGGTGTTTTCAGCCTGCCACAAAATATGGCGGCGGTTGCCAGCCCGGCTGCATTACTGATTGGTTGGGCGATTACCGGTGCGGGTATTCTGCTGCTCGCCTTTGCCATGCTGATCCTGACGCGTATCCGACCTGATCTGGACGGTGGAATTTTTACCTACGCGCGCGAAGGTTTCGGGGAACTGATTGGCTTCTGCTCTGCATGGGGATACTGGCTGTGCGCCGTTATCGCTAACGTTTCGTATCTGGTTATCGTCTTCTCTGCGCTCAGCTTCTTTACCGACACGCCGGAATTACGCCTTTTTGGCGATGGTAATACCTGGCAGGCTATCGTTGGCGCATCAACGCTGCTGTGGATAGTCCATTTTCTGGTGCTGCGTGGGGTGCAAACCGCAGCCAGCATTAATCTGGTTGCGACCCTGGCCAAATTGCTGCCGCTTGGCCTGTTTATCGTGCTGGCGTTCATGCTATTTAAACTCGATACCTTCAGTCTGGATTTTACCGGCGTCGCGTTAGGCGTCCCCGTCTGGGAGCAGGTCAAAAACACTATGCTCATTACCCTGTGGGTATTCATCGGTGTGGAAGGCGCAGTGGTGGTTTCCGCCCGCGCACGAAACAAACGCGATGTCGGACGCGCCACGCTGCTGGCGGTGCTTGCCGCGCTGGGCGTTTATCTGTTGGTCACCCTGCTGTCGCTGGGTGTTGTTGCGCGTCCCGAACTGGCAGAAATCCGCAACCCATCAATGGCCGGTCTGATGGTTAAAATGATGGGACCATGGGGCGAAATTATTATCGCCGCGGGCCTGATTGTCTCCGTTTGCGGAGCCTATTTAAGCTGGACGATTATGGCGGCGGAAGTACCGTTCCTCGCCTCTACCCACAAAGCGTTCCCACGGATTTTCGCGCGTCAGAATGCGCAGGGTGCGCCATCCGCGTCGTTGTGGCTGACCAATATCTGCGTCCAAATCTGTCTGGTGCTGATCTGGCTCACAGGTTCCGACTACAATACGTTACTGACCATTGCCTCAGAGATGATTCTGGTGCCCTATTTGCTGGTCGGCGCATTTTTGCTGAAAATAGCTACCCGTCCGTTGCATAAAGCAGTTGGTGTCGGTGCGAGCATTTATGGCATATGGTTATTGTATGCGTCAGGTCCGATGCACCTGCTGCTGTCTGTGGTGCTGTACGCGCCAGGACTACTGGTTTTCCTTTATGCCCGTAAAACACACGCGCACGAAAATGTATTAAAACGTCAGGAGATGGCGCTGATCGGCCTGCTGCTTATTGCTGCAGTTCCGGCGACCTGGATGTTGGTGGGGTAACGCTATCCCCATCGTTTGCGAAACCTGGAGATTACGATGGGTAAAAAGCCCCCTTTGCCGATTCTTATCACTGGAGGAGGTCGTCGCATCGGCCTCGCCGTCGCATGGCATTTTCTCAATCAAAAACAGCCAGTTATTGTCAGCTACCGGACACATTACCCGGCCATTGATGGCTTATGCGAAGCTGGCGCGTTGTGTATCCAGGCTGACTTTTCTACCGATAAAGGCGTGTTAGCCTTTGCCGATGAGGTTAAAAGACAGACGAACGGTTTGCGCGCCATTGTGCATAATGCCAGTGCCTGGGTGGCAGAAAAGCCGGGCGCGCCGCTAACCGAAGTGCTGTCGGCCATGATGCAAATTCATGTCAATACGCCCTACTTACTCAACCACGCCCTGGAAGAGTTGTTACGCGGTCACGGACATGCAGCCAGCGATATTATCCATTTTACGGATTATGTTGTAGAGCGTGGCAGCGACAAGCACATTGCTTATGCTGCCAGTAAAGCGGCGCTGGACAATATGACTCGCTCATTCGCCCGCAAACTGGCACCAGAAGTCAAAGTGAATGCAATTGCCCCCTCGCTGATTCTGTTCAACGAGAGTGACGATGCTGAATATCGCCAGCAGGCTCTGAATAAATCATTGATGAAAACGGCGCCCGGTGAAAAAGAAGTCATTGATTTAATTGACTATCTATTAACCAGTTGCTTTGTCACAGGACGTAGTTTTGCCCTTGATGGCGGGCGTCATCTGCGTTAATGCAGTTTTATCCAACAAAAAATCAGCAACCACGCGCTCAGGCTCCAGCACACCACTGACCCGCCGAGCGCGACGGGTAAGCGCATAAATCCAGTGAAATACCACAGCGAAACGAGGTAGACAAAATAGGGAATAATTGACCACATGCTGAATACAATGGTGGTACGCAACGCCTCGATCCCACGTTCACTGGCCACGATATAATGGGCAATCAACGCGAATGTCGGGAACAGCGGGATTAATCCAGCAATATAGTAATTCTTTGTTTTAGCGAGCAAACCAATCAATACGACCACCAGCGCACCAAGCGCCGCTTTGATAACGAGTCCCATCACCCTGCCTTAACACATCAATAACATCAGCCCCTAGCATAACGGAAGCGTTCTTGTTTAGAAAAGATTAATGGAAGGAAAAACGAGGGCGGTGTATGTTGGCGTTTTATATTCAAAATGAATGATATGAACACCATCGTATTTGTTGAAGATGATCCCGAAGTTGGCTCGCTGATTGCCGCCTATCTGGCCCGGCATGACATTGAGGTTATCCTTGAACCTCGTGGTGATTTGGCTGAGGAGAAAATCCTGCAAGTTCGACCCGATCTGGTGTTATTAGATATCATGCTGCCGGGCAAAGACGGGATGACAATCTGCCGCGATTTACGTGGACGCTGGCAGGGTCCGATTGTCCTGCTGACCTCTCTGGACAGCGACATGAACCATATCCTGGCGCTGGAAATGGGTGCCTGCGACTACATCCTTAAAACAACGCCTCCGGCCGTGCTGCTTGCACGGCTACGCCTGCATTTGCGTCAGAGCGAACATTCAGCCCAGTCTAAAGGTATTCAGGCAACGACCATCACACCGCATACCACGCTACGCTTTGGTACACTCACTATCGACCCAACCAACCGCTCCGTGCTACTCGGCGGTAAGCAAGTCTCTCTTTCCACCGCCGATTTTGAATTATTGTGGGAGCTGGCAACCCATGCCGGGCAGATTATGGACCGCGATGCGTTGCTGAAGAACCTGCGCGGTGTAAGCTATGACGGTATGGATCGCAGCGTCGATGTGGCGATTTCCCGGTTACGTAAAAAACTGCTCGATAACGCCATAGAGCCCTATCGAATCAAAACGGTACGTAACAAAGGTTACCTGTTCGCACCGCACGCCTGGGACGATGAATCTGACAAGTAAACCCATCGGGCCGTATCCCGCTTATACGGCCCCAAAAACGTGACAACGTCACAGAAATCTATTAATCGGCTTTCGCTTGTATCTCAACTGAACGTCAGTCCGTCGTATTTTTTCCAACGATAATTCACTGCGGAAATAATCCAGCAGCCGATGAAGACGCCAATAATCACGAAGCCGACATTCCCCATGTGGTCGTTCAAATTGCTGACGGTGTCCCACAATCCCCCCTGGAGTGAAAAGGCATCAGACAGCAGTCCCAGCGCCTCCAGTCCACCGATGAATAGCGCAACAATCACCGAGGTTCCGGTGATTGTCATATTGTAATAAAGCTTGCGCTGCGGCTTATTAAACGCCCATCCGTAGGCCTCAACCATCAGGATGCTGTCGAGGCAATCAATCAGCGCCATACCGCAGGTAAACAGCGCCGGGAAAACTAATATTGACCAGACCGACATGCCACTGGACGCGCTTGAAGCGGAAATACCCAGAAGAGAAATTTCAGTGGCGGTATCAAAACCCAGGCCAAACAAAAAACCGACAAAATACATATGCCAGTCTTTACCTACCAGGCGGAAAGCTGAGCGAAAAATCCAGTTCAATGGACCTGTAACAGCAATCTCTTCCGTGTTGCCAGCGTAAGTACCGGTGCGTTTAAGATGGCGAAAAGCCTTCCAGACATGGCAGAAAATAATGAGATTAATGGCAGCCAGAATCAGCAGAAATGCGGCTGAGACCGTGGTACCGATAAGACCGCCGACATTCTGAAACCATGCCATATGCTGCTTAAATACGCTGGTGGTCAACGCAATGCCAATGCTTGCCAGCACCACAATGGTAGAGTGACCAAGTGAAAACCAGACTCCCGTCGTCAGGGCGCGTTTTTTCTGTTGCATGAGTTTACGCGTCGCACTGTCTATCGCGGCGATATGGTCGGCATCCACGGCATGGCGCAAACCATAGCACCACGCGATTAGACTCAGCGCCAGTAACGACGTGTTGTTGCTAAACGCGGTGAAAGCCCACAGCCACGCCACAATGTTTGCCCCGATGAGTAAAACCATCAACGAAATAATATTTGGGCGTTTTTTTAATATTGAAAACAATGCGTTCATTGTTTCCAGCCAGTCAAATTTGCGCTAAACAACACACCACACCGCCGTTTACTGATTAATTAACAAAACGTTTATCAGGCTAATGATAACTCTTAAGAATTACCAACCCAGTGTCTTAGATCAAAGTTGATTACCACCTGGTGCGAGTTCCGCCATCGCTAACTCCGCGATGCGCAGGGGTATAGCCGCGCAGTCCCCCTCCTGCAGAAACCGACTTTAATTTCGAAATCAAGAGTCAGCATTGATGCAATCAGGGGAAGATTATAGACCAGAGCACTAACGGGCACATTCTTATGTCTCTGTGTGCCATGCTGATTGTGGTTGTTAAATGAGGAAGACGCGATGATCGTTTTATGCAAAGCCTGTGGGACATCCTATGAGAAAACGGATTCTCATCCACAACATTGCGCTATCTGTAATGATGAACGCCAGTATGTCCCCACAACAGGACAGAAATGGATCGATTTTGCCGCCCTTTGCGCTTCACATGCAAATAAGTGGCAACAACACGACAGCGCTCTTCTCAGCATCCGCACCGTTCCTGATTTTGCGATTAATCAGCGCGCGTTTATTCTGCTCACTCCCGAGGGTAATATTTTGTGGGACTGTATTGCTACGCTCGACGATGCCACGAAAATGCTAGTAACGTCTCTGGGCGGGCTTAAGGCTATTGCAATATCACACCCTCACTACTACACCACTATGCAGGACTGGGCTGCGGAATTTAATGCCCCGATTTACCTCCATGCCAGTGATAGCGAGTGGGTAATGCGCGACAGCCCGTGGATTAGATTTTGGCAAGGCGACTCCCTTGAACTGGCCCGAGACGTCAGTGTGATACGACTGGGGGGACATTTTTCCGGCGGCTGTGTTCTGCACTGGGCACGAAATGAAGGTCTGGTGCTTTCCGGCGACATCGTTCAGGTCACACCAGGGGCGCACGCCGTCTCTTTTATGTGGAGTTACCCCAATATGCTGCCGCTGCCAGCCGCAACGGTCAGCGACATCACCTACCGCCTGAGTATGGTGAAATTTAAACAACTCTACGGCGCATTTGAGGGAAAGGATATTACGGACAATGCCGATGAAATCGTACGCCGTTCAGGCAAAAAGTATATCTCCTGCCTTAGATAATCGGGCCGTTTACTCTCCCCCTCATTCAGGAAGATGAAAATGGATAGAACTGATAAACCGCCCCCATCAGCGAGAGACTGACTATCACACTGATAATAAAATAGGTTTTGAATGGTTGCTTTTGTGTTTTATGGCGGAAAATTTGTTGACCCGCTATCGCACCACCCCACCCGCCAACAACACCAAACATCAGCAATGTAGACTCAGGCACCCTGCGCCAGGCCTTACGCGCGGCCATTTTGTCCACGCCGTATAGCGCCATCGTTAGTATATTGGCAAGTATGAACCACATAACCCAGGGATGTGCGGTGAAAATACAGCCTGTTGCTGCGAAAATGAGTAGCAAATAACAACAACGATTGAAATTCATATTTTTATATCACAACAATTTTGAGAGTATCAGTACGCATTATATGGCGTATTCGGTGATTTTATATGAAGAAGCTGTTTGTACAGTTTTATCTCCTGCTGTTTGTCTGCTTTCTGGTGATGACCCTGTTGGTCGGCCTGGTATATAAATTCACCGCAGAACGCGCGGGCAGGCAGTCGCTCGACGATTTAATGAAAAGCTCGTTGTACCTGATGCGCAGTGAGCTGCGCGAGATCCCACCACGTGACTGGGGTAAGACGCTAAAGGAGATGGATTTGAACCTCTCTTTTGATCTGCGCGTTGAACCGCTGAATAAATACACGCTGGACGCCCCAACCATGCAGCGCCTGCGCGAAGGCGATATTGTCGCACTTGACGATCAGTACACTTTTATTCAACGAATCCCGCGCAGCCATTACGTGCTGGCCGTTGGCCCGGTTCCCTATCTCTATTTTCTGCATCAAATGCGCTTGCTGGACGTCGCGCTGATGGCGTTCATTGCCATTTCACTGGCCTTCCCGGTGCTTATCTGGATGCGCCCCCACTGGCAGGAAATGCTCCGACTGGAAGCTGCAGCACAACGTTTTGGTGAAGGACATCTGGGTGAACGCCTCCATTTTGATAACGGTTCCAGTTTTGAGCGTCTTGGTGTGGCGTTTAACCAGATGGCGGACAATATCAATGCGCTGATCGCCAGTAAAAAACAGCTTATCGATGGTATTGCCCATGAGCTTCGGACTCCACTGGTACGCTTACGTTACCGACTGGAGATGAGTGAGAATCTCACCGAGCAAGAATCTCAGGCACTGAATCGTGATATCGGCCAGTTAGAAGCGTTGATCGAAGAATTACTGACCTACGCCCGGCTGGATCGCCCCCAAAATGAATTGAAGCTCAGCGTACCCGACCTGCCCCTTTGGCTGACAACCCATCTTGAGGATGTGCAAAGCGTCAATCCTGACCATGCGGTGCGCCTTCGCCATCTTCAGAGTGGCGACTACGGTGCGCTGGACATGCGCCTGATGGAGCGTGTGCTGGATAATCTGCTGAATAACGCCCTGCGCTATTGCCAGTCGACGGTACAAGCCAGTCTGCAGCTGGACGGCAACCAGGCGACACTGATCGTGGAAGACGACGGTCCGGGTATTGCACCTGCGGCGCGTGAACAAGTTTTTGAGCCATTCGTACGCCTCGATCCCAGTCGTGACCGGGCGACCGGTGGTTGCGGACTTGGGTTAGCTATCGTCCACTCGATCGCATTGGCTATGGGCGGTACGGTCGTCTGCGATGAAAGTGAACTGGGCGGCGCCCGTTTTTCTTTCAGTTGGCCCGTCTGGCATAACATTCCTGAATTTCCCTCTGCCTGACCCATGCCGCTCGGTGGTCAGGCGGCAAATGTTGTGCTATAAAAAAGTATGTTGTAACTAAAATGGTAAAACACATGGCCCGTTACGATCTCGTTGACCGTCTGAACAGCACCTTCCGCCAGATGGAACAGGAACTGGCGCTTCTGAGCGAAAATTTGTTGCAGCAGACGCTGCTGATTGCGCGCGTGTTCTCGTTACCAGAAGTCGTCAAGGAGGCAGAACATGCCCCTTTGCAGAGCATCGATGTAAAACAACATTTAGGCAAAGAAGCTGAATCACTGGCACTGCGTCACTATCGCCATCTGTTTATTCAGCAGCAATCTGAGAACCGCAGCAGCAAAGCGGCCGTCCGTCTTCCTGGCGTGTTGTGCTATCAGGTGGATAACGCGGCACAGTGTGCTCTGGAAGAACAAATACAGCGTATTAACCAGTTGAAAACGACGTTTGAGCGCATTGTCACTGTGGAATCTGGACTGGCGCCGGCGGCACGTTTCGAATGGGTGCATCGCCACCTGCCAGGACTGATTACGTTGAATGCCTATCGTACGCTCACGCTGGTGAAAGAACCCGCCACTCTGCGCTTTGGCTGGGCTAACAAGCACATCATTAAAAACCTGATGCGCGATGAAGTCCTACAGCAACTGGAAAAGAGTCTGACGTCGCCGCGCAGCGTACATCCCTGGACGCGTGAAGAGTGGCAGGCAAAGCTGGAGCGGGAATATCAGGACATTGCAGCTCTGCCACAGCAGGCAAAACTGAAGATTAAAAGACCGGTAAAAGTGCAGCCCATCGCTCGCGTGTGGTACAAAGGAGAACAAAAACAGGTGCAATACGCCTGCCCGACGCCATTGATTGCGCTAATCAACAACGACAACGGCATGACAGTACCCGATATCGGCGAGTTACTGAATTACGATGCCGACAATGTTCAGCATCGTTTTAAACCTCAGGCGCAGCCGTTGAGATTGATTATTCCCCGACTGCACCTGTACGTTGCTGATTAACTGCCTGGTCGCATGCTGCCAACCATCAGTTCTGGTCGTACCCAACTGTCGAACTCCGCTTCGGTTAAATATCCCAGCGCAAGGGCAGATGCTTTTAACGTCAGCCCTTCCTTATGCGCTTTTTTGGCTATCTCAGCGGCTTTGTCGTAACCGATATGGGTATTGAGTGCGGTAACCAGCATCAGCGACTCGTTGAGTAACTGGTCGATTCGCTCACGATTGGGTGCAATACCCGTCGCGCAATGCTCGTTAAAGCTTTCCATCCCGTCCGCCAGCAAACGCACTGATTGCAGGAAGTTGTGGATGACCATCGGTCGATAAACGTTAAGCTCAAAGTTACCTGACGCCCCGCCCATATTAATGGCAACATCATTGCCCATCACCTGGCAACAAAGCATGGTCAGCGCCTCACACTGAGTCGGATTGACTTTACCCGGCATAATGGAGCTACCCGGTTCGTTTTCAGGAATTGAAATTTCACCAATACCACAACGCGGACCGGATGCCAGCCAACGCACATCGTTGGCGATTTTCATCAGTGACGCAGCCAGCCCCTTGAGCGCTCCGTGGGCGTGAACCAACGCATCGCAGGTCGCCAGTGCTTCAAATTTATTCGGTGCAGTAACAAACGGCGCGCAGGTAATGACCTTCAACTCATCCGCGACCCGACGCGCATATTCAGGATGGGTGTTCAGTCCGGTTCCCACCGCCGTTCCCCCCAACGCCAGTTCCGCCACATGGGGTAAACTGTTTTCAATGTGTCTGAGGTTATGTTCGAGCATTGCCACCCAGCCGGAAATTTCCTGCCCAAGCGTAAGCGGGGTCGCATCTTGCAGATGCGTCCGGCCAATTTTGACGATATCGGCAAACGCGTGGGATTTATCACTGAGCGTTTTGGTCAACACCGTTAATTGCGGGATCAGTGACTTGCGCAGCGCCAGCAGCGCGGCAACATGCATCGCTGTCGGAAAGACATCATTCGAGCTTTGGCTTTTATTAACATCATCGTTGGGGTGAACTTTTCGCTCCATTCCCCGTACGCCGCCCAGCAATTCGCTGGCACGGTTTGCCAGCACCTCATTCATATTCATATTGCTTTGCGTGCCGGACCCCGTCTGCCAAATGGCCAACGGAAACTCATCCCGATGTTTGTCCGCCAATACCTCATCTGCGGCCTGCATAATCGCGGTGGCTTTATCTTCCGCCAGCAGCCCGAGATCTAAATTAACCTTGGCAGCCGCCCGTTTCGTCAGCGCCAGCGCATGGATCAGCAAGACCGGCATTTTCTCCGTAGAGATACGAAAATGCTCCAGCGAACGTTGGGTTTGCGCCCCCCAAAGCTTATCGGCAGGAACATCAATTGCGCCCATTGAATCATTCTCGCGGCGTACCGTTACCATTACCTGCTCCTTACATTAAGAATTGATTAGGTTATGTTTCGACATTGCCCACTTGCATTGGTCTTATCAGTATTAACGAGGATTAAACTGTCGTTTGGTGGTTCGTGCGGAAAAAAAACCGCCCCGAAGGGCAGCTGACGTTACTTAACGCAGCGTGCGCACTGCGACGTCTGAATTTGCTTGAAGAAATCATTACCTTTGTCATCCACCAGGATAAACGCCGGGAAATCTTCCACTTCAATTTTCCAGATGGCTTCCATCCCCAGTTCAGGATATTCCACGCATTCCAGACTCTTGATACTGCCCTGGGCAAGCACCGCTGCGGGGCCGCCAATACTGCCTAAATAGAAGCCGCCGTGCTTATGACAGGCGTCGGTCACCTGCTGGCTACGGTTGCCTTTCGCCAGCATGATCATACTCCCACCCGCGGCCTGAAGCTGGTCAACATACGAGTCCATACGCCCGGCAGTGGTTGGGCCTAGCGAGCCTGAGGCATAACCTTCGGGCGTTTTTGCCGGGCCGGCGTAATAGATCGGGTGATCTTTAACATACTGCGGCAAACTTTCGCCGTTATCCAGACGTTCTTTCAGTTTCGCATGCGCAATATCACGACCAACAATAATGGTTCCGTTGAGCGACAGACGCGTGGACACCGGATATTGCGACAACTGAGCCAGGATCTCTTTCATTGGCCGATTGAGGTCAACGCGCACCGCTTCGCCTTCGCCTACCTGACGCAGCTCTTCTGGTATGTATTTACCCGGATTATGCTCAAGTTTTTCGATCCAGATGCCTTCACGGTTGATCTTAGCTTTGATATTTCGATCGGCTGAGCAAGAAACCCCCATACCAACCGGACACGACGCGCCGTGACGCGGCAGACGGATCACGCGGATATCATGAGCGAAGTACTTCCCGCCGAACTGGGCACCCAGCCCCAAATTCTGCGCTTCTATCAACAGCTCTTTTTCCAGCTCCGCATCGCGGAACGCCTGACCATGCTCGTTACCTTCGGTCGGCAGCTCGTCGTAGTATTTCGCCGAAGCCAACTTGACAGTTTTCAGCGTGGCTTCCGCAGACGTTCCACCAATCACAAACGCGATGTGATACGGCGGGCAAGCCGCTGTTCCCAGCGTACGCATCTTCTCGACCAGGTAATTTTTTAATTTGCCCGGCGTGAGCAGCGCTTTGGTTTCCTGGTACAGATAGGTTTTGTTTGCCGAACCACCGCCTTTGGCAATACATAAGAATTTGTATTCATCGCCATCAACGGTATACAAATCGATCTGCGCTGGCAGGTTGGTGCCGGTGTTCACTTCTTTATACATATCCAGCGCGGCGTTTTGCGAATAGCGCAGGTTGTCTTCGATGTAGGTGTTATAGACCCCTCGCGCCAGTGCCGCTTCATCACCGCCGCCGGTCCAGACACGCTGACCTTTTTTACCCACGATTATCGCTGTGCCGGTATCCTGACAGGTCGGCAAAATACCTTTCGCCGCGATGTCGGAGTTGCGCAGGAATTGCAGGGCCACATATTTGTCGTTTTCACTGGCCTCAGGGTCACGCAGGATATCGGCAACCTGTTGCTGATGCGCTGGACGCAGCATAAACGACGCATCATGAAAAGCCTGACGAGCCAGCAGGGTTAGCGCTTGCGGCGCGACTTTAATAACCTCCTGCCCTTCGAATTCGGCAACGGAGACATAGTCGCTGGTCAGCAGATAGTATTCGGTATCATCCTTTTTAAGCGGGAAAGGATGCTGATAATGAAAGGGTTTGTTTGACATTGTGCTCTCACTTACTGCTAGGTCTGGTTATTCTCTGGGCAGATGTTCCATTGCCCTGCTTCCCTGCCGTAAGTCGGGTTGGAGAAGGCAAGGCTTTCTGCAACCGGAAATACTCAGGGTATTAAAAGCGAGTCACCATATCCTACACAATTTTTTAACAAAAACTGAGACAAGTACGACTTTTTACATGTGCAGGTTACTTCCCTCAGGGTTTCTTGGTTTAATAGCCAGAGAAAATTCCACATTCAAACAGGGCTTGAGAATGCAAAAACTCATCAACTCAGTGCAGAACTACGCCTGGGGAAGTAAAACTGCGTTAACGGAACTTTATGGGATTGCCAACCCAACTCAGCAACCGATGGCTGAACTTTGGATGGGAGCGCACCCAAAAAGCAGTTCGCAGGTTCAGAGCGCTGATGGTCAGACGGTTGCTTTACGCGACGTTATTGAAAGCGATAAATCCGCGCTATTAGGCGATGCCGTTGCCGAACGCTTTGGTGAACTGCCCTTCCTGTTTAAAGTGCTCTGTGCTGCGCAACCCCTTTCGATTCAGGTTCATCCTAACAAGCACAATTCTGAAATCGGGTTTGCCAAAGAAAACGCCGCCGGGATCCCGATGGATGCCGCCGAGCGCAACTACAAAGATCCTAACCACAAACCAGAACTGGTTTTTGCTTTAACGCCTTTCCTGGCGATGAACGCATTTCGTGAGTTCTCCGATATTGTTGCGTTATTACAACCCGTTTCCGCTGCGCATCCGGCTATTGCGCATTTCCTGCAGGAACCGAGCGCAGAGCGTCTGAGCTATCTATTTGCCAGCTTGCTGAATATGCAGGATGAGGAGAAATCCCACGCGCTGGCGATCCTGAAATCGGCGCTGAACAGTCAGCAGGGTGAACCCTGGCAAACCATCCGCCTGATCGCCGACTTCTACCCTAATGACAGCGGACTCTTTTCCCCACTGCTGCTCAACGTGGTTAAACTCAATCCCGGCGAGGCCATGTTCTTGTTTGCCGAGACCCCGCACGCCTACCTGCAAGGTGTGGCGCTGGAGGTGATGGCGAATTCGGACAACGTGCTGCGCGCCGGGCTAACGCCAAAATACATTGATATCCCGGAACTGGTCGCCAACGTTAAGTTTGTCGCTAAGCCTGCAAACCAGTTGCTGACCACACCGGTTAAAACAGATGGTGAACTGGACTTCCCTATTCCGGTCGACGATTTCGCCTTCTCCCTACATGAGTTAACGGCCACTGGTGCAGAGATCGGCCAGCAAAGCGCCGCAATTCTGTTCTGCATTGAGGGTGAAGCCGTGTTGAGCAAAGGTGAGCAGCGTCTGGTCCTGCAGCCGGGTGAGTCGGCCTTTATTAGTGCGAATGAATCGCCGGTAAACGTCAGCGGCAAGGGCCGTTTAGCTCGGGTTTATAACAAGCTGTAGCAAGATACTGATATTTTTAACAACTCTTGCTAAGCTGTAGTGAGTTAAAGACAAGTCACTCCTCCAGGCGTCTTCAAACGCCTGGTTTTATTTTATGGATATCAAAATGAAAAAATCGCTGGTAGCTGCGGGTGTAGTGGTTGCACTGGGTATCGTCTGGACGGGCGGTGCCTGGTACACAGGTAAAAAACTCGAAACGCATCTCGCCGAGATGGTGACACAGGCAAACAATCAGTTGAAACGCTACTCCCCTGAGGCGGGCATTGAACTGAGTTATCAAAACTATCAGCGCGGCGTGTTCAATAGCCAACTGCAACTGGTGGTTAAACCCATCACCGGGCAGCAAGATTCCTGGCTGAAGCCAGGGCAAAGCATCGTCCTTAATGAAACAGTTGATCACGGTCCTTTCCCGCTCGCACAGCTGAAATCGCTGAATCTGGTTCCCGCAATGGCCTCGGTGAAAACAACGTTGGTGAATAACGACGTCACCAAACCACTGTTCGACATTGCCAAAGGCGAAACGCCATTCATCATTAACTCCCGTATCGGTTACAGCGGCGATACCCGTTCCGATCTCTCCCTCAAACCACTGAACTACGAGAATGGCGATGAAAAAGTGGCCTTCAGCGGCGGGGAATTCCAGTTTACGGCTGACAAAGACGGTAATGCGGTTTCGCTAACTGGTGATGCGCAAAGTGGTCTGGTTAATGCGGTCAATGAGTACAACCAGAAAGTACAAATTACCTTCAATAACCTGAAAACTGAGGGTTCCAGCAGTATCGCCAGCTTTGGTGAGCGTATTGGCGACCAGAAGTTGTCACTCGAAAAACTGTCGATTGCAGTTGAGGGTAAAGAGTTGGCGGTTCTGGAAGGCATGGGTATCGATGGTAAATCCGATCTGATCAACGAGGGTAAAACCGTCAACAGCCAACTGGATTACACCCTGAACAGCCTTAAACTGCAGGGCCAGGATATGGGTAGCGGCAAACTGACGCTGAAAGTGGGCCAGATTGATGGTGAAGCCCTGCACCAGTTCAGTCAGCAGTATAGCGCCCAAACCAAGGCGTTGATGTCACAAATCGATGTGGTGCAAAACCCTGAGCTATATCAGCAGAAAGTCACCGAAGCCTTCTTTAATGCCCTGCCGATTCTGATGAAAGGCGAACCGGTTATCACTATTGCGCCGCTGAGCTGGAAAAATGCGAAAGGTGAAACCGCCTTTAATTTTTCTCTACTACTAAAAGATCCGACCGCAAACACCGTAGAGCCGCAAACGCTGGCCCAGGAAGTGGATCGCTCCGTCAAATCACTGGATGCTAAGCTGACGATCCCTGTCGATATGGCGACTGAATTCATGACGCAGATTGCCAAACTGGAAGGATATCAGCAGGAAGAAGCGGCGGGTCTGGCGAAGCAGCAGGTTAATGGCCTCGCGGCGATGGGTCAGATGTTCCGTATTACGACGCTGCAGGACAACGTTATCGGTTCCAGCCTGCAATATGCGAACGGTCAGGTAACACTTAACGGACAGAAAATGTCGCTGGATGAGTTTGTTGGCATGTTCGGTATGCCTGCCTTTGCTGAGCCGGATGCTCCTGCAGCCCCGCAACAGTAAATATCCGTTACGACAGGCCCGATAACATTGCTTATCGGGCTTTTTTTATTTCGCGACGACCAGTCGGGCGGCAAGCGTCAGATTGCGCGAATGGCTTTCATCGTGGCCAATGCGTTGTAGCATGCGTTCCGCAAGGGTGTATCCCATTTCACGGGCAGGCGTACAGGCCCAAATGATGGGAATGTCATCCAGCGCGCTTTCCGCCACATCAGCAAATCCGGCCAATGATATTTGCTGTTCAAAGTAGCGATCCACGCCTGTTTCACCGCTCTGTCGCCCTGCTCTCATCAGGCCAAACCAGGCGCCTACGGCAATGGTTTCGTTGTAGCACACCACCGCACTGATTGTGGGATTCCGGCGTAACAGCGCCGTCACCTCTTCCGCGGCCTGCTTTTGGCTGGATGAACACTCCAGCACCCAGTCGCTATGAAACGGCAAACCATACTTTAACAATGTCGCGCAATAGCCGCCGACGCGCTCTGCCCGGGTTAATGAAGAGCTTTGCCCGCCCAGCCAGGCAATGCGCTGGTGCCCATGGCGTATCAGTTGTTCAACCAGGAGTTGCGCGGCCTGCATGTTATCAGGTCTGACGGTGTCAACGTCATCCATATAGCTGGCGCGTGACGCAAACACCACCGGGATCCCTTTCTCAGCGGCCAGTTGTTGTAGCGCGTCACTGCTGCCTGCGGCCCCGGCGATCACCACGCCATCAACCCCTTGATTAAGTAACAGTGTGAAGCGCTGCGTCAGCTGTTCGCCGTCTTTGCCGCCATGCAGTAAGAAGACCATGCGCCCCTGGGCTTCTAATGCTTCCGTCAGCCCCGCCGTCAGCTCGGCGTAAAACGGCGTAGAAAGATCGCGCACAATCAAACCCACGACTCCGCTCTGCCCACCGCGTAGGGCTGATGCTTGCCGATTACGCACAAACCCCAGTTGCTCAATGGCAGCATTTACCCGCTCACCGGTTGCTGATGAAATACGTCCTTTGCCACTGAGTACCAATGAGACGGTACTGACCGAAACACCCGCAGCCAGCGCAACATCATGGATCGTTATTTTTTTGGCTATAGCCATAAAAACAGAAAACTCCCTGATAACGTGACCGATAAAACGTTTTATCAATCACTTATATTTATACCCTCTATTATCGTTCGATAATGTGATTTATACCGCACTAAAATTAGGTAAAACGTTTTATCTTCTCGCCATCATTAGCCAGCCTGATTTAACAAGGAGTCGTTTAATGACGACGAGAACCACACCAAAAATAACGTTATGGGAATTTTTCCAGCAGTTGGGCAAAACTTTTATGTTGCCCGTGGCTCTGCTCTCATTTTGCGGGATCATGTTAGGGATCGGCAGTTCGTTAAGCAGCCACGATGTCTTAACGTTAATCCCGGTGTTAGGAAATCCGGTGCTACAGGCCATCTTTACCTGGATGAGCAAAGTTGGCTCATTTGCGTTTAGCTTCCTACCGGTGATGTTTTGTATTGCCATTCCTCTTGGCCTGGCGCGCGAGAATAAAGGCGTGGCGGCGTTTGCCGGTTTTGTTGGTTACGCGGTAATGAACCTTGCCGTCAACTTCTGGTTAACCGCCAAAGGCATCTTACCCACCACTGATGCGGCGATCCTGAAAGCCAACAACGTGCAAAATATTCTGGGGATCCAGTCGATCGACACCGGGATCCTCGGCGCCGTTATCGCTGGGATCATCGTCTGGATGCTGCATGAACGCTTCCATAACATTCGTCTGCCGGATGCCCTGGCCTTCTTCGGCGGCACTCGCTTCGTTCCCATCATCTCCTCGGTGGTGATGGGCCTGGTCGGTCTGGTTATTCCCCTGATTTGGCCGGTTTTCGCCATGGGCATTACCGGACTCGGTCACATCATCAACAGTGCAGGTGAATTTGGTCCTATGCTGTTTGGTACCGGCGAACGTCTGTTGTTGCCTTTTGGTCTGCATCATATTCTGGTGGCATTGATCCGCTTTACCGAAGCGGGCGGCACGCAGGAAGTCTGTGGTCATAGCGTGAGCGGTGCATTGACTATTTTCCAGGCTCAATTGAGCTGTCCGACAACGCAAGGTTTCTCTGAAAGCGCAACCCGCTTCCTGTCCCAGGGTAAAATGCCGGCGTTCCTCGGCGGGTTACCGGGTGCAGCGTTAGCGATGTACCACTGCGCACGTCCAGAGAATCGTCATAAAATTAAAGGGTTATTAATTTCCGGTCTGATTGCCTGTGTAATTGGTGGTACGACCGAACCTCTCGAGTTCTTGTTTCTGTTCGTGGCCCCGGTTCTGTACGTGATCCATGCTTTGCTTACCGGTCTCGGCTTCACCGTGATGGCGGTGCTTGGCGTTACCATCGGTAACACTGACGGTAACCTGATCGACTTCGTGGTATTCGGCATCCTGCATGGATTATCTACCAAGTGGTATCTGGTCCCTGTCGTCGCAGCTATCTGGTTTGCGGTGTATTACGTCATCTTCCGCTTCGCCATCACGCGCTTCAATCTGAAGACACCGGGTCGCGAAGTCGAAATGGCCAGCACTATCGAAAAGGTGATGGCTGGATCGCCAGGTAAATCGGGTTATAACGTGCCAGCTATTCTGGCGGCGTTGGGCGGCGCGGAAAACATTGTTAGCCTGGATAACTGCATTACTCGTCTGCGCTTGTCAGTGAAAGATATGTCGCTTGTTAACGTACAAGCTCTGAAGGACAATCGTGCCATTGGCGTAGTACAACTCAATCAGCATAACCTTCAGGTTGTTATTGGTCCGCAGGTCCAGTCAGTGAAAGACGAAATCGCGGTTCTGATGAACACCGTACAGGCTTAAGGACAACAATATGTTTGATTTTTCTAAGGTTGTGGACCGACACGGCACCTGGTGTACCCAGTGGGATTATGTTGCCGACCGTTTTGGCTCAGCGGATCTTCTGCCGTTCACCATCTCTGACATGGATTTTGCAACTGCCCCCTGCATTCTTGAGGCACTTACCCAGCGCCTGTCCCATGGCGTGTTGGGTTACAGCCGTTGGAAAAATGATGAATTTTTGGCGGCTATTCAGCACTGGTTTCTTACGCGTCACAATACAAAAATCGATCCTCAGTCGCTGGTATATGGTCCCTCGGTCATCTATATGGTGTCAGAGCTGATTCGCCAGTGGTCTTCCGCGGGTGATGCGGTGGTTATTCACACCCCGGCTTACGACGCGTTTTACAAAGCTATTGAGGGTAATCAGCGCGTGGTGCGCGCTGTCGAACTTGAAAAACGTACTGACGGTTGGTACTGCGACATGACCGCACTGGAGAATGCCCTGTCTCGCCCAGAGAGCAAAATTCTTCTGCTCTGTAGCCCACAAAATCCGACGGGCAAAGTGTGGACGCGTGATGAGCTGGAAACCATGGCGGAACTGTGTCAGCGCCATGGTGTAAAAGTCATTTCCGATGAGATCCATATGGATATGGTATGGGGTGATCACCCGCATATCCCCTGGAGTAACGTCGCGCGTGACAGCTGGGCGCTGCTCACTTCCGGCTCAAAAAGTTTTAATATTCCGGCACTGACCGGGGCTTACGCGATTATTGAAGACACTCAAAGCCGTAACGATTATCTCAGCGCATTAAAAGGTCGCGATGGTCTTTCCTCACCTGCGGTGCTGGCGCTGACAGCACATATTGCCGCCTATCAACAGGGCGCAAGCTGGCTTGATGCGCTGCGGGATTATCTTGCCAGCAATCTGCATTACGTCGCCCGCGAGCTTAATGCCGCATTCCCCGAACTGAGCTGGCAGGTTCCACAGTCTACCTATCTGGCGTGGATTGACCTGCGTCCGCTTAACATTGATGATCACACATTACAGGAAGCGCTTATCCACCAGCAGAAAGTTGCCATCATGCCAGGATACACCTACGGCGAAGAAGGACGCGGTTTTGTGCGCCTGAATGCCGGATGTCCGCGCTCAAAACTTGAAAAAGGCGTTCAGGGGTTGATTAACGCCATCCGTACAATACGTTAAACAGGTTTGCGCAATGAAAACCTCATTGCGCGCCTTCTCTACCTGACGCTTTACCACCCTGTTTATCCAGCATCGTCGAAAAGCCCGCGTTATCCCTTGCACCGGGGAAAGAAGTTGAGCGTAGACAAAAATGAATATCATGACATTTAATAATGCTATTTTATGTCTGAGCGGAACGCTTCGGTTTTATAATTTATAATTTAAGAAAATTTACAAGAATAACCCTGATTGAGCACTCATATTTTTATTCCCTCTAACTCTCAGACGGTTACGATTATTTATTAATCAAACATCATTCATAATAAGCGAAGCGGTATTTTCCGCAATCCATTGAAAATTATCAATACGGACTGATTCACCTATCAGCATTAAATTTGACTTAATACAAATAGCCGCTAACTTTAAGCCTTGAACAACGACGGATACGAAATTATTTTTTTGTATCTGACTGACATAACCGATATATGAGGTGATATATGGCAGAGCATCGTGGTGGTTCCGGTAACTTCGCAGAAGACCGAGAAAAAGCATCAGAAGCGGGCCGTAAAGGCGGTCAACATAGCGGTGGTAACTTCAAAAACGATCCACAACGCGCATCTGAAGCAGGTAAAAAAGGTGGGCAAAGCAGCCACGGCGGTGGCCGTAAGTCTGACAACTCCTGATAGTTAGCGTTATTTTCATCTTTTAATTAAAAGAGTGTCCTGCGGGTCTGTATGGGGCTCGCAGTTATTTTTAACCTCTAAAGGATATTAATATGCATATGAAAAGCATTGAAGACGTATTTATTCACCTACTTTCAGATACCTATAGCGCTGAAAAACAGTTAACGCGCGGACTGGCTAAACTCGCCAGAGCCGCCTCAAGCGAAAAACTCAGCAAAGCGTTTAATGCCCACCTGGAAGAAACCCAGGGGCAAATTGAACGTATTGACCAAATCGTTGAGCAAGAACCGGGAATTAAGATTAAACGCATGAAATGTGTGGCGATGGAAGGCTTAATTGAAGAGGCTAATGAGGTTATAGAAAGCACCGAGAAAAATGAAGTACGCGATGCAGCATTAATCGCAGCCGCACAGAAAGTGGAACATTATGAAATTGCCAGCTACGGCACACTGGCAACCCTGGCAGAACAACTGGGGTATAAAAAAGCCGTAAAACTCCTCGCAGAAACGCTTGAAGAAGAGAAACAAACCGATCTGAAATTAACCGATCTGGCGGTTGGTAACATTAATAAAGACGCTGAAAAACGATAACCATACTGACTCGAGGAAATTACGATGAATCACTTAGAACATTACCATGACTGGCTACGCGATGCGCACGCGATGGAAAAGCAAGCGGAGTCAATGCTGGAATCGATGGCGAGTCGTATCGATAATTATCCTGATTTGCGTGCCAGAATTGAGCAACATATTAATGAAACAAAAAGGCAAATTACCCTGCTGGAAGAGATCCTCGATCGAAACGATATCTCGCGTTCTGTATTAAAAGACTCCATGAGTAAAATGGCCGCTTTTGGTCAGTCGATTGGCGGCATGTTTCCTTCTGACGAAATTGTAAAAGGCGCAATCAGCGGCTATGTATTCGAGCAATTTGAAATAGCCTGCTACACATCGCTTTTGGCCGCTGCCACAAAGGTCGGTGATACCGCCTCTATCCCCGCTATCGAAACGATTCTCGCTGAAGAACGTGAGATGGCCGACTGGCTGGTTAAACATATTCCGCAAACGACAGAACAATTTCTCTTACGCTCTGACGCTGACGGTGTTGTAGCCAAAAAATAATCTCATTACGCTCTGCTTCAGGCAGAGCTTCCTCGGATGGGGTCTGTACCGTGCCTGAACTTGACGCTTTTTATTTAGCCCGTTTTCAGTTCGCCTTCACTGTCTCTTTCCATATTCTTTTTCCCGCGATTACGATTGGACTGGCCAGCTATCTGGTGGTGCTGGAGGGGATGTGGCTGCGCACGCGAAACAATCTCTGGCGCTCGCTCTATAATTTCTGGCTGCAAATCTTCGCCGTCAATTTTGGGATGGGTGTCGTATCCGGCCTGGTCATGGCTTATCAGTTTGGTACCAACTGGAGCGGCTTTTCGCAATTTGCCGGCAGTATTACCGGACCACTGCTGCTTTATGAAGTCCTGACCGCCTTTTTCCTCGAAGCGGGCTTCCTTGGCGTAATGCTATTCGGCTGGAACAAAGTATCTCCAGCGCTGCATTTCTTCACCACCTGTATGGTGGCGCTGGGCACGTTGCTATCTACCTTCTGGATCCTGGCTTCCAATAGTTGGATGCAAACACCTCAAGGTTTTAGCCTCGAAAATGGGCATGTCATTCCCCAGGATTGGCTGGCTATCGTATTTACCCCTTCCTTTCCGTATCGCTTATTGCATATGTCGATTGCTGCTTTTCTGAGTAGCGCGATGTTCGTTGGCGCATCTGCCGCCTGGCATTTACTGCGGGGTAACGATACTCCTGCCATTCGTAAAATGTTTTCGATGGCGCTGTGGATGGCTCTGATTGTCGCCCCTATTCAGGCGGTTGTTGGAGATATGCATGGCCTCAATACCCTTGAGCATCAGCCTGCAAAAATAGCGGCCATTGAGGGGCACTGGGAGAACCCCCCCGGAGAGGCAACGCCATTGACGCTGTTTGGCATGCCTGACATGGAGGAAGAGCGCACCAAATACGCTCTGGCGATCCCTGCGCTGGGCAGTCTGATTCTGACCCATAGTCTGGACAAGCAGGTTCCTGCGCTGAAGGATTTTCCCAAGGAAGATCGCCCCAACTCCGCGATTGTATTTTGGTCGTTTCGCATCATGGTTGGCATGGGCGTGTTGATGATCGCCCTGGGTATCTGCAGTGTCTGGTTACGTTGGCGCAAGCGCCTGTACCATTCCCGTCCATTCCAATGGTTTGCACTTTTGATGGGGCCGGCCGGACTATTGGCCTTATTGGCCGGTTGGGTGACCACGGAGGTTGGCCGCCAGCCCTGGGTCGTATACGGCTTTTTGCGCACCCGTGATGCCGTTTCGTTGCACAGTACAACGCAAATGGTCATCAGTTTGCTGGTATTTATCGTCGTTTACAGCACCGTCTTTGGCGTGGGTTACCACTACATATTCAGACTGATTAAAAAAGGTCCTCAGCCGGTCAGTGAACTGACCTCACAAACCGATGGCACCCCTGCGCGTCCGCTTTCCGCCGCAGAACCGGTAACGGATGAAGAGGAGAAAATCTGATGGACATCGATATCACCGTAATCTGGTTTATTATCATTGTCTTTGCCACGCTGATGTACATCGTAATGGATGGTTTCGATTTGGGCATTGGTATGTTGTTTAGCATTGTACATGCCCCCGGCGAACGAGATGTGATGGTGAACAGTGTGGCCCCCGTCTGGGACGGGAATGAAACCTGGCTGGTGCTCGGTGGGGCCGGTCTCTTTGGCGCCTTCCCTCTGGCTTATGCTGTGATTGCTGACGCACTGGCAATTCCACTCACGATGATGCTAATTGGGTTGATTTTTCGCGGTGTGGCGTTTGAGTTTCGCTTTAAAGCCACGCCGTCGCATCGGCTATTTTGGGATTACGCATTTGCCGGTGGATCGTTGCTGGCGACCGTGAGTCAGGGGATCGTTGTTGGCGCCGTGATTAACGGTTTCGATATAGCAGACCGTCGCTTTGCCGGGTCGGCATTGGATTGGTTGACCCCATTTAATGTATTTTGCGGCCTCGGACTGGTTGCCGCCTATCTGTTACTCGGCAGCACCTGGCTGATAATGAAAAGCGATGGCGCGCTTCAGGAACGGATGCGTAAATTAACGCGCCATGTTCTGCTCGCTCTGCTGGCGGTTATTGCCGTGGTCAGCATCTGGACACCCCTTAACTGGCAATACATTGCAGAACGCTGGTTCACGCTACCTAATTTCTACTGGTTTGTGCCGGTCCCCATTCTGGTGACGATACTCAGTCTGTGGATTTGGCGTCTGAGCAGCGACAACACCAGCCATGCACGACCTTTTATCCTGACGCTGGGATTGATCTTTCTGGGATTTAGCGGCTTAGGTATCAGCCTGTGGCCCTATATTATTCCGCCGCATGTTACCTTGTGGGATGCAGCGGCTCCCCCTGCAAGCCAGATGTTTATGCTGGTTGGCACGCTTATTATTATTCCGGTCATTCTGATGTATACAGCATGGAGCTACTATGTCTTTCGCGGCAAAGTATCTGACGGAGAAGGCTACCATTGACCAGGATAGCGCGCCGATCGCCTGACTCATTGAAAACCTGAAATATATGTCCACAATGTTCCACTTTTACAAAGTGTTGGCGCACTTTATTCAAAGTTTTTAGAGAATTATGATTCTGTTGTATAATGCCCTGCACTTTACCTAAAAATACGAGTGCGACCATGATTGATACTTCTCTCCCCTTAACCGACGTCCATCGCCACCTTGATGGTAACATCCGTGCCCAAACGATCCTCGATCTGGGTCGCCAGTTTAATTTAACCCTCCCGGCGCAGACGCTGGAAACGTTGATTCCTCATGTGCAAGTGACGTCAACCGAGCCTGATTTGGTCAGCTTTTTATCCAAACTGGACTGGGGCGTAAAGGTTCTGGCCTCGCTGGACGCCTGCCGCCGCGTCGCGTTTGAAAATATTGAAGATGCCGCACGCAACGGCCTGCACTATGTTGAACTACGTTTTTCCCCAGGCTATATGGCAATGGCCCACCAACTCCCTGTAGCAGGCGTGGTTGAAGCCGTAATTGCAGGCGTGCGCGAAGGCTGCAAAGCCTTTGGCGTTGAAGCGCGTTTAATTGGCATTATGAGTCGTACCTTCGGCGAAGCCGCCTGCCTGCAGGAACTTGATGCGCTGTTAGCACACCGTGATCATATTACTGCGCTGGATTTGGCCGGTGACGAACTGGGCTTCCCGGGTAGTTTGTTCCTGTCACACTTCAACCAGGCACGCGATGCAGGCTGGCATATCACCGTCCATGCCGGCGAAGCCGCGGGACCAGAAAGTATCTGGCAGGCCATTAAAGAATTGGGCGCTGAACGCATTGGTCATGGTGTTAAAGCGGTCGAAGATCGTGCGTTGATGGATTACCTCGCCGAGCATCGTATCGGCATTGAATCCTGCCTGACATCGAACATTCAGACCAGCACCGTCGCTGCGCTGGCGACCCATCCGCTGAAAACATTCCTTGAACATGGCGTTGTGGCCAGTCTGAATACGGACGACCCGGCAGTTCAGGGTGTCGATATTATTCACGAGTACACTATTGCCGCGCCTGCCGCAGGTTTAACTCGCGAACAGATCCGCCAGGCACAAATCAATGGTCTGGAAATGGCATTCCTGAGTAACGAAGAGAAACGTACGCTGCGCGAGAAAGTCGCCGCAGCGTAACGCTTATCCGGCCTACGTGGCGTTGCATTGTGGGCCGGATAAGATGCCAGGGCATCGCCATCCGGCATGTGTCTTATCAGGCAAGGCATAGCGTAGAGCGGTGTTTCGCGGACTCAATACCAAGCTCAATCAGCTCCATAATCTGGATAGCTTGTCTCGCCGGGACCGGGTTTTCACCGTTACCGTTCAGCGCATCACGGATGCCTGCATAGTACGCCGGGTAATTGCCCGGCACGGTCAGCCAGGTCTCTTCAACCCGCTCATCGCCTTCAACTCGCGTCAATACACCATCGCGCATGTCGTAACCCCAGTCTTCCTGAGGCAGACGCTCACCATTTTTCAGACGTTCTTCCTGTGGATCAAGACCATACTTGACGTAGCTCCCACGTGAGCCGTGCACGATATAGCGGGCCGATTCTGCGGCCGCCAGCATGGTTCCATGTAAAATCACACGACGCTGCGGATACGTCAGAATGGCATGGAAGTAATCTGTCGATTGCGCCCCCGGACGCAGTTGCGCCAGATCCACAGTCATACTGACCGGCAAACCAAACAGATTAATCGCCTGATCCAAAAGATGTGGCGCTAAATCATACCAAATACCGCTTCCCGGACCGCCTTGTTCACGCCAACGGTCACGAACCTGTGGGCGGAAACGATCGAAGTGGGATTCAAAATAGGCAACTTCGCCCAAAACACCATCCGCCAATAACGCTTTCAAGGTCAGAAAATCACTGTCCCAGCGCCGGTTATGGAAAACAGAGAGTACGCGTCCCAGACTACGCGCAAGTGCATCCAGCTCACGAGCTTGTGACAGTGTCACGGTGAAAGGTTTATCAACAACCACATGTTTACCCGCTTCCAGTGCAGCCTTCGCTAACGGGAAGTGCGTGTCATTTGGCGTAGGGATCACAATCAGGTCAATATTAGGATCGTTAAAAAGGTGCTTCGGTTCAGCAACAACCGTCACTGTAGGCCAGTCGGCCTTCACTTTTGCTTCATCACTACTGGACACCACAGCCAGTTCCAGGCCCGGTGTGCCCACAATCAGGGGGGCATGGAAGGTTTTACTGGCGTAACCATAGCCGATTAGCCCAACGCGGATGTTGTCACTCATGTTATTGCCTCTCAATTCAGACCGACCTATTTCACACCATACCTTGCAACGTCTCAATAGTTTAATAACCTTTGCGCTACAAAGGATTTTTATTAACTTAAGTCAAACATATGCTTCTTAAGCTGAATTTGCCGCGAAAAAGTGGCTGAAATCGTTCCCAATCTTCTTGCTGTATTATGGAGAGATTAGTAACATTTGCAGCCTGTGTTTATGGATAAATCAAAGCAAATGTCATCAGTAATGAATCGTCTTATTGAGTTAGCAGGTTGGATTGTTCTTGCGGTCTCCGTGATCCTGCTGGGTATTGCCAATCATATTGACAATTACCAGCCACCGGAACCAATTGCAGCAGTGCAGAAAAAATAAGCGTCATCGGCCTTTTCGCCCAGCAATTCACCTTCACGCATTGCTGGGTCCGGCTGTAAAAGATCCAATTCTGTCAAAAAAAGCGAATTATGCCGCATCCCGCTCCCGCGCGTATTGCCTGCGATCGCGAAGCGCGCTAACCTTGCCGCAGGCGTACATAGCGCCTGCTTTTTCACAGGTATGCATACTCTTCTTACATTTGCGCGCAAATCCGCTTTTACCTGTGCACATTGTTTATTTCTTAATATTTACTACTCCGTTGGTATTATTTTATATATGGATCGCTCTTTATGACTGTTCAGGATTACTTATTAAAATTCCGTAAAATTAGTTCACTCGAAAGTCTGGAAAAACTATTCGATCATCTTAACTACACGCTCACCGACGATAACGACATTATCAATATGTACCGTGCAGCAGACCACCGTCGCGCGGAGCTCATCTCCGGCGGTCGTCTGTTTGACGTCGGTCAGGTACCTAAATCAGTCTGGCATTACGTGCAATAAAGAAGAAAGTAGCGCTCAACGTTAAAAGCTTTATAATAATTGCCCCAAAATGAATGGCATGTTTGATCGCGCGCGTAAACCTGGAGAAGAGATGACTACCACACCGGCACAACGTATCGGAGGCTGGCTACTTGGGCCATTGGCCTGGCTGTTAGTTGCGTTGTTGAGTGCTTCGCTGGCGTTGTTACTTTACGTCACTGCGCTGGCCACACCGCAAACCTTCCAAACGCTTGGTGAGCAAAGTACGACCAATTTGTTGTTATGGGGCGTCTCTTTTATTACGGCTATCGCCATGTGGTATTACACGTTATGGCTGACGATTGCGTTTTTCAAACGCAGAACCTGCGTGCCGAAGCACTATATTTTATGGCTGCTGATCTCTGTGTTACTGGCGATTAAAGCGTTTGCGTTTTCACCCGTCCCGGACGCCTTTGCCGTGCGCCAACTGCTGTTCCCTTTGTTAGCAACAGCACTGCTGGTGCCCTATTTCAAGCGCTCACAGCGCGTTAAGTCGACGTTTGTGAACCCGTAATAACCCTACAGTTAACCTGTTGTCGCCTGTTGTAGATTGTCAGATAATAGGCGGCTTTTTTATTTCAGGCCGAAAAATGACTGATTACCTGCTGCTGTTTGTCGGAACTGTACTGGTCAACAACTTTGTACTGGTTAAGTTTCTGGGGCTCTGCCCGTTTATGGGCGTTTCCAAAAAACTGGAAACCGCAATGGGTATGGGCCTTGCCACGACGTTTGTCATGACGCTGGCCTCCATTTGCGCATGGTTGATTGATACCTGGATCCTTATTCCGCTCAATCTCATCTATCTGCGCACGCTAGCTTTTATTCTGGTCATCGCCGTCGTCGTGCAATTTACCGAGATGGTGGTCCGTAAAACCAGCCCTGCGCTATACCGCCTGTTGGGGATCTTCTTACCGCTGATCACCACAAACTGTGCGGTGTTGGGGGTAGCGTTGCTGAATATTAACCTCGGCCATAACTTCTTACAGTCGGCGCTATACGGCTTTTCCGCCGCCGTCGGCTTCTCACTGGTAATGGTACTGTTTGCCGCTATTCGCGAACGTCTCGCTGTGGCAGACGTCCCTGCTCCGTTTCGCGGTAATGCGATTGCGCTGATTACCGCCGGTTTAATGTCATTGGCCTTTATGGGCTTTAGTGGTTTGGTGAAGTTGTAATGAATGCTATCTGGATTGCCGTTGCCGCAGTGAGTCTGCTGGGTCTGGCGTTCGGCGCTATTTTGGGTTACGCCTCGCGACGTTTTGCCGTTGAGGATGATCCGGTCGTGGAGAAAATTGATGAAATTCTCCCGCAAAGCCAGTGTGGGCAGTGCGGCTATCCGGGCTGTCATCCCTATGCTGAAGCGATCGGCTCGCAGGGTGAAAAAATCAATCGTTGCGCGCCCGGTGGTGAAGCGGTGATGTTAAAAATCGCTGCCCTGTTGAACGTCGACCCGCAGCCGATTGATGGTGATGAACAAGATGTTACGCCCGTGCGAATGCTGGCAGTCATTGATGAAAATAATTGTATTGGTTGCACAAAGTGCATTCAGGCCTGTCCGGTCGATGCCATTGTGGGTGCGACCCGCGCCATGCACACAGTGATGAGCGATCTCTGCACCGGCTGCAACCTGTGCGTTGACCCATGTCCAACGCAATGTATCGAATTACGCCCGGTGGCTGAGACGCCCGATAGCTGGAAATGGGATTTAAACACTATCCCTGTGCGCATCATTCCTGTGGAAAAACATGTTTAAGTTATTCTCTGCATTCAGAAAAAACAAAATCTGGGATTTTGATGGCGGCATTCATCCACCAGAAATGAAGACCCAGTCAAACGGTACGCCGCTGCGGCAGGTTCCGCTGGCGCCGCGCTTCGTTATTCCCCTGAAACAACATATTGGCGCGGAAGGTGAACTGTGTGTCAACGTGGGCGACACCGTCCTGCGTGGCCAGGCGTTAACCATCGGACGCGGCAAAATGCTGCCGGTACATGCGCCAACGTCAGGTACTGTTGTGGCTATCGCGCCGCACTCCACCGCACATCCTTCGGCATTAGCAGAGCTAAGCGTCATCATTGATGCCGATGGCGAAGACCGCTGGATTGAGCGTGATGGCTGGGCCGATTACCGCTCCCGTAGCCGGGAAGAGCTTATTGCACGTATTCATCAGTATGGCGTCGCTGGCCTGGGCGGCGCAGGTTTCCCAACCGGCGTTAAGCTACAGGGCGGCGGTGATAAAATTGAAACCCTGATCATCAACGCCGCCGAATGTGAGCCGTACATTACGGCAGATGACCGCCTGATGCAGGACTGCGCGGCGCAGGTCGTCGAAGGTATCCGCATCCTCGCGCACATTCTTCAGCCGCGTGAGATCCTGCTGGGAATAGAAGATAACAAACCGCAGGCAATTTCCATGCTGCGTGCGGTGCTGGCCGATTCGCACGATATCAGCTTACGCGTGATCCCGACAAAGTACCCGTCAGGCGGCGCCAAACAGTTAACACAAATTCTGACCGGCAAACAGGTACCCCATGGCGGACGCTCCTCAGATATTGGCGTGCTGATGCAAAACGTCGGGACCGCCTACGCAATCAAACGCGCGGTCATTGACGGCGAACCCATTACCGAGCGTGTTGTGACGCTTACAGGCGAAGCCGTCAGCCGTCCGGGCAACGTCTGGGCGCGATTAGGGACGCCGGTTCGTCATCTGCTCAGCGACGCGGGTTTCTGCCCTTCCGCCGACCAGATGGTGATTATGGGCGGGCCGCTGATGGGGTTTACGCTGCCGTGGCTGGATGTACCGGTGGTGAAGATAACCAACTGCCTTCTGGCCCCCTCTGCCAGTGAAATGGGTGAAACGCCGGAGGAGAAAGGTTGCATTCGCTGTAGCGCCTGCGCCGATGCCTGCCCGGCCGATCTTCTGCCGCAGCAACTCTACTGGTTCAGTAAAGGGCAGCAGCACGATAAAGCCACAACTCACAATATTGCAGACTGTATCGAATGCGGCGCTTGCGCATGGGTATGCCCGAGCAACATTCCGCTGGTGCAGTATTTCCGCCAGGAAAAGGCCGAGATTTATGCTATTAGCCAGGAAGAAAAACGCGCCGCAGAAGCCAAAGCACGTTTTGAAGCCCGACAGGCGCGACTTGAGCGTGAAAAAGCCGCACGTCTTGAACGCCACAAAAGCGCTGCCGTACAGCCTGCGGCTAAAGATCATGATGCCATCGCCGCCGCGCTGGCTCGCGTAAAAGAGAAACAGGCTCAGGCAATGCAACCGGTTGTTATTCAGGCTGGCGAAAAACCTGACAATAGCGCAGTGATTGCCGCTCGCGAGGCGCGTAAAGCACAGGCTCGTGCGGCCCGAGCGGAAAATTCAAACAAAATTGAAGACAGCAGCGCGGGTACCGACCCGCGTAAAGCCGCCGTTGAAGCGGCTATCGCCCGCGCCAAGGCCCGTAAACTTGAGCAACAGCCGGTTACTGAAACCGCTGAACCGGTTGACCCACGTAAAGCGGCAGTCGAAGCGGCTA
>BBMW01000005.1 GCA_000759755.1 Citrobacter werkmanii NBRC 105721
ACTTTATCTTCGACGATGCCCATGCCAGATTCGGCAACGGCCATTTTCGCGAGAGGGATTCGAGCGTCTGCGGCAGCCAGAGCGGCGGCGCGGAAGATTTTGTCAACCTGTTCTTGAGTGAAACTGGCATATTCACGCTGGGCTTTTTTTACGCGCTCTACAAGTGCGTTAAGTTCAGCGACATTAGTAACAGCCATAATGCTCTCCTGATAATGTTAAACTTTTTTAGTAAATCATCTGCTCGATACGAGAGTATAGACAGACCGACGAAAATTTGTGTAACGGTTTGAAAATCAAACGGTTAATTAACGCCCACTTTACCTTGATTTACTAAAAGAGCTTATACGCAAGCGCCAGTTAACTCTCACGCTTTACCTCCAGGGGACGTAAGCAAGGTTACTCACTTCTGAGTAGTAATTGCGTGATCTGGATCAAAATTTCGCAAAGCTGACACCTTTCAGCAGGCCCTTTTAGCGTTTATCGGTAAGTGTTAAAAAATTGGTGTGGTGAATGCTAATCACATTAGCATATTTAATACATATTAATAACACTAAGTATTAGTAGCGTATTTACGTAGATATACGCAGATAGGAGGTGAAGTATGCTGACAAAAGGCGTATCTTCAGCGCGGATTTTATCACTTTTTATGACTCATTTTATCCGGCTAACGCTTCGGAGCTAACCGTGATCCAAACGCTATTTGATTTTCCTGTTTATTTTAAATTTTTTGTTGGGTTATTTGCCCTAGTCAACCCGGTAGGGATCATCCCTGTCTTTATCAGTATGACCAGCTATCAAACTGCGGCTGCGCGAAATAAAACCAATCTCACGGCAAACCTGTCGGTCGCGATCATCCTGTGGACTTCGCTGTTCCTGGGGGACGGTATTCTGCAACTTTTCGGTATCTCTATAGATTCGTTCAGGATTGCTGGCGGTATTCTGGTTGTGACCATCGCGATGTCGATGATTAGCGGAAAACTTGGTGAAGATAAGCAGAACAAACAGGAAAAATCAGAAACGGCCATTCGTGAAAGCATTGGCGTGGTGCCGTTGGCATTGCCGTTGATGGCGGGGCCGGGGGCAATTAGCTCGACTATCGTTTGGGGGACGCGTTACCACAGTGCAATTAACCTGTTTGGCTTTTTTATCGCGATTGCGTTATTTGCCTTGTGTTGCTGGGGGCTGTTTCGCATGGCACCGTGGCTAGTGCGCTTGCTGGGCCAAACGGGTATCAACGTCATTACGCGTATTATGGGGCTGTTACTCATGGCCTTAGGGATTGAATTTATTGTTACTGGTATCAAATCCATTTTCCCCGGTTTGCTTGCCTGATATTCCTTCTTCAGTACAAGCGGAGCCGCTGCAGGCTCCGCTTCCTTTCATTATCAGTAAAACTTCTCACTAAAGTTGATAATCAGCATAACAATAATGAAAAATGCTGATAGTTAACGATTTAGTTATTCATTGATTTTATGGATATAACACTCAGCGCTGCGTCAGGCGGAGCACGATATTGCTGTTATTTTATTAACATCATACTCTGGGGCTTGCTGTGGGATTATCGAAATGTTATTAGTTATTTCAGCGTTTTTTTTAGATGAATGTGCTAATTAACAACCAATTGTTAAATTTATGTGCATTTTGGCATGGGGTTGAGACCGGACAGGGGAGTCAACCATGCTAATCAGACAATTAGTTGATTATTAATGTTTTATTATTATAGGTTTTCATTCGTAAGCCTTTGCCAGTGACATTTATTTCTAATAAAAGAGAATTGGTTAACAAATTTGTAAAATGTATTGGCGGTGAAGAAACGCATTTGGTACTTTCCGGCCAGGTATTTGGCAGAAGAATTGACGTTGATGAGAATGATTTTCAGTTGCCTTCTCTCAACAGGGTAATAGCGTGTTTCCGGCAGGGGAGACACGTAGATAATCGACGCAAGGCGGTCGTACGAATCGCCAGAATAAATAAAGTCGGTGATAGCAAGCAGTAAAAACAATAAACCACCTGACGGCAGAAAATCTCCGGTGCCGTACAGGGATCCTGACAGGATTAACAGTCTGGTTAAAAAACCAGCCATAATAATGAGGGAGTACAAACACAATGACGATCATCACTAAAAAAAGTTTAGTCGCTGCGGGGATCCTCACTGCGCTAATCGCTGGAAATGTGGCCACGGCGGCAGTTGTGCCAGCGGGTGTGCAGCTTGCTGAAAAGCAGACTCTGGTGCGTAATAACGGTTCGGAAGTTCAGTCTCTCGATCCTCATAAAATTGAAGGTGTGCCGGAATCCAACATTAGCCGGGACCTGTTTGAAGGTTTATTAATCAGCGATGTCGATGGCAAACCATCGCCGGGCGTGGCTGAAAAATGGGATAATAAAGATTTTAAAGTCTGGACATTCCATCTGCGTAAAGATGCTAAATGGTCTGACGGTACGCCTGTTACCGCGCAAGATTTTGTGTATAGCTGGCAACGTTTGGCGAACCCAAATACTGCCTCACCTTACGCCAGTTATTTGCAGTACGGTCATATCGTCAACATTGATGACATCATCGCCGGTAAAAAGCCGGTCACCGATCTCGGTGTGAAAGCGATTGACGATCATACTTTTGAAGTCACCCTGAGCGAACCTGTTCCTTATTTCTACAAACTGCTTGTGCACTCTTCCGTTTCTCCGGTTCCTAAAGCCGCCGTGGAAAAATACGGTGATAAGTGGACCCAGCCCACTAACATTGTCACTAACGGCGCGTATAAACTGAAGGACTGGGTGGTTAACGAGCGCATTGTGCTTGAGCGTAATACCAACTACTGGGACAACGCCAAAACCATTATTAACCAGGTAACCTACCTGCCAATTTCTTCTGAAGTGACTGACGTTAACCGCTATCGCAGCGGTGAAATCGACATGACCTATAACAACATGCCGATCGAGTTATTCCAGAAACTGAAAAAAGAGATCCCGAACGAAGTTCACGTTGACCCGTATCTGTGCACCTATTATTACGAAATCAACAACCAGAAAGCACCGTTCAACGATGTTCGTGTTCGTACGGCTCTGAAGCTGGCGATGGATCGTGACATCATCGTCAACAAAGTGAAAAACCAGGGTGACCTGCCTGCTTATAGCTTTACCCCTCCTTACACCGATGGCGCGAAACTGGTTGAGCCAGAGTGGTTCAAATGGTCACAGGAAAAACGCAACGAAGAAGCGAAAAAACTGCTGGCTGAAGCCGGTTATACCGCTGAAAAACCGTTGACCTTTGACTTGCTGTATAACACCTCAGACCTGCACAAGAAACTGGCTATCGCCGCGGCATCTATCTGGAAGAAAAATCTGGGCGCTAACGTCAAGCTGGAAAACCAGGAGTGGAAAACATTCCTCGATACGCGCCATCAGGGCAACTATGATGTTTCACGTGCGGGCTGGTGCGCGGATTACAACGAACCAACTTCCTTCCTGAATATGGTGCTGTCCGACAGCTCCAACAACACGGTTCACTATAAGAGCCCTGCATTTGACAAGCTGATTGCAGACACCCTGAAAGTGACAGATGAAGCGCAGCGTAGTGAGCTGTATTCGAAAGCGGAGCAGCAACTGGATAAAGATTCTGCGATTGTACCGGTTTATTACTATGTTAACGCCCGCCTGGTGAAACCATGGGTTGGCGGATACTCCGGTAAAGACCCGATGGATAATATCCATGTAAAAGACTTGTATATTATCAAGCATTAATGGCAAGACGTGGGGCAATCAAGGTTGCCCCACAGTGTCTTTTTCTTCGAACTATTAATACCGCTTTACCTGAACGTCGGGGCAGAAGGGGTATAAAGGCACACGCCAGAAGGTACGGGCAATGTTAAAATTCATATTACGTCGCTGTCTGGAAGCGATTCCGACGCTGTTTATTCTTATTACAATTTCATTCTTTATGATGCGCCTTGCACCGGGAAGCCCATTTACCGGAGAACGCGCGTTACCGCCAGAGGTACTGGCAAATATTGAAGCGAAATATCATCTGAATGATCCTATCTCGACGCAGTACTTCAGCTATCTGAAGCAGCTGGCGCATGGCGATTTTGGGCCATCCTTTAAATATAAAGATTACACGGTTAACGACCTTGTCGCTTCAAGTTTTCCGGTGTCAGCGAAGCTTGGCGCTGCGGCTTTTATTCTGGCGGTGATCGTGGGCGTTAGCGCTGGGGTAATCGCCGCGCTGAAGCAAAATACGCGCTGGGACTACACGGTAATGGGGGTAGCGATGACCGGGGTGGTTATCCCCAGTTTCGTCGTAGCTCCCTTATTGGTCATGATATTTGCCATAACGTTGAAATGGCTGCCCGGCGGTGGCTGGAACGGTGGGGCGCTGAAATTTATGATCCTGCCGATGGTGGCGTTATCGCTCGCCTATATCGCCAGTATCGCCCGTATTACTCGCGGCTCGATGATTGAAGTACTGCACTCTAACTTTATTCGTACCGCACGCGCTAAAGGGCTGCCGATGCGGCGGATTATTTTCCGCCATGCGTTAAAACCTGCGCTGTTGCCCGTGCTGTCCTATATGGGGCCCGCGTTTGTCGGCATTATCACCGGTTCGATGGTTATTGAAACCATCTATGGTTTGCCGGGCATTGGCCAATTGTTCGTCAATGGCGCGTTAAACCGCGACTATTCGCTGGTGCTGAGCCTGACCATTCTGGTGGGTACGCTGACCATCGTGTTTAACGCGATTGTCGATGTGCTGTATGCCGTTATCGACCCGAAAATTCGTTACTGATACTGGAGCTCGCTATGATGTTAAGTAAGAAAAACAGCGAAGCGCTGGAGAATTTCAGTGAAAAGCTGGAGGTCGAAGGCCGCAGCCTGTGGCAAGACGCGCGTCGACGCTTTATGCATAACCGCGCGGCGGTAGCAAGCCTGGTGGTGCTGGTGATTATTGCGTTGTTTGTGACGCTGGCGCCGATGCTGTCGCAGTTTACCTACTTCGATACCGACTGGGGCATGATGTCCAGCGCGCCGGATACGGAGTCCGGACACTACTTTGGCACCGACTCGTCGGGTCGTGACCTGCTGGTTCGTGTGGCGATTGGCGGGCGTATCTCGCTGATGGTCGGCATTGCCGCGGCGCTGGTGGCGGTAGTCGTCGGTACGCTGTACGGCTCTCTGTCGGGTTATCTCGGCGGTAAAATCGACTCGGTGATGATGCGCCTGTTGGAAATCCTCAACTCCTTCCCGTTCATGTTCTTCGTGATTCTGCTGGTGACCTTCTTTGGGCAAAACATTCTGCTGATTTTTGTCGCTATCGGGATGGTTTCCTGGCTGGATATGGCACGTATCGTGCGTGGACAAACGCTGAGCCTGAAGCGCAAAGAGTTTATTGAAGCGGCGCAAGTCGGCGGGGTGTCTACCGTGCGCATCGTTATCCGCCATATTGTGCCAAACGTGCTGGGCGTAGTGGTGGTATATGCTTCGTTGCTGGTGCCCAGCATGATTCTGTTTGAATCCTTCCTGAGTTTTCTGGGCCTAGGGACGCAGGAGCCGTTAAGTAGCTGGGGCGCACTGCTGAGTGATGGTGCCAACTCAATGGAAGTATCGCCATGGCTGCTGCTGTTCCCGGCCGGTTTCCTGGTGGTTACTTTGTTCTGTTTTAACTTTATCGGCGATGGCCTGCGTGATGCCCTCGACCCGAAAGACCGTTAAGGAGCGCCGCCATGAGCGTAATTGAGACCGCAACCGCGCCGCTCGCGCAACAACAGGCTAATGCACTGCTGAACGTACAGGATCTGCGCGTGACGTTTGCCACCCCCGATGGCGATGTTACCGCAGTAAACGATTTAAATTTTTCTCTGCGAGCCGGAGAAACGTTGGGTATTGTGGGTGAGTCCGGTTCGGGCAAATCGCAAACCGCGTTTGCCCTGATGGGGCTGCTGGCGGCGAATGGCCGTATCGGAGGTTCCGCTACGTTTAACGGGCGTGAAATATTGAATTTACCGGAGCACGAGCTGAACAAACTGCGCGCCGAGCAAATCTCAATGATTTTTCAGGATCCGATGACCTCTCTGAATCCGTACATGCGGGTCGGAGAGCAACTGATGGAAGTTCTCATGCTGCATAAAGGCATGAGTAAAGCAGAAGCGTTTGAAGAGTCAGTAAAAATGCTGGATGCGGTGAAAATGCCGGAAGCGCGCAAGCGCATGAAGATGTATCCGCATGAATTCTCTGGCGGAATGCGTCAGCGCGTAATGATCGCCATGGCGCTGCTGTGCAGACCAAAATTATTGATCGCCGATGAGCCGACTACCGCGCTCGATGTTACGGTACAGGCGCAAATTATGACGCTGCTGAATGAACTGAAAAGTGAATTTAACACCGCAATTATCATGATCACCCACGATCTGGGGGTTGTCGCCGGTATTTGTGACAAAGTGCTGGTGATGTACGCCGGACGAACCATGGAATATGGCAGCGCACGGGATGTCTTTTATAAGCCCGTTCATCCGTATTCAATTGGTTTGCTGAATGCCGTACCTCGTCTGGACGCTGAAGGGGAAGAGATGTTGACTATCCCGGGCAACCCACCGAACCTGCTGCGTCTGCCAAAAGGCTGTCCATTCCAGCCCCGCTGCCCGCATGCGATGGAAATCTGTAGCAGTGCTCCGCCACTGGAAGAGTTTAGCCCGGGCCGCCTGCGCGCCTGCTTTAAACCGGTGGAGGAACTGGTATGAATGCGGTCACCGAACAACGAAAAGTGCTCCTGGAGATTGCCGATCTTAAAGTCCATTTCGACATTAAAGATGGCAAACAGTGGTTCTGGCAACCGTCTAAAACCCTGAAGGCAGTTGATGGCGTAACCCTGCGACTGTATGAAGGTGAAACCTTAGGCGTGGTGGGGGAGTCCGGCTGCGGAAAATCGACCTTTGCTCGGGCGATTATCGGTCTGGTGAAAGCGACTGATGGAAAGGTCGCCTGGTTGGGTAAAGATTTGCTGGGTATGAAACCCGATGAATGGCGCGAGGTGCGCAGTGATATCCAGATGATTTTCCAGGATCCGCTGGCATCATTAAACCCGCGTATGACCATTGGTGAAATCATCGCCGAACCGCTGCGGACTTATCATCCAAACCTGCCGGGTCAGGAAGTCCGCGACCGTGTGAAGGCAATGATGATGAAGGTTGGGTTGCTGCCAAACCTGATTAACCGTTACCCGCATGAGTTTTCCGGCGGCCAATGTCAGCGTATCGGTATTGCCCGCGCGCTGATTCTCGAACCGAAGCTGATTATCTGCGACGAGCCAGTTTCTGCGCTGGACGTATCCATTCAGGCCCAGGTCGTTAACCTCTTGCAGCAGCTACAGCGTGAAATGGGGCTGTCATTAATTTTCATTGCCCACGACCTGGCGGTGGTTAAGCATATCTCCGATCGCGTACTGGTGATGTATCTCGGACACGCGGTGGAATTAGGCACCTATGACGAGGTGTACCATAATCCGCTACATCCTTATACCAAAGCGCTAATGTCTGCTGTGCCGATCCCCGATCCGGATATGGAAAGGAACAAAGTTATCCAACTGCTGGAAGGCGAGTTGCCGTCGCCGATTAATCCTCCTTCGGGCTGTGTGTTCCGTACGCGCTGCCCGATTGCCGGACCAGAGTGTGCAAAAACACGCCCGGTTCTCGAAGGCAGTTTTCGACACGCCGTTTCCTGCCTGAAAGTAGACCCGCTATAATCGTGAGGGCTGACAAAGGTCAGCCCTTCTTTTTGGTGAGGTATTTGTGTCTGGCTTAGTTTCTTCTGTTCGCCGTACGCTTTATCGTACATTATTTGATTTAGACACACGCTCGGGGCGCCGTTTTGAAGGTATGTGCGCACTGTTCGCGCTGCTCAGCGTGATTGTTATCTTCGTTGAGTCCGGGGTCGGGACGCAATACCATTTGACCTTTGAGGAATGGCGCGTATTTGTCTGGCTGGAAGTCTTTATCACTCTGGTCTTTACTATCGAATATCTGCTGCGATTATGCTGCTGGGCCAATCCCGCTAAATATGTCTTTAGCTTCTGGGGGATTATCGATCTTGCCACCATTTTGCCACTGTATGTGATGTGGTTATGGCCGGAAATCAGTCTGAGTTATGTTTTCGCCTGGCGGGCGATGCGTGTCCTGCGCGTACTGCGAATTCTCAAATTGCTGCGCTTTATGCCTTCTCTGCGTATATTCTGGAGCGCAATAAAAAGCGCCCGTCATCAGCTAATCCTGTTCTATTCATTTATTGCCATTCTGATGATTGTTTTCGGCGCGCTGATGTATCTGATAGAAGGGCCCAAATATGGCTTTAGTACGCTGAATGCGTCAGTGTATTGGGCCATTGTCACGGTAACCACCGTCGGCTATGGTGATATTACTCCCCACACGCCGCTCGGGCGCATGGTAGCGTCAGTGCTGATTTTGATTGGTTATTCCGTGATTGCGATCCCGACTGGTTTGATAACGACGCATATGAGCAGTGCGTTCCAGCATCGGCAGAATCAGCGTAAATGTCCGCAGTGTCAGCAAAGTCAGCATGAGCACAGCGCGCAGTTTTGTAACCGGTGCGGAAGCAAATTACCGGGCTAAAAGTAAAAAAGCTGCGAGAGCAGCTTTTTTTAATTATTCGCGCCAGAGAATGTGGCAGAGCTTGTGATCTTTTTCGCGACACAACAGAACGCGGGCAAAAATATCGTTAATCTCGCCGTCTTCTGTATCTGCCAGACCAATCACCACTTCGGCAAAGAAGTCAGGATTCAGGTCAAAATCGACGTGTTCCTGCCAGTCCTCTGCCGGGTCAAATAATTCTGCACCGCCGCGCTCTTCAAACTGCAAATTGAACAGAATGATATCTGCCGGATCGAGGTTGTCCGCAGCCAGTTCGAGAAAAATATCGTAAGCCTGCTCAAGCGTTTCGTCTTCGGTCAGGCGGTTGTTCAAATCCATATCCATAATGACTACCTGTTTACTGTCTGATTGGCACGTTTTACAGCAACGGACTAAAGAAGTAAAACAGTCGCTCGGCAATCCGCTGCCAGAGTGGTCGTTTTACCCACAAACGAGCGTCAAGAAGGCGTGAACGAGAAATATAATCATCCTGCACTGCGGCGAGGTCGCCCCCGAATCCTGCGTCATCAATAACCAGCGTGATTTCAAAATTCAGCCACAAACTGCGCATATCCAGGTTAACGGTACCGACCAGGCTCAGTTCGCCATCAACCAGTACGCTCTTGGTGTGCAGCAAGCCGCCTTCGAACTGATATATTTTGACGCCCGCGGCCAGCAGTTCGGTGAAAAAGGCCCGGCTTGCCCAGCCAACCAGCAGGGAATCATTCTTCCGCGGAAGAATGATACTGACGTCGACCCCACGCTGTGCTGCTGTACAGATCGCATGTAGTAAATCATCGCTGGGGACGAAATAGGGCGTGGTCATAATTAAATATTCACGCGCCGAATAAGCAGCAGTTAATAGCGCCTGATGGATCAAATCTTCAGGGAAACCAGGACCCGAGGCGATAGTGTGAATGGTGTGACCGCTGGCCTGCTCAAACGGCATGATATTGACGTCCGGCGGCGGGGGTAAAATGCGTTTCCCGGTTTCAATTTCCCAGTCGCAGGAGTAGACGATGCCCATCGCGGTGGCAACAGGTCCTTCCATTCTCGCCATCAAATCGACCCATTGCCCCACGCCCGCATCCTGCTTAAAGAAGCGCGGGTCGACCATGTTCATGCTGCCGGTATAAGCAATATAGTTGTCGATCATCACCATCTTACGGTGCTGGCGCAGGTCCATTCGGCGCAAAAACACACGCATCAGGTTAACCTTGAGGGCTTCGACAACTTCAATACCCGCATTACGCATCATCGCCGCCCACGGGCTACGGAAGAATGTCACGCTGCCGGCAGAGTCCAGCATCAGGCGGCAGTGAACGCCTCTTCTGGCGGCCGCCATTAACGATTCGGCAACCTGATCGGCCATACCACCCGGTTGCCAGATGTAGAACACCATCTCGATGTTATGACGCGCCAGTTGAATATCACGGATCAGCGCCTGCATCACGTCATCGGAACTGGTGAGCAGTTGCAGTTGATTCCCCTTAACGCCGGCGATTCCCTGACGACGCTCGCACAGCTTAAATAATGAAGAAGCAACGCTGCTGTTTTCCTGCGCAAAAATATGTTCACAGGCTTTGAGGTCGTTCAGCCATTTGGCCGTGGAAGGCCACATTGCCCGGGCGCGTTCGGCGCGGCGTTTACCCAGGTGGAGTTCACCGAAGGACAGATAAGCTATGATCCCTACCAATGGCAGTATATAGATGATCAACAGCCATGCCATTGCGGAGGGCACTGCGCGTCGCTTCATTAGAATGCGTAATGTGACGCCAGCAATGAGTACCCAGTAACCCAGAATGACCAGCCAACTCACCACGGTGTAGAAGGTTGTCATAAATTTAAAAATCCTTTTGAAAGCGTATTGTTAAGAGTTTACGCATCAGGATAAATCTGGCAAATAAAAACACGGGAAAACCTCTGGTCTGCATTCGGTGTGGCGTTATAATGGCCGCTCAGTGACTGGAAGAGTAGTTAACATGAAGCGTAGTAGAACGGAAGTGGGACGCTGGCGGATGCAGCGTCAGGCTAGCCGCCGTAAAGCACGTTGGCTTGAAGGACAATCGCGTCGTAACATGCGTATCCACACCATCAGAAAGTGTATTCTGAATCATCAACGTAACTCGTTGCTGTTTGCAATCCACAGTATCTGATCTCAAAAGGGCACTGCTGGTGGTGCCCAATGAGTACTTGAGCAAACACCATCCTTTTTTTCGTTCTTCTTATATTCATGCTATGTCACAGCGTCCCTGCCATAATGCTTCCTGATTTATTGATTGCTCGTACTGAGAATGTTTGTAACAATACTCAGGAAGTGTCTAAAAATTATAAATTATTATTTGTATTTTCTCGTTGTAATTCAAAAATGGAGTTAAGATGAAATATATAGTGGCGCTCATGCTGAGTTTCGCTCTGTCTGGGTGCACAGCCGGCGACTGGATTAATGCGGCTGGTGGAATAATGCAGGCCACAGATAAAAATCAAAAAGATGCCAGGACCAAGCGAATAAATGCAGCCAATAAAGCTGCAGGTTATTAAGAGGTAAACCCGACAATACCACGTCTGAAAGAATCTCAGACGTGGTGCTTGACACGGCAGAAAATAATTATGACTTAAATATTCCCCGGGCTTTCGCCTCCTGACAGGTGATATAGCCATAATGCTTGCGCTGCCCGTTGCCATCAAACGCAACATAAAAAGGTGTTGTTGCATCTCCTTGTTTTAGCGTGTAATTCATGCATTTTCCATTGATTTCAGCAACATGCATTTCGCTGTCCGGGTTCCCGCCTGCTGCAATGATTTTCTCTGGTGTGGTATCTGACGCGTACGTGGCCTGAACAATTGGGTTATTATCAAATTGCATAAAACTAAAGCTGCAAGCGCTTAATAAGGGGGCGAGGATGAGGCTTAAATAACGCATCGAATATCCTTGTAGAGTGTGAAGTCCGTGAGAAAACGATGGCGAAAAAGACCCTGCTAAAATAATCTTATCTGTTTCCAGTCATCATTTATCTATGCTAAAACTCTGGCATTATACATAAAATGCTTCGCCGCACAATGTTATGCCTGATAATCCGCAGGTGTAATCATTTGGTATTGCATGGGATATGGTGTTGGCTACGCAAATAATAAAGGTGCATTGATTATGATATATTCGAATGCACCCATGGAAAATGATAAGCGGAGGGATAGTCACCCAGCTTATTAATATTTCGGTAAGCCGGGAGGTTAAAAAACCTTCTTATAGGGTTTCACAGAAACCTGCGCGTACACGCCAGCAGCCACATAGGGGTCGGCTTCTGCCCACGCCTGCGCGGCCTCGATAGATTCAAATTCTGCTATCACCGTCGAGCCGGTAAAACCCGCGACACCTGGATCGTTACTGTCAACGGCTGGCATCGGTCCTGCCGTGAGCAGTCGTCCTTCGTCATGCAGGAGTTGCAGACGGGCCAGATGAGCAGGGCGCACGGAAAGGCGTTTGTCGAGAGAGTCTGCGATATCTTGAGCATAAATAACGTACAGCACGGGTAGAGCTCCTTAATCGGTAAAAGTCGTTAATTACGTTATTTGAAAGGCATGTCAACTGCAACGTAAAGATAACGGATTTGTTAAGACCATATTGTCATGAAGGTTTTTTTACATAAAATCGTGTTTTAAATGCAGCTTACCGTCCAGACCTTATTGAATATGATTGCTATTTGCATTTAAAATCAGGGCCTGGTTTTTTAACTGAAACGATTATGACTTCAATGACCCTTGATTTACCTCGTCGCTTTCCCTGGCCAACGTTACTCTCCGTCGGCATCCATGGTGCTGTAGTGGCGGGTCTATTGTATACCTCGGTACATCAGGTTATTGAACTGCCTGCGCCAGCGCAGCCGATCTCCGTTACGATGGTCGCGCCTGCCGATCTCGAACCACCTCAGGCCGTTCAGCCGCCGCCGGAACCCGTCGTCGAGCCTGAACCGGAACCTGAGCCGATCCCGGAGCCGCCAAAAGAGGCGCCGGTAGTGATTGAAAAACCGAAGCCCAAGCCTAAACCGAAGCCAAAACCGGTGAAAAAAGTGGTAGAGCAGCCCAAACGTGATGCTAAACCAGCAGAGCCGCGTCCGGCGTCCCCGTTTGAAAACACGGCGCTAGCGCGTCCAACGACCAGTAGCGCGCCGGCAACCAGTAAACTGGCGGTAAGTGCGCCAGCAGGCCCACGCGCTTTAAGCCGAAATCAGCCACAGTATCCGGCGCGAGCACAGGCGTTGCGCATAGAGGGGCGCGTCAAAGTCAAATTTGACGTTACACCAGACGGGCGTGTTGAAAATGTGGAAATACTGTCCGCGCAGCCGGCGAATATGTTTGAGCGTGAAGTAAAAAATGCGATGCGCAGATGGCGCTATGAAGCCGGTAAACCAGGTTCCGGACTGGTAGTGAATATCGTGTTCCGTCTGAACGGCGCAACGCAGATCGAATAAGGCGCAAGCCGGATTTGGCGGTTCGCCGCCATCCGGCAATAAGCAATGAATTGTGAGATTGCCGGATGGCGATGCTATCGTGACTTATCAGCCCAGGGTAGGGATTGGGCGAGGCTTACCGTCTTTATCAACGGCAACATAGATAAACAGGGCTTCGGTGGCTTTATAGCGCTGGCCGATAGGTTCTGAAGCAACTTTCTTCACCCAGACTTCAATATTAATGCTGATCGAAGTCGTCCCGCGCTTCACGCAGCGCGCATAGCAACAAACCACATCACCTACGGCAACCGGGCGTAAAAAGCTCATTCCTTCAACGCGCACCGTTACCACACGACCATGCGCGATCTCTTTGGCCTGAATAGCGCCACCTATATCCATTTGTGACATCAGCCAGCCGCCAAAAATATCACCGTTCGCGTTGGTATCGGCAGGCATAGCCAGAGTGCGTAAAACCAGTTCACCCTGGGGAGTATTATTCGTTGTTGTCATTGTTGAACCGACTATAGAGAAAGATTACAGGCGCGATGCTACTAGAATTTGCGCGTTGAGAACAGAGGGATGCGGCGTGCGGAGCGGAAGTTAGCCGGGTTAATGGCAATGAGGAACGTGAGGGGATAAAAATTCGCCAGATCGGTTGATCTGGCGAGCAAGTATTACGATTTATCTTCCTGCGGCAGATGGCGGTAAATATAGACACCGCTCAGCAGCGTGAACAATAAGGTCAGGGCTGTCAGGCCGAATACTTTAAAGTTGACCCAAATATTCTGCGGCAGCCAAAAAGCGATATAGATATTCGCCAGACCACACAGAATGAAAAAGATGGCCCAGGCTACATTAAGCTTCGACCACACTGGCTGCGGCAGGGTAAGCTCTTTGCCTAACATCCGCTGAATTAGCGGCTTTTTCATCACCCACTGGCTAACCAGCAGCGCACCGGCAAACAGTCCGTAAATCACCGTAACTTTCCACTTAATGAATTCATCGTTGTGGAAGAAGATAGTCAGGCCGCCGAATACGGCCACCAGAACAAAGGTGATTAACGCCATCTTCTCGACCTTGCGATAGCGAACCCAGCTGTAAATCAGAACCACAGCCGTCGCAACAATCAGTGCCGAGGTCGCCGCGTAGATGTCGTAAAGCTTATAAAAAGCAAAAAAGACAACCAGCGGTAAAAAATCAAGAAACTGCTTCATTCATCGATTCCGTCATCAAAAGCACCAGGCATGCGCCCGGTATGCGTTCAGGGTTTATTGGCGAATCAGCATGTACAGGCGGAACAAATAGATCAGCAACACGGCGGAGATCATATTGCTCAGCGTATTCGCCAATACCGCGCCTACGTTCGGCGTAAGTACCGCAAAACTTGGCGCAAAAAGCAACAGCAGCGTTTTTGCCAGCAGCCAACCGATCACTGCCGGCGCTACCAGTCGCATATTAGACCATGCCAGACGCACACTGTTGCGCATAGCGGCAAAGACACCCATTTTATCCTGTACCAACATCACCGGTGCGAGTGCTAACAGGATGGCCAGCAGAATACCGGGCACAACCACCAGCATAATACCGATTTGTACCAGCAGAGTAGTCAGAAAAATCAGAATAAACAGCTTAGGCAGTACTGGCGCACTGGCGCCGATGGCGCGTAACGCGCTGACCCGATGACCTGCTGAAATCAGCTGAATCATCAGGATGATACCTCCCGCGAGGATGGCATTACCAATCAGGCCTGAAAATGTCGACGCCGCGGAAGCGCGTAGCAGAATTTGCTGTTGCTCCGGGGTCATATTTTGTACCAGATCAAACAGACCCACGCTACTGGTTAACTGATCCCCTTCACTGAGTTGCGCAATTTGGGCGTCGGTGGGAGAAAAGGCATGCCCTAACACCACTGTGATAAACGCGCACAACAACGATACCAGCAAGATGGTAATGAATTGATTACGGAAAAAGTTTCCCGTGTCACGGTAAACGGATTTCGCCGTGATAGACATGCACTCTCCTTGAGTTTTGCAGGTGTTCATTTGCGGGCAATTGTACCCTGGATAACTCTACAGTGGCAGCATCGCACGATGTATGGAAAGGCATATCTTTGTAAAGCTCCGGTAATTTTTGGCTATGACTTCAGCGTTATGCAAGAACGCTGGTTGTTCTCTGCCCATCATGAGCAAATAAGCAACGCTTATCATCAGCGGGTGTCGGACACTTGCATGGCGAAAATATATCAAAATTGATCTGAATTAATTTAACCAGGATTTTGAATGCAAGTTCTAACTTAATCTGGATCAATAAATGTTAAATTATCAAAGTCAATGTGATCCAGGTAAGATCACTTATTACTCCAATGTGGGTATATTTGTTCCGCTTTTATAACCATAACGATGGAGCGGACATGAAAAAATTAACAGTTGCAGCATTGGCTTTAACAACTCTTCTCTCTGGTAACGCATTCGCGCATGAGGCTGGAGAATTCTTCATTCGTGCGGGTTCTGCCACCGTCAGGCCGACGGAAGGTGCGGGGGGAACGCTGGGAAGTTTAGGCGGCTTTGATGTCAGTAATAACACCCAGTTGGGGCTAACATTCACTTACATGGCAACCGACAATATCGGTGTTGAATTACTGGCTGCGACGCCCTTCCGTCATAAAATTGGGACTGCCACGACGGGCGATATTGCCACTGTGCACCACTTACCGCCGACGTTAATGGCACAATGGTACTTCGGCGACTCCAGCAGCAAACTGCGTCCTTACGTTGGCGTCGGTGTGAACTACACCACCTTCTTCGATGAGGGCTTTAATGATAACGGCAAAAAAACCGGCTTATCGGACCTGAGTCTGAAAGATTCCTGGGGTGCGGCAGGGCAAGTCGGTATGGACTATCTGATTAACCGCGACTGGCTGATTAACATGTCGGTCTGGTACATGGATATCGATACCACAGCAAGTTACAAACTGGGTGGCGTCCAGCAGCGAGACAGCGTACGCCTCGATCCGTGGGTGTTTATGTTCTCTGCGGGTTATCGTTTTTAAATTTTTCTGTAAAGCCATTCTGCAAAACTGGTCGTTTTACGACCAGTTTTGCTAACTCTTCAGCATTAACGAACATCATTCCAGTTGTATTTTTTTCCTGTGGTATCCATGACGAAAATCTCCTTTTTGTAGTTTATTAACCAGGATTTCATAGACTTTTTCGCATTACCCTGACGATGGATGCCAAGCCACAATTCTGCAAGCGAATTAAGATCATCGGAAGACCACGGAGTATTATAATCTCCGGTGAACTTTGTTTTTTCATCAACTAACTGGCTGTACCAAATATACATGGGGATTTGTAATGCCTCTTTAGGCGGTCTGACACCACCGTGGGAATAAACCACAGAGCGTGCAGGATCGCGGATCAGCGCATGGTCGGAAAAATACATTACTGATGAGCGAGTGTTTTCCAGTTCATTGAATATATTACCCATAAGTTTATCGGTATAGCGAATTGAATTGTCATAACAGTCATCGGCTTTGCTTTGACCAAATAAGACAGTATCACTTTCTGGAAAACGTTGACAGGAAGGCTCATGACTGCCATATAAATGCAGGACAATAAGTTTCTTACCTGGTTTCTGTAATGCCTGATGCAATAACGGTAGCAAGGCCTCATCATAGCCATATTCTACCCATTCATGTTGATGTGCATTCATGGCAATCCCGGTAATTATATTGTTATGCGCACCTCCATTTCCCTGGCGACTGTACCAGTATGTATCATAGCCAGCCTGGTTTGTGATATTAATAATATTATCGCTGTAGTTACGAGGGTTACGGGTTTGCACTGAGTCAGCAGTAAGTGCCAGGGGGACGGCCATGATTGTTACCGGTGCAGGCGCAATCGCGTTCTGAAACAGTAAAAGTTGCTGCTTTTGTTTGATAAGTTCAGGTGTGGTATCCCTTGCGTATCCATAAATCCCCATGTTTAACGTACGCGCAGATTCCCCGATTATCAATATATAGTTTTCGATTCCTGTATCAGTTACTGTTATCTTATAATTGGGAATGTTTGTACCGATATCAGAAATTATGGCGTTATCTTGCATCGCCTGCATAAACTCTTTTCCGGTACTTACCGGAGTGGAACGGATCACTCGTTGTACCAAACTTTCAACATTACTTTTTCTTATCTGGTGGAGATAAGCTTGCGAAAATAAAAGAAAAATTATTAAGCCCAAAATAACCATTGGGTAGTGGCGAAATCGATAGGGTACAGGTCTCGCGCCAGTGTTTATAGAGTAAATAAAAAATATTACAAGTGTAAAGAACGTAACACAGTCACGCCAATATAATCTCAGCATCGCCACTGCTTCGCTGGGCGTTGTATTCAAAATACTTAACGCAAATCCATAACTAAATTCTGAACTGTAATTATTCCAGGCATGCAGTTGAAGAGTAATATCACCTGCGACGGGTATTAAAATTAAAGCGGCCAGAATATTTCTGAAAAAGACATACTGTATGCATCGCAATGAAAGCATGATCATGAAAAACACAAGCGTCCGATTAATTACAGCGTTATATTTTGCACTCAAAACATTAACGACTGCAATAATTAAAACGGAAATGATTAGCGGGGTAATATTAAGTGGGCGCAAACCACTTCTGACCATTTGAAGGTTAAGCTGGATAGACATGATTTTTAATTTACGGACCCAAATATCCTGGCAAAGAAAATATTTTTAAGCATAAGAATTTCCTTCTTATGCGCTTTTATTGTTTATTCATGTAATTATTAAGGGTAAATAAGTTACATATGGCAACCTCACAGACCTGTCCAGGGTGTGATTGCCTTTATGTCGCTTTATTCAATGCTATTTAGTCGTTGTCCTGTGGTTTGATTCCTTTGGCTATTGAAAATTGTACGGAGTAGATTTGAGTTAAGTAAAAATAGCGTTTGCTACGCTTTATTTCTGCATAACAATTAATTTACGATTTGGTAACATGACCTAACTGAAATTATGACGGCCTTGTAAAAAATAACTGCATAACTCTGACACTATAATGATTTTAGCCTTGATGAGCCAATGCAATATTCATATTTAATATGATTTACCTGCAAATCATCACCAAAACTTTATGATATTGCTGCGTCAGCGTTTCTATGCTCATCTCTTACACATTAAAAACAACGACCGCATCTGAGATCAAATGTGGGTTGGGCCAGAGTCATTCGCTACCTGCGGATATGGACCTTAAAAGCATGAGGAAGCCGCGCTCGGTCACAGCCATAACTATGGCTGTGGTCAAGATTTGCCGCCAGAATCGTCAGTGCGTGCTTCTCCTTTTCGATGTAATGCTATTCTTTAAGCAAACTGGCTTTGAGAGTATTGACGATGTTAACCCGCCATCAGCTCCAGCAAAAAATCACACTTCTGGAATCATTCACCGGCGATGATACGGCTGAGTTTGCCCTGACTGTGGCGCGTGAGTTGCTGAATTGCATGAATAAAATTGAGATTATAGAGAAACGTATTGCCACTCCGGTTAAACTGCCCTATTGCAGCGCCAGTCCAGTTTGTGAGATCGAAGCAGGGTATGCCGCCGGTGTGAACGACTGTAGAGAGGCTATTCGTCGGGCAGGGTATCCTATTGAAGGGGAGGATTAGTTTGCATTTATGTTAACAAAAATGTGCTTTTATTGTATAAGGTTGTAACTTTAATTCACGCCCAAGAGCGACGCTATTTCAAATCATCATTAGTCTCAGGAAGGTTAACATTCTCTATCAACATACAGCATCGTTATGCAGCAACATAATCGGATAACCGGTTTGGCAATACTGTTAACTATCAGGGTGGGCTCGTGAAGATTGTGCAGGATAAGCTCAGAAACAGGCAGGCACTGCTGGTATCGGGGCTGATTACTCTGGTATTTACCTCGTTGTTTCTGTTTATCATCTACGAACAGCGTATAGCCACCACCAGTGAAGGCATTAACCGCCTGCAAGCTCGGATGCTGGATATTTTCAATGACAATGAACTGATCGCTGATGCGATTGGTGAACGTTATCATCACATCAAAAACGACGATCAATGTGGCGATATATCGCAATTCACCCCCAGGAATAAAGATGAATGGGGAATTAACGCCGACCCAAAGCGGGTGCATTCGGCAACGGGGACAATCATTACCCAGCAAACCAGCCGTGGCGCTTTGTGTATGTATGCGGCGGCGGAGTTTATACGTGGCATGGTGAATGAGTTAAACCCGGGCAGTTTTGATGCGCATCGTTACATCATTGCTAAAAACTCGGATTATTTTTACTGGTTCATGGCGTCTGACTCGCGCCATTTCAGCTTCTCCAGTTCTGACATGGCGCGGGATATCACCAACTTTTTCTATCCGCCCGTCGATTTCTATACCCGACTGTTGCAAAAAAACGTCAAAAACAAAGCCCTTAGCTCCACGAACTTCTATACCGATAAAATTACCGGCGAAAAAGCTTACAGCGTGGTGAGCTATATCTACGATCTGTCTGGCAAAGAAATATCAGATCAAATCGTGGCCTATCTGGTCTATGACCATTCAAAGCCTGAGTTGCAGGAGGCGCTGGCTAATGCATTTGACTATCAAATGCCACAGAGTCTGAACGTGGCGCTGGTGAATTTAACCAACAATGAAAGCCTCTGTTTATCCGGTAAATGCGTGGATAAAACGCGCCTGATGGTGCGCAAGTTATCAGATAAATATGCATTGCACTATTCGCTGTCATTAGGCCGTTTTATGACACGCGACACACAGGCTGGGATCGTGATTCTGCTGGCGCCGTTCTTTTTCATCATGATCAGTTTCTCACTAAAATCCTGGCTGAATGAAAGCGACCTCAAGGTTTATATAGACACGCTGACCGGCTGCTTTAACCGCCGAATTCTCGATATCATCAAACGTCGTGATTTATCGCACTGCTCGGTGGTGCTACTGGATTGCAATAAGTTCAAGACTGTAAATGATACCTGGGGTCATGCGGCAGGCGATCGGGCGCTGCAAATTATCGCTAACAGAATGCTGTCTAACACTCGAACCAGTCACGATATCGTGATTCGTACCGGCGGGGATGAGTTTATGATCCTGTTGTTTCGCTCGCAGGCAAGTGACGCTACGGCAATTGCGCAACGCATTAGCGGGCAGGTGACCAGTCATGTGTTTGTGGTGGACGGTCATACTGTGCCATTGTCAGTATCGTGGGGGATTGCGGAAGTGAACGGCGAGTTGGATGTGGCAATTCAGAATGCGGATAACGCCATGTATAAAATGAAGCACAAGAAAGAAGGGTAAAACCGCCAGGAGTCTCTGGCGGTTGATTTAGCTTAGTAAGGCGTGGCCGCTTTCATCGCGCTGACAAAGGCTTTCAGCTCCGCCAGCATCTGCTCAGGCGCGGCAACATTCTTCTCAATGATTTTCACAATCGCTGAACCGGAAATTGCCCCGGCAGCACCGGCTTCAATCGCGCCGGTCACCTGGTCAGGTGCAGAGATACCAAAGCCCTGTAATGACGGAGGAGCACCATATTCTTTCAGCTTTTGGACCAGATGATGCAGCGGTAACGCCGCACGATTTTCAGCGCCAGTCACGCCGGCACGCGAAAGCAGATAGGTATAGCCGCGACCGTAAGAGGCAATCTGGCGCAGCAGTTCTTCATCAGCGTTCGGCGGGCAGATAAAAATAGGCGCAATGTTGTGGCGGAGCGCCGCAGCTCTGAATGGCGCAGACTCCTCAACAGGCACATCTGCCACCAAAACAGAATCCACGCCGACTTTCTCGCACTGAGCGTAGAATTCGTCAATACCCTTACTGAACACCAGGTTGGCATACATCAGCAGACCAATTGGAATGGTGGGGTGTTTCTGACGAATCAATGCCAGCATCTCAAAGCATTGTGACGGTGTCACGCCCGCGGCAAATGCCCGCAGTGTAGCTTCCTGTATGGTCGGACCGTCCGCCAGCGGATCGGAGAACGGAATGCCGAGTTCAAGCGCATCAGCGCCAGCTTCAATCAGCGTATCAATGATTTTCAGTGACTGTTCGACCGACGGATCGCCCAGGGTTACGAAGGGGACAAAAGCACCTTCTTTGCGGTCCTTCAGCTGTGCAAAAAGATTTTCGTAACGTTCCATCAGATTTCCCCTCGCGCTTTCAGAATATCGTGTACGGTGAAAATGTCTTTGTCGCCGCGACCGGAGAGATTAACCACCAGTAACTGCTCTTTTTCCGGATTCTCACGCATCATTTTCAGGGCGTGTGCCAGGGCATGGGAGGATTCCAGCGCCGGGATGATCCCCTCGTGCAGACACAGCGTTTTAAAGGCTTCCAACGCTTCATCGTCAGTGATTGAAACATAATCGGCGCGACCGATGCTGTTCAGGTAGGCATGCTGCGGCCCGACAGACGGGAAATCCAGACCTGCGGAAACAGAGTAAGACTCTTCAATTTGTCCTTCTTCAGTCTGCATCATCGGGGATTTCATGCCAAAGTAAATCCCGACACGACCATGTTTCAGCGGTGCGCCGTGTTCACCGGATTCGATCCCGTGACCGCCTGGCTCTACGCCAATCAGACCGACGCTGGTTTCATTAATAAAATCGGCAAACATGCCGATGGCGTTAGAACCACCGCCCACGCAGGCGATAACAGCGTCCGGCAAACGACCTTCTTTTTCCAGAATCTGCGCTTTCGTTTCTTCGCCGATCATGCGCTGGAACTCACGTACAATGGTCGGGAAGGGATGCGGTCCCGCCGCTGTCCCGAGCATATAGTGCGCGGTATCGTAGCTGCCAGACCAGTCGCGCAGGGCTTCGTTACAGGCGTCTTTCAGCGTTGCAGAACCGCTATGAACAGGAATGACTTCTGCTCCCATCAGACGCATACGGAAAACGTTAGGCGACTGACGCTCAACGTCTTTCGCACCCATATAAATACGACATTTCAGCCCCAGCAATGCACTGGCCAGCGCCGATGCAACGCCGTGCTGACCCGCGCCGGTTTCGGCGATGATTTCCGTTTTCCCCATACGCTTCGCCAGTAACGCCTGACCCAACACCTGGTTAGTTTTGTGCGCACCGCCGTGCAATAAATCTTCACGCTTAAGATACAGCGTGGTGTTGGTCCCGTTAGTAATGTTCTGGCATTTGGTCAGCGCGGTTGGACGACCAGCATAGTTTTTCAGCAGATCGGTAAACTGCGCCTGAAACTCAGGATCTTTTTGCGCGCTGACGAAAGCTTCTTCCAGTTGACGCAGGGCAGGCATCAGAATTTGTGGCACATACATACCGCCAAATTCACCAAAGTACGGATTGAGTAATGTTGTCATGTCCTTTTCCTTAATATGCGCGCAGCGTCTGAAAGACCGAAGCCAGGAGTCGTGCATCTTTGATGCCCGGCTGTGACTCTACGCCAGAATTAAAATCGAGCCCGGCACAGCCGGTTTTTGCCGCGTTGACACAGTTATCGGCGCCAAGTCCGCCAGCCAGTAAAACGTTATCCAGCGATTGCCCGCCTAAAAGCGACCAGTCGAATCGTTGACCGCTACCGCCCTGGCCGTTGTCGAACACGTACTTATCGACATGCTGATAATCCCTGGCTGGCAACGTTTCGCTCACGCTCAGCGCTTTCCAGATTTGCACCTGTTTGGGCAGCGCATCGCGCAGGGCGTCAACATAGGTCTGATCTTCGCTCCCATGCAGTTGCACTGCACTCAGTCCCAGGGCCAACGCTTTGTCGCACACCTCGGTAATCTCGGTGTTACGGAACACGCCGACATACTGCAATGGCGCACCGCTTATCACTTCTCGCGCCTGCTCAACGCTAACCGCGCGCGGAGATGAGGGCACGAAAATCAACCCGCCATATATGGCACCCGCTTCATATGCCGCGTTTGCATCCTGAGCCCGGGTCAAACCGCAGACTTTGTTCTCACCAAGCAGAACCCGACGCACGGCGGCGTGCAGGTCATCATGCGACATCAGCGCAGAGCCAATCAGAAAACCGTTGGCGAAGTGGCTAAGTTCGCGTACCTGGCCGTAGGTATTAATACCGGACTCGCTGATGACGGTTACGCCATGACCCAGTCGCGGCGCCAGTTGGCGGGTGCGGTTCAGGTCAATCGACAGATCGCGTAAATCACGGTTATTGATACCAACGACTTTGGCGCCCAGAGCGATAGCACGCTCCAGCTCTTCTTCGTTACTGACTTCGGTCAGAACACCCATCTTCAGACTATGGGCCACGGCGGCGAGTTGACGATATTGCTCATCGTCCAGCACTGACAGCATCAGCAGGCAGGCGTCCGCCTGGTAGAAACGCGCCAGGTAAATCTGGTAAGGATCGATAATAAAGTCCTTACACAGGATGGGCTGCGACGCGATACGGCTGACGATGGGCAGGAAATCAAAGCTGCCCTGGAAATATTTTTCATCGGTCAGTACGGAAATCGCAGATGCATAATGTTTATACACGTCCGCAATCAGTGCCGGGTCGAAGTCATCACGAATCACGCCTTTCGATGGTGAGGCTTTTTTGCACTCCAGAATAAAGGCGGTACGCGCGCCTTGCAGCGCATCGTAGAAATCACGAGCGCTGGGTTGTACGTCATTTTGAAAGCTGGCCAGCGGTTGTTGTTGTTTCCGGGCTTCTACCCAAATCGCCTTGTCAGCGACAATTTTCGCTAAAACGGTTTGCATCATTTACCCTCTTGCTGCCAGCGCAGTGACACGGTCATAGGCCGCGCCGCTACGCAGCACATTAATCACGGTTTGCGCATTGGTTTTTAAATCTTCTTCACCGTGCAGGCGCATTAACATGGCGACATTCGCGGCAACGGCTGCTTCATGAGCGGCTTCACCTTTACCTTGTAACAAGCGACTAAGAATGTCACGGTTTTCTTCCGGCGTGCCGCCCGCCAGCTGTTCCTGATGGTAAGGCGTCAGGCCAAAGTCTTCCGCCGTCAGTTGATAGCTCTTGATTTCGCCATCATGCAGCTCTGCCACAATAGTCGGCGCATGCAGCGAAACCTCATCCATGCCGCCGCTATGTACGACCGCGGCACGCTGATATCCCAATACGCGCAGCGTTTCGGCAATCGGCAGCACCAGTTCCGGGCTGTAAACGCCGATCAGCGCCAGCGGTGGATGCGCCGGGTTAATCAACGGACCGAGTACGTTAAACAGCGTGCGGGTTTTCAACTGTTGGCGTACCGGCATGGCGTGGCGAAAACCGGTGTGGTATTTCGGTGCAAACAAGAAGCACACACCAAGATCGTCAAGCGCCTGACGGGATTTATCGGCGTTCATGTCCAGATTAATGCCAAATGCCGCCAACAGATCCGAAGAGCCAGATTTGCTGGAGACGCTGCGGTTGCCGTGTTTGGCCACTTTCAGTCCACAGGCCGCCGCAACGAAAGCGCTGGCCGTGGAGATATTGATACTGTTACTACCGTCACCGCCGGTACCGACAATATCGGCAAACAGATAATCAGGGCGCGGGAACGGGGCGGCGTTTTCCAGCAGCGCGGTTGCCGCACCGGCAATTTCATGCGGGTGTTCGCCACGAATTTTCATGCTCACCAGGGCCGCAGCGAGTTGTTCCGGCTTCAGTTCACCGCGTACTACGGCAGAGAACAGCTGGTGGCTTTCCTGTTGGGACAGCGTCTGAGCCTGATACAGTTTCTCCAGAATAGGTTGCAGCGTATTGGTCTGCTCGAGTTTCTGTTGCGCCCAGGCCAGCGTTTGCTCCAGCAGAAGCGCGCCCTGGGTGGTGAGGATCGATTCCGGATGGAACTGGAAGCCACACACGCGATCGGTATCGTGACGGACCGCCATCACCATGCCGTTAAAGTGGGCGTTGATGGTCAATCCGGCCGGAACGTTGCTGCCTACAAGCGAGTGGTAACGCGCTACCGGCAATGGATTCGCCAGACCGCTGAACATTGCCTGACCGTCGTGTTCAATGCTGGACGCTTTACCGTGCAGGATCTCGCCTGCCTGACCGACATAGCCGCCGTAGGCTTCAACAATCGCCTGATGCCCCAGACAAATACCGATAATCGGCAGCTTGCCGCGCAGGCGAGTTAACAGCTCCGGCATGCAGCCCGCTTCGCTTGGCGCACCGGGCCCCGGAGAGAGCATCAGCACCGGGTTTTTCATGGTTGCTAAGCGGTCAATTAACGTCTGGGCCGGAATATGGTTGCGGTAAATCACCACGTTATGACCGTTAGTACGCAGCTGATCCGCCAGGTTATAGGTAAATGAGTCGATGTTATCGAGCAGCAGAATGTCAGCCATTAGAAAGTCTCCTGTGCGTGGTGCGCGGTGGCGATAGCACGCAAAACCGCACGCGCTTTATTACGGGTTTCATCGGCTTCAGACTGCGGAACAGAATCCAGAACAATCCCGGCACCGGCTTGTACGGTGGCAATACCGTCTTCCACGAGGGCGGAACGAATCACAATACAGGTATCCAGATCGCCATGGGCGGTAAAGTAGCCTACCGCGCCGCCATAGCTGCCACGGCGACGACCTTCGGCCTCGGCGATAAGCTGCATGGCGCGAACTTTCGGCGCACCGCTTAGCGTGCCCATATTCATACAGGCGCGGTACGCATGCAGCACATCCAGATCGCTACGCAGTTCGCCGACTACGCGGGAAACCAGGTGCATCACGAAGGAGTACCGATCCACTTTGGTGAGGTCTGCAACGTAGCGGCTACCCGGCGTGCAGATGCGCGCCAGGTCGTTACGCGCAAGGTCAACCAGCATCAGGTGCTCGGAAAGTTCTTTATGATCGGTACGCATCTCCAGCTCGATACGGCTGTCGAGATCGCGGTCCAGCGAGCCATCCGCCCGGCGACCGCGCGGACGCGTTCCGGCAATCGGGTAGATCTCAATCTGCCGGCTGGTGGCATCATATTTCAGCGAGCTTTCCGGAGAGGCGCCGAACAGCGTGAAATCGTTGTCCTGCATGAAAAACATATACGGGCTGGGATTACTTTTCTTCAGCACATAGTAGGCCGCCAGCGGTGACGGGCAGGGCAATGAGAAACGGCGGGACGGAACTACCTGGAAAATCTCGCCTGCGCGAATGGCTTTTTGCATCCCGCGCACCACAGCGCCAAATTCTTCATCGCTCTGGTTACATTCGCAGCGCATCTGCGGAATTTCTGTCACGGGCAGCGGCGGCGCAGGCTCGGTAAGCTGCTGACTCAGTTGCGCCAGACGAGCGTTCAGACGCTGTTTTTCGCCATCGCTGGGGGTAAACACGCTGGCCTGAATGCGGGTACTTTTCTTCTGGTGGTCGATGACCATCAGCGTCTCTGCCAGATAAAAGCAGTAGTCCGGGCAACGATTGCCAGCCTCAAGTTGAGGTAAATCCTCAAAACCGGCGACCAGGTCATAGGAAAACAGACCGCCGAAGAACATCGCTTCACGTTCTTGCGCAGGGACATTGACCAGTTCCTGTAATAAACGAAAAGCGTCAAATACGGAAAGGGAACATAAGCGGGCGTCCTCATCCAGCAACGGGCTTACATTGGGAAATTTCAAATGGCGAATGTTCGGCTGTTGTTCGTTTTCAACGCCAGCAGGCAGCGCAGCATCCAGCAGGGGTAGCAGCGATGCGCCGTTCGCGGATAGGGCCTTGATAGTGACAGTGTCACCCAGAGCGGTGATGCGCAACGCGCTGTCGACCAGCAACAAGCTCTTCAGATCATCTTTGCTATTAATATCTGCGGATTCAAGCAGCAGCGTCGCTGGACGCGCGCCACACACCTGATGAAACAGCGCTGTTGGATTCTCACGGTAGGCGGCATCGCAGGTAAGCAGTTCGAGTGTCGGTTTTTGTGTTTGCATCGTTGTTCTCATTAATTTTGTTCAAAAAAAAGCCCGCTCAGTTGGCGGGCCGGGTATCTGGTTGCATATTGCAGACGTAAGACACTGCCCGAAATCAGGAAGTGCGCCACCAACCGTGCAGGACAAATGTTGCTTTCATCTCAGATACCTTCTTCATGTGAACTTGCGTACTAGTTAACTAGTTCGATGGAGTAAAGTCAACACCTGATTTCAGTAAATTTGTCGAAACCGCTATGATGGGCGCGTTACGACATTTATTTAAACGGGAGCCGCCTTGAGCGACACGAATTACGCAGTGATTTATGACCTGCACAGTCATACTACAGCCTCTGATGGGCGATTAACCCCTGAAGCCTTAGTACACCGTGCGGTAGAGATGCGAGTCGGTACACTGGCGATCACCGATCATGACACCACGGCTGGTATTGCCGCGGCAAGAGAAGAAATTTCACGTTCGGGTTTAGCGTTAAATCTGATCTCAGGTGTTGAGATTTCTACGGTGTGGGAAAATCATGAGATCCATATTGTGGGTCTGAATATTGATATTTCTCATCCACTGATGTGCGAGTTTTTGGCGCAACAAACGGAACGTCGTCAGCAGCGCGCGCGCCTGATTGCTGAACGACTCGATAAAGCGCATATTCCCGGCGCATGGGAAGGCGCGTTGCGTCTGGCTGATGGCGGGGCGGTCACTCGGGGTCATTTTGCGCGTTTTCTGGTGGAGTGCGGAAAAGCCACGACAATCGCGGATGTTTTTAAAAAATACCTTGCCCGTGGGAAAACCGGTTACGTTCCGCCGCAGTGGTGTACAATAGAACAAGCTATTGATGTCATTCATCATTCTGGCGGTAAGGCAGTTCTGGCTCATCCTGGGCGGTACGATCTTAGCGCTAAGTGGCTGAAAAGACTGGTTGCATACTTCGCTGAACACCGTGGTGACGCGATGGAAGTGGCGCAGTGCCAACAGTCTCCCAATGAACGCACCCATCTGGCGACGCTTGCGCGCCAGCATCAATTGTGGGCATCGCAGGGATCTGATTTTCATCAGCCCTGCCCGTGGATTGAACTGGGTCGTAAACTCTGGTTGCCCGCGGGCGTAGAAGGCGTCTGGCAACTCTGGGAACAGCCCGAGACCACAGAGAGGAAAGTATGAGCCAGTTTTTTTATATTCATCCCGAAAACCCACAACAGCGACTGATCAATCAGGCCGTTGAAATCGTGCGTAAAGGTGGGGTGATCGTCTATCCAACCGATTCCGGCTATGCGTTGGGCTGCAAAATTGAAGATAAAGGCGCGATGGAGCGCATTTGTCGCATTCGTCACCTGCCGGATGGGCACAACTTTACGCTGATGTGCCGTGACCTGTCCGAACTGTCGACCTATTCGTTTGTCGATAACGTGGCTTTTCGTTTGATTAAAAATAATACGCCAGGCAACTACACCTTCATCCTGAAAGGGACGAAAGAAGTGCCGCGCCGTTTGTTGCAGGAAAAACGTAAGACCATCGGCCTGCGTGTGCCGTCGAATCCGATTGCGCTGGCGCTGCTGGAAGCACTGGGCGAGCCGATGCTCTCTACATCGCTGATGCTGCCGGGCAGTGAATTTACCGAGTCTGACCCGGAAGAGATTAAGGATCGTCTGGAGAAGCAGGTGGAGCTGATTATCCACGGCGGCTATCTCGGCCAGCAGCCGACCACGGTCATCGATTTAACTGACGATTCTCCGGTGGTCTTGCGTGAAGGCGTCGGCGACGTTAAACCTTTCTTATAAGGGCGCGAACCGCTATACTACGCGGCCTTAAAATGGCGCTGACTGGCGCCGTTGATTCTCCTGTTCGACGCCTGTGAAGGCGACATCTAAAGGAAGCTCTATGAGCGAAAAGTTACAAAAAGTGCTGGCGCGCGCCGGCCACGGTTCTCGCCGTGAAATTGAAACCATTATTGCCGCGGGCCGTGTGAGCGTTGATGGCAAAATTGCCACGCTCGGCGATCGCGTTGAAGTGACGCCGGGTCTGAAAATCCGTATCGACGGTCATCTGATTTCAGTTAAAGAGTCTGCGGAACAAATCTGTCGCGTTCTGGCCTATTACAAACCAGAGGGTGAACTGTGTACCCGTAACGACCCGGAAGGTCGTCCGACCGTATTTGATCGTCTGCCAAAACTGCGCGATGCGCGCTGGATTGCCGTGGGGCGTCTGGATGTGAATACCTGCGGTTTATTGCTGTTCACTACCGACGGTGAACTGGCAAACCGTCTGATGCATCCAAGCCGTGAAGTTGAGCGTGAATATGCGGTGCGTGTGTTTGGTCAGGTTGATGACGCGAAACTGCGCGATCTGAGTCGTGGCGTACAGCTGGAAGATGGTCCGGCGGCGTTTAAAACAATCAAGTTCAGCGGTGGTGAAGGGATCAACCAGTGGTACAACGTCACGCTGACTGAAGGACGTAACCGTGAAGTACGTCGCCTGTGGGAAGCTGTAGGCGTGCAGGTAAGTCGTCTTATCCGTGTCCGTTACGGCGATATCCCGCTGCCGAAAGGCCTGCCGCGTGGCGGCTGGACGGAGCTTGATCTTGCGCAGACCAACTATTTACGTGAACTGGTGGAGCTGAAGCCGGAAACGACCTCTAAAGTTGCCGTCGAGAAAGATCGTCGTCGTATGAAGGCGAACCAGATCCGTCGTGCGGTGAAGCGCCACTCACAGGTCGGCAGCAGCCGTCGTCCGGGTGGTCGCAGCAACAACGGTTAATCATGACCAGGCCTGATAAGCAAAGCGCCATCAGGCGTTAGCGTGGAGCCGGATGCGGCAAAAGCGCCTTATCCGGCCTGGTGTCAGTAATCAATTCCCATCTGAGCCTTCACGCCTGCTTCAAACGCGTGCTTAACCGGGCGCAGTTCGCTCACCGTATCTGCTAACTCCAGAATATCGCGATGACATCCCCGACCGGTGATAATCACCGTCTGATGGGCAGGACGCGTATTTAAGGCATTGATAACCTCTTCAAGCGGCAGATAGTCGTACGCAACCATATAGGTCAGTTCGTCCAGGATAACCATATCCAGTTCAGCATCAGCCAGCATTCGCTTTCCATGTTCCCATACGGCCATACAGGCTGCGGTATCCGACTCGCGGTTTTGCGTGTCCCAGGTAAATCCTGTCGCCATAACCTGAAACTCTACGCCATGGGGTTCGAGTAAGTTTCGTTCACCGTTTGGCCAGGTACCTTTAATAAACTGCACCACGCCGACTTTTTTACCATGGCCCACCGCGCGCGTGGCGGTCCCGAACGCAGCGGTGGTTTTACCCTTACCGTTTCCGGTGAATACGATAATGATCCCGCGTTCATCCTTTGCAGCGGCAACGCGGGCATCAACCCGCTCTTTAACGCGCTGCTGGCGCTGCTGGTAGCGTTCTTCACTCATTGAGCTATTCCTGGTTTACGGCCCGGCTGGGCATCGAAAGTCATACCGGTTTTACGGCGGCTGTCATCGCCCATCAGCCACAGGTAGAGCGGCATAATATCGGCGGGGGTTTTCAATTTTTGCGGATCTTCAGTTGGAAATGCACTGGCTCGCATCCCGGTACGCGTACCGCCTGGATTGATACAGTTTACGCGCAGGTGACGGTTCTGATATTCATCTGCCAGAACCTGCATCATGCCTTCGGTAGCGAATTTGGAGGTAGCATATGCGCCCCAATTGGCGCGTCCCTGGCGACCGACGCTGGAAGAGGTAAAGACCAGCGATCCGGCATCGGATTTCAGCAATAGCGGCAGCAATGCCTGGGTCAGCATAAAGGTGGCATTCACATTTACCTGCATGACATCTTGCCAGATCTGCGGATTTTGTTCACTCATTGGGCAAATATCGCCGAGTAATCCGGCGTTATGCAGTACGCCATCCAGACGCGGGAATTGTGCGGCAATGCGCTGCGCAAGCTGGTGACATTCTTCAGAGGTACAGGTCAGTAAATCCAGTGTAAACCACTGTGGGTGTGTTCCGTTTTCATCGGCGATAGTGCGGGCAACCTGACGCAGTTTTTCTTCGTTACGCCCAAGCAGGATAACGGTCGCGCCATAGCGTGCATAGGTCTGCGCGGCTTCGCGTCCGATACCATCGCTGGCACCGGTGACAAGAATAATGCGGCCCTGTAAAAGGTCTTGTTTAGGTTGGTAATGCACGGCTACTCCTCGGCGACGCCCTGGCCATCTCGTTCGCAATAACTTTTGGGCTTTATGCCTTAAACCCTGTTCTTTTTCAATCAGCCAAAGGCAATAACACCGCAAAATTAACGCTTTGTCATGCTTTTTGCTGATTCAGCACCAGGATGGATGAAGCAAGACGGGTTAAGCAGCCTGTTGTACACTGAGCGGGAATAGCGTTGTTTAACCAAGGTGGGTCTCGTGGAATTGTTGTCTGAATATGGGCTGTTTTTGGCAAAAATTGTCACTGTCGTGGTGGCTATTGCGGTAATTGTGATGCTGATTGTGAACGCGACACAACGCAAGCGTCAGCGCGGGGAGCTGCGGGTTGTTAACCTCAGCGAGCAATATAAAGAGATGAAGGATGATCTGTCGCTGGCATTACTGGACGGGCATCAGCAAAAATTCTGGCATAAGGCGCAGAAAAAGAAACAGAAACTGGAAGCGAAGGCAGCCAAGGCAAAAGCGAAACTGGGAGACAGTACGTCATCTGATAAACCACGTGTATGGGTGCTGGATTTTAAAGGCAGCATGGACGCCCATGAGGTCAGCGCGTTACGTGAGGAAGTGACGGCGGTGCTGGCAGTGGTTAAACCGCAGGATCAAGTGGTGGTTCGCCTGGAAAGCCCGGGCGGTGTGGTTCATGGTTATGGCCTGGCTGCATCGCAGTTACAGCGTCTGCGCGATAAGCAGATCCCGTTGACCGTAACGGTGGATAAAGTCGCCGCGAGCGGTGGGTATATGATGGCCTGCGTAGCCGATAAAATTGTCTCGGCACCGTTTGCTATCGTCGGGTCGATTGGCGTCGTGGCGCAGATCCCGAACTTTAACCGCTTTCTGAAAGGGAAGGATATTGATATCGAACTGCACACCGCCGGACAGTACAAGCGTACGCTGACACTGCTGGGTGAAAACACGGAAGAAGGGCGGCAGAAATTCCGCGAAGATCTGAATGAAACCCATCACCTGTTTAAGGATTTTGTGCAGCGCATGCGTCCGACTCTGGACATTGAGCAGGTTGCCACCGGCGAACACTGGTTTGGGCAACAGGCGCTGGCGAACGGGCTGGTGGATGAAATCAATACCAGTGATGAAGTGATCCTCGGGCTAATGGAAGGGCGCGAAGTGTTGAGCGTTCGCTATATGCAGCGCAAAAAACTGATGGATCGCTTTACCGGGAGTGCGGCTGAGAGCGCCGATCGTTTGCTGCTGCGCTGGTGGCAGCGGGGACAGAAACCGCTGATGTAAAATTGTCATTGCCGGATGGCGTGAACATCGCCATCCGGCAAATCATTTCTTGTATTAATCGATCAAGTGATACTTTTCAGAAAGTACGTGCGCCAGGTGCTTAAACATATTAAACACTGCCGTACTTTTGGGCGTCGGAAGCCCTTGCTCGTCTAAAAAGTAATCGCCGCTGAAAACCAGCACGCCATTTCGCTGCGTAACGCCGGTGGCGACAATCCCCGCCAGCGTGTCCTCATGCTCACGAATGATTTTGTTGGCTTCAATCAGCAGCGTTTCGCGATCGATAGGTTGCGTGTCTTTATGCATTATTTACTCCTTAAACAAGGACATTAGTCTACGCCGAGCCCGGCTTATGGGCAAATATTCCCTGACATAAATGAAGGTCTTACGTCAGGGTTGCAACTGGCGAGATTTGTTTTTGCATGCTAATAAAGTTGCGTAACGCATTTTATCAGGTACAGTGTGACGCTTTCGTCAATCTGGCAACAGATTTGCTTGACATTCGACCAATACTTCGTCGTGCTATAGCGTTTGTGAGCAAAAAAGCCTGTCAACTCAGTTACATGAGAGTTACATTACAAGCGCGAATCAGTTTAAGGGGTTGATATCCGCCGACGCAGAGACCATATCGATGTCTCGTCGCCAGTGGAAGGTGAATCAACGTGCGACGCATTCTGGAAGAATCAAATTAGGTAAAGGTGAATATGGGTAAAGCTCTTGTCATCGTTGAGTCCCCGGCAAAAGCCAAAACGATCAACAAGTATCTGGGTAATGACTACGTGGTGAAATCCAGCGTCGGTCATATCCGTGATTTGCCGACCAGTGGCTCAGCAACTAAAAAGAGCGCCGACTCAACCTCCACCAAAACGGCTAAAAAGCCCAAAAAGGATGAACGTGGCGCTCTCGTCAACCGCATGGGTGTTGACCCGTGGCACAACTGGGATGCGCGCTATGAAGTGCTGCCTGGTAAAGAGAAAGTTGTTTCTGAACTGAAGCAACTGGCTGAAAAAGCCGACCACATCTATCTCGCAACCGACCTTGACCGCGAAGGGGAAGCCATTGCATGGCACCTGCGGGAAGTGATCGGCGGCGATGACACCCGCTACAGCCGCGTGGTGTTTAACGAAATTACCAAGAACGCTATTCGTCAGGCGTTCGAAAAACCGGGCGAACTGAACATCGACCGGGTTAACGCGCAACAGGCGCGCCGCTTTATGGACCGCGTGGTGGGCTATATGGTGTCGCCGCTGCTGTGGAAAAAAATTGCGCGTGGTTTGTCTGCAGGCCGCGTACAGTCGGTTGCTGTACGTCTGGTGGTTGAGCGTGAACGTGAAATCAAAGCATTTGTCCCAGAAGAGTTCTGGGAAATTGGTGCTGACACGACCACGCCTGGTGGCGATGCTTTGCCGCTTGAGGTGACGCATCAGAATGATAAACCGTTCCGCCCGGTCAACCGGGAACAAACGCTTGCCGCTGTTAGCCTGTTGGAAAAAGCGCGCTATAGCGTTCTGGAACGTGAAGATAAACCGACCAGCAGCAAGCCGGGCGCGCCGTTTATTACCTCCACGCTACAGCAGGCTGCGAGCACGCGTCTGGGCTTTGGCGTGAAGAAAACCATGATGATGGCACAGCGCTTGTACGAAGCGGGTTACATCACCTATATGCGTACGGACTCAACAAACCTGAGTCAGGACGCCGTCACCATGGTTCGCGATTACATCAGCGATAAGTTTGGTAAAAAATATCTGCCGGAGAGCGCAAACCAGTACGCCAGCAAAGAGAACTCTCAGGAAGCGCACGAAGCTATCCGTCCCTCCGATGTCGCCGTACAGGCGGAATCACTGAAAGACATGGAAGCTGATGCGCAGAAACTGTACCAGTTGATCTGGCGCCAGTTTGTTGCCTGCCAGATGACGCCGGCGAAATACGATTCCACCACCTTAACCGTGGGCGCGGGTGATTTCCGCCTGAAAGCGCGTGGTCGTATTCTGCGTTTCGATGGCTGGACCAAAGTGATGCCTGCGCTGCGTAAGGGCGATGAAGACCGTATCTTACCGGCGGTGGATAAAGGCGATACGTTGACGCTTGTCGAACTGACGCCAGCGCAACACTTTACCAAACCGCCTGCTCGTTTCAGTGAAGCCTCGCTGGTTAAAGAGCTTGAAAAGCGTGGTATTGGTCGTCCATCAACGTATGCGTCGATTATTTCCACGATTCAGGATCGCGGCTATGTTCGCGTTGAGAACCGTCGCTTCTATGCTGAAAAAATGGGTGAAATTGTCACCGATCGTCTGGAAGAAAACTTCCGCGAACTGATGAACTACGATTTTACCGCGCAGATGGAAGACAGCCTCGACCAGGTGGCAAATCACGAAGCCGAATGGAAAGGCGTACTCGACAACTTCTTCACCGATTTTACTCAGCAACTGGATAAAGCTGAGAAAGACCCTGAAGAAGGCGGTATGCGTCCGAATCAGATGGTGCTGACCAGCATTGATTGCCCGACCTGCGGACGCAAGATGGGTATTCGTACCGCCAGCACCGGCGTTTTCCTCGGCTGTTCCGGCTATGCGCTGTCGCCGAAAGAGCGCTGCAAAACCACCATTAACTTGGTGCCGGAAAACGAAGTGCTGAACGTGCTGGAAGGCGACGACGCGGAAACGAACGCTCTGCGCGCCAAACGTCGTTGCCAGAAGTGCGGCACGGCGATGGACAGCTATCTTATCGATCCTAAGCGTAAGCTGCATGTATGTGGTAATAACCCTACCTGCGACGGCTATGAGATCGAAGAGGGTGAATTCCGTATCAAGGGTTATGACGGTCCTATCGTTGAGTGCGAGAAATGTGGCTCTGAAATGCACCTGAAAATGGGGCGTTTCGGTAAGTACATGGCGTGTACCAACGATGAGTGCAAAAACACCCGTAAGATCCTGCGTAACGGTGAAGTCGCTCCGCCGAAAGAGGATCCGGTTCCGCTGCCGGAACTGCCGTGTGAAAAATCTGACGCGTATTTTGTGTTACGTGATGGCGCTGCAGGTATCTTCCTGGCGGCAAATACGTTCCCGAAATCACGTGAGACCCGCGCGCCGTTAGTGGAAGAGCTGTACCGCTTCCGCGATCGTCTGCCGGAAAAACTGCGTTATCTGGCAGACGCGCCGCAGACGGACCCGGACGGCAACAAGTCCATGGTCCGTTTCAGCCGTAAAACCAAGCAGCAATACGTTGCCGCTGAGAAAGACGGTAAGGCGACCGGCTGGTCCGCGTTTTTTGTTGACGGTAAATGGGTTGAAGGGAAGAAATAACGGCATTCCGCCTGAATTTCTCCTTAAAGGGTCGCGTATGCGACCCTTTTTGTTTCTGGCGTATTATTTTTTGTCATGCCTATACAGCTTACATAGAAATGATATAGTGGTTATAGTTAACACGTTTTTTATTATTAAATCGTATTAGCAGCGCTAACGAGCCTGCTTTGAAACGATGATCTGATGGCATAAATCGGGATGGCTTAACATGAAATTACAGCAGCTTCGCTACATTGTTGAGGTGGTGAACCACAACCTTAATGTCTCCTCAACGGCGGAAGGGCTTTATACCTCCCAGCCAGGCATCAGTAAGCAAGTTCGTATGCTTGAAGATGAACTTGGCATCCAGATTTTTGCCCGTAGCGGTAAGCACCTGACGCAGGTTACGCCAGCGGGGCAGGAAGTCATCCGTATTGCGCGTGAGGTACTGTCGAAGGTGGATGCCATTAAGTCCGTTGCCGGCGAACATACCTGGCCGGACAAAGGCTCGTTATACATCGCGACGACCCACACACAAGCACGTTACGCACTGCCAAACGTGATTAAAGGTTTTATTGAGCGATACCCTCGCGTCTCTTTGCACATGCACCAGGGATCGCCGACGCAAATCGCCGAAGCCGTTTCGAAAGGGAATGCAGACTTTGCCATTGCGACAGAAGCCCTGCATCTGTATGACGATCTGGTGATGCTGCCTTGCTATCACTGGAACCGCTCGATCGTCGTGACGCCGGATCATCCGCTGGCGGGAAAAGCGTCCGTTTCTATTGAAGAGTTAGCGCAGTATCCGCTGGTCACCTACACCTTCGGTTTTACCGGGCGTTCGGAACTGGATACCGCGTTTAATCGTGCGGGTCTGGAGCCGCGGATAGTTTTTACCGCTACCGATGCCGATGTCATTAAAACCTATGTGCGTCTGGGCCTCGGCGTGGGGGTGATTGCCAGCATGGCGGTTGATCCCGTCTCCGACCCTGATCTTGTACGTGTTGACGCGCACGATATCTTCAGTCATAGCACCACCAAAATTGGTTTTCGTCGCAGCACGTTTTTACGCAGTTACATGTATGATTTTATTCAACGTTTCGCGCCACATCTGACGCGAGATGTGGTGGATACTGCGGTGGCGCTGCGTTCTAATGATGATATCGAAGCCATGTTTAAAGATATTAAATTGCCTGAGAAATAATACCAGCTGTTACCTCGTCGGTATCCTCCGGCATAAAGCGATACCGACGGGAAACACTGAACTAATTGATAATTTACAGTGAATAAATTAACCATATATAGTTTATGGAAAAGGTTCTCTAAAGTAGTTTCAAATTAGTCAGCTTGCCAAAAATTCCTTTCAAATATTTATAACCGATCAAACAATCGATTTATTTATCAGGACGAGTCAGAAAATTAACTGGCTTTTTTTCGCCTTTTTTATTAGGATTTCTCCTATCTGATGATTAATTGTACCGATTGTTTGGTGCCTAAATGATAAGTGATTTCGATAGTATGAGGTTAGCGATGCCTTCAGGAAACCAGCCTGCACGCAGGGATCCCGCGATGAAACGTAAAGCCTGGTTTGCTGTTTTTCTCGGCTCCGCTGTGTTCTGGATTGTCGTCGCGCTCGTGGTCTGGCAAGTGTGGGGGTAGGTCATGTCCGCACCGGAACAACACGCCACCGTAACGCCATCTCCTCATGAAAATGAACAAGAGAGCAAGAGCGGCGCAGAGAATGGGCCGGAAATCCCCACCTCCTGGACGCTTTCCCCGGAACAACGCGCGTTTATTGATCTGTTTACTGATGATGAACAGAAACAGTAATTAATACGAATTTTATTGTCATTATTATTCGCCCTCTGTCTGATACTTCGTATGACTTATTACATGCAATCGCGATGTCCCCGCTAATCAGCATATTATCGATTGCATACATACCTGTTACACATTAAGCCTCATAGCCTTCGCTCTCGAACCTTCTCCTCGTAATTTACGCCACACTCCGCTTTTCCTATGTTCTCCACTTTTATCAATTTGAGTTGTTATCAAAGCGTTACATTTTGTTTGTGTTATCTTTAATACTAACCCTGAAGAAAATCAGGGGATCCAACCCTGTCATTTAAGGAGGAGCTATGTCGTCGACCCTACGCGAAGCCAGTAAGGACACATTGCAGGTTAATGATAAAACCTACCGTTACTACAGCTTGCCTCTGGCCGCACAAACACTGGGTGATATCACCCGCCTGCCTAAATCGTTAAAAGTTTTGCTGGAGAACCTGCTTCGCTGGCAGGACGAAAATACCGTTACCGAAGACGATATTCATGCCCTGGCGCGTTGGCTGGAAACCGCGCATGCCGATCGTGAGATTGCCTATCGACCCGCTCGCGTTTTGATGCAGGACTTTACCGGCGTACCCGCAGTGGTCGATCTGGCCGCTATGCGCGAAGCGGTAAAACGTTTGGGCGGGGATACGGCAAAAGTGAATCCGCTTTCGCCAGTGGATCTTGTGATAGACCACTCCGTAACGGTGGATCGTTTCGGTGATGATGACGCTTTCGAAGAGAACGTCCGTCTGGAAATGGAACGTAACCATGAGCGCTATGTGTTCCTGAAATGGGGACAGCAAGCATTCAGTCGCTTCAGCGTTGTGCCGCCGGGAACGGGGATTTGCCACCAGGTTAACCTTGAATATTTGGGTAAAGCTGTCTGGAGCGAATTACAAAACGGTGAATGGGTGGCTTATCCGGATACACTGGTCGGTACCGATTCCCATACTACGATGATAAATGGTCTCGGTGTGCTGGGCTGGGGCGTCGGGGGCATTGAAGCCGAAGCCGCGATGCTGGGCCAGCCGGTCTCAATGCTTATCCCTGACGTGGTGGGCTTCAAGCTGGTAGGTAAACTGCGGGAAGGTATCACCGCAACCGATCTGGTGCTGACCGTCACCCAAATGCTGCGTAAGCACGGTGTGGTTGGGAAATTTGTTGAATTCTATGGCGATGGTCTGGACACCTTACCTCTGGCCGATCGGGCAACCATTGCGAACATGTCGCCGGAATATGGCGCAACCTGTGGTTTCTTCCCGATTGATGACATCACTCTTGAATATATGCGCCTGAGCGGACGCAGTGAGGAACAGGTCGAACTGGTCGGCGCTTATGCTAAAGCGCAGGGGATGTGGCGTAACCCAGGCGATGAACCCGTATTTACCAGCTCGCTGGAGCTGGATATGGGGAGTGTGGAGGCGAGCCTTGCCGGGCCGAAACGTCCGCAGGATCGGGTTGCACTCGCTGATGTCCCGAAAGCGTTCTCGGCGAGTAACGAGCTTGAAGTGAATAGCTCGCTAAAAGATCGTCAGCCAGTGGACTATACCATGAACGGGCATCAATACCAGTTGCCGGATGGCGCGGTAGTGATTGCGGCGATCACCTCCTGTACCAACACCTCTAACCCAAGCGTATTGATGGCGGCGGGGCTGCTGGCGAAGAAAGCGGTTACGCTTGGTCTGAAACGTCAGCCGTGGGTTAAAGCCTCGCTGGCGCCTGGCTCCAAAGTAGTTTCTGACTATCTGGCGCAGGCGGGGTTCACACCGTATCTGGATGAGTTGGGCTTTAACCTCGTGGGTTATGGCTGTACCACCTGTATAGGTAACTCCGGGCCGTTGCCAGACCCGATTGAGACGGCCATCAAAAAAGGCGATCTCACGGTTGGCGCAGTGCTTTCCGGCAACCGTAACTTTGAAGGACGCATCCATCCGCTCGTCAAGACGAACTGGTTGGCGTCTCCGCCGCTGGTAGTAGCTTACGCGCTGGCGGGGAATATGAATATCAACCTGACGAAAGATCCGTTAGGTCATGACAGAAAAGGCGATCCCGTTTACTTGAAAGATATCTGGCCAACTGCGCAGGAAATCGCCCGAGCCGTTGAGCAGGTGTCTACCGCTATGTTCCATAAAGAGTATGCCGAAGTGTTTGAAGGCACGCCGGAATGGAAAGCGATTCAAGTTGATCGGGCTGACACCTATGGCTGGCAGTCGGACTCGACCTATATCCGTTTGTCGCCGTTCTTTGATGGTATGCAGGCTACGCCGGATCCGGTGCAGGACATTCATGGCGCCCGCATTCTGGCGATGTTAGGCGACTCGGTGACCACCGACCATATTTCTCCGGCAGGTAGCATTAAAGCGGATAGCCCGGCCGGTCGGTATTTGCAAAGCCACGGCGTTGAGCGCAAAGACTTTAACTCCTACGGCTCCCGACGCGGAAACCATGAAGTGATGATGCGCGGTACTTTTGCCAATATTCGTATTCGTAATGAGATGGTGCCAGGCGTGGAAGGCGGGATGACGCGGCATTTACCGGGGACGGAAGTGGTGGCAATCTATGATGCCGCCATGCAGTATCAACAGGAGAATGTTCCACTGGCGATCATTGCCGGTAAGGAATATGGTTCTGGCTCCAGTCGTGACTGGGCTGCGAAAGGCCCACGCTTGCTGGGGGTGCGCGTGGTTATTGCTGAGTCCTTTGAGCGAATTCACCGTTCTAACCTGATCGGCATGGGGATTCTACCGCTTGAGTTCCCTCAGGGGATTACGCGTAAAACGCTGGGATTAACCGGTGAGGAAGCGATTGATATTACGGACCTGCAAAACATTAAACCGGGGGCGACAGTTCCGGTGAGTTTGTCTCGGACTGATGGGCGTAAAGAGGTGATTTTGTGTCGTTGCCGCATCGATACCGCGACGGAGTTAACTTACTATCAGAACGACGGTATTCTGCACTATGTCATTCGTAATATGTTGAAATAACATATAAAAAGCCTGCGTTAGCAGGCTTTTTTATGTGCCAGGTAAACGGAAATTATTTATTTAACAAATGGCCCATCTTCGCGGCTTTGGTATCCAGATAATGTTCATTATTCGGATTACGACCCACAATCAGCGGTACGCGTTCAACGATATTGATACCCGCTTCGGTCAGAATTTCCACTTTCTTCGGGTTATTGGTCAACAAACGTACCTCGTCAACGCCCAGCAGCTTGAACATGTCCGCACACAGCGTGAAATCACGCTCGTCTGCCGCAAATCCTAACTGATGATTGGCTTCAACCGTATCATAACCCTGGTCCTGCAACGCATAGGCGCGGATTTTATTTAGCAGGCCAATGTTGCGTCCTTCCTGACGATGATAGAGTAGAATGCCACGCCCTTCTTCAGCAATGTGGGACAGGGCCGCTTCGAGCTGGAAACCGCAATCGCAACGTAGGCTAAACAGCGCATCGCCAGTCAGACACTCAGAGTGGACACGCGCCAGGACAGGCGTTTGGCCTGTAATATCGCCAAAAATCAGCGCGACATGATCGTGTCCGGTTGCCAGTTCTTCAAATCCCACCATCAGGAAATCGCCCCAGGGGGTTGGCAGTTTGGCTTCTGCCACACGTTTAAGCTGCATGTAATTCTCCAGATTATGCTGGCACTGTCGTGCCGTCGCCTGTTGGCTTCTGTTCTGTATTGCACTATTTTGCCATAAGCCAGCGATGTTCACCTAATTGCGACAACGGATTCGCTTTTGGAATGGCACAAAATTGTCAATTTTTCCGGCGTGCGCATTTTTCAGTTATGATTGTGAGACTTATCGACGAAAGGAGAGGCAATGCTTTCAATTGCAAAGCGCACCGCAGTCGGCGCCGGGCTGCTGCTTATCATGCCGGTTGCTGTATGGGTATCAGGTTGGAGTTGGCAACCAGGGCATAATGTCTGGTGGTTAAAATCCTTGTACTGGGTAACGGAAACGGTGACACAGCCATGGGGAATTATCACTCATGTAGCGCTCTGTGCATGGTTTTTGTGGTGTTTGCGTTTTCGTCTGAAAGCAGCGGTAATGCTGTTTGCGATCTTGGCAGCAGCGATTTTAGTTGGGCAGGGCGTGAAGTCCTGGGTTAAAGACAGGGTGCAGGAACCGCGGCCATTTGTCGTATGGCTGGAAAAAACGCACCATATTCCGGTTGATGAGTTCTACACTTTAAAACGTAAAGATCGTGGGAACTTAGTCAAAGAACAATTAGCCGAACAGCGGGACGTGCCAACGTTCCTACGTAAGCACTGGCAAAAAGAAACAGGGTTTGCTTTTCCATCCGGACATACGATGTTTGCTGCCAGTTGGGCTTTGTTGGCGGTAGGATTGCTGTGGCCACGCAGACGTACGCTGACTATTGCATTCTTGCTCATCTGGGCAACGGGTGTGATGGGGAGCCGTTTGCTGCTCGGAATGCACTGGCCCCGTGATTTGGTGGTCGCAACGCTGATTTCCTGGCTGTTGGTGACCCTGGCAACCTGGCTTGCGCAGCGGATATGCGGGCCTTTAACACCGCCAGTACAGGAGACAAAAGAAATTGCGCAGCGTGAACAAGAAAGTTAGCTATGATTGATTTTTCGAATTTTGCCCTTAAATCAGAAGGCATAAAGCGCTTTTCCATTTCGCACTCGGTGTGAAAATGGTAATTTAAAGGGCTCAACGCGGTAAGTTGGACACGATTTATTCGCTCAAACCACATAACGGGAAGTAATGTGAAATATTTACTCATTTTCTTACTGGTGTTGGCGATTTTTGTTATTTCGGTGACATTAGGTGCGCAAAACGATCAACAGGTTACGTTTAATTACCTGCTGGCTCAGGGTGAGTATCGTATCTCTACGCTGCTTGCTGTATTGTTTGCCGCAGGTTTTGCGATTGGTTGGCTAATTTGCGGCCTTTTCTGGCTGAAGGTTCGAGTGTCTCTTGCGCGCGCCGAACGTAAAATCAAACGACTGGAAAACCAGCTTGCGCCTGCGACCGACGTTGCGGTATCCGCCGATTCGTCGGTTGTAAAGGAATAATTATTTATGTTGGAGTTGTTGTTTCTGCTTTTACCTGTAGCCGCTGCCTATGGGTGGTATATGGGTCGCAGAAGTGCGCAACAAACAAAGCAGGATGAAGCTAACCGACTTTCCCGTGACTATGTCGCCGGGGTTAACTTCCTCCTGAGCAACCAACAAGATAAAGCGGTGGATCTGTTCCTCGATATGCTGAAAGAGGATACGGGCACCGTTGAGGCTCATCTCACCCTCGGAAACCTGTTCCGTTCGCGCGGTGAAGTCGATCGTGCAATCCGCATCCACCAAACCCTTATGGAAAGCGCCTCGCTGACCTACGAACAGCGTTTGCTGGCAGTGCAACAACTGGGCCGCGATTACATGGCCGCCGGCCTGTATGACCGTGCGGAAGATATGTTCAATCAGCTGACCGATGAAACCGATTTTCGCGTTGGCGCATTACAGCAGTTGCTGCAAATTTATCAGGCAACCAGCGAATGGCAAAAAGCCATTGACGTTGCAGAGCGTCTGGTAAAGCTTGGCAAAGACAAACAACGCATTGAGATAGCGCATTTTTACTGCGAACTGGCGTTACAGCAAATGGGCAACGACGATATGGATCGTGCCATGACGCTGTTGAAAAAAGGGGCGGCAGCAGACAAAAACAGCGCCCGCGTTTCCATCATGATGGGGCGCGTATATATGCTGAACGGCGATTACTCCAGGGCGGTTGAAAGTCTGCAACGGGTGATTTCTCAGGATAAAGAGCTGGTCAGTGAAACGCTGGAAATGCTGCAAAGCTGCTACCAGCATTTGGGCAAAAACGATGAGTGGGCAGAGTTTTTACGCCGTGCGGTTGAGGAAAACACAGGTGCCGCCGCTGAACTGATGCTTGCAGATATCCTTGAGGCGCGTGAGGGGACTGATACCGCTCAGGTTTATATCACTCGTCAGCTGCAACGCCATCCTACGATGCGTGTATTCCACAAGCTGATGGATTATCATCTTAACGAAGCGGAAGAAGGGCGTGCCAAAGAGAGCCTGATGGTGCTGCGCGATATGGTCGGGGAGCAGGTACGTAGTAAGCCGCGCTATCGCTGTCAGAAATGCGGGTTCACGGCTTATACGCTGTACTGGCATTGTCCATCCTGTCGTTCATGGTCAACCATTAAACCTATTCGCGGGCTTGATGGACTGTAATTTTTAAAAAACATTCAATTTAGTTACAACATCCTAATGAAGTATAACCATCCCATCATCAACCTCCGCTGCCAGCTCGCCGGGCAGAAATGTAATCGTGCCTGTTAATTTTCTATTGCCGCAGGTAGAATGCACGCCGTTTACCCATTTTGCGCCACCGGTGGCGCCCATCCTCAGGAAGGTCTGGTCATGACGTTTACTGCTTCATCTTCTTCTCGTGCTGTTACTGATTCTCCTGTCGTTGTCGCTCTTGATTACGCAAATCGTGATAAAGCATTAGCTTTTGTCGACAGAATTGATCCTCGTGATTGCCGTTTGAAAGTGGGCAAAGAGATGTTCACGCTTTGTGGACCTCAGTTGGTTCGTGAACTACAACAACGTGGTTTTGATGTCTTTCTTGATTTGAAATTTCATGATATTCCCAATACAACTGCACATGCCGTAGCTGCAGCTGCCGACCTCGGCGTGTGGATGGTTAACGTACACGCCTCTGGCGGGGCGCGCATGATGACGGCTGCCCGTGAGGCCCTGGAGCCTTTTGGTAAGGATGCGCCATTGCTAATTGCTGTGACGGTTCTGACCAGCATGGAAGCCAGCGATCTCGCCGATCTCGGTGTGACGTTGTCACCAGCAGAGCATGCTGAAAGACTGGCGCGTTTAACTCAACATTGCGGGCTGGACGGTGTCGTATGCTCAGCGCAGGAAGCGGTACTATTCAAACAGGCGTTTGGACAGGCATTTAAGTTAGTGACGCCGGGTATTCGCCCTGAAGGCAGCGAAGCGGGCGATCAGCGTCGTATTATGACGCCAGAGCAGGCGCAGTTAGCCGGTGTGGATTACATGGTGATTGGTCGTCCGGTCACGCAGTCTGCTGACCCGGCGCAGACGCTGAAGATGATCAATGCCTCTCTGAAAAGAGGTGTGTAAATGAGCGATTCAAACTCTCGCCTGGTCTATTCAACCGACTCCGGGCGAATTGAAGAACCGAAGGCCGCCCCTGAGCGTCCAAAGGGTGATGGTATTGTCCGCATTCAACGCCAGACCAGTGGCCGCAAAGGGAAGGGCGTGTGCCTGATTATCGGTATTGATCAGGATGATGCTGAACTGGCTAAATTAGCCGCGGAACTGAAAAAAAAATGTGGTTGCGGTGGGGCGGTAAAAGATGGTGTGATTGAAATTCAGGGCGATAAACGTGACCTGATAAAATCATTGCTGGAAGCCAAAGGCATGAAAGTTAAACTGGCTGGCGGTTAATAAAAAGCCACGGAGATAATCCGTGGCTTTTTAAAATACAGAGCTGAAAAAGTAAACGTTTAATTATATCGAGCTGGTCAACCGTAAATTATTTACCTACCTGATGGCCAATAATACCACCGACAGCAGCACCACCCAGCGTACCCAGCGCGCTGCCATCCGTCAGGACTGCACCACCTACTGCACCCGCACCAGCCCCGATAGCGGTGTTACGGTCGCGTTTGGACCAGTTAGAGCAGGCGCTCAGAGACATTGCCAGAGTAAGCGCCAGAATGGCTGCGGTCATTTTTTTGCTCGTTACTAACATAATACTTTCTCCTGAATTATTGATTCACGGAATCCAGTGTTCTTTAAGGATAGCGCTAAATCGTGACTATCAAAGATATTTCCGTGTAACCGTTTAGCGAAAGCATGACAACCAATATCCTGCAGTTGGATGTTCGCTCCTGTTATATCGCTAACATTAATTTTACGAGTTTATCCTGTTAACAACAGGTAAAAAGTCTTAATTGGGTTGTCAGATAACTCTCAGAGAAGAGATGATTTGCCTGCCGACAAATCATCTTGCGCAGGTATTATGCGTTGGTATCAATGATATTGACGGTTAATCCTGAATGCTCAAGCTGCATTTGTACGCTGGCGCTGAGCTTAGAGTCCGTCACGACGCGGCTGAACCGCTCTAAAGGCCCCAGGGTGTAAGGGTGAATAGCGTCGAATTTTGAGCTGTCGGTAAGCACAATAACCTCTGCGCCTTTTTCCAGTACCGCATTAACCACATCAGAACGCATCATATCGCGTCCGGTGAAGCCGGTATCTGCCTGCCAGCCATCAATGCCGATAAAGGCCTTACTGAAGTGTACCTGCTGGATAAACTGGCGAGTTAAGGGGCCGACCATGCTCTCACTTTTTTTCTGATAAATCCCACCAAGGAGAATCACTTCACAGGGCGTTTCTTTGAGCAGGTGAGCGATGTAGCTGCTCACCGTAATGATAGTGACATCTTTTTGCTCCGCCAGCGTTCTGGCCAGGAGCGCGTTGCTGCTGCCGTTCTCAATGAATACAGACTCGCCGGGGCTGACCAGCGATGCAGCGAATTCAGCCAGCTCACGTTTTAGCGTGAAATTGGTCATCATACGCGTTTCCACATCATCGCTGTTTAACGAAACAGCAAATCCGTGCGCACGGCGTAAATAACTCTGTTTTTCCAGCGTATTCAGATCCTGTCGAATCGTCACTTCTGAAACGCCGGTGATCTTTGCCAGATCGGCGACGCTCATCTGACCTTTATCGGTCACCATCTGCAAAATAGATTGTTGTCGGGAATTCATAGTATTAATTTTTATAGCAATGTCGTATCGGAAAATAAACGGAAGTCTGCTGATAGCAGTAACATCAAGAGAGCGATGTCATCAGATCTCCCACGGAGCTTTCTGTTTTGTTGACAAAGATTGAGTATCTTCTTTGACCGTGTTTAACAGTTCAGCCTTCAGAATTTCGAGATTGTGGATGGCTGAGTGGTAATCACCTGCAACGAGGATATCCAGCACGGTATCAATGCGTTCGGCCAGACGCTGAGCGTCGATATCAGACATGATCATCATCCAAAGGGCAAATAGAGTTTGAATTTCATGATGCAGAATTTCATGGCAAAAGAGAAGGGAAAAATAGTATTAACCTGAATGATTGAAGAATATTATATATTCTGTGATTACATACAGATAGGAACATCACGAATTGTCCATTTATGGCTATTTTCCTCGATTAATCTTTCTGCATTATCGCGTATTTTTGTTCAGGTGTCGTCGATACCATCGTTCAAACGCCGCTGCAGGCATGGGCTTGGCGAATAAAAATCCCTGACGCTCATTGACGCCATTCTTGGTCAGAAACGCATCCTCTTTTGCACTTTCAACGCCTTCGGCGATGACCTGTAGGTTGAGCGCCTGCGCAACCGCGACAATGGCCCGCACCAGCGACTGCGAAATAGGTTGCTTGTGCACATCTCTGACAAAGGTTTGATCCAGTTTTATGGCATCAAGCGGGAAGCGGGCCAGTTGAGACAGTGACGAATAGCCGGTGCCAAAATCATCCAAATGGATTTGTGCCCCCAACTGGCTAAATTGCTGAATGACGGATAGCGCCAACTGCTCATTTTCAATCAAACTGCTTTCCGTTAATTCAACATCGATGGGGCAGTATTCAAAGTTGAGATCGTGAAGCACCTGCTTGAGAGCGGTAAAAAGCGTCTGGTCGGCGAGCTGGCGCGCAGACACGTTTACCGCCACGCGTAGATTTATTCCCTTGGCACGCCATTTTGCCACCTGGCGCACAACGTCCAGAATAACCCATCGGCCGAGTGGAACAATGAGCCCTGATTCTTCGGCGTAAGAGATAAACTCTAACGGCGGTATGAGGCCACGTTCCGGGGACTGCCAACGAACTAAAGCCTCAAGACTCCGTACTTCACCGCGCCAGGTTATCTTGGGCTGATAGTGGATAACCAGTTGATCGTTTTCCAGCGCCTTACGCAGATTGGTATCCAGCCACAGATATTCAAAAACCCGCTGATTCATTTCCGGAGAGAAGACGCAAAACTGACCACGACCGCCTTCTTTTGCCGTATACATGGCCGTATCCGCGTTACGGATGACGCTCTCGCCATCCTGTCCATGCTGTGGTGCGAGAGAAATACCGATTGAACATCCGGTATAGACCTCTATTAGTCCAATGCGAAAAGGTTGACGCAGGCGCGTCAGAATACGCGATGCCGTAGCCTCCAGCGCGCCCTGAGACGTTTCGGTGGCAAGGACAATAAATTCATCACCGCCAAATCTTGCCAGTAGTTGGTTGTCGTCGAGGCAACTGAGGATTGCCAGCGATACACTCTGTAACAGCTGATCGCCAAACATATGTCCGTAGGCATCATTAACTTTTTTAAAGTTATCTAAATCGAGATATACAATCCCGACCTGGGTTTCACCCGCGTTTTCGATGGCGTTGCTGATCAGCTCGTGAATTGCGTTGCGATTCGGTAAACCGGTGATGGAGTCGGTATTTGCCAACACCCGTAGACGTTCCTGCGCGCGGCGCTCTTCAGTGATATCGGTACCGGAACAGATCAGAAATATTTCGTTCTTACCGCTACCGTTATGCACAAACTTATTGCGGAACAGAAACAGACGCTGGCCTTTGCAGGTTTTAACCCAACGTTCGACCTCATAAGAATTACCATCGCGAAAAAACACCTCAATGTTGCGTCTTGAGGCTGCGGCTTCGCGCCGGCTCATAAATAGCGTGAAAACGCTTTGGCCAATCACTTCACGCTCTTTGAGACCGGTGTACTCTTCGCACAGGCGATTAAAGCGCTGGATGTTGCCCATACGGTCAAGAATGACAATGACGGCGTTAGCTTCAGAAACAACCTGCTCAGCGAAGGAGAGGCCGTGAGCCAGGTCGCGCGCGACGGAAGGGGTGTCATCCCAGGCGGATGCGCTACCGGCCCATTCGCGCTTATTGATTTTCCTGCCGACCAGATGGACGGGAATGTCGTCATCTTCAATGGGGAGTGTCATCAACAGGCTCGACGTAATCACAGTCATTTCACGAATGCGGTCGGCTTGCTCAACTGACAATTCGACGGTCTGATCGGCTGCTGACGCTTCGTCGATAGAGAAATGCAGGATGTTGCAATCCTCTGACAGGCGCCAGTAGGGGTTATGAGTGCCCACATAGCTATACAACGTAACCCGCTCCCGGACGTCTTTCATGATGTGTACTATCCCGCTTAAAGCGCATAGAGCCTCAAAAGTATAGGTAGCCATGATTCATACAGGGTGATTATGGCTGAACGTATTGTTTTATTTATATATTGATATGTAATCCAGAATCTAAAAAAAGCAAAGCTAGCGGAACTGAAAATAGTAAAAAAATAAATTAGACCGGATGAAAGAAGTGTAGTGCGTGGTGGAGATTTGGGAGAGAAAAGAAAACGACCTTTCACAAGAAGAGAAAGGCCGTTAGCTTCATCGATGTTACGCGGCTGGACGAGCGATAACGCTGCGGGTTTCCATCCGCACTTCAGCAATGGTGACATCAATCACATCTGTGACTTTGTAAACCACTTCACCTTTGATTTGTACGGTACCGCTTTCCTGGCTGCATACCAGTTCGTCACGAACAGCATGCAGGAACGGGGCTGGAATAAATGCGACTGCACCATTATCCACTAAACGCACTCGCATACCGCCGCGGCTGACGTCAACGATCTCGGCAGCGAAGCGGGCGTCGGTGCCTGCTTTGTCGCTCAGGAAGCGGGCGTATAACCAGTCACCCACATCGCGTTCGGCCATGCGGTTCAGGCGACGACGTTCGGCCATTTGCAGGGTCGTATCATCCTGCGGACGGGCAATCGTTTCGCCTTTGATGACCGCCTTAAGCAGACGGTGGTTGATCATGTCGCCATACTTACGAATAGGAGAGGTCCAGGTGGCATAGGCTTCCAGACCCAGCCCAAAGTGCGGACCTGGCTCGGTACTGATTTCAGCATACGACTGGAACCGGCGAATACGGCTATCGAGGAAACCGGAAGGCTGCGCATCCAGTTCGCGGCGCAGTTTGCAGAAGCCTTCCAGCGTCAGAACCTCTTCGGCATCTACGTGCATACCATGGGTTTTCAGCAGCGCAGCCAGTGCGTCGGCGTTTGCCGGATCAAATCCCATATGGACGTTATAAATGCCGAAGCCCAGCGTGTCGCGAAGTACGCGTGCAGCACAAATATTTGCCGCAATCATTGACTCTTCCACGATACGGTTAGCTATGCGACGCGGTTCCGCCACAATATCCAGCACTTCGCCTTTTTCACCGAGGACAAAACGGTAATCCGGACGATCTTTAAATACCAACGCGTGGTTGTGACGCCATTCACCACGGCTCAGACAAATACGATGCAGTAGACGGATTTGTTCAGCAATTGCGTCATTTTCAGGCTGCCAGTCGCCGGTGCCTTCCAGCCAGTCAGAGACGTTATCATAGGCCAGCTTCGCTTTAGACTCGATAGTCGCTGCAAAGAAGGTGATGTTATCCTCAATCGTACCGTCGGCGGTAATGCTCATACGGCAAGCCAGAACCGGGCGCACTTCGTTAGCGCGCAGAGAGCACAGATCGTCAGACAGCTCACGTGGCAGCATCGGGATATTGAACCCCGGAAGATAGTTGGTAAAGGCACGAATTCTCGCCGTTTTATCCAGTTTGCTGCCTTCTGCAATCCAGGCGGTAGGATCGGCAATAGCGACGGTTAACTGTAGCGTGCCATCGGCCAGTTCTTCGGCATACAGCGCATCGTCCATATCTTCGGTGCTGGCGCTGTCGATGGTGACGAAATTGAGGGCGGTCAAGTCCTGACGCACCAGACCTTCGTCCAGCATTTCAGTCGCTACGCCGTCCGGGGCTTCTTTTTCGAGATTATGGCGCGCCAGCGTGACCCACCACGGGACAAAGTGATCGTCCGCAAAGGTGATAAATTGGGTTAATTCAGCGTAGAAGGTGCGATCGCCTTTTAGCGGATGGCGGCGCATTTCTGCCACGGCCCAGTCACCTTCTTTAAATTCATGTTCAACGCCACGGGCGGCGCGACAAGGGATCGCATCTTTCAGTAACGGATGATCCGGCACAATCGACAGACGGTCATTTTTACCCTGAATTTTACCCACGAAGCGCGTCAGGAAGGGTTCGATAAGTTCTTCCGGCTCCGCAGACTCACGATCTTTTTCCGTATGGATCACCGCAACAATACGGTCCCCATGCATGACTTTTTTCATCTGCGGCGGTGGAATAAAATAGCTTTTTTGTGCATCGACTTCCAGGAAGCCAAAGCCTTTTTCCGTGGCTTTTACCACCCCTTCAGCACGCGGCGTCTGGGAATGTAGTTGCTGTTTAAGCTGCGCTAGCAGCGGGTTGTCCTGAAGCATAATTGTCTATTTTCGTGGCTAAAAGAGCGGCTGACAGTTTTACGCGATTCTGCCAGTTGCAGCAAGCGCTCTTTAAGTAAGTGGATCGGTTAATACGTCTCGCCCAGCGCGATTTTCAAGCGATTTAACCATCCGCATAATCCACTCCAGGCCAGCAGGTTAATCGCCTGTTCTGAAGAGATACCCTGATCGAACAACGGTGTTAACAGTGCGGCGCTAAAGCGGTCGGGCGCTCGGGTAAGCCATTGTACCGCCTGCAGGGTGACGCGCTCAACCGGATGTCGTTGTTCCCAGCGCTGCAATTCACGTTCATCCTGACGAAGGACAGTGATGATGTCAGTTAATTCATGTGCGGTATGCGCGTGTTCATTAAAGCAGGCCACGCTGCCGTTAATGCGTGATGTCATCAGTGTCGTCAGAGAAAATGCCCGCGCCGGCTTATCGCTGCGTTGTATGCTGGAAATCAGTGAACTGAGTACATCTAATACGTCAGGTGAATGTGTTAGCAAGGGGAGCAGCGCGTGCAGTTCGTTGGGGTAACCCGCTATTGGTTTAACGGAGGCATACTGTTTTTCGAGCGATAATGGCGCAGGGTGCCAGATTGAGTTTGCGGCGCTAAATGGCGAAGCGTGCGCGAATTGCTGTATATCCAGACCCGGTATTCGACGTACCGGGTGGGCGCACCAGGCCTGAAGTAATGCGACTACCCGCGCCTGAAAACCAACAAAGCCGATGATTTGATTCATCAGTATGTTATCGCAGGTGGTCAGCCCGACCGCATCAAGGTGCTGACGATCACGCTCGCCGATCACGGCAGGTGAACTGGCGAGCTGGCGCGCATATTGGGTGATTTGCGCCAGTCGGTGATTACTTTCACGAGACGAATCAGGACCCGGTAGCGGCGTTAAACGTGCGGCATAGTGATTACACAATCGCTGCACACCATACACCTGAGCGACGGTCAGGGCGGTACTCATCCGTTCATAGGCGCTGAACGTATGCATCCGATCCAGTACGACATGAGCAGGGAAAAGAAGTTGGGCAAGTTTACGGGCAGGGGTTAACCAGGATTGAAAGGGTAAAAGTACGTCATGAGATATCGCCAGGTCCAGTAAAAAGCTGTCGTCAACATGAGCGGCCTCCGGCACCAGCGGCAGAACATCTTGCGGATACGTGCTGGATTGCGTCTCATGATACCAGTGGCTTTTGCCTACAATTCGGCGTTGTTCCATGGGCGTTCCTTGGTCTAAAAGTGGCGACCCGGACACGTCGTCATACACCTGCGCCGGATCGTTTGCGCTGCAATATCCTGACGTAAGCCGATGGGGGGATGAAAGATTGTTACGTGATAATAAATATCGGAAAAGTATATATGGCGCTGGGCAGTAGCGGAGGCGGTGAAAATCATGGGCGACGGTAGGCCGCCCATAGAGGACTAAACGATTATTTCAGATCCAGCTCGTTCATCGCTGCAATGCTGAAGCCACCATCAACGTGAACGACTTCACCAGAGATGCCGGCAGACAGATCGGAGCACAGGAATGCTGCGGAATTGCCCACATCTTCAATCGTCACGGTGCGGCGAATCGGCGTCACCGCTTCACAATGCGCCAGCATTTTACGGAAATCTTTAATGCCGGAAGCGGCAAGAGTGCGGATAGGACCTGCGGAAATGGCGTTCACTCGTACACCTTCAGGACCCATTGCGTTAGCCATGTAACGGACGTTTGCCTCCAGAGAGGCTTTTGCCAGACCCATCACGTTGTAGTTAGGGATCGCGCGTTCTGCGCCCAGGTAGGATAGCGTCAGTAGCGCAGAGCCTGGGTTCAGCATAGAGCGGCAAGCTTTTGCCATCGCAACAAAGCTGTAAGCGCTGATGTCATGAGCAATTTTAAAACCTTCGCGGGTGACCGCATTCACATAGTCGCCATCCAACTGGTCAGCAGGCGCGAAACCGATGGAATGCACGAATCCGTCGAATTTCGGCCAGGACTGGCTCAGTTCAGCGAACATCGCATCGATGCTGGCGTCTTCGGCAACATCACATTGTAGTACGATGCTGGACCCCAGTTGAGCGGCAAATTCTTCCACACGGCCTTTTAGTTTGTCGTTCTGGTAGGTGAACGCCAGCTCAGCGCCTTCGCGATGCATGGCCTGAGCGATTCCCCAGGCAATGGACAATTTACTGGCAAGACCCGTCACCAGAATACGCTTACCGGAAAGAAAACCCATAGCTTTAATCCTTATGATCAGTGCTTCTTCGTAGCAATCAATGCGTGATGATTGCCATCTCAAAAACGCGCGAAATTGGTCTGAAATTATATCCTACTCATTGTTCCTTTTTGAATGGTTATCAACCCTAAATGACTCTTGCCATTCATTGCAAATGGCGAGGATATTACTTCCCCTGGTTGTGCCTTGCCCGACCCGTATTCCATTGAAGACAATGAGAAAATACAAGGATTTAAAGGCATTAAAATGGTATTATTAAGGCGCTAGCTGATGTTAATAAACATAGCAAGGTAAGAACTTTCTTAAAACAAAAAACATGCATATATTCAGATTGTTATGATATATTGTTTTTATCGATCAATATCGATACATTGATCGATATTATTGATTGATTGTGATTAAAAGTGCATTATCAGGAAGTTATGATCAATTGGAGTGGTCTTATGCACTATCATTTCATCGCGGAACCGATGAGAGACACAACAAATAAGTTGCTGGGTGTGGAGATGATCGCCCGGTTTGCTGCAGATACGGTTCGCCCATTGCATGCAGATATCATCGTTTCAGCGTGGGATAGCGAACAAAAGCGTAATTTCATGCTCAAGCAAATTCAATTAATTGCCGAAAAGCGTGATTGGTTTGAGAGCAACAATCTGCTCTGCACCCTTCATCTTATTGATGAAATGGCGCTTCTGGCGATAGGTGATCCGGTCATCAAGTCGGCCCTACACGCAATGCCCTTTATTGCACTGGAGCTGTCAGAGCGTTTTCTGTCGAGTACGATTTGCCTGAATAATCTGCTGATTAATTCACTCTGTGATGGCCCAAACGCGCTATGGCTGGGCGATCTCGGCTCCGGTAACGTCGGGGCAACTCCACTGGTTTGCGGTCATTTTGACGTGGTTAAATTGGATCGCGGTTTTTTCCTTGAACAGGTAGAAAAGCCGATGTTTCCGGTGCTTATCAAAAACATTCGGGAATATTGCGATCGCATTGCGGTGGAGGGGGTCGAAACATCACGACTTATCAATGACGTCAGCGCCGCAGGTGTCTGGGCGATACAGGGGAGCGTTTTTCCGTCAGTCGTGTTTAACGAGGTTGAGACTCTGCTCTTACCCGGTGTTTGTCACTGATGGCGTAATTGCCCTCCGGCTACGGAGGGCTGCGGCTTTATTAGCGATCTTTCCGCCAGGCGTCCGCGGTAAGCGCCTCGCCAAAATGCCCTGCAATCAGACGACGAGTCAGCTCATGTAGTGGGGAGGCCAGAACATCCGCGGTACTGCCGCGCTCAACAACTTCCCCCTTATGCATGACTAATACTTGATCGCTAATGTGCTTCATCATGCCGATATGCTGAGTCACATAGATATATGAAATCCCCTGTTTTTCCTGTAATTCCAGCATCAAATTGATGAGCTGCGAACGCATCGACATGTCGAGAGAGGCAAGGGCTTCGTCGGCGATAATCACTTTAGGTCGCAAAATGAGCGCGCGGGCAAGCCCCAGGCGCTGTTTTTGCCCCGGCGCTAACATATGCGGGTAATAGCTCACATGGTCAGGCAGCAGGCCGACCATGCGCATCGTTTCTATTATCTGTTTGCGACGCTGTTCAGGTTCCAGGTCGGTGTTCAGACGCAGCGGGAAATCGAGGATCTGTGAAATACGCTGACGAGGGTTAAGCGATGTTGACGGATCCTGAAAAATCATGCGGATCCGCTGACTACGGAATGAGTAATCACCATACTTTAGCGGGTGATCGTCAATCAGCAGTTCACCGCTGGTGGGTTCAATCATGCCAGCTAACATCTTTGCCAGCGTGGACTTACCGGAACCATTCTCGCCAATGACGGCGAGCGTCTGACGTTCGCGCAGGGTAAAGCTGAGTGGTTTAACGGCCTCAACGGTCTGTCGGCGAAATAAACCCGTCCGGTAGCGAAAGGTTTTGCTCAGATTGCGAACTTCGAGCAGGGTTTCTACCATCTCACTCTCTCTCCATATTCAGCGGGAAATGACAGGCGTAGAGATGATTCTTTGCTCCGGTCAGTCGTGGGGTTTCAATACATTCACGTTGAGCATAAGGGCAGCGCGGCCCCAGACGGCAGCCGATGGGTAATTGTTCCAGCAATGGAATCGCTCCTGGCATGGTATTCAAACGACTTTTATGCGGCATGGCGCTACCAAAATCAGGAATGGCGCGGATCAACGCCTGCGTATAAGGATGATGTGGAATCGTCACCAGATCTTTACTGGGCGCGGTTTCCACCGTTTGTCCGCAGTACATTACGTTGATTTTGTCTGCCCACTGGCTGAGCATTTGCAGGTCATGGCTGATCAACAAAATGGTGGTATTGCTATTTTGGTTCAGCCGGGTCAGCAGGCGAAATATTTGCGCCTGGGTCGTTGGCTCCATCGCGTTCGTCGGCTCATCAGCAATCAGCAAGCGCGGCTGATTAGCCAGTGCGATAGCGATCATTACCTTCTGACACTCGCCGTCGGTCAGTTCATACGGGAAGCTGCGCATGGCATCTTTATGGTCTTTTATCCCGACGCGGTGCAAAAGCTCAATCGCCCGGCGTTTACGCCAGCCGATGCGCTGCCACCAGCGGCCCTTGTAGGTCCAGGCTGGAATATTTTGCATCAGCTGTCGTCCAATACGCTCGGACGGATCAAGACACGATTGCGGTTCCTGAAAGATCATGGAAACGTTATGACCGACCAGCTTGCGTCGTTCACGCGCGGAAAGGCGCAGGAGATCGATATCATCAAAGCGCATACGGTCGGCGGTTACGCGCCAGTTATCTTTAGCGACGCCGCAAATGGCCTTGGCGATCAGGCTCTTGCCGGAGCCAGACTCGCCAACCAGTCCGCGGATTTCACCCTCATTGAGGGTCATGCTGACGCGGTCAACTGCTTTTACCCAGTCGTCACCGGTTCTGAATTCAATGGTCAGGTTGCGAATATCGAGTAATGGCATTATTCCACCCCCGCAATAATTGCGCGGCGCACGCCATCACCCAGCAGGTTAACCAACAGCACGCTTATCATGATCGCCGCCCCTGGCAGCATGACAGTCCACGGTGCGACATAAATCAGTTCCAGCGCGTCGCCGAGCATGGCTCCCCATTCCGGTGATGGCAATTGTGCGCCCAGGTCGAGAAAACCCAGCGCGGCGATATCCAGAATCGCCATCGACAGCGCACGGGTAATTTCAGTGATAAGCCCGGCGGTAATATTGGGCAGAACGGCGAACCACAGGATATTGAGCGTGGTTGCGCCATCAAGGCGAGCGGCAATGACATACTCTTTTTCCAGTTCGTCATGCACCATGCTGTAGACGGAACGAACCATCCGCGGCAGCAGCGCCAGCCAGACGGCAAACATCGCGTGAGTCAGATGCGGACCGGCAAAAGCCACCACAATAATCGCCAACAACAGTGAAGGGATCGACAGCAGGGTGTCCAGAATGTGATTGAGCACCGCGGAACGCAAACCGTGTGTTGCCCCGGCAACCACGCCAAGCAATAAACCACACAGCGTGGCGGCAAGGGTGACGACAAACGCGCCGCCCACGGTTGGGGCCGCACCGCTGAGCAGGCGGCTTAAAACATCACGCCCCAGATCATCAGTCCCGAGGAAGAAAGAGACTTCGCCATAGCGCGACCATGACGGTGGCAAAAGCTGGTAGCCGAGAAACTGTTGGTCGATGCCATAAGGCGCGAACCAACCACCAAAAATACACAGAATCGCCAGTCCCGCACAGCCATACAGGCCGATCATTGCGGTTGCATCGCCGTAAAAATTGCGCCATGCGGTGCGCAGCGTACCAGGCGGGCGCTTTTCGCTGTAGACGCTATCGTAAGGCATACCATTCCTTATGTTTCAGAGGGTTAGCCATAGCACCCAAAATATCAGAGATGACGTTAACAATGATAACCAATGAGCCTATTATCATCACACCCGCCGAAATAGCCGCGTAATCTTGCTGGCGAATCGCGTTAATCAGCCAACGGCCAAGACCTGGCCAGCTAAAGACCATCTCGGTGATCATCGCCAGCGTCAGCATGGTGGAAAACTGTAAACCCAGGCGCGGGATAACCGGTGGAAGTGCGTTGTGCAGTACGTGACGGCGTAAAATCGTTAACCGTGACAGACCACGAGTAGCCGCCGCTTTAACATAGTTTTGATCAAAGACCTCAATGGTGCTGATACGCATCAGACGAATAACTTCCGTCGTCGGTGCCACGGAGAGCGTTAATACCGGAAGCACCATATGACGGATCGCACTGACCAGCATTTCATCGCGCCAGGGCGAGTCGGTGATCCACGCATCAATAATGGCAAATCCGGTAACGGGCTTAACTTCGTAGAGCAGATCAAAACGCCCGGAAACGGGCAGCCAGCCGAGGGTCAGTGAGAAGAGCAACGTCAGCAGCAGCGCCAGCCAAAAAACCGGAATAGAAAAGCCCATCAGAGCCAATGCGCTGATGCAACGGTCCTGCCATTTATTACGTGTTATGCCCGCTAACATGCCTATCGGGATCCCGACCATCAGTGCAAAACCAAAGGCCAGAATGCACAGCTCCATCGTCGCCGGAAACACCTCTTTGAGTTGTTCTGAGATTAACTGGCCGTTAATACTGGACACACCAAAATCCCAGTGAATCAGGCCATTGAACCAGAATACCCAGGCGTTCCACAGCGATGCGCCCTGTAACGGCGCATGAGGTGTGAAGTAGCTCAGGCTGAACCCAATAAAAGTCAGGAAGAACAGGGTGACCAGCAGTAATAAAAATCGGCGCAGGGTGAAGATAATCATGGTTTTTTCACCTCTTCAGCCTTTTCCCTGGAAACCCCGGCAAAAGAAGCGTTGCCGAATGGACTGAGCACCAGCCCTTTGATGTCATAGCGGTAAGCCTGCAAACGGAGCGAAGAGGCCAGCGGCAGGATCGGCAACTCGCGTGCGAGAATATTTTGTGCTTCGTCGTAGGCATCAATCCGCGAGGAGAGTTGTTGCGAAGAGAGGGCTTTGCGCAAAATGCTGTCAAACTCCGGATTGCACCAGTGGGCAAAGTTGGTCTGTGAGTTAATGGCGGCACAACTGAGCATCGGTCGGAAAAAACTGTCAGGATCGTTACTGTCAGTTGCCCAACCGGACAACGTCAGATCATGATTCATATCCATTAATCGCGCCTCCTGAAAACGACCCTCTACCGGGATGATCTTCACTTTCACACCCACCTGAGCCATATCAGCCTGAATCAGCTCCGCGGTTTTCAGGGGACTGGGGTTCCAGGCCTGAGAGCTGGTGGGGACCCAAAGTTGTAACGTCAGGTTTTCCAACCCCAGCGCTTTTAGCTGCTCGCGCGATTTTTCCGGATTGTACTCGGTAATTTTAGCTTCGTTGTCATAAGCCCACGAGGCGCGAGGCAAAATAGATGCCGCGGTTTCCGCCGTACCGTAGTAAATAGATTGCATTAACCGTTGGTTGTTAATAGCCAGCGCTAACGCATGTCGTACGGCAGGATTGTTCAACGGCGGTTTATCCGTGTTGAACGCCAGATAGGCGATATTCATCCCCGGACGCAGCGTCAGACGCAGTCGAGGATCATCACGCAATATGCTGAGCTGGCTGGCAGCGGGCCAGGCCAGGACATCGCACTCGCCGGTCAGTAATTTCGATAAACGTCCGGTTCCGCCAGAGCCGAGATCCACCACGACCTGCGGCATCAAGGGGGTACCACGCCAGAATTTTTCATGCCGTTGTAGGCGAATATATTGGCCTGCACGATTTTCTGAAAGTTGGTACGGTCCAGTGCCGACGGGTTGTCTGTCGAGTAATTCCTGGCGATCCTGTTTTGCTAATTTGGCAGCATATTCAGCCGACATCACAGAGGCATAATGTGTGGCAAGGTGCCACAAGAAAGAAGCGTCGGGTTGATTTAAGCGAAATTCAACGGTGTTGTTGTCCAGCTTGCGCACGCTTTGGACGTTATCGGCGAACTGCAGGCTGTCAAAATAAGGAAAACTGCTGCCATTGACATTGTGCCACGGATGCTGGCGATCAAAGATGCGCTCGAAGGTAAATACCACATCGTCCGCATTCAGTTTGCGGGTGGGCGTGAACCAGGCTGTCTTTTGAAACGGAACATCGCGACGTAAATGAAAGCGGTAGGTTGCGCCGTTATCCATGACTTCCCAGCTTTCAGCCAGTTCTGGCACCAGGCGATAGGTATAGGGATCGACATCAAGTAGTCGGTCATACAATTGGGCCGCTAATGTGTCTACGATGAGACCGCTGCTCGCTTTTTGTGGATTGAACGTATTGACCTGCCCACTAACGCAATAGACAAAGCCACTGTCACGAATATCAGCGTACGGGGCCTGCTCAGGCGCAGCTACAGCCTGACCACTCAGAAATCCAGCCATCACGATCAGAGATGATAAAACCAGGCGCATAATTTTAAAGGGTTATATATAAAGAAGCTATCTTACTAATACTTAATGACATTTGCCATTACCGTTTGTGTTTGGGGCTGCAGGGGTGATGACCGCGAATTCAACATCGTCAGTTGGTCAAAATTCATACCTGCTATCCACTTTGCATATACTCTATTAGCTATCTTAGCATTTTCATGGCCCCTCTGACTCGCTTAAACGCCGGATTCACTGGGAGAGAGATTATGTGAGGTGTCTGACGGGAAAAATGAATCTGTTGAATGGAAGGGGGGCGTCCAGAGAATCAGCGGAAAAGTAACAAGAATGAGGCCGGGAAGAGTGAATATCTTCCCGGATGTCGAATTACTTCTGGATTTTATTAACGCGTACCACCGGCGGTTGCATTTTAGCGTCAAGGCTACCGTTAATCCTGATCATTTGATCGGGTTTTACCGTTCGGCCATCAAAGACGGCAAGCGGGATTAGCGTATTGATAGTGCCGGTTTTGTCCCGGAAGATAAACTTATCTCCTCCTTGAGCCTCAATGAGATTACCTCGTAAAGAGATGGTCGCACCGTCATGCATGGTTTTAGCTTGTTGGACGGTCATGATTCTTGCATCTTCAGTGCCACGATACCCTTCATCCAGTGCGTGCGCAGGTGGCGGGGCGGTATCTTTTTTTAATCCGCCATTATCATCGGCAAACGCTGTGGGCAATAAAAAACAACACAGTAAGGGGGCGAGAGATATTTTCATAGAGCCTCCATTAAAATTGATTTGACTTATTAAGTTTTGTAGCTATTTATTAATTTGGCGAGTGGGATAAGTCTCAAATTGTAATTTTTCAATAAAACAACGGCTTGGTGTTATATAAGCGAGGCGGGGAGATGAACAGAGAGAAAGCCCATTTGCAAGGCGTAAAAGAGAGCCAGCGTTTTCTGAATTTTGAATCTGGCTTTCACAAGATTGGTTTTATCTGTTTGCTCTGCATTGTTTTACTTGCTATGGAGGGATCGTTTTCCAAGGGATATTTAAGTGAGGTAACGAGAAAAAATAGCTTAAAGACAACAGAGTTACAATACGAAAGGTTTGGGCGTTTGCAAACGGAATTTAAAATTAACATCTCTGCACAAAAGTATGATTCTGTGAACAAGACGTTGCGCATTGGCGGCGATTTCAACAAATTTTATGAGATGGAAAATATTTGGCCGCAGCCAGACAGCATGTACAGCAAGGGTAATGATCTTTACCTTGTCTACAATGATTCTGAAGCAACGCAGGACTTTACTATCTGGCTGCAGGTTACGCCCGTGAAGCCAGGAAGTGTAATGAGTTTTCTCCAGCTAAATGGCGAACCTGAAATCCGCTTCAGACAATTTATTTATCCCTAGGAGGTGAGTATGGAGATGGTCTTCCGGGCATTAGCCATTTACCTTATTTTGCTGGTAGTTTTCAAAATTGCAGGTCGCCGGGCATTGTTACAAATGACCAGCTTCGATCTGATTTTATTACTGATTATCAGTGAAGCAACTCAACAAGCCTTATTGGGTAATGATTTTTCGCTAACCGGCGCCATGATCACGATTGTCACACTGGTTACTATTGATATTCTGTTTGGTTTCATTAAGAAAAAGGTAGGTGGGGCAGAATCCGTGCTGGATGGCTCTCCGGTTATCCTGCTTGATCACGGGATACCTTTGTTGGATAAAATGAAGAAAGTGGATGTTTCTCTTGACGATATATTAGTCGCTGCACGACAAAATCAGGGGATTACCGAATCCAGTAAAATCAAGTATGCCATTCTGGAACGTAACGGACATATTTCTGTCATTCCTGAAGAGAATTAGCGAGGCGGTAATGAACACGGAGTACAATGACGCAAAAACACGCAATGAACTGACGAAACGGGTTGCAAAAACGCTTATTGATCGCGGTTTAACGTTGACTACCGCAGAATCTTGTACAGGAGGAAACTTGGCCGCCGCGCTTTGTGCACAGGCGGATACCGCAGAATTTTATGATATCGGCGTTATAACCTTTAGCGATCGTGCCAAGCAGAAAATGCTCGGCGTGCGGGCCAGTACGCTGGAGAAATATAGCGCCGTTAGTGAGCAAACGGTAAGTGAGATGTCTGTAGGGATACGTGAGCAAGCCGGAACCGATATCAGCATAGCCATTAGCGGATATGCGGGGCCGGAGGGTGGGGAGGATGGTACTCCCGCAGGAACGGTGTGGTTTGCGTGGAATTTCCGCGGGCGGATAATAACAAAACGGGAATATTTTTCCGGTGATTGCCAGGACGTTATAGAAAAGGCGGTACGTTTTAGCCTGGCGGTATTGGTTGAAGAAGTTTCAGTCTGGAAGAACAAATAAATAAACCAGGACTTATCCGAGTAAATATCTCAACGCAATGTGAAGTTATCATCGTAAGGACCAGGTTAATATTTGGCAAAAATGAAGTTGTGGGTAAATTATAAAGGTCATGTCATTCATTTTGTTCTACGCTTATTAGTCTTTGCGATGAATGATGACTCATGAGAGGTGATTGAATGACTGACCTAAATAAAGGAAAACAGACCACCAATAAAACTAATTCAGAACGTTTTCCGCAGCCGCCTTTTCCACATCAAAAACAACCTTTTCCGGGTCTGGCTGGAAAAATGCAACCGCGTCCCGATCATGGCGAAGAAAGCTATCAGGGAAGCGGCAGGTTAAATGGTCGCAAGGTATTAATTACCGGAGGTGATTCAGGTATTGGGCGTGCAGTTGCCATTGCTTATGCCCGCGAAGGCGCCGATGTCGCGATTAATTACTTACCTGAAGAAGAGGACGATGCGCGCGAAGTTGTCGAATTGATAAAAAAAACAGGGAGACAAGTCGCGGCGATTCCCGGTGATATTCGTGACGAAACTTTCTGTAACCATCTGGTAAAACAGGCGGTAGAAGCGCTGGGAGGGTTGGATATTCTGGTGAATAACGCCGGTCGTCAGCAATTTTGCGAATCGATCGAAGACCTCACCACAGAAGAGTTTGATGCGACATTCAAGACCAATGTCTACGCCATGTTTTGGATCACCAAAGCGGCTGTTCCTCATTTCTCACGAGACAGCGTGATTATTAACACCTCGTCGGTACAGGCTTATGAGCCAAGTGAGATCCTGCTTGATTATGCTCAGACCAAGGCGGCGATAGTGGCATTTACTAAATCGCTGGCAAAGCAACTGGCACCCAAAGGGATCCGTGTGAATGCTGTCGCGCCTGGACCGTACTGGACGGTATTGCAGTGTTGCGGCGGCCAACCACAGGAAAAAATTGAGAAATTTGGCGCAAATGCGCCGCTCGGTCGGCCAGGCCAACCGGTAGAAATTGCTCCGCTGTATGTCACTTTAGCGGCTGAAGAGAATAGCTATACATCCGGTCAGGTATGGTGTTCTGACGGGGGGACCGGAACCCTCTGACGTCTATGTTCGCTGAGTCGAAACGTCCGCGGGGGAAAACCAGCGCGGACAATACTGTATAAGGGCAGGGGGCGGCATGTACCGCTCCCTGAATATTAACCAATGACAGCGATGCCAAGACGTTCCAGGATCAACGATGCCTGGTAGCTGTCCAGTTTAACGCCTTGCAAATCAACACCCCGGACATCGAGATCGCCCAGTTCTGAATTGGTCAAATCACAGTGCGTAAAGTTTGCTGCCCGCCAGTCGAACGATGAAAACTCGCCGCCAGAGAGGTCCGATCCACTGAACGTTGCGCCAAGTACCTGAGTACCCATCCAGCGGTTTTCCCACAGCTCGCACTTTTCCAGTACGACTTTTGAAAAGTTGGCGTAGCTTAAGTTGGTATTGGTGATATAGGCGCTACAAAACCAGGTGCGTGTGGTAATCATATTCATAAAGCTTGCGCCGCGAAAATCTGAACCTTGTGCACGGCAGTGGCGAATTTCGATTCCCAGCGCACTCACATTCCTGAAATCCGCCATGGAGAGATCGCAACTTTTGAAAATGGCATCTTTCAGGATAGCGCGGCTAAAATTACACCCTTTCTGGCTCTCTCGATCATAAAATTGGCAGCCAATAAACTCAGTACCGCTAAGGTCGGCACCCGAAAAATCACAGTTGAAAAATGTGCTATTTTCGACTTTCTCACCGGTGAACCTGTTTCTGTCAATTTTTTCGCCAACTAACGCCAGAGTCATCATGATTAACCTGTTTTTTTATACAGTGATTGCAACATGGTAAACTGTTTTAACCCTCGCGTCCAACGTCTGCCCCTGTACGCTAAATTTGGTGTTTCTTGAGTAACGCACGGAGCTGATGGTAGGTCAGACCTAATAATTCAGCGGCTTTTTTCTGATTAAATTTCGCTTGCTGTAAGCTGGTTTGCAAAAATTCCTTTTCCTGCTGCTGTTGGAATTCACGCAGATCCAGCGGTAAGGCTACTGATGTGTGTCTGGTTTCTTGCACCAGCGGCGGTGTGGTGTGACGCCTGAACGGGTCAATCACAATCTCATTCAGCGGGTAATCGCTGGTCCCGTGTCGGTAAACTGAACGCTCCACGACGTTTTTCAGCTCACGAATATTGCCCGGCCAACGGTAGTGGAGGAGCGTTTCTTTGGCCTCGTCGGTGAACCCTGGAAACAACGGTAACCCGATCTCACGGCACATCTGAATGGCAAAATGTTCAGCCATTAGCATGATATCGCTTTGACGTTCGCGTAACGGTGGGAGTTGCACCACATCAAAAGCCAGACGATCCAGCAGGTCGGCGCGGAACGTGCCTTCATTCACCATGCGCGGCAGGTCGGCATTGGTTGCACAAACCAGTCGTACGTTGACCTGCAGCGGCTGGCTACCGCCTACGCGTTCCAGCTCTCCGTACTCAATAACGCGCAGCAGTTTTTCCTGTACCAGCATCGGGGCGGTCGCCAGTTCATCAAGAAACAGCGTGCCGCCATCGGCGCGCTCGAAACGACCCGGATGACGTTTCTGTGCGCCAGTAAAGGCGCCAGCTTCGTGACCGAAGAGTTCAGAATCGAGTAAATTTTCGTTGAGCGCCGCGCAGTTAAGTGAAATAAACGGGCCTTGCCAGCGGGTGGAGAGATAGTGCAGGCGGTTGGCGATAAGCTCTTTCCCCGTACCGCGTTCCCCAATGACCAGCACAGGTTTATCCAGCGGCGCGAGATGAGAAACCTGCTCCAGAACTTCAATAAAGCTGTTCGCTTCGCCCAGAAGATTATCTTTGTATCCTGCCATGATGAAATTCACCATTTGTTAGTGTTATTCACCAATTTACCCTATTTATCCCGGCAGGTAAAATTGGATATTTTCATATAATTCAATGAATTAAAAAGTTGGCATGCGAAGTGCATTAGAACAGCAGCAGGGCATTGCCCGATATCAGAACAGTAAGTGAGGATTACATTATGGGTATTTTTTCTCGTTTTGCCGACATCGTGAACGCCAACATTAATGCGTTGCTGGAAAAGGCTGAAGATCCGCAGAAGCTGGTGCGGTTGATGATCCAGGAAATGGAAGACACGCTGGTTGAGGTGCGCTCCAACTCCGCACGCGCTCTGGCAGAAAAGAAACAGTTATCGCGTCGTATCGAACAGGCCAGCGCCCAACAGGCAGAGTGGCAGGAAAAAGCAGAGCTGGCGCTGCGTAAAGAAAAAGAAGATTTGGCGCGTTCTGCGTTAATCGAAAAACAGAAACTGACTGATCTGATTGCCTCGCTGGAGCATGAGGTGACGCTGGTTGACGATACGCTGGCGCGTATGAAAAAAGAGATCGGTGAGCTGGAAAACAAACTTAGTGAAACCCGTGCTCGTCAGCAGGCGTTGATGCTGCGCCACCAGGCGGCGAGTTCTTCCCGTGATGTTCGTCGTCAACTGGACAGCGGCAAACTGGATGAAGCGATGGCGCGCTTTGAATCTTTTGAGCGCCGTATCGATCAAATGGAAGCTGAAGCTGAAAGCCATAACTTCGGTAAGCAGAAGTCTCTGGATCAGCAATTTGCTGACCTGAAAGCAGATGATGAAATCAGCGAGCAGTTGGCGCAATTGAAAGCCAAAATGCAGCAAGACAAGCAATAATAATATCTGGCGGTGCCCGAACGCGCCGCCGTTCATCACCTGTAAGGAGTACTCATGAGCGCGCTATTTCTGGCCATCCCGTTAACCATCTTTGTGCTTTTCGTCTTACCGATTTGGCTCTGGCTGCATTACAGCAATCGTTCCAGTCGCGGCGAGCTGGCGCAAAGTGAACAACAGCGTCTGGTAGAACTTAACCAGGATGCACAGAGGATGCGTGAGCGCATTCAAGCGCTGGAAGATATCCTTGATGCTGAACATCCAAACTGGAGGGACCGCTAATGGGGGGCGTTAATCTGAATAAAAAACTGTGGCGTATACCGCAGCAGGGCATGGTGAAAGGGGTTTGCGCGGGTATTGCGCATTATCTCGATGTTCCTGTGAAACTGGTGCGGATCCTGGTGGTACTGTCCATCTTTTTTGGTCTGGCCTTTTTCACCTTTGTCGCCTACATCGTACTGACGTTTGTGTTGGATCCGATGCCGGACAACGTGGTTTCCGGAGAACAGCAGCCATCAAGCGGTGAGCTGTTGGATGCTGTCGATCGTGAGCTGGCTGCAAGTGAAAAGCGTTTGCGTGAGATGGAGCGTTATGTGACATCTGATACCTTCACATTACGCAGCCGCTTCCGCCAATTGTGAGGTTAAAAATGAATAATCGCTGGCAACGTGCCGGGCAAAAGGTAAAGCCGGGCTTTAAAATAGCAGGTAAGCTGGTGCTGCTGACTGCGCTGCGCTATGGCCCGGCAGGGGTAGCAGGGTGGGCGGTGAAGTCCGTGGCCCGACGTCCGCTAAAAATGTTGCTGGCGTTAGTACTTGAACCTTTGTTGAGCCGGGCAGCGACAAAATTGTCGAAACGCTATTCAGGTAATCAACCCTGATATCCGAAACAACAAAAGCAAGCAACAATTAATCAACATTCCCTCAGTTAATTTGCGGCAGCTCACAAATACGATTTTTTGGCTGCCAAAATTCTTTTATAACCCCCCTCCAGGCCACCTCAGCTGATTGACAGCTTATTTCCGGCAGAGTAGTCTCTTGCGTCATGGGACCGCTACCACGAGAAATGAAGGTGAACCAAAAAATCCAAAAATGTCTGAGTGAAGTCTATGGAGACACATTTTCTTCACTTCACTATGAAGCGCTGGTTGCACGTTTAGAAAAAGCACGAAAATTAATTAAAAAAAACCGTAAAGCGCATTGGGATGAGGGCGATGTCGTTCTGATCACTTACGCCGATCAATTTTACGCGGAAGATAAAAAACCGCTGCCAACGTTTAATCAGTTTTATAATGAATGGCTTAAGTCGATATTTTCTCATGTGCACCTGTTGCCATTTTATCCGTGGTCATCGGATGATGGTTTTTCAGTAATTAATTACTATCAGGTTGCCGAAGAAACCGGTGACTGGAATGATATTAAGCAATTAGCTGAATCCAGTCGACTGATGTTTGATTTTGTTTGTAACCATATGTCAGCTAAAAGCGAATGGTTTAATAACTATTTGCAACAGCTTGACGGTTATGAAGATTTCTTTATTGCGATGGATCCTGATACGGACCTGAGCAACGTCACGCGCCCGCGCGCATTACCGTTACTGACCCCGTTTACGTTGAAAGATAATACAGTGCGTCATCTCTGGACGACGTTCAGCGACGACCAGATCGATCTCAACTATGCCAATCCATTAGTATTACTGGCGATGATCGATGTACTACTGAGTTACCTGGAGCAGGGCGCTGATTATGTCCGCCTGGATGCGGTTGGTTTTATGTGGAAAGAGCCAGGGACAACCTGTATTCACCTGGAAAAAACGCATCAGCTTATCAAACTGTTCCGCGCTATTGCTGATTGCGCGGCACCTGGTACAGCGATCATTACTGAAACGAACGTTCCGCATAAGGATAACATTTCCTATTACGGTAATGGCCGCGATGAGGCTCACATGGTGTACCAGTTCTCGCTGCCGCCGCTGGTGCTGCATGCGGTACAACGCCAGGATACAACGACATTGTGTCAGTGGGCGCAATCACTGGAACTGCCATCGACTGAGACCACATGGTTTAATTTCCTCGCATCGCATGACGGAATTGGCCTCAACCCGTTACGGGGCCTGTTACCTGAAGATGAAATCATGCGACTGGTGACGGAATTACAACAAGAAGGCGCCCTGGTTAACTGGAAGAATAATCCTGATGGTAGTCGAAGTCCGTATGAAATTAACGTCACGTATATGGATGCGTTAACGCCGGGTAATAGCAGTAATACTGAAAGATTTGCCCGCTTTATTCTCGCCCATGCCATTTTGCTGAGTTTTCCAGGCGTACCGGCGATTTACATTCAAAGTATCCTCGGGTCACGTAATGACTATAAAGGTGTGGAGGAACTGGGGTATAACCGGGCGATCAACCGTAAAAAATATCATATCAGACAAATAGAAACGGAACTGGCTGATGAAACCTGTTTGCGTCACGCCGTTTACCATGAGTTATCCCGATTGATTGTTCTACGACGTAATAATAAAGCATTCCATCCTGATAGTAATTTTAAGATTTACAGTGTTACACCGGCCGTTATGCAAATTAAGCGTACGGCAGAGACAGGCGAAGAAATTACCGGTTTATTTAATGTCAGCGGTCAGACACAAACCATTAATATTGATATTGAAAATGGATTTGATTTGATTAGCGAAGAAAGTATTTCGGGTAAGGAATTAACACTACACGCCTGGCAGGTTATGTGGGTTAAGAAATAAAAAGGAACATTTCATGCTTAAAGCTAAAATTGTGCTGATTTCAGCACTGGTGTCCTGCGCCCTGGTTTCTGGGTGTAAGGATGATAAAAAATCCTCTGTCGCAATTGAATTTATGCACTCTTCTGTAGAGCAGGAGCGGCAGGCGGTTATTGCCAAACTGATTGAGCGCTTTGAAAAAGAGAACCCCGGTATCAGCGTCAAACAGGTTCCTGTTGAAGAGGATGCTTACAACACCAAAGTGATTACCCTCGCGCGTAGCGGTTCACTTCCGGAAGTTATTGAAACCAGCCATGACTACGCGAAAGTCATGGACAAAGAATCGCTTATCGATCGTAAAGCGGTGGCGCAGGTCATTAACGGTGTAGGTGAAGACGCGTTTTATGATGGCGTACTGCGTATTGTACGCACCGAAGATGGCTCTGCATGGACCGGGGTTCCGGTCAGCGCCTGGATTGGCGGGGTCTGGTATCGCAAAGATGTACTGGCAAAAGCAGGCCTTGAAGAACCGAAAGACTGGCAGCAATTGCTCGACGTGGCGCAAAAGCTAAACAATCCTGCCAGCAAAAAATATGGTATTGCGCTCCCTACGGCGGAAAGCGTATTGACCGAACAGTCCTTCTCCCAGTTCGCGCTTTCTAACCAGGCTAACGTTTTCGATGCGCAGGGAAAGATAACCCTTGATACGCCAGAGATGGCGCAGGCGCTGGAATACTATCGCTCGCTTGCGGCAAACACGATGCCGGGTTCTAACGACATCATGGAGGTCAAAGACGCTTTCATGAACGGCACTGCACCAATGGCTATTTATTCCACCTATATCCTCCCGGCGGTGATTAAGGAGGGGGATCCTCAAAATGTTGGCTTTATGGTACCGACGGAAAAAACCTCTGCTGTATATGGCATGTTGACGTCGCTGACCATAACCGCAGGACAAAAAACCGAAGAGACAGAAGCCGCAGAAAAATTTGTCACCTTTATGGAGCAGGCCGACAACATTGCTGACTGGGTAATGATGTCCCCAGGTGCCGCGCTCCCGGTTAATAAAGCGGTGGTGAACACCTCAACGTGGAAAGATAACGCCGTCATTAAAGCGCTGGGTGAGTTACCCAATCAGCTGATTGCCGAACTGCCGAATATTCAGGTCTTCGGCGCAGTCGGCGATAAGAACTTTACCCGCATGGGTGACGTTACGGGTTCCGGCGTCATAAGCACCATGGTGCACAACGTCACGGTAGGAAAAGCTGACCTTTCAACGACGATGAAGGCCAGCCAGACCAAACTGGATGACCTTGTTGAACAGCGCTAATGGGGAAATGGAAAGCCGTGATGAATAAGTTCTTTTCAGGTCGATCGGATATGCCATTTGCCATGCTGCTGCTGGCGCCCAGTTTGCTCTTGCTGGGTGGTTTAGTTGCGTGGCCGATGATATCTAACATCGAAATCAGCTTTATGCGTCTGCCGCTCAATCCGCAAATTGAGTCAACATTTGTCGGCCTGAGTAACTATATCCGTATCTTAACCGATCCCGGATTCTGGCATTCGCTGTGGATGACGGTCTGGTATACCGCGCTGGTTGTTGCCGGGAGCACGGTGCTGGGGCTGGGAGTGGCGATGTTTTTTAACCGTGAGTTTCGTCTGCGGAAAACGGCGCGCTCACTGGTGATCCTCTCTTACGTAACGCCATCTATTTCGCTGGTGTTTGCCTGGAAATACATGTTCAACAACGGCTACGGCATTGTGAACTATCTCGGCGTTGATCTGCTGCATCTGTTTGAGCAGGCGCCGTTATGGTTCGACAATCCAGGCAGCAGCTTCGCACTGGTCGTGCTGTTCGCCATCTGGCGCTACTTTCCGTATGCCTTTATCTCGTTTCTGGCGATTTTACAGACTATTGATAAATCGCTGTATGAAGCGGCGGAAATGGATGGCGCGAACGCCTGGCAACGGTTTCGTATCGTCACGCTGCCAGCGATCATGCCGGTGCTGGCGACCGTAGTCACGCTGCGTACGATCTGGATGTTCTATATGTTCGCCGATGTTTATCTGCTGACCACTAAAGTCGATATTCTCGGGGTCTATCTCTATAAAACAGCGTTTGCATTTAATGACTTAGGCAAAGCGGCCGCTATTTCTGTCGTCCTCTTCGTCATCATTTTCGCTGTTATCCTGCTGACCAGAAAACGGGTGAACCTCAATGGCAACAAATAAACGCACGCTTGGCCGCATCGGCTTTTACTGTGGATTAATTGTCTTCCTGGGCATCACGTTATTTCCGTTTTTTGTGATGCTGATGACCTCATTCAAAAGCGCAAAAGAGGCGATCTCGCTGCATCCCACGCTGTTACCTCAGCAATGGACGCTGGAACATTACATCGACATTTTTAACCCGATGATCTTCCCGTTTGTTGACTACTTCCGTAATAGCCTGGTGGTATCGGTCACGTCATCGGTGGTGGCGGTGTTTCTCGGCGTGCTTGGGGCGTATGCGCTTTCCCGTCTGCGTTTTAAGGGACGGATGACCATCAATGCCAGTTTTTACACGGTGTACATGTTTTCGGGGATTTTGCTGGTGGTGCCGTTGTTCAAAATCATTACGGCCCTCGGCATTTATGACACCGAAATGGCGTTGATTATCACCATGGTGACCCAAACGCTGCCGACAGCCGTGTTTATGCTGAAAAGCTACTTCGACACCATTCCGGATGAGATAGAAGAGGCCGCGATGATGGATGGATTAAATCGTCTGCAAATTATCTTTCGCATCACCGTGCCGTTGGCCATGTCCGGTCTGGTTTCAGTCTTTGTGTACTGCTTTATGGTTGCGTGGAATGACTATCTGTTCGCCTCGATTTTCCTCTCCAGCGCCAGCAATTTTACCTTACCGGTCGGTCTGAACGCGCTGTTCAGTACGCCTGACTATATCTGGGGACGCATGATGGCCGCATCGTTAGTCACCGCATTGCCGGTGGTCATTATGTATGCGCTTTCCGAACGTTTTATTAAAAGTGGCTTGACCGCAGGCGGCGTGAAAGGCTAAGCGGCCAGTTTAATTAAGGAGTTGTAAATGAAGAAGTTAGTTGCCACAGAACCGCGCGTTGCGGCGCTGGTGGAATATGAAGACAGAGCAGTTTCCGCCAATGAAGTGAAAGTTCGCGTTCGCTTTGGCGCGCCGAAACATGGCACGGAAGTCGTCGATTTTCGCGCGGCCAGTCCGTTTATTGATGAAGATTTTAACGGCGAATGGCAAATGTTTATGCCGCGTCCGGAAGGGGCGCCGCGCGGAATTGAGTTCGGTAAGTTCCAGCTTGGCAACATGGTGGTGGGCGATGTCATTGAGTGTGGTAGTGATGTGACCGATTACGCCGTCGGCGATTCTGTATGCGGCTACGGCCCACTGGCAGAAACGGTAATCTTTAACGCCGTAAACAACTACAAACTGCGCAAAATGCCAGAAGGTAGTTCGTGGAAAAATGCCGTGTGCTATGACCCTGCACAGTTCGCCATGAGCGGTGTGCGCGATGCCAATGTGCGCGTCGGCGACTTTGTTGTCATCGTCGGATTAGGGGCAATTGGCCAGATCGCCGTACAACTGGCTAAGAAAGGGGGTGCGTCAGTGGTTATTGGCGTGGATCCGATTGCCCATCGTTGTGATATCGCGCGTCGCCATGGGGCTGATTTCTGTCTGGATCCGATTGGCACCGACGTGGGCATGGAAATTAAAAAGCTGACCGGCAAACAGGGCGCGGATGTGATTATCGAAACCAGCGGCTATGCGGATGCGCTGCAATCGGCGCTACGCGGTCTGGCCTATGGCGGAACCATTTCCTATGTCGCCTTCGCCAAACCTTTTGCTGAAGGGTTTAACCTGGGCCGTGAAGCGCACTTCAACAACGCCAAAATCGTCTTCTCCCGCGCCTGCAGTGAACCAAATCCAGATTATCCGCGCTGGAATCGCAAGCGCATTGAGGAGACCTGCTGGGAACTGTTGATGAACGGTTATCTGAACTGTGAAGAGCTTATCGATCCGGTAGTCACCTTCGCCAGCAGCCCGGAAAGCTATATGCAGTATGTCGATCGCCATCCGGAACAGAGCATCAAAATGGGCGTGACGTTTTAATTAAGGAATACAGAAAATGAAAATCGGAACACAGAATCAGGCTTTTTTCCCGGAAAATATTCTCGAGAAATTCCGTTACATCAAAGAGATGGGTTTTGACGGTTTTGAAATTGACGGCAAATTGCTGGTCAACAATCTTGAGGAAGTGAAAGCGGCGATCAAAGAAACGGGTCTGCCCGTGACCACCGCCTGCGGGGGGTATGACGGTTGGATCGGTGATTTTATCGAAGAACGTCGTTTGAATGGTTTACAGCAGATTACACGCATTCTCGAAGCGCTGTCCGAAGTAGGCGGGCAAGGCATTATTGTCCCTGCCGCCTGGGGCATGTTTACCTTCCGCCTACCGCCGATGACCTCTCCGCGTAGCCTGGACGGCGATCGCAAAGCCGTCAGTGATTCATTGATTTATCTCGATAAAGTTGCCGAGCGTACGGGGACGGTGGTGTATCTCGAGCCGCTCAACCGCTATCAGGATCATATGATCAACACCCTGTCGGATGCTCGCCGCTATATCGTGGAAAACAACCTGAAGCATGTGCAAATCATTGGTGATTTTTACCATATGAATATCGAAGAAGACGATATGGCACAGGCGCTGCATGACAATCGCGATCTGTTGGGACACGTGCATATTGCGGATAACCATCGTTATCAGCCGGGGAGCGGTACGCTGGATTTCTCTGCGCTTTTTGACCAACTGCGTGAAGATAATTATCAGGGCTATGTAGTGTATGAAGGGCGCGTACGGGCGGAGAACCTGCCGGAAGCATACCGTCAGTCGCTGGCCTGGCTGCGTACCTGCTAAGAGGATTTCCGTGAAAAGTGCACTGACAAGCGCTCCGCTACGTGTCGCCATTATCGGCGCCGGGCAGGTAGCGGATAAAGTTCATGCTTCGTACTACTGCACCCGCAACGATCTGGAACTGGTGGCTGTCTGTGACAGCCGCCTGTCACAGGCGCAGGTGCTGGCAGAGAAATATGGTAATCCGCAGGTTTGGGACGATCCTCAGACGATGTTACGCGAGGCTAAGCCAGATATCGTCAGCATCTGTTCGCCCAATCGTTTTCATTATGAACACACCATGTTGGCGCTGAACGCTGGCTGCCATGTGATGTGCGAAAAGCCCCCAGCCATGACGCCAGACGAGGCGCTGGAGATGTGTCAAACGGCGCGGCGGATGGGGAAGGTACTGGCTTACGATTTTCATCATCGTTTCGCACTGGATACACAATTGCTTCGCGAACAGGTAATGAGCGGCGTGCTGGGTGAAATCTATGTCACTAATGTCCGCGCCTTGCGCCGCTGCGGCGTACCCGGCTGGGGTGTTTTTACCAACAAGGAACTGCAGGGCGGCGGGCCGCTGATTGATATCGGTATCCATATGCTTGATGCCGCGATGTATGTGTTGGGCTTCCCGGCGGTAAAGCGCGTTAACGCGCACAGCTATCAGCGTATTGGCACACGTAAGAGCAGCGGCCAGTTTGGGGCATGGGATCCCGCGACGTACACCGTTGAGGATTCTCTGTTCGGCACGATCGAATTTCATAACGGCGGGATCCTGCGCCTTGAGACCTCTTTCGCGCTGAATATTCCTGAACAATCGATTATGAACGTCAATTTCTGTGGCGATCTTGCCGGGGCGACCTTATTTCCGGCGCAGGTCTATACCGATCGTGACGGAACGCTGGATGTGCTGTTCCAGCGCGAAATAGCCGATGACAATCGTCACTTTCGCAGCATGGAGTCTTTCGTAAATCACGTACAGGGCGAGCCTGTCGCTATTGCGGACGCAGAGCAGGGCGTCGTTATTCAACAACTGGTTGCCGCACTGTATGAATCGGCTGAAACAGGAACATATGTAGACTTATGACGAAGCCAGTAATGCTAACCGAACCGGCTTTTTGCCCACACAGTCTGAATAAATTCGCTTCACTCATGACGACCGGCAACGGTTATATGGGAATTCGCGCCAGCCATGAAGAAGCCTACACTTTACAGACTCGCGGCATGTATATTGCGGGACTGTATCATCGGGCAGGGAAAGGCGAAATTAATGAACTGGTTAATCTGCCGGATGTCGTGGGCGTGGAGATTACGCTTAATGGCGAGATTTTCTCGCTAACCAGCGGCGTGATTGAGAGCTGGCACCGAGAACTGGATTTTACCAGCGGTGAATTACGCCGTGCCCTGGTCTGGCGAGCGTCTGGCGGCGCACGTTTTGCCATTGAGAGTCGGCGGTTTGTCTCGGCGCAAAAATTGCCGCTGTTTGCTATGGAAGTTGCCGTTACCCCATTGGATGGTGATGCCTGCATTGGCATCTCAACCGGGATTGATGCCACGATCACCAATCACGGACGTCAGCATCTGGATGAAACGCAGGTCCGGGTATTTGGTCAGCATCTTCTGCAAGGCATTTACACCACCCAGGACAATCGCAACGATATCGCGATCACGACGTTTTGCGACGTAGACGGTGCGGCGCAGCGCTGCTTCACCGCGAAAGAACGTCGGTTGTTACAACACAATAGCGTGCAGGCGAAAACCGGACAACGCGTTACGCTGACGAAAATTAGCTGGATCGACTGGGCGAGCGAGCGCAGCCTGTCGCTGGAAACCTGGGGACGCCAGTCGCTGCGTAATCTGGAAGCGTGCGCCCAGCAGGGATATGACGCGCTGCTGGCGGAATCGACCGCCAACTGGCATGCCTGGTGGCAAAGCCATCGTGTTCAGGTCACCAGTAATGATATGAGCGATCAGCGAGCGCTGGATTATGCGCTCTATCATTTGCGTGTAATGACGCCAGATCACGATGAGCGCAGTAGTATTGCGGCGAAAGGTCTGACGGGAGAAGGGTATAAAGGCCACGTTTTCTGGGATACCGAAGTCTTTCTGTTACCGTTCCATCTCTTCACCGAGCCGAAAACCGCAAGAAGTTTATTGCGTTACCGCTGGCATAATTTGTCGGGCGCGCGTGAGAAAGCCCGCCGCAACGGTTGGCAGGGGGCGCTGTTTCCCTGGGAGAGCGCGCGCAGCGGTGAGGAGGAGACGCCTGAATTCGCGGCGATCAACATCCGCACCGGGCTGCGGCAGAAAGTGGCCTCCGCACAGGCTGAGCATCATCTCGTGGCGGATATTGCCTGGGCGGTGATCAATTACTGGCATACCACCGGGGATATGAACTTTATGTCCCGTGAAGGTATAACGCTGCTTCTGGAAACAGCAAAGTTCTGGATCAGCAGAGCCGTCATGGTTAATGACCGTTTAGAGATCCACGATGTTATTGGCCCGGATGAATACACCGAGCATGTGAACAATAATGCGTTCACCAACTACATGGCCTGGTACAACGTGGAGCAGGCGTTGGATTTTGCGCGTCGCCTGGGCTGTAACGATGAGACCTTTATTCATCGTGCTGAGCATTTTTTACGCCATCTCTGGCGTCCGGAAGCGTTGTCCGATGGTGTGTTACCTCAGGATGACACCTTCCTGAGCAAACCGGTTATCGATCTGTCCAGTTACAAAGCGAAAGCGGGCAAGCAGACGATTTTGCTCGATTACTCCCGCGCAGAGGTCAATGAGATGCAAATTCTCAAACAGGCCGATGTGGTGATGCTGACCTATATGCTGCCGGAGCAATTTACCCCGCAAATCTGTCTGGCGAACCTGCGGTTTTACGAGCCGCGCACCATTCATGACTCGTCTTTGAGTAAGACTATCCATGGGATTGTGGCTGCGCGTTGTGGTGATTCAGAGCAGGGATATCGCTTCTGGCGTGAAGGATCGCTTATCGATCTCGGAGACGATCCACATAGCTGTGATGACGGTATTCACGCAGCGGCGACGGGGGCCATCTGGCTGGGTGCAATCCAGGGATTTGCCGGAGTGAATGTTCGCCACGGGGAGTTACATCTTACCCCTGTATTACCTGAGCATTGGCAAACTCTGTCTTTCCCACTGCGTTGGCAGGGCGTTGATATGCAGGTCACTATCAATAAAGCTGAAATCCGCATTAGCACCACTGAGCGTATTACCTTGTGGGTTAATGGCGAAAAGATCGCCGTCCAGGGGGCGTCAGCGATTACTTATGACGGTGTTATTACGTCTATTTATGGGACCGCTACCACAAAAAGGGATGATGAATGATACTCAAACCACAGGCCATCATTTTTGATTTGGACGGCGTGATTACCGATACCGCACATTTGCATTTTCTGGCATGGCGGCAGGTAGCCAACGAAGTAGGGATTGCGATCGACGAAGCATTTAATGACAGCCTGAAAGGGATTAGTCGCAGCGAATCACTGCAACGTATTTTGCACCACGGCGGGAAGGCGGGGGAGTTTACTCCGGAGACTTGCGCACAATTGGCTGAGAGAAAGAACCGGCTGTACGTCCATTCTTTGCGCCAGTTAACGGTCGACTCAGTATTGCCTGGGATTCGCGAGCTGTTAATGACGTTACGGGAAGAGCGGATTCCGGTTGGGTTGGCCTCAGTGTCGCTCAATGCGCCCACTATTTTACAGGCGCTTGATCTTAGCGCTTGTTTTGACTTTTGTGCGGATGCAGCGCTGATAACCCATTCAAAACCGGATCCGGAAATATTTCTGGCGGCCTGTGCGGGGCTTGGCGTTGACCCGCAGCAGTGCATTGGCATAGAAGATGCACAAGCGGGCGTTGATGCGATCAACGCCTGCGGCATGCTCTCCGTTGGCATCGGTACGGGGCTGAACGGGGCAAGCTTGCAGCTTCCTTCAACCGAATTTTTGACGTGGCCGTGCTTATCGGCTTTCTGGCAACACGACAAGTAAAGGATTCAACATGGCACAGCTTTCGTTGCAGCATATTCAAAAAATTTACGACAACCAGGTGCACGTCGTTAAAGACTTCAATCTGGAAATTGAAGACAAAGAGTTTATTGTTTTTGTTGGGCCTTCCGGTTGCGGGAAGTCAACGACGTTGCGCATGATCGCCGGCCTGGAAGAGATCAGCGGCGGCGATCTGCTGATTGACGGTAAACGGATGAATGATGTGCCGGCGAAATCGCGCAATATTGCGATGGTTTTTCAGAACTACGCGTTGTACCCGCACATGACCGTCTATGACAATATGGCGTTTGGCCTGAAGATGCAGAAAATTGCTCCGGCGGTGATTGAGGAGCGCGTGAACTGGGCGGCGCAAATCCTTGGCCTGCGCGATTATCTGCAGCGTAAACCTGGCGCGTTATCTGGCGGTCAGCGTCAGCGCGTGGCGCTGGGACGTGCGATTGTTCGTGAGGCTGGGGTCTTCCTGATGGATGAGCCTTTATCGAATCTCGATGCCAAACTTCGCGTGCAGATGCGGGCAGAAATTAGCAAACTGCATCAGAAACTGAATACCACCATGATATATGTTACCCATGATCAAACCGAAGCCATGACGATGGCAACGCGTATTGTGATTATGAAGGATGGCATTGTTCAACAGGTTGGCGCACCTAAAACGGTTTATAACCACCCGGCAAATATGTTCGTCGCCGGATTTATTGGTTCACCGGCCATGAATTTTATTCGTGGCGCGATTGATGGTAATAAATTTGTTACCGAAACGCTGAAGTTAACCATTCCCGAAAATAAATTAGCACAGTTAAAAGCTCAGGGTTATGAGCATCAGGCCGTTATACTGGGTATTCGTCCTGAAGATATACATCCGCAGCTTAATAATGAAAATAATGTATCGGCAAAAATTAGTGTGGCAGAACTAACTGGCGCTGAGTTTATGCTTTATACCGTTATTGGGGGGCATGAGTTGGTGGTCCGTGCCGGGGCAGTGAATGATTATCACGCAGGAGAAAATATCACTATTCATTTTGATATGGCGAAATGCCATTTCTTTGATGCTGAAACTGAAGTGGCTATTCAATAAAACTCCGGGGGGATACCCCCCCAAACCTTGGGGCATTTTTGCGAGTATTTTAACAAGGAATAATAATGAAAACCCTACTGTCCGCTACTGCGCTGATGATGAGCGCAGGAGTGGCCTGCGCGCAGGCCGCTGAAAAGAATGAGTGGCACTTTAATATTGGTGCCATGTACGAAATAGAAAACGTTGAAGGTCAGGGCGAAGATATGGATGGACTGGCTGAGCCGTCTGTCTATTTTAATGCGTCCAATGGGCCATGGAAAATATCTCTGGCCTATTATCAGGAAGGCCCGGTTGATTATAGCGAGGGTAAACGCGGTACCTGGTTTGATCGCCCGGAACTGGAAGTTCGCTATCAATTCCTCGAAAGCGAGGATGTTAATTTCGGATTGACCGGTGGTTTCCGTAATTACGGCTATCACTATGTTAATGAACCAGGAAAAGACACTGCAAATATGCAGCGCTGGAAAGTTCAGCCGGACTGGGATATTAAACTTACTGACGATTTGCGTTTTAGCGGCTGGTTGGCAATGTATCAATTCGTCAATGACTTGAGTACCACAGGTTACTCCGATAGTCGCGTTGAAAGCGAAACCGGTCTGAATTATACCTTCAACGATACGGTGGGCTTAACGGTCAACTATTATCTCGAACGCGGCTTTAATCTGGCGGAATCGCGTAATAATGGTGAGTTCTCAACCCAGGAAATTCGTGCTTACTTACCGTTATCTTTCGGCAATACCACCCTGACGCCGTACACCCGTATTGGACTTGATCGTTGGTCAAACTGGGACTGGCAGGATGATCCGGAACGCGAAGGGCATGATTTCAATCGTCTTGGTTTACTGTATGCCTATGATTTCCAGAATGGTTTATCAATGACCCTGGAATATGCCTATGAATGGGAAGATCATGACGAAGGTGAAAGCGACAGATTCCATTATGCGGGTATTGGTGTGAATTACGCATTCTAAAATGTGCAGGGGCATTGTTATGCCCCTGTTTTTACACCAGTGAGTCGGCTAACGATATTTGCGTGCTCACGGTGATGTTCTGCAATCCTTTCTCACCGGCAATCAGATTAAATAATAAATTACAGCTTTGTTCGCCGAGCTGCTGAGTTGGGACATCAATGCCTCCCGGCACGGGTGTCAGCATAAATGACAGCAGTTCATTACTGTAGCCTACAACGGCAAGCTGTTGCGGAATGGCGATATTTTTCTCAGCCGCCACGCGATATAAACTCATTAATTTTAAACTGTCGGTGGCAAATACTGCGTCGGGTAACGGTTGTTGACTCAGTAATTTCCGCGAAGCGAGCAGGGCTGTTTCATGAGTATAACCCCCATCAATAATCCACTCATCGCGTATTTGAATGTTATGTTCCTGAAGGCTGGCTTTATATCCATTGACGCGATCAATGGAAACATGAACGTCAAGCGGGGCATGTAAACAGGCAATATTACTGTGGCCGCTCTCAATAAGCGCATTTGTCAATGTAATGCTGTCGCGATAATTATCAGTGTCTACAGAATAGACATTGGCGTACTCACCTTCCACTTTACCAATAACCACGACCGGAACGTTGTATTTATCCAGTCTTGCAAAAAATGATTCATCAGCGGGAGAACTCAGCATAATGATGCCTTTGATCAATTTTTGCTTAATTTTACTCTCACATTTTTGTAAATCATCTTCGGTGCTTCGCGACGTCTGTAATATGACATCAAAACCAACTTCTTCGGCTTTGGCCGTAATAGCATGCAGCACTTCAGAGAAAAAGGGATTACCGGCGGTTGTTTTGGCAGAACGAGTCGATATCACCATTATTGCGTCAAAGCCGGAAGAGGTGAGTGCCCGAGCCAGTTTATTAGGCTGATACTGTAACTCATCAATCGCACGCAGCACTTTTTCCAGCGCTTCCGGCGAGATGTTGGTTTGCTTATTCAGCACGCGCGATACCGTAGATTTTGATACGCCAGCGGCTCGTGCAATATCATAAATGGTAGGAGACATAGATCCCAAGCTCCGTCCGAGAGTCAATGGCGGACATATTATGGAGTTCACTGCCGAATGACAACAATCACGGAATGCAGACAGAAAAATCAAAAGGCACACCGCACAATGTGTTACCTGAAGAGCAATGTGATCTGCTGGCGTGTGCGATGATAATGGAGTCGCAATATTTTCTTAAGAACTAGCGTATAGTGTTGTAGTGAAATCCAACTCTCGATCAGGAAGATATTATGTTTAAAAAAGGCGTATTAGCGTTGGCACTGGTCATTGGTATGCCGGTTTACGCTGCCGAACACTGGATTGATGTTCGTGTTCCTGAGCAATACCAACAGCAGCATATTCAGGGTGCCGTCAACATTCCGTTAAAAGAGATGAAGGCGCGTATCGCAACAGAAGTGCCTGATAAGACCGACACCGTGAAGCTGTATTGTAACTCCGGGCGTCAATCGGGACAGGCGAAGGATATGCTTGTTGAAATGGGCTACACGCAGGTGACGAATGAAGGTGGGATCAACCAGATTGCGCTGCCAAAAGTAGAGAAGAACTAAACCACCCGCATTTCTTCTGCAACAGGCGGCAGGAATAATGCCGTCTGACACCGCTCAGGTAGTTGATAAATAAGAATTGCCCCCAATCTTTACTTCCTGTTTGTTATAATTTCTTCGGTTCCTTCAGCATAACGGGATGGCGATGAAGCGACTTAAAAATGAACTCAATTCGCTGGTTAATCGCGGTGTAGATCGACATTTGCGCCTGGCTGTCACCGGGCTTAGCCGTAGCGGTAAGACGGCGTTTATCACCGCGATGGTAAACCAGTTACTCAATATTCATGCCGGTGCGCGCCTGCCGTTGCTCAGCTGCGTGCGCGAAGAGCGTCTGCTCGGCGTTAAACGGGTTCCTCAACGTGATTTTGGCATTCCGCGCTTTACCTATGATGAGGGACTGGCTCAGCTGTATGGTTCTCCGCCAGCCTGGCCGACACCAACGCGCGGGGTGAGTGAGATTCGCCTGGCCCTGCGCTATAAGTCAAATGACTCTTTGCTGCGCCACTTCAAAGACACTTCCACGCTGTACCTGGAGATCGTTGATTATCCGGGCGAGTGGCTGCTCGATCTACCGATGCTGGCGCAGGATTACCTGAGCTGGTCGCGGCAAATGACCGGATTATTACAAGGTCAGCGGGGCGAATGGTCGACCAGATGGCGACAGCTCAGTCAAGGATTAGATCCGTTAGCGCCTGCCGATGAAAACCGTCTGGCGGAAATCGCCGCCGCGTGGACGGAGTATTTGCATCAGTGCAAACAGCAGGGACTGCATTTTATTCAACCAGGACGCTTTGTCCTGCCGGGAGATATGGCGGGTGCGCCCGCGCTGCAATTCTTCCCGTGGCCGGATGTGGAAGAATATGGCGAATCTAAGCTGGCGCAGGCGGACAAACACACCAACGCAGGCATGTTGCGCGAGCGGTTTAATTACTATTGCGAAAAGGTTGTGAAGGGCTTTTATAAGAATCACTTCCTGCGTTTTGATCGCCAGATTGTACTGGTGGATTGCCTGCAACCGCTCAACAGCGGGCCACAGGCGTTCAATGATATGCGTCTGGCGCTGACCCAATTGATGCAAAGCTTCCATTACGGGCAGCGTACGCTGTTTCGTCGGCTGTTCTCTCCGGTGATCGACAAACTGCTGTTTGCCGCCACCAAAGCTGACCATGTCACGGTCGATCAGCACGCCAATATGGTGTCGTTGCTCCAGCAACTGATTCAGGATGCCTGGCAAAACGCCGCGTTCGAAGGTATTAGCATGGATTGTCTGGGCCTGGCATCGGTACAGGCAACCACCAGCGGCCTGATTGATGTGAAAGGCGAAAAGATCCCGGCGCTGCGTGGCAATCGCCTGAGCGATGGCGAACCGCTGACCGTCTATCCTGGTGAAGTGCCCGCACGACTGCCAGGACAGGCATTCTGGGACAGCCAGGGATTTCAGTTTGAAGCATTTCGCCCGCAGGTGATGGATGTTGATAAACCCTTACCGCATATCCGTCTTGATGCCGCGCTGGAGTTTTTAATAGGAGATAAATTGCGATGAGCGAGCCGTTAAAACCGCGTATCGATTTCTCAGGTCCGCTGGACGTGGAACAAAACCCGGCGTTTAAAGCGCAGCAAATGTTCAATGAAACGGAAGCGCAGACCTTTGCTCCGGCGACACTGGATGAGCCTCTGGAAGACGAAGGTCAGGCAGAAGCGGTGATTGATGCTGCCTTGCGTCCTAAACGCAGTCTGTGGCGTAAAATGGTGATGGGCGGGCTGGCGCTGTTTGGCGTGAGCGTTGTCGCACAGGGCGTACAGTGGACTATGAACGCCTGGCAGACTCAGGACTGGGTCGCGTTGGGAGGGTGCGCAGCGGGTGCGCTGATCGTCGGCGCGGGCGTGGGTTCAGTGGCGACCGAGTGGCGCAGGTTGTGGCGTTTGCGCCAGCGAGCTCATGAACGTGATGAAGCGCGAGACCTGCTTCACAGCCATGGAACCGGAAAAGGGCGCGCATTTTGTGAAAAGCTGGCGCAGCAGGCGGGTATCGATCAGTCGCATCCGGCTTTACAGCGCTGGTATGCCTCTATCCACGAAACGCAAAACGATCGTGAAGTCGTCAGCCTGTATGCCCATCTTGTGCAACCTGTGCTGGACGCGCAGGCGCGACGAGAGATCAGTCGTTCTGCGGCGGAGTCCACGCTGATGATTGCCGTCAGCCCGCTGGCGCTGGTGGATATGGCATTTATCGCCTGGCGCAATCTGCGGCTGATTAATCGTATCGCCTCGCTATATGGCATTGAGCTCGGGTATTACAGTCGTCTGCGTCTGTTCCGGCTGGTGCTGCTGAATATCGCCTTTGCCGGCGCCAGCGAATTGGTCCGCGAGGTTGGCATGGACTGGATGTCGCAAGATCTGGCGGCGCGCTTATCCACACGTGCTGCGCAGGGTATTGGTGCCGGGCTGTTAACGGCGCGTCTGGGTATTAAAGCGATGGAACTCTGCCGTCCGCTCCCGTGGATCGATGACGATAAACCACGCCTTGGGGATTTTCGCCGCCAGTTGATTGGTCAGGTCAAAGAGACCTTACAAAAGAACAAGTCTCCGCGTGAAAGTTAGCCAGAAGAGGGTGCCGATCGTATAACTTTACGCCGCGGCCCCCTATTTTCCGGCGTGCTGTCAATATTTGTTGACAGAGTTCTTCCTGCAAACCAAATACTGTCTTATCATTTAACACATAATCCCTTGTCCAGGTGAAGGTTCCTATGCGTTTGGAAGTCTTTTGTGAAGACCGACTTGGTCTGACCCGCGAATTGCTCGATTTACTGGTGCTGAGAAGCATTGATTTACGCGGTATCGAGATTGACCCCATCGGGCGTATTTACCTTAATTTTGCGGAACTGGAGTTCACCAACTTCAGTAGCCTGATGGCTGAAATCCGCCGTATTTCAGGGGTTACGGATGTACGTACCGTGCCCTGGATGCCTTCCGAACGTGAACATCTGGCACTGAGCGCGCTGCTTGAGGCATTGCCTGAACCCGTTCTTTCTCTGGATATGAAAAGCAAAATTGAGATGGCGAACCCTGCGAGCTGCCAGCTTTTTGCTCACACTCAGGAGCGGATGCGTAATCATACGGCCGCCCAGTTAATCAATGGCTTTAACTTCCAGCGCTGGCTCGAAAGCAATCCGCAGGATTCGCATAGCGAGCATGTCGTGATTAACGGACAGAATTTCCTGATGGAAATTACGCCAGTCCATTTGCAGGGTGAAAATCAGGAGCAAATGCTGACGGGAGCCGTCGTTATGCTGCGTTCCACCATCCGGATGGGGCGTCAGCTGCAAAATATGACCACGCAGGATCTGAGCGCGTTTAGCCAGATTATTGCCGTCAGCGCCAAAATGAAGCATGTCGTAGAACAGGCCCGTAAGTTGGCGACGCTGAGCGCACCCCTGCTAATCACCGGTAATACCGGTACGGGTAAGGATCTCTTTGCCCACGCCTGTCATCTGGCGAGCCCGCGCGCGGCGAAGCCGTATTTGGCGCTGAACTGTGCGTCGATCCCTGAAGACGCGGTCGAAAGCGAGCTGTTTGGTCACGCAGGGGAAGGTAAAAAAGGGTTCTTCGAGCAGGCTAACGGCGGCTCGGTGTTGCTGGATGAGATTGGCGAAATGTCGCCGAGCATGCAGACCAAATTGTTGCGTTTCCTCAATGACGGGACCTTCCGCCGGGTTGGCGAAGATCATGAAGTCCATGTCGATGTACGTGTGATTTGCGCCACGCAAAAGAACCTGGTGGAGCTGGTGCAGAAAGGACTGTTCCGTGAAGATCTGTATTATCGTCTGAATGTGCTGACCCTCAATCTGCCGCCGCTGCGCGATTGTCCGCAAGATATCATGCCGCTTACCGAACTGTTTGTGGCGCGTTTTGCCGACGAACAGGGCGTACCGCGTCCGAAACTGTCCGCCGATCTCAGTACGGTATTAACCCGCTACGGCTGGCCAGGTAACGTACGCCAGCTTAAAAATGCCATCTATCGGGCGTTGACCCAGTTAGAGGGTTATGAGCTGCGGCCACAGGATATTTTATTGCCGGATTACGATGCGGCAACGGTTGCGGTCGGAGAAGATGTGATGGAAGGCTCGCTGGATGAAATTACCAGCCGCTTTGAACGCTCGGTGCTGACGCAGCTGTATATGAACTATCCCAGCACGCGCAAACTGGCGAAAAGGCTTGGCGTTTCCCATACCGCAATAGCCAATAAACTGCGCGAGTATGGCCTGAGCCAGCAGAAAAAAAGCGAAGAGTAACGATGATAATGAAAATGCCTCCATCTGGAGGCATTTCTGTATGCAGACGCAGCTTAAGCTTTCAGTACGTCCAGCGCCGCATCATAGTCCGGCTCGTTGGTGATTTCATTAACTAACTGGCTGAAAACGACGTTGTCATTCTCATCGATAACGACCACGGCACGAGCGGCCAGGCCTTTCAGCGGGCCTTCAGCGATTTCAACGCCGTAGTTTTTCAGGAATTCTGCATTGCGCAGGGTGGACAGCGTGATAACGTTGCTCAGACCTTCCGCACCGCAAAAACGTGAGTGGGCAAATGGCAGGTCGGCTGAAATGCACAGTACGACGGTATTGTCGATTTCTGTCGCCAGTTGGTTAAACTTACGTACCGATGCCGCGCAAACGCCAGTATCGATGCTTGGGAAAATATTCAGTACTTTGCGCTTGCCTGCAAACTGGCCCAGCGTAACGTCAGACAGATCTTTAGCCACAAGGGTAAAAGCCTGAGCTTTGCTTCCTGCCTGAGGAATGGAGCCAGCGACTGCAACCGGGTTGCCCTGGAAATGAACGGTTTGTGACATGGTTATCTTCCTGTTTACATATAGTTAACGTCGAGGCTAGTTTATGCTATCAGCAGTTAACACGGCAAACGCTATTTGTGGATATCCGCTTCAGGGACTGCACTAAGGAAAACGAATGAGAACAGTAAAGGTATATGAGGAAGCCTGGCCGCTGCACACTCCCTTTGTTATTGCCCGTGGGAGCAGAACCGAAGCGCATGTGGTGGTTGTCGAAGTGGAAGAAAATGGCGTCACAGGCATCGGAGAGTGTACGCCTTATCCGCGCTACGGTGAAAGTGATGCCTCAGTGCTGGCGCAAATTATGAGCATTGCGCCACAACTGGAAAATGGACTGACGCGCGAAGAACTGCAAAAGCTGTTGCCAGCGGGAGCGGCGCGTAACGCCGTGGACTGTGCGTTGTGGGATCTGAGTGCGCGTCAACAGCAGCAGTCTCTGGCTGAACTGGTGGGTTGCGAATTGGCGGAGGTGGTGACGACAGCGCAAACGGTGGTGATTGGAACGCCCGAACAGATGGCGGCGAGCGCGGCAGCACTGTGGGAGAAGGGGGCGAGACTGCTGAAAGTCAAACTGGATGAGCGTTTAATAAGCGAACGGATGGTTGCCATTCGTGCGGCTGTTCCTGATGCCACGATCATTGTCGACGCTAACGAATCCTGGCGGGCAGAGGGGCTGGCCGCGCGCTGTCAGCTTCTGGCTGATTTAGGGGTTGCGATGCTGGAACAACCGCTCCCGGCGCAGGATGATGCCGCGCTGGAGAATTTTGTGCATCCGCTACCGATCTGCGCAGATGAAAGCTGCCACACCCGCAGCAGCCTGAAAGCGCTGCACGGGCGCTATGAAATGGTCAATATCAAACTGGATAAAACGGGTGGCCTGACCGAAGCGCTGGCGCTGGCCGTTGATGCTCGCGAACAAGGATTTGCGCTGATGCTGGGCTGCATGCTGTGTACATCCCGGGCGATTGGTGCGGCGTTACCCCTCACGCCGCAGGTCAGTTTTGCCGATCTCGATGGACCTACCTGGCTTGCCAGCGATGCGGAGCCAGCCCTGCATTTTACGACCGGACAGCTTCATCTCTAGGGTGCCAACGCAGGAGATTGGACATGGCCAGCAGGTATTTCTCGCTCGCTTCATCGGATGAAATGGGCGGGAATTCGGCGGTGATACAGTGCAAGTTCAGATCGGCGCACCAGCTACCAAACGAGCCGGGCGTTTCATAACCTACGCTGGTAACCAGGGGCAACTCAAATGACTGCGCCAGCCACGCGCCCAATTCGCTGCGTCTGGGATCTTCAATACAGGCCAGCGGATCGTGGAAAGACACCACCCAGGCGGGATGAATCCGGTGAATAAGCTGACACAGCGCCTGGGTTTCCGGTTCTGACCCCGGATGCTCGCCGGTCAGCAATACCACGTCGCGTTCTTCTGCGCTACTGTTCCAGCGATACACCGTTTCACCCGCTTTCCAGTTTGCGGCAGGAAAGTTACGGTTAAGATCTACGCCGTTAGCATTTGCGCGTAGCCCAAGCTGGCAACCGTCGGGGTTCACCGCCAGCACAACATGATGACGACGCAGGGAAGGGTTAAGCGTACGCAATGCGCAGGAAAGGGTGACGACCGATGAGTTTTCATCACCGTGTGTACCTGCCAGTATCAGGCCGCTTTCACGATCGGCTGCCAGCGCAGGAAACCAGATTAGCGGTGCGCCTAACGATGAACGTCCGTAATGTTCGGTTCCTGGCGGAAATGCGCCGCGCTCGGCACGGGGACGGGTAGCGGTCATAGTCATCTCTGAATGCTCGAATAGTTACTCGCAGTGTTGTGCAAAATGTATGGATAATCAAATCGTTTTCACACACTTATCTTTTCAGGTGTAATATCACTTTCTTGTCGGAAGTTAATTGCATTTCCTGCTGGCGATACAAATAATTACACATTCACTTAGTAGCCGGAATTGAGGGTATTTTATGCAGCATTCTGTTTCAGTAACCTGTTGTGCGCTGTTGGTTAGCAGCATTTCCTTATCCTGGGCTGCTGATGTTCCCAGCGGAACGGTACTGGCAGAGAAACAAGAACTGGTGCGGCATATAAAAGATGAACCGGCGTCACTTGATCCGGCAAAGGCCGTCGGACTTCCTGAAATTCAGGTTATTCGTGATTTATTTGAAGGGTTGGTCAATCAGAATGAGAAGGGAGAAATTGTTCCTGGCGTCGCCACCCAATGGAAAAGTAACGATAACCGCATCTGGACGTTTACGCTACGCGACAACGCGCAATGGTCCGATGGTACACCGGTAACGGCGCAGGATTTTGTCTACAGCTGGCAGCGTCTGGTTGATCCCAAAACACTATCACCGTTTGCGTGGTTTGCTGCGCTGGCGGGTATTAGCAATGCTCAGGCGATCATCGATGGCAAAGCAACGCCTGATAAGCTTGGCGTTAGCGCAGTCGATGCGCGTACATTGAAAGTTCAGCTGGATAAACCGCTCCCCTGGTTTGCCAACCTGACGGCAAGTTTTGCATTTTATCCGGTACAAAAAGCCAACGTCGAAAGCGGCAAAGAGTGGACCAAACCGGGGAATTTGATTGGTAACGGCGCCTATGTGCTCAAAGATCGCGTCGTAAATGAAAAACTGGTCGTTGTACCGAATATGCATTACTGGGACAACGGCAAAACGGTTCTGCAGAAAGTTACCTTCCTGCCCATTAATCAGGAATCGGCAGCCACCAAGCGCTACCTTGCGGGTGATATTGATATCACTGAATCCTTTCCGAAAAACATGTATCAGAAACTGTTGAAGGATATTCCGGGCCAGGTTTATACCCCGCCTCAGCTTGGCACTTACTATTATGCCTTCAATACCCAGAAGGGACCGACTGCTGATTCCCGCGTGCGTCTGGCGCTCAGCATGACGATCGATCGTCGTTTGATGGCGGAGAAAGTATTGGGTACCGGCGAGAAGCCCGCATGGCATTTTACGCCGGATGTTACGGCAGGATTTGTACCTGAACCTTCTCCGTTTGAGCAAATGAGTCAGGAAGAGTTGAATGCTCAGGCGAAAACGCTGTTGCGTGCGGCAGGCTATGGTCCGCAGAAGCCGCTGAAACTGACGCTGCTGTACAACACCTCTGAAAACCACCAAAAGATTGCTATCGCTGTGGCTTCTATGTGGAAGAAGAATCTCGGCGTTGACGTAAAACTGCAGAATCAGGAGTGGAAAACCTATATCGACAGCCGTAATACCGGCAATTTTGATGTGATCCGCGCTTCCTGGGTGGGGGACTACAATGAGCCTTCGACGTTCCTGTCGCTATTAACATCGACCCATACGGGCAATATCTCCCGCTTTAATAATCCGGCATACGATAAAGTTTTAACTCAGGCTACGTTGGAAAATACCGAGAAGGCGCGGAATGCGGATTATAATACGGCAGAGAAAATTCTGATGGAACAGGCACCTATTGCGCCAATTTATCAGTATACCAACGGGCGGTTAATTAAACCGTGGCTGAAAGGGTACCCGATTACTAACCCGGAAGATGTCGCATACAGTCGCACAATGTATATTGTGAAGCACTAAACTTGGTGAAATAGCGGGAATTGCTTATCGGGGAGAAGGTTTTCTGTATTGAGGGCGGTCAGGCGGTGACCCGCTGGTCGTTACGGCCAGAGCATAGCGTGCGAGAGTTGCCTTTGCAGGAGCGTTTGTACACCGAAGGATCGTCATGAAGGTTATTGCCCGGTCAGGTTTCATAAGGACCGGCAGACAGCCGGTCCTCAAGGGCGGTTATTTCAACTCCAGTGTGGTTATCACACTGGCAATATCCGCGATATCACCTGCTGACAAAGGCTGCAGGGGGCGAGGGAGGCAGTCCGTATCGGTAAGTCCAAGCACGCCTGCGGCAGCAGCAATAACGCGGACGCTTCCGCCATGTTTACGGAAAAGCGCCCACAATGGCTCAAGGCGCGTTGTCAGGGCAGTAACGCGTTCATGATCGTTCGCCGCCGCTGCGTCAGTAATTTGTTTCGCCATCACCGGAAACAAACCACCGCTAACGGAGTACCACACTTCACAGCCGGCGTTTAATCCCAGCCCGGCATAAGCATCCCCACTGATACCGATGGTTACGTCAGGGAGCAGGTGTTGACGCAATGCCTCTACCCGCTCTCTCGCTGCAGTCGGGCTATCCGGGACACCAGGGAGCTTGACCGAGCGAACCCCCTCCAGTGAGGATAGACGCCCGTGCAGTTCATCCGTAAAGGTAAAATGTGTGGTGCCCGGGTTATCATAGATGCACACCGGCACAGACGCGTGTCGGGTAACGGTCTCAAATAGTGCGAAGACTTCTTCGTCACGGAGCGGCTGGTAGCTGACAGCCGGGAGCAGCAGGGCATTTGCGCCCGCGGCTTGCGCATCGTCTGACAGATGCAGGATGGCTTCCGTGCTGACAGCACCCACACACACCATGACAGGGATCTCTCCGGCGTGCTGTGTTGCCAGAATCGCGATGCGCTTGCGTTGCTCTCGGGTCAGATAAGCGTAGCTTCCGGTTGATCCCAGGATACCCATAGAATCAACCTGGGCTTCTGTTAGGCGAGAAAGAATATGACTGAAGCCCTTTTCATCCACGCCGCTGGTGGTAACTGGAGTTAAGGGAAACGCAGACAAGCCAGTAAACATAGGTGTTTGTCCTGAATAAGATTACTGGTGCTGATCTTCGATGAGAGTAATTTCAAACCACAGACCCGGCATCATTTCTTCCAGACCGTCAGTCAGCATTCTTCCTGCTTCATGAAGCTTTTCCAGCGGCATCTGTGGCAGACTTTCCAGAATAAACCACATTTGCTGCGCTTCAACATTTAAACGTGTCCTTATCCCTTGCCTCCAGTTCCAGCGACGGCAGGTGACGCCAGCATTGTCACGCCAGATAACCTCTCCGGGGGAGGGATACTCGATAACAGGTGCGCCTTCTTTCATCGTGTCAAAGGGCTCGGTACCTTCCGCAATGGTCAGACGCGGAATACCCTGGTAAGCGGAAATATTCTCGCCACCAACCGGAACGGCATAGCGGAGGCTGACGGCGTTATAAAGATCAACAACAGGATCCAGTGCTGGCATCATGCCATCACGAAGCACGCGCTTACGTAGCGCATCAGCTGAACAAGGCGTACGCTTTGGTTTGGCGCCAAATGATTGAAAAACGCCAGCCCATGCGGCCAGATGAGACTCCGCCCATTCCGGTCTGCCTGCCAGAACCGCCTCACAAGCTTCCAGCAAGGCGGCCCTGCCAACGTCAGGATTCAGTACCGGCGCGGCTTTTACGTAGATACTAAGCGCTCGAAAACAGGGAGCAGTACGATAAACTTCCGGGGCAATTGACGGAGAATGTGTTAACACGGGATAATCCTGTAATGACCAATTTATTTTATGATATCGACCAATGACCAAAAAAGTCAACTTAATGACCGATGCGGGTGCGGATGTCAGCACCGTCAATGAAGCTGTTTCGCAGCGAATTAAGCAGTACCGTAAACAAAAAAAAATGTCGCTTGATGAGCTGTCCAGGCAGGCAAATGTCAGTAAGGGAGCGCTGGTCGAGATTGAAGGATGTAAGGCCAATCCCAGTATTGCGCTGTTATGCCGTCTGGCAGCCGCAATGGGGGTATCGGTGGCTGATTTTGTCGATGTAGGGACAAAACCAACCGTCCATCTTATTGCTGAAGGTGAGATCCCTGAACTCTGGAAAGGCGACAAAGGAGGAAGAGCAAGGCTTCTTGCTGGTTCCGGGGGGCCGGATATGACAGAGCTCTGGATGTGGGAAATGCAGCCAGGAGAAAAGTTTGCTTCTCCCGGTCACTCTACGGGAACACTTGAATTGTTTTATGTACAAACGGGGACGCTCACGCTTGGCGTACAAGAGCATCTGTATCTGGTTAATTCCGGTTGTTCTGCAACGGCCAGAACGGATGTCCCTCATTTCTATGAAAACCGGGGTGAGAGCCCACTGATATTTATCATGACAGTGAATGAGAAAGCATCCTGAGTAACTCGTAAGAGTGAGATGTGTAGGGATAAAAATCGTCCGGACATATGCTCAAGATCTATTTCTCAGAGATAACTACGGGCTAACTTTGTTCCCGATATACCTGTCTGTCAGATCCCGTGCTTTGTTATCTCCGGAAACTGAAGGCTGGTGAAGGATACCAGCCTCTCGGGCATTTTCATCGCATAGCGATGCTGTTCAATCACTGACCTGCTTTGTTTTGACTATCCTCAGACAACAGTACCTCCCTTATAGCTGTGATGATGAATATAACCATCTGATTTTATAGATTTTCATCGTTATACCTATTCTGTCATTAGCGTCTCTGACTTGCTGAGTCATACATACATAATCTGCGTTTTTTGGGTTCACCTTTCAAAAGATTTATAGATCTTGGTCAATATAATGACCTTATTATGCCAATGATATGACCGGCAGATCCTGACGATCACACTGGCTGAACCCCAGGATCAAGGTACTTTATACAAAGATATTTGGACTAATAAGGCAATTTGAAGAAGAAAACGCGGCCACTGGCCTTACTGCTCTGTCAGTTTGACTCACTGGCACGTGTTCAAAAATCTCAGCAAAAGCCATAACAGAGATAACATACATGATAAAACCAACGGACTATGAACCTGAACCAGGTCTGGGGAAACATAGCTGGCCACAGGTAATCAAATGGCTACTCATCATTCTGGTCATTTATGCAGTATGCAGTGTTTTTATTTCAAATCCTTTTTCTATTTTTGTGGACAGAGTAACTCCCGTAGATTACTCAAGAATAATGTATTTTCATGGCTTGTCTGTAGGTCTTGCTGGTCTGACTGCTCTACTGGTTAGTCAGATTTATGGTCTTGACGGAAAATTCAAAAAAATTATTTTCTATTGCACAATCGCCACAATTTTAATTAGTGTAAGTGGTGGTGCGATCAATCGTTCTATGGAATCCAGCAAGCTTGCATTGTGGTACCAAATTCTTTCTTTTTTATCGCTTGATGTGATACTGATAACAATGTTATCAGGACTTATTCTGTCAAAAAATAAAGAATTAAAGTCATCACGAACATATTATCTGGTTATAGCCGCATCCTGCACAGCTGTCATTGCCGCACTGATTGGCGATTTAGCCGGGTTCATTCTTGATTTTGGCGACTGGCTGGGAATATTAGGTTGGTATGCTGGTAAGATTGGTTATACCCTACCGGAATGGCAGGACAATTTACTACGCTCTCACTCTGACATGATGGTAGTGGCTGTCATTGGTCTTATACTGTCGGCAGTGACCTGGAGATACGGGAGATATTTATCCGGATATGCTGCAAAGATAAAAGCAACTGGTGAATGGCTGGTTATTTTGGGGCTGGTTGCTGTTGTTATTATTTTAGTAGTATCAGGTTTCGGTGGTCCTCTTTTACAGATCCCTCATATTTTTACAGAAAAAGGATTCTTTGAACCCAGAGGCCATAGTGTGGCTGGTATTGATTTAGGTGATTTTACAATCGGTACCTTTATTTTATGTGGCGGTTTACTTCTGATTGGCTCAATACTTTTCGGAAAAGGGAAAAATGGCGTCAAACTAAACGAATCCAGCAAGTACACTCTTATGGGGATCTTCCTTACATGGTGTAGCATAGTGATTACCGTAGCAGGTATGGGGTTCCTGGAAGAGTATCGAGCCGATCTTTATAACTCAGCTAACCCTGTGCCACTAGGGGAGTATGGTTTTGCATTCCGCATGCTGCATCTTGATGTCAGTTTGATATTATTTCCGGCTATTATGGTTGTTATGTTGTTTGCCCAGCATCTGCTGAAGGATGAACAGACAAAACTTATCCAATGGGTTTTACGCACAGGTGTCTTGCTTTGCTCTATTGGATCCCTGATATACATGATACTGAACCCCCAGGCCTTTGGTCCCGGTTACTGGGTCGTCGGCTCCGGTTTCATATTTGTTGTAATGGGGATGTGCTACTTTTTTGTTAAAAGCGATAATCACATTAAAGAAAGATTTAATCAGTAAAACCATCATCTGGATCCTTTAAACGGATACAGACGATGGCTGATGGTTACGTATTACAGATCAGGTGCCACCATTAAAGGTGGCATCATTAGTTTGATCTCACCTGAATGTTGTAGTCTGTTATGCAGACTACAACATTACTCAGAATTTATAGTGTCGACCTGAAGGAGCTATGTCCGAAACCATGAATTAGGTTCATATGCCATGTTGGTTCCGTAGAGTAGTCCTGTCCTGATGCGTTATAGAGTCTGATATCGCAGCCTTTATCCTTTCTTATCCTCATCTTTAACAGAACAACCTCGTCTGTATTAATGAATTCCATGCATAGGTCAAATCAGAGATTACAGGCTAATCACGGCGGGGGTTCTGGCCTAATATGGTGTTTTAACATGACAGGGGCTTGGCCGTGGAATACTCAGTACTAAGTAACAACCGCAAAATGCCGATGGTTGGTTTTGGCGTTTTTAAGGTCACCGATAAAGAAGAGTGTAAGCAGTCGGTATTAAGCGCTATTCGTACCGGTTACCGCCTCATCGATACCGCAGCCGTGTACAGCAATGAAGATGCCGTGGGTGAGGCGGTTCGTGCAGCCATTGCCGAAGGTCTGTGTACCCGCGAGGAGTTATTTATCACTTCTAAGCTGTGGGTCCAGGATATGGCCAACTACGATATGGCTAAAGCCGGTATTGAGGCGTCGCTGAAAAAATCGGGCCTGGAATATTTTGATCTTTATTTATTGCATCAGGCCATGGGCGATTATTTCAGCGCCTGGCGCGCGCTGGAAGAGGCTTATGAAGTCGGTAAACTGAAGGCCATTGGCGTCTCCAACTTCTATGCGCATGTATTAGCTAACTTCTGTGAAACCGTCAGAATTAAGCCGATGGTGAACCAGGTCGAATTACATCCTTACTTTGCGCAACCTGTAGCTATCGAAACCATGAAGCGCTACAACGTTCAGCCTGAAGCCTGGGCGCCGTTAGGCGGTGGCAGGCATAAACCGTATGAAGATGAAATGCTCCAGGGGATTGCGGATGCCCACCAAAAAACCGTTGCTCAGGTCGTTCTGCGCTGGAACGTGCAGCGCGGCGTCACGGTGATTCCTAAATCCACCCGGCAGGAGCGTATTGCAGAGAATTTTGCCATCTGGGATTTCTCACTCACGGATAGCGAAATGGCGCAAATCAGTGCGCTGGATTTAGGCTATGTGGGTGAGGCGGTGAAGCACTTTAACCCTGAATTCGTTCGCGGCTGCCTTGGCGTTAAAATCCATGACTGAGCTTGGAGAAAACGTCGCGAGCTCGTAAAACGGACAACTTTTTTACCTACGTTAAAATGGCTGGTGTGATTTTCCTCCAGCCATTTTAAGTTTCCGGGGGCTGGTGCTCCCGGCAAATCAGCAACGCATCCTCTTCACTCAATCTCTCTTTCGTCAGATTACAATATCCCTGACCACCCGTTTTTTGGTGGAAGCGACAGCTATGGCAAAGTCCAAAGCCAGGCACATTGTTGGTCCGCTGGATCCCACGTAAAAGTTCAAGCAGTAGCTCCTTAAGTACAGTCGCGCGTTCACCCATCGCCGTTTCACCCGCCACCAAAAACGTTGGCGGGAGCAGGGCGTCCAGTAACGTACCGGCTGATTCAGTTAACTGTAAATGTACGCTGCGTTTATCGCGGGCATCCTGCTTACGAACAATCAGTCCTTTGCTTTCCAGCAGCTTCAGCGATTGCGATACGGTGCCTTTGGTGAGGCCGAGGTAGTCCGTTACGCCAAGCGGCGTATTGGAATAACGGTTGCAACGGGCCAGATACATTAACGCGCTGAGTTGTACCGGTTGCAGATCCGCCAGTAATGGATGTTGGCGAAACCACATCCGTGTCAGGCTGGAAAGCCTGTCCAGGACATCGAAAAGTGACATGTCGTGCATAACAACTTCCTCCTCGACATATAGTATCGATTAAAAACTATATTGACAAAGCATAAAAGTGGCATAGCATCAATTATAGTATCGAATCGATACCATAATTTAAAAGGAGATATATCATGACTAAAGCCCGTTTTTATCATGCCGGTTGCCCGGTTTGCGTTTCCGCAGAACAAGCGCTGCTTCAGCATCTGTCCTCCGATGTTGAAATCGATGTTATTCACCTGGGAGAGCAACCTGGCCGGGTTACGGAAGCAGAACAGGCTGGCGTGAAGTCCGTTCCGGCGCTGGTGATCGACGGCAATGTGCTGCATATCAATTTTGGCGCGCCCATTGAAGCGCTGAAATAACCTGGTGCGTTCGGGAAGTGGCGTAAGCAATTTCCCGAACATCCGCGGCAATAAGGAAGAGGCGTTATGAATGTGACGGGAAAATACCATCCTATAGATTGCGAACTTCACGATTATCTGGAGATCGCCTGTCTGTACCATTATTGGTTACGTATTGAGCTAACCGATGGCTCGTGTATGAATGCCACAGCGTTGACGACCTGCACCACCAGAGATAAAGAAGAGTTTCTGGTGGTGGAATACAATGGCAATCCGCTAAAAATTCGTCTGGATCGTTTGTCTGCGATCGCCGCGCTGACGGCCGGGGCGACGTTTAGCGTCGTCAGCTTTCGTTGAGTAACGACGCAACGAACGCGCCGCCGCTGTTATACGGTATAAATACGAATGTCATGCGCCTGGAAAGCCGTGGCATACTCTTTGCTGATATTTTCCTCCACGACAATCACATCAATATTGCTGCTTTCGGCGACGACATAGCGGGCGACGGCTGGGATCTTTTCCGCCGTCAGTGCGACGATAGTTTCATTGCACTGTTTGATTACCGCTTTTTTGAACTCGCAATCCGCATAATCAAATCCGGTTAAGCCGGATTCTGGCGACATCGCGCAACCGCCAATAAAACCCTGATCGAATAAGATGTTCTGCACTTGGGCGATGGCGGCGGCCCCCACACATCCACCCGAGGATCTCTGTACCGCGCCGCCTAACATGATGACCTCAAACAGCGGTTTTTCCAGCAAAACGGCGGCAATCTCTGGGGAGTTGGTCACTACGGTTAACGCCAGTTCGGCGGGCAGAGCTTCAGCCATCGCTAAATTTGTGCTGCCCGTGTCGATAAAAATGCAGCTGCCGGATTTGACCAACCGGGCGCACCTCTGCGCGATACTGTTTTTTTTCGCCACATTAATGTTCTTGCGTACGGCGATGTCTTCGGATTCAGGAAGGGCAATGACCGCGCCGCCATAAACCTTTTTACACACGCCATCTTTACTTAGCTCATGTAGGTCGCGGCGGATCGTATGTTCAGAAACGCCTAGCCGACTGGCGAGCTCGGAACAAATGACTCTGCCGTTTTCCTGCAAGATCTGATAGATAAGCGCCTGGCGCTGTTCCGGGAAGGCAGCATAATCAAGCATAAATACTCCAGATAAAACAAATAACGAGCAATAATGAGCATGATCGTGCATGATGATTAACGATGTCAACACCCTTGAGAACGTATTGTTCGGAATACTACGAGAAGAGGTTCGTGATGAAGATTGCGCATATGGCTTTATGGACACAGGATCTCGAGCAGCAAGCTCGTTTCTGGGTCACGTTCTTTGACGGCAAGATTAACGAAAAATACTGCAGTAAAACCAATCCTGGATTTGAATCTTATTTTGTTCGTATTGGCGATGAGGTTGCGATTGAAATAATGACCAAACCGGGCCTTACAAGACGACAGCCAGACAATAACACCTGTGGATGGGTACACCTTGCGCTCTCCGCAGGCTGCGCGGAAAAAGTTGATGCCATCGCGAGACTCGCGCAGGAACAGGGGATTTTAATTTCTGCTCCACGAACCACCGGTGATGGCTATTACGAAGCGGTAATACAAGATCCTGACGGCAATTTAATTGAGATTGTTGCCTAACGTTGTACAAATTTCCCTGCTGATAAATGGCATCGGGGACTGATCATTGATGAGTATTGTTCATAGGTTCGTTCTTATTTAATCCTCTAATCAGCGGTGCGTTAGGCCTCTATAATTTTACTGTTTTCAGTATCCGGCGGCAGTACGCTGGCGTTATTTTGGAGAGTCATACATGCAACATCAACTGGATGCCAGACAGCAGGCAATCATACCTATTGCCGCGTTTACCGCTACAGGCCAGGGCGAAAACCTGGACGCGGCGTTGAATGCCGGGCTGGATGCGGGACTCACCCTCAATGAAGTGAAGGAAATTCTACAACAGCTTTATGCTTACTGCGGTTTCCCCCGCAGCCTGAACGGACTTGCTTGTTTAATGTCTGTGGTTAAACGCCGTAGAGAAAGAGGAATTACCGACGCAGAGGGAAATCCGGCCACGCCGCCGACGGAGGGCTGGGACAGCTTCCAGGCGGGGAGTCGCACACAGACCCAGCTCGTTGGGCATCAGGTCAGTGGGCCGCTGTTCGACTTTGCCCCTGTCATTGATGTCTGGCTAAAGGCACATTTATTTGGCGATATTTTTCAGCGTGACGTCCTTAACTGGAAGATGCGGGAGCTGGCGACGGTTTCTGCGTTAGCGGTATTAGGCGGTGTGAACAGTCAACTGAAGAGCCATTTTGCTATCAGTCTGAATATCGGTATGACTACTGATCAACTGATTGAATTTATTGCAATACTTGAACAGCATTGTGGTGCTGAGATCGCGACTAATGCCCGCGCGGTTCTTGATGAATGTCGCTTATGAATGCTGGTTAAGGTAGTACCTAATCCCTGAGGAAATCATAATGGTCATGAACGTGAAGGGTTATGCCGCTCTGGCGGTGAAAGAAGATTTAGTTCCACACAGCTTTGTTCGTCGCGATCCGCGCGAAGATGATGTGGTGATTGATATCTTGTATAGCGGTGTTTGCCACTCAGATATCCACAACGCCTATAATGACTGGGGCAGCGCTAAGTATCCGATGGTTCCGGGACACGAAATCATTGGCCGTGTGGTGCATGTCGGGAAGTCGGTGACCAAATTTGCCGTAGGCGATCTCGCCGGGGTTGGCTGTATGGTTGACTCATGCCAGCATTGTAGCGCCTGCAAACAGGGGCTGGAGCAATATTGCGAAGAGGGTAACACGCTCACGTATAACGATATCGATCGTCATGACGGGCTGCCTACCTTCGGGGGCTATTCCGACAAGATTGTCGTTACCGAAAAGTTTGTGGTGAAGGTGCCAGAAGGGATAGATTTACGCGGTGCCGCGCCGCTGCTTTGTGCCGGGATCACCACATGGTCGCCGCTGCGTCACTGGCAGGTTGGTGAGGGCAGTAAAGTCGCGGTTGTTGGGTTGGGCGGCCTTGGGCATATGGCCATCAAACTCGCTAATGCGTTGGGGGCTGAAGTTACGCTGTTCACGCGTTCGCCGGGCAAAGAAGCAGATGCCAGACGTCTGGGTGCCAGTCACGTTGTGCTTTCCACTGACCCTGAGCAGATGAAGGCCGCAGCTAATCAGTTTGACCTGATTATTGATACTGTCCCGTACGTTCATGACCTGAATCCCTATATCCCAACGTTGGCGCTAAGCGGTACGCTGGTGCTGGTTGGCTATCTGGGCGCGTTGGATCCGTTCCTGAATACGGTTCCCCTGATTCTCGGGCGGAAATCTGTTGCGGGGTCGGTTATCGGCGGGATTGCAGAAACGCAGGAGATGTTGGATTTTTGCGGCCAGCACGGTATTACAGCCGATGTCGAAGTGATCAATATTCAGGATATTAATAACGCCTGGCAGCGGATGTTGAAAAGCGATGTGAAATACCGCTTTGTAATTGATATTGCCTCGCTGAAATAACGGTAAAAAAGACGCGGATTTCCGCGTCTTTACTTTTTGTTAGTGTGCCGATGGCGATACTTCAGGATTATCCATATACAGCGTCTGGCTGGGGAATGCAAAGTCGGCGCCGTTTGCCTGGACTATCGAAATAATTTTCAAATAAACGTCTTGTTGTACTGTAAGCCATTCCTGCCATACGGTAGTTTTCGTGAAGCAATACACCATGATATTTAATGATGAATCTGCAAATTCATTGAAATAGACCAGTAGCGTTTGCTTCTGGTCTATCCCTGGATGATTTTGCAGCATTTGCCTGACCGCCTCGACAACAGCCTCAATTTTATCGGCATCTTCATATCGTAACCCGATCACCGTTTTGATTCTTCTGTTGGTCATACGCCCTGGATTTTCTACGCTGATAGAGGAGAAAATCGAGTTGGGTACATATAACGGACGATGATCGAAGGTGTTAATTTTGGTCATTCGCCAGCCAATTTCTGTCACAGTGCCTTCAATATTACGGTCCGGGGAACGGATCCAGTCGCCGATGCTAAACGGTCTGTCGAAATAGAGCATAATGCCGGAGAAAAAATTGCTCAGGATGTCTTTACCTGCCATACCTACAGCGATACCACCGATGCCGCCAAAGGTTAGCAGACCAGATAAGCTCATGCCGAAATGTTCGCCATACAGCAAAATGATGGCGACCACGATGGTAATCTTAATGATCCGCGACAGGATCCTCGCGCTGGTAATATCTCTGCCTTTATTAATCTGCGTTTTTTCAAACTGATTAATCACCAGAAAGAGTTTGATCGTCAGAATCAGCGCAATCAACGAGGTGCAGATAAAATCGACTACGCTGGGAGAGATAAATTTCAGGTTGTAACTCTCGATCACGTTATTGGCAATACTGCCGAACGTTCCAATGATAATGGCATAGACGAAAAATTGTGCCGCATGAAATATGAATCCTTTGCAACGTCTTTCGCCACGGTGAAACCAAACGCTCATCAGCACCAGTGCGGTAAAACAACTGAGAATTACCGTCAAATTAAACGCATTATTCATAAACAGTTCAGCGATCATGATCCTTCCTGGCAGCTCCGTGGTTGCTAAATATCATCTGACATTCTGCTCATCGGATATTTTACGCAGTTTTGGCGCTCAGATCATTAACCAAAGGGCGAGAGAAATAATGCAATCAGCGCTAATTTCAGCGCAATCGCGCAGGTGTCACTCGTGAAGGAGCGTTATGTGGCAGACAGTAAGTTGATGTCATGGTATTGTTAGCGCAAAGTAACAAGCTTTTCATCTGCAAAAGGACAGTACTATGATCATGGCTAAGCTGAAGACAGCGAAGGGACGAAAGTTTTTGTTGTGCCTGCTTGGGGTGTTTATTATCGCTGCATCGGTAGTCACGCGAGCGACGATCGGCGGCGTTATTGAACAGTATGGCATTCCGCTATCCGACTGGACCGCCTCAATGTATGCCATTCAATCTGCAATGATTTGTGTCTACAGCATGGTGTTTACCATTCTGCTTGCCATCCCTCTGGGCATCTACTTCCTCGGTGGCGACGAGAAACACTAATTATTTGTTATGCCGGATGAATATCCATCCGGCATTGTATGGTGTGGTTAGTCGTCTTCGTCGTCGTCCAGCTCAACGGGCGTCTGATACTGATCCGGCTTGATAACCAGCAGGTCACAGCGTAGATGATCGATAACCTGTTCCGCGGTATTTCCCAGGAACGCGGCAGAGATGCCGGTACGTCCAACGGTGCCCAGGACCACGATGCCCGCCTGTAAGTGTTCGGCTAAATCAGGAATAACCTCTTCAGGTAATCCCTTTTCAACATGCGTTACTTTCTCATCGATACTGAATTTCTGGCGTAAGGCTTTCATGGCCAGCAGATGCTGTCCACGGATCGCATCGTTATATACGCTGGGATCAAATTCAGGGAGTTCAATCGCAATGTTGATGGGGGTAACAGGGTAGGCGCCAACCAAATGCACTTCGGTATGGTTAACCTGTTCCGCCAGTTGCAGCGTTTCTTTAACCAGTTTTTCATTGAGGGAGTTGTGATAGGCCTCTTCACTGGCGAGGTTCACCGCAACCAGCGCTTTACCGCCCTCAGGCCACGGCTGGTCTTTAACCATCCACACCGGGCTTGGACATTTACGCAATAAATGCCAGTCGGTCGGGGTGAAAATCACGGCTTCCAGACGGTCGTGTTGGTGCGCCATTTTTAGCACCAGATCATGCCTGGCGCTGATGACTTCCTGGATGATGGCTTCAAAGGGGCGGTTGTGCCAGACTACTTTTATCTCAAGAGGGATCCCTGCTTCGATGTAGTATTTCGCTTGTTCACGTATCCACGCCGTTCGCTGGCTGATGACACCCTGACGCATTGCCGTACGCTCATCGGGCGACAGCAGGGTGGTCATCTCATAGGAAAAGTCGTAGATCGGCAAAAAGGCTTTAATTTTGCCACCAATCCGTTGATGCAAATAAACAGCTCGCCGTAATGCTGGTTGATCGTCCTGGTTAGGGTCGATGACGACCAGCATATTTTTATACATAGCCATACAGGGTCTCCTTACAACTGTCATCGCAGTTTGTAATTAAAAGAGTAACCCAATAATGTGGATTGAAACAGGGGAGAACCTCCTGCCAGATCAATAAATCGGGAAAATTTAGTGATTTGACAGAAGGATAACAGAGATATTTGCAGAACGATTATGCAACGTTACGCGTGTGACCAGCAAGAACTGCCAGAGCGTCGCTATTCTCAATAGTGATATATTTGCCTTTTACCGCCAGCATACCGCTTTTCTGGAAACGACCCAGCAGACGGCTAATTGTTTCAACCGTCAGACCGAGGTAGTTACCGATGTCGCCACGGGTCATGGTCAGGCGGAATTCACGAGGCGAGAATCCACGCTGGGCGAAGCGGCGGGACAAATTGTAGATAAAGGCCGCCAGGCGTTCTTCAGCGTTTTTCTTCGACAACAGCAGGATCATGTCCTGGTCGCCTTTGATTTCGCCACTCATCAGACGCATCATCTGTTGACGCAGATTCGGCATTTTGCCGGACAGGTCATCCAGAGTTTCGAAAGGAATCTCGCATACCATTGAGGTTTCCAGCGCCTGGGCAAAGCTGGGGTGATGACCGCTGCCAATCGCGTCAAAACCTACCAGGTCACCTGCCAGATGGAAACCGGTGATTTGCTCATCGCCTTGCTCGGTAATGGTATAGCTTTTAATCGTTCCGGAGCGGATAGCATAAAGTGATTTAAGCTCATCACCTGCTTTAAAGAGCGTCTGCCCCTTTTGGATAGGCTTTTTGCGCTCGATGATGTTATCGAGCTGGTCAAGCTCATGCTCGTTAAGTGTGAACGGGATGCAAAGCTGGCTGATGCTGCAATCCTGGCAATGGATAGCACAACCGCCAGACTGAATGCGCCGTATAATTCGCTTTTCCGGGATCATAGGTCTGCTCAAGCCGTAATTGATATTTGTCAATTTTAACATCTTTTTGGTGAGCACGTAAGCCTGAGCTACTCCCAATAGAGAATAATTCAGGCATAACTGGGTTGAATGTTTGTATCTACCTGATTAACCGCACTTTATTTAAGGCTGTATTATGTGGAAGTGTGATGAATAAGGCATTAATTGCCTAGATTCTAGAGTAGCAAATAGCCCTCATGACGCAATAGCCACTCTTTTCGTTGCACACCACCGGCATATCCGGTCATGGTACCGTTACGCCCAATGACGCGATGACAAGGGACGACAATGCTTACCGGGTTTGATCCATTCGCCGCCCCGACGGCTCTGGCAGCACCAGGACGTCCCAGTTGTTCGGCCAGTTGACCATAATGCATGACCTGTCCACAGGGAATGGTACGTAACGCTTGCCAGACTTCACGCTGGAAAGGTGTCCCCGCGGTGGCGGTTTCCAGTGTGTCAATAATGCTAAGGTTTCCGGCAAAATATTCAGCCAGCTTATCACTCAATCCGCCAGGGTTTTTGGCAGCGATACGCTGATAACCTTCAGCGCGATAATGAATGTCCAGCAACTGCACCATACGATCGCTGTGTTGATCCCATTCGACCGCGCGCAGACGAAATTGCTCATCGCAAATAATCCACAGCGGGCCCAACGGTGTGGCGATGGTGTCTTCCAGTAAGTTCAGCATCCGTTTCTCTCATTACAGCATTACAGGCAAGGTGACACATTATCACGCCAGTTATCGTCGCAGCTATACCTCTAAAAATGGATATCAGTTTGTTGGAAGTAGATCGCTTTCACGGCGTGAATCTGGTGAATTATTGGAAATAATCGTAAACCGTTGTCGGTATAACAGTGCGCGGTTATGATAAGACCCGTCGTAATACGCTGGAGGATGAAACATGAACCTTGATGACGCATCGTTGTTTCTTGACGCGATGGGGGATGTTCAACCGCTGAAAGGCTGCACCGAGGTGCACTGGCAGCCCACGCGCAATCTCCGCGCTCCGGCACGTATTGATACGCTCCAATTGGATAATTTTCTCTCGACGGGTTTTCTCGATATTGTCCCGTTAAGCGTACCATTGGAATTTCGTCGCGAAGGTTTGCAGCACGGCGTGACTGACAAGCTACGAACCGGCAAATATCCGCAGCAGGCGAGTCTCAATCTCGTCCGTCAGCCCGTTGAAACCTGCCGTCAGATGCTCTTCAGTTTTATTCTGCAGGCACAGCAAGAAGGATTGCGTAACGTGCTGGTGATACACGGCAAGGGGCGCGACGATAACTCTCATGCCAACATTGTTCGCAGCTATGTAGCGCGTTGGCTGACGGAATTTGAAGATGTACAAGCCTACTGCGCCGCACTGCCGCATCACGGCGGCAGCGGGGCATGCTATGTGGCATTACGTAAAACCGCGCAGGCAAAACAGGATAACTGGGAGCGTCACGCTAAGCGCAGTCGCTGACCGACATAAACATCAGGCGGCCAGCACCCGGTTCCGCCCTTCGTTTTTGGCTTTGTACAGCGCGTCGTCAACGCGTTTGAATAGCTCATCGATGCTTTCATTCGTTTCGTGCCGCGCAACGCCGATGCTGACGGTAAAGCGGGGAAGGCCAGGGAGCGTCACCTTGGCCACCGCCGCGCGTATTACTTCTGCGAGATTAAGGGCAACCTCCAGTGAGGTTCGTGGCAGAAGGAGCACAAATTCTTCACCTCCCCAGCGAAAAATCAGGTCGTCCTTTCTTGCACAGGACTCCAGCGTTCGTGCCAGAGCGCAAAGCACATCGTCACCTCTTAAATGACCGAAGAGATCGTTAATGCTTTTAAAGCGATCGGTGTCGATTAACAGCAGGCTGTAGTCCTGCGTTAATGACATCGCGTGCGTCTGTTGCGGTTCGGTTACCTGATAAAAATGTCGGCGGTTCAGTAATCCGGTCAGGGCATCACGCAGGGCCGCTTGTTCAAGTTCCTGCTCCAGCCTTTTTTGTTCGGTAATGTCATGAATGATGCACAGCATGAGCTTATTGCCATAGATTTCGATCGGCCCGGCATAAGTTTGTACGTGACGTGAGGAACCATCAGCAAGCTTATGAACAAAATGCAAGGGCTTATGGCCGCCGGGCAGATGGGCGATTTCATGCATCACTGGTAGGATATGACGGCCCAGCATGTTGATTTCCCATGTATGTTTCTGGCACATCACATCATGGCTGTAACCATAAAAATTCAGGGCACTGAGATTCGCATCGACGATCAAACCATCTCGAGATGGATCGATAAGTAACATCGGCGCGGAATTAGTCTGGAAGAAGCGCGCGTAAAATCCCTGCTTGTTTCGCTGATAGTTCGCAGAACGGCTGGCTTTCAGTCCCTGCGCGGTCGGTGTTTCAATGCCTTCGAAAACGATGATATCGCCAATATCCGGGAGCGAGTTAATGGACAGGCGGCTGGCCATCGCAGCTTCCTCACCGTTGCGATAAACCGTGAGAATTTCCACAATATAGTGATGATTTTTCAAGTCGCTGAGATACATGGTTAAATCATTTTGTGCATATGTTGAGAATATGCCTTTTCGCAGTGGAGAAAAACAGGGATCCTGCATTAGCTCCCGTGCAACGGCATTTGCGAACACAAGTTCTTCGGTATGTGGTGAAACTATCCAAACCGGAAGAGTTAATAAATCCAGTGAATGCAGCGCGGTTATATTCATCGATAATCCCGTTATCTTATCTGCTGTGTTGCCCATTTAATGGCGAATTTTTTATATTACCGTCTCATAATGTTTTGATTGTCGGTGAGACAAGGGGGTACAACTGGTTTTTTTTGATGTTGGTTGCAATTCATGGTACTGGCTATGCCAATAATAGTAGACACTATTTTGGCATGTTTACCGTTATCGCTAAAATATACTTTCAATTTTTAATTCTAGTGCCAGACGCGGTTTCAACATCAATATATTTGAATGAATCGGGCTGGAATCATCAACAAAAATGGTGATCCCATACATTGGGTCACGCCACCAGATAATCGCCAGAAGGCAGCTCAATGTCAGCCAGAGATCGCCACCTTGACTGTACTCATATTTTTACACTGTGTATTAGTTAGAACCACAAAATATTAAGAATGCTGCAATAGTGCTTATATATGTATTCATGATAATTATAACTCTGTACGTTTTACATTCGCTGCGTGCTCACCATCACAATAATCTGATAACATACCTGGCCATCACCTTTGGTGGAGTAAATCACTGGATTAAGGCAAATAAATAGCGCCATTGTGTGCTTTAAGTAAAAAGGTTATCGACTCTTATTGAATATTCATTTTTCGTATCCGAGCTATGGCAATTTATATTGCAGGTGCTATAAAAAATAATATTCTCCTCGTTTTCTTGGTAAACAGGGCTAAAATGTTAAATGATATTAGCGTCAGGACCTTTATTGTTTTATTTTTGGTGATTACGGCAGTGGCTCTCAATGTGGTGGAAATAATACTTTCAGCTAGCGTTGATGTTATTATTGGTGCCAACTTAGTAAGCTTTATTTCTATAGTATGTCTGTGGGGATACATGACCAAATATCTGGTGATGCCGATTAATACGGTTAAAAGAAGTATTGAAGAGGTTACATCCGGGAATCTGGCGATCAGCATTCCAGAATTTGGTAATAACTGCGCGGGTAGACTTATTCCGGGCATCAATAGCTTATCCAATAATATTTCAACACTTGTGAATGAGATAAGGATATCTTCACAAACGGCGATGGCGCTCTCAGAACAGCTTGCAGAACGTAGCGCCGAGCTTTCAGTGAAAACAGAACAGCAATCCGGAGCATTAATGCAGACGGCTGCCAACATGGATGAGATCGCGGTGAATACGCGAAACAATGCTGATAACACGCAAATAGCCAGCGCCCAGGCGACAATTGCTACGCAGTGCGCCCGACAGGGGGGCGAATTAATGGTGCAGGTGGCGACAAATATGCGATCAATTACCGAATGCGCGGAACAGATGACTGAAATTATTACGCTGATAGATGGTATCGCATTCCAGACAAATATTCTGGCATTGAATGCAGCTGTGGAAGCGGCGAGGGCCGGGGAACATGGCAAAGGGTTTTCCGTGGTGGCTGGTGAGGTAAGAAAGCTGGCGCACCGTAGCGCAGATGCAGCTAAAAATATTAAACAGCTGATTGCCCAGACTCATCAAAATGTTCAGCAAGGCGCGGCTATCGTACGCGAAGCAGAAAAAAATATGCAGGATATCGTCGGGGGCGCCGGGCAATTAAGCCAGTTAATGGGCGAGATATTAACAACTACCCAGGAGCAGGAGAAAGGGATCATCAGGATCACGCATGCTCTGGCCGAACTGGAGAACGTAACGCAAAGTAATGCCGTTATGGTGGATGAGCTTTCTGATTCCTCTGGCATCCTGAAAAACCAGGTTATTGATCTCCAGTCCCGGACCCATCAATTTCGCTTAAGTAAGACACTTGAGCCCGCAATACACCAGCGAGCATAACAGGATCTCTCTCACCACAAGCGTCGCATTCGTCGACGCTTTTTCTGTTATCGGATACTTTTATGAATCATTTCAGCGCAATGGGACAATGAGATATTGCTTAACCTATTCTGACGGCTAGACTATCGAAAAAAGCTGAATGTTTGTGGAGGCGTTGTGGAAGCCATTAAGGGAACGGATGTTAATGTGCCAGATGCCGTGTTTGCCTGGCTGCTGGATGGCCGTGGTGGGGTGAAACCGCTGGAAAATAACGATGTTATCGACGCTCAGCATCCCTGCTGGCTGCATCTTAATTATACCCATTCTGAAAGTGCGCAATGGCTGGCGACCACGCCTCTGCTTCCTAATAATGTGCGTGATGCGCTGGCGGGTGAAAGTACGCGTCCACGCGTAAGCAGAGTCGGGGAAGGTACGTTGATCACGCTGCGCTGTATTAATGGCAGCACCGACGAGCGACCTGATCAGCTGGTCGCTATGCGCCTATATATGGATGAACGTCTGATTGTCTCAACGCGCCAGCGCAAAGTACTGGCACTGGATGATGTGGTCAGCGATCTCCAGGAAGGTACAGGGCCGGCTGACTGCGGTAGCTGGCTGGTGGATGTCTGCGATGCGTTAACCGATCATGCCAGCGAGTTTATCGAGCAACTGCACGACAAGATTATAGACCTGGAAGATAACCTGCTCGATCAGCAAATCCCCCCACGCGGATTCCTGGCATTACTGCGCAAGCAACTGATTGTGATGCGCCGCTATATGGCTCCTCAGCGGGATGTCTATGCGCGCCTGGCGAGTGAGCGTTTAGCCTGGATGACCGACGATCATCGGCGACGGATGCAGGATATCGCCGACAGGCTGGGAAGAGGGCTGGATGAGATAGACGCCTGTATCGCCCGGACCGGTATCATGGCGGACGAAATTGCGCAGGTTATGCAGGAGTCTCTGGCGCGCCGCACCTATACAATGTCCTTGATGGCGATGGTTTTTCTACCCAGTACATTTTTAACCGGGCTATTTGGCGTTAACCTCGGTGGTATCCCCGGCGGAGGCTGGCAGTTTGGCTTCTCACTTTTCTGTATTCTGTTAGTGGTCCTGATTGGTGGTGTTACTTTATGGTTGCATCGTAGTAAATGGTTGTAACAACAACATTTTTTAGCGACTTTTGCGCATGAAAACGGCCAGGTTTTTGAGCGAAGTCAATAAACCATCTACCTATTCGGGGCAATATCTCACTCGCAGGTGAATGCAACGTCAAGCGATGGGCGTTGCGCTCCATATTGTCTTACTTCCTTTTTTGAATTACTGCATAGCACAATTGATTCGTACGACGCCGACTTAGATTAGTCGGCTTTTTTTTGCCTGCAGGAAATCAGCGTCTACCCTAAAAGAGTCAACCTGATGACTGGAGGGCTATATGACCTGTCTGATTGCAATGCTACAGCGGCAAGTACTAAACGCTGATTCGCTACCCACCGACCCGGTTCCTGTTCCCGATCCGCTACCTCGTCCGCAGCCTATGCCGGATCCGCCACCGGATGAAGAGCCGATTAAATTGTCGCATCGCGAGCGCAGATCTGCGAGGATACGCGCCTGCTGAATGTGAGTTTTTACCGCGAGATTAAATTGTGACCGCTTTTTCGACCCTGAATGTTTTACCTGCCGCCCAACTCGAGAACCTCAACGAGCTGGGCTACCTTGAAATGACGCCTGTTCAGGCTGCTGCGTTACCGGCAATCCTGGCGGGGAGAGATGTTCGCGTGCAGGCTAAAACCGGCAGTGGCAAAACGGCTGCTTTTGGTCTTGGATTGTTGCAGCATATTGATGCCGCGCTGTTTCAGACGCAGTCTCTGGTGCTGTGCCCAACGCGTGAGCTTGCCGACCAGGTGGCAGGGGAACTGCGTCGTTTAGCGCGCTTTCTGCCAAATACCAAGATCTTAACCCTGTGCGGCGGGCAGCCCTTTGGCGCACAGCGTGACTCCCTACAACATGCGCCACATATTATTGTCGCCACGCCGGGGCGTTTACTTGACCACCTGCAAAAGGGCACCGTTTCTCTGGACGCTCTGAATACGCTGGTGATGGATGAAGCCGACCGCATGCTGGATATGGGCTTTAGCGATGCGATTGATGAGGTGATTCGCTTTGCACCAGCATCACGTCAGACGTTACTGTTTTCTGCGACCTGGCCGGAGGCGATTGCCGCCATCAGCGGTCGGGTACAGAAAGATCCGCTCACGATCGAAATTGATACGGTGGATGCGCTGCCGGCGATTGAACAGCAATTTTTTGAAACGTCCAGCCACGGTAAAATCCCGCTACTGCAAAAATTGCTCAGTCAGCATCAGCCCGCATCCTGCGTGGTTTTTTGTAATACCAAAAAAGATTGCCAGGCCGTTTGCGACGCACTGAATGCGGCAGGGCAAAGCGCACTCTCGTTGCATGGTGATCTTGAACAGCGCGATCGCGATCAGACGCTGGTACGTTTTGCCAACGGTAGCGCACGTGTACTGGTTGCTACCGATGTGGCCGCGCGTGGTCTGGATATCAAGTCGTTGGAACTGGTGGTTAACTTCGAGCTGGCGTGGGATCCTGAAGTCCATGTCCATCGTATTGGACGTACTGCTCGCGCTGGTAACAGCGGTCTGGCGATTAGTTTCTGCGCGCCGGAAGAAGCGCAACGTGCCAATATCCTGGCTGAAATGCTGCAACTCAAACTGAACTGGTTGCCTGCGCCAGGCAATGGTTCAATCCTGCCGCTGGAAGCTGAGATGGCTACGTTGTGCATTGATGGCGGTAAAAAGGCTAAAATGCGTCCCGGCGATGTTCTCGGCGCTCTGACCGGCGACATTGGTCTGGATGGGGCTGATATCGGCAAAATCGCCGTCCATCCGGCGCATGTCTATGTCGCAGTACGCCAGACTGTGGCGCATAAGGCATGGAAAAAATTGCAAAACGGAAAGATTAAAGGCAAGACCTGCCGCGTTCGTTTATTGAAATAAATGCGCGTTGGAGCGCCCGATGGCGCTCCGCTTATCTGGCATGATAAGTTACTTCACTTCCACAACGTTCAGGCGCAACTCATCCAGTTGGGTATCATCCTCTTCTGGCTGCCAGCCCGCGGGTTGCAGCGGGATCTCTTCGCGGTCAAACGCTAAATCACCACCGTCCACAACTTCTGAGCCGTGTTTAATGCCTTTAAAATCGAACAGATTGATATCACTCAAATGAGAAGGTACAACGTTCTGCATTGCGCTGAACATGGTTTCAATGCGGCCTGGATAGCGTTTGTCCCAGTCGCGTAGCATGTCGGCGATGACCTGACGTTGCAGGTTAGGCTGTGAGCCACACAGGTTACACGGAATAATCGGGAAACCTTTCGCTTCAGAGAAACGCTCAATATCTTTCTCACGGCAGTAGGCCAGTGGACGGATCACGATGTGCTTACCATCATCACTCATCAGCTTCGGCGGCATACCTTTCATTTTCCCGCCGTAGAACATGTTTAAAAACAGTGTTTGCAGGATGTCATCACGATGGTGGCCGAGCGCAATCTTGGTGGCGCCTAACTCGGTTGCCGTGCGGTACAGAATGCCGCGACGCAGGCGAGAGCAGAGCGAGCAGGTCGTTTTACCTTCAGGAATTTTATCTTTGACGATCCCGTAGGTATTTTCTTCGACGATTTTATACTCAACGCCCAACTGTTGCAGATACTCCGGCAGAATATGCTCCGGGAAGCCAGGTTGTTTCTGATCGAGGTTAACCGCAACTAAGGAAAAACTGATCGGCGCGCTTTGCTGCAAATTACGCAGGATCTCCAGCATGGTATAGCTGTCTTTCCCTCCGGAAAGGCACACCATAATGCGATCGCCGTCTTCGATCATATTGAAGTCGGCAATCGCTTCGCCCACGTTGCGACGCAGACGTTTTTGCAATTTGTTCAGGTTGTATTGTTCTTTCTTGCTAATATCTTGATTTTGCGACATTTAATAGAGGCTCAATTCATATTGTGGCATCAGAAGAGTATGCATCACGCCGGATAGTCCGGCAAAAGAAGTCTGATATAAAAACTGTGGCGTGTATGGTACGGATAAGCGGGAAAAATGTCAGCACATTTAGGACAGGAATCGTGGGGTATGAAGGGGAAAACAAAAAGCCCGCCACGATGTGCGGGCCAGACAGCTTAGCGGACAACCAGAACTGAACACTCCGCATGACGCACCACGGCTGCGGCGTTAGAACCCAGCAGGTAAGTGGTGATGTCAGGTCGGTGAGAAGCGATAATGACCATATCAGCCGGTAATTTTTTAGCCATCTCCAGAATTTTATCTTTCGGCGCACCTTCCGCGACATGAACGTGCACTCTGTCCGTTGGGATATTGAACTTCTTGATAATCTCTTCCAGTTGAGATTTCGCTTCGGCTTTCAGATCGTCCATGGCCGGCAACTCTGCCGAGTAGGCCAGTCCCAGGGAAGCATAATAGGGCAGTGACGGAATAACGGTCAAAAAATGGACCTGCGCATCGTCAATTTTTGCTTCTGCTTCAACATGGGCAATAACGCGTTGAGTTAATTCTGAGTCTGAAATATCGATGGGTACAAGAATCGTTCTGTTCATAAAACCTCCTGTTTAAGTATCCATCTAAAGCTTACCGCGTAATGGCACTTTATGTACAATGACAAAGATCACATTTTGGCATCACTTTATTTTGATTTCAGGGAATTTTCCTTTTATTACCCCATCATAAAATCGACCTTTAGAGACGACGCTCAGGAAATCACGAAAAATACGGGCAGGAACATGCTGGTATTGCAGGGTAGACAATTGATGAAAGCGAATTTCAAGCGTGTGAGAGGATTCGTCATAACCGACGGATGCAATACGGGATGATTTTACAGGGTGATGATTCATTGCAGGTATCCTCTACTACAGGTCTTTATGCAATATATCATCTATCAGGGATGTGTTTTGAAGCAACAGATATAATGTTTTGATCTGGATAAAACAGAATTGCGATAACAGAAAGAAAGCCCGCCGTTGCCGGCGGGCTGACAAAATTAGAACTGGTAAACCATACCCAGAGCTACAGTGTCATCGGTAGAGATGTCATTGCCAGCATAGAAGCTGTCGTCTTCGTCCAGCAGGTTGATTTTGTAATCAACATAGGTGGAGAAGTTTTTGTTGAAGAAGTAAGTAGCACCAACGGAAGCATATTTAACCAGATCTTTATCGCCAGTAGTTCCAGCAGGGCTTGCAGCATTACCAGGCATATTCAGATCTTTACCCTTAGACATCAGGAAAGACACTTCCGGACGCAGACCGAAATCGAATTGGTATTGCGCAGTAACTTCAAAGTTCTGAGTTTTGTTGGCAATAGTGTAATCACTACCGTTAGAGCCGCCGTACGGGGTCATATTACGGGTTTCGGAGTACATGGTTGCCAGGTAGATGTTATTCGCATCGTATTTCAGGCCAGCAGTCCACGCGTCAGCTTTATCGCCGCCTGCGGTAGAATGGTTCACCTGCTCGTTGGTACGGTCAGAAGAGGTATAGGCAGCACCGAAGCTTACGCCCATACCCAGATCGTAGGTAGAGGAGATACCGAAACCGTCACCGTTGGAATTCTTCACATTACGGTCGCCACCGTTATTGGTGCCTTCCTGCTCGTTGGTAACCTGATTTTCGTTGGCACCCTGGTACTGCAGCGCAACGTTCAGACCGTCAACCAGACCGAAGAAGTCGGTGTTACGGTAGGTCGCTACGCCGTTCGCACGACCGGTCATGAAGTTATCCGCTTTGGTGTAGGAGTCACCGCCGAATTCTGGCAGCATATCGGTCCAGGCTTCTACGTCGTACAGTACGCCGTAGTTACGACCGTAGTCAAATGAGCCATAGTCACCAACTTTAATACCTGCGAAGGCCAGACGAGTCCAGGAGTTACCTTTATCATTTTCTGTGGTATTAGCCTGCACCTGATATTCCCACTGGCCATAGCCGGTGATCATATCGTTAACCTGGGTTTCGCCTTTGAAGCCCATACGCATATAAGTCTGATCGCCATCGCTGTTCGCGTCGTCAGAGAAGTAATGCAGACCGTCTACTTTGCCATACAGGTCTAATTTGTTGCCGTCTTTATTATAAACTTCAGCAGCGTGAGCCGCGCCTGCAGCCAGCAGGGCAGGAATTACGAGAGCCAGTACTTTTCTGTTCATTGAAATAATCCTTTAGTTTTTTTATTTAACCTGTGACTACCCATGTAGGGAGTAAAAGCATGCTAAAGGAGAAGTTCCGTAAAGAGATAAATATGAATTGTTACGTCTTAAGTAAAACCTTAAATAAATAATTCCACAGAAACAGTGATAATTTCAATGAATGTGTTTATTAAAAATATATAAAATAAAAATTATACAAGTGAATTTTGTTGAGCTATTCTGCGCGTGTTATATGCCTTTATTGTCACGTTTTATTTTTTCGTTGACGTATTGATAGCCAATATTAATTAGCCAGCGAATAAATTGACAAGCCCGAACAACTGTTCGGGCTTTTTTTTCGTTCCACTTTAACGCTGAGCTAAGCGTATTACTCGGTTCCGCTCTTTTCCGCTTTACCTGCCAGTTGCGCCAGGAAATCGTAGCGTTTTTGCAGATCGGCTGTTGCGTCTTTCCACAGCTGTTCAGCGACTTCAGGCTGTTGGGCATTTAAGCGGCGGAAGCGCTGCTCGTTAAGTAAAGTTTCAGCCAGTGCATCTGACGGCGGGCGAGAATCCAGCGCCAACGGCAGTTTACCTTCGTCAGCACGACGCGGATCAAAGCGATACAGCGGCCAGAATCCGGTTGCCGTGAGCTGACGCATCTGATCGTGGCTCAACGCGAGATCATAACCATGCTCCTCGCAAGGGCTATACGCGATAATCAGCGACGGCCCCGGATAGGATTCCGCTTCCTGAATAGCTTTCACCGTCTGGTTCAACTGGGCACCCAGGGAAATCTGCGCGACATAAACATGCCCGTACATCATCATACTGACACCAAGATCTTTACGAGCCTTACGTTTGCCGTGCTCCCCAAATTTAGTGACAGCCCCAAGAGGCGTGGCTTTTGATGCTTGTCCGCCCGTGTTGGAGTAACACTGGGTATCCAGCACCAGAATATTGACGTTCTCGGTCAGACTCAGGACGTGATCCAGCCCGCCGAAGCCAATATCGTAGGCCCAGCCATCACCGCCAATCAGCCAGATGGATTTCTCAACCAGCGCGTCGGCATCGGTTAACAACTGCTGTGCGCCTTCGACATCTTTCAGGTGCTGGCGCAGGGCCGCTACTTGCTCACGACGAACCTCCGGCGTGGCTTCTGCATGCAGCGCGTCATTCAGTTCAGCCGGGATGTTATCGGCAAACTGCTCCAGCAGACGCATAACGCGCACTCGGTGTTGATCCACCGTCAGACGGAAGCCCAGGCCAAACTCGGCGTTATCTTCAAACAGCGAGTTTGCCCATGCTGGCCCACGCCCATTGGCGTCTGTGGTGTAGGGCGTTGAGGGCAGGTTACCGCCATAAATTGATGAACACCCGGTGGCATTCGCAATCAACATCCGGTCACCGTACAGCTGAGTGAGTAGTTTGATATACGGCGTTTCACCACAGCCAGAGCAGGCGCCGGAATATTCAAATAACGGCGTAATCAGCTGCGAGGTGCGAATATCAATACGTTCCAGTTTGGTGCGATCAATTTCCGGCAGATCGAGGAAGAAGTCATAGTTAACTTTTTCTTCTTCAACATGCTCAAGGCGCGACATCATATTGATGGCCTTGATTTCTGGATTTTGACGATCTTTCGCCGGGCACACTTCGACGCACAGATTACAACCGGTGCAATCCTCTGGCGCGACCTGCAGAACATATTTCTGACCACGCATATCGCGTGATTTCACATCCAGAGAGTGCAGGCTGGCAGGGGCGTTTTCCATCGCTTCTGGGGAAACCACTTTGGCGCGGATTGCCGAGTGCGGGCAAGCGGCAACGCAGTGGTTACATTGCGTACACAGCTCTTCTTTCCAGATGGGGATCTCTTCGGCGATATTACGTTTTTCCCAACGCGTGGTGCCCATTGGCCAGGTACCGTCTGGCGGCAGCGCGGAAACGGGAAGCGCATCACCCAGACCGGCGAGCATTGCTGCGGTGACGGTTTTCACGAAATCTGGTGCGGCATCAGAAACCACCGGTGGGCGGTTGGCGCTATGCGGATCAACCGGCTGCAGGACCACTTCGGCGACGGATTCACGCGCCAGAGCCAATGCCTGCCAGTTACGTTCGACCAGATCCTGTCCTTTACTGCTGTAGCTTTTCGCAATCGCACCCTGCAATTCGATCAACGCGCTGTCGCCGGGTAAGATTTGCGTCAGGTGGAAGAACGCCATTTGCATCACGGTGTTTATACGCGCCGCCAGACCACACTCACGGGCGATTTTGGCCGCATTAATGACGTAGAAACGGGCTTTCTTTTGATTCAGTACAGCCTGAACTTCCTGCGGCAAACGCGACCAGACTTCATCCACGTTATACGGGGTATTAAGCAGGAAGATACCGCCTGGTTTCAGGCGCTCGGCCATTTGATACTTATCGATAAATTGCAACTGGTGGCAGCCGACAAAATCGGCTTGTGAAACCAGATACGCTGAGCGAATGGGATGTTCGCTGACGCGCAGGTGGGAAACGGTCAGGCCGCCTGCTTTTTTCGAGTCATAGACGAAATAACCCTGCGCATACCACGGCGTAGAGTTACCGATAATCTTGATATTGTTTTTGGTGGCCGACACGCTGCCATCGCTACCCAGGCCGTAAAACAGCGCTTCGAGCTTAGCGGTGCCGGGCAGGGTGTTTTCTGGCAAAGGCAATGACAGGTTGGTGACATCATCATAGATACCGACCGTGAAGCGTGGTTTTGGTTTCGCGCTATTCAGCTCATTAAAGACCGCCATGACGCAGTCGGGTCCAAACTCTTTGGACGAAAGACCATAGCGTCCGCCAATCACTCGCGGTAAGGTTTCTCGCGCGCCGCAGTTAAACGCTTCCGCCAGTGCGGTCATGACATCCAGGTATAATGGTTCTGCCTGCGCGCCGGGTTCTTTGGTGCGATCCAGAACGGCGATGCTCCGTACGGTTTCCGGCAGGGCGCGCAGCAAATGTCTGGCAGAGAATGGGCGGAACAGGCGCACTTTCAGCACGCCAACTTTCTCGCCGCGAGCCAGCAGTTCTTCGACGACTTCTTCACAGGTGCCAATCGCCGAGCCCATCAAAATAATGACGCGTTCTGCCTGCGGATGGCCGTAATATTCAAATGGCTGGTACTGGCGACCCGTTGCTGCGGCGAAGTCGTTCATCGCCTGTTCTACATGATCGTAAACCGCGTTGTACCACGGGTTGGTCGCTTCGCGTGACTGGAAGTAGGTGTCCGGATTCGCTGATGTACCGCGGATAACCGGATGCTCTGGATTTAGCGCCCGAGCGCGGTGAGCATCGATCTCCGCCTGAGGCATCAGTCCGAGGATCGTGTCATCGGCCAGCGGCACAATTTTGTTGATCTCATGCGATGTACGGAAACCATCAAAGAAATGAATAAACGGGACCCGGCTTTTGAGGGTGGCCATTTGCGAAATTAGCGCAAAGTCCTGTGCTTCCTGAACACTGCTGGCGCACAGCATCGCGCATCCCGTCTGACGTACCGCCATCACGTCGGAATGATCGCCAAAGATCGATAACGCGTGAGTCGCAATCGTACGTGCCGCAACGTGCAGTACAAACGGGGTCAACTGACCGGCCAGTTTGTACAGCGTTGGGATCATGAGTAACAGGCCCTGCGATGAGGTAAAGGACGTAGAGAGCGCACCGGTCTGCAACGCGCCGTGAACGGTCGCAATCGCACCGCCTTCTGACTGCATTTCTACGACGCGAGGAGTATCCCCCCATACGTTTTTCAGCCCATTTCCAGCCCAGGCATCCGCCTGTTCAGCCATCGTCGAACTGGGCGTAATCGGGTAGATGGCGATAACTTCGCTGGTACGAAATGCGACCGAAGCAACCGCACCATTACCGTCAATTGTTTGCATACTGACACCCTTACATTGCGCAAAAAGAGGGACTCGCGTAACAGCGGCGAATCCTGTAATTATCCTTCTATTTTAGCAAAAGCCATTCAGGCGCATTTTCGCTTTTGTGTCCCTGGAATAAAGAGAATGAATGATTTGATCAAAGGAGCAGGCAAAAAATTGCCAGAAAATGTAAACAGCGCGCATAAATGCGTGGTTTGCCTCTCGACGGCAGTGTGTCTGCTGCCTATTATTTATGGCTGTGTCGTTTGGTTAATATTCAGAGGGGAGTAAGATGCGCGCAGCGTTTTGGGTAGGGTGTGCCGCGTTATTATTATCGGCGTGTAGCAGTGAACCTGTTCAGCAGGCAACCGCAGCACATGTCGCACCGGGCATGAAGGCAGCAATGTCCAGTTCCGGAGAGGCAAATTGCGCCATGATTGGTGGTTCGCTCTCCGTGGCCCGTCAACTGGATGGCTCAGCCATCGGGATGTGTGCGCTACCCAACGGCAAACGCTGTAGTGAACAGTCGCTTGCCGCCGGAAGCTGCGGGAGCTATTGAGCCACCGCGTTTATTACATTAAATCCGCAAGTTTATACGTCAGCGTTTGTTCTGCCGTCGCCAGTGTCAACTGGTCAGCAGTCAAATCGACCTGTGCGCCTTGCTTAAACATTTCGCTGACGATGCCGTCGAGCGCGTTAAGCTGTGGATCGGCGCACATCATGCGGGTCATTGCCATATCTTTCACTTTCAACTCGCCGTCGGACAGCTTGCCCTGACCGTGGAATTGATTACACATCTTTCCCGATACCGTCATGTTTTCGCCAAAACTCAATTCGGGTGGGTTGTTGGCGACGGTAACAGCTTTACCATTCACGCTCTGCAAAACGAAACGGTGATGCTGTAACTGGTCGCGATTGACGGAAACTTTTCCACTGTTCACACAGCCGGCCATCAGCGTGCTGAGGGCAATTAACGTGACAACTTTCTTCATTAAAATTCTCTAAGTTCGTGACCGGAATACATTTAATATAATAATGATACTGACTATTTTATCATCGGCAATTATCTGAAAATGCCCCCCTAAAGCCAGGGGGGCACAAGGATTAGAAGAGGGCATTTGGACAGGTTTCGCCTTTGGCGATTTGTTTCAGATTTTGCAGAGTCGTTTCAGAAATGCTGGTCAACGCTTCGGCGGTCAGAAACGCCTGATGCCCGGTAAATAGCACGTTATGACAGGCTGACAGACGGCGGAACACATCATCCTGTATCACATCATTGGATTTATCTTCAAAGAACAGGTCGCGTTCGTTTTCATATACGTCCATTCCCAAAGAGCCAATTTTCTGGTTTTTCAGAGCATCGATAGCCGCTTGTGAATCGATCAGCGCCCCACGACTGGTGTTAATAATCATCACGCCGTTTTTCATTTGCTCAAAGGCTTCCTGATTGAGCAGATGATAATTTTCCGGCGTTAACGGGCAGTGCAGGGAGATAACGTCGGACTCAGCAAACAGCGTTTTAAGATCGACATATTCCACGCCTAATTCCAGAGCCGCGGCGCTTGGGTAGGGATCGAACGCCAGCAGGCGCATACCAAAACCTTTCAGGATCCGCAGCGCAGCAATACCGATTTTACCGGTACCGATCACCCCAGCCGTTTTGCCATACATGGTAAAGCCGGTCAGCCCTTCAAGAGAGAAGTTGGCATCACGGGTACGTTGATACGCGCGATGAATACGGCGGTTCAGGGTCATCATCATGCCAATCGCATGCTCAGCGACGGCTTCAGGCGAATAGGCCGGGACGCGTACCACCTGCAGACCCAGCTCTTTTGCCGCGTCGAGATCGACGTTATTGAACCCGGCACAGCGCAGGGCGATATATTTCACACCCAGCTTTTTCAGTTCTTCCAGAACCGGTCGGCTGCCATCATCGTTGACGAAGATGCATACCGCTTCGCAACCATGGGCTGTTTTAGCTGTTTTCTCCGTCAGCAGAAAGTCAAAAAATTCAAGTTCAAAACCAAAAGCCTCGTTAACCTGCTGCAGATACTTTTTGTCGTACTGTTTTGTACTATAGATGGCGAGTTTCATAAGACTTTCTCCAGTGATTTTGACGTCACATTAGTTCAATTCAAATTATTTTACAAAATCTAAAAAGTTATTGATAGTCATAGAAGTAATGAATGTTGGAAGCGTATCTTTTGTTAGTGTGGGCAGGTTACGCGATTTCAACAACTGTTTTTACTTCCCCGGACGGCGTGCGACTTCTGAGTGATTTGTCATCTTCATTTACGACGAACCTCTTACCGATCATTCACCGCATGAGAGCCATATTCTCAGGGAGGAATCTGCGCGACTTTCAGCTTCCGGTTGACCTGACACTTGTGGTAGTGAGGAAAACGGTATGTTTGGGCTTGAGACACTCGATGTTCTGATTGGGTTGATGACCATTTATTTCGTCTTTGCAATAGCATGCACCGCCATTGTTGAAGCGATTTCAGCCTGGACCAATCTGCGTAGTAAAAACCTTGTCGCGGCACTGGATGAATTGTTTTCAGGAGAGTTAGCGCCTGATGAGCAATTTATTACCCAATTTTTTGAGCATCCAATGGTTCAATCGCTTAGCCAAGGCAAACATGGGCGTCCTTCTTATATTCCCTCTGAAATAGTTGCCCGGGTTGTGGAAGCGTTGGTGGTGGGGAAAAACGCAATGACAACGATTTCTTCCGGAATCAGTTCACTGCCGGGTACTGCGGAAAGTAATCGTATTAAAGGCATTCTCGAAACATTGGTGGCTCAGGCAGGCAATGATGCAGTCAGCTTTCGCGATGCGGTTGCAAAACAGTTTGATGCGGTAATGGACCGTTCCTCCGGCTGGTACAAACGCAGAACTCAATTCATGACTTTCATCATCGCTGTACTCCTCGTGGCAGGCGGAAATATTGACAGCCTGAATCTTTCGATGGTGCTGGCCTCCGATTCTGCAGTACGAGAAAAATTGGTGACACTCGCCCAACAAAAAGTCGATGAGGCAAAAAAACAAACTCAATGCGTGAATAACAACATGACGGATTACTGTACACAACTGCCAACAGCAGCAGTAAAAACAGCCTCTAAAAAATATGACGATGCCGTTGCAGATTTGAAATCTGCTGGACTCGAACTGGGATGGAAGACGTGGCCGGACGATTGGAAGGCCTGGCTTACGAAAGTCGTGGGTTTACTGATCACTGTTTTCGCTGTCTCTCTCGGCGGTCCTTTCTGGTTCGACATTCTTCAACGCGTAATGCAGGTCCGTTCCACTGGGCCAAAGCCAGCGGAACCGGATAAACCCGACAGTACGAAAAAATAGCGGTAAGAACAGCCATTAATATCGATAAAGGGTGGTTTTATGATACTTACGCCAGCACAGAAAAGTCTCTGTGAACGAGTCCTGAATGCGTTTGAAACCGGCTCGGCCGAAGGTGATTACTCGGCTATCGCGATATTCCATGATGGCCCTCACGGGATCAGGCAGATCACTTACGGTCGTTCACAAACTACGGAATACAGCAAATTGCAGGATCTGGTGACCCGTTACGTTAATGAAAATGGGCGATTCAGTGCCGATATTGCTCCGTTTGTTCCAAAGATAGGTAATATCGCACTGGTTGACAATGAACCGTTTAAAGACTTATTACGACGAGCAGGGCGCGATGATCCGATAATGAAATCGGTACAGGATCGGTTCTTTGATGAGCGCTACTATCTGCCTGCGCTGAAATGGGCACAGGACTTTGGTTTTAAAGATGCGCTTTCACTTCTGGTCATCTATGACTCATTTGTTCATAGCGGCGCTATTTTGACGTTCTTGCGCGCCCAGTTTCGTGAAGTGCCTCCAGCCAGCGGGGGTGATGAACATACCTGGATTTCCCAGTATGTTGAAGTGAGAAATTCATGGTTAGCCAACCATAGCAACCCCGAACTTCATCCTACCGTTTATCGTACAAAATGTTTGCGATTTGAAATAGATCGCGGCAACTGGGATCTTTCACAGGTCCCCATTAATGCCAACGGTATACTCGTCGGGCCATCACCTGATATATCAATCACTCAGACGTCGCTACCTCCGGTGGAACAACCCAGCGTTCCGTATTTTGGCGAGGAAACACCCGTCTCTGGTTTTGCGGATAACGCCGCGTCGATCGCAACTGACGAGTGGCTGTTTTTTGGCGAGCAGCGCTACAACCGCAATGGTGGCCTTCTTCATTCCGGACACAAAGAGGGTGAGGATGGCTGGTGGCAACGTGTTGGCCTGTATTGGGCAAAAATCGGGCGGGACGATCTGGACGGGCGAGATCATGACTGGCCGTGGTCGGCGGCGTTTATTTCATGGGCCATGCGTCAGGCTGGCGCGGGGGAGCGTTTTTCCTACTCCGCTTCGCATGCGACGTACATCAGCAAATCGATTCGCGACAGAAATCAGGGCAATGCCAAAGCGTTGTACTGGGGATACAGGCTGAATGAGCATAAACCGCAGGTGGGGGATTTAGTCTGTTGGGACAGAGATCCCGACAAAGTCGTTGATTACGATCATCAGCATCTGGGCAACTACAGTAGTCACACCGACTTAGTTGTTTCCGTTGGCACTAATGAGATTGAAATTATTGGCGGTAATGTTGGTAATTCGGTGACGCGACGCCCGTTGGCGCTCACCGCCGACGGGTTCCTTGCCAGCGATGTACAAGGAGGGGAAACGCTGTTTGCCATCATGGGGTATCGCGGAGAGTGAAAAATGAAACGATCTAATATAGTGCTTAATTCCGCTGCCCGGATGATGTTGTGCACTTTCCTTTTACTGAGTGGGTGTGCCTTATTCGTTTCACACTACGATGCAGGAGCGTACCAGAACTTCACAAATTTGAAGGCGTTCCACCTTAAATTTCTCGAAGATAATACAGCTAAACCCGGGAATACCTTTGATGAAACTAAGGTAAAGGCTACCTGCGATACCGGGGACCTCAAGTTCCGTGAAGCGACTGAATATGCTGCAGGCAAGCATGATGACTCACGTGTACGGGCTATTCATTACCTCGATAATGTCTTTGAGAGTGATTGCCGAATGGCGATGAAGGATAAAAAGTTATTTAGCGTCGCCTATGTGAACGAAAAAATCGATGTAGTTAAGTTGAACTACGATCTGGCCATTCGGGGAGAAAGCTCCCGCGTGGGGTCTGTTGTAAAATAGGGGATGAAAAATGTCAGATATTGATGATGCCATGAATGCGATTAAAAATGAGGTTGCTGAATCCATTAAAGAACAACTGAAAGCGCTCTTGCTCTCAGCTGCAAAAGATACGAATGAGGTAATAAACGATACCGGTAAGAAAGTTGCATACTGGCTGCGTCTTCGTGGGCAGGGAAAACTGAGTGACAGTGAACTGGAGGCGTTGCTCTACGCCAGAGATCAACTACTGCGACAATATAAAAATACGGTGGCAATTACAGCAAGAGCTCAGGTTGAGAAGATTGCTATTTCGCTGGTTAATATTGTACTCGACAAATTATTGGGCATTGCCTTTCACCAGAAATGAGGCACGGCATAGGACGAATAGGGAAAAAAATGGTCGGTTTTCTGCGTTACTGACGGATATGGTACAGGAGTACCTCCCTGAGAGACCACTATTTTTTATTACCCACAACCTATAAATATTACATATATTTCAATGGCATCTATTCTTAAGGTGGGCATGTTTAGTTAAACATGCCACAATACAGGCCTAAACCGGCTTAAATTTTGCTAAATCAGGATATTAACTACCCATGAAGGGTAAATATAAAGCCGTTCTGGCACTCCTTTTATTATTGATTCTCGTGCCGCTGACGCTGGTGATGACGCTTGGCTTGTGGGTCCCGACCCTGGTGGGCGTCTGGTTACCTGTGGGGACACGTATCGCGCTGGATGAGAGTCCACGGCTGACACGGCATGGGCTGCATATCCCGGAACTCCGCTATCTGGTCGATGATTGCCCGCTGGCGCGCATTACTCAGGCGGACCTGTCCCATCCCAGCCGCTGGTTGCTCAATGTTGGGACAATTGAGCTGGATTCCGCTTGCCTGGCCAAATTACCGCAGACAGAAGCGTCTCCGGCAGCACCCAAAACGCTGGCTGAATGGCAATCGATGCTGCCCAATACCTGGATTAACATCGACAAACTTATTCTTTCTCCCTGGCAGGAATGGCAGGGGAAACTGTCGCTTTCGCTAACGCCCGCCACTCAGCAACTGCGCTACCAGGGTGAAAAGGTTAAATTCCAGGGGCGTCTGCATGGGCAAAATCTCACGGTAAATGAGCTGGATGTCGCTGCATTTGAAGGGCAACCGCCGGTAAAACTGGTCGGTGAATTTACTATGCCGCTGGTTCCGGATGGGTTACCAGTGAGCGGTCATGCCGTTGCGACGCTGAGCTTGCCGCAGGAACCCACGCTTGTGGATGCCGAACTGGAGTGGCAAGAAAACAGCGGACAACTGATCGTCATGGCGCGGGATAGTGCCGATCCACTGCTCGATCTTCCGTGGGAAATAACCCGCCAGCAGTTGACCATCAGCGATGGTCGTTGGAACTGGCCTTATCAGGGATTCCCGCTAAGCGGGCGGCTGGGCATGAAAGTTGAAAACTGGCAGGCAGGGCTGGAAAACGCCGTGGTGAGCGGGCGTCTGAACATTCTGACGCAAGGCGATGCAGGTAAAGGAAATGCCGTTTTAACGCTGGGGCCAGGTAAGTTGGGTATCGATAATAACGAGATGCCGTTACAGCTGATCGGCGAAGCGAAACAGGGCGATCTGATCTTCTACGCAAAATTACCCGCCAAACTCACCGGTAGCCTGAACGATCCACAACTGGCGTTTGAGCCAGGGGCGCTGTTGCGTTCGCGGGGGCGGGTAATTGATTCGCTGGATATTGACGAGATTCGTTGGCCGTTGGCGGGCGTAAAGGTAACACAACGCGGGGTGGATGGCCGTCTACAGGCTATTTTGCGTGCGCATGAAAACCTGATGGGGGGCTTTGAACTGCATCTGGATGGTCTGGCAAATGATTTTCTTCCTGATGCCGGTCGTTGGCAATGGCGCTACTGGGGCGAAGGCAGCTTTACGCCGATGCATGCTCGCTGGGACGTGGCGGGTAAGGGGGAATGGCATGACAACACGCTGAAGCTCTTTGATCTCTCCACCGGATTTGATCACCTGCAATACGGCACCATGACGGTGGAAAATCCACGCCTGGTAATGGATGAGCCGATCGTCTGGGTACGGGACGCGACCAAACCGACGTTTAGCGGCGCACTATCACTGGACGCAGGAAAAACCGTCTTCACCGGCGGAAGCGTCTTACCTCCCTCAACGCTAAAGTTCAGCGTGGAAGGCAGCGACCCGACGATTTTCCAGTTCAAGGGCCAGCTTCATGCGGGTGCGATTGGCCCCGTACAGCTAAATGGTCGTTGGGACGGGATCCGTCTGCGCGGGCAGGCCTGGTGGCCAAAACAATCACTCACCGTGTTCCAGCCGCTGATCCCGCCTGACTGGAAAATGAAACTGCGTGAAGGTGATCTCTATGCGCAGGTCGCATTCTCGGCCGCGCCGGAACAGGGCTTTGAAGCAGGCGGTCATGGGGTATTAAAAGGCGGTAGCGCCTGGATGCCTGATAACCAAATTAATGGCGTCGATTTTATCTTGCCGTTTCGGTTTAGCGAAGGCGCATGGCAACTGGGTACGCGTGGGCCTGTTTCACTGCGTATTGCGGAAGTCGTGAATCAGGTGACGGTGAAAAATATTACTGCCGATCTGCAGGGCGCGTACCCCTGGAGTGAAGGCAATCCATTACTGCTGAGCGATGTCAGCGCCGAACTGCTGGGAGGCAAAGTCATCATGCAGCAACTGCGGATGCCACAGCACGACCCAGCCTTATTACGGGTGCAGAATATCTCCTCCAGCGAGTTTATTAGCGCGGTTAACCCCAAGCAATTCGCCATGTCGGGTCCGGTCAGTGGCGCGTTGCCATTATGGTTAGATAACGAAAAGTGGATCATCAAAGACGGCTGGTTAACCAACCCAGGCCCAATGACGCTGCGCATTGATAAAGACACGGCGGATGCCGTCGTTAAAGATAATATGGCGGCTGGCGCGGCAATTAACTGGCTGCGCTATATGGAAATAACCCATTCCTGGACGAAAATAAACCTGGATAACCTGGGCGTCTTAACGATGCAGGCAACCGTTACTGGCAATAGTCGAGTCGATGGCAAAGTGGGTACGGTTAATTTGAATTACACCCACGAGGAAAACATCTTTACGCTATGGCGCAGTTTGCGTTTTGGTGACAATTTACAGGCATGGCTTGAGCAAAATGCAGCGCTGCCGGAAACCCATTGCCTGGAAGGCAAGGAATGTGAGGAACAACAATGAAAACGATAGCCGCCATGCTGAGTTTGCTGGCTTCATCTCTGGTGGTAGGTTGTACCCCAAGAATCGAAGTGGCTGCGCCAAAAGAGCCGATCACGATTAATATGAACGTCAAAATTGAGCATGAAATCCATATCAAAGTTGATAAAGACGTTGAGAGCTTATTGAAATCGCGCAGCGATCTGTTCTGAGGTAATGATGAAAAAACAGCTTGCAGCGATCCTGGTGGCGCTGAGTTTTATCACCAGCAATGCGTGGGCGTTGACCCTGAATGAAGCCAGAACCCAGGGGCGGGTGGGGGAAACACTTAATGGTTATCTGGTGGCATTACAAACCGATGCTGAAACGCAGGCGCTGGTGAGTGAGATTAATAAGGCGCGAAGCGCCAGTTATCAGCAGCTGGCTGAGAGCAATAATATTCCGCCAGACGAAGTGGCAAAAATGGCCGGGCAGAAGTTAGTTGCTCGCGCTAAACCGGGGGAGTATGTGCAAGGTATAAACGGTAAGTGGTTGAAAAAATAATGGATTGTTGTTTATAAAATCCGATTTTCAATTGTCTCGCTAAAAAGTAATAGGCGGCAGCGATTAATTAATACACTATAGTTCACTCAATTATTATCAAGGAGTGATGATGACGCTTTATCAGATAAAGCCCGCTTTTCAGGCGCTTTTACGCCCATTAATGTTCAGGCTTCATAAAAAAGGCGTCACAGCAAATCACGTTACTCTTGCCGCGATGGCGCTTTCTATTGTGACCGGCGCCGTGCTGGTCGTTTTTCCCCATCCTCAATATTTTATTCTCTTGCCTGGCGTATTGTTTATACGGATGGCGCTTAACGCGCTGGACGGCATGTTGGCGCGTGAATGCAATCAACAATCACGCCTTGGGGCCATTCTTAATGAGAGTGGAGATATTCTTTCCGATCTTGCGCTTTATCTGCCATTTATGCTGCTTCCAGGCAGCAACGGACTGATGGTTATCGTGATGCTGTTCTGTACGGTGATGACGGAGTTCTGTGGCGTTCTGGCGCAAACGATTAATGGCGTCCGCAGCTATGCCGGGCCGTTGGGTAAAAGCGACAGAGCGCTGGTATTTGGTACGTGGGGGCTGGCGCTCTCGCTTTGGCCGCAGCTAGTGCAGTGGAACAATATCCTCTTTGGGGTAGCCATATTTTTGCTGATCTGGACAGTGATTAACCGCTGTAAAAGTGCATTACGCGAAGAGGGCGTGAAATGATGCTGCTGGAAAAATCCCTCGCGGTTATTTTCGCGCTGTTGTTGGTCGCAACAGCGGTGAATGGTTTGCTGGTGTGGCTACGTCCAGGCAAAGACTGGCGGGAGCTGACGCTACGCATTCGCACCTGGTGGATAATCATCGTACTGTTTTCTCTGGCTATTTTAAGCCCAAACTGGCTGGCGTTAACTTTTTTCGCATTGGTAAGTTTTATGGCGCTAAAAGAGTTTTTGACGCTGACGCCTTCGCGCCAAACCGATCGCATGCCACTGCTGTGGATGTTTATTGCTATCCCGATTAACTACTGGCTGATTGGCATCAATTGGTACGGCATGTTTGTGGTGTTTATCCCGGTATACGCATTCTTATTCTTACCCGTACGAATGGTCATTGCGGGCGATACGCAGGGGTTCTTGCGCTACGCTTCGCAGCACCACTGGAGCCTGATGACCACCGTTTTTGCCTTCAGCCATGTCGCGTTTTTGCTGGTTCTGCCGGATGACGGCAAACAAACCGGCGCATTGCTGGTGCTGTTCCTGGTTGGCTTAACGGAATTCAACGATATCGCGCAGTACCTGTGGGGCAAATCGATTGGGCGGATCAAAGTGATGCCCACAGTCAGCCCTAATAAGACGCTGGCGGGACTGGTTGGCGGCGTAGCGACCACCACGCTGTTGGCCGCGTTGTTAGGACCGTTGATGACGCCGCTAAGCATACCGCTGTCGCTACTGGCTGGCTTTATTATCGGTATTAGCGGTTTTTGTGGCGATGTGGTGATGTCGGCTATCAAACGTGATATTGGCGTGAAGGACAGTGGAACACTGCTGCCTGGCCATGGCGGTATCCTCGATCGGCTTGACTCTCTGATCTTCACCGCCCCCGTATTTTTCCATTTCATTCGCTACTTTTGCTACTAACTTATGCTGAGTTCAATTCTGCGAACGCTGTTTACGCTGTGTATCGTCTGGCCGGTGATTTGGCTGTGGCTGGGGCTGCGTATCAGACATCGGGAGCGTTTGCCCACCCGCGGACCGGCAATTATTGTCGCCAATCACAACAGCCATATGGATGTGTTTGCGTTGCTTTCGCTCTTTCCGCTGCGCCGGCAGTCATTGGTTCATCCGGTGGCTGCCGCTGACTATTTCCTGCGTAATAAAGCAATGGCCTGGTTTGCGCTAAATATTCTCAACATTATTCCTATCTCGCGAAAGGGCGGAGAAACCAATCCGCTGGCGCAGTGTGAACAGGCATTACGCGACGGAAAGATCCTGATCCTCTTTCCGGAAGGGACGCGGGGAGAGCCTGGAAAATTATCGCCGTTGAAGTCAGGGTTATGGCATCTGAGCCAGCACGTACCTGAGGTACCGATTATTCCCGTCTGGCTACGTGGCACAGAATCTGTCATGGCGAAAGGGAATCGTATACCGCTCCCGCTGTTTATTGATGTCAATATTGGCAGTGCTTTGTATTTTCATGGGGATAAATCTCTCTTCATGGACGAACTCAGACAGCAACTGTTGCTGTTGGCGCAACAAACTAAAGGATTACATTTGCATGAGTGATATACGCGTGCCAGACGAACGACATTTTTTGACCAGCGACAGTACCGAACTGTTTTATCGCTACTGGCCGGCAACTGCCCCAGGCGTGATATCAAAAGTGATTGTTATGTTCCATCGTGGTCATGAACATTCCGGGCGCCTACAGCATATTGTGGATGAGTTAGCGATGCCGGATACCACATTTTATGCCTGGGATGCGCGAGGTCATGGCCATTCTCCGGGCCAACGTGGCTATAGTCCTTCTTTGGCGCGTTCAGTTCAGGATGTCGAAGAGTTTGTGCGTTTCGCCGCCGCAGACAGCCATGCCGCAATGGAAGATGTGGTGGTCGTGGCGCAGAGCGTTGGCGCGGTACTGGCCGCGATCTGGGTACATGACTACGCACCCGCTATTCGTGGACTCGTACTGGCATCTCCGGCCTTCAAAGTGAAATTGTATGTGCCGTTTGCCCGTCAGGGGTTGGCATTGATGCACCAGTTGCGCGGCCTGTTTTTCGTCAACTCTTATGTTAAGGGTAAATACCTGACGCATGACGTCGATCGTGTGGCGAGCTTTAACCTTGATACCCAGATCACCCGGGCTATTGCGGTGAACATCTTGCTGGATCTCTACAAAACGGCGGAACGCATTGTCAGCGATGCTGCCGCCATTTCGTTACCAGTGCAGTTACTGGTGTCCGGAGATGATTTCGTTGTGCATCGCCAGCCGCAAATTGATTTTTATCAGCGCCTGAGAAATCCCCTCAAGGAACTGCACGTGTTGCCGGGGTTTTACCACGACACGCTGGGCGAAAAAGATCGGCATCTGGCGTTCGATAAAATGCGTGACTTCATTTCTACGCTATACGCCATGCCGCCGCAGCGTTTTGATTACAGTAACGAAGATCGCTGGAGCCCTGGCGCAGATACCTGGCGGATGCTCAGCGGGGGACCTGCGCGATATTCTCTTGACGACATTGCCTACCGTGGTTTGCGCTATGGCATGAAGCTGTTGGGGACGCAATCAGCAGGTGTTCGTCTGGGGTTTGACACCGGTTTTGATTCTGGCAGCACGTTGGATTACGTCTATCGCAATCAGCCGCAGGGCAGTAGCGCACTGGGGCGTTTAATCGATAAAAATTACCTTAACAGCGTAGGCTGGAAAGGGATCCGTCAGCGTAAAATTCATCTGCAAATGCTGATTAGTCAGGCGGTTGCACAGCTGGCGGAGCAGGGCATGTCGGTGCATGTGGTGGATATTGCTGCCGGACACGGACGTTATGTGCTCGACGCGCTGGAGGGAGAAAAGGCAGTACGTTCAATTTTACTGCGCGATTACAGCGAACTGAATGTGAATAAAGGCCGGGAAATGATCGCCAGCAGAGGCATGGCTGAGATTGCTCGTTTTGAACAAGGCGACGCCTTCAACCGCGAACAGCTGGCGGCGCTTGAACCTCGTCCTGCTCTGGGGATTGTCTCCGGTTTGTATGAGCTTTTTCCTGAGAATTCACTGGTCAAAAATTCGCTGGCCGGGCTGGCTGAGGCGATAGCGCCGGGCGGAATATTGATTTACACCGGACAGCCCTGGCACCCGCAGCTTAAAACGATAGCCTGGTCGCTGACCAGTCATAAAGACGGTAAAGCGTGGGTTATGCGTGTGCGTACGCAGGGTGAAATGGATGCGCTGGTCCGCGAAGCGGGCTTTGAGAAGTGTGCGCAGCTGATTGATGAGTGGGGTATTTTTACCGTTTCCATGGCGGTGCGTCGTGCTTCCTGAACAGCGTAAAGTGACGGGGCAGGCGCTGGGGTGGTTACTGCTGTTGGCCCCCTTTTTTTTCCTTACGTACGGCAAGGTGAATCAGTTTACCGCCTGGCAGGATGCTCAATTTCACAACGTTGGCAGCATCGTTTTTGCCTGGGAATCTGCCATTCCTTTTATTCCGTGGACCATCATCCCGTACTGGAGTCTGGATCTTTTTTACGGGTTATCTCTGTTTGTTTGCACTACACGTTTCGAGCAGCGTCGACTGGTGCTCCGGCTGGTGCTGGCATCAATAATTGCCTGCGGCGGCTTTTTACTGTTTCCGTTGCAGTTTAGTTTTACGCGTCCTGAGGTGACCGGTGCGGCAGGGTGGCTGTTCGCACAACTGGAACAGTTCGATCTACCCTATAACCAGTCGCCGTCACTGCATATCATACTCTGCTGGCTGCTGTGGCGGCACTTCAGTCGCTATCTGTCCGGCGGCTGGCGCAGGCTATGTGATAGCTGGTTTTTACTGATCGCTATATCCGTGCTGACCACCTGGCAGCATCATTTTATCGATATTATTACCGGTCTGGCGACAGGGATGCTGATTGACTGGCTGGTCCCGGAACAACACCGCTGGCGCTGGTGTAAGCCGGATGCTGCTCGCCTGAGGCTGATGCGTCGTTATCTGTTTGGATCAGCATTATGTTTTATCACCGCCGCATTGCTGACGCCGTGGTTGTTATGGCCTGCGCTGGCATTGCTGATGGTTGCGTGGGGTTACGCTGGATTCGGCGCAGCGGTGACGGCTAAAGATCCGCAGGGCCAACTGCCTCCCGCCGTTTACTGGCTGTCATTACCGTGGCGAGCGGGAATGTGGCTGTCGATGCGCTGGTTTACCCGACGTCTGCCTGCGATAAGCCCGGTGGTGGCTGGCGTGTATCTCGGCTGTTACCCGCACAGCGTGCCTGCGCAAAATGCGGTGCTAGTTCACTGTGCCTTAGGTCTCTCGCGCAGTGCGATGGTGGTTGCGGCGTGGTTGTTACGTTACGGTCATGCGGCGACGGTAGGGCACGCCGTGGCGCAGATTCGGGCGAGTCGGCCACAGGTGGTACTGACAGATAAACATCTGGAGATGCTGCAACAATGGCAACAGAAAGTGACGACGTAACAGAAAGTGAAGATCTTCAGAGTGGTTTGTTGCGACATACGTTAGCGAGCTGGCGCTTCATCCTGCTTTTTTCCCTGCCGCCGCTGGCGTGGGTGCTTTTTGTCGCGCCGCCAGGAATACTGCGAGCCGTTATCGCCCTGTTATGCGCCATAGTCTGGTTTGGCTGTTGGCGATTATGGCTCGACGAACGTTATTTTTCGCTGATCACCGCACAAAACAATACGCAGGCTGGAGAGGCGCTGTACTTTATCTGGCGACGTGAACGACTGAAGACACTCACGCTGGCCGATCGCCAGTCAGGCGCATTAAAACAGTATCGACATACGCTCTGCATGGTTGCGGTTCAGTGGGCTTTCTGGCTCGTGCAGTTGGTATAGCATTCATTCGGATTATTCATCGACATCGCAATAGTTGCCACACGGCATCAAACTGATGTTGATATAGTTCAACACCGGTCGCGTCGTGGAGTGAAATCATGTGGCTTCTCAAGTGGTATGTCTGGAATCGTTGGGTGTTCAAGCTGTTAAGCCGGGATGTCGCGGAGCCGGAACAATTTTTACTTCATTGCTGGGAAGAAAATCTGGCGAAGTGCAGGGAATATGCCACCATCTGGCGTGATATTAATCGCATTCACGGCAAGCAGGTACATGTGCGGGCAAAGAAGTAGGTACCGAGAATCCCTCCCACCGGATGGTGAGAGGGTGAATTATCAGGCAGCAACCACGCTGTCGATAGCGGCTTTCGCATCGGACTGTGCTTTAGATGCCACTTCCGGGCCGTAAGCGATACCTTCAGCAAAGACAACGTTCACGTCGGTGATACCGATAAAGCCCAGGAACACGTTCAGGTACGGTGTGATCAGGTCAGTCGGCGTATCTTTATGAATACCACCACGGCTGGTCAGCACCACTGCGCGTTTACCGGTCACCAGACCTTCCGGACCTTTCTCGGTATAACGGAAGGTCACGCCAGCACGGGCAATCAGGTCAAAGTAGTTTTTGAGTTGCGTCGGAATGTTGAAGTTATACATCGGCGCGGCGATAACAATCACATCATGCGCTTTCAGTTCAGCGATCAACTCGTCAGACAGCGCCAGCGCTTCTTGCTGACGCGGCGTCAGCGGCGCATCGCTTGGGCGCAGCGCACCCACCAGTTCGCCATCCAGCACCGGAACAGGATTTGCAGCCAGGTCGCGGACGGTGATTTCATCAGCAGAGTGCTTTTCACGCCACTGTTCAACAAAATAATCAGACAACTGACCAGACTGAGAGTACCCTGCCAGAATACTGGATTTAAGAACTAATACCTTGCTCATGGGTGTTTCCTTTTATGTGTTTGAAGGGGTAGTGCCCCGTTGCTTGTTGACACTTTATTCACAATCCTGTCGCAGTGATAGCGCAATATATCGAATCCTATGTTCGAAATTATTGAACAACACATAAAAAGCCCCGATGTGGTACTCTATATCTATCATCTAAAAGAGATTTAACCCGGCAGAACTCTGCCTTTTAACGCTATGACAGAACAACCAAAATTAACCTTCAACATGCTGCAACAACAGCTGGACTCGCTGATGCTGCGCGACAGGCAGCGTTTTGCGCGCCGTTTGCACGGCGTGAAGAAGGTTAAAAATCCTGATGCACAACAGGCCATTTACCAGGAGATGGCAAAAGAGATCGACCAGGCAGCCGGTAAAGTTGTGCTGCGTGAAGCGGCGCGTCCGGTCATCAGCTACCCGGAAAACCTGCCCGTCAGCCAGAAAAAACAGGATATTCTGGAAGCCATTCGCGACCATCAGGTGGTGATTGTGGCTGGTGAGACCGGTTCAGGTAAAACCACCCAGTTGCCGAAAATCTGTATGGAGCTGGGACGCGGGGTAAAAGGGCTGATCGGCCATACCCAGCCGCGTCGTCTGGCGGCGCGTACTGTGGCGAACCGTATCGCGGAAGAGCTGCAAACCGAGCCGGGCGGCTGTATCGGTTATAAAGTCCGTTTTAGCGATCATGTTAGTGACAACACCATGGTTAAGCTGATGACGGATGGTATCCTGCTGGCAGAAATCCAGCAGGATCGGCTGCTAATGCAGTACGACACCATCATCATCGATGAAGCGCATGAACGCAGCCTGAACATTGATTTTCTGCTTGGCTACCTGAAAGAACTTCTGCCGCGTCGTCCGGATCTAAAGATTATCATCACTTCGGCGACTATCGACCCGGAGCGTTTTTCTAAGCATTTCAATAATGCGCCGATTATCGAAGTCTCTGGCCGAACCTATCCGGTGGAAGTACGCTATCGACCGATTGTTGAAGACGCAGATGATACCGAACGTGACCAACTGCAGGCAATTTTTGATGCCGTAGACGAGTTAGGGCGTGAAAGTCAGGGCGACATACTGATCTTCATGAGCGGCGAGCGTGAAATCCGCGACACCGCCGATGCCCTGAATAAGCTGGATTTGCGTCACACCGAAGTGCTGCCACTGTATGCGCGTCTCTCCAATAGCGAGCAGAACCGTGTATTCCAGTCACACAGCGGTCGTCGTATTGTGCTGGCCACCAACGTGGCGGAAACGTCTCTGACCGTACCGGGCATCAAGTATGTGATTGACCCGGGCACTGCGCGTATTAGTCGTTACAGTTACCGCACTAAAGTCCAGCGTTTGCCGATTGAACCGGTGTCACAGGCTTCCGCTAACCAACGTAAAGGCCGCTGCGGTCGTGTTTCGGAAGGGATCTGTATTCGTCTGTATTCTGAGGACGACTTCCTGTCGCGTCCGGAGTTTACCGATCCGGAGATCCTGCGTACCAACCTGGCGTCCGTTATTTTGCAGATGACCGCGCTGGGGCTGGGGGATATCGCGGCGTTCCCGTTTGTTGAAGCGCCGGATAAACGCAATATTCAGGACGGGGTGCGCCTGCTCGAAGAGCTGGGGGCGATAACCACCGACGAACAGGCAACCGCTTATAAGTTAACGCCGTTGGGCCGTCAGCTGTCGCAACTGCCGGTGGATCCGCGTCTGGCGCGTATGGTGCTGGAAGCGCAAAAACATGGCTGTGTGCGTGAGGCAATGATCATCACCTCGGCGCTGTCCATTCAGGATCCGCGCGAGCGCCCAATGGACAAGCAGCAAGCTTCCGACGAGAAGCACCGCCGCTTCCATGACAAAGAGTCTGATTTCCTGGCGTTTGTGAACTTATGGAATTACCTCGGCGAGCAGCAAAAAGCGTTGTCGTCAAACCAGTTCCGCCGTCAGTGTAAAGTCGACTTTCTTAATTATCTGCGCGTACGTGAATGGCAGGATATCTACACGCAACTGCGCCAGGTGGTAAAAGAGTTAGGGATCCCGGTTAACAGCGAACCTGCTGAATACCGGGAAATCCACGTCGCATTGTTGACCGGTTTACTGTCGCATATCGGGATGAAAGATGCCGATAAACAGGAGTTTACCGGTGCGCGTAACGCCCGCTTCTCGATCTTTCCGGGCTCCGGTCTATTTAAAAAACCGCCGAAGTGGACGATGGTAGCGGAGTTGGTGGAAACCAGTCGCCTGTGGGGACGTATTGCCGCACGTATCGATCCCGAGTGGGTGGAACCAGTTGCGCAGCATCTGATTAAACGTTCATACAGCGAACCGCACTGGGAACGCGCGCAGGGCGCGGTCATGGCGACAGAAAAGGTCACCGTCTACGGCTTACCGATTGTTGCCGCCCGTAAGGTGAACTACAGCCAGATCGACCCGGCGCTGTCACGTGAACTGTTCATTCGTCATGCGCTGGTGGAGGGGGACTGGCAAACGCGCCATGCTTTCTTCCGTGACAACCTGAAGCTGCGGGCGGAGGTGGAAGAGTTAGAACATAAATCGCGCCGTCGCGACATCCTGGTCGATGATGAGACGCTGTTTGAGTTTTACGACCAGCGTATTAGCCATGATGTGGTTTCTGCCCGCCACTTCGATAGCTGGTGGAAGAAAGTCTCCCGCGAGACCCCGGACCTGCTCAACTTTGAAAAGAGCATGCTTATCAAAGAGGGCGCGGAAAAAATCAGTAAGCTGGATTATCCGAACTTCTGGCACCAGGGCAATCTCAAACTGCGTTTGAGCTACCAGTTCGAACCGGGAGCCGATGCGGACGGTGTGACCGTGCATATTCCGCTGCCGCTGCTCAATCAGATCGACGAAAGCGGTTTTGAATGGCAAATTCCAGGCCTGCGCCGCGAGCTGGTGATCGCCCTGATTAAGTCGCTGCCGAAACCGGTACGACGTAATTTTGTGCCTGCTCCGAACTATGCTGAGGCATTTTTAGGCCGCGTGACGCCGCTGGAACTGCCGCTGCTGGACGCGCTGGAACGTGAACTGCGCCGGATGACCGGTGTCACCGTTGACCGCGATGACTGGCATTGGGATCAGGTACCCGATCACCTAAAAATTACCTTCCGGGTGGTGGATGATAAGAACAAGAAGCTACAGGAAGGGCGTTCGCTACAGGATCTGAAAGACGCCTTGAAGGGTAAGGTTCAGGAAACGCTGTCCGCGGTGGCGGATGACGGTATCGAACAGAGCGGGTTGCATATCTGGAGCTTCGGGCAGCTTCCGGAAAGTTACGAGCAAAAACGCGGCAACTATAAGGTAAAAGCGTGGCCAGCGCTGGTCGATGAGCGTGACAGCGTTGCCATCAAATTGTTTGATAATCCGCTGGAGCAGCAACAGGCCATGTGGTGCGGTTTACGCCGCCTGTTGCTGTTAAATATTCCTTCGCCGATTAAATACTTACACGAGAAGTTGCCTAACAAAGCCAAGCTGGGGCTGTATTTTAACCCGTATGGCAAAGTGCTGGATTTGATTGACGACTGTATCTCCTGCGGTGTGGATCGGTTGATCGACGCCCATGGTGGTCCCGTGTGGACGGAAGAGGGCTTTGCGGCGTTGCATGAGAAGGTGCGGGCTGAACTGAACGATACGGTGGTGGATATCGCGAAGCAGGTCGAACAGATCCTGACCGCGGTGTTTAATATCAATAAACGTCTGAAAGGGCGTGTGGATATGACCATGGCGTTAGGGCTTTCAGATATCAAAGCGCAAATGAGCGGGCTTGTGTACCGCGGATTTGTTACCGGCAATGGTTTCAAACGTCTCGGCGATACGTTGCGCTATTTGCAGGCTATTGAAAAGCGTCTGGAAAAACTGGCCATCGATCCACACCGCGACCGCGCACAGATGCTGAAAGTGGATAGTGTGCAGCAGGCCTGGCAGCAATGGTTCAATAAACTGCCGCCTGCACGCCGTGAAGATGACGACGTCAAAGAGATCCGCTGGATGATAGAAGAGCTGCGCGTCAGCTACTTTGCTCAGCAGCTTGGTACGCCGTATCCTATTTCAGATAAACGTATTCTGCAGGCGATGGATCAGATCACGGGATAACGCTGTGCGGGACTGTAGGCCGGACACGGCGTAGCCGCCATCCGGCCTCTGTACCCGGTAAAGAATAAACACCAGGAGTCATGAATATGAGTCAGTTTCCGACGCTTTCCGCGACCACGCTGGCGGCGATTAATACTGTAGGGCAATGGCTGGCGCAGAGCGATTTTACGGGGGGCATCACGGTTCAGTCAGATTGCGTAATTCTGGCGGGGAACGCGGTGATCCCGACCATCGACGCCGCCTGTCGGATCGCGAAAGACCAACAGGTTCCCTTATTGATTAGTGGGGGCATCGGCCATTCCACGCGCTTTCTGTATGACGCGATTGCCCGACATCCTCGCTACAATATTATTCGAACCACCGGACGTGCAGAAGCGGCGATCCTTGCCGATATCGCTCACCAGTTCTGGCACATTCCGGGGGAGAAGATTTGGGTGGAAGACCAGTCAACAAACTGCGGTGAGAATGCCCGATTTAGCTGTGCGTTACTGAGCCAGGCGACAGAAAGCATTCATACCGTCATTGTGGTACAGGATCCGACCATGCAACGCCGCACGATGGCCACGTTTCAGCGCGTAACCCGCGATGAGCCGCATGCACCGCGCTGGTTGGGTTTCCCGGGATTCGTCCCGGAGTTGGTCCAACAGCGCGACGGCGTGGACTTTGCGCCAACGGTCGAAGGACTATGGTCGGTAGATCGCTATCTTTCGCTCATTACCGGAGAGTTGCCGCGCCTGCGGGACGATGTTAATGGCTATGGTCCCTGTGGCCGCGATTTTATCGTGCATGTGGATATTCCAGGTAACGTTGAGGCAGCCTGGCAGCAACTGAAAAGCGATACCGCGTTGTCAGACTTACTGGAGAGCCGCTCTCTGTGATCTCCGCTGCCCGTTTGTAAGCGTTTTGCTGCAAACGGGCATAAATCCCGCCCGTTTTTTCCTTTCATTATCGCTTTGCCAGGCGCTTTTATGAAGCCGCTCACAGAACAGTCACTGTCGTGATAATTCGTCAGGCATGATTGATATTAATTAACAATAGTTTTACTTGTTAAAAACAAATCAATCACAGGAGAAGCGCATGTCAGTACCCGTACAACATCCTATGTATATCGATGGGCAGTTTGTGACCTGGCACGATGACGCCTGGATTGATGTCGTCAATCCGGCCACGGAAGAGGTTATCTCACGTATTCCGGATGGACGTGCCGAAGATGCGCGTAAAGCGATAGACGCCGCCCAGCGCGCTCAGCCTGAATGGGAAGCGCTGCCTGCCATTGAACGGGCGAACTGGCTACGCAAAATATCTGCGGGTATCCGTCAACGCGCCAGCGAAATCAGCGCATTGATAGTGGCTGAAGGTGGGAAAATACAGCAACTGGCCGATGTTGAAGTCGCATTTACCGCCGATTATATCGATTACATGGCGGAGTGGGCACGTCGTTATGAAGGCGAGATCCTGCAAAGCGATCGCCCGGGCGAAAATATCCTGCTGTTTAAGCGCGCTCTGGGCGTGACGACGGGCATTCTACCGTGGAATTTTCCGTTCTTCCTGATTGCTCGCAAACTGGCCCCCGCGCTGTTGACGGGCAATACCATTGTTATTAAACCGAGTGAGTTTACGCCCAACAATGCCATCGCTTTTGCCAAAATTGTTGATGATATCGGCTTGCCGCGCGGGGTATTTAATCTGGTCCTTGGACGCGGTGAAACGGTCGGCCAGGAACTGGCCGGAAACCCGAAAGTCGCAATGGTCAGCATGACCGGTAGCGTTGGCGCGGGCGAGAAAATTATGGCTGCAGCGGCCAAAAACATCACTAAAGTCTGCCTGGAACTGGGGGGGAAAGCCCCGGCGATCGTGATGGATGATGCTGACCTTGAACTGGCCGTGAAGGCAATTGTTGACTCACGGGTGATCAATACCGGACAGGTATGCAACTGTGCCGAACGTGTGTACGTCCAGAAAGGTATTTATGACCAGTTCGTTAATCGCCTGGGGGAAGCGATGAAAGCCGTACAGTTCGGCAATCCGGCTGAGCGCAATGACATTGCGATGGGACCGTTGATTAACGCCGCTGCGCTGGAACGAGTAGAGCAGAAAGTTGCGCGAGCGGTGCAGGAGGGGGCCAGAGTGGTGCTGGGCGGTAAGGCGGTAGAAGGCAAAGGCTATTACTATCCACCGACATTACTGTTAGATGTTCGCCAGGAGATGGCGATTATGCACGAGGAGACATTTGGTCCGGTGCTGCCTGTGGTGGCGTTTAATACGCTGGAAGAGGCGTTGACGATGGCCAACGACAGCGATTATGGATTGACCTCATCGATTTACACGCAAAATCTGAACACGGCGATGAAAGCGATTAAGGGGCTGAAGTTTGGCGAAACCTATATTAACCGTGAAAACTTCGAGGCAATGCAGGGCTTCCACGCAGGGTGGCGCAAGTCCGGGATTGGCGGGGCAGACGGTAAACACGGTCTGAAAGAATATCTGCAAACGCAGGTGGTTTATCTGCAGTCCTAAGTTTTTAGCCGGGTGAGTTTGTACGTCACCCGGCGCAATTCTTACACTTTGGCGGCTATCCCGTTCATTCGACCTCCGCCACAACGTCAGAGCTTGATAAATTTATCCAGCGTACGAATAAGTTGGGTCACAAAACCGTACTCGTTATCGTACCAGGCGACGGTTTTTACCAGTTGCAGATCGCCCACTTCGGTAATCTCGGTTTGTGTCGCATCAAATACCGAACCGAAATGTGAGCCAATCACATCTGACGAGACAATCTCCTCGTCGGTATAGCCAAATGACTCATTATTCAGCGTGGCTTTTTTCAGCGCGTCATTAACCTCTTCAGCGGTAACCTTTTTACCCAATACCGATACCAGTTCCGTGACGGATCCGGTTTTCACCGGTACGCGCTGGGCGTGGCCTTTTAATTTTCCGCTCAATGCCGGAATCACCAGGCCAATCGCTTTCGCCGCACCGGTGGTATGGGGAATGATGTTCTCTGCCGCCGCCCGCGAGGCGCGCAGATCTTTTCCGCGAGGGCCATCTACCAGCGATTGTGTCCCCGTGTAGGCATGGATGGTTGTCATGGTGCCCAGTTGAATACCGAAGTTGTCATGCAGGGCTTTCGCCATCGGCGCCAGGCAGTTAGTGGTGCACGATGCGACAGAGATAATTCGATCGTTCGCATCCATCGTGTCGTCGTTCACGTTAAAAACAATGGTTTTCATGTCCCCGGCAGGGGCGGATATCAGGACTTTTTTGGCCCCTGCGTCCAGGTGCGCGTTGGCTTTTTCCGTTGAGGTATAAAAACCGGTACATTCGATGATGATCTCTGCGCCGGTGGTTTTCCACGGGATATTTTTGGCCTCTTTTTCTGCATAAACAGCGATTTTTTTACCGTCGACAATCAGCGCGTCTTCGGTAAAGTCGATACTCCAGGGAAATGGACCGTAATTTGAGTCGTGTTTTAACAGATAGGCGAGAATTTTGGGCGAGGTCAGGTCATTAATGGCGACGACCTCCACGCTGCTTTTGACCTCCAGTAGTCGACGCAATACCAGACGACCGATACGACCAAAACCGTTAATGCCAATTTTACTCATGGTTTTCTCCTGTCAGGATGAGGCGGTACGACATATTTTCCCTACCAGGCATAGTCCAGTCGGGCATCCGGGGCAATAGCTGTTTTTGCGCTTAAACGTAACTGACTGATAATGGATGAACAAAAATTAATGAATTTTTAACAAAAGCCCGTTATGTTGACGCATTATTGTTTTTATTCAGGAAGTGTTATGGGGAATAAGTATTCTGGCCTGCAAATTGGTATTCACTGGCTGGTTTTTTTGTTGGTCATTGTGGCCTACAGCGCCATGGAGTTTCGCGGGTTTTTCCCGCGTAGCTATCGTCCCTTGTTCAACATGGTGCACGTATCCTGTGGCATCACGATTTTAACGCTGATGGTGGCGCGTCTGCTGGTCAGGCTGAAATATCCGGCGCCGCCGATTGTGCCAAAACCGAAACCGATGATGACCGGAATGGCGCATCTGGGGCATCTGGTTATCTATCTGTTGTTTATTGCGTTGCCGATTATTGGTCTGGTGATGATGTACAACCGGGGGAATCCGTGGATTGCATTTGGCATTGTTATGCCATATGCGGCAAAAGCCAACCTTGACCTCGTGGAGATGCTGAAGTCCTGGCACGTGACGCTGGCAAACCTGGGCTATTTTGTTATTGGTTTGCATGCCGCGGCTGCCCTGATGCATCACTACTTCTGGAAGGATAATACGCTGCTGCGCATGATGCCGCGTAAGCGTTCCTGACGTAACGCCCCGCAAGTGTGGGGCTTTTTTACCCCTTTCAAATCGAGATACCTTTCGTCTTTATCGTTCCGGCTAAATGAACGTCTTCCTCTGCCGAATAAAACAGAAATTATTTTTCCAGACGTGATAAAAGCTTACCGACGAGATGGTTAAACAACACCCAGTTCGCTACTTTCGTCACTTGATCGCCGTCCTCATTAAAACTACTGTATATAAACACAGTTAAGTGAGAGGCCGATTATTATGTTGTTTTTCCAGCCTGCAAAACGTCGACAAACGAAACATTTTCCCCTGTTCAGCGACCTTGTGCCCTGTGGTTTTCCTTCTCCAGCGCAGGACTACGTTGAGAAAGGTATCGATCTCAATGACCTGCTGGTACAGCATCCCAGCGCAACCTATTTTGTTAAATCATCGGGTGATTCTATGGTCGGGGCGGGGATCGGTGAGGGTGATTTGCTGATTGTCGACAGCGCCAGAAACCCGGCTCATGGAGACATCGTGATTGCCGCCATTGAGGGAGAATTCACTGTTAAACGTCTGCAATTGCATCCAATTGTGATGCTCAGGCCAGAGAACAGAGCCTACGCGCCCATCATAATCAGCAGCGAGGATTCGCTGGATATCTTTGGTGTGGTGACCTTTATCGTTAAGGCGGCTGGCTAATTATGTTTGCCCTGGTGGATGTTAATTCGTTTTATGCCAGCTGTGAGATGGCATTCAGGCCCGATCTGAAAGGCAAACCGGTTGTCGTTCTTTCCAATAACGACGGTTGTGTTATCGCCTGTAGCGCGAAGGCTCGGGCGCTTGGCGTGACAATGGGTGCTCCGTACTTCAAACAGAAAGATCTGTTCCGGCGCTACGGCGTGGTGTGTTTTAGTTCCAACTATGAACTGTATGCGGATATGAGCGGCCGGGTCATGTCTATCCTGGAAGACCTCTCTCCACATGTGGAAAGGTACAGTATTGATGAGGCCTTCTGCGATTTGACGGGAGTAAGAAACTGTAGGGATCTGACGGATTTTGGTCTCGAAATAAGGGCCACAATTCTACAGAAAACACGACTTCAGGTTGGCGTTGGCATCGCCCAGACCAAAACGCTGGCAAAGCTCGCGAATTACGCCGCCAAAAGATGGCCGCAACAGACTCGAGGAGTGGTGGATTTATCAAATATTGACCACCAGCGTAAGCTGATGGCCGCACTCCCTGTTGGTGAAGTGTGGGGCGTGGGCCGCCGTATCAGTAAAAAACTGGACGCGATGGGGATTAAAACCGTCCGTGACCTGGCTGATACCGACATTCGTTTTATTCGCAAACACTTCAACGTTGTTCTTGAAAGAACCGTACGGGAATTGCGCGGTGAGTCGTGCCTGGCGTTGGAAGAGTTTGCGCCGGTTAAACAGGAAATCGTCTGCTCACGATCGTTTGGTGAAAAACTCACGGACTATAACGCGATGCGTGAAGCAATTTGCACCTATGCCTCACGTGCGGCGGAAAAGCTGCGCGGTGAGCATCAGTTCTGTCGATTTATCTCTGTGTTTATCAAAACCAGTCCATTTGCCCTAAAGGACCCTTATTACGCTAACAGCGCGTCGGTAAAACTGCTGATCCCGACCCAGGACACACGGGAAATTATGAGTGCGGCAACGCGCAGCCTGGACGCTATCTGGCGAGAGGGGCAACATTATCAAAAAGCGGGTGTGATGTTGGGCGATTTTTTTAGTTCTGGCGTGGCACAACTGAATCTGTTTGATGGCAACGCCCCCCGGCACGGCAGTGCGGAACTGATGAGGGTGATTGATCGGCTGAATAAAAAGGGGCGCGGGACAATCTGGTTTGCCGGACAGGGGATTGAGCAGTCGTGGCAAATGAAACGAGAAATGCTCTCACCTCGCTATACGACGCGTTTTACTGATTTACTGCGCGTGAGGTGAGTATTAATACCGGTTGATTCAAATCTTAATGTATCGATGACGGGTAGTAAAGATAAAGAGCTGGTGGTCGTTCCGGGGGCTAACCGAACTGGAGGCGAGAAGTATTTCGCTAATTATGCCACCCAGAAAAACACTCGACGATTATATCAACAATGAATTCGACCCATCTGACTTGGCTGCAATTTATAACGTGTGTCGCCTGAAGTGTGAGGTGAAATTTAAGAACGCTTGCCAAGCCTCTGGTATAGCCATTAAGGGGGGAGTGATGTTACAGCAAACCATTTTGGACGTGTGTTGCGGCCCCCGCATGTTCTGGTTTAACAAACTGGACACCCGCGCCGTGTTCGCAGATACATAGCACAATAAAAAAGCAGGATAATAATCCTGCTTTGATCTGTGGTTTCTTAGTTATTTTCCAGACAGTTTTCTCCAGATACTCTGGCTAATGCCAAAAGCAACAGCTAAGAAAACAAGACCAGACCAACGCTCTATCCCTTGCGCCATCACCAGCATAGCAACTCCGATACATCCAAGAGGAATAGCAGTGATAACAAAAAGAATAATACCCCAAAAAAATTGGCCTGCAGTGGGCTCTTGAGACATGACAACACCTTTAATGAAGGAAACCGTTAACTAACGCGCGATTTTTTATGGTTATTATATAGTTCCATGTAGCACTGAGGCTTCTGTGTTTGCTGTACCTTCCCTGGGCGTGTCTGCTAATTTTACAAAAGTAACTAGTTGTTTCAACTCCTATTTATGGTGGGTGTTATGCTTCCCACGTTTGTCTGCTAAGTCGCGATTAACCAACCTCTACTCCTGAGTGGGGGTAAATCACGCTGGCGGTTTGAGTGTACAACAGCAAACGATCTGGTTGTTGTGGCCGACGGCGTGGAATACCTACTAACTTTCACGGTAAACGGCAAAAAACCTGACGCCAACGGGAATGTTACTATCAGCACCGGCACAACTGCTGCTGTAACAGACGTTCGTTTGGGGACGGTGATTTCGACTAACCTCATTTTTAGGAATCCGGGGCGCAGATTTTGGGGGCATAGAAAAGACTGCATATGTCCGCATATGGCTGATAGCGACTTAACATAAGTCTATGATATTTAATAATTCTTATATTTTACAAATATGTAAAAATTCTGATAGTATACCCCCCTATAGTATCTGGAGGGCGTATGCCACATTCACCTGAAGATAAAAAACGTATCCTCACCCGTGTTCGTCGTATTCGCGGTCAGGTTGACGCGCTTGAGCGGGCGCTGGAGTCCGGCGAACCGTGCCTTGCGATCCTGCAACAAATTGCCGCTGTACGCGGCGCATCCAATGGCCTGATGGGCGAAATGGTTGAGATCCACCTGAAAGACGAACTGGTCAGCGGCGAGACAACGCCAGACCAGCGAGCCGTACGTATGGCTGAAATCGGCCATCTTCTTCGCGCTTATCTAAAATAACACCATCACCTCGCAATAATGGGAAGAGACAAATGAAATCACGTGCAGCAGTTGCATTTGGCCCCGGCCAACCGCTAAAAATTGTCGAAATCGACGTCGCACCGCCAAAGAAAGGTGAAGTTCTGGTTAAAATTACCCACACTGGCGTGTGTCATACTGACGCTTTTACGCTCTCAGGCGACGATCCGGAAGGGGTATTCCCGGCGGTGCTTGGCCATGAAGGCGGCGGTATTGTGGTTGAAGTGGGCGAAGGCGTCACCAGCCTGAAAGCGGGCGACCATGTCATTCCCCTGTACACGGCAGAATGCGGTGAGTGTAAGTTCTGTAAATCGGGGAAAACCAACCTGTGTCAGGCTGTACGCGCCACCCAGGGCAAGGGCCTGATGCCGGATGGCACGACTCGCTTCTCATATAACGGTGAGCCGATTTATCACTATATGGGCACCAGTACCTTCAGTGAATATACCGTTTGCGCGGAGATCTCACTGGCGAAGGTTAACCCGCAAGCTCCGCTGGACAAAGTGTGTCTGCTGGGCTGTGGCGTCACTACCGGGATCGGAGCAGTACATAACACTGCGAAAGTGAAAGAAGGCGATACCGTGGCCGTATTTGGTCTTGGCGGCATCGGCCTGGCGGTGATTCAGGGCGCGGTGCAGGCGAAAGCCGGACGTATTCTGGCCGTTGATACCAATCCGGAGAAATTCAAACTGGCTGGTGAAATGGGCGCGACTGATTTCATCAACCCGAATGATTACGATAAACCGATTCAGGATGTGATTGTTGAGCTTACCGATGGCGGTGTGGACTTCAGCTTTGAATGTATAGGCAACGTTAACGTGATGCGTGCGGCGCTGGAATGCTGCCATAAAGGGTGGGGCGAGAGCATCATCATCGGCGTGGCAGGTGCCGGACAAGAAATCAAAACGCGTCCGTTCCAACTGGTTACCGGGCGAGTCTGGCGCGGTTCGGCGTTCGGTGGCGTGAAAGGGCGCACTCAACTCCCGGGAATGGTCGAAGAAGCGATGAGCGGGAAAATTCAGTTGGATCCGTTTATCACCCATCGCTTACCGCTGGAGCAGATTAACGAAGCATTCGATTTAATGCATCAGGGCAAGTCCATTCGTACCGTTATCCATTTTGGCGATAACTGATTCATTGGCCAGCGGATTTCTCCGCTGGCACTTTCCTGAATTTTTTAGAATTATGTTGTGAAAGTGTGACGAATCCGACGCTTTTTACGGTAAGTAAACCTCACGGATTGCCGATGACTATCTAACGGGCGTGTTTTCACGCATAAACCCTACAAGAGAGTCGACGGTCATGGACAACACAACATCGATGCAGGCCCAGCATAAACTGGGTTTTTTGCATCAAATCCGACTGGTTCCGCTGTTTTCCTCCATTCTCGGTGGCATCCTTCTGTTGTTCGCCTTAAGTTCAGGGCTGGCAAGCTATTTTCTTATGCAGGCCGATCGCGATCAGCGCGATGTGACCGACGAGATTCAGGTCAGGATGGGGTTATCTAACAGCTCTAACCACTTACGCACCGCACGTATTAACATGATCCATGCCGGCGCGGCGAGCCGCATTGCCGAAATGGATGACATGAAGGCCAATATCGCCGAGGCAGAAAAACGGATTAAGCAATCGCAGGACGGCTTCAATGCTTATATGTCGCGTACGGTGAAAACGTCTGCTGATGAAGCATTAGACGCCGAATTAAGCGCCAGCTTCAAAGCCTATACCGACGGTTTACAGCCAATGCTGAAATACGCTAAAAACGGCATGTTTGAAGCGATTATCAACCACGAAAATGAACAGGCCAGACCGCTGGATTCTGCCTACAACAAGGTGCTGCTGAAAGCCATTGAAATTCGCACTGCCAGGGCGAATAACCTCAGCGAGCAGGCGCACCAACGTACGCAACTTGGTATGGCGTTTATGCTCGGTGCATTTGCCCTCGCGCTGGTGCTCACCGTGATGACGTTTATCGTTCTGCGCCGCACCGTTATTCATCCTCTGTTACGTGCAGCCCTGCGCATCGAGCAAATTTCGGCAGGCGACCTGACCATGCCGGAGGAACCGACCGGGCGCAGTGAAATTGGTCGCCTGAGTCGTCATCTGCAAACTATGCAGCATTCGCTGGTGAAAACCGTGGGCACGGTGCGCCAGGGGGCAGAGGAAATTTATCGCGGTACCAGTGAGATTTCTGCAGGGAATACCGATTTGTCCTCACGTACGGAGCAACAGGCCGCGGCGATTGAAGAAACGGCGGCCAGTATGGAAGAGCTGACGGCTACGGTGAAGCAAAACGCTGACAACGCGCACCATGCGAGCAAGCTGGCGGAAGATGCTTCCGGCAAGGCGAGCCGTGGCGGTCAGATGGTTTCTGGCGTGGTGAAAACCATGGGCAATATCTCAGGTAGTTCGAAGAAAATCTCTGAAATCACAGCCGTTATAAACAGCATTGCTTTCCAGACGAATATCCTGGCGTTGAACGCGGCGGTAGAAGCGGCGCGGGCGGGAGAGCAGGGACGAGGGTTTGCCGTGGTCGCCAGCGAGGTGCGCACGCTGGCGAGCCGAAGCGCTCAGGCGGCAAAAGAGATTGAGGGTTTGATTAGCGAATCGGTACGACTCATTGACCAGGGATCCGATGAAGTGGTCGCGGCGGGTAATACCATGACGGATATTGTCGATGCGGTAAAACGCGTGACCGACATCATGTTGGAAATTGCGGCGGCCTCTGATGAGCAGAGCCGGGGCATTGTGCAGGTGAGCCAGGCGATTTCGGAGATGGATAAGGTGACGCAGCAAAACGCCTCTCTGGTTGAAGAAGCGTCGGCCGCAGCGGCATCGCTGGAAGAACAGGCCGCACGTTTAACTGAAGCCGTCGGCACATTCCGCTTGCAGGGCGCAAGTGCGATAAAGCGCGCTCCTGGTACCAAAACGTCGAGCCATTCAAGTCCGCAGGCAGCAACGGCCAGTGGTGATAACTGGGAAACGTTTTAACACGCTATAAGGGACCAGATGGTCCCTTAATTTTTGGTATCAAAACGGTATGGTTTTGCGTATCGCGCCAATGAGGATTTGTGCAGCAGAGGAAAGCTGCACGTCTACACGGGTAAGAATGCCAATAGGTTCACCCGCCCCGTGGGTGGGAATCGGCAATGATACCAACGTCGCCTGACGTAAATCTTCCCGGACCGCGCCTGACGGCACAAACCATACATAGTCGTAGTCAACCGTCAACTGGCGGGAAAGCGATGCTGACAGCGTTTCGATGCAGCCTGGCGGCATTTTGCAACCCTGGCTTTGCAGCAGCGTCTCCGCGTGCTGACGAGGAGCCGTTCCTTTTGGTGACACCACAACGGGCCATTCCATCACCCGACTCAGCGTGATGGTTTCCTGCAACAACGGGTGGTTAGGTCGCACAACCAGTTTGAGCGACTCAAGGAACAACAGCTCGTAATTCAGACCGACCATTAATTCCGGATCGGCCATCCGACCGATACCAAGATCGATTTCTCCCGATTTTAAACCGGCCAGAATCATGGGATTACTCATGGTGGCAACTTGCAGCGTCGTTTCCATTTGCTGCTTATGGAACGGACCGATTACCGCCGGAAGAATACCCAACGCAGCGGTGGGTAAAGCCCCAATCCGTACGACGTCAGTCTGCGACTCTTCGCGCTGGTTTAACGCCTGTCCGGCAGTATTGAGCGCGTCCAGTACTCTCACCGCGTGGGTAAGAAACTGCTCGCCGGGCAATGTTAACTGCGCGCCAAGGCGACCGCGTTCAAAGAGCCGGGTACCGGTCAACTGCTCCAGTTCATTTAGTGTTTTGGAGAGGGCCGGTTGGCTCAGATTAAGGGTTTCAGCCGCGCGCCCCAGCGTTCCCTGTTGTGCAACGGCGACAAAAGTATGCAGGTGGCGCAAGCGAATGCGCTGATTGAACAGAACATTTTTTTCCATAAGCGATGTTAAAAACAGAGCCGTATCGGTGACAAGTGAAGTTGTTTGTTTTTGATAACTTGATAGCAAAATATTATTAACATTTATCATGTTTTACTTACAACTTATTTATTTTGCTTATGTTTTGTACAGTCAGGCTGAGTGGTGGGATCATGGAAGGGAATGTATCCGGTCGTTATACTTTGAATATTGTTTGCTTTTGCACCCTTTATCTTTACAAGGCACTGATTAATGATACATGTAGTAGGACACCTTAATCCCGATAGCGATGCCATTTGCACTGCCGCAATGACGGCGCGTTGGCTTACCTTACGCGGTCAGCAGGCAACGGCATGGCGTCTGGGGGAAGCTAACCGCGAAACGCAATTTATCTTTGCGCAAGCGGGGCTGACACTGCCTGAACGACTGACGTTTGAATTGACCGATCGTGACGTCTGGTTGGTTGATTTCACCGAACCTGCCCAGGGACCGCAATCGCTGGCAGACTGTAACGTCGTGGGGATTATCGATCATCACCGACTTGGGGGATTAGTCACCCGTCTGCCGCCAAAAGTGTGGGTGAAGCCTGTCGGCAGTAGCGCAACGCTGTTATGGCAACTGATGTCGGAAGATGAGCGTAGCCAGTTATCTCCTGCGGAGGCCGTTTTGCTGCTGGGTGCCGTGTTGAGTGACACTGTCACGCTTCGTTCACCCACGACCACCGCCGACGATCGCCTGGCGGTCGATGCGCTGACTCAAAAGGCTGGTGTAGACCTTGATGCCTTCAGCCGTGACCTGCTGTCTGCCAAAACGAGCGTGGAAGGAATGAGTGCCCGCGAACTCCTGCAGAAAGACATTAAAACCTTCACTATCCATGGGCATCAGGTCTGTGTGGCGCAACTTGAACTGTATGCACTGCAACAGGTTGATACAGTGCTGGATGAATTACGCCAGGAAATGGCGCGCTATGCGCAGGAAAAAAATGCCGCGCTGGTTGTGCTCATGCTCACCGATATTAATCTGGGCGACACCAGTCTGTGGTTTGCCGGTTCTGAGCTTTCTGACATCCCGCAGCCCTGCAAAGTGGAAGGTATGCTCAGCCGTAAAAAACAGATGCTCCCCTGGCTGGAAAGTCATTTAAAACCACGCCAGTAGGTTCTGTTCGCCGTCTGTATAGGGTGGGAAATTTACGCGGGGTCACACTTTGTAAATTCTTCCCACCGGACTTTGCAGCGTTCTCTACACTCCAGGTAATATTCACTGGAGGCATGACATTATGGCGAACACCATCACGGCAGATGAGATTCGGGAACAATTTTCGCAGGCAATGTCAGCAATGTACCAGCAGGAAGTCCCGCAGTATGGCACGTTGCTGGAACTTGTCGCTGATGTGAATCTGGCGGTACTGGAAAATAACCCGACGTTGCATGAAAAACTGGCTAATGCGGATGAACTGGCCCGGCTAAACGTTGAGCGCCACGGAGCCATCCGGGTGGGTACTGCGCAGGAACTTTCTACGCTGCGCCGGATGTTTGCCATTATGGGCATGTATCCGGTGAGTTATTATGACCTCTCTCAGGCCGGCGTCCCTGTACATTCCACGGCTTTTCGGCCCATCGACGATGCATCGCTTTCGCGCAACCCGTTTCGGGTATTCACATCGTTATTACGGCTCGAATTAATCGAGAACGTAGCGCTGCGGCAAAAGGCTTCGGAGATCCTCGCGAAACGCGACATTTTCACTCGTCGTTGTCATGAACTGCTGGATGAGTTTGATGCGCAGGGCAGTTTTACGCCTGAGCAGGCGCAGGAGTTTGTCCATGAAGCACTGGAAACTTTCCGCTGGCATCAGCACGCCACGGTAGATGAAGCGACCTATCACGCATTACACAATGAACACCGGTTGATTGCCGATGTGGTGTGTTTCCCTGGTTGTCACATCAACCATCTGACGCCGCGCACGCTGGATATTGACCGGGTACAGTCCATGATGCCGGAATGCGGCATAGAGCCGAAAATATTGATTGAAGGGCCGCCGCGCCGCGAGGTGCCGATTTTATTACGTCAGACCAGTTTCAAAGCGCTGGAAGAACCGGTGCTGTTTGCCGGTGAAATGCGCGGTACTCACACGGCGCGTTTTGGTGAGATTGAACAGCGCGGCGTAGCGCTCACGCCGAAAGGCAGAGCCTTGTATGACGAACTGCTGAATAAAGCGGGAACGGGAAAAGATAATCTGACGCATCAGTTACATCTTCAGGAGGTTTTCAAGGCGTTCCCGGACAGTGAGTTTCTGCTGCGCCAGCAGGGACTTGCCTGGTTTCGTTATCGACTGACGCCATCAGGCGAAGCGCATCGCCAGGCCATTCGCCCGGATGACGATCCGCAACCGCTTATTGAGCGGGGCTGGCTGGTTGCTCAACCTATCACCTACGAAGATTTCTTACCGGTGAGCGCTGCGGGGATTTTCCAGTCAAATCTGGGTAATGAAACTCAGGCTCGCAGCCACGGGAATTCCAGCCGCGACGCGTTTGAACAGGCACTGGGGTGCACGGTATATGACGAGTTTATGCTGTATCAGGAGGCGGAGGAGAGAAGTAAACGGCGGTGTGGTTTACTTTAACGGAATTTACACGGGATTCGGTCTGTTCCCATCGACATAAAATATTTTCGATTTTGTACAGATAATCGGCGAACAACAATTGGATTATTAATGAATTTTGTCTAGAGTGAGCGGTCAGAAATGTGCACTCTCTTGCCGCAGATTTTGACCGGCGCGGGACCATTTACACGACCAGAAGGACTCACTTTCAGGCATGAATCGCAGACGATTTATTAAAGGTTCAATGGCAATGGCCGCCGTGTGCGGAACCAGTGGTATTGCATCACTCTTTTCCCGCGCCGCCTTTGCGGCAGAGTCTGACATTGCAGACGGAAAAACCGTACGTTTTGATTTTTCCGTTCTGCAATCGATGGCCCACGACTTAGCACAGAAACCCTGGGGCGGCGCGCCGCGTGCGTTACCCGACACGCTGGCGAAATTGACGCCGCAGGCCTACAACAGCATTCAATATGACGCAGAGCAGTCTCTGTGGAACAATGTTGAAAATCGTCAGCTTGATGCGCAGTTCTTCCATGTGGGAATGGGATTCCGCCGCCGGGTTCGCATGTTCTCGGTCGATGACAGTACGCATATGGCGCGTGAAATCCACTTCCGTCCGGAGCTGTTTAAGTACAACGACGCGGGTGTGGATACCAAACAACTGGAAGGGCAAACTGACCTCGGTTTCGCGGGTTTCCGCGTGTTTAAAGCGCCAGAACTGGCCCGTCGTGATGTGGTTTCTTTCCTCGGCGCCAGCTACTTCCGCGCAGTGGATGACACCTACCAGTACGGTTTATCGGCGCGTGGTCTGGCGGTAGATACCTATACCGACAGCAAAGAAGAGTTTCCTGATTTCACCGCTTTCTGGTTCGAAACGGTTAAACCAGGGACGACCTCCTTTACCGTGTATGCGCTACTCGATAGCCCAAGCGTAACAGGCGCTTTTAAGTTCGTGATCCACTGCGAGAAAACGCAGGTGATCATGGATGTACAAAACCATATCTACGCGCGTAAAGACATTAAACAGCTCGGCATTGCGCCGATGACCAGCATGTTCAGCTGTGGTAACAATGAACGCCGGATGTGTGACACCATTCACCCGCAAATTCATGACTCCGATCGTCTGGCGATGTGGCGGGGCAACGGCGAGTGGATCTGTCGTCCGCTGAATAACCCGCAAAAACTGCAGTTCAATGCCTATACCGATAACAACCCGAAAGGGTTTGGTTTACTGCAGCTCGATCGCGACTTCTCTCATTACCAGGACATCATGGGCTGGTATAACAAGCGTCCTAGCCTGTGGGTCGAGCCGCGTAACCAGTGGGGCAAGGGGACCATCGGCCTGATGGAGATCCCGACGACGGGCGAAACGCTGGATAACGTTGTCTGCTTCTGGCAGCCGGAGAAGTCGATTAAAGCCGGCGATGAGCTGGAATTTAAATATCGTCTGTACTGGAGCGCGCAGCCGCCGGTACGTTCGCCGTTAGCTCGCGTGATGGCGACCCGTACCGGCATGGGCGGCTTCCCGGAAGGATGGGCGCCGGGCGAGCACTACCCGGAAAAATGGGCGCGCCGTTTTGCCGTGGACTTCGTCGGTGGCGATCTGAAAGCCGCTGCGCCGAAAGGCATTGAACCGGTGATTACGCTCTCCAGCGGTGAAGCGAAACAGATTGAGATCCTCTACGTGGAGCCTATCGACGGCTACCGTATCCAGTTTGACTGGTATCCGACGTCTGACTCAACCGACCCGGTAGATATGCGTATGTTCCTGCGTTGCCAGGGCGACGCCATCAGCGAAACTTGGCTGTATCAGTACTTCCCGCCAGCGCCGGATAAACGTCAGTATGTTGACGACCGTGAGATGCGTTAATCACTCCTTTTACGGCTCTCCAGAGGGGGAGCCGTATCTGCAATCTTTCTGAAAATATTCTGTACGCTATTTACTCGATCCTGTTCGCATTTTTCTGTATGGCAAATGGGTACTCTGGGGCTGTGTATTTCTTATACACGTTCTTGTCCACTAACAGGGAGAAAGTATGTTTCCAGAATACAGAGACCTTATTTCCCGACTGAAAACCGAGAACCCTCGCTTTCTGTCCTTATTCGAAAAACACAACAGCCTTGATCATGAGATCTCCAGACTGGAAGGTTCGGATGGTCGGGGGTATAGTTTGGACATTGTTCGCCTTAAGAAACAGAAACTCCACCTGAAGGAAGATCTGCTCAAAATTTTGCAAAAAGAGAGTGTCGGTGAGAGCTAAGTAAAACAGCGCTTGCTGTGTAAAAGGGCTTCCAAAAGGGAAGCCCTTCCTGTTTTATTGTGAGCAGAATTAGCTGCTTAACGAGCGTAACGGAAAGAAAATGCCAGAAGTGATAACCATTAGTGACACGCTGGAACTGCGTGCCGTAGAAGAACAACACGTCACCCCTCTGCATCAATTGGTGCTCAAGAATAAAACCTGGCTCCAGCAGTCGCTGAACTGGCCGCAGTTTGTGACGTCAGAGGACGACACGCGCAAAAACGTGCAGGGAAATATGATGTTGCACCAGCGCGGCTACGCCAAAATGTTCCTGATTTTTGCACAACAGAATGTGGTGGGCGTCATCGCGTTTAACCAGATAGAGCCGCTGAACAAAGCGGCTTATATTGGTTACTGGCTGGATGAAGCTCACCAGGGTAAAGGCATTATGTCCCTGGCGCTACAGGCATTGATTCATCATTATGCGCAGCGCCAGGAAATTCGCCGCTTTGTGATCAAATGCCGCGTAGCGAACGTTGAGAGCAACCAGGTGGCATTGCGCAATGGCTTCCAACTGGAAGGATGTTTACGTCAAGCGGAGTTCCTCAATGGTGATTACCATGATGTGAATCTCTATGCCCGCATCATTGATGGTCCCTCAGAATAAGCCTGCGATAGGTGTGCGCGTAATGCGTTGCTCAGCGTTGATCACCTTCGGCCCACGCAGATGAATAGCATCGCCATCAAACGCTTCAATGTGCGCCTGGCCGTTTATCTCAATATGATTCTCGATCAACACTTCTCCAAGAACGCAGGCGTGACCTTCAACCAGAATATGATCGTCTAGCTGGATTGGTCCGCCGCGTAATGTAGCATGTCCCCCGACCAACACATGATGCTTCAGCACGCAGTTACCCTCGACTACCGCATGTTCTGCCACCTGTGAGCTGTAGCGCAGGGTAGGAATAGCATCGACATCGGTTCCGGCGATGACGCGCGCATGTCCGTAGACTTTGGCGCAATCGCAAATCCAGACATTATTCTCTTCATTACCTTCCACCTGGGCGAAATCAAAAACTTCCGCCCGATGCTCAATAAAGGCATAGTTGATATTCGCATCGCCATAGATCTGCGCCTGATGCACTACGCGTGAGTGGCTGACGGTCGCCCGATCGTAAATCTGCAGCAACTGGTCGTTTTCAACAGTGAGTCCCCTGGCGGCAATGATTTCGGACCCACATACAACGCGTGCATTACCGTGCAGAAGGCACTCGCCGCGAATAACAGAATTCTGAATCGTGACGTTGTCACGTATTTGTGCGTGATGGCTGATTTCTGCCCGGTCAATCCACACGGCATCGCCTATTTGCGCGCCATCTCTGACTACGCTTGCCTGAGTAACCCGGGCGTTTCCGGTTATCGATGCGCCGGAAAATGCGAGCGCATTCTCATCGTAAATCCAGCAATCACCGCTTTGCGACAAGACGCTTTCATCATCAATCCAGCCGCCAGGCGTACCGGCGGTAACATCATTAAAATCAATGAGGGCAATGATTTGGCGTAGTAATACGCTTTTTTTATTGCCATTATCCTGGTAACTAAAGGAGCGAAGCTCATCGCTGAGTCGATATTTGGTCATTGCTCATTTCCATGTTGCGCACCTTAGTTAAACGTAGCAAAGTTTTCCGCACTGGCTAAACCAACTGAAATTCCATAAAATGCATTTCAAATATACTTTAAAAAATAAACAAAATGAGTAAGAGCAAACAGAGTGAACGGGTTCTCAATCTTCCGGCCGGTTATTTTGGCATGGTACTGGGGACAATCGGGATGGGATTCGCCTGGCGTTATGCCAGCCAGATATGGCCGGTGAGCCACTGGATTGGCGATGGGTTAGTGATCCTGGCGATGGTCATTTGGGGGCTGCTGACGCTGGCTTTTATGTATCGCTTGCTGCACTTCCCGCACAGCGTACTGGCTGAAATTCGTCACCCGGTGATGAGTAGCTTTGTCAGTCTGTTTCCGGCCACAACCATGCTGGTAGCAATTGGTTTTGTTCCCTGGTATCGACCGCTGGCGATCGGGTTATTCGGCATTGGCGTGGTGATACAACTGGCGTACGCGGCCTGGCAAACGGCAGGATTATGGCGTGGAGCGCATCCAGAGGAGGCCACCACGCCGGGTCTGTATCTGCCGACCGTCGCCAATAACTTTATCAGCGCAATGGCCTGTGGTGCACTTGGTTTCAATGATGCCGGATTGGTGTTTTTGGGGGCCGGGGTTTTTTCCTGGCTCAGCCTGGAACCGGTGATCCTGCAACGTTTACGTAGCTGCGGGGAGCTGCCATCGGTCTTACGGACTTCGCTTGGCATTCAACTGGCGCCCGCGCTGGTCGCCTGTAGCGCCTGGCTTAGCGTCAACGGCGGAGAGGGCGATACGTTAGCCAAAATGCTGTTCGGCTATGGTCTGCTGCAGCTTCTGTTTATGCTACGTCTCATGCCATGGTATCTGTCTCAACCATTTAATGCCTCGTTCTGGAGCTTCTCGTTTGGCGTGTCGGCCCTGGCGACGACGGGCCTGCATCTCGGACACGGCAGCGAATCAGGATTTTTTCATACGCTGTCTATCCCACTGTTTATTTTTACCAATTTTATCATTGCATTATTACTGATACGTACGCTTGCTTTGCTGATGCAGGGAAAGCTGCTTATCCGCACAGAACGTGCTGCATTACTGAAATCTGAGGATAAATGATGACTCATTGCGACGAAAACTACTTTACTGAGAAATACGATTTAACCCGTACGCATTCCGATGTTGTTGAAGCGGCAAAAGTGGTCGCGCCAGGTAAAACATTAGATCTGGGCTGCGGTAATGGTCGTAACAGTCTGTACCTTGCGGCAAACGGCTATGACGTTACCGCATGGGATAAAAACCCCATGAGCATAGCGAACCTTGAGCGTATTAAAGCGGCGGAAGGACTGACCAACCTGCATGCGCAGGTCGCAGATCTTAACGCCTTACGCTTTGATGGCGAATATGATTTTATTCTTTCTACCGTTGTGCTGATGTTCCTTGAGGCTAAAACTATCCCAGGACTGATAGAGAATATGCAGCGCTGCACGAAGCCAGGCGGATATAATTTAATCGTTGCGGCAATGGACACTGATGATTTCCCGTGCACTGTTGGTTTTCCGTTTGCCTTTAAAGCGGGTGAATTACGCAACTATTACAGCGGGTGGGATCTGCTGAAATACAACGAAGACGTGGGTGAACTTCATCGTACGGATGAAAACGGTAATCGCATTAAACTGCGCTTTGCCACTATGCTGGCACGCAAAACTGCCTGAACCTCCTGTCTGGGTTAACTCTCTCTGCGTTCAGCATTTTTTATGTTGAGCGCAAAGATAAAATTGTGCGGTCCTTACCATTTTTAGTGCATCCAAAATGAATCTGTTTTGCTATTCTTTTTAGGCATCATTGCGAAAACTAAAGGGATCGTTTCATGCGTACTCATACTTTATTTAAAGTTGCAGTGCTTACTGGCTTGTTGGCATTATCCGGCTGTGCGTCAAAAGTAACCGAACCGGATAAATATTCTGGGTTTTTAAAAAATTACTCTGATCTGAAGGAAACAAAATCGGCAACCGGACAAACGGTACTCCGTTGGGTTGACCCGAACTACAACGAATCCAAATATGACAACATTGTATATAACCCGGTAACGTATTATCCGGTTCCTAAACCTACTACGCAGGTAGGGCAGAAGGTTCTTGATCAACTACTGACCTACACCAATACACAGTTGAAATCCGCAATCAGTAAACGTAAACCCCTGGTGACTACCCCTGGGCCACGTAGCCTGATTTTCCGCGGGGCAATTACCGGTGTAGCGACCAGTAAAGAAGGGCTGCAGTTCTACGAAGTGATCCCGGTTGCGCTGCTGGTTGCGGGAACGCAAATGGCAACGGGTCACCGTACCATGGATACCAACCTCTACTTCGAGGGTGAGTTGATTGATGCGGCGACCAATAAACCGGTTGTTAAGGTTGTACGTAAGGGTGAAGGTAAAGATCTGAACAACGAAAGCACGCCGATGGCGTTCGAAACGTTGAAGAAAGTTGTTGATGACATGGCGACTGATGCTTCCATGTTTGACGTGAACAAAAAAACACAATAATAATGATGAACGCACCATCTAAGGATGGTGCGTTTTTTTATGCCGCCCGGCGACGATATACGAGTTTACCCATCAGCGCTTCTGGTCGGGCAAACATCACCAGATTCCCCAGCAAAATCAATACTAATCCCACAATCGCATTTACCTGCCAGATATACCCTTCATACAATGTTGACAGCGTCAGTGCGACCAGAGGAAAAAGCAGCGTACTGTATGCGGCCTTACTGGGACCAATACGACCGACCAGTGTGAAATAGGCGCCAAAGGCAATCACCGAACCAAAAATAGCCAGGTACAGCAGTGCGCTAAGATAGCTGAAAGTCCACTGCGGAGTGAAGTCATCGCCACGCACCAGCGCAATAGCGGCGATCAGCAACGTGCCGTACAACATGGCCCAGCTATTGGTGGTCAATACTTCCAGCCCTTTTTTCTGGTGGCGCAGACTTATCATGTTGCCCAATGAAAAACCAAAGGTTCCCAGAGCGCTTAAGCCGATGCCCAGCAGAAGTGAATGGTTGAACCCACTGTTGAGCAAGTCCTGCCAGAACAGGGTGACAATGCCGGTCAGACCGAGACCGGCGGCAATATAAAAGCGCATCGGCGGTTTTTGGCCGAAAAACAGAAAGCTATTGACCGCATTGAACAGGACGGCCATCGAGAAAATCACCGATTCAAGGCCCGTGTTAATCCACGCCGCAGCCGTATAAAAACACCAAAAGTTAAAGCAAAAAACGCATCCGCCTTGTAACAGACAAAACAGATGGTCACGACCAGATAGTTTGCGTAATTTACCGCTAACCAACAGGATTATTATCATTACCGAGCTGGCAACGGCAAAGCGCCAAAAGATAGATACCGGCGCTGAAACCGGCCCTTGCTGCAGATAAATGGCAATCCATGTCGTTCCCCAAATCACTACCACCAGGCAGTACAATAGTGCGTTCATACAACTCTCTCTTTTTGGTCTTCAGGCGCACACTGTGTCACGTTGGGTAGCAGGGGGCTTTCATCCGATTGCGGTGGACTTGCAAAATCTTGCGCTTTTTTTCGCGCAAATGTGAAAAGGAAGCTGTTAACAATATGTAGCTGATATAGACTGAAAGCCTGCTAACTTATTTTGAATGTGATGGTATGTCTCTGTCTCAGCCCTACGCTGCCTTTGAAAACTTACGCAAACACAATGCCGTGCTGCACGAGTCGGTTGCGTTACATTCAGGGATCCAACTGGCGGCCTGGTCAAATAAGCGTGATACTATTACCCAGTATTGCGATCACCATACCCTTAGCTTATACATCGCCGATGGTTACGAGAGTTACCACAAGACGGCCAGCGGCTGGAAGAATGGCGGTGGGCCGGACCGTTTTTGCCTGATGCCGAAAGAGAGCGAATCCAGTTGGGATATCCGCGACGATCTTTCCTTTGTGCATCTCTATTGTACGGACGGCCATTTGCGCGAAGTGGGTGAAAAAGTCTGGGACAAAAGCCCTTATAGCTTCACGCTGGATGAGCATACGTTTGGTAGCGATCCGGGGATAACAGCGGTTTATCGTCAGTTTTTACTCGGGAATGACTGGCAACAACCGGCCAATCATCTCACGCTCAGCGCCGCGTCTTCGCTACTGCTCACGCATCTGATTCAGCATTACAGCAACGTCCAATGGCAGTTGCCCGCTGTCACCGGGGGACTTGCGCCTGCCACATTGCGCAACGTGCTGGCCTACATAGAAGCGCATCTGGCGTACCCCATCACCCTGAGCGATTTGGCAAGCGAGGCGGCGCTGAGTGAATTCCACTTTGCCAGAATGTTTCGCCAGTCAATGAATATGGCGCCGCATCAGTACGTTATGCAACGACGTATGGTATTAGCCCAGCATCTGGTCTGTCATTCTTCCCGCAGTTTGTCGGATATTGCGATGGCTTGCGGGTTCAGTTCGGCGAGCCATTTCAGCAACCGGTTTAAGCAGGTGACGGGTAAAACGCCAACGCAGTTACGTGCGGCGAAATAAAGTAAACACCGCGTAACACATACCTCCGGCGATCAGCCCCCAAAATGCAGACCCAACTCCCCATAGCGTCAGGCCACTGGCAGTGACCAGAAAAGTAATGATAGCCGCATCACGCTCGGCTTCATGATGCAATGCCTGGTACAAGCTGCCGCTAATCGTGCCAAGCAACGCCAAACCCGCCAGCATTTGGATCCAGCTTACGGGCAAGGCTGCCATCAGCCCGGTGACCGAACCGCCAAACACCCCAGCCAGAAGATAGAAGACACCCGCCGCCGCCGCGGCTAGCCAACGTCGTTTGGCATCAGGATGCGCTTCGGGACTTTGGCAAATTGCCGCGGTTATAGCGGCAATGCAAATGGAATAGACACCAAAAGGGGAAAACAGCAGCGCCAGCAGACCGGTAAAGACAATCAACGGTGAAACGGGTAACGCATAACCTGACGCCTTCATGGTGGCGATACCGGGAGCATTTTGCGAGGCCATGGTGACCAGAAACAGCGGCAGTGCGATGCTAATGCTGTGGGCAAATGAAAAATGCGGGGCAATAAACTCGGGTAACACTGGAGATAAACTTATCTCATTAGTGACAATGTCACCTTTTATCAGCGCGATGATTATACCTACCAGCATCGCGGCGATCGTCGCATACCGTGAGGCAATGACTTTAAACGCTAACCATGCCACCAGCATGCTACCGCACAAGATAAGCTCACTGTTAAGGCTATTGAACGCCTGCAGGCCAAAGCGTAGCAGGATCCCGGCCAGCATGGCTGACGCCAGTGAGTGAGGGATTATTTTCATCAGTCGGGCAAAGAGTCCGGTTACGCCGCACAGCACAATTAAGGCGTTAGCCACGATGAAAATACCGATCGCGTCCTGAATCGTTACCCCTTGCAGGCCCGTAACCAGCAGTGCGGCGCCGGGCGTTGACCATGCAGTGAGAACAGGGGCGCGATACCATAATGTCAGCGCCAGCGTACTAACACCCATCGCTATTCCCAGCGCGGTCATCCAACCCGCAATTTGCCCTGTCGTCGCACCTGCGGCCAGCGCCGCTTGCCAGATAATGGCTGCCGAACTGGCATAACCGACCAGCACCGCGACAAAACCTGATAGCACGGTAGGCAGAGGGATTGAAAATGTGCGCATAGCAACTCCGTGTGCGTTATAACGGTCAGTCACTGTAGCACTGTGCGTTATAGCGTACAAGTGCTAAGCTGTAGCCTTGAGAAGGAAGGTCGAAGGAGGAGAAACATGGATAACTTAACTCACTATCTGGCGACGACGCTCAGAACGCTGCGCCACCAGCGGGAATGGAGTCTCTCGCGTCTGGCGGAGGAAACCGGCGTGTCAAAAGCGATGCTGGGGCAAATTGAGCGCAATGAATCCAGCCCTACAGTGGCGACATTGTGGAAAATCGCCACCGGGCTGAATGTCCCATTTTCAACGTTTATTTCGCCTCCTGAGTCAGACGGCACGCCGTCTTTCGATCCCCAACACCAGGCGATGGTCGTCACGCCGCTGTTCCCATGGGATCCTCAGTTGTGTTTCGATCACTTTTCGATACTGCTGGCGCCCGGCGCGCTTAGTGAATCCACGCCACACGAAAGCGGTGTTATAGAGCACGTAGTGGTGATTAGTGGACTGCTGGATATGTGCATTGATGGTCTATGGCGTACCATTAAAGCCGGTGAAGGTGTCCGTTTTGCCGGCGATACGGCCCATAGTTACCGTAACAGCGGTGAACAAACGGTTCACTTTCATTCGCTGATCCATTACCCGCGCAGTTGATCGGGAAAACTATTCCGAAATGCCGCGCTTGTGACTACAATAGCCGCCATTTTTACCGCTTGTGGATGGTAACAACTGTATGCGCCAGCAACCTCATCACCTTGAATTGTTAAGTCCGGCTCGGGATACCGCCATTGCGCGCGAAGCCATTCTGCACGGCGCAGACGCCGTTTACATTGGCGGACCGGGATTTGGCGCGCGTCATAACGCCAGCAACAGCCTGAAAGATATCGCCGAACTGGTGCCTTTTGCCCATCGCTTCGGGGCGAAAATCTTTGTGACGCTGAATACGATTTTGCACGATGATGAACTGGAGCCCGCACAGCGATTAATTACCGATCTGTACCAGACCGGTGTTGATGCTCTGATTGTGCAGGATATGGGGATTCTGGAGCTGGATATTCCCCCCATTGAGCTGCATGCCAGCACGCAGTGTGATATTCGCAGCGTCGAGAAGGCGAAGTTTCTGTCTGATGTCGGATTTACCCAGATTGTCCTGGCGCGGGAACTGAGCCTTGAGCAAATTAACGCCATCCACCAGGCCACGGACGCGACCATTGAATTTTTCATTCACGGTGCGTTGTGCGTTGCCTATTCAGGTCAGTGTTATATTTCACATGCGCAAACCGGACGTAGCGCTAACCGCGGCGACTGCTCCCAGGCTTGCCGTCTGCCGTATACCTTGAAAGACGATCAGGGGCGCGTGGTGTCCTATGAAAAACACCTGCTGTCGATGAAAGATAACGATCAGACCGCCAACCTGGGCGCGTTGATTGATGCAGGCGTGCGCTCTTTCAAAATCGAAGGGCGCTACAAAGACATGAGCTATGTGAAGAATATTACCGCGCATTATCGTCAGATGCTCGACGCCATCATTGAAGAGCGCGGCGACCTTGCCCGTTCATCAGCCGGACGCACCGAACATTTCTTTACCCCCTCCACGGAAAAAACCTTCCATCGCGGTAGCACCGATTATTTTGTCAATGCGCGTAAGGGCGATATCGGCGCGTTTGACTCGCCAAAATTCATTGGTCTGCCGGTTGGTGAAGTCCTGAAGGTCGCGAAAGATCATCTGGATGTTGAGGTCACCGAGCCGCTGGCGAACGGCGATGGTCTGAACGTGTTAATCAAGCGTGAGGTGGTTGGTTTCCGTGCCAATACCGTTGAAAAAACGGGGCACAATCGATATCGGGTGTGGCCGAATGAAATGCCAGCCGATTTGCACAAAGTGCGTCCGCATCATCCGCTGAACCGTAATCTCGATCATAACTGGCAGCAGGCGTTAACCAAAACCTCCAGCGAACGTCGTATCGCGGTTGATATTGAGCTGGGTGGCTGGCAGGAGCAGTTGATCCTGACGCTCACCAGTGAAGAGGGGGTGAGCGTTACTCATACGCTGGACGGTCACTTTGACGAAGCGAACAATGCAGAAAAAGCGTTGAGCAATCTGCAGGATGGTCTGGCCAAACTTGGACAAACGCTTTATTACGCCCGCGATATTCAGGTTAATCTGCCGGGGGCGCTGTTTGTGCCAAACGGTCAACTCAATCAACTGCGACGTGAAGCTGTCGATATGCTGGATGCGGCGCGTTTGCAAAACTATCAGCGCGGCAGTCGCAAACCGGTTTCACAGCCTGCGCCGGTGTATCCACAAACTCATCTGAGCTTCCTGGCAAACGTCTACAACCATAAAGCGCGTGAGTTTTATCACCGTTATGGCGTTCAGTTGATTGACGCGGCCTATGAAGCGCACGAAGAAAAGGGCGATGTGCCGGTGATGATCACCAAACATTGCCTGCGTTTTGCGTTTAACCTGTGCCCGAAACAGGCGAAAGGAAACATCAAGAGCTGGAAAGCCACACCGATGCAACTGGTAAACGGCGATGAAGTTCTGACGCTGAAATTTGATTGCCGACCGTGCGAAATGCATGTAATCGGCAAGATGAAACATCACATTCTGAAGATGCCATTGCCGGGCAGCATCGTCGCTTCCGTCAGTCCTGAAGATCTGATGAAAACATTGCCGAAGCGCAAACCTTAACCCTGGTGAGTATCGGGTTTGCGTGATTTTTGCCAGTAATGATGTTCGCGAAGATCGGCGGCGGATTCTTCCGCCGTCACGCGTAGCTCATCGCTGTCGGCGGTGTGCCGTAATACGTGATCGGCATTCTGCACCTGAAGATATTCATGCCCCTGATTGGTTGCGAGAAGTTGACCTGAAAAAAGCGCGCTGGCCAGCAATAACACCGTTAATCCTTTCTTAAACATCTTGCACCCTCTGGTACGTTAGCAACGGAAGTGGCGATAATTTCACCTAGTGACTATTCAATATTTTAATCGGTGAAATGGCAATCTCTGTTTTGCCAGTGAGATGTTTTTTGCATTTTTGTTTGGTTAACGTTGGGATTTGTTACAACCGGGAAGCATCGCGCTGCCCGGTTGTTTTCAGGGAGAGTCTCAGGACTTAAAGCCAGCAGCCGTCATCAGTAAACGAAAGAACATACCGACGGCGGCCAGGGCCAGCACGCTGCCACCCCAGAGGATCACTAGCCACATCAGGCGTTTCCAGATTGATTGTTGCATCAATGATACCCCTCACCATGTTGAACTTTGCCGCGGAAAACGTAGTAGCTCCAGGAGGTATATACCAGGATTATCGGGATAATCAGTAGGGCGCCAACCAACATAAAGCCTTGGCTTTGCGCTGGCGCTGCTGCCTGCCAGAGCGTAATGGACGGCGGAATAATATGCGGCCATATGCTGATCCCCAGACCGCTGAACCCAAGGAAGATCAATCCCAACGTCAAAATAAACGGTAGTGCATGGCTGTGTTGTTGGTCCAGTGAGCGCCACAGCCACATACTGATCAACAGCACCAGCAGCGGAACCGGCATCAGGAACCACAGGTTGGGCAGGCTAAACCAGCGCTCGGCAATCGCACTGTGCGCCAGCGGCGTCCACAGGCTGATAATGGCGATAACAACCAGCATCGCCAGCAGCAGTTTTTTGGCCACGCGGCGCATTTTATCCTGCAACGGATTTTCGCTTTTCATCACCAGCCATGTTGCTCCCAACAGGGCGTAGGCCACGACCAGCCCAACACCACAGAACAGCGTGAACGGGGTCAGCCAGTCTAAAGGACCGCCGCTGTAGCTGCGTCCGGTTACAGAGAATCCGTTAAGCACGGCACCTACCACGATGCCCTGAGTGAATGTCGCCAGAATTGAGCCGCCGAGAAAAGCTTTATCCCAGAATGGTCGATGTGCTGGCGTGGCATTAAAGCGAAACTCAAAAGCGACGCCGCGAAAAATCAGGCCGAGCAGCATCAGGGTTAGCGGGATTGTCAGCGCATCGACAATCACTGCATAGGCCAGGGGGAAAGCGCCGAATAATCCGGCCCCGCCCAGTACCAGCCACGTTTCGTTGCCGTCCCATACGGGGGCGACGCTATTCACCATCACATCACGGTCATCAGCATCCTGAATTGCAGGAAACAAAATGCCGATACCGAGATCGAAACCATCCATCACGATGTACATCAACGTGGCGAACACGATAATGACAAACCAGATAACTGATAAATCGATACCCATTAGCGGTGAGCCTCCGGTTGAGAATCAAGAACTGCAGCAGAAAGCGGTCGTGCAGGCGTGCCGGATGGCGGCGTTGACGGATCATCTTCCTGTGGCCCTTTACGGATCAGGCGAATCATATAGCTGTAACCGACGCCAAACACTGAGCTGTACACCACAAAGAATGACAGCAAGCTGATGCTCATATGTAGATCGCCATGCGCGGATACTGCATCTGCGGTACGTTGCAGACCGTAGACCACCCACGGTTGACGGCCAACTTCAGTGGTTACCCAGCCAGCCAGTATGGCAATCAGACCGGAGGGACCCATCCATAATGCAAAACGCAGGAAAGGACGTGAGGTGTATAGCCGCTGCTTGTAACGTAGCCGCAGGGCGATCGCGCCCAGCAGGATCATCAGCATGCCTAGCCCTGCCATAATGCGAAACGACCAGAACACCATGGTTGAGTTGGGTCGATCTTCTTTAGGAAACTCTTTTAGGGCCGGGACTTGTTTATCCAGGCTGTGGGTCAGGATCAGACTGCCCAGCGCCGGGATCTCCAGTCCATAGCGGGTACGCTCCTGTTCCATATCCGGCCAACCGAACAGCAATAGCGGAGTAGGTTCACCGGGCGGATTTTCCCAATGTCCTTCAATCGCCGCAATTTTTGCCGGCTGGTGTTTCAGCGTATTCAAACCGTGCATATCACCAATCAATGCCTGTAACGGGGCGACGATTAATGTCATCCACAGCGCCATCGAAAACATAGCGCGAATAGCTGGCGTATTGTTTCCGCGCAGCAAATGCCACGCCGCAGAAGCCGCCACAAATAACGCGCTGCTGAGGAAGGCGGCTACAGACATATGCAGCAAACGATAAGGGAATGAGGGATTGAAGATAACGGCGAACCAGTCGACGGGAACAACCTGCCCATTAACGATTTCATAGCCTTGCGGCGTCTGCATCCAGCTGTTGGAGGCGAGGATCCAGAAGGTAGAAATAATGGTACCCAGTGCAACCATACAGGTCGCGAAGAAGTGCAGGCCAGGGCCCACGCGATTCCAGCCGAACAGCATTACTCCAAGGAAACCCGCTTCGAGGAAAAAGGCGGTTAACACTTCATAGGTCAGTAGCGGTCCGGTGATGCTCCCGGCGAACTCGGAAAAACCGCTCCAGTTGGTGCCGAATTGATAGGCCATCACCAGCCCGGAAACCACGCCCATACCAAAGTTTACGGCGAATATTTTGGACCAGAAATGATATAGCGAGCGCCAGGTGGGATTTTTCGTTTTTAACCATAGTCCTTCGAGCACTGCCAGATAACTGGCGAGCCCGATTGTAATGGCCGGAAAGATAATGTGGAAGGATACCGTAAACGCGAACTGGATCCTCGCCAGGTGAAACGCGTCAAGACCGAACATGCTTAACTCCGCAGGCAAAATTGATTTGGCGCAATTCTAAGCCTGGGAAGCAATAGAGGGCAGAAACAGAACAGTTCTTTTTAACCATAACAGTTGCACTATTGCTATGGTTTTCACAAAAGCAGGGACCTTCAATGTTGATGCCTTGATTAGTTCAAAAAGTGAATTAGCACTTTGTTATATTCGCCGCAAATAATTCATTGGAACAATAAAATGAGCGGAATCGACTTTGTCGTTTTGTGGGTTGACTCAAGTGATTTAGCCTGGCAGGATAGTTTTTCCCAACATAAAGCCGCGTGTTACCACGATGAGGGTGCTATACACCCGGCACGGTTCAGGGATATGGGTATCTTTAATTATTGGTTCAGATGTGTTGAAAAATATGCACCATGGGTCAGGAAGATACATTTAGTTACATGCGGACAAATTCCTGCATGGCTTAATGTTCATCATAAGAAATTAAATATCGTTTTTCATGAGCAGTTCATCGAAAGTAAGTATCTGCCGACCTTCAACTCAAATGCGATAGAACTTAATATTCACAAAATTAATGATTTGAGTGATAAGTTTGTGTTATTTAATGATGACACTTTCATCACGGCACCGCTGAGCGAAAACTTCTACTTTGATCACGGTAAACCTAATGACTTTCTGATTTTAAAGAGAAATCCACCAACCAATAAAGATGACCTTATCATGAGTTCATCAGATTTTCTCAATGTCAGCATCTTAAATAGCCACTTTAGTAAACATGTTACAATGCGAGAGAATAAGAGTAAATATTACAACATGTGTTACAAAAGACGACTATTGAAAAATTTTTCTAACAGAAAAGAGAAGTTTTTTGAAGGCTTTTACAGCCGACATATTCCACAGCCATTTTTGAAAAGCACATTTAATGAGATATGGCAGGTAGAAGAAAAACTGCTGAGAGAAACGATCAGCAAGAAATTCAGAGAGCCTTTGTGCTTAACGCAATATTTATTCCGTTACTGGCAACTGGCTAAAGGAACGTTTAACCCACAAAACCCCCTAAAGAGAGGGAAGTATTTTAATTTGTCTTCTAAAAGTATCAATGATGCTATCAAAACGCTAACCGATGGAACCGCTCAGGTCTGCTTTAATGATACAGAAATACTTAATGATTTTGATGCTGTGACCAATAAGTTGCGAACAGCCTTTGAGAAAAAGCTCAGTGAGAAATCAGAGTTTGAGCTTTAAAGTGATCGCTGCGCACCTTTCATAAAAAATCTAACCGTTATGAAATCTAATCAAATTTTGGTCATAACAGTTATAAAAAATGTCTTGATTATGTAAACTGATATACACAGTGGTTGTCACCAACACCGGTAATCAGGACGAAACATGAAAAAGTACCAGCGACTGGCAGAGCAAATTCGCGAGCAAATCGCGTCTGGCGTATGGCAACCCGGCGATCGTCTGCCTTCTTTGCGTGAGCAGGTGGTCAGCAGCGGGATGAGTTTTATGACCGTTGGCCATGCCTATCAGTTGCTGGAAAGCCAGGGCCGGATTATTGCCCGGCCACAGTCGGGTTACTATGTTGCCGCACGTCCCGAACGCGAGCTGGCAGCGCCGCCAGCGCAGGTGATGCGCGACGAAGCGGTGGATATCAACACCTACATTTTTGATATGCTACAGGCCAGTCGGGATGCGTCGGTGATGCCATTTGCCTCTGCGTTCCCTGACCCGCGTCTGTTCCCCCTCCAGCAGTTAAACCGCTCGCTGGCGCAGGTGAGTAAAACGGCCACGGCGATGAGCGTGATCGAAAACTTGCCGCCGGGGAATCAAGAGCTGCGCCATGCCATCGCCCGCCGCTATGCCCAACAGGGGATGACTATTTCACCTGACGAAATTGTGATCACCACCGGTGCGCTAGAAGCCCTCAACCTGAGCCTGCAGGCGGTCACCGAGCCGGGTGACTGGGTAATTGTCGAAAACCCCTGTTTTTATGGCGCATTGCAGGCACTGGAGCGATTACGTCTGAAGGCGCTGTCTGTTGCCACTGATGTTAAAGAAGGGATCGATCTTACCGCGCTCGAGCAGGCATTGCAGGAGTATCCGGTAAAAGCGTGTTGGTTGATGACCAACAGCCAAAATCCGCTGGGATTTACGCTCAGCGCAGAGAAAAAAGCGCATCTGGTCGCATTACTGGAGAAATATCATGTGATGCTGATTGAAGATGATGTTTATAGCGAACTGTACTTTGGTCGAGAAAAACCGCTCCCCGCCAAAGCCTGGGATCGCAGCGATAGCGTTCTGCATTGTTCATCATTCTCAAAATGCCTGGTGCCCGGATTTCGTATTGGCTGGGTGGCGGCAGGGAAACATGCCCGGCGCATTCAGCGACTCCAGCTAATGAGCACCTTATCCACCAGTTCCCCCATGCAGCTTGCTCTCGTGGACTATTTGTCAACCCGACGCTATGACGCGCATCTGCGCCGTTTACGCCGTCAACTTGCAGAACGCAAACAGCAGGCCTGGCAAACGCTACTGCGCCATCTTCCGGCGGAGGTCAAAATTCACCACAACGACAGCGGCTATTTTCTGTGGCTCGAACTGCCGGAACCGCTGGATGCGGGAGAGCTCAGTACGCAAGCGTTGGCGCACCACATCAGCATTGCGCCGGGGAAAATGTTCTCAACCTCGGGAAGCTGGACACGTTTCTTTCGCTTTAATACCGCATGGCACTGGGGAGAACGCGAGGAACTGGCGGTGAAACAGCTTGGAAAATTAATTCGCGAAATGATGAAATAAAATCTAACGCGCTATTCAATATAAAAGAATAGTGCGTTCTTATTTTCGAAATAGAGAATACCGAACCCTGATGTTATTTATATCGGGTGCTACCATACAAAAAATCAATAGTTCTTACTATTGCCACCTCTACGCCTAACTCCTTGTCTATACTCCAGAAGATTAAAACACCCGGTCAGAATCAGTAGCGTAATGAGCGTTAGCTCACAACCTGATTAAATTTCCTTGCGCCAGCAGGAACGCTTAGCACACCCCGACTATTTTTAGGAAAGGACATATATTTACGGCAAGGCTGCCGCTCAATATTTTTTCGACAGGAGTAAGATGTTATGAGCAAGCAATTTGCCCTCAGTAGCCTGTGTGCGCTCAGTATGACGCTGATGACTGCACAGGCAGCCGAACCCCCTACATCATTAGATAAACCGGAAGGCCGCCTGGATATTATTGCCTGGCCGGGTTATATCGAGCGCGGACAAACCGATAAACAATATGACTGGGTCTCGCAGTTTGAGAAAGATACCGGCTGCGCGGTCAATGTTAAAACGGCGGCCACATCTGATGAGATGGTCAGCCTGATGGCAAAAGGCGGCTACGACCTGGTGACCGCGTCCGGTGACGCTTCACTGCGTCTGATTATGGGTAAACGCGTGCAGCCGATTAACACTGCGCTGATCCCAAACTGGAAAAGTATCGATCCACGCGTGGTGAAAGGCGAGTGGTTTAACGTTGGCGGAAAAGTATATGGCACCCCGTATCAGTGGGGACCAAACTTGCTGATGTATAACACCAAAACTTTCCCAACACCGCCAGATAGCTGGAACGTGGTGTTTGTTGAGCAAAAACTTGAGGATGGAAAAAGCAATAAAGGACGCGTGCAGGCCTACGATGGCCCGATCTATATCGCCGATGCCGCGTTATTCGTTAAAGCCACCCAGCCGCAATTAGGCATCACCGATCCCTACCAACTCACCGAACAGCAGTATCAGGCGGTTATAAAAGTCCTGAGCGATCAGCATGCGCTAATCCATCGCTATTGGCACGATACCACTGTGCAAATGAGTGACTTCAAAAACGAAGGCGTGGTGGCATCCAGCGCCTGGCCTTATCAGGCTAACGCCCTGAAAGCAGAAGGTCAGCCTGTTGCCACGGTATTCCCAAAAGAAGGGGTTACCGGTTGGGCTGACACCACCATGCTGCATAGTGCAGCGAAACACCCGGTGTGCGCTTACAAATGGATGAACTGGTCATTAACCCCGAAAGTACAGGGCGACGTAGCCGCCTGGTTTGGTTCTCTGCCAGTGGTGCCTGAAGGATGTAAAGCCAGCCCGCTGTTGGGTGAAAAGGGCTGTGAAACCAACGGCTATAGCTACTTTGACAAAATCGCCTTCTGGAAAACGCCAATGGCGGAAGGTGGCAAATTCGTTCCTTACAGTCGCTGGACGCAGGATTACATCGCCATTATGGGCGGTCGTTAATTCCGCTGGGGGTTTTATGACGTACGCAGTAGAGTTTCATAACGTCTCGCGTCTGTACGGGGATGTTCGTGCAGTTGATGGAGTGAGTATTGCGATTAACGACGGGGAGTTTTTTTCTATGCTGGGGCCATCCGGCTCCGGCAAGACCACCTGTCTGCGCCTGATTGCCGGGTTCGAGCAGCTTTCAGGCGGCGCAATCACCATTTTTGGAAAACAAGCCAGCGAATTGCCGCCCTGGGAGCGGGACGTCAATACGGTATTTCAGGATTACGCGCTATTCCCACATATGTCGATCCTCGACAACGTCGCTTACGGGCTGATGGTCAAAGGGATTGATAAAAAACAGCGTCACGCCAAAGCCCGTGAGGCGCTTGATAAGGTCGCACTCGGTTTTGTTCATGAGCGCAAACCGTCACAGCTTTCCGGCGGACAACGTCAGCGCGTGGCGATTGCCAGGGCCTTGGTTAATGAGCCACGTGTCCTGCTGTTGGATGAGCCGCTCGGGGCGTTGGATCTTAAGTTGCGCGAACAGATGCAATTAGAGCTGAAGAAGTTACAGCAATCTCTCGGTATCACCTTCATTTTTGTCACTCACGATCAGGGCGAAGCGCTGTCGATGTCTGATCGTGTGGCGGTGTTTAATAACGGTCGCATCGAACAAGTGGACTCGCCGCGTGAACTGTACATGCGACCGCGTACGCCGTTTGTGGCAAGTTTCGTCGGGACGTCCAATGTCTTTGATGCCACGATGTCAGCGAACGTTTGCGGGCTACAGGGGATGTTTTCCCTGCGTCCGGAACACATTCGTCTGAATGATATTGGGGGAGAAGTCCAGGCTCCGGGCGTTATCCAGGCGGTGCAGTACCAGGGCGCGGCGACACGGTTTGAACTGAAACTCGCCGGCGGTGAAAAGTTGCTGGTTAGCCAGGCGAACCTGACGGGAGAAATGCTGCCCTCAACGCTGTCGCCGGGTCAGCAGGTGATGGCATCGTGGTCACGCGACGTGATGGTGCCGCTGGTTGAGGAGAGGTGAATGGCTATGAACGTCTTACCTTCGCCATCGCAACCGACAAATCTGAACAAGATCTCCGATTTCTTCTGGCGTAATCCGGGGCTGGGGCTGTTTTTACTGCTTCTCGGGCCGCTGATGTGGTTTGGCATTGTCTACTTTGGCTCACTGCTGACGCTGTTGTGGCAAGGTTTTTATACCTTCGACGATTTCACCATGTCGGTCACGCCGGACCTGACGCTGGCGAATCTGCAGGCGCTGTTTAATCCCGCCAACTATGACATCATTTTGCGTACCCTGACGATGGCGATAGCGGTCACCATTGCCAGCGCGATTCTGGCGTTTCCAATGGCGTGGTATATGGCGCGCTATACCAGCGGCAAAATGAAAGCCTTTTTTTACATTGCGGTGATGCTGCCGATGTGGGCCAGCTACATTGTTAAAGCCTACGCGTGGACGTTACTGCTGGCGAAAGACGGCGTGGCGCAGTGGTTTTTAACCCATCTTGGGCTGGAGCCGCTGCTGCTTTCGTTCCTGACGCTACCTGCTGTTGGCGGCAATACGTTGTCGACCTCAGGGTTAGGGCGCTTTCTGGTGTTCGTTTACATCTGGTTGCCGTTTATGATCCTGCCGGTACAGGCCGCATTGGAGAGGCTTCCTCCGTCACTGTTACAGGCTTCCGCTGATTTGGGCGCACGCCCTCGTCAAACCTTCCGCTATGTGGTCCTTCCGCTGGCAATACCCGGTATCGCGGCGGGATCGATCTTTACCTTCTCTCTGACGTTGGGAGACTTTATCGTGCCGCAACTGGTGGGACCGCCGGGGTATTTCATCGGCAACATGGTGTATTCGCAACAAGGGGCGATCGGCAATATGCCGATGGCGGCGGCATTTACTCTGGTGCCGATTGTGTTAATCGCACTGTATCTGGCGTTTGTGAAGCGTCTGGGAGCTTTCGATGCACTCTGAACGCGCACCCTGGTTACTCAAACTGGCGGCATGGGGCGGGGTTATTTTCCTGCACTTTCCCATCCTCATCATCGCCACCTATGCTTTTAATACTGAGGAGGCTGCTTTTAGTTTTCCACCGCAGGGGTTAACGCTGAAGTGGTTTAGCGTTGCGGCACAACGTAGCGATATTCTGGAATCAGTGACGTTGTCACTTAAAATCGCTGCGTTGTCGACGGCCATTGCTCTCGTTCTGGGGACGCTGGCCGCTGCCGCGCTGTGGCGTAGGGACTTTTTTGGCAAGAGTGCAATATCGCTGTTGCTGCTGTTGCCAATCGCGTTACCGGGGATCATCACCGGTCTGGCGCTGTTGACGGCGTTTAAAACCATCAACCTGGAACCGGGTTTTCTCACCATCGTGGTGGGGCATGCGACGTTTTGCGTGGTGGTGGTGTTTAACAACGTAGTGGCGCGTTTTCGCCGTACCTCATGGAGTCTGGTTGAAGCGTCTATGGATCTTGGCGCCAACGGCTGGCAAACCTTTCGTTACGTGGTGCTGCCGAACCTGGCATCGGCACTGCTGGCAGGAGGGATGCTGGCGTTTGCCTTGTCATTTGATGAAATCATCGTGACAACGTTCACTGCCGGACATGAAAGAACACTTCCTTTGTGGCTGCTCAATCAATTGGGTCGTCCACGAGATGTGCCTGTCACCAACGTTGTGGCATTGCTGGTAATGCTGGTGACTACACTGCCAATTTTAGGGGCCTGGTGGCTAACGCGTGAAGGCGACACTCTCGCCGGAAACGGTAAATAAACGACGATATGGGAAATTGCTATGCAACATCAATTACTGATTAATGGCGAGCTGGTCAACGGTGAAGGTGAAAAGCAGCCAGTCTATAACCCTGCCACTGGTGAGCTGATTCTGGAGATTGCCGAGGCCTCAGCCATGCAGGTTGATGCCGCGGTCCGTGCGGCCGACCATGCATTTGCCAGTTGGGGGCAAACCACACCGAAAGTGCGTTCCGAGTTACTGCTGAAACTGGCGGATGCTATCGCGGATAACGCGCAAACATTCGCTGAGCTGGAATCGCTCAACTGCGGTAAGCCGCTGCACTGTGTGCTCAACGATGAAATTCCGGCCATCGTCGATGTTTTCCGCTTCTTCGCCGGGGCGGCCCGCACCCTGCAAGGCCAGGCCGCCGGAGAGTATCTGGAAGGGCATACGTCAATGATTCGCCGGGATCCGCTGGGCGTGGTCGCCTCCATTGCGCCGTGGAACTACCCGCTGATGATGGCGGCGTGGAAACTGGCTCCGGCGCTGGCGGCGGGGAACTGCGTGGTGATTAAACCGTCGGAAATTACCCCATTGACGGCGCTTAAACTGGCCGAGTTTGCCAAAGATATTTATCCGGCAGGCGTTGTTAATGTGCTGTTTGGTCGCGGTAAAACGGTGGGGGATCCGCTGACCGGACATGAAAAAGTCCGCATGGTTTCGCTAACCGGCTCTATTGCCACTGGCGAACACATTATCCAGCATACCGCGTCTTCAATTAAGCGCACACATATGGAACTGGGCGGCAAAGCCCCGGTGATCATTTTTGATGATGCGGATCTGGATGCGGTAGTGAACGGCGTGCGAACCTTTGGTTATTACAACGCCGGACAAGACTGTACCGCCGCTTGTCGAATCTATGCCCAGAAAGGTATTTATGACGCGTTGGTTGAGAAACTTGGCGCGGCGGTTGCCAGCCTGAAAATTGGCGCGCCGAACGACGAATCGACGGAGCTGGGACCGGTAAGTTCGCAGGCGCATCTTGATCGCGTGGCCAAAGCGGTCGATGAGGCCAAAGCCCTGGGGCATATCAAGGTTATCACCGGTGGTAAAAAAGTGGATGGTGCAGGCTACTACTTTGCCCCAACGCTGCTGGCCGGGGCGAAGCAAGAAGATGCCATCGTGCAGCGGGAAGTTTTTGGTCCGGTGGTCAGCGTGACCGTATTTGATGATGAAGACCAGGTACTGGCGTGGGCGAATGATTCGAAATACGGACTGGCATCTTCCGTCTGGACCCGGGACGTCGGACGCGCGCATCGGTTCAGCTCTCGTCTGCAATATGGTTGCACCTGGGTCAATACCCATTTTACGCTGGTCAGCGAGATGCCGCACGGCGGGCAAAAACAGTCTGGTTATGGCAAAGATATGTCGGTGTACGGACTGGAGGATTACACGATTGTTCGCCATGTCATGATCAAGCATGAGTAACATTTTAAGCGTGAATACCTAATGCGGCACGGATAGCTAAAAATCAGCAAACGGGTGTCTATACTATTCGCGCCACTGGCCTCGTCGCCATCGGACGGCGGTAAGTTGGAAATATCCGCGAGGTCAGGCTAATTGATACGACAAAGCCCCAGTTTAACGCCGGGGCTTTGTGCTTTCAGGTATACCGTCCGGTTATTAGCGGCGCAAGCTGCAAAGCCAGGCTAGTAGCGCACAGACGCTCAGCACCAGCCCCAGTTGTTGCACCATGCCAGCCAATCCCAGCATCATTCCCAGTAACAGGTAATAGCTTAACCCGAACAAAGCACCGGCGGCCCCGGCCTGTTCACGATATCGACGCAGAGCCTGGCTCAATACATTGGGAATGGCGATACCATAGGCCAGTACCACCCCAAACACCGGTATCAGGATCCATGCAGTATGCTGTAGCCACCACGCCGCCAGACCTGACAACACGGCCAGCGCGCAAGCATGACGTACCAACTGTTCCGGCGTCAGACCGGTAGTTAACAGCCGCCGATTCAGCAGGCTCCCCGACAGCGAAGCCAGCGCAAGTAACACTCCTGTCCAGCCAAAGGCTCTGGAACTCCATCCCAACTGCCCGAAAAGAAATGGCGCCAGGCTGTAATAACTAAACAGCATGGTATTTAACAACGCGACCAGGATGGCATTTTTCCACAGCTCACCGTCCCGCGCCATACGGGGAAAGAGCACCGTCATCCGTGGGCGGACCGTATTCTCTGGCCTTGTTTCCGGCAAAAGGGTTGCTGTCAGTATGAGCAGTAATATCGCCAGTAAAACAAGGGCAACGAATACACCAACATGACCATAGAAGCTTACCACCCAGCCTCCGCTTAGCAGGCCAAAAACCGGACTCAGTGCCAGCGCGGCACCCATCACAGAAAAGACGCGGGATAGCGTGGTTGATTCATAACTGTCCCTCAACATGGTCTGTACCACGATTGACCCGGCAGCCGCTCCGATGGCTGACACCATCCGCGCCAGTAGCAACATGTTGAAATCGGTGGCGACAACGGCCAATGCACAACCTGTGCCGTAGCAGATTAGTCCTGCCAGCATCGCCCGCCGTCGCCCGATACTGTCGCTCAGCCAGCCCCATATCGTCACACCGACGGCGAAGGCAACAAAGTAAACGGAGAGTGTTTGAGCCGCACGTTCACTGCTGATGTGAAAAGCGCTGGCTATGCCAGGCAATGCCGGGCTGTAAATGGTTTCCACCAGTTGTGGGAACATAATCAGTAGAGTAAGGAGCCACAGCGGCGGGCGACGAAGAATATTCATAGCAATATCCGTAGAGACCGAAAACAGGCGGGCATTATTGCTGAAAGGGGTGTGTCTAATTACTATTAGCAGGACTTTAAATATCAAAAATCGGACAGATAATGAAAATTGCCCCCGATGAAATTTTCGATGCGGATAGCTTTGATAACCCGGTAATCGGGATTGCCGCCGATATGGGCGTACACGATTCAGGACGCCATAGCCACCTTCGTCATCAGCTCCTTTTTTCGGCTGCGGGGAGCATCACGATTGAGCTGGAGCAGGCCCTGTGCCAGCTGCCGCCACGCCGAGCGGTCTGGATCCCGGCTGGTACGGTTCATCGCGCCATCATGCGTGGCGTAATGGCTTATCGTTCTTTGTACTTTTCAACCTCGCTGCCGTTATCCGATCTGCCAATGCAAATCGTCGAGGTTAATTCTCTTTTTTTCGAAGTCATAGAACGCATGGCCTTTTGGTCATGGGATATGCCTGCGGTGCAACAGGCCAGCCTCATCACCGTTTTTTGTCAGGAATTGCGGGCCGCGCGCAGTGAAAACTGGACATTACAATTTCCCTCAGATCCACGGCTGGACATATGGCTTGAGCAATTGCGTATGGGCGCGTTACCACCGCGACTGAATCAGTTGTCCCAACAGGTTGGGGCGTGTGAGAGGACAATCAGCCGGATCTTTATCAGAGATACCGGGATGAATTATCAGAACTGGCGGCAGCAATTTAGACTGTTAAAGGCCATGGAAATGCTGGCGAACGGGAGTCATATTAGCCACGCGGCGCAACATCTGGAATTTGTCAGTGACAGTGCTTTTATCGCATTTTTCCGTCAGCACACTGGCACCACACCGGCCCGCTTTACAGGTAATTAATGCCGCAGAAGGGTTAGGGATATTACAACCTGAGGGTAATTTACCAGATGAAGGCAGGGTGGGAAGATCGTTGACTAATGGCAGAGAGAAGTCCTCTCTGCCAGTGGACGCTGCCATTAATCAAGAAGTTTCACATCAAGCAAACCAGCCGAACCTTGCGGAAATCAGACTGAATAGTCCTACAGCAGCAAATATATTTATCAGCACCACAGTTTTACTGGAAACATTCATTTGTGCCACCTTTCGTTTTAACCCCTATGGGTATAGTACGGGTTATAACTATCCGCAATAGTACGAAATCTGAACATAATGAAAACGGGTTGTTTTACCGCTGTTTCTCTTAAAATAATTAATAAAACTTGATGTGAGTCATGAAAAAGAGCATATTGCGCGCGATTTTACCTTCTGGCCTGGATGGCTTACATGTCTCTGTACCAAAAAATGTTGGTCTTTTATGCAGTGATGGCCGCTATCACGGCAATCATCACTTGGTTTTTGTCCCGCGATAAAAAGCGGATCCGCTTTCTCAGCGCGGTATTAGTCGGGGCGACCTGGCCAATGAGCTTCCCCGTCGCGCTGATGTTTTCGCTTTTCTGATGAGGCCGTTTCAGACGGAAAGTAGGGTATCTAAACGTTTTTTGTCGGCTTCAGTGACATCCTGTGGGTGCTGATACCCCACGTTCTCATTGGCGCGTGTGTACAAAGCAACCAGCCAGTCGTAAACGTAGCGACTTGCACCGTGCGAAGGCTGTTCTTCCAGTTTGGCCAGGCGCGACATTGGTTGTTGCTTTGGCGCGCTAAAAATAGCCGCGCCTTTTTGGATCCTGCTGGCAGGGCGCTGTTCCTCAGCAACGTTGGTAAATCCAAGCCAGGTAATAAAATCCCCAATATCGGCATGTAGCTGCGCTGCACAGACGTTTTCACGCTGCATAATATGCTGTAAGCGTTGCGGCATATCCAGGCGATAGCTGGTGGTAACGAGGATGTCAGCCACCTGCCTTAGCGTACGAGGATCGAGGCCTAAACGGCGCGCATTATTTTCATCGCGGCACCACTGGCGCACGTGATTAACCCACATTTTGTGTGCCTGGTATCCAGTTTCTTTACTTTCCTGCGAGTGCGGCATGTCACGCACTTCAGCAAACAGGTCGATCTCTTCATTAAATAACCCGTTCACCTGTTCCTCACGCGGCTGATGAACACGCAGAAGAGACTCAAAGAGGCGCATTGGCGGCAGTAAACCCTCCAGGAGTTCCCCATGTTTTGCCGCCTGGGATTGTAACTGGCGGATCACCGACTCGCTGCTACCTGACTCATTATCACGGGTGTTAATCCAACTCATCAGCGTTTCGCGGATGCGCTGTTGGTGCTGTTCGCGCAGAGAGGTCAGCCTGGCCTGACGCTGTTGTGGTGAAGTCGCCTGAGTCAGCCATTCGACAAGGCGTTGTAAGCTGTGGTTATCCAGCGCCTGTAGCGTCCCCCAGTGCAGTCCCGGTTTGCCCATTAATTGCTGTACTGACTCATCCAGGTTTTGCTGGGTGCTAAAACGCGCATCCTGTGGGGTAATGGCCCAGACTACGCCCGGTAATGCGGCGTCATGTACGGGTTGCGTATCGTTGACCCAGCCCAGTAGCTTGCGGGTAATGGTTGGCGTCTGGGCGCGGGTAGATACCGCGTTGCAGATTAGGAGCACATCCGGTTGCAGATGCTGGCGATAATGCTCCAGCATCCAGCCTAATTTTGCCTGCCACAGCGGATGGGAATGAGCATCCGGGGCGAGGGGAATATCGAGCAGGTCGACATTCTCCAGCACAGTATCTTCCACCGTCAGGACCAGCTCGCGCGTCAGCAGTGCCAGCGAGGTTTGCGAGAGACTGACCGCATTGAGCAACTGATGATTTTCAATCGGATGAACGACTACATCACTTTGTGCTTCACTCCCATGCAATGCCGCCTGAGTGAGAAAACTTTCGGCAGGCAAGCCAAAATGATCAACCAGCAGGCTCAGTGGGGCCGCTAATTCTTGCGCGTTCCCGGTTTGTTGCAACGTATGCGCCAACGCCAGCCACTGTTGCGTTAGCTCTGGCTGTTCTCCCCACAATAATGCCCAGGCGTTTGCCCGGGTCGTCAGATCCAGAGCGGGCAGCAGCGTGGCAAACTGATGCCATAGCGCATCGTCAATTTGCTGTTGGTTAGGCGGTACGCAGGAGCGCCAGAAACGACCGATTGCCGCGACATCCTGAGCAGTAATACCTTGCACCGGATGACGCTGACGCAGCGTTTGCCATTTTTCCAGGCGCGCTTCAATAATCGATTTCTCAACCTGGCGGTTGTCCGGGAGCGCACAGAACTGCGTGATAAACAGCTGTACCAGTTCGGCTTCACTGAGTAAGCGTAAGCGCAACGGCCATTCGCTATTCAGCGGATTATCTTCACGCGTAAAGCGAATCGCCATATTGGTCGGTGCATGCCCCGGATTAATATGCGAAAAATAATCAAAACTGCGATCCGGGGTCACGATGTTCATTTTGCCGTTGGCATTGCTGCACAATGCCGCGAGCAGATGCGCTTTTGCTGATTGTGAATGCCCGTATAACCCAACACAGCCTCGTGCTGAAAAGGTCGCCGTCAGCGCAGATTCATTAACCGCGGCTAACGTAAGTTGTGTCAGCAGGGCATCCGCCTCATCATCAAGACGAACCGAATGCTGGCGGGACTCTGTTACCCACTCGATGGCGGCCTGCGCGGTGTTTAACATCTTACTCATTTCAGGTACACGCTCCCGCTATCAATCCAGTAATGGCTACCGCTATGGCGACGATCCGCCAGCGTATTCAGTTTTAACGTTAAGGCATTCGCGGCAACGGGGGTGCCATCCTGTAACCAGGCATCGCTGAGTACGAAGCATTCCGGGCCGCTCTCTTTGCTGCCGCCACGTAACTGCAGCCGTACATTTAATACGCCATCTCCGGCGATGCTTTTTGCCAGTTCGGCAGAATTTATGCTCAGCGTATACAGCGGCGTGGCAGGCCATCGGCTGTTTGCCAGTTGGCGGAAACCTAACGTCACATTGCCGCGCAGCGGGAAGTGCAAACGGGTATCCAGCTTCGCGCCGGGTTTATCCAGATCGATATCGTGATACCAGATGTTCTCATCGCGCAGCGTGTTGACCGTATTATCCAGCACACCAAGATAACGTACGGTCGAATAAGCGCCGATATCGGCAGCTTTAAAATTGAAGCGCGGTAAACGCAGATCCAGTGCCAGGCTGCATAGCATTGCGCCGACTGCTGCGGTGGATTTGGGGTTGCCAATCCGCCCTTGCTGACTGAACGGATACCACTCGTGGACCCGATAGTTATCCATCCAGATCATACGATTAACCGGAACGGGTTGAAGATGGCGGATCAACGCCTGTACGCCCGGTAAACAGGCGGGTCTGCCGGTCACTAATAAAATGTCGCAACGATAATGTGAAATAGCCTCACAGACCGCGTGCAGCGGCGAGGTCAGGGTAAATTTCCCCGCCAGTAACGCTTCTTGTAACTGCCTGAACTGCACCTGTAACGGCACGCTCAAAACATCAAACGCTGGTGAACCAGAGGGCAACGCATGATCGATAGCCTGTTGGATATAGTTCATCACGTTACGCGTGGGTTGCTGGCTAAGCAGCTCGCCAAAGGTAGCATGCAGCCCGGCTACCGGATCGTTAATATCGCTTTGTTCCCAAGCGGAGAGCACCGCATGACCGAGCGGCATAAAGAGTTGTAATGCCGTTTGCTGACGCAGAATTGCCTGAGTATCGATGCGCCCGGAATCGCCAAACAGCGTAGCCAGTAATGCAGCGGCGTCGGTCACGCCAGCCTGCTGCAAGCGGGTTTGCAGGGCAGGTAGCACGCAACGCTGAATCACGTCCAGCAGCATGTCATCGCCCGCGACCTTAAACCCTTCGCGAAACAGCAAATGTGGAGTGATCTTGACGTTCGCACCAACGCCGTCATCAAGCTGATAATGGACGACGGCCATATCCGTTGTGCCACCGCCAATATCGATGGATGCCACGCGCAGCGCACGGCCTTTTATCTCACCTGGTTCCGGCAGACGGTCCGGACGGGAAAGGGCATTAAAAAACGATTCGGTATGGCCATCGTAGTGGGAAATCGCCTCGTTATACAGCCACACCAACTGACCGCAGCTGGCCTCATCCCATTCCATCTGAATCTCAGGGACGGGAACCACGCTCTTTTCCTGCTGCTTGCGGGTGGTGAAGTCTTCATCCTGCGGGTGCCAGCCCATCGCTTTCCAGACCAGTGCAATGGCTTCAAACATACGCAGGCGGAAAATCTCGCGCTCCTGTTTGGGCATCGCCGACGGCAGGGTCAGGATCAGCGTCCGCAACTGACGAGGAGACGCTGGGAAACCGAGGCGCAAACGCGTCGCCACGCTGTTAATTTGACCCAGTGCCTGAGCCAGGATCTCACACAGCATATGCGTCATCAACGTGCTGCGGCTGTATTGCGGTGAGAACACCGGCAGACGGTCATCCTGCGGCAGGCTGAACAGCGGTTGTCCGTCATCATTCATTAGATTCATCAGCGGGAAGGCGGTAGCCAGCGGTTCGCGCTGGGTTTTGCCATTCATCTGGCTAAAGCGCCAGTCATGCAGTACAGGCGTTTCATCCCACAGATAACGGCGCGGGCTGGAGATCCCGCTGCTGCCTTCCGTACCCATACGTTGCATCGCCAGCTTGCGGGCTTCATCGCCCACGCGAACAATCGACGGCCAGATAAAGGCGTCATCACGACCGCTCTCAACGGAAAAGTGCTGTTTACCGAACCGCGCTTCGGAAAACTCCAGTCGGCTGGTGAATAGCGGATCGTTAAGAAACTGTGGTTCGCTTAATGACCGCACCTGTAATTCAGCGGTCTGGCGCAGTCCATCATTGGCATCGCCGTGATCCTCAATCAGGACGCCGCAGGTATGGGTATTACCAATATCCAGGATCAGATCGACGGGAATTGCCGGTGTGCTGAGTGTATGTGTGACCAGCTTGACTTCCGGAATGGAAAGCTGTTCGCCTAACAGGGTTAACAAATTTAACCAGTGCGCCTGATATTCAAAGTTACGCAGCGCCTGCTGGATCTCATGTTCTGAGCGGTTCTCGTGCTGAGTGGCATGGTGCATAAAGGATTCGCGCAGCCAGCCGTCAATCCAGGTCTGGTCGAGGAAATCGGCAATTTCGTTGTCATGCCAGGCCAGTGCAAATCGCGTACCGTTAAGCAGGTCATTTTCGTTAGGGGTTAACGCTGCCGGGGCATTTTCAGTGAGCTGGCTGTCCAGCGCCAGGGTAATGCGGTGGGTGTTGCCCGCGCTGTCAGGTTGTGCCAGTTTTCGTACCTGTACACGCGCCCAGTTATCCGGGCCTTCAACAAACGTACGCGGCGGATTAAAGCGCAGGAACGGCAGCGGTAGCCAGACGCCGTCGAGCACGTCCAGAGAATAATGCAGCGTCTGGGTGCTTTCCGGCTTCACCACTTCGGGCTGACCGCCGGTGCTGCCCGGCAAGGTATAGCGTCCCGTTGTCAGATCGAAGTCCAGCCGTAGCAGGGGACCGTTGGCCGTTTTGCGCACAAAGCGGCCATGATGTGCAGACTCCTGCGGCGTCAGGCCAAAATCCAGAAATTGCACACCGCTATTGGCGATGAGCGTCACGCTCTGTTTGTAGTCACACAGATTCACCAACATAAAATCAGGCACCTATCTTTTTGATCGTCAGAGGGATTTCCGCGTGATCGTCATATCGTGCGGTACAGGCGGCGACGTCATTGGTTCCCGCTTTGCAGGTAATTTCAGGCATCGGATAACGGGAGCCATCCGTGCAACGGGCATTGCCGCGACTCTTAATCATTAATTCGCCCGACTGATGCAAACCAGAGAAAATCTCGGCACGACAAACAATATTGTCGCCATGCACTACGCGTGCAGTACCTTTATTCGTCTGGATCTGATAGCGCAGCGACGGCGCTTTGCCGCTGACCGGATCTTTCACGTCGACGATGATGCGCCAGTTACCGTTGAGGAAACGCGTCGTTCCTGCCTTCATCTGGCTGGCATCCATTACCAGCGCATCTTTGGGAATAGCGGCAATCACCACCGGTCCTGCGTCAGGTTTCTCTTTTTTCGCTAGCGGAATGACTTCAGCCCGATGCAACGGCAGTGCAGAGATCAATTCCGGCAAAGGCGTCATGTCTGCTTTAGCGACGGCAATGGGGGCTACTGAAGGGGTAGGGATAACGGCATGTTGTTTCCACAGCAGCGGTCCGACAATGGCTGCGATAATTACGGCGGCAACGGGCAGACTCCACAGCGGCAGGCGACGTGCGGGCTTCACCTGTACCGGTGGCGGTGTGACTTCCGGTTCGTTAATCATGACCAGCGGTTGTGGTTCAGGTTCAACCGGTTTTGGCGGTTCAACGATTGGCGTCAGTAAAGGGGCATCGGCCTCAGTGAAGGCGATTTCAGGTGAAGTCTCTTCTTTCGGATCAGGCTCTGTCACAGTGACAACCGGTGGAATATCAGCAAGGCGCAGGCAATCGAGCACATCGTCGCGGGGATTTTCATTCAGATTGACGAAGCCCCAGAACGTAATGACGGGTTTGCCATCAACCAGAAACACGTGGTTCTCGCCAGGAAACTGGATGGCTTTTTCGAGCAATGAACCAAACAGCTGGAGGGAGGTTTTTCCCGATTGCAGGCTTTTACGGCTCAGTGCCGCCGCATTTTCTAGCGTGCTCCCCAGATAGCGCAGCGCACGAAAACGTGCCTCTTCATCAGCGGTTTTCCATGCAACGGCTTTTCCTTCAACCGGGGAATACCAGTCAACCCGATCGCCGTTATCGTTAATTTGTGGGATCGCCAGACAATCCACCATCGCCTGCTGTTTACGCAAACGAAGCGTTTCACGAATTTGCAGTGCTGAATCAAACACGGCCTGACCACCGCCACCCACGGCCTGATAGTCATCCAAATTGCCGCTGCGCAAGAGAGTTTTTGCCACGTTGTTACCCCTTAGACTTCTTCACACATCTACTTTACGTTTTATAAAAACGAGCAAACGGCGAAAGAGAGGCAAAAAGGGGCTAATTTTCATGGCATAGAGTGTCGGGAAAAATCTTGACGTTTTGAAAAAGACTTAAGGGAAATTAATTCGCTTGTGGTGATGAATTATTCAGCGAATACCACCGGATTAGAATAACCTGATAGTGATTTGTTATTGGTCAGTTTTTGTCAGCTATGCTCTGATATTCCGGTTAATAATAAAATAAGAAGGCTTATAACCATGATTGCAAGGAAAACGTTACTCGCGCTGGCGCTCAGCGCTGTCTTACCGTCAGGCGCAGCGTTCGCGGCCAGCACGGACACCATCATCTATTGCTCTGAAGCATCGCCGGAGTCATTTAACCCGCAAATCGCCAGTTCCGGTCCCTCATTTGTGGCCAGTTCTCAGGTGCTCTATAACCGACTTATCAACTTTGATCCGGTAAAGAATACCCCAATACCGTCTTTGGCAACGGACTGGACAATTTCTCCCGATGGGAAGACTTACACGTTTACTCTGCGTCAGGGGGTGAAGTTCAACAGTAATAAATTCTTTAAACCCACCCGCGACTTCAACGCCGATGACGTGGTTTTCTCGGTATTACGCCAGAAAGATGCCGATCATCCGTACCACAAGGTTTCTCAGGGCAGCTACGAATACTTTAACGATGTCGGTCTGGATAAACTGATCAAAGAAGTGAAGAAGGTGGATGATCATCACGTTCAGTTTGTGCTGAATGAACCTAACGCCGCGTTTCTTGCCGACTGGGGGATGGATTTCGCTTCCATTCTCTCTGCGGAATATGCCGACGCGATGCTGAAAAAAGGCACCCCGGAAAACGTTGATAACTGGCCGATTGGCACTGGGCCATATGTGTTGCAGCAGTACAAGCAGGATTCTCAAATCCGTTACCTGGCCAACCCGAACTACTGGGATGGCGCCGTTCCAACGAAGCACCTGATATTCTCGATCACACCAAATGTACAGACCAGACTGGCAAAACTGCAAACTAACGAATGCCAGATTATCCCAGCGCCTGCGCCAATACAGTTTGATGAGATCAACAAGAATAAAGATTTGACGCTGCATTCGGTTGAAGCGCTGAACGTCGGGTATCTGGCGTTTAATACCGAGAAAAAACCGTTTGATAACGTGTTGGTGCGTCAGGCGTTGAACTACGCGACCGATAAAAAAGCCATTATTAACGCCGTCTTTTTGGGTTCCGGGACGGTGGCAAAATCGCCGATTCCACCGAATATGATGGGGTTCAATAAAGATCTAAAAGATTATGCTTACGACCCGCAAAAAGCGAAAGATCTGCTCAAACAGGCTGGGCTGGAAAACGGATTTGAAGCGACGCTGTGGTCAATGCCGGTTCAGCGTCCATACAACCCCAACTCCCGACGTATTGCCGAGATGATCCAGAGCGATTGGGCAAAAGTCGGCGTGAAGGCAAAAATAGTGTCGTACGAGTGGGGCGAATATCTCTCCGGAATGCGCAAAGGCGAGCATGACACCGCGCTGTTCGGCTGGATGTCAGACAACGGCGATCCGGATAACTTTGCCGATGTACTGCTGGGCTGCGACAGCATTAAAACCGGATCTAACGCCGCGCGCTGGTGCGATAAAGAGTATAATTCTCTGGTTCAAAAGGCGAAACTGGTGAGCAAACCTGAAGAACGCGCCGCGCTTTACCAGCAGTCGCAAGAGATTTTCTACCAGCAGGCTCCGTGGATAGCCCTGGCAAATGGTAAAACGTTCTATGCCACGCGCAGCAACGTCAGCGGATACAGCGTCAGCCTGATGGGCAGTGATTTTTCAAAAGCAAAATTAAATTAATGAGTTAAGGAGAGGTTATGTCGCATCTGGATGAGGTCAGCGCACGAGTTGATGCCGCCATTGAAGAGAGCGTCATTACGCATATGAATGAATTGCTGATTGAACTCAGCGATGATGTCGCGCTGAGCCGGGAAGATCGTTACACCCAGCAACAGCGTTTGCGTACGGCTATCGCACATCATGGCCGTCAGCATAAAGAGGATATGGAAGCCCGTCGCGAACAGTTGACCAAAGGCGGCACAATCCTTTAATTCGTTATTACTGTTATCCGGCCTGTATATTCAGGCCGGATAAGTTCTGTCGGCCTGATAAGGCAAGCGCCATCAGGCAGTTAAAAAGAGCGTCTCGCGACCAGCCAGGCCCCGACGACCAGCAGCACAGCGCCGCAAACTGGCCCCACCAGCGCACGTAGCGGTACGCCATGACTGCGCAGAATATCCAGCACGAGTCCGCCAATTAACTGGCTGGCTACCAGTACCGCAATCGTGGTGGCAGCCCCCACATTTTGATAGCCGCTGATACTGGCAAAAACAAAAAAAGACCCCAGCAAACCGGGGATCAGCGTCCACCAGCGCACGCTGGAGACCAGTTCGCCAAACCCCGCAGCGCCTTGCTTAAACCACAGAATGCTGACAAACAGCACAATCCCAACCAGTGAGTTCAGCAGCATGGCAATCAGGATCGTCGAGGAGGTCTGCGTAATACGCACCATTAAGGTATTTTGCACCACCAGACCAATACCTGCGGCAATCAGAAAGGAGAGGGTCAGCGTCTGATTCATCTGCCGGCATCCGGATCGCGACGATCGTCTAACTGTAACTGCATAAAGGTCAGATCCAACCAGCGACCAAATTTGGTGCCGACCTGCGGCATTTGTGCCGTGATCTTAAATCCCAGCGTACTGTGCAAATGTAGCGACGCCTGATTCTGAGACTCAATCCCCGCCACCATCACATGTTTGCCGCACGTGCGCGCTTCTTCTATTAGTCGGCTGAGCAGCGCTCGTCCCAGGCCCTTGCCCTGATGATCGGGATGGACATACACCGAATGTTCAACGGTATAACGAAATCCGTCAAAGTTGCGCCAGTCGCCGAACGAAGCATATCCGGTGACCACGCCGTTTTCTTCACTTACCAGCACGGGATACCCCACCAATTGGCGTGCTTCGTACCACGAGATACGGTTTTCGGCATCGACCGTTTGATCGTTCCAGATAGCCGCCGTATGCAGTACCGCGTGGTTATAAATTTCAGCAATAGCGGCGCAGTCTGCTTTGCTGGCAAATCTAATTGACATGTTGAACCTCAGGGCTTGTTCACTATAGTATTACAATATGAATACTATTGAAGACAGCATAAATCAACGGATCGGTGCAAGAATTCGCCTTGAACGAGAATCTCGCGGCTGGTCTCTGACGGAACTCGCCGAGCGCGCAGGCGTGTCGCGGGCAATGATCCATAAAATAGAGCGCGGGGAGAGCAGCCCCACGGCCACGCTGCTGGGCAGGCTCTCCGGGGCGTTTGGAATCAGCATGTCGATGCTGATTGCGCGGGCCGAAATGCAGGAGGGCAAGTTGCTGCGCCTCGCTGACCAGCCCGTCTGGCACGACCCGCAAAGCCACTATCTGCGACGTCATGTTTCACCGCGTAGCGATCTACCCATCGACCTGGTACAGATCGAATTGCCCGCCGGAAGCGATATCCCAATGCCAGCATCCTCCTACGTGCAGGCCAGACAGCTTATCTGGCTACAGCAAGGGGAGTTAGTCTTTGTGGAAGGCGATGTGCGTCATGAAATGAAAGCAGGCGATTGTCTGGAGCTGGGCCCGCCGAATGACTGTCGGTTTATCAATGAAACCGCGCAAACCTGCGTTTACCTGGTTGTGCGATTAAACCATGTCGTGAGCTAAATGCTGGCGCAGGCTGCTACTATTGATGGATTCATGCTAAAAGCAGAGGAGCACATCATGGGTCAACAGACTAATCGTAATCGCCGCTGGGTACTGGCTTCCCGCCCGGATGGCGCGCCAATCCCGGATAACTTCCGTCTTGAAGAAGATGAAGTCGCAACGCCGGGAGAAGGTCAGGTTTTGCTGCGCACCGTTTTCCTTTCTCTCGATCCTTACATGCGTGGGCGCATGAGCGATGAACCGTCTTACTCGCCTCCCGTTGAAATTGGCGGCGTGATGGTTGGTGGCACGGTGAGCCGCGTGGTTTCCTCTAACCATCCTGATTACCAGCCAGGCGAATGGGTGCTGAGCTATAGTGGTTGGCAGGACTATGACATTTCAGACGGTAACGGACTGGTGAAGCTTGGCGATAATCCTGAACATCCTTCCTGGGCGCTGGGTGTTTTGGGAATGCCGGGATTTACCGCCTATATGGGCTTGCTGGACATCGGCCAGCCGAAAGCCGGGGAAACGCTGGTTGTCGCTGCTGCAACTGGCCCGGTGGGCGCAACGGTTGGACAGATTGGTAAGCTCAAAGGGTGTCGGGTGATCGGTGTGGCGGGCGGGGCAGAGAAATGTCGGCATGCCACCGAAGTGCTGGGCTTTGATGTTTGTCTCGATCACCATGCGCAAGATTTTGCGCAACAACTGGCAAAAGCATGTCCACAGGGGATTGATATTTACTACGAGAACGTGGGCGGTAAGGTGTTTGACGCCGTACTGCCGTTACTCAATACCTCTGCGCGCATACCGCTTTGTGGACTGGTCAGCGGTTACAACGCGACATCGCTTCCGACCGGCCCTGACCGATTACCGTTGCTGATGGCAACCTTACTGAAAAAGCGTATCCGGATGCAGGGGTTTATTATTGGTCAGGATTATGGTCACCGCATTCATGAGTTTCAGCGGGAGATGGGGCGTTGGATTAAAGAGGGTAAAATCCACTACCGTGAGCAGGTCACTGACGGTCTGGAGAATGCGCCGCAGACCTTTATCGGTTTGTTGACCGGGAAAAACTTCGGCAAGGTGGTTATTCGCGTAGCAGACGATGCGTAAAGAGTGCCGGCGGGAGCGATTCCCGCCAGTATCATTCAAAACGCCAGGCCAGATTAATACCCACGCCATAGTTTCGTCCTGGCGCCGGTTCGTAGTATCTGTCCCTTGTTTCATTAACAATCACCGACCCAGCATAGGTCTTATCAAACAGGTTATCCACCCGACCGAAAAGGTCGATCATGAGACTGCTGTAATAAAATTTATAGCCGGTATTCAAGCCAACTACGGTATATGACGGGGCTTTCGCCGTGTTTTCATCATTGGCCATAATGTCGCCCATATAACGCACATCTGATCCCGCATACCAACCTTCATCTGGCACGTAGCCCAGTGAGGCAAATCCCATGTTTTGCGCTATGCCGGGCAGTCGGTTGCCGTTGCAGTTTTGATCGCCACAGACGTTGCTGCGATAGGTAGCATCCAGCCAGGTCCATGCTGCTTTTACGCGCCAGTTTGTGGCAAAGCGTTGGTCCCAGGATAGCTCGCCACCCTGACGGCGGGTTTTACCGGCGTTTTTATAAGTCGTACGACCACCGTTGTTACTATCAACCACAATCTCGTCATCGGTATCGGTCTGAAATAGCGCCGCGGTAAAAAGTCCATCGCCGATGCGTGTTTTGCTGCCGATTTCAATAGTGTCATTCGTGGACGGCTGTAAACCCAAATTCATGCCGCTTTGTCCATCGGAACGGTAGGAGAGTTCGTTAATCGTGGGGGTTTCAAATCCTCTCCCCGCAGCCAGATAGACATTCCAGGCGTCAGTCATTGCATACTTCAACGATCCGGCGGGCAACCATTGGTGATAACTTACGTCGCCGCTGTCATCTCCGTTATCAACAGTAATGTAGCGATCGTTGGAATCAAACCATACGGAACTGTAACGAACGCCGGCATCCAGCGAAAGCTTCTTCGTCAATTGCCACTGGGTTTGCAGATAGGGATCGACGTTCCACATCAGGTTACGTTCATTGCGTCGCAGGTCGCCTTTCTGACCGTACTCTGGGACACCATTATCAAGACGATAGTTGTTATAGCCTTTACGGTTTTCACTCATGTTTTCATAGTTCACTCCGGTGGTGAACGTCACCGGAATCCCCAATTCGCCACGGTGAGTCCAACGGTTATCTATCCCCTGATAATGACGTTGCAAGGTGATGACACCGCCGGCATGAGAAGAATTTAACTGTGGGTCCATTGGGATCGACTGATACTGGGTGGTTTCGCGCTCTCCTGCATAGGCCATGACACTGATATCATCCTGCGCGCTAAGTTGGCGTTCATAGCGCAATCCCGCCTGGGTCTGCTTGATGGTTTTTCGCGTATTGAATTGCTCCGCGCGGGGCGATTGCTGCGGATTGGCATTCCATTCTGACTTCGTCAGGCCACCGGGATCGTCGGCCTTAATATCCACGCTGTTGAAAATTAGGGTTAGTTTACTCACGTCATCAACACGTACTCCCAGTTTGGCGTTAGCCAGATTTTTTTGCGCGCTACTGTCATCACGATACCCGTGGGTAGTAAATCGTGTTGTTGAAACAGTGTAATCCACATCACCTGGCTGAGTACCGTCACCCAGTGCTCCGGTGGCCTTTACACCATAGCGCCAGGTGCCAAAACTACCGTAATAGCTGCTGGCCTCAATGGTTGGCGGTTCACGCCCTGTTTCGGTACTGACATTAATCACACCGCCGGAAGCATTACCATACAGCGCAGAGAAGGGCCCCCGCAGGACTTCAATATTTTGTACGCTGCTGATATCGATATTGGATGTTTGACCTTGCCCATCCGGCATGGTGGCTGGAATTCCGTCTACGTACATACGAATGCCGCGGATGCCATACGTGGTTCTTGAACCAAAGCCGCGAATCGACAACTGGAGGTCCTGCGCGTAGTTCTGCCGATTTTGCACCTGTAACCCAGGGACGCTGGTCAGCGATTCGGACAGGTTAATGCGCGGTGTTGCCAGACGCATATCTTCACCGGCAACAACGCTGACGGCAGCAGGCGTATCCAGTTCTGAAACAGATTGTGGTGTCGCGCTAACGATCAGCGTTTGCTCGTTTAGCTCACTTTCTGCCGCGGCAAAAGTCGAGAGAAAGACAGGCAGTAATGAAACAGGAAAGACAATATAGCGGGCTGAAAAAATCGTCATGAATAAGGCCAGTTTAGGATGCTGACGTCGGAAAAAGGACGGTAAGCATGTGAATTTTTTTATAAAAAAGATGAATTTTAGCGCTGCTGAATTGCGGTAATTTTTCGGGCAATGAAAAGGAGTGTAGTCAATATGTGAAGAAGTGCTCCACTTTGCGATGAATAATGATTACTATTCTCATTCTTAAAAAGGCAAAACCATGATTTTGCTCATTGAAGCTATGTGAAGCAGTAACAAACGAATTTATCAAAGGGAGTCGTCATGTCTTTACGTCATCTGTTTTCGCCGCGCCTGCGTGGTTCTTTACTGTTAGGTTCACTGCTCGTGGCATCATCTTTTACTACGCAGGCTGCAGAAGAACTGCTGCGCAAAGCCGTGGGCAAAGGTGCCTATGAAATGGCATACAGCCAGCAAGAGAACGCGCTGTGGCTGGCGACCTCACAGAGCCGCAAACTGGATATCGGCGGCGTGGTTTATCGTCTTGACCCTGTCACCCTCGAAGTGACTCAGGTTATTCACAACGATCTCAAACCGTTTGGCGCCACCATCAATAACACCACGCAAACGCTGTGGTTTGGTAATACGGTAAACAGTGCGGTTACGGCGATGGATGCTAAAACAGGAGCGGTGAAAGGGCGCCTGGTGCTGGATGCGCGTAAGCGTTCTGAGGATGTGCGTCCGCTGCAACCGCGTGAGCTGGTCGCCGATGATGCTACCAACACGATATACATTAGCGGTATTGGTAAAGAGAGCGTAATTTGGGTAGTGGACGGTGAGACGATCAAACTTCAGGACACAATCCAAAATACTGGCAAAATGAGCACCGCTCTGGCTATCGACAGCAAAGCTAAACGCCTGTACACCGCCAATGCGGACGGTGAATTCATCACTATCGATACCACCAATAACAAAATTCTCAGCCGTAAAAAGCTGCTGGATGATGGAAAAGAGCACTTCTTTATCAACCTGAGTCTGGACACGGCGGGTAACCGCGCATTTATTACCGACTCTAAGGCTGCGGAAGTGCTGGTTATCGACACCCGCAACGGCAATGTACTGGCGAAAGTCGCCGCGCCGGAATCTCTGGCCGTGCTGTTCAACCCGGCGCGCAACGAGGCCTATGTAACCCATCGTCAGGCCGGTAAAGTAAGCGTGATCGACGCGAAAAGCTACAAAGTTGTCAAAACGTTCGAGACCCCAACATTCCCGAACAGCCTGGCGCTCTCCGCAGACGGTAAAACGCTATACGTCAGCGTGAAACAGAAATCCACCCGCGAGCAGGAAGCTACCCAGCCGGACGATGTTATTCGTATCGCGCTGTAATTAACCGGAGGGGGAAACCCCTCCTGTCATTTCTCTAAACCTCACGATACGCCTCGTTACACCCCGCCAGTAGCCTGACTAACTTCAGGGACTTACACTACGCCCTCAACGGCTAACTAAATAACGCGGGAATACCATGAAAAAGCCATTTATGTGTCTTTGTGCAGGCGTAATGCTGTTTACGTTGGCAGGCTGCACGACCAATTACGTTATGACGACCAAAAGCGGACAAACCATTACCACCCTGGGTAAGCCACAACTGGATAAAGATACGGGAATGACCAGCTATACCGATCAGGATGGGAATGCGCGGGAAATTAACAGCAACGACGTCGCGCAGCTCATTGAAGCAGACTAAAAAAGAAGGCCTGAAGGGGTAACCTGTCAGGCCTTTTTATCCTTACGGCGCGGTGCGGTGGATTTCCGCTACGCGTTTACGCACGCCGAACCAGCCTGCAACCAGCAGGATGGCAATTAACGGTAATGATGCGATAGTATAAGTGCCGTTTGGATAATCAAACGCCATCAGCACCAGCACGCTCAGCAGGAACAGCAACGTGAGCCACGAGGTAAACGGCGCACCCGGCAGTTTAAAACTGACGTCTGCGGTTTTACCTTCTTTAATCGCCCGGCGCAGACGCATCTGGCAAACCATGATAAATCCCCACGACGCAATGATGCCCAGCGAGGCGAAGTTAAGCACGATCTCGAACACCTGCGACGGCACCAGATAGTTCAGAAATACCCCTACGACATACACGACCAGCGTGGCGAGGATCCCTGCCCATGGCACCTGTTGGCGGCTCATTTTAGCCATAAATTTTGGCGCGGAACCGCCCATCGACATGGAACGTAAAATACGGCCAGTGCAGTACAGGCCGGAGTTCAGGCTGGAAAGCGCCGCGGTGAGCACCACAATATTCATGATGCTGCCGATATACGGCACGCCAAGTTTGGAGAAGAAGGTGACAAACGGACTTTGTCCCGCCTGATAGGCGTTCCAGGGCAGAAGTAGAACCAGCAGGACCACTGAACCCACGTAGAACAGACCGATACGCCAGATAACGCTATTGATCGCTTTTGGCACCATCGTTTGCGGATCTTTGCACTCACCAGCGGCAGTGCCGACCAGTTCGATGGAGGCAAACGCGAAGACGACTCCCTGGACCAGCACCAGCGCTGGCAGCAGGCCATGCGGGAAAAATCCGCCGTTGTCGGTTATCAGGTGAAAACCCGTGGCGTTGCCATCCAGAGGTTTTCCGCTACCTAAGAAAACGGTACCCACAGCCAGGAAAATCACAATCGCCAGCACTTTGACCAGCGCAAACCAAAACTCCATCTCTGCGAACCACTTCACGCCGATCATGTTCATGGTGCCGACAATGGCCAGCGCCCCGAGGGCGAACACCCACTGCGGCACGTCGCCAAATGCGCCCCAGTAATGCATATACAGCGCAACTGCGGTGATATCGACAATACCGGTCATCGCCCAGTTGATGAAATACATCCAGCCCGCCACATAGGCGGCTTTTTCACCTAAAAATTCGCGGGCGTAGGAGACAAAGCTACCGCTGGAAGGGCGGTGCAAAACCAGTTCGCCGAGCGCGCGAAGAATAAAGAACGAAAAAATACCGCACACCAGATAGACCAGCGCCAAAGCGGGGCCAGCCATCTGCAAACGTGCGCCTGCCCCTAAAAACAACCCGGTACCAATCGCGCCGCCAATGGCGATCATTTGTACCTGTCGATTCCCCATCGCTTTGTGATACCCCTCTTCGTGAGCATTCAACCAGCGTCGTTTCGCCGCATGTTGTTCCGCGGCTTGCGTGTTGTGTGTGTTCATTACTTTTCCTGTTGACCTGACAAAAATACAAAATCCTTTTTGCCGCACCTGCTGCGGCGAAAACAGCGTTACCCTTCATTGTGTTACGGGGGGAAAACTGCCGGCCGAGCATCCTACATTCAATTGTTCACTTGCGCAAAGCCCCGATAACAAGAATGCAGCATTTTTGTGCAGCCGGAACTGGCGCGGTGTGGCCTCGATTCAGCCAATAAAAGAGAGGGGGCGTTTAACCAGCCAGAGGAGTGCGCTTATCAAGACATTCGCCCGGTAAGCGCCGTAACGTTATGCTGATGCGCCAAAGACCTGAACGGCCTGCTGTAAGCGTGATGAACGCTGGGTCAGATCGGCGGTAGCGTCAGTGACGCGTTCCACCATTTCGGCGTTGTTGTGTGTCATGGCCCCCACGCGTGAAATCGAATCGTTAATCAGATCCAGCGCCTGGGTTTGCTCTCGCGTGGCCAGACTAATATCTTTGATCATCATCGACATCTGCAAGACATCACCAATTATGCCGGTGAGATGCGTTTCCGTTTTCTCCACCATTTTGACGCCGCTGTTAACATTGGCGACGTTCTTCTCGATCAGTTGTTTAATCTCTTTTGCCGCGGACGCTGAGTGCTGCGCCAGATTGCGCACTTCTGCCGCCACAACGGCGAATCCACACCCGGATTCCCCGGCTCGTGCGGCTTCAACCGCGGCATTGAGCGCCAAAATATTGGTCTGAAAGGCAATGCTGTCGATAACGCCAATGATGTCGACAATCTGCCCATTATCACGCGAGATTGCCTGCATCATGGCAATGGTTTGTTTCATGATATCGCCGCCTGCTGCCGCGTTGGCGCTGGTTTTATCGGCCATGGTCATAGTATGCGCTGCGGTATCAGCGGTTTGCTGTACCGCGCTGCCAATTTCTTCGAGGGCAGCAGCAGTTTGTTGCAGGTCAGCGGAGGTTTCTTCTGAACGTTTGTGCAACGCAGAACCTTCTTTTGACACCCGCTGGCTAATTGCGCGAATACCGGATAGTTGCGTACTGACGTCATCGACCAGCGAATTCAAATTAAGCCCGGACTGATTAACCAGACGCATCAACATTCCGATCTCATCGACCCTGTTTAAATGACAGTTATCGGGTTTACGACCTGACACCACTTTTTTCATTTGCGTCAGTAGCGTATTAACTGGCTGACAAATTTGATACTTAAGGTAAATAGCTAATGCCAGAAACAGCACCAACAGTCCACCTGCCTGAATAAAGAGGGGGACGGGGATAAAAATTAATAACAGCACCAGCAGGGCAGCTACCCCTAAACTATAATTAACTCGCTGGCTAATACTCAGCCATTTAAACGCAGAAACCCATGCTAATATGCCACGACGAATAATAACGCCCTTAAAAAGGCGAAAGTGTTTAAACTGTTGACTATTTATTTTTTGATATAAGCGTTCGCTTTGCGTTATTTCATCGCGCGAAGGAACCGTCCGTACCGAGATGTAACCAGTGAGTTTTTCATTGTGCCAGACCGGTGTCACGTTGGCTCGCACCCAGTAATGGTCGCCATTCTGCCGCCGGTTTTTCACCATTCCCGTCCAGCTGTCTCCCTGCTGTAGCGTGTACCACATATCGGCGAACGCGGCGGGAGGCATGTCAGGATGGCGAATAATATTATGTGGTTCGCCCATTAACTGATGCTCGTTAAATCCGCTGGCGTCTATAAAAGCGGTGTTGGCGTAGGTAATATGACTTTCTTTATCTGTCGTCGAGAGCAGCGTCGCTTTATCGTTAAGTGCATACTCAATTTGTGTAACGGGCATGTTACTTTTCATAGAGGCCCCATGATGGTATGTATAATTCATACAAAAATCCCCGCAATAAAAATCGGGGGATATTAAAAAACTGTATTAAACCGTTTTAATAAGAAACGCTGTATTCTCTACTAATCATCATTGCTGTGGAAGTGCTTAAATTAAAAAATCCTATATGTACTATCCATTAAGCGTCATAAAAGTGAAACATTTAATACAACCGCATAACCTTGCAAGTCGTTTAACCTGACTTAACGTAAATCGCGCTAAAAAACGTTTTCGCAAAAAGAAAACAGGCATGAACTTATTTTGATGTTATTTCTGTGAGAGTCGCGCCCCTATTATATTTTGTAGGTCATGAATTTTGCATGTTTTCCATTGAGTGTTCTGACCAGTCAAGGAATCCACTGGTATTATCCCTGATGGCAACAGGGCTGGTTATCTACTTTTTAGCTGAGCAAATGTGAATTAAGTGTTTCATTATGGTTATTTGATAATTTAATAATAAAGACATGTTAACAAACATGGGCCTGTAACATGTCATATCGCCTGAGTATTCTGGATAAAAGCCCCGTTGGGGAAGGAGAAACTGCCGTGATGGCGCTTGCCCGGACCTTGCGTCTGGCGCAACTGGCAGAAGAGTGGGGATACCATCGTTTCTGGATCGCGGAACACCATAATACACCACAGCTGGCCAGCCCATCGCCGGAGCTGGTGATCGCCTGGCTCCTCGGACAAACCCAGCGAATCCGCGTAGGTTCCGGCGGCGTGATGCTGCAGCATTACAGCCCGTACAAAGTGGCGGAAAACTTTAATCTTCTGGCATCGTTGGCCCCCGGACGTGTCGATCTTGGCGTCGGAAAAGCGCCTGGCGGCTTACCCCTGTCGACTCAGGCGTTACAGTTGGGACTTCATGCGGATGAAAAAGGCAGTTTTGCTGACCAGCTTTCCCAGCTTAACGACTGGCTGGCGTTAAGCGGAACGGAAAGCGGGGAAGCGATATTCCCGACGCCAATCCCACCGCAACCGCCGGAAGGATTTGTTCTGGGAGCCAGTGTGCAAAGCGCTCAGCTGGCAGCGCAATCCAACTGGAATTTCATCTTCGCGGCGCACCTCAACGGTGACAGAGCGTTATTGCGTGACGTTTTGTCCTTTTGGCAGACCCACAGTACACGCCCGACGATAGTCGCCGTCCAGGTGATTGTGGCTGACAGTAACGACACCGCCGCGCAGCTTGCCGAAAATGTGCAGATCTGGGGCGTGGAACTAGAAAATGGGCAACGCGTCACAGTTGCCAGCGAAGAGCAGGCGCTGGCATTCGCTGCGCAGGCTGGCAGTTCTCCCCGCAAAATCGCACGTCGTGAACAGGCCTTATTATACGGTACCGCCCACGACGTGCTGGCAAAACTGAACGGCCTGCACGCGCAATTTGGCATTAATGAGTTCATTATCGACACGCCAGTGGCAGAGGGGCACGCGCGTCTGACGTCGCTACGTTTGTTGGCACAAGCCCATAACGCCGTGGAGGTGGTCTGATGACGCTGGCGACAACGCTTATCAACTGGCGTCGTGAATTGCATCAACACCCCGAACTTTCTTTGCAGGAAGTGGCGACGACGGCGCGTATTCGCGACTGGTTGCACGGTGCTGATGTCCAGATTCTGCCATTCAACCTGAAAACCGGTCTGGTCGCGGAAATTGGTCAGGGAGAAGAGATCATCGCATTGCGGGCGGACATTGATGCCCTCCCGATAGAAGAAAGCGCCGATGTTCCGTTTCGCTCACTCACACCGGGGGTGATGCACGCCTGCGGGCACGATATTCACACCAGCGTCATGCTTGGCGCCGCACTGCTGCTTAAGCAGCAGGAAGCTGACTTACCGGGGCGAGTCCGTATTTTGTTTCAGCCCGCTGAAGAAAGTTTTGGTGGCGCAAAAACACTGATTCGCGCCGGTGCTCTGCAAAACGTCGCGGCTATTTTTGGCATGCACAATGAACCGGGGTTGCCGGTAGGAGAGTTCGCTACGCGCGGTGGTGCATTCTATGCCAATGTTGATCGCTTTGTGTTACGTATCAATGGCAAAGGCGCACATGCGGCGCGTCCGCATGAAGGCAAAGACGCCATCCTGCTAGCCAGCCAACTGGTAACAGTTTTGCAAAGCGTTGCCAGTCGCGATGTTAACACCCTGGATTCAGTGGTGCTCAGCGTGACCCGTATTCAGGGAGGAAACACGTGGAACGTGCTGCCAGAGTCAGTAGAGCTTGAAGGAACGCTCAGAACGCATCGCATTGAAGTGCAGCAGCAGGTCAAAGCCCGGGTTAATGATATCGCGGCCGGATTTGCCCACGCTTTTGGCGCACAAATTGATGTTATCTGGCACGCGGGACCGACTGCGCTGGTGAACGATGATCGTTGGGCCGATATCGCCACCGCCGTGGCGAAACAATCAGGCTACGCCACCCACCATGCCGACCTGCATATGGGCGGGGAAGATTTTGCCGTCTACCTGCAAAATACGCCTGGGGCGTTCGTCAGTATTGGCAGCGCCAGCGAATACGGATTACATCATCCGGGATTTAATCCGGATGAACGTTTAATAGAACCCGCCGCGCACTATTTTGCTCATTTAGCAAAAACGGCATTCGCACACATTTAATTTTACCTGTTGGGTAGGGGTTATTATGGCTGAAAATCGGCAACTACGGCTCGGCACTATTCTGCATGGCGCATCGGGAAATATGTCTGCATGGCGTCATCCGGCAGCGCAGGCCGATGCCAGTATTAATTTTGACTTTGTTAAAGAAACGGCGCGTATTGCGGAAAAAGGGAAGTTGGATTTTATTTTTGTCGCCGATGGTCTGTATATTAATGAAAAATCAATCCCGCATTTTTTAAATCGCTTTGAGCCGCTGACGGTATTATCTGCTTTGGCCAGCATCACCCGCAATCTGGGACTGGTTGGCACCGTCTCCACGTCATACAGTGAGCCCTTTACCACCGCCCGGCAGTTTGCCAGCCTCGACCATCTCAGCCAGGGGCGTGCCGGATGGAACGTGGTGACGTCGCCTCTGGAAGGGTCGGCAAAAAACTATTCCCGCGCCCAGCATCCAGAGCATGCCCAGCGTTATCGTATTGCCGATGAATATTTACAGGTGGTGAAAGGACTGTGGGATTCCTGGGAAGATGATGCTTTTACCCGTAATAAGGCAAGCGGGGAGTTTTTTAATCCGCAAAAACTGCACACGCTTAACCATCATGGGGATTATTTTCAGGTCGCCGGGCCGTTAAATATCGGGCGTACACCACAAGGCCGTCCAATTATATTTCAGGCAGGTGCTTCATCCGATGGCAAGAAATTAGCGGCGCAGCATGCCGATGCCATTTTCACTCATCAGGAGTCGCTGGCAGAGGCTAAAGCGTTCTATCAGGATGTAAAAAGCCAATTAGCAACCACCGGGCGCGGTCCCGATCAACTGCATATATTCCAGGGCGTCAGCGTTATTGTTGGCGACAGCGCAGAGGACGTGGAGCAGCAGTATCAGACGACCGCTGCGCTGGTTTCCATCACTGACGCACTGAACTACCTTGGCCGCTACTTCGAACATCATGATTTTGCCCAATATCCGCTGGACGCACCGTTCCCAGATCTGGGATCCCTCGGACAAAACAGCTTTCGCAGCACGACCGATGAGATCAAGCGCAATGCGCGCGAGCGTGGCTTAACGCTACGTCAGGTTGCCCTGGAAGCAGCCAGCCCGCGTCCGCGTTTTAGCGGCACGCCTCAACAGGTGGCCGACGGACTTCAGCAGTGGTTCGACGAGAAAGCCGCTGACGGTTTTATTATTCAGGGAGGAACGCCGGATACCTTCCCACGATTTGTTGAGCAGGTTATCCCCGTGCTTCAGGCTCGTGGTCTGTTCCGCCATGAATATCCCGGTACGACCCTGCGCGCAAGCCTGGGATTAGCGACACCTGCAAATCAATTCACACAATAAGAGAAAAACGCTATGCAGAAAAAATCAGTATTCCTCGCGCTGTCGCTGGCTTTCAGCGCGACCGTCTGGGCAAATGACGTGACTATTAACGGCACGGGCGTAAGCCTGGAAGCCAATAAAACGCCGATTAATACGGCAAAAAACCCGCAGGCGATTGCGCAATTACCCGCGAACCTGCACCTGGCCGTACCGGGCAAATTTACTGTGGCGATTGCCGGGCTCAGTCAGCCGCCGCTGACCGTATTTGCCGATGACAATAAAACACTGATCGGCAGCGAGGCGGACATTGCCCGTCTGGTGGCAGACAGTTTGGGTCTGGAACTCAACGTTGTGCCTACATCATGGGAAGACTGGCCGCTGGGGGTCACCTCCGGCAAATACGATGCCGCGATTAGCAATATTACCGTCACAAAAGCGCGCAAAGAGAAATTCGATTTCGCGACCTATCGTAAGGACTCCCTGGGCTTTTATGTCAAAACCGGCAGCAAGCTGAAGAAAATCGAGCAGGCGGAAGATATCGCCGGTCTGCGCATTATCGTCGGTTCGGGGACGAACCAGGAAGCCATCCTGCTGGCCTGGAACGATGAAAACGTGAAGAAAGGGTTACAGCCGTTTACGCCAGTGTATACCAAAGACGATGCCGCCCAGACTCTGGCCCTGCAGTCAGGTCGCGCTGATGCCTACTTCGGTCCTAACGTTATCGGCGCGTGGAAAGCCGCGCTCAACGGTAAAACGCAATTGGTGGGTAGCGTTGATGGCGGTTGGCCAAAAGCGGCACATATCGCCGTGACGCTGAAAAAAGACAGCGGTTTGGTTCTGCCTGTGCAAACCGCCCTCAACGGCGTGATTGGCAACGGCGACTACGACAAGGTACTGAACCGTTGGGGGGAAGGGGTGGAACGCATTCCGCAATCTGAAATCAACCCAGCCGGGTTAGGCGACTAAGGAGGTCATCGTGAGCGATCAATTTCGCGTGGTCTCACCTGAAGCCAGCGAGCTGCAACCCATTTTGAACGGTCTGTTTGGTGAATATGCCGCCCGCTATGGCGATTATTTTTCTCGCGACGCAGAGGTGGAACTGACCGAATGGTATCTGGCGCCGCAGGGACTGTTTGTGGTCCTGGAGCGTGGCGGCGAGATTATCGCCACCGGAGCCTACAAACCTTACGACAAAGACACCGCCGAGATTAAGCGTATCTGGACGAAAAGCACGCTACGTCAGCAGGGACTGGCGGCGCGCGTGGTGCAGGAACTGGAGCGTCGGGCGCTGCTCGCGGGCTACAGCCGCATATATCTGACCACAGGATTTCGCCAGCCGGAGGCCGTCCGGCTGTATTTAAGTCAGGGCTACGATCCGCAATTTGATACGGCGCGGGATCCGGAAGAGTACAGCCAGCCGCCGTTTGATGGACGACTGCGCTTTACCAAACTGTTGACCATCGCCGGTCAGGCCAGAATTGCCTGAGGAGATAAAATGAAAACGACTGATAGCATTAAAGTCGTACCGGCGCGCTATCCTATGCGCACCGTGGGAGCGGTTGTTGCCTTGTTTGTCCTGGCGGTGATTATCCAGTCCGTGGCATTTAACCCGCGCTGGGAATGGGCCGTATTTGCCCGCTGGTTCTTTGATCCGGTTATCTTGTCCGGTCTCGGGCAAACATTGTTGCTGACGCTTATCGGTACGCTGTTGAGTATTATCATCGGCGGTCTGCTGGCGCTGGCGCGACTTTCATCTTCCTGGTTGCTGAACGGTCTGGCATGGGGATACATCTGGCTGTTTCGTTCATTACCGTTGATTGTGGTGCTAATCGTTCTGTACAACTTCTCCTATCTGTACGACACGTTGACGATTGGTATTCCATTTACTCCGCTTCAGTGGGGCAGTTTTGAGACCATCAATGTACTCGGCCAGTTTTCCACTGCGGTAGTCGGCCTGACGCTGGTGCAAAGCGCCTATACCGCTGAAATTATTCGTGGTGGATTTTTGGGCGTTGATCACGGTCAGTACGAGGCCGCTGCGGCGCTGGGCTTACCGGCATGGCGACGTACGCTGCGAATTATCCTGCCGCAGGCGCTGCGCACTATATTGCCTGCCGGGTTCAATGAAATCATCAGTCTGGCGAAAGGGACGGCGATGGTATACGTGCTGGCCATGCCTGAGTTGTTCTACACCATCCAGATGATCTACAACCGCACGCAGGAGGTGATCCCGCTGCTGATGGTCGGCGCGGTGTGGTATCTGGTAATTACCAGCGTCCTGTCGCTAATTCAGCACCTGGTCGAACGCGCGCTGGCACGTAGCGAACGACGTTCAGCGATCAATACCGCCCGGGTGAGTCGTGCAGCAAAACGCAGTCGTCAACGTCCACAGCAGGAGGCCGCCCATGTCCCACTCGCCTGAAGGCCATATTTCTATTACCGGCGTCAGCAAATACTTCGGCCGCCATAAAGCGTTGGATAACGTATCGCTGGAGATCCCGCCCGGTACGGTAACCGTTATTCTTGGCCCATCCGGTTCCGGGAAATCCACGCTTTTGCGGACAATCAACCATCTGGAGCGTGTGGATGAAGGGTTTATTCAAATTGATGGCGATTACATTGGTTATCGTCGGCAGGGAGATAAGCTGTATGAGCTGAAAGAGGCGGAAATTTTGCGCCAGCGCGTCAACGTCGGCTATGTGTTTCAGAACTTTAATCTATTCCCACACCTAACAGTGCTGGAGAATTTGATTGAAGCGCCCATTGCACACGGACTGGCATCGCGTAAAGCCGCCACCGAGCGGGCATTAACCCTGCTTGATGCGGTAGGGCTGCGTAATAAAGCCGATGCCTGGTCGCGTCACTTATCCGGCGGACAACAACAACGTATCGCCATTGCCCGTGCACTGGCATTAAATCCGCGCGTCATGCTGTTTGATGAACCCACGTCAGCGCTTGACCCCGAACTGGTGGGCGAAGTGCTGGATGTGATTAAAACGCTGGCGCAGTCGGGAACCACGCTGGTTGTGGTAACGCACGAGATTGGCTTCGCCCGGGAAGTGGCGGACCAAGTGGTGTTTATGGTCGATGGCAAAATTGTCGAGCAGGGCAGCAGCGAACAGGTGCTGAATCATCCACGCCACACGCGCACCCAGCAGTTTTTGTCGAAAGTGCTTTGAGTGCTGCGTCCAAAGAGTGAAATTATCAAGAAAATATGAACGTCCGTTAATCCTAAATTAGTCTTCCTTTTGAGTAACAATCTTAGTGACTAATTATCAAAAAATCACTTTATTATCAGGTGAATAATGACTTGGATCTGGAATATATCACCCTTAATGAAGTTGTGAGCAAGCATAGTAAAACTTTGCTTAAATCATGTGTTATGTATCATGCCATTGAGTATTACCACTTTTTAACTAAGGAATTGAAAATGGTAAGAGCACTGGCCTGTCTCGGCGATAAAACAAGTTATGGAAAAATTATTACTGCTTCTGCATCCTGGTATGATGGTGATAGAGCTATTGCCCAAACCGGTGACAGGGCAATTTGTCGGAAATGCAATGGACATATTCCAATTTTCGCTTCTGCAGTGGACTGGATGGAAAATGGTAAAGCATATGTAGCTACTGGCGACAGGGTGTTGTGTGGCTGCTCCAATCACTATGTTTTTGGTACAGCCACACAATATACCAGCAGTGTCGCGGGTACTTTAACCACCCGCGACACCAGTCAATTATCGATAATGATGCAGAACTCACAGGGTGTCAGCAGCAGAAACTGTATTCGTTTTAAGTGTGCAGATGATGACGGCAGACTGATGGTGGATTGCCGGTATCTTCTCATACTCCCGGACGGCCATACAGAAACGGGGAATACAGATAGCCAAGGGATGACAGAGTGGCATTATGCTGAATCCGCTGAAAATATTAACCTGCACATATTAATGGATTAATTATGGCTGTTTATCCGCTTAGCACCCGTATTCTCTCTAATGTTCCTGCAAACTCTTTATTATATGATCTATCTATTTATCGTATGAATGCTGACAGAAATAAATATTATCTGATAGATGTGAGACAGCAGAAATTTAAGGATAACTACCAAACTCAGACACATATGTCTGAAGATATAAATGAGCCTCTATCAACTATCTACATTATGGAAATGACGCTTTATCGTAAGACGATGCTGCATACTCACAGTGTTACTCCAAAGCCTTTCACAAAGATGTATACGCTTGCAGAATTTAGTACAGGTAAAGCATGGTCTGAGGCTAAACGTGAAAATCTCTGTTATTTTGAATCGGCAGGTACACCTAAACCTGAAAGTCAGTGCGGTGAAACGAAAATAATTACCATAACCCGCGAGGAGAGACCATTTATAGCAGAAGAATATCCCATTGGTAATTCCAGGGATCCTTTTGATAAAAAAATAGTAGAACGTCAAATAGAAGAAAGATTTAACGGATTTAATTTCCCTAATCAAATAGCTGCAAGTGTATGTGGACCTGCAGCATTTTTTTACTGCCTGCAAAAGGATCGCCCTGATGTGTATGCGCAAGCTGCCCGTGAACTTTGGCGATACGGAAAAACTAAAATAGGTAATTTAATCATTTCGCCAGGTAAAGGCTGTCGGCATCCTACAGGTGCATTTTACTATGATGACGGCAGACCGAAGATAGCCGGTACAGACTGGATGACACTTGCTGGACTCAGAGATTCAGAGAATACAATGCTGAGCTTTGATGCTCTTGATTCTCCAGTTGCTGGTATCACAATTTGGCAAATTTTGGCAGAATGGTTTGAAAAAGTCGGCTATAAAATGGTTTTCAGTAATGTCGGTATTACTCAGGCGGGTGTTCAGGGAATCAGAGATTTAAATAAATATATTGAGCAAGATTATAAAGTCGTAACATTGATAAATGATGGACTTCTTGTAAATAGTACAAATAAAACAACATTACCTACACACTGGGTTGTTTGGAATGGTTCAGTCATGCAAGATCCTAATGGATATATTAGTTTGGAATTGTTTTCTTGGGGAAAGAAAAAAAACTGGATAAAACAAAGCAAAGATTTGCAATTTTTTATCAACAGGTTTTTTGGAGGAATGGTTTTCAAATCATTGAAATAAAATGGGGAAATTTTTTTTGGTTCTGCCTTTATTTTTACTGTCTGCCTGTTCGTTGCAGGCAGAATTCACTCCAGAAGGGGAGGTACTTAATGATGCAACTGTTGGCATTCCCTATTATAACCAAATAAATATATTTGGTGGAGTAGTTCTTTCTTATGATCTTTATGGTAAACAAGTCGTTGCTGGAGATATTCATCCAGATAATTTAGGGCTTCACCTACAGTATTGTGATGATAATGAATTCAATAATTGTATCCAGATTAGAGGGACACCAACAAAAGCAGGCATAGCTAAAGTGCGAGTACATGGGGGCTTAGGTGGCGGAATGCTTTCAAAATCAGGAGAGTTCGATAAAACCTATACTATTACGGTCAAAGATTCAGAAGGATCTTCTTAAGATTGTTTGAGAGGCGCTCTCAGCATAGCTAAAAATAGCATTAACGTACAATATTAGGTGCTGAATCATCCACGCCACACGCGCACTCATCAGTTTTTGTCGAAAGTGCTTTGATACACATTGCGGCACAAGGCTGTGCCGCACAGGGGTTATACAGTGACGACGATTTTGCCTACCTGACCGTTGGCTTCCATGTATTGATGTGCCTTGACGATATCATCAAAGGCAAAGGTTTTATCAATCAGCGGTTTGAGCTGCCCGGACTGCAACCCTTCAAAGATAAACCGCTTCGCTCGCGAAAGTTTTTCTGCGTCCGAGGTGATCTCAAAAATTTCATAACCACGGAAAGTCAAATGGCGACCGAGGATCTCAATGACCGGTATAGAAAGGTCGCGTGCATCAAGCGAGCCATATTGGAAAAAGATCCCACCGGCTGGCATCACCTGGGCAATTTTTGCCACTCCCGGGCCTCCGACCGGGTCGAAGACCACTCGGGTTCCTTTGCTATCAGTAATCCGTTGAATCTCAGCCACCAGATCCTGCTCCTGGCTTGCAATAACCTCTGCTGCGCCCAGTTGCAGTAGCTGAGCTCGTTTCTCACTGGTCCGCGTCATCGCAATAGGCTTTGCGCCGAGCATATTAGCAATCTGAATTGCCGCCAGTCCGACGCTACTGGAAGCAGCATTGATCAGCACATTATCTCCAGGTTTAATATCCGCATATTCAACCAGTGCACCGAATGCGGTCACATACATCATCCAACTGGCGGCGGCTTCGGCAAAGCTGAGGTTTTGCGGATGTTTTACGACCGCGTGTGCCGGGGCATTAACGACTTCTCCATACATACCATATTGATGAAAGCTGAAAGCCGGGATGACGCTAACATCATCGCCAGGTGCAAACTCACGTACGTTGTCTCCTACGGATTCAACGACTCCGGCAGCTTCATAACCCAACCGTGCCGGGAAATTAGGTTGGTAAATATACTGGCCTGTGCGGTACATAATCTCCGCACGGTTGATACCAATAGCCCGTACGCGGATCTGAACCTCATTCGCACCAGGCGCGGGAACCTGCATGTCCTGAATCTTCAAGACGTCAGCACCACCAATTTGATTAAAAACTACGACCTTAGACATAGCAGACCTCAGTAAATTGTTCTGTATTGGGTCCGCACAATTTAACGATTCAGATGAGAGTGAAAAACCGCAGTTGCGGAACTTCACTATTACTGATTTTGTAATAATCCATGAAGCCGCAGTTTTTGTTGGCTAAAAAGTTCGCATAACCAGTCAATGAATACCCGCACCCGAGGGGCGAGATGACGTCTGTCCGGGTAAAGCACTGAAACCGGTTTTGATTCCCCGGCGTAATCGGCCAGTACCTCAACGAGCTGACCCGACTGGAGGTAGGGGGCCAGCACGGCATGCACACCGCGGATGATGCCGAGTCCCGATAAACAGCCGGTCAGCAATATATCGGAGTTATCAACGCTTATCCGTCCGGTGGGCGTGAATGATAAAATTTCACCTCCGCTGATGAAGGTCCACTCCAGCGCTTCGCGGTGACGCTCGCTGAAAAAGTTAAGTGCCTGGTGTCGGGATAAATCCTCTGGCGTCTGCGGTACGCCATGTTGTTGCAAATAATCCGGTGACGCACAGGTCACCATCTTTACTTCACCGAGTCGCCTGGATATCAGGGAAGAGTCTTGTAACTCGCCGATACGGATCATGCAGTCGATACCTTCGGCAAGCATATCGATTCTACGGTCGGTGGAGGTGAGCACCATCTCGATATCAGGATACCGCGACTGGAAATCTTTCAGCGCAGGAACTAACACGGAGTGCGCCAGCGACAGAGGGGCATTAACCCTGAGTTTTCCGCGTGGCGGGCGAGTTGGCGAGAAAGAGGCCATGATGTCATCAACGTCACTGAGCAGTATTTTTGTGCGTTGATAAAAAGCGTCACCTTCATCGGTCAGCGACACTTTACGGGTTGTGCGGTTAAGCAACTTGGCCCCCAGCTCGTCTTCAAGGTGCTGGATGGCTTTGGTCACTGCGGGGCGATGCAGGTGTAACACGTCTGCAGCTCTGGCAAATCCCCCTTGCTCAACAACTTGTATAAAAATGGACATGTATTCAAACATACTCGAACGCATCGCTTATTATCTCCCGGTATCCGATCATTGTTATTATGGGAGTAATAATCATGTCTGCATAGGTTGTTGAATGCTGCTCTACACTTAGGGTTTTAACGTTGAGGGTTGCAGCATGATTAAGGTCTATGGGGTGCCGGGCTGGGGATCGGCCATCAGTGAAGTGATGCTCGCACTGGCGGAGATCCCTTACAGTTTTATTAATGTCGACGGCTTTGATAGCGATGGTCCTTCGCGGGAACTGCTTAAGACAATGAATCCGCTATGCCAGGTGCCCACACTGGTACTGGAAAATGGCGAAGTCATGACGGAAACGGCGGCGATCGCCTTGATGATCCTCGATCGTTGTCCCGAGCTTTCGCCCTCCGTTGGCCGCAGCGAACGGCAACAGTTCCAGCGTCTGTTGATATGGCTGGTGGCAAATGTCTATCCCACGTTTACCTATGCCGATTATCCTGAACGCTGGGTGCCGGATGCTCCGGCGCAGTTGAAAAAAAATTGTATTGAGTACCGAAAATCTCTCTATATGTGGTTGAATAACCAGCTAAGCGCCGAGCCGTACGCGCTCGGAGAGCAGTTAACCTTGCTGGACGTTTATATTTGTGTAATGCGTAGCTGGGGGCCGGGACATGACTGGTTCCAGGACAATACGCCGAATATTAGCGCCATCGCCGATGCGGTTTGTCAGCATCCGAGGCTACGTACTGTGCTGAAAAACAATAAGATTATTTGAGAAAACACACTTTCTGACCAAAACAATAAGGAACCTGCTATGCCACACGTTGATATTAAATGTTTTCCCCGCGATCTGAGCGACGAGCAAAAATCCGCACTGGCGGCGGATATTACCGAAGTCATTATTCGTCATTTGCAAAGCAAAGACAGCTCGGTAAGCGTGGCGCTGACTGAAGTTGAGCCAGAGGCGTGGCAGGGCTTGTGGGATGCGGAGATTAAGCCGCAGATGGCAACGTTAATTAAAAAACCTGGCTACAGCATGTGAAATAAAACGGGCGAATTTTCCGCCCGTTTTCAACAGGTTTACGGTGTAACGATGTTAAACCAGAATTCGAACTTATCCATATAGCCTAACATAGCGTCAAGTTTCGCGCCGTCGCCGGTTATCTTCACGTCACCGCTGTCTTGCGCCTGTTTCAGCGTCACTTCCTTAAGAATGATTTTATTGAGCGTGTCGCGATTCAGCGTGATCGTGGCGTCAGCATCTTTTGCCTCGGCATTGGCGCTATGGTTTAGCACGCCATTTTCCAGCTCAAGCTTGTATTTACCGCCGTCGCTGCCAAGGTCGATGTTAAACACCGATTTGGCATCACCCGCTTTCTGCCCGTTAATATGTACCGCCAGATAGTCGAAGAACATTTCCGGCGTCATGGCGCGTACGGTATCCGGGCTGGCGGTGTTCGGGGTTGGGCCTTTAACCACACCATTACGCAGCTCTTGCGCACCGGTCAGGTAGAAGTTGCGCCACGGGCCGGATTCAGCCTGGTATCCTAGCTGTTCCAGCGCATCAGCTTCCAGATTGCGCGCGGCCTGGTTATTGGGATCGGCAAACACCACTTTGCTCACCACCTGAGCCACCCAGCGATAGTTACCCTGGTCATAGTCGGCTTTTGCTTTCTGCAGAATGGCATCCGCTCCACCCATATAGTCGACGAATTTCTTCGCGGCTTCTTCCGGCGGCAGTTCATCCAGCGTTGCCGGGTTGCCATCAAACCAGCCGAGATAGAGCACATAGGTCGCTTTCACATCATGACTGACGGAACCATAGTAGCCGCGGTTAGCCCAGGTATGCGCCAGCGAGTCCGGCAGTTTAAAGTTCGCGGCGATTTCATCGCGGGTCAGACCTTCGTTAGCCATGCGCAGCGTCTGGTCGTTAATGTAACGATACAGATCCCGCTGACTTTTCAGCAGGTTCACGACTTTGTCATTACCCCAGGTTGGCCAGTGGTGCTGCGCCATCAGGATTTCTGCTTTATCTCCCCAGCGTACAATCGCTTCGTTGATGTATTTGGACCAGGGCAACGGCTCACGAATTTTGGCCCCGCGCAGGGAGTAGGTGTTGTGCAGGGTGTGAGTGACGTCTTCAGCAGACTCAATCAGTTTCTTCTCTTCGATGTACCACAGCATTTCCGAAGGCGCTTCGGAGCCCGGGGCCAGCATGAAGTCATAGGTCAGGCCATCAATGACCTCTTTTTGCCCGTCTTTCTCAATAATATTGGTTGGCGCAATCAGGGTGACGGTTCCAGCGGAGGTTGTGGTTCCCAGTCCGGCACCAACCTGACCTTTGGCATCAGGTTTTAGTAGATTGCCGTACATATAGCTCGCGCGACGGCTCATAACGTTGCCGGCCATGATATTCTCAGCCACCGCCGCCTCCATAAAGCCGGCAGGTGCATAAATCTTCACTTTGCCCGCTTTAACATCTGCTTCGTCAACAACGCCGCGTACGCCGCCGTAATGATCAACGTGGCTGTGTGTATAAATCACCGCGACAACGGGTTTTTGACCGCGGTTTTTAAAGTAAAGATCCATCCCGACTTTGGCCGTTTCTGCTGATACCAGCGGGTCAACAACGGTGACGCCTTCTGTACCTTCAATGATCGTCATGTTGGACAGATCGAGGTTACGGATCTGATAAACGCCTTCCGTCACTTCAAACAGTCCGCTGATGTTGATCAACTGGGACTGACGCCACAGGCTCGGGTTTACCGTATCCGGGGCTTTATCACCTTCTTTAATGAACGCATATTGTTGCGGATTCCAGATGACATTTCCTTGCTCACCTTTGATCACATCCTGAGGAATAGGGGCGATGAAGCCTTTATGAGCATCGGTAAAGTTGGTGTTATCGGAGAAGGGCAGTTGGTTGTAGAGCGCATTGTTCGCTTGTTGCGTGGAAGCGGTTGCGTCTTTTGGCGCTTCAGCGGCAATCAGGGGAGCAGAGGCAGAGGTGAGTAACCCGGCAAGGATAAAACTTTGTGCGATTCTATTCAGTTGCATCGTAAAACCTCTCTGACACTTTATAAGTACAGTTGGGGGATGCTGCTTTGACTGATTGGGGTTGGAAGAGATATTTGAGTTAGAGCAAGATTAACTATAATTCACGCAAATGATTCAGCAAGGAAGGACAGCGATTCATCCGACTGGTTTTTCAGAAGTTTTAAGAACACGGTGAAGGATGGAAAGCATGAGTTGCCATCCGTTAGCAGACAATTATTCACATGCGGTAATGCGTCTTCCGCTGGAGACAAACGTTCCGCCCCCAAGATGATGAAATGTAGTGAGCTGGTCATCATCAAACTGCCATCGTCCTTCCACGAAGGCTCTCTCATCAGCGGCCGCCGAGACCACTTCCCCAAACAGGGTGTCATACTTTTCCTGCGCCGCCGTTGCAGGCAGTAGACGGCATTCCATCCATGCCAGGCATTTTGCTTCTATGAGCGGTAACCCCAGCACTGGTCCTTGCACCACAGGAATGCCGTAGCAGTTGAATTTATCTTCCACACGGCCGGAAACGCTGCCAACGGCCCAGGTCCAGTTGGCGGCGGCAACTCCCGGAATAACGATGCCAAACATGCCGCTGCGTTCAATTAGCTCACGTGACCAGGCTGTCTTGTCGACAACAATCGCGATACGCGGTGGTTCAAACCCAACGGGCATCGACCATGCTGCAGCCATCACGTTCCGCCGCTCTGTATGATCGTCTCGACTGGTGATTAAAATGGTCGGGCCGTGATTTAGCAGTCGACTGGCATGTTTTAGTTCGAGAGGACGAAAATGGCTCATAGCGATACCCTTTGCTGTGCGATTGGGGGCGCTTGCATTGCGACAACGCTCCCATTAGCAAAACTTTATCATTTGTTAATGGCTATTTTGTCATTAATCGACATGATGTAGTCCAGAGGTACATCATGCCGGGCAAGTTCTACAAACGCATTAAGATAAGGCACCATATTGGCGAACATTATTTGATAGCCCTGGCAAAACCAGGAAATTCTGGCACCTGTGCCGGGGGTTATTCTGTGTTTCGGGCAACCACCATTGCATAACGGCTTGTAGATACAGTGTAGACATTCATTTGCCAGAAGCTGTTTTTGCGTGGTTAATTGTGTGCTCTCCAGTAAAGATAACTCTGCGTTTGCTATATTTCCCAGCTTAAACTCGGGCCAGACAAAGTGGTCACATTCATAGATGTCGCCGTTGGATTCCAGCACAAAGTTGTTCCGGCATGCTTCCTGGAAGATACAGCTGGTGTGCCCATTGCCGAGCACTCGACTAAGGGTACTTTCAAACTGACGAATAAAGACCTTGCCAACGTCTTCTTTTACCCATTCATTAAAAATAGCCGACATGAAATGCCCGTAATCCGCAGGGGGTACCGTGAAATCAATCAGATGGAAAGTATCTTTCGATAAGTCAAAATGGATATTGGGTTCGCTGGTCTCAAGCAGTTCAATAAATTGCATATGTTGACTGCCAATCGATTTCAAAAAACGATAAACATCAAGGGGATGATGAACATTGTGGTTGTTCACGACAGTTAACGTATTGAATTGGATATCATGTTTTTTCAACAAGTTAATTGCTGACATGACTTTATCAAATGTCCCTTTACCAGAGCGGTTCGTACGATAACGATCATGTAATGTCTGCGGACCATCAATAGAAATGCCAACCAAAAAATCATGTTGTTTGAGGAACTGACACCACTCATCATTAAGCAAAATACCGTTGGTCTGTAGGGCATTATGTATTTTTTTGTGGCCCGCAAACTGCTGCTGGTAAGCGACTGCCGCCTGGAAGAAGTCGAGACCCGCCAGGGTTGGTTCACCGCCTTGCCAGGTAAAATAGACTTCTTTTTCACCCGAGTTGATGTAAGCCTCAATGAAATTTTTCAACGTGTGATCGGTCATCTGAGGCTGATGAGAAAACTGTTCTGCTTTATCCAAATAGAAACAGTACTCACACTTGAGATTACATTGATAACTGGTTGGTTTGGCAGTGATATGCATAATTTTTCTCTGAAAATTAAGACGGCAAGGGTACCCTGCCGTCGTGAGAACAAGCGGATGATTATTGTTCGCTATTTAGGGCATTTTTGATGTTGTTGAATTTTTCTTGATTAACCTGGCTCAAAGGTGGTTTGCTTTCCTTGATAAAATTCTTCACAACACTCTGCATTTTTTTGACCACATCAGGATGCTGAACGGCCAGATTATCTTTCTGCTGTAAATCGTTTAGCTTATACAGGCCCAGTTGCTTATTTTCGAAGGTGTAAACCAGAGAATAGTCATTACTACGCACTGTGTATGAGAATTGACTCAAATCTTCAGTATTAGGGTTGTTGGGATAATCATTGGATTCTTTACGAACATATTTATGGTAGTTATCCCAGAAAGGGATATTTTTCTCATCAAACCAATGGGAATAGGAAGTGACCCAGGTCAGATAATCATGTGGTGAACCGCTGTTATTTTTTGTCAGATAAGGCAGTAGCGATGTACCATCAAGTTTCAAATTTTGCGGGATGGTTATTTTCGCAGCGTCCAGAACGGTGGGGTAGAAATCCATCGCTGAGATAAGTTTGCCATAGTTGCCAGTATGCAGTTTCCCTTTCCACCACATAAACATTGGCGTGTGTGTTCCTCCAGGATAAGTTTGGCTCTTATATCCTTTTTGATCGCCATTCAGCGGGAGTGGTCCATCAATAACAGCACCGTTATCTGAAGTGAAGAGAATAATGGTGTTATCGTACTGTCCTGTTTCTTTAAGTTTTTCCAGCACCCGTTTCACGCCCTGGTCGACGGAATAAACAGCGGCATAAAAATTATCTGCTGTCTGACTGCCGGTATTGAACATTTTCTGATACTGCTCTGGCGCCGGGTTATCATTGGGTAGATGCGGCGCATTGTAAGCCAGATACAACATGAAAGGTTGATCTAACGTTTTGGCTCTGTCGATAGTCGCAATGGCTTCATCGGTCAGCTGATCGCTAATATAGCCTTTGGGCTGAATATGTTCACGATTACGGAAAAGAGAGGGGGAGTTATAATACGCCACACCCGCCGCATGGAATCCCATAAAGTAATTAAAGCCACGGTTTTGTGGTTGCCATTCCTCAGCTGAATATGTTGTATAATTATCGTGATAATCGCGAGTTTGTTTATCTTCAGCAACCGGCACATTGCTAATTTTCGACAAGTGCCATTTGCCAATTGCGGCGGTATAGTAACCGTGATTTTGAAACAATTCCGGCAGGAATGTTTCACTCAATGGAATACCATCTTGCGCATCAGTATTTGAATATACGCCAAAACGTGCAGGTGAACGACCGGTCATAATAGCCGCACGAGATGGACCAGACACGCCGTGTGCGACATATCCATTCGTAAAGCGAACGCCTTCATCCATTAATGAGAGTAATGTTGGCGTCGAGTTTTTCGCCGCTTCGATCGCTTTATCAATACCAATTTTATAGGTGTCGACGACCTCACGGTTTTCCATCGATTTGGGGTTAAATGAACGTTGATCAAACGGTAACTGTCCGTATCCCAGATCGTCCATAGTCAGAATAATAACGTTAGGCTTTCCTTTGGTACTGTATTCAGTAGGCGTAAAATCAGAAAATGCGACATTCGTTTTAGTTGCTTTCAGTTTCACGTTATCCGCATAGGCAGGAGATGCCAGTATACCTGAAGCCAGTATTGCGGAAACGGAGGCCGCAACCGCGCCCTTGCGTGACAAAAGTCTCATAAATCTCAATTCCATATGTTTTATAGGGATTGTTATTTTGCTGTAGAAAATAAGATGAAAAAATGAATCAGCTCACAAAATAGCCTGCGTGTAAAAATAAGACCCGATAGTGAGTCATTAAGCTAAAACCGAGCTAAATAAATTGCTTCATCGGGAATGACACTATACTGTCGCCATCAAAGTGCAGAAACTAACTCACAGGATCCGTATGACGCCTTTTTTAAACGCTTATTTTGCCCGTATTGGCTGGTCAGGTTCGGCTAACGCCAACATTGAAACCCTGCGAGCGCTGCATTTACTGCACAACAGCGCCATTCCTTTTGAAAATCTCGATGTGCTGCTGCCACGCGAAATGCAACTCGACGACGCATCGCTGGAAGAGAAGCTGGTGACGGCGCGTCGCGGCGGTTATTGTTTTGAGCAAAATGGGTTATTTGAGCGGGCGCTCCGCGAAATCGGTTTTACCGTCCGCAGTTTACTTGGACGTGTGGTGCTGGCAAATCCGTCAAGCCTACCGCCACGCACGCATCGTCTGCTGCTGGTTGAGCTACAGGGAGAACAGTGGATCGCTGACGTCGGATTTGGTGGGCAAACGCTGACCGCACCGATTCGTCTGCAGGCAGATGTTTCACAGCACACACCACACGGGGAGTATCGTCTGATTCAGGACGGTGAAGACTGGATTTTGCAGTTCCGTCATCACGAACACTGGCAATCAATGTACCGTTTTGACCTGGTTATGCAGCATCAGAGCGATTATCTGATGGGCAACTTCTGGTCGGCGCATTGGCCGCAGTCGCATTTTCGTCATCATCTGCTGATGTGTCGTCATCTGCCAGGCGGCGGTAAATTTACGTTAACCAATTTTCATTTTACCCATTATCAGGATGGCCATGCGGTAGAGCAGATTAATCTGCCCGACGTCGCCAGCCTGTACGCCTTATTGCAGGCGCGGTTTGGATTGGGCGTTGATGATGTGAAGCATGGATTTACTGAAGCAGAATTGGCGACGGTAATGGCGGCGTTTGATACGCACCCGGAAGCGGGGAAATAACGCCATCGGGAATAGTGCCGGATGCGGCGTAATCGTCTTATCCGGCCCACAGGAATAGATTAAAAATCTATTGCCCACTCAGCATGAAACAGGATCACCGCCGAACCGGTAATGGTGACTTTTTCCGGCTGGTTATCACGAATAGCGACCGTCACATCAACTATACCATCACGACCCAGCGCGCGGCCCTGATGCCCCTGAACACGTAACGTTTTGCCATCATGCGCCATCAGCCGGTGGTGAACCAGCCACGCGCCCATCGGCCCGTTGGCATTGCCCGTGACTGGATCTTCCACAATACCAATTGCGGGAGAAAACATGCGTCCATCGGTGGCGTTTTCGCCCTTTCGGATTTGAAAAGGGAAGAAACCGTTACAGCCAATTTGTTGGCTGATTGTCGCCAGCGCCTGCAAATCTGGTGAAAGGGCGTCCAGGTCTACCTCAGGCTTTAGCGGAATCATCACTTTCGAATGGCCGGTGGTGGCAACCTGGATCGGCAGCCCTGGCAGCATATCGTCTTCGCTCAGATGCAGCGCGCGGATAATTGCAGTACGAACAGCGCCTTCCAGCGGAGGCTCAAATCCAGGTATTCCTTGCTCAAGGCTAATACGATAGTCATCCCCGATGGCTTCGATATCCACCCGATGACGTCCGGCCAGCGAGGTTTGCCAGACGGTAGTGTTGCCCAGCCCCAGCACATTGGCCCGCACATAGTGCGCCGCGACGGTAGCATGTCCACAGATGGGGACTTCGACCGTCGGTGTGAAATAGCGGATGTGTACATCGCTATCGTTGCTGGTCAGCAGGAATGCGGTTTCCGAATGACGCAGCTCGCGGGCAATCAGCTGCATCTGCGCTTCGCTCAGTCCGTCAGCATGCAGCACCACTCCCGCTGAATTGCCGCGAAAGGGGACCGAGGTAAAGGCATCGACGTGGTAAACCTGTGGTTTCATTAGCGTTCTCCCTGGAATGGAGAAGCATCATAGCGTACAAAAAGCGGGATAGCGATGCAGACCTGGTGGCGCTTAGGCCACCAGGCATCAGAGGCAATTAGCGGCGCGAGCGCACAATTTGATAGCGGCGGGTGAAGTACTCAAACGGCGCACTCCACACGTGGACCAGACGTGTGAACGGAAACAGTAAGAATATCGTCATGCCTAACACCAGATGAGCACGGAATATCGGCGCCACGCCATCCAGATGCGCAGATGCGCCGCCCTGGAAGGTCACCACCGACTGCGCCCAACCGACCAGTTTCAGCATTTCACTGCCGTCAGGATGTTGTGCGGAGAACGGAATAGTGGTTAAACCGAGAATGCATTGAACCAGCAGAATGCACAGGATCAGAATATCGGCGGTGGATGATGTTGCGCGAATGCGTGGATTAGTCAGACGGCGCACCAGCAAACCCGCGCCCCCAACCAGCGTTAACACGCCGCAGACACCGCCGAGAATCATTGCCATTTGCTGTTTCACCGCAATCGGCAGGAACCAGGCGTACATCCAGTGCGGTGTCAGCATACCAAACAGGTGACCGAAAAAAATCCCCAGAATGCCGATATGGAACAAGTTTGACCATAACACCATGCCGCGTTTGTCCAGCATTTGACTGGAAGAGGCGCGCCAGGTGTATTGCCCGTAGTCGTAACGCAACCAACTGCCGAGAATAAACACCGTGCCGCACAGATACGGGTAGATATCGTAAAAGAAGACGTTCAGATACTGTATCATTTCGGACCTCCCGCGCTGACGTCGACGTACTGCGGCGCCACGTCCTGGCTAAAGCGTCGTTGATAGTTTTGTAACGGTGAACTGTCACAAGCGGTGGCGTTATCCTCGATAAACTTCACCTGTTCCTCTTCCCAGACTGCATCCAGCGCCTGACGGGTATCGTCACGTGTTTCTGCGGCAACCTGTTTGGTGACACTGTCACTTGAAAGAGGGCTTCCGGCAAGCAGCAGCAGGGCGTCAAACAGTTGATACCACGGCGTATCGCGCTGTTTTAAGCGCCCGCCCAGCAAAGCCAGAATCGGGGCAACGTTCTGCAGTCCTTCTTTGGCCTGGTCCTCCGGCAGCACGCTTAAATACTCCAGATACAACGGTAGATGATCCGGCAGCTCGCGGCAGTTAAGCTGGAGCCCGACCTTTTCATACTGCGCCAGCAGATCAACCATCGCCTGGCCGCGGTCACGTGACTCGGCATGGACATGTTCGAATAGCAACAGTGAGGTGGCGCGCCCCCGATCAAACACCTCACACCATTCGGCTTGCTTATCCAGTAATGGGGCATTGAGTAGTCCCCGGCTAAATTCGGTAAGCATTGGGGCATCGCTGGACACCAGCGCCAGCGCGTCGTCTTTACACTCCCACAGCAACTCGTCCGGATATTCCAGCAGCAGTCCGATAATCTTCAGAATTTGCATTATTCACCCTCCGCTTTATCGCGCACTTCGGTGATGTCGATGGCATCAATACGGCTGCTGTTAAACAGGTTGAATTTGGTATCCGAACCGTGACAGCCGTCGCCAAAGGTGAAACCACAACCGTTTTTCTCCGGGAAAGCGTCGCGCGCCATTTCACGGTGGCTGGTCGGGATCACGAAGCGGTCTTCATAGTTGGCGATAGCCAGATAGCGATACATCTCCTCGACTTGTTCAACCGTAAGACCGACTTCCTCAATGGCGCGGGTATCCGTCACGCCTTCGACGGTTTGTGAGCGCATATAGTGTCGCATCGCCATCATACGTTTCAACGCGCGCAATACCGGACCGGTATCGCCAGCACTGAGCATGTTGGCGAGGTACTGTACCGGGATACGTAGTGATTCCACCGCCGGCAAAATGTTGCCATTGTGCGGTAGGCCACCGGCATCAGCCACCGACTGAATCGGTGACAACGGCGGCACATACCAGACCATTGGCAGGGTGCGATACTCAGGGTGTAACGGCAGCGCCAGCTTCCAGTCCATTGCCATTTTGTAGACCGGCGAACGTTGGGCGGCGTCGATAACATTCTGCGGAATGCCTTGTTTTAACGCCTCTTCGATAACTGCCGGATCGTGCGGATTGAGGAACACATCGCACTGACGTTCATACAGATCGGTCTCATGCTCGGTGCTGGCCGCTTCCTCAATGCGGTCGGCGTCGTACAGCAATACGCCGAGATAGCGGATGCGCCCGACGCAGGTTTCCGAACATACCGTCGGCTGGCCGGATTCAATACGCGGGTAGCAGAAAATGCACTTCTCTGACTTACCGCTCTTCCAGTTAAAATAGATTTTCTTGTACGGACAGCCGCTGATGCACAAGCGCCAACCGCGGCATTTGTCCTGGTCGATCAGCACAATGCCGTCTTCTTCACGCTTATAGATGGCACCGCTCGGGCAGGTAGCGACACAGCTTGGGTTCAGGCAGTGTTCACAAAGTCGCGGCAAATACATCATGAAGGTGTTTTCGAACTGACCGTACATCTCCTTCTGCATTTTCTCGAAGTTACGGTCACGGGCGCGTTTTGAGAATTCGCCGCCGAGCAGTTCTTCCCAGTTGGGGCCCCAGATAATCTTGTCCATCCGTTTGCCGTCAATCAACGAACGTGGACGCGCAGTGGGCTGGTTTTTGCTTTCCGGTGCGCTATGCAGATGTTGGTAATCATAGGTAAACGGTTCATAGTAATCATCGATTTGCGGGATCACCGGGTTGGCGAAAATTTTGGTAATCACCCCCATCTTGCCGCCCAGACGCGGTCTTATCTTGCCGTTAACATCGCGAACCCAGCCGCCTTGCCACTCCTCCTGATCTTCCCAATTTTTCGGATAACCAATCCCTGGTTTGGTCTCGACGTTGTTAAACCATGCATATTCCATCCCTTCGCGCCCGGTCCAGACGTTTTTACAGGTGACGGAGCAGGTGTGGCAGCCGATACACTTGTCCAGATTAAGAACCATTCCTACCTGTGAGCGTATTTTCATTTTTTCGCCTCCTGTACCTGATCGCGACCTTCATCATCCAGCCAGTTAATATTTTTCATTTTTCTAATCATGATGAACTCATCGCGGTTAGAGCCGACCGTGCCGTAATAGTTAAAGCTGTACGCCAACTGCGCATAGCCGCCGATCATATGCGTCGGTTTTGGGCAGACGCGGGTGACCGAGTTATGGATCCCGCCACGCATCCCGGTGACTTCCGAGCCGGGAATGTTCATGATTCGTTCCTGAGCGTGATACATCATGGTCATTCCCGGTGGCACGCGCTGACTCACCACTGCACGCGCGGTGAGCGCGCCATTGGCGTTAAAGGCTTCAATCCAGTCGTTATCTTCAATACCCAACTCTTTGGCATCGGTCTCGCTGATCCAGACAATCGGTCCGCCGCGCGACAGCGTCAGCATCAGCAGGTTTTCGCTGTAGGTAGAGTGGATGCCCCATTTCTGATGCGGCGTCAGGAAGTTGAGCGCTTTTTCCGGGAAACCGTTTGGTGGAACTTCACGCATTTCGCTGACGCTGCGGGTATCAATTGGCGGACGGTAGGCCACCAGGCTTTCACCAAATGCACGCATCCACGCGTGATCCTGATACAACTGCTGGCGACCGGACAGGGTACGCCATGGGATCAGCTCGTGGACGTTGGTATAGCCTGCGTTATAGGAGACATGTTCGCTTTCAAGGCCGGACCAGGTAGGGCTGGAGATAATTTTGCGCGGCTGCGCCTGAATATCGCGAAAACGGATCTTCTCATCTTCTTTGTTCAACGCCAGATGCGTATGGTCGCGTCCGGTCATCGCCCCCAGCGCTTCCCAGGCTTTGACCGCCACCTGACCATTGGTTTCCGGCGCCAGGGCGAGGATCACCTCCGACGCATCCAGTGCGGTGTCAATCAGCGGTCGGCCTTTTGCCGGGCCTTCGCGCTTGGTGTAGTTCAGCTTGCCGAGGAAATCGACTTCCGCCTGGGTATTCCAGGAGATACCTTTGCCACCGTTTCCGAGTTTGTCCATTAGCGGGCCGAGCGAGGTAAAACGTTCGTAGGTGGCAGGGTAGTCACGCTCCACGACGGCGATATTAGGCGCGGTTTTTCCTGGAACAAGATCGCATTCGCCTTTGCGCCAGTCGAGGATGTCAAACGGCTGCGCCAGTTCTGCCGGTGAGTCGTGTTGCAGCGGTTGCAGGACGATGTCTGTTTCTTGCCCAAGGTGCCCGACACAGACCTCTGAGAACACTTTGGCGATGCCTTTATAAATTTCCCAGTCGCTCTTCGATTCCCACGCCGGATCGACCGCCGCTGACAGCGGGTGAATAAACGGATGCATATCCGAGGTGTTCATATCGTCTTTTTCATACCAGGTCGCGGTCGGCAGAACGATATCGGAGAACAGACAGGTGCTCGACATACGGAAATCGAGCGTGACCAGCAGATCAAGCTTGCCTTCAATCGCCGCGGACTGCCATTCCACCTCTTCAGGTTTAATACCCTCGCTTGAACCGAGCGCTTCTCCCTGGATCCCGCTTTCGGTACCCAGTAAATACTTGAGCATGTATTCATGCCCTTTACCGGAGGAGCCGAGCAGGTTAGAGCGCCAGACAAAAAGGTTTCGCGGATGGTTGTGGCCGCTGTCCGGCTGTTCGCAGGCAAAACGAATATCACCCGATTTCAGCGCTTGTGCGGTGTATTCCACAGGAGACAAGCCAGCCAGCTCAGCCTTCGCTTTCACGGTCAATGGGTTGAGGTTAAGCTGCGGGGCGGACGGCAGCCAGCCCATTCTTTCGGCGCGTACGTTAAAGTCGATTAAATGTCCGCTAAATTTCGACGTGTCGGCCAGCGGAGAGAGGAGTTCCTGAGCGGTGAGTTTTTCATAACGCCACTGGCTGGAGTGGTTGTAGAAAAATGAAGTGCTGTTCATCTGACGCGGCGGACGGTTCCAGTCCAACGCAAAGGCCAGCGGTAACCAACCGGTTTGCGGACGCAGTTTCTCTTGGCCCACATAGTGCGCCCAGCCTCCGCCGCTTTGTCCCACGCAACCACAGAACACCAGAATGTTAATCATCCCACGGTAGTTCATATCCATGTGATACCAGTGGTTGACGCCAGCCCCGAGAATGATCATCGAACGGCCATGCGTTTTATGCGCCGTATCGGCAAACTCGCGGGCGATTTGTTCGATATGTCGGCGTGGCACGCCGGTAATTTGCTCGCCCCAGGCCGGAGTGTAGGCTTTCACTTCGCTGTAATCTTGTGCGCTATGAACGTCATCCAGACCACGATCGAGGCCATAATTCGCCAGCACCAGATCATAAACGCTCACCACCGGGCAACGGCTGCCATCGGCGAGGGTGAGACGTTTTACCGGAAGTTGCCGTACCAGCACAGGTTCTTGTTTGACGCTGCGAAAATGAGGGTTTTCGTTGCCGCCAAAGTAGGGGAATGCTACCCCAGCCACTTCATCATGCTGACCCAGCAACGAGAGGGAAAGTTCTGTTTCTGCCCCAGCGGCCAACGACTCGAGGTTCCATTTGCCTGTTTCACCCCAGCGAAAGCCGATGGAGCCGTTCGGCACGACCAGCTCACCTTCACTGTTAAAGGCCACGGTTTTCCACTCGGGATTGTTGCTTTCGCCGAGACCATCGACAAGGTCTGAGGCGCGCATCATACGTCCGGGCACGTAGCTGCCATCTTCCCGGGTATCCAGTAAAACCAGCATCGGCATGTCGGTATAGCGGCGACAGTAATTGAGGAAATAATCGCTGGGATTGTCGAGGTGGAACTCTTTCAGGATGACGTGGCCCATCGCCATCGCCAGCGCGCTGTCGGTCCCTTGCTTAGGTGCCAGCCACTGATCGCACAGTTTGGCGACTTCCGAGTAGTCGGGCGTAATGGCAATCGTCTTGGTGCCTTTGTAGCGCACTTCAGTAAAAAAGTGCGCGTCCGGGGTACGGGTCTGCGGCACGTTAGATCCCCAGGCGATGATATAACTGGAGTTATACCAGTCGGCGGATTCAGGAACATCAGTCTGCTCGCCCCAGGTCATCGGTGACGCAGGCGGTAAGTCGCAATACCAGTCATAAAAACTCAGGCAGGTGCCGCCAAGAAGGGAAAGATAACGCGTGCCTGCGGCATAGGAGACCATCGACATCGCAGGGATTGGGGAGAAGCCGGCCACGCGATCCGGGCCGTAGGTCTTCACCGTCCAGACGTTGGCGGCAGCAATCAGCTGATTAAGTTCTTTCCAGTTGGAACGGATGAAACCACCGCGACCGCGTACCTGCTTGTAGCTCTGGCATTTTTGCGGGTCGTTCATAATCAATTCCCAGGCCAGCACCGGGTCGGACTGGCGGGTCAGGGCGTCGCGCCACAGTTCGATCAAGCGTTTACGCACTAACGGATATTTCAGGCGGTTGGCGCTGTAAAGATACCAGGAGTAGCTGGCGCCGCGCGGACAGCCGCGGGGTTCATGGTTAGGCAGGTCAGGTCGGGTACGCGGGTAGTCAGTTTGCTGTGTTTCCCAGGTTACCAGTCCGTTTTTGACGTAGATTTTCCAGCTACATGAGCCGGTACAGTTCACGCCGTGGGTAGAACGCACAATTTTATCGAACTGCCAGCGTTGGCGATAACTGTCTTCCCAGTCCCGGTTGGTGTGCATCACTTGCCCATGCCCCTCGGCAAACGTATCGCCCTTTTGTTTAAAGTAGCGAAAGCGATCTAACAGTTTACTCATGACATAACTCCTGCTTCGATAATATTGCCGACGGTGAATCGCACACCAGGCCTGCCTGAATGTCCGATCCTGCGGTATCCATTTCGTTATTTTTTTTGTGATTTACGGCCATAGACCAGCCAGGTCACCAGCACACAGACGATGTAAAACACCAAAAATATTTTCATAGCCCCCACCGGAGAGCCGGTAAGCGCCAGGGATGAACCAAACGCTTTAGGGATGAAGAAGCCCCCCACAGCGCCAATGGCAGAGATGAATCCAAGCGCTGCGGCGGTGTCGGTTACCGCTTCACGCTGAGCCTGTTCCTCTGTGCCACCGCGCAGTTTCACCCGGTAAATCGTGATTTTGCGAAAGATCACCGCAATCATCTGGAAGGTCGACCCGCTTCCCAGACCCGCGGTCAGGAACAGCCCCATAAACACCAGATAGAAGGCGACAAAGTTTCCTTCACCTGAGCCCGGCAGAGTAAGAAACAGCAGGGCGCTGAACAGTGCCATAAAGATGAAGTTAATTAACGTGACGCGTACACCGCCGAACTTGTCAGAGATAACGCCGCCCGCCGATCGCGCAAGCGCGCCGATGAAGGGGCCGAAGAATGCCAGTTGCAGAATATTCACGTCAGGAAATTGGGTTTTCGCCAGCATGGCAAAACCAGCCGAAAAGCCGATAAATGACCCGAAAGTCGCGAGATACAGCAGGCTTAACAGCCACAAGTGAAAACGCTTGAGGACCGGTAGCTGGGAAGCAATAGAAGCCTTCGAACTGGCAATATCATTCATTCCCATGCCTGCCGCCAGGGTGGCTATCAGCAGAAGTGGAACCCAAATCCATGCGGCATTGGCCAGCGACAGTAATGAGCCGTCAGCTTGCGGTACGCTCTGGATACCCAAAAAGGTAAATATGGGCAGAAAAATCACCAGCGGCGCGATTAGCTGCATCACGCTGACGCCGAGGTTGCCAAGGCCGCCGTTAACCCCCAACGCACTGCCTTGCTTTGCTTTGGGGAAGAAAAAGCTGATGTTGCCCATGCTGGAGGCAAAGTTAGCGCCAGCAAAACCGCACATCAGCGCAATAATAATAAATACTCCAAACGGAGTAGCGGTATTTTGCACGGCAAATCCCAGCCAGACGCAGGGAATAACCAGAATAATCGTGCTAAAAATGGTCCAACGGCGACCGCCAAATATAGGTACCATAAAGGAGTAGGGGACGCGCAATATTGCCCCAGAAAGGGAGGGTAATGCCGTTAATAAAAACAGTTGATCGGTGGTGAAATTAAAACCAATTTTATTCAGATTGACGGCTACGGCGCTAAACAGCATCCAGACGCAGAAGGCAAGTAAAAGGCAACTTACTGATATCCAAAGATTTCTACGGGCAATGTGCTTGCCTTTATTTTCCCAAAAGGCGGGGTTTTCTGGTTTCCAGTCAGTCAAAAGATAACGATTATTTTTCTCATTTGATGATGACATATTATTCTCCATGCACATGCCGTTCATGAAAAAGAAATAAACGCATACAGGCCGCGCGGCTTCTTTTTAGAAACTATTGAAAGGTTTTGGGAATATTGACTGAAAGAATAGATAAAAAAGTGCAATAACGCGGGATGAGGGGAGAATTACATGTTGGTTAAGTGTTACTAATTGTAAACTTAAAAGAGGTATTGTTTATTCATCTATAACATCAACTAAATAACTCCAGCGTAATCATACGATCCAGGTGGCGATCGAAAGCAGGATCGGCCATTTCCTCGATGCCCAACATATACATACCATCCAGGCCGCACACCAGTGCGATTAAACGCCATGCGACGTCGGCGGCATCTGGGGTGGATGAAAACTCACCGGCTTTCTGTCCCTGAATGATGATATTGGCCGTTTCCTCATGCCACATCCGCATGGTTAGCAGATAGGCGCTTTTGATTTCTGGATCTTTACCGGCTACAACCTGCGCTTCACGCCACAGCTTAATATAGGGTTCGAAGCCGCCATCTTCACTGCCCAGCATGGCATGCAGTCGCTCACGGAAGCTGGCATCCTCACTGACCAGTTCCGCATCAAGCAGGGTACGGATCAGGCGCACAAAAGCCTGAGACTTGAGTTCACCGGCAGAGGTAAAGTGATGATGCACCTGGCCCGTCGCCACGTGGGCTTCCGCCGCTATACGTCGTACGGTCATGGCAGTAAACCCTTCTTCCAGCGCAACGCGCATTGCCGCTTGCAGAATCACTTCCCGACGTTCATCCCGATTCAGATAGCTCATCATTCCTCCTGTATCTCAATAGCACGCAGTCTAACAAAAAGTTGGACATATGTTCAATTTTCCGTAGGATCGCTAAAGCTGGACATGTGTCCAGTTTTGGTTTCGTTAGGGAGTTTTATGTTTCGTCAGTGGTTAACGTTAGTCATTATTGTACTGGTCTACATCCCTGTTGCGATTGATGCAACGGTGCTGCACGTTGCCGCGCCCACGCTGAGTATGACGCTGGGTGCCAGTGGTAACGAGCTGCTGTGGATTATTGATATTTATTCCCTGGTAATGGCCGGCATGGTGTTGCCAATGGGGGCATTGGGCGATCGCATCGGTTTTAAACGTCTGCTGCTGTTGGGCGGGGGCTTATTTGGTCTGGCATCGCTGGCCGCCGCTTTTGCCCACAGCGCCGGTTGGCTGATTGCCACGCGGGCGGTATTGGCGATCGGGGCGGCGATGATTGTTCCGGCTACGCTGGCGGGTATTCGTGCCACCTTTGCCGAGCAGCGTCATCGCAATATGGCGCTCGGCGTCTGGGCCGCCGTTGGGTCCGGCGGCGCGGCGTTTGGGCCATTAGTGGGCGGCATACTGCTGGAGCACTTCTATTGGGGATCCGTGTTCTTAATCAATGTGCCTATTGTTGTGGTGGTAATGGCATTGACGGCTCGTTTCGTGCCGCGCCAGGCTGGACGTCGCGATCAATCGTTAAATTTCGGTCATGCGATAATGCTGATTGTCGCTATTCTGCTGCTGGTCTATAGCGCCAAAACCGCACTGAAAGGTCATATGGCGACCACTGCCATCGTGCTGACATTGTTAGCCGGAGCATTGCTGTTGGGGCAGTTTGTCCGTATCCAGCTAGCGGCTTCCCGGCCAATGATTGATATGCGGCTGTTCACGCATCGCATTATCTTAAGCGGCGTAGTAATGGCGATGACCGCGATGATTACGCTGGTTGGTTTCGAATTGCTAATGGCTCAGGAGCTCCAGTTTGTCCACGGTTTGACGCCGTATCAGGCTGGTCTGTTTATGCTGCCGGTGATGCTGGCAAGCGGTTTCAGTGGACCCATTGCCGGCATGTTGGTGTCACGTCTGGGGTTACGTTGTGTGGCAACGGCGGGTATGGCGCTCAGCGCCGTCAGTTTTTACGGTCTGGCGATGACGGATTTCAGTACGCAGCAAATACAAGCGTGGATATTGATGGCCTTGCTCGGATTCAGTGCGGCAAGTGCGCTTTTGGCCTCAACTGCGGCAATCATGGCAGCAGCACCGGCAGAAAAAGCGGCAGCGGCTGGCGCCATTGAGACGATGGCTTATGAACTTGGCGCCGGGCTTGGCATCGCTATCTTTGGCTTACTGTTGAGCCGTAGCTTTTCTGCCTCAATTCTGCCGCCAGCCGGACTCAATCCGCAGGAGATAGAGCGCGCCTCATCATCAATGGGTGAAGCGGTACAACTGGCGCATTCGCTCCCGTCGTCGCTGAGTGAGGCATTGCTGGCGGCTGCCAGAGAAGCCTTTACCTGGTCACATAGCGTGGCCTTAAGCAGCGCTGGCAGTATGCTTATCGTATTAGCGATAGGGATGTGGTTCAGTCTGGCAAAGATACAGCGTCAATAACTAGTGGGCTAAATGACAGGGGTAATCCATCTCTTCGACTTCTTTTCCACTCAAGCGAGCGTATTGCCCCGTCAGTCTCCAGAATGCAGGTTGAGTTTCCGTATAGATCTCTGCCGCTAACACCAGGCGGCGGCGATCTACCTCGTTAAGTTCCAGTAGCGTCCACGGCACAAAATAGCGTTCGCTACCCGTCAGGGTAAACCACAGCGGGCACCCACAGCCTGAACAGAAGAAACGTTCACCACGATTTGAAGAAGGAAAGTGCGAGGGTTGGGCTGAATCCGGCGACATCTGCGGATGAGCGCTGGCCTCCAGATACATAGCGATGCCACCCGACCATTTCTGACACAACGTACAGTGGCAGGCATAGACATCCAGCATTTCGACGTCAACGGTAAAATGACTCTGTCCGCAAAGACAACGACCAGTGAACGTCTGCACGGCATACTCCTTATGACCGAGTCTACATCAAGAGAAAAAGCCAGCCCTGAAAGGACTGGCTTTGTATTCAAACTACAACAAAATTAGAACTGGTAGTTCAGACCAACAGCCACGATGTTGTCAGTTGAAACTTTTGCTGCATTGGTGAAGTTATTGTCATCCAGCAGGTTGATTTTGTAATCAACGAAGGTAGACATGTTTTTGTTGAAGTAGTAGGTAGCACCCAGGTCTACGTATTCAACCAGATCCTGGTCGCCGTAACCATTGATGTCTTTACCTTTGGATTTCAGGTAAGCAATGGACGGACGCAGACCGAAGTCGAACTGGTACTGAGCAACAGCTTCAAAGTTCTGTGCTTTATCTGCAATACCTGTTACACCAGAACCGCCATAGGTGGTCATGTTACGAGTTTCGGAGTAGGTGGTCGCCAGGTAGATGTTGTTCGCATCATATTTCAGACCAGCAGCCCATACTTCAGCATTCTTACCGGAAGCCATGAAACTGGAGTTACCCACAGCCTGGCGGTCAGTACGGTCAGATTTCGCATAGGTAGCACCTACGCCGAAGCCTTCGTACTCATAAGTGGTAGACAGACCGAAGCCGTCGCCGTTAGCTTCTTTCACGTTGGTACGGTCATTTTTGCCCTGATACTGAGCGGCAAAGTTCAGACCTTCAACCAGACCGAAGAAATCGGTGTTACGGTAGGTTGCGACGCCGGTAGTACGGCCAGTCATGAATACGTCAGTCTGGGTCCAGGTATCGCCACCGAACTCTGGCAGAACGTCGGTCCATGCGCCGATGTCGTAAGCTACGCCGTAGTTACGACCGTAGTCGAAAGAACCGTATTCAGCGAATTTCAGGCCAGCGAATGCCAGACGGGTTTTGTCTGCTTCGGAACCCTGATCTTCAGAACGGTTGCCTTTGAATTCATATTCCCACTGACCAAAACCAACCAGCTGGTCGTTGATCTGAGTTTCGCCTTTGAAGCCCAGACGCGCATAGGTTTTGTCGCCATCGCTGCTGGTGTCATCAGAGAAATAATGCTGAGCGTGAACTTTACCGTAGATATCCAGTTTGTTTGCGTCTTTGTTATATACCTCAGCCGCGTTTACTGCACCTGCCGCCAACAGGCTAGTCACTGCCACTGCAACTAATTTAAGTTTCATTCTAAATAATCCTTATAATTTTTTCTTGGTGTGTTTCCTAAACCATTGCTAAACGAAGGGGTTCGTCAATGGCAAACCATTTTTAAATGACGCAGTGGTATAAGTTCAATAATAAGTTTCATAATATTGCGAAATATTTGAAGTTGTGTGATCCAGATCTACATAATACAGCTGATTATATTAATCTTAATATGTGACAGATCTGGTTAGATATATTTACGCAGGGGACTATTATGGCAACTATGATTTAAATGGCGTTAGTTTCGCTTGTATAATATATACATGCGGAGGGTTATAGATAAACATGAAATACTTTCACGCGTTAACTAATAATCATATATTTAACATTTAATTAAACAAATATAAACATAAAACACAAGTGCAATGAGCATAATTATCCATCAGTCTGGCTAAAGTATAGCCGGATTTTATTTGTTTGTGATAAAACCCGGTTTTTTTCAGGCGCGGCGAGTTGCCACCCAGCAGAGCAGTGAGCCAGCGCAGACCATCAGCGCGCCTTGCCAAAAAGAAAGTGAGAGCGGGGCGCTGAGTAGCACGGCAGCCAGCGCGGAGGACAGTACGGGAGTAAAATAAGAACCTACCGCCATAATGGTGACATTACCGTGCAAAATACCAATATTCCACGCAGCATAGGCAAATCCTAATGTTAATGCTGCAGTGAACATCTTTATCGTCACCGGAGTGCTGAAAACCATCTCCGGCTGTGGGGTGACAAAATAGTAAATCCACAGACTTGCGGCGGTAAGTAAAACGAACACCGTGATGCCGTTAAAGCCTTTTGCATATTTATTGGTCACTGTGCAATATGTGGCCCAGATAAAAGCTCCCAGAAAGGCGAGAAAATAGCTGAGTGGACTACTGGCAACATTGCTGATAATTTCGCCTGGATTGAGACCATTTTCACCGCCCAGTACCCAACAAACGCCGGTCAATGCGATAATTAGTCCTGGAATAACCAACCAGGTTGATTTTTGACCATTAAATAATATGGCGAACAATATCGTCAGGCTTGGCCAAAGATAATTTACCATCCCCACTTCAATAGCCTGATGACGGGTAGCGGCATAACCCAGGGCCAGCGCTAAACAAATTTCATAGCTCACAAAAAGCACGCTACCGGCGATTAAATAACGAACAGGAATTTTTCTGATATTTGGAAATCCGACGGTAAATATGAGCAACAGGCCGCTTAATGAAAAAATCATCGCTGCGCCGCCAGCAGGTCCCAGTCCCTCACTTACTCCCCGAATAAGTCCAACCATCGTGCTCCAGAGTACGATGGCAATCAGACCAATTAACGTTGCTTTTTGTTTTGTCATTCTGTTTCTCTGTCCATGCCACTGGCAAAAAATAAGCTGAAATTTATAGCACTTTTACACCATAGCGCGCTAATTAATTACCTTTTACGTACCTCCTTATGGGTACAAGGGTTAAACAAAGTGCACTATTTAGTAGCGGAACCGTTTCGTTTTTGATTTGACGCAAAAAAAATATGGATATAGCTGATAGTTTCGTCGCGAAGTTGTACATGTCATCTTTCAGGCTGCCTCGATTACGCGCTTTGAGAGATTTCTTGTACGAATCCCTGCAAAAAAGAGGAAAGCAATGGACGTCAGCCGCAGACAATTTTTTAAAATCTGCGCGGGCGGTATGGCGGGAACAACAGTAGCCGCTCTGGGTTTTGCACCCAAAATGGCACTGGCTCAGGCGCGAAACTATAAGTTATTACGCGCCAAAGAGATCCGAAACACCTGCACATACTGTTCCGTAGGTTGCGGGCTATTAATGTATAGCCTGGGTGATGGAGCAAAAAACGCCAAAGAGTCGATTTACCATATTGAAGGGGATCCGGATCATCCGGTGAGCCGAGGGGCGTTATGTCCTAAGGGCGCAGGATTACTGGATTACGTACACAGTGAAAACCGTCTGCGTTACCCGGAATATCGCGCTCCAGGTTCCGACAAATGGCAGCGTATCAGCTGGGATGAAGCTTTCTCCCGCATCGCGAAGCTGATGAAAACTGACCGTGACGCCAACTTTATTGAGAAAAATGAGCAGGGCGTAACGGTTAACCGCTGGCTTTCCACCGGGATGCTGTGTGCATCTGCAGCCAGTAATGAAACCGGCATGCTGACGCAAAAATTTGTGCGCTCACTCGGCATGCTGGCAGTAGACAACCAGGCGCGCGTTTGACACGGACCAACGGTAGCAAGTCTTGCTCCAACATTTGGTCGCGGTGCGATGACCAACCACTGGGTTGATATTAAAAATGCTAACGTCGTGATGGTGATGGGCGGTAACGCCGCTGAAGCACATCCGGTGGGATTCCGCTGGGCGATGGAAGCTAAAAACAACAATGACGCCACGCTGATTGTTGTTGACCCTCGTTTTACACGTACAGCCTCGGTGGCGGATATTTACGCACCGATCCGTTCCGGCACGGACATTACGTTCCTGTCCGGGGTTTTGCTGTACCTGATTGAAAACAACAAAATCAACGCTGAATACGTTAAGCATTACACCAACGCCAGCCTGCTGGTGCGGGAAGACTTTACGTTCGAAGACGGCCTGTTCAGCGGCTACGATGCTGAAAAGCGTCAGTACGATAAATCGTCCTGGAACTATCAGTTCGATGAAAACGGCTACGCCAAACGCGATGAGACATTAAGCCATCCGCGCTGCGTATGGAACCTGCTGAAACAGCATGTATCCCGCTACACGCCGGATGTGGTGGAAAACATCTGTGGTACGCCGAAAGAAGACTTCCTGAAAGTCTGCGAAGTGCTGGCTTCCACCAGCGCAGCCGATCGTACCACCACCTTCCTGTATGCGCTGGGCTGGACGCAGCATACCGTCGGGGCGCAAAACATCCGCACCATGGCGATGATCCAGCTGCTGCTCGGCAATATGGGGATGGCCGGAGGTGGTGTCAACGCCTTGCGCGGTCACTCCAACATTCAGGGATTAACCGACTTAGGTCTGCTCTCTACCAGCCTGCCGGGCTACCTGACGCTGCCGTCAGAGAAACAGACAGATCTGCAAACCTATCTGGCTGCGAACACGCCAAAAGCGACGTTGGCCGATCAGGTTAACTACTGGGGCAACTATCCGAAGTTTTTCGTTAGCCTGATGAAATCCTTCTACGGCAATGCGGCGCAGAAAGAGAATGACTGGGGCTTTGAGTGGTTGCCGAAGTGGGATCAGTCCTACGACGTGATCAAGTACTTCAACATGATGGACAGCGGAAAAGTCACCGGTTACATCTGTCAGGGCTTTAACCCGGTTGCGTCCTTCCCGGACAAAAACAAAGTGGTGCAGTCCCTGAGCAAACTGAAGTATCTGGTCGTTATCGATCCGCTGGTGACAGAAACTTCAACGTTCTGGCAAAACCACGGCGAATCAAACGACGTTGATCCGGCATCTATCCAGACCGAAGTTTTCCGTTTGCCGTCAACCTGCTTTGCGGAAGAGGACGGTTCAATTGCCAACTCCGGTCGCTGGTTGCAGTGGCACTGGAAAGGTCAGGACGCGCCGGGCGAAGCCCGTAACGACGGCGAAATTCTGGCCGGTATATACCACCGTCTGCGCGATATGTATCGCACCGAGGGCGGTAAAGCCGCAGAACCTGTACTGAAAATGAGCTGGAACTATAAGCAGCCGGACGAACCACATTCAGAGGAAGTGGCGAAAGAGAACAACGGCTACGCGCTGGAAGATCTCTATGATGCCAACGGTGTGCTGATTGCGAAGAAAGGCCAGTTGCTCAATAGCTTTGCGCTGCTGCGTGATGATGGTACTACGTCATCTTCCTGCTGGATTTATACCGGGAGCTGGACCGAGCAGGGCAACCAGATGGCCAACCGCGATAACTCCGACCCGTCAGGGCTGGGTAATACGTTGGGTTGGGCATGGGCATGGCCACTGAACCGTCGCGTTCTGTATAACCGCGCGTCAGCGGATCCGCAGGGTAAACCGTGGGATCCAAAACGCATGCTGATCCAGTGGAACGGTACGAAATGGACGGGGAATGACATCCCGGACTTCAACACCGCGGCACCAGGCAGCGGCACCAATCCGTTTATCATGCAACCGGAAGGTCTGGGACGTCTGTTCGCCATTGATAAAATGGCGGAAGGGCCGTTCCCGGAACACTACGAGCCGATGGAAACGCCGCTGGGTACAAATCCGCTGCATCCGAACGTAATCTCCAACCCGGCAGCCCGTCTGTACGAGGCGGATAAGCTACGCATGGGCACCAAACAGGACTTCCCGTACGTTGGGACGACTTATCGTCTGACCGAACACTTCCATACCTGGACCAAGCACGCATTGCTGAATGCGATTGCCCAACCAGAACAGTTTGTGGAAATCAGCGAAACGCTGGCGGCAGCGAAAGGTATTAATAACGGCGATCACGTGAAAGTCAGCAGCAAACGTGGATTTATTCGCGCAGTTGCGGTGGTGACACGTCGTTTGCGTACTCTGAATGTCAACGGTCAGCAGGTCGAAACGGTTGGGATCCCGATCCACTGGGGCTTTGAAGGAGTCGCGCGTAAAGGCTTTATCGCCAACACCCTGACGCCGAATGTCGGTGATGCAAACTCGCAAACGCCGGAATACAAAGCGTTTTTAGTTAACATCGAGAAGGCGTAAGGGGGCGAATATATGTCTATGGAAACGCAGGACATCATCAAACGGTCCGCAACAAACTCCATCACGCCGCCGCCTCAGGCCCGTGATTACAAAGCAGAGGTCGCGAAACTGATCGATGTGTCCACCTGTATAGGCTGTAAGGCCTGCCAGGTGGCATGTTCAGAGTGGAACGATATCCGCGATGAAGTCGGCCATTGCGTCGGGGTGTATGACAACCCCGCCGATCTCAGCGCCAAATCCTGGACGGTAATGCGATTTAGCGAAACCGAACAGAACGGCAAGCTGGAGTGGCTAATTCGTAAAGACGGCTGTATGCACTGTGAAGATCCGGGCTGCCTGAAGGCGTGCCCGTCTGCCGGGGCGATTATTCAGTACGCCAACGGTATTGTCGATTTCCAGTCAGAGCACTGCATTGGCTGCGGCTACTGTATTGCCGGGTGTCCATTTAATATTCCGCGCCTCAATAAAGAGGATAACCGCGTGTATAAATGTACGCTGTGTGTGGACCGCGTCAGCGTCGGGCAGGAACCTGCCTGCGTCAAGACCTGTCCGACCGGGGCAATACATTTCGGCACTAAGCAGGAAATGCTGGAAATGGGCGAACAGCGGGTGGCCAAACTGAAAGCACGCGGTTATGAACACGCCGGTCTCTACAACCCGGAAGGTGTTGGGGGAACGCATGTGATGTACGTTCTGCACCATGCCAACCAGCCGGAGCTGTACCACGGCCTGCCGAAAGAACCGCAGATCGATACCTCTATCAATCTGTGGAAAGGGGCGCTGAAACCGCTGGCCGCAGCCGGATTTATCGCCACCTTCGCCGGACTTATTTACCACTACGTTGGTATTGGTCCGAATAAGGAAGTGGACGACGACGAGGAGGATCATCATGAGTAAGTCGAAAATGATTGTGCGCACGAAGTTTATCGACCGCGCCTGTCACTGGACGGTGGTGATCTGCTTCTTCCTGGTGGCGCTGTCGGGAATTTCCTTTTTCTTCCCGACTCTGCAATGGCTGACGCAGACTTTCGGTACGCCGCAGATGGGGCGTATCTTACACCCGTTCTTCGGACTGCTGATCTTCGTGGCATTAATGTTCATGTTTGTACGCTTTGTTCACCACAACATCCCGGATAAAAAAGATATCCCGTGGCTGAAAAACATTGTGGAAGTGCTGAAAGGCAATGAACATAAAGTGGCGGATGTGGGCAAGTACAACGCCGGACAGAAAATGATGTTCTGGTCGATCATGAGCATGATTTTCGTGCTGCTGATTACCGGCATTATTATCTGGCGTCCGTACTTTGCGCAGTTCTTCCCGATGCAGGTCGTGCGTTACAGCCTGCTGATCCATGCTGCGGCGGGCATTATCCTGATGCACGCCATCCTCATCCATATGTATATGGCATTCTGGGTGAAAGGTTCGATTAAAGGCATGGTCGAAGGGAAAGTGAGCCGTCGCTGGGCGAAGAAGCATCACCCGCGTTGGTATCGCGAAGTCGAAAGACAAGAAGCGAAAAAAGAGAGCGAGGAAGGGGTTAATTAATCCCAGACGTTCTCCACGTAATGGCGCTACATCGGTAGCGCCATTTTTTTGCCAAAAAAACGTCATGTTACTGTCATCTGCTAAACGTAAGGTATTGTCTTTCCAATAATAGAAGAGTTAAAAGACAATGCATCTGGTGAAAAAATTACTCGCAGTTAGCGTGTTTCTTTGTGCGTCCGCTCAGGCGCAGAACATCCTCGAATTTCCTCAGCCGGAAAATAACCCGGAAGAGTTTTATGCCGTAACTGAAATTCCGGCAGGTGGAATGATTAAATATGAAACCGACGCCAAAACTGGTTTTATCGTTGCTGACCGTTTCCAGTCTATGCCGGTTGCTTATCCCGCCAACTACGGTTCACTAACCCAGTCTTTAGCCGGTGACGGCGACCCGCTGGACGTCATTTTTTATACCCGTGCGCCGTTGGCCCCTGGAACATTGATTAAGCTGCGCGCCATTGGCGTGCTGAAGATGATCGACGGCGGAGAAAAAGACGACAAAATTGTCGCCGTTCCGGCCAGTAAAATTGACCCGACTTATGATGACATCAAAGAGTTGAGCGATCTGCCCAAGATTGAAGTGCAACGCCTGGAATCTTTCTTCCGCGTGTACAAAGATCTGCCGGAAGGGCGCAAGAAGGTCGAATTAAACGGTTTCAACGACGCCGCCACGGCTAAGCAAGAGATCAAACAGGCCTGGGATGCCTGGAGAGAGAAAAAACCAAAGTAATAAATGGCATGCCGGATGGCAAAAGTTTATCCGGCATTCAACTTTTATTACTGCACTGCCAGTTTGCGCAGGCGTGAAGTATCCACGTTTTTTTGGGCCTCTGCCAGGCTCCAGCTATTTTGCAGGTTTAACCACATTTCGGGTGAACTACCAATTACGACAGAGAGTTTGATCGCCATCTCAGGCGTGAGGGCCGCTTTCCCGGCTAATAGTCGGCTTGCCGTCGAAGGTGCAATCTCCATCGCCCTGGCAAATTCGCGCAGACTGACATTGAGTTCGTCCAGTGCTTCCTGAATGATATCCCCAGGGCGGGGATGATTTGCCATTTTCATCAATGATAGTCCTCGTAGTCCAGTATGTACGCGTCGCCATTGACGAATTCAAACGTAATACGCCAGTTACCTGAAACAGAAATTGCCCAAATTCCATCACGCTCGCCTATAAGAGAATGAAGCTTATAACCGGGCATATTGATATCTGTAACCTTACTTGCCGCATCAATAACAGCAAGTCTGTGTCGTAATCGTCGGACATGCTTCGCCATAACGCCTGATGTTCGCCCATGAAGAAACAAGTCACGCAATCCTTTGTGTCTGAAGTTCATGATCATCCATATTTTCCTTGTTCCTTCAAGAGGAACATTACCATTAATGTTCCTTTAAGCGCAACACCAGGATTGCGATGTTTTAAATTTTGCGGCGAATGTGCACAAAGAAAAAGGGAGAAGGGGAATATCTGGAAAGCGTCACGCAAGAATTGCCGGATGACGGGCCTACACGCACATTTTGCTGATGTAGGCCGCCATCCGGCAATGCGGTTTACTCCAGTTGTGAGTTCAGCCGCGCAATCTCCTTACGCCATTGCGCCTGTAACAGCGGTTTTTGATGCTTCGGCTTACGAGCGAGATCGTCGGCCAGCCGCTGCTCCAGTTCGAGAAGTTGTTCCAGTAACGCATCACTGTCGCAGCTTATTTCATTTCTCGCTTCGACCACCATTTTCGGGACAGGTATCTCAGCAGATGTTTCCCGAATTCGCGCGTTGATCGCGTCCAGATCGTGCCATTCGCTGAGTTCGCCGTTATCAATAAACCAGAACCGGTTACAACTTTTGCTGATAAGCTGGCGATCGTGGCTTACCAGCAGCACGCCTCCGTGATAGCTTTGCAGCGTTTCAGCCAGCGCCTCTTTGCCTTCCATATCCAGATGGTTGGTCGGTTCATCGAGCATCAGCAGGCTATAACGCGCCAGAGTCAGTCCAACAAACAATAACCGGGAGCGCTCACCACCGCTTAATGTACTGACCCGCTGCGCGTGACGAACCCATGGAAAGCCCGCGCTAATCAGCGCCATTTTGCGGATATCAGGCTGAGGAGCGAACGCTTCCAGCGCGTCAAACAGCGAATCGTCATCAGCGAGTTGGTGCAGCGTCTGATCGTAATACCCCAGCGTAACGCGCGGGTGTAACACCAATGAAGGCGATGCCAACTGTGACTGAAACTGTTGCCAGATAAGCCTTAACAACGATGATTTCCCGCAACCGTTGCGCCCGACAATCGCTACGCGATCGCCGCTTTTTACGCGGATACCGGCTATCGAAAACAGCGAATCTGCGCCAGGAGCAGGGGCTACGGACAGATGAGTCATCTCCAGCAAACGATCCGCACGCAGGGCATCACCCTGCAATGTTAGTGTCCACTGACTTCCCGAGGTTACTTCGGTCTGTACCTCTTTCAGGCGCAACACCTGTTTTTCCATCTGCTTTGCTTTACGGGAAAGATCTTCGTTGTCGTAGACCCGTCCCCAGGTCGCCAACCGTTTGGCGCTGGCGGTGACGCGATCGATCTCCTTTTGTTCAGCCTTATGGCGCAAGGCATCGCTGGTGTCTCTGTCTACCAGAGCCTGACGCGCCGCGCTACAGGGGAGATCGAAGGCATGCAGGGTGCGATCGCGCAGGATCCAGGTTCCGTGAGTCACGGCATCCAGCAACTGCGGGTCGTGGGAAACAACCACAAAACTACCAGACCAGTTCTGTAAGAACTGTTCCAGCCACAGTAATGTGGGCAAATCCAGGTGGTTACCTGGCTCATCCAACAGTAGCAGGTCAGGGTTTCGCATCAGCGCCCGCGCTAATAACAGACGCGTGTGTTGTCCGCCGCTCAGCGTTTGTGCTGTCAGAGATAAATTCTCCGGCGTGAAACCCATTTCGGCCAGCAACGCTTCAACTCGCCATTGTTGGCTCGCGCGTTCATGCTCGGGAAGTTGAGCAAGCACCGCCTCTTGCAACGTCAGCGGCAGTATATCGTCAGGTAAATGTTGCTCCACACGCGCAAGATGACAGTGATTCGCCTGCGCAATTGTCCCGCTGGTGGGGGAAATCGTGCCATCGAGTAGTTTTAACAGCGTACTTTTGCCGCAGCCGTTGTAACCGATAAGTCCGATGCGGTCGCCTTTTTTCAGGGTGAAGGAAAGATCGTCGAATAGCGTACCGAATGCCGTATCAACGTGTAAGGATTGTGCGGTTAGTAATGTGCTCATTGTTGCTTACTCAAGAGTTACAGGCGTAAAAACGCCTCGTCAAACATCGCTGACGATAACCCGGTAAGCCCGAGAGAAGGGGATTGAGAAGTTAGCTTCGCTCAAGCAGAAGTTATCGCAGCACGATACCGATAACGCTTGAGCACTGGCGATCGCCAAAAGCATGTGAAACGATAAAACGTTCACAGTACAGCATAAGTATCCTCCTTTTGTTTTTCAGAATGTTAATCGGTGATGAAAGTGTAATCGCAACATACGCAGTAGCGCAAGCTTTGAACGCCCAGCAGATTACAAGACAAATAAAATCATGCAAAAGTTAATTTTCTTCGCGTCGAAAGCTTGGGTTAATGATCACAATAACGATCAATATTCTCCGGTATCCTATCGCGCACTATTTTATTATTTGGAGAATAGATGACATGAAAAAAACAATTACATTGACGATGATTGCGCTGGGATGTTTATTTGCAAATGCACAAGCAAGTGAAAAACTAGCGGGTAATGAGATACTTAAAGTGCAAAAAGGTGGTGTTCCTGACAAAATTTACACGCAGAATAAACCGCATTTAAAGATTGCCACCTATAACATTGGTAAAAATGAAGCATCTGCTGATGTGGCGGATTTTACGGCACTTAATTCAGCTATTAAAAGAATAGATGCAGATATTATAGCAGTGCCAGAGGTTGATAATAAAACAGGGCGCAGTCAAAAGATCGATCAACTCAAAAAAATCGCTGATGCCAATAAACTGTATTACGCCTTTGGTAAAGCACTCGATTTTGATGGCGGTGAGTACGGGTTAGGACTGCTTTCCAAATATAAAATATTGCACACGCAGGTGGTAAAATTACCGTCGGGTAATGCTGAACAACGCGTGGCGTTACTGGCGCAGGTTGACGTGCCTGGGTTTGATTCTGCCCCCATCATTATGGTGACCCATCTCGACTGGCAAAAAGATCCTACCATGCGTACGGAACAAGCCCGCTATCTGTTAGATATCAGCATTGGCGACGCGACATCAGATTTCCCGGATATCGCCTCCTCAATTAAAATCCTTGCAGGGGACTTTAATTCGACCCGGGACGAGCAGCCACTTAAAGAAATACGTTACTTTTTCAACGAAGTGACGAAAGAAGGAATTGATACGCGCAGTTGGCCAGCCGTTAACCCTGCGATCGATATAGACCATATTTTCACGTTTAAAGGGCAGAAGTGGAACGTCAAAAATCTGGAAATTCCACATAACTCACGCGAATTTACGTGGTCTACGGCGAGCGATCACCTGCCGGTTATCGCTGAGCTGGAACTTTCAGAACAGTAATCTACATACAGTATTTCGTTCATCGAACGCTTAAAATTGCCCGGCAGACTCAGCTGCCGGGCAAACCGTCAAATAGAAGTACGACGGTAGTCGCGATATTCCGCCTGCCAGAAATTATCGTCAATTGCCTGTTGCAGCGCTTCGGCGGATGTTTTCACCGCCACGCCTTGCTGCTGGGCCATTTTACCCACGGCAAAGGCAATCGCGCGGGAAACGATCTGAATATCTTTCAGTTCTGGTAACACCAGTCCTTCGCCGTTCAACACCAGCGGAGAATACTGCGCCAGTGTTTCACTGGCTGACATCAGCATTTCATCGGTAATGCGCGATGCGCCAGAAGCAATAACACCCAGCCCGATACCCGGGAAAATATAGGCGTTGTTACACTGGGCAATCGGAAAGACTTTTTCCTTCCACACTACCGGCGCGAACGGACTACCGGTCGCAACCAGTGCGTTACCTTCGGTCCAGGCGATAATATCCTGTGGCGTAGCTTCCACGCGTGAAGTCGGGTTAGACAGCGGCATGACGATCGGGCGCGGACAATGCTTGTGCATTTCGCGGATGATCTCTTCGGTAAACAGGCCGGTCTGTCCGGAAACTCCAATCAGGATGTCCGGCTTAACGTTACGCACTACGTCGAGCAACGACAACACATCCTCTTGCGTATCCCAGTGCTGCAGGTTTTCGCGTTTTTGCACCAGTTTGGTCTGGAAGGAGAGCAGGTTCGGCATTTTGTCGGTTAACAGGCCGAAGCGATCGACCATAAACACGCGTTGACGCGCCGCTTCCTCGCTTAAACCTTCACGCTGGATTTGCGCGATGATCTGCTCGGCAATCCCGCAACCGGCGGAGCCCGCCCCGAGGAACACGATATTCTGTTCACTTAACTGGCTACCCGCCGCGCGGCTGGCGGCAATGAGCGTACCAACGGTAACGGCTGCGGTGCCCTGAATATCGTCGTTAAATGAGCAAATTTCATCGCGATAGCGGTTCAGCAACGGCATCGCATTTTTCTGTGCGAAGTCTTCGAACTGCAGCAGTACGTCCGGCCAACGATGCTTCACAGCCTGGATAAATTCATCGACAAATTCGTAGTATTCATCATCAGTGATACGCGGGTTACGCCAGCCCATATACAGCGGATCGTTCAGCAGTTGCTGATTGTTGGTACCGACGTCCAGAACGACCGGCAGGGTGTAGGCCGGACTAATCCCACCACACGCGGTATACAGCGACAGCTTACCGATCGGAATACCCATCCCGCCAATCCCCTGGTCGCCAAGGCCCAGAATACGTTCACCGTCGGTAACGACGATGACTTTGATATTGTGGTTAGGCACGTTCTGCAGGATATCGTCCATATTGTGGCGGTTCTGATAAGAGATAAATACGCCGCGCGCGCGACGGTAGATCTCAGAGAAACGCTCACAGGCAGCACCTACCGTTGGGGTATAGATAACCGGCATCATCTCATCAAGGTGATTATGCACCAGTCGGTAAAACAGGGTTTCGTTGGTGTCCTGGATGTTGCGCAGGTAAATATGCTTGTCGATTTCGGTTTTGAATCCCTGATATTGGATCCAGGCGCGTTCAGCCTGTTCTTCAATCGTCTCGACCACTTCCGGCAGTAACCCCAGCAGGTTGAAGTTACGGCGTTCTTCCACACTGAAAGCGCTCCCTTTATTCAGTAAAGGGAATTCCAGCAGTACCGGGCCAGCGTAGGGGATGTAAAGGGAACGCAGTTTTTTAGTTTCGTTTTCCATGTCACTCACTCTTTTTTGAATAACCGTCCCTGGCGTTCTTTATGATCGAGTGTGGCCTGTCCGCCAGGGAAACGGGCGAAGTATAAAGCATTGTGAATGGGTTAAGGGGTTTTATAAGCAAAAACACCACTGCGGTTGCAATGGTGTTTATCTCGTTATTCAGTCAGACCAGCGAAAGGCTATTTGCCGTCAGCGCGGCGCTTTCTTCCGGTAGGATTGTTGACCACACTGGTTTTGTCACCTTCGGTCACGACTTTACGTTGGTTTGAGATTTTGTGGTCCAGTCCAAGAATATGACGGGCCTGGCGGTTCGATTTCATTCTAACTCCTTAATCCTGTTTCTGGTTTCAAGGGCGAGTCCGTATAAAAACGGACGAAATACAACCTGATAGAAAGCCGATGTTTAAAATAACGGCTTTCAGGATGGTCGGTCATTTTATCTGAAAGGTCAATGCTTAAGCGGTAAATGCAGAACTATCCCGTATGTGTCATGCATTTTCTCAGGCGTCCTATACTTGTAACTTCAACGACAACACAGGAGAACGGTAATGACTATCCATAAGAAAGGTCAGGCACACTGGGAAGGCGACATTAAGCGCGGTAAAGGTACCGTATCGACTGAAAGCGGCGTGCTGAATCAGCAACCGTATGGGTTTAATACCCGGTTTGAAGGGGTAAAAGGCACCAATCCTGAAGAGTTGATTGGCGCGGCTCATGCGGCTTGCTTCTCAATGGCGCTTTCGTTAATGCTGGGTGAAGCGGGCTTTACGCCAGATGCCATTGATACCACTGCCGATGTTTCTCTGGATAAGGTGGATGCGGGTTTTGCGATAACCAAAGTAGCGCTGCACAGTGAAGTAAGCGTTCCGGGGATAGACGCCGCCACGTTTGACGGCATCATCCAGAAAGCGAAAGCCGGATGCCCTGTTTCGCAGGTACTGAACGCGGAAATTACACTGGATTATCAGCTGAAGTCTTAATCGTGGCGTGCCGGATGCGACTACGTCTTATCCGGCACCCGATGATGTTATTGCGCCACCCAGCCGCCATCCATATTCCACGCAACGCCGCGCACCTGTGCCGCACCGTCTGAACATAAAAATAACGCGAGTTCCCCTAATTGCTCCGGCGTGACAAATTCACGCGACGGTTGCTTTTCCGCCAGCAGGGCGTCACGTGCGACGTCAGGCGCCGCGCCTTCGGCAATACGTTTATCAATCTGCTGCTGGACCAACGGTGTGAGCACCCAACCGGGGCACAGCGCATTGCAGGTAATGCCCGTCTGCGCGGTTTCCAGCGCAATGGTCTTGGTTAATCCCACCACGCCGTGCTTGGCTGCCACATACGCGGATTTCTCTTTAGAAGCCACCAGGCCGTGAACCGAGGCGATATTAATGATGCGTCCCCAGTTTCGTGCGCGCATACCCGGCAGCGCCAGCCGCGTAGTGTGAAAAACGGAGGAGAGGTTAATAGCAATAATCGCATTCCATTTTTCAACCGGGAAGGTTTCTACCGGAGACACATGCTGGATCCCGGCGTTGTTGACCAGAATATCCACGCCGCCAAATTCGCTTGCGGCATAGCGCATCATGTCAGCAATTTGCGCCTCATCGCTCAGGTCCGCGCCGTGGTAGCCTGGCGTTTTGCCATGCTGCGCCACGGCGTCTTTGGCGGCTTCAACATCACCAAACCCGTTGAGGATCAACGTAGCGCCCGCTTGTGCCAGCACCTGAGCGATGCCTAATCCAATACCGCTGGTCGAGCCGGTAACCAGGGCGGTTTTTCCCGTTAAGTTCATGATGATTCTCCTTAAACAATTCCGGTGGTGTAGAAGACGCCGATAACAAACAGCACGGCCAGGCTTTTGATCACGGTGATGGCGAAAATCCCGCCATATGCCTGACGATGGCTGAGACCGGTAATAGCCAGCAGGGTAATGACCGCGCCGTTGTGCGGCAGGGTGTCCATGCCGCCACTGGCCATTGACGCCACGCGGTGGAAGACTTCGAGTGGAATATTGGCGGCATGGGCAGCGGCAATAAAAGTGTCAGACATGGCGGCAAGGGCAATACTCATCCCACCCGATGCCGAGCCGGTGATCCCGGCCAGCGTGGTGATGCTGATGGCTTCGTTAAGAAGCGGGTCAGGGATCGCCGCCAGCGCTTTTGACAACACAAGGAAACCCGGCAGGGCAGCGATCACCGCCCCAAAACCGTACTCCGACGCGGTATTCATGGCCGCGAGGATCGCGCCGCCAACCGCCGTTCTGCTGCCTTCCGCCAGGCGGCCTTTAATGTTGCGATAGCCGAACAGCACCACCAGTAAGATCCCTGAAATCAGCGCCGCTTCCACTGCCCAGATAGCGGTGATTTTACCGACTTCGGTGGTAATCGGTTTGGCAAGGCCTGGCAGTTCCAGTTGATGTGTTGCGCCATACCACTGTGGGATCCAACGGGTAAACAGCAGGTTAAACACCCCAACCAGAATCAGCGGAGAGATAGCGATTATCGGGTTTGGCAGGTTAATGTTATCCGGCGTTTCCGGCTCGTTTAACAGTTCAGTGCCATAGCCTTCATCCTTAGCCTGCGCTTTACGACGCTGACGTTCGAGATAAACCAGACCGACGAAAATAATAAACAGTGAGCCTATCAGCCCCAGCCACGGTGCGGCCCAGGCGTTAGTCCCAAAGAAACTGGTCGGAATAATGTTCTGGATCTGCGGCGTGCCAGGTAAGGCGTCCATCGTGAAGGAGAACGCGCCCAGCGCGACGGTGGCCGGGATCAGGCGCTTAGGAATATTACTCTGGCGGAACAGCTCCGCCGCAAATGGATACACCGCAAACGCCACGACGAACAGCGATACCCCGCCGTAGGTTAACAGCGCGCACACCAGCACGATCACCGGGATGGCGTGACGCCGCCCGAGGATATTGATGGCGGCGGCAACAATTGAGCGGGAAAAACCAGATAACTCGATTAACTTGCCAAACACCGCTCCCAGCAAAAACACCGGGAAGTACAGCTTCACAAAACCGACCATTTTTTCCATAAACAGGCCGGTGAAGGCAGGGCCGACGGCGCTGGGTTCGGTGAGCAATACAGCACCTAATGCCGCGATGGGGGCAAACAGGATGACGCTATATCCGCGATAGGCTGCAAGCATCAGCAGGCCCAGCGCTGCCAGGGCGATTAATACACTCATCATGACTCCTCAATATCATTGTTATAGTGGGGTACAGAAAGAGAAGTTACGGTTTCAGGGCAAAGCGCAGTTGATGCTCTCTGCGTTGTTGGATGTACTCTTTGCGCGAATCATCCCAGCGATAAAATCCCTGGCCGCTGCGCAACCCGGTATCACCGTTGGCGACCTTGTCAGCGACCAGCGACATCATGTCGCTACCTGTTGCCAGCTCCGGTAACAGATGCCGACAAATGTCCTGTACCGTAGAAAGACCGGTCATATCAGCCGCCTCCAGCGGGCCAACCATGGCATAGCGTCGTCCGAGCGAGGCACGCATTACCTGATCCACCACCTCCGCGCTGGCGATACCGCTTTTAACGATATGCAACGCTTCACGCAGCAGGGCGAATTGCAGACGGTTGCCGACAAACCCTGGCGCGGCGCGATCGAGCACGACCGCTTCCAGTTGCATCGACAGCAGTAGTTGTTGTAATTCATGAAGATATTCCGCCTTCGTTGCCGTCCCCGGCACAATTTCAACCAGCGGAATAAAGTGCGGCGGGTTCCAGAAATGGGCGATTAGCAACCGCTCAGGATGGACAAGTTTTTCTGCCAGGGCATCGGGTGGCAATCCGCTGGTATTACTGGCGATCACCGCCTCCGGCGCGATCAGCTCTTCCAGTTGCGCATACAGCGCATGTTTAAGTTCGAGGCGTTCCGGGATGGCTTCAATCAGCAATCCGCACGCGGCAATATCCTGTAGCGACGTCGTACCGTGTAGACGATTCATAACCGATGCTTTTTCGCTTAGAGCAAATTGTTCAGTAGCAATAAGCTCATCCACAATATCGCTGGCAATATGGCTAATTTCCGCAATTCGGCTGCTATCGGTGTCGTACAACCAGATATCGTGACCAAAGCGGGCAAAGTGGGTGGCGATGCCGACGCCCATTAAACCCGCGCCCAGTACGCAAATTTGCTTATTTTTCATGAGATCCTCTCGGACGTTCTACTGCCAGTGCGACCCCCTGACCACCGCCTACGCACAGTGTGGCCAACCCTTTGGCGGCGTTGCTGCGGGCCATTTCATGCAGCAGGGTCACCAGAATCCGGCACCCGGACGCGCCAATCGGATGACCCAGCGCGATCGCGCCGCCATTGACGTTAACTTTGCTGCTGTCCCAGTTCAGTGATTCGCCAACCGCCAGCGCTTGTGCGGCAAATGCTTCGTTGGCTTCAATGAGATCAACATCGTTCAGCGTCCAGCCAGCCCGTTTCAGACACTGAAGTGACGCTTCCACTGGCCCAATGCCCATAATGGCCGGATCGACGCCGGAGACCGCGTAGCCCGCCACCCGTCCCAGAACCGGCAAATTGAGTTCCGCGGCTTTGGCGGCGCTCATTAGCATCACCGCCGCGGCGCCATCATTAATTGAAGAAGCATTCCCGGCGGTCACCGTACCGTTTCCTGGCCGAAAGGCGGGCTTGAGCTGCGCCAGCTTATCGGCCTGAGTATCCGGGCGAGGCTGTTCGTCACGGTCCACTACACGCGGCGCTTTTTTCCCCTGCGGAACGCTGACCGGGGTAATCTCCGCACTAAAACGACCGGCTTCCATTGCGGCAGCCGCTTTTTGCTGGGAGTGCAGAGCAAATGCGTCCTGTTGCTCACGACTGATAACAAACTTATCTGCCAGATTTTCCGCGGTAATGCCCATGTGATAGTCGTTGAAGGCATCCCACAAACCGTCATGTACTACGCTGTCTTTCAGGCTGGCATGACCCAGGCGCAGACCTGCCCGCGCGCCGTCGAGAAAATAGGGCGCGTTGCTCATGCTCTCCTGCCCACCGGCAATCACAATTTGCGCATCACCGCAGCGAATCGTCTGTACCGCCTGATGCACCGCCTTCAGACCCGAGCCGCACACCAGATTAATGGTTAGCGCTGGCGTAGTGGCCGGCAAACCCGCACGTAACGCCGTCTGTCTGGCAGGGTTTTGACCACAGCCCGTCGTGAGCACCTGACCCAAAATCACTTCATCAATTTGCTCTGGTGCCACCGCCGTTTTTTCCAGCAGGGAACGGATCACCACCGAACCGAGTTCAACCGCCGAAAGCGGCGCCAGCGCGCCATGAAAACTGCCAATCGGGGTGCGCGTTGCCGCGACAATAACAACATCCTGCATGGTCAGCTCCTCAGTTAAATTGCATTTCGGGGACATTTTCAGGCACGATCAGCTTGCCGGCGGTTCTGGCGACGATTTCATCCACGCTGATACCCGGGGCGCGTTCACGCAGAATGAACGCCCCATCAGCAATCTCCAGCAGCGCCAGATCGGTAAGCACGCGTTTGATGCAGGCCACGCCGGTCAGCGGCAGAGTGCATGCAGGAAGCAATTTTGACTCACCGCTTTTGGAGGCATGGGTCATTACAACGATGATGTTGTCGGCTCCGGCCACCAGGTCCATTGCGCCCCCCATGCCTTTCACCATTTTTCCGGGGATCATCCACGAGGCGATATTGCCGTTAACATCGACTTCAAACGCGCCGAGCACCGTCAGGTCAACGTGGCCGCCGCGGATCATCGCGAAGGATTGCGCCGAGTCGAAAATCGCTGCGCCTTTGCGCGCCGTCACGGTCTGTTTTCCGGCGTTGATCATGTCCGCATCAATTTCGTCTTCGGTGGGAAACGGCCCCATACCCAGCAAACCGTTTTCCGATTGCAGCATCACGTCCATACCATCGGGGATGTAGTTCGCTACCAGAGTGGGAATACCAATCCCAAGGTTGACGTAATAACCGTCGCGCAGCTCACGGGCGACACGCATTGCCATTTGTTCACGCGTTAACATGGTCAGGCTCCTTTCTGGCGCAGGGTGCGTTGTTCAATACGTTTTTCAAATTGCCCCTGAATAATGCGGTTAACAAAAATTCCGGGGGTATGAATCGCAGAGGGATCCAACTCGCCAGGGGGGACGATCTCTTCGACTTCCACTACGGTAATGCGCCCGGCAGCGGCCATCAGCGGATTAAAATTCTGTGCGGTATGGCGATAGATAACATTGCCGTACCAGTCGGCTTTCCAGCCTTTGACCAGCGCAAAATCCCCGGTTATGGCCTGCTCTAAAATGTACGGACGTCCGGCAAACTCGCGCACCTCTTTTCCTTCAGCCACGGGGGTACCGTATCCGGTCGCGGTGAAGAAAGCGGGGATCCCCGCGCCGCCAGCGCGCAACTGCTCCGCCAGCGTGCCTTGCGGCGTCAGGATGGCTTCCAGTTCGCCACTAAGCACCTGCTTTTCAAACAGCGCGTTTTCACCCACATAGGATGCGACCACTTTGCGCACCTGACGCGTTTCCAGCAGCACGCCGAGACCAAAACCGTCCACGCCGCAGTTGTTTGACACCACGGTAAGTCCCTGAACTTCCCGACGACGTACTTCGGCAATCAGATTTTCAGGGATCCCACACAAGCCAAAACCGCCCGCCAGCAGCGTCATGTTGTCGGTCAGTCCTTCCAGCGCCTCTTGATACGTGGCGACCCGTTTATCCAGTCCAGCCATATACTTGCCCCTCCTGTTGTCCTTGCCGACATCATTGGGGGAGAAAAATGATTTGTTAATTTTAAATTTGTGACTCACTCATTGGGTTTTTTTATCAATTTAATGTTAATTAAAGGTATTCAACAGGTTAAAGGAATGCGAAATGGGAATGAGCATCAAACAGTTACGCGCGTTTTTAGCGGTAGCTCACACTCTGAATTTCGCTCATGCCAGTGAAAGACTGAATATGTCGCAACCCGCATTAAGCCTGGCGATTAAAGGACTGGAGGATTCGTTAGGTGGAGCTTTACTGTTGAGAACTACCCGCAAAGTGACCCTGACGCAGGAAGGGGAAACGTTGCTGAATATGGGGCGACAGCTGCTTGCGGACTGGGAGAACACGGAAGAGGCAATGCGCCAGCGATTCACGCTGCAACGCGGTAAAATCTCTATTGCCGCCATGCCTTCATTTGCCGCTAACGTCCTGCCATCGGTACTAAAAACGTTTCGTGATTCCTATTCTGGTATCAACGTAACGGTTCACGATGTGATTAACGAACAGGTCATTGAGATGGTGAGTGAAGGGCGGGTAGAGATGGGTATTGCCTTCGAACCGGACTATTCCGGGCATCTGCATTTCACCCCGCTTGGCGTGGATCGTTTTATCGCGATTGTCCCGCCAACCTGCCGACTGGCAGGGCGGGATCGTATTGCGTGGCGTGAACTGCTGACGCTGGATTTTATCACCCTGCAACGTCCTTCCGCCGTGCGTCTGATGCTGGAAGAACAGCTGGTGCAAAGCGGGCATTCGCTGGAGGTGGCGCTGGAGAGCCATCAACTGGTAACCATTGGCCGGCTGGTGGCTAAGGGCCTGGGCGGCAGCGCGGTACCTGCGCTGTGCCGTACGCAAATGACTGAATTAGGCGCAACCTGTATCGATCTGGACACGCCGGTGATCCAGCGCCGGATCGGCGTTCTGCGTTCGGCACATCATAAGTTATCTACTGCCTCAGAAGTGCTGGTGGATACTCTGAAAAAGGCGTATTGCGCCTGATTTTCCGCCGCGTTCAGCTCACGTTAACCGCCCGCCAGCAGCGAACCTCACATCCTGATTCGCTGGACCGCAAGATCTGTTTATTCTCACAGCCACGGATCGCCAACGGACATCTGTCACGAAAAAAACAGCCCTCAGGCAGCGTTCGGTTCCCCGGTAGTTCGGTTTTCCGTAACACTAAATCCTCCGCTAGCGGTGCTCCCGTTTTAGGGACGGAGTCGAGTAATAATCGCGTGTAGGGATGGGCAGGATGAGTAAGAACCTGCTGCGTTTCACCCAGTTCAACAATTTGCCCAAGGTACATCACCGCCACGCGATCGCTCATATGGCGAACCACCGACACGTTATGCGATATCAGCACATAGGTCAGATTTCTGCGGGCCTGCAATGACACCAGCAGGTTAAGAATTTGCGCCTGCACGGAAATATCCAGCGCCGAAGTGGGTTCATCCAGTACGATCACGTCCGGCTCAGACGACAACGCCCGGGCAATGGCAATACGCTGACGCTGACCGCCGGAGAACGCATGCGGCAGACGGTCGAGATATTCAGGGCGGATCCCTACCTGTTGCGCCAAATCTTCGGCAAGAATGCGGCGTTCACGCTCGGAGCTTCGTTTCTGGATCCACACCGGTTCGGTGATAATTCGCCACACCGGCAAACGCGGATCAAGCGATGAAAGCGGGTCCTGAAAGACCATCTGCATGCCGCTGTGCTGCTTGTCATTGTGGCGAGAGTAGTTTCCCTGACTCGGTTGCAGCATACCCATCAACAGTTGCGCCAGCGTACTTTTTCCGCAGCCCGACTCACCGACAATCCCCAGCGTTTCTCCCTGACGAATCTGTAAATCCAGACCGTTGATCGCATGCACCCGTTCGGTAACCTTGCCGAGCCAGTTTTTACGCGCGGGAAAGCTGACATGAACATCCTGCAGGGCCAGTAAAAATTCAGACATGTGTTGTCTCCAGTTGCGGATACCAGCAGGCAGATTGTTGATCCGCGCCTCCCTGACTGCTTAATGCAGGCGTCTCGTCACAGCGAGGGCCAGCCGCAAAACAGCGCTCACGAAATGCGCATCCGGTCGGTAAGCGGGTTAAATTCGGTACAGTGCCGGGAATGGCAGGCAGCAATGCGCGCGGTTCGCCGTGTTCCGGCGCACATTTCAGCAAGCCGATGGAATAGGGGTGCGTCGGATGCTGAATAACGGTCGGTGTTGGGCCGCTCTCAATCACGCTTCCGGCATACATGACGTATAACCGGTCGCACAATTGTGACACCACCGCCATATCATGGCTGATAAATAGCACCGCTGTCCCGCTGGCGCGCGCTTTTAGCTTCAATAAACGCAGCACCTGCAGCTGTACCGTGACGTCGAGTGCGGTGGTCGGTTCATCGGCAATGATCAGTTCCGGCTCGCAGGAAAAGGCCAGCGCAATCATCACCCGCTGGCGCATACCGCCGGAAAGCTCAAACGGGAAACGTTTCATCACTTCCGCCGCGTCCGGAATTTGCATCTCTTCCAGTAAAGCGATGGCTTTCTGGCGAGCATCCGCGCGGCTTAACGCCTGGTGATGGCGGATAACTTCCACCATCTGCTGGCCGATACGTCGCGTTGGATTAAGCGCGGTCATGGGCTCCTGGAAGATCATGGCGACGCGTGCGCCACGCCATTGGCGCATCTGCTTTTCGCTGGCGTTGAGCACATCTTCACCCAGCAGCGAAACGCGTCCCTGGTGAATATGATAACTGCCCTCCGGCAGCAGCCGCATGGTAAGCATCGCCGTCACGGACTTGCCGGAACCGGATTCACCGACCACGCCGACAATTTCTCCACGGTTGATATGCAGCGAAACATGATTCAGCGCATGCACGTCAGCTTTATAGCCGGGGAAACTCAGATGCAAATCCTCAATTTCCAGTACGGGTTGTGTCATGACTGTTTTCCTCCGGCTTTTGGATCCAGCAGGTCGCGAATACCATCGCCAAAAAGATTAAAGCCCACGGCGGTAATCAAAATTGCGGCACCGGGAAAGGCGCAATACCACCACTGATCAAGCACATAGTTGCGGCCAATCGCCACCATCGCCCCCCATTCCGCGCTGGGCTGCTGTGCGCCCAGACCAATAAACCCGAGCGTGGCGGCCATCAGGATCGCGCTGCCGATATCCAGCGACGCCTGCACAATCAGCGGCGGTAAAGAGTTACGTAAAATGTGCCAGCTAATCAGGTGCCAGCGAGAAGCGCCGTAGGTCCGTGCAGCCTGCACATAAGTAAACTGACGCACCACTAACGTCTGGCCGCGGGCAAGGCGCACATAAAAAGGAATACGTACGACTGCAATTGCCAGCATGGCGTTGAACAGGCTGGGTCCCAGCGCGGCGGCCAGTGCCATCGTCAGCACCAGCGAGGGAATGGACAGCATGATGTCCATTATTCGCATAATGATGGCATCGGCGCGTCCGCCCATGACACCAGACAGACAACCCAGCAGCGAACCCAACCCGCCAGCAATTCCCACCACCACCAGACCAGCGACGACCGACTGCTGGCTTCCGACCAGTACGCGGCTGAACAGATCGCGGCCCACTTCATCGGTACCAAACCAGTGAGCGGCAGACGGTGGCAGCAGGCGCGCACTTAAATTGATGGCATTAGGATCGTAAGGCGTAATCCACGGTGACAGCACCATCAGCAACAGTATCAGTACAATGATGACCCCGCCTACCAGCGTCAGCGGGCTGCTTTTCATCATCCAGAACAATTTCGCCCAGTCCGTGCGACGGCGTGATGTCTGCGGGGCGGTCGGCGTTTCTTGGGTGAGCATCATTCAGCACCCCCGCGTCCAATTCGTGGGTCAATCCACAGGTAGAGTAAATCCACCACCAGGTTGACCAGCACATAAGCGAAAGAGACCACTACGGCAAATCCCATCACCGCCGGGAAGTCGAGCGCCTGAATCGACGTTACTACCCAGGCGCCCATTCCAGGCCAGGCGAATACCGTTTCGGTGAGTACCGCACCGTAGAGCAGATCGCCCAATGCCAGGCCGAGAACCGTTATTGATGGGATAAGCGCATTCGGCAACGCGTAACACAACACGATGTACCAGCCCGGCAGCCCGCTGGCGCGCGCGGTACGAATGTAATCTTCACTCAGTTGCTCCAGCATGGCGGAGCGAATCTGGCGGGCAACGATCCCTAAGTGCACAAAAGCCAGCGTCAGTGATGGTAGGATCAGGTGCTGGAGCGCATTGAAAAAGACTTCACCATTGCCTTCCAGCAGGGCATCAATCAGGTAGAACCCAGTGACATGAGCCGGTGGATCCAGCCAGTCGTCTAACCGACCACCGCCGGGCAAAATTTGCAGATGACCGTAAAACAGCACGATAACCCCCAGCCCCAGCCAGAATGCAGGCGTGGAGATGCCGGTAATCGCCATCAGGCGAACGAGGTGATCAAGCCAACGGTTGCGCCAGACCGCAGATAAAATACCTAACGGAATACCGATCACCAGCGCCAGCAACAAAGAGCAGAAAGCCAACTCCAGAGTAGCGGGAAAGAAGATACGCAGCTCATCCAGTACCGGACGACCGGTGCGAATGGAAATGCCCAAATCGCCCTGAAAGATATCGCTCACATAGCGAAAGAACTGCACATATAGCGGCTGGTTCAGCCCCAGTTGTTGGCGAATATTTTCGACTATCTCATCGCTGGCGCGATCGCCCGCCAGCAACCGCGCGGGGTCGCCAGGGATCAGGTGCGAAATAATAAAGGTGATCACGCAAACACCGATAACCACCAGAATAAGACCCCAGCATCGCTGGCGTAAAATGCTCCAGAACGTCATTAGCTTCCCCTTGCGGAGCCTGAGTGGCTCCGCATCAACGTGGATTATTTACTCATGGTGGAGATATTGAAGACCTGTTCCAGCATGGGGTTAAATACAAATCCTTTGACGTCTTTGTTCATCGCCAGTTGATAGTTTTTCTGGAATAAATAGACGTAGGCCGCTTCATCAATCACGATGGTTTGCGCCTGCTGGTAATCATTGGTTCTGGCGACCGGATCGGTGGTGGCTAATGCGCTACGCAGCAGCTTATCGACCTCACTATTTTCATAGAACGAACGGTTACCCGGCAGACCTTTTTTATCTGACTCAAACCAGTAGTTCATAAACATGTACGGGTCGGCGAAATCCGGACTCCAGTTGCCGATAGCAATGTCGTAATCCCCTTTACCCACACGGTCACGCATGGTGGCATTCGCCAGTTTTTCCAGCTTCACCTTAATACCCAGCTTGTTGAGACTGGCCTGGGTTGAGAGGGCAATCGGCTCCCAGTTAGGGTCATTATCTGAATACAAGAAGCTCAGGCTTTCGGGTTTGCTCGTGACTTTGTCCCATGCAGCTTTCGCTTTGGCTTCATCAAAACTGTATTGCATAGCCTTGTCATCAAAACCCCACATACCTTCAGGGATCGGACCGCGCATCTGTTTACCATTGCCACTGAGGATCCCATTCACCATGCCCTTATAATCGGTGGCCCACGAGATGGCGCGGCGTAAATCCACCTGATTGAGCGGCGCTTTACTGTTGTTCAGATACAGATAGGTCACGCGCAGTGAGGGATAATCCGCTACGTTAACTTTGCCTTCCTGTTTTAAAGCGGCAAGTTGGTCGACAGGAAGCGCATCGGCAATATCGATATCGCCACGCGACAATTGCAGGCGACGGGAGGCGCTTTCACCAATGATTTTTACCGAAACCCGCTTAAACGCTGGTTTGGGCCCGGAATAATGCGGGTTTGGCACCAGCACCAGTTGCTGTCCTTTTTGCCAGCTTTTCAGCATGAAGGGACCGGAGCCTGCCGTGTTCTGCGCCAGGAATCCGCGGGCATCATCTGCCGCGTGCTCTTTTAAGATAGCCGGGTTGATAATTGAAGCCCCGTCATTTGCCAGCGTATACAGGAATGGCGCGAACGGCTGGCTGAGAGTGAATTTCACCGTGTTGTTATCGATGGCTTCAACCTTCAGATCTTTCGGGAATGCTTCAGCAGGTCCCTGGCCAATTTTGAGCAGGCGCTCAAAAGATTGTTTCACCGCATCTGCCGTCACCGGCGTACCGTCGGCGAATTTGGCATCGTTTTTCAGGGTAAACGTCCACTCTTTCTGATCGTCAGAGGCTTTCCAGCCGCTGGCTAAATCACCTTCAACTTCCGTGGAGCCTTTACCGCCTTCGGTTTTGTACTGAACCAAACGTTGATAAGAGGGATAGGTGATCGTCCAGTCGTTGTTATCGATGGTCACGGCGGGGTCGAGCGTCTGCGGGTCGGCGGCTTTACCGATGACCAGCATATCTTTGGGTACGGCGGCCTGCGCGGCAGGCAGGGCAAATGCCAGCGCAACGGCGATCAGAGCGGGGCGAAAAAACGCATTTAACGCAGGTGTAGTCTTCATAACCAGGCTCCAGAATTAAAAGGGATGTTGTGTTGTTATGGGGGGAACAGGGAAACAGGCTATCTGGTCGTCAAGCAGCGGATAACACGCGGCATCAGGTAATTCAAAATGCCACCACTCGCTGTGAATGCCGACAAAACCGCCACCGAACATAATGGCGTTGAGTAACAACCGGTTACGATGCGCGGCCGGGGGAACAGAAGGGTGCCAGGCATGGGAACGGTCGTGCATTTCATCAAAACCCGCGCCCATATCGAGAACATTGCCACGCTCGTCCATCAGCGTAACGTCGATGGCCGTCCCGCGGCTGTGATTGGATCCAATCGCCACATCGACGACGTACTGGGGATCCGGGCACGCATTCCACAGCACCGCCTGCGCCTGCTGGGGGCGATACGCGTCATACACTACAAGCTTCAGGCCCGCCAGTTGCGCGATACTAATGCTTTTAGCCAGCGCGGTTACCGCCTCGCTGTGTAACAGGCAGCGCGCTTCCCGGTAGATAGGCGCGCCGGTAATGTTGTCGGCAGTGGCGTATTTGAGATCGATATACAGCGACGGGAATATCACCGACAGATCGACCAGTTCTGGGGTTTCTGACATAGCACATTTCCTGTTTATTGTTCGAATTGACCAAACTGTTGTTGTAACTGGCGATTGGTTTGCAGGCGTCCTGCGAGGGAATCACCAAGTTGCTCCACCACCGCAGAAAGTAATAAGTTGAACAGACAGCTCACGGGAGCCAGAGAATCCCAGAAATGTCCGGTGTCAGTTTTTACCTGGAGTAAATCAAGGGCATAATCTCTGGCCCACGGACACCACACATCGGTGATCAGCGCCAGTGGAATCTGGCGTTCTGTCGCGACGCGGCAATATTGTCGGGAGATGGCGGAGTAGGCGCGCATGTCGGTGATCACCACGTATGGCTGGTTAAATCCCGAATTCAACGACTCGACCCAACTGCCGGAAAGCCCTTCGGAGTAGCTGACTTTAGGCCGCAGGTATTCCAGGTGACTAAAAAAGGCGTTAGCAATCCCACGAGTAGACTGGATCCCGAGGATGTAAACCGCTTCCGCATGCGCCAGCTGCTGCGCAATGCGTAAAAATGTATCGCTTTGCGCGAGTTGATAGACGTGGGTAATGGCGTCGATTTCCAGTAACAGCGACTGCTGTGCGCGATCCGGCAGGCTTTGTTGCTGGTGCCAGGAATCCAGCCGCTCGTTCATTCCCCAGGGTTGATAGGGGACAACCGGCAGCTCACGCAGGCTGGCTTTTGCATCCTCCAGATTGCGAAAGCCCAGCTTACGCAGATAGCGTCCTACGGTAATGCCACTGGTTCCTGCCGCTTTAGCGATGCCATCCGCAGTTTCAAAAGGGATCTGTACACCATGGGCTAACAGCCACCCGGCTACGCGCTTTTCGCTCGGCGTAAGCTGGCTGAAGGTCTGTTCTATGCGGGTAAATAATTCAGGTTTCGCTGTCATTACCTTCTCGCTGTTAGTTGTCTGTCAGATTACGGCTCACTGTTAGTGAATTAACAATGCAGGACGCGTGCCAAGTCACAGACAGCGGCACGCAGGCTGTTTTTGTTAAAACACAAACCATATTCATTAACTAATGATCAACATTTGTGCAGCGTAGTTCAGTTTTGGTGCAGCGACAGAAGAGCGGGGTATGAATCTGCTGATTTCGTCGGAACGATCACATTGTCGGCAACATTTCCTCTCAAACATCAGAATCAGTAATGGGAAATATAACTTTCAGCCATATCAATAATGGCAATCTTTATTCTTATGACGGTAGGGGTATTATTTTTTGCGAACTACATTAACGGTTTGAAGCGCAAGTGTAGATATTATTTATATTATAAATGGAGTACTACAATGAATAAATTCTCCCTTTCTACAGCAGGTATTCTGGTCGCAGCGCTGTTAACCAGCGTTAGCGTCAATGCAGCCACTGATAGCGCGAAAACTGAAGTGACGCCGAAAGGCATGAGCTGCCAGGAGTTCATCGATCTGAACCCGCAGACCATGGCTCCGGTGGCTTTCTGGGTGCTTAATGAAGACGAAGATTTCAAAGGTGGTGATTACGTTGACTATAACGAAACCGTGACTACAGCTGTCCCTCTGACCGTTGAGCTTTGTAAAAAACATCCGCAGAGCGAATTAAGCAAAATAAAAGACGAAATCAAAAAAGAATTATCCAAATAAGATTAAACCGTTATTAAAACCCAGCCAAAGTGCTGGGTTTTGCTATTTGTGACGCTGTCACTTATTTATTTTGCAATACTTAAGGAAACTTTATAAAGATAAAAACGCCGGTGCCGATACTGGGTAAAAGTTAGCCTTTTGCAGAAGGAGTTTGTATGGCCTGGTATCCTACTCGTATTTCAACGCGTTTAACCATTGGCGGCATTCTGCTGCTTGCAGTCACTACACTTGTTATTGTTGCGATTATGCTCTGGCGAGGGCAGCCGCGCGTCGTTGAAATCAATACCGCCCTGATCGAAGAAACGGGGCAAGGTTTAACCCGTCAGTTAAGTACCGTGTTGTCGCGAATTGAAGGTGAGACCGTCGGTTTGTCGCGACTGGCCGAAGTGCTGCCCAACGATGAATCGCTGTACCAAAGCGTTGTTCCGCATTTGATTGGTGAAGATAAAGAGTCGATCATTACCGGCGGCGGCATCTGGCCAGAGCCAGACGCTTTCACCGCAGGCGTAGAAAAGCGCAGCTTTTTCTGGGCGCGTAACGCTGAAGGAAAGTTGATGTACTCCAACGACTATAACGTCGAAGGATCAAGCGGATACCACAATGAAAGCTGGTATCAGCATGCCAAAGGACATTCGCAAAACAGCTGCTTATGGTCTGATGTTTACCAGGATGCCAGTTCCGGGGTCAACATGGTAACCTGCAGCGTTCCTTACCAACTGGCCGGTAAGTTTGCCGGCGTCGCCACTACCGATATTCGTCTGGATAACGTTGCCACCTTTATGCAACAGCAGGGAAACAGCACCGGCGGTTACGCGTTCGTGGTGGATAAACAGGGACAACTTCTCTATTTCCCGCAGGCCGACCTGACAAAACACAAAACCATTAACGATCTGGCGCAAAGCGCGCAATGGCTTATCCCGGTGGAAAACGGTCTTAAATCTTTACGTCCGGCAGATGGTGTGAAAACGATTACGCTTGCCAACGACAATGTGTTGAATACGCCGACCCGGGTAATGCTATTCCCGATGGCGGATACCGGCTGGGTCGTGGGGCTGGTGACGCCTGAATCACGCATCGTCGGTCTCGCCAAAGTGATGATGCAGGACGTGCTGGAAGTGTTGATCCCAATTATGACGCTATTGCTGGTGGGATCCTGGCTGGTGGTTCGCCGACTGATTTCGCGTCTCGATGATACCCGCCAGGCGCTCGATGATATCGCGCAGGGCGAAGGCGATCTTACCCGTCGTCTGGATGTGCGCGGCAAAGATGAGATTTCGGCTATCGCCGAGGCGTTTAATCTGTTCGTCGATAAAATCTCAGCCATTCTGATCACCGTCAGAAACAGCAGCGTTGTAGTGGCGAATAACGCCGTCAGCCTGGCAGACAGCAATATGGAACTCTCATCTCGCGTCACGCAGCAGGCCGCTGCGCTGGAAGAGAGTTCGGCGGCGATGGAACAGTTAAATGCGACCGTTCACCAAAATGCCAGTAATACGCAACTGGCAGATGAGCTATCCGATAGCACCGCGCAAACGGCCAACCGCTGTGGTGATGTCATGCAGGGCGTGATCTCAACAATGGATAACGTCAGCGCGTCATCCGGGAGAATGGTAGAAATTGTCGCGGTGATTGACAGCATTGCGTTCCAGACCAATATTCTGGCCCTGAACGCCGCCGTTGAAGCCGCCAGAGCGGGCGATGCAGGTAGAGGGTTCGCGGTTGTCGCCTCTGAAGTACGTACGCTGGCCCAGCGTAGTGCCACCGCCGCGCAGGAAATTAAAGCATTGATTGATGAATCTGTATCTCATGTTGGTAGCGGAAGTCAGCAAATTCACAATGCAGGCGAACGGCTGGGAGAACTGGTCAATAACGTACGGCAGGTGCGTCAGTTGATGGGGGAAATACGCGTTGCAGGCGAAGAACAGCGTAAAGGCGTTTCCGAAGTCACGCTGGCCGTTACCGAAATGGACAGCACCGTTCAGCAGAATGCCTCGTTAATTGATGATGCCGCCGCACGTACACAGGCCCTGAAAGAGGAGGCGGAACAACTGGCGCTGCTGGTCTCGTCGTTTAGATTACCAGAACCCGCTACTGCCTGAGCGTCGAGTGAAGTCCGGGTGCAGCTATCGCACCCGGACAGTCGATTAATGATCAAGGTACAGGTAGTGCATCCAACTGGTCATGCGCAAGAGTATTTTCCGTAGCAATGATAATGCTTCAAAATGCTGAGCTGAATAGACGGCAACCTGAGCGGCAACACCGTCTGGGAGTTGCTGTTCAGCCTGATTATTATCAACTGCGATACTGACCAGCACTTTGTTACTGCCCGGTGTGACGTTTAAGGATTGCAATGTTCCCTGGGCATAATAAGCCCCGGTAGGGATCACGGGGGCAACACTGACCACTTTTCCCTGTACTACCTGTCCCGGCAAGCCATTGAAGACAATTTCAGCTTCATCACCCACATTAAGACGTAAGATCGAGTTTTGACGAAACGCCGCAACAATTTGGTTTTTGTGCGCAGGAATAAACACCATAACTGGCTTAAAAGGCAGTCTCGACGCATAGGTTCCCGGACGAACCAGTAATTGGCTGACATAACCGTCGCTGGGGGCGCGAACAATGGTTTGCTCATAATTAAATCGAGCCTCATCAATTTGAGCTTGCAGACTGGCGATCTGCGAGTTTTGTCCATGAATAGTGCTGTCGAGTTCTTTCTGGATACTGTTCAGTTCAGCATTGGCGGCGTTCATCGCCGCATCCTGAGCCAGATAATCCTGGCGCGCTGTATCAATATCATTGGCAGTAAATGGGTTCACTTTTGCCTGACTGCCTTTCTGGTAGCGCTGATAGTTTTTGTAATATTTATCACGTTCAGCCCTGGCCTGTTCTAGCTGCAGTCGCGCGCTATTGCGTTTCTCCTCAAGGGCCAGAACGTCATGTTTTGCCGTAACAATGTCCGCTTCAAGCTTTTCCAGTTTAGCTTTATAACGGGCAGGATCGATTTTAAACAGTACATCTCCTTTTTTTATTGGTGTGTTAATTTTATCCGTTACTTCTGAAACCACCCCGGTAACTTGCGGAACAACGGGAATGCCCACAACCAATTTTTGTGCATCTTCTGTATAGGGATGATTATAATTCATGGTAAGGATCAGTGCCCCAAGCATGACCACGCCCCCCAATACCGCTGAAGGTAATGTCCACTTATTCAACGGAACCTTAAATACTTTAAAAATGACGTAAACGATAGCGGCGTAGGTTAATGTTAATAATATTTCCACGATTAATTTACCTTTGGATCCTGCGGGCTGTATGCGCTATTAGTTTGTTCATGTGTTTTTTCCAGTATCGCAATCCGCGCGCTTAGCTCAGCGATATTATGTCCTGAGGTATTTCCATGCCAGCCATGCTTATCACTGTATAATGTTGCCCAAATCCAGAGAAATGGCCAAATCGCATGTAATGTAAATAAGCTGACCCAACCCGCGACATGTATGGCATCGAGGTGAGGGTGGTTGCGTTTCTTAGCGATCTCGTACGGGATGTCGTGCAAGATTAATACGCCATAAAAAATAATTAAGAACACCAGGATGAGTATTGCTAATGATAAATAATTGAGCAACATAGGAACTCCAATAAGAACCATTTTTATTGGCCGACATTATCGCTGCATTTTTATTAGCAAGTAGTTTTAATGTATTGCAAGTATAAAATCAGACTTTCTTGTAAGGCTAATGTTAATAATCAAATCCAAAAATGGACTTTTCAGGTTTGATTTTTTCTCTATTACCGATAATCATTAATAAGATTATTTAGTGAATTATACTGAGCCTTCTATGACCAGCAATACTGAACAAACCGGTAGCAGCGAAGAACTCCTTGCGACTAATATAACCAAACTTTTCAACGCATTACTGCCACTTTCTGAAGCCCAATCGCTATATCGTAGCGGTTCTTTTATTATGGATTCTCAGGGGGAGAACGGGATCTGGTTGTTGACCGAAGGTAGAATAGTCATTCGCCGACGCACTGATGGGCTAATCCTGGCCAGTCAGCAGGCACCGATGATGCTGGGAATGGCCGAGTTCTTTCTTCCTACAGGGCATAACTTTTATGATATTGAAGCGGTCAGCCCATGTACTACTCATGTAGTAAAGAAAACGGATTTCATGACTATCGTTAACCGTGATCGACTCTGGGAATCTGTGGCAATAGTTGAAGCCTATATTATTCAGGTAATGAGCCAGCGCGATCGCCTAATCACCAGTCGAACCGCAACTGATATGGTTTGGGGACATCTTGAACTTTTACAACAAGAGCCTGATGACATCAAAAAAAGAATCCCGGCGGTACAATATATCAGGGAGCGAACCGGACTTTCTCGCAGCACCATTATGGATACGCTTGCTCGGTTAAAACGACAGGGCGCGATCCAGCTGCACCGTGGTCATTTAGTCTGCATAGCGGCAGATTAATCACCGCACCCGACCATGATTTAAATACATTATAATGGGTTTTATCACGGACTTGTGGCGTTAAATCCATTAAAACATATGTTATCCGCTTTGTATTAATCTCGACTTAACTCTATAATATTGTGTGTAAACTGGCATATTATCCAAATAAGGGCCAATATTATGGATTTAACACTCAATACGGCTGCTGATATCGTCAAACTACTCTGTGACAGATTGCGTAAAGAACGACTCGCGCGGCAAATGACGCAGGCTGAGGTTGCCGCGCGTTCAGGTGTCGGTGTGAATACCGTTTCGAATCTGGAAACAGGTAAGAACGTAGGATTTGAGAATCTGGTCAAAGTCGCAATGGTGTTAGGTTATGGCGATGCGCTGGAGGGTTTATTCAAACCCAGGATTGACAGTCTGGATGATATTTTGCGTTACGAGAAGAGCGCGGTACGTCAGCGGGTGAAAAGGAAAAATTCTGATGCCTGAACAAGTTGATGTCTTTTATGAAGGTTGGGGTGAGAAATGGTTGTGGGGAAAACTGGTGTCTTCCACAGCCCTGACCGGACGCCCGTTGATCGCCTTTGAATACAGTGAAGACGCCATACGTAAAGGGTTGGAACTGTCCCGGCTGATGTTACCACTGAACGGCCCACGTTTACGCAGGGATTTCCCGGCTCATCAATTGGGATTACCTGGACCAGTCTATGATTCGCTACCTGATGGCTGGGGTATGCTGTTGATGGACCGATTATTTAAACGTCGCGGACTAAACGCAGCGCGCATAGGTCCTTTGGAGCGCTTAACCTGGGTCGGCAACAACGCGATGGGCGCCATGACTTTCCAGCCCGTTCAGTCAGATGTCGAGAAGATTTCAAAAGAGGATGTGCCTCTCGAACAACTGGCCGCTGAGGTGCAGGAAGTCCTGAGTGGAGACGGCGGGGAATTCTTGCAAAAATTGCTTCAGATGGGCGGTTCGCCACAAGGGGCAAGGCCAAAAGCGCTACTTTATCGTGACAGTGTCACGTCAAAATTTACCACTGCGCCGCTACCCGGGAGCGAAAGCTGGCTGATTAAATTTCCCGCCAGGCATGAGCATGCTGAAGTATGTGCCATCGAAGCGGTTTATGCTGAATGCTTGCGTCAATGTGGGATTACCACGCCCGATACGGCATATTTTGAGCTGCCCGGCGGGCAGGCGGCATTTGCCACCCGGCGTTTCGACCGTGACCAGTCGATACGTATTCCAATGCAGAGTCTGGCGGCACTTACTGGAGCAAATTACCAGTTACCCGGTGCTTTAGATTACCGGGATTTTCTGCGCGCCACGCAGATCTGTACCAATGATGTCAGAGAAAAGGCGAAAGCGTTCGAACGCGTGGTTTTCAACGTGGCATTCAACAATCGTGACGATCATCCGAAGAACTTTGCTTATTTAATGTCAGCCGATGGAAACTGGACTCTGGCTCCGGCTTACGACGTCACCTGGTGTGAAGGACCCGGCGGGTACCACCAAATGGACGTGCTGGGGGAAGCGCTGGATATCGAAAGAAAGCACCTTCAGTTGCTTGGCGTTCAGGAAGCTGAGCTCTCTGCTGACGAGGTGAACGCCATAATCGAAAAGGTCTGCCACTCTGCGTCAGTGCTGAGCGCTATCGCCAGTGACAAATACCCCGATCAGATAACGCAAACCACGCTGGATACGATCCAGAAACAAATTAATGATAATGTCCGCCGATTACTGTCCCGGTGATGCAGATACAGTCGCTACACTGGCCTAAAGATAACCATTAACGCCCCCAACGGCTGCGAATATAGGTTACGGCCTCCTGCGTTTGCGGCTGATTAAGATAATCTTCGCGAAACAGGATGGTGCCGTTGATGTGTGGTTCGGACTCGTTCAGATCGAGCTGCTTTTTCAGTTCTGGCACGCCGCCTTTAACTGTCCAGTCCGGCTCTTTTCGAGACGGTTCGCCGACCTTATACAGCGCCACACCAATATAGAGGCGGGTATTGGTTGATTTCACAACATCTGCCCACCATTTCGCCAGCACATCGTATCGTGCCGCATCACGGGCAAAAGGCCAGTACAACTGTGGGGCGATGTAGTCCAGCAAGCCTAATTGCACCCAGCGACGAGTATCGGCATAGGATTCATCATACGCTGCCGCGCCACGGGTGTCGGAACCCGCAGGATCGTGAGAGCGATTGCGCCACACCCCCGCGGGGCTGACGCCAAACTCCACCTCAGGCTTAAGTTTCTTGATGGTCCGCGAGACCTGGGCGATCAGTCGTTGCGTGTTATCGCGCCGCCAGTCAGCTTTGGAATCAAACCCCTGACCATATTTTCTGAAGGTCTGGCTGTCGTTAAGCGCTGAACCGGGAGACTCGGTATAGAAGTAGTCATCAAACTGCACGCCGTCGACCGGATAATGTTCCACCACTTCCGCCACGATGCTGGTGATCCAGTCGCGCACTTCGGGAATACCAGGATCTAACACGAAACGCTCGCCCGAGGTGCGAATCCAGTCCCGATGCAGGACATAAACACTGGAAGGCGTCTGCGACAGCGTGCTGTTTAATTCGGTGATCGTTGACGGTTTGATATTAACGGACACGCGGTAGGGGTTAAACCAGGCATGGACTTTCATGCCGCGTTTATGCGCTTCATCGAGCATAAACTGTAGCGGATCGTAACCCGGATCCTGACCAATCGTGCCGGTTAGCGTATCTGACCAAGGCAAGATTTTAGATTGCCACAATGCGGTACCATCGGGTTTGACCTGGAAAAAAACGGTGTTGATGCCAAGACGTTTCAGGTTATCCAGCTTATCCGTCAACGCTTTCTGCTGCAGGCTGATACGGATGGCAGGGGAACTGACATTCACTGATGAGATCGGCGGCCAGTCCAGACGGGAAACCGTCGCCAACCAGATTCCGCGCACCGGCTCCTTAATCTGTTGCGGTTTATTCACCGGAGGTAGTGGGGTGACTTTGGGAGCGGGCGGCTGTGAAGAGCAACTGCCCAGTAACAACATACTGCCCACAAGTACCGCGAACCATTTCAGGTTAGTTCGCGGTAATCTGGCATGGCAACGGACGAAGATATTCGCCAGTTTTTTCTGATATTTTCCTGAAAAGAAACCGGATGCTGGCATCAGACTTTGCTCTTATTTTTTCTTGTTGCGGCTGTTAGCCCAGGGATCAATAGCAGGTACGGTGTTGTTGAACGGGGTCACGTCATGCAGCGAATCAAGATAGAGCGCTTCAACTTCAGCACGCGCCCACGGCGTACGGCGCAAAAACTTTAAACTGGATTTAACGCTCGGTTCATTTTTAAAGCAGTTGATGTTAATGCGTTGAGCAAGCTCAGCCCAACCAAAACGATCAACCAGTGCATTGACCTGCATTTCTAGCGTTACGCCATGTAAAGGGTCTTTTGAAGTATGAGCATTCATATGAAGTCCAGTTCGGTATTTCCAGATTTTGTCAGTTATGCAACGAGACAGATTACAAGAAAGCGGAACGACCAGCAATGGCCCAAATCGGCACTGATCTTCCAAGGAACGTTCGCTGAAACTGTAAAAAGAAGAGGGCGGACAAACCTGACACTTCAGGCTAATCGCGATAGAAGAACTCTTCAGAAGCGATAAGTTAGTAGTGGTGTCAACCAATGTCCAAATGCCAGCAAACGAAAGACTAATGGGGACTTAATTCTATGTCTTTATGCGAATCACTTAATTTAACATAATATACATTATGCGCACTAACGTCAGGTAACGAGAATTGTAGCCGATTGGTGCAGTAGTTAGTTCGCATAACAGTTGGATTGTCTTGCGCCCTCTGGTTCAGATTGAGGAAGTCTCCAGCTAAGCTCTCACTGCGTTCGAGAGATTGTGCTCGTGGTGATTTCTTCATTCACCTGACCGACATCATCAAAATCTGTTTCGTCTTTTAGCTTGTCCAAGCCTCTGCATTAGCTGGATGTGATTCTGGTTACTGCAAACTGGAACACTTCTTCTTTGCTTCGGCTATGTGCCCACTTCGGCATTAGTTGATTTTGGATTCTTCTGATGCGTCAGTTGTGGTTTCATTATTTTGGGAAATGATGACCACGCAAAAACTGATATTCGGCTATGCCGATATGCGCAGAGATTCGTTGTACTGCCCAACGTTAAACTTCGTAGCACTGGTGAGATTCCAGTAAGCACGCCAATCTTGTTTACAATTTGAAGATTCTAGACACTGACAATTGTTATACAAAGTACCTACGATTTGAAATGCCATTTTCACCACGTACAGTATATCCGACACGCTCTATCGCCTGATTCAGGCTGTCCATTTCATCAAGATTAGTAACTTCGATTAATATATCGACACTGGTTTAGCTGATAATCCCGGCACCGAGGTGCTACCAATATGATGAATTTGGGATATTACTTTACCAAGAGTCATCTGAGACATCGCTTACTTTCCGAAAAACGGTAATCAAATTGCCACCCTCCGATACAGGATGTGTTGTGCTAACCGGTGATCAGAGGGCAACGCGGGATGCACGAACTCTTCAGTTTTATTCATGCCCAACCGTATCATCAGACGCTCTGACGGTTTATTCAGCACCGACGTAAATGAAACCACCTCACTTAACGCCAGCTCCTCGAAAGCATACGTCAGGCACGCCTCGGCGGCCTCCAATGCAAGCCCTTGATGCCAGTAGGATTTAGCAAGACGCCAGCCTATTTCGGTACAGGGTGAAAAGTGAAATTTATCAGTTTGTGGATGTAAACCTACACACCCCACAAACTGGTGTGTTTCTTTAAGTTCAACGGCCCAGAATCCCCAGCCGCGCTCTGTAATGCCTTCCTGGAATCTGGCAGCCAGGTTGTCGCTTTCCGTTCGTTGCAGCGGAGCCGGAAAAAAACGCATCACGTCCGGATCGGCATTTAACGCGGCAAACGGGGCTTTGTCTTTGGCTTCCCACGGGCGTAAAATCAGTCTTGATGTTTCCAGCATATTTCTGCCCTTCTCCTGTATTTTCATATAATCTTCTAAAAGAAATGGCTCATCGGCAAGGACTTATGTAACCCTTTCCGCCTTTTTCTCTCATACTGGAGATTCATTCATGGCCGACTGGAATCCTTCGCTTTATCTGCAATATGAAACTGAACGTTCAAGACCCGCTGCGGATTTACTCAGCAGAGTGGCGTTAGAGAATGTCCATTCAGTCGTCGATCTTGGCTGTGGTCCGGGAAACAGTACGGCATTACTGCATCAGCGCTGGCCCTCGGCTGTAATAACAGGGATTGATACCTCACCCGCCATGCTTAATGAGGCGCGCAAGGCATTACCAACATGCCGCTTTATTGAAGCGGATATCTGTAAATTCCAGACAGAGCAGCCTCTTGAACTGCTATATGCAAATGCATCGTTGCAGTGGGTTCCCGATCACTATGATTTGTTCCCGCATCTGGTATCGCTACTGACTCACAATGGCGTGCTGGCTGTACAAATGCCGGATAACTGGCTGGAGCCAACGCATGTTTTGATGCGTGAAGTGGCTTATGAACAAGGTTACCCTGACCGGGGCCGCTCGCCGCTTCCTGGCGTACACGCCTACTATGACATTTTGGCTGAAGCGGGCTGTGAGGTGGATATCTGGCGCACAACGTATTATCACGTTATGGATTCACATCAGTCGATTATCGACTGGGTAAGCTCAACGGGCCTGCGGCCTTGGTTACAGGATTTGAGCGAAAATGAGCAACATCTTTACCTGGCACGTTATCATGAACTGCTTCAGGAACAATATCCTCTGCAGGAAAACGGTAAAATTTTGCTGGCCTTTCCGCGGTTATTTATCGTAGCCAGACGCAATGATTAAGCGTTTATTATAAGTGCATCACAGGAGATAACTATCTGCCATGCGCGCCCTCGCCTTTTTATCATGAGGATCTAGTGGCAAAGCCCGTCATCTGCTAGTGTCTGGCAACGTGTTTCTGACGGGAGTTGTCATGTCTAAAGTCTACATTGGTGGCTGTCTGTGTGGTTCGATTCGTTTCGCAGCCAGCAGTCCAAATAATTCCCATACCTGCTCCTGCGATATATGTCGGAAACATACGGGTGCACCGACCGTCGTCTGGATTGAGTTTAATGCAGAAAATGTAACGTGGACGGGTCAAGGCGGAAAACCGACAACCTGGCGCTCTTCTGAGGCGTCAAGTCGGGCATTTTGTCCACAGTGCGGCAGTTCTGTAGGCGCCATTGATGACGCCCCGGTTATTGCACTGTTAGCTGGCGCTTTTGACGATCCTGACGATGAAGACCTGGCGCCGGAATTTCATTCTTTTTCAGATATGCAACCTACATGGTGGCAAAAGAATGTAACTAAGTGAGTTGGTAATGCTTATCTGGAATGTGTTTTGCTGGCACGTTTGTTTCATCGTTCATCTGCAGCAAGTCGATTTCAATCGCATTGCAAATCGCATCCAGCGGCAGGTCATTGTTTTCTGTGCCAAACGGGTCTTCCAGCTCTTCTGCCAGCGTATCGAGAGAAATAAAAGTATAGGAAATCAGCACTGAGATAAACGGCGTCATATAGTGCAGATCTACCACCAACGCGAAAGGTAACATAATACAAAACAGGTATACCGTTCGATGAAGTATCAGAGTGTAAGCAAATGGCACTGGGGTATTCGCGATCCGCTCGCACCCTGCAAGTACCGCCGACATATCATTTAACCTATTGTTTAAACTATGGAATAATATATCTGACAGTTGACCATTGCGCCGACGTACAGCCAACCATTCCCCCATCAGCAACAGAATGCGGTTTGCAGGCGACTGTGAGGCGAACACGGTCAGTAAATCTGCCTCACTCAGATATTTCGCTAACGGCTCAGCCTGGGGCTGGCGGCGTAACGTCATGCGTAAACAGTGGGCAAAGGCGATTTGCAGACGAACAAACTGACCCAGTTCGACGTCGTCCGGCAAGGTGGTTTTTACTTCACGTAGCAGCGATCGGGAAGCAATCATCAACTGCCCCCACAAGTGTCGAGCCTCAACATAACGTGAATAACAGGCGTTATTGCGAAAGCCTAAAAAGATTGCAATCGCCACGCCGAGAATGCTGAACGGCGCCAGGGTAAATTTGATGCCCAGCATCGTATACCACGGCAGCATGATAATAACGGCGATGGAGAGCAGGAAGTTCAGCAGCAGGCGTGAAAAAATTTTAGATAATACCGACCCATGCCAGACGAATATCAGGCGCAGCCAGTGTTGTTGGGGACGAACGATCATGGTTATCTTCGGAAAAATGTGAAACTCGTCACATTAAACGCGAACGTGATCAATGTTGCAAGCTCATCGTAACACTATTTAAACATCTTTCCCTCCTGCTGAACGGACGATGCGTTGAAGCGACAGACTGTCACTCTAAAAGTAGAAATCCATAGTATGTTGTAACTAAGCTATGCCTGTAAAAAACCCGGCCTGAGCCGGGTCAGCGTATTAGCACAGAGGTTTAACAGCTTCTCGCATGCCGTTTAGCAGAATGCTATCCAGATCGGCAGTCACCTGTTCCACCAATCCAGAAACTTCCGTCAGATCCTGTTCCCAGTGTTCTGTAACGGCCAGCACAGCTTTAACCAAATCTTCAGTGCTTATCTGACGGTCATGATGCTGGGACCAAAGCTGTTGAAAACGCGTCATCCAGTGCGCATCATCCTGAACCGGGTAAGACTCACCGTTACGCTCTCCACGGTAGAACGCAATCAACGCGGCAAGCGCAAATGTCAGACGCGCAGGCAGTTTACCGCTGGCCAGTTGCCCCGCCAGCAGTTGCGGCAAGATGCGAGTGCGGAATTTAGTCATGCCGTTCAGGGCAATCGACAACAGCTGATGTTTGATATACGGGTTGCAGAATCGACCTGTCACCGCGCTGGCAAAAGACGCCAGCTCATCGCGTGGTAAATCCAGCACTGGAATAATTTCTTCATAGATCGCTTTTTCCACGAAGGCGCGAATCTCCGCGTCATTCATGGCCTCCCCCACGGTATCCAACCCAGCCTGCCAGGCAACGGGAACCAATGCAGTATGTGCGCCGTTGAGAATCGCCACTTTCCGTTCTTTATACGGTTTGATGTCATCAACAATCAGAACATTCAGCGGATATTTATCCAGACGCAGCTCAGAGGCTAATGACTTCGGCCCCTGAATAACGAACAGATAGAAGTGTTCAGCCGTATCAAGGAATGCATCATGATAGCCAAGCTCAGCTTCAAGTTGCGCTACTTCGTCACGCGGATAACCGGTAACAATGCGGTCCACCAGCGTGGAACAAAATGCGTTGGCTTGATCCAGCCACTGAATAAATGCTTCCGGTAGCGCCCACTCCTGAGCGTAGCGCAGGACCAGTTCACGCAGCGCATCACCGTTATAATCAATCAGTTCGCAGGGAATGATTATCCAGCCTTTATCCGACGCACCATTAAAATGGCTGAACCGCTCGAACAGCAGTCGGGTCAGTTTAGCGGGATAACTCACCGCCGGTGCATCCTCAAACTTATCGCCCGCGTGGTAACTGATGCCGGCTTCGGTGGTATTGGAGAAAACAAAACGCATATCAGGGTTATGCGCCAGCTTCAGGAACTCATCGTACTCACTATAGACGCTGATCTCGCGATTAACCGAACGAATTAAACGGGCATCGCTCACGGCTTCGCCCTTCTCATTCAAACCACGAATGATGGTGGTATAAAGGCCGTCCTGTGTACTCAGTGATGGAGGAAAAGTACTTTCGATAGGCCGGACAATGACCACACCAGAGTTAAGATCGGTATGCTCATTCAGCAGATCAACTTGCCAGTCAACGAAGGCGCGCAGGAAGTTTCCTTCACCAAACTGAATAATGCGTTCAGGATACTGAGCACCGGGGAAATCGCGACGATTTAAAGTTTGCACAATGGGTTCCCTTTTTGATTAGTCATACAACCTGATTGAATTGGTCCAATAGGTTAGCAAACTTTAATACATTGAAACCCTGTTTTGATCAATCCCCAGCGACAAATTAGAGAGTTTTATAAAAAAGTGTTGTCCCGGTCAGCGTCCCGTCAGGCATTTTGGCATAGTCAGGTATCACTCCTGCTTTTTGCCACCCGCACTTGTGGTAGAACAACTCTGCACCACTGCCCGTCGCCGTATCAAGTACCAGCAACGTTTTGCCCTTTTGACGCGCACAACTTTCCAGCTCGTTCATCAGTTCCCGGGCAATCCCGCTCCGCCGCGCTGAGGTATGAACCAGCAGTTTAGCGACATCGGCGCGATGAGGTTGGTTTTCAGGTTGATCGATAATGAGCTGGACGGTACCGACGAGCGTTCCTTGGGCATTCTGGGCGCCAAGAACAAGTCTTTCCCCACGGGCAACGCTTTGCGCGACGTTCATCCAGAAAGGCCGTGATTTCTCACGATCAAAAGGCAGCATAAAGCTGACGGAGGCGCCGTCATTGACGCACTGTTCAAGGACATCGCTGAGCTCGTCGATTCTCGACACAATCTGTGCTGCACTCAGCATGAAGCAGGGTTTGCAGGAAGCCATTTTTTCTCCTTAGATTGACTCCCTTAGCATGCTTTTAACAACTACATAACACAAGGGGTTATATCATAGGATAATGTTATCTATGGCTTATTCATTTGGATCACTAACCAGTGATATATAACCGTGACAACGTAACGTTGCTGTTGTTCGTTAAGCGCCACACCCTGAGGAATGTCATGCCATTTTGCCAGACACCCCCGACAACAGGTCGCCGTCGCGTGTTGTGCGATGAATACCGGGTGACCACGCATTGGCGTCTGCTTCCCATCATTAGCGGGAAAAGCGGGAGCCAGTCGTTTGGCAATAAAATCGGCTGCATGTTGTTCAATAACCGGCGCCCCTTTATCCAGACAATACTGCCTTTCTTTCTGGCCGAGGCGAAACCGCGAGCGAAACGTCGATTTCGCCAGCCGGGCAAAAAGAGGGTCGAGCGTATTCATCAGTAAACCGAGCGCCCCATTTGTTGCGTTAGTTGCTCCAGCGCGGCGATACCCGCCAGCGAATTTCCCGCTGGATCCAGTTCCGGGCTCCAGACAGCAATCGCCATCTCGTGTGGAACGATGGCCACGATACCGCCACCCACCCCAGATTTTGCCGGCAGGCCAACCCGCCAGGCAAATTCACCCGCGTTCTGATACATACCGCTGGTCGCCATCAGCGCGTTGATTTGTCGGGCCTGCATCGGCGTAACCACGGGCTCCTCAAGATGGAAGGCATGGCCCTGATTCGCCAGAAATACGAAGGTTCGCGCCAGTTCCACACAGCTCATTTTCAATGCGCAGTAGTGAAAATAGTTTTGCAAAACAGTGGTCACGTCATGGTTAAAATTGCCGAACGATTTCATCAACCAGGCGATAGCGGCGTTACGTGCGGAATGTTCAAACTCAGATCGCGCCACCCTCGCATCGTAGGCGATATCCGGGACGCCGCTTAATGCCCGGACCACTTCCAGCATCCGTTGACGTGGGGCGCTCAGACGCCCTTGCAGCATGTCGCAAACCACCAGTGCCCCGGCGTTAATAAAGGGATTACGCGGGATACCCTGCTCCATTTCCAACTGCACCAGGGAATTAAAAGGATGACCGGATGGATCTTTGCCGACGCGTTGCCAAATCTCCTCTTCCTGATAGTGACGCATCGCCACGACCAGGCTTAAAACCTTCGAAATCGACTGAATAGAAAAGCGTTCTTGCGCATCCCCCGCCTGATAGTGCTGTCCATCGACGGTACAGATGGCGATACCCAGTTTGGAACCGTCGACAGAGGCTAATGCAGGTATATAGTCAGCGACTTTACCCTGACCGATCAGCGGACGAACCTGCTGCACAATGGTCTCTAAAATTGAATTGTCCATGGCCCTGGCCACAACATGCTCCTTGCTCGCAGGTATGAAAGGCCTGCGAGTATAACAGAGCTGAATACGCTGCGTCAGACCATTAGGTATCAGTGTACGAAGAGTCAATGACAGAAAATTTGCAGAAATAAGGCAGGTGCCCCCGACGGAGGCACCCTCACCTTCAGAGGCGGTTTTTCCAGACGGTCTGCACATTACAAAACTCATGCAGGCCAAAATGCGAAAGCTCGCGACCAAAGCCACTTTTCTTCACGCCGCCAAACGCTACACGGGCGTCGCTGGCGCTGTAGCCATTGATGAAGACGCCTCCACACTCCAGACGAGAGGCCATCTTCTGGGCCAGCGCGTCATCCGCAGTGAACACCGTGGCGGATAAACCAAAATCACTGTCATTCGCCAGTGCCAGGGCATGTTCCGCATTCCTGGCAACGGTGATCGCCGCAACCGGACCAAACAGCTCCTGACGGAAAGCCGTCATTTCTGGCGTTACGCCGCCCAGTACCGTCACGGCATAGTAATTGCCCTGACCTGCTATTTTTTCGCCCCCAAGGAGTAACTTCGCCCCTTCGGCCAGGGATGCTTCAACCTGCTGATGCAGTTCATCACGCAGATCAAATCGCGCCATCGGTCCGAGATCGTTTTCTTCGTTTAACGGATTGCCCATTTTGAGCGCGCTCGCGGCCGCCACAAACCGCGCAGTAAATTCTTCTGCAATTCCTTCTTCGATAATAAAGCGCTTCGCTGCCGCACAAACCTGCCCGGTATTCTGATAACGTCCGGTGACTGCCGCTTTAACTGCCAGATCGAGATCGGCATCATTGAGGACAATAAACGGATCGGAACCACCCAGTTCAAGTACGCATTTTTTCAGCGCCGCACCCGCCTGTGCACCAATCGCCGCACCGGCACGTACGCTACCCGTTACCGTTACCGCTGCGATACGCGGGTCGTTGATCATCTGACTGACTCCGGCGTTATCGGCATTTACCCAACCATAAACACCGGCAGGAACGCCTGCATCAGCAAAAACCTGCGCGATAATCGCAGCACAGCCGGTTACGTTAGGCGCATGCTTTAACAAATAGACATTTCCGGCCAGCAAAATCGGAATAGCACCACGCAGTACCTGCCACAACGGAAAATTCCACGGCATGATCGCCAGAATAGTTCCAACCGGGCGATACTCAATCACCGCCTGGTTATTTTCTACCAGCGTCGGTTCCGGGTTAAGCATCGCAGGTCCATGTTCGGCGTACCAGTCACACAACGCGGCTGACTTGGCGACTTCACCCCGAGCCTGTTTGATAGGTTTGCCCATTTCACGTGAAATACACTGCGCCATCTCTTCCGCGCGATTACGCAGGGCCAGGCCGATTTGACGCAGCGTATGCGCACGGTGCGCGACGGTAGTCTGTTTCCATTCACTGTAGGCACTTGCGGCAAGACTCAGTGCCTGCGCAATCTCTTCGGTGCTGGCCCACGGCATCGCCGTCAGTCTTTCACCGCAGGTAGGATCAACCGAAATAGCATGTGTTGCTGCTGTGATAGTCATGGGTGCCTCTCTTTTATCGCAGGGTATGGTCATATCATGAGCATATTTACTCTTCCTGAAAAATGAATAATATTAACCACACCATTCACGATTAGAGAATATTATGGATCTTACGCAACTGGAAATGTTCAATGCCGTCGCGGAGACCGGCAGCATTACACAGGCCGCAGCGAAGGTGCATCGCGTGCCGTCCAATCTCACTACCCGTATTCGCCAACTTGAGGCCGATCTTGGCGTCGATCTGTTTATTCGTGAAAACCAGCGTCTGCGGCTTTCGCCCTCCGGGCACAACTTTTTGCGCTACAGTCAACGGATCCTGGCGCTGGTAGAGGAAGCGAGAATGGTGGTCGCCGGAGATGAACCACAGGGCTTGTTTTCGCTCGGATCGCTGGAAAGCACCGCCGCGGTACGGATCCCTGCTACGTTGGCTGAATATAACCAACGTTATCCAAAAATTCAGTTTGCCCTGGCGACCGGTCCCTCAGGCACCATGCTGGACGGCGTGCTGGACGGCACGTTGAACGCCGCTTTTGTCGATGGTCCCGTTGCCCACCCCGGACTTGAGGGTATTCCGGTCTATCGTGAAGAGATGATGATTGTCACCCCGCACGGTCACCCTCCCATCCAGCGGGCCAGCGACGTCAACGGCTGCAGTATTTACGCGTTTCGCGCCAACTGTTCCTACCGCCGACATTTTGAAAGCTGGTTTCATGCCGATCGCGCCATGCCGGGTACCATTCATGAAATGGAGTCATACCATGGGATGCTGGCCTGCGTTATTGCCGGTGCGGGTATCGCGCTAATTCCACGTTCGATGCTGGAAAGTATGCCCGGACACCATCAGGTCAACGCCTGGCCGTTGAGCGAAAACTGGCGCTGGCTGAATACGTGGCTGGTCTGGCGAAGAGGTGCGATGACAAGGCAGCTGGAAGCCTTTATCGAAGTGCTGGATCCTCAGTTGTCGCAGGATACGGATTAACTGGCAATAGTCAGTTGGCAGGGTAACTGTTCCAGTTGTACACGCACGTCCTCATTGAGCCGGGCATCGGTCACAATATCCGTCAGCGCATTCAGATGGGTAACGTTAAACAAAGACCACGCGCCATATTTTGAGCTGTCTGCCAGCAGTACCCGACGACTGGCGTTGGCAATCAGGTCACGTTTTACTCCGGCCTTTTCTTCCGTCGGCGCGGTGATGCCGCGCGCCAGATCCCAGCCGTTACAGCTCAAAAACGCGATATCCGGCCAGACGTTTTGCAACAGTTTACGCCCGTGCTCACCGATACAGGACTGGCTGGAGTCATCAATTCGCCCTCCAATGATCGTCACTTCAATTTGTTTAAATTCGGAGAAAAAAAGCGCGATGTGCAGATCGCTGGTGATGACCCGCAGCGGCAGATGAGTGAGCTGACGAGCCAGTTCAATCATTGTCGTCCCCGCATCCAGAACAATCGCATCTCCGGCCTTCACCAGGCCTGCCGCCGCGCTGGCGATCGCTTGTTTCTCTTGCAGGTTGCGCTGCATTTTCTCATGCGTGGTAGGCTGCGATGGGATAAACCGGTTAAGCGTCACCCCGCCATGGGTACGGCTGATCACGCCTTCCTGATCGAGCTTAATCAGGTCGCGACGGATGGTCGCCGGCGAGGCGTCCGTCACGGCAACAAGCTGTTCTACCGTCGCCAGATTATGCCCTTTCAGATAATCCATAATCTGTTCTAACCGATTATATCCCTTCATTTTAATCCCGCGTGATTTGCATAGCCAACTGGATGGATACCGCCATGCTCTCAGACTTGGCTTTACCTGTCCAGGCAATATCAAACGCCGTGCCGTGGTCCGCAGAGGTGCGAATAAACGGTAACCCGGCGGTGATATTCACCCCATCATAGAATCCAAGCAATTTTAGCGGAATATGGCCCTGGTCGTGATACATCGCCACCACCATGTCGTACATCCCCTCATGGCACTGCATAAATACCGTATCCGGTGGGCACGGCCCTGTGACATTCAGCCCCTGTGCCTGCATGGCCTGGATCGCAGGTCCAACTATTTTGATTTCTTCATCGCCAAACAGGCCGTGTTCTCCGGCATGTGGATTCACCCCTGCCACCGCAATGCGCGGGCTTTCATACCCGACACGGCGCAGAAAATCATGTGCTACCTGAATAACGGTTTTCACCCGCGCCTCGCTGAGCGTATCGAGAAATTTCCGTAGCGCAATATGGGTAGTGACATGAATGACTTTGAGCTGATCGGTATACAGCACCATCGCGTAATCTTTACTGTTAGTCAGTTGCGCCAGCAGTTCGGTATGGCCAGGATAAGGGTGACCCGCCAGATGCAACGCTTCTTTATTTAGCGGCGCGGTGGCTATCGCTTTCACTTCGCCATTCAGCGCCAGCGCGGTGGCACGCTTAATACAGCGATAGGCCAGATCGCCTGCCTGTGCCTGCACCACGCCGGGTTCAAGGGCGCCCGGGTCGGCAAGGGGTTCATCGATCACATTGATAATCCCCGCCGAAAATTGCGCCTGCGCCACATGATCAATGACCCGCAGTTCCGCTGCTGGCGTAATGTTTAATGCCTGAATCCGCCGCAAGGTCTGCGCGCAGCCGACCACCACAACCGGTGCGCCTGAGAGCGGATCCTCTGTCAGTGATTTGATAATAATCTCCGGTCCGATACCTGCCGGGTCGCCCATGGTTACCGCAATAACGTTATTCACTCATTTTCTCCTCAATAGCATGCAAAACCTGACGCAGGGTCGTCTCGTCACCAAAACCACCTGCTTTTGTCATAACCGGGCGTTGCCAGCGGCCGCCGGCAAAATGACCGTACGGTACGCACTGAGCCACACGGTCGGTAATACGAAATCCCGTTGCCTCCAGCGCTTCAGCAACCGCCATAGCAACATCGCCGCCGGAGAGATACAGCGCGGCGGGTGAAACATCATCTAAAACCTGTCGGGTAAGTTGCCCAAGGAATTGGCAGATTTTTTCGCCCAACTGAGCGCGACTCACCTGCCAGCACGCGCACAGATGTGGAATATGGTGCCGCGCTTCTTTATCAGGACAGGTGTGAACAATGCAGTGTTTACCGGATGCCAGAACGCCAATAATGCGGGCGACGTGCGCGTCCATAGTCCCCTTGAACATATCCTCGATGTCGATGAATACCGTCTCCACCTGCTGATCCCGGCTCACGGCCGCAATCTGACGTTGAGCAATTTCACTCATTGAGCCCACAATCGCCAGTAAACGCTGGGCAGAGACCGTCTGGACTCGGCGAGCCAGTGCGTCACAAATTCCGGCCGAGCCCACCAACAGCGGCGAATCATTTCGCTTCATCACTTCACCGACAATGGCATCAAGATCCGCATTACTCTGCGCATCAACCACCCAAATCTGCGACATATCAACACTTGGTTCTTGCAGGCGTTGTAAACCGTCACTCAATGACATCGTCCGACATTTGATGGAGGTTTGTGCCTGAAGTACCGCACAGATATCAGCGCTGGCGACCGGCGTTTTCGGGTCGCTGGCAAATTCGGTTTCAGTGACCGGAACGCCGTGGACGAGACAGAGCCCCTGTTCAGTCGTCCGGCCAGCCTGGGGATACGCTGGCGCAACAATGGCCAGATTTTTACCCGTCACCTGCATGAGCGCATCCACTTCGGCCCCAGGATTACCGCGTAAAGTGGAATCCATTTTCTTTAGCCACAGTGCCCGCGAATCGGCATGACAGGCGAGCGCTAAAGCATTCACGCGGGCCGCTGCCTGCGGCGCATCCAGCGCACGGCTATCACTATTCACGATCAGTACGTCGGTCTCTTCGGCACAGGGCAACGTAAAGGCGACATTGACCGTCATTCCCGTCAGCGCCAGGCTGACCCCCGCATCGTTTCCGCCGGTAAAGTCGTCGGCGATAACCAGGATTTGCGGGTTTGCTACATGTTTACTCATCCATGCTCCGGGTCGGTGTGTGTTGCTTATGATTATATTCAATCACATTTGATTAAATGTGAGCAAGCTCAAGTTATTCGGTTCCGCGATAAATTATAAATTTAGCCCATGATGAAATCGTTCCTGAATCACAGTGAGCGAATTCAATCACTCAAACAGGAGAATGTTGTGGCAACAATTAATAGCACCGTAATCAGCGGCTCACATGCCATCCCCGCGCTGGAGCCATTACTGAGTGGGAAACGCCAGCTGCTACTGGTGACTGATGGCAATATTGTCCGACTGGATGCGGTGGCGCAGATCCGCACCCTGCTGGCTAATGATGGCCGCCAGGTGACGCTGATTGACAACGTACCGGCCGAACCGGGACATCATGACGTCAGCGCACTCATCAAACGGGTCGCTGACCTCAATGTGGAGATGGTGATCGGTATTGGGGGCGGTAGCGTACTGGACGTGGCCAAGCTGCTCTCTGTCCTGTGTCATCCAGACTCTCCCTCGCTGGAGGCCATGCTGGCTGGCGAGAAACCGCAACAACGTGTGGCCTGCGTACTTATCCCTGCCACCGCCGGGACAGGTTCAGAAGCCACCCCAAACGCAATACTGGCAATCCCGGAACAAAACACCAAGACAGGCATCATCTCCCCGGTGCTGTTGCCGGATTATGTCGCCCTGCTACCGGAACTCACTACCAGTATGCCTGCGCACATTGCCTCATCAACCGGCATTGACGCGCTATGCCATCTGATTGAGTGCTTTACAGCGACTATTGCCAATCCGGTCAGTGACAACGCTGCGCTCATCGGTTTACAGAAATTACTGAAGAATATCGAAACGTCGGTCAATGAACCGAACAATTTGCTGGCGAAACTGGAAATGCTATGGGCGTCGTATTATGGCGGCGTGGCGATTAATCATGCCGGGACTCACCTGGTCCACGCACTCTCATACCCGCTGGGGGGGCGGTATCATCTACCTCACGGCGTTGCCAATGCGATTTTGTTGGCGCCCTGCATGCGGGTGGTTCGCCCTTATGCCGTCGACAAGTTCGCCCAGGTCTGGGATCTGGTACCGGATGCCGATCTTACCCTGAATGCTGAAGAAAAATCACATGCGCTGGTGGCCTGGTTTTCTGCCCTCGTGAAACGTCTCAACCTTCCCGATAACCTGGCAACGCTCGGCGTCCCGTACGCAGACATTCCCGCGCTGGCCGATGCCGCGCTAAACGTGAAACGCCTGATGAATAACGCTCCCTGCCAGGTGAGCCATGATGATGTTCAGGCCATTTACCAAACTCTGTTTCCCGATCTGATCACAAAGGAGTGAACAATGAGCAGCAAAATTCGTGGCGTACTGACCGCCATAGTGACCCCATTTGACCACGAAGGCGGTCTGAATCTCAGTGAGCTTAAAAACCAGGTCAACCGCCAGCTTCGTGCCGGAAACGGTATTTTCTGCGGCGGCACCAACGGCGAGTTTTTTGTGCTTAACGAGGAGGAAAAAATCGCCGTTACCCGGACCTGCGTGGAAGAAGTTGCCGGTCACGCGCATGTTGTGGCGCATATTGGCGAAATATCAACCCGCGATACTATCCGTCTGGGTAAGCAGGTAGAAAAACTGGGTGTCGATGCCGTATCGGTCATTACTCCGTATTTTGTCCCGCTGAAACAACATGAGTTGATTGCCCACTATACAGCGATCGCCGACGCGTTAACAGTTCCCGTTTTTCTTTACAACATTCCGGCGCGTACGGGCAATACCATTGAGCCCGCAACGGCAAGAACGCTCGCGGCGCACCCCAACATCATTGGAATCAAAGACAGCGCGGGCAGCTATGAGAGCCTGAGCGGATTCCTGGATGCCGTCAAAGATATCGACGGATTCGATGTACTGAATGGCCCCGACTCGCTGATTCACCAGGGTTTTGTCGACGGCTGTTCCGCTTGTATCTCCGGGCTGGCAAACGTCGCGCCTGATGAAATCAACGCTATCTGGTCACGGTTTAACGCGGGCGATGTCGCCGGATCGCACCAGGCTCAGGAGAGCGTTACGGGTCTGCGCACCGATCTTTACAAGGTGGCCTTCTCGCCTGCCGCAGTTAAAAAAGCATTACAAATCATGGGACATGATGTCGGCGCCAGCCGTTACGCTGTCACGTTTGATGAGCAGCAGGAAATCCAGATCCAGCAAATTATCAATAACTATCTGCGATAAACCCTTATACGGCGGCGGTAACGCCGCTTAACCAACAGGATTGTGTTATGAACGTCATCTGTACATCACCTTCATTTGCCAAATACGATCAACAACCGATCGCGCAGCTAAAAGAAGTCGGCCTGGAATTAATAATGTTGCCAGCGGATGCAGGGTTGGAAGCGCTTGAACCCCATCTCAAAGAAACGGTGGCGATGATTGTCGCCTTTACCGATGTCAATGCGAAATTGCTGGCTGCGGCCCCAAATCTGAAGATCGTCTGCAAACACGGCGTAGGCGTTGATAATATCGATCTCAATGCGACGCGCGAAAAAGGCATTTATGTCACCAATGTGCCTGATGCCAATAAACATGCCGTTGCCGATTTTGCCTTTTCCTTGATCCTCAACTGCGCGCGCCAGCTCCCACAGGCTATTGAACAAACCCGGGCCGGTCACTGGCCACGCATCTTCGCCTCCGATGTGTATGGCAAAACCATAGGTATTATTGGATTAGGTAACATAGGTAAACAGGTTGCGCTACGCGCCCGGGGATTCAATATGCGCGTATTGGCGTATGACGCCTGGCAGGACGCGCAGTTTGCCAAAGAGAATCGGGTTGAGTACGTCTCGCTCGACGAATTAACGGAACAAAGCGATTTCATAACCCTGCATACGCCTCTTACCCCTGAAACCAAAGATCTCTTTGATTTCGCGCGTATTAATAAAATGAAGCCCAGCAGTTATCTCATCAACGTGTCGCGGGGCGGCGTAGTGAATGAGGAGGATCTGCTGCAGGCGTTGACCGAAGGGGTGATTAAAGGAGCTGCCGCCGATGTCTTTTTACATGAGCCATGCGATTCGCATCCCTTGTTTTCCCTCGATAACTTCATTCCCACCGCACACATTGCAGGATACACCGAGGGCGCCATCAGCAATATTGGCGAGCAATGTGTTCATAATATTATTGAGTCTGTCATACATCAGCATAAACCGAAAAATATCATGAATGAATTATAACATTGTGGAGAATACTGTAGCCTTCCCACAATAATAAAAATGAACATCTACCATGGGCCTGATATATGAATAATTTTGCAGAGAAATCCCGAATCCGCTGGTGGATTGCGGGATTAATGTGGCTTGCTATTGCAATTAATTATATTGACCGAACGGTATTATCTGCGGCTGCCCCGCATCTCATCGACGAACTAAAACTCGACCCTGAAATGATGGGTTTTATAATGGCAGCTTTCTTCTGGTCATACTCGCTCTTACAAATACCCGCAGGCTGGTTTGCCGACCGCTTCGGGCAGAAAAAAGGATTGGGTTTTGCCGTTGCATGGTGGTCAATCGCCACGTCTATGATGGGATTAGCCACCGGATTTAAATCACTCCTCGCCTTGCGGCTTGCCCTCGGTGTCGGTGAAGCCGCGGCATACCCAAGCAACGCAGGCATCGCGGCTCGCTGGTTCCCTGACAGTGAGAGAGCGACCGTTTCCGGACTCTTTGACAGCGCCTCTAAATTCGGCGGCGCGGTGGCAATGCCGCTGATCGTCTGGATGATTTACCAGTTTGACTGGCGAATGACGTTTCTCATCATTGGTAGCGTCGGGATTATCTGGGTTATTGCCTGGTATTTTATTTATACGGAAAATCCAGAAGACCACAAAAAAATCAGCACCAGCGAAGTTAAGCATATTCGTGAAGGTCAAAAACAAAAGCACGGTGATAAATCTGTGCTGCCTATGCGCTGGTATAAATTGCTGCGTTATCGCAATATCTGGGCGATGTGTATTGGTTTCTTTACCATCAACTATACTTCCTATTTCTTTATTACCTGGTTGCCTACTTATCTGGTAAAAGACAAAGGTATGGATTTCATTAAAATGGGAATGGTTGCCGCATTGCCGTTACTCTGCGGAATGGTGATCGAGGTCATCGCCGGCTGGGCATCTGACCGTATGGTGCATAAGCGAATTTTGTCACTGACGGCTACGCGTAAACTCTTTCTGACCATTGGTTTGTTGATGGCGTTATGCATTGGTTTTGCCCCCTTTACCGACTCGGTGTATATGACCGTCTTTTTACTGTGCGTCGCAAAATCTGGTACCACGGTCGCCGCATCACAGGTATGGGCGCTCCCAGGAGACGTTGCGCCTAAAAACAGCGTCTCGATCGTGGCTGGATTGCAGAATACCGTTTCCAACATGGGCGGCGCTGTAGGGCCGATAATTACAGGGGCGATCGTTGCCGCCACGGGTTCATTTACCTGGGCGCTGGTTTTTTCAGCCGCATTAGTCGTGGTAGGGATTCTGAACTATCTGTTTTTGATGGGTAAAGTTGAACCAATTATCGACAGTGAACATGAAGCACTGTGTATGAAAGAAGCACAACAGCACTAATCCCGCGCGCTTGCGGTTTTCCCGGTCAGTCATCGTACTGGCCGGGGTTACGCACTCCTCTCATAGGCAACCGTCTTCCCCAGCCAAACAACGTGATCTCAATCACAAAATGATTGTATTTTCGCCAGAAAACGTTTTAAGATCGATGCCTCTCCTTTTCGCAGTTAACCCGATTTATCGATATGACAACAGACACTGTTTCCCGCAAGGTGGCGTGGCTACGTGTAGTTACGCTTGCCATTGCCGGTTTTATTTTCAATACCACAGAGTTTGTCCCTGTCGGTTTGCTGTCCGACATCGCGCAAAGTTTTAATATGCAGACCGCGCAGGTCGGGATCATGCTGACAATCTACGCCTGGGTTGTTGCCTTAATGTCGCTTCCCTTCATGCTGCTTACCAGCCAGATGGAACGACGCAAGCTCCTGATCTGTCTGTTTGTGGTGTTTATTGCCAGCCATGTGCTCTCTTTCCTGGCATGGAATTTCACCGTGCTGGTGATTAGCCGTATTGGTATCGCCTTTGCACACGCTATTTTCTGGTCCATTACCGCATCGCTGGCAATTCGCCTGGCCCCGGCAGGAAAACGTGCGCAGGCGCTTAGCCTGATTGCTACCGGCACCGCACTGGCAATGGTGCTGGGTCTGCCTATCGGGCGTATCGTCGGTCAGTATTTTGGCTGGCGCACCACATTCTTTGCTATCGGCATGGGGGCGTTAGTCACCCTGCTTTGCCTGATTAAGTTACTGCCTAAATTGCCCAGCGAACACTCCGGTTCACTTAAAAGTTTGCCGGTGTTATTCCACCGTCCGGCGTTGATGAGCCTGTATGTGCTGACGGTGATTGTGGTCACCGCCCACTACACGGCTTATAGCTACATTGAACCGTTTGTACAGACCGTCGCCGGACTGAGCGCCAACTTTGCTACCGTGCTGCTACTGATTCTGGGCGGCGCGGGTATTATTGGTAGTGTGATATTTGGCAAACTGGGTAATCTACATGCTTCCATACTCATCAGTAGCGCCATTGCCCTGCTGACGGTATGCCTGGTGCTCCTATTGCCAGCCGCTGACAGCGAAATGCACCTCGCTATCCTCAGTATTTTCTGGGGCATTGCTATTATGTTGATCGGTCTTGGCATGCAGGTAAAAGTGCTGGCGCTGGCCCCGGATGCCACCGATGTCGCAATGGCACTGTTCTCCGGTATCTTTAATATCGGCATTGGCGCTGGCGCGCTGGTGGGTAATCAGGTGAGTTTACACTGGTCGATGTCAACGATTGGTTATACAGGCGCAGTACCTGCCGTTGTTGCGTTGGTATGGTCGGTGATAATCTTTCGCAAATGGCCGATATCGCTCGAAGAGCAGCCACAGCATTCATAAAAAACGGGCCTGGTATAAGACAATACCGGGCCCGTTTTTTTAAGCGTAACTTTTAATAATTTCCAGCACACCGTTAATAATAAACTGCACGCCCATACACACCAGCAGGAAGCCCATCAGGCGCGAAATAGCTTCTATACCGCCTTTGCCTACCAAACGCATAATCCCACCGGAACTGCGTAAACAACCCCACAGGATAACGCCGACAACCGCAAAAATTATCGGCGGCGCAACCATAATTACCCAATCAGGAAATTCGGAACCATGACGTACGGTTGATGCCGAGCTGATAATCATGGCTATCGTACCCGGACCGGCGGTGCTTGGCATTGCCAGCGGTACAAATGCAATATTGGCAGTCGGTTCGTCTTCCAGCTCCTCTGATTTGCTTTTCGCCTCTGGAGACTCATGCGCCTTCTGCTGTGGAAACAACATCCGAAAACCGATAAACGCAACGATTAACCCACCTGCAATACGTAATCCGGGGATCGAAATCCCGAAGGTATTCATCACCAGCTGCCCGGCATAGTACGCCACCATCATGATGGCAAACACATACACAGACGCCATCAGGGACTGACGGTTACGCTCTGCGCTGTTCATATTACCGGCAAGGCCAAGAAACAACGCCACGGTGGTTAACGGGTTTGCCAACGGTAACAGGACTACCAGCCCCAGCCCTATTGCTTTAAACAAGTCCATCATAATGTCATCTTTCCTGTGCGTTAATCGTCAACGGCAAGTATAAGGTGAAAGCCGAGTGATAAGCCATTTTCACGGTGTAAGGATTCATTTTTCGCCCGCGCCTATAACCCATAATTATCAGACCGTTAAAATTATATACGTCAGTTGATGAGCCTGCTGATTTAGCAAAACGTGGCATTTGCCGACCCATTCATTTGACTTATATTTGCCTAAGCAATAATATCAGCCGTGACTAACTACTTGCCAGGGCAACCATTGTGAAAAGCACCAGTGATCTGTTTAACGAAATCATCCCACTGGGTCGTTTGATCTATATGGTTAATCAGAAAAAAGATCGTTTGCTAAACGACTATCTGTCACCGCTGGATATCACAGCATCACAGTTCAAAGTGCTCTGCTCCATCCGTTGTGCGGTGTGTATTACCCCTGTCGAATTGAAAAAAGTGCTGTCTGTCGATCTTGGCGCCCTGACGCGGATGCTGGACAGGCTGGCCTGTAAAGGCTGGATAGAAAGGCTTCCGAATCCACATGATAAGCGTGGCGTGCTGGTGAAACTCACCGAGCATGGCGCAGCAATTTGCGAGCAGTGTCACCAATTAGTCGGGCAAGACCTGCACCAGGAACTAACAAAAAACTTAACGGCGGATGAAGTAGCCACGCTTGAGCATTTGCTTAAGAGAATCCTGCCGTAAACAGAAAAGAGGTATGACGATGTCCAGACGCAATACTGACACAATCACTATTCATAGCATTTTGGACTGGATCGAAAATAACCTTGAATCACCGCTCTCGCTGGAAAAAGTGTCTGAGCGTTCAGGTTACTCCAAATGGCACCTGCAACGGATGTTTAAAAAAGAAACCGGTCATTCACTGGGTCAATACATCCGCAGCCGTAAAATGACTGAAATAGCGCAAAAATTAAAAGAAAGTAACGAGCCGATTCTATATCTGGCGGAGCGTTACGGCTTTGAATCTCAGCAAACGCTGACCAGAACGTTCAAAAACTATTTTGATGTTCCGCCGCATAAATACCGTATGACCAATATGCACGGCGAATCACGCTATTTGCTTCCGCTCAATCAGTGTAATTGCTAATCGCCAGTTAACGACGTAACCGAGGAAATGATGAAAATTCTGTCTTATGCGATGCTGGCCCTGCTGTTGGTTGTTTCGGGCCAGAGCATGGCGGAACAGACTGCGCAACCCGCCACCCAGAACAGTCGTGACGCAATGATTATGCCCCCTGCGCACGATCAGTCCCCGTTCGATTTTAATCATATGGGTGCCGGCAGCGATAAGTCCGACGAATTGGGGGTGCCTTATTACAATACGCGCAACCTGTAATTCGTTTTTGCCCCGCCACCGCGGGGCTTTTTATTACCCTCTCACCTGCGCTATCTTGCGCAAACGAAAGCCAAACACATTAATATACAGCCCAGCCATAATCAGCAGCGCACCCAGCAGTTGCAAACCCGTCAGCGTTTCATCCAGCAACACAGCTGCACTTGCCAGACCGACAACGGGCACTAACAGCGACAGCGGCGCTACCCGCCAGGTTTCATAACGCCCAAGTAATGAACCCCAGATTCCGTAACCCACAATGGTCGCCACAAACGCCAGATAAACCAGTGACAAAATGGTGATCATATCTATCGCCACCAGGCTCTGCACAATTTGTGTCGGACCATCTAGCAGTGCGGATGCCAAAAAGAACGGGATAATGGGAATTAAAGCGCTCCACACGACCAGGGACATCACAGCCGGACGCGACGTGTGCTGCATTATTTTTTTGTTAAAGATATTGCCGCAGGCCCAGCTTAGCGCCGCCGCCAGCGTCAGCATAAAACCGAGCATGCCGACATGCTGCCCGTTCAGACTAGCTTCAATCAATACCAGTACGCCAAAGACGGCCAGCGCAATCCCTACCAGCTGTTTCCCCTGCAAACGCTCGCCAAAAGCGAATGCCCCCAGAATGATGGTGAAAAACGCCTGAGCTTGTAATACCAGCGAAGCTAACCCGGCAGGCATACCGAATTTGATGGCGCTAAAGAGAAACGCGAACTGCCCAAAACTGATGGTCAGGCCATAACCGAGTAACAGCGAAAGCGGGATTTTCGGGCGGGCAATAAAGAATATCGCCGGAAATGCCACCAGTAAAAATCGCAATCCTGCCAGCATCAATGGCGGCATATTGTGCAGGCCAACTTTAATGACGACAAAGTTCAGGCCCCAAACGACAACGACCAGCAACGCTAACAACCCGTCTTTACGTGACATACCACCGCCCTTGCAAATATTAAATTTTTGTAAACAAGTTAAGGTAACGGAAATCATTGTACCGGAACAGATCATTAATTCAGGTAGGCTATTGAGGGCATTTTCCGACAACTTATTGAGTGTACATCACACTTTTACCATGCTATTTGTTTCTGATATCTAAAAAAAACATAACAACATGCATTGTCGGGCAGGAAAATGAATATCTCTCTGAGACGGTCCACTCTCGCGTTACTTGCATCATCCTTGTTATTAACCATTGGGCGCGGCGCTACGCTGCCATTCATGACGATTTACCTCAGTCGGCAGTATAACCTGAGCGTCGATCTGATCGGTTATGCGATGACGGTCGCCCTGACTATTGGCGTCGTTTTCAGCCTCGGCTTTGGTATTCTGGCCGACAAGTTCGATAAAAAACGCTACATGCTGCTGGCTATCTGCGGCTTTGCCTCTGGTTTTATTGCGATCCCACTGGTGCATAACGTCGTGGTGGTGGTGCTGCTCTTCGCCCTGATCAACTGCGCCTACTCCGTCTTCGCAACGGTGCTGAAGGCCTGGTTTGCCGATAATCTCTCTGCCACCAACAAAACGAAAATTTTCTCGCTTAACTATACCGTGCTGAACATCGGCTGGACCGTTGGCCCCCCGCTGGGCACCCTGCTGGTGATGCAAAGTATTAACTTACCGTTCTGGCTGGCGGCCGCCTGCTCGGCTTTACCACTGGTGTTTATCCAGACGTGGGTAAAACGTTCAACGGTAGTATCAGAAGGTTCAAACGCCGCGGTTTGGTCACCCTCGGTGCTCCTGCGCGACAGAGCACTATGTTGGTTTACGTTGTCGGCATTTCTGGCGTCATTTGTTGGAGGCGCATTTGCCTCCTGTATTTCACAATACGTGATGGTGGTGGCCAACGGTGATTTTGCCGAAAAAGTGGTAGCGGTCGTTCTGCCCGTCAATGCCGCAATTGTGGTATCGCTGCAATATGCCCTTGGACGCAGGATCACTGCCGCTAACATTCGACCGCTGATGACAGTAGGCACAATCTTCTTTGTGCTCGGTCTGGTTGGCTTCATGTTTTCCGGCAATAGCTTATGGTTCTGGGGTATTTCTGCGGCCCTTTTCACGATCGGCGAAGTTATTTACGCCCCGGGTGAATACATGCTGATCGATAACATCGCCCCGGCCGGCATGAAAGCCAGCTATTTTTCCGCCCAGTCGCTGGGCTGGCTTGGCGCCGCGGTAAACCCATTGGTCAGCGGCGTCATTTTGACCACATTACCGCCATGGTCGCTGTTTGTGGCGTTGATAGTGGCGATTGTCCTTGCCTGGGCGTTAATGATAAAGGGTATGCGCGCCAAACCCTGGGATCAGACGGCGGTCTGCTGATTGTTATCGCGACAGATCCATAGTGGTTCTGTCGCGTATCTCAAATGGCCACCAGCCCTCGTACTCCCTCGGATTCCATATTCTCGCCGGAACCGCTTTGAATAATACTTCCGCGCGACATAAGCAGATATTTGTCAGCCAGCTGCTGCGCAAAATCATAGAACTGTTCCACCAGCAAAATGGCCATATCACCCCGATGCGCCAGGTGAGAAATAACCTGACCAATCTCTTTAATTACTGACGGCTGGATCCCCTCGGTCGGCTCATCAAGGATCAACAACTGCGGGCGACTGGCCAGCGCCCGTCCAATAGCCAGTTGCTGCTGCTGTCCACCGGACAAATCTCCGCCCCGTCGATACTTCATCTCCTGTAGCACTGGAAATAGCGCGTAAATATCATCCGGCACGCGCCGGGCGTCCTGTGCTGAAAAGCGGGAAAGGCCCAGCAGCAAGTTCTCTTCCACTGTCAGACGCGGAAAAATATCGCGTCCCTGCGGCACGTACGCTACACCGGCTCTGACCCGTTGATGTGGTTTCCAGTACGTGACATTTTTCTCCTGCCAGAGCACGCTTCCACTGCGGGCAGGAATAAGTCCCATCAGGCATTTTAAGAGCGTTGTTTTTCCCACGCCGTTACGCCCCAGCAAACACGTCACCTCGCCGATACGCGCCTCAAAGCTCACGCCGCGCAGAATATGGCTGCCGCCATAGTATTGATTCAGTTCATTTACCTGCAGCATCAGCCCTCCTTACCGTCCAAGATAAACTTCAATAACCTGCTCATTGGCCTGCACATCGCGCAGGCTGCCTTCAGCCAGCACTCGCCCTTGATGCAATACCGTAACGTGGTCAGCAATTGTCTCGACAAACCCCATATCATGCTCAACCACCATCAGCGAGTGCTTCCCGGCAAGCTGGCGAAACAGTTCCGCGGTGTATTCCGTCTCCGCATCCGTCATCCCCGCTGCCGGCTCATCCAGCAGCAGCAAATGCGGCTCCTGGACCAGCAACATGCCGATCTCAAGAAACTGCTTTTGCCCGTGCGAAAGCAGCCCGGTACGGCGTTCTCGATCGTTTCCCAAGCGCAACAACACCAGCATTTCATCGATGCGGTCCCGCTGTTCACCCGAAAGGCGCGCCCGTAAAGACCCCCAAACGGATTTATCGTTTTTCAGTGCCAGCTCCAGATTCTCCACCACTGTTAATGCTTCAAATACCGTGGGCTTCTGAAATTTTCGTCCAATCCCCTGACGCGCAATGGCGATAGAATCAAACTCCATTAAATCAATCGACTGATCGTAAATCGCGCGGCCGCTTTGCGGTCTGGTTTTGCCGGTAATGACATCCATCAACGTCGTTTTTCCGGCACCATTAGGACCAATAATGCAGCGCAGTTCCCCTACGCCAATATCAAGTGTGAGATCCGTTAGCGCCTGAAACCCATCGAAGTTCACGTTGATTTTTTCCAGCTGCAATACCGGGTCGGTTTGATTGCGAAATCTGTCCCCTGGCAACTGGCGGGTAAAAAGACCTTCATCTGGCTGCATTATTTGTCTCCTTTGCGAAACAGACCAATCACGCCACGGGGTAAAAACAGCGTAACGCCAATAAAAATCAGGCCAAGAAACAGTTGCCAGTATTCAGGCATGATTACCGTAAACAGACTTTTAGCGCCGTTCACCAACACAGCGCCAAAAACCGGGCCAATCAGGGTTCCGCGACCACCGAGGGCGACCCAAATCGCCGCTTCAATCGAGTTGGTCGGCGACATTTCACTGGGGTTAATAATGCCCACCTGCGGAACATACAGCGCACCTGCCAGCCCGCACAGCACAGCGGAAAGCGTCCATACCAGCAGCTTGAAGCCTTTCGGATCATAGCCACAGAACATCAGCCGATTTTCGGCATCGCGCACGGCGGTCAGGATACGACCAAACTTACTGCGCGCCAGCGCCAGTCCCAGCCATAACGCCAGCACTAAAAGCATCACCGTCGCCAGAAATAGCGCGATACGGGTTGAGGTCGCGGTCACGGGGAATCCCAGAATAGTGGTAAATCCGGTGAAACCGTTATTTCCACCAAACCCGGTTTCGTTACGGAAAAACAGCAACATGCCAGCGAAAGTCAGGGCCTGAGTCATGATGGAGAAATAGACGCCCTTGATTTTTGAGCGAAAGGCAAACCAGCCAAACACCAGCGCCAGCAGGCCGGGCACCAGCACAACCAGCAGCATGGCCCAGATAAAATGTTGCGTTCCCCACCAGAACCAGGGCAGTTCGGTCCACGACAGAAACGACATAAAAGCCGGTAGTCCTTCGCCGGAGGCCTGACGCATCAGGTACATCCCCATCGCATATCCCCCCAGCGCAAAGAAAATGCCATGACCCAGTGAGAGCATTCCGGCATAGCCCCACACCAGATCCAGTGCGACCGCCACAATGGCATAGCACAGGATTTTCCCAGCCAGCGTTAGTGTCCAGACGGAGATTGCCAGCGGATGATCTACCGGGAGCAGCGCCAGAAATGGCAGAATAATGAGCACCAGCAGCAAAAACAGCCCCAGGATGCGCGTCACGCGCGGCGCTTTTCGTGCCAGCGTTAATGTCATTGGCATAGTCATTAGTCAATAACCCTCCCTTTCAATGCGAAAAGTCCCTGAGGTCGTTTCTGGATAAACAGAATGATCAGCACCAGGATCATAATTTTGCCGAGCACAGCCCCCACCTGAGGCTCAAGAATTTTATTGAAGATCCCGAGACCAAACGCCGCCACCACACTCCCGGCGAGTTGTCCAACGCCGCCAAGCACCACCACCAGAAACGAATCAATAATGTAACTTTGCCCCAGTTCTGGCCCCACGTTACCCAACTGCGACAGCGCCACGCCACCCAGCCCGGCAATCCCTGAACCCAGCCCAAAGGCCAGCATATCGACTCGCCCGGTGGGCACGCCGCAGCAGGCCGCCATATTGCGGTTTTGCGTCACCGCGCGCACGCGCAGCCCAAGACGGGTCTTATTCAGCAATAACCAGGTGAAGAACAGCACCAGCATGGCAAAGCCAAGCACCACAATTCGGTTCCACGGCAAAATCAGATTGGCATAGACCTGAATCCCCCCGGAAAGCCATGTCGGATTGGCGACCTCGAGATTTTGTGCACCAAAGGTCATTCGCACCAACTGGATCAGCATCAGGCTGATCCCCCATGTAGCCAGTAGTGTTTCAAGCGGACGGCCATATAAATGGCGGATCACACCGCGCTCCAGCAGCATTCCTACTGCCGCGGTAAGTAAAAAGGCGACCGGAAGCGCAATGACCGGGTACCAGGCTAACCATTGCGGAAGAAACTGCCCCATCAGCTGTTGCACCATCCAGGTACAGTAAGCGCCGAGCATCAACATCTCGCCATGCGCCATATTGATGACACCCAGCAGCCCGTAAGTAATCGCCAGCCCTAACGCCGCCAACAGCAAAATAGAGCCCAGAGACAACCCCATAAAGGCTTGACCAAGAAGATCGCCAATCTTCATGCGATGCGCGATAGAATTTAGACTTTCGTTGGCGGCAGCGCGAACGCGGGCATCAGGCTCATGTTCTGCACGGGTGAAGGGTTGTAATTTCGCCTGGGTTTCAGGGTCATTTGACGCCCCCAACTGTTCAATTGCCTGCCGCCTGACCTCGGGCGAGGTACTGGTCAGTCGCAGGTTAGCCAGAGCAATAACCAGGGCGGATTTCACATTAGCATCCGGTTCCTGCGCCAGTCGTTGCTGCAAAAATGACAGCATGCCAGGCTGAGCCTCACGCTGTAATATCCTGGCTGCGGCGCTCCTTTCAGTGACACTGTCACTTAAAAGTTGATGAACGGCCAACGTTCCGGCAACCAGATTGCGCAGCCGGTTAGTCAGCCGGACTTTTTTTAGCTCACCGTCAGGACCTGTTGCCCTCCCCAACGGTTGTGCTTGCGCCCCATCCATGACAAACGCATTTTTCGCGCTATCGGTCAGCAGATTTTCATCTCGCAGCGCCTTAAGCACGGGTAAACGCTTAAGGTCAGGATTTGTCGCCCACTGTTCAAGTAAGACAGCCTGCTGCGTCCGGTTGGCAGCGGTAAAAGTATCGGCATCTGATGCCTGCGCTATCCACGGCAAAAACCACGTCAGCAACATCACACCACGAATAAAGCGCATGGCTTTCATGAGCATTCTCCCAAGCGTTGCCCTCCCGCAGGAGGGCATAAGATCAGTTGCTGGCGGTTTTCACGGGTTGTTCAGATTTTTTATCATTGCCGGCGATATACGGGCTCCACGGCTGGGCACGGACCGGCTCATCGGTTTGCCACACCACGTTAAACTGACCGTTGCCTTCAATCTCGCCAATCATGACGGGTTTATGCAGGTGATGGTTGGTGGCATCCATCGTGAGGGTAAAGCCAGATGGCGCGGCGAATGATTGCCCTGCCATTGCAGCACGGACTTTATCCACATCGGTAGTTCCGGCTTTTTCTACTGCCTGTGCCCACATATGTAGACCAACCCAGGTGGCTTCCATTGGGTCGTTTGTCACAACCGAATCCGCATTCGGTAATTTGTGCGCTTTGGCATACGCCCGGTAATCCGCGACAAACTTCTTGTTAGCCGCATTATCGACAGACTCAAAGTAGTTCCAGGCGGCAAGGTTGCCTACCAACGGTTTCGTATCAATACCGCGTAATTCTTCCTCACCTACGGAGAAGGCCACTACCGGAACATCGGTGGCTTTCAGACCCTGGTTCGCTAACTCTTTATAGAATGGAACGTTAGAATCACCGTTGATGGTTGAGACCACCGCCGTTCTTCCCCCTGCGGCGAATTTTTTGATACTGGCGACAACGGTCTGATAATCACTGTGTCCGAACGGGGTGTACACCTCTTCGATGTCTTTATCGGCAACGCCTTTCGAATGCAAAAAGGCACGGAGAATTTTGTTAGTCGTGCGCGGATAAACATAATCAGTCCCCAGCAGGAAGAAGCGTTTCGCACCACCGCCATCCTCACTCATCAGATACTCAACCGCCGGAATCGCCTGCTGATTAGGCGCCGCGCCGGTATAGAAGACGTTAGGCGACATTTCCTCGCCTTCATACTGCACCGGATAAAACAGCAAACCATTTAACTCCTCGAATACCGGTAACACCGATTTACGCGAAACCGATGTCCAGCACCCGAACACCGCCGCCACTTTGTCCTGACTCAGCAACTGTCGGGCTTTTTCAGCAAATAAGGGCCAGTTCGAGGCCGGATCAACCACAACCGGCTCCAGCTTTTTGCCCAACACGCCGCCCTGCGCATTGATTTCGTCAATAGTCATCAACGCCACATCTTTCAACGGCGTTTCGGAAATCGCCATCGTTCCGGATAACGAATGCATGATGCCCACTTTAATAGTGTCAGCCGCCTGGACGCTAAAACTCATGCCCATTGCCATAACGGAGGCCGATAACGCAAAAGCTTTTAAAAATGTACGACGCTGCATAGTTTCACTCCTGAAATTAGATTCGCTGAATGCTCCGGTGCAGCCGGGCAGACAAAACAGTGCAAATTAAGGGGATTCAGAAGTGATAAGGCAAAAACGATGCCAGATATTAAAACATCATATAGAATCAAGGCATTAGAATCGTATAACTCAGTAACTGGATGAAAACATTTCATCAAGAAGGGGGATCGCCAGGAAAATTGAACCACCATGAGACAGCGTTGCATTATAAACGTGCAACAATTTGCGTCGGGTTCGCATAGCAATGACTGTGGAACTCAGCATAAAATCGTGGTTAATTTGCGCAAGGATAAGCGCGCCTTGTCACTATTATTTATTTCCCCCGACGAAATCGCGTCAATTTTTTACATTTCAGACGAAATAATCACACAGTTCAGCCTTTGTTTAAGTTGCAATTGCTACTATAGTCATAAGCGAGGTGAACTTAAGGTAAGAGAGGAAACTCACAGATAAAGGAGCATTTACTATGCTGGGTAATATGAATATTTTTATGGCTGTTCTGGGAATTATTTTATTTTCCGGTTTCCTGGCCGCGTATTTTAGCCACAGATGGGATGATTGATGAACGGCGATAGTCCTGAACCGAACCGGCCCCTTGTCGCGTCACTGCACAAGGGGCCATTTTTTTACCTGCATCGCCTTTCCGGCACCTTTTCCCTGGCCACAGATAAAAAAAACCGCCGGATAAACCAGCGGTAAATGCTTGCATGGATAGATTTGTGTTTTGCTTTATACGCTATCTGGCAATTCCCTGCGAAGATAACGGATAGTCTGCTAACCTAGCATCGGCAACCCCAATGAAAGCTAAACGAAACGCAACTAACACAAAACGGCTTAGGTAAATCTCACGCGCTAAGGTGGAACGAAGGCCCATCACTGGCGTTAACCAGCGTGATCTGCTCGCGTTCATCCATAAACATACAGCGATTCCTGCCGCTCTGTTTTCCCTGGTACATCGCTCTGTCTGCCCGTCCAAGAGCGGTATCTAATTTTTCATCCCGCTGAGCTCTGGTGATACCGGCCGTTACGGTGATGGCGATCTCTCCATCTGCGTAGGGGATTTTTTGCTGGCCTACAAGCTGACACAATCGCAACCCTGCCTGGCGGGCCTGCTCGTCAGTTTTGGTTCGGATGATGATAATAAATTCTTCGCCACCGTAGCGGTACGCAACTTCATCATATCGCGTCCATGCCAGAAAATTTGCAGCCAGAGCGCGTAATACCACGTCCCCCACAAGATGACCATACGTATCATTAACGTGTTTAAAACGGTCGATATCCAGTAGCAATATATAAAGATTAAGCGGCCCGGCATCGATTAACTGTTGGTCAAAAGACTCATCGAGCATTCTTCTGCCTGGTAAGCCTGTTAATATGTCGATATTACTGCGGATACTCAGCAAATATATTTTATAGTCCATCACAGCAGACGTAAATGCCAGTAACGCATCCTCAAATTTGGTGAAATGCCATGGATAACTACGTGTCTCCAGTATTGCCGATAGCAAATCCTTCCCTGATAAGTGCATTTTTTCGTGAACATTATTTATCTTATTCACATAGCTACAATCATCTTCATTGCGCAGCGATTGATTATTAAGCCACTGTCCAAATTGACAAACGAAATGCGCGTTGTCACCCATGATATCCGGTTGCGTAGCATTCGAGGTTACTGCGCAACGGAACATATTCACCAGCCATTTATAGTGGGCATCAATGGACTTGTTTAACTCGATCAAGATTGCATCTATTTCCGTAGTATTTCTCATCATCACGATCTTCCTCCCTGTTCGAACGTTTCTGATGCAATCATCTTAACGACAAAAAAGAAAACTTATGTAAATTTTTTATTTTGAGAATAAACCTTATCAGTTTCAGTAATGAACATAAGATAAGACCGGGCATCACGCCCGGCTCTGCGCAAGATCTAAAAATGCTTACGCGCTCAAACCACGATGTGCCAGCATCGGCTCCATGCGGGGATCGCGCCCGCTCCACTGGCGATAAAGCTCAGCTAAATCAGTACTGTTCCCGCGGGACAAAATCGCTTCGCGGAATTTCTGCCCGTTTTCGCGGGTTAATCCGCCCTGCTCTACAAACCACTGATAACCGTCATCGGCCAGCATTTGCGTCCATAAATAGGCGTAATAACCCGCGGCATAGCCACCGCCAAAAATATGGGCAAAATAACTGCTGCGATAACGAGGCGGCACGGCCTGAAGATCCAGATCTTCTGCCGCCAGCGCCTGCTGCTCGAATTGATCAACCGAATAAGATGACGCGCTCATTTCCAGACTGTGCCAACGCATGTCCAACAATGCGGCACTGAGCAGTTCGGTCATATCGTAGCCTTTATTGAACAGGCTGGCCCGCTGCATTTTATCCCGCAACGCCTGCGGCATTGGCTTTCCGGTTTCGACATGACGGGCAAATCGGGCAAAAACCTGCGGATGGCTCGCCCAGTGTTCGTTAATCTGCGAAGGAAACTCGACAAAATCACGCGGTGTGTTAGTCCCTGAAAGCGTGGCATAACGCTGAGTGGCAAACAGACCGTGTAACGTGTGGCCAAATTCATGGAACAACGTAATGACATCATCCCACAGCAGTAACGCGGGCTTGCCCGTTGCGGGTTTTTGATAATTACAGACGTTGTAAATAACCGGTCGGGTTTCGTTCAGCTCCGATTGCTCAACAAAATTGCCCATCCATGCCCCGCCGCTTTTTGATTCACGGGCGAAGAAATCACCGTAAAACAACGCCAGTCCTACGCCGTCGTGGTCGAAAATTTCCCATACCCGCACGTCCGGGTGATAAACCGGAATGTCGAATCGCTCAACGAATTTGATACCAAAGAGCTGATTGGCCGTCCAGAAAACGCCCTCGTTCAACACCGTATCCAGAGCAAAGTAAGGTCTAAGCTGTGCCTCATCAAGGGCGTATTTCTCACGGCGGACCTGCTCAGCATAAAATGCCCAGTCCCAGGCCCTGACACTAAACCCTCCCTGCTCTTGATCGATGACTTTCTGGATTTCTGCCTGCTCATCCAACGCACGCTGGCGCGCGGCCGGAACGATCGCCCGCATAAACGAAAGTGCCGCTTCAGGCGTTTTAGCCATCTGGTCGGCGATTTTCCAGGCCGCATAATTGGCAAAACCAAGTAATTTCGCCTGTTGCATGCGGATGTCGACCAGACGCTGAATAATAGCCCGGGTATCGTTATCGTCATCATGTTCAGCCCGCGTCCACGCCTGGGTAAACAGTTCTTCACGGATCTGGCGATCGCGTAACACGGCAAGCGCCGGTTGTTGAGTGGTATTCAATAACGGAATAACCCAACGTGATTCGAGCCCCTTTTCTTTTGCAGCCTCAGCGGCAACGGCAAGTTCTTCTGCGCTAAGCCCGTCAAGCCGCCGGACATCATCCACCACCAAAGCACCGGACTTGTTCGCCGCCAGCAGACGCTGATTAAACTGACTGGTCAGCGTGGCTGACTCGGTATTGAGCGCTTTGAGGCGTGCTTTGTCGGCCTCATTCAGACGGGCGCCTGCCAGTACAAAACGCTGGTAAATGACCTCCACCAGGCGCAATGATTCGCTATCCAAACCTAATGTATGACGTCGTTGCCAGACAGCCTCGACGCGGGCGAAAAGCGCACCATCAAGGTAGATATCATTGGCAAGCCCCGCCAGTTCTGCTGAGAACGCTTCGTCAAGGCGCTGTAGTTCATCGTTGGTGTGCGCCGACGTCATCGCGAAGAAAACGCTGGTTACGCGCGTGAGCAATGCGCCACTTTGTTCAAGCGCCTGGAGAGTATTGGCGAAATCAGGATCCTGAGGATTGTGTACAATCGCCTCGATCTCTGCGCGTTTTTGCCGCACGCCCTCATCAAACGCCGGACGATAATGCTGCACGTCAATCTGATCAAACTGCGGCGCCTGATACGGCAATGTGCTGTGGTGTAAAAAAGGATTCGTTAACGACATCTTTCACTCCTGAAAACGATTTGTTTACCAGAGTAGACTTCCCGGGAATCGACCGCAATCCTGTTAACCAGGAATAGCTCTGAACAGAAATGACGTGCTATGGTAGTACTACATAAAAAGCGTTGAGGAACAGTGAGATGATCGTTTTAGTAACCGGAGCAACCGCAGGTTTTGGTGAGTGCATTACGCGTCGTTTTATTGAGAATGGACATAAAGTTATTGCCACCGGACGCCGCCAGGAGCGCCTGCAGGAACTCAAAGATGAGCTGGGTGACCGACTCTATATCGCGCAACTGGACGTACGTAATCGCGCATCGATTGAAGAGATGCTGGCGTCCTTACCTGCTGAATGGCGCGATATTGATGTTCTGGTCAACAACGCGGGTCTGGCGCTGGGCCTCGAGCCTGCCCACAAGGCCAGCATTGAAGACTGGGAAAACATGATCGATACCAACAACAAAGGCCTGGTTTATATGACCCGTGCCGTGCTGCCTGGTATGGTTGAGCGCAATCGTGGACATATTATCAATATCGGCTCTACCGCCGGTAGCTGGCCATACGCCGGCGGTAACGTTTATGGCGCGACCAAAGCGTTTGTCCGTCAGTTTAGTCTCAACTTGCGTACTGACTTACACGGGACAGCGATTCGTGTTACCGACATTGAACCAGGTCTGGTTGGCGGTACGGAATTCTCTAACGTGCGTTTCAAAGGCGATGATGCCAAGGCTGAAAAAGCTTACGAAAATACCACTGCGTTGACCCCGCAAGATGTTACAGAAGCGGTATGGTGGGTGGCTTCGTTACCTGCTCATGTCAACATTAACACCCTTGAAATGATGCCGGTCACGCAGTCTTTTGCCGGGCTGAGTGTCCATCGGAGCTAATTTCCCTGCCCGGCCTTGCGCCGGGTATAGATAGCCTGAAATAAGTGATAAAATATCCGGGTTAACTCTCTAAAAAGTAAGAATGAATGACCGTAGAAACGCAGCTCAACCCTACACAGCCTGTAAATCAGCAGATTTACCGTATTCTTCGTCGCGATATCGTGCATTGTCTGATTGCGCCTGGTACGCCGCTGTCGGAGAAAGAGGTTTCCGTACGCTTCAATGTTTCACGCCAGCCGGTACGAGAGGCATTCATCAAACTGGCAGAGAACGGTCTGATTCAGATCCGTCCGCAGCGTGGCAGCTACGTGAACAAAATTTCGTTATCGCAGGTGCAAAACGGTTGTTTTGTTCGCCAGGCAATTGAATGTGCCGTGGTCCGCCGCGCCGCCGCCCTGATCACCGATAAACAGTGCTATCAGCTCGAACAGAATCTGCATCAGCAGCGCATCGCGATTGACCGAAAACAAATTGATGATTTCTTCCAGCTTGACGATGAGTTTCATCAGAAACTGGCTTTAATCGCCGAGTGCCAGCTCGCCTGGGACACCGTCGAGAATATTAAAGCCACCATTGACCGCGTTCGCTATATGAGCCTGGATCATATTTCCCCTCCTGAAATGCTGCTTCGCCAGCATCACGATATCTTTGCCGCACTTGAAAAACATGATGGTGACGGCGTCGAGCGCGCAATGATGCTGCACCTTCAGGAGATCGGTGAGTCTGTGCAGCTTATTCGCCAGGAAAATAGCGACTGGTTCAGCGAAGATTAATATTACGCTCACCTCTCTGCGGGGTGAGTTGTCCTGCGTTTACCCTCTCCTGCACATCTCTCTAAAAAAAGCTGTGATTTTGATCGAAAACAAAAAAAATCCTTAGCGAGAAGCGTATTTATATTGCGCCCGTTACGTGGGACCAGAGGCCCACGGGCTTTGACGGTGAGTTGGAAAGGAGAAAACACCATGAAAACATACGATCGTAACCGCAACGCAATCACCACTGGCAGCCGCGTCATGATTAGTGGCACCGGACTCACAGGCCGCATTACAGCGATAGACACCGATGGCCTGACCGCTGAGCAAATTCGCCGTGGCAAAACAGTGGCAATCGAAGGGTGTGAAGGTAAATATACCCCTATCGAGTTGATTCGTTTGGGCATGAACTAATTGGTGTGAATGCCAGAAAACTCTGCACCATCTGGCTCGCTGAAAGCCAGATGGTGTCATAAATGATGCCCTTCGTTACTTCAGTTTTGCTGCATACTTCGCAACCGTTGCCTTCGCCCCTTCAGCCAGTAAAGCAAGATAGGCTTCTGTGACCTGGTTTTTGAATAGTTCTACCTGCGGTAATTCGCGACCAAAAATGGCATCAATCGCCAGTAACGCCTGAACGCGTGCTTCCCCCTCGTGACTACTGCGAACCGCAGTCTGGATCACCGGCAACAGCGGATCGCTGATTTCAATCGCCTGACCGTGTTCATCCACACCGCCGACATAGCGCATCCAGGCGGCTACGCCCAGTGCCAGCAGCGCAAAATGGCTGCCATGCGCAATGTGCCAACGAATTGAATCGAGCATACGCTGCGGTAGTTTTTGGCTACCATCCATCGCAATCTGCCAGGTACGGTGACGCAGTGCCGGGTTGCTGTAGCGCTCAATGAGCAGATCGGCATAGTGCTGCAGATCCACACCTTTCACTTTCAGCGTCGGCGCCTGTTCCTGCAACATCAACGCTCGTGCGGCAAGACGATAATTTTCATCCTCCATGCAGTCGTTGATATGCTGATAACCCGCCAGATAACCAAGATAGGCAAGGAAAGAGTGACTGCCGTTGAGCATACGCAGTTTCATCTCTTCAAACGGAATCACATCCGATACCAGCTCCGCCCCGGCCTTTTCCCATGCCGGACGACCGGCGACAAAGTTATCTTCAATTACCCACTGACGGAACGGTTCACAGGCTACGCCTGCCGGGTCGCGTACCCCGGTGATGTGTTCAATTTTGTCCAGCGTCTCCGGGGTAACCGCAGGAACAATGCGGTCAACCATTGTAGACGGGAACGTCACATGCTGTTCGATCCACGTGGCCAGTTCAGCATCTACCGCCCGGGCATACGCAGTGACGACATTGCGCATCACGTGGCCGTTTTCAGGCATGTTGTCGCAGGACATCACGGTAAATGCGGCTAACCCCGCAGCTTTGCGGCGCGCCAGAGCTTCAACTACCACGCCTGGCGCAGTTTTTGGTTGTTTTGGATTTTGCAAATCGGCGGCAATCATGGGGTTGTCTAACATCAGTTGCCCCGTCGCCGGAGAGTGGCAATATCCTTTTTCGGTGATGGTGAGAGAAACGATCGCCACCTGCGGTTCGCACATCGCAGCCAGTACGCTTTCCAGGCCATCTACCTGCGCATGCAGCGCGTTTTTCACCACACCAACGACTCTGGCAGTCCACGCATCCGCAGACATTTCCGCAACGGTATACAGATAATCTTGCTGTTTCAGATCGGCAATCTGCTGCTCACCGCCAATCAGATTTACTTCGCAATAACCCCAGTCACTGCCGTGTTCTGCAGCCAGGATGTCAGCATAAACACCCTGATGTGCGCGATGAAACGCGCCAAATCCCAGATGAACAATACGTGGGACCAGTGTGGTACGATCGTAGTCAGGAAGCGCAGCCTTTGCCGCTAAGAGCTTGTTTTGCATGGTATTGCCTACTTATCTATGAAATCAGGACTGTCTCAGAGTAACGCCTGTAGGGTTATATGTTTTGATTTGCATTAAGCTTTTCATAATTGGTATGACATCATTTATTGAGTTATATACCAAGTGCGGTGAATGTGGCGGCATACTGCCGCCAAAAGATATTAATGTTTCTGCCACTGCTGGTATTCACGGTTAAGTCTTTGCGGAGCCGTTTCCGGCATCATCAACAAACCAATTATTGAGATAACTCCAAGTACAATCACATAAGTGGCAAGTCCATAGTAATGCCCACCTGTTACTTGCAGAATTTTTACTGCTACTAAACCAAGAATCCCACTACCTATTAGCGACCCAAGTTGCCAAATTAATGCTATCCCGCTACAGCGAATATGAGTTGGGAAAAGCTCCGGGAAATAAGAAGCCTGAGGTGCATAACACATACTATGCCCAATACTCAGCACCAGGATCATTACTATTTGTGTAAGCCAAAAACTATCCTGATTAATCGCAAGGAAGAAAGGAATAATCATAACGACCTGCAGCAATGCGCCGATAATATAGACTGGTTTACGTCCAATCTTATCGCATAGCGATCCCATCAATGGTATTGCAATGATTTCTATTATCACCGCAACGATCATTGTCTCCATCAAAATATTTGCATCAAGATTGTTCGCCTTACCGTAAGCCAAAACAATCACAGTGAACATTGCAAATGTGCAAGCTTCAATCAGTTTTGCACACACCCCCTTGACAACAATACCAGGAAAATCACGGATAACTTCAACTAATGGACGTGATTCTTCTGCTTTTGTCTCCCTTATCTGAGCAAAGACCGGTGACTCATCAATTTTTAAGCGGATAAACAGCCCAACAATAACCAGTAACAGACTCAATAGGAATGGAATACGCCACCCATAATCCATCATGGCCTCTGGAGAAAGTGTGGCATTTAACAATGCAAACAGTGCTAACGGCAGAAGGAAACCAACCGGGGCACCGATTTGAACCCAACTGGAAAAAAATCCACGATGTTTGGGTTCAGAATATTCAGCAGTCATCAGTACTGCACCGGCTTGTTCTCCTCCAACTCCAAAGCCCTGCAACACACGAATAAAAATAAGTAAAGCTGGAGCCCATACCCCTATTTTTTCATATGTAGGTAATAACCCGATACAGAAAGTCCCTAAACCAACGATTAATATGGTAATAACCAGTGCTTTTTTACGTCCCACCTTATCACCAATATGACCAAATACAATTCCTCCTAATGGTCTTGCCAGGAAACCAACAGCATAGGTTGCAAAAGCAGCGAGAGTACTTATTAACGGATCATCACTAGGGAAAAATAGATGACCAAAAAAGAGTACAGCTGCTGTCCCGTATGCAAAAAAATCATAATACTCAGCAGCAGTACCAATTGCGGATGCTGAAGCCACTCGGCGAATAATGGGCTTATTATCTACGTTGTTTTTAATATCGACTGAACTAACCATAAGTTTAACCTTCTGTAGGGTATTGGGTTAATCAACATCTTTCGTACGTAAAATTTATATTTACCAGTTCCACAGCGTGCCATCTTCCAGGCGAGCGACAGGCAGATATGCCGGGTCATACGGATATTTCGCAGCCAGTTTTTCATCAAACTCAATACCAAGGCCTGGCTTATCGCCCGGGTGCATGTAGCCGTTATCAAAAGTCCAGTTATGCGGGAACACTTCCAGCATTTGCTCGGAATACCCCATATATTCCTGAACGCCGAAGTTCGGCACCCACAGATCAAAATGCAGTGCTGCGGCCATGCATACGGGTGACAGATCGGAAGGTCCATGCGACCCCGTGCGTACCTGATACAGCGAGGCGAAATCGGCAATACGGCGCATACCGGTAATGCCGCCCGCATGGGTAATGGTGGTGCGGATATAGTCGATCAGCTGTTCTTCGATCAGCTGTTTGCAATCCCAGATGCTATTGAAGACTTCCCCTACGGCAATCGGCGTGACCGTATGCTGGCGGATCAGGCGGAAACACTCCTGGTTTTCGGCTGGGGTTGGGTCTTCCATCCAGAACAGACGATATTGCTCAATGCTTTTGCCAAACCGGGCAGCTTCAATCGGCGTCAGGCGATGGTGCATGTCATGTAGCAGATGTTCGTTAAAACCAAATTTATCGCGAACAGCGGCAAACAGTTTTGGCGTGAAATCGAGGTATTTCTCTGTAGACCACAACTGCTCTTCCGGCCACTGCCCTTTGGTCGCGGGTTCGTAGGCCAAACCTTTGCCTTTTGACATACCGTAAGTGGTTTTCATGCCCGGTACGCCGCACTGTACGCGAATCGCTTTAAAGCCCATCTCTTTATGTCGCGCGTAATCTTCCAGCACATCATCTACGGTATGGCCTGTGGTGTGGCAGTAAACCATGACGCCTTCGCGAGACGCGCCGCCGAGCAACTGATACAACGGCATGTTCGCCGCTTTCGCTTTGATGTCCCACAATGCCATATCTACTGCGGAAATCGCCGACATGGTGACCGGACCGCGACGCCAGTACGCGCCTTTGTAGAAAAACTGCCAGATGTCTTCGATTCGATGCGCGTCGCGACCAATAAGTTGCGGACAGACATGATCTTTCAGATAGGACGCCACGGATAACTCGCGGCCATTTAAGGTGGCATCGCCCAGCCCGGTGATCCCGTCATCTGTCGTTATTTTTAACGTTACAAAATTACGCCCCGGGCAGGTGACAAAAACTTCAGCCCCGACAATCTTCATTTTTTCTTCCTTACATCTGTTCTTGAGATGCAGGAAATTTACTCAACTGAGCTACTACCATACAAGTATAAAGATCGAAAAAGCGCTCGTTGATCACAAAAAAGGCGCTATGCGCGCCCCCATCCAGCCACGATAATCAGCATCCCGCACAAGGCCACCAGTGCACCAGACCAGTCATACAGGCTGAGTTTTACGCCATCGACAAAGCGCAGCCATAGCAGCGCAGTGACAACATAAACGCCGCCATAGGCCGCGTAAACTCGCCCACTCGCGGCCGGATGCAGCGTCAGCAGCCAGACGAATAAGGCCAACGATACACCGGCGGGTACCAACAGCCACGCCGTAGCGCCTCGTTTAAGCCAGAGCCAGGGTAAAAAGCAGCCGATGATTTCGCATAAGGCGGTGACGAAAAAAAGAAAGGTGGTCTTAAGCATTGACGTTATTCAGTTACCTTCGGTTTAACCATGATACGACAGAATATCGCCAACGTATCCATATCCGCTCAGTGGGTATGCCCTGCAGCAGGAATAGTGTAGAATTTAGCCCTGTTTTATCGTTTTTCCCTTTCTCATAAAAGGAATTCGCCATGAATATTACACTGACCAAACGTCTGTGTCTGACGGCTATGCTGACGCTTGCGGCGGCTGTGTACACCTCTTCAGCATTTGCTGAAACCAGTAAACTGGTCATTGAATCCGGGGACAGTGCGCAAAGCCGTCAACAGGCCGCCATGGAAAAGGAACAATGGAACGATACCCGCCAGTTACGTCAGAAAGTGAACAAGCGTACTGAGAAAGAGTGGGACAAAGCCGACGCGGCCTTTGATAGCCGTGATAAGTGCGAACAGAGCGCCAATATTAACGCCTACTGGGAACCTAACACCCTGCGCTGCCTCGACCGTCGTACTGGCCGTACCGTTACACCATAATGACTGTGCCCCTAAAGGATATTGCAAGGATACAATATGACTAGCGCCCTCAGTGTTAAGCTGCGCCCGCTGGAGCGTGAAGATTTACGTTTTGTCCACCAGCTTGATAACAACGCCAGCGTTATGCGTTACTGGTTCGAAGAACCTTACGAAGCGTTTGTTGAGCTGTCAGATCTGTACGATAAGCATATTCACGACCAAAGCGAACGTCGCTTTGTGGTGGAATGCGAAGGTGAAAAAGCCGGGCTGGTGGAGCTGGTAGAGATTAACCACGTCCACCGCCGGGCTGAATTCCAGATTATTATTTCGCCCGAATATCAGGGTAAAGGTCTGGCTTCGCGGGCGGCAAAGCTGGCGATGGATTATGGCTTTACCGTTCTCAACTTATATAAGCTGTATCTAATCGTTGATAAAGAGAACGAAAAAGCCATCCACATCTACCGTAAACTCGGCTTTATGGTGGAAGGTGAACTGATTCATGAATTCTTTATCAACGGTCAGTACCGCAACACCATCCGTATGTGTATTTTCCAGCAGCAGTATCTGGCAGAACACAAAACGTCTGGTCCTAACCTGCTACAACCTACCGCTCAGTAAAGGCGATTAGTAGTAATCGATGGTATTTTCAATCGAGTAATGATGTTCAACTGCTGGCTTCACGCTTTCGTCGACGATAACCAGCTGGCAGTTGACCGGGTTGGCGTAGTTATCGTACTTACAGGTTTGCCTGACATTACCTAATGGATGATTGTTCAGCATACTCACCGCCGTGTAATCCAGCTTCTTCAGCGGATCAACCGACGGTTTGGCATCAACCTGTAAGGTATTGTCTTTACTGACGGTAGTTTTACCCAGCGGGTAGCCTTCCGCGTCATAGCGGTACTGGACTTTCATCTCTTTTCCCGTGGCAGAAACGACAAAGCCGTTATCGTCGGTATCCCACACCACACCGGCAGCAGGCAGTTCCGCTAGCTGGCATTTACCTTGTAAGCGGATCTTTTTTTCCAGCGTTTCGGCATCGCGATAATAGTTGGCATCCAGAACCAGCGCCATTCCGGTATTATTTTCGATATCGTGCAGTTCAAGCGTATCGAAACACCCTTCCTGCGAGAGCGTACCGACAACGCGCTTGGAAACTTCACCTTTATCATTAAGAAGCGTCTGACTGAAATCTTTCACTGGCCCACGCAGCGGATCGAAATCAAATTCATTGGAAAAACTGGCCATTTCCGGCGTAAAAGAAACCAGCCCTTTGGCGTTATCACACCCGACCAGTACGGCGCACAGGAAAACTAACAGGGTCTGTTTCTTCACATTTTTCACCCGGATAAGAAGATAATTCTCAATCATATTAGCAAATACAATTATTTACACCAGAAATGCTACTCTTAGTTCATGTCGTTCACAAAAGGAGCTGATGATGAAATATATAACAGGAATTGCCGCAATCTTACTGGTAGCTGCCTCCCCACAAGTTCTGGCGGTGCCAGCGTCCTGCGAACGCGTTAAGAGCGATATCGAACAGCGCATCATAAATAATGGCGTAGCGGAATCCAGCTTTACGCTGAATATCGTCCCCAACGATCAGGCCGATCAACCTGATTCCCTGGTAGTGGGACATTGTGCAAACGATACGCATAAAATTCTCTATACCCGGACCAACAGTGGCAACGCCCCCGCCAATAGCACGCCAGCTCAGGACGGCCATGCTGCCGAACCGCAATAACATGCTGCCGAACCGCAATAAGTAGTGCCCTCCGCTCGCGGAGGGTCGCTTCCCTTTGACATGCATTAATAAGATTTACCTACAAATAGGTAGACTCACTTCATGGTTAGCAAGCTATTGATTTCGTTGTAAAACAAAATACATAGCGATAATGACAATGGAGTGGGTTATGTCTGGAGTTAAACAAGATGGGGGTATTAGTCGCAGGACGTTAGTCAAATCCTCGGCTATCGGTTCGCTGGCGCTTGCCGCAGGCGGGCTATCGTTACCTTTTGGCATACGAGCAGCAGCGGTACAGGACTCAATACAATCAGTTGAAGATAAGGCGGTGTGGAGTTCTTGTACCGTAAACTGTGGCAGCCGCTGTCTTTTGCGTTTGCACGTAAAAGATGATGCCGTCTACTGGGTCGAGTCTGATACGACGGGTGATGATACCTATGGTAACCACCAGGTCCGCGCCTGCTTGCGCGGTCGTTCGATTCGTCGCCGCATGAACCATCCTGACCGCCTTAAATATCCTATGAAACGCGTTGGCAAACGCGGCGAAGGGAAATTTGAGCGGATCAGTTGGGATGAGGCACTGGATACGATTAGCGGTAATTTAAAACGAATCCTGCATGATTACGGTAACGAAGCGGTTCATGTGCTGTACGGTACAGGCGTTGATGGTGGGAATATCACTAACTCAAACGTCCCCTACCGTTTGATGAACTCCTGCGGCGGCTATCTGAGCCGTTACGGTAGTTACAGTACCGCGCAAATCAGCGCCGCGATGGGCTACATGTTTGGGGCTAACGATGGCAACAGCCCGGACGACATCGCTAATACAAAACTGGTCGTCATGTTTGGCAATAACCCTGCCGAAACCCGCATGAGCGGTGGCGGCGTAACATGGTATGTTGATCAAGCCCGTGAACGTTCTAACGCTCGGATGATCGTTATCGATCCGCGCTATAACGATACTGCCGCTGGCCGTGAAGATGAATGGCTTCCTATCCGCCCGGGTACTGACGCCGCATTAGCGGCGGCAATTGCCTGGGTGTTGATCACAGAAGATTTGATTGATAAACCGTTTCTGGATAAATACTGCGTCGGCTATGACGAAACCACCCTTCCCGCCAGCGCCCCACGGAATGCGCACTATAAGGCCTATATTTTAGGCGAAGGCCCGGACCGTATTGCCAAAACGCCTGAATGGGCCTCACACATTACCAGCATTCCAGCTGAAAAGATTATCCAGTTGGCACGTGAGATTGGATCGGCGAAACCCGCGTATATCTGCCAGGGTTGGGGGCCGCAACGTCACTCTAACGGTGAACAAACCGCCCGCGCGATTACCATGCTCTCAGTTTTAACAGGCAACGTGGGGATTAACGGCGGTAACTCAGGCATGCGCGAGGGAACCTGGGATCTGGGCGTGGAATGGTTCTCCATGTTAGAGAATCCGGTTAAGACGCAGATCTCTGTCTTTACCTGGACAGATGCTATCGACCATGGCGCGGAAATGACGGCGACCAAAGACGGCGTTCGCGGTAAAGATAAGCTGGATGTGCCGATCAAGTTTATCTGGTGTTATGCCAGTAATACTCTTATCAACCAGCATGGCAATATCGCGCATACCCACGAAGTCTTACAGGATGACAGCAAGTGCGAGATGATCGTCGGTATTGAACACTTTATGACAGCCTCCGCAAAATACTGCGACATCCTACTGCCTGATCTGATGCCTACCGAGCAGGAAGATCTCATCTCGCATGAGTCCGCCGGGAATATGGGTTATGTCATCCTTGGGCAGCCTGCTACTTCGCCGAAATTTGAACGTAAACCCATTTACTGGACGCTAAGCGAAGTTGCCAAACGTCTTGGCCCCGATGTGTATCAAACGTTCACCGAAGGTCGTACACAGCATGAATGGGTGAAATACCTACATGCGAAAACCAAAGAGCGTAACCCGGAAATGCCGGATTACGATGAGATGAAAACGACAGGTATTTTCAAGAAAAAATGCCCTGAAGAACACTATGTCGCTTTCCGTTCTTTCCGCGAAGATCCCGTCGCAAACCCTTTGAAAACACCATCAGGTAAAATTGAGATTTACTCCGAACGCCTGGCCACCATCGCGGAAACCTGGGACCTTAAAGACGACGAAATTGTTCATCCGCTTCCTGCTTATGCGCCTGGCTTTGACGGTTGGGACGATCCTAAACGCAAAACGTATCCACTGCAGCTCACCGGATTCCACTATAAAGCGAGAACCCACTCCAGCTACGGAAATATTGACGTATTACAACAGGCATGCCCGCAGGAAATCTGGATAAACCCCATCGATGCAAATACTCGCGGCATCCGTAATGGCGACACGGTTAGGGTGTTTAACAATAATGGTCAGATGCTGATCGCGGCGAAAGTGACACCACGCATTTTGCCAGGCGTCACAGCCATCGGACAAGGGGCATGGCTCAATGCCGATATGTTCGGCGATCAGATCGATCGCGGCGGTTCAATTAACATTCTCACGTCGCATCGACCATCTCCGCTCGCGAAGGGGAACCCGTCCCACAGTAATCTCGTTCAGGTTGAAAAGGCTTAAGGTGTAACCCATGACAACTCAGTATGGATTTTTTATTGATTCCAGTCGTTGCACCGGCTGCAAAACCTGCGAACTGGCCTGCAAAGACTACAAAGATCTCACTCCCGACGTGAGCTTTCGACGGATATATGAATACGCTGGCGGTGACTGGCAGGAGGATAACGGCGTCTGGCATCAGAACGTTTTTGCCTACTATCTCTCCATCTCCTGTAACCACTGCGAGGATCCAGCCTGCACCAAGGTTTGTCCTAGTGGGGCTATGCATAAGCGCGAAGATGGTTTTGTCGTGGTGGATGAAGACGTATGCATCGGCTGTCGCTACTGCCACATGGCCTGCCCATACGGTGCGCCGCAATACAATGCCGCCAAAGGTCATATGACCAAGTGTGATGGCTGTCATGATCGCGTCGCCGACGGCAAAAAGCCTATCTGCGTTGAGTCATGTCCGCTACGCGCGCTGGACTTTGGTCCGATTGATGAGTTGCGCAAAAAACATGGTGAGCTGGCGGCGGTTGCCCCGTTACCGGGCGCACACTTCACCAAACCGAGTATTGTGATCAAACCCAATGCCAATTGCCGCCCGACCGGGGATACCACGGGTTTTCTGGCTAATCCGAAGGAGGTGTAAAATGGGAAATGGATGGCATGAATGGCCGCTGGTCCTGTTTACGGTGCTGGGCCAATGTGTGGCCGGGGCGCTGATCGTGAGTGGGTATGGCTGGTTAACCACCAAAGACGATGTGGCAAAACGACGTATCGTGTGCACTATGTTTTTCCTGTGGCTGGTGATGGGCATCGCCTTTCTCGCCTCAGTAATGCATTTAGGTTCACCGCTACGCGCGTTTAATTCTCTGAACAGAATCGGCGCATCGGCGCTCAGTAACGAAATCGCCAGCGGTTCGCTGTTTTTCGCGGTTGGTGGTCTGTGGTGGCTGGTGGCGTTTCTCGGTAAAATGCCGGCTACGTTAGGTAAAATCTGGTTGCTGCTCAGTATGTTGCTTGGTCTGGTTTTTGTTCTGGCGATGACTAACGTCTATCAGATAGACACCGTTCCGACCTGGTATAATGGCTATACTACGCTGGCGTTTTTCATGACGATGTTGCTGAGTGGCCCGATGTTTGCCGCCCTGCTGCTACGCGCTGCGAGCGTGTCGTTTAACGCCGCCAGATTCGCTGGAATCAGCATACTTGCCCTGCTGGTGACCGTGGCCGTTATCGTTTTGCAGGGCGTATCGCTCAGCGAAATTCACAGTTCGGTACAACACGCCAACGCTCTGGTTCCCGACTACGCAAGCTTACAGGTCTGGCGCATCGTGATGCTGGCTGCGGGGCTGGGTTGCTGGATATGCCCGCTAATTCGTCGCAAAGAACCGGCTGTCGGCGGATTGGCGCTGGGTTTAATTTTCGTGCTTGCCGGTGAAGTTATTGGCCGCGGTTTGTTTTATGGCTTACATATGACAGTCGGAATGGCTGTTGCAGGTTAACACTCGGGTGCGGGGCAACCCGCACTTTTCAGGATTGTTTGCATGACCCATTTTTCACAACGTGACAACTTCTCTACCGCGGCGCGCGTATTGGGTGCGCTGTTCTACTATGCGCCAGACAGTGCGGAAGCTTCTGCGCTGGTCAGTGCGCTTAAAACCGATGGCTGGCAGGCGCAGTGGCCGCTTGCACCCACGTCCCTTTCTGCGCTGGCTGAACAACTGCAGGCCGAGGCTGATGAGCCGCTCCCGCAAGCCTGGCAGCGACTGTTTGTCGGCCCTTACGCGCTACCTTCTCCGCCCTGGGGTTCTGTCTGGCTGGATCGTGAAAATGTCTTGTTTGGCGATTCCACACTGGCATTACGTCAGTGGATGCGGGACAACGGGATCCAGTTTGCCATGCAGCAAAATGAACCGGAAGATCACTTTGGCGCGCTGCTGTTACTGACGGCCTGGCTTGCTGAAAACGGACGCCACACCGAATGCGAACAGTTATTAGCCTGGCATCTGCTACCGTGGTCAACTCGCTTCCTTGACGTGTTTATCGAACATGCGAACCACCCGTTCTACCAGGCTTTGGGTGAACTGGCGCGACTGACGCTGGCACAGTGGCGATCGCAATTACTGATCCCAGTAGCCGATAAACCTTTATTTCGTTAATTTCGCCGCAGGCAAGACGTTTCTTGCCTGCGTTCCATCCCGTTGCGCACGCTGAGCTTTTGCTTCTGTTGCCAAATAGCCGCAAAATAAAGCGTCTGAATTTCCCTGTCTGGCCACTCATGCATCATTTACATGCTTACCCTGACCTGCGTGCGATGTTTCGCCGCCTGCTGATCGCCGCGCTGATTGGTATCCTTGCCGCGTTAGCCGTCGCGGGTTTTCGCCATGCCATGTTCCTTCTTGAATGGTTGTTCCTGGGCAACGACACGGGCAGTCTGGTCAATGCGGCGACAAACCTTTCTCCTATAAGGCGCATGCTGACGCCCGCGCTGGGCGGCCTGGCAGCTGGCTTACTGCTCTGGGGTTGGCAAAAATTCAACCGTTTACGACCACAGGCTCCTACAGATTACATGGAAGCCCTGCAAACGGATGGACAATTCGACGTCAGCGCCAGCCTGGTAAAGTCACTGGCATCGTTACTGGTTGTCGCCAGCGGCAGTGCTATCGGGCGTGAAGGCGCCATGATTTTGCTGGCGGCGCTGGCCGCGTCCAGCTTTGCCCAACGCTTTACACCCCGCACTGAATGGAAATTATGGATTGCTTGTGGCGCGGCTGCAGGTATGGCCGGCGCGTATCATGCCCCACTGGCGGGCAGTTTATTTATTGCTGAAGTCCTGTTTGGCACGATGATCCTCGCCTCGCTGGGGCCAGTGGTGGTATCCGCCGTCGTCGCTTTGCTCACCACTAATGTGCTGAGCGACAGCAATGCGTTGCTCTATGCCGTGCACTTCACACGGGAACTGCATGTGCTGGAATACGTCATGATCGTCAGTACTGGTCTGGTTGCCGGCGTCTGCGGTCCGCTGTTCATGTGGTTGATGACCGCCAGCCATAATGGCTTTTTACGCTTAAAACTCTCGCCACCGTGGCAACTGGCGCTTGGCGGGCTGATCGTTGGCCTGTTGTCGCTGCTCACTCCTGCCGTTTGGGGAAATGGCTACAGCGTGGTGCAGTCATACCTACTCTCGCCACCGTTATTGACCGTGGTGAGTGGGATCTTTATCTGCAAGTTACTGGCTGTGCTTGCCAGCAGTGGCTCCGGTGCGCCGGGTGGGGTGTTTACGCCAACGCTGTTTGTCGGTATGTCTGTCGGCATGCTGCTGGGACGGGCGTGGGGATTATGGCTTCCGGGTCCGGATGAAATTGCCATTCTGCTGGGATTAACGGGGATGGCCACGCTACTGGCAGCAACCACGCATGCGCCAATTATGTCTACATTGATGGTTTGTGAAATGACCGGGGAGTATCGCTTGCTCCCCGGATTACTGATCGCCTGCGTGGTGGCGTCAGTGCTGTCGAGAACGTTACGCCACGACTCTATCTACCGACAGCACGCTGCCAAGCATTGACAGACGGATATACTGTGACAGCTCGCGCTGCTCTGCGCGAGGCAGATACGGCAGTTCGCCGATTAGCGGCGCAGGTAATTTTTTGCTCAGCACGTCAATGATTTCCGCATAATGCGCCAGCCCTGGGTTGATTCGGTTTGCGACCCAGCCAAGCAGCGGCAATCCGTCGCTGGCAATCGCCTGTGCGGTAAGGATGGCATGATTAATACAACCTTCCTGAATACCGACTACCATCAGCACCGGCATTTGTTCCTGTACCACCCATTCAGATAGCGGACGCAGATCATTCATCAGACTCCGCCAGCCGCCGGTGCCTTCCACGACAACGTGATCAACTTTTTCACTCAGGCTTGCGAGACCGTTGGAAAGCAAGGTGTAATTGACCGGACCACTATGCGCTACGCTACTTTCGTCCTCGCTCAGCGCAATCGGGTTGACCGCCTCATAAGGCAGTTCGATGGATGACACACTTTGCAGCACCAGCGCATCTTTGTTGCGCAAGCCTTCGGGCGTCTCTTTGCTTCCTTTGGCTACCGGTTTGTAGCCCGCGACACTTTTACCCCCTGACGCCAACGCTTGTAGTAATGCGCGGGAAACCACGGTCTTCCCAACAGAAGTGTCTGTACCTGTAATAAAGAAACGCTTCAGCATCACTAACTCCACCGTTATGCTTTGAAAATATAAGTCAGGAAAATAAAACAGTGGAGAAAGTCTAAGGTATGACGACCGGAATCAGCTTGAGATAGCGCAATTTTTCGTACAACAGTTAAAAAATGTTAACCCTGTAATAGACGTATCAACAAAGAACCGTTATACATCGCGTCCTTAACGAGCGCGGCCCCTGCCATCGTCCCCTGATTAGTAAACTGCGTACTTTCGACGACAATATGCCGACTGTAGGCCGGGAGCGCCTGCTGACGAATGCTGTCAGCAATGGTGGGAAACAAAATATCCGCCGCTTTACTGAGCGGAGAACCAATCAATATCTTTTGCGGGTTGAACAAATTCACCATAATAGCAAGGATGCGTCCGACGTGGGTCCCGACACCGCTAATGATATCCTTCGCCAATAAATCACCCTGCATGGCTGCCAAACACAGCGCATCCACTGTTAACGGTTGTCCATGCAGTGAAGAGCTCATTGACTGCTTCAGCCGCACCTGCGCCAGTTCCAGTACGCTGTCGACGCTGGCGATGGTTTCCAGACAACCATGATTACCGCAATAGCAACGTTTACCGTAGGGATCGACCTGCGTATGACCAATTTCCACCAGGCTACTGCTACCGGCATGCAGTAAATGACCGTCGGTTATCACCCCTGCGCCAACGTTATGATCAATGACGACCTGAATGACATCGCGTGCGCCACGCGACGCGCCAAAAAGCGCCTCCGCCATGGTCCAGGCGCTGATATCATGCTGAATATAGACCGGCACACCGGTATGGTTTTCGAGCGCTTCGCCCAGCGGCATCTCTTTGACGTCATCGTAAAACGGCATGCTATGAACGATGCCGTTTTCGGTATCGATTATGCCAGGTAGCGTGATGGCGATGGAGGTCAGGCGTTCCAGCTTTTGCTGGTGGCGGATGAAAAACTGATCGACCTGGGTAATGACACGTTGCAGCAGAGGTGTTTCACTGACCAGCGCCATTTCCAGGCAATCCTCAACCACCAACTTGCTGCTCAGATCGCGCAGCGCCAGAAAAATCTCGCCGCGACTGATGCGAATGGATAGATAATGCCAGGCTTCGGTTTCGACAACCAGCCCCACGGCCGGACGCCCACGACTCCCTGCTTCCTTGATTTCCAGCTCTTGTACCAGGTGGGCTTCAAGCATTTCGCGGACAATTTTGGTAATACTGGCAGGCGCCAATTGTGCCAGGCGAGAGAGATCAATACGCGATACCGGTCCCAGCTGATCAATCAGGCGATAGACCGCGCCCGCATTGGTCTGCTTAATTTGATCGATATGCCCAGGCTGACTATCAGCAACCACCACTTACTCCCTTTATTTTCGCGCTCCGAAATAATCTGCGGGCTATGGTGAAGCACTTCAATGGCTTCCGTCAACTTTTTACTTAGCCTTGTGATTTACTGCACATTTTCACCCATATTTAAACTAAATTAATCGCCTGCACCGCCGCCAGCAGTTGTTCACGAAAACGTTGCGCGGCATGACTTTGCTCATGATGCTTAGGCCAGACTAACCACATTTCGGAGACGGCATCTTCTTCCGCTATCGGGATCCAGCACATTTCATACAATTGCACCCGTTTAAAGGAAGCGGGCAGGATCGAAACGCCCAATCCCGCGGCCACTAATCCAATGATGGTCATCGCCTCGCCAACCTCCTGAGTTATCGTCGGTTTGAGGTTATAGCGACGCATCAGGCCCAAAATGTCGTCATACAACCCTGTTCCCACATGAGGGTCAAAAAAGACAAATGGCTCATTAGCCAGCTCAGCCAGCGTCACTACGGGCTTTTGCGCCAACGGATGCGCTCGTGGGATCATCGCCATCAGCGGTTCATGCAGAATAACCTCTCGCGCCAGCGTTTCCGGGAGTTGCGTGTTACGCATAAGCCCCAGATCAAGAGTGCCTTCGTTAAGTGGAGCAATTTGCTCGCGCGTATTCATCTCGCGGGTTTGCATATGCACCACAGGATAGCGCTGGCGAAACAGGGAGAGCGTGTCTGATACCGCTTTGATAAACGGCGCTGATGACGTAAAGCCGAGACGCAACTCCCCCGCTTCTCCGAGATGCAAACGCTCTGCCCGGGCGGCGGCTTCATTAACCAGGCCAAGGATCTGCCGACTGTCCGCCAGAAACTGTTTTCCGGCGGCTGTGAGGGCAACGCTGCGGTTAGTTCGCGCCAATAACCGGGCGCCAATCTGCTGTTCCAGGATTTGGATCTGCTGGCTTAACGGTGGTTGCGAAATATTCAGCCGCGCTGCCGCCCGACCAAAATGCAACTCTTCCGCAACCGCCACGAAGTAGCGTAAATGACGAAGTTCGATATTCATATTTTTAAAATATTATTTGAGATT
>BBMW01000004.1 GCA_000759755.1 Citrobacter werkmanii NBRC 105721
CGCGCTTCGCCCTTCGGGTCGTTGCCGTTGGCAACGCTTTCTCGCTACGCTCGAATCGAACCTTAGTCGAAGCTTCTCATCCTTCCCGCATGGGCAGAATATAGGGCATTGCAGATGAATTGGGTGTGTTGCTTTATGAAATGATGGTGGTGGGGGAAGGATTCGAACCTTCGAAGTCGATGACGGCAGATTTACAGTCTGCTCCCTTTGGCCGCTCGGGAACCCCACCAGGGGTATACTAATTTTATGAATCTACAGGAATGAATGGTGGTGGGGGAAGGATTCGAACCTTCGAAGTCGATGACGGCAGATTTACAGTCTGCTCCCTTTGGCCGCTCGGGAACCCCACCACAGGGTAAATTCATTATGCTGCTTGCATTCTATAGCGGTAAGGATTATTCGTAGCTAAAGCTCCTCACCCTTCGGGCCGTTGCCTGCGGCAACGTTCTCTCACTATCGCTCGAGTCGAACCTTGAAGTCGATGACGGCAGATTTGCAGTCAGCTCCCTTATGATCGCTCGGGAACCCCACCACGGGGTAATGCTAATTACTGGCCTGCTTCCTTTGGAAGCGGGGCGCATCATATCAGATGATGCGCCCCTGTAAAGTATTCCGTTGATAAAAAAGAACTGGTTGCCTGATTTTTACGCGTTAAGATGTAAAGGTAACCAATTATATTATCAATCGATTACAGAATAATCGTTCGGTTACCGTAAACAAAAACGCGTTGAGCCAGAACCTGATACAGCGCGCGGCTTAATACATTTTTTTCAACGTCACGGCCGGCACGCATCATGTCTTCTGCGGTGTAGGTGTGATCAACGTGAATTACGTCCTGCATAATGATAGGGCCTTCATCCAGGTTATCATTCACATAGTGGGCCGTTGCGCCAATGATCTTCACCCCGCGCTCGTAAGCCTGGTGGTATGGGCGAGCGCCAATAAACGCCGGCAGGAATGAATGGTGAATATTGATAATCTTATTCGGGAAGCGTGAAACAAAGGTCGGCGTCAGAACGCGCATATATTTTGCCAGCACAACATAGTCTGGTTGGTGCGCGTCGATAGCATCGGCCATTTTCTGATCATGTTCATCGCGGGTTAAACCCTCGTGGCTAACCAGCTCAAACGGAATATCAAAGCGCTCAACCAAAGGACGCAGCGTCTCGTGGTTGCCGATCACCGCAGCGATTTCAACATCCAGTCCGCCATAATTCGCTTTCATTAACAGATCGCCCAGGCAATGTGCTTCCTTGGTGACCAAAATGACGATACGGCGGCGTCCTGCTGGCGTTAATTCACGAATAGATCCTTCGGGTAAGGCGCTATCAAGATCGGCAAGCAGCGTGACGTCGTTAAAAATGCCCTCCAGTTCGGTACGCATAAAAAAGCGCCCGGTACGGTGGTCCACGAACTCATTGTTCTGCACGATATTCAATTCATGCTTGTAACAGATATTTGTAATGCGTGCGATCAGACCTTTTTGGTCCGGGCAAATAGTACGCAGCACTTTTCGTTGTAATGAATGCATTTGCAGCGGTGATCCTGTTGAGAATGTTTGCAAAATTGATACTGTCGGGCGTTGACTAGCCGCAGCACTTCTTAAATTTTTTACCCGAGCCACAAGGGCAGGTGTCGTTTCGTCCAATTTGAGGGCGTGTACCGTCTATATAGTACCACTGACCGTTTTCTTTTAAAAAACGAGAGCGTTCAATAATGGCGCCAGTTTTTCCCTGTTCAGAAAACCGCGCGACAAAACTGACGTAGCCGATATTTTCTGAATCTACCGTCTGTTGCTCAAAAACGGTCAGTCCCAGCCATTCGGTATGCGTAAATCCTGCGATAATGTCGTCACGAAACGCAGCGGCATGGCAGTCCGCATGCCAGGTCTTGATAAGGTAATCTGCGTCTTTCATCACAAAAGCGCAGTAACGAGAACGCATGAGGTGTGACGGCGTAGGTGCTACTTGCGCGCCGGACACATAACGGTAGCAACATAGGCTATACTCGACAGCGCTACCACAGGGACAAAGCTGAGACACAAAGTACTCCCTGGAATAAAAAAACGGCGTAAAAACGCCACGGTGGCACTATGTTAACTGAGCGGTAGCGATGTTGCTACGTCTGCAAGCCAGGGGAAGTTTGTACGTACAATGAGAAAAATTAAAATTGGGCTGGCGCTAGGTTCCGGCGCTGCGCGCGGCTGGTCGCATATTGGCGTAATTAAAGCCCTTAAGCATATGGGGATTGATGTAGATATTGTGGCAGGGTGCTCCATTGGTTCGCTGGTTGGCGCGGCCTACGCCTGCAATAAATTGCCTGCACTCGAACAGTGGGTTTGTTCATTTAGTTATTGGGACGTCTTACGCCTGATGGATCTCTCGTGGCGCAGGGGAGGACTATTGCGCGGAGAACGGGTGTTCAACCAGTACCGTAATGTCATGCCGGTAGAATCGATTGAACAATGCACACGCCGCTTTGCAACTGTTGCAACCAATTTAAGTACGGGCCGGGAACTCTGGTTCACCGAAGGTGATTTGCACCTGGCTGTCCGGGCATCCTGCAGTATTCCTGGTCTGATGTCCCCCGTAGCGCATAATGGCTACTGGTTGGTCGATGGCGCGGTGGTGAATCCCGTGCCCGTTTCCCTGACGCGTGCGCTGGGCGCCGATATCGTTATTGCGGTCGATCTGCAACACGATGCGCACCTGATGCAGCAAGATTTACTCTCCTTCAACGTCAGTAGCGATGCTGCATCAGGTGATGGCGCTGACGAACTCTCATGGCATGGCCGTCTGAAAGAGCGTCTGAGCAACATTACGGCGAGGCGGACAGTGACCGCGCCGACGGCGATGGAGATCATGACGACCTCTATTCAGGTTCTGGAAAACCGTCTGAAACGTAACCGTATGGCTGGCGACCCGCCTGATATCCTGATTCAGCCGTTTTGTCCGCAAATATCCACGCTGGATTTCCACCGCGCCAGTGCAGCAATTGCTGCCGGGCAGTTGGCGGTTGAGAAGAAAATGGATGAGCTTCTACCTCTGGTGAAGACCAACGTCTAGGCACTTTTTATCAATACTTAAGTTAAATCTGACAGGCGTGAGTAGCAATAGCATGCCACTATTTATTAAAGCCAGTCAGGGGGGAGAATATGACGCAGCCATTGGTCGGAAAACAGATTCTTATCGTTGAGGATGAGCCGGTATTCCGCTCACTCATGGACTCATGGTTTTCCTCTTTGGGAGCGACAACAGCGGTGGCCGGCGATGGGCTTGAAGCACTGGACTTACTAGGTCACTTTACGCCTGACTTAATGATCTGCGATCTGGCTATGCCGCGAATGAACGGTCTTAAACTGGTTGAGTATTTACGCAATCGGGGCGATCAAACGCCGATACTGGTGATTTCAGCGACGGAAAACATGTCTGATATAGCCAAAGCGCTGCGACTCGGTGTCGACGACGTTCTTCTGAAACCGGTGAAGGATCTTAATCGCCTGCGAGAAACGGTTTTTGCGTGCCTGTATCCTAATATGTTCAATTCACGGGTTGAAGAAGAAGAGCGGCTGTTTCGCGACTGGGATGCCATGGTGGACGATCCTGCTGCTGCAGCTAAGCTGCTGCAGGAGTTACAGCCTCCAGTATCGCAAGTGATTTCACAATGTCGCATAAACTATCGGCAATTGGTTGCCGCCGATCAACCGGGACTGGTGCTGGATATTGCGCCGCTGTCGGATCACGACCTTGCTTTTTATTGTCTGGATGTCACGCGGGCAGGGGATAATGGCGTGCTGGCCGCATTATTACTGCGAGCCTTATTTAACGGCTTGCTGCAGGAGCAGCTGACGCAACAAAATCAGCGGTTGCCAGAGTTAGGTGCGTTATTGAAACAGGTGAACCATTTGCTGCGTCAGGCTAATTTACCCGGCCAGTTTCCTTTGCTGGTAGGGTATTACCACAGCGGGTTAAAAAACCTGATTCTGGTATCAGCAGGACTGAATGCGACATTAAATACGGGTTCCCATCAGGTACAAATCAGCAATGGCGTACCGCTGGGAACGCTCGGCAATACCTATCTTAATCAGTTGAGCCAGCGCTGCGAGTCATGGCAGTGCCAAATTTGGGGGGCGGGTGGTCGCCTGCGCCTGATGTTGTCTGCGGAATGAACAATTGAGCGGGGGAGGAATGAAATTGCTTCACCTCCCTCATGCTGCGAGTGCTACTATCAGCGCCAGATTTATTCGTATTTGTCTTAATTATACCGACGTGCGTCCTTTTCAGACCAGAGGCTTACCGCTGTACTGATATACTTGGATGCGATACAGATTGATGAACACGTTCAATACATGAACAGTCCAGGAGAGTTTTAAATGGCTGCTATTAATTCAAAAGTCAAAAAGGCCGTTATCCCGGTTGCGGGATTAGGAACCAGGATGTTACCGGCTACGAAGGCAATCCCGAAAGAGATGCTACCGTTGGTTGATAAGCCATTAATTCAGTACGTGGTAAACGAATGTATTGCTGCGGGTATCACTGAAATTGTACTTGTAACTCACTCGTCTAAAAATTCCATTGAAAACCACTTTGATACCAGCTTTGAGCTAGAAGCTATGCTGGAAAAACGTGTAAAACGTCAGCTGCTGGAAGAAGTGCAATCTATTTGTCCACCGCATGTCACTATTATGCAGGTACGTCAGGGACTGGCTAAAGGTCTGGGACACGCAGTATTGTGCGCGCACCCGGTTGTTGGCGATGAACCGGTTGCGGTTATCCTGCCAGACGTAATTCTGGATGAATACGAATCAGATTTATCCCGCGAAAACCTGGCCGAAATGATTCATCGTTTTGATGAAACTGGTAGCAGCCAGATTATGGTTGAACCCGTAGAAGATGTTACCGCTTATGGCGTAGTGGATTGTAAAGGCGTTGAATTAGCGCCGGGCGAAAGCGTGCCGATGGTTGGCGTTGTTGAAAAGCCAAAAGCTAATGTAGCGCCGTCTAATTTGGCGGTTGTGGGTCGTTATGTTCTCAGTGCGGATATCTGGCCTCTGCTGGCAAAAACGCCTCCGGGAGCGGGCGACGAAATTCAGCTGACTGACGCTATCGATATGCTGATTGAAAAAGAAACGGTTGAAGCCTATCACATGAAGGGCAAAAGCCATGACTGCGGTAATAAACTGGGCTATATGCAGGCGTTCGTTGAATATGGTATTCGCCATAATACCCTCGGCGCTGAATTTAAGGCCTGGCTGGAAGAAGAGATGGGTATTAAGAAGTAACCACCAGTAATTATCAGGTCAGAACGGTGCTGTTAATCCAGCGCCGTTTTTTTATACCTAATCCGGGTAGGGGCTATGCGAAGTACAGGTAAAAAAAATCCCGCCAGCGGCGGGATTTTAAGCAAACTATTTCTGAATTATTCCTTGATCAGGAAATCGTCCAGTTGCTTACCTTGTTCTTCCATCGCTTTTTTGATCACAGCCGGTGTACGACCCTGGCCAGTCCAGGTTTTAGTTTCACCGTTTTCGTCAACATAGCTATATTTAGCCGGACGCGCAGCGCGTTTAGCTTTGGTGCCAGATTTAACAGCAGCCATGCTATTCAACAGTTCGTTCGGATCAATGCCGTCAGCAATCAGCATTTCACGATATTGTTGCAGTTTACGAGTACGTTCTTCAACTTCAGCAGCGGCAGCGCTTTCTTCTTCACGACGCTCGCTAACTACAACTTCTAATTTTTCCAGCATTTCTTCAAGCGTTTCCAGAGTACATTCTCTTGCCTGCGCACGAAGAGTACGGATGTTGTTCAGAATTTTAAGTGCTTCGCTCATTGTAGTAATCTCAAACTTATATTGGGGGTGGTTTGTTGAGCTAATAATAGAGCGATAATTTCAGTTGTGCAATAGCCAGGAATGTAAGGAATTCAAAATTGCGCTTTATTTAGTATCAGAATTAATTCCTCTGTCTTAAATTCTCAGCGATGTTGGGCATAAAAAAGGCTTATTGGTGGGGGGGCTTCTCAACGGCTGAGAGTAAAAATTCAAGATTCAGGTCACATTTTATCGTGTGCAAATAGTATCACTTTGCAGTGATTTCAACCTTTTGTATTAGTTTTGCTTACGTGAATTCGCTATTAGATGGCGGCAGTGGAGAGATTCAATAACAATAAGGGAACGGTTTCTTAATTGTCGACGCTTGATAAGCGAGACTGATAAATTTCATGAGCACTATTTGTGAAAGAATGTGTATATACGGTACGGCTCCGGCTGTTTGGGCTAAGACGCCGCGCTATCATACTCCCACCCATAAAGGGCACCTGCATTTTCTGGTTATTAAGGCGGCACTGAGCGAGTCAGTACGCGCCTTTATACGTCTTTCGGGACAACGCTGCACCGACATGTTCGTGAAATATGATACAATCCAGCCCATATTTATTTCCCCAGATGAGGGTCTACGGTCAATGGCACAGCTATATTTTTACTATTCTGCAATGAATGCCGGTAAGTCGACTGCATTGCTGCAATCTTCGTACAATTATCAAGAGCGTGGAATGCGCGCTGTTGTATATACAGCGGAAATTGATGACCGTTTTGGCACTGGAAAAGTAAGTTCACGTATAGGTCTGTCGTCACCTGCAAAATTGTTTAACCAAAATTCATCATTGTTCGAAGAGATTCGCGCCGACAATGAGCAGCAAAGAATTCACTGCGTACTGGTTGATGAGTCTCAGTTTCTGACGCGACAACAGGTTTATGAATTATCTGAAGTTGTCGATCGGCTGGATATTCCCGTGTTGTGTTACGGCTTACGCACCGATTTTCGTGGTGAGCTATTCGGCGGCAGTGAATACCTGCTTGCATGGTCAGATAAGCTGGTTGAATTAAAAACTATTTGCTTCTGTGGCCGTAAGGCCAGCATGGTGTTACGTCTTGATCAGGCAGGAAGACCGTTTAACGAGGGCGAGCAGGTGGTTATAGGCGGAAACGAGCGCTATGTGTCGGTATGCCGTAAGCATTATAAGCAGGCGCAGTCTGAAGGCTCTCTGACGGCAATACAAGAACGACACAGCCACGATTAACCCTATGCGCTTCTGGGCGCTTATAAGTACAGGGTAGGCACAACTATTCATACGAGTTCTCTACCCTGTCACACGCTCTTCTGACGCTATTCTGGCTTCTTCCCTGCATGTAATCTTCATCAGGCCATATCTCGCAAGTGGCCGAGTCAGGTATTACCTCATTTTTATAGCGTAAGGCACAAAAAAAACGGTCCCGAAAAGGGACCGTTTAGAGTCAGACTAAAACTTATCTGAACGAATTAAGCGGATTTCTTCGCTTTTTTCTCAGCTTTCGGTGCAGCTGCTACTTCAGGCTTAGCAGTGGTTTCACCTTCGGTGTACTCACGGCCGTAGTAGGTATCCAGCAGAATCTGCTTCAGCTCAGCAATCAGCGGATAACGCGGGTTAGCACCAGTACACTGGTCGTCAAACGCATCTTCAGACAGTTTGTCAACGTGTGCCAGGAAGTCAGCTTCCTGCACGCCAGCTTCACGGATAGACTTAGGAATACCCAGTTCAGCTTTGATTTCGTCCAGCCAGCCCAGCAGTTTCTGGATTTTCGCGGCAGTACGGTCGCCCGGTGCGCTCAGACCCAGGTGGTCAGCAATTTCAGCGTAGCGACGACGTGCCTGAGGACGGTCGTACTGGCTGAATGCTGTCTGTTTAGTCGGGTTGTCGTTCGCGTTGTAACGAATAACGTTGCTAATCAGCAGGGCGTTCGCCAGACCGTGAGGAATGTGGAACTGAGAACCCAGCTTGTGCGCCATAGAGTGACATACACCCAGGAAGGCGTTCGCAAACGCGATACCGGCGATGGTCGCTGCACTGTGTACACGCTCACGGGCTACCGGGTTCTTGGAACCTTCGTGGTAGGACGCCGGCAGGTTTTCTTTCAGCAGTTTCAGCGCCTGCAGAGCCTGACCGTCAGAGAACTCAGAGGCCAGTACGGAAACGTAAGCTTCCAGAGCGTGAGTGACGGCATCCAGACCACCGAACGCACACAGGGACTTCGGCATATCCATCACCAGGTTGGCATCGACAATCGCCATATCCGGGGTCAGCGCGTAGTCAGCCAGCGGGTATTTCTGGCCGGTTGCGTCGTCGGTTACTACCGCAAACGGTGTTACTTCAGAACCGGTACCGGAAGTGGTGGTGACGGCGATCATTTTCGCTTTCACGCCCATTTTCGGGAACTTGTAGATACGTTTACGGATGTCCATAAAGCGCAGCGCCAGTTCTTCGAAGTGGGTTTCCGGATGTTCGTACATAACCCACATAATTTTCGCGGCGTCCATCGGGGAACCACCACCCAGCGCGATAATCACATCTGGTTTGAAGGAGTTAGCCAGCTCAGCGCCTTTGCGCACAACGCTCAGAGTCGGGTCAGCTTCAACTTCGAAGAACACTTCGGTTTCAACGCCAGCCGCTTTCAGCACAGAGGTGATCTGGTCAGCATAACCATTATTGAACAGGAAGCGGTCGGTCACGATCAGCGCACGTTTGTGACCATCAGTAATCACTTCATCCAGCGCGATTGGCAGAGAGCCACGACGGAAGTAGATAGATTTCGGAAGTTTGTGCCACAACATGTTTTCAGCTCGCTTAGCAACGGTTTTCTTGTTGATCAGGTGCTTAGGACCAACGTTTTCAGAGATGGAGTTACCACCCCAGGAACCACAACCCAGAGTCAGGGAAGGTGCGAGTTTGAAGTTGTACAGGTCACCGATACCACCCTGAGAAGCAGGGGTGTTGATCAGGATACGCGCGGTTTTCATCATCTGACCGAAGTAAGCAACGCGTTCTGGCTGGTTATCCTGGTCGGTGTACAGGCAAGAGGTATGACCGATACCGCCCATCGCAACCAGTTTCTCAGCTTTGTCCACTGCGTCTTCGAAGTCTTTCGCACGATACATAGCCAGTGTCGGAGACAGTTTTTCGTGAGCAAACGGTTCGCTTTCGTCAACAACCTTAACTTCACCGATCAGAATCTTAGTGGTTTCTGGTACGGAGAAGCCTGCCAGCTCAGCAATTTTGTAGGCTGGCTGACCAACAATAGCGGCGTTCAGCGCGCCATTTTTCAGGATAACGTCCTGAACAGCTTTCAACTCTTTGCCCTGCAGCAGGTAGCCGCCGTGAGTGGCAAAACGCTCACGTACTGCGTCGTATACAGAGTCAACCACGACAACAGACTGTTCAGAAGCACAGATTACGCCGTTATCGAAGGTTTTAGACATCAGAACAGATGCAACAGCGCGTTTGATATCAGCGGTTTCGTCGATAACAACAGGGGTGTTACCTGCGCCTACGCCGATTGCCGGTTTACCGGAGCTGTATGCCGCTTTAACCATGCCTGGACCACCGGTCGCAAGGATCAGGTTGATGTCCGGGTGGTGCATCAGTGCGTTAGACAGTTCTACGGAAGGTTGATCGATCCAGCCGATCAAGTCTTTCGGCGCGCCAGCAGCGATTGCCGCTTGCAGAACGATGTCAGCAGCTTTGTTAGTGGCATCTTTAGCACGCGGATGCGGAGAGAAGATGATGGCGTTACGGGTCTTCAGGCTGATCAGCGATTTGAAGATAGCAGTAGAAGTCGGGTTAGTGGTTGGAACGATACCGCAGATGATACCAATCGGTTCAGCAATAGTAATGGTACCGAAAGTGTCGTCTTCAGACAGCACACCACAAGTTTTTTCATCTTTGTAAGCGTTGTAAATGTATTCAGAAGCAAAGTGGTTTTTAATC
>BBMW01000003.1 GCA_000759755.1 Citrobacter werkmanii NBRC 105721
TTTTTGGTCGGCACGAGAGGATTTGAACCTCCGACCCCCGACACCCCATGACGGTGCGCTACCAGGCTGCGCTACGTGCCGACGCTATGGCTGATAATACTACTGCTTTCCACCGCGAATGCAAGAGGATGGCTTGCTAACTGATTTATAATTAATCAGTTAGCAATGAATCGCTTCTCATCCGTCAGAACTTGCAGCAGCAGGCTCAGCTGCGGTTTCTGATCTTTTATCTTCTCACCGTGTAAATCATACGTCTGATAATTACCGTTGTTGTTAAGCACCAGCGTCATCTCTGGCGTGGTAATCGCCAGCGTGCTGCCGTCGGCGGCGGTAACCCAGTAATGGCGGCGGGTTGCATTAAACAAATCCTGGCCCTGCGAGTACTCGTTAGCTGGCGTACTGACGTGGAGCAGACGTTGCATAAGCGTCGTCATCAGGTCTGTATGATCGGTCAGGCTATTGATGCGCTGAGCAGGTGTTCCCGGCCAGTGAATAATCAGAGGAACCTGCAGATGGCCGCGCGACCACGCAAAGCTGTTCTCTTCCTGAGTCAGCGGCACGCCCCGACCAGCAGTAATAATCACCACCGTGTTGTTCAGTTTACCGGAGTCGCGCAGGGCGCTAAGGATCCGGTTAATGTTGGCATCCACATCCTGAGCGGCATTGGCGTAGCGTTTGGCAAAGTTCTTCTGGTTGCTGTCATCCAGGTTCGTTCCGTTAAAGGAGACCCAGGAGAACCAGCGGTTATCTTCCTGTGCGTAGCGGCCTAACCAGTTAATCCACTGACTTGCGGTTTGCTCGTCAGACTGCGTTTGCACGCTCGGCATAGAGAAATCTGACAGTAGCGCCTGGCGATAAAGCGGGCTGGTAAAGCCATCCGAGGAGAATAGCCCCAACTGATACCCCTGCTGGTTCAGTGCAGAGATCAGCGCCGCAGGCGTTCGGGTCGACAAAATGCCGTCCATGTAGCTTGGGGACACGCCATAGAACAGGCCAAAAATCCCGTTATCTGTGGTGTTGCCTGTGCTCATGTGACGCGTAAAGGAGATATTCTGCCCAGCGAATTCAGCCAGCGCTGGCATCTGTTTTTCAAAACGGGAGTAGTTCAGGCCGTCTACGGTAATCAGCAGAACGTTCTGGCCGGTTCCCATATCGCGGTAGCGCAGGTCGCTGAGCGGGTATTGTACGGAAACTGCTTCCGGGTTTCCCTGCTCGATCAGGCGGCGTTGATATTCTTGCGCATCCAACAGACCGTGTTTTTCCAGAAACTTACGCGCCGTCATCGGGTAGGAGAGCGGCAGGTTCGCGCGTTGCATGGTAATAGGGCGATAGAAATTGGCGTCTGCCCAGATGTACACCACATGCGAGGCGATAAAGGAAACGAAGAAGAATGCTGCTAAGGGTTTCGCAAAATGGCGACGACGCGTCAGGCTGCGCAGCTTTTGCCAGCTCCAGGTCGCAAACAGCATTTCGATTAACAGAATAACCGGCACGCTGATAAACATCAGTTGCCAGTCACGCGCCGCTTCATTCTGGTCAGGGTTAATGACCAGTTCCCAGACGATCGGGTTGAGGTGCAGGTGGAAGCGGGTAAAAACTTCGCTGTCGATTAACAACAGCGTCATGCCCGCCGTCGCCAGGATAGCTGATAAGAATCGCATCAGCCTCTGGGACATGACGATAAACGTCAGGGGAAACAGGATCAGCAGATAGGTGGCAAACACCAGGAAGCTAAAATGCCCGACAACGCTCAGGTAGGAATAAACGCGCCCTGCAAGCGTAGTCGGCCAGTCGGCGACAAACAGGTAACGGCTACCGAGTACCATGGCCAACAGAATGTTGAACAAAGCAAACCAGTGCCCCCAGCTAACCATCTGGGAGACTTTCTCACGGTAGCGCTGACGATGAGTTACCATAAACTGTTGTTCGTTTCCCCGGAGCAGGCTCTTAATGCGCTTGGTCGTCGTTTACCGAAGACTGCAATGCGCGGGCAAAAGAGTTGGCAATCGCCTGGCGCTGGGCCGGTGCGATGCTTGTATTGATAAGGTTAGTCACCATGTTTCCCAGTACCATCAGGGAAAGATCGGTCGGCGCCTTATGTTTTTCCAGTACGTTGAGCATCTCATTCAGCAGTTGTTCAACGTGTTCGTCACTATAGCGGGAAATTTGTGGCATAAATCGAAATCAGTCTGTTCATGAAAGGGCAACATATTACCGTACGGACAGTTTTTTTTCTGCTTTTTTATCTTCTATTGCGTCACTGCCCGGCAGGTGGTTGAATACCGCCCGGTCTAAAAGGAGAGTTTATCATGAGTCTGGATATCAACCAGATTGCCCTGCACCAGCTTATCAAACGTGATGAGCAAAACCTTGAGCTGGTCTTGCGCGATTCATTACTGGAACCGACAGCGACCGTTGTCGATATGATGGCTGAACTGCATCGGGTGTATAGCGCCAAGAATAAAGCCTATGGCCTGTTCAGCGAAGAGAGCGAGCTGGCGCAAACGCTGCGTTTACAGCGTCAGGGCGAAGAGGATTTTCTGGCTTTTAGCCGTGCCGCGACAGGGCGTTTGCGGGACGAGCTGGCGAAATATCCTTTTGCCGACGGCGGTATTGTCCTGTTCTGCCATTACCGCTATCTGGCGGTAGAGTATCTGCTGGTTGCCGTGCTGAACAATTTAAGCAGCATGCGCGTCAATGAAAATCTGGATATCAACCCGACGCACTATCTGGATATCAATCATGCGGACATCGTGGCGCGTATTGATTTAACCGAGTGGGAAACCAATCCGGAGTCCACACGCTATCTGACGTTCCTGAAAGGGCGGGTAGGGCGCAAAGTCGCCGATTTCTTCATGGACTTTCTCGGCGCCAGCGAAGGTCTGAACGCCAAAGCGCAAAACCGCGGTCTGCTGCAGGCGGTCGATGACTTCACCAATGAGGCGCAACTGGATAAAGCCGAGCGCCAGAATGTGCGTCAGCAGGTCTACAGCTACTGCAACGAGCAGCTACAGGCCGGTGAAGAGATTGAGCTGGAGTCGCTGTCTAAAGAGCTTTCCGGCGTCAGTGAAGTCAGCTTCAGCGAATTTACCGCTGATAAAGGGTATGAGCTGGAAGAGAGCTTCCCGGCGGATCGCAGTACGCTGCGCCAGTTAACCAAATTTGCCGGCAGCGGCGGTGGGTTAACCATTAATTTTGACGCCATGCTGCTGGGCGAGCGTATTTTCTGGGATCCGGCGACGGACACGTTAACCATCAAAGGTACGCCGCCGAACCTGCGCGACCAGCTCCAGCGCCGCACGTCGGGCGGGAAATAAAACCATTTGCCGGGTGGAGGAGGAAACGCCTTATCCGGCCTGCGTGATCTATCTTTAGCGCCAACAGAATCCCATAAAAAAACCCCGCCGAGGCGGGGTTTTCTTCAACTTCCAGGCGATTACGCGCGAACGAAGTCGATGTGAGTCAGCTTCGGCTTGAAAGCGTGACGCTGTACAGCCTGAGCTTTAACTTTAACTTCTTTACCGTCAACAACGATGGTCAGAACTTCGCTGTAGAATTCAGCTTTAGCTTGCATGTTCATAACTGCATCGTGATCCAGTTCGATAGCAATCGGGGCTTCTGCGCCACCGTAGATGATTGCCGGGAACTTGTTAGCGGCACGCAGGCGGCGGCTCGCACCCTTACCCTGCTCTTTACGTACTTCAGCGTTGATAGTAAACATTTAAATCTCTCTTTAATAATTCCTGCTACAGGCGACCCAGCAACAGGTAAGTGATCTGCTTTGCGTATGCAAAAGCGGGCGAGATTCTATACTCAAACGGCTGGTACATCAATCAAAAGTACAATTAACCGCGTAATTCATGTGCCCGGCGAAAGCGACCTTCATAATCGAAGACCTTTTCACGCACCTGCCAGTACTGACCTTTCATACGCGCAACCACGAAATCAGGATGGCGCAATAGCGCCTGCTGGGCGAGGATATCGGTGGCGGTTATCCAGCGTAAGGGAATACCGGGAGTTCGGGTGTGTGGGCGAATAAACAGTTGTTCGAATGCTGTACGCTGCGCAGGAGTATGTAGACGAAAACGTTCGCTGACGTCGGCCCCGTCTTCATCGTAATAGGTGATTTTTAGCCATTCGCCTTTCTCATCCTGGCCATTTTGTAACACCATCCCGCTACAGCGCAGGACCAGCGCATCTTTTAGCCTCAACGCCGCTTTTAGCATGTCATCCGGATCGACCAGCACCGTATCGCATTCACGACAGCGGCGGGCAGCAATGTCATTTTCCGCGTTGCACTGCGGGCAATTTTTAAAACGGAAACGAAAGTCGCACTGTTCGCGATGGCCGTCATCATCTTCAAACCATCCCTGGCAGCGGCGACCAAAATGTTCAATCAGCGTACCGTCAGCCGTTGTTTTGCCCCAAAAGGTGTTGGCAAATCCGCAGGCAGGACAGAATACCTGCACCGGCACGTTGTCGCTTTTTCCCTTCGGCGCGCCCACTTCCGGGGCGTACAGATCGTGGGGATTGCCCGCGTAATCGAGGATCAGACAGTCGGTTTTACCTGGGGCCAGGCGCAGTCCGCGACCAACAATTTGTTGGTACAGGCTGACTGATTCAGTCGGGCGCAGAATAGCGATAAGGTCGACGTGCGGGGCATCGAAGCCGGTAGTCAGGACCGACACATTCACCAGAAAGCGAAAACGCTGGGCTTTGAACTCTTCAATCAGCACGTCACGCTCCGCGCCTGGCGTATCTCCGGTGATAAGCGCGGCATCGTCAGCAGGCAGCAGGCCCAGAATTTCTTTGGCGTGTTCAACGGTGGCGGCGAAAATCATCACCCCTTTGCGCGACTGGGCAAACTCGACAATCTGGCTGATGATATGCGGCGTGATTCGCTGTTGCTTTTTTAATTCCCGATTAAGGTCCGCCTCGCTGAACAGGCCGTTGCTCTGCGCCTGCAGACGGCTGAAGTCATACTGCACGACCGGCATGTCGAGGCGTTCCGGCGGCGTCAGATAGCCGTGTTTAATCATGTAACGCAGCGGTAATTCATAAATGCAGTCGCGAAACAGCGCTTTTTCATCGCCGCGCACCATTCCGTGATAATGAAAGTGGTAAATCCAGCCTTTACCCAGACGAAAAGGCGTGGCGGTAAGCCCCAGCAGGCGTAAGTGGGGATTGACGTTGGTCAGGTGAGTGAGGATTTGCTGATACTGACTCTCTTCATCATCACTGATGCGGTGGCATTCATCGACGATAAGCAGGGAAAACTCTCCCTGAAAGGCGTCCAGATTGCGCGCCACCGACTGTACGCTGCCGAATACCACTTTCCCGTGGCTCTCTTTACGCTTCAGCCCGGCGGCAAAAATATCTGCCTCCAGCCCCAACGCGCAATATTTGGCGTGGTTTTGCGCGACCAGCTCTTTGACGTGCGCCAGTACCAGCACGCGCCCACGCGCCACGCGGGCCAGTTCCGCTATCACCAGGCTTTTGCCCGCGCCAGTTGGCAGGACGATAACCGCCGGCGTGCGGTGGTGGCGAAAATGGTTGAGCGTGGCGTCCACGGCTTCTTTTTGGTACGGGCGAAGAGTAAAAATCATGGGCTCACTAAGGTAAACAGTAACAATGAATAGTATGCCATGAATCATTTCCCTTGAGGGATGGTGTAACGCCGCTATACTGGGCGGATAACAGTCCCACTTTTCGGGCGCAAACCCGATTCTCGTATTTTTACAGGCAAAAATCACACTCATGCGACTTGATAAATTTATCGCTCAGCAACTCGGCGTCAGCCGCGCTATTGCCGGGCGTGAGATCCGTGCTAACCGCGTTACCGTCGACGGTGAAATCGTCAGAAATAGCGCCTTTAAGCTGCTGCCAGAACATGACGTCGAATATGACGGCAATTCCCTGATTCAACAAAATGGCCCGCGCTATTTTATGCTGAATAAGCCTCAGGGCTATGTTTGTTCAACGGATGACCCGGATCACCCGACGGTTCTTTATTTCCTTGATGAACCCGTCGCCCACAAATTACATGCGGCAGGCCGTCTGGATATCGACACCACCGGACTGGTGCTGATGACCGATGACGGTCAGTGGTCGCATCGCATCACTTCACCACGTCACCATTGTGAGAAAACCTATCTGGTGACACTGGAATCGCCGGTGGCGGATGATACCGCCGAGCAGTTTGCCCGTGGTGTACAACTACATAACGAAAAAGACCTGACAAAGCCGGCCGTGCTGGAAGTCATTACGCCAACTCAGGTGCGATTGACCATCAGCGAAGGACGCTATCATCAGGTGAAACGCATGTTTGCCGCCGTGGGGAACCACGTTGTAGAACTGCACCGTGAACGGATCGGCGCCATTAAGCTCGATAATGATCTTGCGCCAGGTGAATACCGTCCATTAACTGAAGAAGAAATTGCCAGCGTTAACTTAACCCCGCGTTAATCTCAGGAGCTAAATGTGACCACCCGGCAGAACTCGTCAATTGCCATTGTCTTTATCCTTGGCTTGTTAGCCATGCTGATGCCGTTGTCGATTGATATGTATCTTCCGGCGCTGCCTGTTATCTCTGAGCAGTTTGGGGTGCCTGCCGGTAGCGCGCAGATGACCCTCAGTACCTATATTTTAGGTTTTGCGGTGGGGCAGTTGCTGTATGGTCCAATGGCAGACAGCATTGGGCGTAAACCGGTAATACTGGGCGGAACGCTGGTGTTTGCGGCGGCGGCAGTTGCCTGTGCGCTGGCGCAAACTATCGATCAACTGATCATAATGCGTTTCTTCCATGGTCTGGCGGCTGCGGCAGCGAGCGTGGTTATCAACGCCCTGATGCGCGATATCTATCCGAAGGAAGAGTTCTCGCGCATGATGTCATTCGTCATGTTGGTCACCACAATAGCGCCATTGCTGGCGCCCATTGTGGGCGGCTGGGTGCTGGTATGGCTGAGCTGGCACTATATCTTTTGGATCCTCGCTGTGGCGGCTATTCTGGCTTCAGTGATGATCTTTACGCTGATCAAAGAAACGTTGCCCGTAGAGCGTCGCCAGCCATTTCGCTTGCGCACGACTCTGGGCAACTTTGCCTCGTTGTTTCGTCATAAGCGCGTACTGAGCTATATGCTGGCCAGCGGGTTCAGCTTTGCCGGCATGTTTTCTTTCCTTAGCGCCGGGCCTTTTGTCTACATCGAGATTAACCATGTTTCACCGCAGCATTTCGGTTACTACTTCGCGCTGAATATTGTTTTCCTGTTCGTGATGACCATTATCAACAGCCGCTTTGTCCGTCGGGTAGGGGCATTGAATATGTTCCGTGCAGGGCTGTGGATCCAGTTTGTGATGGCGGGCTGGATGGTTTTCAGTGCGCTGTTCGGGGTAGGTTTTTGGGCGCTGGTGGTGGGCGTGGCGGCATTTGTCGGCTGCGTGTCGATGGTGTCATCTAATGCGATGGCGGTCATCCTGGATGAATTCCCGCATATGGCGGGAACGGCATCATCTTTGGCGGGGACGTTCCGCTTTGGCATTGGCGCTATTGTTGGGGCACTGTTGTCACTGGCGACCTTTAACTCGGCCTGGCCGATGATTTGGTCGATAGCGTTTTGCGCCACCAGCTCTATTCTCTTCTATCTCTACGCCAGTCGCGCTAAAAAACGGTGATCTAATACACAACATGGAGGTCATAAGGCCTCCAGAGTTGATGTATATCAACCGCAAATCTATCAATTCTCCTGCTTATGTTTATTTTATGTAAAATCAATTTATGTAAAAAGTCACATCATTGTAGTTAAAAAGGTTGAGTTAGATCGCAGAAACGAGTACATATAGCCCGGAAATTTGCCAGAACCATTGAATAAATTTAAATACCTGGTTCGGAAAGTAGCATATGGACATGGGTGTAAACGTTTACCAACTGTTTAAAGACGTTTTGTCAATGATGTGTTAATATTGATGTAAAATAATTGTGAAGTGATTGTGCTTCCAGGGAAAGAAAGTGATGACATTACAACTCTCAATCGTTCATCGTCTGCCGCAGTGCTATCGTTGGTCGGTGGGTTTCGCAGGTTCGAAAGTTGAACCGATTCCGCAGAACGGCCAGAGCAATGAGAACAGCCTGGTGGCGCTCAAATTGCTCAGCCCGGATGGTGATAGCGCGTGGTCAGTTATGCATAAACTCAGCCAGGCCCTCAGTGATATTGAGGTTCCTTGTTCCGTGCTGGAATGCGAAGGGGAGCCGTGCCTGTTTGTGAATCGTCAGGATGAGTTTGCTGCGACCTGCAGACTGAAAAATTTCGGCGTAGCAATTGCAGAACCTTTTTCAAACAACAATCCGTTTTGAGCGTCAGCTTAGCGCGAGCAGCTGACGCGTATAGGCCTGTTGTGGCGCGTTGAATACGTGCTCGCATTGCCCCTGTTCCACAACTTCTCCCTGCCTTAGCACAATAACCTGATGGCATAACGCGCGTACGACATGCAAATCATGGCTGATAAAAATATAGGCCAGACGATGCTTTTCCTGTAAGGACTTTAACAACATCAGGATTTGCGCCTGTACGGTCCTGTCGAGTGAGGATGTCGGCTCATCCAGAATGATCAGCGAAGGTTTTAGAATCAACGCCCGGGCAATGGCTATGCGTTGACGTTGACCACCGGAAAACTCTGCGGGATAACGATGCCGCGTTTCGCTATCCAGCCCCACTTCTGTCATTACCGCTTTCACCTGCGCTTCACGTTGTTCGGCAGTAAGTGTAGGTTGATGAACGCGTAGTCCCTCCTCAATAATTTGTAGCACGCTTAAGCGTGGGTTTAGCGAGGAGTTAGGATCCTGAAATACTACCTGAATGCGGTGACGTACGGGTAACAGTTGGCGACGATTTAAGGTATGCAACGCCTGGCCATCGAACACAATACTCCCCTGCGATGTGATTAGCCTCAGTAGCGCCAGTCCGGTGGTGCTTTTTCCGGAACCTGACTCACCGACCAGTCCTAGCGTTTCACCGGGCCGCAGGGAAAAACTGACGTCGTTAACCACGACGTTATGGTCTACTACGCGCTTCAGAATGCCTTTGCGGACAGGGAAGGCGACGCGGAGTTTTTCCACTTCCAGCAAGGGAGCTTGCCCTACAGGTAAGGGGACCGGGTCACCGGAAGGTTCGCTGTTTAACAATTTCTGCGTGTACGGATGCGAGGGCGCAGAGAGCAGCTGTGCGGCACGATTTTGCTCTACGCACAGGCCGTTTTGCATGACCGCCACGGTATCGGCCAGCTTTTTCACAATGCTGAGGTTATGGGTGATGAACAGTAATCCCATATTCAGCTCTCGCTGTAACTCCCGTAACAATTGCAGGATCTGTGCCTGGACGGAGACATCCAGCGCGGTGGTGGGTTCATCGGCAATCAGCAGTTCTGGCCGCGTTAACAGCGCCATGGCGATCATTACACGTTGGCGCTCACCGCCAGACAACTGGTGCGGGTAATCTGCGAGACGTTTGGCCGCCTGACGGATCCCGACGCGGTCCAGACAGGTCAGAATCTCTGCTCGGGCGGCCTCGCGACGCATTCCCCGATGCAGCGACAGCACCTCGTAAAGCTGTTTTTCTAGGTTGTGAAGCGGGTTTAGTGACACCATCGGCTCTTGGAAAATCATGGCGATTTTGTTCCCTCGTACGCTGCGAAGCGTCTGCTCGTTGGCGTGAAGCAATGATTCACCATGGAAACGAATATCACCGGCAAGATAAACCGCGGGAGGGGACGGTAATAAGCGCAGAATAGAAAGCGCGGTCACACTTTTCCCTGAGCCAGATTCGCCCACCAGCGCCAGCGTTTGCCCGGCATCAACCCGCAATGAGAGAGTGTTGACTACGGTGCGCACGGTCTCTTGTTGGCGAAAACCTACCGATAAATTCTCAATAGCTAACAGAGGTTGTGTCATTTTAAATTGCCTTATTGGGATCAAACGCGTCGCGTACCGCTTCACCAATAAAGATCAGTAGCGATAACAGCAGGGCAACGGAGATGAACGCAGTGATCCCAAGCCACGGCGCCTGCAGGTTATTTTTACCTTGTAACAGGAGTTCTCCCAACGATGGCGAGCCAAGCGGTAAGCCGAATCCGAGAAAATCCAGCGAGGTCAGGGTAGTGATCGAGGCGCATAATATAAACGGTAAAAAAGTCAGGGCGGCGACCATCGCGTTGGGTAGCATATGACGCAGAATAATACTGCGATCGCTGACGCCGAGCGCCTGCGCGGCACGAATGTAATCAAAGTTTCGGGTACGTAAAAATTCCGCACGCACCACGCCAACCAGACTCATCCAGCCAAACAGCACGGTAATGCCCAGCAGCCACCAGAAGTTTGGCTGAACCACGCTCGACAGCAGAATGATCAGAAACAGCGTCGGCATACCAGACCAAACCTCAATAAATCGCTGTCCCCACAGGTCCACCTTGCCGCCATAGTAGCCCTGGATTGCGCCAGCCATGATCCCCATCACGCTGGAGCACAGGGTTAGCATTAATCCAAACAGGACAGAAATACGTGTGCCGTAGAGGATCCGCGCCAGCACGTCACCGCCATTGGCGTCAGTGCCCAGCCAGTTTTGTGCCGAAGGCGGGGAAGGGAAGGGCTTATCGGTGGCAAAGTTAATGCTGGTGGCCCCAAAGCGGATTGGTGCCCACAGGATCCAGCCCTGGTTTTCCAGGCGTTGCTGTAGCCACGGATCCTGATAATCAGCCTGGGTCGCCAGCGGTCCGCCGAAATCGCTTTCGCTGTAGTTTTTGAACAGAGGGAAATACCAACTGCTGTCATAGCGCACCAGCAGCGGCTTATCGTTGGCAATCAGTTCGGAACACAGGCTCAGGCCAAACAACACCAGAAAAATCCACAGCGACCAGTAGCCGCGGCGGTTATGGCGAAAACGCGCCCAGCGGGTTTGATTGACGGGGCTTAATCGCGACATTAGCGTCCCTCAAAATCAATACGGGGATCGACCAGCGTATAGCTGATATCACTAAGAATATTCAGCAGCAGTCCGATCAGGGTGAAGATATAGAGCGTGCCAAACATCACCGGGTAGTCGCGTGATACGGTGGATTCATACCCCAGTAACCCCAGTCCGTTAAGCGAGAACATGACTTCAATCAGCAGCGAGCCGGTAAAAAACATGCTGATAAACGTGGCCGGGAAACCTGCTATCACCAGCAACATCGCGTTGCGAAACACATGTTTCCATAGAATGTTTTTCTCGCTTACTCCTTTGGCGCGCGCGGTGACGACATACTGTTTGCGGACTTCATCCAGAAATGAGTTTTTGGTCAACATGGTCAGCGCGGCAAACCCGCCAACCACCGTCGCCAGCACCGGCAGGGTAATATGCCAGAGATAGTCGGTTATTTTTTGATACCAGGGGAGAGCGTCAAAATTAGCGGAAACCAGCCCGCGTAGCGGGAACAGATCGTAATAGCTTCCCCCGGCAAAAAAGACGATCAGCAAAATCGCAAACAGAAATGCCGGGATGGCATAGCCAATAATAATGAATGCACTGCTCCACACATCAAATCGACTGCCATTGTGAACCGCTTTGCGGATACCTAGCGGTATCGACACCAGATAGATGATGAGTGTGCTCCACAGCCCCAGCGTGACGGAAACGGGCAGGCTGTCTTTTATAAGCGTCAGCACCGAAGCGCTACGGAACAGGCTGTCGCCGAAATCGAAACGAATGTAGTCCCAGAGCATTTTGAAGTAACGCTCATGAATAGGCTTATCGAACCCGTAGCGGCGGGTGATTTCTGCAATCACTTCCGGGTCAAGACCGCGGCCTCCGCGATAATTGCTGTCGCTGATGTTACCCACGCCGGTTTGCGCGTGGCTGGCGCGAACGCCTTCGCTGCCCGCGCCGGGTAAGGCTCCACTTTGCCCGAACTCAATAGCGGCGACGGCCTGCTCAACGGGACCGCCTGGGGCAATTTGCACGATAAAAAAGTTAATGGTGATGATGGCCCAGAGCGTCGGGATCACCAGTAGCAGACGTCGAATCAGATAAGCGCCCATTTACTCTCCCTGCCGTCTGGCTGCGGGTAGCTTCGCCGCTTTGTTGACGTCATACCACCAGTTATCGAGGCCGATGGTGTAAATTGGGCGAATAGCAGGATGTGAAAATTTATCCCACCAGGCGATACGATCCTCGGCCATGTACCACATTGGCAACATGTAGTAGTTCCAGGTTAATACCCTGTCCAGCGCCCGTCCCAGCGGGATCAGTTTGGCTTTATCACCTTGTGCCGCGATGATTTGATTGATCAATTTATCAATCACCGGGCTTTGCACGCCGGGAGCATTGTAGCTGGAGTCAATGTATTCAGAGGCCCACAGAATTTGCAGGTCTGAACTCGGCCACGGCATCGCGCGATACAACCTCGGCATCATGTCATAGTCGCGACTGCGCAGACGGTTCGTGATTTGCGAATTATCAACCTGGCGGATGTTCATGGTGATGCCTAAGCGCTGCAGGTTGTGCTGGAACGGCAGTACCCACTGGCTGTTACTGCCCGCCGGGAGCAACAGTTCGAAGCTCAGGGGTTTACCGCTGGTGCTGTTCACGCGCTGCTGTCCCTTTAGTACCCAGCCAGCCTGTTCCAGTAAGGTATTGGCTTTCAATAAGTTGTCCCGATCGTAACCATCACCTGTTGATTTCGGCGGCTGATAAATTTGGCTGAAGACCTCAGGGGGGAGATCTTTTTTCAATGGCGCGAGTATCACCAGTTCATCCGCATCGGGGTAATTTTTTGCGGCATACTCGGTATTCTGAAAATAGCTGTTTGTCCGGCTCCAGGCGTTATAGAACAGGGCTTTATTCATCCATTCAAAGTCAAAGGCCAACGTGATGGCTTCACGTACGCGTCGATCGCTGAATACCGGACGCTGAATATTAAAGGCCAGCCAACGCGTATCCTGTGCGGATTCGTTTTTCTGCTCATCTTTGATGATGTAATGATTTGCGAAATTTTTGCCTGTATAACGTGTCGCCCAGTTTTTGGCATCATTCTCCAGACGCAGATCAAACGCACCGGCCTTAAACGCTTCAAACGCGACGTTGTCATCAAGATAGTAATCGTAGCGGATGGTATCAAAGTTCCAGCGCCCGCGGTTAACGGGCAGGTTCGCGGCCCAATAATCTTTGACACGCGAATAGACAATATACTGGCCCATTTTCCACTGGGTGATACGGTACGGGCCACTGGCAAGCGGTGGGGAAGATAAGGGATCGCTGAGTTTATGATCCTTCCAGTATTTCTCAGGCATCACGGGTAATGAAAACAGGCTGAGCATATCCTCTTTGCCCGGTTTGGCTAATTCAATACGTACGGTTAACGGTGCAATGGCTTTTACCGTTGTGCCTTTGTAGACGAGGCGAAACTGCGGCACGCCTTCAGTCATAAATTTGTGAAAGGTGAAGGCGACATCGCTGGCGGTAATGGGGGATCCATCATGAAAACGCGCCCGCGGATTAATAGCGATTTCTACCCAGGAATAGTCGTCAGCATAGCGCGCGCTGTCGGCAATGAGCGGGTAATAGCTGCCAGGCTCGTCGTCAGAGGTGGTAAATAGCGTATCGTATAGCGTTTCTGTACGCGCGCCGGGGTTGCCACGCATTGCATAGCGGTTGAAGTTATCGAACGTACCAATCGCGGAGAGGGTGATTTGCCCGCCTTTGGGAGCGGCTGGGTTAACGTAATCAAAGTGGTTAAAGTTAAACGCGTACTTCGGTTCGCCCAGTACGGCAAACGCATAGCTTTCTTTGATGGATTGCGCCTGGACGCTAAACCCGATGAGGGCGATAAACAGCAGCAGTAGGCGAGGGATCATATAAAAGCGCTTTCCTTTTCCTGTCACAACCCGACGGGCATCATGCCTGAGAGATAAGGGGTGTGGCGGCGAGTAAGAGTATATGAATCGCAAACTGCGATCACCACGTTGGCTTATTGGGCTGTGCCATCCAACGCACGAAATCAGCAAGCTTTAACGGTCGGCTAATCCAGTACCCCTGGAAAAAATGTACTCCACGATCGCGCAGCCAACGAGCTTGCTCAGGTGTTTCTACCCCTTCAGCAACCGTCAGCATATTAAGACGCTTAGAGAGTGTCAACACGGCGTCCAGAACCGGAGAGGTCAGAGTTTCTGTGCCGATGGCGTTAATAAACCCGCGATCGATTTTCAGGTAGTCAACGGTGAAGCGTTCCAGATAGATAAGCGCGCTATGACCGGTGCCGAAATCATCAATAGCAATTTCAAAGCCAACAGAGTGTAGCCATTCAAATAGCTGGGTCGCCTCGTGTTGATTGAGCATATCGCGTTCAGTGATTTCCAGCACTAACTGAAAATGGTTCGCGGGAAGCGAGGCGCGCAGTCGTCGAATATCGTCTTTAAAACTCTCGCCGTGCAGGTGCGTTGGTGCGATGTTAATCCCCAGTTTGGCGCCAGCAGGAAACACTTTTTGCAGCGTCGGGGCGTCCTGCGCTATCAACTCAAAGAGATGTTGGGTCAGCGGGACAATCATTTTCTGCGATTCTGCGTAATGAATGAAGGCATCCGGGGGGATCTCACCCGTTGATGGATGATGCCAACGTAATAACACCTCAACACCTTTTACCTCCAGCGTTTGCATCTCTACGACGGGCTGGTACACCACATAAAATTGATTATGTTTGATGGCGTGGAGGATATCTTTACCAGGGCGTAACCGGATAGTGAAGATGTAATACCAGAGGAGAACCCCGGTGATAATCCCGGCCATGCATCCCAACATAATCGCGTACCAGATGTCGTTGTACGTCCACTCTTGCGCATACAAACGAATTTTCAGCGGCACCTCTTTAAGCGTCGCCTGGCGCCATGGCGTGTTAGGTAGCGCAGAGACGTCCATAATTCGGGATGAAAATGTTGAAATAGCCGTGTCGCCAGCAATAACGGCAATACCATTAAAATTATCTTCGCGGGCGGTATAAAGCAGATAGGGGGCCAGGTTGATATTCAGTGAAGAAAATACGCCGCTGTTATGGAGTGAGTGATTGCGGTGCCAAATCATTATCGCGGGTTTATCCGGCATCATGGGCGTACCGGAAAGTATTTCCACATCAACATCTTTGTTGATATTCAGCTTGGGGATCAGCGACAAAATGGGGGCGTTCATTGCGCCTGTTGCGGAGGAGCAAAAAGCAATACCGTCTTTTACCAACAAAAAAGCACGAACGTTGAGGTTAAAAGCCGCACTGGAGGTAAGTTTTGCAGCGACTTGCTGGCAGTTCTTTTCCAGCAGGGGTTGAAGCGCATCGGTGGTGGTTTTGAGATCTGCAAAGTAACTACTGACATAATTCTGGATATCGGCAAGCAGCGTTTCGTACTTAACCTCTCGTTTATGCCAGGTGACCAAAAATTGCAGGGTACTCACAAGGATTGCGACGATAAGCCCCGTTATCATACAGGAAAGCAGGATTTTCCGACCGGATGAAGAGGAGCGTCTGAACATAGATCCTTATTTTACCTGATTTAACCGCTTATTCTGTATGAATATAACCTGAAATGACTCACCATGTGAGATTTTTCTTAGTCTCAAGGCAACGCAAAAAAAAAAGCACCGCCGTAGCAGTGCTTTTCAATATGTCTCATCAGGATAGCCAAGGGATAGCTGCCAAACGAAATTAACTGCGGCTCAGGACCCGGCGAGCTTCGTTGTAACGCTTTTTCCAGTAAGGCTCGTTCATGCTGGAAATGATAACGCCACTGCTGGTCGAGGCATGTACAAACTGGTTGTTACCGATATAAATACCGACGTGACGGCCAGTAGAACCAGCACGGAACAGAACCAGATCGCCTGTGCGCAGATTAGTGCGCGAAACGGATTTGCCCGTTTCCTGTTGTTCGTAGGTTGAGCGCGGAAGCTCTAAACCAAATTGCTCACGGAACGTACGCTGTACGAAGCTGGAGCAATCAATACCTTTTTTGGTGCTGCCGCCAAGGCGGTAACGCACGCCTTTCCAGTCAGCATACTGATCCATAATACGTGATTTAACATCGATATTACGGACCATATTTTCAAATTCATCCTGAGAGGCTTGCAGTGAAGAGTTATCTCCATTGCCCACAGCATGCGTCTCAGAATGCATATTCCTGGCGGTGTTCGTGGTACTACATGCGGAAAGCAGAACCGCAACTGCTATCGCGGGTATGCCCCGCAAGATATATCTCAAAATCGGTTGAGATTTGACCATTTTGTTTGTTTTCCCTTGAAGTCCTTAACGATAAATATCGTTATAAAAAATGCCAAACGTGACGAGACTAATTACCATCGCACGATGAGACAATTCCTTAAGGTCAAATCTGTGGCAGAACGCACAAATTTATTCAGAAAGGGAATAATTGTCCCGCGAGGCAAAACGAGTTCGAGGTTACCCGATCGCCCCAGTCATTGCGAGAGATTTTATGTGATTTCTTATAAGAAAAATTGATACAGAAAGTGAATAAACGGCATTGACTAAATTAAGAACAATTAGCGCAAAAAATACGCAAGTCATTCATTCTAAACATGAATAAGATGACAGGAGAATGACAATCAGAATGATGGAATATTGGTCGGCATCATCAGGGAATCAGAAGTATCCCTGATGATGTTAATTATTTTGCGTTATTTGTTTGAAAATTGTTTGTTTTTGCCGGGCAGATAATTCACAAACAGCGTGACCAGACGATCGCTTAATGGCGTCATTAGCCACCAGGGCAAACCAATCAGCACAACCGTCATGGAGCCGACCACGATATCGGTGAGCCAGTGAGCGCCGATCATTACACGCGGAAAGGCAAAAACCACAGCGATAATAAGGCCGATTATACCTGCAACTTTTCCGAAATAACGCAGCATAAATGCGGAAAAAATAAGCAGCATCATGCCGTGATCGCCAGGAAAACTGTCTCTGGAGGCATCTTTGGTTGGAATATGCAGCAGTTCGCTGACGCGATGAATATTATCCAGCATCAGCGTAGGACTGGCGCGTTTAACCGGAATAAGCGCCTGGCCCAACTGATTTAATACCACTGCGGTGAGCAGCATCACCAGACCTATAGCCACAATACGCCGGCGACCTTCCGTCGTATCCTTCAGCCAAAAGTGCAGCATCAGTGCGCCCATCGCCAACAACGAGCAGCCATCAAATGCCCGGTTATTAGTGATCGCAACAATCCACAGGAACAGCGGGCTTTCAACCAGCTTCTGGTTGAAGAAACGGAAAACGCCCGTATCCAGTGAGGACCAGAACCCGTGCCCGGCGGGAATATACCAGGACAGAAACAGCGCTATACCTGCAATATTGAGCAGAAGAATAAGAGGGTATCGGGTTTTCATCGTCGTTTACCATTGCTATAAAACGAAGGCAACCTTACGCGCTACCGTCTAAACGAAGTCTCAACAATGCGCTCTGTAACGTATTCCAGTCGGTGTCAGTATCGGAGATGAGTTCAATACGGCTATCCGGCGGAGCGACGTTTTGCGTCTCAATATGCCAGTCCTCTCCCTGACGGTTAATGCGCACCAGACCCTCTTTTATACGCATGACTCCTTTTACACGCCCTACGGGGGCAAGGCGCGACCATTCCAGCAGGCCGATGGTATCGAACACCGTATCGGCGTCAAAAATCCAGCCGCAGGCCTGATGACCCTGACCGCTGTTCAGGCTGCGACGCCAGCGCTGTTGTGCGGGCAAACTTAACGCCGCCAGCCCTTTTTTGTCAGCATGACTATGGGCGTGCTCGGCGCTTGCGGGAAGCTGCGCCAGGTTTAGTCGGGGCAAATCCAGTAATTGGCCAGCAATATTTCCATGATCGGCATGAACCAACTGACGATTGCCGCCATAGTGCTGCCACCAGGTTTGCAGGGCGTTTTCGCTTTCCGTTGTGGCGCGGTCGGCTTTGTTGGCGACGATGATATCGGCGGCAGCCAGCTGATCGCGGAAATTGTCATTGGCGACGCTTTTTTCATCCAGTAGCTGGCGAGGATCAAGAATACAAAGGGTCGCGCGCAAATCAATCCACGGTTCGTAAACCGGCGCGGTGAGTAAATCCAGAATCTGTTTGGGATGTCCGAGGCCGGTAGGTTCAATGAGCAGTCGGTCGGGTTTTCCCTGACGCAACAACGTATTGAGGCCAACCTGCATTGGCAGGCCGTTAACACAGCACATACAGCCGCCGGGGATCTCTTTCAGCAATGCGCCGCTGTCGGCTAACAGGGCGCCATCAATACCTACTTCGCCAAACTCATTGACCAGTACGGCCCACTTCTCTGCGGGATCTTTGTTTGCCAATAAATGAAGAATAGAGGTGGTTTTGCCACTACCGAGAAAACCGGTGATGAGATTGGTTTTAGTCACATTTACTCCAGAATCATAAATTGCCGTAATGGCATTTAACAATCCTGGCGAAAAACGGGGAAAAAGAGAAGGGGTGAGAGGACGAAGACGCGCTTCGTCCTGATTAATGGCAGAAATCGTTAACTTTTTAACGTCTCAATGACAGCCTGATGCGCACCATATTGGGCAATACGTTGCCAGGCGAGTTGAATAGCCGCAACAAACTGCGGATTCTGTACGAGATCGGTGGCGAAAATCTCATGCAGAGAAAGCAGAGCGCTGACGCGTTCTGAGTCTGTACTCTGCTCCACAAGAGCGCCGATTTTCTCGCTCAATGGATCGCGAATATCAATGGCCGCACCTGAATCATCCACTCCGCTCACGTAACGCATCCAGCCTGCGACGCCAAGCGCCAGCAGCGGCCACTCGCTGCGCCGTGCTAAATGTACGCGGATCCCTTCCAGCATACGCTGGGGTAATTTTTGGCTACCATCCATCGCGATTTGCCAGGTTTTATGCTTCAGCGCCGGGTTGGCAAAGCGCTCCAGCAGGTTAGCGGCATACTGGTCTAAATCAACATCGGTGATTTGCAGCGTAGGTGCCTGTTCGTTGAGCATCAGGCGGTAGGCGGCTTCACGAAATGCGCTGTCCTGCATGCAGTCGCTGATGTGCTGAAACCCAGCCAGATAGCCGAGATACGCGAGAAACGAATGACTACCGTTCAGCATCCGCAGTTTCATTTGTTCCCACGGCAGAACGTTTTCAACCATTTGTACGCCGGCGGTTTCCCACTGCGGACGACCACACACAAAATTGTCTTCAATCACCCACTGGATAAAGGGCTCACAACTGATTGCGCAGGGATCGGCCACTCCCAGCTCGCGGGCGATTTCAGCCAGTGACTCTTCGGTAGCGGCAGGAACAATCCTGTCCACCATGGTACCCGGGAAGCTGACATGTTCCTGGATCCAGTGTGCCAGCTCAAGTGAGCGTTTCTCCGCCATTCCCAGTACGGCGTTTTTTACCACATGGCCATTGTCCGGGATATTATCGCAGGAGAGGACGGTAAAAGGCTGCAGCCCGCGTTCACGTCGGCGGTGCAGCGCTTCAACAATAATACCGGGTGCGGAGTGTGGTTCAGCCGGAGTCTGTAGATCATGAACAATGCGTGGATGAGAAAGATCCAGCGAGCCTGTTGCCGGATCGATGCAGTAGCCTTTTTCCGTAATGGTTAACGAGACAATCGCCACCTGAGGTTCACAGAATTTTTCGATAATGGCCGCCAGTGAATCCAGCGTGGCGTTCAGGCATTCTTTGACGGAGCCAATAACAATCGGTTGGTTACCATTCGCCCCTTTTTCTAACACGGTAAATAAATGATCCTGCTCGCGAAGCTGACTCATTAGCCTATCGCCGCTGAATAGACTTATTTCGCAAATTCCCCAGTCCCCACCCTGTGCATTCAGTACCCGGTCGGTCAGTAATGCCTGATGGGCGCGGTGAAAAGCACCGAAACCAAAATGCACAATCCGCGTTTTTAATTGTTGGCGATCGTACTGCGGCATCATGACATTTTTCGCGAGCGGCGCTGAGGCAATAGTTTTCATTCAATACACCTGATTAACCATTAATTAACAATGGCAGTATAAAGTTATATGACAGCAAATTGAATTGGTGTGCCTCATTTATCCGGGGAATGTGAGCTGGATCAACCAATCATCGCGGATTCGTTGATCCTCGCCCAGATGCCTGTATGGTAGTCGTCATTAAGTGAGTTTAATTTGGTATAACAACTTGTGAGGTGAAACAATGGAACAAACCTGGCGTTGGTACGGACCTAACGATCCAGTATCGCTTGATGATGTGCGTCAGGCTGGCGCAACGGGTGTTGTGACCGCCTTGCACCACATTGCCAACGGTGAAGTCTGGCCGGTAGAAGAGATTAAAAAGCGGCAGGCTATTCTTGCTGAAAAAGGGCTGACCTGGTCAGTGGTGGAAAGTATCCCCGTCCACGAAGATATCAAAACGCACTCTGGTCAGTATCAAACGTGGATTGCTAACTATCAGCAGAGTATCCGTAATCTGGCGACCTGCGGCATCGATACCGTGTGCTATAACTTCATGCCGATCCTCGACTGGACGCGTACTGACCTCGAATATCAGTTGCCGGACGGCTCCAAAGCGCTGCGTTTTGACCAGATCGCTTTTGCTGCCTTTGAGCTGCATATCCTCAAACGTTCTGGGGCCGAAGCAGATTACACCCCGGAAGAACAACGCCAGGCGCTGGACTATTTCAATGCCATGAGCGAAGCCGATATTGAAAAACTGACGCGCAATATTATTGCAGGTCTACCCGGTGCCGAAGAGGGATATACCCTGGATCAGTTCCGTGCGCGCCTTGCTGAATATGACGGCATCAGCAAAGACGACTTGCGCAATAACATGGCGGTATTCCTGCGGGCGATAGTGCCAGTGGCAGAAGAAGTCGGCGTCCGTCTTGCCGTACACCCGGACGATCCGCCGCGTCCGATCCTTGGCCTGCCGCGCATCGTTTCAACCATCGAAGATATGCAGTGGCTGAAAGACACCGTCGACAGCATCAATAACGGTTTCACCATGTGCACCGGCTCCTACGGCGTACGCGCCGATAACGATCTGGTGAAAATGATTGAAACTTTTGGCGATCGTATTCACTTCACGCATCTGCGTTCAACTTGCCGTGAAGATAACCCGAAAACCTTCCACGAAGGTGCGCATTTGCAGGGTGATGTGGATATGGTATCGGTGGTGGCGGCGATTCTGAGCGAAGAGCAGCGTCGTAAACAGGCGGGCGATCTACGTCCAATCCCGATGCGCCCCGATCACGGGCACCAGATGCTTGATGATTTGCATAAGAAAACCAACCCGGGCTACTCTGCGATTGGTCGTCTGAAAGGCCTGGCGGAAGTCCGTGGCGTTGAGCTGGCGCTGAAACAAACGCAGTTTCGCGATCTGCTGTAAGGCGAACAACAGGGATTGAGCGGCAGGCTCGATCCCTGTAATCCATCAAGGCTGCGATAGCGCCTGTTCCAGTACTGCCAGGACTCTTTTTATCTGCTGTATCTGCAATCCACCAAAACCAAAAAACATGACTGCATCGCTGTTCTCCTTACGCCATGTGGATTCTGATCCATTCTCTATATCTGGCAGGGTATCAAAACGAATCCCGGCCAGCAGGCAGCGTTGTTGCAGCCTGGCGATAGTTTCGGGGGACCAGGCAATGCGTAAAGAGAGGTGCAGACCTGCCGTTGCACCAGCGATTTTCCCTTCCGGAAACAACGCGGACAGGCCGTCGCGTAATAGCGTAAGACGTGCCGCATAATTGCAGGCCAGCTTGCTGATATGCGTATAAAACACCTGATTTTGCATTAATTCGGCCAAAAATTGCTGCAACAACCACTGGCTCCCGTTGTTGTTGAGCGCTTTCATATTCTGTACGGCCGGAAGCAGTTCGTCAGGGCAAATCAGATAGCCAAGACGTCCTCCTGGTCCCAGTGTTTTGGAAAATGTCCCCATATAGATAACCCGGTTGTGATAATCCATGGCTTTCAGCGCGGGAAGGGGATTTTCTCCATAGGTAAAAACGGCATCGTAATCGTCTTCAATAATGTAAGCGCCGACGCGCTGCGCCCATGTTAATAATGCCTGACGCCGCTCCAGTGACAGGACGCTACCCAGCGGATACTGATGCGCTGGAGTAACATAACAAAGCTGGGTGGCATATTCCGGTAAATTATCTGTTTGCAGTCCGTGGTTATCGACGGCAATTGGCGTAATGTCTGCGCCGTAATAATTAAACAGATGCCAGGCACCCGAATAACAAGGGGACTCGGTTACAATATGGCACTTTTTTTGCTGACTGAAAGTATGATGGTTAATAAAGAGTTGAGTGAGCAGTGATAGTCCTTCCTGAATCCCGTTAGTAATAATGATGTTCTCTGCTCGAGTATTAATACCGCGAGATAAATTAAGATATCTGACCAATTGTTCACGCAGTGAAAATAATCCATTTGGTGAATGATATCGGGTAAATAATTGTTCCTTGAGGATGCTGGGGGCGTTATTCCATTTGCGCCAGCTTGACCAGGGAAAAGCATTGGGATCGGGAACGCTCATTTGACAATAGCACTCTCGTCCAGGCTCTACATAAACATCGGTGGGGATCCCAGCCGCTTTAGGTTTCATCGGCGGGGAACCCTGCGCGACGGGCACGATTGCTGGCGTTGTGCGTACAGGTGTGGTGAAGATGACCTCGTAGCCGATACCTTGTCGACTCTTAATTAATCCCGCGGCCATGAGCTTATCATAGGCCATCACGACCGTTATTTTGGCAACGTTTAATACCTGCGCCTGCTCGCGAATAGAGGGAAGTTTATCTCCACAAAGCAAATCACCGCGCTGAATGGCCTGGAAATAAAATTGAAATATCTGCAATTGCAGCGGGGTACGGCTTTCTCGATCGAGAGTCAGTGTTAGCATGAGAAATTCCTTATGTATAATACGCACTATATTACGAGCTTCTCTTCTTTCCGCTTTGATGCACCTCATAGAGTAGATGCTGTTCCTATAAGCTGCTTTTGCTGTCTCTATTTTTGATTTTTATGATCGCTTAGCGTGTCGCTATTAAAAAAATGGAGGCAAGCATGTCGTGGATAAAAAAGAACGCACTGTGGTGCGCATTCGTCGGGGCAATAGCAATGGCCCTTGCAATTTGGGGGACGTGGCAAGGCGTTCATTACACCAGTACCACCGAATTTTGTTTATCGTGTCACTCGATGCGTACACCAGGAGAGGAATATAAAACCAGCGTGCATTTTCGCAATGCTTCTGGCGTGCGTGCTGAGTGTAAGGATTGTCATATTCCGCCAGGGATCGTCCCGACGCTGGTTCGTAAAACGGAAGCCTTAAACGACCTCTACCACACCTTTATCTCTCCTTCGATTGATACCCCGGAAAAATTTGCCGCAAAACGAGCGGAATTGGCCCAGCGAGAGTGGGCGCGAATGAGCGCTAACAATTCGGCGGCATGTAAATCTTGCCACAGCTATGAGGCGATGGATCACGGCAAACAATCTGCGAATGCGGCGGCGCAAATGACCGCGGCGGCGGCAAAAGACAGCAACTGTATTGATTGCCATAAAGGTATTGCCCATCACAAACCCGATATGAGCAGCGGTTTCCGCGATCGCTATAAGCAGTTGCAGCAGCAGGGAGCGTCTGTATCGAATGCGAGCACGCTGTTCTCGTTAAGCGAAAAAGCATTGACGGCAACGGCCGGAAGTCCCGCAGGTAAAGCGCTGTTATTTCCCGCCACCGAGGTCAAAGTGCTGCAAAAAGAGGGCAGCAACGTGCAGCTTGAACTGACGGGCTGGCGTGAAAGCAAAGGACGTGGGCGGGTGATAACCCAGTATATGGGTAAGCGCGTTTTTTCCGCCGTGCTGGATGACTCCCTGATGGCTAACGTCAAAGTGCTGCAAACTCAGGTCGATCCTGACTCACATCAGCAATGGCAGCAGGTGAGTGTGACCGCATGGACCTCTGCCCAGGGGCTTATCAGCGATATTGCACCGATCTGGGAATATTCGGAGCAAATGCTGCAATCCACCTGTAGTGCCTGTCATAGCACTCCTCCTACGACCCGATATACCGCCAACGGCTGGATCGCCGGATTGAAAGCGATGTCCACCTATTACCGACTTAATCCGGTGGAAGAACGTACGTTGTTGAAATACCTCCAGACCCATGCCAGCGATGTGTCTGAACCTAACAAAAATTAAGGAAAATGTATGGATATTCATGATTTTAACCCGTCTCGCCGCCGTTTTCTGAGCGGTATGTTGGCGGTGGGCGCAGCCAGTGCTCTGGCACCGAATCCGCTGATCTCAAAAGTATGGGCGGCGGGAGAAAACCCCGAAAAGTGGATTCAATCCGGTTCGCATTATGGCGCTTTTGAAGCCAAAGTGGTCAACGGCGAGTGGCTGGAAACCCGGCCTTTCAAACATGACAAATACCCTTGCGATATGCTGAACGCGGTGCGTGAAGTGGTCTATAACCCGTCGCGGGTGCGTTATCCAATGGTTCGTCTGGACTGGTTACGCAAGCGTGAGAAATCGGATCGCAGCCAGCGCGGAGATAATCGTTTTGTGCGGGTAAGCTGGGATCAGGCGCTGGATCTGTTTTACGAAGAGCTGGAACGGGTACAAAAAACCTACGGCTCATCGGGGGTATTTACCGGGCTGGCCGACTGGCAAATGGTGGGAAAATACCATAAAGCGGGCGGGGCGATGGACAGAGGACTTGGCCTGCATGGTAGCTATGTGACGACCGTCGGCGACTACTCTGCGGCCGCGGCGCAGGTTATCTTGCCGCATGTGATTGGTTCGCTGGAAGTTTATGAACAGCAAACGTCACTGCCCCTGGTTATCCAGAACAGCAATACCATCGTGCTGTGGGGTTGCGATCCGATCAAGAACCTGCAGATCGAGTTCCTGGTCCCCGATCACGATGCGTTTGGCTATTGGCAACAAATTAAAGAGGCGGTTGCGCAGGGTAAAATGCGTGTTATCAGCGTCGATCCAGTGCGTAGCAAATCGCAAAACTATCTTGGCTGCGAACAACTGGCGCTACGACCACAAACCGATGTCGCGCTAATGCTGGCACTCGCCCATACGCTGTATGAAGAAAAACTGTATGACGCGGCGTTTATTAACGATTACACCGTGGGTTTTGAGCAGTTTTTGCCCTATCTGCTTGGGGAGAGTGATAAGCAGCCGAAAAATGCCGAATGGGCAGCGGAAATCTGTGGCCTGACGGCGGAGCAGATCCGTGATTTCGCCCGCCTGCTGGTTAAAGGCCGGACCCAATTTATGGGCGGTTGGTGCGTACAACGCATGCATCATGGCGAACAGTATCCCTGGATGCTGGTGGTGCTGGCCAGTATGGTTGGGCAAATTGGCTTGCCGGGCGGGGGCGTAGGGTTTGGCTGGCATTACAACGGCGGTGGTACGGTGACATCCGCCGGACCTGTACTCTCCGGGCTGGGAGGGATCGCGAATCCTCCACCGGCGAAGTATAAAGCGGATTTTCGCGGCGCATCGGAGCATATCCCCACCTCACGCATCGTTGACTGTCTGCTTGAGCCGGGCAAAAAGGTTGCCTTTAACGGCGAAACGTTAACCTGGCCTGATATCAAAATGGCGATCTACAGCGCGGCGAATCCATTCCATGCGCAGCAGGATCGTAATCGCATGATCGAGGCGTGGAAGAAGCTGGAAACCGTGGTGGTATTGGATCATCAATGGACCGCGTCGTGTCGATTTGCCGATATCGTCCTGCCCGTGACCACCCGTTTTGAACGCAACGATATTGAACAGTTTGGTACGCATTCGAATAAAGGGCTGATGGCGCTGCATCAGATCGTTAAACCGCAATATGAAGCCCGGCATGATTTTGACGTTTTTGCCGGATTATGTAAGCGCTTTGACAAAGAAGCGGTGTACCGCGAGAACCGTGACGAAATGCAGTGGATACAAGCGCTCTATGACGAAGGCGTGAAGATGGGTGCGTCGCTCGGCGTCTCTTTACCAGACTTTGCGACATTCTGGCAGGGTGAAGGATATATTGAATATCCGGCCGGACTGCCGTGGGTGCGTCACGGTGAGTTTCGCGACCAGCCAGACCTCAATCCTCTGGGAACGCCTTCAGGTCTGATTGAAATCTACAGTAAAACCATTGCTGGCTTTGCCTACGAGGACTGTCCGGGTCATCCGGTATGGATGGAACCGTTTGAACGTAATCATTCCGCTAAAAAAAATAAATACCCGCTGCATCTGCAATCCTGCCATCCGGATAAACGTCTGCACTCTCAGCTGTGCTCAAGCGAGGCGTTTCGCAACACCTATGCGGTTGCCGGAAGAGAACCACTTTATATCAGCGCGCAGGATGCCGCCGCCCGTGGCCTGAAAGCAGGTGATATTGCACGCGTCTTCAACGACCGCGGTCAGGTGCTGGCTGGGGTGGTGATTAGCCCTGATTTCACTCCAGGCGTAATCCGCATTCATGAAGGGGCGTGGTATTCCCCGCAGGAAGGTGGAAAAGCCGGGACGTTATGCACCTATGGCGACCCGAATGTCCTGAGCGCCGATATTGGTACTTCACAGCTGGCACAAGGCCCTTCAGCGCATACCGTGCTGGTGGAGGTCGAACGTTATCAGCAGAAAGCCCCACAGGTAACGGCATTCGGTGGCCCGGAGACAGTAAAAGAGGAGGGGGGAAGTGCAGCATAACCAAATACATCAGCAGCGGGCGGACATGTACCAGTGGTTCTCGCAATTGCTATTCCGTGAGCTGGACGAAAAGCAACTTGCCAGCCTTGAAAACGGCGATAATCGGGCGTGGATTATTTCACTGGCGGTGATTCCTGGATTGTCTGGCAAGGTTAAGCATTTTGAGCGTAGTCTGACCCGGGTTTTGCGTCGTGATTCCCGACAGCTGGAACTCGCCGCGGATTTTGCCTCGCTGTTTCTGCTGGCACCGCCTGGCGGAGTTTCTCCCTATGCCGGGCACTATCCGCATACGACCGCGTCAGCAGAACGTCAGCAAATGAATGTGCTGCTGATCGAACACGGTCTGGCCGCGCGGGAAAATGAGCCATCCGATCATATCGCCATTCAACTGGCATTGATGGCGAAGATGGTTGCTAAAGAGGAGGCGGTATCTGCGCAGTATTACTTTTTGCATCACCATATGATGTGCTGGGCGCCATTGCTACGCGATGCCTGCCTGGCGCGAGATGAACAGGGGTTTTACCCGCAGGCGGTCAACCTGATAGTGAGTTTTATGCGCGAGGATGAACAGTATCTGGAATCGCTGTTAATGGATGATTTTTATCTCAGCAGCCAGCGTTGAAAATGAAAAGGGACAGCTGGTGCTGTAATGCCAGCCAGTCAGCGCCTCAGTTTCAGAAAGTATCAACCTGTACTGGCGGAGGTAAAGAACATGCTATCTCGGAGAAAGCGTTCCGTTCACCTCATGTTCATCGTTTCTCTGAAGCACCGATACCCGTGAACGTGTAAAGGGCGTTCTCCGCCACGCCCTTTACACGTTCACGGGTATCGGTGCTTCAGAGAAATGACACCATTGAGGTGAACGGAACCCTGAGCAAGAATCACATGTTCACCATACATGCTTTACTGATCAGCCTTACAGCCTGCGCTGTCCCTTGTCGTTAATGGGGAGCAGAAAGTTAGTCTGCACGGCCCATATAGCGACGTTCTTCGATATGAATACGGATTTTTTCGCCCGCACTCAGATACTCAGGAACCAGGATCACCAGACCGGTAGTCAGGGTCGCAGGTTTGTTACGCGCACTTGCTGATGCCCCTTTAATGCCCGGCGCTGTTTCAACAATCTCCAGGTCTACCGTTTGCGGCAGTTCCAGCGCCAGCAGTTGGCCGTCCCAGGTCAGAACCTGCATGTCCGGCATTCCGCCTTCCGGCATGAACAACAGTTCTTCTTCAATCTGGTCTTTGGTGAAGGTATACGGGGTATAGTCTTCTTTATCCATAAAGACATATTCATTGCCATCGACGTAGGAAAAATCAACGCCACGACGGCTCAGGGTGACAGTATCAACGATATCATCGCCCTTGAAACGCTCTTCAACTTTCAGGCCGGTACGGACATCAGAAAAACGCATTTTGTACAGCGTGGCGGCGCCACGTGCGGTTGGCGATTGAATATCAATATCTTTTACAATCAGCAGCTTGCCGTTGTAGTTCAGTACCATACCTTTTTTAATTTCGTTCGCTCTTGGCATCGAAAAAATCCTGTAGTGAGGAGTGTCTAAAATATCGCGTAAAACTACTCGCGCCGGGGCATTCAGGCAAGTGGAATTGATGCTTTTGCTGGTGCAAAAAAGGTGGTACTGTGCGCTTCTCGCCCAATCCGATGGTTCACGATAAAGAGAATACTGTATGGAATGCCGTCCGGATTGTGGTGCATGCTGCACCGCGCCTTCAATCTCCAGTCCCATCCCCGGTATGCCTGATGGCAAGCCCGCTAATACACCATGCATTCAGTTGGATGAATCATTGCGCTGTAAAATTTTCGCTTCGCCGCTGCGGCCAAAAGTGTGCGCTGGTTTACAGCCCAGTGCGGAAATGTGCGGACAGACGACGCACCAGGCCATGCTGTATCTTATTGAGCTTGAATCGCTGACCGCGCCTTAAACATCTTTGATGCGCGCAAGGCACACGATGGTGGCGACGATCATCACCAGCGCAAACCAGAACACCGCGTGATAATTCCAGATTTCAGCGGCAATACCGGCCAACGATCCGGCAATAATCCAGCCTACGCGAATGGTATTCGTATAAAGGGTCGTGGCTGAACCTGCTTGTCCTGGCATCAAATCCTGGAAATAGAGCATGCCAATCCCGCCGAGGATGCCGATATAAATCGCGTTCAGTAGCTGTAAACCAAGCAATACCGCCGGAGAGTGGGCCAACAGCATACCAGCATAAAAGAAAAAGCCGGCGACGACGGCAATTCGCATCAACAGTCGCTTGCCCAGACGCTTCGCAAAGTATCCGGCAATCAACATGGTCGGGATTTCCAGCCCGGCAGCGGTTCCCATCATGATACCCGCCAGTTTTTCCGGCAAATGCAGTTCATTGATAATAAACAGCGGCATATTAATGATATAGAGGCTATTGGTCCCCCACATTAATGTGCAGATAACAAAAAGGAGCAGCGTGTCACGACGATTGCGCCGTGGCGCCTCCACCACGCCAGTGGCGAGAGGCACATTTTTACTCATCGACGGTAAGAACAGCCAAACCATTGCGCCGCAGACAATAAAAGCAACCGCCGCGCTGAGGTACATCACCGTGAAGCTAAATCCCATTGCCAGTGCGTAGGCCAGCGGCGGGCCAATTACCCAGGCCAGCGATACCTGCGCACGTAAAATTGAGCTGAACATGACCGCTTCCCGGCCTGTACGGTCGGCATGCTCGCGGGCGAGAGCAAACATTTGCGGGTTGGCGGTCGAACCAAAGCTGCTGAGGAAGACGCCGACAAACAGCAAAATAAAATAGTTGCGGTTCCAGGCAAACAGCACGCAGGCCAGCATGCCCAGCACACAACAGAAGACAATCAGGTTTTTGCGATCGCCTTTTTTATCCGATCGCCCGGCCAGAAACTGACTCACCAGGATACCGATTACGGCGCTGCCGGTAAAAAAGAACCCGACCATACCGGGACGGGCATGGACTTCATCGGTCAGAAAAAGACTCAGCGTTGGTGTCTGCAAAGCGCCGGCGATACCCGTCAGAAATGCGACAAGCAGGAACGCCGCAGACGTTAAATCGAACGCCTTAGGTGTGGCGGCTACGGGGGTGTTATGCATGTTTTGATATCAATGATGTGAAGAGACGCGGAGTTTACGCTGCTTGCCAGAAAATAAACAGGTAGCCAAATCAAAATCGGCATCAAAAATCAAAATAGCATTTCAGTCAAAGAATGCTGTTTGCTGATGTTGCTGAATCTGACACGCTGACGCCATTTTTGCTTCAGCAATTTTATCTCTCCCCAGGAGAAAATGTGCGTTATCTCTAAATTCAGCAAGTAATTTGTCAACTTTACTTGTGTGCTGAAGAAAAAAGATCAAGACTTCTTGAAACGTTTCAGCGTCATCTTGCCATAACTGATGGAGTCAGGTGACGCCTTTTTTCTCATGTTGGCTGAATCGTTTCAATTCAGCGGGAGAGGAGAACCATGTTCCAGTTATCTGTTCAGGATATTCACCCGGGCGAACAGGCCGGGAATAAAGAAGAGGCTATTCGCCAGGTTGCCGCGGCCTTAGTGCAGGCGGGTAACGTTGCGGAAGGCTACGTCGATGGCATGCTGGCGCGTGAACAACAAACGTCCACGTTTCTTGGCAACGGTATTGCTATTCCTCACGGGACGACGGACACGCGCGATCGGGTGCTGAAAACCGGTGTGCAGGTGTTTCAGTTCCCGCAGGGCGTGACCTGGGGCGAAGGGCAGGTCGCGTATGTGGCGATAGGTATTGCCGCCAGCTCTGATGAGCACCTCGGTTTACTGCGTCAGCTGACGCATGTGTTGAGTGATGACTCCGTTGCTGAACAGCTGAAATCAGCGACCACGGCGGAAGAGCTACGCGCGTTGCTGATGGGCGAAAAGCAGAGCGAACAATTAAAGCTTGATAACGAAACGCTGTCGCTGGACGTCGTTGCCAGCTCGCTGGTTACGCTGCAGGCGCTCAACGCCGCGCGGCTGAAAGAGGTCGGCGCGGTTGATGCCGCATTTGTCGCCAGAGCCATCAATGAGCAGCCGATGAATCTCGGTCAGGGGATCTGGCTGAATGACGGTGCTGAAGGCAACGTGCGCAGCGCCGTTGCGGTCAGCCGTGCAGCTACGGCGTTTGATGTACAAGGGGAAGCGGCAGCCCTGCTGGTGACCGTCGCGATGAATGACGATCAACCGGTTGCAGTGCTGAAGCGCCTTAGCGATCTGCTGCTGAACAATAAAGCTGACCGTTTGTTGAAAGCGGATGCGGCAACGGTACTGGCGCTGCTGACCAGCGATGACGCCTTAACTGATGATGTACTGAGCGCCGAATTTGTTGTGCGCAATGAGCATGGTTTGCACGCCCGTCCGGGCACCATGCTGGTGAATACGATTAAACAATTTAACAGTGAAATTACCGTGACAAATCTCGATGGGACCGGCAAACCGGCAAATGGACGCAGTCTGATGAAAGTTGTGGCATTAGGCGTGAAAAAAGGACATCACCTGCGCTTTACCGCCCAGGGCGAGGATGCTGAACAGGCGCTGAAAGCGATTGGCGAAGCCATCGCGGCAGGTCTTGGGGAGGGCGCGTAATGAGCAGACGTGTTGCTACTATCACCCTTAACCCGGCCTACGACCTGGTGGGTTTCTGCCCGGAAATTGAACGCGGCGAAGTGAATCTGGTGAAAACCACCGGTCTGCATGCGGCGGGGAAAGGGATTAATGTCGCTAAAGTCCTGAAAGATTTAGGTATCGATGTCACGGTGGGCGGTTTCCTGGGTAAAGATAACCAGGATGGTTTTCAGCAGTTGTTCAGCGAACTGGGCATTGCCAACCGTTTTCAGGTTGTACAGGGGCGTACCCGTATCAACGTCAAGCTGACCGAAAAAGACGGTGAAGTCACCGACTTCAATTTCTCTGGCTTTGAAGTTACCCCTGCTGACTGGGAACGCTTTGTGAACGATTCGCTGAGCTGGCTGGGCCAGTTCGACATGGTGTGCGTTAGCGGTAGTTTGCCGACCGGCGTGAGCCCGGAAGCTTTCACCGACTGGATGACGCGTCTGCGCAGTCAGTGTCCGTGCATTATCTTTGATAGTAGTCGTGAAGCGTTGGTGGCAGGTCTGAAGGCGGCGCCGTGGCTGGTGAAACCAAACCGTCGTGAACTGGAAATCTGGGCGGGTCGTAAACTGCCTGAAATGAAAGATGTGATTGATGCGGCGCATGCGCTGCGCGAGCAGGGTATTGCTCATGTGGTGATTTCACTCGGTGCGGAAGGCGCGCTGTGGGTTAACGCTTCGGGTGAGTGGATTGCTAAACCGCCGTCAGTTGAGGTGGTTAGCACCGTGGGTGCGGGTGATTCAATGGTTGGCGGTCTGATTTATGGTCTGCTGATGCGTGAGTCCAGCGAACACACCCTGCGTCTGGCGACGGCTGTTGCCGCCCTGGCGGTAAGCCAAAGTAACGTGGGCATTACCGATCGTCCTCAGTTGGCCGCAATGATGGCGCGTGTCGACTTAAAACCGTTTAACTGACAGCAGGAGAGGCATAATGAAAACGCTGCTGATTATTGACGCTAATCTCGGCCAGGCTCGCGCTTACATGGCGAAAACCCTGCTTGGAGCGGCGGCGCAAAAAGCGCATCTGGAAATTATTGATAATCCGAATGATGCAGAACTGGCGATTGTTCTGGGCGACACGCTTCCTGCCGACAGCTCGCTGAACGGCAAAAAAGTCTGGCTCGGCGATATCGGTCGTGCGGTTGCGCATCCTGAACTCTTCCTCAGCGAAGCGAAAGGCCATGCAAAACCTTACAGCGCCCCGGTTGCGACAGCGCCTGTGGCCAGCAGTGGTCCAAAACGTGTGGTGGCGGTGACGGCGTGTCCGACCGGCGTTGCCCATACGTTTATGGCTGCTGAAGCTATTGAAACAGAAGCGAAAAAACGTGGCTGGTGGGTGAAGGTTGAAACCCGTGGCTCGGTCGGGGCAGGCAATGCCATTACCCCGGAAGAAGTGTCTCAAGCGGATCTGGTGATTGTGGCGGCTGACATTGAAGTTGATCTGGCCAAGTTTGCCGGAAAACCAATGTACCGCACGTCTACTGGCCTGGCGCTGAAGAAAACGAAGCAGGAGCTGGACAAAGCGCTGGAAGAAGCTACGCCGTATCAGCCAACCGGCAAGGCTCAGTCTGCGGCAACCGAAGGTAAGAAAGAGAGCGCTGGCGCGTATCGTCACCTGCTGACGGGCGTGTCTTATATGCTGCCGATGGTGGTCGCTGGCGGTCTGTGTATTGCGCTCTCATTCGCCTTTGGTATTGAAGCGTTTAAAGAGCAGGGCACGTTGGCGGCGGCGCTGATGCAGATTGGCGGTGGTTCAGCCTTTGCGTTGATGGTGCCGGTTCTGGCTGGTTATATTGCATTTTCCATTGCTGACCGTCCGGGTCTGACGCCAGGTCTTATCGGCGGTATGCTGGCAGTGAGCACTGGTTCTGGCTTTATTGGCGGGATTATTGCCGGTTTCCTTGCCGGTTATGTGGCGAAGCTCATTAGTACCAGACTGAAACTCCCGCAGAGTATGGAAGCGCTGAAACCGATTCTGATCATTCCACTGCTTTCAAGCCTGGTGGTGGGCCTGGCCATGATCTACCTGATCGGTAAACCGGTAGCGGGCATTCTGGAAGGTCTGACCCACTGGCTGCAAACCATGGGTACGGCGAATGCGGTACTGCTCGGTGCGATTCTTGGCGGCATGATGTGTACCGATATGGGCGGCCCGGTTAACAAAGCGGCGTATGCTTTCGGTGTAGGTCTGCTGAGTACGCAAACTTATGCGCCGATGGCTGCCATTATGGCTGCGGGGATGGTACCTCCGCTGGCGCTGGGTCTGGCAACGCTGGTTGCACGTCGTAAGTTCGACAAAGCCCAGCAGGAGGGCGGTAAAGCTGCGCTGGTGCTGGGTCTGTGCTTTATCACCGAAGGCGCAATCCCATTTGCCGCGCGTGACCCAATGCGCGTTCTGCCTTGCTGTATCGTTGGCGGCGCGATTACCGGTGCTCTCTCCATGGCGGTAGGTGCGAAGCTGATGGCGCCGCATGGCGGTCTGTTTGTGCTGTTAATCCCTGGCGCAATTACGCCGGTGGTTGGCTATCTGCTGGCCATTATTGCCGGTACGCTGGTCGCCGGTCTCTCCTACGCGGTGCTGAAGCGCCCGGAAGCAGAGGTTGTGGCAAAGGCGGCCTGATTAAGCGCTGAAATCCAGGGCAGAGAAATCTCTGCCCTTTTTTTATGCATTAACCCTTACCGTTGCAGCATCGCCACAATAATCCATCCTGCCTTAAGCAAATTCGATAAAGTGCCTTTAAATCAAACTGGTCACGGAAATCGAATATGAAAAAAGCGCCCATTTTTGCTGTTCTGTCACTCGCTACGCTGCTGCTGACGGGGTGTTCAACTACCTGGGTGATGACAACAACGTCAGGTTCAACAATAGAGACGCAAGGCAAGCCTGAGCAAGACCCCGAGACAGGACTGACAAAATATGCTGACGCCTATGGCTATCACCGCGTGATTAAAAGCAGCGATGTGAAGCAAATAGATAAAGGTAAGACGGTATTGATGTGGTGAGTCGGGGCAGATGAGTAGAGAATCATTCAGGGGCGATATCTCTGTCGCGCCCCTGAATAAGACGGCTCAGGCAATCATTGGCGCGATGATGAAACCAAAAGCAACGCCAGCGACTATCCCACCCAGTCCCGGCAACATAAACGGGTGGTTTAAGACATACTTACCTACGCGCGTTGTCCCGGTGGTGTCGAACTCCATCGCCGCCAGTGAGGTCGGGTACGTTGGTAGAACAAATACGCCGGTCACAGCCACATAGGAAGCCAGAATAGCCCAGGTGGGAACGCCAAGTGCGACGGCAAGCGGGATAATCAACGGCGTGGTGGCCCCCTGCGAATAGAGCAGCGCGCAGGTGCCAAATAACACCAGAGCCAACAGCATCGGGTAGGCCTGCAGAATATTCCCCGCGATGTCCTTAATCTCCGCTAAGTGCGCGTCAATGAATGTGGTTCCCAGCGTAACAATACCGAGAATGACTGCCAGCGAACTCATCCCGGCGCGAAAAGTGGACGTCAGGACAATGGCATCTGTAGATGTTTTGCACAGCACCACCATCAGGCAAGCGGCAGCCAGCATGCAGATAATAATGATATCCCGCGTATTCATTGGGTTGCCCACGTCAAACCCCGGACGTAACTGAGGGAATGCGGCAAGAATAACGATGAGCACCGTGGCCAGCATAAACAGGGCGACGGAAAGCCTTGCACCCGGCGTGATACTGTTTTGCCCTTCGTATTTACGCACCAGCCCTTTCTGCAGGCGTTCCAGATAGACCTCATCGTCTTCAAGCTCACATCCCTGGCGCGAAGCGATGAATGCGCCAACCATCGCGGCAACAAACGAGGCTGGCAGACATACGGCCATAACCTGGATAAAGCTGATGCCGTTACCTTCCATGATGGTCAGCATTGCGGCCATTGCGGCGCTGATCGGCGAGCCTGATATCGCTACCTGGGATGCCACTACGGAACCAGCGAGCGTACGAGAAGGGCGGATACCCGACTCTTTCGCAACTTCTGCAATCACCGGCAGGGTTGAAAATACAATGAAACCTGTTCCCGCCATTATGGTCATCGACCAGGTGATAATCGGTGCAATGACATTGATATATTTAGGATTACGACGCATAAAATTGCCGGCAATGCGTACCAGATAATCCATGCCTCCGGCTGCCTGTAGCGCTGATGCCGCCACAACCACCGTCATAATAATAAGAATGACGTCCACAGGCGGTGAGCCAATTTTTAGATCAAATCCCAGGGTTAAAATAGCCAGCCCCAGCCCACCGCATAAACCGATACCAATTCCGCCGAGGCGGATACCGAAAAATATTGCGCCCAATACTACGATAATTTCCAACCAAAGCATAATGGCCTCCGCCAGATAATAATTTGCTATAAGAATGGCTTTTATTAAATGTGATGATTAAATGGTTGTTTTTTTATTGCGCCAGCAGGTGGCTTTTTCCAACGCGTTTTTCATACCACTTGATTCCGGCACGAACTAACGAACCGGTTGAATCAATATATTTGGCTGGTGATTTCTTGATAGCTTCAGCAAGGATTACGGGAACTTCAGTACATCCCAGAACGATGACTTCCGCGCCGCGTGAGAAAAGTGCTTCAGCCTGTTCATTCATTAATTTTTGTGCTTGCTTAACATCGCCAGCTTTCAGGCAATAAATGCTTTCCATTACTTTTTCCTGGCTGGAGGAATCAGGGCTGACGCAGGTTAACCCCAGAGATTCTATCCCTTTTTGGTAGAGACCCATGTACAACGTGGCGTTGGTGGCAAGCAGTCCGATGCGCGATTTTCCGCAGTTTCTAACCTCACTCAGGGTTGTCTCCACAATACTGAGCAACTCTGTATGACAGGATTCTTTTAACTCTTTAAACCAAAAGTGGGCGGTATTACACGGGATCACAATACACTCTGCGCCAGCATCTTCGAGTTTATGCATATAATCGCGCATGGCCGGAAGAGGGGAATTACCATGACGCATTAATGCGTCAGTTCGGTCTGGTATATCAGGAATAGATGAAATAATTAATGGGATATGTTCCTGATCGCGTTGCGCTGCGGTAAATGTGACGAATTTATTAAATAGATCGACGGTTGCAGCAGGTCCCATACCACCAAGAACGCCAATTAAACCTTTCACGATATATACCTCATTTCACCGTTAAATAATATTCAGGCTGTGTTTTGTCTTGCCCTAATGTTTAACAGCAGAGCGTTGCGAGGAGAAATGCAATAATGTTTGTCTTAATGCAAAAACTGCATGACTGTAGTTTTTTACGCCATCCTATGGGGTTAGGATAGCGTGGCAAGCCTGAAGTTCTGCAAGCAGAGTAGGGTTGTGGCTGAAGGGTGACGCTGACATGTTAATGTCAAAAACGAAGGTTTGATGCAAAAAACGAATCATCGTGGGCTGATCGTCAATATCATCTCTGGAATTCTTCAGGCATGATGTTTTTAGGCTCATCAACATATTTAAACATCCGTGTGACAGGTATGAAAAATATTGAGACAAAATGGTTATATGATTTTCTGACGCTGGAGGCATGCCGTCATTTTTCCCAGGCTGCGGAGGAGCGCAATATATCTCAGCCGGCATTTAGCCGGAGGATCAAAGCGCTCGAATCAGCCGTGGGGGTGCAGCTGTTTGATCGCACGACGACACCGCTACAACTCACGGAGGAGGGTAAGTTATTCCATTCGCAAACGCGTAGCCTGCTACAACAGCTGGAATGTAATCTGGACGAACTCAGTGGTCACAATCTGCTTGGGGTACCCAATATAAAAATCGCGGCAGCGCATTCTTTGTCGCTGACCATGTTGCCCCGGTTAGTGCACTCAATGGCGGCCTGGGGGGAAGAATTTGTTTATCACGTCGAGGCGATTGATGTGGTGCAAGCGGTGAATACCCTGCGCGAGGGGAAAAGTGATTTTATTATCTCGTTTCGTGATGAAGATTTAATGCAGTCACCTTTCTGTGGCTTGAAGGTTTTTGAGTCTGAGCTTTATCCCGTCTGTGCCACCGATGGTCAGGGGAACGCGTTGTTTGATATCTATCAGCCGCAGGCGCCGATTCTGAACTATACCAGCACATCCTACATGGGAAGATTGGTAAACCGTCAGTTGGCGGAAGTAGGCGGCATTTCAGCACGTACGTTGTTTATGTCTTCGATGAGTGAGTTGTTGAAAAACATGGCGCTGGATGGGCATGGCATCGCTTGGCTACCAGCGTGGTCGATTGTCAACGAGCTGCGCGATAAGCGTCTGGTGCGTCTGGAGACACCTGAGCTGATGGTGCCAATTCAGGCCTATATTTACCGGATGGACACGCGATTGAATAAAACGGCTGAACATTTCTGGCGTATTTTGTACAACCATATGCCAGAGGACCTGGTTTCGCTTACCTGAGACGCGCCAGCTTGCCAGGCGCATCTGAAAAATCTCCGGTTATGCCGGAGTTATACTTTTTAGTCTGCTTAATTTGTGTACTGCCTCTCATTTCCTCTCTCCCTTACAAACTGTATCTATAAAAAATTGTGATTCTGTTCATATCTATTGGTTTTAGATCTTGCAGATGGGTTTACTTTGTCAAAAACCTGCTTACTATAAACACATGTTCGATATTGAACATGTGCTCTAATAATTTTGTGTGTGGCGGTGGTTATTCTTAACGAACTCATTAGTGGCAAGATAATTGCCAGGGGACGTGCTATGCGTGAAAAGGAATACATAGTAACTATTGGCTCTGCCAATATGGATGTTGCTGGGTATTCGCATGCTTCTCTAAATTATGCGGATTCGAATCCAGGAAAGATAAAATTCACCCCCGGCGGAGTTGGACGCAACATTGCACATAATCTCGCGCTGCTGGGTAAAAATTCGTGGTTACTGACTGCGGTTGGTAATGATTTTTATGGTCAATCGTTATTGGCGCAAACTAATCTATCCGGAGTACATGTTGATAAGTGTCTTATCGTTCCCGGAGAGAATACATCGAGTTATTTATCTCTGCTTGATAACACCGGTGAAATGCTGGTTGCCATTAATGATATGAGTATCACTGAACATATTTCACCGGGTTTTTTATCGCAGCAGCATGATTTTATTCGGCAGGCGAAAGTTATCGTCGCCGATTGCAATATCAGCGAAGATGCCCTGGCATGGGTACTGGAAAATGCCGGAGATGTTCCGGTGTTTGTCGACCCGGTATCGGCATGGAAGTGCGTCAAAATTCGTGAGCGGCTTGGACAAATTCACACCCTCAAACCTAACCGGCTTGAAGCCGAAACGCTGAGCGGTATTGCGCTTTCCGGGCGTGATGATGTTGGCAAAGTTGCCGCCTGGTTTCACGATCGCGGCTTAAATCGCCTGGTGCTCAGTATGGGCGGTGATGGAGTTTATTACAGTGATATTGCGGGGGATTGCGGTTGGTCGCTGCCGATTAAAACTCACGTCATTAATGTTACCGGGGCTGGCGATGCGATGATGGCGGGACTGGCTTCCTGCTGGGTAGACGGCATGCCCTTTATTGATTCGGTTCGATTTGCGCAGGGTTGTTCATCAATGGCGTTAGCCTGTGAATATACCAATAACCCTGATTTGTCTGTTGCGAATGTTATCTCAATCGTGGAGAACACAGAATGTCTGAATTAACTCTTTCCTCTGAATTATTACAAATATCTCCAGAAGTACAGGAAGCATTAAACGGTAAAAAACCGATTGTTGCCCTCGAATCAACCATTATTTCTCATGGTATGCCATTTCCGCAGAATGCCCAGACCGCTATTGAAGTAGAAGAAACTATTCGCAAACACGGGGCAGTTCCTGCGACTATTGCCATTATTGGCGGGGTAATGAAAGTTGGTTTAAGCAAAGATGAAATTGAGTTGCTTGGAAGAGAGGGACATAGCGTTACTAAAGTCAGTCGTCGTGATTTACCATTTGTGGTTGCTGCAGGAAAAAATGGTGCGACGACAGTTGCCTCAACCATGATTATTGCCTCCCTGGCTGGAATTAAAGTATTTGCAACGGGCGGGATTGGTGGTGTTCATCGTGGTGCTGAACATACCTTTGATATTTCCGCGGATCTGCAAGAACTGGCGCATACCAATGTCACGGTAATTTGTGCCGGCGCGAAATCTATTCTTGATCTCGGTTTAACGACCGAATATTTAGAAACCTTTGGCGTGCCGTTAATTGGATATCAGACCAACGCGTTGCCGGCATTTTTCTGCCGAACCAGTCCGTTTGAGGTCAGTATTCGTTTGGACAGCGCAAAAGAGATTGCCCGTGCCATGGCGGTGAAATGGCAGACAGGTCTCGATGGCGGTCTGGTTGTTGCAAACCCAATCCCAGAGCAGTTTGCGATGGCTGAAGAGAAAATTAATGCGGCAATCGATCGGGCGGTAAAAGAAGCGGAAGAGCAGGGTGTTGTGGGCAAAGAGAGTACGCCGTTCCTGCTGGCGCGCGTTGCGGAGCTGACCGGTGGTGACAGCCTGAAATCAAATATTCAGCTGGTGTTCAACAACGCGGTGCTGGCCTGCGAAATTGCGAAGGAGTATCAGCGCCTCGCCTGACCGAATTTTCCGGGCAGAATGCGGTCGCCCGCGAATATCAAACCTACCAAAACCTGGCGATAACGCCGGGTTTCCTGGCATGAAGGGAATTTCATTATGGATATAATGAGAAGTGTTGTGGGTATGGTGGTATTACTGGCCATCGCGTTTCTGCTGTCAGTAAATAAAAAACGTATTAGTCTGCGCACAGTCGGAGCTGCGCTGGGACTGCAAATTGCAATCGGCGGCATTATGCTCTATTTCCCGCCGGGGAAATGGCTGGTGGAACAGGCCGCGCTCGGTGTCCACAAGGTGATGTCGTATAGTGACGCGGGAAGCGCATTTATCTTTGGCTCCCTGGTCGGGCCAAAAATGGATGTGCTGTTCGATGGCGCCGGGTTTATCTTCGCCTTTCGGGTGCTCCCGGCCATCATTTTTGTGACTGCACTAATCAGCCTGCTCTATTACATTGGCGTGATGGGGCTGTTGATCCGCATCCTCGGCGGTATTTTCCAGAAAGCGCTGAACATCAGTAAGATCGAGTCATTTGTCGCAGTAACGACGATTTTCCTCGGGCAAAACGAGATCCCGGCGATCGTCAAACCGTTTATTGACCGGCTGAATCGCAATGAGCTGTTTACCGCTATTTGTAGCGGGATGGCCTCGATTGCTGGCTCAATGATGATTGGTTACGCTGGAATGGGCGTTCCGATTGACTATTTGCTGGCGGCATCGTTGATGGCAATCCCTGGCGGTATTTTGTTCGCGCGTATGCTGAGTCCGGCAACGGAAGAATCTCGCGTCACCTTTGAGAACCTTTCATTTACCGAAACGCCGCCGAAAAGCATCATCGAAGCAGCGGCGAGCGGGGCGATGACCGGGCTGAAAATTGCCGCAGGCGTGGCGACGGTAGTAATGGCATTTGTTGCCATTATCGCGCTGATTAACGGCATTATCGGCGGAATTGGTGGTTGGTTTGGTTTTGGTCACGCCACCCTGGAAGGAATCTTCGGCTGGCTACTTGCACCGCTGGCTTGGATTATGGGCGTGGACTGGAGCGATGCGACGCTGGCAGGTAGCCTGATTGGTCAGAAGCTGGCAATCAACGAGTTTGTCGCGTATCTCAACTTCTCGCCGTATCTGCAAACCGGCGGGACACTGGATGTGAAGACCATTGCGATTATTTCGTTTGCGCTGTGCGGGTTCGCTAACTTTGGTTCGATTGGTGTTGTTGTCGGCGCATTTTCGGCGATAGCGCCACAGCGAGCTCCGGAAATCGCGCAGCTTGGAATGCGCGCGCTGGCAGCAGCAACGTTGTCAAACCTGATGAGCGCCACCATAGCGGGTTTCTTTATCGGTATAGCATAGTGAGAGCAATGCCGGATAAGCGTGGCGCTATCCGGCATTACATTTAAGCTGTTTGCAGCAAATATAAGGCGTTATCTGCCGAGAGGGTTGGGTTGTTGATGCTGACGCTGGCTCGCGATAATGCCGCGCAGGCCATGGCAAAGTGAGCGCTTTCACGAAACTCGCTACCTTCCAGAAAGCTGTACAGCAATCCCGCCATAAAAGCGTCATCGGCGCCAAAACTGTCTACGATCGTATGATCGGGAGGTGTCAGTAAAAACTGTTCTCCGTCCTTTTCGCTGCAAAAAACGGAATCATCTTCCAGGCAGACAAAGATCCGTTTTACACCTTGCTGATGCAGACTATTGACGGCCAGTATGCGATCGGCATCTGAATGGATAGGTTGGCCCCACAAAATCGCCAGCTCTTTCTGCGTTGGTTTAAGCGTATGAATACGCTTAAACCATGTCTTCATTTTTGCCGCTTTGAACTCTGAAACGGTGTCAATGAATACGGGAATACCATCAGCAATCGTAAAGACCCACTCAATGGCTTCGGCGGTCAGATTGCAATCTGCCAGTACGACACCGGAATGGCGGATCAAATCTCGCGACCCGTTCAGCAACTGTGGCGTTAATTGCTGCAGGATATGGGTATCGTTAATTGCCAGTACGGTTTCTTCCTGCTGATTAGCGATCGACAGGTAGGTTGAGGTGTTATGCCCATGCAGGCGTATGCAACTTGCAACGTTTACACCGGCCTGACGCGTTTGTTCCAGCAATGTTTCCCCATAGAAATCACTGCCAACAGCGGAAATTAAGTGAACGTCACGGCCCAGCAGCGCCAGGTTGTGGGCGATGTTGCGTCCTACGCCGCCTGCCGAGCAGTGAATGCTGCCAGGATTAGAAGCAGCCTGAGGATAGTGGATGTCTGCAACACCACGAATATCCATGTTGATAGCCCCGACAACCACGCAATAATCCTGTTCGGTAAGGATATAACCTTTACCTTTGATCATGCCTTTACGCATCAAATCCATAATATGCGCAGCGACGCGTGAACGGCTTATCTGCAGAATATCGGCGATTTCATTCTGCTGAATCAACGGATTGCGACGCAGGATCTTAAGGATCTGCTTTTCCCTGTCGTTCATAATTACGCCACCGCTTGTTCTGTTTGCTGGGCTTTCAGCCAGGCAATCTCTTCTGCCCAGATATCCGGATTAATCGTTTCCAGCACCAGCGGAATGCCGTCAAAACGACTATCCTGCATGATCCAACGGAAAGCGTCGTGGCCAATATTCCCTTCACCTAAGCTATGGTGACGGTCAACGCGACTGCCAAACGTGCTCTTGGCGTCGTTCAGGTGCATTCCGCGTAGATAGTTGAAACCGACAATACGTTCAAATTCCGCAAACGTCTTTTCGCATTCCTCGACGGAACGCAAATCGTAACCGGCAGCGAAAGCATGGCAGGTATCAATACAGACGCCAACACGGGATTTATCTTCAACACCATCAATAATGGCGGCAAGGTGCTCAAACTTAAATCCGAGATTGCTGCCCTGTCCGGCGGTATTTTCGATAACTGCCGTAACCCCCTGGGTCTGAGCGAGGGCGATGTTGATAGATTCAGCAATACGCGCCAGACATTCATCTTCCGGGATCTGCATCAAATGGCTGCCCGGATGAAAGTTGAGCAGCGATAAACCGAGCAGCTCACAACGCTGCATTTCATCGATAAACGCATCGCGTGACTTTTCCAGTGCCTCGCTGACCGGGTGACCGAGGTTAATCAGATAGCTGTCGTGAGGCAGGATCTGGGCGGAAGTATAGTGATACTTCTCGCAAGCAGACTTGAAATCATCAATGATTTCAGTGGTCAGCGGCGCGGCGCGCCACTGACGCTGATTTTTGGTGAACAGGGCGAATGCGGTAGCTTCGATTTCTGCGGCCCGAATAGCGGCGTTAGCCAGACCGCCAGCGGCGCTTACGTGCGCTCCAATATATTTCATAAATTAAACCCGCCATACTCAAAAGGGGAGAGTATAGCGGGTTAAGGGAAGTGAGTCGTGATCGTTTATGCCATCAGCGCGTGGATAGCGACGTTAATCGCACCACCACCCACAATCAACCAGACAAACAGCAGTAGCGCCATTAGTAACGGTTTGGCACCGGCTTTTTTCAGGGCGCTCACGTGAGTGGTTAGCCCCAGTGCGGCCATCGCCATTGCCAGCAGCACGGTATCCAGCGTCACCAGCATACTCACTACCGACTGCGGCAGCAGGTGGAAAGAGTTAAAAATCGCCACCACAATGAACAGGATGGCAAACCATGGAATAGTGATTTTGCTCTTCTCACCACCTGTTGCCGGAGACAGTTGTTTTACTCGTGCGGCCAACAGGATGAGGAACGGCGCCAGCATCATGACGCGCAGCATTTTGGCAATCACCGCGGCGTTTTCAGCATCCGGGTTAATGGCGTGTCCGGCGGCAACAACCTGCGCAACCTCATGCATGGTGGAGCCAATGTAAATGCCGTAGGTTTCTGGACTAAACCAGTGCGCCAACAGCGGATACATCGCCGGATACAGGAAGATAGCGATAGTACCGAAGATGACCACGGTGGCGACGGCAACCGTCACTTTACTGGCTTCCGCTTTCACCACTGGTTCAGTTGCCAGCACGGCGGCGGCACCACAAATGCTGCTCCCCGCGCCAATCAGCCAACTGGTGTGTCGGTCCAGACCAAACACTTTCTGCCCCAGGAAGCAGGCAATCATAAAGGTGCTGCTGAGCGTTAACACATCAATTACGATACCGCTGACGCCGACGTCAGCAATTTGCGCGAAGGTAAGGCGGAAACCGTAGAGGATTATCCCCAGGCGTAATAAATGTTGTTTGGCAAACAGGACGCCGCCATCGCAGCTTTTCCAGATTTGTGGATATACGGTGTTGCCGATAACCATCCCAAACAAGATGGCTAAGGTGAGGGCGCTGAACCCGGCGCCAGCGACGGCGGGAATGGATCCCCCCCACAAGGCGACCCCAGTGATAACTGCACTCAGGGCAAGCCCCGGAATAAAATGCCACGCTGTACGACGATGAGTCTGTAAGGTGAGTTCTGTCATATCCTTCTCCTTTATCTGGGTAAAAGAGTACGGCGATGTGGTTTAAAAATAAAATTGATTATATATTTATAATTAATCTATATAAGTGGTATACCCGTCATACTTCAAGTTGCATGCGCGTTGGCTGCGCTCGTTCACCCCAGTCACGTACTTAAGTACGCTCCCGGGGATGCTCTCTCTTGCCGCCTTCCTGCAACTCGAATTATTTAGGGTATAAGTAACGGATATCCGGTGGAAAACGACTATGCATATCACCCTGCGACAACTTGAAGTGTTTGCTGAGGTACTGAAAAGCGGCTCGACAACCCAGGCATCTGTCATGCTGGCACTGTCGCAGTCGGCGGTGAGTGCGGCGCTTACCGATCTGGAAGGGCAGCTTGGCGTACAGCTGTTTGATCGCGTTGGCAAGCGGTTGGTGGTCAATGAGCACGGGCGCTTACTCTACCCGCGCGCGTTGGCGTTACTTGAGCAAACGATAGAAATCGAACAGCTTTTTCGTGAGGATAATGGCGCGATTCGCGTCTATGCCAGCAGCACCATTGGCAACTATATTTTGCCCGCCATGATCGCCCGTTATCGCTATGATTTCCCGGATTTACCCCTGGAGCTGAGCGTGGGTAACAGCCAGGATGTGATCAACGCTGTCCTGGATTTTCGCGTAGATATTGGGTTGATCGAAGGGCCGTGCCACAGCACAGAAATTATCTCTGAACCATGGCTGGAGGACGAACTGGTGGTGTTTGCCGCCCCGTCTTCGCCGCTAACAAAAGGCCCCGTGACGCTGGATCAACTGGCTGCTTCGCCGTGGATCTTACGTGAGCGAGGTTCCGGTACGCGTGAACTGGTAGATTACCTGTTGCTATCGCATCTGCCGAGATTCCAGATGGCGATGGAGTTGGGTAACTCCGAGGCCATTAAGCATGCGGTGCGCCATGGGCTCGGTATCAGCTGTTTGTCGCGTCGAGTCATTGCAGAACAGTTACAGGCGGGCACGCTGAGTGAAGTTCCCGTGCCGCTGCCGCGTTTAGTTCGCACGCTCTGGCGCGTTCATCATCGACAAAAACATCTCTCTAACGCCATTACGCGCTTTTTACATTACAGCGACCAGGTTGTGCAGGGCGAATAACGCCCTCACTGCCGTAATATCACCTCTATGCATAATGGCGGTTTCGTCTTCACCGCCATGCTCCGCCCATTTTCTGCTTTACTTATAATCCGCGGCCAGTCATGAAGGTCTCTTATAACAGCGCATTTGTGCCGGAAGAAAGCCGTTTCGTCTGCTACAATCGCGCCTCATTTTTTGGATGGATAGCATTTTCACATGGTTTCCGAAACTAAAACCACAGAAGCGCCCACGCTACGTCGTGAACTGAAGGCGCGTCACCTGACGATGATTGCCATCGGAGGCTCCATCGGTACAGGTCTTTTCGTTGCATCTGGTGCAACTATTTCTGCTGCGGGTCCTGGCGGCGCGTTGTTCTCGTATATTCTGATTGGTCTGATGGTGTATTTTCTGATGACCAGCCTCGGTGAACTGGCAGCCTATATGCCGGTTTCCGGTTCGTTCTCTACCTACGGTCAGAACTATGTAGAAGAAGGCTTCGGCTTCGCGCTGGGCTGGAACTACTGGTACAACTGGGCGGTGACAATTGCCGTTGACCTGGTGGCCGCGCAACTGGTAATGAGCTGGTGGTTCCCGGACACGCCAGGCTGGATCTGGAGTGCACTGTTTCTCGGCGTTATCTTCCTGCTGAACTACATTTCCGTGCGCGGGTTTGGCGAAGCGGAGTACTGGTTCTCACTGATCAAAGTGACCACCGTGATTATCTTCATCGTGGTTGGCGTGATGATGATTGTCGGTATCTTCAAAGGTGCTCAGCCGGTGGGCTGGAGCAACTGGACGACCGGTGATGCGCCTTTTGCCGGTGGTTTTGCCGCGATGATTGGCGTGGCGATGATTGTCGGCTTCTCTTTCCAGGGAACTGAGCTTATCGGTATCGCGGCAGGGGAATCGGAAGATCCTGAGAAGAATATTCCACGCGCGGTGCGTCAGGTGTTCTGGCGAATCCTGCTGTTCTATGTGTTCGCGATTTTGATTATCAGCCTGATCATTCCGTACACCGATCCAAGCCTGCTGCGTAACGATGTGAAAGACATTAGCGTTAGCCCGTTCACGCTGGTATTCCAGCACGCGGGTCTGCTGTCTGCGGCGGCGGTAATGAACGCGGTTATCCTGACGGCGGTACTGTCTGCGGGTAACTCCGGGATGTATGCTTCTACGCGTATGCTTTACACCCTGGCCTGTGACGGTAAAGCGCCGCGTATTTTCGCCAAACTGTCTCGAGGTGGTGTGCCGCGTAATGCACTGTATGCAACTACGGTGGTGGCGGGGCTGTGCTTCCTGACCTCAATGTTTGGTAACCAGACCGTATACCTGTGGCTGCTGAATACTTCCGGGATGACGGGCTTTATCGCCTGGTTAGGGATTGCTATCAGCCATTATCGTTTCCGTCGTGGTTATGTGCTGCAAGGGCACGATGTGAAGGATCTGCCGTATCGTTCTGGCTTCTTCCCGCTGGGGCCGATCTTTGCCTTCGTGCTGTGCCTGATAATCACTCTGGGTCAGAACTACGAAGCGTTCCTGAAGGACAGCATTGACTGGGGTGGTGTGATGGCAACCTATATCGGTATCCCGCTGTTCCTGATTATCTGGTTTGGCTATAAGCTGACGAAAGGTACTCATTTCGTTCGCTACAGCGAAATGAAATTCCCGGGTCGCGTGAAGAAATAATTCTTACCAGCTACGGCAGAAAAAACAAAACCCCGGCATGATGAGTGCCGGGGTTTTTTTATTGCGCCAGACTTAGAAGCTGTAAGTCATGCCAACCGTGTAACGACGACCATCGAGAACGGTGTCGTAGGTATCATAATCGATTTGCTTATCCAGCACGTTGTATACGCCAGCGGTCATCAACAGGTCCCTGGTAGCATAGTAACGTAAACCGACATCGACCTGCGTATAGGATGGCGTTCCCTGTGCCATAGAGGTACGGCTCAGGTACTCAGACGTTTTCCCGCGCAGATTCAGACGGCTCCAGAAACCAAGATCCTGCGTGGCCTGCCAGTCCAGGGTGGTGTTAAACATATGCTTTGGCATTTTGTTTAATGGCTGGCCGGAGAACTGTCCGCTCTTCTGTTCAGATTCCGTGTAGGTGTAATTCGCCGTCCAGTTGACATCGGCGGTGATTTTCCAGCCGAAGGTGGATTCTACGCCGCGCATATTGGCTTTATCGACGTTCACGCGATCGCTGACGAAATCATAATGGATGCCACCGATGGTGCAGGCCGGGTCAGAACTGCTGTTACAGCGGCGTACTTCGGTAATTTTGTTTTTGAAGTCGGTATTGAACAGGGTCACGCCCGCGTTGAGATCGTTGCCGTTATCCCACAGTAAACCGATCTCTTCGCTCAGGCTTTTCTCGGGCTTCAGATCCGGGTTGCCAACAATGATCCCGTTCAGACGACCGCCGCCGGTGACCTGTCCCCAACTGGCAGAAGACTGACGCAGATCCGGAGCGCGATAGCCCGCAGATACGCCACCTTTTAACGTCCACTGATCGCTCAGATGCCAGACACCGTAACCGCGCGGTGTCCAGTTGTCACCGTAGTTTTCATCTTTATCCATACGCAGACCGCCGGTCAGCGCGAAGGTATCGGTAATAGCCCATTCGTCTTCAGCAAACAGCGCCCAGCTCCAGCGGGTCAGTTTGTTCAGTCCATCAGCAGCTTGCAACTGGTTGCCATTATCGCGCAGTTTCTCATAACGGTACTGTCCACCCACTGTCAGGGTGTGCGCCCCGAGGAAAATCTGGTTCTGATTGTTAAAGATGGTGTTGTAGGACTTCATCTGGCGACCAGGGTTGTCGGTCTCTTCCTGCTGGACATAGCTGGTGGAGTTGAAGTCGTCGTAATAGCCGCTATGGGTGAGTGAATATGTGGTGTGCACATACTTGCTTTCGCTTTTACTGTTGGGCTTACAGCTTCCATTGCGGCAGATTTCTTCAGCCTTGGATTTGCCCGGCGTACTGTCACGATCCTGCAGTTCACGTGCGTAATCGAAGTCGATGTCGTTTTTATCATCCGGCGTGAAGTTCAGGGTTAAACCCCCGTTACGCATACGCTGTTCGTTGTAGCCATTGAGGATTTCATCTTCGGCACGATGAGAGAATAATCCGGTCACCTTCGCGCCGAGTAACCCGTCAATCAGCGGCCCGGACGCATAGGCATTGGTCTGGTAAATATCACCGGAATCTCTGTCTTCCTGGAAAGTGGCATCGCCGTGTAAGGATCCGGTCCAGGCTTTGGTATTCGACACTTTTTTGGTGATGACGTTGATAACGCCACCCATCGCATCGGAGCCGTAAAGCGATGACATTGGGCCACGGATGACTTCGATGCGTTCAATAGATTCCAGCGGCGGCAACCAGCCTTGTTCAATACCTGAGTTATCGCTGTTAGGTCGTGTGCCGCGTGTGCTGATGCGTTTACCATTGACCAGGAACAGCGTGTATTGCGAAGCCATACCGCGAATACTGATATCGCTGCTGCTACCGCCACCGGTGACAACGACGCCAGGGACATCTTTTAGCGCATCGGTGACATCGCGATAGGCTTTATCTTCAATCTGCTGCTTGGTAATAACAGATATCGACGCGGGGGCGTCCTGAATTTTCTGCTCGAAGCCGGTAGCGGTGACGACGACGGTGTCCTGTTCAGCGGCATGGCCGAGTGATGGGAGACTGGCGACGCATACTGCGGCAGCTACAGCCTTAACGTGAGGTATAGTCATTTGTATCATTCCATTTAAATGAATCAAACTGCGCGTCATGTGAAAGGCCATGACAATTGTATGTATTTGTCTTTTAAGGACTCTTTTCAGTAAAGAAGCGGTGGGATTGTACAAAAGTGAGAATTTTTGTAAACACAAATGATAATAGAAATCATTTGTGTTTGATGTTTGTTGGGTGGGAATTGTTTTTAAATCAATAAGATAAGTTAAAAAGAAAAATGGAGGAAAAGTGAAGAAAGCGAGAAGAATGAAGAGGGGAAATGTTTTTGATGCTTAAGAATGGCTTACGTTTTTGACTTAAGGACAGCGGCTATAACCCCGCTGTCCTGTTATGGCTGGCTTATAGCCGATGGAATTTGGCGAGTAAGGCCAGTGACAGGGTGGTTAACAGAATGGCGATCACGGCATACAGATAAACACCAGACCACTCCCAGTTGTTCTTCACTAATATCACCGGTACGCCTGCTAATGCCGCGCCGACATAGCTAAATAATCCCCGGAAGCCGGTTATCGATCCCGCTGCGTCTTTATGAGTAACATCCAGACAACCTACGGCAAAAAGCATATGCGGGCCGTACAGGGCGAACCCCATGATGGTGAAAAGTATGGCCGTAATGGTATATGAAGTATCCTGTACCACTGGGATTAAGATAATACACACGCACAGCATTAAGGCGAATATTAGTCCTGTCATCCAGCGATTACTTTTAAACATAAAGTCCGATAAGTAACCCGCCAGTAGTCCTCCGGCAAGTCCGCCTGCTTCAAACCACGAGATAATGGAGTTGGCCTTAATCAGACTCCAGCCATGTACCTGCGAATAGTAAATTTGCGGCCAGTCGTTGAGAATGGTGCGGGCAATATAAACAGACATATCGCCAATGATAATAATCCACACCAGCGGGTTAATCAGGATATATTTAACGAAAATCTGCCAAAAGGAGAGGTTGACCGGACTGGCCTTAACCTGGGCAAGTTCTGTCGGATCCTTGCGCCATTCGCCAACGTTAGGCAAACCTAAGGTCCCGGGACGGTCTTTAATCGTAAAGAGCGCAATGATCCCCATCAGCAGGGAGATCGCGCCCGGTACATAAAAACCCATTTTCCAACTGCCGCTCCAGACAATCGCAAAACTGGTCAACAGTGGGGCGAGACTCCCGCCGATATTATGCGCAGCTTCGACGACCGCCCACCAACGCCCGCGTTCATTTTTGGAAAACCAGGATGCCATGATCTTTGCCATTGGCGGAAAACTGGTGCCCTGGAGAATGGCGTTGAGGCTGTACAATACATAAAACGCGGCAACGCTGTCGGAAAAACCAAACAGAATATTGACGATCCCAACGCCAATGAGCACCGGGCCGGTCATGGATTTCGGATTGATTTTATCAACCAGCATGCCGCCAACAAACTTCATTGACCCATACAGGATGTAAAACAGTGAAGACATGATGGCAAAATCTTCTGCGGTCAGAGCGGTATCAGACAACATTGCCGGCATGGCCGCTGAGAAGTTTTTACGCGTTAAATAAAAGACAGCGTAAGAGATAAAAACCGAGGTAATGATCTCTATCCTGCATTTTTTGTAAGTATGGTCAATCTCTTGTTTTTCTTTTACAACCGGCTTATCAGCCTGGCTGAATATAAACGATTTCAAGCTCATATGAGTTTCCCTTCAGGCAGTGCTCGTGGGTTATAATCCATCTTCGATGAAGAACAAAAGCGACTCGAATCCGTGAAAATTAATTTGATTTATTATTAACTCTCTGACCGCCGGTTTAGCTTTCCAGGCAATACCCGTGCCTGCAGATGTCAGCATGGGAATATCGTTAGCGCCATCACCGCAGGCGATAATATTATGCTGCGGTATCTGCAACGTTTCGGCGAGTCGCTCCAATGTTTTCTGTTTATTATCTGCATTCATGATGGGCGCAGCGATATTATCTGTCAGTTTACCGTCCCTGATTTCAACGGTATTAGAAAAAACATAATCCAGTTGATATTTTTCCTGTAATCTGCGAGTAAAAATGTCTAAACCACCAGAAATAATCGCCGTTTTAAATCCTTTCTGTTTGAGAATTGGCAAAATAGTGGTAATGCCGGGAGAAGCGGTCATTTGATCGCATACGGCATTAATCACATCGATATGGGTTCCTTTTAACATCCCGATGCGCCGGGTAAAGCTGCTATTGAAATCCAGCTTTCCTTCCATCGCCTGCTTAGTCAGTTCTGCTATCTGTGCTGAGATGCCCAGCACATGCGAAATTTCATCGACACCTTCTTCTTCGATAAATGTCGAGTCCATGTCGAATGCAATAATTCCTTTTGCTGGAATGATTTGTGGTTTAATGAAAAAATCAAACCGCTGAGTGTATGACGTGATCCGCAGTTTTTTATGTATTTCATTTGTGAATGATTCATCTGGTATTGATAATTTAAAATATGATTTATTGATGTGTGTTATATGTAATTGTTCCAGTGTGCACTGATTTTGTTTTGTGTCGCGATTTATAAACGTTTCATGTAACCATACCTGCAGTTTTTCAGGTTCTTTTGCGCTAATAAAATAAATAATTGCCATAAAATCACTCCTGTAAGCTGCAGTTATTGTAAGAGATGGTCGCGACGAGTAAATCCAGCTTTATCACAGATGTGAATGTTAAAAAAAGATAAAATAGTATTGTTTTTTATACCAGCAAATATACAAAATCTGAAAAGTATCGTTTTTGATATATCACTCACGGTCTGTTTCTACTGGCGGCATATTCTATTGTGACCAACAGAATGAGGCTAAAATGGAAAGTTGTGTTGATATTTTTAAAGTCGCTATTGGGCCTTCGAGTTCAAGAACGGTAGGGCCAATGCGTGCTGCGTTTAACTTTATTTCTCAATTAAAGCAGCAGGAGATTTTGCCGCTGACGAGGAAAATTGAGGTTGAGCTATATGGTGCGCTCTCGTTAAGCCGCAAGTGCCATAACGTTGATGTTGCGATTTACCTGGGCTTGTTGGGTAACCAGCCGGATGATGTTGATTTACGTCAGCAAATGGAGGCCATTAAACGTGCTGAACAAAACGGTATTTTGCTGCTCTCTCCTTCAGTTGCCGTGACGGTGACGATTCTGGCTAATCAGCAACCGCATGCCGGTCATCCCTATGCGATGACGTTTCGCGCCCGGGATGATTATTTTACGTTGTATGAAGAAACATGGTTTTCAACCGGCGCCGGACAGGTTCGTAAACCCGGCGCGTCGACGCCCGAGACAGCGGCGCAAGAAAACGTATCTCCTTTTGCTTTTCAGCATGCGGCGCAGCTGCAGGATCTGTGCCAGCGCAATGGCTTATCTGTTGCGGCGTTAATGATGAAAAATGAGTTACAGGTGCACTCACAGGTGGCGTTGCATGACTATTTTGCGCACGTTTGGGGGATTATGCAGCAGGCGGTCCATCGCGGTCTGCATACTGAGGGGTTGTTGCCGGGGCCGTATCAGGTACCGCGCAGGGCCTGCGCGCTGCATAAAACATTGGCAATGAGACCCTCTGCTAACGACTTTCTCACCAACCTCAACTGGGTCAATGCCTTTGCGATTGCCGTCAGTGAGGAGAATGCCGCCGGTGGGCGGGTGGTGACCGCGCCGACCAATGGCGCGAGCGGTATCATCCCGGCGGTCCTTAGTTGGTACGATAAGTTTGTCTGTGAACTGGATAATGCCTCGGTTACCCGCTTTTTTCTAACCGCTGGCGCCATCGCGTTACTGTTCAAACAAAATGCATCTATTTTAGGTTCTGAGGTCGGGTGTCAGGGGGAGATCGGCGTGGCAAGTTCGATGGCGGCAGCCGGATTAGCAGAACTGATGGGGGCCTCAGTCGGTCAGGTGCTGAGCGCTGCAGAAATCGCCATGGAACACCATTTAGGTCTGACCTGCGATCCGGTCGGCGGGCAGGTACAAATTCCTTGTGTCGAACGCAACGCGATTTCGTCAGTAAAAGCGATTAACGCCGCAACGATGGCGATAAGCCGCATCAGTGAGCCATGCGTTTCGCTCGATGAGGTGATTGCAGCCATGTATGAAACGGGTAAAGACATGAGCGCGAAATACCGTGAAACGTATCATGGCTGCCTGGGAAAAATTCAGCCCAGAAAAAGGGGAGGGTGGCATGAAATATCACACCATGAATAATGATGAAATCATCTTGTCATTATGCGCGCGTATTCGGGAAACGCGGATTTCTCTGGCGCTGACCCAGCAGCAGTTTGCCGACAGCGCTCAGGTGGGGATTGCCACCATTAAACGTATTGAGAAAGGTGGGGGATTGAATCTCGATACGCTTATCTCCCTGCTGCGGGCGCTGAATAAACTGCATCATCTGGATGCAATCTTATTCGAGTCTGAAGTACGGAATTTTAGTGAAGGACATGAGGGAAGTGAGAGTACGTCGCGATTACAGGTACGCCAACAGGCAGCCGATTTAAATCGCAAAGCGTCCGCGCCGCAGTCAGAAGAGATAAGCTACAGCGCGGCAATAGAAAACACTCTGTATTGGTGATCACTTCAGCAAATACTGAGCATGGAAGCGCAGGTGATCCTCAATAAACGACGCAATAAAGTAATAGCTGTGATCGTAACCCGGCTGGATGCGTAACGTCATTGGCCATGCGGTCTGACGTGCCGTTTCGGCCAGTACCGCGGGCTGTAGCTGATCGGCAAGAAACTGATCGCTGTCTCCTTGATCGATAAGCGTCGGAATCGCATCTTCGGGCCTGCTGGCCAACATTAACGCGCAGCTATCCCACTCGGTCCACTGCGATTTATCTTCACCCAGATAAGCGCTAAAAGCCTTCTCGCCCCACGGAACGCGGCAAGGATTAACGATGGGGGCAAAAGCGGAGATGCTGGTGTATTTCCCCGGATTTTTCAGCGCCATAATCAACGCCCCGTGGCCACCCATGGAGTGTCCGCTGATGGCGCAACGATCGCTGACGTTAAACTGCGACTGAATCAGGGCCGGAAGCTCATCACGCAGATAGTCATACATGCGAAAATGAGTTGCCCACGGCTGCTGGGTGGCGTTGAGGTAAAATCCAGCACCCTGACCCAAATCGTAGCCATCATCGTTGGCAACGTGATCGCCGCGCGGACTGGTATCTGGCATCACCAGCACAATACCCAGCTCAGCCGCGACACGTTGCGCGCCCGCTTTGGTGGTAAAGTTTTCGTCATTGCAGGTCAGGCCCGACAACCAGTACAGCACCGGAGGCGGGGTATTCTCACGAGGTGGGGGAAGAAAGATGCTGAAGGTCATAGCGCAATTTAACGTGGCGGAGTTGTGACGCCAGCGTTGCTGCCAGCCTTCAAAACAGCGGTGCTCTTCAAGCATTTCCATGCGTGGCTCCTTGTTGTGTTGAACCTGAATATGTTTGCGAATTCACCATAATACAGATTATTCATTGCACTGTGAGTAACTTTCACTTCCGCATTGGGCAAACATACTCCATCATCTATATAACTTTACATTAACACTCCAGATCGTCGGGCTGAACGCTACGTGAATTTGGTACGCTGAAAGGCTGTGCCAATTTCAATAATTATCGCGGTGAATACTGGATTATGTGCGCCGCCTCACGCACAATGTTCTGGCTGACACAGCCTAAAAACTTTGCCCCATGCAGGGCAGAGGCGCCACACCTGCAGGAGAAAAAGAAATGTCATCACTCAGTAAAGAAGCGGCTTTGGTTCATGAAGCGCTGGTCGCGCGTGGTCTCGAAACACCACTACGCCCGCCCGTGCAGGAGATGGATAACGAAACGCGCAAACGTCTTATCTCAGGCCATATGACCGAGATTATGCAATTGCTCAATCTCGATTTGAGCGATGACAGTTTGATGGAAACTCCGCATCGCATTGCGAAAATGTATGTCGATGAGATTTTCTCCGGTCTCGATTACGCCAACTTCCCGAAAATCACCGTCATTGAAAACAAAATGAAGGTGGACGAGATGGTTACGGTCCGCGATATCACGCTGACCAGCACCTGCGAGCACCACTTTGTCACTATTGATGGTAAAGCGACGGTGGCGTATATCCCGAAAGATTCAGTCATTGGCCTGTCGAAGATCAACCGTATTGTGCAGTTCTTTGCTCAGCGTCCGCAGGTGCAGGAGCGTCTGACCCAGCAAATTCTCACCGCGCTGCAAACGCTGCTCGGGACGAATAATGTCGCGGTGTCGATTGATGCGGTGCATTACTGCGTGAAAGCGCGCGGCATTCGTGATGCGACCAGTGCGACCACCACCACTTCTCTGGGCGGATTGTTTAAGTCCAGCCAGAACACGCGTCAGGAATTCCTACGCGCAGTACGTCATCACAACTGATTAAGGCAGGGGCCATGGAGCGTAATGTCACGCTGGATTTTATTCGTGGCGTCGCCATTCTTGGCATCCTGCTTCTCAATATTAACGCCTTTGGTCTGCCAAAGGCGGCATACCTCAATCCCGCCTGGTATGGCAATATCACCTTAACCGACGCCTGGAGCTGGGCGGTGCTTGATCTCTTCGCCCAGGTCAAGTTTCTTACGCTGTTTGCATTGCTGTTTGGGGCAGGGCTGCAAATGCTGCTCCCGCGCGGCAAACGCTGGATCCAGTCGCGGCTAACGCTGCTGGTGCTGTTGGGGTTTATTCACGGGTTACTCTTCTGGGACGGCGATATCCTGTTGGCGTATGGCTTAATTGGTCTGATTTGCTGGCGGTTGATTCGCGATGCCCCTTCGGTAAAAAGCCTGTTTAACACCGGCGTCCTGCTTTATCTGGTGGGGATTGGCGTGCTGCTGCTGCTGGGCGTTATCTCCGGCGGGGAAACCAGTCGGGCCTGGACGCCGGATGCCTCAGCTTTGCTGTATGAAAAATACTGGAAAGTGAATGGCGGTCTGGAAGCGGTCAGCAATCGTGTAGATATGATGTCCAATAGCTTGTTGGCACTGGGCGCGCAGTACGGCTGGCAACTGGCTGGGATGATGCTGCTTGGCGCAGCATTAATGCGCAGCGGCTGGCTGAAAGGACAGTACAGTTTGCAGCATTATCGACGTACCGGCGTACTGTTGGTCATTGTTGGGATGGCGATTAACCTGCCTGCTATTATCATTCAGTGGCATCTGGACTGGGCCTACCGCTGGTGTGCTTTCCTGTTACAAGCCCCGCGCGAGCTGGGTGCGCCGTTGCAGACTATCGGCTATGCCGCGCTGATGTTTGGCTTCTGGCCGCAGCTGAGCCGGTTAAAGTGGGTGATTGCCATCGCCTGCGTGGGGCGTATGGCATTAACCAACTATCTGTTGCAAACCTTAATTTGCACCACGCTGTTTTATCAATTCGGCTTGTTTATGAAATTTGATCGGCTGGAGCTGCTCTGTTTCGTCATTCCTGTTTGGGCCGTTAATCTTCTTTTCTCCGTCATTTGGCTGCGTTTTTACCGGCAGGGCCCGGTTGAGTGGCTATGGCGTCAATTAACCCTGCGTGCTTCAGGGACATCATTACCACGTACATCCAGATAACGATCTGGATCACATTCATTAACAAAATGGATGTAAGCGCTTTCATTCCTGTGACATCACTCACGCAGTCCGTTTCATTGTGCTGACAAAATACCCAGCCTGGGGTGTCTGTGGCTAACCGCAATCTAAAACAGGGCAGTGAATATGGTAACCATCCGTGATGTGGCACGACAGTCTGGCGTATCTGTAGCGACCGTTTCCCGCGTACTGAACAACAGTGCGCTGGTGAGTCCCGACACGCGTGAAGCGGTGATGAAAGCAGTCACTCATTTAGGCTATCGACCTAACGCCAATGCGCAGGCGCTGGCGACCCAGGTAAGTGACACCATTGGTGTGGTGGTGATGGATGTGTCAGATGCGTTTTTTGGCGCGCTGGTTAAAGCTGTCGATATGGTTGCCCAGCAGCATCAGAAATATGTCCTGATTGGCAATAGCTATCATGAGGCTGAAAAAGAACGTCATGCTATTGAGGTTTTGATTCGCCAACGCTGTAACGCTCTGATTGTTCACTCTAAAGCGCTCAGCGATCGGGAACTGGCAGAGTTTATGGATCAGATCCCTGGCATGGTGCTGATCAATCGCCTTGTTCCGGGTTACGCCCACCGTTGCGTCTGCCTGGATAATATCAGCGGCGCCAAAATGGCGACCCGCATGCTGCTGAATAATGGTCATCAACGCATTGGTTACCTGGCATCAAGCCATCGTATTGAAGATGATGCGATGCGCAAAGAAGGGTGGTTATCGGCCCTGAAAGAACAAGGGATTGATGCGGCGGAAAGCTGGATCGGTACCGGTTCGCCAGATATGCAGGGCGGAGAGTCTGCGATGGTGGAGCTGCTGGGGCGCAACTTGCAACTGACGGCGGTCTTCGCCTACAACGACAACATGGCAGCGGGCGCACTGACCGCGTTAAAAGACAACGGCATCGCCATCCCATTACATCTTTCTATCATTGGCTTTGATGATATTCCCATTGCGCGTTACACCGATCCACAACTGACAACCGTGCGCTATCCCATCGCCTCAATGGCAAAAATGGCGACGGAGCTTGCGCTGCAAGGCGCGGCGGGCACGTTAGATCCTGCGGCGTCGCATTGCTTTATGCCGACGCTGGTGCGTCGTCATTCTGTGGCATTGCGGCAGAATGCGGCACCGATCACTAACTCATAAAGTTGAGCCATGTAACCGCTTTCAATATGTGAGTAAATTCACAGTATATTAACAATGCGATAGCTATGATGACACTGTTTGTTGCGCTGTAACTACTATGTAACGGTGAATAATCACTTTCATCGAGGTATTGGTGCCTTAAACAAAAATTAAAGCCAGTTTTTGGAGCGTTGCCAGGCACGGAAGAATTATTTTTAAAAGTGAGCTTCGGCGATCAGTAACACTTCAGTAACGTTCTGCCTGCCGAGCATTTATCTCAAGTACTACCCTGCATAATAAAACCGGAGATACCATGAATAAGAAGGTGTTGACCCTGTCTGCTGTAATGGCAAGCATGTTATTCGGCGCGGCTGCGCACGCTGCTGATACCCGCATTGGTGTGACGATTTATAAGTACGACGATAACTTTATGTCTGTGGTACGTAAGGCTATTGAAAAAGATGCCAAAGCGGCGCCTGACGTACAGTTGCTGATGAATGACTCGCAGAACGACCAGTCCAAACAAAACGACCAGATCGACGTATTGCTGGCAAAAGGCGTTAAAGCACTGGCGATTAACCTGGTTGACCCGGCAGCTGCAGGCACGGTAATTGAAAAAGCACGCGGTCAGAACGTGCCGATCGTGTTCTTCAACAAGGAACCTTCTCGTAAAGCGCTGGACAGCTATGACAAAGCGTATTACGTCGGTACTGACTCTAAAGAGTCTGGCATTATTCAGGGTGATTTGATTGCAAAACACTGGGCTGCTAACCCGAACTGGGATCTGAATAAAGACGGTAAAATTCAGTTTGTTCTGCTGAAAGGCGAACCGGGACACCCGGATGCTGAAGCACGTACCACTTACGTGATCAAAGAGCTGAACGACAAGGGCATTAAAACTGAGCAACTGCAGTTGGATACCGCGATGTGGGATACCGCTCAGGCGAAAGATAAGATGGATGCGTGGATGTCCGGTCCGAACGCTAACAAAATTGAAGTGGTTATCGCCAACAACGATGCGATGGCGATGGGCGGAGTTGAAGCACTGAAAGCGCACAACAAAACCAGCGTACCGGTATTTGGCGTGGATGCGCTGCCTGAAGCGCTGGCCCTGGTGAAATCCGGTGCCATGGCCGGTACCGTGCTGAACGATGCCAACAACCAGGCGAAAGCGACTTTCGATTTGGCGAAAAACCTGGCTGATGGCAAAGGCGCAGCAGACGGCACTAACTGGAAAATTGACAACAAAATTGTTCGCGTTCCGTACGTCGGTGTCGATAAAGATAATCTGGCTGAGTTCACTAATAAATAAATCTCCGTCTGTGGGCGCAATTTCATTGCGCCCTTAATAACGCGCTTTGCAAGGCCAACAAGGTATATTTATGGTCAGCACACATACTCAGTCGTCAGGCGAATACTTGTTGGAAATGACCGGCATCAACAAGTCTTTTCCCGGCGTTAAGGCTCTTGATAATGTTAATTTAAAAGTCCGCCCACATTCGATTCACGCCTTAATGGGCGAGAACGGCGCGGGGAAATCCACATTATTGAAGTGTCTTTTCGGTATCTATCAAAAAGATTCCGGTAGTATTTTATTTCAGGGTAAAGAAATAGATTTTCATTCGGCGAAAGAGGCGCTTGAAAATGGTATTTCGATGGTCCACCAGGAATTAAACCTGGTATTACAACGTTCCGTGATGGACAACATGTGGCTGGGGCGCTATCCCACTAAAGGTATGTTTGTCGATCAGGAAAAAATGTACCGTGATACCAAAGCGATATTTGATGAGCTGGATATTGATATCGATCCGCGGGCGCGCGTCGGTACCTTATCCGTTTCACAAATGCAGATGATCGAAATTGCCAAAGCCTTCTCCTATGATGCCAAAATCGTCATTATGGATGAGCCGACTTCATCGTTAACCGAGAAAGAAGTTAATCATCTGTTCACCATTATTCGTAAGCTGAAAGAGCGTGGATGCGGTATCGTTTATATTTCTCACAAAATGGAAGAAATCTTCCAACTGTGTGATGAAATTACCGTACTGCGCGACGGGCAGTGGATCGCAACCCAGCCGCTGGAAGGGCTGGATATGGACAAGATCATCGCCATGATGGTTGGACGTTCGCTGAACCAACGTTTTCCTGATAAAGAAAACAAACCTGGTGAAGTGATTCTGCAAGTGCGTAACCTGACCTCGCTGCGTCAACCGTCGATTCGTGATGTCTCGTTTGATTTGCACAAAGGGGAAATCCTCGGGATTGCCGGTCTGGTAGGCGCAAAACGCACTGATATCGTTGAAACGCTTTTTGGTATTCGTGAGAAATCATCGGGTACGATTACGTTACACGGCAAAAAAATTAATAACCACAGCGCCAATGAAGCCATCAACCATGGCTTTGCACTGGTCACGGAAGAGCGCCGCTCAACCGGTATTTATGCGTATCTGGACATTGGTTTTAACTCGTTAATCTCCAATATCCAAAACTATAAAAATAAAGTCGGCCTGCTGGATAATTCCCGCATGAAGAGCGATACCCAATGGGTGATTGACTCCATGAGGGTGAAAACGCCGGGCCATCGTACGCAAATCGGTTCACTTTCCGGGGGGAATCAGCAAAAGGTGGTTATTGGCCGCTGGCTATTAACACAGCCAGAAATCCTGATGCTGGATGAACCTACCCGTGGAATCGATGTCGGCGCAAAATTTGAAATTTATCAGTTGATTGCCGAACTCGCGAAAAAAGATAAGGGGATTATTATTATTTCCTCTGAAATGCCGGAGCTGCTGGGTATTACCGATCGTATTCTGGTAATGAGCAATGGTCTCGTTGCCGGAATTGTTGACACTAAAACGACAACGCAAAACGAAATCCTCCGTCTTGCGTCTTTGCACCTTTAAGATTAGGGGCTCCTCATGAGTGCGTTAAATAAGAAAAGTTTTCTTACTTACCTGAAAGAAGGCGGAATTTACGTTGTTCTTTTGGTTTTGCTGGCAATTATTATTTTCCAGGATCCCACTTTCTTAAGTTTACTCAACCTGAGTAATATTCTGACTCAGTCCTCGGTGCGTATTATTATCGCATTGGGTGTTGCGGGACTGATTGTTACGCAAGGGACAGACCTGTCGGCAGGGCGTCAGGTTGGTCTGGCGGCAGTGGTGGCGGCAACCTTACTGCAGTCGATGGAGAACGCCAACAAGGTATTCCCGGAAATGGCGACGATGCCGATCATCGTGGTGGTGCTGATTGTCTGCGTCATCGGTGCGATTATCGGTCTGGTGAACGGTATCATCATCGCGTATCTGAACGTGACGCCGTTTATTACCACGTTGGGTACGATGATCATCGTCTACGGGATCAACTCCCTGTACTACGATTTTGTCGGCGCATCGCCAATTTCTGGCTTTGACAGCGGATTCTCAACCTTTGCGCAGGGCTTTATCGCGCTGGGCAGCTTCCGACTCTCTTATATCACTTTCTATGCGCTGATTGCCGTGGCCTTTGTGTGGGTGCTGTGGAACAAGACCCGCTTCGGTAAAAACATTTTTGCTATCGGCGGTAACCCAGAGGCGGCGAAAGTGTCTGGCGTGAACGTCGCGCTGAACCTGCTGATTATCTATGCGTTGTCTGGTGTGTTCTATGCCTTCGGTGGTTTGCTGGAAGCGGGACGTATCGGCTCGGCGACCAACAACCTCGGTTTTATGTATGAGCTGGATGCGATTGCGGCGTGTGTGGTTGGCGGCGTGTCGTTTAGCGGTGGGGTAGGGACCGTCTTCGGCGTGGTGACCGGTGTGATTATCTTTACCGTCATTAACTACGGTCTGACTTACATCGGCGTTAACCCATACTGGCAGTACATTATTAAGGGCGGCATCATCATCTTCGCGGTGGCGCTGGACTCACTGAAGTACGCGCGTAAGAAGTAACGATAAAACGCTAAAAGGCCGGTGCAGCGCAATCTGCACCGGCTTTTTTGTCAGCGTTATAATGTTAACGCGTGCTCTTTCTCTCCGGATTTAAATTTTACTTCACCCAGGTCGATACAGGCGACCGGGCAAACGTGGCCGCACAGCAAGCATCCCACACATTTTTCCGTGTCACAGTGTGGGGTGCGGGTTTGCTCATTCCATTCCATCGCCTGATGCCCACCGTCATAGCAGGAGATGTAGCAGCGACCACAGCCCACGCATTTATCGAGATGGATGTTCGGATAGACGATGTAGCTACGGTCAAGATCTTCTGCGGGGATGATATTGGCATTGGCAAGGCCCACCATCTCCTCCAGTGAGTCAAACCCTTGATCGGCGAGGTAATGCGACAGCCCGCTGGTCATGTCCTCCACAATCCGATAACCATACTGCATGATCCCGGTGGTCACCTGCAGCGTGGCCGCGCCTAACAGTAAAAACTCGGCGGCATCCTCCCAGGTTTCTATACCCCCGATGCCGCTAATCGGGAAATCGCGCAGTTCAGGGTGCATGCGCAGTTGCTGAATAAATCGCAGGGCGATAGGTTTAACGGCCTTGCCGGAGTAGCCGGAAATACTGGATTTACCGTTGACGACGGGCATCCCAATTTTCCGGTTCAGATCGATATTGGTGATGGATTTAACCGTATTGATGGTCGCGATACCGTCGGCGCCACCGCGTTTTGCCGCCAGCGCCACCTCGCACATATCACCAATATTTGGCGTCATTTTAGCCAGCATTGGCAGGGTAGAGCCGCGTTTAACCGCCCGACAGTATTTTTCAACCAGCTCAGGGCTTTGCCCCACATCGCTGCCCATGGCATGTGAGGTCATTTGCGGGCACGAGAAGTTACACTCGATCATATCTGCACCCGCTTCTTCAACCAGACGGGCCAGCTCCTGCCATTGCTGCTCATTTTCTCCCATGATCGACGCAATCAGGACCTTGTCCGGGTAGTCCTGCTTCAGTCGGCGGATCGCGGCCAGATTCTCCTCCAGCGGATGCTCGGCAATTTGCTCCATATTTTTGAAGCCAACAAAGCCGGTATCTTCTTTGGTCAGATGGTCAAAACGTGGGGAGACTTCATTCGCAATAAAGAAACCGATGGTTTTAAAAACAATCCCGCCCCAGCCGGTATCATAGGCTTTGGCGCACATGTCATAGCAGTTGCCCACCGGAGAAGAAGAGAGGCAGAACGGGTTGGGGAATTTGACGCCGCAAAAAGTAATAGAAAGATCTTTCGTTAACATGAGCAAGCTCCCTCTAAGTAGTGATGAATGGCCTGAGCGGCTTCTTTTCCGGTTTTCACGGCGTAAACCACCGTTTTATCGCCTTTTACAATATCGCCCGCGGCAAACAAAGCGGGATCGGCGGTTTGATAATTATCCGTATCGATAAGATTGCGCTGTGGTTTTAACGCGGTGAAATTTTCAAGTTGAGCATGTTGACCAACGGCGAGAATAATATGTTCGGCTTCAAGCGTCAGTTCTCCCGGCAGGCGAACGTGTTTAAAAGTAACCCGCTTTCCGCTAACCGCCACAGGCGTGAAACCGTCAATAATCGATACCCCTAACGCTTGTGTGCTGCTGAACTCTTTATCGCTGGCTGGGAAATCGGCCAGTTCTTCACGGGCGACACAGGTAACTGACGGACAGCCCAGTAGTTTCAACGTGCTGGCGACATCCATCGCGACATCGCCGCCGCCGATGATCAATGCGCTTTGCGCGACGGTAATATCGCCTTTGGAGTGCCTGGCCCGCTGCAGGAAGTCGACGGCTATTTCGACGTTTTCTGCCTGGTCAAACAGGGGTAACATGGAGCCGTAAGACATCCCTACGGTAACCAGTACGGCGCGGTATTCTGTTTTGAGTTGCTCAACGGAAAGGGCATGGCCGACTTCACAATTGCATTTGATGGTTACGCCCATCTCAACGATACGAGCAATTTCGTTATCTAAAACAGCATGTGGCAGACGAAACTCTGGAATGCCATAGCGTAACCAGCCGCCAGGTTGGGCCTGCTTTTCATAGATAGTGACGTCATAGCCCAGATTGCTCAGCGTTACGCTGGCTTGTAATCCTGCAGGGCCTGCGCCAATGATGGCGATCTTGCCCTGTGTTTTTGTGGCGGGTTGGTAAATTTTCATTGCGGTCTGCTGCTCAAAGTCGGTAATAAAGCGTTGCAGACGTGCAATATCAATCGGCTTATCAATGCCTGAGCGTGTACACCCGCGTTGGCACAACTTTTCGGTTGGGCATACCCGGGCGCATACTGCCCCAAGGGCATTATTTTCACGAATAGTTTCGGCTGCACCCTTAAAATTACGAAAATAAATGGAGCGAATAAATTTTCCGGGGTCAGTTTGCGCCGGACAATCCTGGCTACAGGGGGCGTCGTGACATAATAAACAGCGGGAAGCCTCTTTAATGGCTAATAATGGAGTAAAAGCAGGCGTGAGCTCATCCAGATAATTTTGTTGTGGCATATTTTCTTCCTTAATGCGTGAGTAAATTAAGGCAAACCGTTAATAACAAAATATAAAAATCGAAAGGCTATTCTTAAGGCTAAGCACTGCAGGAAGAGTATTCTGTGAAAGGATTCACAAATAGAAGAGTGTTGGCGGGAAATGCTGACGGGCAGCATTAATCCCTTAATTTGAAATGGTAACCGTTATCATAATATTAGCTATTCTCAAACGCTAATATAAAGATAATATCTTTATCGATAAAAAATTAAGTAAATAACCATACCGAAGGATAAACATCCGCATCCGGCATAAACCAACACATAGGACCAAAATTGCAGGGGCTCTTGATTGCGATAAGCGTATACCGGTTCGCGCGTATTCTTCTTAATTTTATCTACGGCCCCGGTGCGCCAACCTTTCCAGGCCTCACGGAAACAAAACACAGGAATGAGCAGAAAGGCCAACACGACGAAGAGGGTTTGTACATCCATGCTTATTTTCCTTGTTTCTTTTGTAATTCGAGTAATTGTTCAGGCGTAACCGCCGGATACCCCTGCGCATCGTCGGGTACCTGATGCATGGTAGGGATGGGCACCAGTGGGCCTAAAAAACGGGGTTCACGTTTAAAAATATAGAGATCGGCGAGTGCGCCAAAACGCGCGCCGAATTCGCGTACCCGCACGGTAAGCATATCTTTTGGTGAAGGTACCGCATAGCACTGGGCCTGAATGCCCATATGCAGCGCAATAAACAAGGCGCGTTCACAGTGGAATCGCTGAGTAATAATGATGAAATCGTTGGTATCGAATACCTTACGGGTACGCACGATGGAGTCGAGCGTACGGAACCCGGCGTAATCAAGCACAATGTCAGCCGGATCGACGCCTGCGGCAATCAGATCCTTACGCATCGTCATGGGCTCGTTATAGCTTTGCTGCGCGTTGTCGCCGCTCAGCAGCAGATAGTTAACCTTGCCGCTGTTATAGGCGTTCAATGCGCCCTGAATACGGTAGCGGTAATACTGGTTGATAACGCCGGTTCGATAGTATTTTGCCGTACCCAGGACCACACCGACCTGGCGGTAGGGTAAATCCTGTAATTCGTCGTAGATATAGGGGGCAGTCTTCCAGCTCATCCATCTGTCGAGTCCAAGCACAGTCAACAGCAGCAGGCCTGACAGGACTAACAGGCTGTAAAACACGCGCTTTAACATGCAGAAAACTCGTTATTTGGGTGGAATTTCAATCAGGCTACTGTACCGGAAGACGTAGCGCAAGAAACAGCAGTCTGATTGAGGGGATTTTAGTCACTGTAACCCGGTTAGCGCAGCGCCACCGGGCTTTATGATTTAACTGAGCAGCACGCGCTCAATATTGTTGCAGCCCAGCGCGTTCAGGGTAGCGGAGGTCGCATCCCACTGGATCAACGGCGCATCGGCTTTTTCAGCCAGCACTGCGCGCTGAATGTCCGGATAGTCGTAACCGTTCAGACTCAACAGGTTTAACGCGCCTTGCAGCGGTGGGAGGGTGGGGTTAAAGGCGGCGTTTTCTGCATAGCTGCCACTGAAAATTCGCCCGTCTTTACACTCGAGCGCCACGCCGCTTGGCGATTTGCTGTACGGCATATGGCATCTGTTGGCGGCGGTAATTGCCGCCTGGGTCAGCGCGTCGCCCTGCAGCGCAAAGCCGTGATCCTGGTCGTCCATCAGTAACGTTTTGATGTCGAGATCTTTTGGCCCGAACGCGTCCGGGAGATAGTCGCGCAGTGCGTGTGGTTCGCGCCCCGGCAGATGAATGCGTAAATCCAACCCGCTGTTCAGTTCATTCATAAACTGGCGGCAGTGGCCGCAAGGGGTGTAGTTAACGGTGATGGCGGCGAGGCCTTTTTCACCGCGTAGCCAGGCGTGGCTGATGGCACTTTGCTCGGCATGAACGGTTTGCTGCATTGTTGCGCCCAGGAACTCCATGTTGCCACCGAAGTACCAGGTGCCGCTAATGCCGCGCGAGATCGCGCCCACGTTGAAGTTGGAAAGCGGAGTACGTGCGCAGGCCGCAGCCAGCGGCAGCAGAGCGAATGCCAGCGCGTCTTCGTCCAGTCCCGATTCGCGTTTCAGCAAAGAGACCTGCTCAGCAGTCAGCATGGCGGGGAAATGCGTATCCGCCAGAACAGGGGCCAGGGCTGATTGCAAGTTATCCGCGAGTTGGGCAAAAGCAGTTTGAAAACGTGGATGCATGGCGATGCCTCATAACAATGTAATGGAATCGTAGTTTACGGGCCTGTTACGGCTTTATATGTGATCCAAATCTCATTGTGTGTGCAACTTATGAAACTTAAATGAAAAATGTGCAACACATCGCAAATAAATAACCAAAAAGTGAAGGTTAGCCGACCACTGCCAGAATAACCGGGAACAGGAACGGGGCGACCAACGAGGTGATAATGCCGCAAATGACCAGCGCCAGAGAGCTAAACGCGCCTTCCTGATAATCCAGTTCTGCGCAACGCGCGGTTCCCAGGGCGTGCGAAGCGGTACCCATTGCCAGTCCTCGCGCGGCCTTCGTGCGAATGCGCATCGCATTCAGTAAAGTATGACCAAATACCGCCCCGAGAATGCCGACGAAAATGACGCACACCGCGCTGATGGCCGGAATGCCACCAATACTGCCTCCCACCGCCATAGCGATAGGTGTGGTGACCGATTTCGGCATGATTGACGCAGCAATTTCCGGTGATGCGCCCATCAACAGGGCGATTGTTGTGCCGGTAACCATCGCCACGACGCTCCCGGCAAAGCAGATAGCGATTATTGATTTCCAGCGCGCGCGAATTTGGTGCAGCTGTTCGTATAACGGATAGGCCAGCGCGACCACGGCAGGTTGCAGTAAATCGTTCAGCACCTCGCTGCCTTTGAAATAGTGATCGTAGGGAATTCCGGTCAGCATCAGAATGGGAATAATCACCACCATCGCGACCAGCAGCGGATTCAGCAGCGGCATTTTAAAGCGTGCTGCCAGCTTACGTGCGCCAAAGAATACTGCGAGAGTAAGGGGTAACGACCACCAGATATACGTCATCATTCTTTCGAACCTTTTTGGCCAACAATTTTGCGTTCACCGTGTACAAGGTGTGAGCTCCAGCTCACCACGAGGAAAACAACCAGCGTACTGATGGTGCATGACACCACCACCGGGCCAAATTGTGCGCGGAGCAAATCAAAGTACTGCATGATCCCCACGCCAATCGGGACAAATAACAGGGCCATATAGCGAATCAGGACATAACAGCCGGGATTAACCCATTTTGCCGGTAATACCTGCAATGCCAGTAAGACAAACAGAATCAGCATGCCGATGATGCTGCCCGGAATCGTGATCGGCAGCAGCGAAGCGATAAAAATACCTGCATAGAGGCAGGCATAGATTAGGACGAATGCGCGCAAATATTGCCAGATAATGTTCAGTGATTTGCTCATAATTGAAACCCTTGACGAGACTTATTCATCATACAATTAAACTTCAAAACGTGCTACCGATCACATCATGAATTCTAAGCATAGAGGAAATAGACATCTGGAACATTGCGCAAATGACTGCGCTAAACCTGCGCCAGGTAATACAAAAAGCGATTCAGGGCGGTGGTGGGCGTTTCATTGTTGCGCCAGAATACGCCTACGCTGCCTTTTTGTTCAATCTTCGGCAGATTCAGGATAGCCAACTGTCCCTGAGCGGCATAACGCTGTGCCAGACGCAGAGAAAGAATAGAAACCATGTCGCTACTTTGCAGCAGGTTGGTACTGACGTTTATCGACGCTGATTCAATGGTGTTTTCTGGCAGCATTACGCCATTATCGACCAGCGCGTTGTCAATGCTAATCCGAATGGGGGTGCCTGTCGGCCAGACAATCCAGCGCCAGTTAGCCAGATCGTTCCAGGTGAGCAGGGGATATTTTGCCAGCGGATGATCGGGGCGGGCGACAAAACAGACCGGCTCGGTATACAGCACCTGGTAATTGAGCGGCAACTGGAGCGCCCGGCCGCCAACGCGACCGACGACGACATCCACTGAACCCGCCAGCAGATCGTGCAGTAACGGGGTCATCACTTTCTCTTCAATATTGAGATGCAAAGTGGGTAGCTCCGTAAGCAAACCCAGTATTGCTTGTGAAACGCAGTCGGTCGCCACCGGCGAGCAGCCAATCTTCAGGCTTCCCACCAGACCGCCTTGCTTGAAACGGGCAATTTCATACTGCGAACGCTCCATATCATTGATCAGGCGCTGAGCATGTTGCAGTAACAGCTTGCCACCTTCGGAGGGGCGTAAGCCTTTGCTATGTCGTTCAAAGAGCGTGATGCCAATCTCATCTTCGAGCTGTGATAACCATTTGGACAAGGCAGGCTGGGTGATATTCATCATCCGGGCGACGTGAGTCAAATTTCCCTGTTCCCCTAGCGCGACCAGCGTTTGCAAGTGGTGCAACTTTAGTTTCTGTGCCCAGTTAGCCATTTGCTATAACCTCCAGGTTATGCCTCTGCATGAAAAGCCATTGTACATTTCATCTCCAAACATACAAAGTCGCAACATACCTAAAACAAAACAGACATCTACTCTACCTGCACTGAGGCATTCACTATGACTCAACAACGTGATCTACAAGCACTGATCGATTCTGCCCCCGTCGGTAAGACGCAGTGGCGCGTGATTATTTGCTGTTTCCTGGTCGTCATGCTCGACGGTTTTGATACCGCGGCGATTGGTTTTATCGCACCCGATATACGCACCCACTGGCAATTGACCGCCGGGGATCTGGCGCCGCTTTTTGGCGCAGGACTGCTGGGGCTAACTGCTGGCGCGTTGCTCTGCGGCCCGTTGTCCGATCGCTTTGGCCGTAAACGGGTGATTGAGCTTTGCGTGGCGCTGTTTGGCGCGCTGAGTCTGATCTCTGCTTTTTCGCCCGATCTGCAAACGCTGGTTATTTTGCGTTTCCTTACCGGGTTAGGTCTGGGCGGCGCGATGCCTAATACCATCACCATGACGTCGGAATACCTGCAAGCCCGTCGACGTGGCGCCTTGGTCACCATGATGTTCTGCGGCTTTACTCTCGGATCGGCTATGGGCGGCATCGTCAGTGCTCAACTGGTGCCGGTTATTGGTTGGCACGGCATTCTGGTGCTGGGAGGCGTTTTGCCGCTGATGCTGTTTGTCGCCCTGCTGTTTGCGTTACCGGAATCCCCGCGCTGGCAGGTTCGTCGCCAGCTACCGCAAAACGTGATTGCCAGAACTGTCAGCGCTATTACCCGGGAGCGTTATGACGATACCCATTTTTATCTCAACGAGAGTTCAGCGATTGCCAAAGGCAGTATCCGCCAGCTGTTCGTCGGGCGACAGTTGCCCATTACCCTGATGTTATGGGTGGTGTTCTTTATGAGCCTGCTGATTATTTATTTGCTCTCCAGTTGGATGCCAACGCTGCTTAACCACCGCGGAATCGACCTGCAACATGCCTCCTGGGTAACCGCGGCCTTCCAGATTGGCGGTACGTTAGGCGCGCTGGCGCTGGGCGTACTGATGGATAAATACAATCCTTTCCGCGTGCTGGCGGTGAGCTATGCACTGGGGGCGGTGTGTATCGTCATGATTGGCCTGAGCGAAAACGGTCTGTGGCTGATGGCGTTGGCGATTTTTGGCACCGGCATCGGGATTAGCGGTTCTCAGGTGGGTCTCAATGCTTTAACCGCTACCCTTTATCCGACGCAAAGCCGGGCGACGGGCGTCAGTTGGTCTAATGCCATTGGCCGCTGCGGCGCGATTGTCGGTTCGCTTTCCGGCGGCGTGATGATGGCGATGAATTTCTCATTCGATAACCTGTTTTTCATTATTGCCGTTCCGGCGGCCATCAGCGCGGTGATGCTTACGCTGCTGACGGTTGTTGTTCGCCAGTCGGCCTCTGTCCCTGACGCCTTGCCACGCGCAGGCATCGTGAATGAATAAGGAGAATCCCTATGTCTGAACTGAATCAGGATGTTAAGAACATCCGTCAACAATTTTACCAGCATATTTCCGGGCAGAATTTGACCCCACTGTGGGAGTCGCTGCATCGTCTGGTGCCGTCAACGCCGAACGCGCATTGCGCGCCTGCGTACTGGAACTATCAGGAGATCCGCCCGCTGCTGCTGGAAAGCGGCGATCTGATTGGCGCGAAAGAGGCGATTCGCCGCGTGCTGGTGCTGGAAAACCCAACGCTGCGCGGACAGTCATCAATCACGCCAACGCTGTATGCCGGGTTACAGCTGATTATGCCGGGCGAGGTTGCGCCGAGCCACCGTCATAATCAGTCTGCGTTGCGCTTTATTGTCGAAGGGAAAGGGGCATTTACCGCCGTGGATGGCGAGCGCACCCAAATGCATGAAGGCGATTTTATTCTGACGCCGCAATGGCGCTGGCACGATCACGGCAACCCAGGCAGCGAACCGGTAGTGTGGCTGGACGGTCTGGATCTGCCGCTGGTGAATCTGTTGGGCTGCGGCTTTGCGGAAGACTACCCGGAAGATCAGCAGCCGGTCACGCGCAAGGAAGGGGATTATTTACCGCGCTATGCGGCCAATATGCTGCCGCTGCGTCATCAAAAGGGTAATTCATCGCCCATTTTCAACTATCGCTACGATCGTAGCCGTGAAGCACTGCATGACCTGACCCGCATGGGCGAAGCCGACGAGTGGGACGGTTACAAGATGCGCTACGTGAACCCGGTAACCGGTGGATATCCCATGCCGTCAATGGGGACCTTCCTGCAATTGTTGCCGAAGGGCTTTGCTTCGCGGATGGCGCGTACCACCGACAGTACTATCTACCATGTGGTGGAAGGAAGCGGGCGGGTCACCATCGGCAACGAAACCTTCAACTTTTCGCCAAAAGATATCTTCGTGGTGCCGACCTGGCACGGTGTGTCGTTCCAGGCCAGCGAAGATACCGTCTTATTCAGTTTTTCGGACAGACCGGTTCAGGAAGCGCTGGGGTTGTTCCGTGAAGCACGTTATTAATTTGGGAGAGAGAAAATGACGCAATACGTATTCGAACCACAAGCGCCTGTTACCGTTCCGGTGGTTGGCAGTGATGAACAATTTCCCGTACGCCGCGTGTACTGCGTGGGCCGCAACTATGCCGCTCATGCGCGTGAAATGGGCTTTGATCCGGATCGCGAACCGCCGTTCTTCTTCTGTAAACCTGCCGATGCGGTGGTTCCGGTGGCGGCCGGTCAAACCCTCGAACTGCCGTACCCTTCGCAGACCGATAACTATCACTATGAGATAGAGCTGGTGGTGGCGATTGGTAAAAAGGGCAGCGATATACCACTGGAAAAAGCGCACGAATATATCTGGGGCTATGCCACCGGTCTGGATATGACCCGTCGCGACAGGCAGATGGAGATGCGCCAGATGGGGCGTCCGTGGGAAATCGGCAAAGCGTTTGATCTCTCTGCGCCCATCGCGCCGCTGCATAAAGCCAGTGAAAGCGTAGATGTTAACAATGCGCCTATCTGGCTGCAGGTTAACGGCGACGATCATCAGCGGAGCGATATTCGCCACCTCATCTGGTCTGTGAATGAAACAATTAGCTATCTGTCCGGATTTTTCGAACTTCAGCCGGGCGATCTGATCTACACCGGTACGCCGGAAGGCGTGGGGGCGGTAGTGAAAGGTGATGTGATCACCGGCAACGTAGACGGTTTAACCCCCATCGCCGTGAAGATTGTCTGAGGTGGATGATGAAGCTGTACAGTTTCTTTAATAGCTCCGCGTCATATCGCGTGCGTATCGCGCTGGCGCTGAAGGGGCTCGATTACCGGACGGTAGGCGTCAACATTCGCATCGGTCAGCAGAACGAGCTGGCCTACCGGCGGATGAATCCGCTGGGGCTGGTGCCGACGCTGGTGACCGACGCCGGAGAATCGCTTGGGCAATCGCTGGCGATAACCGACTGGCTGGATAGCCACTTTCCGCAGTCGCCGCTGCTGCCTGCTGACTTCCCGATGCGCAGTCGGGTGCTGGAAATTGTCTATGCCATCGCCTGTGATATCCATCCAGTGAATAACATGCGGGTTCTGCGCTACCTGAGCGACGAGTTAAAGATCAGTGAAGAGGATAAAAAACGCTGGTATGCGCACTGGATCCAGCAAGGGTTAAGCGCAGTGGAACAGATGCTGCGCCAGAGTCATTCGGGGGCGTTCTGTGTGGGTGATGCGCCGACGTTGGCGGATTGCTGCCTGATCCCGCAATGGGCGAACGCGCTACGTATGGGCTGCGATTTGAGCGCATATCCACGGTGCAAGGCGGTCTATGATGCCTGTACCCAGCTTCCGGCGTTTATCGCCGCCGCGCCCGAGAACCAACAAGACAAAATTCCAGCCTGATAAGGAGAACGACAATGGCTAAAGTGACACGCGCAATTATCGTGGGTGGTGGGATTGGCGGCGCGGCGACCGCGTTATCGCTGGCCCGTCAGGGAATCAAAGTGATGTTGCTGGAGAAAGCGCATGAGATTGGTGAAATTGGCGCGGGCATTCAGCTCGGACCAAACGCGTTCTCTGCGCTCGACAGCCTTGGTGTGGGAGAGGTTGCCCGCCAGCGCGCCGTTTTTACCGATCATATCACCATGATGGATGCGGTAAATGCGCAGGAAGTCGTGCGTATTGAAACCGGACAGGCGTTCCGCGATCACTTTGGCGGTCCTTATGCGGTTATCCATCGGGTGGATATTCATGCTTCTGTGTGGGAAGCGGCGCTGGTTCATCCCAACGTTGAGTATCGCACTTCAACTAACGTGGTTGATATTCGCCAGACCGAGAATGACGTGACGGTATTTGACGAGCATGGCAACAGCTGGACGGCAGATATTTTGGTCGGCTGTGACGGGGTGAAGTCGGTTGTCCGTCAGTCTCTGATTGGCGATGCGCCACGCGTGACCGGGCACGTGGTCTATCGCGCGGTGATTGATTGCGATGATATGCCGGAAGATTTGCGCATTAACGCGCCGGTGTTGTGGGCCGGACCGCACTGTCACCTGGTGCACTATCCGCTGCGCGGCGGCAAACAATACAATCTGGTGGTGACCTTTCATAGTCGTCAGCAGGAAGAGTGGGGCGTGAAGGATGGCAGTAAAGAGGAGGTACTTTCCTATTTTGCCGGTATTCATCCACGTCCACGGCAGATGCTGGATAAACCGACATCATGGCGGCGCTGGGCCACTGCTGACCGCGAGCCGGTAGAGAAATGGGGCACCGACCGCATTACGCTGGTGGGCGATGCCGCGCACCCGGTGGCGCAATATATGGCGCAGGGAGCCTGTATGGCGCTGGAAGATGCTGTCACGCTCGGTAAGGCGTTACAGCAGTGTGACGGCGATGCGGCTGATGCCTTTGCCCTGTATGAGTCGGTGCGCATTCCGCGTACGGCGCGGATTGTCTGGTCGACGCGCGAAATGGGCCGCGTTTATCACGCTGCGGGCGTCGAGCGCCAGGTGCGTAATCTGCTGTGGCAAGGCAAATCACAGGCGGAGTTTTATCGCGGTATGGAGTGGCTGTACGGCTGGAAAGAAGATAACTGTCTGTTGCCGCGCTGAGCCTCTTTAATCTCCCGAACGGAGGCGCTACCATAGCGCCTCTTTTTTTGCGGGTGACGATATGCGTGTTTTACTGGCGCCGATGGAAGGCGTGCTCGATTCCCTGGTGCGCGAACTGCTGACTGAAGTGAATGATTACGATCTGTGCATCACGGAGTTTGTGCGCGTGGTGGATCAGCTCCTGCCGGCAAAAGTATTTCACCGGCTCTGCCCGGAACTGCATAACAACAGCCGCACGCCATCCGGTACGCAGGTGCGCATACAGCTGTTGGGCCAGTACCCGCAGTGGCTGGCGGAGAACGCGGCCCGCGCGGTCGAACTGGGATCGTACGGTGTCGATCTGAACTGCGGCTGTCCGTCGAAGCTGGTCAACGGCAGCGGCGGTGGCGCGACGTTATTGAAAGATCCAGAACTTATCTACCGCGGCGCAAAAGCCATGCGCGAGGCGGTTCCGGACCATCTCCCGGTGACGGTGAAAGTGCGCCTGGGCTGGGACAACAGCGATCGGCAGTTTGAAATTGCCGATGCCGTCCAGCAGGCTGGCGCCAGCGAACTGGCGGTGCATGGTCGTACCAAAGAGCAGGGCTATAAGGCCGAGCATATTAACTGGCAGGCGATTGGTGAAATTCGCCAGCGACTTACCATTCCGGTTATCGCGAATGGCGAAATCTGGGACTGGCAGAGCGCCCAGGATTGTATGGCCATCAGCGGATGCGATGCGGTGATGATCGGCCGTGGCGCGTTAAATATCCCGAACCTGAGCCGCGTGGTGAAGTACAACGAGCCGCGAATGCCGTGGCCTGATGTGGTGAGGTTGTTGCAAAAATATACCCGTCTCGAAAAGCAGGGTGACACAGGGTTGTATCATGTGGCGCGTATTAAGCAGTGGTTAGGGTATTTGCGTAAAGAATATTCACAGGCAACGGCACTGTTTCAGGAGATTCGCGCGTTAAACAATTCACCGGATATCGCTCGAGCAATTCAGGCCATCGAGATTAGCGCCTGACATCAGTTCCGGTAGGCCGGATAAGGCGTTTACGCCGCCATCCGGCATCAGAGAGAATGATAGCCTGACATTTCTGCTATCAGGCCAGGGCGAAATAACGACATCAGAAAATCATCTTAAACACGCCCGTTACCACCAACAGCCCAATCAGAAAAATAATTAGAATAATCCACAGCAGAATTTTCATTAACTTTCCTTTTTTTGGTAAGTTCAGAATGAGTATAGGAAAGTATCAACTATTCTGCCTGGCGGTGTTGTTATGCCGGTTTACGTGCGCTCAGTAAAAACACCATTGGCCGCTCTTTTTCTTCATCCAACGCCGGGTTTTCAGCAATCTGCTGAGCTGATGGTCCCCATTCATCAATACACACAATGTCGAATCCGGCGGCAATGAGCGCGTTAATCCAGGTCGCCAGCTTACGGTGCTGTTTTTTAACGCCTTCAGCAAACCAGTTACTGATACGCTCGCCTTCTTGTTGATAATGATTAACCGGCCAGGACAGCTGCCCGGTTTTGTCTTTTATCCAGCCCTGGTTAAGCGGTGCGGTATAAATCGGGTGCTCGGCAGAGAAAACTAACATACCTCCCGGTGTTAATGCCTGGTAAATCGTTACGAATAATCGTTCAATATCGTGTAGATAATGCAGGGCAAGGGAGCTATAAGCCAGGTCGAAAGAAGCCGGTGAGAGAGTAAGCGTTTCGAGATCTTCACGGCGATAAACGATGCCATTGCCGTGAGTCATATTGTGCGCCTGGGTTAACATCTTTTGTGAGATATCCAGCCCCACGACGCTGGCGGCATGATTATCGCGCGCGTAGCGGCAAAACCAGCCATATCCGCAGCCCAAATCGAGAATGTTTTTACCCTGCAGAGCGGGGAGCATAGCTTGTATTGCTGGCCATTCCGGTGCGCCATCAAGCCCTTTTACTGAACGATCCAGCGTGGCATATCCGGCAAAGAATTCCGGGTCGTCATAAATATTCTGTGACATAAGGTTTCCATCTATAAATTATTAAAATTATTCAATCTATATTATTTGTGTGGTGTATATTTTTCTGATTATATATTTTTATTGCCAAAGATGTATTGCCACGCGTAACTAAAAAAGTAACAGCGACAAGTCGTACTCTCTGCGCATCTTTTCTTACCTGTATATCTCCATGAATCGTAATTCTGTTTTTGCCGCGACGGCATTGTTGCCTCTTTTTATTCTGATGGCAGGCTGTGCGCCTATGCATGATGACCGTCAGTCTCTGTCACAGCAGACCCCTGCTGTGAACGTCGATTCCGCATTACCTGCGGCATTAAAAAATGGCTGGCCGGACAGCCAATGGTGGAAGGCATACCACGATCCTCAGCTTAATGCGCTGATTGACAGCACGTTGCGAAACTCTCCTGATATGCAGGTAGCGGAACAGCGCATTCAACTGGCGGAGGCGCAGGCGAAGGCCGTTGAGGCGCAGGATGGCCCGGAGATCGATTTCTCTGCGGACGTTGAGCGTCAGCGAATGTCAGCTGAAGGGTTGATGGGACCGTTTGCCATTACCGATCCTGCCGCCGGAACGACAGGCCCGTGGTACACCAACGGGACCTTTGGTTTAACCGCCGGTTGGAATCTGGATCTGTGGGGGAAAAATCGGGCCGAAGTGACGGCGCGTATTGGGGCCGTTAAAGCGCGAGAAGCAGAGCGTGAACAAACTCGCCAGCTGCTGGCGAGCGGCGTTTCACGTCTGTACTGGGAATGGCAGACGCAGGCGGCGCTGAAAAGCGTGCTGACGCAGATTAAAAATGAGCAACAGAACGTTATTAACGTCGATCGTCAACTGTATCAAAACGGCATTACCTCATCGGTGGAAGGCGTTGAGACCGATATCGATTCCAGTAAAACGGATCAGCAACTGAACGATGTTAACGGCAAAATGAAAGTGATTGAGGCGCGGCTGAGCGCCCTGACTAATTCACAGTCTACCGTTCTGAAACTGCATACCAGTAAGTTACCTACCGTAGAAAGCCAGCTCCCGTCCCAGTTAGGCTATTCGCTGCTGGCCCGTCGACCGGATTTACAGGCCGCGCACTGGTATATTGAATCATCCCTGAGCAGCATTGATGCGGCGAAAGCTGCGTTTTATCCTGACGTGAATTTGATGGCATTTTTACAACAGGATGCGTTACATCTGAGCGATCTGTTCCGCCATTCCGCGCAGCAGATGGGGGTCACAGCCGGACTCACGCTGCCTATTTTCGACAGCGGCAGATTGAATGCCAATCTTGATATCACCAAAGCGCAAAGCAACCTGACGGTGGCGAATTACAACAAAGCCGTGGTAGATGCGGTGAATGACGTGGCGCGAGCAGCTTCGCAGGTGGAAACACTGGCGCAGAAGAATCAGCATCAGCAGCAGATCGAACATGATGCACAGCGTGTGGTGGGACTTGCGCAGGCGCGATTTAACGCCGGTATTATTGCGGGTTCGCGGGTTAGCGAAGCAAAGATCCCGGCGTTACGTGAGCAGTGCAACGGTCTGGTACTGCAAGGCCAGTGGCTGGATGCTTCCATTCAGTTGACCAGCGCGCTGGGCGGCGGCTACCACGCGTCGTAACACACCAGCCCGGTAGATACCGCTCTACCGGGCTGTCTTCTTGCCGCTGCGTTTTTTCAACCACCAGCGTGCGCCTACCACCAGTACAATCACCAGAACCAGCCATATCCAGTGCTTAATGTGCTGGTCGAGATTGTGCAGCCACGGCGCGATGACTTCTCCCCCCACATAACCCAGGGTGGTAAATATCAGCGCCCACACCAGCGCCCCGAGAATATTGAGCGGTAAAAAGATCTTCGGTGGCAGGTGACTGGCACCAATCAGCAAAGGGCCAATAACGCGAAAACCGTACATAAAACGCGTGCCGACCACAAACAGATAAGGACGCCGTTGGATCATCTTCTGCGCGTAATCAATTTTTGCCTGATGACGCGAAAAACGCCGCAGAATTTTGCCGCCAAAACGACGTCCGAGTAAATAGAGCAACTGATCGCCAATCATCCCGCCCAGCGCGACGGAGAGCACCACCAGCGGAAATTTAAGTACTCCCTGATGGGCCGCGACGCCACCTAACAGGGTAATGGTTTCCCCTTCAGCCAGACTGCCAATCACTAATGCGGCATAGCCGTATTGCGCAACATAATGATTTATATCCATACGATTGTATGACCTCCACCGCTTATAGCATACACCCTATGAATATTTGATGCCGGAAAAGCCGCACCGTAGCGTTCTAATGCTTATCAGTTAAGTATTATGAAGAATATGTGATTCTGGCTCAGGGTTCCGTTCACCTCCGCGGTGTCATTTCTCTGAAACGCCGTTACTCGTGAACGTGCAAGGGAGGCTCACCGCCACCTCCCTTGCATCCCTGGCTCCCGGCGGGAAAATCGTCGCTGCGCGAGTTATTCGTCTTATGCCGTCTGCCTGTCGGGTCGGGGCCGGGCCTGCGTCCCTGCAGGCCATCCCCTCTGCCCGCATCCCTGCGGGCAGACCCGGTCAGCCGTCAACGCTTCATCGATTTTCAGCCGGACCGGAGTCATCGCTTCAACGCTCTGACTTCCAGTTAAATCTGTTTTGCTGTTTAAACAAAAAACGCAAATGGTCAGGTGTGGGCTGGTCCGGCTGAAAATTGCCGACGTGTTTCCGTAAGGCCGAGAGAGCCAGCATGGATGCTGGCTCAGGGCGCGCTTTGCAAGGACGCTACCACGCGCCCGGCCCGGTAGCCTGAAGGAATAAGCGGAGGGTATTGCGCAGCGACAATTTTCCCGCCTGGAGCCGGGATTGTTAAGGGTACGGCGATAGTACCCTTAACACGTTCACAGACAGTATCGTTTCAGAGAAGTGATAAACATAGGGTGAACGTCACAATACGCCGGAGGTATCAGATTCATTACCTCCGGATGTTCCGCTCTCAGTTATCGTGACGGTTACTCTACTTCGTTAACTAACTGACATTGCACCGTAGCGATCCGGTATTTTCTCTGTGTACATAAAATAATCAAAAGCTGAATTATACTTGAAGTGTTGAGGTCCGGAGCTGACAAGAAGGGGGCGGTATGAACCATGTCTGGGGGCTGTTTTCCCATCCCGATCGTGAAATGCACGTGATCAACAGCGAAAACGAAAGCGTTTCGCATCACTATACCCATCATGTACTGCTGATGGCGGCAATCCCGGTTGTTTGCGCGTTTATCGGTACCACACAAATCGGCTGGAATTTTGGCGACGGCAACATACTACAGTTATCCCTGTTGACCGGACTGGCGCTGGCCATTCTGTTTTACGGCGTGATGCTGGCGGGTGTGGCTGTCATGGGCCGGGTTATCTGGTGGATGGCGCGTAATTACCCGCAGCGTCCGTCGCTGGCGCACTGTATGGTCTTTGCCGGATATGTCGCGACTCCGCTGTTTTTAAGCGGTCTGGTCGCACTTTATCCGCTGGTCTGGCTGTGTGCTTTGGTGGGAACTATCGCGCTGTTTTACACCGGTTATTTACTCTATCTCGGTATTCCGACATTCCTGAATATCACTCGCGAGGAAGGGTTAAGTTTTTCCAGTTCCACGCTGGCTATTGGTGTGCTGGTACTGGAGGTTCTGCTGGCGATTACGGTAATCCTGTGGGGTTACGGCTATCGCTTATTCTGATCTGTAAAACTCCTCTGCGCTGCGTTGTTGACGTAAAAGTCAGCAACGCAGCATTTCGAGACGATTCTCCTGTAGCGGCAAACCTGCCGGATCGCTATGATGCCTGAGCTAGCCTGAGAAAATACTTAATCTCGGGCGGTGTGCGTTGTGACGTGCGTGAACCCTTATCAGAAATCTCATCATGCTGAAATTCCGAGTTTCATTATTAAGCTTTGCCCTGGTGCTGGCCGTTCCTTTTGCACCCCAAGCCGTGGCGAAAACGGCACCTACCGTAGCGGCTTCTCAACCTGAGATAGCGTCCGGTAGCGCGATGATTGTTGATCTGAATACCAACAAGGTTATCTATTCGAACCACCCGGATCTGGTGCGTCCGATTGCGTCGATTACCAAATTAATGACGGCGATGGTGGTGCTTGATGCGCGACTGCCGCTGGATGAAAAACTGAAAGTTGATATCAGTCAGACGCCTGAGATGAAAGGAATTTACTCTCGCGTACGGCTGAACAGTGTAATCAGCCGTAAAGACATGCTGTTACTGGCGCTGATGTCATCTGAAAACCGTGCGGCAGCCAGTCTGGCACATCATTACCCTGGCGGCTATAACGCGTTTATCAAGGCGATGAATGCGAAAGCGAAAGCGCTGGGCATGACCCATACCCGTTTTGTGGAGCCGACCGGGTTATCGATTCATAACGTCTCAACCGCGCGTGATTTAACGAAGTTACTGATTGCCAGCAAACAGTATCCGCTGATTGGTCAGCTAAGTACTACGCGTGAAGATATGGCGACGTTTGCCAATCCGGCGTATACATTGCCGTTCCGTAATACCAACCATCTGGTGTATCGCGATAACTGGAATATTCAGTTAACTAAAACCGGGTTTACCAATGCGGCGGGCCACTGTCTGGTGATGCGCACGGTGATTAATAACAAACCGGTGGCGCTGGTGGTGATGGATGCTTTTGGGAAATATACCCACTTTGCCGATGCCAGCCGTTTACGCACCTGGATTGAAACCGGCAAGGTGATGCCGGTTCCGGCGGCAGCGCTGAGCTACAAAAAGCAAAAAGCGGCGCAGATGGCGGCGGCAGGTTCAGCTACGGGTGAACAAACCGCGCAGAACGATTAAACCGTAGGCCGGGCAAGCGAAGCGCCCCCGGCAACGTGCCCGATGGCGCTTACGCTTATCGGGCCTACGACTCTTTCCAGAACTTCTGCTTGCTCGTTTTCCCAATACCCGGGTTCATACTGTTGGTTGGGTCATTCTCGCGGTAAAAGCGGGTTAATGTTTCGGGCGCCTGGTACAGATGCCCGACGTTATGTTCCGCCGGATACTGTGCCCCACGCTCGCGCAGTAACTCCAGCATCTGTTCTTTCAGCGCATGGGCATCCACGCCTTTTTTAACGATGTAATCCTGATGGAATACATAGCACATAAAGTGCCCGTAATAGAGCTTGTGTACCAGTTGGCTGTCGATTTCTGGCGGCAGATGTTCATACCATTCGGTGTCGTTACGACGCAGCGCGATATCCAGCGCCAGAATATCTTCTACTTCATCCGCATGAACGGCCTGGTAACGAATCGCCGCGCCAGCCGCCGCGAAGCGGTGCAGGAACGCCTTACTGCCTTCTTCCGGCGTACAGGCAAAGAAGTCGCCCTCTGCCGTTTTGAAAAACTCATTTAGCCAGTTTTGCGCTTCAGCCACGCCGCCACCGGCCATTTTTAACAGCAGGTGATGCTCGTATTTGTCGCGCCAGCTTTTCATACGCGCCGGTAAGTGGCTGGGGAATAAATGGCCAAACTTCTGCATCGCCCGGTCGGTGAAGTGCGGACGGAAAAATTTCACTTTTTCCAGCATCGCATCGGTGCGGCCTTTCAGGGTGAAGAAAAACGGCATTTTGTCGGTGCCGAGTTTGTCTATCATCAGGAACGTATCTTTGCCGTACTGCTCAGCGATGTCATAAATATCGCGATGCATATATTCACCGGCAACCGGCAGATGTTCAAACTTCGCCAGAATATGACGGCGGATCTCCGTCAGCACCTCAGGCTGGTTGGTGCCGATATAAAAGACCTGCTGATTTTTTTCGGCTTCGAAAGTGTCCAGACGCACGGCGAAAACTGCGAGCTTTCCGGCACAACCGGACGATTCAAACAAGCGGTCCGGGTCGGCGTTATAGCGTGCGGGCGTATCCGCCTCAATATCTCTGACGCGGGTCACGTAGTCGTGATCGTGCGCATGACGTCCGTCGTGGCGAACATCGTCATCTTTGATGCGCTCGTCATCGAGTTTGCTGAGGATCTGCTCTGGGGTTTGGCCAAGCTCGATGCCCAGATGGTTAACCAGCTGTAATTTGCCCTGTTCATCAATACGCGCAAACAGCGACATCTCCGTGTAGGCCGGGCCTCGTTGCACCAGCGAGCCGCCGGAGTTGTTACAAATGCCGCCAATCACGGAAGCGCCGATACAGGATGAACCGATCACTGAATGCGGCTCACGACCAAAAGGTTTGAGCGCTTTTTCCAGCGAATAAAGCGTTGTTCCTGGCCAGGCCAGCACCTGTTCGCCTTTGCCGATGACGTGCAGCTTATCAAGACGCAGGGTGCTGATAATAACAATCTCACGGTCGTAATCATTGCCGCTTGGCGTAGAGCCTTCGGTCAGGCCGGTATTGGCGGCCTGCATCAGAATGATTTTGTCTGCGGCGACGCAGGCGTTCAGGACTCGCCACAATTCTAAAAGCGAGCCCGGAAAAACGACGGCGAGCGCATCGCCCTGGCCGGAGCGGAATCCCTTGCGATAGCGGGCGGTTTTAGCGGGTTCAGTGAGCAGGTGCGAATGACCCACCAGGCGGGTCAGTTCATTCAGGAAAGCTTTATTATCTGTTGTAATGGAAGACATTCTCCACTCCTTGTGGTGGGACTCAATATCAGGAACAAGCATAGCGCTTTGTATGACAATACGCTTTCTCATTCATATTGTCTCTGGCTTGTCTTTCATTGATTCACGCTGGTTTTGAAAATTAGGAGAATAACCTTAGCTTTCTTTAGCGCTCCCGTTTAGTCTTACGGCAAATTGCGGTTTTTGTTATATTTTCGCTGATGCGTCAGGAAAAAATAAAGAGAGAATCAACATGAAATGGCTATGTTCTGTAGGTGTTGCGGTGAGTCTGGCGGTGCAACCCGCGCTGGCGGACACTCTGTTTGGTAACCATCCGCTAACGCCAGAAGCGCGGGATGCATTTGTTACCGATTTACTCAAACAGATGACCGTGGATGAGAAAATTGGTCAATTACGCTTAATCAGCGTCGGGCCTGATAATCCGAAGGAAGCCATCCGCGAGATGATCAAAGACGGGCAGGTTGGGGCAATTTTTAACACCGTAACACGCCAGGATATCCGCAAAATGCAGGATCAGGTGATGGAACTCAGCCGCCTGAAAATTCCTCTCTTTTTTGCCTACGACGTATTGCACGGCCAGCGTACCGTGTTCCCGATAAGCCTCGGTCTGGCGTCCTCCTTTAATCTCGATGCGGTCAGAACCGTCGGTCGCGTTTCAGCGTATGAAGCTGCCGATGATGGCCTGAACATGACCTGGGCGCCGATGGTTGATGTCTCCCGCGATCCGCGCTGGGGCCGGGCATCGGAAGGGTTTGGCGAAGACACGTATTTGACCGCCACGATGGGTAAAACCATGGTGGAAGCGATGCAGGGGAAAAGCCCTGCCGATCGCTATTCGGTAATGACCAGCGTCAAGCACTTCGCCGCTTATGGCGCGGTAGAGGGCGGGAAAGAGTACAACACCGTCGATATGAGCCCGCAGCGTCTGTTTAATGACTACATGCCGCCGTACAAAGCCGGGCTGGATGCCGGTAGCGGCGCGGTGATGGTAGGACTTAATTCGCTTAACGGTACGCCGGCGACGTCGGATGCCTGGCTGTTGAAAGACGTGCTGCGCGATGAGTGGGGCTTTAAAGGCATCACCGTTTCCGATCACGGCGCGATTAAGGAACTGATTAAGCACGGCACCGCCTCCGATCCTGAGGATGCGGTACGCGTGGCTATCAAGTCAGGTATCAACATGAGTATGAGCGATGAGTATTACAGCAAATACCTGCCGGGGCTGATTAAATCAGGCAAAGTGACAATGGCGGAGCTTGACGACGCTGCTCGTCACGTGCTGAACGTGAAATATGATATGGGGCTGTTTAACGATCCGTACAGCCATCTGGGAGCCAAAGAATCTGATCCGGTGGATACCAACGCCGAAAGCCGCCTGCACCGTAAAGAAGCGCGTGAAGTGGCGCGTGAAAGCCTGGTGCTGCTGAAAAACCGCCTCGACACGCTGCCGCTGAAAAAATCCGCCACCGTGGCGGTTGTCGGGCCACTGGCCGACAGCAAGCGTGATGTGATGGGTAGTTGGTCCGCAGCCGGGGTTGCCGATCAGTCGGTCACGGTGCTGACAGGGATTAAAAATGCCATTGGCGAGCAGGGTAAAGTGGTATACGCCAAAGGGGCGAATATCACCAACGATAAAGGTATTGTCGACTTCCTGAACCTGTATGAAGAGGCGGTGAAAGTTGACCCGCGCTCGCCGCAGGCGATGATTGATGAAGCCGTTAATGCGGCGAAACAGTCTGATGTGGTGGTTGCGGTGGTCGGTGAAGCACAGGGAATGGCGCATGAAGCCTCCAGCCGTACGGACATTACTATTCCGCAGAGTCAACGTGACCTGATTGCCGCGCTGAAAGCAACGGGTAAACCGCTGGTGCTGGTGCTGATGAACGGACGTCCGCTGGCGCTGGTTAAGGAAGATCAACAGGCTGATGCGATCCTCGAAACCTGGTTTGCCGGGACGGAAGGCGGTAACGCCATCGCCGATGTGTTGTTTGGCGATTACAACCCATCAGGCAAGCTGCCGATGTCCTTCCCACGCTCTGTCGGACAGATCCCGGTCTATTACAGCCATCTCAATACCGGTCGTCCGTATAACGCCGATAAGCCGAATAAGTACACCTCGCGTTATTTTGACGAAGCAAACGGTCCGTTGTATCCCTTTGGCTATGGCCTGAGCTATACCACCTTTACCGTTTCGGATGTGAAACTCTCTGCACCGACGATGAAACGTGACGGGACCGTGACGGCCAGCGTTCAGGTGACCAACACCGGCAAGCGCGAAGGTGCGACGGTGATTCAGATGTATTTGCAGGATGTGACCGCTTCAATGAGCCGTCCGGTAAAACAGCTGAAAGGCTTTGAGAAAGTGAATCTTAAACCGGGTGAAACGCAGACCGTCAGCTTCCCGATTGATATCGAAGCGCTGAAATTCTGGAACCAGCGTATGAAATACGATGCTGAACCGGGTAAATTTAACGTCTTTATCGGCGTGGATTCCGCCAGAGTGAAGCAGGGTGAATTTGAACTGCTGTAGTTGATGAAGAAAGCCACGCATCATGCCTGATGGCGCAATGCTTATCTGGTCTATGAAATAACGCTATCCGGCAAATTCACCTTGGGTTTGCCGGATTTTTTTATCGCCTTACTGCTAATTACTCTCAGTGTTACTACCCAATTGCCAGGTTAAGGCCTGATTTTTCGACTATGCTTTTTCCTCAAGTCTCTGAAAAGGGCCGCAAAAGGATGAGGAGCACAGCATGATAATCTCAAAGTTTGGGGTAGGGGCGTTGGCATTGTTAGCCGCGATAAGTATGCCCTTACAGGCCGCGTCACCCGTTACGGTTGGGTCAAAAATTGATACCGAAGGGGCGCTGCTCGGTAACATTATTTTGCAAGTGCTCGAAAGCCATGGTGTGAAAACCGTCAATAAAGTGCAACTGGGGACTACGCCAGTGGTGCGTGGCGCGATTACATCCGGCGAGCTGGATATCTACCCGGAATATACTGGCAATGGCGCCTTCTTCTTTAAAGATGAGAATGATCCGGCGTGGAAAAATGCGCAGGCTGGTTTCGACAAAGTGAAAAAGCTGGACGCAGAGAAAAATAAACTGGTCTGGCTAACGCCTGCGCCCGCCAACAATACCTGGACCATTGCGGTCCGTCAGGATGTCGCCGAAAAGAATAAACTGGTTTCGCTTGCAGATTTAGGGCGCTACCTGAAAGAGGGGGGCACCTTCAAACTGGCCGCCTCTGCGGAGTTTATCGAGCGTGCGGACGCGCTGCCCGCGTTTGAAAAAGCCTATGATTTTAAACTGAATCAGAATCAGCTTTTATCACTGGCCGGGGGGGATACCGCCGTGACGATTAAAGCCGCAGCGCAGCAAACCTCCGGCGTCAATGCCGCGATGGCCTACGGTACCGATGGTCCGGTCGCCGCGCTGGGGCTGCAAACGTTAAGCGATCCGCAAGGCGTTCAGCCGATTTATGCGCCTGCGCCAGTGGTACGTGAGTCGGTACTCAAGGCCTATCCGAAAATGGAAGAATGGCTGCAGCCTGTTTTTGCCAGTCTGGATGAAAAAACGCTCCAGCAGCTTAACGCCAGTATTGCCGTAGAGGGTCTGGATGCAAAAAAAGTTGCAGCAGATTATCTGAAGCAAAAAGGATGGGTTAAGTAACGGAATTTACGGCGGGTGGGTGTTTTGTCCAATATCTCGGTTAATCGGGTGCTGTTGCTGCTGGTTCTTCTTACCTTCGCAGCAGCTGCGCTTCCTTTCATTAGTTATGCCCCCAATCGCCTGGTTTCCGGCGAAGGTCGTCAACTCTGGGATATCAGGCCCGACATGGCGTGGGGACTGGCGGTGGCATGTTTGCTACTGTTTCTTCTGTGCTTTGTGTCGGGCAAATCCGGCAATATATTGACGCTTGTTATCAGCCAGTTGTTGGTGATTGCGGCGCTGGTAACTGCAGGTACAACGGCAACGTATCTGGCGCAGACGGGCAGTACGCTGGCCAGAACCAGTCTTGGCTCCGGGTTCTGGCTGGGTCTCGGATTCATGTTGCTGGCTGCCAGTGACGCCATTCGGCGCATCACCCGTCAGATGTTGTGGCGATGGGTGCTGCATGCGCAACTTTTTGTTATGCCGATAGTGTTATTACTGTCCGGCACGTTTAACGATCTTTCCCTGCTTAAAGAGTATGCCAACCGCCAGGATGTCTTTAACGACGCACTGGCGCAGCATCTGACTATTCTGTTCGGCACCGTCATACCCGCGCTATTCCTTGGTGTGCCGCTGGGCGTTTGGTGCTCTTTTTCTGACTCGCGTCAGGGACCGGTTTTCGCCGTACTGAACATTATCCAGACCATCCCCTCGGTGGCCTTGTTTGGCCTGTTGATTGCGCCACTTGCTGGGCTGGTTAAGCATTTTCCCTCGTTAAGCTCACTCGGCGTTGCGGGAACCGGCCTGACACCCGCGCTTATTGCGTTGGTACTGTACGCGCTCTTACCGTTGGTACGTGGCGTCGTGGCTGGACTGAATCAGGTTCCAGTGGATGTACTGGAAAGCGCCCGGGCGATGGGGATGAGCGCGCGTCAACGGTTTATCTCGGTGCAGTTGCCGCTGGCGCTGCCTGTCTTCTTGCGCAGTCTGCGGGTGGTGATGATCCAGACGGTAGGGATGGCGGTGATTGCCGCGCTGATCGGCGCCGGGGGCTTTGGCGCGCTGGTCTTTCAGGGATTGCTCAGTAGCGCCGTTGATTTAGTGCTGCTGGGCGTGATCCCGGTAGTTGTGCTGGCAGTGTTGATTGATGCGCTGTTTGATTTAGGGCTAGCGCTGCTGAAGGGAACGAATAATGATTGAATTTAGTCATGTCAGTAAAACCTACGGTCAGCAAAAAGCCGTCGACGACCTTAATCTGCATTTGGCGGAGGGGAGCTTTTCGGTGCTGATTGGCACGTCGGGTTCCGGAAAATCCACCACACTGAAGATGATCAACCGACTGGTCGAGCATGACAGCGGGCAGATTCGTTTTGCGGGGGAGGAGATCCGCAGTCTGCCGGTACTGGAGTTAAGGCGGCGTATGGGGTACGCGATCCAGTCTATCGGTTTGTTCCCGCACTGGACCGTCGCGCAGAACATCGCCACCGTGCCGCAATTACAAAAGTGGTCGCGCTCGCGTATTGATGATCGAACAGATGAACTTATGGCGCTGTTGGGGCTGGAGGCGAGTTTGCGTCACCGTTACCCACATCAGCTTTCCGGTGGGCAGCAGCAGCGGGTTGGGGTTGCGCGCGCCCTGGCGGCAGATCCACAGGTGCTATTGATGGATGAGCCTTTTGGCGCGCTGGATCCTGTCACCCGCGGTGCGTTGCAGCAGGAGATGACCCGTATTCATCGTCTGCTGGGGCGTACCATCGTATTAGTGACGCATGATATCGACGAGGCGCTGAGGCTGGCGGAACATCTGGTCCTGATGGACGCGGGGAAGGTCGTGCAGCAAGGGACGCCGCTATCGATGCTGACTGCGCCAGCGAACGATTTCGTACAAACGTTCTTTGGCCGCAGCGAACTGGGCGTGCGGTTACTGTCGCTGCGTACGGTGGGTGATTTTATCCGTCGCGGCGAACATTCAGACGGTGAGCCGCTGGTGGCTGAAATGACGCTGCGTGATGCGCTGTCGATGTTTGTGGCGCGGGGGTGCGATGTCCTGCCGGTTGTGACGCCGCAGGGCGTGTCCTGCGGTACGCTTCACTTTCGCGATCTGCTTTCGGAGATGCCGCCCCGTGAAACGTCTTACTGATCCACTGCTGTGGCTGGTTGTCCTGTTCCTGATCCTGTTGGTCGGGTTACCGCACAGTCAGGCCCTGTTTAGTTCGCTGTTTCCTGAGTTGCCGCGCCCCGTGTATCAGCAGGAAAGTTTTACGGCGCTGGCGCTGAGTCATTTTGCGCTGGTAGGAATATCGAGTCTTATCGCCGTACTCATCGGCACCGGTGCCGGGATTGCGGTAACCCGGCCCTGGGGGGCAGAGTTCAGGCCGATGGTGGAAACTATCGCCGCCGTGGGGCAGACTTTTCCCCCGGTCGCGGTGCTGGCGATTGCCGTGCCGGTGATGGGATTTGGTCTTGAGCCGGCGGTTATCGCGCTGATCCTGTATGGCGTGTTACCGATCCTACAGGCAACCCTGGCGGGGCTGGGAGGCATCTCTGCCAGCGTGATGGATATCGCCAGCGGGATGGGGATGAGTCGCTGGCAGCGCCTGCGTAAAGTGGAGTTGCCGCTGGCGGCACCGGTTATTCTGGCGGGGATCCGCACGTCGGTGATCATTAATATCGGCACCGCAACGATAGCCTCAACCGTCGGGGCGAATACGCTGGGTACGCCGATAATTATCGGACTTAGCGGATTCAATACCGCGTATGTGATTCAGGGGGCGTTGCTGGTCGCGTTGGCGGCAGTGATTGTAGATCGCGGATTTGAGCGATTAGCGAGCTACCTTACCCGGCACGTAAAATGAATGTGTAGCCTGCCAGCATGACGCCGCCGATACCGCCGATAGCCATCAGCAGGAAGAGGGTTATTACACCGATTTTAGCTGCGCTCATTGTGCACTCCTTATGTGAATCTAAGGATTGTACACTTTTGTTAATAGAATATTAAATACCGAGTGGATAAATATCGTGACCTAACGCGCGCCATTCACTCAACTGCTGTTGCTGAGCGGGCGTCTGGTTCTCGCCGCACCAGACAAGTAAGGTTCGCCCTTCGAACATTTCCGGTCGTAGTTGGTTCAGTGAATGGGCCAGAACGTCAACGCGCCATCCCTGCTGACTGGCAACCCAACCCTCTAGCCATAAGCGGGTGGTATCGTGAATATTCCAGCCGACAACCAGCGCATCTTTACCCTGTTTCTTGCGTGCTGAGGCCAGACAAATTGCGATGTAGTTGATGAGGACGCCGTCGAGGATCCCGAGTAACGCCTGGAGGATCGGCTGCTGACACTGTAGACGGCGGCGTAACGGTGTGAACAAATGGGTGTTGAGCGTTTGCGCAGGATAATCCTGGCCACGCTCTTTGATCCACATTCTCAGACTATGCAAATTATTGCTTTGCAAATAGCTTAATAGCGTCTCTTGCTGTTCACGCCAGCCGTTATGCACATCAATGTTCTCATTGCTGAGCAACATTTTCACCTTACTGACCTGAACGCCGTTGTTTATCCAGCGTTTTATCTCACGGATCCTGTCGATATCCGCGTCGTTAAACAGACGATGACCGCCGTCTGTCCGCTGCGGTTTGAGTAATCCGTAACGCCTCTGCCACGCGCGTAAAGTGACAGGGTTGATATCACAAAGCAAAGCCACTTCACCGATTGTGTAAAGCGCCATCGTCGTCTCACTCTTGCTCGCGAGGTCCCAGTTTTACTTTAGACGCTCTTTTGCGAACCAGGTAGTTTTGTCTGTTTTTTGATCAATGAATGGTTGGGTTTGTCGTCATGCTCGCGCTTTCGAGTGATCGTTCTCACAAATTCCTGTTTTTTTGCAACACTTCAAAGAAAGTTACGCGCAGCCCATGTATGTTACGCGCTTTTAAGTGATGTGTGGTTGGCGCGTATGTACGAGTTTAATCTGGTGTTGCTGCTGCTTCAGCAGATGTGCGTGTTTCTCGTTATCGCGTGGCTGATGAGCAAAACGCGTTTGTTTATCCCGCTGATGCAGGTCACTATCCGTCTCCCGCACAAACTGCTTTGCTATGTCACCTTTTCCATTTTCTGCATTTTGGGCACCTATTTCGGGCTGCACATTGATGACTCTATTGCTAATACGCGTGCTATCGGCGCGGTGATGGGCGGACTGCTCGGCGGTCCCGTAGTCGGTGGTTTAGTCGGTCTTACCGGTGGCTTGCACCGTTATTCAATGGGCGGTATGACGGCGCTAAGCTGCATGATTTCGACCATTGTGGAAGGTTTACTCGGCGGGCTGGTGCACAGCGTGCTCACCCGTCGTGGTCGTACCGATAAAGTCTTTAGCCCACTGACGGCGGGTGCCATCACCTTTGTGGCTGAACTGGTACAGATGCTGATTATCTTATTAATTGCTCGTCCGTTTGATGATGCGTTTCGGTTGGTCAGCAATATTGCCGCGCCGATGATGGTCACCAATACCGTGGGCGCAGCCCTGTTTATGCGTATTTTGCTCGATAAACGAGCGATGTTTGAAAAATACACCTCCGCTTTTTCCGCTACTGCGCTCAAAGTTGCCGCCTCTACGGAAGGTATTTTGCGTCAGGGGTTCAACGAGGTTAACAGCATGAAGGTGGCTCAGGTGCTGTACGAAGAGCTGGATATCGGCGCGGTGGCGATTACCGATCGTGAGAAGCTGCTGGCATTTACCGGCATTGGTGACGATCACCACCTGCCTGGTAAACCGATTTCGTCGTCGTACACTCTACGGGCAATAGAAACCGGAGAGGTGGTGTATGCCGACGGGAATGAAGTCCCATACCGTTGTTCTTTGCATCCGCAATGCAAATTAGGCTCGACGCTGGTGATTCCGCTGCGGGGTGAAAACCAGCGGGTGATGGGGACCATCAAACTGTATGAGGCTAAAAACCGCCTCTTTAGCTCGATCAACCGCACGTTGGGGGAGGGGATCGCTCAGCTACTTTCGGCGCAAATACTGGCTGGACAGTACGAGCGGCAAAAAGCAATGCTTACGCAGTCAGAAATAAAACTCCTGCATGCCCAGGTGAATCCTCATTTTCTGTTCAATGCGCTCAATACCATCAAAGCCGTGATCCGCCGTGATAGCGAGCAGGCCAGTCAACTGGTGCAGTATCTGTCGACCTTCTTTCGCAAAAACTTAAAGCGTCCGTCGGAGATTGTCACACTGGCCGATGAAATTGAGCACGTGAACGCCTATTTGCAAATTGAAAAGGCGCGATTCCAGTCGCGGCTGCAGGTGACCTTAACGGTGCCTGATGAACTTTCGTATCAGCAATTACCGGCTTTTACCCTGCAGCCCATCGTGGAGAATGCCATTAAGCACGGTACCTCTCAGTTACTGGATACCGGAGAGGTGTCGATTACCGCCCGTCGCGAAGGGCAGTATCTGATGCTTGATATTGAAGATAATGCCGGACTGTATCAGCCAACGTCTGAGGCCAGCGGGTTGGGTATGAATCTGGTCGATAAACGACTGCGCGAGCGGTTTGGCGATGATTTTGGCATCAGCGTAGCGTGTGAACCTGACCGCTTTACCCGAATCACATTACGACTTCCTCTGGAGGAACAGGCATGATCAAAGTGCTGATTGTCGATGACGAACCGTTAGCGCGGGAGAATCTGCGGATCCTGTTGCAGGAGCAAAGCGACATCGAGATTGTCGGGGAATGTTCGAACGCGGTGGAAGCCATCGGCGCGGTACATAAACTGCGCCCGGATGTCCTGTTTCTCGATATTCAGATGCCGCGTATCAGCGGCCTGGAAATGGTCGGTATGCTTGATCCCGAGCATCGCCCGTACATTGTTTTCCTGACCGCCTTTGATGAGTATGCGGTTAAAGCCTTTGAAGAACACGCGTTTGATTATCTGCTCAAGCCGATTGAAGAGGCGCGGCTGGAAAAAACGCTGAGCCGTTTGCGTCAGGAACGCACGAAGCAGGATGTATCGCTACTGCCCGAGCATCAGCAGGCGCTGAAGTTTATTCCGTGCAGCGGTCATAGCCGTATTTATTTGCTGCAAATGGATGATGTAGCGTTTATCAGTAGTCGTATGAGCGGCGTGTATGTCACCAGTAGCGATGGTAAAGAGGGGTTTACAGAGTTGACGCTCAGAACGCTGGAAAGTCGTACGCCACTACTGCGCTGCCACCGCCAATATCTGGTGAATTTAGCGCAGTTGCAGGAAATCCGGCTGGAAGATAATGGCCAGGCCGAGCTGATTTTGCGTAACGGGCTGACCGTTCCGGTGAGCCGTCGTTATCTTAAAAGTCTAAAAGAGGCGATTGGACTGTAAAACTGATACACTGCGCGCCATTGCATCACCGACTGTTGAAGGCTCTATGCTAAGTAACGATATTCTTCGTAGCCTGCGCTACACCCTGAAAGCGAACAATAACGACATGGTGCGTATTCTTGCGCTTGCTGACATGGAATCCACCTCTGCGGGTTTTGATACCTGGATGACAAAAGAAGATGAAGATGGGTTTGTGCGCTGCCCGGATATCATTCTTTCCGGTTTTTTAAACGGTCTGATTTATCATCTGCGCGGGAAAGATGATTCAGCGCCGGAACTGGCGCTTGAGCGTCGTGTTAATAACAATACGGTGCTGAAAAAGCTGCGTATCGCCTTTTCGCTGAAAACCGATGATATTCTGGCCATTATGACCGAGCAGAAATTTCGCGTGTCGATGCCGGAAATTACCGCCATGATGCGCGCGCCGGATCATAAAAACTATCGCGAATGTGGCGATCAGTTCCTGCGTTATTTCCTGCGCGGTTTGACCTCTCGCGTACACAACGCGAAAGCATAACGAGAAAAACGGGCGACCACGATTAAAATCGGGTCGCCGGTCGTTTATTTCACTTCTTTAAAACCCGCCGCTTCCATTACCGTTTGCATTTGCTTCATGCTGATGTTTTTATCGGCATTCTCAGATAGCTTCATCCCGGAGATGGCCTGCAACGATTTTATATCGACCTTTTCCATATCGATGGTGACATTTTCTTGCGCGTAGGTGTCTGTATAGGTGAGCTTTTCTTCAATGCCCGGAATATTATGATATTTAGCGCTTAAGGCGTCGAAGACTTTTGCTGCTTCTTCTTTATTGCTGGCGCCGACAGACGCATAGCTGATTTTGCTTTCAGAAATTTGTTTCAGAACCTTATCGCCCTTATAGGTGTAAGAGACGGTAATATCCGAGCCGTTAAGGTTGGCATTGAAAGTTTTCGTCTCTTCTTTATCACCGCAACCCGCGAGGGAAAAAACCAGAACAGATGCCGCGGCGAGTGAAAGTAATTTTTGTAACGCTTTCATGTAAAACTCCATTTCATGAATATTGGATGCAAAATAATAGAGCCTGTGAATTTAATGGGCCCGTACGACCTTAATAGCAAAGCAGTATAGAATAAATCTAATCGTGATAACTGAGCAGTCCGAAAATAGAGTGAAGTGACGAGTTTAAGATTAGGGGAAAAGCTAACGCAAAAAAAAGCGCTGCCATTGCAGCGCTTGATATATCTTACTTCACCTGTTGGCCAGGTTTTGCACCTTCGTCCGGGCTTAACAGGAAGATATCTTTCCCGCCAGGACCTGCCGCCATTACCATACCTTCGGAAATACCGAAGCGCATTTTACGCGGTGCCAGGTTGGCAACCATAATGGTCTGGCGTCCAATCAGGACCTGCGGATCCGGATAAGCAGAACGAATACCGGAGAAGACGTTGCGCTTCTCGCCACCGAGATCCAGCGTCAGACGCAGCAGTTTGTCAGAACCGTCTACGAACTCAGCGTTTTCAATCAACGCGACGCGCAGGTCAACTTTGGCGAAATCGTCAAAGGTGATGGTTTCCTGAATCGGATCGTCCGCCAGCGGGCCGGTAACCGGTGCGGCCGCGGCTTTCACCTCTTCTTTAGACGCTTCAACCAGCGCTTCAACTTGCTTCATGTCGATGCGATTGTAGAGTGCCTTAAAGGTGTTGACCTTGTGACCGAGCAGCGGCTGCTCGATAGCATCCCAGTTCAGTTCGCTGTTCAGGAAGGCTTCAACGCGTTCAGCCAGCGTCGGCAGTACCGGTTTCAGGTAAGTCATCAGAACGCGGAACAGGTTGATGCCCATTGAGCAAATTGCCTGCAGGTCCGCATCGCGGCCTTCCTGTTTAGCCACAACCCACGGGGCCTGTTCGTCAACGTAGCGGTTTGCCACGTCGGCCAGCGCCATGATTTCACGGATAGCTTTACCGAATTCACGGCTTTCCCACGCTTCGCCAATGACTGCAGCGGCATCGGTGAAGGTTTTATACAGTGCCGGGTCGGCCAGTTCAGCCGCCAGCACGCCGTCGAAACGCTTGGCGATAAAGCCTGCGTTACGGGAGGCCAGGTTGACCACTTTGTTGACGATGTCGGCGTTAACGCGCTGGACAAAGTCTTCCAGGTTCAGGTCGATGTCATCAATACGTGAAGAGAGCTTCGCCGTGTAGTAGTAACGCAGGCTGTCGGCGTCGAAGTGCTTCAGCCAGGTGCTGGCCTTAATAAAGGTGCCGCGAGATTTGGACATCTTCGCGCCGTTCACCGTCACATAACCGTGTACGAACAGGTTAGTCGGCTTACGGAAGTTGCTGCCTTCCAGCATGGCAGGCCAGAACAGGCTGTGGAAGTAGACGATGTCCTTGCCGATGAAATGATACAGCTCGGCGTCGGAGTCTTTTTTCCAGTACTCATCAAAACTGGTCGTGTCGCCGCGCTTGTCGCACAGATTTTTGAACGATCCCATATAGCCAATTGGCGCATCCAGCCAGACGTAGAAGTACTTGCCAGGCGCATTCGGGATTTCAAAACCGAAGTACGGTGAGTCGCGGGAAATATCCCACTGCTGCAGGCCAGATTCAAACCATTCCTGCATTTTGTTGGCGACCTGCTCCTGCAACGCGCCGCTGCGCGTCCACGCCTGCAGCATTTCGCTGAACGATGGCAGGTCAAAGAAGAAGTGTTCTGAGTCACGCATCACCGGTGTTGCGCCGGAAACGACGGATTTCGGCTCGATAAGTTCGGTCGGGCTGTAGGTTGCGCCGCAGACTTCACAGTTATCGCCGTACTGATCCGGAAACTTACATTTCGGACAGGTGCCTTTAACGAAACGGTCAGGCAGGAACATGCCTTTTTCCGGATCGTACAGTTGGGAGATAGTGCGGTTTTTAATAAAACCGTTCTCCTTCAGGCGCGTGTAAATCAGCTCAGACAGCTCACGGTTCTCTTCGCTATGCGTAGAGTGGTAGTTGTCGTAGCTGATGTCAAAACCTGCAAAATCAGTCTGATGCTCCTGACTCATTTCACCGATCATCTGCTCTGGCGTGATCCCAAGTTGCTGTGCTTTCAGCATGATTGGCGTACCGTGGGCGTCGTCCGCGCAGATGAAGTTTACCTGGTGGCCGCGCATTCGCTGGTAACGGACCCAGACATCAGCCTGGATGTGCTCCAGCATATGGCCGAGGTGGATAGAGCCGTTGGCGTACGGCAGCGCGCACGTTACCAGAATTTTCTTCGCGACTTGAGTCATAGTGGGCAATTACTTCTTTTGTAGTGAAAAGGGCTTTGATAGTACCAAAATGGTAATTACTGCGCCAAGCGATAAGGGCATTTATACGTAAATGAATAATTGTTGCGGTTGGAGTAAACTACCTGGTGACTATTGTATTTTCAGAACAACAAAAAGGAGTCGGGATGAACCCACAATCCCAGGCCAAATCACCAGAAACCCTGCGCGCGATGGTCGCCGGGACGCTGGCGAATTTTCAGCATTCAACCCTGAAGCATAATCTGACGACGCTTAAAGCGTTGCACCACGTCGCCTGGATGGATGACACGTTGCACGTCGAGCTGGTCATGCCCTTCGTCTGGCATAGCGCGTTTGAAGCATTAAAAGAGCAATGCAGTGCCGATCTGCTGCGTATTACCGGCGCGAAGGCGATTGACTGGAAGTTGTCGCATAACATCGCGACGCTGAAGCGCGTGAAAAACCAGCCGGGTATTAATGGTGTGAAGAACATCATTGCCGTTAGCTCGGGCAAAGGTGGCGTAGGCAAATCCTCGACCGCGGTGAACCTGGCGCTGGCGCTGGCTGCGGAAGGGGCGAAGGTGGGCATTCTTGACGCCGATATTTATGGCCCGTCCATCCCGACGATGCTCGGTGCGGAAAACCAGCGTCCAACTTCGCCGGACGGCACTCATATGGCGCCGATTATGTCTCACGGTCTGGCGACCAACTCCATTGGCTATCTGGTCACTGACGATAACGCCATGGTGTGGCGCGGCCCGATGGCCAGTAAAGCGCTGTTGCAGATGCTGCAGGAAACCTTATGGCCGGATCTTGATTATCTGGTACTGGATATGCCGCCGGGCACCGGTGACATCCAACTGACGCTGGCGCAGAACATTCCGGTAACAGGGGCGGTTGTAGTGACCACGCCGCAGGATATTGCGCTGATCGATGCGAAAAAAGGCATTGTGATGTTCGAAAAAGTCGAAGTGCCGGTGTTGGGTATTGTTGAGAATATGAGTATGCATATTTGCAGCAATTGCGGTCATCATGAGCCAATCTTTGGCACCGGTGGCGCGCAGAAACTGGCCGAGCAGTACCACACCCAACTGCTGGGACAAATGCCGCTGCATATTTCTCTGCGTGAAGACCTCGATCGCGGTACACCGACGGTTATCAGCCGCCCAGACAGCGAATTTACTGCTATTTACCGTGACCTTGCAGGGCGCGTAGCAGCGCAGCTGTACTGGCAGGGTGAAGTTATTCCTGGCGAGATTGCCTTCCGCGCGGTGTAATTTATCGCGTTAAATATTATTCACCGCATCAATTATATATTGATGTGGTGAATATATAAGATGAAGGGAAAATAGAGTATTGTTTATCCTACCTTAATAAAACATGATTTTTTCTGAATTAAATCCGTTATTCATCATTTAAATTGATCATGCCTATCTCATTGATTTAGTATTTCAATTGGTTTTCGCGTGATAGTACATCTATCATTGCGCCAAATAACCACCCTGCATGTTAAATCGGGTTTAATACAGGAACGACATTTAGATGAAAAAAACTTTGTCGCTGGGAATTATAGTTCTGGCTTATGGATTAAGTCTTCCCACATTGGGCGCAGATACCGCAACCTTAACTATTAGCGGCACCGTTGTCGCGCCGACCTGCAGTACTGAAGTGGTAAATGCTCAACTTCAACAGCGCTGCGGCAACACCACCCACGTTTCCAGTACCGAACAAACTGTCACGTCGGTGGCGAGGGGAGTAACAACGGAACTGGTGGCTATTCCGGGGAGCGATAATCGTCAAATTATCCTCAATCGCTACGACTAGAATATTCTCTTTCATATAGCCCATATCACCTTCATGAATGATATGGGCTTTTTTATTTATCCTAAAAATAAATATGAATGGTAAATTACGCTAACTTATTAATTGTGCAAATAAGTTTGGTTTCTATCTATTTGTTGCGATTATATTGCACGGAGTAACTTGTTTTAAATCAAAAAAACATTCCGTTTACATTGCGGTAACGATTTAAACGTGTAGATTCTAGTTACAGGAATAACACCGCGTAACAAATCTAAATATATTGATTAAGGAAGATACTATGAATCGTTCAATTATTGCTGCTGTATTGGCTGGCGTATTTTTGAGTGGTGGGGCTTATGCTGCTCCTGCAGAGGAACAAGGAACTTTGACAATTACTGGCGAAGTAACAGGTACCGCTTGTCGATTCGATAATGGGAATAACGTTTCTGCAATTGAATTAGGAAATGTACCTGCTTCGGCATTTCAAGGTTACGATGTTGGCGTTGATGTTCCATTTGGCGAAAATGAAGCGACAACACCAATGATTTTGGTATGCGATCCAACCAAAGATGTAATTATTAAAGTTGATGGTGCTGCTTTCGATTATAATGATGTTATCGAAAACACAGTGGCTCAGGGTTCTGGTGGTGCTACCGGTGTTGGTTTTAAATTATACCATAAAAATAAGTTAATTGAAAAAGACGGAAACTCAACGCTTGCTATTTCTGATCTTAAATCATTAGGCGATAATAAATATGAGTTGCTTCTTTCTGCGCGGTATGCAAAAGCAGCAACTAACGTTTCTGAGGGTAAGGTAAACGGAACTGTAAAACTGATGGTCATCCAGGAATAATGTTATGCCGGCAACCTTGGTTGCCGGCATAAAATAAGGAATGAAAAATGAAGATGCTATGTGCGGTAATCACATTATCAGTTGTTACACCAGTTCATGCAGGGATAGTGATTTATGGCACAAGAGTTATTTACCCCGCGGAAAAAAGTGAAATAACGCTGCAGTTAATGAACCAGGAACAAAATGCCTCTCTGGTTCAGGCCTGGATCGATGATGGTAATACATCATTACCGCCAGAGAAGATTCAGGTTCCCTTTTTATTAACGCCTCCAGTGGTCAGGGTGCCGGGCAATTCAGGTCAACAGCTCAAAATCAAAAAAATGCCCAATACGTTGCCGAAAAATAAAGAGAGCCTGTTTTATCTTAATGTACTGGATATTCCGCCTAATAACCCAGTAAATGCTGGCAAGAATGTTATAAAGTTTGCGATGCAGAATCGTATTAAATTATTTTACCGTCCGTCAGGTATTGCACCAGTTAATAGTGCGACTTTCAAAAAAATAGTTTTGGTACGCAATGGTAAGAGTTTTATCATAAAAAATGACAATGCTAATTGGGTTACGGTAGCTGAGATAAAATTTGGCAGTGTGAAAATAAATGATAAATCAGTGATGGTCGCACCATTCTCTAGTGAACCCGTCATGGTTAAAAGTAGTAACGCTAACCAATATAAATTAACCATTATCAATGATTATGGCAGCTTTATAAGTGATAGCGTCAGCTTGAAATAACAGGAGCTGATTATGTTAAGGATGACCCCGCTTGCTTCTGCGATATTAATTTCGTTATGGAGTATTACTACCTATGCTGAAGAGACCTTCGATACCAATTTTATGACTGGTGGTATGAAGGGGGCGAAGGTTTCTGATTTCCGTATTGATGATAACCATCCATTGCCAGGGCAGTATGATGTTGATATCTATGTCAATACTCAATGGCGCGGTAAATATGAGATTACTGTTAAAGACACCCCTGAAGAAACTTGTCTGTCCCGCGATACGATTTCGCGTTTAGGAATTAATACTGATGAGATCGATAAAACCCAGACATGTCTGACGCTTAAGCAAATGGTTCAAGGAGGAAGCTATAGTTGGAATATAGGAAAATTTCAGTTAAACCTTAGCGTACCCCAGGCTTATGTAGATGAATTGGAAAATGGTTATGTTCCCCCAGAAAACTGGGACCGTGGAATTAATGCTCTTTATACTTCTTATTACCTTAGTCAGTACTACAGCGACTATAAAAATTCTGGTAATAGTAAAAGCACCTATGCTCGTTTTAACAGTGGACTGAATCTGCTGGGCTGGCAGTTACATTCAGATGCCAGCTATACCAAAGCTCAAGACAGTAGCGGTGAGTGGAAAAGTAATACTTTTTACCTTGAGCGTGGGATCTCGCAAATTCTCGGTACTCTGCGTGTCGGGGATATGTACACATCGTCTGATATTTTTGACTCTGTGCGCTTTCGCGGAGTGCGAGTGTACCGTGATATGCAGATGTTACCGAACTCAAGGCAAAATTTTACGCCATTGGTTCAGGGGATTGCACAGAGTAATGCGTTAGTGACTATTGAGCAGAACGGCTTTGTGGTTTACCAAAAAGAGGTACCGCCAGGTCCGTTTTCTATCGCTGATTTACAACTGGCGGGCGGTGGTGCTGATCTTGATGTCAGTATTAAAGAGGCCGATGGGTCAGTAACGACCTATCTGGTACCGTTCTCTTCTGTCCCGAATATGCTGCAACCTGGTGTATCCAAATATGATTTTGTCGCTGGTCGCAGCCATATTGAGGGTGCAAGTAACCAAACCGATTTTACCCAGCTAAGTTATCAATATGGGTGGAATAACCTCTTGACGTTATACGCCGGTACGATGCTCGCTGATAACTACAATTCGTTTACGTTAGGGACTGGCTGGAATACCCGAATTGGCGCCATCTCCGTGGATGCGACGCGTTCGCACAGTAAACAGGATAATGGCGATGTATTTGATGGGCAAAGCTATCAAATTGCTTATAATAAATATTTAACACAAACCGCCACGCGTTTTGGCCTTGCTGCCTATCGATACTCATCACGGGATTACCGAACGTTTAACGATCACGTTTGGGCTAATAATAAAGACAGCTATCATCGTGATGAAAATGATGTTTATGACATTGCAGATTATTACCAGAATGATTTTGGCCGTAAAAATAGTTTTTCTGCAAACATCAACCAATCTTTACCAGTCGGCTGGGGGTCTGTGTCACTGAGTACACTATGGCGCGATTATTGGGGGCGTAGCGGCAGCAATAAAGATTATCAGTTGAGTTATTCCAATACATGGCAACGGATCAGTTATACGTTTTCTGCCAGTCAGACTTATGATGAAAATCATCGCGAAGATAAGCGGTTTAACTTTTTTATCTCTATTCCGTTTGAATGGGGTGATGATATTACTTCAAGAAGCCGACGTTTATATGTATCCAATTCAACAACTTTTGATGATGACGGCTTTGCCTCAAATACGACCGGGCTTTCAGGAACGATTGGCGATCGCGACCAGTTTAACTACGGTGTCAACCTGAGTCATCAGCGTCAGGACAGCGAAACGATGGCTGGTGCCAACCTAACGTGGAATGCACCGCTTGCTACGCTAAACGGCAGCTATAGCCAGTCAAATAAATATATGCAAGCCAGCGGCAATATTTCAGGCGGGGTGTTGGCATGGTCTGGCGGAGTGAATCTGGCTAATCGTCTCTCAGATACCTTTGCTATTCTTCAGGCTCCGGGACTGGAAGGGGCCTATGTTAACGGGCAACGATACCGTACCACGAACCATAACGGTGTAGTGTTATACGATACTATTACCCCCTATCGGGAAAATAACCTGATGCTGGATATTTCAAATACGAACAGTGAAACCGAGTTGATGGGGAATCGACACAGTACCGCTCCCTATCGGGGTGCCGTGGTGTTGGTTAAATTTGAGACCGATCAACGTCAGCCATGGTTTATTCGTGCGTTGCGTCCAGATGGTTCACCGCTGACGTTTGGCTATGAAGTTGAAGACAGCCATGGACAAAATATTGGTGTGGTAGGTCAGGGAAGTCAGCTTTTTATTCGTACCAACCAAGTACCGCCGGAGATAAAAGTGGCGGTCGATAAACAACAGGGACTTTCATGCGCAATCACCTTCGATAAAACGATTGATGAAAGTAAAGTTTATATTTGTCGGTGAGGTGATACATGAAAAAGTATTACATAATGTTGGTTTTATTATTTCCAATGATGTCTTACGCAACTTGCTCGGGAACGCAAGAAAAAGATGCTAACATTAGTTTCACATTAACGGACCAAGGGGAGACTAAAAATTTCAATACGAATTTTGATGGGAGTTTTAGTTGTTATAGCTCTGGAGATAAAATTTATATAGCCAATAGCCTACAAGATTATATAGTTGAATTGCAAAATTCTTCAGGCGGGAAATCTATATATATTAAATTAAATGCTTCTGTCGGGGGGGAATCGCCAATACCTACGCCAGGTTCAGTATTTCCCAGTCGTGATTATTCAGCAGCAGATCTGTTTAATACAAAAGATATTCAACTTAAGGTTGAATATGTCGACGCTCCTGGTAATGTAAAACAGCGGTTTTCTAACACCAGCACCTTTACTATTGATGATGCGATTATATTTTCATCAAATTCCAGCTGTAGTTTGACAAATATTTTAGCATGTTTACTAGGTCTGAATGCTTCATTTTCGCAAAAAATAACCTTCAATATAACGCATAAACCGACAACCTGTAAGTTTTTACAGTCTGATTATGCTATTTCTTTACCGAATATTTCTATGAAAGATTTACAGGCTGGTAGATATGGAGAAAATGTTTCTGATACTCTCAAGCTAGAATGTAACGGTGTGTATAGTGTAGCAACAAATCCTGTAACACTTAAAGTTTCTTCTGGCGATTGGTCGGATGATGGACTTACCCTGAAAAACACTTTACCTGATGGTGCGCAAGGAGTGGGATTTAATATCTACAGTGGTTCAGATACCAGTGTCCCCTTAAAAAACGGATCTGTTTTAAAAAGAATAGAAAAGATGGGGGCGGTTGATAAATATTATAATTTTATAGTTAGTGCCAGGTATGCACGAATTAATAATGAACCGTTACGAACAGGGAAAGTGCAAAGCAAGGTTGTTTTTACTATTACATATGATTGATTTTTCATGAAATTTAGAACACGAATTGCCTCTTGGACAGTACGTGTTCTTCATTTTAATTAAATACCATTATCGATGATAAAAAATCTCGCCATCGTAGGCTTTAATGATCTTAGCATCGGCATCATTGACCAGCACATACGCGCCGCCCATATAGGTCCAGTGGGTACCTGCCGTCGGTGCGGGCAGGTTGCGCAGATTCCACTGCTTAATGGTGTATTCGCTGGTGAGATACAGTGGTGGAACTTTGTCACCGGGTTTGAAATGGGTAAAGTCAGCAATAAAACTTTTTAGCTCATATTGATCAATACCCTTTGCGGCAGCAGTAGCTGTAGGCGCGGCCCAGACAGTGCTGGTTACGAGCAACAGCGCGCCCAGCAACATTTTCTTCTTCATACCCATCCTCTCTACCTGTTCGGGTCATCAAAATCAGTCATGTATGATTCCTGGCTAACAGGACATCTGACAAGCATTATTTTGTGATCACTCCAGTAATTTCGTAAAAAGTGTAAATGAAAGTACAGAAATCCGGCAACTGTGACCAGAGGTTTAGCGGCGAAGCATCAGCGTGCCGTGCCGATTTACATCATCAGACACAGGCAGTATCCTGTTGCTGAAACCAGCATATTACGTTTGTGTTTCAACGACTCGGGGTGCCCTTCCTGGTGAAGGCTGAGAAATACCCGTACCACCTGATCTGGATAATGCCAGCGTAGGGAAGTCTGACACTGCTCGTGTCCCTTCTTCGCGCGGGCAGGAGCTGAACCATGCAGCCTGACCTGCACAGCCGCGCGCTCGCGGCCCACGCCTTACACCAATTTAGAACGCTTTCCCCACTTGTACACTGTATGACCAATGAGGTCGTGCAAAACTTTACCGCCAATACGCTGTTGGCGTTAGGCGCATCACCTGCGATGGTGATTGAGCCCGAGGAAGCCAGCCAGTTTGCGGCTATCGCCAGCGCGTTGCTGGTTAACGTCGGCACGCTTACTCGTGACCGGGCCACGGCGATGCGCGCTGCCGTTGAGCAGGCATACCTTGCTAAAACCCCCTGGGCGCTCGATCCCGTTGCCGTGGGCGCTCTTGAGTTTCGCCGCCGCTTTTGTCTGGATTTACTGTCGCTACAGCCAGCCGTAATTCGCGGTAATGCCTCGGAAATACTGGCGCTGGCGGGGATGAACGGCGGGGGGCGTGGCGTGGATACGACCGATACGCCAACCGCTGCGCTTGGCGCGGCCCAGGCGTTGGCTCGTGAGGTAGGGACCATCGTCGTGGTGACCGGCGAAGTGGACTATGTTACCGATGCTCAGCGTACCGTCTGCGTGAATGGCGGCGATATATTGATGACGCGCGTGGTCGGCACAGGTTGCGCGCTATCTGCGGTCGTTGCGGCCAGCTGTGCCTTGCCCGGCGACCGGCTTGATAACGTCGCCTCCGCCTGTAGCTGGATGAAGCAGGCTGGACAAATCGCCACGCAACAATCGACCGGACCGGGCAGTTTTGTCCCTGCATTTCTCGACGCCCTCTATAACCTGAACGCGCAGGAGCAAGCATGAAACGGATTAACGCATTAACGATCGCCGGAACCGATCCCAGCGGTGGCGCGGGTATTCAGGCCGATTTAAAAACTTTCTCCGCGCTTGGCGCTTACGGCTGTTCGGTGATCACCGCGTTGGTGGCGCAAAATACGCGCGGGGTGCAGTCGGTGTATCGCATTGAACCTGACTTTGTCGCCGCACAACTGGACTCGGTGTTCAGCGATGTACGTATCGATACCACCAAAATCGGCATGCTGGCGGAAGCGGATATTGTTGAAGCGGTGGCCGAACGTTTGCACCGCCATCGGGTGCAAAATGTGGTGCTGGATACGGTGATGCTGGCGAAAAGTGGCGATCCGTTACTGTCGCCCGCGGCGGTAGAAACGCTGCGTACCCGTTTGTTGCCGCAGGTTTCAATTATCACCCCAAATTTGCCGGAGGCCGCGGCATTGCTCGGCGCATCGCATGCGCAAACTGAGCAGGAGATGTTAGAACAGGGAAGGGAGCTGCGAGCGCTGGGCTGTGAGGCCGTGCTGATGAAAGGCGGTCATCTGGAGGATGCGCAAAGCCCGGACTGGCTGTTTACCCGTGATGGCGAACAGCGTTTTACTGCGCCAAGGGTGATGACCAAAAATACCCACGGTACCGGTTGTACTCTTTCCGCAGCGCTGGCGGCGCTGCGTCCACGGCATAACAATTGGGCTGATACGGTACAGGAAGCCAAACTGTGGCTTTCGGCGGCGCTGGCACAGGCTGACACGCTGGAAGTGGGTGAGGGAATTGGTCCGGTGCATCATTTCCACGCGTGGTGGTAATGAGTATACTGGCTGCAGAAACGGCTGCAGGAAAAAGATAAATGGAACAAGCGCATACCCAGCTTATCGCGCAACTGAATGAACGCATTGCAGCGGCAGATAACACGCCGCTGTATATGAAATTTGCGCAAACGGTGAAAAACGCTGTGCGCAGCGGGATTCTGGAGCATGGCAATATCCTGCCCGGCGAGCGTGATCTCAGCCAGTTGACTGGCGTGTCGCGGATTACGGTACGCAAGGCGATGCAGGCTCTGGAGGAAGAAGGCGTGGTGACACGCGCCCGCGGTTACGGGACGCAGATCAACAACATCTTCGAGTATTCGCTCAAAGAAGCGCGGGGTTTTTCGCAGCAGGTCGTTTTACGCGGAAAAAAACCAGATACGCTGTGGGTCAACAAGCGCATTGTGCCTTGCCCGGAAGAGGTGGCGCAGCAGTTGGCTGTTGCTGTCGGGAGTGAGGTCTTCCTGCTCAAACGTATTCGCTATGTCGATGAAGAAGCCGTTTCTATTGAAGAGTCATGGGTACCGGCCCAACTAATCCATGATGTGGATGCCATCGGCGTTTCGCTGTACGACTATTTTCGCAGCCAGCATATCTTCCCGCAGCGTACGCGTTCACGCGTCAGCGCCCGGATGCCAGACGCGGAGTTCCAGGCTCACATTCAAATGGACAGTAAAGTGCCGGTGCTGGTGATCAAGCAGGTAGCGCTTGACCAGCAGCAACGGCCCATTGAATACAGCATCAGCTATTGCCGAAGCGATCTATACGTCTTTGTGTGCGAGGAGTAACGCCTCTCGCGAGGGGGCGCAATCGCCGCCGCGATGCCCGACTACCCAGGAAGCCACCGCATTGCCCAGCAGTACCGCATCAGCCAGCGGCCAGCCTGACGCCAGTCCGGCCAGCATGCCGCCAGCGTGGCTGTCGCCCGCGCCAATGGTATCAACGACGGTGGTCTTAAATGCTGGCACGCAACCGGATGTTTGCGCGCTGAAATACCACGCGCCGTCTTTATCGTGGCGTATCACCACCGGCGCGGCGAAACGGCGCACCCACTCTGCTCCAAAACCCTCTACATCCTGGCTTAATGCAAACCGCTCGGCGGCAATTTCGGCCTCCTGTCGATTGAGCGATACTAGCGGGCGGCAGGCCATGATTCGCGCCATTAAGTCGTCTGAAATATCGCCGATTCGCGGACCAAAATCGATAAATGGCGTCACGTCTTCCAGACCTTCCAGCCACTGTACCAGCAGCTCGCCACATGGAGAGGTTAACTGATAGCCTGACAGATAGACCAGGCTGTTACGCGGGATGTTCAGACGCGCCAGCCAGTCGGCGTTCCACTGGTTTTCGACGCCGCTAAAAGACATAAAGGTACGTTCGCCATCCGGTTCCACCAGCGCCAGACACCAGCCGTTATCGCCTTCCGCGTTGTCGATCAGGCTATGCAATCCCTCTTTTGCCATCCGGTTGCGGATAATATCGGCCCATACCCCCTGACCCAGCGGTAGCGCATTGCTGGCGTTGATCTCTAAACGCCTGAGCGCCACGGCAATATTGAGCGCGCAGCCGCCAATGTTAACGCCTTGCTGTTTAAGCTCGATATCACATCCGCGCCAGGGGAGGGCATACGCATCGGCAATCACATCAATGACCGCTGCCCCCACCACCGTGACCGGCCTGTGTGAACCTAACTGCGGGAGAAGTTGTTGCAGACGCGAGGTGCTGTTCATAGCGCCTCCCGTTGTCCGCGCAGTCGCAGTAATCCGCTGGCATAGCGGGTAAAGTCCAGCTGATTTACCGCATCCAGTTCCTGTTTCAATGCCGGGTCAATCGCGCTTACGCCGTGCAATGCACCGCAAATAGCGGTCGCCATTGCTCCGATGGTGTCGGTATCGCCGCCAAGATTCGCGCACAGAATGGCGCAGCGGTTAGGATCGGTCTGCGACAGTTCGACCATCGCGATGGCGCAGGGCACGGACTCAATGGTGCTGGTTCCGGCCCCAACGACCTGGTACAACTGCTCGCTGGCGGACTCTATACCATCGGCATGACGGACGATTTTTAGCGCCAGTTCAAGGCGGGCAGAGAGCGAGGCGCTAAAGGTGGTGATCCGTTTTTGCTGCGCATGTCGGGCAATGGCAGGTAGCGCGTCAACAATCTCCGACCATTTTCCTCCGTCGATAGCACGCGACACCGCCCATGCGATGACGACTGCGCCGGCGATAGCCAGATCCGATTTATGCGTCGGGCTGGAGGCCAGTGCCACGTCATCAATAAAGGTATCGAGATCGCGCGCGGGCAGCAGACATCCCAGCGGCGAAACGCGCATTGCCGCCCCGTTAGTGACGCCATTATTTTCCAGTTCGGCAACAGGTTTGCCGTTGCGAATGGCATTTAGCGCAATTTTTGATGTTGGACCAAGCACGTTTTTATTAAAAGCATCGAAACGTTCGGCCCAGGCCAGAATATTGCGGCCAATAACGTCTGGGACTATCTTTCCGTCACATTCAAGCAGGGCATCAGCCAGACACAAGGCCATGGATGTGTCATCGGTAAATTCCGCCTGGTTAAAATAGCAGGCGGCATTATTTTCCGCAGGTCCAGGCAAGAAACGGTCGATCCAACCGAAGTGTGCTTTTACCCGGGTTCTTGGCCACAGTTCCGACGGCATGCCCATCGCATCCCCTAACGCCTGCCCATAAAGAGCACCGAGAATACGTTCTGCTTTCATTTCACTTCCCCTTGTTTCAACGCTACATCGCGATCATCCACCTTAATGGCGGTAATTTCTTTGTCTGATTCGCGAAAGAAAATCATAAACAGCACGGCAATGACGGCGATCATGATCGCGCCAAATCCCCACATGCCCGCCCAGTTGAAGGTGAGACCATTAACCGGTTCCTTATAGGCAAACATTTTTTCCATCATTACGCCGCCCAGACGATAACCCAGCAGGCTGCCGAATCCCTGACAGCAGAGCGTGATAAGCCCTTGCGCTGCGGTGCGCATGTGTACTGGCGCTTTTTTATCGACATAGATATAGGCCGTAACGTAGTAGAAGTCGTAACTGACGCCGTGTAGCAGAATGCCGAGAAACAGCAGGGCATAAGTGAAATATTCTTCCGCACCGCCGTAAACGAAGAATCCGTAGCGGATAGCCGCAGTAATAAGACCAAGCAATAATACCTTTTTAATGCCAAAGCGTTTGGTGAAGAACGGCAGCGCCAGCATAAAGAAGATTTCAGAGAACTGGCCCAGCGTCATCCAACCGGTGGCATTTTTCATCCCAACTTCTGTCAGATAACCGTTGGCGAAGATGTAATAAAACGCCAGCGGCATGGCAAACAGGAATGAGCAACAGAAAAAGACGAGGAAGTTCTTATCCCGCAGCAGGATCAGCGCATCCAGCCCCAGCATGACTTTGAAATCCATCTTGCCGGTACTTTTCGGCGGCGTATCCGGTAAAAAGAACGCAAAAACGCCTAACAGCGCGGAACTTCCGGCCGTGACAAGCAGGGGAATATTGGTGGGGGAAATATCGCTATAGCCGAGCATTTGCGGCAAGAAGCCGCAGGCCAAACCAGACGCAATCCAGCCAATGGTGCCCATCACGCGAATGCGTGGGAAATCACGCTCAACGTCCGGTACGTTGGCAAAAGCGATACTGTTGGTTAACGCAATTGTCGGCATGTAGGTCAGTGAATAGGCCAGTAACAGCGGGAAGAATCCGCTGAAGGTGGTTTGCTGCGCGGCGAAGTACATCAGGATAGCGCCGACAAACATCAACACGGCGAGGACTTTTTGCGCTGAGAAGAAGCGGTCAGTGATAGAGCCAACCAGAATCGGCGACAGGATCGCGGCAATGGCGGTACAGGCGTATGACCAACCAATTTCACCCGCGGTAAAGCCACTTTTGCTGAGCCACAGCCAAAGTGGGACAAACCAGGCGCCCCAGATAAACCACTCAACAAACATCATGAACGACAGCTTAACTGTAGTTTTCATCTTTAAATCCTTCATGACAGGTAAGGTACGCGTTGATAGTACCACCTGATAATACCTTTAAAATACCTTTGTGGTCTAAATTTGACCGCCTTAACACTATTTCTTCCTGAATCGTTCCAGCGGAAATCGCTGAAAAGTGCGCTAAAGATGGAAAAAAAGCGCAGTCGGTACCAGGCTTATTGCTGCCCGCAAAAAGCGGGTCAGGATAATTCACATTCCGATTATTAATCGGAACTTACGGGAGCATAGCTATGACTGATATTGCGCAGTTGCTTGGCAAAGATGCCGACAGCCTTTTACAGCATCGTTGTATGACCATTCCTTCTGACCAACTTTACCTGCCAGGACATGATTACGTCGATCGCGTAATGGTTGATAACAACCGTCCGCCAGCCGTACTGCGTAATATGCAGACGCTGTATAACACGGGCCGTCTGGCCGGAACAGGGTACCTGTCGATTCTTCCGGTGGACCAGGGCGTGGAGCATTCCGCCGGGGCATCGTTTGCGGCTAACCCGTTGTACTTTGATCCAAAGAATATCGTGGAACTGGCAATCGAAGCAGGGTGTAACTGCGTGGCATCGACTTATGGCGTGCTGGCTTCTGTTTCCCGCCGTTACGCGCACCGCATTCCGTTCCTTGTGAAGATTAACCACAACGAAACGCTCAGTTATCCCAATACGTTTGACCAGACGCTATACGCCAGCGTCGAGCAGGCGTTCAATATGGGCGCGGTTGCGGTCGGGGCGACAATCTATTTCGGTTCTGAGGAGTCTCGCCGTCAGATTGAAGAGATTTCTGCCGCGTTTGAGCGTGCCCATGAACTGGGTATGGTCACCGTACTGTGGGCTTATCTGCGTAACTCCGCGTTTAAGAAAGACGGCGTGGATTATCACGTCTCCGCCGATCTCACCGGTCAGGCTAACCATCTGGCAGCCACCATTGGGGCGGATATTGTGAAGCAGAAAATGGCGGAAAATAACGGCGGATACAAAGCCGTTAACTTTGGCTACACCGACGATCGCGTCTACAGCAAGCTGACCAGCGATAACCCGATTGACCTGGTACGCTATCAGTTGGCGAACTGCTATATGGGGCGCGCCGGATTAATTAACTCTGGCGGCGCTGCCGGTGGAGAAACCGATCTGAGCGATGCGGTACGTACGGCGGTCATTAATAAACGTGCTGGCGGTATGGGGCTGATCCTTGGACGCAAAGCTTTCAAGAAAACCATGGCCGACGGCGTTAAGCTGATTAACGCCGTGCAGGATGTTTATCTGGACAGCAAAGTCACCATTGCCTGATTCCGGCGGGGTGCCGTTTTGTTAGCGCAACAACGGGCAACCCGGCGGCAGTCTGCAACGTAGCGCCGCGGGCAGGATTTCAATATGAAATTCCTGTCCGCTGAGCGGTTCGCCATCAAGATTAAAGGTAATTTCGTGTGGGGCGCGGATATCAAACCACGATGAAGCGCCATCAATGATATTAGGGTTGTCTTCAGATTGCGTTAACGCTGAAAGCAGCCCAGGCAGCAACTCCTCGCCGGTGAAAATGCGCAGTTGCAGCAGACCGTCGTTAATCAGCGCCGTCGGGCAAAGCTGTTGTCCACCACCGGCCTGGCGGCCATTACCAATCCCAATCACCAGCGCTTTGCCCTGCCAGTGAAAATCTTCTCCACGGATGTCGCAGACGTCGGGCTTGAGCGTATCCATGCGCATTAAACCGTGAATAAAATACGATACGCCGCCCAGCGCGGCTTTGAGTTTTTCTGGCGTTTCGGTGGTGATGCGTGTACCGAAGCCGCCGGTCGCCATATTGATAAAACAGGTTTTATCATTGACCTGTACCATATCTATTTCAGCGGCATTTGCGGCAATAGCCAGTTTTAACGCTTTATCAAGGTCGTCGGGTATACCCACGCTGGTGGCAAAGTCATTCGCCGTTCCCAACGGTAAAATACCCAGGGCGGGAATATTGCCCCCCTGCGACTGGATTAGCGCTGTCGAGACTTCGTTGATCGTGCCGTCGCCGCCGCCGGCAATCACCGTTGCAACGCCTAATCGACGCGCTTCATCCACGTAACGTTGAGCGTCGCCTTTTTCCCAGGTGACGCGAACATGGATTTCCACACCCTCATCACGCAGATTTGCAATGGCGTCACGTAGGGGAAGATTATCAGCACTTTTTCCATTGAGGATCAGCAAGCTGGCAGGAAACGCTATCATCCTTATGCCTCATTCTTTATCGTTTTAACTAGTGTATGCCATGAATGCATTTATGGCGTAAGAACTGACTGAAAGCGCAGACGAAGAGATAAAAAAAAGCCGCGGTTGCGGCTTTTCAGATTGAGCGGAAATTACTGCGGGAACCACTGATCGCTGATTTTTTGGTAGGTGCCGTCCGCTTTGATGGCGGCCAGCGCGTTATTCAGTTTTTCCAGCAGGGCTTTGTTATCCGGGCGAACCGCAATGCCAAGACCTGTACCGAAGTATTGTGGGTCGGTCACTTTGTCGGTAGCCACGCCTAACTGCGGGTTAGTTTTCAGCCACTCGTTAACGACGGCGGTATCGCCAAATACGCCATCAATACGGCCATTTTTCAGGTCGATAATCGCATTCTGATAGCTGTCATAGGCCACGGTTTTCACTTCAGGATGTTTGTCCTGCAGGTATTTCTGGTGCGTGGTGCCGTTTTCCATACCGATGCGTTTTCCTTTCAGATCGGCAAAGGTTTTATAGGTATCTTTTTTGGCAATAACCAGCGCGGAGTTAGCATAGTAAGGCTGAGTGAACGCAACCTGTTTGCTACGCTCAGGCGTGATATCCATTCCGGAAATCACTGCATCATATTTTTTGAATTTCAGCGCGGGGATCAGGCTGTCGAAAGCATGATTGGTAAAAGTACATTCCGCCTGCATTTGTTTGCACAGCGCCGTTGCCAGGTCAATGTCAAAACCAACAATTTTGTTGCTCGCGTCCAGCGATTCAAATGGCGGATAAGTCGCTGATACACCAAAGCTAATTTTATCAGCGGCTGAGGCGCCAGCGGCGAAAGTAGCCAGTAATGCGGCCAGTACTAACTTTTTCATGGTGGAACTCCCGTCTGTCAATCTTATGATGATTTACCGTGTCTGCGGCGTGAATTAACAATGCCATTTAATGAATTTATATGCAATAAAAATGATTAAGTATTTTATCGATATAAAAAAAGACGGGCGGTTGTTAGACTTGCCCGTCTTTTATTTTTCGCTTTATGCAGTTATCGGCTTAATTCCGGTGTTCAAACGCCAGCGCTTTACGTTCGATTAAGCGCATCATCAGCGTCAGCAAACCGTTGACGATCAGGTAAATCACGCCCGCCGCGCCGAAGACCATGACGTCATAAGTGCGACCATACAGCAGTTGGCTGTAGCCCATGACTTCCATCAGCGTGATGGTGTAAGCCAGTGAGGTACTTTTAAACACCAGCACCACTTCGTTGGAATACGAGGAGAGGGCGCGTTTAAAGGCGTATGGCAACAGAATCGCCAGCGTATCCTTTTTGCTCATCCCTAATGCACCGCATGACTGCCACTGACCTTCCGGGATGGCGCGGATAGCGCCGTAGAACAGCTGCGTGGTGTAAGCCGCACTGTTTAACGACAGCGCAATTAACGCGCACAGCCACGGTTCGGAGAGCAGATGCCACAGTACCGGATATTCCTGCAGCGTCGGGAACTGTCCTGGCCCGTAGTAGATCAGGAAGATTTGCACCAGCAATGGCGTACCGGTAAACAGCGTGATATAGGCGCGGACCAGCCAGACCAGTACCGGCGTTTTTAGCGTCAGGATGACGGTAAAAATCAGCGCCAGCACCAGAGCAACCACGATGGAGGCAACCGTCAGCGTCAGGCTGGTATGCAGCCCTTTCAACAATTCAGGTAAATACTCAAGCATCAGCCTGGTCTCCGCTCAAAACGTGTCGCGCGCAGGTCAATGCGTTTGAGAATGTACTGACTCACCAGCGTAATCACCAGGTAAATAGCCGCCGCCACAATGTACCAGGTAAATGGCTCCTGGGTACGCGTGGCAATGCTTTTGGTTTGCAGCATCAGATCGTTCACGCTGATCAGGCTGACCAGCGCGGTATCTTTCAGCAATACCAGCCACTGGTTACCCAGTCCCGGCAGAGCGTGACGCCACATCTGCGGCATCACCAGGCGAAAGAAGATCGCGGTTTTAGATAAACCCAACGCCTGACCCGATTCCCATTGTCCGAGTGGTACGGCCTTCAATGCGCCACGCAGCGTTTGCGACGCATAGGCGGCGTACAGTAACGACAGCGCAATCACACCGCACAGGAACGGACTGACGTCGAAGTTTTCGATCTGCATCTGTACCGGGATGTCTACAAACCCGAGATTAATCGTAAAACCATCGGCCAGCGTCAGCAGCAGTTGCGAGGAGCCGAAATAGATAAACAGAACCACCAGAATTTCTGGTAACCCGCGCAGAATGGTAACCAGCGCTGAACCTGCCCATGCCACCGGACGCCATTTTACGGACTCCCAGACGGCAAAAAACATGGCGAGCGCGAGGCCAATGATTAGCGCACAAACCGCAAGGCCGACGGTCATCCCGGCGGCGCTTGCTAACGGAAAAAATTCATTCATCAAATATTACTTCTGGAACCATTTGTTGTAGATGGTCTCGTAAGTCCCATCTTTCTTCACTTTTTCCAGTGCAGCGTTAAATTTCTGCTGCAGCTCAGTGTTGCCCTGACGCACCGCGATGCCCAGACCCGTACCGAAGTAATCTTTATCCGTCACTTTGTCGCCAACCGCAGCCAGTTTTGGATTGTCTTTCAGCCACTCGGTTACCACTGCGGTATCACCGAATACACCGTCAATGCGACCGTTTTGCAGATCGAGTTTGGCATTCTGATAGCTGTCATATGGTACGGTGGTCACTTCCGGATGCTTATCCATGATGAATTTCTGGTGCGTAGTCCCGTTTTGTACGCCAACTTTTTTGCCTTTCAGCTGATCAATGCTGGTGTATTTACCCTGCTGGCCAACAAACAGCGCAGAGTTGTCGTAGTAAGGGGTGGTAAACAGGACCTGTTTTTCACGCTCAGGCGTGATGTCCATGCCTGCCATCACTGCGTCAAAACGACGGAATTTCAGGCTTGGGATCAGGCTGTCGAATGCCTGATTGGTAAACGTACAGGTAGCATCGATCTCTTTACACAGCGCGTTCGCCAGATCAACGTCAAAACCTACGATCTTGTTATTCGCATCGATAGATTCAAACGGAGGATAAGACGCTTCGGTAGCGAAACGAATGGTTTGGGCTGCGGTAGCGGAAAGGCTAAAACCTGCGATTAGCGCGGCAATCAGAACTTTTTTCATTGTATTGTCCCGAATCTTAGTGAGAAAGATAGTTTTTAAACGCTTCGGTTTGCGGGTTGGCAAAGCAGCTCGCATCCCCAAACTCGACGATATGACCGTTTTCCATATACACCACACGACTGGCCGTTTTACGAGCAACTTCCACTTCGTGGGTGACGATCACCTGAGTAATGTTGGTTTCCGCCAGCTCACGAATGATGCTGACGATTTGCGCGGTAATTTCCGGATCAAGCGCGGCGGTCGGTTCGTCAAACAGCAGTACCTGTGGTTCCATCATCAACGCGCGGGCAATTGCCACACGCTGCTGCTGGCCGCCGGAGAGATGCAGCGGATAACGATCGCTGTAGGGCTTCAGACGCAGACGTTCGAGCAGTTTCTCGGCGCGCGCCATTGCCTGCTCTTTTGTCAGACCGAGCACACGGCAGGGCGCTTCAATCAGATTCTGTACAACCGTGAGGTGCGGCCAAAGATTATATTGCTGAAAAACCATACCCACGTTCTGGCGCAGATCGCGAATAGCTTTATCTGACGGCGTTTTCGTGAAGTCGAAACGGTTACCCGCAATAGAGAGCGTGCCCGAGCGCGGCATCTCAAGCAGGTTGAGTACGCGCAGTAGCGAGCTTTTCCCGGCTCCACTAGGGCCAAGTAACACCAGTGTTTCACCCTGAGGGCAATCCAGCGTGATATCGAACAGCGCCTGATGTGCGCCGTAGAAGCAGTTAATGCCGTTTAATTGAATACTCATTGACACTCGTATGCTGGCAGTCTGATAGCTATTGAAGCCGCAGATACTACCTTTGACAGAATAGTTATGCAATATTTATGCGTTAAAAGTTAAATGCAAACCGCATTCTTATCTAAACATAGCACAAAATAGCGGGGCCACCAGCGGGCAAGAATAATTGTCGGCATTCTATGCAGAATGCCAGACAATTTATGGGGTTTATGAAACAGGCGGGTGAATGGGGGCGACTAGCGGTTTTCCACAGACTGGCGCAGCGTCCCGGCTGGCGCGTGTACGCTGCCGCCCAGATAGCGGACGTCGTCTACTACCCAGCACTGGCCTTCGCGGATCATCAGCACTTCGTCACGCCAGCTTTGGTCACCCTGTTTCAGCTCTACGCGCAGCGGAATGTTGCGTGCATCACTATTCGGAATAGTCGATGCGCTGGCGACGCTGGCTCTATCTGGTAACGTAGAGCGGCTAGAGAACGGATCGCTGTTAAACAGATCGCGATGCGCGTTATCACGGCTGGCATCGGTCAGCAGTTTAGCCAGATTGTCGCTGAGGTATGGACGAAGGGCGGTAATGTCATTGTTTCGATGCTGAATACGGTAATCATAGAATTGTTGAGCCACGCTGTCTGGCCCGCCTTCTACGCATGCACCGCTACGCGTGCCGTTATCTTTATAGGCCGGAGTCACGGTAGTACAGGCGCTGAGAAGTAGTGCACATGGAACCAGCAGAGAGAGTTTCGAGTAGCGCATAATGATTTCCTTATTAGCTTTCTACTATTAGTGTTCTACGTTGATAGAATATATCCTTTCAATGATAGTGGATCGGTTCGATAATGCTTTTGAGATCGTGCTCTTAGCGCAAAAAGGAGATTAACCATGCAGTTTTCAACTACCCCAACGCTTGAAGGGCAGAGCATCGTGGAATACTGCGGTGTGGTGACGGGTGAAGCCATTTTAGGCGCGAATATCTTCCGTGATTTCTTCGCTGGCATTCGCGATATTGTCGGCGGCCGCTCCGGCGCGTATGAAAAAGAGTTGCGCAAAGCGCGCGAAATTGCTTTTCAGGAGCTGGGTGAACAGGCGAAAGCGCTGGGTGCTGATGCGGTCGTCGGTATCGACATTGATTACGAAACCGTGGGTAAAGATGGCAGCATGTTGATGGTGAGCGTCAGCGGTACTGCGGTGAAAACTCGCCGATGAAGCGTCTGTTGTGGCTGCTGGCATTGACGCTGCTGCTGGCGGGCTGCGCTGGCGAAAAAGGGATTGTCGATAAAGACGGATATCAGTTGGATACCCGCCGTCAGGCGCAGGCCGCTTACCCGCGCATTAAAGTGCTGGTTATCCATTACACGGCCGATGATTTTGACGCTTCTCTGGCTACGCTGACCGATAAAAACGTCAGTTCACACTATTTGATCCCGGCTGTGCCGCCGCTTTATCACGGCAAGCCGCGTATCTGGCAACTGGTCCCGGAAAAAGATTTGGCCTGGCATGCGGGGATTAGTTTCTGGCGCGGCGCGACGCGGATTAACGATACCTCGATTGGCATTGAGCTGGAAAACCGCGGCTGGCAAAAATCGGCGGGAACGAAATATTTTGCCCCGTTTGAGCCAGCGCAGATTCAGGCGTTGATCCCACTGGCGAAGGACATTATTGCTCGCTACGACATCAAGCCGCAAAACGTGGTGGCTCATGCGGACGTCGCACCGCAGCGTAAGGACGATCCTGGCCCATTGTTTCCATGGAAACAGCTGGCTGCACAGGGAATCGGCGCATGGCCAGACGCCCAGCGCGTGGCGTTTTATCTCAACGGGAGAGCGCCGTCTACGCCGGTAGACACTGCATCGTTACTCGATCTGCTGTCGCGCTACGGTTATGAGGTAAAACCTGATATGACGCCGCGTGAACAGCAGCGGGTGATTATGGCCTTTCAGATGCACTTCCGCCCGACGTTGTGGAACGGCGTGGCGGACGCAGAAACTCAGGCGATTGCCGAAGCGTTACTGGAGAAATACGGGCAGGGTTAACGCGGTAGCTTACCGTGGTCGCGCAGCCAGGCTGCGGTACGCTCAATCCCTTCATCCAGCGTGACGATGGGCTGATAACCTAACTCTTCCTGCGCGCGGGTGGTATCCAGCGTAAAGTCAAAATTCAGCTTCGATACGCCGTAGTGTGTAAGCTTTGGCTCTTTCGCCGATTTATTGCCCAGACGCTCCATGCTGCGGGCAATCATGTCCAGCATCGGGTAGGGCACCGAGCGGATTCGGCAATCAATATTCAACTCGTCGATCAGCTTCTGCACGATACTGCGCAGCGTTCGATGCTCGCCGTTAGTAATGTTGTATGCGCGGCCTGACGGCAGCTTATCGCAAGCTTCCTGGCTTACCAGCCACATTGCGTGTACCGCGTTCTCATAATAGGTCATATCCACCAACGCACTTCCACCGTGCGGCAACAGGATGCTGCCGTAGTGGTACATCATGTGGGCCAGACGGGGGATAAAAACTTTATCGTGAGGTCCGAACAGACTTTGTGGACGCAATACCGTGAAGCGGGTCTGCGGGTTAGCCTGCGCGAGCAATGCAATCACATCTTCACCAGCCGCTTTACTGCGGGCGAATTCATTGGCGAAGCGATGTGGTCGGAAGTCCTCTTTGATATCCCGATGGTGGTGATAGTCAAAATAGAGCGACGGAGAGGAGATATGGATAAAGTTACGTACGCCCCAGGCAACGGCCCATTCGCCCAGACGGCGGGTAGCACGAACGTTGGCCAGATCGAAGGCTTCCTGCGTTCCCCATGGTGAGGTAAAACTGGAGCAGTGCCACAGCGTGTCGATACCTGCGAGCATGACTTTTGCCTGCGAAGAGACCAGTTCGGTCAAATCCGCATGCACAAATTCTGCGCCCATTTTCTCCAGCAGCTTGCCCATCGCTTCGTTGCGACCGGTGGCTCTGACGCTGACGCCTTTGCTGCATAGAAACTCAACCGCATTTCGGCCCAAGCCGCTGGTGGCTCCGGTAACCAGTACCTTCATATCAATCCACTGTGTTTAAAAAACATCGTGCGCATTCTTCCGTGAAATACGCCTGTATGCAATGGGAAACGTGAAAGAATACAGTCTCTTTTTGTCATTAGTCTGTGATTTGTTCTGCAAGTTTGGCGATACGCTTTGCCATCCCTCTGAAAATGAACAGATGAGCCGGGATCATCAACAACCAGTAGAAGAGACCGGGCATGCCGTGCGGATGCCACCAGGCGCGTACATCGATGCGCCGATGATCGCCTTTATCTTCCAGTGTAAAGCTTAAACGGCCTAATCCCGGCGCTTTCATGCCAAACAGCAGCGTGAGCTGCTTTTCTGGCTCAACGATGATCACTTTCCAGCTATCCACGGCATCGCCAACCTGCAACAACGGGTTTTCCGGGCGGCCTTTTGCCAGCTTATGGCCGACCAGCAGGTCCAGCGCGGCGCGCGTCTTCCACAAAAAATTGCCAAAGAAATAGCCCTCTTTCCCGCCGAGTCGGTTCACCAACTGCCACAGCGCTTTCAGGCTGGCGGAGGTGTCGACGCTAAAGCCAGCCTGTTTGGCAAAATAGCCATATTCGGGACGCCAGCGGGCGAATGCCTGAGCGTCATACCCCCAGTCGCTGGAGTTAACCAACTTCTGTTCTTCTTTCAGCGTGCTGCGCACTGCGTCATCAAAGGGGATCAGCTTTTGTGGGATCAGCGCGCGTAGCTCAGCGTCATCGGCCAGCAAGTCATGCTTTAAGCCTTGTATCAGCGCCTTTGCCGTAGTGGACGGTACCGACGTAATAACATTCAAAAACCACACCGAAATCCAACTGGTCGGAAAGGGGATAGGGATCAACAAGCGGTGCTTGCCGCTGACTGCCATAAAATGTTCGAACTGTTCCTGATAGCTTAATACCTGCGGCCCTGCGGCTTCGAGTATGCGGTGATGGCTTGTGGGATGGTCCAACAGCGCCACCAGATAGTACATCAAATTTTCCAGCGCGATGGGCGTGGTACGCGAACGTACCCAGCGCGGAGGCGTAAGTACCGGCAGGTTGTAGACCATATCGCGCATTACTTCAAAAGCGGCGGAACCCGCCCCGACGATAATGCCTGCACGCAGTTCGGTCACCGGTACGTCTGACTCGCGCAAAGTGTCTGCGGTTATCTGTCGCGCACGCAGATGATCGGATTGTTCATGCCGGGGAGCCTGCAACGAGCTCAGGAAAATAAGCTGTTTGACGGGGATGCTACGTAGCGCATCACGCACGTTCATCGCGACCTGGCGCTCATGAGCGATAAAATCACCGCCTTCACCCATGCCATGGACCAGATAATAAACCGTATCAACATCCGTCAGCAGCGGCGTCAGGTTATCAGGCCAGGTTAAGTCGACTTTGTGGCAACTGACGTTAGCCAGTTGCAGTTTTTCCAGACGTTCAATACGGCGTGCCGCAGCCAGCACCTGGTGCCCTTGCTGGCTGAGCGCCTGTACCAGATGCTGACCAATGTAGCCACTGGCGCCAAGAACCAAAATCCGTTGCGGCACGCCCATCTCCTTAGCGAGTTAAAAAAGCGCGCCAGTGGGCGGCGACTTCGGCAAGTTGTTCACGCGATACGTCCAGATGCATCACCAGGCGTACAATTGGGGAGGCGTTAATCAGTACGCCTTGCGCCTTCATATACTCGCCCAGCGCAGCAGCGTGCTCTTCGCCAACGCGGACAAACAGCATGTTGGTATCGTGACGCATGACGTCTGCGCCTGCTTCGCGCAGCTGTTCCGCCATCCAGGCCGCATTGTCATGGTCTTCCTGTAAACGCGCCACGTTATTTTTCAACGCATACAGTCCGGCCGCAGCCAGAATCCCGGCCTGACGCATTCCGCCGCCGGTCATTTTACGCCAGCGGATGGCGCGTTTAATGTAGTCGTGACTACCGACCAGCAGTGAGCCTACCGGCGTCCCCAGACCTTTGGAGAGACAAATGGTGAACGAGTCGCAGTATTGCGTGATCTCTTTCAGCTCACAGCCGTAAGCAACGACGGCGTTAAAAATACGCGCGCCATCAACGTGCAGAGCCAGATTGCGCTCACGAGTGAATTCCCAGGCATCTTTCAGATACTCGCGTGGCAGCACTTTGCCGTTGTGGGTGTTTTCCAGACTAAGCAGACGTGTGCGGGCAAAATGGATATCATCCGCTTTGATTTTTGCCGCCACTTTGTCCAGCGGTAAGGTGCCATCCGGCGCGGCATCGATAGGCTGCGGCTGGATGCTGCCGAGCACCGCAGCGCCACCCGCTTCGTAGAGATAGTTATGTGCGCCCTGGCCTGCGATATACTCTTCACCGCGCTGACAGTGGCTGAGCAGCGCAACCAGGTTCGCCTGAGTGCCGGTAGGTAAGAAAATAGCAGCTTCTTTGCCAGAAAGCTCAGCAGCGTATTGCTGGAGAGCGTTAACGGTAGGGTCATCTCCGTATACGTCGTCCCCGACCGGGGCCGCCATCATCTCTTCCAGCATGGCGCGGCTCGGCCGGGTTACGGTATCACTGCGTAAATCAATCACGGGCATTCCTTTTTTAGTGAGGTAATGCCCTCTGTTTTACCTGAGCCAGTTAGTTTTCGCCAGTTCCATCACTTCATCACCGCGTCCACTGATGATTGCGCGCAACATATACAGGCTAAAACCTTTCGCTTGTTCGAGTTTGATCTGCGGCGGGATGGCTAACTCTTCTTTCGCCACCACCACATCAACCAGTACCGGACCGTCAATCGACATCGCCCTTTGCAGTGCCTCATCGACCTCTGAGGATTTCTCCACACGAATGCCCGTAATGCCGCAGGCTTCGGCAATCCGCGCGAAGTTGGTGTCGTGCAGCTCCGTACCGTCGGTCAGATAACCGCCAGCCTTCATCTCCATCGCCACAAATCCCAGTACGCTGTTGTTGAAGACGATAATCTTTACTGGCAGCTTCATCTGGACAACCGACAGAAAATCGCCCATCAGCATGCTAAAACCACCGTCACCGCACATGGCGATGACCTGGCGTCCCGGTTCGGTCGCTTGTGCGCCGAGTGCCTGTGGCATAGCGTTCGCCATCGACCCGTGATTAAACGACCCGAGAAGGCGACGTTTGCCGTTCATTTTCAGATAGCGTGCAGCCCAAACCGTTGGGGTACCAACATCGCAGGTAAAGATAGCGTCGTCAGCGGCAAAATGGCTGATCTGCTGCGCCAGATACTGCGGATGAATGGCTTTATCGCTCGGTTTGGCTAAATCATCCAGACCCTTGCGCGCCTCACGATAGTGCTCCAGCGCTTTGTCTAAAAACTTCCGCTCGGTTTTTTCCTCCACCAACGGCAACAGGGCGCGGAGAGTGGATTTAATATCGCCCACCAGCGCCATATCAACTTTACTGTGCGCGCCGATGCTCGCCGGATTGATATCAATCTGAATAATTTTGGCGTCGGTGGGGTAGAACGGGCGATAGGGAAACTGGGTGCCGAGCAGGATCAGCGTGTCGGCATTCATCATGGTGTGGAATCCGGATGAAAAGCCAATCAGCCCGGTCATACCGACGTCGTATGGGTTGTCGTATTCGACGTGCTCTTTACCCCGCAGGGCGTGGACAATCGGCGCTTTGATTTTTGCCGCAAACTCTACCAGTTCTTGATGCGCACCGGCACAGCCGCTGCCGCACATCAGGGCGATATTGCTGGAATAACGCAGTAGTTGCGCCAGTTTTCTGAGTTCTTCTTCTTCCGGTGTGACGACCGGTAACGGCGCATGATACCAGTGCGTGCTGGCGCTTTCCGGCGCTGGCTTCAGCGCGACGTCGCCGGGTAATACCACCACCGAGACGCCACGATTTAATACGGCTTTACGCATGGCAATGGCGAGTACCTGCGGGATCTGTTCAGGGCTGGAAACCAGCTCGCAATAGTGGCTACATTCGCGGAACAACTCTTGCGGGTGGGTCTCCTGAAAATAACCGCTGCCGATCTCGCTGGAAGGGATATGTGCGGCAATCGCCAGGACCGGAACATGGTTGCGGTGGCAATCAAACAGACCATTGATCAGGTGCAGGTTGCCCGGTCCACATGAACCGGCACAGACGGCCAGTTCGCCGGTTAGTTGCGCTTCTGCGCCAGCGGCGAAGGCGGCAACTTCTTCATGACGGGTCGGCATCCAGTCAATCGTTCCCATGCGATTGAGACTGTCACTGAGGCCATTTAATGAATCACCCGTTACGCCCCAAATGCGTTTAACGCCAGCTTGTTCGAGGGTTTTAGCAATAAAAGCGGCAACCGTTTGTTTCATGGTTTTCCATCTCCTTTAATGTGATACCGGTTACAAGTTTAGATGAAGATGATAGTTATGCTTCTCATTTCCCCCTTATTTTCGGCAGCTTACATTTCGAGCAGATAACGCGTAGTTTGATATCTGGCATGGTGAAACAAGGAATGAATTCAAATGGTTACTAAACTATTAAATGCAGTTAACCGAACGCTGACTCATGAAGACTTTGGCAAGTTTCTGTTACGCATCGCCGTTGGTGGATTGATGCTGTTTCATGGCTTACATAAATTGTTCTCCGGTATTGATGGCATCAGCGGCATGCTGGTAGCGAAAGGTTTTCCGGGCTTTATTGCTTACGGCGTTCTGTTGGGGGAAGTCGTTGCGCCTTGCCTGATTATCCTTGGGATCCTGACCCGTCCGGCGGCGTTGGGGCTGGCCTTTACGATGGTGGTGGCATGGCTGATGGTCGGGATGGGCGAAACCTGGTCACTGGATAAAACTGGCGCATGGGCGATTGAGAGTCTGGTGTACTTTTTTATCGGTGCGCTGGCTGTCGCGTTTTTAGGGGCGGGGCGTTTCTCGGTGGCAAGGAATTCGGCCTGGCGGTAAAAAAAGGCCGGATATGGCGTAAACGCATTATCCGGCCTGGAGCAGCTACGAAGGGGTATTTTATAGGTTAAGCGAGTACTAAATCACCCTGCGGATGACAGGAGCAGGCCAGTACATAGCCTTCGGCTATTTCTGCATCCGTCAGCGTCATGGTGCTGCTGACCGTGTAGTTACCGTCAACCACTTTGGTTTTGCAGCAGCCGCAAACGCCCGCACGACATGCGGCAACGACCGGCACTTTATTGCTTTCCAGCGCTTCCAGCAGCGTACTGCCCACCGGCGCGTAAAACTCTTTTGCCGGTTGCAGCTTGGTGAACTTCAGACCGCTGGTGGCGGCCTCGGCAACCGGCGTGAAGAACTGCTCTTTAAAGAAGCGCGTCACGCCCAGCGCTTTGACTTCTTTTTCGACCAGATCCATATACGGCGCCGGGCCGCAGGTCATCACGGTACGAGAGACCAGATCCGGCACGCTTTTCAGCAGATCGGTCGTCAGTCGGCCAGAAACAAAACCGTGGGTGGCATTGTTTTCAGCGACTAAGGTCACCGGATATTCGCGCCATTCGTCGGCAAAAATAACATCTTGCGGTGAACGAACGTTAAAGATCACCTGCACATCGGCCTGTGGGCGGTACTTTGCCAACCAGCGACGCATTGACATGATTGGCGTAACGCCGCAACCGGCAGCCAGCATCAGGAACTTATCTTCCGCCTTATCTTCACAGGTAAATTCACCCATGGCATCGGACAGCCAGATATAGTCGCCGCGCTTCACGTCGCGGGTCAGCCACTGTGAGCCTGCACCATCGTCAATCCGGCGAACAGTCAGCGTGATGTACTCGCTTACTCCCGGTGTAGATGAAATGGTGTAAGCACGCAGGGTCTCCGCTGAATTACGTACGCTGACCAGTGCATACTGCCCGGCGCGGTACGGATAATAGTCGTGGCACAGCAACGAAATTGTCCATACATCCGGCGTTTCCTGATGGATGTGATGCACCTGCATCCGCCATGGGCACTGATGAGTTGGCATTGTCATTCTTTACTCCTTACGCGCTCAGCAGCTGCTTCATGTCTTCTTCAACGGTGGTTACGGAACGCAGGCCGAATTTTTCGTTGAGCACAGCCAGCAGATCCGGCGTAAAGAAGCCAGGCGCAGTCGGGCCAGTGACGATGTTTTTCACGCCCAGCGACAGCAGGGTCAGCAGAATCACAATCGCTTTCTGTTCAAACCAGGAGAGCACCAGAGACAGCGGCAGATCGTTTACGCCGCAGCCCAGCTTCTCTGCCAGAGTGACCGCCAGGATGATGGCAGAGTAAGCATCGTTACACTGACCGGCATCGACCAGACGCGGCAGACCCTCGATATCGCCGAACTCCAGTTTGTTGAAACGGTATTTACCGCACGCCAGGGTCAGGATCAGGCAATCGTCCGGTACGCTGGTGGCGAAGTCGGTGAAGTAGTTACGTTCGCCGCGCGCGCCGTCGCAGCCGCCGACCAGGAAGATGTGACGCAATTTTTCACGGCTGACCAGGTCGATTAAGGTATCAGCAGCGCCCAGCAGCGTCTGGCGACCGAAACCTACGGTGATCAGGTGCGGGATTTCGCTGTACGGGAAGCCAGCCATCTGCTGCGCCTGAGCAATAACCGGACCGAAGTTGTCGCCTTCGAGGTGGCTCACGCCCGGCCAGCCGACGATGCTACGGGTCCAGATACGGTCGTCGTAAGCACCCACTGTCGGGTCGATGATGCAGTTAGAGGTCATCACGATTGGGCCTGGGAAGCGAGCGAACTCAACCTGCTGGTTCTGCCAGCCGCTGCCGTAGTTACCGATCAGGTGTTTGAACTTACGCAGTTCCGGGTAGCCGTGTGCTGGCAGCATTTCACCGTGGGTATAGACGTTAACGCCGGTACCTTCAGTCTGCTCCAGCAGGTTGTAAAGATCTTTCAGGTCGTGACCGGAGATCAGGATGCATTTACCAACGGTTGCTTTAACATTGACCTGAGTCGGCGTCGGGTGACCGTATTTGGTGGTTTCACCGGCGTCCAGGATGCTCATTACTTTGAAGTTCATCTGGCCGATTTCCATAGAACACTCCAGCAGAGCGTTCATGTCGGAAGGCCAGGTTCCCAGCCACGCCATGATTTTGTGGTACTGAGCATAGATGTCGTTGTCGTACTGGCCGAGAACGTGCGCGTGTTCCATATAGGCCGCCGCACCTTTCAGACCGTACAGGCACAGCAGGCGCAGGCCGAGAATGTTCTCGCCAATCGTCGCTTTGTCTTTGTTCGGGGTAAATTCCGCTGCCTGACGTTGCAGATCGCCCAGATCGTCGCTGACCAGTTGCAGGTCCGCCATCGGGTTGTCGACCGCTGCGTTCGCATCAATGTTCAGACATTGTGCTTTCAGCGCTTCACGCAGGGCAATCGCTTCGCGGGCATAGCCGACGATACGCGGGGAGTCGAAGTTAACGTTGGTCAGGGTAGAGAAGAACGCGCGCGGGGCAAAGTTATCAATTTCATGGTCGATGATGCCGTATTCACGCGCTTTAACAGCCCATGCAGACAGACCTTGTAGGGAAGCAATCAGCAGATCCTGCAAATCGGAGGTTTCAGCCGTTTTACCGCACATACCCTGCGCGTAAGAGCAGCCGTTCCCTGCCGGAGTACGGATGGTTTGTTCACATTGCACACAAAACATGGTCACACCTTTTAAAGTTATATTTAATATACATGTTTAAGGTTATGCCTGTGCGCGCAGGGATAAAAGGGATTTCTGCTACAACTTGCAAGGAGATTGATTTAGCGCAATTTTGGCGGTAGCTGACTACCGCCAGAGAGGTATTTGAGTGAGGGTCAGGCGGAGAAAAATGCCATCAGCAGAGGGACTAACAGACTCAGGATAAAACCGTGCACGATGGCTGCCGGAACCATTTCCAGTCCGCCGCTGCGTTGTAAAACTGGCAGGGTGAAATCCATCGATGTGGCCCCGCATAGCCCCAACGCGGTAGAGCGACTGCGGCCCACCATGCCGGGAATCAACATAATGGCAATCAGTTCACGCGCCAGGTCATTAAAAAAGGCGGCACTCCCAATCACCGGCCCGAACGACTCGGTTAACAGAATACCGGACAGCGAATACCAGCCAAAACCTGACGCCATCGCCAGCGCGGTTTTTACCGGCAGGCCGAGGATCAACGCATTGATAACCCCCGCCAGCATCGAACTGGCGACGACGACGACGGCCACAATCATGCCCCGGCGATTCAACACGATTTGCTTGAGGGTCATGCCGCTGTTGCGAAGTTGAATCCCCACCAGGAACAGTAAAAAGATTAATGTATATTCGCTGGCTTCGGTGGCGTGCTGCAAAAAGGAAAGACCGGTGAGACCCAGCAGGAAACCCACCACAACAACCCCGCAAAGCTGGAGCGACTCAAACGCCATCGCGATTCGCGACGGGAGTTTCTCTTGCTGGTGGTTATGCCGCCAGGGCAGTGAACGCTCCAGCCAGAATAGCGCGGCGATATTACACAGCAAAATGACCGTCACGCTGACAGCAGAATAATGAAGTATGGCTAACAGGTTGCTGGCGAGATTATCCAGAAACGCCAGGCTGATGCCCATAAAAAAGAGAATAAGGTAGACGATCCAACTCAACAGACGATTGATGAGTTTTAATGCGCCCATATGCCGAAGTGGAATAAGGTAGCCCACAATAAGGGGAACCAGAATGATTAACAGCCCTGAAAACATGAAAGCCCGATCCTTGCTGAGATGTAAGACGAAATGCGCCAGCACACACTACTCAATGCAAAGAGGGGAGTAAAGTTGCAAATAAAAGGAAATATAGAGAGGAAAAAAAAGACCTGACTTTCGCCAGGCCTTTTTGTTATCGATTAATCACGTTTTTCCAGCAGAGTGCGGTAAATAAGACCGCCGAGAACCCCACCGATAATCGGCATAACCCAGAAGAACCACAATTGTTGCAATGCCCAGCCGCCCTGGAAGATGGCAACTGCAGTACTACGTGCCGGGTTTACGGAGGTATTAGTGACTGGAATGCTGATCAAGTGGATTAATGTTAACGCCAGACCAATCGCAATAGGTGCAAAACCTGCCGGAGCATGTTTGTCGGTCGCGCCGTGGATCACTAATAAGAAGCCAGCGGTAAGAATAATTTCAATTACAACAGCAGAAAGCATGGAATAACCGCCTGGTGAATGATCACCAAAGCCGTTCGAGGCAAAACCGCTGGCGGTTGCATCAAAACCTGCTTTACCGCTGGCAATAAGATACAGGGCCGCTGCTGCAACAATACCGCCCACAACCTGAGCAATAACATATCCAATAACGTCTTTCGCCGGGAAGCGACCGCCAGCCCATAAACCGAAGGTCACTGCCGGGTTAAAATGGCCACCTGAAATATGGCCTACGGCATAGGCCATAGTTAATACGGTCAGACCAAATGCCAATGCGACACCGGCAAATCCAATTCCCAATTCCGGGAATGCTGCGGCCAGTACTGCGCTACCGCACCCACCAAAGACGAGCCAAAACGTACCGAAGAATTCGGCTGCTAATTTCCTGAACATAACCACCTCAATTAAAAGTTCCGGGTTTGTGTTCCTTGCCCGGTAATTCATCGCTTAAAGGGACGATGATGAAAGAGCGGGTATTTTAGAAAAAAACATCATCCCTTCGCCAGTTAAATTGATGAAAAAATTTGATTTAAGGCAATATGTCGTGATTCCTTTTTGAATATTCGATGAATGAAGCATAGTTCAATTAGCTAAAAATGATGATTGAGCTTAGAAATTATAATCACAGGGAAACATAAGAAGAATATTCTTAATTTTTTGGGTTTCTGCGATTAACCTCCTGATGATATCGGGTGCTCTGAGCGCCCGGTTAACGTTATACTCCTGATAACTTGAAGGAAAAAGTTAGCATTTCCGGAGGCTATATGATTCTCGAACGCGTTGAGATTGTTGGATTTCGTGGTATTAACCGCCTGTCGTTGATGCTTGAGCAGAGTAACGTGCTGATTGGGGAGAACGCGTGGGGTAAGTCCAGTCTGCTGGATGCTCTAACCTTGCTGCTGTCGCCGGAATCTGATTTGTACCATTTTGATCGTGAGGATTTTTGGTTCCCGCCGGGGGATATACAGGGCCGGGAACATCATTTGCACATTATCCTGACGTTTCGAGAATCTCAACCAGGTCGTCATCGGGTTCGTCGGTACCGTCCTCTGGAAGCCTGCTGGACGCCGTGTAACGATAGTTATCACCGTATATTCTATCGTCTGGAGGGCGAGTGTGCGGATGACGGGACTGTCCTGACGCTACGAAGTTTTCTTGATGGCGATGGTCATCCGTTAGATCTCGACGACATTAACGACCTGGCGCGGCATCTCGTGCGTCTGATGCCTGTGTTGCGTCTGCGTGATGCACGTTTTATGCGACGCATTCGTAACGGTACGGTACCGGATTCGGCAGATGTTGAAGTGACCGCCCGCCAGCTGGATTTTCTGGCGCGTGAACTGGCTACCCGACCACAAAACCTAACCGATGGGCAGATTCGTCAGGGGCTGTCGGCTATGGTGCAGCTATTGGAGCACTATTTTTCTGAGCAGGGTTCTGGTCAGTCCCGCTATCGCCTGATGCGTCGCCGCTCCAATAACGAACAACGTAGCTGGCGCTATCTGGATATCATTAACCGCATGATTGATAAGCCCGGCGGACGAACGCATCGCGTTATTCTGTTAGGACTGTTCTCGACGCTGTTGCAGGCCAAAGGCACGTTAAGGCTGGATAAAGATGCCCGGCCTTTATTGCTGATAGAAGACCCGGAAACGCGTTTACATCCCATCATGTTGTCGGTTGCCTGGCACTTGCTGAATCTACTTCCTCTCCAGCGGGTGGCGACCACCAACTCCGGTGAGTTGCTGTCTCTCACGCCGGTGGAACATGTTGTCCGTCTGGTACGTGAATCATCCCGGGTAGCCGCCTGGCGGTTGGGACCGGGTGGGATCAGCGCGGAGGACGGTCGGCGTATCGCTTTCCATATTCGTTTCAATCGTGCATCTTCGCTGTTTGCCCGCTGCTGGCTGCTGGTGGAAGGCGAAACGGAAACCTGGGTCATTAACGAGCTGGCCCGCCAGTGCGGACACCATTTTGATGCGGAAGGCATTAAAGTCATTGAATTTGCTCAGTCCGGTCTTAAACCACTGGTTAAGTTTGCCCGCCGGATGGGAATTGAATGGCACGTGCTGGTCGATGGCGATGAAGCCGGGAAAAAGTATGCCGCCACGGTGCGCGGTTTATTGAATAACGACCGAGAGGAGGAGCGCGATCATTTAACCATGCTCCCCGCGCTGGATATGGAACACTTTATGTATCGCCAGGGGTTCGCCGATGTCTTTCATCGTGTTGCGCAGATCCCGGAAAATGTACCAATGAATATGCGCAAAATTATCTCCAAGGCGATTCATCGGTCGTCAAAACCGGATCTGGCGATCGAGGTGGCGATGGAAGCAGGGCGGCGTGGCGTAGACGCCGTCCCTACTTTGCTGCGTAAAATGTTTTCCCGCGTACTGTGGCTGGCACGCGGCAGAGCGGATTAGTGGCGAAACATTGACGACAGCTGCGCGTGGATGCTGTCCAGTAGCTGATAGCGACGGCGGTATTCTGCGCGTTTTTTACTGGCAATCTCCGCTTCGCTTTTTCGAGCCAGCGCACGCGGAATATGATAGTACCCGCGGCTGTCGCACTCGCCGCCAAGCGACGCCCAAAATGCGTTGTAGTCGGAAAGAATCACTTTGTTTTGATCGTGGTAACGCGGACTGCGAAAGATATGCTGTTCATTACTGACAGCCATTACCTTTTCGATATTCAATTGTTCTGCCAGACGACAAATGGCTTCCATAACAATGCGTTTGGGGAATATTCCGTGGCAGGATTTGGTCGCTTTTTGTGTTGCTTCGTGCGGAAGTTGTGAATTGCCCTGCATGCCGCCGATAAATAATGTACTTTTCCCATTATATTCGCAGAACGTAAATGTCATTTTAGTCAGTTCGTCACCCTCGCCATTTCGCACCAGAATGGTACTTTCACCCTCTTTATCGAGTACCGGAAACATCATCATGGTCACGGTAAATATCTCGTTATCTTTGCCTTCAATTTGCGCCAACTGTAAGCCGTCATGACTTAATAAGGCGTTAAATTCACCAGGTAAGAATGCATTGCGGATAACATGGTAATGAAAACGCACCGCATCTAATCGCATTCTACGATCGAAGTTGGCGGCAAGGTAAGGACGATGCAGACGAACGGGTAGCCGGGGTTGACGGGCGAGGACGTTTTCAAGCTCCGGCCACTGCGCCAGTTCAGTCATCCATTCCCGGGTAAGGCGAGGTATCAGTAATGAACGCCAGATAAACTTACGCCGAAAGCTCCGTTTATCCCAACACTGTGCAGGTCGTAACTGACCGCGGCTCAGGCTGTAAAAAAGACCAAGGCTGGTGATGGGTTTGGTAGAAAGAAAAACGCTTTCAGTTAGTTGACTCATAATATAAATCCGATTGATACCCTGGCATTAATTTCAGCACAGTGGATCTTAACCATTCATCAATAACTCTGTTATTCTTGCGCTTTTCAACGGCTATTTATTTAACGTTGACGTTTAACACTCCACTCTGATGGACGTATTGGGGGAAATTGGGACATTTATGAAGCTCAAGGGAAAAATCAAAAAACGCTATTTTATCTTCGCCATCATCCTTATTGTGGCGATAATTGCGCTATGGCGTACGCTTAATGCGCCTTTACCTCAGTATCAAACGTTAATTGTTCGTCCCGGCGATCTCCAGCAGAGTGTACTGGCTACCGGAAAACTGGATGCGCTGCGTAAAGTTGACGTCGGGGCGCAGGTCAGTGGGCAGTTAAAAACGCTGTCGGTCGCGATTGGCGATAAAGTAAAAAAAGATCAACTGCTTGGCGTTATCGATCCTGAACAGGCGCAAAACCAGATCAAAGAGGTTGAAGCGACGCTGATGGAATTACGCGCCCAGCGTTTACAAGCTGAAGCCGAGTGGAAGCTGGCGCGAGTGACGCTTTCCCGTCAGCAGCAGTTGGCGAAAACCCAGGCGGTTTCACAACAGGATCTCGATACCGCGGCTACCGAGATGGCGGTCAAACAGGCGCAAATTGGCACCATTGATGCACAGATTAAGCGTAATCAAGCCTCTCTTGATACAGCCAGGACCAACCTTGATTACACCCGCATTGTAGCGCCAATGGCGGGTGAGGTTACGCAAATAACCACTCTGCAAGGACAAACCGTTATTGCCGCCCAGCAGGCACCTAACATTCTGACGTTAGCAGACATGAGTACAATGCTGGTGAAAGCGCAGGTTTCCGAGGCGGATGTTATTCACCTGCATCCTGGACAAAAAGCCTGGTTCACTGTCCTCGGCGATCCGCAGACGCGCTACGAAGGTACGCTGAAAGATGTCCTGCCGACGCCGGAAAAAGTGAATGACGCGATTTTCTACTATGCCCGCTTTGAAGTGCCTAATCCGAAAGGGATCCTGCGTCTGGATATGACCGCACAGGTCCATATTCAGCTCACGGATGTCAAAAATGTCCTGACCATCCCGCTATCGGCGCTGGGCGATCCTATTGGCAATAATCGCTATAACGTCAGGCTGCTGCGTAACGGTGAAACCCGCGAGCGTGAGGTGGTGATCGGCGCGCGCAATGATACCGATGTGGAGATTGTGAAGGGGCTGGAAGAGGGAGATGAAGTCATTACTGGCGAGGGCAATCCTGGGGCAGCGAAATGACGGCATTGCTTGAGCTGAGCAATATCCGCCGTAGTTACCCGTCAGGCGAAGGGCAGGTCGAGGTGTTAAAGGACGTTTCCTTGAGCATTCAGGCCGGTGAAATGGTGGCGATTGTCGGCGCGTCTGGTTCGGGTAAATCGACGCTGATGAACATTCTCGGCTGTCTCGATAAGCCTACCAGCGGCACGTATCGGGTGGCCGGGCGCGATGTCTCCACCCTCGATAGCGATGCGTTAGCGCAACTGCGACGCGAGCATTTTGGTTTTATCTTCCAGCGTTATCATTTGCTGTCGCATTTGACCGCCGCGCAAAACGTTGAGGTGCCAGCGGTCTATGCCGGGACAGAACGTAAGCAACGTCTGGCTCGTGCGCAGGAATTACTCCAGCGGCTGGGGCTGGGCGACAGGGTTGATTATCAGCCATCCCAGCTTTCCGGTGGCCAGCAGCAGCGGGTCAGCATTGCGCGTGCGTTGATGAACGGTGGGCAGGTGATTCTTGCCGATGAACCCACCGGGGCGTTGGATAGCCATTCTGGCGAAGAGGTGATGGCGATTTTGCATCAGCTTCGCGATCGCGGACATACGGTGATTATCGTTACGCACGACCCGCAGGTGGCCGCGCAGGCCGAGCGCGTAATTGAAATTCGCGACGGAGAGATTGTACGCAATCCGCCGCCGCACAAATCTCCTGGCGGACGCGAAATCTCCGTGCCGACAGTGAAAACAGTGTCGGGCTGGAGTCAGTTTATCAGTGGTTTTCGCGAAGCGCTCACCATGGCCTGGCTGGCAATGGCTGCGAATAAGATGCGTACGCTGCTGACCATGCTAGGGATCATCATCGGTATTGCTTCGGTGGTTTCGATTGTGGTAGTGGGGGATGCGGCAAAACAATTGGTGCTGGCAGACATTCGCGCTATCGGTACCAATACCATTGATATCTATCCCGGCAAAGATTTCGGCGATGACGATCCGCAGTATCAACAGGCGCTGAAATATGACGATTTAACCGCGCTGCAGAAACAGCCCTGGGTAAGTTCGGTGACGCCTGCGGTGTCGAAGAACCTGCGGCTACGCTACGGTAATATTGACGTGGCTGCCAGTGCGAACGGCGTTAGCGGCGACTATTTCAATGTCTATGGCATGACGTTTAGCGAAGGGACCACCTTTAACGCTGAGCAGCTTGCAGGTCGGGCGCAGGTGGTGGTGCTCGACAGTAATACCCGACGTCAGTTGTTCCCCAATAAAGCGAAGGTGGTGGGCGAAGTCATTTTGGTGGGAAATATGCCTGCTACGGTGATTGGCGTTGCAGAGGAGAAACAGTCGATGTTCGGCAGTAGCAAGATCCTGCGGGTCTGGCTGCCTTACAGCACCATGTCCGGACGAATTATGGGGCAATCGTGGCTGAACTCAATCACCGTGCGGGTGAAGGACGGTTTTGATAGTGCTCAGGCTGAACAGCAGCTTACCCGCCTGTTGTCGTTACGCCATGGGAAGAAAGATTTCTTTACCTGGAATATGGACGGCGTCTTGAAAACCGCCGAAAAGACCACACGTACATTACAACTCTTCCTGACGCTGGTGGCGGTCATTTCGCTGGTGGTAGGTGGAATCGGCGTGATGAATATTATGCTGGTTTCGGTAACCGAACGAACGCGCGAGATTGGCATTCGTATGGCGGTTGGCGCGCGCGCCAGTGATGTGCTGCAACAGTTCCTCATTGAAGCGGTGCTGGTATGTCTGGTTGGCGGCGCGTTGGGTATCACGTTGTCGATGCTGATCGCCTTTACGCTACAGTTATTCCTGCCCGGCTGGGAAATTGGCTTCTCACCCGTTGCGCTGCTCACGGCATTCCTGTGCTCAACCGCTACCGGCATTTTGTTTGGCTGGTTACCGGCGCGTAATGCGGCCCGGCTCGATCCGGTAGATGCGCTGGCGCGGGAGTAATACTGTCGAGATAAAAATGCCAGCCGCAAGGGCTGGCATTTTGACTGCGGGATGTACACAATGAGACAGAAGGGTTATGCGACGGCTTCTGCTTCAATGACAGGCACGATGACACTGGCATGGTTGCCTTTTGGCCCCTGGTGGACATCAAACTGGACAGACTGTCCGGCTTTTAGCGTTCTGTAACCATCCATCTGAATGGTGGAGTAATGGGCGAAAATGTCTTCGCCGCCGCCTTCGGGGCAGATGAAACCAAACCCTTTGGCGTTGTTGAACCACTTAACAGTACCCGTTTCCATACTTCGACATCCTTCGTAGATCTTATATAAGTAAGATGGAATGAACCGGTTGCGGAGTGGGGGCTGTTCAAAACCTCGCCAACTCTCGAAACTACAATTTAGAGAAATCAGGCGGGGCGTCAAGCGTCAGACGGATGGAATAGGGTAAAAATGCATCAAAATTTGAAGCAGTTAACGCTATTGTCGGTTCTGTGACAGATGTCGCGGATGACACTAATAGATGATAGTTATCTAATACTTGAGGTAGATTGAGTGTGTGCATAGGCTGCTTGTCAGCGGCAACATTTTCTGCCGGAAACCGTAACTGAAGATGACGACTGACAATGAGTAAGACGAACGACTGGCTGGATTTCGATCTGCTGGCGGAAGACAAATTGCGCGACGCGCTAAAACCGCCATCTATGTATAAAGTGATATTAATCAATGATGATTACACTCCGATGGAGTTTGTTATTGACGTGTTACAAAAATTCTTTTCTTATGATGTAGAACGTGCAACGCAACTGATGCTTGCAGTTCACTATCAAGGTAAAGCTATTTGCGGCGTGTTTACTGCCGAAGTGGCTGAAACCAAAGTATCGATGGTGAACAAATATGCGAGGGAGAACGAGCATCCGTTGCTGTGTACGCTGGAAAAAGCCTGAATGCAGGCATAAATATTGGGGGAGGTGCCTATGCTCAATCAAGAACTGGAACTCAGTTTAAACATGGCTTTCGCCAGAGCGCGCGAGCACCGACATGAGTTTATGACCGTCGAGCACTTGTTACTGGCGTTGCTCAGTAACCCATCGGCCCGCGAAGCGCTGGAAGCGTGTTCTGTGGATCTGGTGGCGCTCCGTCAGGAACTCGAAGCCTTCATTGAACAAACCACACCCGTATTGCCTGCCAGTGAAGAAGAGCGCGACACGCAGCCAACGTTGAGTTTTCAGCGTGTACTGCAACGTGCGGTCTTCCATGTTCAGTCCTCCGGGCGCAATGAAGTTACCGGCGCAAATGTTCTGGTAGCTATCTTTAGCGAGCAGGAATCTCAGGCGGCTTATCTGCTGCGTAAGCATGAAGTGAGTCGTCTGGACGTGGTGAATTTTATTTCTCATGGCACGCGCAAAGACGAACCAAGTCAGTCTTCTGACTCCGGGAATCAGCCAAATAACGAAGAGCAAGCTGGCGGGGAGGACCGTATGGAGAACTTCACGACTAACCTTAACCAGCTTGCCCGTGTGGGCGGAATTGATCCGCTCATTGGCCGGGACAAAGAGCTGGAGCGCGCCATTCAGGTACTGTGCCGTCGCAGAAAAAACAACCCGCTGTTGGTGGGGGAATCTGGCGTCGGTAAAACCGCGATTGCCGAAGGTCTTGCCTGGCGCATTGTCCAGGGCGACGTGCCGGAAGTCATGGCGGACTGCACCCTTTACTCTCTGGATATCGGGTCGCTGCTGGCGGGCACCAAATACCGCGGCGATTTTGAAAAACGCTTTAAGGCGCTGTTGAAACAGCTGGAACAGGATACCAACAGCATCCTGTTTATTGATGAGATCCACACCATTATCGGTGCGGGTGCGGCCTCGGGCGGCCAGGTGGATGCGGCTAACTTAATCAAGCCTCTGCTCTCCAGCGGTAAAATCCGTGTAATAGGTTCCACAACCTATCAGGAATTCAGCAATATTTTTGAGAAGGACCGGGCGTTAGCGCGCCGTTTCCAGAAAATTGATATCACTGAGCCGTCGGTAGAAGAGACCGTGCAGATCATCAACGGTCTGAAACCGAAATACGAAGCGCACCATGACGTTCGCTACACCGCTAAAGCGGTACGTGCAGCGGTCGAACTGGCGGTGAAATACATCAACGATCGTCATCTGCCGGATAAAGCCATTGACGTGATCGATGAAGCGGGCGCGCGTGCGCGTCTGTTACCGGTCAGCAAACGCAAGAAAACCGTTAACGTAGCCGATATTGAGTCCGTGGTGGCCCGCATCGCGCGTATCCCGGAGAAGAGCGTGTCGCAGAGCGATCGTGATACGCTGAAAAATCTGGGTAACCGTCTGAAAATGCTGGTATTCGGACAGGATAAAGCCATTGAGGCGCTGACTGAAGCGATCAAAATGAGCCGTGCCGGTCTCGGACATGAGCATAAACCTGTCGGTTCATTCCTGTTTGCCGGACCGACTGGCGTTGGTAAGACCGAAGTCACGGTGCAGCTGTCCAAAGCGCTCGGCATTGAGCTGCTGCGTTTTGATATGTCTGAGTATATGGAACGTCACACCGTCAGTCGTCTGATTGGTGCGCCTCCGGGATACGTCGGTTATGACCAGGGCGGTTTGCTGACCGACGCGGTCATTAAACACCCGCATGCGGTCCTGCTGTTGGATGAAATCGAAAAAGCGCACCCGGATGTCTTTAACCTGCTGCTGCAGGTGATGGATAACGGTACGCTGACCGACAATAATGGCCGTAAGGCGGACTTCCGTAACGTGGTGCTGGTCATGACCACCAACGCCGGGGTACGTGAGACCGAGCGTAAATCGATTGGGCTTATTCATCAGGACAACAGTACTGATGCGATGGGCGAAATCAAAAAAGTGTTTACGCCGGAATTCCGTAACCGTCTCGACAACATTATCTGGTTCGACCATCTCTCTACCGAGGTGATTCATCAGGTTGTAGATAAGTTTATTGTCGAGTTGCAGGTACAGCTGGATCAGAAAGGCGTCTCACTGGAAGTAAGCCAGGAAGCACGTAACTGGCTGGCTGAGAAAGGCTATGACCGCGCGATGGGCGCACGTCCGATGACGCGTGTTGTTCAGGACAACCTGAAAAAACCATTAGCCAACGAACTGCTGTTCGGTTCGCTTGTGGATGGTGGTCAGGTAACCGTTGAATTGGATAAAGAGAAAAATGAGCTGACCTATGGTTTCCAGAGTGCGCAAAAGCACAAGCCAGAAGCCGCACATTAATCTTTAATCACCTCATGAGCCGGGCGTAATGCCCGGTTTTTTTTCGCCTGTATGTAGTGATTTGAATTGGGGGAACTCGGCGTGTTTAACCGGCAGGCAAAAAATAAGCCTGCGTAAGGGAGATTACGCAGGCTAAGGAGGTGGTTCCTGGTACAGCTAGCATTTATGGGTTATGTTTTTCAGCGGGTGGGATAATACCCTTAATGAACGAAACGGTATGTGATCGATTTCTAAGAATCTTCCGAACGCTGAAAAATAACCGTAATTAACTACTTAGCATGCGGGTTGCGCGTGGACTCACCGGCAAAATTACGCATTAACAAGGCATAATTCAGATCGATATCCTCAGGTACCGGCATCCACACGGTGTAGCCATCGCCCGGAGCAACCGGCATGGCTTCGCCTTTCGCGTTTTCCATCTGCTCAAGGGTAAAGTTGATATTGCCCTGTGGGGTCATCAATTCCAGGCTGTCGCCGACGGTAAATTTGTTTTTCACCAGCACGGCTGCCAGTTCGCCTTTACGTTCGCCGGTAAATTCGCCAACAAACTGCTGACGCTCTGACACAGAGAAGCCGTATTCGTAGTTCTGATAGTCGTCATGCGTATGGCGGCGCAGGAACCCTTCGGTGTAACCGCGATGCGCCAGACCTTCCAGCGTTTCCAGCAGTTGCGGGTCGAACGGTTTGCCAGCAGCGGCATCATCAATTGCTTTGCGATAAACCTGCGCGGTACGTGCGCAGTAATAGTATGACTTGGTACGGCCTTCGATCTTCAGCGAATGCACGCCCATTTGCGTCAGACGCTCAACGTGGGCAATGGCACGCAAATCTTTCGAGTTCATGATGTAAGTGCCGTGTTCGTCTTCGAACGCGGTCATGTACTCACCTGGTCGCTGGGCTTCTTCAATCATAAAGACTTTATCTGTCGGCGCGCCAATACCCAATGTGGGTTCGACGTTTTGTACCGGGATCGGCTCGTACTTATGTACGATATTGCCCACCACGTCTTCTTTCCCTTCCTGCACGTTGTATTCCCAGCGGCAGGCATTGGTACAGGTGCCCTGGTTCGGGTCGCGCTTGTTGATGTAACCAGAGAGCAGGCAGCGCCCGGAATAGGCCATGCACAATGCACCGTGAACGAAGATCTCAATCTCCATATCGGGCACCTGGGTACGGATCTCTTCAATTTCTTCCAGCGACAGTTCGCGAGACAAGATCACGCGGGTCAGCCCCATCTGCTTCCAGAATTTGACCGTCGCCCAGTTAACGGCATTAGCCTGCACCGACAGGTGAATATCCATGTCAGGGAAGTTCTCGCGCACCAGCATAATCAGACCCGGGTCCGACATGATCAGCGCATCCGGCCCCATTTCCACCACCGGTTTCAGATCACGAATGAAGGTTTTCAGCTTGGCATTGTGCGGGGCGATGTTAACCACCACATAGAATTTTTTACCCAGTTCATGGGCTTCATTAATGCCGCGCTGCAGGTTTTCGTGGTTGAATTCGTTGTTGCGTACGCGCAGTGAATAACGCGGTTGGCCCGCATACACAGCATCTGCGCCATAGGCGAAAGCGTAACGCATATTTTTCAGCGTTCCCGCCGGGGAAAGGAGTTCCGGTTTAAACATAATTATCTCGTTCTGATGACAGGTCAGACTCGCCTCACTTAATGAGGCGGTTAGGGGAGTGCCCCCATATTAAGGGCGGGCATTGTAGCGCTGAGGGGCGGGCAGGTAAAGTCATTGTGCTGGTGGTTGCTTCGCCTTACCCGATATCATTTGTACTATCGCTGATTACGCAATTCGGCACGCATCGGCTTCCCAGCGATACCCTACGCCATACACCGCGCGAATGAAGGACTGCTCTGCATCCAGCGACTCCAGCTTACGTCGCAGGTTCTTAATGTGGCTGTCGATGGTGCGGTCGGTAACGACGCGGTAGTCGTCATACAGATGATTGAGCAACTGCTCGCGGGAGAACACTTTTCCCGGCTCGTGTGACAGCGTTTTGAGTAAGCGAAATTCCGCAGGCGTTAAGTCGAGCATTTTCCCCCGCCACGACGCCTGAAAACGACCTTCGTCGACGATCAACGGGCTGTCTGCATCCATTTGTTGCAGTTCGCGCTGTGGCTTGCAACGGCGCAGGATCGTCTTCACGCGAGCAACGACTTCGCGCGGGCTGTAGGGTTTACAAATATAATCATCCGCACCAATCTCCAGTCCCAGCAGACGGTCAATCTCTTCGATTTTTGCGGTTACCATCATGATGGGAACTTCAGAGAAACGGCGAATTTCCCGACACAGTGTCAGGCCATCGGTGCCGGGCAGCATCAGATCCAACAAGATCAGATCGGGCGGCGTTTGACGTACGTAAGGCAGGACCAGATCGCCATGGCTGATGAGCGTAGGCGCGTAGCTTGCCGCCCGCAGATAGTCAATAAGCAGTTGTCCCAGCTTGGGTTCGTCTTCCACGATCAGAATACGCGGCGTGTTTTCATCAATGGGTAACTCTGTCATACATCTCTCTGTAAATCGCGTTCGAGCGGTAGCTCTACTGTAATGCTAACCCCGCCAAAAGGCGAATGAGCGGCGCGGATCAGGCCATTATGCGCCTGTACAATATTGACGCAAATCGCCAACCCCAAGCCGGAACCACCGCTGGCTCGGTTACGCGAGCCTTCAGTGCGATAAAACCGTTCAAACAGCTTCTGCAACTGCTCTTCACTCACGCCGGGAGCGGAATCAGCGAAGGTTAATAACACCATTCGTTCACGTTGTTCAGCGCTGATATGCAGCCCGCCGCCGTTGTCGGTGTAGCGCAAGCTGTTTTCCAGCAGATTGTTGAACAGCTGCATCAGACGATCCCTGTCGCCAAATACCGTCATACTGTCCGGGAGAGAAAGTTGTATCGTCAATCCCCGGCTGGCAAAGCGTTCACGAAATGCACCGCTTGCCACTTCCAGCAGGGGAATAAGATCCAGCGATGTTTTCTGGTAGGCCAGCGCGCCTTCATCGGACATGGAGAGCTGATGAAGATCGTCCACCAGTTTGGTGAGCGTTGCGACTTCGGCCTGTAAAGAGGTCACGGAGTCGGGGGTAAACTGGCGTACGCCATCCTGAATAGCTTCCAGCTCGCCGCGTAGCACCGCCAACGGCGTACGCAGTTCGTGAGAAATATCGGCCATAAAATCACGCCGCATCTGCTGGTTTTTTTCCAGCGTACTGGCAAGCTGGTTGAAATCTTGCGCCAGTTTGCCCAGCTCATCGGTACTGGTCGGCGCAACGCGGGTGGTGAAATCGCCTGCAGCCAGTTTATGCGTGCCTTCCACCAGTCGTTTGACCGGGGCCAACAGGCCGCGCGCCAGCGTAAATGTTGCCAGCGCCGCCAGAATCGTGGAGAGCGCGACGATAAGCCAACTGGAGCGTCTTTGCTGCATGTCGAAATTGATATCCGTATTTCGCGTTAAGCGCTCTACGGGAGAAGCAATCACGGCACCCACTTCGCTACCGTTGACGCGGATAGGATGGCGCATACCGTCGTGAGGGACCGGAGCGCGCGGACCGACCAACACGCGAGCGTTTTGATCAACAACCCAAAACTGGGTACGCCAGCCGTGCGGCGGCATGCCGGGACCGGGTTTATCATCGTCGTTGTCGTGTTCAAAAGAGCGCAGGATCTGAAAAACAAAGCGATCGTTATTGCGTAAGAACCGCCAGTTGCCATGCTGCTCATACTGCTCGCTCAACGCGTCGCTGAGCATTTGCAGACGCTGCTCGTTACCGTGTTTGATATAGTCAATAAAACCACGTTCGAAGCTAATGCGTACGGCCCAGTGCATACTGATCAGCAACACAATGCAGGTGGCGAAAATCGCCAGAAACAGTTTGCCGGTGATACCGGGCCGCCAGAACTTCATCAGGTGCTCCTTTTGCGCCGTGAGATCACCGCGTTAGTTTGCGTGTCGTTCGGCACGCGGGCAAAAATAATGGCGGGCAGAGCAATAATGAATGCAATGCACAGCCAGGTATACATAAAGACGGTATGCGTACTGCCGCTGTCGATAGCGATATGCTGCTGACCAAACATGCCTAGCAACAGGCCAGCGATAGTCACCCCGATACTCATCGACAATTGCATGATCATCGACAGCAGGCTGTTGCCGCTGCTGGCAAGATCGTCTGGCAGGTCTTTAAGTGTAAGGGTATTCATGGATGAAAAACGCGTTGAGTTGACCATTCCCTGTAAGAACAGCACAAAGGGCAGGGCGTAATACCAGCCGAGCAGCGCGGTGGTCATCAGCAACAGGCTGACCAGAGACAGGCCAAGCGTTGTAGTGACCAGTACGCGGCGGTAGCCAAAGCGGTTAACGACCTGTACCACGATGCGCTTCATGCCCATACTGCCGAGCACCATCGGGACCATCATCAGCCCGGCATGAAAAGGTGAAAAACCGAGTCCAATCTGTAAAAACACTGGCGTCATAAACGGCAGCATACCGCTGCCGATACGTCCGGCAAAACTGCCGAGCAGACCTAACGAGAAGGTTGGTGTGTGAAACAGATTCAGACTAAACAGCGCGCGTGGATTACGATGGGCGTGTTTCAGATATAGCGCAATAGCCAACGCCCCGCAGATAACCAGCACCGCCAGCGTGATACCGGAGATGCCGGTTCCTTTACTGCCATCGAGCGCCAGCGTTAGCACCGCCATGCCGACCGCCAGCATCGCGAATCCCGAAAGATCGAAGCGTCGCGTTTGCATGGTGTAGTTGGGCATCAGCATTAACGTTGCTATCGCGCCGACAATGCCAACCGGAATGTTCAGCAAAAATATCCAGTGCCAGGAGGCATACTCAACCAGAACGCCGCCTAACGCCGGACCCAGCAATGGGCCAATCTGGCCGGGTAACGTGACAAACGTCATCGCCGCCATATATTGCTCACGCGGGACGATTTTCATCACCGTTAGTCTGCCAACCGGCACCATCATCGCGCCACCAACGCCTTGTAAGACGCGCGCCATCACCAGCTCGTTGAGCGTGCTGGACCAGGCGCAAAACAGCGAGCCAAGCGTAAACAGGATGATGGCGGTGAAGAAGATATTGCGCACGCCAACTTTGTCCGCCAGCCATCCGCTGGCGGGCAGCATTACGGCAACGGTTAATACATATGACACAATGACCATATGCATATGTAACGGGCTTTCTCCGAGGCTGGCGGCCATCGAAGGAAGCGCGGTATTGACGATGGTGGTATCCAGCGACTGCATAAAAAAGCCGAATGCCACAATCCAAAGTTGCCAGCGGGTGCTGTCGGGAAGTTCTGTCATAACTCTGCTACCGGTTTGCTATTTTTACGTGAAAAACGCAGACGCAGACGGTCGAAAAAGAGATAGACCACGGGTGTGGTGTACAGCGTCAGGAGTTGACTTACCACCAGCCCGCCGACGATGGTGATCCCCAAAGGCTGGCGCAGTTCGGAGCCATCACCTGCTGATAACACAAGCGGCAGCGCGCCAAACAGCGCAGCCAGCGTGGTCATCATTATTGGGCGAAAGCGTAACAGGCAAGCCTGGAAAATGGCTTCCTCCGGTGGCAACTTACCGTTTCTTTGCGCTTCCAACGCAAAATCGACCATCATGATGGCGTTTTTCTTCACAATGCCAATTAATAGCATGATCCCTATCAGGGCTATTAGGCTGAACGGGGCATTGAACAGCTCCAGCGCCAGTAAAGCCCCAACGCCCGCTGAAGGCAGTGTGGAAAGAATAGTCAGCGGGTGAACATAACTTTCATACAACATGCCCAACACGATGTAGACCGTTGCGATGGCGGCGATAATCAGGATCACCTGCGAGTTCATGGTGTCCTGAAAGACCTGTGCCGTACCGGCAAAACTGCCGCGAACCGTCGAGGGAACGCCAAGCTGGGTCATCGTTCTGTTGATGGCCTCCGTCGCTTCAGAAAGTGAAGAACCTGTCGGCAGGTTAAACGACACCGTTGACGCGGCGGACAAGCCCTGATGATTCACCGACAGCGGGGCATTCGCCGGTTGCCATTTGGCAAAGTACGATAACGGGATCGCCTTACCGTCATTGTTGATGACGAACATTTTGTCCAGCGCGCTGATGTCCTGGGTGTAACGTCGATCAACCTCCATCACCACTTTGTACTGGTTCATCGGTTGATAAATTGTCGAAATCTGCCGTTGTCCGAAAGCGTTATTCAACAGGCTGTTGGCGGCGGCAACATCGATTCCCAGACGCGACATGGTGTCGCGATCGTAAATCAGATTCATCTCCGCGCCATTGTCCTGTTGATCGGAGTTGACATCCGCCAGTTGGGGCAGGGCGGCTAACGCCTTGCGAATTTTAGGTTCCCATTCACGTAGCGCCGCCAGATCGTCGGACAGCAGTGTGTACTGATAGCTGGCGTTGGCCTGGCGTCCACCGACGCGAATATCCTGCACCGCCATCAGAAACAGATTCGCGCCCGGCTCTTTGGCCAGCGCGACGCGCAGGCGGTCGATCACCTGTTGAGCGCTTTCACGGCGTTCATCGCGTGGTTTGAGGGTAATAAACATCATCCCGCTATTGACCCGGGAACCACCGGTGAAGCCAGTGACGTTATTCACCGCCGGATCGTCGCGGATGATCTGCATAAAGTCTTGCAGTTTGCCGCGCATCGCCTGGAAAGAGATGCTTTGGTCAGCCTGGATCCCGCCCATCAATACGCCTGTATCCTGCTCAGGGAAGAAGGTTTTTGGGATGGAAATGTAGAGCCAAATGTTCAGCGCAATGGTGCCGAGTAATACCACGCCCACCAGCCGCGTATGGCGCAGCACCCATTTAAGCGATGTGCCGTAGCCCTGTTGCAGCGCCACTAACACGCGACCAAATCCCCGCTTACGCGTTTGTTCGCGCGGGGCGCTGGATTTGAGCATCCAGCCACACATCATTGGCGTTAATGTCAGTGACACCAGCAGGGAAATGCCGATTGCCACCGACAGCGTGACGGCAAATTCGCGCAGCAATCGCCCCGGCAGGCCGCCCATCAGCAACAGCGGTAGGAATACCGCGACCAGCGACAGGCTCATGGAGAGAACCGTAAAGCCCACCTCGCGCGTGCCCTGTAGCGCGGCCTGAAGTGGTTTCATTCCCGCCTCGAGGTGGCGGGCTATGTTTTCCAGTACCACGATGGCGTCATCGACGACAAAACCCGTGGCAATGGTTAGCGCCATTAACGACAGGTTGTTCAGGCTGAATCCGCACAAATACATGGCGGCAAATGTGCCGATTAGCGAGACCGGAACCGCGACGGCGGGGATGAGGGTTGCGCGTCCGGAACGCAGAAAGACAAAGACCACCAGGATAACCAGCGCCACGGAGATAATCAGCGTCTGTTCAACTTCCTCCAGCGAGGCGCGAATGGTCGGCGATCGGTCCTGGGCGATTTGCAGATCGATAGCGGCCGGGACCAGGGTTTGTAATTCCGGCAATTTGGCCCGGATGCTGTCTACCGTCTGAATGATATTGGCTTCCGGCAGCTTGCGGATCATCAGCAGGATGGCCGGTTTGGCATTGGTCATCCCCGCGTTGCGCACGTCCTGTACCGAGTCGCTCACAGACGCAACGTCACCTAACCGCACCGCAGCGCCGTTATTGTAGTGGATGATAATCGGTTGGTATTCGGCTGCCGTTTTCAGCTCATCGTTGGTTTGTACCTGCCAACGATGGGTTTCACTCTCGATAGCTCCCTGCGGTTTACGCACGTTGGCGTTGTCGATTGCGCTACGCACGTCGTCCAGCGATACGCCCTGGTTAAACAGCGCTTGTGGGTTGAGTCCTACGCGCACGGCAGGCAGAGAACTTCCTCCCACGTCCACGTCACCCACGCCGTCGATTTGCGCGATGGTTTGCGCCAGTTGGGTCGACGCAAAATCGTACAGTTCACCCTGGGAATACGTATCAGAAGTGAGCGTCAGGATCATGATCGGCGCGTCGGAAGGGTTAGCTTTGCGGTACGTTGGGCGACTGGGCATTCCGCTAGGCAGCAGGCTTTGTGCGGCGTTGATTGCGGCCTGAACGTCTCGCGCAGCGCCGTTGATGTCACGGTCGAATTTAAATTCGAGAATGATGCGTGTGCTGCCAAGCGAGCTGCTTGAGGTCATTTCGTTCACGCCCGCGATGCGGCCCAGAGAGCGTTCCAGCGGGGTGGCGACAGAGGAGGCCATCGTTTCGGGAGACGCGCCGGGTAATGAGGCGCTGACCATAATCACCGGGAAATCCACCTGCGGCAGCGGGGCCACCGGCAGCAGACGAAAACCCAGTATGCCGCACAGAGTGATGGCCACAGAAATGAGAATAGTCGCCACCGGACGATGAATGAAAAGCGCGAAAAATTTCATTTACGCTTCCTCTTCCTGACGTGGGAAGCGGCTTTTCACATACAGCGATAAACGGTCAAACAGCAGATAAATCACTGGGGTGGTGAACAGGGTTAATACCTGGCTTACCAGCAGACCGCCGACCATGCCAATCCCTAATGGACGGCGTAACTCTGCGCCCACGCCGGTGCTTAACATCAGGGGCAATGCGCCCAGCAGCGCCGCCAGCGTGGTCATCAGGATCGGGCGAAAACGCAGCAGACAGGCCTGGAAGATAGCTTCACGCGGCGCCATACCCTGTTCGCGCTCTGCGGCCAGGGCAAAGTCGATCATCATGATGGCGTTTTTCTTGACGATACCGATGAGCAAAATAATGCCGATAATCGCAATGACGTCCAGTTCGCTGCCGGCAATCATTAACGCCAGCAGTGCGCCAACGCCCGCCGTGGGCAGCGTGGAGAGAATGGTTATCGGGTGAATAAAGCTTTCATACAGCACGCCGAGTACGATATACATCGCGACAACCGCCGCCACAATCAGCCAGATAGTGTTACCCAGCGCGGCCTGGAAGGCCAACGTACTGCCCTGAAACTGGGTGGTAATGTTCGCTGGCAGGTTAAGCGTTTTTTCGGCATCCAGAATCGCCTGTACCGCATCGCCCAATGAATAGTCGTCTGGCACATTGAACGAGATGGTTGTCACCGGAAACTGATCGAGATGGTTAATCGACAGCGGAGCAAAACGCTGTTCAATGCTGGCGATAGCGCTGAGCGGCACCACGCCGCCGTCGCTACTGGTCAGACGAATAGTCTCCATAGCCGCAAGCCCTGGCGTCGTGTCGGTGTCATGTTCTAACACGACGCGATACTGGTTTGCCTGCGTATAGATGGTTGAAATCAGGCGTTGGCCGAAGGCGTTGTACAGGGCGTTATCGACATCTGCCATGCTGATACCTAAACGGCTGGCGCTGTCGCGATTGACGTTCACATAGGCTACCAGCCCTTTGTCCTGCCAGTCACTGCTGACATCAGACACCTGCGGTAGCTGTTGTAGCTTTTCCAACAGTTGGGGAACCCAGGTGCTGAGCGCATCCAGGGAGGTTGCTTGCAGCGTGAATTGATATTGCGTCCGGCTGACCTGAGTATCAATCGTCAGGTCTTGCGTAGGCTGCAGATAGAGGTCGACGCCGGGAACGTTGTTTACTGCCTCTTGTAACCGCGCGATCACTTTCTGCACGCGATCATCGCGTTCATCCAGTGGCTTAAGGTTGATTTGCATACGTGCGCTGTTTAATGCCGGATTGGTGCCGTCCACGCCAACAAAAGCGGTCAGGCTCTCAACCGCCGGATCTTGCAGGATGACATCTGAGACCTGACGCTGACGCTGGGCCATGCTGGCAAACGAGCTGGACTGCGGTGCCTGCAGCGTGCCCTGGATGATACCGTTATCCTGTATCGGGAAGAAGCCTTTTGGAATAAAGACCCACAGCATGACGCTTAGCGCCAGCGTGCCAAGCGCCACGCTGAGCGTCAGCCACGGATGGTTAAGCACTTTAGCCAGCCAGTGCCCGTACCCGGCGATAATGCGATCAAACATCCGTTCCGAGGCGCGCGAGAAGCGGTTCTGTTTACGTAACGATGCCTGACTGAGCATGCGGGCGCACATCATCGGCGTGAGGGTGAGCGACACTACCGCAGAAATCAGTATCGCCACGGCCAGCGTTACGGCAAACTCGCGGAACAATCGCCCGACAATATCGCCCATAAACAACAGTGGGATCAGCACGGCGATCAGCGAAAATGTCAGAGAGATGATGGTAAAACCAATCTCGCCCGCACCTTTCAGGGCGGCGGTCAGCGGTTTTTCGCCTTTTTCGATATAACGTGAAATGTTCTCAATCACCACGATGGCGTCATCCACCACAAAGCCGGTGGCGATGGTTAGCGCCATTAAGGTCAGGTTATTGATAGAGAAATCAAGAAAAACCATTACCGCGAAGGTGCCGATTAGCGACAGCGGCACAGCGACCGCGGGTATAATCGTTGCCGGGATATTGCGCAGAAACAGGTAGATAATCATAACAACCAGCGCAATCGCCAGCATCAGCTCAAACTGGGTGTCGGCTACGGATGCACGAATATTGGTTGTACGATCGGAAAGCACGCTGACCTTTACTGATTTAGGCAGGCTTTCAGTGAGCTGCGGCAACATTTGGCGGATGCTGTCAGCAGTGGAAATGATGTTTGCCCCCGGCTGGCGCTGAACATTCATCACAATGGCTTGTTGCTTATTGGCCCATGCGCCCAGCCAGCTATTTTCTGCCCCTTGCTCAACGTTTGCGACATCGCCCAGACGAACCGGCGCGCCGTTTTTATAGGCAATAATAAGCTGACGATATTCATCCGCAGACTGCATCTGGTCGTTAGCTGAGAGCGTGACGGCACGCGTTGGGCCATCAAGACTGCCTTTAGCCGAGTTGACGTTGGCGCCGGTAATGGCCGTACGGATGGTTTCGCTGGTCAGACCGAGCGCGGCAATGGCCTGCGCATTAAGCTTCACGCGAACAGCCGGACGTTGCCCACCGGAAAGCGTCACCAGACCCACGCCCGAAACCTGAGAGATTTTCTGGGCGACGCGGGTTTCGACCATATCTTCCACCTGCGTCATCGGCATCGCGCTGGAGGTGACAGCCAGCGTCATGATCGGTGGATCCGCCGGGTTTACTTTACTGTAGACCGGCGGGTTAGGCAGATCGCCCGGTAATAAATTGGTGGCGGCATTAATGGCGGCCTGAACTTCCTGCTCGGCGACATCCAGCGGGAGCGTCAGTTGAAACTGCAACGTGACGACCGAAGCGCCGCCGGAGCTTTGCGAGGACATCTGTTTTAAGCCGGACATTTGTCCAAACTGACGCTCAAGCGGCGCGGTTACCGCCGAAGTCATAACGTCCGGGCTGGCGCCGGGGTAGAGCGTTACGACCTGAATTGTGGGGTAATCCACTTCTGGTAAAGCGGCGATCGGCAGGAAACGATAACCAATAATACCTGCCAATAAAATGGCGACCATCAGCAGCGTGGTGGCGACGGGGCGCAGAATAAACAGGCGCGAGGGGCCGCCTGAGTTGCCAGGAGGTAACACCTGCATCAGGAGTTAGCTCCTTTTTTTCCGTAGCCGCGCGGCGTAGTTTTTTCGTCTGTTACAGAGGTGTCGTGCGCCTCTACGACTTCAACTTTGGCCCCTTCCGTCAGGCGGTCAATACCGTCGGTCACTACGCGATCGCCCACGGACAGTCCGGCGGTAATCACCACTTTCTGGCTATCCTGGATACCCGGTTTAACCAGGTGTTTACTGACGTTATTGTCGCTGTTCAGCACCCAGACAAAGTGACCTTCATTACCCATTTGCAGGGCAGCAGTGGGGATGACAACAGCATTTTGTTCCGTGTCGACCAGCATGCGGGCATTAACGAACTGATTTGGGAATAAGGCATCATCCTGATTGTTAAACCGGGCCTTAACTTTGATGGTTCCGGTAGTTGCGTCGATTTGATTGTCGAGGCTCAGCAGGACGCCTTCGCTGAGTTTTTGCGAATTAGTACGGTCCCAGGCTTCGACCTTCAGCGGGTTCCCCGATTTTTGCGCCCGCAACACGGTGGCGATGTCGTTTTCGGGTAAGGTGAATATCAAGTCGATGGGGTGGGTTTGTGTAATGACGACGATGCCGGTGGTATCACCGCTGGAAATCTGGTTGCCAACATCCACCTGTTTCAGACCGACCCGTCCATCGACAGGCGCGGTTATACGGCTCCAGTCGAGCTGCAATTGGGCGCTGGCGACGCTGGCTTCATCCGCTTTGATTGTCCCTAACGTCTCATTTACCAGCGCCTGTTGGGCATCCAGCTCTTGGCGGGAGACCAGATTGGTTTTTACCAACTGCTGATAACGCGCAAGATCGCGACGGGCATTCGCCAGCGTGGCTTTATCTTTTGCCAGTTGCCCCTGCGCCTGAGCCAGAGCAACTTTAAATTGGCTGGGGTCTATCTCTGCCAGCAAGTCGCCGGCTTTTACCTGTTGCCCTTCCGCGAAGTGTAACGCGATGAGCTGGCCATCTACCCGGCTTCGCACCGTAGCGGTATTGGCGGCAGTAATAGTGCCTAGCCCCGTCAGATAACGTGGAACGGCTTCCTCGGTGGCGGTGGCGGCCTGAACGGGAGCCAACGGCCCGGAACGCATACCACGACGCCCAGCTCCTGGCGAGTGCTGCGCTGGTTTGGTCGCGCCGGGTGCGGTGCCCTGGGGTTCACTGCGGCTTTGCCAGAACCAGAATGCGGCGATGGCGGTCACGACGATCACAGTTGCTATCACCCAGCGGGATTTGTTACTGCCTTTCATTGTTATGGGTTTCTCATCCTGAAACGATTCGCGGAATGATACTAGTTTAGCCAGCGAACAAGGGAGAAAAATGGAGGAATTATGAAACACTGTCGGGATTCGTCTGAATGCTGATGCGGCTTTGCGAGGCGTTACGCAACATTTAGCGCTGAAAACGGCGAACAAGAAATAGTGCGTTAGAGTGCGTTCAACGCAAAAAGGAGGTAAGCCAGAGATTTCAGCGGGACGCTGAAACGGGAAAGCCCCTCCCGAGGAAGGGGCCAGAATAAGGAAAGGGTTATGATGAAGCACGTCATCATACTGGTGATATTCTTAGTCATTAGCTTCGCGGCTTACTAAGACACCAGGGGGAGGGGAAACCCTCCCTAACCCTCACTCCTGAAAATAAGCCACAGCAACGGTGATGTCAATATGCACACCTTTCAGCTTGCGAGCGGCTTAGCGGAAAACAACCTCAGCCCAGCGGGCCAATCCAGCGGTAACGGAACCGAAATCATCGCCACCGGCAATTGGGATGCCCGGGAGCTGCTCTGCGAGAGCTTTTTTGATCAACGGCGAACGCGCGCTGCCGCCGGTCAGGTAAATCACGTCCGGTTTTTCCTGCGCGTTTTCCAGCGCCAGTTGCACCTGCTCGAGAATACGCGCCAGAGGCTGATTGAGCGCAGCTTCCAGTCCGTGTTGACTGATATCGGTGGCCAGCGTTTCGCTGATAAACGGTAGCGCCGCCGTAACTATGCTCTGGTCGGACAGCGCGATTTTGCTCTCTTCTGCGCTGCGCACCAGGCGGTAACTCAGACGCTCGCGCCAGACTTTGAGTAACAGCGCGACTTTATCGGCTTCCCGGGCGTCACGTACAAGATCGTTTAATAAGCGTCCGTTGGCACTACTGTAGAACTCACTTTGCGCGGGGACATCGTTAATCGCGACCGCGTTCCACCAGGGCAGAATAGGTAAGGCGATGCCTTTTTCCGTTTCTCCACCCATGCCGAGGAGCGGCATCAAGTGTTTAAAGGCCAGTGCAATATCCAGATCGTTCCCGCCTACGCGGCAGCCGCTGTGCCCCAGCAGGCTGTTTTCGCGATCGGCGCGTTGATGCCATTGTGGTCCCATTAGCAACAATGAACAGTCGGTTGTACCCCCGCCAATGTCCACGACCAATACGCGTTTTTCTTCCTGCAGCGTGGCTTCGTAATCCAGACCAGCTGCTACCGGTTCGTACTGAAAGACGACATCCTGAAAACCAGCGCGTTTTGCCGCACGTTCAAGGATACCTTGCGCCTGAATATTGGCGTCATCGCCACCTAAACCCTGAAAGTTGATTGGGCGACCAATAACGGCCTGGGTGATGGCTTCCGGCAACTGGCTTTGTGCCTGATTACGAATATGCAGCATCATGGCACAGACCAGATCCTCAAACAGCGCAACCTGCTGCGGTTTCAGACCGCTGGCACCGAGAAAGGATTTTGGTGATTTAACGAAGTACACCTCTTCCGGATCGTCAATATAGTGACCCAGCGAAGCCAGACCGAACTGCACGCTGTTGGCATTAACATCGATATCTTCTTCGCGGTTATAGCGCATCGCACGGCGCAGTAACGCCTGCGTTTCATCATCCGTGGTTGGAACGTCGTGATGCCGATACAGCCATTCACTGACCGCTTCGCGTGTTGGCGCACAAAGCATTGAGGGCAGAAGCGTGCTGTTATTTTCCATTTTGAGCAACTGTGGCTGCCCGTCTCGCATAACGGCCACTGAACAGTTTGCCGTACCGTAGTCAAAACCAATAAACACCGTAAAAATCCCCATGCCAGTGAAGAAGGGGCGTGACTTTAACGAAATGTTGACGTCCCGACAACTGGAATATGAAAGCAAGGCGTATCGTTTGAATACCGTTTATGCTGTAGGTTTGCTGGAAAAGGAAAATGCAATGTTCACGCTGAGTTGGCAACCGCCTTACGACTGGCCCTGGATGCTGGGGTTCCTGGCCGCCCGTGCGGTGGAAGGGGTAGAAACCGTGGGGGATCTGCGTTATGTCAGAAGCCTGTCCGTCGGGAATCATCGTGGTCTGGTGCGCGTGATACCGGATCTACACACCCATCAACTACACGTGACGTTGAGTCAGGGGCTACAGCCGGTTGCCGCAGAGTGTCTGGCTAAAATGACACGTTTATTCGATCTTACCTGTTGCCCGCAGCAAATAGCCAGCGCGCTGGGAAGCCTTGGAGCAGCGCGTCCGGGACTGCGTTTGCCGGGCAGTGTCGATGCTTTTGAACAAGGAGTACGAGCGATTTTAGGGCAGTTAGTCAGCGTGGCTATGGCGGCGAAACTGACGGCGAAAGTGGCGCATACTTATGGGCAAACGCTGGAGGATGCCCCAGAGTATGTGTGTTTCCCTACCCCTGAAGCGCTCGCTGATGCTGAACCATTACACCTGAAAGCGTTAGGGATGCCGCTCAAACGCGCTGAAGCGTTAATTCATCTGGCTCGCGCGACGCTGGATGGAACGCTTGCGACGCAAGCGCCTGCCGATATCGAGCAAGGCGTCAAACATCTGCAAACGTTCCCCGGAATAGGGCGCTGGACCGCCAACTACTTTGCGCTGCGGGGCTGGCAGGCGAAAGATGTTTTTCTGCCGGATGACTATCTGATTAAACAACGTTTTGCCGGCATGACGCCCGCCCAGATACGGCGGTATGCAGAGCGCTGGAAACCCTGGCGCTCCTATGCGTTATTACATATCTGGTATACGGATGGCTGGCAGCCGTCAGTTGATGGCGAAATTACTGGTATTCAGTAGCAGATCCAGCGGTTGGGCGTCGGCAATGATATCGCCATAAATCATATCAATCCCGATGCCAGAAAGCGCATCCATGATCAGCGGCAACTGCACCGGGCCGGCGATGGTTTTAATGTCCAGACGCTGAGCATGGCCCTGGATAATGGACACCCACATTTCGTCAATCACGTTACCGTGGGCGCTGGCACTTAGCTCGCTGTCGAGCAGCAGGTAATCAACCATGCGATACTTCAGGTTGTCAAACAGCTCTAAATCGCGACCGACATGACTTAAAATAATTCGACATCCGCACTGACGCAGTCGATGTAATGTGGATATAGCCTGCGTTGGGTTTGTTTTTATCACGTTAGACGGAACGGTCAGGTGCAGCAGTCGTGGTGGTAACGGACTTCTTTGCAGTTGCCCCAGCAGCTCGTCAACAAGTTCTGTATTCAGCAGCCCGGCGGCGGAAAGGGGCAGGGCAATGCTGAGTCCCTTACTGGCGACGGCCGGGGCAGCACTCTGGAAGAACTCGGTGAATACCCGGCGGTCAAGCGCCTGATTTAATGTAGGATCGACCAGCCCGGCACGGAAAGCGTGTTCTTCAATAATCTCCCCTTCAGCTGTCCCTAAACGCAGCGAGAGGAGCCAGAAGCTAAACGTCTCTGGTATACGCGGGGAGGCCACGCCCCTGGCGATGATTAACATTGGATTGTGCGTAATGGTGTGTCTTTGTTCATCCAATGACAGTTGGCTTCGCGCAGCATGAGCCTCGCTTTGCTGGGGTTCATACACGCAGACTCGCCCACGCCCACTGTTCTTCGCCGCATAACAGGCAATATCCGCCTGAGACATGACGTCGCTGGCGACATGGTTTTTTTCATCAATGAGCGTAATCCCCGCACTGGCGCCAATACGGTGCAAGCGGCCTTCCCACATGAAATGATAATCGTTGATGGCGCTGATGATGCGACCTGAGATAAAGCGGGCGCTTTCGATATTACAATCCGGCAGCAACAGACCAAACTCGTCGCCGCCAAGGCGCGCCAGCATATCGCTGGAACGCAGCATGCTTAGCATCAGTGAAGAGAGTTCGCGTAGCAGGGCATCGCCTGCGGCGTGACCGGCGCTATCGTTTACGGCTTTAAAACGATCGAGATCGATAAAAACCAAAGCATGCTGTTGGTGCGTGTCGTGAACCGTATGCAGTAACTGCTTTAGATGATTTTCGAAGCTGACGCGGTTTGCCAACTGCGTCAGATCGTCATGCGAGGCGCTATAGCTAAGCTGGCGCAGCATTTTACGTGATTCGGTGACATCCTGAATCACCAGCACCGAGCCAATGCTGCCGCCATCGAGAGTACTAAGGGGGGTGATGCTGTACTGAATGTCATAACTGCTGCCGTTGCGACAATGCAGAACGACTTCCTGCTCGATGGCCGTACGCGACATGTCAGCACTGTAGATATTTTCCATCAGCGGACCGTTGTCGCCGAAAGTAATACGTAGTACCGTCAGCAGCGGAATGCCGATGGCGCTTTCCTGCTGCCAGCCGCTCATTTTCTCTGCGACCGGATTCATAAAGGTCACGTTCATATCAACATCAATACAAATCACCGCTTCGCCAATCGAATCCAGCGTAATGTGCAGACGTTCTTTTTCCTGATACAACGCTTCGTTAAGCTGCTTCACCTCGGTCATATCCATATTGATGCCAAGGAAGCGTTCAACTTCACCGTCTTTATTCAGTACCCGGTTTGCCAGTGAGCGGATATGCCGCACGCCATCTTTGACCGCAATACGAAACTCGAGCTTAAAGGGGGCCCGTGCGGCCAGCGAATCGCGAATGACATTTTTAGCATGTTCACGATCTTCGGGCACAACGCAGTCATACCAGACTTGCCAGCTGGGTTTGATATGCGCAGGGACTTCATACAAATCAAACATGCGCTTATCCCAACTGATTACGTCAGGCTGTAGCTCCCATTCCCAGATGCCAATTCCCCCGGCTTCGTTGGCGAGGGTAATGCGCTCCATCAGCCGCTTGTTAATCCACTCGGTATGCTTCAGATCGTTAATATCCTCAACCTGCGCAATAAAGTAGAGGGGGGTATTGTCGCTATGACGCACCAACGAAACGGCCAGCAAGGCCCAGACGACATCACCGGAGCGCGTGTAATAACGTTTTTCCATGGAGTAGCTGTTGATTTCTCCGCGTGCCAGCATATCCAGCTGTTCGAGATCATTGTTCAGATCTTCCGGCCAGGTTAATTGCTGGAAGGTTAGCGAACGTAGCTCATCCTGGCTGTAACCCAGAAACTGGCACAACGCTTTATTCGCCTGGAGCCATTGCCCTTCGGTCCCCACCAGCGCCATACCAATCGCGGAATATTCCATGGCATTGCGAAAGCGCGATTCGCTTTCAGAGATATGTTTGCGTTCGGCCCGAAACGCGTACATCACCATCGTCATCATATTGGCCGGCAGCAGGATCATCAAAAACGGCAGCCACGGCAGGCTGGTCATCAAGTTGGGTTTGGGGATGTAGAGCAGAGAAGGGTCTGCGGCCAACATCATCGAGACCATCATCACGGTGCTGAGGAAAATTAAAAATGCCTCCATTCGCGGCAGGCGAACAGCGCTCCACATCAACAGGACGATAACGCAGGTAAAAGGCCATGGAAGATACATCATGGACAGCCAACTGAACGTCAAGGTCACCAGAAGTGTGATGACGGTTTCCAGCAGTAACCGCGGGTCGCGGTGGCGGAGCAAATAATGTGGCTTAAACAGCAAACCTAACGGCACCAGCGCCAGCGCGCCGATGGATTCTGACAGGACCCAAATAAGAAAAGTATTTAACGAGGTTTCCTTTGGCAGCAATAACCACAGTAACAAGCCGCCCAACACAGGGGGAACCACGGCGCTGCCAAATGCCAGGCGCGCCCAGTCGTTAAGATTTTGTAAGGGGTTGTACCAGGGCAGCAGTTTCCGCAATAGCATTGCGCCAACGACAGCCTCAATAATGTTGATGGCCGTATAGGTGAAGCTCAGCGATTCACCGGGGAAGAAGAGTAAGGACGCGCCGATATTACCAAATGAACAAGCCAGCGCGATTCCCGGCCACATCTTTCCCGCATGACGGTAAAAAGCCACCATCATGATTGACGTTGGGAACCAAAGCGGGGCCAGTTGCGCACCGAAACGTGACAGTTCCAGCGAGAATAGCGTAAAAATGAAAGCCACCAGACCTAAACTGGCCATGCGCAGTAGAGGATGAGGTAAGGTAACTAAAACATGTTGGGATTGTTTACTCATTACCACTCTACCCAAATAGCCGATGTCGTCCGGGAGATATGCCGGATACATCATGTTTAATCTGCGATTATGCTAGTACAAACAATTTACAATTTATACGCCAGCTGCTCATAAATTAACACTCTCAAGCTATTAATTCCTAAGGCTGATAGATAAATTTAGCACCTGCTTTAAAACTGATCATTTTAATTTGCGACAAGGAAAGCATTGGTGCAGGCTGGACTGGCATCGCGCCGCTGAAATCCCTATAATTGCCGCGTTTGGCGTTTCGACGCCGCCCTTCCTTACATCCAGGTTAATCAGGTCGCTAAATTTATGACTGATCAGTCCCATCAGTGCGTCATTATCGGCATCGCCGGCGCATCGGCTTCCGGCAAGAGTCTTATTGCCAGCACGCTTTATCGCGAATTACGTGAACAAGTCGGTGACGAACATATTGGCGTTATTCCCGAAGACAGCTATTACAAAGATCAAAGCCATCTGTCGATGGAAGAACGTGTAAAAACCAACTACGACCATCCGAACGCGATGGATCACAGTCTGCTGTTTCAACATCTACAAACGCTTAAACGCGGAAGCGCCATTGAACTCCCCGTTTACAGCTATGTTGAGCATACGCGCACGCAAGACACTATTCATATCGAACCCAAGAAAGTGATCATCCTGGAAGGCATTCTGCTGCTGACAGACGCGCGTTTGCGTGACGAGATGAACTTCTCTATTTTTGTTGATACGCCGCTGGATATTTGCCTGATGCGCCGTATTAAACGGGATGTGAACGAGCGTGGTCGTTCTATGGATTCGGTGATGGCGCAATACCAAAAAACCGTACGTCCAATGTTCCTGCAATTTATTGAGCCTTCAAAACAATACGCCGACATCATCGTGCCGCGCGGGGGTAAAAACCGCATCGCCATCGATATTCTGAAGGCTAAAATCAGCCAGTTCTTTGAATAAGTTCAGCGAATTGTGTACCGTTCAGTGATAACCTGGTTCACCCTTAACGCACCTGGCATTAAGGGGTTGAAGCACGAAAGGAGAAAGTGCCATGCGTTTATGTGACCGAGATATTGAAGCCTGGTTGGATGAAGGTCGCCTGTCGATCACTCCACGCCCTCCTGTCGAGCGAATCAATGGCGCCACGGTAGATGTGCGTCTTGGTAACAAATTCCGTACGTTCCGCGGTCATACGGCGGCGTATATCGATTTGAGTGGACCGAAAGATGAAGTCAGCGCCGCGCTGGATCGTGTAATGAGCGATGAAATCGTCCTCAAGGACGGCGAGGCATTTTTCCTGCATCCGGGTGAACTTGCGCTGGCGGTGACGTTCGAATCCGTGACGTTGCCTTCCGATCTCGTCGGTTGGTTAGATGGACGTTCTTCATTAGCGCGTCTGGGACTGATGGTACACGTTACCGCACACCGTATCGATCCGGGCTGGTCAGGGTGCATCGTACTGGAATTCTACAACTCCGGAAAATTACCGCTGGCCCTGCGCCCAGGCATGCCGATTGGCGCGTTGAGTTTCGAACCGCTTTCCGGTCCGGCTGCGCGACCTTACAACCGTCGTCAGGATGCAAAGTATCGCGATCAGCAGGGCGCTGTTGCCAGCCGGATCGATAAAGACTGAATGTTTTCAGTCCATTGGGGATAGCATGAGACGATTTCTGACAACGCTGATGATCCTGCTGGTCGTGCTGGTGGCCGGTTTTTCTGCGTTAGTACTGTTGGTGAATCCGAATGATTTCCGTGCGTATATGGTCAAGCAGGTTGCTGTGCGTAGCGGATATCAGCTGCAGTTGGATGGTCCTCTGCGTTGGCACGTATGGCCTCAGCTGAGCATCCTCTCGGGACGCATGGTGTTAACCGCAGAAGGTGCCAGTGAACCCCTGATTCGTGCCGACAATATGCGTCTCGACGTCGCGTTGTGGCCGTTGTTGAGTCATCAGCTCAGCGTGAAGCAGGTGATGCTCAAGGGGGCTGTGATTCAACTGACCCCGCAAACTGAGGCGGTGCGTGGACAAGATGCGCCCGTTGCTCCCAAAGACAATACATTGCCCGATCTGGCGGAAGACAAAGGATGGTCGTTTGATATCGCCAGTCTGCGCGTGGCCGACAGCGTTCTGGTATTCCAGCATGAAGACGACGAGCAGGTTACGGTTCGCGATATTCGTCTGGAGATGGAACAGGATAGCCAACACCGTGGTACGTTTGATTTCTCCGGGCGCGTGAACCGCGATCAGCGTGACCTTGCGTTATCCTTAAACGGCACCGTCGATGCCTCCGACTACCCGCATAATTTGTCCGCTAATATTGAGCAGTTAAGCTGGCAACTACAGGGGGCCGATTTGCCGTCGCAGGGAATTAAAGGTGAGGGGCAACTTCAGGCACAGTGGCTGGAAGAGAAAAAACAGCTCGCGTTTAGCCAAATTCATTTGACCGCTAACGACAGCTCTCTCGCCGGGCAAGCCCAGGTGTCGTTGTTAGATAAACCCGAATGGCTCGTCGACCTGAAATTTGGTCAGCTCAATCTGGACAATCTGATTGTGCAACGCGATGCCGTGGCAGCGACAAACGGTGAGGTGCAGCAAGGCCAGGGTCAGGCGACGCTGGCGCGTCCCGTCATTGCTTCGCAGGTTGATGCCGTCTCTTACCAGGGACTCAAGGGATTCTCGGCAGACATCACGTTACAGGCTGACAAGGTATTGTGGCGTAAAATGGCGTTTGAGAATGTCTCGGCAAAAATAGACAACCAGTTTGGTTTACTGAAGGTCGTGCAACTGGAAGGGAAAAATGACGGTGGACATGTTTCGCTTCCCGGTACGTTGGACGCCAGAAAAGATGAGCCGCGAGCAGTCTTTCATCCGCGACTGGAAGGTGTAGAAATTGGCACAATCCTGAAAGCCTTCAACTACCCCATCGCGCTGACCGGTAAGCTGTCACTGGCGGGAGATTTTTCCGGCTCGGATATTGACGCCCAGGCGTTTCGTCATAGCTGGCAAGGCCAGGCCCATGTCGAAATGAGCGATACGCGAATGGAAGGGATGAACTTCCAGCAGATGATACAACAAGCCGTAGAACGCAGCGGCGGTGATGTTAAATCACAGCAAAACCTGGATAACGTCACCCGACTGGATCGCTTTGTAACCGATCTGACGCTGGATAACGGCGAGCTTACGCTGGATAACATGGCCGGTGAGTCTGCGATGCTTGCGCTGACGGGCAAGGGGACGTTAGATCTGGTGAAGCAGAATTGCGACACGCAGTTTAACATTCGCGTGCTGGGCGGCTGGGATGGCGAAAGCAAGCTGATTAAGTTCCTGAAAGCCACGCCGGTTCCTCTCAGGGTTTATGGCCAGTGGCAGGCGCTGAACTATAACTTGCAGGTTGATCAGCTGTTGCGTAAGCATCTGCAGGATGAAGCGAAACGTCGTCTGAACGATTGGGCCGATCGCAATAAAGACTCCCGCAACGGTAAAGATGTTAAGAAGTTGCTGGATAAACTCTGATTCAAATTGCCGGATGGCGGCTGATGCGCCATCCGGCGGGTGATTTACACCTCGTAATCCATCTCTTCTTCACCGTGTAGCGGTATCAACTGGACTTTTTGCACGCGATGGTTTTCCACCTGCAAGGTTTTTAGTCGGTAGTCGCCAACCTGAACTTCCTCTCCGGTTTTCGGAATACGCTGTAAATATTCCATCAAAAGCCCGGCAATGGTGTGATATTCACGTTTTTCATCTAACGGAATAGGGACGTACTGCACCAGATCTTCCAGCGGCATGTGACCGTTAGCCGTCCACGAACCATCGGCATTTTTCTGGATATCATGGCGGGCATCAATCTCTTCTACTTCATTTGGCAGATTACCGGCGATGGTTTCCATCACGTCACTGAGCGTCACGATCCCTTCTACAGAACCAAATTCATCAGCAATAAAAGCGAAGTGCGTGCGGGCATTACGGAACTGCTCCAGCGCCGGAAGCAGCGGCAGTGTTTCCGGGAACACCAGCGGCTGACGAATCAGAACGCGTAAGTCGAGCGGCTCACCGCGCAGAGACTGCTGCAGCAGATCGATGACATGCACTACGCCCAGCAGTTCTTCCTGCTCGTCTTCCCCGGTAACGACCAGACGCGTATGCTGGTTTTTTTCCAGTAAAGCGCGAATTTCTGCTTCGGGTGCGTTGAGATCGACGTGTTCAATGTCGTGGCGTGAGGTCATTATGCTGCTGACGGTACGCTGATTAAGATTCAGTACGCGCTCAATCATCCGCCGTTCCTGAGGCGCAAAAATCTGCCCTTCCTGATGATCCGCCAGCATAGCAGCGGTTTCGGCATCCAGTTCGGCATCTTCTTTTTGACCGCTCAGCAACCTCATCACCGCCTCGGCGGTGCGCTGGCGCAAGGTATGATTAGCTGACAGGAAGCGACGACGGTTAAAGATTGCCAGCTGGTTCAAGGCTTCGATCATCACCGAGAAGCCGATAGCGGCGTACAGATAACCTTTCGGGATGTGGAAACCGAACCCTTCGGCGACAAGGCTGAAGCCAATCATCAGCAGGAAGCTCAGGCACAGAATAACGATGGTTGGATGGCTGTTGACAAAGCGAGTCAACGACTTGCTGGCGAGCACCATCAGGCTGATGGCAATAATCACCGCCGCCATCATCACCGCCAGGTGATCGACCATCCCGACGGCTGTAATGACTGAATCCAGAGAGAATATGGCGTCCAGCACCACTATTTGCGCGACCACCCCCCAGAACTTAGCGCCTTTACGCTGGGTGGGATTGTCGCTGTCTTTTCCTTCCAGCCGTTCGTTTAGCTCCATTGTGGCTTTAAACAACAGGAAGAAACCGCCGAACAGCATGATCAGATCGCGTGCGCTGAAACTGAGGCCGCGAATGCTGAACAGTGGCGTAGTCAGCGTCACCAGCCAGGATATTGATGCCAGCAGCAGCAGTCGCATGACCATTGCCAGCAGGAGCCCGGTAATACGCGCCTTATCCCGCTGGGCAGGAGGGAGTTTCTCCGCGAGGATGGCAATAAAAACAAGATTATCAATGCCAAGAACAAGTTCGATCACGATTAACGTGACGAGTCCGGCCCAGATTGACGGATCGGCAATCCATTCCATAGTAAATGCTATACCCATAGTTGTATGACAATTGTCACAATTCGATCATGGGTAAAACTGGCGGAAAATGCAATGCCGGAAAGGGATTTCTCTAGTGGTTATATCAGGATGCCAGCGGGAAATAGCCGTAATGTAACTACAGGAAATAATTTTCTTTAGCTAATTATATTTAGGAAATATCGCAGGTGGTGTATTTATTTAGCAATGCTGTCAATATCGATAAAATCCTAAAAATATATAAATTATAGCCTTAATATTATTCTTAAAAGCAAGTGAGCGGAGGCTTGTTATCTTGCCTGCTATTCACTTAGCTGCAACAATTCTTCCGGTAATAATCAAAAGATAAATATTTCCTCATCAACAAGTGACGTTATTCCCGATGCGTTGCCGTTCTGAATGTGATGAAAATAAAGGAGAAGATAAAAATTTAAATTAATCAGTGCATTGGTAGCTAATGAAGCCAGGGGCGGTAGCGTGTCTGGCCACCTGAAAACAAGCCTGAATTATTCTGTCAAGAGACCGCAGATGAATCCATTATTTTTAGGATTGATGCCAGTTAAATTCCTTTTCAATTAACGGCAAGGTAAATGTGTACAGGCGAAGCCGCTATTTAGAACGCACGTGATAATTACTCTGCCAAAGTGATAAATAATCAATGATGAACTCCAAACTTAAATTGATACCAGTCCTGGTATCGGTAATCTTGATAAACGGTTGTACCGTGCTTCCGGGCAGCAATATGTCTACGATGGGCAAAGATGTGATTAAACAGCAGGACGCTGATTTTGATATCAACCGGATGGTGAATGTTTATCCACTGACCCCGCGACTGGTCGAGCAATTACGTCCTCGTCCTAATGTTGCGCAGCCTAACATGTCGCTGGAGCAGGAGATTGCAGGATATCAGTATCGGGTCGGTCCGGGCGATGTCCTGAATGTGACCGTCTGGGATCATCCTGAACTTACAACCCCGGCCGGGCAGTATCGTAGCTCAAGCGATACCGGCAACTGGGTGCAGCCGGATGGCACCATGTTTTACCCCTATATTGGCAAAGTCAGCGTGGTGGGAAAAACGTTAGCCGAAATTCGTAGTGATATTACCGGGCGCTTAGCGAAGTACATCGCTGACCCGCAGGTGGACGTTAATATCGCCGCTTTCCGCTCGCAGAAGGCTTATGTCTCCGGGCAGGTGAACAAATCTGGCCAGCAGGCCATCACCAACGTACCGCTTACCATTCTTGATGCCATTAACGCCGCAGGCGGTCTCACCGAGGCGGCTGACTGGCGCAATGTTGTACTGACTCACAAAGGGCAGGAGCAACGTATTTCACTGCAAGCGCTGATGCAAAATGGCGATCTGAGCCAGAACCGTCTGCTCTATCCTGGCGACATTCTGTTTGTTCCGCGTAATGACGATTTGAAAGTCTTCGTGATGGGGGAAGTGAAAAAGCAGAGCACCCTCAAAATGGACTTCAGCGGTATGACGCTCACTGAAGCGCTTGGCAATGCGGAAGGTATCGATCTGACTACCTCCAACGCCAGCGGCATTTTCGTTATTCGTCCGTTGAAAGGCGAAAGCGGGAACAACGGCAAGATCGCGAATATCTATCAGCTTGATATGTCCGATGCGACTTCGCTGGTGATGGCGACGTCATTCCGACTCCAGCCTTACGATGTGGTGTATGTCACGACCGCACCGGTTGCCCGCTGGAACCGTTTGATCAATCAGTTGCTGCCGACCATTAGCGGTGTTCGCTATATGACGGACACGGCCAGCGACCTTCACAACTGGTAATCGTCATGTTTAACAAAATATTAGTTGTCTGTGTGGGGAACATTTGCCGTTCCCCAACGGCGGAACGCTTGTTAAGGAAGTTTCATCCGGCGTTGACGGTCTCTTCTGCGGGTCTCGGGGCGCTGGTGGGTAAAGGTGCGGATCCCTGTGCTATCAGCGTCGCGCAGGCGCACAACCTGTCACTGGAAAATCATTGTGCCCGGCAGATCTCGGGACGCATGTGCCGGGAGTATGACCTGATCCTGACCATGGAAAAACGCCATATCTCAGCCCTGTGCGAAATGGTGCCGGAGATGCGCGGCAAAGTGATGCTCTTTGGTCACTGGGACAGCGAACGCGAAATTCCCGACCCGTACCGTAAAAGTCGGGATGCGTTTGACGCGGTGTACGCATTACTTGAACGGTCTGCCCGCCAATGGGCTCAGGCATTGAACGCGGAGCAGGGAAAACAATGACAGAAAAAGTAAAACAGTCTGCCGCGCCGGTTACGGGCAATGATGAAATCGATATTGGTCGTCTGGTAGGGACAGTGGTGGAAGCTCGCTGGTGGGTACTTGGGATTACCACAGCTTTTGCCGTGTGTGCGGCGGTTTACACGCTGTTTGCCACGCCGATCTACAGTGCGGATGCGCTGGTGCAAATTGAGCAAAATACCGGGAATTCGCTGGTACAGGATATTGGCTCGGCGTTGTCGAATAAACCGCCGGCCTCGGAAGCGGAAATTCAGCTCATTCAGTCACGGCTGGTACTGGGAAAAACGGTAGACGATCTCAATCTGGATATCGCGGTGACGAAAGATACATTTCCGATTTTTGGCGCCGGCTGGGATCGGTTGATGGGGCGTCAGAATGAAACCGTTAATGTCACCACCTTCACGTTGCCAAAGGCGATGAAGGAACAGACCTTTACGCTAAGCGTGCTGAACGACAAAAGTTATCAATTAGTCAGTGATGGGGGATTTAGCGCCCGCGGTCAGGTTGGGCAATTATTGAATCGCGATGGCGTGACGATGCTGGTTGAGGCGATTCATGCCAGCCCTGAGAGCCAATTTACCGTCAGCAAATTTTCCACATTGGGCATGATTAACACCCTGCAAAATAACCTGATGGTGACAGAAACCGGCAAAGATACTGGCGTATTAAGCCTGACTTTTACCGGCGAAGACCGCGAACAAATCCGCCAGATCCTCGACAGTATTACCCGCAACTATCTGCAACAAAACGTAGAGCGTAAGTCAGAAGAGGCCGCTAAAAGTCTGGCGTTTCTGGCAAAACAGTTGCCTGAGGTGCGTAACCGGCTGGACGTTGCTGAAAACAAGCTGAATGCCTTCCGTCAGGATAAAGACTCCGTGGATTTGCCGCTGGAAGCTAAAGCGGTGCTGGACTCCATGGTAAATATCGATGCGCAGCTCAACGAACTGACCTTTAAAGAAGCGGAAATCTCCAAGTTATTCACCAAAGCGCACCCGGCGTATCGCACGTTGCTGGAAAAACGCCAGGCGCTGGAAGATGAGAAAAGCAAGCTGAACGGACGTGTTACTGCAATGCCGAAAACGCAGCAGGAAATTGTCCGGCTGACCCGCGATGTGGAGTCCGGTCAGCAGGTCTATATGCAGCTGTTAAATAAGCAACAGGAACTGAAGATCACCGAGGCGAGTACGGTCGGAGATGTACGCATCGTCGATCCCGCGATTGCCCAGCCAGGCGTGCTGAAGCCGAAAAAGGCGTTGATTATTCTCGGTAGCATTATTCTTGGTTTGATGCTTTCAATGGTGGGCGTATTGCTGCGTTCCCTGTTTAATCGCGGCATTGAAAGCCCGCAGGCGCTGGAAGAGCATGGCATCAGCGTGTATGCCAGCATCCCGCTTTCAGAATGGCAAAAAGCGCGTGATAACGTTCAGACCATTAAAGGTGTGAAGCGCTACAAACAAAGCCAGTTACTGGCGGTGGGGAATCCAACGGATCTCGCCATAGAAGCGGTCCGCAGCCTGCGTACCAGTTTGCACTTCGCCATGATGCAGGCGCGCAACAACGTGTTGATGCTGACCGGCGTCAGCCCGTCGATAGGTAAAACATTTGTCTGCGCTAACCTGGCGGCGGTCATTAGCCAGACTCATAAACGCGTGCTGTTGATCGACTGCGACATGCGCAAAGGCTATACCCACGAACTGCTGGGGACCAATAACGTCAACGGTCTGTCCGAGCTCCTCGTCGGTAAGGGAGATATTACCTCCTGCGCGAAACCGACCTCCATTGCGAATTTTGATCTGATCCCTCGCGGACAAATCCCTCCTAACCCTTCAGAGCTTCTGATGAGTGAACGCTTTGGCGAACTGATTACGTGGGCCAGCGAGCACTATGACCTGGTGCTGATAGATACCCCGCCAATACTGGCGGTGACCGATGCGGCGATTGTTGGCCGCCATGTCGGCACCACGCTGATGGTGGCGCGTTATGCGGTCAATACGCTGAAAGAGGTGGAAACCAGCCTGAGTCGGTTTGAGCAAAATGGCATTCAGGTGAAGGGGGTGATCCTGAACTCTATCTTCCGCCGTGCCAGTGGGTATCAGGATTACGGTTACTACGAATACGAGTACACGTCGGATTCGAAATAGATAACGAACAGCAACGCATATCGAATGTAGGCCTGATAAGCGTAGCGCCATCAGGCAACTTTATTTGGGAAACGAAAATGACGACAGAAAACCCACTAATTTCAATTTACATGCCAACCTGGAATCGCCAACAGCTGGCCATTCGGGCGATTAAATCGGTGTTGCGTCAGGACTATCCTCACTGGGAGATGATCATTGTTGATGACTGTTCTTCCTCGTATGAGCAATTGCAGCAGTTCGTTGAGGAACTCAACGACCCACGCGTGTGCTATACGCATAACGCGACGAACTCCGGGGCCTGTGCGGTGCGCAATCAGGCCATCATGCAGGCCAGTGGGCAATATATTACGGGTATTGATGATGATGATGAATGGACGCCGAATCGCCTGAGCGTGTTTCTGCAACATCGTCATCAACTGGTCACGCACGCGTTTCTGTACGCCAATGATTATGTTTGCGAAGGCGAAGTGTATTCGCAACCAACCAGTCTGCCGCTCTATCCGAAGTCAGTTTACTCCAGACGCAAGTTTTATAAGCGCAATATTATTGGTAATCAGGTGTTTACATGGGCATGGCGTTTTAAAGCATGCCTGTTCGATACCACACTGAAAGCCGCGCAGGATTACGACATTTTCCTCAGGATGGTGGTGGCGTACGGCAAACCGTGGAAGGTCAAAGAGGCGACGCAGATCCTGCATGTTAACCATGGTGAGATGCGCATTACCTCATCACCGCATAAATTCTCCGGCTACTTTCAGTTCTATCGCAAGCACAAAGGTAAATTTGACCGGGCGAGTAAGAAATATCAGCTGTTTACGCTCTACCAGATCCGCAATAAACGAATGAACTGGCGCACGCTGCTGACGTTGCTTTCGATTCGCAACAGTAAGCGTCTGGCCGACGGACTGCGAGGACGCTAAGTATGCTGGAAGATTTACGCGCGAACGGCTGGAGTCTGCGCCCCTGCTGCATGGTAGTGGCCTATCGGATTGCCCATTTTTGCTCCGTCTGGCGTAAAAAAAATATCGTGAACAACCTGTGGGCTGCGCCGGTGCTGGTGCTGTATCGCCTGATCACTGAATGCCTGTTTGGTTATGAAATTCAGGCCGCTGCATCTATCGGTCGTCGTTTGACCATCCATCATGGTTATGGCGTGGTGATCAATAAACACGTGGTGGCAGGGGACGATTTAACCCTGCGCCACGGTGTCACCATTGGCAATCTTGGCGACAAAGATCTGTCCTGTCCGGTCATCGGTAACGGTGTCGAGCTGGGGGCTAACGTCACTGTGCTCGGCAATGTCGCTATCGGCGATAACGTGACCATTGGCGCCGGGAGCGTGGTGGTGGATAGCATCCCTGACAACACGCTGGTGGTGGGCGAGAAAGCACGAGTGAAGGTAACAAAATGAATATCTTACAATTTAATGTGCGACTCGCAGAAGGTGGAGCGGCAGGCGTAGCCTTAGATCTGCATCTTCGCGCGCTGGAGAAAGGACTGTCGTCGCGCTTTGTGTACGGCTATGGCAAAGGCGGCAAGAAAAGCGCCAGCCACAGGGATTATCCGCATGTTATCAAACATACGCCGCGTCTGACATCGGTGGCGAATATTGCGCTATTTCGTTTCGCTAACCGCGATCTGTTCGGCAATCTCAATAATTTATACCGTACGGTGACCCGCACTTCCGGCCCGCTGGTGCTGCATTTTCATGTGCTGCACAGCTACTGGTTGAATCTGGAAGAGGTGGTGGCCTTTTGCCAAAAGGTGAAGGCGCATAAACCGGACATCACCTTTGTCTGGACGTTGCATGATCACTGGAGCGTGACCGGACGCTGTGCTTTCACCGATGGTTGCGAAAGCTGGAAAACGGGCTGCCAGAAATGCCCGACGCTGAGTAACTATCCGCCGGTAAAAATTGACAAAGCCCATCAGCAATTGCCCGGAAAACGGCAGATGTTTCGCGACATGTTAGCGCTTGGCTGCCAGTTTATCTCTCCCAGCCAGCATGTGGCCGACGCGTTCAACAGCCTGTATGGCGTGGGGCGCTGCCGCATTATTAACAACGGTATTGATGTGGCAACCGAAGCCATTCTTGCCGACCTGCCCGCCAAATATGAGCCACACGGCAGACCGAAAATCGCTGTAGTGGCTCATGACCTGCGCTATGACGGTAAAACCAATCAGCAGCTGGTGCAGGAGTTGATGGCGTTGGGAGAAAAAATTGAGCTGCATACCTTCGGCAAATTTTCGCCCTTTGTTGGCGATAACGTTATCAATCATGGCTTCGAAAGCGATAAGCGAACGTTGATGAATGCGCTTAACGAGATGGATGGACTGGTGTTCAGCTCCCGCGTTGATAATTACCCGCTGATTCTGTGCGAAGCGCTTTCCATCGGCGTACCGGTGATTGCTACGCACAGCGAGGCTGCACGGGAGGTGCTGGCGAAAGCGGGCGGTAAAACGTTCAGTGAAGCGGATGTACTGCGGCTGGTACAACTGAAAAAATCAGACATCGCGCAGGCGGTATTCGACACGTCGCTTGCCGAGTTCAGCCAGCGCAGCCGGGTGGCATACAGTGGGCAACAGATGCTGGAGGAATATGTCTCGTTCTATCAGAATCTGTAGCTATCTGCTGCTACCGCTGCTTTATCTGCTGGTTAACGTCAAACTTGCCCAGCTTGGCGAGAGCTTCCCAATAACGATTGTCACATTCTTGCCCGTTCTGCTGTTGCTGTTTGTCGAGCGCATCAATATTAAAAAATTAATGATAGCGCTGGGCGTGGGGGGAGGATTGACGGCGTTTAACTACCTGTTCGGTCAATCGCTGGATGCCAGTAAGTACGTCACGTCCGCGATGCTGTTTGTCTATACCGTGGTGATTATTGGCATGGTGTGGAGCATTCGCTTCAAAACCATTTCGCCGCATAACTACATTAAGATCCTGCGCTTTTTCTGGCTGGTCGTTGGGCTGGTAGTGGGGTTAGCGGCAGTTGAAATGGCACAGATCATTCTCAGCGGCGGTAGCAGTTTAATGGAAGTTATTTCGAAATATCTTATTTACAGTAACAGCTATGTTCTGAACTTTATTAAGTTTGGCGGAAAACGCACCACCGCACTTTATTTCGAACCGGCATTCTTCGCTCTGGCGTTAATCTCAATTTGGCTCAGTATCAAACAGTTTGGTATCAAAACGCCTAAGTCCGATGCTATGATTCTGGCAGGGATAATATTATCAGGATCGTTTTCAGGGGTAATGACGTTTATTTTGTTTTATCTCCTGGAGTGGGCGTTCCAGTACCTGAATAAGGATGCGATAAAAAAGAAGTTGCCGCTGGCGATAATCTCATTAAGCGTGTTTTTAGTCGGTGTGATATTCGCGTTTCCGTACATCGCAACGCGCCTTGGAGATTTAGGAACCGAGGGTTCATCATCGTATTATCGAATCGTAGGTCCGTTAGTAATGGTCGGTTATTCGCTAATGCATGTTGATGGTGTAGTAAGATTCGGTTCGCTTTATGAATATGTCGCGTCATTCGGAATTTTTAACGGTGCGGATGTGGGTAAAACGATAGACAATGGTTTGTATCTGCTGATTATTTATTTTTCATGGTTCGCCGTGATATTAACCCTGTGGTACATGGGGAAAGTTATCAAGATGATGATCACTGCTTTTGGTGATAATCAGAATTTTCGGGTGCAGCTTTATCTTTTTACGCCGCTGTCGCTGTTTTTTACAGGGTCAGTATTTAGTCCGGAATACGCTTTTTTAATTGTATGTCCGTTTATTTTGCGCAAGGCGCTGAATATCGCGAGGTAAATCACATGCTGCTCAGTATTATTACCGTCGCCTTTCGCAATCTGGAAGGGATCGTCAAAACTCACGCCTCGCTGGCACAGCTGGCGCAGGCAGGCGATATCAGTTTTGAGTGGATTGTTGTCGATGGGGGCTCCTCTGACGGTACGTCGGCGTTTCTTGAAGGACTCGGTGGAGAGCACCGGTTACGGTTTGTCAGTGAGCCGGATAACGGCATTTATGATGCGATGAACAAAGGCATTGCGATGGCGCGCGGGCGGTTTGCACTGTTCCTCAATTCCGGCGATATTCTGCATGCCGATGCGGCCCAGTTTATCCGCCAGCTAAAAACGCAGAGCGATAAAGCCATGGTGATCGGCGACGCGTTGCTGGATTTTGGCAATGGCAACAAAATTAAGCGCCGGGCAAAGCCGGGTTGGTATATTTATCACAGCCTGCCCGCCAGTCATCAGGCCATCTTTTTTCCGCTCTCCGGACTCAATATCTGGCGTTATGATCTGCAATATAAAATATCGTCCGATTACGCGCTGGCTGCCAGGCTATATAAATCTGGTTACGCTTTCAAAAAACTGGACGGGCTGGTGTCCGAGTTTTCGATGGGCGGGGTGTCAACGACGAATAATCTGGAATTATGCCGCGATGCAAAAAAAGTGCAGCGGCAGATATTACATATGCCAAGTTTTTTCACTGGGGTTTCTGAATATTTACGGTTGCGTACAACCGGTAAAACCAAAACCTTATATGGCAAAACGTAAGGGCACATTATGCAAGATTTAAGCGGTTTTAACGTGCCGAAAGGTTTTCGCGGTGGCGGCGTCATTAAAGTGCAATTATGGTGGGCGGTACAGGCAACACTATTTCGCTGGTCACCCCAGGTAATGTATCGCTGGCGTGCGTTTTTATTACGAATGTTCGGCGCGAAAATAGGAAAAAACGTAGTTATTCGACCTTCAGTAAAAATTACTTATCCGTGGAAATTAACCCTGGGAGATTATGCCTGGGTGGGCGATGACGCGGTTTTATACACGTTAGGTAATATTACGATTGGCGCCCATGCGGTTATTTCGCAGAAAAGTTATTTATGCACCGGAAGTCATGATTACGCCAGCCAATATTTTGATATTAACGCCACACCGATTGTGGTTGGCGATAAATGCTGGCTGGCGACAGATGTCTTTGTCGCGCCAGGCGTGACGATTGGCGATGGCACCGTCGTTGGAGCACGAAGCAGCGTATTTAAATCGCTGCCAGCAAATGTCGTTTGTCGGGGAAACCCCGCAGTAGTCACGCGCGAACGCGTTGAGAAAGTTACTCCCTGAGGGGATCATTGAAGAGGTAATAACATGTCAAAAGTCGCTCTCATCACTGGCGTAACCGGGCAGGATGGTTCTTACCTGGCAGAATTCCTGCTGGAAAAAGGGTATGAAGTACACGGCATTAAGCGTCGCGCTTCATCATTCAACACCGAACGTGTGGACCATATCTACCAGGATCCACATTCAAGCAACCCCAAATTCCATCTGCACTATGGCGATTTGACGGATTCATCCAACCTGACCCGTATTTTAAAAGAGGTCCAACCGGACGAGGTCTATAACCTGGGCGCCATGAGTCACGTCGCGGTGTCGTTTGACTCACCGGAATACACCGCGGACGTCGATGCAATTGGTACGTTGCGTTTGCTGGAGGCTATCCGCTTCCTCGGTCTGGAAAAGAAGACCCGTTTCTATCAGGCCTCCACCTCAGAACTGTACGGCCTGGTGCAGGAAATTCCGCAGAAAGAGACCACGCCGTTCTACCCGCGCTCGCCCTATGCGGTAGCTAAGCTTTACGCCTACTGGATTACCGTTAACTACCGTGAATCCTACGGTATGTATGCCTGTAACGGCATTTTGTTTAACCACGAATCTCCACGCCGTGGTGAAACTTTCGTCACCCGTAAAATCACCCGCGCCATTGCCAACATCGCTCAGGGCCTGGAGTCGTGCCTGTACCTGGGCAACATGGATTCGCTGCGTGACTGGGGGCATGCCAAAGATTACGTCAGGATGCAGTGGATGATGCTGCAGCAGGATCAGCCGGAAGATTTCGTCATTGCCACCGGCGTGCAGTATTCCGTGCGTCAGTTTGTAGAAATGGCGGCGGCGCAACTGGGTATCAAACTGCGTTTTGAAGGTGAGGGCGTGAATGAAAAAGGCATTGTGGTTTCCGTGACCGGACACGATGCGCCAGGCGTGAAACCTGGGGACGTGATAATCGCCGTCGATCCACGCTATTTCCGTCCGGCAGAAGTAGAAACGCTGCTGGGCGACCCGGCCAGAGCGCATGAAAAACTCGGCTGGAAACCGGAGATTACGCTGCGCCAGATGATCTCTGAAATGGTCGCTAACGACCTTGAAGCAGCGAAGAAACATTCCCTGCTGAAGTCGCACGGTTACGAGGTTGCCATCGCGCTGGAGTACTGAGGATGAATAGACAACGTATTTTTGTGGCAGGCCATCGCGGGATGGTGGGGTCCGCCATCGTAAGACAGCTGGCCCAACGAGATAATGTTGAACTGGTGCTGCGTACCCGAGATGAGCTTAACCTGCTGGACGGAGACGCGGTGCGTCAGTTCTTCGCCGCTGAACGTATTGACCAGGTGTACCTGGCGGCGGCAAAAGTGGGGGGAATTGTAGCCAATAACACTTATCCCGCTGATTTTATTTACGAAAATATGATGATTGAGAGCAACATTATTCATGCGGCGCATCTGCATAACGTGAATAAACTGCTGTTTCTCGGATCATCGTGTATTTATCCCAAACATGCTACCCAGCCAATAGCCGAAAGCGAACTCTTGCAGGGGCAACTGGAGCCGACCAATGAACCGTATGCGATTGCCAAAATAGCCGGCATCAAGCTGTGTGAATCGTATAACCGTCAGTATGGCCGTGATTATCGCTCGGTGATGCCGACGAATTTGTACGGGCCGCATGACAACTTTCATCCAAGCAATTCGCATGTGATCCCGGCGCTGCTGCGCCGCTTTCACGAAGCCTGCGAGCAAAATGCGCCGGATGTGGTGGTGTGGGGAAGCGGTACGCCGATGCGCGAGTTTCTGCATGTGGATGATATGGCGGCGGCCAGTATCCACGTAATGGAGCTGGCTCATGAAGTCTGGCAGGAATATACCCAGCCGATGCTGTCGCACATCAATGTGGGTACCGGCGTGGACTGCACCATCCGTGAGCTGGCCCAGACCATCGCCAAGGTCGTGGGTTATAAGGGACGCGTGGTGTTTGACGCCAGTAAACCGGACGGGACGCCGCGTAAATTGCTCGACGTTACGCGTTTGCATCAGTTGGGCTGGTATCACGAGATATCACTTGAGGCAGGGCTTGCCAGCACCTGGCAGTGGTTCCTTGAAAACCAGCAGAGTTATCGGGGGTAAGCATGTTTTTACGTCATGAGGATTTTGCCACCGTTGTACGTTCAACCCCGCTGATTTCTATCGATTTGATCGTGGAAAATGCCGAGGGAGAGTTTCTGCTCGGTAAGCGTCTCAATCGTCCGGCGCAGGGCTACTGGTTCGTTCCCGGCGGTCGTGTGCAAAAAGATGAATCGCTCCACGCGGCTTTTGAACGGCTGACTGAAGCTGAGTTGGGGGTGCGTCTACCGCTGTCCGCCGCTGAGTTTTATGGTGTCTGGCAGCACTTCTATGACGACAACTTTTCCGGGGATGATTTCTCAACGCATTACATCGTGCTGGGATTTCGTCTGCGTGTATTAGAAAACGACCTGCAACTGCCTGAGGCCCAACATGATGCCTACCGCTGGCTGGCGGTAACGCAAATTCTGGCCAGTGACAGCGTACACGCCAACAGCCGGGCTTACTTCTGCCCGGCAAGCCAGACCGGAGTGCCTGGGCTATGAAGATCCTGGTGTATGGCATCAACTACTCGCCGGAGCTGACCGGTATCGGCAAATACACCGGTGAAATGGTGGAGTGGATGGCGCAACAAGGTCATGACGTTCGGGTGATCACCGCGCCGCCTTATTATCCGCAATGGAAAGTTAATGGTCGCTATTCATCCTGGCGCTATCGTCGCGAGGAGGGGGATGCCACTGTCTGGCGTTGTCCGCTGTATGTGCCTGAGCAACCCTCAACGCTCAAGCGCCTGCTGCATTTGGGCAGTTTCGCCCTGAGCAGTTTCTTCCCGCTGCTGGCGCAACGTCGCTGGAAGCCGGATCGCATCATCGGCGTGGTGCCGACGCTGTTTTGTACGCCGGGTATGCGCTTGCTGTCAAAACTCAGCGGCGCACGCACGCTGCTCCACATTCAGGATTATGAAGTCGATGCCATGTTGGGACTTGGCATGGCGGGCAAAGGTAAGCGCGGTATGGTGGCGAAACTGGCCAGCGCATTTGAACGCAGTGGTTTGCACAACATGGACAATATTTCGACGATTTCCCGTTCCATGATGTACAAAGCCATGGAAAAAGGCGTTGCGCCACGCAAGGTTATTTTCTTTCCCAACTGGTCGGAAGTGGCGCGCTTTCGTGACGTGACCGACGCCGATGCTTTGGCGTTGCGCCAGAAACTGGGATTGCCCGCAGATCAAAAAATCATTCTCTACTCGGGCAATATCGGTGAAAAGCAGGGGCTGGAGAGCGTTATCGAGGCGGCGACCCAGTTGAGTGAGCAACCCTGGCTGTTTGCGATCGTCGGGCAGGGCGGGGGCAAAGCGCGGCTGGAGACCATGGCCAGCGAACGCGACCTGCGTAACGTAATGTTCTTTCCGCTGCAATCTTATGACACGCTGCCTGCGCTGCTCAAGCTCGCGGACTGTCATCTGGTCGTACAAAAGCGCGGCGCGGCGGATGCGGTACTGCCGTCCAAACTGACTAATATTCTCGCCGTTGGCGGTAACGCGGTGATTACCGCCGAACCTGAGACCGAGTTGGGTCAGTTGTGTAACGCTCACCCAGGCATCGCGGTGTGTGTCGAGCCTGAATCAGTGAATGCGCTGGTTGGCGGGATACAACAGGCGCTAACCATGCCAAAAGTTAACACGGTGGCACGTGAGTATGCCGAACGCACGTTGGATAAAGAAAACGTGCTGAGTCAATTTATTGCTGATATTCGGGGTACATGATGAGTCAAAACAAACTCTTTCCGGTAGTGATGGCCGGTGGCTCGGGGAGCCGTTTATGGCCGCTGTCTCGCGTACTGTATCCAAAGCAGTTCCTGTGTCTGAAAGGCGATCTCACCATGTTGCAGACGACGATTTGCCGTCTGAACGGTGTGGAGTGCGAAAGTCCGGTGGTTATCTGCAATGAACAACACCGTTTTATCGTTGCGGAACAGTTACGGCAACTGCACAAACTGACCGAGAACATTATTCTCGAACCTGCCGGACGCAACACGGCGCCGGCGATAGCGCTGGCTGCGCTGGCGGCAAAACGTCAGTGTCCGGGGGACGATCCGCTGCTGCTGGTACTGGCGGCGGATCACATGATTGCCGACGAAGAGGCATTTCGCGAAGCGGTTCGCAATGCGATGCCGTATGCCAGCGCGGGTAAACTGGTGACGTTTGGTATCGTTCCGGACCAGCCGGAGACCGGCTATGGCTATATCCGTCGAGGCGAGGTTTCACCGTCGAATACTGACGCGGTGGCTTTTGAGGTGGCGCAGTTTGTTGAAAAACCTAATCTGGAAACCGCACAGGCATATGTGGCAAGCGGCGACTACTACTGGAACAGCGGTATGTTCCTGTTCCGGGCCGGTCGTTACCTGGAGGAACTGAAAAAGTATCGTCCCGACATCCTTAAGTCCTGTGAGAATGCCATGAGTACCGTCGATCCCGATCTCGATTTTATTCGCGTTGATGAACAGGCGTTTCTCGCCTGCCCGGAAGAGTCTGTGGATTATGCGGTAATGGAACGTACGGCCGATGCGGTGGTGATGCCCATGAACGCAGGCTGGAGCGATGTCGGCTCCTGGTCATCGCTGTGGGAAATCAGCGCCCATACTGCCGAAGGTAATGTGCATCACGGCGACGTCATTAGCCACAAAACGGAAAACAGCTACGTCTATGCCGAATCCGGGCTGGTGACGACCGTTGGGGTGAAAGATCTGGTGGTGGTGCAGACCAAAGATGCGGTACTGATTGCCGATCGCAACGCAGTACAGGATGTCAAAAAAGTGGTGGAGCAAATTAAAGCTGATGGACGCCATGAACACCACATTCACCGCGAAGTTTATCGTCCGTGGGGCAAGTATGACTCCATTGATGCCGGAGACCGTTACCAGGTCAAGCGAATTACCGTCAAGCCTGGCGAGGGATTGTCCGTGCAGATGCATCATCATCGCGCTGAGCACTGGGTTGTCGTCGCTGGCACCGCGAAAGTGACAATTAATGATGATATCAAACTGCTCGCTGAAAACGAGTCTGTCTATATTCCTCTCGGGGCAACCCACTGTCTGGAGAACCCCGGGAAAATTCCGCTCGATCTGATTGAAGTACGCTCCGGATCTTACCTCGATGAGGATGATGTGGTGCGGTTTGCGGACAGATACGGGCGCGCCTGATGCCTGATGCGCTGATGCGCACCAGGCAATGCATTTAACACTCATTAAAAAGGCTCATTAAGAGTCAGGGCCTCCTGTTGCCTGAAAAAGGGTAAATCATGACAAAACTGACCTGTTTTAAAGCGTATGACATCCGCGGCCGACTGGGCGAAGAGTTAAATGAAGAGATTGCGTGGCGCATTGGCCGCGCTTACGGCGAGTTCCTGAAGCCAAAAACCATCGTCCTCGGCGGCGATGTGCGCCTGACCAGCGAGACGCTAAAGCTGGCGCTGGCGAAAGGACTGCAGGATGCAGGGGTGGATGTGCTGGATATTGGTATGTCGGGCACCGAAGAGATTTATTTTGCCACTTTCCATCTTGGCGTTGATGGCGGCATTGAAGTGACCGCCAGTCATAATCCGCTGGATTACAACGGCATGAAGCTGGTGCGGGAAGGGGCACGGCCCATCAGTGGCGATACCGGTCTGCGCGACGTGCAGCGTCTGGCGGAAGCGAATAACTTCCCGGCGGTTGATGAGAGCAAACGTGGCCGTTACCAGCGGATTAATCCTCGCGATGCTTACATCGATCATCTGCTGGGTTACATCAATCCCGGCAACCTGAAACCGATGAGGCTGGTGCTCAATTCCGGCAACGGTGCGGCAGGTCCGGTGGTGGACGCCATTGAAGCCCGTTTTAAGTCGCTGGGCGTGCCGGTCGAGTTCATCAAAATTCACAATACGCCGGACGGCAATTTCCCCAACGGTATTCCCAACCCTCTGCTGCCGGAATGCCGGGCTGACACGCGCAATGCGGTGATTGAACACGGCGCGGATATGGGAATTGCTTTCGACGGGGATTTTGACCGCTGCTTCCTGTTCGATGAAAAAGGCCAGTTCATTGAGGGGTACTACATTGTCGGCCTGCTGGCGGAAGCATTTCTGGAGAAGAATCCGGGGGCGAAAATTATCCACGACCCGCGCCTGTCCTGGAATACCGTGGATGTGGTGACGGCGGCCGGCGGTAAACCGGTGATGTCAAAAACCGGACACGCGTTTATCAAAGAGCGTATGCGCCATGAAGATGCCATTTACGGCGGCGAGATGAGCGCGCATCACTATTTTCGCGACTTTGCGTACTGCGACAGCGGGATGATCCCGTGGCTGCTGGTGGCGGAGCTGCTGTGCCTGAAAGGACAGTCACTGGGCGAACTGGTCCGTGACCGGATGGCGGCATACCCGGCGAGTGGAGAAATAAACAGTACGCTGGCAGAGCCGACGGCGGCCATTGCGCGCGTGGAGCAGCACTTTTCCCGGGAAGCGCTGACGGTGGACAGAACGGATGGCATCAGCATGTCGTTTGTCGACTGGCGCTTCAATTTACGCTCTTCCAATACCGAACCGGTGGTGCGCCTGAACGTGGAATCGCGCGGAGATATTCCGTTGATGGAAGCGCGAACGCGCACTCTTCTGGCGTTGCTGAATCAGTAATGCCGGTGCTTCCTTTGCCCGAAGATGGGCCAGGGCGACTAACAGGAACCACGATGACACATCTAAAGAAGCGCGAACGCGCCAAAACCAATGCGTCGTTAATTTCGATGGTGCAACGCTTTTCGGATATCACCATCATGTTTGGCGGGCTATGGGTAATCTGCGAATTAAGCGGTTTGCCTTTCCTGTACATGCACCTGCTGGTGGCGTTGATCACGCTGGTGGTTTTTCAGATGCTCGGCGGGATAACGGATTTTTATCGCTCCTGGCGCGGCGTCAAAATATCCACTGAGCTGGTGCTGTTGCTGCAAAACTGGACGCTGAGCCTGATTTTTAGCGCAGGCTTAATTGCCTTTAATAATGATTTCGATAACCGTCTTGCGGTCTGGCTGGCATGGTATCTGCTGTCAAGCGTAGGGTTGGTGTTGAGTCGTTCGTTTATTCGCTACGGCGCTGGATGGCTGCGTAATCGCGGTTACAACACCCGCCGGGTCGCGGTGGCTGGTGACCTGCCTGCCGGACAAATGCTGCTGGACAGCTTTCGCCATGAACCGTGGCTGGGGTTTGAAGTGGCCGGCGTCTATCACGATCCTATCCCCGGCAAAAACTCCCACGACTGGGCCGGGAACCTGCAACAGCTGGTGGATGACGCTAAAGCCTCACGCATTCATAACGTCTATATCGCCATGTCGATGAGCGATGGCGCCAGCGTAAAAAAACTGGTACGTGATCTGGCCGACACCACCTGCTCAGTGATCCTCATCCCCGATGTCTTTACCTTCAACATCCTGCATTCACGGATTGAAGAGATGAACGGTGTTCCGGTGGTGCCGCTGTATGACACGCCGCTTTCGGGAATTAACCGTCTGTTGAAGCGTGCGGAAGATATCGTGCTGGCCACGCTGATCCTGCTGCTGATTTCCCCGGTGCTGTGCGGTATTGCGCTACTGGTGAAACTGACCTCAAAAGGACCGGTAATTTTTCGCCAGACCCGTTACGGCATGGATGGGAAGCCGATCAAAGTCTGGAAGTTTCGCTCAATGAAAGTGATGGAAAACGACGCGGTGGTGACGCAGGCGACGCAAAACGATCCACGCGTGACGCCGGTGGGGAATTTTCTGCGTCGGACGTCACTGGATGAGTTACCGCAGTTTATTAACGTGCTGACCGGAGGGATGTCTATCGTCGGGCCGCGTCCACATGCGGTGGCGCATAACGAACAGTATCGCCAACTGATTGAAGGGTACATGTTACGTCATAAAGTGAAGCCGGGCATTACCGGTTGGGCGCAAATCAACGGCTGGCGGGGGGAAACCGATACGCTGGAAAAAATGGAAAAACGTGTGGAATTTGACCTCGAATATATTCGCGAGTGGAGCTTATGGTTCGATATCAAAATTGTTTTTCTGACGATATTTAAAGGCTTTGTGAACAAAGCGGCGTATTAACATGAGCTTACGAGAAAAAACACTGAATGGCGCGAAGTGGTCGGCGATTGCCACGGTGATCATTATAGGTCTGGGGCTTATCCAGATGACCGTCCTGGCGCGGATTATTGATAATCATCAGTTCGGGTTGTTAACCGTGGCGCTGGTGATCATTGCGCTGGCCGACACGTTGTCTGACTTTGGCATTGCCAATTCCATTATTCAGCGTAAAGAGATTGGCTACCTTGAGCTGACCACCCTGTACTGGCTCAATGTTGGACTCGGTATTGGGGTATGCGTGGCGATGTTTCTGCTTAGCGAGACGATTGCCAGCGTACTCAATAATCCTGAACTGGCGCCGCTCATCAAAGCGTTATCACTGGCGTTTGTGGTAATACCGCACGGGCAGCAGTTTCGCGCGCTGATGCAAAAAGAACTGGCCTTTAACAAAATCGGCATGATTGAGACCAGTTCGGTGCTGGCCGGTTTTACCTTTACCGTGGTCAGTGCCCATTTCTGGCCGCTCGCACTGACGGCTATTCTTGGGTATCTGGTGAACAGTACGCTACGTACACTGCTGTTCGGCTATTTTGGTCGCCAGATTTACCGTCCGGGGCTGCATTTCTCGCTGGCTTCCGTTTCGTCAAACCTACGTTTCGGCGCATGGCTGACGGCGGATAGCATCATTAATTACATCAATACCAACCTTTCTACGCTGCTGTTAGCCAGAACGTTGGGGGCAGGCGTCGCAGGGGGATTCAATCTTGCCTGGAACGTGGCGGTTGTACCACCAATCAAACTGAATCCGATCATTACCCGCGTTCTGTTTCCGGCGTTTGCCAAAATTCAGGATGACAGCGAAAAACTGCGGGTGAATTTTTACAAGCTGCTGTCGGTGGTCGGGATCATCAATTTTCCGGCGCTGCTGGGATTAATGGTGGTATCGAACAATCTGGTGCCGCTGGTATTTGGCGAGAAGTGGAACGGTATTGTCCCCATCCTGCAACTGTTGTGCATTGTCGGGCTACTGCGCTCTGTCGGGAATCCGATCGGTTCACTGCTGATGGCGAAGGCGCGGGTTGATATCAGCTTCAAATTCAATGTGTTCAAAACCTTTCTGTTTATTCCGGCCATTTTCATCGGCGGACATCTGGCGGGGGCGACAGGCGTGACGCTGGGCTTTTTGCTGGTTCAGGTGATTAACACCATCCTCAGCTATTTCGTGATGATCAAACCTGTCCTCGGCTCCAGCTACCGTCAGTACATGCTCAGTCTGTGGCTACCGTTGTATCTCTCCTTGCCAACCGTGGTTGTGAGCTATGCGCTGGGTTTTACCCTGCGCAACCAACTGCCGTTAAGCGCGGTGCTGGGGTTGCAAATCGTGGCGGGAACGCTGGCGTTTGCGGTGATGATTGTGCTGTCGCGCCATCCGCTGGTGGTGGAAATAAAACGCCAGCTCTGTCGCAGTGAAAAAATGAAAACCTTGCTCCGTGCAGGATAAGAACAACGCTTTAAGAGGTCATAATGAAACTATTAATTTTGGGCAACCATACCTGCGGGAACCGAGGGGATAGCGCTATTCTGCGTGGTTTGCTGGATGCCATTAACGCGCAGCGTCCTGAGACTGAAGTCGATGTTATGAGCCGCTACCCGGTAAGCTCCTCATGGTTACTCAACCGTCCGGTGATGGGCGATCCATTATATTCGCAGATGAAGCAACACAACAACGCTGCGGGCGTCATGGGACGGGTGAAGAAGGTCTTGCGCCGTCGCTATCAGCACCAGGTGTTGCTTTCGCGCGTTACTGACTCCGGCAATCTTCGCAACATCGCTATCGCCCAGGGATTTACCGATTTTGTCCGTTTACTGTCGCGCTATGACGCCATTATCCAGGTCGGCGGATCGTTTTTTGTCGATTTGTATGGTGTGCCGCAGTTCGAACATGCCCTGTGTTCATTTATGGCAAAAAAACCGCTGTACATGATTGGGCACAGCGTGGGGCCATTCCAGGATGAGCAGTTTAATCAACTGGCTAACTACGTTTTTGGTCACTGTAACGCGTTGATTTTGCGCGAATCCGTCAGTCTGGAACTGATGAAACGCAGCGCAATAACCACGGAAAAAGTGGAAGCTGGCGTGGATACCGCCTGGCTGGTCGACAATCATCATCAGGATTTTGAGCCGGGCTACGCCGTACAGCACTGGTTGCACATGGCGGCAAAGCAGAAGACTGTGGCCATTACTTTGCGTGAACTGGCGCCATTTGATAAGCGTCTGGGAACCACGCAACAGGCCTATGAACAAGCCTTTGCCGGGGTAGTGAACCGCATTCTCGCTGAAGGATACCAGGTGATAGCGCTGTCAACCTGTACCGGTATTGATAGTTACAACAAAGATGACCGTATGGTGGCGTTGAACCTGCGTCAGTATGTTAACGATCCGGCCCGTTATCACGTGGTCATGGATGAACTCAACGACCTTGAGATGGGTAAAATTCTCGGGGCATGCGACCTGACAGTGGGCACCCGCCTGCACTCTGCCATCATTTCGATGAATTTTATGACACCCGCCATCGCCATTAACTACGAGCACAAGTCGGCAGGAATCATGCAGCAACTGGGATTACCGGAAATGGCCGTCGATATTCGCCATCTTTTAGATGGCAGTCTGGAGGGCAAGGTCGCCGATATTCTCGGACAGCTTCCCGAACTGAACATACGGGTAGGGGATGCGGTTATGCGTGAACGCGAACGTGGGGTGCGCATGGTGGAGTCGGTATTAACGCGCATTGAGGGGGAAAAATGAAGATTGGTTTTTTCCTGCTTAAATTTCCACTCTCCTCAGAGACCTTCGTATTAAATCAGATCACTGCGTTCATCGATATGGGCTATGAGGTGGAGATTGTCGCGATGCATAAGGGCGATCTTGAAAATACGCATGCCTCATTTAATACCTACCAATTGGGCGACAAAACGCGCTGGCTGCTGAATGAACCGGACGGCAAACTGGCAAAGCTGAAATTCAGGGCGGCTGCTGCATTGCAGGGCATCACCCGTGCGGCCACCTGGAAAGCGCTGAATGTCTCTCGCTATGGCGACGAGGCACGCAATCTGATTTTGGCGGCTATTTGCGGTGGGAATCCGCAGGCATTTCAGGCGGATGTCTTTATAGCGCACTTTGGCCCGGCAGGCGTGACGGCTGCCAAACTGCGTGAGCTTGGGATGCTCCGCGGGAAAATAGCCACGGTATTTCATGGAGTTGATGTTTCGCACCGGGACGTTTTGGCCCGCTATACCCCCGAATATCAGCAGCTGTTTCAGCGCGGTGACTTGATGCTGCCCATCAGCAATCTCTGGGCCGGACGGTTAAAAAACATGGGATGTCCGCCGCAGAAAATTGCCGTCTCGCGTATGGGAATCGATATGACGCGCTTTACCCCCCGCCAATTGAAATCGCCAACCGCGCCGTTGGAGATTATTTCTGTCGCGCGCTTAACCGAGAAAAAAGGGCTGCACGTCGCCATCGAAGCCTGTCGGCAGTTGAAAGAGCAGGGCGTCTTATTTCGCTATCGCATTCTTGGCATTGGTCCCTGGGAGCGTCGTCTGCGGACGCTGATTGAACAATATCAACTCGATGATGTGATTGAGATGCCCGGCTTTAAACCCAGCCATCAGGTGAAGGAGATGCTTGAGCAGGCAGATGTATTTCTGCTGCCTTCCATCACCGGCAGGGATGGTGATATGGAGGGGATCCCGGTGGCGCTGATGGAGGCGATGGCGGTGGGGATCCCAGTTATTTCGACGGTTCACAGCGGGATCCCTGAGCTGATCGAGTCGGGTAAATCTGGCTGGCTGGCGCCGGAAAACGATGCTCAGGCGCTGGCTGAACGGTTGGCGGCATTCAGCCAGCTCGACAGTGAGCAGGTGCAGCCGATTGTGCAATGCGCGCGAGAAAAAATTGAAACTGAATTTAATCAGTTAGCGATTAATAAACAGTTAGCCAGCCTGCTGCAAACGATGTAAATCGAGGTTGTATGTCAGAGAAAAAACTCTCACGTCGTGCTTTTCTGACGGCAGGCTCTGCGCTTGTCGTGCTGCACTCTCCCGTAGGTCGGGCGCTTGAATCATCTGGCAGCGTCAATATTCAGGATTACAACCCAAAGGATTGGGTCGCATCTTTCAGGCAGGCATTCACGGAAGGGCAAACGGTAGTCGTACCCGAAGGGCTGGAATGTAAGAATATCAATACTGCGATTGTTATTCCGCCAGGCAAAACGCTATCCGTTCAAGGCCGCATAAGCGGCAATGGTCGTGGGCGCTTTGTTCTGCACAATGGATGCAAGGTGATGGGCGGGCAGGGCGGGAGCCTGAGGAATGTTACCCTCGATGTGCGGGGGTCGGACTGCGTAATAAAAGGGATTGCCATGAGTGGTTTTGCTCCGGTAACGCAAATCTATATTGGCGGCAAAAACTCAAGGCTGATGCGTAATCTGACAATCGATGATATTACCGTTACGCGCGCTAACTATGGGATCCTGCGTCAGGGCTTTCATAATCGCATGGACGGCGTAAAGATCACGAACAGCCGTTTTAGCGATTTACAAGGGGACGCTATCGAGTGGAATGTAGCGATAAACGACAGCAATATCCTCATTTCTGATCACGTTATCGAACGTATCAACTGTACCAACGGCAATGTGAACTGGGGCATCGGTATCGGGTTGGCGGGGAGTACTTATGACAATAGCTATCCCGAGGAACTGGCGGTAAAAAACTTTGTGGTGGCGAATATCACCGGTTCCGACTGCCGGCAACTAGTGCATGTGGAGAACGGCAAACACTTTATCATTCGTAATATTACCGCGCGAAATATCACTCCGGATTATAGTAAGAAAGCGGGCATCGATAATGCAACGGTCGCGATTTATGGGTGTGATAATTTCGTTATTGATAATATCAATATGGAGAATAGCGCAGGTATGCTCATTGGCTATGGCGTCATCAAAGGGCGATATTTATCCATTCCGCAAAATTTTAAGTTAAATAATATTCATCTGGATAACTCGAAACTGGAATACAAATTACGTGGCATCCAGATCTCCTCCGGTAATGCCACGTCTTTTGTGGCCATCACTAATCTAGAGATGAAGCGCGCCACGCTGGAGTTGCACAACCAACCGCAGCACCTTTTCTTACGCAACATCAAGGTCATGCAGCAATCCACGACGGGACCCGCGCTCAAGATGCACTTCGATCTGCGCCAGGATGTACGCGGTAAATTTATGGCCAAACAGGACACCTTGCTATCGCTGGCGAATATCCGCGCGGTAAACGAAACTGGGCAAAGTTCAGTTGACATTGACCGTGTAAACCATCAGGTGGTGAATGTAGAAGCGGTGAATTTCCGACTGCCGGGGCATGGGAGGTAACTTTGCGACCATTCCTGGCTCAAATTGAACCTACTTGAGCTTAAGATTACTGCATTCTGTAGATAAGCGGCGTAACATGCGCGGTATCGGTGCAATGTAATTCATACTGGCTAAAACAAGCTAAAAAGCTATAATTCAGCAACAATTGAATAGGTGAATGACTTAATGACTAATTTGAAAGCAGTTATTCCGGTAGCGGGCCTCGGGATGCACATGTTGCCTGCCACGAAGGCAATCCCGAAAGAGATGCTGCCAATCGTAGACAAGCCGATGATTCAATACATTGTCGACGAGATTGTAGCTGCTGGCATTAAAGAAATTGTTCTGGTAACGCATGCGTCCAAGAACGCAGTTGAGAACCACTTCGACACCTCTTACGAACTCGAATCGTTGCTTGAGCAGCGTGTTAAGCGCCAGTTATTAGCTGAGGTGCAGTCCATCTGTCCTCCTGGCGTCACTATCATGAACGTTCGTCAGGCGCAATTACTCGGCCTGGGCCATTCAATCCTTTGCGCTCGCCCGATTGTTGGGGACAACCCGTTCGTCGTGGTGCTCCCGGATGTCGTTCTTGATACCGCAAGTGCGGACCCTCTGCGTTACAACCTGGCTGCCATGGTTGCTCGTTTTAATGAAACCGGGCGTAGTCAGGTGCTGGCCAAGCGCATGGAAGGCGATCTGTCTGAGTACTCGGTTATTCAGACCAAAGAGCCTTTAGACAACGAAGGTAAAGTTAGCCGTATTGTTGAATTCATCGAGAAACCCGATCAACCACAAACGCTGGATTCCGATCTGATGGCCGTAGGGCGCTATGTGCTTTCGGCTGATATTTGGGCTGAATTAGAGCATACACAACCTGGCGCGTGGGGACGTATTCAGTTAACGGATGCGATTGCAGAACTGGCGAAAAAACAGTCTGTTGACGCCATGCTGATGACGGGTGACAGTTACGATTGTGGTAAAAAAATGGGCTACATGCAGGCTTTTGTGAAGTACGGGCTGCGTAATCTGAAGGAAGGTGCCAAGTTCCGTAAGGGCATCGAGAAGCTACTGAGCGAGTAGAGACTTACAGGTCTTTGTGACGGTAAGCCAGAAAAAATAGCGGCAGCTAACATCCTTGTGACTATGCTTTATGCTGTGGGGTGTTACTGTCGTTTTTTTATGAAAAACAACCAATAACAACGAGTTAACCTACTAAGTTTAATCCTGGATTGGGTTGATTTTTCCTTGTTTCTGATAGCATTTGGTAAGACAATTAGCGTTAAAAATTTCAGAGCTTTGCGATAGCGCTAACGGAGTTGATCGGACCTTTTAGATTTTAAGCAGTGCACTGGTAGCTGTCGAGCCAGGGGCGGTAGCATGCCTATTAGAATCAGAAAACTTATAAATCTATAAATATTGAGTAGGTTTATTACTTAGATTGCAAAATTTCGCAGGTGTTTTGAATGCTGGTTAAACTTACAAAAAAAATAAATGTTAATTTTGAAATTAAGAAAATAATTTCAAATGCCGGGTGGCTTTTATTTGATAAATTCGTCCGATTAATGTTTGGTCTGCTTGTAGGAGTATGGGTAGCTCGTTATTTGGGGCCAGAGACATATGGTCAACTGGCATATGTAATTACGCTCATTAGTTTTTTTCAAGTGATAGCATTGCTTGGAATGGATACGATTTTAGTACGCGATATTGCTCATAATATAGATAAGGCACATCAAAATTTAGGAACCGCGCTCATTTTGCGTTTCTGTGTTGGTTTTTTATGTTTAATCGTGGCAGTGGGTGGGGTTGCTTTTTTTAATGGTGCCCATTTTGCATTGTTAACCTTATTGGCTGGTGGTGGACTAGTATTTCAATGCGCTGATACAATTGATATTTGGTTTCAAAGTCAAAGTCAGAGTAAAAGAACTGTTATAGCAAAGTTGTGCGCATACACTATTACAAATATAATGAGAGTTGTTCTAATATTATGTCACAGTCCGCTCTGGGCATTCGCGTTACTACTTAGCATAGATGCGTTATTATCTGCGTTAGCGCTGACCTATGCGTATAGAAAATTTAGAACTAAACATCAGTGGTCTGCAACTGTAGAAAAATGCAAATTATTACTTAGTGAGTCTTGGCCTTATTTAGTAAGTGGACTATCGATCATACTATATATGAGGATAGATCAGGTCATGATAAAAAATCTATTAGGTGAAGAATCATTAGGGGTTTATGCGGCCGCATTGCAATTTTCGACATTATGGAATTTTGTTCCGGTAACATTATCAGTGAGTTTGGCACCATATATTGCAAGAAAGAAGAGAGAGGGTGAGCATGAGTATTATAAAGCTATCGGAAATGTTTTTCTGATGTTTTCCTTCATTGGTTGGGGAATAACGTTAATAATTTCAGTAATGTCTCCATTTATTATAGAAATTATGCTAGGAACCAATTATACCAACGGAATTGGAGTGCTTGCTATACATGTAGTGACAAACTTATTCATTTGCTTAGGGGTAGCTCAAAGCTTATGGATTGTTAATGAAAGGAAAGGAGCATTTACTCTATATAAGTCGCTTACAGGTCTTGTCGTTTGCGGCATAGCAAATTTAACTTTAATTCCATACTATGGAATTAAAGGTGCCGCGATATCTGCAGTATTGTCCCAGTTTTCGGCATCTATACTATTTAATTTGTTTTTTGCTAAAAGAATTTTTTTGATGCAACTCAAAAGTTTATTTTTTTTAAGGTAATAAACAGGAACGGAAAGTGAAAAAATATTCTCCTGTAATCGCTTTTGTCTATTCACGACCTGAGCATACAAAAAAAATGTTAACGGCATTAAGTAAGAATAGTCTTGCAGAATATACTGACCTTATTATCTATTCAGACGGTGCAAAAACCCAGAAGGATGATGCCGGTGTCCAGGCTGTGCGAGAATATATTGACACTATAACTGGATTCAATAGTATAACGATAGTTAAGCAAGATAAAAATATTGGACTTGCTCAAAGTATAATTCAGGGCGTAACGGAAACAGTAAATAAGTTTGGGCGCGTAATTGTTCTTGAGGATGATATAGAGACATCACCTTATTTCTTAAAGTATATGAATGACGCATTAGATATGTACGCGGAAGTAAAAAAGGTAGGCTCTATTTCCGGTAGCAGCTATCCTGTCAAGATGGCCAATAATAATGAATCAACCTACCTACTAAGAATTCCGCTGTGCTGGGGATGGGCTACATGGGCAGATCGATGGCAGAGCTTTAATAAAGATATTAATACAGTTAAACTAACTGATAAGAAAATTAAAGATTACATAAATTTTGATGGAGCATTTGATTTTTTTGAACAAGCTACGCTTAATGCTGATGGTAAACTTAATACATGGTTTATCTTCTGGTATATAACGCTAGCATCAAATAAGTGGTTGGCTCTTTTTCCGACAACAGTAATGGCGAAGAACATAGGTCACGATGGTTCAGGGGAAAACTGTAACGGTGATGACATTTATAAAGATACTGCTATTGCTAATAAACCCATAGAGTTAAACCGAAAAGATGTTCTAATTGAAAGTAAAGATTATTATTTGGCACATATAGACTATTTCAGAAGAAACAAAAAAAGCCTACTTGCCAGAGTTATTTCTTTTGTAAAAAGAAAGATAAAAGGGGCTTGATATGGGATTTTTGAATAGATTTAAATCATATCTGATAAAAAGAGACATAAATAAAAATGGTATGGGGATTTATATAGACCTGCTATCTTATGTTGATGAATATTCCACGTTTGAAGGTAATAATAGAATTACTGGAAAATCCTCAATTTATAACTCACATATTGGGAGATATTCCTATGCCGTTGGAGCAAGCATAGGAAATGCTATGGTGGGCAGATTTTGCAGTATTGCTATGGGTTCAAAAATTGGAGGGCTTGGCGCTCATCCAACGTCTTTAATATCAACACATCCAATTTTTTATTCTTCAAGAAAACAATGTGGTGTCTCGTTTACAAACGAAGATAAATTTGCAGAAGAAAAAACAACTATTTTAGGTAATGATGTTTGGGTTGGTGCCAATGCTATTATTATGGATGGTGTTAAAATAGGCGATGGTGCAATCATAGCAGCAGGTGCTGTTGTAACAAAAGATGTGCTGCCGTATGCGATTGTTGCTGGTGTTCCTGCTGTCGTTAAACGATTCCGCTGTTCTGCACAGCATGTAGATGTATTAAAGGATATAGAATGGTGGAATTGGTCTGAGACTGTTTTAAAAGATTATTTACATTTATTCCAGGGGGATATTAAAGATAATATAGTTGAATTAATTAGAGTAAGTAAAAAACTAAAGGAACATAATTGAATGCAATTCAAAAGTAATAATGTATATAAAAGCATACTGTTATTAAGTTTTTTCTTCTCTGGTTTTAGCTTATATTCTGTATTTATACCTTTACTAATGTTGTCACTATTCCTAACAGTCTATAAAAATAAATCATTATACGCAGGAAGTGTCGCAACAAGTTGGAATGTATTATTCCTTGTTTTATTTGTGTTATGTGTTTTTATTATTGGATACTCTAGGCTATATCTTGACTCGCCCATAAAGTATGCAATGTATATTGTCTTTATGATAGTCTGTTTAACGCTAATATTAGTTAATAATATTGAGAATGCTAAGGAAATGTTGCTTTTTCTTATTCTCGGTATTTTTGTTAGAGCAGAATTTGTTGTTATTTATAGTTTTCTTGAACCTTCTGGAGTTTATGGATACGGTAAATTGCTGGATCCATTTAGTCATGAGGAAATTAACTCGCCCGGAATAAGTAACTCACTAGCTATTGTGTTTATGTATTTATTAGTTGCGTTTAAAGCTAATACGTTTAACAAAAGAATTTTTCTGACATTATTATATCCTCTGCTTTTATTATCATCGATATTCCTTGGTGGACGTACGTTTTTTATTATTGCAATTATTAGTTTGTTTTATCAATACAGTAGAAATATAAATCTGAAAGCAACCATTTGGTTTTGTTTAATAAGCATTGGTGCCCTAATTACGTTTTCTCTAATATTTAAAGATTTGCCAGTTTTTGATAGGTATTTCAATTTGGTGTTTGAACGGTTTGGAAGTGAAGGGCTGAAATCAGCTAGATTTGAGCTTATACAAGATGGAATCACAAAATTCCTGATGCAACCTATGGGTGGATTTACACCGCATGCAAGTGAGTATTCTGGAAATTGGTATCATAACATTTATTTAGATAGCGCCAGAGTTGCCGGATTTATACCCCTGATCATGTTCCTTTTTTCTAACTTTATTCTTTTCTTTAGCTATTTAAAATATAAAAAGCAAAATGGGAAATTTAAGAGTCCGTATTTCTTTTTGTCGGTTTTAACACTAATAGTAATGTGTCAGGATGTAGTTCTTGAGGGTAATATGATGTTGCTGATCTGTTATGCTCTATTTACGACTATGCATATTCAGACCGGGAGGTATAATAAAAATGGAAGTATATTATAGAGTAAATGATTATTATCCTTTGGGTGCTGAAGGGAGCTCTGCTGCGAGTTCGGTGCGGCATAGAGTTGATAGAGTTTGCCGATGTCTTCCAGATGGAAGTGAACTTAAAATATATTCAATTATTAAATCTAGAAATGTATCAATCGTAAAACGCGAAAAACATAATATTTCGAATACGCAACAGTGTATAACATATTGTGTTGCCTCTAATTTTTTAGGTGCAATATTAAAAGGGTTTATTTCGATTTTTTTAATGTTCTATCTTATATTTAAAATAATGGGTAGAGGGAAGTATGTCCTGATCTACAATTTATTACCTGCTAATATCCTTGTTTATATATTACCCACATATATTTTCCCTTGGATATTGAAGAAAACTATATTTCAAGTTGAGGAAATATACAGTGTCTATGATTTTTCTTTTCTTAAGCGGTTTTTAACGCAGTGTTCGGAAAATTTTGTTTTCAAAAAAGGGCATAATTTCATTGTCGTTAATGAAAATGTCAGAAATCTAATTAAGAGAAAAGATGCAAATTCAATAGTTGACTATGGATACAATTCTAGAAATGGTAATACAATTAAACCTAGCTCAACACCAGGAAATATTATTTATACTGGGAGATTAGATTTCGTTGGTGGTATAGAAGTACTCTTACAGGCTCTGACTGATTTACCTACGGATATAAAAAATAAGTTAGTAATTACCGGTAATGGGGGCTTAAAAGAACATGTTGTTACCTGTACAAATGAGCTAGGAATTTCTTATCGGGGTTTTCTTAATGAATCTGATTATAATTCATTGCTGTTAGATGCAAAAATAAGCATTAACCCACTTCGGTCGCAATGTAAATTCTCTTTTTATTCATTTCCATCAAAAGTACTACAGTACTTGGAGTATGGTTGTGTTGTTATTTCGAGTGGGATTTCACAACCTGAATTGGAAGAATATTTTGCGGATGAGTTATTGACTTATGAAAATGATGACCCTGTAAAACTTAACTCTTTAATTAGAGAAGCAAATCTGCTGAATTTTGATAAAATGACAATAATAAATAAGTATAATGTCTTCATGGAGATGAAAGAACATAAGCTAAGGTCCTTTTTCACGACAGTTTTAGGAGGATGATATTTTGAAATTGGCTGTTTTTGATATATGCGGTACGTTATACCATGACAATACTACATATTCATTTTTGCGTTGGCTTTCTAAAAAAAACATAATAAAGTATAACAAGAGTATAATGAATGCCCCATATATATTGCGTGCGCTGAATGTAATATATTCATCCTTCAGTAGGAAGGATGTTTATAGGATTTTACAGGTAAAACAATTATCTGATTTCTCATTCGATGATATCAATAAATGGGCAAGGGAATTCGTAGATGAACTAGAAGAGAATCGCATATATAGCACAAATATTTTGATGGAGGAATATAAGAAACAAGGGTATAAAATTGTGATCGCAAGTGCAACTATCGAACCTGTAGCAAGGGCAATTGCTCAAAAACTAGGTGTCGAGTATTATTCTTCAACAATTGGTTTTTTAAATAATAAGTGCACAGGTGAAATTAATAAGGATCTGTTATTTTTAAAGAAAGACACTTTGTTGCATTTATTAAAAAAAGCAGAAACCACAATAGTCGTTACTGATAACTACACAGATATAGAGTTAGTTTTAGTGAGCGATCATTCTCATATTATTGTACGCAATGATAGAGATATAGAAAAATGGAATAGGTGTCTTAAAGCAAATGCTCGCAAAGTTGATTTTATTAAGAAGGATGCTTAATGAATAAATATATTATATATTTTCCATTCGGATATACTTTCTTATCTCGTATTAAGACCTCTTCTAAATTTATTAGTTTTTTACTCACAATACCTTTACCTTGTTTTTTGTTCTTTTATTTTGGGTTGCTAGATGTTGAGGCGAGAACCTTATCTCTGGGGATCGTTTTTATTTTGACATACTCCATTTTATATATTTTTTATGAGAATGGATATGTAGAAAATGATATTAAAACGGTAAAAAAGGAAGTGAATCCAACATTAAGAATTGTTGGTGAGTTGTATAATTACATAGACGATAACTATTACAGAATTATCATCATTAGAGTTTTTTTCTATGCTCTATCACTTTACTTTTTGTCTTTTTTTACTATTGGCGATGTCATTGTAAAAGTTGTTTTTTTCTCTATTGCAACCAGTGTGATTTATTTTTTTCACAATAGAACTCGAAATGCGATGAAGGTATTTACTTTCTTGTTATTATCCTCATCGCGATTTGTTTTTCCACTGATGGTCTTTTCATCTTATATAACCACGGAAAAGATCGAATATATACCATTGTCACTTTTTATATATACAATCCCAGCATTCTTTATATATTCAGCCAAGACATTTACAATAATGCAATTCGTAATTGGGCACGAAAATAAATACAAATTAATATACTATGCATCTACGTGTATTGTTTTTTTGATTTTGTATTATTTGGTGCCAAGTATTGACGTTTTATTGTTAATGGCTGCTATACTTTTTTATATGTTATTACTTATTTCTTTAAAAAAGATATTAAATAAATAAATGGAGTGTCAATGTCTAAAGTATGTTGCAGATTAGCAGGTGGGCTAGGCAATCAGATCTTTCAATATGGCGCTTCACTTCTTATTAGCAAAAAAAGTACGGTTCCATTGATTGCACTTGATGATTCTGAGTTAAAAAAATATAAGGCAGTAAGGAAAAATGAATTACCAATTTATTTTAAATTGGTTAGTTCATCGATAAAGAATCATAGTATTCTCAAGTTGCGTTTACCCCGAATGAAAGCAATTGCAAAATACAGTGATAGGTTTGTTGGTGACTATAATTTTAATCGAGTGGCTAATAAAATAATCCCTGCACAAAACTATTACTTGGATGGTTATTTCCAAAGTTGTCTTGACCAAAGTCTTTTCGATGAAATGCTTGAGGTTCTGAAAAAAGACTACCGATACACCAATCTTGGAATTCAAAAGAGCATTTGCGCAGTTCATATTCGTGGTGGTGATTTTTTAACTGCAAAATACAGTGGGATTGCTGATGTAAATTATTATCTGGAACAGTTGGCTAAGGTCAAAGAGTTGAATGTTGCAGAGCGATTTGTTATCGTAACAGATGATAAAAAATATGCTTCTGATATAGCCAATAAAATGGCTATAAAATATTCATTTTCCGAAGGCAATATGCTTGATGATTTTTTATTGTTAGCACAATCTGAAACTAAGATATTATCTAATAGTACGTTTTCTATTTGGGCATCAGCTTTAGGCTACCAACCTGGGTGCATTGTTTTTGCCCCCAAGAAGTTAACGGTTCAGGACTCTAGAAATTTCATTCTTCCTGGTGAGTTAAGTTAATAATATAAGGAGTTATTTAAAAAATGAAAGTTGCTTTAATTACTGGCGTGACTGGGCAGGATGGTTCATATTTGGCGGAGCTTTTGCTGGAAAAAGGTTATGAAGTTCATGGCATTAAGCGTCGTGCTTCTTCGTTTAATACTGAACGCGTGGATCACATTTATCAAGACCCACATTCCAGCAACCCGAAATTTCATTTGCATTACGGCGATCTGACAGACTCTTCTAACCTTACTCGTATTCTGAAAGAAGTTCAGCCGGATGAAGTCTATAACCTTGGTGCAATGAGTCACGTAGCAGTTTCCTTTGAGTCTCCGGAATACACTGCTGATGTCGATGCTATGGGGACATTGCGTCTATTGGAAGCCATTCGTTTCCTTGGTCTGGAAAAGAAGACCCGTTTCTATCAAGCATCCACTTCTGAACTTTACGGCCTAGTGCAAGAAATTCCGCAAAAAGAGACCACCCCGTTCTACCCGCGCTCTCCGTATGCTGTTGCTAAACTGTATGCCTACTGGATTACAGTGAATTACCGTGAATCATATGGCATTTATGCCTGTAACGGTATTCTATTCAACCACGAGTCGCCGCGTCGTGGCGAAACCTTTGTGACCCGTAAAATTACCCGTGCTATTGCTAACATCGCACAAGGTCTAGAGTCCTGCTTGTATCTTGGCAATATGGATTCTCTGCGCGACTGGGGACATGCGAAGGACTACGTAAAGATGCAGTGGATGATGCTGCAACAGGATGAACCGGAAGACTTTGTTATTGCTACTGGTGTGCAGTACTCCGTACGTCAGTTTGTTGAAATGGCCGCAGCCCAGTTGGGAATCGAATTACGTTTTGAAGGTAAAGGTGTCGAGGAGAAGGGGATCGTGGTTTCAGTTACCGGCGATGATGCTCCCGGCGTGAAGGTGGGAGATGTAATTATTGCTGTAGATCCGCGCTATTTCCGTCCTGCAGAAGTAGAAACTCTGCTAGGTGATCCGAGCAAAGCACACGAAAAACTAGGCTGGAAACCGGAAATCACACTTTCGGAGATGGTATCTGAAATGGTTGCGAAAGATCTGGAGGCAGCGAAGAAACACTCTCTGTTAAAGTCTCACGGATTTAATGTCAGTTTATCTCAGGAATAATCGATGAACAGACAACGTATTTTTATTGCTGGTCATCGCGGAATGGTGGGTTCCGCGATTGTTCGCCAGTTAGAACAACGCGGTGATGTGGATCTGGTGCTGCGTAGCCGAGATGAACTGAACTTGCTCGACAGTAAGGCTGTTTTAGACTTTTTTGCCGCCGAGCGTATAGATCAGGTCTATCTGGCTGCGGCTAAGGTGGGAGGCATTGTTGCCAACAACACTTACCCAGCCGATTTCATTTTCGAAAATATGATGATAGAGAGCAACATTATTCATGCGGCGCATCTGCACGACGTGAACAAATTGTTATTTCTCGGCTCTTCCTGTATTTACCCTAAGATGGCGAAACAGCCAATGGCGGAGAGTGAACTGCTGCAGGGCTCGCTCGAACCAACTAATGAACCATATGCTATTGCTAAGATCGCCGGAATAAAGCTGTGTGAGTCCTATAACCGCCAATACGGTCGTGATTATCGCTCGGTGATGCCGACAAACCTATACGGGCCCCACGACAACTTCCACCCGAGTAACTCGCATGTTATCCCGGCGCTGTTGCGTCGTTTTCATGAAGCGACGATGCAAAATGCCTCAGAGGTGATTGTGTGGGGAAGCGGCACGCCAATGCGTGAGTTCTTGCATGTAGATGATATGGCAGCAGCCAGTATTCACGTTATGGAATTGGACCGCGAAGTTTGGCAGGAAAACACCCAGCCAATGCTATCTCACATTAATGTTGGTACAGGTGTGGACTGTTCCATTCGTGAGCTAGCTCAAACAATCGCACGAGTGGTGGGCTACAGAGGACAGGTGCTATTTGATGCGAGCAAACCGGACGGCACTCCCCGCAAATTACTTGACGTCTCGAGACTAAAAAAATTGGGCTGGCAGTTCGGCATTTCACTCGAAGATGGCCTGGGCAGCACATATCATTGGTTCCTTGAGAATCAACATCGATTCCGGGGGTAAGTATGTTTTTGTCTCAGGACGATTTTGTCACCGTCGTTCGTTCTACTCCGCTTGTCTCCATCGATTTGATTGTGGAAAACACGCAGGGCGAATTTCTTTTAGGTAAACGGCTGAACCGTCCCGCGCAAGGCTATTGGTTTGTACCTGGTGGCCGAGTACAGAAGGATGAGCCATTGAGTGCGGCCTTTGAACGGCTAACTGAAGGCGAATTGGGATTGCGATTACCGTTGTCCGCTGGCAAGTTTTATGGCGTCTGGCAACACTTCTATAACGACAATTTCGCCAATGAGGAGTTTTCGACCCATTACGTGGTGCTCGGTTTTCGTCTGCAAGTACAGGAAAAAGACCTGTGTTTGCCCGACGCGCAGCACGAAGCATACTGCTGGCTGGCGCCTGCGGTATTGTTGAGTAGCGAGAACGTTCATGAAAACAGTCGTGCCTATTTTCAAAATGATGCCAATCATGTCATTGGCTTAGAAACGAAGGATGTCAAATATGTCTGATGTACCGTTAATCGCTGTCGTAATGGCTGGTGGTACGGGGAGTCGTCTTTGGCCTCTATCTAGGGAGCTTTATCCGAAACAATTTTTACAACTTTCGGGTGAACACTCCCTATTACAGACAACCTTACTTCGGCTGTCGAATCTTTCTTGTGAAACGCCATTAGTTATCACGAATGAACAACATCGCTTTATTGTTGCTGAGCAGTTAAGACAGATAGATCAGTTACGCGATAATATCATTCTGGAACCGTGTGGACGCAATACTGCACCTGCAATTGCGCTTTCAGCTTTTTCTGCGCTGAAGCGTAATGAGCAAGAGGATCCATTGCTATTGGTACTTGCTGCTGACCACATTATCACTAAAGAAAAAATCTTTTGTGATGCAATTCAGAAAGCAATACCAATTGCAGAAAATGGAAGTATTGTGACCTTCGGTATTGTGCCTGAATATGCTGAAACTGGTTATGGCTATATAGAAAGAGATACTGATGTACTATCTCTTTCCAATGTTGCTGAAGGTGAGTTTTATCGTGTTAAGAATTTTGTTGAAAAACCCGATCGCCTAACCGCTGAAAAATATATTTCATCTGGAAATTATTTTTGGAATAGCGGTATGTTTATGTTTAAAGCATCGGCTTATTTAGAAGAGTTAAAGAAGTATAGACCAGATATCTACAGTATCTGTGAGCAGGTAGTCTCTTCCTCTTATCGTGATCTTGATTTTATACGTTTACCAGAAGAAATATTCAAGGATTGCCCTGCTGAATCTATTGATTTTGCCGTTATGGAAAAAACGGATCGTTGTATTGTTTGTCCAGTTGATATCGGTTGGAGCGATGTTGGCTCTTGGCAATCATTATGGGATATTAGTGATAAAACACATACTGGCGATGTTTGCAAAGGAGATGTCCTGACATATAACACCAAGAATAATTATATTTATTCAGAGTCCGCACTGGTTGCAGCTGTTGGTGTTGAGGATGTCGTTATAGTTCAGACGAAAGATGCAATACTTGTTTCTAAGAAATCTGACGTTCAGGATGTCAAAAAGATAGTTGAAATGCTCAAGTCACAAGAACGGTCAGAATACATCGCACATCGTGAGGTATTTCGACCCTGGGGTAAATTTGATGCAATTGATCAAGGCGAACGATATAAAGTTAAGAAAATCATAGTCAAACCGGGTGAAGGGCTTTCTTTACGTATGCATCATCATCGGTCTGAACACTGGATTGTGCTTTCTGGGACGGCGAAAGTTACTCTTAATGATAAAACGATGTTGGTCACTGCAAATGAATCAATTTATATCCCTCTTGGGGCCACGTATAGTCTAGAGAATCCAGGAATTATCCCCCTTAATCTCATTGAAGTAAGTTCAGGAGATTATTTAGGAGAGGATGACATCGTTCGGCAAAAAGAACGTTATAGAAAAGATGATTAGGGTATGAAAAAATTAACCTGTTTCAAAGCCTACGATATTCGCGGCAGGCTGGGCGAAGAGCTGAATGAAGATATTGCGTGGCGCATTGGCCGCGCTTACGGCGAGTTCCTGAAGCCAAAAACGATTGTCCTCGGCGGGGATGTGCGCCTGACCAGCGAGACGCTAAAGCTGGCGCTGGCGAAAGGACTGCAGGATGCAGGGGTGGATGTGCTGGATATTGGTATGTCGGGCACCGAAGAGATTTATTTCGCCACTTTCCATCTTGGCGTTGATGGCGGTATCGAAGTGACCGCCAGCCATAATCCAATGGATTACAACGGCATGAAGCTGGTGCGGGAAGGGGCGCGGCCCATCAGTGGCGATACCGGTCTGCGCGACGTGCAGCGTCTGGCGGAAGCGAATAACTTCCCGGCGGTTGATGAGAGCAAACGTGGCCGTTACCAGCGGATTAATCCTCGCGATGCCTACATCGACCATCTGCTGGGTTACATCAATCCCGGCAACCTGAAACCGATGAAGCTGGTGCTCAATTCCGGCAACGGTGCGGCAGGTCCGGTGGTTGACGCCATTGAGGCCCGCTTTAAGGCGCTGGGCGTGCCGGTCGAGTTCATCAAAATTCACAACACGCCGGATGGCAATTTCCCCAACGGTATTCCCAACCCTCTGCTGCCGGAATGCCGGGCTGACACGCGCAATGCGGTGATTGAACACGGCGCGGATATGGGGATTGCCTTCGACGGGGATTTTGACCGCTGCTTCCTGTTCGATGAAAAAGGCCAGTTCATTGAGGGGTACTACATTGTCGGCCTGCTGGCGGAAGCATTTCTGGAGAAGAATCCGGGGGCGAAAATTATCCACGACCCGCGCCTGTCCTGGAATACCGTGGATGTGGTGACGGCGGCTGGCGGTAAACCGGTGATGTCAAAAACCGGACACGCGTTTATCAAAGAGCGTATGCGCCATGAAGATGCCATTTACGGCGGCGAGATGAGCGCGCATCACTATTTTCGCGACTTTGCTTACTGCGACAGCGGGATGATCCCGTGGCTGCTGGTGGCGGAACTGCTGTGCCTGAAAGGACAGTCGCTGGGTGAACTGGTCCGTGACCGGATGGCGGCATACCCGGCGAGTGGAGAAATAAACAGTACGCTGGCAGAGCCTGCAGCAGCGATTGCACGCGTGGAGCAGCACTTTTCCCGTGAGGCGCTGACGGTGGACAGAACGGATGGCATCAGCATGTCGTTTGTCGACTGGCGTTTCAATTTACGCTCTTCCAATACCGAACCGGTGGTGCGCCTGAACGTGGAATCGCGCGGCGATGAGCAACTTATGCGAAGTAAAACAGAAGAAATACTCAGAATTTTAAAGTAATGTTCAAGTATAAGGCTGTGTCGAAATCATAGCCTTTGTTTTTTTTAAGGTTTCATCAGATGGATTATTTCTTAGGATGAATCATAGCATAGCAATAATTCTGAGTGTTTATAATTCAGAAAAACCAGATTATTTGCATCAAAGTCTTTCTAGCCTTTTCTCTCAAACTATGAAAGCAGATATTTACCTCTATATTGATGGGAGGGTTAATAAGTCTCTTGAAAGTGTGATCGAGAGTTTTGAAACTGAACCTAATTTCTATGTTGTGCGTGGAGAAGAAAATAAGGGGCTGGCTTTTGCGCTGAATACACTTATCGATGTGGCTTTAATTCGAGGTTATCGATATATTGCAAGGATGGATACGGATGATGTCTCACGCTTAAACCGTATCGAAATACAGTTTAGGTTCATGGAGGAAAGACCTGATATTGACGTACTGGGCGGATATTGCCATGAATTTGGTAGTGAGTACGCACTTGAATTGAAGAAAGTACCGCTCGAACATGATGATCTTAAAACATACAGTATAATCCGTTGCCCATTTATACATCCAACGGTGATGTTTAGAAGTTCAGTTTTCAAAGATGGGATTCGTTACCCTTTAGATACAAAATTTACTGAGGATATGGCGTTGTGGTTTTGCCTCCTTGAAAAAGGATATCGTTTTCATAATATCCCTGAGGTGTTGCTGGACTACAGGCTTAATGATAGCACTTTTTCAAGACGAAGAGGAATTGGGAAAGCAATAAGTGAGTTCTCTGTTCGCTTCAAGTATATGTTTAAACTAAAAGAGGCTAGTTTTAAGAGGTTTATTATTCTGATTATTAAATTCTTTTTTCATGTTTTACCTTTGTTTTTAATTCGCTATGCTTATAAAAGACATCGCTGAGTCTGTGATGGATATAAAAATTTATAAAATGAAGATTGTAAAATGAAAAGTATAGAACATCGAAATAATTGTTTTGATATAATTAGATTGTTTGCAGCAATTACTGTCATTATCTCCCATCAATACTCTCTTTCTGGGATGTCTGAGCCAATTTTTCTTGGCATGAGTACCTACGGAGGTGTGGCGGTTATTGTTTTTTTTGCTATCTCGGGGTTCTTGATTTCCAAATCTTGCATGAGAAGTAAAGGGTTTGTTTCATATATGTTAAAGCGTGCAAGGAGAATATTCCCAGCGTTATTGCCATGCGCGATTTTTATGTATCTAGTGTTAGGTGTGTACTTAAAGTGGGGAGACTTATCTTCTTATATTAATATATCAATTCTGAAAAATATTATTAGCGTTGTAACCATCCAGGGTGCACCGCCTCACACAGGTATATTTGAGGGTTTTATTCACCCATACTCTCTTAACGATAGTTTATGGACATTACCACTTGAGTTTTTATGTTATCTTCTTTTGGGGATGGTGTTTTTTTTATTTAAAAATTCTTTAAAAGCAATGTTGATTGCTTTCGTAGTGCTCTTTATTATATCTATTTATTTACTTTTCAACAAAACAGCAATAGTTTTTTTTGGTGTGGTTTTACAAGCGTTCCCGGTGAGAGCTTTATCCTTTTTTACTGGAGCTATAATGGCTCTCACGATAAATTATTGGAGTGATAAAAAAACAAAGCAATATATATTAATAATATCATTTACTATTCTTTTTTCTGTCGCTTATAAAAATGAAATTAATGTGTTGGGGTATGTTTTATTATCAACAATTACGATAGTTATTGGCTGTTCATTTAAAGATAGAATAATTTCTGGTCGATTTGATTATTCATATGGGATATATATATATTCTTTCCCTGTCCAACAATTTATTATAAATAAATTTCACTTTGAATTTTATTTCGGGATGTTTGTTAGTATCATTGTGTCACTTTTTTTTGGATTCCTTTCATGGCATTTTGTTGAGTCGAAATTTGTTAAAGTGAATAAATCATATGTGAAAAAACATGATGTGTTGGGGCAGAGCACTTAATACTTACTTAATATAGTATTTAGTTTGCTTCTATCATTTTATATCTGAGTTGAGTTAACATCTAAGCCACATTCAAGCCGCGCATATGTCGCGCGGTGACCACACCTGACAGGAGTATGTAATGTCCAAGCAACAGATCGGCGTCGTCGGTATGGCAGTGATGGGGCGCAACCTGGCGCTCAACATCGAAAGCCGTGGTTATACCGTCTCCATCTTCAACCGTTCCCGCGAAAAAACTGAAGAAGTTGTTGCCGAGAACCCGGGTAAGAAACTGGTTCCTTATTACACGGTGAAAGAGTTCGTCGAGTCTCTTGAAACCCCGCGTCGTATCCTGTTAATGGTGAAAGCGGGCGCTGGCACCGATGCTGCTATCGATTCCCTGAAGCCGTACCTTGATAAAGGCGACATCATCATTGATGGCGGCAACACCTTCTTCCAGGACACCATTCGTCGTAATCGCGAACTGTCTGCTGAAGGCTTTAACTTCATCGGTACCGGTGTTTCCGGCGGTGAAGAGGGGGCCCTTAAAGGTCCTTCCATCATGCCTGGTGGCCAGAAAGAAGCGTATGAGCTGGTTGCGCCGATCCTGACTAAAATCGCAGCCGTTGCCGAAGATGGTGAGCCTTGTGTGACCTATATCGGCGCTGACGGCGCAGGTCATTACGTGAAAATGGTTCACAACGGTATTGAATACGGTGACATGCAGCTGATCGCTGAAGCCTATTCTCTGCTGAAAGGCGGTCTGAACCTGTCTAACGAAGAACTGGCTACCACCTTCACCGAGTGGAACGAAGGTGAGCTGAGCAGCTACCTGATCGACATCACCAAAGACATCTTCACCAAAAAAGATGAAGAAGGTAAATACCTGGTTGACGTGATTTTGGATGAAGCAGCGAACAAAGGCACCGGTAAATGGACCAGCCAGAGCTCTCTGGATCTGGGCGAACCGCTGTCGCTGATCACCGAGTCTGTATTCGCGCGCTACATCTCTTCTCTGAAAGACCAGCGTGTTGCAGCATCTAAAGTACTGTCTGGCCCGCAGACTAAGCTGGCTGGCGATAAAGCGGAGTTTGTTGAAAAAGTACGTCGCGCGCTGTATCTGGGCAAAATCGTCTCCTACGCGCAGGGCTTCTCTCAACTGCGTGCTGCGTCTGATGAGTACAACTGGGATCTGAACTACGGCGAAATCGCGAAGATCTTCCGCGCAGGATGCATCATTCGTGCACAGTTCCTGCAGAAAATCACAGACGCGTACGCTGAAAACAAAGGCATTGCCAACCTGCTGCTGGCACCGTACTTTAAAAACATCGCCGACGAGTACCAGCAGGCGTTGCGTGATGTCGTGGCCTACGCGGTGCAGAATGGTATTCCGGTACCGACATTCTCCGCTGCTGTAGCCTACTACGACAGCTACCGTTCTGAGGTACTGCCGGCGAACCTGATTCAGGCTCAGCGTGACTACTTCGGTGCGCACACCTATAAACGTACTGATAAAGAAGGTGTGTTCCATACCGAATGGCTGGATTAATCTGAAATAGCCAGCTACTAAAGCCAGGCCCGGAGCGCTCCTCCGGGCTTTTTTATTGAGCAAAACAGTATGTATCGGGAGCGTAAGTACGGGGATTGAGCGGAATAGCGATATAATATAGGTATTCCAGCTTACTGTCCCGCCTTGACAGTTCAGCGATATCAGAGGTAAAAACCTAACAGTTGTTTCGATTGTTGCGAAATGTATTCTCTCAAAACGTTTAACCAAAAGAAGTCAGATCAAATGAAAATAACTATTTCAGGAACAGGTTATGTCGGTCTTTCAAACGGTATTTTGATTGCCCAAAATCACGAAGTAGTCGCGCTGGACATTGTGCAGGCTAAAGTGGATATGCTTAACAGGAAGCAATCCCCCATTGTTGATAAAGAGATAGAAGAGTATCTATTAACGAAAAATCTTAATTTTCGCGCAACAACCGACAAGCAAGATGCTTACAAAAATGCCGATTATGTCATTATAGCTACACCGACCGATTACGATCCTAAAACCAACTATTTTAATACCTCTAGCGTGGAGTCAGTCATCCGTGATGTGTTGGAAGTGAATCCACAGGCAGTGATGATTATTAAATCAACCATCCCGGTTGGTTTTACCCAGTCAATTAAAGAACGTTTGGGAACAGATAATATCATTTTCTCGCCGGAGTTCTTGCGAGAAGGGAAAGCGCTTTATGACAACCTTCATCCATCACGTATTGTGATTGGCGAGTGTTCTGAACGAGCTAAACGATTTGCAGCGTTATTGCAGGAAGGCGCAGTAAAACAAAACATTCCAACGCTATTTACAGACTCCACTGAAGCTGAAGCAATTAAGCTTTTTGCTAATACTTATCTAGCTATGCGTGTAGCATATTTTAATGAGTTAGACAGCTACGCTGAGAGCTTAGGTCTAAATGCCCGGCAAATTATTGAGGGTGTATGTCTGGATCCGCGTATTGGTAATCATTACAACAATCCATCCTTTGGCTACGGTGGCTACTGCTTACCGAAAGATACCAAGCAACTGCTGGCCAACTACGAATCGGTGCCGAATAACATCATCGGTGCAATCGTTGATGCTAATCGTACGCGTAAAGACTTTATTGCTGACTCTATCCTCGCGCGCAAGCCGAAGGTGGTGGGCGTATACCGCCTGATCATGAAGTCTGGCTCGGATAACTTCCGCGCCTCCTCTATTCAGGGGATCATGAAGCGTATTAAGGCCAAGGGCGTACCCGTTATTATTTATGAACCCGTCATGGAAGAGGATGAATTTTTCCACTCTCGGGTAATCCGCGATCTTAACGCGTTCAAAAATGAAGCGGATGTTATTATTTCTAATCGTATGACGTCAGAATTGGCTGATGTTGCAGAAAAAGTGTATACCCGCGATTTGTTCGGCAGTGATTAATTACTATCTTCTCTAAAAAGGCCTTATTAAAGGCCTTTTTACATTAAACAGGTTAGTAATTAAACGTTGTAGAAGTTACGATACCAGTCAACAAAGTTCTTAACCCCATCTTTAACCGTAGTTTCAGGTTTAAATCCAATAACATCATACAGTGCTTTAGTATCCGCGCTGGTTTCCAGTACATCACCGGGCTGTAGCGGTAGCATATTTTTCGTAGCTTCTATACCCAGCGCATCTTCCAGCGCCTTGATATAATCCATCAGTTCTACCGGTGCACTATTGCCGATATTGTAGACGCACCAGGGGGCAATGCTGGCTGCAGGTGTACCGGTTTCAACAGTCCAGTGGGCGTTTGCTTGCGGAATAACATCCTGCAGGCGAATGATTGCTTCTGCGATATCATCAATATAGGTAAAGTCACGCTTCATTTTGCCGTAGTTATAGACGTCAATACTTTTCCCTTCCAGCATCGCTTTGGTGAACTTGAACAACGCCATATCCGGGCGGCCCCAAGGACCGTACACGGTAAAGAAACGCAGGCCTGTGGTGGGTAATCCGTACAGATGGGAATAGGTATGGGCCATCAGCTCATTGGCTTTTTTGGTTGCCGCATACAGGGATACGGGGTGATCGACGGAATCATCCGTTGAAAAGGGCATTTTGCGATTCAGACCATATACCGAGCTGGAAGAGGCATAGAGTAAATGCTGAATTTTATTATGCCGACAACCTTCCAGTATGTTCAGAAAACCTGTGAGATTTGAGTCTGCGTAAGCGTGCGGATTTTCGATTGAATAACGTACGCCAGCCTGTGCGGCGAGATGAATTACACGATCAACGTGCTCGGATGTGAAGAGTGCTGACATGCCTTCCCGGTCAGCTAAATCAATCTTATGAAAATGGAAATCGGGGTGTACCAGCAGCTCCAGACGGGCCTGCTTAAGGCTCACGTCGTAGTAATCGTTCAGATTATCGATACCGACGACTTGATGGCCAGCCTCAAGGAGGCGTTTGCTAACATGGAAGCCGATGAAACCAGCGGCCCCCGTAACCAGGTATTTCATGTTCGTTCCTCTTTTCGGCTAAAAAGCAGCCAGACACCAGCGAATATTGCTAAAAATGGGATGATACCGATAGATGGCTAAAAAGCTAATTGTTATCTCTTTTTACTCTTGTCGTTTTACTGATTAGAATGCAAATATTCATGGCGTGAATTTTATGCAGTGACAATGAAAAGTAGACTATATCGACTGTCTGGCATGGGACCCGTTGAGTGAAATAATTTACTCAGGAGGAGGCTTGTGTATTGACACTGCTGTTTGACCTTTTTCCTTCTTCAGTAGTGATTGAAATACCAATCAAATTCTCTCAAACAATTTGATTTTTTTATCATTAATCCTATGGCATTGCCTCAAATAATAGCTAAACTAATTCGAGTTTAAGTCTTTCCTCATTCAGAGTTTAGGGTATTTATGTCTGTAGGTGATAACAAAATATCTGGACGCAGCAACGATCCGGATCAGATTGATCTTATTGATTTATTAATACAATTATGGCGTGGTAAAGTAACGATAATTGTCTGTGTGGTTGTCGCGATTGTGTTGGCCGTGGGATACCTGGCCGTTGCGAAAGAGAAATGGACATCAACTGCAATTATCACGCAACCGGATGTTGGGCAGATAGCCGCATACAACAATGCCTTGAATGTATTGTATGGTGCAAGTGCGCCTGCATCGCTTCAAATGAATGTGATTGGGCGTTTTAGTACCGCGTTTTCTGCATTAGTTGAAACATTGGACAATCAAGAAAAATCGGAAAAACTGACTATTGAGCAGTCAGTAAAAGGCCAGCAATTACCATTGGTTGTCTCTTATGTAGGGGATTCTGCGGAAAGGGCGCAGCGCCAGCTTTCTGAATACATCCAACAAATTGATGACAAAGTCGCCAAAGAGATGGTTGTTGATCTGGCAGATAATATTCAATTACGAACAACAGCGCTTACAGACTCGCTGAAAACCCAAGAGGTTATTGCTCAGGAGCAAAAAGATTTGCGCATCAAGCAAATCCAGGAAGCGTTACGTTATGCAGAACAGGCCGGTGTCACTAAGCCGCAAATTCAGCAAACTCAGGATGTTACACAGGATAGTATGCTGCTGCTGGGCAGCGATGCTTTGAGATCAATGATTGAGCACGAAGCAACGCGTCCATTGATTTTCTCTGGTAATTACTATCAGACCAAGCAAAACCTGCTGGATATTGAAGCATTAAAAATCGAGAAGGCAAAACTGCACTCCTATCGCTATGTGATGAAACCAACGTTGCCGATTCGTCGCGATAGCCCGAAAAAAGCAATTACCCTGGTACTGGCAGTATTGCTGGGTGGGATGATTGGTGCAGGTATCGTGCTGGGGCGAAATGCACTGCGTGGTTACAAAGCCAGAGCGCAGTAAGCCTAATCTAATAACAAAAAAACCGGGCAAGCCCGGTTTTTTTACGTCTGTAGATTACTGATGACGCTTACGTAAGTTCTCAATCACGGTGGTCAGGTCAAGCTCCTGATCCTGTAGCAGTACCAACAGGTGGTACATCAGGTCAGAGGCTTCATTCGTCAGCTCGAAACGATCGTTCACGGTGGCGGCCAGCGCGGTTTCCACGCCTTCTTCCCCCACTTTTTGCGCAATGCGTTTGGTACCGCTGGCATACAGTTTCGCGGTGTAAGAGCTTGCCGGGTCGGCGGTTTTACGCTCAGTAAGTAGTTGTTCTAACTGATACAGGAACAGCCACTGATGGCTGGTGTCAGCAAAGCAGCTTGAGGTGCCTTTGTGGCAGGTTGGCCCGATTGGGTTAACCAGTGCTAACAGGGTGTCGTTATCGCAATCGGGTGTGATGCTGACCACATTAAGAAAGTTGCCAGAGGTTTCACCTTTGGTCCACAGGCGTTGTTTGGTCCGCGAGAAAAAGGTTACCTTACCGCTTTCAAGCGTTTTATCCAGCGCCTCCGGGTTCATATAACCCAGCATCAATACTTCGCCGGAGACCGCATGCTGCACCACAACCGGCATCAGTCCGTCGGTTTTTTCCCAGTCCAGCTCGCGGCATTGTTGCTTCGTTAACATATCCTGATCTCCACGCCCTGTGTTGCCAGGTACGCTTTTAATTCACCAATATTGATAATTTGCTTATGGAAGACGGAAGCGGCAAGCGCGCCGTCAACGTCAGCATCCCGGAAGGCTTCGAGGAAGTGTTCCATGGTGCCCGCGCCACCGGAGGCAATCAGCGGTACATGGCAAACGTCGCGCACTTTTCTCAGCTGTTCCAGATCGTAGCCATTACGCACGCCGTCCTGATTCATCATGTTCAGCACGATTTCGCCCGCGCCACGTTTCTGCACTTCCTGCACCCAATCCAGCGTTTCCCACTGCGTGATGCGGGTACGACTCTCATCCCCGGTGTACTGGTTAACGTGATATTTACCGGTTTCAGCGTCATACCAGGTATCGATACCCACCACAATGCACTGTACGCCAAAGCGGTCCGCCAGCCGCGTGATAAGCGCCGGGTCAGCCAGCGCTGGGGAGTTGATCGAGATTTTATCCGCCCCAAAGGAGAGGATACGCGCCGCATCATCGATGGACTTAATCCCACCGGCAACGCAGAACGGAATGTCGATCACTTCCGCCACGCGCGATACCCAGCTTTTATCGACTACACGGCCATCGCTGGAAGCGGTGATATCGTAGAACACCAGTTCATCTGCGCCTTCATCGGCATAGCGTTTTGCCAGCGGAACGATGTCGCCAATAATCTCGTGATTGCGAAACTGGACGCCTTTTACCACCTGTCCATCGCGAACGTCCAGACAAGGAATTATGCGTTTTGCCAGCATTGGATGGCCTCCTCAACGGTGAACTTACCTTCCAGCAGGGCGCGTCCGACAATCACGCCGCGTACTCCGGTCCCGCGCAGGGCCGCTACATCCTCGATTCCGCCAATGCCACCAGATGACTGAAACGCCACCTGCGGATATTTGGCGCACACTTCTTCATAAAGCGCGACGTTTGAACCTGCCAGCGTACCGTCGCGGGAAATATCGGTGCACAGCACATGCTTTAGACCCACGGGCAAATAGGTTTCCACCAGTTCTTCCAGCGAAACCCCGGAATCTTCCTGCCAGCCGCTGACCGCAACCTGCTTATTTCCTTGCTCATCAATACGCACGTCCAGCGCCAGCACCAGCGCGTCGGCGCCAAAACGGGTAAACCAGCTCTTAACTTCCTCAGGGGATTTAACCGCCGTCGAACCGACCACCACACGCGCCACACCGGCGTCAAGCAGTGCCGCAACGTCCGCTTCAGTACGCACACCGCCGCCCACCTGCACCGGAACATTGACGCCCGCGACCAGCGTTTTAATCAGTGGTATTTGTCGTTTCTGCGGATCTTTTGCCCCGGTCAGATCGACCAGGTGCAGTACCTGTGCGCCTTGTGCCGCATAATCCTGCAGACGGGGCAGGGGATCGTTGCCGTAATCACGTTGCTGTGCGTAATCGCCCTGATGAAGACGCACCACCGTGCCGTCGATTAAATCTAATGCCGGAATAATCATTACATCTCCAGAAAGTTTTTCAGCAACTGCGCCCCAGCCGCACCCGAACGTTCCGGGTGGAACTGCACGCCAAAGAAATTGTCCTTTTGGACTGCCGCGGTAAACGGTTCGCCGTAATGACATTGGGCGATGGTCCATGGATTCACTGGCATCGCGTAGCTGTGGACAAAGTAGAAATACGCCCCATCGTCAATACCCTGGAACAGACGATTTCCCGCCTGCGGATAAACGCGATTCCAGCCCATATGCGGCAGCGGCAGACCGAAATCGGTCATTTTAGGGACGTCCTGATCAATAATGCCCAACAGGGAGACACCGTTACTCTCTTCACTGCGCCGCCCAAGCAGTTGCATGCCTAAGCAGATCCCCAGCACCGGCTGCGTACAGGCCTTAATTAGCTCAATAAGTTCACGCTCGTGCAACTGGTCCATAGCCGCCTGCGCGGTACCAACGCCGGGTAGAAACAGCTTATCGGCACGGAGCACCACATCCGCATCGCGGCTGACAACCGGGTCGTATCCATGGCGCGCAACGGCGGATTTCACCGAGTTCAGATTGGCGCAGCCGGTATCCAGGATCACTACGTTCATTACAACACTCCTTTTGAGGAGGGCAGCGTGTCGCCTTCTACGCGAATTGCCTGACGCAGCGTGCGGCCAAAGGCTTTAAACAAGCTTTCCACGCGGTGGTGGTCATTTTTCCCTTTGGTTTTCAGGTGCAGGGTGACGCCCATGGTGTAAGAGAGTGAGCGGAAGAAGTGTTCAATCATCTCCGTGCTCAGATCGCCCACGCGCTGGTAGGTAAACTCAGCGCGGTATTCCAGGTGCGGACGCCCGGAGATATCCAGCGCGCAACGTGCCAGACACTCGTCCATCGGCAGGACAAAACCAAAACGGTTGATGCCACGTTTATCGCCTAATGCCAGCTTTAAGGCCTCACCCAGCGCCAGACCGGTATCTTCTACGGTGTGGTGATCGTCAATATACAGATCGCCCTTAACGGCTATCTCCATGCGAAAACCACCGTGAGTGGCGATTTGATCCAGCATGTGGTCAAAGAAGCCAACGCCGGTATTGATTTTGCTTTGACCTTCGCGGTCCAACCAGACTTTGACGTCAATCTGCGTTTCTTTGGTATTGCGCTCAACGTGCGCGTAGCGGTCACGCTTGGTCAACTGTTCGCCGATCATCGCCCAGTTCAGGGTGTCACGGTGATAACGCAATCCGCGAATTCCCATGTTTTCAGCCAGCTGAATATCTGTGGCACGATCACCAATGACGTAGCTGTTTGCTATGTCCATGGCCTGTTCAACCAGGTACTGCTCAACCAGCTTCACTTTTGGCTTCCGGCAAGCGCATTCGTCCGTCGGCAGGTGCGGGCAAATCAGCACTTCATCAAATGCCACGCCCTGAGAGGTGAAAATTTGCATCATCAGGTTATGCGGACCGTCAAAATCGGCCTGCGGGAAACTCTGCGTTCCCAGTCCATCCTGGTTGGTAATCATCACCAGCTTATAGCCTGCTTTTTGCAGTTTCAGCAAAACAGGAACGACTTCCGGCTCAAAAGCCAGTTTGTCAAAGCGATCAACCTGAAAGTCACTTGGCGGTTCGGAAATCAGGGTTCCATCGCGGTCGATAAAAAGATACTTCTGGCTCATACTTGCTCCGCACGTAAGGCGTCAATGACGCGCTGGCTCTCTTCACGGGTTCCGACAGTAATTCGCAGGCAGCCGCTTAACGAGGGTTGTTTGTTCTGGTCTCGTAAGATAATGCCCTGATCCCACAAAGATTTAAATACGCTGCTGGAGGCGGTAAAGCGCGCCAGAACATAGTTGGTTTCAGAAGCGAAAACCTGTTCTACACAGCGAATTGTTTTCAGGTTCTCTACCAGATACTGACGCTCTTGCAGGATCTGCTCTACACGTTGGCGCATGGCGGCAACCCCTTGCGGCGTCAGCGCCTGGGCGGCGATATCTGCCACCGGCGTAGAGAGCGGGTAAGGGGCGATCACCTTTAACAGTAGATTGATAACCTCTTCATTGGCCAGCGTAAACCCGCAGCGTAAACCGGCGAGAGCAAACGCTTTGGACAGCGTGCGTAAAATCACCAGGTGCGGATATTCAGACAGCCAACCTGCCAGCGTGGCCTGCGGGCAAAACTCGATATACGCTTCATCGGCAACCACGATAGCTTTACCCTGCGTCATGTCGAGCAGCGAACGCAGATCTTGTGGCTTAATCAACTGGCCCGTTGGGTTATTGGGGCTGCATACATAAACCACCTTCACGCCATCAAGCTTGTCCGCGATACCTTGTAAATCCAGTTGCCAGTCGTCAAGTGTCGGGACGGTACGGCATTCGACGCCAATTGTTTCAGCGCTGACGCTGTACATGCCGTAAGTCGGCGGGCAGTACAGAATCGCATCTTTACCGGGTTCGCAAAAAGCGCGCACCAGCAGTTCGATCCCTTCATCTGCGCCGCGGCTGACCAGCACCTGCTCCGGCTTGACGCCTGCATACTGCGCGTAATTCTCAATCACGGCTTTCGGCTGGCACTCCGGGTAGCGGTTCAGCGTTTGCTGGCTTAGCTGAAACTCAACGGCGGTGGGGTATTCATTCGCGTTGAGCCAGACGTCGCCGTTACCGCCAAGACGGCGGGCAGATTGATAAGGCGTTAACTCGCGGACATTCTTACGGGCTAAATCAGTGACGCTGAGAAAGTTGTCAGTGCTCATACTTGCTCCTTCAGGGCGTTAACGCGCAGGGTGACGGCATTTTTGTGGGCGGTCAGCAGCTCAGCCGCGGCCAGGGTTTCAATGGTGGCGGCCAGCGCAGAGAAACCTTGTGGTGTTAATTCCTGTACGGTCATCCGTTTCTGGAAATCAGCCAGCCCCAGGCTGGAACAGGTTGCGGTATAACCGTAGGTTGGCAGCACGTGGTTGGTGCCGGAAGCGTAGTCGCCTGCGGATTCCGGCGACCAGTCGCCAAGGAACACCGAACCGGCGCTGGTAATGTCGTCAACCAGCTCACGTGCGTTGCGGGTCTGAATGATCAGGTGCTCCGGCCCGTAGGCGTTGGAGATTTCAACGCACTGCGCCAGATCTTTCGCTACGATTAAGCGGCTGGCAGAGAGCGCCTGACGCGCGGTGTCGGCTCGGGACAGCTCGGCGAGCTGACGTTCAACAGCTTTGGCAACTCCCTCGGCAAGCTTAGCGTCCGGCGTCAGCAGGATCACCTGCGAGTCCGGACCGTGCTCGGCCTGAGAGAGCAGGTCGGAGGCGACAAAATCTGGCGTTGCGCCGCTGTCGGCGATAACCAATACTTCGGACGGTCCGGCAGGCATGTCGATGGCTGCGCCGTCAAGACGCTGGCTGACCTGGCGTTTGGCTTCGGTCACATACGCATTGCCCGGCCCGAAGATTTTATCGACCTTCGGAATAGACTCCGTGCCCAGCGCCAGCGCGGCAATGGCCTGTGCGCCACCCACGTTAAACACTTCTTTCACGCCACACAGCTGCGCAGCGTAGAGGATTTCATCGGCAATTGGCGGTGGCGAGCACAGCACCACTTTTTTGCAGCCGGCGATGCGCGCCGGGGTCGCCAGCATTAATACGGTAGAGAACAGCGGTGCCGACCCGCCAGGAATATACAAGCCCACGGAAGCGATAGGGCGGGTAACCTGCTGGCAGCGTACGCCCGGCTGGGTTTCGATATCCACCGGCGGCAGAACTTGCGCGCTGTGGAAAGTATCAATATTACGTACCGCCGCCTGCATGGCTTGTTTCAGCTTGTCGCTCAGGCGACTGCTGGCCTGCTGAATTTCTTGCTCGGTGACGCATAGCGCGCCGACCTCGGTTTTATCAAACTTCGCGCTGTATTCGCGCAGTGCCTGGTCGCCGTTGTTTTTGACGTTTTCAAGGATCTCGGCCACTGTGCGGCTAATGCTTTCAGAGGCGGAAATCGCCGGGCGCATTAGCAGTTCGCGCTGCTGCTCAGGGCTACAGCTATTCCAGTCAATCAGGGTATTGAAGCTCATGGCCGTTACTCCATCATCTTCTCAATCGGCAGCACCAGAATTGAGCTGGCGCCGAGCGCTTTCAGTTTTTCCATTGTTTCCCAGAACAGGGTTTCGCTGCTGACCATGTGCATGGCCACACGCTGCTGGTCACCCGCCAGTGGCAGAATGGTAGGGCGCTCAGCGCCAGGCAGCAGGGCGATGACTTCGTCCAGACGCTCGCTCGGCGCGTGCATCATGATGTATTTGGATTCACGAGCCTGAATAACCCCCTGGATGCGGGTCAGGAGTTTGTCGATCAACTGCTGTTTGGCTGCGGCCATTTCGCCATCGCGCTGAATCAGACACGCTTTAGAGCGGTAAATCACTTCCACTTCACGCAAACCATTGGCTTCAAGTGTCGCACCGGTTGAGACCAGATCGCAGATCGCATCGGCAAGGCCCGCGCGGGGTGCGACTTCGACAGAACCGTTTAACAGACAGGATTTAAATGACACCCCTTTTTGATCGAGATAACGCTTGAGCAGGTGCGGGTAAGAGGTGGCGATACGCTTCCCGTTCAGCGCGGTCGGGCCATCCCAGGCTTCATCAACCGGGGTTGCCAGCGAAAGACGGCAGCCGCCGAAGTCCAGACGACGCAGGGTAAAATAGCGAGGATCTTCACCCTGTGCCCGACGGTTGAGCAGCTCTTCTTCCAGAACGTTTTCCCCAATGATGCCAAGATCAACGACGCCGTCCATCACCAGACCCGGGATATCGTCATCACGCACGCGCAGAATATCAATCGGCATATTCTCTGCCATCGCAATTAAGCGTTGGGTGTGAAGATTAATTTTAATGCCGCAACGGGCCAGTAATTCGCGTGAATCGTCGCTTAAACGGCCTGATTTCTGCATAGCTATGCGTAAACGGGTGTTGTCTAACATTATTTGTTCCTCGTTATCCTGTCTGAATCAGTTTGGGTCACGCACAAAAAAAGCCCCCGGAAGAAATCTTCCGGGGGCTTTCTCATACGCTCATGCACCGCTGGAAGATTTAAATGTCTCCCAGCACACATCGCCTGAAAGACTAGTCAGGATGATGGTGGTGATGGTGTTTAAATTGAGCGCGTGTCATAAATTTCTCGATGAATGTTTATTCATTTGATGTCTTTTAACCTAAACCACTTTAGCTACGGAAAGCAAGGGCTTTTTTTGATCATTAATTCATTTCATATTGATACTATGAATTGTCAGCCACCGTGGGCTGGCGTAGCCTTGCATTATAGGCCAAAAGTCAGGAGAGAAGGCATGAAAAAGGTCGCAATTGTCGGGTTAGGTTGGTTAGGCATGCCGTTAGCCATGTCGCTGGCGGCGAGAGGCTGGCAGGTGACCGGCAGCAAAACCACATTAGATGGAGTGGAAGCGGCCCGCATGAGCGGTATCGAGAGTTACTCGCTGCGCCTGGAGCCTGAACTGGTCTGTGAGGCCGACGATCTCGACGCACTCATGGACGCTGATGCTCTGGTTATTACGCTACCTGCGCGCCGTAGCGGGCCGGGGGAGGCATTTTACCTGCAGGCCATGCAGGAGCTGGTGGACAGTGCATTGGCGTACCGGATCCCGCGGATTATTTTTACCAGCTCGACGTCGGTCTATGGTGATGTCCAGGGCATCGTGAAAGAGGGAACACCGCGTAACCCGGTCACCGCCAGCGGGCGTGTCCTGAAAGAACTTGAAGACTGGCTGCACAACTTGCCTGGCACCTCGGTTGATATTCTGCGCCTGGCCGGGCTGGTTGGCCCGGGAAGACATCCTGGCCGATTTTTCGCGGGTAAGACGGCGCCAGATGGGCACCATGGCGTCAATCTGGTGCATCTGGATGATGTCGTTTCTGCCATCACGTTGCTGCTGCAAGCGCCCAAAGGGGGACACATCTATAATATATGTGCGCCTTTGCATCCGGCGCGTAATGTGTTCTATCCGCAGATGGCCCGCCAGTTGGGGATGGAACCGCCGGAATTTCGCGGCGGTGCGGATAACGGTAAAGGTAAAGTCATTGATGGCAGCCGTATTTGTAATGAGCTTGGATTTGAGTACCAGTATCCCGATCCGCTGGTGATGCCGATGGAGTGACAGGCCAGCAGAGTGTCGCTGTATACCGCCAGGGGGCGAGTATGAAACCACTGCTGGACGTTCTTATCATCCTCGATGCGTTAGAAAAAGAGGGCAGTTTCGCGGCGGCGTCGGCAAAATTGTATAAGACGCCGTCTGCGCTTAGCTACACCGTCCATAAACTGGAAAACGATCTTAATATTCAGTTATTAGATCGCAGTGGGCACCGGGCTAAGTTTACCCGCACCGGCCAAATGCTGCTGGAAAAGGGGCGAGAGGTATTGCACTCCGTCCGCGAACTCGAAAAGCAAGCCATTAAGCTCCATGAAGGCTGGGAGAATGAACTGGTTATCGGCGTCGATGATACGTTTCCCTTTTCCTTGCTGGCTCCCCTAATCGAATCTTTCTATCAACGTCATAGTGTGACGCGTCTGAAATTTATTAACGGCGTTCTGGGCGGCTCCTGGGATGCACTGACTCAGGGGCGGGCGGATATTATTGTCGGTGCTATGCATGAACCGCCAGCGGGGAGTGAATTTGGCTTTGCGCGGCTGGGCGCTTTGGAACAGGTGTTTGTCGTTGCGCCGCATCACCCCCTGGCGCAGGAACAGGAACCATTACATCGGCGTACTATTCGACGTTTTCGCGCCATCGTGGTGGGAGATAATGCGCATCAAGCGAACATCTCCGGCGTTCAGGTGTTGGACGATCAGGAAGCGATTACCGTTTTTGACTTCAAAACCAAGCTGGAGCTGCAAATTAGTGGTTTGGGATGCGGATATATTCCACGTTACCTGGCGCAGCGATTTTTGGACAGCGGCGCGCTGATTGAAAAGAAAGTGGTCGGACAAATTCTGTTTGAACCCGTGTGGATAGGGTGGAATGAACAGACCGCCGGGCTTGCCAGCGCCTGGTGGCGGGATGAGATTTTAGCAAATAGTGCTATTGCCGGGGTGTATGTTAAAACGGATGCTGATAAATCAATCAGTTGAGAAAAAATATTTTTTTACAGTTGCTTCAATCTCTTGTTATTTCTCCCCAAATTAGTGCAAAATACGCCGCTTGCAAAAAATGACATTAACCGACGTTTTAATACGCGTCGGTTATTTTTTTGCATCAAACCAATCATTCATAAAAGAGGCCGGGCTTCGTACCGGATAGATACTTACTTAAAAATCGACAGTTGTTGTCGCTGAGGATTAACAAAAAATGGGGCAATTTTTTGCTTACGCGACGGTTTTCGCCGTAATGGGGGATAACCATGTCGCATAACGCTACTCCAAACACCTCTCGCGTGGAATTACGTAAAACGCTTACGCTGGTTCCGGTTGTCATGATGGGCCTTGCCTATATGCAGCCGATGACGCTGTTCGATACATTCGGTATCGTCTCAGGAATGACCGATGGTCACGTCCCGACAGCTTACGCCTTTGCACTGATCGCCATCCTCTTTACCGCACTAAGCTACGGTAAACTGGTTCGTCGCTATCCGTCCGCAGGCTCTGCCTACACTTACGCCCAGAAATCCATTAGCCCGACCGTTGGCTTTATGGTTGGCTGGTCATCGCTGCTGGACTACCTGTTCGCGCCGATGATCAACATTCTGTTGGCGAAAATATATTTTGAAGCGCTGGTGCCCTCGATTCCATCGTGGATGTTCGTGGTGGCGCTGGTGGCCTTTATGACCGCCTTCAACCTGCGTAGCCTCAAATCCGTCGCCAATTTCAACACTGTGATCGTGTTGTTGCAGGTGGTGCTGATTGCGGTGATCCTCGGCATGGTCGTTTATGGCGTGTTCGAAGGGGAAGGGGCCGGTACGCTGGCAAGCAGCCGTCCGTTCTGGTCTGGTGATGCGCACGTGATCCCGATGATCACCGGTGCGACCATCCTGTGCTTCTCGTTCACCGGTTTTGACGGTATCAGCAACCTGTCAGAAGAAACCAAAGACGCTGAGCGCGTGATCCCGCGTGCGATTTTCCTGACCGCTCTGATTGGTGGCCTGATCTTTATCGTCTCCACCTATCTGTTGCAGCTGTACTTCCCGGATATCTCGCGCTTTAAGGATCCAGATGCTTCGCAGCCAGAAATCATGCTGTATGTTGCTGGTAAGTTCTTCCAGGTAGGCGCGCTGATTTTCTCTACCATTACCGTACTGGCGTCCGGTATGGCGGCGCATGCAGGCGTTGCGCGTCTGATGTACGTGATGGGCCGTGATGGCGTATTCCCGAAAAGCTTCTTCGGTTATGTACACCCGAAATGGCGTACTCCGTCCATGAACATCATTCTGGTTGGTGCGATTGCTTTGCTGGCAATCAACTTCGACCTGGTGATGGCGACGGCGCTGATTAACTTTGGTGCGCTGGTGGCGTTTACCTTCGTTAACCTGTCGGTAATCTCCCAGTTCTGGATCCGTGAGAAGCGTAACAAGACGCTGAAAGATCACTTCCAGTACCTGTTCCTGCCAATGTGCGGTGCGCTGACCGTTGGCGCGCTGTGGGTGAACCTGGAAGAAAGCTCAATGGTTCTGGGCCTGATCTGGGCGGGTATCGGTCTGATCTACCTGGCTTGCGTGACCAAAAGCTTCCGCAACCCGGTCCCGCAGTACGACGAAGATATCGCGTAATAATTGCATTTAGCTGAAAAAAAACGGAGACATGTTCTCCGTTTTTTTATACGTGGGATTTATACAATCTCTTGCGCATATTGCCAGAGCGCTTTCAGCAGCGTCAGCTTCTCTTTGTTATCCGCATATTGCTGACTCAGCATCTGTAATTCATTGGCGTAATTTTGCAAAAACTCCGGCGTGAATACCTGACGACGATGGTCCAGCCAGCGCTGTTGTTCGGCTTCATCCAGCGTGCCGGGGAAGTTACGCGCACGGTAGTTAAACAGCAGCTTTTCAATGCGTTTATCGACAAAGGTGATATCCAGCGCCGGTAAATTGCGCGGTTCGGTTTCCAGAACGATTTTCATTGCGGCACGGTCGGCATCGCTGAAAAAGCCGTTGTACAGCTGGGCGTCTACGTTATCAGATGGCGCAAAGGGTTCCGCTTCGGCGAAGATTGCCACGACTTTGTCGCGTACCTGTGGGTTTTCGCGCAGAGTTTTGAGGTTATCCAGACAACGCTGGCGGTTAATACCAAGACGATCTGCATCTTCCGGGCGCAGGGTGTTCGCCTGTGCCAGTACCGGACATTTGTTGATGTGCACCAGTTTAACCGGAACCGCTGGGTTATCTCCCAAATCTGCCTTAGCGGTGTAGAGCCGCTCACGCAGCGCGTCACTGTCCATTTCGAGCAGTGGTGAAATATCACCGGCTAAGTCGACCATGATAACCGCGTTGCGATTCTCCGGATGCCAGGCCAATGGCGCCACCCAACTGGTGTTACCGCGCCAGGCGCCGAACATGCCCGAGACATGGACCAGCGGTTTCATCTGCGGCACATCAATTAGCGCCGCCAGTTTGTGCTTATTACGATGGCTATAGAGATACTCAAACAAACGTGGTTGGCGTGACTTGACTAATTGCGCCATTGCAATCGTGGCATACACATCGGCCATTGCATCGTGGGCATTGGCATGCTCAATCCCATTCGCTTTGGTCAAATGTTCCAGGCGAAAGCTGGGCAAGCCATCGTCGTTTTCCGGCCAGTTAATACCTTCAGGACGCAGGGCATAGCAGGCTCGCATTACATCCAGCAGATCCCAACGCGAATTATCGTGCTGCCAGCTCCAGGCATAGGGATCGTAGAAATTGCGATACAGGATGTTTCGCGTCACTTCATCATCGAAGCGCACGTTGTTATAGCCAAGAATGCAGGTTTTCGGCACGGTAAACAGGGCGTGAATACGCGCAGCAAAAGCAGCTTCATTTTCTCCCTTTTCACGTGCTTCCTGCGGTGTGATACCGGTAATCAGCACCGCCTCTGGCTGTGGCAGATAGTCGTCTGCGGGTTTGCAATAAAAGACTTCAGGTTCACCGATAATGTTGAAATCGTTATCTGTGCGGATGGCCGCAAATTGTGCGGGTCTGTCCAGCGCCGGATGGGTACCAAAGGTCTCGTAATCGTGGAAGAGAAAACCAGGTTGCTGCTTGCCGTCATTCATTGTTCAGTTATGTCCGGGATCAATTTAGCGCTTATCTAAGAATACCAAAAAATAGCGAGGGAATCAGCAAGAGGATTATCGATGCGGAATGACCTCCGCAAGAAAATTGCGCTGAACGAAGCTTTGAACGAATGGTTAATTATTTTCTCCTCATTAAAGGAAATTACTGGAATAAATTTTCTTAAAATCAGAACTTGGGAAATAAGTTAATTGATAACCATTATTGTTATTTCCATTTCGTTTTCTGTGTTCTGGAAACTTTAAAAGTCTTTTATAAACAACGGTTTCATATTTCAACTAATACGCTTGTATGCATTGTAATAAAATGTGAGTGAGGTTAAGAATTAATAATTTAAACTCCATATAATAATTGGATATATCTAATAACAGGAGGTTATATGAGCATTAGTCGGCGTAATTTTCTACGAGGGGTGGGTATAGGCTGCTCAGCCTGTGCGATAGGAAGTTTTCCACCAGGCGCACTGGCGCGAAATTCTCCCGAGCACATAAAAGGGAAAACATCCCTGACGCCAAGTTTGTGCGAAATGTGTTCTTTTCGCTGCCCAATTCAGGCTCAGGTAATTAATAATAAGACGGTTTTTATTCAAGGAAACCCTAATGCGCCTCAGCAGGGCACGCGTGTCTGTGCGCGCGGAGGGAGCGGTGTTAGCCTGGTCAACGACCCGCATCGTATTGTTAAACCGATGAAACGCACAGGACCTCGCGGGAGCGGTGAATGGCAGGTGATTAGCTGGCAGCAGGCATATAAAGAAATTGCCGAGAAAATGACGGTAATAAAAGCGCAGCATGGTCCCGAGGGGGTCGTATTCTCTTCCAAGTCCGGTTCGCTTTCTGGCCATTTATTTCATCTCGCGACGGCTTTTGGATCGCCGAACACGTTTACTCACGCGTCGACATGTCCCGCCGGAAAAGCGATTGCCGCTAAAGTTATGATGGGCGGCGATTTAGCCATGGATATCGTCAATACCCGTTATATGGTCTCTTTTGGCCATAACCTCTATGAAGGCATTGAAGTTGCCGACACGCATGAACTGATGACCGCGCAGGAAAAGGGCGCGAAGATGGTTAGCTTTGATCCCCGTTTATCCGTCTTCTCCAGCAAAGCGGATGAATGGCATGCGCTTAAGCCTGGCGGTGACTTACCAGTGCTGATGGCGATGTGTCACGTCATGATCAAAGAAAATCTGTATGACGCAGACTTTGTGGCACGCTACACCACAGGGTTTGACCAACTGGCTGAGGCGGTACAAGAGACCACGCCGGAATGGGCGCAAAAGCTCGCTGATGTGCCTGCTGATGTGATTATCCGGGTCACCCGCGAAATGGCCGCCTGCGCGCCTCACGCCATCGTCAGTCCGGGTCATCGTGCGACGTTTTCGCAAGAAGAAATTGATATGCGGCGCATGATTTTCACCCTCAATGTGTTACTTGGAAATATTGAGCGTGAGGGCGGGTTGTATCAGAAAAAAGCGGCGGCAACGTACAATAAGCTGGCCGGAGAGAAAGTTGCTCCCGTGCTGGCAAAACCCGATGCCAAGTTACCCAAACCAACGGCGCAGCGTATCGATCTGGTTGCCCCGCAGTTCAAGTACATCGCGGCCGGCGGCGGCGTTGTGCAGAGCATTATTGATGCCGTCTTAAATCAAACGCCGTATCCGGTGAAGGGATGGATTATGTCCCGACACAACCCTTTCCAGACCGTGACCTGTCGACCAGATCTGGTTAAGACTGTTGAACAGCTCGACCTGGTGGTCAGCTGCGATGTCTATTTAAGCGAAAGCGCGGCGTATGCCGATTATCTTTTACCTGAATGTACTTACCTTGAGCGCGATGAAGAAGTTTCTGATATGTCAGGGCTGAATCCAGCCTATGCCCTGCGTCAGCAGGTTGTAGAGCCTATCGGTGATGCGCGTCCGAGCTGGCAAATCTGGAAAGAACTGGCTGTTCAGTTAGGCCTTGGGCAATTCTACCCATGGCAGGATATGCAAACGCGTCAGCTGTACCAGCTTAATGGCGATCATGCGTTATCTGCTGAGCTACGTCAGAAAGGGTATCGGGAGTGGGGTGTTCCGCTATTGCTGCGCGAACCCGAAGCGGTGCGTCAGTTTGTGGCGCGCTATCCGGGCGCGGTTGCGGTTGATAGCGACGGCACCTATGGTGAACAACTGCGCTTTAAATCCCCGTCAGGAAAAATCGAACTCTACTCTGCGGAGCTGGAAACACTCCTGCCTGGCTATGGTGTTCCTCGCGCCCGCAATTTCGCGCTCAAAGGCGACAATGAACTCTACTTTATTCAAGGGAAAGTGGCGGTTCATACCAATGGCGCAACGCAATATGTGCCACTGCTGAGTGAGCTGATGTGGGACAACGCGGTGTGGATCCACCCGCAAACGGCCCGTGAAAAAGGTATCGAAAGCGGCGATGACATCTGGCTGGAAAATGCAACCGGTAAGGAAAAAGGCAAAGCGCTGGTCACCGCTGGTATTCGACCCGATACGCTATTCGTCTATATGGGATTTGGCGCCAAGGCAGGAGCCAAAACAGCCGCGACGACGCACGGTATTCACTGCGGTAATTTGCTTCCGCATGTCACCAGTCCGGTGTCAGGTACGGTGGTCCACACCTCTGGCGTTACGCTTCGTCGGGCATGAGAAAGGAGTACATCATGAATCAATCAACAAACCCTTATGTCATGCTGCATGACGAAAAACGCTGTATTGGTTGTCAGGCGTGTACGGTTGCCTGCAAGGTACTGAATGACGTGCCTGAAGGTTTTAGCCGCTTACAGGTGCAGATCCGTTCACCGGAACAGGAACCCGAGGCACTGTCCCACTTCCAGTTTGTTCGTGTTTCCTGCCAGCATTGTGAAGATGCGCCGTGCGTCAGCGTTTGTCCAACCGGTGCTTCATTCCGTGATGAAAACGGTATTGTGCAGGTGGATAAATCTCGCTGTATTGGCTGTGACTACTGCGTTGCTGCTTGTCCGTTCCATGTCCGTTATCTCAATCCACAAACGGGAATCGCAGACAAATGTAATTTCTGCGCGGATACCCGCCTGGAGGTCGGACAGTCACCCGCCTGCGTTTCCGTTTGTCCTACGGATGCGTTGAAGTTCGGTCGTCGCGATGATCCGGAAATACAGCACTGGATCAATCAAAAAGAGGTTTATCGCCAGCAGGATACGCGTAGTGGCCCGGTGAGTGTTTATCGGCGTAAAGAGATCCATCAGGAGGGTAAAGTATGAATTCTATCTGGGGAGCGGAGCTTAACTATGCGCCGGACTACTGGCCGCTGTGGCTCATTTATGCGGGCGTTATTGTTGTGCTGATGATTGCGGGCCTCATCACGCACGCGCTGTTACGTCGGATGCTGGCGCCGAAAACGGCAACCGGAGAGGAGCACCGGGAATACCTCTATTCGCTGGCTGTTCGCCGTTGGCACTGGGGAAATGCGCTACTCTTTATTCTGCTTTTGCTGAGCGGCCTGTTTGGCCACTTCTCTGTCGGACCGGTAGCGTTGATGGTACAGGTGCATACCTGGTGCGGCTTCGCATTGCTGGCCTTCTGGATAGGCTTTGTGTTAATAAACGCAACCAGCGGCAACGGCTGCCATTATCGCGTGAAGTTAAACGGGTTGATATCACGCTGCCTGCTGCAAACGCGCTTTTATCTGTATGGCATCATGAAAGGCGAGCCGCATCCGTTTGCCGCAACGGCAAAGGATAAATTTAACCCACTGCAACAACTGGCCTACCTGGCCATTATGTACGCGCTGGTTCCGCTGTTGATCATCACCGGGTTGTTATGCCTCTACCCGCAGGTGGTAGCGGCAGGGCCTGTAATGCTGGTGCTGCATATGGCGTTAGCGATTGTGGGTTTACTGTTCATCTGCGCACATATTTACCTGTGCACGCTGGGCGACACGCCAGGGCAAATTTTCCGCAGTATGATCGACGGCTATCATCGCCATCGCAGTCATCACGCAGAGACTGCGCCACGCAAAGGATAATTTCGCGCGCGGTTTGTCTCTGACAGCCTTGTATAACAGCAAGAAAATGTGCCTTGTGTCACATTTTCTTGCAATTTATTCAAGTTTGTTCGACAGAACTTCCGTAAAAAGAACGGCTATTTCTCCCTTTTCTGAGGACATGCTGTTGAAACGCCGTTTGTTTATTGCCGCTTCACTATTCACGATGAGTTTTACGTCCGCTTGGGCGACCGATGCCACCAGCTTCGCCCCTCAGCCGCCTGCGATAAATGCCGGGGCGTGGGTATTAATGGATTACACCACGGGCCAAATTCTGACAGCCGGTAATGAACACCAGCAACGTAACCCCGCCAGTCTGACCAAGCTGATGACCGGCTATGTTGTTGATCGCGCAATCGACAGTAAGCGCATTAGTCCAACCGATATTGTCACCGTTGGGCGCGATGCCTGGGCGAAAGACAATCCGGTATTCGTCGGTTCATCCCTGATGTTCCTGAAACAAGGCGATCGTGTTTCGGTGCGCGACCTCAGCCGCGGGCTAATTGTTGATTCAGGTAATGATGCCTGCGTGGCGTTGGCGGATTACATCGCCGGGGGACAACCGCAGTTTGTGGCGATGATGAACAGCTATGCGCAAAAGCTGAACCTGCAGGACACCCATTTTGAAACGGTCCATGGTCTGGATGCGCCAGGTCAGCATAGCTCTGCTTACGATCTTGCCGTATTGTCGAGGGCTATCATCCATGGTGAACCGGATTTCTACCATATGTACAGTGAGAAAAGCCTTACCTGGAACGGAATCACGCAGCAAAACCGTAATGGCCTGTTGTGGGATAAAACCATGAACGTTGATGGTCTGAAGACAGGGCATACGTCCGGGGCCGGGTTCAACCTGATCGCTTCCGCCGTTGATGGAAAACGTCGACTGATTGCGGTTGTGATGGGGGCGGAGAGTGCGAAAGGGCGTGAAGACCAGGCGCGTAAGCTGCTGCAATGGGGGCAACAAAACTTCGATACGGTGCAGGTTTTGCGTAGCGGTAAGCAGGTCGGTACTGAACGGATCTGGTATGGCGACAAAGAAAAAATCAGCCTGGGCACCGAGCAGGATTTCTGGATGGCCCTGCCTAAAACGGAAGTCGCTAACATTAAAGCAAAATATGTCCTTGATAAGAAAGAACTGGTCGCGCCAATCGCGGCACATCAGCGTGTGGGTGAAATTGAACTCTACGATCGGGACAAGCTGGTGGCGCACTGGCCTCTGGTTACGCTGGAGTCCGTCAGCGAAGGCGGCGTTTTCTCGCGTCTGAGCGATTATTTCCACCATAAGGCGTAGTTATTTCCTGGAAAGCCTGACTGGCAAGAGTGCGAATCTGCTCACATAATAATCACTATTTGCTTGTGGCCGTAATACCTAAAAATTATACTGTATATAAACACAGTGTAATCGCGGAGGTTATATGGAGTACGAGATTAAGCAGGTCGATAAACGCAGGATTGCCGGTTTTCACATGGTTGGTCCGTGGGAACAAACGGTAAAGCAAGGTTTTGAGCAGTTAATGAAGTGGGTCGACGGGAAGCAAATTGTTCCGCTGGAATGGATAGCCGTTTATTACGACAATCCTGACGTTGTCCCGGCGGAGAAACTGCGTTGCGATACCGTGGTATCCGTGCCTGAAGATTTTGCGATCCCGGAAAATAGCGAAGGGGTGATCCTGACCGAAGTGGCGGGTGGCGACTATGCTATTGCCGTTGCGCGCGTTGAAAATCATGATTTTGCCACGCCCTGGTATCAGTTCTTTGACCGCCTGATGCAGGATACGACTTACGAAATAGCCGCTAAACCCTGCTTTGAAGTGTACATGAACAATGGCATGGAGGATGGCTACTGGGACATTGAAATGTACATACCGGTGCAGTCGAAGTAACTGTTTTTGATGCAAAACAGGATGATATTTTCAGGCAAAAAACGAGTACAATTTTGTTCTTTGCTATTCGCTGACGGAGTGCATGAGTGCGTGCCAATAAGTCACTGAGTCCTTTTGAAATTCGTTTGTATCGTCATTATCGTGTAGTGCACGGTATTCGCATTGCGCTTGCGTTTATTCTCACTTTTCTGTTGGTACGCCTGTTAAACATTCCTGAAGGTACATGGCCTCTGATCACTCTGGTGGTGATCATGGGGCCTATTTCTTTTTGGGGTAACGTTGTTCCCCGAGCTTTTGAACGGATTGGCGGCACGATCCTGGGATCGGTGCTTGGGCTGGTGGCCCTGCGTCTGGAGCTTTTTTCGCTTCCGCTAATGCTGATATGGTGCGCGGTGGCGATGTTTCTCTGCGGTTGGCTGGCATTGGGCAAAAAACCGTATCAGGCGCTGCTGATTGGTATTACGCTTGCTGTCGTTGTGGGCGCGCCCGCTGGGGATATGAATACGGCGTTATGGCGTGGCGGCGACGTTATTCTGGGATCGTTACTGGCGATGCTGTTTACCGGCGTGTGGCCACAACGGGCATTTATACACTGGCGTATTCAGCTGGCGCATTGCGTAACGGGGTACAATCGGGTGTACCAGGCGGCGCTCTCCCCCAATCTGCTTGAACAACCGCGACTGGAGAAGCATTTACAACAGCTGTTGAGCGAGGTTGTCAAAATGCGCGGGCTCATCGTCCCTGCCAGTAAAGAAACACACATTCAGAAATCCATTTTTGAGGCTATTCAGACGGTTAATCGTAACCTCGTCTGCATGCTGGAGCTGCAAATTAATGCGCTCTGGGCCAGCCGTACCAGCCATTTTGTTATGCTGAACGCGCATACTCTGCGTGAAACCCAGCTCAGGACGCAGCAGGCGCTACTGACAATAACGCATGCATTATATGAAGGTAACCCGCAGCCAGTGCTGGCGAATACGGAGAAGCTCAACGATACCGTGGTGGAGCTGCGTCAGCTTATCGCTGAGCATAAAGGTGATAATGTCGCGGAAACGCCTATTCACGGCTACGTTTGGTTGAATATGGAGATGGCGCGACAGCTGGAGTTACTTTCGCATTTAATCTGTCGCGCGTTGCGCAAATAAAGAGCAGATGAGGGGATTGGTTCTACTGCTGCTTCGATTCAGCAAAGATTAGAGGTATGATACTGAAAAAGGCTAAAACCATTGGTAACTGCAATGGTTTTACCCTCGATAATTCAGGTTTCAACCATGCATTGTCGATGCAGATGCAACTTGAAGTATGGCGGGCATGAAAGTAATGTTGACCCACTTTAGCCGTTGTTTTAACGAATCCGAATCTCACATTATCAGGGGTGTAAAAATGGAAACTACCAAGCCTTCTTTCCAGGACGTGCTGGAATTTGTTCGTCTGTTCCGTCGTAAAAACAAACTGCAACGTGAAATCCAGGACGTTGAGAAAAAGATCCGTGACAACCAGAAACGTGTCCTGCTGTTGGACAACCTGAGCGACTACATCAAGCCTGGGATGAGCGTCGAAGCGATCCAGGGCATTATTGCCAGCATGAAAAGCGATTACGAAGATCGCGTAGATGATTACATCATCAAAAATGCTGAGATCTCAAAAGAGCGCCGCGATATTTCTAAGAAACTGAAAGCCATGGGCGAACTGAAAAACGGCGAAGCGAAAGCTGAGTAACGATTTTATGCTTGTCCGGGTCGCTGCTGTGCGGCGACCCTTATCGCAGTTCAACTCCGCCTGCGACCATCCGCAATAAATGCTGTTCCGGCCAGTGAACCGTCAGTTTTTTCTGCGTCAGCATCCATTTTATGTAATCCACATCATGACGCGTTCTGTCCAGCATCAGGCCGACAACGCTGCCGCTGTGCGCAACGTTAACGCCGTATAAATCACATTCCTCTACCAGCGCTAAGAGCAAATCAAAATCTGGCTTCGGTAACAGCAACTGGCTGGCGACTGCGCTAAGCGTAGCGGCTTCGCCCAACCGGTAAGGGTTTTGGCTGATACAGGCATCCTGTACTTTTTCCCATGCCTGTTTGAGGGCCGGAGCGCCTGCCTGTAACCCGGCATGACGGGGAATACGGTGATAATCCGCAGTACGCAAGATCTCCGGGCTTTCGAGAACCAACAGATCGAGTTGAGGCTGGGCTTCGCAGGAAATCTGTGTGGAGGCGTCGTTATGATCGAAAAGGGTAAGCTTACGAAAAACGGTGCTGTCGGTCGGCTCCAGCGAAACGCAAAGGTGCGCCAGCGTAGGCTCATCCAGGTGATGGCCCAGATGATGTGCTGTGGCGACAGCGGTGGCGGCAATATCTGCAGTGCTGCTGGCCATTCCTTTAGCGATGGGAATAGTTGACTGGACATCAATTCGGATATCCTGACTCATCTGCGCCGGGTACTGCCAGTGCTGCAATAGCCGATTAACCATCGCCCGTGAAAGTGGACGTTCCTCTGCCAGCGGCGAGCCTGAAGTGACCTCAACGGTGCTATACCATTCGACCGGGCAGGAGACCAATTTCTCACTGCCCAGAATCCAGCCCTGGATAAGTTCTCCGCACGATGCGGGACATTGCGCAACAGCCACGTCTTCACCTTTGTGATCAGCAATCTTCGGCGCATAGTGTCATGGCGATCATGCTATTACCATGATTTGCCGCAATTTGCGGTGCGGCAGCGCTAAGCGGGAATGCCCAATGTCACAGTTTCTGATATCGCTAAACGCATAACGTCCTGCGCTATCATCAGCTCTTCATTGGTATTAATCACCGCCACTTTAACCAGCGCATTTTCTGTCTGAATAAACGTGGCGTTTCGCTGATTTTTTTCTTCATCGACGACCAGTCCCAGGAAATTCAGATTGCGACAAATTGCCGCTCGCGCTCGCGCTGAGTTCTCGCCGATCCCACCGGTAAACACCAGCGCGTCCAGGCCGCCCATCTGCATAATATAGCTGCCAATGGTGGCGCGAATTCGCTCGGCAAAAAGCGTCAACGCCAGCGCCGCCTGATGATTACCTGCATCTGCGGCATGTTCAACATCGCGATAGTCAGGTGAGATGCCAGAGACACCGAGTAGTCCGGATTCATTGTTGAGCAATTGGTTGAGCTGCTGCGGTGTTTTGCCTTCGCGCAGGGCAATCCATGGCAAAATCGATGGGTCAATATCGCCGCTTCGCGTGCCCATCATTACGCCTGACTGCGGCGTAAATCCCATTGAGGTATTAACCGATTGCCCACCCTTAATGGCGCAGATGCTGCTGCCGTTGCCGAGATGGCAACAAACGACGCGCAGGGCGCTGAGGGGCACTCCCAGCTTTTCTGCAAGCTGGGCACTGACGTATTTGTGGCTGGTGCCATGAAAACCGTAACGACGAATACCCAGCTCTGAATAGTAACGCCAGGGCAGGGGATAAATAAAAGAAGGCTCGTCAAGAGTCTGATGAAAAGCCGTGTCAAAAACCGCAACGGCTGGCGTTTCGGGTAATAGCTGGCGAAATACCGCGATCCCCAGGGCATTTACCGGGTTATGTAGCGGCGCCAGTTCGGCAAGGCGATCGATTTCCGCCAACGTTTCATCAGTCACCAACGCGGAGTCTTTAAAAGATTCCCCACCGTGCGCAACGCGATGCCCTACGCCGTCAATCTCTTCCAGACTGCTGATAATGTTGTGGCTGAGCAGTTTTTCCAGTAACAGCGTCACTGCTTCACGGTGATCGGCTACGGGCAATGTTTCCTGCCATTTCTGCGCTGGCGTCTTAAGGGTGACCTGCGCATCAGACATACCGATACGTTCGATCAACCCCTGACAGATCATTTCACCTTGCGGCATCGCCAGCAACTGAAACTTAAGCGAGGAACTCCCCGCGTTAATGGCCATTATTTTGTGAGACATGAAAGTTCCTTTGCATTCAGAAAAATGAACATCTCATCGACCCCAGTATTCTCCAGCGCGCTGGTGACAAACACTTTTTGCGCGCCAGCCTCGATTAACCAGCTCTCAACGAGGGAAATGCGCTGCGGGTTGGCTAAATCGGCTTTAGTGACGAGGCCAATAACGGGTCGGTTCATTGGGCCGGTGAAACCGGGAGAAAATGGTGACCACGGCGCGTCAGCATTGAGGACCAGCGCGATGATGTCTGCTTCACAGGAGCTGGCCAGCAGCGCACTATACAGACAGCGGTTTTCAAGGTATTCGCCCGGTGTATCTATCGCTGTGGGCGACCAGACTATGGCCTGGGTCTTCTGATAGTGAAGCGCTTCTCCCCGCATGCATTGTGTGAGCGACGTTTTTCCGCACTGGCTGGGTCCGATTAGCATGATGCGTTTCATGAGATTACGTCCGGGTGATGGGGCAAGCGGTAAAACGCATCATTTCGCCCAGCGTTCGGGTTACCTGTTTCAGCGCGTACTCAACGGCGGAGACATCGCCCGTCAGTACCACTGCGCCGGTAAATCGGTCGAGAAAACCAATCTCTACCGCCCCGGATTTCGTGGCGATATCGCAGGCGATAATTGAGGCTTCGCTGGGGGTAATCGTCAAAATCCCGATTGCGGATACTGAATCCTGTAATCCCAGCTTCTTGAACAAATCTTTTCCGGGATTGGCGATAAGATGCGCCAGCGTGACCTGCTTGCCAGGAACATATTCCTGGATCATACGATCCGTGGTGGGCTGTCTTTCCATTATCCCTCCACCATCTGCCGCCACATGCTTTCATGCGGGCGAGGTATGACAGAACGATAAACCAACAGGCCTTTTTCACCCGCGCTTTCACTGGCAACCGTTACTGCGTTATTCACATCGGATACATCGCCAGCGACAACCATGTAGCACTTGCCGCCAATACCAAATGCCATGTGCACGCGAACCAATGTGACATTGGAAGCTTTAACTGCGCGATCCGCGGCACAGATACAGGCCGCCACGCTCCATGTTTCAACAATCCCGACGGCCTGACGCTTATCCACGCTATTTAACCCGCTGATCGCCGGGAGTACGCTGGCATGGATATTAGGCAGTACCAGACTGTCAACGAGCATATCGCCAGCAAGAGATGTACCAGTGGCTATTGCCTGCTGTACTGCGCCTACGTCACCACCAAGCATAAGCAGGAATTTTCCCGGGCAGATGGTCTTGCTGACCAGTAAATTCACATTCGCGCTTTTTAACATGGCATCGCCAGCTTCCATTCCTTTGGCAATGCTGGTGAGTTCTAAGATCCCTATAGCCTGAGACATGATTAACCTCTTATTACCGTGATGGATTGCTCAGTGATTTCGCTGACAATACCGTCAATACTGGCGTGGACTGGCGCACCTAATGCGCCTGCCGGCACATCGGCAACGCATTGACCGCGAACAACGCGATCGCCTTGCTGTACACATGGGATGGCGCTGGCGCCAATATGCTGGCGTAGCAACAGCGTCGTTTCATCGGTGGAATAATCAGTCTCAGCCAATGGCGCATCGTGATACCAGTCGCTAAGACCCAGTTTGGTAATAAGGCGCTTAACCGGGATCAACCGGTACTTCGCCATTTCATCCTCAGGATTTAGCGGCCCTTCATAACGATGGTTGAGCGCCCGTAGTTCGCGTTTAAGCATGCGGTTGATTCGCATCGGCGATATTCCAACCGGACAGGCTACGCTTTCACAGACATTGCATTCTGAGCAGGTCAGGGCCGTGAGCAGCAGCTGTGGTGTGGCCGCCTGCTGATAATTAACCGCGCGAACCAGCAGGTGTGGTGATAATTCATGGCCAATTAAGTGCCTTGGGCACAAATCCGTACACAAACGGCACTGCTCGCATACGGTTTTTGCGACGGAAAGCACGGTGCGTTCATCCTGCATTCGCCGCTGAATCAGCGCATGAGATTTTGGTAAAACCAGCAACCCCCCGGTGGTTTTGCTGACGGGGGTATCCAGGGAGGTAATCAGACCGCCCATCATCGGGCCGCCATTAATAAATCCAGGATCGTCAACGGTTGCGCCTCCCGCCAGCGCCAGCACCTCGCGAAGTGACATCCCGATAGGGACAGTGAGAGTGATTGGTTTGGCGACTGCGCCGTTGACGGTCAGCGTGCGACGGGTAACGGGATATTGCTGTTCAACCGCTCTGGCGATGTTGAGCACGGTCTGGACGTTATTGACCACCACGCCGACGCTGACCGGCAGTGCGGCAGGTGGGACCCTCCGGCCTGTTGCCATCCAGATGGTCAGCACCTCGTCACCGGCCGGGTAGACATCTGGTAAAATGTGTAACCGGATATCGGCAGGCAGCAGGGGAACTAACGCATTGATAGCATTCTGGTATTTTTCTTTAAGCGCAATAATACCGGCACTGGCTCCGGTAGCCGTCATGGCATATTTAACGCCGCGAATAAGTCGACCTGCCTGGACGCTCATCAATTGCTGGTCAACTTTTAACATCGGTTCACATTCGGCGGCATTCACCAAAAATGTATCGACCTGCGCCTGTAATTTTACGTGTGCAGGAAAACCCGCACCGCCTGCCCCGACAACGCCAGCAGCCCGAACGCGTTCGCGTATCGTCTGCGCATCATAAAGCGTGGACTCTGCCGTCATGGCTGTATTCATAATAATTCCTCAAGCAGTTCCTGCATGGCACTGGCGTCGGCAACACGAGGATTGGTTTGCAGCGTGACATCAGCCAGCGCGGCCTGAACCATCGACGGTATACGCTGTGACCAGATTTGCTTTCCGTCTTTGAGCGCGTCTACTAAAGAAGGTAACGCACACTGTTTTTTGAGAAGCTCAATGTGATGAATGAGCGCATTCAGCGCAGCCGTATCGTTCGCATTATCCGGGCATAAATGGCAGGCTTTAGCGAAACGGGCATAGCGCTTCGCGGCTCTGGGGGCGCGGGCGTTAAAATGAATGACAGGGGCCAGCAGCAGCGCATTGGCAAGTCCGTGTGGCAGATGAAACTGGCCGCCTAGCTGATGGGCAATCGCATGGTTTATCCCCAACCCCGCCTGACTAAATGCCATTCCCGCGAGTGTCGACGCGTTGTGCATTTTCCCCCTGGTTGCCAGACACTCGCCTTTACTGACGGCGACGGGAAGGTACTGAAAGACGATTTGTGCCGCTTTTTCCGCCAGCGCGTCGGTGAAATCGCTGGCCTTCGTGGACACGTAAGCCTCCAGCGCATGCGTCAGGACGTCCATGCCGGTATTCGCGGTGATGGCTGGAGGTACGCTGACAACCAGCGTTGGATCGAGGATGGCCATATCCGGGTAAAGCGCATTATTAAACAACGGATATTTAATGCCTTTATCCGGATCGCTAATCACGCAGGCGCTGGTCACTTCCGAGCCTGTCCCGCTGGTGGTTGGAATAGCAACACAGGTTTCGATTTCAATACCGAACTGTCGGCTGAACCAAACGATGGCTTTCGCGGCATCCAGCGCTGAGCCTCCGCCAAAACCAATGACAACATCTGGTTGCAGAGACTGCATTTGCGCAATCCCTTGCACCACCGTGCTAATGGTTGGATCGGGGGTAATATCGCTGAAAATGCTGATGCGATTATCCGCAGGAAGCGTGTTGCGCAGCTTTTCAATCACAGGAGAACGCGCAAGAAAACCATCGCAGATAATCCAGATATGCTTATTCGTGAAACGTTTGAGCACATCCAGGCTTCCCTGACCGCTGTACAATCGAGTTTGCAGTGAAAAGCTTTTCATAACGGCCCCATTAGCGAATAGAAAAACCGTTTGTCAGCACGCAACGACGAGAGCGTGCGAAAGTACGTGCCGATGTTGTTCCTTCACCGGTTGGCGTCGCGATCGTGAAGGTGGTAAAGCCTTCACCACCCACGCCAATCCCGGCGTAAGAGGGGCCATTTTTCACAAAAATGGAGGTTTGAAGCGTGCGTGCGGCAAGATTCAAACGCGACACATTTTGTGAATGCATAATGGCGGTGTGATGCAATCCCTCTTCAACTTTCAGGGCCAACGTTAACGCACTGTCAAAATCGCTCACCGTGACGACGGGGAGCATTGGCATCAGTTGCTCGCTGGTAACCCACGGGTCGTCAGCCTTGACGAGACCTATCAGTAATCGAGGTGCTTTTGCCGGAACAGGTATTCCTGCGGCTTCCAGTAAGGTTGCCGGGCTTTTCCCTACCAGCTTTTTATTGGCCATGCCTTCGGGCAGACAGACTGCGCGCAGTTTGTCTACCTCTTCGCTAGTGAGAAGCAGCGCGCCAAAAGACTGCATTTGTTGAACCAGGCGTTCGGCAACGGCACCAACAACAATCAGGCTCTTCTCAGCAATGCAGGGGAGGTTGTAATCAAAGGATGCGCCGTTGATGATATCTTCCGCCGCCTTAACCAGGTCGGCAGTTTCATCGACAATACAGGGAGGGTTTCCTGCGCCTGCGCCAATGACTTTTTTCCCGCTTTTCATGCCCATAGCAACAATGCCAGGGCCACCGGTAATCGCCAGAACTGCAATTTTAGGGTGTGCCATCATCTGCTGGGTAGCTTCAAAAGTGGGTTCTGTGACCGTGACGACAAGATTCCGGATCCCGCAGCAGCGGAAAGCAATATCTTCAATCATGGCAATCAGTTTGAGTGAGACCGCTTTCGCACCCGGATGCGGGCTAAAATAAACGCTGTTCCCCGCAGCCAGCATACTAATGCTGTTGTTAATTATGGTTTCCGTCGGGTTGGTACTGGGGGCGACGGAGCCAATCACGCCAAACGGTGAATACTCGAATAACACCATGCCGCCATCGCCGGTCAGTGCCGTGGTGGTGAGATCTTCGATTCCTGGAGTGTTGTCCAGCGCAGCTTTATTCTTGAGGAATTTATCCTCTTTGTTGCCCATTCCAGTTTCAGATGCGCTCTCAGCGGCCAGGGAAGCAAGATGAGGCGTCAGTTCTTCTCGCAGGGCGTGAATGATGGCGCTGCGGGTTTTTAATGGAGATTGCTGGTAACGTAAAAAAGCCTGATGAGCGGCATCGATAGCTTCGCCAACGGACGGAAAGATTCCGTTTCCTTTGGTTTCTGTTTTTGCCGGGGCGAGTTGTTCACTCAAAATGTTACGGATGAGGGTTTCAAGTTCTGAAGTATTCATTGATGTGTTCTCACGTTAATCGCCGCAATGGCCGTTTCTGCAATGTCCATATCCTGTTCAACGCTTCCCCCGCTGATGCCAAGACCCCCAAGAAGTAAACCTTCACGCCATAATGCGAACCCGCCGCCAAAGGTGACGACTTTTCCCTGCATATGGCTTTCCAGGCCGTAAAGCGCTGCGCCTGGTTGCACCGCAGACGTTAATTCATGCGTGGCGGTTTTCATCGCCACGGCGGTCCAGGCTTTTTTAGGTGCCAGTTCGCTACTGACGAGCAATGCGTCAGGCATGCGCCAGGTCACCGTTTGGGTCCCGTTCGCATCAACAATGCTGATGACGACCGGGACCTGAAGTTCTTCTGCTCTTGTTACTGCAGCGCGAGTCAGTTGGTGGAGCTCCTGAAAAGACAGAGACATCGCCGGCTCCTTTATGGCTGATGTACGGATGGCGGAGAGATAGCGCTCAGCCACTTTCTGAATAATGTCGTTTTGATGGGCGTCATGATCTTCTGCCCGTGCGAGCGCATATAAGCAGTCGGACAGACGATTGATATAACGCATCAGAACGTGTCTGACGTCGATATCGGCAGAGAGCTCGACCAGTCGCCTCTCTGCGCGGCGGGCCAGCGTGCGGGCAAAGTGCAGACGGCTGGCGGCTTCGCTGCGGCCAGGTAAAATAAAGCTGTGCAGCGGCGGTACTCTACCCATCGCGGTATCGATGGCGGTTTCCAATGCTGCAATTTCTTCTGAGCTGATGTAGCGCTGCTCTGGGTTTGGTTGTTCGCTCTCGCTGGCGAGTTCGGCGCTGAACCAAAAAAGCTGCAGTTGAATGTTTTCAAGTAACTGGCGGTGCTGTGGGCTTTTCGCCGCACAAATACACAGGCTAAGTGCCGCATTGAGTTCGTCCAGCGTCCCGTAAGCCTCGACGCGTGGATGCGTTTTGCTTACGCGTTGCCCGGTAAAGAGGGCCGTTGTACCGGCATCGCCAGTGCGGGTATAAATCGCCATAGTTCCTCCTAACGAGAAAGCGTGTCGACAATGCCGACAATAGCCAGATCGATGGCCTCATTTGGGCCGGAGAAAACGTGCCTGGCACTGGAGCCGCTGCTGAGTAAAACCAGTTCGCCGGTTCCCGCGCCGACAGAATCAACGGCGACTTCGTCCCCGGTCGTCGGGGAGGCTGGCAGCTCTCCGTCAGCACTCACCCGACGTACCAGTAACAGCTTCTTCCCGACCAGGGAGGGGGACTTTTGCGTGGAGACAACAACGCCTGTAACCCGTGCCAGATGCATAGCTCACTCCTGCTTAATTAATTGGACATTTCGCGTACTGACAGTTTCCTGAGCCAGCGCAGTGACGACACATCGACGGCGTAGCACTAAAACCGCATCGTGCAATTGGGCGACGTCGGCGTAACTGAGAAGTTTTTCAGGATGCAGAACGATTGCTCGCCCCAGTTCGTCACCAAATTCCAGCGGCAGACGCGCGAGTTTTTTCACGGGTACTGCGGGTAACAATTGGTGATGTAGTGAAATTTTCACGCGGACTCCGCATGCCAGCGCTTCGTGGATCGTGACCACCGACATATTGGCAGAGCTGCTTTCGGCAATTTGTTCCAGCAGGAGCAGATCAGCCTGTAAAATGTGCAGCGACGAGTACTGGCAGCATAGTATCCGTGGGTCTATTTCCCGTAACTGCGCGACGCTAAGAGTGAGCGTGCTTGCCGCGCGTTTTTTTAATCGGGAAACAACCTCCTCGATAATGCGTTGCAGCAGTTCGTTGTTCATCGTGAAGTCACCAATGTGGCGAATGCCTGAGGATTATCCGCCCCCGCAGCATTGGCTTCGTCGGTATCAATATGCATCTCAAGGCGCATATCCGGCGAAACGCGTACGGCGACGTTATCGAAAATCAGCCGGCGTTCATCGCCATTAATGGCGACCGAGACTTTATCGCCATGGGAAACCCGCAGGATCAGAGCATCGAGCGGCGACATATGGATATGCCGTTGAGCAACGATGACGCCGCATGTTAAGTCCAGTTCAGCAAATGGACTGACAAGGCGAATACCCGGCGTGCCCTGGATATTGCCCGACATACGCAGCGGGGCAGCAATACCTAGCGTACGGGCATCGGTACGTGAAATTTCAACCTGACTGGTGCTACGTAGCGGGCCGAGTAAACGCACATTTTTTAACTGTCCTTTAGGTCCGACCAGCGTGACGGTCTGCTCTGCAGCGTATTGGCCTGGCTGCAACAGCCCTTTTTTCTCGCTGATAGGCTGATTGGGAAACAAACGGACATAATCTTCAGCGCAAAGATGAATATGACGATTAGAGATCCCCAGCGGAATAGGGCGCTCGCGCATTTCATCCAGAACTTTGGTGACCGTTGACTTGAGTTGCTGTTTATCCATCACGCTTTACCTCGTTTTCCAGAGTGCAGACAAAGAGAGCGGGGCTCACCTTTCTGGCGGGTACAGGCTGGGTCAAGGCACAGATTGCAGCTAATCAACTCCGCATTTTGCGGTGCTTCGGACGCTGTACTGTCCACCAATATCTCTTCTTGCGGCTCGACCTGGATGGGGGCGGGTGTTGGCTCTGCTTCCGGGGTAACGCTATGTGACAGGATTCCGTCCCCTGGTCTCGATATGACTTTGTGAGCCACCAGTCCGTCACGTTGGTCAGCGAAACTGACACCGGTGGAAATGGCCGCCTGAACGGAGGCCACATCCCCGATTATCTTGATCACCGTCCAGCCTGAGCCGTTGGTTTTTTCGAGGCCCACCAGCGTGATGGAGGCGGCTTTCGCCATGACGTCCGCGCAACTGATGGCTAATGCCAGACCACTAACTTCGAGTAATCCCAGTGATTGCTTCACGCTGTGCTCCTTGGTTGCAACGACTTATGCGGATTTAGGTAAAATGGCTTCAACGTCGCTGTGCGGACGCGGGATAACGTGGCAGGATTTCACCTCGCCAACGGCGCTTGCCGCTGCGCTTCCTGCATCTACTGCGGCTTTCACCGCGCCGACATCGCCGCGAACCATAACGGTGATCAGGCCTGAGCCGATTTTTTCGTAACCGACCAACTGCACGTTTGCGGATTTCACCATGGCATCAGCGGCTTCAATAGCGCCGACAAGCCCTTTTGTTTCAACCAGTCCCAGTGCGTTATTCATACTGCTTGTCTCCTGTGGGTTATGAGTGGCATTCCCGGAATGGAATGCCTTTAACCAGCCGCGCTGCGTTATTACCGATGCTGCGACGAGCGTGGTTATCTTGTTGATACATCAGCGTAAAAAGCGGCGCTGACGCGGGTAGGTTTTTGTAGTGCACGATCAGTTTTTCGCGACTGCAGCCAATGCCAACCAGCAGCGGCGACTGACATGCCGCGAGCCATGCGTTGTGGATAACGTCGGTTGAATGGTTCTCCTGAATCACAAACGGGATCCCTTCTTCTTCAATACCCAGCAGCACGTCGTTCCAGGTGTCAGCGCAGTCACCGGTGGTGAAGATAACGATAGCGGGTGTGTTAAGATTACTTTCCATGAGCGAACGCCTTGTGCCAGGAGAGAATCAGCCCGGTCGCGACCGCATTGCGCGGACCCTCGGTGCCACGAATGTTGCCGCGCCCGGCAACCAGGCGATAATGCGCCAGTGCATCGGTGACCAGTTGCGGTACTTCGAAGTCCAGGGATGAACCGCCAACCAACACCACAAAGGGAATATCCCGAATGTTCCCGGTCGGACTCACCTGACGTAACGCTCTGAGCGCGTTGGTGACAAAAACGCGCTCCTTGGCGCTGCGGCGAATGGCCCGTACTTTCTCCAGCGCCAGTTCGCCTGGCAGGGGCACCAGCTCATCAGGTTTTACTACGCACACGCGGGCAAAAACCGTTGGCGGAAGAGGCTCAGGGAAGAACTGAACGCTGCCATCTTCGTGGCGAAGATGGAACAAGCTCTCAACTTTCGCCAGCGGGTACTTTTTGATCTCTTCGGCGAGATAACGGTCATCCAGCCCCAGTTCACGGGCAATAATCATCGTGACCATATCGCCCGCGCCCGCCAGGTGTGTGGCAATAATTTCGCCTTTCGGGTTGATGATGGAGGCGTCGGTCGATCCCGCACCGAGATCCAGAATAGCCAGTGGTCGCGTTGTGCCCGGAGTGGTTAAAGCCCCGAGTATGGCAGCTTCGGCTTCAGCCCCGCCAACCTGGACATCAATGTTGAGCTTTTGCGTGATTTCCTGAGCAATCATCGCCATTTGCAGGCGATCTGATTTCACCATTGAGGCAATGCCGACAGCCTGTTCCAGCGAAAATTCACCGGCAAGCCCGCCGGTCACGCTGACGGGAACCGAGGTATCAACCGCCAGTAGATCCTGAATAAAGATTTCCTGACTGGGTTTGTTGGTTAATTCAGCCATTGTCTGGCGTACATGCTCCAGCATGCCGCCAATATTGGTCCCCGCCTCGCCGGTGACGTTATCCAGTTTCGGGCACTCACCAACGGCTTTCATAATCGCGTCAGCGCCAGCTGCTACGTCGACGCGTACGGTGCGGCCTTGTGACTGTAGCTCCAGATTCCCGGCAGGAATGGCTCGTGCTTTCACATCGCCTGACGGCGTTTTCACCACCACGGCAGAGCGGTTGCCGATCAGCGCCCGCGCCATCGGGACAATGTTTTTAGTCTCGTCGGCATTGAGACCAAAAACGGTCGCAATCCCGTAGGGGTTAGAAAGCGTTTCAATGACCTTTCCTGGAACCGCGACTTCAATAGCAGCTAACATACCCAATGGGATACGGTCGATATGAAGCACTTCATCCACGATGGGCAGGGGGTGAGTCAGACGATTGCTGACCAACACGCCATCGTCTTGCTGCAAAATTACGCCAGTTAACTGGTATCCGGCGCGTACCGAGGCATTAATCATCGTGGCGACATCAGCGAAATCGAATGCTGATGACACCACCAAAATATAAGGTGTATCCGCCGGACGGCTGAGCAGGTCTTCCGGCGTAATAGTAATGCCAACACCCAGCCCGACACCGCCCGGCGTTTTAGGGTTATGGCCGATCATGGTGGATTCAGTGATGATGGTTTCGGTAATCGTTTCCATCGCCACGTCGCCAATGACCGGAGTGGCTTCATTAATACGGATGAGCGAAATATCGCTGACATTGATGCCGGCGTTTTTTGCTGCCAGCGTAAGTGCCTCCTGGATGCCAAACACATTACGCAATGTGCCTTTAATCCCGGTGGTTTCTGCCAGGGCGCTGTTGGTAATACTCAACGCTCCAGCCTCATCCAGGGTAGCCAGAGCGACTTCCGTTGATGAGTTACCTATGTCAATGCCAGCTATATATCGCATGATCCTGTCCCTGAGTTAGTCGTCACCTTTGAGTTTTTTACGCTCAACGTACAGCGCTGCCGCTTCACGAACGAAAGCCGCACAGATCTTTGCCTGATAACGATTTTCGAGATCGTCAGCGATAGCCATCAGCTCATCTTTAGTAGAGCGATACGGGCGTAGCGCGTTGTAGATCTCCAGGATGCGATCATCAGGTACAGCGGTTAGCTCTGCGGCGCGCTCAAAGTTCATCGCCAGCCTGTCACGCCCGGCATCTTTGGCGATTTCCGCCTGCAGGCGCAGCGTTTCAGGTGTGATGCGCATGTCCTGTGCCGTCACCTTGTTGCTCAGAACATTTTCGAGCGTGAAGTCATCCAGAGTTTTATTGGTCGCGGTTTTTACCCACTCAGGATGTTTATTCGCGAGAGGGTAATCCGTGACTTTCGCGGTATGTGCTGATGAACTTGCCGCAACCGGAGTAGCGGACTCGCTTTGCAGGCTGTTCATCCGGCTTAGCACATCCCGAACCATCGATTCAATTGCGTCGGTATTCATGGAGTTATCCTTTATCAAAGCGCCACGCGCAGTTCCTGCGGGTTTTTGCCCGTCACGACGTATTTGGTCTCTTTAATATGCAAAATGGCCGATTTCGCCTGGTACTTGGGGCGAGCCATCTGGTCATTCAGCGTAGGGACCGGTTGCGGAGATTCACGCTTGGCATAACGCGCGGCGTTTTTACCGATCTGACGATAGGTTTCCAGCGTCAGAAGCGGCGCCTGAGGGAACAGTTCCAGGTTAGAAAGCGGCGGTAACCCCTGCTGGTGGATAACCGTGGTGCCTTTTGACTGGATGCCGATAGAGATCCCGGAACCGCTCAGACGGTTGCCTTCCACGGCGACAAACGCGACATCAGAGGATTTAAAGCAGCGGATAACGCGTGCTTTAATGCCTTCCTCTTCAATCCCGGCAATCACTTCGCGCAAGATATTCTTATGCGGGATCCCGACGATATTGACAGTTTGTGAGAGCCCGAACGCCGGACCTACGGCAATAATCACTTCGTCCTGCTGCTGACCTTGTTTAGCTTCGCCAATCTCGGTCAGAAAACTGTCGGCCTGTACCGCTGTGGTCTGTGGCGCGCTTGCCGCTGACGATGTGCGGAATGAGACGGGTTTGTCGCTGGTCTGCATTTCAGACAGTACGTCTTCAATTATCTGGCGCAGCAGCTTTTCATTGATTTCCATTTTTCACCCCTTAGCCAAGTTCGTTGGGATCAAGTGCGCCAGGGATGTTTTTGATCTCTTCCCAGCGTTCGCCTTGCAGGCGATAACCTGTTGCCGGACCGGCATAGTCATTGACGTCATTTACTGCGGATAGCACCTGTCCGTCGCCAACGATAATGGCGGAGGTATGCAGATAATCCCCGGTTAACTTGGCTTTCTGGATGTTGAGCATGTCCTGAGCGACATCGGTAAACCCGCCCTGAGCAAGGGCTTTCACCACTTCCAGACCGTTACGGTTTTTATTGATAATCTCTTGTGCGAACTTGATGTCTTCCACGATGTTGCGCTCCGGCATATCTTTCGAACCGTGGGCGTAGGTCGCAGCCTCCACTTCTTCATCCGTGATTGGTGGTAATCCCATCCCGGCAAATACTGCCTGTAGCGCACGCGCCGCTTTGTTACGAATGGCGATAACATCTTCTTCTCGAACCGGACGCAGACCGCCGTCCACTTTCAGGTCGCGCTGGATAACGTTGTAGTCATCAAAGTCTTCCGCATCTTCGTTGGAACCGGCGAACATGTTGTCGTAGTTCGGCACCGCGGAATAACCGGAAGAGATGAAGTCAGTACCTGGCAGGAACTGCATCAGCAGACGCGCGGTACGACGCATATCCGAGTGGGTAAATGTCTGGTCGTTGCTGGAGGCGCATTCCAGATCCAGAGAAGAACAGATTAGGTTTTCGGCCAGAACCGCACGAATACCGGACGGTACGGCGGAAGGCACGCCGATGCAGCTTACTGAGCCGTTCTGCAAACCCTGCACGCCAGCGGCTTTGGTGATGTAAATGCAGCGGGCTTCCAGATAAAGCATTGATTTACCTTCGGCGTAACCCATCTGAACTTCTGAGCCAGAGCCGGAGGTAAAGCGCATTTTCAGGCCGCGAGAGGCGTAGGAAGAGGCGAGGAAGCCTTTCGACCATGGCGTGTCGTCGCCGTCGGTAAAGACGGGTTCGGTACCATAGACGGAGATAGTTTCCGCGTAACATGTATGGCCCAGCATGCCGAGCTTAAGTTCGGTCGCTTCTTCCAGCGAGCACTGAGTTAACACGCCAGGGCGCCCAACCTGTGAACCGACTAACAGGGCAATGGCGTTAAATGGCGCGTAGCGTGCGACGGCAACGGTCGTTTCCTGTTCGTCAAATCCGCGCCATGCGCCTTCTGCGGCGTCTGCGGCAATCTGTACCGGGTTATCTTTAACGTTAGTGACGTGCGCCTGTTGAGACGGAGTACGACGAGCACGCATTTTCTGCATGGCCATCATCATCTCGACGACGTTCATATGGGACACCACTTCGACAATTTTAGCTGGTGTCATTGCGGTGGTCAGCGGCACGATATCTTTGCGCTTCACGTTAGGGTCGCAAAGCATATTGGCTAGTTTGACCGAGTCCATTGCCATGACTTCTTCAGCGCGCGCCAGGTTAATGCCGTAGCGGGCAATGAAATGGTCAATTAAGTCAAATTCACTGGCGGATTTGCCATCCAGTTCAGTCACTGTACCGTTGACGATTTTAATCGATGGTTTAGGGTCGTTCGGGCTTTCCATCGCAATGAAGCCTTCTTCGATCCACTCCTTAACGAAACCATCCTGATTCACAGGGCGTTTCGCCAGTGCTTCAAATCTTTTCGATCTCATGAATCAGCCTCACTGATATCAGATATAGGACGGACGATCGTTTTTCGGCTCTGAGCCGAGGGTCCCGAGTACGGTTTTACCGATTTCACGGGCGGAGATAACGGCTTGACGAACTGCGCCGGAATCACCTGATATGACCAGAATGGCTTCGTTGCTGAAGCTGGTGCCATGGGCCGGGGAGCTGTAGGCTACAACTTCCACATTGGCGGATTTCAGCGCAGTATCAGCCATCAGGACACCTACGGAGGCTGGTGCACCGACAATCACACCACAGGCACGGCCAATAGGTGCGCCAAAGGCTTTTTCCAGCGCGTAGCTGGCGCGGGCAGTGTATTGCATCTCGATGTGACCGGCTTCGTTGGCATAAACATCGCCAAAGGTGCGATCCAGCTCTTTCAGCGCAACCTCAATTCCGCGTTTCACGTCGGAAACATCGTTGCCGCCGAGGATAATCAGCGAGCCGTGGCCCGCGCCGCCTTTGGTATCTCGTGGTAATTCAATACTGACGACTTCCGTATTTGTTGCTTTTACCGCTTCATCGGCGGCCATAATGTGCGGACCCGCGCCAGTACGGGCGCCAAGGATGCCAATGGAGCGATAACGTTTTTCAAGTTTCATCGCGTCCAGTAAGGCGCTGTCTACGTTGGCGATAACCAGACCGACGGTGTCGCCAATCGCAGTACCGACAAACTCCGTTAAACTGCAGTTTTTCTCTGCCATAGCCGTTTCTCGTGTTGGGTGATTATTTTCAGGGATAGCCTGCTGTTCTGGGGTTGCCACGCGAGCAATCACCTGCGCCATGATCTGTTCAACCAGCTCATTGCTGCTCATTAGCTAATTCCCTTCGGTAAGATTTTTTCTACATCGGTATGAGGGCGTGGGATAACGTGTACGGCTTTCACTTCTCCCACATTACGGGCTGCGGCGGCACCGGCATCTGTTGCTGCTTTGACTGCGCCGACATCGCCGCGGACAATAACTGTTACCAGCCCCGAACCAATTTTTTCGTAGCCGACCAGCATTACATTGGCTGACTTCACCATTGCATCTGCGGCCTCTATGGCTGCAGTTAAGCCTTTGGTTTCTACCATTCCTAACGCTTCTTGTTGCATAAAGACCTCGCCTGGGTTGTCCCGATTTTCATGACTATAAAAAGAAGCGAGGAAAAAGAATGGCTGAGTTGAAAGTATGAGTGAAAAAATAGTGAGGATATGGTGATATAAAATTGCTGTGATTTATTGTATCTATCTGTTTTTGTTGGTTGTTTATTATTTTTCCAATGTGAATATTTGGCTATGTTAATTCCATATTTACACTTTTGTTAGTGACATTAAAAATAGCATTTGCTATGCGAAAAAATGAAATTGTGATGGTTGTCTGAAATCATAATTCTGCCCATGACAATATTTTATTATTTTACAAATGTACCATTAATAGTGGATTCCCCCGTTTTTCGGCCTGTTTTAATAAAGGTGATAGCAAGAATTTGCTATCGCAGCACGATTTTAAAAATCATACCGCTCGCAGATTGCCAACAATTTGCCGACATGCCTTTTTATAGTAAGCCTTGAAGTATTCTACTTGCCAGCAAGGAGTCCGCTGGTAAAGACACGAACTCTGCTTAGAAGGTGTCACAATGAACGATTCACTAAAAGCACAATGCATTGCTGAGTTTTTGGGTACCGGGCTGTTTTTGTTTTTTGGCATCGGATGCCTGAGCGCACTTAAAGTCGCGGGTGCCAGTTTGGGGTTATGGGAGATCTGCATCATATGGGGGTTGGGGATCTCGCTTGCCGTTTACCTGACGGCGGGGATTTCTGGCGCGCATCTCAATCCTGCAATCACCATCGCCCTGTGGTTATTTGCCTGTTTTCCGGGGCGCAAAGTATTGCCATACACCGTAGCGCAGGTTGCGGGTGCCTTTGGCGGCGCGTTGCTAGCCTATCTGCTGTACGGAAGTTTATTTACCGAGTATGAGTCGGCACATCAAATGGTGCGCGGCAGCCTTGAAAGCCTGCAACTGGCCAGTATTTTTAGTACTTATCCAGCGGCGGCGCTCAGCGTCTGGCAGGCTGCGCTGGTCGAAGTGGTGATCACTTCCATTCTGATGGGCATGATCATGGCGCTTACTGATGACGGTAACGGTGTTCCTAAAGGTCCGTTGGCGCCATTGCTGATTGGTATTCTGGTCGCTGTTATCGGCGCATCCACCGGGCCGCTCACCGGATTTGCAATGAATCCGGCACGTGATTTTGGTCCAAAACTGTTTGCATGGATGGCCGGGTGGGGCGATGTGGCAATGACCGGCGGGCGTGATATTCCTTATTTCATCGTACCGATTGTCGCTCCTATCATCGGTGCTTGCGCGGGCGCAGCAATTTATCGTTATTTTATTGGCAAAAATTTACCGTGTAATACGTGTAAGCTGGAGGAAAATGAGAGCTAGCTTCACGGAAGATGTTTATTTTTGAAGCGTAAAAACTGTTTTCGTGATCCGGTTTCCTGAACCGCTGAAAAAGTCTCCCCACAATGGGAGACTTTTGTTATGTTCGATGATGACTTTCATCAGCGCCCAGGAAAGCGAGATGAAAATGAATGTGTAAATAGTATGTTTTATTTATAACAATAAATTAACTGAGAGGTTTTATCATGATTTCTGCGAGTGCCCTGAACTCAGAACTCATTAATAAAATCGCACAGGATTTTGCGCAGGCCACCAGTCTGGCTGTTGTGGTTGTCAATATTCACGGTGATGAAATTTCTGAGCTTTTTAATTTCACCCCTTTTTGTCAGTTGATGCGCCAGCATCCTCAGCACAGTACCCGTTGTCGTATGAGCGATCGCTGTGGAGGACTGGAAGCTTCAAAATCCGATCAACCCTGCATCTATCGCTGCCACGCGGGGCTTACCGACTTCTCAATTCCGCTGGTCATAGCGGGTCACCTGGTTGGGTTTGTATTGTGTGGCCAGGTGCGTTTAAGTAACGATGTTGGCCTGGTTGATATCCTGAACGTCGATGACCGCTGGCAAGCCGATCCCGAGCTGCTAAGTGAATTTCGTAATGTGCCGGAGATGGACTATTCGCGAGTCATCGCCTCGGCGGACCTGCTAAAGCTCATCGTAGAAAATTGTCTTAAGAAACAACTTAATTTTGTGGTTATCAAGGATAACCCACAGCAAGCAGAGCCGGTACGTGCTAACCGAACACCGAATCCTCACGACAGCAAAATGAAAAAAGCGCTGCGCTATATTGATGCGCATTTGTCGGATGAGTTACGCCTGGAGGATGTTGCGTCTCATGTTTACCTTAGCCCTTACTATTTCAGTAAATTGTTCAAAAAATATCAGGGTATCGGGTTTAACGCCTGGGTAAATCAACAGCGAATGGCGAGTGCCAAAGAGTTGCTCTGTCATAGTGACTGGAGCATAGCCAGCATTGCGCGTAATTTAGGCTTTTCACAAACCAGTTATTTCTGCAAAGTATTCCGCCAGACGTATCAGGTTACGCCACAGGCATTTCGCCAGCAAATAAATGTCATTTCACGCGGTGAGTCCGCTTAAATAGCAATATTTTGCTATTGCCGATTTTTGATATAGGGAGCTATGTCAGTCACTATAAAATGAAAAGTAACAACAGCAGTCAATAAATTGTCATAGCGCAACAAAATAATAGTATTAGAGGGATAAACTGCACCAGTTTTTATTTTTGTGATGAGATACAGTGTCTGTGTGCATGACTTTCTTTATTCTTTGCAGATACTTTCATTCAAAATGTGAACATTATGAATAAGTGGGTTTACGCCAGAAAATTGGCTGAATGAACCCAGTAAGATATTAAATTGAATTATTGTCATGAGGTCGTGAATTTACCTCATAACAGGGAGCTTAATTACGGCTCTTGAACTGACAGGTTTGCCACATTTGTGGTAGGGAAGGGGGTGAGAATCCCCCGCAGCCCCCGCTGCTGTGATGCTGACGACCCCGTATGGACCACTGATCGCAAGATTGGGAAGGACGGGTGAGGATGACGCTAAGCCAGAAGACCTGCCTGTCAGTGACTACCAACAACTTCGGTGGGAAGTGGGTGGTTCAGATGCATACAGTCGAGAGACTGGGTATCTCTACACCCCTACCACCCTGAACAGGATCAGGGTATGGCGGCCAATTTTCACGCATTTGTTCTTGCAGGTACCGGAAGCGGCTGTGGTAAAACCACGGTGACGCTGGGCTTGTTGAGCTTGTTGAAAAAACGCGGTTTACGCGTCCAGCCTTGCAAAGTGGGGCCTGATTACCTTGATACCGGCTGGCATACAGCGGTATGCGGTACCGCTTCCCGCAATCTTGATAGCTTCATGCTTCCCGCTTCCACTCTGAATGCTTTATTCCGCGAGCAGATGCAACATGCCGATATCGCGGTGATTGAAGGCGTAATGGGGCTGTATGACGGTTATGGTACCGACCCGAACTATTGCAGCACCGCCGCGATGGCCAAACAGTTAGGTTGCCCGGTCATCTTACTTGTTGATGGTAAAGCCGTTTCCACCTCGATAGCCGCAACGGTAATGGGTTTTCAGCATTTTGATCCCACGCTGAACATCGCCGGGGTGATCGTTAATCGGGTTAACAGCGAAACGCATTATCAGCTGCTGAAGGTGGCGATTGAGCGTTACTGTTCCGTTCCTGTATTAGGCTACGTTCCGCGGATGGAAGGCGTTGCGCTTCCAGAGCGTCATCTGGGACTGGTTACTGCACGTGAGTCTGTTATCAATCAGCAGCCGTGGCAGGCCTTTGCCGCGACGCTGGAGCAGACGCTGGATATTGATGCTCTACTGAAATTAAGCCAGCTAAACACCCTTCCTGCGGGTGAATGGCCTGCGCTTCCCGCTACTGACGCCGGAGAAGGGTTAACGCTTGCTATCGCTGATGATGAAGCGTTTAACTTTTATTACCCGGACAATATCACTTTGCTTGAACGCACCGGGCTGAAGATTGTCCGTTTTAGTCCGTTGCACGACACCTGTTTACCCGATTGTCAGATGATCTGGCTGGGGGGCGGATACCCTGAGTTACATGCTGCGGCGCTGGCCCGCAATGTCTCGATGCTGAAGCAATTGCGAGCCGCCCATCAGCGCGGCGTCGCGATTTACGCCGAGTGCGGCGGGCTGATGTATCTCGGCAGTTCGCTGGAGGACAGCCACGGTGATTGCTGGCTGATGGCGGATATTATTCCCGGTCATAGCAAAATGGGGAAACGTCTGACCCGATTTGGTTACTGTGAAGCGCAGGCCGCACAGCAAACTTTGTTAGCCGCAAAAGACGAAGTGCTGCGTGGACATGAATTCCACTATTCCGATTTCACTCCTGAGACACCTGCGGTGATGCACTGCCGCAAAATGCGCGATGGCAAAACGCTGCAGGCCTGGTCCGGCGGCTGGCAGGTCGGAAACACCTTCGCCAGCTACCTGCACGTTCATTTTGCCCAACGTCCGCAGATGCTTAACCATTGGTTAGCAGCCGCGAGGAATGCGCTATGACAATCCTTGCGTGGTGTGTTGCCTGGCTGCTTGATTTTATTATCGGCGATCCGCAGAACTGGCCGCATCCGGTGCGCTGGATTGGCAATCTGATTTCTGCGGTGCAGCGAATTATCCGGCGTTATTGCCATAGCGATCGTGCGTTGCGCATTGGTGGCGCGGCGATGTGGATAGTGGTGGTTGGCCTGACCTGGACTGTCTCCTGGGGCGTACTGGCGCTGGCGCAATCTATTCATCCCTGGCTTGGTTGGGTGGTAGAGGTTTGGATGATCTTTACCGTGCTGGCGGGGCGCTGCCTGGCGAACGCCGCGCAGGATGTTGAACGCCCGCTACGTGCCGGTAACCTTGCCGCAAGTCGGGAAAAGCTGTCATGGATCGTGGGGCGCGATACCTCGCAATTACAACCTCAGCAGATCAATCGCGCCGTGGTGGAAACCGTGGCCGAAAACACCGTTGATGGCATCATCGCGCCGCTGTTTTTCCTTCTTCTCGGCGGCGCGCCTTTGGCGATGGCCTACAAAGCGGTAAATACCCTTGACTCCATGGTGGGTTACAAACATGAAAAATACCGCGCTATCGGTATGGTCAGCGCGCGTCTGGATGATGTCGCAAATTATATTCCTGCGAGACTGAGCTGGCTGCTGCTGGGAGTGGCTGCATTTTTATGCCGTCAGGACGGTTCGCGTGCTTTGCAGATCGGCTGGCGCGATCGCTACAACCACAGCAGCCCAAACTGTGCGTGGTCGGAGGCCTCCGTTGCCGGGGCATTAGGTATTCGTCTGGGTGGCCCTAATGACTACTTCGGCGAGCGCGTTGAGAAACCGTGGATCGGTGATGCACAACGCGACATTTCGGTAGACGACATTTCCCATACGATTCGATTGATGTGGGTGGCATCGACGCTGGCACTGGCGCTGTTTATCGCGCTGCGGTGGCTGCTGGTCGGTGTAGCCTGAGGACAACACTATGCAATATATCCAGCAACCCCAGGCTATTGAGGCCAAAAGTTTCGACATTATTGGCGAGATTATCCGTGAAACCCGTCCGGACTATCAGTTTGCCAGTCCGTTGCATGAAGCCATTATCAAGCGGGTCATTCACACCACCGCGGATTTCGACTGGCTGGACATTCTGTGGTTTTCCAGTGATGTGCTGGAGCAGTTCTGCGCGGCGCTTAGCCGTTCGAGCGTGATTTATACCGATACCACGATGGCCCTTTCCGGGATCAATAAAACGCTGCTGGCAAAATTTGGCGGTGAGTGCCGCTGCTATATCAGCGATCCACGGGTCGTACGAACGGCAAAAGAGCAGGGGATCACTCGTTCAATGGCGGCTGTCGATATTGCGGTGAAAGAAGAGGGGGAAAAGCTGTTTGTCTTTGGCAATGCGCCGACAGCGCTGTTCCGTCTGCTTGAGCATGATGTTGCCGTCAGCGGTGTGGTTGGTGTACCGGTCGGGTTCGTGGGTGCTGAGGAGTCGAAAGATGCGCTGACCCAAAGCAACCTCCCGGCCATTGCTGCGTTAGGACGTAAAGGGGGAAGTAACGTCGCCGCTGCTATCGTCAACGCCATGCTTTATCACATGCAGGGGGCGCGATGAGCGAGGCCTTCGATACGCCGGTGTGGCACAACGGTAAAGCGCTGCGTAAAGGATATACCACGGGATCGTGCGCGACGGCGGCTGCAAAAGTGGCGGCGCTGATGGTATTGCGCCAGCACCTGATCCATCAGGTTTCCATCGTGACGCCTTCCGGGGTGACGCTGTGCCTGAACGTCGAATCGCCGCATATCGAAGGGCAGCAGGCGATAGCCGCGATCCGTAAAGACGGTGGCGATGATGTCGATGCCACGCATGGGATGCTGATTTTTGCCCGCGTGACGTTAGATGATAGTGGCGTGATCGCCTTACAGGGCGGTGAAGGGGTCGGTACGGTTACCCGCAAAGGGATCGGTCTACCGGTGGGGAGTTCGGCGATTAACCGGACACCTCGCCAGACCATTGAGTCTGCGGTACGTGAGGCGATTGGTCCAAATCGTGGGGCGCAGATTGAGATCTTCGCGCCGGAAGGCGAAGAGCGGGCGCAAAAAACCTACAACTCGCGTCTCGGCATTCTGGGCGGTATTTCGATTATTGGCACCACGGGTATCGTCACGCCAATGTCGGAAGAGAGCTGGAAGCGTTCGCTGTCGCTGGAGCTGGAAATTAAACGCGCGGCGGGTCTGGATCGCGTGGTTCTGGTGCCGGGAAACCACGGTGAACGTTTTGTGCGCGAACAGATGGGCATCGACACGCAGGTTGTGGTCACCATGAGCAACTTTGTCGGCTACATGATTGAAGAAGCCGTCCGTCTGGGATTTCGGCAAATCGTGCTGGTGGGACATCCCGGGAAACTTATCAAAATCGCGGCGGGGATCTTCCATACCCACAGCCATATTGCCGATGCGCGCATGGAAACGCTGGTGGCCCATCTCGCGTTGCTTGGCGCACCGCTGGAACTGCTGAGGCTGGTCAGCGACTGCGATACTACCGAAGCGGCGATGGAACACATCGACGCGTACGGCTTTCAGCATATTTATAACCATCTGGCGGAGCGTATCTGTATGCGCGTTCTGCAAACGTTGCGCTTTACCAAAAATCCCCCGACCTGCGACGCCATCATGTTCTCGTTTGACAATCAGGTGCTTGGTAGTAATCGCCCGATCGCTGAAATTGCTGAGGAGATGCAATGTTAACCGTTGTGGGAATGGGACCCGCGGGTTTGCATTTGATGACGCCTGCAGCGCGTGAAGCGGTCGCAACGGCTGATGTGCTGGTCGGCGGAAAGCGGCATTTGCAGCAATTCCCGGATTTTACCGGTGAGCGGTTTGCTCTTGGCGCCAATATTGCGGAGCTCCTGAACTGGGTAACTGCGCACCAGGATAAGCATGTCGTCGTGCTGGCGTCTGGCGATCCGCTGTTTTACGGCATTGGGACGCGCATGGTGGCGCATTTTGGCATCGGGCAGGTACGCATAATTCCCGGTATTAGCGCGGTGCAGTATCTGTGCGCGCAGTCCGGTATCGATATGAACGATATGTGGCTGACCAGTAGCCACGGGCGCAGCGTCTGTTTCGATGAGCTGGCCCGACATAACAAGGTGGGGATGGTAACAGATGCGTTGTGCGGCCCACGTGAAATCGCACAGGAGCTAATCACTCGAGGCAAGGGACATCGCTGGATGGTCATTGGCGAAAACCTGGCGATGGAAAACGAGCGGATCCATGTCCTGCCTGTGAGTGAAATTAACGCCGACTATGACATGAATGCAGTGGTGATCCTTGATGAAAGATGAGCTGTTTCTGCGTGGAGAAAAGGTGCCGATGACCAAAGAAGCGGTACGCGCACTTGCCCTCTCAAAACTTGAATTACACCGTGCCAGTCACCTGATTGATATTGGGGCGGGAACCGGCAGCGTGTCGATAGAAGCGGCGCTGCAATATCCCGGATTGCGCGTGACGGCAATCGAACGTAACCCGGCGGCGCTCAGGTTGCTGGATGAAAATCGCCAGCATTTTGCTTGCGCAAATATCGACATTTTTCCCGGCGTTGCGCCGATGACCATCGCCGAAAAAGCCGATGCCATTTTTATGGGTGGCAGCGGTGGGCATCTGACCGATCTCATTGACTGGTCGATGCGTCAACTGCATCCCGCCGGGCGGCTGGTCATGACGTTTATCCTCCAGGAAAACCTCAACACCGCGCTGGTTCATCTGGACCATCTGGGCGTACAGGGAGTGGATTGCCTGCAGCTACAGGTTTCCTCGCTTACCACGCTTGGCAGTGGTCATTATTTCAAACCGAATAACCCCGTATTTGTTATCGCCTGTCAGAAGGAAGGAAACCATGTCTGAGATTTTTGATCCCCGTAGCGTGTGGTTCGTTGGCGCAGGTCCTGGCGATCGCGAGCTGATTACCCTCAAAGGTTACCGTTTGCTACAACAGGCGCAGGTGGTTATCTACGCTGGATCGCTGATTAACACCGAACTGCTGGAATATTGTCCCGCCGATGCTGAATGTCACGACAGCGCTGAACTGCATCTGGAGCAGATCCTCGATCTGATGGAAGCTGGCGTGAAGGCTGGCAAGACCGTGGTGCGTCTGCAAACTGGCGATGTCTCACTGTACGGTTCCGTCCGCGAGCAGGGCGAGGAACTGACCAAACGCGGGATCGACTGGCAGGTGGTGCCCGGCGTCAGCGCCTTCCTCGGTGCGGCGGCAGAACTCGGCGTGGAGTACACCGTGCCTGAAGTCTCACAAAGCCTGATCATTACCCGTCTGGAAGGGCGCACGCCGGTCCCCGAGCGCGAACAGCTGGAGTCGTTTGCCAGTCACCAGACATCTATGGCGATTTATCTGTCCGTTCAGCGTATTCATCGGGTGGCCGAGCGTTTAATTGAAGGTGGTTATCCGGCGACCACGCCAGTGGCGGTGATCTACAAAGCGACCTGGCCGGAAAGCCAGACCGTGCGCGGTACCCTTGCGGATATTGGCGACAAGGTGCGCGATGCGGGCATCCGCAAAACGGCCCTGATTCTGGTCGGTAATTTCCTGGGCTCGGAGTATCACTACTCCAAACTCTATGCGGCGGACTTTAGCCATGAATACCGTAAAGCCTGAGTCAATTGCGCTTTTTTGCCTGACGCCAGGCGGCGTTGTGCTGGCGAAACGTCTGGCGGCTATGCTGCCGGTCACCTGTTTTACCAGTGAAAAGCTGCTGGAGGAGGGGTTTATTCCCTTTGAAAACGGCTTTGCCAATACCGCCCGTGATGCGTTTATGAACTACTCGGCGCTGATTTTTATCGGGGCGACCGGCATTGCGGTTCGCGTGCTGGCTCCGCTGGTCAACGATAAATTTTGCGATCCGGCGGTGGTGGTCATTGATGAACGTGCCCAGCATGTCATCAGTCTGCTTTCCGGTCACGCGGGGGGCGCGAATGCGCTGGCGCGTTATCTGGCAGGCATGTTGGGGGCCGACCCGGTAATCACCACGGCGACGGATGTCAATGATATGGCGGCCCTGGATACACTGGCATTCCAGTTGAATGCGCGGATGAGTGATTTCCGTTCGGCGGTGAAGATCGTTAATCAGATGTTGGTCAGCAACAAACGGGTTGGCCTGTGGTGGGATGACGAACTGACGCAGGATGTCAGCCATTGTGATCGCCGTGGTTTTATCACGGTAACCGATCTCAATCAGCTTCCCGAACTGGATGCGCTGGTGTGTATCACCTTACGCACCAATTTACCCGATCTGCCTGTTCCGCACTGGAAGCTGGTGCCGCAGCGGGTTGTGGCTGGGATTGGTTGTCGCCGCGACACACCGTTCCCGCTGCTGGCTGCGCTGCTTGCCCGCCAACTTGAAGCCCAGCAGCTCGATCCGTTGGCACTAAAAGCCATTGGCAGTATCACGCTGAAAAAAGATGAGCAGGGCCTCATCCAGTTGGCCTCGTGCTGCCGCGTGCCTTTCGAAACCTTTACCGCTGACGCGCTGCGTGAGCATGAGCACCGTTTTCCGGCCTCATCGTTTGTTCGCAAAACGGTGGGGACAGGAAGCGTTTCTGGTCCTGCAGCCTGGCTGCTGAGCCACGGACAACTGTTAGGCGAGACCCTGCGAGAACAGGGCGTCACTATCACTTTGGGAGTTTCACACTGATGTTAAGCGTAATTGGAATTGGCCCTGGCTCGCAGGCAATGATGACCATGGAAGCCGTTGAAGCTTTGCAGGCAGCGGAAATTATCGTTGGCTATAAAACCTACACCCATCTGGTAAAGGCTTTCACAGGCGATAAGCAGGTGATCAAAACCGGAATGTGCAAAGAGATTGAACGCTGTCAGGCGGCGATCGAACTGGCGCAGGCGGGTCACAATGTGGCACTCATCAGCAGCGGTGATGCGGGGATTTACGGTATGGCCGGGCTGGTGCTGGAGCTGGTCAGTAAGCAAAAGCTGGATGTTGAGGTCAGACTGATCCCAGGCATGACTGCCAGCATTGCCGCCGCCTCTTTGCTGGGCGCGCCGTTGATGCACGACTTCTGCCACATCAGCTTAAGCGATCTGCTAACGCCATGGCCGGTTATCGAAAAACGCATTGTTGCCGCTGGTGAAGCCGACTTTGTTATCTGTTTCTACAACCCACGCAGTCGGGGTCGCGAAGGACATCTGGCGCGCGCATTTGAGCTGCTTTCCGCCAGCAAGAGCGCGCAAACGCCGGTCGGTATTGTGAAGTCAGCCGGACGTAAAAAGCAGGAAAAATGGCTGACCACCTTGGGTGAAATGGACTTTGAACCGGTTGATATGACCAGTCTGGTGATCGTTGGCAACAAAACAACCTATGTGCAGGACGGCCAGATGATTACGCCACGAGGTTATGTGCTGTGAATTACGGTGATGTGTTGGTCATGGGCGGTACCAGCGATGCGCGCATGCTGTGCCAGCAACTGGATGCGGCAAACGTGGCCTACACCCTGTCAGTTGCGACCCCGACGGGGAAACAGCTGGCGGGAGACATCAAAGGTCAGGTGCGCTGCGGGCGTCTGGAACGCGAGCAAATGATAGCCTGGCTGCAGGAAAATCGGACGCGCTGGGTGATCGACGCCTCGCATCCGTATGCCGAGGTGGTGAGCCGCAACATCATGAGCGCTTGTGAAGCCGCGGGCGTACTGCTGAGCCGCTATCAGCGTCCTGAACAGTTGAGTGGTTTAACCCACCCGCATCTGCATACCGTGCAGAGTATTCAGCAAGCCTGCGAGGTGGCGCGACGCTTCGGTAAACGCGTGTTGCTCACCACCGGCAGTAAAGATCTGGCCATCTGGCGCGAAGGGTTGCCTGAAAAAACGCTGCTGGCGCGCGTTCTGCCTGTACCTGAGGTCATTCAGCAATGCGCTGATCTGGGCTTTGGCGTCGGTGAGATCTTCGCCTTGTGCGGACCGTTTAGCACCGAGTTCAACGCCGCGTTTTATCGTCAGTGTCAGGCTGATGTGGTGATCACCAAAGCATCCGGTGCGGAAGGTGGTTATCAGGAAAAAGTTCAACCCTGTCTGGATGCCGGTATCCCCTGCATCGTGATTACACGTCCGGCACCGTTGGTGACGGGAGAAGAGTTACTGGAAAGTCAGGCCGCATTTGGGGCGCGTTTAACGCGCTGGCTGGCCGCTGCTTAAGGAGTTAGAGATGAAAAAGGCGCTTCTGGTGGTCAGCTTTGGCACCAGCTATCACGACACTTGTGAGAAAAATATTGTGGCCTGTGAGCGCGATCTCGCGGCCAGTTGCCCGGATCGTGACCTGTTTCGGGCGTTTACCTCTGGGATGATTATCCGCAAGCTCAAGCAGCGTGATGGCATTGATATCGACACGCCGCTGCAGGCGCTGCAAAAGCTGGCGGAGCAGGGGTATCAGGATGTGGCTATTCAGTCACTGCACATCATCAACGGCGATGAATACGAAAAAATTGTCCGCGAAGTGCAAAGTATGCGTCCGCTGTTTTCTCGCCTGACGCTCGGCGTACCGCTGCTGAGCAGCCATGAAGATTACGCCCAGCTGATGCTGGCGCTGCAACAGCAGATGCCGCCGCTTGGCGAAAAGGAAAAAGTGGTGTTTATGGGGCACGGCGCCAGCCATCATGCCTTTGCCGCTTATGCCTGTCTCGACCATATGATGACGGCGCAGCGCTACCCGGCGCGGGTCGGGGCGGTGGAAAGCTACCCGGAAGTAGATGTGTTAATTGAGAGTTTGTCTCAGGAAGGGGTGACGGCGGTGCATCTGATGCCGCTGATGTTAGTTGCTGGCGACCATGCCATCAATGATATGGCCTCCGACGAAGACGATTCGTGGAAGACATTGTTTAATGCGGCCGGGATACGGGCTACGCCGTGGCTCAGTGGGTTGGGTGAGAATCCGGCGGTGCGCGCCATGTTTGTGGCGCATTTACAGCAGGCGCTGAATGTGGCGCTGGAGGAAGCGGCATGAGCGGAAAACTGTACGCATTAAGCACCGGGCCAGGCGCTTCCGATCTCATTACCGTGCGCGCCGCACGCACGCTGGGTCAGCTCGATATTCTCTATGCGCCTGCCGGGCGGAAAGGCGGCGATAGCCTGGCGCTGTCAATCGTGCGGGAGTATATCGGCGAGCAGACCGAAGTCCGCTGCTGCCATTTTCCTATGAGTGCCGACAGTGCTGAAAAAGAGGCAGTTTGGGATGAGGTTGCTGCCGCGCTGGTTCAGGAAGTGGAGGCCGGTAAACAGGTTGGTTTTATTACCCTTGGTGATGCCATGCTGTTCAGTACCTGGGTCTTTTTACTCCAGCGTATTGGCTGTCCTGACTGGTTGGAAATCGTTCCGGGCGTGACCTCTTTCGCCGCGATTGCCGCGCGTTCAAAAACGCCGCTCGCTATGGAGCAACAGTCGCTGGCGGTGGTCTCCTGTACCGCGCCGGAAGCGGAAATCCAGCAGGCGCTAAAGCAGCATGACAGCCTGGTACTAATGAAGGTGTACGGTCGTTTTGCGCGCATCAAAGCATTGCTGCAACAAGAGGGCTTGTTGAATTGCGCATTGATGATGTCTGAAGCCACGCTGCCTAGTGAGCAGTGCTGGCGTCATCTCAACGAAGTCAGCGACGACCAGCCGCTGCCTTATTTCTCGACCATTCTGGTTAATAAACAGTGGGAGTATGCACAATGAAGCTTGAACAACAGCTAAAACAGCTGTCTTTCAGCGGGTTGGCTGCGGCGCTATTACTGATGATTGTCCCTGAGCAAGCGTTCGCCATGCACATTATGGAAGGCTTCTTGCCGCCAATGTGGGCGCTGGCCTGGTGGCTGCTGTTTTTACCTTGCCTGTGGTACGGATTAGTGCGCTTGCGTCAAATCGTCCAGGAAGACAGCCACCAAAAAGTGTTATTGGCCTTGTGCGGCGCGTTTATTTTTGTGCTGTCGGCGCTGAAAATTCCTTCCGTTACCGGAAGCTGCTCGCATCCGACCGGTGTCGGCCTGGCGGTTATCCTGTTCGGACCGGGTGTGGTCGCTATTCTCGGTGCGATAGTCCTGCTGTTCCAGGCCTTGCTGCTGGCGCACGGCGGTTTAACGACGCTCGGGGCCAACGGCATGTCGATGGCGGTGATTGGCCCGGTAGTGGGTTACATGGTGTGGAAAATGGCCTGCCGCTCGGGGCTGCGCCGGGATGTCTGCGTCTTCCTGTGTGCCATGTTGGCGGATCTCGTCACCTATTTTGTTACTTCTGTTCAGTTGGGCGTTGCGTTCCCTGATCCGTCCGCTGGCGCAGTGGGGTCGATTGTGAAATTCATGGGCATTTTCTGCCTGACGCAGATCCCAATCGCGATTGCGGAAGGTCTGCTCACCGTAATGATTTATGACCAGCTAACCAAACGACAGTTGATAACCGCACAAGGACATTAACGATGAAAAAGACGCTGATTTTGTTAGGCATGGTGGTGGCGCTGGTGATCCTGCCGTTCTTTATCAACCACGGTGGGGAGTACGGCGGTTCAGATGGTGAGGCGGAAAGCCAGATTCAGGCTATTGCCCCGCATTATGAGCCCTGGTTCCAGCCGTTGTATGAACCCGCAAGCGGTGAAATTGAAAGTCTGCTGTTTACGCTCCAGGGATCGCTTGGCGCAGCCGTGATTTTCTATATCTTGGGTTACACAAAGGGCAGGCAACGCCGTGATGACCGGGCTTGACAGGCTTAGCTATCAAAGCCGTTGGGTTCATGTCTCGCCGGTGCGGAAATTTCTGCTTTGGCTGATGATGATGATTCTGGCGTTTACCCTGCCCCCGTTGGGGCAGGGTATCGAGCTGTTACTGATTGCCGCGCTGAGCTGCTGGCTGCTGCGTATTTCCTTCTGGCGCTGGTGCCGTTGGATGGCATTGCCATTTGGTTTTCTCACGGTTGGCGTGGTGACCATTTTGTTTAGCATCAGCCGCGATCCACAGACGCTGTTGGCCAGCATACCTGTGGGAAGTTACTGGTTGGGGATCAGCGCACCAGGCCTGGTAACCGCCAATGAAACCTTCTGGCGCAGCCTTGCCGCGTTGGCGGCAACCTTCTGGCTGGTACTGAATCTGCCGTTTCCGCAATTAATTATCTTACTCAAACGCGCGCACGTTCCTCGCCTGCTAACTGAGCAGATCCTGCTGACCTGGCGGTTTATTTTTATCCTGTTAGATGAGGCGCTGGCTATTCATCGCGCACAAACGCTGCGTTTTGGTTATCGTAGCTTGCCGTTGGGCTACCGCTCTCTGGCAATGCTGGTGGGATTGCTGTTTACCCGTGTGTTGATCCGCTACCAGCAAATGACCACCACACTGGATATCAAACTGTATCAGGGTGATTTTCACCTGTAAGGAAAAGTATGCTTGCCACCTCAGCGCTTTGGTTTCGCTATCAGGATGACCCGATCCTCAAAGGGCTAACTCTGGATTTTTCGACGCATGCCGTCACCGGACTGGTAGGCGCTAATGGCTGCGGGAAATCCACGCTGTTTATGAACCTGAGTGGCTTATTGCGCCCACAGCAAGGCGCGGTGATGTGGCAGGGCAATCCGCTGGATTACAGCAAGCGCGGCCTGCTGGCGCTGCGTCAACAGGTGGCAACGGTATTTCAGGACCCCGATCAGCAAATCTTTTATACCGATATCGACAGCGATATCGCCTTTAGCCTGCGCAATCTTGGGGTGGATGAAGCTGAAATCGCTCGCCGCGTGGAAGATGCGCTTACGCTGGTCGACGCCCAGCATTTTCGCCATCAGCCCATTCAGTGTTTAAGCCATGGGCAAAAAAAACGCGTGGCGATTGCTGGTGCGCTGGTGTTGCAGGCGCAATATCTGCTACTGGATGAACCCACTGCAGGCCTTGACCCATCAGGCCGCACGCAGATGATTGAGATAATCAAGCGCATCGTGGCGCAAGGAAATCACGTGGTGATCTCCAGCCATGATATCGATCTTATCTATGAGGTCAGCGATGCAGTTTACGTTTTACGCCGGGGCGAAGTGCTGACGCACGGCACGCCGGGTGAGGTTTTCGCCCGGACGGATCTTATTGAACAAGCTGGATTGACTCAGCCCTGGCTGGTGAAGCTGCATACTGAGCTGGGTTTCCCGCTGTGTAAAACAGAGGCTGAATTTTTTAGTTGTATGCGAGAGAACGCACTGAAGGAGGCGTCATGACGCAGGCAATAATGTTGCAGGGAACGGCATCTGATGTGGGTAAAAGCGTATTGGTCGCCGGGCTGTGTCGTATTTTTTATCAGGATGGACTGCATACCGCGCCGTTCAAATCGCAGAACATGGCGCTGAACTCTGGCATTACGCCAGAGGGAAAAGAAATGGGCCGCGCGCAAATTTTTCAGGCCGAAGCCGCAGGCATTACGCCAGATGTGCGTATGAACCCGGTGCTGCTTAAACCGACCAGCGATCGAAAAGCGCAGGTAGTGCTGATGGGTAAAGTGGCAACCGATATGGACGCGGTGAGTTACCACGAGTACAAGCCACGTCTGCGGGAACAGATCTTGTCAGTTTATAATAGCCTGGCGCAGGAGTTCGATGTGCTGGTGCTGGAAGGTGCGGGGAGCCCGGCAGAGATTAACCTGCGCGATCGCGATATCGTCAATATGGGCATGGCTGAGATGGCGCAGTGCCCTGTCGTTTTGGTGGCGGATATCGATCGTGGCGGCGTGTTTGCCTCTATTTACGGCACGCTGGCGCTACTGCATGACCATGAACGCGCCAGGGTAAAAGGGGTTATCATCAATAAATTTCGCGGTGATGTGGCGCTGCTGTACTCCGGTATCGAGCAAATTGAAGCGCTGACCGGTGTTCCGGTGCTGGGCGTCATGCCATGGCTGGATGTTGATCTGGAAGATGAAGATGGCGTGGCGCTGCAAAAGGGCAAGTATCTGCGTACTGATAAACGCGACATCGATATCGCCGTTGTTCAACTTCCGCACATTTCAAACTTCACTGATTTCAATGCGCTTGCGGCACAGCCGGACGTGCGCGTGCGCTATGTTCGCCAGCCTGAAGAACTGGCGGGGGCCGATCTGGTGATTCTGCCAGGCAGCAAAAACACGCTGGGCGATCTGGTCTGGCTGCGTGAAAGCGGAATGGCGCATGGCGTCGTGCAATTACATCGTAATAACGTACCGGTGGTGGGGATTTGCGGCGGCTATCAAATGCTCGGCGACACCATCATTGATGAAGTAGAGTCGGGCCTCGGTACGCTGCCGGGTCTGGGCTTGCTTAATACGGTGACCCATTTTGCCCAGCATAAAACCACGACCCTGGTTGAGGGGCAAATGTCTTCTGCGCTGCCTGACTGGCTGGCGGGCGCGGCGGGGTTACCCGTTCGCGGTTATGAAATCCATATGGGCGAAACGGCATTATCCGAAGCATGCCAGTCGGTAATGACACTGCGCAAAGAAGGCGGCAATGTCGCTGACGGCGCGGTAACGCCGGATGGCCTGGCCTTCGGTACCTATCTTCACGGACTGTTCGACAGCGATGCATTTACCCGTGCGTTGGTGAATGGCCTGCGTGTACGCAAAGGGTTAGCACCGCTGGATTCCACCTTCCATTACGCGCAATATAAATCGCAGCAGTTTGATCTGCTGGCGGATGCGATGCGACAACACATCGATATTGAGAAAATTTATACCATCATGCAGCAACATCAGGAGCCCGTATGATGATTCTGGTTACGGGCGGCGCACGAAGCGGCAAGAGTCGGCATGCGGAAGCGCTGATCGCTGATTCCCCAAACGTTCTGTATATCGCGACTTCGCAGATTTTTGATGAGGAGATGGCGGCGCGAATTCAGCACCATCGCGATGGGCGTCCCGCACACTGGCGTACTGCCGAGCGCTGGCAACATCTCGATGAACTGATAACGGCAGCAAACGATCCTCAGGAAGCCATTTTGCTGGAGTGTATCACCACCATGGTAACCAATCTGCTGTTTGCGCTGGGTGGTGACAGCGACCCGGATAGCTGGGATTACGCGGCGATGGAGCAGTCCATCGAGGATGAGATCCGTTCGCTAATTGCTGCCTGTCAGCGCTGTCCGGCAACGGTCGTACTGGTGACTAACGAAGTCGGAATGGGAATTGTTCCGGAAAACCGTCTGGCCCGTCATTTTCGCGATATTGCAGGACGCGTGAACCAGCGACTGGCGACGGCAGCTGATGAGGTGTGGCTGGTGGTATCAGGAATTGGAGTCAAAATTAAATGAGTAAGTTGTTCTGGGCAATGCTGTCTTTCATCAGCCGCTTGCCCGTTCCTGCTCGCTGGTCGCAAGGACTGGATTTCGAGCACTATTCGCGCGGTATCGTGATGTTCCCCCTGATAGGCGTGGTGCTGGGCGGGCTAACGGGGTTGGTCTTTATGGCACTGCAGCCCTGGTGTGGTATTCCACTGGCAGCCTTGTTCGCCGTATTGACGCTGGCATTGCTGACCGGGGGATTTCATCTGGATGGTCTGGCGGATACCTGTGACGGCATTTTTTCGGCGCGCCGACGCGAGCGGATGCTGGAAATCATGCGCGACAGTCGTCTGGGCACCCACGGTGGACTGGCGTTAATTTTCGTTTTACTGGCGAAGGTGCTGGTGGTGAGCGAACTGGCTTTACGTGGCACGCCAATGCTGGCGGCGCTGGCTGCGGCATGTGTCGCCGGGCGGGGTACCGCTGTTTTGCTGATGTATCGACATCGCTACGCCCGCGAAGAAGGGCTGGGTAATGTCTTCATCGGCAAAATTACCGGGCGTCAAACCGCCGTCACGCTGGGGTTGGCGGCGATCCTGGCCGCCGTGCTGCTTCCGGGTATGCGGGGTGTGGCGGCGTTGGTTGTCACGATGGTGGCGATTTTCATTCTTGGGCAGTTATTAAAACGTACGTTGGGTGGGCAAACCGGCGATACGCTGGGCGCAGCCATTGAACTTGGCGAGTTAATATTCTTGCTGGCTCTGCTTTGAGTCAGCCAACATACTGGAACCCTTATGCAGACTTTAACCTCTTTACTCCACGCGATTCCTTCACCTGACAGTGCCGCGATGCTGCGTGCTCAGCAGCATATTGATGGCTTACTAAAGCCGCCGGGCAGTCTGGGGCGCCTCGAATCGCTCGCCGTGCAACTGGCTGGTATGCCTGGCCTGAAAGGCGCACCGTATGTGAACGGCAAAGCGATGCTGGTGATGTGCGCCGATCACGGCGTCTGGGATGAAGGGGTTGCCGTTTCGCCTAAAGTGGTTACGGCTATTCAGGCCGCCAATATGACGCGTGGCACGACCGGCGTTTGCGTTCTGGCCGCTCAGGCTGGAGCAAAGGTGCATGTCATTGACGTCGGGATTGATGCGGAGCTTATCCCCGGCGTGGTGAATATGCGCGTCGCGCGCGGCTGCGGCAATATTGCCCAGGGCCCGGCAATGAGCCGTTCGCAGGCCGAGGAACTACTGCTGGAAGTTATCCGCTATACCCATGAACTGGCGAAAGAGGGCGTAACGCTGTTTGGCGTGGGTGAACTCGGTATGGCAAATACCACGCCTGCGGCGGCTATCGTCAGCGTGCTGACCGGCAGCGATGCCGAGGATGTGGTAGGCATTGGCGCTAACCTGCCGCTTTCAAGAGTAGGCAATAAAGTTGAGGTTGTGCGGCGAGCCATTGCCGTCAATCAACCGGATCGTAATGACGGTATCGATGTACTGGCTAAAGTGGGCGGGTTTGATCTGGTGGGCATGGCGGGGGTGATGCTTGGCGCGGCCTCCTGTGGGCTGCCGGTCGTGCTGGATGGTTTTCTTTCATACTCTGCTGCGCTGGCGGCCTGCCAGATCGCACCGCAGATTAAACCCTATCTGATTCCGTCACATTTCTCTGCTGAGAAGGGGGCTCGCACTGCGTTGGCGCATCTGGGGCTGGATCCGTACCTCAATATGGGGATGCGTTTAGGTGAAGGCAGCGGGGCCGCGCTGGCGATGCCGATTATTGAGGCAGCCTGCGCGATGTACCACAACATGGGGCAGTTAGCCGCCAGCAACATTGTGCTACCGGATGGTAAAGAAGCATAGTTACGTGAGCTATGAACCTCGCCGCTTGGCGAGGTTTTTTATGCGTATTGAAGTTGTAACCCACTAAAAGTGATAATAAAAGCTATAATTACTGGATATCGGCTGCGGCAACGGAAAGGTAAAAGATGCGTCGTGTAAAACTGCTTTGTTCACTCATCATGCTGCTTGCAAGTCAGGTAGCACACGCGGTGAGTTATCCGCTGCCGCCAGAAGGTAGTCGTCTGGTAGGTACCCCGCTGACGATAACGGTCCCGCCCGGAAACACCCAGCCGCTGGAGGCATTTGCCGCGCAGTACGGGCAGGGATTGAGCAATATGCTCGAGGCCAATCCCGGCGTAGATGTTTTTTTGCCTAAGTCTGGCACAACGCTGGTGGTGCCGCAGCAACTGATATTGCCGGATACCGTGCGTGAAGGCATTGTTATCAATGTCGCCGAAATGCGTCTTTACTATTATCCCGCGGGCAGCAATACGGTAGAGGTTTTACCCATTGGTATTGGTCAGGCAGGGAGAGAAACCCCGCGTAACTGGGTGACCGCGGTTGAGCGTAAGCAGGAAGCGCCGAGCTGGACGCCGACGCCGAATACCCGCCGTGAATACGCCGCACGCGGGGAAACCTTACCGGCGTTTGTCCCTGCCGGACCAGATAATCCGATGGGGCTGTATGCAATTTATATCGGCAGACTTTATGCCATTCACGGCACTAATGCTAACTTTGGTATTGGTCTGCGGGTGAGCCAGGGCTGCATCCGTTTGCGTAATGACGATATTAAGTACCTGTTTGACACGGTGCCGGTAGGAACGCGTGTGCAACTGATTGACCGACCGGTAAAATACAGCCTGGAGCCAGACGGCAGTCGCTGGGTAGAAGTGCATGAGCCACTGTCACGAAATCGTTCGGAGTACGAGTCTGACAGAAAGGTTCCCTTGCCGATCACTCCCGCTTTGCGCACATTTATCAGCGGGAGTGGCGTGGACGTGAGCCGCGGGAATCAGGCGCTGGAAAGACGCTCCGGCATGCCAGTAAACATCAGCCAGGTTCAGCAGCATTTTTAATATCAAAGCGGCCCAGGTTTATCGTCAGGTAAGATGGGGCGCTTTTTTTTGATACTGGCCCATTTTTACCACGCCGATATGGTCTGCCATTAGCTGCGCTTCATGCTCGCTGTGGGTAACCAGCAGTGCCGTTTGCCCGGCAGCGCGCAAAATATCCCGTACTTCGTTGCCAAGGCGCTCACGTGTGCGCTTATCAAGGCTGGAAAAGGGTTCATCCAGTAACAGGATTTCCGGATGTGGTGCCAGCGCACGCGCAAGGGCGATGCGCTGCTGTTGACCACCGGAAAGTTCATGGGGATAGCGGCTGGCATGGCTATGTAACTCCACCATTTTTAACAGTTCCGCCACCCTGGTCTGCTGCTCTTCACGCGGCATGCGGCGTAATCCAAAGGCGACATTTTGGTGCGCGGTCAGATGTGGAAATAGCGCATATTCCTGAAAAACCATGCCGACATGGCGTTTTTCAGGCGGGAGATGAACACCGGGAGCGGCAACACGATGCTGGGACACATAGATCTCTCCGCTTCGCAGTCGTTCAAACCCCGCAACTGCGCGTAGAACCGTGGTTTTCCCGCAGCCTGAAGCACCCAACAGACAGGCGATTTCCCCTTTGCGTACCGACATTGAAAATCCATTCAGTACCGATTGCTGGCTGTTGCCATAGGCAACGTGCACATCCTGGAGGCGTAATGCAATTTCTGACATTGTTACTCTCTTAACCCCGGCGAGTCATTTGGTGACGCACCAATAAAATAACCGGTAGCGTGCCAGCTAAAACAATCATTAGCGCGGCGATTGCACCTTCTTCATAAGTTCCACGAGCGGCTTCCGCATACAGCAATGTTGCCAGCGTTTCGAAGTTAACCGGACGCAAAAGTAATGTTGTGGGTAGCTCTTTCATCGCGTCGGCAAAAACCAGCAGAGCGCTGCTCACCAGGGCCGGGCGGAGTAAAGGGAAATGAACCCGTGCAAACGTGCCCGCACCATTCTCGCCCAACAGCCGGGAAGCCTGTTCCAGCGAAGGTGGAATGCGTCCCAGACCGGAATCCAGCGCGCCGATGGCAATCGCCTGGAAACGCATAGCACAGCAAATAACCAGCAGGATCCCGGCTGACATCAGCGGCAGGCCACGCACATCCAGCAAGTCAGCCAGCCAACGGTCAACCGCCATGGCGGGCGTTAAAAAACCAATCGCCAGGATTGTGCCGGGAACCGCGTAGCCTAAAGAGGCCAGACGCATCACGCCACGGCGAAATCCCGGCATCGCGTTGTCTGCAGCGCTATGGCGAGCGCTCCAGGCCACCAACAGACTGACACAAACCACCACCAGCGTGGTTCCCGCCGCGAGCAAGAGCGTATTTTGTAATGCTGACAGTAACGAGGGGGAAAGGAGGTTGTCATCGCCAATACGTTTGGCGCTTTCCCACATTAAAAACAGCACCGGGGCCAGAAAACCCAGCACAACCGGCAGCGAAATAACGGTACCAAGCAGCCAGCCGCGCCACCCCTGCACGCGCGTGGGTTGAATTTCCCGCAGACTGCGGCTGCTGAACCCCTGTTTTCTGCGGCCATAAAATTCCAGCGTCAGAATAAAGAAGATAAACATCAGCATCATGCTGGCGATTTGCGCAGCTGAAGATAAATCGGAGCGCGAGATCCATGTGGTGTACACGGTAACTGTTAACGTCTGTACCCCAAGGAATTCCGATGCGCCGATGTCGTTAAGCGTTTCCAGCAATGCCAGACTGATGCCAACGGCCAGGGCCGGACGTGCCATGGGGAGGGCAACACGAAAAAAAGTTCCGGTCGCGCTGCATCCCAGCGTACGTGCGGCTTCCAGTAAATGAGCCGGCTGGCTGATAAACATGGCGCGTGTGGTCAGGTACACGTAAGGATAAAGTACTAAGCCGAGCAGAATTATTGCACCAGAAAGAGAGCGTAAATCTGGCAGGCGGAACTGTCGTGGGCTGTCAAAGCCCAGTAAGAAACGAATAAAGGTTTGCAGGGGACCAATCGGATGCAGCAGATCGAGCCAGGCAAAGGCGACGATGTAGGTCGGCATCGCCAGCGGCAATAGTAGCGCCCAACTGAGAATTTTGCGGCCAGGAAAATCCCATGCCGTCACCGCCCAAGCGCTACCTACACCAATGACGCCGACCATCACGGCGACCCCCGCTAACAACAGTACGGTGTTTTTTAACGCGGCAGGCAACACCCACGTCAGGAGATTATCCCAGTGAGATAAATCGGCCTGGGTAGCCTGCCAGATCAGCGCAATGATGGGTGTCAGGACGCCAAGCGCCACGCACAGCGCGCCAAGATGCAACGGCGTTAATAATGACTGCGGCCCGGAAACCAGGCCGCGTAACGCTGGAAACTGCAAAGGTTTATTGATCGAATCCAACTTTATCTACCAGCAGGCTAGCTTGTTTACGATATTTCACGATTTCGGTTAACGGTGTCTTATCGACATCAATTTCACCGATGGTGGCGCTGATAACCGGATCAAGCGTTACGCCTTTCAGTACCGGATATTCGAAGTTTGCTTTCGCATACTGCTGCTGGGCAGGCGCGGAAACCAGATACTCCATCAGCTTAACGGCATCGGCTTTATTTGGCGCATAGCGGGCAACGGCAGCGCCGCTGATATTGACGTGTGTACCACCATTCTCAAAGGTTGGTTTTACGACTTTGATGGCATCGCCCCATTGACGAGCATCGCTGCCTTCTTTGGCATTTTTCATATGGCCGACGTAATAGGAGTTAGCCAGACCGATATCACAAATTCCACCGAGGATATCGCGGGCAACATCGCGGTCACCGCCGGTAGCTTTACGGGCCAGGTTAGCTTTCACGCCGCGCAACCAGTCTTCGGTTTTAGCTTCTCCGTGATGAGCGATCATCGCGGCAATCAGCGCCGTGTTATACGGATGTTGTCCAGAGCGGATACAGACTTTTCCTTTATACTCCGGGCTGGCGAGTTGTTCGTAATGCCAGTTATCAATGGGCATTGATTTTTCGGCATACAGTACGCGGGCACGCATAGAAAGCGCAAACCACTGATTATCCGCACCGCGAAGGTTAGCAGGAATGGCGGCTTTCAGCGCTTCTGACTCTACCGGTTGGGTCACACCCGCTTCAACTAAATCGAGGAGATTGCCTGCATCTACGGTCATCAGCAGGTCGGCAGGTGAATTTTTCCCTTCTGCTTTGACACGCTCAAGCATGCCATCCTTGATATAGACCGTACTTACTTTGATACCGCTGGTTTTTGTCCAGCTATCAAGTAAAGGCTGGATTAGACCGGGTTCGCGGGTAGTGTAAAGCGTTAATGTTTCCTGGGCGAAAGCCGGCAGGCTAACAGCAAAGACCAGGGCAGAGGCAAGCGTGATACGGCGCAGTCCGGTGCGAGGCAGAGCATTCATCGTTTATATCCCAGAGTAATTGGAACGTACAGTGAACCGAGCAGGGCTCGTTCTTTTGGCTCGCGTACAATAAATGATAATCACTAGCAGTTACAATAATTGCAAAGTTTAAACGATTTACATTTACATAACTTTAATCAATGGTGTGATGAGACATGGAATAGGGGCGGTATAACAGGCAGAACGCTTATGCAAGATGCTTTTATGAAAGCCTGAAAAGCAAAAAGCCCGCTTAAGCTTCCTTAAGCAGGCTTCTTAAATTTGGCTCCTCTGACTGGGATCGCCTTAGCTATTAACTGGCTGATTGGTAAGCTAAACATAAAAATCGGGATTGTCAAGACCACCAGAATGACCACCTATTCATGCTCCAGGGTCAGCGGGGCATGGTCGGCTATCTGCCACTGAGCGATTTCTCCCATCAGCCCACGGATAAAGTGCGCTGTAATACCGGCTGCGACCCGACTGGCGTCATCATATTCATACGTGACGGTGGCGTCGTCATTTTTCGCTTCCACCAGGCGGCACAGCGTGTCATAGATGAACGTCGTACGACTGAGAACCCGGTCACTGCTGCCTTGGGTCACTTCTTCGTTTCCCTGCGCCGTCTTAAAGTTCCCGCTCCAACCGTAAAACCAAAATCCCCACGGATATACAGGGGGCATATTTTGCCGCAACTGGAGACGCTGCTTAAGCTGGCTGGTGTGTTGCAGTTTCACTTGATGAACTGGTCGGGGGGGCGATGCCAGCAAGGATGGCTACACGAACTCTGGCAGCAGGCCGACGCACTGCCGGATGAAGAGCGAAGCAGGCTCGAAGGCGGGATTTGACGGGGATTAAACAATAAAAGCCGGGAATATAAGAGGATCTTTCCCGGCTTTATTTTTAGGTCATAGCAGCAAATAATTATTCTATTTTACTCTCCCTGCCTTAGATTATGATGCCCACTCTTCCTTTTCAGGTAAATATCCTTTCCGCCAACAGGTTAAAATTTTAAACATAGCTCTCATATAAAAAACATTTTTAGTATCGTTCGTGACTTGCTTTAACAAAGCAACTTCACCATTTTTTTTATTTATTTCAAAAACTCCATAGTCAGTTATGGAATATTTTGATGACGTTGGACGAAACTTATATTTCGCCATTTCATCTGTTTCTTCAAACTTCAGTATTTCAATATGATATGCCATAATTTACTCCCATACTCTGCCACTTCGTTCTGCGGCATCGTGTGCTACCCTGTAGTCTGTACCAAATATTCCTTCAAATCGTGACTCAAATTGCTCATGTCGTAGAAGGTTAATATCACTAGCCGTGTAATCGCCAGTTTTTAAGCGATCCCAAGCATTAACAATTGCTGGATCTGCATCAAATCGAGATAATCCCCTGTCATAGCATATGATCTTTGAAGAATAAATGATTTTTAACTCTGGCTATAATGGATTCTTTCCAACCTGTATTTTTTTCTATTAAAGAAATATCATTCGGATCAAAACGAATGAGATCATACATTGATTCTGCTTTCTCCCATCCGGATATAGATTCAGGGTTTAAAACCTGCCGACCACCTGTTTGTTTACATAAACCCAACGGATCTATGTATTTCAGCGGATTTTTGACATATCCATACGGATTTAACCCACCTCTTAGCCCTATGGGGTCAGGACAGAGAATCTCACCGGAGTGTGAATCGTACCGTCAGCTTTGTATGTAAATTACCAAGCTCATCGCGTCGTAGTTCATACGCTACCGCCATACCCTGATAAATTAAACTATCTGCACAATGCTTATTTTACTATTTAATCAGCATGTTAAACACAAAAATATCATACCCAAAACCCAGCACACTCTTAAAGCCGGCTATGTCAGAGCATGCGTAAAACCGGCATGACCACATATTACTCACAGCATCCCAGCCTGACCCTCAAGGGTGACTGGTTAAGAGAAGCGGGATTTGAGACAGGGAAAGGCGTCACGGTGAAGATTTCGGAAGTGGACGAAGTGAGGGAGCTACGGAAGGAGCTTTATCTGATGAAAAAGTCGATGAATCATGTTAAGGCGGGGGTAAATAATGTGGTGAACGGGGATTAAATAATAAAGGCGGGGAAGATTGAGGATCTTCCCCGGTTTTTATTGAATTATTATGCTTTATCTCCTGCTAAGATAGCTGTTGCATAGTCTACTATTTTATCGAGTTTTCTTTCCTCTGTAATAGAAAAATTAGCATACTGAGCCATTGCTCTGCATGTAGATAATTCCTCAATGGACTCTAAGTGATTATTTAAGTTCTTTATATTATTATACCTTAATGAAAAAAATCAGCAGACTGTTTTTTATTCAATAATTATTTCATTTAAAACATTAAGTAAATTTTCTGTTTTCATTACCACGGAACCCCTGTTGTATTTGTTACCCAAACATCTGGAATATTCGATATCACAGCTTGATATCCACCATCAGGATATCCTGCGCCCTGAGCGGCTGCGGTTCCCTCGCTAACCCATGTACCTTGAGGAACTCTAAATTTTGACACATCAGTAATATTGACACCCCAATTATGGCGAATAGCAAGATCCTGCCTCAGTGTATCTTCTGATGTATATAATTTATTCGTTAACCATGAATATTTTCTACCGGTTCTATTATCTACACCATGATATTTATAGGAAAATTCATCCTGAGTCAACTTTCTATTTGTATATATCCCATTCTCGAAAGCTGATTCAATATTATCTGGTAATTTAGGGTCGGGATAAGAATTACCCACATCCGTTTTACATAATCCCAACGGATCAATATAGCCAAACGGATTAGGTACATACGCGTAACTGTTTATCCCCCCACGTAGCCCTATCGGATCAGCACACCGGTATTATCCCGTGTCACAATCGTAGTACCAGAACTGGTTATAGTGCAATCAAAAACCGGGAAGACAAGAGGATCTTTCCCGGCTCTTAACTGAAAGTATTTATTTCAGGAGATCAACAGAATTAAATTCAAATGATATTTTAGAATCTTCAACATCTTCTAGCTTATATTTATTACGATCATTTGAAACATCAATCACTGATATTTTAAGATGCATGAATTGAGTTAATCCACCACCTATATCTTCCATTCTCATATTACTGACATCATAAAAATAAAAAGATACTTCATCGACGACATCTTCATTATCACTTAATGAAAATAATACATTATATTTCATGGTGATAGGATCAATATCTATATGCACCATCTTTAATATATTGCTGTTTATTAGTGCGTGATTTAGCTTATTGATATTCATGGTCAATTCCCCCCTGTATTAGTTCTGGTTTGTTTCCCTTTTGGACTATATCCAGGACCATATTCATACTCATGCACATGAGGATTAGAATGATAATCTGGAGCCGACGGATTACCATACCCATGATTACTATAATCAGTACGTTGGATCTGCCTGCCATATTGATCATACTTAACAGTGGAATATTCAAGTTCACCTGTATCAGGATTAAATTTATAATGTTCCAATTCTCTTGTACCTGGTGTTACTTGATGGGGTGCATTCTTGTGCCATGCTGAATCAGGTAATAATGGACCATCATTATTTATCTCTGTTTTACATAAACCCAACGGATCTATGTATTTCAGCGGATTTTTGACATATCCATACGGATTTAACCCACCTCTTAGCCCTATGGGGTCCGCGCACAGATACTGCCCTGTCCCGCAATCATAGTACCGGAACCGGTTATAATACAACCCCGATTCTTCATCTTCATACTGTCCCGGAAAGCGCAGGCGACAGGTGGGGGCGTCTTCTTTGTTCCTGCCTTCTTCCTGGCCCCACAGTCGCTGTTTACCGCGCCAGACAATGGTGCCGTCTTCGGTCAGTAATTCCTGAATACGTCCAACGGTATCGGTCACCGCATAGTGCAGTTGTCCTTTCTCATAACGTGCCAGCGGTGTGAAGCTGCCCGGCTCGTATATCCAGCGAATGGCGTTTTCGTATTCCGGTGTACCTTCCGGGCTGACCGGGATTTCTTCGGTTAGCTGGTCGCCGTTCCAGTGAAAATCTGTTCCGGGTTTGTTCTTGTTGGTGCAGCGCTTGCTGATGCGTCTGCCGAACGGGTCGTATTTATATTCCCAGCGTTCGCCTTCCGGGGTTTCCAGTCCTGTTAGCTGGCTCCGCGCATCCCAGCGGTAGCGCCAGGTGAGCGGGCGGTAGCCGCCTTTATCCAGCAGCTTTTCCACCAGGCGACCATTAGCATCGTATTTCCAGGTGGTCTGCTCATCCCGGATGACTCTGATAAATTTACCTTCTTCCGGCATCCCGCTGTCCGGGTTAATGCGATGTGTTGAGTGCCGCCATTCTTTGCATTCCCGTGATACCATACGTCCATGCTGCTGATGCTGGTGAGCTTCGCTTTCCAGTACATCATTTACCCAGGTCTGGCGGCGGGAGATATTGAGGTTTCTGTCGTAAGTGAAACGCTCTTCGCACATTGGTACGCTGCTGCTGCCGGTCCAGGTGGCGTGGCTTATCTGGTCGTTTGCCGTGAGACTGTTGACCATCGTTCCCCGGTGAGAATCGGCAATCATCGTCAGGTTGTACGCTTTGTCATACAGCCACTGGCGGTGCAGGGTGTTGTTGCGCCGGTAGTGCGGATTCTGTTCGTTCAGGTCACCGGTCTGTTGGTCAGTCAGCATTCCCGTCGGGGTGTAACTCTGGCGGAGGCTGAACCCGGCATCACTCTGCCGGGATATTTCCTGGCCGCACAGGTCGTGCTCAAAAATCAGGGGAGCATGGTTCGCTATCTGCCACGAGGTCAGGTCACCCATAAGACTACGGGTAAAGTGCTCAGTAATACCGGCGGTGGTGCGCTGCGAGACCGTATCCTGGTCGGGGTCGTAACGATATTCCGTGCGCCTGCCGTTAATGGTTTCGGCGGTGACCCGGCTGGCATCATCGTATTCATACGTGACGGTGGCATCATTATTGCGAGCCTCGACCAGGCGGCTGAAAGCGTCGTAGGTAAACGTCGTGCGACTGAGCACCCGTTCACTGTCGCCCTGCGTCACTTCCTCGTGGGTCACCTGGTTTGTGACGCTGTACTGGCGGTTCAGGTGAGTGCTGTCGGGGAAGGTGGTGCGGATGCAGCGCCCACCAGCATCGTAAGCGTAGGTCAGCGTGCGCCCGGTAAAATCAGTTTCTGCAGTAAGCTGCCCTGCTTTGTCATATTCCAGCCGGTAGCATTCACCTTCGGCGTTGGCGATTTCAGTCAGGCGGGTGAGTTTATCGTAGCGGCATTCCAGCCGTTCTCCATCCGGACGCACGACAGCGGTCAGCAGGTCAAACGCGCCATATTCGTAGCGGGTGGTCTTACCTTCGCCATCGGTGACACTTTCCGGCAGTTTTTCGCTGTTCTGGCGCATCAGTTCGCGCACGCCGTCCGGGCGGTTGATTTCTTCCACGCTGCCCTGAGGCCCGGCATGGCTCTGACTGTGGCGGAACAGGGTGGTGAAGCCCAGCGGGTCTTTCACGCTCAGCAGTCTGCCCAGGATATCCTGTTCGGTCTGCGTCACGCCGCCATCCGGCGCGGTGGTTTCACGGACCTGATGCAGGGGATTGTAGTCCCACTGCCAGGTGGCACCGCCCGGCATAATCTGCCGGAGTAAATCGCCCTGTTCACTGTAGCTGAACTGCTGCTTCCGCCCCTGCGGGTCAGTCAGGCTGGCCATGCTGCCTTTATCGTCGTAAGCCCATTGCCAGACCTGATTACCCGGTGCGGTCAGCCGGGTAAGTTGCCCGTGTTCGTTGTAGTCGTAGTACAGACTGTAGCCGCCCGGCAGAGCGACCTGGCTGATGTCACCTTCCCGGTTATAACGGTACGCCGTGGTGCGCCCCGGCGCATCGGTGCGCGACTGAAGCCGGGCATTGTCCCAGACGGTGGTTTCTTCCCGGCCCAGCGGGTCAAGGCTGCGGGTGACCAGACCATCTTCGTTATACCAGTAGCGGGTTTCACCGCCTTCGGCGTCAATGTAGGTGGTGCAGTGTTCTTCATCGTTATAGACAAAGCGGTCGTCGTAATAGCCTTCCGTTGACAGGGTGCTGATAACGCGACCCTGAGTGTCATAGCGGATATCCACGCAGGTTTTGTCCGTGTCCCGCCAGCGGGTCATAAACCCTTCGGGAGAATAGTCATGCCACAGGTGTGAGAACTGAAAGGTATCGCACTCTGACAGAAAACCGTGACTGTCATACCGGCACGTCACCAGGCGCTGACGCTGCGGCGTGACCAGGTCGATGCTCACCAGTTGCCGCTGCTGCCAGTCAAGCGAAAGCGCGTAACCATCGCTGTGGCGAATTTCCGTCAGCAGGTTATCCGCGCGGAGAAAATCAATCCGGTTGCCGTGGTGGTCGTGAATGGCAGACAGCAGGTAAATGTCGTGGCCTGCCGGGGAAAATATCTGCGTCTGCTGCGTGCGACGGTCAAATATGCGCACACCCTCTTGCAGGCTCCCCGACAGCCGGTAATATGCCTGGCGGGAGTTAACGGCATCGCGAAAAACACCGTCCTGTGGAAGGCGGTAATACAGCACCACGCCTTCGTGGTCGGTAAAGTGCAGACTGCGACCATGTACCGTCAGAGAGACTGACCACTCATCGGTCCATTTCGGGCCAAAGATGCCACCGCTTTGTGCCTGTGAGCGATAGAGGCGGGAGAGAGTCAAAGGCAGTGTGCCGGGAAGGGTGAGGACGCTGAGAGCCTGAATGAGGCTGCCGCTGGCTACATCCACCGGGTCACCTGTACACGTCATATTGCCCTGACTGGCGTTATTACCCTGACCGCTATTATCCGTGCCTTCGCCTTTAACTATTGCTCCATTGTCACTGTCGGGAAGGGCATCATCAGCCAGTTTCTCGGTGCGGGACATATCACCGACAGCGTTTTCGCCATTTTTTATTTTCAGCAAGTCAGCGGTGAACTCACCGGCATGCTTTCCTTCATTCGCAAGCTTCCTGGCGGCCCGCAGGGTTTTCACCAGCGTAAATCCCCCTTTAAGCAGGCCATATCCCCCCCAGTGCCAGAGAGCCATAGTTATAAATTTTTCCGCCGAGCGCCTGCGTGTCGTTATCCATCTCCAGACGGTATTCATCCAGGTTAAAATCACCGGCATGCTCCCGAACCTCCGCCCCCAGGTTGTACATATCCCTGCCCAGCGCCTCCTGACCCGTGGCTGAGAGTATGGCAGCGTTCATCTGCATTTCCCCGGCATGCTGCATCACGGCACCCTGGCCCATCATCGTCACCATATCCGGGAACTGGTTCCAGAATGCCTTGAGGTCTCCAATGGCCAAATCCAGCTGGACGGGAGCAGCCCCGATTTGTGCACGGCTCTGGTCAAGTTGTACCATCAGCATCATGTCCCAGAAGCTTTGCTCTTTCTCCGTTTCGGGAGCAGGCTGTGGGTCTGCCTCTTTTGCCATGACACTGGCGGCAGGTGGCTGGCCGATAATGATGCCGGTGGTGTTTCTGGCGTTCATCCAGAACGTATCAAAGTGACGCAGAACGGGCCTGCCGCTGACTCTGAAGGTGGTGCTGTGCTCCAGCGGCTCGCAGATATCACCCACCGTACCGCTTTTCACTCCCTTAGCCACACCCGGTTCATCGCCTTTTGTCGCGGGAACGAAACTTTGATCCAGTACCAGCACCGGATGTCCGTTCGCTTTGACTGACGGGACAACCCGCACCGCATCACCCAGACTGGCGGTAACAGGATAAGGGACGGGCGGCGTGGCCGGGCCCATCGGGGTTTTACAGACATCCGGTGTCAGGCTGACGACCGTCCACAGCCCGTCCTGGCGGGCGATATAATTCTTCGCCATCATTCTTCTCCTGTCACGTGATAACGGGCTTCCATCACCCGTACTGACGAATTAACGGGTAACAGATATCGCCAGGTCTGTTCGACGGTCAGGGCATCCGTGTCAATAAGCAGCGTGTCGGTCCACATCATCTGCGGAATACATTCGCCAGAGTCCATCCGCAGCAGAATGCCGGCCCGACTGGCGGCTAATGTAAAACTGATATCACCCTCAGGATGCAGGCCACTCAGGACGAACCTTGTACCGGGGACCGGGAAAGGAATTTGCTGGTCATGCGGAGCGCAGTTCCAGTAGCGGAAATTAAAATCCTCCGGCAGGTCAGGATGGCGGTTTTCCAGCCATGCCTGGTTGTAAGTCCCGGCCAGCGGCAGCCGGGGTAGCCAGGTACGGCTGATACAGCCAAAACCCGCAGGCTGAAATTCAGGTGCAGACCCGTCTGCTTTCCCGTCCAGGCAGGCAATAAAATGATGAAGGGTGAATGGATATTCAGCTGAGATGATTCGGGGCGCTTCGGCCTGCCGGATTTTACCGGCCTGCTGATACCATGACTGCATAAAGCCCAGCCCCAGAGGGTTTACCGGGCAGACCGTGTGTGCCAGCGGGGAATTAAACGGATCAGGGGGTTCGCGCCGCTGTTCGTCGGTCAGACGGTATTCTGCCGGGATGCGGTCAGCATATTCGCTGTCAGGTTCGGTGCGGCATTCACCGCCAAAGGCGTGGCGATAATTCAGCGGCAGGGAGGTAAATGGCCCCGGTGCTGTTTCATGCCATTGTCCGGTTAATGGCTGTTGCCGGTAAAAATGCTGGCCGGTGATAAGCAGTCTTTTGTCCAGTATCATTTCACCCGACGGGGCGTGTATTAATACACCGGCGATCGTTTCTGGCGCAGCGACGCCATTCTGGGTGTAAGCCGTTCCATTGACGATGATGTCGCAGACGGGTTTGAAGGGGGCAAGGTCACTTTCCTGCCTCACCGGAGAGGTATTTAATTCCCCGAAAAATTTATCCTCCAGGCATAACGGCAGCGCCGGATATTCCATCAGTATTGTCTGCCACTGCCCTTCAGGGTTCGGCATAAGGCGAAAGCCGGTTTTCATGGCAATGACGTGATACCGTTTGCCATGCTTATCGTCCATCGCATATTCCATCACTGCGAATGGCGTCAGATTCCGAAATTCCATGTATCATGTTTCCGATTAATAATATAAAACCGAGTTTGCTTATGCTTTATTAATTTGGTAGATGAATATAAATAATGCGCTTGCAGAGTGGCATTAATTAGAAAGTCTTTTGAAAGCGGGTTATGTGAGGTAAGTCTGTATTATTGAATTATTTTATGTATTATTTGGGTGTTGCATGCGAAATTATTATTCAATGATGTGATTGATATTGTTAATTGTATTTTTAACTGGGTGGCATTATTTTTAAGTAATTCTCTGGGTGAATATGTTTCTGTGTACGGAGTTATTGTCTGAAGCAATGCTTAAACTGACATACTGAAATTCAGTTTTCCATTTATTTCACCACTGTCCGGGGATAATCTCCTTCGTGCATTCTGTTGTCTGCGGACGACGCCCTTTGCTTCATGGCCTGAAAGAAGCACCTGAATTATTCAGGATGGTCATTCCCTTTACCGGCGCAAACCTCGTAACACGCCGGGCCACAGAAACTGTGGCAGAGGTCATTATTTTCTGCTGTTCTATTGCACCAGTTGATTTCGCTGGTTCTCGCCATCTGTCGGAATTTATTCCGTGACGCACGCAGCCCTTTAACTCTGCACCAGACAACTCAACTGCGCCAGCTCATGGCTGGATTCTGAAACCACTTTTTCAGGCCATTTCACGCATTAAGGAGAACACAAACCGATACCGAGGCGGATCAGGATGATCCGGGGGATGACCCGCTCAGGCGGGCGGCTGCTCTGAGAGCACAACCGACACCCCGCAACACCTCAACGGCTGCCGCCCCGGCGCTCAGGTATCGTTCGCAGCCCCGACAAAAAAACAGGGGCTATCGGCCTGTGCGCCGGGGAAAGCTGTATCAGTTTTGGGTTATGGAGTTGAGGCAATCATTAAAAGGGGAAAATATAGGAATTCTGGCGCAGGAGATGATGAGGCTGGCGAAACAGGCGGGAGGCAGCCATAAGACCGTTCACGACCGCATTAAGCTGGCGCAGCGTTTTTGTGAACGTCTGGTGATGGCGCAGAATGTGCAGATCCGCCGGGTGGAACACCTGAAAGCGCGGCATGTTGAAAGCTATGTCCGTGAACGGCTGGCGCAGGGCATTACAAAGCGTTCCCTGCAAAATGAGATGGCGGCGGTGCACTGCATTCTGAAACAGGCCGGGCGCGACAAACTGGCGCAGAGTGAGCGGCTGAATAACCGTTCTCTTGGTCTGTCTGGCGCATCCCGCAACGGTACAAAGCTGGCGATCACGCCGGAGCACTATCGTGACGTGCTGGAGACGGCCCGCGCAAAAGATCCGGGTCTGGCGGCAGCACTGGAACTCTCCCGTCTGATGGGGCTGCGTTCGCAGGAAGCGGTACAGAGTGCGCAGTCTCTGAAGACATGGCGGCAGGCTCTGGAGCGTGAAGAATCCCGGTTAACGGTGGTGTTTGGCACCAAAGGCGGACGTCTGCGGGAAACCGTTATTCTGGATGTTGTGGCGGTCAGAAAGGCACTCGATAATGCGCTATCTGTTGCAGAAAACCGTCATGACAGGCTGCTCGATAAACCGGATCTCAGAAGTGCAATGAAATACTGGCACAGCCAGGCGTCACGTATTGGTTTAACGGGCGTGTATTCCCCCATTCGTTACGCTATGCGTGGGCGCAGGATGCGATCCATCATTATCTGACGCAGGGATTCAGTGAAAAAGAAGCACTGGCGATGACGGCGATGGATCTGGGGCACGGCGACGGGCGCGGACGGTATGTGGCGCAGGTGTACGGGCGGCGGGGTGATACTGACTGACAGCCATTACCTTTCGTTATCCCCACGATCGATTGCTGTCTGCCGCATCATATTTGACCTCAAATATGATGCGGTGATGACTGTTTAATTGTTCAGTTTTAATTGGAAATAGCTTTTTAAAAGGTATTACCTTCGTAAAAATCATTATTAATCGGTTTTCGTGCAAAATTATTTGGGGCCAAATAATTCTGTACGATTTTCTATCAATGGCTGTGGCAGAGATCCCGGTTACTGCCTGACGAAAATAAAAGGGTTGCGCCAGAAAAGGCGAAGGCCATAAGGGTAAAGGGCTGGTAAGGGTAACAGCGCCAGCCCGGAAAAGGCTAAAGGGCTGAAAAGGTCTTAGTACTGGTGCAGTTCGATGTTTACCGGGTAGTTTCTGGTGCAGGTAAACGATGATATTGAACTGGTGCAGCTATTGCGTTCCAGCAAGTCGGTTGCTGGTGCTGATTGTCTGACAGTGGTTGCGCAACGTAAAAAGCAGATCCGGATTAAATCCGGATCTGCTTTTTCATTTTTAACAAATTATACTGCTACTGGCTCAGGCCGCTTTATGCCGCCGGGCATAAATATAGGGTGCAACGTACCCCTCGCGGCTTACGTCAAGATAGTCTGACCACCACTGCATCATGTCCTTGCGTGCATCGAGATGTTCAGCACGATGGATATATGCTGCCCGCACGCTGTTGCGTTCCTGGTGACTCATCTGCCTTTCCACTGCATCCCGCGACCAGAGCTCAGATTCCACCAGTGCGCTACAGGCCATTGCCCGGAAGCCATGTCCGCAGACGTCGGTTTTGGTATCATAGCCCATCAGACGTAACGCCCGGTTGATGGTATTTTCACTCATCGGTTTATAGGGGTTATGGTCGCCGGGGAAGACCAGCTCCAGATGATCTGAGATTTCCTGTATTTGCTTCAGAATAGCTATAGCCTGCCGGGACAATGGCACAATATGCGGAGTGCGCATTTTTGCGCCACGACCTGAAAAACGAACTTTATCTATCGCCTCTCGGGTGGCGGGGATGGTCCAGATTTTGTGTCTGAAATCTATCTCGCTCCAGCGGGCGAAGCGCAGTTCACTGGAACGGATAAACAGATGCAGAGTCAGCGCTACCGCCAGCCTCGTAAGCTGCCGTCCCTGCTGATAGCCGCCAATGCGCTCAAACAATTCGGGCAACCGCTCCAGCGGCAGGGCGGGATAGTGATTTTTAATCGGCGGCGCGGTGACGCCTTCCAGATGCAGCGCCGGATTGTTTTCAGTCAGTCCCTGCTGAACGGCGTAACGCATGATGTTGCAGAGTTGCTGCCGGGTACGGGACGCGACTTCCAGAAAGCCTTTGTCCTCGATAACTTTCAGTAACGCCGTGAAATGCTGCGTTTTGAGCATCGTGACGGGCAGATGACCAATTGCCGGAAAGATATGATTTTTCATACTGGCAAGAATGCGTTCTGCATAGTCAGCCGACCATTTCTTGTTGGTTTTGTGCCATGCCACCGCAACGGCCTCAAAGCATTTTTCCGGTGATGCGGCGGCTTTTTCAGTCATGCGTTGTTGTGCGGGATTAATATTCTGCGCCAGCAGTTTACGGATACCGTCGCGCTGCTGGCGGGCGTCAGAAAGCGAGACCTGCGGGTATGCGCCTAACGCGATGCGGGATTCTTTTCGGTTGAAGCGATACTTGAGATACCAGAGGCGTGAACCGCCCGGATTGACGAGCAGATACAGACCCTGAGAATCGGTCAGTTTAAAGGGTTTATCAGAAGGCTTGATACTGCGGATTTTCGCGTCGGACAGGGACATATGGTGGTCACTCCATTATCGAACTGAAATGACCCCAGATCAGACCACCAATTTCGCCGGATGCGCAGGGAAAACCAGACACGCATTGGGAAATATTTTCACGCTAACTTATTGAAACCTAACTGAATAGGGACTTATAAGCACGCCTGAAAACAGGAATTTGGCTCCTCTGACTGGACTCGAACCAGTGACATACGGATTAACAGTCCGCCGTTCTACCGACTGAACTACAGAGGAATCGTGTGAACGAGGCGCATATTACTGACCTCACCCTGAGGTGTCAACAGTAAAATTAGCGCGTCATTTCAATTGGTTAATTAATCTTCAAATTCGGTGTTAATGCACACTTGATGAGCGATAATGGCCATCTTCGGGGTTATCTCGTAACCGTTGCATTGGATTTTGGCGATAAAACAGGATGAAACGCTGCCATAAAGCCGGGAAACGTGGAGCAAATAATTCAGGAGCACTGAAAAAATACTCGGATAATACGGCAAAGCATTCGGCCGGATCGGTTGCAGCGTAAGCATCTATACTGCATGCGGTTTCCCCTACCAGATCGATTTCATCCTGAATGTTGTTCATTGCGGCATGCAGGTCGTGCTCCCAGCCGGCAATATCTCGCAGAGGAATCGCCGGAATACCGCTGGCGCGATCGCCATTACGCATATCCAGCTTGTGCGCGACTTCATGAATGATCAGATTAAAGCCTGAGGCATCAAAGGAATCCTGAATATCAAGCCAGTTGAGGATTATCGGACCTTGCTGCCAGCTCTGCCCGGACTGAACGACACGTTGATTGTGCACCAGACCAATTTCGTCTTCCCATTCGTCGTCTACAACAAATGGGGCAGGGTAGATGAGAACTTCATGAAACCCATCTAGCCACTCGATCCCTAATTCCAGAACAGGTAAACAGAAGAGCAGAGCAATGCGCGCACTTTTCAGCGGGTCCAGTTCAAACCCCTGAAGTGCTACCAATCTTTTTTGCTGTAAAAAGCGCTCGGCCAGGGCGATAAGTCTGGCTTGTTCTTGCTCGGTGAGATTCACCAGAAGCGGAATAGCCAGGGCGTTATCCCACGGCCAGTCGTCATTTCGGGCTGTTTCTTGCTCTTTCCAGGGCCACTTAATCATCGTTTTGCTCGCAAACTCGTCACTTGAACGAAATTGACGGAACTGGGTCTGTTAAAATGCCAAATTACCTGGCATCATGGCAACCGCCAAAACGGAGAGATGCCAGAGCGGCTGAATGGACCGGTCTCGAAAACCGGAGTAGGGGCAACTCTACCGGGGGTTCAAATCCCCCTCTCTCCGCCACTATTCAAACACTTAGCTCAATCCCTTTCAACGACTCATGTCACACTTGGTATAGTGTCGGTATATTCGCTTAGTATAAAGCTCGCCATCATCATCTTCTGATTTGTTCAATACCGGAAGATCCAGTGTGGGGAAAATTTTCACTTTTCTGTCATAAACCACAACTTGCATTCATTTTTGTGACCTGAGAATAGTTGTTTGTCCTTCTCGAGCCTTGGTAATCTGATATCCCCCAGGCTTTGAGTTCATGAAAGGTACATGGCAATAGTTATTGAGGTTATGCCCACGACTTGTTTTGGATAACTACCCTATATCCGTCGAGGTCAACAAATGTCCTTCCGTTCACGTCCCAGTAGGGATTGAATGACGCTGTCATTCTGAAACCAGCATCGTTCATTCTTTCGCAGACATGCGACCATTCATTTGCATCAGGGTAATAAAGAACGAGTAAATCTTCTTCAGTGTGCAAAGGTTGAACGGGATGGATTTGGCAAAAGGTGAATTCTATGTGCCAGTCTAAGTCTTCCCGCCCTAACATTATTCCATTGAACCCCTCATGATCGTTAAATTCAGCAATTTTATGTAGCCCCAATCCCTGGCTGTACATCAGAAAAGATCTTTCGAGATTGCTGACGGGTTTGGCAATACGCATATGAGTAAACATCCGGGGTCTCCAGGGGAAATACCGTTTAACATTGCAATCGCGCTGAGTTTACATGTGATTATCTTTTGCATTTGTCCATAAGAGCCTCCGAAATATCATGCTTCACCTTGCTAACGGTCTGCTGCCGACACTGAGTGGACTGTCAGATTCGGTTTGGCTTTGTGCCCTGACAGTGCCAGTTCTGCTCCTTCAGTATTGCCACACCCTGTTTAGCTGTAAAATAAACCGTGGAAATGATAATGATTTCTATTTATCATTATTTCTTTGAGAGGGGGTAACATTATGAATAACAAGATTTTTGGTGTGGTTTTTATTGCTACTTTGTCTGCTGGTTTAGCTTTTAGTACTCATGCAAGTGAAACAATCAGCAAAACCGAGGTAAGAACGTTGGTGGATGAAAACAATAAATTCAAAGTTGTATATGATATTGATGATAAAGGAAAAGTTATAAATATCAGATTTCCTGATGGAGTCGTTGATGCTGATACTAAGCAAAAAATTACCAGGGAAATGGAAAGCTGGGCATTCGAAGCAGGCAATCCACAGACCGATGTCAGCTCTATGGTGACGTTAAAATTAACCACAACGTCCGCGCATAGTAGACCTCGCGACGCTTCAGACGGCCTTTTTGTACTAAGCTAAAGTAGTTTTGGCTGTGTTCAAACTCACCTAACTCTTTGTGATACGATGATTGTCTTAGATTGTCACATGGGGCCAGATTTTGAATTCATACATTTTCCTTGCCGGGGCCATTATAGCTGAAGTAATAGGTACAACCCTGATGAAGTTCTCTGACGGATTTACACGCCTATGGCCATCTGTAGCAACCATTGTGTGTTACTGCACTGCTTTTTATCTTCTCTCTCAGACGCTGTCGACCATTCCAACGGGCATTGCGTATGCAATTTGGTCAGGTGCTGGAATCGTATTAATCAGCCTTTTGGGCTGGTTAGTAAGTGGGCAAAAGCTGGATTTCCCGGCGATCGCAGGCATGTTCCTGATTTGCGCTGGGGTTCTGGTTATTAATATTTTTTCAAAATCTTCCCCACATTAATTCTATTGAAAGAGTGTCGGATATCTGGCGCTGTTAGCAGATCTTATCCCCGTGCGCTAAAAAAGCCCGCTTCATTTGAAGCGGGCTTGCGTATTTTTGTGGGTAATTAGAACTGGTAGACTAAACCAACGGCAACGATGTCGTCAGTCGCGATACCATTGCTTTCATAGAAGCTATCGTCTTCATCCAGCAGGTTGATTTTGTAATCAACGTAGGTAGACATGTTTTTGTTGAAGTAGTAGGTCATACCTACATCAACATATTTGACCAGATCTTTGTCGACATAACGCCAGTTACCACGACTTACTTCCTGGCCACCTAAATCCTTGCCTTTAGATTGCAGATAAGCGATGGAAGGGCGCAGGCCGAAGTCGAACTGATACTGTGCAACAACTTCAAAGTTCTGGGTTTTGTTGGCAATACCGCCATTACCCTCGCCGTTGCCACCGCCGTAGTAGGTCATGTTGCGGGTTTCTGCATACATAGCAGCCAGGTAAACGTTATTGGCATCATATTTTGCGCCCACGGTCCAGGCTTCAGCGGTTTCACCGCCTGCATAGTTGTTACGATGATTCATTCCGTCCTGGTAGCCACGAGCAACTTGATCGTCGGTACGGTCAGATGCGGAGTACGCTGCACCCAAACTTAAACCGAAGTCAAAGTCATAGGAGGTAGACATACCGAAGCCGTCGCCGTTTTCTTTCGCCAGTTTACGGTTAGTGCTGTTACCAGAACCTTCCTGACCTAAGCTGCTACCTTCGTTATTACCCTGATACTGCAGGGCGAAGTTCAGGCCATCAACCTGACCAAAGAAGCCTTTATTACGATAGGTGGCCACGCCGTTGGTACGACCTAGCATATACACATCGGTCTGGGTGTAAGTATCGCCGCCAAATTCCGGCAGCATATCGGTCCAGGCTTCTACGTCGTAGACGACGCCATAGTTACGACCGTAATCGAAGGTGCCGTTCTCACCAAATCCTAAGCCAGCGAAAGCCAGACGAGTCCAGGAATCGCCTTTATCACCTTCGGTACCGTTGGCCTGAATGTTATATTCCCACTGACCATAACCAGTCAGCATATCGTTGATCTGGGTTTCGCCTTTAAAGCCCACACGAGCATAGGTCTGATCGCCATCACTGCCAGCATCGTCAGAGAAATAACGCAGACCATCAACTTTACCGTACAGATCCAGTTTATTGCCGTTCTTATTATAAATTTCAGCCGCATTTACTGCGCCTGCAGCTAATAAAGCAGGGAGGAGAAGTGCCAGTACTTTTCTTTTCATTATGTATTCCCTTATGATAATAATTAATATGAATATGTAGTACTATCCGAAAGACTACATTTTGATACTATCTATGAAGTTCATTTTATTTAAAATATAACGTGTAACAAATATATTTAAAATATTTCAAATTGTTTCTTGTTTGTCTTTTTATAACTATATGTGTATGTTTTCGATAACGCCATTCATTGCATAAATTAATGTTTATCTATAAATTATGGTTTTTTGTTTTTTATTTGCATTGTTTATTTTATTGCTGTCGATTATTTGTTATTTGATAACGAGTAATGACCGAGAGATATTCATTCCACGAGATAATTAATTCTTTGGGGTTATGTAAATGTAAAAATAATAATATATAGATATAAATCGCAGCGCTGGCAGTAGTCTGAAATGGAAATTGTTGTTAAGGTGGTTTTCTTTCTGCAAAGAGAGACCCTATGGAACTACAGGACTGGCAGTCAAAATTTGAAGCCTGGCTACGTGATAACCACTCCGGGCAGGATGCTGCCCATGATATTTCTCATTTTCGTCGCGTGTGGAAGACCTCGCAAAAGCTAAGTCAAGATGCGAGCGTAGACTGGCTGGTGGTGCTGACGGCGTGCTACTTCCATGATCTTGTTAGCTTACCGAAAAACCATCCGGATCGTCATCGCTCGTCAGTATTGGCGGCGCAGGAAACACGTCGCATGTTGAGGCGCGACTTCCCAGATTTTCCGCAACACAGTATACCGGCCGTGTGCCATGCCATTGAGGCGCACAGTTTCAGCGCGAAGATCGCACCGGAAACCATTGAAGCTAAAATCGTGCAGGATGCTGACAGGCTTGAGGCGTTGGGCGCCATTGGGTTAGCGCGCGTGTTTGCCGTGTCTGGTGCGTTAGGAGTGGCGCTATTTGATGCGGAAGATCCGTTTGCCCGTCAGCGTGGTCTTGACGATAAACAGTACGCGCTCGATCACTTCCAGACCAAGTTATTGACGTTGCCGTCGACGATGCAAACTGAACAAGGCCGACATTTAGCGCAGCATAATGCTGACTTCTTACTGACGTACATGGCGAAGCTGAGTGCGGAGTTAAAAGGGGAGTATGAAATGCTGGATCCTGACGCGATTCAACCCTTTAAAGCAGGTTAGCCGCCAGTACAGCCGCAACGTCAACCGCGCTATTTTATGTTAATCTGTCGGTTATCCATTTCGGCCGGTTAAATGTATGCAGGATAATTTTTCAGTAGCAGGCTCCATGAACCCGATGACAGATGATAACAAGGCCGCCGCGCAGGTGATTTTGGCTAAGTTGCTTGAAATATATGACGTGAAAACCCTGGTTGCTCATCTGAATGGTGTTGGCGAGAACCGCTGGAGTCCGGCCATCTTTAAGCGAGTGATGGCGAACGAAACATGGCATCGCCTCAGCGACAATGAGCTTACTCATCTGAATTCCTTGCTGCCGACGCCACCTGCGCATCATCCGCATTATGCCTTTCGATTTATCGATCTGTTTGCCGGCATTGGCGGGATTCGTCGAGGCTTTGAGGCGATTGGCGGGCAGTGCGTGTTTACCAGCGAATGGAACAAGCATGCGGTGCGTACCTACAAAGCGAACAATTATTGCGATCCACTCCAGCATCACTTTAATGAAGATATTCGCGATGTCACGCTGAGTCATCATGATGGGGTGAGCGACCAGCAGGCTGCGGAACATATTCGCCAACATATTCCTGAGCATGACGTACTGCTGGCAGGATTTCCTTGTCAGCCTTTCTCCCTGGCTGGGGTATCAAAGAAAAATGCGTTAGGGCGGGCCCACGGCTTTGCCTGTGATACACAAGGCACCCTCTTTTTTGACGTGGTGCGTATTATCGACGCGCGTCGACCAGCCATATTTGTGCTCGAAAACGTCAAAAACCTGAAAAGTCACGACCAGGGTAAAACGTTTCGCATCATCATGCAGACGCTGGATGAGCTGGGTTATGACGTCGCGGATGCGGCGGATAATGGACCTGACGATCCGAAAATTATCGATGGACAACATTTTTTGCCGCAGCATCGCGAACGTATTGTGCTCGTCGGATTTCGACGCGATCTGCAATTGAAATCAGACTTCACGCTGCGAAATATTGTCACTCGCTATCCGCAGCGGCGTACGACGCTGGCGGAGTTGCTTGAGCCGACCGTCGATGCGAAATATGTGCTGACGCCGGTGTTGTGGAAATATCTCTATCGCTATGCGAAAAAGCACCAGGCGCGGGGCAATGGGTTTGGCTATGGCATGGTATACCCCGATAATCCCGATAGCGTAACCCGCACATTATCGGCACGCTATTATAAAGATGGCGCCGAGATCCTTATCGACCGCGGCTGGGATATGGCGCTGGGTGAAAAGGATTTTGACGATCCGTTGAACCAGCAGCACCGTCCGCGCCGGCTTACACCACGGGAGTGTGCGCGCCTGATGGGATTTGAATCACCACAGGGCTATCAATTCAGGATCCCGGTGTCAGATACTCAGGCTTATCGCCAGTTTGGTAATTCGGTGGTCGTTCCGGCATTCGCGGCGGTTGCCAGACTGCTGGAGCCGAAAATCAAACAGGCGGTTGCTATTCGCGAGAAAGAGAACCTGCATGGCAGACGTTCACGATAAAGCAACGCGTAGTAAAAATATGCGGGCGATAGCAACCCGCGATACTGCCATTGAAAAACGCCTTGCCAGCGTACTGACAGAGCAGGGCGTAACGTTTCGTGTGCAGGATGCGACGTTACCTGGTCGCCCCGATTTCGTGGTCGATGATTACCGTTGTGTGATCTTTACCCATGGCTGTTTCTGGCATCATCACAACTGCTACTTGTTTAAAGTCCCCGCAACACGGACGGAATTCTGGCTGGAAAAAATTGGCAAAAATGTCCAGCGTGACGTGCGGGACTGTGAAATGTTGCAGGCGCTGGGCTGGCGTATACTGATTGTCTGGGAATGCGCCCTGCGTGGGCGCGAAAAACTCGGCGATGACGCGTTATCTGAACGTGTCATCGAGTGGATCTGCGGCGGCGGTACCAGCGCGCAGATCGACACTCTCGGTATTCATTTACTGTAACGTCTTTTCCGACGGGGTCGCAACGGCATCCGCTTTCATGGGGAATAAGTATTTACCCAAGGTGACCAATACCACCGCAAATACGATAACGCCGAGCGCCAGCCATTCGATGAGCGCCAGACTTTCTCCTCCCAGACCGGTACCTAGCAGCACGGCGACAACTGGATTAACGTAGGCATAGCTGGTGGCGAGCGCCGGACTGACGTTGCGGATCAGGTACATATACGCGTTAATGGCAATAATAGAGCCAAACAGGGCCAGGTACGCCACCGCCATAAATCCTGAAAATGTCGGCATAGTGGTCAGTTTTTCCCCGGAGACCAGTGAAGCGCACATCAGCACAACTCCGGCGGCTAACATTTCAATGGCTCCGGCCATCATGCCAACGGGTAACGTTATGCGTGAGCCGTACACCGAGCCAAACGCCCAACTCATCGAACCTATCAGGATTAAAACAGCACCCCAAGGATTACCGCTTAAATTACCGCCGCTGTTCAGCATGATGATACCTGCCAACCCAATGGCTATTCCCATCCACTCCAGCTTACGCGTTTTAATACCAAAAAAGTGGCTAAAGCACAGCGTAAACAGCGGAACGGTAGCAACCACCACGGCGGCGATACCGGAAGGCACATTTTGATGCTCTGCGACGGTGACCAGCCCATTACCCACAGCCAGCAGCAAGATACCAATTAACGCGGCGTTCAGGAGCTGGCGCAGAGGCGGCAGTTTATGCCCGCGAATTAGTAAGAATGCGGTTAACAAAATGCCCGCGGAGAGAAAACGCACGCCAGCCATCATCAACGGCGGCCAGCTTTCAACGCCAATGCGAATAACGAAGTAGGTGGAACCCCAAATGATGTACAGCGCGAAAAGCGCACTGAAAAGCGGTAGCAATTGCCTGAAACGCATAATCCCTCACGGTAGAAATAAAAAGGTGCAACATAGTAAACGTCAAAACTATCGTGCTGGCGAGATTTATAATTGCATGCCATTGTTAAATATTTGTTGACCAGAAAGGCCAGTTTCCGCATGGCGTGTTTTACTTCATACTTAATACTGCAAAAAAATAATATTGAGGGTTAACATTTTGGCAGGAAGTAGCTTACTGACCTTACTCGATGATATCGCAACCTTATTGGACGATATCTCGGTCATGGGAAAACTGGCCGCGAAAAAAACCGCGGGCGTCTTGGGAGATGACTTATCGCTTAACGCGCAACAGGTGTCGGGCGTGCGGGCAAACCGCGAACTCCCGGTGGTCTGGAGCGTGGCTAAAGGGTCGTTTGTTAACAAAGTTATTCTTGTGCCGTTGGCGCTATTGATTAGCGCCTTCATTCCCTGGGCGATCACCCCCTTATTAATGGTAGGCGGGGCGTTTCTCTGTTTTGAAGGGGTGGAAAAAGTTCTTCACACCCTGGAAGCGCGTAAACACAAAGAGACCCCGGAAGAACGCCAGCAGCGTCTGGCATCTCTGGCGGCGCAGGATCCACTGACCTTTGAGAAAGATAAAATCAAAGGAGCGATACGTACCGACTTCATTTTATCTGCTGAGATTGTCGCGATCACCCTCGGCATTGTGGCGGATGCGCCGTTGTTGAATCAGGTGCTGGTGTTATCAGGCATCGCGTTAGTGGTGACCGTGGGCGTGTATGGCCTGGTGGGGATTATCGTTAAGCTTGATGATATCGGCTACTGGCTGGCAGAAAAGCGCAGCATGCTTGCTCAATCTCTGGGTAAAGGACTGCTGGTTGTTGCTCCCTGGCTGATGAAAACACTTTCGGTGGTTGGCACGCTGGCGATGTTTTTAGTGGGGGGCGGGATTGTTGTACATGGAATATCACCGCTGCATCATGCGATAGAACATTTTGCCCAGCAGCAAAGCTCATTGATTGCGCTAATGCTTCCAACCCTGCTTAATCTGGTGCTCGGCTTTATTATTGGTGGAATAGTCGTTCTGCTGGTAAAAGCCGTTGCCAGACTGCGTGGAGTTTCGCACTAATTGTCGTCGGATTAATTACGCAAAAAGCCTCTTTGTCGTCTAAGGTGTAAAGGTTTCTCTTGATACAGGAGGCAGGTATGGTCTTTTCTGTCAGTGAGGAAGTCACCTCGAAAGAGGGTGGCCCACGCATGATCGTTACCGGGTATGCCAGCGGAATGGTGGAGTGTCGCTGGTACGACGGCTTTGGCGTTAAACGGGAAGCATTCCGTGAAGATGAACTGGTGCCCGGCGAGCAAAGATCGCTCTGCCAGGACGCCTGACATTGAGCATGATCGTAACCCGGCGAGCTCTCAACCATTAGTTATATTTATCATTTTGGTGAGAATTATTTACTTGTCAGGCAAAAAAATTGCAGATAAGGTTTGTTTCACATCAGATTTCCTGGTGTAACGAATTTTCAAGTGCTTCTTGCATAAGCAAGCTTGATCCCGGCCCGATGAGGGCCGGGATTTTTTTCGCCCTCAGTCAGCGATTGATTTCCGACACGCTAAAATCATGGATATCAAGCTCGAACGCGTCGGCCAGTTCATGCCATGTATGGAAATCACGCCCGTCGATGCTGACGCGTTCCGGATCGTCCTGACTGCGATGAATTTCACTCTCGCAGATTTCGTTGATTGCCTTCAGCAGAGCGTCTACATCGACGCTCACTTCACGTTTGGCCGTATCGCTGTACTCTTTCGCGGTTTTCATCCTCATACCTCTCAACCGTTAAGGATACCGGGGGAGCGCATCAAAACCTCAGATGCGCACCACTTAAGTATAGACCGTCGAGAAAACCCGCAATCGCATGCGCCGGACGCTGCCACATAAAGGAATTTGTTCTACACTGGCACAAAGCCACAGGAGGAAAACGATGAAGGTGAATGATCGGGTTACAGTCAAAACGGACGGCGGTCCACGTCGGCCGGGCGTGGTACTGGCAATCGAAGAGTTTAGTGAAGGCACCATGTACCTGGTTTCGCTGGAAGACTACCCGCTCGGTATCTGGTTCTTTAATGAATCAGGTCATCAGGATGGTATCTTTGTGGAAAAAATAGAGTGAGGTGAGTTCTTCTGCTTGATGCTGACTGGTGGTTCCGCCACCAGTCAGAACGTCTTAGCGCATATTCACAAAGATACCATTGGTGACGTTATCCGTGAGTCGAACCACGTGATAGATAACTTGCTTATTATGCGTCTTAATCTTTCGTTTTATATTTCCCTTATGGGATGAGACGGTCTTGGCCTTGATATTCATTTGGTCTGAGATCTGTATTGTTCCCTGTCCCTCCATCCACATGCGTAGCATGCTGGATTCGGTACGGCTTAATGACAACGTCGGCAGATTAACATCGATAGCAATATTCACTTCCTTTTTCAGAATATCGCCAAGAAGTTCATCCAGTGAATCAGGCTTAATTGATTTAGAACTGATCAATAAATTTTTTCTGACTAAAAGATACTCATCAAAATGTACATTGGCAATTGCCATAAATACAATAAATAATGTACTGGGATGCTGATTAATGATTTGCTTGATTTGCTGACTGTCAGCAGGATCGTGGATAAAACAGTCCTCATTAATAAACACCACAGCGGGTTGCAGAGAAACACAGGCGAGACTGAGTTCACCAACGCTGGAAATATTGTTGATTTCCCTTTTTTTCACCCCCCGACTGACCAGATAACCGGTCAACCCTAGCCGGGTGTAACTGCATAAATCCATAATAATCGTTGACATGGCATACCCTCACTCAATGCGTAACGATAATTCCCCTTACCTGATTATTGCATCACAACTAAACGGAATAATAACGACCCAAGATGACGCTTTCGCTGTTTTCAGGCGAATTTACTATCCCGTAAAGTTGCGTATAATTTGCCAGGAAACATCTTAAAGTAAAGTAAATGTTGCGTTATGTGAGTGAAGCAAAAACAAATAAACCGCGACAGCGATATCCTGGTGGATGTTGTCGGTTTTTAAATTTAGGACAATCCTTAGTAAAACAGGATAAAAATTAAGGGTTATTATTTTCCGGGCATTTCGCTGACGATATCGGCCAACAAATTAAAAATTTCGCTGAACAAGCGCTCGCAGAATGGCGCAATTAATGGCATCAGCGCCGCCATTAATGAAATACCCACTGTCAGGGTGAGAGGAAAGCCAATGACAAAAATCGACAGTTGTGGCGCCATGCGGTTTAACAAACCAAGCGCAAGGTTCAGCGTCAGCAGCAGCGTCATAACCGGTAGGGCCAGCATGAGTCCGTTGAGGAAAATCAGGCTACCCGCCCGTGCCAGCGCGAGAAATGCATTGCTGTTAACCGGATTGCCGCCAATGGGCAAAGTATGAAACGTATCCACCAGTAGCGAAATCAGCCAAAGATGGCCATTAAAGGTGAGGAATAACAGCATGGCGAGCATGTCGATCAGTCGTGCCAGGACCGGCATATTCAGGCGGCTACCGGGGTCAAAAAATGTTGCAAAGGAAAGCCCCATTTGCAGGCCAATCAGTTCCCCGGCGGTACGCACGGCGGCAAACGCAAACTGCATGGTGAAGCCCAAGGCGATGCCGATCAAAATTTGTTGCATGGCCTGCCACAACGCGCCGATGGAAAAGATGGGGACGTCTGCAGGGGGAATCGATGGGGCGATAACGATGGTTATCATCAATCCCAGCCCCAGTTTTACCCGCTTGGGGATGGCGCGTTCGCTGAGAATGGGGGCCGTGGAGATGAGCGCCAGAATGCGCAGCAACGGCCAGAAGTAAAGATTCAGCCACTGCATCCACTCAACGCTGGTCACCTGCAACATAACGTTGTCTACCCGATGATATACGGTAAATTGCTGAACAGCGTACGCACGTAGTCGAGCAGCAGGTTAAGCATCCACGGGCCGGCAACAATGATGGCAATAAACACCGCAACAATTTTGGGAATGAAGGACAGCGTCATTTCGTTAATCTGGGTCGCCGCCTGCAAAATGCTGATGATAAGACCTGTGACGAGGGCCACCAACAGCAAAGGCGCAGCAAGGGCCAGAGCGACTTTCATCGCTTCTGTCCCCATCATCATGACCGATTCAGGTGTCATTTCGCGCCTCTAACTGTAAAAGCTTTGTGCCAGCGAGCCGACAAGCAACTGCCAACCGTCCACCAACACAAACAGCATCAGCTTAAACGGTAACGCGATCGTGGCGGGCGGCACCATCATCATCCCGAGCGCCATCAGCACGCTGGCGATAACCAGATCGATAATCAGAAACGGGATAAAAATGGTAAAGCCTATCTGGAAGGCGGTTTTCAATTCACTGGTGACATAAGCCGGAAGCAAAATTCGCATTGGTACGGCTTCGGGTCCCTGTAAGGGACCGCTGTTTGCAAGCCGGGCGAACAGCGCCAGATCGGCTTCACGGGTTTGGCGCAACATAAACTCGCGCAACGGTTGGGCGCCTTTCTCTATGGCTTCCTGCATGGAGATCTTCTCTTCGCTGAACGGCTGATACGCGTCAACGTAGATTTTATCGATTACTGGCGACATGATGAAAAAGGTCAAAAATAGCGCCAGGCCCAGTAGCACCTGGTTGGGGGGCGCAGATGGCGTTCCCAACGCATTTCGCAACAAACCGAAAACGATGATGATGCGGGTGAAGCTGGTCATCATCAATAAAATGGCAGGCAGGAACGTCAGTGAGGTGATAAACACCAGCGTCTGTACAGGCAATGACCAGCTTTGTCCGCCGCCTGGCAGCGGTTGACTGACCAGACCCGGCAGTTGGGCGAGGGCGACTGGACTGAAAAGCCATAAGCCTGCCAGCGTGATGGAAAACAAACGGCGCATCAGGATCTCCCGGGACGCTTGAGCAAACTCTTCATCATGGCCTGGAAATCCGCAGGGGAGGCCGGTTTTTCTTCTGCATCGGCAGGTGCCGGGGGCAGGGTGTGCAATATGTTAATTTGCGAGGCCGTGACGCCCAGCACCAGGCGCGCATCTTCAACCTCAACAATCACCACGCGCTCACGTGGGCCCAGTGAGGTACTTGCCGCAACCTTCAGCCCTCGCGTACCGTTGCTTTTGGGGGCAAAGCCCAGGCGTTTAATGACCCAGGCTGCCGCCAGGATCAACACGATGATCCCAAGCAGCGCACCGCTTACCTGCACCAGCGGTGAGCCGGGGACGGCGGCTGGCTGAGAAACTGTTGCCTGGGTGTTCATGATTAACGGCTCAGACGACGCATACGTTCTGATGGAGTGATAATGTCGGTGATACGCACGCCGTATTTATCCGCGACCACCACCACTTCACCCTGGGCGATCAGATAACCGTTGATCAGGATATCCAGCGGTTCGCCCGCCAGACCATCCAGCGCGACAACGGAACCCTGCGTCAGACGCAGCAGTTCTTTGATGGTCATGCGGGTACGGCCCAGTTCAACGGTCAGTTTGACCGGAATGTCCATGATCAGGTCGATGTCCTGCAAAGCACCACTGACGTCGCCGCCGCCTAACTGCTGGAATACCGCATCGGCCGCACTTTTGGTAGTCGTGGTTTTTTGCTCGTTTAACGCGTCAGCCCACAGATCGTCCAATGCGCCAGTGTTCTCATCGGACGGATTATTCATATCACTCATTTGGGCTGTTCCTCATTCAGCGAATTCAAAATCGGGTTTATCAGATGTTCTACGCGTAACGCATACTGACCGTTCACGGTGCCATACTGGCTGGTCAGTACAGGCACGCCGTCCACATGAGCAATAATGCGGTCAGGTTTTTCAATCGGCAGTACATCGCCGGGTTTCAGCTTTAAAATCTGGGACAGCCGCAGCGGAATGTCGGCAAAGTTTGCCACCAGCTCCAGCTCAGAATGCTGGACCTGACGCACCAGATTATTGCGCCAGTTCTGATCTTCATTACGTGAGTTTTCCAGCGGTGGATTCACCAGCAGCTCGCGCAATGGTTCAATCATGCTGAATGGCAGACAAATGTTAAATTCACCGGTCAGGTTGCCAATTTCAACGTGGAACGGGGTGTTCACCACAATGTCGTTAGGCGAGGTGGTGATATTGGTAAATTTCACCTGCATCTCGGAACGAACGTATTCCACTTCCAGCGGATTGATGGCCTTCCACGCGTCGCTGTAGCTTTCAAGCGCCAGCTTCAGCATGCGGTTGATCACGCGCTGTTCAGTATGCGTAAATTCGCGACCTTCCACTTTCGTCGGAAAGCGTCCATCGCCGCCGAACAGGTTATCAACGGCGATAAATACCAGACTTGGTGAGAACACCACCAGACCCGTACCGCGCAGCGGCTTGAGGTGGATTAAGTTCAGGTTGGTCGGAACCGGTAAGTTACGCGCAAATTCGTGATACGGCTGGATACGAATCGCCCCCACGGTAATATCCGGGCTACGGCGCAACAGGTTAAATAATCCCATACGGAACTGGCGCGCGAAGCGTTCGTTAATGATCTCCAGCGCCTGTAAACGCTCACGCACCACGCGGCGTTGGGTGTTGGGATCATAAGGACGAATATCGCTCTCTTTTGCGATACCGGTAATGGGTTCGTCTTTGGTTTCGCTATCGCCATTCAGCAATGCGTCGATTTCAGCCTGAGAAAGAATACTGTCGCCCATGTCTTTACCGCAGAATAAAAGCTGTATAAAGAACGTCGGTGACAACCTGTTTTGGCTGCCCGACAACGAGCGGAGTCGCGAGCGTCTCTTTGATGGCGGTAATCAGCTGTTGTTTACCTTCCTCGGTGGCGAGCGTAGCCGCATTTTGACGAGAAAACAGCAGCAGCAAGCGGCTGCGTACTTCCGGCAAATATTCATTCAGACGCGCACGTGTCGCCTCGTCTTTCATGCGCAACGTGATACCGATATACAGCACACGGTCCGCATCGCCCAGATTGACGGTAAAGGTATCCAGCGCAAAGAATACCGGGGCAGGCGGTGGAGCCGGTTCCGCTTTGACGCTGGCGGACGGCTGCTGCTGCATGCGCCAGTAGCTATATCCCGCAGTTGCGCAGGCGGCGAGGGTAATTAATACCAGCAGAGGGATCCAAATAGCGCGTTTACTTTTTTTGTTAATCGCGGAGTCAGTCATCAGATACGGGCTTCCTGTTTCGGTACAGCTTATGGGCTGATTATCCCGTGTCCTGTCCACGACAAAGCGTGGAAAAGACGCGGATAATCATGCTACCTCTGGCGTTAGGCGAAGATGTCTACTGCGCCATCACCGCGGGCAGCGGCTTGCAGTGAGGCTGGCGTTGCCAGGATGGTGTCATCTTCAGCGGCAAAAATATCTTGTCCCTGAGCACGACCCGCCTGCTGTTGCTGCCCGGAAGACTGCTGTTGTCCGGCAAAGCTCTCACTGCTGATGTTGCTTTGTCCCAACTGGATCCCACTGTCAGCCAACTGCGTACGCAGCATCGGTAACGCGGCTTCCAGCGCGGCGCGCACGTGACTGTGTGGTGATACCATTTGCAGCTGTGCGAGGTTGTCATCCAGCTTAATGGAAATGTGCACCTGACCCAGATCCTGTGGATGCAGGCGCAGCTCTGCGCTCTGCTGGCCCTGACGCGTGAATAGTGTGACGTGCTGACTCAATGATTGCTGCCATTCCTGACTACCCAACGGAGCGCTTAGCACCGGCGCGGCGGTGGGTAACGGCTGAGCATGTGTCTGTGGGCCACTTAACGGAGCAGCCGTCACGCCAATGCTGGTCGGCGAGGGGGCGCTGTCAATTTCTGCTCTGGTCGCCGCCGCTGCCGTCAGGGGGGTTAGCGGCGGATTGTTTGTCTGATCCAGGCTGCTGCCAGGAGAGGCAATATCCGCTTTACCTTTTTTGGCGTCACCGGGCAGCAGCTCGGCCGCGTTATCGGGGATAGCGCCGTGTGCCGTGCCTCGAGACAACACCGAAAGCGTGGCATCAACGGGGGCAGGGGGGCTGTCGACGGCAGGCGTAGCCAGTGGTTGTCCCGGCAGCATGGCGAACAGCGCACTCAGGTTGGCGAGATCGTCATCGCTGAGCGTGGTGTTTTTTTCATCCTGCGGAGCAACTTTGCCCAGTGTTGTCAGGGCATTCACTTTCAGCGACGGCGTCAGCGCTGACAACAGTTGCTGCGCGTCTGTCATGTCGGCAAGAGAAGCATCGGTTTGCATCTCTTTTTGCGCCAGCAGATCGGTTAACTTGACCGCCTGGGTGACATCACCATTTTTTTGCAGCAACCCTTTTTGCAGTTTACTGCCCGCCGCCTGCAAGTCGGCAAGCGTCAATGGCGCGCCTTTACCCTGCGCGTCGTCCGCACCTAATGCGCCAGCCAGCAGCGCTAAAAAATCCTCGGGTGAATCTACCGCTTTGCCTGACTGAAGACCTGCGGCTACGTCGGTGTCGGTGGTAATCAGTTGGGGTAAAGTAATCATTCGGGTTTCCTCATAGCTGCACGCTGAGCAAATTCATCCATTTTTTTCTGATCCAGACGGTTTTCGGCGAGTAACGCCGCCGAGTTTTGTCTGTCCTGCAGAGTCTGCCACGCCTGCAACCGTTGTTTTTTATCGCGCCAACTGTTCAGCGCCTGGTCCACTTTCTGTGTCCATTGATTGAGCTGCTGGCGATGTTGCTCAATCGCTTTTTCCAGGGTCTGAATAAACTGCTGATAGTTAATCCAGCGATTACTGGTAATACCCTGACCCATATCGTTATTCAGATTGTTACGGTACTCATGCTGATAATCGATTAGCATTTTCAACTGTTCTTCCGCCTGCTGACAGCCACGACGCATCTCTCCCAATAAGACAGCGGCGTCTTCTACCTCTTTCTCAGCCAGGTCTTTCAGCGTTGCTAATGCACCATGTTGTGCCATGACCTATGCTCTCCTGCTCAATCACACACCAGGGAAAATCAGTTCTAAAGCGTGCAGGGAATCTTCCCAGTCAGCCCGTTCAAAAATGCCTTGCTGTAAAAATGCTTCCAGTTGTGGCCATAAGGCGATGGCTTTATCCAACATCGGATCGCTGCCTTTGGCATACGCCCCCACGCTGACCAGATCGCGGTTACGCTGGAAGCTGGATAGCAACTGTTTAAAGTTACGCACCCGCGCATAGTGCTGTTCACTAATGAGCGCGGTCATGGCGCGGCTGATCGAAGCTTCTATATCGATGGCCGGGTAATGACCAGCCTCGGCCAGATGGCGGGACAGCACAATGTGGCCGTCCAGAATTGCGCGTGCGGAATCGGCAATCGGGTCCTGCTGATCGTCACCCTCGGTCAGGACGGTGTAAAACGCGGTAACTGAACCGCCGCCGTGAATACCGTTTCCGGCACGTTCCACCAGCGCCGGTAATTTGGCGAATACTGACGGTGGATAGCCTTTGGTTGCTGGCGGCTCGCCGATCGCCAGCGCGATCTCACGTTGCGCCATCGCATAGCGGGTGAGGGAATCCATAATCAGCAATACGTGCTGTCCACGATCGCGGAAATCTTCAGCGATGCGCGTGGCGTAGGCCGCGCCCTGCATACGCAACAGCGGTGAAACGTCTGCCGGAGCGGCAATCACCACCGAGCGTGCGCGACCGTCGGCGCCGAGAATATTTTCAATAAAATCTTTAACTTCGCGGCCACGTTCGCCAATCAGTCCGACGACGATGACATCTGCCTGGGTATAACGCGCCATCATGCCAAGCAGGACGCTTTTACCGACGCCCGAACCTGCGAAAAGTCCCATACGCTGACCGCGTCCGACGGTTAACAACGCGTTAATGGGGCGCACGCCGGTATCCAGTACGTGTTCAATAGGTGTACGCTGCAGCGGGTTAAACGGCGGCGTCATCAGCGCCCCGGTTTCGGTAGTGTCCGGCGCGGGCAGACCGTCGAGCGGTTTGCCGCTGCCGTCGAGCACCCGGCCCAGCAGAGCAGGACCCAGCGGTAATTGTTTCCCGCTTTGCAGACCTTCTCCGGCAATATTCTTCGCGTACACGCGCGCGCCGGGTAGAACGCCTTCGACCTCCTCGAGCGGCATCAGAAACAGTCGCTGACCGTTAAAGCCCACGACTTCACTTTCAACTTCCTGAGTTTCGTTGCCGTCCTGGCGTTCAATGACGCAGGTGGCGCCCAGCGGCAGCTGTAATCCGGTGGCTTCCAGCACCAGTCCGGTGGCGCGGGTCAGACGCCCGTAGCGACGCACCGCAGGCAGCAGCGACATTTTCTCTTCGAAGTTGTCCAGCGTATTGAGCCAGCGAGTCAGACGAGTGGTCATTACACGACTCCTGGCGCGGCCAGACGGCAGAGCTCTTGCCAGCGTGTAGCGACGCTGGCATCCAGATCGCCTTCGTCGGCAGAGACTTTACAGCCGCCGTGATGCAACGTGGGATCGCCGCGCAGCCGCCAGCCGTGCAGACTGAGGGTGGCGCCGAGCATCTCTTCCACCCGCTGGAGATCGTCCGGATGTACGCGCAGCTGCGGTTTACCGCTAAACAGCGGTTCCTGCTGCAACAGTTGTTGGATTTGTTTAATCAGCGCGGCGTTATCTACGACAGGCGTCTGACCTATCACCTGACGCGCCGCCTCCAGCGCCATTTGCATCAGGCGCGAGGCAATCACGCTATCCAGAGCGTCCAGCGTATTCTGAAATTCGCTCACCAGTTGCTGCATACGGGCAGTGATAGGCGCATGCTGCGCGCGCGCCTGGTTCTGGCCTTGCTCCAGGCCCTGATTCAGTCCTTCCTGATAGCCTTGTTCGTGGCCTTTTTGTCGACCTTCCGCCAGACCGGCGTTATAACCTTGCTCATGGGCCTGCATTTGCAACTGCGCGAGCTGCTGCTCAAGCTGTTGCTCTGCAGAGAGTTCCGGCTCGGCGGTCGCTTCTGACAACGGTGTTTCACTGTGGTCGGCCAGCACGAACTCCGCCATCGGTGGGGCGAGGTCGTCCGGGGTCCAGACTTTCCACGGCAGTTCGTTAGACATAGGTATCCTCGCCGCTGCCGATCACCATCTCGCCGGTTTCCGCCAGACGACGCACAATAAGCAGAATCGCTTTCTGTTCGTTTTCTACCTGCGACAAACGCACCGGACCACGGTTGGCGAGGTCGTCGCGTAGAATATCGGCAGCACGTTGCGACATGTTGCGCAGGAACTTCTCGCGTAGCGGCTGTTCGGCGCCTTTCAGGGCAATCAGCAGCGATTCGGAATCCACTTCCTGCAGCAGACGCTGGATACTGCGATCGTCGACGTCCACCAGGTTTTCGAACAGGAACATCTCGTCGATAATTTTCTGCGCCAGTTCGCCGTCGAATTCGCGCACGGCGGTAATAACGGCTTCTTCCTGCTGGGTTTTCATCAGATTGATGATTTCCGCCGCCGTTCTCACGCCGCCCATTTTGCTGCGCTTGAGGTTCTGGCCGTCGAGCAGGCCATTCAATACTTCGGTTAATTCCGCCAGCGCGGCAGGCTGTACGCCGCCGAAAGTGGCGATACGCAGCATGACGTCGTGACGTAAACGTTCGTCGAACAGCGCCAGAATATCGGCAGCCTGGCCCCGTTTGAGGTGCACCAGAATGGTGGCGATAATCTGTGGATGTTCGTCGCGGATAAGGTCGGCGGCGCTTTGCGGCTCCATAAAGTTGAGCGTTTCAATGCCGCTGGTGGTATCGCGGGTTTCCAGAATATCTTCCAGCAGGCTGGACGCGCGTTCTTCACCCAGCGCTTTCACCAGCACCGAGCGCAGATATTCGTTAGCGTTAATGTTTAGCGCGGCAAATTGTTCGGCTTCTTGTTCAAACTCCGCCAGCACTTCCGTCAACTGTTTATTGGAGATCTGGCGTACGTTGGCCATCGCCGTACTGAGCGCCTGAACTTCGCGCGTGGAAAGGTGCTTAAACACCTCCGCCGCGCGATCTTCGCCAATGGTCATCAGCAGGATGACGCTTTTATCGGTACCGGTAAGGGCATTACTCATGATCGTTACTCATCCACTGACGAATGACCAGCGCCACGACGCGCGGATCGTTATCTGACATTTCACGAATACGCTGGCTCATGACTTCTGCGCCCAGACGCTGGTTCGTGCGACGTTGCTGGGTCTGTTCGTCTTTGCTGAGGCGAACTTCTACCGCTTCTTCGGTTTCCTGACGGATTCGCGTTTGTTCTTGTGCGGCTTTGGCTTCCTCGCTGCGACGGACCAACTGCGGGCGAACGGCTTTGCGCCACAGGAGCCAGGCGACCAGCAGAACCAGCAACCAACGACCTGCGGACATTAACTGATCGATAAAGAACGGCTGTTTCCAGAACGGAAGCTCACCCATGGAATCGTCGGTCGCTGTGAACGGAGAGTTCACCACGTTCAGGGTGTCGCCACGTTTGTCGGAGAACCCCATCGCCTCGCGGGTCAGATCCTCAATTTGTTTCATCTGTTCGGCAGTTAACGGCAGCGGTTTGCCATCCGGTAACGTTTTATAGTTGACCACGACGGCTACCGAGAGACGCTGCACATCGCCAACGTTCATTTTGGTGTGGCGAATGGTACGGTCGACTTCATAGTTGCTGGTTTCATTGCGCTGCGTACTGCGCGGACCTGCATTGTTACTGTTATTCGTTGTCTGCGTGGTTTGCGCATTTTGCTGATTAGCCGGGGGGGTGGCGATTGGCGCGGTATTAGCCGGCGCTGGCTGATTAGACAATGCGCCCGGTACGCCGCCAGGCGCTCCGCTACCAACCTGCTCACTGACGTTTAACTGACGTGAGCGCAGCACGGCCTGGGACTCATCACCGTTTGGACGGTATTGCTCTTCGGTTTGCTCTTTATTAGCAAAATCCAGTTGCGCGGTGACTTGTGCATGGACGTTACCGTTGCCGACAATCGGCGACAGGATCGATTCGATTCGGCGCTGCACGCGGCTTTCGACGTCGCTGGCGTATTTCAACTGCGCATCGTTGAGATCTCGGCTGCTGGTGTTCGACTGGGTTAACAGATGACCCGCCTGGTCGACCAGCGTCACGTTGCCCGGCGGTAAGCCTGCAACAGCGCTGGAGACCAAATGCGTGACCGCGCTGATTTGACCTTCATCCAGCGCTCGACCCGGTTCCAGATTAACGGTGACGGAGGCCGAAGGCGCTTTTTGCTCACGTACAAACAGCGAAGGTTTAGGCATCGCCAGATGCACGCGGGCACGTTTTACCGGGCCCAGGGTTTCAATGGTGCGGGCTAATTCACCTTCCAGCGCGCGCTGGTAGTTGACCTGCTCACTAAACTGGCTGATACCAAACTTTTCCTGATCCAGCAGCTCAAAGCCAACGGCTCCACCTTTCGGTAGGCCTTGCTGCGCCAGACGCAAGCGCAGCTCGTGGACTTTATCGGCCGGAACTTCAATAGCGCCGCTTCCCTCCGTAAAACGATAGGGAACGTTCATCTGCGTCAGTTGGGTGACAATCGCGCCACCATCCTGATCGGAAAGATTGCTGAACAAGGTGCGGTAGTCGGGCGCTTTGGCCCATAGAACCATCGCCACGACGATAGCGACGGCAGCGGCTCCTGCCACAATCAGAGGAATTCTGGGATTCGCGCGCAGGCGATTTAACCACTCGAGAGGTTTAAGCTGGGTTGCAGTCGATGCTGTCGCACTCATCTCGCACCTCGTGGCTTATCGTGGACGGCGTTTTTTGCAAAGTGGAACAAGACTCACTCCCGGGTCAGCAAACTCGAAAAATTGACGGTCTCATTATTTGCGGTTTCGAATTTTTCTATGGGTTAAAAACCGTGGTTTTTTATCGTTATTTAACGCCTTTATCTTATTGACTAACTGGTAATCTCAGCTATGTGAAAATTCATCCAGGGGATCAGAATGTCGGCAATACAGGGGATTGAAGGGGTCATCAGCCAGTTACAAACCACGGCGATGTCAGCAAAAATGCAGGATATGCAGCCACAACCGACCGTGAGTTTTGCCGGTCAGTTGCATGCGGCGTTAGACAGAATCAGCGATGTGCAGACCGCGTCCCGTGTCCAGGCTGAGAAATTTACCCTCGGTGAACCGGGTATTGCGCTGAATGATGTGATGACCGATATGCAAAAAGCATCGGTGTCGATGCAGATGGGGATTCAGGTACGTAATAAACTGGTATCGGCGTATCAGGAAGTGATGTCGATGCAGGTGTAGGGACAACGTGCAGATAATGTCGGCCGGATGAGCGCAGCGCCATCCGGCAAACAGTTACTTCTGAATCAAATAGCGAATCGTTGGGCCATCCTGCTGAATATCCAGCACCTTATAGCCGTGATTGCGCGCATCCAGTGGAATATTATTGATTGACTGCGGGCAGTCGCTCACCACTTCCAGAATTTCACCGTTCTTCAATTGCGGCATCGCTTCCAGCGTGGCAACTGCCGGGTACGGACATGGTTCGCCGACCATATCCAGGCGATAATCAGGCACGATATTTTTCATACAGACTCCTTGGCAGGCGTCAGCCCTGCACGGCGGAAGAAACGTTTTTCCCAGCCGATGATGAGCATCAGCGCGGTAAATAACAGCAGATAGGTCACCAGCAGGCCGCCGAGCGGGCCGAAGGTGTTGAGCAGATTCACTTTGTCCCAGTTGGTGGCAAGCGCGGGAGCAAAATCATCCCAGTAGTAGGCCAGAATGGTTGAGCCAATAACGTTGCCCAGCCCAACCCACCAGTAATGCACCTGGCCTTCAACCGCGCGGTACATCCAGCCGGTTTCACACCCGCCCGCTAAAACAATACCGAAGCCAAACAACAAGCCACCGATCACTGCATTTGGACCCGCCCACATAATCTTCGGCTCGACGCCTAACTGCACATAACTAAAAATACCGATGGCGCTGACCGCCATCCCGAAGATGATCGCTTTTGCCATATGGGTACGACCGGAAATCCACAGGTCACGGAAGGCTGAAGTGAAGCAGATTTGCGCCCGTTCAATCAGCAGACCGAACCCGACGCCGAACAGCATCGCCAGGCCGAGCTTGGGTTTATCCATCGCAGTGAGTAACGCCCAGCCGATCATGCCAATAAACACCAGCATGCCGAGGCGAAAACGACGACGCGCCTGATCCGGTTTTTGCGTCAGCGGGGAAGCGGCGGAGACTTTCTGCATTTTGACCGGAATACGGAATATCGGCAGCAGGGTAAAACGTGCGCCAAACCATGATCCAATAGCTGTTGCCAGCGCAAAAAACCAGGCGTGTAGCGAGAACTGCGGAATACCGGTGAAGAACGCGGCCAGGTTACACCCCATCGCCAGACGGGCGCCGAATCCGGCAATCATCCCGCCGACTATCGCCTGCATGATGCGTATCCGACTGCGCGGCATGCGCAATTTGACGTTGTTGGCCCAGAGTGCGGCAGCAAAACAACCGCCGAACATACCGAGGATCATCATACCGTCGATGCGGGTCAGGGGGGAGCCTTCAAGATGGATCAGCTTGTAGTAACCCCACTCTTCGGCGTGAACGCCAAATAATTGCAGGATTTGACCACCCCAACGGGTGAATTCACCGGTCACGGCCCAGAAGGTTCCCGTAATGCCAAAATAGTAAGTAGAGAGAATACCCGCTGCGATGACCGCAGGGGCAGGGGCCCAAAATTTAATTAACCAGGCCTGTTTGAAGTGTTGCCATGACATGTGTTTTGCCTCTGAACTCAGAAGGTATGTAACAAGAAGTGTGGATACTACACCGATCAGAATTTTTGACTATGAGTAATAAGAGGTAACACCGTCTGGATCAATTTTTCTCAATGCCACCGAAAGGCTGGCGGCATCAGGTCTTTAATGCCACAATCCCATTTTCTTCGCATGCAGGATGAATGATGAAAAAATTAGCGATCGTTGGGGTATTTCTGGCGCTGAGCGGATGCGCCGAAGTAGAGAATTATAACGACGTGGTGAAAACGCCCGCGCCAGCCGGTCTGGAAGGTTACTGGCAGTCAAAAGGACCGCAACGTAGCCTGGTCAGCCCGGAAGCCATTGCCAGCCTGGTAGTGACGAAAGAGGGTGACACGCTGGATTGTCGCCAGTGGCAGCGGGTCATTGCCCTGCCGGGGAAACTGACGATGATTTCCGGTGATCTCACCAACGTGACGGTGAAACGTGAGCTGTATGAGATTGAGCGCGAAGGCAATACGCTGGAGTATGATGGCATGACGCTGCAACGAGTGGATCGCCCGACGCAGGAGTGCGCTGACGCGTTAACGAAAACGCCGCTGGCCACACCGCTGCCATAAGCAGCACGCCCCGGTAGCCAGTAGCCACCGGGGTTGAGTATTACAACACGTCTTCAATCACCCACACGCTGACGCTACCGCCGTTGCAGAAAAACGTCGCTTCCCCGTTTTCATCGGTCACCACGCTTTCTTCGCGATTTCCCAAATAATCGCGCCATGTTTTATTACCGTAATTCGCCCCGAGATTGATGGTTTTTTCCCCGTCATCGCCGTTAGACAGCACCACCACACAGCCGGGATCTTCGTCCGTTCCGCTGCGGCTAAAAGCGATACAGTTAGGATGATCGAAAAAGAGCGTCTGTACGCCGTGGGCGAAGCGCTGGCGGGCGAGGATCAGTTCGGCAAGCTGTTCAATGATTGGCATGTCGATAGGATAGGTTTCGCCATCGCCGCCGGTGTCTTCGTAATGTGCTCCGTACAGGTCAGGATAAAACACCGACGGTACGCCGTTTTCCCGCAGCAGGATCAACGCATAGGCCAGCGGCTTAAACCACGCCTCGACAGGGGCTTCCAGTGCCTGCAATGGCTGGGTGTCATGATTGGCAACCAGCGTGACGGCATGAAACGGATCGGCCTCGACTAACGTGCCGGTGAAGATCTGGCTCATGTCGTAATCGCGGCCCTGACGGGAGGCCTCGTGGAATTTCATCTGCAAAGGAGCGTCGAACAGCATGGTTTTCCCCTCCACCTGGTTAATGTAGGTTTGCAGCTTGTCGACTTCGTGGGACCAGTATTCCGCGACAATAAACAGTGGTTTGGGGGCGACTTCCTGTACGTGTTCAATCCACTCTTTATAAAACCATGCCGGAATATGTTTCACCGCATCTAAACGAAAGCCGTCGCACTGGGTTTGCTCCATCACCCAGCGCGCCCAGTATTTGATCTCCTCGGTCACGGCGTGATTACGAAAATCGATGTTCTCGCCCATCAGATAATCAAAATTACCCAGTTCATCGTCCACCTGATCGTTCCAGCCTTCACCGGTGTAATCGTTAACGATTTTGAAAATGCCGTCTTCGGTGGGGTTCTCGATATGGTCAATGCCGCTGAAGCATTTATAGTCCCAAATGAATTGCGAATACTGGCCTGCGCGAGCGGGGAAGGTATAGCGCGTCCATCCCTCGCACTCGACAATCTCATCGTCTATTTGCGTGCGGTCTTCGGCGTTAACGCGCTGGACGCGGATCTTTTCTTTCTCATCCGCGCCCATTTTGTGGTTAACCACCACGTCCAGCAGTACGGCAATATCATTGTGCTTAAGTGCGTCAATCGCCGCCAGCAGCTGGTTTTTATCACCGTATTTGGTGGCGATGGTTCCCTTTTGGTCGAATTCGCCCAAATCAAACAGATCGTAGGAGTCGTAGCCAACGGAATAGCCGCCGGACGCGCCTTTATAGGCGGGGGGCAGCCATACCATATTGATGCCGATATCATTGAGTCCGCCTGCGCGTTCGGCAAGTTCGGGCCAGAGTTGACCGCCATCAGGGTAATACCAGTGGAAGTACTGCAATAACGTGGGATTTTTCATCTTCCGTGCTCCAGAAGTCGTTTGGCCGACCTCTGGAGTATGGAAGATTATTCAGATTTAACAGAAAATTATTGCGGGGCGGTGGGGACGTCGGGTACTAACAGCATGCCGGAAAGACGGCCATAAGCGTTATTGAGCGTCTTCTGGCGCGTCGACTGACCGATGAGATTGCTAAGTTCATCCAGCCGCTGCTGCAACAGTGTTTTGAGCAACTGTTCGTTATCCAGCGTCTGTTTAATATACCCGGCCACTAAGTCCTGAATACTTCGCGTAATGCCAGGTGGAGTTTGCTCTTCCATGACCACTTCAATACTTTGCAGATAGCTAACTTCCTGTTCCAGTAAAAGGTCCCACTCACCCCGCTGCGCCAGTTCCAGCAGCGAGTGACTGAGTAGCGCGATGCGCTGCCAACGGTTGATAAACTCCACGGCTGAGGTCATTAACGAGACTCCTGGGACGACGCTTTCGGTGAGATCTGTTTCCAGGCTTCCGCAATGTTGCCGAGCAACCCTTCAACTTCTTCAATAGCCTGACAATCATTACGCAAGTTGGCTTGCAGTAAACGGCGAATCATATAGTCATACAGCGCAGACAGGTTGGTGGCGATTTCACCGCCATTTTCCTGATCCAGACCTGCTTTCAGACCATTGTCGATAATATTAATGGCTTTGCTAATGGCCTCGCCTTTGGCGACGATATCACCCTGTTGCATAAACAGGCGAGCGCGCACCAGAGCGCTGTTCGCGCCATCAAACAACATTTCGATCAACTGATGCGGATTGGCGCTCATCACGCCACTCTCTATGCTGACCTGCGCATAGGCTTTGGTACCGCTCGCGGTATACATGTTTACCTCGTGTTATCAGGAATTACTCATGGCTGAAAATTGCTGGCCCAGATAAGTACTGGTGCTGTTCAGCTTACTCATCATGGTGTCGAGCTGGGTAAACTGCGCTTTATAGCGTGCGACGGTATCGTCAATGCTATTGCTGACGGCCAGATACTGTTTGGTCAGTTTTTTCAGCGTCGCGTTAATATTGTCCTGGGCTACGTCAATAATGCCGTCATCGGCCAGGTAACCTTTTACTTCAGTGGCAATTTTGGTGGTAATCCCGGTTTCTTTGCCATCACCAACCAGCAACTGACGGGTCGCCGCGGTATTATCTTTCAGCGCTTTTTCGAGCTTGGTGTCGTCAATTTTCAGTTTGCCGGAGGTGCCGTCGGTGGTAATACCAATTTCACCTAACGTTTTAAATGCACCGTCACTGGCTCCATTGGAAAACTGGGCGCGGATTCCTATCTGGATAGTACGTACCGCGCTGTCGCCGATCAGCGCGCCATTATTTTTATCTTGCGCTTCGGCTCCAGGATCAACTTCAGTGTATTTGGTCAGCGTTGAGAAGGTATCCAGCAGCGAGTTATAGGCATCAACCCAGCCTTTAATCGCTTCCGTGGCTTTATCATTGCTCTTGGTGACGGTAATTCGCGCGTCGGTGACTTCTTTAGTCAGGTTCAGTGTGACGCCCTGCGGAGCATCGGTAATGGTGTTGCTTGGGCGCTCAATATCAATGCCATTAACCTTTAATAGCGCATTTTTGGCTTCCACCAACTGTTTCATATTTCCGCTGCCGGCGGTACTGTCGTAGGCCAGTAAATCATTGAGCTTGCTGTCGCCGCTGACGGAAATAGTCATCTTATTATCAACACCACTGTCGGCGGTTAAGACCAGCTGGTAATCATTTTCCTTAACTTTAACGATGCTGGCGGAAATTCCGCTATCGGCGTCGTTAATGGCATCTCGAATTCCTTCCAGCGATGTCTGGTCTTTGCTGAGTTTAATTTCCAGCGGCTCTTTGCGACCTTTTTGCTCAATTTTAATGGTGCGGCTGTCGGAGGAGGTATCACCTAACGCCTCTTTCACCGAACTGATACCGCTTTTGGTACTTAATGATTGCGCCTGCGCCAGTTGCGTTACGCTGATCATATAGGTCCCCGGCGCTGCGCCAGCAGTGGTCGTGGCCGTCAGATCTTCTGTACTGCTGGTTACGGTTGTGCTTTTAAACAGATCGGCGCTGTTCAGCGTTGTATTTGCCGTCTGGAATTTTTCCAGCGCGCTTTTTAGCGTGCCGTAGGCCGTTAGTCTTGCAGTATTCGTACTCTGCTGCTGGGTTATTGGGTTTAAGCGTTTTTTTTCAGCAGTAGTCAGGTTTGTCAGCAATGTATCCAGTGGTAAGTTTGAGCCGACGCCCAATGAAGTAAATGAAGGCATGCCTAATTCCTTGTGATTGCAAACAGTAGTTAAGCGGGTTATCGGCAATCTGCGCGCAAAGTTTAATGATAGTTTTGCAAAAATAATGCGCAGAATAATGGCATATAAAGAGGGTATTTCAGGGGCTAAGAAAAAAGAGGGCGGAAAGTGAAAATTTTCTAAAGTTCGAATTTAAGGTGCCGATACATGGGTTACGGTGAGAAACCGTGGGCAACAGCCCAATAACATCAAGTTGTAATTGATAAGGAAAAGATCATGGCACAAGTCATCAATACAAACAGCCTGTCGCTGTTGACCCAGAACAACCTGAACAAATCTCAGTCTACCCTGAGCTCCGCTATCGAGCGTCTGTCCTCCGGCCTGCGTATCAACAGCGCGAAAGACGATGCTGCTGGTCAGGCGATCGCAAACCGCTTCACCGCAAACATCAAAGGTCTGACTCAGGCTTCCCGTAACGCCAACGACGGTATTTCTATCGCGCAGACCACTGAAGGTGCGCTGAACGAAATTAACAACAACCTGCAGCGTGTGCGTGAACTGTCTGTTCAGGCAACTAACGGGTCCAACTCCGATAGCGATCTGACCTCCATCCAGAACGAAATCACACAACGTTTAAGTGAGATTGACCGCGTATCTGGCCAGACTCAGTTCAACGGCGTGAAAGTACTGGCTCAGGACAACACCCTGAAAATCCAGGTCGGTGCAAACGACGGCGAAACCATCTCTATCGACCTGAAAAAGATTGATTCCAAAACTCTGGGAATGGATGGTTTTAACGTCAATGGATCAAAAGCAGCAACAGGTAGCGATTTAGTGTCTAAGTTTGACGCTACTGGTTATGATGCTTATACCGTGGGTGGGAAGGAATTTCGTGTTGATCTGAAAACAGGTGCAGTATCTGGCGATGATGGTGCTGGTGGCTTTGAAGCTAAGTTTGTAGATGCAAAAACAGGCGCATTGGTTAAAGATGCTACTAAAACAAACGGAACAGCTAAATATTCCACAACAGCAACCGCCGCTGCTGATGCTGATGCTGTAGCAATCGCAACCGCGGCTAAAGATTTAAAAGTTGGTCAGACGTTCAACGCTGCGGGTATCGACTTTACTGTAAGTGGTTCTGATGTAGGTGCTGACGGCCATGGTACCTTCACTGCAAACATTGGCGGAAGTGTTGTTACATTTACTACAGCAGGCGCTGACTTAGCCAACTCTACATTAAAGTCCAGTGAGAGTGTCTATACCTCATCTGTATCTGGTAAGTTAACAACGAAAAGTGCTGAAACTAACCTGGCTGCTACAGTTGATGACCTTAAATCTGCGGGTACAAAAACTGGTAGCGCTCTGACTATTGATGGCAAGGTCTATGATGTCTCTGCTGATGGTAGCAAAGTTACCAACGGTGGTGTTACGATGTTCCTGAGCCAGAATCAGGCTGGTAAAGCGACTCTGGTTACCGAAAGCGTTGCTAAGAAAGCGACAGCCAATCCTTTGGAAACTATCGATAAGGCACTGGCACAGGTTGATGCACTGCGTTCTGACCTCGGTGCGGTGCAGAACCGTTTTGATTCCACTATCACTAACCTGGGCAACACAGTAAACAACCTGTCTTCTGCACGTAGCCGTATCGAAGATGCTGATTACGCGACCGAAGTGTCCAACATGTCTAAAGCACAGATCCTGCAACAAGCAGGTACCTCTGTATTGGCACAGGCCAACCAGGTTCCGCAGAACGTTCTGTCTCTGCTGCGTTAATTTACGCTTATCGCGCAAACCCCGCTCCGGCGGGGTTTTTTACATTTAGCTTTACCCGTAACCCCCAAATAACCCCCCATTTCACCCACTATTCACCCGATTAAAACCCCTGCAGAAACGGATAATCATGCCGATAACTCATTTAACGCAGGGCTGTTTATCGTGAATTCACTGTATACCGCTGAAGGTGTAATGGATAAACACTCGCTGTGGCAGCGTTATGTACCGTTGGTGCGTCACGAAGCATTGCGCCTTCAGGTGCGTTTGCCGGCGAGCGTAGAACTGGATGACCTGCTACAAGCGGGCGGCATCGGGTTATTGAATGCAGTTGACCGATATGACGCTTTGCAAGGAACGGCATTTACCACTTACGCAGTGCAGCGTATTCGTGGAGCGATGCTGGACGAACTACGTAGCCGGGATTGGGTGCCGCGTAGCGTTCGGCGCAATGCTCGCGAAGTGGCACAGGCGATGGGACAACTGGAGCAGGAGTTAGGGCGCAACGCGACGGAAACCGAAGTGGCGGAGCGTCTGGCTATTCCTGTGCAAGAGTATCGTCAGATGTTGCTTGATACCAATAATAGCCAACTCTTCTCCTATGACGAGTGGCGGGAAGAGCATGGCGATAGTATTGAGCTGGTGACGGAAGAACATCAGCAGGAAAACCCGTTACAGCAGCTACTTGAGGGTAACCTTCGCCAGCGCGTGATGGAGGCGATCGAGGCGTTGCCGGAGCGCGAAAAGCTGGTGTTAACGCTGTACTATCAGGAAGAGCTGAATCTGAAAGAGATCGGCGCGGTACTGGAAGTCGGGGAATCACGGGTCAGCCAGTTGCACAGTCAGGCCATCAAACGTCTACGCACCAAGCTGGGTAAGCTATAGGGGTAATCATTACCCCTGAACAATGCCGCATTACGAATTGACTACCAGGAGTTCTCATGACGGTGCAGCAATCAAAAAGACGGCCTCTAAGCCGCTACCTCAAAGATTTCAAACACAGCCAGACGCATTGCGCCCATTGCCTGAAGTTGCTCGACAGGATCACGCTGGTTCGCCGTGGGCAAATTGTTAATAAAATCGCCATCGCCCGCCTGGACACGTTGCTGGATGAAGCTGAGTGGGAACAGGAGAAGAAAGAGTGGGTGGCGCTGTGTCGTTTTTGCGGTGATTTGCATTGCAAAGAGCAGAGCGACTTTTTTGACATTATCGGTTTTAAACAATTTTTGTTTGAGCAAACCGAAATGAGCCACGGTACGGTACGTGAATACGTTGTCCGCCTGCGCCGCCTTGGCAATCATCTGACCGAACAAAATATCTCTCACGAATTGCTACAGGAAGGGTTCCTCGACGAAAACCTTGCCCCGTGGCTGCCGGAAACCAGCACCAACAATTATCGCATCGCATTGCGTAAGTATGAGCAATTTAAAGCCCATACGCATATGGGACATATGCAGAAATCCACCTGGACAGCCAGTTCTGATATATATTAAAAACGAATAAGGTGTAACGGAGTGGTGTTTGTGAATCACGACAAACGCTTTACACTACGGTCATATACACGTCATCCTTCAAGCTGTCTCTGCGTTGGCTGCACTCCCTCGCCCCAGTCACTTACTTTAGTAAGCTCCTGGGGACTTACTCGCTTGCCGCCTTGATACAACTCGAATGATTTTGTGGATTAATGATGGTCACTAATGACAATATTCGGGGTAACTATGAAATTAGCACTTCTGGGACGTCAGGCTCTGATGGGTGTAATGGCTGTTGCACTTGTCGCCGGAATGAGCGTAAAGACTTTTGCAGATGAAGGTCTGTTAAATAAAGTTAAAGAGCGCGGCACGCTGCTGGTGGGCCTGGAAGGGACCTATCCCCCGTTTAGCTTTCAGGGCGATGACGGCAAGCTGACCGGTTTCGAAGTGGAGTTCGCCGAAGCACTGGCAAAGCACCTTGGGGTGCAAGCCACGTTGAAGCCGACCAAGTGGGACGGCATGCTGGCCTCGCTTGATTCCAAACGCATTGACGTGGTTATCAACCAGGTGACCATTTCTGACGAACGTAAGAAAAAATACGATTTCTCTACCCCGTATACTGTGTCTGGTATTCAGGCGCTGGTGAAGAAAGGCAATGAAGGTGTTATTAAGACTGCCGCCGATCTGAAAGGTAAAAAAGTCGGCGTTGGTCTGGGTACCAACTATGAAGAGTGGCTGCGCCAGAACGTGCAGGGCGTGGATATTCGTACCTATGATGATGACCCGACCAAATATCAGGATCTGCGCGTAGGCCGTATCGACGCTATTCTGGTTGACCGCCTGGCTGCACTGGACCTGGTGAAAAAAACCAAAGATACGCTGGCCGTCACCGGTGAAGCATTCTCCCGCCAGGAGTCCGGCGTGGCGCTGCGCAAAGGCAATGAAGATCTGCTGAAAGCGGTTGATGCTGCCATTGCCGAAATGCAAAAAGACGGTACGCTGAAAGCGCTGTCTGAAAAATGGTTTGGAGCGGATGTGACGAAATAATCGTCATCCGATGAAAAAAGGCGCCTTTAACAGCGCCTTTTTTTATTTCATTGCGCCTGAACGTGCATAATAAAAAGAACATCACAACAACTAATACCGGAGGCTGTATGCCGCTGCATAACTTAACGCGCTTTCCACGTCTGGAATTTATTGGCGCGCCAACACCGCTCGAATATCTTCCACGCTTCTCCGACTATCTTGGGCGCGATATTTTCATCAAACGCGATGACGTTACGCCGATGGCCATGGGCGGCAATAAACTGCGTAAGCTGGAGTTTCTGGCGGCGGATGCGCTGCGTGAAGGGGCCGATACGTTGATAACCGCGGGCGCTATCCAGTCTAACCATGTGCGCCAGACGGCGGCGGTAGCGGCTAAACTTGGCCTGCACTGCGTGGCGCTGCTGGAAAACCCGATTGGCACCACGGCGGAAAACTATCTCAGCAACGGCAACCGTCTGCTGCTGGACCTGTTTAATACCCAGATTGAAATGTGCGATGCGCTGAGCGATCCGAATGCACAGCTTCAGGAACTGGCGACGCGGATTGAAGCGCAAGGGTTCCGTCCGTATGTGATCCCGGTTGGGGGTTCCAATGCTCTGGGCGCGCTGGGCTATGTGGAAAGCGCGCTGGAAATTGCGCAACAGTGTGAAGGGGCCGTAGAGCTGTCTTCCGTGGTCGTGGCGTCGGGCAGCGCGGGAACGCATGCCGGGCTGGCCGTTGGCCTGGAACAACTGATGCCACACGTTGAGCTGATTGGCGTGACCGTCTCGCGCAGCGTGGCCGATCAAAAGCCAAAAGTTGTTACGCTACAACAGGACATTGCCCGTGAACTGGAACTGACGGCCTCCGCGGATATCCTGTTATGGGATGATTATTATGCGCCGGGCTACGGTACGCCAAACGAAGAGGGCATGGAAGCGGTAAAACTGCTGGCACGGCTGGAAGGCATCTTGTTGGATCCGGTCTATACCGGCAAGGCGATGGCGGGTCTGATTGACGGCATCAGCCAGAAGCGCTTTAAAGATGAAGGGCCAATTCTCTTTATCCATACCGGTGGGGCGCCTGCACTGTTTGCCTACCATCCTCACGTGTAACAATCAGGTAGAAAAACGCTAATGCAAGAAAGTATCCAACTGGTGATCGATTCCCTGCCGTATCTGCTTAAAGGCGCGGTCTTTACGCTGCAACTGAGTATCGGCGGGATGTTCTTTGGCCTCGTGCTGGGGTTTATCCTGGCGCTAATGCGGCTGTCGCCGCTGTTACCTGTACGTTGGCTGGCGCGCTTTTATATCTCGGTCTTTCGCGGAACGCCGTTGATCGCCCAATTGTTCATGATCTATTACGGTCTGCCGCAGTTTGGTATTGAGCTGGATCCCATCCCGGCGGCGATGATTGGTTTGTCGCTGAATACGGCGGCCTACGCGGCGGAAACGCTGCGGGCGGCAATCTCCTCCATCGACAAAGGTCAGTGGGAAGCGGGGGCCAGTATTGGCATGACTCGCTGGCAGACCATGCGCCGGGCGATCCTGCCGCAGGCGGCACGCGTTGCACTACCGCCGCTGAGCAACAGCTTTATCAGCCTGGTGAAGGACACATCGCTGGCCGCAACTATCCAGGTTCCTGAACTGTTTCGTCAGGCGCAGCTGATTACCTCGCGTACACTGGAAGTGTTCACTATGTATCTGGCGGCCTCCTTGATTTATTGGGTAATGGCAACAGTGCTTTCTGCGCTGCAGAACTATTTTGAAGAACAACTGAACCGCCAGGAGAAAGAGCCGAAATGAGCGCTATCGAAGTCAGAAACCTGGTCAAAAAATTCCATGGGCAAACGGTACTGCATGGGATCGATCTCGACGTCAAACCCGGTGAAGTTGTGGCGATTATCGGACCGAGCGGTTCGGGCAAGACCACGCTGCTGCGGAGCATTAATTTGCTGGAGCAACCGGAGGCGGGCACCATTAAAGTGGGTGAGATAACCATTGATACCGCGCGGTCGTTAACTCAGCAGAAAGGGCTGATTCGCCAGTTGCGCCAGCACGTAGGCTTTGTGTTCCAGAACTTTAATTTGTTTCCCCATCGTACGGTGCTGGAAAACATTATTGAAGGTCCGGTGATTGTCAAAGGCGAACCGAAAGCCGAAGCGACAGCCCGTGCGCGCGAACTGCTGGCAAAAGTCGGGCTGGCGGGAAAAGAAACCAGCTATCCGCGCCGTCTGTCCGGTGGGCAGCAGCAGCGTGTGGCGATTGCCCGGGCGCTGGCGATGCGACCAGAGGTTATTTTATTCGATGAACCTACCTCCGCGCTTGATCCTGAACTGGTTGGCGAGGTGCTTAATACCATTCGCCAGCTGGCGCAGGAAAAACGCACCATGGTGATTGTGACGCATGAAATGAGCTTTGCTCGTGACGTGGCCGACCGGGCGATATTTATGGATCAAGGACGAATAGTGGAGCAGGGGCCGGCTAAATCTTTATTTACGCATCCGCAACAGCCGCGAACCCGTCAGTTTCTCGAAAAATTCCTCATGCAGTAAATAGTACAAGCAGCACTCACCGACATTTTTTGTGGTGAGTGCCGCTCGCATAACTATTTATAAATATTGCTTTATTATTAACGCTTGATTCTGTTGCTTGCTCTGGCTGTTGAGTAACGCTCAAGTAATTTTTCATTTGTCCGATAATTTGCATATATAAAATACATTTATGTGTTAGCTTATTTCATATGTTTGGATGATTATCAATCTCAGGGGCATTACCACTTAGTATGCAGGATCATGATTTCTTCACCTGGCGACGGAGCATGCTGTTACGCTTTCAGGAAATGGCGACGGCAGAGGATGTCTATAATGAATTACAACAACAGACGCAGCATTTAGAGTTCGATTTCTACGCACTCTGTGTTCGTCATCCCGTACCCTTTACCCGTCCTAAAACGTCACTTCATACGACCTATCCCAAAGCATGGGTGGCGCATTATCAGTCCGAGAATTATTTCGCCATTGATCCGGTGCTGAAGCCTGAAAACTTCAGTCAGGGGCATTTACCCTGGGACGATACCTTGTTTCGTGATGCCCAACCTTTGTGGGACGCCGCACGCAATCACGGTTTACGCAAAGGGATGACGCAATGCCTGATGTTGCCGAATCGGGCGCTGGGGTTTTTATCGGTATCGCGAGCGAGTATCCGTAATAGTCGTTTTGCGAATGATGAAGTGGAGCTCAGAATGCAGCTTCTGGTGCGGGAAAGTCTGTCGGTGCTGACGCGACTGGAAGATGACATGGTCATGACGCCAGAGATGCGCTTTAGCAAGCGGGAAAAAGAAATATTGAAATGGACCGCAGAGGGGAAGACGTCTTCAGAGATAGCGATAATACTGTCGATCTCTGAAAATACCGTTAATTTTCACCAGAAGAATATGCAAAAGAAATTCAATGCGCCAAACAAAACGCAGATAGCGTGTTATGCCGCTGCGACCGGGCTTATCTGAATTAATTATCGTTCTGAGTGTCAGACGCAAAACCGGCTGATAGCAATGCTCTCAGCCGGTTTCTTATTACTGGCGGTAGGCCTGTTTAATTTGCTTAACAGTGCTGGAAAATACCGCAGCCTGTGATTGATCTTCAATCAGCGCGATCTGTTTTTCCATTTTAAGAATCACGCGTCCAGCATCGGCTTGACCCATTGCCTGCAGCATCAGTGTTAACAGGGCTTTCAGGCAGGTAACTTCATTGGCCAGTTCCTGGTTATTCTCAGCAGTGGAAAAGTCAGGCGTACTCATTTATTTTCCTCGTTATGTTTCAATGAAAAAGTGCGATGTCAAATCTTAAGGCGGCGGAGTATACCATAAGCGAGGCTAAAAATATCAGTGGTTGTTTTTTGTGCAAACAAAGGGGGAGGGACATTAAAATAAACAACATGTTGCAGTGCATATATTTTCTCCACTTGTTGTTTATTTCGAGTATTTTCCTCGTTAATTATTGTTACAAGTTTGGCTGCCGGTTTTGCATTCAGCGCAGGAATATGAATTTTTTGTCACTATTCTGAAACAGCTACGCAGATATAAGTGTGGCAGCAGGCTATGTGGCCTGCAAGTTTCCACACGTCGTACAATCTAATTTCCAAAAACGAGAGCAAAATCGAAAGTCGGACGTTTTTTACATTTCAAAGTTGAGATAAAACCCGTTAACATAGGACCGATTAACTATCGGTAGCGTTATCCCTATTCTGGAGATATTCCTTTGATCAACGTTTTTCTTGTTGATGACCACGAACTGGTGCGCGCAGGGATACGACGCATTCTGGAAGATATAAAAGGCATAAAAGTTGTCGGCGAAGCGTGCTGCGGTGAAGATGCGGTGAAATGGTGCCGCTCAAATTCCGTGGACGTTGTGCTGATGGATATGAATATGCCCGGTATTGGCGGTCTCGAAGCAACCCGCAAAATTGCGCGTTCAACGGCAGATATTAAAGTGATTATGCTGACGGTACACACCGAGAACCCGTTACCCGCAAAGGTCATGCAGGCAGGTGCCGCGGGGTATCTCAGCAAGGGAGCCGCCCCCCAGGAAGTTGTGAGTGCGATTCGTTCGGTTTATTCCGGGCAACGTTATATTGCCTCCGATATCGCTCAGCAGATGGCGCTCAGCCAGATTGAACCTGAGAAAACGGAAACCCCGTTTGCCAGTTTGTCTGAACGCGAGTTGCAGATTATGCTGATGATCACCAAAGGCCAGAAGGTCAATGAGATTTCAGAACAACTGAATCTGAGTCCTAAAACGGTGAACAGCTATCGTTATCGAATGTTCAGTAAATTAAACATTCACGGCGATGTCGAGTTGACTCACCTGGCAATTCGCCATGGCCTGTGTAATGCGGAGACATTAACAAGCCAGTGACCGATCAGTTTGATGCCAAAGCGTTCCTGAAAACCGTAACCAGTCAGCCCGGCGTTTATCGTATGTATGATACCGCCGGGACGGTTATCTATGTCGGGAAAGCGAAAGACCTGAAAAAAAGGCTTTCCAGTTACTTCCGTAGCAATCTCGCATCGCGTAAGACCGAAGCGTTGGTCGCGCAAATCCAGCAGATTGATGTCACGGTGACACACACCGAAACCGAAGCGTTATTGCTTGAACACAACTACATCAAGCTGTATCAGCCGCGCTATAACGTATTGCTGCGCGATGATAAATCCTATCCTTTTATTTTCCTCAGCGGCGATACTCACCCACGCCTGGCGATGCATCGTGGGGCTAAGCATGCTAAAGGCGAGTACTTTGGACCGTTCCCCAACGGCTATGCCGTACGAGAAACGCTGGCGCTGCTGCAGAAAATTTTTCCCATCCGCCAGTGTGAAAACAGCGTGTATCGCAATCGCTCGCGACCCTGCCTGCAATATCAAATTGGCCGTTGCCTCGGTCCCTGTGTGGCGGGCCTGGTGAGTGAGGAAGAGTATGCACAGCAGGTCGAGTACGTCCGTTTATTCTTATCCGGGAAAGACGATCAGGTATTAACCCAACTGATCGCCCGGATGGAAAAGGCCAGCCAAAATCTCGAATTTGAAGAGGCTGCGCGTATTCGTGACCAAATTCAGGCGGTACGTCGCGTCACCGAAAAACAGTTTGTCTCGAATTCCGGAGACGATCTGGACGTTATCGGCGTGGCGTTTGACGCCGGCATGGCTTGTGTGCACGTACTGTTCATTCGTCAGGGTAAAGTGTTGGGCAGTCGCAGCTATTTCCCGAAAGTACCGGGTGGTACAGAACTCGGTGAGGTCGTGGAAACCTTTGTCGGGCAGTTTTATTTGCAGGGAAGTCAGATGCGTACCTTACCCGGTGAGATCCTGCTCGATTTTAATCTTAGCGATAAAACTCTGCTGGCGGATTCATTGTCTGAACTGGCCGGGCGGAAGATTAACGTCCAGACGAAACCGCGCGGGGATCGTGCGCGGTACCTGAAGCTGGCACGTACCAACGCAGCAGTGGCGTTAACCACCAGGCTTTCTCAGCAGTCGACCATTACTCAGCGTCTGACAGCGCTGGCATCGGTACTGAAGTTACCCGCTGTAAAACGCATGGAGTGTTTTGACATCAGCCATACGATGGGCGAGCAGACGGTCGCCTCCTGCGTGGTTTTTGATGCCAATGGCCCACTGCGCGCAGAGTATCGTCGTTACAACATCACCGGCATTACGCCGGGCGACGATTATGCGGCGATGAATCAGGTTCTGCGTCGGCGTTACGGTAAGGCAATAGAAGAAAGTAAGGTTCCGGACGTTATATTGATCGATGGCGGTAAAGGGCAGTTGGGACAGGCGAAAGCCGTTTTTGCTGAGCTGGATGTTCCCTGGGATAAACAGCACCCACTTTTGCTGGGGGTGGCGAAAGGGGCCGACCGTAAAGCGGGTCTGGAAACGTTGTTCTTTGAGCCGGAAGGAGAGGGCTTTAGTCTGCCGCCGGATTCGCCCGCATTGCATGTGATACAGCATATCCGTGATGAATCTCACGATCATGCGATCAGCGGACACCGGAAAAAACGCGCGAAGGTGAAAAGTACCAGTACGCTTGAGACCATTGAAGGCGTTGGGCCTAAGCGTCGGCAGATGTTGTTGAAATATATGGGCGGTTTGCAAGGTCTTCGTAACGCAAGTATTGAAGAAATTGCAAAAGTGCCGGGTATTTCGCAAGCTCTGGCAGAAAAGATCTTCTACTCGTTGAAACATTAGGCCCTCTGTAGCAACATAGGGGTAATTTCACTGACAACAGATAGTTATCCGTCATATGCAATTTAATATCCCTACGTTGCTCACGCTGTTTCGCGTCATCCTGATCCCATTCTTTGTATTGGCGTTTTATCTGCCATTCACCTGGGCTCCCTTTGTTTGTGCGCTGATCTTCTGTATTGCGGCGGTTACCGACTGGTTTGATGGCTATCTGGCGCGTCGCTGGAACCAAAGCACGCGTTTTGGCGCCTTCCTCGACCCCGTTGCTGATAAAGTGCTGGTGGCTATCGCGATGGTGCTGGTGACGGAGCACTATCACAGCTGGTGGGTGACGCTTCCTGCCGCCACGATGATCGCGCGTGAAATTATCATCTCTGCGCTACGTGAATGGATGGCTGAGCTGGGCAAACGCAGCAGTGTTGCAGTGTCCTGGATCGGTAAAGTGAAAACCACTTCGCAAATGGCTGCACTGGCGTGGCTGCTGTGGCGTCCAAATATCTGGGTAGAGTATGCCGGGATTGCACTTTTCTTCGTTGCCGCGGTACTGACTTTGTGGTCAATGTTCCAGTATTTGAGCGCTGCATGGGGAGATTTGCTTGAACAGTGATCGTTTCGGCGCAAATTTCAGCAAACGATCGTCAGTGGTGAAAAATATCGTTGACTCATTGCGTCAGGTAAGTAGAATGCAACGCATCGAACGGCAGCACTGATTGCCAGACGATAACAAAATCAAGTGATTAACAAAGTTACTTGATGATGCGGGAATAGCTCAGTTGGTAGAGCACGACCTTGCCAAGGTCGGGGTCGCGAGTTCGAGTCTCGTTTCCCGCTCCAAATTAAAGACATCGGCAATAGCGGGTGTCTGGCTGAAAAGCCAGAAGATTTCGGCGCGTTAGCAAAGCGGTTATGTAGCGGATTGCAAATCCGTCTAGTCCGGTTCGACTCCGGAACGCGCCTCCAATTTCTTCCCGAGCCCGGATGGTGGAATCGGTAGACACAAGGGATTTAAAATCCCTCGGCGTTCGCGCTGTGTGGGTTCAAGTCCCACTCCGGGTACCATGGGAAAGAATAGAATAATCAAAGCAATAAGCAGTGTCGTGAAACCACCTACGGGTGGTTTTTTTGTGCCTGCAATCCATCGTTTTATCCTGCGTGATACGTAAAATCGCCTTCAAACACTTGCTTGCTATAGATAATCACTCTATCGACGAATCGGTGCGTTAAACATAAAGCCCCCTCGTGCAGGGTTGTTGATAAAACCATTACGGGCAGGATTATCGTTGTGGTCCTGGAAACCATTGATCATGATGGGATCGCCAAAGTCATCCTGAATCGCTAAATGTCTGTGGATTCGGTTTCGTGCCCGCAACGTGAATGCAGAATCATCCGTCCCGCCAATGATGATGATTCCATTACCGGCACGGAGTGCTGCGCTTAACTCTTGCTCTCTTGCGGCCTGGTTTTGTAACGCGTTGGCAGTGGCAGATAATGATGCCAGTAGCAGTAATATGAGAACGGCGCATGAAAATACCGATGGCAGTTTCATGATTAATACCTGTTAAGAGTGCGGCTATTAAAGTATAGCTTTTTGTTGCCATCCCAACTGAAAAGAAAACCAACAATTTAAGCCAGCTGTCCATACTAAGTCTGAGGGGGTGGGAGACGACGCGCGTGTCTGTGGTTGGGTCGGGAACAATGGCGGTTGATGGCGTTCCCCGCTACGACGTCTGACTGGATAATTATCACGGACTCCCTGCCAAAGTGATCGGCTATGCTCCAGATGGGCAGCGATTAGAAATCGATCTTCTGGAAGCGATGGCTATTAACATCCATTTTCCCGCTAATTTCTTCACGCCTTGAGGGAGCCTGTACTATGGCTGAGTATCATTTTTCCACGGTCTGGCGGGTTGAGGCTTCTATTCAGGAGGTGTGGGATATTTTTTCTCATCCCGATCAGTGGCCGGAATGGTGGGTAAGTCTGGAACGCATCGTTGAGATCAAGAAGGGGGATTTACAGGGCATTGGCGCGCTGCATCGTTATACCTGGAAAGGCGTTCTACCTTATCGCTTAACCTTTGATATCAACGTATTGAATATTCTGCCTTGCTCTCTGCTTGAAGGACAAGCCAGCGGGGCGGTAGAAGGGCGAGGCGTGTGGTCTTTTACTGCGAGTGGCAAAGAGACTATTGTCAAATATGACTGGAATGTCCGTACCACGATCCGTTGGATGAATTATCTTGCCCCGCTGGCAGCACCTGTATTTCGTTGGAATCACGATATGGTCATGCGTGAGGGGGCCAGAGGGCTAGCCCGTAAGCTGGCAACCAGTGTGCATATATTTTGAAGGCGCTCTCACTGCTGTACTTTTTTGCCTGTAAATGGCTTAATAGCGGCCTTGTAGTTTCTCATTTCATTCACAGTTAACAGGTCTGTTATTGATGAATAACCTCCATCTGCTCGCCTTTTTAAGTCAGCGTCTGTCTGCTGTGATGATCGCATACGGTTTCCCAATGGACCGTAGCTCAACTCTTACAACATGGACAGACAGCAATGCAACGTCGCCAATTTCTCAAAAATAGCGTTCTCCTTTCCGCCGCCGGTTTAGTCGGCCCTACGATTGTTAGCCAGACGGTACATGCCGCAGAGCCAACAGTCGCGTCTGTCGCGCGTCGACGCTTTGTCTTATCACAAACGTATAAACTCAATCCTCCTAAGGGATCGCGCGGGGTGGTGAAACTCTGGATCCCGCTACCTGTAGATACTGTGTTTCAACAAATGACAGCCCTTGCCTTTAGCGGGAACTATCAGCAGGCGTATGTCACCACCAACAATGCCTATGGCGCGAAGACGCTGTTCGCCACCTGGCCAGACTCCCAGGGCGAATTGTTGATTAACGTTGATATCGATATTGAAACCGCCGACTGGGAGCCGTTGCAGCAGGATGCGCTAAAAACCTGGCATGCACCGGAGCAGATTATTTATCCGCTGGATGTAAAACCCTACTTGTTACCGACGGCACATACTCCAGTGGATGGGGTGGTTCTGGAAACTGCGCGCAAAATTACCGGTAATGAGCAAGATCCGCTGAAAAAAGCGCGTCTCATTTACGAGTGGGTGAGCAGCCATATGGAACGGGATAATGACGTTATTGGCTGCGGTACCGGTGATGTGGCAGAGATCTTAAAAAGCGGCAAGCTCAAGGGTAAATGTACCGATATGAGCTCCGTTTTTGTTGCTTTGGCACGCGCCAGCGGTATTCCCGCACGCGAATTGTTTGGCATCCGTCTGGGCAAAGCCAATAAGCTCGAGCGTTACTCGACAAGCGCCTTTGGCAAAGCCGACAGCGCAGGCGTTGCCGATGTCAGCGGTGGACAACACTGTCGCGCCGAATTCTATCTCGCAGGTTACGGTTGGTTACCGTGCGATCCCGCTGACGTGACCAAAATGCGTCTGGCTGAGAAAAAATCGCACCAGGATGCCGATGTCCAGGCCGTCAACGCTTACCTGTTTGGTAACTGGGAAATGAACTGGGTAGGATTTAACTACGGACGTGATTTCGAGCTGTATCCGGCGACAGAGCAGGGAGCTATGAACAACTTTGGTTATCCTTACGCCGAAGTCGATGGCGACCCGATCAATTTCTACGATCCTAAAGCGTTCTCCTACCGCTATGTCGCCACAGAACAACGCTAAAGGCGCGGGACTGACCCTGCTGACGGCCGCTGCGGCTGCCGTCACTGCCGGATTATGCTGCGTTGGGCCGCTGTTATATCTGCTGTTTGGTATCTCAGCGGCGAGCTTTGCTGTTTTAACCCGGTTTGAGTTTTTACGAATTCCTTTGATGCTGCTGTCTTTGGGATTACTACTGCGTGTTTTCTGGCGACTCTATTTCTCCAGGCGGTTGTGGTGTTCTGGCTGGCTAACCCTGAAACAGGCGCGTGTTCTCTACTGGTGTGCGCTGGCGTTGATTCTACCGGTGTTATTTTACCCAACGCTGGTTGCCTGGTTTTATGAGGTGTTTGAATGAAGGTTTTCATGTTAGTGGCAGGCTTATTGTTGCCGTTATGGGTTCAGGCGGCCAATCAAAAAGTGGTGCTTGATATACAAAATATGACCTGCTCGTTATGCGTAATTTCTGTCAATCAGGCGTTACGCGAAACTGATGGCGTCATTAAGGCGAAATCCTCTCTCAAGACAAGGCAGGCAGAAGCGATCGTACCTGAAGGTTTTCCTACCGATACTCTCCTTAAAGCGGTAGCAAAAACCGGGTACAGCGCGACGCTTAACCGTATTGAGCAACAATAACCACCTACGGGTGGTTTTGTTCTGTTTTCCCGGTATGATGCCCGGCGGCCTGGTGTTCTCTTTTGTGCGTTAACTACCGGAATTCCCCTCGTATCCTGTTAACCTGAACTGGCGGTAGCTGTAAACCGCCCACGCCCATTTGTATCTGTTATCCCTCCAGCCATGTAGGATGATCACAGGCAAGAATTTTTGACTAAGGAAAAGCGTTATGAAAACGGGACCATTAAACGAGAGCGAACTGGAATGGCTGGATGATGTACTGACTAAGTACAATACGGACAAAGCTATTCTGGATGTGTCAGAACTGGATGGTTTGCTGACGGCGGTGCTCAGTTCACCGTATGAAATTGAACCGGAGCAGTGGCTGGTTGCAATTTGGGGCGGCGCGCAATATGTGCCGCGCTGGTCCTCCGAAAAAGAAATGACGCGTTTCATGAACCTGGCGTTTCAGCACATGGCGGATACGGCCGATCGTCTGGACGAATATCCTGAGCAGTTTGAGCCGCTGTTTGGTCTGCGTGAAATTGACGAGCATGAACTGACCATCGTTGAAGAGTGGTGCTTTGGTTATATGCGCGGCGTCGCGTTGTCGGACTGGTCCGCACTACCAGATACGTTGAAACCGGCGCTCGAGGCTATTGCGCTGCACGGTACGGAAGAAAACTTTGCTGTGGTTGAGAAACTGACGCCAGAAGAGTTTGAGGAAAGCGTGGACGCTATCCGTCTGGCAGCATTGGATCTGCATGCCTGGTGGATGGCGCATCCGCAGGAAACGCCGGTGAAGGTGCCGGTAAAAGTGGATGCCAAGGTCGGACGTAACGATCCGTGCCCGTGCGGCAGTGGGAAAAAATACAAGCAGTGCTGTCTGCATTAACAGAAAGGGGCGTAAAGCCCCTTTTGTTTAACCCACTTCGGGGAGTAACCCTGCTGCAATGGAAAACTGTACCGCTATCACCACAATTCCGCACATAAACACCAGCGCCAGCGCCGGTGCGCCACCTGCCACGCGGTAGTTAGCCTGCGGGTTATGTTTTCTGCTTTGCCACGCCAGCATGGCGGGGATCAGCAGCGCCAGTACCGCGAGGGCAACGCCTGCATATCCCAGCGCCATCACGAAGCCACGGGGATAGAACAGCGCAAATGCCAGCGGCGGCAGGAAAGTCACCACGCCGGTTTGCATCCTTCCTGCTACGGTATTTCGGCGCTGGAAAAGGTCTGCCAGATAGTCAAACAATCCCAGCGCGACGCCGAGGAAAGAGGTCGCCAGCGCAAGATCGGCAAACAAATGCACCGCCAGTTCAACGTGCGGTGACGCCACAACTTCACGTAATGCCTGTAACAATCCGTTTAAACCAGCATGGTTGGCTAACAGTCCCATGAACGTGGACGAGTTAATGCTGCCAAGTGTAGCCAGTTGCCAGAAAATATAGGCGATTAGAGGAATGGCGCTACCGGTGATAAATACCCAGCGCAGTTTACGGATGTTACCGTTCATATAGCTGACGATACTCGGAACGCTGCCGTGAAAACCGAACGACGTGAAGATAACCGGGATCGCGGACAGCGCCAGCCCTTGCTGAAGCGGCAGCGTAAGCAGATTCACTTTATGGATATGCGGCATTAACAGGGCCAGCATCGCCACCAGGAAAATTATCTTGGCACTAAACAACAGACGGTTGAACAGATCGACCAGCGACGTCCCAACGCAAACCACACCACCGGCAACAAAGGTGAACAGCAGCACACCTGTGGTTGGAGAGATAGCTGTCCCGGTCCAGTCGCTTATGCTGGAGGCCAGCAGTTCTCCTGCGCCACTGATATACGCCGCTGTCAGCGCGTACATCAAAAACATCATGCTAAAGCCCGTTACCCATTGTCCGTAACGACCAAGATAACGTTTCGCCAGGGTACCCAGCCCGGTGTCAGCCGGTACGTGTTGATACACTTCAAGCAGCAACAGCGCGGTGTAGCACATCAACGCCCAAAGACTGACTAATAATACCAGCGTGACGCTAAACCCCACGCCTGCCGCAGCCAGCGGCATTGCCAACATTCCGGCACCAATCGTGGTTCCCGCCACGATAAAAATACTACCCAGGGTTCTGTTTTTCACGCTTTCCTCTGTCCCGGAGATAATCAACGGTTATATCTGCGGCGCAGGTTAAGGCAAAACGTTATTTTCGTCAAATCACCGTTACAATACGTGTACATTAAACTTTACGATTATTTGATATTTTAAGATGCATACGAAATAACATTTATCTGCTGGTAAACCTGTGTTAGCGCAAAGCAGCGCCCTGCGGTTCACATTAGGCTATGCCCTTTATTGAGGAGGTAGTATGGAATCTATTCACGGTCATGAAGTGCTCAATATGATGATTGAATCTGGCGAGCAGTATTCAAATGGCAGTCTTGAAGCGGCAATTACGGCACGTTTTGGCGAGCACGCACGTTTTCACACCTGTTCTGCGCAAGGTATGACGGCGGCCGAGCTGGTGGCATTTTTAGCGGCGAAGGGGAAGTTTATTGCAAAAGAAGACGGCTTCTCTACGCACGAAAGCAAGATCTGCCGCCATTAAGATTATCGAATAACGGTGGCAACTCACCACCGTTATCTAACAGAATTAATTCTGTGTATCGAGCGTAGCCAGCTCTTTGTCGATGAAATAAAGACCTTCACCGCTTTTTCCTGCCAGTGATAGCTTATCAATAACAGATTTAAATAATTTCTCTTCTTCATGCTGCTCAGCAACATACCATTGCAGGAAATTAAACGTCGGATAATCCTGGTGGGTCATTGCCGCATGTGCCAGTTCATTAATTTTCTGCGTGATCAGCTGTTCATGTTCGTAAGTTACACGGAACAGTTCGTCCAGAGAAGCATATTCAGCGAAAGGGGAAGAGACGGCATTAATACGCGGTAAGCTACCGGTGTCAGTCAGGTAGTCGAACAGACGCTGCATATGCGTCATCTCTTCCTGGGCGTGACGGCGCAGAAACGCGGCAGCACCTTCGAAGCTGTGATAGCTGCACCACGCGCTCATCTGTTGGTAGAGCAGAGATGAATATAATTCAAGGTTCATTTGCTCATTCAGTTGGTCGATCATTTCTGTTTTCAGCATGGTTCTGCTCCACAAACGTCATTAAATATTACGTGGCGCCACTATAATTTGTTATTTAATTATTTGCAAAAGGTAAAATAATAAATTTATTTATTAAAAATACGAATGGGAATAAAACGCATTAACGCTATTAAGCGGAGGATATAAATAACGAAGTAACTAATGACCAGCAAAAAAATGCTGGTCGAAATATTAATAATTGAATGAGGGCGCTTGAGATACCGCGACGCCGTGACACTGCCAGGCGAGCGTAATTTTGGTATTCAAACACAAAGAACCGGCATATACGCTACAGGTTGACACCGGTTGACCAAATGCTGCGGCGCTGGCGTAGCCCATACGCTGGCACTCTTTGGTGGCTGTTCCCTGGGTTACGTAGTCATCGGTTCGTGCCGTTTGCAACATGGCCTGGTTGTAGGTCAGTCGAACCACACCGGTGATAGCGCTGGCTTCGCTGACCTGCGCCTGTTTGGTAATAGTGCATCCTGTCAGCACGAGCGGCAAAAGGGCAAGGATAAAGGTCTTCATGTGATCGCTCTGAAAGTTCGGAGATAGGCTATCATGGCATACGTGTTGACGTATCAATGGCTTGAATAGCCTGAAAATCACCTGCGATTAATCGCAACGACGTCTGGTTCTTGAGGCTATTCTGGGCTGCTGAGGGAAAAATGTGAGCACTACATTAATTTATAAAACAAAAGTTCATTAAATTTGAAAGTGAGTTTGCAAAATAGTAATGTGGCCTGAATGTTATGACTTTCAGCAGTCCCCGCTACGCATTCAGGAGATGACAGAATGAAAATTGCATTGATGATGGAAAACAGTCAGGCAAGCAAAAACGCCATCATTCATAACGAGCTTAAAGCCGTTGCGGATGAGAAAGGTTTTCCCGTTTTTAACGTCGGTATGAGCGATGAAAATGACCATCATCTGACCTACATTCATTTAGGGATTATGGCCAGCATTCTGCTTAATTCCAAAGCCGTGGATTTTGTGGTCACGGGCTGCGGTACGGGTCAGGGCGCAATGATGTCACTGAATATCCATCCGGGAGTGGTGTGTGGGTACTGCCTTGATCCGGCGGACGCATTCTTGTTTTCTCAGATCAACAACGGTAACGCGCTTTCACTGGCCTTCGCCAAGGGTTTTGGCTGGGGCGCCGAGCTGAATGTGCGCTATATGTTTGAAAAAGCGTTTACTGGACGTACCGGGGAAGGTTACCCACCGGAACGTAAAGTACCGCAGGTGCGTAACGCCGGTATTCTGAATCAGGTGAAAGCGGCAGTGGTAAAAGAGAATTATCTGGATACATTGCGCGCTATCGATCCTGAACTGGTGAAAACCGCCGTGTCGGGTCCACGCTTCCAGCAATGCTTCTTCGATAACTGCCAGGACAAGTCTATCGAAGCGTTCGTGCGCGAGATTATTGGCTAAATCCTGCTGGCCCGGCGGTGTTCACCTGCCGGGCTATCTGTTCTTATCAGAGACTGCGCTTCCCGCATCACGGGTAAGCCGCAGCGTATCGACCATACCTATCAGACAAATTATGGCGATAACCACAAAGGCCAGACGGAAGCTGAGCCCCGGAATATTGCCCAGTGCCAGCCATTCACTGACTTCATCGCCGATACGGATCCCAATAGCGGCTAATGAAATCCCCAATCCCACAGCTAACTGTGTTGCCGTACTGAACAGCGTATTGGCGTAGCTCATTTGCGGCGCGGGGACGTCCGCAAAGGCAAGCGTACTGACGCCGGTAAACTGGATTGAACGGAATACGCCGCCCAGATACAGTACCAGCAAAATAACCCATACGGGCGTTTGCGGCGTTATCAATGCACAGGCCAGCAGTGCCAGGACGTTGAGCGCCCCGTTGATCAGCAGCAATTTTTTAAAGCCCAGCCAGCGTATTAACGGTGTGGTGGCAGGTTTTATCGTCAGATTGCCCACAAACACCGCCAGGACCAGCGAACCTGCGTGAAAAGCGTTCATGCCAAAGCCTACCTGAAACATTAACGGCAGCAGAAATGGTACGGCGCTGATAGAAGCGCGAAACAGCGACCCGCCGTACATCGTGACGCGAAAAGTTGGGACACTCATGGCATCGAGACGAATCATTGGCCAGGCGGCGCGACGAAAATGGCGTAGAGCAAACAGGAAAGTCGCTATTCCCAGCGTGAGAAGTCCGGCGGTTAGCCAACCCTGCGGCTGCTGTGTTCCCAGTAATTCCATGGCATACACCAGGCTCACCATGGCAACAGAGGTGGCGACAAAACCCGTTATATCAAACGGACGGCGCTCGTCGTCATGAATATCCGGAATAAAACGTAGCGCCAGCGCTATCGCCAGTATTCCCAGTGGGACGTTAATGAAAAAGATCCAGCGCCAGTTGGCATAGCTGGTGATGAATCCCCCAAGCGGCGGACCGATGATGGGCGCGACTAACGCGGGCCAGGTCAGGGTCGCAATAGCGGTGATTAACTGATGTTTTGGCGTGGTGCGTAGTACCGCAAGGCGGCCAACTGGAACCATTAGCGCGCCGCCCACGCCCTGTAAGATTCGCATGGCGACAAAGCTCTCAAGACGGGTGGACAAACCACATAAGACCGAGGCGAGGGTAAATATCGCCAGTGCGAGGGTAAACACTTTTCTGGCGCCGAAGCGGTCCGCAATCCAGCCGCTGGCGGGGATAAGTACGGCGAGGGTGATCAGGTAGGCGCTGATACCAATGTTGAGGTCAACCGCCTGTACGCCAAAGCTTTTGGCCATGTCGGGTAGGGCGGTGGCGATCACCGTGCCGTCAATAAACTCCATAAAGAAAGCGCCGGCAACAAGTAATGCCGCTGGGGAGAGACCGCGTTTATTCTCAACCGATAAATGTTCACTCATTTGTGCTTGCCATCTCAAAAGAAACTGACTGGAACTATTTTTATTTTCAGCGTATCCGCTATGCGTACACCGCTATCGTTTCGATCGCTGAATGGGTACTATGACGACCTTTCTATAAGGAGCTCATTATGTCCCAAACACTGAATGCCGATCAGGAACTGCTCTCGGACGTTGTTGCCTGTCAGTTAGTTATCAAACAAATTCTGGATGTTATTGATGTTATCGCCCCGGTAGAAGTTCGGGAGAAAATGTCCAGCCAGCTGAAAAGCATCGACTTTTCAAGTCACCCTGCGGGCGCCGATCCGGTAACTATGCGCGCAATACAAAAAGCAGTTGCCTTGATCGAGTTGAAATTCACGCCGCAGAATGAGTCTCACTAAAATAAACCGTTGTTTCAGGTTTTAGAAAGGCTTTTTTGTGTCTCTGAGAATGAGAGGCGCGAGCGTAGAGATCATTGAGCGCTCGCCGGATAAGATGCGTGGCATCACTATCCGGCGAGCGTTATGAAAATTGAAGATTAGTGATGTTGGTAGTTTACGACGTTCAGCAGATGCTTATCGGTTTGCGCCATGCACAGTCCCGCGCGTTTCGCGCTGCGAACTTCATCAAGAATGGTTTGTAACAGCACGCCATCCTGCTGTTGCTCTTTTTCCAGATCGTGGAGAAAATCAACGGTTGGCTCATCGTTCAATGCTTCTGCTTCATTGGTTAAGCGTGATAGCTTACTCGAACGCTGTTGGTACTCATCCAGTGTTTTCTGAAACAGTTCTTCCAGGGAAGTCAGTTCATCACCCGGAACATCGATGGCCTTGACGATGGGGTTAGCCCCGGCGCTTTTCATAAAATTAAACATACGCATCATTTGAGTTACGTTACCCTGCGCCTGCGTGCGTAGAAACGTTGCGGTGCCTGTCAGGCTATGTTCGTAGCACCACTCGCTAAGGTGCAGGTAAAGATTCGATGCGTAGAACTCAAGATTCATTTGTGTGTTGAGTTTATGAACAATTCCAACAGCAGCCATATCAATATCCTTATTTCCAGAAAGGAGAGTGTACGTTACTAACGTCAGTGCAACGGGCTGCCGCCGCACTTCACATCTACGTACAATTAAAACTGTTAGCAGAATAAATCCGTTCCGCCGGTCCTTTAGTGATCACGAATTATATTCGCTTCCGATCGAGAATCAGCATAGCGCGTGACCCGGAATAAGAAAATCCTTAAATCTGCGTATTTATGTTTTTTTACATATTGTTATAGCAATATTCTTAATGCAGGTATTCCTTAATATAGGGGTTGTTAATGTAATTGTTTGATATGTATGAAGTTAAATCTTAATTTCATTTATGAAATGGTGTTTCATATCACAAAATAAAATTTAACGTTCGGTTATCGTCTTGTCTCTGGTGATTTTCGACCCGCTCTGGTTGTAGAAACTTCACGACTGGTGAGGTAATTGAAAGTTACCAGATGGCTAATTTTTTGCGCCAGATCATTTTTGCCGAAATTAATAACTTTAATGGCCTGTACGATTCAGCATTGATTGTTTGGCTCTATGTGGATAAAGCGAGGGATTACAAATGAAAAAGGTTGCGGTGCTGCTGGCGCCCGGTTTTGAAGAGGCAGAAGCGATAGTTACTGTTGATATTCTGCGTCGCCTGAATATCGAAGTCGAAACACTGGCCTGCGCTGAGTCACGTGCGGTGGTGAGCTATCATGACGTGCCGATGGTGACCGACAGCACGTTGGCCGCGCGTCAGGCGCATCTCTACGATGCCGTCGTGTTGCCTGGGGGGCCGCAAGGTAGCGTTAATCTTGCCGCCAGCGAGGCAGTCATCCAGTTTGTCACCCGCCATGATGAGGCGGGAAAACTTATTTGTCCGGTGTGCTCTGCGGCCGCGCGCGTGCTGGGTGGCAACGGTCTGCTAAAGGGGCGTCGCTACGTGTGCTCGGGAGATTTGTGGCAAAACGTCACGGATGGGGAATATATCGATGCGCCCGTTGTTGAGGATGGCAATCTTATTAGCGGCAAAGGATTAGGGCATATTTTTGATTTTGCGTTTACGCTTTCGGCGCGTCTGTTGGGAGATGATATTCCGGTTCGCGATCACGCCGACCACATTTATTACCCATGGTAAACACTGTTCTCCCGAATGCTTGAGCATTCGGGGACAAGGATTTGCTGACTGATGTTATGGACTAATCTGCTATTTCTCTTTTTCTTCTTCGTCAAAATCGCGTTTTTTTATGTCATTTCTCGCTGAATTTATGTACGCAATTACTGTAATTCTGTGGTGTGATGCTGCTCTCTTATGGAGAATCAATTTCCCGCTAAAAATACTCCCAGCACTGGCATTGATCTTATCAATAAAAGGTAATGCCTTGTTTTACGTCCGAATTACAAAAAATCGTCTGATTTTACCCTACATAAAAGAACGTTAAAGCTGGAGTTGACCATGCACAAATTCACTAAAGCGCTGGCTGCCATCGGTCTGGCTGCCATTATGTCACAATCCGCTATCGCTGAGTCCATGAAGCTCGGTTTCCTTGTCAAACAACCGGAAGAACCGTGGTTCCAGACAGAATGGAAATTTGCCGATAAGGCCGGTAAAGACCTTGGTTTTGAGGTGATTAAAATCGCCGTCCCGGATGGTGAGAAAACCCTTAACGCGATTGACAGCCTGGCTGCCAGTGGCGCGAAAGGGTTTGTGATTTGTACGCCGGATCCCAAACTCGGGCCTGCCATTATGGCGAAGGCGCGCGGCTACGATATGAAAGTCATTGCCGTCGATGACCAGTTTGCCAACGCGAAAGGAAAACCGATGGATACCGTGCCGCTGGTAATGATGGCGGCAACAAAAATTGGTGAACGCCAGGGCCAGGAACTGTACAAGGAGATGCAAAAGCGCGGTTGGGATGTGAAATCTACCGCGGTAATGGCCATTACTGCGAACGAACTGGATACCGCGCGTCGCCGTACTTCGGGTTCAATGGAAGCGCTTAAAGCTGCAGGCTTCCCGGAAAAACAGATCTACCAGGTCCCAACCAAATCGAATGATATCCCCGGCGCATTCGACGCCGCCAACTCCATGCTTGTTCAGCATCCTGAAGTTAAACACTGGCTGATTGTTGGCATGAACGATAACACCGTACTGGGCGGCGTGCGTGCGACCGAAGGGCAGGGCTTTAAAGCGCCAAACGTGATTGGTATCGGTATTAACGGCGTTGACGCGGTGAGTGAACTCTCCAAAGGCGAAGCGACCGGGTTCTATGGTTCACTGCTGCCAAGCCCGGACGTTCACGGCTATAAATCAAGCCAAATGCTCTACAACTGGGTGACGAAAGGTGCAGAGCCACCGGCGTTTACTGAAGTGACGGATGTGGTGCTGATTACCCGCGATAACTTCAAAGAAGAACTGGCGAAGAAAGGTTTAGGCGGTAAGTAACATCAATGCCGGATGCGTCGCCAAAGCGTCTGATCCGGCCTACGAATTACGTACTCAGTAGGCCGGATAAGGCAAAGCCGCCATCCGGTATAAAGATCTGAATCACGGAGACGTTATGCAACAGTCTACCCCGTATCTCTCATTTCGCGGCATTGGCAAAACGTTCCCCGGCGTTAAAGCGCTTACGGATATCAGTTTCGATTGCTATGCCGGTCAGGTGCATGCGCTGATGGGCGAAAATGGCGCCGGAAAATCAACACTCTTAAAAATTCTCAGCGGTAACTATGCGCCAACGACGGGATCTCTGGCAATCCGCGGTCAAGAAGTTTCGTTTGCGGATACCACAGCCGCGTTGAACGCCGGTGTCGCCATTATTTACCAGGAACTGCATCTCGTCCCGGAGATGACCGTTGCCGAAAATATCTATTTAGGGCAACTGCCGCATAAAAGCGGCATTGTGAACCGCTCGCTGTTGAACTATGAAGCGGGGCTACAGCTTAAGCATCTGGGCATGGATATCGATCCCGATACGCCATTGAAATACCTCTCCATTGGTCAATGGCAGATGGTGGAGATTGCAAAAGCGTTGGCGCGTAACGCCAAAATTATCGCTTTTGATGAACCGACCAGTTCCCTGTCGGCACGCGAGATTGAGAATCTGTTTCGCGTTATCCGTGAGCTGCGCAACGAAGGGCGCATCATTCTGTATGTCTCGCACCGTATGGAAGAGATTTTTGCCCTTAGCGATGCCATTACCGTATTTAAAGATGGGCATTACGTTAAAACGTTTACGGACATGCAGCAGGTTGATCACGACGCGCTGGTGCAGGCGATGGTGGGGCGTGACCTGGGTGATATTTATGGCTGGAAATCCAGGCCTTATGGCGCAGAGCGTCTGCGTTTGCATGAGGTCAAAGCCCCCGGCGTGCGGACGCCGATCAGTTTATCAGTGCGTAGCGGTGAAATCGTCGGACTGTTTGGGTTGGTGGGCGCCGGACGTAGCGAATTAATGAAAGGATTGTTTGGCGGCACGCGTATCACCGCAGGCCAGGTGTTTATTGATGAACAGCCAATTGATATCCGCAAACCGAGCCACGCCATTGAAGCAGGGATGATGCTGTGTCCGGAGGATCGCAAAGCCGAAGGGATTATTCCGGTTCATTCGGTGCGTAACAACATCAACATTAGCGCGCGTCGTAAACATGTCTTGGGCGGATGCGTGATCAATAACGGCTGGGAAGAAACCAATGCCGATCACCATATTCGTTCGCTCAACATCAAAACACCGGGGGCGGAGCAACTGATCATGAACCTCTCTGGCGGTAATCAACAGAAGGCTATTCTTGGCCGGTGGTTATCGGAAGAGATGAAAGTGATTTTGCTGGATGAACCTACCCGCGGCATTGATGTGGGCGCCAAGCATGAAATTTATAACGTGATTTATGCCCTCGCGGCGCGCGGCGTGGCCGTGCTGTTTGCATCCAGTGACCTGCCAGAAGTTCTCGGTGTCGCCGATCGTATCGTGGTGATGAGGGAAGGCGAGATTGCCGGTGAGTTACTTCATGAACAGGCGGATGAACGCCAGGCGTTGAGCCTTGCAATGCCTAAAGTCAGCCAGGCTGTGGCCTGAATAAGGAGAGTATGATGTCTTCCGTTTCTACATCGGGTTCAGGTGCTGCGAAGTCGGCGCTAAATCTTGGCCGCATTTGGGATCAATACGGGATGCTGGTGGTGTTCGCCGCGCTGTTCCTGGTGTGTGCCATCTTCGTGCCAAACTTTGCCACCTTTATCAACATGAAGGGGCTGGGGCTGGCGGTATCGATGTCGGGTATGGTCGCATGTGGGATGCTCTTTTGCCTGGCATCCGGCGACTTCGACCTGTCCGTTGCGTCCGTCATTGCCTGTGCAGGGGTCACCACTGCCGTAGTCATCAACATGACCGAAAGCTTGTGGATTGGCGTCGCTGCCGGGCTGTTGCTGGGGATTTTATGCGGTCTGGTGAATGGGTTTGTGATTGCACGGTTAAAAATCAACGCCCTGATCACCACTCTGGCGACGATGCAGATTGTCCGCGGTCTGGCCTACATTATCTCTGACGGTAAGGCGGTCGGGATTGAAGACGAGCGTTTCTTTACCCTTGGCTATGCTAACTGGTTTGGGCTGCCGGCACCTATCTGGATAACGATCGTGTGTTTCATCGTATTTGGCTTACTGCTGAATAAAACCACGTTTGGTCGTAACACGCTGGCTATTGGTGGGAATGAGGAGGCTGCGCGCCTGGCCGGGGTTCCGGTTGTTCGCACCAAGATTATTATCTTTATTCTTTCCGGTCTGGTGTCCGCAATTGCGGGAATTATCCTCGCATCGCGTATGACCAGCGGCCAGCCAATGACCTCAATTGGTTATGAGCTGATCGTGATTTCTGCATGTGTTTTAGGGGGCGTATCGCTGAAAGGCGGCATCGGAAAAATCTCATATGTGGTCGCCGGGGTGTTGATTCTGGGGACGGTTGAGAACGCGATGAACCTGCTGAACATCTCTCCTTTTGCGCAGTACGTCGTACGTGGTCTCATCCTGCTGGCGGCGGTAATCTTCGACCGTTACAAGCAAAAAGCGAAGCGCACCATTTGATGATTTAAGCCCTAACTTTTCAGTCTAGCTTCTGCTAATCGCCAGCCGCTACCCGGCTGGCGATTGTTTTTCCAAATGGCGAGCATGGTCACACTGTCTATACTTATATCCGTCATACATCATCTATACGGCGCGATCCGCGCGGCGTACAAACCATGATGAGGAGGATAACCGGGTGACAGCATCACTGACATTACCCCCTGAACAATCTGCAAACTGTGCTTATTTTTTTGATCTCGATGGGACTCTGGCTGAGATCAAGCCCTATCCTGACCAGGTCGTTGTCCCTAAGACAATCCTGCAATTATTACATCAGTTGGCGACGCGTAACGCGGGTGCGCTGGCATTGATTTCAGGGCGCTCGATGGCTGAGCTTGACGGTCTCACCACTCCCTTTCGTTTTCCGCTCGCCGGAGTGCATGGGGCAGAACGCCGTGACATCAATGGTCAAACCCATATAGTACGCCTGGCCGCAGGTATTGAACGTGAAGCAGGCGCGTTGTTACAGACGGCGCTGTCGAAGCTGCCTGGCACGACGCTGGAAGCAAAAGGTATGGCCTTCGCGCTGCACTATCGTCAGGCGCCAGAGCATGAAGCGGCGCTGATAACGCTGGCTGAATGCATCACGCATACATGGCCGCAGCTTGCATTGCAGCATGGAAAATGTGTCGTTGAAATAAAACCTAAAGGTGCGAATAAAGGCGACGCGATTGCTGCATTTATGCAGGAAGCGCCTTTTGCCGGACGGATCCCCGTATTTTTCGGTGATGATCTAACGGATGAAACAGGTTTCGAGGTAGTTAACCGCGCAGGCGGTATTTCAGTGAAGGTGGGGAGCGGGGCGACGCAGGCGACATGGCGTCTGGATGGCGTCAGGGATGTCTGGCGTTGGCTGGAGCAAATTAACTCTTCGCAGCAACAATCGAATACAACAAACAACAGAAGAGGTGACTATGGGTCGTTTAGTCGTAGTATCTAATCGTATCGCCTCGCCAGATGACAAAGGGAGCGCAGGTGGGCTCGCGGTCGGTGTGTTGGGCGCATTAAAAACTGCTGGTGGACTGTGGTTTGGCTGGAGTGGTGATACCGGTAATGAAGATAAACCGTTAAAAAAAGTCACTCGTGGCAATATTACCTGGGCCTCGTTTAATTTGAGCGAGCAGGATTACGAAGAGTATTACTGCCAGTTTTCGAATGCCGTTTTATGGCCTGCATTCCACTACCGGTTGGATTTAGTTCAGTTTCAGCGCCCGGCCTGGGAAGGGTATCAGCGGGTTAATGCTTTGCTGGTAGATAAGCTACTGCCGCTACTGAGCGAAGATGACATTATTTGGGTTCATGATTACCACCTGTTACCGTTTGCCTATGAGTTGCGTAAACGCGGAGTGAATAATCGCATCGGTTTTTTCCTGCATATCCCTTTCCCGACGCCGGAAATTTTTAACGCGCTACCTCCACATCAGGCCCTGCTTGAGCAGATGTGTGATTTTGATTTACTGGGTTTCCAGACCGAAAACGATCGCCAGGCTTTTCTGGATTGTCTGGCAGTCCAGACTCAGGTCACTACCCGGAGCGATAAGCACCACAAAGCATGGGATAAAGCGTTTCGCACAGAAGTGTATCCCATCGGCATTGAGCCGGAGGAAATCGCACGCCAGGCTTCTGGTCCTTTGCCGCCGAAAATGGCGCAGTTAAAGGATGAGCTTAAAAATGTGAAGAATATATTCTCTGTTGAGCGTTTGGATTACTCCAAGGGCTTGCCAGAGCGCTTCCAGGCCTATGAGGCACTGCTGGAGCATTACCCGCAGCACCATGGCAAAATTCGCTATACGCAGATAGCGCCAACCTCGCGCGGAGAAGTGCAGGCCTACCAGGACATTCGCCACCAACTGGAGACAGAGGCTGGGCGGATTAACGGTAAATATGGGCAGTTGGGCTGGACGCCGCTTTACTATCTGAACCAGTATTTTGACCGCAAATTGCTGATGAAAATATTCCGCTATTCGGACGTAGGGTTGGTAACGCCTTTGCGCGATGGTATGAACCTGGTGGCGAAAGAGTATGTGGCTGCACAGGATCCTGCCAACCCTGGCGTTCTGGTGTTATCGCAATTTGCCGGGGCAGCAAATGAGCTAACTTCTGCGCTTATCGTGAATCCTTATGATCGGGATGAAGTGGCTGGCGCTCTAAACCAGGCGCTGACAATGTCGCTTGCTGAACGTGTCTCTCGACATGCTGAAATGCTCGAGACTATTGTTAAAAACGATATCGACAACTGGCAGGCGAGATTTATATGCGATCTAAGAAAAGTTACGTCGCGCCAGAGCAAACGCCAGTTGTCAGACAATGTGACTCCCTGTTCGAAACTGGCGTGAAGACCTGAAGGAGGTATTAATCTCCAGCCAGAGGAACCAGCAGAACATCCACCAGGCTGGCACCGACCACGCTTTTTGCTGAGCACGAAGCGCGCGAAAAGAAGCTCTGGTTATGGTTGCCGTAAATGACCAGATCGACTGCGTGTTTACGGCAAACGTCGAGAATATGTTCATTCAGTGCCCCATAGGTAATAAAAGTATGTTCGATGGGGTACTGCGCTTCTTTGCTGAGTTTATCGATAAAATCCTGGGTCTCCTCTTGCATTAGTTCACGCAGATCTTCCAGCATGGGGGCGGCAAACTGGTTATACATTTCAGGGTCTGAGACCAATGTGATCAGGCTAATACGAGCGTTGACAGGGCGAGCGATAGAAACTGCCTTGGCTAACAACTGCTGGCTTTCAGGGGTGGCGGCAACCGCCACCAGAATGTGCGCATAGCTCATAACTCGCTCCTTTTTTTCAAGAATTATGAGAGAACTTTTCTGCTTTACTCAGCTTACTCCATACTGCAACGTTTCCTCTTCACATAGTGTGAATGCCATCATGATTATTCATTAATTATTCTTATAAATAGAATAATTGCTTCACATCATTTGCAAATACGTTCAGCGAACTTAAGTAAAACTCGCCGCTAATGAAAACAATGCGTTAATAAAAAACAAACAAAAATTAACATTTGGCGAGTTATCACCACGCGGTATTAGTTAATCACCCTTAATATTTAAGTTCTTGTTTATAAACAATTTAATTGAAAAAGTGTTTTGCATGAAATATGTGATCCAGCTCGCTATTTCATAGTGTGATATTAACGTTTGTGAACAAAATACTATTCGCTTTTATTGCAAGAATATTCGTTAGCCAGGAATTGAAAAGATGAATCTTGGTTTAAAAAATAAGCAAAGTAAAAGCTACGCTGATGGATTTATGTTAAGTGTTTAGTTGATTTATGTGATCTGTGTCACATATTCTTTAAATTCGCAGCACGGTTCCGTTGTATGTGTAACTGGCGGCGGGTAGAGTTGCGTCGAATTAGGAAAAATCTTAGACAATTGTAAGAATTGATGTGAGCTTGTAAGAAGTGCGCATTCTTCAAAAGGGCTGGTTTACACAACGTGTATGTGTCATCACGCTGCTATGTATTTGACCTTTTGCTTTTTTTTTACCGGGGCTTCCCGGCGACATCACGGGGTGCGGTTTTACCGCATGAAAATAATGTTGGTTATTATGGATGCAAATAATGCATACATCCGAGTTGCTGAAACACATTTATGACATCAATTTGTCATATTTATTGCTTGCACAGCGTTTGATCGTTCAGGACAAAGCATCTGCGATGTTTCGCCTTGGTATCAGCGAAGAGATGGCGGACACGTTGGCAACATTAACACTTCCTCAAATGGTCAAACTGGCTGAAACAAACCAACTGGTGTGTCATTTCCGTTTCGACGATCACCAGACTGTTACTCGCCTGACGCAAGACTCCCGCGTTGACGATCTCCAGCAAATTCATACCGGCATCATGCTTTCTACGCGACTGTTAAGCGACATCGATGATGCAGCGCGCAAGAAAAGGGCTTGATGATGAGCGAAAAAAGCATTGTTCAGGAAGCGCGTGATATCCAGTTGGCAATGGAATTAATCACATTGGGCGCCCGTTTGCAAATGCTGGAAAGCGAAACGCAATTAAGCCGTGGTCGACTTATCAAGCTGTACAAAGAATTACGCGGCAGTCCTCCGCCAAAAGGGATGCTTCCTTTCTCCACCGATTGGTTTATGACGTGGGAACAAAATATCCATGCTTCGATGTTTTGCAATGCCTGGCAATTTTTGCTCAAAACAGGGTTGTGTAGCGGTGTGGATGCCGTAATTAAAGCGTATCGTTTATATCTTGAGCAGTGTCCGCAGCCGGAAGAAGGCCCCCTGCTGGCGTTAACTCGCGCATGGACGCTGGTTCGTTTTGTAGACAGCGGATTGCTGGAATTGTCCACATGCAACTGCTGCGGCGGGAACTTTATCACTCACGCACATCAACCCGCAGGCAGCTTTGCCTGCAGTTTATGCCAGCCGCCATCACGGGCCGTAAAAAGACGTAAACTTTCTCAGAATGCTGCCGATATTATTCCACAACTGCTGGATGAACAGATCGAACAGGCTGTTTAACTGATACGGTGTGGATAAACACTCCAGCAGCGGTAAGCGATTACCGCTGCTTTTTTTTGTCCTGACCTCAAGTTAACTACCCGACTGCGCATCCTGTCATAGTCAATTGCGAAAGGATGATGTCGTGCTTATCTTATTAGGTTACCTGGTTGTTATTGGTACAGTTTTCGGCGGCTACATGATGACCGGCGGACACCTTGGGGCACTCTATCAACCGGCTGAGCTGGTGATTATCGGTGGCGCGGGTATTGGGGCGTTCATCGTCGGCAATAACGGAAAAGCCATCAAAGGGACGATGAAAGCGATCCCGATGCTTTTTCGCCGTTCGAAATACACCAAAGCGATGTATATGGATCTGCTGGCGCTGCTCTATCGCCTGATGGCTAAGTCACGTCAGCAGGGCATGTTCTCTCTCGAACGTGATATCGAAAATCCTAAAGAGAGTGAAATCTTCGCCAGCTATCCACGCATTCTTGCGGATGCCGTGATGCTTGATTTTATTGTCGATTATCTGCGTCTGATCATCAGCGGCAACATGAATACGTTTGAAATTGAAGCGCTGATGGACGAAGAAATTGAGACTCATGAGAGCGAAGCCGAAGTGCCGGCTAATAGTCTGGCGATGGTTGGCGACTCGCTACCGGCCTTCGGGATCGTGGCGGCGGTTATGGGCGTTGTCCACGCGCTGGCTTCTGCCGATCGTCCGGCAGCTGAGCTGGGTTCGCTGATTGCGCATGCGATGGTGGGGACATTCCTCGGTATTTTACTGGCCTATGGTTTTATTTCTCCACTTGCCAGCGTCCTGCGTCAGAAAAGTGCTGAAACAACCAAGATGATGCAGTGTGTGAAGATCACGCTGCTCTCCAACCTGAATGGTTACGCCCCGCCGATTGCCGTCGAATTTGGTCGTAAAACATTGTATTCCAGCGAACGTCCTTCGTTTATCGAACTGGAAGAGCATGTTCGTGCGGTGAGAAATCCAGCTGCGCAGCAGACGACCGAGGACGCATGAAAAATCAGGCCCATCCCATTATCGTCGTAAAGCGACGCAAACATAAAGGTCACGGTGGTGGGGCGCATGGTTCGTGGAAAATCGCCTACGCCGATTTTATGACCGCGATGATGGCCTTCTTTCTGGTGATGTGGCTCATTTCCATCTCCAGCCCTAAAGAATTGATCCAGATTGCCGAATATTTCCGTACCCCACTGGCTACCGCGGTGACTGGTGGTAATCGCATTTCGAATAGCGAAAGCCCCATTCCAGGTGGAGGTGATGATTACACCCAGCAGCAGGGAGAGGTGCACAAGCAGCCGAATATTGATGATTTGAGAAAACGCATGGAGCAAAGCCGTTTAAGCAAACTTCGCGGCGATCTCGATCAACTGATTGAATCGGACCCCAAACTGCGTGCGCTGCGTCCGCATTTGAAAATTGATTTAGTCCAGGAAGGGCTGCGGATCCAGATTATCGACAGTCAGAACCGACCAATGTTTAAGACCGGCAGCGCTGAAGTTGAACCGTATATGCGCGATATCCTGCGGGCTATTGCGCCGGTGCTCAACGGCATCCCTAACCGAATTAGTCTTTCCGGACATACGGATGATTACCCTTACGCCAACGGTGAGAAAGGGTACAGCAACTGGGAACTGTCTGCCGATCGCGCTAATGCGTCGCGTCGCGAGCTGGTTAGCGGCGGTCTGGATGATGGAAAAGTATTACGGGTGGTAGGCATGGCCGCCACGATGCGTCTGAGCGATCGCGGTCCTGAGGACGCCATCAACCGCCGTATTAGCCTGCTGGTTCTCAATAAGCAGGCAGAAGAGGCCATTTTGCATGAAAACGCTGAAAGCCAGAATGAGCCGGTAAGTGTCTTACAACAGCCAGCGGAACTTCCGCCGGTAAGCGTTCCCACATCGCCACCAGCCAATCCGAGGTGATAGCGTGAGCATGGATATTAGCGATTTTTATCAGACTTTTTTTGATGAAGCCGACGAACTGTTGGCCGACATGGAGCAACACCTGCTTGATTTGGTTCCTGAAGCCCCGGATTCCGAACAGCTGAATGCCATTTTTCGTGCCGCGCACTCGATAAAAGGCGGCGCGGGCACCTTCGGCTTTACCATTTTGCAGGAAACGACCCATCTGATGGAAAACCTGCTGGATGAAGCGCGGCGTGGCGAAATGCAGCTTAATGCCGACATTATCAACCTGTTTTTGGAAACGAAAGATATTATGCAGGAACAGCTCGACGCCTATAAAAACTCAGAAGAGCCGGATGCCGCCAGCTTTGAGTACATTTGTAATGCGTTACGACAGTTAGCGCTTGAAGCAAAAGGTGAAACCTCGCCCGCGCTCGTCAATACCGCAAAGCTGAGCGTTGTTGACAGCGCGGCGATACAGGAAGAAGCCGTTGCCAATCCCGCTGCGGCCAGCGAAGAGATCAAGAAACGCATTATTCTCTCGCGTCTGAAATCCAGTGAAGTCGATCTGCTGGAAGAGGAACTGGGGAATCTGGCGACCTTAACCGATGTAGTGAAAGGGAGCGACACGTTGTCAGCAACGCTGGATGGCAACCTCGCGGAAGATGACATCATTGCGGTGCTCTGCTTCGTAATTGAAGCTGACCAGATTGAATTCGAAACCGTCAGCGCAGCGCCCGTGGCTGTTGATACAAAAGCGGAAACTGAAGCGGTAGCCATGGTTGCGACGCCGCAGCCGGTTGCCGTTGCGCCTGCGGCTAAAGCCGCCGCCAGTGAAGCGCCACACGCCCGCGCAGAGCGTGACAAACCAGCCCGCGCCAGTGAATCAACCAGTATCCGCGTAGCGGTTGAGAAGGTTGATCAGCTCATTAACCTGGTCGGTGAGCTGGTTATCACCCAGTCAATGCTGGCCCAGCGTTCTAATGAACTGGATCCTGTTAATCACGGCGATCTGATCACCAGTATGGGCCAGTTACAACGTAACGCCCGCGATTTGCAAGAGTCGGTGATGTCGATTCGTATGATGCCGATGGAGTACGTGTTCAGCCGTTTCCCACGCCTGGTCCGCGACCTGGCCGGTAAATTGGGTAAACAGGTTGAGCTGACGCAGGTGGGGAGTTCAACAGAACTCGATAAAAGCCTGATTGAACGCATCATCGATCCATTGACGCATCTGGTGCGTAACAGCCTGGACCACGGTATTGAACTGCCGGAAAAACGTCTCGAAGCCGGAAAAAGCCCCATTGGCAATCTGACGCTTTCCGCCGAACACCAGGGTGGGAATATTTGTATTGAAGTGACCGATGATGGCGCTGGTCTGAACCGCGAACGAATCCTCGCCAAAGCGATCTCCCAGGGGATGCCGATCCACGAAAATATGAGCGATGACGAAGTCGGTATGCTGATTTTCGCTCCGGGCTTCTCAACGGCCGAGCAGGTGACGGATGTCTCTGGTCGCGGTGTGGGCATGGATGTGGTGAAACGAAATATTCAGGAGATGGGCGGCCATGTTGAGATCCAATCGAAGCAAGGGCAGGGAACGACCATCCGAATTTTGCTGCCGCTGACGCTGGCGATCCTTGACGGGATGTCCGTACGCGTGGCGGACGAAGTCTTTATTCTGCCGCTGAATGCCGTGATGGAGTCACTGCAGCCGCGCGAAGAAGATCTCCATCCGCTGGCCGGAGGAGAGCGCGTTCTGGAAGTGCGTGGCGAATATTTGCCGCTGGTTGAGTTGTGGAAAGTCTTCGAAGTTGAAGGCGCAAAAACCGAAGCAACGCAGGGCATCGTGGTGATTTTACAAAGCGCAGGTCGTCGCTATGCGCTGCTTGTCGATCAGTTAATTGGCCAACACCAGGTGGTGGTAAAAAACCTGGAAAGTAACTACCGCAAAGTGCCAGGTATTTCTGCTGCAACAATTCTCGGCGACGGTAGCGTCGCGTTGATTGTTGATGTGTCTGCATTGCAGGGTTTAAACCGCGAACAACGTGTGGCGATCACAGCCGCCTGATTGAGTAAGAAAGGGAATAATATGACCGGTATGAGTAATGTAACTAAACTGGCCGGCGAACCGTCAGGTCAGGAATTCCTCGTGTTTACGCTGGGGGATGAAGAGTACGGTATCGATATCCTGAAAGTGCAGGAAATCCGTGGTTACGATCAGGTAACCCGCATTGCTAACACGCCAGCGTTCATCAAAGGCGTCACGAATCTGCGCGGTGTGATTGTGCCGATTGTTGATCTGCGCGTGAAGTTTAGCCAGAGCGATGTGGATTACAACGAAAACACCGTGGTGATTGTGCTGAATCTGGGACAACGAGTGGTTGGGATTGTGGTGGATGGCGTATCTGACGTGCTGTCGCTGACAACCGATCAAATCCGACCGGCACCGGAATTCGCGGTTACGCTGTCAACGGAATATCTGACGGGACTGGGCGCGCTGGGAGACCGGATGCTGATTCTGGTCAACATTGAGAAACTGCTGAACAGTGAAGAGATGGCGTTGTTAGATATTGCCGCCGCTCATATGGCATAAACAAGTAAACATATTATCCGGCCTACAATAATTGCTGTTGTAGGCCGGATAAGCGTAGCGCATCCGGCAACTTTCCTTCTTACGCTTTCCGCTCAACCAGCTCCGGTTCTTCTTCCAGTAAACCTTCATCCTGTGCCAGCATCGCCGTTGCAATCCCGTTACCCAATACGTTAATCGCTGAACGACCCATATCGAGGAAATGGTCGATACCCATCAGTAGCAAAATTCCTGCAACCGGAATATTAAAGCTTGGGATGGTTGCCGCCAGCACCACCAGCGCAGAACGCGGCACACCGGCAATCCCTTTGGACGCCAGCATCAGGGTCAACATCAGGACGGTGATTTCTGCAAAGGAGAGATGGATATTGTAGGCCTGTGCGATAAACATAGATGCAAATGAGCAGTAGACCATAGAACCCACCAGGTTAAACGAATAACCGATAGGCAGTACAAATGACACGATATTGGGCGAGCAACCAAATTTGGTTAATTGCTCCAGCGTTTTCGGATAAGCGGCTTCGGAACTGCTGGTGGTAAAGGCGACCAGAACCGGGTCTTTCAGCATGCTGACCAGGCGGAACACCTCTTTTTTCAGCATCACATAACCCACGGCCAGCAGGACCAGACAGGTCAGCAAAATGGCCACATAATAACCACCAATGAACGACGCATAGTTGAGCAGGATCCCCAGGCCCTGGGTAGAGATAACGGAGGAAATGGCGGCAAAAATAGCCAGCGGCGCAACATACATCACGTAACCGGTTACCTTCAACATAATGTGGGAGACGACATCCAGCGCGGCAACCAGCGGGGCGTTAAATTTTTCGCCGAGCGATGCTCCACCAATACCGAAGAACATCGAGAACACGACGATTTGCAGGATCTCATTATTGGCCATCGCCTCGGCGATGCTGGTGGGGATGGTGTGAGTCAGAAAACCTTTCAGGCTCATACCGCCCACAGCCAGGCCGGTATCAGTGGCTTCCAGCGGAATCGCCAGATTCAGGCCGCTGCCAGGTTGTTCGAGCGAGACCACAAACAGACCGACCAGAATAGACAGAATAGAAGAGCTGATAAACCAGATCATCGCTTTGCCGCCCACGCGCCCGATGGTTGAGGTTTCGCCCAGGCGCATAATACCCACGGTCAGGGTGCTGAAGACTAAAGGCGCAATCACCATCTTAATCAGGCGTAAAAAGATGTCAGTGAGAAGCGTAATATTATCAGCCCAGGCGGTAACAATGCCGGGGGAGGCATAAGAGTGGATGACTGCACCCGACAGGATCCCCGCCAGCATGAAGATCACAATAAACAACGTGAGTTTGTTTGCATTTGCCACTAAAAAGCCCTCAGTAAGGATTTAACATTTATTGTTCGGTTATTCATTTTTTATACTTATTAAGTGGTAACTAAATATTCATCATATAAATTGAATTAAAGCGTAAGCGGATACAACTTTTTTTAATTTTTTATTCATTTTGTTGTGGTATTTACAAGGTCAATATGTGATCTCTGTCACGATAAAATGCATGATTGTTCTCATCTGGCCACAAGAACAGGCAGAAATAAATGTTATTTACATGATAATTATGATGTTTTTATGTGAATGGCTTGTAGTGGCCGTTCAACTGCTGTTCAGTGGTTCTGCCTGACTTTATTTCCTTCCTGTATTTCCCTTTCGCAAACGTAAAGTTATCTCAGCGAGTGCCGATAACGTTGATAACTCGTTTTCAGGAAGGTGCCTTATGTTTAACCGTATCCGCGTTGTCACAATGCTGATGATGGTGCTGGGGGTTTTCGCACTGCTACAGCTTGTTTCCGGTGGTCTGTTGTTTTCTTCATTGCAGCAGAATCAGCAAAGTTTTGTTATTTCTAACGATCTTCGACAGCAGCAAAGCGAACTCACCTCGACATGGGATCTGATGCTGCAGACACGAATTAATTTAAGCCGTTCTTCCGCGCGTATGATGATGGATGCGTCCAATCAGCAAAGCAGCGCGAAAAACGATCTGCTGAAGAATGCGAAAGCATCGCTGGCGCAGGCAGAAACGCATTACGCAAAATTTAAAAACATCACGCCGTTGCCGGAGATGGCAGAAGCCAGCGGCAGTGTCGATGAGAAGTATCAGCAGTACCATGCGGCCTTATCAGAACTGGTCCAGTTTCTGGAAAACGGCAATATGGACGCCTATTTCGCGCAACCTACTCAGGGAATGCAAAACGCGCTCGGCGAGGCGTTGGGTAAGTATGCCAGCGTTAGCGAGAAGCTTTACGTGCAGGCATTCGATCAAAGCGCGCGTGATTACCACTTCGCTCAATGGCAGCTCGGCATTCTGGCCGTGGTGCTGGTGCTGATTCTGGTGGTGGTGTGGTACGGCATCCGTCATACCTTGCTCAACCCTCTGGCGCGCGTTATTGCTCATATCCGTGAGATCGCCAGCGGTAATTTAACCGCGACGCTGACGGTCCATGGACGTAACGAGATTGGTGAGCTGGCCAGTACGGTTGACCATATGCAACGTTCGCTGACGGAAACTGTCACCCTGGTACGTGAAGGCTCTGATGCGATTTATTCCGGTACCAGCGAAATTGCAAGTGGTAACACCGATCTTTCCTCCCGTACTGAGCAACAGGCGTCTGCGCTGGAAGAGACCGCAGCCAGCATGGAACAACTGACCGCAACCGTGAAGCAAAATGCGGATAACGCGCGTCAGGCTTCTCAATTGGCGAAAAGCGCCTCCGATACCGCACAGCATGGCGGCAAAGTGGTTGATAGCGTGGTGAACACCATGCATGAAATTGCCGATAGTTCGAAGAAAATTGCCGACATCATCAGCGTCATCGATGGCATTGCTTTCCAGACCAACATTCTCGCACTGAATGCGGCGGTTGAAGCTGCGCGTGCCGGTGAGCAGGGGCGTGGTTTTGCCGTAGTCGCAGGTGAAGTGCGTAATCTGGCGAGCCGTAGTGCGCAGGCGGCGAAAGAGATCAAAGCATTGATTGAAGACTCTGTTTCCCGAGTGGATACCGGTTCTGTACTGGTAGAGAGCGCCGGGGAAACCATGAATGACATTGTCAACGCGGTGACGCGGGTGACCGACATTATGGGGGAAATCGCCTCCGCTTCAGACGAGCAGAGCCGCGGGATAGATCAGGTTGCGCTCGCAGTATCTGAAATGGATCGTGTGACGCAACAGAACGCCTCGCTGGTTCAGGAATCGGCCGCCGCAGCGGCAGCGCTCGAAGAACAGGCCAGTCGCCTAACCCAGTCGGTGTCGATTTTCCGTCTCGCGTCACGCCCGGCGTCGGCTAAACCCCGTGATACACGGTTACCTGTGGCGGCGACTGTGACTGCATCATCTCCGCGCCAGAATATTGAACAAGATACGAATTGGGAAACATTTTGACTGGTAGTTAAACCGCGGCCTGCGCCGCCTGATGGGAGCGTTGATGTTTAATCGTATTCGAATTTCGACCACGCTGTTTTTGATTTTAATCCTCTGCGGTGTTTTGCAGATTGGCAGTAATGGCTTGTCCTTCTGGGCATTTCGGGACGGTTTTCAAAACCTGAATCAGGTCGAACGGAGTAACCAGCAACGCGCTGCGCTGGCCCAAACCCGTGCTGTGTTATTACAGGCCAGTACGGCCCTTAATAAGGCAGGAACGCTGACTGCCCTGAGCTATCCGCCAGAGGATATCAAAGCCTTGATGACGCTTGCGCGCGATAGCCTGGCGCAGTCCGAGTCAATGTTTAAACGCTTTATGGCGACGTCGGATACCACAGAACAAGGGAAGGCGCTGATTGGCGCGACGGAGAAAAGCTTTAGCCAATGGCATAGCGATCTGGTTCATCAGGCAACCTGGCTTGAGAACAACCAATTGTCGGATTTTCTGACCGCGCCGGTGCAGGCTTCGCAGGCTGCTTTTGATGCGAATGTTAATGCGTGGCAGAGCAACATCGACCGCGTGTTGCAAACAGCAGGGGATCTCAGCCAGCGAAATTATCATATGTCGGGGGTGATTTTCGCTGTCATGGTGGTACTGGCGGTGCTGTTAACCAGTGCGGCGTTGTACTGGTCGCGCAAGATGATTGTCCAGCCGCTGGCGATTATCGGCAGCCATTTCGACAGTATTGCCGCGGGTAACCTGGCACGGCCGGTAGCGGTTTATGGTCGCAATGAGATCTCGGCCATTTTTGCCAGCCTGAAGAAGATGCAGCAGGCGCTGCGTGAAACGGTGAGTGAAGTTCGCCAGGGTAGCTCAGCCATGCATAGCGGCATTTCAGAGATCGCGATGGGCAATAACGATTTGTCTTCACGAACTGAACAGCAGGCGGCTGCACTGGCGCAAACGGCCGCCAGTATGGAACAACTCACTGCCACCGTGGGGCAGAATGCTGATAACGCGCGCCAGGCTTCAGGAATTGCCAAAAGTGCGGCAGATACAGCGCATAAAGGTGGGGAGCAGACCTCGCGGGTCGCCAGTACGATGCATGAGATTTCCGCCAGCTCGCAGAAAATTGGCGACATTATCGGGGTGATTGACAGCATTGCCTTTCAGACCAATATCCTGGCGCTGAATGCCGCAGTAGAGGCTGCCCGAGCGGGGGAACAGGGGCGCGGTTTTGCCGTTGTTGCTGGAGAAGTGCGCAATCTGGCCAGCCGGAGCGCACAGGCAGCAAAGGAAATTAAGGGACTGATTGAGGAGTCTGTCACCCGGGTTCAGCAGGGATCGCAACTGGTGGATATGGCGGCGCGCACGATGACAGAAATTGTCAGCTCCGTTACCCGGGTGAACGACATCATGGGGGAGATTGCCTCGGCGTCCGATGAACAACGCAGAGGCATTGAACAGGTGGCGCAGGCCGTCAGCCAGATGGACTCCGTGACGCAGCAAAACGCCGGGCTGGTGGAAGAAGCCGCATCCGCCACCGGACAACTCGCGACGCAGGCCGATCATCTTTCTGCCTGTGTCGCATTTTTTAAGCTTGAAGAGCAAAACGTAGCAAAACAAGAGTTGGCGCAGCCGCAGGTTGTGCCCGTTGTATCCTGAATGTGATTGAGAAGGCGCTATGACATCATCTCTGCCCTCCGGGCAAACGTCATTATTGTTACAGATGACACAGCGCCTCGCGCTGTCTGACGCGCATTTTCGTCGGATATGTCAATTAATCTACCAGCGTGCGGGGATCGTACTGGCCGACCATAAACGGGACATGGTGTATAACCGCCTGGTCCGCCGCCTGCGAACCCTGGGTCTGGATGACTTTGGTCGCTATCTCAGCATGCTGGAAGCTAACCAGAACAGTGCTGAGTGGCAGGCTTTTATTAATTCTCTGACCACCAACCTGACCGCGTTTTTTCGCGAAGGGCACCATTTTCCGGTGCTGTCAGATCATGCTCGTCGGCGTAGCGGTGAATATCGTGTCTGGAGTGCGGCAGCGTCAACCGGAGAAGAGCCGTACAGCATTGCCATTACGCTCGCCGATACCTTAGGTATGGCGCCGGGTCGCTGGCGTGTTTTTGCCAGCGACATTGATACCGAAGTGCTGGAAAAGGCCAGAAGCGGCATTTACCGTCTTGATGAGCTGAAGACGCTGTCACCCCAGCAGTTGCAGCGTTATTTCATGCGCGGCACCGGACCGCATGAAGGGCTGGTACGCGTCCGGCAGGAGCTGGCGGGGCATGTTGAATTTTCCAGCGTGAATTTACTGGATAAGCAGTACAACGTGCCAGGGCCCTTCGATGCCATATTTTGCCGTAACGTAATGATCTACTTCGATAAAACGACGCAACAGGATATTTTGCACCGTTTTGTTCCACTTCTTAAACCCGATGGGCTGCTATTTGCAGGTCATTCAGAAAACTTTAGCAACCTCGTGCGCGAGTTTAGCCTGCGTGGACAGACCGTGTATGCGCATGCGCCAGGTAAGGATAAAGCATGAGTAAAATCAGGGTGTTGTCGGTTGATGATTCTGCATTGATGCGTCAAATCATGACCGAAATTATTAATAGCCACAGCGATATGGAAATGGTGGCGACGGCACCGGATCCATTGGTCGCCCGGGATTTAATCAAAAAATACAATCCCGACGTCCTGACGCTGGATGTGGAAATGCCGCGCATGGACGGCCTCGACTTTCTTGAGAAGTTGATGCGTCTGCGTCCGATGCCGGTAGTGATGGTTTCTTCGCTGACCGGTAAAGGTTCAGAGGTCACGCTGCGGGCGTTGGAGTTGGGGGCAATTGATTTTGTCACCAAACCACAACTGGGGATCCGTGAAGGGATGCTGGCCTACAGCGAAATGATCGCGGAGAAGATCCGCACCGCGTCGCGGGCAAAACTGGCGGCCCATAAGCCCATGGCTGCACCGACGACCTTGAAGGCAGGGCCGTTACTCAGTTCGGAAAAATTGCTGGTGATTGGCGCCTCAACCGGAGGAACAGAAGCAATTCGCCATGTACTCCAGCCATTGCCGCTTTCAAGTCCGGGTATTCTTATCACCCAGCATATGCCGCCAGGATTTACCCGCTCGTTCGCCGAACGTCTGAACAAACTGTGTCAGATCACGGTGAAAGAAGCAGAAGACGGGGAACGCGTTCTCCCGGGGCATGCGTATATTGCGCCCGGTGACAAACATATGGAACTGGCGCGCAGCGGCGCGAACTACCAAATCAAAATTCATGACGGCCCGCCGGTTAACCGGCACCGGCCTTCAGTGGATGTGCTGTTCCATTCGGTGGCAAAACATGCGGGGCGCAATGCCGTGGGAGTGATCCTGACCGGTATGGGCAACGATGGCGCCGCCGGAATGTTAGCGATGAACCAGGCTGGCGCCTGGACCATTGCGCAAAATGAAGCAAGTTGTGTGGTGTTCGGCATGCCGCGCGAGGCCATCAATATGGGTGGCGTAAGCGAAGTGGTCGATCTTAGCCAGGTAAGCCAGCAAATGTTGGCGAAAATCAGTGCCGGACAGGCAATACGTATTTGAATCAGGAGTCTATTTTTTATGGCGGATAAAGAGCTTAAGTTTTTGGTTGTGGATGACTTTTCCACCATGCGTCGCATCGTGCGTAACCTGCTCAAAGAGCTGGGGTTCAACAATGTTGAAGAAGCGGAAGACGGCGTGGATGCGCTGAATAAGCTGCAGGCTGGGGGATTTGGTTTTGTCATTTCCGACTGGAACATGCCGAACATGGACGGCCTGGAACTGCTGAAAACCATTCGCGCAGATGGCGGAATGTCCTCCCTGCCGGTGCTGATGGTTACGGCAGAAGCGAAAAAAGAAAACATCATTGCGGCAGCACAGGCAGGAGCCAGTGGTTATGTCGTGAAACCGTTTACTGCGGCGACGCTGGAAGAAAAACTCAATAAGATCTTTGAGAAACTGGGCATGTGAGGGTGTGATAATGATGATGCAACCACAAATTAAACCTGCTGACGAACACTCAGCAGGGGACATCATCGCGCGCATCGGCAGTTTGACCCGAATGCTGCGCGACAGCCTGCGCGAACTGGGGCTGGATCAGGCCATTGCCGAAGCGGCGGAAGCGATTCCTGATGCCCGCGATCGTCTCGATTACGTTGTGCAAATGACCGCGCAGGCGGCAGAGCGCGCGCTGAACAGCGTGGAAGCTTCGCAGCCGCACCAGGACGCGATGGAAAAAGGTGCCAAAGACCTGACCAAACGCTGGGATGAATGGTTCGAAAATCCGATCGAGCTGTCTGATGCCCGTGAACTGGTTACCGACACCCGTCAGTTCCTTGGTGACGTGCCTGGACATACCAGCTTTACTAATGCCCAGCTGCTGGACATCATGATGGCGCAGGATTTCCAGGACCTCACTGGTCAGGTCATCAAGCGCATGATGGATGTTATTCAGGAGATTGAACGTCAGTTGCTGATGGTTCTGCTGGAAAACATTCCGGAGCAGGGTACTCGTCCAAAACGCGAAAACGAAAGCTTGCTGAACGGCCCGCAGGTTGACACCTCAAAAGCTGGCGTGGTGGCAAGTCAGGATCAGGTTGACGACCTGCTGGACAGCCTCGGTTTCTGATGAGTATTTGCCGGATGTGGGGCGTGACCTCTCATCCGGCTTACGCGCAATTCTGCTTAAAGCCATAAATCCCGTCTTTTTTACCGCTTACTCTGCCCATTGCCGGATAGCTGTTCTGGCATCATTCTCGCCTATACGTCTATCCAGGGTCTGATGCGTGGCAGAAGAAAGCGACGACGACAAAACAGAAGCCCCCACACCCCACCGACTTGAAAAAGCACGGGAGGAAGGGCAGATCCCCCGATCCAAAGAGCTGACTTCACTGCTTATTTTGCTGGTGGGAGTATGCATTATCTGGATTGGCGGGGAGTCGCTGGCCCGCAGACTGGCTGGCATGCTGTCGGCTGGGCTACGGTTTGACCACAGTATGGTCAATGACCCAAATCTGATCCTCAGCCAAATCATCCTGCTGATTAAAGACGCGATGATTGCGCTGTTGCCGTTGATTACTGGCGTCGTTCTGGTGGCATTGATCTCACCCGTGATGCTTGGTGGCTTGATCTTCAGTGGTAAATCTCTGCAACCCAAGTTCTCTAAGCTGAATCCGCTGCCGGGCATTAAACGCATGTTTTCCGCGCAAACCGGTGCCGAACTACTCAAAGCGATACTGAAGTCCACGTTGGTGGGAAGCGTGGCCGGATTTTATCTTTGGCATAACTGGCCAGCGATGATGCGGCTGATGGCGGAATCTCCGATTACGGCGATGGGCAACGCCCTGGATTTAGTCGGTATGTGCGCGCTGTTGGTGGTGCTGGGCGTCATTCCCATGGTCGGATTCGACGTGTTTTTCCAGATTTATAGCCATGTGAAAAAGTTGCGCATGTCGCGTCAGGATATCCGTGACGAATTTAAGCAAAGCGAAGGCGACCCGCACGTTAAGGGCAAAATACGCCAAATGCAGCGCGCGGCGGCACAGCGTCGCATGATGGCGGATGTACCGAAAGCGGACGTCATTGTGACCAACCCAACGCACTACTCGGTGGCGTTGCAGTATGACGAGAACAAAATGAGTGCGCCGAAAGTTGTTGCCAAAGGCGCGGGGCTGGTGGCGCTGCGTATTCGTGAGATTGGCGCCGAGCATCGTGTTCCAACGTTAGAAGCACCACCGCTGGCGCGTGCATTATATCGCCATGCGGAGATTGGTCAGCAAATACCGGGTCAATTATATGCCGCCGTTGCCGAAGTGCTGGCATGGGTATGGCAGTTAAAACGCTGGCGTCTGGCAGGCGGCAAGCCGCCACCACAACCTGAAAACCTTCCGGTGCCTGACGCACTGGATTTTATGAACGAGAAGAATACTGATGGCTAATCTGGTCGCGATGCTGCGCCTGCCCGGCAACATGAAATCCACGCAATGGCAAATTCTTGCCGGGCCGATCCTCATTCTGCTGATCCTGTCGATGATGGTACTGCCGCTGCCGGCTTTCATCCTCGATCTGCTGTTCACGTTTAACATTGCGCTGTCGATTATGGTGCTGCTGGTCGCGATGTTTACACAGCGCACGCTTGAGTTTGCTGCATTCCCGACGATTTTGCTGTTCACCACATTATTGCGCCTGGCCCTGAACGTCGCGTCGACGCGTATCATTTTGATGGAAGGACATACCGGTGCGGCGGCGGCGGGGAAGGTGGTTGAAGCCTTTGGTCACTTCCTGGTGGGCGGTAACTTTGCCATCGGTATCGTGGTCTTCGTTATTCTCGTCATCATTAACTTTATGGTTATCACCAAAGGCGCAGGTCGTATTGCTGAAGTTGGCGCGCGCTTCGTGCTGGATGGTATGCCCGGCAAGCAGATGGCGATTGATGCCGACTTGAATGCCGGACTGATTGGCGAAGATGAAGCCAAAAAACGACGTTCGGAAGTGACGCAGGAAGCGGACTTCTACGGTTCGATGGACGGTGCGAGTAAATTCGTACGCGGAGATGCCATCGCCGGTATTTTGATCATGGTGATCAACGTCGTCGGCGGCCTGTTGGTCGGGGTGTTACAGCATGGCATGAGCATGGGAAGCGCAGCGGAAAGTTATACCCTGCTGACTATCGGTGACGGCCTGGTCGCGCAGATCCCCGCGCTGGTCATCTCAACAGCGGCGGGTGTTATTGTGACCCGCGTGAGTACCGACCAGGATGTAGGCGAACAGATGGTGACCCAACTGTTCAGTAATCCAAGCGTTATGCTGCTTAGTGCAGCGGTGCTGGGTTTGCTGGGCCTGGTACCTGGTATGCCAAACCTGGTATTTTTGATGTTTACCGCTGCGTTACTGGGTCTGGCCTGGTGGATGCGTGGTCGCGAACTTAAAGCGCCTGCTGAGCCTCAGCCGGTGAAAATGCCGGAAAATAACTCTGTGGTGGAAGCCACCTGGAACGATGTTCAACTGGAGGATTCACTGGGAATGGAGGTGGGTTACCGCCTGATCCCAATGGTGGATTTTCAGCAGGATGGCGAGCTTCTGGGGCGCATTCGCAGTATTCGTAAGAAATTTGCCCAGGATATGGGTTTCCTGCCGCCGGTGGTCCACATCCGCGACAATATGGATCTGCAACCCGCCCGCTATCGCATTCTGATGAAAGGGGTGGAAATCGGCAGCGGGGACGCTTATCCCGGACGTTGGTTGGCCATTAATCCAGGGACGGCGGCAGGTTCGTTGCCGGGTGAGAAAACGGTCGATCCGGCTTTCGGTCTGGACGCTATCTGGATTGAGAGCGCATTGAAGGAACAGGCGCAGATTCAGGGCTTTACGGTGGTTGAAGCGAGTACCGTTGTCGCTACGCATCTGAATCACCTGATTGGTCAGTTTGCCGCGGAGCTGTTCGGGCGCCAGGAAGCGCAACAGCTCCTGGACCGCGTCTCACAGGAGATGCCAAAGCTAACCGAAGATCTGGTCCCTGGGGTTGTGACGCTGACCACACTGCACAAAGTGCTGCAGAACCTACTGGACGAAAAAGTACCGATTCGCGATATGCGCACCATTCTCGAAACGCTGGCTGAACATGCGCCGCTGCAAAACGATCCGCATGAGCTTACTGCGGTAGTCCGTGTTGCGCTGGGGCGCGCCATCACCCAGCAATGGTTCCCGGGTAATGAAGAGGTTCAGGTTATTGGCCTGGATACCCCGCTTGAACGTCTGCTGCTGCAAGCATTACAGGGCGGCGGCGGTCTGGAGCCTGGTCTGGCGGACCGGCTGCTGGCCCAAACCCAGGAAGCGCTCTCCCGCCAGGAAATGTTGGGCGCGCCGCCGGTATTGCTGGTTAATCACGCGTTGCGTCCGTTACTGGCACGCTTTTTACGCCGCAGCATACCGCAGCTGGTGGTGTTATCGAACATGGAGCTTTCCGATAACCGCCATATTCGTATGACGGCGACCATTGGAGGTAAATAATGCGTAACTTACTGTGGTTGTTGGTTTTTCCTTTGGTGGCGCAGGCAGCCGGAGAAGGGGCATGGCAGGCAAGCGGGATGGGGATCACCTTAAACCACCGTGGTCAGTCAGCTTCGTCTGCACCTCTGGTTCCGAGCCAACCAGTCTCGGGTTTGATGACCTTAGTGGCGTGGCGCTATGAGCTTAATGGCCCAACTCCTGCAGGGTTACGTGTGCGTTTATGCTCTCAGTCTCGTTGTGTCGAGCTGGACGGGCAAAGTGGCACCACCAACGGGTTCAATAATGTTCCTGCCATTGAACCTATGCATTTTGTCTGGGAAGTTCCTGGCGGCGGTCGCCTGATCCCCGCCTTACAAGTACAGAGCAATCAGGTGATTGTGAACTATCGTTAACGCCTCTCTTCATTAGGCCAGCAGCAGAAACTGCTGGCTGCTTCGCAATTTTAGCCCTCCGCTTTGATTAAAAAGAAACGCTGTTTTATAAAATTGGTGACATACGTTGCCGGACTCTTTGTGCTGTTGCCATTTCGCGAACATCCCTGGCAGAAACAGAAAGGTTTCACTTGCTGTTAGCTTTTACTGTGACCCTGAAAGGACGCCCAATATCAATGCGAGGATTGCGGGGCCTCCCAATAATGTGCAGGGGTAACGGCAATGAAGACACGTAAAATCGGATTGGTTAACTATTTTGCCTACGGTTCGGGGGATTTTTTAGGCGCAGGCACCACGGCATTAACCGCCGCCTGGCTGCTCTATTTTTACACTACGTTTTGTGGTCTGACGCCTATCGAGGCGACCTTCATTTTTGCCACCGCCAGGGTGCTGGATGCCGTGGTTAGCCCGTTAATGGGTTTTTTAACCGATAACTTTGGTTCCACCTGGCTCGGTAAACGCTTCGGGCGACGTAAGTTTTTTATTCTGTTGGGGATCCCCTGCGTCTTTAGCTACTCGCTGATGTGGGTGGGTGACATGGGATTCTGGTATTACCTGCTGACCTATCTGATTTTTGACGTGGTCTACACCATGATTCTGGTGCCTTATGAAACGCTGGTGCCCGAAATGACCGATGACTTTAAACAGAAAACCAAGTTTTCTGGCGCACGTATTTCGATGGCGCAAATGTCAGCTATTCTGGCCTCGTTCTTACCCGGCGTTCTGCTAACGCTGTTTGGCAAAGATAACCCGGTGTCTTTTTTCTATGCCAGCCTGGTGTTCTCTGTGCTGTGCGCGCTGATGCTGACTTTCGTCTGGTTCTTTACCTGGGAGCGCCCACGTGCTGAGTGGACTGAAGCCGCGCTGCGAGCCGAAGAAGAGAAGAAAAAGCTGACCTTTAGCCAAAGCATGAACCGCCTGTTCGTTGAACTGAGCTCAACACTGCGCATCCGTATCTTCCGTCAGCATCTAGGAATGTATCTCGGCGGCTATATAGCGCAGGACGTTTTTAACGCCGTCTTTACCTACTATGTGGTGTTTGTGCTGATGCAGGAAGCCTCGATGGCGTCAAACCTGCTGGGAACGATGGCTATCTTCCAGTTTATTGCCGTTATCGCCATGATCCCATTGTGTATCCGCTTTGGACCCGCGCCATCATACCGGATGGTCGTTGTCCTGTTTGGCGCGAGTTCTCTCTCTTATGCGCTGCTTTATTATGCCGGGTTAAGCGATGTTTATTCTCTGTTGCTGCTGGTCTCTGCCATTGCGGGCCTGGGACGCGGAGGGATCAATTATGTTCCCTGGAATACCTATACCTATATTGCCGATGTTGATGAAGTGATTACCGGCCAGCGCCGGGAAGGAATTTTCGCTGGCATCATGACGTTAACGCGTAAGGCGTCGCAGGCGGGAGCGGTGATGCTGGTAGGGATTGTCATGCAGATGTCCGGTTTTGTCTCCGGTCACAACGTACAACCCGCGGCGGTCAGCCATACCATTCTGTTAATTCTGAGCTGCGGTACGCTAATTGTTCTGGCGCTGGGTTTCCTGGTTTCCCTGCGCTTCAAACTGAACCTGCAAACCCACAGCACCCTACGTGAAGAGACCGCAAAAATGCGTGAGTCCGGGCGGCCTGTGCTGGAAGGACTTTCCGCTGAGGGACGCGCCACCGTAGAGATGCTGTCCGGCATGCCATATGAATCACTTTGGGGTAACAACAATATTGGTTACCTGAATCGTAATAAACCAGCGGCACCGAAACTGGAAAAGGGCGCCGCATTGAATTCGACATTGACAGAGGTGAAGTAAATGATTGTTTACCCGGTTAAATACAGCCCATTGTTGCGCCAACCAGACCATTTTATTGCCAGGGATGAATTAAAAGCGTTGATCAAAAAGGTGACGCATAACCTGGTCAATATTCATGACGAGACCGGCGAGTTCTTGCTACGTCTGGACGATGGACGCGTTATTGATACCAAAGGTTGGGCGGGATGGGAGTGGACGCACGGCGTCGGCTTGTATGGGATGTATCAGTATTATCAGCAAACCGGCGATGAAACGATGCGCGATATCATCGACAGCTGGTTTGCCGATCGTTTTGCCGAAGGTGCAACCACCAAAAACGTCAACACGATGGCACCGTTTTTAACGTTGGCATATCGCTATGAAGAGACGCGTAACCCCGCGTATCTGCCGTGGCTCGACAGCTGGGCGGAGTGGGCAATGCATGAGATGCCGCGTACCAGATTCGGCGGTATGCAGCACATTACGCTGGCGGAAGAGAATCACCAGCAAATGTGGGATGACACGCTGATGATGACGGTTTTGCCACTGGCGAAAATCGGCAAGTTGCTCAACCGTCCAGAATATATTGAAGAAGCAACCTATCAGTTCCTGCTGCATGTGCAGAACCTGATGGATAAAGAGACGGGGCTGTGGTTCCACGGCTGGAGTTATGAAGGACAGCATAATTTTGCCAACGCTCGCTGGGCGCGTGGCAACAGCTGGTTAACTATCGTGATCCCGGACTTCCTCGAACTGCTCGATTTACCAGAAAAAAGTGCCGTTCGCCGCTATCTGGTGCAGGTTCTGCACGCGCAAATCGCGTCGCTGGCTACGTGCCAGGATGAAAGTGGATTGTGGCACACGCTGCTGGACGATCCGCAGTCATATCTGGAAGCGTCAGCCACCGCCGGATTTGCGTATGGGATCCTCAAAGCGGTACGTAAACGCTATGTCGGCCACGAGTATGCTGCGGTGGCCGAAAAAGCTATCAGAGGCATTGTGCAACATATCTCACCAGAAGGAGAATTGTTACACACCTCGTTTGGTACCGGAATGGGGCACAATCTCGATTTTTACCGCAATATCCCGCGAACCTCCATGCCATATGGACAGGCAATGGCGATACTGTGCCTTACCGAATACTTGCGTAAGTATTTTTGAACTCGTTGGCAGATGGAGCCGCCGCTAACGGACCTGATTGTTGGGGCGCCTCTGTTTGCGCGGCATTATCCTGCGGCGCAAACAGATGATCCATGATTTGCCGCATGACCGGCGCGGCGGTTACGCCGTCGCTACCGCCATTTTCGAGGATTAATGCCACGGCGACTTTCGGGTTCTTATAGGGCGCAAACGCGGTATAAAACACATGGTCGCGCAAACGGACCGGAATCATTTTCGCATTGTAGGTCTGATTTTCTTTCAGGCTGAAGACCTGTGATGTGCCACTTTTCGCCGCAATGCCGTAAGGTGCGGTGTGAAAGAACTTATACCCGGTGCCGTTTGGTTCATTTGCCATGCCGAACATCGCCTGACGCACCAGCCCCCAGTAGGGTGACGATGCAGAGGCGATTTGCGACGGTGCTTCAGGAGCCTGGTACGGTGTGTGGGTTTTGCCGCTTTCTTCATCAAGTAGCAGGTGAGGGGCGATGACTTTGCCGTTGTTAATCAGTGCTACCATAGCCTTTACCATCTGGATTGGCGTGGCAATCCAGTAGCCCTGGCCGATACCGACAGAAATGGTATCCCCTTGATACCATGCTTTTTTATGTACTTTCTGCTTCCATTCGCGGCTCGGGAGCAGGCCGTTATACTCCTCATCAAGATCGATACCGGTCGGTTTACCGTAACCAAACTGGCTGAGCATGCTGTTAATCCGGTCGATCCCCATCATATACGCCACCTGATAGAAGAAGGTATCGGCGGATTCTTCAATCGCTTTGGTGACGTCCAGCATACCGTGACCGGTTTTTTTCCAGTCACGATAATGCCGCTCGGTGCCGGGGAGCGTCCAGGTGGGGGCACCGAAGAAACTGGTCTGCGGGGTGATGACTCCGTCCAGTAAAGCAGACATCGCCATGTAAGGTTTGACCGTGGAGGCGGGAGGATACAGCCCCTGCGTGACGCGGTTGATTAAAGGCAGGTCTTTATCCTGCAGCAGCTTGTTATAGTCCTGATAGCTGATGCCTTTGACAAACGGATTGGGGTCATAGCTGGGGTTTGAGACCATCGCCAGCACGGAACCGTCGTGCGGATCTTCCACCAGTACTGCCGCACGCTGGCCCGCCAGCAGACTCTCAATGTATTGCTGTAAATGTAAATCCAGCGTCAGATGGATATCTTTTCCGGCAACGGGCGGCACATCCTTGATCAAGCGGACGATGCGTCCGTGGTTATCGACTTCCACCTCCTGATAACCGGTTTTTCCATGCAGTTCGTTTTCGTAATAGTGCTCAATACCCTGCTTGCCGATGTTGTGATCGGCGGCGTAGTTTTCTGCCAGACCTTTTTTATCCAGTGCTTTCAGATCGTTGTCGTTGATTTTTGAAACATAGCCAAGGACATGCGCCAGTGCGGCGCCATAGGGATACTGGCGGTCTTCATAGCTATTGATATTGACGCCACTGAAATGAAACTGGTTAACCGAGAAACGGGCGATTTCTACATCGGTCAGCGCATTTTTTAGCACTACCGGGCGATAACGGCTGCTGGATTTTAGCTCATGGCGGAACTGGTCAATGTCATCCGGGGTAAGGTCAACGATCGGCGTTAACTGCCTGATTAGGGCATCCATATCGCTGATTTTATAAGGTGTAACGGATATGTCGTACCAGGTCACGTTGCGCACCAGCGGGATGCCGTTGCGATCGTAAATCATGCCTCGCGTTGGGGCGACTGGCAGCATTTTGATGTCGTTTGCATCCGACCGGGTGGTGTAATACTGGTGCTGACGGATTTGTAGGTTGTAGAGATTGTAAATCAGGATGCCAAAACAGATGACCACCACGCCAAAGGCCACTATTACACGCCGCTGGAAGAGTTTTTCTTCCGCCTCAAAATCTCTGAATGTCATTGACCCGTACCCGATTAATTCGCCGCCTAATGATACGGAGGCTCAAACGGGATGACAGGCCAAATATGTTCCATATCTCTACGGAAATGTGTCATTCCTTGTGAGTTGTTACAGATAGCCTGTTACGGAAATAAAAAAGGCCTGAGTCCGCGTTACAGACTCAGGCCTCAATCCTTGCGAACTTACATGCGCTCTACGGTTTCGATACCCAGCGTATCCAGACCCAGCTTCAGGGTTTTCGCCGTCAACTGCGCCAGCTTCAAACGGCTGTTACGAATCTCTTCGTTCTCAGCGCTGAGGATAGGGCAATGCTCGTAGAAGCCGGAGAACAGACCCGCTACGTCGTACAGGTAGGCACACATCACGTGCGGAGTACCTTCACGGGCAACGACGGTGAGCGTTTCTTCAAACTGCAGAAGACGCGCAGCCAGTTGGGCCTCGCGCTCTTCACGGATAATGACCTGCGCATTTGCCAGCGCGTTCTCGTCGATATCCGCTTTACGGAACACGGACAGTACGCGGGTGTAGGCATACTGCATGTACGGCGCGGTGTTGCCTTCGAACGCCAGCATATTGTCCCAGTCGAAGATGTAGTCAGTGGTACGGTTTTTGGACAAGTCCGCATATTTCACCGCGCCGATACCGACCGCATTCGCCAGCTTTTCCAGCTCATCGGCAGGCATATCCGGGTTCTTCTCAGCCACCAGACGACGAGCGCGTTCCAGCGCTTCATCCAGCAGATCGGCCAGTTTAACCGTACCGCCCGCGCGGGTTTTGAACGGCTTACCGTCTTTACCCAGCATCATACCGAACATGTGGTGTTCCAGCGGCACGGAATCCGGCACATAGCCGGCTTTACGGACGATGGTCCAGGCCTGCATTAAGTGCTGATGCTGACGGGAATCGATGTAATAGAGAACGCGGTCGGCATGCAGCGTTTCGTAACGATATTTGGCGCAGGCGATGTCGGTGGTGGTGTAGAGATAGCCGCCATCTTTTTTCTGAATGATAACGCCCATCGGTTCGCCTTCCTTGTTCTTATACTCATCAAGGAATACGACGGTAGCGCCTTCACTCTCAACGGCCAGGCCCTTAGCTTTCAGATCGGCCACGATACCTGGCAGCATCGGGTTGTACAGGCTTTCACCCATGACGTCGTCACGGGTCAGCGTGACGTTCAGGCGATCGTAAGTTAACTGGTTCTGCGACATGGTAATGTCGACCAGTTTGCGCCACATCTCACGGAAATATTCGTCGCCGCCTTGCAGTTTAACAACATAGCTACGGGCGCGTTCTGCGAAGGCTTCATCTTCGTCGTAATGCTTTTTCGCGTCACGGTAGAAACCTTCAAGGTCAGCCAGCGCCATCTCTCCGGCGTTTTCTTGCTGCTGTTTTTCCAGCCATGCGATCAGCATACCGAACTGAGTACCCCAGTCGCCGACGTGATTAGCACGAATAACATTGTGGCCGAGGAACTCCAGCGTACGCACCGCAGCGTCACCGATGATGGTGGAACGCAGGTGACCCACGTGCATCTCTTTCGCCACGTTAGGCGCGGAGTAGTCAACAACAACGGTTTGTTTAGCCGGTTGAGTTACGCCCAGACGATCGGAGGCCAGCGCCTGCTGAACATGCTGCGCCAGAAATGCCGGATCGAGAAAAATATTGATAAAGCCCGGGCCAGCAATTTCAACCTTGCTGGCAATCCCGTTGAGATCCAGATGAGTCAGCACCTGCTCAGCCAGTTGTCGCGGCGCCATACCCAGTTTTTTAGCGACAGCCATCATGCCGTTGGCCTGATAGTCACCGAACTGTATTTTTGCTGACTGACGAACCTGCGGTTCGCAATCTGCAGGCGCGCCTGCAGCAATCATGGCCTGACTGACTTTTTCTGAGAGAAGAGCCTGAATATTCACCGGAATACCTTACATTTATGAAGCGGGATAAAATTCACCGCGCCAGTTTAAGAATTTAGGGCGGGAGTATACTGCAAATGCCCGTTGTCGTCAGCATCGCGAGTACTGTGCGCTGTCGGAAATGAAAGCAACGCAATTACGTATAATTATGCATATTGCGTTCGAAAAAAACAGCGGTTGGATGGCGCAGCGCAACAGAGTAAATTAGCGGCTTTGAACATGGATATGAGCTTTTATTATGGCGAACTGGCAAACAGTTGCAGAACTGCATGATATTTCCGCAGATTTACCGCATTTCGCGCAGGCGTTAACGGAACTTTCCACCCGTCTTGGTCTGGATGTCACACCGCTTGAAGCCGATCACATTTCTTTGCGTTGTCATCAAAATACTACCGCAGAGCGCTGGCGTCGTGGATTTGAGCAGTGCGGTGAATTATTGTCAGAGAACATCATCAATGGCAGACCCATTTGCCTGTTCAAACTCCATGAGCCGGTTTGCGTCCTGCACTGGACATTTTCTATCGTAGAGCTGCCGTGGCCGGGAGAAAAGCGTTATCCACATGAAGGTTGGGAACATATTGAGATTGTCCTGCCGGGAGATGCGGAGACGCTGAATGCGCGAGCGTTGGCGCTGCTTTCCGATCAAGGCCTGAGTCAGCCGGGCATCTTTGTGAAAACCAGCTCACCGAAAGGAGAGCGGGAGCGTTTACCGAATCCTACGCTGGCGGTCAGCGATGGCAGTGTGACGATAAAGTTTCATCCGTGGTCGATTGAAACCATTGTGGCAAGTGAGCGACAGGAGTGAACATGGCCTTACTGGAAGTTTGCTGTTACAGCATGGAATGCGCGCTTACGGCGCAGCAAAACGGCGCGCATCGCATTGAGCTTTGCGCGGCGCCCAAAGAAGGGGGCTTAACGCCGTCACTGGGCGTATTGCGTTCGGTTCGCCAGCATGTGGCTATTCCCGTCAACCCCATTATCCGCCCACGTGGAGGGGATTTTTGTTATACCGACGGTGAATTCGCGGCAATGCTGGATGATATTGCGATGGTCAGAGAACTGGGATTTCCAGGGCTGGTGACCGGTATTTTAGATGTGGATGGCAATGTCGATATGCCGCGCATGGAAAAAATAATGGCTGCTGCCGGTCCGCTGAATGTTACTTTTCATCGGGCGTTTGATATGTGCGCTAACCCACTCAATGCGTTACAAAAATTATCTGAATTGGGCATCGCCAGGGTACTGACTTCCGGGCAAAAATCAGATGCAGTGCAAGGTTTAACAAAAATAATGGAACTTATTGCGCTGGCGGGTGCTCCAATCATTATGGCCGGAGCGGGGGTTCGCGCCTCGAATTTGTCCCTGTTCCTGGATGCTGGAGTGCAGGAAGTCCATAGTTCTGCCGGAGTATGGCTGGCTTCCCCAATGCGTTATCGCAATTCGGGGTTGTCAATGTCTTCGGATACGCAGGCGGATGAGTATTCTCGCTATGCGGTAGACGGAGCGGCGGTTGCTGAAATGAAAGCAATCATGGCACGCCATCAGGCCAGCTGATTTTTACCGTTGCATCATGTCGCCCAATATGATGCTTGCTCGTACCAGGCCCCTGCAATTTCAACAGGGGCCTTTTTTTCTCCTTCATATTTCAGGCCGCAGCAGCGTTGGCCGCCTCGCGCACCCCGGTCACGTAGTTATCTACGCTCCCGGGGATTTGCTGCGTTGCCGCCATGCTGCAACTTGAACTATTTTGGAGAAACGGTGCTATACGTAACGGTCATTCGGCAATCCATTACGGTTTACGCGCAATCAATACCGCACGTAATGGGGCGGGGTAGCCTTCTACCGTTTTACTGTGGTCGTTCGGGTCGAGGAAATCGGCCAGCGATTCGGTTATCATCCACTCGGTGCGACGCTGCTCTTCGGTAGTGGTGACGCAGACATCGGCGATGCGTACATCAACAAATCCGCATTTTTCCAGCCAGTTTTTTAGCGCCAACGCAGACGGGATAAAATAGACGTTACGCATCTGCGCGTAGCGGTCACCCGGCACCAGTACGGTATTTTCATCACCCTCGACTACCAGCGTTTCCAGTACCAGTTCACCCTCTTTAACCAACTGATCTTTCAACTGCCACAGGTGTTCCAGCGGGGAACGTCGATGATACAGCACGCCCATGGAAAACACGGTATCAAAGGCGTTGAGCGCCGGAAGCTGTTCAATACCCAGCGGCAGCAGATGCGCACGCTGATCGTTGCCCAGCAGTTTACGCACCGCTTCAAACTGGCACAGGAACAATTGCGTAGGATCGATGCCAACCGCCAGGTGCGCCCCCGCGCCAATCATACGCCACATGTGATATCCGCTGCCGCAGCCGACATCGAGAATGGTACGCCCGGTAAGATCCGATAAATGCGGCAGGACGCGATCCCATTTCCAGTCTGAGCGCCATTCGGTATCGATATTGACGCCGTACAGCGAGTATGGCCCTTTCCGCCATGGCATCAGGTTCCGCATCAGAGTGTCGATGCGTTTGAGTTGACCGTCGCTGAGCGGTTGCTCGCTTTCTGCGGTGACGCTATGCAGTAAGTCCAGACGATACGGCGTTAACTCTGGCAAAAACTCCACCGCATTCGACCACTGCTTAAATAAGCCATGCTGATCGCGCTGCCAGGCAGCGATTTGCGCCGGAAGCGTTTCCAGCCAATGGGAAAGGTGATTTTTGGCAATCAGTTGATAAAAGTTACCAAAGTCGATCATGCGCTGACCTCAGCTTTCAGCGCCACCAGGGAACCAAAGTTGAAGCACTGGAACCACAATTCGCTGTGCTCAAAACCAGCCTGATGCAGGCGCGCTTTGTGTGTTTCTACGGAGTCGGTCAACATCACGTTCTCCAGCATGCTGCGCTTCTGGCTGATTTCCAGTTCGCTATAGCCGTTTGCGCGTTTGAAGTCGTGGTGCATGTTGAACAGCAGCTCGCCAACTTGAGCGTCTTCGAAACTGAATTTTTCCGACAGCACCAGCGCGCCACCGGGATTCAGTCCCTGATAAATCTTATCCAACAATGCCTGGCGCTCAGCTGGCTCAAGGAACTGCAGGGTAAAATTCAGCACCACCATCGAGGCGTTTTCGAGAGTAATGTCGCGAATATCGCCTTCGATGACTTCAACCGGAGTAGGGGCCTTATAAGCGTCAATATGGCGACGGCAGCGCTCCACCATCGCCGGGGAATTATCAATGGCAATAATTTTGCAATTCTCGTGATGAATATTGCGACGCACTGAGAGCGTCGCCGCGCCCAGAGAGCAGCCGAGATCGTAGACCTGCGTGTTGGGTTGGACGAAACGTTCGGCCAGCATGCCAATCATCGAAATGATATTGGAGTAGCCGGGAACGGAACGCTGGATCATATCCGGGAAGACTTCAGCTACCCGTTCATCAAAGGTCCAGTCACCCAGACTGGCGATAGGCGCAGAAAAAAGCGTGTCGCGGTGAGACATAACGTAAAAATCCGGGAAAAATAAAGTGGCGTATTGTGCGCTAATGCAGGGAGAAAACCAACTCCCAGGGCATATACCAAAGATTCGCCAGCACCATTAGCAACAGCGAACACCAGGTCGCGCTCATGCCTGAACGCCGCCAGCGGAAAAGCCGGTGGTGGAATCCGTAATAATGCATCAGTCGTCCGGCAATCAACATCAGTCCGCAAATATGCACCATCCACGTTTCTGCGCCGTTCATTTCCATAAATAACAACAGCACTAACGCGACAGGAATATACTCCACCGCATTACCATGAATACGGATAGCGCTTTGCAGTTCGCTAAAACCACCGTCACCATAAGCAACGCGGTACTGCATACGCAGGCGAACGACGTCAAATGAGAACTTTATTAACAATAACGCACCCAATACGGCATAAAGCGCGCTTACCATACAAACTCCCTTTAAAATGGCAGATGGCACTGTCTATGATAGGTGGCAATTTCAGAAAAGAGAAGATTGCTGTGGAATAGACGGTGCTGATCCGATCTCTGGCAGGGCGTTACGTAAATCCGCCCATAACGTGTCTACAAGCTCCGGGGCCTGCGCGATATCCGGCGTATGCAAAAATAAATACGGTGTGGTGGACTGTTGCCACAGCGCCAGTTTGGTTAACCAAACTGCAAATAACTGCCGGTTTTGTGCCATATCATCGCTACCGATAAAACGCACCATCGGATGATTGGCCGTTACCACTACATGAACCGGAACCTTCGGTTTTTTACGTTGTGCTTCGCGTATCGCTTCAGTATGCGGGATGGCGGCATGCACCGGGCGACTGTCCAGGATAACCCTATTTACACCTCGCTCATGCAGGCCGCGGTTCAGTTGCTGCTCGGCTTCGCCTTTGGCAAAGAAATCCGGATGGCGAACTTCGACACCGTAGGTAAAGGATTTGGGGAGCGCGTCGAGAAACGGCCACAGAGCAGACAGGTCGCGTGGGGCGAAGGTGGCGGGTAATTGCAACCAGTATTGCCCGATGCGCGCTTCCAGCGGTGACATGCGCGTGAAAAATTCCTGTACCAAATCATCACAGTTACGCAACGCGGCCTGATGTGAAATAGTGGCCGGAAACTTAAAACAAAATCGAAACGCATCGGTGGTTTGTGCATGCCAGCGGGTGACAATCTCGGCTTTTGGCAGCGCATACAGCGTGGTGTTGCCCTCAACGCAGTTAAAGTGGCGGGCATACTCTTCCAGGCTGGTGATCCCAAGTCGCACCCATTTCGGGTGCGACCACTGGGGTAAGCCGATATAGATCATAACGCTTGCAGGATCTCGTCCACGCTGCGAACGCGCGCAATACGTGGGAAAATGTGTGTCATGCTGCCCTGATGCTGATCAGCACTGGCGGCGCTACAGGCATCTTCCGCAACGATCAGATTAAAACCTAGCTCCCACGCGTTTCGTGCGGTGGATTCCACGCCAATATTCGTGGAGATGCCACACAGAACGATGGTATTGATACCCCGGCGGCGCAACTGTAGCTCGAGATCGGTACCGTAGAACGCTCCCCACTGACGCTTGGTGACTTCCAGATCGCTGGCGCATTTGCCCAAAGCTTGCGGATAATCCCACCAGTTGTCGGGTAACGCTTTGGCCGGGGCCTGGGCATCAACCGGTTGTTTCAGCGCTTCGGCGTAATCGTCAGACCAGCCAACGCGTACCATTACTACTGGAGAACCCTTAGCACGAAATTTTTCCGCCAACCGTGCGGCGCGGGTAACCACATCGTGTGCCGTATGTGGTCCGCCAGCGAAAGGCAGGATCCCTTCCTGTAAGTCAATAACGACAAGGGCGGTTGTTTTTGCGTTCAGTTCCAGCATGGTCACTCCAGTAAAAAATAAGAATTCCGTTACACCTTAATCGCGAATCAGTGTGAAAGGGACGACAATTTTTGTTATTTTTTGTGAGATTACGCAATGCCCGTCGAGGAAACAGGCGTACAGTCAGTACCGGACTTATCGTGCGGCAGAATTTCCAGTATAATAGCCGCCTTTTTTCATTCAGTTGTGACATTCAGCTAAAGCTGCGACTTCGTCATCTGCGAGACAGGTGACAATCCGCCTGCGGCAAAGTTAAGGGATATCTCATGCGTACAGAATATTGCGGGCAGCTACGTCTGTCCCACGAGGGGCAGCAGGTGACTCTGTGTGGTTGGGTCAACCGTCGTCGTGATCTTGGTAGCCTGATCTTTATCGATATGCGCGACCGCGAAGGTATCGTGCAGGTATTTTTCGATCCGGACCGTGCGGACGCGTTAAAGCTGGCCTCCGAACTGCGTAATGAGTTCTGCATCCAGGTTACGGGCACCGTGCGTGCGCGTGATGCGAAAAACGTCAATGCCGATATGGCGACTGGCGAAATTGAAGTACTGGCGTCCGATCTGACCATCATCAACCGCTCAGACTCACTGCCGCTGGACTCTAACCACGTCAATACCGAAGAAGCGCGTCTGAAGTATCGTTATCTGGATCTGCGTCGTCCTGAAATGGCGCAGCGCCTGAAAACACGCGCCAAAATTACCAGCCTGGTTCGTCGTTTTATGGACGATCACGGCTTCCTCGACATCGAAACCCCGATGTTGACCAAAGCGACGCCGGAAGGCGCGCGCGACTATCTGGTGCCTTCCCGCGTTCATAAAGGCAAGTTTTACGCGCTGCCGCAGTCTCCTCAGCTGTTCAAACAGCTGCTGATGATGTCTGGCTTTGACCGCTACTATCAGATCGTAAAATGCTTCCGCGATGAAGACTTACGTGCTGACCGTCAGCCTGAATTTACCCAGATCGATGTGGAGACATCCTTCATGACTGCGCCGCAGGTGCGAGAAGTGATGGAAGCGTTAGTGCGTAATCTGTGGCTGGAAGTGAAAGGTGTGGATCTCGGTGATTTCCCGATCATGACCTTTGCCGAGGCTGAGCGCCGTTACGGCTCCGATAAACCAGACCTGCGTAACCCAATGGAGCTGGTTGACGTCGCCGATCTGGTAAAAGACGTTGAGTTCGCGGTGTTCTCTGGTCCGGCGAACGATCCGAAAGGCCGTGTCGCAGCCCTGCGCGTACCGGGCGGTGCGAGCTTAAGCCGTAAGCAGATCGATGATTACGGTAACTTTATTAAGATCTACGGCGCGAAAGGCCTGGCTTACATCAAAGTCACCGAGCGCGCGAAAGGTCTGGAAGGTATCACCAGCCCGGTGGCTAAGTTCCTGAACGCAGAAATCGTGGAAGCGATTCTGGCGCGTACCGGTGCGCAAGACGGCGACATGATTTTCTTCGGTGCCGACAACAAGAAAGTGGTTGCCGACGCGATGGGCGCGCTGCGTCTGAAACTGGGTAAAGATCTGAGCATTACCGACGAGTCGAAATGGGCGCCGCTGTGGGTCATCGACTTCCCGATGTTTGAAGACGATGGTGAAGGCGGTCTGACCGCGATGCACCACCCGTTCACCTCGCCGAAAGACATGACCGCTGCTGAGCTGAAAGCTGCGCCGGAAGATGCGGTTGCCAACGCTTACGATATGGTTATCAACGGCTATGAAGTAGGTGGTGGTTCCGTCCGTATTCACAACGGTGATATGCAGCAGACCGTATTCGGTATTCTGGGCATTAACGAGCAAGAGCAGCGCGAGAAATTCGGCTTCCTGCTGGATGCGCTAAAATATGGTACACCGCCGCATGCGGGCCTGGCATTTGGTCTGGATCGTCTGACCATGTTGCTGACGGGTACTGATAACATTCGAGACGTTATTGCCTTCCCGAAAACGACGGCAGCCGCGTGTCTGATGACTGAAGCGCCAAGTTTCGCTAACGAAGCTGCGCTGGCGGAACTGAGCATTCAGGTTGTGAAGAAGGCCGAGAATAACTGATATGAAGTACAAACAGCCTGTCTCGGTGTTGGTCGTGATTTATGCAAAGGACACCGGGAGAGTGCTGATGTTACAGCGACGCGACGATCCTGACTTCTGGCAGTCGGTCACCGGCAGCCTGGAAGAGGGTGAAACCGCGTCGCAGGCCGCCATGCGCGAAGTAAAGGAAGAGGTCGCCATTGATGTTGCGACTGAGCAACTGACCTTAATTGACTGTCAGCGCACGGTGGAGTTTGAGATTTTTCGCCATTTACGTCATCGCTATGCGCCGGGAATTGAGCGTAATACTGAATCCTGGTTTTGCCTGGCTCTTCCCTCAGAACGAGAGATCGTGTTCACCGAACATCTGACCTATCGTTGGGTTAATGCGGTTGAAGCCGCCCAGTTAACCAAGTCGTGGAGTAATCGGCAGGCGATTGAAGAATTTGTGATTAACGTCGCCTGAGAAGGCGCGCTTTTTGGAGATATTATTTATGGCAGGTCATAGTAAATGGGCCAACACCAGACATCGTAAAGCCGCTCAGGATGCTAAACGCGGTAAAATTTTTACCAAAATCATTCGCGAGCTGGTAACGGCGGCTAAACTGGGCGGTGGCGATCCGGATGCTAACCCGCGTCTGCGCGCGGCGGTGGATAAAGCGCTGTCCAACAACATGACCCGTGACACCCTGAACCGTGCCATCGCGCGTGGCGTGGGCGGTGATGAAGACTCGAACATGGAAACCATCATCTATGAAGGTTACGGTCCTGGCGGCACCGCCGTGATGATTGAATGCCTGTCTGACAACCGTAACCGTACCGTGGCTGAAGTGCGTCATGCGTTCAGCAAAACCGGCGGTAATCTGGGCACCGACGGCTCCGTGGCTTACCTGTTCAGCAAAAAAGGCGTGATCTCTTTTGAGAAAGGCGATGAAGACACCATCATGGAAGCAGCTCTGGAAGCTGGCGCGGAAGATGTTGTGACCTATGATGATGGCGCGATTGATGTTTACACTGCCTGGGAAGAGATGGGCAAAGTGCGTGACGCGCTGGAAGCGGCTGGCCTGAAAGCAGACAGCGCTGAAGTGACGATGATCCCATCCACTAAAGCGGACATGGATGCTGAAACGGCACCGAAACTGATGCGTCTGATCGATATGCTGGAAGACTGCGACGACGTACAGGAAGTTTACCACAACGGTGAAATCTCCGATGAGGTCGCTGCGACCTTAGAATGATGTGGTTAAGCCATAAAGTAACAGGAGATGCGTGATGTCTATTATTCTCGGCATTGACCCGGGGTCACGCATTACCGGTTATGGCGTAATCCGTCAGGTCGGCAGGCAACTGACCTACCTCGGCAGCGGCTGTATTCGCACCAAAGTCGACGATCTTCCGTCACGTTTGAAGCTAATTTATGCGGGCGTGACGGAGATCATCACCCAGTTCCAGCCGGACTATTTTGCCATTGAGCAGGTTTTTATGGCGAAGAATGCCGACTCGGCGCTAAAGCTGGGGCAGGCGCGCGGCGTGGCAATCGTTGCGGCGACCAATCAGGAACTTCCGGTCTTTGAATACGCGGCCCGCCAGGTAAAACAGACCGTGGTTGGTATCGGTAGTGCGGAAAAAAGCCAGGTACAGCACATGGTGCGTACGCTGCTGAAGCTGCCCGCCAACCCGCAGGCGGACGCCGCGGATGCGTTGGCGATTGCCATTACCCACTGCCATGTCAGTCAGAATGCCATGCAAATGAGCGAGTCGAGGCTGAATCTGGCGCGAGGTCGGTTACGTTAGTGACAAATGAGGCTGGATATCTATCCAGCCTTTTTTTATGATAGCGCATTACCTTTTAGCCCTTAACGCAGGAGCGTCACGTGATAGGCAGACTCAGAGGCATCATTCTTGAAAAACAACCCCCGCTGGTCCTTCTGGAAACCGGCGGCGTCGGCTATGAAGTGCATATGCCCATGACCTGTTTTTACGAGCTGCCGGAAGCCGGACAGGAAGCGATTATCTTCACCCATTTTGTAGTTCGTGAAGACGCGCAGTTGCTGTATGGCTTCAACAACAAGCAAGAACGCACGCTATTTAAAGAGTTAATTAAAACCAACGGCGTAGGCCCGAAGCTGGCACTGGCGATCCTTTCCGGTATGTCTGCCCAGCAGTTCGTGAATGCCGTTGAACGTGAAGAGCTTGGCGCGCTGGTGAAGCTACCTGGTATTGGAAAGAAAACTGCCGAGCGTTTGATTGTTGAAATGAAGGACCGCTTTAAAGGTCTGCATGGTGATCTCTTCACCCCGGCGGCAGATCTCGTCCTTACCTCTCCGGCAAGTCCGGCAACGGAGGACGCCGAGCAGGAAGCGGTTGCTGCGTTGGTGGCGTTAGGCTATAAACCACAGGAAGCCAGCCGCATGGTGAGCAAAATTGCCCGCCCTGATGCCAGCAGTGAAACCCTGATTCGTGAAGCGCTTCGCGCGGCATTGTGAGGTAAAGGATGATTGAAGCAGATCGCCTGATTTCGGCTGTCAGCACGACACCTGAAGACCTGGTGGATCGTGCGATCCGCCCTAAATTGCTGGAAGAGTATATTGGCCAGCCTCAGGTACGCTCGCAAATGGAGATTTTTATCCAGGCGGCTAAGCTGCGTGGTGATGCCCTCGATCACCTGCTGATTTTCGGCCCTCCTGGCCTCGGTAAAACCACGCTTGCCAATATTGTTGCCAATGAAATGGGCGTCAACCTGCGTACCACATCCGGACCGGTACTGGAGAAAGCGGGCGATCTGGCGGCTATGCTCACTAACCTTGAACCCCACGATGTGCTGTTTATCGATGAGATCCATCGCCTGTCACCGGTGGTGGAAGAGGTGCTGTATCCGGCGATGGAAGATTATCAGCTGGATATCATGATTGGCGAAGGGCCTGCTGCACGTTCAATTAAGATCGATCTGCCACCGTTTACCCTGATTGGGGCGACGACGCGCGCCGGGTCGTTAACGTCCCCGCTGCGTGATCGCTTTGGTATTGTGCAGCGCCTGGAGTTCTATCAGGTTGCCGATCTGCAGCACATTGTCGGACGTAGCGCCCGCTTCATGGGACTTGAAATGAGCGATGAAGGGGCGTTGGAAGTGGCGCGTCGCGCCCGCGGTACGCCGCGTATCGCCAACCGTTTATTACGCCGGGTACGTGATTTTGCCGAGGTGAAGCATGACGGCACCATTTCGGCGGATATCGCCGCTCAGGCGCTGGATATGCTCAACGTCGACGCGGAAGGCTTCGATTATATGGACCGCAAGCTGCTGCTGGCGGTGATCGATAAATTCTTCGGTGGACCGGTCGGCCTGGATAACCTGGCAGCGGCAATCGGGGAAGAACGTGAAACCATTGAGGATGTGCTGGAGCCGTATCTGATTCAGCAAGGTTTTCTGCAACGTACGCCGCGCGGAAGAATGGCAACGGTGCGCGCCTGGAACCATTTCGGGATCACGCCGCCAGAGATGCCTTAACGCCTGAAGTCGCTACATTCATCAGGCCTGGGCGATTTTGTAGGCCCGGTAAGCGCAATGCCACCGGGCAACACACGTTTAGCTTGCCTGCTTTTTCATCATACTGAAGATAAACAGCAGCGCGGCACACAGCACAACGGATGGCCCTGCTGGGGTATCATAAAAGGCTGAGAAGGTCAGACCCCCTGTAACCGCTATCATACCCACACCAACGGCGACGCCGGCCATCTGTTCCGGCGTACGGGCGAAACGACGGGCGGTTGCCGCAGGGATGATCAGCAGCGAGGTGATAATCAGCGCCCCGACAAACTTCATCGCCACACCGATAGTTAAAGCTGTAACCAGCATCAGCAGCAGCTTAACGCGTTGCAGCTTCACGCCATCAACAAAGGCCAGGTCCGGACTGATTGTCATTGACAGCAGGTTGCGCCACTGCCAGAACAGAATCGCCAGAACGATAACCACGCCAATAGCGATGGAGATGAGATCTTCTGGCGTCACGGCGAGTAAATCACCAAACAGGTAGGCCATCAGATCCACGCGGATGTTTGACATCAAGCTGACGACAACCAGCCCCAATGACAACGCGCTGTGCGCCATAATACCGAGCAAGGTATCGATCGCGAGGTGAGGGCGCTTCTCCAGCCATACCAGACCGGCCGCCAGCAGCAGGGTCACGGCAATGACGGCATAGAAAGGATTTACATTCAACAGCAGACCAAAAGCGACACCCAGCAGTGAGGCGTGGGCCAGCGTATCACCAAAATAAGACATGCGACGCCAGACGACGAACGAGCCGAGTGGGCCAGCGGCACAGGCCAGCATGATCCCGGCTAACCAACCGGGTAATAACAATTCAATCATGAGTGACCATTTCCCCGGCGTAAGACGATACGACCCTGTAAATCGTGGCGATGATTATGATTATGACGGTAAATTCCGAGTTGTTCGGCGCCGCGTTGCCCGAACATTGAGATGAATTCCGGGTGCATGGAAACCACTTCCGGCGCGCCGGAACAGCAAATATGATGGTTGAGGCACAGCACTTCATCGGTTTTAGCCATCACCAGATGCAGGTCATGGGAAACCATCAGTACGGCGCAATCCAGTTCGCGTCGTAACTGGTCGATAAGATCGTACAGTGCGACCTGACCATTGACATCCACACCCTGAGTTGGCTCATCAAGGACTAGTAGTTGAGGCTTATTCAATAAAGCCCGGGCCAACAGGACGCGTTGCGTTTCCCCGCCAGAGAGTTTTTGCATCGGTGCATTCATCAGATGCCCGGCCTGAACGCGCTTCAGCGCCGGAAGGATATCCTCTTTTTTGGTGCCTGGACGTAAGCGCAGAAAACGACTTACCGTCAGCGGAAGCGTGGTATCGAGGTATAGCTTTTGCGGCACATAGCCAATCCGCAATTGACCATTACGCTTGATAACTCCCTCATCAGCCGCTACCAGCCCTAAAACAACGCGCACCAGCGTAGACTTGCCGGCGCCATTCGGGCCGAGAAGCGTCAAAATTTTACCGGGTCGAAGTTCAAGCGATACGTCAGAAAGGACGCGGCGTTGACCATAAGAGACCGAGACATTTTCCAGTGAAACCAAAGTCGTCATATCAATTTTAGTCTTGCAGAAGTTATAGAATGTTATAATATCACATTTCTTACATTCATTACGATGATTGGTCGCATTATGTTACATAAAAATACGCTTCTTTTCGCAGCATTATCCGCTGCTCTTTGGGGTAGTGCAACACAGGTGGCAAATGCCGCTGTCGTGGCGTCTCTTAAGCCGCTGGGATTTATTGCTTCAGCCATTGCTGATGGGGTAACTGATACCCAGGTTCTGCTGCCTGACGGGGCTTCCGAACACGATTACTCACTCCGTCCTTCAGACGTAAAACGCTTACAGGGCGCGGACTTAGTCGTGTGGATTGGACCTGAGATGGAAGCGTTTATGGAAAAGTCAGTCAAGAATATTCCTAACGCGAAACAGGTAACGATTGCGCAGCTTAATGACGTGAAACCGTTACTCATGAAAGGTGCTGACGACGACGATGACGATCATGGACACAATGATGCTGGTGGTGAAAAAAGTGACGAGCATCACCATCATGGCGATTACAACATGCATCTTTGGCTCTCCCCAGAGATAGCGCGGGCCTCAGCGGTTGCAATCCATGAAAAATTAGTGGAACTTATGCCGCAAAGTCGAGCCAAACTTGACGCCAACCTGAAGGATTTTGAGGCACAATTAGCCGCAACCGATAAGCAGGTAGGTAACGAGCTCGCGCCGCTCAAGGGTAAAGGTTATTTCGTTTTTCATGACGCCTATGGCTACTACGAGAAACACTACGGACTAACGCCGCTTGGTCACTTTACCGTGAACCCTGAGATTCAACCTGGTGCGCAGCGTTTACATGAAATAAGAACACAGTTGGTTGAGCAAAAAGCAACCTGCGTTTTTGCTGAGCCACAGTTCAGGCCAGCGGTCGTTGAAGCCGTCGCGAGAGGGACAACCGTTCGAATGGGAACGTTGGATCCGCTCGGAACGAATATCAAACTGGGTAAAACAAGCTATTCAGCGTTTTTGAACCAATTAGCCAACCAGTATGCGAGCTGCCTGAAAGGAGATTAATGAGGAAGTGAATACGTGCAACAGATAGCCCGCTCTGTCGCTCTGGCATTTAATAATCTGCCTCGACCCCATCGCGTTATGCTGGGGTCGCTTACTGTACTGACATTGGCCGTCGCTGTGTGGCGGCCCTATGTTTACCACCCCGATTCTGCACCCATCGTCAAAACTATCGAGCTGGAAAAAAGCGAGATTCGTTCACTGTTGCCTGAGGCCAGCGAACCTATCGATCAGGCCGCTCAGGAAGATGAAGCTATCCCCCAGGATGAACTGGATGACAAAACGTCTGGTGAGGCCGGTGTGCATGAGTATGTCGTCTCTACGGGCGATACGCTGAGCAGTATTCTGAATCAGTACGGCATCGATATGGGTGACATCAGCCAGCTTGCTGCTTCCGATAAAGAGTTGCGTAACCTGAAAATTGGTCAGCAACTTTCCTGGACGCTAAGTGCGGAAGGTGACCTGCAACGCCTGACCTGGGAAGTCTCTCGTCGCGAAACCCGTACTTACGATCGCACCGCGACGGGTTTCAAAATGAGTAGCGAAATGCAGCAGGGCGACTGGGTTAACAGCCGTATCAAAGGCACAGTCGGTGGGAGCTTCGTCGCCAGTGCTAAAGATGCCGGGCTGACCAGCTCTGAAATCAGTGCGGTGATCAAGGCCATGCAGTGGCAGATGGATTTCCGCAAACTGAAAAAAGGCGATGAGTTCTCGGTGCTGATGTCTCGCGAAATGCTCGACGGCAAACGTGAGCAAAGCCAGCTGTTGGGTGTGCGTTTGCGTTCTGAAGGCAAAGATTATTACGCCATCCGTGCTGAAGACGGTAAGTTCTATGACCGTAATGGTACCGGACTGGCGAAAGGCTTTATGCGTTTCCCAACGGCGAAACAGTTCCGCATCTCCTCGAACTTTAACCCGCGTCGCCTGAACCCGGTAACGGGACGCGTGGCACCGCATAAAGGTGTCGACTTTGCGATGCCGCAGGGCACGCCAGTGCTGTCGGTAGGTGATGGTGAAGTTGTTGTCGCGAAGCGCAGCGGCGCCGCTGGCTATTATGTTGCGGTACGTCATGGTCGCACCTACACCACACGTTATATGCACTTGCGTAAGCTGTTGGTTAAGCCAGGACAAAAAGTGAAACGTGGCGACCGTATCGCGCTGTCAGGCAATACCGGACGCTCAACGGGTCCGCACCTGCATTACGAAGTGTGGATCAACCAGCAGGCTGTTAACCCACTGACGGCGAAACTGCCGCGTACAGAAGGGTTGACTGGCTCAGATCGCACTGATTACCTGGCACAGGTGAAAGAAGTTGTTCCTCAGCTGCGTTTCGATTAATTAGCACACTGACAGAGCCGGTACGCGATGCGTGCCGGCTTTTTTATTTTGTACGGCGCACGGTGCGCCGCTACACTATCAGCAGATTTACTTTTCGCGATACCAGACACTGGAAGAGCATGGAAACGAAAAAAAAGAATATTGAGTATATCCCTGAGTTTCACAAATCATTTCGCCATCCGCGCTACTGGGGCGCCTGGCTTGGCGTGGCGGCGATAGCCGGGATTGCGTTAACGCCAGCATCATTCCGCGATCCTGTTCTGGCGAAGCTCGGACGGCTCGCCGGAAGACTGGGAAAAAGCTCACGTCGCAGAGCATTAATCAATTTGTCTCTCTGCTTTCCTGAGCGTAGTGAAGCCGAGTGCGATGCTATTGTCGATGAAATGTTCGCGACCGCGCCTCAGGCGATGGTCATGATGGCGGAACTGGCGATACGCGGCCCGGAGAAAATTCAGAGTCGGGTTGACTGGCAAGGCCTGGATATCATCGAAGAGATGCGTCGCAACGATGAAAAGGTGATTTTTCTCGTTCCTCATGGCTGGGGGGTGGACATCCCGGCGATGTTGATGGCCTCTCAGGGGCAGAAAATGGCGGCGATGTTCCACAACCAGGGAAACCCGGTATTCGATTACGTATGGAACACAGTGCGCCGTCGTTTCGGTGGTCGCCTGCATGCGCGTAACGACGGTATCAAACCATTTATTCAGTCTGTACGTCAGGGATATTGGGGATACTATCTGCCGGATCAGGACCATGGTCCTGAACACAGCGAGTTTGTGGACTTTTTTGCTACCTATAAAGCAACGTTACCGGCGATTGGCCGTCTGATGAAGGTGTGCCATGCGCGCGTGGTGCCTCTGTTCCCGGTATATGATGGTAAAACGCACCGCCTGACGATCCAGGTACGTCCTCCGATGGATGACATTCTGACTGCGGATGATCACACCATTGCCAGACGAATGAACGAAGAGGTGGAAATTTTTGTTGCGCCACACCTTGAGCAATACACCTGGATTTTAAAGCTGCTTAAGACGCGTAAACCCGGTGAAATTGAGCCATATAAACGCAAAGATCTCTATCCGAAGAAATAAAAAAAAGCCTCTCAAACGAGAGGCTTTTTTACATCAAACGCTGGCGTTATTCGACAGTCAGAATACGCGTAGTGTTGGTGGAGCCAATGGTGCTCATGACATCGCCCTGGGTCACAATCACCAGATCACCGGAGACCAGATAACCTTTATCGCGCAGCAGGTTCACCGCTTGATTGGCGGCAACCACGCCATCAGTTTCGCTGTCAAAGTGAACCGGGGTGACACCGCGATACAGAGAGGTCAGATTCAGCGTACGCTCATGACGAGACATCGCGAAAATCGGCAGACCAGAACTGATACGAGAGGTCATCAGCGCGGTACGACCAGACTCAGTCATCGCGATGATAGCGGTTACCCCTTTCAGGTGGTTAGCGGCATACATCGCTGACATAGCAATCGCTTCTTCGACGTTGTCAAACTGCACGTCAAGACGGTGTTTGGAGACATTGATGCTCGGGATCTTCTCGGCACCCAGGCATACGCGAGCCATTGCCGCGACGGTTTCTGCCGGGTACTGGCCTGCTGCCGTTTCTGCAGAGAGCATAACGGCATCGGTACCGTCCAGAACGGCGTTAGCCACGTCCATCACTTCCGCACGGGTCGGCATTGGGTTGGTAATCATCGACTCCATCATCTGTGTGGCGGTAATGACCGCACGGTTCAGCTGACGCGCGCGACGAATCAACGCTTTTTGAATACCTACCAGCTCAGGATCGCCGATTTCAACGCCCAGGTCGCCACGCGCCACCATCACCACGTCAGAAGCCAGGATGATGTCATCCATCGCATTCTGGTCGCAGACAGCTTCCGCACGTTCTACCTTGGCGACAATTTTCGCGTCGCAGCCAGCGTCGCGCGCCAGACGGCGGGCATAGTTCAGATCTTCGCCGCAGCGAGGGAAGGAGACTGCCAGGTAGTCAACGCTGATTTGCGCTGCAGTGACGATGTCAGCTTTATCTTTTTCGGTCAGGGCTTCAGCAGAAAGACCGCCGCCCAGTTTGTTGATGCCTTTATTGTTGGACAGCGGGCCACCGACGGTGACTTCGGTGAAGACTTTCATACCCTGAACTTCCAGCACCTTAAGCTGTACGCGGCCGTCGTCAAGTAGCAGGATATCGCCTGGCACAACGTCAGCAGGCAGACCTTTATAATCGATCCCGACTTTTTCTTTGTCGCCTTCGCCTTTGCCGAGGTTGGCATCTAACAGGAACTTGTCGCCAACATTAAGAAAAACTTTACCTTCTTTAAAGGTTGATACGCGGATTTTAGGTCCCTGCAGGTCACCCAAAATAGCTACATGACGTCCCAGTTTTGCGGCAATTTCACGGACCTTATCCGCCCGCATTTTGTGATCTTCTGGAGAGCCGTGCGAAAAGTTCATACGTACGACGTTCGCACCCGCAGCGATAATTTTTTCGAGGTTGTTATCGCGATCAGTTGCCGGGCCTAACGTGGTAACGATTTTGGTTCTGCGAAGCCTTCTGGACATGTAATACTCCGTTGACTGAAACAACTAGGTGTTGCGTGAACATTAATCCGGCCGTTCTCAAACATTGACGGTAAATGAACGACCCGGATGATAAAAGGGTAGAACATTGTTATTGCTTTTAGCGATCATCACTCTTGATGAGTAATTCTTTATCAAAACGCGATTCCTTGAGTGCTTCCTTGACACGCTTCAAGTTATCTCTAAATTTTGCCCCGCGGCGCAAAGTAAATCCTGTAGCCAGCACATCTATCACGGTCAGTTGAGCAAGTCGAGAGACCATGGGCATATAAATGTCAGTATCTTCCGGTACGTCGAGGGTAATGGCCAGCGTTGCTTCACGCGCCAGCGGCGTACCGGGAGAGGTCAAGGCGATAACCATCGCGTCGTTTTCCCTCGCCAACTGCGCCAGTTCAACCAGACTCTTGGTTCTTCCGGTATGCGAAATCAACACAATAACGTCGTCGTCGCTACAATTCATGCAACTCATGCGCTGCAGTACAATATCGTCGGAATAGATCACCGGTACGTTAAAACGAAAAAATTTGTTCATCGCGTCGTGCGCTACTGCGGCGGAAGACCCAAGGCCAAAAAAGGCAATTTTCTTTGCTTGGGTTAACAAATCCACCGCTCTGTTTACCGCGGTGTTATCCAGAGACTGGCGTACGTGGTCAAGACTTGCCATCGCCGACTCGAAGATTTTTCCCGTGTATGATTCTACGCTGTCATCCTCATCCACATTACGATTAACATATGGGGTGCCATTTGCCAGACTTTGCGCCAGATGCAGTTTAAAATCAGGAAAGCCGCGCGTATCCATACTGCGACAGAATCGGTTCACCGTTGGCTCGCTAACATTGGCTTCCAGCGCAAGCGCGGCGATGCTTGAATGGATTGCCCGGTCGGGTGAGGCAAGAATAATGTCAGCGACTTTACGTTCTGACTTGCTCAAATGTTCCAGTTTTAACTGGATTTTTTCCAGCATATTCATGATGTAGGTCGACTCATGGCTCATGGGAAAAAGCGATTTCAGCGATACGGGGAAATCGGGAGATACATTTGTTAGATATTACCCCTGCTAAGGAAGGAACGGGGCAAAATGGACAGAATAGTTGTTGTTTTTTTTCATTACATGATCGGAGTCTGGTTTTCTTACTTCTTCATAGGTACGAAAAAAAGCGACTTTTTTATCCATTTTGCAGAGGTAAACGCCAATCAAACGCCTGTTCGCGGTAACAGCACGGCTGGATAAGCGTTTACGGTTTCCGGATTCACGTAAAAGCAGTACAGTGCACTGTAATAAAATTACAACCAGTGTCTGGCAAAAGCACCAGACACTTAATTGAGGAGAATGACATGGCGGTAACGCAAACAGCCCAGGCATGTGACCTGGTCATTTTCGGCGCGAAGGGTGACCTGGCGCGGCGGAAATTGCTGCCTTCCCTGTATCAACTGGAAAAGGCCGGCCAGATTAACCCGGAAACCCGTATTATCGGGGTAGGGCGTGCCGACTGGGACAAGGCAGCCTATACCAAGGTTGTGCGCGAAGCGCTCGAAACCTTCATGAAAGAAAAAATTGATGAAGGTTTGTGGGAGACCCTCAGCGGTCGTCTGGAATTTTGTAATCTGGACGTCAATGATACCGCCGCATTTAGCCGTCTGGGTGAAATGCTGGATCAGAAATCACGTACCACTATTAACTATTTCGCGATGCCGCCAAGCACTTTTGGCGCAATCTGCAAAGGTTTGGGTGAAGCAAAGCTGAATGCTAAACCTGCCCGCGTCGTGATGGAAAAACCGTTAGGAACATCACTGGCAACATCCCGCGAGATCAACGATCAGGTCGGCGAATATTTCGAAGAGTGTCAGGTTTATCGTATCGACCACTATCTCGGCAAAGAGACGGTGTTGAACCTGCTGGCACTGCGCTTTGCCAACTCCCTGTTTGTAAACAACTGGGATAACCGCACGATCGATCACGTTGAAATTACCGTCGCGGAAGAAGTGGGTATTGAAGGTCGCTGGGGCTATTTTGACCAGGCCGGTCAAATGCGCGACATGATCCAAAACCACCTACTGCAGATCTTGTGCATGATTGCGATGTCTCCGCCGTCGGACCTGAGCGCCGACAGCATCCGCGATGAAAAAGTGAAGGTACTGAAATCACTGCGTCGCATCGATCGCTCGAACGTGCGTGAAAAAACGGTTCGCGGTCAGTACACCGCGGGTTTTGCCCAGGGCAAAAAAGTCCCGGGATATCTGGAAGAAGAGGGCGCGAACAAGAGCAGCAATACAGAAACGTTTGTGGCGATCCGTGTGGATATCGATAACTGGCGCTGGGCGGGCGTTCCGTTCTACCTGCGTACCGGTAAACGTTTACCGACGAAGTGCTCTGAAGTCGTGGTCTACTTCAAAACGCCTGAGCTGAATCTGTTCAGAGAGTCCTGGCAGGATCTGCCGCAGAACAAGCTGACTATTCGTTTGCAGCCTGATGAAGGTGTTGATATCCAGGTGCTGAACAAAGTGCCGGGTCTGGATCACAAGCATAACCTGCAAATTACTAAGCTTGATCTGAGCTATTCCGAAACTTTCAACCAGACGCACCTGGCTGACGCCTATGAGCGTCTGCTGCTTGAAACGATGCGCGGTATTCAGGCACTGTTTGTGCGTCGTGATGAAGTTGAAGAAGCCTGGAAGTGGGTCGACTCAATTACCGAAGCATGGGCAATGGACAACGATGCGCCGAAGCCGTATCAGGCAGGGACCTGGGGACCGGTTGCCTCTGTGGCAATGATCACCCGTGATGGCCGTTCCTGGAACGAATTCGAGTAAAATATCATCTAGCCCATAGTGGTTATTTTACCGGTAACATGATCTAACACAGATTGCAGAATAATTTTTGCACTTTTAAGCCTCGCGTGGATTCACCCGCGGGGCTTTTTTTATTACACTGCCTGAAACGATTTTGCCCCTGAGCTACGGCAAACAAGCGATTCAGCACTTTTAATCTGACTGATAAGCATTGTTAATCCTACCGCTCTGACAGATAAATTTTAGGAGCCTCTATGAATCCGAATTTGTTACGCGTAACACAGCGTATCGTCGAACGTTCTCGCGACACACGTTCTGCCTATCTCGCCCGTATTGAACAAGCTAAATCGACCACCGTTCATCGTTCGCAACTGGCATGCGGTAACCTGGCGCATGGCTTTGCCGCGTGTCAGCCGGACGACAAGGCATCGCTGAAAAGCATGCTGCGTAACAATATCGCGATCATTACCTCCTACAACGACATGCTTTCCGCGCATCAACCGTATGAACATTATCCGGCGATCATTCGCAAAGCACTGCATGAAGCCAATGCGGTAGGTCAGGTTGCCGGTGGTGTGCCGGCCATGTGTGACGGTGTTACCCAGGGACAGGATGGGATGGAACTTTCGCTGCTGAGTCGTGAAGTGATTGCGATGTCAGCCGCTGTAGGTCTCTCTCACAATATGTTCGATGGCGCACTGTTCCTCGGCGTGTGCGATAAAATTGTCCCGGGCCTGGTAATGGCGGCGCTGTCATTCGGTCACCTGCCGTCAATCTTCATTCCTTCCGGCCCGATGGCGAGTGGCCTGGCGAACAAAGAAAAAGTGCGTATTCGTCAACTCTATGCGGAAGGCAAAGTTGATCGCATGGCGCTGCTTGAGTCCGAGGCGGCGTCCTATCACGCACCGGGTACCTGTACGTTCTACGGCACGGCGAATACTAACCAGATGGTCGTGGAGTTCATGGGGATGCAACTGCCAGGTTCTTCATTCGTCCATCCGGATGCGCCGCTGCGTGAAGCGTTGACCGCTGCTGCAGCCCGTCAGGTTACGCGTCTTACCGGGAACGGCAATGAATGGATGCCGATCGGTAAAATGATCGATGAAAAAGTGGTGGTGAACGGAATTGTGGCGCTGCTGGCGACCGGGGGCTCAACTAACCATACGATGCATCTGGTGGCCATGGCGCGTGCGGCCGGGATTCTGATTAACTGGGATGACTTCTCCGATCTGTCCGATATCGTGCCGCTGATGGCGCGTTTGTACCCGAACGGTCCGGCGGATATTAACCATTTCCAGGCGGCGGGCGGCGTACCGGTTCTAATGCGTGAGCTGCTGAACGCGGGTTTGCTGCACGAAGATGTGAATACCGTTGCCGGATTCGGTTTATCGCGTTACACCATGGAGCCGTGGCTCAACAACGGTGAACTGGACTGGCGCGAAGGGGCGGCGAAATCGCTGGACAGCAACGTGATTGCCTCTTTTGACCAACCTTTCTCCCACCACGGCGGTACCAAAGTGCTGAGCGGTAACCTCGGGCGTGCAGTGATGAAAACGTCGGCAGTACCGGTCGAAAATCAGGTTATAGAAGCCCCGGCAGTTGTTTTTGAAAGTCAGCACGATGTGTTACCGGCCTTTGATGCGGGTCTGCTTGACCGCGATTGCGTAGTTGTTGTGCGTCATCAGGGGCCAAAAGCGAACGGAATGCCAGAATTACATAAACTCATGCCGCCACTTGGTGTATTATTGGACCGTTGTTTCAAAATTGCGTTAGTTACCGATGGACGACTTTCAGGTGCTTCAGGTAAAGTGCCTTCAGCAATCCATGTAACCCCAGAAGCCTATGATGGCGGTCTGCTGGCAAAAGTACGTGATGGCGACATCATTCGTGTGAATGGACAGACAGGTGAATTGACGCTGCTGGTTGACGAAGAAGAACTTGCTTCACGTCAGCCTCACATTCCAGACCTTAGCGTATCGCGCGTGGGTACTGGACGTGAAATGTTCAGCGCGTTGCGTGAGAAGCTGTCCGGAGCGGAGCAGGGCGCAACCTGTATCACTTTTTAAGACTTATTTTGTAATCAGGCGAGAGAAAACTCTGATGAAAAACTGGAAGACAAGTGCAGAAGCAATCCTGACCACTGGCCCGGTTGTACCGGTTATTGTGGTTAATAAACTGGAACATGCGGTGCCGATGGCAAAAGCGCTGGTTGCAGGTGGCGTGCGCGTTCTGGAAGTGACCTTACGTACCGCATGTGCGATGGATGCCATTCGCGCGATCGCGAAAGAAGTTCCGGACGCCATCGTCGGCGCAGGTACTGTACTGAATCCGCAACAACTGGCTGAAGTCACTGAAGCCGGTGCGCAGTTTGCTATCAGCCCGGGTCTGACCGAGCCGCTGTTAAAAGCCGCAACGGAAGGGACTATTCCGCTGATCCCAGGTATCAGCACCGTTTCTGAACTGATGTTGGGTATGGACTACGGATTAAAAGAGTTCAAATTCTTCCCGGCAGAAGCGAACGGCGGTACTAAAGCGCTGCAGGCGATTGCGGGTCCGTTCTCTCAGGTGCGTTTCTGCCCAACCGGTGGTATCTCCCCGGCGAACTACCGTGACTACCTGGCGCTGAAAAGCGTGCTGTGCATCGGGGGTTCCTGGCTGGTTCCAGCAGATGCGCTGGAAGCTGGTGATTACGATCGCATTACTAAACTGGCGCGTGAAGCAGTAGAAGGCGCGAAGCAGTAAGCCGTTAATGCGTATACCGTAGGCCGGATAAGGCGCGTCAACGCCTTATCCGGCCTACGGATCTGGTTTTTATCCTGTAACTTTCACCTGTGCGGCGGCATTTTTCGCACGTTCAACCGCCTCTTCAATGGTCTGCGCTGTAGCCAGTACCACGCCTAAACGACGACTCCCGTCGATCTCCGGCTTACCAAAGAATCGTACTTGCAGACCAGCGCCCACGGCGGCCTGTACGTTATCAAACGACACATTCTGGCTGGTAAGTTGCGGCAGAATAACGGCGGAAGCGGAAGGCCCGTACTGACGGATTTCGCCAACGGGCAGACCGAGAAATGCGCGAACGTGCAGGGCAAACTCAGACAGGTCCTGCGATATTAAGGTCACCATTCCGGTATCGTGTGGGCGAGGGGAGACTTCGCTAAAAATCACCTCATCACCGCAGACAAATAGCTCCACGCCAAACAGACCGTAGCCACCTAACGCCAGCACGACTTTACGGGCAATATCCTGCGCGCGCGCCAGCGCCAGGTCGCTCATCTGCTGAGGCTGCCAGGATTCACGATAATCGCCATCTTCCTGACGATGCCCTACTGGCGCGCAAAAGTGCACGCCATCAACGGCGCTAACGGTAAGCAGGGTAATTTCAAAATCAAAATCTACCACGCCTTCGACGATAACACGCCCGGCGCCTGCCCGGCCTCCCTGTAGAGCATAGTTCCAGGCTTCGGTGAGTCGATCGGCTGAACGAATAAAGCTTTGCCCCTTACCTGAGGAACTCATTACTGGCTTCACGATGCAAGGAAAGCCTATTTCGGCGACGGCCTCGCGAAAGCGAGTTTCGCTGTCTGCAAAGCGGAAAGAAGAGGTTGGTAAAGACAGCTCCTCTGCGGCGAGGCGACGGATCCCTTCGCGGTTCATGGTCAGTTGGGTCGCTCGTGCGCACGGCACAACGTGTTGCCCTTCCTGTTCCAGTTTTACCAGCATATCCGTGGCAATCGCCTCTATTTCCGGCACGATATAATGTGGCTTTTCGCGCCCGACAACCTCGCGCAATGCTTCGCCATCCAGCATGTTGATAACGTATGAGCGATGGGCAACGTGCATGGCTGGCGCGTCGGGGTAACGATCCACTGCAATGACTTCCACACCCAGGCGTTGGCATTCGATCGCCACTTCTTTACCCAGTTCACCTGAGCCTAATAACATCACTCGCGTTGCTGCGGGACGCAGCGCTGTGCCTAATAACGTCATAAATTAATCCCCTGTTTTATCTGGGCGTAGTATATACGAAAACGTTTGCGTCTGTCTTTATTACCAGGTTGATTTTGGGGTTCAAAAAGAATATACTGTACATAAATACAGGTAATTTAAGAGGCTGCAAAAATGGCGGTTGAAGTTAAATACGTAGTCATTCGGGAAGGTGAGGAAAAAATGTCGTTTACCAGCAAAAAGGAAGCCGATGCGTATGACAAAATGCTTGATACAGCGGATTTGCTCGACACATGGCTGGAGCAGTCACCGGTAGCGCTTGAAGACGAGCAGCGTGAAGCGCTTTCCCTGTGGCTGGCTGAGCAAAAAGATGTGCTGAGCGCCATCCTGAAAAACGGCAAACTGCCTTCTCCGCAGGTCGTTGAAAATGACGCACACGCTGAGGATGATACCCAGGCTGCCTGAAACAACTTGCGCTCCTGACGTTTTGTACCATGCTTTTCCCTGAATCATTGTGCAATCCCTGACGTTCTTTCGCGTTGCTACATGCAACCGGAAGGACGAAGGGGAGATAAAGGAGAAAAGAATGTATAAAAAAAGAGCGTTGTTAAGCCTGCTGTTGTTATCTGCCAGCGTATCTGTACTTGCGGCAAATATGGAAAGCAAAAATGTTCAGTTTCCCAAGTGTGAAGGGCTGAATGCTGATGGTATTGCGGCGAGCGTGAAACGTGATTATCAGCAAAATCGCATCGCGCGCTGGGCTGACGATCAAAAGCGTGTTGGGCAAGCCGATCCTGTTGCCTGGGTTAATACCCCCGATATTACGGGCAAAGATGGCAAGTGGTCGGTCCCGCTGACGGTCCGTGGGAAAAGTGCGGATATTCACTATCAGGTAAAAGTAGACTGCAAAGCCGGAACGGCGGAGTATCAACCGCAGTAACGAGCGTATTTGCACATCTTTTGATGAGCTGAACACTTCCTGACATCCCCTCGGGTACGCTTTGACGATTATTCGTCTGTACTTGAGGGGCAAAATGGCTAACTGGCTGAACCAACTACAATCTCTTCTTGGGCAAAAAGGATCCTCCGCATCATCTTCCGCCGAGCAAGGGCTGAGTAAACTTCTGGTCCCTGGCGCGTTAGGCGGTCTGGCGGGATTACTGGTTGCCAACAAATCCTCACGTAAGTTACTGAGTAAATATGGCACCAGCGCGCTTCTGATGGGTGGCGGTGCAGTTGCCGGAACCGTGCTGTGGAACAAATACAAAGATAAAGTTCGCGCCGCGCATCAGGATGAGCCGCAGTTCGGCGTACAAAGCTCGCCGCTGGATGAGCGAACTGAACGCCTGATCCTGGCGCTGGTTTTTGCGGCTAAAAGCGATGGTCATATTGATGCTAAAGAGCGTACCGCCATTGAACAGCAGCTTCGTGAGGCGGGTGTTGAAGAACAAGGCCGCGTTCTGATTGAGCGGGCGATTGAACAACCGCTGGATCCTCAGCGCCTGGCGCAAGGGATCCGCAACGAAGAAGAGGCGCTGGAAATATACTTCCTGAGCTGTGCGGCGATTGATATCGACCACTTTATGGAGCGCAGCTATCTGAATGCGCTGGGTGACGCGTTGAAGATCCCACTGGATGTTCGTGACGGCATTGAACAGGATCTCAAGGCGCAAAAACAGGCTTTACCGGGTTAATTACTTATCGCTAAGGTGCATGTTTCGCTTGCATCATCGCTGTCTTTTGCCACCCTTATAGGATGTTTAAGCAAAAGAACAATGACATGCTACCAAAAGCTTCTCGTATTCCCCACGCCATGACGCAGCATGGCGATACACGTGTTGATAATTATTACTGGCTGCGAGACGACACCCGCTCGCAGCCGGACGTGCTCGAATACCTGCAACAGGAAAATGCGTATGGCCATCAGGTTATGGCTTCGCAGCAGGCTTTGCAGGAGCGTGTTCTGAAAGAAATTATCGACCGTATTCCCCCACAGGATGCATCCGCTCCCTATGTGAAAAATGGTTATCGTTACCGCCATATTTATGAACCGGGATGTGAATATGCCATTTATCAGCGCCAGTCGGTTCTCAGCGAAGAGTGGGATGAATGGAATACTCTGCTGGACGGCAACCAGCGCGCAGCCCACAGTGAATTTTATACGCTGGGAGGGCTGGCGATATCACCCGATAATAGCATTATGGCGCTGGCCGAAGATTACCTCTCTCGTCGGCAATATGGCGTTCGCTTTCGCAACCTGGAAAGCGGCAACTGGTATCCGGAAGTACTGGATAACGTTGAAGCGGATCTGGTCTGGGCGAATGATTCCCAGACCTTCTATTACGTTCGCAAACACGCCACGACGTTACTGCCGTACCAGGTCTGGCGGCATACCGTTGGATCTCCCTCGTCACTGGACGAATTGGTGTACGAAGAAGCCGATGACATGTTTTATGTCAGTCTGCATAAAACCACCTCGTTACATTATGTGGTGATCCATATCGCCAGCGCGACGACCAGCGAGGTTCTGCTGTTGGATGCAGAACTGGCCGACGCCGAACCTTTGCTTTTTTTAGCGCGGCGTAAAGACCACGAGTACAGCCTCGATCACTATCAGCACAAGTTTTATCTGCGTTCTAATCGTGAAGGTAAAAACTTTGGTCTGTACCGCACGCGCGTACGCAATGAACAAGCGTGGGAGGTGCTGATCCCGCCGCGCGAGAACGTCATGCTGGAGGGGTTTACCCTGTTTACCGACTGGCTGGTGGTGGAAGAACGCCAGCAGGGTTTAACCAGTCTGCGTCAGATCAATCGCAAAACGCGCGAAGTGATCGGTATCGCCTTTGACGATCCGGCGTATGTGACCTGGCTTGCCTATAACCCGGAACCGGAGACATCGCGCCTGCGCTATGGCTATTCCTCCATGACCACGCCGGACACGTTGTTTGAACTCGATATGGACACCGGGGAGCGTCGCGTGCTTAAGCAGACGGAGGTCCCCGGATTTGATGCGGCGAATTACCGCAGCGAACATGTCTGGATCACCGCCCGTGATGGTACCGAGGTTCCGGTCTCGCTGGTTTATCATCAAAAGTATTTCCTGAAAGGGAAAAATCCTCTACTGGTTTACGGCTATGGCTCGTATGGTGCCAGCATGGATGCTGATTTCAGTAGCAGCCGTTTAAGCTTATTGGATCGCGGCTTTGTTTACGCCATTGCCCATGTGCGTGGCGGCGGTGAATTGGGTCAGCAATGGTACGAAGACGGTAAGTTTCTGCACAAGAAAAATACCTTCAATGATTACCTCGATGTCTGCGATGCGCTGCTAAGAATGGGTTATGGTGCGCCATCGTTATGCTACGGCATGGGGGGAAGCGCCGGAGGAATGTTAATGGGCGTAGCCATTAATGAACGCCCGGACTTGTTCCATGGCGTGATTGCCCAGGTGCCGTTTGTCGACGTGGTGACCACGATGCTGGATGAGTCAATTCCCCTGACCACCGGTGAATTTGAGGAATGGGGTAATCCGCAGGATCCGCAGTACTATGCGTATATGAAAAGCTACAGCCCCTATGACAACGTCACCGCGCAGGATTATCCACATCTGCTGGTCACGACAGGATTACACGACTCCCAGGTGCAATACTGGGAACCGGCAAAGTGGGTGGCAAAATTGCGTGAGTTAAAAACGGATGATCGCTTGCTGTTACTGTGCACGGATATGGATTCCGGGCACGGCGGCAAGTCCGGACGTTTTAAATCTTACGAAGGCGTGGCCCTTGAGTACGCATTTTTGATTGGGCTGGCACAGGGAACGCTGCCTGGAAAGTCTTCAGATCAGGCGTTATCCAGATAGTGCTTCAGCGTTAATCGCAGCTCCGGGCTCATACTGTCGAGATTATTAAATAACCAACGCAGATAGCCCGGATCGCGTTCAGCCACCTCTGATACCGGTTTTCCACGGTACTTACCAAATGTGAAGGTCGTGAGTAACGCGGGGCGACCGGTAATGTCGACCATCTGCTCTGCAGTCCAGCCTGAAGTTTGCATGATGTCGATCAGCAAAGCCGCAGTGATGTAGCAGTCGTACAGAGCACGGTGATGATGCAGGCCTGCGGGCGTCTGAACGCTCAGCTTACGTGATTTATACAGCGCCATATTGCTGTATTTGATTCCAGGCCACAATCGACGGGAGAGCTTCATGGTGCAGATCCACTCACCGGGCATCTCTGGCAATACGCGGCGGTCGAAGCTTGCGTTGTGCGCCACGTACCACTCGCTACCGTAATAGTGCGGAATGATATCTTCAATCCATGGCTTATCGGCCACCATTGCTTCAGTAATGCGATGAATAGCCATCGCCTGGGGACTAATAGGGCGGTCAGGACGCACCAGATGGCTCATTGGGTTAACTATCTTTCCATCAACCACATCGACAGAAGCAATCTCAACAATGCCTCCCTGCAGACCACAGGTTTCTGTATCTATTATGCGCAACATGCCATGCTCCCGACCAAAACGACTAGCGTAATGGAATGATATCACCTTGCCAACCCCGTGGCGTGCGTTGACCGGTTAAGAGCAAAGAACCGCTGTCGGCGCGGACAATCAATTGGCCTCGCTCGTCCCATAACGCACTACTCCCGCGCGCATTGGCCATTAATACTGCGATGGCGAATTTATGCGAGAAACGTTGTAGACGAGATGTGGAGGAGAGCAATTCAGGTTCGCTGACGGACTGGCTACTGGTAAACAGCGAAAAATTCGGGTCGATATCGATACCTTCCGGCTGACTATCCACAACGCTGATGGTATTGCGCTGTCTGGCAATACAGGCCCCGTGGCTCTGATGAAACGTTAATGGTGAGGTCATCCAGGGAGAGAAAAGCGCAATGCCTTTCACAAAACGATTGTTATGCTCTACCGGCAATCCCGCGATAATGGTCATGCGGTAAGTCGCTGCGGCATGCGCCAGCGGTTCCAGCAACGCTTCATCAGGTGGCGCTGGGAGGGAGTCATTCTCATCAACGCAGCCCAACAAGGAGAGGGCGGGGAAGACCAGCAATTCACATTGGCATTGTGCGGCTGCCTGAATGAATTGCAGGTGATGGGCAACGTTTTCGGTCACTGACGTGTGAAGGGGTTCGTATTGTGCTGCTGCGATTTTCCAGTGTGACATAATGATTTCCTTTTCATAGTGTCTACAACCATCTTTAAAGTATAGATTAAGAATATACTTATACTGTAGCAGGCATCATGTAAGGAATCGTAACGTAATATAAGTTTTATTTAACTTTCGGCTCGTACGGTAAACGTGAAAGGGAGACGGATGCCAGGCGATGTGCGATGAGTCTTTCACGAAACCAGTCGCGTAAATGTTCGGGCTGTTCACGTTCAACCACTTCGGCAACGATCGGCATATTGTAGCGTTCTTTAAATGCGACACCCGCCGCGGCCAGGTCAACATTGACCTTATCCATTTCGGCTTGCTCAAGTTTGGCCAGATTGATGTTCATAGGCTGCTCCTTTTCTCTGTCTTCCGGCGCGCAAAGTTACTAAGAGCGCGCATTAATGGCAAGACAGAATTGATGATTCTCGACTCGATCATTGTAGAAGGTTATTCTCTATAGATTAGACATAACAAAAAGGAATAGTTGAAATGGCTTCATCTGCATCTTCGCTACGTAATACTATCATCGTACTCGCCAGCCTCCTCGCAACACCCGCTGCATTGGCGCATGCTCACCTGACAAAACAAAGCCCGGCGGCGAATGCGGAAGTCACCGCTTCTCCCCAGGCGCTGACGCTGAATTTTTCTGAGGGTGTCGAACCCGCTTTCAGTGGCGCAACGCTGACAGGTCCACAAAAGGAATCAATCAAGACGGGCAAAGCGACCCGCAGCGATCAGGACAAAACGCAACTGATTATTCCGCTCGATCAAACGCTGGAGGCCGGAAAATATACGGTGGACTGGCACGTTGTATCCGTGGATGGTCACAAGACAAAGGGACAATATACCTTTAGCATGAAATAACCGATGCTGGCATTTACCTGGGTTGCCCTGCGATTTATTCATTTTACCGCGTTGATGCTGGTGTTTGGTTGTGCGCTTTACGGCGCGTGGCTGGCTCCCGTTTCAGTTCGCCGTTTAATGATGCGTCGTTTTTTACGTCTGCAACGCCATGCCGCTACGTGGAGTTTTATCAGCGCGACGCTAATGCTGGCGATCCAGGGGGGCTTAATGGGCTCAGGCTGGCGGGATGTCGTCTCGACAGACGTTTGGGGCGCCGTTCTGCAGACGCAATTTGGCGGCGTCTGGTTATGGCAGATTATCCTCGCAATGGTCACTCTGGTAGTGACCATCGTTGTGCCGCGCAGCATGTCGCGACTGCTGTTAATGATGACGATTGCCCAATTTATTCTGCTGGCAGGTGTTGGACATGCAACGCTGCATACTGGCGTCCCTGGGGCCATCCAACAGGTTAACCATGCCTTGCATCTGATATGTGCCGCAGCCTGGTTTGGTGGCTTGCTGCCCGTACTTTACTGTATGAGAATGGCGCAGGGTCGCTGGCGGGAACAAGCGATCTCTACAATGATGCGTTTCTCCCGCTATGGGCATCTTTTTGTTGCCGGGGTTTTACTTACCGGGATTATGAATGCCCTGTTTATTGTCGGTGTTTCCGGCTCCTGGCATATGGCTTATGGGCAACTCCTTTTGTTAAAAGGTGCCCTTGTTATGCTAATGGTGGCGATTGCCCTGGCGAATCGGTATGTTCTGGTACCACGCATGCAGGATAATGACTGTATGACGCTCTATTTCATTTGGATGACAAAACTGGAATGGGGAATAGGGGCCGTAGTGCTGGCGATTGTCAGCCTGTTTGCAACCCTCGAACCTTTTTGATTGATGGACTGGCAAAACGCATGAAAAAAATCATTCTCTCTTTACTACTACTGGCAAGTTCAGGGGCCGCGCTGGCAGCGCCACAGGTCATCACCGTCAGCCGTTTTGAGGTTGGCAAAGATAAGTGGGCGTTTAATCGGGAAGAGGTGATGCTGACCTGCCGTGCAGGTAACGCGTTGTATGTCATCAATCCCAGCACGCTGGTGCAATATCCATTGAATGATGTTGCCAGAAAACAGGTTGAGAGCGGCAAAACCACGGCGAAGCCGATTGAGATTATCCAGATTGATGACCCGACGAAACCTGGCGAAAAAATGAGTCTGGCACCGTTTGTGGAGCGCGCAGAAAAGCTCTGTTAATTGTCAGATGTAGCGTTATGATTTCCAATAAAAAAACCGCAGGATCTCACAGAAGAACTTGCGGTTTTTGCATTTGGTCGTGTGACGAACTGCCTTTTTTTCCGGCCACTTTAGCCGCGGACTGGAAAACCTGGCGCTGTCATCTATTCTTAAATGGCAGGGTAACTTAGCCTGCATTAATGCCAACTTTTAGCGCACGGCTCTCTCCCAAGAGCCATTTCCCTGGACCGAATACAGGAATCGTATTCGGTCTCTTTTTATGTGGTGAATGCCATGCCATCCAGGGCCAAACACTGCGTATCACAGGCTACATTCTGCGTAAACCATACCATACTCCGCCCCTTGATCGTCCAGGATTTTTTGCAGCCATTGCTAAAATTATAACCAGGTCTCAATGTGCTCAGGAGGTTGCATGGCACAGCCTGACAATATCTACCAACGAATCGAAGGTTCTCACTGGCGTCACGTCTGGGTCGTGGGGGATCTCCACGGTTGCTTCTCTTTATTAATGGCGAGATTGCGCCAGTGCCAGTTTGATCCCCGGCAAGATCTGCTGGTTTCAGTGGGTGATGTTATTGACCGTGGGCCTGACAGTCTGCGTTGCCTGCGCCTGCTGCGCAAAAGCTGGATTGTGGCAGTCAGGGGCAATCATGAGCAGATGGCGTTGGATGCACTGGCGACGGGGGAGCAACTTTTGTGGTTTATGAACGGCGGCGCGTGGTTTGCTCACGCGGATCAGTCTGCGGCAAGATTAGCACTGAAAGCGTGTCGAAAGTTACCCTGGATTCTGGAACTACGCTGCCGGAGTGGCATACACGTTGTTGCTCATGCGGATTACCCGGATGATGATTACCAGTGGCAAAAAGAGGTCGATTTACAGCGGGTGCTGTGGGATCGTACGCGGTTGATGAACAAAGGTAACGGCATACGTGGCGCGGATCACTTTTGGTTTGGTCATACGCCACTGCGGCATCGGTTGGATCGTGACAATCTGCACTATATTGATACCGGTGCGGTATTTGGCGGCGAATTAATGCTGGTGCAATTGCAATAATCAGAAATCGCTGTATTCCTGGGCTGGACGCCAGAAGCTGTCGATGTAATCGTCCGCAGGCAAACATCCGCCGTTACGAATGCGCTGATCGTCCATCGATACAAGGCATTGCTGCTCAGTTTTGTAGACATCAACCACGATATCTTCACAACCGCCGTCAAGGTAGCACACAAAAAGAACCAGCGTGAACATTTCATCCTCAAAGGGTAAAGCCATACCTGTAGTGTAGAAGATGTTGATAGATGAGGGAAATTAACCAAGAAATAACCCGTCTGGCGACGGGTTCTTTTTGAATCAGGCAAGGCGCATGATCCAGGCATCTGACTTACGATCGTAGTGCTCGCGGAACAGAACAGAGTGTTCTCCATTCAGAAGGGCCGGGACGCTGGTGTCGGCATCCCAGGCGTCCAGTTGCATACATAAATCCGGATCGGATTTACATGGAATGGTTAACGTTCGGTCCCCCGGCGATTCGCCATGCAACTCGGCGTCGTCGATCTCAAAAGCGCCAATGCGCACACTGGTTTTCATCATCGTGCTCTCCGTTTATCTGCTGATTGTGGTACGACCAGTTAGGCCGTCCATTTTTCAGCGTAGTCAACGTTAGCAAAAGCGCCAGTCAAAACGTGCGTTATCCTGTAAAGAGTTTGCCATCCCGGACAAGTTCGCGTGGATAGCTATTCTTCAATCGCGATCCAATACTTTTTGCCAGACCAATCGGCTGATGCTGGAACGTAACCAACACATCGTCAGTTGCGGGTGAAGTTTGCGGGTAAACATCTCTACCGCGATACCACTCTTCCGCTTCGGCGAGGCTCAGTTCGAACGCATGGCTGTGGCTTGGATCGGCGAGGGCGATGATGGCTTCATGCTGCCAACGATACCCTTTGTTATGGGTCTCAGCCAGTTTAACCCCGAGTCGTGAGAAGCGAACTTTGCCAATCAGGGGTTCAATCTCTGTCGGAAATAACCAGATCTCTTTATCGCGCTGCCACAGGCGCAAATTATCTGCCCATTGTAATCCGCAGGCGTTAGCGGCCTGGGCAACAAGCGCGGATTCACGTCCTTTCAGCGGGCTGAACGGGAAGTTACCCACTTTATATTTCGGTGAGGGTAGCGCAGGAATGGCGGCCGTTTTGCGCAAACGCGCGACGAAGAAACCTTCACAATCGTAGATCTGCGGGAACACATGCAGGAATCCTTCCGGCGTCAGGGCGCGTTCAGCCTCCGGGAATAAATCGCCCAGCGGTAAAAATTCAACGGCATCCGGGTAGGTTTCAATCAACCACTGCATAATGGCTTCGTTTTCGTCACGGTTTAGCGTACAGGTTGAATAAACCAATCTGCCGCCGGGACGCAGAGCGTGAAATGCGCTGTCGAGGAGCTCACGCTGGGTTGCGGCAATTTCCAGATTACTTTCTATGGACCAGTTTTTCAGCGCATCGGGATCTTTACGTACCACACCTTCGCCGGAACATGGAGCATCCAGCAATATGGCATCGAATGTTTCTGGTAATGCCGCGCCGAATACCCGCCCGTCAAAATGGGTCAGGGCGACATTGTTGATACCGCAGCGGCTGATATTGGCATGCAGGACTTTGACGCGACTGGCGGAAAACTCATTTGCCAGAATCACGCCCTGATTATTCATTTTGGCGGCAATTTGCGTGGTTTTGGAGCCGGGAGCTGCCGCGACATCCATTACGTGTTCCGGGGTATTGCCATCGGCAAACAGCGCGGCGACAGGCAGCATTGAGCTGGCTTCCTGAATATAAAACAGGCCGCTTAAATGTTCTGCGGTGCTGCCGAGCGGCAGTGACGTTTCATCATCGCGTTCAATCCAGAAGCCTTCAGCACACCATGGAACAGGGGTGAGCGACCAGTTATATGGCGCTGTCAGAGTGAGGAAATCGGCAACAGAGATTTTCAGCGTATTGACGCGGATGCTACGGCGCAGCGGACGCTGGCAGGCAGCGAGAAAATCATCGAATGAGAGCGTGGAAGGCATTGCTTCACGCATTTGTGTCAGAAAGGCGTCGGGAAAATAAGCCACTTGGTACCACCGGCAAAAAAACAGGTGCGCAGTGTAGCATAAGTGCTCCGGCGCGAGTACGCCGGAGCAAAGGGAGAGGTTATCGTGGCAGGGCGGTTCCCCATTCACGCCACTCTTTCGGTTCGCTTTCCTGCAACAGGAAGTGTTTACCAGCCTGTGCTTTCGGGGCCAGTGGCGTACCCGGCGGGGTTGCAAAGGCGATCCCACCGCGAATGAACTGATTAAAGGTACCGGTCTTCACGACGCCGCCGGTCAGGCCGAAGTCGAGACTGTAGCCGGATGCCAGCCAGAATACAGAGTTGTTACGCACCAGATGCTGATAGCGCTGGCTGATGCGCATAGCGATCATCACGCGATCGGAAAGGGAGCCGAGCGTCAACCCGGTGACGGTCCCGACTTCAATACCTCTGAACAGAACTGGCGTACCGATGTTTAATGAACCCGCTTCCGGTGCTTCCACCACAATACTCAGACCATCGAGGTAACGAGAGTCGGTGATAGTGGCTTCCTGCAGCTCAAAATCGCGGCGCGGGTTACCGCGGCCAGGTTCAACGTTGATATACGGTTGTAAAATGGTATCTAAATGCTCCACGCCCGCGGCTGAGATTTGCGGGGTAATCACGGAGAAGCGTGTGCCGCTACGCGCAAAGGTCTGTACGTACTCCGGATACAGCACCGCTTTGGCCTGAACTTCATTACGGGAAGTGATCAGCTCTAGCGTCTGGATCTGGCCAATATCGATTCCCAGGTAGCGAATCGGCATACCGGCCGCCAGTTTACCGGCATCGAAGGCGTGCAGGGTTATCTGGCCGCCCACTGCACGCGCAGCGGTTTCTGACGCATACAGAATCCGCTTGTCGCCTTTGCGTTGGCTGGCGCTGGCGCCGCTCAGGTTATCGAAGCTAATTGCGCCTTTAAGCGCTCGCGACAGGGGAGAAGCCTGAACGGTTAAACCGCTGCCGTTGAGCTGGACCTTGGCGCCGCCCTCGGCCCAGAACACGCTGTTGCTGGTCAGCAGGTTGCGATATTCCGGTTTGATATGCAGATCGATATCAAACGCATCGGCGCGTGGACGAACGCTAATCACTTCACCGACTTCGAATTTACGATAGAGGACCACTGAACCGGCCTGCACATCGGGCAACGTTTCGGCACTCAGGCTGACCGTGGTGGTTGGCAGATCGCTCAGGCTGTTCTCAATCGCCTTTTCCAGGTTGGCATACAGCGGGTAGCTTTTTTTCATTTCACCCTTCGTACCGGGCAAAATACGAATGCCGCCGCTGATCCACTCACTGGCGCTGGCGCCAAGAAACTCTACGCCATCAAGCCCAACTTTGACATCCACCCGACTGTTGACCACGAACTTACTGTCGCCTTGTACCAGCGCGCGATGCTGCGGTTCGATGGCGACGGTAAACGAAACGCCTTTGCTGGAGAGCGTGCGCTCAATCACCTGACCGACCTGAACGCCGTGAAGAATCAGCGGTTGGCCGGCATCAATACCGTAACTTTCCGGCGCGGTCAGCGTCAGCGTCATCACGCCCGGATCGTGTAACAAGGATTGCTCTGCAGGAATCACTGCAAACTGGTTACGCGGTTCGCCCTCGCCAGGTATCAGTTCGAATGTTTTGCCCGTCAGCAGCGAACTGAGATTCGCATCGCTTAACGATAATTTAGGACTGTGTAATTCAATACGCGTGTTGTCACGCAATAGCGTTACGACGCTGGGATCGACCGTCATTTCGCCGGTGACTTTACCGCCCGGATTTAAATCCAGTTTGGTCAGTTGACCGACTTCCAGTCCTTGATACATCAGCGAGGTTGAGCCAGCCTTAAGTCCGTCGCCGCTGGGTAAATCGAGCTTAACGATCACGCCGCGCTGGCTGTGCGCGAGATCCTGATACAAACCAAACGTATCGTCGGCAACGGCGGGTTGCGAATCTTCCGGTGAATCAAAAGCAATGGCGCCATTAACCAGGGCTGCCAGACTCTCCAGCTTCACTTTGGCGCCGCTGAGACTGACATCCGCATCGACCCCTGATACGTTCCAGAAACGACTGCCTTTTTTCACCAGATTGGTAAAGCGGCGTTCAATCAGCACGTCGATGGTTACGCCCTGATTATTTGGATTAATGGTGTAGTCATAGACCCGACCTACAGGGATTTTGCGGAAATAAACCAGCGAACCGCTGTTAAGCGATCCGAGGTCGGGGGCCCGCAGGTGCAGCATCAAATCGCCGTTGTTCAGGCGGTATTTGGGCTGTGTATCAAGCGCGACGAAATGATCCTCTGGCTCGCCGGTACCGGGCATCATGCCGATATAGTTGCCGCCAACTAACGCATCCAGGCCAGAAACCCCCGCCAGTGACGCTTTCGGCGTGACCAGCCAGAACTGGGTATCTTTGCGCAGTGCATCTTTCATATTTGATTTGATGCTGACGCGGACTTCAATTTTGCGCAGGTCTTTGCTGAGGTTGATATCCTGCACCGTGCCCACTTCGACGCCCTGATAGCGAACGGGGGTACGGCCAGGTACAATGCCGTCCGCCGACATAAAGTCAATGGTTACGGTATTCCCGCGATCTTCATAGCTTCCCCAGATAAGCCATCCTGCAATCATCAATGCGATGAACGGCAGCAGCCAGAACGGGGAGATACGACGTTTTGTTTTAATCTGCGCTTCAGTCTGCGAAGCGGGCGTTTCCTGACTCATGTGCATCCCAAAGTAAGCGGCTGTCCAGCCATTCCACTGCAAGAATAGTCAATATTACCGCTGCGCCGAAATAAAACGCAGCCGGTCCCATAGTAAAAGCAAGTATCTGATCGCGATTAATCAGCGACATAGTTAGAGCGATAACAAAAAGATCCAGCATTGACCAGCGACCAATCCAGGTCACTATGCGCAGCAGTTTGATGCGGGTACGCAATCCTTGCTCACAGTTAAAATGAATGCTGATGAGCAACGTAAACATCACAATCACTTTGGTGAATGGCACCAGAATACTGGCAATAAACACGATCGCCGCCACGCCGATATTACTGTTCGCCAGAGACAGTATGCCAGACATGATCGTGTCTTCCTGCCGGGAGCCATTGACATAAATAATCGAGATAGGCAGGAGGTTAGCAGGCAGCAGCAGGACAATCGAGGCCAGCAGAGCAGCCCAACATTTTTGAATACTTTGATTTCTGCGCCAGCGCAACGGTATATGGCAACGAGGGCAGCGACCGCGGGCATCCGGATACCCTGTAAAGTGGCAACCAAGGCAAACGCGAAGCTTTTCATCGGGCCGACGAGCAGGCCTTTGCGGGTAAAAACGGTCCCAAAGCTGTTCTACGTTGAGGTGCGATAACGTCAAAATACTGAGGATCACCAGCGCAATAAAAGCAAACAGTCCCACCCCAGGCTGCAAATAAGCATAGTCCTGAACTTTAATCGACGCGACGCCGATACCCACAAGATAGATATCAAGCATCACCCACTCTTTGAGCCTTTCCAGCATCAGTAGCACCGGGCGTAGGTTCATCCCGAGAATATTGCCAAACCACAGATAAGCGATTGAGGTAACGAGAATAATCGGCGCGCCCGCAACGCAAAATAGCACGAAGGATGCGGTGAGAGGGTCACCCTGGCGGGTCATTTGCCAGATACCCTGCATCACATTGGCGTCAATGCGTACACCGAGCAAAAAGATGTGTAAGAGCGGTTCTCCCCAGGCGAAGGGCATCAGCAGCATCATGGTGACAGCCATTGCTGCCAGGCGCGTTAAGGACCAGTCGCGCCCGTCACGGATTTTCGCCTGACAGCGTGGACAGAATGCACTTTGGTGCGAGCGCATTTTAGGCAAGCTAAAAATCAGGTCGCATTCAGGACAACGATGATAATGTGCACGCGGGAGTGCCTCACCGATGGATCTGATGGCGATTTTTTTAGTGGGCGTGATGCGTGATGTCGTAAGGGCCATGTACCGCGTATCAAAATGTTGAAGTAATGTTATCTTAACTCATGACGGGAATGATCTTGAGCATTAACGCATTTAATGTTTATTTTAGTAGGCTGCAGTTTTAAGTAAGACAACTAAGTGATTACATAATGAACAAATCAGAGCTATACACGGATCTGAACCGTGATTTTCAGGCATTAATGGCAGGTGAAACCAGTTTTCTGGCAACGCTGGCAAATACCAGCGCATTGTTGTACGAGCGTCTTGCACAAGTAAACTGGGCCGGTTTTTACCTGCTTGAGGGCGAGACTCTGGTACTTGGTCCTTTCCAGGGCAAAATTGCCTGTGTGCGAATCCCGGTAGGACGTGGCGTATGTGGTACCGCGGTGGCGCGCAATCAGGTGCAGCGCATCGAAGATGTGCACGCGTTTGACGGGCACATCGCATGCGATGCCGCCAGCAATGCGGAAATCGTTCTGCCTATCACCGTTGAAAATCAGATAATCGGCGTGCTGGATATCGATAGCACCGCGTTTGGTCGCTTCACTGAAGAGGACGAACAGGGGCTGCGTACGCTTGTGGCACAGCTTGAAACCGTGCTTGCAACGACGGATTACAAAAAATTCTTTGCGAGCGTCGCAGGATAATCAACGGATAACGTAGCAATTACTGATGACGTCATTATAATGTCGCCTGTTCATGCCTGCGCTTGTTGGCTACGTCCGTTGTAATCAGGAAATTTCATGGAAAATCAACCTAAGTTGAATAGCAGTAAAGAAGTCATCGCGTTTCTGGCCGAACGCTTCCCGCAGTGTTTTAGTGCTGAAGGCGAAGCGCGCCCACTGAAAATTGGCATTTTTCAGGATTTGGTAGAGCGTGTTGAGGGTGAAATGAACCTCAGCAAGACACAGCTCCGTTCTGCCTTACGTCTCTATACTTCCAGCTGGCGCTATCTGTATGGCGTAAAATTGGGCGCAACGCGTGTTGATCTCGACGGCAACCCATGTGGTGAGTTGGATGAGCAACATGTTGAACATGCTCGCAAACAGCTGGAAGAAGCTAAAGCTCGCGTTCAGGCGCAACGTGCAGAGCAACAGGCGAAAAAACGCGAAGCGGCCGCTGCTGCCGGCGAAAAAGAAGACGCACCGCGTCGCGAGCGTAAGCCGCGTCCTGCTCCGCGTCGTAAAGAAGAGGCTGAACGTAAACCTCGCGCTGAAAAACCAGCAGCCAAAGCACCGCGTGCTCCTCGTGAAGAACAGCATACCCCGGTATCTGATATTTCAGTGCTGACGGTAGGGCAGTCCTTGAAGGTGAAAGCAGGTAATAATGCGATGGATGCCACCGTATTAGAAATCACCAAAGATGGCGTCCGTGTACAGCTGAATTCGGGTATGTCTTTGATTGTACGCGCAGAACACCTGGTGTTCTGAAACGGAGGCCAGGCCTGGCATGAACACTTTTTTTAGGCTTACTGCGTTAGCTGGTCTGCTTGCATTAGCAGGCCAGGCACTTGCTGTAGAAGACATCACGCGTGCCGATCAAATCCCCGTTTTAAAGGAAGAAACCCAGCATGCGACGGTGAGTGAACGTGTAACATCACGTTTTACACGTTCACACTATCGCCAGTTCGATCTGGATCAGGCGTTTTCGGCAAAAATTTTTGACCGCTATCTGAATCTGCTCGACTACAGCCATAACGTGCTGTTGGCGAGCGATATCGAACAGTATGCAAAAAAGAAAACTGTCCTCGGCGATGAACTGCGCACGGGCAAGCTGGATGTCTTTTACGATCTTTATAATCTTGCGCAAAAACGCCGATTTGAACGTTATCAGTACGCGTTAAGCGTGCTGGCACGTCCAATGGATTTTACCGGGACCGATACCTTTAACCTCGACCGGAGCAAAGCTCCGTGGCCGAAGAGCGAAGCAGAGCTTAATGCGCTGTGGGACGGCAAAGTTAAATTTGACGAACTCAGCCTGAAGCTGACCGGTAAAACCGATGCGGAAATTCGCGAAACGCTGACGCGTCGCTATAAATTTGCCATTCGCCGTCTGGCGCAGACCAACAGTGAAGATGTGTTCTCACTGGCGATGACGGCTTTTGCTCGTGAAATAGACCCGCATACTAACTATCTTTCTCCGCGCAACACTGAACAGTTTAATACTGAAATGAGCTTGTCTCTGGAAGGTATTGGCGCAGTTCTGCAAATGGATGATGACTACACCGTCATTAACTCCATGGTGGCGGGCGGCCCGGCAGCCAAGAGCAAAGCGATAAGCGTTGGTGACCGTATTGTCGGCGTGGGCCAGACCGGGAAAGGCATGGTCGATGTGATTGGCTGGCGTCTGGATGACGTTGTAGCGCTGATCAAAGGACCTAAAGGCAGCAAAGTTCGCCTCGAAATCCTGCCTGCTGGTAAAGGTACCAAGACGCGCATTGTCACGCTAACGCGTGAACGCATTCGTCTCGAAGACCGCGCCGTTAAAATGTCCGTGAAAACCGTTGGCAAAGAGAAGGTCGGCGTACTGGATATTCCTGGCTTCTATGTTGGCCTGACGGATGACGTCAAAGTTCAGCTGCAGAAACTGGAAAAACAGAATGTCAGCAGCGTGATTATCGATCTGCGTACCAACGGTGGTGGCGCACTGACCGAAGCGGTCTCGCTTTCCGGTCTGTTCATTCCTTCCGGTCCGGTGGTTCAGGTTCGTGACAATAACGGCAAAGTGCGTGAAGACAGCGATACAGACGGCGTTGTGTATTACAAAGGTCCGCTGGTGGTGCTAGTTGATCGCTTCAGTGCCTCGGCATCGGAAATTTTTGCCGCGGCAATGCAGGATTATGGCCGTGCGCTGATCGTCGGTGAACCGACCTTTGGGAAGGGCACCGTACAGCAGTATCGTTCTCTGAACCGTATTTACGATCAGATGCTGCGTCCGGAATGGCCAGCATTGGGTTCCGTTCAGTACACGATCCAGAAATTCTACCGTGTAAATGGTGGCAGTACGCAGCGTAAGGGCGTTACGCCGGATATCATCATGCCGACAGGTAATGAAGAAACTGAAACCGGTGAGAAGTTTGAAGATAACGCGTTGCCGTGGGATAGCATTGATGCTGCGACCTACACTAAATCAGATAACCTGACGCCGTTTGGACCTGAATTGCTAAAAGAGCACAATGCACGTATTGCGAACGATCCTGAGTTCCAGTACATCATGAAGGACATTGCGCGATTCAATGCGATGAAGGATAAGCGCAGCATCGCTTCTCTGAATTACGCTCAGCGTGAGAAAGAGAATAACGAAGATGATGCACTGCGTCTGGCGCGCATCAACGATCGGTTTAAGCGAGAAGGCAAACCGTTGCTGAAGAAACTGGACGATCTGCCCAAAGATTACCAGGAGCCGGATCCGTATCTGGATGAAACGGTAAAAATCGCGCTCGACCTGGCGCATCTTGAAAAAGAGAAGCCAGCGGAACAACCCGCGAACAGTCAATAACCTCAAACAGGCACAAGAAATTGTGCCTGTTTTTTTAACAAGCGCATGAAGACGTCAGTCTGATACGATAAAATGTAAAGTTGTGTCTTTCTGGTGACTTAGCACCCATGGATGCTTGAAAATAGCCATAAGACCCATACGATATGGGTAATCGCATAGTGCGTTTTGTTAAATTGAGGTTAAAAGAAAATTATGATGCGAATCGCGCTCTTCCTGCTGACGAACCTGGCTGTGATGGTCGTTTTCGGGCTGGTATTGAGCCTGACAGGGATTCAGTCAAGCAGCGTTCAAGGCTTGTTGATCATGGCACTGCTGTTTGGTTTTGGTGGTTCCTTCATTTCGCTGCTGATGTCCAAATGGATGGCGTTAAAGTCCGTTGGTGGAGAAGTGATCGAACAGCCCCGTAATGAAAGAGAACGCTGGCTGATGAATACGGTAGCGAATCAGGCCCGCCAGGCCGGTATCGCTATGCCGCAGGTTGCAATCTACCATGCGCCAGATATTAACGCGTTTGCTACCGGTGCGCGCCGGGATGCTTCGCTGGTGGCTGTGAGTACTGGCCTGTTGCAAAATATGAGTCCGGACGAAGCCGAAGCGGTTATCGCGCACGAGATCAGCCACATTGCCAATGGCGATATGGTGACCATGACCCTCATTCAGGGGGTGGTGAACACCTTCGTTATCTTTATCTCCCGTATTCTGGCGCAAATTGCCGCCGGATTTATGGGCGGTAACCGCGATGAGGGCGAGGGCAGCAACGGTAACCCATTAATTTACTTTGCGGTGGCGACGGTGCTGGAACTGGTGTTTGGTATTCTGGCCAGCATTATTACCATGTGGTTCTCACGCCACCGTGAATTCCATGCGGATGCCGGTTCTGCCAAACTGGTCGGCCGTGAGAAGATGATCGCCGCGCTGCAGCGTCTGAAAACCAGCTATGAGCCGCAGGAAGCGACCAGCATGATGGCGTTCTGCATCAACGGTAAATCCAAATCATTGAGTGAGCTGTTTATGACTCACCCGCCGTTGGATAAGCGTATTGAAGCGCTGCGCAGTGGGGAATACCTGAAGTAACCTGCGGAAGTCCAGAAGAAGCGCGTCGCCAGACGCGCTTTTTTTATGCCTGAACGCGCGGCTGCGTGATACGTAAGCCGCTCACTATGGCGGCAGCCGTTGCCAGTACACCCGCGGTTATCAGCGACATATGTGTTCCGCTGTCACCAAACTGATTGAGCATTAACGCCACCAGCGCCGCGCCGGTACTTTGTCCTAACAAGCGCGCGGTCCCCAGCATCCCGCTTGCTCCGCCGCTGCGTTCACGTGGTGCAGAGGTGATGATGGTGTGGTTATTCGGTGACTGGAATAGACCAAAACCCGCGCCGCACAATATCATCGGCCAGATAATATTAAAATCGGAGGGCGCAGAGGGCAGTAGCACCAGTGCAAATAATCCGCTTGCCATCACGCCCATACCCAATGCACCCAACAATCCTGCGTGGACGCGTTCGATAAGATATCCGGCTAGCGGCGCCATCACCATGGTTGCCAGCGGCCATGGGGTCAGTAGCAGTCCTGTTTCGACTTCGCTACGACCGAGCACGGTTTGTAGAAAGAAGGGCAGAGAAACCATCGCCAGCATTTGTGCGCTGAATGAACAGATTGACGTGCAAATCGAGAGTGAAAACAGCGGAATGCGCAGCAGGTCAATCGGTAATAACGGTACCGGCAACGCCAGCTGGCGGCGGATAAAGAAAAAACCGACCACGATAAGCGCCACAAGCTCGGCACCAATCAGTTTTAGCGACTGTCCTTGCGCGAACCCACTGAGGGCAGTAATTAACAAGCCAAACGTTAAGGCATTCATTACCGCACTGGGCAGGTCAAAGCGTGGTTTATTGCTGCGGGACGAATTAGGTGGCAGGAAGCGCATGGCCAACAGCAGGGCAATAATCCCCAGCGGGACGTTAATCAGAAACAGCCATTTCCAGGACGAGATAGAGAGGATCGCCGCGGCAATGGTGGGTCCTGCCGCTGAGGAGACCGCCACGATGAAGGAGTTGATTCCCATCCCCCGGCCAAGCTGACGCTGGGGATAAATAAGTCTAATTAAAGCTGTATTCACACTCATCAGCGCCGCACCGCCAAACCCCTGAGCCACACGAGCCAGAGTTAGCATTTGTAGCGAGTCTGATAAAGCACAGAACAGCGAGGCAAGCAGGAATACGACGAGACCACACTTATAAATGCGTCGATAGCCAAACATATCACCCAAAAAGGAGAGTGACAGCAGTGAAACGACAATGGCGATTTGATAGGCGTTAACGATCCAGATTGAGCTGGCGGGTGAAGCCTGAAGGTCGGTAGCAATCGTCGGAAGCGCCACGTTAGCTATTGCGCCGTCGAGTACTGCCATAGAGATGCCAATAACAATGGTTAAAATTGCACCATATCGCTGGGGCAATGGCAGGCCATCAGCCTGAATTTTTTCCATAAGGGGTCATTTTATCGGGAATGATGATGAGAATAATAATCTTAGCATTGATATACAGGCGTTAGGTCGCAGATTTGTAACTAAGTAAGCAAAGAGCGATTGCGAGGGCAGGTTCGTGAAATTATAATAAAAACCGGTTCTGATTTTTATAAAACACTCGTAATGAGGTGATAAATGGCAATCGCAGATCTGGATAAACAACCTGATTCTGTATCTTCCGTGCTGAAAGTTTTTGGCATCCTGCAGGCGCTGGGTGAAGAGCGCGAAATTGGTATTACCGAGCTGTCGCAACGCGTCATGATGTCAAAAAGCACCGTTTATCGCTTTTTGCAGACCATGAAAACGCTGGGTTATGTGGCACAAGAAGGAGAGTCAGAGAAATACTCTCTGACCCTGAAATTATTCGAGCTGGGTGCGCGCGCGTTACAAAACGTTGATCTGATCCGTAGTGCTGACATCCAGATGCGTGAACTTTCACGTTTGACCAAAGAGACCGTACACCTTGGTGCGCTGGATGAAGACAGTATCGTCTACATTCATAAAATCGACTCCATGTACAATCTGCGTATGTATTCCCGCGTCGGTCGTCGTAACCCATTGTACAGCACGGCTATTGGTAAAGTTCTTCTGGCATGGCGTGACCGCGAAGAAGTGAAGGAAATTCTTGACGGCATCGAGTATAAACGCAGCACCGACCGTACTATCACGAATACTGATGAATTGCTGGTACTGTTAGATAAAGTGCGTGAACAGGGGTACGGCGAAGATAACGAAGAGCAGGAAGAAGGCCTGCGCTGCATCGGTGTTCCGGTGTTTGACCGTTTTGGCGTGGTGATCGCGGGCTTGAGTATCTCATTCCCGACGCTGCGCTTTTCCGAAGAGCGTTTACACGAATATGTGGCGATGCTGCATACGGCAGCGCGTAAGATTTCTGAACAAATGGGCTATAACGACTATCCGTTCTAATCCGCAGCAATAGCGCTAAGTGTAAAACCCCAGGTATTGCGTACCTGGGGTTTTTTAATGAATAAAATTAACGCTGTTTTGCGCAAATAGCATTGAGAATGTATTGCTTCTATCTTAACCGTTATCGATAACGACAGTACTTTTCCGCAATACAGGGCAATCTGAAAGGCCAATAAGGCCGCTGTTTGAGTGGACATATTGTGCGGTGCTGGTCCCGCGAGCGGTCAGATATTGGCATTGCAGACCCAGACCGGCCGCATTCTCTTTACTCCCAATCAAAACTCCATAGCCGCTCAGTAATAAACCGATCCAAACCAGAGCTAACAACACAATAGCGCGGATTATCAGACGCATTACAACCTCTTATCTTTTCTCGTTATTAGTAGATTAGCCTGTACATGGGCTGAAACAAGTCAATCATTCCTAAAAAGATGGAATGCCGTTACAGTTAACGCTGGGTTTAGGTAACGCATGATAATTTATAGACATAAGATGTAGACTCGAAGAGTGGAGCTGGAGTGAAAAAAATACGCTGGGTGGTACTGATTGTTGTCGTGCTGGTATGCATATTGATGTGGGCGCAGGTGTTTAACATCATGTGCGATCAGGACGTACAATTTTTCAGCGGTATTTGTGCCATCAATAAATTTATTCCCTGGTAAGCGCATTTTTACAACAGTTGATTACCTTCTTGTGCGGCAGTGGTAAACTACGCTGTCTACATTGAGGTGGTGAAATGAACGAAGTTTTGAATTCTGGCGCGTTGAGTTTTGCGTCTTTAGCGGTATCGGTGGTGGTTTTGGTTGTTGGGCTTGTGTTGTGGTTTTTCATTAATCGGGCAAGTTCGCGTACTAACGAGCAGATAGAACTGCTTGAAGCATTGTTAGACCAGCAAAAAAGACAGAACGCATTACTCCGTCGCCTTTGTGAAGCTAACGAACCAGAAAAAACGGCAGAACCTGCAGCGGTCACCGCGAAGGATGACGATGATGATATCATCCGCCTGGTAGCTGAGCGCTAAAAACAGTATGTCAGGATGAAGGTCTGCTGATGCTGTGCGCAGATACTTCATCCTGTCGTCAACATGTCAGATCATTTTCTTCTGCTCTGCCCGCCTAATTAGCGTTCCGGAGTCGCCTGTAATCTGAGTATTTTCAGATACTCTAACCAATTAATATCTTATGTCCGGTCTGTTATAAATATATTTTCCCATACGTTAAAAATATGATTATGTCATTTTTGTGATAACGATCGTCTTATTAACAGCGAAACGTTTCTCTTACTTTTTTTGTGCATTGTCATCATTCTTTCATTATTTTGGTGCAAAAACAGAAGGCGGATCTCATTTTTACGCTTGTGACATTTTATGCATTACTAAGCATAAAAAATGATATCCGCCAGACCCTGTGACAGATAACCTGGAACAACCGAAGCTATTGAGCTATGGTAGAAATGTCCCTGTGACGGTGCAAGCCTGTCGGGGCAAGGGGAGAGAGGTGACAATATAACTCTGCTCGGTCTGGCGCATAACTGTGCAGTCGTTGTTTGATGAAAGACAGGATTTGTGCGACCGATCGAGACACGTTTAAAAATGGCTTGCCATTATTTACGTTGTATGTGATAACACGTTTTGGGTTAAACGAGGTACAGTTCTGTTTATGTGTGGCATTTTCAGTAAAGAAGTCCTGAGTAAACACGTTGACGTTGAATACCGCTTCTCTGCCGAACCTTATATTAGTGCCTCAAGCAGTAATGTCTCAGTTTTATCTATGTTATGCCCGCGGGCGAAGAAAATACTCTAAGGAATTTTGCAAATGGCAAAGATTAAAGGTCAAGTTAAGTGGTTCAACGAGTCTAAAGGTTTTGGCTTCATTACTCCGGCTGATGGCAGCAAAGACGTGTTCGTACACTTCTCCGCTATCCAGGGTAACGGCTTCAAAACTCTGGCTGAAGGCCAGAACGTTGAGTTCGAAATTCAGGACGGCCAGAAAGGTCCGGCTGCTGTTAACGTAACAGCTATCTGATCGACACCACTGATTTGATGCGCTCATGCGCAACCATCTCAGATATAAAGCCTCGCTTATGCGGGGCTTTTTAATTCAAATTACGTCAAAATATTTCTGAAAGCCCATCCATTAGCGCTTTGTTGCAAAGGCGTGATGTTCGTAGCATAGTTTTCCCCGCATTCTCGCAGCATTTCTCGTTAAATCAGACACCTGAAAAACTATCATGCGGGAGTCCTGGTGAAAAAGAAAAACGACATAGATGCGCGCAATTTTACTCCCGTACGTTTTGCCGTGCTTTGTGTGGCGATATTATTAAGTCTGGGATTGCTGCTGGGTCGGGTGGCGTGGCTACAAATTGTCACGCCGACAACTCTGGTAAAACAGGAAGACATGCGTTCGTTACGCGAGGTAACTATAGCCTCGCCACGCGGAATGATTACCGACAGAGAAGGGCGACCGCTGGCAGTAAGTGTCCCGGTGAATGCCGTCTGGGCAGATCCTAAAACCATTATTAGCAAGGGTGGCGTGGGCTACAACGAACGTTGGCAGGCGTTAGCAAAGACTCTGAACATTTCGCTCAGTTCTCTGGCTGAGCGCGTTAACAGTAATCCTGCGGGACGCTTTATTTATCTGGCGCGCCAGATCTCACCTCAGCAGGCTGAGTGGGTCGATAACCTTAATCTTCCGGGGATCAATCTGCGTGAAGAATCCCGTCGCTTTTATCCCGCCGGACATGTTGCGGCTAATCTCATTGGTTTCACCAACATTGATGGTCAGGGTATTGAAGGTCTGGAGAAAAGCTTCAATAGCCAGTTGATGGGCAAACCCGGCTCCCGTCTGGTCCGTAAAGACAAATTTGGTCATGTCATCGAAAATATCACCGAAGTGATGCCGGTGCCTGCACACGAATTACAACTCAGTATTGATGAGCGTTTGCAGACGGTTACCGAAGACGCGCTGGATAATGCCGTGACGTGGAATAAAGCGGAGTCAGGGGCAGCTGTACTGGTCAATATCGCTACTGGTGAAATTCTCTCCATGGCAAGCTTCCCAGATTTTAACCCCAACAATCGTGACGGCGCGGTACTGGATGATTTTCGTAACCGTGCCATTAGCGACACCTTTGAACCCGGCTCGACCGTTAAGCCGCTGGTGATTATGACCGCGCTCCAGCAGGGGATTGTGCAACCGGACAGTGTAATTGATACCCATCCTTTTAATGTCGACGGACATCGTATTCGTGACGTCGGATTTTACCCTGAGCTGTCGCTTACCGGCATTTTGCAGAAATCAAGCGATACGGGTGTATCACACCTGTCGTTAGCTATGCCTGTGCAGAAATTGCTGGATACCTATAAGCGTTTTGGTTTTGGCGATCCAACCGGGTTGGGATTAACTGGTGAAAGCAGTGGTTTAATGCCCCAACGCCGCTACTGGAGCGATTTGGATCGCGCGACCTTCGCATTCGGTTATGGACTCATGGTGACGCCGCTCCAGTTGGCGCATGTCTACGCCACCATCGGTAGCTTTGGCATCTATCGGCCTCTTTCTATAACGCGTATTGATCCGCCGGTAATAGGAACGCGGGTGATGCCGGAGGCACTGGTTCATCAGGTTGAACATATGATGGAAAGCGTTGCGTTACCCGGCGGTGGGGGAACTAAGGCGGCGGTCAGGGATTATCGGGTTGCGGTAAAGACCGGGACGGCGAAAAAAATCGGTGATGATGGTAAATATGTTGATAAATACGTGGCCTATACGGCAGGCGTTGCGCCAGCGAGTGACCCGAAATTCGCGTTAGTCGTGGTTATTAATAATCCACAAAACGGTGCTTACTACGGGGGGGCTGTCTCCGCGCCGGTATTCAGCCAGATTATGGGAGATGTCCTGCGCCTGGAAAATGTTAAGCCAGACGGCATGCCTGCCGACTCCGATCATCTGCTGGTGATGCATGGCGACAGTGGATCCTCGCCAGCGCTGTAAGTTATTTTCCCGGGGCGCAATTCGCGTTACACTTGCGCCCTCAAATCACCTGCCGGAGTTGTCATGTCGTTTTCCTGTCCTCTTTGCCACCAGCCTCTTACTCAAACGAAAAACAGTTTTATTTGCCCTGAGCGGCACCAGTTTGACGTGGCGAAAGAAGGGTATGTCAACTTACTGCCAGTTCAGCATAAGCGGTCGCGCGATCCGGGTGACAGCGCTGAGATGATGCAGGCGCGCCGGGCGTTTCTTGATGCCGGACACTATCAACCACTGCGCGACGCGATTGTGAAGGTGCTCACAGAGAGGCCAGGTTCAGAAAACGCGGCGATTCTGGATATCGGCTGTGGAGAAGGGTATTACACCCATGCCTTTGCCGATACGCTGACTGGCGGCAAGACCGTTGGCCTCGACGTCTCTAAAGTGGCGATTAAGGCCGCAGCCCGCCGTTATCCGCAGGTAACCTTTTGCGTGGCTTCCAGCCATCGTTTGCCGTTTGCCGATGCGTCCATGGATGCCATCATCAGGATCTACGCGCCCTGTAAAGCGCAAGAGCTGGCTCGCGTGGTTAAACCGGGTGGATGGGTAATCACCGCCACACCAGGGCCGCGGCATTTAATGGAGCTGAAAGGGCTGATTTATGATGAGGTGCGTTTGCATGCGCCACATACCGAACAGCTGGAAGGTTTTGTTCTGCAGCAGAGTATTGCGCTGGGCTATCAGATGCAGCTCCAGGGCAGCGAAGCCGTTGCATTACTGCAAATGACACCGTTCGCCTGGCGGGCAAAACCGGAAGTGTGGGAAACGCTGGCAGGAAAGACGAAGTTTGACTGCCAGACAGATTTTAGTATTCATATCTGGCAGCGCCTGAATTAACCGTGGAAGTGTGCCCAGAGGATCTGGGCGCCGATACCAATCAGTACCACCCCGCCCAAAATTTCAGCTCGTTTGCCCAGCATCGGACCAATAAAACGACCGATCATCATGCCGAGCGTGGACATAATTAACGTGGCGCAGCCGATGGCCAGCGCAGTCGCAATGATGTTAACCTGCAGGAATGCCAGACCCACCCCGACGGCCATCGCGTCGAGACTGGTGGCAATGGCGGTGGTGACCAGCAGCCAGAATCCATGACGACGCTGCGGCTCTTCATCTTCATCACCGTTGTCGCGAAAACCTTCGATTATCATTCGCCCACCCAAGAAAATCAGCAGAATGAAAGCGATCCAGTGGTTCCACTCCAGTACAAATTTGCTGGCCAGCATGCCCATACCCCAGCCAATCAGCGGGGTCAGGGTTTCAACTGCGCCGAAAATAAGACCGGTGCGCAGAGCTTCAGAAAATTTGGGTTTATGCAGGGTGGCACCTTTGCCAATTGACGCAGCGAAAGCATCCATCGACATGCCAAAAGCGAGAAGTACAGTAGCGGTGAGATTCATAACAGCGTCCTGACCGGGGTATCCATAAAACACATCACTGCCCCCAGTAACCATGCATACAGATTGAAAACACGAAATATATCGTGCCATTCAGGTATGCATTGCAGTTGATGTGCCTATGGTCTCGCCTGACTGAAACTGTATGTTCAGTCCGTACGCGCCACGTTTTTCAACGAGTATGTTGACACGTACATTTCCGGAGTCTGGAAATCGGCTACTCCCCAACGACGGGCGCAACCTTAACATATTTTGAGAATATAAAACAAGAAACAGGGAAATAATATTTGACTTTTAATTGAAAACGATTTTCATTTAGATTTATTTATAAATAGAACGTTAAAATAAATAACATTACGGGCGGGGTAATATAGCCTTAGCTATGTTTTGTTTTCATTAATATATGAAAAACATAGTTCAGGCTATCTTGTTAACTTACTGATTTGAAATAAGAAGCTTATATATTTTTTCGAGATCGTCTATATTTCGTACGCGAACAAGCAATCTACGCTGTTCTAATTGCATCACCAGCACGCCGTCTTCTGATAAATTCATCTCTTTAATGCGGTTATATTCAATCCAGACGTTAGCAAAGAAAAAACCTTTTTGCTTGAAGATGATTTTCGGCGTACGGATCCAGAACAGATACAACCCCATCAACACCAGTGCACATAATAACCATGTGGTGAATTGCGCCCCGTGGCTGGTGACGTTGTTGTAGATAAGAATAGCTACCAGGCCAATGAAGATAACACTGTCAACACGGCTGCGAGGAAGCAGGGCGACCGTCAGCAGAGTAGGGCCATTACGGCGGGGCATGATGAACTGATCGTAAATGGCATACGCCAGCAGCGAAAAGATAAAAAGAACCAGCACCAGGTCCGTGATAGTCATGAATCCTCAACCCTCTAAATAGAAAAACCGGGGGCAAGCCCCCGGTGATGTACAACAGTCTTACAGGCCGAGCAGGCCGACAGCGTAGCCCGCGATACCGATGACGAAGAAGCCAACGATAATCCACAGCGGGTTCACTTTCTTACGCAGTAGCCACATACAAGCGAAAGTCAGCAGCAGAGGAACCAGGCCCGGCATCAGCTGGTCAAGGATAGTCTGCACGGTGGTAACGCGAGTCTGGCCATCCTGACCGGTGATAGTGGAGACCACCAACGGGATGTTCACGTGCGTCCACTTGTTAACCAATGCCCCCATGACAAACAGGCCGAGGATTGACGCCCCCTCAGTCAGTTTCTGCAGGAAGCCGCCGCCCATATCTTTAACGATATCGACACCTTTACGGTAGCCGTATGCCACACCGTAGTAACGGGTAGCCAGACGCACCAGGTTAAACAGGATGAAGAACAGCAGTGGCCCAAGCAGGCTGCCGCTCATCGCGATACCTGCACCAAGCGCGGCAAATACCGGACGTACGGTACCCCAGAAGATTGGATCGCCAACGCCTGCCAACGGTCCCATCAGACCCACTTTGATACCGTTGATAGCACCATCGTCAATCTCTGCGCCGTTGGCACGCTGCTCTTCCATCGCCAGCGTAACGCCCAGCACAGGTGCGGCTACGTACGGATGGGTGTTAAAGAATTCCAGGTGACGCTTAATAGCCTGCTTACGTGCATCGTTGTTTTCCGGGTACAAACGGCGGATAGCCGGTACCATGGAGAAACAAAAACCCAGCGCCTGCATACGTTCGAAGTTCCATGAACCCTGAAACAGGTTAGAACGAATGAACACGCCACGAATGTCACTCGGAGTGAGTTTTTTCTCGGTGGTAGTTTTAGTCATATCAACCATTTCGCTCACCTGCTAGTCCAGTTCGTTATCAAGATCGTTGTTACCAGCTGCCTGAACTGGCGCACCGGCGACGCGGTTATATTTCGGGCTCAGCTGAATGTAGAGGATTGCCATCACAGCGCCAATCACACCTAGAGCAACCAGGTTGAAGTTAGTAAATGCCGCGGTGACGAAGCCGAGATAGAAGAACGGCATCAGGTAGCCCGCGCGCATCATATTGATGACCATCGCATAACCAACCACTACGATCATGCCACCTGCGATGTTCAGGCCGCCGGTGACGACTTCCGGAATGGCGTTGAGCATGCTCTGAACTTCACTGGTACCTACAGAAATCGCCACGATTACCGCCGGGATAGCGATACGCATAGCCTGCAGGAACAGTGAGGATACGTGCAGCCAGGAGAGCGCCGTCAGGTTGCCGTTTTCGGCCGCCTTATCCGCTGCGTGCTGGAATGCTACGGTGATGGTACGAACGATGATGGTCAGAACCTGGCCTGCTGCTGCCAGCGGGATAGCCAGCGCGATACCGGCACCAATACTTTGGTGACCCGCGATAACCAGAACGGTAGAGATAATTGACGCCAGTGCGGCATCTGGTGCAACCGCAGCACCGATGTTCATCCAGCCCAGGGCGATCATTTCCAGGGTACCACCGATGATAATACCGGTTTTCATATCCCCGAGAACGGCGCCAATAAGCGTACAGGCCACCAACGGACGGTGGAACTGAAATTCATCGAGTACCGACTCCATACCCGCGATACATGCGACGATGAACACCAGCACAATCTGAAGAGTGGTAATCTCCATTGTACTTCTCCTATTGCTATACAGACTTAAGTGTGAAAACTAAGTAAATGCCAGGGAATTATTTCGCCTTGGCAATCAAATCCATCATTTTCAGTTTCTGATCGGTCGAAACTTTACGCGCTTCGAGCTCAATACCGCGTTCGTTGAGTTTTTTGAAGGCTTCGATGTCTTTTTCATCAACAGAAATTGCGTTGTTTACCTGTGTTTTACCCTGACGGAAAGCCATACCGCCAATGTTTACAGAGGTAATTTTCACACCACCTTCAACGATACGTTCCACATCGGTCGGGTTGGTGAACAACAGCATCACACGCTCGCCTGCATATTTCGGGTTGTTGTAGACGCGGATCATTTTCGCGACATCAACCACATGCGCCGTCACACCCGGAGGTGCTACCTGAGTCAGCAACGTTTTACGCACGGTATCGGCGGCAACTTCATCGCTGACGACGATAATGCGCGTTACGTTGGTTTCTTTGGTCCAGCGAGTGGCTACCTGACCATGAATTAAACGGTCATCGATACGCGCCAGGCCGATCTGCATATAATCGTTGGGGCCCATCGGTTTCGCCGGTGCTGCTGCTTTGGGTGCCGCAACGGGGGCAGGAGCGGCTTTTTCCACGGGTTTCGCTTTCAGCGCTTTCACGCCTTCGCTACCGGTTTCAACGGCCAGTGCCACTAATTCATCGAAGCTCGGGTTGTCATCACGCGCCATGAAGGTCTCGACCAGCATGGGAATGTTCACACCGGCGATAACTTCGTAATGCTCTTTATCGACGACAATGCGGCTCGCAGCGTTAAACGGGCTGCCTCCCCATGTGTCAACGAGAAACAGCACGCCTTTACTGGTATCGAGTTTTGCCAACTGAGCGTTGTACTTTTCGATCAGCGTTTCGGCATTTTCACCTGGAACGAAATCGATCCAGCCGACATTTTCCTGCTCGCCTAACAGCATCTCTGCTGTCTTAAGTAACTGCTCTGCAGCCCAACCATGTGTGCCTATTACAATAGCAATGGTCACTTGCTACCTCCTTTATTATCGTTAACACATCAACGTGAAGATGTATTTGAATCGTCGTCCGCAATCGAATCGATTCAGATAAGGGTTACAAAGAAAAACCTATGATTTTCGTGAATTATTTTAGATATCGAAAAAAATATTTTATGTGATGAAGATCCGTAATTTAACTTCCGATGAAAAGAAATTTCGAAGGGTAAAATATCTCCGAAACAACTTATTGCAAAGGAAGGTAAATCTTTGCTAAAAACCGGTTGTCTCTGTTATGTTTAGCATCTGTTTAATTACTCAGGAGTATAGGGCAGTAGCCCACCATATGGATCGTCACCGACGTCATTTCACCCTCAGGCCGCTTTGCGCCTGTCAGATTGGCACTTTTTGCCACAAATTTTCTCTGCATAATGCTTTAACGCCTGAGATCCTCAGCGCGCAGTTTGGTCATTCCTTAAGCAGGAGCTTGTCATGGAATTATTAATGGACCCGCAGATTTGGGTGGGTTTGCTCACGCTTGTCGTTCTCGAAATTGTTCTGGGTATTGATAACCTGGTCTTCATTGCGATCCTGGCTGATAAGCTGCCGCCGAAACAGCGAGATAAAGCGCGTTTAATCGGTTTATCACTGGCACTGATTATGCGTCTGGGCTTGTTGTCCGTGATTTCGTGGATGGTGACGCTGACAAAGCCGCTGTTTACGGTAATGGACTATGCGTTCTCAGGGCGCGATCTGATTATGCTGCTGGGCGGTATCTTCCTCTTGTTCAAGGCTACGACAGAGCTGCATGAGCGGCTTGAAAACCGTGAACATGATACCGGGCAGACGAAAGGGTATGCGAGCTTTTGGGTTGTCGTGACGCAGATTGTCATCCTCGATGCGGTGTTCTCGCTGGATGCGGTGATTACTGCGGTCGGTATGGTCAACCATCTGCCGGTCATGATGGCGGCGGTCGTGATTGCTATGGCCGTGATGCTGCTGGCGTCCAAGCCGTTGACGCGATTTGTGAACCAACATCCGACGGTGGTGGTGCTGTGTCTGAGCTTCCTGTTGATGATTGGTCTGAGTCTGGTTGCCGAAGGGTTTGGCTTCCACATTCCGAAAGGCTATCTGTATGCGGCGATTGGCTTCTCGATCATTATCGAGTTGTTTAACCAGATTGCGCGTCGTAACTTTATTCGCCACCAGTCGGCACTACCGCTGCGTGCGCGGACTGCCGATGCAATCCTGCGTCTGATGGGGGGTAAACGTCAGGCCAGCGCGCAGATGGAATCCGACAATCCAGTACCTGTGCCCGTTCCGGAAGGCGCATTCGTGGAAGAAGAACGCTATATGATCAACGGCGTACTCTCCCTGGCCTCGCGTTCATTACGTGGCATTATGACGCCTCGTGGCGAGATTAGCTGGGTTGATGCGGACCTGAGTGTAGCGGAAATTCGCGAGCAATTGCTTTCGTCACCGCACAGCCTGTTCCCGGTATGTCGCGGTGAGCTGGACGAAATTATCGGTATCGTCCGTGCCAAAGAACTGCTGGTGGCTCTGGAAGAGGGTGTGGATGTGGCGGCGATTGCCTCTGCTTCTCCGGCTATCGTGGTCCCGGAAACGCTGGACCCGATTAATCTGTTAGGCGTTCTGCGTCGTGCCCGCGGCAGTTTCGTGATCGTCACTAACGAATTTGGTGTCGTGCAGGGGTTGGTTACTCCGCTGGACGTATTAGAAGCTATCGCCGGTGAGTTCCCGGATGCCGATGAAACGCCTGAAATTATTGCTGATGCAGGCGGTTGGTTGGTGAAAGGCGGTACCGATCTGCATGCGTTGCAACAGGCGCTGGACGTAGATACGTTAGTGAATGAAGACGAAGATATCGCGACGGTGGCAGGTTTAGTCATCGCGGCTAACGGTCATATTCCACGCGTCGGCGATGTTATCGAGGTTGCGCCGCTGAGCATTACGATTGTCGAAGCGAATGACTATCGTGTGGATTTAGTTCGCATTGTTAAAGAACGACCCGCTCACGACGAAGACGAGTAACCGGGCTAGCGAAACGGCATAACGGGCATACTATGTCGCCCGTTATGCCGGGCGGGCGGCGGGGTGCTGCCCGCCAGCCATTTCGGAAAATCTCGTAGCGGCATTGGCTTCGCATACAGAAAACCTTGCAATAAATGTACACCGTGCCGGCGCAAATGCTGTGCCTGCGCCTGCGTTTCAACCCCTTCTGCCACCAGTTCTATATTCAGTCTTTTTCCCAGCGCGATGATGATGTCTGTAACGGTTGAGTTCACGGCATCGGTACCGATCGCAGAAGTAAATGATTTATCAATTTTCAGTACATCCGGGCGGAGTTTTTCCAGCCAGGAGAGCGAGCTGTTGCCGGTGCCAAAATCGTCAATCGCCAGTTTTACGCCAAGGCGATTTAGCTCGCGTACAATCCGATAATCCACATCCAGTAACGCATCTCGCTCGGTAAGTTCGATGACTAACTGCTGAATGGGATGCTGGCTAAACCAATACTGGTTGAGATCTTTTAACAGCGTGCCATGGCGAAAATGGCTGGCGGCGACATTGATCCCGATATGAAACTGACTGCTCATGGGGAAGACGTGTCGCTGCTGAATGGTTTCTGCGATGACATGACGCGTCAGGGGCACGATCAGGTTGTGCTCCTCGGCGATGGGAATAAACACTTCGGGAGAGATCCAACCCTGACGCGGATTATTCCAGCGTAAAAGGATTTCCACCCCCATGCATTGCTGCGTTTGCGCATTGAGCAGCGGCTGGCAGAACAGCTCGAATTCGCGGGCGGCAAGGGCCAGATTAATCTCCCAGGAGAAACTCATTCTGTTGGCGGTTGCCAGCCACGCCAGGTACCCCACTAACAGACTGAGGATCACCGCCAGCGGCAGCTGTGTGGGCAGATGCTTAATCGCCAGTTCGCTGGCGCCCGGACCGGTAACGCTGATAGTAAACGGGAAATGCTGTGATGAAAGCTGGTAGCGTTTTTCATTCTTTAGCTCAGGTAGCGTATCGACAACACCTTGTCCGTAGAGCAGATGGCGATTGCCGACGCTTAAGCTGGCATGGGTGATTTGTGGCGGTTGGGGTTCAAGCAGCATCGACGACAATAAATCAATATTAACGATCTCCAGCACGCCATCTTCACCATCGGCAGAGGATGGATACCATTGCGCCAGAATCGGGCTGCCTTTAATTAGCGAATGGTCGGTAGACAGCAGCAACTGCGGCTCCCGGCTGGGTAATTCAGGCTCCAGTTGACGAACAGGCACATTGCGATAACCAAAAATACTGGAGCAATACAGAATCCCGCTTTGAATAAGGCTGATAGAGCGTACCGTTTGCAGCCTGGCAGCATGCTTGCTCAGCGGTAAACGCGCAACTGAGCAGGGGAGACCAATCAATGGCAACAGCACATCGCGTCCGGTCTGTAGGGGCAAAAGTACATGATCCAACTCTTCAACGGCGTGGTTGGCAAAGGTTACGGTATTCCGATGATTTAAATTACGCTCCGAAATAAATCGGGCCGTTAAAGTGAGGATAAGCGTCAGTAGGGCACATAGTGTGCAAACAATTAAGCGATTCCGGCGATAGTTTTTAATGATCCGTTGTGCTGTATGCATGCGGGCCGCCCGATAAGCCGTTGGTCACAAAAGCCAAAAGCAACAGAGCAAGTGTAGTGGGGAAAATTACAGTAGACGAGGAAGGGGAGATAAATTCGCCCATCCGTCGCAGATGGGCGAAAATTAAGTATTAGTCACATTGAACTTTGATTGCCAGACCACCACGTGACGTTTCGCGGTATTTGGCGTTCATGTCTTTACCCGTTTCGTACATGGTCTCAATGACTTTATCCAGCGAGACGCGTGGCGCACTGGTACGGCGCATTGCCATACGTGCGGCGTTAATCGCTTTCACGGAAGCAATGGCGTTACGTTCGATGCACGGAACCTGAACCTGACCGGCAACCGGGTCACAGGTTAAACCGAGGTTATGCTCCATACCGATTTCTGCCGCAACACACACCTGTTCAGGACTTGCACCCAGCAGTTCAGCCAGACCGGCAGCCGCCATGGAGCAGGCCACGCCCACTTCACCCTGACAACCTACTTCTGCACCGGAGATTGAGGCGTTCATTTTGTACAGCGCGCCAATTGCACCGGCCGCCAGGAAATAGCGGGTGTAGATATCCGGGCTGACGGACTCAATGAAATGATCGTAATAAGCAAGGACCGCAGGCACGATACCGCAGGCACCGTTAGTTGGCGCAGTGACAACGCGACCACCCGCGGCGTTTTCTTCGTTAACAGCCAGCGCAAACATGTTCACCCAGTCGATTACGTTCATCGGATCGTTGGAGAGCTTGTCGCTGGAGACCAACATACGACGCAGGGCAGAGGCGCGACGCGGAACGCGTAGCGGACCTGGCAGCACACCTTCGGTGTTCATCCCACGATCGATACAGGCCTGCATGGTTTGCCAGACATGGCCAAAGTACTCTTCAATCTCTTTTTTGCTGTGCAGAGCAAGTTCGTTCTGCATCGCCATGCCAGAGAGAGACAGGCCGGTGCTGTTGCAGTATTCCAGCATTTCGGTCGCGGATTTGAACGGATAAGGGACGCTGACCTCGCCCGCGGTATCCTGACCAAAATGTTCTTCATCAACGATGAATCCACCGCCGATTGAGTAGTAGGTTTTGCTATAAATGACGGTTTCGCCATTGTACGCATGGATCTGCATGCCGTTTTCATGCAGCGGCAGGTTGCCGTTGTGAAAACGCATTCCGTCATTCTGCGGGAAATCCACTTCGTGTTGACCCTGCGCAAGCAGCAGGCGTCCACGCGTTTCTACGTCGCGGATAAATCCGGGAATGCTGTCAATGTCTACGGTAGCAGGCTCGTTGCCCGCCAGACCCATAATAATGGCGATATCGGTGTGGTGACCTTTACCCGTGAGCGACAGTGAACCATACACGTCGACGGCAACACGAGTAACGCTGTCCAGTAATCCTTTTTCGACCAGGTCATCGACGAACTGTTTACCCGCCTTCATAGGCCCTACGGTATGGGAAGATGAGGGACCAATCCCCACCTTAAACATGTCGAATAGACTAATCACGATAATACTCCTACAGGGCGACTGGGCTTTCCAGTAACGATGTTATAACTGCGCATAGTGTAAGAGGGAACGCGGCGATCGGCTTAACTATTCACATGAATTAAACTAATAGATAACCGCGGTTTTACTAATGTTGCGACCTGAGTTTCAAGTTGTCTATGGCGTGCGTAAAGATAAGTATAGTCAGGGCTTGACGCCAATTTGCAGAGCCAGCTCACGAATTATTCCGGCGGTCATTCCCCAGACGAAATATTGCTCATACCAGGAAAGCCAAACGCGGTGTGAATCACCACGGCGATAAATATCGAGCGGATGGTAACGCCCTAAATGCAGAGCCTGCGCCAGCGGCATTTCAAACACTGCGGAAACCTCATCTTCACTGGCGCGATACGGCAGATTAGGCGGGATAATGCCGACGACCGGGGTAACCTGGAAACCGGTGACGCTGTCGACCGGCGGCAGGACGCCGATCACCTCAACGCATGACGGCGGAATTGCCACTTCTTCATGCGCCTCGCGAAGGGCGGCGGCGATCAACGAGGCATCGGTGCTGTCCACCGCGCCGCCGGGAAAGGCGACCTGGCCGGCATGTTTGCGTAGATGAACGGATCGCTGGGTTAGCAGCAGACCCGGCTGTGGTCGGCGGACGACTGGGATCAGTACGGCCGCCTGACGCTGGTTTAACACGGCATGATTGACCTGCGGGCGCAGGAGTTGGAAGCGCGATAAAAAATCATCAAGCGTCAGGCTGCTGTATTCCACGTGTCAATTCTCCAGTTGGTGCAAAATACGATTCACTTTATCAAATGTTTCCTGATACTCCGCGTCTTCCTGACTGTCCGCCACAACGCCACCACCAGCGGAACAATAAATGTGTCCGTTTGTGGCCGTCAGCGTGCGAATGGTGATGCTGGTGTCCATATTGCCGCAAAAGCTCAGGTAACCAATGCTGCCACACCAGGCATTACGTCTGTGCGGCTCCAGCTCATCTATAATTTCCATCGCCCGCACCTTCGGCGCGCCGGTAATGGAGCCGCCGGGGAAGGCGGCGCGCAGCAGGTCGCTGGCGTGCAAAGATTCTGGCAGACGTGCGGTAATGGTGCTGACTAAATGATGAACGGCAGGGAACGGTTCGACCACAAACAGCTCCGGAACCTGTACCGACCCCGGTACGGCAACGCGGCCAATATCATTACGCATCAAATCGACGATCATCAGGTTCTCCGCACGATCCTTCGGCGAATTCGCCAGCCGCCGGGCCTGCTCACGATCGGCATCAGCATCTTCACGTCTTGGCAGCGTCCCTTTAATAGGACGCGTCTGGATGTGCTGGTTTTCCAACAGAATAAACCGTTCGGGTGAAAGGCTGAGGATTGCGCCTTCCTCAAGACGAATGAACGCACTAAACGGCGCACGATTAGCGTGATTAAGTCGTACAAATGCCAGCCACTCATCGCCCTGATAATGCGCCTGAAAACGCTGGGCGAGATTGACCTGATAGCAGTCGCCGCTGTGCAGATAGCGCTGTACCTGGCGGAATTTTTCGCCATACTGCGCGCGACTCATATTGGATTGCCACGCAGAGGTTAAGGCAAACGGTTCACGCGTTGGCGGTTGTTGTGCGTCGAGCCACTTCCGCCGCGCCTCGACATCGGTATGGCTGAGCAGGGATACGGTTTGCAACTGATGATCGACAATCAGCGCCCAGTCGTAAATGCCGACGGCCATATCCGGCAGGGCAATATCGCGCGCGGCAATCGTGGGCAGCGATTCAAATCTTCTGCCAAGATCGTAGCCAAACAGACCTAACGCGCCGCCCTGAAACGGCAGATTGGGGTGATTGCTCGGCTGAATCCCCCGTGCGCTGAGCGCTGAATGTAATACCGTCATTGGGTCATCAAGCGTGCGTACGGTTGCGTGTCCGTCATGGACAACGGTCTCTTCAGCGCGCGTAACCAGCGTGGCGACGGGATCCGCCACCAGAATATCAAAACGGTTATGTGGATGGTCAGCATGACCCGAATGCAACAGCATCGCCCAGGGGAGATGGCTTAAGGTCGAAAAATAGCGTTCAGCGGCGTCCTGACGCCAGGGTAAAGTGATTACAGCGGGAGATAACGTCTTCATCAGTCCTGACTCGTTGCTACTCTACTGGCTAACTGCCCGGTAGCATGAAATAATTAGCGCAGACAATTTAGCAGGAGTTAACAATGTTTGCAGGTTTACCTTCACTCAGTCATGAGCAGCAGCAAAAAGCGGTCGAGCGTATTCAGGAACTGATGTCGCAGGGGATGAGCAGCGGACAAGCGATTGCTCTGGTAGCTGAAGAGTTACGCGCCAGCCATACCGGCGAGCGGATCGTGGCGCGTTTCGAAGATGAAGACGAGTAACGTTGCTTAAACTGCAGCGATAATCTTGATCTCTACTTTGTATTTCGGGTTCATCAACCCGGCCTGGACCGTACAACGTACTGGCGCATGACCGGCAACGACCCACGCGTCCCAGGCTTTGTTCATCGCGGCAAAGTCACTTTTGTCTGCCAGAAAAAGGGTGGCATCAAGAATACGTGACTTGTTGCTGCCCTGTTTTTCCAGAACTGCGTCAATTTGCGCCAGCGTATTCGCTGTTTGTTCAAAGGCGTCAGCATCCAGGTTTTCCGGTACACCGGTGTAATACAACGTGTTGTTATGGATAACCACGTCGGACCAACGCGCTTCGGCATCAATGCGCACTATCGTCATAAATCATTCCTCATTTACGTTTTTCATAATGGCTTCAGGTTGCGCCAAGACTGCCATAATGTTGCGCCTACGTCACCTCTTCAACTGGCGAAAGACCCGCTGGCCTGACATAATCCCTGTTCAAATGAACAGGGGGCAGTGTGACGGACGATTTTGCAGCAGACGGTCAGTTGGCTAAAGCGATACCGGGTTTTAAACCGCGTGAACCACAGCGGCAGATGGCCTTCGCCGTTAGCCATGCCATTGAAAAATCACAGCCGCTTGTTGTCGAAGCCGGAACCGGAACGGGGAAAACCTACGCTTATCTTGCACCTGCGCTGCGTGCGGGTAAGAAAGTCATCGTCTCTACCGGTTCAAAAGCGTTGCAGGATCAGCTTTACAGCCGCGATCTCCCGACCGTCGCTAAAGCGCTTGAATTTACCGGCAAACTGGCGCTGCTGAAAGGGCGCTCCAACTATCTGTGTCTGGAACGCCTTGAACAGCAGGCGCTGGCGGGCGGCGACCTGCCGGTACAAACTTTAAGCGACGTCATCCTGCTGCGCTCCTGGTCAAATCAAACCCTTGATGGCGACATCAGTACCTGCGTCAGCGTGGCGGAGGATTCTCAAGCCTGGCCGCTGGTAACCAGCACTAACGACAATTGTCTGGGCAGCGACTGCCCACTGTACAAAGAGTGTTTTGTCGTCAAAGCGCGTAAAAAAGCGATGGATGCAGATGTGGTAGTGGTCAATCACCATCTGTTTCTCGCTGATATGGTGGTGAAAGAGAACGGGTTTGGCGAACTGATCCCCGAAGCTGACGTGATGATTTTCGATGAAGCGCATCAGTTACCGGATATCGCCAGCCAGTATTTTGGTCAATCGCTCTCCAGTCGTCAGCTGTTAGACCTGGCGAAAGACATCACCATTGCCTATCGCACCGAGCTGAAAGACACTCAGCAGTTGCAGAAATGCGCCGACCGCCTGGCGCAAAGCGCCCAGGATTTCCGCCTGCAACTTGGCGAGCCGGGCTATCGCGGCAATCTGCGCGAACTGCTGGCTGACCAGCGCGTACAGCGCGCGTTTTTGCTGCTCGATGACACGCTGGAACTGTGTTACGACGTGGCGAAACTGTCTCTTGGGCGTTCGGCGTTGTTGGATGCCGCGTTTGAGCGCGCCACGCTTTATCGCACCCGTTTGAAGCGCCTGAAAGAGATTAACCAGCCAGGCTTCAGCTATTGGTATGAATGCACCTCCCGCCATTTCACCCTCGCGCTGACGCCGCTCACCGTGGCGGATAAATTCAAAGAAGTGATGGAACAAAAGCCGGGCTGCTGGATTTTTACCTCCGCGACGCTGTCGGTAAACGATGATCTTCATCATTTCACCGCGCGGCTGGGTATAGATGACGCCGAATCGATGCTGTTGCCGAGTCCTTTTGATTACACACGTCAGGCGTTGCTCTGCGTGCCGCGCAATCTTCCGCAAACCAACCAGCCGGGAGCCGCGCGCCAGTTAGCGTCTATGCTGCGTCCCATTATCGAAGCAAACAATGGTCGCTGCTTTATGCTGTGTACCTCACACGCGATGATGCGCGATCTGGCAGAACAATTTCGCGCCACCATGACGCTGCCGGTCCTGTTGCAGGGTGAAACCAGTAAAGGGCAACTGTTACAGCAGTTTGTCAGCGCAGGGAATGCGTTACTGGTTGCCACCAGCAGTTTCTGGGAGGGGGTAGACGTGCGTGGCGATACGCTGTCGCTGGTGATTATCGATAAACTGCCGTTCACTTCGCCGGATGACCCGCTGTTAAAAGCCCGGATGGAAGACTGTCGCCTGCGTGGCGGCGATCCCTTCGACGAGGTTCAACTCCCGGATGCGGTGATCACCCTGAAACAGGGGGTAGGGCGACTGATTCGTGACGCAGACGATCGCGGTGTGCTGGTAATTTGCGACAACCGCCTGGTGATGCGGCCCTATGGTGCTACCTTCCTGGCGAGTCTTCCGCCTGCGCCACGAACGCGTGACATTGCGCGCGCGGTTCGTTTTCTTGCCATACCATCGACTGAGTAATTTGTTACGGAGTGTGGTAAGATGCGCGCCAAATTTATTGATCTGATCACAAACACCCATGCGAATTCTGGCTATCGATACCGCCACAGAGGCGTGCTCTGTTGCCCTGTGGAATGACGGTACTATCAAGACTCATTTCGAGCTTTGCCCACGAGAACATACCCAACGAATTTTACCGATGGTTCAGGAGATCCTGTCCGCTGGCGAATTAGCCTTATCCGATATCGACGCCCTGGCGTTTGGTCGCGGTCCCGGCAGTTTCACCGGCGTACGTATCGGAATTGGCATTGCTCAGGGGTTGGCGCTAGGCGCGAATTTACCGATGATCGGCGTCTCCACCCTGGCGACCATGGCGCAGGGGGCCTGGCGTAAGTCTGGCGCCACCCGCGTACTGGCGGCGATTGATGCGCGAATGGGCGAGGTTTACTGGGCCGAATACCAGCGTGATGAAAATGGCATCTGGCGCGGTGAAGAAACTGAAGCCGTGTTAACGCCTGAACAAGTACATGAACGCTTGCTGCAACTATCTGGCCAATGGGTCACTGTCGGGACGGGCTGGCCTGCCTGGCCTGAACTCGGTAAAGACAGCGGCCTGACGCTGAGCGATGGCGGTGTTCTGCTGCCGGCGGCTGAAGACATGCTGCCTGTCGCCACGCAAATGCTGGCTGCCGGTAAGACCGTGGCGGTTGAACATGCTGAACCGGTTTATTTACGTAACACCGTAGCGTGGAAGAAACTTCCCGGTAAAGAATGAATCTTAGTAGTACATCCCCGGTTAATTCGCGCAGTCGTCAGTGACCCGCATTGTGAGTTTCCCGGGGCAGGCGCTAAGAAGAGGGAGTCGCAATATGGCGGTGCAAAAGCAGGTAGTGAAAGGTGTGTTGGCGGGCGTATTGGCGTTAATGCTAAGTGGCTGCGTCACCATCCCGGATGCGATCAAAGGCTCAAGCCCTACGCCGCAGCAGGATCTGGTGCGGGTGATGAATGCGCCGCAGCTGTATGTCGGACAGGAAGCGCGCTTCGGCGGCAAAGTGGTGGATATTCAGAACCAGCAGGGGAAATCCCGTCTGGAAATCGCCACCGTGCCTCTCGATAGCGGTGCGCGACCCGTGCTGGGCGAAGCCTCTCGCGGGCGAATTTATGCTGATGTAAACGGCTTTCTCGACCCGGTGGATTTCCGGGGTCAACTGGTTACCGTCGTCGGTCCGATTAGCGGTACAGTGGACGGAAAAATTGGCAGTACGCCGTATAAATTCATGCTGATGCAGGTAACCGGTTATAAACGCTGGCATATTACTCAGCAGATTATTATGCCGCCTCAGCCGATCGACCCCTGGTTCTACGGTGCGCGTGGCTGGCCTTACGGTGGCTACGGCGGCTGGGGATGGTACAATCCCGGCCCGGCACAGGTTCAGACCATAGTAACCGAGTAACTCTTTGTTTTATTAGTAAAAGAAACAGCGGCTCGTCCGCTGTTTCTGCATTAACGTGGATATAAGAAAAATAAATAGTGACGTGCTTCGCAACCTTGTCGTTGTGTAATAAACAAACTGGTACGCTGAGTTAATATTATGTTAACAGTTTGTTTATTGCCTGGGGTTGTGATGACGACGAATATGCATTTTAGAGGTGATGTATTGAAAAAGGTTTGGCTTAACCGTTATCCCGCTGGTGTCCCTGCGGAGATCAATCCTGACCGTTATCAATCCCTGGTGGAACTCTTTGAACACTCAGTAAGGCGCTATGCCGATCAGCCCGCGTTTGTAAACATGGGGGAGGTGATGACCTTCCGCAAGCTTGAAGAGCGCAGCCGGGCGTTTGCGGCCTATTTGCAACAAGGGCTCGGGCTGAAAAAGGGCGATCGCGTCGCGCTGATGATGCCGAACCTGCTGCAATATCCGGTCGCCCTGTTTGGGATTTTACGTGCCGGCATGATTGTCGTGAACGTGAACCCCCTGTACACGCCTCGCGAGCTGGAACACCAGCTCAATGACAGCGGCGCGTCGGCGATTGTCATCGTGTCTAACTTTGCTCACACGCTGGAGAAGGTGGTCGATAAAACGTCGGTGCAACACGTGATCCTGACGCGTATGGGCGATCAACTTTCTACCGCCAAAGGGACGCTGGTTAACTTTGTCGTGAAGTACATTAAGCGCCTGGTGCCAAAATATCACCTGCCGGATGCCATCTCGTTTCGCAGTGCACTGCAAAACGGTTATCGCATGCAGTATGTGAAGCCCGAAGTGGTGTCGGAAGATCTGGCGTTCCTGCAATATACCGGCGGGACAACCGGTGTGGCGAAAGGCGCGATGCTCACGCACCGCAACATGCTGGCTAACCTTGAACAGGTTAACGCCACCTATGGACCGTTGCTGCATCCGGGTAAAGAGTTGGTGGTAACGGCCTTACCGCTGTATCACATTTTCGCGCTGACAATGAACTGCCTGCTGTTTATTGAGCTGGGTGGTCAAAACCTGCTGATTACTAATCCGCGTGATATTCCGGGACTGGTAAAAGAGCTGGCGAAATACCCCTTCACCGCGATGACCGGCGTCAACACGCTGTTTAACGCGCTGCTGAATAACAAAGAGTTCCAGCAACTGGATTTCTCCTCGCTACATCTTTCGGCAGGCGGCGGCATGCCGGTTCAACAGGCGGTGGCCGAGCGTTGGGTGAAGCTGACGGGTCAGTATCTGCTGGAAGGCTATGGCCTGACGGAGTGCGCCCCGCTGGTGAGTGTTAACCCTCACGATATCGACTATCACAGCGGCAGTATCGGTTTACCGGTTCCTTCCACTGAGGTCAAGCTGGTGGATGACGACGATAACGAAGTGCCGCCGGGTGAGCCGGGCGAACTGTGCGTGAAAGGCCCACAGGTGATGCTGGGTTACTGGCAGCGACCGGATGCGACCGATGAAATCGTCAAAGACGGCTGGTTGCACACTGGCGATATTGCGGTGATGGATGATGAAGGCTTCCTGCGGATTGTCGATCGTAAGAAAGATATGATCCTGGTGTCAGGCTTTAACGTTTATCCGAATGAAATTGAAGACGTAGTGATGCAACATTCTGGCGTACAGGAAGTCGCTGCGGTTGGCGTTCCATCGGGCAGCAGCGGTGAGGCGGTAAAAATCTTCGTGGTGAAGAAAGATGCCTCATTAACCGAAGAAGCGCTGGTCACTTTTTGTCGTCGCCATCTGACGGGCTATAAAGTACCGAAGCTGGTGGAGTTTCGTGATGAGTTGCCAAAATCTAACGTTGGTAAGATTTTGCGACGAGAATTACGTGACGAAGCACGCGCCAAAGTGGACAATAAAGGCTGAGCGTTAAGTCAGCCAGCAGAAAACGCCGGGTAATCCGGCGTTTTTTTTGGCGTAAACCTAAGAGAGCACGATTTGAATTATCAAATGATCACTACGGACGACGCGTTGGCCACGCTGTGCGAAGCCGTCCGTGAATTTCCGGCGATAGCCCTGGATACCGAATTTGTTCGCACGCGTACCTATTATCCGCAGTTGGGGTTGATCCAGCTGTTTGATGGCAAACACGTTGCTCTGATTGACCCACAGGGGATCACTGACTGGTCACCACTACGCGATATTTTACGTGATACGGCGATAACCAAGTTTCTGCATGCCGGTAGTGAAGATCTGGAGGTGTTTCTCAATGCCTTTGGGGAACTCCCTCAGCCATTGATTGACACACAAATCCTCGCCGCTTTTTGCGGTCGTCCGCTGTCGTGGGGGTTTGCCGCGATGGTGGAAGAGTTTACCGGCATAGCCCTGGACAAAAGCGAATCCCGTACCGACTGGCTGGCCAGGCCGCTGACCGAGCGCCAGTGTGAATATGCGGCGGCTGACGTCTGGTATCTGTTACCGATCACCACAACGCTGATGGCTGAAACCGAAGCCAGCGGTTGGCTGCCCGCCGCGCTGGACGAATGTCGCTTAATGCAGCAGCGTCGCCAGGAGATTCTGGCACCCGAGGATGCCTGGCGCGAGATCACCAACGCCTGGCAACTGCGTACCCGTCAGTTGGCCTGTCTGCAACTGCTTGCCGACTGGCGGCTGCGTAAAGCGCGCGAGCGCGATCTGGCGGTAAACTTTGTGGTGCGTGAAGAACACTTATGGGCGGTGGCGCGTTATATGCCGGGCAGTCTGGGCGAACTGGACAGCCTGGGTCTTTCGGGCAGCGAAATTCGCTTCCACGGCAAGACGCTGATTTCTCTTGTCGAGAAAGCACAGGCTTTACCGGAAGCGTCGCTGCCGCAACCGCTACTGAATTTGATGGATATGCCAGGCTACCGCAAGGCGTTCAAAGCCATTAAGGCGCTGGTTGCCGAAGTCAGTGCGGAGCAAAATCTCAGCGTCGAACTGCTGGCTTCACGCCGCCAGATCAACCAGTTGCTCAACTGGCACTGGAAATTAAAGCCGCAGCAATCCCTGCCTGAGCTGATTTCCGGCTGGCGTGGCAAACTGATGGCTGAGCGTCTCAACGCGCTGCTGTTGGAGTATCCGCAGTAAGCAAGCTAAAACGGGAGCCAGGTGCTCCCGTTTTTAATGGCACGGAGGTTAACCGCGCAGTGCCCGACTAATGGCCTCGCCAACCTGCTGTGTGGTGGCGTTACCTTTCATATCTGGCGTTTTCGGACCGCTGGCAATAACTTGCTCAATTGCCGCCAGAATGCCGTCGTGGGCGGCCTTATAGTTGGCATCACCGTTGCCAAGAAAGTCGAGCATCATCGCGCCAGCCCAGATTGTCGCGATTGGGTTGGCGATATTTTTACCGTAGATATCAGGGGCTGAACCATGTACCGGCTCGAACAGTGACGGAAAGGTGCGTTCCGGGTTTAAGTTGGCAGATGGCGCAATGCCAATTGTACCGGTACAGGCCGGACCGAGATCGGAGAGAATATCGCCAAACAGATTGGAAGCAACTACGACGTCAAAACGTTCCGGCTGCATCACAAAGCGGGCACAGAGAATATCAATATGCTGTTTATCCCAGCGGATCTCGGGATAGTTAGCCGCCATCGCTTCGACACGCTCGTCCCAGTAGGGCATGCTGATGGCAAGACCGTTTGATTTAGTCGCTGAAGTTAGCGTTTTGCGCGGGCGGCTTTGCGCCAGTTCAAAGGCGTAACGCAGTATACGGTCGACACCACGACGAGTGAAGACCGACTCCTGGATCACCATCTCGTGTTCGGTACCTTCGCTCACGCGTCCGCCGAGGGAAGAGTACTCCCCCTCGGTGTTCTCACGCACGACATAGAAATCAATGTCGCCCGGCTTTTTGCCTGCCAGCGGACAAGGGACGCCGGGGAACAGCCGCACCGGGCGCAGGTTAACGTACTGATCGAATTCGCGGCGAAACTTAAGCAGTGAACCCCAGAGTGAGATGTGGTCCGGGACGGTGTCCGGCCAGCCCACGGCACCAAAATAGATAGCATCGAAGGATTGCAACTGTTCACGCCAGTCATCCGGCATCATCTTGCCGTGATGTGCATAGTATTCGCAACTGGCCCATTCCATTTGTTCAAAGCTGAGCGACAAACCCCAGCGTTCGGCGGCTGCCTGTAACACATGAATGCCTTCAGGCAGGACTTCTTTACCAATGCCATCTCCGGGGATAGCGGCAATACGACAGGTTTTCTTCATAGCAGCTCTCACTTGTACGCCATCAAAATTGACTTTCCCCTCATCCTATAATTGACTGAACGATAGTTAATCCCCCTAACTGGTGAAACATAAAACACAGATCATGAATAATCTGCCGCTGTTAAATGATTTGCGCGTCTTTATGCTAGTTGCGCGTCGCGCGGGTTTTGCTGCCGTCGCCGAAGAGTTGGGTGTATCACCGGCTTATATCAGTAAGCGTGTAGCGATGCTGGAGCTGACGCTGAACGTGGTGCTGTTACACCGGACAACACGGCGGGTGACCATCACAGAAGAGGGAGAGCGGATATACGAATGGGCGCAGCGGATCCTGCAGGATGTCGATCAGATGATGGATGAGCTGTCCGATGTCAGGCAGATCCCGCAAGGGATGTTACGTATTATCAGTAGCTTTGGTTTTGGCCGCCGGGTGGTGGCTCCTGCGTTGTCTGCGCTGGCGAAAGAGTACCCACAGCTGGAGCTGAGGTTCGATGTTGAAGACCGTCTGGTGGATCTGGTGAATGAGGGCGTCGATCTCGATATTCGTATCGGGGATGATATCGCACCTAATCTGATTGCCCGTAAACTGGCGACAAACTATCGCATTCTATGCGCCTCGCCGGAGTTTGTGGCGCAGCATGGAATGCCGAAGCAACTGAACGATCTCTCTACTTTTCCCTGTCTGGTCATTAAAGAGCGTGACCATCCGTTTGGTATCTGGCAAATGCGCAATAAAGAGGGGACTCACTCAATCAAAGTCACGGGACCTCTGTCATCTAATCATGGCGAAGTGGTGCATCAATGGTGTCTTGACGGCCAGGGAATTGCTCTGCGTTCGTGGTGGGATGTCTGTAACAACATTGCCAGCGGACATCTGATACACATATTGCCTGAGTATTATCAACCAGCAAATATTTGGGCGGTTTATGTCTCCCGACTGGCGACGTCGGCAAAAATCCGTATTACCGTTGAGTATTTACGTCGCTATTTTGCCGAAAACTACCCGAAGTTTACTTTGGAATAAATGTGTTGCAGGTTGGCAAAGGACTGAAATTAAAAAAGGCAGAATACTCTGCCTTTTTTGCAATCATGACGCAGTTACACAAAAGGTTATTTAGACTCTTCTGCTTCCGGTAATGTCACGTTGAGTTCAAGGATCGAAATATCGCCGTCTTTTTGTTCAAGCTGTACGGTGACCATTTCTGGATCGATTTGTACATACTTGCAGATAACGTCGAGAATATCCTTCCTCAGCTGCGGTAAATAATGTGGCTCGGCGTCACTACGACGGCGTTCCGCAACAATAATCTGCAGTCGCTCTTTAGCGATGTTTGCTGTGCTCTTTTTCCGCGAGAGAAAAAAATCCAGTAATGCCATAACTTATCCTCCGAACAGGCGTTTGAGGAAACCTTTCTTCTCTTCTTCAATGAAGCGGAAAGGACGTTCTTCTCCCAACAGACGGTCTACGGTATCAGCATAGGCTTTACCGGCATCAGCATTGATGTCGAGAATAACCGGCTCACCCTGGTTAGACGCGCGCAGGACTGACTGATCTTCAGGAATCACGCCAACCAACTTGATTCGCAGAATTTCCAGTACGTCTTCCATGCTCAGCATGTCACCTTTATTTACGCGGCCAGGGTTGTAGCGCGTAAGCAACAGATGTTCTTTAATCGGCTCTTCACTGTTTTCTGCGCGACGGGATTTCGACGCCAGAATACCCAGAATACGGTCAGAGTCACGTACAGAAGAGACTTCCGGGTTAGTGGTGATAATGGCTTCATCGGCAAAATACAGGGCCATCAGCGCGCCGGTTTCAATACCCGCCGGGGAATCGCAGACGATGAAGTCAAAGTCCATTGCTTTCAGATCGTCAAGAACTTTTGCGACGCCTTCACGCGTCAGCGCGTCTTTATCGCGAGTCTGTGAGGCCGGAAGAATAAAGAGATTCTCGGTACGCTTATCTTTGATTAACGCCTGATTTAACGACGCATCGCCCTGAATAACGTTGACGAAGTCGTAAACGACGCGGCGTTCACAACCCATAATCAGATCAAGGTTACGCAGGCCGATATCAAAATCAATAACGACAGTTTTCTTTCCCTTCTGGGCCAAACCTGTAGCGATGGCCGCGCTGGAGGTGGTTTTGCCAACGCCCCCTTTACCCGAAGTAACAACAATAATGCGTGCCATAGAAATTCCTTGTTAAAAAGGGATCAATTCAACGGTTGAACTGTCAAAGCGTTCTCTGCTAATTGCAGACGAGCCGCTTTGCCATAAAATTCTGCTGGGATTTTATCACTCAGCCAATAAACACCTGCGATAGACACCAGTTCTGCCGTCAGATGGGTACAAAAAATTTGCGCTTCCCGGTCACCGCTTGCGCCTGCCAGCGCACGGCCCCTCATCATCCCATAAACATGAATATTGCCATCAGCGATAAGCTCTGCGCCCGCACTGACGTGGCTTGTAACAATCAGATCACATTGTGGAGCATAAATGCGCTGACCGGAACGAACCGGTACATTTATTAATCGTGTTTTTGTGACGGGAGTAACGTTTTGCGGCGGCGGGACGGGAACGGGAGCCTCAACAGGCGCGGGACGAAGAGCTTTTTCTTTACCTTCAGTCAGTAAAGGAAGTCCCATTTCGTCAATTTCAGCCTTTAATCGGGCGTCTTTGCATCCGCTAACGCCGATAATGCGCAAGCCGGTAGACGCGACAACTTCCTGCAGCGCCGACCAGTTTACCGGGCTTTCGAGACCACTCACGTTAATCACCACGGGAGCATGTTTTAAAAATGCAGGTGCCTGCGCGATTTTGTCTTCCAACGCCTGACGAATAACCTCGGGTTCTGCTTCATGTAAATGAACCACTGATAAGGTGAAGCTACTGCCTTTAAGCTCGATTGGCGTGTTTGACATCCTGGCCTTACTCAATTTGCTATTAATCATCCCCAGCGCGGGGTGATATTCCGAAGACTATAAGGCATGTTATAGTCAGTATTATATTGAGGCAAGCCACCATTCCGTGAATTCAGAGTAAAAGATATGTTTTGTGTGATCTACCGAAGCAGCAAACGTGACCAGACTTATTTATATGTCGAAAAAAAAGACGATTTCTCGCGAGTTCCTGAAGAACTGATGAAAGGATTTGGGCAGCCAACGCTGGCGATGATGCTGCCACTTGATGGTCGAAAAAAACTGGTTAATGCCGATCTTGAAAAAGTAAAACAGGCGCTAACCGAGCAGGGCTATTATTTACAAATACCGCCACCGCCAGAAGATTTACTCAAACAGCATCTGGCTGCGGCCAAACAAAATACATCAGACGCTAAACGTTAAACTGCATCCGGCAGCAGCACGTTCCATCGATGCAGTACCTGAAATCTATGACTACGTTAGGGGAAAGTAATGTATCAACATCACAACTGGCATGGTGCTCTGCTGGATTATCCGGTGAGTAAGGTGGTTTGTGTAGGCAGTAACTATGCCAACCATATAAAAGAGATGGGGGGAACCACCCCGGAAGAGCCGGTACTGTTTATCAAACCGGAAACTGCGCTGTGTGATTTGCGTCAACCGCTGGTGATCCCATCCGATATGGGGGCGGTTCACCATGAGGTTGAGCTGGCCGTACTGATTGGCGCGACCTTGCGTCAGGCGACCGAAGAACATGTGCGTAAAGCCATTGCTGGCTATGGTGTAGCGCTGGATCTGACTCTGCGCGATATTCAGGGGAAAATGAAGAAAGCCGGGCAGCCGTGGGAAAAAGCCAAGGGCTTTGATAACTCTTGTCCGCTGTCAGGATTTATCCCTGTGGCGGAATTTGATGGTGATCCGCAGGATACGATGCTCGGCCTGACGGTAAACGGCGAAACGCGCCAGCACGGCTCGACGGCAGATATGATCCATCCCATTGTTCCTTTGATTGCCTATATGAGCCGTTTCTTTACGCTCAAAGCGGGCGATGTTGTGCTGACGGGGACGCCAGCAGGTGTTGGGCCGTTAAGCAGTGGTGATGAACTGGCTATCAGTTTCCACGGACAAACTCTGACCACCCGCGTGCTGTAATCTCTGCTTGCCGCCTTTTTGGGCGGCAAAACTTGCATCAGCGTGCCAGACTGGTTATAAGGTGCAGCTTTATTACGATAGCGGATACCCTGATGAGCGACATACCTTTCTGGCAAAGTAAAACCCTTGATGAAATGACCGATGCCGAGTGGGAGTCATTATGTGATGGGTGTGGTCAATGCTGCCTGCATAAGCTGATGGATGAAGACACCGACGAAATCTATTTTACCAACGTCGCCTGTAAGCAGCTCAATATTAAAACCTGTCAGTGCCGTAACTACGAACGTCGGTTCGAATACGAGCCGGACTGCATCAAGCTCACGCGTGATAATCTGCCTACCTTTGAATGGTTGCCGATGACCTGCGCCTATCGTCTGCTGGCGGAAGGAAAAGGGTTGCCAGAATGGCATCCGTTGCTGACCGGGTCGAAAGCGGCAATGCATGGCGAACGTATTTCGGTACGTCATATAGCGGTGAAAGAATCAGAAGTGCGTGACTGGCAGGATCATATTTTGAACAAACCTTCATGGGCGGACTGAGCCGCCCATCGATTAGCAGGTGTTAAGGGTTAAGCCTTTTTCGCCTGATACATCTCATCTCCATGGTTGTCGTCTTCAACCCAAAAATTGATGTTGAACTGCGCATCGTCGCTTAATTCAACGCGATGCCAGTACTGCGGTGGGCTGGTCGCGAACTGACCGGCATTAATCACTACCTTCACTTCGGGCTCTTTTGCGTCTTCATTGGCAAAGCCATAATACGTTACCGTTCCTTCCATCACGCAGAGCTGACCAAACACGCCTGCTGCGGTGTTATGGTGAGAAAGAAGTGCTGCCGGGACGTTGTCTTTGGTGAAGAAGGGAGTAGAACGTTTCACTTTCCAGTTTGCTGGGATGCGTAAATGGGACATAAGACATCTCCTTCATGTGGCATCTATAAGATGTATTTAATATACATCTTATAGATGCCAGCAGGCAATGGATTTAAGGCAAAAAAAACGCTCCCGGAGGAGCGTCTCTGTTAGCGACCGAAAAGGTCACGTTTTTTCGGTTTGAACGGTTGTGCTATGACGACCAGTATTGCCACAACAAGATATGCGGCGAAGATCCCTAGCAGCCACTGCGGCATTTCGAGGGTTAAAAACGACCACTGACGCTCAGCGCAGTCGCCGGACGCCACAAACACCTGCGGCAGCCATTTATCCAGCGGTAACCAGCTCGGGAAGCGCGCGGCAAAATCACAGGTCATAAATGGTGACGGGTGAAGCTGAATCATGGTGTGCTCATATGCTAACTGAAGACCGCGCCAGGCACTGTAAATCCAGATAACCATCGCCACATAGCGCAGCGGTGTTTTTGGCGCGATAGCCCCCACCAGTCCCGCACCCATCACGCCAAATAATGCGCTACGTTCGTAAATACACAACACGCAAGGTTTTAGCAGCATGACGTGCTGGAACCACAGCGCGACGAGTTCCAGCGCAAAGGCGGTAAACGCCAACAATAACCATGCTCCACGACCACGGGAACACTGGTTTAAAAATCGCAACATAATAATTTCCCTGCAACATGCGTAGAGACCGCAGTTTAAACCAATTCACTTTATGCGCCACTAGCGGGAATTGAAAATTTGCGTAATCGGATAATTATCATGCAAAAAGTCAAACCGGGCAGTGATTTGCCCGGCTAATTGTTATGAAAGTGTAGCTAACCAGCCCGACTGGGTCATCCATTCTGTCATTGGTACAAGCGTGAACTCCACGCAAAGCAACCCGACGAGCGTCAGGACAAGGGTATAAGGCAGAGCCATCCATACCATGCGACCATAAGAGAGGCGAATCAACGGTGCCAGGGCGGAAGTCAGCAGAAACAGGAACGCCGCCTGACCGTTTGGCGTGGCCACGGAAGGCAGGTTGGTCCCGGTGTTAATCGCCACCGCTAACAGTTCATACTGATTAAGGCTGATGGTCCCATGCTCCAGGGCTGCTTTGGCTTCGTTGATGTAGATAGTGCCGACAAAAACGTTATCAGAAATAGACGACAGCAGACCGTTAAACAGATAGAACAGCGTTAATTGCGCGTGCTCAGAGGCTTGTAAAACGAACTGAATAATCGGAGAAAAGAGCTGCTGATCGATGATCACCGCAACAACAGAGAAGAACACGGTCAGCAGGGCGGTGAAGGGCAGCGACTCGGTAAAGGCTTTGCCAATAGCATGTTCGTCGGTAACGCCGGTTAACGATGTTGCCAGAATAATCACTGACAGACCAATTAATCCCACTTCCGCCAGATGCAGTGCCAGGGCGACCACCAGCCAGACGCCGATAATCGCCTGGATAATCAGTTTGATCTTGTCCTGGCGGGTTCTCTGCTGACGGCTCTGATCGTCAAATTTTTGCAGGACATCGCGGACGGTCTCCGGCAGCGTTTCGCCATAGCCAAACCAACGTAACTTCTCGACCAGCACGCAGGTTAGCAGACCGCAAATCAGTACCGGAACGGTGACTGGCGACATGCGCAGGAAGAAGTCGCCAAAGTGCCAGCCAGCTGCTTTGGCGATAATCAGGTTTTGCGGTTCGCCAACCATGGTCATTACGCCGCCTAACGCTGTACCGACGCCTGCGTGCATCATCAGACTACGCAGAAAACCACGGAACTGCTCCAGAACGACCTTATTGTGCTGATCGATATGGCTGTCATCGAGCATATTGTTATCTTCCCCTCGGGAAGAGGCCACGCGATGGTAGATGCCATAAAAACCGACCGCTACGCTTATCACCACGGCAACGACGGTCAACGCGTCAAGGAACGCGGAGAGGAAAGCGGCAGCAATACAAAAGGAGAGCGACAGCAGTGACTTGGAACGAATGCTGAGCAGAAGACGGGTGAAAATAAACAACAGCAGCTGCTTCATAAAGTAGATGCCTGCCACCATAAACATCAGCAGCAATAACACCTCAAGGTTGGCGGCAACTTCTTCGCGCACATGCGCGGCGCTGGTCATGCCAATGATGACGGCTTCAATGGCTAACAGCCCACCCGGCAGCAACGGATAACACTTGAGTGCCATCGCCAGCGTAAAAATGAACTCGGCCACCAACAGCCAGCCAGCAATAAAGGGATTGATGAAAAAGATAATCGGGTTAACGACTAAGAAGACGAGCAGTGCAAGTTTGTACCAGTCTGGCGACTGGCCTAAAAAATTGCGCCACATAGCGCGGCCCCATGATAGCTCCATGGTGATTTCCCTACCTTTAAAAATGAAATCATGTTGTTATGTTTGACCGCAAAGCTTAGCGGGAGGAGGGAGCACAGGCAAGCTCTTCACGTGAATGGCAAGGGTGAGTGTGCATCAGCGTTATCTGTAAAATGAAGCCTTGATCCACTTTTTCTTCATTTCGTCAGCTATCAGCTATGAAACCCGTCTGGTATGATAACTGTAACTATGTTTTGCTGTGTAATGGAATTATTACTATGGTCATTAAGGCGCAAAGCCCGGCGGGGTTCGCGGAAGAGTACATCATTGAGAGTATCTGGAATAACCGCTTCCCACCTGGCACTATTTTGCCCGCTGAACGTGAACTCTCTGAACTGATCGGAGTGACACGTACTACGTTGCGCGAAGTATTACAGCGTCTGGCGCGGGACGGCTGGTTGACCATTCAACACGGCAAACCGACGAAGGTGAATAACTTCTGGGAAACCTCTGGGCTGAATATCCTTGAAACGCTGGCGCGTCTCGATCACGAGAGCGTACCGCAGTTGATCGATAATCTGCTGTCTGTGCGCACCAACATTTCAACCATCTTTATCCGCACCGCGTTTCGCCAGCATCCTGATAAAGCGCAAGAGGTGTTGGCGACAGCTAATCAGGTAGCTGACCATGCTGATGCGTTCGCCGATCTGGACTATAACATTTTCCGCGGTCTGGCATTTGCGTCCGGTAATCCGATTTACGGTCTGATCCTCAACGGAATGAAAGGGTTATATACCCGCATTGGTCGTCATTATTTTGCCAATCCAGAAGCGCGTGGTCTGGCGCTGAGCTTCTATCGTAAGCTGTCAGAACTGTGCGAGCAGGGTGCTCATGAGCAGGTTTATGAAACGGTGCGCCGCTACGGTCACGATAGCGGCGAGATTTGGCATCGCATGCAGAAGAACCTGCCGGGCGATTTAGCTATTCAGGGACGCTAATTAAAAACCCCTCATTCGAGGGGTTTTGTTTTTACAGACCGTTCATCCTCGGCGGGCAACGCTCCAGCAGCTCCACGCTGCCATCTTCATTCTGCTGCTCCAGCATCACGTCAAAACCCCATAACCGGTGCACATGTTTCAGCACCTCTTTGCGGCCTTTATCCAGCGGGGCGCGGTTATGCGGAATATAACGCAAGGTGAGTGACCGGTCGCCACGCAGATCAACATTCCAGATTTGAATATTCGGCTCCAGATTGCTGAGGTTATATTGCGACGACAGTCGGCTACGAATTTCACGATATCCTTCCTCATTATGGATAGCGGAAATCTCCAGGTAATTGTGGCGATCGTCATCCAGCACGGTGAACAGGCGGAAATCGCGCATCACTTTTGGTGACAGGAACTGACTGATAAAGCTCTCATCTTTAAAATCGCGCATCGCGAAATGCAGGGTTTCCAGCCAGTCGGAACCGGCAATATCCGGGAACCAGTATCTGTCTTCCTCGGTGGGGGACTGACAGATACGCTTGATATCCTGGAACATCGCAAAGCCCAGCGCGTAAGGGTTTATCCCGCTATACCACGGGCTATTGTATGGCGGCTGGAATACCACGTTGGTGTGGCTATGCAGAAACTCCAGCATAAAACGTTCGGTAACTTTACCTTCATCATAAAGGTGGTTCAGGATGGTGTAATGCCAGAAGGTGGCCCAGCCTTCGTTCATCACCTGCGTTTGTTTCTGCGGATAAAAATACTGACTGACCTTGCGCACGATGCGTAACACCTCACGCTGCCAGGATTCCAGCAGCGGCGCGTTTTTCTCCATAAAATACAGCAGGTTTTCTTGCGGCTCGGAAGGATATCGCCGAGCTTCGGAAATGGTTTTCTCTTCCTCTTTCTTCGGAAGCGTGCGCCACAGCATATTCACCTGGCTTTGCAGATACTCTTCACGGCTTTTCTGCCGGGCTTTCTCTTCCTGTAGCGAGATTTTTTGTGGTCGTTTGTAACGGTCCACACCGTAGTTCATCAGCGCATGACAGGAGTCGAGGAGCTTTTCGACTTCATCTACACCGTAACGCTCTTCACACTGGGTAATGTAGTTTCGTGCGAAGATCAGATAGTCGACAATGGAACTGGCATCCGTCCAGCTACGGAACAGGTAGTTATTTTTGAAGAAAGAGTTATGTCCGTAGCAGGCATGCGCCATCACCAGCGCCTGCATGGTGATAGTGTTCTCTTCCATCAGATACGCGATACATGGATTGGAGTTAATGACGATTTCATAGGCCAGTCCCTGCTGACCATGCTTATACAAGCGCTCGGTTTCAATAAACTTCTTACCAAACGACCAGTGCGGATAGTTGATTGGCATCCCGACGCTGGAGTAGGCATCCATCATCTGTTCGGAGGTGATCACCTCGATTTGGTGCGGGTAGGTATCCAGTCTGTAGAGTTTCGCCACGCGGTCTATTTCCGCCAGATAGACATCCAGCAGATCAAACGTCCAGTCGGGTCCATCGCTTAACCGTGTGCTGTCCTTGTTCATGGAATCAATCGTAGCCATTCGCGCACCCTCATTGTTGGCGGCACTCTCTGTCTGGAGTACCTCATTTCAAGCATAGATCATGGTGTTAAAAAACGTGCTGTGGCAGAAATTTTTTCTTTGCGATTTCACGATAGCGAGGCGTGGAAAAAAGGCATGTCCGCAAAATTTTATGCTGGATAAAAATAACGCACAGCATGAGATTCCAAAGCAGTGAGTTCCCTACAATCACCGCTATATGTGAGATAAGTCACCATAAAAAAGCCATATGTTGAATAATATTTTCAACTGAGTTATCAAGATGTAATTAGATGATTGTTCTTTTACTGTTAACGGAGTGGCTATGCGAGTTGTCATACTGGGAAGTGGTGTCGTTGGCGTGACCAGCGCCTGGTACTTAAGTCAGGCTGGACACGATGTCACCGTCATTGATCGTGAGCCCGGTCCGGCACTGGAAACCAGTGCGGCAAATGCCGGACAAATCTCGCCAGGTTATGCAGCACCATGGGCGGCGCCAGGCGTACCGCTTAAAGCAATTAAATGGATGTTTCAGCGCCATGCCCCGCTGGCCGTCCGTCTCGACGGGACCCAGTTCCAGTTGAAATGGATGTGGCAAATGCTGCGCAACTGCGACACCAGCCACTACATGGAAAACAAAGGACGCATGGTGCGGCTGGCGGAATACAGCCGTGATTGTCTGAAAGCGCTGCGCGCTTCTACCGGCATTGAGTATGAAGGACGTCAGGGCGGAACGTTACAGCTGTTCCGTACGGCTCAACAGTATGAGAACGCCACCCGCGATATCGCCGTGCTCGAAGACGCGGGCGTGCCATATCAGTTGCTGGAAGCAAACCGCCTGGCTGAAGTCGAACCGGCACTGGCAGAAGTCGCGCACAAGCTGACCGGCGGTCTGCGTTTACCGAACGACGAAACCGGTGACTGCCAACTGTTTACCCAGCGCCTGGCGCAGATGGCCGAGCAAGCGGGCGTTACGTTCCGCTTTAACACCCCAGTTGATAAGCTGCTCAGCGAAGGTGAGCAAATATATGGCGTTCAGTGTGGCGAGGAAATCATTAAAGCCGATGCTTATGTGATGGCGTTTGGCTCTTACTCCACGGCGATGCTCAAAGGGATCGTGGATATTCCGGTCTATCCGCTGAAAGGTTATTCCTTGACCATTCCAGTGGCGCAGGATGACGGGGCACCGGTTTCTACTATCCTTGATGAAACTTACAAGATCGCCATTACTCGCTTTGATAACCGCATTCGCGTTGGCGGCATGGCGGAGATTGTTGGCTTCAATACCGAATTGCTGCAGCCACGCCGCGAAACGCTGGAGATGGTCGTACGTGATCTTTTCCCGCGCGGCGGTCATGTGGAACAGGCCACATTCTGGACCGGACTGCGCCCGATGACCCCGGACGGTACGCCGGTCGTGGGACGAACCCGCTTTAAGAATCTGCTACTCAATACCGGTCATGGCACGCTGGGCTGGACCATGGCCTGTGGATCCGGCCAGTTACTGAGCGATATTTTGTCTGGCCGTACCCCAGCCATTCCTTACGACGATTTGAGCGTGGCGCGTTACAGTCCGGGGTTTACCCCCTCTCGTCCACGGCATTTACACGGCGCACATAACTGATAAGGACGAGAGATGACCCGCCCGATACTGGCCAGCATTGACCTGCAGGCGTTGAAACAAAATCTGGCCATTACGCGCCAGGCCGCACCGGACGCCCGTGTCTGGTCGGTAGTGAAAGCCAATGCCTACGGACACGGCATTGAACGAGTATGGAATGCGCTGGGCACAACCGACGGTTTTGCCATGCTCAATCTTGAAGAGGCGATAACCCTGCGCGAGCGGGGATGGAAAGGCCCGATATTAATGCTGGAGGGTTTTTTCCACGCCGACGACCTGACGGTATATGACAAATATCGTCTGACAACGTGTGTGCATAGTAACTGGCAGCTTAAAGCATTGCAGAATGCGCGTCTGAATGCACCGCTCGATGTTTATCTGAAGGTGAACAGTGGCATGAACCGTCTGGGTTTCTTACCGGACAGAGTTTCCACGGTCTGGCAACAGCTGCGGGCAATGCCCAACGTCGGTGAAATGACGCTGATGTCGCACTTCGCGGATGCAGAACACCCGGATGGCATTCAGGAAGCGATGACGCGTATTGCGCAGGCGACAGAAGGGCTGGAGTGCAGACGATCACTGTCCAATTCAGCTGCCACGCTGTGGCATCCTGAAGCGCATTATGACTGGGTTCGCCCTGGCATCATCTTGTACGGTGCATCGCCGTCTGGACAGTGGCGAGACATCGCGAATACAGGTCTCAAACCTGTGATGACGTTAAGCAGCGAAATTATAGGCATACAAACGCTGAAAGCCGGCGATCGGGTCGGTTACGGTGGGCGTTACACTGCCAGTGGAGAGCAACGCATCGGCATTGTGGCGACCGGGTATGCAGATGGTTATCCGCGCCATGCGCCGAGCGGCACGCCAGTGCTGGTGGACGGCGTGCGCACCAAAACGGTCGGAACGGTCTCAATGGATATGCTGGCGGTTGACCTAACGCCATGTCCTCAGGCGGGGATCGGCACGCCGGTAGAGCTGTGGGGCAAAGAGATTAAAATTGACGATGTGGCCGCTGCTGCGGGTACGGTGGGCTACGAGCTGATGTGTTCGCTGGCGCTGCGCGTACCGGTTGTGACGGTGTAACTTTGTGAAATTGCCTGATGGCGCGCAGCTTTCAGGCCTGGAGAAGCAGTGTATTTTGTATGCCGGGTAGGCGCAGCCTCCACCCGGCAAAAACAGCTACGTTACTCATCCTCATCTTCAGCAACGCGAACACCAACCTTCAGCACCGCATTATCTTCTTTCTCGGCCACCGTCCAGATCATGCCAGCAAATTCCACCTGGTCACCGACGACCGGCGCGGCGCCTAACAGGTGCTGAACAATTTCACCCAGCGTTTGCTGTTTATCGCGATACTCTGTGCCATCGTCGAGGCCATATATCAGCGCCACGTCGGCATATTTTGCGCTGGCTTCGAGAATAAAATCCCCAAAGAAGCGCTGGTCTAACGATACCGGCGGCGACTGGCTGAATAGCTTGCCGAGAGCGGGGAGATCGCGCTCGCGACCAATGACGCACAACACGTCGCCTTCACGCAGGCGCGTGCTGCCCGACGGATGAAACAATACATTGTCACGAAACAGGGCGGCAATTCGCGTTTCTTCCGGCATATGCAGATCGCGCAATGCGGCTCCCACACACCACTTATCCGCGCTGAGCTGATAAACAAACTGCTCCCAAGGGTTATCCGGGTGAATATCCAGACCAATACGCGAAACGGGCCAGCCGACCGGCGGAACCACCACTTTGGCCTTTTTAGCCGCCCAGGAAAGCGACGTTCCCTGAAACAGCAGGGAGATCAGAACCACGAAGAAGGCCACATTAAAGAACAGACGCGCATTCTCCAGGCCCGCCATCATCGGGAAGACGGCAAGGATGATCGGCACCGCCCCGCGCAAGCCCACCCAACTGATAAAAATACGCTCGCGCAGATTGAAGCCACGGAACGGCAGCAGTCCGGCGAAGACCGACAGCGGACGTGCCACGAAAATCATCCACGCGGACAAAATCAGCGCCGGAATCGCGATAGGCAGCAGGTCGGACGGTGTGACCAGTAGCCCCAGCACCAGGAACATGGCGATTTGCGCCAGCCAGGCCAGGCCATCGAAGTTTTGCAGAATACCAAATCGGTTGCGGATCGGGCGATTACCCAGCAGGAAACCGCACAGATAAACCGCCAGAATACCGCTGCCTTCCAGCGCGGTAGTCAGAGCAAAAATGAGGATCCCGCCGCTTAAGGCCAGTAACGGATACAGCCCGGCAGGCAACGAAATGCGGTTAATCATTTGCTGCAGCAGGTAGCCGCCGCCGAGTCCCAGCACAATCCCTAAGCCAAACTGTTGGAGAATATGCACCGCGAACATCCAGCTTAAACCGGTCTCGTGGTTTTGGATCATGGCGATAAGCGTGATAGTCAAAAACACCGCCATCGGGTCATTACTCCCGGATTCAATTTCCAGTGTGGAGCCAACACGTTCGTTAAGCCCCTTACCGCCAAGCAGGGAAAAGACCGCCGCCGCGTCGGTGGAACCGACTATCGCGCCAATCAATAGTCCCTCGATGAGATCCAGATTAAACAACCATGCGGCCATCATGCCGGTAAGTCCGGAGGTAATCAGTACCCCGACGGTCGCCAGTGATAGTGCCGGACCCAGCGCGACGCGAAAAGAGCTGGCCTGGGTGCGCATGCCGCCGTCGAGCAGGATAACCGCCAGCGCCAGGTTACTCACCATGTAGGCAAAAGGGTAGTTGTCAAAAGGAATACCGCCGACACCGTCCACACCGGCTAACATCCCGATAGCGAGAAATATCACCAGAATAGGGATGCCAAGACGTGATGAGAATGAACTGAGTAAGATACTGCAGGTGACGAGAACGGAACCCAAAATAAAAAGGCTAATAATTGCTGCGGCATCCAACGTTCGTTTACTCCTGAATTACGCTGTTTCGTATTAACAAACCCTAACATAATAACGACAGAAACAGTGTTTTACTTAGCCCTGTTAGTGGCTTTTTTTACGATTTAAGTACCGGATGACCATTTATGGTGAGCTGAGCGCCATTTTTATCGTTTTTCAGCATCGCATTCGCCCCCAAAGGCAGGGTGACGGTGCGCTGTTCATGACCAAAATCGAGACCGCTGATTAACGGAACTGACAATCTGGCGCGGAGAAAAGCGCAAACCGAATCAAGGCTGTAACCGTCGTCATAGTCATTGGGCGCACTGCCGCTAAAACTGCCAAGAATGATGGCGTTCTGCCGCGCCAGAATTCCTGCGTGGTATAGTTGCAGCAGCATGCGTTCAATACGGAATGGGTGCTCATTAATGTCTTCCAGCACCAACACACCGTTTTCGATAGCGGGCATCCACGGCGTGCCCATCAGCGAAATGATCATCGCCAGATTTCCGCCCCATAGCGTACCTTCGGTCGTACATGCCGGGCCGTTACTCTGCCATTCGAGGGTAAATTGGGGATGACGCAAAGCCTGCCAGAAATGGTACTCGGTAAACGTGTTCATCTCCTCGGCACCGAAGTTAGCCGCCAGCATTGGGCCGCTGAAGGTAATCACATTCCCTTGCGCCAGCAAACCGCACTGAATCGCCGTAAAATCGCTGTGCCCGCAGAGCAACAGCGGGTTTTGCTGCTGACGGGCAGCCAGCCCCTGCCAGTCGATACCTTCCAGTAAACGGCTGGCGCCATAGCCTCCGCGTACCGCCATGACAATGGTATCGGGCGTTTGCAGATTTACGAGCGAGTTCACATCAGCCAGACGCTCTGCTTCGGTGCCTGCAAAACGCTGGCAGCGGCGCGTAATGACCGCCGAATTCTCGACCTGATGACCGGCCTCAGTAAGCCGCGCAAGCCCACGTAATGCAGCCTGCTGGTTGATACAGTAGCCCGAAGGGGCAATTAAGTGAAACCGGGACATGGCATTTCCTTGCTACAACTAAAACCAAATGTATATCATGCCGCGTAGGTATGTCGTTGTCACCTCAGCGACAGGTTCCGGCTATAAGGATAGATGACGTGAAATTGAGATGGTTTGCTTTTTTGGTTGTATTACTTGCGGGCTGTAGTTCAAAACAGGATTACAAAAATCCGCCATGGAATGCTGAAGTTCCGGTCAAACGCGCAATGCAATGGATGCCGATCAGTGAAAAAGCCGGTGCGGCCTGGGGTGTCAGCCCACAATTGATTACCGCTATCATCGCCATTGAATCTGGCGGAAATCCGAATGCGGTCAGTAAATCGAATGCGATTGGTCTGATGCAGCTAAAAGCGTCTACGTCAGGGCGCGATGTTTATCGTCGCATGGGATGGAGTGGAGAGCCGTCGACCAGCGAGCTGAAAAATCCTGAGCGTAATATTTCGATGGGCGCCGCCTACCTGAGTATTCTTGAAACCGGACCGCTGGCCGGAATTGAAGATCCGCAGGTGATGCAATATGCGGTGGTGGTGTCGTACGCCAACGGGGCGGGCGCTCTGCTGCGAACGTTCTCCTCCGACAGGAAAAAAGCGATCAATAAGATCAACGATCTCAGTCCGGATGAATTTATCGATTATGTGGCTGATAATCATCCGGCGCCGCAGGCTCCACGCTATATCTGGAAGCTTCAACAAGCGCTGGATGCGATGTAATTCAGGTGATTTTAATCGCGCACCTTATTTGCTTTTTCCCGGGCTTCGCGCTCAAGGGAAAAAATAATCCGCTGTAAGTTCCGCTCCACCGCCGGGCCGACGTTAAGAAAACGAAAGCTCAGGCGGGGAGTGGTAATGGTTTCGTTTTTGCTGTCGATAACTTTGCGCTCGCTAATAGAAATGAGCTGGGCGTCAACGTGGTACACCCCCCATTGCGCCATGTTCAGTTCAACGTGTGAGAAGCGCATGCCTTCTACCAGTCCCTCTGGCTTTGCCGTTTCTAACAGTCCACCCATGCCGCCGAGAGACAAATCGAACAGGCGAAAATGCAGAATGCTGTTGTCCGGCATCTTTGCCGCGCAGCGATAGGGGGGATGCAGCGGCGCACCGATACGGAAATATTCCCGGCGCTGAATAAACCACAGTGAAGGCGGCAGCGTTGAGATAAATGCCGGTAGCCGCTGATACTCGCCTTTTTTAAGCTGTGGCAGGGTGAATTCCACTTTGGCACCCTGCGTTTCGGCGATAACTGAGATCTGGCTGGCCCGCTGCACGGCCTGGTTTTCATATTCCTGACTGCCAAAGTCCATGACCAGTTCGTCCGGGCTGACAGCCAGTATTTTGCTGATGAACTGGCCACCTGACCAGGAGATACGCAGTGGAACCTGCTGCGAATTTAAGTCCCTGAGTACGCCTAACACCGCTAACGGATTTTGCTTCAGGAACTGCTCATTGTAGATACTCACACCTAATGACTCCTGGATGCCGGGTTTATCGTTGGATTATCGGCATCAAACGACAGAACTTAAGACAAATGGATGAAATTTTTTACTAAAGCCAATGAATTAAGTCTACGCGTAAAAGCGTCATCCAACAGCTTGCCTATACTTAATGCACTGGCGCGGGAATAACGAGCGCACATTCACTGGAAAGAGGGCCTGAAAATGGGAATTATTGCCTGGATTGTTTTTGGTCTGATTGCGGGTGTTATCGCCAAACTGATTATGCCGGGGCGCGATGGCGGCGGTTTTATCCTGACCTGTATCCTCGGTATCGTCGGTGCTGTGGTCGGCGGATGGCTGGCAACGATGTTTGGTATCGGCGGTGATGTCAGCGGATTTAATCTCCACAGCTTCCTGGTGGCCGTAGTCGGCGCGATTGTTGTGCTGGGTGTTTTCCGGCTTGTGCGACGAGATTAACTGAACGGCCCCTGCGGGGGCCGTTTCTTTGTAATAGAAAGTTCGTTATGGCGTCGGTTGCGTCTGCTTTTGAGGCTCAGTTGATGCTGCCCCAGCCGGGGTTGGACGCGATGCGGGGACGCTGTCACACGGTTTTTCTTTGGCGCAAATCAGGTCGAGCATTTTTAGGGTTACGCCGTTGGTCCAGCCGAACCCATCCTGCAACGGATATTCACCGCCGCCACCGCCAGTGCCAGTGGTGCTCACGTCATACTTTTCAACCAGCTTTTTTTCGCGATCGTAAGTGTGCTGCACGTTGGTGAGGAATCGCCAGGTGACGTCCATGGCGACGTTATCCTGACCGTAATTCTGTAACCCGGATGCTGCGACCCACTGGAGCGGGGCCCAACCGTTTGGCGCATCCCATTGCTGGCCGCTTTTCACCGAGGTGGTAGCAAGACCGCCGGGCTGCAGTAGATGCGCCTGGGTTGCCGCGGCGACCTTACTGGCGCGATCTTTTGCCGCCGCATTAACGTACAGCGGGAACAGGGCGGCGGCAGTAAGCTGATTACGTACTTTATGGCTCTTCAGATCGTAGTCGGCATACCAGCCCTCTTTGTCATTCCACAGGTGTTTTTCGATCCCTTTTTGCCGGTCATTGGCGAAGCCTTCGTACTGCGCGGCTTTGGCATCATCGCCGGCGGCTTTACTGGCGAGGGCGATCATTTTTTCCATTTTGTACATCAGCGCATTGAGATCGACCGGCACGATGCTGGTGGTACGCAAGGTGCCTAGCTGGTTGGGGTTATCCATCCAGCGGGAGCTAAAATCCCAGCCAGATGCGGCGGCGGAACGCAGGTCGCGGTAGATTTCGGTAGCCGGGCGGTTCGGGTTACTTTTGGCGGTGGCGATATCCTCCACCCATGACTCTGGCCTCGGTGTATCGCGGTCATCCCAGTAGCGGTTCAAAATGGTGCCGTCATCCAGCTTAACCACGCGCTTATTTTGCTGACCGGGCTGGAGCGTTTCGACGCCTTCCATCCAGTAGGTGTACTCTTTGAGCATTTGTGGAAGGTATTTTTTCAGCGCATCATCCCCGTCGTGTTGCGCCAGCAGTTCAACCATAAAGGCAAAGAACGGCGGTTGAGAACGGCTCAGATAATAGGTGCGGTTGCCATTTGGAATATGTCCCCAGGCATCAATCTCGTAAGCGAAGTTTGCCACCATGTCGGAAACCTTGTCCCAGTGATTACTTTCGGCAAGCCCCAGCATGGTGAAATAGCTGTCCCAATAATATATTTCGCGAAAACGTCCGCCTGGTACCACATATGGCTCCGGAAGCGGTAGCAGCGAGTCCCATTTTTCAGCATCGGTTGTCGAGCGGGTTAGCACTGGCCACAGCCCATCAATATGCTCGCGCAGCGATTGCCCGGCTGGTGGGACGTATTTCTCACCTTCTTTCGGTAAGGTAAAATTCACCCCGACAAAATGACGTAAATCGAATCCAGATTGATTCTTTTGCATTCGATAATCGGCGAGGATCATTAACGGATCACTATTGGGAACCGCGTCAGCAAAGGTTTTCTGGTCAGGGAAAAGTTTGGCCGTTTGTACATCGTTAAACAAAGGGCCAAGCAGAATATCAGGCGGTTGCGGTGTCGTTGCTGGCGCGTCCTCCGCATTGACGGTAAAAGAGGTAAAGGCAAAAAGGGTACTGGCAAGCGTCAGTTTTATCGCGACAGAAAGCAGGCCGGGATGGCGAATTTCTGGTGTTATCATCGGTTAATCTCCTTAGCGGCGTGCCGAAGCAGCGGCATTTACCATGAGAAAACCTTAGTTCAGGATCGACCGTTGCGCGTGATCGGCTCCCCATTTTGCGAATAAACAGACATTTCCCTACGAACGCAGAAGATGCACACCCTGTCGAGAAGGGTGTGCTGATGACATTAACCTGTATGGGTTATCCGATGTGCCACGCAGTCAAGAGTGAGGGTATCTCCCATCTTTATGCTATCGAGTGTCTCCCCTTGCTGACACATCCAGCAAAGTCCCATTTCATGGGCGATAATCGCCGGGTGAGAAGCCTCGCTACCGGCACGCAGGCAGATCCCTTTGATGGTCAGCGGATCGAGTTGCAATACCGTAGACGGATAAATGACGTCAGCGACCAGGATTGTCGGGCGGGTGAACGTCGGGATTTGCGCCGTCACTCCAGTCAAATGCTGCAGCGAACGAGACAGTAAATCTTCAATGTCGATGTATCGTGCTTGTAAGTAGGGATCATCGAGCTGTAAATACTGCTGGCTGAGTTCGCTCAGCACCTGCTGCCAGGCCCAGGCGGCGCTACACTGCTTTTCACGCATTACGTCGCAGGCCATATCGAACAGCTCAGGATCGTCCAACAGCGTGTGGTGACCGGAGAAGATCGCGGCGATATCGGCGGAATACTTCTCTTCAGCAAGCGCGGTTAGCTCGCTTAAATCGTTCAGCGTGCTCTGGATGGCGGCCTGTAATCGCTGCTGCTCAGTCTGCAATGATGCAGCAGGCTGCTGGCTTATTTCGGGTGAGAATGGCGCGTAACAAAATACCGTCCCCGTCGCTCGTGACGGGACCTGAGTCGCCGCGTTTTTCGCCTGCGTTGGCTCAAGCGATTCGCCAAAATTCTCTGCCGCCAGCTGTTTGAATGCGGCCAGCGCATCTTCTGCCTGTTCTCCTTTGGCAATCAGGCGCAGCGTGTCGTTACAACGCACCTGCAGTAAGGCTATCTGATTGAGGCTATCAGGGACGATGCACTTGCCGTTTTTCTCCAGCCACATCTCGGCATTAAAGCCAGACAGCGTAGATACCAGTCGCGAGGCCGGACGAACGTGGATGCCGTTGGGGTTTTTCACCACAATGGCAATCGAACGGGCATCTGTGTCGGGGGAGTGTTCAGCAGAAGTGGACTTTGCTGCCGAGGGCGAAGGTAAACCCAGTTGCTCACATTTGGCGTCGAGGGCGTTCATGGCATCACGGATGACCCGCTCGATATCGGCACCCGCAGCGGCGCTAACCGTCGCGGCCAGCGTGCCTTCAACCAGCGGGGCGGCGCACAGACGGACTTTCGCGGCGATACCAGGGTCAAGCAGCTCAAGGGCGGTTTCCGCACTCAGTAACGCGCTGCCGATATCCATCATCACTAACACGTGATCCGTATCAGCCACGGACTCGATGGCTTCCATCACCTTAATAGGATCGGTGCCAATCGGATTCTCGGGATCGTCAATGCCTGCGGCAATAGCGAGTTTGCAGCCATCGCCCATTAACATTTGTCGGGCTAACGCGCCGACGCCTTCGCCCAGTTGGGCGCTGTGAGACACAATAACCAGGTTTACCATCGCTTTATCCTTACTCTCTGGACGCCTGAGCCAGCATTTGCATCATAAACATGACGGACGTTGCGCCAGGATCCTGATGGCCAATGCTGCGTTCACCAAGGTAGCTGGCGCGGCCTTTGCGTGCCTGCATGGTGATGGTGCTTTGCGCCGCAGCTTCCGCTTGTTGGCTTGCAGCTTCCAGCGCTGCCTGTACGCTTAACTTTTGCTCGCAGGACTGACGTAAAGATTCGACCACCGGTAGCCAGACGTCGCACATGGTTTTGTCGCCAGGCTCAGCTTTACCACGGCTAATGACGCCTTCTGCGCCATCGCGGATCATTTGATACAACTCGTCCAGCGTCAGGCTCTGGTGGGCTTGAGTGACCTGGGCGGCGCGGATGAAAAAGGTACCGAACAGCGGGCCGCTGGCTCCGCCAACGCTTGAGAGCAATACCATGCCGGTATTTTTTAAAATAAAACCGATGTCTTTATCGGCGATGGACGGCAGTTTTTCGACCACTTTACTAAAGCCACGGTGCATATTCAGACCGTGGTCGGCATCGCCGATTTCCCGGTCCAGTCCGGTGAGAAAATCACTTTCGGTAGTGAATATTTCGCCGCAGTGATAGAGCCAGTTAACAATTTGCGTTCTGGTGAGGGACATCATGAATCTCCTTATTTACCCCAGTTGAGAGCAGGGGTGTGAACCGGTGCATCCCATAAATTCAGCGTTTCGTCATCCACCTGTAACAGGGTGATTGAGAAGCCGGTCATATCCAGAGAGGTGCAGTAAGAACCGATCAGGTTGCGCTCAATGACGATCCCCGCATCCTGGCAACGGCTTTCGAGGCGGTTATACACGCCGAAGAGTTCTGACAACGGCGTTGCACCGAGATTATTGACCAGCGCAATGACGCGATCGCCGCTTTGCAACGCCCGTTTGCTTTCTTTGCCTTCCTGCCATGCGCCCTGGACGTTGTCCCAATGACGCAGCGTGCGGCTATAGTTGCCGTTTTCCAGCAGCGTGTTGAACATTTCATCTACGGTTTGGTCGAGAGACGTGAAGGCTCGGCGGTCAATGCCCGGTTCCCCGTGGATACCCACGCCAAATTCCATTTCGTTATCCTGCAGCGTGAACGACGGTTGCCCGGCGGCCGGAACGGTACAGGCACCAATGGCGATCCCAATGGAGTGCCCCTGGTTATTCAGTTGACGCCCGAGTGCCGCACAGGCTTCCAGCGAGTCACCGCGTTCGGCGGCCGCGCCGACCAGTTTTTCTATCAATACGGTATTCGCCACGCCACGACGACCGGCGGTATACAAACTGTCTTTCACCGCGACGTCGTCATCCACCACTATGGTCGTGACTTTTATACCGCTGTCGTGCAGCAACTCGGTGGCGGTTTCGAAGTTAAGAATGTCACCGGTGTAATTCTTGATGATCAGCAGGACGCCTTCACCGCCGTCAATTTGCATGGCGCATTCGAACATTTTATCCGGCGTAGGTGAGGTAAAAATTTCACCCGGGCAGGCCCCGGCGAGCATGCCCTGCCCAATATAACCGCAGTGCATTGGTTCATGTCCGCTGCCGCCGCCGGAGAGTAGTGCCACTTTGCCCATCACCGGCGCATCTGCGCGAGTGACATAGACCGGGTCCTGATGCAAGGCCAGGGAAGGGTAAGCTTTCGCCAGTCCGGCGAGTTGTTCATTCAGTACGTCTTCAACACGGTTAATCAATTTTTTCATTATTTATGCTCCGCAGACAGTCCTGGATGCTGCCAAAATTCTGCAGCCATCTGATGTAGGGTATCGGTTTGTACAACGCTACGGCGACCGCTCGCTGCCGATAAGGTAATTTTGCACACAGGTATGCAAAAAAAAATTGTGTGAGTTAGCGTTTCAATACGAAACATTGCCACCTCAATATGTTCCATATTGAAACGATGTGGCGTGAAATTCGCCAAAAATGCGACGTTGGGCATCCTTTTGTTTTAGGGGCCGCAGAAAGGGGTGACAGGCAGCTTCATCAGAATAAAGGGCGTGAACGAACAGGAAGCGGAGGATGAAAGTTAAAACCGCGCAGGCAGGTGGTTGATCGCCACCAGTTTTCCTTGATCAAGTTCGATATATCCCCCTTTTTTTAAGGCTGCGAGCATTTTCATCACACTACTACGTGAAAGGTGCGTCCTGTCCAGAATGTACTGGTAGGCGGCAATCTGCTGGCGAATGTTGTCTGATTCTTTGGCCAGAGCCTGTAGTTGATAGCACAGCACATCATAAGTGGTGGGGGCCGCTACCATCTCATTTTGAATAAACAGTTTATTTGTCACGATGATCATATGCCGGGCCATGAGCTCCCAAAGCTGTTTTGCTTCAATGCGTGCCATAACGGTTTCCAGCGGGACAGTCGCAACTTCACATTCCTCAAGGGCGCGGAGCAATAGTTTCTCTGATAATGCACTGGTGAAGCCGAGAGACACTGGCGCAGAAGCGATGCCTAAGGCCAGATTATTCTCCAGGTTTTCAATACTTACCGTACCCTGGCGGATAAACTGACACATATGTTCTCCAGATTGGATAAATACAAAGCGGCTACCTTTGGGGTAGCGCCTGAACTCGCATTCTTCTGCCAATTGTCGCAACAATTCCGGAGCATAGGGCGAGGGTTGTTTGAGCAGGTTTATCGGCGATTCATAAGGCATGATGGGGTTATCCCGCATAGATTTTCATTCGTTTACGTTGTGCAGCATAGCGTACCGTTAATACTTCAGGGGAATATTTTGCTGTATTTGTTTCAATACGCCGCGCTCGGTAACGATATAACCGCCTTTTTTTAATTCGGCCAGAATTTTCATGATACTGCTCCGTGACAGAAACGTGCGGCTCTGAATATAGTTTGCAGCGGTAATGTGCTGCCGAAACTCGTCAGATTCGCGCATCAACTCATAAAGTTGTGAGCGAATAATATCGTAAGAGGTCGGGGCGGAAATGCGAGTACAATGGTCATAAACACGCCCGGCCGTATAAATGAGTAACCTGGACAGACTCTCCCACAAATCCTCATTGGCAATAATCTCATTAGCTGTTTCCAGAGGAATGACCGCTACGGTTGAGCACTCTTCACACCGCATAAAGAGATATTCCGATTCTGCAAGCTGATTGCTTAGCCCGAAGATAAATGGCGCGACTTCAGAATTGAGCATAAAGCCGTCGCGTTGCCTGAAGATGGCAATCGTGCCATTCAATAGCAAATAACATTGATGAGAATTATTGCTCTTGTAGTTAATTACTTGTCTGTATTTTGTTTCATAAATGTTGGTGTTTGGCTTTAGTTTTTCAATAATATTTATTATGTGTTCCACCGGCTTTATCGGTAAGGCATGATACATACTTGATTCAATGATTATTTTTGTTTCAGGCATAAGTCGCCCTCCTCAATAAATATGCTGCTAAAAACAACATAAGATGTTGTTGGTTTTAATAATTATGGTAATGAGAGGAAGGTAATGGAATCCATTGCACGGTGTAAAATTACACCGAAAAATAACTTGAGCAAATATGTGTATCTATATCAAAATTGCCCATAAGCAGAAGAGCAATAGCATCTAATAAGGATCGGCCTTCCTCACCTGGAGGCCTAATCCAATCCTTGTTAATTTGCGCTAATTGTTATTTCTCTCAATGCTTTCAAAGTGATGGCAATAATAAAGCATGGGGCGTTATTTGCATCAGGGTAAATAACGATGCAGCACTATAAATAAAAGTTAAGGAAAGCAATTATGAATAAGAATGTGATAGCGAAGACGTTGTCTGCTGCGGCCATTCTCATGGCCTCAAACGTAATGGCCTATGATGGTACGGTTATTTTTAATGGTGAAATCCTCGATTCGGCCTGTACCGTTGATATTGGTAGTAGCAATACGTTGATGGTCGACCTGGGACGTGTCTCTAAAACAGCATTCGCCAGTACTGGCGATGAAGCATCCACCACAAAGTTTACGCTACGGCTGAAAGATTGCCCGGCCAGCGTGGCCGCAGCAAAGGTGAAATTTGACGGTGCACATGACGGTAATGACAGTAGCTTGTTGGCCATCACTCAAGGTTCCGGGGCGGCAAGCGGCGTGGCAATACGTCTTAAGACGGCAGACAGTATGAACTTGGGACTTAATCAGGACAACGGTTATACCTACATGTTATCCAGTACCGCGGATAATAATCTGGATTTCTATGCCGCCTATGTGGCAACCGTTGTGCCTGTTCTTCCTGGCGCGGCTAACGCGGTGGCTAATTTCACTGTTAACTACAACTGATTTACCTGTGCAGTTTTAAGGGCCGGCAAACGGCCCTTTCAGAGGTTTATGATGAGAGTATTACGTTTTTGTATGTTGCCCCTGGTTGTTGTGGCGATCGGTATTACTACTGCGCATGCGGGTGTTTCAATCGGTGGTACCCGAGTCATTTACGATGGCGGAAAGAAAGAGGCTTCGCTGAGCGTTAATAACCCTGATGCGGTTCCTTACTTAATTCAATCGTGGATTGAAACGCAAAGCAACGACGTGGCAAAAGCACCGTTTATCATTACTCCACCGCTTTATCGGTTGGATAAAGGACAGCGAAACGTAATGCGCATTATTCGCGCAGGTAATTTGCCAGAAGATAAAGAATCTCTGTTCTGGCTCAATATTAAATCGATACCGTCGGCTGAACGTAAAGATAATACATTACAAATAGCTATCAAAACGCGAATAAAACTGATCTACAGGCCGCCAGGATTAACCCAGTCAACACCAGATGCGCAGGTAGAAAAACTACACTGGAAATCGAACGGTAAATATATTCAGGTGACGAACCCATCCGCATACTTTATTAATTTTAATGAAATTACCGTGGCAGGTAAAAGAATCGAAGACGTCACGTTTGTCGCGCCCGGACGCAGCGCGAGTTTCGCACTACCGACAGGTATTACCGGTGGAGTAATAACCTACAGAATTATTAATGATTACGGCGGAATAAGTGAGGTGTATCACGCTTCACTCTAAAACTCAGTCCGGACGGGAAGATTATGTCAATGATGATAGCCAAAATGATATCTAATCCGCCTCCGGTCCGATTGTTGCTGTGTATTTTTTTAACCGTCGCCAATGTACTTAATGAAGTAAAAGGTCGTGAGTATTTTAACCCTGCGTTGCTGGAGCGTACAGGATCCACAAATGGCGATGTTGATCTTTCCGGCTTTGAGACAGGACAACAGGCGGAAGGAACATATCATGTTGATATTCTTCTTAATGGAGAGAATGTTGATACCCGTGATGTAGTGTTTACCAGACGGGAAGGGGGAATGCTGGAACCGTGTCTTTCTACAGAGTTATTGGAGGGCTACGGTGTGAAGACAGCGTTATATCCAGGGCTTGTCAGGAACGAGAATTGCGCTGATCTATCCGCTATTCCTCAGGCTTCCAGCGAACTGTTATTTTCTTCCCAGAAGTTGTTATTGAGTATTCCGCAGGCCGCGCTTTCTTCACCGGCGCGCGGTTATGTTGCGCCAGAACAGTGGGATGAAGGTATTACAGCCATGATGCTCAATTACAGTCTCAGTGGGGATAACAGCCGGACAAAAGACACAGGAAACAACAGCAACAGTCAGTACGTTAACCTGCGTCCGGGAATTAACATTGGCCCATGGCGGTTACGTAACTACAGCACCTGGAATAAAGACAGCCAGGGAAATGCTCACTGGGACACCGTCTATAGCTACGTACAGCGCAATATTATTCCGCTGAAAGCGCAACTGGTGCTGGGCGACAGTTCTTCGCCAGCCGACGTTTTTGACAGTATTCCTTTTCGCGGCGGCCAGCTTGCCTCTGATGATGAGATGATCCCAGATTCGCTGAAAGGCTATGCGCCGGTGGTGCGAGGAATCGCCCGTACAAACGCGCAGGTGATCATTCGACAAAATGGTTATCAAATTTATCAAAACTACGTCTCCCCAGGTGCGTTTGAAATAACCGATATGTACCCGACAGGAGGCGCGGGCGATCTCGACGTGAGTATCAAAGAAGCAGACGGTAATGAACAACATTTTACCGTTCCGTTTGCTTCATTGCCCGTACTGCAGCGGGAAGGGCGTCTTAAATATGCATTGACCGCTGGGCGTTATCGCTCATATGACAGTCGGGTTGAGCAGACATCCTTTGTTCAGGGAACGCTAATTTATGGTTTGCCGGCAGGATTCACGGCTTATGGCGGCGTCCAGGGGGCAGATAATTATCGTTCTGTTGCAGTAGGTATCGGGAAAAATCTTGGCGTGGTGGGGGCGGTTTCGGCTGATGTTAGCCAGTCCTGGTCCCAGCCACAGAATACGTGGCAACAGCAGGGACAATCCTGGCGCATTCGTTACAGCAAAAACAGCGTGGTAACCGGGACAAACTTTTCGATTGCCGGGTATCGTTATTCAACGGCTGGCTATTCCAGGATGCAAGACACGTTTGATTCTTATGGGACCAGCAGCTCATCGATAGAGAAACGCCGTAATCGCATGGAGGCGACCATCAACCAGTCTCTGGGGGCGTCAGGTGGCTCCCTTTCGCTCAGCGCGGTGCGGGAAGATTACTGGCATTACGCAAAACCATTGCAGTCATGGAGCCTGAGTTATAACAACACCTGGCACGGAATAAGCTATGGGATTGGCTGGACGCAGAGTAAAAACGGTTATTCGGGCAGCAATGCTCGCTACGACAGCGAGCGTTTGGTGGCACTGAATATTAGCCTTCCACTGGAATGCTTTTCGAACAATTCCTGGGCCAGCTATAGCATGAATACCAGTCGTAACAGCGGGACAACGCACAGCGTCGGCTTGAGCGGGATGGCGCTGGAGGGAAATGCTCTGAACTGGAGTATTCGGCAGGGTTATGGTTCTGAGGATGCTGGTTATACCGGCAGCCTGAACGCTGATTATAAAGGCGGGTACGCTGAAGTCAGCGGGGGTTACAGTTACGATCGCAACCTGCAACGGGTGAATTATTCGCTAGCGGGGGGCGTACTCGCCCACGCGGATGGTGTCACATTTTCACAGCCATTGGGTGAAACCAACGTCTTGATTAAAGCGCCGGGCGCTGCGAATGTCGGTATAAAAAACCAAAGTGGCGTACGCACTGATTTTCGTGGATACACCGTTGCCAGTAACGTCTCTCCCTATCGCAAAAATGATATCGGACTGGAGACGGCAACTGTAGCAGATGACGTTGAGCTGGAACTGACTAATAAAACCGTGGTGCCGACACGTGGCGCGATAGTTCGCACAGATTTTGTGGCCAATGTAGGATTGCGTGTATTGCTCACGTTACGCCGTGATAACGGAAAGCCTGTGCCATTTGGTGCGATGGTGACGGTCAGAGGTGTTCAGGGGCAAAGCTTCATTGTAGGGGATGACGGCCAGGTTTATTTAAGCGGCATGCAGCCACAAAGCATACTGGACGTTGTCTGGGGCAATGACAACCAACAGCACTGTACGGCTAAATATACTCTGAACAGCGAAGAAAATTATCGTGGTATTACCGTGACTGACAGTCTGTGTCGGTAACTCACTTTATTTATTGAGTCTATTAAGATGAACCGAATTTACGTTCTGTGTATTTTATTGTTACTCCCCGGTTTAAGCTATGCTGATAATTGTTCCGTCAATGCGACGCTATTTGGCACTGTTACCATGGGCAATATTCTCGTGCAACGCGATGCGCCGGTAGGTAGCGAAATTGCGCGGGCCAGACTTTCCGGGTATGCAAAGCTTGAAGTGGATGCTCCCGACAAGCCAACGTCATGCAGTGGCGGTTATACGTTTAATTACTTATCGGCAACAAACTCGCCAATAAATAATGTATTTAACACTAACCTCGATGGTGTGGGGATACGCGTATCAGTTTCACCTGGTAGCTTTGTGCTGCCATCCAACGGTACGGCTTACGTTTATAATCTCGGTTTTTACGATGTGATGTTAATTAAAACCGGGAAAATAACCCCTGGATATTTAACGCCGGGAGTAATAATGCAGGGATGGTTCGTCACACCAGATAATTACTTTACGCAAATTTCCCTCGATGCAAATACTCAGGTAACGGTATTAGCATGCTCTGTTTCCAGCCAGACGCTGAATTTTAACCTTGGCGACATTAATGCCGGTGAATTCTCTAACCAATCGGGGTTTAATCCGCCGCGTAGCGATAGCCAGAACCTTGGACTTAACTGTGATGCGTCCGCCAACATTAACGTGGAACTCATGGGTACGCAAAACCCCGATGTGACAGGCGATACGAGCGTGTTGGCGCTGAACGGTCAGGGAACGCCGGGAACTGCAGACGGGGTAGGGATACAAATGCTTTATAACAACGTTCCGTTGCAACTGAATAATCGCATTGTGTTGAAGCGTTCAGCGGGCGGGCAGGAAACATTTCCGCTGGTGGCGCGTTACTACCAGACCAGGTCGGTCGTCAGACCGGGAAGCGCCAATGCAACCGCGACGCTGAATATTACTTACCAATAACAGGGAATAAAGAATGTTACCTGGAAAAAGGACGGCCATAGCGATGGTACTCGCATCACCGGCATGGGGCATAGGCGATCCGGTGACGCTCAATATCAACGGCAATGTCAAAACTGCGCCCTGTCAGGTGAGCAGTGACAGTGTGACCAAAACTGTTGATTTAACGCCTGGGCAATCTGTTACCGCTTCATCGTTATACACCGCGAGTTCGACCACGCCGTGGGTCGCTTTTGAGTTAAGTGTTGAACAGTGTCCTGCCGGGACAAGTCGCGTTACGGTATTGTTTAACGGCAACGCCGATAGTGACCATCCCAATGATATGTACCGGAATACCGGTACCGCCTCACCCGTCGCAATCCAGTTACAGGCGAGCGATGGCGTGCCCCTTGGCGACGGAAAATCATTAACTGCAAATATTTCCAATCAGCGTTATACATGGCGTTTGCGCGCCAGAATTTATAGTGAGCAAGGGCAGGTAACACCTGGAACCATCAACTCTGCGATTACTATTTCTATGACCTACCAATAAACTAAAGCAGGCGCCTTAATGAACATCAGCATCCGCTGTGATGACAATATGTATAAATTGGGATTAATCGCATTACTTAGAGAAATATTTTCACTGGAATTGGGCAGGCAAACGCTGAGTATTCACAATTTTGACTCTAAAAATAGGGCAACTGATGATGTGATGATTTTAATGCTCAGCCCCGGTGAACATTATCTTTGCCATTCAGAGTTCTTTACACGATCGCCAGGGCTTATTGTGGGTTTAATTGACAGGGAGCATATTCCTGCGCGTGGCGAAGTGCCTTCATGTATCAACCATATTATTTTTATTCCACACGATACTTCGGCCAGTCAGATGGGGGCGGTGATTAAACATCACTGGTCCTTAGTGAAAAATGCAAATTTTACCAATAAGGGGCGCTCTTGCTTGGGTTGCCCACATAAAACATTCACAGCGCAGCAGCATCAGTTAATTCGTTTATTATTGTCAGGGCTCACATCAAAGCAAATTGGTTTGCATATGCATATTTGTCAGAAAACTGTGCTGGCGCACCGTCGAGCCTTAATGAATAAATTTAGGTTGAGGTCGGATTGCGAATTATTACAATTCCTCATCGCTGCGCAGGAAAAGAGGGTGTTCAGCGCGGAGATACCAGCAGCGAGTGAAGAAACAATAACACGGCCAATTGCACCTGATGCAGAATTGTACATGCTCCCGGTGAGCAGCAGATAGGAAGCCACCTGCTTAGCAGGTGGCTTATGCTCAAGATTACTCAGGGTCTTAGCCCGGATAAATTCCGCGATCTTTACGTGCCAACAAAATACGCTCGCAGGCAACAATATAGGCGGCGGTACGCAGAGAGCAGGATTTCTCGGCCGCTTTTTCCCATACGTGTACCATCGCATCGGTCATGATTTTATCCATGCGTTGGTTGATCTCTTCTTCGCTCCAGAAGAAGCTTGCCATGTCCTGAACCCATTCGAAGTAGCTGACGGTAACGCCCCCAGCGTTACAAACCACGTCAGGTACAACCACAATACCACGGCTAGCCAGAACATCATCTGCATCAGGATAGGTTGGACCGTTGGCGCCTTCGAGTACTAGTTTACAGGTTAGCGTTTCAGCGCGGTGACGCGTGATCTGACCTTCGAGCGCTGCAGGGATCAGTATGTCCATCTCCAGGCTCCAGAACGCCTCGCTGGCGATGGTTTCAGCTCCCGGGAAACCTGCAATCTGCTTGTGTTCCAGTTGCCAGGCTGACAGCGCGGACATGTCGATACCGGTAGCGTTAAACAGCGTCGCGGTGTGATCCTGAATAGCAACGACACGTGCGCCTGCTGCCGCGAAAAGACGGGCGGCTTCACTGCCGACGTTACCAAAACCTTGCACTGCAACACGAGCGCCTTCAACTTCGATATTAGCACGACGAGCCACTTCCAGACCGCTGACAAAAACGCCGCGACCGGTGGCTTTATCACGGCCTAACGAGCCGCCAAGGTGAATAGGTTTACCGGTGACAACACTGGTCACGGTGGTGCCGTGGTTCATGGAATAGGTATCCATCATCCAGGCCATCACTTTACCGTTTGTACCCACATCCGGCGCAGGTATGTCTTTCTGCGGTCCTATAATAATGCCGATTTCGCTGGTATAGCGACGGGTCAAACGCTCCAGTTCGCCCTCAGACAGTGAAAACGGATCGACGCGCACACCCCCTTTGGCACCGCCGTACGGCAGATTCAATGCCGCGCATTTGATGGTCATCCATGCGGACAGGGCCATCACTTCATTAAGATCAACATCAGGATGAAAACGCACACCACCTTTGCCCGGACCGCGCGAAAGGTTATGTTGCACACGATACCCTTCAAAATGACGGATAGTCCCGTCATCCATTTGTACCGGGATATCGACAATCAATGCGCGTTTTGGGTGACGCAGGGTATCCACCCAATGGGAAAGTTCGCCCAGGTAAGGGGCCACACGCTCGATTTGTTGCAGGTAGGTATTCCAGGCAGATGTGCTGCTATCTGAAGCGTAAGATAACTTATCCATGATAAACCTTAGTTATAAAAGTAATATGTTCTTAATTTGGCCGTGGTATACAGTGAATCTCACCATATAAACCTAAATTTAACATTTTTTTCGACAGGTGGCCTGTCCAGCCAACACGGCTTATCGGTATGGATAGTATGGGCTTTATCTGGAAAATGAATAATTATGCTTTTCTTTAACTATTTTGCGGTTTTTATTGCGGTATGGGTGATTTGATATGCGGGTTTTGCAAAAAACACATTTTGTCAGATTTATGACGCACCTCTAAAAGTAAACAATATGATAATAAAATGTATTTGCTTTATTGCGTCGAGCTGGGCGTCTGTCGGGTCAAGGCCCGTGGAAAATGACTTTGTATCCTTGCTCATTCCAGTGTTGCAGCAGTTCATTTTGTCTTCTGGTTGGCGTCGTACCGGTCCAGACAAAAAGTGTTTGTCCGGGGAATAGCTCAGGACGTGGTGTTTCAATAGGTTCTGCAAGAATGGCGATATGCCACCCGGATTGCGATAAGCGCCAGGCCTCCAGCCATAAGCGGGTTCTGTCTTCAACATCCCAGGCCATCAGAATGGCATCTTTCCCTGACTTGCGACGCGTTTCCGACAGGAGTACCGCAACATATTCAATCAGCGCGCCGTCAAGCATACTGTTCATTATGCGAGAGGTATTATGATCAAGTATGAGCCGCTGACGTACAGGGAGATAGACTCGGTCAATCAACGCATCTACCGGATACGCGCGGCCAAGAGAGAGCATTTTGGCCCGCAGTTTCGGCGGATGCGCCATCCGCAGAATGCTCATCATCTCTTCCTGCAGCTGATTCCAGTCATCGTCAGTTTCACGGGTACTGGTTTCCAGTAATGCTTTAACTTTCCCAACAGGCGTACCATTGCTAATCCAACGTTTGATTTCTTCAATACGTTGAATATCCTCTTCATCAAAGAGTCGATGGCCGCCTTCACTTCGTTGAGGTTTGAGTAAACCGTAGCGTCGTTGCCATGCCCGAAGGGTCACAGGATTTATCCCGCAACGCTCTGCGACGTCGCCAATGCTGTAATAAGCCATAGTTCCCCCCAACACGCCTGATTCTCCGTCACCGATATGCGGTTCCTGTCACTTTGTACAACATGCATAAAATTGTACAAAACATACAGAGCATTCTAGCAAAATTAAGATTTACTTTACTATCACGCGTGAGAATCTTACTGCATTCAACATCAAATAGCGGAGCGGGGTAACAAAATTTTTTCATAATGTCATTAAGTTACAGCTTACTCTAAGCGAGTTTATTTTTTCTCAGGCCATGCTACTGAAGGGGTACCATTCAGCAAGGCTGCTGCAAATAAGTTACCCTGGAAAAGCTCGATCCCGGCGGATTCAAGCCACATCCATTCTTCGGGTTTTTCAATGCCAACGGCGGAAAGTTGAATCTCAAGTGAAGTACAGCATTTAATGATCGCCTGAATGATAGCTTGCCTCGGGCCACTTTTATGGACATCTGCAATGAGTTCACGGCTTATCTTTATTCTGTCCGGCTGGAAACGAGACAGGAGCAATAGCCCGGCATAACCCGCGCCGAAATGATCAACTGCCACACAAATCCCCGATGCTTTAAGTGATTTTACCGCCTGTGCAAAAGCATCAAAGCGTGAGATGACTTCGCTCTCGGTAAATTCCACGATGATTTGTTCAGGGACCAGCCCATTTGCGGCTATTTCATGAATCAGAAAGTTAACAGCGTCGGGTCTGTTCACCAGCGTCATGGGTAACAGGTTGACTGACAACATTTTTTCACCAAGGTTCAGCGCGCTGGCCATGGCAAATGCCGTCTTTTTACTTTCCAGATCCGCTGTGTACATCTCTTCCGTGCTTAATTTGTCAAAGTACGCTGCCGGAGTTTCCCCATCTTTACCACGAATCAGCGCTTCCAGAGCGATAACGCGTTGTGAGAGAGGATCGATAATTGGTTGAAAGGCAAAGGTGTAGTCGGTATTTGACGCAAGCTCTGCTTTATTAAGGGTGGTACCACTATTATCAGTAATAAAATCCCAGAAATTGGCAGCAGGGATTTCGAAATAAGTCGATTTTTCTGTCGCCAGTACGAATGTCCGGAAAAACTGCAATGCCCGGTCATCATACGTGAGCTGGAATTTTGACGTTCCCTGATTCAGTACAGCTTGTAAGACCTCAGCCCGTTCATGTTTTTGTAAATCAAATAACTCCATCCCGACCTTCCCGAACCGGCGCGCTGGGGCATAATCGCACATCAGTTCGACAATATTGTAGTGCCGTGGGTCGTTACAAATACAACGATAAATCTCCTTCACCTGCTCCTCTGGGCCTTCAAGTAGTTGGAAAAAATGCCGACCGTTAAAGAGCAAGATCCCCGTAACATCAGATCGCCTGTTTTTCAGATTTGCGGCCACCACCATATCCTCAATCGCATAGAGGGGGGCGTCATCACGTAGATGGCTACGGTAAATAATGGTCGTGAGCATGGAAAGTCCGGGATTAAGGGATGAGGTGAGGACAGTATCAGACAAACGCGGTTATGTCCTGATTTTCAATACATTATTTTAACTGTAATTTTACATAATAAGGTTCAACAAAAATCGTAACTGCCCTGGTTCATAGAGGTTGTACAATGGGTGGAGATATCGTGTTTCTCTTTTTCTTTGTAACATATTGATAAATAAGGTATAGCACTTTATGTTAAAATTTGCCTTATCTCTATGTACACATTTTTGGTACAACTTTGCTACTGTTATAAAACTTAATACTCACCAGCATTTTGTTACAGGAGCAACATATGCAGCAGCACAGAGTTCTCACTGATTCCGCACACGCAATCTCTCGTTACTTTGCAAAAGCGCATCTTCCTACACAGCAGGAAACATTGGGAGAGATCGTCACTGAGATATTGAAAGATGGACGTAACCTGAGCCGAAAGTCACTCTGTGCCAAGCTTCTGAACCGTCTTGAAAAAGCATCCGGAGAGGATGAACAGAAGCATTACAATGCCTTAATCGGCCTGCTCTTCGAATAAAGGGATGCCCTAAAACATCTAAATGGGGAAAGTAGTGAAGTAGTTATGAAGAAAACTGACCATGAACGCTTGAAACACGAAATTACAGGTTTAGCTGTTATACAGATTTTGCGCATGAACACGGCAATATCACTACCCGCATTGATTAAGCAATTACGTCTTATGAAGGTGAGTGAAGCGGATGCCGGGCGTAGACATCTTATTGACAGCATAATTCATGATTTCACAGATTCTAATCCGGCAAGGATGAACCCCAAACCGGAAAGAACTGGTGATGAGAGTGTATTCAGTGGCAGTAAAAAGCCTAAATTACATTAGAGACCATTTTCCATACTATACAAGCGAGGTGACTATGCTTCAGGAAATGAATGTTCACAGAGCAATAGTAGATAAGGCTTTGTCGAGTTACTTCCGTAATGCCGGTGAGCTATTAGCAGATGAATCCGTTGTATTGGGACAGGCAGTAACAAATGTGATTTTAGCTGGTGATAATGTTAATAATAAAAATATCATTTTAAGCCTGATCGCTTCACTGGAATCGACAACCGATGTTGTTCAGGCTGATATCATCAGGAAAACACTGGAAATAGTGTTGCGCTATACCGCTGACGACGTCTAATAAAATAATTTTATAATCATGAAGCTCCAGCATCCATAGTATATGCTGAGTATTCGCATACTTTAAATTAAGACTACACATAGCATCTTCTCATTCTTAGACTGCATTATTATGGGCTTGATATGATTAATTCAATTCCGGAAAATTATATTTTCCAGTGCGCTTTATACAAGAATTTAGAGCGCAATGTGATGTTGAAAATGGGTTATGTCAGTGATGACATTCTTGTTCAGGCACTTAGTGTACAGCTGAAGAATGAGAAGAATGCTATATTAACCGATCTCTATATGCAGATTATGCGTCACCTTCAACCAGGTATTCGTTCTGAACCCCGTCAGATTAATTGTGATTTTTTAGAGGTCATAAATAATGAATACAGTTCAGGAACACGCCAGACATGCAGAATTGTGGATTGATGATGTCTATATCAGACAAGGCCTGGAGATTATTCTCGCTGATATAGAATATAAAGATAAGAACGTGCGTCTTGTATTCTTTACGATTAACTACTTCAACACTGTCAAAAAGCAAAACTATGATCTCAGGACGCATCGGCTGGTGCTTCTGATTGATGGTCATCTGTATCAGTATCTCAATGAACTTTCGTTCTACAGACTTCCTGTAGACAGTGGCGTAGCCTCAATCAAAAAATTTATCGCTGAAATTATCAGCATTGATACTGAACACGACCAGCAATCTGAAATAAATATCGTCCTGACTGAACGGGATAAATTTATCTTAACGCAATTAGGGGAAGGGCGGACTATTTCTGAAATTTCTGGCTTGCTGAACCTGCACTTAAAAACGATTTACCTGAGCAGGCAAAATCTGATCAAGAAACTTGGCTGTTCGGGGTTGATTGATTTTCAGGGAATACTGCAAACCCCAATATTCAGGAACTGGCTGAAACATGCCTGAGTAAATCACAGGATGTGAACTCTAAAAAATCCATAAAATGAAAAATCCACGCCGTGGCGTGGATTTTGGAATTACAGAGTTAAACGTGAATTAGACGTTGAACAGGAAGTTCATCACATCTCCATCTTTCACGATGTAATCTTTCCCTTCCGCACGCATCTTACCGGCTTCTTTCGCGCCTTGCTCACCTTTGTAGGTGATGAAGTCTTCAAATGCGATAGTCTGTGCACGGATGAATCCTTTCTCGAAATCGGTGTGGATTTTACCTGCCGCCTGCGGAGCGGTAGCGCCGACAGGGATGGTCCATGCACGTACTTCTTTCACGCCCGCGGTGAAGTAGGTCTGCAGATTCAGCAGCTCATAGCCTGCGCGGATCACGCGGTTTAGCCCCGGCTCTTCCAGACCCAGCTCGGCCATGAACTCTTCACGTTCGGCGTCGTCCAGCTCAGCGATGTCGGCTTCAACGGCGGCGCAAACAGCTACCACCACGGAACCTTCGGCAGCGGCGATTTCACGCACCTTGTCGAGGTACGGGTTATTTTCAAAACCGTCTTCGTTGACGTTGGCGATATACATGGTCGGCTTCAGCGTCAGGAAGCTCAGGTATTTGATGGCCGCTTTATCTTCGTCAGTCAGATTTTTCAACGCGCGCAGCATGCCAGCGTTTTCCAACTGTGGCAGACATTTTTCCAGGGCAGCCAGTTCTGCTTTAGCGTCTTTGTCGCCGCCTTTGGCTTTCTTCTGTACGCGGTGAATAGCGCGTTCACAGGTATCCAGATCGGACAGCGCCAGTTCGGTATTGATAACATCGATATCGTCAGCCGGATCCACTTTGTTATTAACGTGGATGATGTTGTCGTTTTCGAAGCAGCGCACCACGTGGCCGATCGCTTCGGTCTCGCGGATGTTAGTCAGGAACTGGTTACCCAGACCTTCACCTTTGGAGGCGCCTTTTACCAGGCCCGCGATATCAACGAATTCCATCGTGGTCGGCAGGATACGCTGCGGTTTGACGATTTCGGCCAGCTGATCCAGACGCGGATCGGGCATCGGGACAACACCCGTGTTCGGCTCGATAGTACAGAACGGGAAGTTTGCCGCTTCAATACCCGCTTTTGTGAGCGCGTTGAACAGGGTGGATTTGCCTACGTTTGGCAAACCGACGATACCGCATTTGAATCCCATGTTTAAATCACCTTAATCTTTTGATATTCAATCTGTTATAGAAAACAGATTGTAGAAAAGTAAATAACTCTGCCTATTATACACAGCACGCGAGCAAAATGCCGCACATCGCTGCTTATTGCGCTTTAAAGGTATGTAACCGGCTCGTTGCTTTTGTCAGGCCATCTTTGAACAAAATCTCGGTACAACGGGCCGCTTCGTCAATCGCTTCATCAATTAACTTCTGTTCAGAAACAGGTGGTTTGCCTAAAACAAACCCGACAACTTTGTTTTTATCGCCCGGATGACCAATTCCAACGCGTAAACGATGAAAGTTAGGGTTATTGCCTAACTTGCTGATGATGTCCTTCAGGCCATTATGTCCGCCATGACCACCGCCAAGCTTAAATTTGGCAATACCTGGCGGTAGGTCTAGTTCGTCATGTGCAACTAAAATTTCATCGGGATTGATGCGATAAAAACTAGCCATCGCGCCAACGGCCTTGCCGCTCAGATTCATAAATGTGGTCGGCACCAGCAGGCGGACATCTTCGCCTTCTAGCGTAACCCTGGAGGTGTAGCCGAAGAATTTCGGCTCATCGCGCAGGGGAGCGCGTAATCTCTCTGCCAGTAGATCAACATACCATGCGCCGGCGTTGTGCCGCGTTGCCGCATACTCTGCGCCGGGGTTCGCCAGACCGACAATCAATTTAATCGTCACGTGTTTTGTCCTGAGTGTATCTATAAACGACGGGTAGTTTACTGTCTGGCGCTGCGCTTGACAAAAAACAGCATGCTTATCCTCGAAAATCGAATAATTGCGAAACTGGACTATTAGAAATTGAGTGTGTTCAGTAGCTTATTTGTAAAGTTTTGTTGCGCGGGTGTTTGTAATTGTGATCGCTCCCGCACTTGCGAACGGCAGTGTTGTCTATACTTTACACATAAGGATTAGGGGTATTCCCTGTAACAACCCAAAGTTCCGGAGGTGACACATGAAACGCAAAAACGCTTCGTTACTCGGTAACGTGCTCATGGCTTTAGGGTTGGTGGTGATGGTGGGTGGTGTTGGTTACTCTATTTTAAACCAACTGCCGCAATTTAATCTGCCACAGTTTTTCGCGCATGGTGCTGTGCTCAGTATTTTTGTCGGCGGTGTTCTCTGGTTAGCGGGTGCCAGAGTCGGCGGACACGAACAAATCAGTGACCGTTACTGGTGGGTACGTCATTATGACAAACGCTGCCGTCGCGGTGATACCAATCATCGTCACAACTAAATAGTCTCTCCGCTGCGAGTGCCACTGTTTGCAGGCAGAGTCCTGGTTGAAAACCAGTCCTCTGCTTGTTCACGCATATCCCGGATAAAATGCACTCATCATCGCTGCGCAATTGAAGAGGCGATTATTCGAATAATCGATAATGTAACGTCTTAACCACGCTATCCGCCGCGTCAGCCGGTAACAGAATGCACAGGTTATCGTTTGATGCGCCGTGGCAAATCATGCGAACCGTATGCTCTTCGAGCCAGGCAAAAACGTCTTTGCACACCCCCGCAGCCTGGGTTAGTTTATTGCCCACCAAAGTGACTAATGCCAGTCCGGTTTCCACTTCCACCCGACAGTGGGAGGACAATGCGGTAAACAATGCCGTGGTTAGTATATGGTCCTCACCCGATGTCGCATGAGTGGCGTCCAGCGCCAGCGCAATACAATTTTCTGATGTCGTGACCAAATCCACAGCCACCGCATGGTGGGATAAAATAGTAAATACCTGCGCCAGAAAAGCACAGGGCGGTTGTGTCTGCAGACTGTGTAATCGCAATAGCGTCTGTTTACGGCGCACGGCGAGCGCCCGATAACGCGGTGGATTATCGGTGGTGTTGTGCACCAGCGTACCACCGGCGGCCGTATCTTTACTTGAGCCAACAAAGACCGGAATGCTTTTCCGCATTGCCGGGAGCAGTGTAGCCGGGTGAAGAACCTTCGCACCGTAGGCGGCCATATCGCTGGCCTCGGAAAATGAGATATGGTCGATCCGTTTGGCCCGTGGCGCAATGCGCGGATCTGTGGTGTAGATCCCGGCAACGTCGGTCCAGATGTCCACACGTGCGGCGTGCAGTGCTTCACCAAGTAGCGTGGCGGTGTAATCACTCCCGCCGCGTCCCAGCGTCGTGGTATGTCCGCCTGCATCGCGGCCAATAAATCCCTGGGTAACCATAATAGCCTGCTCAAGACGCGGGCGCAGATGAGTCTCCACCTGGTGGTGCAGGGTGCTGAGATCCGGCTCAGCGCAGCCGTAGTTCGAATTGGTACGCATCACGCTGCGGGCGTCAAACCACCCGGCTTCGGCGTGCCGTTCACGTAATACTTCAGTAAACAACAAAGAGGACATCAGTTCGCCGTGGCTGACTAACTCATCGCTTAGTGCATCGGACGGTGAAACCGTCGCCGTTTCTGCAAGGCGGCGTATATTGTTGAGAAGATTATCGATTTCCGTGCTGATAACGGACGGCTGCTTCAGGCGGGAAATAATGTTGTATTGGATGGCGCGTAACGTCTCAAGCTTATCTAATCGTTGATGTGTTTCCAGACCTTCAGAAAGCTCGACCAGTAAGTTTGTCACGCCTGCTGAAGCAGACAGAACGACTAAACGGACATCTTGATCAGCAAGAACAATGCTGGCGCTGCGGTTCATCGCATCAAAATCAGCGACGCTGGTGCCGCCAAATTTGGCAACGACGGATGGTGGATAAATGCGAGTCATAACAATCTCATATCAGGGCGCCATAAAAGTATGGCTAGAAAATTTTCATTCTCGGCATAAGGGAACGACGTTCGCCTTACGAAATGTCCGCCCGCGAACATTTCTGCTGACAACCCAGGGAATTCCTGTTGTCGATAACGCGTGTCGCCTGTACGCGTTACCGGGTGCTGCGCATTAAATTTATCTACATAGCCTGTAAATAAGCGCGCCATACTAAGTGATTTATATTTAGGGATCGACTTTTTTATTCGATTTATCGAAAAATAAGTGAAAAATCATGTCGTAAAGAAAAAACGCGCACATTATTAATAGTAAAAACATGTAAAAAAATAATAAAAACATGAAAACCTCATGGTTTCTATTACATCGTACAGGTTGCAACTGGCTACAGCATTGTAAAATAAATAGCTATATTTGTTTATGATTTCGTAATGCGGGATGTGCTTTATGCTTTGAATTTTAAGGTAAAAATGCTCATTTAAGGCGACGTAAAATAAATGATTGAGTCCAGTGCTAAAACAACATATATTAGCCGCGCTTTTTTACAGGTAATCCTTATAACCATTTATTCAATCAGGCGTTAATCTACACCTGGTTGTAGGAGTGATATGATGACGGATAAAGTCCGTATTGATACTTTAAGTGCTAATTCATTACCGCAGAGCAATGATACCTTTTTAGCAAGACAGGCTGAGTTTGAATCTAATGTCCGCAGCTATCCGCGTAAACTGCCATTAGCGATTGCGAAAGCGCAGGGCGTCTGGATTACTGACGTAGAAAATAATCAATATCTTGATTGTCTTGCAGGTGCCGGTACCCTGGCGCTCGGTCACAATCATCCTGAAGTGCTCCAGAGCATTCAAAGTGTCATCACAAGCGGCTTACCGTTACATACGCTTGATCTTACCACGCCGTTAAAAGATGAATTTTCATCTTATTTACTGTCTTTATTGCCGGGCCAGGGCAAAGAGTATTGCCTGCAGTTCACCGGGCCGTCTGGCGCAGATGCCGTTGAAGCGGCGCTGAAGCTGGCGAAGAAAGTGACCGGCCGTTCCAGCATTATCAGCTTCTCCGGCGGCTACCATGGGATGACCCACGGCGCGCTGTCCGTGACTGGCAACCTGTCGCCGAAAGAAGCCGTCAGCAATATGATGGCGGAAGTGCAGTTTATGCCGTATCCGCATCAGTACCGCTGCCCGCTGGGTATTGGCGGTGAAGCTGGCGTGAAAGCATTAACTTACTACTTCGAAAACCTGATCAACGACGTTGAAAGCGGCGTGCGTAAACCGGCTGCGGTGATCCTCGAAGCCGTGCAGGGCGAGGGCGGCGTGAACCCGGCGCCGGTCGAATGGTTACAGCGTATTCGTAAAGTGACTCAGGAACACGGCATTCTGCTGATCATCGATGAAGTTCAGGCTGGCTTCGCGCGTACCGGTAAGCTGTTCGCCTTTGAACACGCCGGTATTGAGCCAGACATCATCGTGATGTCCAAAGCGGTTGGCGGCGGTCTGCCGCTGGCGGTACTGGGCATTAAAAAGCAGTTCGATGCGTGGGCTCCGGGCCACCATACCGGTACCTTCCGCGGCAACCAGCTGGCGATGGCCACCGGTCTGACAACACTGAAAATCCTCAAAGACGACAAGATTGCCGATAAAGTTGCCGCTCAGGGCGAGTGGCTGAAAGGCAAACTGACCGACCTGCAGAAACGCTATCCGGTGATTGGCCAGGTACGCGGTCTGGGTCTGATGATCGGTATTGAAATTGTTAAGCCGAACGAAGCGCAGGATCACATGGGCTGCTACCCGGCCGATGGCGAACTGTCCGCGCTGCTGCAGAAAAAATGCTTCGAAAACGGGCTGATTCTGGAGCGTGGCGGCCGTAACGGTTGTGTACTGCGCCTGCTGCCGTCTCTGCTGATCACTAACGCTGAGCTGGAAGTGTTCCTCGATAAATTCGAAAACGCCCTGTTGGGCGCTGGCGTAAAGCCGGTTTAAACGGAGTTGGATCGAATGTCAGACGTAAACCCGATTCTGTCCGGCTCGGCGCAGAGCATTGCTGCCTACCAGGACGCTATCGAGCAGAGTACGCAAGCGGTCGTTGAATGGTTGAAGCAGCCTGAGATGTATCAGGGCAAAACCGTTGAACAGCTGCGCGAACGTATCAACCTGAATTTTACGTCTCAGGGCCTGGGCAACCAGGCCGCTATTGAGCGTGCGGTTGAATACTTTCTCAAAGACAGCCTGTTGGTTCACCATGCGCAGTGCGTGGCGCACCTGCACTGCCCGAGCCTGGTGATTAGCCAGGCGGCGGAAGTGCTGATCAACGCCACCAACCAGAGCATGGACTCCTGGGACCAGAGCCCATCCGCGACTATCATTGAGATCAAACTGATCGAATGGCTGCGTGAGCAGGTAGGTTATGCGGCGGGCGACGCGGGCGTGTTCACCAGCGGCGGCACCCAGAGTAACCTGATGGGGTTGATGCTAGCGCGCGACGCGTTCTTTGCTCGCCAGGGACACTCCATTCAGCAGAATGGTCTGACCGGCGACCTGAGCAAAATCAAAGTGTTTTGCTCTGAAAGCGCGCACTTCTCCGTACAGAAAAACATGGCATTGATGGGGCTGGGCTACCGTTCCGTTACTCAGGTGAAGACCGATGCGTTCTCACGCATGGACCTGGCTGACCTGAAAGCCAAGCTGGCCCAGGCGCAAGCCAACGGCGAGCAGGTGATGGCGATTGTCGCCACGGCCGGCACCACCGACGCAGGCGCTATCGATCCGTTAGCGGATATTGCGGCGCTGGCGGCAGAGCACCAGATCTGGATGCACGTGGATGCGGCATGGGGCGGGGCGTTACTGCTGTCTGAGAAGTATCGTCACTTCCTGAACGGCCTTGAGCTAGCGGATTCCGTTACCCTGGACTTCCACAAGCAGTTCTTCCAGACCATCAGCTGCGGCGCGTTCCTGTTAAAAGACGCGCGTCACTATGAGCTGATGCGCTATCAGGCGGCGTACCTGAACTCTGATTTCGATGAAGAACACGGCGTACCGAACCTGGTATCGAAGTCGCTGCAGACCACGCGTCGTTTCGACGCGCTCAAGCTGTGGATGGGCCTCGAAGCGCTGGGCAAAAAGCAGTATGCCGAAATCATCGATAACGGCGTGACGCTGGCCCGCGATGCGGCTGAGTTTGTCAAAACCCAGCCGCATCTGGAACTGGTGATGGAGCCGCAGCTGGCAAGCGTGCTGTTCCGCTTCCGTCCGCAAAGCGATGACATCGCGTTCGTTGCGCTGCTGAACCAGCGTATTGGCGACGTGCTGCTGGCTTCCGGTAGCGCCAACGTCGGCGTCACCGAAGCGGATGGCGTCACCTGCCTGAAGCTGACGCTGCTGAACCCTACCGTGTGCCTGGAGGATGTGAAAGTCCTGCTGGCGAGCGTGAAGGCGACGGCTGAGCAACTGCTGAAAGCGTAAGCCATAAGCTTGTTATAAAAATGGCTCCCGTGTGTAGGAGCCATTTTATTGCCTGTCATGTGTAGCCCGAGGCGCTTCGCCGGGGTGGGCTGGATGTCAGCTGATGTCCGCCAGTGCGGCGTCTTTATTCGGGAAGAACGTCAGGCGTCCTGGAATAGGCTGAATACCCGCGCGGGCCATGGTACGTAGCGGCTGGAACTCCAGGTTACTGATACGTAATTCGCAACCTTCCGGCAGACGTTTTACAAAACGTTGGAAGGCGTCCAGACCACCAGCATCCAGTACCGGAACTGCGTCCCACTTCAAGACCACAATGCGTTTACCCGCAATGCGCGACTCGAGATCGGTAAATAATCCCTCCGCCGCGGCAAAGAACAGCGGGCCGATGACGCGTAGCACAAGAACATCGTCTGCTACATCAACGTTGACCGGTGCCAGCCGCGTCATGCGCGCAATTCGACGCATAAACAGCAGAGAAGCGAGAACGATCCCGACGCTGATGGCGATAACCATGTCGAACAACACCGTCAGCGACATACACATCAGCATGACGATGATGTCGTCTTTTGGCGCATGACGCAGCAGATCCACCACTTTGTGGGCTTCACTCATGTTCCATGCCACCATCAGCAGCAGGGCGGCCATGGCGGAAAGCGGTAGCCAGGAAAGCAGCGGTGCTAAAACCAATAGCGCCAGGATCACCAGAATCGCGTGGATGACCGCCGAAATGGGTGAGGTTGCCCCGGCGCGGACGTTGGCCGCAGAACGGGCAATTGCCGCCGTGGCGGTGATACCGCCAAAGAACGGCGCGACGATGTTACCCAGCCCCTGACCAATCAGCTCGCTGTTGGCTTTATGCTTGGTACCGGTCATCCCGTCGAGTACGACGGCGCACAGCAGGGATTCAATCGCCCCCAGCATCGCCATCGAGAAGGCTGCCGGTAACAGCGCCTGTAACGAACTCCAGCTCAGGGTAAAGTTTGACTCGGGCATATTCCACGGTAATACCAGTTGCGGCAGCAACTGCGGGATACCGTTACCCTGTGAGCCGTCAGCCAGAATGTAGTGGAACTGGGAACCGATGGTCGCAACGTGACCACCGGTCAGGTTCACAATCCCCATTACCGCACAGCCTGCCAGCAGTGCAGGAAGGTGGCCCGGTAGTCGGATCCCCAAACGAGGCCAGAAAATCAGGATCCCCAGCGTTACAACGCCAATGGCGGCATCGCCGAAGTTGATGGTCGGCAAGGCCATAAACAGCGCACCAACTTTTTGCAGGTAGTGCTCCGGTACATGGGCCATTTGCAGGCCAAGAAAATCTTTAATCTGCATGGTACCGATGGTGATACCAATACCCGACGTAAAGCCTAACGTAACCGACACGGGAATATATTCGATCAGGCGACCAAAGCGGGCGAGGCCGAAAAGGATCAGAAATATCCCGGACATGAGCGTGGCAACCAGCAGGCCTGCCAGCCCAAACTGTTGCGAGACCGGATACAGGATCACCACGAAAGCGGCGGTTGGGCCAGAGACGCTAAAGCGCGACCCCCCGGTGAGGGCGATAACAATCCCAGCGACGGCGGAGGTATACAGACCGTACTGCGGCGCAACGCCACTCCCTATTGCCAGGGCCATTGCCAGCGGAATGGCAATGATCCCCACCGTTATCCCGGCGATCAGGTCACGGGTAAAGCGAGAAGCGGTATATTTTTCTTTCCAACAAGCGTCGATGAGGGCGCGGAAAGGCATCACATGTGAGGAAAATAATCTGTTCACAATAATGTTTCATCCATGAGCGCATCATCTGTCAACTAAATGGCAGGTGAAGTAGGCAAAAGTCATACAAATAAGTATTACAGATAAAAAAACCCGCCGCAGCGGGTTTTTGAGCCGGGCTCGATTAATGCTCGAACATAGCAGAGATGGATTCTTCGTTGCTGATACGACGAATCGCTTCGGCCAGCATACCCGACAGGGTCAATGTACGCACGTTTGGCAGCGCTTTGATTTCGTCAGTCAGTGGAATAGTGTCACAGACAACGACTTCATCAATCACTGAGTTGCGCAGGTTGTTTGCCGCATTACCTGAGAAGATCGGGTGGGTTGCGTAAGCAAATACGCGTTTTGCACCACGTTCTTTCAGTGCTTCTGCTGCTTTACACAGCGTACCGCCGGTATCGATCATGTCATCAACCAGCACGCAGTCACGACCTGCAACGTCACCAATGATGTGCATCACCTGAGAAACGTTCGCACGCGGACGACGTTTGTCGATGATAGCCATATCGGTATCGTTCAGCAGTTTAGCGATAGCACGGGCACGCACGACGCCACCGATGTCCGGAGAAACCACGATCGGGTTGTCCAGGTTCAGTTGCAGCATGTCTTCTAACAGGATCGGGCTACCGAATACGTTATCAACCGGTACGTCAAAGAAGCCCTGGATCTGTTCAGCATGCAGGTCAACGGTGAGGACGCGGTCAACGCCAACGCTGGACAGGAAATCAGCGACGACTTTAGCGGTAATCGGTACACGAGCGGAACGTACGCGACGATCCTGACGTGCATAGCCGAAGTAAGGAATAACGGCGGTGATACGGCCTGCGGAAGCACGGCGCAGCGCATCAACCATAACGACCAATTCCATCAGGTTGTCGTTAGTAGGGGCACAAGTGGACTGGATGATGAAAATATCACCACCGCGTACATTTTCATTAATTTGTACGCTGACTTCGCCGTCGCTAAAGCGACCTACAGCGGCGTCGCCGAGTGAAGTGTACAGGCGGTTGGCAATACGTTGTGCTAGTTCCGGGGTGGCGTTACCAGCAAAAAGCTTCATATCAGGCACGAGAAGAACCTCAGGCATGCGTCCATTGGTGGAAAGAATCTGCCGAAAACTGTGCGGGCCAGGCAGTATCCTCTCCATGCGGTGTATTAAAGAGCGCGATGCAACGTCTGGAACAGGGTGACGTTGTCACCGCAACTCAGCTTGCCCGGTTTACTCTTCATCCTTCGGGTTTCATGTGCGTTGGCGTTAATTCCTCACACCAGCACATACTGTTGTATGCGCCAGGTGTTCCGTCATCTCGCCATCTTCCTGAAACCCGAATGATTTAGAGTAACGCTCTATGCAAAGGGGAGAGGTTGACGCCTTTCGCCACAAAGCCTTTGAGCCATTCCGGGGCTTGCTCAAGCACCTGGCGAGCACGAGACTCTGTGTCAAATTCAGCAAAGACACAAGCCCCTGTACCAGTCAGGCGCGACGGCGCGTATTCTAACAGCCAGGAAAGCGCCGCATCAACCTCGCGAAAACGTTTTCTTGCGATAACCTCGCAATCATTGCCGAATTCACATTTTAGTAACGTTTTTATTGACCTTTTTGGCGTGTTACGCGGGAGGTCAGGATCGTTAAAAATGACCGGCGTTGGAATACTGACTCCCGGATGAGCGACCAGATACCATTTTTCAGGTGGATCGACCGGCGTCAGAATTTCTCCCACGCCTTCGGCAAAAGCCGCGTGGCCGCGCACGAACACGGGAACATCCGCCCCCAGCGTCAAGCCGATTGCCGCCAGTTCATCAACCGAAAGCCCACACCGCCAGAGATGATTCAACGCCACCAGAACGGTGGCCGCATTTGACGAACCGCCGCCCAGGCCGCCACCCATCGGCAGACGCTTTTCGATACTGATGTCCGCGCCGCTTCCTGCGGGCAGGCGATCGCTTGTCGACGCTGTCTTCATCAGCAAACGCGCCGCGCGCACGATCAGGTTATCTTCATGCGTAACGCCTTCCACCGGGGTTAGGAGGTGTATTTCGCCATCGTGGCGCAGATTGATGCCAATCTCGTCGCCATAGTCGAGAAACTGGAATAACGTCTGTAGCGTGTGGTAACCGTCCGCACGCTGCCCGGTGATATATAAAAACAGATTCAGTTTTGCCGGAGAGGGCCAATGGCTCATCATTTCACAATCCAGTTATCCATTTTCAGCTTAATACGCTGGGAGCCGTCGGACAGCTCCATATTGGCCGGCATCGCAGGCTGCGTTTTGCTATCGTAGGCGCTATAGACCACTTTCCAGCTTTTACCGTCTTTGCTGTAGTTCACCTCACTCAGACGATATTGGTCATCGAGCTTGTAATCGGTGGCGTCACCTGGCAGACCAAGGATCCACTGGCGCAGACTGTTCAACGGAATAGGCATGCCGGTCAGTTTACCAATCATCTCTTCGGCGTCGTCGGCGGTGTAGTGCTTACCTTTGTTATCGACAAGTTCAACGTTGCCCGGCTGCGCGTTGAGTTCCAGTTCCGTGCTGCCCAGCGGGTTGGTCAGCAGCAGACGATAGCGATCCTGTCCGGTTTGCTGCCAGAAAAAGCGGGCATACACTTTCTGTTGATCGGAGATATAAGCGAACGCACCGCGCGTCTGATATTGGTTCAGGGCGCGTACTTCCTGCTGGTGCTGGCGCCACTGTGGGGAATCGGGGCTTTTGCCGGGACCTTTCGGCGCGTTGAGGGTACAGGCACTAAGAACCAGGGCTGCAAGGGGCAGCAGGCGAATCAGGCGAAAATCAGGCAGGGTCATAATGATGACAAATCCTTGAGATACGTTGCAGTTATAACTCTCAATGCTAGCGCCACCATCTGACATCGTCTACGTTCAAGTTATCTTAAATCGCTTAAATTTGTGCGCTAAGCTATTACTCCAAAAGGGGGCAGTCTCTTTTATTGACCGCACGCATCCTGTATGATGCACCCAGTCTAACCTTATCAACGCTGGTACTATTTCCGCTCACATGACCCTTTTAGCGCTTGGTATTAACCATAAAACGGCACCTGTATCGCTGCGAGAACGCGTAACGTTTTCGCCGGATACGCTCGATCAGGCGTTGGACAGCCTGCAAGCGCTGCCAATGGTGCAGGGCGGGGTAGTGCTGTCGACGTGTAACCGCACAGAGATTTACCTCAGCGTGGAAGAGCAGGACAACCTGCAAGAAGCGCTGATTCGCTGGTTGTGCGAATACCATAATCTTAATGAAGAAGACCTGCGCAATAGCCTGTACTGGCACCAGGACAATGACGCCGTCAGCCATCTGATGCGCGTTGCCAGTGGTCTGGATTCGCTGGTGCTCGGCGAGCCGCAGATTTTGGGACAGGTTAAAAAAGCCTTTGCGGATTCGCAGAAAGGCCACCAGAACGCCAGTGCGCTGGAGCGCATGTTCCAGAAATCGTTCTCTGTCGCTAAACGTGTCCGTACCGAAACTGATATCGGCGCCAGCGCTGTTTCCGTGGCTTTTGCCGCTTGTACGCTGGCGCGGCAGATCTTTGAATCGCTCTCCACGGTAACCGTGCTGTTAGTCGGCGCAGGCGAGACCATCGAATTGGTCGCGCGTCATTTGCGCGAACACAAAGTGAAGAAGATGATCATCGCTAACCGTACGCGTGAACGCGCGCAGGTGCTGGCGGATGAAGTCGGCGCCGAAGTGATTTCATTGAGCGATATCGACGCCCGCTTGCAGGATGCCGATATCATTATCAGTTCAACCGCCAGTCCGCTGCCGATTATCGGTAAAGGAATGGTAGAGCGTGCGCTTAAAAACCGTCGTAACCAGCCTATGCTGCTGGTGGATATCGCCGTACCGCGCGATGTCGAGCCGGAAGTGGGCAAATTGTCCAACGCCTACTTGTACAGCGTTGACGATCTGCAAAGCATCATTTCGCATAACCTGGCCCAGCGCAAAGCGGCGGCCGTGGAAGCCGAAACGATCGTGGCGCAGGAAACCAGCGAGTTTATGGCCTGGCTGCGTGCCCAGGGCGCAAGCGACACTATCCGCGAGTATCGCAGTCAGTCAGAACAGATCCGTGATGAACTGACCGCCAAAGCGTTGGCCGCTCTTCAACAGGGCGGTGATGCGCAAGCTATTATGCAGGATCTGGCCTGGAAACTGACTAACCGCCTGATCCACGCACCAACCAAATCACTTCAACAGGCCGCCCGTGACGGGGATAGTGAACGCCTGAATATTCTGCGCGACAGCCTCGGGCTGGAGTAGCAACACACCAATCTTATTTTTTACAGGGTGCATTTACGCCTATGAAGCCTTCTATCGTTGCCAAACTGGAAGCCCTGCATGAACGTCATGAAGAAGTTCAGGCGCTGCTCGGCGATGCGGGTACTATCGCAGACCAGGACCGCTTTCGTGCACTGTCGCGCGAATATGCGCAATTAAGCGATGTATCGCGCTGTTTTACGGACTGGCAACAGGTTCAGGAAGATATCGAGACAGCTCAGATGATGCTCGACGATCCTGAAATGCGTGAAATGGCGCAGGATGAACTGCGCGAAGCAAAAGAGAAATGTGAACAGCTGGAACAACATCTGCAGGTTCTGCTGTTACCGAAAGATCCTGATGACGAACGTAACGCCTTCCTTGAAGTGCGGGCGGGAACCGGCGGTGATGAAGCCGCGCTGTTTGCTGGCGATCTGTTCCGCATGTACAGCCGTTACGCTGAATCGCGCCGCTGGCGGGTTGAGATCATGAGCGCCAGCGAAGGCGAGCATGGCGGTTTTAAAGAAGTTATTGCCAAGATCAGCGGCGAAGGCGTTTACGGCCGACTGAAATTTGAGTCCGGCGGTCATCGCGTGCAGCGCGTACCGGCGACGGAATCACAGGGCCGTATTCATACCTCCGCCTGTACGGTCGCGGTCATGCCGGAACTGCCGGATGCTGAACTGCCGGACATCAACCCGGCCGATCTGCGTATTGATACCTTCCGCTCATCTGGCGCAGGGGGGCAGCACGTTAACACCACCGATTCTGCAATCCGTATTACCCACTTGCCAACCGGCATCGTGGTGGAATGTCAGGACGAACGTTCACAGCATAAAAACAAAGCGAAAGCAATGTCGGTGCTGGGAGCGCGCATTCGTGCGGCCGAAGTGGCAAGGCGTCAACAGGCGGAAGCCTCTGAGCGTCGTAACCTGCTGGGCAGCGGCGATCGCAGCGATCGCAACCGCACCTATAACTTCCCGCAGGGGCGCGTAACCGATCACCGCATTAACCTGACGCTCTACCGTCTGGATGAAGCGATGGAAGGTAAACTGGATATGCTCATTGAGCCAATTGTCCAGGAATACCAGGCCGATCAACTGGCGGCGTTGTCCGAGCAGGATTAATGGACTATCAGCACTGGCTGCGTGAAGCGATAAGCCAATTACAGGCAAGCGAAAGCCCGCGCCGTGACGCCGAGATTTTACTCGAGTTCGTTACCGGCAAGGGGCGCACCTTTATTCTGGCTTTCGGTGAAACGCTGTTAACCGAGGCGCAGCGTCAGCAGCTCAATACGTTACTGGAGCGGCGTCAGCGGGGCGAACCCGTGGCGCACTTAACCGGCGTGCGCGAGTTCTGGTCGCTGCCGCTGTTTGTATCGCCGGCCACGCTGATTCCGCGTCCGGATACCGAGTGTCTGGTGGAGCAGGCGCTGGCTCGCCTGCCATCCTCTGCATGTCGCATTCTCGATCTGGGAACCGGTACGGGCGCGATTGCGCTGGCGCTGGCAACCGAGCGTCCGGATTGCGCGGTGACGGCGGTTGATCGGATGCCGGATGCCGTGGCGCTGGCTATGCGCAATACACAGCACCTGGCTATCGACAATGTTAACGTGCTGCAAAGCGACTGGTTTAGCGCTTTGCAGGGGCAGCAGTTTGACATGATTGTCAGCAATCCGCCGTACATCGACGAACAGGATCCGCATTTGGCACAGGGCGATGTGCGCTTTGAACCGCTGTCGGCGCTGGTGGCGGGCGATCAGGGGCTGGCGGATATCGTACATATTATTGACCAGTCTCAGCACGTGTTAACGCCCGGCGGCTATCTTTTGCTGGAACATGGCTGGCAGCAGGGCGAGGCCGTGCGCGATGCCTTTACTCGCGCGGGTTATCTGGCGGTTGAAACCTGCCGTGATTACGGCGGTAACGAGCGAATTACGCTTGGACGCCTCCCATCATGAGTACCATCAGTCTGTTACTCAACGTTCATCTCATCAGCATTGCGCTTTCTGTTAGTCTGCTGACGCTGCGTTTTTGGTGGCGTTACACCGACGCGCGTCTAGCCCGTGCCCGCTGGACGCGCATTGTGCCGCCGGTGGTGGATACCGTTTTATTACTCAGCGGTGTAGCGTTAATGGTGAAAACGCACGTCCTGCCATTCACCGAACAAGGGACATGGCTGACTGAAAAGCTGTTTGGGGTTATCATTTACATCGTTTTGGGTTTTATTGCGCTCGATTACCGTCGGGCGCGCAGCCAGCAGGCGCGATTAGTCGCATTTCCGCTGGCGTTGGTGGTGCTGTACATCATCATTAAACTCGCCACCACAAAAATACCGTTACTGGGGTAAGTCATGAGGTCGTTAGCTGATTTCGAATTTAATAAAGCGCCATTGTGTGATGGGATGATCCTGGCGTCGGAGTCTATCCGTCTGGATTTTCCAACACAAACTGTCTATGACGAACTGGAACGTCTGGTCAGTCTGGCGCAAGAAGAAATTAGCCAGCTCCTGTCTCAGGATGAGCAACTGGAAAAACTGCTGGCACTTTTTTACGGCGAATGGGGATTTACGGATACCCACGGCGTCTATCGTCTTTCTGATGCACTATGGCTCGACCAGGTTCTGAAAAATCGTCAGGGCAGTGCGGTGTCGTTGGGCGCGATCTTATTGTGGATTGCCAACCGACTGGATCTGCCGCTGGTACCGGTGATTTTCCCGACACAACTCATCCTGCGCATTGAATCGCTCGATGGCGAAATGTGGCTAATCAATCCGTTCAATGGCGAAACGTTAAATGAACACACGCTGGAAGTGTGGCTGAAGGGGAACATCAGCCCGGTCGCGGAACTGTTTAATGAAGATCTGGATGAAGCGGATAACGCAGAAGTGATCCGCAAACTGCTCGACACGCTGAAATCATCGCTGATGGAAGAGCGGCAAATGGAACTGGCGCTGCGAGCCAGTGAAGCATTATTACAGTTTAATCCTGAAGACCCGTATGAAATACGCGATCGGGGATTGATATATGCGCAACTGGAGTGTGAACATGTTGCGCTGACAGATTTAAGTTATTTCGTTGAGCAGTGTCCGGAAGACCCGATCAGCGAAATGATTCGTGCGCAGATTAATACCATTTCGCACAAACAAATTGTATTGCATTGATTTATGACACTTTACCTACCGTTTAAGGCGATCCTATGAAACAAAAAGTGGTTAGCATTGGCGACATCAACGTGGCAAATGACCTGCCGTTCGTGCTGTTTGGCGGAATGAACGTGCTGGAATCCCGCGACCTGGCGATGCGCATTTGTGAGCACTACGTAACCGTTACTCAAAAACTGGGTATCCCTTACGTGTTCAAAGCCTCCTTTGATAAAGCCAACCGTTCTTCCATCCACTCTTACCGTGGACCGGGCCTTGAAGAAGGGATGAAAATCTTCCAGGAACTGAAGCAAACTTTTGGCGTAAAAGTGATCACCGACGTTCACGAAGCCAGCCAGGCACAGCCTGTTGCTGATGTGGTGGATGTGATTCAACTGCCGGCATTCCTCGCTCGCCAGACCGATCTGGTGGAAGCGATGGCGAAAACCGGCGCTGTTATCAACGTGAAAAAACCGCAGTTCGTAAGCCCGGGTCAGATGGGTAATATCGTGGATAAATTCCATGAAGGCGGTAACGATAAGGTTATCCTGTGTGACCGTGGCGCGAACTTTGGTTATGACAACCTGGTCGTGGATATGCTGGGCTTTAGCGTGATGAAAAAGGTCTCAGGCAACTCGCCGGTGATTTTCGACGTCACCCATGCGCTGCAGTGCCGCGACCCGTTTGGCGCCGCAAGCGGCGGCCGTCGTGGTCAGGTGACTGAACTGGCGCGCGCGGGCATGGCGGTAGGTCTGGCAGGCCTGTTTATTGAAGCGCATCCGGATCCAGCCAATGCGAAATGCGATGGCCCATCCGCACTGCCGCTGGCGAAACTGGAACAGTTCCTCACGCAGATTAAAGCGATTGATGACCTGGTGAAAAGCTTCGACGAGCTCGATACTGAGAACTAAGACAGCTGAACAGGCCGGGGCATTTGTCTCCGGCCTGTTATTACTGTCAGGCGCCAAACGCCCCATCAATGGTATGCATAGCTCCCGTCACAAACCCGGCCTCCGGACCTGCCAACCAGGCAACCATTCCGGCCACTTCTTCTGGTCGACCGTGTCGTTTTAGCGCCATAAAGCTGTGCATCAGCTCTTTCAATGGACCTTCTGCTGGATTAGCGTCAGTATCAATGGGACCCGGTTGCACCACGTTGACCGTAATACCGCGTGCGCCGAAATCACGCGCCAGCCCTCGTGCCAGGCCTTGCAGAGCAGACTTACTTAACGCGTAGGAAGCCATACCGGCAATTGGCATACGATCGCCGTTCACTGAACCAATAATGATAATCCGCCCGCCGTCAGGCATTTGTCGTGCCGCCTCGACTGCCGCGTACCAGGGGGCATGGATATTAATGCGGAACAGGCGCTCAACGTCATCGGGATCCTGCTCCAGTGCGTCGCCGAACAGTACAATTCCTGCATTCACCACTAACACATCCAGCGGGCCGCTTTCCCGTACCCGGCTAATGACGGCATCGCGATCGGCGCTATCGGTTTGCGCCGTGTGGGCCCCTGTTTCATCCGCAAGCGCTTTTGCTGCGTCTGCTGAGCCTGAATAGGTAAAGGTCACCGCTGCGCCATCTGCGGCGAAACGGCGCACAATAGCCGCGCCAATCCCACGACTGCCGCCAAGAACCAGAACTGACTTGCCGTTAAATGGGGACATGAGATACTCCTTGAACAATTATGTAGTGATCGATATATAATGGGCGCATGGTTTTCTGTCAATGGATTTGTAATGAGCACTACAAAATGTTCGCGCGCCCCAGGGCGACCACGTAATTTTGATCCGGAACTGGCTGTTGCCAAAGTACAGCCCTTATTTCACGCGCATGGATACGACGCTGTGAGCGTAGCGGATGTTACGCAGGCCCTGAACATCAAGCCCCCGAGTTTCTATGCCGCTTTTGGGAACAAAATCGGTCTTTATGAACGCGTGCTTGGTCGCTATGTACAAACCGATGCGATCCCGTTTGATGACATTTTGCGTTCTGATAGGCCGGTTGCCGAGTGCCTTGCTGCATTGCTTGAAGAGGCGGCGCGACGCTATGCCGCGGATCCGCATGCGCCAGGTTGTTTGGTTCTGGAGGGCACGCATAGCAACGATCCGCAGGCGCGGCAGGTGGCAAGGACTTTCTACTCGGTTGCGGAATGTAAAATTCATGACTTTATCGCCGCGCGCCATCCCGAAGTGGCTGACAGCCTGACCGATTATGTCAGTACCACGATGCTCGGCCTGTCGGGAAAAGCCCGTTGCGGGCATACGCTCGAACGTTTGCTATCCAGCGCACACATCGCCAGCCTGGCGGTGCTGCATCAGCTTTCCTGATTTTCATCACGTGAAAAGGTAGATAAATATGATGGGTAAACTGGGACTCCGCTTTAATACTCCCCCTCCGGCTATTCGCAAAGCAACGTTGGCCGCAATTCTGATTGGAACTTCATTTCTGGTGCATTCTCAGGACAAGGCCGATGTTATTTTGTATAACGGCAAGCTGATTACCATGGATGAACAACAACCCAACGCGCAGGCGCTGGCGGTAAAAGGGCGGCATATTATTGCGGTGGGTAATAATGAAACGGTGAAAAAATGGTCCGGACCGAACACGAAGGAAATCAATCTTACGGGGAAAACCGTTATTCCGGGATTAATTGATGCGCATCTGCATGGCATTCGGGGTGGGAGGACGTTTTTATTTGAAACCTACTGGTTTGATACTAAAAATATACCCGATGCGTTAAATAAATTGTCGCAATCTGCGGCACAGAAAAATACTGCGCAATGGGTGGCGGTGGCTGGCTCATGGATACCTGAACAATTTGCTGAAAAACGGGATCCGACGGTTCATGAACTGAATCAGGCGGTGCCTCATCATCCTGCGTATATACAAAGTCTTTATGACTATGCCTTGTTAAATCAAAAGGCTATCGAGACCCTAAAACTTAATAGTCCACAGCCGGATGTTCCGGCAGGGATCGTGATAGAACGCGATGACAAAGGGCTGGCAACGGGGAAATTGCGCGGGACCATTGGCAGTTTTAACCAGCTTTTCGCCCAGATTAGCGAGACTTCCGATGTTGAAAAGAACCTTAACGCCTTTGTTCGTTATTTAAATAAACGCGGTGTGGTCGGGTTTATCGATCCTTCTGCCGGGCATGAGCAAGCTTATCGTGATTTCTTTAAACTTCAGCAGCAGCAACCTCTCAGGATACGCGTTGGATATCGTTTATCCGCACCGCCTGGTAATGAAACGGAATGGTTTAAACAACGTCTGGCATTTCGCCCGGCAATACACGATGACGGCAGAATAGCCTTTCTGGGCTTCGGTGAAAGCCTGGTGATGGCAATGAATGACGGCGTACGGATGTCATCTGGATTTAAGTCTTCTGCACAATCCCAACAAGAACAATTTAAGGTGCTCCAGCTTGCCGCCCAGGAAGGGGTTGCCGTAGAAATACATGCCTATACCGATGACAGTGCAGATGCGATTTTAGATCTCATTAGCGAGGTGGCTAAATCGTATGACATTGCTCCGTTACGCTGGTCTATTGCGCATCTCAATACCGGTACGCCAGAAACAATTACCCGCATGAAGAAACTCGGCTTGGCCTATTCTGTCCAGATGGGGCCATATTTTGAATCTCCCGCCATCGAACGCGCAAATGATAAAACGGTGGCGGCACTCTCATCGCCAGTTCAACCCGCGTTAGAGCAGGGGGTAATCGTTGCCGGCGGTACAGATGCGACGCGGATTGGCGTTGCGGGAGTGTGGCATGCCATTGAATATCATGTCACAGGTAAAGCACTCGACGGCTCGATACGCCATGACTCGCGCCAGTTAAGCCGGGAAGATGCGTTAAAAATGTATACCCGAAATGCCGCCTGGCTCGCTTTTGCCGAACAGCAACGGGGAAGTTTGCGGGCCGGTAAGCTCGCCGATTTTGCGGTGCTGAATCAAGATATTATGGCTATTCCGCCAGACAAATTGCATCAAACGGAATCGTTATTAACGTTTGTCGATGGCCAACAGGTTTATCCGGAGCAATAAACGCGGTAAAAGAAAACGGCCCTGAAGCAGGGCCGTAGGTTCCGCTAAAATGATAATCAGGCAAATATCGTCATCAGATAGGCGATAAATAGTGCCAGATGCGCCGCACCGTTAAGTACATTGGTACGTCCGGTGGAGAAAGAGATATGGCACAGTACCAGCGACGAGACCATGACAATCATCTCTGGCGCGCCCAAAGCAAACACCAAATCATTGCCTGTTGCCCAGGCGATCAGCGTCACTACCGGTACGGTGAGTGAAATAGTGGCTAATACTGAACCGAAGAACAAATTCATTGCCCGCTGTACCTGATTGTTCAGAACCGCTTTCAGCGCCCCCAGCCCTTCAGGCGAGAGGATCAACAGCGCCACCAGGAAACCGGTAAATGCCACGGGGGCATTGAGTTCAGTCAGCAAGGTTTCCAGCGGACTGGCGTTCATCTTGGTGACGGCGATAACGGCGATCAGGTGAATGATGAGCCAGGCTGCGTGCCATATATTGCTGTGCGCCGACGGCTTACCGTGATGCGGGTCGTCGTCGTCACCCTCATCTTCATGCTCGTAAATGAACAGGCTTTGGTGCGTTTTTGTTTGAATCAGCAAAAAAACGCCGTACATTGCCGCAGAAATGAGTGCCACCAGTAGCGCCTGGGCGGTAGTAAAATTGGCTCCCGGTAACGCCATTGGAAACACCAGCACAATAATGGCCAGCGGAAACAGGGCGATTAAATACTGCTTAATACCAAACAGGTTCATATACTGAGTGGCAAATTTGCGGCCGCCCAGCAGTAATGAAAAACCGACTAAACCGCCGGTGACGATCATAATGATCGAATACAGCGTGTCGCGCATTAGCGTAGGCGCGGCATCGCCGGTCGCCATTAATGCGGAAATTAAACTGACTTCAAGAATAACAACGGACAGACTGAGGATCAGCGAGCCGTAGGGTTCGCCAAGTCGATGTGCTAATACGTCCGCATGACGGACAACGCTGAATGCGCTACTTAATATACCAATAAGGGCAAGCGCATTAATGCCGATGACCACTGGTAGTGACTGACTGCTCCCCCATAAGAACAGTACTACCAGCGCCAAAATCGGGAAGACGAGAGAGGTCTCCTTGTGGCGGGTTTTTACCGCCTCATGTACTTGTGTCATTAAGCTAATTCTCCATCTCTGCAGGTATTTATAATTATAAAAGTATTAAAGAATGTAAAAAATAACAGAAAAAGCGGTTTTGTAGGTGACATTTTACGAAATTTTACCGCATCGCTTATTTTTCTCCTCTAAGCGGTCAAAAACAAACTTCTTGTTTATAGAGTATTTAATTAACAGAAGGTTAGATGAGAAAATATTTTAAAAATGTTCATTATTGGCGCATCGCAGCATTGTTAACCACACTTAAGGTTTAGCCCAAAAAGAGGAGTTCACAATGCCCTATAAATCGAAAAGCGATCTGCCTGACAGCGTACAGCATGTTCTGCCATCCCATGCTCAGGACATCTATAAAGAAGCCTTCAACAGCGCCTGGGAACAGTACAAAGATAAATCTGACCGTCGCGATGATGCCACGCGCGAAGAGACGGCGCACAAGGTGGCGTGGGCCGCGGTGAAAAATGATTATCAAAAAGGTGATGATGATAAATGGCATAAAAAGACGTAACAGTATCAATTATAATGCCTTTATCAATTAGCCCGAATCAGCCGTTAGCGAATCGTGCTACACCGCGTCGCTGCTGGCTTGCAAGCGAGCGGTGAATTGCCTATTGTCCAGCTATTGGTTTCAAAATGAGCAGCAAAAAGGCCCGGAAGGCGTCAAAAAAGTTGTCGCAGGGAAGCAGCAGTGGCGGAGGTGTAAGGTGTTAACGCGTGATTTTTTATTGAATGCCGACTGTAAGACGGCATTTGGCGCTATTGAAGAATCACTACTCTGGTCAGCGGAACAACGGGCAGCCTCACTGGCCGCCACGCTTGCTTGTCGACCAGATGATGGACCGGTGTGGATCTTCGGTTATGGATCGTTGATGTGGAACCCGGCCTTAGAATTTGAAGAGTCCTGTACCGGGACATTGGTCGGTTGGCACCGTGCATTTTGCCTGCGTCTGACGGCGGGGCGTGGAACGGCCTGTCAGCCGGGACGGATGCTGGCCCTGAAAGAGGGCGGACGCACGACCGGTGTGGCTTATCGCTTACCGGACGCGTCGCTGGAACAAGAACTTTCTCTGTTGTGGAAGCGTGAAATGATCACCGGTTGCTACCTGCCGACCTGGTGTCAGTTGGCGCTGGATGACGGACGGACGGTGAACGCGCTGGTCTTTATTATGGATCCGCGCCATCCGCTGTTTGAGTCGGATACACGCGCGCAGGTGATTGCGCCGCTTATCGCTGCGGCCAGTGGACCTTTAGGCACCAATGCCCAATATCTGTTCTCGCTGGAACAAGAACTGGTGAAGCTGGGAATGCAGGATGATTGTCTTAACGATCTGGTGATTACGGTCAAACGGTTGTTGGGAGAGAACCTGCCGGAAGGGATTATACGACCAGATTTTGCATAGCGTCGGCGGAGTGTAGTGTGCCCGACAGCCAGGTGCTTATCGGGCATTTCACGATTACGCTGCAATAAAACTAATCGAATGCTCAAGCGACTGACTGTGGCTGTCGATCAGCACGTTCCAGACGCCGGTATAAGGTACGGTCAACCATGCGTTATCACGATCCTGCACGCTTAAGATGTCGGACTGCGTGTCTTTGACGTGATTTTTCTCGCTCATCAGGTGGATGTGGCAGCGCTCGGAACAGCGCACTACCACCGTATCGCCACCAAATAACTTTAAACTCGCTTTCACTAATGCCATTTTTCACCCCGTTCTTGAAAACAACGTACTTTCTGTCGAAAGTGCTGCGTGATGTTGTTCACATTTCACTCATTGCATAACACCAAAGGGGGAGCAACAGGATGCTGATTTTGATCAAAAAATGGCATAACGATTAAACAAAAGTGACAAAATTCCTCAAAACGGTTGAAAGGGCGTGCTAACGTTCAACGAAACCGCGCCCATCTAAGATTAAATCCGGAAATTTCCGGCACTTTCAGTGCGCGTGCCTGCAAGCGCTGTCAGAAGGTCAATACTTTATCTGCAGCCAGCGTCCATTGGGCTAGTTCTGGCAGCGTGCCCACGGCTACACCATCAATTAAAGGCAGGTCGGTGATCCCACGGCCATCAGTGCAGGTTTTGCACAGTTTTACCGGAACATTTTGCGCTGTCAGGATCTCCAGCATTTGCTGGATATTGTATCCTTCCGCCGGTTTCTGACCGCGTAATCCCGCCGTAACCGCATCCGACATTAAAAACAGACGCAGATCGAGACAGGCTTCTTGTTCACGCAAGGCGATGGCCAGACGCAGGCTGTTAAATAACGATTCGCTTCCATAGGCCGCACCGTTCGCGACGATCACTATATTTTGCATTTTGACTCCTGTTGTCGGATGGGAGGGATAATTCCTGGTGTGTATGGTACTCCCTGTACCAGATATCGAAAAGAAAGCATGTGAGGGCCCCTTATTATTCGGGTCAGAAAATCCCGAAAACAGGGATAAAAGCTGCAATTAATTGCTGAAGACGTTATGGTTTAGGTTAAGTGTGCCTAATTAATTGATTTAAGAAATAACTAACGATTTGAGCCGTATTATTTATTTTCCTCTCGCCGTATTTGCACTCTTGCCACTGGCAGGGGGTAATGCCAACGCACAATCCTCTTTTGTTCACCAGGCTGAAAACCCATTCGATAACAATAGCGATGGCTTGCCCGATCTCGGTATGGCGCCGGAATCGCGAGCAGGCGAAAAGCATTTTGCCGAAATGGTGAAAGCATTTGGTGAAGCCAGTATGACCGATAACGGCCTTGATACCGGCGAACAGGCGAAGCAGTTCGCGTTTGGTCAGGTACGTGACACGGTTAGCGAACAGGTGAATCAACAACTGGAATCCTGGCTCTCTCCCTGGGGAAACGCCAGCGTCGGGTTGCAGGTTGATAAAGAGGGCAGCTTTACCGGCAGTCGGGGAAGTTGGTTTATTCCGTGGCAGGACAATCAACGCTATCTTACCTGGAGCCAGTTAGGCTTAACGCAACAGGATGAGGGCTTAGTCAGTAATGCGGGAATTGGGCAGCGCTGGGTACACGACGGCTGGCTACTGGGTTACAACACGTTTTATGACAATCTGTTGGATGAAAATCTGCCCCGGGGCGGCTTAGGTGCAGAAGCGTGGGGCGAGTATTTACGTTTATCCGCTAACTACTATCAACCGTTTTCCTCATGGCAGGATCGTTCCACCACGCAGGAACAACGGATGGCCCGCGGCTACGATCTGACCGCGCAAATGCGGATGCCGTTCTATCAACATCTCAATACCAGCGTCAGCGTTGAACAGTATTTCGGCGACCAGGTGGATCTGTTTCATTCTGGCACAGGGTATCACAATCCGGTGGCGGTGAACCTCGGGCTGAGTTATACGCCGGTACCGCTGATTACGATGACTGCCCAGCATAAGCAGGGTGAAAATGGCGTCAGTCAGAATAACGTTGGATTAACGCTGAATTATCGTTTCGGTGTTCCGTTAAAAAAACAGCTGATGGTTAGCGAAGTGGCAAACAGCCGCTCGCTGCGCGGCAGTCGTTATGACGATCCGCAGCGAAATAGTTTGCCGACGCTGGAGTATCGCCAGCGTAAAACCCTGTCGGTATTTTTGGCCACGCCGCCCTGGGATCTCAAGCCTGGAGAAACGGTGGCGCTGAAGGTACAAGTGCGCAGCCTGCATGGGATTCGCCATCTTGCATGGCAGGGTGATACTCAGGCGCTGAGCTTAACCGCTGGCAGCAGTACCCGAAGCGCACAGGGCTGGACGATTATTATGCCGAAGTGGGACAGTAGAGAAGGGGCGACAAACCGCTGGCGGCTGTCGGTAGTGGTAGAAGATGAACTGGGCCAGCGTGTCTCTTCCAATGAGATCACGCTATCACTGACCGAACCGTTTATCAGCGTTTCGGCAAATGATCCTCGTTAACCATGATGCACGACTGCGTTATCAGAAAATGCGTTCCTGATGCACCCAAACCGCCGCTTCTACGCGTGATTTGAGCTTCATTTTCTTCAGCATGTGCTTCACAAGAACTTTTACCGTGCTTTCGGTGATGTCCAGGCGGCGGGCAATCATCTTGTTAGGCAGGCCCTGGGCAATAAGCTTGAGAATATCGCGCTCGCGCGGCGTCAACTGGGTGACATCACGGTCAGACGTTGCGCGGTTGGCGCGCAGGCTGGCGGCCAGAACCGGCGTTAAGGCTTCACTCAGCACCATTTCACCAGCGGCGGCCTGCTGTAATGCTTTCAGTAAATCTTCCGGCTCCATATCTTTCAGCAGGTAACCATCCGCGCCGCGTTTCAGTGCGGTAACGACATCTTCTTCATGATTGGATACGCTAAACACCACGATGCGGCCAGACAGGGACTTTTCACGCAGCTTGTCGAGGGTTTCCAGACCGTTCATACCAGGCATGTTGAGATCCAGCAGGATCAGATCGGGATCAAGAGATTCAGCCAGCTCGATACCCTGTTCGCCATTGCTGGCTTCACCGACAACGGTGATATCCTGCGCCATGCTGACAAGCTGTTTTACACCGGTTCGCAGCATCGGATGATCGTCGATCAACAGGATGGTTGCCGGTTCCAGATTACTCATGGGTATCTCCTTGGACTTCTGTGAAGTTTGTTTCGGGAATAAAAGTGACAGTAACTTCAGTACCGCCTGTCTCACGACGGCGTACACGGCAATCGCCGCGCAAGCTCTGCGCACGGTCGCGCATTATTATCATGCCGTAGTGGTTACTGCGTTCGGCGTTTTCCGGTACGCCGCAGCCGTTATCTTGTACAGTGAGTTTGATCTGCTTACCATTTTGCACCACCGTCACGACAACTTCATCGGCATGGGAGTGCTTCAGGGCGTTGCTCAGGGCTTCACGAGCAATTTGTAATAAGTGAATCGCCTGATGCGAAGGGACCAGGCGCGGTGGCAACTGATAATCCAGCTTAACCGCAAAACCGAAGCGGGCACTGTATTCCTGACAGCTGGCTTCCAGCGCGGGTCGCAATCCGGGTTCGGTGAGCTGTAAACGGAAGGTCGTTAACAGCTCACGCAGTTGCGCCCACGAGGCGTTCAGTTCATTACGAATCTGGCTAAGCAGTTCGCGGCTATTCTCGGGCAGCGCATCGCCCTGCATCTGCAAACAGCTAACCTGCATCTTCATGCATGAAAGCGATTGTGCAATAGAATCATGGAGTTCGCGCGCAATGGTGGCACGCTCTTCCATCACGATCAACTGCTGTTGACGCTCCTGATGCCTGTCGAGCGCCAGCGTTGCGGTCAGTTGCTCAACCAGGGTATCGACCAGTTGTTGCTGATCGTGGCTGAGATGGCGTCCGTTCGGCAACGTAGCGAGCAGGATACCATACTGGGTATGCGCGTCGGTCAGCCGCCATTTCAGCGTGATACCACCGTCTATCGCGGGCAGCGTACCGCGTGGGCACAGATGACATCCTTTCTCATCGCAACTGACATTGGACTGACAGGTAAATTCCTGATGATTATCTTCATCTTCCAGATCATAAACCCGCAGCTCAATATCATGCAGCAGGGTCAAATTTTGCAGGCCGTTCAGCACCGGAGAGAGGCGTTCGCACAATGGCACCTGAGAATGCAGGCGGCGGTTGGCTTGCCACAGAAAAGAGAGGATCTGATTTTTATGCTCCAGCCCGGCCGTTTTCTCCTGCACCCGCTGTTCCAGTACCGCATAACTTTCAGCCAGCTCTTCCGACATATTATTCAGCGCCGAGCCCAGAGCCGCCATCTCATTACGCCCGCTGATATGCGCACGTTGGGTAAAATCACGTTGGCTGACGGCTCGCGCCATCGCCAATAGCTGTTTCCACGGCTCCAGCAGGCGTACGCGTAGCCAGATAATAGTGAAGACCAGCAGTAAGGCCATAAATGCCGCCATCAGGCGATGTAACAGGACGACGCGTTCAATCCGCAATTCGGTGGTATGGTCGAAGGCGGTAACCAGCTTATCCAGCCCAACGACAAAGCGCGTTACATCTTGCGCCACCGCATCAGGCGTTTGCGCGTGGGCAAGCCCTGGCGCCAGCTCAGTGTGCCAGTAATCCTGTAATGCTTTTAACTGCGCCTGTTGTCCATCGCGCTGTGCGGCCCGCGTTAACTCTGGACTAAACGCCGTTTTCTCCATTTCATCCAGTAGCGGTTGATCGTCGGCTTCCAGGGGTACCGCCGCCAGCAGACGATAACTCTGCATACGCAGCGAGCCGGCTTTGTTAATTGCATGGGCGCTACCCTGAACGCCCTGAACCAGCCAACCGGAGACAGCCATACCTGCCACGCCGATGGCAGTAGACAATAAAACAATCAGCGCCACCTGGTTGACCAGCGTAAGCGGGGAGAGACAACGTTTAAACATGGTGACTTGTTCCTTCGGGTCTTCGTAGAACAGAAACCCTTTTGAATAACGGTTCTGCTGCAGGCAGTGGCGTTATTCTCGGCGATACACTGGAGTATACCCATACCTCAAACGGGCTACCTCTTAATTGCCAGCTGAGGGGGAGGTCATGGGTCAGGGGGAGTAGAAGACGACAGAAGCGTGAAAAACCACATCTTTTTTACCGAAGTAATGTACTCATTTAGGGTGATGACAAATTTTAGGCATGAATAATGACACCTTTTCCTTTGATTTATATCAACTTACTTCCAGCTGTAAACCCTAAGGTTGCAGGCATCGAAACAAGTATCAGAGGTGTCTATGAGTCACTCATCTGCCCCGGAAAGGGCATCTGGAGCTGTAATTACAGAATGGCGGCCGGAAGATCCTGTCTTCTGGCAACAGCGTGGTCAACGAATCGCCAGCCGTAATCTGTGGATTTCCGTCCCTTGCTTACTGCTGGCGTTTTGCGTGTGGATGTTATTTAGCGCCGTGGCGGTGAACTTACCGAAAGTTGGCTTTAATTTCACCACGGAGCAATTGTTCATGTTGACGGCGTTGCCGTCGGTTTCCGGCGCGCTGCTGCGTGTGCCGTACTCCTTTATGGTTCCCCTGTTTGGTGGACGTCGCTGGACAGCATTCAGCACCGGCATCCTGATCATCCCATGCGTATGGTTAGGTTTTGCGGTGCAGGATACCACCACGCCATTTAGTACCTTTATTATTATCTCCTTGCTGTGCGGTTTTGCCGGTGCGAACTTTGCATCAAGCATGGCGAATATCAGCTTCTTCTTTCCAAAACAAAAGCAGGGCGGTGCGCTGGGTCTGAACGGTGGTCTGGGCAATATGGGTGTCAGCGTAATGCAGTTGGTTGCTCCGCTGGTGGTCTCACTGTCAATCTTTGCTGCATTTGGTAGCCACGGGGTTGAACAACCGGATGGTACGCAGTTGTATCTGGCGAACGCCGCATGGATTTGGGTTCCGTTCCTGGCTGTGCTGACGCTGGCTGCATGGTTTGGTATGAACGAACTGGCAACCTCAAAAGCGTCACTGAAAGCGCAATTGCCGGTGCTTAAACGCGGGCACCTGTGGATCATGAGCCTGCTGTATCTGGCAACCTTCGGTTCATTTATCGGCTTCTCAGCCGGTTTCGCGATGCTGTCAAAAACGCAGTTTCCTGAGGTACAGATCCTGCATTACGCCTTTTTTGGCCCGCTGATTGGCGCGCTGGCGCGTTCCGCTGGCGGTGCAATTTCTGACCGTCTGGGCGGAACTCGCGTGACGCTGGTGAACTTTGTGCTGATGGCTCTCTTTAGTGCCTTGCTGTTCCTGACGCTGCCAACTAATGGCGTAGGGGGCAACTTTACCGCTTTCTTCGCGGTGTTCCTGGCGTTGTTCCTGACGGCCGGTCTGGGCAGTGGTTCAACCTTCCAGATGATCTCCGTTATCTTCCGCAAGCTGACGATGGACAGAGTGAAAGCGGAAGGCGGGTCAGAAGAGAAGGCGATGCGTGAAGCGGCAACCGACACTGCGGCAGCGCTCGGTTTTATCTCAGCCATTGGCGCGATTGGCGGCTTCTTTATCCCCAAAGCATTTGGTACTTCCCTGGCGTTAACGGGATCACCTGTTGATGCGATGAAAGTCTTTGTGATCTTCTATGTCGCCTGCGTGGTTATCACCTGGGCGGTGTACGGACGTCATTCTAAAAAGTAAAAAAGTGGTATACACAAAATCATTCGAATTGCATCAAGGCGGCAAGTGAGAAATCCCCAGGAGCTTACTGTAGTAAGTGACTGGGGAGAACGAGCGCACCAACGCAGAGGCAGTTTGAAGGATGAAGTGTAGGTTGATTATCCATTGCGCGGCGTTAGACCGCGCTTTTTTTTGCTCTGAATTAGTTACAACATACTTATATATAAACTCACGACGAAAGTCTGTGAAAACGGTGCTGATAATATGCCTGGCAGGGGGGATACCCCTTAATACCCACTTATAAAGAATTTAACATTTGTATGAAAAGTGAATTTGAAAAAGTTATTTAAATTCATGATGTTAATTTGTTTTCTGATATCCCACTTAGGGGGTATGTGAAAATTTACCCTCATTTTTCATCCCTGCCTGCCTTGATCGTTATCAATTCTCACGCCCTTTCAGAGCGTTACCTTCGCTCTCAATCAAGCAATGTCGATTTATCAGAGAGCCGTCAGGCTCCTACAGGAGAAAACCGATGAGTAAATTCCTGGACCGGTTTCGCTACTTCAAGCAGAAGGGCGAAACCTTTGCCGATGGGCACGGCCAGCTTCTCAATACCAACAGGGACTGGGAGGATGGATATCGCCAGCGTTGGCAGCATGACAAAGTCGTGCGTTCAACCCATGGTGTAAACTGCACCGGTTCATGCAGCTGGAAAATCTATGTGAAAAATGGTCTGGTGACCTGGGAAACCCAGCAAACTGACTACCCACGCACCCGTCCAGATATGCCAAACCACGAGCCTCGCGGCTGCCCGCGTGGTGCGAGCTATTCCTGGTATCTCTACAGCGCTAACCGTCTGAAATACCCATTGATGCGCAAACGTCTGATGAAGATGTGGCGTGAAGCCAAAAAACTGCACAGCGATCCGGTAGATGCCTGGGCATCCATCATCGAAGATGCCGACAAAGCAAAAAGCTTCAAACAAGCGCGTGGTCGTGGTGGGTTTGTTCGTTCTTCCTGGCAGGAAGTGAATGAACTGATTGCCGCTTCTAACGTGTACACCATCAAAACCTATGGTCCTGACCGCGTTGCAGGCTTCTCTCCGATCCCGGCGATGTCGATGGTTTCTTACGCGTCCGGCGCACGCTATATGTCGCTGATAGGCGGTACCTGCCTGAGCTTCTATGACTGGTACTGCGACCTGCCACCGGCTTCTCCGCAGACCTGGGGCGAACAGACCGACGTCCCTGAATCCGCTGACTGGTATAACTCCAGCTACATTCTTGCATGGGGTTCTAACGTACCGCAGACCCGTACTCCGGATGCGCACTTCTTTACTGAAGTTCGCTATAAAGGCACCAAAACGGTAGCGATTACTCCGGACTACGCGGAAATCGCCAAACTGTGCGACCTGTGGCTGGCGCCAAAGCAAGGGACCGATGCGGCGATGGCAATGGCGATGGGCCACGTCATGCTGCGTGAGTTCCACCTCGATAATCCGAGCCAGTACTTCACCGACTACGTTCGTCGTTATACCGATATGCCAATGCTGGTGATGCTCGAAGAGCGCGACGGCTATTATGCTGCTGGTCGTATGCTGCGTGCAGCGGATCTGGTTGACTCTCTGGGCCAGGAAAATAACCCGGAATGGAAAACCGTCGCTATCAACAGCAATGGTGAAATGGTTGCGCCAAACGGTTCAATTGGTTTCCGTTGGGGTGAAAAAGGCAAATGGAACCTCGAGCAGCGCGACGGCTTGTCGGGTGATGAAACCGAACTACAGCTCAGTCTGCTGGGTAGCCAGGATGACATCGCGGAAGTCGGCTTCCCGTATTTTGGTGGCGAAGGTACCGAACATTTCAATAAAGTTGAACTGGAAAACATTCTGCTGCACAAATTGCCGGTTAAACGTCTGCAACTTGCCGACGGTTCTACCGCGCTGGTGACGACCGTTTACGATCTGACCATGGCCAACTACGGTCTGGAACGTGGTCTGAACGATGAAAACTGTGCAACCAGCTACGATGACCTGAAAGCGTATACGCCGGCATGGGCAGAAAAAATTACCGGTGTATCGCGCGCTCAAATCGTGCGCATCGCCCGCGAATTTGCGGATAACGCCGATAAAACGCACGGCCGTTCGATGATTATCGTCGGTGCGGGTCTGAACCACTGGTACCACCTCGATATGAACTATCGCGGCCTGATCAATATGCTGGTGTTCTGCGGCTGTATCGGCCAGAGCGGTGGCGGTTGGGCCCACTATGTCGGGCAGGAAAAACTGCGCCCGCAAACCGGCTGGCAGCCGCTGGCGTTTGCGCTGGACTGGCAGCGTCCGCCTCGTCATATGAACAGTACCTCTTACTTCTATAACCACTCCAGCCAATGGCGCTATGAGACGGTTACCGCACAGGAATTGCTGTCCCCGATGGCAGACAAATCCCGTTACAGCGGTCATTTGATTGACTTTAACGTTCGCGCTGAACGTATGGGGTGGTTACCGTCTGCACCGCAGTTAGGGACTAACCCGTTGCGTATCGCTGAAGAAGCGCAGAAAGCCGGCATGACGCCGGTGGACTACACCGTGAAATCTCTGAAAGACGGTTCTCTTCGCTTTGCGGCGGAACAGCCGGAAAACGGCAAAAACCATCCGCGTAACCTGTTTATCTGGCGTTCCAACCTGCTCGGATCTTCCGGTAAGGGCCACGAGTACATGCTGAAGTACCTGCTGGGTACTGAACACGGTATTCAGGGGAAAGATCTCGGCCAGCAGAGCGGCGTGAAGCCAGAAGAAGTGGAATGGCAGGACAACGGACTGGACGGCAAGCTGGATCTGGTGGTGACGCTGGACTTCCGTCTGTCGAGTACCTGTCTGTATTCCGATATCGTGCTGCCGACCGCAACCTGGTATGAAAAAGACGACATGAATACCTCGGATATGCATCCGTTTATTCATCCGTTGTCTGCCGCCGTTGACCCGGCCTGGGAATCGAAGAGCGACTGGGAAATCTATAAAGCCATCGCGAAGAAATTCTCTGAAGTGTGCGTGGGCCACCTCGGTAAAGAAACTGACGTTGTTACGCTGCCGATTCAGCACGATTCCGCCGCTGAGCTGGCGCAGCCGCTGGACGTGAAGGACTGGAAAAAAGGTGAGTGCGACCTGATTCCTGGCGTTACCGCGCCGCACATCATGACCGTAGAGCGTGATTATCCGGCAACCTATGAACGCTTTACCTCCATCGGCCCGCTGATGGAAAAAATCGGTAACGGCGGGAAAGGGATTGCCTGGAATACCCAGAGCGAAATGGATCTGCTGCGTAAGCTCAACTACACCAAGGCTGAAGGCCCGGCGAAAGGCCAGCCCTGGCTTAATACCGCCATTGATGCCGCCGAGATGATCCTCACCCTGGCGCCGGAAACTAACGGTCAGGTAGCCGTTAAAGCCTGGGCTGCGCTGAGTGAATTTACCGGTCGTGACCATACGCATCTGGCGCTGAATAAAGAAGACGAAAAAATTCGTTTCCGCGATATACAGGCGCAGCCGCGCAAAATTATCTCCAGCCCGACATGGTCAGGCCTGGAAGATGAACATGTGTCTTATAACGCCGGTTATACCAACGTTCATGAGCTGATCCCATGGCGTACGCTGTCTGGTCGCCAGCAGTTGTATCAGGATCACCAGTGGATGCGTGATTTCGGTGAAAGCCTGCTGGTTTACCGTCCGCCAATCGATACCCGTTCAGTGAAAGCGGTGATCGGCGAGAAGTCTAACGGTAACCCGGAAAAAGCGCTCAACTTCCTGACGCCGCACCAGAAATGGGGTATCCACTCCACCTACAGCGACAACTTGCTGATGCTGACGCTGTCACGTGGTGGTCCGATTGTGTGGATGAGCGAAGTCGATGCGAAAGACCTGGGAATCGAAGATAACGACTGGATCGAAGTCTTCAACAGCAACGGCGCGCTGACGGCGCGTGCAGTTGTCAGCCAGCGTGTACCGGCCGGGATGACCATGATGTACCACGCGCAGGAACGTATCGTTAACCTGCCGGGTTCAGAAATTACCCAGCAGCGCGGCGGGATCCACAACTCGGTGACCCGTATTACGCCGAAACCGACCCATATGATCGGCGGCTATGCGCAGCTGGCCTACGGCTTTAACTACTACGGTACCGTCGGTTCAAACCGTGATGAGTTCGTGGTTGTACGTAAGATGAAGAACATTAACTGGTTGGATGGCGAAGGCAATGACCAGGTACAGGAGAGCGTAAAATGAAAATTCGTTCACAAGTCGGCATGGTGCTGAATCTCGATAAGTGCATCGGCTGCCACACCTGTTCAGTGACCTGTAAAAACGTCTGGACCAGCCGTGAAGGTATGGAATACGCCTGGTTCAATAACGTGGAAAGTAAGCCTGGCGTCGGTTTCCCGAATGACTGGGAAAATCAGGAAAAATGGAAGGGCGGCTGGATCCGTAAAATCAACGGTAAACTGCAACCGCGCATGGGTAACCGTGCGCTGCTGCTGGGAAAAATCTTTGCTAACCCGCATCTACCGGGTATGGATGACTACTACGAGCCGTTTGATTTCGACTATCAGAATCTGCACACCGCGCCGGAAGGCAGCAAAGCGCAGCCGATTGCCCGTCCGCGCTCGTTGATTACCGGTCAGCGGATGGACAAAATTACCAGCGGTCCGAACTGGGAGGAAATTCTGGGCGGCGAATTCGAAAAACGCGCCAAAGACCAGAACTTCGAAAACATGCAGAAGGCGATGTACGGCCAGTTCGAAAACACCTTCATGATGTACCTGCCGCGCCTGTGTGAGCATTGCCTTAACCCGGCGTGTGTGGCGACCTGCCCAAGCGGTGCTATCTACAAGCGTGAAGAAGATGGCATCGTGCTGATCGACCAGGACAAGTGCCGCGGCTGGCGTATGTGCATCACCGGCTGCCCGTACAAGAAGATTTACTTCAACTGGAAGAGCGGGAAGTCCGAGAAGTGCATCTTCTGCTACCCGCGTATCGAAGCGGGTCAACCGACCGTTTGCTCCGAAACCTGTGTTGGCCGTATCCGTTATCTCGGCGTACTGCTGTATGACGCCGATGCGATCGAAAGCGCGGCCAGCACCGAGCACGAAAAAGATCTGTACCAGCGCCAACTGGACGTGTTCCTCGATCCGAACGATCCGGCAGTCATTGAACAGGCGCTAAAAGATGGTATTCCACTGAGCGTCATCGATGCTGCACAGCAGTCTCCGGTTTACAAAATGGCGATGGACTGGAAGCTGGCGCTGCCGCTGCATCCGGAATACCGCACGCTACCGATGGTTTGGTACGTGCCGCCTTTGTCACCGATTCAGTCTGCCGCCGATGCGGGTGAGCTTGGCAGCAACGGTATTCTGCCGGACGTTGACAGTCTGCGTATCCCGGTTCAGTACCTGGCGAACCTGTTGACCGCTGGCGACACTCAGCCGGTACTGTTGGCGCTGAAACGTATGCTGGCAATGCGTCACTACAAACGTGCGGAAACTGTTGACGGAAAAATTGATACCCGTGCGCTGGAAGAGGTGGGATTAAGCGAAGCGCAGGCACAGGAAATGTATCGATACCTGGCGATTGCTAATTACGAAGATCGTTTCGTGGTGCCAAGCAGCCATCGTGAACTGGCGCGTGAGGCATTCCCGGAGAAAAGCGGTTGTGGCTTTACCTTCGGCGATGGTTGCCACGGTTCTGATACCAAATTCAATCTGTTCAACAGCCGCCGCATCGACGCTGTTGATGTGACCAGCAAAACGGAGCCGCACCAATGATTGAACTCGTCATTGTTTCGCGTCTGCTCGAGTACCCGGATGCTGCCTTATGGCAGCATCAGCAGGAGCTTTTCGATGCACTCGCGTCATCTGAGAACCTGGATAAAGAGGATGCCCAGACCCTGGGCGTTTTCCTGCGCGATCTAACCGCGCAAGACATGCTGGATGTACAGGCCGCTTATAGCGAACTGTTTGACCGTGGCCGTGCCACATCGCTGCTGCTGTTTGAACATGTACACGGTGAATCCCGCGATCGTGGTCAGGCGATGGTTGACCTGATGGCACAGTATGAACAGCACGGTTTGCAGCTCGACAGCCGCGAACTTCCCGATCATCTGCCGCTGTATCTGGAATACCTTGCGCAGTTGCCGAAAAGCGAAGCGTTAGGTGGTTTACAGGATATCGCGCCGATTCTGGCTTTGCTCAGCGCTCGCTTGCAACAGCGTGACAGCCGTTATGCGGTGCTGTTTGATCTGCTGCTAAAACAGGCGAATACCGTTATCGACAGCGACAAAGTGGCTGAAAAAATTGCGGATGAAGCGCGTGATGATACCCCGCAGGCACTGGATGCGGTCTGGGAAGAAGAGCAGGTGAAATTCTTCGCCGATCAGGGGTGCGGCGAGTCGGAAATCTCCGCTCACCAGCGTCGTTTTGCCGGGGCCGTTGCGCCGCAGTATCTGAATATCACCACCGGAGGACAGCAATAATGCACTTCCTGAATACGTTCTTCTTTGACATCTATCCGTACATCGCGGGTTCTGTCTTTCTGATCGGCAGTTGGCTGCGTTATGACTACGGGCAATATACCTGGCGCGCGGCGTCCAGCCAGATGCTGGATCGCAAAGGGATGAACCTGGCGTCAAACCTGTTTCATATCGGTATCCTGGGCATTTTTGCCGGGCACTTTCTGGGCATGCTGACGCCGCACTGGATGTATGAGGCGTGGCTACCGCTTGAAGTGAAACAAAAGATGGCCATGTTCGCGGGCGGCGCCTCAGGCGTGATGTGTCTGGTCGGCGGCGTGCTGCTGCTGAAACGTCGTTTGTTCAGCCCACGCGTTCGGGCCACCACTACCGGTGCGGATATTCTGGTGCTGTCCATTCTGGTTATCCAGTGTGCCCTTGGCCTGCTGACCATTCCGTTCTCCGCTCAGCATATGGACGGTAGCGAGATGATGAAACTGGTGAACTGGGCGCAAACCGTGGTGACATTCCACGGCGGTGCATCTGAATATCTGGATGGCGTGGCGTTTATCTTCCGTATGCACCTGGTGCTGGGTATGACGCTGTTCCTGCTGTTCCCGTTCTCGCGTCTGGTGCACATCTGGAGCGTTCCAGTTGAATACCTGACCCGCAAATACCAGATCGTTCGTGCGCGTCACTAAGCGGTTATCTGTGTAAGATAAGACCCTGCTCCGGCGGGGTTTTTTTATGCCTGTTTGCCGGATGGCGGCGTAACCGCCTTATCCGGCCTACGCAGGCGTCAGCTCTCTGTATGCCTGATAAGCGCAGCGCATCAGGCCTATTGCGGGCACGTATCAAGGGCAGAATATAGGGCATTGCAGTTGGATTGGGTGTTGATGCTTTATGAAGTAA
>BBMW01000002.1 GCA_000759755.1 Citrobacter werkmanii NBRC 105721
TTCTTTTACTTCATCGGCGAAAGCATGTACATCGCCATTTTCCGCCGCGTGGAACCAGTTAACCTGCGCCGTATGATGCGCTTTTGCCAGCGTATCCAGCATCGCCAGCATCGGCGTTTGGCCCACGCCTGCGGAAATCAGCGACACCGGCGTATCGGTCGCAACGTCCATAAAGAAATCGCCTGCAGGCGCGGCCAGGTGAACCACATCGCCGACATTGGCGTGGTTATGCAGCCAGGTTGAAACCTGACCACCATCCTCGCGCTTCACGGCAATACGGTAGCCTTTGCCATCTGGCTTACGGGTCAGTGAGTACTGACGAATTTCCTGATGCGGGAAACCTTCTGGTTTCAGCCAGACGCCCAGGTATTGACCCGGATGGTATTCAGCCACAGCGCCGCCGTCGACGGGTTCAAACTCAAAGCTGGTAATCGCGCGGCTTTGCGGCGTTTTCGCCACGATACGGAAAGGACGCGTACCTTTCCAACCGCCGGTTTTGCTGGCGTTTTCGCTGTAGATTTGCGCTTCACGGTTAATAAACACGCCCGCCAGCACGCCGTATGCTTTGCCCCACGCATCCAGCACTTCCTGGCCCGGGCTGAACATTTCGTCCAGCGTGGCCAGCAGGTGACTTCCTACGATGTTGTACTGCTCTGGTTTAATCTGGAAGCTGGTATGTTTCTGCGCGATTTTCTCAACGGCTGGCAACAGCGCTGCCAGGTTGTCGATGTTGCTGGCATACGCGGCAATGGCGTTAAACAGCGCTTCACGCTGATCGCCATTGCGCTGGTTACTCATGTTGAAAATTTCTTTCAGCTCTGGGTTATGCGTAAACATGCGATCGTAGAAATGGGCGGTCAGCTTCGGGCCTGTTTCAACCAGCAGGGGAATGGTGGCTTTCACTGTAGCGATGGTTTGTGCGTCAAGCATACGGTCTTCCTTTATCTGAAACTTTAATGATGTATGTCAAATGCATCTTATAAAAAATACCCCTGCATTGTAAATGGTTCTTTGTAACTTTGCGTTGTAAAGGTTACATCGTGAAAAATCTGCATCACAAACCTGAAAAGAAATCCGTTGAAATTCAGCAGACCTTTGTTCTCCAAAGCCTTGCGTGCCGTGAAGGTAATCGTTTGCGTAAAATCCTTTGTCAAGACCTGTTATCGAAGAATGATTCGGTTATACTGTTGGCCGTCGTCCAACGGGACTGCCTTTTTAGGCCGAAATTCTATTGTTAGCTGAGTCAGGAGATGCGGATGTTAAAGCGTGAAATGAACATTGCCGATTATGATGCCGAACTGTGGCAGGCTATGGAGCAGGAAAAAGTACGTCAGGAAGAGCACATCGAACTGATCGCCTCCGAAAACTATACCAGCCCGCGTGTTATGCAGGCGCAGGGTTCTCAGCTGACCAACAAATACGCTGAAGGTTATCCGGGCAAGCGCTACTACGGCGGTTGCGAATACGTTGATATCGTTGAGCAACTGGCTATCGATCGCGCGAAAGAGCTGTTTGGCGCTGACTACGCTAACGTCCAGCCGCACTCTGGCTCTCAGGCTAACTTCGCTGTCTACACCGCGCTGCTGCAGCCGGGCGATACCGTGCTGGGTATGAACCTGGCGCAGGGCGGCCACCTGACTCACGGCTCCCCGGTTAACTTTTCCGGCAAACTGTACAACATCATTCCTTACGGCATTGATGAGTCCGGTAAAATTGACTACGAAGACATGGCTAAGCAGGCTAAAGAGCACAAGCCGAAAATGATTATCGGTGGCTTCTCTGCCTACTCCGGCGTGGTTGACTGGGCAAAAATGCGTGAAATCGCTGACAGCATCGGCGCATACCTGTTCGTCGACATGGCGCACGTTGCCGGTCTGATTGCCGCTGGCGTTTACCCGAACCCGGTTCCGCACGCTCACGTTGTCACCACCACCACGCACAAAACCCTGGCGGGTCCGCGCGGCGGCCTGATCCTGGCGAAAGGCGGTGATGAAGAGCTGTACAAAAAACTGAACTCCGCCGTGTTCCCAAGCGCGCAGGGCGGCCCGCTGATGCACGTGATCGCGGCGAAAGCCGTGGCGCTGAAAGAAGCGATGGAGCCAGAGTTCAAAGTTTACCAGCAGCAGGTTGCGAAAAACGCCAAAGCGATGGTGGAAGTGTTCCTGAACCGCGGCTACAAAGTGGTTTCTGGTGGGACTGAAAACCACCTGTTCCTGCTGGATCTGGTTGATAAAAACCTGACCGGTAAAGAAGCTGACGCCGCACTGGGCCGTGCTAACATCACCGTCAACAAAAACAGCGTACCGAACGATCCGAAGAGCCCGTTTGTGACTTCCGGTATCCGTATCGGTTCTCCAGCTGTTACTCGCCGTGGCTTTAAAGAAGCGGAAGTGAAAGAGCTGGCTGGCTGGATGTGTGATGTTCTGGACAATATCAATGATGAAGCGGTAATTGAGCGCATCAAAGGTAAAGTGCTGGATATCTGCGCACGCTTCCCGGTTTACGCATAAGTCATATTGATTGCTGGACCTTATCCGGCCTACAGGTAACTCATGTATAGGCCGGATAAACGAAGAGACATCCGCAAGTTATAGTGACTTAAGCAAGATTGTTTCATCGACTAAAGCTGCCACTGGCGGCTTTTTCTTAGCCTGAATCCATTTCCGCAATAAGCGCATTTCCCGGCCCTGGTTCAACGTCACTGCGCCGACAATGACATCATTCTGCAGACTAAACCATATTGCTTTCTGCGCATCAGGATCGCCACGTACGAGCCAACTTTCTCCCTGCATTTCACCAACAAATTGCAGGTTATCACTGTATTGATCGGTCCAGAACCAGCCCGGCGTGGCTTCTGGCAGGGGTAAACCGAGCATAGCAGCAGCGGCAACCTGCGCCTGGAAGTTGGCATTTTCCCAGCTTTCGATGCGCCTTAACGAGCCGTCCGGCTGGCGAATGAGCGCCACATCACCGGCGGCGAAAATGGCTGGGTCGGTGGTGGCACAGGTGCTATCGACAATAATACCGTTAGCGGTTTCCAGCCCCGCCTCGCGTGCCAGCGCATCGTTCGCCACGATGCCGATGCCGTAAACCACGGCATCAGCCTGTAGCGTTTCGCCATTTTGCAGGGTAAGCGAGAGGAACTCGCCCGCTTCGGCGTGCTCAATGGCGCTATTGAGCAGCACCCGCACGCCGGCTAACTGATGGCGAGCGAGTAAATAATCGCGTACCGGAGCCGGCGCATTGCGGCCCATCACCGTTGACGCCAGTTCGACCACCGTCACCCGGCAGCCACGCTGGGTAGCGCTGGCCGCCAGTTCCAGGCCAATGGTGCCCGCCCCGACAATCACAATGGCTTTGCCCGGCTGTAACGTCGTGCGCAGGCGTTCGGCATCGCCCGCGTGACGCAGGGTAAAGCAGCGCTCGCCCAGCGCATCCAGCAACGGCAGCGGCCTGGCGGCGGCCCCGGTCGCCAGCAGCAGTTGCGTCCAGCGGTAGGTTTGCCCATCGGCGAGCGTTAGCGTACGTGAGGCGCGATCGATCTCGCGTAGCGTAACGCCCAGATGCAGCTGCACGTTGTGTTCCTGCCACCAGCTGGCGGGGAGCACCGGCTGAAGCTGTGGGTTATCGTTCAGCAGCATCGCTTTCGACAGCGGCGGGCGCTCGTAGGGCAGATGCGCTTCGTCAGAAAAGAGGTGTAACGGCCCGCTAAACCCCTGCTGACGTAGCGCAGCGGCGGCCATCGCGCCCGCCTGGCCGCCGCCGATGATGGCAATAATCTGTTCGTTCATGCTTGCTCCTTACAGCTCCAGACCGGCCGCCACGTGGCGGATCCCACGGATCCCCAGACCAGCGTCGGCATTGATCATCACGCCGCTCAGCGTGCGGTTGTTACGCCGCGACGCCAGCATCACGTACGGGCCGGTAAAATCGGCCGGATCGGGGAAGAACTGTAGCGGCAGAATGGCGGCGATTTTCTCCGGCGTAAGCGACTGCATAATCGATGTGTCGTTTTGCCCCAGCGCCTGCGGGCCGCGCAGATCGGTCGCCATGCCGCACGGGCCGACGCCGTTCACCCGCACTTTGGGGGCGAGTTCGTAGGCCAACTGGCGAATCAACCCGGTGGCCGCGTGCTTACTGGCGGTATACAGCGGCCCGCCGCCGCCGGGATACCACGCGGCGTTAGACAGGGTAAAGATGATGCTGCCTTCGCTGGCGATTAACGCCTGGGCGCAGGCTTTTGCACCCAGCAGGTAACCCAGCACGTTAACGTTAAACAGCTCGTGGAAGCCGCTCTCCAGCGCCTCGGCGGACGTATTGACCAGCGAAGCATTGTGATCCCAGATACCCGCGTTGCCGATAAAACAATCCAGCGTGCCGAAGGTGGTGAGGATACTATCCACCGCGCGCTGGTAGTCGGCGTAGAAGGTAACGTTGCCTTCTACCGCCAGCACATGATCGCCAAAGCGCTGGCGCAGGCTGGCAACCTTCGCCGCGGACAGCTCGAGTGTGGCGACTTTCGCACCTTCTTCAATAAAGCGTTCTACCAGTGCCAGCCCCAGCCCGGAGCCACCGCCGGTAATAAACACAACGTTATCGCGTAAATCGCTCATCAGGACTCCTCAGGTAAATCAATAAACACCTCGCCGCCTTCCACATGCACCGCATAGGTGGTGAGCGGATCGGTGGCGGGCAGGCACAGCGCTTTGCCGGTTTTCAGGCAGAAGCTGGCGGCGTGCAGCGGGCACTCCACCGTGGCGTCGTCTTCCAGATAGCCCTCTGACATCGAGGCGTTACCGTGACTACAGCGATCGTTAATGGCATAAAACTCACCGCCAACGTTAAACAGCGCGATAACGGGAGAGGTTTCCAGCCGGAGGGCTTCACCTTCCGGCAGCTCCGTGGCGGAGCAGGCAAATATGCGGCTCATCAGAACAGTACACTCAGGTTGTGGGAGCTGATCACCGCCTGATCGAGCACGATCTCACGCTCCAGTAAGCGCCATTCGTCGCCCGGCAGACGACGGACTTTATCCATGCGCGTGCCGACGTAGAACGTCTCGTCACGCTCTTTTTGTGCGCGGTACAGCAGATAGTTCAGGCGCACGGCGAATACGTCCGGCTGGTCGGTTTCGCTCACCTGCAGGTTGCTGATCATGTGGCGGGTGCGAGAAGGAGGCTCCTCCGCCCACGCCATGCCGGTTTCCAGCCGCGCGATGCGGCGCTCAAGCTGGTCTTTGTTGTCGTTGAAAATCCAGGTGGTCGGCGGCTGTACGCCTTTACGGCGGTCGCGCGTCTGGGCATTCACCGTGGTCCGCATGGTGTAGCGAATGCCTTCATCCAGTTGCGCCAGCCAGTCGCGAAACTGCCAGTCGTCCAGCAGACGCGCTTCTTCATACAGGAACTGGCTGATGCGGTGATGCAGCTCAGGGGAGACTAACGCGCTCATTTCATCACCTCCTGCTGGTATGCGGCGGTTTTTTCCTGCACTTCCTGCCAGCTTTCGCTGCTTAATAAATCGGCCCAACGCTGATACATGCCGCGGGCGGCGGTTTCCGAGAAGATATAGTTGGTGATCCCCGGAATGCCGTCTTCACGGCGTTTTTCCTGGCCGAGACCCATCTCCAGGCACAGGTTGGTGTTGCGTGCCCGGTGGCCTTTCAGAAGTTTTTGAATCTCACACCAGTTTTCCGAGTCGTCCTGCTCAAGGAACCCCGCCGGGCCGAAGGCGCGGGTGGCGCTGTTTTCAAAAGCGGCTTTGACATCATCAGAGGCGGCTTTATCGGCGATGCAGAACGCCCATACTTCGACTTTGTCCGGTCCGCGCGGATGCCAGACGCGCAGCGTGGCGGTGCCGTTCAGCCAGGAGAGCGTGGGGAAAATGTTATTGTGACCGGCGAGACGCAGCGCGCGTACCTTGCCCAGACGCTGCTCGGCCTCTTCATAAGTATCGCGATAGTAGCTGGAGACTTCGCCATCGACCCAGACGTTGGCGTCCGGTTTCTCGGTAAAGAAGAAGCCGCTGCCGTGCCCGTCCTGGCCGAACTGCAGCGCGTCTTTGGCGGTTTCCCAGACCGGGCGAGCGGTTTGACCGTCTCCGAGGCGTTTGTCGCTGCCGTCATCCTTCGCGCCCAGTACCTGCACGGCGGAAGCGTGGCTGAACAGCGCGTGATACTGGTCGCTGGCGAACTGTTCAGCGGGGAATTTCCAGTTACAGTCGATGGTCCATTTCTGCACGCCGCCGACGATTTCAGTGCCGCCTTCACGGCGATCCAGCACGCCGTCGAGATACCAGGCGATGTCGCCGAGATAATCGCGCAGATTTGGCGCGGTGGTATCCCAGTTACCGAAAATCAGCCCTTTGTAGCTCTCGACGCACGGTACTTCGTTCAGGCCCCAGTGGGATTTGCACAGCCCTTGCGGGTAGGAGCGCGGCTCCAGCGGCACGTCGATCAGCTCGCCGTTAATGCCGTACGACCAGCCATGATACGGGCAGGTGAAGGCGCGGGTGTTACCGCAGTCGGCATAACTCACGCGCATCGCGCGGTGGCGGCACTGGTTGAGAAACGCTTTGATGCTGCCGTCCTTCTGGCGCACCACCACCACGGCGTCTTCGCCCATATAAGTGTTAAAGAAATCGCCCGGTTTGGGGATTTGGCTTTCGTGGGCGAGAAACAGCCAGCAGCGTCCGAAGATGCGTTCCAGCTCCAGTTGGTAAATGTCAGGGTCGGTGTAAATCCGTGGGGTTACGCGACCGTGTTGGGTATCAATCAGTTGGTAGATGTCTAAATTTGAGGGTATGGTCATATTTTTTAATCCTGAAAGCTAAGATGTATTGACCTTCTTTTTTTGTACCCTAAGGATGTTGCTGGTTAGTTATCAATCTGTGAAATAGTAAATTTCTACCAGTTGAGACATTTTTTCGATAACAAGGAGAAGGGCATGGAACTGAGGCACTTACGCTATTTTGTAGCGGTGGCGCAGGCGCTGAATTTCACCCGGGCGGCAGAAAAACTGCATACCTCTCAGCCCTCGTTAAGCAGTCAGATCCGCGATCTGGAGGCCTGCGTGGGGGTTCCCTTGCTGGTGCGGGACAAGCGCAAAGTTGCGTTAACGGCAGCAGGTGAATGTTTTTTACAGGATGCGTTGGTGATCCTCGAACAGGCGGAAAATGCCAAAGTTCGCGCCCGTAAAACGGGGCAGGAAGATAACCATTTCGCTATCGGCTTTGTCCCTTCCGCAGAGGTAAATCTGTTGCCCAAGGTGCTGCCTTTGTTTCGTTTAAAACAACCGGATACGCATATTGAACTGGTCAGTTTGATCACCACCGAGCAGGAGGAGAAGATCCTGCGCGGAGAGCTGGACGTTGGCTTAATGCGTCATCCGGTTTACAGCCCAGAGCTGGATTATCTGGAGCTGATTCATGAGCCGCTGGTGGTAGTGTTACCGGTGAATCATCCGCTGGCTAATGAGAAAGCTATATCGGCACAGCAACTGCACGGCGTCAATTTTGTCGGCACCGATCCCGCTTATTCCGGCGCGTTAGCAATGATTGTAAAAAACTGGTTTCAGCAGCAAAAAAGCCAGCCCAATATCGTGCAGGTGGCGACCAATATTCTGGTGACCATGAACCTGGTTGGCATGGGGTTGGGGGTGACTTTGATACCCGGTTATATGAATAATTTTAATACCGGACAGGTGGTTTTTCGCCCCATTATTGGTGATGTTCCAACCATCGCGTTGCTGATGGCGTGGAAAAAGGGGGCACTGAAACCGGCACTGACCGACTTTATCGCCACGGTGCATGAACGTTTAGCCGTGAGCGTTGTGGATTAACGACTACAGCTCGCTAAGTTGTGATTCTACATACAGATAGCCAATTCCCATGAGTTGCTGAGCGCGAGTCAGTTTACCGAAACCGATCTGCGTTGCCCTGGCTCGCGGGTTATCGCCGTGATCGAACGGATTGAATCCGGTTTGTTGTACCAGCGTATTGAGCCAGCTCTCGCCAAATGCGCAGCTCCGCCCATATAACCATATTTGGTTAATATTCAGTATATTCAAAAAGTTATAAAGACTCAGGCCAATAGCGCTGGCGGCATGTTCAGCCCACGCCTGAATGCGGACGTCTCCGTGCCTCCAGGCATCAATAAGCTGGTCGGTGGTCAACGTTTCCGGATCATACAGGGAAGCCGGTTGCGATTTCATCCACACGCGAGCCTGCTTTTTCAGTGCGCTTAATGACGCTACCGTTTCCAGACACCCATAACGACCGCAGTCACAGGCAACGCCGTCCGGATGAATTATTGTATGGCCAATCTGACCGCTGCCATACAAACTGCCCCGCCAGATGTTATCGTTAATCACAAACGATGAGCCAATGCCGTAATCAACGTTAATCACACAAAAATCACCTTTAGCCGCCGGATTTTGCCACTTTTCCGCCAGCGCCAGCATCACGCAGTCATTGTCCAGCCGGACCTGCACACCAAGCATCTCCTCAAGCAGGTATTTTATTTCCACCGGTGTTTTCCACGGAGCCTGAGGCATGGTTTTTGATGCGCCGGTAATCGGATCAACCTGGCCGTGCACGCCTAGCGCCAGATTAATCGTAACCTCTGGAAATTGCCGATGGTATTCTCGCCAGTGTGTCGCCAATGCCGCCAGTAGCGCTTTTGGCGTATCAGGATTAATGACCTCATGGCGCCAGTCACCGACGGCCACCAGACGCGCGTCCGCCAGTTGGCTGGTGATGCTGGTGGGGGTGACGTTGATGCAGAGCGTCCAGGCGCCTGTTTCTGGCAAATGATAACTGCCGCTACTCAAACCGCGCTGGCTTAACGTCTCTAGCGAATGGCTGATTCTCCCTTCATCCATCAGCTCTTCAAGAATATTGCTGACCGCCGGGATTGACAGACTGGTGAGCTGCGCCAACTGCGACTTGCTAAGCTGTTTTTCCCGCCATAGATGCGACAAAAAGATCTGTTTATTTGCCTGACGCACCCTGGCGTTATTGAATCCCAAACGCTGCATACACTTAACTCCCTTTACTATATTGCGTGAGCATTGTGCATTTTAACGCCACTTAACTGCTGCAGAATAGCCTCAGGTTAAATTTTTACTTTTGTTTATTGAGTGGAGAGCGGCATGTACGGTTCAGTTAAAGTCTGGCAGGAAACGATCACCCTCCCAACGTGGACGGTGGGTGAAGAAGACGCTAACCCGATGTTTCTGGAGAAAAGGGTGTATCAGGGATCCTCTGGTGCGGTTTATCCCTACGGCGTGATTGATACCCTGACCGGCAAGCGTGAAATGCGCGACTATCAGGCGGTGTGGATGGAGAATGACTTCATTCGCATCATGCTGCTGCCGGAATTAGGCGGACGCATCCATCGTGCGTATGACAAAGTGCAGCAGCGTGATTTCGTCTACTACAACGAAGTAGTGAAACCTGCGTTGGTTGGCCTGCTTGGGCCATGGATCTCTGGCGGCATTGAGTTCAACTGGCCGCAGCATCATCGTCCAACCACCTTTATGCCGGTTGATTTTACGCAGCAGCAGGGCGAGCAGGGCGAATATACCGTGTGGATGGGGGAGGTTGAACCCATGCGTGGTTTACAGGTGATGACCGGGTTTACACTGTACCCAGATCGCGCGCTGATCGAAATAACCGGGAAGGTGTTTAACGGTAACGCTACCCCGCGCCACTTCCTGTGGTGGGCGAATCCGGCGGTGAAAGGTGGCGACGATCATCAGAGCGTGTTTCCGCCGGATGTAACCGCGGTATTCGACCACGGTAAGCGCGATGTTTCAGCGTTTCCTATCGCTACTGGCACCTACTACAAAGTGGATTACTCGGCGGGTGTGGATATCTCTCGCTACAAAAACGTACCCGTTCCGACCTCTTATATGGCGGAAAAATCGGATTATGACTTTGTCGGTGCCTGGCACCACGGCGAACGCGGTGGATTACTGCACGTGGCGGACCACCATGTTTCGCCGGGGAAAAAACAGTGGACCTGGGGATACGGCGACTTTGGCGTTGCCTGGGATCGTAATCTCACCGATGACAACGGTCCGTATATCGAACTGATGACCGGGGTCTTTACCGATAACCAACCGGATTTTACCTGGCTTGCGCCGTACGAAGAGAAAGTTTTCGTGCAAAACTTCCTGCCCTACAGCGAACTTGGCATGGTGCAAAACGCCAGCACGCAACTGGCGCTTCGGCTGGTGCGTGAGGGAAGCCAGCTTTCAGTGGGCGTTTATGCGATAGCGCCGCTACGCGATGTTCAGGTTACGCTTGCGGCACACGGGCAGCCGTTCTTTGAGAATACACTCTCCCTTGAGCCGGGGCAGAGCTGGTTAGCCGATGTGTCTGACAATGGTCATGCCCGGGTAACGATGACCGTCACTCGCGCCGATGGCTCCACGCTTTTGCAGTACGAAGAGCACCTGGCGCAAGAGTTACCACTACCCTCGGCGGCCAGCGCGCCAGCTCAGCCAGAAGCGCTTGCTAATACCGATGAACTCTATTTTATTGGTCAGCATCTGGAGCAGTACAACCACGCCAGCCGCTATGCCGAAGACTATTACCGCCGCGCGCTGGAGGTCGACCCGCTGGATTATCGCAATAATGTGGCGCTGGGGACGCTGGCGCTAAACCGCGCGGACTGGGCATTAGCAGCCCATTGTGCGGGCAAGGCGCTGGAACGGGCGCACAAGCTCAATAAGAATCCACGTGATGGCGAGGCGAGTATGCTGCTGGCTGCCGCGCAGGAACGCCAGGGCGACGATGACAGCGCCTGGGATAATTATTATAAGGCGAGCTGGAGCGGCAACTGCCGGGACGCGGCTTTCTGGTCGTTAGCGCGCCTGGCGATGAAACGTCAGGACTATGCCGGCGCGTTGGAAAAGGTCGAGCAGAGCCTGCGCTTTAACGGCAGTAATAACCTGGCGATGGGACTGAAAGCGCTGGCGCTGGCTAAGCTTGATCGCAATGCGCAAGCGCTGGAATACATTTGCCAACAGCTGGTTGATTATCCGCTGAGTTACACCCTGCACTATGCGCGCTGGGCTATTTGCCAGGATGAAGCGACTGCACAGGCGCTAATCTCGATTACCGGGCGGCGCGGTACCAACGCGTGTGAACTGGCTGGCTGGTTGATCGCATTGGGGCAAAAAGATGCTGCCCGTGGCGTGCTGGAACTGCTCGACAGCCAGGAAACGCTACCGATGCTGTGGCGCGCTTCGTTGAGCGACAATCCGCAACCTTTCATCGAACGAGCGCGTAAGTGTCTGCAAAATCGCGTCCGTTTTCCCAATACGCTGGATGAAGTACAGATGCTGCAAACCCTCGAGCAGAGCGCTTTTGCCCGCTATTTGCTCGGCTGTTTCTGGTACAGCAAACGCTGCTATGACGAGGCGGTCTCCTGCTGGCAATTTACCCTTGCGCAGGAGCCGGATTTTGCCCCAGTGCATCGCTTATTGGGGATCTATGCCTGGAACAAACAGCACGATGCACAGCAGGCGATACAGTATCTGTCGCAGGCCGTAGCACTGGAGCCGCAAAATGCCCGTTTCCTGTTCGAACTCGACTATCTCAAAAAGCTGATGGCGCAACCGGCTGAACAGCGTTTGCAGCGACTGGAAGCCAGCAAAGATATTGTCTTCCATCGCGACGATCTGACGGTGGAACTGCTTAGTCTGTGGAATGGATTGGGGCGCTACGACGAGGCCGCGGCAATCTTACGTGAGCGTGTATTTCATCCGTGGGAGGGGGGAGAAGGCAAAGCCACCGGGCAATATCTGCTGAATCAGATGCATCGCGCACTGGAGGCTGTTCAGGCGGGCGACCCGCAAACCGCCATCACGCAACTGCAACAGGCGCTGCACTACCCGCAAAACCTTGGGGAGGGGCGTCTGCCTGGGCAAACGGATAATGACATCTGGTATTTGCTGGGTTATTGCGCCCAGCAGCAGGGGCATTTCGAGGAATCCCAGCGTTACTTCTCCCGTGCCACACGTGGCGGTAGCTCACTGGATGCCGGACGTTACTACAACGACCAGCCGGTGGACTATCTCTTCTGGCAGGGGATGGCGCAGAGAAAACTTGGCGATGATGCAGAGGCGGACGCTCTGTTCAACAGCTTCCTACAATGGGTTGAGTCGCATCGCGACAACATCCCGGATGTCGATTTCTTTGCCGTATCGCTGCCCGATCTGGTGGTACTGGATACCTCAGCACAAGCAAAACACCAGCAACACTGCCTGTTTATCAATGCGCTTGGGCATCTGGGACTGGGAAATAGTTCTGCTTGCCAGCGCGATCTTGATGAGCTTCTGCAACTCAATCCGGCGCATGACAAGGCGTTACTGCTGCGTCACGCCATAAACGTAAGGCTGTTCCAGTAATACCCGAAACGGGTGGGGGCAACCTCACCCGAAACCTTCTGTCCCCTGCGTTTCCCTGAAAGAGGAATCATAATGAATAACGCGCAGACACATTTAAAGATTGGTTACGTCTGGACTATCTGCCTGGTTGCCGCCTGCGGTGGTTTACTTTTTGGCTATGACTGGGTGGTAATCGGCGGGGCAAAGCCCTTCTATGAAGCTTATTTCTCGATTACCGATCCGGCGCAATCTGGCTGGGCGATGAGCTCGGCGTTGGTTGGTTGTATCTTTGGTGCGCTGATTTCCGGCTGGTGCGCCGATAAATTTGGCCGAAAGATGCCGCTGATTCTCTCGGCGATCCTCTTTAGCGCTTCAGCCTGGGGGACCGCAGTTGCCAGCAATTTTGACATGTTTGTTGTTTATCGCATCGTTGGCGGCGTGGGGATTGGTCTGGCATCCGCGCTAAGCCCGCTGTATATCGCTGAGGTCAGCCCGGCGGAAAAGCGTGGTCGCTTTGTTGCCGTTAACCAGCTCACCATCGTGATTGGCGTCCTGGCGGCGCAGCTTATCAACCTGATGATTGCCGAACCTGTCGCCACAGGCGCTACGCAGCAGGCGATTGTGGAAAGCTGGAACGGTCAGACGGGCTGGCGCTGGATGTTTGGCGCTGAATTAGTGCCCGCGGTAATATTCCTGGTGCTGATGTTCTTTGTCCCTGAATCGCCGCGCTGGTTGGTGAAGGCAGGAAAAGCCGAACGTGCGCGCACCATGCTGCAGCGCATTGGTTCGGCAGAATATGCCGGGCAAACGCTGAAAGAGATTGAACATACGCTACAAAAAGATAACCACAAGGTCGCGTGGTCATCACTGTTACAACCGCAGATCAAACCGATAGTGATTATTGGCATGGTGCTGGCAGTGTTCCAGCAGTGGTGTGGGATCAACGTTATTTTCAACTATGCGCAGGAGATATTTGCTTCCGCCGGATTCGACATCAACGGCACGTTAAAATCGATCGTAGCGACCGGGATCATCAATCTGGTCTTTACCCTTGCCGCTCTGCCGCTGGTGGACAAAATTGGGCGTCGTAAACTGATGCTGTTTGGTGCATCAGGGCTGACGGTTATCTACGTACTTATTGCCGGGGCATACGGGTTGGGCATTCTGGGCTGGCCGGTTTTGGTTCTGGTGCTGGCGGCGATTGCCATTTACGCCCTGACGCTGGCCCCGGTAACCTGGGTGCTGCTGTCCGAAATCTTCCCCAACCGTGTTCGCGGGTTAGCGATGTCGCTCGGCACGCTGGCGTTGTGGATTGCCTGCTTCCTGCTGACCTATACCTTCCCACTGCTGAATGCGAGTCTGGGCGCATCGGGAAGTTTCCTGCTCTATGGTGTGATTTGTGCGATGGGCTTTATCTATGTTCTGCGTAATGTGCCGGAAACCAAAGGCGTGACGCTGGAAGCGCTGGAAGAACGGCTGGCGGCGCAGCATACGAAAGTTGGCGCATCAAGCCAGCAACGAAGCGCCCGCTAATGAACTCTCTGCTGATGTTACAAAACGCACATCTACGGATGTGCGTAGATCCACAGGGCGGTTCGCTATTGAGTCTGGTTTCGTTACAACATCAACAGGCAATATTACGCGAAGGTCATGGTCAGCAGCCCGGTGATTGCGGCCTGTTCCCGATGTTACCGGTGGCAAATAGGGTGGCGGGCAATCGTTTTGTGTTACGTGGGGAAGAGGTTGTGCTACCGCACCATGAGGCGGATGCACACTTCTTCCTGCACGGTGACGGTTGGCTGCAGCGCTGGCAGGTTATCACTGCTACGCAAAGCGGTTGTTTGCTACAGTTGCGCAGTTGGCATCCCTGTGGTTACGACTATACGGCGCAGCTTTGCTACCAACTGGAAGCGTCAAGCCTGCATGCTTCATTGACGCTCACCCATTGCGGGGAACAACCGATGATCTATGGCTGCGGGTTCCATCCGTTTTTTGCCTTTGATACGCACAGTACGGCCCAGTTCACCGCCAGCGGCTACTGGCCGGAGGGGGAACAGCATCTGCCACTGGACTGGCAAAGTAATATTCCACCCGCAGCAGATTTCATGCATGCGCAATACGGTGAAGATGCCTGGTTGAATGTGGGTTATTCTGGCTGGAGCGGGCGGGCCGTTATTCAGCATGATGTGATGAAAGTCACGATTTTAGCGCAAACTCCGTGGTTGATGCTGTTCAGAATGTCGGGTGAACCATTCCTGTGCCTGGAGCCGCAGACGCATCCGGTGAATGCCCACCACATGCAGGGGCAGCCGGGATTGCAGGTTTTAGCGCAGGAAGAACGCTGTCATTTTGCGATGCAAATTTGCATCGAATAGGGCGAAAATCATGTTATCTGCCTGTTAATGGTCTCTTGCGCCAGCCAGAGTTTATCGCCAGACTACCGTCTCCAAACGGGAGGGATTCATGGCTTTGCATTCCACGCGCTGGCTGGCGCTCGGTTATTTCACCTATTTCTTTAGCTACGGTATTTTTCTGCCTTTCTGGAGCGTCTGGCTCGAAGGGCTGGGGCTGACGCCGGAAACCATTGGTTTACTGTTGGGCGCGGGGCTGATTGCCCGTTTTCTCGGTAGCTTGCTGATTGCGCCGCGCGTGAGCGATCCCTCTCGTCTGATTACCGCTTTACGTATTCTGGCTCTGTTGACGTTGGTGTTTGCGCTGGCTTTCTGGGCGGGGACCAACGTGGCGTGGCTGATGGTGGTGATGGTCGGATTTAACCTGTTTTTCTCACCGTTGGTGCCGCTGACCGACGCGCTGGCTAACACCTGGCAAAAACAGATAACCATGGATTATGGGCGGGTTCGACTGTGGGGATCCGTGGCCTTTGTAATTGGCTCTGCGCTGACCGGTAAGCTGGTGAGCCTGTTTGACTATCGGGTGATCCTTATTCTGCTGTCGCTTGGCGTCGCCTCGATGCTGCTGGGCATGATGATTCGCCCGAGCGTGCAGCCAGCAGGTGAAACCCGTCAGCAGGAGAGTGCGGGATGGCCCGCCTGGCGCGCGTTAATAACGCAAAGCTGGCGTTTTCTTGCCTGCGTGAGTCTGCTGCAGGGCGCACATGCCGCCTATTATGGTTTTAGCGCCATTTACTGGCAATCCGCCGGTTATTCCGCCTCGGCGGTGGGCTATTTATGGTCATTGGGCGTTGTGGCGGAAGTGATCATCTTCGCGCTGAGTCACAAGCTGTTCCGCCGCTTTAGCGCCCGCGATCTGCTGTTGCTTTCCGCCGTTTGCGGCGTGGCGCGTTGGGGGCTGATGGGCTGGAGCACCGATCTGCCGTGGCTGATAGTGGTGCAGATCCTGCACTGCGGTACCTTCACCGTCTGTCACCTGGCGGCAATGCGCTATATCGCGGCGCGACAGGGCAGCGAAGTGATTCGTTTGCAGGCGGTCTATTCCGCGGTGGCGATGGGCGGCAGTATCGCCATCATGACCGTTTTCGCCGGCTACCTGTACCAGAACCTGGGCAGCGGCGTATTCTGGGTGATGGCGCTGGTGGCGCTACCGGCTATCGTGCTGCGCCCGAAAGTGGTGGCGCAGCCTGCGACGTTATGATTCGAGGATTTTGCGGATCTGCTGCTGCTGGTGAGACGTCAGCGCCAGATCCGCATGAATCAACGGCGGTGAAAACAGCGGCAGCGGCGTAGTGTACGGTGTGACGATCAGCGTTACGCCACGCGGCGCGCCCTCTTTTTGAAAGTCCTGCATTGGCATATGTTTTACGTTGAGCGGCAGCAGCGTCAGTTCGCGTAGCTGCTGTTCTATATGCGCTTCGAGTTGTTCATTACTGCCGGTCAGCAGGATAATCTGTTTTTCGTGCAAATCCTTCTCCTGCATCAGCCAGGCACCGAAAATCACCGCCACCAATCCGATCTCTTCTTCTGAAAACTGCACATCGTATTCCGCTTCGAATCCGTGTATCGCCTCGCGGGTGGTGCGTACCAGCCGGGGATAAAGTCGGCTGAACTCTTCCGGTAGCGTGTTATCAATGCCAATAGCAAACACACTGCGGTTCAGCGCCTGGGCAAGGTGGATATACAACTGGTCGTTCAGCCCTTGTTCATCGCTGAAGCGAACGTTGCCATACTCGCGAAAACGCAGCACCAGCCGCGCGATAGCCAGACGAAGACGGCGATCCTGCTGGTGGTTATCGCGGATGGGGTCGGGGATGCGAATCATTGAGAACAGCAATGCCATAAACAGCGATTCGCCCGGCGGCGCACTTTGCATGACGTGACGTTGCCAGTGGCGGGCGATCTCCTCAGCCAGAGCGTACTCCGCGCAGGATTGCGCCCAGCGCTGCTGGAGTGGATTAAACTCCGGGGTGATCCCCGCGTGATGTTGCAGCAGGCAGTATTGTAAAAACAGCCGCAGGAACTGGATATCACGACACTCAAAGGGCTTTTGCAAGCGTCGGGAGCAGAGGTTAATCAGCGCATGCAGATTGGTGTCATCATACAACGTGCGCGCTATGCCCTGCTGTTTCAGCGCCATTTTCAATGCGGGTGTGAAATGTTGGGCGATAAAGGTCGGGCAGATCCGCAGGCCACGGCGCAGCCAATGCAACAGGCACAGACGCTGGTTCAGCGGGGCGCCTTCGATCGCATAGCCGCCATTCTGGGCGGAAATAATGGCGAGCCGATGATAACGCTGGATTTCAAGCCCCGCGCCAATGATATCCTCCTGAACGGTGGCATCATCGACGCCATTGAGACTGCTGAAGGTCTGCGCGGTAGCTATCTGCCCCGGCAGAAAAAGCGTCAGCAGTACCTGGCAACGGCGTTGGGGAGCGGAAAGTACAGATGGCGGGGCGAGCGTTGACATCATCTGTAGAATCTCCCGTGAGTATGTTTGATAAGAATAGTTAAAGTTTGCGCATAGATTTGAGGAATGGAAAGCTTTACGCCAGGAATGCTGGGGAGCGTCACAGAATTTTTAACGTGCGGAACAGATAGCGGTAGTGGAACGCAGCGCGTTAATCCGCTTTTTCACTGTTTTATCTTTAGTTGGGATATAAAAAATGCCAGAGGGGGGAATGCGGCGGAGGGAGGTATAAACATGCTATCGCAGAGAAAGGTTCCGTTCACCTCATGTTCATCGCTTTTCTGTACACTGAACGCCAGTGAACGTGTTAAGGGTGCTATCGCCGCACCCTTAACAATCCCGGCTCCCGGCGGGAAAATTGCCGCTCCGCGGTTCCCTCCGCTTATTCCTCCTGGCTACCGGGGCGGGCGCGATGTAACGTCCCTGTAAAGCGCGCCCTGAGCCAGCATCCATGCTGGCTCTCCCGGCCTTACGGAAACACGTCGGCAATTTTCAGCCGGACCAGCCACGCCTGACCATCTGTATTTTTATTTGAACATGTTTGAACAGCAAAAAGGATATAGCTGAAAGTCAGAGCGTTGAGGTGAACGGAACCCTGAGCCGGAATTACATGTTCTCCATCACGCCTGCCCACGGCTCAGCGTTAATCCCACATCGCCGCCGGGATGCACTGCCAGCAGTGTCTCCTTCGAGTAGCCGCTTTCACTCATCAAACAGGCGCAGGCGGCGTCAAAGATCGCCAGTACCAGCAGAATTGAGGTCGTCGCCAGCATGTTCAGCGGGTCGGCCTCACGCTGGACGCCGGTGGAAATCACCAGCCTCGACGCTTTAGCGATGGCCGAATCAGCGTTTTCCGTCACGCTCAGGATCGGCACATTTCTCGCCGCCAGCCCAGGCAGCAGCCGGGTAAGTTCATCCGAATTGCCTCCGCGTGACAGCATAATAACCAGGTCGTCGGCGCGTAAAAAACCCAGATCGCCGTGCGCCGCATCGGTGGCATTGAGATAAATCGCCGGGCGCTCCACGCAGGCGAGCATATGCGCGATTTTACGCGCCGCAATGCCGGAGGTGCCGACGCCGGTAACGACGATTTTTCCCTGACAACCGCGCAGTTCCGCCATCAGCGACTGCCAGAGCGGTTCAGTCAGGTGCTGTCCCAGACCCGCAAGGGCATCGCTGTAGCTCTGGAATACGCCGGTGGCCTGAGACCAGGAGTCACTCATGCTTCCTCCTGCATCAGTTGGCGGTATTTCATATCGTCCTGATACATCTCGTGGAATACCCGATATTTGCGATCGTAGTACTGCTTAATACGGTTGGTTTGCGGGGTGACCGTTTTACCAATCCGGCTCATCGCCGACATCGCTTCCGGGAAGGTGTCAAATACACCGGCGGCGATAGTTCCCATCATGGCACCGCCCAACAGCATGGCTTCACTCTCTTCCGGCAGCAGCATGGCGCAACCGGTGGCGTTGGCGTGTTCCTGAACGAAGATCGGGTTTTTCGTCCCGCCGCCGCTGGCCATAATCGTATCGATGGTGTAGCCACTTTGATTCATCGTTTCAATGATATGTCGCGTACCGAGGGCAATGGCCTGGATAGTCGCCAGATACTGTCGCGCCATATCTTCCGGCGTGCGCGACAGCTTAAGTCCGGTGATTGTCCCCGTAAGCGTAGGGTTGGCGCGCGGCGAGCGATTGCCGTGGAAATAGGGCAGGATATGCATATCGCGGGTCAGGAAGGCGATATCTTCCGGCTCACCGGCCATTTTACGCAGCAACGCATTCAGCACTTCATAAATGGTCTGTCCCTGCGACTTAGCCTGCGCCAGTAAGGTGTCGTAGCACGGATGCGACTGAATTACGTGGTCGATTAACGCCCCTGTTGCCGACTGCCCGCCTTCGTTAAGCCAGTATTCCGGCAGTACGGCAGAGTAGTAAGGCCCCCAGACACCGCCGATAAAACGCGGCTCTTTGGAAATCGCCATGTGTCCGGTGGAGGTGCCGCCAATCAGTGCGATACGACGGTCGAAATCCGGCACCTCGCCGGAAACTCCGCTGGCGCCGAGCGTACCGAGGGTACCGGCGTGGGCATCAATAATCGATACGCTGACCGCGGTGCCGGGGATCAGACCCATTTCGCTGGCGGCGCGTGCTGACAGCCCATGGCCGAGCGGTTCGCCCATGGTTTTCACGTAGCGGCCAATTTTAGCGGCATCGTGTTCCAGCAAATCTTCCAGCCCAATCTGGCGGAAATAGCTGGCATCCCATTTATCTTCATGGCCCATATAGGTCCATTTACACACCGTCGAGCACAATGAGCGTGTGTCATCGCCCGTTGCGCGCCAGGTGAGGAAATCAGGTAGGTCAAAGTAGTAACCGGCGTTAGCCCAGGTATTGGGCATGTGCTGCTTCAGCCACAACAGTTTTGGCGTTTGCATCTCCGGGGAGATAATGCCGCCGACGTAGTCCAGTACCCGATGATGCAGGGCGTTAATGCGATCGGCCTGAGTAATGGCGCGATGGTCCATCCACACAATAATGTTCTGTTCACTGCGCCCGGAAGGGCTGATGGTGAGTGGATTACCTTCTTTATCCAGCACCACCAATGAACAGGTAGCGTCAAAGCCCAGACCTTTCACCTGAATAGGATTGATATCCGACTGGTTAATCGCATCGCGAACCGCGTTACACACAGCCTGCCAGATGTTATCGGAAGACTGCTCAACAAAATCGGCCTGCGGACGGTAAATCTCGATGGCCCGACTGGCCTGACCGACCATTCTGCCGTTGAGATCAAACACGCCAGCACGGGCGCTTCCGGTTCCGACATCCACACCAATAAAGTAACTTGCCATAATTTTTTCTCCTGAAATCAGGCTTTACGATTCTGTAATGCGATAAAGAGGATCAGCACCGCGCCCCACAGCGCCATCGTCAGATAGCTGCTGACCCCCAGCAAGTTAAGGCCGCTTTCCAGCATTTGCAGCACAATCAGCGCCAGTACCAGGCCGATAATGCGTCCGAAGCCGCCATCCGGGTTAATGCCGCCGAGCACAGAGGCAAGGATGGTGACCAGCAGGTAGGATTCACCGTATCCGGCTTTGGCCGAGTTGAATTTCGCCATCATCAGAATGGCGGCGACCCAGCCGAGCAGGGCTGAAATAACGTACACCGAAATTTGTACCCGTACGGTATTCACGCCGCTGTAGCGGGTAGCCTGCTCATTGGAGCCGACGAGATACAGGCTGCGCCCAAGCGTGGTGTGCTCCAGCAGCACCCACAGCAGGATTGCCACGAGGAAAAAGAGCAGTAGCGCCACCGGAATACCGGCAATTGTGGCGTTGCCAAGATACTGAATGGCAGTCGGGAAACCTGAAATCACCGTCCCGTTGGAAAGCAAAATATTCAGCCCGGAGATCAGCGTCATCGTGCCGAGGGTGGCGAGAATAGGCGAGACGCCGACCCAGGCAATTAAAGCGCCGTTGAGCGTGCCGATAGCCACCGCCACCGCAGCGCCAGCAACCAATGCCAGTACCAGAAACAGCGGGTTATCCGGGTGGGTGACGATTATCGCCGCCATCACCAGCGAGCAGGCATTTGCCCCGGCAATAATCGACAGGTTAATGCCGCCGGTCAGCATGGTCATGCCCATCCCGAGGGCCAGCATGCCGAGGATTGGCAACTGCGAGCCAATCGACTGGAAGTTAGCGACGCTGAAAAAACGGCTGCCGAGCAGGGCCGAGAAGACCAGGGCGACGGCCACAATAATGACGCATTGCAGACGAATGATGGCATCACCGGGTAAAAATCTGGCGATTGTTTTCATCTCAAAGCTCCCTTGCCAGTTTACGTTTTTCGTTCCAGGCCGTGGCGCTAATGCTGACCAGGATAATGGCGCCGCTGAACACGGTGTGCCAGTAAGAGGAGACGCTCAGCAGCGTCAGACCATTTTGCAAGAACGCCAGCAGCACAACACCCAGTAGCGTTCCGGTTAACGTACCGCGCCCGCCGCTCATGCTGGTGCCACCGAGCACGACCGCCGCCAGCACCGTTAACTCAAAGCCGAGTAGGGAATTGGGGGCAACAGACTGGGTGATTTGCGCCTGAACCACGGCGGCAACGCCTGCCAGAATGCCCATATAGCCATAGACGTAGAAATGCAGCTTCAGCAGATTCAGCCCCAGGCGCGAGGCCGCGTCGCGGTTGCCGCCCATGGCGTAAACCTGACGGCCAAGACGGGTATAGTTCATCAGTACGGCGGTAAAGATGATCACCGCAGCCAGGCACAGCAGGGGCAGGGTTAAACCGTAGTCGTAGCCGTCTGTCGCGGTGAACGACAACCAGTTGATACCGTTCATAAACCAGTCCGGGAAGCCGTACAGCCAGGTACCTTTGGTGGCATAAACCAGCAGGCCGTAGTAGACGTTCAGCGTGGCGATGGTAATGATGATCGCCGGAACGCGCAGCCAGTAGACCAGGAAGCCATTAATCAGCCCAAGCAGCAGACCTACCGCCATTGCGATGGTTAAAGCCAGTACGAAGTTGCCGCCGTGAGCGATCACCCAACTGGCCATCGCATACTGGGCAATCGCGGTCATCGCTGGAAATGAGATGTCGATCCCGCCGGAAATCAGCACCACAAACAGCCCGCAGGCGAGAATACCGAGAATCGCGTAGCTGGTGGCGACATCTGTGAGATTGCCCAGCGACAGGAACTCATCGGTACTGACGCTCAGCCCGACGGCGAGCGCCACGACCAGCAGGCCCAGCCAGAATTCATGTTGCCCGATTAAACGGGAGAGACGCAGACTATTCATTGATTACCTCGACCACTTCAGCAATCTCCTCTTCACGGCAGTGATGAGGATTAAATTCCGCCACCAGTTTGCCGCGGCGCATCACCAGCACACGATGACTGTTGTAATACGCTTCCGGGATTTCATCGCAAATCATCAGCACCGCCATTCCCTGTTCCGCCAGATCGCGGGCTATCTGGTAAATCCCCTCTTTGTTGGCGATATCCACGCCGACGGTAGGGGAGTCGAGGATCAAGATGCGCGGGTGGGTTGCCACCCATTTGGCAATGGCAATGCGTTGGGCATTACCGCCGGAGAGCGTTTTGACCGGCAGATGCGGATCGGAGACTTTAATGTTCAACTCACGGATTAAATCGGCGACCAGCTTTTGCGCTTTACGATGATCGAGCAGACCGCTGCTGGTATGCAGTTGGTCAAACACCGTGACGATGGTGTTGTCATAGATCGACTGCTCCATGATCAGCCCCTGCGTCAGGCGATCTTCAGAGACATAGCCGATCCCGTGTTTGATGGCGTCATGATTATTGCGCAGAGTAACCGGCTGGCCGTTAATGCGCATTTCGCCGCTTTCCGGCTGGGTCATGCCGAACAAACTGAGGCAAAGCTCGGTGCGACCGGCACCCAGCAGACCGACAATGGAGACAATCTCACCGCTATGTAGCGATAAATTGATGTTCTGGTATTTCCCCCGGCGGCTGAGGTTGCGCAGCTCGAGCAGCGGCTCTTGCTCAATAGCAGGTCTTTCCGGCAGCGGGCTGTAGTGGAAGCGTTGTCCGGTCATCAGGAAGGCCAGTTCGTGACTGTCGAGTTCGCTGGCCGGGTAAGTCCCCACCAGTTTGCCGTCGCGCATCACGCTGATACGGTCCGCCACTTCCATCACTTCATCCAGACGGTGGCTGACAAACACCACGCAAATCCCGGCCGCTTTCAGTTCGTTGACGACCCGTAGCAGGCCATTGACCTCCTGGCGGGTTAACGAAGCGGTGGGTTCATCCATAATCACCAGACGCGCATCGGCGGCAATAGCCCGGCAAATGGCGACCAGTTGCCGGTCGGCAATCGACAGTTTTTCGACTTTTTTATCGGGATCGATGTTCACGCCGATGCGTTTCATAGCGGCCAGCGCCTGCTGTTTCATCGCGCCACGGCGCACCCAGATATCGCCACCGGGCAGATAGCGGTTGACCGCGATATTTTCAGCGACGCTAAAGTTAGGGAATAACGACAGGTCCTGATAAATAACCTGAATACCATAATGGGAAGAAAGCTGCGGCGTCAGGTGATGGAATAATTTGCCATCGAGTAAAATCTGCGCGCCTTTTTCCGGATGATACACTCCAGAGATCACTTTAATAATGGTGCTTTTACCACAGCCGTTTTGACCCGCCAGACAGTGAACTTCGCCTTTTCTCAGCGTCATATTCACGTTATCCAGCGCCAGCACGCCCGGGAATTGTTTGCTGATATTCTCAAGAGTGATAAATGCGGTGGTGTCTGTCATGGACAATACCCCTGCGCACGTCCGCATGGACGCTAAGTGTTAGTTTGGTTGATAGCGCCGACCAGACGGTCGGCGTTAAGGTTCCCTGGTGTCGGCTAAAGCCTTAGAAACCGAGTGATTGTGCGTTGTCTTTGGTGACTTCGAGGATCTTGTTAAAGCGGATCACTTTCTTCTCCGTGTCGATATCGGCTTTCCCTAAACCATCGATACTCAGATCAGCGTTCACTTCTTTACCCTGCAACAGCTGATCGGCCACCGTTACCAGCGCATAGCCCGCGTCTTTTGGATCCCACAGCAGCGCTTTCTTAATATCACCGCGCATCAGGTAAGGTGCAGCCTGTGCTGGCATGGCGATCCCGACGACGGCGATTTTATCTTTGGCGCGTTTTTTCTGTACCGCCTGACCCGCACCGATAGGACCCAGCGAGCCAAAGCCGATAATGCCCTTCATCTGCGGATAGGTTTTCATCAGGTCCAGCGTGGTGGCGTAGGATTTATCGATGCTTTCCGCGACCGGCAGACGTGAAGTGACCTCGAACATCTCCGGATATTTTTCTTTCTGGTACTTAATTGCATAATCTGCCCACGCGTTATGAAGTGGGACCGTCAGCGAACCGACATAGATGGCATACCCGCCTTTGCCGCCCATGTTTTTTGCTAATTCATCGACGTTAGCCTGCGCATATTTTTCACTGTCGATGGTTTCAATATCCCACTGGCCAATCTGCTCGTCCGGGGATTCGTGCGTCAGCACCACGATGCCTTTGTCGCGCGCTTTTTTCAGCACCGGCTCAAGGACCTTGGCATCATTCGGCACCACGATGATTGCGTTAACATTTTTGGCGATCAGATCCTCAATGACTTTCACCTGCTGAGCCGGATCTGGCGTGGAAGGCCCGGTCTGGTAAGCATTCACATCCAATTTTTTTGCTGCTTCATTCACGCCGGTTTCCATGCGGTTAAACCATGGGATCCCGGTGACTTTGGCAACCACAGCAATTTCATATTTTTCCGCCGCAAAGGACGTGCCGGACAACATGCATGCAGAAACCAGGGTTGCACTGAGTAATGCGAGTTTGAATTTCATAGTTGTACCTTTCGTAGGGGGCAGGACATGTCACGGGGTGAAGTTAACTACGAATGGAAGAGGGAATGAATCATGAGTTTCATGAATGTGATCTATGCCCAGTATTGTGAATTTATGGAAAAATAATGGTTAAAAATTGGTTAAATTAAAGGGGTTTTATATCCATGACAGCAAAGTTATTGTTAATGGATTATTAAAATGAAACCATAAATTAACAATTAATTATCATTTTGCGTAAATTGTGGTGGCGAGAAGGGATTTAGACGGGTGTTGCTGGAAAAAGAAATCTCGAAATTGAGAACTGAATCGATACCGGAAAAGGGTGCTCAACATTTTTTCGTTCAATGATATCCTCAGCACTCTTTCGCCAAACATACCATTATTTCTGGCAGCCTGGATTTTTATCGTGGAGAAGCCATGCAGCGCGTTAAACGCATCATTGTCACGTTGTTTCTTGCTGTCCTGTCTTTTGACGCAGGCGCTCATCCCCATAGCTTTATCCATTTGAAAACTGAGATCGTGAGCGAGAATAATCAGTTCGTGGCGCTGAAAATGCGCTGGACGATGGATGAAATCACCTCGGCTGATCTGCTTTACGATGCGGGGAATGCCAAACCTGGCTCGGAGATCTGGAAAAAACTGGCGGCGGAAGTGATGGCGAATGTGCTTGGGCAGCATTATTTCACCGAAGTGTGGCATGACGGGCAAAAGGTAAAGTTTAAAAACAGGCCGACGGAATACGGCATGGAACGGGAGGAACATCAGGCGGTGCTAACGTTCGTTTTACCATTAGCTGAACCGCAGCCGCTGAGTGGTCAAAAATATACCATTTCAACCTTCGATCCGACCTACTACGTTGATATGAGCTATGACCAGGACAGCGACGCTATGCTGGGGCAGGCCATTAGCCAGCAATGCCGACTCACTGTCCATACCCCGACGCCGAATGAACAAACGCTGAGCTTTGCCCAGTCGCTGGATAAAGAAGACGCCCCGCCGGAGGATATGGAGTTGGGTAAACAGTTCGCACAAACGGTAACGCTGCAATGTCAGTAATTTATCAGCCACGCCCCGCCGGACGCCGCTGGCTTACGCTGTGGCCGCTGGCACTATTTTTCCTGCTGGCGGCAGGCGGCATACTGTGGCTATGGCAGGCCTGGCCGCAGGTGATGATGAAAAGCATCGTCTGGCAGCGCGAAGTAAACCAACAGATGAGCGGATTGCTGAAAGCGGTTGCTGCCAGTCCGACCCAGGCAGGGGGATCGCTGCTACTGTTTAGTTTTCTCTATGGCGTCCTGCATGCACTGGGGCCGGGTCATGGAAAAGTGGTGATTACTACCTGGCTTGCGACGCACCCGTCAAAACTCAAATCAAGTATCGGCCTGACGCTGGCGTCGTCTTTATTACAAGGACTGGTCGCGATTGGTCTGGTCGTTATCGTGCTCACCGTCTTGCAGTTACCTGCGCGGCAGCTGCATATGAGCAGCTTCTGGCTGGAAAGAGGGAGCTATGTGCTGGTAGGCGTGTTGGGCCTGCTGCTGTGCTGGCGGGCGCTGAAAAAACTGCGCTCATTGCTAAAACGGCCAACGTTTACCGCTTTCACACCGCACCATGTGCATCACGACGGCTGTGGCTGCGGGCATCAGCATTTACCGCAGCCGGAACAGTTGCAAAGCGGTGATGACTGGCGCGCCCGGTTGATGATTATTCTGTCTATGGGGATGCGCCCATGCTCCGGGGCTATCATGGTGCTGCTGTTCAGTAAAGTGATTGGCGTCTTTAGCTGGGGCATGGCCTCGGCGCTGGCGATGGCGGCGGGAACTTCTTTGACGATTACGTCACTGGCTTTATTGGTACACAGTTTCCGCTCGCTGGCGGTAAGACTTAGCGGGCATAAAGCGCCGGTGCTGTGGCGACAGATTGGCTGGACAACGCTGGCATTAGCCGGTGGGGCGATATTGATTGCGGCGGCGGTGGTGATGTGGATGAGCGCGGTGCCGGTAGGTAGGGGATTAAGACCGTTTTAGATTAGTGAGCGGCAGGAATTGTAGGCCGGATAAGACGCGAAAGCGTCGCATCCGGCACCACAGCAGATTAACGCTTCAGCGCGTCGCTCAGTTCATCACGCATGTTAGCCAGCATGGCTTTCACTACGCGCGGGTTACCTGCAACGATGTTGCCGGTTGCCATGTAGTTATGGCCGCCGGTGAAGTCGCAAACCAGTGCGCCGGCTTCACGAGCAATCAGCTCACCTGCGGCGAAATCCCACGGGCGCAGACCAATTTCGAAATAACCGTCAACGCGGGCTGCGGCAACGTAGGCCAGATCCAGCGCGGCAGAGCCGGTGCGGCGGAAGTCAGCGCATTCGGTAAACATGTTGCCAAGGATTTTCATGTAAGAAGCAGCGTGCTGTTTCGCTTTGAACGGGAAGCCGGTGGCAATGATGGTGCCGTCCAGATCGCGAGCCGTGCTGCCACGCAGACGGTAACCGTTAAGCTGAGCGCCTTGGCCGCGGGTTGCGGTGAACAGTTCATTACGCATTGGATCGTAAACAACGGCAACTTCAGTACGGCCTTTAATGCGTACTGCGATAGATACCGCGAAGTGCGGCAGACGTTTTACGAAGTTGGTAGTGCCATCCAGTGGATCGATAACCCATTGAACATCCAAATCTTCACCAACATGTTCACCGCTTTCTTCGGTGATGATGGTGTGCTGTGGGTAAGATTTGCGAATCGTTTCGATAATAATCGCTTCGGCGGCTTTATCGACGTTAGTCACGAAATCATTGCTGCCTTTCTGGCTGGTTTCTACAGAGTCTGGGGTTTCGTAGTGTTTGGCAATTACATTACCCGCCTTGCGCGCTGCGCGCACGGCGATGGTCAGCATCGGATGCATCGGTCTCTCTCACTGGATGTTAAAGAACGGGAAAACGGCGCAGAGTATAGCAGCGAGTTCGGAATATGTCTTCGTTTTATGATAATATGCCCGAATAATCTTTAGCCGAAGAAATACAATGCTGCAAAATATTCGAATTGTGCTGGTGGAAACCTCTCACACTGGCAACATGGGCTCTGTGGCCCGCGCAATGAAAACCATGGGTTTAACCAATCTGTGGCTGGTTAATCCACTGGTCAAACCGGACTCGCAGGCCATCGCCCTGGCGGCAGGCGCCAGCGATGTGATTGGCAGCGCGCAGATCGTCGATACCCTCGATGAAGCGCTGGCGGGTTGTAGTCTGGTAGTAGGCACCAGCGCGCGTTCCCGTACGTTGCCGTGGCCGATGCTGGACCCGCGCGAATGCGGCTTAAAAAGCGTCTCTGAAGCGGCGAATACGCCGGTGGCGCTGGTATTTGGCCGTGAACGCGTTGGCCTGACCAACGAAGAACTGCAAAAATGCCATTACCACGTCGCCATTGCCGCGAACCCGGAATACAGTTCGCTCAACCTGGCGATGGCGGTGCAGGTTATCTCTTATGAAGTCCGCATGGCCTGGCTGGCGACGCAGGAAGGTGATAAGACCGTCGAATACGAAGAAGCTGAGTATCCGCTGGTGGATGATTTAGAGCGTTTTTACGGTCATCTGGAACAAACGCTGCTGTCGACCGGATTTATTCGCGAAGGCCATCCGGGACAAGTGATGAACAAGCTGCGTCGTCTGTTTACGCGTGCGCGTCCTGAGAGTCAGGAGCTGAACATTTTGCGCGGAATTTTGGCGTCGATTGAACAGCAGAATAAAGGCAAGTAAGCGAAACGCCTCCTGCAAGTGAAAACGGCACTGAAGGTTAAATACCTGACTAAATTAGTCAAGTAAATAGTTGACTGATTTAGTCGGGAATGTCAGACTTGCCCCTGCTATGCAATACCCCCATTTTACAATAAAAAACCCCGGGCAGGGGCGAGTTTGAGGCTAAGTAAGACATGAGACTGACATCAAAAGGGCGTTACGCCGTGACCGCAATGTTGGACGTTGCGCTCAACTCCGAAACGGGCCCGGTACCGTTGGCTGATATTTCTGAACGTCAGGGAATTTCCCTGTCATATCTGGAGCAGCTGTTTTCCCGTTTGCGTAAAAACGGTCTGGTTTCAAGCGTACGTGGACCTGGCGGCGGGTATCTGCTGGGTAAAGATGCCGGGAGCATCGCAGTAGGTGAAGTCATTAGCGCTGTCGACGAGTCTGTAGATGCGACCCGTTGCCAGGGCAAAGGCGGTTGTCAGGGCGGCGATAAATGCCTGACCCACGCGCTGTGGCGCGATCTGAGCGATCGTCTGACCGGTTTCCTCAACAACATTACGTTGGGCGAACTGGTGAATAATCAGGAAGTCCTGGATGTGTCTGGTCGCCAGCACACGCATGACGCTCCACGCACTAATCGTGCTCAAGACGCGATCGACGTTAAGTTGCGCGCATAATTTGCCCGTTATATTTCGTGCCGCAACTGCGTTGGCCGCACTTGCTCGCCCCAGTCACTTACTTGATGTAAGCTCCTGGGCACTCTCAAGTTTGCCGCCTTGCTGCAACACGAACTATTTAGGGCAAAGATAATAAGATATTAGAATCAGGCCGGGGTGTTCGACGCCCCGTTAACTCGGTCGTACATCCAGCCGGTTGCCTGGTTCCTTGCATTGAAGCGATGTACGGAGTTTATAGAGCAATGAAATTACCGATCTATCTCGATTACTCCGCAACCACGCCGGTGGACCCGCGTGTTGCCGAGAAAATGATGCAGTGTCTGACCCTGGACGGAAACTTTGGTAACCCAGCTTCCCGTTCACACCGTTTTGGCTGGCAGGCTGAAGAGGCGGTAGATATCGCCCGTAACCAGATTGCCGACCTCGTGGGCGCTGACCCGCGTGAAATCGTATTTACTTCCGGTGCGACTGAATCCGATAACCTGGCGATTAAAGGTGCAGCCAACTTTTATCAGAAAAAAGGCAAGCACATCATCACCAGCAAAACCGAACACAAAGCCGTGCTGGATACCTGTCGTCAGCTGGAGCGCGAAGGGTTCGAAGTTACCTACCTCGCCCCGCAGCGTAACGGCATCATCGATCTTAAAGAACTTGAAGCGGCAATGCGTGACGACACCATCCTCGTGTCCATCATGCACGTGAACAACGAAATCGGCGTGGTGCAGGATATCGCGACTATCGGCGAAATGTGCCGTGCGCGCGGCATCATCTATCACGTTGACGCCACTCAGAGCGTGGGCAAACTGCCGATCGACCTGAGCCAGCTGAAAGTTGACCTGATGTCCTTCTCCGGCCACAAAATCTATGGCCCGAAAGGTATTGGCGCGCTGTACGTGCGTCGTAAACCGCGTATTCGTATTGAAGCGCAGATGCACGGCGGTGGTCACGAGCGCGGCATGCGTTCCGGTACTTTGCCTGTTCACCAGATCGTGGGCATGGGTGAAGCGTACCGTATCGCTAAAGAAGAGATGGAAACCGAGATGGCGCGTCTGCGCAGCCTGCGTAACCGTCTGTGGAACGGCGTGAAGGACATGGAAGAAGTGTACCTGAACGGCGATCTCGAACAGGGCGCACCGAACATTCTCAATGTCAGCTTCAACTTTGTTGAAGGCGAGTCGCTGATTATGGCGCTGAAAGACCTGGCGGTATCCTCCGGTTCTGCATGTACTTCAGCAAGCCTGGAGCCATCCTACGTGCTGCGCGCGCTGGGTATGACCGACGAGCTGGCACACAGCTCAATTCGTTTCTCTTTAGGTCGTTTCACTACCGAAGAAGAGATTGACTATGCCATCAATCTGGTTCGCAACTCCATTGGCCGTCTGCGCGACCTTTCTCCACTGTGGGAAATGTTCAAACAGGGCGTGGATTTGAACAGTATTGAATGGTCACATCACTAATTCGGCACCGATAAGGAGAATTCAACATGGCTTACAGCGAAAAAGTTATCGATCATTACGAGAATCCACGTAACGTGGGCTCTTTTGACAACAGCGACGAGAACGTGGGTAGCGGCATGGTCGGTGCACCAGCCTGTGGCGACGTGATGAAGTTGCAGATCAAAGTCAACAATGAGGGTATCATTGAAGACGCGCGTTTCAAGACTTACGGCTGCGGTTCCGCTATTGCCTCCAGTTCTCTGGTTACCGAATGGGTAAAAGGGAAATCTCTGGACGAAGCACAGGCGATTAAAAACACCGATATCGCCGACGAGCTTGAACTGCCACCGGTGAAAATTCACTGCTCTATCCTGGCTGAAGACGCGATTAAAGCCGCGATTGCGGATTACAAAAGCAAACGTGAAGCAAAATAATTAAGAGTTGAGGTTTTATTATGTCGATTACCTTAAGCGACAGTGCAGCAGCGCGTGTAAATACCTTCCTGGCAAACCGCGGTAAAGGGTTTGGTCTGCGTCTGGGCGTGAGAACCTCCGGCTGCTCAGGTATGGCCTATGTACTGGAATTTGTTGACGAGCCGGCGGCTGAAGATACCGTGTTTGAAGACAAAGGCGTTAAAGTTGTGGTCGACGGTAAGAGCCTGCAATTTCTCGACGGTACGCAGTTAGACTTCGTCAAAGAAGGTCTGAACGAAGGGTTTAAGTTCACTAACCCGAACGTGAAAGACGAATGTGGATGCGGCGAAAGCTTCCACGTATAACGCGCTCACCGATAACCCCACACGCATGATTTTACGTGTGGGGTTTGTTCTAACAGGCTACCCCTGAGATAGTTATGGATTACTTCACTCTCTTCGGATTACCCGCTCAATATCCTATTGATCTCCAGGCTCTGACGATCCGTTTTCAGGATCTCCAACGTCAGTATCATCCTGATAAATTCGCCAGCGGTTCTCAGGCGGAGCAACTTGCTGCGGTTTCGCAGTCCGCCACCATTAACCAGGCCTGGCAAACGCTGCGTCATCCCTTGATGCGCGCCGAATACTTATTGTCTTTACACGGCTTTGATATTCGCAATGAGCAGCACACAGTGCGTGATACCGCGTTCCTGATGGAGCAACTGGAGCTGCGGGAAGAGCTTGACGAGATTGAGCAGGCGAAAGACGAATCGCGACTGGAAAGCTTTATCCAGCGCGTGAAAAAAATGTTTGAAAGTCGCCATCAACTGATGGTTGAACAGCTGGATAACGAGATGTGGGACGCGGCGGCGGATACCGTGCGTAAGCTGCGTTTTCTCGATAAACTGCGAAGCAGTGCAGAACAACTCGAAGAAAAACTGCTCGATTTTTAATTTCCGGAAGCGAAAATGGCCTTATTACAAATTAGTGAGCCTGGTCTGAGCGCCGCGCCGCATCAGCGTCGTCTGGCGGTAGGCATCGATTTAGGCACCACCAACTCCCTGGTTGCGACCGTACGCAGCGGCCAGGCCGAAACGCTGGCAGACCACGAAGGTCGCCACCTGTTGCCGTCAGTGGTTCACTATCAGCCGCAGGGCTACTCTGTCGGTTACGATGCTCGCGCCAATGCCGCGCTTGACCCGGCCAATACCGTTAGTTCGGTAAAACGCATGATGGGCCGCTCTCTGGCGGATATCCAGGCGCGCTATCCGCATCAGCCTTATACATTTCAGGCCAGTGAAAACGGCCTGCCGATGATTGAAACCGCTGCCGGTTTACTTAATCCGGTGCGCGTATCCGCTGACATTCTGAAAGCGCTGGCCGCGCGGGCAACCGAATCGCTGTCCGGTGAACTGGACGGCGTCGTGATCACCGTTCCGGCATATTTTGACGATGCGCAGCGTCAGGGGACCAAAGACGCCGCGCGTCTGGCTGGCCTGCACGTATTACGTCTGCTGAATGAGCCGACCGCTGCGGCGATTGCTTATGGCCTGGACTCCGGTCAGGAAGGCGTGATCGCGGTCTATGACCTTGGCGGCGGTACCTTTGATATTTCTATTCTGCGCCTGAGCCGCGGCGTGTTCGAAGTGCTGGCGACCGGCGGTGATTCCGCACTCGGCGGTGATGATTTTGACCATCTGCTCGCCGATTACATTCGCGAGCAGGCGGGAGTTACCGATCGTAGCGACAACCGTGTACAGCGTGAACTGTTGGATGCCGCCATTGCGGCGAAAATTGCGCTCAGCGACGCCGATTCTGTGGCGGTTAACGTGGCGGGATGGCAGGGTGAAATCACCCGTGAAACCTTCAATGAACTTATTTCCGCACTGGTTAAGCGTACGTTGCTGGCCTGTCGTCGCGCGCTGAAAGATGCGGGTGTTGAGCCGCAGGATGTGTTGGAAGTGGTGATGGTCGGTGGTTCAACGCGCGTGCCGCTGGTACGTGAACGCGTGGGTGAGTTTTTTGGCCGTACGCCGCTGACCTCTATTGACCCGGACAAAGTTGTCGCTATCGGTGCGGCAATCCAGGCGGATATTCTGGTCGGAAATAAACCGGACAGCGAAATGCTGCTGCTGGACGTCATCCCGCTGTCCCTGGGACTGGAAACCATGGGCGGCCTGGTGGAGAAAGTGATCCCGCGTAATACCACTATCCCGGTGGCGCGTGCGCAGGACTTTACCACCTTTAAAGACGGCCAGACCGCAATGTCCATCCACGTGATGCAAGGCGAGCGTGAGCTGGTGCAGGACTGCCGCTCACTGGCGCGTTTTGCGCTGCGCGGTATTCCGGCGCTGCCAGCAGGCGGCGCGCATATCCGCGTGACCTTCCAGGTGGATGCCGATGGGCTGCTGAGCGTCACCGCCATGGAGAAATCCACAGGCGTTGAGTCCTCAATCCAGGTTAAACCGTCCTACGGTCTGACTGACGGCGAAATCGCCTCCATGATTCAGGATTCGATGAGTTTTGCCGAGCAGGACGTCAAAGCCCGTATGCTGGCAGAACAGAAAGTCGAAGCGGCACGTGTACTGGAAAGTTTATCCGGTGCGCTGAACGCTGATGCCGCGCTGTTAAGCGCCGCAGAACGTCAGGCTATCGACACCGCCGCCGCGCACTTGAGCGAGGTTGCGCAGGGTGACGATGTTGACGCGATAGAACAAGCCATTAAAAACGTAGACAAACAAACCCAGGAATTCGCCGCTCGCCGCATGGACAAATCCGTCCGTAGCGCGCTGAAAGGCCATTCCGTGGACGAGGTTTAATATGCCAAAGATTGTTATTTTGCCTCATCAGGATCTCTGTCCCGATGGCGCAGTTTTGGAAGCTGAGACCGGCGAAACCATTCTCGACGTTGCCCTGCGTAACGGTATCGAAATTGAACACGCCTGTGAAAAATCCTGTGCCTGTACGACCTGTCACTGCATTGTACGTGAAGGTTTTGATTCTTTGCCGGAAAGCACGGAAGAAGAAGACGACATGCTGGATAAAGCCTGGGGTCTGGAGCCGGAAAGCCGTTTAAGCTGCCAGGCGCGGGTAACCGAGGACGATTTAGTGGTCGAAATCCCACGTTACACAATCAATCATGCACGTGAGCATTAACAGAGGGTAGTATGGGACTGAAGTGGACCGATAGCCGTGAAATCGGTGAAGCGCTGTACGATGCCTTCCCCGACCTTGATCCCAAGACCGTTCGTTTCACCGATCTGCACCAATGGATCTGTGACCTGGAAGAGTTCGATGATGATCCACAGGCATCGAACGAAAAAATCCTTGAGGCCATTTTGCTGGTCTGGCTGGACGAAGCCGAATAAGTCAACGGGCTGCCCACGGGTGGCCCGTTTTCCTGTATGCGCGAAAATAAGGATAAATAAAATGACAGAAGCCATGAAAATTACGCTTTCCACGCAACCTGCCGATGCCCGCTGGGGTGAAAAGGCAACATACAGCATTAATAATGAAGGCATTACCCTGCACCTGAACGGAAAAGATGACCTCGGTCTTATCCAGCGCGCCGCGCGTAAAATCGATGGCCTGGGTATTAAACACGTGCAACTGGACGGTGAAGGTTGGGATACCGAACGCAGTTGGGCTTTCTGGCAGGGTTATAAAGGACCAAAAGGCAGTCGCAAAGTTGAGTGGGCTGCCCTGGACGAAGCACAGCGCAAAGAGCTGGATAACCGTCTGAAGATTATTGACTGGGTGCGCGATACCATTAACGCCCCGGCGGAAGAACTGGGTCCGGAACAACTGGCGCAGCGCGCGGTCGACCTGCTGTGCGGGGTGGCCTGCGATAACGTCTCTTACCGCATCACCAAAGGTGAAGATCTGCGCGAGCAGAACTACATGGGACTGCATACCGTGGGGCGCGGTTCTGAGCGTCCTCCGGTGCTGCTGGCGCTGGACTACAATCCTACCGGTGATAAAGAAGCCCCGGTTTATGCTTGCCTGGTTGGTAAGGGAATTACCTTTGACTCCGGCGGTTACAGCATCAAGCAAAGCGCATTTATGGACTCAATGAAGTCCGATATGGGCGGTGCGGCAACGGTCACTGGCGCGCTGGCGTTTGCCATTACCCGTGGTCTGAACAAGCGTGTGAAACTGTACCTGTGCTGCGCGGATAACCTGATCAGCGGCAACGCCTTTAAACTGGGCGATATTATTCACTATCGCAACGGCAAAAAAGTTGAAGTGATGAATACCGATGCGGAAGGACGCCTGGTGCTGGCGGATGGTTTGATCGACGCCAGCGCGCAGAAACCGGAGCTGATTATTGATGCAGCTACGCTGACCGGTGCCGCGAAAACCGCCCTGGGTAACGATTATCACGCGTTGTTCAGCTTTGACGACAAGCTGGCTGCCCGTCTGCTGGCAAGCGCGGCACAAGAAAACGAGCCGTTCTGGCGTCTACCGTTGGCTGAGTTCCACCGTAGTCAGTTGCCATCTAACTTTGCTGAACTAAACAACACCGGTAGCGCGGCCTACCCGGCGGGTGCGAGCACGGCGGCGGGCTTCCTGTCCCATTTTGTGGAAAACTACCAGCAAGGCTGGCTGCACATCGACTGCTCTGCAACCTATCGCAAAGCGCCGGTTGAGCAGTGGTCTGCGGGCGCAACCGGTCTGGGTGTGCGCACCATCGCGAATCTGCTGACCGCATAATTCATGACTGTATTGCCGGATGGCGCGACGCTTATCCGGCCTACATGTATTCATCCAATTTGTGATCCTTATGACCGAAACAAAAAATGAATTAGAAACGTTGCTGGAACAAGCGGCGACAGAGCCTGCGCATCGACCGGCATTTTTCCGTACTTTACTTGAATCCACCGTTTGGGTGCCGGGTACTGCTGCAGAAGGCGAGGCGGTGGTTGAAGACAGCGCTCTCGATCTGCAGCACTGGGAAAAAGAAGACGGCACAACCGTGATCCCGTTCTTTACTTCCCTTGAGGCTTTGCAGCAGGCGGTTGAAGATGAGCAAGCATTTGTCGTTATGCCGGTGCGTACGTTGTTTGAAATGACGCTTGGCGAAACGCTGTTTCTCAACGCGAAACTGCCGACCGGCAAAGAGTTTATGCCTCGTGAAATCAGTCTGCTGATCGGTGAAGAGGGGAGTCCGCTAAGCACCCAGGAGGTTCTGGAAGGGGGGGAATCGCTGATCCTCTCTGAAGTCGCTGAACCGCCAGCGCAGATGATTGACTCGCTGACCACGCTGTTTAAAACCATCAAGCCGGTAAAACGTGCGTTTCTTTGCTCAATCAAAGAAAGTGCGGAAGCTCAGCCAAACCTGTTGATCGGGATTGAAGCTGACGGTGATATTGAAGAGATCATCCACGCTGCGGGCAGCGTCGCGACCGACACATTACCGGGCGATGAACCGATTGATATTTGCCAGGTGAAGAAAGGCGAGAAGGGTGTCAGCCACTTTATCACCGAGCATATCGCGCCGTTCTACGAACGCCGCTGGGGCGGCTTCCTGCGCGATTTTAAACAGAACCGGATTATCTGAGTAAAGGAAAGCCGCCCCGAAGGGCCACGGAGAATAATATCTCACGTTGTGAATAATTTCTCGGCTAACTAACTTGACTTTTACTCCCTTAAAAGGGAGTATTAAATCACTACGATGTGCCTGCGTTGCTATGGCAACACAGCCTGCCAGAAAGGCCGCGAACCGGACTGGCACAAAAAAACCGCTCAACTGAGCGGTTTTTTTGTCGGCGAAAAAGAAGGGTAAATCAGATTTTATTTAGCCTCAGTCGGTTCTACCGGTAAATCGTTGCGCGCTCCCCATTCGCTCCACGCCCCGTCATACAATGCGACGTTCGAAACATCCAGAGTGGCAAGCGCCAGTACCACCACGGCAGCCGTTACGCCGGAGCCGCAGCTGGCGATAATGGGGCGGTCAAAGCTCACGCCGTGGCTGAAGAAAATAGCATCCAGTTCGTCGGTAGTTTTCAGTTCGCCGTCACGAACCAGCTCTGTCCACGGTACGTTAAGCGCACCAGGCACATGACCACGCTTCAGACCAGGACGCGGCTCGTCAACTTCGGCATTAAAACGTGCAGCCGGGCGGGCATCGACGATCTGCGCCGTTTTTTCATGACTGGCCAGCAGCACATCAGTGACGCGCACCACGGCTTCAGGCGTAAATGCGGCGTTAAATTCGCCTTCGGGTAACTCCTCGTTTCCTTCCTGCAGCATTAGCTCATCGCGCTGCCAGCCAGCAAGACCGCCCGCCAGAATGGAGACATTCTCGACGCCAAAAGTCCGCAGCATCCACCATGCGCGGGGGGCGGAAAAAAGGTTGCCGTCATCGTAGACAACCAGATGTTTATCCTGATGAACACCCAATTCGCGCATCGCGACAGCGAAGGCTTCCGGGCGCGGCATCATGTGCGGCAACGGCGAGGTATGGTCAGAAAGCGCTTCAATATCAAAAAAAACGGCGCCAGGAATATGACCCGCACGATACTCCTCGCCAACATCGCGATCTTCCTGACCTGGAGGTGCCATCCGGGCATCAAGGATTTGTATTTCCGGGTCGTCAATGTGTTCGGCAAGCCAGTCGGCAGCGACAAAGAAGGCGGTGGTCATAGGCATCTCCATTTTTACCAGGTTTTGGCAAATTGTCGGACGTTTAGTGCAAAGCGACAAGTAAAAGAGGCTGATTTGGCAGGCGAATCCACATTAATCACGAAAATTAGGACAACGTTGTTCATTTACTGGCTTCCACAGCCAGAAAACTAACGCATAATAGTTGTTCTACGTAGCTAACGGGCCACTACGGCCAGGGATGAACAATGAAACATTTACGCGTAGCGGCCTGCATGCTGATGCTGGCACTTGTCGGGTGCGATAATAATAACGAAAAATCGACGACGGCTGCGAAGCCGGATGCACCTGCGCCGCAGACCGCGCCCGCAAAAGACAAGGCTCAGTTAGAAAAGCTGATGCAACAAAGTCAGGGCAAGTCGCTGACGCTGTTGGATGCCTCAGAGGTCCAACTCGACGGCGCAGCAACGCTCGTATTGACCTTCTCCATTCCCCTCGATCCGGAACAAGATTTTTCCCGTGTAGTGCACGTTGTCGATAAAAAAAGCGGCAAAGTCGATGGGGCGTGGGAACTGGCGCCAAACCTGAAAGAGCTACGCTTACGCCACCTCGAACCTAACCGGGAACTGGTGGTTACCATTGAGCGTGATTTACTGGCGCTGAATAAAGCGACGTTTGGCATCGATTATGAAAAAAACATCACCACACGTGACGTCCAGCCGAGCGTAGGGTTTGCCAGTCGCGGTTCGCTACTGCCGGGAAAAGTGATTGAAGGGCTGCCGGTGATGGCGCTCAACGTTAACAGTGTGGATGTGAATTTTTATCGCGTGAAGCCAGAGTCGCTTGGCGCGTTCGTCAGCCAGTGGGAATACCGCAATTCGTTGTCGAACTGGGAATCCGATAATCTGCTGAAAATGGCGGAACTGGTCTATACCGGACGCTTTGATCTCAACCCTGCGCGTAACACGCGCGAAAAGCTGTTGCTGCCGCTGAGCGAAATCAAACCGTTGCAGCAGGCCGGCGTTTACATCGCGGTGATGAATCAGGCCGGAAAATACAACTACAGTAATGCCGCGACGCTGTTTACGCTCAGCGATATTGGTGTGTCGGCGCATCGTTACCACAATCAACTGGATGTCTTTACGCAGAGTCTGGAAAACGGCGCAGCGCAGCAGGGCATTGAAGTCACATTACTCAACGAAAAAGGGCAGACGCTGGCGCAAGCCACCAGCGACGCACAGGGTCATGTACAGCTTAAGACTGATAAAGAAGCTGCCTTATTGCTGGCCCGCAAAGACGGGCAGACCACGCTGCTTGACCTGAAACTTCCGGCGTTGGATCTGGCTGAGTTTGATATTGCCGGCGCGCCGGGATACAGCAAACAGTTCTTTATGTTTGGTCCGCGCGATCTCTATCGCCCCGGTGAAACGGTGATCCTCAATGGATTACTACGTGACAGCGACGGTAAAACGTTACCCGACCAGCCGGTGAAGCTGGAAGTCGTTAAGCCCGACGGACAGGTTTTACGCTCGGTTGTCAGCCAGCCGGAGAACGGTCTGTACCGCTTTAGCTGGCCGCTGGACAGCAGCGCGCCGACCGGGATGTGGCATATTCGCGCCAATACTGGCGACAACCAGACGCGGATGTGGGATTTCCACGTCGAAGATTTTATGCCAGAGCGGATGGCGCTCAATCTCACCGCCAGCAAAATGCCGGTAGCGCCAACTGATGAAGTGAAATTCTCGGTGGTGGGTTACTACCTGTACGGCGCGCCCGCCAGCGGCAACGCGCTGCAAGGGCAGCTTTTCTTGCGGCCATTGCGCGAGGCGGTGCAGGCGTTGCCAGGGTTCCAGTTTGGTAATATTGCCGAAGAAAACCTTTCCCGCAGCCTTGATGAAGTTCAGCTCACGCTGGACGATCACGGTCGTGGCGAAGTGACCACCGCCAGCCAGTGGCAGGAGACGCACTCCCCGTTACAGGTGGTGTTGCAAGCTAGCCTGCTGGAGTCGGGTGGCCGCCCGGTGACGCGTCGGGTTGAACAAGCCATCTGGCCTGCGGATACGCTGCCGGGGATTCGACCACAGTTTGCGGCGAAAGCCGTTTATGATTATCGCACTGACACCACGGTGAACCAGCCTATCGTCGATGAAGACAGCAATGCCGCTTTCGATATCGTTTATGCCGATGCGCAAGGCGATAAAAAAGCGGTGTCCGGCTTGCAGGTGCGTTTGATCCGGGAACGTCGTGATTATTACTGGAACTGGACTGAAGGCGAGGGCTGGCAATCACAGTTTGATCAAAAAGATCTGATCGAAGGTGAGCAGACGCTGGATCTTAAGGCCGATGAAACCGGTAAAGTGAGCTTCCCGGTTGAGTGGGGCGCCTATCGTCTGGAAGTAAAAGCGCCGAATGATGCGGTGAGCAGCGTGCGCTTCTGGGCCGGTTATAGCTGGCAGGATAATAGCGACGGCAGTGGCTCTGTTCGTCCCGATCGTGTAACCCTGAAACTGGATAAACCCGGCTATCGTCCTGGCGATACCATGAAGCTGCATGTTGCCGCCCCCGCGGCTGGCAAAGGTTATGCGATGGTGGAGTCCAGCGAAGGACCGCTGTGGTGGCAAGAAATAGACGTGCCTGCGAATGGCCTGGATCTCTCTATTCCTGTCGATAAAACCTGGAATCGCCACGATTTGTATCTCAGTGCGCTGGTGGTTCGTCCTGGCGACAAATCCCGTTCGGCGACGCCAAAACGGGCGGTTGGATTGCTGCATTTACCGCTGGGCGATGAAAATCGTCGTCTGGGACTGACGCTGGAAAGCCTGGCGAAAATACGTCCAAATCAGCCGTTAACCGTCAAGATTAAAGCCAGCGTTAAAAATGGCGACGTGCCAAAGCAGGTTAACGTACTGGTCTCTGCCGTTGATAGCGGGGTGTTGAACATCACTGATTACGTCACGCCCGACCCATGGCAGGCGTTTTTCGGGCAAAAACGCTATGGCGCGGATATTTATGATATTTACGGTCAGGTCATCGAAGGGCAAGGTCGTCTGGCGGCGCTGCGCTTTGGTGGCGATGGCGATGAGTTAAAGCGTGGCGGTAAGCCTCCGGTCAATCACGTCAATATCGTGGCGCAGCAGGCGTTGCCGGTCACGCTTAACGAGCAGGGCGAAGGTACGGTGACGTTACCGATTGGTGATTTCAACGGCGAGCTGCGGGTCATGGCGCAGGCCTGGACGGCGGATGACTTTGGCAGCAGCGAAAGCAAAGTGATTGTCGCCGCGCCGGTGATTGCTGAACTGAACATGCCGCGCTTTTTGGCCGGGGGAGATACTTCGCGCCTGACGCTGGACGTGACCAACCTGACCGATAAACCGCAGACGCTGAATATTAAGCTCGCGGCCAGTGGTTTACTGGAACTGATAGGGCAAGATCCTACGCCTGTGAATCTGGCGCCAGGCGTACGGACTACGCTGTTTATTCCGGTGCGCGCGCGGGAAGGCTTTGGCGAGGGCGACATTCAGGCGCAGATTAGCGGTCTGTCCCTGCCAGGGGAAACGCTGCCTGTGCAGCACAAACAGTGGAAGATTGGCGTGCGCCCGGCGTTCCCTGCGCAAACCGTCAATAATGGCGTTGCGCTCCAGCCGGGGGCAACCTGGCAGCTGCCAGGCGAAGAGTTGGCTAATTTCTCTCCTGTGACGATGCAGGGGCAACTGCTTTTCAGCGGTAAGCCGCCGCTGAATCTGGCGCGCTACATCCGTGAACTGAAAGCTTACCCTTACGGTTGCCTTGAGCAAACGGCGAGCGGGCTGTTCCCCTCTTTATACACCAATGCCGCGCAACTAAAGGCGTTAGGTATCGCGGGCGACAGTGATGAAAAACGCCGTGCGGCAGTAGAGATTGGCATCTCCCGTTTACTGCAAATGCAGCGCGATAACGGCGGTTTTGCGCTGTGGGATAAGAACGGATCAGAAGAGTACTGGCTGACCGCGTATGTAATGGATTTCCTCGTCCGTGCGAACGAACAAGGCTACAGCGTCCCGGTTGAGGTGATTAACCGGGGTAATGAGCGGCTGCTGCGTTATTTGCAGGATCCGGGGATGATGTCGATTCGTTATACTGATGACTCGTCTGCAAGCCGGTTTGCTGTACAGGCCTACGCCGCGCTGGTGCTGGCTCGTCAGCAAAAAGCCCCGCTTGGCGCACTGCGTGAAATCTGGGAGCGCCGCGCTCAGGCGGCTTCTGGTTTACCGCTGTTGCAACTGGGGATCGCGCTGAAAAACATGGGCGATGCTAATCGTAGTGAACAGGCGCTTACGTTGGCGCTGAATACTCCGCGTCGCGATGCACAGCAGTGGATGGCGGATTACGGCAGTCAGCTACGCGACAACGCGCTGATGCTGGCCTTGCTGGAAGAGAACAAGCTCAAACCTGAAGAGCAGAACACGTTACTGAATACCTTGTCAGAACAGGCCTTTGGTCAGCGCTGGCTTTCTACTCAGGAAAATAATGCGTTGTTCCTTGCCGCACGTACGCTACAGGATTTACCAGGCACGTGGCAGGCGCAAACATCACTCTCTGAACAGCCGTTAGCAGGTGAGAAATCGCAAACCAGGAATCTGGATGCCGACGAGCTGTCCACGTTGAGCGTCACGAATACCGGTAATCTGCCGCTGTGGCTGCGTCTGGATGTCAACGGGTATCCGCAAACATCACCTACGCCTGCCAGCAACGTCCTGCATATTGAACGTCAGATCCTGGGACTCGACGGGAGCAGCAAATCACTGGATTCTCTGCGCAGCGGCGAGCTGGTGCTGGTCTGGTTGGAAGTGAAAGCCAGCCAGAACGTGCCGGATGCGTTGGTCGTCGACTTACTGCCTGCCGGACTGGAGCTGGAAAACCAAAATCTGGCCAACGGCAGCGCCAGCCTGCAGGATAGCGGTAGCGAAGTGGCGAATCTGCTCAATCAGATGCAGCAGGCGGATATCCAGCATATTGAGTTCCGAGACGATCGCTTTGTTGCTGCGGTGGCGGTCAATGAAGGACAGCCGGTTACGCTGATGTACCTGGCGCGGGCAGTAACGCCGGGGACGTATCAGGTTCCCGTCCCACAGGTGGAATCAATGTATGTTCCACAGTGGCGGGCAACCGGTGCGGCAGAGGGGCTTTTGATTGTCAGACCGTAAATGATGCGCAGGTTGGGTAAACGCGGCTGCTGGCTCTGGCTGGCAGTCGTTGCGCTAGTGTTGGTGACGGCAATTTGGGCGGCAGATAAAATCTGGCCACTGCCGCTTCACGAGGTGGATCCCGCACGTGTCGTGGTGGCGCACGATGGTACGCCTCTCTGGCGCTTCGCCGACGCGGACGGTATCTGGCGTTATCCGGTGACGATTGATGAGGTGTCACCCCGCTACCTTGAGGCCTTAATCAACTACGAAGACCGCTGGTTCTGGAAACATCCTGGCGTCAATCCATTTTCAGTGCTGCGCGCCGCATGGCAGGACCTCTCCTCAGGGCGTGTTGTTTCGGGCGGCAGTACGCTCACCATGCAGGTGGCACGTTTACTCGACCCCCACCCACGCACCTTTGGCGGCAAGTTTCGCCAGCTCTGGCGCGCTTTGCAGCTGGAATGGCATCTGTCCAAGCGCGACATTCTGACGCTGTATCTTAACCGTGCGCCGTTTGGCGGCACGTTGCAAGGTGTGGGCGCAGCAAGCTGGGCCTATCTTGGCAAATCGCCTGCACAACTGAGCTACTCCGACGCCGCACTGCTGGCTGTGCTGCCACAGGCGCCGAGCCGTCTGCGTCCGGACCGTTGGCCGGACCGCGCTGAAGCGGCGCGTAATAAAGTGCTCGAACGTATGGCAATTCGGGGCATTTGGCCCGCAAAACAGGTGCAGGAGTCACGTGAAGAGCCAGTCTGGCTGGCCCCCAGGCAGATGCCGCAGTTAGCGCCGTTATTTTCGCGCATGATGCTGGGAAAAAGCCGCAGCGATAAAATCGTGACTACCCTTGACGCCGGGTTGCAGCGCCAACTCGAAGAGCTGGCGCAAAACTGGAAAGGGCGGTTACCGGCGCGCAGTTCGCTGGCGATGATTGTGGTCGATCACACCGATATGAGCGTGCGTGGCTGGGTGGGATCAGTTGATATGAATGATGACTCCCGTTTTGGTCATGTGGATATGGTGAATGCGATCCGCTCACCGGGATCGGTGCTGAAGCCGTTTATCTATGGTCTGGCGCTGGATGACGGATTAATTCATCCCGCTTCGTTGTTGCAGGATGTACCACGGCGAACCGGTGATTATCGACCGGGGAATTTTGACAGTGGTTTTCACGGACCGGTAAGCATGAGTGAGGCGCTGGTACGTTCACTGAATTTACCCGCGGTCCAGGTACTGGAAGCCTATGGTCCGAAGCGTTTTGCCGCATCGTTACGTAACGTCGGTTTACCGTTATATCTGCCTGCAGGGGCTGCGCCGAATCTGTCGCTGATTTTGGGCGGTGCGGGGGCAAGGCTTGATGATATGGCGGCGGCGTATAGCGCCTTTGCCCGCCACGGGAAGGCGGGTAAACTGCGCCTGCAGCCGTCAGACCCGCTACTGGAGCGCCCGCTGATGTCGGCAGGCGCGGCGTGGATTATTCGCCGGATTATGGCTGACGAAGCACAACCGCTACCGGATAACGCACTGAGCAGAGTGGTTCCGCTGGCGTGGAAAACGGGTACCAGCTATGGCTATCGCGATGCGTGGGCGATTGGGATTAACGCCCGTTATGTGATTGGCATCTGGACCGGCAGGCCCGACGGTACGCCGGTGGTGGGGCAGTTTGGCTTTGCCAGCGCCGTACCGCTGCTCAATCAGGTCAACAATCTTCTGCTCTCTCGCGGGACGAATCAGCCGGAAGATCCTCGTCCTGAATCCGTTAGCCGCGGCGTGGTATGTTGGCCGGGCGGGCAATCTCTTGCGGTTGGAGACAGCAACTGTCGCCGCCGTCTGGCAACCTGGTTATTGGAAGGCAGTCAGCCGCCAACGCTGTTATTACCCGAGCAGGAAGGCGTTAATGGCATTCGTTTTCCTGTCTGGCTGGATGATGAAGGCAAACGCGTGGCGGCGGATTGCCCACAGGCGCGCGAACAGACGCTTATCGTCTGGCCATTGCCGCTGGAGCCATGGCTGCCGGAATCAGAGCGCCGTGGGGCGAGATTACCGCCTGTTTCTGCCATATGTCCGCCGTTGGGACAGGATCCCGCGTTACCGTTGCAGTTGACAGGTCTGCGCGATGGCGCGATTGTGAAGCGTTCACCCGGTTCACCAGAGGCTTCATTGCCGGTGCAAACCAGCGGTGGAACAGGCGATCGCTGGTGGTTTCTTAACGGACAACGTCTGGACGAGCGCGGGCGTCACCTGACGCTACGTCTGACGGTCAAAGGGGATTACCAACTGCTGGTGATGGATGACGCCGGACAGGTGGCGACGGTGAGATTTTCGTTGCAATAGACCAGTTGCTGACTATTTGTTGCTAAAACTCATCTTATTTTAAAGAAATGTTACCTTCATCAATAGTCAATTGCCGGGATGCTCTTTATAATCCGCGCCAGGTCGTACATCTATATAGACAACAACAGAACATATTACAGAGGTTATCAATGGCTATTGAACGTACTTTTTCCATCATTAAACCAAACGCGGTGGCAAAAAACGTTATTGGGAGCATCTTTGCGCGCTTTGAAGCTGCAGGGTTCAAGATTGTCGGGACTAAAATGCTGCACCTGACCGTTGAGCAGGCGCGTGGCTTCTATGCTGAGCACGACGGCAAGCCGTTCTTTGACGGTTTGGTTGAATTCATGACCTCCGGTCCGATCGTTGTTTCTGTTCTGGAAAGCGAAAACGCCGTACAGCGTCATCGCGATCTGCTGGGCGCTACCAACCCAGCGAACGCGCTGGCCGGTACCCTGCGTGCCGACTACGCTGACAGCTTCACCGAGAACGGGACTCACGGTTCTGATTCCGTTGAATCTGCCGCTCGCGAAATCGCCTATTTCTTTGGTGAGGGCGAGGTTTGCCCGCGTACGCGCTAATCTCCTGCGTCTGCAACGCCGTTGAGATGAATTAGCGATTTACATATTATTTTCGCTAATGCTTCGTGCAAACGTGGCATCCCTGCGCCAGACTTTGTACAATGCAACGCCCCGGAAGAGCAGACCGCTTGCCGGGGCGTTTCTTTTTAACCCTCCACGGGCCACAACGTGTAACAACGAGGCCGGAAAAAATTATGTCTGAATTAGTTAACACCTCTGAAGTCGTCATTCCTGCGGTTCCAAATAAAAATGGAAAAATTAACCTGCTGGATCTGAACCGTCAGCAAATGCGCGAATTCTTCAAAGAGATGGGCGAAAAGCCGTTTCGTGCCGATCAGGTCATGAAGTGGATGTACCACTATTGCAGCGACAACTTTGATGACATGACTGACATCAATAAGGTGCTGCGCAACAAGCTGAAAGAAGTCGCTGAAATTCGCGCCCCGGAAGTGGTGGAAGAGCAGCGTTCCTCTGACGGCACGATCAAATGGGCTATCGCGGTTGGCGATCAGCGCGTTGAAACTGTTTATATTCCTGAAGACGATCGCGCGACCCTGTGTGTTTCTTCACAGGTTGGTTGTGCATTAGAGTGTAAATTCTGCTCTACGGCGCAACAGGGATTTAACCGTAACCTGCGAGTGTCGGAAATCATTGGCCAGGTTTGGCGTGCGGCGAAAATCGTTGGCGCGGTCAAAGCAACGGGCGTACGTCCTATCACCAACGTGGTGATGATGGGGATGGGCGAGCCGCTGCTCAACCTGACTAACGTGGTGCCGGCGATGGAAATCATGCTGGATGACTTCGGTTTCGGGCTGTCCAAGCGTCGCGTTACGCTTTCCACCTCAGGGGTTGTACCTGCGTTGGATAAGCTGGGCGATATGATTGACGTCGCGCTGGCGATCTCTCTGCATGCGCCAAACGATGAAATTCGTGACGAAATTGTGCCTATCAACAAAAAGTACAATATCGAAACGTTCCTCGGGGCAGTACGTCGTTACCTGGAGAAATCCAACGCCAACCAGGGACGTGTGACCATTGAGTATGTCATGTTGGATCACATCAATGACGGTACCGAACACGCGCATCAACTGGCTGAACTGCTGAAAGATACACCGTGTAAGATCAACCTGATCCCATGGAACCCGTTCCCTGGCGCACCGTATGGTCGTAGCTCTAACAGCCGTATCGATCGTTTCTCCAAAGTGTTGATGAGCTATGGTTTCACCACCATCGTGCGTAAAACACGTGGCGATGACATCGATGCAGCCTGCGGTCAATTGGCCGGCGATGTTATCGACCGTACCAAGCGTACTCTGCGCAAGCGTATGCAGGGTGATGCTATCGACATCAAAACCGTTTGATGTCGAGTGCACTACGGTATAATTCATGTACCGTAGTGCAATGTAAGCCAGATGAGGTTCTTTGGTTGTTGTCGTCAGGTCAATAATAACGGTGCGTTTTTGTCGACTTTAAGGCAGTATGTAACGGCGCAACAAGAGTTTAGCCCTCAGGTTTACGCTTTTTTGTCATTGGTAGTCTGACCGTTTTATACTGTCTGACGAAGGTTAACTGACCAGATGTTTCGCGGTGTGGGTGAGCATTGTGACTCGCCGGCGCCAGAACCCAAATTTACGCAGCTGTAGCGAATGAATACTGAAGCCACGCACGACAAAAATGAAGCACTCTCCACCGGCGTTCGTCTGCGCAATGCCCGTGAACAACTCGGATTCAGCCAGCAGGCAGTCGCGGAGCGACTGTGCCTGAAGGTCTCCACGGTACGTGATATTGAAGAAGATAAGGCACCAGCCGATCTCGCTTCAACATTCCTGCGTGGATACATCCGTTCTTATGCGCGTCTGGTGCATATTCCTGAAGAAGAACTGTTGCCAGGGCTGGAAAAACAGGCGCCAATTCGTCCTGCTAAAGTCGCGCCGATGCAGAGCTTCTCGCTCGGTAAGCGTCGTAAAAAGCGCGATGGCTGGTTAATGACCTTCACCTGGCTGGTGCTGTTTGTCGTTGTCGGACTGACAGGGGCCTGGTGGTGGCAGAACCATAAAGCGCAGCAGGAAGAGATCAGCACCATGGCCGATCAATCTTCCGCTGAACTGAATGCCGGTAAAGACACTGCGCAGAATGTACCGTTAGATACCAGCGCCGCAGCAGGTCAGGAGACAACTCCGGCTGCGGGCGATGGCGTGGTGGCGGACGCAGCGCCAGCGACTGATGCCCCGACAGCCCCGGCACCAGCCGCGGATGCGCAACAGAACGCCGTAGTGGCGCCTTCTCAGGCTAACGTCGATACCGCAACCGCCGCGCCAACAGCGCCAGCGAATGCGGCACCGCTGCCGACTGACCAGGCGGGTGTGACTACCCCAGCAGCCGATCCTAACGCGCTGGTAATGAATTTTACCGCTGATTGCTGGCTGGAAGTAACCGATGCAACCGGTAAAAAACTGTTCAGCGGTATGCAGCGTAAAGACGGCAATCTCAATCTGACCGGTCAGGCGCCGTACAAACTGAAAATTGGCGCTCCGGCGGCAGTGCAGATTCAGTTCCAGGGGAAACCTGTCGATCTGAGTCGTTTTATCAGAACTAACCAGGTTGCACGTCTGACCGTTAATGCCGAACAATCACCGGCTCAGTAACAGACGGCAATGCGGGAGATTTTTTAATGCATAACCAGGCTCCAATTCAACGTAGAAAATCGACACGCATTTACGTTGGGAACGTGCCGATCGGCGATGGCGCGCCCATCGCCGTACAGTCTATGACCAATACGCGTACCACTGACGTGGAAGCGACGGTTAATCAGATTAAAGCGCTGGAACGCGTAGGCGCAGACATTGTTCGCGTCTCTGTTCCGACAATGGATGCCGCAGAAGCGTTCAAGCTGATCAAACAGCAGGTTAATGTGCCGCTGGTTGCCGATATTCACTTCGATTACCGCATTGCGCTGAAAGTCGCGGAATACGGTGTCGATTGCCTGCGTATTAACCCAGGCAATATCGGTAATGAAGAGCGTATCCGCATGGTGGTTGACTGCGCGCGCGATAAAAATATCCCTATCCGCATCGGCGTAAACGCCGGCTCGCTGGAAAAAGATCTGCAAGAGAAATACGGTGAACCGACGCCGCAGGCGCTGCTGGAATCCGCTATGCGTCATGTGGATCATCTGGATCGTCTGAACTTCGATCAATTCAAAGTCAGCGTTAAAGCCTCTGACGTTTTCCTCGCTGTAGAATCCTATCGCCTGCTGGCGAAACAGATCGATCAACCGCTGCACCTGGGGATCACCGAAGCCGGTGGCGCACGTAGCGGGGCGGTGAAATCCGCGATCGGTTTAGGATTACTGCTATCTGAAGGGATCGGCGATACGCTGCGTGTTTCTCTGGCCGCCGATCCGGTAGAAGAGATCAAAGTGGGCTTCGATATTCTGAAATCGCTGCGCATTCGCGCGCGCGGGATCAACTTTATCGCTTGTCCAACCTGCTCACGTCAGGAATTCGACGTTATCGGTACGGTTAACGCGCTGGAGCAACGTCTGGAAGACATCATTACGCCAATGGATGTTTCGATCATCGGCTGCGTGGTAAATGGTCCTGGCGAAGCGCTGGTTTCTACGCTGGGCGTGACGGGCGGTAACAAGAAAAGCGGCCTGTACGAAGACGGTGTGCGTAAGGACAGACTCGACAACGACGATATGATCACGCAGCTTGAAGCCCGTATTCGCGCTAAAGCGAGTATCCTGGACGAAGCGCGTCGTATCGACGTGCAGCAGCTTGAAAAATAACAACGTGATGGGAAGCGGCGTGCTTCCCGTGTATGATTGAACCCGCATGGCGCCCGTATTGTTCGGGTTAGCGCTGAGGGTTCATTTTTATATTCATAAAGAGAATAAACGTGGCAAAAAACATTCAAGCCATTCGCGGCATGAACGATTATCTGCCTGGCGAAACCGCCATCTGGCAGCGCATTGAAGGCACTCTCAAAAACGTGCTCGGTAGCTACGGTTACAGTGAAATCCGCTTGCCGATTGTAGAGCAGACCCCGTTATTCAAACGCGCGATCGGTGAAGTCACCGACGTGGTTGAAAAAGAGATGTATACCTTTGAGGACAGAAATGGCGACAGCCTGACTCTGCGTCCTGAAGGGACAGCGGGCTGCGTACGCGCCGGCATCGAACATGGTCTCCTGTACAATCAGGAACAGCGTCTGTGGTATATCGGGCCGATGTTCCGCCACGAACGTCCGCAGAAAGGACGCTATCGTCAGTTCCATCAGTTGGGTGTCGAAGTGTTTGGCCTGCAAGGCCCGGACATCGATGCTGAACTGATTATGTTGACCGCTCGCTGGTGGCGCGCGCTGGGTATATCTCAGCATGTCAGCCTGGAGCTGAACTCAATTGGTTCGCTTGAAGCCCGCGCTAACTACCGTGATGCGCTGGTCGCCTACCTGGAACAGCATAAAGAGAAGCTGGACGAAGACTGCAAGCGTCGCATGTACACCAACCCGCTGCGCGTGCTTGATTCCAAAAACCCAGAAGTGCAGGCGCTGCTCAACGATGCACCTGCGCTGGGTGATTATCTTGATGACGACTCTCGCGAGCATTTCGCGGGTCTGTGCAAACTGCTGGAATCCGCAGGGATTGCCTACACCGTCAATCAGCGTCTGGTTCGTGGCCTTGATTACTACAACCGCACCGTATTTGAGTGGGTTACCAGCAGTCTGGGCTCGCAGGGTACCGTGTGTGCCGGTGGTCGTTACGACGGTCTGGTAGAGCAACTTGGCGGTCGCGCAACGCCTGCTGTGGGCTTCGCCATGGGCCTGGAACGACTTGTTTTATTAGTTCAGGCAGTTAATCCGGAATTTATTGCCTCCCCTGTTGTCGATATATACCTGGTTGCTTCAGGCGCAGACACACAGTCGGCGGCAATGCGGCTTGCAGAACGTCTGCGTGATGAAGTTCCTGGTGTGAAACTGATGACCAACCACGGCGGCGGCAACTTTAAGAAACAGTTTGCCCGTGCCGATAAGTGGGGCGCCCGCGTTGCACTGGTACTGGGTGAGTCCGAAGTGGCTGACGGTACCGTTGTAGTGAAGGATTTGCGCTCTGGTGAGCAAACGGCAGTAGCGCAGGATGGCGTTGCCGCGCATTTGCGCACTCTACTGGGCTAAGGAGAAGGACAGCGTGGAAATTTACGAGAACGAACACGACCAGGTTGATGCGGTAAAACGCTTCTTTGCCGAAAACGGCAAAGCGCTGGCGGTTGGGATAATTTTAGGGGTTGGCGCGCTGGTTGGCTGGCGTTACTGGACCAGCCATCAGACGGAGTCCGCACGCTCTGCTTCTCTGGCATACCAAAATACGGTGACCGCGGTTAGCGCGGGTAAAGCGGATAGCATTCCTGCGGCAGAGAAATTTGCCGCAGAGAATAAAAATACCTACGGCGCGTTAGCTTCACTGGAACTTGCGCAGCAGTTTGTTGACCAAAATGAACTTGAGAAAGCCGCCAGCCAGCTGCAACAAGGCCTGGCTGCAACCAGCGATGATAATCTCAAAGCGGTGATTAACCTGCGTCTGGCTCGTGTTCAGGTTCAGCTTAAACAGGCTGATACCGCGCTGAAAACACTCGACACCATTAAAGGTGAAGGGTGGACGGCCATTGTTGCCGATCTGCGCGGTGAAGCGTTGCTGAGCAAGGGCGACAAACAAGGTGCGCGTAGCGCATGGGAAGCGGGTGTGAAAAGCGATGCCTCTCCTGCTCTGAGCGAAATGATGCAGATGAAAATCAATAATTTGTCCATCTGAGAGGGACCCGATGCAATTGCGTAAATTACTTCTGCCAGGGCTGCTTTCCGTTACCCTATTGAGCGGCTGTTCACTGTTTAGTGGCGAAGAAGATGTCGTTAAGATGTCCCCATTACCGGTGGTTGAAAACCAGTTTACTCCGTCTACGGACTGGAGCACTTCCGTGGGCAACGGTATTGGTGATTTCTATTCCAATCTTCATCCTGCGCTGGCGGATAACGTTGTCTATGCAGCCGATCGCGCAGGTGTCGTGAAAGCGTTGAACGCAGACGACGGCAAAGAAGTGTGGTCTGTTAATCTGGGTGAGAAAGACGGTTGGTTCTCCCGTGCATCTGCACAGCTTTCTGGCGGCGTAACCGTGTCCGGTGGTCATGTTTACATTGGCAGTGAAAAAGCGCAGGTTTATGCGTTGAATACCAGCGATGGTACCACCGCATGGCAGACGAAAGTCGCCGGTGAAGCGCTGTCTCGTCCGGTTGTGAGCGATGGCGTGGTATTAATCCACACCAGTAACGGTCAATTGCAGGCGTTGAACGAAGCTGACGGCGCCATCAAGTGGACCGTTAACCTCGATATGCCATCCCTGTCTCTGCGTGGCGAATCTGCCCCTGCGACGGCCTTTGGCGCAGCTATTGTTGGTGGTGATAACGGTCGCGTAAGCGCCGTGCTGATGCAGCAGGGTCAGATGATTTGGCAGCAACGTATTTCTCAAGCGACAGGCCCAACGGAAATCGATCGTCTGAGTGACGTTGATACCACGCCGGTTATCGTCAATGGCGTTGTTTACGCGCTGGCTTATAATGGTAACCTGACCGCGCTGGATCTGCGCAGTGGCCAGATTATGTGGAAACGTGAACTGGGCTCGGTGAATGATTTCATCGTCGACGGAAACCGTATCTACCTGGTCGATCAAAACGACCGCATCCTGGCGCTGACTACCGACGGCGGCGTGACGCTGTGGACGCAAAGCGATCTGCTGCACCGTCTGCTGACGTCTCCGGTATTGTATAACGGCAATTTAGTTGTGGGCGATAGCGAAGGCTACCTGCACTGGATTAACGTTGAAGATGGTCGCTTTGTTGCCCAGCAGAAAGTCGACAGCTCCGGTTTCCTGACTGAGCCAGTCTCTGCTGATGGTAAACTGCTGATCCAGGCGAAAGACGGTACGCTGTACTCCATTACGCGTTAATCGTCCTGGCCGCTCGCTTTGAAAAACGGCTCCTGGTGCAGGGGCCGTTTTACTGTTTTTAACAACGGCGCAAAATGTGCCCGTTGTCTGATGATTTTTTAAATGAGGCTTTAAACATGGTACCTGTGGTCGCGCTTGTCGGGCGCCCTAACGTTGGCAAATCCACGTTATTTAACCGTCTAACTCGCACCCGAGATGCGCTGGTTGCGGATTTCCCGGGTCTGACTCGTGACCGTAAGTACGGTCGTGCGGAAATTGAAGGCCGCGAGTTTATCTGCATTGATACCGGCGGTATTGATGGCACCGAAGACGGTGTTGAAACCCGCATGGCTGAACAGTCTCTGTTGGCTATCGAAGAAGCGGACGTTGTGCTGTTTATGGTGGATGCGCGTGCTGGCCTGATGCCAGCGGATGAAGCCATTGCTAAACATCTGCGTTCACGCCAGAAACCGACGTTCCTGGTGGCCAACAAAACTGACGGACTGGATCCCGATCAGGCGGTTGTTGATTTCTACTCGCTGGGTCTGGGTGAAATTTATCCGATTGCTGCCTCCCATGGTCGCGGCGTTCTCAGCCTGCTGGAGCATGTTCTGCTGCCGTGGATGGATGACGTTGCGCCGCAGGAAGAAGTCGATGAAGATGCGGAATATTGGGCGCAACTGGAAGCCAAAGAAAACGGTGAAGAAGAGCCTGAAGACGACTTCAACCCGCAGGATCTGCCGATCAAACTGGCGATTGTGGGTCGTCCGAACGTAGGTAAGTCCACACTGACTAACCGTATTCTGGGCGAAGACCGCGTGGTGGTTTACGACATGCCTGGGACCACGCGTGACAGCATTTATATTCCGATGCAACGCGACGAACGTGAATATGTGCTGATCGACACCGCGGGCGTGCGTAAGCGCGGGAAAATTACCGAAGCGGTAGAAAAATTCTCAGTCATCAAAACGCTGCAGGCGATTGAAGATGCCAACGTGGTCATGCTGGTGATTGATGCGCGGGAAGGTATTTCCGATCAGGACCTGTCGCTGTTGGGCTTTATCCTCAATAGTGGGCGCTCACTTGTTATTGTCGTCAACAAATGGGACGGCCTGACGCAGGAAGTGAAAGAGCAGGTCAAGGAAACGCTGGACTTCCGTCTGGGCTTTATTGATTTTGCGCGTGTACACTTTATCTCTGCACTGCACGGTAGCGGCGTCGGTAATCTGTTTGAATCGGTCCGCGAAGCGTACGACAGCTCGACCCGTCGCGTTAGTACCGCGATGTTGACGCGTATCATGACCATGGCGGTAGAAGATCATCAGCCGCCGCTGGTACGTGGTCGTCGCGTGAAGCTGAAATATGCCCATGCCGGCGGTTATAACCCGCCGATTGTGGTGATTCATGGTAATCAGGTGAAAGATCTGCCGGATTCATATAAGCGCTATCTGATGAACTACTTCCGCAAAACTCTGGACGTGATGGGGACACCGATCCGCATTCAGTTCAAAGAAGGGGAAAACCCGTTTGCGAATAAACGTAATACGCTGACGCCGACCCAGATGCGTAAACGTAAGCGTTTGATTAAACACATCAAAAAAAGCAAATAATTGTTGCTGATGTTGATAAAAACCCGCGCTTGCCGCGGGTTTTTTTTCGTTATTCCATCGCCAGCTTCAGCCCGTGCGATGTCAATCACTATTCGTTTTTTACCAAGTTTAAATCTAAGAAAGTAGACATTTGTCGAGTTTTCATCTTAAAGTCCGGGGGCTGGTACTAGACAAAACTAGCCTTAAGTTATCAAATGGTTAAATAACTTTTCGCCGCATGTAAAAAATCGGTCAGATACGTAACTGGCTGGCGTACATCGCGGTGTTTACACGCACGACGACATAACTTTCGGGAGAATTATGCAATCCTCTGTTAATCAAAAAGAAAGCCGAACTTTCTTCGGTCATCCTTATCCGCTCGGCTCGCTGTTCTTCACAGAGATGTGGGAGCGTTTCTCGTTTTATGGCATTCGCCCATTACTGATCCTGTTTATGGCGGCTACCGTCTATGACGGCGGCATGGGGCTGGCCCGTGAAAACGCCTCGGCGATTGTGGGTATCTTTGCCGGTACGATGTATCTCGCTGCGCTGCCGGGTGGTTGGCTGGCGGATAACTGGCTCGGCCAACAGAAAGCGGTATGGTACGGCTCCATCCTGATTGCGCTTGGTCATCTGTCGATTGCGCTTTCGGCCATTATGGGTAACAACCTGTTCTTTATCGGCCTGATGTTTATCGTGCTCGGTTCCGGTCTGTTTAAGACCTGTATTTCGGTCATGGTTGGCACATTGTATAAAAAAGGCGATGCGCGTCGTGACGGCGGTTTCTCGCTGTTTTACATGGGCATCAATATGGGATCATTCATCGCCCCCTTGATCTCCGGTTGGTTGATTAAAACCCATGGCTGGCATTGGGGCTTCGGTATCGGTGGTATCGGGATGCTGGTGGCGTTAATCATCTTCCGTGTGTTTGCCGTTCCGTCGATGAAACGCTACGACAGCGAAGTGGGACTGGACTCGACCTGGAACAGCCCGGTAGTGAAGCGTAACGGTGTGGGCGCATGGCTACTCGCGCTGGCTGTCGGTGTGGCGGTTATCGTTACGCTGATTGCGCAGGGCGTGATTGTGATTAATCCGGTCGCGGTTGCCAGCATACTGGTGTACGTGATTGCCGCCTCTGTTGCGCTCTACTTTATCTACCTGTTCATCTTTGCCGGCCTGAATCGCAAAGAGCGCGCCAGACTGCTGGTTTGCTTTATCCTGCTGGTTTCCGCCGCATTCTTCTGGTCGGCGTTTGAGCAAAAGCCAACCTCGTTCAACCTGTTCGCCAACGACTACACGAACCGTATGATCGGTGATTTTGAAATTCCGGCGGTCTGGTTCCAGTCGATAAATGCCCTGTTTATCATCCTGCTGGCGCCGGTATTCAGCTGGGCGTGGCCGAAGCTGGCGAGCATGAACATTCGCCCGAGCAGCATCACTAAGTTTGTTATCGGCATTTTGTGTGCGGCGGCAGGCTTTGGCTTGATGATGTTGGCGGCGCAAAACGTTCTCAGCAACGGCGGGGCGGGCGTTTCTCCATTCTGGCTGGTGGGCAGTATCCTGATGCTGACGCTTGGCGAGCTGTGTCTGAGCCCGATCGGCCTGGCGACCATGACGCTGCTGGCACCGGAAAGAATGCGTGGGCAGATGATGGGTCTGTGGTTCTGTGCCAGTGCGCTGGGTAACCTGGCCGCAGGTCTGATTGGCGGTCATGTGAAGGCTGACCAACTGGATATGCTGCCGGATCTCTTCGCTCGCTGCTCGATTGCGCTGCTGATCTGCGCCGCGGTCCTGATCGTCCTCATTGTGCCGATTCGTCGCATGCTGGAGAATACGCAAACTAAACCGGCAACCAGCGCCTGATAACACCTCGATTGTGCCGGGGCAGAGGCTATGCCCCGGTCATTCAATTGATGAGGTATGATGTTTTGTTGGGCCTGGGCGACATTCAGCGTAGCGTGTTAAACTCAACACAAGAATGGAGCCCTGTACTGGAGTTGTTATGTCTATCATTTGCCCGGATTGCCACGCTGAACTGGAACCACAAAACGGTGCGGCGCACTGTGAGAGTTGTCAAAAAGATCTTCAACTGGAAGCACGTTGCCCAGAGTGCCATCAACCACTCGAAGTACTAAAGGCCTGTGGCGCGATAGATTATTTCTGTCAGCATGGCCATGGGCTTATTTCGAAAAAACGCGTGGAGTATGTGCCGGTTTAAACCGGCTTTTTCTTCCGCGTTTTTTTCGCCGCCGTTACGCCCCTAACTTCGCTTTCCACCCAGCCATCTGCTAGTCGGGTGGTGATGACATCGCCTGCGCTGACCTGTTTGATCTGTTTCAGTACGCCGCCGCCAGTGGTGGTAGAAACGCTATAGCCGCGCGCCAGGGTCGCCAGCGGACTGACCGCTTCGAGATGAGTAACCGCATTACCAAAACGTTCGCGCTGTTCGCTGAGGCGCGCGCGAATGGTTTCGGCCAGGCGATATTCCAGTTGCTGGATACGGGTTTGTGCGCGATAAATGCGTGGCTGCGGGTTTTGCTGATTGAGACGTTGCAGCATGCGTTGCTGACGCTGATTTGCCTGTTTAATCTTATTTTCAAGCGCAAATCCCATCCGCTGGCGCAACCGCTCCAGCGACGTTTGCTGACGGGCCAGACGCAGCTGCGGATGCTGCTGTTGCAAACGGTGATGAAGCTGGGTAAATCGACGAGTACGGTTGGCGATGTAGTAGTCCATCGCCATTTCCAGACGCTGCTGGATGGACTGGATCTGACGCAACAACTCCTGCTGGTTGCGGCTGACAATTTCTGCCGCTGCCGACGGCGTCGGCGCACGCAGGTCGCCGACAAAATCAGCGATAGTGACGTCGGTTTCGTGGCCGACGGCGCTAACCACCGGAATACGGCTGGCAAAGATTGCCCGCGCCACGCGTTCGTCGTTAAAACTCCATAAATCTTCCAGCGAGCCACCGCCGCGCCCGACAATTAACACGTCGCACTCGCCGCGGGCGTTGGCCAGTTCAATCGCGCGCACGATCTGCCCCGGCGCATCGTCGCCCTGTACCGCGGTGGGGTAAATCACCACCGGCAGCGATGGGTCGCGGCGTTTTAGAACGTGGAGAATATCGTGCAGTGCCGCACCGGTTTTCGAGGTAATCACCCCGACACAGTGGGCCGGGGAGGGCAGAGGCTGCTTATTTTGCTGATCGAACAATCCTTCCGCCTGCAGTTTGGCTTTCAACTGCTCATATTTTTGCTGCAATAGCCCTTCGCCCGCAGGCTGCATACTCTCGACGATAATCTGGTAGTCGCCGCGTGGCTCATACAGCGTGATGTTGGCGCGCACCAGCACCTGTTGCCCGTGCTGCGGGCGGAATGTTACCCGACGGTTGCTGTTGCGAAACATCGCGCAGCGTACCTGGGCGGTGTCATCTTTGAGCGTGAAATACCAGTGACCGGAGGACGGCTGAGTGAAATTCGAGATTTCACCGCTGATCCACACTTGTCCCATCTCCTGCTCAAGCAGCAAACGAACCGTCTGGTTCAGGCGGCTTACGGTAAAAATTGAGGTGGTCTGAGAGGATAACATGTGAGCGGGATCAAATTCTAAATCAGCAGGTTATTCAGTCGAAAGTAACATGCTCACAGAGGAGCGCAAGGTTTTTTTGCAAAAAAGTGTGGATGCAATCGGTTACGCTCTGTATAATGCCGCGGCAATATTTAATAACCTCCCAGGTGAGATATTGCCCATGCTACGTATCGCAAAAGAAGCCCTGACGTTTGACGACGTCCTCCTCGTTCCCGCTCATTCTACCGTTCTGCCGAATACTGCTGACCTCAGCACCCAGTTGACGAAAACCATTCGCCTGAACATTCCTATGCTCTCCGCAGCAATGGATACCGTGACGGAAGCGCGCCTGGCAATTGCCCTGGCACAGGAAGGCGGCATCGGTTTTATCCACAAGAACATGTCTATCGAGCGCCAGGCTGAAGAAGTTCGCCGCGTGAAAAAACACGAATCTGGCGTGGTAACCGACCCGCAGACGGTGCTGCCAACCACCACCCTGCGTGAAGTGAAAGAACTGACCGAGCGTAACGGTTTTGCGGGTTACCCGGTAGTGACTGAAGACAACGAGCTGGTTGGCATCATCACCGGTCGTGACGTGCGCTTTGTGACTGACCTGAACCAGCCGGTTAGCGTATACATGACGCCAAAAGAGCGTCTGGTGACTGTGCGTGAAGGTGAAGCACGTGATGTCGTGCTGGCCAAAATGCACGAAAAGCGTGTAGAGAAAGCGCTGGTTGTTGATGACAGCTTCCATCTGCTCGGCATGATCACCGTTAAAGATTTCCAGAAAGCGGAACGTAAACCGAACTCATGTAAAGACGAGCATGGTCGTCTGCGCGTCGGTGCAGCTGTAGGCGCTGGTGCTGGTAACGAAGAACGTGTTGACGCGCTGGTTGCTGCGGGCGTTGACGTGCTGTTGATCGACTCCTCTCACGGTCACTCTGAAGGCGTGCTGCAACGTATCCGTGAAACCCGTGCTAAATATCCTGACCTGCAAATCATCGGCGGTAACGTCGCCACTGGCGCAGGCGCTCGCGCACTGGCGGAAGCTGGTTGCAGCGCGGTGAAAGTGGGTATCGGCCCTGGCTCCATCTGTACGACTCGTATCGTTACTGGCGTGGGCGTTCCGCAGATCACTGCCGTTTCTGACGCGGTTGAAGCGCTGGAAGGTACCGGTATTCCGGTTATCGCTGACGGCGGTATCCGTTTCTCCGGCGACATAGCCAAAGCGATTGCTGCTGGTGCCGCTGCCGTCATGGTTGGCTCGATGCTGGCCGGTACCGAAGAATCCCCGGGCGAAATCGAACTGTACCAGGGCCGCTCTTACAAATCTTACCGCGGTATGGGCTCTCTGGGTGCGATGTCCAAAGGTTCTTCCGACCGTTACTTCCAAAGCGACAACGCCGCTGACAAACTGGTGCCGGAAGGTATCGAAGGTCGCGTAGCGTATAAAGGCCGCCTGAAAGAGATCATTCACCAGCAGATGGGCGGCCTGCGCTCCTGTATGGGTCTGACCGGTTGTGGTACCATCGACCTGCTGCGTACGAAGGCTGAATTCGTGCGTATCAGCGGTGCGGGTATCCAGGAAAGCCACGTTCATGACGTGACTATCACCAAAGAGTCCCCGAACTACCGCTTGGGCTCCTGATAAGTTTCCGCGCCCGGTTTTAAACCGGGCGTTTTGTTATTGTTTCACTTGCCTCGGAATTATCGTCAAATGACAGACAATATTCATAAACATCGCATTCTCATCCTCGATTTCGGATCGCAGTACACCCAACTGGTTGCACGTCGCGTACGTGAACTGGGCGTCTACTGTGAACTGTGGGCATGGGATGTTACTGAAGCACAAATCCGTGAGTTCAACCCGAGCGGCATCATCCTCTCCGGTGGCCCGGAAAGCACCACCGAAGCAAACAGCCCGCGCGCGCCTGAGTACGTCTTCAACGCCGGCGTGCCGGTCTTCGGCGTCTGCTACGGTATGCAGACCATGGCAATGCAGCTGGGTGGCCACGTTGAAGGTTCTAACGAGCGTGAATTCGGCTACGCCCAGGTTGAGGTACAGACCGACAGCGCACTGATTCGCGGTATCGAAGATTCTCTGACCGCCGACGGCAAACCGCTGCTTGACGTGTGGATGAGTCACGGCGACAAAGTGACCGCGATCCCGGAAGGCTTCGTTACCGTTGCCAGCACCGAGACCTGCCCGTTCGCCATTATGGCGCACGAAGAAAAACGCTTCTACGGCGTGCAGTTCCACCCGGAAGTGACCCACACCCGTCAGGGCATGCGCATGCTGGAGCGCTTCGTACGCGATATCTGCCAGTGTGAAGCCCTGTGGACTCCGGCGAAAATCATCGATGATGCCGTTGTCCGTATTCGCGAGCAGGTTGGCGACGACAAAGTGATCCTCGGCCTTTCCGGCGGCGTGGATTCTTCCGTAACCGCCATGCTGCTGCACCGCGCAATCGGTAAAAACCTGACCTGTGTGTTCGTAGACAACGGTCTGCTGCGTCTGAACGAAGCCCAGCAGGTGATGGACATGTTCGGCGACCACTTTGGCCTGAACATTGTTCACGTGGAAGGCGAGCAGCGCTTCCTGGAAGCGCTGAAAGGCGAGAACGATCCGGAAGCCAAACGTAAGATCATCGGTCGAGTGTTCGTGGAAGTGTTCGACGAAGAAGCGCTGAAGCTGGAAGATGTGAAGTGGCTGGCGCAGGGCACCATCTATCCGGACGTGATCGAATCCGCAGCTTCCGCGACCGGTAAAGCGCACGTCATCAAATCTCACCACAACGTGGGCGGCCTGCCGAAAGAGATGAAGATGGGTCTGGTTGAACCGCTGCGCGAACTGTTCAAAGACGAAGTGCGTAAAATTGGTCTGGAACTGGGCCTGCCGTACGACATGCTGTACCGTCACCCGTTCCCGGGCCCTGGTCTGGGCGTGCGTGTGCTGGGCGAAGTGAAGAAAGAGTACTGCGACCTGCTGCGTCGTGCGGACGCTATCTTCATTGAAGAGCTGCACAAAGCTGACCTGTACAACAAAGTCAGCCAGGCGTTTACCGTGTTCCTGCCGGTACGTTCCGTTGGCGTGATGGGCGATGGCCGTAAATATGACTGGGTTGTCTCTCTGCGCGCGGTCGAAACCATCGACTTTATGACCGCACACTGGGCGCATCTGCCGTATGACTTCTTAGGCCGCGTCTCTAACCGTATCATCAACGAAGTGAACGGCATTTCCCGTGTGGTGTATGACATCAGCGGTAAGCCACCGGCTACCATTGAGTGGGAATGATGTACAGCTAACTCACAGCTAATCATTTCTATTCAGTTATGCAATCAACCCTCTGTTTTTACAGAGGGTTTTTATTTATATCACATCATATCTATTCACTCTATCTCACATTTTTCATCGGTACAGGTGACGGTATTACCTTAAAGGTATACTCTTCATACCGTCAAACCATGGATGCTTTACGGGTGAATTGTGCTTACTGATACCAAACTGAAAAACCTCAAGCCGCAGGACAAACTGTATAAGGTTTCGGATCGTGACGGGCTGTATGTTGCGGTGCTTACTTCCGGTTCTGTCTCTTTCCGGTACGACTACCGCATTAACGGACGCCGGGAAACTCTGGTCATCGGTCAGTACGGTCGTGACGGTATCAGCCTTGCGGAAGCGAGAGAAGAACTCATTGCTGCAAAAAAACTGTTAAAATCAGGCCTGTCGCCAGCTGCGGCTAAACGTGACGGTATCAAAAAGATCCGTGGTGCTGAGACATTCGCGGTACATACCGACAGCTATATGAAGCACGTCATTCTGGCTGACAGTACCAGGGCGATGAAACAGGCCGTTATCGATCGCGATATCATGCCGGTGTTGGGTAACAAAATGATGGCCGAGATAACCACTGGCATGGTGCGTGACCTGTGCGATCGCATTGTTGAACGTGGCGGCCGGGCTACGGCAGTGCAAGCCAGAGAGATAATCAGCAGCGTATACCGACATGCTAATGACCGCGGGCATGGCCTGTTTAATCCTGCTGCTGATATCAAGCCTTCATCAATAGCCATGTTCAAGCCGCGCGACCGCACGCTGCAACCTGAAGAGATAGGCGTATTCTTCCGGGCGCTGGATAATGTCGGGGCTATGGCCACAATGAAACTGGCATTAAAACTGGTGCTGCTCACCCTGGTTCGCAAAAGCGAGTTCACCCATGCCACATGGTCAGAAGTCGATTTCAAAAAATGGACATGGACGATACCGGCGGAACGAATGAAGGGAAGCCGTGCGCATGTTATCTACCTGCCAAAGCAGGCGCAGGATCTGATGATTGGCCTGCAGATGTGTGCTGGTGGAAGTGATTACCTTTTGCCAGGGCGCTATTCTGTCAGCAAGCCATTATCCAATGGCGCACTGAACAGGCTGATCAATACCACTGTAGAATCGGTGAATGATGCCGGCGGGCATCTGGATGAATTCTCTGTGCACGACCTTCGCCGCACAGCCAGCACGCTGTTGCATGAGGCTGGTTATCCATCTGACTGGATTGAAAAGGCGCTGGCGCATGAGCAAAAGGGAGTGCGTGCGGTATACAACAAAGCAGAGTACGCCAGGCAGCGCGCCTACATGTTGCAGCAGTGGGCGGATATGGTTGATGGCTGGATTAACGGGGAGCACACCGATCTGGTGCCGTTCTCCCCGTCGAAGTTTGAGAAGTGGATGCAGGGTGAGTAACTGCTATTTCTTTCTGCCAAGATAATCACGTTCTGTCTGCGCTGGTGGTGTATTTTTTAATGCCTCCGCCAGCAATTCAACTTCTCCCTGCAATCGTGAAATCTCGCTATCACGCAATACGATTACAGATCTCTGCTCTTCCAGTTGGCGGATTAGCTCCGCCTCATTGAACATGGTCATGCGGCCTCAGTCCTCACAATTGGTACGGAGCAGCCAGGCAGTAACTGCACCGCCGGACCATCGCACTGATTACCCCATACATCAAACCCGTGAGAAGACTGGCGGGCGAACAGCTCAATGCGAGGAATGTCACCCAATAACTGCACCAGTTTTTCGCGGATAAGGTCAGGCTTTCTGGAGTTATCCAGACGCGGAGCCGTAACGTGCTGGCATATTGAAGCATCCATGCGGGCTGGCAATTTGCCACGTACTGCAAACAGGCAGTCTTCGCTGTTCGCCCTGGTCATATGTCCCATGCCGATCGCGCTGTTGCCTTTGTGCTTGTTCGTCTTATGCCAGGTGAATCCCTTCATAGTCATCAGCTTGAAGCCCCACGCCTCGACTACCTTCAGCGCTTCAACCGGCTGCGTCGGCACCCACCACATAGCCAGCAGGCAATCGTCTGCAGCCAAATCCCACACTGGCAGGCGGCAGATATCCAGAGCGTTCATTACCGGGTATTTGAACCCGGCGCCGCGCTCGCCGTCGGCTGCTTTGTCGCGGTATGACCAAGGAGGATCAGCATAAATCAGAGTGTATTTACCAGTCATGCCGCCTCCTGAAGATTCTTCGACTTGATGCTCTGCACCAGGCGTTCAGCAGCAGCTTTCTGCGCGGGAACAGAGGCAATAATCGTTGGACGATCTTTTTCGGTGTTAGCGCAGATACCACCCCAACGTGAAATCAGGAAGAAGTCTTCCATCTCAGAGAAGCCCGCATTGCTCGCCAAATCTTCAATCATCCGGACTATATCGACGATTGAGTGATCAGCCATCAGCCGCTGAACGGCGTAGCCGAAGGCGTTAATCATCACCGCGTGGAACTGAATGTAGTCGCGCTTGTAATCCGCTTGGCTGGTGCCGTGACGAATCGCCTCGATCTGCGTCAGGGCCAACCAGGCCTCCCAGATGGATTCGATGTCGCCCATTTCCAGCGGCTTACTGCTAGCGTTGGCAAACTTTGCCGTCGCGTCACTCAGCGCTTTGAAACTCACCCACAGCTTACTTTTCGCAGGAACGACGTTGTGCTCGAAGTCGGTGACCTCTGCGAAGGTGTCATGCTGCGACAGGAACGTTACCATCCCCTGAGCCACTTCATTACGCCCGTCGTAGGCCATGTTTATCGCCGCTGCCGGTTTGGAAACGTTATTGTTGATATCTGAGAAGAACTGCTGGCGAGCTTTCAGAGGAAGATTGTGCGTCAGCATAATTGGAATGCTAATAGGCTCGCCGTAAGTGCGACAGAACTCTGCGATACCAGCAGCACGGTGCTGGCCATCAAACAGTTTTATTTCGGCATCCATCGGGAACCGCGCTACGCCAACATTCGTATTACCAAACTCATCAAATTCAATGATCGAGTCACAATTACCAACCAATGGCGGGATGATGAATGGCTCTTTATTTTCGTAGGCGTTGACAAGATATTGATAAAACTTCTTCACGCGTGCTGGATTAATTTCGCGTTGTGAGCGCTCTAGCGTACTTCCGTTATTATCTGAAGCAAGAACGCGTGTCAGTGCACGAGCTGGAACCGTCATCATATAAGTTACTGTGCTACCCTGTGTTCCTCTTGATGCAGGGAACTCAAAGAAATAATCACCGACCTTGCTCATGCTGCCACCTTCTTGCTGTTCATAAGCTCAGCAATGCGCTGAGCCTTTAATGGGTTTCTGATAACCTGGCCGCCGGGTGCCAACCACCCTCGGCGCAATGTGGAATAAACCAACGTGATACTGCCTATGCGGATATTGTCGTGGGAGTTAGTCATACACCACCCCGCGACATCCGATTCCTGCGTATTCGCCACGGCGCAGGCCGTTACCTCTCGATATGCACTGATCACGGCGTATCGCTATTCTGGCGCGCTCCACTTCACCTACCGCTACATCCATACACAGCAACCAGAGTCTGGCCGCAATGCGGTACTGGCCTTTCGATTCACGCTCAACAGCGCGCTTTTCTACCTCCATCGCCGCCGGAGTAACGGCGACAACCTTTGAAGCCTGACGCTGAGAAACATAGTTCAGGTGATACTTTTCAAGACGGGTTAATTTGCTCATCGGATCCAGCCTTCTCTGAAAATTACCGCCAGCAGATACAGCCAGGCGGAAACGGCGGTCAGGAATAAGTACCATCCTGACCATTTTTCCCAGTGCCTGATCAGCGCTGTCATGCGGCGTTACTTACTGGGCGGTAAACACGCTGATCAACCGGCGGCTTTTTTCCGGTGAACTCTGCCGGGCTGGTGGCCTGACGCTCATCAAGCCAGTTTTCAACCTCTTCAGCATTCCATGCACAACGTTTATCAGTGATCCAGAAGCGCTGTGGGAACTCGCCATTGCGCTCCATGCGGTCAATGGTGCTCATCGATACCGGCACCACTGCCATCAGTTCCTTTTTGCCAAATGCTCTTTTCATCATTACCTCTCTTGCATTTGCGACGCGCGCGGCGCCGCAGTGGTGGTTACATCGGTACTTCGTTCAGTTCGTCACAACGGATGGTGTAAACGTCAGTTGCTTTTGCCAAAAGGTCATCATCACCAGCCAGTTTTTGAGCAACGTATTTGTACGCTTTGTCCAGGTCAGCCTGGGTGTTGTAGTTCATCGCTGCGCCGGAAAATGCGTGCAGAATCTCTTCAGGACCGCGATCGTCTTTATGCTGCTGACGATCTTCCTGCTTCTGCTCAGGCTTTGAGTTGATCAGGCTGTTCATCCCCTGAGCCGTTGCCGCAGATGGCGTGATGTCGCGCTCAACACGCGGTGTTGTCTCCTGCAGTTCGTCTGGCGTATAGACGCCCATGATTACGTCAGGGCAGTGCAGGCGTGACCAGCGCTTGGTTGCCAGGTATGCAAGCTGTTGTTTAGGATCGCTCGCCCAAAGAGTTGAGTTGCGAACTTGGGCCTGGGACAGGAGCAATTCCAGAACGCGTGGTTCATCTTCACCTTTCATCGTTGCCCATACACGTACGCCGCATCCCGCTTCATCCTTCAATGTCCACGCTGGCGCAATGTAGGCATTTCCCTTCTGGGATGTTTTCTCTACAAACTTGCCAATCACGTTTTCCCACGGTCCAAACCACGCATAGTTGATACGGTCTTTCGTTGGCGACATCGTGGTGATAACCGCATTTACCAACTGGGCCTCATAACCGAGAGTTCCACTAACGACATGAGTTTTCTGCGCGACGGCGAATGGGTTCATGCCCCACTGAGCAGCCTGCATTGCCACAGCCATGCAATCAGCAGGCTTTCCGGCGAGGTGAGCCGGTACGGTCACACGGCTTTGAGACATGACCTCGGCAAACTTCATCAACTGGTTCAAACCTTCAGGGCTAAAAATGGTGGCAGCGGTGCCAGCAATAGCTGTATCTACTGGTGCGTTCATAGTTGCAATTTCATTGCTCATACGTACATATCCTGTTTGCGTGCCCACTCAGGGCGTTTAATAATTTCCACACCGCCCCATTCATCGCTGATGCGGCATTCGTGATAGGTATTCAGATCCCGGCGGAATAACTGGTGCCCGGCGTCAACATCCGGTGCATCCAGCTCGAATACGCGGACCGGGTATCGACCGCAGTCGATGGTTTCGCTCACAGCCAGGAAGAAGAATCCGTGTGGCTGCCCGGTTACTTTCAGTGCGCCTTCGCGGTACATGGCGTCCTGGACGTGGTAGCGGAATTCCTCGATGTGACGTGCAAAGCGATCCATGTCTGCAACCTTTTTCACATCGACAATCACGTTGTGCTCGTTCAGCCATTTATCAGGACGGATTCGGCACAGTTCGCCAGTCTCTTCGTCATTCCAGTACATCGACGCTTCACAGTGTCCTGGTGCTTCCAGCATCCAGCGCGCCGCAGGGTGGGCCATTGCGCTGTCGCGCATCAGTTTCAGCTTCCGGCCCTGCTCAGAATCCATCACCGTCATACCCATGCCGGCAACGTCTTTCAGGAATGCTTCTTCGTCTGCTTTTCCCTGATTTGTGCGGCGGTTGAACTGTGGCGCCACGATGAAACGCTTATCGAATTCATCTGGCTCCAGAAGCAGACAGTGCAACGCAGTGCCCATATCCAGTGCGGATTTCTTCTCTTCGTCTTCCGGCGCTGCCTTGACCCATTTCAGAAGTGCAGGGTTCTTGGCCACCATATCCAGTTGTGACTTACTCACGCCGTCACCGGCGTGGTAGTCCTCGTTGCTGATGTCGTAGTAGATACCGGTATTCATGCTGCATTCCTTTTGCTGTCGATCTGGTCAGCAAGGTCAAGACGTGCGATGACGCCAGTAAATTCACGTTTGAATGACGACATCAGCTCTTCGAAATCATCACTTTCAAGTGCCGCCTCGAGAACTTCATAACGAACACCGGCACGGAGAATGGCGCGTTTGAATGACTCTTCCATTTCGCAACCAGCGACTGCTTCGATCAGCTCAACGTGGCGGTCATACAGTTCAGATGACAACTGGTAGTCATTGCTGAACTGAGTTGCTATTTTTTTCAGGTTATTGAATTGCTGAATGTGCATAGCTACCTCAGTAGTTGATGGTTGTTGCCGGAACTTTCCCGCGAGCGATAGCGACTACGCAGGCTTTGGCCCAGTCTTCTGGAATGCCCTGATCGATAAGCGACTGAACGGCAGCAGCATTAATTGCCCGACGGTGCTCCACATCAGCGGCGCGCGCTGCAGCTTCATCAGCGATGCGTTTCTCTTCAGCCAGGCGAGCAGCCTCTTTTGCTTCGGATTCGCGCTTAATGCGATCTGCTTCTTCCTGTGCTTTGCGTTGTTCGGCTGCGATAGCTTCCTGCTTTTCGCGCTCGGCACGATCAGCGGCTTCCTTCTTCTCTGCTTCAGCTTTTTGATCTGTGGCAATACGGTCACGCTCTGCTTGCTCAGCCTTGAACTTTAATTCAGCCTCGCGACGTGCAGATTCAGCGCGTTCGAGCTCGATCTTCTCTTCAGCTTCACGCTTGGCCTTTTCTTCTGCCTGGCGCTTCAACTCTTCTTCATGAGCAATGCGCTGGCGCTCGGCTTCCGCTTTCTTCTCTGCCACTTCACGGTCGAATGCGTCATTCATAAGCAGGGCCATCTCGTGGTCCGCTTCGAACTTGGCCGCCAGCTCCTGGTCGAACTTAATGTTCATCTCCAGCGCTTCGACGTGCATCGCGTTCATGGCTTCTTCTGCCTTGATGCGTTCCTGTTCTGCTTCCCATTCGGTAAGCGGGCGGCGAACCTCATCGCGCATCTCATCGCAGGCCGATACAAATCGACGAAGTTCAGCCTCAGCAGGTTTGACGGCTTCTTTCAGATGACGAAGGTAATCGCGGCCAGGCTTTTCAACTGCTGTTTTGCTGCGAGAAACCTGTGCTGCCAGAGATGCAATGCGGGCACGACCTTTGGCAGTACTCAGGTCAGGAACTTCATTAACGCTTTCGCGGATCTGTTCGAGGAACTTTTCCAGACCGTTTTCTACGTAAATTCTTGGCGCCATATCTGGCGCAATTTCGATAATTGCTAATTCGCTCACTTGCTCACCCCCATATCCATTTCTGTTTTTACCGCCAGCTTGCTGACGAATACCCAGTTCATTGCTTCACCCAGCGTGCGGAACTTCCAGCTCATCAGCCCGCAAGCTGTAACGCAGTACCACCCATTGATGACTTTCCACTGCATATAAACCTCACTATTACCGTTTTGGTAATACTTGAAGATGCAGGAAATCCACGAAGTGGTGGTTTCTGCCTGAGCGACGTGCTCATGTATTACCTTTTGGGTAATAATCAGATCAAAAAGTGATTGTGTCAATAGGTATGACGAGAAAAAATTACCATTTTGGTAATTGAGTGAGGCGTGAGCTTACCGCCATTGGGCAGGTAAAGCGTCAGAATGGCGGGGGATTACTTGCTTTTGTTCTGCTCAAACACGAAATTGATGAATGAGGTGATCTTGTTTTTCTCTTCCTGTGGCAGAGCTGCATACATCCGGTGGTCATAGTCGATAACACCCGGCGCACCGACGGGAATAATCATCTCGTATGCTTCATGCCCGAACGCGCGCGCCAGGGAGGAAAGAACGCCGATAGTTGTGCTGACTTCCGCTTTCATGATGCGGTTAACGGTGGCCGGGCCAATTCCAGCTGCAACAGCAACTTTCTTTTCGGATGTCATTTCACTGTTCTTTCTCATCCAGGCATTGAGCGTGGCTGCAGCCTGTTTCTCTACAGTCCATTCGCCATCATCAGTGGCCGGAATAAAGATATCAGCCTGTACTGCGTCAAGTTCGTGATCGACATCGAGCCAGAACTTTTCTTTGCGTGCTGCTTCTTCAATGATACGCGCGGCATTCGGTCCGATATTTTTGATACCAGTACACCACCTGTTGACCAGGTTCTGCGAACGCTTCACCCGTTCGGCAAAGCGCAACTGGGTGTCATCGAAATCCCGGCGGATGATTTCGTTAAGGTTTTTACGTCTTATGTCATAAATACTTTTCATAGCTATTGTATTTGTCCATTTAATGTTACCTAACTGACTAAATTTAAATGAATATTACCATAAAGGTAAAGTTACCATAACGGTAATAATCATTGATTTTTTCACCAGAAAGGTAATAATTCAGATATGAATAGACAGGCTGAGATAAGCAAAATATGAGTGACGAAAAAAAATTTGATTTCAAAAAGCACTGGCTGGGACTGTCTCCTGATGAGCGTGAAGCATTTGCAGATGAAGCCGGAACCACCAGTCATTACATCCAGACGCATCTGACCGGACGCCGCAAGATGCCAGGTAAGCGACTGATGGATGGACTGTTTAAAGCATGTCGTTCCCGCGAATGGACAAAGTCTAAACCTGAATTAGTGCTCTTCTTCTACGACCGATAATCCCTCTGACCCCATCAATGCCGTCATCCCCTGGCGGCTCCTTCCTGCATAAAACACCTTTACGGTAATAAAAAACCATATACGGTTGATCTTTTTTCTCCTTAGTGCAAAATTACCAAAGATAAATAACAAAGAGGTAATCCGATGAAGCGAATCACCCAGCGTGAGGCTCTCGATTTGGGCCTTACTCGCTTCTACACCGGGAAGAAATGCATCCACGGTCATGATAGCGAGCGCTACACCCTTAGCGGTGAGTGTGTGCAGTGCAATAACGAACGGGCACGCCGACAGGCAAAGCTTCGTTCGGAAAAGATGAAGGCCGCCAGAATGGCAAGAGAGGCAGCATGATCACAGCAGCCTACTACAACGAAATCGACCAATTTGCAGCTCAATGGCTGCGCAACCTGATCGCCGGCGGTCATATTGCACCAGGCGAAGTTGATGAAAGGAGTATTGAAGATGTCACACCTGACGACCTCAGAGGATTTACCCAATGCCACTTTTTCGCCGGAATTGGCGTCTGGTCACATGCTCTGCGTTTGGCCGGGTGGCCTGATAACAAACCGATATGGACAGGAAGTTGCCCATGCCAGCCTTTCTCCGCGACTGGCAAAGGCTCTGGGTTTGATGACGACAGGCATCTGTGGCCTGCGTTTGGTTGGCTTATCAAGCAGTGCCGGCCTGAGCGCGTCTTTGGCGAGCAGGTTGCAGGAGGTCGTGCGGACCCATGGTTCGACCTTGTACAAAATGACGTGGAAAGAATGGGGTACGCCTTCGGGATTACGCCGTTCCCGGCTGCGGGCATCGGTGCGCCGCACATCAGAGAGCGAGCTTACTGGGTGGCCCACGCCAGTAGTGGGAGATATGACAGGCGGACCGAGGCCGCCGGACAAGAAGCGCGGACCGGCGCCGGGATTGCAATCAGCAACTGCGTTGATGGGGTGGGTAACGCCAACGTCACGCGACTGGAAGGACTCTGCGGGAATGACTGCGCAGCGGGATGGGAAGGAACGACTGGACCAGCTACCAAGGCAGGCATTCATGATGGGCTGGCCCACACCGACAACGAGCAACACCCGATCGCCATCAGAGGATGCGGCCATGAATATGTATCGACAGGACGGCAGCAAGACCCAGCAGCGTTTGCAGGACTTCGCGGGGATTACCGGCCCCTTGAGGTTAACGGTTTTTGGCGAGATGCGGACTGGCTCTTTTGTCGAGATGGCAAATGGCGTCCAGTTGAACCCGGCACATTCCCGCTGGTTGATGGGGCTGCCGCGCGCTTGGGACGAGTCGAGCCCGGGGTGGCAAGAGTGGCAAGCAGCAACCGCGTCGGCCGACTCAAAGGCTATGGTAACGCCATAAACGCACAGGCGGCGGCTGAATTCATACGTGCTTATATGGGGGTTAGCTATGGCCGGTGACTGGATCAAGATGCGTGCCGACCTGCACACGCACCCTAAAGTTGTCCGCATGGCGTCCGCATTGAAAGCGGACAGATTGCGGATAGTTGGCGGACTACATTACGCATGGTGTCTTTTTGATGTCCACTCTGTTGACGGTTTTCTTGACGGATACAGTGCGGAGACTCTCGACGACCTGATCGGCTTCCCCGGATTCGCGCGTGCAATGATGGCTGTCGGATGGCTGGAAGAAGAAGGCGAAAGCCTAGTAATGCCGCGCTTTGAAGCCCATAACGGACAGTCTGCCAAGCGTCGTGCGCAGGACGCAGACAGGAAGAGAAATGTCCGCAAAGCGTCCGCATCAGAAGCGGACAAAAAGCGGACCAGAGAAGAGAAGAGAAGAGAAGATATTAAACCCCATATAAACCCCACTCATAACGCGCGCGCGAAAAATCCTGTGGATAACTTTTCGGAGGAACAATTTGCGATGTCGGATGAATGGAAGCCGGATCTCGATTTCACTGAACAGTCACGTGGTTGGGGAACTCCGGTGCATAGTGACGTGAAGAAAACAGAGCTGAAGGCGTTTATCGATTTCTGGAAGTACGAAGATGTCCAGTTAAACCAGTACCAGTGGCAGCAGAAACTGGCCAGGCATATCATCCACATCAGGGGTGACAGCTCGTAGAAGTGATTATTTGCAACGGCGCAGTAGCGCATTTTTTTACATCCAGTGAATTACCAAAAGGGTAATAAAATATGCGCATTGCTATTGAAATTAACTCATTTGTGGTTTTAAATTACCTGAGAGGTAAATCATGGCGGCAGTATTAGGGATTGACCCTGGATGCAGCGGATCTCTGGTCCTGATAACTGAGCATGGCGGATACATCGACCACCTGGCAATGCCGACCATCAAGGTTGGAACCAAGTCCAGAATCAACGGCGCAGCGGTAGCGGCATGGATGCGTAAGTACGGAATTACGCACGCGTACCTCGAGCAGGTAGGCGCAATGCCAGGGCAGGGAACGGCGAGCATGTTCACGTTCGGTCATGCCGCTGGGGTAGCGGAGGGGATCCTTCAGGGGCTGAACATTCCGTACACGCTGGTTACGCCGCAGGCCTGGAAGAAGTCAGCCGGGCTGATCGGTAGCGATAAAGACGCGGCGCGCAGCCGGGCCATTCAGCTATACCCGGAACTCAGGGCGCTGGATGCAAAAGCGAAAGGCCAGGCCATAGCTGATGCGCTGTTAATCGCCAGGCACGGGATTGGTATCAAATAACGATCCTTTTAGTTATCAAACTAATCAATAACTTATACGGGTAAGCGAGGGTAATAATGGGAAGCAATATCATTGAGTTGGCGAAGTTAGGACATGAACGTGCTGCTGAACTGAAAGCATCATGCGGTGCTGTCGACGTGCGCAGTCTGGCGCAACTGATTAGCGATCTGGCTACACAGCTTGAAGTGCAGTTTGTTCGCTCAACCAACATGGCAGTACAGCTCGCTAACGCCGAGAGCAAGTGCAGGGAGCTGGCGGCGGAGAATGCTCATGCGCGTGAGCGCCATATATTCATCCGCGCGCTGGCGGTTTCGATTCTTGAGCATAGTGGCGGCCGCATGGACTGGCGTGGCGCAATGGAAGACGCAACCGAACTACTCCAAACGGTGGATTCAGTGTATGCAAAAACCCCATCCACCGACGCTTTCCTGGCTGAAGTACGGGCGCAGGGTGTGGAGGAGGCAATCAATTGCATAAAAACGATGATGGCCAACACAGCACCGGCACATCATGCGGTAGGCATGTTACACGCATTAGCTGCACAACTTCGCATAGGAGGTCAGTGATGCTAACTCAGGATCGCCTTAAAGAGCTTTTTAATTACGATAGCGCCACAGGTGTTTTCACTAGGATAAAAACAACATCAAGCAGGGCCATGAAAGGGTTTATTGCTGGTTCAGTAAGCTCTCATGGATATCTGCGGATTCGAATAGATGGAAGAGTGTATTTTGCTCATAGGCTCGCGTGGCTATATGAGTTTGGAGAATTCCCGCTAGGAATAATGGATCACATAAACGGAGACAGAAAGGACAACAGAATCATTAATCTCCGACAGGCATCGTTAAGCCAAAATGGATTTAACCGAAGAATGCAATCAACCAATAAGTCAGGAGTTAAAGGCGTTTCTTGGAGCAACAGAGACAATAAGTGGAGAGCAGTGATTATGCACGAAGGTAAGTCAATCAATGTTGGTTATTTCACTGAGAAAAATGCTGCTGCTGATGCCATTGAAAAGAAACGGTCTGAATTGCACGGTGAATTTGCAAACTCCGGCATTGAGCTGGAGGCAGCCCAATGACAGCACTCAACAAACAGGCGCTGACAGATGAAGCGATCAGCCAGGCTTTCACTGGCACAAATTTCGGTAGGGATGACCTGAGAAACATTCTTGCGGAAACAGTCATTGATGCGGCTGCTGGCTGGCGGTGCGGGTACACAGCAACAATTATCTGTACTCAGCTTGGACTTTTAACCCCGAAGGGTAGTGCGTCCGCTCTTGGCTTGAGGTTTATCAGTGAACACGTTCAGCGCGAAACAAAACGCCTGAAGGATGGGCTGGAAGCCGCAGAGAACAACCTCATTGATAGCGAATGTCATGTTGCTGAACTGGAAGAAGCTCTACGTGATAAACAGGCGTTACTTGAAGCGCTGGATAATGCCCTCTGCGAACTCCTACCCGGAACTCAGTACATGGACCCGCCAGATGGTGGCAGCGTTACGCCACTGGAGCAGGTACGCCGGATGGTGACTGACTATCGGGACAGGATTGCAGTGCTGTCTGCTAGTCATAGCAAGCTGAGAGACACGATGGCAACCATCCACAATACCATCCGAATGGATGGCGGCTATACGCCACTGGCAGCAATCCTTAACGCTGCTAAACGCGCACATGAAGAATCAGCCACAGCCGCTGGCCTTGGCGTGAAGGGAGAGTGAGCATGAAGCTAGACGTAACTCCCTCTCAACTTGAGGCAATTAAGCGCCTTACCGACGATTGCGCATCAATGATCGGTTGTGGTGATGATGATTCAGATAAGGCCTGGGCGCGAAATGTTGACCTTATTGACCGCATGCTAAAAAAGAACGGCCACGAAAGAGACTTCAAAGGTGAGGACTAACCCATGAAAACTAACCACCCGGCGCACGGTCCTGTATCACTCGATCGCCTGCACCAGATAAGCGAAATACTCAGCAAAGCAGCCGCACAAAGTGACGGAGGTAATCTCGGCTACGCAATGGCTGATGCTGTGAAGGTGATTGATGGGGTGATAGCGGCGTTTGGTGCTGAGCCTGTTGGTACGTTCAAAAAGGGACCGTGTGGATACTACTCATCTTTCCATGAAGATGCTGTGCCGCTCTACACCGCACCGCCGCCAGCTCCGGTAGTGCCGCTTCCGGATGCGGTTAGCGTGCTGCTTAATCACCTTGAAGATGTGTTGTCGGATGATGCTTTTAATTTAATCGACGTGAAGACGTGGAATGCCGTCTCAATGCTGACATGCCCTGACGCCTGCCGCGCCGCCATGCTTAAGGCTGGCAACCATACCGAGCAACACCTCGACATGGTAGTCCATTCTGGTGATGCCAAAGAAAAGGTCGATTGCAGGTTGCCATTCGATCAGTGGCTATCACAGCAAAATGAGCCGATAGACGTCGATTGTGGTTGTGTAACCACTGAGGCATTTTACCACTGGCTGCGTGTTGCTTATGAGGCTGGCAACTCTCCGGTAACTCAGGATGGTTACGTGCTGGTCCAGAAGAAACTAACCGCTGAGAACGGCGCAAAGAGTGTGCTGTCCGGTGAGTTTTCAGAAAAGAAATTTATAAACTGCCCAGAGTGTTTTGGTGATGATGATTGCGAAACCTGCGACGGCAGCGGAAGAATTGAAATCACCGTTCCTGTCACATGGACGACCATCAAAGCTATTTGGGCTAAAGGTGTCGAGCATTTCTCAGCAGCACCGCGGCAGGAGGCTGAATGATGAGACGCTCAAGTTGGGATGCTCGCCTTGATAAGCGCGTGAATATCGAGAAGCTAGAAGAACAAGGTCTTATAGCTGACAGTATGGAAGTTAGAAGGAGTCTTGTTGAACGAGTTATGAGAGGAGAAATAACTCCAGAGCAGTCCAGGGAAGAGCTGAAACGGATTCAGAGAAATGCCAAGCGCAATGGACTTAAAACCAGAAACCAGGCATGGAGAGAAGGTTGATGGCTAAATCCGCAGCAGAGCGCAAAAAAGCGCAACGTGCCCGACAGGCGGAAGCCGGTGAGCGCAAACTTGAATTGCAACTCGACGAGCAGGAACTGGAGATGCTGGCTCGAAACTGCGCCGCCCGTCGCCCTGGTCGTGCGCCGTATGACATGAACGAGTACATCGCGTTGCTTATACGCCAGGATGATGCACGCGTGCGTGGGCGTATAAAATCGATCAGCAGAAAACGTTGCGGTAAGTGCGGCGATGCGCTGCCAGTCGATTCATGCCCGTGTGATGGTGATTCAGCATGTTGGGTGACGCGTGGCTGGCATGAGACTAAGTTGCCAGTGTGACATGTCACGGAGATGTTGACGGAATTTCATTGTAATTGTACTGTGTATTTATACAGTAATTTTCGGTGAAATAACATGGGGTCAAAAAATCCAAATTGCACGATCATCTATCGGGGTGAGTTTATCGAAAGCGTACCAGATGGTAGCTGGCTGATAATACAACGAGCAAAAGAGTATGGCGGAGGATTCTGGTTGGGTAAGGCTTATGTTGATTGTTTCTGGCTTGAGTTTGAAAAACCAATGTCTCTCCGCGATTGTATGCACTACAGCGTTGTGCATGATGGAATGGTTAATAACGGTCAGACATTTGACGATGAATTTAAACTTATTTAGCAATGGCCGCCGACTATGGCGGCTTTGTTTTGCGTGTTACTATTACCAAAACGGTAATTATTACTTCGGTGGTAACAATGCCCGCAGAACCAAAAGCACCAAAACGTAAATCAACGCAGTATAAGCCACTTACAGCGATGCAGGAGGCTTACGCGCAGGAATATACCAAATGCCCTGAGAATCAGACTCAGGCAGCGATTAACGCAGGATTCTCGCCAAATACGGCAGCGGTCAAAGCCAGCGTCATGATGCGTGATGAGCGTATCCAGAAACGGATCGCCGAACTGATGGAAGAGCGCAACAAGCGCTTGCGCGTCAGTGCCGATTACGTACTGCTCAGGCTGGTGGAAATAGACCAGATGGATGTGCTGGATATCCTGAACGACGACGGCACCCTGAAGCCTATCCGCGAGTGGCCAAAGATATGGCGTACTACACTGAGCGGTTTCGATTTGTCATCGACCATCATGAACATGAACGAGGATTCGATAGAGACAATCCTCAAAAAAATCAAATGGCCTGACAAGGTGAAGAACCTCGAGCTTATCGGTAAGCACGTCGACGTCAATGCGTTCAAAGAGCGCCTGGAGGTTTCCGGCACCGTCACCATTGCCGACCGCATGGCGAAGGCCCGCCGTCGCGTGAAAGAGCAGGCTGGTGGTGAAGAATGACAGCCGCAGCCATGTCGCCAGAAGAGCAACTCGTCGAGGATATCGCCTCGTTCACGTATGACCCGCTGGGCTATTCTCTGTATGCGTTCCCGTGGGGCGAGGATGGCACAGAGCTGGCGCATGCTACCGGCCCGCGAAAATGGCAGGCAGACGCATTCCGAGAAATACGCGATCACCTACAGAACCCCGCAACACGTCACCAGCCGCTGATGCTTGCCCGCGCATCCGGCCACGGTATCGGTAAATCCGCTTTCATCTCGATGCTGATTAACTGGGGTATGTCTACCTGTGAAGACTGCAAGGTGGTGGTGACCGCCAACACCGACAACCAGCTGCGCACCAAAACATGGCCTGAAATCATCAAATGGTCGAACCTGGCTATCACCAAAGAGTGGTTCACCTGCACCGCCACGGCGATGTACAGCAACGATCCCGGTCATGACAAACGCTGGCGCGCTGATGCAATCCCATGGTCTGAGCACAACACTGAGGCGTTCGCCGGGCTGCACAACGAGCGCAAGCGCATCATCGTCGTATTCGATGAGGCATCCAACATTGCCGATCTGGTGTGGGAAGTTGCCGAGGGCGCGCTGACGGACGAAGACACCGAAATCATCTGGGTGGCGTTCGGGAACCCGACGCGTAACACTGGGCGTTTCCGCGAATGCTTCCGCAAATACAAACACCGCTGGAAGTGCGCGCAGATTGACAGCCGCACCGTGGAAGGTACCAACAAGCAGCAACTGCAGAAGTGGGTTGACGACTACGGCGAGGACAGCGACTTTGTGAAAGTTCGTGTGCGCGGAATCTTCCCTGATGCTTCTGAGAACCAGTTCATTCCATCCGGCCTGACGCAACCAGCTGTCGGCAGGGTTATCACTCCGGCACAGGTCCAGCACGCTGCTGTAGTTCTTGGCGTCGACCCGTCTCACCAGGGTAAAGACCCGGCGGTTATCTATCTGCGGCAGGGGCTGCACTGCAAGAAACTCGGGGAGTGGCAGCGTACTACTGACGATGTGCTGTTTGCGAAAGTGATTGCCGACTTCGAGGATCAGTACCAGGCTGACGCTGTGTTTATCGATTACGGCTATGGCACAGGTCTTAAATCTGTCGGTGATAACTGGGGTAGAAACTGGACGCTGATAATGTTCGGCAGTGGTACTGCAGATCCTGAAATGGGTAACAAACGCGGCGAGATGTACAAATCAGCCCGAGATGCGCTGAAGCTTGGCGCCCAACTTGACAGCCAGGATCTTGCAGATGAGTTGAGTGCACCTGAATACAAAGTCAGGCTGAAGGACAGCAGGAAGATTTTGCAGGACAAGGACGAGGTGAAAGAATTGCTTGGCCGGTCACCGAACAATGCCGACGCCTACGTGCTGACTTATGCCGCTCCGGTCACTAAAAAACAGTTCAATTATGGGCAGCAGCAAAGCCAGCAGGGTAAAGCGCTGACTGAGTACGATCCCTATGCATGAAAAAGCCCGCGCATCGGCGGGCTAATTGTGACATGTCACGGCGTTACTTGATGGCATCAAATCCAGCGTTGATGGCTTCCGCAATGTTGGTGGCATTGGTTTTATCGAATTGCCCATTCTGAATAAGCGCCGCATGCAGACATTGCAACTTCATGTTGTATAAGTGTTCGCGCATGTAATCATCATCACTTTTTTCTTTAGCGTAAACAGCGCGAGAAATATCAAATACATTTCCTTTTTCCATTTCCGTCCGCTGGGCTGCAATCCAGTCATGACTTGTAACGCTAGTCCCATGGTCTTCACTAAGCGGTAACCCGGCAAGTCGCTCACCAGGAATCGCCTCGTAATGCATTTCGTTACCGGCAAAAACACCATAAAAAATATGGTCATCAGCTTGAACGATGCGGGAATATTTTAAAGGCCATTCATTTAGATATTTAGCCAACATATCAGCTGTTTTCATAATCTCACCTTAAAAAAATGCCCACCGAAGTGGGCGAACTGGAAGCAAGGGCGCCTTCCATGGCAGTTACGGGTTTACAGCGCAACGTCATCGCAATGGCGTTCTGCTGTAAAAGTGACGGTGGTCAGCATCAAGGGAAACTGCCACCGCCAATAGCTACACAGCATCGTTCTTATGGGCGCTTCATCACGGTCCTAAGGCGTGATTGGGTTGTGGTACGCAGTCTATTCGGCATAGCAACTCTGCGCAGATGCTTCTAACAATCACCGGTGGTAACCGGTTTAATGCCTTATTCACCACAACGCTGAGAGCACTGGTTTGGCTCGATATCAGGTAGGGTGGAACAGCCCGCTAATATCCAATGCTCTCATCGTTGCATCCTCGTCTCTTCCGAGGTGTCACACCGTATCGCCACGATGGTGAGTCGTTATGTCCGTGCTTGCCTAACACTGGCTTGCACATTCCGGCTACCCGGCTGGGGAAGTAGCATCAAGGGAACCCATCCGGACCGCTGCGGCACATGTGCCATATGCCGTACATCAACTGCGTTACATCAACATCAATTACCTAAAAGGTAATATCTGATGTTATAAGTGTCAATAGCCTACGCTAAATAAATCATATGTGGTTAAATTGGTAATAATTTAATTGCGTACGGAGCTATTGCTATGTGTATCGGCAGCAAGCCATCAGTGCCAGCAGCGCCAGAAGTACAGGCTGCGCCACAGGAGCAGGATGCAGCAGTTGTCAGTTCTCGTGATGACGAAGAACGCCGCCGCCGTGCAGCAGCAGGCCGCAGCTCTACTCTGCTGACTGGTGCGCAGGGTGACACATCAACCGCAAACACCAGCGGTAAAACGCTGCTTGGTCAGTAACGGAGTAGGCAGAGATGGCGGAAACCGAAAAAGAGCGCCTGCTGAAGCAACTCGCACAGCTGAAGAATGAACGCACATCGTTCGAATCGCACTGGCGTGATCTGAGTGACTTCATCAATCCGCGTGGCTCCCGCTTTCTGACGTCTGATGTAAACCGTGACGATCGTCGAAACACTAAGATTGTTGATCCCACCGGCTCAATGGCTCAGCGCATTTTGTCCAGTGGCATGATGTCAGGCATCACCAGCCCGGCCCGTCCGTGGTTCAAACTGGCAACACCTGACCCTGACATGATGGACTACGGCCCGGTGAAAATCTGGCTTGAAGTCGTGCAGCGTCGCATGAACGAAGTGTTCAACAAATCGAATCTGTATCAGTCACTGCCTGTTATGTACGCAAGCCTGGGTACTTTCGGCACCGGCGCGATGGCTGTTCTGGAAGATGACCAGGACGTGATCCGCACAATGCCTTTCCCGATTGGCAGTTACTACCTGGCTAACAGTCCGCGCGGTAGCGTTGACACCTGCATTCGCCAGTTCTCCATGACTGTGCGCCAGATGGTGCAGGAATTCGGTCTGGATAACGTCAGTACATCCGTAAAAGGCATGTGGGAAAACGGCACGTATGAAACGTGGGTGGAGGTTAACCACTGCATCACGCCTAACGTCAACCGCGACAGCGGGAAGATGGACAGCAAGAACAAACCATATCGCTCTGTATATTTTGAGTCTGGCGGCGATTCCGACAAGCTGCTGCGTGAGTCCGGCTTCGATGAATTCCCAATCCTGGCTCCGCGCTGGGAAGTGAACGGCGAGGACGTTTATGCATCATCCTGCCCTGGCATGCTGGCACTCGGTCAGGTTAAAGCCCTTCAGGTTGAGCAGAAGCGCAAAGCTCAGTTGATCGATAAAGCCACTAACCCGCCGATGGTTGGCCCGACATCGCTCAAGAATCAGCGTGTTTCCCTGTTGCCTGGCGATGTGACGTATCTCGACGTAATGACCGGTCAGGACGGTTTCAAACCTGCATACCTGGTTAACCCGAATACTGCAGATCTGCTGGCTGACATTCAGGACACCAGGCAGACCATCAACAGCGCCTACTTCGTCGACCTCTTCATGATGCTGCAAAACATCAACACCCGCTCTATGCCGGTGGAAGCGGTGATCGAGATGAAGGAAGAGAAACTGCTCATGCTTGGCCCGGTGCTTGAGCGCCTGAATGACGAAGCGCTTAACCCGCTTATCGATCGCGTGTTCTCAATCATGGCCCGCAAGAACATGTTGCCTGAACCGCCAGACGTTCTTCAGGGTATGCCGCTGCGTATCGAATACATCTCAGTCATGGCGCAGGCACAGAAATCTATCGGCCTCACCAGCCTGTCTCAGACCGTAGGTTTCATTGGCCAGCTCGCGCAGTTCAAACCTGAAGCCCTCGACAAGCTCGACGTGGATCAGGCAATCGACGCGTTCTCCGAAATGTCCGGCGTATCGCCAACCGTCATTGTTCCGCAGGAGCAGGTGCAGGGTATTCGTCAGGAACGTGCTCAGCAATTGCAGCAGCAGAGAGCGATGGAGATGGGCATGGCGGCGGCCCAGGGCGCTAAAACCCTGAGCGAAGCACAGACAAGTGACCCCAGCGCGCTTACGGCGATCACCAATGCAGCTGGAGGGGCTCAGCAATGACCGACTTTGATGACGACAGCCTGAAGGCTGAGAAAGCCGCAAAGCAGGAGTTTCTGGCTCAGCGCGATATCGACGACATCCAGTTTGTGATGAACAGCGAGAAGGGCCGCCGCGTCGTCTGGTCAATGCTGGAGAAAGGTCAGGTGTTCGGAGCCTGCTTCAACGTAGACCCGCACATCACCGCATTCAATGAAGGGCAGCGCAACCTGGCGCTGTTGTTATTACAGCGCGTGATGGCGCACTGCCCGGATCAGTATCTGAAGATGGCCGCAGAGGCCAGTGAACAGGAGTAACCATGAATTTATTTGATCGTTTGCTGCATCGCCGTCTTTGCAATGAGCAACCAGCCGATGGTGGCGCAGCGCCGGCTCCGTCTGAGCCAGCCGCACCTGCTGCCGATGCTCCTGCACCTGCTGCTGACCCGGCTAAACCAGAAGGCGATAAGCCACAGCCGGGCACTGAAGGTGACAAGCCTCATGAAGACAAACCCGCAGATGGTGATAAGCCAGCAGATAAGCCTGATGACAAAGAGCAGAAGCCAGAAGGCGCTCCTGAGAAATACGAGTTCAAGCCTGCTGAAGGGCAAGAGCTTGATACCTCAGCGTTGGAGCAGTTCGAGCCTATCGCGCGTGAGCTGAACCTCAGCAACGAGCAGGCGCAGAAGATGGTCGACCTGTACGGTACCAAGATCCTCCCAATGGTGCAGCAGCAGCAGACGGAAGCCTGGCAGAAAACCACCGAGCAGTGGGCCGCAGATGTTAAAGCTGACAAAGAAATCGGCGGCGACAAGCTGACCGAAAACCTCAGCGCTGCTCAACGTGCACTGGACCAATTCGGTGATCCAGAACTGAAAGAATACCTGGACTCAACCGGTCTGGGGAATCACCCGGCGCTTGTTAAAGCGTTTATCAAAGTCGGCAAGGCAATGTCAGAAGACAAGGTTGTCACCGGCGGTCATGAAAGCGGCGGCAGTGACCTTATCTCCGCCTTCTATCCCAAAAAGTGAGGTATGAAAAATGGCTTTAATCGGTCAAACTCTGCCATCGTTGCTTGACATCTACAATCGTACTGACAAGAACGGGCGAATCGCGCGCATCGTGGAGCAGTTGGCTAAAACCAACGACATCCTTACCGATGCGATCTATGTGCCGTGTAACGACGGCTCAAAGCACAAAACCACCATCCGAGCAGGTATTCCTGAACCGGTATGGCGCCGCTATAACCAGGGCGTTCAGCCAACCAAAACCCAGACCGTACCAGTGACCGATACCACCGGCATGCTGTACGACCTGGGGTTCGTTGATAAGGCTCTGGCAGACCGCTCTAACAACGCCGCCGCGTTCCGTGTTTCTGAAAACATGGGTAAGTTGCAGGGCTTCAATAACAAAGTCTCCCGCTATACCTTCTACGGTAACACCGATGCTGAGCCAGAAGCTTTCATGGGCTTGGCTCCGCGCTTCAACACGCTGAACGCGAGTAAAGCCGCAAGTGCAGAAAACGTATTCAGCGCTGGTGGTAGCGGCTCAACAAACACTTCTATCTGGTTTATGTCATGGGGCGAGAATACCGCTCACATGATCTATCCAGAAGGCATGGTAGCTGGTTTCCAGCATGAAGACCTTGGCGACGATCTGGTAAGTGACGGTAACGGCGGCCAGTTCCGAGCGTACCGCGATGAGTTCAAGTGGGATCTGGGTCTGAGCGTACGTGACTGGCGTTCAATCTCCCGCATCTGCAACATCGATGTGACAACCCTGACCAAAGACGCAGCAACCGGCGCTGATCTGATCAGTATGATGGTTGATGCGTACTATGCCCGCGACGTGGCAATGCTGGGTGATGGCAAAGAAGTTATCTATGCCAACAAAACCATCCACGCATGGCTGCACAAACAGGCTATGAATGCCAAAAACGTGAACCTTACCATCGAGGAATACGGCGGTAAGAAGATCGTTTCCTTCCTGGGCATTCCTATCCGTCGTGCGGATGCAATCCTCAACACTGAATCTGCCGTAACGGCGTAAGGAGAGAGAATCATGTTGCTTGATCAACAGGCTTTGTTCTCCGCGGCTCAGGCCATTACGGCCACCGCGGTATCAACCAACGTCATTGACACTGGCTCCAGTAAGGATGTCGGCAAAAATGGCGATATCCCACTGCTTATTCAGGTTGTTGAGGCATTCAACACCCTGACCAGTCTGACGGTAACGGTGCAGACCGATGATAATTCAGCGTTCAGTTCACCAACTGACGTGATCTCTATGGTCATTCCGCTGGCATCCCTGACCGTTGGTTATAAAACACCGGTCATCACGCTGCCGATGAAGCTGGAGCGCTACATCCGTCTTAACTACACCGTCACCGGTACCGCGCCGACCACTGGCAAAGTAACCGCTGGCATTGTTGGCGGGGTGCAGACCAATGTCTAAATATCGCGTTAAAGAGCGCTCCTTCATTGACGGCAAACTCTACGAGCCTGGCGAAATTGTGGAGTTTTCCGGGAAGGCTGGGAAAAACCTGATCCCTCATCACGACGGTGATGTTGTATTGAAGGACGACGAGCTACCAACCAATGAAGAGCTTCAGGAACTGGACCAGCTTCGTACCATCTACGAAGAAATGTTTGGCGAAGCTCCGCATAAAAACACCAGCGCCAAAACTCTCAAAGAAAAAATTGACGCTAAGCGTAAAGAGCTGGGCGTGTAATAGCTCAATAGAGTGCTAAAAGCCGGGGCCTTTCGGCCCCGCTTTTCTATGCGGAGACCTGAGAATGAAAATTGTAAACATGAAAACAGGCACTGACTCATCTGTTGGCGAAGGTGGAAAACCAGAGACCAAAGATCAGTATCCTTGGGGGCTGCGCATTACGCTGGATAATGAATCCCTGCAACGTCTCGGCCTGAATGCAAAAGCTCTTCCTTCGGTAGGCGATAGCGTGTCCATCATGGCGATGGCTAACGTATGTTCGGTATCTACTCGCACTACCGATCACGGTGAAGATAACTATGTTGAGCTTCAAATCACCGATATTGGCCTGGCTCCGCAGAAACGTGATGATGCCAAAGAGCTGAAGGACGCATTTTATCCGGGCGGGGAGGATGATTAATGGCCTCCGTTATCGAGATCTGCAACCGTGCGCTGAGCAATATCGGCAACAGCCGCAGCATAAACAGCCTGAATGAAGCCAGCAAAGAGGCCGGGCAGTGCTCCCTGCATTTTGATGCGTGCCGCGATGCTGCTCTGGCTGACTTCGACTGGAATTTTGCAACTAAGCGCGTGGCGCTTGCTGATACCAATAATCCGCCTCCGGACTGGCAGTACGCTTACCAGTACCCATCTGATTGCGTCCGTATAACCGAGATCATGCCGACCGGCATACGTAATCCTACCGCAGCGCAGCGCATTGAATATGTTGTCGGTTCCAATGAGGACCTGACAGGTAAGCTAATTTACACCGATCAGCCGAAAGCGTGGTTGAAGTACGTGGCGCGGGTTACTGACGTCAATATGTATGATGCCATTTTTATGGAGGCGCTTTCCTGGCGTCTGGCTGCTGCCATTAATATGGCGCTGACCGGTAGCGCAGATCTCGGTAACAATGCACTGACGATGTACAACCGCGTGATCCTGAGTGCTGGCTCACATAGCCAGAACGAATCGCAGGAGCCACAACCGCCAGTAGATGAGTTCACAGCAGCGAGGTTGTCATAATGGCTTTTAGCTGGATTCAACCGAGCTTTGCCGGTGGTGAAATTGGTCCGTCACTGTATGGCCGCATTGATATGTCAAAGTATCAGGTGGCACTGCGCAAGTGCGATAACTTCATTGTTCGCCAATATGGCGGTGTAGAGAACCGACCTGGTACGCGCTTTGTTGGTCCTGCTAAATACCCTGATCGCAAGTGCCGGTTAATCCCGTTCCAGTTCTCGACCGTCCAGACGTACGCGCTGGAGTTCGGGCACAACTATATGCGCGTTATCAAAGACGGTGCGTATGTGCTGAACAGCAGCAATGTGATCTACGAACTGGCTATGCCGTATGCTGAGGCTGACCTGTTCCGTATTAAATTCACGCAGAGCGCTGACGTTCTGACGCTGGTGCATCCTGCATACCCTCCGAAAGAACTGCGCCGCTACGCGCATGACAACTGGCAGATCGTCGACGTCACCACCAAAAACGGACCGTTCGAAGATATCAACGTTGACGAGACAGTGAAGGTTTACGCCAGCGCCAGCACCGGAACAATTACGCTGACGGCCAATTCAGCCATCTTCGGTGCTGAGCAGGTCGGAAAACTGTTCTATCTCGAGCAGCCCGCGGTTGATTCCGTCCCGGTATGGGAAACCAGTAAAACCACAGCAATAAACGACGTTCGTCGTGCAGACAGCAACTACTACCGCGCTAATACTGCTGGCAAGACCGGAACACTTAGACCTTCGCATACCGAGGGGATGTCGTGGGATGGCTGGGGAGGTACCGGTTCAGATGATACCGGGATCCAGTGGGAGTACCTGCACAGCGGTTTCGGCATTGCAAAAATCACAGCAGTGGCTGGCGATGGCCTGACAGCAACTGCCGATGTGGTTTCGTTCATTCCGTCTCAGGTTGTTGGATCAACTAACGCAAGCTATAAGTGGGCAAAATACGCATGGAACAGCGTTAACGGCTACCCGAGCACCGTTGTTTACTATCAGCAGCGTCTGTACTTTGCCGCGTCTACTGCGTACCCGCAAACTATATGGGCAAGCCGCACCGGAGACTATAAAGACTTTGGCAAGAACAACCCGATTCAGGATGATGACCGCATTATATACACTTACGCCGGGCGGCAGGTAAATGAGATCCGCCATCTTATTGACGTTGGTAACCTGGTTGCGCTGACTTCCGGCGGGGAATATACGATATCCGGGGACCAGAATAAGGTTCTCACGCCGTCGGCGTTTTCTTTCAGCTCTCAGGGGAATAACGGTTCCAGTAACGTGCCACCTATTGCTGTGGCAAACATCGCACTGTTCATCCAGGAGAAGGGCAGCGTTGTGCGCGATCTGGCCTACTCCTTCGATGTCGACGGATATCAGGGCACTGACCTGACCATACTGGCAAACCACCTGTTCCAGAAACACAGCATTATCGACTGGTCATTCTGCATCGTGCCGTACAGCAGCGCGTTCTGCGTTCGTGATGACGGTAAATTGCTGGTGCTTACCTATTTGCGCGATCAGCAGGTTTTCGCCTGGGCGCCACAATCTAGCGCTGGAAAGTACGAAAGCACCTGCTCCATCAGTGAAGGCAGCGAGGATGCTGTTTACTTTGTGGTTAACCGTACTATCAACGGTCAGACGAAACGTTACATTGAGCGCCTGTCCAGCCGCCTGTTTACCAGTGATGAAGATGCGTTCTTTGTCGATTGTGGCCTGAGCTACGACGGGCGCAATACATCATCCCGCACAATGACCATCAGCGGTGGCGCCGGCGAATGGAGTTATCAGGTCGATTATCCGGTTACTGTGAGTGGTGGGGCTTACTTCGTCAGTACGGATGTTGGCGCTCAGATTCAGTTCCCATATACCGGAACGGATCCAGACACTAATGAACCGGTCGCTAAAGAGTTGCGCGGCGACATCATTTCAGTGACCAGTAATACTGCGGTAGTCGTGCGCTTCAATCGGAACGTCCCATCGGTACTGCGCAATGTGGCCACAACTAACTGGCAGATGGCCCGCCAGACGTTCAGCGGCCTGTCGCACCTCGAAGGTCAGACAGTAAATATCCTGTCAGATGCCAGCGTTGAGCCGCAAAAAACTGTAACTGGTGGCGCTGTCACGCTGGAATCACCTGGTGCGGTAGTGCACATCGGTCTGCCGATCACCGCTGAATTCGAAACGCTGGACATCAATATCAACGGGCAGGAAACTCTGCTGGATAAAAAACAGGTTACCCCGACCGTAACGATGGTGGTCAACGCCAGCCGCGGAATCTGGGCAACCACGCCGGGCGGAACGTGGTACGAATATCCACAGCGTGAGTTCGAGTTTTACGACGATCCGGTTGATGATGCCACCGGCAAGGTTGAGGTGAAGCTCGACAGCAACTGGGATAAAAACGGTCGCGTAAAGGTTCGCCAACTTGATCCTTTGCCTCTGTCAGTGCTTGCTGTTCTTCCTCGCCTTACCGTCGGAGGCTTCTGATGATTAAAGCTCAGATCGTACCCGCTACAGCAGAGCATATCGAAGCCATTATTCCACTTGTTCGCCAGGCTGATATCGATGAATTTCTTGCAACCAACGGATGGAGTCCGCGCCGCGTGCTGGAAACCGGTCTGCATACATCAACATTCTGCTGTGCCGGATTGATTAACGGCGAAGTGGTGACTGTTTTCGGTGTTGCTCCAGCATCAATGATCGGCGGCAGTGGTATCCCATGGCTGGTGGGCACTGATGCGCTAGAGAAATACCAGCGTACCTTCCTGCGCCGGTGCGGAAAAGTGGTCAATGCAATGCTGACTGTTTACCCGTATCTTGAAAATTATGTTGATGCGCGTAACCACACTGCGCGCATCTGGCTTCACTGGCTGGGATTCACCATCGATGAACCTCAGCCATATGGCATTAACAATCTACCGTTTCACCGTTTCCACATGGAGAGAAAATAATGTGCAGCCCGGCTATCGCTCTCGCTGGCGCCAGTGTCGCTTTAAGTGGCGTTTCAGCATACAACCAGTACCAGCAAGGTAAGTATTCATCTGCTGTTGCCGAGCAAAATGCAGAGGTGGCTACGGCACAGGCACAGGATTCTATCAACCGTGGCAACGCTCAGGCTGATGAGGTTCGCCGTCGCAATCGGCAGGCCGCCGGCACCCAGGCGGCAACTATGGGGGCTACAGGTGCAGATCTCTCCACTGGTGGCGCGCTGGATATCTTTGGTGATACGGCTCAGTTTGGCGCACTGGATGCGCTGACTACGGTTAATAACGCTCAGCGTGAAGCGTATGGGTATGAAGTTCAGGCTGCCAACTACAAAGCCCAGGCCAGCGCTTCGCGTAAGCAGGGAAATATGGGCGCATTTACCACACTGCTGACTGCTCCACTTCAGGCATACGGTGCTTACCAGATGGGCGGCGGAACGTGGTCACCATTCACCCAAAGCAAAGCGGCACCAATAAGCGCTGCTATCGGCACACCAACCGGTCGATAAGGAGATATCAAAATGCCAGTTGTACCTACAGTCACCGGTCGTCAGGTCGAAAGCAGAGGGTTTCAGTCTCCTGGTTTTCAGGCTTTTGATCAGCCAAACATCGGTGATGCGCTGACACAGGTTGGCGGCAAAGCACTTGATGTTTTTGCACAGGCAAAGCAGCGTGCCGATGTTGCTCAGGCTCAGGATGCATCGTTGCAACTCAGCCAGATTTCCAGTGATCTGCTAACTAACCCTGATACCGGTCTGCTCAACATGCAAGGTAAGAACGCTCTTGGCAAGGGGCAGGTTTATACCCAGCAATTCGATGCTCAGGCAGAGCAGATCGCGATGACATTGCCGGAAGGTGCCAGGGCTGGTTTTATGCAGCAGGCTCAGCAGCAGCGCATTCAGTTCACCACCCAGGCAGGAAGGCATGAGATAAGCCAACTCAATGCCTATGAAGAAGGTCAGTTCCAGGCGACTCTGGCGAATAACGGTAAACTGGCTGCTGCCGCCTATGGTGATAATGCCAATTATGTTCTCTACAACCAGCAAACTTTCCAACAGATCGAAGATTATGGCTCCGCTCATGGCTGGAGTTCTGAACAGATTCAGGCCAAAAAGATTGAGTTCAAAGAGAAGGTCGCCGATGCTTCCCTTTCTCAGTGGTCGGCCAATAACTCCATCGAGTTCATTCAGAGCAATGGTGAGTTAAGCGATACAGTTACCGGCTCCCGCCGTGCGGTATCAGAAGGCGGTTCTGGCGATAGCGCTCGTGGTATTCGCAACAATAACCCAGGAAACCTCGAGTACAGCAAAACCAATCCGTGGGTAGGCCAGACTGGTGATGATGGTCGCTTTGCCAAGTTCGAAACTCCAGAGCACGGCATTCGCGCGCTTGGTCGCAACCTTCTGTCGTACCAGCGACAAGGCATTGATACTGTCAGCGACATCATTAACCGCTGGGCCCCGCCGTCTGACAATAACGACACCGACGCCTACATTCAGGCAGTATGTGCTCAACTCGGCGTGACTCCTGACCAGCCGCTTGACGCATCAAATCCTGATACGTTAAAGGCTTTGTGTGCTTCCATTATCCAACATGAGAACGGCAGCCAGCCGTACAGTGATCAGCAACTTGCTACCGGTGTTAGTGCGGCCATCGGTCTGTCACAACTTCCTACCAGCACCAAACGCTACACGGGCAACGCGGCATTTGACGCTGCATCTCCGGAGGCCCAGGCGACATTCCTTCGCCAGGCTGACCAGATCCGTAAGCAGCAGCAGGCGGAATATCGCACTAATATCGACAGTCGTGTGCGTGATGCCAGCGCAGCATACATGCGCGGCGTTGACTTCCCTGATGCTCCTGCGCAGAACGACTTCCTCGCCGCCTACGGCGTGCGGGAGGGAAATCTACGCTATACCGAGTTTCGCAACACGCAGATTGCCGGACAGTACATCGGCTCGTTCCGCAATATGCCTACTAGCAGCATTCAGGCGGCAGTAGAAAACTTGAAGCCAGATACCGGTGAAACTGGTGAAGGATATGCAGCGCGTGCCCAAACCTATGACGCCGTTGTCTCTGCTGCCAGTACTGTTCTCGCGCAACGTAAAGCAGACCCAATTCAGTTTTCACTTTCTTCCGGGCAAACAAAGCCTATCGATATGACCAACCAGAACAATTTCAGCCAGACGATTGCCATTCGGGCTTCTCAGGCTGTAGATCTGGCTAAATCATACGGCACGCCGCTGACGTTCTTTTCCAAAGAAGAGGCGAATCAGATCGGGGCTTTCTTCCGCGACGCTCCTGTTTCTCAACAGTCAGCGTACCTCGATACTATCCGGCAGAGTACCGGAGGCGGTCAGGTGTACATGTCAGCACTCCAGCAGATCAGCGCCAATGCACCATCTGCTGCCGTTGCCGGGATCCTGATGGATAAGCCAGGCGGAGTAGTAGCAGAGAAAAACTGGTTTAACCCTGATGTTTCTGTATCACCTGAATCGGCAGCGCAAACCATCCTTTCTGGCGCAGCAGCTCGCAAAGGTACAGATGATGTGAAAGGCATACCAATGCCGAAAGATAACGATCTGCGACTAGAGTTCTCTGACATGGTGAAGGATGCGTTTGCCGGTGACGCGCAGGGTGCATCAATGGCCTATGAGATAGCAAAGGACTATTACGCCGGGGTGATGGCGAAGAAGGGTGTGGTTTCGGGTGAAATTGACAGTGACACATGGAAGCAGGCTGTTAACGTAGCTACTGGTGGCGTTCACGATTATAACGGCATGGGCAGTGTGCTGTTGCCTTGGGGGATGTCTGCCGAACAATTTGATAAACAAGTTGATCAGGCATGGAAAACTCAGGTGACTGGAGCAGGAATTAAAGCACCGGCAGGCCAGTACGGTCTGCAAAGCTATGGAGATAGCCAGTATCTGGTGAAACTCGGCACTGGGTATTTGCTGAAAGATGATGGAACTCCTGTCGTCATCGACCTTACCCAACAGCGCCAGAGATTCTCAGAGGGGATCCCGCAATGAGTTACTTTGGTCTCAACGCAGTTAACCAGAATCAGCAACTGGATGAAGCGGCATCTAACCCTGCAGGGTTTAATACCGATGTCGGTTTCTTCGATAACTCAGGTACTGCTGCTGTTTCTGGCCTGTACTCTGGACTGGTTGCAAAACCTGATCAACTTCTTTGGGCTGGAATGGATAAGATCGTTTCACCCATCGCTAAGTTTGTTAACGAAAACACTTCCATCAATGATACATCGGCTGAATACATCGGCGAACAGCGAAAACTCGCAGAGCAGCAAGTTAAGCGCCTGACTCCTGACGCCGCCACAACAGGAACTGCTGGTCAGGTCCTGAATGGTCTGTTCGATATGGGTGGCCAGGCGGTAGTAGGAACATTGCTTTCTGGTCCGGCAGGTGGTGCGGCGGCCGTCACTGCGTTGCAGGGCTTCTCTGAGTTTGAGAAATTAACTGCTCAGGGCGTAGATTTCAGGACTGCTCAGGAAGCTGGTCTGGTGCAGGGTGTCACTGCTGGCGCTGGCACATTGATCCCTATGAGTCTGGGTTTACGTGCCGGCGGGGCGCTGGCAGAAAGTGTTGGCGCACAACTGGCGAGGACAGGTGAAAGTGCAGTACGTAATGTTGCAGCTACTGCTGTTCGCGCAGCTCCAGATATCGCATACGCAGCCGGAACTAACATTGCCTTTGGGATGGCCCAGCGCGGGCTGACTGCAAAGACGCTGCGTGATGGTGGTTATAACGAAATGGCGGCTCAGTACGATGTGTTTGATCGCCAGTCTATCGCCATCGATGCGGTTCTTGGTGTGGCATTTGGTGGTGTTGGCCGGTTCCTTAATTCCCGCGGTGAAAGTGCTGCAACTCCAGGGTTTTCCCCGGCGGAGGTGGATGCAGCGCTGGCAGCCAATGCCTCACATCATGCTGAGATTGATGTTGCTCCTGGTGTTCCGGTTAATGTTCTGTCACGTGATGCGCATATACAGGCGCTACAGAAGGCGATGAATGACGTAAGCCAGGGCCGTGCAGTTGATGTGGCCAGCATTGCCGAACCGGCTTCATTCACTGAAATTCCATGGCGCAGAAACCTGATTTCTCAGGCGATCGATGAAACCCTGTATCGCACAGATGAAGGTAGCACTCAGGTTGCAGTTGACACCAGATTGCTTGAGCAGCAGGCAGCACAGGCTTTAGACGTTGAGCAGGTTAATCAGTTACAGACTGATATCGCCGGTATTGAGCGATACATTGAAACACTCAACCAGGAACGCTCCGGAGTCCTGAACGAACAACCTTCAGGCAGCGGACGTGAGTTATCGCGTGCACGCGCAGCGCGTCAGGAAAGGCTGCGTGATATTGACCAGCGTATCAATGACGAGTCGGTCAGACTACAGACGGCAAAGGATAATCTGGCGGCGAATGTTGAGGGTGGGGTTAACTTTGAAGCGCGGGCGGAATTAGCACGGCGTCAGCAGGCAGAAAGCGATCTCAATGCTCAGGCTGTTTCATTCTACAAAACGGCAGAGGTCCGGACTCCTGACGAAGTTGCACCTTTTGAACCTAGTGCCATATTGCGGCAGGCAGAGCAAAGGCCAACAGCGGAGCAGGCCGGAGATATGGATCTGCGTATTGCTGAAGACTCGCTGGTTGAGTCACCTGACATGATGATCACCATTCTCGATGATGACGGAAACCCACAGTCGCGCAGCGCTCGGGAAGTGCTGGACGAAGCGAGCAAAGAGAATGAGCAGGCAATACAGGATTCCAGCCTTTTTGACGTGGCTGTAGCGTGTTTCTTGAGAGGATAATTGAATGAGACAGGAATGTATTCAGGCCGTGCAACAGGCAGCACAGCGCACTCTTACAGCCAGAGAAATACAGAATATCGAAGACCGCATTTACCGCAATATGCGATCTATTGCCCGTGACGATCCGATGTCATGGCGTCAACTTAACGACGCTGAGCGCCTGCGCCGCGCCGGGCAACTGGCCGCTGAAGAGTTGCAGCGAGAGGCGGCACTGAAAAAACGCCGTGTCGCGCTTACCATCGCAGCGCGTCAGCGCCTGGACAACTTCATTAACAGTTATCAGGGTGCTGACGGAAAGCTAGGCGCACTCAACCGCACGATCGCCTTCAGCGCTGACGGGAAATCAAACTTTCTGTCTGTTGAGTCACGCACGAAAGCGACACGTGATTACGCATTAAGCCAGTTACAGGAGGCGTTCGAGGCTGTTGATCCTCGTTTCTTCGGTCTGTTTGAAGATGAGGCTGGTGTTAGAGATCTTGTCTTTGAAATGCGCGGACAGAAAACCGGCAATGCGAAAGCCATGAAAGGGGCGAAAGCCTGGGGCGAGGTTACTGAACTACTGCGTCGCCGTTTCAATGATGCCGGTGGCGATATCGGATATCTGGAAAACTGGGGTATTCCACAACATCACTCGATGGAAAAGGTTGGCACAGTAACAAAGGATAAGTGGGTCAGCGATGTGATCGGTAAACTTGACCGAAAATATTACACCCGCGCCGACGGTCAGTTGATGAGCGATTCTGAGCTTACAGCTTTCCTTGGCGAAGCATATAACACTATCGCCACTGGTGGTCTGAATAAACTTACTGATACAGGTATGCGTATTTCAGGTGCGCGGGCAAACCGTGGCAACGCCTCACGCCAGATCCACTTTAAAGACGCTGATTCATACCTGCAGTATCAACAGATGTACGGCGACAGGTCGCTGTGGGAAATCATGGTCGGACATCTTGAAGGGATAAGTAAAGATATCGCGCTGGTGGAGACATACGGGCCAAACCCGGATCACGTGTTCCGCTCTCTGCTTGACCAGACGAAATCAGAGACAGCCACGGCTAACCCGCAGAACACAGGGAAAATAGAACGGCAGGCAAACAACACAGAGAACCTGTACAACTTCATTTCTGGAAAGACGCAACCTGTAGCGAATCCGCACATCGCTCGCTGGTCTGACAATATCCGCAACTGGATGGTTGCCAGTCGCCTTGGCTCTGCGCTGCTGGCGTCTTTCTCAGACCTTGGCACCATGTACCTGTCGGCGAAAGTTACCAACCTACCGATGAATCAGTTGTTCCGTAACCAGCTTGAAGCTATGGACCCAACGAATCGCACTGAGCTTGCTAGGGCACGTCGTGCTGGCTTGGCTATGGAATCACTGCTCGGCAGCGTTAACCGCTGGGCGATGGATAATATGGGGCCGTCTGTCTCCCGGTGGGCTGCAACTGCGGTTATGCGCGCCAGTGGATTAACTGCGTGGTCCGATGCGCACAAGCGTGCCTACGGTGTCACTATGATGGGTAGTCTTGGCGATGTTGTTAACAGAACGCCAGATCTGAAAAGTCTTTCAAATGACGATTTTCGCATTCTTAAAAGTAAAGGGATCACCGATACAGACTGGAGCGTGTGGAAACTGGCTCAGCAGGAAGACTGGGGAAAAGGAAACAATACGATGCTTACTCCGGAAAGTATCATGCGTATACCCGATGCTGCTGTAGAGCACCTCGGATCACCGGAGCGCGTGAAGTTTGAAGCAATGCGTAAGTTACTTGGAGCGGTGACAGAAGAAGTTGACATGGCAGTAATTACTCCCGGTGTGCGTGAACAGGTGTTTACAGGATCTGGTATTCAGCGTGGAACCTGGAAAGGGGAATTGACGCGCAGTGTTTTTTTGTTTAAATCTTTTCCAATTTCGGTGGTTATGCGTCACTGGCATCGTGCTATGGGGATGCCTTCTGCCGGTGGCCGTGCAGCTTATATTGCGACATTCATCGCCAGCACGACGCTACTTGGTGCGCTCTCTCAGCAACTTAACGACATGGCATCAGGTCGAAACCCGAGGGAAATGGCTGGTAAAGATGCCGCTAAATTCTGGCTTGGTGCATTACTGAAAGGTGGCGGTCTTGGCTTGTACGGTGATTTCCTGCTGTCGGACCACACCCGGTACGGTAGCGGTGCACTGGCTTCAATGCTCGGACCGGTAGCTGGTCTGGTCGACGACGTTATCAAAATCGGGCAGGGAATCCCGCTGAATGCGATTGAGGGCAAGAGCGAGCAGACAGGCGGGGATCTGGTTAAGCTTGGCAAAGGACTGACACCTGGCGCAAACATCTGGTACCTGAAAGCAGCAATTGACCATATGATCTTTAACCAGATGCAGGAGTATTTTTCCCCTGGCTATCTGCGTAAGATGGAGCAACGTTCGAAGAAAGAATTTAACCAGACATACTGGTGGCGACCGCAGGACGTCACACCACAATAAGGATCGTGTATGAAAAAGATTGGCCTTGTTTTTATTTTGATTCCTTTTTTTGCGCAGGCAGATCTTTCTGCAAGTTCGTATTACAAGTGCATTAAAGATAATGTGGTCAAATACAGTAAGACCAACGAATCAGCTGATTCCATTGCTTCTGCTGCTGTTACTTCCTGCGGTAGTGTATTGGGAGAAGTGCTAAAAAGTAGCACCCCATTCATGAATGCGAGTGCTGAAGCAAAATCTAAATTTATTGCTGATATGAAAGCTCAAGGTAAAGAGGCTGGAATAAAGTATGCGATGGATGAAAAGCTAAACAAGGGATAGCGTGACATGTCACAAAGGCCGCCGAAGCGGCCTTTATCTTATCAGAACTTACCGGCCATGCTGTTGATGTACTGCGCGTGAGTCTGGATATCGCGCAGGCATTTACTGGCACCGACAATGTAGTTCATCATCGCCGTAACCTCAGAAAAAGCACCTTCAACATTATGCCCGTCGGAGTCCATCTTCCGTAGCAGGTCCATCAGCATTGACCGCTCCGTCAGGCCAAGAACACCTTCAGGTGAATGGATGTGCTCACGGTAGTTCGGCTTGAGTGGGGCGCTGTATTCCTGCTTTTCTCCCGTCTTCATCGCTTCCAGAATGGCGGGCATGAAGCTGGCCACAACCTTTTGCGCCTTATCTGCTGGTGATAATTCTTCACGAACGTAGCGACCGGTGCGACGGATTTGCGGGAGAACTTCGCCGGTTACCCATTTTCTGAAACGGTAGGGGATAGTGCCTGGAGTAACCGCATCGCGGCAGCGAAGGATTAGAGTATAGAGGCCGGACTCGGAGATGATTGTTGTTTCCTGCTCTCCGCCAAGGGTGTCGGTTGAGCCTACCCCCTTTTCATCACTATCGAGTTTACGCACAGCGTCTCGATGGTTTGCAATTCCAATGGCACGACATACATCCATCGCAACAAACCAAGGAGCACCATCGATAATAATGGCTCTAACTTGGCAATCAGACTCGAAATTGAATACGGAAGGCTTAATTTGTGTAGACATAGTGTTCTCCTTTTAGTCGGATAACACCACCACTGAGACCAATCAGATGGTGGTGAGCTGTGCAGAGTTGGTCTTACCGGCTAAAAGGACCCGGCGCGGATTTCTCCGCCCCCACACAACCCACCATAATGCGAATGTGGCCGTGCTTAACGCATAAAAAAACCGCTTGCGCGGTGAATGCGCCTTTTAGTAATCCGGGAGACCAATCCCGGCACTGGATTTTGCCAGTGCCTGATAACTATGGCACAAGTATTTTGCGTTGTAAATTTACCGTAAAGGTAATGATAAACGCATGTTGTAGGATATTTCAACCTTATGTGGTTTGTTTTCGTAACTGTTCGGCACAGTAATCGAGATGCGTTTGCAGATCCTGCATAGTCATTTGAGAACTTGTGACGTAATTCACAAGCGCAACCAGTTCAGCCAACGGCCCGTCAACGTTGAAGCCATCTTTATCGAGCTCCCGCAGCAACTTCATAAGATGCGAATCCTCCACCAGGGACCTAACGCCTACCGGCGTGTGTATTCTTTCCTCAAATCCTTCTTCCATCGGATGGTGATACTGCCGTTGCATCTCTTCTTCTCCATGCAATCACTGTATAAACATACAGTAGCAGAAGATATCAGGACTATCCAGCATGAAATGCAAATTACCTGTAAGGTAATAAAGCAACTGATTAATACCTAAACGATTCATATAAGGTTTTTTGGGTAATAGAATGATCCAGAGTGCATGCGCGCCGGGCGCAAAAGCAATCTGGAGAAAATGACATGACGGTTTCAACCGAAGTTGACCACAATGACTACACGGGGAACGGGGTCACGACATCATTCCCCTATACCTTCCGAATTTTTCATAAGTCTGATCTGGTGGTGCAGGTTGTTGACCTGAGCGAAAACATCACTGAATTAACACTGGACACTGATTACACGGTAACTGGTGCTGGTGGGTACACTGGCGGAAATGTTGTTTTGTCGTCGCCTCTTGCCGACGGTTATCAGATTTCGATATCACGAGAGTTGCCGGTTACCCAGGAAACAGATCTCCGAAATCAGGGTAAGTTCTTCGCAGAAGTGCATGAGGATGCTTTTGATAAACTGACGATGCTGATTCAGCAGGTACGCAGTTGGTTAAGCCTGGCTCTTCGTAAGCCATCATTCGTGGCAAATTATTATGATGCTCTTGGCAATAATATCCGTAACCTGCGCGAACCTGTCAGGCCTCAGGATGCAGCTACTAAAAAGTATGCAGATTCATTAAGCGCAGGAAACACATCTTATACAGATTCGTTGTTCAGCAGAACGATCCGCACAGGAGAAAGCATCCCGCAATTACCACCAGTTGAATTCCGCAAAAATAAAATTGTTGGTATGGATAATGACGGTAACCCGATCATGTTGTTACCGGAATCTGGTTCTGCCTCTGATGTTCTGCTGGAGCTGGCAAAGCCTACTGGTGCCAGTTATATCGGTACGAAGTACGGGAGTCTTGACGAATACATAGATAATACTCCAAGTATTCTTGCAACTAAATATATGACAGAAGCTGAACTATTATCTGTTTTTAATCGTGACAGAAGTGTTTTTGTTGATCAGGCTCTTCAGTTAGCCGCTAATGAGGCAGCAGAAAAAGGTTGTGGTGTATTCTGTCCTCCTGGTGATTATGTTGTCGATAAGAAAGTAAATCTATGGACTGGAATAACATCATTCTGGGGGGATGGTGGGGCGACGATTGTAAGAAGTCAGCGATCATATTTTATATCCGGTTCGACTACGGATATTGATCCTACTCAGGACCGTTCAAATATGTTGCTGGTTGCATCAGGGGCTAGTGGTAACATTTCTATCCATGGTTTGCGTTTTGATGGAAATGCAAGGAATATGGAGGTTGGTGCTTCTGGAGCAGGTTCATCTATACCTGACCAAACACGATATATAGACGTGTGTCCGACAAACGCAGAACCTTACGACAACACTCCTGACGGCGTTAAAACTCCAGTACCTAATGTCACATGGTCAGATCACAGATACTCACTGGGTGGGGTTCTGATATTTGACTGCGTATTCTATGATTCTCCTGGTTCATGTGTTGGCGGTAATATGAGAAATATCCGCATTCAGGGAAACACAATGGACGGATGGTATGATCATGCTGTGTATACCGCTGGTGCTACATTTGCTTCTCCTGGTGTTGGTGCTCTTGTTGAAGAGATAGCAGTAATTGGTAACTCAATGAAAAACAGGGTTAACACAAGGGGTAACGGATGCATAAAAGGCCGTTGTGGTTTCACTCGCTTCTCAATAATAGGAAACAACTTAGACGTTTTAGATAATGCCGTTGTTCTGGATATGCCAGGTTCTAGTGGTAATATTCCATGGGGACAAATCACTGTATCTGCCAACAACATTAAAACGCAGGGTGTCGGTATCCACATTGTCCCAGGTACCTCTACTACTCCATGGATTGATACCGGATGGATGAGAGCACTGGTTGTTTCTGGAAATACAATCAGAGCATATGATCGAATCCTTCTGATTGGAACAAACGGAACCGTTATTGAATCTACAACTATGTCATTCAGCAATAACGTGATGACAGCCCCGTTGTTTATGTATAACTATGCAGCAATGAGCAATTGCCAGTTCAAAGTTGAAGGTGGTCTGATATCAACAAGTAGCCCGGTATTCATGAACGCGAGCGATGATTCAGGCTCGGTAAATAGCTCGATAACTTTCGCAGATGTTGAAATGAGGTCTGACTCTACTGCCTCAGTAGGATTTGCATCACTTGGTAACTTCAACAGAATTTTATTAACTGGCTGTAATGTTAATAATATGCAGTTCTCAACTGGTGCTGCTGCTACTCAATTACAGATTAAAGATTGTAATGTGTCATTTTTTTCTGGCTTTTCAGCAACAGCTATCCCATTTATAGATACTGTTACTTCAACTAATGTTGGGCTTATGAACCTAATAGAGATTGAAGGCAACAAATTTGATCGCGGACCATCTCTCATGAGACTGAAATGCTCATCTGCTTGTACTGTCTTGTTCACAAGAAATAAATTCATGAACTGCTCTAACCGAGTTGTTAATTTCCACCCAATTGGATATTCACCTAAAGTTTTGATTGTATCTGATAACGTGCAAATAGGCGGATTTCTTTTCAATCAATTGTTGACAGGGGTATCTAAGGCAACCGGTACCAGTTACGCAGAATTTACATATAACTATGTGGCATCAACTACACCTGGAACAGCTGGTAACGCGACGATACTAATCGATGATGGGTCAACTCCATGGCTTTCACAGTACGAAAACATCAGGATTGCTGACAATATGTTCAAAGATGCGACTAATGCTATACAGTGCACTGGCTCAGCTGTATCTGGAATAGTGTCATTGAACAAGTTGTGGTTTGGAGACAACTCTTCGACCAACTCAACTGCAACATGTCAGTACCCGGCAGTAAACAAGGCGAATACTGACATGCCGCAAAACATTACCATATAACGTTTACATGCAGCCGCGCAGAACCTAAAATGCTGATTTTGCGCGGCGAATTGTACTATGGAAAGAAGAACCATTCTTAAAGCTATACTTTTAGCTTCAGCGTCATCATCAATACCTAGCGTGCATGCGGCGGTTAACTCTGAGAAAAGTAGGGGTGTTCCTGATTCGTTTGGGCTTAAAAGCCTAAAATCGACTCACATAAAAACTATGGGAATTTCTTCTGGCGATAAGACAATATTAAACGTTGCTTTTATCGGTGATAGTTGGACTCAAGCACCAGACAGATACTCAGGCGTTCTTGCCGACTATCTTGTTGCGAAATATGGTGATGGCGGTTCAGGATGGATTGGTTTCGGATCGCTGTACAGGCCAGGATATTTCACGATTAATGGCTGCGGAAGGTCAAAGAAATTTATTGTTAAATATGATGATCCAGAGTCATGGGCCATCGGTGGATATGCAAACAGAAATACACCTGATCTGAGTGCTGCTGGTTCTAACAAAATTGGTGCAAAGATAACAGTGTTTGGAAGCGGCCCTGTAATTAAATATAAAATCTGCTATCAGAAGTCAGATGGGATATTTAAATACAAAGTCAGCGGAAGTGAATGGGTAACAATTGACGCCAGCAAATCACCAACTGATATATCATTTCATGAGAGAGATTGTAATTTTGATGGAGCATGGAATATAGAATTCGTTGTGATTTCTGGTGAGTGCCTCATTGGTGGAATCATGACATACTCTGGAAAACCTGGTGTCATAGTAAATAAATTGGGGTCAACAGGGTCAACAACTCGTGATTGGGCAGAAAAAGATAGGGATTCATGGGTATCAGGTCTTAAAGAAATGACTCCTGACCTTGTTACTATTCTATTCGGTACTAATGATCAAAACATTCCTTTAACGGTAGATCAGTATTCACGTAATATTCTGAAGATTATCAGTCGCGTTAGAGAGGCTAATGATAATTGCGATATCCTCCTGATAGCACCTTGTGAAAATGCAAGGATGGATAACAAAATCGCCATGAAAAAATATGCCAACGCGTTGTATGAGATAGCAAAGCTAAAGAAGATAGGGTTTCTGAATCTTCAGCCAGTATTTGGCGAAACGCCACGTCATTATGATATGGACAGCAGACTGCCGTTAATTGGCCCGGATAAAATACATCCAATAGAGAATACTGGTGGTAGATTAATAGCATACGCCTTAAGCGAAGCAATAGGATTTTAAATCACCCAAAAGGTAATTTTGGTAGGAGTTATCCTAGGTAATTCAAACCATATATGGTTTATTGTGTATGATGTGATCACCAACTAAGGGGGTCTTTATGCACAGTAAACGGTGGTCATTATGTCAGCCCAGCTAACCAGTGAGTCTTTAAATCAGTGGCTTAGTATGGGTTCTCTAGCTGCGGTTATCGCCGGAGTTCCTCCCGAGGTGGCTCTTGGTGCTTTATCAGGTGCGGTAATATTTATTACCTCAGCCGTTGAGTATCCAATACGCCGCCGGGTTCTCCTGTCGATGATTAGCTTTATCTGCGGTCTTCTCTTTTACAAACCAACCGCATCAATCCTTATCGGCGTAGCCAGCCTGATCCCAACTATCACGCAGGACTCTTTCGAGAAAGGGATCGTCTTCTCTGCTGGCGCGTTCGTGTCGGCAATCGTCGCAGTACGTATTGGTATCTGGCTCTATCACCGTTCCGACAATCCACGCGATTTAATCCCGGGGAGAAAAGACGATGACAACTCATGAGCTGCTTTTACTCATTGCCAATGCGGTTATCTGTTCTGCGATAGCAATCCGCGTCGGAACCTTCCGGCGTAATGGATCGCAACATCGCCGGTGGGGTGGGTGGATAGCCTACTTCCTTATCGTGGCGTCAGCCAGCATCCCCGTCCGCGCCGCATATGCAATCTGGTATCACACACCAATGGCCGCTGATTTATCAGAGGTCATTATCAATGCTGTCATGCTTGCCGCCGTTCTGAAGACGCGCGGTAACGTCGTGCAGATATTCAAAATATCGAGGTCTCAACATGGACATTAACCAGTTCCGGCGTGCAGCCGGTATCACTGAGCAACTGGCCGCACGCTGGTATCCACATATTACTGCTGCCATGAATGAGTTTTGCATTACCAAGCCAGATGACCAGGCGATGTTTATCGCGCAGGTCGGGCATGAGTCCGGAGGATTTACCCGGTTACAGGAGAACTTCAACTACAGCGTAAACGGGCTGTCCGGGTTTATCCGCGCCGGACGCATCACTCCGGACCAGGCCAACGCGCTGGGCCGAAAAACATATGAGAAGTCTCTGCCTTTGGAACGCCAGCGCGCGATCGCCAACCTAGTGTACAGCAAGCGCTACGGTAACAATGCGCCTGGTGATGGATGGAAATACCGTGCGCGTGGACTCATCGGTATTACGTTCCTCGATAACTACCGGGATTGCGGCAATGGTCTGAAGGTTGATTTGGTTGCTCAGCCTGAACTGCTGGCGCAGGATGAGTATGCGGCCCGTAGCGCGGCGTGGTTCTTCGCCAGTAAAGGTTGCATGAAGTACACAGGTGACCTGGTGCGCGTAACGCAGATTATCAACGGTGGCCAGAACGGTATCGACGACCGGCGCGCGCGTTATGGTGCTGCCCGTAAGGTGCTGGCATTATGATCCTGGCATTCGTCAAAGCATACTGGAAACAGTTGCTTATCGTGGCGATGCTTACTGCTCTGGCTATCACTGCGGTGGTTGCCTGGAATGTTCATGGCAGCCGACAGTACGACGCCGGATATGCGCAGGCGCAGGCAGACCAGAAACAGGCTGATGATAAAGCCCGTAAGCACGACGAACAGGAGAAAGTGATCAATGAACGTGAAGCGCAGCAGAGGATCGACCAGGCGCGTAATGATGCTCTTGATGCTGCCGCTCGCGCTGGTAGGTTGCAGCAACAGCTCGTTGCCATCCGTGAGCAGCTCAGGCAGTATAACGCCACTGTCGGCGCTGGGGCGTCAGCCGCAGACACCGGAGTTTTGCTTGCCGACGTGCTCAGCAAATCTCTCGAGCGAAACCGACAACTGGCAGAGTACGCTGATCGTGCCGCCGAAGCCGGAAGAGTCTGTGAAAAGCAGTACGATTCGCTGACCAGGTGACATGTCATTTTTCATGGTACTGATTTCCAGTGACGGTATATAAAACGGTATGGTAAAAATCAGTTTTAAGAAAGTTGTTACCAGTCAATTGGTTATGTTATCCGTAAATAATTGAGTGGGAATAATATCCCTCTCTGTAAGCGGTTTCTGAATTCGTAATATCAAAAAACCCTCTGTTTATAGAGGGTTTTTTATTGCTCTCATTTCAGAAGGAAATTCTGATGGATGATGTTCTAATCAACCAGTTGAAGCTGAGGTTGAGAGTGGGATGCTACGTTCTCCACGCGAATATCCATCTGCGGATACGGCAGGTCAATATGATTAGCATCCAGGGCCTCTTTAATGTTTTCCAGCAAATCGTAATAGGTGTTCCAGTACTCAATATTAGGCACCCACACGCGGACGTAAAAATTGAGCGCAGAGGCACCTAACTCACCCAGACGAACGGTTACCCCTCGTTGCTTATCGATGCGACTGTCCTGCTCGATGATATGGTTAATCACGCGCTTAACATCTGCGATCCGACTCTGATAACCCACGCCAATCACAAGATCGATACGACGAAAAGGGTGGCGGGAATAGTTAATAATATTATCTGCGATGATCTTGCCGTTTGGGATCACCACTTCTTTGCTGTCAGCGGTGAGCAGGGTGGTAGAGAAAATGTGCACCTTTTCAACTGTCCCGGTGACTGCGCCAATCTGCACGATTTCTCCGGCGCGGAAAGGTCGCAGGGAAACCAACAGTACACCAGCGGCGAAGTTGGAGAGCGATCCTTGTAGCGCGAGACCAATAGCCAGTCCGGCGGCGCCAATGACGGCAATAATGGAGGATGTTTCAATACCGACTCTCCCCAACGCAGCGACCACGAAAAAGGCGATCGTGATGTAACGTACCAGGGCGGTGAAGAACTGAATGATGGTCCGGTCAACTTTACGTTTTAACAGCAACTTTTCCAGTCCACGGGAGAGTAGTCGAGAGATAAGTTTACCGATAAAAAGTAAAATCACGGCAGCAACGATATTCCAGCCGAATTGCATAACGGCATCGCTGTGCTCGGCGATCCACTCAATTCCGTTTCTTATTTTCGGGAATAATGAAAAACCATTCATAGTATTGCTCTGTAGTATTTAAAAATGTTAACAGTTCAAATAAGGTCTTAATTTCATACGAAATATTAATGTTATCGCCAGTGATATTTCCTGGTGATATTAATTAAAGACTATTTGAACTGACTTTATCTTTTTTATGTCCAGTAAACGGGAGCGTAAGAAATTAGCGCGAATGGTGCGGTGAAGCCGGATTAAAAGATTGTGTATTTGTGCGAAAAGCAGGGGATGATTATCTGTATTTTCAATGTGTGTCGAGGGCAAGATGATGAGTAGTGCCGTCACTCAAATCCCTTACCGGATGGTTAATTGTCAGGCGATTAGCCATCCGGTAAGGAATCTTAATGCTGGGGGATTACAGGCAAGCGCGATCAACGTACGTCGGTTTGCGTTGGCGATGTCTGTTGCGGCTGGGTTAACTGCTGAGATTCTTTTTTGTCCTGGTGGTGATGCCACGCACCAATGGCGGAGTAGACGAAGCGTCCGAAGAAGAAGAGAAAGCTGATAAGCAGTACGATCCGGATCATGCGACTGTTAAATCGGTGTCGTTTGCGTAGGCTGGTAACCTGGCTCACAAAAGGTTCCTTGTTGTGTACCCGACGAGGGGCGATACTTACATTAAGGCATACTGTGAGGGAATGGTCAATTCTTCGTTATGTAAAATTGCTTCAGTTGTTTTATCCTCTTATGTTATGAAAATTAATATTATTATTTACATGAATAATGAATTAACGATAAAAAACAATGAAAAGAGTAATAATTGATTAATGAGGGGTGTTTTTTTTGATATGTATCAAACGCCACCCTTTGCTAATAACTAAAATTGATGAGCCCTTATGATGTATTTTACTTTATCGTTTTAAAGTCAGGTGGGATGCCTGTCTGAATACCCCCTACAGGATGTGTGGGATTCTACTGAGCATCTATGAAACTCAATAAAAAATATATTGGTATTAGAGATAGATGGTGGGCGTTACCTCTCATCTTACCTTCTTTACTGTTGCCTATATTGAGCACCGCCAACACCTATGCCCATATTAGTACAGGGACCGTAGTACTTTTCTATCTGCCATTGGCGCTGATGATTAGTCTGATGCTTTTTTTTGGCTGGGCGGCATTGCCAGGAATTATCATTTCCATTATCTGGTATAAATATCCGCAGGTTGGCCTATTTGAAACACTCTCAATAATTTCGCACTTTATAGTTACGTTAGTGCTTAGCTGGGGCGGGTATAAGGTATTTACTCCCCGACGCAATAATGTTTCGCACGGCGATTCTCACTTGATGTTTCAGCGAATGTTCTGGCAGGTGTTCTGCCCGGCAACGCTGTTTCTGATTCTCTTCCAGTTTGCCGCCTTTGTGGGCGTCTATGAGAGCAAATCAGGCATGGTGGGCGTAATGCCCTTCAATACTGGTACGTTGATTAATTATCAGGCCTTGCTGGTAGGGAATCTTGTTGGGGTTCCACTGTGCTATCTTATTATTCGAACGATACGAAATCCTTTGCACCTTAGAGGCTATTTTTCTCAATTAAAGCAGCAGTTTGATAGCAAAGTCACCAAGACAGAGCTTGCAGTCTGGTCGATTATATTAATGGCACTGATGTCTATGTTATGCATGCCGTTAAATGAACAAAGCTCAATATTTAGCACGAATTACACCTTGTCGCTGTTACTGCCCGTTATGCTTTGGGGCGCAATGCGTTACGGGTACAGGTTTATTTCGTTGGTATGGTCAGTCGTACTTATTACTGCAATTCATTATTATCAGCGCTATATGCCCTGGTATTCGGGCTATGACACCCAGCTTGCCATTACCTCATCGAGCTATCTGGTTTTCTCCTTTATAGTGAATTTCATTGCCGTACTGGCAACGCGACAGCGGTTCGTTACCCGACGGAACCATCGTCTGGCATACTTTGATCCGATGGTACATATTCCTAACCTGCGCGCGTTGAATCGGGATTTGAAAAAAGCGCCCTGGTCAGTGCTTTGTTTTTTGCGGGTTCCCGGCATGGAACTGCTGGTGAAAAATTACGGTATTATGCTGCGTATCCAGTACAAGCAAAAACTCGCTCAGTGGATAACACCTCTGTTAGAACTGGATGAGCATGTCTATCAATTATCGGGCAATGATCTCGTTTTACGTTTTAACACAGAGGCTCATCAGGAACGTATTGAAGCACTGGACAGGCATATTAAGCAATTCCGCTTTATCTGGGATGGCATGCCTTTACAGCCGCAGGTAGGCATCAGCTTTTGCTATGTTCGTGCTCCGGTTAACCACATTTATTTGTTGCTCGGTGAGTTAAGCACCATTGCTGAGATCTCCCTGGCGACCAATTCTCCAGAAAATATGCAGCGGCGCGGCGTGATGCACTTACAACGTGACCTGAAAGATAAGGTTGCGATGATGAACCGTCTGCAGCAGGCACTGGAGCACAATCGTTTTTTCCTGATGGCGCAGCCGATCGCTGGCGTGCGTGGCGATGTCTATCACGAAATTCTGCTGCGACTTCATGGGGATGACGGTGAAATTATCGCCCCGGATAATTTCTTGCCAGTAGCGCACGAGTTTGGCTTGTCATCCAGCATCGACATGTGGGTGATTGAAAATACGCTGAAATTTATGGCGCAGAATCGGGAACAAATGCCTGCCCGTCGGTTTGCTATTAACTTATCACCTACATCGGTATGCCGCGCCCGGCTTCCGCATGACATCAATCAGTTACTGACGAAATACAAAGTTGAAGCCTGGCAACTCATCTTTGAGGTGACGGAAAGCAATGCCTTAACCAATGCGGACCAGGCGCAGGCGACGTTACTACAGCTGCAGGCTTTGGGTTGTCAGATTGCGATTGATGATTTTGGGACCGGATATGCCAGCTATGCGCGACTGAAAAATGTGAATGCCGATATCCTGAAAATTGACGGCAGTTTTATTCGTAATATCGTTTCGAACAGCCTCGATTACCAAATCGTGGCCTCCATTTGTCATTTGGCGCGGATGAAAAGAATGCTGGTGGTTGCGGAGTACGTCGAAAGCGAAGAAATACGCAGTGCAGTGGTTTCGCTGGGGATTGATTACTTGCAGGGGTATTTGATTGGCAAACCGCAGCCGCTGCATGAAACTCTGGAGGAGCAGGTGCCAGACGAGCCGGCACCTGTTGAGAGCTTATGCGGCGAGATCGGGTGAGCTTTCTTCTTCAATTTTGAGACGCCAGCCGGTTACTGCGTCCCAGTATTGCTGCTCTTTTTCCAGATCGAGCAGGACCAGCGCATTTTGGCTGAACCAGTCATGCGGGAAGCGTAAGGTCCAGTGGTTGTCTTCGGTTAACAGGGTCAGAGTCGGCGGCGTAGTTGTCGCCTGACGCTGATTATTTAGCAATACCCCCAGACGCAACAGCTGGATTAACGGCAGAAACTGTTTTTTCTTAAACAGCGTAAAGCGGGGTAAATCATCAAGTTTCACCGCTTTACGATGGTAACGAACTAGTGTTGCCATCATCAGCTGTTGTTCCTGATTAAATCCAGGTAAATCGCTATTTTGTAGAATGTAAGCAGAATGGCGATGCAGACCGCTGTGGTTGATGTTCAGCCCAACCTCATGCAGCATCGCAGCCCAGCGCAGTAATGCTTCCAGCTGCGGATTGGCCAGCTTTGGCTGCTGCGTATGCCACTGATCGTACATTTGCATCGTCGTTTCCAGTACGCGGCGGGCTTGCTCACTGTCGATGTTGTACTGATTAGCCAGGCTGCTGGCGGTGCGGCTGCGTACATCCTGATGGCGAAAACGGCCTTCCATCTCATACAGCACGCCTTCACGTAGCGCGCCATCGGACAGTCGAAGTTCGCGAATAGCCAGCGCATCAAAAACGCCACACAAAATAGCCAGCCCAGGTACAAACACCGCTTTTCGTTCTTCTGACAGTCCCGGCAAACTGAGCGCATCGAATGACGTGTGCTTCAGCACTTCAGCGGTCAGTTTTTGCAGTCGTTCGGGGGTGATAAAACCATCTTTTTCACCCATCTCCAGCAGCACCTCGTGTGCCGCTTTAATGGTCCCCGACGCGCCCAGCGCAACGTTCCAGCCCTGAATGCGAAACTGCCAGGTTAGCGTTTCAAGTTTCTGCGCTGCCGCCATGCGGGCGCGCTGGAAGTTTTCCCGACTAATGGCGCCGCCCGGGAAATACATCTGAGCAAAACTAACGCAGCCCATACGGCGGCTTTCAACCAGTTTGGGTTCGAAATCTTCGCCGATCACCAGTTCCGTTGAGCCGCCGCCGATATCGATAACCAGCTTGCGGCCTTTTTCCGGCTGGGTGTGCTCAACGCCCATAAAAATCAGTCGGGCTTCTTCGTTACCGGAAATAATCTCAATCGGGTAGGGGATGACTTTTTCTGCGCGCTTGAGAAAATCGGTCGCATTCAGCGCCTGACGTAGAGTATGGGTTCCCACGATACATACGCTCGATGGGGGAAAGCCTTGCAGTCGTTCGGCGAAAAGTGACAAACAGCTTAATCCGCGCTCCATTGCTTCTTCGCTCAGCTTGTTGTCTGCGCCGAGCCCATCCGCCAGATGTACGCGTTGTTTCAGTCGGCCGATAATTTGCATTGCACCATCAACCACACGGGCAATGACCATATGAAAACTATTTGAACCCAGGTCGACCGCAGCAAATTCCTGCGGTCGCGGTGACTTGTCGTGTATTGGCATATCGTTAGTCAGGTTGCTCGAGTGATTTGATGTAGTCGTAAATCGCCAATTGTGACTGAACCTTACGGCGGTTTCCACGTGGCACGTAGCGATTACTCAGTTCTTTATCGATGAAGCGAGCCTTCACCGTATCGCTAAACAGGATATCAATGATATCCAGCACGCGTTGCTTGAGGCGCGGGTCAAGTAGCGGGGTAGCGACTTCGATACGATAGTCGATATTTCTTGTCATCCAGTCAGCCGAGGAGAGATACACCTGCTTATCGCCGCCATTCTCAAAAATATAGACCCGGTCATGTTCGAGGTAGCGGTCAACAATGCTGATAACGCGAATATTGTCGCTGATGCCTTCCAGGTTCGGGATCAGAGAACACATACCGCGAATCAATAAATTGACCGGCACGCCCGAGCCTGAGGCCGCATAGAGACGATCCACCAGACCTTTATCGACCAGGTTATTCAGTTTTAACGTAATACCTGAAGGTAACCCTTGCTGTGCGTTGGCGATCTCTTTGTCGATCATGGCGTACAGCAGGCGACGTGAGTTCTGCGGAGAAACCAGCAGATAATCAAACGTGACCGGACGATATGGGTTTTCAATGAAGTTGAATACCCGACGAACTTCGTTGGTAATGCGCGAATCGGCGGTAAGCAATGAGTAGTCGGTATACAGTCGCGCCGTTTTTTCGTTGAAGTTCCCGGTCCCGATATGCGCATAGCGCACGACTTCATCGCCTTCTTTACGTGAGATAAGGAACAGCTTGGCGTGAATTTTCAGGCCTGGGGCGGAGAAGATGACGTGAACGCCCGCTTCGGTAAGACGTTTGGCCCAGTGAATGTTAGCTTCTTCATCGAAGCGTGCCTGCAGTTCCACGACGACAGTGACTTTCTTACTGTTATGCGCGGCATGGATCATCGCATCGATGATGCGCGAGTCTTTTGCCACACGGTAGATGTTGATTTTTATCGCCAGCACGCTTGGGTCGAAAGAGGCCTGACGCAGCAGTTCCAGCACATGCTCAAAGGTGTGATACGGATAATAAAGCAGTACATCACGCTCGCGGATAGCATCAAATCCGTTGCGGAATTTCTCGTTATCGAACCAGATGTGACGCAGACGGGGCAGTGGTTTATTCACCAGGTTAGCTTTGCCAACGTTGGGGAAGTTAATAAAGTCTTTGAAGTTATGGTAACGCCCGCCGGGAACGATGGAGTCGTAGCGAGAAATGGTCAGTTTTTCACGCAGCACTTCGACCAGCGCATTAGGCATATCTCGCTGATAAACAAAGCGCACAGGCTCGGCGGTCAGACGCTGTTTCAGGCTGGATGACATCAGCTCCATCAGGCTGGATTCCATCTCGTGCACTAAATCGTATTCGGCGTCGCGGGTCATTTTCATCGAATAGGCGTTCAGCGCATCGTAATCAAAGAACCCTTTGAAAATATCGTCAAGGCAATAACGTAAAATGTTGTCCAACAGGATCATCGGTTTACGACGGCGCGGGGTCTCCGGCGGTAAATTCACAAAACGGGGAACCTTGTCAGAAGGGATTTCCAGTAGCGCATAGCGGATCGTATCACCACGGATAATCTCCACCGCCAGATAGGTATAGTCATCTTTCAGAAACTGGACTAAATCCGTCTCGCGGTTAATCAGGATCGGCGTAATGTGCTGGCGAAGATACTGCTTGAAGTAATGGCGTAACCAGCTCTGCTGATTCACCGACAATTGGCGTTCGTTGATTAAGAAAATCTGGTTGCGCGCCATCTCCAGCAGTAATTCGTTGTACAGGCCGTCAAATTCCTGATCGGCTTTTAATACGCGGGCCTGGATTTTGCCGAGTAAATGGCGGGAGTGAGAGTTTGAACCCTGTTCTTCGCTAATGATGATTCGGCGCTTCAGTTCGGCAAAACGAACCTTGTAAAACTCGTCGAGGTTATTGGAATAGATGCCTAAAAAACGCATCCGTTCGATCAACGGGTTTGATTTATCAGCAGCTTCCTGGAGTACACGTTCGTTGAACGCTAACCAGCTGAGTTCTTTCTCGATATATAGCTTTTCCTGACCCATTACCACTTTTACTCCGTTTCATTCACGGGACACTACCGATTTATTATGGCGAGCATTGCTCTCAGATGTCCAACTGTGCCAGAAAAATATGACAATAAACTGTCTGATAGCAAAGAGAAAGAGGGGAAGAAGAGTAGGCCCGATAAGCGAAGCGCCCTCAGGCCTACCGGAGGATGTGATTATTCGTCGGCGGCATAACCTTGTGGTGGCAGGCGATTACCGTCCAGCCACGCGGCGTTATCGCGCATTTTCAGTCGGCCGTCGGCAAACCAGCTAATCACCAGCGGGTAAATATCATGTTCCTGCGCCTGAACCCGGGCAGTGACATCATCTTCGCTGTCGCCTTCAAATACCGGTACTGTCGCCTGGAGAATAACCGGTCCGCCGTCCAGTTCATCCGTTACGAAATGGACTGAGGTTCCATGCTGTTCATCGCCGTTTTCCAGTACCTGACGGTGCGTATGCAGGCCGGGATACTTTGGCAACAACGAAGGGTGGATATTCAACAATCGTTCAGAATAGTGAGCGACAAACGCTGGGCTGAGGATGCGCATATAACCGGCCAACACCACGACATCGGGGCCGTAGGCGTCAATCTCTTGTATCAGTTGGCGGTCAAATGCTTCGCGGCTGGCAAACTGAGCGGCTTCCAGCGAATGTGCCGGAATATTCGCTTCTCGTGCACGTTCAAGGCCGAACGCATCGGCCTTGTTACTGAATACTGCACGTATGGTGCCATTGATTTTTTTCTGTTCGCAGGCGTTGATGATCGCCTGCAAATTGCTTCCGTTACCGGAAATGAGCACCACAATGTTTTTCATTCAATGACCACACGCTGTTTGGAATCTGAGGCTTTGATAATACCGATTTTCCATGCGTTTTCACCTTTCTCATTGAGCAAAGCGAGGGCGTTGTCAACTTCCGAAGCTGGCAGGGCGATGACCATGCCGACGCCGCAGTTAAAGGTGCGATACATCTCGTGCTGGCTGACGTTACCCGCCGTTTGCAGCCAGTTAAAGACGGCTGGCCACTGCCATGAGGATTCGTCGATCACTGCCTGCGTGTTGTCTGGCAGGACGCGCGGAATATTTTCCCAGAAGCCGCCGCCGGTCAGGTGAGCAATGGCATGTACATCCACCTTCTCGATCAGTTCCAGAATGGATTTAACGTAAATGCGGGTCGGGGCCAGTAAGTGATCGGCCAGCGGTTTACCGTCAAGCTCAGTGGTTTCCGGGTTGCATCCGCTGACTTCAACGATTTTACGCACCAGGGAATAGCCGTTGGAGTGTGGACCACTGGAGCCGAGCGCAATCAGCACGTCGCCGTCAGCCACTTTTGAACCGTCGATAATCTCGGATTTTTCGACGACGCCAACGCAGAAGCCAGCCACGTCGTAATCTTCACCGTGGTACATTCCCGGCATTTCAGCCGTTTCACCGCCCACCAGCGCACAGCCTGACTGCAGACAGCCTTCGGCAATACCATTAATGACGCTGGCTGCGGTATCCACATCCAGTTTGCCAGTCGCATAATAGTCGAGGAAAAACAGCGGCTCAGCGCCCTGAACCACGAGGTCGTTGACGCACATTGCGACCAGATCGATGCCAATAGTGTCGTGACGTTTCAGGTCCATCGCCAGACGCAGTTTTGTGCCAACGCCATCCGTCCCGGAAACCAGCACCGGTTCACGATATTTTTGCGGCAATGCGCACAGCGCACCGAAGCCACCCAGACCACCCATCACTTCCGGGCGACGCGTTTTCTTTACTACGCCTTTGATTCGATCAACCAGAGCATTACCTGCATCAATATCAACACCGGCATCTTTGTAGCTAAGAGAGGTTTTATCGGTCACTGCCTGCTTCCCCACATGTTTACTTGCAGTAAAAGTTAAATTCGGCGCAATTCTAACAGGGAAAGCAAACGTTTGCGAGCGTGCTCTGCATCAAGTTTTATCAGCTGATTTTTTCAGCATTTTACAGTCATTTATCTATTTGTTTGAATCACGTTACGAAAAGGAAACCGGTTTCTTTTTTCTGTTACGGACCTCACGGAGAGTGTTTTGCACAGAGCAAGCTGCGGGCTTATCTTCATCGATAAAAATAATGACGGTAGTGGAGCTTAGCACGCTCGCCTAAGAAATCTTTTTCATGGTATTAACACTTCATCCAGAATAATGCTTAATATCTTTAAAATTCATGGTATTGAATGCAGGCCCCGCCATTAGCTCGGACCTTGTTTTATACTCATCATCCAGACGCAAACGACTTTGGTTGATCCATATCAAGCGGATGCAGTGTTGCGCCAGAGACGAAAAGCGGTATAATCCGGCGATTTTTTTTGTGGTTGCCACTCGTCTGAGGAAAGGAGAAGAGTATGAAGATCGTGGAAGTCAAACACCCACTCGTCAAACACAAGCTGGGACTGATGCGTGAAAACGATATCAGCACTAAACGCTTTCGTGAACTCGCCTCGGAAGTTGGCAGCCTGCTGACTTATGAAGCAACCGCAGGTCTGGAAACCGAAAAGGTGACCATTGAAGGCTGGAACGGTCCGGTTGAAGTAGACCAAATCAAAGGTAAAAAAATCACCGTTGTGCCAATCCTGCGTGCCGGTCTGGGTATGATGGAAGGTGTACTGGAAAACGTTCCGAGCGCGCGTATCAGCGTTGTCGGTATGTACCGTAACGAAGAAACGCTGGAGCCGGTTCCGTATTTCCAGAAGCTGGTTTCTAACATCGATGAGCGTATGGCGCTGATCGTTGACCCGATGCTGGCGACCGGCGGTTCCGTTATCGCCACTATTGACCTGCTGAAAAATGCAGGCTGCACCAGCATCAAAGTGTTGGTGCTGGTTGCGGCGCCGGAAGGTATCGCGGCGCTGGAAAAAGCGCACCCGGATGTTGAGCTGTACACGGCCTCCATCGATCAGGGGCTGAACGAGCACGGATACATTATTCCGGGGCTTGGCGATGCCGGCGATAAGATTTTTGGTACCAAGTAAACGAATAAGTGAAAAGAAGCCGACTTTAAGAGTCGGCTTTTTTTTGAATACAACAACCTAATCGCTAATAACAAACAACACTCAGAGGAAAACACTATGACGCGCCGTGCTATCGGGGTAAGTGAAAGACCGCCGCTTTTACAGACAATCCCGCTTAGTTTACAGCACCTGTTCGCCATGTTTGGCGCAACGGTACTGGTGCCAGTCCTGTTCCACATCAACCCGGCTACCGTTTTGCTGTTTAACGGCATTGGTACGTTGCTGTATCTCTTTATCTGTAAGGGTAAAATCCCCGCGTACCTCGGTTCCAGCTTTGCGTTTATTTCTCCGGTGCTGCTGCTGTTGCCGTTAGGTTATGAAGTGGCGCTGGGCGGTTTCATTATGTGCGGCGTGCTGTTCTGCCTGGTTTCTTTCATCGTTAAGAAAGCAGGCACCGGCTGGCTGGATGTGATGTTCCCTCCGGCGGCGATGGGCGCAATCGTTGCCGTCATCGGCCTGGAACTGGCGGGCGTCGCCGCAGGCATGGCGGGGTTACTGCCTGCCGAAGGGCAATTACCGGATTCGAAAACCATCATCATCTCAATGGTGACGCTGGCGGTGACGGTATTTGGCTCCGTACTATTCCGCGGTTTTATGGCGATTATCCCGATTCTGATTGGGGTGTTAGCCGGTTATGCACTTTCTTTTGTGATGGGCGTCGTGGACACTACGCCGATTGCCCAGGCGCACTGGTTTGCGCTGCCGACTTTCTACACGCCGCGTTTTGAATGGGTTGCCATTCTGACCATCCTGCCTGCTGCGCTGGTGGTTATTGCTGAACACGTCGGACACCTGGTGGTGACGGCAAATATCGTGAAAAAAGATTTGGTTCGCGATCCTGGCCTGCATCGTTCCATGTTCGCCAACGGTCTGTCTACGGTGATCTCCGGTTTCTTCGGCTCTACGCCGAACACCACGTATGGCGAAAATATCGGCGTCATGGCGATTACCCGCGTATACAGTACCTGGGTTATTGGCGGCGCCGCGATTTTTGCCATCCTGCTCTCCTGTGTGGGCAAACTGGCGGCGGCGATTCAGATCATCCCACTGCCGGTCATGGGCGGCGTATCGCTGTTACTGTACGGCGTGATTGGCGCTTCCGGTATTCGCGTACTGATCGAATCAAAAGTTGACTACAACAAAGCTCAGAACCTGATCCTGACCTCTGTCATTTTGATCATTGGTGTGAGTGGGGCGAAAGTTCATATCGGTGCCGCAGAGCTGAAAGGTATGGCGCTGGCGACCATTGTCGGCGTCTGCCTGAGCCTGATTTTCAAAGTCATCAGCCTGCTGCGTCCGGAAGAAGTGGTGCTCGACGCAAAAGATGCAGACAGCCCGCAACAGTGAGTCTCTGACCGGGTGGCATCGCTGCCCGGTTCTATCGCGACGTATTTCTGTGTTAAACTCAACGCGATTTTATGAAATCCTGGGTTGAGGTATCTCTGAACACACCGGCACAGCTCTCTCTGCCACTTTATCTTCCTGACGACGAAACGTTTGCAAGTTTCTGGCCGGGGGATAACTCCTCTTTACTGGCTGCACTGCAAAACGTGCTGCGTCAGGAACATAGCGGGTATATTTATCTCTGGTCGCGTGAAGGCGCTGGCCGTAGTCATTTGCTGCATGCAGCCTGTGCGGAACTGTCTGCACGCGGCGACGCGGTTGGCTACGTGCCGCTCGATAAGCGCACCTGGTTTGTTCCCGAGGTGCTCGACGGTATGGAGCATTTATCGCTGGTATGCATCGATAACATCGAATGTGTGGCCGGTGATTCGCTGTGGGAAATGGCGATCTTTGATCTCTATAACCGTATTCTGGAGTCGGGAAAAACGCGATTGCTGATCACCGGCGATCGCCCACCCAGGCAGCTCAATCTGGGGTTACCGGATCTCGCTTCGCGCCTGGACTGGGGACAAATCTACAAGCTGCAGCCGCTTTCTGATGAAGATAAGCTGCAGGCGTTACAATTACGCGCCAGACTTCGTGGGTTTGAACTGCCGGAAGATGTGGGACGTTTCCTGCTTAAACGTTTGGATCGGGAAATGCGTACGCTGTTTATGACGTTGGATCAGCTTGATCACGCATCGATCACCGCCCAGCGTAAGCTGACCATTCCGTTCGTAAAAGAGATTTTGAAACTGTAAACGCCGCAGCCGAAAAGACTGCGGCTGGCTTCAGCTTAACCGACGATTTCCAGTACCTGCTCCGGCGGACGTCCAATCCGCGCCTGGCCTTTGGCCACCACAATTGGGCGCTCCATCAGTTTCGGGTTGTCTACCATGGCCTGAATCAGCGCATCTTCACTCAAATTTTTGTCCGCCAGGTTAAGCGACTTGTAGAGATCTTCTTTCTGGCGCATCAGTTCACGCGCGCTGGACATCCCCAGCATCTGCAGCAGTTCACGCAGGGTTGCGGCGTCAGCCGGAGTGTCCAGATACAGTACCACTTCCGGGTCCACGCCGTTGGACTTCAGTAATTCCAGCGTTTCGCGGCTCTTGGAACAACGTGGGTTATGGTAGATTTTAATCGCGTCTGACATTTTTTTTCCTGTTACATTTTCGTATACGGTTTAAAGCGTTCTTGCAGTTGGCGCAACTGGTCGATACGGGCGTCGTATCTGGCCTGCTGCTGGCTTCCCAGTTTAACCTGCGAACTTGCGCTGCTGAGCATCGAAATCGCCTGGTCAAGACGTCCTGCAAGGGCATACCCTTCCGCGCGAGCCGCCAGTTCCTGATCGCGGTTACCGAGACCGGCCTCCGTTTGCGCTAACAAATCCCAGCCGTTAGGGTCATCCTTGTGGTTAAACGTATAACGATTCAGGATATTGGCTGCTTCTTTGGCTTGTCCGCCCTGTAAATACGCATTTGCCAGATTGAGCTGCAGTACCGGGTTGACTCGCAGGTCTCGAGCATTTTTAAGGCGATTAATAGCGTCGCCTGTTTTCTTCTGTCCGAGATCGATATCCGTTGCCAGGTCGAGATACCAGGCATTGTTAGGGTCAGCCGTCAGCAAAGGTTGCAGCGCTTTACGCGCCTCGTCGTATTTACTGGCTTCCATCGCCTGGAGTGCGCGGCCATACTGCGCCGCACGTTGCTCGCGTACGTTGCCTTTCGACCAGTTACTCAGTAAGTCATCGGTCAACTGATTGCGGCCAGAGTTATACATGCCTAAGGTACGCGCCTTGGCCAGATAAAAATCTTCTGAAGACTGGACGACGACCGGGCGCATCTGGTTGGCGCGGTTACGCGCATCTGCCAGACGGCTTTCTGGCAGGGGGTGGGTCAGCAAAATTTCCGGTGGACGCGAAGAGTAACGGGCCTGATCGAGCAGTTTTTCCAGGAACGTCGGCATGGCCTGGGGATCGAATCCTGAACGTTGCAGTACCTGAATACCGATGCGGTCCGCTTCCTGTTCGTTTTGCTGCGTAAAGCTGATCATTCCCTGGCGCGTACCCGCCAGCGTACCGGTCAGGGCCGCCATACCCGCCTGGGGGCTGGCCATCGCTAATAAAATGGAGCCTAACGCACCGACCCACGTTAGCGGGGCGCTGCGTTTCTGATCTTCCATCGCACGCGCCAGGTGACGCTGCGTGACGTGGGAAATTTCGTGCGCCATAACCGATGCCAGCTGGCTTTCGTTATCGGAATAGCGGAACAGGGCGGAGTGCAAAACAACGTTGCCGCCAAAGAAGGCAAAGGCATTGATTTCATCGTTGTTGATTAAAAAGAAGGTGAAAGGCGTTTTTACCGAGTCGGCGTGGGCAACTAAACGCATCCCCAGACTATTAATATATTGGGTCAGCAGCGGATCGTTAATTAACGGCGCGCTGCCTCGCAGCTGGCGTACGTAAAAATCGCCCATCTGCATTTCCTGTCCTATGGAAAGGGTACTCCCTGCCGAGGTTCCCATATCAGGCAGGGTGTCCGCGGGGTCAGCAAATGCGGGCGCAACCTGACCGATGGTCAGTGCGGCAATGAGGGTAGCAACCAGGTTTTTTTTCAACTGCCTGAACATAACCTCTGTCCTGTATTCTTTTTTGAGATAGCCATTTGACCAATGCCGTGAAGTATCGTTCACACTCCGCAAGCTTAGGAAGTTTAACTGTGAAACCTGACGATGAACACCCAGGAAAAATGTCTTTTCACTTTGCGTAATCAGCCATAAAAAGCGAAGTCTTTTTTGTGACATTTCGATACAATTCGGGATCGCAATCCCGCTATTGGGTTCATGGAAGGGTTTTATGCTCGAAATGTTGATGCAATGGTATCGCCGCCGCTTTAGCGACCCCGAGGCCATCGCCCTGCTAATTATTCTGGTTGCCGGTTTTGGCATCCTGTTCTTCTTTAGCGGTCTTTTGGCGCCGCTGTTGGTCGCCATTGTGCTGGCGTACCTGCTTGAGTGGCCGACTGTACGGCTGGAACATATCGGCTGCTCACGGCGCTGGGCGACATCAATCGTGCTGGTGGTGTTTGTCGGCATTTTGCTGCTGATGGCGTTTGTCGTGATGCCCGTCGCGTGGCAGCAGGGGATCTACCTGATCCGCGATATGCCCGGTATGCTCAATAAATTATCTGATTTTGCCGCCACTTTACCACGACGTTATCCGGCGCTGATGGATGCGGGCATTATTGATGCGATGGCGGAGAATATGCGCTCGCGAATGCTCACCATGGGGGATTCGGTGGTGAAATATTCGTTAGCCTCCCTGGTCGGATTACTCACGCTGGCGGTTTATCTGGTGCTTGTCCCGTTGATGGTGTTCTTCCTGATCAAAGATAAAGGCCAGATGCTGAACGCCGTGCGCCGGGTGCTACCGCGTAATCGCGGGCTGGCGGGACAGGTATGGAAAGAGATGAACCAGCAAATCACCAACTATATCCGCGGTAAAGTGTTGGAAATGGTGGTGGTTGGTGTGGCGACCTGGCTTGGATTCCTGCTGTTTGGCCTTAACTATTCTCTGCTACTGGCGGTGCTGGTGGGGTTCTCGGTTTTGATCCCATATATCGGCGCTTTTGTGGTGACGATCCCGGTCGTTGGGGTGGCGTTGTTCCAGTTCGGGCTTGGCACCGAATTCTGGAGCTGCTTTGCCGTGTACCTGATAATCCAGGCGCTGGACGGTAATCTGCTGGTCCCCGTACTGTTCTCCGAGGCCGTTAACCTGCATCCGCTGGTGATTATTCTGTCGGTCGTGATTTTTGGCGGGCTATGGGGGTTCTGGGGCGTATTCTTTGCGATTCCTCTGGCGACGCTCATCAAAGCCGTCATGCATGCCTGGCCTGACGGTCAGGCTGTTGACGAACCCTAATCTGCAGACTCCGGCGATGCAATGTCGCCGGAACTGAACTTGTCTGACCTCTATCCACACATTCTGAATAATCTCCTCTGGTGTCGTTTTTCTCCGCATTTGTCTTTAACTTGACCAACGTGATGTCTTTTCGTCACGCAAGGATAAGGCCAACAGGAGAACAAAATGGGTCACAACACACACACGCAGCAAAAGGTGGGATGGGGCGGTTATCTCGCTTTTTTAATTACAATAATTCTTTTTTCCGGCATGTTTGCGAAAAGTACCGAATGGTGGCGGGTTTTTGACTTCACCGCCCTCAACGGTGCGTTTGGGAAAGTTAATGCTGCAGGCGATACGGCGATCTCTTTTCGCGGCACGGGTGGTATGGGCGCTAAAGATGGCTTTTTATTCGCACTTGAGCTGGCACCTTCCGTCATTCTTTCTCTGGGGATTATTTCCGTCACCGAAGGGTTAGGTGGATTGCGCGCCGCACAACAGTTGATGACACCTGTCCTGCGCCCGTTACTCGGCATTCCAGGTGTTTGTTCGCTGGCGCTGATCGCGAATTTGCAAAATACCGATGCCGCGGCCGGGATGACGAAAGAGATGGCTGAAGAGGGCATTATCACTGAACAGGAACGTGCCATTTTTGCCTGCTGGCAAACCAGCGGCAGCGCCTGTATTACCAACTATTTTTCCTCGGGAGCCGCGCTGTTTACGATGGTTACCGTTCCGGTGATTACGCCGCTGGCGGTGATCCTCGTGTTCAAGTTTGTGGGGGCTAACCTGCTGCGCTTATGGATTACGCAGTTGGAAAATCGCCGTACGCAGCAGGAGGCATGAGATGACAACTCAGGTACGTAAAAACGTCATGGATATGTTTATCGATGGCGCACGGCGCGGGTTTACCATAGCAACAACCAGCCTGTTGCCGAACGTGGTGATGGCGTTTGTGATTATTCAGGCGCTGAAAGTGACGGGGCTGCTCGAGATTGTCGGGCGGGTATGTGAGCCGGTTATGGCGCTATGGGGGCTGCCGGGCGAATCTGCCACCGTCCTGCTGGCGGCGGTAATGAGTATGGGAGGTGGCGTCGGTGTTTGCGCCAGCCTGGTTGTTGCCGGTACGCTTTCGGGACATGATGCTACGGTATTGTTACCCGCTATCTACCTGATGGGCAACCCGGTGCAAAATGTGGGACGTTGTCTGGGGACAGCGGGGGTCCATCCTCGTTACTATCCGCTTATTATTGCGGTGTGCGTCATTAATGCACTGCTCTCTATTTGGGTCATGCAGGTTATTGCCTGACAAGGAAGGTTATGAACTGTTCAATTCTTGATTTGACGTTGTTCCAGCAGGGACATGTGTACGCGCCGGAAGATTTAGGCCGACAGGATATACTGGTGTCCGGCAGCAAAATTGTTGCCATCGCGCCGTCGATTTCCCTGGAAGACTTTCCCGGCTGTGAGTGTGTCAATCTTGACGGCGCGATTGTGTGTCCTGGGTTTATCGATCAGCACGTCCATTTGATTGGCGGCGGCGGAGAAGCGGGGCCGCACACCCGCACGCCGGAAGTGCGTTTGTCACGGTTGGTTGAAGCAGGGGTCACTTCGGTGGTGGGATTACTGGGTACCGATGGTGTTACCCGTCATCCGGAGTCGCTGCTGGCGAAAACCCGCGCGCTGGAGTTTGAAGGTATCAGCGCCTGGATGCTGACCGGGGCGTACTCTCTGCCTTCCCCGACTATCACCGGCAGCATCGATCGCGACGTGGCGCTGATCGATAAAGTGATTGGCGCGAAGTGTGCGATTTCGGACCATCGTTCTTCAGCACCAGATACTCAGGCACTGGCGAACATGGCGGCGCAGTCGCGCGTCGGTGGATTACTGGGGCGTAAACCGGGAATCAGCGTTTTCCATATGGGCGACAGCCCGCGCATGCTGGAACCGTTGTATCAGATCCTTGAAAACTGCGACGTGCCGATAACTAAACTGTTACCGACACACGTTAATCGTGCGGAACCTTTGTTCCAGGCGGCACTGGAGTATGCCCGCCAGGGCGGTTATATCGACATTACCAGCAGCATTGATGAGCCTGTTGATCCGGCCACGGCTATTGCCACGGCGCTGCGCCAAAATGTGCCGCTGTCGCGCATTACCTTAAGCTCGGACGGCAACGGCAGCCAGCCGGAATTTGATGAGTCAGGTAATCTCACCGGGATTGGCGTCGCGGGGTTTGAATCCCTGGCGGAAACGGTGCGTCAGTTGGTGAAGGTGCATGCTGTGCCGTTGGAACAGGCGCTGTGTCCGCTAACGCGCACGGTGGCAGAGTTTTTAGGACTGGAGCATAAAGGGCGTCTGGCGGTGGGATGCGATGCGGACATTCTGGTGCTGAACGACGCGCTGGAGGTGAATCACCTGTGGGCGAAGGGAAAAACCGTAGTCAGAGCGAAAAAAGCCTGCGTCAAAGGGACGTTTGAATAACCGAGGTTGTTGCCGGATGGCGGCGTAAACGCCTTATCCGGCCTACGGGTTTGTGCAGATCGAAGCCTGATAACACGCGTAGCGTCGCCATCAGGCTTTTTTCTGCAAAACGTGAATCAGGCGTTCTCTTTCAGCCAGTTCATTACCACGTCGTGGTGATTGCTGGTTTTGAAGTTATCAAACACATGCTCGATTTTCCCTTCAGCATCAATCAGGAAGCTGATGCGGTGGATGCCATCGTAGGTTTTGCCCATAAATGACTTCTCACCCCAGACGCCGAACTGCTCGCAAACCTGATGATCTTCGTCGGACAAGAGCGTGAAGTTAAGAACTTCTTTCTCAGCGAATCGGGAAAGTTTTTCCGGTTTATCGGTGCTGATTCCCAGCACTTCAACACCTGCTTTTTTTAACTCATCCATGTTATCGCGCAGGCCGCAGGCCTGTACGGTACAGCCGGGTGTCATGGCTTTCGGGTAAAAATAAACCAGAACACGCTGTCCCTGGAAGTCGGTTAAATTAACTTGTTCTCCGTCTTGATCCGGCAAGCTAAATTTCGGTGCGATATCACCGGCTTTCAGTGGGTTCATTACTTAACTCCATCCTGTTCATCATGCTGTGAGTAATTGACGACGTTAATACTGCCTTGCGCATTGAGTTCTGTACAGAGTGCTTTAAACGCATCTTCAATATTTGCCGCGTCATGTGACGCAGGACTATGTGCGGTAATTTGAATAAACAGCTGTGCCGTCTTTCCATTTTCAGCCGGTTGCGTGCGTGAAACCAGTTCCGCAATATTCATTTGGTGGCTGTCAAATAGGGCGGTAAAGCGTTCAATCAAATGTGGAGAATCGGGGACATCGACCTGTACCCATACCGTGGCGGGCATCGCTGGGCGGGGCCGCGCAGTCGTGCGCTTCATGACAATCAATAAATCCAGCTCAGCGCCTTTCAACGGCAAGGTTGATTCAATCAGGGTGATGGCATTCCAGGTGCCTGACAGCAGCATGATAAATGTGAATTCGTCACCCAGCATCGCCAGTCGGCTGTCTTCGATATTACAGCCGCAACTGCTGACATGACGCGTGATGGTGTTCACAATTCCTGGGCGGTCGGCACCCAGCGCAGTAATGACCAGATAGTGTTGCGATGACGATGTCAAACCTGTTCTTCCTTTGAGCGGTGAGGTAATCATAAGGAAAGCATAAAAAAAACATGCATACAACAATCAGAACGGCTCTGGTCGCTTGCTTTTATTGTCGTACCAAACGTACCATTGAGACACTTGTTTGCACAGAGGATGGCCCATGTTCACGGGAAGTATTGTCGCGCTTGTTACGCCGATGGATGAGAAAGGTAAAGTCTGCCGGTCGAGCCTGAAAAAACTGATTGATTATCATGTCGCCAGCGGCACCTCGGCGATCGTTTCGGTTGGCACCACTGGTGAGTCTGCCACCCTGAGTCATGATGAACATGGCGATGTGGTGATGATGACGCTGGAGCTGGCCGACGGGCGTATTCCGGTTATTGCCGGAACCGGCGCCAATGCGACCGCAGAAGCCATTAGTCTGACGCAGCGTTTCAACGATAGCGGTGTTGTCGGCTGCCTGACGGTGACGCCGTACTACAACCGCCCAACCCAGGAAGGTTTGTTCCAGCATTTCAAAGCCATCGCTGAACATACTGACCTGCCGCAAATTCTGTATAATGTGCCGTCCCGTACTGGCTGCGATATGCTGCCAGAAACCGTTGGCCGCCTGGCGAAAGTAAAAAATATTATCGCTATTAAAGAGGCCACGGGGAACTTAAGTCGCGTTCACCAGATCAAAGAGCTGGTTTCAGACGACTTCATTCTGCTCAGCGGTGATGACGCGACCGGACTGGATTTTATGCAGCTCGGTGGTCATGGCGTGATTTCCGTAACGTCTAACGTTGCGGCACGTGATATGGCTGAAATGTGCAAACTGGCGGCAGCGGGGAATTTTGCCGAGGCGCGGGTGATTAACCAGCGTCTGATGCCGTTACACAACAAACTATTTGTCGAACCCAATCCTATCCCAGTGAAATGGGCATGTAAGGAGTTGGGACTTGTGGCGACCGATACGCTGCGTCTGCCGATGACGCCAATCACGGACAATGCTCGTGAAATCGTCAAGGCGGCGCTTAAGCATGCCGGTTTGCTGTAAAGTTTAGGGAGATTTGATGGCTTACTCAGTACAAAAGTCGCGCCTGGCCAAGGTTGCGGGTGTTTCGCTTGTTATGTTGCTCGCGGCCTGTAGTTCTGACTCGCGCTATAAGCGCCAGGTGAGCGGTGATGAATCCTATCTGGAGGCCGCACCGCTTGCTGAGCTTCATGCGCCAGCTGGGATGATTCTGCCGGTTATGTCGGGTGACTATAATATCCCGGTAACCAACGGTAGTGGTGCCGTGGGTAAAGCGCTGGACATTCGCCCACCGGCTCAGCCGTTAGCGTTAGTCACTGGCGCTCGTACCCAGATCGCGGGTGATACGTCGACATTACTGGTGGAAAATGGTCGTGGCAACACGCTGTGGCCACAGGTCGTTAGCGTCATTCAGTCTAAAAACTACACGATCGCTAAGCGTGATGATGCCAGCCAGACGTTGACCACCGACTGGGTTGACTGGAACCGTCTGGATGAAGACGAGCAGTACCGTGGACGTTATCAAATCTCGGTTAAACCGCAGGGCTATCAGCAAGCGGTAACGGTGAAACTGACTAACCTTGAGCAGGCGGGTAAACCCGTAGCCGATGCGGCATCAATGCAGCGTTACAGCGCTGAGATGATGAACGTTATCTCTGCCGGTCTGGATAAGAACGCCACCGATGCTGCGAATGCCGCGCAGAACCGCTCTGCAGCCACCATGGACGTTCAGAGCGCCGCCGATGACACGGGTTTACCAATGCTGGTGGTGCGTGGACCGTTCAACGTGGTTTGGCAACGTCTGCCGGCAGCGCTTGAGAAAGTGGGCATGAAAGTTACCGACAGTACCCGTTCTCAGGGCAGCATCGCTGTGACCTACAAACCGCTGTCTGATAGCAGCTGGCAGGAACTGGGCGCAAGCGATCCAGGTTTAGTGTCAGGCGACTATAAACTGCAGGTCGGTGATTTAGATAACCGCAGTAGTATGCAGTTTATCGATCCGAAGGGACATACCCTGACGCAAAGCCAGAACGACGCGCTGGTCGCTGTCTTCCAGGCAGCGTTCAGTAAGTAAAAATGAAGGGCTGGATAACTCCAGCCCTTTTTTTCTGATATGATACGCAAACGTGTGCGTCGGCAGAAAAACGCAATATTTATCGTTAATTCACACCCAGGAGTAATAAAGATGCAAAAGCAAGCTGAGTTGTATCGTGGTAAAGCGAAGACCGTATACAGCACGGAAAACCCGGACCTGTTGGTGCTCGAATTCCGCAATGATACGTCAGCAGGGGATGGCGCGCGCATTGAACAGTTTGACCGTAAAGGCATGGTGAATAACAAGTTCAACCATTTCATTATGACTAAACTGCAAGAAGCGGGCATTCCTACCCAGATGGAGCGACTGCTTTCCGATACCGAATGTCTGGTGAAAAAACTGGAGATGGTACCGGTTGAATGTGTGGTGCGTAACCGCGCGGCAGGCTCACTGGTTAAGCGTTTAGGCGTTGAGGAAGGTATTGAACTGAATCCGCCGCTGTTTGATCTGTTCCTGAAAAACGATGCTATGCACGATCCAATGATTAACGATTCCTATTGCGAAACTTTTGGTTGGGTGAGCAAAGAGAATCTGGCACGTATGAAAGAGCTGACCTACAAAGCTAACGACGTGCTGAAAAAGATGTTCGATGATGCGGGCCTGATTCTGGTCGATTTCAAACTTGAGTTTGGCTTGTATAAAGGTGAAGTGGTGCTGGGTGATGAATTCTCACCGGACGGTAGCCGTCTGTGGGATAAAGAAACGCTGGATAAAATGGACAAAGATCGCTTCCGCCAGAGCCTGGGCGGCCTGATCGAAGCCTATGAAGCCGTCGCGCATCGCCTGGGTGTCAAGTTAGACTAATTCCCCTTTGAGCCGGCGATCGCTCACCGGCTCATCAATCTCGCCGATTTTGATTACTGTTTCTTATGGTAATCCTGTTCCGAACCGCCTACGATCATCATCATAATGAATAAAAAGTTGAGGTGATTATGCGCTGGCAAGGGCGTCGTGAAAGTGACAATGTAGAAGACAGACGAAATAGCTCCGGCGGCCCTTCTATGGGCGGGCCTGGTTTTCGTTTGCCCAGTGGTAAAGGCGGCATCATCCTGCTGATTGTGGTGTTGGTCGCAGGTTATTATGGCGTGGATCTCACCGGGTTAATGACCGGTCAACCCGTCTCCCAACAGCAATCATCACGCTCCATCAGCCCAAATGATGATGAAGCGGCAAAATTTACCTCGGTGATTCTGGCCACCACAGAGGATACCTGGGGACAGCAGTTTGAAAAAATGGGCCGGACCTATCAACAGCCGAAGCTGGTGATGTATCGAGGCGCTACACGTACCGGCTGCGGCGCGGGCCAGTCCGTGATGGGGCCGTTTTACTGCCCGGCGGATGGCACTGTGTACATTGACCTCTCCTTCTACGACGATATGAAAAACAAGCTGGGCGCCGATGGTGATTTTGCTCAGGGCTATGTTATCGCCCATGAAGTGGGCCACCACGTGCAGAAACTGCTGGGTATTGAACCGAAAGTTCGTCAGATGCAGCAGAATGCCTCACAGGCTGAAGTGAACCGTCTTTCCGTGCGTATGGAACTGCAGGCGGATTGCTTTGCCGGCGTCTGGGGCCATAGTATGCAGCAGCAGGGCGTGCTGGAGTCCGGCGATCTGGAAGAGGCGCTGAACGCCGCGCAGGCGATTGGCGACGATCGCCTGCAGCAGCAAGGACAAGGGCGCGTTGTACCGGACAGCTTTACCCACGGAACCTCTGAACAGCGTTTTACCTGGTTCAAACGCGGCTTTGACAGCGGCGATCCGGGGCAGTGCAATACTTTTGGAAAAGGCATTTAAAATACAGAGGCAGGGATGTCTGATAACACGGCGCTGAGTGCGTTAACTGAACAGATGACCCGCGAAGGTATCCGCCGTTTGCTGGTTATCAGCGGCGAGGATAGCTGGTGTCAGGCGCAAGCGTTAGCACTACGCAACGCGTTACCCGGTGACTGGCTATGGGTAGGGGCGCAAGCCCCTGCTGAGCCGAACTGTACGCCGCAGGCGCTGCAAACATTACTGGGGCGCGAATTCCATCATGCAGTTTTTGACGCCGGGCAGGGATTTGACGCTGCGGCGTTTGCCGCCTTAAGCGGCACGCTGCTCGCCGGGAGCTGGCTGGTGTTGCTGACTCCCCCCTGGCATGGCTGGCATACGCATCCGGACACGGATTCACTGCGCTGGAGCGACTGCGCAGACCCTATTCCAACGCCACATTTTGTTGAACACATCAAACGGGTGATTTCCCAGGATGGACAGGCGTTGCACTGGCAGCAGCATCAGCCTGCTACATATCCCCACTTTCCTGCTCGCGCCGACTGGCACGCGGCAACTGGTGAACCTCAGCCTGAACAGGCGCTGATTTTAGCACAGTTGCTGGGTATGCCTCCTGGCGTGGTTGCCGTGACGGCCGCGCGTGGTCGGGGAAAATCCGCGCTGGCGGGGCAACTGATTGCACGTATCAACGGGACTGCTATTGTTACCGCGCCTGCTAAAGCGGCAACCGATGTGCTGGCGCAATTTGCCGCAGAACGTTACCGCTTTATGGCCCCGGATGCGTTGTTAAGCAGTTCTGCAACCGCAGACTGGCTTATCGTTGATGAAGCCGCCGCAATTCCCGCGCCGCTACTGCATCAGTTAGTCGCGCGTTTTCCCCGTACGCTATTAACCACCACCGTTCAGGGCTATGAGGGAACCGGCAGAGGCTTCTTGTTGAAATTCTGCGCCCGCTTTCCCCATCTTCGACGTTATGAGTTACAACAGCCCGTACGCTGGGCGCTGGGATGTCCGCTGGAGAAAATCGTCAGCGATGCGCTGGTGTTTAACGACGAAACTTTTACGCATGCCCCGTTGGGCGCACTCTATTTCTCGGCATTTGAACAACAATCCTGGCATGACAACCCGGCACTGCCGGTAGCGGTATATCAACTGCTTTCCGGGGCGCACTATCGCACCTCGCCACTTGATCTGCGGCGGATGATGGACGCACCAGGCCAACATTTTCTTCAGGCATCGTGTGCTGATTCGGTGGCGGGAGCCGTATGGTTGGTGGATGAAGGGGGACTATCCGCAGAATTAAGCCAGGCCGTTTGGGCAGGATATCGCCGACCACGAGGAAATCTGGTTGCACAGTCACTGGCGGCGCACGGTGGCGATCCGTTGGCGGCAACGCTCATTGGACGGCGGGTAAGCCGAATTGCGGTTCATCCTGCTCGCCAGCGAGAAGGTATCGGGCAGCAGTTGATTATGCAGGCCCGGCGTTACTCCACGCAGTGTGATTATCTGTCCGTCAGTTTTGGGTATACGGTCGAACTCTGGCGTTTCTGGCAGCGCTGTGGTTTTGTTCTGGTACGAATGGGCAATCACCGCGAAGCCAGCAGCGGGTGCTATACCGCCATGGCGTTATTGCCCATCAGCGAAGCGGGAAAACGCATTGCCGGGCGCGAACACCAGCGTCTGCGTCGTGATGCGGAGATCCTTACGCAGTGGAACGGTGAGGGCATTCCGCTGGCCCCGTTGAAAGAGTCTACGCTTAATGAGGATGACTGGAACGAGCTGGCCGGATTTGCTTTTGCCCATCGACCATTACTGACGTCGCTTGGCTGTCTGACTCGTCTGCTTCAGCAAAGCGAGTTACCTCTCCCGGCCTTGCGGGGCCGCTTACAGGCTAAACGCAGCGATGCCGAATTGTGCCAGCAGTTGAAGATCTCCGGGCGTAAAGCACTGCTGGTCGTTCAGCGGGCCGAGGCGGTGCAGGCGTTAAAGCAGCTGGATGCTGAACGTATACAGCGGCTACAAAATCGCATTATGCAATGGCAAAATTTTCACTAACTTCTTCAATTTACTGACATGGTCATTGCGGTTAAGCGGCGTAGAATGATTCTCATCAGTTAAGGAGATCGCCATGAAACATGACCATTTTGTTGTTCAAAGTCCCGATAAACCCGCTCAACAGCTATTGTTGCTGTTTCATGGCGTCGGCGATAACCCGGTTGCCATGGGGGAAATTGGCTCCTGGTTTGCGCCGCTGTTTCCGGATGCGCTCATCGTCAGCATTGGCGGGGCTGAGCCTTATGGTTCTCCTTCCGGACGTCAGTGGTTTTCGGTACAGGGCGTAACGGAAGAGAACCGGCAGGCGCGTGTTGACGCCATTATGCCGGTCTTTATTGAAACCGTGCGCTACTGGCAGAAGCACAGCGGCGTTTCGCCTCAGGCTACCGCGCTGATTGGTTTTTCTCAGGGGGCGATTATGTCGCTTGAGAGTATTAAAGCCGAGCCGGGGCTGGCATCGCGCGTCATCGCCTTTAATGGTCGCTATGCCACCTTGCCAGAGGTTGCAACCACGGCGACGACGGTGCATTTGATTCACGGCGGTGAAGACCGGGTGATTGAGTTATCTCACGCCGTTGCCGCGCAGGAGGCGTTAATTCGCGCCGGTGGGGATGTGACGCTGGATATTGTTGAAAATCTGGGGCACGCCATTGATGAACACAGCATGCAGTTTGCGCTGGATCATCTGCGTTTTACCGTACCGAAGCACTACTTTGATGAAGCGCTGAGTGGCGGTACGCCCAACGATGATGATGTGATTGAGATGATTTAACCTGTAGGCCGGATAAGGCGAAGCCGCCATCCGGCATGACAGTCAGTGATAGTGCCGGATAGCAATGTGATATGTGTTATCCGGCCTGGAAATTATTTCTTCGGCTGATCCTTATTCGGCCAATCGTCGTCGTCGTCCCATTTATCGTTAAAGTCACGATGCGGGGGAAGTTCCGGCTTATTCGCAAGAAATTTCTTGTGGTCGACGCGCTTGAGATCTTTAATCACGTTCAGCAATACGCCTACCAGAAACACCAATACTAAAATCCACCAATATTTTGCCAGCCAGTCCATGCTCATTTCCTCTTGCAGGAACACTCATCAGGCGACGAGTTGCTCCATGATACGTTGATACATACGGGCAAGCAGTTGCAGGTCGGCGGCATTAACGCATTCATTAATTTTATGAATGGTGGCATTGACCGGCCCAAGCTCTACTACCTGTGCCCCCATGCGGGCAATAAAACGCCCGTCGGATGTCCCGCCTGTAGTCAGTAACTGCGGTTTAATTTCATTATAGTGCTCAATGGCGTTCACTACTGCATCCACCAGTTTACCGCGTGCGGTCAGGAACGGCTGACCGGAGAGCCACCAGTCGACGGTATAACGCAGTTGATGTTTTTCCAGCAGTTCCAGCACCCTGGCTTTAATCATTTCATCGTTTAATTCGGTGCTGAAACGGAAGTTAAACTGGATGAACAGCTCACCAGGGATGACGTTGTTGCTACCGGTTCCTGCCTGAATATTGGCAATCTGCATACTGGTCGCTGGGAAGAACTCGTTACCCTGATCCCACTCGATCGCCACCAGTTCATTGAGCATTGGCGCGGCGCGGTGTACCGGGTTATCAGCCAGATGTGGGTAGGCCACGTGTCCTTGCACGCCGTGAATGGTCAGGTTGCAGGTCAGCGAACCACGACGACCATTTTTCACCACGTCGCCAACGATTTCCGTACTGGATGGTTCGCCTACCAGACAATAATCGAGGCGTTCGTTACGCGCCATCAGCGCTTCAACCACCTTTACGGTGCCGTTTTTGGCGCTGGCTTCTTCGTCAGAGGTTATCAGGAACGCCAGACGGCCCTGATGATTAGGATGTTGGGCGACAAAGCGTTCTGCGGCCACGACCATCGCCGCCAGTGAACCTTTCATATCGGCAGCGCCACGCCCAAACAGCATGCCATCGCGAATGGTCGGTTCGAACGGCGGATTAATCCAGCGATCGACATCGCCGGCAGGCACTACGTCAGTGTGACCGGCAAATGCCAGGGTCTCACCTTTACCGCGCCATGCCCAAAAATTCTGCGTGTCACCAAAATCCATACGCTCAACGGTAAAACCTACCGCACGCAGACGTTCAATCATTAACGCCTGGCACCCGGCATCATCCGGGCTCAGAGAAGGACGGCGAATAAGCTGCTGAGTCAGCTCAATAACCGGGCACGACATAGATTACACCTCATTAAAAAACTGCGTATAACTGGAATCACTGAAACCAAGCAGCATAGGCTTACCCGGCTTGCAGAGCAATGGGCGTTTGATAATTGCAGGCATTTCAATCATCAACGCGGCGGCGGCGTCCGCAGTAGTGATTTGGCTACGCGTGGCTTCATCCAGTTTCCGCCATGTGGTTCCACGCGTATTGAGTAATGGCTCCCAGCCTAATTCGCTGATAAAAGACTGTAATAGCGTGTTGTCCAGTCCGTCGACGCGATAATCATGGAAGCGGTAGTCGATCCCACGCTCTTCTAACCAGCGTCTGGCTTTTTTAATAGTATCGCAATTTTTAATGCCGTAGAGAGTGATCATTTGAATCCTTATCGATTTAATTTGAATATTTATTCTCGTGTTGTGTGAACACGGATAATACATATTGTCATCCTGGCGTTATAGAGAAATATAACATTGTTGAACAATGGTGAATAATGATTCCTGAAAGTTCCAAAACTAACTCATAAATGAAAATCAGAATTTACCTGTTTGCATCAGCCTGTTTTTCCATCAGAATTGCAAAAGTAGTAGATGATGTATGAATATTTCAAAATATTGCAGTAAGTCACATAAAATTTATGGGTATAGCGCATAGTGATCACATAAACCCCAAACACGGGAGGATGTAATCACAACCATCGGTTAAATGATCTTCTTTTGATGATGATGATTTCGTAGAATGCTCATAATAATAAGAGAGGTTGTTATGATTGAACGTGAACTGGGGAACTGGAAAGACTTTATCGAAGTCATGCTTCGTAAATAATTTTCTGGAAGAAATTCAGATCCTGCAAAGGATAAAAAAAGGCGACTCAACGTAAGTCGCCTTTTTTGTGTCCGATTATTCTGGGCGTGGCTTCAATGGGAAGCGTCGGCGGACCAGCACAAAAAACAGGGGGACGAAGTAAATCGCCAGGATTGTGGCTGAAATCATCCCGCCCATTACGCCGGTCCCCACTGCATGTTGACCGCCGGAACCCGCGCCATTGCTGATGGCCATCGGCAACACCCCAAAGATAAACGCCAGCGACGTCATCAGAATCGGGCGTAAGCGCTGGCGACAGGCATGCAGCGTGGCGTCGAGCAGATCGTGTCCTTTCTCGTTCATCTCATTGGCGAATTCAACAATCAATATCGCGTTCTTCGCTGAAAGACCGATAACGGTTAATAACCCGACCTGGAAATAGACATCGTTTTCCAGACCGCGCATCCAGGTGGCCAGCAGCGCGCCAATTACCCCCAGCGGAACGACCAGCATGACGGAGAAGGGCACCGACCAGCTTTCGTACAGTGCCGCCAGGCACAGGAACACTACCAGCAGAGAAATGGCGTACAGGGCAGGTGCCTGAGAACCAGACAGTCGTTCCTGATAAGACATTGCCGTCCATTCGAGGCCAAATCCGGTCGGCAACTGTCGCACCAGCGACTCCATCACGTCCATTGCCGTACCGGTACTGACGCCGGGCGCGGCTTCACCGACAATCTCGACGGCAGAATAGCCGTTATAACGCTCCAGACGCGGTGAGCCGGTTTCCCAGCGCGAGGTGGCAAAGGCTGAGAAAGGCACCATGCCGCCGCTATTATTGCGGACGTACCACAAGTTGATGTCGTCCGGGAGCATGCGGTACTTCGCCGCCGCCTGGACGTAAACTTTCTTCACGCGACCGCGATCCATAAAGTCATTAACGTAGCTGGAGCCCCAGGCCGTTTGCAATGTATCGTTGATGTCGTCAATGGACACGCCCAGCGCCTGGGCTTTGCGCTGATCGATATCAATTTGCAATTGTGGACTGTCGTCGAGTCCGTTATGACGAACGCGGGTCAGGGATGAGTCTTTCCCGGCCAGCTCAATCAGCTTGTCGCGTGCGGCCATTAACGCGTCATGACCCGCGCCGGCGTGATCCTGCAGTTCCATATCAAAACCAGCCGAACTGCCGAGGCCGCTAATGGCCGGAGGGCTGCTGGCGAAGACGCGAGCCTCTTTAATCTTATTAAACGCTTTGGTCGCGCGTTCGATAATGGCGAAGGAAGTCCCGGTGGTGGCGTCACGCTCATCCCAGTCTTTTAAACGCACGAACATACGCGCCACGTTTTGTCCGTTCCCGCCGGGGCCGGATCCTACAGTGGAAAAGACCGACATAATATTGTCTTTTTCGTGGGTGAAGTAATACTTCTCTACTTCCTCTACCACTTTCAACGTTTGTTGTTGGGTGGAACCGCTGGGGAGCTGTATCGAGGTGGTAAACATGCCGCGGTCTTCCAGCGGCAGGAAGGAAGTCGGCAGACGCAGGAACAGGAAGACCATACCGCCGAGCAGCAGACCGTAGATCAGGATCCAGCGCAGGCTGCGATGCAGGATCCGGGCAACGCCTTTTTCGTAGCGTTCGGCATTGCGGTTAAACATGCGGTTAAACCAACCGAAGAAACCGGTTTGCCCGTGATGTTCGCCTTTATGCAGCGGTTTGAGTAGCGTGGCGCACAGGGCGGGGGTGAGAATCATCGCCACGAGAACGGACAGCACCATCGCGGAAACAATGGTAATCGAGAACTGGCGGTAAATCGCCCCGGTAGTGCCGCCGAAGAAGGCCATCGGGATAAACACCGCCGACAGCACCATGGCGATACCTACCAGCGCGCCCTGGATTTGCCCCATCGATTTCCGCGTCGCTTCACGCGGCGAGAGGCCTTCCTCACTCATAATTCGTTCTACGTTTTCCACTACCACAATGGCGTCATCCACCAGCAGACCGATCGCCAGCACCATCGCAAACATAGTTAACGTGTTCACGCTATAGCCAAAGGCGTAGAGCACGGAGAAGGTGCCCATCAGCACGACGGGAACGGCGATAGTGGGAATCAGCGTGGCGCGGAAGTTTTGCAGGAACAGGTACATGACCAAAAATACCAGCGCGATCGCTTCCAGCAGGGTTTTTACCACGTCGATGATTGAGGCTTTTACGAAGGAGGTGGTTTCATACGCCACCTTATATTCCAGTCCGTGTGGAAAATATTGCGACAGCTCGTTCAGACGGTTAATGACCAGCGTTGCCGTCGCCATTTCATTGGCGCCGGAGGCCAGCTTCACGCCCAGACCGGAGGCGGGATTACCGTTAAAGCGGCTGAGGTAATCATACTTCTCAGCCCCCATTTCGACCGTCGCCACGTCGCCCAGTTTAACTTCTGAACCGTCCTGGTTAACGCGTAGCGTAATATCGCGGAATTGATCCGGAGTCTGCAGCAGCGACTGGGCATTAATCGTCGCATTCAGCGCTTGTTTGTCCACTGAAGGCGTGCCGCCAAGCTGTCCGACAGCAATCTGCGCATTCTGTGACTCGATGGCATCGGTCACATCTTTGGCGGTCATCTGGAAGCTGTTAAGTTTGGCCGGGTCGAGCCAGATACGCATGGAGTATTGTGAACCGTAGGCGTCGATATCCCCCACGCCGTTTATACGACTGAGCGGGTCCTGAATATTACTCGCGACGTAATCGGCGATGTCCTGCTTATCCATGGAGCCATCGGTAGAGACGAAGGCGATGGTCAGAATATTTGTGTCCCCGGTTTTACGCACCGTGACCCCTTGATCCTGTACCGCCTGCGGCAACTTACGCATTGCCGATTGCAGCTGGTTTTGCACCTGCTGTACGGCTTCATCAGGATCGGTCCCGGCGACAAAGCTCAGCGTAACCGTCGCCTGGCCTGTCCCGCTGCTTTGTGATGACATGTACATCAGATTATCGAGACCAGTCATATTCTGCTCGATGACCTGAGTCACGGTGTTTTCCAGCGTTTGTGCAGATGCGCCAGGATAGTTGGCGGTTACCCGCACGTTGGGCGGGGCCAGATCGGGATATTGCTCAACGGGTAGTGAAAAAATAGCCAGGGCTCCTGTCAGGCACAACAGGATAGCTAACACCCAGGCAAAAATGGGGCGATCGATGAAAAAATTCGCCATTAAAAGGGGACCTCGTGTTTCTGCGTATCGTTATGGGTATGACTTGCTTCACTTTAGCGGCAAGGTACGAGCCAAACGTGGAGAAAAAAAGAAGATAATGTAAATTATCATGCCCGTTTACAGCATACCTTTTGTGCCAGCGCCGTCAGGCCTGGATCCAGGCCTGCAAGCGCTTTGCGGTTCTTTACGTTAGCCCACTGTCGGAGTCAGCCGAACGAAAACTGATGCTTACCAGCGTACCCCCGCCGGAGGGCTGCGAGAAGGTCAGCGTGCCACTCAGCCTTTCCGCTCGCTCACGCATAATATTTAATCCATAGTGCCCGGTAGGCTCATGCGGTTCGCCAATGCCGATGCCGTTATCGCGGACATAAACCGTATGATTGCCATCCGGCGCGGTGACGCAACTGACGGCAATTTCGGTTGCGTTAGCATGTTTAATCGCGTTCAGCACCGCTTCACGAACAATTTGCAACAGATGCACCTGCATTTGCGCATCCAGCGCCAGCGTAGGCAACCGACAATCGAGTGTGAGTTTAGCTGTGGTCTGATTTTGCAGCGTTTCCAGCATTTCATGCAGGGCGGAGGGTAAATCGGCCTGCTGTAAGGTCAGACGGAAGGTGGTCAGCAGCTCGCGCAATTGACGATAGGCATCATTCAGCGCCTGAGAGAAATCCGCCATAATGCTTTGCGCCGGAGCGTTATCCTCTGGAATCGAGCGCTTCAGCAGCGTGAGCTGAATGCGTAAATAAGAGAGCACCTGCGCCAGCGAGTCATGCAGTTCGCGTGCAATGGTCGCGCGCTCTTCCATTAATAACAGCTGCTGAAAATGTTTTTGCGCCTGGTTGAAGTACAACCCGCGTCCCAGCATTGATGATACGCTGTTGAGCAGCGGGGTCGAGGCATTGACGTTTGGACTTTGCCAGTGCAGTTCGCCGTAGACGGTTTCCTGCATCGTGACCGGCAGGATTTGCATTGGCAGCTCGGGGCTTTTGGTCCCTTCGCTAATCCGCCAGTTATCGCCGACGGTAAGCTCCAGGAAATACGCGGCGTCATGTTCGCGGACAATCTGTAAAATATGGCGGAAACAGTACACATCAATCTGGCTGGTGTTGAGCGCCTGAGAGCACTGATACAGCACCTCCAGGCGGCGATTAGCTTCGTGGAGATCGTGGGTTTTCTCTGCGACCGAGGCTTCCAGCGAGCGGTACAGCTTGTGTAACTCACTCGACATCTGGCTAAAGGTCTTGCCCAGCAGCCCCAGTTCGTTGGGTAAACCGGTATCCAGCGGCGGGATATCAAACTGACCGTGCTCAATGTGCTGGCTGGCCATTACCAGCTTATTTAGCGGCCGCACCACCTGCTGGCGAATGCGCCGCAGGGTAAAGAAAACCAAAGTGAATATGCCGATCCCGCCAGCCAGCGAAATACCAAAAACCAGCATCACTTTGCGTTCGGCGTAATGTTGCAGCGCCAGTACGAAGAGATCGATTTGATCGACATAGTTGTTGATATTAGCCTGGTACCATTTTAAATCGCCATCGATCAGACGGGCGTTCATTTCCAGCCAGTTTGCATGCAGTCGTCCATAGCGACTTTTCACCGCTTGCGGTACATACCACGCATTCAGATTTTGCAATGCCGACGAGTTTAGCGCCTGTTGGAAAAGTTGGCGGTGAGCGTTGAGTTGCGGGCTTTGGCTTTGCAGATCGTAACCCAGACGGTAGCTTTGCATGCGCAATGAGCCAGCAACGTTGATGGCTTCAGCATCCCGCAAGCTGCTGGTCAGCGTGAGCAGCGCAATACCCGTTGAGAGAATCGACAACAGCACGATGTAGAAAAAAGCCTTGGCCAGACTGGCCGAGACCGGACGCTTTACCGTCACTTGTGCATCCTCACACACTACACGTCGCGCCTTGATTCAGCCCGAACGATGCGGTGTAGTTGATAAATGTTAATAAAACGCCATGAAACTGGATGGTAACTGAAACACAATTTCATATGCGATGAAATAAATTGATCTGCCACAGGTTCTGGATAAATAGTTGTGCTTCCTGGGCAAATGAACATTGCCGCTTCCTTCCGTGTCGGTTAATAACAACAGTCATATAAAGAATAAGGTTTTTGCAACCAAAAAAGAAGGAAGCCATGAATCGTTTTATTATGGTCAATAGCCAGCAGTGCCTGGGTTGCCATGCCTGTGAGGTCGCCTGCGTCATGGCTCACAATGGCGAGCAGCATGTCCTGAGCCCGCGGCATTTTCAGCCCCGAATTACCGTCATCAAGCATCAGCAACAACGCAGTGCGGTGACCTGCCACCACTGTGAAGATGCGCCCTGCGCCAGAAGTTGCCCAAATGGGGCAATCAGCCATGAAAACGACAGCGTGCAGGTGAACCCGCAAAAATGTATTGGCTGCAAATCGTGCGTCGTGGCTTGTCCCTTTGGCACGATGCAGATCGTACTCACTCCCGTGGCTAAAGGAAAGGTGAAAGCGACAGCGCATAAATGCGACTTATGTCAGGGGCGTGAAGAGGGGCCCGCCTGCGTGGAAAACTGTCCGGCACAGGCGTTACAGTTGGTGACGGAAAACGCGCTTACCGGTCTGTCAAAAGCGCGCAGACTGCGTACAGCCAGTCTGGAGAGTCAGCCCTGGCACAGTAGCGCTACCGATTTTGTTCAGGATGCCATCACCAAACGTGAGCAAATGCAGGCGACGCCTGCGCGTGGTGAGCCGGACAAGCTGGCGATTGAAGCCCGTAAAACCAGCTTTGAAGAGATCTATCTGCCGTTTCGTACGGCGCAGGCGGAACGGGAAGCATCCCGCTGTCTGAAATGCGGCGACCACAGTATTTGCGAATGGACCTGCCCACTGCATAACCATATTCCGCAGTGGATAGAACTGGTCAAAGCCGGGAACATTGACGCGGCGGTTGAGCTTTCTCATCAGACCAACTGTCTGCCGGAAGTGACCGGGCGCGTGTGTCCCCAGGATCGGCTCTGCGAAGGGGCATGTACGGTGCGTAACGAGCATGGCGCGGTGACTATCGGTAATATTGAGCGTTATATTTCTGATCGGGCGCTGAGTAAAGGTTGGCGACCGGACTTAAGCCACGTACAGAAAGTGGATAAGCGCGTCGCGATTATCGGCGCGGGTCCGGCGGGCCTGGCCTGTGCGGATGTGTTAGCGCGAAACGGCGTTAGCGCCACCGTGTACGATCGCCATCCTGAAATCGGCGGTTTGCTGACGTTTGGCATACCGGCCTTCAAGCTCGACAAAACGCTGCTGGCGCGTCGCCGTGAAATCTTCAGCGCCATGGGTATTCATTTCGAACTTAACTGCGAAGTGGGCAAGGATGTGGCGCTGGCGACGCTGCTGGAAGAGTACGATGCCGTGTTTGTGGGCGTGGGGACCTATCGTTCCATGAAGGCGGACCTGCCGAATGAAGACGCGCCTGGTGTTTATGATGCGCTGCCGTTCCTGATTGCCAACACGAAACAGGTGATGGGGCTGGATGAACTGCCTGAAGAACCGTTTATTGATACCGCCGGGTTGAATGTGGTTGTCCTGGGCGGAGGCGATACGGCAATGGACTGCGTTCGCACTGCGCTGCGTCACGGCGCAAGTCAGGTAACCTGCGCCTATCGTCGTGATGAAGCCAACATGCCGGGTTCGAAAAAAGAGGTAAAAAACGCGCGTGAAGAGGGGGCGAACTTTGAGTTTAACGTCCAGCCGGTTGAACTGGTGTTGAATGCCGATGGACGAGTCAGCGGCGTGCGTTTCTTACGTACCCAGCTTGGCGAGCCGGACGCGAATGGGCGTCGACGTCCGGTGCCGATCGCCGGGAGTGAGTTTGTTATGCCCGCAGACGCGGTGATCATGGCGTTTGGTTTCCACCCGCACGGTATGCCGTGGCTGGAGACGCATGGCGTTAAGGTCGATAACTGGGGACGGATTGCCGCCAACGTTGAGAGCGCGTACCGTTATCAAACCAGTAATCCGAAAATTTTTGCCGGCGGAGATGCGGTACGCGGTGCGGACCTGGTGGTCACGGCGATGGCCGAAGGGCGGCATGCTGCCCAAGGGATCGTTGACTGGCTGGGCGTAAAATCAGTCAAATCTCACTAGCCGAAGGTCAAGACAAACCCGGTTTCACGGCGTAGTATTATTTTTCACTTCTCGCCGTGGAGCCGGTATGTCGCAAAAAATTACCCTCATCAAAGATAAAGTCCTTTCTGATAACTACTTCATCCTGCGCAATATCACCTATGACCTGACCCGAAGTAATGGGGAGGTGATTCGTCACAAACGCGAGGTTTACGATCGCGGCAACGGTGCGACTATTCTGTTGTATAACGCTGAGAAAAAAACCGTGGTGCTCATCCGTCAGTTCCGCGTCGCGACCTGGGTCAACGGTAACGAAGACGGCCAACTGATTGAAACCTGCGCCGGGCTACTGGATAACGACGAACCGGAAGCGTGTATTCGTAAAGAGGCGATTGAAGAGACCGGCTATGAAGTGGGTGAAGTGCGTAAACTGTTCGAACTCTACATGTCTCCGGGCGGCGTAACGGAGCTGATCCATTTCTTTATCGCGCAATACAGCGACAGTCAACGGGCAAACGCAGGCGGCGGTGTTGAAGATGAAGATATTGAGGTTCTGGAGCTACCGTTCACGCAGGCACTGGAAATGATTAAAACGGGTGAGATCCGTGACGGCAAAACGGTGCTGTTGTTGAATTACCTGCAGTCGTCGCACCTGATGGATTAACCTTCAGTATTAATATTTCTTTACAAATAGACGGCCAATCCGACGATTCTTATTGAGCCACATCAGTCGCGCAAGGAAGATACCGCTTAGGCTGTGTGTTTTGATTTCGGGGTTGTACCGTCCATGCGCTATCGCGTCATTTTCTTTTTCCTGCTCGGGCTGCTACCCGTTCGTTTGCTGTGGGCCGCGCCCGCGCAGCAGGCTTTTTCTGATTGGCAGGTGACGTGTAACAACCAGAATTTTTGCGTGGCGCGCAATACCGGAGAACATCACGGCCTGGTCATGACCCTCAGCCGCAGCGCCGGGGCGCACACCGATGCCGTGTTGCGTATTGAACTGGGAGGGCTGGAGCCTTCCCATGTTAAAGAGAGCGAAATTGCGTCGCGTCTGTTGCTGGATGGCGACTCGCTTGCGCTTAGCGGTGAGCACTGGCGTATTACGCCCTGGCAACTGATGACCGATGATCCGGCAACTATTAGCGCATTTTTACAAACTGTACAGGACGCGAAGGCAATAACCCTGCAAAAAGGCGCGCAAAATCTTTCACTGATCGGATTAAAAGCAGCATTGCTGTTTATCGATGCCCAGCAAAAACGCGTGGGGAGCGAAACCGCCTGGATCGAAAAAGGTGATGAGCCGCCGCTCAGCGTACCGCCAGCCCCGGCCCTGAAAGGTGTGGCTGTCATTAACCCAACGCCAACGCCCTTAACACAACAAGAGCGCAGCGAGCTGCTGGATTATGGTAACTGGCGCATCAATGGTATTCGCTGCTCGATCGATCCACTGCGTCGCGAGATGCGCGTCACGGCCCTGACGGATGATAAAGCGCTACTGATGATCGGCTGTGAAGCCGGGGCGTATAACACTATCGATCTGGCGTGGATTGTTTCGCGCGCAAAACCGTTAACTTCCAGTGCCGTACGTTTGAGTCTGCCATTTAAAACGGATGCCGAAAGTCGGGATATGGAGCTGACCAACGCCACATTTGACGAGAAGTCGCGAGAACTGGTTACCCTCGCCAAAGGACGAGGGATGGCAGATTGCGGTATCCAGACGCGCTGGCGCTATGATGGACAGCGGTTTCGCCTGGCGCGTTATGCCCAGGAACCAAGTTGCGATAACTGGCATGGGCCAGATGCCTGGCCCACATTGTGGATCACGCGTTAAGCACTTTATGCGCTTTGGCCACGATGTTATCCACCGTAAAGCCGAAGAACGGGAACAACTTATCTGCCGGAGCCGATTCTCCATAACCGGTCATGCCGACAATTGCCCCTTTTAGACCGACATATTTGTACCAGTAATCGGCAATGCCTGCTTCCACCGCCACGCGCGCGCTGACGTTTATCGGTAAGACAGATTCCCGGTACGCCTCATCCTGAGCGTCAAAAATATCGGTTGAGGGCAGAGAAACCACGCGCACGTTACGGCCTTCACCGGTCAGTTTTTCCGCTGCCAGCAGCGTGATTTCCATTTCTGAACCGGTAGCAATCAAAATAATATCCGGTTTACCGCCGTTGTCCTTCAGCACATATCCCCCGCGGGCAATCTGCTGCACCTGTTCAGGCGTACGCTCAACCTGCGCCAGATTTTGTCTGGAGAGGATTAGCGCCGTTGGCCCGTCATGGCGTTCGACCGCCAGCTTCCAGCCTACTGCCGCCTCAACCTGATCGCACGGTCGCCAGGTGCTGAAATTAGGTGTCAGACGCAGGCTGGCGAGCTGTTCAACGGCCTGGTGCGTAGGACCATCCTCCCCCAGACCAATCGAGTCGTGGGTATAAACCATGATTTGTCTGGCCTTCATCAGCGCCGCCATGCGCGCGGCATTACGGGCATATTCGACAAACATCAGGAACGTGGCGGTGTAAGGCACAAAGCCACCGTGATGGGCGATACCGTTAGCAATCGCGGTCATGCCAAACTCCCGCACGCCATAGTGGATGTAATTTCCGGCTGGATCCTCTTTAAGCGACGTAGATCCTTTCCAAATGGTCAGGTTGCTCGGCGCCAGATCCGCCGAGCCGCCAAGCAGCTCAGGCAGAATCGGCCCGTAGGCGTTCAGGGTATTTTGCGAGGCCTTACGGGTGGCGATTTTGGCCGGATTTGCCTGTAAGTCGGTAATGTACTTCTGGGTTGTTTCTTCCCACTGTTCCGGCAGCCCGCCGCTCATTCGACGGGTAAATTCAGCCGCCAGCTCCGGGTGTGCTTGTTGATACGCCGCGAATTTCTCATTCCAGGCCTGTTGCGCTTTTTCGCCTTTTTCCCGTGCATCCCACGCCCGGTAAATCTCTTTGGGGATCTCAAAAGCAGGATGGTGCCACCCCAGCTTCTGTCGGGTTAGCGCCACTTCTTCTTCACCCAGCGCGGCGCCGTGCGCTTCTTCTTTCCCGGCTTTATTCGGTGAGCCAAAACCAATCACCGTGCGGCAGATAATCAGCGATGGCTTATCGGTAACAGCCTGCGCTTCCTGAATCGCTTTTTTCACCGCCTCAGGATCATGACCATCAATCTCATGCACCACATGCCAGTGATAGGCCTCAAAGCGTTTTGCGGTATCGTCGGTAAACCAGCCGTCGGTTTCGCCATCAATCGAGATGCCGTTGTGATCGTAGAAGCCGATCAGTTTGCCCAGTCCCAGGGTTCCCGCCAGGGAACAAACCTCGTGGGAAATCCCCTCCATCAGGCAGCCGTCGCCCATAAACACCCAGGTATAGTGGTTAACAATCTCATGATCCGGCTGGTTAAATTGCGCAGCCAGCGTGCGTTCGGCAATCGCCAGGCCAACCGCGTTGGCTAAACCCTGACCCAGCGGGCCGGTGGTGGTTTCCACGCCCGGCGTGTAGCCGATTTCCGGATGCCCTGGCGTCTTCGAATGCAGTTGGCGGAAGTTCTTCAACTCCTCTAACGGCAAATCGTAGCCGGAAAGATGCAGCAGACTGTAAAGCAGCATTGAAGCGTGACCATTGGACAGAATAAACCGGTCACGATCGTACCAGGTGGGATCGGTCGGGTTATGGCGGAGGAAATCATTCCACAGTACTTCGGCGATATCGGCCATACCCATTGGTGCGCCGGGGTGGCCTGAGTTAGCTTTTTGTACGGCATCCATACTTAGCGCACGAATGGCATTGGCAAGCTCTTTACGGGTCATAGGAAATACTCCTTGAAAAGTAAAGCGTTAGATGCGTGTGTTAATTCACACTTTTGGGAAAATTGCGGGCTGCACACGCAAAAAGCATAGCAGACAAGCATGGCATTGCTGGATTAAGCAGGTAACATGGCTGTTATAAGTTGATAACAAATTCTTTCTTTGAATGGCGAGAGTTTGGGGACCTTCAAAGTTTGGGCCGCTGACTGAGGTGATAATGTGCGGCTCGTAGCATGGTTACCCGCGCCACTTTTTTGATCGACACGTGAAAGGAACAACAAGATGGATGACCAGTTAAAACAAAGCGCCCTCGATTTCCACGAATTTCCAGTACCAGGTAAAATTCAGGTTTCTCCGACCAAGCCTCTTGCAACACAGCGCGATCTTGCTCTGGCCTACTCGCCAGGCGTTGCAGCGCCGTGTCTGGAAATTGAAAAGGACCCGCTGGCGGCCTATAAATACACCGCGCGCGGCAACCTGGTTGCGGTTATCTCCAACGGTACCGCGGTGCTGGGCCTGGGCAATATCGGCGCACTGGCTGGCAAACCGGTGATGGAAGGTAAAGGCGTTCTGTTTAAGAAATTCGCCGGGATTGACGTGTTCGATATCGAAGTGGATGAGCTCGATCCGGATAAATTTATCAATGTCGTGGCGGCTCTGGAGCCAACATTTGGCGGCATCAACCTCGAAGATATCAAAGCGCCGGAGTGCTTCTACATTGAGCAAAAACTGCGCGAGCGCATGAATATTCCGGTATTCCATGATGATCAGCACGGCACGGCGATCATCAGCACCGCCGCAATTCTGAACGGTCTGCGGGTGGTGGAGAAGAACATCTCTGACGTACGCATGGTGGTGTCCGGCGCAGGTGCGGCGGCGATTGCCTGTATGAACCTGCTGGTGGCGCTGGGGATGCAGAAACACAATATTGTGGTCTGCGACTCCAAAGGCGTGATTTACAAAGACCGCGAACCGAACATGGCGGAGACCAAAGCGGCTTACGCGGTAGTGGATGATGGTAAACGTACGCTGGATGATGTGATTGACGGCGCAGACATTTTCCTCGGCTGTTCTGGCCCGAAAGTGCTGACCCAGGAAATGGTCAAGAAGATGGCGCGAGCGCCAATGATCCTGGCACTCGCCAACCCGGAACCGGAAATCCTGCCGCCGCTGGCAAAAGAGGTGCGTTCCGACGCCATCATTTGTACCGGTCGCTCCGACTACCCGAACCAGGTTAACAACGTCCTGTGCTTCCCGTTCATCTTCCGCGGCGCGCTGGATGTCGGCGCTACCGCCATCAACGAAGAGATGAAACTGGCTGCAGTACACGCGATTGCTGAGCTGGCGCACGCCGAGCAGAGCGAGGTGGTGGCCTCTGCCTATGGCGACCAGGATCTGAGCTTTGGCCCGGAATACATCATTCCGAAACCGTTCGACCCACGTCTGATCGTCAAAATCGCCCCAGCGGTAGCAAAAGCGGCGATGGACTCCGGTGTGGCGACGCGTCCGATTGCTGACTTTGACGCTTATATCGATAAGCTGACCGAATTTGTCTACAAAACCAACCTGTTCATGAAGCCGATTTTCTCCCAGGCACGTAAAGCGCCGAAGCGCGTGGTGCTGACGGAAGGGGAAGAGGCGCGTGTGCTGCATGCGACTCAGGAGCTGATCACCTTAGGTCTGGCGAAGCCGATCCTGATTGGTCGTCCGAGCGTGATCGAAATGCGTATCCAGAAACTGGGGCTGCAGATCAAAGCCGGTGTCGATTTTGAAATCGTTAACAATGAGTCCGATCCGCGCTTTAAAGAGTACTGGAGCGAGTACTACCAGATCATGAAGCGCCGTGGTATTACCCAGGAGCAGGCGCAGCGTGCGGTGATTGCTAACACCACGGTGATCGGTGCGATCATGGTGCAGCGCGGTGAAGCGGATGCGATGATCTGCGGTACGATTGGCGACTATCATGAGCACTTCAGCGTAGTTAAAGAGGTGTTTGGTTACCGCGAAGGCGTGCATACGGCCGGAGCGATGAACGCTTTGCTGCTGCCAAGCGGTAACACCTTTATCGCCGACACCTACGTCAACGATGACCCTACGCCGGAGCAACTGGCTGAAATCGCCGTGATGGCGGCAGAAACCGTACGTCGCTTTGGTATTGAACCGAAGGTGGCATTACTGTCGCATTCCAACTTTGGCTCATCAAACTGTCCGTCGGCCAGCAAAATGCGTGAAGCGCTGGCGCTGATTAAGGCGCGTGCGCCAGAATTGATGATTGACGGTGAAATGCACGGTGATGCCGCGCTGGTGGAAAGTATCCGTAATGACCGTATGCCGGACAGCCCGTTGAAAGGCTCAGCGAATATTCTGGTGATGCCGAATATGGAGGCTGCTCGTATTAGTTACAACTTACTACGTGTTTCCAGCTCCGAAGGCGTAACGGTCGGCCCAGTGCTGATGGGGGTAGCGAAACCGGTTCACGTATTAACGCAGATCGCCTCTGTTCGTCGTATCGTTAATATGGTGGCGCTGGCCGTTGTAGAAGCTCAAACACAGCCGCTGTAATTTCACTTTAATTATTTCTGGCGCGGGTACCTCCCGCGCCTTTTTATTTTCCTTTTCTTAGTGATCCACTTCACCTTTTAAACCTGGTTGCCGAATTTTGTTATTTACTCTGACAAAAAATTGCCACGATGAGGGCAGTTTTAGCGGAGGCGGTGAGCAATGGAAAAAGAACGCATCATTCAGGAATTTGTGCCGGGGAAACAGGTCACGCTGGCGCATCTCATTGCGCACCCTGGCGAAGAACTGGCGAAAAAGATCGGCGTTCCCGAAGCGGGCGCCATCGGCATTATGACGCTGACGCCAGGAGAAACCGCGATGATAGCCGGTGATTTAGCCATGAAAGCGGCGGATGTACATATCGGCTTTCTCGATAGATTCAGCGGGGCGCTGGTGATTTATGGCTCGGTAGGCGCGGTAGAAGAAGCGCTATTACAGACGGTGAGCGGTCTGGGTCGGTTATTAAATTTCACGTTGTGCAACCTGACAAAAAGTTAATCAGAGGCGGCGATGAAACGTATTGCGTTTGTCGGTACGGTGGGCGCGGGGAAAACAACGCTCTTTAATGCGCTACAGGGGAATTATTCCCTCGCCAGAAAAACACAGGCCGTTGAGTTTAATGAAAATGGCGATATCGACACGCCTGGGGAATATTTTAGCCATCCGCGTTGGTACCACGCCTTAATTACCACGCTGCAGGATGTCGATACGTTGATTTATATACACGCGGCAAATGATAAAGAAAGTCGCTTACCTGCCGGGCTGTTGGATATCGGCGCCAGTAAACGACAAATCGCCGTTATCAGCAAAACGGACATGCCGGATGCCGACGTCGCCGCAACGCGACAACTACTTCGCGGGATGGGGTTTCATGAGCCGATTTTCGAGCTCAATAGCCATGACCCGCGCAGCGTGCAGCACCTGGTGGATTATCTGACTGAGCTCAGCCAAAAGGAGGAAAGGGCAGGTGAAAAAACTCATCACAGCTAACGATATTCGTGCGGCCCACGCACGCGGCGAACAGGAAATGTCGGTTGTTCTGCGCGCCAGCATCATCACCCCGGAGGCACGCGAAGTGGCGGAGCTGCTGGGCGTCACTATCCGTGAATGCGACGAATCCGCGCCAACTGCCGCCGCTGTTGCACCGGCTGCGGTGGATGATGGCAAAACGGAGAGCCAGCGCATTCGTGAAACCATCATTGCGCAATTGCCCGAAGGACAATTTACCGAAAGCCTGGTCGCGCAGCTGATGGACAAAGTCATGAAGGAGAAACAGTCGCTGGAGCAGGGCGGAATGCAGCCGAGCTTTAAATCGGTCACCGGCAAAGGCGGCGTCAAAGTCATCGACGGTAGCAGCGTGAAGTTTGGGCGTTTTGACGGCGCACAACCACACTGCGTTGGCTTAACCGATCTGGTGACCGACCAGGACGGTAGCAGCATGGCCGCCGGGTTCATGCAGTGGGATAACGCCTTTTTCCCATGGACGCTGAACTACGACGAAATCGACATGATTCTGGAAGGCGAGCTGCACGTTCGCCACGAAGGCGAAACCATGATTGCTAAAGCCGGGGACGTCATGTTTATCCCGAAAGGCTCCAGCATTGAATTTGGTACGCCATCGACGGTGAAGTTTCTGTATGTGGCCTGGCCTGCGAACTGGCAGTCCTGCTAAGGCGGATGTATGAAGGATTTCATTACCGAAGCATGGCTCAGAGCGAATCATACGCTCAGCGAGGGGGCTGAAATTCATCTCCCCGCTGATGCTCGCCTGACGCCGTCTGCCCGGGAATTACTGGAAAGCCGACATCTGCGCATTAAGTTTATCGACGAGCAGGGCAGCCTGTTTATTGATGACGAACAACAGCAGCCGCAGCCGGTGCATGGTTTAACCAGCAGCGATACCCATCCACAGGCCAGCTGCGAACTGTGTCATCAACCGGTGGCGAAGAAACCAGACACGCTGACGCATCTGACGGCTGACAAGATGGTGGCCAAAAGTGATCCACGTCTGGGATTTCGCGCCGCGCTGGACAGCACCATCGCGCTGGCCGTGTGGTTGCAGATCGAGCTGGCGGAACCGTGGCAGCCGTGGCTGGCGGATATCCGTTCGCGTCTGGGCAATATTATGCGCGCCGATGCTATGGATGAGCCGCTGGCCGCACAAGCTATCGTCGGTTTGAGCGACGAAGATTTACACCGGCTTTCACATCATCCGCTGCGCTATCTGGATCACGATCATCTGGTGCCTGAGGCCAGCCACGGACGTGATTGCGCGCTGCTGAATCTGCTGCGTACCAAAGTCCGTGAAACGGAGACGGTGGCGGCTCAGGTCTTCATTACCCGCAGTTTTGAAGTTATACGACCGGACATCATGCAGGCGCTCAATCGCCTTTCCAGTACGGTCTACGTGATGATGATTCTGAGCGTGGCGAAACATCCGCTGACGGTTAGCCAAATTCAACAACGACTGGGGGAGAAGCCATGATCATCGAACGTGCTCGTCAACTCGCCCAGCAAGCCCCTGCTCGGGTGGTGTTCCCGGATGCGCTGGATGTCCGGGTGCTGAAAGCCGCGAATTATCTGCATCAGCACGGTCTGGCACGCCCCATTCTTGTCGCCAGCCCATTTGCTTTGCGCCAGTTTGCTCTCAGCCATCGGGTGGCGATGGATGGTATCCAGGTTATCGATCCGCAAAGCAATCTGGCAATGCGCGAAGAGTTTGCGCTGCGCTGGCTGACCCGCGCGGGAGATAAAACGCCAGCCGATGCGCTGGAAAAGCTCAATGATCCGCTGATGTTCGCTGCGGCAATGGTCAGCGCGCGAGAAGCTGACGTCTGTATTGCCGGCAATCTGTCGTCAACAGCAAACGTGCTGCGCGCCGGGTTACGCATTATTGGGCTACAGCCGGGCTGTAAAACGCTGTCGTCGATTTTTCTGATGCTGCCGCAGTATCTCGGACCGTCATTAGGCTTTGCCGATTGCAGCGTCGTACCCCAGCCCACCGCTGCACAGCTGGCGGATATTGCGATTGCCAGCGCGCAGACCTGGCAGGCAATTACCGGTGAAGAGCCGCGCGTGGCCATGCTGTCGTTTTCAAGTAATGGCAGTGCCCGTCACCCCAACGTCGCTAACGTGCAGCAGGCGACCGAGATCGTTCGTGAACGTGCGCCGCAGCTTATCGTGGATGGCGAACTGCAATTTGATGCCGCCTTTGTTCCGGATGTCGCCGCGCAAAAAGCGCCTGCAAGTCCGTTAAAGGGTAATGCCAATGTGATGGTCTTCCCATCGCTTGAAGCAGGCAATATTGGTTACAAAATCGCCCAGCGTTTGGGAGGGTATCGTGCAGTCGGGCCACTGATCCAGGGGCTTGCCGCACCGCTTCATGACCTCTCTCGCGGCTGTAGCGTACAGGAAATTATCGAACTGGCGTTGGTGGCAGCAGTGCCGCGCCAGACTGACGTGAGTCGTGAAAACGCCTCACAAACACTGGTTGTTTAGGTCCCGTTCTGGACCCCTTAATGAGAGGAAAACACAATGGAAGCATTAGGAATGATTGAAACCCGGGGCCTGGTTGCACTGATTGAGGCTTCTGACGCAATGGTTAAAGCGGCACGCGTGAAACTGGTTGGCGTGAAGCAGATCGGTGGCGGTCTGGTCACTGCCATGGTCCGTGGCGACGTAGCGGCATGCAAAGCCGCAACGGACGCAGGTGCTGCGGCTGCACAGCGTATTGGCGAGCTGGTTTCCGTACATGTGATCCCGCGTCCGCATGGCGATCTGGAGGAAGTATTCCCGATCAGCTTTAAAGGCGACAGCAACGACATGTAAGTCGTCCATGTGACGCCACAGACTGTATTGCTGGCGTCACCCTCTCTCCTTTTCACATTACCTTCTGCGGAGGGTAGGGGGAGGTTTTACCTGAAATATGCCACGGAGGCGCGTATGAAACTGGCAATCGTCACAGGACAAATTGTTTGTACCGTACGCCATCAGGGGCTCGCGCACGACAAGTTGCTGATGGTGGAAATGATTGATGCCCAGGGTAACCCCGACGGGCAATGTGCTGTTGCTATCGACAGCATCGGGGCGGGAACCGGAGAGTGGGTGCTGCTGGTCAGCGGAAGCTCAGCCCGTCAGGCGCACCGTAACGAATCATCACCTGTCGATCTGTGCGTGATTGGCATTGTCGATGAAGTGGTGGCAGGTGGTCAGGTGATCTTCCATAAATAAGGCAGAAAATCATGAATCAACAGGATATTGAACAGGTCGTGAAAGCGGTACTGCTGAAAATGAAAGACAGCAGCCAACCCGTCAGTGCCGTTCAAGAAATGGGCGTTTTTGCCTCCCTGGATGACGCAGTGGCGGCAGCAAAACTGGCCCAGCAAGGGCTGAAAAGCGTTGCCATGCGCCAACTGGCTATCACGGCGCTACGTGAGGCGGGCGAAAAGCACGCCAGAGAATTAGCGGAACTTGCCGTCACAGAAACCGGCATGGGACGCGTTGAGGATAAATTTGCCAAAAACGTGGCGCAGGCACGCGGCACGCCGGGAGTGGAATGTCTGTCTCCACAGGTCCTGACCGGCGATAACGGCCTGACGCTGATTGAAAATGCGCCGTGGGGCGTGGTGGCCTCGGTGACACCGTCCACCAACCCGGCCGCAACCGTTATTAACAATGCCATTAGCCTGATCGCAGCTGGCAACAGCGTGGTCTTCGCGCCGCATCCGGCGGCGAAAAAAGTTTCTCAGCGCGCCATCACCCTGCTTAACCAGGCGGTGGTCGCTGCAGGCGGTCCGGCAAACCTGCTGGTCACCGTTGCCAATCCGGATATCGAAACCGCCCAGCGTCTGTTCAAGTACCCAGGCATCGGCCTGCTGGTCGTCACCGGTGGCGAAGCCGTAGTGGATGCCGCGCGTAAACACACCAACAAACGTTTGATTGCTGCCGGTGCGGGTAACCCGCCGGTGGTGGTGGATGAAACGGCCGACCTGGCACGCGCGGCGCAGTCGATCGTCAAAGGCGCGTCGTTTGACAACAACATTATCTGCGCCGACGAAAAAGTGCTGATTGTGGTCGACAGCGTCGCCGATGAGCTGATGCGTCTGATGGAAAGCCAGCATGCGGTGAAATTGACCGCGGCCCAAGCTGAACAGCTGCAACCAGTGCTGCTGAAAAATATCGATGAGCGCGGTAAAGGCACGGTCAGTCGTGACTGGGTAGGGCGCGACGCAGGAAAAATCGCTGCGGCGATTGGTCTGAACGTACCGGAGCAAACCCGGCTGTTATTCGTCGAAACCTCCGCGACGCATCCGTTTGCCGTCACCGAACTGATGATGCCGGTTCTGCCGGTCGTGCGGGTCGCTAACGTCGATGAAGCCATTGAACTGGCGGTCAAGCTTGAAGGCGGCTGCCACCATACGGCGGCGATGCACTCACGCAACATCGACAATATGAACCGCATGGCGAACGCCATTGATACCAGCATTTTCGTTAAGAACGGGCCGTGTATTGCCGGTCTGGGACTTGGCGGCGAAGGCTGGACCACGATGACCATTACCACGCCAACCGGGGAAGGGGTGACCAGCGCGCGTACGTTTGTGCGTCTGCGTCGCTGTGTGTTGGTGGACGCCTTCAGAATTGTATAAGGAGTAAAAGAGATGGCGCACGACGAACAACGTTGGCTGACACCCAGACTGCAAAAAGCAGCCACGCTATGCAACCAGACGCCTGCTGAGAGCGAATCACCGCTATGGTTGGGCGTTGATTTGGGGACGTGTGATGTGGTGTCGATGGTCGTCGACGGTGACGGGCAGCCGGTAGCGGTTTGCCTCGACTGGGCCGATGTCGTGCGCGATGGCATCGTCTGGGATTTCTTCGGCGCAGTAACCATTGTTCGTCGCCATCTCGATACGCTTGAACAACAGCTGGGTTGCCGCTTTACCCATGCGGCAACCTCGTTTCCACCGGGAACGGACCCACGAATCTCCATTAACGTGCTGGAGTCAGCCGGACTTGAAGTGAGTCATGTGCTCGACGAGCCGACCGCCGTGGCGGATCTGTTGCAGCTCGATAACGCTGGTGTGGTGGATATTGGTGGCGGTACCACCGGGATTGCCATTGTTAAACAGGGCAAAGTGACCTACTCCGCCGATGAAGCGACCGGTGGGCATCACATTTCTCTGACGCTGGCCGGTAACCGCCGTATCCAACTGGAAGAAGCCGAACAGTACAAACGTAGCAACGGTCAGGAAATCTGGCCGGTGGTTAAGCCGGTCTACGAAAAGATGGCGGAAATCGTGGCTCACCATATAGCCGGACAGGGCGTTACCGATTTATGGCTGGCCGGCGGTTCCTGCATGCAGCCGGGCGTGGATGAGCTGTTCCGTAAGCGCTTCCCGGAACTGCAGGTGCATTTACCCCAGCACAGCCTGTTTATGACCCCGCTGGCGATTGCCAACAGCGGAAAAGAAAAAGCGGAAGGAATCTATGCAAGCTGAATTGCAGACCGCGCTCTTTCAGGCATTCGACACCCTGAATCTGCAACGCGTAAAAACGTTTAGCGTCCCACCGGTCACCCTTTGCGGACTCGGAGCGCTCAGTACCTGCGGACAGGAAGCACAAACGCGCGGACTGACGCACATGTTTGTCATGGTAGACAGCTTCCTGCATCAGGCGGGAATGACCGCTGCGCTGGAACGCAGCCTGGCGATGAAAGGTGTGGCGATGACGCTGTGGCCATGTCCGGTGGGCGAACCGTGCATTACGGATGTCTGCGCCGCGGTCGCGCAACTGCGTGAATCGAAGTGCGACGGCGTGGTGGCCTTTGGCGGTGGCTCTGTACTGGATGCCGCTAAAGCAGTGGCGTTGCTGGTGACTAATCCCACGCAGACCCTGGCTGACATGGATGAGCGCAGCGCGTTACGTCCGCGTTTGCCGCTGATTGCCGTACCAACTACCGCCGGAACGGGGTCGGAAACCACTAACGTCACGGTGATTATCGACGCCGCGACCGGACTTAAAAAAGTGCTGGCGCATGCGTCGTTGATGCCGGATGTGGCGATTCTTGACGCCGCGCTAACGGAAGGCGTACCCGCACACGTCACGGCGATGACCGGGATCGATGCGCTGACGCATGCCGTTGAAGCGTATAGCGCCCTGAACGCGACGCCGTTTACCGACAGCCTGGCGATTGGCGCGATTGCGATGATCGGCAAATCGCTGCCGAAGGCCGTTGGCTATGGGCAGGATCTGGCGGCGCGGGAAAGCATGCTGCTGGCCTCCTGTATGGCCGGGATGGCGTTTTCCAGCGCGGGGCTGGGCCTGTGCCATGCGATGGCCCACCAGCCGGGTGCGACGTTGCACATTCCGCACGGGCAGGCTAACGCCATGCTGCTGCCCACGGTAATGGGGTTCAACCGCATGGTGTGTCGCGAACGCTTCAGTCATATCGGACGGGCGTTAACCAACAAGAAGTCGGACGATCGCGATGCCATCAACGCCGTCAGCGAGCTGATTAGCGAAGTGGGCCAGACCAGACGGCTCTCCGACGTTGGGGCAAAGCCCGAGCATTACAGCGCATGGGCTGACGCCGCGCTGGAGGATATTTGTATTCGCAGTAACCCACGCACCGCCACACAGGCACAGATTATCGACCTGTACGTGGCTGCCGGGTAATGCCTGTAGGCCGGATAAGGTGCTCGCACCGCCATCCGGCAATAACACGGCGTTAATGCCGGAGGCGACGTAAACGTCTTATCCGGCCTACAAATCACAAATGACAGGGAGTAGGGGCTATGGGAATTAACGAAATCATCATGTACATCATGATGTTCTTTATGCTGATTGCCGCCGTGGACAGGATCCTGTCGCAGTTTGGCGGTTCAGCGCGCTTCCTCGGTAAGTTCGGTAAGAGTATTGAGGGATCGGGCGGTCAGTTTGAAGAAGGTTTTATGGCGATGGGCGCGTTGGGCCTGGCGATGGTCGGTATGACCGCGCTGGCACCGGTACTGGCGCATGTGCTCGGTCCGGTGATTATTCCGCTGTACGAAATGCTGGGCGCGAACCCGTCGATGTTTGCCGGAACGCTGCTGGCGTGCGACATGGGCGGCTTCTTCCTGGCAAAAGAACTGGCGGGCGGCGACGTTGCGGCGTGGTTGTACTCTGGCCTGATCCTTGGGGCGATGATGGGGCCGACGCTGGTTTTCTCCATTCCGGTTGCGCTGGGGATTATTGAACCGTCCGACCGTCGTTATCTGGCGTTGGGCGTGCTGGCCGGTATCGTCACCATTCCGATTGGTTGTATTGCGGGTGGTTTGATAGCGATGTACTCCGGCGTTGAAATCAACGGTCAGCCGGTGGAGTTCACCTTCGCGCTAATCCTGATGAACATGATCCCGGTGCTGATCGTGGCTGTGCTGGTGGCGCTGGGTCTGAAATTCATCCCGGAAAAAATGATCAACGGCTTCCAGATTTTCGCGAAATTCCTGGTGGCGCTGATCACCATCGGTCTGGCGGCGGCGGTCATCAAATTCCTGCTTGGTTGGGAGCTGATCCCGGGTCTGGACCCTATCTTCATGGCGCCGGGCGACAAGCCGGGTGAAGTGATGCGCGCCATCGAAGTTATCGGCTCTATCTCCTGTGTACTGCTCGGCGCGTACCCGATGGTGCTGCTGCTGACCCGCTGGTTTGAAAAACCGCTGATGAGCGTCGGTAACCTGTTAAAAGTCAATAACATTGCGGCTGCGGGCATGGTGGCGACACTGGCGAACAACATCCCAATGTTCGGCATGATGAAGAATATGGATACCCGCGGCAAAGTGATCAACTGCGCGTTTGCGGTCTCCGCGGCCTTCGCGCTGGGTGACCACTTAGGTTTCGCCGCTGCCAACATGAACGCCATGATCTTCCCGATGATTGTCGGCAAGCTGATTGGCGGCGTGACGGCGATTGGTGTGGCTATGCTGTTGGTACCGAAAGATGAAGATGTGCCAGCAGAAGTGGAAACCAACCCGGAGGCGCAATCGTGAACACTCGCCAGCTACTGAGCGTCGGTATCGATATCGGCACCACCACCACTCAGGTGATCTTCTCGCGCCTTGAGCTGGTTAACCGTGCGGCAGTGTCGCAGGTGCCGCGCTACGAATTCATCAAACGCGAAATTAGCTGGCAAAGCCCGGTGTTCTTCACCCCTGTTGATAAGCAGGGCGGGTTGAAAGAGGCTGAACTTAAGGCACTGATCCTTGCCCAGTATCAGGCGGCGGGCATCAAGCCTGAAGCTGTTGATTCCGGGGCGATCATCATCACCGGCGAAAGCGCCAAAACCCGCAACGCCCGCCCGGCGGTAATGACGCTCTCCCAGTCGCTGGGGGACTTCGTGGTTGCCAGCGCCGGTCCGCACCTGGAGTCGGTGATCGCCGGTCACGGTGCGGGCGCACAAACGCTGTCTGAGCAGAAGTTGTGCCGTGTACTGAATATCGACATCGGTGGCGGGACGTCGAACTATGTGTTGTTCGACGCCGGAAAGGTCAGCGGTTCGGCCTGCCTGAACGTCGGTGGGCGACTGCTGGAAACTGACGGTCAGGGGCGCGTGGTGCATGCGCATCAGCCGGGACAGATGATTGTCGATGACGTATTTGGTCCGGGCTTTGACGCCCGAACGCTCAACGCCTCACAACTGGTCCAGGTAGCAAGACGCATGGCGGCGCTGATTGTGGAGGTGATTGACGGCACGCTGTCACCGCTGGCGCAGGCGCTGATGCAAACCGGTCTGCTGCCAACTGGCGTGAAGCCGGAAGTGATTACGTTGTCCGGTGGGGTAGGTGAATGCTACCGCAACCAACCTGCCGATCCGTTCTGTTTTTCCGACATCGGACCGCTGCTCGCCACGGCGCTGCATGAGCATCCGCGTCTGCGTGAGATGAACGTGCAGTTCCCGGCGCAAACCGTGCGCGCCACGGTGATTGGCGCCGGGGCGCATACGCTGTCGCTTTCGGGCAGCACTATCTGGCTGGAAGGCGTGGCGCTTCCGCTGCGCAATCTGCCGGTGGCGATTCCGGTTGATGAGGCTGATTTGGTGACTGCCTGGCAACAGGCGTTGATGCAGCTCGATCTGGATCCGCAAACGGACGCCTACGTGCTGGCGCTGCCCGGTTCGCTACCGGTGCGCTACGCAGCGCTGTTAACGGTAATTGATGCGCTGCTGGCCTTTGTCGCGCGCTATCCGAATCCGCATCCCCTGCTGGTGGTAGCCGAGCAGGATTTTGGTAAAGCCCTGGGCATGCTGTTACGCCCACAGTTACAGCAACACCCGCTGGCGGTCATCGATGAGGTGGTTGTCCGGGCGGGGGACTATATCGACATTGGTACGCCTCTTTTTGGCGGATCGGTTGTGCCGGTGACGGTGAAATCACTCGCATTTCCTTCCTGAGGGAACGACTTATGAAACTAAAGACCACATTGTTCGGCAATGTTTATCAGTTTAAGGATGTTAAAGAGGTGCTGGCCAAAGCCAACGAACTGCGTTCGGGGGATGTGCTGGCAGGGGTAGCTGCAACCAGTTCGCAGGAACGCGTGGCGGCCAAGCAGGTGCTGTCGGAAATGACGGTAGCGGATATCCGTAATAACCCGGTGATTTCCTATGAAGAGGACTGCGTGACGCGTCTGATTCAGGATGACGTCAACGAAACGGCCTATAACCGCATCAAAAACTGGAGTATCAGCGAGCTGCGCGAGTACGTGCTGAGCGATGAAACCTCTGTTGATGACATTGCGTTTACGCGCAAAGGGTTAACGTCGGAAGTGGTCGCTGCGGTAGCAAAAATCTGCTCCAACGCGGACCTGATCTACGGCGGCAAGAAAATGCCGGTGATCAAAAAAGCTAACACCACTATCGGGCTGCCGGGCACCTTTAGCTGCCGTTTGCAGCCGAACGACACCCGTGACGACGTGCAGAGTATTGCGGCGCAAATCTATGAAGGGCTGTCTTTCGGAGCGGGCGATGCGGTGATCGGCGTAAACCCGGTAACGGATGACGTGGAAAACTTAAGCCGCGTGCTTGATACCGTGTACGGCGTTATCGATAAATTCAATATTCCGACCCAGGGCTGCGTACTGGCGCACGTTACCACCCAGATTGAAGCGATTCGTCGCGGCGCGCCGGGTGGATTGATCTTCCAGAGTATCTGCGGCAGCGAGAAAGGTTTAAAAGAGTTCGGCGTGGAGCTGGCAATGCTCGATGAAGCGCGCGCCGTAGGCGCTGAATTCAACCGTATCGCCGGGGAAAACTGCCTGTACTTCGAAACCGGACAAGGTTCTGCGCTCTCCGCTGGCGCTAACTTCGGCGCCGATCAGGTGACAATGGAAGCGCGTAACTACGGGCTGGCGCGGCACTACGATCCGTTCCTGGTGAACACCGTGGTGGGCTTTATCGGGCCAGAGTATCTCTACAACGACCGTCAGATTATTCGCGCGGGTCTGGAAGATCACTTTATGGGCAAGCTGAGCGGCATCTCGATGGGCTGCGACTGCTGCTACACCAACCATGCTGATGCTGACCAGAACCTTAACGAAAACCTGATGATTCTGCTCGCCACCGCTGGCTGCAACTACATCATGGGCATGCCGCTCGGTGACGACATCATGCTCAACTATCAGACCACCGCATTCCACGATACCGCGACCGTGCGCCAGTTGCTGAACCTGCGCCCGTCGCCGGAGTTTGAACGCTGGCTGGAAACCATGGGCATTATGGCAAACGGTCGCCTGACCAAACGGGCGGGCGATCCGTCACTGTTCTTCTGATGATGCGGGGATGAAACACGATGGATCAAAAACAGATTGAAGAAATTGTACGCAGCGTAATGGCGTCAATGGGTGAGTCTCAACCGCAGGCTCAAGAACCGTCAGCACCAGCAAAATGCAGCACTACGCAGTGCGCCGCGCCGACTGGTGAAAGCTGTGCGATGGACTTAGGCTCAGCCGAAGCTAAAGCGTGGATAGGCGTTGAGAATCCGCACCGCGCAGAGGTGTTGACTGAACTGCGGCGCAGTACCGCGGCGCGTGTTTGTACCGGGCGCGCCGGTCCTCGTCCGCGTACCCAGGCGCTGCTGCGCTTCCTGGCCGACCACTCGCGTTCGAAAGATACGGTGTTAAAAGAAGTGCCGGAAGAGTGGGTAAAAGCGCAAGGGCTACTGGAAGTGCGTTCGGAAATCAGTGACAAAAACCTGTATCTGACGCGCCCGGATCTGGGCCGTCGTCTGAGTGCGGAAGCCATTGATGCGCTGAAATCGCAGTGTGTGATGAACCCGGATGTGCAGGTGATTATCTCTGATGGCTTGTCTACCGATGCCATCACTGCCAACTACGAAGAGATTCTCCCGCCGCTGTTGTCAGGCTTAAAACAAGCCGGATTAAAAGTCGGGACCCCGTTCTTCGTTCGCTATGGTCGCGTGAAAATCGAAGATCAGATCGGCGAACTGCTGGGCGCGAAAGCGGTGATCCTGCTGGTGGGGGAACGTCCGGGTCTCGGTCAGTCGGAAAGTCTCTCCTGCTACGCCGTCTATTCGCCGCGTGTGGCGACGACCGTAGAAGCGGACCGTACCTGTATCTCGAACATTCACCAGGGCGGTACGCCACCGGTTGAAGCAGCGGCGGTGATTGTGGATTTGGCCAAGCGCATGCTGGAGCAAAAAGCCTCCGGCATCAATATGACCCGTTAAGGAGGCATCATGCCAGCATTAGATTTGATTAGACCTTCAGTCACCGCAATGCGCGTGATTGCCTCGGTAAATGACGGTTTTGCCCGTGAGCTTAAGTTACCGCCACATATCCGTAGCCTCGGACTCATCACAGCAGACTCTGATGACGTGGCGTATATTGCCGCAGACGAAGCGACAAAACAGGCGATGGTGGAAGTGGTTTATGGCCGCTCGCTGTACGCCGGTGCGGCGCACAGTCCCTCTCCAACCTCGGGCGAAGTACTGATTATGCTCGGTGGCCCAAACCCGGCTGAAGTTCGCGCGGGTCTGGACGCGATGGTCGCCAATATTGAAAGTGGTGCGGCGTTCCAGTGGGCGAATGACGCAGAAGATACCGCCTTCCTGGCGCACGTGGTTTCGCGTACCGGTTCGTATCTTTCCGCGACCGCAGGATGCCGACTTGGCGATCCAATGGCGTATCTGGTGGCGCCGCCGCTGGAAGCGACGTTTGGTATTGATGCGGCGCTGAAATCTGCTGATGTACAACTGGTGACCTACGTGCCACCGCCGTCAGAAACCAACTATTCAGCCGCGTTTTTGACCGGTAGCCAGGCCGCTTGTAAAGCCGCATGTAACGCCTTTGCTGATGCCGTTCTGGATATTGCCCGTAATCCAATCCAGCGCGCGTAAGAGAGGTTGTGATGATCAATGCACTGGGATTACTGGAAGTGGATGGCATGGTGGCTGCCGTAGACGCGGCGGATGCCATGCTGAAAGCCGCGAACGTACGCCTGCTGAGCCACGAAGTGCTCGATCCAGGCAGGCTGACGCTGGTCGTGGAAGGCGATCTGGCGGCGTGCCGCGCAGCGCTGGATGCTGGCAGCGCCGCCGCAGCGCGAACGGGCCGTGTTATCAGCCGTAAGGAGATAGGCCGACCGGACGATGACACCCAGTGGCTGATCGGCGGTTTTAAGCGCCAGCCGAAGAAACCAGAACAGAAGCCAGAAGTGAAAACAGACGTAAAAGCAGAGAAGACACAGGACGCCCCGTTAACGTCTGAATCCTCTGAACAACTTCTGACGCTGTTAGCATCGGTCCGTCAAGGAATGACGGCAGGGGAAGTGGCTGCCCACTTTGGCTGGTCACTTGATGAAGCCAGAAAGGCGCTGGAACAGCTCTTTTCTGACGGAGCGTTGCGTAAACGCAGTAGTCGCTATCGCTTAAAAAATTAACCTGTCGGAGGGCCGGGGGCTTCGTTGAAGCTTCCGGCTTAAAAGATCATGAAAAAGAACCGTACTGCAAACCTGCACCATCTTTATCATGAAGTGTTACCCGAAGACGTTAAACTTACGCCGAAAGTGGAGGTGGACAACGTTCACCAGCGGCGAACAACGGATGTATATGAGCATGCGCTGACGATTACCGCCTGGCAGCAGATTTACGATCAGCTGCATCCGGGAAAATTTCATGGCGAGTTCACGGAAATCCTGCTCGACGATATTCAGGTTTTCCGTGAATACACCGGACTCGCGCTGCGCCAGTCGTGTCTTGTCTGGCCGAACTCGTTCTGGTTTGGCATTCCGGCCACGCGCGGCGAACAGGGTTTTATTGGCGCCCAATGTCTGGGCAGTGCTGAAATTGCCACCCGACCTGGTGGGACGGAGTTTGAACTGAGTACGCCGGATGATTACACCATTCTGGGGGTTGTCATTTCGGAAGAGGCGATTGCCCGTCAGGCCAACTTCCTGCATAACCCGGAAAGGGTGCTGCATATGCTGCGCAACCAGTCGGCGCTGGAAGTCAAAGAACAGCACAAAGCCGCGCTATGGGGCTTTGTGCAGCAGGCGCTGGCAACGTTTAGCGAAAATCCAGAAAACCTGCGTCAACCTGCGGTACGCAAAGTGTTGGGCGATAACCTGCTGCTGGCGATGGGGACCATGCTGGAAGAAGCGCAGCCGATTATAACCGCTGAGAGCATCAGCCATCAGAGCTATCGTCGTTTACTGTCGCGTGCGCGCGAGTATGTGTTGGAAAACATGTCAGAGCCGCTGACCGTGCTCGATCTGTGTAACCAACTGCACGTCAGCCGTCGGACGTTGCAAAACGCCTTTCACGCGATTCTGGGGATTGGTCCGAATGCCTGGTTAAAACGTATTCGCCTGAACGCCGTGCGTCGAGAGCTGATAAGTCCGTGGTCGCAGAGTGCGACGGTGAAAGATGCCGCCATGCAGTGGGGATTCTGGCATTTAGGGCAGTTTGCTACCGACTACCAGCAGTTGTTTGCGGAAAAACCGTCGTTGACGCTGCATCAGCGTATGCGCCAGTGGGCGTGATGGCATTACTGTGCCGGATGTGACGCTTTGCGTCTTATCAGGCCTATGGATTGTAGGCCTGATAAGCATTGCGTCATCAGGCAATTACACCCAGTCGCGGACCTGAATAAATTCGCTAAGGGCAGCTTCCGGGCTGTTCGCTTCCGGCTGCCAGTCATACTCCCAGCGCACCAGCGGCGGCATCGACATCAGAATCGATTCCGTGCGCCCACCGGTCTGCAGACCGAACAATGTGCCGCGATCCCACACCAGGTTAAATTCGACATAGCGCCCGCGACGATAAAGCTGGAAGTTGCGCTCGCGTTCACCCCAATTTATCGCTTTACGTCGCTCAACAATGGGCAGGTACGCCTCGGTGTAACCTTGCCCCACCGCCTGCATAAAGGCGAAGCAGTGGTCGAAACCCGGGGTATTCAAATCATCGAAAAACAGCCCGCCAATGCCGCGCTGCTCGTCGCGGTGTTTAAGGAAGAAGTAGTCATCGCACCACTTTTTGTAACGGGGATAAACGTCTTCACCGAACGGCTGACACAGATCCCGCGCCGTACGGTGCCAGTGTACCGCATCCTCTTCAAAGCCGTAGTAGGGAGTTAAGTCAAAGCCGCCGCCAAACCACCAGACGGGATCGGCGTCCGGTTTTTCCGCGATAAAAAAGCGCACGTTGGCATGACTGGTCGGAATATAGGGATTCTGCGGATGCACCACCAGCGAGACGCCCATGGCTTCAAAGCTGCGCCCGGCAAGTTCAGGTCGATGGGCGGTAGCCGAGGCCGGCATTGCATCGCCGTGGACGTGAGAGAAGTTGACGCCCGCTTGCTCGAAAATACCGCCGTTACGCAGTACCCGGCTGCGCCCGCCGCCACCTGCTTCGCGCTGCCAGTTATCTTCAACAAACTCGGTGCCGTCTACGGCGGATAATCGCTGGCAAATATCATCCTGCAGGCTAAGCAGGAACTGTTTTACGCGCTGTGCATCGGGCTTCATGATTAACGTTTCTTCGAGTGTGCTTTCTGGTTATCAAACCAGTGGAAATAGCTGATGATGCCATTGGCGATAGCGGTAGCAATTTTTTGTCGAAATGCCGCCGTGCCCAGCAGTCGTTCTTCTTCCGGATTAGTAATGAACGACGTTTCGACCAGTACCGAAGGAATTGAGGGTGATTTTAGCACCACGAAGGCGGCCTGTTCCGTACTGCGACTGTGCAGACGGTGTACCGGCTTGATCTTCTTAAGAATATGCGAACCTAACGTCAGGCTGTTTTTAATGGTATCGGTTTGCACCAGATCGAACAGCACCTGCTGCAACAAGTGATCTTTATCGGTGGTTTTTTTCCCGGCGACTTCATCGGCGCGGTTTTCGCGATCGGACAGATACTTCGCCATGGCGCTACTGGCTCCGCGATTGGACAACGCGAAGACCGATGCGCCCGCAGCGCTCGGGTTGGTAAAACCGTCGGCGTGGATCGACATAAACAGATCGGCCCCGTGTTTATGGGCGATCTCGACGCGATCGTAGAGCGGAATAAACGTATCGCCGGAACGGGTCAGGCGTGCATCAATTCCCTGATTGCGAAGAATCGAGCGCACGTTTTTGGCAATCGCTAGTACCACATGTTTTTCCTTGGAACCGTTGCGGCCAATTGCGCCGGTATCAATACCACCGTGACCCGGATCAAGGACAACCACGCGTTTAGCGCCTGATTTTTTCGCTTTCGGTTTGCTGTGTCCATTACTGGTTTTTAGCGCTTCTTCTTTAGCGATGGCTTGCGACATGCCTGACAGCGTCAGGGCGGCCAGCCCGGCTTTCAGCACCTGGCGGCGCGATGTGAGTGTTTTTAGTGGTTTAAAAGTGCTCATACGGCCTGAGTTGTAAAAAAAAGGTTCTAAACGTTATATCGTATCGCGTAGTCCGTTGCGACGGATCGGGATAAGAATTGTTTTACTTTTCATTTCAATACGTGACAATTCCGTATTATGCCATTTTTTCCGCCGCTTCGCGTCAGATATTGGCTAAATCAGCCGTTCGCGCCATAATCGCTTTTTAACGTCCTGAAAAGGTAACCAATACCATGGAAATACGCGTTTTTCGCCAGGAAGATTTCGAAGAGGTGATCACCCTCTGGGAGCGCTGTGATTTGCTGCGTCCATGGAATGACCCGGAAATGGACATTGAGCGTAAAGTAAATCATGACGTCAGCTTGTTCCTGGTCGCTGAAGTGAACGGCGAGGTCGTCGGTACGGTGATGGGCGGATACGACGGGCATCGCGGCTCGGCCTATTACCTCGGCGTGCATCCTGAGTTTCGCGGTCGCGGCATCGCCAATGCGCTGCTTAACCGACTGGAGAAAAAGCTCATCGCCCGCGGGTGTCCGAAGATTCAAATCATGGTGCGTGAAGATAATGATCTGGTGCTGGGGATGTATGAACGCCTGGGCTATGAACATGCGGATGTACTCAATCTCGGTAAGCGCTTGATCGAAGATGAAGAGTACTGAGTTTCACCCCGCCGACTATGACGGTCACGGGCGTCTGCGCCTGCCTTTTCTTTTCTGGTGCGTACTGCTGCTGCAGGCGCGCACCTGGGTGTTGTTCGTGATTGCCGGTTCTTCCCGTGAGCAGGGCAATACGCTACTGAATCTGTTTTATCCCGACCATGACGCATTCTGGCTGGGGTTGCTCCCCGGCGTTCCCGCGGTGCTGGCGTTTTTACTCAGCGGGCGGCGCTTTGCGTATCCGGGGGTATGGCGCTGGCTGCGCGGATTACTGATTCTCGCGCAACTGGTACTGCTCTGCTGGCAACCGGCGATGTGGCTGGCAGGCGATCCGGTCAACGGCGTCGGGCTGACGCTGCTGGTGGCGGATATCGTCGCGCTGGTCTGGCTGTTAACCAATCAACGTCTGCGCGCCTGTTTTTCCCTTGAGAAAGAATAACGGCACTTTTTGGTGAAAGCGGACTCCAAGCAACGTTGATAAATAAGGAAGGAAGTGAAATGAAATCACTGCGTTTGACTTTATGCGCGATGCCGCTGCTACTGACCGGGTGTTCCACGCTGTCGTCGGTGAACTGGTCTGCCGCCAATCCGTGGAACTGGTTCGGTTCTTCAACGCAGGTTACTGAGCAGGGTGTCGGCGCGTTAACGGGCGCTACGCCGCTGGATGAAAAAACTATTGCTGATGCGCTGGATGGTGATTACCGCCTGCGCAGCGGGATGAAGACCGATGACGGTAATGTGGTGCGCTTCTATGAGGCGATGAAAGATGACCAACTGGCAATGGTCATCAATGGCAGTCAGGGAACCATCAGCCGTATTGATGTCCTGGACAGCGATATTTCATCAGACGCGGGTGTCGAAATTGGTACACCGTTTAGCGACCTTTACACCAAAGCCTTTGGTAATTGCCAGAAAGCAACCGGCGATGACAGCGCGAGCGTTGAATGTAAAGCTGAAGGAAGTCAGCATATTAGCTACATTTTTTCCGGCGAATGGAGCGGGCCTGAGGGCTTAATGCCGTCGGACGACACGCTGAAAACGTGGAAAGTCAGCAAAATCATCTGGCGGCGTTAATTTGCGTCTGAACAAATCGACTTGCTAAAAAAACAGGTAGAATAGCGCCAATCAATGCCACGAGGTCGTGGCATCTTTTTTTCAGGAGGAACAATGTCTCAGGTTCAGAGTGGCATTTTGCCAGAACATTGCCGTGCGGCGATTTGGATTGAAGCCAATGTTAAAGGCGACGTTGAGGCCCTGCGTGCGGCCAGCAAAATCTTTGCTGATAAACTGGCGACCTTTGAAGCGAAGTTCCCGGATGCGCATCTGGGCGCGGTTGTGGCTTTCGGCAACAACACCTGGCGTGCATTAAGCGGCGGCGTTGGGGCGGAAGAGTTAAAAGACTTTATCCCTTACGGTAAAGGCCTGGCGCCAGCCACCCAGTATGATGTGTTGATCCACATTCTCTCTTTGCGTCATGACGTGAATTTCTCCGTCGCGCAGGCAGCAATGGAAGCATTTGGTGACTGCATTGACGTCAAAGAAGAGATCCACGGTTTCCGTTGGGTTGAAGAACGCGATCTCAGCGGCTTTGTTGACGGTACGGAAAATCCGGCTGGTGAAGAAACGCGTCGTGAAGTCGCGGTGATCAAAGATGGCGTGGATGCTGGTGGCAGCTATGTATTTGTGCAGCGTTGGGAACATAACCTGAAGCAGCTTAACCGCATGAGCATTCACGACCAGGAAATGATGATTGGTCGTACCAAGGAAGCCAACGAAGAGATCGACGGTGATGACCGTCCGGTTACCTCTCACCTGAGCCGCGTTGATCTGAAAGAAGACGGTAAAGGGCTGAAAATTGTGCGCCAGAGCCTGCCATACGGCACGGCCAGCGGCACACACGGTCTCTATTTCTGCGCCTACTGCGCACGTCTGCACAACATTGAGCAGCAACTGCTGAGTATGTTTGGCGACACAGACGGTAAGCGCGACGCGATGCTGCGTTTCACCAAGCCGGTAACCGGTGGCTATTACTTTGCCCCGTCGCTGGACCGCCTGATGGCGCTGTGATGGTAAGTTGCCGGATGGCGAACTGATCTTGTCATCTGCAACTAAATAGATATCCCCGAATTGTCGGGGATTTTTTTTACCTGAGATTAACCTGATTTAGTGAGCTATTCCTCAGCACTAATTTGTTATTGCTGTATCTTCTGCGTGAATGAAGCGAAGGCTTCATATTCAAAAGGAGAATATTGAAATGGGAAAACTCACGGGCAAAACAGCATTGATTACGGGCGCATCTCAGGGTATTGGCGAGGGGATCGCCAGAACGTTTGCCCGCCATGGCGCGAACTTAATCCTGCTGGATATCTCCGATGAGATTGAAAAACTGGCGGATGAGCTGGCAGGGCGCGGTCACCGCTGCACTGCGGTTCACGCGGATGTCAGAGATTTTGCTTCGGTCACAGAAGCGGTGAAACGCGCGAAGAAGGTTGAAGGCAAAATCGATATTCTGGTCAACAATGCCGGCGTATGTCGCCTCGGCAACTTCCTTGAGATGAGCGATGAAGATCGCGACTTCCATATTGATATCAATATCAAAGGCGTCTGGAACGTAACGAAAGCCGTGCTGCCGGAGATGATTGATCGCAAAGACGGGCGTATCGTGATGATGTCCTCAGTGACTGGCGATATGGTGGCCGATCCGGGCGAAACGGCCTATGCAATGTCAAAAGCGGCGATTATCGGCTTAACTAAATCGCTGGCGGTGGAATATGCGCAGTCCGGTATTCGCGTGAATGCCATTTGCCCAGGCTATGTTCGCACGCCGATGGCGGAAAATATTGCGCGTCAGTCCAATCCGGACGATCCGGAATCTGTATTAACCGAAATGGCGAAAGCGATCCCGATGCGTCGTCTGGCCTGCCCGCTAGAAGTCGGTGAGCTGGCTGCGTTCCTGGCCTCGGATGAGTCCAGTTATTTAACTGGCACGCAAAACGTGATTGATGGCGGTAGCACCTTGCCTGAAAGCGTTAGCGTCGGCGTCTGATTGATGCCGGTCTCCTCCCCGCGCGATGGGGAGGAGGTACCCCTTATTCTCTTTTCAACTTTCAAATCATCAAACGGTATATAAAACCGTTACTCCTTTAGCACTGGTTATAAATATGATGACCATAAGAAAGTCATTAAATTTATAAGGGTGCGCAATGGCCGTTAACTTACTGAAAAAAAGAACCCTGACGCTGGCAGCAATGCTGTTGCTGGTGGGGCAGGCGCAGGCAACGGAACTGCTGAACAGTTCATACGATGTCTCTCGCGAGCTGTTTGCCGCCCTTAACCCGCCATTTGAACAGCAATGGGCAAAGGATAACGGCGGCGACAAACTGACGATAAAACAATCTCATGCCGGGTCATCAAAACAGGCGCTGGCGATTTTGCAAGGGTTGAAGGCCGATGTAGTGACCTATAACCAGGTGACAGACGTGCAGATCCTGCATGACAAAGGCAAGCTGATCCCCGCCGACTGGCAAAGCCGACTGCCGAATAACAGCTCGCCATTCTATTCCACCATGGCGTTTTTGGTGCGTAAGGGTAACCCGAAGAATATCCACGAATGGAACGATCTGGTTCGCCCGGACGTGAAGCTAATTTTCCCTAACCCGAAGACTTCCGGTAACGCGCGTTATACCTATCTGGCTGCGTGGGGCGCGGCAGATAAAGCTGACGGTGGTGATAAAGCCAAAACCGAACAGTTTATGACCCAGTTTCTGAAAAACGTGGAAGTGTTTGATACCGGCGGTCGCGGTGCAACGACCACCTTTGTTGAACGCGGTCTGGGTGATGTGCTGATCACGTTTGAATCGGAAGTGAACAACATCCGTAAACAGTATGAAGATCAGGGTTTCGAAGTGGTGGTGCCGAAGGTCAACATTCTGGCGGAATTCCCGGTAGCCTGGGTAGATAAAAATGTGCAGGCCAACGGTACTGAAAAAGCGGCGAAAGCGTACCTGAACTGGCTGTACAGCCCACAGGCGCAAACCATCATTACCGATTTCTACTACCGCGTGAACAACCCGCAGGTTATGGACAAGCTGAAAGATAAATTCCCGCAAACCGAACTGTTCCGCGTCGAAGACAAGTTTGGCGCGTGGCCTGAGGTGATGAAAACGCACTTTGTCAGCGGCGGCGAGCTGGACAAACTGTTGGCGGCGGGGCGTAAGTAAATGTTTGCTGTTTCCTCCCGACGCGTGCTGCCCGGCTTCACCTTAAGCCTCGGGACCAGCTTATTGTTCGTTTGCCTGATATTGCTGCTGCCGCTTAGTGCGCTGGTCATGCAACTGGCGCAAATGAGCTGGGCGCAGTATTGGGAAGTGATTACCAATCCGCAGGTGGTAGCGGCTTATAAAGTGACACTGCTGTCGGCGTTTGTGGCATCAATTTTTAACGGCGTGTTCGGTCTGCTGATGGCGTGGATCTTAACCCGCTATCGCTTTCCGGGCCGTACGCTGTTGGATGCGCTGATGGATCTGCCGTTTGCGTTGCCTACGGCGGTAGCTGGCCTGACGCTGGCGTCGCTGTTTTCGGTCAATGGCTTCTACGGCGAGTGGCTGGCGAAGCTGGACATTAAGGTGACCTATACCTGGCTTGGCATCGCGGTGGCGATGGCCTTTACCAGCATTCCGTTCGTAGTGCGTACCGTACAGCCAGTGCTGGAAGAGTTAGGCCCGGAATATGAAGAAGCGGCGGAAACGCTCGGCGCCACGCGTTGGCAGAGTTTTCGTAAAGTGGTGCTGCCAGAGCTGTCTCCCGCGCTGGTGGCGGGCGTTGCGCTCTCGTTTACCCGAAGCCTCGGTGAGTTTGGCGCGGTTATTTTTATCGCCGGAAACATCGCATGGAAAACCGAAGTGACCTCGCTGATGATTTTTGTTCGCTTGCAGGAGTTTGACTACCCGGCCGCCAGCGCGATTGCTTCTGTGATCCTCGGGGCGTCGTTGTTGCTGCTGTTTTCAATTAACACCCTGCAAAGTCGCTTCGGTCGACGCGTGGTAGGTCACTGATGGCAGACATTACTCAATTGAAACGCTATGACGCACCCCGTATTAACTGGGGTAAATGGTTTCTGATCGGCACGGGCATGCTGGTATCGACCTTTATTTTGCTGGTACCGATGATTTATATCTTCGTGCAGGCGTTCAGTAAGGGATTAATGCCGGTACTACAGAACCTGGCTGACCCGGATATGCTGCATGCCATTTGGCTGACGGTGCTAATTGCGCTGATTGCGGTGCCGGTTAATCTGGTATTCGGCGTATTGCTGGCCTGGCTGGTGACTCGTTTCAACTTCCCAGGACGCCAGCTGCTGCTGACGCTGCTGGATATTCCCTTTGCCGTCTCGCCAGTGGTCGCAGGTCTGATCTATCTGCTGTTTTATGGTTCTAACGGTCCGCTGGGTGATTGGCTGGATGAACACAACCTGCAAATTATGTTCTCCTGGCCGGGGATGGTGCTGGTGACGGTGTTCGTGACCTGTCCGTTTGTGGTGCGCGAACTGGTGCCGGTAATGTTAAGTCAGGGCAGCAATGAAGACGAAGCGGCGATTTTGCTTGGTGCCTCCGGCTGGCAGATGTTCCGCCGCGTCACGCTGCCGAATATCCGTTGGGCGTTGCTGTATGGCGTGGTGCTGACTAACGCCCGTGCGATAGGTGAATTCGGCGCGGTGTCGGTGGTTTCCGGCTCGATTCGCGGCGAAACCTTGTCTTTACCACTACAGATTGAATTACTGGAGCAGGACTATAACGCCGTCGGCTCCTTTACCGCCGCCGCGCTGTTGACGCTGATGGCGATTATTACCCTGTTTTTGAAGAGCATGTTGCAATGGCGTCTGGAGAACCAGGAGAAACGCGCGCAGCAGGAGGAAAATCATGAGCATTGAGATTGCCAATATTAAGAAGTCTTTTGGTCGCACCCAGGTGCTGAACGATATCTCGCTGGATATTCCTTCAGGTCAAATGGTGGCTCTGTTGGGGCCATCCGGTTCGGGCAAAACCACGCTGCTGCGTATCATCGCCGGGCTGGAGCATCAGTCCAGCGGGCATATTCGTTTTCACGGCACCGACGTCAGTCGTTTGCACGCACGCGACCGTAAGGTGGGGTTTGTGTTTCAGCACTATGCGCTGTTTCGCCATATGACCGTTTTCGACAACATCGCTTTTGGTCTGACAGTTCTGCCACGGCGTGAGCGTCCGAACGCGGCGGCGATCAAAGCCAAAGTGACTAAACTGCTGGAGATGGTGCAATTGGCTCATCTGGCAGATCGTTTCCCGGCGCAGCTTTCCGGCGGCCAGAAACAGCGTGTGGCGTTGGCGCGTGCGCTGGCTGTCGAGCCGCAGATCCTGCTGCTCGACGAGCCGTTTGGCGCGCTCGACGCTCAGGTGCGTAAAGAACTGCGCCGCTGGCTGCGTCAGCTGCACGAGGAACTGAAGTTCACCAGCGTGTTTGTCACCCACGATCAGGAAGAAGCGACGGAAGTTGCGGATCGCGTGGTGGTGATGAGTCAGGGTCATATTGAACAGGCCGATGCGCCGGATCAGGTCTGGCGCGAACCGGCCACCCGTTTTGTGCTGGAGTTTATGGGCGAGGTTAACCGCCTGCAGGGGACGATTCGTGGCGGACAGTTCCACGTGGGCGCACACCGCTGGCCGTTGGGCTATACACCTGGCTATCAGGGACCGGTCGATCTGTTCCTGCGTCCATGGGAAGTGGATGTGAGCCGCCGTACCAGCCTGGATTCGCCGCTGCCGGTGCAGGTGCTGGAAGCCAGTCCGAAGGGGCACTACACCCAATTAGTTGTACAACCCCTCGGGTGGTACAACGAACCGCTGACGGTCATCATGCAGGGCGATGATTCCCCGAGCCGCGGTGAACGGCTGTTTGTTGGACTGCAAAATGCACGTTTGTATAACGGCGACCAGCGTATTGAAACGCGTGAAGAGGAACTTGCCCTGGCGCAATCAGCCTGATAGGTTAATTTGCATAGTTATCGCCCGGTGGCGCTACGCTTACCGGGCTTTTTTACGAGCTGAAAACGTGAACACATTAGAAAAAACAATTGGCAATACGCCTCTGGTGAAATTACAACGCCTGGCGCCGGATAACGGCAGCGAAATTTGGGTCAAGCTGGAAGGGAATAATCCTGCGGGTTCGGTGAAAGACCGGGCTGCGCTGTCGATGATTGTTGAAGCGGAAAAGCGTGGGGAAATTAAGCCGGGTGACGTATTGATTGAGGCTACCAGCGGCAATACTGGTATTGCGCTGGCCATGATCGCCGCGCTGAAGGGCTACCGCATGAAGCTGCTGATGCCAGACAACATGAGCCAGGAGCGCCGTGCGGCGATGCGCGCCTATGGTGCCGAGCTGATTCTGGTCACTAAAGAGCAGGGGATGGAGGGGGCGCGCGATTTAGCCCTCGCTATGTCTGAGCGCGGAGAAGGTAAACTGCTCGATCAGTTTAATAATCCCGATAACCCGTACGCGCATTACACCACCACCGGACCCGAAATCTGGCAGCAGACGTCAGGCCGCATCACCCATTTTGTCTCCAGTATGGGGACAACCGGCACCATTACCGGAGTGTCGCGTTTTCTGCGCGAGCAGGAAAAACCGGTCACTATCGTTGGCCTGCAGCCGGAAGAGGGCAGCAGTATTCCGGGAATTCGCCGCTGGCCTGCGGAATATATGCCGGGCATTTTTAACGCCTCGCTGGTGGATGAGGTGCTGGATATTCATCAGAATGATGCCGAAAATACCATGCGTGAACTGGCCGTGCGTGAAGGAATTTTCTGCGGTGTCAGCTCTGGCGGCGCGGTCGCGGGCGCGTTACGCGTTGCACGTGCCACGCCCGGCGCGGTAGTTGTGGCGATCATCTGCGATCGCGGCGATCGCTACCTTTCGACCGGCGTCTTTGGTGAAGAGCACTTTAATCAGGGGCTGGGAATTTAACTTTTTGGCCTGATAAGCGCAGCGCCATCAGGTAACTGCCTGGCACGATGGCCGGATAATGTTTTATCCGGCCAGGGATGATTAATCGTTACGTTTTTCCACCAGCTTATCCAGGAATTGCCACAGCTTCTCATTCATCTGCTGGTAGTTCCAGGCGCGCATCTCTTCAACCGGGCGGATGAAGCGTTTCCCTTCAGCTTCGGACAGCTCTTGCTCTGAGTGCTGAATTAATCCTTCAATCGCGTCAGCTGTGAACTCCATATGGCACTGGAAACCATAGACGAAATTACCGTATTGCACGATTTGTCGCGGACAGCCCTCACTGGTAGCAAGAATTATCGCCTGGTCGGTTAACCCCGGCATGTCGTTGTGCCAGTGACCGACGATAAGCGATGAGCCGAAATTGCTGAACAACGGGTGCTGTTGGCCTGCCTCGGTCAGGACGATTGGGTAGTGCCCAATCTCTTTTTCCGGGCTTTGACACACCTTCGCGCCCAGCGCTTCTCCAATTAACTGCGAACCCAAACAGATCCCCACCACGATTTTTCTTGCCGAAATCGCTTGGTTAATCAGATGCTGCTCAGCCTGAGAGTCAAAGTACGGGCACTCTTCCTGCGTGGTGCGGGGCGACTGCGGGCCACCAAAGACGACCAGCATATCGAAACCATCGGCATTGGCGGGAACTGTTTCTCCAGCGTATACGCGTGACCAGGTGATGGTATAGCCGCGCGATTCGGCCCACGGCAGGTACGCGCCAGCAGATTCAAAAGACTCATGAATAACAAAATGAACTCGCACTTTTTGTCTCCTGTTAGCGCTTTAGCGCCTGATGAATATCAACCGCCAGCTTATCAATGTCGCTGTCTTCTAATGTTGACAGCGTAATGCGTAAACCGTGTGCAGGCGTATTGACGCCGAACACTTCGCCTTCTCGAACCAGCCAGCCGGACTTTGCCAGCGCAAAAGCGATCTCCTGACTGTGATCTGCCAGCGGTAACCACAGATTCAGACCGTCACCGACGGGCAGTTCAATGCCATGTTGGCGCAGAGCCGTATTCAGCTTTTGCTGCTGGACGGCGTAAAACTGCTGCGTTTGTGCCAGCGTGTGTTGATATGTCTCGTCACTCAGGCACGCGCAGGCTAAATCCTGCAGCAGATGGCTGACCCACTGACTGCCGGAGTTGAGCCGTAAACGCAGTTTCCCGGATGTGACGGGATCGCTGGCTACGATAGCCAGGCGTAAATCCGGGCCTAAGGTTTTCGACATCGAACGGACAATCGCCCAGTGTACAGTTTCCTGCGCAATCACCGGATACCAGCGGCAAGCGGACAGCAGCGCAAAGTGGTCGTCGACGATCACCAGCGTTTGCGGATAGCGAGCCAGGATTTCCTGTAATTGCGCCGCGCGGGATGCGCTCAGACTGCATCCTGTCGGGTTATGAGCGCGCGGGGTCAGAATCACCGCCCGCGCGCCTTTCTGTAATGCGCATTCCAGCATGGCGGGTTGCATGCCTTCACTGTCGACGTTAACTGGACTGGCGGTAAATCCGGCATAGCGCAGCATGTTGATGCTACTCAAAAAGCACGGATCTTCTACAGCCACGCTATCGCCGGGCAATAAATGGGCGCATAGCAGCCGCTCAATGGCATCGATGGCGCCGCTGGTGATATCAATTTCCCCCTGACCCGGTATCGCATCCTGTATCCATTGCGTGGCCCAGCTCTTGAGTCCTGGGGAGACGGCCGCATCACCATACAAACGCGGATCCTTATTTATCTTCGCGAAATAACTACTCAGGTCAGGAAGCCGTGAGGGCGCTGGATTACCGCCGGAAAGATCGATGAGTGGAGTATCTGGGTTACCACCTTCCAGCGCAACGGGGGCTGTAATCCCCTTAATCACCGTGCCGTTGCGTCCCAGACTCTGTGCCAACCCGGAGGTGACCAGACGTTTGTAAGCCGCCGCGACAGTATTGCGGTTCACGTTTAATTCCGTTGCCAGTTCCCGCACTGGCGGCAACGTTTCTCCTGCTGCCAGCGTGCCTGTAGCAACATGTTGACGGATACTGTCAAAAATTTCGTTAGCGGTTTTTCCGTCGATCATTATTGACCTATGACAAAATGGATTTTAGCATATGACGATAATAATGAGGCGTAAGCGCGCTGTCCAGCGAGAGGAGAAATTTATGGAGCAGGAGAGTGATATTCAGTCAGTGCTCTTCGACGACAAGCATCGGGCATTACAGACCGATATCGTCGCCGTCCAGTCACAGGTGGTATATGGCAGCGTAGGCAACAGCATCGCTGTGCCGGCCATTAAAGCGCAGGGATTAAGCGTGACGGCAGTACCCACGGTACTGTTCAGTAACACCCCGCATTATGAAACCTTTTATGGCGGCGTTATTCCGCCCGAATGGTTTAGCGGCTATCTCCGCGCCTTAAGCGAACGTGATGCCTTGCGCGAGCTAAAGGCGGTGACGACAGGGTACATGGGCAGCGCGGAGCAAATCGCCTTGCTGGCACAATGGCTGGAAACCGTTCGGGCCACGCATCCGGACCTGTGCATTTTGGTTGACCCCGTGATTGGCGATACGGATAGCGGTATGTATGTTAAAGCCGAAATCCCGGAGGCTTATCGTCAACGTCTGCTGCCGCTGGCGCAGGGGCTGACGCCGAACGTATTCGAGCTGCAAATGCTGAGCGGAAAGCCGTGTCGTACGCTTGATGAAGCAATCGCAGCGGCAAAATCTCTGCTTAGCGACACACTGAAATGGGTGGTGATCACCAGCGCGCCGGGTGATAGCGAAGAAGTTATTAATGTGGCGGTAGTGACGGCTGAAACGGTTGAGGTGTTCGCTCACCTGCGGGTGAAGACGGATTTAAAAGGCACCGGCGATCTGTTCTGTGCTGAACTGGTGAGCGGCATTGTGCTGGGGAAAGAGCTGACTACGGCGGCATACGATGCCGCGCAGCGCGTGCTGGACGTCATGAGCTGGACGCATCAGTGCGGTTGTGATGAATTAATTCTGCCACCGGCAGGGGAGGCGCGATGAAGAGTTATCGGCTGGTGGTTCGCCAGCATGGACGTTTAGTCGGGCATTTTGATACCAGTGGGACAGAGGCGCTGGAAGATATTTGCGTAGCGCGGGCGATGTTTGGTATTGCGGGTGGGTATGATTGTGAACTGCTGGTGTCTGATTCCGAAAGGCGGATGCTGGAAAGTGGACCGGAAGGGATGAAAATCCTGATGCGCGAGGCGTGTTATCGGCCGATGACCTCACAAATTTAACGCCGCCATCCGTTAGATAAAAAAATGGCGCCATCTGGCGCCATTCTTCTCTGCGGCAAGAATTACTTCTTGATGCGGATAACCGGAGTTTCACCCACGGTCACGCTACCGGACAGTTTGATCAGCTCTTTGATTTCGTCCATGTTGGAGATAACAACCGGAGTCAGGGTAGACTTGGCTTTTTCTTCCAGCAGCGGCAGATCGAATTCAATAACCGGGTCGCCCACTTTAACGCGCTGACCTTCTTCAGCGATACGCTTGAAGCCTTCGCCTTTCAGTTCAACGGTATCAATACCGAAGTGAACAAACAGCTCAATGCCGCTGTCGGATTCGATAGAGAAAGCGTGGTTGGTTTCAAAGATTTTGCCGATGGTGCCATCAACAGGGGCGACCATTTTATTACCGGTTGGTTTGATAGCGATGCCATCACCAACGATTTTTTCAGCAAAAACTACATCCGGCACGTCTTCGATGTTGACGATCTCGCCAGAGAGCGGAGCAACAATCTCAATAGTTCCGGTGTCTTTCTTATCATCAGAAACCAGAGATTTCAGTTTATCGAACAAACCCATGATCTTCTCCTAAGCAGTAAATTGGGCCGCATCTCGTGGATTAGCAGATTGTTTTTTCTTCAATGAACTTGTTAACCAGCGTCATTAACTCGTCCGTTGTCGGTTGAGCAAGAGCCTGCTCTGCTAACACCTTCGCATCTTCGAAGTTCGTGTTACGGATAATCTTCTTAATGCGCGGGATAGAAATGGCGCTCATAGAGAATTCGTCCAGACCCATCCCCAGCAACAGAAGTGTAGCACGTTCGTCGCCTGCAAGCTCACCACACATGCCAGTCCATTTGCCTTCAGCATGAGAAGCATCAATAACTTGCTTGATCAGCGTCAGCACAGATGGCGACATCGGTTGGTAAAGGTGTGAAATCATATCATTACCACGGTCAACTGCCAGGGTGTACTGCGTTAAATCATTGGTGCCGATACTAAAGAAATCAACTTCTTTGGCTAAATGACGCGCAATCGTTGCCGCAGCCGGTGTTTCCACCATCACGCCAATCTCAATGCTTTCGTCAAATGCTTTACCTTCGTCGCGCAGTTCCTGTTTGTAGATTTCAATCTCTTTGCGCAGTGCACGCACTTCTTCAACAGAGATGATCATCGGGAACATGATGCGCAGTTTACCGAAAGCAGAGGCACGCAGGATAGCGCGAACCTGGTCACGCAGGATCTCTTTACGATCCATGGCGATACGCACGGCGCGCCAGCCCAGGAACGGGTTCTCTTCTTTCGGGAAGTTCATGTACGGCAGCTCTTTGTCGCCGCCGATGTCCATGGTACGGACGATGACCGCCTGAGAGCCACAGGCTTCCGCCACGGCTTTATACGCAGCGAACTGTTCTTCTTCAGTCGGCAGCGATTCACGGTCCATGAACAGGAATTCGGTGCGGTACAGACCAACACCTTCAGCGCCGTTACGCTCAGCGCCTTCAACGTCACGAACGGTACCGATGTTGGCGCAAACTTCAACCTGATGTCCGTCCAGCGTGATAGCCGGCAGATCTTTCAGTTTTGCGAGTTCCGCTTTCTCGGTCGCAACCTGCTCCTGAACGGCACGCAGTTGCTCGATAACGTCGTTGGTCGGATTGACGTAAACCTGGTTGTTTACGGCATCCAGAATCAGATAATCGTCGTTTTTCACCTGAGAGGTGACGCTACCCGTACCGACGATGGCAGGCAGTTCCAGGGAACGCGCCATAATGGAGGTGTGGGAAGTACGTCCACCCGCGTCAGTGATGAAACCCAGTACCTTGTTCAGGTTCAGCTGTGCGGTTTCAGACGGGGTCAGGTCTGCGGCAACCAGGATAACTTCTTCCTGGATAGCGCTCAGGTCAATAATTGCCAGACCCAGAATGTTACGCAGCAGGCGTTTACCGATGTCACGTACGTCAGCCGCACGTTCTTTCAGGTATTCATCATCCAGCTCTTCCAGGGCTGTGGCCTGACCTTCGATAACTTCATGCGCAGCTGCATCAGCCGTCATGTGCTTATCTTTAATCAGGGCTATGATTTCCTGCTCCAGCTCCTCATCTTCGAGCAGCATGATATGCCCTTCAAAGATGGCTTCTTTTTCTTCACCGAACGTTTCACCAGCTTTGGTTTTGATCGCTTCCAGTTGCGCAGATGCCTTGGCACGACCGCTCAGAAAACGTTCAGCTTCCTGATCAACCTTGTCGGCAGAAATTTTTTTCCGGTCAATGACGATTTCGTCTTCTTTCAGCAGCAATGCTTTGCCGAAAGCGATACCCGGGGATGCTAAAATGCCTGAAATCATAACCCTACCTTACTTGTGACTGATATTTAAAAGAACTCGTTGAACTTACTCGAGTTCAGCCATCAGTTTTACCAGATGCTCAACTGCTTTCTGCTCGTCTTCACCTTCTGCGGACAGGGTGACAACGGTACCCTGAGTCAGGCCCAGAGTCTGCAGTTTAAACAGGCTTTTGGCGCTAGCGCTTTTGCCGTTGGAAGTCACAGTAATTTCAGAAGTAAAACCTTTTGCTTCTTTAACAAACTGAGCAGCAGGGCGAGTATGCAGACCGTTCGGAGCGGTAATGGTAACTTCTTGCTGGAACATTATATTTCCCCAACTTATAGGTTTAGTGTTGTGGAACTAAAGTCTAGCCTGGCGGCTCAACTTTAGCCTGTATTGTTAGCATCGGCGTAAACTGGACGCGACACAAAAGGAGTTCGGTGCAATCCGTTGCTGGCAACTTCTTGCCGCTGACGTTTCGTTCGTCATTAAACATTATGCAGCGAAAGGAAGAGTTGAACCAAATCATAAAATCGATTCAGCTAGCGCTTTTCCTGTAACGATTAATTTCGCGCATCAAAATAATTAGCTTGGTTAAATACCAGTTCCGGCGGGTTGAATCAATGCCAGGAGAGTTGAAACTTTGAAGCAGGCCACAAAAAAGCACCCAAAAGGGTGCTTTTTTACGCGTTTTTAACATGCTGGCATTACTGTTGCAGTTCTTTCTCAGTGAAGAGATCGGCAAACAGTGCAGTGCTCAGATAACGCTCACCCGATGACGGTAGAATAACCACTATATTCTTATTGGTAAAGGTTTCATCTTCCTGGAGCTTAAGCGCGGCAGCAACCGCGGCACCGGAAGAGATCCCCGCCAGAATACCTTCTTCTTCCATCAGGCGACGCGCGGTAGAAATAGCTTCATCGTTGGTGATGGCAACGACTTTATCGATAAGCTTCAGATCAAGGTTACCTGGAATGAAGCCTGCGCCGATACCCTGTATTTTATGCGGGCCTGGTTTGAGTTCTTCGCCCGCCAGGGCCTGGGCGATAACCGGTGAGTCGGTCGGTTCTACCGCGACGGTGATCAGATCCGTTTTACCTTTGGTGCCTTTAATGTAACGGGTCACGCCAGTCAGCGTACCGCCGGTGCCGACGCCGGAAATAAAGACATCAACCTGGCCATCGGTATCTTCCCAGATTTCCGGGCCGGTGGTTTTTTCGTGGATTTCCGGGTTGGCCGGGTTGCTGAACTGCTGCAGCAACAGGAATTTTTCCGGATCGCTGGCCACAATTTCTTCCGCTTTCTGGATCGCGCCCTTCATCCCTTTTGCGCCTTCGGTCAGCACCAGATTCGCGCCCAGCGCTTTTAACAGCTTGCGGCGCTCAATGCTCATGGTTTCCGGCATGGTTAACGTCAACTTGTAACCACGTGCGGCGGCAACGTAGGCCAGCGCAATCCCGGTGTTGCCGCTGGTCGGTTCAACCAGCTCAACGCCCGGTTTCAGCACCCCACGTTTTTCGGCATCCCAAATCATATTGGCACCGATACGGCATTTAACGCTAAAGCTCGGGTTACGTGATTCCACCTTCGCCAGAATGCGTCCGTTACCGATACGGTTCAGTCGAACCAGCGGCGTATGACCGATAGTCAGCGAGTTGTCTTCAAAAATCTTACTCATGGCCTGTCCTTAACTGTATGAAATTGGGATACCGCTTCAGCATACCTGTTGAGAAAGTATGGGGAAGTAAGGAAATCGCATATCTATATGCTGATGGGAAATAATGCCTTGCAGTATGGAATAAGAGCGGGCATAAGCCAGCCCGCTTTTACACATTTTTGCATTACTTCCATAACGCGTGCTTAGCACGATAGCAGTCTACCCACATCGCCGTGGCGCCACAAACCGCCACCGGCATGATGAACAGATTGAGCACCGGGATCATGGTGAACAGGCTGGTCAACGCGCCAAACTGCATATTGGTCACCTTACGCGTACGCAGCGCAATGCGCATTTCCTTAAAGGGAACCTTATGGTTATCAAACGGATAATCGCAATACTGAATGGCCAGCATCCACGCGCTGAACAGGAACCACAGCACCGGGGCGACGGTCTGTCCAATGCCGGGAATAAAATAGAGGATCAGCAACACGAAAGCGCGCGGGAGATACCACGCCAGCTTTTGCCATTCACGCTTCATAATGCGTGGAACGTCTTTCATGATGCCGAGAACGCCAGTGTCGGGTGGCGTTGCGCCCGTTAAGCGCGCTTCAAGTTGCTCCGCCAGTAAACCGTTAAACGGTGCGGCAATCCAGTTGGCAATGGTGGAGAACAAGTAGCCGAACACTAACAGTACGGAGATGGTGACGATCGGCCACAGTAAATAGCTGAGCCATTGAAGCCAGTCAGGTACGTGGCTCATCAACGCAGGGATCCAGCTATCGAGTTGGGTAAATAACCACCAGAATGCGCCGCCCATCAACAGGATATTCACCAGCAAAGGCAGAATAACAAACCGACGAATGCCCGGTTGGGAGATGAGCTTCCATCCCTGAGAAAAGTAATAAAGGCCGCTGCGAGGTACAACTGCAGATGATGAAACCATGGTCAGGACATACTCCTTGTTATATAAGCTCTGGTAAACCTGGTGTATCTTACCGGGTTGTTGAGCGTTAAGCTGTTCGGAAATGTTCGAAAAAACAGCAAAAAGCACAATTTTGTTCATCTTTATGCCGTGAAAGCCAAGAGTGCACTTGCACTTGGCGTAATCGACAAATACTCTTAGTGAGTAAATGTTTGCCGTGGTGGCAAGGTGTTAGAACAACAGAGAATATAATGATGCAGGATTTGCGTCTGATATTAATCATTGTTGGCGCGATCGCCATAATCGCTTTACTGGTACATGGTTTTTGGACTAGCCGTAAAGAGCGGTCTTCTATATTCCGCGATCGCCCACTGAAACGCATGAAGTCTAAACGTGAAGACGAGGATTCGTTCGACGACAACGTCGAGGAAGACGAAGGCGTGGGCGAAGTTCGCGTTCATCGTGTGAATCATGCTCCCGGTAACGCGCAGGAACATGGTGTTCCTCCTCAGTCGCCGCAACACCAGTACCAGCCGCCTTATGCGTCTGCTCAGCCGCGTCCAACCGCGCAGCAGCCTGCACAAGAGCCGGTACCGCCGCCGCATGTTCAGCAGCCGCCTCAGCCTGTTCAACCGCAACAGCCTGTGCAACATCAGCCTGTTCAGCCGCAACCGGTGCAACAGCCGGTGCAGCATCAGCCTGTTGCCCCTCAGGTTCAGCAGCCGGTGCAGCAGGCTCCGCAACCTGCGCCACAAACCTTCCAGCCAGCAGAGCCTGTCGTTGAACATCAACCGCAGCCTGAGCCGGTAGTCGAAGAAGCGCCTGTTGCAGAAAAACCGCAGCGTAAAGAAGCGGTCATCATTATGAACGTTGCGGCCCACCATGGTAGCGAGCTCAACGGTGATGTGCTGCTTAACAGCATTCAGCAAGCCGGTTTTAAATTTGGCGATATGAATATTTTCCATCGCCATTTGAGCCCGGATGGTAGTGGTCCGTCGCTGTTCAGTCTTGCCAACATGGTTAATCCTGGGACGTTTGACCCGGAGATGACGGGCGACTTCAGCACGCCTGGCGTGACTATTTTTATGCAGGTTCCGTCCTATGGCGACGAGCTGCAAAACTTTAAGCTGATGCTGCAGTCCGCGCAGCACATTGCTGATGAAGTTGGCGGTGTGGTGCTCGACGATCAACGTCGTATGATGACGCCGCAGAAACTGCGCGAATATCAGGACCGCATCCGCGAAGTTAAAGAATCTCACGCCTGATTTACTTCTGGCGTGACATCTCCTTGCTAAACCCCCGCCTGTCGGGGGTTTTTTATCATTGATGGTGCGATATGGAATCAATCGAACAACAACTGACAGAACTGCGAACCACGCTTCGCCATCATGAGTATCTCTACCATGTGATGGACGCGCCGGAAATTCCCGATGCGGAATATGATCGTCTGATGCGCGAACTGCGCGAGCTGGAAGCGCTGCACCCGGACCTGGTTACCCCTGACTCGCCAACCCAACGCGTTGGCGCCGCTCCGTTGTCGGCGTTCAGCCAGATTCGCCATGAAGTGCCAATGCTGTCGCTGGATAACGTGTTTGATGAGGAGAGTTTTCTCGCCTTCAACAAGCGCGTGCAGGACCGACTGAAGAGCACCGATAAGCTGACCTGGTGCTGTGAACTGAAACTGGACGGCCTGGCGGTCAGTATCCTGTATGAAAACGGCGTGCTGGTCAGCGCCGCAACGCGCGGTGATGGCACCACGGGGGAGGACATTACCTCTAACGTGCGCACTATCCGCGCGATCCCGTTAAAACTGCGTGGCGAAAATATTCCCGCCCGTCTGGAAGTGCGCGGGGAAGTGTTCCTGCCACAGGCCGGATTTGAAAAAATTAATGAAGAAGCCCGCCGCACTGGCAATAAAGTGTTTGCTAACCCGCGCAACGCGGCAGCCGGGTCATTACGTCAGCTTGATCCACGTATCACGGCGAAGCGACCGCTTACTTTCTTCTGCTATGGCGTTGGTGTGCTGGAAGGCGGCGTGCTGCCTGATACTCACCTCGGCCGTCTGCTGCAATTTAAAGAGTGGGGACTGCCGGTAAGCGACAGGGTAGCGCTGTGTGACTCACCGGAGGAAGTACTCGCTTACTATCACAAGGTTGAAGAAGACCGACCGACGTTGGGCTTCGATATTGACGGTGTGGTGATTAAAGTCAACTCCATGGCGTTGCAGGAGCAACTGGGCTTTGTCGCTCGCGCGCCGCGCTGGGCAGTGGCTTTTAAGTTTCCGGCGCAGGAGCAGATGACCTTTGTACGCGAGGTTGAGTTTCAGGTCGGACGTACCGGGGCGATTACGCCCGTCGCTCGTCTTGAGCCGGTTCAGGTTGCCGGGGTTCTGGTCAGTAACGCCACTCTGCATAATGCCGATGAAATCGATCGTCTGGGGTTGCGTATTGGCGATAAAGTCGTTATTCGCCGGGCGGGCGATGTGATCCCGCAGGTCGTCAACGTGGTGCTTTCCGAGCGCCCGGAAGAGACGCGTGAAATCGTGTTTCCACAGCATTGTCCGGTGTGCGGGTCTGATGTTGAACGTGTGGAAGGCGAAGCGGTCGCTCGCTGTACCGGTGGCCTGATTTGCGGGGCACAGCGTAAGGAATCGCTGAAACATTTCGTTTCCCGCCGTGCGCTCGACGTTGACGGTATGGGCGACAAAATTATCGATCAACTGGTCGAGAAAGAGTATGTCCATACGCCAGCAGATCTCTTCACCTTGACGGCAGGCAAGCTGACCGGGCTCGATCGGATGGGGCCGAAGTCGGCGCAAAACGTGGTGAATGCGCTGGAAAAAGCGAAAGAAACGACGTTTGCCCGTTTCCTCTACGCGCTGGGCATTCGTGAAGTCGGCGAGGCCACAGCCGCAGGTCTGGCGGCGTATTTCGGCACGCTTGAAGCGCTGGAAGCGGCCTCTATTGACGAGCTGCAAAAAGTGCCGGATGTCGGCATTGTGGTGGCGACGCACGTGTTTAATTTCTTTGCCGAAGAGAGCAACCGCGAGGTGATAGGCCAGTTACTGGCGCAGGGCATTCACTGGCCCGCGCCAGTGGTTATCAACGCTGAGGAAATCGACAGCCCCTTCGCGGGCAAAACGGTGGTGCTGACCGGAAGCCTGAGCCTGATGTCGCGTGATGACGCCAAAGCACGGTTGACCGAACTGGGCGCGAAAGTGGCCGGTAGCGTGTCGAAGAAAACCGATCTGGTTATTGCCGGCGAAGCGGCGGGTTCGAAACTGGCAAAAGCGCAGGAACTCGGTATTAGCGTGATTGATGAAGCTGAAATGATCCGCTTACTGGGTGCCTGAGATGGAAAAAGAGCAGCTGGTTGAAATCGCCAACACCGTGATGCCCTTTGGCAAATATAAGGGGCGTCGGCTGATTGATGTCCCGGAAGAGTATCTGCTGTGGTTTGCCCGTAAGGATGAATTCCCGCCGGGTAAACTGGGCGAGCTGATGCAAATCACGCTGCTGATTAAAACTGAGGGGCTGACGCAACTGGTGCAGCCCCTGAAACGCCCGCTTTAAGCTTTTGCGGCGGGGCTTTTCTGCTGCGCCTGCAATGCGTCCGTCTGTTGCTTGTAGCGACGGGCCAATACGGCGCAGACCATCAGCTGAATTTGATGGAAGATCATCAACGGCAGCACCATCATGCCAATCACCGAAGTCGGGAACAGAATATTTGCCATTGGGATCCCATTCGCCAGGCTCTTTTTCGAACCGCAGAAGACAATGGTGATTTCATCGGCTTTATTGAAGCCGCATTTCCGGGCAACAAAGACGTTTATGCCAATCACAATTGCCAGCAGAACGATGCTGACCACGCTGATAAAAAGCAGTGAGCCAATTCCTACTTTGTGCCAGATCCCGTTAACGACGGCTTCGCTAAAGGCGGAGTACACCACCAGTAAAATGGAGGATTGGTCCGTTTTGGCGATCCATTTTTTATGTCGTGATACCCAGTTACCAATCCATGGACGCGAAAGATGTCCCAACACGAATGGCAGCAGCAGTTGCAGCATAATTTTCCCCACCTGCTCCAGGCTGCCTTCCGCGCCGTGCATATTCATCACCAGGCCTACCAGCAGTGGTGAAAGGAAAATACCCAGCAGGCTGGAGGCCGAAGCGGAGCACACGGCGGCGGCGACGTTACCTCCGGCCAGCGATGTAAAGGCGATGGCCGACTGCACCGTGGCCGGCAAAATACACAGATACAGGAAACCGGAATACAGCATCGGGTCAACATTGACCGGTGCCCACCACGCGAACAGAACACCCAATACCGGGAAGACGACGAAAGTGCTGCACATGACCCACAGATGCAAACGCCAGTGGCTACCACCGGCAATAATGGCCTCACGCGACAGCTTTGCCCCGTGCATAAAAAACAGCAGGGCAATGGCGGCGGTGGTTAAGCCTTCAAAAAAAGGGACAAAACCGCCCTCGGCCGGGAAAAAGGAAGCCAGTAAAACGACGGTAATTAGCGTTATCGTGAACGGATCAAGAATACGAAATAGTTTCATAAAAGCTCCTGAAATTCGGTAGGAACATTTTGCGTTTTTCCGTTTGAGAAATAAAATTGATTTATTGCATCCATATATGAATCGAATAGATGAATTACTCTCTGCGTCAGCTCCGTATTTTTGTTACCGTCGCTCAGGCTAAAAGTTTTAGCCGGGCGGGGGATATCATTGGCTTAAGCCAGTCGGCAGTCAGCCATAGCGTTAAAGAGCTGGAAGGGCAGACGGGCGTCCGGTTATTAGATAGAACAACGCGAGAAGTGGTACTGACAGAAGCCGGGCATCAGTTGGCGGCACGACTGGAGCGTATTCTGGATGAACTGCACAGCACCCTGCGTGAAGCAGGCCAGGTGGGGACACAGTTAACCGGAACGGTGCGCGTTGCCGCCAGCCAGACGATCTCCGCGCACCTGATTCCACAGTGTATTGCCCAGAGTAATCAGCTTTATCCTGCGATCGATTTTGTGCTGCACGACAGGCCACAGCAGTGGGTGCTGGAAAGCATTCGCCAGGGAGAAGTCGATTTTGGCATTGTGATTGATCCTGGTGCTGTGACCGATCTGCAGTGTGAAGCCGTACTGTCCGAACCTTTCCTGTTGCTGTGTCGGCAGGATCATCCGTTAGCCCAGCGGGAATGGGTAAACTGGCAGGATCTCTATCATGAGCGTCTGGTGCTACAGGATTACGCTTCCGGCAGTCGACCGCTGATCGATGCGGCGCTGGCCCACTTTTCGATTGATGCCAATATTGTTCAGGAGATTGGTCACCCGGCTACGTTGTTTCCGATGGTAGAGGCGGGCATTGGTATCAGCGTACTGCCCGCGCTGGCGCTTCCTCTGCCACAGGGCAGCCATTTGCAGGTAAAACGCCTGACGCCGGTTGTGGAACGACAATTGATGCTGGCACGACGTAAAAATCGTTCTTTATCGACTGCAGCCCAGGCGCTGTGGGACGTAGTGCGGATGCAGGCCAGTGAATTAACCGCCGGTCGTGCCCGAGATCCGTTGTATCAGATATAAATATCGACCTGATGTTGGCCGGTAGCATTGTTGACGCCCTCAGCTTTTCTTTGATCGGCGCTTTGCTTTTGCTGTGACTCCTCGGCCTGCTGGCGCAACAATTGAGCCAGCTGTGCTTGTAACATCTTGATTTGAGTCTGAATAAGCTCTTGCTGCTCGCGTTTCTGCTCAACACTGCCACTGCTATTGGGGATATCTTTGAGCTGCTGGGTTAGCTTGGTTATCTTTTGGGTGATTTGTGCAATTTTTGCGGAGATGTCATTCCCAGCTGATGCTTTTCCACCGCCGCTACTGCTTTGAACAGTTGGGGTGGAAACGTTGATAGTTGTCATACGGATTCCTCGTGCCATAAAACATGAGTATCGGCATCAGCGAACAGAACTTCAGCGACAATACGGCCGAGTGGAGTTTAATCATTAAAATCCCAAACCTTCATGTATCTGTATTCCTGTGCCATTTCTGGCTCGAAAATAATGTGATTTCAAGCTAATTTAGTGCAACTCATCGATACAGATTTACTATCGCTTATCGGGATAAACGGTATTGGTAATCGATTGCGTAGTCCCGCTATAACAGTCCGGTACGCGATGTTATTTCGATTACTCAGTATTAAGGATATCTCATGAGCCACTCTCTTTTCTCGCAAAATCCCTGGTACAGCGCCGATATTATTCGTAGCTATAAGCCGGATTTCACTCCACGTGTCGCTTTTATTCTTGGCTCAGGCCTGGGCGCGTTGGCGGATCAAATTGAGGATGCGGTGGCCATCTCTTACGAGAAACTTCCCGGGTTCCCGGTGAGCACCGTTCACGGTCATGCCGGTGAACTTGTGCTGGGAAATCTGGCGGGCGTACCGGTGGCCTGTATGAAAGGTCGCGGGCATTTTTATGAAGGGCGCGGTATGACGGTGATGACCGATGCCATTCGCACACTGAAGCTGCTGGGCTGTGAACTGTTATTTTGTACTAATGCCGCAGGCTCCCTCCGCCCTGAAGTTGGGCCAGGTAGTCTGGTTGCGCTTAGCGATCACATCAATACGATGCCTGGTACACCGATGGTGGGACTTAACGATGAGCGTTTTGGCGAGCGATTCTTTTCGCTGGCGAATGCCTATGATGCTGAATATCGTGCAATCCTACAAACCGTTGCCGCAGAAGAAGGTTTCCCGCTGAGCGAAGGCGTATTTGTCTCTTATCCGGGGCCAAATTTTGAAACCGCGGCAGAAATTCGCATGATGCAAATCATTGGTGGCGATGTGGTGGGGATGTCGGTGGTGCCTGAAGTTATCTCTGCACGCCACTGCGGTCTGAAAGTGGTTGCGGTCGCAGCTATCACTAACCTGGCTGAAGGGTTGGGCGATGTGAAATTATCTCACGCGCAGACGCTGGCGGCAGCTGAACTTTCTCGGCAGAATTTTATCAATCTGATCTGCGGCTTTTTGCGCAAACTGGCCTGAATAATTAGAAAATGACCCCGCTTGCGGGGTCTTACTTTTTTGGCAAGGAACGGGAAAATGGGTATCGCATCTCGCTTAAAGCTCATGTCGTTTTTGCAATATTTCATCTGGGGAAGCTGGCTGGTCACCCTGGGTTCTTACATGATTAATACCCTTGATTTTACCGGCGCGAATGTGGGTATGGTCTACAGTTCAAAAGGGCTGGCGGCGATAATCATGCCGGGCATTATGGGGATCATCGCCGATAAATGGCTACGCGCCGAACGCGCCTATATGCTTTGTCATCTGGTCTGCGCGGGGGTGTTGCTATACGCCACCACCGTTACTGATCCCCAGACGATGTTTTGGGTGATGTTGGTTAACGCGATGGCATATATGCCGACGATTGCGTTATCGAACAGCGTCTCATACTCATGCCTTGCACAATCGGGTCAGGATCCGGTCACCGCTTTCCCCCCCATTCGCGTGTTTGGCACTATAGGGTTTATTGTGGCCATGTGGACGGTGAGCCTGATGGGACTGGAGCTCAGCAGTGCGCAACTGTATATCGCTTCTGGCGCATCGTTATTGCTGGCGCTGTATGCGTTGACGTTGCCGAAAATTCCGGTTGCAGAGAAGAAAGCGAACACAACGCTTGCCAGCAAGCTTGGGCTGGATGCTTTTGTTTTGTTTAAAAATCCACGCATGGCTATCTTCTTTTTGTTTGCGATGATGTTGGGGGCGGTACTGCAAATCACTAATGTTTTCGGCAATCCGTTCCTGCATGATTTTGCCCGTAATCCTGAGTTTGCCGACAGTTTTGTGGTGAAGTATCCCTCTATCCTGCTTTCAGTTTCGCAGATGGCGGAAGTGGGCTTTATCCTCACCATCCCGTTCTTCCTCAAACGCTTTGGTATTAAAACGGTAATGCTAATGAGCATGCTGGCGTGGACGCTGCGCTTTGGTTTTTTTGCCTTTGGCGATCCGTCCCCGGTCGGCTTTGTTATGCTGCTGATGTCGATGATTGTCTACGGTTGCGCGTTTGATTTCTTCAATATTTCAGGATCGGTGTTTGTAGAGCAGGAAGTGAGTTCTAACATTCGCGCCAGTGCGCAGGGGCTATTTATGACGATGGTCAACGGCGTGGGCGCTTGGGTGGGTTCAATCCTGAGCGGGATGGCGGTAGATTACTTCTCTGTCGATGGCGTTAAGGATTGGCAAACCATCTGGCTGGTGTTTGCCGCGTATGCGTTAGCGCTTGCGGTTATCTTTGCGTTGTTCTTCAAATATAAACATGACCCTGAACGGCGGGTGCAGAAATCACTGGCACATTAACGTGACATTAGCGGCGGGGTCCTGATACCTGCCGTTTCATGTTCTGCGCTGCGATGTGGTAACTTTGCGCATTATCCTTTGTCCTCAGGAGCGCACTATCCATGGAACGCACGCACCGTATCGATCTGAAGTTACTGCGTTATTTTCTTGCTGTCGCAGAAGAACTGCATTTTGGACGCGCTGCTGCTCGCCTGAATATGTCGCAACCACCGCTCAGTACGCATATTAAAGAGCTGGAACAACAGCTCGGCACTTTGCTATTTATCCGACATTCTCGCAGTGTAGCCTTAACTCACGCCGGAAAAATTTTGATGGAAGAGTCGCGCCGATTGCTATCCAGTGCGAATCAGGCGCTGGCGAGAGTCGAGCAGATTGGTCGCGGCGAGGCGGGGCGGATTGAGCTTGGTGTTATCGGGACGGCGATGTGGGGGAAAATGCGCCCCGTGATGCGGCGTTTCTTAAAAGATAACCCTAACGTTGAGGTGCTGTTTCGCGAGAACATGCCTGCAATGCAGATGACGATGCTGGAACGACGTGAACTGGATGCGGGAATTTGGCGGATGGCCACTGAGCCTTCTCCTGGATTTACCAGCCTGCGTTTGCACGAATCCTCTTTTCTGGTGGCGATGCCAGAAGAGCATCCCCTGGCTGAACTTGCCGCGATACCATTGGAAGCGTTGCGGAACGAATATTTTGTCACAATGCCGTCCATTCATACCGACTGGGCATTTTTACAGCGCGTTTGCCAAAGCGCCGGATTTTCGCCAATGATTATTCGCGAGGTGAAGGAGCCGCAAACGGTGTTGGCGATGATCAGTATGGGGGTTGGAATTACGTTGATTGCAGACAGTTATGCGCAGATGAGCTGGCCGGGTGTGGTGTTCCGTCCGTTAGAGGAACGTATTCCGGCAGATTTGTATATTGTGTATGACCAGCAACAGGCGACGCCAGCACTGGAGAAACTGGTGGCAGCGTTAACGGTATGATGACTGTGCCGGATGGCGACTAAAGTCTTATCCGGCCTACGTGTCAGGCCGTCTGTAGGCCTGATAAGCGCAGTGCATCAGGCAAGCAGATTCTGAATCGTTGAATTTTGCGCATAGCAAAAAGGCGCCTTTAGGGCGCCTTTTTACATTGGTGGGTCGTGCAGGATTCGAACCTGCGACCAATTGATTAAAAGTCAACTGCTCTACCAACTGAGCTAACGACCCGAAGTGGTGGGTGATGACGGGATCGAACCGCCGACCCCCTCCTTGTAAGGGAGGTGCTCTCCCAGCTGAGCTAATCACCCACTTCGGTACTTCACATTTTAACAAGAAATCCAGCTGGCGAGAAAGTGGTGGGTGATGACGGGATCGAACCGCCGACCCCCTCCTTGTAAGGGAGGTGCTCTCCCAGCTGAGCTAATCACCCACTTCTCAATTTCTTGTTTTACACGGCGGAGACTACATAAAGTAGTTGGTGGGTGATGACGGGTTCGAACCGCCGACCCCCTCCTTGTAAGGGAGGTGCTCTCCCAGCTGAGCTAATCACCCCCGCTGTGTGGAGTCGCATTATAGGGAGAGTTGAAAATGAGTCAACGCATTTTCTAAAGAAATTGTTCGTTCGTCGTAAATTTAAACAAAACGATCGCAAAACAATCCATGCAGCATGATTTGTATACGAAAATGGCAAAGCGTGATGTTCCAACCCGATCAACATTGAGGAATCAGACCACAGTGATAGAATACGAGCCTGATAATCTTCCCTGGATTTGCCGGTTGTCGGCATCTTTATAAACGTAAGGCCATTTCATGAAAATCAAAACTCGCTTCGCGCCAAGCCCGACAGGTTACCTGCACGTCGGCGGTGCGCGTACTGCTCTTTATTCCTGGCTTTTTGCACGTAACCATGGCGGTGAGTTTGTGCTGCGTATTGAAGACACCGATCTCGAACGCTCCACGCCGGAAGCTATTGAAGCCATTATGGATGGTATGAACTGGCTGAATTTGGAATGGGATGAAGGCCCGTACTTCCAGACCAAACGTTTTGATCGCTACAACGCTGTTATTGATGAAATGCTGGAAGCAGGCACCGCATATAAGTGCTACTGCTCCAAAGAGCGCCTGGATGCGCTGCGCGAAGAGCAGATGGCGAACGGTGAGAAGCCGCGTTACGACGGCCGCTGCCGCCATGGTCATGAGCACCATGCCGCCGACGAGCCGTGCGTGGTGCGTTTTGCCAACCCGCAGGACGGTTCCGTTATTTTTGACGATCAGATCCGTGGGCCGATCGAATTCAGTAACCAGGAGCTGGACGATCTGATCATCCGCCGTACCGACGGTTCCCCGACCTACAACTTCTGTGTGGTGGTCGACGACTGGGATATGGAAATTACCCACGTTATTCGTGGCGAAGACCATATCAATAACACCCCGCGTCAGATCAACATCCTGAAAGCGCTGAACGCGCCGGTGCCGGTTTACGCGCACGTGTCGATGATCAACGGCGACGACGGTAAAAAACTCTCTAAACGTCACGGTGCGGTCAGCGTGATGCAGTACCGCGATGACGGCTACCTGCCGGAAGCGCTGCTGAACTATCTGGTACGCTTGGGCTGGTCCAGCGGCGATCAGGAAATCTTCACCCGTGAAGAGATGATTAAACTGTTCTCCCTCGGTGCGGTGAGCAAGTCTGCGAGCGCGTTCAACACTGAAAAACTGCAGTGGTTGAACCATCACTACATTAATGCGCTGGCGCCGGAATATGTGGCAACGCATCTGCAATGGCACATTGAGCAGGAAAATATCGATACCCGCGTTGGGCCTCAACTGTCTGAGCTGGTGAAACTGCTGGGCGAGCGTTGTAAGACTCTGAAAGAGATGGCGCAGAGCTGCCGCTACTTCTACGAAGACTTTGCTGAGTTCGATGCCGACGCGGCGAAGAAACACCTGCGTCCGGTTGCGCGTCAGCCTCTGGAAGTGGTTCGCGACAAACTGGCCGCCATTACCGAGTGGACGGCAGAAAACGTCCACCACGCGATTCAGGCAACCGCTGATGAGCTGGAAGTGGGCATGGGTAAAGTTGGGATGCCGCTGCGTGTCGCGGTAACCGGCGCGGGTCAGTCCCCGGCGTTAGACGTCACGGTGCATGCGATTGGCAAATCCCGCAGCGTTGAGCGTATTAACAAAGCGCTGGCGTTTATTGCAGAGCGTGAAAGTCAGCAGTAATTCAGGCTGATTGATGACACAACGGCAGGATGCACTCCTGCCGTTTTTTTATCCGTTATTCAGACTCATCAATCCCCAGACGGATAAGGAAATTACGAATCCCTTCGCGCGAGATATACATCGCCAGCTTTTCTTGTTCCGTTGGAGACATATTATCCAGCGCGCTAATTATCTGGCGGCAGGCATGGCTGCGCACTACATGGGTGTATTCTGCCAGCGGCTCTTCAGCCTGATAAACCTCAGGAACTTTGCGAAAAGCGGGAATGTTGAGCAGAAACGTGCGGACGCCGGAGTCGATATGAATAAGTCTTGCACGACCACCTTTAACACCGGGAAATTTTTCGGTGGTCCAGTTTTGTTCTCTGATCCAACGATTGACGGTTTGTTTGGCGACCCCGAGACATTCCGCCAGCTCTTCGGTCGTCATTTTGCTGCGTAATTTTTTCATATTATTTGTTATCGCGGATCCCTAAGCGTTGTAATAAACCCGTAATGCCTTCACGCAGGATCAGTGACGTAAACATTTTCTGTTCTGACGGTGTCATCTCTTTGGCGAGCCTAATCAGCAGAGCTTCAATAGAGGTATCGCCGGATAACGATAAGTTATCTGATAAACCTTCGGCTGAACGCTCGGCGCTGCGAATGTATTCACGAACTTGTTCGGTGACGTGAACCAGACGGGCTTTACCGCCCTGAACGCCTGGTTTTGGTGATGTAGCCCAACCTTCCTTGCGCACCCATTTATTGATGGTCTGTCGGCTGTATCCGGTCAGATTAGCAAGCTCTTCTGGCGTCATCCGTTCCTTGAACATAACGATTCCCTGAATAGTCGTGGGGTTAATTAGTGGTTCATTTTATAGCACCATTTTAGTAGAAACCGTGACGCGTTTAACTACTGAATGCGAGTTGTTACGCAATGTTCTTCATTTGACTGCTTTTTCAGCGATTGAATTCTATGAGCTAATTTTGCCGTTGACACACGCGAAGGGAATTCATATGATGCCGCCCGTCAACTCGACAAGCTTTACGTGACGGGGCTATAGCTCAGCTGGGAGAGCGCTTGCATGGCATGCAAGAGGTCAGCGGTTCGATCCCGCTTAGCTCCACCAAATTTAATCCCAATGAATTTGGTATGTACGTAAAAGCATCGTGGGGCTATAGCTCAGCTGGGAGAGCGCTTGCATGGCATGCAAGAGGTCAGCGGTTCGATCCCGCTTAGCTCCACCAAAATTTAAACCCTCGCTGAAAAGCGGGGGTTTTTTGTTTCTGCATCCTGCCAGTTCTCACTCTCTGTCTCTTTGGTTTGCTGAATAGCAGACATAAAAAAACCGGGGAAATCTCCCCGGTCTTGTCACAATTACGTTGCCTGACGCTTACAGCACCAGAGCTGCAATGGACGCGGACAGTACGCTCACCAGCGTAGAGCCGTATACCAGCTTCAGACCAAAGCGGGACACCACGTTACCTTGCTCTTCGTTCAGGCCTTTAATCGCACCGGCGATAATCCCGATAGAAGAGAAGTTAGCGAAGGAGACCAGGAACACAGAGATGATGCCTTCGGCGCGTGGAGAGAGCGTAGAGGCGATTTTCTGCAGATCCATCATCGCGACGAATTCGTTAGAAACCAGTTTGGTTGCCATGATACTGCCCACCTGCAGCGCTTCGCTGGACGGCACACCCATCACCCATGCAACAGGGTAGAAGATGTAGCCCAGGATGCCCTGGAAGGAGATGCTGTAGCCAAACCAACCGGTTACGGTAGCGAACAGGGCGTTCAGGGCGGCGATCAGCGCAATGAAACCAATCAGCATGGCTGCAACGATAATGGCTACTTTGAAACCTGCCAGGATGTATTCACCCAGCATTTCGAAGAAGCTCTGACCTTCGTGCAGGTTAGACATCTGAATATTTTCTTCGCTGGCATCAACGGTGTAGGGGTTGATCAGCGACAGCACGATGAAGGTGCTGAACATGTTCAGAACCAGCGCAGCAACCACGTACTTCGGCTCCAGCATGGTCATATACGCGCCGACGATAGACATGGAAACGGTCGACATCGCCGTTGCAGCCATGGTGTACATACGGTTGCGGGACATTTTGCCGAGAATATCTTTATAGGCGATAAAGTTCTCGGACTGACCCAGGATCAGGGAGCTGACGGCGTTGAAGGATTCCAGCTTGCCCATACCGTTGACTTTGGATAACAGGAAACCAATCGCGCGAATAACAACCGGTAGAACGCGGATGTGCTGCAAAATACCGATCAGCGCGGAAATGAAGACGATCGGGCAAAGCACTTTCAGGAAGAAGAATGCCAGGCCTTTGTCGTTCATGCTGCCGAAGACAAAGTTTGTCCCTTCATTAGCGAAGCCGAGCAGTTTTTCAAACATCTCGGAGAAGCCTCTCACGAAGCCCAGACCGACATCAGAGTTCAGGAAGAACCATGCCAGTAACACTTCAATAACAAGCAGTTGAATAACATAACGAATGCGGATTTTTTTACGGTCACTGCTTACCAGCAGTGCGAGTACCGCAACCACGGCAAGGGCCAGGACAAAATGAAGAACGCGGTCCATATTTGCTCCAAATATGAGGCAGGTTTAGTTTTCGTGCACATTCTATGTAACAACCATAAAGAAAACGAGATCAAACACACACTATAATAAGGACCTGTGACGAGATTCAAAATTAGTGATCGGTGATACACTTCCGTTATGTTGAGTAGGGAAGTGAAAAGTTATGTCATTGTGCTAATCTCATAACAATAATCAAACATCTCACCAGTCTTTCAAGAATCCTTATCGATCCATAGACAAAAGCTATCAGAGAAATCAACTTCACCCATTAAAATGAATTTGATAATCATTCTCAATAAGCGTAGCTTGAAACATAGCAAAGGCTATGTTTCTGAGGCACTAAAATGACTAACGATCGCGTTGAGAGTAGCAGTGGACGGGCAGCGCGCAAGTTGAAGCTCGCATTAATGGGACCTGCGTTCATCGCGGCGATCGGCTATATCGATCCGGGTAACTTTGCCACCAATATCCAGGCAGGGGCCAGCTTTGGCTATAAACTGTTGTGGGTTGTGGTCTGGGCAAACCTGATGGCAATGCTGATTCAGGTGCTGTCGGCAAAACTGGGTATTGCCACCGGTAAAAACCTGGCGGAGCAAATTCGCGATCATTATCCTCGTCCGGTGGTATGGTTTTACTGGGTGCAGGCTGAAATTATCGCCATGGCGACCGACCTTGCTGAGTTTATTGGCGCTGCGATTGGTTTCAAACTGATCCTGGGTGTTTCATTATTGCAGGGGGCCGTACTTACCGGTATCGCGACGTTTTTAATTCTGATGCTGCAGCGCCGCGGGCAAAAACCGCTGGAAAAAGTCATTGGCGGCTTGCTGCTGTTTGTGGCAGCGGCTTACATCGTGGAACTGATCTTTTCCCAACCCAATCTGGCGCAGCTTAGCAAAGGGATGATTATTCCCAACCTGCCCAATTCTGAGGCTGTGTTCCTGGCTGCTGGCGTGCTTGGCGCGACCATCATGCCGCATGTGATCTATTTGCATTCTTCTTTAACCCAGCATCTGCACGGCGGAACGCGGCAACAACGCTATGCGGCCACGAAATGGGATGTGGCTATCGCCATGACGATTGCCGGGTTTGTGAATCTGGCGATGATGGCGACAGCTGCCGCCGCATTTCATTTTAGCGGGCATACCGGTATCGCCGATCTCGATCAGGCGTACCTGACCCTTGAACCGCTGTTGAGCCACGCGGCGGCGACGGTGTTTGGTTTAAGCCTGGTGGCAGCGGGGCTGTCTTCTACTGTGGTCGGCACGTTGGCGGGGCAGGTGGTGATGCAGGGGTTTATCCGCTTCCACATTCCGCTGTGGGTACGCCGTACTGTCACCATGATGCCATCATTTATTGTGATTCTGATGGGGCTGGATCCCACCCGTATTCTGGTGATGAGCCAGGTGTTGCTCAGTTTCGGGATTGCCCTTGCGTTGGTGCCGCTACTAATCTTTACCAGCAACGGCCCATTGATGGGGGATTTGGTTAACACCGCCTGGGTCAAATACATTGGCTGGATGATTGTGGTGTTAGTGGTCGCACTGAATATCTGGTTACTGGTGGGAACCGCGCTGGGTTTGTAAAAACAAAAGAGCCCGTAGGCTCTTTTGTTACATTAATGATGATGTTTGTGGCCGCGCCCGCGACCGCGATGGTCGTCACGGTCATTCCAGCCTTCACGATAGCCGCGCTCATAAGCTTTACGTTTATCCCAGCCACGATGATAGCCATTGTCATGACGCCACCAGCGGTTTTTGCGCCACTCATAGTTATGATGCCAGTAATCCCGGTCGCGCCAGCGGCCGCCATCCCAGTAGTTACCGTAATTATCGCGATCGCCAATTTGCAATTTTATTGATGGCAGCAGGGTGATTTCGCCAGCGTTCGCGGCCAGCGGGGTAAAAGCCAATAAGACTGCCGCCAGAATCAGTGACCTGAACATTTTTACTCTCCTTCACGATCGAGCCGTAGCCGGCCTGTTAACGTAATATTACGGGGCAGTAAAGCCCCGTTTCATCGCCTTAACTCTTAAATCGCGAGCGAGAGCACTTTTTGTTAATAAATGTGTCTTTATTTCAATCAGCTCAGAATGGCATCAATTTCCGCGCACTCTTCGGCAGAGAAATGACGGTTTGCCAGCATGCCAACGGCGTCTTCAATTTGCGCGGGTTTACTGGCGCCAATCAACACCGAGGTGACCTTGTCTTCCCGTAATACCCACGCGAGCGCCATCTGAGAAAGTTTTTGTCCCCGACGTTCTGCCAGCGCGTTCAGCGCACGGACCTTTTCCAGTTTTTGTGGCGTTAACTGGTCCGGGTTAAGAAAACGGCTGGAGCTTGCCGCGCGCGAGTCCGCAGGAATACCGTTCAGGTAGCGGTCGGTTAATTGCCCACCCGCCAGTGGCGAGAAGGCGATACTGCCAACCCCCTTTTCCTGTAATAGCGACAGCAGGCCACTTTCGACCCAACGTTCAAACAGGGAATATTTAGGCTGGTGGATAAGGCAGGGAGTGCCTAAATCGTCGAGTATTTCAATCGCCTGCCTGGCAAGCTCCGCCGGATAATTAGACAGTCCGACATATAGCGCTTTACCCTGACGGACAATATGATCCAGCGCGCGCATGGTTTCTCTGAGCGGCGTTTCAGGATCGGGCCGGTGGTGATAGAAGATATCAACATACTCCAGCCCCAGGCGTTTGAGGCTTTGATCGAGGCTGGCAATCAGGTATTTGCGTGATCCCCAGTCGCCGTAGGGCCCCTCCCACATGGTGTAACCAGCTTTGGTGGAGATGACCAGCTCGTCCCGCCACGGTAAAAAATCTTCCTGCAGAATGCGGCCAAAATTTCGCTCCGCTGAGCCCGGCGGTGGACCATAGTTATTCGCCAGGTCAAAATGATTAATTCCCAGATCGAATGCGCGCTGTAACAGAGCCCGACTGTTCTCTACCTGCGTGGCATCACCAAAATTATGCCACAAACCCAAAGAGACAATCGGGAGTTTGAGGCCGCTCTGGCCGCAGCGGCGATACTCCATTGTTTGATAGCGATTTTCATCAGCCTGATAAACCATGTAGCCTCCTGTCGGATAACGTGTGTCATTGAGTGTATACGTTTACATAAAGCAGGCGGCAATGAATTTTTAATCGGCAAAACTGTACATTTTGCTTTCCACCCCCTTCACTATGGCTTCTCTGGACAGTCAACACAGTTCTTCGATACTCAACATTGAGGTTACCGTCAGAAGGATAGCTGTCATGCAAACCCAATATTCCGTTGCTGATTATCTGCTGGACAGGCTGGCAGGCTGTGGCGTCGGCCACCTCTTTGGTGTGCCTGGTGATTATAATTTGCAGTTTCTTGACCACGTGATTGAACATCCCGGCATACGTTGGGTTGGGTGTGCGAACGAATTAAATGCGGCTTATGCCGCGGATGGCTATGCCAGGGTGGCAGGGGCAGGAGCATTGCTCACCACGTTTGGCGTGGGAGAGTTAAGTGCAATTAACGGTATCGCTGGAAGCTATGCGGAATATGTTCCTGTCTTACATGTTGTCGGCGCGCCCTGTCGCGGTGCGCAGCGTCGCGGGGAACTGATGCATCACACCCTTGGCGACGGTGACTTTCAGCATTTTTACCGTATGCAGCAGGCGGTAACGACGGCCAGCGCAATGCTGGATGAACAAAACGCCTGTTATGAAATTGACCGTGTGCTGCGGGCGATGTTAACAGAGCGCAGGCCAGGCTACCTGATGTTGCCTGCTGATGTGGCCAAACAGCCCGCTACGCCGCCGAATGACATTCTGATTGTTCCTCTGAGCGAACCGGAAAGCAGCGTGGCAGAAGCGTTTCGCTATTATGCCCGCGAGCGGCTGTTGGACAGTCCGCGTGTAGCGCTGTTGGCCGACTTTCTCGCGCAGCGCTTTGGTTTACAGCCTGTTTTGCAGCGTTGGATGGCGGAAACGCCGATGGCCCACGCCACGCTGTTGATGGGGAAAGGGTTATTTGATGAGCGTCACCCGGCGTTTGTCGGTACGTACAGCGCCGGAGCCAGTAGCGATTATGTGCGCCAGGCGATTGAAGATGCCGATACGATTATTTGCGTCGGTACACAATTTGTCGACACCCTGACCGCTGGGTTTACGCAACGGTTACCAGCGGAGCGTACTATTGAAGTTCAGCCCCATGCGTCACGTGTTGGTACCCAATGGTTTAACGTTCCGATGGAACAGGCCGTCACTACGTTACGCGAGTTGTGTCTGGAGATGTCGTTTTCACTGCCGCCCGAACGTCCGCCAGTTAGGCGTATCCAGGTTGAGAAGGGGCTGCTGACCCAGGAAAATTTCTGGCCAACGGTGCAGCATTATCTGGCGCCGGATGACATCATCCTCGTCGACCAGGGAACGGCGGCATTTGGTGCGGCTGCGCTCTCGCTACCCAGCGGTGCGGAAGTCTTGGTCCAACCGCTGTGGGGTTCCATCGGCTACGCGCTCCCGGCGGCATTTGGCGCGCAAACAGCCTGCCCGGACCGCCGGGTGATCCTGATTATTGGCGATGGCGCAGCGCAGCTCACTATCCAGGAACTGGGCTCTATGCTCAGAGACGGGCAATCACCGGTGATTTTACTGCTTAACAATGACGGCTATACCGTGGAGAGGGCTATTCACGGGGCAAATCAGCGCTATAACGACATCGCCGGATGGAACTGGACGCAGGTGCCGCAGGCGTTAAGTCATGAATGTCAGGCGGAATGCTGGCGAGTGAAGCAGGTGGTCCAACTGGAGGAAGTGCTGGCCCGGCTGTCCCGTCCGCAACGGTTGTCATTAATTGAAGTGGTGCTACCGAAAGCCGATCTTCCTGAGTTATTGCGCACGGTGACCCGTGCGCTGGAATCTCGCAACGGAGGATAGCTACTCCTCGGGACGGCTGGCGATCATCATTGGTTTTCCGGCCAATAAAAGCCAGGCGGGGAGCATAACGACGCAAAGCAGCGGCAGCAAAGTGGTGTCTGGCACCACGACTGCCGCCATAAACAGGCTCAGCCACGCGTCGCGGGTAACGACCAGCACCAGCCCGAGAATCGCGCAGGAGACCGTGATGGCTGCCGGAACGGCTTCAACATGGGCGTGCAGCATCAGACCCAGCGCGACACCCACGAAGACCGCCGGAAAAATTCGCCCGCCGCGAAAACCGCTCGCTGCGGCGACCACCAATGCCGCCAGTTTGATCACGGCAAGCAGCAAATAATCCGTTGTCCCCAGCGTCTGGCTAAACGCCATTTGCTGCATTTCATCCAGTCCCTTAAATAAGGTAAGCGGTCCGCCAATTACACCCAAAATACCGAGAATAAAACCACCAACCCCAAGGATCAGTACCGGGTGTTTAAGCCGATGTATTAAATGATGCAAGCGCGGTAGACACCAGACGGCCACCATGCCCGCGGCAATGGCGATAGCAGCAACGACCGCACCGCTGAGGATATCGATCAGATGCATTTGCGTATAGTGCGCGATGGGCAATGAAAAATGGGGATGAAAGAACAGGCTGGTGGTCAGTGAACCTGCGGCGGCGGCCATTAACGGCGCAAACAGGCGATCCCATAAAGGAACATCGTTCGAGCTATTCAGCGTTTGCGAAAACACCAACGCGGCGGCCACGGGAGTACCAAATAACGCCCCGATGGTGCCGGCAGAGGCGAGAATGGTCCAGTCCAGCTTAGCAATGCGCGGAAAGAGGCGGCTGCCAAGCGCCACTGCGAGGGCGATATTCACGGTCATGATGGGATGTTCCGGCCCTAAACTGACGCCGCCCGCCAGACCGAGGATTAGCGCCGCCAGCAGGCCTGGCAGCGCCGAAACGGCCACCGGCATTCCGATTAACGGTTCACAAGCCGGATCCGGACCAGCGTGGCCCTGGCTGTAGCGGATGACAAGCCCGACCATCAGTCCGGTTAACGTGAGCATACCGATGATCCACAGTGGAGAGTCCTGGGCAATTCCGATGCTAATCGGCAGACGCTCCCATAAAAATTGCTGTAAAACGGAAGCGACTTTCATCACAACGATCAACACCAGGCTGGACGCTATGCCAATGATTATCGCGGGAGTTGATAGCAAGAGCATCGTTCTGGCTCGCGGATGGAGCATTTTCAATTCCTTCAAACAGAGTCATAGATATAGTTTGCACAGCCTGCGCGACCGCATCGCTGCAAATGGTGCTGAAACGATAAAGTAATTGTGTGATCTGGATCGATTTTCTACGGGCATCAGCCTTCAGGCCGTTGTTGTTATGCCCCCATGAATTTACAGTGTGGCAAAGATTTATTCTGACTTTAGCGGAGCAGTGGAAGAATGACAAAATATGCTTTAGTAGGTGATGTTGGCGGCACCAACGCACGTCTTGCTCTGTGCGACATTGCCAGTGGCGAGATTTCGCAGGCAAAAACCTATTCCGGGCTGGATTACCCCAGTCTGGAGGCTGTGGTGCGCGTGTACCTGGATGAGCATAGCGTCAGCGTCGAAGATGGTTGCATTGCCATTGCCTGTCCGATCACCGGCGACTGGGTGGCAATGACCAACCATACCTGGGCATTCTCTATTGCTGAGATGAAAAAAAATCTGGGCTTTAGCCATCTGGAAATTATTAATGATTTCACCGCCGTGTCGATGGCAATCCCTATGCTGAAAAAAGATCATTTGATCCAGTTTGGCGGCGCGGAACCTGTCGAAGGTAAACCGATTGCGGTGTATGGCGCGGGAACTGGCCTCGGCGTGGCGCATCTGGTGCACGTTGATAAACGCTGGGTAAGTCTGCCGGGTGAAGGCGGGCATGTGGATTTTGCGCCTAACAGCGAAGAAGAGGGGATTATCCTTGAGGTTCTGCGTGCGGAAATCGGTCATGTTTCTGCTGAACGTGTGCTCTCAGGACCCGGACTGGTGAACCTGTATCGCGCCATCGTCAAATCAGACGGCCGCCTGCCGGAAAATCTGCAGCCGAAGGATATCACCGCCCGTGCGCTGGAAGATTCCTGTATCGACTGCCGCCGCGCGCTGTCGCTGTTCTGTGTGATCATGGGCCGCTTTGGCGGCGATCTGGCGTTAACGCTGGGCACGTTTGGCGGCGTGTACATCGCTGGCGGGATCGTGCCGCGCTTCCTTGAATTCTTTAAAGCTTCCGGTTTCCGCGGTGGGTTTGAAGATAAAGGACGTTTTAAAGCCTACGTTCAGGATATTCCGGTGTATCTGATTGTGCATGATAATCCGGGTCTGCTTGGCTCCGGCGCACATCTGCGCCAGACGCTGGGGCATATTCTTTAATTCCTCAATCACTCCCCCGCAAAACCGCGTAAATCACGCGGTTTTTTTATGCCTGCCGCCCAGCTTTCCGACCTTCGTCACACTTCCTGATTGCTGGATTATATGTCCAGTAAAAGCATTATTTGTCTGATAACGGTCGCTACTTGCCTCGGACCATAATTTCTCTCGTTAACTATTACGAGGAAATGAATATGAGCAAAAAATTAATTGCTGTCTGTGCGTGTCCGATGGGGCTGGCTCACACCTTTATGGCGGCGCAGGCTCTGGAAGAAGCGGCGGTTGAAGCCGGTTATGAAGTGAAAATCGAAACTCAGGGCGCTGACGGAATTCAAAATCGTCTGACGGCGCAGGATATTGCTGAGGCGACGTTAATCATCCATTCAGTTGCCGTAACTCCGGAAGATAACGAGCGTTTTGAGTCGCGTGATGTCTACGAAATTACGCTACAGGACGCGATAAAAAATGCGGCCGGCATCATTAAAGAGATCGAAGAGATGGTTGCCGCTGAACAACAATAATCATCGACAGGGAACTACGTATGGCCATTAAAAAACGCAGTGCAACCGTTGTGCCTGGCGCATCTGGTGCGGCAGCGGCAATAAAAAATCCACCGGCCTCCCGCAACAGCTTCTGGGGCGAACTTCCGCAACATGTGATGTCGGGTATTTCACGCATGGTGCCGACGTTAATTATGGGCGGGGTAATTCTCGCCTTCTCGCAACTGATCGCTTATAGCTGGCTCGATATTCCTGCTGACACTGGCATCATGGATGCGCTGAACAGCGGAAAATTTACCGGTTTTAATCTCTCATTATTGAAGTTTGCCTGGCTGTCGCAATCTTTTGGCGGCGTGCTGTTTGGTTTTGCTATTCCGATGTTTGCCGCGTTCGTTGCCAACTCCATCGGCGGCAAGCTGGCGTTTCCGGCGGGGTTCATCGGTGGGCTGATGTCTACTCAGCCTACGCAGCTGCTGAATTTTGACCCATCAACGCTGCAATGGGTAACCAGTGCACCCGTACCCTCTACCTTTATTGGCGCGCTAATTATCTCGATTGTTGCCGGGTATCTGGTGAAATGGATGAACCAAAAAATCCAGCTCCCTGATTTCCTGCTGGCGTTCAAGACCACCTTTTTGCTGCCCATTCTCTCTGCCATTTTTGTCATGCTGGCGATGTATTACGTGATCACGCCGTTTGGCGGCTGGATCAACGGCGGCATCCGTACTCTGCTGACTGCAGCAGGAGAGAAAGGCACGCTGATGTATGCGATGGGGATTTCCGCGGCCACAGCGATTGACCTCGGCGGGCCGATTAATAAAGCCGCTGGATTTGTCGCCTTCAGCTTTACCACCGATCACGTTCTGCCGGTCACCGCGCGCTCTATTGCGATTGTTATTCCGCCGATTGGCCTCGGGCTGGCAACGCTGCTTGACCGCCGCTTAACGGGTAAGCGTCTGTTCAGCGCCCAGCTCTACCCGCAGGGAAAAACGGCAATGTTCCTCGCATTTATGGGCATCAGCGAAGGGGCTATCCCGTTTGCGCTGGAAAGCCCCATCACGGCAATTCCCTCCTACATGGTTGGCGCCATTGTCGGATCGACGGCTGCCGTCTGGCTGGGTGCGGTGCAATGGTTCCCTGAGTCGGCGATCTGGGCATGGCCGCTGGTGACCAATCTCGGTGTCTATATGGCAGGGATCCTGTTAGGTGCGGTGATTACCGCGCTGATGGTGGTGTTCCTGCGTCATCTGATGTACCGCAAAGGCAAATTGCTGATCGAAAGCCTCTGATCAAAAGGATTGTAACCATGAGCTTACTTGCCTCGCTGCGTGACTGGCTGACGGCGCAACATCTCGATGCGATGCTGCTGTCATCGCGACAGAATAAACAGCCGCATATGGGGATCTCCAGCAGTTCAGGGTTTGTGTTTATCAGCCATGAAAGCGCGCATATCCTGGTCGATGCCCGTTACTACACCGATGTCGACACGCGTACCCAGGGCTACCAGATCCATCTCCTTGATGGAACACAGACGCTGTATTCACGGGTGAATCACATCATTGCTGACGAAAAGCTGCAGACGGTGGGGTTCGAAGGCGAGCAGGTAAGCTGGGAAACGGCAAAGACATGGGCAGACAAACTGCATGGAAGACTGGTGAGCGCCGTGCCGGACGTGCTTCGGCAGGTGAAAACGGCCCAGGAAATAGCCTGTATCCGTGAAGCCTGTCGGATTGCCGACCTCAGCGCTGAACACATACGGCGTTTTATTAAACCAGGTCTGCGTGAGCGCGAGATTGCCGCCGAACTGGAGTGGTACATGCGTACGCTCGGCGCAGATAAAGCCTCTTTTGACACCATTGTCGCCAGCGGCTGGCGCGGGGCGCTGCCGCACGGCAAAGCCAGCGACAAGCGTGTCGAGGCGGGTGAGTTCATTACGCTGGATTTTGGCGCACAGTATCAGGGGTATTGTTCAGATATGACGCGAACGTTTCGCCTACCCGACGCCAACCAACCTGCAGAAGAAAGCGCGCTATTTTCGATTTATCAGGTTGTACTGGAAGCGCAACTGGCGGCGGTGGCGGCAATCCGACCCGGCGCGCGTTGCAATGAGGTGGACGCCGCAGCCAGGCAAGTTATTACGCAGGCGGGCTATGGTAATGAGTTTGGTCACAATACCGGACACGCTATCGGCATTGAGGTCCATGAAAATCCACGTTTTTCACCCACCGATGCGACGCCTCTGGCGGCGGGAATGCTGCTCACCGTTGAGCCAGGTATTTATCTGCCGGGGCAGGGCGGAGTACGTATTGAGGACGTGGTACTGGTTACGCCAGACGGCGGCGAGGTGCTCTACACCATGGCGAAAACATTGTTACACACGGGAGAGGCGTGATGGACTTATCGCTACTGAAGGCGCTGAGCGAGGCTGATGCGATCGCCTCCTCAGAACAGGAGGTGCGACAGATCTTGCTCGAAGAAGCAGATCGTCTGCACAAAGAAGTGCGCTTCGATGGGTTAGGATCGGTGTTGATCCGCCTGAATGAATCAACCGGTCCGAAGGTAATGATCTGTGCGCATATGGATGAAGTGGGATTTATTGTGCGCAGTATTTCCAGCGAAGGAGCGATCGATGTCTTGCCAGTGGGAAATGTGCGTATGGCGGCCAGACAGTTGCAGCCGGTGCGGATTACCACCCGCGAAGAGAGCAAAATCCCGGGGCTGCTCGACGGAGAGCGCAGTGGTAATGAGGTGAATGCGCTACGGGTGGATATTGGCGCACGGTCTTATGACGAAGTACTTCAGGCCGGCGTGCACCCAGGCGATCGCGTTACCTTTGACACGACTTTTCAGGTTTTGCCGCACCAACGCGTCATGGGCAAAGCCTTTGATGACCGGCTTGGATGTTATTTGCTGGTCGCGCTGCTGCGCGAATGGCATGGCGCCGATCTCCCTTGCGAGGTGTGGCTGGTAGCCAGTTCCAGTGAGGAAGTTGGACTGCGCGGAGGGCAAACGGCCGCGCGTGCAGTTGCCCCCGATGTGGCGATCGTGCTGGACACCGCCTGCTGGGCGAAAAATTTTGATTGTGGCGCGGCCAACCACCGACAGCTCGGCAAAGGCCCGATGCTGGTGTTGAGCGATAAATCGCTGATTGCGCCGCCAAAGCTGACGGCATGGATTGAAAGTGTGGCCGCTGACGCGGGTATACCGTTACAGCTCGATATGTTCAGTAATGGCGGCACCGATGGCGGGGCTGTACACGTCAGCGGAACGGGGATCCCGACGGTTGTTATGGGGCCAGCCACACGGCATGGGCACTGTGCGGCATCGATTGCCGACTGTCGTGACATCATCCAGACGCAGCAGTTGCTGTCGGCGCTTATTTCACATCTTACGTGCGAAACCGTGGCTCATCTGACGGATTTCAGGTGCTGATTTCGCGCTAATCAGGAGTTGTTATGCTAACGATTCAATTTCTTTGCCCGTTACCCAATGGCCTGCATGCGCGTCCAGCATGGGAGCTGAAAGAGCAGTGTAGCCAGTGGCAAAGTGAGGTGATGTTTTTCAACCATCGTCAAAACGCCAAAGCGGATGCGAAAAGCTCGCTGGCGCTGATTGGCACCGGGACGCTGTTTAACGACAGCTGTAGCTTAACCATCACCGGTCATGATGAAGAACAGGCCAGACGGGCGCTGGAGGAGTACATTCAGCAGCGGTTTATCGACAGCGACAGCGTTCAGCCTGGGGCGGCGGAACTGGCGGCGCATCCGTTGCCGCGTTCGCTGATTCGGCTCAACCCGGATTTGCTGTATGGCACCGTGCTGGCAGGCGGCGTGGGGGCAGGTCAGCTCACGCTGTGGCAGAGTGATAATCTGGAGAGCTATCGCGCGATTGCGGCGAGTGCGGAAGACAACGCCAGGCTGGAGCACAGTCTGGCGACGCTGGCGGAGCTGCTCAATCAGCAACTCCGCCAGCGCGATGGTGAGAGTAAAACCATTCTCAGCGCGCATCTGTCTCTGATTCAGGACGATGAGTTCGCCGGGAATATTCGCCGATTAATGCTCGAGCAGCATCTGGGGTTAGGGGCGGCGATTATCACCAATATGGAACAAGTATGCGATAAGCTGTCGGCTTCCGGCAGCGATTATTTGCGCGAACGCGTCAGCGACATCCGTGATATCAGCGAACAATTGTTGCACATTACCTGGCCTGAAAAGCGGCCACGCCATGCGCTGGTGCTGGAAAAACCAACGATTCTGGTTGCTGAAGATCTGACGCCCAGTCAGTTTTTGAGCCTCGATTTGCAGCATCTGTCAGGCATGATCCTTGAGAAAACAGGGCGCACCTCGCATACGCTGATCCTCGCTCGGGCGTCGGCAATTCCGGTGCTTAGCGGCTTGCCGCTGGACGCGATTAGCCGCTATGCCGGGCAACCCGCGGTACTGGATGCCCGATGTGGCGTCCTGGCCATTAATCCAAACGAGGCGGTTCGCGGCTACTACGCGATTGCGCAGAAGCTGGCTGATGAATGCCAGCGTCGGCAAGCCCTTGACGCCGCCCAGCCCGCGTTAACCAAAGATAATCAACGAATTGACGTCGCAGCGAATATTGGCACCGCGCTGGAAGCGCCGGGGGCGTTTGCCAATGGCGCGGAAGGGATTGGGTTGTTTCGCACAGAAATGCTGTTTATGGATCGCGACAGTGCTCCCGACGAGCAGGAACAGTTTGAAGCCTACCAACAGGTGTTGTTGGCTGCGGGCGACAAGCCGGTTATCTTTCGCACGATGGACATTGGCGGCGATAAGAACATCCGTTATCTCAATATTCCGCAAGAAGAAAATCCGTTCCTGGGTTATCGCGCGGTGCGGATTTATCCCGAATTTGCTGGGCTGTTTCGCACGCAGTTGCGCGCCATTTTACGCGCGGCCACCTTCGGTAATGCGCAGTTGATGATCCCGATGGTGCACAGCCTCGACCAGATTTTATGGGTAAAAAGCGAATTGCAAAAAGCGCTGGTGGAGCTGAAAGCGGAGGGTTTACGTCATGCTCCGACAATTTCATTGGGGATTATGGTTGAAGTACCGTCGGTGTGTTACATCATCGACCACTTCTGTGACGAGGTGGATTTCTTCAGCATTGGTTCAAATGACATGACCCAGTATCTGTACGCTGTCGATCGTAATAATCCTCGCGTGTCGCCGCTATATAACCCGATTACGCCCTCGTTCTTGCGGATGTTGCAGCAGATTGTCCTCGTGGCGCACGAACGCGGTAAATGGGTAGGCATTTGCGGTGAACTGGGCGGGGAAAGTCGTTACCTACCGCTGCTGTTGGGCTTAGGGCTTGACGAGTTAAGTATGAGCAGCCCACGGATCCCGGCGGTGAAAAGTCAGCTTCGTCAACTGGACGGCCAGGCGTGTCGCGAACTCGCTATGCAGGCCTGCGAGTGTCGCAGTGCTCAGGAGATAGAAGATTTGCTGAAGCAGTTTGCACCGCAGAAAGACGTGCGCCCGCTACTGGCGCTGGAGAATATTTTTGTTGGCGAGCCTCTTGCCAACAAAGAGCAGGTGATCCAGTTCTTATGTGGTAATCTTGGGGTAAATGGACGCACCGAACATCCGTTTGAGCTGGAGGAAGATGTCTGGCAGCGCGAAGAGATAGTGACTACTGCCGTTGGTTTCGGGGTTGCTATCCCACATACTAAATCCCAGTGGATCAACCATTCCAGTATCAGCATTGCCCGGCTTGCTCAGCCGATAGACTGGCAGTCCGAAATGGGCGATGTTGAGCTGGTGATCATGCTAACGCTGGGGGCTGATGAAGGCATTAACCACGTGAAGGTCTTCTCGCAGCTGGCGCGTAAGCTGGTGAACAAGCAGTTCCGCCAGTCGTTGTTTGCCGCGACCGATGCCGAAAGCATTCTGGCGTTGCTGCAGGCGGAACTGACGTTTTAAACGCCACTGTGAGGAGTGTTTTCCAGCCTACGGTAATGGGATTGCAGGCTGGGCAAAACGGTTTTACAAGAGGAATTATTAATCTGCGGTGTGTTGAATCGGCAGTTTCCCGGCCCTTAACAGTATCATCTCTTGTTTGCAGAGCAGTACTACCGCCTGGCGACCTTTTACGCGTCGGGCGGTGAGCGCTCTTTTTACGGTCCGACGATCCGCACCTGATTCCAGCATCTGAAGACACATCAGGGAAAGTGCACTTCTGTTTTTCATCGAATATTCACTTTGTTGAGTAAGCCTGCACGTTATGCGCGAAAGGGCATTATTTTACAACGATACAAGTGGATATGACTAACTCGTTGGTATTGCCTCAATCAACGTGCTGACTGAAAACGGGTGCCGTACTCGCCCGGCGTCAGGCCAAACTGACGGCGGAACAGGCGGCAAAAATAATCACTGTCCTGATACCCGCAACGCTGTGCGACTTCGCTAATCGACAAATGATATTTCTGTAAGATAATGCGCGCCTTCGCCATTCTCACCCACCGCAAATACTCAACAAATCCCATGGTGCCATGCTGGGTAAATACTTTTGATAAGTGATTCGGTGTGATATTGAAAAAATGCGCTACGTTTTCCCGGTTCAGCGGCTGGGCATAGTTGTCCTGGACCCAATTACATATGCTGTGATAGAGAAATTCAGAGCGCGGGCGCGCTATATCAGGCCGGGTGTTTACCACGCTGCGGCACAGGTGCAGCAGGCTCAGCACCAGCGGCTGAATAATATCCTGGGCCTGTGGTGAGCGGCTTAAATGGGTTAATGCGGTAAGCATCGCCTCGCCTTCACCGCGCTGCGGATGCGGTAACTCAATGCGACGTACGGGACGTAGCAGCGATGCGGTTCGGTTGTCATAAAAAGAGAGGCCCAGCCAGGCCGGTGAAAATACCAGGCTCAAGAGCATCACCGGTTTATCGCTGCCTGGTAAATTCGCCGCTTTCGCCGGGATGAACAACATGTCGCCTTCCGCCAGGCTGTGCTGCTGTTTTTCCAGTTGGTTGCTGTACTCTCCGCGCAACACGATATCCAGGCGGGGCAGGTCAATACATAAACTGCCGGTCGGTAATGTGGCTAGTTGCCTGGCGAACCATACGCGCCCCAGACGCTGCGGGTTTAACACCAGGCCGCTGAACAGATCGGCAAAAAACTGTTGGTCGGCGGGCAGGCCTGGCTCTTTCATTGCTCTTTCTCTGCGCTATAAGTGCATTAACTGTCTGAACTCTTTCACTTTACTCCGACTCACCGGGATTTCAAATTCCAGGTCTTTTAAGCGCAAAATGTAGGTGTTGTTAAACCAGGGTTCGATCTCGCGAATTTTATTCAAATTCACACAGAATGAGCGGTGGCAGCGGAAGAAATGCGCAGCAGGCAGTTTGCTGCAAAACTCGGTGATGTTCATTGGCATCACATACGACTCGCGCCGGGTATAGACGAACGTCATCTTTTCATGGGCTTCAGCGTAGTAGATGTCGTTGATCGGGGTTACGATGATCCGCTCATCTTTGATCAGGTTGATCGTATCGTTTTCACGGGGCGCTGGGCCAGATGGTGAGGTTCCCGCTTGCTGCTGTTGCCAGGCGGCCTCCAGCTTTTGCAGCATGCCGACAATGCGTGATTCCTGATACGGTTTCAAAATATAGTCAAAGGCCTCCAGTTCGAAAGCTTCTACAGCGTGCTCTTTCCATGCGGTAATAAACACAATAAAGGGCTTATGCGCGAACTGGCTGATGTTTTGCGCCAACAGTACACCATCCAGCGAGGGAATATTGATATCCAGAAAAATAGCGTCAACGCGGTTGTGCTGGAGATATTTCAGCACGTCAAGACCGTCGTCAAATGTACCGACAATCTCCATCTGGCTGTGCTCTTTTATCAGCCAGCTTAGTTCCTGTTGGGCCAGGAATTCATCTTCGACAATGATGACTTTCACGACTTCACTCCTGGTTAAAGCAATAATGTGGCCGGTGCGGCTGCGGGCGAGTGCTGATTAGGCACATAAAAGGCAATCTCTGTGCCTGGCTCCAGACGGCGGATCAGTAATCCTTCACCGTAGAGCAGCTTAACGCGATGATGCACATTCAACAGGCCAATTTTATTACCCGGCATTTCATTGGACTCGACCCGTTCAATCACTTTCGGATCGATACCATGACCGGTATCCCGCACGGCAATCCGTACCCGGTTCCCGCACTCTGCAACGCTGATGGTGACCACGCCTTTCCCTTTGCAGGGTTGAATACCATGGACGATGGCGTTCTCAACAAGCGGCTGAATCAGCAGGCTGGGAATATAACAGCTTACCTCTTCATCAATATCATAAATAACCGTCAGCTTGTCGCCAAAACGGGCCTGTTCGATGGCGATGTAATCTTTGATTTGATACAGCTCTTTCTTGATGTCGATCTGCTCATCATCTTTTAATTCAATATTATAGCGAAGATAGCGAGACAAATTAAAAATGAGCTGACGCGCAGTGTCCGGGTTAAGCCGCACCGACGAGGAAATAGCGTTCAGGGCGTTAAACAGGAAATGGGGATTTATTTTACTCTGCAGTGCTCTTAGCTCTGCCTTATTTGCCATTTCGCGTAACTGTTCCGCCCGAGAAACCTCAAGCTGAGTCGAGATAATCTGCGACAGGCCGATGGCCATTTCCTGCAATGAGGAGGTGATCTGGTGAGCGTGACAGTAGTAGATTTTTAGCGTGCCGGTAACAACGCCTTTCTCCCACAGCGGGATCACCAGCATGGAGTGTATTTCCGGTGTCCGATGCGCTTCATCATTGTTTTTTATGATAATTTTACCGTAATTGATCGCCTGTCGCGTGGTAGGGCTGACGAAATCATCGTTATCGCGGTAATTCAGTTCACCCACGCCAACGTAGGCCAGAACGTGCTGAGTATTGGTAATAGCGACGGCATCAGCATGAATATCATGGCGAATAATCTCGCATACCTGGCGGAGCGACTCGCTGTTGACGTGACGGAAAAGCGGCAGGGTTTTGTTGGCGATATCCAGCGCCAGCTTGGCCTGCTTCGCGGCGCTGGCTTCTTTCTCACCTTCCACGCTTTGAACCAGCATAACGATAAAGCCAATACAGACGCTGCCCAGGATCATTGGGATACCGATTTTCGAGACGATATCCAGCCCCAGCGCGGTCGTAGGCGCCCAGGCAACGACGAGGATCATGGTCAGAGATTCGCATAGCATTCCGCCTAAAATACCTGCGCGCCAGTGTTGCGCTTTGGGGATCTTACGGTTGATCCACCCGGCAATGCAGCCTGCCAGAATACTGGTAATAAAGCAGGGTAGGGCGGTGACGCCGCCAATATCAATCAGGTAGCGGTGGGTGCCGGCGATGAGCCCCGTAATGATGCCGACCCACGGACCGAACAGAATTCCCCCTGACATGACCGCGATAATACGTACGTTAACCAGTGAGCCTTCAACCGGTACGCCGGACCAGGTACTGAACAGGGCAAACATCGAGAAAATCGCGGTGACGGCGAGCAACTCTTTCGGGGAGTGAGCTGACTTGTGCAACAGTTCGCGAAACAGGCGGATACGAATCAGGAAAAACAGACAAAACAGCATCAGCGCTGCCCGGTCAAATACCGCCAGCAGCATATTAAATATTTCGTGCACGGGTGACTCTTGCGCAGGGGTTAAACCTCTATGATAGGCAACCTGAGTCTGGATGACCAGCGCCCGCTCAGCCTGCGGCTAATGAGGAAAAACCTTAATATTAAAAGGGGATTGTTGCATTGTTGTTGTATTTACAATACCTGTCTTCTAAGCGCAAAGATCAAGGTAATGTTTTTCACAACAAAATGTTAAATGATGGTAATTTTTAGCTGTGTGTGAAATTGAATATTTCCTCATTTTGTTTGCCTGTTCCTCATTTGTGTCGAAAAAAATATTTTGTATTGCCTCTCGACAGAAGGAAATTATTCAGGCTATTTTCTAAACGTGCCACCATCGTGGCAGCGTCGCTCGGACGGTCCGGGCGCTAACGTTAATCTGAGGATATTATGGCTGACTCCCGCCCTGAACGTCGCTTTACGCGTATTGATCGCCTTCCCCCTTACGTTTTTAACATTACCGCTGAACTGAAGATGGCTGCGCGTCGGCGCGGCGAAGATATTATCGATTTCAGTATGGGGAACCCGGATGGGGCCACACCTCCTCACATTGTTGAAAAACTGTGTACCGTGGCGCAGCGCCCGGACACGCATGGCTATTCCACGTCTCGCGGCATCCCGCGTCTGCGTCGGGCGATTTCCCGCTGGTATCAGGAACGCTATGACGTTGAAATTGATCCCGAATCCGAAGCGATTGTGACTATTGGTTCCAAAGAGGGACTGGCGCACCTGATGCTGGCAACGCTCGATCATGGTGATACGGTTCTCGTACCCAACCCGAGCTATCCGATCCATATTTATGGCGCGGTGATTGCCGGGGCGCAGGTACGGTCAGTGCCGCTGGTGGAAGGTGTCGATTTCTTTAATGAGCTGGAGCGCGCGATCCGTGAAAGCTACCCGAAACCGAAGATGATGATCTTAGGTTTCCCGTCCAACCCGACAGCACAGTGCGTCGAGCTGGAATTTTTCGAAAAAGTCGTCGCGCTGGCTAAACGCTATGACGTGCTGGTGGTTCACGATCTCGCCTATGCCGATATCGTTTACGATGGTTGGAAAGCGCCATCGATTATGCAGGTACCAGGCGCTCGTGATGTCGCGGTTGAATTTTTCACCCTGTCTAAAAGCTACAACATGGCGGGCTGGCGTATCGGTTTTATGGTTGGCAATAAAACGCTGGTCAATGCGCTGGCGCGCATCAAGAGTTATCACGATTACGGGACGTTTACACCGTTGCAGGTTGCGGCAATCGCGGCGCTGGAAGGCGATCAGCAATGCGTACGGGATATTGCCGAGCAGTATAAACGCCGTCGCGATGTGCTGGTTAAAGGGCTGCATGAGGCCGGTTGGATGGTTGAGATGCCAAAGGCCTCAATGTACGTTTGGGCGAAAATTCCTGAGCAATATGCCGCGATGGGGTCACTTGAGTTTGCCAAAAAATTGCTGAACGAAGCAAAAGTATGCGTTTCGCCGGGGATTGGCTTTGGTGATTATGGCGATACACACGTGCGTTTTGCCTTAATTGAAAACCGTGACCGTACCCGCCAGGCGATCCGCGGCATCAAAGCGATGTTCCGCGCAGATGGCTTACTGCCTGCCAGTGCGAAATCGGCTATTGAAAGTACCGACTAACCAATCGTGAGATCCCCAAAAGCAAACAGGAGCCTGATGGCTCCTGTTTTTTTGCTGCGTCTTTTATTTAGATCATCAGGGCGAACGTACCGGCCCAAACGATGACCATAAAAGAAATGCCCATAAAGAAATATTTCACTTTTCATCTCTCCGCGTACCTGGGTACGTCTGAATGAACATATGCTTACCTGACAGAGAGCTGATGCACGCGCAAACGAAATGGAGAATATCCCTCGTTTGCCTGGCGGCATCACCTCAGAATTCTGAGCTTTAGTGCTCCAGACGGCGCTAATGTACGCCTAAAAATGAGGTGAGACAAGAGGCATTTTTCTATTTAATTTTAATAACTTACAAGTGTCGTGATTCGGCGACAGTTTAATTTCTGCCGGTAATAAATTGCTATTGAGCGACGTAATGATTAGTCGGAGAATTCTCATATCACCATAGTATGAATACGGTTAATTTTTCGCGGAATTCAATAATGAAAAGGTTAAAAATGACCAGATTAATGATGTTAGCACTCGTTCTTACGCCAGTGACGTCGATGGCGGCCTCTCCGTTGGCGTTTAATTTCAGCTGCGCAAATATTGGTGGTGTGAATAGTGATGGTAAAGGCAACGTTTGGATTGATGGCTCAAAGGCAACCGTAAAGAGCTTCAATGACAACTACTGGGAAGCCAAAAGCGGGAAAAATACGCTTTCCATCTCCCGTAAAGATGACGGCAACCCGGAAGTTTCATGGACAGGACCTAATCGTAAGCACGGAATTTGTCAGCCTGAAGACAATATTGACTACGCTCCGGGGGAAAAATCGACCTACAGCGGTCCTTCTTTCTCTTGCTCAGCGGTGGCAAAGGGAAGTATTGAAGAGGTTATTTGCCAGAGTCCATCACTCTCCGCGCTGGATGTTAAGTTGAACGGGGTCTACAAACAGGCGTTGGTTAAATCGAAAAATAACCCAACGCTGAAAGCTGAGCAGCGCGGCTGGGTTAAAGGACGAAACGAGTGCTGGAAAGAGCAGGATAAACCAGCCTGTATTGCTCGTAACTACAATGAGCGCATGGCTGAACTACAGAACGAATGGGGCGTTAAGTAATTCAGCCACAGACAAAAAGAAAGGCCGTAAGGCCTTTCTTTTTAGATATATAACGAGGCTTCACCCATGGGGCGGGTTTTGAAGCGACGGTGGATCCAGAGATACTGCTCGGGCGCGCGCATGATCTCTTTTTCGATAATTTTATTCATATAAGCCGCAGCCTGGCTTTCATCTGCTGGGTAACCTTCCATTTGTGGTGTGATAAACAGGCGGTAACCTGAGTTATCTGCTTTTCTCACCATGGTTACGGTCAGCATCGCTGCGCCCGATAGGCGTGACAGCACGTAAGTACCATTGGTGGTTGCCACGTTTTTAACGGCGAAGAAGGGCGCGAACGAGCTTCCTTTACGGCCGTAGTCCTGATCGGGAGCGAACCATACCGCTTCCCCTTTTTTCAGGGCGCCGACAATGCCACGCAGATTATTTCTGCCGATCATGGCTTTGTTGGAACGCATACGACCGCGGGTTTGGATCCACTCCATCAACTTATTGTTGTGCGGGCGATAGGTTGCCATCATCGGCTGGCAAAGCCCCATTACGCGGCCACCTAATTCCAGCGACATAAAATGTACGCCTACAACCATCACGCCACGGCCTTCCATCTGGGCGCGTTTAAGGTTGTCTAACCCTTCTACATCAAACCATTTGCGAACCCGGTGATCCGGCCAGAACCAGGCCATGCCTGTTTCAAGCAGTCCCATACCGAGTGAACGGAAGTTCTCATCGACCAGTTTGTCTCTTTCTTCCTGCGACAGATTGGGGAAACAGAGTTCGAGGTTTTTACGTGCAATAGATTCACGGCGCTTTAAAAATGGGCGAGCCAGTGTTCCTGTACGGGTACCAAGAAAACATAATACGGGATAGGGAAGTTGTACCAGTAACCAGAGCACACCGACGCCAAACCACGTGAGCCAATAGCGCGGATGCAAAAACGCGCGTGAAAATTTACATTGGGGAAACATAAGCACCTGTTGTTGATACGAAATAGATGTATCGCGAAGACGCTGGGTCTGGCGCGTTACACTCTGCACAGATCGTTAGGCCGCCATAAACGACATTGGTTCCTGCAAAGAGTGTAAAACTGAGTCAGGACAAAACCACGAGGGGCATGAATGATCGGACGCACAATGTACACCCGAAGATTAATGTCAGCCAGAAATAATTACTCAAGTTTCGTAAATATTTTTGGGGCGATTAAGAACAAAAAAAGCCTATATATAATCCATTGTTTTTATGATGAATAAATAAAATCCAGGTGAATATATAAATAGTAAGCAGATGAGTGATTTTTGTAACGTAAATGTTGCTTAAATTGCGAACTAATGGGAATTGTCTTAGAATATAAAATCAAGGGAGTGTAAGGACTTACGTAAAGTTTTACGGCAAACAGGAGGTATCGCAATGCTCTATTTTTGGATCTTTCTCGCATTGAGCATTCTGAGCGTCAGTTGCTACATCTGGCAGGTAATGGGCGCGGCGGCGTCAATAAGCGCTTTTATCGGCATGGGCATACTCACGGCTTTAATTTACGTTTTCACTATGCGGTTGACTAATGGTAACGAAATGGTAACCGGATTATTCCTTTTTCTTGCCCCGACATGCGGTTTGATCATTCGCTTTATGGTGGGGGACGGTAGGCAATAACCTGGCACGTTACGATTGGAAATGAATTATCACGGTTAGAGATTTATTTAGCTGAGCGTAGGGAAGTGCCAGCGGTGCTGGCACTTTTTGCGAGACTGGAATCGATTAACGGGCGTCAGCCAACTGGAGTGATGCTTCTTCTTGCTGAGCATTTTTCCGCTGTTGCTCAAGTTCCAGCGCCCCGCGATGAGAGAGGTAGCAGAACAGGATGCAACAGACAATTCCCCCCATCAGCAGATAGAAACCGCCATGCCATCCCATTTTGTCGACCATTACGCCAAACAGGCTGGTACCCAATGATGCGCCAAAAATGTAGCTCATAAATCCGCGTAATCCTACTGCGGAACCCACTGCGAAGCTGGGTACGATTTCCATGGTCTGAACGGAGGCCAGGAACTGAGGAACATAAATCAGGCAGCCAACGATGGCGGCAAAAATAGTCACCATCAACAGCGATTCGCTTTTCCAGTAGCCGATCAGACAGACGAAAATCAGCGCCATACAAATCATTGCCAATGGCATGCGGCGGCCTTTAAACAGTTTATCGGTAAGCCAACCCGCCAGTAATGTGGAAGGAATTGCCGCCCATTCGAAAAACAAAAACGCGACGCTCATTTCCTCTTTCGAGAAATGTTTTTCGGTTAACAGATAAATTGGCAACCAGCTAATCATGCCAAAACGCACCATATAGACAAAGACATCTACCAGTGAAACATACCAGGCATTTTTATTACGCAGGACATAGGTGCAGAAAATCTGGAAGGCGCTCATATTTTCTGGCGCCTGGACAGCGTGTCGGGCATTTAATACAACTTTCTCTTCCGGCATCATTTGTTCCAGAGCCGGTAAACCTTCCTGGCGTGGTGAGCCTTTCCCCAGCATCAGCACGATAACTGCAAACAGTACGGCAACGCCGGCCGGAACAATATAGCTGGCGCTTTGCCAGTGTTCACTTCCCAAAATGGCAAAGGCGGCACCAACGATCGGGGCAACAATACCACCACCGACATTATGTGAGATATTCCAGAACGCGCCAACGCGTCCACGTTCTTTACGCGGGAACCAGTTAGCGATAGTAATAAATGAAGGGCCGACGCCCATCCCCTGGAACAAGCCGTTGAAGACAACCAGCGCGGCAAAAATCCAGAATCCGGTACTGAACCCTAAACCTACGTTGACGATGGCGCACAGAATCAAACCGCATGCCATAAATACTTTGGGGCTGGCTTTGTCTGCCAGGCTGCTCATAATGCCTTTACTGATGCCATAGGCGATAAGCATACAACTGCTGAGTAAACCGATCTGCGTGGCGCTGAGATCCAGATGCTCTTTCAGATATGGAGTTGAGAGCGTGAAGTTATTGCGCACAATATAGTACGCAAGATAGCCCAGGAATACGCTGAGTAATGCCTGAATGCGGTAGCGGCCATAAGTTTCCTGGACTTTCTCTGCCGGGATTTTATTTGCCGCTGGCCCTGCCTTAAATATTGATAACATATCATCACCTAAATTTATATTGATGTGAATATCAGGAATTTTCGTGGTGAAGAGTGAAATAGGCAGGAGAGAAACTCAAGTCGATGAAATGGGTCACTATTGACTCATTTTATAGATGGTGCGGCAGATTTTGACTCTTTTTAAATAATGGCATTTTATTTCTGTTCTTTTGCGCGAAGTTTTATTGCTGGCATGTGCGGATATTAACAAATTCAGACTGTGTTTTCGGGTATTCTTAGCTGATGTAGTCACTTTTCGTATGGTTATTATTGCGAAAAACCTTATTCTTCTCTCCTGTAGGGATAAACGGGTAAGTTTTGTCTCAATATTATTTTTTGCATATGTTGGTATTTATGAACGGGATCACAAACAGACTTTACTGTTGGCGGCGTTTTTGGGCAATCTCGCTCTGTTTCATGTCGCTGTCGGCGAGCTGCCAGGCTTTGGGTAAAGAGCTGGTGATGGCAACAACCTTCTCACCCGGAGCCACGGCCTGGATTATTCAGCGCTGGCAGACGGAGCCGGGGTCGGTGATGATTCGCACGTTAAACCGGACCAGCAGCTCGCTGGAACAACTGCTTGATACCGCGAACGCGGAAAACGTTGATCTCATTTTGACCTCATCGCCCATGCTGTTACAGCATCTTCAGGAGCATCAGAAGCTGGCGCTCTTTGATAATGCGTTGCCGGAAAGCCAGAGGCTGGTGCCTGAGTCTATTCGTTCTACCTCCGTGGCCGTGGCGATATCCGGTTTTGGCCTGCTAATTAACCGTTCTGCGCTGGCGGCGCGACACCTTTCTCCTCCTGCTGACTGGGCGGATTTAACGCAGCCTAAATATCAGAATGCGTTGTTGATGAGTAGCCCGTCTCGTTCCGATACCAACCATTTGATGGTTGAGTCGCTGTTGCAGCAAAAAGGGTGGGAAGAGGGCTGGGCGACGCTGTTAGCGAGCGCCGGTAATCTGGTGACGATTTCATCACGCAGTTTTGGCGTAGCCGACAAAATTAAGAGCGGTCTTGGCGTTGCCGGGCCGGTCATTGATAACTATGCCAACCTGTTGCTCAACGATCCGCATCTGGCTTTTAGCTATTTTCCACGCTCGGCAGTGTCGCCAACCTATGTCGCCGTGCTCAAGAACAGCCAGCACGCCAGTGAAGCGCGTCGTTTTATCCGCTACTTATTAAGTCCGGAAGGACAGCGGATCCTTGCGGATGCGAATACGGGAAAATATCCGGTTACCCAGCTCGCGCCAGATAACCCACGGGCCGCTCAACAGGCGATGTTGATGAACCAGCCTGCGCTTAATTATCGGCTGATCCTTAAGCGGCAGCGGCTGGTGCAGCGAATGTTTGATACCGCCATCAGTTTTCGTCTCGCACAGCTGAAAGATGCCTGGCGGGCGCTATACAGTGCGGAAGCGCGCCTGAAACGCCCGTTACCCGAAATCAGAGCCTTACTGACCAGCGTCCCGATAGATGCCAGGCGTAGTGAAGATGAGGCCTGGCTTGCTCAATTCGATAACAAAAGCTTTGCCGAACAGCAGATGATGGAGTGGCAGCTGTGGTTTCTTAAAAATCAACGTCAGGCGATAGCAAAACTGGAAGAGTTAAAATGAAAGGTGGATCGATACTGCAACGCCTGCGGCAGCTCAACATCAGCAGCAGCCTGCGGGGAGCCTTTCTGACGGGCGCACTACTGACGTTGAGCGTGAGCTGCGTCAGTTTGTACTCATGGCACGAGCAGAGCTCGCAAATACGCTATTCGCTTGATGATTACTTCCCGCGCGTGCATTCCGCTTTTTTGATTGAAGGCAATCTTAACCTGGTTGTGGATCAGCTTAATGAATTCCTGCTGGCCCCCAATACGACGGTGAGGCTGCAACTGCGCAATCAGATAATCTCGCATCTGGATAAAATTGAGGCACTGAGCCGGGGGCTACAACCCGCAGAACAACAGCAGCTGGCGGTGATTTTGCAGGACAGCCGGGCGCTGATGGCGGAACTGGACCGGGTGCTCTACAACATGTTCCTCGTGCGTGAAAAAGTGAGTGAACTCTCCGCACGCATCGACTGGCTACATGATGATTTTAACACCGAGCTGAATTCACTGGTGCAGGATTTCACCTGGCAGCAGGGGACGTTGTTGGATCAAATCGAGGCAAAAAGTGGCGATGCGGCGCTGTATCTCAAACGTGCGCGAGAGGTGCAAAACGAGCAGCAGCAGGTGTACACCCTGGCAAGAATTGAAAACCAGATCGTGGATGATTTACGCGACCGGCTTAATGAACTGAAGTCGGGCAGCGACGACGGGATGCTGGTGGAGAACCATATCCGCTACCTGGAGAATCTGAAGAAAACCGCCGATGAAAACATCCGTACCCTCGATGACTGGCCCAGTACAATCACCCTGCGGCAAACCATTGATGAACTGCTGGAAATCGGGATGATGAAAAATAAAATGCCCGATACGATGCGCGATTATGTCGCTGCGCAAAAGGCGCTCATTGATGCCAACCATGCCAGAGAGGCAACGCTCGGGCGCTTTCGAACACTGCTTGAAGCGCAATTGGGAAGTAGCCATCAGCAAATGCAGATGTTTAACCAGCGGCTGGAACAAATTGTTCGCGTCAGTGGCGGACTTATTCTGTTGGCGACGCTGCTGGCGCTCCTTCTCGCCTGGGGACTTAACCATTATTTCATTCGTTCCCGGCTGGTGAAGCGTTTTACCGCGCTCAACCAGGCCGTGGTGCAAATTGGTCTTGGCCGAACGGATGCCACTATCCCGGTTTATGGGCGCGATGAATTGGGGCGTATCGCGGGCTTGCTGCGCCATACCCTGGGCCAGTTGAATGCGCAAAAAAATCAGCTGGAGCAGGAAGTGGCGGAGCGTAAGGAGATTGAGTCCGATCTCCGGGCGACGCAGGATGAGCTGATCCAGACGGCTAAACTGGCGGTCGTCGGCCAGACTATGACCACTCTGGCACACGAAATTAATCAACCGCTGAATGCGCTGTCGATGTACCTGTTTACGGCTGGAAGGGCAATTGAGCTGGGGCAATCCGCTCAGGCCAGAAGCACGTTAACCAAAGCGGAGGGGTTGATTACCCGCATCGATGCCATTATCCGTTCGCTACGTCAGTTTGCGCGTCGGGCTGAGCCGGGCGCGCCTTTACATCCGGTCGATCTGCGACAAACGTTTGCGGCTGCCTGGGAACTGCTGGCTATGCGCCATAAGCAGCAGGGCACGCTGACGCTTCCTGCTCACAGCGTGTGGGTGGCAGGTGATGAAGTGCGTATTCAGCAGGTACTGGTAAACATACTGGCAAATGCGCTGGATGCCTGTCCGGCTGCCGCGGGAATAGAGGTTCACTGGCAGACCGAGGGCCGCCGATTGTGCGTCTTAGTCTGTGATAACGGCCCCGGCTGGCCAGGCGCGTTGTTGCCATCACTATTAAAGCCGTTTACCACCAGTAAGGATGTGGGTCTCGGTATTGGTTTATCGATTTGTGTATCGTTAATGACGCAAATGAACGGCGAGCTGCGCTTGGCCTCGACGCCGGGGCGGAATGCCTGCGTCGTGCTGGAATTTAATCTGACGGATGTAAACGATGTTGTGTGAAGAATATGCTGTTTTGCTGATTGATGACGATGCTGATGTTCTCGACGCTTACACGCTGTTGCTTGAACAAGAGGGTTATCGTGTATACGCATGCAGTAACCCTTTTGACGCCCGAAATTGGCTCCAGGCCGACTGGCCGGGGATTGTCCTGAGCGACGTGTGTATGCCTGGCTGCAATGGAATCGATCTAATGACATTGTTTCATCAGGATGATAATCAGCTGCCGATCCTGTTGATCACCGGGCATGGCGACGTCCCGATGGCCGTGGAAGCGGTGAAGAAAGGGGCATGGGATTTTCTGCAAAAACCGGTCGACCCCGGCAAACTGCTGTTGTTGGTAGAAGATGCGTTGCGTCAGCGAAAATCTGTGATTGCGCGTCGCCACTATTGTCAGCAAAAGCTGCAGGTTGAGCTGATCGGTTACAGTGACTGGGTCAATCAGTACCGTCAGCGTCTGCAGCAACTGGCGGAAACGGATATCGCCGTCTGGTTTTATGGCGAGGCGGGAACGGGGCGTATGACGGGAGCCCGTTATTTGCATCAGCTTGGGCGCAGCACCGAGGGACCGTTTATCCGCGGTGAGCTGACGCCCGCGAATGCGGGACAAATCAATGATCTTATTGCCCAGGCGCAAGGCGGTACGCTGGTCCTGAGCCATATTGAATGCCTGACGCGCGAACAGCAGCACCAACTTGTGCACCTGCAAAGCCAGGAGAGGCGTCCGTTTCGCTTGATCGGTATTGGCGCCACATCGCTGGTGGAACTGGCGGCAACTAACCAAATTGTGGCCGAACTCTATTACTGTTTCGCGATGACGCAAATCGCTTGTCAGTCGTTGTCGCAGCGTCCCGATGATATTGAGCCACTGTTTCGCCATTATCTGCAGAAAGCCTGTCTGCGCCTGAATCATCCTGTACCTGACGTTGAAGGGGAACTCCTGAAAGGCATGCGGCGCCGCGTGTGGCTAAGTAATGTTCGGGAACTGGCAAACGCCGCTGAGCTTTTTGCCGTTGGGCTACTTCCGCTGGCTGAAACCGCAAATCCGCAGCTGCATATGCCTGAACCGACGCCGCTCGATCGCCGGGTGGAGGAGTACGAACGGCAGATTATTACCGAGGCGTTAAATATTCATCAGGGGCGCATTAATGAAGTGGCGGAGTATTTACAAATCCCGCGTAAAAAACTGTATTTACGCATGAGAAAATACGGGCTGAGCAAAGAACATTATAAGTTTTAGCTGACAGGATTGGGCAGAGGTGACGTCAACGGTATTTCGGTGGTAGCGTTGGCGTTCACCGAAATACGCGACGGAAGTCTGAATTATCTGCTTGTTTTCTTACCACATTAAATCATCAGGGATGACAAAATCAGCATACGGATCGTCTTCGTCCTTCGCTTCCTGGCTCAGCTCGCAATTTAATACGATATAGCTTGCATCGCGCTGGGCAATTTTATCGGCGACGACAGCCGGAATGATAGCATATTCGCTATCGCTACTGCTTTCAGCCGTCAGACGCGCAATGGCCAGGCGGCCCTTGATCAACTGTGATTGGGTCACTTTATCAACATAGACTTTTTTGATCAGATTATTATCAGTGAAGTTGTAACCAATATCGCCACGAGTAATGGTGATTTTGTTCATTTCAATAAGTTGCTTGATCTGTGCTTTATACTCTTTAGACAGCGCAGCCTGCTTTTGCTGCTCGCTGAGCAGCTTATCACGTTCGACCTGTGCTTTTTTATTCTCTTCCACCGCCTCTCTGGCTTCACGAGCCTGAACGCGCGATTTTTTCGCCGTTCTCTGCACTTTTGCCATTTTTTTACTGCTGACCAGACCTGCCTTAAGCATCTGTTCTTGTAGGGTAAGTTTTGTCATCGTCGCTTCTAATCCAATAAAATCGTTGTAGGGATTATAACCTTAACGTTCGGTGGGAAGCCAGAATGCGGAGCTTTTCTCAAGCCCCTAACATTCATCCCGCTGGTCGTTTTATTTGAAGGAAGATAGATAGTCCCCGGGTGCAGTTCCCATAACGCGTTTGAATGCCTGATAGAATCCAGACAATGACTCATACCCGACGCGGCTGTAAATATCCTCTATTTTAATTCCCCTTCTGAGCATGTTTAATGACACATAAATTCTTAGCTTGCTTAATACCAGATTCGGTGTATAGCTTGTCGTTTTTAATATGCGGCGAATGAATGTTGAGCGAGACATGTAAGTGAAGCGAGCCATATCGTCCAGTGTCCATGAATGCTCAGGATTGTCTATTATAGCAATAATTAATTTTGCTAACGGTTCATCATTAGCGGTATTCAGTATATTTATATCAATGTCATATAAGGAGGTAGATTCACTAACCACATAGTACAAAATAGCGTCAGTTAAGTGAGCAATAATGCAATTATTTTCATCGGCAGAAGCATTAACTTCTGTCATTAATAACTCAAATAGAGAGTGTATTTTGTTACTGACGTCATCTTTTTTCTTAATAAGGTATATATCCGGTAGTAAGGCAAACAGCAATTGGCTGGCGATAGAGTTAGGTTGGATGAAACCACACAGCAGATCGGTGGAGTTAGAAAAGGAATCTTCAATTTTAACCATTTGTCTGCGGGGTAAGTCATCAATATTTGTATCTGGTGAGGAGGTGAGAAAAAATGGGAAGTTATTAAAAAAAAAGAGAATATCTCCTTGTTCCAGCATAATGCGCGGTTGTTGGTTTAACAAATCCAGCCAACATTCTCCACCCAGAACGATATGAAAGCTCGGTTCTCCGTAGGAGTATGTTGATGCTTTCCATTCACTACAATATCTGCCGAGATGGAAGACGGATGTTTTTGCTTCACCTCTTTTAAGTAGCCAGCCTGAAGTATTCATATATTCCCCAATATTGTCAGTAATGGAATGATTTTGAAACGATGTTGTATAGATAGTTTCGCAAAGTAACTATAAGATTTGTTAATAAAATTATGCATTGCAGGAGAGGGTAGTGTTTCTGGTATTTACTAAAGATATTATGTTGCTACAGGCTATTTATCACCTTATCAAAACAGACGTTATTGTCCATATTCAGCATGCTGAAGACTTTTGCAATATAGAAGAGCGTAAAGTAAAAGTGATAATTGATACGTTTAACAACAACATTTTCTATACCAGTATAGATTATCAACTGGAGAGGATTCAACCAGCTAAGGTTTTCATACTTTCGCCATTCAAAATCAAAAGATGCTTCGGAGATACCCCTGTTGTTTTTATCAATCGAAACGTTTCGCTGCATGCTTTTATTACTTTGCTGAATTGCGATGAAAATTGTGATATTTCTCCAGAACTATCCTTTTCTCGTCGCCAGCATCAAATTCTTACCTACATTTTGCAGCAAAAATCATGTTACTCAATTGCTCAGGAAATGCATATCTCATTAAAGACCTACTATTGTCATAAGTATAATATAATGTTGTTGCTGAAACTCAGGAAAATGAGTGATTTAGTACGACATCAAATATCCTGTTATCTGTAGTAACCAGATACAGGATGTCGTGTTTCGAGATTAGGATTAAATTGTTAAAGTGCAGAATTGGCAAGTATTGTATAGCACAGGTTTCCACGCCTGTATCTTTTAAAATAATAGTTTAATCCTATTCTTAAAAATAAACACTACATACAATAATAAAGCAAGTTATTATTGTATGTAGCATAATATTTATATTTATAACATTACTCCACAGAGACCTCTTTAATAGCAGGGTTTTTATTCAGCAAAGAAATCACCTGAAACACATCGATTTCTTTTGTGCACTCTAAATTTGCCGTAAGCACATAACATTCAACCGTATCTTTAGCCAGTGAACGCACTTGTATGCGATAACCCTGGTCAGTAATCCAGGCCAGAACAGATTGTGCTGCACCGTCTGCAATACGTATCCGTAGTTGCAAGTGATGATTTAAAAAGCGGTAGGTAAGTTGACGGAAGAACTCCAGCACGATGAGTGCCATAATCGTACCCACGATGCCGACTTCGTACATTCCGCTGCCGATGACCAGACCTATTGCTGCAGTGACCCACACATCCGCGGCTGTCGTTAAACCTCTAATGGTTTGTTTTTGTACCAAAATATTTCCCGCGCCCAGAAAACCAACACCTGTGACAACCTGGGCTGCGATTCTGCTGGGGTCTAATCCAATATGTTCATGCCCAATAACATCATAGAAACCGTATTTAGAAACAATCATGAACATGGCACTGCCGATACCAATCAGTATATGAGTCCGTACTCCTGCTTCTTTGGCACGTATTTGACGTTCCAGACCAATTATACCACCTAAGAAACTGGCTAATATGAGTCGTAAAAGAAACTCTTCAGTCATAATGATTCTCTCTGTACTACAGTTATAACGGAAGTCATACATGCAGAAATAATTAAAATATGGTTACCTTAACCGTATTATTTAATTAATGACGATGTTCTGGCATTAATTCTTTATTTGGAACCAGAAATAACCATGATGAAATAACAAACGGCATGGTTAAGGTCGGCAGGCCAAAAGGCATTAAAAGCACATTCATTGCTGCCTGAATAAAAACCGTAAAGATAATTCCTGAAACAGTGTAAATAAAGACTTGCCAGCCAGGGTGATTGAAGACTGTGCCCAGTGCTACTGACGTGAGAACGGCGCTAAAGGCATACAATCCTGCCGCAATGTCGTGAGGATTGGCTCCCAGATAACAAGCAAGGAGTGTCGCAATAAAAGAACCAATGATGGCGTAACAGGCACATACGACAGATTCTACCGCCAGACCAGCAATGAAGAACAAACTAGCAAAGATCCCTGGGAATAAAAAAACTTGCGAGATCCCATGTAGTGTACCGTCTATAAAAAAGCTAATTGAGTAATGGTTTTGAGACGCTGCTATGTAATGTTGTGACAATTCAGGGGCAGGAAGGCCTGAGCCATAGATATTATGAAAAGCATAGCTGGCAAGTAGAATTACCCAGGTTGTCAGCACGAATGGGGCCGTTAGCGCAGCGACTTTCCATGTTTTTAGTATATCGGCAATGCATACCGTAGCAATAACTGATACAACACTACCAACGACCAGGCATAGCCACATTATTGGCGTCGCAGTTATAAATACAGGAATAGCGATGCCGACCAGACAGCCATTATAACTATAGAGACCATCCCGCCAACTTTTAACATCATGGGCTATTGCCCCTGTTATCGAAGCCAGGACAGTTCCGATTATACACCCCCATGCCGCTAAAGGGTTGTTGTTGTTATAAGCAGCAATAAATATAGCAATAAAAAAAAGTAATCCTGTGATGGGATTATTTTGGAACATTACCTGAGCACAACCACGTAATGATATATCAATAATTTTGAGTGAATAATGCTTATCCGCATTGTTCTTCCAGAATAACGAGATGGGGTGTGTTGTCATCATTATTTACCAGTAGAGATTGTAAAGGATATCATTTTTTCCAGATAAACGGTGGCGGTAATTCTGCATTCAGAACGATTTTTCTTACCATAGCCCAAACCTTGCGAAGATGTTCTTTTACAATGGCACTGTCATTAGCGAGTATCTTAAATACCAGACCAGATTCTGCTGGTAGTGTTGACATACCATAGCAACAATCCTTGCCATAATAGGGAGGGAAAGCTGTCAGAATGGATGATATGTTTTCTATTGGAGTTAATATAAAAATGGTGCCGAGAACCTGAAAATCTCCCATAACTCCGATATCTGTCATTGGATGCTCTCTGGGTTTTAGCGCAATTTGCTCCTTAAAAACAACGTGTCCGGACTCATCTTTTGCAGTTACAGTTGATGAATAATAGTCAAAACCGTTCAGCTCATTTTCATGGTGATAACGACGGCCAGGTATAATGATTTCTGAATAAATAAGGGTTGCGCTTCTTTTATAATCAATCACGGTATCATTAATAAATCTTGCGTTGCGGTGCAGAATTAAAGGGTCGGGTAGATATTCCAGATAAGCATTTTCGTTCAGCTGGATAATTTGAAGCTGAGCCCCATAATTTTTATCCATGGAATGCACTTTGGTGGCTGATTGGGTACTGACGCTGGCGAAAGCATTTTCACCCACATTAATAGATAACACCATGCGATCCCCTTGTAGCACACAGCCTGAAGTTGAGATCACGGTCACGCAGGGAAGAACGGGCAGCGCTTCGTCATGATACAAGGCCTTTTGTGCAAACAACGGTGTTCGTTTTTCCATACGATGAAGAATGCTTTTTCTCCCGGAACGGGTAAAGCTGAGATATAAAAAACCATCCTTCCCGATCGCTCCGCTGGGCATTTGCTCGGGCTGCTGACGATATTCTACAGGGATCTGCTTCTCCCAACACATCCGGGCCTTTTCCACCAGATTATTCAAATTCTGTGGGTGAGTCATCCAGCTTTCCTTTAATCGTGTGGCCAAATAAAAAATCACGCTCAATCATGTCGACAAGCTGCTCAATACCTTCACCCGTTTTACAGTTAGTTAAAACATAAGGGCGACTATTTCTGACATGACGGGTATCCGATTCCATTACCTCTAGACTGGCACCGACATATGGTGCTAAATCAATTTTATTGATGACCAAAATATCCGCCTGTACCAGGCCTGGACCATTTTTACGTGGGATTTTTTCCCCTTCAGCCACGTCAATGACATAAATATAAAAGTCGGCCAATGCGGGGCTGAAAGTGAGGGTGAGATTATCACCACCGCTTTCTATCATTATTAAATCGCTATTTGGAAATTTGTCTTCCATTTCTTCAACGGCAGCAATATTCATACTGGGATCTTCACGTACAGCTGTATGTGGGCATGCTCCTGTTTCAACGCCAATGATTTTTTCTTCTTCTAATATTCCTTTTAATGTTCTTTTGACCTGCTTTGCATCTTCTGTTGTAACAACGTCATTGGTTACGATCAAGGGTTTATATCCCCGATGAATAAGAACAGGAGTAATAACTTCAATAATAGCCGTTTTTCCTGAACCTACGGGACCGCCAATACCTATCCGGGTAATTTTCTTCATTACAAACCTCAGTTAATTCATAAATAGACGTACATGGGCATCGACGTGGATAGCCGCCAGAATATCGACTACCGGAGAAAATGAAGACATTTCTTCCGGACGGGTGTTAAGCGCCATTTCAGCATAATCAGGAAAAAGTAGCGTGGCTTCAGCCATGATTTTTTGGCTATCCAGATGCGTAATCCTCATCAATCTTTGCGCCGCACTCAGAATAGTCATCGCTACACCATAAAAATGCATGACCAGCATAACTTCTTCATTAAGCTTTAAATGATGCATCAACAAGGCATGAGAGACAGGATAAGTGCCATTAACTCGGCCCTGACGAATTTGCTCAAGCCACCAGTTAAATACCCGATCATGGTAAATAGCCGCTGCAAGCTCAGTTAGTTTTTTACCCATTCTTTGGGTCATCAACCGGGATTCTGGCGATAGTTTTCTACTGATCACATCATTATCAATAGAGATAAGCTCACTTAACTTGTTATTGTGGCAGGCACGCATGCTTTGTATTTGCGCGACTGCATCACATTTTGCAGATTGCAATAGTGCTGTACAGACATATTGTTTGAGGGTCTTGTGGTCATAGACAATTCCGCATGAAATAGCAGACTCAACCCCGCAGGAAAAAGTAAATGCCCCGACAGGAAGGACTGAATCTCCAAACTGCAGTATTCGTGCAATGTTCAGTAATCTATGTGAACTATCTGGCATGTTCGGCAACCCTATTACGTTAGTGATCAATGTGTACATGTGTATGCGCTTCTTCAGTACCGCCAAACAGAAGTCTGGATTCAGATGGGGTTAAGAGTGGAATGACTTTTTCACCTTCAGTGAAGTAATACTGACCCTCGGTGTAACCATGAGATTTCATTACTGAAGCCAACATCTTGTCGGCCACTACAATGGGAATAAAAACGCAGTATCCTTTTATGACGGCCTTCCAGTGCTGATTCCCTAGAGCATGACCTAATTCAAAAGCACGGGTGAGAAGGTCGGTAATTTTCTCTACGCCAAATAATCCAAGGTCAACAATCATCACGCGTCGGAGCTGTATTTTTACAGTAAGTAAATAACGGTTATTTTTGTCATATAAAAGAATGTCGCCATCATTAAGACGGAGATGACGGTCCAGAGATAAACCGATATCGTAGCCGAATTGACTTTTTTTACGGCAACGACTTTTTTGTGCTTCCCATTGCTCGAGTACCAGCACATCATGTTTAATACCCTCAGCAGAGAGGTCAAGCTCGCCACGAGAATTGATATTCCCGAGAGTTTTTTCAATTAAGTACATAGCTATTTTCCTATTAACCAAAGAAATATTTTTGATTCATTACCGCAGTTTGAATGGGTTGGCAGGTTGCATGCACACCATCAACTTTGACGGCGAATGTCTCTGGGTTGACGTCAATTTTTGGGGTCGCATTATTTCTTATAAGGTCGTGTTTACTGATACTTCGACAGTTTTGGACTGCGACAACCTGTCTTTCAAGGCCCGCTTTTTCTTTAACGTCATCATCAAAGGCTGCCTGTGATACGAAGGTAAGGCAGGTATCCTGTAGGGTTTTTCCCATTGCACCAAACATAGGGCGATAAAATACTGGCTGAGGAGTAGGCAGCGAAGCGTTAGGGTCACCCATTAAAGACCAGTTAATCATTCCCCCTTTAATAATGAGTTTTGGTTTGGCCCCAAAAAATTGTGGTTCCCAGAGTACCAGATCAGCCATTTTACCCACTTCAACAGAACCGATAATATGGCTGACGCCTTGCGTAATGGCCGGGTTAATCGTAATTTTTGCGACGTATCGGAGAACGCGGAAATTGTCATTATTTGGACTATCTTCCGGTAATTTTCCGCGAGCTACTTTCATGGCATGCGCGGTTTGAACCAGGCGAAGCCAGTTCTCGCCTACGCGTCCCATAGCTTGGGAATCGCTGGAGAACATCGATATTACACCCATATCATGCAGGATATTTTCTGCTGCAATGGTCTCAGGACGAACACGGCTTTCTGCAAATGAAACATCGGCAGCCACGTTAGGATTGAGGTTGTGGCACACCATAATCATATCGAACAGTTCTGCCTGGCTGTTGATCCCAAAAGGTAGCGTTGGATTGGTGGAACTTGGCAGAACATTTGGTTGGCTGGCGACCTTAATAATATCCGGGGCATGACCACCGCCAGCGCCTTCTGTATGAAAAGTGTGAATTGTCCTTCCTTCAAAGGCGGCAATCGTATTCTCGACATATCCTGCTTCGTTGAGACTGTCAGTGTGTACAGAGACCTGAATATCCATAGCATCGGCGGTGCGAAGCGCATGTCGAAGCGCATTTGGTGTAGCGCCCCAGTCTTCATGTACTTTTAGCCCAACAGCACCGGCAATGATTTGCTCTTCGAGAGGCGCTTTATTGTATGCATTGCCTTTGCCCAGGAGACCAATATTGACCGGAATTCCTTCCCATGCGCGTAACATAGCGCGCATATTCTTAGGACCGGCAGTCACTGTGGTTCCATTCGTACCATCAGTGGGTCCTATACCTCCACCGAAGAAGGTGGTAACGCCGTTAGATAATGCCGCATAAGCTTGCTGAGGTGAGATGAGATGAATGTGGGAGTCGATGCCTGCCGCAGTCAGAATTAAATGCTCGCCTGAAATAGCATCCGTGCTAAGTCCAACCGTCATCCCCGGCGTTACACCAGACATAATTGCGGGATTACCACTTTTACCAATACCCGAGATCAGCCCATCCTTGATGCCTACATCCGCTTTAACTACACCAAGTTTTGCATCAACTATCGTGACATTTGTAATAACCAGATCGAGGACACCCAGGTCACGTGAATACTGATTATTCGCGCCCATTCCATCACGTAGAGATTTTCCTCCGCCATAGACTGATTCGTCACCATAACCACGTAAATCTTGTTCGATTTCAATATATAAATCAGTTTCGCCTAAACGAATTTTATCACCGGTCGTAGGACCAAACAGACTGGAATATTCCTTTCTGGATATAGTTGGCATAAGAGCTCCTTAGCTGGGATTGTTTGGCATTTTGAAGCCGGCTTGCCGGGCATTATCAATAAGTGATTTCAGTTTTATTGGATCATTTATGACGTCAGCGAGCTGTTGACCGGTCATATCGACAAGATTATTAAAGCCAAAAATATCGTTATTACCACTATAGGGGATGAGTTCTACCTCTATTTCATCACCCGGTTCAAAACGTATTGCGGTCGTGGCCGTAATATTTAAACGTTTACCCAGTGCACTTTCACGATCAAACTCTAGTTCTTTGTTAACCTCAAAAAAATGAAAATGTGAGCCTACCTGAACAGGGCGATCTCCCGTATTCTTGACACGTACTTTTGTTACAGGTTTCTCTGTATTAAATGAAACAGGAGTATCGTTTAAAACGTAGCCACCATAGGGTACAGGTATTGCGTTTTTATCTTCAGGCATAGTTCGTTTCTCCTGCCATTAACGAATAGGATCGTGCACAGTTATCAGTCTGCTGCCATCGGTAAAAATAGCTTCAACCTGTATTTGTGGGATAAGAGCTGCGACACCTTCCATGACATCATCTTTACTCAGAATATCTCTTGATTTATTCATAACGGTTTCCAGATCATTTCCTTCTCTGGCACTCTCCATGGCTGTTGACGCAATAATAGCAACGGCTTCTGGATAATTTAGTTTTATTCCTTTTTCTTTTCTGCTTTGAGCCACACTGGCAAGTGAATAAATCATTATTTTCTCTATTTCTCTGGGGCTAAGTTTCATTAATTACTCCTTACCTGAAGGGGCATATGCATCTTCGCCAAATGCTGAATAATCAGGAGATTGGCGCGCGTCATTGATTGAAATCCGCACCGGGGTAACTTTGTTAATTATCCATAAAATGAGCAGAGTAAAGATAAAAGACCATATGCTGGTAATCAGTACTGCGGCGAGTTGTTTCGCCACCTGTAATATTCCACCACCTTCCAGCAATCCTGATGGCCCTTTGCTGTTCCAGGCCTGAGAAGCAAAAACACCGAGTAAAATAGAACCAGTAATGCCACCCATACCATGTACGCCAAAAACGTCCAGTGCATCGTCGACATATTTTTTAACGAGCAGTGCGCAGTAATAGCAGATAAAACCAGCAATAATGCCAATAAATGCGGCAGATTCAATTGAAACATATCCTGCTGCAGGTGTTATGGTGGCTAGACCTGCGACGGCCCCGGTCAGGAAACCTACGAACTTAGGTTTGCCGGTGTGCATTTTCTCAATTAATAGCCATGTTGCTCCCGCAAAAGCAGCAGCAATATCGGTGGTGACAAAAGCGGAAACGGTAATAGTGTTAACCTGCAATTCTGATCCAGCGTTAAAACCATACCAGCCAAACCAGAGCAATCCTGCACCCAGAGCGATATAAGGAATGTTATGGCTACCATCGGGTTGAATCACTCGTCGCCCAACGTATAAAGCGGAAGCCAGTGCCGCGAATCCGGCTGTTGCATGGACGACAATACCACCGGCAAAATCAACCACACCCCATTTAGCCATTACGCCTTGTGGGCTCCAGACCATATGCACAAACGGACAGTAAACGAATAATGTCCATAGAGTAATAAATATCAGATATGCCTTGAATTTTACTCTACCAACAAAAGCGCCAGTAATCAGGGCTGGGGTGATAATAGCGAACATCATTTGGTAAACAAAATGGACCAGAAGGGGGATCCCTGCATTATTACCGGTAAACAGCGTGTTGGCATTGATATTATGTAAAAAAGCATAGTGAAGTGGATCGCCGATAATACCATTAAGACTAGGGCCGAAGGCTAAAGAATAACCGACAGAAAACCACAGTATTGCTACCCAGCTCATCGATACAAAACTTTGGAACATAATGGTGAGTATGCCTTTACGCTGGACTAAACCACCGTAAAAAAAAGCAAGCCCCGGTGTCATTAACATGACCAGACTAGTGCACAACAGCATAAATGCTGTATTAGCTGGATCCAGTATCTGAAACTGTACAGGTAATATTCCCATATACCCTGTGCCCCTTGCTTAAGGTTTAGAAAGATGATGTGCTTTAGCTATTCTGAGTACGAAGGGCTAATCACTACTTGTTGTTTTGACAGATAATTATCTATCTTTGAATGAATACAATTTTAATTGCGGGTTATGTTTGCAATATTCAATAACTTGTGGAATGCTGGTAAGATCTGTTTCATTCAAAGAGACAGAGTCTCCTCCTTTATAAACCGTTTCTTCATTAAGCATCCACCATGCGACAGGAAGCATTGCTTTGGGATTCAGATTGATAAACTCCTGACAGGTCATTTTGTCAGGACTGTTTTCTGCCGAATGCGCCAATGGGATACTTAACATTAATAATGATAATAGAGGAGTTAATGTGATGAGTACGCGTTTCATATATAACCTCGCGGTGTATTGAATCAGATTTATTTACTGAAGCGGGAACTGCTGGGGACAGCCCTCGCTTCAGGGATATCAATAAATAAAGTTATTGGTGTTGGCTTTACTACAGATCCTTTTTGATTTTGTCCCACTCACTGTCGGCTTTTTTCTTAAAATTGGCTTTTTTATCCTGCATACATGCCTGAACTAGCGCAGGAGTAACAGTTTCAACGCCTTTAACATCCAGTACCGCATCTTCCGGTTTGTCTTTCTTATTCAGGGCCTCAGCAAAGCCAACTACGGTGGGTTGGAAGGTGGCGTCTGTGGCAAGAAAATCTTCACATGTCCACTGGCTGACTGGTTTGTGACTATCAGCCGCCTGACTTAGCGCAGGGATAATGAGTAGAGAGCCAATGACAATGCTTAATGTTTTATTCATCTAAGGTACCTCTTGTTGTATCAATTAATATCGACGGGTGGAAAGTCTCATTGCGACTATTAATATATATCCTGGAACCGCATAAATGTCATATTTTGAATAAAACCGATTTTTTTATATGCCCAGTATTTTCTTTTTATTTTAAAGGGTTGCGCTTTGTTTAGGATGAAGTTATCAGACTATATTATTAACGATGTGTTATTTATTAATGATATTTAGCATAAATTAATGTTGTCAGTAGAAATCTGGCTAACAGGAGAAGCAAATGTTAAATGTGACACGAGATATTTTATCTAAGCTTGACGATGACGTGCTGGTTAAACAGCGGAGATTTCTTAAGTTTCTGGCATGCCTGATGTTCTTAGGTGGTATACTTTTTATTCTTTTTCCGTATGTATCCGGAGGTGTACTGAGTATTATTGTCGGCGTAATTTTGATGTGTAGCGGTGTGGCATTGGCGATAGGTATGTTTAAGAACAGAGTGCATAACTTTTGGCCCGTTGTTTCTGGGGTAGTCATCAGTATTGCATATTTTTTGATGGGCTATTTTTTCATTACGGCACCCGAGTTGGGAATTTTTGCTATTGCAACCTTTTTAGCATGTCTGTTTTGTCTGGGAGGCGTTATTCGACTGACCACATTTTTTAAGTGGCGTAAAGATAAAAAAGTATGGTTGCAAGGGGTGATCGGTATTTTGGATCTTTTTATTGCATGGTGTTTTATTACTGCTGCACCGCAGGCATCGATTTATATGGTGTCAATGGTAACGGGTATTGAACTAATGTTGAGTGGGATTAGCTGTGTATTTATTGCCAATCAGTTTCGTAAGCCATAGCATTACAGCCTCAGATAATGTTATCACCAGGCCCCGGTAACGGGGTCATTAAGATATAAAAAAACTGCCCTTGCGGGCAGTAAAAATGGAAGCATAGCTAAATGTGTTCTCAGGGGGCAGTATGTGCTGATGCCTATATAATCATAAATAATCTCGTGATATATTTCAAAAACTATCGTAATTACATTTTATAAATATATCCTAATCATTATTCCTGGCTCCTGTGGTTGTGGCTATTTTAGCGAATAAACGATGTATAACAATAAAGAATACGGGAACAAAAAATATCGCCAGGATGGTTGCTGCTATCATCCCGCCCATAACTCCTGTTCCTACCGCATTTTGCGCACCCGAGCCCGCACCATGGCTGATAACCAATGGAAGCACGCCAAGAATGAATGCCAGAGAGGTCATCAGGATCGGCCTTAGGCGCATACGTGCTGCATCCAATGTTGCTTCGATATCGCTTTTCCCCTGTTTTTGCATAATCTCAACGGCAAATTCCACAATCAAAATTGCATTTTTGGCGGATAACCCAATCGTGGTCAAAAGACCTACCTGAAAATAAACATCATTGGTTAATCCGCGTAGCCAGGTCGCTAGCAAGGCTCCAACAATACCAAGTGGAACAACCAGCATTACGGCAAATGGAATTGACCAGCTTTCATAGAGTGCAGCCAGACACAGAAAAACAACAATGATTGAAATAAAGTACAGCATAGGGGCCTGGTCGGTGGATAAGCGCTCCTGATAAGACATTCCTGTCCAGTCATATCCAATACCAGCAGGTAGCTTTTCGATGAGCGAGACCATAAATGCCATGGCATCACCGGTACTTTTACCTGGCGCGGCTTCGCCAAGAATCTCCATCGAAGGAGAACCGTTATAGCGTTCAAGACGCGGTGATCCATAGGTCCATTCTGTATAGGCAAAAGCGCTAAACGGAACCATATCACCTGATGCGTTACGAACATACCAACTATTAATATTTTCCGGCAACATGCGGTAGGGGATGGCGGCCTGCACAAAGACCTTTTTGACGCGTCCGTTATCCAGAAAGTCGTTGACGTAGCTGCTACCAAAAGCGGTTGAGATCGTTTGATTAATATCGCTAAGAGAGACTCCCATCGATTCTGCTTTTGCTGCATTGACCTGTACCCTGAACATGGGGGTATCCTCCAGTCCATTGGGGCGAACGCCGACTACCTGTTCGGGATGCTGTTTTGCCATTCCGAGGAGCTGATTTCTTGCCTGAGTGAGTTTTTGATGACCCAGACTGGCTTTATCAATAAGTTCCAGATCAAACCCTGAGGCCGTTCCTAGTTCGGGTACGGCGGGTAGATTGAAAGGATAGACGATAGCCTGATTGATTGTACTTAGTGCTTTAGCCGCACGTTGAATAATTGCATTAATACCGTCAGTACTGGCTGTGCGCTCAGACCAGGGCTTCAGGCTGACAAAAGCCAGACCGTTGTTCTGACCTTGTCCACTGAATCCAAAACCGCTAACCGTAAAGACAGATTCCACATTCTTTTTTTCCTGTTCCAGGTAGTAGCGGTTTATATCTGCAAGTACCTGATTGGTTTTTACCAGCGTCGCGCCAGGCGGCAACTGGGCCATGGTTAGCAAAACGCCCTGATCTTCCTCAGGTAAAAACGAGGTCGGAATGCGCAGAAAAAGCACTATCATGGTAATAATAATCAGCAAATACAGAAAGATATATCGAGACGTTACTCGCACTATTTTGCGTGTACTGTCGCTGTAATGTTGAGTAAAACGCTCAAAATACTGGTTAAACAACGCGAAAAAACGTGGTGGAGAGTGGGGGGAATCTGGATGAACCGGCTTGATCAATGTGGCGCACAGTGCGGGTGTTAATGACAATGCGGTTAATAAGGAAAGCGCCATGGCGGCAACAATAGTCACTGAGAAATGCCGGTATATTTCTCCGGTGGAACCACCCAGTAACGCCATTGGTATGAATACAGCCGAGAGGACAAGAACAATTCCCACCAGTGCCCCCTGAATTTGCAACATCGATTTATGTGTGGCTTCTTTTGGCGAAAGGTGTTCTTCGGCCATCACACGTTCAACATTTTCGACAACCACAATAGCATCATCAACAAGCAGGCCAATAGCCAGAACAAGGCCAAACATGGTCAGAGTATTGATGGTAAAGCCGGCTACAGCGAGCACTGCAAATGTGCCTAATATCACAACAGGGACTGCAATTGTTGGAATAAGTGTTGCCCGAAAATTTTGTAAGAATAGATACATAACGATGAAAACTAAAACAATGGCTTCAACCAGCGTTTTAACTACTTCTTGTATCGATATCTGAATAAAAGGGGTTGTGTCATAGGGATAAACTGTTTTGAGCCCAGAGGGAAACCAGGGTGAAAGTCGGGATATTTCCTCTTTTACTAATTTGGCGGTATCAAGGGCATTCGCGCCAGTCGCTAATTTAATCGCAATTCCTGCTGCGGGGTTCCCATTATACTTCGCAACCGTGCCGTAACTTTCAGCGCCCAGCTCAATATGGGCAACGTCGTTCAGGGTGACTCGTGATCCATCCTGTTGAACTTTCAGAAGAATATTTCCAAACTCCTCAGCATTTTGCAGTCGGGTCTGAACGATAATGGAGGCATTCAGTTGCTGATTCTTCGCCTGAGGCGCACCACCTAATTGCCCTCCGGATATTTGGTTATTTTGTACTTTGACTTTTTGAATGATGTCCTGAGGGACAAGCTGGTATTGATTCAGTTTTACTGGATCGAGCCAAATACGCATGGCATGCTGTGAACCAAATAACTGAATGCTACCCACTCCTGCGATTCTACTGAGAGGATCTTTGATATTTGACGCGACATAATCGGCAATATCGTATTGGTTAAGCGAACCATCATCTGAAATAAATGCGGCAACAAGTAAAATGTTGCTACTTGCTTTATCAACACTGATACCTTGTTGTTGTACTTGCTGTGGAAGTGACGGCATCGCCAACTGGAGCTTATTTTGTACCTGGACCTGAGCGATATCTGGATTGGTTCCCGATTCGAACGTGAGGGTCATGACCGCATTACCGGAGGCATCGCTGGTAGAGGACATATACATTAATCCATCCAGGCCATTCATATTCTGTTCAATAATCTGCGTCACCGAGTTTTGCACGGTCTGTGCATCCGCGCCTGGGTAAGTCGCGGTGATGGTTATCGCAGGTGGAGCAATGCTGGGGTATTGGGCGATGGGCAATTGAGTGATGGCAATAATGCCGCTTAACATCATGATAATAGCAAGAACCCAGGCGAAGACTGGGCGCTCAATAAAAAAATTCGCCATAGGGAAGACTCCTGTTACCCGGCCTTACTGAGGTAAAGGGGGATTTGATTCAAGAGGGGAGGGAAGGGCGTGAGCTTTAATGCCTGGACGAATATGCTGGAGACCAGAGACAATTACTCTGTCGCCAGGGCGTAATCCTGACGTCACCAGCCATTTATCTCCTATCGCTTTTGCGGCCGTGATTTCACGCAACTGGACGATGTTCTCGGCATCGAGAATGAGCGTTGTCGCTTTGCCGCTGGCGTTGCGGGTGACCGCTTCTTGCGGAACCAACAATACATGGTGCTGGATGCCTTCATTAAGTACAGCAGTAACATACATGCCGGGTAAAAGAGTATTATCAGGATTTGGGAATATAGCTCTGAGCGTAACTGATCCCGTTGTTTCATCTACTGTGAGGTCAGAGAATTGCAACTTACCCGTGTGGGCATACCGCTTACCGTTATCAAACTCCAGTAAGGCCGTCACCTGCCCTTGGCTTTGTTCAATTACGCCTTGTTCCATGTCAGTTTTTAGCTTAAGAAAATCATTAGCGGACTGGGTAACATCGACATAAACCGGATCAAGTCGTTGAATCGTGACCAGTGCTTGTGCCTGGTTGGCGGTGACTAACGCGCCGATGGTGACTGCGGGTTTTCCGCTTAACCCGCTCAGTGGTGAAGTGACGCTGGCATAGTTCAGGTTGATTCTGGCACTTTGTACTGCCGCTTTTGCCACTACGAGGTTTGCCTGCGCTTCCTTTGCGTTAGCTTGAGCCGTGTCATAGTCCTGTTGGCTGACATAATTTGATTTTAGTAATGTTCTATAACGATCTAACGTTAAACGGCTGTTATCCGCAGCGGATTGAGCCTTCGCCAGATTACCCTTCGCTCGATCCAGTTCTGCCAGCAAGGGGGCAGAATCAATCTGAAACAACTGCTCTCCTGCATTGACCTTACTGCCTTCTTTAAACTGACGACTGAGTATGATTCCACCAACTTGAGGGCGTATCTCGGCAATTTCGAAAGGAACAATGCGCCCTGGTAATTTGCTGGTGATATTTATTGATTCAGCCTGCAGAGTAATAACACCCACATCCGGTACTGCGGGTTGTGGAAGCGTATTTTTACTGTCGTCACATCCGCCGATGAAGAGAAGATTAAGCAGGCCAATTACCGCGAATTTTCGTTTTATCTGCATCATATCGCTCACATAAATTTCACGAGAGTTTGCGGTTTATTGACACCAATAGGCAATAAACGACGCAACTAAGAAGCCGATATAAACGGCGAGCAAGGAAAACAGTACATGAACGACAATTTCTGTACTGGCCCAGATATAATCTTCGTTTTGCAAATGTGAAAAAACCTCCTCTGAAAAGGTTGAAAAGGTCGACAGACCACCACATAACCCAGTTGTGATCATCAGTTTAACTGCCGGTGAGAATGATGTAAGTCGTGTAAAAAATACCGTAGCAAAGCCAATAATGAACCCAGCAATTATGTTTGAGATGAGAGTACCTGGCGGCAATAAAGGAAAAAAAGCATTTAATCGCTGAGAGATACCCCAACGTAAAGCACTTCCTATACCGCCACCAATCATAATGGCAACTAATGATGTTAGCATATATTCTCAATTTCCTAATTAGAGTAAAAATATTACTCATTTGCATGCTAAAAGTAAGGTGATATTTTTAGAGTGACAAGATCGCTTATTCGCCTAAGCTTTAGCTTAAGCATAATGTTGAATTTTTGAATACGCAGCGTCTGCTCAGAGATGTTAAGTGATTGGGTGATGTCATTCATGTTTTGCTGATTGATGATCGAATTAACAAGTTTCAGCTGATTATGCGAAAGTGCCACATTCGGTTTCTGATATGAAATTTTTTCATCTATGATGAGTGAGAGCAAGTTCACAAGTGGCTCTTTTCTATTTACAAACAGTAAAGGCGATGCGCTTTTCAATTTACTAATTTGAAAAGGGGCAAGGATGATGATTCTTTGCACAGCAATGTGATTAAGCAGTCTGACCGTAACTTCATCTATAATATTATTGTGATAAGTATCAATAACTACTCTTACAGTGTGACCGATGTCATTAAAATTAATATCTGAAAGTTGATTGATCTTGATGATTTTTTCCTTTTCCTGTAGGTGAATAATACCCTGGAAAAGGAAAAAATCCTTTGTGATGATGAAAATCATAACAATGCTCCTTTGGTGCATATATCTAGTTATAATGTTTGTAAAAATAGGGTTTTACATTAGCGATTGAGGTTGAAGATGCAGGAGATAGTTATTCCATACTATGTTTATTTAATGTTATAAACATAATCTATTTTTCTGATTAATCCAGATGTAAATCTATATAATAATCCTAAGTAAAATTCTCAGTGCTATGAAATAATTGGTTTTTATATTTTGGTATAAGAAAATTCCTGGCGAAAATACCAATTAGATATTGGTATGAAATATTATGTTTTATGTTATCCAGGATTAATTTATATAAAGCTAACTTGTAGAATATCTTCTGGAACATTAGGATAAATATGTCACTTGTATTGGTGACGAACTTGAGACTCCTATACAGACTTTTGCTGGCGATAACTTCGCCAGCTTTTTTTATTTATATTCAACAAGATAAAAGGTGAGCGATATATGCGGTAATGCCTGGGAACGTAGATTTCCAGGCATTGAAGAGTATGGACAGAAGAAAATTATCGAATGTTAAGGAGACAGTGTTTTCTCTACTTCTAGTGGTGGATCGTACCATCCCCAACCGGGATACATCATACCATTCCAGTCGGCTGGCCAAACTGGCCCAATACCGTAGTCAAAACCTGGTGCCGGCATAATACGCGTTTCTTCTTGCCACACCTGATAACCAACAATATTCATTGTAACAAAAGGATAGATGGAATTACCAACCCGGCCAGTACGACTCCCCGTCAGGTTGCCCAGTACGGTAACATAGTGATTGCGAAAGTTAACCGGATCGAGAAACATTAAGCTTTTGGCCAGTATCCGTCCCTGATATTGTGCCCCAATTTCTGGCTGCGCATTATAATTAAGCGGCAGTACAGCTATTTCGAGCAACGTTTCTTGAGGCTGATTAACGACATTAATAACGAGGCCTCCTAGTCGAACCTGTTGTCCAACATAGAGGCCAGGGGTTTGCTTCAGTTTTAGAAAATCTTTTTGCAAGTCTGGTTGATTATTACCTTTAATCGATGCAGGAATAGTGCTACAACCAGAGAGAAAAAGTGTAATCGCGGTGAGCGCGATATATGATAATTTCCCAGAGGTATAAACCTTTAACATATCACCTCCTTAAATAGATTAAATGTAGGTTAAATAGAACAGGCTTATAATAAAATTACACGACTCTCCCTTATCAGGAGAATCGAGTTTTCAGGTAGGAATAATTTATAAATGACTTATTTGTATCATGGCATTTAGTTGTAAATGTCCGCATTGATAGTTTTGTGTTCAGCATGTCCTTCAGTTGATGTAATTACGTAGTATTTGCCACCTTTTTCATCTACTTTTTTGCTGAGCCCATCGTCAGTCATTGTGAATCCATCTTCAGTTACGCTAATCTCTCCTATTTTGGTATATTTGCTTGCCTGTTCTGGTGTAATTTGCTCTGCGGCATATGCTGAAAATGCGATTACCGAACCTAACAATACAATGATACTAATTTTTTTCATAAGTTGATTCTCTTATAGAGTAATGGTGAACATTAATTATGTTAGATAACTTATTTTTTTATTCAATGTAAAAGTGAGCTTATTACCGATGCCACGTTTCTAGAGGTGATTAATTAGTTGATCTAAATATGTTTTTTGATGAATTGTTGTTTAATATAATAATCCTAACGCTGGATTCCAGTTACGATCTGCAAAGAATATCGATTGTTTTCTCTATGAACTAATTATACCCGCAGGGGCAATTAAGATTTCAGCTGATTACTGAGGCTTTCCCGTTAGCGGTCCTGGACAGGAACAATAATTACGTTATTTGGATGAAAAGAACAATATTCTATAAATTATTAAATCGCAAAATATAGATCTGAAATTATTGATAGGATAGGTTTTTGTTCTGTGTCGCGTAATCAAATAGAGGTATTCTTTCTGATATTAAACCTAAAAATACCCATCCTTCTTTTTAAAAATTTTAAAGTGCAGCTATGTCACGCCGATAACCATGACGAAAATATGGATAAGGGAGGTAAGTGGCATGTGGTGGGTTTATCGAATGCCGATGAAAATGAAGTTAATAATCGCGCTGCAACCACTATTATTGGCGTTATGTTGGTTTGCTGGTTCAGGAATATGGACGCGCATCGAAACAGAACGACAGATGGAGAATATTGCCCAACTGACAGCCCTCGCACGCAGTGCCGGAAATGTGGTGCATGAACTGCAAAAAGAGCGTGGAATGAGTGTCGGATTTCTTGGGGCCGAAGGGAAGACGTTCAAAGATGAACTAAATGCGCAACGGGCGTTAACCGATCGCGAGATCGAGATATTTGTGCGTTCGCTGTCCGATACTGCCTTACAGGCAGGGGATGTGACCAACTCTGTCGCCGCGTTTAAGAAAAATATTCTGTCGCTGGCGACAATTCGGGAAAAGGTGACGCAATTGGGTCTGCCAGCCTCTGAGGTGGTTAAGTTTTATACTAGCGTTATTGCTGATGTACTGCATTTTGTTGGCCGGTTGGGGACGTTGACGGATTCCGGCGAGATGGCGAATTCATTTGCAGCCTACTACAACTTGCTGAATTTGAAGGAGCAAGCGGGCATTGAGCGAGCGCTGCTGTCAAATATCTTTTCCTCTGGTCATTTCGCCGACGGACAATTACATCAGCTTAGCGATGTGGTCAGTAAACAGAATGTCTGGCTGGCACAATCATTGCGCCTGAGTTCACCTGAACAGGCCGCCATGCTGAAAAGTCGCTTACAATCCACCGAAGCTACACAAGCGCTTTCATTACGCGAAGCCGCGTTTAGCCATGCGGCGAACGGTGGATTTGACGTCGATCCTACTGTCTGGTTTAAGGTACAAACCCAGCGTATTGAAGTGATGCGACAGATAGAAAATGTGGCGGCGAATCTTCTATGGGAGAGTGCGATAAAACTCGCGCAGGATGCACGTAAGAACTGGCAGATATATATGGCCGTGAGCCTGCTGGCGCTACTGGCATCATTGGCGTTCGCCGGGGCCATCGCACTCAATATGCACCGTCAGTTCAGCGACACGCTAAGCAAGATTGCGGGTATGAACGGCGATCTGACTCAACGTCTGGCGACGCCAGGGAAAGACGAGCTTTCTTCACTCAATCGCGCCTATAACACGATGCTGGAAAATATTCAGCACATCGTACAGGAGATAAAACAAGGCTCTCTGGTGCTGTACGATGCCAGCAGCAGTATCACGGCGGGAAATCAGGATCTGGCCCAGCGCACCGATGAACAGGCCGCATCGATTGTAGAAGCCGTGGCCAGTATGGAACAGCTCTCGACGACGATTACGCAAACGGCGGACAATGCCCGCGAAGCGGAGCTCCTGACAATAAGATTGGAAAAAGAGGTTCGCCAGGCAAGTAACGTCGCCAGCGCGGCAAACCAGAGTATGGGAGAGATTCGCTCCTCCAGTGAGAAAATCTCAAATATCGTTACTTCAATTGATGATATTTCCTTTCAGACGAATTTGCTGGCGCTGAATGCAGCTGTTGAAGCGGCACGCGCCGGAGAGATGGGCAGGGGGTTTGCGGTAGTTGCCAGTGAAGTGCGTAACCTTTCACAGCGCTGTGCTAAAGAAGCGAATCAGATCCGTGAGCTGGTGGCGCAGAATATGGTAAAAATCAGCGAGGGCGTTGAGCGGGTTACAGCGTCAGCTACCGCGCTAAAAGCGGCGGCGGATAATACCACCAGTATGAAGCAATATATCGGCGATATCGCCCGGGTGGCGACGGAACAATCGCTGGGTGTTTCCCAGATAAACCAGGCGTTGAGACCCATGGAGCAGGTCACGCAGCAAAACGCGGCGTTGGTTTCTCAGGCCGCGAATGACAGCCAGCGGCTGGATAATCTCTCCGTAACCATGAGGGATCTGGTTAATCGTTTTGTTGTCTGACATAAAACCGCTATCCCGATCCGGCAAAGGTGTCGGATCGGGAGGGCTCATTACCTCAGGATGAGCCTTATTCTATTAACGTAGCGCCAAAACCACCCTTCGCCGGGCATACAACGTTATCGCAGACAAGTGAAAATCGACATTTGCTGTCCGTAACGTTCGGGATTTGAGTTCTTTCATGGTGATACCACGAATATGACCTTCATCTATCAGTTTCTTAATCTCCGCTGTGCTGAGTAAAAGCTGGCGCTTTAATATCGATAGCGCACTGATCTGAAAAGCACAGGTAAGCCTGATGCTGACGGCGAAGTGCTGGTCAATGTTGATGCTGGCCTGCCATTGCTCCTGAACACAAAAATCAGGCTTACCCGCAAGCTCAGCGTTGTTTCGGCTCAGAGTGGCTTTATCATGAGAATAATAGTGAACCGTACTGGCATCGTTCGTGATAAACCGATGGTACAGCTCTCGATTAATTTTGCTGATGTGAAACCGTGAGAACAGCGAGATATTCCACGTATATTCACAATGCGTGCATTTATAAATGCTCCAGATATCGAGCACTTTTTTTTGTGAATTAACCCTGAAGGCACCGGAAGGTGCAAACTCGCGTTTTATATTGCATGCGGGACAGCGTTTGGTAATACGCTGGTACCCGGCAGGAGTGACAGTCCATGTGACTTTCATACCGTACCTTTTTTAACCCAAATAAATTCGGATCCGTATTGAACGAACCATCGTTTTTATATGAGAAAAATATTTGTTAGATATTTTTCAGTGGGTTAAGAAAAGATTTCTAACACGGTGACCCTGTCCGCCAGCCAATGAATTCCGTGAGATTAGCAGTGTGATAACAATTAAGTATATGAGTTGAGTCAATATTCGTTATGTTGCCGGGCTTTCGGTAGTCGTCTGTCGCTGGTAAAGTGAGCAGCAAATACCGAATGTGGCCAGAAGGGAATGCCGTGTGAGCGGACGTATTGATTATCAGGCTGAAAAGTACAGCTTTACAGAGGCTGCTGAAAGTTCTCGTCTTACCGGCCAATGGGCTGACGTCATTGCGGAATGTCGGGAAATGAAGGCCGGCCCGGAAGAGCGTTTGCGTATTGCCTTACTGAACGTGGACTATGTGACCAGCTTTGAGCTGCCTTTTCGGTTGTTATTACTTCGCACCCCGCAATTGATTGCCAGCGTGCGTGACGCGCTACAGCTTAGCCAGAAAAACGTCATCTTCAATGGTAAACGCTTTGGGTGTGTATATACCCTGAAAGCGAGCCTTGACGGTATACCGGATGAATTTCAGTACCGGCTGTCGCATCGTATCCGGCGCATAGATCCAGAAGGGTTGACCGAAGCCCCTTACCAGCAGATCGCAAAAGCGGTGAAATCTCCACGGGAACGCCTGAAGATGGCGCTCGAATCAGGACTGGATGTCACGGCGTTGGACGGACTTTTCTGGTTTGGCAGCCAGCGTATAGCGGCTGACGTACTGAGGTTGCGAAAATCAGGGATGCGGGTAGCGACGGGCCAGACATTGGTGTCTGATAATCTCACTGCAACAGTGAGAAATGTTCCGTTTTATCGCCTGGCACAGGGTTAAGCTGAAGAGACATTTTTCTGCCGTTTTGGGTCACAAGATAAAGGGTTTTTAGCAGAGGATATGAGCGTTCAGAGTGTCCCCTGCAGGAATCGAACCTGCAACTAGCCCTTAGGAGGGGCTCGTTATATCCATTTAACTAAGGGGACAAAGCGGCACGAGTATAGCGTTTTTTACCCTCAACGGTAAGTCTCAAGCCGCCTGACTGCTCAAACAGTCACCATTCAAGCCTGTTTTTTCTGGTTTTTCTGCTTTTGCTCGTCGCGTTTGGCTTGCTGCCTGGCTTCTTCCTTGCGTTTGTTGCTCATATCATTGCGAATCTGCGCGTGGCTCATCAGCGCAAAGATAAACGTACCGCCGCAGATATTTCCGGCGAGTGTCGGTAACGCAAAGGGCCAGAAGAAATCACCCCAGTGCAGCGTACCATTAAAGACCAGATAGAGAATTTCCACTGAGCCGACGACGATATGTGTAGTATCGCCTAGCGCAATTAGCCAGGTCATCAGAATAATGACCACAATCTTCGCCGCACCGGCCGCAGGAAACATCCAGACCATTGTGGCAATCAGCCAGCCAGAAATAATCGCGTTAGAAAACATCTCTGTTGGGCTGTTTTTCATCACGTCCATGCCGATTTTGACAAAGGCGTCGCGGGTCTGTTCATCAAAAATCGGCATATATTCAAAGGCCCATGCCGCAATGCCGGTACCGATAATATTGCCCAGTAAAACCACTCCCCACAGGCGCATTAACAGGCCAAAATTGCCGAGGGTGGGGTTTTGCATAACCGGTAGTACGGCAGTGACGGTATTTTCGGTAAAAAGCTGCTGGCGGGCCATGATGACGATGATAAACCCGAAGGTATAACCAAGATTCTCGAGTAAAAAACCTCCAGGCACGCCTTCTAATTGCACGTGAAAAATCCCTTTTGCCAGTAACGAGGCACCCATCGATAGCCCGGCAGCGATGGCCGACCACAGCAGCGCCATCGCATCACGTTCCATCTCTTTCTCCCCATCCTGGCGGATATGTTCATGGATCGCCATCGCCCGGGAGGGGAGTCTGTCCTCATCGACCTCTATCTTTTTACCTTCTAGCTTTTCATCACTTTCGACCTGGATTTCGTCGCTGTGCCGATCGATTTTTTCTTTCTCAATATCATTCATAGCCGAATCCTGAATAAGCATGTATTGCTAAAGCGTAGCGGTTTTTATCCGAAAATCAGCGGGACAAAGTCTGAGATAGCAAAAATGGTAACGTTTGTTTTTATCGGGTTAGCTAAAATAGAACCGCCGCGTAGTGTGCATTACCAGGCTATGATCAAATCAGTAAGACCGGGTATATAGACATCGTTTGACGTGCTGTTACAATCGCTCACATCTTAACAGGCGGATACGTCATCGTTCCGTCATGGATGGCAATCAGCGATAGCCATATTACACAGGGAGACACTTATGAAGCTTCGCCTGTCGGCGCTTGCGCTGGGAACCACACTTTTGGTGGGGTGTGCGAGCTCCGGTACTGAACAGCAGGGGCGTTCGGATCCATTTGAAGGGTTCAACCGCACTATGTACAACTTTAACTTTAATGTTTTAGATCCCTATATTGTTCGACCGGTAGCAGTAGCCTGGCGTGATTATGTCCCGCAGCCGGCGCGTAATGGTTTAAGCAACTTTACGGGCAACCTTGAAGAGCCGGCCGTCATGGTCAACTATTTCCTGCAAGGCGATCCTTATCAGGGGATGGTGCATTTTACCCGTTTCTTCCTGAACACCTTGTTGGGTATGGGCGGCTTTATCGATGTGGCGGGTATGGCGAATCCGAAGCTACAGCGCGTTGAACCACACCGCTTTGGCAGTACGTTAGGCCACTATGACGTGGGTTACGGACCGTATATGCAGCTTCCGTTCTACGGTAGCTTCACGTTGCGCGATGATGGTGGCGATATGGTGGATACGCTGTATCCGGTATTGTCCTGGCTGACCTGGCCGTTGTCGATAGGTAAATGGACCGTTGAAGGGATTGAAACCCGCGCACAGCTGCTTGATTCCGACGGTCTGCTGCGTCAGTCTTCCGACCCTTACATCATGGTACGTGAAGCCTACTTCCAGCGTCATGACTTCATCGCGAACGGCGGGAAACTTAAACCAGAAGAAAACCCGAACGCGAAAGCCATTCAGGATGATTTAAAAGATATCGATTCCGAGTAAGGAATTGGTGCAAATAAAAAGGTGAGCTAAAAAAGCTCACCTTTTTTACGTCGGAAGAAAATCAGAATGCGTAGTTGAAGTTGGTACCGAACAGCCAGGCTTTACCTTCAGAGTCGAAAGTATACGGGCCTTCTTTGACGGTCACTTTCTGTCCGTGCATATAAGAAACACCAACATCAATAGATGCGTCATCATTGAATGCGTAAGTCGTACCCGCACTCAGCCACAGGCGGTCCTGGTCTGGAATGGAGATGGAACGCTTGCTCGCAGGAACTGGGCTGTCGTCATAGGCGATACCCGTACGGAAGGTCCAGCTTTTATCCATATAGTAGGTTGTGCCCAGCGCGATGCGGTAAGAATCCTTGAAGCCTTCTTCTTTATAGAACAGTGTCTGGCCGTTGGTGCCGGTGGCTTTCAGCTCCTGGAACTGGCTCCAACTGGTGTAAGCCATGCTGTAGTGAATAGCCCATTGCGGAGCGATGCGGTTATAGCCCGACAGTTCCCACATTTCCGGCAGGTTCAGCGTCAAAGAACCTGGGACGGTGGCATTGGTTGTTCCCCATGGGAACGCGGTGCCTGCGCCAGGTAACCCATTGACCTGGGTGCGAATACCGCTTTTGTAATCGCCATCGAAGTCGATTTTAACTTCAGAGCGGTACGTCAAGCCGTAACGGTTATTTTTATCCAGCTCGTACAAAATACCGGCGTTCCAGCCGTAGCCCCATTCGTCACCCTTCAGGCTGGCAATTTTGTTGCTGACTTTCGGTAATCCCGCAGTCATTTCACCGGAATAACGTTCAATTTTTGCATCGGCGTAGACGGCATTAAAACCAACACCAAAGCTCCAGCTGTCATTCAGGCGGTAGGCACCGCTCAGGTTAAGGTTGACTGTTTTAAGGTCAGTCTTCCCACCGTATTCACCGACGATATAGCTGTCATTAAACTCGGTCGCCAGACCATAGTTAGAGGTGACAGATGCCCCCCAACCAAACTGTTCGTTGATAGGCATCACGAAGTGAGCGTTGGGAACCCACGCCGTCGGGGCGATGTTATCTGCGTCGGTGCTACGTCCGGTGAATGGCGATTTACCGGAAATATTAACGTCTGGATCGATATACACTGCACCCGCAGAAAAAGTGGGGCGATCAAACATCATAATCAGTGCCGGGTTACGACTGGCGTTACCTGCATCATCTGCAATAGCGCCTTCACCCGAATATGCCCGGCCAAGGCCAGAGGAAGAAAATTCGTTTAACTGAAAGCCTGCAGACCAGGCCTGTGTGGAGATAATTGCCACTGCGACTGCGAGAGCAGACTTTGTAAACAGGGTTTTCTGGCTCATGACCATAACCTCATAGATTTATTTTTATACAAACAATGTTACATACCGTAACAGGAGCGCGAAGTGTAGGGTCTGAGGTACGACATAGAAATCAGACCAGTGCCGAGAGTATAGGTCTGACCAGCTGAAATGTTGCAAGTATGTTTATAAATATTTTCAATTCTGATCTCGGAAACGCGATCCAGCTGGCAAAATTGCGGGTATGCGCACTCACCTGTTTGGGTGATTTTTGTTTTAGATCATTTTTAAGTGTGATTTCGGTCACTTATCGCATTTCATACAATTAACGACTGGAGAGGCGAAAGAGGGGAGCGTAAAATATCCCCATCGTTTATCTGGCACCTCAGGTGCGAATACAGAGGAAATCTACAATGAGTAAATGCAGTGCTGATGAAACCCCGGTTTGCTGCTGTATGGATGTTGGCACCATCATGGACAACTCCGATTGCACCGCGTCATACAGCCGTGTGTTCGCGAATCGCGCAGAGGCAGAAGAAACGCTGGCCGCTCTGACTGAAAAGGCGCGTGGCGTGGAATCTGAGCCTTGCCAAATCACCTCTACTTTTACTGAGGAGTCAGATGGTGTGCGTCTGGACATTGACTTTGTTTTTGCTTGTGAAGCAGAAACGCTGATTTTCCAGCTGGGCCTGCGTTAATCCCTTCTATTTATGCCCTTGCTACCTGGTGGCAAGGGCATTTTCGTAACAGTCAGTGATTATTCACTGTGTCTTAGCTCCCACTTTCTTTTCTCTCCGCTTGGCTAAATGTAAAAAATTGGTTAAGACTGTGATCAGGTCAGACCACTTATTTTTATTTTTTACAGGGGAGTGTTATGAGTCAGGCTTTACCGCTGGTTACCCGCCAGGGCGATCGCATCGCCATTGTAAGCGGATTGCGTACGCCATTTGCCCGTCAGGCAACCGCATTTCATGGCATTCCCGCCGTAGATCTGGGGAAAATGGTTGTTGGCGAACTGCTGGCGCGTAGCGAAATACCCGCTGATGTGATCGAGCAACTGGTCTTTGGCCAGGTTGTACAAATGCCTGAAGCCCCCAATATTGCTCGTGAAATCGTGCTGGGAACCGGTATGAATGTGCACACGGATGCCTACAGCGTAAGCCGAGCCTGCGCCACCAGCTTCCAGGCAGTGGCGAATGTCGCGGAAAGCCTGATGGCGGGAACGATTCGCGCCGGAATTGCCGGCGGGGCGGACTCGTCGTCAGTCCTGCCGATTGGCGTCAGCAAAAAGCTGGCGCGTGTGCTGGTGGATGTCAATAAAGCCCGCACGACAGGGCAACGCCTGAAACTGTTTTCCCGGCTGCGTTTACGTGACCTGATGCCTGTGCCGCCAGCCGTCGCTGAATATTCCACCGGCTTGCGCATGGGGGATACGGCCGAGCAGATGGCGAAAACCTATGGCATTACTCGCGAGCAGCAGGATGCCCTGGCGCATCGTTCGCACCAACGTGCCGCTCAGGCATGGGCTGAAGGAAAGCTCGCCGATGAGGTGATGACCACCTACGCGCCACCGTTTAAAGATCCTCTTTCCGAAGATAACAACATTCGCGGCAACTCTACGCTGGCCGATTACGCCAAACTGCGTCCGGCATTTGACCGAAAGCACGGTACCGTGACTGCGGCGAACAGTACCCCGCTGACGGACGGCGCAGCCGCCGTGATATTGATGACAGAGTCGCGTGCGAAAGAGCTGGGGCTGGTGCCGCTGGGGTATTTACGCAGCTATGCTTTCACCGCAATTGATGTCTGGCAGGACATGCTGCTGGGGCCGGCGTGGTCAACGCCGCTTGCGCTGGAGCGAGCTGGACTGACGATGGCGGATTTAACCTTGATCGATATGCATGAAGCCTTTGCCGCACAAACGCTGGCGAATCTTCAGTTGCTGGGCAGCGAACGTTTTGCCCGCGAAGTGTTGGGGAGGGCACATGCCACTGGCGAGGTTGATGACAGTAAATTTAACGTGCTGGGCGGATCGATTGCCTATGGACACCCCTTCGCCGCTACTGGTGCGCGAATGATTACGCAAACCCTCAATGAATTACGCCGCCGTGGCGGCGGTTTTGGCTTAGTGACCGCCTGTGCGGCAGGTGGTCTGGGTGCGGCAATGGTTCTGGAGGCGGAATAATGGAAATGACATCGGCTTTTACGCTTAATGTGCGTTTGGATAACGTCGCTGTTGTCACCATTGATGTGCCCGGAGAGAAAATGAATACCCTGAAAGCGGAGTTTGCTTCTCAGGTTCGGGCCATCCTGAAACAAATTCGCGACAACAAAGCGCTGCGCGGTGTGGTGTTCATTTCAGCGAAACCCGATAACTTCATCGCCGGAGCTGATATCAACATGATTGGTAGCTGTCGCAGCGCGCAGGAAGCCGAAACGCTGGCCCGCCAGGGCCAGCAGATTATGGCAGAAATTCACGCGTTACCGATCCCGGTTATCGCCGCTATTCACGGCGCTTGTCTGGGCGGTGGCCTGGAGATGGCGTTGGCCTGCCATAACCGTATTTGTACGGATGATGCTAAAACCGTACTGGGTTTGCCGGAAGTCCAGCTTGGCCTGTTGCCCGGCTCCGGCGGCACGCAACGCTTACCACGCCTTATTGGCGTCAGTACTGCGCTGGATATGATCCTCACAGGGAAACAATTGCGCGCAAAACAGGCACTTAAAGTGGGTCTGGTGGATGAGGTCGTGCCGCAGTCTATTTTACTGGAAGCTGCCGTTGAACTGGCTAAAAAAGACAGTTCTTCACACCGGGGCCTGCCCGTACGTGAGCGGGTGTTAGCGGGACCGCTGGGACGAGCACTGCTATTCCGTATGGCCAGTAAAAAGACGGCGCAAAAAACGCAGGGAAATTATCCCGCGACGGAACGTATTCTTGAGGTCATTGAAACCGGCCTTGCGCAAGGAAGCAGTAGCGGTTATGACGCAGAAGCCCGCGCATTTGGGGAGCTGGCGATGACCCCCCAGTCTCAGGCGCTGCGGCACATCTTTTTTGCCAATACAGACGTGAAAAAGGATCCTGGTAGTGATGCAAAGGCGGGGCCGCTAAGCAGCGTCGGTATTCTGGGTGGCGGTCTGATGGGCGGTGGTATCGCCTATGTGACGGCCTGTAAAGGTGTCTTGCCAGTCCGTATCAAAGATATTAATGCTAAGGGAATCAACCACGCGCTGAAGTACAGTTGGGATCAGCTTGAAACGAAGGTTCGTCGCCGTCATATCAAAGCCAGCGAGCGCGATAAACAGCTGGCGTTAATCTCGGGATCTACCGATTATCGTGGTTTTGCGCATCGCGATCTGGTTATTGAAGCCGTGTTCGAAGATCTGGCGTTAAAACAACAGATGGTGGCAGAAGTTGAACAAAATTGCGCACCTCACACTATTTTTGCTTCCAACACCTCATCTTTACCGATTAGTGATATTGCGGCTAAGGCTGCCAGACCTGAACAAGTGATTGGTTTGCACTTTTTTAGCCCGGTTGAAAAAATGCCGCTGGTTGAGGTCATTCCGCATGCTACGACCTCTGAGCAAACTATTGCAACAACCGTCAAGTTGGCGAAAAAACAGGGTAAAACACCGATAGTCGTCAGAGATAAGGCCGGGTTTTACGTTAACCGCATTTTAGCGCCTTACATCAATGAAGCTATACGCCTGTTAACCGAAGGCGAGCGGGTTGAAGCCATTGACGCCGCGCTGGTTAAGTTTGGTTTTCCGGTTGGGCCAATCCAACTTTTGGATGAGGTCGGAATTGATACGGGCACTAAAATTATACCTGTGCTTGAGGCCGCGTATGGAGAACGTTTTAGCGCGCCTGCAAATGTTGTTGCTTCAATTTTGAATGACGATCGCAAAGGTAGAAAAAATGGTCGTGGTTTCTATCTTTATGGGGCGAAAGGGCGTAAAAGCAAAAAACAGGTCGACCCTGCAATTTATACGCTTATTGGCGCTCAGGGCCAGGCCCGACTCCCCGCCACGCAAATTGCTGAGCGGTGCGTCATGTTAATGCTCAATGAAGCAGCACGCTGCTTCGACGAGAAAGTCGTCCGCAGCGCGCGTGATGGCGACATCGGTGCTGTATTTGGTATTGGTTTTCCGCCATTCCTCGGCGGCCCGTTCCGGTATATGGATTCGCTCGGCGCGGGTGAAGTAGTTGCGGCTCTGCAACGGCTATCAACACAATATGGCTCGCGGTTTACACCGTGTGAGCAATTATTGCTGATGGCGGAACGTGGTGAAAGATTCTGGAATAGTAGGGAAACTGACCTGAATTCATGAGGTCAAAGGTAGGATGAATCCGCACTGAATGTATGGCCCATGCTCAAAATGTAAACAGAGATTGACTATACTTACGCCGTTGAGGTAAAAAACAGCGTTTCATTCGGTGAATGGATAAGGCACAATGCCGGCCACCATATCGTTACCACGGTCAATAGGGGCTGTGACTAACTGGTGTTGGTGATTCTGGTTAACAAAAGCGGTGCAATATGCAAGTTTTTATCATGCGTCACGGCGACGCGGCCCTCGATGCCGCCAGTGATTCGGTTCGTCCTTTAACCTCTTGTGGTTGTGACGAATCTCGCCTGATGGCGAACTGGCTGAAAGGTCAAAAAGTGGATATCGAACGCGTTCTGGTGAGCCCGTTCCTGCGAGCCGAACAAACGCTGGATGTGGTGGGGGAATGCATGAACCTGCCAACCGGCGTGGATGTTTTGCCGGAGCTGACTCCCTGCGGCGATGTCGGTCTGGTCAGCGCCTATTTACAGGCTCTGGCCAATGAAGGTATCGCCACGGCGCTGGTGATCTCTCACTTGCCTTTAGTGGGGTATCTGGTGTCTGAGCTTTGCCCAGGCGAAACTCCGCCGATGTTTACCACGTCTGCGATTGCCAGCGTAACGCTTGATGAAAGCGGAAAAGGGGTTTTCAACTGGCAGATGAGCCCGTGTAACCTCAAAATGGCGAAAGCGATATAAGTAGGCCGGATAAGGCACAACCACCATCCGGAAAATAAAAGAGCCGCAAACGCGGCTCTTTCTGTTTTTCTGCATCAGGGAAGTTCTGGCGGCAGCCACTCTTCCACTTCAATCAGCACCAGCAGCGCGGCGTCGCCCCCATACTCTTTCGGCGCCTGATGAAAGGCCATCACGTGCGGATGCTGTGCCAGCCAGAGAGGCGTTTGCTGTTTAAGAATATGCTTTCCGTGGCCATGCATAACGCAGGCGCAAAATACGTGCTCACGACGACAGGCGGCGATTAGCGCGCCTAATTCCTGTTTGGCCTGTTGCTGGGTCAGTCCGTGCAAATCGAGAAATAGCTCCGGGGAGTAGTCGCCACGACGCATTTTCTTCAGTTCGAAATGGCTGACGTCAGCACGCAGATATCTCACCGGGCCGTCCGTGTTCAGCAACGGCTGAAATTCGTCAGAAAAATAGTGGCTGGCATCAGCCTGTTCCTGCAACAGCCTTTTAACCGGGACCTCGGTGATTTTTTTACGTAGCGGTCGGTGAACAATAGTGTCTTGCTTAATTTTACGCGTGCCGGTCATCAGCTGGCGAAACAGCGTCTGATCCTCCTCGCTGAGCGATGTTTTCTTTTTCATTCGAGAGTCTCATCTTTTATTTTCCGTTAGTTTAACCCGACTCGACGGGCATCCGATCGCTTAAAACGCAATTTTCGCGTTCAGGCTCGGTGTGAATGCTGATTTATCGCCGTCTTCGTGGCAAACTAGCCGCCGAAATTAATACGAGCATGCCCTGGAGGAATACGTGGATAAAATTTTCGTCGATGAAGCAGTGAGTGAACTGCATACCATTCAGGACATGTTGCGTTGGGCGGTCAGCCGTTTTAGCGCGGCGAACATCTGGTATGGCCATGGCACGGATAACCCATGGGACGAGGCCGTACAGCTGGTGCTGCCGTCGCTCTATTTACCGCTGGATATACCTGAAGATATGCGCACTGCGCGTCTGACCTCCAGCGAGCGCCATCGTATTGTTGAACGCGTGATTCGCCGCGTCAACGAGCGTATCCCGGTTGCTTATCTGACCAATAAAGCCTGGTTCTGCGGGCATGAGTTTTATGTTGATGAACGCGTGCTGGTTCCACGCTCACCGATTGGCGAACTGATCAATAATCGTTTTGCGGGCCTCATCAATGAGCAGCCGCAGCATATCCTTGATATGTGTACCGGCAGCGGCTGCATCGCTATTGCCTGCGCGTATGCTTTCCCGGAAGCCGAAGTGGATGCGGTGGATATTTCCACTGACGCGCTGGCGGTGACCGAACACAATATTGAGGAACATGGTCTGATCCATCACGTGACGCCGATCCGCTCCGATCTGTTCCGCGATCTGCTGAAAGTGCAGTATGACCTGATTGTGACCAACCCGCCGTATGTCGATGCGGAAGATATGTCCGATCTGCCAAACGAATATCGTCATGAACCTGAGCTGGGTCTGGCGTCAGGTAGCGATGGGCTGAAACTGACTCGCCGCATTCTGGGGAACGCTCCAGATTACCTGGCAGATAACGGTATTCTGATTTGTGAAGTCGGAAACAGCATGGTACATCTGATAGAGCAATACCCGGATGTACCGTTCACCTGGCTGGAGTTTGACAACGGCGGTGACGGTGTATTCATGCTGACCAAAGAACAGTTAGTTGCTGCTCGCGAGCATTTCAGCATTTATAAAGACTAAATACACGCGCACAAACACAACACTCATAACGGAGCCGTGATGGCAGGAAACACAATTGGGCAACTCTTTCGCGTAACCACATTCGGCGAATCACACGGGCTGGCGCTCGGTTGTATTGTCGATGGTGTTCCGCCGGGCATTTCTCTGACAGAAGCTGACCTGCAGCACGATCTCGACAGACGTCGCCCGGGGACGTCGCGTTACACTACGCAGCGCCGTGAACCGGATCAGGTGAAAATCCTCTCTGGTGTGTTCGAAGGCGTGACCACCGGTACCAGCATTGGTCTGCTGATCGAAAATACCGATCAGCGTTCACAGGATTACAGCGCGATTAAGGATGTTTTTCGTCCTGGTCACGCCGACTATACCTATGAGCAAAAATACGGTCTGCGCGACTATCGTGGAGGTGGACGCTCATCCGCACGTGAAACAGCGATGCGCGTGGCGGCCGGGGCGATTGCCAAAAAATATCTGGCGGAAAAATTCGGCGTTGAAATTCGCGGCTGTCTGACGCAGATGGGCGATATCCCGCTGGAGATTAAAGACTGGTCTCAGGTGGAGCTTAACCCGTTCTTTTGCCCGGATCCGGATAAAATCGAGGCGCTCGATGAACTGATGCGCGGCCTGAAAAAAGAGGGCGACTCCATCGGAGCGAAGGTCACCGTAGTGGCAAGCGGCGTACCTGCGGGTCTCGGTGAACCTGTATTTGACCGCTTGGATGCCGACATTGCCCATGCGCTGATGAGCATTAACGCCGTTAAGGGCGTAGAGATTGGTGATGGGTTTGACGTTGTCGCGCTGCGCGGCAGCCAAAACCGTGATGAAATCACCAAAGACGGTTTCCAGAGTAACCATGCGGGCGGCATTCTGGGCGGGATCAGCAGCGGGCAGCAAATTGTTGCACATATGGCGCTGAAACCGACGTCCAGTATTACCGTTCCAGGTCGTACCATTAACCGCTTCGGTGAAGAAGTCGACATGATCACTAAAGGTCGTCACGATCCATGCGTTGGGATCCGCGCTGTGCCGATCGCCGAAGCGATGCTGGCGATCGTATTGATGGATCACCTGCTGCGTCAGCGGGCGCAAAACGCGGACGTGAAGACCGATATTCCACGCTGGTAAGAGATGAACAAAATGGCACTTGCGGCGCTGGCTCTGTTTGCCAGTACCGCCTGTCTGGCGGCGACGCCCTGGCAGAAAATTACCCATCCGGTGGCAGGCAGCGCGCAGTCTATCGGCGCGTTCTCCAATGGCTGCATTGTTGGTGCAGATACGCTGCCTGTACAGTCAGAACACTATCAGGTGATGCGCACCGATCAGCGTCGTTACTTTGGTCATCCGGACCTGGTGATGTTTATCCAGCGTCTGAGTAATCAGGCGAATAATCTGGGGCTGGGCACGGTGTTAATCGGCGATATGGGCATGCCGGCCGGTGGGCGGTTCAATGGCGGTCACGCCAGCCACCAGACGGGACTGGATGTCGATATTTTCCTGCAACTGCCAAAAACGCGCTGGACCCAGTCACAATTGCTGCGTCCTCAGGCGTTAGATTTGGTCTCACGGGATGGCAAACATGTCGTGCCGTCGCTGTGGAAGCCGGAGATTTTCAGCCTGATTAGGCTGGCGGCAAAAGATAATGAAGTCACGCGTATTTTTGTGAATCCGGCGATTAAGCAGCAACTGTGTCTGGATGCAGGGACCGACAGGGACTGGTTGCGTAAAGTGCGACCGTGGTTCCAGCATCGTGCGCATATGCACGTACGATTACGTTGTCCTGCTGACAGCCTGGAGTGCGAAGATCAACCTTTGCCCCCACCGGGTGACGGCTGTGGCGCAGAGCTGCAAAGCTGGTTCGAACCTCCTAAACCTGGAACCACCAAGCCTGAGAAGAAGACACCGCCGCCGTTGCCGCCTTCCTGCCAGGCGCTACTGGATGAGCATGTACTCTAATGGATCATTTTGTCTCTCTGTTTATGGTGTCGCCACTGCTGTTGGGTGTGCTTTTTTTTGTGGCAATGCTGGCAGGTTTTATTGACTCTCTGGCCGGGGGCGGCGGTTTACTCACCATCCCGGCATTGATGGCGGCCGGAATGCCGCCCGCGCAAGCACTGGCCACCAATAAGCTGCAGGCCTGCGGGGGATCTATCTCTTCCTCGATCTATTTTATTCGCCGGGGCGTGGTTAATCTGGCGGATCAGAAGCTCAACATCTTCATGACCTTTGTCGGTTCAATGAGCGGCGCATTGTTGGTCCAGCATGTGCAGTCCGACATATTACGCCAGATCCTGCCGGTGCTGGTTATCTGTATTGGCCTCTACTTTCTGTTGATGCCCAGAGTGGGCGAAGAAGACCGGCAGCGTCGACTGCACGGTTTGCCTTTCGCGCTGGTGGCCGGAGGCTGCGTTGGTTTTTACGATGGCTTTTTTGGTCCGGCAGCGGGATCGTTCTACGCGCTGGCTTTTGTCATGCTGTGCGGATATAACCTGGCGAAATCGACGGCCCACGCCAAAGTATTAAATGCCACCTCGAATATCGGTGGGTTGTTGCTGTTTGCCCTCGGCGGCAAAGTGATTTGGGCGACCGGGTTTGTGATGCTCATTGGCCAGTTTATTGGCGCACGGATGGGATCGCGACTGGTGCTCAGCAAAGGACAAAAACTCATTCGGCCTATGATCGTTATTGTCTCCGCCGTAATGAGCGCCAAGCTACTTTACGATAATCATGGACAGGAGATTCTCCACTGGCTGGGGATGAACTAATGAATAACACCCATCACTACGAACAGTTAATTGAGATTTTTAACGGCTGCTTTGCCGATGAATTTAATACCCGTCTGATTAAAGGCGATGACGAACCGATCTATCTTCCTGCTGATGCGGAAGTACCGTATCACCGTATCGTTTTTGCGCATGGTTATTACGCCAGCGCCTTACATGAAATTTCGCACTGGTGTATTGCGGGTAAAGCGCGTCGTGAGCTGATTGACTTTGGTTACTGGTACTGCCCGGACGGACGCGACGCGAACACGCAATGCCAGTTTGAAGATGTGGAAGTGAAGCCGCAGGCGTTTGACTGGCTGTTCTGCATGGCGGCGGGCTATCCGTTTAACGTCAGTTGCGACAATCTGAACGGAGACTTTGAACCGGATCGCGTGGTATTCCAGCGTCGTGTGCATGCCCAGGTGATGGAGTATCTGGAAAAGGGGATCCCGGAGCGTCCAGCGCGCTTTATTAACGCGTTACAGAATTATTATCACACGCCTGAACTTAAGGCGGAACAATTCCCGTGGCCCGAAGCGCTCAACTGAAGCCGCCGCCACGTTTACAATGAGGAAAGAAGATGATCGCGGAGTTTGAATCACGCATTCTGGCATTAATCGACGATATGGTAGAGCACGCCAGCGATGATGAGTTGTTTGCCAGTGGCTATTTGCGTGGGCACCTGACGCTGGCCGTAGCAGAGCTGGATGCTGGCGAGGACCATTCCGCTGAGGCATTGTACGCCAATGTGACCAGCAGCCTGGAAAAAGCGATTAGCGCAGGCGAACTTTCGCCGCGTGACCAGGCGTTAGTGAAAGAGATGTGGGACATGCTGTTCCAGAAGGCGACAAAACAATAATTGCAGTGGATTGTGCCGGATGGCGACGTTAAGGCGTCTTATCCGGCCTACGTGGACTGACGATTCGGGTTCAGTTTGTAGGCCTGATAAGCGTAGCGCATCAGGCAATGATGAGAGGGTATCTTATTTCACCGCTTTTCCCTTCAATAACTTCCTGACCCACAACCGATTCGGGTTCAGTGCCGCCAGCGTATTGGCATCCATAGGAATAGGTTCATCGCTCATTTGTGATGCCAGAATTTCTGCACACAGTGGGGCTGAACACAACCCGCGTGACCCCAATGCCCCCAGCATAAATAAATCAGCATAAACTGGGGCGTTCACCGCATGCGCTTTGTCTTCGGCAAGCGTGGCGTACTGGCTGAGCGTGGCGTCATAGTCCGCGACATTACCCACCATCGGGATGTGATCGCGCGTAGCGCAGCGGACCCCGCAGCGGGCAGCATGCGCACTGACGTCCACCTCTTTTGCCCATGCGGCGTGCGGGAAGCAGTCGATTAAGCGCTGACGATTTTGCTGCTGGTCCTCCTCGCGATACTCAGTCTCTTCACTCCCACGATGATAGCTGGCACCAATGCAGTGTTGCTGGTTTTGCGGGTTATGCGGCGTGAGGTAACCGTCGTAGCACAACACCTGGCGTAGCGCTGACAGCGCGGGCGTGGTGGGGATATGACTCACCTGGCCGCCAACGGAATAGACCGGTAACGTCTGTGTCTGCTCAAAGCTGTTAATGCGATGGCCGTTAGCCAGAACCACCGCTGCGTGAGTGGCGGTTTCTCCACAGGCAAACTGCAATTGCCAGCCTGCTGTCTGGCGTGAAAGTGAGGCCAGAGTATGTTGGTAGCGGGTGCGTAATCCCAGGGTTGTGGCATAGTCCAGTACGGCAGCGGTTAACTGCGCCGGGCACAGCCATCCACTGGCAGGATACTGAATCCCGCCGCACCCGGTTTCGACGCCGGTGGTCTGTAAAACCTGCTCTGCGTCAACGCCGACGGCAAGCGCATCGGGCAGTTCAAGAGACAGCATTTGAGTGATTTTCTGCTGACTTTTTTCATCCCATGCCAGTTGCGTCACGCCGCACCAGTCATGCGCGAACTCTACCGGAAGGGCATCATACAGGCGGCGGGCGAAGGTAAACGCGGTGGGGAAAAAGAGATTAATGGCCGCGTCATGCTTGCTGAGTAACGGATAGAGCGCGCCCTGACGGTTACCTGATGCGCCTTCAGCAGGTTTTTCATCTGCGCAATACAGCGTGACCTGCCAGCCGCGGCGCAGTAGCGCCAGCGACAGCAATGCGCTGGCGATGCCACCGCCAATAATAGCGGCTTCGCGCTTATCTGTGCCCGTGCGCGTGAACCACGGAGCCGATGAAGGGAGTGCCAGAGTCTGTTCCATAACGCCACAAAGCATTTCGCGTTTGCGGCCAAAGCCTTTGCGCTTTTGCATCGTAAATCCGGCTTCCTGCAACCCCCGTCGCACAAAGCCTGCCGATGTGAAGGTAGCCAGCGTGCCGCCGGGGCGAGCCAGTCGGGCCATCGCGTTAAACAGCGTTGGCGTCCACATGTCCGGATTCTTCGCCGGGGCGAAACCGTCCAGGAACCAGGCGTCCACTTTTTGATTCAGGGAATCATCGAGTTTGCTGGTCAGTTCGTTAATATCGCCAAACCACAAATCCAGCGTGACGCGCCCATCATCAAGAAGCAGACGATGGCATCCCGCCAGCGGCAGCGGCCACTGCGCCTGTAACGCCGTGGCCCACGGGGCAAGCTCCGGCCAGTGCTGATGGGCTAAAGTTAAATCTTCACGCGTCAGCGGATATTTTTCAAAACTGATGAAATGTAATCTTTTCAGAGTTGCGTCAGGGTGCGTATCGCGAAAATCAGCGAATGCCTGCCAGAGAGTCAGGAAGTTAAGCCCGGTGCCAAACCCACTTTCTGCCACCACGAAGAGGGGGCGTGAATGCACAGGGAATCGCTGTGCGAGATGATTCCCGCCGAGGAAGACGTAACGTGTCTCTTCCAGCCCGTTATCATTGGAAAAATAGACATCATCAAAATCTCGGGAAACAGGTGTACCCTCAGCGTTGAATTCAAGGTTGGCAGGTTGTATAGCGTATTGTTTCACGTAAGTTACTCGTCTGGCAGGCTGTGCCCCGATCTTAGCGATGAGTGCCTGGCTGCGCAAATTTCCACATTAAATGGCTGATCGGACTTGTTCGGCGTACAAGTGTACGCTATTGTGCCACTCGAAACTTTAAAATAGTGCGACTTACAGAGGTATTGAATGAAACGTGCAGTGATTACTGGCTTGGGCATCGTTTCCAGCATCGGTAATAACCAGCAGGAAGTCCTGGCATCTCTGCGTGAAGGACGTTCAGGGATCACTTTCTCTCAGGAGCTGAAGGACTCCGGCATGCGTAGCCACGTATGGGGCAACGTAAAACTGGATACCACTGGCCTCATTGACCGCAAAGTAGTGCGCTTCATGAGCGACGCATCCATCTATGCATTCCTTTCCATGGAGCAGGCTGTGGCGGATGCCGGTCTTGCTGCAGAAGATTACCAGAATAACCCGCGCGTTGGCCTGATTGCAGGTTCCGGCGGCGGTTCCCCGCGTTTTCAGGTGTTCGGCGCTGACGCAATGCGTAGCCCGCGTGGTCTGAAAGCGGTTGGCCCGTATGTGGTCACCAAAGCGATGGCGTCCGGCGTTTCTGCCTGCCTCGCAACGCCATTCAAAATTCACGGCGTAAACTACTCCATCAGCTCTGCCTGTGCGACATCTGCGCACTGCATCGGCAACGCAGTAGAACAAATTCAACTGGGTAAACAAGACATCGTGTTTGCTGGCGGCGGCGAAGAGCTGTGCTGGGAAATGGCGTGTGAATTCGACGCCATGGGCGCGCTGTCTACCAAATATAACGACGATCCGTCTAAAGCTTCCCGTACCTATGATGCAAACCGCGACGGTTTTGTTATCGCAGGCGGCGGCGGTATGGTCGTGGTCGAAGAGCTGGAACACGCTCTGGCTCGTGGCGCGCATATCTACGCGGAAATCGTCGGTTACGGCGCTACCTCTGATGGCGCAGACATGGTTGCCCCGTCTGGCGAAGGCGCAGTACGTTGCATGCAGATGGCGATGCACGGTGTAGACACCCCGATCGACTACCTGAACTCTCACGGTACTTCTACTCCGGTAGGCGACGTGAAAGAGCTGGGCGCAATCCGTGAAGTGTTTGGCGACAACAGCCCGGCAATTTCTGCAACCAAAGCGATGACTGGTCACTCACTGGGCGCGGCTGGCGTGCAGGAAGCTATCTACTCTCTGCTGATGCTGGAACACGGCTTTATCGCGCCGAGCATCAACATTGAAGAGCTGGACGAGCAGGCGGAAGGTCTGAACATCGTGACCAAACCGACTGAGCAGGCGCTGACCACCGTGATGTCCAACAGCTTCGGCTTTGGCGGCACTAACGCGACGCTGGTCATGCGTAAGCTGAAAGCGTAAGTCTGCAAGATGATGTAGAAGGGAGCCCGATGGCTCCCTTTTTTATTTATTCATTTTTTCGTACTCCGGCGCGATTTCCACCGACCAGGCTTTGGCTCGTGTGATATCACCAGTGCTGTAGATTGGCTGTTCAAATTGATTATCCAGATCCCGCACGCGATAAATTTTCCAGCGACCTTCTTCCCAACGCGTATACACTTCCAGTTGCATGGGTGCTTCGCCTGCCGGCCCACCTAATTGTACTTCCACCTTTTCACCACCGAGAAAGGGCTGAGCCGCTCCAACCCGTAGCCGCGGGATCCATTCAGGGTCGTAATCCTGCACGTACATAAAATAGTCAGAATTTATTATTTCCTGCTCGTAAAGGCTGTCAATCAGCGCCAGACGGTCGATAACGTCTTTCGCCACATAAAGTTGCATGAGCGCGGACGTATCTCGATCTTGTGTGTAGGCGGACATCCACGCGAGATAGAATTGTTTTACAGCCTGTGTGCTGTCTTGATGAGGCGCATAGCAGCCGCAAAGCATCAGGATGAGAGCAATAAGCGAAAATGCTTTCATTACCGTGTCCCTAAAAATATATTCCGGCAAAAAAGATCGTTGAGTGTCCCTCTGATTGAAAACTATTTCCTCATTGTTAGTGCTTTTCTTCAATAATATAACCCTCTGTTTTGTGGATGCCTTCGGTGATTTCGAGGTTGACAAGTTTAGCCCCTCACAGGCAGACTCCAGCTTCAACATTATCCTCTTGATAATGCGTAAGCGTTTAACGTTATCCAACGCACCTTAATCCTGAAAGTCAGGTAGAGGGGGCGTGGGCATTCCTCGCCTTACTCTGCATTTTGGAGTAACGCATGACAGCAGTAACCCAACAAGAAAAAACACCGTCGGCGAACTTTTCGCTGTTTCGTATCGCTTTTGCGGTTTTTCTGACCTACATGACGGTCGGTCTGCCTTTGCCCGTCATTCCTCTGTTTGTGCACCACGAGCTGGGCTATGGCAACACCATGGTTGGTATCGCCGTAGGCGTACAGTTTTTGGCAACGGTCTTAACCCGCGGCTACGCCGGGCGCTTAGCCGATCAATATGGCGCTAAACGTTCGGCGTTACAGGGGATGTTTGCCTGTGCGCTGGCGGGGGCGGCGTGGCTTTTAGCCGCGCTATTGCCTGTCTCTGTCCCGGTGAAATTTGCGTTGTTAATCGTCGGGCGTTTGATCCTCGGCTTTGGCGAAAGCCAACTGCTCACCGGAACCCTGACCTGGGGACTGGGGCTGGTTGGCCCAACGCGATCCGGTAAAGTAATGTCGTGGAACGGGATGGCGATTTACGGTGCGCTGGCTGCCGGTGCGCCGTTGGGCTTGCTGATCCATAGCCACTTTGGCTTCGCGGTGCTGGCGGGAACCACTATGGTATTACCGCTGCTGGCCTGGGCATTCAACGGCACCGTTCGTAAAGTGCCTGCGCATGCCGGGGAACGACCTTCACTGTGGAGCGTGGTCGGGCTTATCTGGAAACCGGGCCTGGGTCTGGCATTGCAGGGCGTGGGTTTTGCCGTCATCGGTACGTTTATTTCGCTCTATTTTGTCAGCAATGGCTGGACGATGGCGGGATTCACCCTGACCGCGTTTGGCGGGGCATTTGTGCTGATGCGCATTCTGTTTGGCTGGATGCCGGACCGGTTCGGCGGCGTGAAGGTCGCCGTTGTCTCATTGCTGGTTGAAACTGCGGGCCTGATCCTGCTGTGGCAGGCTCCCTCTGCCTGGGTTGCTCTGCTCGGGGCGGCATTAACCGGGGCCGGGTGTTCGCTTATCTTCCCGGCATTGGGCGTTGAGGTTGTGAAGCGAGTGCCAGCACAGGTTCGTGGTACGGCGTTAGGCGGTTACGCCGCATTTCAGGATATCTCCTACGGCGTAAGCGGCCCTGTCGCCGGGGTGCTGGCCACCGCGTACGGTTATCCCTCGGTATTCCTTGCCGGGGCGATATCCGCCGTGGTGGGGATTGTTGTGACGTTGCTGACTCTGCGAAAAGGCTAAGCGACCAGCCAGAAAATGGCTAACGCAATCATCAAGGCAATAAATATCAGTCCCGGTCGTGCCGACAGTGATTTAACCGTTTCAATCATCGGCGCGAACGGGCTGTAAATGGGTTGGGGATGGCGCGGATCGTTTAATTCCTGCTCCCGGTCACGTTCCACGCGGCGCAGGAAGATTTGATTCAGCAAGTCCAGCACCTGAACTGTGGTCAGAATCGATTGTGGTTGGATCTGATACGTCTGTTGCGCGTACTCTTTGATTGCCGTCAGCTCATTGGGCTCTAACGGCAGCTTCAGCGCCGCCTGCAGCGTTTGTAGCGTCGGGGCACTTTGCAGACTGAGCGTCTGACGCGCCTGCAGCCAGGTGACCAGATGCGTAAATTGTTTGGCGGGGATTAGCTCTCCGCTTTTTACCCCAGACAGCTCCAGCATAGATTGCCAGATCATCTTACCGGATTCTCCCGTGGCCGCCGCCAGTTTGGTAACCAACTGGTTCAGCGTATTGTGCTCTGCGGGGAGTAACGGACGATCGGTAGCCGGACGCTGCTGCGGCTGCGGTATTGAAAGCTGACCTTGTTGCAACAGGGTTAGCACGTTCTTCAATTGTTCCGGCGTGAGTTGGCTAAGCGCCGTCTGCCCATACTGCTGGCGAATAAAATCACTCACCGCCTGACGGTTATTTCCCTGACTTAACAGTTCAGTAAGCTGCGACAGTACCTGACGATTAGCATGGTTCTGCTGTGCGACTTCCAGCCGCTGGTTCAGGTTTTGCTCTGCGGCAGGAAAGTGACGTGACTGCAACGGTGTGTCACTTTTTACGCCCAGATCGTGTTTCATTCCAGCCCACACCTCAGCGCTTTGCTGTTGGGTGAGCGAAATCAAACGGGTAATCAGCCGTTCCAGCACGGTACGTTGTAACGTGGATAACGGTTGCTCACCTGCAACGGAGGGGACATTTTGGCCTTCGCCGGGAGGGCGAGCGGGCGTACCTGAAATGGGCTGCATCGTCTCTGTTCCTTAAATCTGTGCTGACCAGGTCTCGCAGTATGCCTGGCGGCGAGATTATGGCACACTTGCCCGGTTAACTCTCGTTCTCAAACAGGTGCGAAAGACGTGAAAATCCTCGTTGATGAAAATATGCCCTATGCCCGCGAACTGTTCAGTCGTTTGGGGGAGGTCAAAGCGGTTCCTGGCCGTCCGATTCCCGTTGCGGAACTGGATGATGCGGATGCTTTAATGGTGCGCTCGGTGACGAAAGTCAATGAATCACTGCTCAGCGGAAAACCGGTTAAATTTGTCGGTACGGCAACCGCAGGCACGGACCATGTGGATGAAGCCTGGCTTGCGCAGTCGGGAATCGGTTTTTCCGCAGCGCCCGGATGTAATGCGATTGCGGTCGTAGAATATGTTTTTTCAGCGTTGTTGATGCTGGCGGAACGCGACGGTTTTGCGTTACGCGATCGTACCGTGGGTATCGTCGGTGTTGGCAACGTAGGTGGACGTTTGCAGGCGCGACTGGAAGCGCTGGGGATCCGTACTTTGCTGTGCGATCCGCCAAGAGCCGATCGCGGTGACGAGGGCGATTTCCGCTCGCTGGACGAACTGGTACAGCAGGCCGATGTGCTGACGTTCCATACGCCGCTATTTAAAGACGGCCCGTATAAGACACTGCACCTGGCGGATGACGCGCTGATGAGTCGACTGAAGCCCGGCACTATTCTGATCAACGCCTGCCGTGGGCCGGTTATCGACAATACGGCATTACTGAACCGGCTTAACGCCGGGCAGGCACTGAGCGTGGTGCTGGATGTCTGGGAAGGCGAGCCGGATCTCAATGTGGCGTTGCTGGAGAAAGCCGATATTGGCACCGCGCACATTGCCGGATATACCCTGGAAGGAAAGGCTCGTGGGACCACGCAGGTCTTTGAGGCCTATAGCAAGTTTATTGGTCGCGAGCAGCACGTGGCGCTGAATACCCTGTTACCTGCGCCGGAATTCGGTCGTATCACGTTGCATGGCCCGTTAGATCAGCCAACGCTGAAAAGGTTGGCGCATTTAGTGTATGATGTGCGCCGCGATGATGCGCCGCTGCGTAAAGTCGCTGGAATTCCGGGTGAATTTGATAAACTGCGTAAAAATTATCTTGAGCGCCGTGAATGGTCGTCTTTATACGTGATGTGTGACGACGAGACGGCAGCCGCCTTGCTGTGTAAGCTGGGTTTTAACGCTGTTCATCACCCGGCACATTAATGTCTTCTTAATGCTCCCTGTCGAATAATGCGACAGGGACGCTTATGTATTTCTGGAGTAAATCACCATGTCTGAAGGCTGGAACATTGCCATTCTGGGCGCAACGGGCGCCGTAGGCGAAGCCCTGCTCGATACGCTGGCTGAACGCCAGTTCCCGGTCGGTGAAATTTTTGCGCTGGCGCGTAACGAAAGTGCCGGTGAGCACCTGCGTTTTAACGGTAAATCGGTCATTGTTCAGGATGTTGCAGACTTTGACTGGACCCAGGCACAACTGGCATTTTTTGTTGCGGGCGCTGAGGCCACCGCTGCATGGGTGGAAGAAGCAACCAATGCCGGTTGCCTGGTTATCGACAGCAGTGGTTTGTTCGCACTTGAGCCTGACGTTCCGCTGGTGGTTCCGGACGTTAACCCGTTCGTGTTGGCAGATTACCGCAACCGCAATGTGATTGCGGTCCCTAATAGCCTGACCAGTCAACTGTTGTCTGCGCTGAAACCGCTGATTGATGACGGTGGTCTTTCACGTATTACGGTGACCAATATTCTGTCGGCCTCCGCGCACGGTAAAAAAGCGGTGGATGCGTTGGCAGGGCAAAGTGCGAAACTGCTCAATGGTATCCCGATTGACGAAGACGATTTCTTTGGTCGCCAGCTGGCATTCAATATGCTGCCGCTGCTGCCAGATCGCGAAGGTAGCGTGCGTGAAGAACGTCGTATCGTTGATGAAGTGCGCAAAATTATGCAGGATGACGGTCTGCTTATCTCCGCTAGCATCGTACAGTCACCGGTATTCTACGGTCACGCGCAGATGGTGAATTTTGAAGCTCTGCGTCCATTAGCTGCGGAAGAAGCGCGCGATGCGTTTTCTCGCGCTGAAGACGTGGCGTTGTCGGAAGAGACCGATTTCCCGACTCAGGTTGGCGATGCGTCAGGTACGCCACATCTTTCCATCGGCTGTGTACATAACGATTACGGTATGCCGGAGCAGGTTCAGTTCTGGTCCGTGGCAGACAACGTGCGTTTTGGCGGCGCGTTGATGGCGGTGAAAATTGCGGAGAAACTGGTGCAGGAGTATCTGTACTAATGTCGGACCTGCAACAGCCGCTAACCCATAAAATTGCGCTGGGCATTGAGTATGACGGCAGCAAATATTATGGCTGGCAGCGCCAGAACGAAGTGCGTAGCGTTCAGGAAAAGCTGGAAAAAGCGCTTTCTCAGGTCGCGAATGAGCGTATCAATGTCTTTTGTGCGGGGCGCACGGATGCGGGCGTTCATGGCACAGGGCAGGTCGTGCATTTTGAAACGCACGCTGTGCGTAAAGACGCCGCCTGGACGTTGGGCGTAAATGCGAATTTACCTGGTGACATCGCCGTGCGCTGGGTGAAAGCTGTACCTGATGATTTTCATGCCCGATTTAGCGCCACGGCTCGCCGTTATCGCTACATCATCTACAATCATCGGTTGCGCCCTGCGGTTTTGGGCAAAGGGGTAACCCATTACTATGAGCCGCTGGATGCTGAACGTATGCATCGTGCAGCCCAGTGTCTGATCGGCGAAAATGATTTTACCTCGTTTCGTGCGGTGCAGTGCCAGTCGCGCACACCGTGGCGTAACGTGATGCACATTAACGTTGAACGTTTTGGTGCATATGTGGTGGTGGATATTAAAGCGAATGCCTTTGTACATCATATGGTCAGGAATATTGTCGGCAGCCTGATGGAAGTAGGCGCCAACAACCAGCCGGAGAGCTGGATAGCAGAACTGTTAGCAGCGAAGGACAGAACGCTGGCAGCGGCAACGGCGAAAGCGGAAGGACTGTATTTGGTCGCGGTAGATTACCCTGACCGGTTCGACCTGCCAAAACCGCCAATGGGCCCGCTATTTCTGGCGGACTAATTTGAGTCGTATAAAGGCAAAACTATGGACCTGATTTACTTTCTTATCGATTTTATTCTGCACATTGATGTGCACCTGGCAGAGCTGGTCGCGGAATACGGTATCTGGGTATACGCGATTCTGTTTCTGATCCTGTTCTGTGAAACCGGGCTGGTAGTGACGCCGTTCCTGCCGGGGGACTCACTGCTGTTTGTTGCTGGCGCGCTTTCTGCGCTGCCAACTAACGATCTCAATGTTCATCTGATGGTGGCGTTGATGATTGTAGCTGCGATTGTCGGCGATGCGGTGAACTATACGATTGGCCGGTTGTTCGGTGAAAAACTCTTTAGTAACCCGAACTCCAAAATTTTTCGTCGCAGCTACCTGGATAAAACCCATGCGTTCTACGAGCGTCATGGCGGAAAAACGATTATCCTGGCGCGTTTCGTGCCTATCGTGCGGACATTTGCGCCATTTGTTGCCGGTATGGGACACATGTCCTACCGCCACTTTGCGATGTATAACGTTGTAGGCGCACTGCTGTGGGTATTGCTGTTCACCTATGCAGGCTATCTGTTTGGCGATCTGCCCATCGTTCAGGAAAACCTGAAATTATTGATTGTGGCGATTATCGTCCTTTCCGTATTGCCGGGTGTGATTGAAGTAATTCGTCATAAACGGGCTGCGTCACGGGCTGCAAAATAGAAAGTAACTCAGCGGTTCGACCACTTTTTTATCCAAAGTTTCGGGCTGTTATGTTTTAATGTGCAACATTCATGGTCTGTTAGGGGCAAAAATGGCATTATGCGCCCCTTATAACAAAGCTGACTAGGGTTCAGGCAGAAAGGTCACCAATGAGCTGGATTGAACGAATTAAAAGCAACATTACTCCCACCCGCAAGGCAAGCATTCCTGAAGGGGTGTGGACCAAGTGTGATAGCTGCGGTCAGGTTTTATACCGTGCTGAGCTGGAACGTAATCTTGAGGTCTGTCCGAAGTGTGACCATCATATGCGCATGTCGGCGCGCAATCGCCTGCATAGCCTGTTAGATGAAGGTACTCTTGTGGAACTGGGTAGCGAACTTGAGCCGAAAGACGTGCTGAAGTTTCGTGACTCCAAAAAGTACAAAGACAGACTGGCCTCAGCACAGAAAGAAACCGGCGAGAAAGATGCGCTGGTGGTGATGAAAGGCACGCTTCACGGTATGCCGGTCGTTGCGGCTGCATTCGAGTTCGCGTTTATGGGCGGCTCCATGGGTTCTGTCGTCGGTGCGCGTTTCGTCCGTGCCGTTGAGCAGGCGCTGGAAGACAACTGTCCGCTAATCTGCTTCTCCGCTTCTGGCGGGGCGCGTATGCAGGAAGCGCTGATGTCTCTGATGCAGATGGCGAAAACCTCTGCTGCGCTGGCGAAAATGCAGGAACGCGGTTTACCGTACATTTCTGTACTGACCGACCCAACGATGGGCGGTGTTTCCGCAAGCTTCGCGATGCTGGGCGATCTCAACATTGCCGAACCGAAAGCGTTGATCGGCTTTGCGGGTCCGCGTGTTATCGAGCAAACCGTACGTGAGAAACTGCCGCCGGGATTCCAGCGCAGCGAGTTCCTGATTGAAAAAGGCGCTATCGATATGATCGTCCGCCGTCCGGAAATGCGCCTGAAACTGGCAAGCATTCTGGCGAAGCTGATGAATCTTCCGGCGCCGAATCCGGATGAGCCGCGTGAAGGCGAGGTGGTACCTCCGGTACCCGATCAGGGATCAGAGTCCTGATAATTTACTCTATGGATTTCGAGTTGCAGGTAGGCGGCAAGAGAGTTCATCCCGATGAGCTTGCACAGGCAAGTGATTCGGGTGAACGAGAGCAGCCAACAAGCCTGCAGCTTGAAAGACGACGAGTACAAAAGGGCAGGGCCAGTTGGCGCTGCCTTTTGCTTTTCTCAACGTAAAGAATCTACAGGCATCATGGACAATAAACGTATTCCTCAAGCCGCGTCGCCTCTGGCGTCGTGGCTTTCTTATCTGGAAAACCTGCACAGTAAAACCATCGATCTGGGCCTCGAACGCGTAAGCCTGGTGGCGCGCAAACTGGGCGTGTTGAAACCCGCATCATTTGTCTTTACGGTGGCGGGAACCAACGGAAAAGGCACGACCTGCCGTACGCTGGAATCGGTGCTGACCGCAGCAGGTTATAAAGTCGGAGTATATAGTTCGCCGCATCTGGTGCGTTACACGGAACGCGTGCGCGTGCAGGGGCGTGAACTGCCGGAATCCGCGCATACCGCCTCGTTTGCTGAGATTGAAGACGCACGTGGCGATATTTCCCTGACCTACTTTGAATACGGTACGCTATCGGCGCTTTGGTTGTTTAAACAGGCTCAGTTGGACGTCGTCATTCTGGAAGTGGGGTTAGGCGGTCGCCTTGACGCGACGAATATCGTCGATGCCGATGTTGCGGTCGTCACCAGTATTGCGCTTGATCATACTGACTGGCTGGGCCCGGATCGCGAGAGCATTGGTCGTGAGAAAGCGGGGATTTTCCGCGCAGAGAAACCGGCCATCGTTGGCGAACCGGAAATGCCATACACTATTGCGGATGTGGCGCAAGAGTGCGGGGCGATTTTGCAACGCTGTGGTGTGGACTGGCGCTATACGGTAACGGAGAACGACTGGTCCTTTACGGACGCTCACGGCACGTTGGCGCATCTGCCATTGCCACAGGTTCCACAACCGAACGCCGCGACTGCACTGGCTGCGCTGCGTTCCAGTGGTCTTGACGTCAGCGAGCAGGCGATTCGTGACGGAATCAAACAGGCGATTTTACCGGGGCGCTTCCAGATTGTGAGCGAGTCGCCGCGGGTGATTTTTGATGTTGCCCATAACCCGCATGCGGCGGAATATCTGACCGGACGTCTGAAAAAGTTAGTGAAAAGCGGGCGTGTACTTGCAGTTATCGGTATGCTACATGATAAAGATATTGCCGGTACGTTGGCCTGGTTAAAAAGCGTGGTCGATGCCTGGTACTGCGCGCCACTGGAAGGGCCGCGTGGCGCAACGGCAGAACAGCTGTTAGAACATCTGGGCAAAGGTGAAGCCTATGACAGCGTGGCGCAGGCATGGTCTGCGGCACTGGCCGAGGCGAAGCCAGAAGATACCGTGTTGGTGTGTGGATCGTTTCACACTGTCGCACATGTCATGGAAGTGATAGACGTGGGGAGAAGCGGTGGCGAGTAAGTTTCAGAATCGATTAGTTGGCACAATTGTGCTGGTCGCGCTTGGGGTGATTGTGCTCCCCGGGCTGCTTGACGGGCAAAAAAAACATTATCAGGATGAGTTTGCTGCGATCCCTCTGGTGCCCAAACCGGGCGATCGCGACGAACCGGACATGATGCCTGCGGCAACGCAGGCGCTGCCGACGCAACCGCCTGAAGGGGCGGCAGAAGAGGTGCGCGCGGGCGATGCCGCTGCGCCATCGCTGGACCCATCGCGCATGGCAACGGCAAACAGCGCGGAGTTAGATCCTGTCCCCGCACCTGTTGAACCGCCGAAACCTAAACCGAAGCCGCAACCCGTTGTCGCCACACCGGCGCCAACGCCAGCCCCAGCGGCGAAACCGGTCGCTGAAGAAGCGCCAGCACCGACCGGCAAAGCGTATGTTGTGCAGCTCGGCGCACTGAAAAATGCGGATAAGGTCAATGAGATCGTGGGTAAACTTCGTGGCGCGGGCTTCCGGGTATATACTTCCCCGTCAACGCCGGTACAGGGTAAAATAACCCGCATTCTCGTAGGGCCTGACGCCTCCAGAGATAAGCTGAAGAACTCGCTGGGCGAGCTGCAGAAGATCTCCGGTCTGAGTGGGGTTGTGATGGGGTATACCCCTAATTAAGGGGCAGTCTCATGTCGGCCGGATACGGTGTTTTCACCGCTATCCGGCAGTGTCCGAAGAGGCATAAAACCGTATGGCGTTGAAGATTTTTTCAGCGCCATTTTTATTTACGCGTGGAAAGGAAATCCCTACGCAAACGTTTTCTTTTTCTGTTAGAATGCGCCCCGAACAGGACGACAGGGCGTAAAATCGTGGGACACTTATGGTCTGGATTGATTACGCCATTATCGCGGTGATTGGTTTTTCCTGTCTGGTTAGCCTGATCCGTGGCTTTGTTCGTGAAGCATTATCGTTGGTGACTTGGGGTTGTGCTTTCTTTGTCGCCAGCCATTACTACACTTACCTGTCTGTCTGGTTTACGGGCTTTGAAGACGAACTGGTTCGAAATGGGATTGCTATCGCGATACTGTTCATCGCGACACTTATCGTCGGCGCTATCGTTAACTTTGTGATAGGCCAACTGGTAGAGAAAACAGGTTTGTCGGGTACCGACAGGGTGTTGGGGGTTTGCTTTGGTGCTCTGCGAGGAGCGCTGATCGTCGCCGCCATACTGTTCTTTCTCGATACGTTTACCGGTCTGTCGAAAAGTGAAGACTGGAGTAAGTCGCAGCTGATCCCGCAGTTCAGTTTCATCATCAGATGGTTCTTTGACTATCTGCAAAGCTCGTCAAGTTTCTTGCCCAAAGTATAAACTTTGGGTCGTTGCTGAACGAGGAAAAGACGTATGTGCGGTATTGTCGGTATCGCCGGTGTTATGCCGGTAAACCAGTCGATTTATGACGCGTTAACGGTGCTCCAGCATCGTGGTCAGGATGCTGCGGGCATCATCACTATTGATGCCAACAACTGCTTCCGCTTGCGTAAAGCAAACGGAATGGTGAGCGATATTTTTGAAGCGCGCCATATGCAGCGTTTGCAGGGCAATATGGGCATCGGTCATGTGCGTTACCCAACGGCTGGCAGCTCCAGCGCCTCCGAAGCTCAACCTTTTTACGTTAACTCACCGTATGGCATCACGCTTGCCCACAACGGCAACCTGACCAATGCGCATGAGCTGCGTAAAAAGCTGTTTGAAGAAAAGCGCCGCCACATCAATACCACTTCAGATTCTGAAATCCTGCTGAATATTTTCGCCAGCGAGCTGGATAACTTCCGCCATTACCCGCTGGAAGCAGACAATATTTTTGCGGCCATTGCGGCAACTAACCGCCAGATCCGTGGCGCCTACGCCTGCGTGGCGATGATTATCGGCCACGGTATGGTTGCCTTCCGCGATCCTAACGGTATTCGCCCGCTGGTACTGGGCAAACGCGATATTGGCGACGGTCGCACCGAGTATATGGTGGCTTCCGAGAGCGTGGCGCTGGATACGCTGGGCTTTGAATTTCTGCGCGACGTAGCACCTGGCGAAGCGGTGTACATCACCGAAAAAGGCCAGCTGTTTACCCGCCAGTGCGCCGATAACCCGGTCAGCAATCCGTGCCTGTTCGAATACGTTTACTTTGCGCGTCCTGACTCCTTTATCGACAAGATTTCCGTCTACAGCGCCCGTGTGAATATGGGAACTAAGCTCGGCGAAAAAATTGCCCGCGAGTGGGAAGATCTGGATATCGACGTGGTGATCCCGATTCCGGAAACCTCTTGTGATATCGCGCTGGAAATCGCCCGTATTCTCGGCAAGCCGTACCGTCAGGGGTTTGTGAAAAACCGCTATGTGGGGCGTACCTTTATCATGCCGGGCCAGCAGCTGCGTCGTAAATCCGTGCGCCGTAAACTGAACGCCAACCGTGCGGAGTTCCGTGATAAGAACGTGCTGCTGGTGGATGACTCTATCGTACGTGGCACCACCTCAGAACAGATTATCGAGATGGCGCGTGAAGCCGGGGCGAAGAAGGTGTATCTGGCCTCTGCCGCACCGGAAATTCGCTTCCCGAACGTGTATGGTATCGATATGCCGACGGCGACGGAGCTGATTGCCCACGGTCGCGAAGTGGACGAGATTCGTCAGATAATCGGCGCAGACGGGCTTATCTTCCAGGACCTGAACGATCTGATTGAAGCCGTTCGCGCTGAGAACCCAGATATTCAGCAGTTTGAATGTTCAGTGTTTAACGGCGTGTACGTTACTAAAGACGTCGACCAGCAATATCTCGATTTCCTCGACTCCCTGCGTAATGACGATGCCAAAGCGATATTGCGTCAGAATGAAGCGGAAAACCTTGAGATGCATAACGAAGGTTAATGTTTGCTCGCAAGCAAGGGCGCAATCCGCACCCTTGCTTGCAACTCCCCATAAATTCCTGCAAAGTCGGCCCTGAAGCAAGCAAGGGCGATTAAACATGAAACGACTCATCATTGGTATTTCTGGCGCAAGTGGGGCTATTTACGGCGTGCGCCTGCTGCAGGTTTTGCGTGACGTTACTGATGTGGAAACCCATCTGGTGATGAGCGCCGCTGCCCGGCAGACGCTGGCGCTGGAAACGGATCTCTCTGTGCGCGACGTGCAGGCGCTGGCGAATGTGACTCACGATACGCGCGATATCGCCGCCAGTATTTCCTCTGGCTCTTTTCAGACCGCCGGGATGGTTATCCTGCCCTGTTCAATTAAAACGCTTTCTGGCATCGTTCATAGCTATACCGATGGGCTGCTCACCCGTGCGGCTGACGTGGTCCTGAAAGAGCGTCGTCCGCTGGTGCTGTGCGTGCGCGAAACGCCGCTGCATCTGGGGCATCTGCGGCTAATGACGCAGGCGGCAGAAATTGGGGCGGTGATTATGCCACCGGTGCCGGCGTTTTATCATCGCCCGCAAACCCTCGATGACGTGATTAATCAAACGGTTAATCGTGTCCTTGACCAGTTTGATATCTCCCTTCCTCATGACCTCTTCACCCGCTGGCAAGGGGCGTAAGCCGTTCCATCAGGGTGCAAAGAAACATCCGTTGCCCTGTTTCAGGGCAATTTTGTAACCGCGATCATATCCTCGACATTTAATTCGTCAAAACTCAACGAAACGCTGCGTTTCAACCGTCAGACCTGCTATCTTCAAAATCAGGACAATATTGCAACGTTTTATTAACATATTTAACGTCGAATATCCTCAACGACGCGAAAATGGCATAAGACCTGCATGAAAAAGTCTGCAAACACACAACACAACGTAAAACATAATAAAATTACGCCACTTGAGGGTTATGTATGAAGAAGACGGTTCTTGCTTTGTCTTTGCTGGTAGGACTTTCCGCAACCGCGGCCAGCTACGCAGCACTTCCGCAGACAGTTCGTATTGGTACAGATACCACGTATGCACCTTTTTCCTCTAAAGATGCCAAAGGCGATTTCGTCGGTTTTGATATCGATCTGGGAAATGAGATGTGTAAGCGCATGCAGATCAAATGTACCTGGGTTGCCAGCGACTTTGATGCACTGATCCCGTCGCTGAAAGCGAAAAAAATTGATGCCATCATCTCCTCGCTTTCCATCACCGAGAAGCGTCAGCAAGAGATTGCCTTCTCAGACAAGCTTTACGCCGCAGATTCTCGTTTGATCGCCGCGAAAGGTTCGCCGATTCAACCGACTCTGGACTCCCTCAAAGGTAAACACGTAGGCGTACTACAAGGCTCTACTCAGGAAGCCTATGCCAATGATAACTGGCGCAGCAAAGGCGTGGATGTGGTGGCCTACGCGAACCAGGACCTGATCTATTCTGACCTGACGGCGGGACGTCTGGATGCGGCATTGCAGGATGAAGTCGCGGCCAGCGAAGGTTTCCTGAAACAACCGGCAGGTAAAGACTACGCTTTTGCCGGTCCTTCAGTTAAAGATAAAAAATACTTTGGCGACGGAACCGGGATTGGCTTGCGCAAAGATGATGCGGAGCTGAAGGCGGCTTTCGATAAAGCGCTGGGTGAACTGCGCAAAGACGGCACCTACGACAAAATGGCGAGTAAGTATTTTAACTTTAATGTCTACGGCGATTAATTCATCGACGTGGGGGCGTTGGCTGCACCATTGCGGGTAATCATTACGGTGCATTATAAATTCAGTGCACTGTTTTGGTGCCTTTATCGCTGACTTAATAAGCATGAATGCATACTTAAGCGCTTTTCATGCAAATAAATACCGCCGACAAGGTAGAATGCTTTGCCTTGTCGGCCTGATTAATGGCACGATAACTGCACCTGGTCCTGTAAAGATCCCCTATAAAAGACAGTCTGTTGAGGATAGTTATGAAAAAACTGGTGTTGTCTCTTTCTTTGGTCCTGGCTTTCTCCAGTGCTACCGCAGCATTTGCAGCCATTCCGCAAAAAATTCGTATCGGCACCGATCCTACTTATGCGCCGTTCGAATCGAAAAATGCGCAGGGTGAATTAGTCGGTTTTGATATCGATCTGGCTAAAGAGCTATGCAAACGTATTAATACACAATGTACCTTCGTGGAAAACCCGCTGGATGCGCTGATCCCTTCGCTAAAAGCGAAGAAAATCGATGCGATTATGTCCTCGCTTTCCATTACTGAAAAACGTCAGCAGGAAATCGCGTTTACCGACAAGCTTTATGCAGCCGACTCGCGTCTGGTTGTCGCTAAGGATTCTGCTATTCAGCCGACCATTGAGTCGCTGAAAGGCAAACGTGTCGGCGTGCTGCAGGGTACCACTCAGGAAACGTTCGGCAACGAACACTGGGCGCCAAAAGGCATTGAAATTGTCTCCTATCAGGGACAAGACAACATCTATTCTGACCTGACAGCCGGGCGTATTGACGCCGCATTCCAGGATGAAGTTGCTGCCAGCGAAGGCTTCCTGAAACAGCCAGTTGGTAAAGATTACAAATTCGGCGGCCCGTCTGTGAAAGACGAGAAATTGTTTGGCGTGGGTACCGGTATGGGACTGCGTAAAGACGATAACGAGCTGCGCGAAGCACTGAATAAAGCCTTTGCTGAGATGCGCGCCGACGGCACTTACGAGAAGCTGGCTAAAAAGTACTTCGATTTTGATGTTTACGGCGGTTAATCACCGCAGGTGCTGATAAAGCCCGTAGATTTTTGACGCGTTAAATTTATGCCTGATGGCGCTGCGCTTATCAGGCCTACATTGATTTTGTAGGCCGGATAAGGCAAAGCCGCCATCCGGCATTGAACGGTGAGTCTGAAATCAAAAGAGGCTTATTACTCCACCACACACGACAGGACAGGCAGCATGTTGTATGGCTTTTCAGGTGTTATTTTACAGGGCGCAATTGTTACGCTTGAGCTGGCGCTCAGTTCAGTGGTGCTGGCGGTTCTGATAGGCCTTGTCGGCGCGGCAGCAAAACTGTCGCAAAGCCGGGCGCTGGGGCTTATTTTCGAAGCGTACACCACGCTTATCCGCGGCGTGCCCGATCTGGTCTTAATGTTGCTCATCTTCTATGGATTACAAATCGCGCTGAATACCATTACCGATGCAATGGGGGTCAGCCAGATTGATATCGATCCGATGGTAGCGGGGATAATCACGCTCGGATTTATCTACGGGGCCTACTTTACCGAAACGTTCCGCGGCGCGTTTATGGCTGTGCCCAAAGGCCATATTGAAGCCGCGACGGCATTCGGCTTTACCAGTTCACAAATTTTTCGCCGCATTATGTTCCCGGCAATGATGCGCTATGCCTTACCGGGAATTGGTAATAACTGGCAGGTTATTCTCAAAGCCACGGCGTTGGTATCGCTGCTCGGTCTGGAAGATGTGGTGAAAGCGACTCAGCTTGCAGGGAAGAGCACCTGGGAGCCGTTCTATTTTGCCGTCGTGTGCGGGGTCATCTATCTGGTGTTTACCACAGTTTCTAATGGTGTGCTGCTGTACCTTGAGCGCCGCTACTCCGTGGGTGTGAAGAGGGCTGACCTGTGATTGAGATTATTCAGGAATACTGGAAGTCCCTGCTATGGACCGACGGATATCGCTACACCGGCGTTGCTATTACCCTGTGGCTTCTAATTTCTTCGGTGGTGATGGGCGGGATACTGGCGCTGTTTTTGGCGATTGGTCGCGTTTCCAGTAATAAATTTATTCAGTTTCCCATCTGGTTATTCACCTATATTTTTCGTGGGACACCGCTGTATGTACAACTGCTGGTGTTTTATTCCGGGATGTATACGCTGGAGATAGTCAAAGGAACGGACTTCCTCAACGCGTTTTTCCGCAGCGGATTGAATTGCACCGTACTGGCGTTGACGCTGAATACCTGCGCCTATACGACGGAGATTTTCGCCGGGGCGATTCGTTCTGTGCCGCACGGCGAGATTGAAGCCGCGCGCGCTTACGGTTTCTCGTCATTCAAACTGTATCGCTGCATAATTTTGCCTTCCGCGCTGCGTATTGCGCTGCCGGCATACAGCAATGAAGTGATTTTAATGCTGCATTCCACGGCGCTGGCGTTTACCGCCACGGTGCCTGATTTGTTGAAAATCGCCCGCGATATCAACTCGGCAACGTATCAACCGTTTACCGCTTTCGGTATTGCCGCGGTGCTGTATTTGATTATTTCGTATGTCCTGATCAGTCTGTTCCGTAAAGCGGAAAAACGCTGGTTGCAGCATGTATCCTCTAAATAATTCGAGTAACACGATGTCTGAGAATAAATTAAACGTTATCGATTTACATAAGCACTACGGCGAACATGAAGTGCTGAAAGGGGTATCTCTGCAGGCTAATGCGGGTGATGTCATCAGTATTATCGGCTCGTCAGGTTCCGGTAAAAGTACCTTTCTGCGCTGCATTAACTTTCTTGAAAAACCGAGTGCTGGTTCCATTGTCGTCAGTGGGCAGAACATTGGTCTGGTGCGAGACAAAGATGGCCAGCTCAAGGTTGCGGACAAAAATCAGCTGCGTTTGCTGCGCACAAGACTAACCATGGTCTTTCAGCACTTTAATCTGTGGAGCCACATGACGGTGCTGGAAAACGTCATGGAAGCGCCGATTCAGGTACTGGGACTGAGCAAGCAGGAAGCCCGCGCACGCGCGGTGAAGTATCTGGCTAAAGTGGGTATTGATGAGCGAGCGCAGGGCAAATATCCGGTGCATTTGTCTGGTGGTCAGCAGCAGCGCGTTTCTATTGCGCGTGCGCTGGCGATGGAACCGGAGGTGTTGCTGTTTGATGAACCCACCTCGGCGCTTGACCCAGAGCTGGTCGGCGAGGTGCTACGCATTATGCAGCAACTGGCCGAAGAGGGGAAAACCATGGTGGTCGTGACTCATGAAATGGGGTTTGCCCGAAATGTCTCCACGCACGTGATTTTTCTGCATCAGGGGAAAATTGAAGAAGAGGGCGACCCGGAGCAGGTATTCGGCAACCCGCAAAGCCCACGCTTGCAGCAGTTCCTCAAAGGATCGCTGAAGTAATTCAGTTGCCCGGAGGCGCCATGCTTTCCGGGCCTACCGCTTTAACGCATCGCACTCCAGGCGATAAACCCAGTCGTCGTGCGCGATCCCATTAATCTCATACGCTTTTTCCAGCACCTGCGTTCGTACAAAGCCTGTCTTTTCCAGAACACGTATCGAACCCTTATTCTCAGCCAGCACGTAAGCATTTATCGCCGTGACGCCAGCATGTTCAAAGGCATACTGGCACACCGCGCGCACGGCTTCGCTGGCAATACCTTTCCCCTGCGCATGTGGCATGATGGCGTAACCGAGGTCGGCCTCCTGCGGATAAAGATGACTGATTTGCAGACCAATATCGCCGAGCGGCGTCGGGTTGTTATGCTCGCGAATAACAAATGTGTGCTGTGCGGCAAGGCGTCTGGCGAATAACAGACGCGTATCCTTCGCTGGGGCGATGTCGCCCATATAGCGCATGACTTCAGGGCTTTCACGTAGTCTCTGGAAAAATGACCAGTCAGAAAATTGAAACAAAGAGAGGGTAAGACGGGGAGTCGATATTTTTGCCATAACGTCGCCATTGCGGAAGTCAGATCTATAACCTTACCATCGCAACGGCGAATGTGAATAGCGCTTAGTAACTATTGGATAACATCCGCTAGCGCCTCTTCTAAATCGTACCAGCGAAACGCGAAACCGGACGCTTCCAGGCGTTTGGGTAACGCCCGCTGTCCGCCGAGAACCAGCACGGAAGACTCGCCCATCAGTAGACGTATTACGCCAGCGGGAACGCGCAGAATGGCTGGGCGGTTTAAGGCATGGCCCAGCGCGTGGGCAAACTGCTCATTGTGTACCGGATATGGCGAAACCATATTGAAGGGGCCACGCAGATCGTTATCCAGCAGCCAGATAATGCCGTTGACCATATCATCAATATGGATCCAGGCCAGATACTGGCGTCCGTTACCCATCGGGCCGCCTAAACCAAGACGAAATGGCGGGACCATTTTCCCCAGAATCCCGCCAGCAGAGGCCAATACCACGCCGGTACGCAACATACACACGCGGGTTTTGTCACTTTGCGCTGTGCTGGCAATTTGCTCCCAGCGGGCGCACAGTTTATGGGTAAATTCGTTATGCGGCGGCTCTTCTTCCGTGACCACAACTTCGCCCAGATCGCCGTAGTAACCGATAGCGGAACCGGATATTAACACCGCGGGCGGCGTCTCGCTGGCGTGGATTAAATCGACCAGTTTCTGCGTGATGCCCCAGCGACTCTGACACAGGCGCTCCTTTTGCTCAGCGCTCCAGCGCTTATCTGCAATAGGCTCTCCGGCAAGATTAATCACGGCATCAATGCCATTGAGATTTTGCTGCTCTGTCAGCCCCTTCCACAACGTGACCCGAGAGCCGAGAATCTGACGCGCCTTATCAGGGTTACGTGTCACTACGGTTACCTGATGCCCCAGTTCGAACAGGCGGGGGATCAGATGACGTCCAATCAGGCCAGTACCGCCGGTAATCAGAATCTGCATGTCGCCTCCCGGGTTACGTTTAGCGCTGCCAGCTCAGCGTCATGGATACTGAGTCGGCGTAACGCAATGCGTGAAGTTTATCGATCTCTACTTCAGCATAAGTGACCCAGTGATGTTCGCGTGCGATATCGAGCACATCTTGAGTTAATTTTTCTAATAGTGAGAAGCGGTTACTCTCCACGTGCGCAATGATGCTTTTGGTGATAGTGCGATAATTCAGCGCGTCGTTGATGTCTTCGCTGATACGGGCTTTGTCTGCCGGATAATGAATGGCAATGTTGATGACGATATCCTGGCGGTTAAGGATCTCCTCTTCTTTGATGCCGATAAAGGTGCGCAGACGAAGGTTTTTTATACGAATAATAGCGTCAGGTTGTGACATTGCAGGTTTCCTCCATGTATGAACCTATTCATGATACACGAGAATCGAATCGTGTTACCGCTTCTCACTCTGCGCTTGCTGCATGGCGCGTTCCGTGGCAGGCCGCGTACGGATGCGCTCATGCCAGTTATTAACCGCCGGGTAATTGTCGAGGTCGATACGCTGACGCTGGTGGGCATGAATCCATGGCCAGCAGGCTATGTCAGCAATGCTGTAGTGATCGCCCCCCAGCCAGGGGGAGGTTTCCAGACGTTTATTCATCACGTTATACAGGCGCTGAGTTTCAACCTGGTATCTTTCAATGGCGTAGGGGATCGTCTGCGGGGCGTAATGACTGAAATGGTGATTCTGACCGAGCATGGGCCCCAGGCCGCTGACCTGCCAGAACAGCCATTGCAACGTGGTGTGGCGCTCACGTAACTCACCGCTCAGCAGCTTGCCGCTCTTTTCCGCCAGATAGAGTAAAATTTCTCCGGACTCAAACAGGCTGATCGGGCTTCCGCCGTCCTGTGGCGCATTGTCGATAATGGCCGGGATTTTATTGTTCGGCGAGATCTGCAGAAAATCAGGACGAAACTGGCTACCTTTGTTGATATCAACATGAATCAGACGGTATTGCAGCTGCGTCTCTTCAAGAAACAGCGTGATTTTGTGACCGTTTGGCGATGGCGTGTAATAGAGATCGATCATTTTCAGCGTCCGTTTTGTCATGAACCGGGTCATTACAAGTATAGAGGCTGTTAGCGTGCGTGAGTTTTCATCAAGTGACAGCGAGAGAAAGACTCTATATTTTGAAGGCAAGCCAATACACTTCAGAGGACGTTATGAGCAAACCTGCAATTACGCTGTGGTCAGATGCCAATTTTTTCTCCCCTTACGTGCTGTCTGTTTATGTCGCTCTGCAAGAGAAAGGGTTACCTTTTACGCTGAAAACTGTTGATCTCAACAGCGGTGAACACTTGCAACCTTCATGGCAAGGTTATGCGTTGACGCGCCGCGTACCGGTCCTGGAGATTGACGATTTCGAGCTGAGCGAATCATCAGCAATTACTGAGTTTCTGGAAGAGAGCTTTGCCCCGCCGCAGTGGGAGCGCATCTACCCACACGATGTGCAAAAGCGCGCGCGGGCTCGCCAGGTGCAGGCGTGGATCCGCAGCGATCTGATGCCTATTCGTGAAGAACGTTCAACGGATGTAGTTTTTGCTGGCGTGAAAAAAGCGCCATTGAGCGAAGCCGGAAAAGCCAGTGCAGAAAAATTGTTCGCCACTGCGAGCAGTTTACTGAGTCACGGTAAACAAAATTTATTTGGCGAATGGTGTATCGCTGATTGCGATTTAGCGCTAATGCTTAATCGTCTGGTCCTTAACGGCGATGAGGTGCCAGAAGCGCTTGCGGAATACGCCACCTTCCAGTGGCAGCGCGCTTCCGTTCAGCGTTTTATCGCGCTTTCAGCGAAGCGTTCCTGCTGACCATCGAAGCGTAATCCAGTATCATTACAAGGTACTTTTCAACGAGGAGTGAGTGATGAAACTGATGTTCGCATCGGACATTCATGGTTCGTTGCCAGCCACGGAACGCGTACTCGAACTGTTTACCGCAAGCGGAGCGCAATGGCTGGTGATATTGGGTGATGTTTTAAATCACGGACCGCGTAATGCGTTGCCGGAAGGCTATGCGCCCGCGCAGGTTGCAGAGCGGTTGAATGAACTGGCAGCGCGGATTATTGCGGTGCGTGGCAATTGCGACAGCGAAGTGGATCAGATGCTCCTGCATTTTCCGATAACCGCGCCGTGGCAGCAAATTCTGACAGAAAACCAGCGACTCTTTTTGACGCACGGGCATCTTTTTGGCCCGCAAAATATGCCAGCGCTCAGCGCGGGAGATGTACTGGTTTATGGGCATACGCATCTGCCGGTTGCCGAGTTGCAAGGGGATGTCTATCACTTTAACCCCGGCTCGGTAAGCATCCCGAAAGGAGGCTTTGCGGCAAGCTACGGGATTCTGGATGATAATGTTCTCAGCGTCATGGCACTCAATGATCAAAGTGTTATTGCGCAGATCGAGATTAATCCGTAATTTACCCCACAAACATAAACGCGCCGTAAGAGCGCCAGAAAAAAGAAGGTTTCCTGATGGTGGAACAGCGTCATTTGGCAAGTACGGAATGGGTGGATATTGTGAACGAAGACAACGAAGTCATCGCACAGTCCAGCCGGGAACAAATGCGGGCGCAGCGCTTACGCCATCGTGCGACGTATATCGTGGTGCACGATGGTATGGGCAAAATTCTGGTTCAGCGTAGGACTGAGACAAAAGATTTTTTGCCCGGTATGCTGGATGCCACCGCTGGCGGTGTTGTTCAGGCTGACGAGCAGCTACTGGACTCAGCGCGCCGTGAAGCGGAAGAGGAGTTGGGGATTGCGGGTGTGCCGTTTGCCGAGCACGGTCAGTTTTATTTTGAAGACCAGAATTGTCGCGTCTGGGGTGGGCTGTTTAGCTGTGTGTCCCACGGACCGTTCGCGTTACAGGAAGAAGAGGTCAGTGAAGTTTGCTGGCTTACGCCGGAAGAAATTACCGCACGCTGTGACGAATTTACGCCGGACTCTCTGAAAGCGCTGGCGCTGTGGATGACCCGCAACGCCAAGAATGAAGGGGCAAAAGCCGAAAAGCAGGAAGAAGCCGAGTAACGTCTGCTCATCCGGCCTACAGCGTCGAGAAATCATGTAGGCCGGGCAATCATTTTTTAATGGTAACCCATTATCTGCGCACCAATCACCACCACGCTGGACATAATAAACAGCAGGCCTAACAGCGTGGCACCTACTTTCAGCCAGTTACGAAAATCCACCCGACAAACGCCTAACGTTGCCATCAACGATGCCGACGTCGGATAGATAATGTGGCTGAATCCGTCGCCAAACTGGAAGGCCAGTACGGTGACCTGACGGTTTACGCCAACCAGATCGCCCAGCGGCGCTAATAGCGGCATGGTCAATGCAGCCTGGCCAGAGCCGGACGTAACGAAGAAATTAAATACCGCCTGGAACAGCAGCATAAACCATGCAGCGATAGCGTTATCCAGTCCGCTGATACCGTTGGCAATGCTGTGCAGCAGGGTATTTAATACGCTGGCTTCGCCCGCCTCTCCGTTACCGACCAGCAGTAATATGCCCTTGGCGAAACCGACCAGCAGGGCGGGAGCAATCATCATTCGCGCACCTTCAGTGAAGGAGGATGCCATGACGTTGACCGTCATACCGTTGAGACGGAACACCACACCGATGATGCCAATCACCAGCCCCATCGTGAAGAACTGACTGGCGATCTCAGGAATAAACCACGCGTTGACGATAACGCCCCAGACGACCCAAATCATCACCGCGGTCAGTACCAGCAATACCAGCCAGTCGCCCAGCGTGAAGCGTCGTTCTACAACCTCGTCCTGCTGCTCACGAAAGAAGCGGTCGGACTCATGTACCCGGGAGAGAAGCGGATTTTTTTTGATGCGCGCTGCGTAGGCCAGGGTGAAGGTCAACCCTATCAGGGTCGCAACGACCCATACTACGATACGCAGACCGGAACCAGAGAGCACCGGGACACCTGCAATACCCTGCGCGACCACCACGCAGAACGGGTTCATCCATGAACTGGCAAAACCAATTTGGGTAGCGATATAGGTGACCAGCACGGTGGTGATACTGTCGTAACCTAAGCGTACCATCAAAGGCGCAATGATAATGGCAAAAGCAACCGCCTCTTCGCCCATGCCAAACACCGCGCCGCCTAATGAGAAGAGAATAAACAGCACCGGGATAAACAGAACTTCGTTACCCCGCGTATGACGAATGAGCGCCAGAATGCCATTATCAATGGTTCCGGTACGCATAACGATGCCAAATGCACCGCCAATCACCAGCATAAACATGATGATACCAACCGCCGTGCCGAACTTAGAGCCGGAGGTTAACCCTTCAAACGGAAAATTCATCAGGCCGGGGCGTTCATCTCCGGTGGTGAAAAACTGCACCCGGTGATACTGCTCTTCACCCGCGTCGTTGGTCAGAATACGAAAAGAGTGGGGGTCAACAACTTTACGGGTTTTGGTTTGCCCATCAACCTGATACTGCACTTCCTGGCTATCGAACATCCCGACCGGAACTACCCATGTCGCCAGGCTGGTTAAAATGGCGACGAAAAAAATAATCACCAGCGTATCGGGCATCGCCCATTTTTTGGCTGGCTGTGATTCTGTGACTGCTGACATGAAAGACTATCCCTGTTGCAATGCAAAAGAGAGTAAGTATGCAAACAGAAGAATAGTTATTCATTGATGCAGCGCATCCAGGCAAATGTTTCAGAATTTACAAAAGAAAAAAACGGATATAAAAAAACCGGAAATATCAGCTATTTCCGGTTTGATAAGCAGAGGTGTTGCCGGATAAGAGATCCGGCACACTGCAGCAAATTACTGCTGCTGGGAAGACTGGATCGCGGTCAGGGCGATGGTATAGACGATATCGTCTACCAGCGCGCCACGGGACAGGTCGTTCACCGGCTTGCGCATACCCTGCAGCATCGGCCCGATGGAGATCAGGTCGGCAGAACGCTGTACCGCTTTGTAGGTGGTGTTACCGGTGTTCAGATCCGGGAAGATGAACACTGTAGCGCGACCTGCAACCGGCGAGTTCGGCGCTTTGGATTTCGCTACGTCAGCCATAACCGCGGCGTCGTACTGCAACGGACCGTCGATCATCAGGTCAGGACGTTTTTCCTGCGCCAGACGAGTCGCTTCGCGAACTTTCTCTACGTCGCTACCTGCACCAGAGGTACCGGTGGAGTAGGAGAGCATCGCAACGCGCGGTTCGATACCGAAGGCGATGGCGGATTCAGCGGACTGAATGGCGATTTCTGCCAGCTGTTCAGCAGTTGGATCCGGGTTGATCGCACAGTCACCGTAAACGTAAACCTGTTCCGGCAGCAGCATGAAGAACACGGAAGACACCAGAGAGCTACCCGGCGCAGTTTTGATCAACTGCAGCGGCGGACGAATGGTGTTTGCGGTGGTGTGAACGGCACCAGAAACCAGACCGTCAACGTCGTCCTGCTCCAGCATCAGGGTACCGAGAACCACGTTGTCTTCCAGCTGTTCGCGGGCAACGGTTTCGGTCATGCCTTTGTTCTTACGCAGCTCAACCAGGCGAGCAACGTAGCTTTCGCGAACCACATCCGGGTCAACGATTTCTACGCCAGCGCCCAGCTCAACGCCCTGAGAGGCCGCAACGCGGGTGATCTCGTCCGGGTTACCCAACAGAACGCAGGTAGCGATACCGCGTTCAGCACAGATAGCAGCCGCTTTAACGGTGCGCGGTTCGTCGCCTTCCGGCAGAACAACGCGTTTGCCCGCTTTACGCGCCAGCTCGGTCAGCTGATAACGGAATGCCGGCGGAGACAGGCGACGGCTGCGCTCAGAGGTCGCGGTCAGAGATTCAATCCAGTCAGCGTTGATGTAGTTAGCAACGTATTCCTGAACTTTTTCGATGCGCTCGTGATCGTCAACCGGAACTTCCAGGTTGAAGCTCTGCAGGCTCAGAGAGGTCTGCCAGGTATTGGTGTTCACCATGAATACCGGCAGGCCGGTAGCGAATGCACGTTCGCACAGTTTGTTGATGCGCGCGTCCATTTCGTAGCCGCCGGTCAGCAGCAGAGCACCGATTTCTACGCCGTTCATAGCTGCCAGACATGCTGCAACCAGCACGTCAGGACGGTCGGCAGAAGTCACCAGCAGAGAACCTGCGCGGAAGTGCTCCAGCATGTGCGGAATGCTGCGTGCGCAGAAAGTCACAGACTTCACGCGGCGGGTGTTGATATCGCCTTCGTTAACGATGGTGGCGTTCAGGTGACGCGCCATATCGATTGCACGGGTAGCGATCAGATCGAAGCTCCATGGCACCGCGCCCAGAACCGGCAGCGGGCTGGATTCTTGCAGTTTAGCCGGATCAACTTTGATCACCTGCGCCTTGGAAGAGTCGTCGAAAATCTCGGACAGATCCGGGCGAGTACGGCCCTGGTCATCAACCGGCGCGTTCAGTTTGTTAACGATAACGCCAGTGATGTTGGTGTTTTTCGCGCCGCCGAAGCTGCTGCGAGTCAGTTCAATACGCTCGTTCAGCTGTTCCGGAGTATCGGTGCCCTGAGACATCACGAAGACGATTTCCGCATTCAGCGTTTTCGCGATTTCGTAGTTCAGAGACTGCGCGAACTGATGTTTACGGGTTGGGACCAGGCCTTCAACCAGTACGACTTCAGCATCTTTGGTGTTCGCGTGGTAATTCGCGATGATCTCTTCCATCAGCACATCTTTCTGATTGCTGGAGAGCAGAGATTCAACGTGGCTCATCTTCAGCGGCTCAGCAGCTGGCAGGTTAGAGTTCGCACGAACGATAGTAGTAGTCTGGTCTGGCGCATCGCCACCGGCACGAGGCTGAGCGATTGGCTTAAAGACGCTCAGACGAACGCCTTTGCGTTCCATAGCGCGGATCACGCCGAGGCTGACGCTGGTCAGGCCGACGCTGGTTCCGGTAGGGATCAGCATAATAATACGGGACACGGTTTATCCTCTTTCGTTACCGCCCATTTCAGGCGGGTTACAAAACAGCACCGCCAGCTAGGCTGGCGGTGTGAAATCAGGCAGTCAGACGGCTCGCGTCTTGCGCGATAACCAGTTCTTCGTTGGTTGGGATAACCACCGCAGGACGGGTACCTTCTTTGTTGATGAAACCAGATTTGCCGAAACGTGCGGCCAGGTTACGTTCGTGGTCAACTTCAAAGCCCAGAACGCCCAGTTTGCCCAGAGACAGTTCACGAACCATCGCTGCGTTTTCACCGATACCACCGGTGAAGACAACCGCATCCAGACGACCATCCATCAGCGCAGTGTAAGAACCGATGTACTTCGCCAGACGGTGGCAGTAAACGTCCATTGCACGTTTAGCGTCTTCTTTGGTTGCGTAGTTATCTTCAACATAACGGCAGTCGCTGGTGACTTCGGTCAGACCCAGCAGGCCGGACTCTTTGGTCAGCATTTTGTTGATCTGGTCAACGCTCATGCCCAGGGTGTCGTGCAGGTGGAAGATGATCGCCGGGTCGATGTCACCGGAACGCGTACCCATCACCAGACCTTCCAGTGGGGTCAGACCCATGGAGGTATCAACACATTTACCGTTACGGATAGCAGATACAGAACCGCCGTTGCCCAGGTGGCAAGTGATGATGTTCAGTTCATCAACCGGTTTGTTCAGCATTTTTGCCGCTTCCTGAGTAACAAAGAAGTGGCTGGTACCGTGCGCGCCGTAACGACGTACGCCGTGTTCTTTGTACAGGCTGTACGGCAGAGCATAGAGGTAAGACTCTTCCGGCATAGTCTGATGGAACGCGGTGTCGAATACAGCCACGTTTTTGTCTTTCAGACTTGGGAAGGATTTCAGCGCTTCTGCGATACCGATCAGGTGAGCAGGGTTATGCAGCGGTGCGAAAGAGGCAGAATCTTTGATGCCCTGGATAACAGAATCATCGATAACCACAGAGCTGGTATACTTCTCGCCGCCGTGTACGATACGGTGACCGATAGCGGTCAATTGCGCAGACAATTCTGGTTTTTGTGCCAGAATAGTGTTAACGATAAAGTTCAGCGCTTCACTGTGAGCGGCGCCTGCACCTAAAGCCGCTTCTTGTTTACCGCCGTCCATTTTCCACTTGATGCGTGCTTCTGGGAGATGGAAACATTCGGCTAAACCAGAGAGGTATTCTTCACCGTTTACTGCATCGATGATGGCAAATTTCAGTGAGGAGCTACCGCAGTTCAGAACCAGTACTAACTTACTCGACATGGAAGTACCTATTTATGATACGTGGCTAAAAAAACGTCAGGGAGTCATAGAGCGTAGCGCATGATGACACCGACGTTTATGATTAACATCATGCGCCAGAGTCTTTTTGGGCACGATGGAATAAATACCTTTGAGTCTATGTCATTTTGCGTATTTTTCAGCCAGTGGCATACTGTATGCCAATTTGACGACTCAATGATTTTGGACTAAAGGCCTTACAGGCCGGCACAGGATACCTGAATGTGGGTATCAAAGACAAAATGTTTTGAACGATGTCCCTTGTAGTTGTTGTTTTGCACAAATTTTTTAATTTTTATATGTGAAGTTGAGGTAACCGCCATGTCGACACCGGATAATCGTTCCGTCAATTTTTTTAGTTTGTTTCGCCGGGGGCAGCACTATGCGAAGACGTGGCCAATGGAAAAGCGCCTCGCGCCCGTGTTTGTTGAGAACCGCGTGATCCGCATGACGCGTTACGCAATCCGTTTTATGCCGCCAATCGCTGTTTTCACCTTATGCTGGCAAATTGCTTTAGGCGGGCAGTTGGGACCGGCCGTGGCGACAGCGCTGTTTGCACTCAGCCTGCCGATGCAGGGCATGTGGTGGCTGGGTAAGCGTTCCGTCACACCGCTGCCGCCTTCAATACTCAACTGGTTCTACGAAGTTCGGGGTAAATTGCAAGAGGCCGGACAGGCGCTCGCTCCGGTAGAAGGAAAGCCTGATTATCAGGCGCTGGCTGACACGCTTAAGCGCGCCTTCAAACAACTGGATAAAACTTTCCTCGATGATTTGTAATTGACCCCTGATTACGCATATAAAAGAAGGCACAAGATGCCTTCTTTTTTTCATCGTAGTAGCAGTGATACAGGAGTCCCAAATGGAAATGACCAACGCTCAACGTCTGATTTTGTCTAACCAGTACAAAATGATGACTATGCTCGATCCCACTAACGCCGAGCGTTATCGTCGTTTGCAGACGATTATTGAACGCGGTTACGGCTTGCAGATGCGTGAGTTGGATCGTGAGTTTGGTGAGCTGACGGAAGAAACCTGTCGTACGATTATCGATATTATGGAGATGTATCACGCATTACATGTCTCCTGGACCAATCTAAAAGACGCGCAGTCTATTGATGAGCGCCGCGTGACCTTCCTCGGTTTTGACGCCGCAACGGAAGCCCGTTTCCTCGGGTACGTTCGTTTTATGGTCAATGTGGAAGGGCGTTATACCCACTTCGATGCGGGTACGCATGGTTTCAACGCCCAGACCCCGATGTGGGAAAAATATCAGCGTATGCTGAATGTCTGGCACTCTTGCCCGCGCCAGTATCACCTGAGCGCGAATGAAATTAACCAAATCATTAATGCCTGAGGGGGCGAGCGTGCAGTGCAAAGGTTTTCTGTTTGATCTGGATGGAACGCTGGTCGATTCCTTACCCGCAGTAGAACGCGCGTGGTGCAACTGGGCCGATCGTTTTGGCCTCGATCACGCCGAGGTGCTCGGCTTTATTCATGGTAAGCAGGCCATTACCTCCCTGCGACACTTTATGGTGGGCAAGTCCGAGGCGGAGATCGCTGCGGAGTTCACCCGCCTGGAGCAGATCGAAGCGACGGAAACCGCGGGGATCACCGCGCTGCCAGGGGCGGTTGACTTGCTCAACCATCTCAACAAAGCGGGCATTCCATGGGCGATTGTGACTTCAGGATCAATGCCGGTCGCACGGGCGCGCCATCGTGTCGCAGGACTTCCTGCTCCTGAGGTGTTTGTCACTGCCGAACGGGTAAAAAGAGGTAAACCAGAGCCTGACGCCTATCTGTTAGGCGCTCAGTTACTGGGCCTGGCGCCACAGGAATGCGCGGTAGTCGAGGATGCGCCCGCAGGGGTGCTCTCGGGACTGGCTGCAGGGTGCCATGTAATAGCGGTAAATGCGCCAGCGGACACCCCGCGTCTGGATGAGGTCGATTTTTCGCTGACCAGTCTGGAACAGATTTCTGTGACCAAACAGCCCAACGGAAATGTGGTCGTTGTAAGAAATACCTGATCATGATTTAGCCCCAGATTGTTGGGGCTTTTTTATGGCAGAATCGGTCCATCCATCTCATTTAACAAGGATATGTTGTGAACGGTGAATTGATATGGGTTCTCTCATTGCTGGCGATTGCCGTCGTCTTGTTTGCAACTGGCAGAGTGCGTATGGACGCGATCGCTTTGCTGGTCATTATTGCCTTTGTTCTGAGTGGAACATTGAGCATCACAGAAGCTTTTTCCGGGTTCAGCGATCCTAACGTTATTTTGATCGCGGCTTTATTTATTATCGGCGACGGTCTGGTGCGTACCGGGGTGGCGACGGTGATGGGGGCCTGGCTGGTGAAGGTCGCCGGCAGCAGTGAAGTCAAAATGCTGGTGTTGCTGATGATAACCGTGGCCGGGCTCGGTGCGTTTATGAGTTCGACCGGCGTGGTTGCTATCTTTATACCGGTTGTCTTAAGCGTTTCCATGCGCATGCAAATTTCTCCCTCACGTCTGATGATGCCGCTGAGCTTTGCCGGATTGATAAGCGGCATGATGACGCTGGTGGCGACACCGCCAAACCTGGTCGTCAACAGTGAGTTGCTACGCGAAGGACTTAACGGTTTCAGCTTTTTTAGCGTCACTCCGCTGGGGCTGGTGGTTCTGGTGCTTGGCATAATTTATATGCTGCTGATGCGCTTTATGCTGAAGGGCGAAGACTCCGGGCAGCCAGGAGACGGTTGGAAACGCCGGACTTTTCGCGATTTAATCAAAGAGTATCGCCTTACAGGGCGTGCCCGCCGTCTGGCTATTCGCCCTGGTTCACCGATGATTGGCCAGCGTCTGGACGACCTGAAACTGCGTGAGCGTTACGGAGCAAACGTGATTGGCGTGGAGCGCTGGCGGCGCTTTCGTCGCGTGATTGTTGACGTTAACGGGGTTTCTGAGTTTCGCGCCCGTGACGTGCTGCTGATTGATATGTCTGCAGCGGATGTCGATCTGCGAGAATTTTGCAGTGAGCAACTGCTGGAGCCGATGGTGCTGCGCGGGGAATACTTCTCCGAGCAGGCGTTGGATGTGGGCATGGCCGAGATCTCACTGATCCCAGAATCGGAACTGATTGGCAAAACGGTACGGGAGATAGCCTTTCGTACGCGTTACGGTCTGAATGTGGTCGGCCTGAAACGCGATGGTACGGCGCTGGCAGGCGCGGTGGTGGATGAACCGTTGCTGATGGGGGATATCATTCTGGTGGTGGGTAACTGGAAGCTCATCACACTGCTGGGACAAAAAGGGCGTGACTTCGTGGTGTTGAACATGCCAGCTGAGGTCAGTGAAGCTTCCCCGGCGCACAGTCAGGCGCCGCATGCCATTTTCTGCCTGGTGCTGATGGTCGCCCTGATGCTTACCGATGAAATTCCTAATACGGTTGCCGCAATTATCGCCTGCCTGCTGATGGGGAAATTCCGCTGTATCGATGCCGAAAGCGCCTATAAAGCGATTCACTGGCCAAGCATTATTTTGATCGTCGGGATGATGCCCTTCGCATTGGCGCTACAAAAAACTGGCGGTGTCGATCTGGTGGTAAAAGGACTGATGGACGTCGGCGGCGGGTATGGCCCGTACATGATGCTGGGCTGCCTGTTCGTCCTGTGCGCGAGCATTGGGTTATTTATCTCTAACACTGCAACGGCGGTACTCATGGCGCCAATCGCCCTGGCGGCGGCAAAGTCGATGGGGGTTTCGCCGTATCCTTTTGCGATGGTGATTGCAATGGCGGCATCCGCAGCCTTTATGACACCGGTCTCTTCGCCGGTAAACACGCTGGTGCTGGGACCGGGTAACTATAGCTTTAGCGATTTCGTGAAAATTGGCGTGCCGTTTACGGTGATCGTGATGGCGGTGTGTGTGGTGATGATCCCGATGCTGTTCCCGTTTTGATTTTTATGTGCCGGATAAGACGTTGACGTCGCCATCCGGCAAAATCGTTTAAAGCGGTGAATCCTGGCTGATCTCATCTAATGAGAGGTGAAAGCTCGGGACAAACACCTCCATAAAATAGTCCATCTCTTCGCTGCGCCGCGACTCCAGCGTTTTTTCCAGCCGCGTTTTCGCCAATAGGAACTCATTATTGCCCGCCGAAAGTTCCTCCAGACACTTCAGATAGGCGCACAGCGCATCGGCCTGTTTGACGATAGATTTCTCTTCTTCGCTGTAAGCATGTTCATCAATCAGCGGAGCAAAAATATCGCGCAGCTCGTCGGGCACCATATCGACCAGCTTTTGCTGGGCAATTTTCTCTATCGCTTTATATTCCTGGGCTATTTGTGAGTTGAAGTATTTTACCGGGGTAGGGAGGTCACCGGTCAGCACCTCTGAAGCATCATGGTACATTGCCAACAGGGCAATGCGCTCTGCATTAAGCTGACCACCAAATTTACGGTTTTTAATCGCGGCCAACGCATGAGCGACCATGGCAACTTGCAAACTATGCTCGGACACGTTTTCGGTGCGCACGTTGCGCATCAGCGGCCAGCGGTTAATGAGCTTCAGGCGGGAGAGGTGGGCAAAAAAGTGGCTCTGCTTCATAACGACCCTTATATGATGGCAACCTGAGAGTCATTGTGCGCAGAGAAGGCTGTCAGATGCAAATACTCGTCATACTGATCCAACAGCCCGTGTTTTATTACAGCTGGTGATACCCTGACAGGAAGCGCTCAAATTTACTCAGCGACATTTCGATATCGTCAATGCGCGGGAGCGTGACGATGCGGAAATGATCCGGCCACGGCCAGTTGAACGCCGTTCCCTGAACCAGCAGCACTTTTTCCTGCAACAGGAAGTCGAGCACCATTTTCTGGTCGTCATGAATGTTGAAGCGTTTAGCGTCGATTTTTGGGAACATATACAGCGCGCCGCGCGGTTTCACGCAGGAGACGCCGGGAATATCATTGAGTAACTCCCAGGCGCGGTTGCGTTGTTCATACAGGCGCCCGCCAGGCATGATAAATTCACTGATGCTCTGGTATCCGCCCAGCGCGGTCTGAATCGCATGTTGCGCCGGAACGTTAGCACATAAGCGCATAGAGGCCAGCATCTCAAGACCTTCGATGTACCCCTTGGCATGTTTCTTCGGCCCGTTCAGCACCATCCAGCCCTGACGGAAACCGGCAACGCGATAGGTTTTTGACAGGCCATTGAAGGTGATAGTCAGCAGGTCCGGAGCCATTGCGGCGATCGAGTGGTGTTCAGCGTCATCGTAGAGAATTTTGTCGTAAATCTCGTCCGCAAAAATGATGAGATTGTTCTGGCGAGCAATTTCAACAATCTCCATCAGCAGCTCTTTGGAGTAAACAGCGCCGGTTGGGTTGTTGGGGTTAATGATGACGATCCCACGCGTGCGCGGGGTAATTTTTGCGCGAATGTCGTCCAGGTCCGGGAACCAGTCAGATGATTCGTCACACAGGTAGTGCACGGCATTACCGCCGGAGAGCGATACCGCCGCTGTCCACAGCGGGTAATCAGGTGCCGGAACGAGCATCTCGTCCCCACTGTTCAGCAATGCCTGCATGGCTTGCACAATCAATTCGGAAACGCCATTACCGATATAGATATCTTCCACGGTCACATCGCGCATCCCGCGGGCCTGATAATGCTGCATGATCGCTTTACGGGCTGAATAGAGACCTTTTGAGTCGCAATATCCTTGCGCTGTTGGCAAATTGCGGATCACATCAACCAGAATTTCATCTGGCGCTTCAAACCCGAATGGCGCCGGGTTGCCGATGTTCAGTTTCAGAACTTTATTGCCTTCTTCTTCCAAGCGCTTTGCTTCCTTCAGAACCGGGCCGCGAATGTCATAACAGACGTTTTCTAATTTGCTGGATTTTTCAATGGGGGACATGAACGTTGACCTTTTTAGCTGTGAATGCCACTCCCTGCCATGGAAGTCAGCCCAGCACAATGTACTCCCACGACGGTAAGTTTTGAAGGGTCTTTAGTAGAAGATTTTGAAAATCCATGAAGTTATAATTGACTGTTAATATCTAAATATATCATAAATATTAGTATAATAAACTAACAAAATGTGTTTTATTGGTTTTATATTTTATACCTTTGGTTTTGATGTGGTGGTTTGTCTGGTCAAAAAAACTTAAGTCTGGAATGCAAAAGGTAACCGACACTTAAGCTGTATGACGTCATTCGAAAATACTGAGGTTTTATCTGCGAGGGCTGTTATCGGCCTGATCCGCGCGTGGTACGGTGTGAATTCATTGTTAAGCATAATTAATGAATTGAGGGATTCTTAATTAATTATTATTTAATATTTAAATCGCATTAATTTGAATGGACTAATAATACGAAAACCTCAGTTCTGACATAACGCCTTGTTGCCGCGAATTATTCGCGATAACACTTATAAATATAGTGGTTTTAGGTTAAGATAAGTCTCATGAAATGGTGCGTAGTAAGAATTATACGTTAATTCAAATGTTTGTTGGTTGTTCCTAACATACTGAAAAGTTAGTTTTTAATGTGTAAATTATTGTTCGTTAACTTTTTTTAAATTTACATGTTTTCCATTAGTCAGAATCATCCAGCAGCTAAAAATATGGGCCTTTCTCGTTGCTATATTCCGATGAGTGTCACGGTTATTATATAGCGTAGAAAGAGAATTGTTTCGTTTGTTAAACCAAATACATCCTTATTTTCACTTGGTTACACTAAGCGAAACTGCAAGGAAGGCAGGCAGATAACAAATGGAGTTGTTTGATTCTGAATGCACAGCATTAACACGGTATGACCCGCGAGTAAGTGAAAAACTATGATAAATGCAAATCGTCCGATAATTAACCTCGACCTCGATCTGCTGAGAACCTTCGTTGCTGTTGCCGACCTGAATACCTTCGCGGCTGCGGCAGCTGCGGTATGTCGCACTCAGTCTGCGGTGAGTCAGCAAATGCAGCGTCTTGAGCAACTCGTGGGGAAAGAGTTGTTCGCGCGCCATGGACGCAACAAACTGCTGACCGAACATGGTATACAGCTGTTGGGTTACGCCAGAAAAATCTTGCGTTTTAATGATGAGGCATGCTCATCATTAATGTTTAACAATCTTCAGGGAGTGTTAACTATCGGAGCTTCTGATGAATCTGCCGATACTATACTGCCTTTCCTGCTCAACCGTATAAGTTCGGTTTATCCGAAGCTTGCATTGGATGTGAGGGTCAAGCGCAACGCCTATATGGTGGATATGCTGAAGTCGCAAGAAGTGGATTTGGTGGTAACGACTAACCGTCCGGGCGATTTTGAATGCCTGAATCTGCGCACTTCACCGACGCACTGGTATTGTGCAGCTGAATATATCCTGCAAAAAGGTGAGCCGGTTCCGTTGGTTCTGCTGGACGATCCGAGCCCGTTCCGCGATATGGTGTTGGCAACGCTGAATGCTGCACAGATCCCGTGGCGCTTAGCGTATGTTGCTTCAACATTGCCTGCGGTTCGTGCTGCGGTCAAAGCCGGTCTGGGCGTTACTGCGCGTCCCGTTGAAATGATGAGTCCTGATTTACGCGTACTGGGCGCGGCGGACGGATTACCGCCACTGCCTGATACCGAGTATCTGTTGTGCTGCGATCCGGCTACGCAAAATGATTTAGCTCAGGTTATCTTTAACTCGATGCAGACTTATCAAAATCCTTGGCAATACAATCAGTTTACCCCCGAAGGGGGAGATGATTCGCTCCTTGTTGAAGGGGACTTCGAGTAACGCGTCACAAAAAACGTTTTAAAATGTAAGTGTAAAAAAAGAGCCGCTAATGATGAAAAAACATCCAGCGGCTCTTTTTTTATGCAAATAACGTTGGTTTATGTCATTTGCTATACTAAAACTTAACAAAATCAGCGGCTAAAAAAACAGCCTGCAAATAGGGTGAAAAATAATCAGCAGAAGTGTTAATTGTTTCCATGTTAAAAAACTAGAGAAATTGTTGCTGTTTTTTATGGTGAATTAACAAAAGCGTGTCACAGATCAAGAAAATACTCCCATTTAGGGGGAGGCATTAGTGTGAATTCCTGTCAAAATAGACGTGTATTATCTTTTTTACTTCACTACGGACACGATTCAACAACATTAAAAAAGACCGATGATGCGATCGAAATGGGTCTAAACAGCACTTTATGTTAATGAGGTTGGAACAGTGTAAAATAATGTGAGGAAACTTTTGTTAAAGTTGACAAAAGGTTATAGAAAGGAGTAAAAAACCCCATCAATTGGCTGTATAAAATGGTTTTCTACAGTGATTGTAAGGTTTTTTTTATTCCTCCCCATGAATCGATGTGGCGTTCATCTGCCGAAAAGAGCAGAGAATTTGGCGCTACTTTTGATGAGTAAGCAATGAGTATGTCAACATCCACTGAAATCATCGCTCATCACTGGGCATTCGCTATCTTTCTTATTGTCGCCATTGGCCTGTGCTGCCTGATGCTCGTCGGCGGCTGGTTTTTAGGTGGTCGCGCGCGCGCGAGATCTAAAAACGTGCCGTTTGAATCAGGTATCGACTCGGTCGGCACCGCCCGCTTGCGCCTGTCTGCCAAGTTTTATCTGGTAGCCATGTTCTTCGTTATCTTCGACGTTGAAGCGCTGTATCTGTTCGCATGGTCAACATCTATCCGTGAAAGCGGTTGGATTGGCTTTGTGGAAGCTGCAATTTTTATTTTTGTGTTACTGGCTGGTCTGGTTTATCTGGTGCGTATTGGCGCGCTGGACTGGACGCCCGCGCGTTCACGCCGCGAGCGTATGAACCCGGAAACGAACAGTATCGCTAATCGTCAACGCTAACCGCGAGGCATTAAGATGGATTATACGCTCACCCGCATAGATCCTAACGGTGAGAACGACCGTTACCCCCTGCAAAAACAGGAGATCGTAACCGACCCCCTGGAGCAAGAAGTTAATAAAAATGTGTTCATGGGTAAGCTCCATGACATGGTTAACTGGGGCCGTAAAAACTCAATTTGGCCATATAACTTTGGCCTTTCCTGCTGCTACGTTGAGATGGTGACCTCGTTTACCGCCGTGCACGATGTGGCCCGTTTTGGTGCGGAAGTACTGCGTGCCTCGCCGCGTCAGGCTGACCTGATGGTCGTGGCTGGAACCTGCTTTACCAAAATGGCACCGGTTATTCAGCGCCTCTACGATCAGATGCTGGAACCAAAATGGGTTATTTCCATGGGCGCATGCGCTAACTCCGGCGGTATGTACGACATCTATTCTGTGGTGCAGGGCGTTGATAAATTTATTCCGGTCGATGTTTACATCCCGGGATGCCCGCCGCGTCCAGAAGCGTATATGCAGGCTCTAATGCTGCTGCAGGATTCCATTGGCAAAGAACGCCGTCCGCTCTCCTGGGTGGTTGGCGATCAGGGCGTTTATCGCGCCAATATGCAGTCAGAACGCGAGCGTAAACGCGGCGAACGTATTGCTGTAACGAATCTTCGTACACCAGACGAGATTTAATTTGCGCCTGTCGGCAGCAGCCCTTCCTTCGCTTATCACTACATAAATAGCGCGAAGCACTGCCGACTACCACGGACCATTTGCAATGGTGAACAATATGACCGACTTAACCGCGCAAGACGCTGTATGGCAAACACGGGATCACCTTGATGACCCAGTCATTGGCGAACTGCGCAACCGTTTTGGGCCGGATGCCTTTACCGTTCAGGCGACTCGCACCGGGGTACCCGTTGTTTGGGTCAAGCGTGAACAATTACTGGAAGTTGGCGATTTCTTAAAGAAACTGCCGAAACCTTACGTCATGCTGTTTGACTTACACGGCATGGACGAACGTCTGCGTACGCACCGCGAAGGGTTACCTGCCGCGGATTTTTCCGTTTTCTATCACCTGATTTCCATTGAACGCAATCGCGATATCATGCTCAAGGTGGCTTTGTCTGAAAACGATCTGCGTGTACCGACGTTTACCAAACTGTTCCCGAACGCCAACTGGTATGAGCGTGAAACCTGGGAAATGTTTGGCATTGATATCGAAGGTCACCCGCACCTGACGCGTCTGCTGATGCCGCATACCTGGCAAGGTCACCCGCTGCGTAAAGACTACCCGGCGCGTGCGACCGAATTCGATCCGTTTGAGCTGACCAAAGCCAAACAGGATCTGGAGATGGAGTCTCTGACCTTCAAACCCGAAGACTGGGGCATGAAACGTAGCACCGAAAACGAGGACTTTATGTTCCTCAACCTCGGTCCTAACCACCCGTCTTCTCACGGTGCGTTCCGTATTGTGCTGCAGCTTGATGGCGAAGAAATCGTCGACTGTGTACCTGACATCGGCTACCACCACCGTGGCGCTGAAAAGATGGGTGAACGTCAGTCCTGGCACAGCTACATTCCTTACACTGACCGTATCGAATACCTCGGCGGCTGCGTCAACGAAATGCCTTACGTACTGGCGGTTGAGAAACTGGCGGGCATCACCACGCCGGATCGCGTCAACGTGATTCGCGTGATGCTGTCTGAACTGTTCCGTATCAACAGCCACCTGCTGTACATCTCCACGTTCATTCAGGACGTCGGCGCGATGACGCCGGTCTTCTTCGCCTTTACCGACCGTCAGAAAATTTATGACGTGGTGGAAGCGATCACCGGTTACCGTATGCACCCGGCCTGGTTCCGTATCGGCGGTGTCGCACACGATCTGCCGCGCGGTTGGGACAAGCTGCTGCGTGACTTCCTCGACTGGATGCCAAAACGTCTGGATTCCTACGAGAAAGCCGCACTGCGTAACACCATCCTGAAAGGTCGTTCCCAGGGCGTTGCCGCCTATGGCAAGAAAGAAGCGCTGGACTGGGGTTGTACCGGTGCTGCGCTGCGTGCGACCGGTATTGATTTCGACGTGCGTAAAGCCCGTCCATACTCTGGCTATGAAAACTTTGACTTTGAAGTTCCGGTTGGCGGCGGCGTATCCGACTGCTATACCCGCGTAATGCTGAAAGTTGAAGAGCTGCGCCAGAGTCTGCGCATCCTTGAGCAGTGCCTCAACAACATGCCGGAAGGCCCGTTCAAAGCGGATCACCCGCTGACGACGCCGCCGCCGAAAGAGCGCACGCTGCAACATATCGAAACCCTGATCACCCACTTCCTGCAGGTTTCGTGGGGACCGGTTATGCCGGCAAACGAGTCCTTCCAGATGGTGGAAGCGACCAAGGGTATCAACAGTTACTACCTGACCAGCGATGGCAGCACCATGAGTTATCGTACTCGTATCCGTACCCCGAGCTATGCGCACCTGCAGCAGATCCCGGTAGCGGTACGTGGCAGTCTGGTGTCCGACCTTATCGTCCATCTGGGTAGTATTGATTTTGTTATGTCAGATGTGGACCGCTAATTATGCACGAGAATCAACAACCACAAACCGAGGCTTTTGAGCTGAGTGCGGCTGAGCGTGAAGCGATTGAGCACGAGAAGCACCACTACGAAGACCCCCGTGCGGCGTCCATTGAAGCGCTGAAGATCGTTCAGAAGCAGCGTGGCTGGGTGCCGGATGGCGCGATCTATGCGATCGCGGATGTGCTGGGTATCCCGGCGAGCGACGTAGAAGGTGTTGCCACGTTCTACAGCCAGATCTTCCGCCAGCCGGTAGGTCGCCACGTGATCCGCTATTGCGACAGCGTGGTGTGCCATATCAATGGTTATCAGGGGATCCAGGCTGCGCTGGAGAAAAAACTCAACATCAAGCCGGGGCAGACGACTTTTGATGGTCGCTTTACGCTGCTGCCGACCTGCTGCCTGGGGAACTGTGATAAAGGGCCGAACATGATGATCGATGACGACACTCATGCTCACCTGACCCCGGAAGGCATTCCTGAACTGCTGGAGCGGTATAAATGAAAGACATTATCCGTACTCCCGAAACACATCCGCTGACCTGGCGTCTGCGTGATGACAAACAGCCGGTCTGGCTGGACGAATACCGTAGCAAAAACGGTTACGAAGGTGCGCGTAAGGCCCTGACCGGCCTGTCACCGGACGAAATCGTCAATCAGGTAAAAGACGCTGGCCTGAAAGGGCGCGGCGGCGCAGGCTTTTCTACCGGCCTGAAGTGGAGCCTGATGCCGAAAGACGAATCCATGAACATCCGTTACCTGCTGTGTAACGCCGATGAAATGGAACCGGGCACCTATAAAGACCGTCTGCTGATGGAACAGCTGCCGCACCTGCTGGTGGAAGGCATGCTGATTTCCGCGTTTGCGCTGAAAGCGTACCGTGGTTACATCTTCCTGCGTGGTGAATATATCGAGGCGGCTGTGCATCTGCGCCGCGCGATCGCTGAAGCAACCGAAGCCGGTCTGCTGGGCAAAAATATCATGGGCACGGGTTTCGATTTCGAACTGTTTGTCCATACCGGGGCAGGGCGTTACATCTGCGGTGAAGAAACTGCGCTGATTAACTCCCTCGAAGGTCGTCGTGCTAACCCGCGCTCCAAGCCGCCTTTCCCGGCAAGCTCTGGCGCATGGGGTAAGCCGACCTGCGTAAACAACGTCGAAACGCTGTGTAACGTACCGGCCATCCTCGCCAACGGCGTGGAGTGGTACCAGAACATCTCGAAGAGCAAAGATGCGGGCACCAAGCTGATGGGCTTCTCCGGTCGCGTGAAGAACCCTGGCCTGTGGGAACTGCCTTTCGGTACTACCGCGCGTGAGATCCTCGAAGATTACGCAGGCGGCATGCGCGATGGTCTGAAGTTCAAAGCCTGGCAGCCTGGCGGCGCGGGGACAGACTTCCTGACCGAAGCACATCTCGATCTGCCGATGGAATTCGAAAGCATTGGTAAAGCAGGCAGCCGTCTGGGCACCGCGCTGGCAATGGCTGTCGATCACGAGATTGGCATGGTACCGCTGGTGCGTAACCTCGAAGAGTTCTTCGCCCGCGAGTCCTGCGGCTGGTGTACGCCGTGCCGTGACGGTCTGCCGTGGAGCGTGAAAATTCTGCGTGCGCTGGAGCGTGGCGAAGGCCAGCCTGGGGATATCGAGACACTTGAGCAACTGTGTCGTTTCCTCGGCCCGGGTAAAACCTTCTGTGCACACGCACCGGGCGCGGTGGAGCCGCTACAGAGCGCCATTAAATATTTCCGCGAAGAATTCGAAGCTGGCATCAAGCAGACATTCAGCAATACCCACGCTATTGGTGGTATTCAGCCGAACCTGCTGAAAGAGCGCTGGTAATTGCAGGTTACCCCTGCATCGCGATAAGTAATTCGATTAACGCTTAGTCCCTGACTAAGCCAACTGGAAGCATGCTGACTATGGCTACGATTCATGTAGACGGCAAAGAATATGAGGTCAACGGAGCGGACAACCTGCTGGAAGCTTGTCTGTCTCTTGGCCTTGATATTCCGTACTTTTGCTGGCACCCGGCGCTGGGCAGCGTCGGTGCTTGCCGCCAGTGTGCGGTGAAGCAATATCAAAACGCGGAAGATACGCGTGGTCGCCTGGTGATGTCTTGTATGACACCAGCCACCGAAGGCACCTTTATTTCTATTGATGACGAAGAAGCGAAACAGTTCCGCGAAAGCGTTGTGGAGTGGTTGATGACTAACCACCCGCACGACTGTCCGGTCTGCGAAGAGGGCGGTAACTGCCACCTGCAGGATATGACCGTCATGACCGGTCATAGCTTCCGTCGCTATCGCTTCACGAAGCGTACGCACCGCAACCAGGACCTGGGGCCGTTCATCTCTCACGAAATGAACCGCTGCATCGCCTGCTATCGCTGCGTACGTTACTACAAAGATTACGCCGATGGCGCGGATCTGGGCGTGTATGGCGCGCATGACAACGTCTACTTCGGTCGCCCGGAAGACGGTACGCTGGAAAGCGAATTCTCCGGTAACCTGGTCGAGATTTGCCCGACCGGCGTGTTCACCGATAAAACGCACTCCGAGCGCTACAACCGTAAGTGGGACATGCAGTTTGCGCCGAGCATCTGCCAGCAGTGTTCCATTGGCTGTAACACCAGCCCGGGCGAACGCTATGGTGAACTGCGTCGTATCGAAAACCGTTACAACGGTACCGTTAACCACTACTTCCTCTGCGACCGTGGTCGCTTTGGCTATGGTTACGTGAACCTGAAAGACCGTCCGCGTCAGCCGGTACAGCGTCGTGGCGATGACCTGATCACGCTCAACGCCGAACAGGCGATGCAGGGCGCGGCAGATATTCTGCGCCAGTCGAAGAAAGTGATTGGTATCGGCTCCCCGCGTGCCAGCGTTGAAAGCAACTTCGCACTGCGTGAACTGGTCGGGGCGGATAACTTCTATACCGGTATCGCCCAGGGTGAGCAGGAACGTCTGCAACTGGCGCTGAGCGTTCTGCGTGACGGCGGTATTCATACCCCCGCACTGCGCGAAATTGAGTCTTACGATGCGGTTCTGGTGCTGGGCGAAGATGTCACCCAGACCGGCGCGCGCGTTGCGCTGGCAGTGCGTCAGGCGGTGAAAGGTAAAGCACGCGAAATGGCTGCGGCGCAGAAAGTGGCTGACTGGCAGATCGCGGCAATCCTTAACATCGGCCAGCGTGCTAAGCACCCGCTGTTTGTAACTAACGTCGATAACACCCGTCTGGATGATATCGCTGCATGGACCTACCGCGCACCGGTAGAAGATCAGGCGCGTTTAGGCTTCGCTATCGCTCATGCGCTGGACAACAACGCCCCGGCGGTTGACGGTATCGATCGTGACCTGCAGAACAAAATTGACGTGATCGTTCAGGCATTAGCCGGAGCGAAGAAACCACTGATTATTTCTGGCACCAACGCCGGTAGCGCCGAAGTGATTCAGGCTGCTGCCAACGTGGCGAAGGCGCTGAAAGGTCGTGGCGCTGACGTCGGCATCACCATGATTGCGCGCTCTGTTAACAGCATGGGCCTGGGTATGATTGGCGGTGGTTCCCTTGACGATGCGCTGACCGAGCTGGAAACAGGTCGTGCTGACGCCGTTGTGGTGCTGGAAAATGACCTGCATCGCCATGCTTCAGCAACGCGCGTTAATGCCGCGCTGGCGAAAGCGCCGTTGGTACTGGTTGTTGACCATCAGCGTACGGCAATTATGGAGAACGCCCATCTGGTGCTTTCCGCCGCGAGCTTTGCCGAAAGCGATGGGACGGTGATTAACAACGAAGGCCGCGCGCAGCGCTTCTTCCAGGTCTATGACCCGTCCTACTATGACAGCAACACCGTGATGCTGGAAAGCTGGCGCTGGCTGCACTCGCTGCACAGCACCGTGCAGAGCCGGGAAGTGGACTGGACGCAGCTCGACCACGTTATCGACGCGGTTGTTGAGAAGTTGCCGCAACTGGCTGGGATCAAAGATGCCGCGCCGGATGCAAGCTTCCGTATCCGTGGACAGAAACTGGCGCGCGAGCCGCACCGCTACAGCGGTCGTACCGCGATGCGCGCTAACATTAGCGTCCATGAACCACGTCAGCCGCAGGATAAAGACACCATGTTCGCCTTCTCGATGGAAGGGAACAACCAACCGTCTGCGCCGCGTTCACAAATTCCGTTTGCCTGGGCTCCGGGCTGGAACTCCCCACAGGCGTGGAACAAGTTCCAGGATGAGGTGGGCGGGAAACTGCGTCATGGCGATCCGGGCGTGCGTCTGATCGAAGCTTCTGCGGATGGTATGGATTACTTCACTACCGTTCCGGCGAGCTTCGAGGCTCAGGATGGTCAGTGGCGTATCGCGCCGTACTACCATCTGTTTGGTAGTGACGAATTGTCTCAGCGTGCGCCGGTCTTCCAGACCCGTATGCCACAGCCGTACATCAAACTTAACCCGGCAGACGCCGCGAAGTTGGGTGTTAATGCCGGTACCCGTGTTTCTTTCAGCTACGATGGCAATACGGTCACGCTGCCGGTTGAAATCGCTGAAGGATTAACGGCAGGGCAGGTTGGTTTACCGATGGGTATGCCTGGCATCGCGCCGGTTCTGGCAGGCGCGCGTCTTGAGGATCTGCAGGAGGCACAACAATGAGTTGGATTACACCCGATCTGATTGAGATCCTGCTGAGCATTCTCAAAGCGGTGGTGATTCTGCTGGTGGTGGTCACCTGCGGGGCATTCATGAGCTTTGGCGAACGTCGTCTGCTGGGTCTGTTCCAGAACCGTTACGGACCGAACCGTGTTGGCTGGGGCGGTTCGCTCCAGCTGGTTGCGGACATGATCAAGATGTTCTTTAAAGAAGACTGGATCCCGAAATTCTCGGATCGCGTCATCTTTACCCTGGCACCGATGATCGCCTTTACCTCGCTGCTGCTGGCTTTCGCCATCGTGCCGGTGAGTCCAAACTGGGTCGTTGCTGACCTGAACATCGGCATCCTGTTCTTCCTGATGATGGCGGGCCTCGCGGTATACGCGGTGCTGTTCGCTGGCTGGTCCAGTAACAACAAATACTCCCTGCTTGGTGCGATGCGTGCTTCTGCGCAGACGCTGAGCTATGAAGTGTTCCTTGGGCTGTCCCTGATGGGCGTGGTGGCGCAGGCCGGTTCATTCAATATGACCGACATCGTCAATAACCAGGCTGATATCTGGAACGTTATTCCGCAGTTCTTTGGTTTTGTCACCTTTGCCATCGCGGGCGTGGCGGTATGTCACCGTCACCCGTTTGACCAGCCAGAAGCCGAGCAGGAACTGGCCGACGGTTACCACATTGAATATTCCGGCATGAAATTCGGTCTGTTCTTCGTGGGCGAGTACATCGGTATCGTCACCATTTCTGCACTGATGGTTACCTTGTTCTTCGGTGGCTGGCATGGCCCGTTCTTACCGCCATTCGTCTGGTTCGCGCTGAAAACCGCGTTCTTCATGATGATGTTCATTTTGATTCGTGCGTCGTTACCGCGTCCTCGTTATGACCAGGTAATGTCCTTCGGCTGGAAAGTCTGTCTGCCGCTGACGCTCGTCAACTTGTTGGTAACGGCGGCTGTCATTCTGTGGCAGGCGCAATAAGGGACACAAAGACCATGACCTTAAAAGAATTGTTCGTAGGTTTCGGCACCCAGGTACGCAGTATCTGGATGATCGGCCTGCATGCGTTCGCGAAACGTGAAACGCAGATGTACCCGGAAGAGCCGGTCTATCTCCCGCCCCGTTTTCGTGGTCGTATCGTTCTGACCCGCGACCCGGACGGTGAAGAGCGCTGCGTTGCCTGTAACCTGTGCGCGGTAGCATGTCCGGTAGGCTGTATCTCTCTGCAAAAAGCAGAGACCAAAGACGGCCGCTGGTATCCGGAGTTTTTCCGCATTAACTTCTCACGCTGCATTTTCTGCGGCCTGTGCGAAGAAGCCTGTCCGACAACGGCTATTCAGCTGACTCCAGATTTCGAGCTGGGTGAGTACAAGCGCCAGGACCTGGTTTACGAGAAAGAGGATCTGCTGATCTCCGGTCCGGGCAAATACCCGGAATATAACTTCTACCGGATGGCAGGTATGGCAATCGACGGCAAAGATAAGGGCGAAGCAGAGAACGAAGCCAAGCCTATTGACGTCAAGAGCCTGTTACCGTAAGGAGAGGGGCAATGGAGTTCGCTTTTTATATCTGTGGCCTGATAGCCATTCTCGCAACCTTGCGGGTGATCACCCACACCAATCCGGTACACGCACTGCTGTATCTGATTATTTCGCTGCTGGCGATTTCTGGGGTGTTCTTCTCGTTAGGCGCTTACTTCGCCGGTGCGCTGGAAATTATCGTCTACGCGGGCGCCATCATGGTGCTGTTCGTGTTCGTGGTAATGATGCTCAACCTCGGTGGCTCTGAAATTGAACAGGAACGCCAATGGCTGAAACCACAGGTGTGGATTGGTCCGGCGATTCTGTCGGCCATCATGCTGGTCGTGATTGTGTACGCCATTCTTGGCGTTAACGATCAGGGCATCGACGGTACGCCAATTAGCGCGAAAGCGGTCGGTATTACCCTGTTCGGACCGTATGTACTGGCGGTCGAACTGGCTTCGATGCTGCTGCTGGCTGGCCTGGTTGTGGCCTTCCACGTTGGTCGCGAAGAGCGTTCAGGTGAAGTGCTGAGCAATCGCACCGATGACCGTGCGAAAAGAAAAACGGAGGAGCACGCATGATCCCCTTACAACATGGACTGATCCTCGCGGCTGTCTTATTCGTGCTGGGCTTAACAGGTCTGGTTATCCGCCGCAATCTGCTGTTTATGCTGATTGGGCTGGAAATCATGATTAACGCCTCCGCGTTGGCCTTTGTGGTCGCCGGAAGCTACTGGGGCCAGACCGATGGTCAGGTGATGTACATTCTCGCCATCAGCCTTGCGGCTGCGGAAGCGAGTATTGGACTTGCACTGTTGCTGCAACTTCATCGCCGTCGCCAGAACCTGAACATCGATTCAGTAAGTGAGATGCGTGGATGAACATGCTTGCCTTAACCATTATTCTGCCATTTATTGGCTTTGTATTACTGGCGTTCTCTCGCGGTCGTTGGTCAGAAAATCTGTCCGCTACCGTGGGCGTTGGCTCTATTGGCCTGGCTGCGCTGGTGACGGCGTTTGTTGGCGTTGACTTCTTTGCTAATGGTCAACAAGCCTACAGTCAGCCGCTGTGGACGTGGATGTCTGTCGGTGACTTCAACATCGGCTTCAACCTGGTGCTGGACGGCCTGTCGCTGACTATGCTCAGCGTGGTGACCGGCGTCGGTTTCCTGATCCATATGTTCGCCTCTTGGTATATGCGTGGGGAAGAGGGCTACTCTCGTTTCTTCGCTTACACCAACCTGTTTATCGCCAGCATGGTGGTTCTGGTACTGGCGGATAACCTGCTGCTGATGTACCTCGGTTGGGAAGGCGTGGGCCTGTGCTCCTATCTGCTGATCGGTTTCTATTACACCGATCCGAAGAATGGCGCTGCGGCAATGAAAGCCTTCGTGGTGACCCGTGTCGGTGATGTGTTCCTCGCCTTCGCGCTGTTCATCCTCTACAACGAGCTGGGCACGCTGAACTTCCGCGAAATGGTCGAACTGGCGCCTGCGCACTTTGAAGCGGGTAATAACATGCTGATGTGGGCAACCCTGATGCTGCTGGGTGGTGCGGTGGGTAAATCCGCGCAGCTGCCGTTGCAGACCTGGCTTGCTGACGCGATGGCCGGCCCGACGCCTGTCTCCGCGCTGATCCACGCCGCGACGATGGTTACCGCTGGTGTCTACCTGATTGCACGTACCCATGGTCTGTTCCTGATGACCCCGGAAATCCTGCATCTGGTGGGGATTATCGGTGCGATCACGCTGGTGCTGGCGGGTTTTGCCGCGCTGGTACAGACCGACATCAAACGCGTTCTCGCTTACTCCACCATGAGCCAGATTGGCTACATGTTCCTGGCGCTCGGCGTTCAGGCATGGGATGCGGCGATTTTCCACCTGATGACGCACGCCTTCTTTAAAGCGCTGCTGTTCCTGGCATCCGGCTCGGTTATCCTGGCTTGCCACCACGAACAGAACATCTTCAAGATGGGCGGCCTGCGTAAGTCGATTCCGCTGGTGTATGTCTGCTTCCTGATTGGTGGCGCGGCGCTGTCGGCTCTGCCGTTGATTACCGCGGGCTTCTTCAGTAAGGATGAGATTCTGGCCGGTGCGATGGCGAACGGTCATATTAATCTGATGGTTGCAGGTCTGGTCGGTGCGTTTATGACCTCGCTGTACACCTTCCGTATGATTTTCATCGTGTTCCACGGTAAAGAACAAATTCACGCTCACGCCGGGAAGGGGATTACCCATCATCTGCCGCTGATTGTGCTGATGATCCTGTCTACCTTTGTTGGCGCGCTGATTGTGCCGCCGCTGCAGGGAGTATTGCCTGCAACGACCGAACTTGAGCATGGTCGCGTCATGACGCTGGAAATTACCTCCGGCATCGTAGCGATTGCGGGCATCCTGATCGCAGCGTGGCTGTGGCTGGGTAAACGTACGCTTGTTACGTCGATTGCCAACAGTGCGCCGGGCCGCCTGCTGGGTACCTGGTGGTATAACGCCTGGGGCTTCGACTGGCTGTACGACAAAGTGTTCGTTAAGCCGTTCCTGGGCATTGCCTGGCTGCTGAAGCGCGACCCGCTGAACTCAATGATGAACATTCCGGCTGTCCTTTCCCGCTTTGCAGGTAAAGGCCTGCTGTTAAGCGAGAACGGTTATCTGCGCTGGTATGTGGCATCAATGAGCATCGGCGCTGTCGTTGTGCTGGCACTGTTGATGGTACTGCGTTGATCGTAAAGTGAATTTTATCCAAATTCGTTGAAAATCAGGCCTCTGTCAGAGGCCTTAAAAAGGAATAAAAATCGCCATGTTACTACCCTGGCTAATATTGATTCCCTTTATCGGTGGCTTCCTGTGCTGGCAGACCGAACGCTTTGGCGTGAAGGTGCCGCGTTGGATCGCGCTGATTACCATGGGACTGACGCTGGCGCTTGGCCTGCAACTGTGGTTGCAGGGCGGCTATTCACTGACGCAATCCGCGGGTATTCCGCAGTGGCAGTCTGAGTTTGTCCTGCCGTGGATCCCACGTTTTGGCATCTCTATCCATTTAGCAATCGACGGCTTGTCGCTGCTAATGGTAGTGCTGACCGGTCTGCTCGGTGTTCTGGCGGTCCTTTGCTCCTGGAATGAAATCGAAAAATACCAAGGCTTCTTCCACCTGAACCTGATGTGGATCTTAGGCGGCGTGATCGGCGTGTTCCTGGCCATCGACATGTTCCTGTTCTTCTTCTTCTGGGAAATGATGCTGGTGCCGATGTACTTCCTGATCGCGCTGTGGGGGCATAAAGCTTCTGACGGTAAAACGCGTATCACGGCGGCAACCAAGTTCTTCATTTACACCCAGGCGAGTGGTCTGGTGATGTTGATTGCCATCCTGGCGCTGGTGTTTGTGCACTATAAAGCGACCGGCGTGTGGACCTTCAACTATGAAGAGCTGCTGAACACCCCGATGTCCCACGGCGTGGAATATCTGCTGATGCTCGGCTTCTTCATCGCCTTCGCGGTGAAAATGCCGGTGGTTCCGCTGCACGGCTGGTTGCCGGATGCGCACTCCCAGGCACCGACCGCGGGTTCCGTTGACCTGGCGGGGATCCTGCTGAAAACCGCAGCCTACGGTCTGCTGCGTTTCTCTCTGCCGCTGTTCCCGAACGCGTCGGCGGAGTTTGCGCCTATCGCCATGTGGCTTGGCGTAATCGGTATCTTCTACGGCGCGTGGATGGCCTTTAATCAGTACGACATCAAACGTCTGATTGCCTACACCTCCGTATCCCACATGGGCTTCGTGCTGATTGCTATTTATACCGGCAGCCAACTGGCTTACCAGGGCGCGGTTATCCAGATGATCGCGCACGGTCTGTCCGCAGCCGGTCTGTTCATCCTGTGTGGTCAGCTGTACGAACGTCTGCACACGCGTGACATGCGTATGATGGGTGGTCTGTGGGGCAAAATGAAATGGTTGCCTGCGCTGTCCATGTTCTTCGCAGTATGTACGCTGGGTATGCCGGGTACAGGTAACTTCGTTGGCGAATTTATGATTCTGTTCGGCAGCTACCAGGTGGTTCCGGTCATTACCGTGATCTCGACCTTTGGTCTGGTGTTTGCCTCTGTATACTCGCTGGCGATGCTGCATCGCGCTTACTTTGGTAAGGCGAAGAGCCAGATTGCCAGCGTAGAACTGCCAGGGATGTCGCTGCGTGAGCTGTTTATCATCCTGTTGCTGGTCGTGCTTCTGGTACTGCTTGGCTTCTATCCGCAGCCGATTCTGGATACCTCGCATTCTGCGATGAGCAACATCCAGCAGTGGTTTGTTAATTCCGTTACTACTACAAGGCCGTAAATCGCCATGACAATAACTCCACAACACCTGATTGCGCTGCTACCGCTGCTGATCGTCGGCTTGACGGTGGTGGTTGTGATGCTCTCCATTGCGTGGCGACGCAATCACTTCCTCAATGCCACGCTGTCGGTCATTGGGCTTAACGCCGCGCTGGTTTCGCTCTGGTTTGTTGGCCAGGCGGGCGCCATGGACGTCACCCCGCTGATGCGGGTTGACGGTTTCGCCATGCTCTACACCGGGCTGGTGCTGCTGGCGAGTCTTGCCACCTGTACCTTTGCTTACCCGTGGCTGGAAGGCTATGACGACAACCGGGAAGAGTTCTATCTGCTGGTATTGATTGCTGCCCTGGGCGGTATTTTGCTGGCAAATGCTAACCATCTGGCGGCGCTGTTCCTCGGTATCGAACTGATTTCTCTGCCGCTGTTTGGTCTGGTTGGCTATGCGTTCCGTCAGAAACGTTCGCTGGAAGCCAGTATCAAATACACCATTCTGTCTGCCGCAGCGTCTTCCTTCCTGCTGTTCGGTATGGCGCTGGTGTACGCGCAGTCTGGCAACCTGTCGTTTGTTGCGCTCGGTAAGAGTCTTGGTGACGGCATGCTGCACGAACCGCTGCTGCTGGCGGGCTTCGGTCTGATGATTGTTGGCCTCGGCTTTAAACTCTCGCTGGTTCCGTTCCACCTGTGGACGCCAGACGTATACCAGGGCGCTCCGGCTCCGGTTTCCACCTTCCTGGCGACGGCGAGCAAAATCGCTATCTTCGGCGTGGTGATGCGTCTGTTCCTGTACGCACCGGTTGGCGACAGCGAAGCGGTACGTACCGTGCTGGGCGTGATTGCCTTTGCCTCCATCATCTTCGGTAACCTGATGGCGCTGAGCCAGACCAACATCAAGCGTCTGCTCGGTTACTCCTCCATCTCTCACCTCGGCTATCTGTTGGTGGCGTTGATTGCCCTGCAGAGTGGCGAAATGTCGATGGAAGCGGTTGGCGTTTACCTGGCCGGTTATCTGTTCAGCAGCCTCGGCGCGTTCGGTGTGGTCAGCCTGATGTCCAGCCCGTACCGCGGCCCGGATGCCGATTCTCTGTTCTCCTACCGTGGTCTGTTCTGGCATCGTCCGATCCTCGCGGCAGTGATGACGGTAATGATGCTGTCTCTGGCGGGTATCCCGATGACGCTGGGCTTTATCGGTAAGTTCTACGTGCTGGCAGTCGGTGTGCAGGCTAACCTTTGGTGGCTGGTTGCTGCCGTGGTGGTCGGTTCCGCAATTGGTTTGTACTACTATCTGCGTGTTGCCGTGAGCCTGTACCTGAGCGCGCCGCAACAGCTGAACCGCGATGCGCCGTCTAACTGGCAGTACAGCGCGGGCGGGATCGTGGTGCTGATTTCTGCTCTTTTGGTGCTGGTATTGGGTATCTATCCGCAACCGCTGATCAGCATTGTGCAGTTAGCGACGCCGCTGATGTAAGCGACCCGCTAAAACGAAAAAAACCCGCCTTGGCGGGTTTTTTTATGCGTGAAATACGGTCAGTTTAATAGCTGCCTGCTCACCAGCGGACCGCTAATGTCTTTCGCTGCGCGCTCCATGACTTCCTGAATGACAGAAGAGAGTTCATTGACCTCAAATTTTGCCACGTAGCCATCAGCTTTAACCCGGCGAACGTGATCTTCATTGGCACTACCGGAAAGCGAGGAGTGGATAACGACCGGGATTTTCTTCAGGCGTTCGTCGGTCTTGATCTTACGGGTAAGCGTAAAACCGTCCATCTCCGGCATTTCCAGGTCGGTGAGCACCAGGGCTATCTTCTCGGTGATTGGCTTGCCTTCCGCCTGCGCTTCTGCGGAAAGCTGCTGGATTTTTTCCCATGCATCCTTACCTGTCACATGCATCTGATGCGGGATTTCCATGGCATTAAGCCCTTTCTCCAGCATCGCGCGAGCGACTTTCGAATCTTCTGCTACAATCGCCACCGCACCCGGCGTGATGTTGAATTTACTGGTTTTCAGGTCTGTCGCGCGTAAATCGTGATTGGACGGTACGATGTCGTAAAGGATTTGCTCAACGTCGAGCACAAGCGCCAGGTTGTTGGTCTCTTTATCGTCATCCAGGCAGGCGATACTGGTGATGTAGCGGCCGTTGACGGCTTTCTCGGCGGTATGCACCTGTTGCCAGTCCAGACGCATAATGTTTTCCACTGATTCCACCGCAAACGCCTGTACGCTGCGGGCGTATTCTGTAATGAGCAGGATGTTGAGTCCGGTCTCGGGTTTACAGCCCGCCACCGCCGGCAGGTCAATCACCGGAATCACTTGATCGCGAATGTTCACCATACCTAACAGCGGAGCTTTCATTCCCGCCGGACGCGTAAACGTCGGCATCGGCACGATTTCACGTAGTTTAAATACGTTGATGCCAAACAGCTCTGATTTCTGCTCCTCAACAGATTTGCCGAGGCGAAACAGTAGCAGTTCAAAACGGTTAGACAGGGTTAGGTTGGTCCTGTCATCAATATCTTTCTGGAAATTGTTCATCCTGTCCTCAGTGTGAAAGCCAGCCTTTTCACTGTTATCGGCACTGAGGCGAAAAAATAGAGCATTAAACGGTGAAAATGGCGAAATCGTGAGCCAGTTCTGTTGCCGGGAACAGCGTTCTGCACTCTTCGAGTAATCGCTGACAGCCTTTTTCATCGTAGCGTGAGCTAACGTGGGTCATGATCAAGCGTCCGACACCTGCTTTAAGCGCCAGAAGCGCGGCTTGTCGGGTTGAGCTGTGTCCACGACTATTGGCCTTCTCCTCCATTGACGAGTCCAGCGTAGTTTCATGCACCATCACATCCACACCTTTTGCCAGTTCGAGGGCGCTTGCGCACGGGCCTGTATCGCCGAAAATAGCCACCGATTTTCCCCTGGTGGCCGGGGCAAGAAAGTCGGCACCGTTAATCGCGCGACCATCTTCCAGTACGATGGTTTTCCCGGCTTTCAAATCCTGAAACCACGGGCCGGATTTAACACCAGCCGCCTTCAGAGCACTGGCGTCAAGTGCACCGGGTTTGTCGTGCTCTTCAATGCGAAAACCATAGCATTCCAGCGGATGTTCTAGTGGATATGCCGTTACCTTACGCAGGCCGTCATCCACGATTTCACCTGCGGTGATTTCCACAATATCCAGAGGATAATCAGTCCATGAACCGCTCAGACGCAATGCGGTTTCGGTAAATTCCCGTAATCCTTTTGGTCCGTAAAGCGTCAGTGGCTTCACGTTCCCGGCCATCGAACGACTGCATAGCAGACCAGGTAAACCAAACAGGTGGTCGCCATGCAGGTGGCTGATAAAAATACGGTCGAGTTTTCCCGGATTGAACGGCGTGGCGAGCATCTGATGCTGTGTTCCTTCGCCGCAATCAAAAAGCCACAGCCCCGGCTGAGTCGGGTGTTGCAGATTGAGTAAAATTGCCGTTACATTGCGTGAGCGGGTAGGAACTCCCGCTGACGTGCCTAAAAATAGTAATTCCATCTTTGCGTTACACTTTTCGCCATCAATAAGGCAGGGTGTTCAGGTTATCACAACAAAGGGGCAGACAATGATTCACTGGCAAGATCTCCACCATGCAAAGCTGAGTACACAAGAACTGTATGCCATTCTTCAGCTTCGCTGCGCGGTGTTTGTTGTTGAACAACAGTGTCCATATCAGGATGTGGATGGCGACGATCTGGTTGGAGAAAATCGGCACATTCTGGGCTGGCACAATGATGAGTTGGTGGCGTATGCGAGGATTCTGAAAAGCGATGACGATCTGGAGCCGGTGGTCATTGGCCGGGTGATTGTCAGCGAAGCGCTACGCGGCGCAAAACTTGGGCAACAGCTGATGACCCAGACGCTGGCATCCTGTGCGCAACACTGGCCGCACAAGGCGCTGTATCTGGGGGCGCAGGCGCATCTGCAATCGTTTTATGCGCGCTTTGGTTTTATACCGGTGACGGATATTTATGACGAAGACGGGATTCCGCACATCGGGATGGCGCGAGAAGCACATCAGGCATAAACAGGCGCAAACGGTCCAGGTTGTCTATAGTTAGCGGATACGTCAATAGAAAGGGAGAATACAATGTCTTTTCAATCTTATGAATCACGTATCGATGATGATCTGGAGCTCTTGAGCGAAACGCTGGAAGAGGTGCTGCGTTCTTCCGGCGATCCGGCCGATCAAAAATATCTTGAGTTAAAAGCGCGGGCAGAGCGGGCGTTACAAGAGGTGAGAAATCGCGTCAGCCATGCCTCTGACAATTATTATTTCCGCGCGAAAAAGGCCGTTTGCCGTGCAGATGACTATGTGCATGAAAAACCCTGGCGTGGAATCGGCGTTGGCGCCACGGTCGGTTTAGTGATGGGATTGTTGTTAGCACGGCGATAAATTCCGCTCCGTCAGCGCATTTGTTCGTACTCCCTAACTGGGGGTACTGCTTTTTCTGTTCAGTACCCCGTATAATAAGAGGTTTTTAACAGGGAGAGGTCCGCGTGCAATCAATCACTACTGCGCTGGAAGGTCTGATGCGTCATTTGTCGCAAGAGATACCGGCAGCACCTGGAATTCGTATTTACGACATACCTTTCCCTCTGAACGATGCGTTTGACGCTTTAGGATGGCTGGCCAGTCAACCCGTCTGGCCCCAGTTTTACTGGCAGCAGCGTAACGGCGACGAAGAAGCCGCTGTGCTGGGTGCCGTTGCCACGTTTTCCTCGCTGGCATCCGCTCAACAGTTTTTACGTCAGCACGACAACCAACCTGACCTGCGTATCTGGGGCCTTAATGCGTTCGAGCCCCGGCACGGCAATTTGTTGTTACCGCGACTGGAATGGCGACGCTGCGCCGGGGTGGCAAGCTTACGGCTACACCTGTACAGCGATGTTTCGCTGCGTGAAGACGCCGTACGCGCGGTCGAATTTATTTCCACGCTGGCCAACGTTAAGCCGTTGCCCGCGTTGCGTTTGAGTTTGACGGGAGAACAACACTGGCCAGATAAGGCCGGCTGGACAGACCTGATAAAACTTGCCACGCACACCATCAATGGCGAAGAACTCGACAAAGTTGTGCTGGCGCGAGCGACAGATTTACAGTTTTCACAGTCGGTGAATGCCGCTGCGGTGATGGCTTCCAGCCGTCGCCTGAACCTCAACTGCTACCATTTCTTTATGGCATTCTCTGCCGACTCCGCTTTTCTTGGTTCTTCCCCTGAACGTTTGTATCGGCGGCGTGATACGGCGCTGCGCACCGAAGCGCTGGCCGGAACCGTTGCCAACCACGCTGAGGATCATCGCGCCTGGCAGTTAGGCGACTGGTTGATGAAAGATGATAAAAACCAGCGCGAGAATATGCTGGTGGTCGAAGATATTTGCCAGCGGCTGCAAGGCTGTACGCAAACCCTTGATGTGCTCCCCCCGCAGGTGCTCAGACTGCGTAAGGTGCAGCATCTACGCCGTTGTATCTGGACGGAACTGAATCAGGCCGACGATACGCTTTGCCTGATGCAACTCCAGCCTACGGCGGCCGTTGCAGGCATTCCGCGTGAGCTGGCGCGCGAATTCATCCAGCAAAATGAACCCTTTGAACGCGAGTGGTATGCCGGCTCTGCGGGTTATCTTTCTCTGCGCCAAAGTGAATTCTGCGTATCATTGCGTTCGGCGAAAATTAACGCCAACGTGGTCCGCCTGTATGCCGGCGCGGGGATTGTACGTGGTTCAGATCCTGAGCAAGAATGGCAAGAAATAGACAATAAAGCGGCAGGACTGCGCACTTTATTACAGATGGAAGGGTAATGAGTTGTATATTACCGACTCATATCAAAAATCCATTTATTCGATTCTTTATACTGTGTCGCAATATTGATACCGGACAATCTCATGTCAGTAAGCGCATTTAACCGACGCTGGGCGGCGGTCATACTGGAAGCACTCACTCGCCACGGCGTCAGGCATATCTGCATTGCCCCTGGCTCTCGTTCTACACCGTTGACGCTGGCAGCCGCGGAAAATCCTGCTTTCATCCACCATACCCATTTTGATGAGCGTGGTCTTGGGCATCTGGCCTTAGGTCTGGCAAAAGTGAGTCGCCAGCCTGTCGCCGTGATTGTCACGTCCGGTACGGCGGTGGCGAACCTGTATCCCGCATTGATTGAAGCGGGCCTGACCGGTGAAAAACTGATTTTACTCACGGCTGACCGACCGCCAGAACTTATCGACTGTGGCGCTAATCAGGCGATTCGTCAGGCCGGCATGTTTGCTTCTCATCCGTCGCAAACGCTCTCCTTACCGCGTCCAACTCAGGACATTCCGGCAAGCTGGCTGGTGTCCACCATTGATAATGCCCTGGCCGCGCTGCATAGCGGAGCGGTTCATATTAATTGTCCGTTTGCCGAACCGCTGTATGGCGACATGGACGAAACGGGGATCGCCTGGCAGCAGCGCCTCGGCGACTGGTGGCAGGATGATAAACCCTGGCTACGTGAAGCGCGTCGGCTGGAAAGCGACAAACAACGTGACTGGTTTTTCTGGCGACAAAAGCGCGGCGTAGTCATTGCAGGCCGTATGAGCGCGGAAGAGGGCAAGAAAGTTGCGCAATGGGCGCAGATGCTTGGCTGGCCGCTGATTGGCGATGTGTTGTCGCAAACCGGACAACCCCTGCCGTGTGCTGACCTGTGGTTGGGGAATGCGAAGGCGGTGACTGAGTTACAGCAGGCGCAGATAGTGGTGCAGCTTGGCAGTAGCCTGACCGGAAAACGACTCCTGCAATGGCAGGCCAGTTGCGATCCGCAGGAATACTGGATTGTCGATAATATCGAAGGTCGCCTCGATCCGGCGCATCATCGTGGACGCAGGCTGGTGGCGAAGGTTGGTGACTGGCTGGATCTGCATCCGGCGGAAAAACGCCAACCCTGGTGCGTGGAAATCCCGCGCCTGGCGCAACTGGCATGGCAGGCGGTGGAAGCCCGTCGCAACGTGTTTGGTGAAGCGCAATTAGCCCATCGTATTCACGAATATCTGCCCGAACAAGGGCAACTGTTCGTGGGTAACAGTCTGGTGGTGCGCCTGATTGATGCACTGTCGCAGCTTCCGGCTGGTTTCCCGGTCTATAGCAACCGTGGCGCGAGCGGCATTGACGGTCTGCTGTCAACGGCGGCGGGCGTACAGCGCGCCAGCGCAAAATCAACGTTGGCTATCGTCGGCGATTTATCTGCACTGTATGATCTCAATGCGCTGGCGTTATTGCGTCAGGTTTCCGCGCCGTTTGTCCTGATAGTGGTCAATAATAACGGTGGGCAGATATTTTCCCTGCTACCGACGCCGGCAAGTGAACGTGAACGGTTCTATCTGATGCCGCAGAACGTGCACTTTGAGCATGCCGCAGCCATGTTTAACCTTAAATATCAGCGCCCAGAAAACTGGGAGCAACTGGAGAACGCGTTGACAAATGCCTGGCGTACTCCTGCGGCAACGGTTATTGAGCTGGTGGTGAACGAAACTGACGGGGCGCAAACCCTGCAGCAACTGCTGGCGCAGGTAAGCCATCTATGATCCTGCACGCCCAGGCGACCGTTAGCCAGAGTGGATCACCCTGGCTGGTTTTCCTGCACGGGTTCTCCGGCGACTGTCGGGAATGGCACACGGTCGGCGAAGCGTTTCAGGATTATTCACGGCTATATATCGACCTACCGGGACACGGCGGTTCCGCCGAGATCAAGGTGAGCGGGTTCAATGATGTTTGTGCGTTATTGCGTAACACCTTGCTTAGTTACAACATACCTAGCTACTGGCTGGTGGGATACTCTCTTGGCGGCAGAGTCGCGATGATGGCGGCCTGTCAGGAGATGCCCGGACTTTGCGGTCTGGTCGTAGAAGGTGGCCATCCTGGCTTGCAAAGCGAGGAGGCGCGCGTTCAACGTCGTCTTTCAGATGGCCGCTGGGCCGCGCGTTTTCGCGCAGAGCCTCTGCGTGAGGTATTTTATGACTGGTATCAACAGCCGGTATTTTCCTCGCTGAATGCGGCGCAAAGAGAGGCGCTGGTCGATCTGCGTAGCCAGAATAACGGGCATACGCTGGCGGCGATGCTGGAGGCCACCTCGCTTGCCGTACAACCTGATTTACGTGCGCAACTCACTGCGCGCACATTTCCGTTTTATTATTTATGTGGTGAACGTGACGATAAATTCCGCGCGCTGGCGACGGAAATGTCAGTACCAAACCATGTGATTCGTAATGCCGGACACAACGCGCATCGGGACAATCCCGCTGGCGTGGTGGACTGTCTGGCTCAGATTCTACGTCGCTGACTATAGGACATTTTATGATCTATCCTGATGAAACAATGCTTTACGCACCGGTAGAATGGCACGATTGCTCTGCAGGCTATACCGACATTCTCTACGAGAAATCCACCGACGGTATCGCCAAAATCACCATTAATCGTCCACAGGTACGCAATGCTTTCCGTCCTGTTACCGTAAAAGAGATGATCCAGGCGCTGGCGGATGCCCGCTATGACGACAACATCGGTGTGATCATTCTGACCGGTGCGGGTGACAAAGCGTTTTGCTCAGGCGGCGATCAGAAAGTGCGTGGCGATTACGGCGGATACCAGGATGACTCCGGTGTGCATCACCTGAACGTGCTGGACTTCCAGCGTCAGATTCGTACCTGTCCGAAACCGGTCGTGGCGATGGTAGCAGGGTACTCCATCGGCGGCGGCCACGTGCTGCACATGATGTGTGACCTGACCATTGCGGCGGAAAACGCCATCTTTGGTCAGACCGGCCCGAAAGTGGGTTCCTTCGACGGTGGTTGGGGTGCCTCTTACATGGCCCGTATCGTGGGTCAGAAAAAAGCGCGTGAAATCTGGTTCCTGTGCCGTCAGTACGATGCGCAGCAGGCGCTGGACATGGGCCTGGTCAACACCGTGGTTCCGCTGGCGGATCTGGAGAAAGAGACCGTACGCTGGTGCCGTGAGATGCTGCAAAACAGCCCGATGGCGCTGCGTTGCCTGAAAGCGGCACTGAACGCCGACTGCGATGGACAGGCAGGTCTGCAAGAACTGGCCGGTAACGCCACCATGCTGTTCTACATGACGGAAGAAGGTCAGGAAGGTCGTAACGCCTTTAACCAGAAACGTCAGCCTGATTTCAGCAAATTCAAACGGAATCCGTAATGCGTAGCGCGCAGGTATACCGCTGGCAGATCCCCATGGACGCGGGGGTGATTCTGCGCGACAGGCGGTTAAAAACGCGTGACGGGTTGTATGTTTGTCTGCGTGACGGCGAGCATGAAGGGTGGGGAGAGATCTCCCCGCTGCCGGGCTTCAGTCAGGAAAGCTGGGAAGAGGCGCAAACCGAGCTGCTGTCCTGGGTACAAGGCTGGTTGCAAGGGGATGATTCTTTACCACAGCTGCCATCTGTCGCTTTTGGCGCAAGCTGTGCGCTGGCCGAACTGGCTGACGCTCTGCCGGAGGCTGCAGACTATCGTGCTGCGCCTCTGTGTACGGGCGATCCTGACGATTTGGTGCTGCAACTGGCGGATATGCCGGGCGAAAAAGTTGCCAAGATCAAGGTTGGGCTGTATGAAGCGGTTCGTGACGGAATGGTAGCCAATCTGCTGCTCGAGGCGATTCCGGAGCTGCATCTGCGACTCGACGCCAACCGCGCCTGGACGCCGTTGAAAGCCCAACAGTTCGCGAAATACGTCAATCCAGAGTATCGCGGACGCATTGCCTTCCTTGAAGAACCATGTAAAACGCGCGATGACTCACGCGCATTCGCACGTGAAACCGGCATCGCTATCGCCTGGGACGAAAGTCTGCGCGAAGCGGATTTCACCTTTGAAGCCGAAGAGGGCGTCAAGGCTGTGGTTATCAAACCTACTCTGACCGGTAGTCTCGACAAAGTGCGTGAACAGGTTGCGGCGGCGCATGCGCTTGGTCTCACCGCCGTTATCAGTTCATCTATTGAGTCGAGTCTTGGTTTAACCCAACTGGCGAGAATTGCCGCCTGGCTGACGCCGCAGACCATTCCGGGTCTGGACACGCTGAGTCTGATGCAGTGCCAGCAGGTACGCACCTGGCCGGGTAGCGCGTTGCCGTGTATTGCCGTTGATGCGCTGGAACGCCTGCTATGACTTCATGGGAAACGCCCGCTAGCGCAAGCTTAGCGGGCACTGACTGGCCCTGGCGCGACTGGCGGCAGGTTCGTGCGCAGGCGCCAGCGCTGCGCCTCAACGATGAAGTATTAAGCTGGAGTGAGCTCTGTACCCGCGTCGATCATCTGGCCAGCGGCTTTGCCGCTCAGGGCGTGAAAGAGGGCGATGGCGTCCTGCTCCGCGCATGGAATCATCCGCGTTCTTTACTGACCTGGCTGGCATTGCTGCAATGTGGGGCGCGGGTTTTACCTGTGAACCCGCAGTTGCCTCAATCGCTGCTTGATGTGCTGGTCCCGGACTTAACGCTACGTTTTGCCCTGGATCTGGAGGCCGCTAACGCGTTTCCCGGGCTGGAACCGTTGCAGATGCAGGCGCTGCCAGGCGCACATGCCGCCGCGTGGTCGCCTCAGCGCTTGAGCACAATGACGTTAACCTCAGGTTCCACCGGATTGCCGAAAGCGGCGGTTCACACCTGTCAGGCACATCTGGCAAGCGCGCAGGGCGTGCTGTCATTAATGCCGTTTGGCGCTGAAGATGACTGGCTGCTTTCATTGCCGCTGTTTCATGTTTCCGGCCAGGGTATTTTATGGCGCTGGTTGTTTGCCGGGGCGCGAATGACCGTGCGCGACAAGCAGCCGCTGGAGCAAATGCTGGTCGGCTGCACCCATGCCTCGTTGGTCCCCACACAGTTGTGGCGCTTGTTGGTCAATAAAACGCCGGTCACGCTCAAAGCGGTGCTGCTGGGCGGCGCAGCTATTCCTGTTGAGTTGACGGAGCAGGCGCGCGATCAGGGGATTCGCTGCTGGTGCGGTTATGGACTGACGGAATTCGCTTCCACCGTTTGTGCGAAAGAGGCGGATGGTCTGGCTGATGTCGGTTCAGCCTTAGCGGGCAGAGAAGTCAGAATCGTGGATGACGAAGTCTGGCTGCGTGCGGCCAGCATGGCGCAAGGTTACTGGCGTAACGGACAGCTTATTCCTTTAGTGAACGCGGAAGGGTGGTTTGCTACCCGCGATCGTGGGGTGTTAAAGGACGGCAAGTTAACCATTATCGGTCGCATGGACAATCTGTTTTTTAGCGGTGGGGAAGGCATACAGCCAGAAGAAGTGGAACGCGTGATTGCAGCGCATCCGCAGGTTCTGCAGGCCTTTATTGTCCCGTTAGAAGATAAAGAGTTTGGTCATCGTCCGGTGGCGGTCGTTGAGTATGACACCAACGCTGGCGACGCCAATCTTGCAGAGTGGGTTAAAGATAAGCTGGCCCGTTTTCAGCAACCGGTATGTTGGCTGACGTTGCCACCTGAACTGAAAGCCGGAGGGATTAAAATCTCTCGTCGCGCGTTGGCGGATTGGGTAAGTGCTTCATCATTAACATTAAGAAAATATTAATTACATTTCTCATTTTTGCCATTCCGTCGCTATTGTCGTTTTGTTTATCAGCTAAAGTGTAACCTGATGTGAAATTCATTAACAAAAGGTGCGCTATGGAATGGCATGTGAAGAAGTCTTGCTGTCACAAGAAAGCAGGGAGGCTCTATATCGTACTTTGCGATAGCGGTGGTTCGCTTAAGATGCTTGCTGAGGCGCAATCTTCCGAACGGGTTAAGCCCGGGGATCTCCTTTCACCGCTGAAAGACGCACAGTATTGTGTTAATCGTGATGCATCCCGTGTGATTAAAATAATCGATGCCAGACAGTACATTTGTGACGAATGGGAGCGCCTGTTACGACTGTCGGCAGATAAATGAGCTCAGCGCCGGTGCTTGTCAGCAGGCAGAAAAATCGTCATTAAACCCGCCATGATGCACAGTACCCCAACCAGCGCCTTCACTGAAAATGTTCCCTGCCAGCCGGGCAGAATCATTGATGCGACCCAAACCAGAACATAGCTGAGGCTGAGCAAGGCATAAGCCTTGCTCAGGGCGAGCTGGTGCAGGGCCTTATGCCAGCAAATTACCGACAGTAAATATCCCGCCAGCCCACTAAAAAGAGCCAATGCGCCAGCGTTGAGGGCGAATACGGCGGATAGAAATTTCAACGGTTGCAGCATCGGCGGCAGGTTATCCATCGCAAAGCCGAGACTCAGTTGGGCAGCCGAGGTGATAATAACGCTACATAATCCCCAAAAAATGCCCATTACACCGCGCTCCCAAGAATGAATATGCCGGCGATTATCAGCCCCACACCCAGCCAGTGGCGCGTTGCGACCGGTTCGCGCCAGATTTTCCAGGCGGCCAGCGTCACCCAGACAAAATTCAGGCTCAGCATGGGATAGGCGATGCCAACAGGGATATTCTGCAACACCACCAGCCAGAGCAGCATAGCCAGGCCGAGGCTTGCCAGGGCCAGCCCAATCCATTGCGTAATATGGCGTTTTCGCCTGCCTGAAGGTACCGGACGCGTTGCTTGCTTCTGGCATAACTGTCCGCATACGCTGAGCAGGCTGGCGAAAATTAATACTATCCAGATCATTTCGGCCGATACTGAATCAGGACCAGACGCCCCTGATTATCGATATAATCAGCGGGAGGAATGGCTAGTTGATTAATATCTTCATTCTTATCAATCGAGAGCACGAGGGTAATATTTCCTTGCTGACGGTGTTGGGCTAACCAGTCGACAAAGTCCATCCGACTGACAAAGCGCCCTTGGGCATCCGGATAGCTGAGGCCGTATTTCAACTCGCCTGTTTGTCCGTATAGCATGATGTCGTCACGCTTCAGGCTCCAGGCCAGCCCCGCAGCGACGCCAACGCTGTCGGTGAGAATATAGCGGCTGGATTCCAGCGACTCTTTGGTCATCTCGACAAAAAACTGCGGTTGTTTAGATTCCATGACCCGATCGGGAATGGAGAAGCCAAACAACAGCGCCAGTCCTAATGGGCAAAACGCGGCAAATTGCCAGTTCTTCTCGCGGTTATTTAACGTATACCAGCCAAAGAGCGTCCAGATGAGAAAAATACCCCATGCACAAAAAACCTTATAGGTTTCGATATGCGACCAGATAGGCATTTTCAACGGTCCCAGCGTGGAAACAATAAACGTGGCGATAATGCCTACCACACCAAACAGAACGTTGATCCAGCCATTCACACGCAGCGCGGCTGAACCTTTTTGCGCAGCCTGCAGGCCAAAACGCGCCGTTAATATCGCCAGCGGCGCGAAGCAGGAAAGAATATAGGTCGGCAGTTTTCCTTTTGCGATGCTGAAAAACAGGATCGGCATGATAATCCAGCTTAGCAGGTATAGTGTGCTGCGCGGAACATCTCGTTCCCGCCAGCCCGTACGCAGTGCGCCGGGAAGCAGCCCGAGCCACGGTAACGCGCCAGCCAAAAGCACGGGAATGTAGTACCAGACAGGGGCCTTATGTTGGGCATCATCCTGGGCGAAGCGTTGAATGTGTTCGACCCAGAAGAAGTAATGCCAGAAGTCCGGCTCACGCTGAGCAATCGCTACACCCCACGGCAGCACAATCACGACGCAGCCGACGACTGCCAGCAGGCCGTAGACGATCAGGTCTTTCCAGCGTTTTTGCACGAAAACCCACGGCAGTACGCTGAGCACAGGAACGGCAAGCGCCAGGAAACCCTTGGTCATTACGCCCATGCCGCAGGTTAGCCCTAACAGCAGAAAGGCAACGATTTTGCGTGTTCTGGTAGTGGCCTGCATCCCCTCCCAAAAGCAGCACATGCCCGCCATCAGCCAGAGTGCGATCATAGGATCGAGTACCGCGTAGGTACCGATGCTATAGACCGAAAAAAAGGTTAAAAAGATAACTGAAGAGAGTACGGCGGTACGCTTATCCTGCCACATCCGCATGGCAAGCCAGGCTACCAGTAGCGCAGTCAGCAAGGTGGCAAAAATCGCCCCCGCTCTGACGCCAAAATTATTGGCGCCAAACAGCCATTGCCCGATGCTGTTCAACCAGTATCCGGCAATCGGTTTTTCAAAATAACGCAGCCCTAAAAAGTGCGGAACGATCCAGTCGCCAGAGGTCAGCATCTCCCGACTGATTTCGGCATAGCGCGTTTCATCAGGCTGCCACAGCAGACGACTATTAATAGGTAAAATAAAATACAGCGCGATAAAAGCGATAAATGCCAGGGCGTTACGTACCGATTTCATTGTGTCATATCCACGGGTTGCTGACAGCCGAGCCATCCCTCTCTGCCGGGAATTTTCCCACGCACGATCCGCCCGGTTGGCAGCGTACTGATATCGTCCGGTAGCAGATCCCCGAGCGGGCAAAACGTAATCCCCATGTCGGCAGCACGAGTGAGCAGTTCGTCAAAATTCTGCTGAAAGGCAATACCTTCCACTTCTGCATGAATGGTGTACACCGGTGTCTCTCTGCTCATCTGGATGTGGGAGAGAATATAAGCGTTAAAGTCCACCGCCTGAACCTCCTGACCCACCACTTCATCCCATGTGGGTAATGTGACAGGAATTTGCGGCGTACCTGTTTTCCCGGATGCCAGCACAGGACGGAATAACGACGTTCCCCGACAGTCGCTGTTATAGCGCAGATGGAACGTTTCTTTGGCATGGACGACGCGGTCGTCGGCACGCCATCCGGCAACGGCGGAGCAGGTAACGGGCTGATTGATGATAGCTTCAAGGGCGGTAATGCCACGTGAAATATCATCAATTAGCTCTTTGTCATTCCAGTTTCCGCTTCGCGCCTGCCAGGCATGGTGATCCCAGGCATGCAAACCGGTTTCATGAAGCAGGGCGGTTTGCGCAATAATTGCCGCATTGGCCTGGCCGATCTCTTTTCCCGGCCATGCTGTACCCGCCAGCAAAATATCCCACCCGTAGAGCGATGCTGCGTTTGAGCGCAGCATCTTCCACAGAAATTGTGGCTTCACCAGACGCCAGAGATGGCGTCCCATGTTGTCAGGTCCCACGCTAAAGAAAAAACTTGCCCGAACGTTATGTCGGTTCAATGTCTCCAGCAGGCGGGGCACGCCTTCGCGTGTCCCCCTGAATGTGTCGACATCAATGCGCAAGCCAACTTTGGTCATGATGTGTGTTCCGTGATATCCACACTGCGTAAGAAGAAGTCCAGCGTCTCTTCTACCGTTTCCTGCATCTCAATGGTGGGTTCCCAGTTCAGGCAACGTTTTGCGTTGCGAATATTGGGCTTACGGTGCTCAACGTCCTGATAACCTTTACCATAGTAGGTGCTGCTTTCGACGTCGCGGAAACCGGCAAACGGCGGAAAATGCTGACGTAATGGATGTTTTTCAAAGCAGGTTAGCAGCATTTCTGCCAGTTCCTGAATACTCGCTTCGTTTTCCGGGTTACCGATGTTGATAATCTCGCCGTCACAGCGTCCGCCTTCATTTTCAATAATGCGGTACAGGGCTTCGATACCATCGCGAATATCGGTAAAACAGCGCTTTTGCTTGCCGCCTTCAATCAGCTTAATCGGTGAGCCTTCCACCAGATTGAGAATCAATTGGGTGATGGCGCGTGAGCTGCCGATACGCGCGGCGTTAAGACTGTCCAGACGCGGTCCCATCCAGTTAAACGGACGGAACAGGGTGAAGCGCAACCCCTCTTTTTCGCCGTATGCCCAGATTACGCGGTCCAGCAACTGCTTGGAAACGGAGTAGATCCAACGTGGTTTATTCACCGGGCCGACGATCAGATTCGAGCTGTCCTCATCGAAGACTTTATCGGTACACATGCCGTAGACTTCGGAGGTTGACGGGAAAATGATGCGCTTACGGTACTTCACGCAGTAGCGAATGATTTTCAGGTTCTCTTCAAAATCGAGTTCAAACACGCGCAGTGGGTTGCGGGTATATTCGATTGGCGTTGCGATCGCCACCAGCGGCAATACGACGTCGCATTTTTTCACATGATATTCAATCCATTCGGAGTGAATGCTAATGTCGCCTTCGACGAAATGGAAACGCGGATGTTGCAGGAAACGCCCAATTGCGTCGCTGCCAATATCGAGTCCATATACTTCGTAATTGTCTTCTTGCAGCAGGCGCTCGGTCAGGTGGTTACCAATGAAGCCGTTAACGCCAAGGATCAGCACGCGAGTACGACGTTTGCTGGTGGTAACTGACTGGCTGTTCAGACGAGAACCGGGTACCAGGCCCAGAACCTGCGCCAGCTGTGAGCCTTGCATCGCAATACCATCGCCAGCTTGTCCGGTAATAATCTCCAGTGCGCCATCGGCACAGGCGATCAGCAAAGGCGACACGGAGATGACGGTGCCCGGTTGGGCTGCAAGGTCATTTGTGCAAACACGCGACGACCAGACGGTGAACTTTTGCGTGCCAACATAGCTAAATGCACCCGGCCACGGATCGCTGACGGCGCGGACCTGGTTATGCAGCTCCGCGGTGGGTTTGTTCCAGTCCAGGAAGCTATCTTCCGGCGTGCGGCGGCCAAAACAGGTAGCCTCTGCTTCCTGTTGCGGGCGTTCTGCATAATCGCCCGTTTTAATCGCGGGCAGCGCTTGTTCCAGCAGCTGACGCGCAGCCTGGCACAATTTATGGTGCAGCGTTAACGCCACATCATCCGAAGAGATAGCGACAGACTGCTGGGCGATAATAGCGCCAGCGTCTGCACGTTTGACCATGCGATGAAGCGTGACGCCGGTTTCGGTTTCGCCATTGACCAATACCCAGTTCAGCGGCGCGCGGCCGCGGTATTTTGGCAGCAGCGAGCCGTGCAGATTAAATGCCCCCTTAGGCGCAAGACTGAGGATCTCCTCACTCAGTAAATGGCGATAGTAGAACGAGAAGATAACATCGGGTGCCAGTTGGCTAATGCGCTCGATCCACAAAGGATGATTAACCTCGTCCGGGGCGTAAACCGGAATACCGGCGCTGGCGGCGAGGCGGGAAACAGAGCCAAAAAACGCTTTTTCACCCGGGTTGTCGGTGTGCGTAAAAATTGCGGCGATTTCATAACCTGCATCCAACAAGGCCTGGACACCCTGACATCCCATATCGTGATAGGCAAATACGACGGCTTTCATGCGCGGTTTTCCTCGGTTGACTGCGTGGTTTGTGGGCGGATAACGTGTTGAACAAAATAGCGGGGGCGGGCGCGGACATCGTTATAGATGCGACCGATATATTCGCCGAGTAAACCCATGCCAATGAACTGTGCGCCGATAAAGGTAAACAGGACGGCAAACAGCATGAATACCCCTTCCGCGGCCCACTGCGGGCCGAGCGTCAGGCGTAACACAACAAGCAGAACGGACAGCGTAAAGCCCGTGGCGGCAATCACGCTGCCGAGCAGGCTCAACATACGTAACGGCGTGGTGGTCAGACAGGTCACCAGGTCATACATCAGGTTGATCAGACGCATGAAGCTGTATTTAGAGTCACCAAATTCACGCTCTGCATGGTGCACCGGGATCTCCGTGGCGCGACGGGCAAAAATGTTGGCCAGAATCGGAATAAAGGTGCTGCGTTCCTGGCAATGCAGCATGGCATCGACAATATGGCGACGATAGGCGCGTAGCATGCAGCCGTAGTCGCCCATCGCTTTACCGGTAGTGCGCTGAATCAGGTGGTTGATCATACGCGAGGCGGTTTTACGAAATACGCTGTCCTGTCGGTTCTGGCGTACCGTTCCGACCACATCGAAACCTTCATCTGCGGTGGCAACCAGCCGGGGGATCTCTTCCGGCGGGTTTTGCAAATCGGCATCCAGCGTGATGATCAAGTCACCGGTGACATGGCTGAAACCGGCCATAATTGCCGAGTGCTGGCCGTAATTGCGGTTCAGCAGAATAGAAACGATATGGCTGTTCGGCGCCTGTGAAGCGTCCATCATCAGTTGCGCGGAACGGTCGCTGCTGCCGTCATCGATCAGCAAGATTTCATAATCTTTGCCCAATTTTTCGCAGGCGGCGCTGGTGCGTCTGATTAATTCTGGCAGGCTTTCCTGTTCGTTAAAAACAGGAATGACCACTGAGACTTTCTTGATCGGTGTGGCTTCAAACATAGTTATTGTCCTGCAATCTCGCGAAGCGCCGTAATGACCCGCTGGGTGTCGGTGGCGGTCATATCGGGGAACAATGGCAGCGAGCAGATGCGTGCGCTATTCCATTCTGTATTTGGCAGCGAAAGCGTGGTGAAGCGTTCGCGGTAATATTTTTGCGTATGGGCTGCACGAAAATGCAGACCGGTGCCGATATTTCTGGCCTTCAGCGCTTCCATTAAGGCATCTCTGTTCAGGCCGCAGCGCGCTTCGTCAACACGAATGATAAACAGGTGCCAGGCGTGAACGTGGGACCACTGGGGCAGGCTCAACGGTTGAAATGGCGTATCGGCCAGCGCCTGTTGATATTCCTGGGCAATTTGTGCGCGGCGCGAGTTCAGTTGTTCCAGCTTCTTCAGCTGTACCAGCGCGATGGCGGCATTGATATCTGTGAGGTTGTATTTGTATCCTGGCGCCAACACTTCGGCCTGCGGCGCACGGCCGTAGGTTTGTCGATCGAAAGCATCAACGCCCAGGCCGTGAAACTTCAGACTGCGAAGCCGCTGGGCAAGCTGGCCGTCATCGGTAACAATCAGCCCACCCTCCGCACAGGTGATATTTTTGATGGCATGAAACGAGAAAATAGCGGTGCCGCGCGCGCCAACATGACGACCCTTATATAACGTCCCTACGGCGTGCGCCGCATCTTCGATGATCGGAATGCCATAGCGTTCGCCAATGGCATAAATCGCGTCAAGGTCAGCAGGGGCGCCAGCGTAATGTACCGGAATAATCGCTTTGGTTCGTGGCGTGATGGCCGCTTCAATCTGCTCCGGTGTGACCATGAGCGTATCGCGATCAACATCGACCATGATTGGTGTGGCACCCAGCAGGACAATCATATTGAGGGTAGAAACCCACGTCATCGATGGCGTGATGACCTCATCGCCCGCACCGATGCCCAGCGCCATCAGCGTGATGTGCATTCCAGCAGTGGCGGAGCAGACGGCAACGGCATGCTTATTTCCCGTGAGCTGGCAGAAGGCTTCTTCCAACTGTTGATTTTGCGGGCCGGTGGTTATCCAGCCAGAATCCAGAACCGCCTTCACTGCGGCAAGCTCTTCAGCTCCCATAGCCGGGCGAGAGAAAGGCAAAAAGTCAGACATCATTATTCCTTCAAGCCATTTAACGCACCGACGTTTTATTTTTAGCGATAAACAGGGGCGTCGTTAATTATTTATCAGGCTTCAAAGGTTAATGACTGAAGGTTAATTTATCCTTAAGAGTTTAAGGTTCGAGATATAAAGGAAAATAACGGTGTTTTTAATTTATTGTTTTGAAATCAAATGAATTTTACAGAAATTGCGTGGCGTAAACGGCATTGCTGTTTACCGTAGACAGGTCAATGCAATGCCGCAATTCAGAGGGTTTATTTTATGCCACTATTAGAATGATAACTTAGAGTAATCCTTTCAGGGTTAACGTCTTACGCGTGGCGACATTTAAGTCGTACGTGCCAAGATCTTCCGGTTTAACCCAGGCGAACGCCTGAAACTCTTCGTTAATGTTCACTTCACGATTCTCCGCGACACAATCAAAGATAAGATAGATCATGTAAATCTCTTCCTGGCTGCCATCGGCATAGGTTTTGGTGCGAATATCATCACTGAAGGTCCATGGGGTAATTTCTGATAACACGAGCTGTTCGCCCAGTTCTTCCCTCACTTCCCGACGCAATGCTTCTTCGATGCGTTCGCCCGCTTCAACACCGCCGCCAGAAAGCGCCCACTGGCCGGGGAACACGCCACGGTCATCAGCCATTTTGCACAGTAAATAACAGCCATTATTTTGTATTAATGGACAAACAATCGTTCTTTGGCGCATAAGTCGGATCCTTGTAGGGGAATACTGAGAATTCCATCGTGTGCCCATCTTACCTTTTGCTGGCGGCAGAAAAAACGCTTCCGTGACGATTAACCCTTCTTTAACTGAGGAGAAAGGGATGTTTGTTGAAAACGAGGGGTAGCTACGTTCGATTCTGCAATTAGCCGCAGAATTTAACCTTAACTCAAACTTGCAAGTAGTATTTGGTTACAATATGCCATTGCATCACTTTTTTAGCTCATTGATTCCTTGTCATCTGGCAGTACAATTCCTCAGTTTTGGGGCTATGTTTTGATTCTTGCTGGAAAGGATAGAAAATGAAAAAAAGTTTAATGTTGGGTTTTGCCGGAATGCTGTTTGTTTCCGCGTCGGCGAGCGCAATTAGCATTAGTGGCCAGGCGGGCGAAGATTACACCAACCTTGGGTTTGGTATGGGAACTGAGTCTACCGGACTGGCGGTCAGCGGTAACTGGATGCATAACGATGACGACGGCGATGCAGCCGGTCTGGGACTGGGTCTGAATATTCCGCTTGGTCCGTTGCTGGCAACCGTTGGAGGAAAAGGTATTTATACTAATCCTAATGATGGTGATGAAGGCTACGCGGCGGCAGTTGGTGGCGGTCTGCAGTGGCCGATTGGCGATAGCTTCCGCCTGTTTGGTGAGTACTATTACTCTCCTGATTCGCTTTCCAGCGGTATCGACAGTTATGAAGAAGCCAATGCCGGTGCGCGTCTGACAATTATGCGCCCGCTGAGCATTGAAGCCGGTTATCGCTACCTGAACCTGGCGGGTAAAGATGGCAACCGCGATAACGCGATTGCTGATGGTCCGTACGTTGGGGTTAACGCCAGCTTCTGATATTTCTGGCGCGGCGTTCAGTCGCGCCTTCCCCTCTCCATGCGCTATAGTGTTTTCATCATAAAAGCAGGAGAACACGATGTTAAACGTGGAGATGCTATCCACCGGGGATGAAGTGTTGCACGGACAAATCGTCGACACCAATGCCGCCTGGCTGGCTGATTTTTTCTTTAATCAGGGATTACCGTTAACCCGCCGCAATACGGTAGGGGACAATCTTGACGATTTGGTCGCTATTCTACGTGAACGTAGCGAACACGCCGATGTGCTGATCGTTAATGGCGGTCTGGGGCCAACCAGCGATGATTTAAGCGCGCAGGCGGCGGCAACGGCGAAAGGCGAAGGGCTGGTACTGCATGAAGCATGGCTGGCCGAGATGGAGCGTTATTTCCGCGACCGTGGCCGCGTGATGGCGCCGAGCAACCGAAAACAGGCTGAGCTTCCTGCCAGCGCCGAATTTATCAATAATCCTGTCGGCACCGCGTGCGGATTCGCAGTGAAGCTAAACCGTTGCCTGATGTTCTTTACGCCTGGCGTGCCATCGGAATTTAAAGTCATGGTTGAGCATGAGATTCTGCCGCGTTTGCGTGAGCGTTTTTCTCTGCCTCAACCACCTCTCTGCCTGCGATTAACCACCTTTGGCCGTTCTGAAAGTGACCTGGCGCAGAGTCTGGATCCGCTGCCTTTGCCGCCGGGAGTAACAATGGGCTACCGCTCGTCGATGCCGATTATTGAGCTGAAGCTAACCGGGCCGGATTCCCAACGAGACGCCATGCTGGCGCTGTGGCCTGAGGTGAAGCGGGTTGCCGGGCAGAATATGATTTTCGAAGGTACGGAAGGTTTGCCTGCGCAAATCGCCCGCACGTTGCAGGAGCGGCAATACAGTCTGACGCTGAGCGAACAGTTCACCGGTGGCTTGGTGGCGCTACAGCTTTCGCGTGCAAATGCTCCTTTGTTGGCAAGTGAAGTGGTTCCTCCCCAGGAAGAAACGCTGGCGCAAACGGCGCACTGGATTACCGAGCGACGCGGCAAACACTATGCCGGGCTGGCGCTGGCAGTATCGGCATTCGAAAGCGAACATATTAACTTTGCGCTGGCAACCCCGGATGGGACACATGCCTTACGCGTAAGGCTTAGCGCTAATCGCTACAGTTTGCCGATTCGTCAGGAAGTTTGCGCGATGATGGCGCTGAATATGCTGCGTCGTTGGCTAAACGGCCAGGATATTGCCAGCGAACACGGCTGGATTGAAGTGGTTGAATCGCTGACGATTTAAGCATTGATTGGGAAGGCTACAAACCTTCCCAACCTGACTCACTCTGTAACATCGCCAGGCAATAGCCCGGTAATTAACTGAACCAAATTATGATCAATTCCATTTTCCAGCATCATGCGAGCGATACGTAAGGCTTCTTCTTGCGTACCTTTTTGCACTCCCTGTTCTAATCCTTGCTGTATCCCTTCTTGTAGGCCATGGTGGTGGCCTTCTTGTCTTAGCCTCTCTGCGATCGTCATCAACCTCTCCTTGTGATGGGGGGAACGTTCGGCAACCTCATGGATAAATGCGCTGACATGAGAAACATTGCCGTATCGTAGCAGGTAATTAAATAGCGTTTGCAGCTGGCTGTCATTAGCAGTGCTTGTAACTAAAAGCGAGACCAGCCGGTCCACCAGCCCCATCAAATCACGCTGCATCATGCGGTGTAGAGGTGGTTGATTTATCCATGGTAGTCCGTCACCTGAAGGGGAAGTTGGCATGACGGTACCTACTTTTAACAAGGGCTGCATGGGAGGATTTGGCTATTTGCGCGGGTGAATCAGAGATAAATACGGCCGATTGCAACGTATTCAATTAAGCGGAACAGAGTACGCAAAAATGCCCGGTAACAAACGCCACCGGGCAACAGAGTTAACCCAATGCTTTGGCAAGCAGGGTGATCGGATGTTCACAGCGAAGGCTTGTAGACATCTCTATCTGCCATTTACAGGTTTCACAGTCGGTGACAACGATATCGGCACCGCTTTCTTCAATCTGGCGGAATAACGGTGCGCCAATCGATTGTGATGTCGGGTAGTTTTCCTTTTTAAAGCCGTATGTCCCGGCGATTCCGCAACACTGAGAATCTAACACCGTCAGCTCCAGTCCCGGAATTTGGCGCAGCAGCTCCAGCGTGTAGAGCGTCCAGCCCATTTTCTCCATATGGCAAGGCGTGTGATAGACCACTTTCAGCGGCAGCGTCTTCAGCGGCAACGTTTTGCCTTCATCAAGCTTGCGCCACAGCCAGCGGGTCGCCAGCTCAATATGTTCGCGCAGGCCCGTGTTGTCGACGTCCAGCACTTCCGGGTACTCATCGCGGAGTGCAAAGGTACAGGTTGATGAGGTGGCGATCACCGGAATGCCTTTCCCGTCAATCGCTTCCCTGAGCGAGGCCACGTTGCTCACCGCCTGCTTGCGGGCTTTATCGGTAAAGCCGTTGGCGATCAGCGGTACGCCGCAGCATTTTTCTTTGCTCAGCAGTTGTACGCCGGTTCCCATGGCGTTCAGGACCTTGATCAGGTCTTTGCCGAGTTGCGGATGGTTGTAATTAACAAAACAGCCGTGGAAAAAGGCGACCTGCTCCGGATACTGTGCCTGCTGGGCAGCAACGCTGCGATACCAGCGGCGGAACGTACCAAAGGAGTATTTCGGCAGCGTACGGCGATGGTCGATTTTCAGCGCGTAGTCCAGCAACTGGCGTACCGGTTTCAGCGAGGTGGCGGTATTCACTATCGGCGCGAACGGGGTGGATACACTTCCCATTAAATCCGTATGGCTTAAAACAAAATTACGCAGCGATGGACGCGTAGTGTCATATTTGGCGCGCGCACGCTGGATGATATCGCCAATTTTCACATCTGACGGACACGCCACTTCGCAGCGCTTACAGTTGATGCAGTATTTCAGCGCGTCGTCGTATAACGCGCCATCTTTCAGGCGCAGACGCTCGCCGTCCGGTCCGGCCTGTTTTGGGCCAGGGTAGCCCGGATTGACGCGGCTTACCGGGCAGGCGGTGGTGCACACCGTGCATTTGATACAACTTTCAAAACGTGTGTCGCTCATTGCTGTCCTCCTGCACGTTTCGCAATGTCATGTGCGGCGTGTAAGGCACTGACTGCGCATACGCCGCCTCCGCAACCCTCGGCAATAGGGTCGAAACCACCGAGAACAGAACCGATGGCATACATATTTTCTACCGTTTTACCCGCCAGTGACGGGCGCAGCGTAGCGTCGGTTGTGACGCCAAACTTTTGCCACGGTTGCGGATCGAAGACGTCGCGTTGATACCACTCGGCGCGGGTGGTGGTTTGCTGTACATCCAGCCCGAGGATCGGTTCGTGGATGGCCTCTCTCGTGGCGATCAGTCCGCTGCTGAAAAAGCTGCCGCTGGCGAGCACGGCGAAGCGTGGACGCAACGGGATATCGGCATGGTTACGGGTCCAGATTTCACTGACTACGCCGTCCTGACAGGTGATTTTCTTCACTTCATCACCCGGCATCCAGACGCCGCCCTGGCGCACAAACTGGCGCTGCAATTTGTTGTGCAGACGCATACCCAGTACCGAAGGCGGTAGAGTTGGTAGCAACGTTAACGAGCAGGGAAGGCGCTCGTTAAGCCAGTGCCAGAGGCGCTCATCCACCAGGCCGAAACAGGCTGGCATAATGATCATGTCGCAGGTTTTTGCCTGTGGCAGTAAAGCATCATAGAGCAGCGACCATTTATCTTCGTTGTCCAGCAGGCGCGCAATATTGACGGCGCGAAACTCGGTCGGGTTGTCACGCAGGACATCCAGCTCGGGCAGATCGATTTCGGCTGTCTCGACGCTGAGATTACGCTGGCGCAGTGAGGCCGCGGCGAGATGCGCCTGAAAATCCAGTAAACCGCTGATACCGACAACGCAGATACGCTGTGCGGACAGTGGCCACACCGGAACTTCTGGGGAACTTAACCAGGTTGAGCGCAGAGTTCCCAACGGGGTTACGCGTTGATGTGACTGGCGTACCTTGCCCTGCAAATGCGTTCCGCATTCATCCAGCAGATCCTGCGCCTGCTGGGCCAGCTCCAGGACGTTCTGTGTTCCGATGGTGCTATACGGATGCGTGGGCGCCTGAGTACGCAGCGCATTCAGACCTGCTTCTATCTCTACCACCGGTTGACCATCGGGTAAGTTGCTGAGCAAATCCAGTGAGCCGGAGGAAAAATGCAAGGCGCTTTGGCCGCGCGTGACAATCGTACAGCGCAACCCGCTTTTTTGCAGCTGCAGGCCGCACAGCAGTCCGGCCAGGCCGCCGCCGATAATGACGGTATCAAATTTCATCCTGGTGCTCCTTTTCCAGACCGCACAATCCCTGATAGACCCAGCGCGTGAATTCGCTTTCGCGCAGCGCATCTCCCCAGGCGATAGGCTGCACGCCTTTCCAGCGCTCATTGAGGAAATCGGAAAGCTGGGTGATAGATTGCGCAGCAGTGGTGACATTAAAACGTTGCAGTAAACCTGCGGCGCGGCAGGCGCACAATTCGCCCTGGCAGGTCCCCATACCAACGCGGGTACGGCGACGTAAATCGAGCAGGCTGTTGACGGTTAAATTCTCGACGGCGTATTGCACTTCGCCCGCGGTGACCGCTTCACATTCACAGACCAGGCTACGGTGCTGACGACCTTCGCTAAGCCACGCCGGGGTGCGATCGCCGTGACGGTAGACCGCCGAACCGCGCAACGGCGCAGGCAATGAAATTACGCGTTTCAGCGTGTGCTCGGTGGATTCCTGCGAGCCTGGCATCGCGGTGTCTGCCGTGGTGCAAGGTTGAGAATTGCCCAGCTTGCGGCAAACGGCATCGGTGGCCCATTCCGCCATCAGACGGTAGGTCATCAGCTTACCGCCGGTAATGGTGATAAACCCATCCAGTCCGTCACGTTCAGCGTGATCGAACAGCACAATACCGCGGCTGACGTTACGACCGCTTGGATCGTCGTCGCTGGCGACCAGCGGTCGCACACCTGAGTAGGCACGTAAAATGCGTGTTTTCGCCATAATCGGCGCCAGTTTCTCGCCTTCGCGCAGCAGAATATCGACCTCTTCTGCGGTGACGCGGTTGCTGTCAATATCGTCGTAATCAATGTGCTGCGAGGTGGTACCAATGAGCGAAATGGTATCACCAGGCACCAGAATATCGGCGTCAGAAGGTTTACGGCAGCGATTAATGACATGCTGGTTTATACGATGATCCATAATCAGCAGCGAACCTTTGGCCGGGAACATCCGGATACTCAGATCGGCATATTCTGCAATGCGCTGGCCCCAGATCCCGGCGGCATTCACCACCACCGGCGCATGCAGGGACTGCATCTCACCCGTCAGATGATTGCGCACGTTAACGCCGCAAACCGTTGCCCCTTCGCGAATCAGCCCCGTCACTTCATGGGCCGTTAAGATAAGCGCGCCATGCTCACGCGCATCCAGCATGTTGGCGGCGGTTAAGCGGAAGGGATCGACCGTACCGTCCGGCACTTTAACTGCGCCAATCAACAGTGGGTTGACGGAGGGTTCGATAATGCGCGCCTGCTTAGGGTCAATCGCTTCTGCGCGAATACCGGCCTCTTCACAGGCGCGAATAAAGGTAGCCTGGAAGGAGAGCTCATCCTCCGGCAGGGTAATAAACAGACCGTCCGTCGGCTCAACGCAATGACGGGCGATACGTTTCAGAATTTGGTTTTCGCTGATGCACTCACGGGCAGATTCAGCGTCGGTGACGGCGTAGCGCGCACCGCTATGCAGCAGGCCGTGGTTACGTCCGGTCGCGCCCGTGGCGATATCGTGGCGTTCCACTAAGATGACGCGCAACCCGCGCAGCGCACAGTCGCGTGCGATCCCTGCACCTGTTGCTCCTCCACCAATGATAATCACGTCACTTGTTTGCGAGTCGCGAGTTTTCATTGTTTTTCCTCACAGTTCGTTTTTTATCATTTAGCCACATAAAAAACATGGATTGTTTGATTTCGCGCATAATCGCTCATTATTCGAAAATGAAACGTGATTCCGTGCGCCTTTATGAACATTTGTCATAAATCTGTAACAATATGTGCTGCGTTTCACATTTTTGTTAGGTATCTTTCCTTAACATCGCGGCCACACTGGAAGCGGTAGGGTAGTAATGACGAACTGCAGTGTTTACTTCGAATGAAAGACGGCCACGGAGGCTACACTATGTTGAGTATTTTTAAACCAGCGCCACATAAGGCGCGTTTGCCTGCTACGGAGATCGATCCGACATATCGTCGATTGCGTTGGCAGATTTTCCTGGGGATTTTCTTTGGTTATGCCGCGTACTATCTGGTACGTAAGAACTTCGCCCTGGCGATGCCATATCTGGTTGAGCAGGGTTTCTCTCGCGGCGATCTGGGTTTTGCCTTATCTGGTATCTCCATCGCTTACGGATTTTCGAAATTCATCATGGGGTCCGTTTCGGATCGCTCGAATCCGCGCGTTTTCCTGCCAGCAGGTTTGATTCTGGCTGCCGCAGTGATGTTGTTTATGGGCTTTGTGCCGTGGGCGACATCGAGCATTGCGATTATGTTTGTGCTGCTGTTCCTTTGCGGATGGTTCCAGGGGATGGGGTGGCCGCCGTGTGGCCGTACCATGGTGCACTGGTGGTCGCAGAAAGAACGTGGCGGTATTGTTTCCGTCTGGAACTGTGCGCACAACGTGGGCGGCGGTCTGCCTCCTCTGCTGTTCCTGCTCGGTATGGCCTGGTTCAATGACTGGAAAGCGGCGCTGTATATGCCTGCTTTCGGTGCGATTGTGGTTGCGCTGTTCGCCTTTGCGATGATGCGTGATACGCCGCAGTCCTGCGGCCTGCCGCCTATCGAAGAGTATAAGAACGACTATCCGGACGATTACAACGAGAAAGCGGAAGAAGAGCTGACTGCGAAGCAGATCTTCATGCAGTATGTACTGCCAAACAAACTGTTGTGGTACATCGCTATCGCTAACGTGTTTGTTTATCTGCTGCGCTACGGCATCCTGGACTGGTCACCGACCTACCTGAAAGAAGTGAAGCATTTCGCACTCGATAAATCATCCTGGGCCTACTTCCTGTATGAATACGCGGGTATTCCGGGCACGCTGCTGTGTGGTTGGATGTCGGATAAAGTCTTCCGCGGCAACCGTGGCGCGACCGGCGTGTTCTTTATGACGCTGGTGACTATCGCGACCATCGTTTACTGGATGAACCCGGCAGGGAACCCGAACGTTGATATGGCTTGTATGATTATCATCGGCTTCCTGATCTACGGCCCGGTCATGTTGATTGGTCTGCACGCGCTGGAACTGGCGCCGAAAAAAGCGGCGGGCACGGCGGCAGGCTTCACCGGACTGTTCGGTTATCTCGGCGGTTCTGTGGCGGCGAGCGCCATTGTCGGCTACACCGTTGACTTCTTCGGCTGGGACGGCGGCTTTATGGTGATGATTGGCGGTAGCGTGCTGGCGGTGATTCTGCTGGTGGTCGTCATGATTGGCGAAAAACGTCATCACGAAGAAATGCTGCAGAAACGTAACGGGGGCTAATTTATGAAAACCACATTGAAAAGTCTCAGCGTGGCGCTGATGCTGGCTGGTATGGTTGTTAGCAGCGCGGCGGTCGCCGCCAATAAAATCGTGATTGCGCACCGTGGGGCAAGCGGTTATTTACCTGAGCATACGCTGCCCGCGAAAGCGATGGCCTATGCTCAGGGCGCGGATTATCTGGAGCAGGATTTGGTGATGACCAAGGATGACCATCTGGTCGTCCTGCATGACCACTATCTGGACCGCGTCACCGATGTCGCTGAGCGTTTTCCGGATCGTGCGCGTAAAGATGGACGTTATTACGCTATCGACTTTACTCTGGATGAGATCAAATCGCTGAAATTTACCGAAGGCTTTGATATCGAAAATGGCAAAAAGGTACAGACCTACCCTGGGCGCTTCCCAATGGGTAAATCTGATTTCCGCGTGCACACCTTCGAAGAAGAGATTGAGTTCGTTCAGGGACTGAATCACTCAACCGGTAAAAACATCGGTATTTATCCGGAAATGAAAGCGCCGTGGTTCCATCACCAGGAAGGGAAGGACATCGCAGCGAAAACGCTGGAAGTGCTGAAAAAGTACGGGTATACCAGCAAAAACGACAAGGTTTATCTGCAGTGTTTTGATGTTGCGGAGTTAAAGCGCATTAAAAATGAACTGGAACCAAAGATGGGGATGGATCTCAATCTGGTGCAGTTAATTGCGTACACTGACTGGAATGAAACCCAGGAGAAAAAGCCGGACGGTAGTTGGGTTAATTACAACTACGATTGGATGTTCAAACCGGGTGCCATGAAACAGGTGGCACAGTATGCGGACGGCATTGGGCCGGACTACCACATGCTGGTTGATGAGAAGTCGAAAAAAGGCAATATCTCGTTAACTGGTATGGTTCAGGACGCGCATCAGAACAAGATGGTGGTGCATCCTTATACGGTTCGTGCCGATCAGCTACCGGATTACACTACTGACGTAAACCAGCTGTATGACATTCTGTATAACAAGGCGGGCGTTGACGGGTTGTTCACCGATTTCCCCGACAAAGCAGTGAAATTCCTGAATAAAGAGTAATGGCACAAGGCCTGTGATGCACCTCCGGTCACAGGCCTTATTGGATAACGTTAGTAACTGTTAGATAAGGCCGTCTGCTGTCAACGTTTCCATACAAGCCTGCAGGAGAAATAAAGGGCTGCCGTCCACCGGCGGCTCTTTTGCCAGTAACGAAATCTGTCGATAGAACGTCGGCTCCAGCGCCACCGAGCGAATCTCCCCGCCAGCGGCTTTCAGCGTCAATTCCGGTAATAATGCAATACCCAGCCCCTGCCGAATAAAGCTCATCGCGGTATCCGGATGGTTAAATTCGTATTTAATAACCGGCTCGATACCTTTCTCTTTAAATAGCGTCATGATGCTTAATTCATAGCGCCCTTTACTGATAATCAGCGGTTCTCCCACCAACTGTTCAACCGTAACCGCGGTATTGGCTGCCAGAGGATGGTTTTCGGGAACCACGACGGTAAATTTGTCGCGATAGATCGGTACGCAGTACATGCCAGTCACCGGAAAATGCACAAATCCAGCATCAATATCCCCGCTGCGCAGGGAATCCACGATCGCCGTGCTGTTCTCTTCGAAGGGAATGATTTTGATGTGCGGATGGTGCTGCTCGAAGTGGTGGATAATGCCCGGTAAAATGCAGGCGCAGGCGCTGGGAAAGCAGCCGATGCGCAGGGTTCGGGCTGGGTTTTTTCGCTCCTGCTCGGCAATCTCTTTCACCGCGTTGGTTTCTGAAACGATCATGCGCAGGTGCGGTACGATCCGTCTTCCAACGGGGGTGAGCTGAATGTCTTTGCGGCGCTCGCGGATAAGACATTCGACTCCCAGCTCTTCTTCAAGCGCCGAAATTGCCTGGCTTACAGCGGATTGGGTCATATACAGCCGCTTACTGGCTTCGGTAAAACCGCCGCATTCAAGCACCGCAAGCAGGGCGTGGATTTGGGTTAATGTCATTAGTTCCCTCTAATTAACAATATTAAAACGATTAATTTCTCTAATATGATGAACCTGTTTACACTTGCGGTCTACCGTATAAATCACATTTTGACGCACCTCTCCGTTGCTCAGTTGAGCTGAGCGTTGCCTGCGTGCGCCGTCTGGACAGGTTGTCGAATATGAAAGAAAAACTGTGGACGAAGGATTTTTGGGCAATCACGATAATTAGCTTCATTATATTCTTTGTGTTTTATGTCCTGCTTACGTTATTACCGATCTATATTTCGGATCGCCTGCACGCCACGCCGGATAAAGCCGGCTTATTGGTCACCTTCTTTTTAGGTGCCGCAATTGTTGTGCGTCCGTTCGCCGGGCAATGGGTGGGAAAATATTCGAATAAAACGATTCTGGTGCTCTCTTCTCTGGCCTTTTTGGTTGTCACTGCGCTGTATCCTGTTTGCCACTCAATTGAATCGCTGCTGTTTATTCGGGTGCTTCATGGGGTGACGTTTGGCGTCATTACCACGGTAAAAGGAACGATTTCCGCGCGGCTGATACCGGCCTCCCGACGTGGGGAGGGCATCAGTTTTTTCTCGTTGGCCATGGGACTGGCAATGGTTGTGGGGCCCTGGGTGGGGCTGAATATGGCACGCTGGGGCGCTTTTACCACCGCTTTCTGGCTGTGTAGCGCGGTTGCCGCGCTGGGTATTATTCTGTCATTGATCGTCGCCGTACCACCGGTCATCCGTCATGCCGACGGCTCAAAACCGAAGCTGGGATTTGCGGCAATGTTTGACCGTGCCGCGCTGCCTTTCGCGATGGTGACGTTTTTCATGACCTTCTCCTATGCGGGCGTTTCTGCTTTTCTCGCGCTGTATGCGCGCGAGTTGGATCTGATGGCCGCCGCCAGTAATTTCCTGTTGTGCTACGCTATTTGCCTGATGATCTGTCGAACCTTTACCGGCAACATTTGTGATAAAAAAGGGCCGAAATACGTGGTATATCCGTGTTTGCTGGCCTTTACAGTGGGACTGGTGGCGCTTGGCTACACCAACGGCAGCATCATGATGATTATTGCCGGGGGATTAATCGGCATTGGTTACGGTTCGGTCACGCCGGTATTCCAGACACAAATTATTAGCTCGGTGGAACCGCATAAAATTGGCATCGCCAATTCGCTATTCTTTAATGCGATGGATGCGGGAATGGCGATTGGCGCGTTCATTATGGGGATGATGGTCGAGGGCGTGGGCTATAGGGCGATTTATCTGGTAGGGGCGCTGCTGGTGGTTTTAGCCGGGGCGCTGTATATCGCGCAGATGAAACGCCGCGGGGCGATGCCGCTGGTTAGCGCACATGAAGTGCACTAACCGTTACAGCTCAAGTTCAATATCGCCTTTTGCCCGGCAACAGCAGGGCAATATTTCTCCCGGCTGAATAAAGGCCAGAGGTTCTGCAATCCAGTCCACCTGTCCCGCTACCAGGCGGGTACGGCAGGAACCGCAGTAACCCTCACGACACTGGTATTCGACTTCAACATTGTGCGATTCGAGTGCGACCAGCAGGGAAGGGTGTTCATCCTGGCACAGCAGCTGTGTGCCAGAGATGCGTAGAGTAACGCGGCTCATCAGAGTTGGAAGTTACTCAGATCGTCGGTATCAACTTCGGAATCGATCTGGCCGACCAGATAGGAGCTGACTTCCACTTCCTGCGGCGCAACCTGTACGTTATCGGACACCAGCCAGGTGTTGATCCACGGGATCGGGTTAGAACGCGTCTGGAACGGCAGATCCAGCCCAACAGCCTGCATACGAATGTTGGTGATGTACTCAACGTACTGGCACAGAATATCTTTGTTCAGGCCGATCATCGAACCGTCACGGAACAGATAGTCCGCCCACTCTTTCTCTTGCAGCGCGGCCTGCACGAACAGGTCGTAGCACTCTTGCTTACACTCTTCTGCGATTTCCGCCATCTCTGGGTCGTCTACACCGCTGCGCAGCAGGTTCAGCATGTGCTGCGTACCGGTCAGGTGCAGGGCTTCATCGCGGGCGATCAGACGAATAATTTTCGCGTTGCCTTCCATCAGTTCACGTTCGGCGAAGGCGAAGGAGCAGGCGAAGCTGACGTAGAAGCGAATGGCTTCCAGCGCGTTCACGCTCATCAGACACAGGTACAGCTTTTTCTTCAGCTCACGCAGGTTCACGACAACCGTTTTGCCATTAACGGTATGGGTGCCTTCCCCTAGCAGATGCCAATAGCTGGTCATCTCGATCAATTCGTCATAGTAGCAGGAAATGCCTTCCGCGCGCTTCTGGATCTGCTCGTTGGTAACGATATCATCAAACACCACCGCCGGATCGTTCACGATGTTACGGATAATATGGGTGTAAGAGCGCGAGTGGATAGTTTCAGAAAACGCCCACGTTTCGACCCAGGTTTCCAGTTCAGGAATCGAGATTAACGGCAGCAGCGCGACGTTCGGGCTACGACCCTGAATGGAGTCCAGTAACGTCTGATACTTCAGGTTGCTGATGAAGATATGCTTTTCATGCTCCGGCAGCGCCTGGAAGTCGATGCGATCGCGGGAAACATCGACCTCTTCCGGACGCCAGAAGAAAGAGAGCTGCTTTTCGATCAGTTTTTCGAAGATGTCATATTTTTGCTGATCGTAGCGGGCGACGTTCACCGGCTGGCCGAAGAACATCGGTTCCAGAAGCTGATCATTTTTCGTCTGTGAAAAAGTGGTGTATGCCATTGATGTGAATCCTTTGTGGGATGAGCGCCGGATGCGGTATAAACACCTTATCCGGCCTACAAACCGTGCAATCGTAGGCCGGGTAAGCGTAGCGCTACCCGGCAACATTCATCAGATCTTACATGCGCCGCTTTCGCAGCCATCGTCCTGAATGGACGGTACCAGATCGTCCTGAGTATCTTCCGCACCATCGCGGGTGTTCTGATAATACAGCGTTTTGACGCCAAATTTGTAGGCGGTGAGCAGGTCTTTCAGCAACTGCTGCATCGGCACTTTTCCTGATGGGAAACGCGTCGGATCATAGTTGGTGTTGGCAGAAATCGACTGATCGATAAACTTCTGCATGATACCTACCAGTTGCAGATAGCCGTCGTTGTTCGGCATTTCCCACAGCAGTTCGTAGGCGTCGTGCAGGTGTTCGTAGTCCGGCACGACCTGACGCAGAATCCCATCTTTAGACGCTTTGATGCTCACGTAGCCGCGCGGTGGTTCAATACCGTTAGTCGCGTTAGAGATCTGCGAAGAGGTTTCCGACGGCATCAGCGCAGACAGCGTGGAGTTACGCAGGCCGTGAATTTTGATGGACTCGCGCAACGCTTCCCAGTCCAGGTGCAGTGGCTCGTCAGAGATAGCATCAAGGTCTTTCTTATAGGTATCGATCGGCAAGATACCCTGGGAGTAAGTTGTTTCGTTAAACCACGGGCACGCGCCTTGCTCTTTTGCCAGCTCGTTAGAAGCTTTCAGCAGGTAATACTGAATGGCTTCGAAGGTTTTGTGGGTCAGGTTATTGGCGCTACCGTCAGAATAACGCTTACCGTTTTTCGCCAGCCAGTAGGCGTAGTTGATGACGCCAATACCCAGCGTACGACGGCCCATCGCGCCGCGTTTGGCGGCCGGGATTGGATAATCCTGATAATCCAGCAACGCATCCAGCGCGCGCACCGCCAGTACGGCCAGTTCTTCCAGCTCGTCCAGGCTCTTAATCGCGCCGAGGTTGAAAGCGGACAGCGTACACAGCGCGATTTCGCCGTTTTCGTCGTTAACGTCGGTCAGCGGTTTGGTCGGCAGGGCGATTTCCAGACACAGGTTGGACTGGCGCACCGGAGCGACTACCGGATCGAACGGGCTGTGGGTGTTGCAGTGGTCCACGTTCTGGATATAGATACGGCCTGTAGAGGCACGTTCCTGCATCATCAGGGAGAACAGTTCGACCGCTTTCACGCGCTGTTTACGGATGCTGTCGTCGTTTTCATATTGGGTGTACAGACGTTCGAACTCGTCCTGATCGGCGAAGAACGCGTCGTACAGCCCCGGCACGTCGGACGGGCTGAACAGGGTAATGTCGCCGCCTTTCAGCAGACGGGTGTACATCAGCTTGTTGATTTGTACGCCGTAGTCCATATGACGCACGCGGTTGCCTTCAACGCCACGGTTGTTTTTCAACACCAGCAGGCTTTCGACTTCCAGATGCCACATTGGGTAGAACAGGGTGGCCGCACCGCCGCGCACGCCGCCTTGCGAGCAGGATTTCACCGCGGTCTGGAAGTGCTTGTAAAACGGAATACATCCAGTGTGGAACGCTTCACCGCCGCGAATCGGGCTGCCCAGCGCACGGATGCGGCCGGCGTTGATACCGATACCGGCGCGCTGAGAAACGTATTTCACGATAGCGCTGGAGGTGGCGTTGATGGAATCCAGGCTGTCGCCGCACTCGATCAGTACGCAGGAGCTGAACTGGCGGGTTGGGGTACGCACGCCGGACATAATTGGCGTCGGCAGAGAAATTTTGAACGTTGAAACGGCATCGTAGAAACGTTTTACATATTGCAGACGCGTTTCACGTGGATAGTTAGAGAACAGGCAGGCCGCTACCAGAATGTAGAGGAACTGCGCGCTTTCATAAATCTCACCGGTGACACGGTTTTGCACCAGATATTTACCTTCTAACTGCTTCACCGCAGCATAGGAGAAGGTCATATCACGGTCGTGTACGATGAACGAGTCCATCTGCTTGAACTCTTCTTCCGTGTAGTCTTCCAGCAGATGATTGTCGTATTTGCCCATTTCAACCATTTTCACGACATGGTCGTAAAGTGCAGGCGGTTCAAACTCGCCGTAGGCTTTTTTACGCAGGTGGAAAATGGCCAGGCGGGCAGCCAGGTACTGATAATCCGGCGCCTCGCGGGAGATCAGGTCGGCGGCTGCTTTGATGATCGTCTCATGGATATCGGACGTTTTGATACCGTCATAAAACTGAATATGAGAGCGCAGCTCGACCTGAGAAATCGATACGTTATTCAGTCCTTCTGCCGCCCAATCCAGAACTCGGTGGATTTTGTCGAGATTGATGCGCTCTGTACTACCATCACGCTTTGTCACCAGCAGACTCTGATTCATGTGGTTTTTTACCTGTCCGTGAAAGAAAAAATATCCCCCATATTATCCACAGAGCCATGTTGTGACTAAGTCTGTGGATAAATACTATATGTAGGGGTTGTTTGATAAAATAGACGCTATATGGTGAGTATTCTAGTAGGGATTCTTTTCAGCACAAGAGTTGATTTTGACGTTAAATTGAGGTTGCAAAAGGGTAAGAATCGCTAAGTGCGCGTCTTATAAGGCCTGGCGGGGATGTCAATAATTGAGAAAAAAAATAGAAAATTTGATCGAGTGCTGATTTCTTCATCTAAGGCGAAGAAAGTTCTTATGATCTGGCACAGGATTTGTAGGCCCGATAAGCGAAGCGCCATCAGGCCCTGTTCCTGTCAGCATGCCGGATGGCGGCGTTGGACGCCTTATCCGGCTTACAGGAAGCGGTTAATCAACACTGGCGGTGGTATGGACCATATAGTTCACATCAACGCCCGGACCGAGTTTAAAGCTGTTGGTGATCGGGTTGTAATGCAAGCCGGTCATATGACGCTCTTTCAGCACGGTCTGATCTACCCACTGTAATAACTCTGCAGGCTTAATAAATTTTTTCACATCATGCGTGCCTTTCGGCACCATGCGCAAAATATATTCCGCTCCGACCACGGCCATCAGCCAGGATTTGCCGTTGCGGTTAAGCGTGGAGAAAAACACTTCGCCGCCCGGTTTAACCAGCCTGGCGCAGGCGCTGACCACCGACTGCGGGTCCGGCACGTGCTCCAGCATTTCCATGCAGGTCACCACGTCATACTGGTGCGCATGTTTTTCCGCGTGCTCTTCGACGGTTTCCTGGACGTACTCGACCTGGATACCGCTCTCCAGCGCATGCAGTTTTGCTACCTGTAACGGTTCAAAGCCCATATCCAGGCCCGTGACGGTTGCGCCTTCGCGCGCCATACTTTCTGCCAGAATGCCGCCGCCGCAGCCTACGTCGAGTACCTTTTTACCAAACAGGCCGCCTGAGCGCTCCGTGATGTAGCCCAGACGCAGCGGGTTAATGCGGTGCAGTGGCTTAAATTCACCCTCAAGGTCCCACCAGCGTGACGCGACTGCTTCAAACTTGGCAATTTCTTCATGGTCAACGTTGTGGCTTACCGGGGGTTTTTCGGCATTCATTGGGGCTTCTACTCCTAAATTTGCGATGCAAATGAGTATATCAGCCTGACGGGATGAATAAAGCCTCTGTCAGGGGGAATCCATTTACCTGAATCTGTGCGAATGTGTTATAATTTGCGACCTTTGAATCCGGGATACAGTAGAGGGATAGCGGTTAGATGAGCGACCTTGCGAGAGAAATTACACCGGTCAACATTGAGGAAGAGCTGAAGAGCTCATATCTGGATTATGCGATGTCGGTCATTGTTGGCCGTGCGCTGCCAGACGTCCGAGATGGCCTGAAACCGGTTCACCGTCGCGTACTTTACGCCATGAACGTATTGGGCAACGACTGGAATAAAGCCTATAAAAAATCTGCCCGTGTCGTTGGTGACGTAATCGGTAAATACCACCCTCATGGTGATACCGCCGTTTACGACACCATTGTTCGTATGGCGCAGCCATTCTCCTTGCGTTACATGCTGGTAGATGGTCAGGGTAACTTTGGTTCTGTCGATGGCGACTCCGCAGCGGCGATGCGTTATACGGAAATCCGTATGTCGAAAATCGCCCATGAGCTGATGGCTGACCTGGAAAAAGAAACGGTTGATTTCGTCGATAACTACGACGGCACCGAACAAATTCCTGACGTCATGCCGACCAAAATTCCTAACCTGCTGGTGAACGGTTCGTCCGGTATCGCGGTAGGTATGGCAACCAACATTCCGCCGCACAACCTGACGGAAGTGATCAACGGCTGTCTGGCATACATTGACGATGAAGACATCAGCATTGAAGGGCTGATGGAACATATTCCGGGTCCGGACTTCCCGACCGCCGCGATCATTAACGGTCGTCGTGGTATCGAAGAAGCCTACCGTACTGGTCGTGGCAAAGTGTACATTCGCGCCCGCGCGGAAGTCGAAGCTGACGCCAAAACCGGCCGTGAAACCATCATCGTCCATGAAATTCCGTATCAGGTGAACAAAGCGCGCCTGATCGAGAAAATCGCCGAGCTGGTAAAAGACAAACGTGTTGAAGGCATCAGCGCGCTGCGTGACGAGTCTGATAAAGACGGTATGCGCATCGTGATTGAAGTGAAACGCGATGCGGTCGGGGAAGTGGTTCTGAACAACCTTTACTCCCAGACCCAACTGCAGGTTTCTTTCGGTATCAACATGGTTGCGCTGCACCATGGTCAGCCGAAGATCATGAACCTGAAAGATATTATTGCCGCGTTTGTACGTCACCGTCGTGAAGTCGTAACGCGCCGTACTATCTTTGAACTGCGTAAAGCCCGCGACCGCGCGCATATCCTTGAAGCGCTGGCGATTGCGCTGGCGAACATTGACCCCATCATCGACCTGATCCGCCGCGCGCCGACCCCGGCAGAAGCGAAAGCTGCGTTGGTGGCGCGTTCGTGGGAGCTGGGCAACGTGTCCGCCATGCTGGAACGTGCCGGTGATGACGCCGCGCGTCCTGAATGGCTGGAGCCGGAATTTGGTGTGCGTGACGGTCAGTACTACCTGACTGAACAGCAGGCCCAGGCGATTCTGGATCTGCGTTTGCAGAAACTGACTGGCCTTGAGCATGAAAAACTGCTCGACGAATACAAAGAGTTGCTGGAGCAGATCGCTGAACTGCTGCACATTCTGGGCAGCGCAGATCGTCTGATGGAAGTTATCCGTGAAGAGATGGAGCTGATTCGCGAGCAGTTCGGCGACGAACGTCGTACCGAAATCACCGCGAACAGTGCTGACATCAACATCGAAGATCTGATTAGCCAGGAAGATGTTGTCGTAACCTTGTCTCATCAGGGCTACGTGAAATATCAGCCGTTAACCGATTACGAAGCACAGCGTCGTGGCGGTAAAGGCAAATCAGCAGCACGTATTAAAGAAGAAGACTTTATTGACCGCCTGCTGGTGGCTAACACCCATGACACGATCCTCTGCTTCTCCAGCCGTGGTCGTTTGTACTGGATGAAGGTTTATCAGTTGCCGGAAGCCAGCCGTGGCGCGCGTGGACGTCCAATCGTCAACCTGCTGCCGTTGGAAGCGAACGAACGTATCACCGCTATTCTGCCGGTACGCGAGTACGAAGAAGGTGTGAACGTCTTCATGGCGACCGCCAGCGGTACGGTGAAGAAAACCGCGCTGACTGAGTTCAGCCGTCCGCGTTCCGCCGGTATCATTGCGGTTAACCTGAACGAAGGCGACGAACTGATTGGCGTTGACCTGACGTCCGGTAGTGACGAAGTTATGCTGTTCTCTGCCGCGGGTAAAGTGGTGCGCTTTAAAGAAGATGCCGTTCGTGCGATGGGGCGTACCGCGACCGGCGTACGCGGTATCAAACTGGCAGGCGAAGACAAAGTCGTTTCTCTGATTATTCCGCGCGGCGAAGGCGCTATCCTGACCGTGACGCAAAACGGCTACGGTAAGCGTACCGCGGCAGAAGAGTATCCGACCAAGTCTCGTGCGACTCAGGGCGTTATCTCCATCAAAGTGACCGAGCGCAACGGCTCTGTTGTTGGCGCGGTGCAGGTTGAAGATACCGACCAGATCATGATGATCACCGATGCAGGTACGCTGGTGCGTACTCGCGTGTCGGAAATCAGCGTAGTAGGGCGTAATACCCAGGGCGTGATCCTCATCCGTACTGCGGAAGATGAAAACGTCGTGGGTCTGCAACGCGTTGCTGAGCCGGTTGATGATGAAGAACTCGACTCCATCGACGGAAGTGCCGCTGAGGGCGACGATGATATCGCGCCTGAAGCAGAAACTGATGATGATGCAGCGGATGACGCTGACGAGTAATTGAGATGTTATGAAAAGGGCCGGAGAAATCCGGCCCTTTTTTTAATTCATGCGTTCCACAATCATTGCGATTCCCTGACCGCCGCCGATGCACAGCGTGGCAAGCCCAAGCGTTTGATCGCGTGCCTGTAGCGCATGCAGCAGCGTAACCAGAATTCGTGCGCCGCTGGCGCCAATAGGATGTCCCAGCGCAATAGCCCCGCCGTTGACGTTAACCTTTTGCGGATCGAACCCCAGCGTTTTGCCGACGGCAAGAAACTGCGCGGCAAATGCCTCGTTGGCTTCGATAAGATCGATATCGGACAGCTGCAGCCCGCTCAGCTGTAGCGCTTTTTGCGTGGCCGGAACCGGCCCCATCCCCATCATCGCCGGTGCCACGCCACCGCTGGCCCAGGCTTTGATCCGTGCCAGTGGTTTTAGCCCTGCCGCCAGCGCCGCAGACTCTTCCATTACCACTAATGCCGCCGCACCGTCGTTGATCCCCGAAGCATTGCCTGCGGTGACGGTTCCTGTTTTATCGAAGGCTGGGCGCAAGGCGGCGAGCCCTTCCGCCGTCGAGTCAGCTTTGGGGAACTCGTCGCGCTCAAAGATGATGGTTTTTTTACGAGACGACACGCTGACGGGCACGATTTCAGCCTCGAATGCGCCGGACGCGATTGCAGCCACGGCTTTACGCTGTGACTGCAGTGCCAGTTCATCCTGCATTTCGCGGCTGATGCCGTACTCTTTGGCGACATTTTCTGCGGTGATCCCCATGTGGTACCCATGCTCGGCGCAGATCAGGCCGTCGCGCAGAATAACGTCTGACAATTGCCCATCACCAAGACGATATCCCCAGCGGGCCTTTGCGTCTAACAGGTAGGGGGCCTGGCTCATGTTTTCCATCCCTCCCGCCACGATCGCCTGAGCTTGTCCTGCCTTAATTGCGAGGGCGGCAAGCGCTACGCTTTTCAGGCCCGAGCCGCACACTTTGTTGACGGTAAAGCCGCAAACGGTGTCGGACAGGCCGCTTTTTAACAATGCCTGACGCGCCGGATTTTGTCCGAGTCCTGACTGCAACACGTTGCCCATAATCACCTCGTCCACGCGTTGAGGGTCAAGGTGAGCACGCTCAAGGGCGGCTCTAATGACGGTGGCTCCAAGCTCGACGGCACCCGTTGTTGCCAGTGCGCCGTTAAAACTGCCGATTGCGGTACGTGCCGCGCTGACGATGACACAGTTTTTCATTTTTCAGTTCCTTTTAAGAAGTTGTTGCCGTCAGAACAGGGTCAATCCAATAACAAAAATGACGCCGGAGAAGAGCAGGGCGGTGATGCAGTACCCCATAATGTCGCGCACGCCCAGCCCGGCGATGGCCAGAGCCGGTAGCGCCCAGAATGGTTGTGCCATGTTCATCCACTGCTCCCCGTAGGCGATGGCCATCACTGATTTGCCAAGATCGGCACCCAGCGCCTGCGCCGCAGGCATGACGAACGGTCCCTGAATAACCCAATGGCCGCCGCCGGACGGCACGGCAAAGTTAATCAGCGCTGAACTGAAGAAGGTCATCAGCGGGAAGGTATCTTTGTTGGCGACGTTAATGAAAAACTCGGTAATAAGCCCGCCGAGACCGGAGTGCTCCATCATCAACTGAATACCGGCGTAGAAGGGGAATTGCACCAGAATCCCGGCGGTGCTACGTGCGGCAGCGCTGACGGCACGCATATAGGCCATCGGTGTTTTATGCAGCAGCAGACCGGCAATCATAAACATCAGGTTGACGGTATTGATGGTGATGTTGAAACCTTTCTCGGCAAAGTAGATGCCCAGATAGGCAATACCTAATGCACCGATGATCAGTGCCAGAATGCGGCTTTCTTCCAGTTTTTCCGATGGCGGCGCGTCTGGCGGCAGCGTCTTCTGAAAATCAGCTTCTTCCAGTAATAGTTTCGGATCGATGCTCACCACATCTGCAGGTTTTGGCGTCATCATGCGCGTGATGAACGGCATTACCACAATCAGCGCCACGGTGATGAAGATATTGAAGCCGGTGAAGAGAGTGTCCGCGACAGGAATTAACCCCGCTACGTGCTCGACCGGGTTGCCAGGCGTTGCCGCCAGCAAAGGCATTGAACCGGAAAAACCACCGCCCCAGGTCAGGAAGCCGATGTAGGCGCAGGCAATCAGTAACGGATAATCGGAACCCGGTACCCGACGAGCGACTTCGCGGGCGAACATCGCCCCGACCACCAGACCGAATCCCCAGTTGATAACGCAGGCAACCGAACCAAAAAAAGTGACCAGCATTACGCCCTGGGCGGGGGTTTTGGCAGCGGATGCCGCCGTACGCAGCAGGCTTTTCACCGGCCCGGAACTGGCTAACGCATGGCCGGTCACGATGATTAGCGCCATCTGCATACCAAACGCCAGCAGGTTCCAGAAACCGTCACCCCAGAATTTCACCATGCTGATGGGCGTCTGTGGCGTTAACCATAGCGCGATGCCGAAGGTCAGCAATGTTAGCAACATGGCGAAAATCAGCGGGTCGGGCAGCCAGCGGCTGACCACCCGTGTCATAAAGCGAGCGATGCGGCCAATCATGCGTCACCTCGCAGAATGAGCAGATCGTCGGCAATAGCAAACTGCGCTTCGGTTTTTTCACGCAGCGTGGCGATATCACATCCTTCGACAATTTCAGTTAGCCACATTTTGCCGTCAATAAAGCGGAATACGGCAAGTTCAGTGACCAGCATGTGCACAGCATGCTGCGCGGTGAGCGGCATGGTGCATTGCCGCAGGATTTTTGCTGAGCCGTCTTTCGCGCAATGCTCCATGGCGATAATGACTTTCCGCGCACCGGTCACCAGATCCATTGCGCCACCCATACCTGGCACCATTTTTCCCGGAACCACCCAGTTGGCAAGGTTTGCCTGCTCATCGACCTGTAACCCACCCAGCACACAGGCATCAACGTGACCGCCGCGAATCAACGCGAACGACATGGCGCTATCAAACATCGCTGCGCCTGGCAAAATACCGCACGGTTGGCCGCCCGCGTTCACCAGATCAGGATGCGCGGTGGTCACCGGGCCCAGTCCGAGAAAACCGTTCTCAGATTGCAGCGTAATGTGAATATCTGCAGGCAAGTAGTTGGCTACCATGGTTGGCAGGCCAATACCTAAGTTGACGATATCGCCATCGCGAAGCTCTTGCGCCACCCGGCGCGCAATACGTTGTTTAGCATCCATGATTAGCTCTCCTGTGGAATGACGATATGGTCGATAACGGCGCCGGGGGTAACAATCTGGTCAGGCTGCAGCTCACCTGTTTCAACCATTTCATCCGGTTCAACCAGCGTGATGTCAGCGGCGAGAGCAATCAGAGGGTTAAAGTTTCGGGCGCTGAGCTGGTAGGTGAGGTTGCCAAGCATGTCAGAGCGATGGGCGCGAATAAGCGCTAAATCGGCGCGCAATGGTCGTTCAAGCAGCCAGGTTTTGCCCTCGAGCGTGATGGTCTGCTTACCATCCTCCACGATGGTGCCAACGCCGGTAGGCGTCAGAAAACCACCAAGACCCGCGCCGCCGCAGCGAATTTGCTCGATTAGGGTACCTTGCGGAACCAACTGTACGTCCATCTCGCCGGCAATCATGCGACGACCGGTTTCCGGGTTGGTGCCAATGTGCGAGGCAATGACTTTGCTCACCCGCCCATTGACGATCAGTGGCCCGATACCGGTATCGACAAATGCAGTATCGTTAGCAATCAGCGTCAGATCTCTGACGCCGGATTCCAGCAGGGCTTCAACCAGACGAGGCGGTGTGCCAACCCCCATAAAACCACCGACCATGATGGTCATGCCGTCACGAAAGAAGCCTGCAGCGTCTTGTAAGGTAATCAGTTTTGTTTTCATTATGTTTCCCTTTTGCATACTCCATTTTGGGTACGCTCAGGGAAGTGCAAGCAGAATGCCAGGATGCTTTAAAAGATGCATTAATCTTTAGTTGTTTGAATTTATTAATGTATTTCTATGTTTCTAACGGGGAGGGAAAGCGAGGGGCTATGCAGAATTTTGCGCAGTGTGCAAAATTCTGCATAGCAAATTTGCGTATCAGGAACCCGAAGGGTCGATGCCGTACTCTTGTAATTTATACATCAGGGCGCGTCGGCTAATCCCCAGCATCAACGCCGTGCGGGTGCGGTTGCCATCCTGACTGTCGAGGACTTCGAGGATAATGCGTTTTTCCTCACGCTTAATCTCTTCTTTCAGATTGCGCTCCCCGGAGTGAGTTGGTCTTGTCTCTGTTGTGGTGCTCACCGGGTTGCGGAAAGCGTCGGGGAGATCGTCGGCAAAAATTATCGCGCCAGTATTCATAATGACGGCACGTTCGATGACGTTTGACAGTTCACGAATGTTACCTGGCCAGGGCCAGGCGGTGAGTATTGACATCGCCGTCGGGTCGATCTCGATGATATCGCGCTGATTTTCAGTGCTGAATTTTTGTAAAAAGTGGTTGGCGAGTAAGGCAATGTCTTCACGACGCTCGCGTAAGGGAGGCAAAGTCAAATGGATAACGTTGAGCCGGTAAAACAGGTCTTCGCGAAACGTTCCTTCCTTCACCATGGTTTGCAGGCGGCGGTTGGTGGCGGCGACGATGCGAATATCAACGCGAATGGTCTGGTGTCCGCCGATGCGTTCAAACTCTCTCTCCTGCAAAATACGCAGCAGTTTGGCCTGCAACACCAGCGGCATCTCACCAATTTCATCAAGCAACAACGTTCCCTGATGAGCGCGCTCGAACAACCCTTGACGCAACGTCTGCGCCCCGGTGAAAGCGCCTTTTTCATGACCAAATAGCTCGCTTTCCAGCAGCGACTCCGGCAGAGCCGCGCAGTTAACTTTGATAAATGGGCCATTGGCGCGTTTGCTGTTGTAGTGAATGGCGCGGGCGATCAGCTCTTTTCCTGTGCCGCTTTCACCGCTTATCAGGACATTTGCCTGTGAGAGGGCGATTTTCGCCGTGTCTTTACAGATATCCATCATACGCGGACTGTTGGTCAGAATATGCCCCCACTGCCAGCTGGTACTCAACGCTTTGTGTAGATTGCGGATTTCCTGTTTCATCTCCTGCAGTTGCAATGCGCGTTGAATCACCATGCTTAGCTCGTCGAGATCAAAGGGCTTAATCACGTAATCAAATGCTCCGCTACGTAGCGCTTCTACTGCGGTTTCGACTTCGGCGTAAGCGGTCATCAGAATGACGGGGATGCGTGGTTGTTGCGCGCGCATCACTTTCAGCGCGTCGATGCCGTCCATCTCCGGCATGCGAATATCCATCAGCACGACGTCTGGCTGCATTTCGCTAAACAGGTTCAGCGCGGCTTTCCCGTCGCTGGCGCAATGCGTTTCATGCCCTTGCAGGGAAAATGCGGTGGCAAGCATACGGCGAACATTTTCTTCATCATCAACGATGAGAATACGGTATGTCGTTTTCATTCTGACGGATTTCCCTGCGGGTTAAGAGGTAAAATCAGAGTGAATATCGCCCCACAGCCAGGTTGGCTGGTTACGTGGATATCCCCCTGATGCGCATTGATGATGCGCTGGCTCAGCGCCAGTCCAAGACCAGTGCCGGATGCTTTTGTCGTAAAAAAGGGATCGAATATTTTCTTCTGGATGGCGAGATCGATACCGTTGCCATTATCTTCAATCATCACGGCCTGTTGTGAGGCCGAGTATTGCCAGGTGCGAATGCGAATTTCGCCTCGTGCAGCGATCGCCTGTACTGCATTGATTAAAATGTTGAGGATCACCTGCTTGAGGAGTTCGCGATCGGCGACGATCGGCGGCAGGCTGGGATCTAATTCCGTGGTAAAACCAATCCGTGCCTGAAGGCCGGCGGTTTGTACCAGGATTAGCGTTTCTTCAATCAACGCATTGAGCTGAATCTGCTGCCACTGGCTTTGTCGCGGGCGTGAAAAATCTAACAGTTGTTGAATAACTTTATTGATGGAATCAATTTCGTTAAGCACAACAGATAAATACTCCTGATGTTCCGGCAAGGAGGTTTGCTGGCGGATGATCTGGACGTAGCCACGGATTGCGGTCAGCGGGTTTCTCACTTCATGCGCGACCCCGGCCATCAGTTCACCCAGAGTGGCGAGCCTTTCGGTTTGCGCCAACCGACGCTGGGTCTCTTTCCGGGCGGTTAAATCGGAGAAAATAACCAGCGCGCCAATCAGCTCACCGTGTGCGTTATGGATCCGACTGGTGGTAACACTTATCTCAATGGTGCGTTCACGTCCCGGAAAGCTAATCTCCTGAGCCACGTGTTCAGTACCGTGCTCAAGAGTATCCAGTACCGGGCTATGAAACTGCGTGTTGGCAAACAGCGTTGCATAGGATTGTCCGACCAGTTCATGCAGCGTGTAGCCAGTTATCTGCTCTGCCGCCGGGTTCATGGTGGTGACGTCACCTTGTCTGTCGATGGCGATCACACCATCTGCGGCATTTTCAATAATCAGATCGTTGAGGGTTTTGGTTTCCCGTAGCGTTTGCGCCAGTGCATTAACACTACGGCTGATTTGTCCCAGCTCGCCGGGGAGTTCAGGCAGTCGGGCGGGCGTTTTTTGTGCCAGCGTTGAGAGCCCATCAGTGATAATGTCGATATTCGCACTGAGTCGGCGTGAAAAATGCACGATCAGCAGCAGACTAAAGATGAGCCCGGTAACCAGTACGGCAATTATCCTGACGTCCATTCTCCAGGCCTGCTGGCGGATATCTTGGGTTAGCTCATTGGCCCAGATATACCCAATAACCTCTCCATGGCGCTCTATTGGGATCATAGAGTTGAGTATGTCGCCGCGCACCTGTCGCCCTGAATAGACCACTGGCGCATTGCTACTCATCACTTCGCGTCCCGGATGATCGTCGGTGATAGTGATACCTACATTGCTCTGATACAGCGCAGAGGGCGCGTAGGTGATAATGGCATCCAGCGCTTTGTGGTAATACCCTGCGCCAACGCCGGGAAACGCCCGGGTAATTCGCTCGGTAACGGGGGCTAACTCATGATTAAGCGCCCGAATGCGCTCTTCGCGCGGCAGGTTGTCGTAGTTGTTAAAGCTGTCGCCCAGCGCATCGTTTAGCAGGGCTATGACTGATGACAGTTTTTTCTCTTTTTCAGATAAGACTGCTGAACGGCCTTCAGTTTCTACGATATAACCTATGGATATCGTCGGAATGATGACCATCAGAATGGCCATCATGATCATTTGGTTGCGTAATCGTCGCGGATATAACCGACGAGCCAGCCATCTCAGGTCGCGCATTCTGACATCCATGCAGTGTTTTTCAGGCAAACGACGATTATCACGGGTTAGGACAATGGTTTCAGCGCGGTGTATCATATTCCCGTAAAGAGAGGGCATTGCGACGCCGGACATTTACCGCTACCTTAACCACACTCTATTAATGCCCTGAGGCGGAGCTTCGCCCCTTTGAAATACCTTGCTTCCGTTCATTCAACCCTAAAAGTCTCACGCTACCTGTTCAGAGCGTTGGCGCTCCTCATCTGGTGTCTGATCGCTTTTGCCTCCGTGTTCTACATTGTGAACGCGCTGCACCAGAGAGAGTCTGAGATCCATCAGGAGCTTAACCTCAGCTCCGATCAGGCCCAGCGTTATATCCAGCGCACATCAGATGTTATCAAAGAGCTGAAATATATTGCTGAGAATCGCTTAACGGCGGAAAACGGCGTGATGTCGCTGCGGGCGCGGGATGACAAAACCGTCGTACCTAACTTTGAGCCGCTGTTTGCCGACTCCGACTGTTCGGTGATGGGCAACGCCTGGCGAGGTTCTCTGGAGTCGCTGGCGTGGTTTATGCGCTACTGGCGCGACAATTTTTCTGCAGCCTATGATTTGAATCGCGTATTCCTGATCGGCAGCGATAATCTCTGTATGGCGAATTTTGGTCTGCGTGAGATGCCCGTCGAACGTGACCAGGCCCTGAAAGCGCTGCATGAGCGTATTATTAAGTATCGCAATGCGCCGCAGGATGAAAACGGTAATAACCTGTTCTGGATTAGCCAGGGGCCGCGTCCTGGAGTGGGCTATTTCTATGCGCTGACGCCGGTTTATCTTGCCAACCGTCTGCAGGCGCTGCTGGGCGTGGAACAACCTATTCGCATGGAGAACTTCTTCACGCCGGGCAGTTTGCCGATGGGGGTGACCATTCTCGATGAAAATGGCCATGCGCTGATTTCGCTCACCGGCCCTGAGGGGAATATTAAGGCTGAACCACGCTGGATGCAGGAGCGTTCCTGGTTTGGCTATACGCCGGGTTTTCGCGATCTGGTGCTGAAGAAAAATCTGCCGCCGTCATCGCTGAGCATTGTGTACTCTGTTCCGGTGGATCTGGTGCTGGAGCGGATCCGCATGATGATCCTGAACGCTATCCTGCTGAATGTGCTGGTCGGCGCGGCATTATTTATGCTCACGCGTATGTATGAGCGGCGCATTTTTATTCCTGCGGAAAGCGATGCTCAGCGCCTGGAGGAACACGAGCAATTTAACCGTAAAATCGTGGCTTCCGCGCCGGTGGGGATTTGTATTTTGCGCACGCTGGATGGCATTAACATCCTGAGTAATGAACTGGCGCATACCTATCTGAATATGCTGACGCATGAAGACCGGCAACGGTTAACGCAAATCATCTGCGGCCAGCAGGTCAATTTTGTCGATGTGCTGACCAGTAACAATACCAATCTTCAAATCAGCTTTGTGCATTCGCGCTATCGCAATGAAAACGTGGCAATTTGCGTCCTGGTTGACGTCAGCGCGCGCGTTAAAATGGAAGAGTCGTTGCAGGAGATGGCCCAGGCGGCGGAACAGGCGAGTCAGTCCAAATCGATGTTCCTTGCGACAGTGAGCCATGAGCTGCGCACGCCGCTGTATGGCATTATCGGTAACCTCGATTTGTTGCAAACCAAAGAGTTACCCAACGGGGTGGATCGCCTGGTGACGGCGATGAATAACTCTTCCAGCCTGCTGTTGAAAATTATCAGCGATATTCTCGATTTCTCGAAAATTGAATCTGAACAGTTGAAGATTGAACCGCGCGAGTTCTCACCGCGTGAAGTGATGAGCCATATTACGGCAAACTATCTGCCGCTGGTGGTGCGTAAGCAGTTGGGATTGTACTGTTTTATCGACCCGGATGTGCCCGTCGCGTTGAATGGCGATCCTATGCGTTTACAGCAGGTGATCTCCAATCTGCTGAGTAACGCGATCAAGTTTACCGATACCGGCTGCATTGTGCTGCATGTGCAGTGTGACGGTGATTACCTCAGTATCCGTGTGCGTGATACCGGGGTGGGGATCCCCGCCAAAGAAGTGGTCCGTTTGTTCGATCCTTTCTTCCAGGTGGGCACTGGCGTACAGCGTAATTTCCAGGGAACCGGGCTCGGTTTGGCTATCTGTGAAAAACTGATCAGCATGATGGATGGCGATATTTCCGTTGATTCAGAACCGGGAATGGGCAGCCAGTTTACGCTCCGTATTCCTCTTTATGGCGCCCAGTATCCGCAGAAAAAAGGCGTAGAAGGACTGGCAGGTACCCGTTGCTGGCTGGCGGTGCGTAACGCATCGCTGTATCGCTTTGTCGAATCCAGTCTGACGCGTAACGGGGTGAGGGTGCTGCGTTATGAGGGGCAGCACCCGGACGCTGATGACTTGTTGGTTGCCGACGATGTGCTGGAACAGGCGTGGCAAGGACGTGCCGCGGTGATTTTCTGCCGTCGCCATATTGGGATTCCGTTAGAAAGGGGGCCAGGGGAGTGGGTGCACAGCGTGGCGTCACCGCACGAACTGCCCGCGCTGCTGGCGCATATTTACAGCGTTGATCTGGGGAGTGAAGAACTCTCCACGGCGCTCCCTGCCCCGGATAAAGTCGGCGCGACCAATGATGACATGATGATACTGGTGGTCGACGATCATCCTATCAACCGGCGTTTACTGGCCGATCAACTGGGATCGTTGGGATATCAGTGTAAAACGGCGAATGACGGTGTCGATGCGCTCAATGTACTGAGTAAAAACCATATCGACATCGTGCTGAGCGACGTCAACATGCCAAATATGGATGGTTATCGCCTGACTCAGCGCATCCGCCAGTTAGGTTTAACGTTGCCGGTTGTGGGCGTGACGGCAAACGCGCTGGCTGAAGAGAAGCAGCGTTGTCTGGAATCCGGTATGGATAGCTGTCTTTCCAAGCCAGTGACATTGGATGTATTGAAGCAAACTCTGACGGTCTATGCGGAAAGAGTGAGGAATGCGCGGGGATAAGAGATCTCTTATCAGACCTACGAAACAAGTTGTTCGTAGGTCTGATAAACGCAGTGCCATCGGCAGTTACTTACTCTTTATCTGAAGGACTCAGCGTCACGGAAGAGAGATAATTCAACAGTGCGATATCGTTTTCCACACCGAGTTTCATCATCGCCGATTTTTTCTGGCTGCTGATGGTTTTAATACTGCGGTTGAGCTTTTTGGCAATTTCCGTAACCAGAAAACCTTCGGCAAACAGACGCAGAACTTCACTCTCTTTCGGTGACAGACGTTTGTCGCCATAGCCACTGGCGCTGATTTTCTCCAGCAGACGAGAAACGCTTTCCGGAGTAAATTTCTTCCCTTTTTGCAGCGCGGCCAGCGCTTTCGGCAGGTCTGTTGGCGCGCCTTGCTTCAGGACAATCCCTTCAATATCGAGATCCAGTACCGCGCTCAGGATGGCCGGGTTATTGTTCATGGTCAGAACAATAATCGACAGGCTCGGGAAATGGCGCTTGATGTATTTAATTAACGTGATCCCATCACCGTATTTATCTCCCGGCATGGAGAGGTCGGTAATCAACACATGAGCATCTAACTTAGGCAAATTGTTGATCAGTGCTGTGGAGTCTTCAAATTCGCCGACAACATTTACCCACTCGATCTGTTCAAGTGATTTACGAATACCGAACAGTACAATCGGGTGGTCATCGGCAATAATTACGTTCATAGTGTTCATGTATTGGGCTACCTTGCTACAGCAAGCTCTTGACGTATGCGTCAATGTCGCTGATGTATTTTTCTATACCTGGAGCATCTTTCTCTTGAATAAGATGTTCCAGCGCTTCACATAACTGCTTGCCGGGTACCAGATTAAGCATGGCAAACACGCCTTTCAGGCGATGAGCCGTTTGGGCTAACGCAGCGAAATCACTGATTGCTGCCTCAGTATACAACCTCTTAACATCATCCGGTACTGTGTCAACAAAGAGTGCATAGTAACCGCTGGCATGAAGTTCGGCGTTTTCATCTCCGCCGAGGGGGAGCTCCTGGAGCTCTTCTTGTGCCAACTGCTCTTCTATCAGCTCGAGGACAGCTTCCTGCATAGCATTGCTCATATTAAAGTTGACGCGCAGCTGACCGGGGCCAATTTTCCGTACGCCAGACTCATCATCGCTTAAAAGCAAGCCCGAGGCAGTAAGATTAGACGGATTATCTGTTAAAAAGAGATCATATTCTTGACTATTCAACCGTTCGTCGGGCGTGATGCAGGTTGCTCCCCAGTTTTCCAGTTGACGTAATACGATGCTCCGTACGTCATTAGAGGTCACATCAACCATTACGCAGACGTCATCTAACAGGCGCTCTTCACTATCAGCATGTTGATCGTGCAGTGGCATTTTAACATGGACTATATAACGTGTTCCAAGCTCTTCCCGCGCTTTAATGTTCAGGTGTCCACCCAGCTTACGGGCTAACTGATCGCACAGCCAAAACGTCAACGGGTTGGCTTTGCCATAACGATCGCCTTGTGTGTCATTAATGAATGGGAAATGCAGGTTATCAACTTCCTGTAACGTGACGCCTTCCCCGGTATCCAGAATGCGGAAGGTCAGACGTTCAGCCTCCGATTCATCCTGGTCGACTTCCAGCGTGATTTTACCAATCTGCGTGGTGGTTACCGCATATTGAATCAGCAGCAGCAAAATACGACGTAGGGCATCGCGGTCGCCACGGCGTTCGTCATGAGCGCTAAGGTGATTTTTAATCAGTAGCTGCAGCCCTTTACGCTTAATGGCCGGCAACACCTCCGGGACCACGTCGTCAATCAACGCCTGTACGGAAAACAGCGTTGATTCACCTTTCCAGGCGTCGCTTTCCAGCAAGTTAGCCAACTGGATTTCATCCACCATGCGAACCAAAACGTCAGCCTGATTGGCCAGTTTTTGGCTGTCGGGGGTATTGAGCGCGGCGGCATTAGCAGCCAGTGTTTTAGCCGGGTCTTTCAGCGCATTACCAATATTCTGCATAAAGGCTGCGCGAGCCTGTTGGTTTTTCTCATACAGCCGTTGCGCTTGCTTCAACTTTTTATTAACCAGTACTTCACGGTCCTGGTCACGAATGATAAAGATCTGGGTTCGCGATGAGATCTGGCTGCGAAATAGCCTGATTTCATATAGCTCATTATTGATAGTGGCCTGAATGACGCCCTGATGCTGCTCCGCCATATTGGTAATGTTTTGCAGATTTAAATGCGGCAGCAGGTGGTCGGCAATTTTATTGCTAATTACCGTGCGGTTGGCTTCTTGATCGTGCACCAGTAATCCCAGCGGCAGCAGGGAAACAATCTCTTCATTGATCGCACGCAGGATCCGCAGTTCATTATTTGCCGCAAGATTTGGCGCCACTTCGGTTGAACGGGCAGGGAGGTGACGAAAGGTGGTATAACCAAACAGCGCCAGAGCCAGCAACGCGATGTTCAGTAACAGCGGCAGAAGAATGTTTTGCAGCGTATCAAGTAACAATGAGCCAAACGGAACCTGCCAGACCAGCCGCATATCCGTTGAGTCCAGCGCCGATGAGATCTCAATTTTACTGTTGTTGAAGCTAATACTGACGCTGTCAGGCGACTCTTTTTCATTGACGTGTTCAGTCGTTGAACTGGCATCAGGGACCAGATGGAAACTGTCCAGCGGCATGCCGGCAGGGATCAGGTCATTAATCGGCAGGTCAAAGGCGACAACCGTTGCCAGATGTCCCGGCTGATTAAAGGTCGTGCGCAGCGTGAAGTAATGTCCGTTTTGCCAGACCAGACGGCGCAGCGACGAGAAGCTTTCGCGCTCATCCAGCGCATTGGCCTGCTGCAGCATTTCAGCGCGCCGGGAGTCGACAATATTACCGATCGTCGATTCCTTAAAGCCGGAAGTCAGATCTTTCAGCGGCAATGTTGAGATAAGGATCAGGCTATTGTCCTGACCATTGAGGTAATACATTGACCATGGAATATTTTCCGCGCCCCATAGCGTATCCAGATAGGTTGAGATTCGTTGGGTCATCTCCAGCGTAGAGCTGTCATGCGAGCCGAAAATCAGCGCCTCGGTTTTTCTGCGAGGTTTTTCAAGATAGTAGACATCTTGTTTCAGGCGAGTTTCCTGCAGCCCTTCTGCGCCAGGCGAGCTGGGCGTGGCAGCAATATTGTCATAAATTTGCCAGGTCACGTATCGCCAGGTATCGACCCTTTTATGAATGGCATGGGTGATATCGACAATCTGATAGCTCTTATCCTTTAGCCAGGTATTGACGGCGCTCTGGACCATGACGCCCATCATCACCAACAGCACCACGATCAGTAATAAGAAGTAACGGGTAATATTTCCCGGTAGGAGAGAGAATCGGGTAGAAGCCGTTGTGTCAGACTGACTCATTCGTGTTTATGACCTGTTAAACGACGCGAAACATGAAGGGGCAGTATAAAGGGTAATGTATGAATTGCCATACCTGGAGCATGCGACAGAGTTTGCATTGTCTGCGCCGCATTTTGCTGTAACCCCCGATGATGCAAAGATGTACAGCGAAGAATAGCGGGTACAAATATTTTGTAGTGAATGTATACATTTAGCATTAAATAACAAGAAATTAATAATAAGGTTTATTTCTGATCTCAACGTGACGGGATGGTTAATAGACGTGATAGTTGTTCATCGGTAGCACAGAACAGTCAGCTTTGTGTAAAGAAGAGTAAAAAAAAACCGAACGCAGAGCATTCGGCTGAAATAGGGGTAAACAGACATTCATGAATGAATGACGGTAATAAATAAAGTTAATGATGATAGCGAGTCTATTTTAGTTGCGAGTGAAGATTTTTTTTTATCATTCAGTGCTATGGTTTTGATTTGTTTAATTAATTGATTTATATGTATTTTATAATAATTCTTGACTATTTGTGCTTATTCTCTCCATTTTCTTAATTAAAAAAGTTCCCTTTTGTTAATATTTTGAAACATCTACATAGATAAATGAAACATCTTTAAAGTATTAGTATCATATTCGTGTTGGATTATTCTGTGTTTTTGCGGAGAATGAAGTTGCCGACTGGTTAATGAGGGTTAGCCAGTGAGCAGTGGCATAAAAAAGCAATAAAGGCATATAACAGAGGGTTAATAACATGAAAGTTAAAGTACTGTCCCTCCTGGTACCGGCTCTGCTGGTAGCAGGCGCAGCAAATGCGGCTGAAATTTACAACAAAGACGGCAACAAATTAGACCTGTACGGTAAAGTCGATGGTCTGCACTATTTCTCCGACAACAAAGGTGATGATGGTGACAAGACCTATATGCGTATCGGCTTCAAAGGCGAAACCCAGGTTAATGACCAACTGACCGGTTACGGCCAGTGGGAATACCAGATTCAAGGCAACCAGAGTGAAGCCAGCAACGACGCCTGGACGCGTGTGGCATTTGCAGGTCTGAAATTCGCGGATGCAGGTTCTTTCGACTACGGTCGTAACTACGGTGTAACTTATGATGTAACGTCCTGGACCGACGTTCTGCCGGAATTTGGCGGTGACACCTATGGTGCGGACAACTTCATGCAGCAGCGTGGTAACGGTTATGCGACCTACCGTAACACTGATTTCTTTGGCCTAGTTGATGGCCTGAACTTTGCCCTGCAGTACCAGGGTAAAAACGGCAGCGTTAGCGGTGAAAACGTAAGTGGCCGCAGCCTGCTGACTCAGAACGGCGACGGTTACGGCGGATCTGTGACCTATGATATCGGCGCTGGCTTTGGTATCGGTGGTGCTATCACGACGTCTAAACGTACTGCTGATCAGAATGCGACACGCGCTGCTCTCTTTGGCAATGGCGATCGTGCAACCGTTTATACAGGTGGTCTGAAATACGACGCCAATAATGTTTACCTGGCTGCACAGTACTCTCAGTCCTATAACGCGACCCGTTTTGGTACCTCTAACGGTAGCAATCCGACTGCTGCCTATGGCTTTGCCGATAAAGCACAGAACTTTGAAGTTGTGGCGCAGTACCAGTTTGATTTCGGTCTGCGTCCATCCGTGGCTTACCTGCAGTCCAAAGGTAAAGACATTAACAATGGCTTCACAAACTACGGTGACCAGGACATCGTGAAATATGTTGATGTTGGCGCAACCTACTACTTCAACAAAAACATGTCCACCTATGTTGATTACAAAATCAACCTGCTGGATGACAACAACTTTACACGTGATGCTGGTATCGCTACCGATGATATCGTAGCACTGGGCCTGGTTTACCAGTTCTAATCTGCGTTCATGTTGTTAAAAGGCCCTACGGGGCCTTTTTTAATGCTTTTTTTTCGCCGTACAAACAACGATTTTTGGTGTACTCTTGCGCCCGTTCGCATGAGGATAATTACGTATGGAAATGAATTTTTATCGCGCAGCGCTACTGGCTGTGACGATCTTTTTTGTCGGGTGCGATGAGGCCCCGAAACCGGCTCAGACCACACAATCCGCCACCGTTCTGGAAGGTAAAACGATGGGCACCTTCTGGCGGGTCAGCGCGGTGGGCGTGGATGCCAAACGCGCCAGGGAGTTGCAGGAGAAGATCCAGACTCAGCTTGATGCTGACGATCAGCTTCTTTCAACCTATAAAAATGATTCTGCCCTGATGCGCTTTAATCTGTCGAAAAGCCTGTCGCCGTGGCCGGTTAATGACGCTATGGCGGATATCGTCACGTCGGCGCTGAGAATTGGCGCGAAAACCGATGGGGCGATGGATATCACCGTGGGACCGTTGGTCAACCTGTGGGGTTTTGGTCCGGATCAGCAACCCGTGCACATTCCTACTCAGGCGCAAATTGATGCCGCAAAAGCGCAAACCGGACTTTCACATCTGAAGGTAGTGAATGAGGCGCAACGCAACTACCTGCAAAAAGACTTGCCGGATCTGTATGTGGATCTGTCTACCGTTGGTGAAGGTTATGCCGCCGATCATCTGGCGCGACTGATGGAGCAAGAGGGGATCGCCCGTTATCTGGTTTCCGTTGGCGGTGCGCTAAACAGTCGTGGTATGAATGCGGAAGGACATCCATGGCGGGTGGCGATCCAGAAACCCACCGATCGTGAAAACGCGGTGCAAGCGGTTGTCGACATTAACGGGCACGGCATCAGCACCTCCGGTAGCTACCGTAACTATTACGAGCTGGACGGTAAACGCCTGTCGCATGTTATCGATCCGCAAACCGGTCGTCCGATCGAACATAATCTGGTGTCTGTGACGGTGATAGCCCCTACGGCGCTGGAGGCTGACGGCTGGGATACCGGTTTGATGGTGCTCGGCCCGGAAAAGGCCAAAGAAGTGGTGCGTCGTGAAGGGCTGGCGGTGTATATGATTGTGAAAGAGGGGCAAGGGTTTAAAACCTGGATGTCGCCGCAGTTTAAAAGCTTTCTGCTCAGCGAAAAAAATTAAAAAGCAAGATTGCGGGTTTTTATACCTGGCTATCAGGACACACTGAGGCTAAGCGCTATGCTTAACAAAGGAGTCCATAATGAAAAGTCGTTTACGCATAACTGATGATGACCGCTGGCAGTCTGTTGTGGATCGTGATGCTGACGCCGACGGTCAGTTTGTTTTCGCCGTCCACACCACCGGTATTTTCTGCCGTCCGTCCTGTCGGGCGAGGCATGCGCTGCGCAAAAATGTCAGTTTCTTTGCTGATGCCGAGCAGGCGCAGGCCGCCGGGTTTCGGCCCTGTAAACGCTGCCAGCCGGATAAAGATAGTGCGCAGCAGCATCGGCTGGACAAAATAGCCCACGCCTGTCAGTTGCTGGAGCAGGAGTCGCCTCTCACGCTGGATGACCTGGCGCAGCAGGTGGCGATGAGTCCGTATCATTTACATCGCTTGTTTAAAGCCACGACGGGCATGACCCCGAAAGCGTGGCAGCAGTCCTGGCGCGCTCGTCGTCTGCGCGATGCCCTGGCAAAAGGGGCACCAGTAACCCAGGCGATTCTGAACGCCGGATTCCCCGACAGCAGCAGCTATTACCGACAAGCGGATCAGGCACTAGGGATGACCGCCAGGCAATTTCGCAAAGGCGGCGACAACGTTTCTGTGCGCTATACCCTGGCAGATTGCGCCCTGGGTCGTTGCCTGGTGGCGGAAAGCGAACGCGGTATCTGCGCGATCTTGTTGGGTGATGATGATGCTACATTGGTTGCGGAACTGCATGAGCTGTTTCCCGCCGCTCAGGATGAAGCAGCCGATGCCGATTTCCAGCAGCATGTGCGTGAAGTCATCGCCGTGATTAATACGCGCAATACGTCGTTGTCTCTGCCGCTGGATATTCGCGGGACCGCATTCCAGCTGCAGGTGTGGCAAGCGCTGCGCGCAATCCCATGTGGTAAGACGGTTAGCTACCAGCAGTTAGCCAGCGCCATCGGCAAACCGAAAGCGGTACGCGCGGTGGCCAGCGCCTGCGGAGCTAACAAACTGGCGATTGTCATCCCGTGTCACCGGGTGATCCGCAATGATGGTGCGCTTTCGGGCTACCGCTGGGGTATTGCGCGCAAAGCGCAGTTACTGCAACGAGAAACCACTGGGGAGGAAACGTAATGCTTGATCTCTTTGCGGATGAGAAACCCTGGCAAGAACCGCTGGCATCCGGCGCGGTAATTTTGCGACGTTTTGCCTTTGAGTCCGCACCGTCTTTACTGCAGGCGATCGCGGCTGTCGCCAGACAGTCGCCGTTTCGCCAGATGGTGACGCCCGGCGGTTACACGATGTCGGTGGCGATGACCAACTGCGGTCATTTGGGCTGGACGACGGATCAACATGGCTACCTTTATTCACCGTTTGACCCGCTATCCGGTACGCCCTGGCCGCCGATGCCGGATACTTTCGCGGACCTGTGCCAGTTGGCGTCAACCGCAGCGGGCTATGCTGATTTTCAACCCGATGCCTGCCTGATTAACCGCTACACGCCAGGGGCGAAACTGTCATTACATCAGGATAAAGACGAACCTGACCTGCGGGCGCCTATCGTTTCTGTCTCGCTGGGGTTACCAGCCATCTTTCAGTTTGGCGGTTTGCGCCGTAATGACCCTTTAAAACGTTTACTGCTGGAGCATGGCGATGTCGTGGTATGGGGTGGGAACTCACGGTTGTTTTATCATGGGATCCAGCCACTTAAGACAGGGTATCATCCGTTAACCGGTGACTGTCGTTACAATCTGACGTTTCGCCAGGCTGGTAAAAAAGAATAAAAATAAGAATTATTATTGCTGTCGGCAAAGAGATGTTTAAACTGCGGGCTGTTATTACTTGTCCGGGTTGTTTGCATGGAACTTTTACTTCTTGTCTGGCGGCAGTATCGCTGGCCATTTATCAGCGTCATGGCGCTCAGCCTCGCCAGCGCTGCGTTGGGAATTGGTTTGATTGCGTTTATTAACCAGCGCCTGATTGAAACGGTCGACACCACGTTGATGGTGCTACCGGAGTTTCTTGGCCTGCTGCTGCTGTTGATGGTTGTCACCCTCGGCTCACAGCTGGCGTTAACCACGCTGGGACACCACTTTGTTTACCGCCTGCGTAGTGAATTTATCAAGCGTATTCTGGACACCCACGTCGAGCGTATCGAACAGCTTGGCAGCGCCTCGTTGCTGGCCGGTTTAACCAGCGATATCCGCAACATCACCATCGCTTTTGTCCGTCTGCCTGAGCTGGTGCAGGGGATTATCTTGACCATCGGGTCGGCGGCGTATCTGGCGATGCTATCAACCAAAATGCTGCTGGTGACGGCAATCTGGGTGGCAATCACCATCTGGGGCGGATTTGTGCTGGTTGCGCGGGTATATAAACATATGGCGACCCTGCGCGAAACAGAAGACAAATTGTACAATGATTACCAGACGGTGTTGGAAGGGCGCAAAGAGTTGACGCTCAACCGCGAGCGCGCCGAGCATATCTTTAATCAGTTATACGTCCCGGATGCCAAAGAGTATCGTCACCATATTATCCGCGCCGATACCTTCCACCTCAGCGCGGTGAACTGGTCGAACATTATGATGCTGGGCGCCATTGGCCTGGTGTTCTGGATGGCTAACAATCTGGGCTGGGCGGATACCGCCGTGGCGGCGACCTATTCGCTGACGCTGTTATTCCTGCGTACGCCACTGCTTTCTGCTGTTGGCGCATTGCCGACGCTGCTCACTGCACAGGTCGCTTTCAACAAGCTGAATAAGTTCTCACTGGCGCCCTTTAAGGCCGAATTCCCGCGCCCAACCGCGTTTCCGGACTGGCAAACGTTGGAATTACGTAACGTGGTTTTCCACTATCAGGATAATGCGTTCTCTGTCGGGCCGGTAAATCTGACTATTCGTCGCGGGGAACTGATCTTCCTGATTGGCGGCAATGGTAGCGGGAAATCCACACTGGCTATGTTACTCACCGGGTTGTATCAGCCGCAGTCAGGCGAGATCCTGCTCGACGGCAAAGCGGTTGCTGTCGAAAAACCAGAGGACTATCGCAAGCTGTTCTCCGCCGTGTTTACTGACGTCTGGCTATTCGACAAACTGCTCGGTCCGGAAGGTAAAGAGGCCGATCCGGCGCTGGTGGCGAAGTGGCTGGAACATCTGAAGATGGGTCACAAGCTTGAGCTGAACGATGGGCGTATTCTCAATCTCAAGCTGTCGAAAGGGCAGAAAAAACGCGTGGCGCTGCTGCTGGCGCTGGCGGAGGAGCGCGACATTATTCTGCTGGATGAATGGGCTGCCGATCAGGACCCGCACTTCCGCCGTGAGTTCTATCAGGTGTTATTGCCGCTGATGCAGGAAATGGGTAAAACCATCTTCGCTATTAGCCATGACGATCACTATTTTATTCACGCCGATCGTCTGTTGGAGATGCGTAACGGACAGTTAAGTGAACTCGTGGGCGATGAGCGTGACGCCGCCTCGCGAGATGCCGTCGCTCGTACTGCGTAATCCCAGCAACCGCCGGTTTTTTATCCGCCCGGCGGTTGCGTTTATTGTTATTTACATAAATCGGCATCATGATTAATGATATTTCATATCATGGATTTATGATTAATGTCCGCATTCAACAAAAACAGCGCCAGACTGCGTGATGAAGAGCGTGCGCGCCTCATCTGGTTGCTGACCACTGATAAAGCCATTATTTCCGCGCTGTTGGGCAAGCTTACCCTGGCTGAGCAATATGACGTCGGTACCTTAGCCGACGATATTGCTGAGGTAGGGGCGCTGGTGGCGCATCTGCCGCCGCCGGATCTGGCCGATACCCTCGAAGCATTACCTTCTGAAGAGCGCCACGCCCTGTGGCGGCTGGTCGAAAATGAAAAGCGCGGTAACGTCCTGCTTGAGGCGTCAGAAAACGTCTGGGACGACCTGATTGATGAGATGAGCGACCGCGAGCTGCTGGATGCGTTGCAATATCTTGATATCGACGAACAGATTTATCTGGTCCAGCATCTCCCTCGTAACCTTACGGGACGACTGCTGGCGACGTTACCGGCCGAGGAGCGGGCGCGCGTGCGCCAGGTGTTGCACTACGAGAAGAATCGCGTCGGTGCGATTATGGAGTTCGAAGTCATCACCGTGCGCCCGGACGTGACGCTGGAAGTGGTGCAGCGCTATTTACGGCGGCTGGGCAGGATGCCGGAGAACACCGATAAACTTTTCGTGACCGATCGCAATAAGGTGCTGGTCGGCGAACTGACGCTAACCTGTATCCTGCTCAATGATGTGCAGCGTAAAGTCAGCGAGGTGATGGAAGATGACCCGCTCACCTTTTCCCCGGAAGACATTGCCGAAAACGCCGCGCGCACGTTCGAACGTGACAACCTGGTCAGTGCCGCGGTGGTTGATCCTGCCGGTAAGTTGATGGGTCGTTTGACCATCGATGAGATCGTTGATGTGGTATACGAAGAGACCGATACCGATCTGCGTCGAATGGGGGGCTTAAGCGCCGAAGAGGATGTGTTTGCTCCCGTGACCAAGGCGGTAAAAACCCGCTGGGCATGGTTGGCTATTAATCTCTGTACCGCCTTTATCGCCTCGCGGGTCATTGATGGCTTTGAACATACGATTTCGCAACTGGTGGCACTGGCCTCGCTGATGCCGATTGTAGCAGGGATCGGCGGCAATACCGGAAATCAAACTATCACCATGATCGTTCGCGCGCTCGCGCTACAAAATATTCAGCCGGGAAACCTGACGTTTTTGATCCTGCGCGAGATGGGCGTGGCGCTGGTAAATGGCCTCGTCTGGGGTGGGATTATGGGCGGCATTACCTGGTGGCTGTACGATGATATGGCGCTCGGCGGCGTGATGACCCTGGCGATGATGCTTAATCTGCTGATGGCGGCGTTGATGGGGGTGATTATTCCCATGACGATGGTGAAGCTCGGGCGCGACCCGGCGGTCGGCTCAAGCGTCATGATTACGGCCATCACCGATACCGGCGGTTTCTTTATTTTTCTCGGCCTGGCAACCCTGTTTCTGATGTAGCCGCGGGTTTGCGTCTGACGATGCGCGGCAGGATGAGCATCGTCATCACCCCGGCAACCACGCCAATCGCCAGGTTGCCGGTAGTGACCGTTGCGCCGACAGTTATCAGCATAACCAGCGTTTCAGTAACGGGGATTTTCGTCAGTGTCGCGGGCTGGATACTCTGCCAACTGAAGGTTTTCACCGCCACAATCACCATAATTCCCGCCAGCACCGACATGGGTATTTTCGCCATGACTTCGCTCAATGCGGTGACTAACAGCAGCAACACAAGTCCGGCGGCAATCGTCGAAACGCGACTGCGTCCTTTGCCCATCTCGACGTTAACGATGGTTTGACCAATCATCGCGCACCCGGCAATGCCACCATAAAATCCGGCCAGAATATTGGCTATCCCCAGCCCGGCGCTCTCGCGATTCTTATTCGACGGCGTAACCGTCAGGTCATCCACCAGACGGGCGGTTAACAATGACTCCATCAAACCAACAAAAGCGATGCTCAACGCGCAGGGCCAGATAATTGCCAGAGTGTGCAGGTTGAGTGGGACGAGTAGCTGCGTTAATCCCGGCAGGCCGCCGCTCATTGAACCTTCGTCACCGACGGTTGGTAGCAGTTGTCCGCTGCTTACAGTAAATACCGTCAGCAGCACGATGGCGATAAGCGGCGCGGGGATTGTTTTAATAAACCGTGGAACCCACAGCACAATCAGCAGTGTCAGGACAAACAGTCCCCAGATTAGTGGGCTTTTACCCCAAAAATGTGGGACCTGAGCAAAGAAAATCAAAATGCCCAAGGCGTTGACAAAGCCGGTCATGACGGCTGTAGGAATGAATCGCATCAGACGCGCCATTCCCAATACACCAAACAGGATCTGAATCATCCCGGCCAGCACCACTGCAGGCAGGATGTATTGCACGCCGTGTTGATGCACCATCGGACCAATCACCAGCGCGACCGATCCTGCAGCGGCGGTAACCATTGCGGGACGACCACCTAAAAAAGACATTGCCAGGCACAACACGACGGAAGCTATCAGGCTGACTTTAGGGTCGACGCCCGCAATTACGGAAAAAGAGATCACTTCCGGGATCAGCGCCAGGGCGGTTACCACCCCCGCCAGTGTTTCACGTACCAGCAGGCGGGGTTGTCGCAGTACGGCGCGGGTGCCCTGTTCTGTCACCGCAGGGGAGGAGTGTGTTGCAGACATAGTAACTCTCAGGTCAGAAAGGGCCTGATAACAGCAGACCGACAGGCATCCGTGCGGTGAATAGCAAAGCGCAGCATAGTACGCGTCTGGCGGGCAGGTTTCCAGACGTGATTGTCAATAACCGTATAAATTATCAACGTATTAATAACATTTTTAAAATTAAAATATAATTTATAAACAATATTTAATTATTTTTACTTAAGTGTTACCGTTGGTGCCGCTCGATTTTCACCTGCATTAAAAGCAAAAAGCGATACTAAAAGTAAGGCATTAACATTATGAAAAAAGTGACTGCCATGCTCTTCACCATGGCTGTAGGGCTGAACGTTGTCTCGATGGCGGCAAAAGCGAAAGCGGCGGAAGAGCAGGAAACGGATGTACTGTTGATTGGCGGCGGTATCATGAGCGCCACGCTGGGAACCTATTTACAAGAGCTGGAGCCACAATGGTCAATGACCATGGTCGAGCGACTGGATGGCGTAGCGCAGGAAAGCTCAAACGGCTGGAATAACGCCGGAACCGGCCACTCCGCACTGATGGAGCTGAACTACACGCCTAAAAAGGCCGACGGTAGCATCAGCATTGAAAAGGCAGTCGAAATCAACGAAGCCTTCCAGATTTCCCGTCAGTTTTGGGCTTATCAGGTTAATAATGGCGTGATGCATGAACCACGCTCATTTATCACTACCGTCCCGCATATGAGTTTTGTCTGGGGCGACGAGAATGTGAATTTCCTGCGCGCACGTTACGCCGCACTGCAGCAGAGCACCTTATTCCGTGGTATGCGTTATTCCGAAGATCACGCGCAGATTAAAGAGTGGGCACCGCTGGTCATGGAAGGTCGCGATCCGAAACAGAAAGTCGCGGCAACGCGCACCGAGATTGGTACTGACGTTAACTATGGTGAAATCACGCGCCAACTGATTGCCTCGTTGCAGAAAAAGCCCAACTTTGCGCTGCAACTGAGCACCGAAGTGCGAGGCTTTAAGCGTAATGCAGACAATAGCTGGACCGTTACGGTCGCCGATCTGAAAAACAACGAAGCGGAACATGATATCAAGGCGAAGTTTGTCTTTATCGGTGCCGGTGGCGCTGCGCTGAAGCTGTTGCAGGAAACCAACATTCCAGAAGCGAAAGGCTATGCCGGATTCCCGGTTGGCGGCCAGTTCCTGGTGGCGGAAAACCCGGACGTAGTGAATCGTCACCTGGCGAAAGTGTATGGTCAGGCGTCTGTGGGCGCGCCGCCGATGTCCGTACCGCACATCGATACCCGTATCCTGGATGGCAAACGTGTCGTGCTGTTTGGGCCATTCGCGACATTCTCCACCAAGTTCCTGAAAAACGGTTCGTTGTGGGATCTGCTCAGCTCGACCACGACGTCGAACTTTATGCCGATGGTCAACGTAGGCCTGGATAACTTCGATCTAGTGAAATATCTGGTAAGCCAGGTGATGCTGAGCGATGACGACCGTTTTGCCGCACTGCAAGAGTACTATCCGCAGGCGAAGAAAGAAGACTGGCGTTTATGGCAGGCGGGTCAGCGTGTGCAGATCATTAAAAGTGATGCAGAGAAGGGCGGCGTTCTCCGTCTGGGAACCGAAGTCGTCAGCGATAAAGAAGGTACGATTGCTGCGCTGCTGGGCGCTTCGCCTGGTGCATCAACCGCGGCACCGATCATGCTACATCTGATGGAAAAAGTGTTTAAAGATAAAGTCGCCAGCCCTGAGTGGCAGGCGAAGCTGAAAACGATTATTCCGTCTTATGGTACTAAGCTGAACGGAAACGTTGAAGCAACTGAACAAGAGCTGCAATACACCAGCGAAGTTCTGGGTCTGAAATACGACAAGCCGCAGGTTGCCGATGAAGCGCCAAAACCGCAGTTGAAACCTCAGGCTCAACCGCAGCCTGAGCAGAAAGCTGTGGCGGATATCGCGCTGTAAATAAAATGCCGGATAAGCGCTGCGCTTATCCGGCATGGTTCATGCGTCTGTAGGTCGGATACGGCGGTACGCCGCCATCCGGCACATTCTCACTTATCGCGCGACTGCGTCCTGAATCTTCTCTTCCGCTTTCCAGATTCGGTATTTCACTTCCACGTTTTCCGGGGTGTAGACCACAATCGGCAGCTTGCTGTTGTAGCGCAGCATACCGTCATCACCCAGATACGCGGTAATAAATTTCTTCTCTTTCTTGCCGTCCGGGCAGGCCATCATGGTTGAAACCGGAGAGGTGACTTTGTCGAAAACATAGTAGTCGTATCCCCAACCTTCCAGCGTTTTACTGTCCAGCTCTCCACCCAGGCGGTGCTGGTTACAGTCAACTTCCAGCGTTTGTCCGATCAGCAGTTCTACTTTCAGAGTAGATTCATCTTTCTCAGGGGGAAGCTGGATAACCTGGCGCTTCATACCCTTTTCCGCTTTAGGATAAGGGGCGACTTTTTCCAGCGGCTGAGCACCGGTATCGTTACTGGCAGCCCAGGCAGAGGTGCTGGCAAAGGCGGCGAAAAGTACGGCAGGGACAATTGTCTTCATCTTATTGTTCACAGTGTTTCCTTTCTTCTGTCTTATGAACGAACCTGGAGCAGGTTAACATATTTGTGTTATCTATTAATCTGGATTTACTTATATTTAAAGTGTATTTGGAAGGGGTTTATAATCAATGTAGCGATATATTCTAAGAACTATCTTAATTATAAGATTATTCTCTTGTTGCCTTCTTCGTTGTGTATTTCATTATACAACCCATTGAAATGTGAGCAAAAGCGCATTTTTTCCCGTCAACTCAACACTCTTTTGATCCGGCAACAGCATTTACCCCGATCGGGGTATGCTCCTCTTACACATCCTGAAATATCTTACGACTAAAAATAACTACTCATAAATAGTGCAGTTTTTTATGTCGTTCAACCCGCCGGGGGAGAGCGTCATTATGGAAGGACAATGTCATGGTTGATTTATCCCGTCGAGGTATGTTGACAGGCAGTTGGCGTAACGCCAACGCAGGGATCCGTCCGCCGTGGAGCAAGGAAGATTCTCACTTTCTGGCCCATTGCCTTCGTTGTGACGCCTGCATCCAGGCGTGTGAAACCGACATCCTGCAGCGAGGCCAGGGTGGTTATCCGAGCGTAAATTTCAAACACGGCGAGTGCAGCTTTTGTTATGCCTGCGCAGAGGCCTGTCCCGAATCACTTTTTCTTCCGCGCCACACCAGGGCATGGGATCTGAATTTTACGATCGGGGAAAACTGTCTCGCACACCAGTCAGTTGAGTGTCATCGCTGTCAGGATAGCTGTGAACCCATGGCCATAACCTTTCGCCCCACGCTGTCCGGTATTTATCAGCCACAGCTCGACAATCAGGCCTGTAACGGATGCGGCGCGTGTGTCGCTATTTGCCCGGTATCAGCCATTAATGCGGAGTACAACCATGGACAGTAACTGGCAGGTCTGCAGCCTGGTCGTTCAGGCCAAAAGTCAGCATATCAATGATATCGCCACGCAGTTGCGTTCGTTTCCGGGTTGCGAAGTTGCACTTAGCGATGTGGAAAGCGGCCAGCTCATTGTGGTGGTGGAAGCAGAGCAAAGTGAAACGCTAATGAAAACTATTGAGTCAGTGCGCAACGTTGCGGGCGTGCTGGCGGTGTCGCTGGTTTATCACCAGCAGGATGAGCAAGGTGAGGAAACACCATGAAACTCAGTCGTCGTAGCTTTATGAAAGCTAACGCCGTTGCGGCCGCTGCGGCGGCTGCCGGGTTAAGCGTGCCGGGCGTAGCCCGCGCGGTAGTCGGTCAGCAAGAAGCCATCAAATGGGACAAAGCCCCGTGCCGTTTCTGCGGAACGGGCTGTGGCGTATTGGTCGGGACGCAGCAAGGGCGTGTTGTGGCATGCCAGGGTGACCCGGATGCGCCGGTTAACCGTGGACTTAACTGCATCAAAGGTTACTTCCTGCCGAAAATCATGTACGGAAAAGACCGTTTAACACAGCCGATGCTGCGCATGAAGGACGGTAAGTATCACAAAGAAGGCGAATTCACTCCGATTAGCTGGGATCAGGCCTTTGACGTGATGGAAGAGAAATTCAAAACGTCCATGAAAGAAAAAGGCCCAGAGTCTATCGGCATGTTCGGCTCGGGTCAGTGGACGATTTGGGAAGGTTACGCTGCCGCCAAATTGTTTAAAGCCGGCTTCCGTTCTAATAACATCGACCCGAACGCCCGTCACTGTATGGCGTCAGCGGTGGTCGGTTTTATGCGTACCTTCGGTATGGATGAGCCGATGGGCTGCTATGACGATATTGAGCATGCCGATGCTTTCGTCTTGTGGGGCGCGAATATGGCGGAGATGCACCCGATTCTGTGGTCGCGCATCACCAACCGTCGTCTGTCCGATCCGAATGTTACCGTCGCGGTGCTCTCCACCTTCCAGCATCGTAGTTTTGAGCTGGCGGATAACGGTATGGTCTTCACGCCGCAAACCGATCTGGTGATCCTCAACTACATCGCAAACTACATCATTCAAAACAATGCGATCAACCAGGATTTCTTTAGCAAGCACGTTAACCTGCGTAAAGGCGTGACGGACATCGGCTACGGTCTGCGTCCAACCCATCCGCTGGAAAAAGCGGCGAAGAATCCAGGTTCCGATGCTTCTGAACCGATGAGCTTTGAGGATTACAAAGCCTTCGTTGCTGAGTACACGCTGGATAAAACCGCCGAAATGACTGGCGTACCGAAAGATCAGCTGGAACAGCTGGCGCAGCTGTATGCCGATCCGAAGAAAAAGGTCATCTCCTACTGGACGATGGGCTTTAACCAGCATACCCGTGGCGTGTGGGCCAACAACCTGGTCTATAACCTGCACCTGCTGACCGGTAAAATTTCTCAGCCAGGCTGTGGCCCGTTCTCTCTGACCGGCCAGCCTTCAGCGTGCGGAACCGCGCGTGAAGTCGGGACGTTCTCCCACCGTCTGCCTGCGGACATGGTGGTCACCAACGAAAAACACCGCGATATCTGCGAGAAGCACTGGAATATCCCGACCGGGACTATTCCGGCAAAAATCGGGCTGCACGCTGTGGCGCAAGACCGTGCGCTGAAAGATGGCAAACTCAATGTCTACTGGACGATGTGTACCAACAACATGCAGGCCGGTCCGAACATCAACGAAGAACGTATGCCGGGCTGGCGCGATCCGCGCAATTTCATCATCGTTTCCGATCCGTACCCGACGGTCAGCGCCCTGTCAGCCGACCTGATCCTACCGACCGCAATGTGGGTAGAGAAAGAAGGTGCCTACGGTAACGCGGAACGACGCACTCAGTTCTGGCGTCAGCAAATTAAAGCGCCGGGCGAATCGAAATCGGATCTGTGGCAACTGGTGCAATTCTCTCGTCGCTTCAAAACAGAAGAAGTATGGCCGGAAGAGCTGCTGGCACAAAAACCGGAACTGCGCGGTAAAACGCTGTATGACGTGCTGTTTGCCACGCCAGCCGTGACCAAATTCCCGGTCGCTGAACTGGCTGAAGATCAGCTCAACGATGAATCCCGCGAGCTGGGCTTCTATCTGCAAAAAGGGCTGTTCGAAGAGTATGCCTGGTTTGGCCGTGGCCACGGACACGATCTCGCACCGTTTGACGATTACCATAAAGCGCGCGGTTTACGCTGGCCGGTCGTTGAGGGCAAAGAGACTCAGTGGCGCTACAGCGAAGGCAACGACCCGTACGTGAAAGCGGGGGAAAGCTACAAGTTCTACGGTAAGCCGGACGGTAAAGCGGTTATCTTCGCGCTGCCATTTGAACCTGCCGCTGAAGCGCCGGATAAAGAGTATGACCTGTGGTTTTCCACTGGACGTGTGCTGGAGCACTGGCATACCGGCAGCATGACGCGTCGTGTGCCTGAACTGCACCGCGCCTTCCCGGAAGCGGTGCTGTTTATCCACCCGCTGGATGCAAAAGCGCGCGATCTGCGCCGTGGCGATAAAGTCAAAGTGGTTTCCCGCCGTGGCGAAGTTATCTCGATTGTTGAAACACGCGGGCGTAACCGTCCGCCGCAGGGGCTGGTATACATGCCGTTCTTCGATGCCGCACAACTAGTGAACAATCTGACGCTGGATGCGACGGATCCGCTCTCCAAAGAGACGGATTTCAAGAAGTGCGCTGTGAAACTGGCGAAGGTGTAACGCGTTATGTCCCGGTCAGCAAAACCCCAAAATGGCCGCCGCCGCTTTCTGCGCGATATGGTTCGCGCGGCGGGCGGGCTGGCCGTCGTTGGCGTGGCGCTGGGGTTACAACAGCAAACCGCACGTGCAACCGGCGTGCGGTTACGCCCGCCTGGCGCACTGAGCGAGGAGGCATTCGCCAGCGCCTGTGTGCGCTGCGGTCAGTGCGTTCAGGCATGCCCATATGACACGCTGAAGCTGGCGACGCTGGCCTCCGGGCTGGCAGCAGGTACGCCCTATTTTGTCGCCCGCGATATTCCTTGCGAAATGTGTGAGGACATTCCGTGTGCCAAAGTCTGCCCCAGCGGCGCGTTGGACAGGGAAATTGAATCCATTGACGATTCGCGTATGGGGCTGGCGGTACTGCTGGATCACGAAAACTGCCTCAACTACCAAGGGTTACGCTGCGATGTTTGTTACCGCGAGTGCCCGAAAATCGATGAGGCTATCACCCTTGAGCTGGACCGTAATATGCGTACCGGCAAGCATGCGCGGTTTATTCCGACCGTGCACAGCGATGCCTGTACCGGCTGTGGGAAATGCGAAAAAGTCTGCGTACTGGAACAGCCAGCAATAAAAGTGCTGCCGCTGTCGCTGGCGAAAGGGGAGTTAGGACACCATTACCGCTTCGGTTGGCTGGAGGGGAACAATGGCAAATCGTAAACGTGATGCCGGGCGTGAAGCGCAGGCAAAAAAAGGATGGTGGAAGAGTCATCGCTGGCTGCTGCTGCGTCGTTTGAGTCAGTTTTTGATACTGGCGATGTTCCTCAGCGGCCCGTGGCTTGGCGTGTGGATCCTGCATGGCAACTACAGTGGCAGTCTGCTGTTGGATACCGTCCCATTCACCGATCCGCTGATTACGCTGCAAAGCCTGGCCAGCGGACACCTGCCGGCAACGGTGGCGTTAACGGGGGCGGTCGTCATCACGGTGCTGTATGCCCTTGCGGGTAAGCGTCTGTTTTGCAGCTGGGTTTGTCCGATGAACCCGGTCACCGATTTAGCCAGTTGGTTACGCAGAAGGTTTGACCTGAATCAGTCCGCGACCCTGCCGCGCTATATACGGTACGTCCTGCTGGTGGTTATCCTGGTCGGTTCCGCCTTGACCGGTACGCTGCTGTGGGAATGGATAAATCCCGTCTCTCTGCTCGGACGGAGTCTGGTAATGGGATTTGGCAGTGGTGCACTGCTGATTCTGGCACTGTTTTTATTTGATCTACTGGTCGTTGAGCATGGCTGGTGCGGGCATCTCTGTCCACTGGGCGCACTGTATAGCGTAGTGGGAAGTAAAGGCGCATTAACCGTTTCGGCAAAAGAACGTAACAGATGTAACCGCTGTATGGATTGTTTTCATGTTTGCCCGGAACCGCATGTGCTACGTGCGCCGGTGCTGGATGAGCAAAGCCCGGTGCAGGTAACCAGTCGCGATTGCATGGCCTGCGGTCGCTGCGTGGATGTCTGTTCTGAGGATGTTTTTACAATAACAACACGATGGAGTTCGGGAGCGAAATCATGAAAAGCCATGACCTGATTAAAAAGCTGAGTCAATGGACGGCCCTGCTTGCCCTGGTCGTCAGTGGGGCCGTTTGGGCTGCAAACGGAGTGGACCTAAGCCAGTCACCGGAAGTCTCAGGGACACAGGAAGGGGCGATTCGCATGCCGAAAGAGCAGGAGCGTATGCCGCTGAACTATGTGAATCAACCGCCAATGGTTCCGCACAGCGTTGAAGGGTATCAGGTGACGACCAATACTAACCGCTGTCTGCAATGCCACGGTGTGGAAAGCTATCGCACTACCGGCGCGCCGCGCATCAGTCCGACGCACTTTATGGACAGCGATGGCAAGGTATTGGCTGAAGTCGCGCCGCGTCGTTATTTCTGTCTGCAATGTCACGTCCCGCAGGCTGACGCTGCGCCGATTGTTGAAAATACCTTCACCCCCTCGAAAGGTTACGGGAAATAAGAGGTCATTATGGAAAATTCTAACCGTAAACCAGGCTGGATTAAGCGCGTCTGGCAATGGTGGCGTCGCCCCAGCCGTCTGGCGCTCGGCACGCTGTTGTTAATCGGCTTTGTGGGCGGCATTATTTTCTGGGGCGGCTTTAATACCGGTATGGAAAAGGCCAATACGGAAGAGTTCTGCATTAGCTGTCACGAAATGCGCAATACGGTGTACCAGGAATACATGGAAACCGTACACTACAACAACCGCAGTGGTGTGCGTGCGACTTGCCCTGATTGCCACGTCCCGCATGAGTGGGGCCCGAAAATGATCCGTAAGATCAAGGCCAGTAAAGAGCTGTACGCGAAAGCATTGGGGTTAATAGATACACCGCAAAAATTTGAAGACCATCGTCTGACGATGGCGCAAAATGAGTGGCGGCGTATGAAAGACAATAACTCGCAAGAGTGTCGCAACTGTCACAACTTCGAGTTTATGGATTTAACCGCCCAGAAAGGCGTTGCGGCCAAAATGCACGACCAGGCCGTGAAAGACGGGCAAACCTGTATTGACTGTCATAAAGGGATAGCGCACAAACTGCCTGATATGCGCGAAGTCAAACCGGGCTTTTAACAGGATGTAGATAACCAGGTATGCTTGAAGCCAGAGAATTACTTTGCGAGCGGGATGACAGAATACTGTTCAGCGATCTGTCATTTCGCGTCAACGCAGGGGAATGGGTACAAATTACCGGCAGCAACGGCGCGGGGAAAACCACTCTGCTGCGGTTGCTTACCGGGCTGGCGCGTCCCGACGCAGGGGAGGTTTGCTGGCAAGAACAACCCCTGCATCACGTGCGGGACAGCTACCATCAGCAATTGCTGTGGATCGGACATCAGCCGGGGATAAAAACCCGGCTTTCGGCGTTGGAGAACCTGCGTTTTTTCCATCACGACGGTGATATCGCACAGTGTCTGGACGCGCTGGCGCAGGCGGGACTTGCCGGATACGAAGATATTCCGGTGAATCAGCTCTCCGCCGGACAACAGCGGCGCGTGGCGCTGGCCCGTTTGTGGCTGACCCGCGCCCGGCTGTGGATCCTCGATGAACCCTTTACCGCCATTGATGTGAACGGCGTTGAGCGACTGACTCAGCGTATGGCACAGCACACGGAGCAGGGCGGTATTGTTATTCTTACCACCCACCAGCCGCTTAATGTTGAGACCAGTAAAGTGCGACGAATTGCGCTGACCAGCGAGAGGGCAGCGCAATGATGTGGCGAATCTTCCGTTTAGAACTGCGAGTTGCGTTTCGTCATAGTGCGGAAATCGCCAATCCTTTATGGTTCTTCCTGATTGTTATCACGCTGTTCCCTCTGAGCATTGGGCCGGAGCCACAGCTGCTGGCGCGTATTGCGCCGGGCATCATCTGGGTTGCGGCGCTGCTGGCGTCATTGCTGGCGCTGGAGCGCTTGTTTCGTGATGACTTACAGGACGGCAGCCTTGAGCAACTGATGCTGCTGCCGCTGCCGCTTCCGGCGGTCGTGCTGGCGAAAGTGATGGCGCACTGGGTCGTAACCGGTTTGCCGCTGTTAATCCTCTCGCCGCTGGTGGCATTACTGTTGGGCATGGATATGTACGGCTGGAAAATTATGGCGCTGACCTTGCTGCTCGGTACGCCGACGCTGGGTTTTCTCGGCGCGCCGGGTGTGGGTTTGACGGTGGGCTTAAAGCGCGGCGGCGTGCTGTTAAGCGTGTTGGTACTCCCGCTTACCATACCACTACTGATTTTTGCGACCGCCGCGATGGATGCGGCTTCCATGCACTTGCCTGTTGAAGGATACATGGCGATTCTGGGGGCGTTGCTGGTAGGCAGCGCCACGTTAAGCCCGTTTGCCACGGCTGCGGCGTTACGGATCAGCGTGCAGTAATGCGGACAGGATTTGCAGGCCGGGCAAGGTACTCCGGCAAAACGGATATTAATTAATGGAGTCTGGTGACTGAACTATGTGGAAAACACTTCATCAATTGGCGATGCCCCCTCGGCTCTATCAGATCTGCGGCTGGTTTATTCCGTGGCTGGCGATTGCCAGCGCGGTGGTACTCATAACGGGATGGGTCTGGGGCTTTGGCTTCGCGCCGGCTGATTATCAGCAGGGACAGAGCTATCGCATCATTTATCTGCACGTTCCGGCGGCAATCTGGTCGATGGGAATTTATGCCTCGATGGCTGTTGCGGCGTTTATCGGCCTGGTCTGGCAGATGAAAATGGCCAATCTGGCGCTGGCTGCGATGGCGCCCATTGGCGCTGTGTTTACCTTTATTGCGTTGGTGACGGGGTCCGCATGGGGCAAACCGATGTGGGGAACCTGGTGGGTCTGGGATGCTCGACTCACCTCAGAACTGGTGCTGCTGTTTCTCTACGTTGGCGCCATTGCGCTATGGCATGCGTTTGATGATCGCCGCCTGGCAGGGCGTGCCGCCGGTATTCTGGTGCTGATTGGCGTGGTCAACTTACCGATTATTCACTACTCGGTCGAGTGGTGGAATACGCTGCATCAGGGGTCAACCCGTATGCAGCAGAGCATCGATCCGGCAATGCGCGCGCCGCTGCGTCTGGCGATCGTCGGCTACCTGTTACTGTTTGTCACGCTGGCGCTAATGCGCATGCGTAACCTGATTTTGATGATGGAAAAACGCCGCCCGTGGGTGAGCGAACTGATCTTAAAAAGAGGCCGCCAATGACCCCTGCATTTGCATCATGGAGTGATTTTTTCGCGATGGGCGGTTACGCCTTGTATGTCTGGCTGGCTGTCGCCATGAGCGTTATTCCGCTACTGGTGCTGGTGCTGCATTCTGCGTTACAGCATCGCGCAATTTTACGCGGTGTGGCTCAGCAGCGGGCGAGGGAAGCGCGCATGCGCGCAGCGCAAGTACAACGGGAGGCGGCGTGAATATTCGACGTAAAAATCGGCTATGGATAGCCTGCGCGGTACTGGCAGGTCTGGCGTTGACCATTTCGCTGGTGCTCTACGCGCTGCGTTCCAATATCGATCTGTTCTACACCCCGGGAGAGATACTCTACGGTAAGCGTGAAACGCAGCAGATGCCTGAAGTCGGTCAACGTCTGCGCGTGGGTGGGATGGTGATGCCGGGCAGCGTGAAGCGCGATCCGCAATCGCTAAAAGTAAATTTCAGCATCTATGACGCCGAAGGTGTGGTGGATGTGACCTATGAAGGCATTTTGCCGGACCTGTTCCGTGAGGGGCAGGGCGTCGTCGTTCAGGGCGAGCTGGACAAGGGAAATCATGTGCAGGCTAAAGAGGTTCTTGCCAAACATGATGAAAACTACACCCCGCCGGAAGTCGAAAAAGCGATGCAGGAAAACCACCGTCGCCCGGAAAGTGTTTATAAGGATAAAACGTCATGATGCCTGAAATTGGCAATGCGCTGTTGTGCCTTGCGCTTGGCGTTGCATTACTGCTGTCGGTCTATCCGCTGTGGGGCGTGGCGCGCGGCGACGTGCGGATGATGGCCTCAGCACGGCCCTTTGCCTGGGTCTTGTTTATCTGCGTGATGGGGGCGTTCCTGATTCTGGTTAATGCCTTTGTGGTTAACGACTTTACCGTGACCTACGTCGCCAGTAACTCCAATACCCAACTTCCGGTCTGGTATCGGGTCGCGGCGACCTGGGGCGCGCATGAAGGCTCGCTGCTGCTGTGGGTGTTGCTGATGAGCGGCTGGACGTTCGCCGTCGCAGCGTTCAGCCAGCGCATGCCGCTGGATATCGTCGCCCGCGTGTTGGCGGTGATGGGGATGGTCAGCGTCGGCTTCCTGCTGTTTATCCTGTTTACCTCTAATCCGTTTGCCCGCACGTTGCCCAACTTCCCTATCGAAGGGCGCGACCTCAACCCGCTGTTGCAGGATCCGGGACTGATTTTCCATCCGCCGTTGCTGTACATGGGGTATGTCGGTTTCTCGGTGGCTTTCGCGTTTGCGATCGCCGCGTTGATGAGCGGGCGTCTGGACAGCACCTTCGCTCGCTTTTCGCGTCCATGGACGCTGGCGGCGTGGGTGTTTCTGACGCTGGGGATTGTACTCGGTTCGGCCTGGGCCTATTACGAGCTGGGCTGGGGTGGCTGGTGGTTCTGGGATCCGGTTGAGAACGCCTCCTTTATGCCATGGCTGGTGGGTACAGCCCTGATGCATTCGCTGTCGGTAACCGAACAGCGCGCCAGCTTCAAAGCCTGGACCCTGCTGCTGTCAATCAGCGCCTTCTCGCTGTGCCTGTTGGGTACTTTCCTGGTACGTTCCGGCGTATTGGTTTCGGTGCATGCTTTCGCCTCAGACCCGTCGCGAGGGATGTTTATACTGGCCTTCATGGTGCTGGTGATTGGCGGTTCCCTGCTGCTGTTTGCAGTGCGTGGGCATAAGGTTCGCTCGCGGGTAAACAACGCGCTGTGGTCGCGTGAATCGCTGCTGTTGGGCAACAACGTCCTGCTGATCGCCGCTATGCTGGTGGTGTTACTGGGCACGCTGCTGCCGCTGGTGCACAAACAGCTTGGGCTGGGCAGCATTTCGATTGGCGAGCCGTTCTTCAATACCATGTTCACCTGGCTGATGGCGCCGTTTGCGCTGCTGCTGGGCATTGGGCCATTAGTGCGCTGGGGCCGTGACCGACCACGTAAACTGAAAACGTTACTGATCATCGCGTTTGTCACCACGCTTATTCTGTCGCTGCTGCTGCCGTGGCTGTTTGAGGATCGCATTGCCGCCATGACGGTGGTGGGGCTGGCGATGGCGTGCTGGATAATTGTGCTGGCCATGTCCGAAGCGTACCTGCGCATTTCTCGTGGAACAAAGCTGACGCCAAGCTACTGGGGGATGGTATCAGGTCATGTGGGGCTGGCGATTACCATTGTTGGTATTGCCTTTAGCCAGAATTACAGCGTGGAACGCGATGTGCGCATGAAAGCGGGCGATAGCGTCAGTATCCATAACTATCAGTTCACCTTCCGTGAAGTAAAAGACATTACCGGACCAAACTACCGGGGCGGGGTCGCCATTATTGGTGTCACGCGTGATGGTAAACCGGAAGCCACGCTGCATGCGGAGAAACGCTTCTATAACAGTACCAGTTCCATGATGACCGAAGCGGCGATTGACGGCGGGCTTACGCGCGATCTGTATGCTGCGCTGGGTGAAGAGCTGGATAACGGCGCATGGGCTGTACGTTTGTATTACAAACCGTTTATTCGCTGGATTTGGGCCGGAGGGTTGCTGATGGCGCTGGGCGGGGTGTTCTGCCTGTTTGATCCACGCTATCGCCAGCGCACGCGCCCGCGTGTCGCGGTGCAAAAAAATGCGTCGGAGGCTGTATGAAGCGCAACGCACTGTTAATACCGTTTATTATTTTTCTCATCATTGCAGCGGCGCTGCTATGGCAGTTAGCGCGTAACGCGCAAGGAGACGACCCTACTAATCTGGAGTCGGCGTTAATCGGCAAACCTGTTCCGACGTTCCGCCTGGAATCGCTGGAAAACCCGGGGCAGCATTATCAGGCCGATGTGCTGACGCAGGGGAAGCCAGTGTTGCTGAACGTCTGGGCGACCTGGTGTCCGACCTGTCGCGCCGAGCATCAGTATCTGAATCAACTGTCTGCGCAAGGCGTGCGGGTAGTGGGCCTGAACTATAAAGACGATCGTCAGAAAGCCATTGTCTGGCTGAAAGAGCTGGGCAATCCTTACTCATTAAGTCTGTTTGACGGCGACGGTATGCTCGGCCTCGATCTTGGCGTGTACGGCGCACCGGAGACGTTCCTGATCGACGGGAAAGGTATTATTCGCTATCGCCATGCCGGCGATCTGAATGCCCGCGTGTGGGAAAGCGAGATCAAACCGTTGTGGGACAAGTACAGTAAGGAGGCTGCGCAATGAGATTTTTATTGGGCCTGCTGATGCTGGTTATCTCGGGATCCGCGCTTGCGACTATCGACGTAATGCAGTTTAAGGATGAAGCGCAGGAGCAGCAGTTCCGCCAGCTTACCGAGCAACTGCGTTGTCCTAAATGTCAGAACAACAGCATTGCCGACTCTAATTCAATGATCGCCACCGACCTGCGTCAGAAAGTGTACGAATTGATGCAGGAAGGCAAAAGCCAGAAAGAGATTGTTGACTACATGGTGGCGCGCTACGGCAACTTCGTCACTTACGATCCGCCGTTAACTCCGCTGACCGTGCTGCTGTGGGTGATGCCTGTGGTAGCGATTGGTCTTGGGGGCTGGATTATTTTCGCCCGTACTCGCCGACGCGTACGGGTGAAACAAGAAGAGTTTCCTGACGACATTATCCCGGATGGCAAGCGCGGTGGATTCGGACTCTTTGTGCCCGGCATCGTGGTGGCGCTGGTGGTTGGCGTGGTGAGCTATTATCAAACTGGGAACTATAAACAGGTGCAGGTCTGGCAGCAGGCCACCGCTCAGGCTCCAGCGCTGCTGGAGCGGGCATTGGATCCGAAAGCCGACCCGTTGAATGAAGAAGACATGACGCGTCTGGCGCTGGGGCTGCGCACTCGCTTACAGTCCGATGCCGGAAACGTCGAAGGCTGGATCATGCTCGGACGTATTGGCATGGTACTCGGTAACGCCAGTACGGCTACTGAAGCCTATGCCAATGCCTATCGACTGGCTCCTAACAACAGCGATGCGGCGCTGGGTTATGCGGAAGCATTGACCCGTTCTTCCGATCCTGATGATAACCGTCGGGGAGGGGAGTTGTTGCGCCAGCTGATAAGAGGCGAGCATGCTAACGTGCGCGTATTGAGCATGTATGCTTTTAACGCTTTCGAACAGCAGCGCTTCGGCGAAGCTGTTGCGGCGTGGGAGATGATGCTGAAATTATTGCCCGCTAACGATACCCGTCGGGCGGTAATAGAACGCAGTATTAAACAGGCGATGGAGCAGCTAACGCCGCAGGAGAAGTAAGAGTGGAAGGGGCCGGATGGCGACGCAAAGCGTCTTATCCGGCCTTGCGATGCTCGTGATTTGTAGGCCCGATAAGCGTAGCGCCATCGGGCAATATCTGGTTATTGCATTCCGCGCGTTTGCAAAAACAGAATAGTGGCAGCAACGCGAGAGCGCACATTGAGTTTGCGCAGCAGGTTGCGAATATGCACCTTCACCGTCTGTTCGGAAATATTTAATACCGAAGCAATCTGTTTATTCGACAGCCCCTGAGCCAGTTCGTGTAACACATCCAGCTCGCGTTCGGTGAGAATGCTGAACGGATCTTCTTGTGCGCCGAACAGGTCGCGTTCGCGCAGATATTCACTGACGCGTGTACTAAACGCTTTACCGCCTTTAGCGCCGCTGCGAATGGCCTCCAGCAGGACTTCAGGATCGCTGTCTTTGAGCAAATAACCATCCGCACCCGCGTCAATTAAGGCGTATACATCGCTGGCGGCATCCGAAACGGTCAGAATGATAATTTGTGCGGTAACGCCGTCCCGACGCAGCGCATTCAGGGTATCCAGCCCACTCATACCTTTCATATTGAGATCTAACAGGATCACGTCAAGGTCCAGACGGTTTGCCAGATCGATCGCACTTGCGCCGTCACCTGCTTCGGCCACCACGTTAAATGCGGGATCCAGTTGCAATAATTGACTAATTCCCCGCCGCATTAGTGGGTGGTCGTCGACAATCAGCACCCGAAAAGGCGTTGCTTCAGGCATACTATTCTCCTGAGTTTTATTAGTATCATTATTGTTTTCAGCGCATCAATCGTCCAGGTTCATCGCGCTGATGAGAGGGTAAATTTTACCCCAATTTGTGCATGGGTAAGTAGTAAAACCTGTGCTGAAAGCCGTGGTGGCGCGGAACATTGAATCGCAGGCATAAAAAAACCAACCACAAGGGTTGGTTTTTTTTGAGGA
>BBMW01000001.1 GCA_000759755.1 Citrobacter werkmanii NBRC 105721
CTTATCCGACCTTCGACTCTATTTCCTCAAACATATCTGAATCCTTTCTCTGCTAATTAAAACCGTGACTTATATCTCATAATTAATTATAACAATTATATAACATTTAATTTACCAAAAAAGACACAACTAGCATTAATAAATTCACGCGATCCTTGGCAGGGGTATAATTCGAATGGCTGATAGCAGTGTAACTGAGAACGGAGCGCTGACAGATGGCGATACTCGTCGCCGTATTTGGGCGATTGTTGGAGCATCATCAGGGAATCTGGTCGAATGGTTTGATTTCTATATCTACTCTTTCTGCTCTCTCTATTTTGCACACATCTTTTTTCCCTCTGGGAACACCACCACCCAACTTTTACAAACTGCCGGCGTTTTTGCCGCAGGCTTTCTGATGCGCCCTATCGGCGGATGGTTGTTTGGTCGCATCGCCGATAAGCACGGGCGTAAAAAATCCATGCTGTTGTCAGTTTGTATGATGTGTATGGGATCGTTGGTGATTGCTTGTCTTCCGGGGTATGAAACGATAGGTACCTGGGCTCCTGCGCTACTGCTGCTGGCCAGATTATTTCAGGGGCTGTCTGTCGGCGGTGAATACGGGACCAGCGCTACCTACATGAGTGAAGTGGCTATTGAAGGTAAGAAAGGTTTTTATGCTTCATTCCAGTACGTAACGTTAATTGGCGGGCAGCTACTGGCATTGCTGGTTGTGGTCATTTTGCAGCAAACGTTAGAAGACTCTGCGCTCAGAGAGTGGGGATGGCGTATTCCATTTGCGCTGGGTGCAGTGCTGGCTATTGTCGCGCTATGGCTGCGTCGTCAGCTGGATGAAACCTCGAAACAGGATGTTCGTGCGTTAAAAGAAGCAGGCTCTCTGAAAGGTCTGTGGCGTAATCGCAAAGCCTTTGTCATGGTGCTTGGCTTTACCGCTGCTGGCTCGCTGTGTTTTTACACCTTCACAACCTATATGCAGAAGTACCTGGTTAACACCGCCGGTATGCATGCCAACGTAGCCAGCGGGATTATGACGGCGGCACTGTGTGTATTCATGCTGGTGCAACCATTGTTTGGCGCTTTGTCAGATAAAATTGGCAGACGTACTTCCATGCTATGCTTTGGCGCATTAGCCGCGATTTTTACCGTTCCCATTCTGACAGCGTTGCAAAACGTGACGTCTCCGTATATGGCGTTTGCTCTGGTAATGTGTGCCTTGTTGATCGTGAGTTTCTATACGTCTATCAGCGGCATTCTGAAGGCTGAGATGTTTCCGGCGCAGGTGCGCGCCCTGGGGGTTGGGTTATCTTATGCGGTGGCGAATGCCCTGTTTGGTGGTTCAGCCGAATATGTTGCCTTATCCCTGAAATCCATCGGTATGGAAACGACATTCTTCTGGTACGTTACCGCGCTGGCAGTCATCGCATTTTTAGTATCGCTGATGCTGCATGGCAAGGGGAAAGGGCTGCGCCTCTAATGATGTGCCAGTTGCCAGACTGCATAGCCGGTTGAGGCGCCCGCTATATCCCAGGCAAAGTCCTTCCAGCTCCAGCCGCTCCCAGCGGGGCGGCTGTCCCACAGCTCTTTTGATGCGCCCAGGCTGACTGAGAACATCAAACCAATAGCCGCACTGCGATCGCGGCTGTAACCCTGATGCTGGGCATATTCATTGCCGGCTGCGGCAAGCATGGCGGAGGCGATAAAGTGTTGAGCTTTGTCTTGTCCGCTCCAGCGGTCGTTTGCCATGTGGCTGCAGCCCGAAATAGCCAGGACACTGGTAAGAATAAACAGGCGCACCGTTGCCTCCATAGGAAAAACCCCGTCACTGGACGGGGTCTTGGTTACAGAATACGGCTAATTAATCTGTCGATACGAATACGGCGTAGTCGACGGATGAGCTTGCGCACCTTGACTGGATAGTCAGCAATGCTTTGCAGGTCGCGGTAGTGCTTCACCACGGTGGTATGCGTGCGGATAAGCTCCAGCTCTTTATCGCGCTGGGGCGCCAGCTCTTGCTTAGGATCGTGGATAAGGATGGCGTTTTCCAGATCCAGACGCCAGGCTCGAGGATTAAGGTTGTTGCCGGTGAGCAGCATCCATTTATCATCAACCCACATGCCTTTCAGATGATAAGTGTTGTCATCATCTTTCCATAAGCGCACGACCAACTGATCGGTATTCACATAATATTGCAGTCTGCTCAGAAAACGGCGCAGATTAATTTCATACAGATAAGGCAGCGCGCCGATGATTTTAAAAGGCTCATCTTCCGGGATGTAAAAGTCGTTGGCAGTTTTATCACCGACAATGATTTCGACCTTTTTCCCTTCACGCAGCAGCTGAATGATATTGCGCACCAGTATGGCGGGCAGATTGAAATAAGGGGTACAAATTGTGAGTTTGTGCTCTGCGCAGGGCATGAGGTGGAAAATAGTCTTATTTAACAGACTGGATTTTCCGAGTCCAACCAGCGGCGTAACAGAAAGCTGTTCATTATCCGCATCCCCCTGAAAATGGAATGACGCATCCCGCAGTTCCTGACGGTACAAGCGAATGTCGTTTTTAATTTCCGGGCTTTTAGGGCGATTGATATCATCAAGACGATTAACGCCGCGACCATTCATCAGGTTTTGCGCCACCCAATTGAACATGATATCGGCCATTTGCGCGTTGCGAATCAACTGATAACGGTCGTAGCGATATTTATCATGCTGATGCAGATAAACATCGTTCAGGCTGGCGCCGCTATACAGGACGCTGTCATCGATGATAAAGCCTTTGAAATGCAGAACGCCAAGGGCTTCGCGCGTGTTAATCGGCACGCCATAGACAGGAATATCGATACCAGGGTTTTCTTGCGCCATGCGGCAATACCAGTCAGCGTTGGTATTTGATGCCGCAGCACCAATGCGCCCGCGCTGGGCTCGGTGCCAGTCGACAAGCACCCGGACATCCAGTTCAGGACGCTGCCGTTTTGCCGCATAGAGCGCGTCGAGTATGCCTTTGCCACCGTCATCCTGTTCCAGGTACAGCGCAATAATGCAGATCCGTCGCGTCGCGCTGGCTATTTTTTCCAGCAGAGTCTCCCTGAAATTAGCGGGAGCATAAAAGAAATCTACATCATCAACTGACTGAGAAATCTTGGGTAGTTGGGCAAGGTGTTGTTGATGTTTATTACGCTTAAATTTTGACAACATCACAGTGCATTTCTTCTCTGTTCATTGAAGGGTCCTCTGTGCTATGCAGACGACATAAGCGGGCAATGATACCACCAGTACCCATTAATGTGGTCAACATTTCCAGTACCTTACTCACGATTCCTCAAATTGGGCCAGATTAAGCGTTAGCCCAACAATCCCCTCTTCGAGTTGGACGTCAACAACGAACCCTAGTTTCCGGGCCAGGGCGACCATACCGCGATTGTTTGGCATCGTAATACCATTCAAACGTCTAAGTCCGTGATCTCGGGTATAGGCAATTAATTTTTCCATCAATCGGCGACCCAGTCCAAGTCCTTTGAGATCAGAACGAACCAGGACGGCAAACTCGGCATCTACGTTATCAGGATCCGAGATAGCTCGCGTCACGCCGAGGATCTCTTCATGATTATCTCTACAACGCACAGCGACAAAGGCCATTTCACGATCGTAGTCGATCTGTGTCATATTGGCTAAATCTTCATGGGTAAATTCGTTGATCTCACTAAAATAGCGATAATAAAGATCTTCTTTTGTTACCTGAGAAATGAACTGCTGCAGATGAGGTTCATCCTCTGGCAAAATGGGGCGGAACAGGCAGCGCTCGCCGTTCTTCAACTCCACCCACTCTTCAAGCTGATGAGGGTAGGGACGTACAGCCAATCTGCTTTCGTTATCGCCTGTGAAGGGGGCAATGTCCAGCGTGACATCCAGCGCGGTAAATTCACCGGCGGAGGCCAGCAGCGGATGGATATCCAGACGCTGAATTTCCGGACAATCGACGATCAGGTTGGATACCTGCACCAGAAGCTGGCTTAGTCCGGCGATATCCAGTGGGCGTAGTGCGCTACGAGCGCGGATCTTCTTATTTTTGATCCCTTGGATCACCAGATAACGCGCCAGATTCATGTTCAATGGCGGCAATGCCACCACGGCTTGCTCTTCTGGTCGCCACTCAACCCCACCTTCACCCAGCATAATCAGCGGGCCAAATACCGGATCGTGTTCAACGACGACGCGAAGCTCCTGCGCGCCAGCGCGATTCGCCATGCTTTGCACTAATAAACCGTGGATGCGCGCCTGCGGCCAGGCCATTTTCACCCGATCAAAAATCGCGTTCGCGGCCTGCTGTACCTCTGTTGCCGTTCTCAGGTAGAGCATTACCCCCTGAACTTCCGACTTATGCGGGATATCAGGTGAACGCAGCTTGAGCGCCACCGGATAGCCGATCTGCTCTGCGATATGCACAGCTTCCGCGCTGTCGCTGGCGATCCAGGTCGGGAGCGTGTGTAAGCCATAAGCTTGTAAAATCGGCTGCACTTCATGGGTATCCAGCGATGTGGCCCCTTCGGCAATCGCCTGCTGTAACAGATTATGCGCCTCGGCGGTGTTAGTGGTCAGGTAGTCCGGTAGCGCAGGCGTTTCTCGCAGTTGCTTCTGGTTACGCCGATACTCGACCATATGCATAAACGCGGTGATGGTCCCTTCCGGCGTACGGTAGGTGGGCAACCCTGCTTCGCTAAATAGCCTACGGGCTTCCTGAGAAGAAAACTCCCCGCACCAGTTGGTCAGTAAGGAGATAAATTTCCCTCGTGGATGCTGCTTTACTGCTTCGATCAACGCTTGTGCGCTTTCGGTCCCGGGGGCGGCGGCGCTGGGCGAATGAATCACCATCAGCGCGTCGAAGTCCTGACTGGCGAGCAAAATATCCAGGGCTTTTACATAGTGTTCGCTACTGGCATCGTCACGCAGATCCAGCGGGTTGCCGATATCAACATGGGCTGGTAGCGCATCGCGTAATTTCTGACAGGTATCTTCACTCAGCGTGGCGAGTTTGCCATTTTTCGACCATAGCTCATCCAATGCCAGTGCGGCAGGTGCGGCGCCGTTACTGATGATCATCAGCCTGTCACCACGCAGCGGGCGCATGTGACTCAGGGTTTCGACCGCTGAGAACAGCTCGTGAGTGTCTTGTACTCGCAATAAACCGGCGCGCTGGATAGCTGCGTCCCAGGCTGGGTCCATTCCGGCGCTGGTGTGCAGTAAACGCTGCGCTGCCGGGCTACGGCCACTCTTAATCACCAGAATGGGTTTGTTGCGCGCGGCGCTACGGGCGGCAGAGACAAAGCGCCGGGCATCGCTCAAATGTTCGAGATAGAGCAATATCGCGCTGGTTTTGCTGTCGCGCGCCAGGTAATCCAGTAGTTCATCAACGTCGATATCCAGGCTGTCACCCAGCGCGATGAAGTAAGAAAAGCCCATTTCTCTCTGCTGTGCCCAGTCGAGTATGGTATTGGATACGGCCGCGGATTGAGAGATAAAAGCCAGCTTGCCGCGCTTAATCGGGACGGGGGAAAAGCTGGCGTTAAGTCCCTGCCAGGGGGCGAGAAGTCCCAGACTGTTGGGACCCAGCAGGCGTATTTTATAGCGTGAGGCGCAGGCCAACAGTTCTGCATGTTGGGCCGCGGGAGCCGAAAGAATAATGCAGGTTTTACAGCCTTTCTCGCCAAGCGCTTCGAGTAATGCCAGGTTACGGCTGGCATTGGTGCACAATACGGCGAGGTCGGGGCTAAAAGGCAAGCTACTGATATTGGGCCAGGCCAGTACACCCAATACCGCTTTCCAGGCGGGCGTCACCGGTAGAACTGGCCCATTGAAACCGCCGGCAAGCAGATTACGCATCATCAGGTAACCCGCGCGGTTAGGCTTCATCGACGCCCCAATCACCGCAATGGATTTCGGTCGCAGTAGTGCTTCCAGACCACGTTGACTCATATCGGCTTCCTTAATGACTCCAGTGACCGAATGATTTTAAACGCTTTCTGTGGAGTCTGCTGTGACGCTCCCCTGATGTTGGGTTTTTCCTGCCAGGTAACGGGTTTTAAAGCGAGTGAAGTGATCGCTTAACCCTTCCGCAGCTTGCGTATCACCAGCCAGATCCAGCAAAGCGATAGCCACTTCGGCAGTACAGTATTGCCCTTCGGCGTGAATACCACGCAGGTGATAAGCAGAAAGGCGCGATAAATCAACGGAGATCACCGGCAGGTGGTCGAGGTACGGGCTTTTGCGGAACATTTTACGCGCTTCCGGCCAGGTGCCATCGAGCATGATAAACAATGGTGGTTTACCGGTTGGCGGCGTGAAAATCACTTCGCGCTCTTCGCCCGCATAGGACGCCGGGAACACGACCATCGGCTGGTAATCAGGATTTTTCACCAGATCAAGCAGCGCCTGCGGCGGTTCGGTGCGTGACCACTGAAAAGCCGCGGTATCTGGCAAAATATCGGCGATTAAACGTCCCGTATTGCTGGGCTTCATTGGCTCGGTATCAAACATGACCAGACAAAAACGGCTTTTGGCCTCAGACGGTACTAACGTTGCGCATAAGCAGAGCTTTAGCGGCAGCAGGCAGCGCTGGCAGCGACGAATACGGTTACCTCGGGCGAGGAAAGGACGGGTGGCGCGCGCGAGGCGCTCAGCGCGTAACTGAAGAACTGCGTTATCGGTCATGGGGGAACACGTCGAAAAACGCTATTGTCGCAGAGGTGAAAACGGGGCACAAGATGCGCCCCGCAGAGATTATAGTGATTCGTTAAGCCAGCTATCAAACGGTGCCTTAGGGACGGCGCCATTGAGCATGTCGACGATTTCACCTTTTCTGAAGATCATGATGGTCGGAATACTGCGGATACCGAAGCGGGCGCTGAGTTCACGCTCGGCTTCCGTATTCACTTTAACAAAACGCACTTTACCGCTACGCTCTTCCGCGACATCTTCAAAAATTGGGGCAAAGTTACGGCATGGCCCGCACCAGGGGGCCCAAAAATCAACCACCACCGGGAGATCGTCTTTTAACAGTTTATCCAGTGTTTCACCGGTCGCATTGATCACCTCCCCATCAAACAGGTCGTGACCACAGCGTCCGCATTTAGCCGCTTCCTGGACACGATCGTCGGGAATGCGGTTGATAGCCTGGCAGCTGGTACAAACGGTATTCATAACTAACCTCTGGATGAGTAGTGTGGACTTCATGGCAGTGACGCCAGTATGTTTCTATTATGTTACATATTATCGGGGAGTCTGTTCTAAACAACAATGCGTTTTATTCAATGAGTACAATAGTCCTTAGCTTTTAAATGAAATAATGGCTAACGACGTGCACATCGGGTAATCTGCGCGCTTCGCGCAGAGCAGGTGGAGAAAAACATGAGCGACGAACTGAAGAACAAAAACGGCAAGGTCAAAGTGATGTACGTCCGCAGTGACGATGACTCGGATAAACGCACCCAAAATCCACGTACTGGTAAAGGCGGCGGACGCCCCGGTACTTCCCGAGCCGAAGGCGGTCGTCGCCCTGCCCGTGATGACAGAAAGGGTCCGAACAGCGAACGCGGCCGTGAACGTGGTCGTGACCGCGATGCAGAACGCGATCGCAGACGTGAAGATTCACCATGGCGTACCGTGTCCCGCGCACCGAATGATGATGTTGCGGATAAAGCCGATCATGGCGGTATTAGCGGCAAGAGTTTTATCGATCCTGAAGTCTTACGTCGTCAGCGCGCGGAAGAAACCCGCGTTTACGGTGAGAATGCTTGTCAGGCTCTGTTCCAGAGTCGCCCGGACGCTATTGTTCGCGCCTGGTTTGTGCAGAGCGTAACCCCACGCTTTAAAGAAGCATTACGCTGGATGGCGGCAAACCGCAAAGCCTATCACGTGGTTGATGAAGCTGAGCTGGCGAAAGCCTCCGGTACTGAGCACCATGGCGGTGTTTGTTTCCTGATCAAAAAACGTAACGGTACCACTGTTAAGCAGTGGGTGGGTCAGGCTGGGGCGCAGGATTGCGTACTGGCTCTGGAAGACATCGCTAACCCGCACAACCTGGGCGGAATGATGCGTAGCTGCGCCCACTTTGGTGTGAAAGGCGTGGTGGTACAGGACGCGGCGCTGCTGGAATCAGGTGCGGCAATCCGTACCGCTGAAGGTGGCGCAGAGCACGTTCAGCCGATCACCGGTGACAGCATTGTCGATGTGCTGGACGACTTCCGTAAGGCAGGTTACACGGTAGTGATGACCTCAAGCGTGAAAGGCAAACCGTTGTTTACTACCACGCTGCCGGAAAAAATGGTGCTGGTATTAGGGCGCGAGCGTGAAGCGCTGCCGGAAGCGGCATGCTCAGCTGACGACCTGTGCGTGGCGATTGACGGTACGGGTAACGTTGAAACGCTCAACGTATCTGTGGCAACCGGCGTACTGCTCGCGGAGTGGTGGCGTCAGAACAAAGCCTGATAATAAAAATGCCAGCGAATCGCTGGCATTATTTTACTCGCTTTCTGCTGGTAACACCGGCGTCCAGTCAATCGGTTTTTCACCTCGTTGTTCCAACCATTCATTGGCCAGTACAAAGTGATTGCAGCCAAAGAAACCGCGATGTGCTGAGAGCGGTGACGGATGCGGCGCTTTCAACACATGGTGACGTTGGGTATCAATAATCGCGCCTTTCTTTTGTGCGTGTGAACCCCAGAGCAGGAAAACAACGCCTTCACGGTGCTGATTAATCAAGCTGATGACTTTATCGGTAAAGGTTTCCCAGCCCAGGCTGGCGTGAGAATGTGCCTGGCCGGCGCGGACAGTGAGTACGGTATTAAGTAACAGCACCCCCTGACGTGCCCAGCTTTCCAGATAGCCGTGCGTTGGGCGCGTGAAGCCAGGAATCGTCGCTTCCAGCTCTTTGTACATGTTCAGCAGCGATGGGGGAGTGGCAATACCCGGACGAACAGAGAACGCGAGACCGTGTGCCTGGCCTGGACCGTGGTAAGGATCCTGCCCCAGGATGACGACTTTCACGTCGCCAAGTTCGGTAAAGCGAAAAGCGTTAAACACATCTTTTTGCGGCGGGTAAATTGTCATACCCGACTGACGCTCGCCAGCGACAGTATGTAGCGTGTTAACAAAATAAGGCTGCTGTTTCTCATCTGCCAGCACATCGTGCCAGGTTAATTCGGTGGCCATCTCGCTCTCCTGCGAATTTTCAATCCCTCTAGCTTAACTGCTTCTTACTACGTCGCAAAATTCTCTACGTTTCTCAACGGCCTGGGTCTTAAAGATAGTTGAAAATTTATGTAAAAAGTTTAGCTGCGTACGTGGCGTAAGTTGATGTAAAACAATAAAATCCACCTATCACCACTTTTCATGTGTGGTTTTTGTTGATTTAAATCAAAGATTCAAGGGGGTGTGAGGGGTATATATACACTCAAGCAACAATGGTTTTACCAATTGGCCGGATGACGGCCAACCGAGATCAAATAATTTTGCCGGGGAGGCATCAAATGATTACAGGTATCCAGATTACTAAAGCTGCAAACGACGACCTGCTGAACTCTTTCTGGCTGCTGGACAGCGAAAAAGGCGAAGCACGCTGCATCGTTGCGAAAGCAGGTTTCAATGCAGATGACGTCGTTGCCGTCAGCAAACTGGGTGAAATCGAATACCGTGAAGTGCCGGTAGACGTACAGCCGGAAGTCCGCGTGGAAGGTGGCCAGCACCTGAACGTGAACGTTCTGCGTCGCGAAACGCTGGAAGATGCGGTTAAGCATCCGGAAAAATATCCGCAGCTGACCATCCGTGTGTCTGGTTATGCGGTACGTTTCAACTCTCTGACCCCAGAACAGCAGCGCGACGTTATTGCTCGTACCTTTACTGAGAGCCTGTAAGGCTCGCGGGGAATAACCCCGTTTAGCAGAGAATCAAAAGCGGAAGATGCCAGCGCGTCTTCCGCTTTTTTATATCCGTTAGTAAAAAATTCTCACTGCGCAATAAACTAACAGCAGCGCCAGAATGATATTCAACTGTCGGCCGTAACGGCGAAAGAGACGCTGAAAAAGATGGCCTGCCAGCGCCCAACATGCATTACCAAAGGTGCCGATCAGCGCCAGCAGAATACTCACCCCAATCAGCCAGTGAGCTTCCTGCGTATAGGGCAGTACAAACGTGGATAACGCTGTAATGCCGTACAAAATGATTTTGACGTTAACAAACTGCAAGCCAAAACTCGTCCAGAAGCCGATCGGTTCGGACTGCAAATTATCGTTTGCCGCCGGGCTGGTGGCGATTTTCAATGCCAGCCATAAGATATATGCCGCGCCTGCCCAACTGAGCCAGTGGATGATGGCCGGATCCATCGCGGCAAGCGAAAACGAAATCCCGGCACACATCAGCATGACGATTAAAAAGCCCAGACTCATCCCGGCAAGCACGCGCGTACTCTGGCGAAAACCGTGTGACGTCGCAGCACTGAGCGCAAGGATATTGTTGGGTCCGGGGGTTAGCGCGGTAATCAATGTATAGGTCCAGAATGCACTTAAAAGCATGGGGGTCACTTGTCATCTCCTCTGTTTTGGTAGACAGTACCCGAGTTAAAACATTTAAAAAAATGAATGTTTTTGCATTCTGGGTTCGATAATTTCGATGGGTTGGTGCGGATGGATTTACGTCGGTTTATTACGTTAAAAACGGTGGTGGAAGAGGGCTCGTTCCTGCGGGCGTCGCAAAAACTTTGCTGTACGCAATCGACCGTCACGTTTCATATTCAACAGCTTGAGCAAGAGCTATCGGTGCAGCTGTTCGAAAAAATTGGCCGCAGAATGTGTCTCACCAGTGAGGGTAAACGGTTGATGCCGCATATACACGACCTGACCCGCGTGATGGCATCGATTCGCCAGTCAGCGCAGCAGGATGCGCAGCCGAGCGGCGAGCTACGCGTTGCGACCGGCGAAACACTGCTGGCGTATAAAATGCCGCAGGTATTACAGCGTTTTAAACAACGCGCGCCTCATGTGCGGTTGTCCTTACAGTCGCTCAACTGCTATGTCATTCGCGATGCGTTGCTTAGTGATGAGGTTGATCTGGGCGTGTTTTATCGTGTTGGTAATGACGATGCGCTGGAGATGATAGCGCTGGGCGATCAGTCACTGGCGCTGGTTGCGTCGCCTCTGCTGCAGCATGTTGATTTCACCCGGCATAACCAGCACATTCCCTGCAGCTTTATCATTAATGAGCCGCAATGTATTTTCAGACAACGCTTCGAGGGCTTACTGCGTAAACGTCAGATTACGCTGGAAAATACGATTGAGTTATGGAGTATTGAGAGCATCAAGCACTGCGTATCGGCAAATCTTGGCGTCAGTTTTTTGCCGCGTTTTACCATTGAGAAGGAGCTCCGTTCAGGGGAATTGGTTGAGTTACCGTTCAGCGAACAGCCGGAGTTAATTACGGCATTGTGCGGTTACCATGCTGGAAAAGTCGTTAGCCCGGCGATGCGGGTGTTTATTGAGTGTATTGAAGAGAGCTTTGCGACGCATGAAAAAATGCCGGGCTAAACGGCCCGGCATACGGTTTTACTCTTTGTCGGATTGCTGGGGAGCAGTTCCGCTCGGCTTACGACGTTTGCCGATATTTTTGGCGTCGCGGTGACGTTTCTTCACGCGCGGTTTCTCTTTTTCTTTGGCTTTTTGCTCGGCGCGCTTCGCCAGTACTTTCTTGGACGGCTTGCCGTTAGATTTCTCACTTGGTGCGCGAGTCGTCGGACGCAGCTCGTCAATAACGCGTGCTTTCAAAGGTTCGTCGATATAGCGGCTCGCTTTACCAAGCAGCAGGTGGTCGTGCGCTTCAACCAGAGAAATCGCGGTACCTTTACGGCCAGCGCGACCTGTGCGACCAATGCGGTGCAGATAGGCATCACCACTACGTGGCATGTCATAGTTAAACACATGGCTAACGTCAGGAATATCGATCCCGCGAGCGGCAACATCGGTCGCAACCAGTACGTTCACACGACCATCGGTCAGGCGTTTGATCGCTTCGTTACGCTTAATCTGTACCATCTCGCCTTCGAGATAGCAGTTATTAATGCCAGCCTGGCGCAGCCAGCCTGCCAGTTCGTGCACACGCTCACGCTTACGTACAAAAACAATCGAACGGGTTGCTTCCGGCTGTTTTAACAGATGGATCAGCAAAGCCGTTTTGTGCTCGATGTCATCGGCACGGTAGTAAAATTGGTGGATCTTCTTGCGTTCGCGGGTCGATGGATCCGCCGATACTTCGACCGGATCTTCCAGCAGACGCTCGGCAAAATCTTTAATCGCATCGCCTTCCAGCGTAGCGGAGAACAGCATGGTTTGCTTACGCCAGCGGGTTTCACCAGCGATATGCTCGATGTCCTGGGCAAAGCCCATGTCCAGCATGCGGTCTGCTTCATCGAGGATCAGCGTTTCAACCGCGTGGCAGTCGAAGTTCTCTTCTTTGATGTATTGCAGCAGACGACCGGTGGTAGCGACCACGATGTCCTGGTTTTCGCTAAAGACTTCCATGTGGTTCATGTAAGCCACGCCGCCGGTAATCGTGGCGACATCCAGATGCGTATTCTTCGCCAGTTCGCGGGCGTGTTCGGCAACCTGTATCGCCAGTTCGCGCGTCGGCGTCAAAATTAAAATGCGTGGCGGGCCAGATTTTTTACGCGGGAAGTCGAGCAGGTGCTGCAACGCTGGCAGCAAATATGCCGCCGTTTTACCGGTGCCTGTCGGCGCAGAACCGAGTACATCACGGCCATCGAGCGCAGGCGGAATGGCGGCAGCCTGAATGGCGGTCGGGCGAGTGAAACCTTTTTCCTGGAGGGCATCCAGAAGGCTTTCATCGAGTTCAAGTTCGGAAAAAGTCGTTACAGTCATGTTCTACCTCTGTGTGGGGCGCTGATTATAGACGTTACGGCTGCAATCTTCATCTGTTTGTATGGATATAGCTTCTCAGGTATTGTTTTTATCCTATGCTATCGTTTTTTTTCCCAGGAAGGTTGTTCTTCATGCCCCAGTCTACATCCGTACTTAGACGTAATGGATTTACATTTAAGCAGTTTTTTGTGGCACATGATCGTTGTGCAATGAAAGTCGGAACGGACGGTATTTTATTAGGGGCCTGGGCCCCCGTTGCGGGCGTAAAACGGATCCTGGATATTGGTACCGGAAGCGGCCTGTTGGCGCTGATGCTGGCCCAGCGCACTGATGAAAATGTCACCATTGACGCCGTGGAGCTTGATGTTGACGCTGCGCAGCAGGCGCAGGAGAACATCGCGCAATCTCCGTGGAGGCATCGCGTCAGCGTTCATACAGCAGATGCGCAGCAATGGATACCGCGCCAGACCGTGCGTTTTGATTTGATTATCAGCAATCCACCCTATTATGAACAGGGAGTGGAATGCGCCACGCCGCAGCGCGAGCAGGCACGTTATACGACCGCACTTGATCATGAAGCATTGCTGGCACTGGCGGCGGGGAGTATTACAGAAGATGGTTTTTTTTGTGTCGTGCTGCCGGAACAAATTGGTAATGCCTTTACCCAGCGGGCATTAAGTATGGGCTGGCATTTGCGTTTACGTACGGATGTGGCAGAAACTGAGGCCCGGCTACCGCATCGTGTATTGTTGGCATTCTCCCCGCAGGCCGGGGAGTGCTTTAGCGACAGGTTGGTTATCCGTGGGCCAGACCAACGTTACTCTGAAGGTTACACGGCGCTGACCCAGGCGTTTTATCTGTTTATGTGATGACTTAGCGGTGAGAGGATGGACGGGCCTGACTCGGGAAGTTGTTCAGGATAATCCAGCGTGTAGTGCAGGCCCCGACTCTCTTTGCGCATCATGGCGCAGCGTACAATCAGCTCGGCAACCTGCACCAGGTTGCGCAGTTCCAGCAAATTGTTCGACACGCGGAAATGAGCGTAATACTCGTCGATTTCCTGTTGCAGCATGGTGATACGGCGCAGAGCGCGTTCCAGGCGCTTGGTTGTACGCACAATTCCGACGTAGTCCCACATAAATAAGCGCAGTTCATGCCAGTTATGTTGAATCACCACCAACTCATCCGGATTTTCCACACGACTTTCATCCCAGGCGGGAAGTGTATTGACACCGCGTGCGTAAGGCATTCTCCTGTCGATATCTTCAGCAGCTGACCAGCCGTAAACCAGGCACTCAAGCAATGAGTTCGACGCCATACGGTTGGCGCCATGCAGGCCGGTGTAACTCACTTCGCCGATGGCATACAGACCGTCGACGTCCGTGCGGCCAAAGTCATCAACCATCACGCCGCCGCAGGTATAGTGCGCGGCAGGAACGATAGGGACCGGCTCTTTGGTCAAATCGATGCCCAGTCCCAGCAGTTTTTCATAAATCATCGGGAAATGCTGACGAACAAATGCTTCCGGTTTATGGCTGATGTCGAGGAACATGCAGTCAGCGCCCAGGCGTTTCATCTCGTGGTCAATGGCACGGGCGACAATATCGCGGGGAGCCAGTTCGCCACGCTCGTCAAAATCGGGCATAAAGCGCGAGCCGTCCGGGCGCTTCAGGTGCGCGCCTTCGCCACGCAGCGCCTCGGTCAGCAGGAAATTGCGCGCCTGCGGATGATACAGCGCAGTTGGGTGAAACTGGTTAAATTCAAGATTGGCGACACGACATCCTGCGCGCCAGGCCATCGCAATCCCGTCCCCCGAGGAGATATCAGGATTGGTGGTGTACTGATACACTTTTGACGCGCCGCCGGTAGCTAACACCACTGACTTCGCATGGCAGGTTTCGACAGCTTCTTTATTACGGTTCCAGATCCAGGCGCCGACCACCCGACGCGTTCCCGGCAGACCGATCTTATCGGAGACAATCAGGTCTACGGCATTGCTACGTTCAAGAACCCGAATGTTGGGATGATTTTGCGCCCGGCTGACAAGGGTGGTTTCGACTTCTTTACCGGTGGCATCCGCAGCATGCAGGATGCGTCGATGGCTATGACCACCTTCACGGGTCAGGTGATAACTCTCTTCACCGTTGGGCTGAACCTGTGTATCAAACAACACGCCCTGATCGATAAGCCACTGCACACAGGTGCGGGCATTGCTGGCGACAAATTCAACCGCATGACGATCGCAAAGTCCGGCCCCGGCAACCAGTGTATCTTCAACGTGGGAGTCGATACTGTCGGTTTCATCGAAAACCGCGGCAATACCGCCCTGAGCATAAAACGTCGAGCCTTCGCTAACAGGACCTTTGCTCAGTACAATAACCTGATGTTTCTCAGCCAGCCGCAGCGCCAGTGAGAGTCCGGCAGCTCCGCTGCCAATGATCAGCACGTCACAGGATAATTCAGGAGTTGTATTCATGATTTTTGTTTAATTTACTAAACATTGTTTGCTCACAATAGCACCACGACGCGCGTTACTGCACGTTTTATTTTTAGATGTGTTGCAATGGCTAAACATGAAAGAAAAGTAAGACGAGGATGAAATGAGCAAAATTATTTTGTGAAGCAGGCCGTTAGCATCAGATTATGTGATGAAATAAAGTGGCCGTTGGGTTACTCTGCAAGCGGTGAAATGGGCATTTCTTACAGATAGTGCGTTGATCGGGTTATGTAGACTTATAATGAGAGATAAGACCTGTCTACAACATGACAAACAAAAAACAAATGCGTAACGGAACTTTACGAAACTTGAGCACTCTAAGCATTTGCTTGCTCATAGTGAAGCTTATGGAGTGGCGTTTCGACAGCGCGTGGAAATTTGGTTTGGGGAGACTTTACCTCGGATGAGCGAGCAGTTAACGGACCAGGTCCTGGTAGAACGGGTCCAAAAGGGAGATCAGAAAGCCTTTAACCTACTGGTAGTCCGCTATCAGCATAAGGTGGCGAGTCTGGTTTCTCGCTATGTACCGTCGGGCGATGTACCCGATGTAGTACAAGAAGCATTTATCAAGGCCTATCGTGCGCTGGACTCGTTCCGGGGGGATAGTGCTTTTTATACCTGGCTGTATCGTATCGCAGTCAATACAGCGAAGAATTACCTGGTCGCTCAGGGGCGTCGTCCACCTTCCAGTGATATAGATGCGATTGAAGCAGAAAACTACGAAAGTGGCGGTGCACTGAAAGAAATTTCGAACCCTGAGAACTTAATGTTGTCAGAAGAACTGAGACAGATAGTTTTCCGAACTATTGAGTCCCTCCCGGAAGATTTACGCATGGCAATAACCTTGCGGGAGCTGGATGGCCTGAGCTATGAAGAGATAGCCGCTATCATGGATTGTCCGGTAGGTACGGTGCGTTCACGTATCTTCCGAGCGAGGGAAGCTATTGATAATAAAGTTCAACCGCTTATCAGGCGTTGACGATAGCGGGATACTGGAAAAGGTATTAGGCATGCAGAAAGAAAAACTTTCCGCTTTAATGGATGGCGAAACGCTGGATACTGAGTTGCTTAAAGAGCTAACTCATGACCCGGAAATGCAAAAAACCTGGGAGAGTTATCACCTGATTCGCGATTCCATGCGAGGTGATACCGCCGACGTTCTCCATTTCGATATTTCCGCCCGCGTAATGGCTGCCATCCAGGATGAGCCAGTACGTCAGACGGCGCCATTGATTCCTGAGGCCCAGCCAGCACCGCACCAGTGGCAGAAAATGCCATTCTGGAAGAAAATGCGTCCGTGGGCCGCGCAGCTTACCCAAATGGGCGTGGCTGCGTGTGTATCACTTGCAGTTATTGTTGGCGTCCAGCACTATAATGGTCAATCTGAAACGTCCCAGCAGCCCGAAACGCCGGTATTCAATACATTACCGATGATGGGTAAAGCCAGTCCGGTAAGCCTGGGTGTACCTTCTGACGCGACAGCCAGCGGCGGTCAGCAACAGCAGGTACAGGAGCAGCGTCGTCGTATTAATGCCATGTTGCAGGATTACGAACTGCAACGTCGACTGCACTCTGAACAGCTTCAGTTTGAGCAGGCGCAAACACAGCAAGCCGCTGTGCAGGTGCCAGGAATTCAAACTTTAGGAACGCAATCGCAGTAATGAAGCAACTTTGGTTTGCCATGTCACTTGTGGCTGGTAGCCTGTTCTTCTCTGTAAACGCCTCGGCCAATCCTGCGTCCGGGGCGTTGTTGCAGCAGATGAATCTGGCCAGCCAGTCGCTAACCTATGAGCTGTCATTTGTCAGCATCAATAAACAGGGTGTTGAATCCCTACGTTATCGCCATGCCCGCCAGGATAACCGTCCGTTAGCACAACTGCTGCAATTGGATGGACCGCGCCGGGAAGTGGTGCAACGTGGCAATGAAATTAGCTATTTCGAGCCTGGGCTCGAACCGTTCACGCTGAACGGCGACTATATCGTTGACTCTCTGCCATCCCTGATTTATACCGACTTCAAACGCCTTGCACCCTACTATGATTTTATCTCAGTAGGCCGCACCCGCATTGCTGATCGGCTCTGTGAAGTGATCCGCGTTGTCGCTCGTGACGGCACCCGTTACAGCTATATCGTCTGGATGGACACGGAGACCAAGCTACCGATGCGTGTCGATCTTCTCGATCGTGATGGCGAAACGCTGGAACAGTTCCGCGTCATCGCCTTTACCGTAAACAACGGCGTTAGCGACAGCATGCAGACGCTGGCGAAAGCTAATCTACCGCCGTTGCTGTCGGTTCCTGCGGGTGAAAAAACCAACTTCAACTGGAGCCCGTCATGGTTGCCGCAAGGCTTTAGTGAGGTCTCCAGCAGTCGACGCCCGCTGCCGACCATGGATAACATGCCGATTGAATCACGCCTTTATTCGGATGGCCTGTTCAGTTTCTCCGTGAACGTAAACCGCGCGACGCAAAACAGCACCGATCAACTGCTGCGAACCGGGCGTAGAACGGTCAGCACCAGCGTGCGTGATAACGCGGAAATTACGATAGTGGGCGAGCTTCCACCACAAACGGCGAAGCGTATCGCGGACAATATCAAGTTCAGGGCCGCACAATGATCAAAGAGTGGGCAACAGTCGTTTCCTGGCAAAATGGTCTGGCGACGGTCAGCTGTGATGTGAAAGCGTCATGTAGCAGCTGTGCTTCCCGGGCCGGGTGTGGGAGCCGCGTGCTGAATAAACTTGGACCGCAGACCACACATACTATTGTGGTACCCAGCGATGAGCCATTGGCCCCTGGTCAAAAAGTTGAGCTGGGCATTGCCGAGAGGAGCCTGTTGGGATCGGCGATGCTGGTTTATATGTCTCCACTGGCGGGTCTCTTTCTTTTCGCGGCACTGTTCCAGGTGCTATTTGGCTCGGATCTGGCGGCATTAAGCGGGGCTGTACTGGGTGGCGTGGGCGGATTCCTGATCGCCCGCGGATATTCCCGTAAGCTTGCTGAACGTGAAGCCTGGCAGCCGGTCATTCTGAACGTTGCCCTCCCGCCCGATCTTATTCGCGTCGAAACCCAGCAGTGATATTTTTGTCTGATGGCGCTGCGCTTATCAGGCCTACCGCGTTTTCAGATGCAGGCGTAGGCCGGATAAGGCGTTTATGCTGCCATCCGGCAAAAGTTTCACCGACTTTGTAAGGTTGTTTCCAGTTCCCGCTATCCTTGCTCTATGAACATTTCCTCGCCTCAGCGTTGTAGTGTAGAATGCGGCGTTTCACTTAAACAGACGTTAAGCTCAGATCAGCGACTTCTCAGAGCCTGCTCAGGCGGGCGTAAGGCACAATAATTACTCTATATGAAGAACATACGTAACTTTTCAATCATAGCTCACATCGACCACGGTAAATCGACGCTGTCTGACCGTATTATCCAGATCTGCGGTGGCCTGTCTGACCGTGAAATGGAAGCGCAGGTTCTCGACTCGATGGATCTTGAGCGTGAGCGCGGTATTACTATCAAAGCGCAGAGCGTGACGCTCGATTTCAAAGCATCTGATGGTGAAACCTATCAGCTTAACTTTATCGACACCCCGGGCCACGTCGACTTCTCATATGAAGTTTCCCGCTCGCTTGCCGCCTGTGAAGGCGCACTGCTGGTGGTTGACGCCGGGCAGGGTGTAGAAGCGCAAACGCTGGCCAACTGCTACACCGCCATGGAAATGGATCTGGAAGTGGTGCCGGTACTGAACAAAATTGACCTGCCGGCCGCTGACCCTGAGCGCGTAGCGGAAGAAATTGAAGATATCGTCGGTATCGACGCCACCGACGCAGTACGCTGCTCGGCGAAAACTGGCGTAGGTGTGACCGACGTTCTTGAACGTCTGGTGCGCGACATTCCGCCGCCGGAAGGTGATCCGGAAGGCCCGTTGCAGGCGCTGATTATCGACTCCTGGTTCGATAATTACCTGGGCGTGGTTTCGCTGGTGCGTATTAAAAACGGCACCATGCGTAAAGGTGACAAAATTAAAGTGATGAGCACTGGTCAGGTTTACAACGCCGACCGTCTGGGCATCTTCACGCCAAAACAGGTTGATCGTACCGAGCTGAAATGCGGCGAAGTAGGTTGGTTGGTTTGTGCGATTAAAGACATCCTTGGCGCCCCGGTTGGTGATACCTTAACTTCTGCGCGTAACCCGGCAGACAAACCGCTGCCAGGCTTCAAAAAAGTGAAGCCTCAGGTTTACGCCGGTCTGTTCCCGGTGAGCTCTGACGACTATGAAAACTTCCGCGATGCGCTCGGCAAGCTGAGCCTGAACGACGCCTCCCTGTTCTACGAACCGGAAAGCTCCAGCGCACTGGGCTTCGGCTTCCGCTGTGGCTTCCTCGGCCTGTTGCATATGGAGATCATTCAGGAACGTCTGGAACGTGAATACGATCTGGATCTGATCACCACCGCGCCGACCGTAGTGTATGAAGTGGAAACCACGGCGAAAGAGACTATCTACGTCGATAGTCCATCTAAGCTGCCGCCGCTGAACAACATCTACGAACTGCGCGAGCCGATCGCCGAATGTCACATGCTGCTGCCGCAGGCGTACCTTGGTAACGTCATCACGCTGTGTATCGAGAAACGTGGCGTACAGACCAACATGGTTTATCACGGTAACCAGGTCGCGCTGACCTATGAAATTCCGATGGCGGAAGTGGTACTCGACTTCTTTGACCGCCTGAAGTCGACCTCCCGCGGCTATGCGTCGCTGGACTATAACTTCAAGCGCTTCCAGGCGTCTGACATGGTGCGCGTTGATGTCCTCATCAACAACGAACGTGTCGATGCGCTGGCGCTGATCACTCACCGCGACAACTCCCAGAGCCGTGGCCGTGAGTTGGTCGAGAAGATGAAAGATCTGATCCCGCGCCAGCAGTTTGATATCGCGATTCAGGCGGCCATCGGCACGCACATCATCGCGCGTTCAACTGTGAAGCAGCTGCGTAAAAACGTTCTGGCGAAATGCTACGGTGGCGATATCAGCCGTAAGAAAAAGCTGCTGCAAAAACAGAAAGAGGGTAAAAAGCGCATGAAGCAGATCGGTAACGTCGAACTGCCGCAGGAAGCCTTCCTCGCCATTCTGCATGTCGGTAAAGACAGCAAATAATCTTAAGGAGTTGGCATGGCGAACATGTTTGCCCTGATTCTGGTGATTGCCACACTGGTGACGGGCATTTTATGGTGCGTAGATAAATTCATTTTCGCGCCAAAACGCCGGGAGCGTCAGGCAGCAGCGCAAGCTGCTGCAGGTGATTCACTGGATAAAGCAACGCTGAAAAAAGTGGCCCCTAAGCCGGGCTGGCTGGAAACTGGCGCATCCGTTTTCCCGGTATTAGCTATCGTGCTGGTGGTGCGTTCGTTTATTTATGAACCGTTCCAGATCCCGTCAGGTTCGATGATGCCGACGCTGTTGATTGGTGATTTTATTCTGGTGGAGAAATTCGCCTACGGGATTAAAGATCCGATTTACCAGAAAACGTTGATCGAAACCGGCCATCCGAAACGCGGTGATATCGTGGTGTTTAAATACCCGGAAGATCCGCGCCTGGACTACATCAAACGCGCTGTCGGTTTACCGGGAGACAAAGTGACGTACGATCCGGTGGCAAAAGAGGTGACTATTCAGCCTGGTTGCAGCTCCGGTCAGGCGTGTGAAAATGCGCTGCCGGTAACCTACTCTGATGTTCAGCCGAGTGATTTTGTTCAGACCTTTGCTCGTCGTAATGGCGGGGAAGCGACCAGCGGTTTCTTTGAAGTTCCGTTGAATGAAACGAAAGAAAACGGTATTCGCCTCTCCGAGCGTAAAGAAACGCTGGGTGAGGTAACGCACCGCATTCTGACTGTGCCAATCGCGCAGGATCAGGTGGGGATGTATTACCGCCAGCCAGGTCAGCAACTGGCAACCTGGATCGTCCCACCGGGACACTACTTCATGATGGGTGATAACCGTGACAACAGCGCGGACAGCCGTTACTGGGGATTTGTGCCGGAAGCGAATCTGGTGGGTAAAGCGACTGCAATCTGGATGAGCTTCGACAAGCAAGAGGGTGAATGGCCGACCGGCGTGCGTTTAAGCCGTATTGGCGGTATTCATTAATTGCTAATAATCGTTCACGTTGTCGTCATTATGGCGACAGCGTGAATTATTTCTCGGATAAATTCCCGCAGACTAACGACATCCCTTGTCGTTGTGTATAGAATATTCCCCCGAAGTTTTAGGTTGGCACCGACAGGTTGCCACGGCACACGAAACAGCGTTGGTTTGTATACAAAAGCATTCAGACGATGCCAGATGGCTAAATGAATGGCGTATATCAGGTCTGTTTCGTGTGCTGAATTGTTGACGCATTCATTTATTGGTATCGCATGAACCCCATCGTAATTAATCGGCTTCAACGGAAGCTGGGCTACACTTTTAATCATCAGGAGCTGTTGCAGCAGGCATTAACTCACCGTAGCGCCAGCAGCAAACATAACGAGCGTTTAGAATTTTTAGGCGACTCTATTTTGAGCTTTGTCATCGCTAATGCGTTATATCACCGTTTCCCGCGTGTGGATGAAGGTGATATGAGCCGCATGCGCGCGACGCTGGTTCGCGGTAATACGCTGGCAGAATTAGCCCGTGAGTTTGACCTCGGTGAATGTTTACGTTTGGGACCAGGCGAGCTGAAAAGCGGCGGTTTCCGTCGTGAGTCGATCCTGGCGGACACCGTTGAAGCTTTGATCGGCGGCGTCTTCCTCGACAGCGATATTCAAACCGTTGAGCAACTGATCCTAAATTGGTATCAAACCCGTCTGGATGAAATTAGCCCAGGCGACAAACAAAAAGATCCGAAAACGCGCCTGCAGGAATATTTGCAGGGTCGCCACCTGCCGCTGCCGTCCTATCTGGTGGTGCAGGTCCGTGGTGAAGCTCACGATCAAGAATTTACTATCCACTGCCAGGTCAGCGGCCTGAGTGAACCGGTGGTTGGCACAGGTTCGAGCCGTCGTAAGGCTGAGCAGGCTGCCGCCGAACAGGCGTTGAAAAAACTGGAGCTGGAATGAGCATCGATAAAACTTACTGCGGATTTATTGCCATCGTCGGCCGCCCGAACGTTGGCAAATCCACCCTGTTGAATAATCTGCTTGGGCAGAAGATTTCTATTACCTCTCGTAAGGCTCAGACAACTCGTCACCGTATTGTTGGCATCCATACCGAAGGCGCGTATCAGGCGATTTATGTTGATACCCCGGGCCTGCATATGGAAGAAAAACGTGCCATTAACCGCTTGATGAACAAGGCGGCGAGCAGCTCGATTGGTGATGTTGAGCTGGTGATTTTCGTTGTGGAAGGCACTCGCTGGACGCCGGACGACGAAATGGTGCTCAACAAGCTGCGTGATGGTAAAGCCCCGGTAATTCTGGCGGTGAACAAAGTCGATAACGTTCAGGAAAAAGCCGATCTGCTGCCGCACCTGCAGTTCCTGGCCAGCCAGATGAACTTTCTCGACATCGTGCCGATCTCTGCCGAGACCGGTCTGAATGTTGATACCATTGCGGGTATCGTACGTAAGCATCTGCCGGAAGCAATTCATCACTTCCCGGAAGATTACATCACCGATCGTTCACAGCGCTTTATGGCCTCTGAAATCATCCGTGAGAAGCTGATGCGTTTTCTGGGCGCTGAACTGCCGTATTCCGTCACCGTTGAGATTGAGCGTTTTATTTCTAACGAGCGCGGCGGCTACGATATCAACGGTCTGATTCTTGTCGAACGTGAAGGGCAGAAGAAGATGGTGATTGGCAACAAAGGGGCCAAAATTAAAACTATCGGTATTGAAGCGCGTAAAGACATGCAGGAAATGTTCGAAGCGCCTGTTCACCTCGAACTGTGGGTGAAAGTGAAATCCGGCTGGGCCGATGACGAACGCGCGCTGCGCAGCCTCGGTTACGGCGACGATCTCTGAGAATAACCCCGATGGAGGGCTGGCAACGCGCTTTTGTCCTGCATAGCCGCCCGTGGAGCGAAACCAGTCTCGTGCTGGACGTCTTCACGGAAGAATCGGGCCGCGTGCGCCTTGTTGCCAAAGGCGCGCGTTCCAAACGTTCTAATCTCAAAGGCGCACTCCAGCCTTTTACTCCGTTACTGCTTCGCTTTGGTGGGCGTGGTGAGGTCAAAACCTTGCGTAGCGCCGAAGCCGTCTCTCTGGCACTCCCTCTAAGCGGTATTACGTTATACAGCGGCCTGTATATCAACGAGCTTATCTCGCGCGTGCTTGAATACGAGACTCGCTTTTCTGAACTCTTTTTCGACTACCTGAACTGTATTCAGGCGCTGGCAGGCGCGACGGGGTCGCCCGAACCCGCCCTACGCCGCTTTGAACTGGCTTTACTCGGTCATCTGGGTTACGGCGTGGATTTTACCCACTGCGCGGGCAGCGGCGAGCCGGTAGATGACACCATGACCTATCGTTATCGGGAAGAGAAAGGATTTATCGCAAGCGTCGTGATTGATAACGCCACCTTTACCGGACGCCATCTGAAAGCGCTTGAGTCGCGTGAATTTCCGGATGTTGATACGCTTCGCGCTGCGAAACGCTTTACCCGCATGGCGTTAAAGCCGTATCTTGGTGGTAAGCCGTTAAAAAGCCGGGAACTGTTCCGGCAATTTATGCCAAAACGCGCAGTAAAAATTAAAAATGATTAACGAGGATTGTCATGGCTGAATTACTGTTAGGCGTCAACATTGACCACATTGCCACTTTACGTAATGCTCGCGGCACCGCATACCCGGACCCGGTTCAGGCGGCGTTTATCGTTGAACAGGCGGGCGCAGACGGCATTACTGTGCATCTGCGTGAAGACCGTCGCCATATCACCGACAGAGACGTGCGTATTCTGCGTCAGACGCTGGATACGCGTATGAATCTGGAAATGGCGGTAACCGAAGAGATGCTGGCGATTGCCATTGAGACTAAGCCGCATTTTTGCTGCCTGGTGCCGGAAAAGCGCCAGGAAGTTACCACTGAAGGTGGTCTGGATGTCGCCGGTCAACGCGACAAGATGCGTGACGCCTGTAAACGCCTGGCGGATGCCGGCATCCTGGTTTCACTGTTTATCGATGCCGATGAAGAACAGATCAAAGCCGCTGCTGAAGTTGGCGCGCCGTTTATTGAAATTCACACCGGCTGTTACGCTGATGCGAAAACTGACGCGGAACAGGCCAGCGAACTGGCGCGTATTGCGAAAGCGGCAACTTTTGCCGCAAGCCTTGGCCTGAAGGTGAATGCGGGTCACGGTCTGACGTATCACAACGTTAAGGCCATCGCGCGGATCCCGGAAATGCACGAACTGAACATCGGTCATGCCATTATCGGACGCGCAGTGATGAGCGGTCTGAAAGACGCGGTAGTAGAAATGAAACGCCTGATGCTGGAAGCGCGTGGTTAATGGCGATTTTGGGATTAGGTACGGATATCGTGGAGATTGCCCGCATTGAAGCGGTGATCTCCCGCTCCGGTGACCGTCTGGCAAGACGCGTGCTCAGCGACAACGAATGGGCAATCTGGGAAACGCATCAGCAGCCGGTGCGTTTTCTGGCGAAGCGTTTTGCGGTTAAAGAGGCAGCAGCAAAAGCCTTTGGTACGGGTATTCGCAACGGCCTGGCGTTTAACCAGTTCGAGGTCTTTAACGATGAACTCGGTAAGCCGCGTCTGCGGTTATGGGGGGAGGCGTTAAACCTGGCGGAAAAACTCGGCGTCGCACATATGCATGTGACGCTGGCCGATGAGCGTCACTACGCCTGCGCCACGGTGATTATTGAAAGTTAGATTTTGTCCGCGTGATGCATCTGGACGAATTTATCCCACAACTGCTCTTCACTCTCTAAATGTGCCGGATCTTTCAAAATAGTATTGGGGATCGGGCACACCTTCTGGCAGGTTGGCGTGTCATAATGGCCTACGCATTCCGTACATTTGTCACTGTTAATCTCGTAAATGCTGTCACCCATCGAAATCGCCTCATTCGGGCATTCAGGTTCGCACATATCGCAATTGATACATTTTTTAGTGATTAACAGGGCCATCAGGAAACTCTCAAAACATCACAAATCGGGCGGTCATTATACGCGCATTCTTTGCTCAGACCAGTTTTTTTACCAGTGCTTCGCTGTGGCGAATACGTTCCGGAGCATGTTCCAGATCCTGTTGCACCAGCGCCATAAACAGTAAATCAGTGAGCATCATTTGCGCGTGGGTGGAGGAAATCGCTGCGCTGCGTGTGGCCTGTTCCTCAGCAATCGTATACAGACAATGACTTGCGCGTTGCTGGAGGGCATTGGGCGTAAATCCGGTGATGGCGAGAATTTTGGCCCCGGTACGCAGCGTTTCATCTGCCGCCAGATTAAGCTCGCGGCGTTCACCGGTGTACGAAATAGCCAGCAGTAGATCGCCTGGCGAAAGCGCCTGCACCGTCGCCAACAGCGCGTGCATATCGCGTTCTACCACCGCGTTAAAACCAATCTTCAACAGCTTCCAGGCAAAATTCTGCGCTACCAGACCCGATGCGCCAATACCGGTCAGAATAATACGTCGGGCAGAGCGCAGCATCGTGACGCTCTCCAACAGTTTTTCTTCGCTGTTAATATCCAGCGTCGCATGCATCGCCGCCACGTTCTCCTTAATCAGCTTTTCACCCACCAGACGCATAGGGTCATCACCTCGGATCTGATTATGCACCGGAACAGAATGGGGGTTGGGATTGCTGGCCAGCGCTTCGCTAATCGCCAGTTTGAGTGCCGGAAATCCTTTAAAGCCTAATTTTTGCGCGAACTTCACCACGCTGGACTGGCTGACGCCCGCTTCGAAGGCCAACTGCTGTGAGCTGAGATGACGCGCGGTATCCGGTTGAGCAAGGAGATAATCCGCAAGTTTTTTATCGCTTTGCGCGAGGTCCGGGTAACGCTGACGAATGCGAATTAAACAGTTCATGCTGTCTCCTGGCGAAAACGTGATGGCGATTACAAAACAAAATTTCCCTCGCCTGGATGAATATAATATTCCATTATGACAGATTATTATGAATTAAAAATTCCTAAGGACCAAAAAATGAATCTCGGTGCATTAGTTTCAGAAACCCGTAACCCTCAGACCATGGATCTTGATGCGCTCTCCACGCTGGAGTTGGTTCATCGTTTTAATCAACAGGATACGCTGGTAGCAGAAGCAGTAAAAGCCACTCTTCCTGAAGTTGCGCTAGCGGTCGATGCGGCGGCTGATGCGCTTAAGGCGGGCGGACGCATTATATACATGGGCGCGGGTACCAGTGGGCGTCTTGGGGTTCTGGATGCGTCTGAATGCCCACCGACTTTCGGCGTACCGCACGGTCTGGTGGTTGGCCTGATAGCCGGAGGACCGGGCGCGTTGCTGAAGGCGGTTGAGGGCGCGGAAGATAACCCGCAGTTAGGTGAAGACGATCTGCGTACGATCAACCTTACCACAGTGGATCTGGTGGTTGGTCTGGCGGCTTCAGGTCGTACGCCGTATGTGATTGGCGGGCTGAAATATGCCCGGACGGTGGGCTGTACGACGGTGGCGATTTCCTGCAATCCGGACTCTCCTATCGCTCATGAAGCGGATATTGCCATCTCCCCCGTGGTGGGGCCGGAGGCCCTGACGGGGTCTACTCGACTGAAATCCGGCACCGCGCAAAAACTGGTACTCAATATGATCTCCACCGGTGCGATGGTGAAGTTTGGCAAGGTGTATCAGAACCTGATGGTGGATATGCAGGCCACCAACGTCAAACTGGTCGATCGGGCGTGTCGCATGGTGGTTGAAGCCACGGGTATTGCGCGTGAGCAGGCGCAAGCACTGTTAAAGCAGACTGACTTTGAGGTTAAACCCGCCATTTTAATGGCGCTCACCGGCCTGGACGCCGCTGCCGCCCGCGAAAAGCTTGCCGCTCACCAGGGTTTTTTACGCGCGGCGTTAGAACACTAAGAGGTGTATATGGATAAGACGGCGGTGCTGGCCAGCGACATTCTGCTGGGCGTTGGCGGAGAGAAAAATATTCTGCGCCTGGAAAACTGTATGACCCGTGTCAGGGTGGAAGTCCGGGATGAGGGTCAGCTCGATGTATCCCGACTTAAGAAACTGTCCGGTGTCAGCGGTTATGTGAAGCAGGGCGCGCAGCACCAGATCATCGTCGGCCCCGGTAAAGCCGCCAGGGTGGTGGATGCTATGCGCTCCCTGATTGCCGATGGCGGCGAGCGCACCGATGTACATGATATCGAGCGCACGAAGTCAGCGGCTAAAGCGAAATACAAAGCGCCGATGAGCGATGCGTTGCGTAAGCTGGCGAACGTCTTTATCCCTCTTATTCCGGCGTTTATCGCCTCCGGTTTAATTACCGGCATTATTAACATCCTTAAGCGGCCGGATATCGTCGGGGATTTTGCGACCCACTATCCGAATTTACTTGGACTGATGGGCATATTTGGCAGCGCCGTGTTTGCCATTATGAATATTCTGGTCGGGGTGAATACCGCCAAAGTCTTCGGCGGCTCTCTGGCGATGGGTGGGGTGATGGCGGGGATCCTCTCCAGTCCGCAGCTGGCGCAAATTACCCTGTTTGGCGAAACGTTGCAGCCGGGGCGCGGCGGGGTAATCGCCGTGCTGTTGGTGGTAGCGTTGATGTGCTGGATCGAACGCAAATTCCGTGAACTGCTGCCGGAATCACTGGAACTGATCCTTAACCCACTGCTGACCACCATTATTACCGGGGCTATTGCGATAGTGGCGCTGCAACCGTTGGGTGGTTGGATTTCCGAATCTATCGCTCACGGCGCATCCTGGGCTATCGATCGCGGCGGTTTTCTGGTCGGCGCTATACTGGCGGGAACCTTCCTGCCGCTGGTGCTCACCGGGCTTCATCAGGGGTTAGTGCCTATCCACGTCGAACTGGTGCAGGCGCACGGTTATAACGCGCTCTTCCCAATCCTTGCAATGGCGGGTGTTGGGCAAATCGGTGCTGCGATTGCGGTGCTGATGAAAACCCGCAACGCACGACTAAAAAAGGTGATCAAAGGGGCGTTGCCGGTTGGATTATTGGGGATTGGCGAACCGCTGATTTTTGGCGTTACGCTACCGTTGGGTAAGCCGTTTATTGGTGCCTGTCTTGGCGGAGCGGTAGGCGGGGCGCTGATAAGCTACTGGAAAGTGGCGACGGTTATCACCTTTGGTATCTCAGGATTACCGCTGGCATTAACGATTGTTACCGGAAAAGTGATGCTCTATCTGTTAGGCTATCTGGTAGCAGTTATTGCCGGGTTTCTGTTTACCTGGCTATTGGGGTTCAACGATCCAGAGGAATAAAGCTTGACCAATCACCAGCGCCGCGTTGTCTTTTTTGATTTGGATGGCACGTTACATCAGCAGGATATGTTCGGGAGTTTTATTCGTTATCTGCTGCGCCGCCAGCCGCTGAACGTGCTGCTTGTGCTGCCTCTGTTACCGGTGATTGCGCTGGCGTTGTTGATAAAAGGACGCGCGGCCCGCTGGCCAATGAGTCTGCTGTTGTGGGGATGCACTTTTGGTCGTAGCGAGGCGCGTCTGAAAGCGCACCAGGCCGATTTTGTACATTGGTTTCGCGATAACGTGACGGCGTTTCCGCTCGTACAGCAGCGGCTGACCACTTATCTGTTGAGTTCTGACGCCGACATCTGGCTTATCACCGGTTCCCCACAGTCGCTGGTGGAGCAGGTTTACTTTGATACTCCGTGGCTACCGCGCGTCAATCTGATCGCCAGTAAAATGGCGCGGGGATACGGTGGCTGGGTGCTGCCTCTGCGCTGTCTGGGGCATGAGAAAGTGACACAGCTGGAACGCCAGATTGGCGCGCCGCTGCAACTTTATAGTGGTTATAGCGACAGTAAGCAGGACAACCCGCTGCTCTCTTTTTGTCAGCATCGCTGGCGCGTCACGCCGCGTGGGGAACTGCAACAACTCGAATAGAGTAAACGATAGCGTCTGTGTATAATGCGCCCGCTTTGATTACTGGAGTTACCCCCTTTGTCTGAAGTTGAATTTAGCCACGAATACTGGATGCGTCATGCTTTAACGCTGGCTAAGCGCGCCTGGGATGAGCGTGAAGTCCCGGTGGGCGCGGTATTAGTGCATAATAACCGCGTCATTGGCGAAGGCTGGAACCGACCGATTGGTCACCATGATCCCACGGCCCATGCTGAAATTATGGCGCTGCGTCAGGGCGGCCTGGTGCTGCAAAATTATCGTCTGTTGGATGCCACGTTGTACGTCACTCTGGAGCCGTGCGTGATGTGCGCTGGCGCGATGGTGCACAGTCGTATCGGCCGGGTGGTGTTTGGCGCGCGCGATGCGAAAACGGGGGCGGCGGGTTCATTAATTGACGTGCTACATCACCCTGGAATGAATCATCGGGTTGAAGTGACAGAGGGAATCCTGCGGGATGAATGCGCCACGATGCTCAGCGATTTCTTTCGTATGCGTCGTCAGGAAATTAAAGCCCTGAAAAAATCCGCCAATGCGTAAATGCCGGTCTGATTGCCTGATGTTTATCAGGCCGATAAGACTACTTTTCCTCTTTCTTTTGCGCTGAAAACAGCAGAGAAGGGGAGTGCGTCAGGTAGTTTGACGACGTCTGAGACAGAAACGCGGAAAGCGGGAATTTCTCTTTACTTAATAACTCCGCGGGCGACACCGCCGGGTAATCCTGCGCCAGCTGCTGCTTTTCCTGCGCCTGCTTTTCTTTTTCTTGCAGATATCCCACCAGGCTTATCTGGTATTTACGGATATTTTCCACATAGGCGTAGGCTTCATGACCACGCGCATAACCATAGGTCAGCTTGTTGTAATACGGCTTTTGACTGAGCAGCGGTAGCCGCTGTTTTACATCGGACCAGCTATTCGGATTGCCTTTGGTTTTGACCGTCAGCGCCCGTGCGTCCAGCATATGCGCATAACCCATATTGTAGGCGGCAAGCGCAAACCAGATCCGTTCTCCTTCCGGGACAGTATCCGGCACTTTACTCATCATATCCTGCAAATAACGCGCGCCGCCGCTGATGCTCTGTTCTGCATCGGTACGGTCAGTCAGCCCGAGGCTCTGGGCGGTATTTTTGGTCAACATCATCAGCCCGCGTACGCCGGTCGGGGAGGTGGCCTGCGCGTCCCAGTGCGACTCCTGATACGAGATTGCGGCAAGCAGCCGCCAGTCTATTTCTTGCGCATATTTTTCAAATAGCGGCTTAAGGTCTGGCAACACGCTATCGACGGCGCGCAAAAAGGTGCGGGTGTCGACATAGTCAAAATCATCGCCATGCCCGAGGTATTTCTCTTCCAGTCGCGCCAGAGAGCCATCTTCATTCATGGAATTAAAGAAATCCAACAGGGCGGCGGACAGAGTGTTGTCATCGTCCAGTCGACTAAACCAGGTCACCGGTTGTTCGTCGGAGACGTCCAGCGCGACGGCCAGCTCAGGGTGTACGCGTTGGTACAGGCTGATGGCGACGGAATCGGCAATGGTGTAATCCAGCTTACCGGCGATAACATCATCCAGCAGTTCAGTGGTGCCCTTTTTGTCATCCACTTTCCAGCTCAGATCGGGAAATTTTTTCTCTTTTAGCTGCTGGAGGTCGTTAACCACCACGTGCCCCGGGGCGATGGTCAGTTGGTTATCGTTCACGGTGGCCAGGGTTCGGGGGCGATATTGACCGACCCGATACACTAACTGTTGTGAAACCGAATAATAGGTCGGGCCGGGCTGGTAATTTTTCACCCGCTCGCTGTTATACACCAGACCTGCGGCTAACAGATCGGCATCCCCGTTATCCAGGTCGTCAAACAGCTGGCTGATGTTCTGGCGCACAGTGATTTTTAACTTCACGCCTAAGTAGTTGGCGAACGCCTGGGCCAGTTCATAATCCAGACCGAATTTTTTCCCGTTGAGGGTTGCATAAGTTAATGGCGAGTCAATGGTACTGACGCGCAGTTCTCCCCGCGACTGAATGGCGGCGATACGATTTTCGGCTTTACCGAACCAGGGAATGGATGGCCAGAGGGCCGCTGCCAACAACAGCGTTAATATGCCGATGAACAGATAATTAATCTTTAATTTTTTCAATTAGTTAATTCTCTGAACCGTACGTTGTCTCTGCCTGCTGTGGTGTTGTTTAAGAAGTGAAATCGTCATTAATGAGCGGCATTTTGCTTAAACTTGCGTCAGTTGGCAACTTATTCAGAATACAGACCGCATTTGATGATAAGACGAGACCGCGATTTTATTTCGACGCAAACGGTTTCGTCGGCGCGGTAGATTCTTTATAATACCGCCCGTTTCCCCCACTTGGGCACACCGAAAGCTTAGAAGACGAGAGACTTATGATGGAAATTCTGCGTGGTTCACCTGCACTGTCTGCATTCCGTATTAACAAACTGCTGGCACGTTTTCAGGCTGCCAACCTCCAGGTCCACAATATTTACGCCGAGTACGTCCATTTTGCCGATCTGAACGCACCATTGAATGAGGATGAGCACGCACAGCTTGCACGCCTGCTGAAATATGGTCCAGCTCTTCACAGTCACGCTCCTGAGGGCAAACTGCTGCTGGTTACCCCTCGTCCGGGCACCATCTCCCCGTGGTCTTCTAAAGCGACTGATATTGCCCATAATTGCGGCCTACAACAGATTAGCCGCCTGGAACGTGGCGTTGCTTACTATGTCGAAGCTTCTACGCTGACTGCGGAGCAGTGGCAGGAGGTTGCCGACGTACTGCACGACCGCATGATGGAAACGGTTTTCTCTGCGCTAAACGATGCCGAAAAACTGTTTGCGCATCATCAGCCTGCACCGGTCTCCAGCGTCGATCTGCTCGGCCAGGGACGCCAGGCGCTGATCGATGCTAACCTGCGTCTGGGTCTGGCGCTGGCGGAAGACGAAATCGACTATCTGCAGGATGCGTTCAGCAAACTGGGGCGCAACCCGAACGACATCGAATTGTATATGTTTGCGCAGGCTAACTCTGAGCACTGCCGCCACAAGATTTTTAACGCCGACTGGGTTATCGACGGTAAACAGCAGCCGAAGTCGCTGTTTAAGATGATCAAAAATACCTTTGAAACCACGCCGGACCACGTGCTGTCTGCCTATAAAGACAACGCCGCGGTGATGGAAGGTTCCGAAGTCGGACGTTACTTTGCCGACCACGAAACCGGTCGCTACGATTTCCATCAGGAGCCAGCCCATATCCTGATGAAGGTAGAAACCCATAACCACCCAACCGCCATCTCTCCATGGCCGGGCGCGGCAACCGGATCCGGCGGTGAAATTCGTGATGAAGGCGCAACCGGGCGCGGCGCGAAGCCGAAAGCCGGGCTGGTGGGCTTCTCTGTTTCCAACCTGCGTATTCCTGGCTTCGAACAGCCGTGGGAAGAAGATTTCGGCAAACCGGAACGTATCGTTACCGCGCTGGATATCATGACCGATGGCCCGCTGGGCGGTGCGGCGTTCAACAACGAATTTGGTCGCCCGGCGCTGACCGGCTACTTCCGTACCTACGAAGAGAAGGTTAACAGCCACAACGGTGAAGAGCTGCGCGGCTACCACAAACCGATTATGCTGGCGGGCGGGATCGGCAACATCCGTGCCGATCACGTGCAGAAAGGCGAGATCGTCGTCGGCGCGAAGCTGATCGTTCTCGGCGGCCCGGCGATGAACATCGGCCTCGGCGGCGGGGCAGCGTCCTCTATGGCCTCGGGTCAGTCTGATGCCGACCTCGACTTCGCCTCCGTACAACGCGATAACCCGGAAATGGAACGCCGCTGTCAGGAAGTTATCGACCGCTGCTGGCAGATGGGCGATGCCAACCCGATTCTGTTTATTCACGACGTCGGTGCGGGCGGTTTGTCTAACGCCATGCCGGAGCTGGTCAGCGATGGCGGTCGCGGCGGTAAATTCCAGTTGCGCGATATCCTCAGCGACGAGCCGGGTATGAGCCCGCTGGAAATCTGGTGTAACGAATCTCAGGAGCGCTACGTGCTGGCGGTTGCCGCTGACCAGTTGCCGCTGTTTGACGAGCTGTGTAAGCGTGAGCGCGCGCCGTACGCGGTGATTGGCGAAGCCACCGAAGAGCAGCATCTGACCCTGAGCGACAGCCACTTCGACAATCAGCCGATCGATATGCCGCTGGACGTGCTGCTGGGCAAAACGCCGAAGATGACCCGCGACGTGCAGACGCTGAAAGCTAAGGGCGATGCCCTGAATCGTGGCGAAATCTCGATTGCAGATGCGGTGAACCGCGTACTGCACCTGCCGACGGTCGCTGAGAAAACGTTCCTCGTAACCATCGGCGACCGTACCGTTACCGGTATGGTGGCGCGTGACCAGATGGTCGGGCCGTGGCAGATCCCCGTGGCTAACTGTGCGGTGACCACCGCCAGCCTTGATAGCTACTATGGTGAAGCGATGTCTATCGGCGAACGTGCGCCAGTCGCTCTGCTGGACTTCGCAGCTTCTGCCCGTCTGGCTGTAGGTGAAGCGCTGACTAACATCGCGGCAACACAGATTGGCGACATCAAACGCATTAAACTCTCCGCAAACTGGATGGCGGCCGCGGGTCACCCGGGTGAAGATGCCGGGCTATACGAAGCGGTAAAAGCCGTCGGGGAAGAATTGTGTCCGGCGCTTGGCCTGACTATTCCGGTAGGTAAAGACTCGATGTCGATGAAAACCCGCTGGCAGGAAGGCAACGAGCAGCGAGAAATGACCTCGCCGCTGTCGCTGGTGATCACCGCTTTTGCCCGCGTGGAAGATGTGCGTCACACTATTACTCCACAGCTCTCTACTGAAGATAATGCCCTGTTGTTAATTGACCTTGGTCTGGGCCACAACGCACTGGGCGCAACGGCGCTGGCGCAGGTTTACCGTCAACTGGGCGACAAACCGGCCGACGTACGTGACGTGGCGCAGTTGAAAGGCTTCTACGACGCCATTCAGGCGCTGGTCGCACAGCGCAAGCTGCTGGCCTACCACGACCGCTCCGACGGTGGCTTGCTGGTGACGCTGGCGGAAATGGCTTTCACCGGGCACTGTGGTATTGAGGCTGATATCAGCACCCTGGGCGACGATCGCCTGGCGGCGCTGTTTAACGAAGAGCTGGGCGCGGTGATCCAGGTTCGCGCCGCTGACCGTGATGCGGTGGAAGCCATTCTGGCGGCCAACGGCCTGGCAGACTGCGTACACTACCTCGGCAAAGCCGTCGAAGGCGACCGCTTCACTCTCTCCGCTAATGGACAGTCGGTGTTCAGCGAAAGCCGTACCACCCTGCGTATGTGGTGGGCAGAAACCACCTGGCAGATGCAGCGTCTGCGCGACAACCCGGAATGCGCCGATCAGGAACACGACGCTAAAACCAACGACGCCGATCCAGGCCTCAACGTTAAACTGACGTTCGATATCAATGACGATGTTGCCGCGCCGTATATCGCCACCGGCGCACGTCCAAAAGTCGCTGTACTGCGCGAGCAGGGGGTGAACTCCCACGTCGAGATGGCGGCAGCTTTCCACCGTGCGGGCTTCGATGCTATCGACGTACACATGAGCGATCTGCTGGGCGGGCGTATCGGTCTGGGGAATTTCCAGGCGTTGGTAGCCTGCGGCGGATTCTCTTACGGCGATGTGCTTGGCGCCGGGGAGGGCTGGGCGAAGTCGATTCTGTTCAACAACCGCGTGCGTGACGAGTTTGAAACCTTCTTCCATCGCCCGCAAACGCTGGCGCTTGGGGTGTGTAACGGTTGTCAGATGATGTCTAACCTGCGCGAGCTGATCCCGGGCAGCGACTTGTGGCCGCGCTTTGTGCGTAACCACTCCGATCGTTTTGAAGCCCGCTTCAGCCTGGTCGAAGTGACGCAAAGCCCATCTTTACTGCTCAGCGATATGGTTGGATCAATGATGCCGATTGCCGTTTCTCACGGTGAAGGCCGTGTGGAAGTGCGTGACGACGCGCATCTGGCTCAGCTTGAGAGCAAAGGCCTGGTGGCGCTGCGCTACGTTGATAACTTCGGTAAGGTGACCGAAACTTACCCGGCTAACCCGAATGGTTCACCGAACGGTATTACTGCCGTTACCACTGAAAACGGTCGCGTCACCATTATGATGCCGCACCCGGAACGTGTGTTCCGCACCGTGGCTAACTCCTGGCACCCGGATAACTGGGGCGAAGACAGCCCGTGGATGCGTATTTTCCGCAACGCGCGTAAACAGCTCGGTTAATTCGCTCAATAATCATTAAGCCCCTCCCGCGAGGGGCTTTTTTTTGCCTGTCTCTCTGTACGCCGCCATCCGGCAATAAACTCAGCGCTTGCACCGCAAAATTAAAGTGTCGGGAAACCCCGACATAGGTGGGAGTAGGCTGTCGCCAAAAAGAGACATTTAACTATTTGATTTAAAATGGTTTTGTTTTTAGGTGCTACAGGTGTTGCTGATTGGCGACAGGAAGTGCAAAAAAACGGCAAAACCATTTTTAGCGTGAATAACGATATTTTTCATATCTATCATTGTGTTAACAAAGTGTTTTGAATTTTGGCACAGATACTGCATAATATTAACCAGTGGCTCATTCACCTTCTTATGTCAGCCCCTTCGGGAAGCGCTACATAAACTTCGAATGACGCACAACAAGGTGCCTGCCGTCCAACATCTGATATTAGCATGGCTCATATCAACCTCCGGGCGAAACGTCGAGTTAGGCACCGCCTTATTCCACAACAAAGCCGGGTTAATCCCGGCTTTGTTGTATCTGGCGTTCCCCTCAGTTAGCATCAAGTTATTCCTGTCCAATGGGAGTAACGCCTTGAAGCGCTGGTCAGTTTTCCCCCGATCTTTACGTCAATTGGTTATGTTGGCATTCTTGCTGATTCTGCTGCCGTTGTTAGTTCTGGCCTGGCAGGCGTGGCAAAGCCTGAATGCTTTGAGCGCGCAGGCGGCGCTGACGAACCGCACCACGCTGATTGACGCCAGACGCAGTGAGGCGATGACCAACGCCGCGCTGGAGATGGAGCGTAGCTACCGGCAGTATTGTGTGCTTGATGATTCAACGTTGGCAAAGGTCTACCAGAGTCAGCGTAAACGCTATAGCGACATGCTGGATGCGCATGCGGGCGTGTTGCCGGATACCAAGCTTTATCAGGCATTACGTCAGGATCTCAACGACCTGGCGCAATTACAGTGCAATAACAGCGGTCCAGATAGCGTAGCGGCAGCCCGGCTGGAAGCGTTCGCCAATGCCAATACCGAGATGGTACAAGCAACGCGCACCGTGGTCTTTTCTCGTGGCCAGCAACTACAGCAGGAAATTGCCGAACGTGGGCAGTTCTTTGGCTGGCAGGCGCTGGTGCTGTTTCTCGTCAGTCTGGCGATGGTACTGCTGTTCACTCGCATGATTATCGGCCCGGTGAAAGGCATAGAAAGGATGATCAATCGGCTGGGGGAAGGGCGTTCGCTGGGCGACAGCGTATTATTTACCGGGCCGCGTGAGCTGAGGTCTGTCGGTCAGCGCATTATCTGGTTGAGCGAACGTCTTTCCTGGCTTGAGTCGCAACGGCATCAGTTTTTACGTCATCTTTCCCATGAGCTGAAAACGCCGCTGGCGAGTATGCGCGAAGGGACGGAGTTGCTGGCCGATCAGGTTGTGGGACCGCTAACGCCGGAGCAAAAAGAGGTGGTCGGTATTCTGGATGACAGCAGCCGTAACCTGCAAAAGCTGATTGAGCAGCTTCTTGATTACAACCGCAAGCTGGCGGATGACGAGGTTGAGCTTGAGAGTGTGGAAATCGCGCCGCTGGTTGAAAGCGTTGTTTCTGCACATAGTCTGCCCGCTCGCGGCAAAATGATACATACTGAGGTAGCGCTTGAGGCGAACACCTGCCTGGCAGAACCGATGCTGTTGATGAGCGTGCTGGACAATCTTTATTCCAATGCGGTGCACTATGGCGCTGAATCCGGTAACATTTGGATCCGCAGCAGTTTGCATGGCTCAACGGTATACATCGATATAACGAATACCGGTACACCGATTCCAGAAGCAGAACAGACCATGATCTTCGAGCCTTTTTTCCAGGGTAGCCATCAGCGAAAAGGGGCGGTAAAAGGAAGCGGGTTGGGGCTGAGCATTGCCAGAGATTGCATCCGCCGTATGCGAGGCAAACTGTATCTGGTTGATGACTATGCACAAAGCGTTTGCTTTCGCATAGAATTGCCGCTATCTGCTGCAAAAAATCACTAAAATAAACCTAAGTCTGGTGAGTATGCCACACGTTGTTGTCCGAATGCTTAAACGACATTTTTTCCGCCGCATCATCCTCGCAAGCCTGCCGTGTCTGGCGCTGGCCGGGTGCGTGCCGAACGCGGTGAATCATATTATCGGCGACCCCTCGCAGGAGAAAATTCCGCCTTACCAACTGGCGGACTATCTTGCAACCGACTGTAGCGATATCTGGTCGCTGTCTGGTCAGCCCACAGACACCAATCCGCTATACTGGCTGCGGGCGATGGATTGCGCCAATCGCCTGATGCCGGTACAGGCGCGCAGTGAAGCCAGTATGATGGTGCCAGATACCTGGCAGGGGGCTTTCAGGCGCGGGATCCTGCTCGATAACGCCAATATTACGCCACCTGAAAGACGGGAGGCTGTTACGCGCCTCGACGCATTAAGCCCGCAAATTCCGCCGCAAGTAAGACCCCTGTATCAGGTCTGGCTCAGCAGCCAAACGCTACAACTGCAGCTTGCCGAAGAGCGTATGCGCTACAGCAAACTCCAGCAAACATCGGACAGTGATCTGGATACTCTGCGTCAACAGCAGCAGCATTTGCAGTCCCAGCTCGATCTCACAACCCGTAAGCTGGAAAATCTGACCGATATTGAACGTCAGCTTTCCACGCGCAAACCTGCCGGCAGCTACAATCCTGATGCGCCGCACGGAAATGATAAACTCACCACGCCTGATAACGAGGATGGCACTGCGCCATCTGCCGATGAGGTCACACCATGATAAGCCGTAAGCCCGCACATCTGCTGCTGGTGGATGACGATCCGGGCCTGTTGAAATTGCTCGGTATGCGACTGACCAGCGAAGGCTACAGCGTCGTAACCGCAGAAAGTGGGCAGGAAGGGTTACGGGTGCTGAACCGCGAAAAAGTGGATCTGGTTATCAGTGACCTGCGCATGGATGAAATGGACGGCATGCAGCTGTTTACTGAAATCCAGAAAGTGCAGCCTGGAATGCCGGTTATTATCCTCACTGCTCACGGTTCCATCCCTGACGCCGTTGCCGCGACGCAGCAAGGGGTGTTCAGTTTTCTCACCAAGCCGGTGGATAAAGACGCGTTATACCACGCGATTGATGGTGCATTGGAACAGTCTGCGCCAGCCACTGATGACAGTTGGCGTGAGTCCATCGTCACCCGCAGTCCGCTGATGCTGCGTTTGTTAGAACAGGCGCGGATGGTCGCGCAATCAGATGTTAGCGTATTGATTAACGGTCAGAGCGGAACCGGGAAAGAGGTGTTTGCCCAGGCGATTCATAATGCCAGCCCGCGTAGTCACAAGCCTTTTATTGCCATTAACTGTGGCGCGTTACCGGAACAACTGCTGGAGTCCGAACTGTTTGGGCATGCGCGCGGTGCCTTTACCGGGGCGGTAAGCAATCGTGAGGGCCTGTTTCAGGCGGCGGAAGGCGGGACGCTGTTTCTTGATGAGATTGGCGATATGCCCGCGCCGTTACAGGTCAAATTGCTGCGCGTTTTACAGGAGCGCAAGGTCAGGCCGCTGGGCAGTAACCGCGATATCGACATTGATGTGCGCATTATATCCGCTACCCACCGCGACCTGCCGAAAGCGATGGCGCGGGGCGAGTTTCGCGAAGATTTGTACTATCGCCTCAACGTGGTAAGCCTGAAGATCCCGGCGCTGGCCGAGCGTACGGAAGATATTCCGTTGCTGGCAAACCATCTGCTGCGACAGTCTGCAGAACGGCATAAGCCGTTTGTGCGCGCCTTTTCTACCGACGCCATGAAGCGCTTGATGACCGCCAGTTGGCCGGGCAATGTGCGTCAGTTGGTCAACGTGATCGAGCAGTGCGTGGCCTTGACCTCTTCGCCGGTGATCAGCGATGCGCTGGTGGAGCAGGCCCTGGAAGGGGAGAACACCGCGCTGCCGACGTTTGTAGAAGCGCGCAATCAGTTTGAACTCAACTACCTGCGCAAGCTGCTGCAAATCACAAAAGGCAATGTGACCCATGCGGCGCGAATGGCGGGGCGCAACCGCACCGAATTCTACAAGTTGCTCTCTCGCCATGAGCTGGATGCAAACGATTTCAAAGAATAAATCTGCGGATTATGTTAGTTTTATTCGATCAAAAGACAGGCGACCTTTTCAAGGAATAGCATGAAAAAGATTGATGCGATTATTAAACCTTTCAAGCTGGACGACGTCCGTGAAGCGCTGGCTGAAGTCGGTATTACCGGTATGACAGTGACAGAAGTGAAAGGGTTTGGCCGTCAGAAAGGCCATACCGAGTTGTACCGTGGTGCGGAATACATGGTTGATTTTCTGCCGAAGGTAAAAATTGAAATTGTGGTTACCGACGACATCGTCGATACCTGCGTTGACACCATTATCCGTACCGCGCAGACCGGTAAAATCGGTGACGGTAAGATTTTTGTTTTCGACGTGGCGCGCGTTATTCGTATTCGTACCGGTGAAGAAGACGACGCGGCAATCTAAGCCGCGTCATGCTTGCCGGATGGCGGTGTAAACACCTTATCCGGCCTACAACATCCCGTAGGCCGGATAAGCGCAGCGCCATCCGGCATGACGTGATTACAATACTTTATGCGGGCCGAAGCATTCGTAATGAATGTTCTCGTTTTTCACGCCCAGACCGACCAGTTGCTTCGCGGCGAACTGCATAAAGCCGACCGGGCCGCACAGATAAAACTGCATCGCCGGATCGCTGATTGCCCCTTCCAGTTTGTTCAGATCCATCAGACCAATGCTATCAAACGCACCTTTCGCGCGATCGGCTTCGGTTGGCTCACGATACCAGGTATGTGCGCTAAAGCGTGGCAGCGTTTTGCCGAG